>CAWHTW010000020.1:0-383312 GCA_963832345.1 uncultured Flavobacteriaceae bacterium | reverse complement strand
TCAGGTGCTCTAACCAACTGAGCTATAGGACCGGTTTTTTTCAAAACAGATGGCAAATTTAACTATTTGCCGGTAACGGACAAAGTAATTTATAGGTAATTGGCATTGCCTTTCCAACGGGCTATCCCATTACTAAACCATTTCTTGACATAACTCTATCAAAACCCCATTGGTGTCCTTCGGATGTAAAAAAACGACCACCTTATTATCCGCTCCTCTTTTCGGGGCCTCGTTCAAAATGGTAAAGCCCTCCGATTTCAGGCGCTCGACCTCTGCTACAATGTCATCAACCGCAAAAGCAATATGGTGAACCCCCTCTCCCCGCTTCTCTAAAAACCTTGCGATCGGACCATCGGTATCCAAAGACTCCAAAAGCTCGATTTTACTTTGGCCCATCTTAAAAAAAGACGTTCTGACACCTTCGGAAGCTACTTCTTCTGTTTTATAGGATGCCGTTCCCAGTAGTTTTTCAAAAAGCGAATTTGAACGCTCCAAATTCTTTACTGCAATCCCAATATGTTCTATTTTGTTCAATTTCAATCGATATTGTATTTGATTGTATGGCTCAATCCCTTATTAGTCTAGCCTCTTGGTTCTTGAAGCCCGCACCGGTGGACCGTCTTTGACTCATAATCTGACATCCATGTCATTTTCAGCTATCCACTAAATTACGCTTAATTCTCCGTATTTTTGCCCCATGGAAACACAACGACAGAAAAAAATCGCAGGCGTCATTCAAGAGGATATCGCCGATATTCTTCAGCGTTCCGCCATTGACGGGGGTTTGACGGGCACCTTAATTTCCGTCACAAAAGTATCCGTGCCCACCGATCTTTCGCTGGCCAAGGTATATCTCAGCATCTTTCCGAATAAAAATGCGCAGGAAATCATGGAGGGGATTACCTCGAACCAGCCTTTAATAAAACATGAACTGGCGCAGCGTACCCGACATCAGCTTAGACGTGTGCCCGAACTCTCCTTTTACTTGGATGATTCCTTGGATTATATAGAAAATATAGAAAAATCTTTGAAGGGCGATGAAAATCCGATTGAAAACCGCGACCTATTGGCCAAAAGGAAAAAAATCTAACCCGCTGTTTTAAAACTATCCATTTTGAATTTCCCGCTCTACATCGCCAAACGCTATGTGCGCTCAAAGAGCAGCCAAAACGCGGTAAATGTCATTAACTTTATTACCTTCTTGGTCATCGTGATCGGTTCGGCAGCTCTGTTCATCGTACTCTCCGGTTTTGCGGGTTTGAAAACTTTTAGCCTTTCGTTCAGCGACACTTTCGATCCAGACCTGAAAGCCGTACCTATCACCGGAAAAGTCTTTTCCCTATCCCCCGAACAAGAGCAAAACCTGCGACAGATTGATGGTATAATTTCCTTCTCGAAAGAATTGGAGGAGCGAATGTATTTAAAGCATAAAGAGAAGGGCTTTATCGCCTCAATTAGAGGGGTAGACTCGAACTACAACAAAGTAACCGGCGTCGACAGTACTCTTCTGTACGGATCTTGGCGCATCAATGAACAAGATGCGGTAGCTGGTATCGGGGTTGCAAATACCTTGGGTACGACTGTCAATCAATACCGAAGTCCGATAATTATTATGGCCCTAAAACCTGGCAAAGGTTCAATCCAATTTCAGGATATCAAAACAAAGCCACTTGTTTTAAGCGGCATTTACGGGATAGAGGAGAATTTGGATAAAAAATTTGTTTTTGCGGATTTATTTTCCGTACAACTGTTGTTGGATAGGGAAAGTGACCAAATTTCAGGTGTAAATTTCAAGTTGGATGATACTGTGGATATCGTATCCTTAAAAAATAAGATTACGTCCATCTTGGGAAACAACACAATCCTAAAAAACCGACAGGAGCTCAACAGTTCGCTGCATAGGATGCTAAACACCGAAAATCTAGCTACCTATCTTATTTTCACCCTCGTGCTTATCATTGCCTTGTTCAATGTAGTAGGATCGATCATCATGATGATATTGGATAAAAGGCAAAATTCCAAAACCTTGTTCAATCTGGGTGTCACGGTCAAAATGCTACGCCGTATCTATTTCGTTCAGGGTATATTGGTAACGACCACAGGCGGCATCATCGGGGTTGCAATGGCCTCAATGCTCATTTGGTCACAACTGGCCTTTGGATGGTTGAAGATTACGCCTTCTTTGGCCTATCCAGTGGAATATCAACTTATCAATGTGGTCATCGTACTCGCGACGATTATAGTTTTGGGGATCATCGCCTCGAAGATTGCCAGTAGTCGGATTACGAGGAAATTGATTGCGCAATAGGCATGTACGTTTGATTTGAGGCAGGAACTTTCAATATTCTGAACCAAAATTTAAGGTCAAAGCCTCAAGGGCACACTAAATAAAGGCTTAGAAGATTTTACTGTTTCTCTTCGGTAGCCAACGCCTTAAGACGCCGCGAACTCAAAATCGCCAAATCGCTCCATCACCTCATCGAATGCGGCGAAGACGTCTTCGGAGTCGTCACTGGTCACCATTTTCATACGATATTCCTTAAAATGGGGAATTCCCTTGAAATAATTGGTGTAGTGGCGTCGGGTCTCGAAAACGCCGAGTTTTTCACCCTTCCAAGCTATGGCCATTTGTAGATGGCGGCGGGCAGCTTCTATGCGTTCTTGCATGGTGGGCGGTTCGGCATGGTTGCCGGTTTGGAAGAAATGTTTGACTTCCCTAAAAAACCAAGGATATCCAATACTGGCGCGGCCGATCATGGCGCCATCAAGTCCGTATTCGTCTCGCATACGCATGGCGGCTTCAGGTGTATCAACATCCCCGTTGCCGAACACGGGAATATGCATGCGTTGGTTGTTCTTTACCTCGGCAATGGGTTTCCAATCGGCATTGCCCTTGTACATCTGGGCGCGGGTTCGGCCGTGTATCGCAATTGCTTTGCATCCAACATCTTGCAAGCGTTCGGCGACCTCCTTGATTTTTATCGAACTGTCGTCCCATCCGAGACGGGTCTTCACGGTGATAGGAAGTTTGGTTCGCTCGACCATGGCCTTGGTCAGGGAGACCATCAAATCGATATCCTTTAAAATCCCTGCTCCCGCACCTTTGCTGACCACTTTTTTTACAGGACAGCCAAAATTGATGTCGATAATATCCGGATTCGATTTTTCAACGATTTCTACGGATTGTAGCATCGAATCGAGATTGGCCCCGAAAATCTGGATACCGACCGGGCGTTCCTTTTCGTAGATGTCCAATTTCATGACGCTTTTTGCCGCATCGCGGATGAGACCTTCCGAAGAAATGAATTCCGTGTACACAACATCTGCACCCTGCTCTTTGCACAGAGCTCGAAAAGGAGGGTCGCTAACGTCTTCCATCGGAGCCAGCAGCAGCGGAAAATCGGGGAGGTGTATGTCTCCTATTTTGGGCATTCGGTATTTTTATTAGTCGTAATTATTGTTAAAACTATGCACTTTAGTGCGTCTGTCTTTAGGTTCTAAAACTTTTTAGAGTAAGCGGTTTTCAATTGCAAAAATGTTCTGCCTATTACTGCTTACTACTAGTGCGTACTGTTTTTGGAAGGTCAAATGAATTTTATTCATAGTTTAGAACCTAGGGACTTTAGTCAATAGAAAAGGTTAAGTTTCAGGGATGCAAATTTAAGCAAAAATCGATTAGGCGCAACCAAACCCGTCATTGCGAGAAGTGCGTATACAATGCAAGCAGGCAACAGGCCAAACACGACGCTCCAATCTTTTGAGCTTTTAAATGGACTTCAACAGATAGCCGCGTTGCCTCACCATCTAAACTAATTCAACACGGCTCAAGGCTCCTAGTAATGACGTGTTTCTTAAAAGGTAATCTCTGCCTCTACCCTATCTCCGTTACGTTCGACAATAACCTTTGTGGCATCGCCTTCGTCGAAAACGGATAACGCACGCATATAACTCATCATGTCGACCACTGTGCTATCTCCCAATTGTACGACGACATCTCCTTTTTTGAGTCCCGCTTTCGCTGCTGGTCGGCCATCGGTTATTCCATCAATACGCATACCGCTACCGTCGAACAGGTAATCGGGCATCACCCCCAACGCCACCTTAAATTGTGGGACGTCTTCGCTTTCGTTCTTGGTTTTCCGAAAGACCAATTTGTCGCCGTTCTCCAATTCACCTATAATGGCCAAAATGTAATTGCCGATCATATCCATACCCTCGTAATTCA
The DNA here is from genome assembly GCA_963832345.1 of uncultured Flavobacteriaceae bacterium. Classification (GTDB taxonomy): domain Bacteria; phylum Bacteroidota; class Bacteroidia; order Flavobacteriales; family Flavobacteriaceae; genus Pricia. The sequence goes on along the minus strand of CAWHTW010000020.1, from coordinate 379,087 downwards.
ATTTTTCGGCGTCATCAGAGGGTTTATGGTAGTCTTCGTGCTGCCCGGTAAAGAAGTGTAGCGCAGGAACATCCTGTAAATAAAATGAGGTATGGTCGCTTGGCCCTACCCCCGATTCGCTCAACACCAATTTAAATCCCGTATTGGTCGCATTCAATACCTGCCCCCAAATCGGAGCCGTGCCTACACCGCTGATAGAAAGTGTTTTGTCATCGCGAAGCCTACCCACCATATCCATATTGAGCATATAATTTGCCTTTTGAAGGTCGATGGTCGGGTTTTTAGTAAAAAAATTGCTGCCGAGCAGTCCCATTTCCTCTCCTGAAAAAGCGATGAACAGGTAGTTGTTGCCCGTTATCGAATCCTTTAATTTTTCAGCGAGTTGAAGCATAACGCCCACGCCGCTGGCATTATCGTCGGCACCGTTGTGAATAGCTTCCCCTTCGGCGAAAAGCGAGCCTTCGCCACCCATACCCAAATGGTCGTAATGTGCTCCGATGATTACCGTTTTATCGGCTTGATTGTCAATAAAGCCAATGACGTTGGTGCCGGTAATGGTGCTGTCTCCCGAGATAAATTGAACCTCCGTGTGTGGGTCCACTTTTGGCTTGAAAGTAAATGTCTGAAAAAAAGTGCCCGCATTTCCCTTCGGCCGTAGCCCGATCTCTAGCATTCGATTTTCAAGGTACTCAGCGGCTTTTACTTCAAAGGGAGTGCCCGTTTCCCGGCCTTGCAGGCTATCGCTGGCCAAGAAGTCAATATCGTCTTGAAGGGTTACGGGGTTGTTGTTTTCTGTCCTGCAGGCCGCCAAGCCCAGAAAAAATAGCGAAAAAACCAAGTATTTGCGTCTCATAGCGATTATTTTTGTGTAAAAATACGCATCATTATGAGACTTGCTTTCGTTCTTTTATTGGCATTCCTGATGGGCAGTTGTAAAAACGAAGCCAAGAAAACGGAGACCCCCGAAACCAAAAAACCTTCTTTGATGGCGGGTAGCGATACCCTTATTTACCCCGAAGAAAAATACTTTAAGAGCATTCGACAGATTACGTTTGGAGGTGATAATGCTGAAGCCTATTGGAATTGGGACGATACCCAGCTGATCTTTCAATCGAACAATGCGGAATGGGACATGAACTGTGACCAAATGTTCTTGATGGATTTCGAGGATAGTTTTAAGGAGGAAAGGCCACCGATGGTCAGTACCGGAATGGGCCGCACTACTTGCGCCTATTTCTTGCCCGACAACCTGCACTTCGTGTATGGTTCGACCCATTTAGCCGACAAGAAATGCCCGGAAGTACCTTTACGCAAAAACGGTAAGTACGTTTGGCCCGTTTACGATTCGTTCGACATTTTCGTGTCTGACCTGAAAGGCAACATTACCGCACAATTGACCGATGAGCCCGGCTATGATGCCGAAGCCACTGTTTCGCCCAAAGGCGATAAAATTGTGTTCACTTCTACTCGTAGCGGAGATTTAGAACTGTATACGATGAACATAGATGGAAGCGACGTGCAGCAGATTACCGATGAACTTGGTTACGATGGTGGAGCATTTTTCTCGCCAGACGGCACGAAGTTGATATTCAGGGCCTCACGCCCAAAAACGCCCGAGGCCATTAGCGAATATAAATCGTTGTTGGCCCAAGGCCTTGTACAGCCGACCGAAATGGAGCTTTTTATCTGCAACGCCGATGGTAGCGAGCTACAACAATTAACGTTTTTAGGCAATGCCAATTGGAGTCCGTTCTTTCATCCTTCGGGAAAGAAGATTTTGTTCTCCAGTAATTTTGAGTCCGAGAAAGGCTTTCCATTTAACCTCTATTTTATCGATATCGATGGGAAGAATCTTGAACGCGTGACTCACGGGGAAACCTTCGATGCGTTCCCGGTCTTCTCCAATGACGGTAAATATTTGGCTTTTTCGAGCAATCGTAACAACGGGGGTACGCGCGATACGAACCTGTTTATTGCGGAGTGGCAAGAGGTCTCCCCCGATATGATTGATCGAAAATAGGCCAATGACCATAGAAACCTAAATCCTATCTCGTTCATCGGTATTTTTTGATTTGTAGTTGTCCCTGATTTTGGTATTCCCGAATTTGTAGCGAAGGCCCAAAACGAACAAACGGTTTTCTGCCCTAAGCAGGGAGGTGCCGCTTTGGTCAAGGTAGTTTCGGGTATTGAACTCGTTGCCTTGATTGAAGATATCCTCGACACCCAATGATAGGCTTGCCCTTTTATTGTACAGCGATTTTCTGAACAGGAGACTCAGGGAACCAAAGCCGTCATATCTAAAATTTTGGGAAAGTTTAGGCCCGGTGTATAAAAAAGTAAGGTCAGCGGTCAAAGATTTATCCTTCAAAAAGGTAAAACCGTTACTAGTACTAATAAGCCAACTGAATTGTTGGTTTTCTACTAGCGCGTTGGTGCCCAAATTTTCAAAGGTTGCCTTTTCATCAAAAAAGCTGGCCAAAAAAAAGCAGTTCCAAAAATCGGTAAAATCCTTATTTATCAAGAGATCAATGCCGTAGCTGGTATTCTTTTTGAGATTGGAGCTTATAAATCTCAGCAGGCGAAGATCATTATCCTGAAAAATCAGTTCGCCTAGGCCGTTTTTTTCATTTTTATAGAACACCTCGACCGTATAGCTGTTCTTAAAGGTATAGCCGCCGGCTAAGTAATGACGGGTTGCTGGTTGAAGATTGGGGTCGCCCTCTACCGTCGAAAAATTACTCTGAAATATTAAAAAGGGACTAATATCGGCGTATCGTGGCCTTTGTATCCTTCGGTAGTAATAAAGATTGAAATCGTGTTGCTTATTGGGCGTGTATTGAACTGAAAACGATGGAAATAGCTGTAAATAATCATTTGTATTGCGCTGTGCACCAACATCGAGTTGTCCTGTAGTCTCGGTATATTCAGCCCGGAGACCTGATTTAATAGTCCATAGGTCCCAATTTCCACTAAAAGAAGCATAGGCAGCAAAAATAGATTCGTCATAGCTAAAATTTCCGGCCTCGGTCGGGTCAATCCCCGGCTGGTCGCGATCAAATCCTTTTTGCACCACCTTGCTTTTTGAATTAATTCCAGCATACCGTAGGCCGGATTCAAAATTGGCGGATTTTCCCGCAGGGGTACTATAATCGGCCTGGACACTATAAAGGTCAATGCGCTGGTTGGCATCGGTCGTAAAATCTTCGCGCCAAGAAGGATTTTCATCCGTATCCAAGAAAATAGTGTTTAAAGCCTGCCCACGTTTATAGTCAAAATAGGTGTAATGGGAATTTAGGGAAATCTCGGCCCCTTCCTTATCCAGTTCATGCACATAATCTAAATAATAGGAGGTGTTCAATTGGTGTTCGTCCGAGTTGTTAATGGTATTGAACCCGGATAAGGTATCGCCGACTATGGCCGTTTCAGTATCGTAAAACCGATCCACTTGAGGCTGCCAAACGCTTATGGTCGAAAGGCTCAATCTATTTTTATCGTTCAGGTCGTAATCAAAAAATGCGGATACGTTATGTTTTTTTCTACGCCTTAAATGTCGCTGCTCGGCCGTCCATGTAGATACGATTTCATCGTTTTCGAAGAAATTGGTGATGTCGGTGTATTTAACGACATCCCTATTGTGGTTAAAACTGTAATTGACCGAAAAACCCGTTTTTTCACCTTTAAAATAATGGTCGGTACCTACAGTGTGTTTGGGCAAAATCCCTTGGGAATATCGGTTGTAAATGGCTCCGTTATACCCAGCAATCAGATTTTTTTTCTTGATGATATTGATAAGAATCCCATCTTCGGCATTATATTTTGCGGGTGGGTTGGTAATGACTTCGATGGCCGCTACGTCGCTGGCGGAAGTGCCTGACAAAAGGTTGATGATATCGTCTTTGGGCAGGTTGACCTTACGGCCATTAATCAAAATGCCCACGGCACTGCTGCCTTTAACGGTCAATTTGTCGTTTACGATAATCACGTTTGGGGTCCGTTTCAATACGTCCCATAGATCACTATCGCTCAAGGCCGTATTCTCTATATTGAAAACCAACCGGTCGACCTTTCTTTCCAATCTGGGCTTTTGGCGGGTCACCACTACTTCATCGAGCACTTGGGCATCTTGCTTCAACCGTATCGATTCTAGCGTAACGTCGCCATTGACTTCGATTTTTATTAGCCTAGATTCGTTTTCGATATAACTGGCCTTGATGAGGTAGTCACCTTTCACTACGCCGTCGATTTTAAAATTACCGTTGTTTTCTGAGGATGCTCCGGTAACCAACGTGGTGTCGGCTGCGCTCAAAAGCTGGATGTTGGCGTAAGAAACGGGTTGATTTTCTTCATTTTCGACCTTGCCGGATATTACATAATCTTGAGCCGAAAGCAAACCTGTAAATAGTAGACAAAACAAACTAGGGTATACTATATTTCTCAAAATTGGGACAGTAGGATGTTATCTTGCCACAAACAAGTTTTAAGATTTAGGACGTGGCAGATAAAAGTTCTCGTTCAAAGCTACTATTTTTAAAGTAAAATCCTACAACAATCGTGTGTTTTTAACAGCCTCAGTGTTATGTGATTGTTGACACCCATGATATAGGGAAGCTAGAAAAATTAAGCAATCCGTTCGCCATCCTTTACACATCCTAAAATAAACTATCTTTGCAGGTTCAAACGCAGTTTGCAAGCCCATGAAGAACATCCGTAATTTCTGTATCATCGCACATATCGACCACGGCAAAAGTACCTTGGCCGATCGCCTACTTGATTTTACCGGTTCTGTAACCGACCGTGAAAAAAAAGAGCAGCTGCTGGACAGTATGGACCTCGAGCGCGAACGTGGCATCACTATCAAGAGCCATGCGATACAGATGGACTATATACATAATGGCGAACCCTACGTTCTGAACCTTATCGATACGCCTGGCCATGTCGATTTCAGTTACGAGGTGTCACGCTCCATTGCCGCCTGCGAAGGTGCGCTTTTGGTTGTCGATGCTGCGCAGAGCATTCAGGCGCAGACCATTTCGAACCTCTATTTGGCCTTGGAAAATGATTTGGAAATCATTCCGGTACTGAACAAAGTCGACTTGCCCAGTGCCAATCCCGAGGAAGTTACCGATGATATAGTTGATTTATTGGGATGCAAGCACGAGGATGTAATTCCAGCCAGCGCGAAAACCGGCATAGGGATAAAGGAGATCTTGACCGCTATCATTGACAAGATTCCCGCCCCAAAAGGAATTCTGGACGAACCGCTGCAAGCCTTGGTGTTCGATTCCGTCTACAACCCATTTCGTGGGGTGGAGACCATCTTTAGGGTCATCAACGGCGAAATAAAAAAGGGACAGAAAATAAAGTTCGTTGCTACGGATAAAAATTACTTTGCGGACGAGGTCGGCACCCTGAAGCTGACGCAACATCCAAAGCAAACCATAAAAGCCGGCGATGTCGGTTATTTGATAACCGGCATTAAGGATGCCCGGGAGGTAAAAGTGGGAGATACCATCACCGACGCCGCAAACCCCACAAAAAATCCTATCGGAGGTTTCGAAGATGTCAAACCCATGGTATTTGCGGGAATCTATCCCGTGGACACCGAAGATTTTGAAGAGCTTCGCTCATCTATGGAAAAACTGCAACTGAACGACGCATCCTTGGTCTTTCAGCCGGAAAGCAGTGCCGCCCTTGGCTTCGGATTCCGTTGCGGGTTTCTGGGGATGCTACACATGGAGATTATTCAAGAACGATTGGAACGCGAGTTCGATATGACCGTGATTACTACGGTGCCCAACGTTAGCTACCACGCCTTTACCAGAAGAGATCCGGAGATTCCTTTGGTTGTAAACAACCCCACCGATCTGCCCGACCCATCGGGCATAGACCGTGTCGAAGAGCCCTACATCAAGGCGACCATTATCACTAAAGCCGATTTTGTGGGCAACGTCATGTCGCTCTGTATCGAGAAACGAGGCATTATTACTAATCAGACCTATCTCACTACGGAAAGGGTCGAACTCAGCTTTGATATGCCGTTGGCCGAAATCGTATTCGATTTTTATGACCGTCTTAAAACGGTTTCCAAAGGTTATGCTTCTTTTGACTATGCGCCCATCGGTATGCGTGTCTCTAAATTGGTTCGCGTAGATATACTGTTGAACGCCCAACCTGTCGATGCCCTGTCGGCCTTGATTCATGCCGACAATGCGCAGAATATCGGTAAGAGAATGTGCGAAAAGCTGAAGGAGCTGATTCCAAGGCAACAGTTCGATATTCCGATTCAAGCCGCCATCGGAGCGAAAATCATATCCCGTGAAACGATAAAGGCCCTCCGAAAAGACGTTACTGCAAAATGTTACGGAGGCGATATTTCCCGAAAGCGTAAACTATTGGAGAAGCAGAAAAAAGGGAAGAAGCGCATGCGCCAAGTCGGTAACGTAGAGATTCCTCAGCAAGCCTTTATGGCGGTTTTGAAGCTGAACGACTAGCAAGAAGCTGTTGAGTGCTCGTTTCTAAAAGAAAATTAAAGCGCCGAAGTTAGCGGGCTTTTTCTCTAGGCAGTACGCCTTATTTTGACTATTCCCGAAATACTATCACATATACCTCATCATCTTCCAGGGTTTGTCGACCTCTAAGGTTCACCTATACGAAATGTTTCATGGTTAATATCCGTATTTGAGAAATCAACTTGATACTTACACTCCAGTTTATCATTTAATACCAGATGCTTCTTCAAAAGTATCATTTGATGAGTCTGTATAGTAACCAGCACTATCGGCATTAAATTTCCAAACTTTTCGCTCAGTCTGTTCCGCACCGCCATTTACCGATATGCTTGATTCGGATACCCATTAGCCTACGATGCGGCTGAATCATCGTTGTTCAATGAACAACTCGAAAACGAAACCGTACCCGGCAAGGCCAGACTAAAAATTCTCTTTTAAGTTAATCTAGTATTTAAGTTTTTACCATAATTTTTTTTGGGCGAATTAAACGTACCCTTTTTAATCAAATTGTATCCTCGCTAGTGTGACCGCCTATTCTGGTTGAACCGGATTAGAAAACTGTATTTAAAGGCTTTACGACCCCATCTTATTTTACTTTTCGATAAGCGGTTAATCAGTATCCCCTTACATATATTTTAAATATTACCATTACAATTTTACAGCATTAACCCTGCTTTTTAATTTGGTGTGTCTCAGCTTGCCTATTTATATGCATTGCAATAAACTAAGATTACGAACGTTTTTGAACAAACCTTTATAATCAAAAATAATTTTAAGACATGACAAAATTTAGAACTTTAGGCATCATTTTATCGTTTTTCGCTCTATGTTCACTGAACTCTTGCAACAACGATGACGAAGAAAACACAGTAAGCAACTCTTTACTACAAACAGAAACGGTCAATGCATTAATTATTAGAAACGGTTCATTATCATCCTTAGAAACGGCCTTAGGTGCGGCGTCTGGAGATTTGCCAGGAACCTTGAGCGGTGCAGAGGTCTATACCGTCTTTGCCCCCAATGACGATGCCTTTAAAAAACTTGCCGAACAAACCGGATTTGAATCTACGGAAGCTATGTTGGCCGAATTGAGTCCCGATCTACTTGCAAAGATTCTGACCTATCACGTGGTCACCGGTGAAAGCAATATCGCCGATCTTACCGACGGGAAAACACTATCTGCCGTGATAGGTGGCGACCTTACTGTTACCAGTACTACGGACGGAGATCGTAAAACAACTCAACTACTTGATGCCACAAAGCGTGCACAAACCAACCCCGTTTCATCTATTACGGGAACTCTCGACTATGCTTCAAATGGTATTGTTCATATTGTAGACAAGGTTCTTATCTCACAAGAGGTAATCGAGGCTTTGGCAATAGATACGCGACCTAGTATTTTTGACTGGGCCACTAGTCGCGAAGACTTAAGCATTTTTGTTAATGCTCTTGAAAAAGCAAGTTTGGTCGATACCGTAAAAGGCCTTGACGCATCTACAGTCTTGGCTCCGACCAACGAAGCGTTTGCAGCTTTTCTCGAATTTTTAGGCGATGATTATAACGGCCTTGATGATTTTGATAACGATGCCGAAATCGCTTTCTTAGGCGATGTTTTGAAATATCATGTGATTTCAGCAAGAGTCGGTTCTGGCGATTTAACGGCCGGCATAATAGAACCGGCATTGGAAGACAAGACTCTCGAAGTGGTTGCCGAAAACGGAACTTTTACCTTCCGCGATGCTACTGATAAAAATGCGGGCATCATTTCTGCAGATATTGACGGTACGAATGGTTTCCTACATATTGTTGACAAAGTTTTAGTTCCTCAAATAGCTTTAGATTTTCTTGGCAATTTAGATTCAGACGATTTAGCGACAGTGGTAGGGACAACCCCCCAACTGAGTGTTTTAACTGAGGCTTTAATAGCTACTGACCTAGATATCGCACTATCCGATACCACCAACGAGATGGGCGAAGGTGAACCAGACAACTTCACCTATTTCAAGCCTGCTACGGTGTTTGCCCCATCTGATGATGCTTTCACAGAGTTATTGGATTTGTTAGGGGACGACTTCACTGGCATAGCTAGCTTTGATACTAAAGAAGAAATCGCCTTACTTAAGGAAATACTATTGTACCACGTCGTGTCAGGTAAAATTACCAGTGCCGATTTAACTGCCGGAGCAGTAACTACTGCATCGGGAAGCGATATAGAGATTCTTGAGGTATTCGGAACCGGTACTTTCACAGTCGGCAATGCCCGCAATAATGTAATTGCCAATATAGATACCCCTGATGTACCTGCCAGAAATGGCGTGGCGCACATCATTGACAAGGTGTTACTTCCAGAAAATGCCATTATCTTTATAAAGTCATTGAGCAAGGAAGAAGCCAATTAGATCACAACAATGCTGTCGAAAGCATATAGATGTACCTTGTCAATCGGACATCAGTTACTTATTACTAAAAAGGCGTCCTCAATACGGGATGCCTTTTTTGTAAAAACTTGTATCCGCTCTCCGATGAGCAATAAAGCAATCTTAAAAACACGTTACAGAGACGCGCATATTTCAAGTGTATTAAGATGTCTTTTTTTTCAGAATTAACACTTCCCAAAACAATTTTTTAGTCCTATTTCTGTTTTAGTTCTGTCAATTTTAGTCCCCCAAATTCATGATGACCTATATAGCGCATTTTACGGCCAAACACCGAATGGTTCAAATCGAACAGCATTCTATTTTTATATGGCAACAAGAGAGCGGCGAAGTCGATACGACGCTCTTGGCGAACAAGATTATACGAGAATCATCGGTACACTTCTTCCAGCTTGTATCGAAAGATAATTACGTCATCGAACGAGACGACATATCGGTTATCGTTGAGAAAACACAGCCTTTTTCCGGATAATCGTCGATTAATTTTTACGTATCTTCATCAAATCTATAACCGTATTGCGATGAAGCTATTTCTATTTATGATTTATCCCGTGCTGCTCCTTCCCCAAGAGAAAATCGAGAGGACTTCGCAATGGGCGACCCACGAAATCAAGTTGACCTCGGCCGAGACCTATCAAAACCCTTATACCGATGTAAACGTGTGGGCGCTTTTTGTAAGTAACAAAAGCGATACCCTAAAAAGACCCGCTTTTTGGGACGGAAAAAATATTTGGAAAATCCGTTTCGCCCCTACCGATTCCGATGGCATTTGGTCATGGAAAAGCTATTCGTCGAACCCAAGGGACAAAGGCTTGAACGGTTCTACGGGAAAGCTAAGATCGGTGCCTTATGAAGGCACAAATATGCTTGTGAAAAACGGCCCGCTAAAAATGTCGGAAGGCCATAGGAACGTTATTCACCAATCGGGAAAATCGTTTTTAGTAGTGGGCGATACCCCTTGGGCAATTCCTTTTCGGGCAACAAAGGCCCAAGTAGAAATCTATGCCAAAGATCGTCAGGAAAAAGGCTTCAACACAGCCTTGATGATGACGCTACAGCCCGATACCAAGGCCGAAGGTCCCAACGAACGGAATACCGAACAGGGATTTAAGCGTGCCTTTGAGGATTTGTCCGACGGACATATCCACCGAATCAATGTGGGTTATTTTCAATATCTGGACAGTATAGTCGAGATACTGCACTCCCATGAAATTGTACCTGTATATCAACCGGTTTTTCACGGCTATGGATGGAAAGGCCTCCAGGTTTTGGGAACAACCATCGAACCCGAAGAATACGTTCGGTATTGTAAATACCTTTTGGCCAGGTACGGAAGCCGACCTGCCTTTTGGCTTTTGGGGGGCGACCACAACGGTAAGGACCCGGGCGTCTTGGAAAGTGGAAAAATGATGCAAGAGTGGGATGGTTACGCCCAACCTACCGGACTGCACTACAACCCCTGTGATGATTATCTGGCGTCATGGGCAGAGGAAGGAGGCGATCACTGTTTCCACGAAAACAAGACCTATCAAGATCAGGAGTGGCTCGATTTTCAATGGGCGCAGACCGGCCATGACGGTGAACATCTGTACCATAAAGTTGAACGCATGTACGATAATTTGCCCGTCAAAGCGGTCGCCAACGGCGAACCTACGTATGAGGGCATGAACGCCGGTAAAAACGGACTTGGATGGTGGCAGGGCGAAGAAGCCTGGATGCAGCTAATGCACGGCGGTACAATGGGCGTAGTTTATGGTGCGGCAACGTTATGGCAGTGGAAAATCAGTGCGACCGAAGAGGGCTGGCCCGCGTGGACCGACCAGCCAACCTCTTGGAAAGAGGCTATGCAGATGGAGGGTTCCATCTACGTGGGTTTAATTGGCAAGATTCTTGGCGGTTTACCTCTGGCCGACATTGAAAAACGATGGGATCTCGCCGACGGAACCCCACTTTTGGCCAGAGAAGGTGAGCTCTATATTTCCTATTTGAACGAGGGTGGGGAAATCACGATAGAACATCTTCCGCAAAGCCTAAATTACACTTGGATCGATCCAAAAACGGGAAATCCTAAGCAATTCGGCAAGGTTACGGGTACTACACTAAGGGCTCCAGATAACAACCCTTGGGTACTGTTGGTTAAAAAGTGAATTTTGGGACATCCCAAAAAATCAAAACCTGTATTCCGAAAGCCTTAATTTGGCAACCTGGTAGGTGAATAGAAATTGAATTGCGCCCCTATTGCCAAGTACTTCCATATCTATTTTTGCCATTTCGAAAATTGGCGCTAGTTTACCGGAAGACGTATTTTTACGGCCATTCTAATCTTCATCAGGTTTCACTGTCTCATCAAGGTCTTCCTCGATTTCATCATCATCTTCATTGTCCAACGATTTTTCAACATCGATGGTTTTACCCAAATAGACCAATTTAGAGCCTACGGTGATGTCATTAAATTCAGTACTGTACGAAGAAATTACCTTTAGATCGCCATCAGGGGTCTTTAAAAGAATAGGTATCGTGTAGTTTTCGGCCTTGATCATTTCGATCAAGCCTTGATAATGTTCTTCGTCCTTTAGTTCGATCTCGTGCATGGCAGGATACCTTCTGGCGGTCTCTGTCATTTTAATGTAGTCGTCGGTATGGGAAAAGAGGCCTTCCTTTGGGTTGTTTTCCGGGTCAATCATCTCCTCCGCGTTTACAAGGCGGAACGATCCGTTTTCCCCAAATTGCTTGCTAAACTTTTCGATAGCATATTCGTTGATATCCGAGTTTCCGGTCAATGCCATCAGATAGCCTATGTCGTTCAGTTCAATGTTGTCGGTCAAGTTATCGGAGTAGATATTAGCTGTCAAAGCTTCCAACCCCAATTTTTTTGCTTTGGCCACATTGTTTTGGTTGTTGTCGATCAAGACCACATGCCGATTATTTTTGTGGATGTAATCCGCAATCAAGCGCGATGCCTTCGAAGCTCCAAGAATAAGGATGCCCTCGGACTTTGTCAAGAACACTCCAATCAACTGCGCAAAAAGCCGTGCCGTTGTAGCATTTAGCAGTACCGTACCCAGCACAATCATAAAGACCAAGGGAGTGATATATTCTGCCCCCGGCTCGCCTTTTTGTATCAATTTGGAGCCAAAAAGCGAGGCAATACCGGCCGCAACGATACCCCTGGGCCCTACCCATCCGATGAAAAGCTTTTCGTTCAATTTCAGTTTCGACCCATACGTGCTGAGAAATACGCCAACTGGCCTAATAATAAATACGATGATGGCAAATAGAACCGCCGTGTTCCAATTATAGATCAGCTCAAGATCTTGAAGATTGATGTTGGCGGCCAGCAATATAAATAATATCGAAATGAGCAGTACGCTGAGCGACTCCTTAAAATAAAGCAACTCTTTCAAGTTCGGCAAGTTTGAATTACCCATAACCATACCCATGATGACTACCGCCAACAGGCCGGATTCATGTGCAAAGGCATCCGAAACCACAAATACCAGTAAAACGGCCGAAAGCGATACCACGTTAAGCAAATAATGGGGAATGAGCTTTTGCTTGATAGAGAACATCATCGCGTGGGCAAAGGTAAAACCGAAGGCAAAACCAAAGAGCAAGATTTTTCCAAATTCTATGAAAGCGGTTTTGGTATAGGCCTGACCCTCTCCCACACTTATGAACTCGAAAACCAGAACTGCCACCAGCGCACCGATGGGATCAATTAGAATGCCTTCCCATTTAAGAACCGCAGAAACATCTTTTTTCAAAGGAATGTTTCTCAGTATTGGCGTAATTACGGTAGGGCCTGTTACGATGATCAATGCGGAGAAAAGAAAAGAAATTTGCCAGCTTAGTCCGAAAATAAAGTGGGCTGAAATTCCGGCCCCAAAAAATGTTACGATAGAACCAATGGTAATCAATTTGGTAATGACCGGCCCGATGTTGGCGATTTCACCCCGGCGCAAGGTGAGTCCCCCTTCAAAAAGAATTACGCCAATTGCCAAGGAAACAAAATAATATAGGCTCTCCCCGGGGAATAGGCCTTGTTCACCGTTCCATATCGGTTCTATCAATTTAGACCCCTCTTCTGTATACATTGTGGCGATCGGCCCAACCAAGAGACCGATTAAAATCAAGGGCAAGATAGCGGGTAACTTAAACCGCCATGCGACCCATTGCGCGAAGATTCCCAGTATGACTATTCCGGCCAGTTCTATCATAGATTATTAATTTTTTTTGAAAAATACTCTTTTTATTCGAGAATAGCGCTCCTAACGGCGAACTCCGAACAGCATACTTGAAAAAAACCTGAAATACAGTACAACTCCTTGGAGGTTACTATTGAAGGGAGCGGGGGCCTCACGGATACACCAAGATCTTACTGTTTGCCCTGAAAGTTGTATCCGTCTTAACTGGAAGGTTTTCCATGGTCCGGAGATAGGAGACAGATCCTTCCCTAGCAGCCACAAATACTAAAAGATCTTGTTGGCCAGTTTTAGGAGGATTGTCTACGAACGATTCCCACTGCGGTAAATCGTAAAAAGTGGGCTTGTTGTTGATGCGCCGCGAGTTGAATAACTTAAGAATTGCAATTTGGGTATTTTTAGTACAAAAATAAAAAAGGGGTGCTGCCAATTCTTGGGCCAGCTGGGCCATTTTCGGTAACCAAACTCCAAAACCGCTTTCCAATTCCGCCAAAGGAGGCACGGCTATCAAGAGGCGCTGGTGGTTGGGCAAGGGCTGTTCGAAATGACAGATAAAAACAGTCTTGCCAGTACCATTAAGAATAACGTCAATATTTCCGCCCACTAGCTTATCCATGAATCCCGTCTTTCGGGGCCATCCTAAAATGATGATGTTCGACATGATTTCCTTTGCCACCCTCGCAATTCCGCTTGAAGCGTTGTGGTCTATTGTGGCAATGACTTCTACGGATGACTCCAAAGCGGTAGTCTCATAGATAAAATCCTCCAACTTCCGGCGGGCCGTTGAAATGTTCTTTTCGGCCTCTGTATTATTGGGCACTACGGTCAAAATCGAAATGGGGAAGTTGGATCGGTTTTCCTTGATCAAAACAGCAAATTCAAGCGCCTTTTCCATATTGGCCGTGTTAATAATCGGTATAAGGAGCCTTTCTGCGGTATCGGTTTCCGAACTCCGCACCTCATCCGCCTCCCCAGATAAGATCAGCACCTCTTTTGCCGCCTGTTGGGTGGCAAAGGAAGCAACTACGCAGGTAACCAAAATAAGAACAATTGTACCATTAAGTATATTAATATCGAGGATGCCCTCTCGATATCCTACCAAAATAATAGCCAAGGTGGCTGCTGCATGGGCGTTGCTCAGACCAAATATCAACTGTCTTTCCGATTTTGAATAATTGAACAGTTGTTGCGTGAAAAACGAAGCCAGCCATTTGCCGGAAATGGCCACCGCAGTCAACGCGCCAGCAACAGTTAAGGCCCAAGTCCCGTTAAAAAGCACACCTGCATCTACTAACATTCCGACGCTAATCAAGAAAAAGGGGATAAACAGCGCATTACCGATAAATTCGATACGATTGAACAGTACCGAATTGTTCGGAATGAGCGGGTTCAAGGCCAGTCCCGCAACAAAGGCACCAATAATAGCCTCAACGCCGGCAAGTTGCGCCAAAAAAGCCGCCAAAAAAACCATGGAAAGCACGAATATAAAGTGGGCGTACTTTTCGCTAGCCATTTTTTTGAAGAACCATTTCGTAATTTTTGGTACGATGTAAAACATAATTCCCATAAAAACAGCCAAGGACACAATCAATCGTATCCAAAATTCCAGCGAAAGACTTCCCTTATGCGCCCCTACGATTACGGCCAATAACACAAGAACTGCGGTATCGGTAAGGATGGTGCCTCCCACCGTTACCGCGACCGCAGGATTGTTTGACACCCTAAATCTACTTACTATGGGGTAAGTCACCAAAGTGTGAGTCGCAAACATACTGGCCGTTAACAGACTGGCATAAAAGTCGTAATCCAGCAAAAAATAACACATAGGAAATCCGATTCCGAGGGGAATCGCAAAGGAGAAAAATCCGAAGGTGATACTGCGGTTCCGGTGCGCCCTAAATTCGTTCATATCGAGTTCCAGTCCCGCTATAAACATGATATAGAGCAGGCCGACCGTGGAAAAAACCTCTGTAAAAAGTCCTTTTTCAAGTAAATTGAGGCCGTGCGGACCAATAATTGCCCCGGATACGATCAGCCCAATAATACCGGGGATCTTCAAGCGGTTCAAAATAGTTGGGGCAATTAAAATAATAAAAAGAATCAAGGAAAAAATGAGTACCGGATTCTGCCAGGGCAATCTGAAGCTTTCGGAGACATCTTCCATACAGATGGGGTTTTGGGGATGGTATATTTAGAAAGGTCCAGCGACGCTAAAATAGGATATTTTTGGACAGGATATACTTCCGTAGAAAGCTTGGTAAAAGTTTAACAGAGCTAGTTTTATGTAGATATCGTAGCATACAGGTCACCCCCTCAAATCAATTTTTAATATGGGTCGGTAAACGTATATAATTTTAGTTTTATTAATTTGCAGGTTGCTAATTGTAATATGACCCTCTACCCTATAGAAACCGGAAATTTCAAGCTCGACGGTGGCGCCATGTTCGGTGTGGTGCCTAAAAGCCTTTGGCAGCGGACAAACCCTGCAGATGCGAACAATATGATCGATATGTCGGCCCGTTGCCTGTTGGTGGAAAATGGCGACAGGCTTATTTTAATCGATACCGGTATGGGCGATAAGCAGTCCGATAAGTTCTTTGGATATTATTACCGTTGGGGCGAGTATTCTTTGGATGGCTCTTTGGCTAAATACGGGTTTCATCGCGATGATATCACCGACGTTTTCCTGACACATTTACACTTCGACCATTGTGGCGGATGCATTCAATGGAACAAGGGTCGTACGGGCTACGAACCCGCCTTCAAAAACGCCATTTACTGGACGAACGAAAGGCATTGGGAATGGGCCATTCACCCAAATGCCCGCGAAAAGGCTTCCTTTTTAAAAGAAAATCTACTTCCTATGCAGGAAAGTGGACAATTACAATTTGTGAACCTCGGCTCCCTGGTCTCCAAAGCCATGCCCGCTGTTGGGCAGAAGGAAGCAAAAACATTTTTTGAGAAATCCGAATTAGGTTTTGGCATTCACTTCGTAGACGGGCACACCGATAAGCAAATGTTGCCATATATCGATTACCATGGAAAAAAGCTCGTGTTCGTTGCGGATCTACTTCCGACGGTAGGCCATGTTCCCCTACCATACGTCATGGGATTTGATACCAGGCCCTTGTTGACCTTGGCAGAAAAGTCGCGGTTTTTGGACGAGGCGGCCGAAAATGAATATTATTTGTATTTGGAACATGACGCGCACAATGAAATCTGTACGGTAAAGCATACCGAGAAGGGCGTAAGGGTCGATAAGGTGTTAACCTTTACCGAAATTTTCGGGTAAGAACCAATAATACTGTTAAAAAAACTTCGCCATCTTTTTTTACTTTCGCATCCTCTTATAAATCCAAAAAAAATAAAATTTCCATTGGGTCATCGGTTGTACGATCGCAAAAGACGTGGCCAGAATCGTATACGAAATAAGCAAAGTCCCTTTTTTTATTAGCCTTGCTGGCGATAGTTTGAACCGGGCCCGATATTTGAGGAGGTCTATCCCACAAAACCGACCATATGCTTTCAGTGATTCGCGGGGGTCAATCTGCAGAACGATTTGACGGGGAAATTTGTAAATAACTTACCGCAAAAAATCAATCAGGGGGCATTTCACCTCTTAAAAAATCATAAAAGAGATATAATTCGCAAAGTAAAAAGCCCTTTAACCTTATCTTTGAAGGCTTAAACCGTAAAATTCAATCTTTAAACAAAATCCAATCGTAGGTATTCCGAGAAGTTTTTGTATTGCAATCCTGCCTTTCGGAAAGAAAAAATAACCCTTTTATAATTCAATTACATGCTACAAAAATTTCCTAAATTACTTGTAAGTCTTTCAGTGCTATTTTTACTTATGGGATGTGGCGCGACTGCTTTGGTCTCGACGCCAATCGAAAATATTGACAACACTCCCCTTAAAATATCAGACCTGACTGATGCAGAAAAAAAACAGTGGGGCCATCTAGACCTGGTTGCCGACACTATTCCCGGTATGAGCGTGGACAAGGCTTACGCCGAAATCATCAAAAACAAAAAAGGCGATAAAGTTATTGTAGCAGTGCTCGATTCCGGTATTGACCTTAAACACGAAGACCTCGTGGACGTACTTTGGACGAACAAAGACGAAAAACCCGGAAACAATAAAGATGATGATAACAATGGCTACATTGACGATATACACGGATATAACTTTTTGGGAGATTCGTACAACGAACAATTGGAAGCCGCCCGTATTGTCAAGCTACAACTGGGCGATGCTGCTATGCAGGCAAAGGCGAAGGCCCTGGTAGACAAAAAATACGCCGAGGCACAACAGCAAAAACAACAATACGAACAGATACAAAAAACGGTAAAAAGTGCCGATGCCGCTGTCAAAAAAGAACTCGGCAAGGAGACCTATACAAAAAAAGACCTGGCGGGTATCAAGACTGAAGATGCCGGCATGCAGCAGAATGTCGGCATATTGACCCAAATGCTGACCTATGAGGACAGTGTTGACGCCGTTCTGGAGCAATTGGATAAAGGTATCGCCTATTTTACCGATCAGGTGGAATACAACTACAATGTGGCCTTTGACGGAAGAAAGGTAGTGGGCGACGATCCTTACGATATCACTGATTTGGGATATGGCAATGGAAGTCCACAAAGCACCTCCGAAGACGAAAGCCATGGCACGCATGTCGCTGGCATCATCGCCGCAAAACGCGGTAATGGCAAAGGGATCGAGGGTGTTGCCAACAATGCTGAAATTATGGGCATACGTGCCGTACCCAATGGTGACGAATACGATAAAGATATTGCCCTAGGTATTCGTTATGCGGTTGATAACGGTGCTAAAATCATTAACGGCAGTTTTGGAAAAAGATTTTCGCCGAACGCGGAATGGGTGTACGACGCCATCAAATACGCCGCGGATAAAGACGTGCTTTTTGTCCACGCCGCGGGTAATGAGGGCGCCGATTTGGATGACCCTGCCAATCCCAACTTTCCCAACGATCAGATCGACAATGGTGCAGAGATTGCGGACAACGTGATTACGGTAGGCGCATTAAGCGCGGACTACGGTTCGGAAATGTTGGCTTCTTTTTCTAATTATGGAAATGTCAACGTTGATATTTTCGCGCCTGGGGATGCCATTTACTCCTCGATGCCGGGCAATACATATGAATTCCAGGGAGGTACCTCAATGGCCGCCCCGGCTGTTGCGGGGGTTGCCGCACTGATTCGTTCTTATTATCCAAAATTGACGGCTCCACAGGTAAAACATATTTTGATGGAATCAGGATTGGCCCCTCAGGCAAAGGTGGTTTTGGGAGGGGACGCCTCTAAAACGGCAACATTCGATCAAATTTCCATTTCAGGAAATATTGTAAATGCCTACAATGCCTTGATTATGGCGAGCAAAGTCGCTGCGGGGGACATTACGTTATAATAGCGGATTAGCGCCAAACACCTTGCGCGATATGATTAAAAAGGTGTAGAAGCCAATTTTGCAAGGACCCCACAATAAAAACCATACAGTATAAAATGAGGATTTTTAAAGTATTATCCGTTTTAGTTGGGTTTTCAGCCCTTTCCTATGCACAAAACAGCACCTCGTATTGGCAACAAAATGTTGACTACACCATGGAGGTAAATATGAACGTAGAGAACTACCAGTACACGGGTACCCAAAAATTGGTCTATACCAACAATTCGCCCGATACGTTGAACCGCGTTTTCTACCACCTATATTTTAACGCTTTTCAACCCGGTAGTGAGATGGATATCCGATTGCAGAGTATCAAAGATCCCGATGGTCGAATGATGACGGAGGATGGACAAAGCAGGATATCGGGACTATCCGAAAATGAAACGGGCTATCTGCACCCCACATCCCTTTTGCAGGACGGTCAAAAGGTGGACTATAATGAGGAAGGTACCGTTCTTGTAGTCAAATTGGCCAAGCCCCTGCCTCCCGGTGGCAAAACAACTTTTGATATGGTTTTCCGGGGGCAAGTGCCGCTTCAAATCCGTCGCGCAGGTCGTAATAGTGAAGAAGGTGTCGCATTATCCATGAGCCAGTGGTACCCGAAATTAGCCGAATATGACTTTGAGGGATGGCATGCCGACCCCTATATCGCTCGGGAGTTCCATGGTGTCTGGGGTGATTTCGACGTAAAACTGACCATCGATAAGGATTATGTAGTTGGCGGGAGTGGCTATTTACAAAACCCTCAGGAAATTGGTCATGGTTACGAGGCTCCGGGAACAAAGGTTAAACGACAAAAAGGCAAGACGTTGACCTGGCATTTTAAGGCGCCCATGGTACACGACTTCATGTGGGCCGCAGATCCAGACTATCAGCATGATACCCTGCAGGTTGAAAATGGGCCCATGTTACATTTTCTGTATAAAAACGATAAGGAAATCGTAGAAAACTGGAAAAAACTACAGCCGAAGACCGCAGCACTAATGCAGTTTTTTAATAAAAATATCGGTGAATATCCGTATGACCAATACTCCGTCATACACGGGGGCGACGGAGGTATGGAATATGCCATGGCAACCTTGATTACCGGGGGCAGAAACTTCGGTAGCCTCGTGGGGGTGACCGCCCATGAAATGGCGCACTCATGGTTTCAGCACGTCTTGGCCACCAACGAATCAAAACATGAATGGATGGATGAAGGCTTCACTAGCTTTATTTCTACGCTGGCCATGAACCAAATCATGGAAGAAGGCAAGGAAAATCCGTTCGAAAACAGTTATAAGGGCTATTATAATCTGGTCAAATCTGGGATCGAACAACCGCAGACCACGCATGCCGACCGCTACAATCTCAATTACGCGTACGGTATCGCCGCGTATAGCAAGGGTTCTATTTTTCTCTCTCAATTAGGCTACATCATCGGACAGGATAAGCTGATGAAAACCATTCAGAATTATTATAGGGATTTCAAATTCAAGCATCCCGTGCCCAACGATATCAAAAGGGAGGCCGAAAAGACCTCCGGCATGGAGCTAGATTGGTACCTGACGGATTGGACCCAAACCACGAATACAATCGACTATGGCATTACCAGTGTTGTGGCGGACAGTGGTAAAACCAAAATTAACCTAACGCGAACCGGACAAATGCCGATGCCTTTGGATATTCTGGTCATTTATGAGGATGATACCAAAGAAACATTTTATGCTCCGCTCAGGATGATGCGCGGCGAAAAAGAGAATCCCTACCCGCAAATAAACCGTACGGTATTGCAGGATTGGCCCTGGGCTTTTCCCTCATATACCTTTACTGTTGACAAACCTTTAGAGAGCATAAAAGCCGTGGTAATCGATCCATCACAGCTCATGGCAGATATCAAGCAAGAGGATAATGTGTGGCAAAAAACACCGTAACCGCAAAGCGGGGCAAAACCCATTATCCATATGGACCACACCTATCCCAAAAAGGAAAAATTAAAGAGCAGAAAGCTAATAGACCGGCTTTTTGTACAAGGGAAATCGGTGTCTAATTATCCCATCAAACTCATCTATCTGAATACCGACCTCCCCGAAGCGATAAAGAATCAGGCCGGGGTGGCCGTACCTAAAAAGAACTTTAAAAGTGCCGTGCGGCGCAATCGCATCAAAAGACTGCTTCGGGAAGCTTATCGTCTAAACAAACCTCGCGGTTTTAACAATAGTGACGCCTCTTTTGCGTTTCTATTTTTATATCTTGGAAAAGAGATGCCCGATTACCGCGACATAGAGCGAAGCATGGTCAGGGTCCTTGCCAAATTTCTAGAAAAAGAGAATGCCCCATAATTTCTGGTTCGTACAAAACGACCAGCAACCTGTAATCCTTCAAACCTTGTCACCTGATGAAAACGATACTCAAAAAAAGAATCTTGATACCGGTGCTGGCAGTAACCTTATTTTTAGCCGGTAGCAGCTTCGTCAAAAGCGACTTTTTCGAGGTTGCCAAACAAATCGAAATCTTTACTACGCTGTTCAAAGAGTTGAACATGAACTACGTCGACGAGACCAATCCCGCCGAGCTGATGGATACCGCCATCAAAAATATGCTCGAAGATTTAGATCCCTATACCACATTTCTTAATGAACAGGATGTCGAGACCTACCGCATCAACAATGCGGGCGAATATTCTGGTATCGGGGCCGTAGTACGCTCGTTCGAGAACAAGCTATTGATTGTCGAGCCCTTCAAAGGCTACCCCGCGGACAAAGCGGGATTAAAAGCCGGAGATGAAATTTTAAAAATCGGCGATATTGAGGTTTCCGATTTTAATGATAATGCCAGTGAACTGCTGAAAGGAGCCGACGAGACTTCGGTAGACATTACCTTCAGACGTCAAGGCGAGACTAAAAAAGCTACGATAACCCGCGGGGCCGTAGAGGTCGATGCCGTACCCTTCTATCAAATGATCGACGACAAAACCGGGTATATCGTACTATCAAAATTCAATGCAAAGGCCTCGGGCCAAACGAAAGACGCTTTGGTAGATCTGAAAGGCAAAGGAGCGGAAAAAATTATTTTAGATTTGAGGGATAATCCAGGTGGCTTGCTATCTGAAGCCATAAACGTAACCAATCTTTTCGTGGATAAGGGCGAATTGATCGTTACCACCAAATCGAAGGTCAAAAAGTTCAATAGCGAATATAGAACCCGGAATAAGCCTGTGGACACCGAAATTCCTTTAGTGGTTTTGGTCAATGGCAACAGTGCCTCCGCCAGTGAAATTGTTTCGGGTGGACTCCAAGACCTCGACCGGGCCGTAATCATTGGCGCTCGCAGTTATGGAAAGGGATTGGTGCAACGCCCGCTTAAACTGACCTATGGCACCCAGCTTAAGGTAACCATCAGCCGGTATTATACCCCGTCCGGAAGGTGCATCCAATCGCTTGACTATTGGCAACGGGATGAAGAGGGCAATGCCGTACAAAAAACGACCTTCAACGACTTCACCACCCGCAACGGCCGTAAAGTGCAGGACGGTGGCGGCGTGTTACCAGATATCGAAATTACCTCTGCGAAAGCCAACGAGCTCACGACGGCATTGCTAAGCAACCATATCATCTTCGATTATGCAACGCAATATTATTACAATCATAAGGTGCAAGACAGTGGCAGCTTTAGCTTTTCGGAAAGTGATTATCAGGACTTTAAAACCTATGTTTTAAAAAGTGATTTTTCTTATGAGACAGAGACCGAAAAGGTTTTGAAAAAGGCCATGACCGACCGTGAAGAGGTGATTTTCAGCGATGCCATCGAAAATGATTTTAAAACGCTATTGTTGGATATCGAAAAAAGCAAGGTTGCCGCGTTGGAAGACTTCCAAAAAGAAATCCAACAAAAACTGGAGGACGAAATCGTGAAACGCTACTTCTATCGTGAAGGTCTTTACGATTATTATCTAAAGAACGATGAGACTATTTTAGCGGCTACCGGTCTTTTGACGGATGAAGGGAAGTATTTTGGAATATTGAAATAACAACTGCCGTCGGCGGACCTTTGCACATCTGCTTTTATTGAGATAAACACACTAAGACCAAGTAAAAACCGATGGAGTACTCAGGTATTAAGAACAAAACAGCCATAGTGACCGGTGCCGGAGAAGGTATCGGTTATGCCATCTGCGAATTGCTGACTTTGGCGGGCGCCAATGTCGTGCTCAACGACATCGACAAAGCACAGGCAGAAAAGGGCGCAAGGGTTTTGGATTCGAAAAACACCGGAAGCTGTTTGGCTTTCGCGGGAGATGCCGGAGATGTGGCGACCATAGAAAAAATGGTCGATTTCGCCCGTTCAACTTTTGGAAGCGTTGATTTTGTGGTCCCCAATGCGGGCATGTCCCTTTTCGGCGATTTTTTGGACTTTACCCCTGAAGCTTTTCAAAAGGTAATGCGGCTTAATTTGCAAGGTGCCTTTTTTTTGGCACAAAGTGCCGCCAAACAAATGATTCGACAGGGCCACGGGGGGCGTATGATTATGATATCCTCGCAAGTAGGCATCCGCGCCTATCACCGGCTTTCCGCCTATGGGATGACCAAAGCGGCTCTGCGGATGTTTGCCCAAAACTTGGCCTACGAGCTTGGCGGATACGGCATTACCGTAAACGCTGTCGCGCCGGGGGCGACCCTGACGGAGCGAACTAAGCAAGAGCAACCCGATTACGAAGGGGTCTGGGGCAAACTAAACCCGAACGGCAGGGTCGGCAAACCCGAAGATGTAGCAAAAACCTGTCTCTTTCTGCTTTCCGACGAAGCTTCCCACATCAACGGACAGACCATCCCGGTTGATGGGGGCTGGACTACGGCGGGGAAATATCCGGAAGATTTGGCATAGTCTCGTTTGCTTAGTCTATCCCTCCCAAAACTTTAATTCTTGACCTTTAGCTCATAATTCATTTCAGGAGTTTTATCTTAACATCCCTAAAATCAATAGGCTGTCCCTCGCTCTGCAGGGCGATAAATCCTTCTTTTAACAATTGGCCGTCTTTCTTTATTTTCGTGTCGAAACCTTCGACTACCCCACCTCCGATTTGGGGTTTGGTGTATTCCAGCACTTTTTTGCCATTTATGATATGGGTGACCAAAGAATCTCCTCGCACAATCAGCTCTGCTTTGACCCATTGATCGCCAAATAGCGTCTCGGAAGTCGAGTTAAGGCAATGCCCTGGATAGATTTCCCCCTCGTAGACTATTTCGGTGCCCGGAGAGCACATATTACCGGTCGGACGCTCTTCGCCCTCGGTGATGCCAGCCAAAAACTGCATTTCTACGGAAATCGGCCAATTCTGTTCCTTGTGCATTGTACGCGGATCTTGGGAGTGGAACATTACACCACTATTTTTTAAGGTATAGGATGGCGCCCCGGGATGCAGTTCGCCTATGAAACGGTATTCCATCGAAAGGTGGTAATTCGAATAAGGGGTGTCAAAGTACAAGTGTCCGAACCGGTCGTTGAAATCACCCTCATATTTATCATAGCGCACTTTAATCATATTGTCCTCTACCCGGAAGGTTTCACCATAATTATCTCCAGTTGTATAATGGTGGATTTTGGTGGTCCATCCGTCCAGGTTTTTGCCGTTGAACAGTGGTGACCAACCGTCATCTGCAACAACCTTTTTTCGAGCCATACAGGAGGTTAGTAGCAAGGTTGTCAAACCAAATAATGCAAGCTTCATTATTTTCATTGTCATACTTTGTTGTCTTGGTGTTTCTTTATCCTTTTCTTGAATCTCCACATCCCTGCCCTGTTTTTCACTGCGTAGAGGGTATTTACGAGATTGTTCCGGAGAACTGCAGATCCAATAAATATTTTTATCGGCAGACGCATATGCTATACCTTAAAGTATACCTTGTGCTTATCCAAAAAGTACGTAATATACCAAAAGAAAAACAGCACCAGCAGGGCGTTCAAAACTGCAATTACCTGTTCTGATAGCCCTAAGGGCCCGAGAAGGCCTTCGGTCCAAATCATTCCGAAACCCCGAAACCATTGTACGCCCACAGTTTCCGCAAAAAGATAGATGAAAATAGAATTGGTACCTACCACGGAGAAAATCCGTAGCCAGTTAGGTTTGTTGCCTTTAATATCGATTGCCCAATAAAAAAGGGCCAGCGTGAGAATAGCTAATCCGCCTGAGGCTAAGGTAAACGATGTGGTCGCGATACGCTTGATGATAGGCGTGATATTCAGCCAATCCATAGCAAAGCCAAGAATCAAGATTGCGCTGCCCCAGATAATGAATGGCTTTATCTTTTCTTCCCCGGGGACCTTGGACAATAATACTTTGCCACAGACTACGCCCCAAATGGTATGAGCCGCAGTGGGGATAAAATTCACAAACACCCAATAGCCATTATTTACCTGGCCCATGACGAGCATATCGATGTAGGCGCCAAAACCTTCATGTCCTTGAGCATAAGGTGCTGCGGGATTATAGGCCCGGTAAAGAATTTCCGTCAGTAACAGCAACCCGACCGATATGCCAATCTGTATTTTATTGGGGAGTTGCATTATGGCGTATGCAATTAAGATGGTAAAGGCCAATTGCACCAGCACATTCCAAAGTTCCCAGACCAAGGCATGGCTATAGACGCAATGCAACAAAACCCCGAAAGCGAACAACAAGAAACACCTTCTCAAGATGTGCTTGGTGACCGCGGCCCGGCTTCCCGATGCCAAACGCTTTCGTAAAGAAAATGGCATAGCGACCCCCACGATAAACATAAAAAAGGGCTGAATAAGGTCCCAGAACCGGAGTCCGTTCCATGGGTGGTGTTCCAATTGAAGCGCAAGGCCGGAAAAGGCGGTGCCTTCGGCGAGTTCCCCAAAATTATGGTGGAAGCCGGCAGCTTCGGCAATCAAAAGAAACATGGTCAATCCCCTAAAGACATCTAGGGAAAATAGGCGTTTAGATACGTTCGAGGCCAGTTGTGACATGGAAAAGAGGTTGCTGGTTATAGTAAACCACCATGCACTAAAAGTACATAGTTTTTAGGTAATGGATAAAATTCATTCTGCAGCATTCTAAGTCGCACTCCCAGTTGCAGTACGCAGCCACTACTACTGTTACCGCCGCTAGGCAACCGTTTTTGGATAAAGGTAGCTGCGTAAACTATTTTTGAGACGCGTTGATAGGCTCAATGTTATACCTTCAAAGGCGAATACTGGAACGATATCTGACTAAGACTTTTGCATCTAATGTAAAGAAAATATCCTTAGGTCGAGAGTGGCGTTGCAAAATACGTTTTTTTCCATATATTCAAACTTCCGATACGACCTGTCCCAGTCGATTGGCCATTTTTCAAGAAAATAAATGCAAAAATTATGTCCGCAAAAAACAATTTTTTTTTAATCCTGCTTTTAGTTATTAGCACACAGGTTTCAGCTCAAGAGCAAGACAAGTATCTCTGGCATACTGTATCGGATTCCATACAACAGCTTGAAGGCCAGGGCTGGGAGGATATTGGTTTTAACCGTCTGCCCGACAAAGCCGAAAATACAGTACGCGAAGCTGTTTGGAACCTTTCGCGGAGTTCTGCCGGATTGGGCATCCGGTTTGAAACGGATGCGGATTCCGTCCTTGTTCAATACGAAGTAGGTGGTAATCTGGCCATGGACCATTTTCCCGCTACAGGTGTAAGCGGTATAGATCTTTATGTAAAAATCAAGGATAATTGGCTTTGGTGCAGGGGCAAATACGGTTTTAAGGATATTATTCGGTATCATTTTACGGTAGATGCGCTTCCAAAAGGCATGCATGATTATCAATTGCTATTTCCCCTGTATAATGATATCAAAAACCTTCGAATCGGCGTAAAGGCCGGAAGTTCGTTCCGGTTTCTTTCCACAAGATCCGAAAAGCCTGTAGTCGTGTACGGCACATCGATTGCACAAGGCGCCTGTGCCTCACGTCCCGGTATGGCTTGGACGAACATTCTATCCCGAAAATTGGACTATCCGGTCGTTAATTTAGGGTTCTCCGGTAACGGAAGATTGGAGCCCGAGGTCATTGATCTTATCAACGAAATCGACGCTTCGGTCTTTGTACTCGACTGTTTGCCCAATCTTTCCCCCAACGAAAAACGGAGCAAGGAAGACATCCAAAAACGCATTCGGGAGAGTGTTTTATCACTTCGTGAAAATCATCCGAAAACACCGGTTCTTTTGGTTCAGCATGCTGGGTATTCCGATGGACTTGTCGATTCAGGCCGAAGAAACGTCTATGAAACTTTGAACTCTTGGATGACAGAGTCGTTCAAAGCCTTAAAAAAAGAAGGTTTGGAAAATTTGTACATGCTTTCCAAAGCAGAAATAGGCCTCTCGAACGATGCTTTTGTAGATGGTACGCATCCTACGGATCTGGGCATGGAGCAGTACGCAGCTGCTTATGAAAAAATACTCAATCCCTTAGTACGGCGGTAGAACTGAATCCCTTTCTTTAAATAACCGCTGAGCGTAGTTCGCCAAACGCCTTTATGGGAAATGTGTATGGCGCAAAAAAGCGGCATAGAAAAGAGGTTCTGGTCAAACTGCTCGCAAACTTCACCCTTTAATTGACTAAGTACGAATCAAGCAAATGGATAAAAACCTTAAAGACCACCTTGAATACTTGCTTTGTGTCAACATTGAAAGCATACGATCTATTTCAGGTGGTGACATCTCACGAGCATATCTGCTGGAAACCGAATCTGAGCGTTTTTTCTGTAAAGTGAACCATGCCGACCACGCCGATGCCCTGTTTTTGGCAGAGAAAAAGGCTTTGGAAGCGATTGCCCGAACGAAAACGATTGCCGTCCCAAAAGTCGTATTGTGCGAAGGTCTGGATATAGGTGCATTTCTGGTATTGGAATACATAGAACCCAAAACGGCATCCCCGAAAGATATGGAACAGTTCGGAAATCAATTGGCTCAGCTACACCAAAAGTCGACGGCCAACACTTTTGGATGGGAGGCCAACAACTATATCGGAAGCCTTCCACAGTCGAATATAGAAAATGCAGATTGGGCGAAATTTTACGTGGGAGAGCGGTTGCTGCCGCAATTAAAGTTGGCATTGCGCGAAAAACGGCTTCAAAACGA
The DNA here is from genome assembly GCA_963832345.1 of uncultured Flavobacteriaceae bacterium. Classification (GTDB taxonomy): domain Bacteria; phylum Bacteroidota; class Bacteroidia; order Flavobacteriales; family Flavobacteriaceae; genus Pricia. Next base: position 351,360 of record CAWHTW010000020.1, on the reverse strand, counting down.
CGAGATTCCTTCCGAGCAAAGGCTCCTAGAAATCTGCCATACTCTTTTTCCCGATGTAAAACCTTCCCTTTTGCATGGCGATCTGTGGAGCGGCAACTATGTAGTATCCCAAAAAGGCGTGCCCTACCTCATCGACCCGGCAACGTATTACGGACATCACGAAGTCGATATCGCGATGACCCGCCTTTTTGGAGGCTTTGGCGTCCCGTTTTACCGTGCTTATGCCGAGCATTTCCCAAAAATCGATGGTGAAAAAGAACGCAATGATATCTATCAGTTGTATTATCTGCTAGTACATTTGAATTTGTTCGGGAAGTCATATTACCAAAACGTACGACATATTTTAAATCGATATTTTTGAGTACTTTTAAACAAACCATCCAATGAATTTCATGCGTGGACAAAAAAATTGTTTCGTAGCAGGTCTTTTTGCGTCGATTTGCCTAATGGTAGTGGGCTGTACATCCTCTGAAGCCGAAAATCCCCTAAAAAAACAATATGCCACGTGGTCATCGTATCTGGGTGACTCCGGGCGTAGCCACTACTCTACCCTTTCGGAAATAACTCGTGAAAACGTAAAAAACCTAAAGGTTGCCTGGTCGCACGAAACTCCGGATTTGGGGCAGATGCAGATGAACCCTATAGTGGTCGATTCCATACTTTACGGCGTTTCGGCGGCACTAAGAGTCTTTGCAATCAATGCGTCAACTGGAGAAAAAATATGGCAGTTTGGTGATTCCGTACAAGTCTGGCATTCAACGAGCCGCGGTGTATCGTATTGGGAAAAGGGAAGTGATAAACGCATTCTCTGCACGAGAGGTTCCGATCTTTTTGCGCTCGATGCCTTAACAGGTGCCCCTATCACTAGCTTTGGTGTCGGGGGGAAAATCGATTTGCGTTCGGGTATGCCAGAATCGGCAAGAGAGAAATTCGTGATTTCCAACACCCCGGGCACTATTTACAAAGACCTTATTATAATGCCGTTACGCCTGTCGGAAGGGGCAGGTGCCGCTCCAGGAGATATCATGGCCTTTAATGTCATTACCGGAAAAGTGGAATGGGCTTTTCATACCCTTCCGGAAAATGGTGCTCCAGGTTCTGACACTTGGGAAAATAAGAACATCCGAAATAGTGAAGTCGTAGGCGCCGCAAATAACTGGGCCGGCATGGCCGTAGACGATGAAAATGGAATTTTATATGTACCAACCGGCTCGGCGGCACCTGATTTTTATGGCGGTATGCGTAAAGGCAGCAACCTCTATGCGAATTGTCTTTTGGCACTGAACGCTGATACAGGAGAACGGATCTGGCATTTTCAGTTCACCCATCATGACCTGTGGGACAGAGATCCGCCCGCGCCGCCCAATCTTTTGATGGTCGAGCGGGAAGGAAAAAAGATTCCCGCAGTGGCCCAAGTGACCAAGCAGGGTTACGTTTATGTTTTTGATAGGATGACCGGCAAACCTCTTTTCGATATTGAGGAAGTACCTGTGCCTAAATCAGTATTGAATGGTGAAGCGGCATGGGCAACGCAGCCTTTACCCGTTGCGCCTAAACCTTTTGCACGACAATCGACCGAGCTGACCGAAAATAGCATAAGTCCGTTTGCAAAAAATGTGGATTCATTACGGCAAATTCTAAAAAATGCGGATGGCAGAATTTACGCCCCTCCTAGTTTAGATCCGGTTATGTTGTTGCCCGGTTATGATGGGGCCGCTGAATGGGGCGGCGCATCGGCAGATCCCGACGATGGCATTCTTTATGTAAATTCCAACGAAATGCCATGGATACTACAGATGGGGCAGAATACTGCGGATTATAGCGGAAAGCCACTCGGGGAAGCTACCTACCAAAAATACTGCGTTACCTGCCATCGGGCCGATAGAAAAGGAGCGGTGGAAAGCGGATTTCCCTCCTTGGTCGACCTACAACTTCGAAAGGGGAAGAACGAAACAGCTGAAATCATTACCCACGGAAGGGGAATGATGACCGGTTTTCCCCAAATTCCCAAGGTTGAAAAAGAGGCGCTGTTACGGTTTCTGTATAACGAAGAAACAAAGCATAACGTAGCCGAGGAAAGGGTTCAGGCTGATTCTGTTACCGATCCCTATAAACACTTGGGTTACACTAAGTTTGTAGATGTCAACGGCCTACCTGCCATAGACCCGCCTTGGGGCACGATGCATGCCATCGATTTAAATACAGGCAAGTATATCTGGTCGGTGCCTTTTGGAAATACCCCCGAACTTGGGGATAAAGGCGTGGGAACAGGAACTGAAAATTACGGAGGGGCAGTGGTCACTGAAAACGGACTCCTATTTATCGGCGCGACCCGTGATGGTTATTTTCGCGTGTTCGACAAATACACCGGAGAAATTCTTTGGGAGTACAAACTACCGTTCCCCGCCTTTGCCACTCCCGCAATGTACGAAGTTAACGAAAAACAATATATTGCCATTGCCTGTGGCGGGGAGAAGTTGGGGACGGAGAAAGGAAACCAAATTCTTGCGTTTGCGCTAGAATGAAAGAGCTATGTTCGAAGATTTGCGATAAAAACATATAACCATGAAAAAACAAAGAATAATAGTAGTAGGCTGCGGCAACATGGGTACTTCCCACGCCCGAGCCTATCATAAAATGGATGGCTTTGAAATCGTGGGCCTTGTCAGTCGAACGCCCAAAAGCCGTGAAAAGCTATCGGAGGAACTGGGCGGTTACCCAACTTTTGATAATTATGAAGAAGCTTTGGCCACCACGAAACCCGATGCCGTCTCCATAAACACCTACCCCGATACACATGCGGAATATATTCGCGCGGCCCTCAACGCCGATGCCCATGTCTTTGTGGAAAAACCTTTGGCGTTGACGGTCGAAGCGGCCCAAGACTTAGTCGATCTGGCGCACAAAAAAGGTAAAAAGATGGTGGTAGGATACATTCTGCGCGTACACCCTGCCTGGGCAAAATTCGTCAAGGTGGCAAGAACCCTTGGCAAGCCTTTGGTCATGCGTATGAACCTGAACCAACAGGCCTCGGGCGATATGTGGTACACGCATAAACAGTTGATGAATAGCATGTCTCCGATTGTGGACTGTGGCGTACATTATGTGGATATTATGTGCCTCATGACCCAATCGGTACCCGTAAGTGTCAGTGCCATTGGGGCAAGGCTGTCGGATGAAATCGATGCTAAAATGTATAATTACGGACAGTTACAGGTTCGGTTTAAAGATGGTTCCGTCGGTTGGTACGAAGCGGGATGGGGACCGATGATGAGCGAGACCGCTTTTTTTATAAAGGACGTTATTGGGCCAAAGGGAAGCGTTTCCATCTCCGACGATGCCAAAGGGGATTCCGATAATGTGGAAGATCATACGAAAACGGGAGGCTTAAAACTACATCATGCGGCTCTTGACAGTGATGGAAATTTTGCCAAGCCCGATGAAATTATCAACACCTCCGACGAACCTGACCATGATGCGCTTTGTAAATTGGAACAGGAATATTTTATGAAGGCCATCACCGAAGACGTTGATTTAAGCGACCATATGCGCGATGCGGTCAACAGCCTTCGCATCGTTTTGGCGGCGGACGAGTCGTTTCGGACCGGAAAGACAGTTGACCTTTAATGTCATGGAAGCTATTACGCTGCGGGCGGTGAAAGGATGACAATGTAGTGGTTTGTAATTCCGGTGTGTCTAGGTCCTTCGATTGCTCAGGCTGACGTAACGATTGGCGTGATGCAAATCTTAAAGAGGCAAGCTTCCAATGACTTTAGTCTTTAAACAGAGGCATGTCCAACAAACTGATAAGTGCCTCGTCTTTTTCCCTTAAAATTCGTTTGGTTCGCAAATAGCGGTTCAGATTGAACTCATCGTAGTTCTTGGCGTCCTTCTCTATACTGCTGATGCGCACCTGATCGGATGCATGTATGAACTCGTTATTGCCTATCCACATGCCGACATGAACCACTTTTTCCGAAGTGGAATCGGTGGCTTTCCTTCCAAAGAACAACAAATCGCCTTTTTGTAGATTTTCGAAATTGGCAACAGAATCGATGGCCTTCCCGGTATGTACTTGTTGGGAAGCATCCCTAGGGATGACAATTCCGTTGAGAAAATATACCGTTTTGGTAAAACCGCTACAATCCATTCCTTTTGTTGAGGTGCCGCCCCACAGGTAGGGTACGCCCATCAAGGTTTTCGATTTGGCCACAAGGCTATCGGCATTGAGTGTCAATTTGTCGAGCCATGCATCGTAGGGTTCCGCTTCTACTTTCGAGACATAGGCTTGTCTGCCATCGGGATAGCGTACGATGAAAAATTTATCCACATCCTTTATGATTTCCAAAATATTTCCTGCCACGAGGTCGGATACCGGCTGTACCTTATCAGCGCCTTCATAAGAATGACCATACGTTTTCGTATATATCATCTTGGGGGCGGTCTTCCAATTGGTCATTACCCGGTCATCAAAAAGCGTGATGCCCCCATCATCGACCCAAGCCAAGTACTTGTCGGGGGTCTGAACATAGTACCACCCTTCCTGTTCTTTAAGAACTTTTACCGGAGTTCCCAAAGTCGCCTGCGTGGCCAACTCCGCGGAATGTTTGGGTTGGCTCCGTAGGTTAGCGACCGAGATGTTTATTAGGGCCTGGGTTTTCCCGTTCAAGTTTTTGGAAGGTAAAATCTCGATTTCATCCTTAAAACCGATGTTTTCGGATTTCAACTTGGCCTTCAGTATCTCTACAGCTTCAGGCTTATCGCTTTCTCCCGTTAACACAAAAGCATCGGCGGCATCGACTACGGTAACATCGAACAAGGCAGTGCGTTTATCGGGTGTGTATTCGGATTGTACCTGTTGAATCTGTGCCAAGAGCTTTCGCTTGTCGTCCATTTTTCCACAGGCCGTTAACAGAATGGCCAATAGCCCGATAAATATTTTGAAGAAAGCCTTGATCATAATCCAATTTATTTCACCACGGGAAATTATGTAAATTTGAAACAATGGAAAAATTAAAGGTCATCGAACTTTTTGCCGGCGTTGGCGGTTTTAGGTTGGGACTCGAAAACACAGGGCATTTTGAGGTCGTTTGGAGCAATCAATGGGAGCCAGGTACCAAAAGACAACATGCCTCGGAGGTCTACGAGGCCCGTTTCGGAAGTAAAAATCACAGTAATGCCGATATAGCTGAAGTGAAGACAAGCGAAATTCCTGAGGCTGAGGTGCTGGTCGGTGGTTTTCCCTGTCAAGATTATTCCGTTGCCACTACCCTCAAAAGTTCTAAGGGATTGATTGGTAAAAAGGGAGTGCTTTGGTGGAGCATCCATAGAATACTATCCGAAAAGAAAAATCCACCGAAATATTTGATTCTGGAAAATGTTGACCGCTTGCTTAAATCCCCTTCGATACAGCGGGGAAGGGATTTTGCCATCATCCTAAAAAGTTTGGATAATTTGGGATATGCCGTTGAATGGCGCGTTATAAATGCCGCGGATTATGGGATGCCGCAACGCAGGCGGCGGATTTTTATTTTGGCCTATCATAAATCAACCTCCCTATACAAAAGATTGAAAAGAGCCCATAAATCGGACTGGATGCAAATTTCAGGAACAATGGCAGAAGCGTTTCCGGTGCAAAATCTTTTCAAAAAAAAGGATTCTTTTCCATCACAAGAAATCGAAAGGCCGTCATTCTCCCTGTCCGATTCCTTGGTCGAAATTTCCGAATACTTTAATAAAGGCGAAAAATTATCCCCTTTTGAAAACACAGGTATTTTTATAAAAGGAAAAGTCTTCACTATTAAAACAAAGCCCAACTATACCGGAAAACGGATTGTTTTAGGCGATATCCTACAAAATGGAGCTGTGGACGACACTTTTTTTATTCCTTCGGGAGATTATCCAAAATGGGATTATCTTAAGGGGGCCAAAAAGGAGACACGTACTGCCAAAAACGGATTCGAATATCAATATACCGAAGGTGGAATGATTTTTCCGGATGCGCTGGACAATGCTTCCCGTACCATAATTACCGGTGAAGGCGGCAAGACACCCTCACGGTTCAAACATGTAGTACAGACTGCAAAGGGATTGCGAAGATTGACCCCCATTGAGTTGGAACGTTTGAACATGTTCCCCGATACCCACACCGAACTCGAAGGCATCAGCGATACCAAACGGGCCTTTTTCATGGGAAATGCCCTGATTGTAGGGGTCGTGGAAAAATTGGGTGCGGCGTTGATCGATAAAAACGGTTTGTGAGTAGGTATGTATAGTACCATTTTACAGACCCATCGGTCTTTTATCTTGGGGTAGCCCATGTATGTTTGTGTTAACCCGCCGTACATCGAAAAATTCTTGACTTTAATGGATGTTTCAGATAAAATCAGGATGTGCCGTAAGCCTTACTTACCAACTACTGGGTCTAATTTCTGTAGCCAGTATTAACCTAGCGTTTTTTTACCCGTATTTGATTCCAGTAATAAACTTGCTCTATGCAAGCATCGGGGGACTTCAACGCTCAGAGATTAAATTCGTGGTCAACCCTCCTCTAGGAAGCTGCCAGCTATCAACGGATTTTATTAAATTTAAGTTAATGTCTCTCCATAATTTGTAATTATCTTTTTTTGGCGTATCTTGTGAGCTATGGTAAATGTAGAAAAGTCAGAAAATCAGGCGTTTTTAGAAAAGTCTATCCAACACTTGGAAGCCACTGGATTTGAAGATATAAAAGCGGATATGGAAGGGTATGAAACCCCTAAATCGTATATCCGTAAAGGGCACGATGCAAAGATTACACCTGACATCGTAGCGCTGAAAAATGGTAGAAAATATTATTTTGAAATCAGCTTGAAATCCAACAAGCCTAGGTTATTGAAGACCAAATGGCTCTTTTTGGATACCTTGAGCCGGATGAATTCCAATCGGTTTCGAATTATTACGACCCGAGGCCACTATAAATTTACGGATACCATGCTGGAGGACATCAACCTCAGTAATAAGGAGCCCATCAAGATTTGATATAAGACGAAGATTTTTCTCCTTGCAGAAGATATACAGGAAAAGCTAATAGAAACTGAAATTTTTATTAGCTTTTTTTGTTTTTTATATTCGGTTTACTGAGAAAATGGGAAACCGGCAACGCGTTGCTACGATTTTCGAATCATCCCAATGTGTGGAATGCCATCTTCCAAATATCCATCGCCGACCTGGCTAAAGCCCAGATCGTGATAAAACCGTTCAAGATACATCTGCGCCGATACATGAATGACCTTTTCGTTAAAGTGTTCATGAACTGCCTGTATTGCAATCTTCATAATATCTTTCCCATATCCTAATTTACGCTGATTTCTCTTAACCACAACCCTTCCGATACTGGCCTCATCTGTATAATCACCAGACTTGAAAATACGGGTATAGGCCACTACTTTACCTTTTTTTGTTCCAACGACGTGCAATGCCATTTGGTCTTTTCCATCGATATCCTCATATATACAATCCTGTTCCACAACGAATACCTCGCTTCTGAGTCTTAGTAGGTCGTAAAGCTCTTTATGGGTCAATTCTTCAAACTTCTTTACCGCAATTTTTATCATAAAATAAGTTTCTAAGCCCTACTTCTGCTCTCTTGCGAACTCTGCTGTGAGACGCATCACTAATGACGGGAACGAGATACATCGTTCGTTGTAGTCGATAAACAATGTATTTCATTACAGAGTATGCGAAATATAGGGGTTCTTATCTTAATCCTGAACAATTACCGACTTACTGTCCAACTTATTGAATTCAGGTTGAATGTTAACGTGATTGATTCCGAATTTATGATACGCCACATGCTCTATTTCGCCCAGAATGTTATCAAACTCCGATAATCGGATGTCTTTTTGAAAATCAACGTGTGCTTCAAGGTGTACTTCATCTTCGTTCAATTGCCATATATGTACGTGGTGAACATTCTTAATGGACGCTATTTTCTGGATGGCTTCAACGAATTGTTCCACCTGTATCGAATTGGGTGTAAAAAGCATGAGCACCCGGGTCGAATCTTTTAGAAGGTCGTATCCCATATATATCAAATAGAGTGCAATGGCCAAAGTAAGGGCCGCATCTACCCAATATACTTGATAGAATTTCATCAATATACCCCCTATCAAGACGGCGACGGAGGCCATCATATCGGTCAGCAAATGCAAATAGGCAGATTTCATGTTCATATTGCTATCAGCATCCTTTTTCAACAACAAAACACTGAATCCATTGGCCAGAATACCTAATAGAGAAAGCCAAATTACCAGGTCAGAGGCTACTTCCTGCGGATCAAAAAAGCGCTCAATGGCTTCCTTTATCAATATGACGGCTACAATCATTAAGGTAGCGGCATTGACAAAAGCTGCGATAATTTCAGCCCTCTTGTATCCAAAGGTTTTGCGGTCCGAAGCTTTCCTTTTCGAAAGCAAATTGGCTATATAGCTCACAATGAGCGACATCACATCGCTGAAGTTGTGAAGCGCGTCCGACAAAAGTGAAAGACTGCCCGAAATCAGGCCCCCAATAACCTGTGAAACGGTTATTAAAATATTTAAAAGGATAGAAATAATAAGATTTCTTCCTTTTAGATCGGGATGGGAATGACTGTGCGAATGATTATCGGAATCCGACATAAAAAATTAAAAATTTAAGGTTAGGTACACCCAAAGCACATCCCAAAAAAGAAAACTCCATCTTCCCACCGAATTGTTCGAAGCTCAGGGGTTAATCAGCGATGGATACAGGAACCTGCTACCTAAGTTTATAGCTATTATAACATCACTCTAAATATACAAATAGTGGTACTTTACCACAAAATAGCTGGCCTTCACAACAAACAGTTTTCGAATCCCAAAAAGCGGTGTTCATTTGTAGCGCACAACTTGGCCTATACCTGTTAATAACCCAACAAAAGAAAAGGGATACAAAATTAGGTTTTTCGATTCCTATTCTAGCTTACAAAATAGATTCCGAAAAGCAGAAAATAGTTGTTCCGACTTGATAGTCATCTATCAAATAATTATCCTCCAAAATAAACATTTCTTTTTGGCTCACTTATCAAAAAGTGGATGTTCACATCGGTTATCAACCTATTTTAATAAACAGGATAACACTTTGATTTATAACGATAACTTACCTGTATAAGTTGTCGATAATATTCACTAACTGTTCATAGCAAGTTTTATTACTAAATTTTATACCGCTATCAACATCCTATCATAACCATCATTTTTTATTTAAAATTTTAAAAAAGAAAATGTAATATGTAGTATATGTTGATAACCCTTAAAAATCTACCGAAAGTGAACTTAGAACCAGACGTGTATGCGGTTCGAACCTACAACTAAACGCCCGAAAGTAAGGATGCTACGTGTATAATTCGTAATTTTCCACCCAAATTCATAAATACGATTAATGTCAAAGAAGAAAAAGAAAGCCAGAAACCATAGAAAGAACGAGATTACGAAAGGCATCTTCACCACACTTGAAAAAGAACCCCAAAAAGCATTCGATTACAAAGAGATAGCAGCCAAGCTTGATTTGACCGATACCCAAGACCGAAATCAATTGATTAAACGACTGGGACAGTTGAAAGCCGAAAATAGAATCGATGAAGAAGACCGTGGGCAGTATAAGGCCGCGGGCAGTGGTTCATCTAAAAGCGGACATGGCGGAAGTCAACAGGGCGGAAGTCAGCATACTGGAAAAGTCGACCTTACCGGTCGGGGCGATGCCTATATTGTTATAGAGGGTATGGACGATGATGTCTTTGTACCGAAGAGCCGTGTTAACAAGGCCTTTCACGGTGATATGGTCGAGGTAAATATATTTAAACCTAGAAAAGGTAAAAAGCTCGAGGGCGAAATAACAAAAATTATAGAACGGAAAAAAACCGAGTTTGTAGGTATTCTTGACCTTCAGAAGACCTTTGCTTTCGTTCGCCCGACGGATTTCAGAATGTATACCGATTTTTTTGTCCCAAAGGGAAATACCATGGATGCGAACGACGGTGATAAAGTGGTCGTAACCCTGGAGAGTTGGTCTGAAAATGGAGATTCGCCTACAGGAAGAGTAACCGAGGTACTCGGCAAACCTGGGGAACACAATACTGAGATCCATGCCATTCTTGCCGAATATGGATTACCTTACGATTTTCCGTCCGAAGTAGAGCGTTTTGCAGATACCTTGGATACCTCTATCAAGGAAGAGGAGATTGCCAAACGAAGGGATATGCGCAACGTGCTTACGTTCACAATTGACCCGAAGGATGCCAAGGATTTTGACGATGCGCTATCCTTTGCCGTTTTGGAAAATGGAAATTATGAGATAGGCATCCATATTGCCGATGTTTCCCATTATGTGCTACCCGATACAATCTTAGAGGATGAGGCCTACGAACGCGCCACTTCGGTTTATTTAGTCGACCGCGTCGTGCCAATGCTTCCAGAGATATTGTCTAACAACGCCTGCTCCTTAAGACCCAATGAGGAAAAATATACTTTTTCTGCCATTTTTGAAATCGACAAGGATAACGCAGGAATTAAAAACCAATGGTTCGGCAGAACCGTCGTCAACTCCGATGAACGTTTCGCCTATGAAGAGGCACAGCATATTATAGAGACCGAAAAAGGGAGTATTCCCGAAGACATATCCATTCGTGGCGCGGCGTATTCCGTTGCTGACGTCATTGTGAAGGCTACCTTGGAGTTGGACCGCTTGGCTAAGATTATGCGTGATAAACGTATGAATCAAGGTGCATTATCATTTGATAAATTGGAGGTCAAGTTTATATTGAACGAGCAAAGTGAACCCGAAGGCGTATATTTTAAGGAATCGAAAGATGCCAATAAACTGATTGAGGAGTTTATGCTCTTGGCCAACCGAAAAGTGGCGGAGTTTATCGGAAAGAAAACGCCCAAGAAAACGTTTATCTATCGCATACATGATGACCCCGACCAAGATAAACTGATGGCTTTGAACGGTATCGTTTCCCGTTTTGGGCATAAGCTGGACTTTAAAGACAAAAAATCGATCAGTAAGTCGCTAAATCAGCTTTTGAGCGATGTAAAGGGCAAAAAAGAACAAAACCTGGTCGATACGCTCACCATAAGAAGTATGAGCAAGGCTATCTATACCACGGATAATATTGGGCACTATGGACTATCGTTCGATTACTACACGCATTTCACCTCACCCATCCGCCGATATCCCGATGTGATGGTACATCGTTTGTTACAACATTATTTAGATGGTGGAAAATCGGCCAATGCCGAAGCCTATGAGAAAAAATGCAAACATTCGTCCGATATGGAATATCTGGCCTCAAGTGCTGAACGTGATTCTATTAAATACATGCAGATCAAGTTCATGCAAGACCATCAAGACCAAGAGTTCGTCGGGGTCATTAGCGGCGTTACCGAATGGGGCATTTACGTAGAAATCATTGAGAACAAATGCGAGGGCATGGTGCGTATCAGTGATATTAAGGGCGATTATTATATCTTTGATGAAAAAGAGTACGCTATCGTAGGTGAACGCACGAAAACAACGTACCAACTGGGCGACGAGGTCTTGGTGATGGTAAAAGATACCGACTTGATAAAAAGACATCTTGATTTTTCCTTACTTGGTAAACATGAAGCTTGAAACCTGTTAAAATCCATGATGGCATTCCACGTATTTCAACGTATTGAGCGTACCGACATCGAATCAAGACAATTTTTCGGAATAGATTTTGTTTATATATAGACCGGCAACCTTTCCCGTAGAGAAAAGACACGATTAAATCCGTTTCTGAAAAGGATAGGTTATATACAACCGACCTAAAATTGACATCATGAAACAGTTCATGTTTTTAATGATAGTAGTACTTGGGCAAAGTTTTATATCCGCTCAAAATCTTACCCAAGACCTTACACCGTTTACCGAAGTAAAAGCTTTCGACGGTCTTTCGATAAACCTTATTAAGTCAAATATCAACAAAGCAGTCGTTACTGGCGAGAGTGTCGAAAAAGTGGCTATCGTTAACAATGATGGTGTACTTAAAATTCGGATGCAACTTGATAAAATTTTTAGCGGCTACCACACATTCGTCGATGTGTACTACACCGAAAAATTAGTTGTTATCGACGTTAACGAAGATGCACGGATCAGCTCTAAAGAAACCATTTCACAAGATGTGTTGGAATTGAAGGCACAGGAAGGCGGCGAGATTGTCCTTACTGCGGAAGTGGAGCAGTTGTTGATAAAAACCGTGACCGGAGGTATAATTATAACTACCGGAACCTCCGATCTACAGGATGTTGCCATAAATACAGGTGGTATTTATGAAGGTAAAGCGTTGAAAACCAAATTTTCTACAATTAACGTAAATGCGGGCTCACGTGCCGAAATTTACGCTTCCGATTATGTAAAAGCCACGGTTAAGGCCGGTGGTGAAGTTCTGGTTTACGGAAATCCTGTAAAGATGGACGAAAAAACAGTATTTGGCGGTACGGTTACCAGAATGTAGTTTTGGTATTAAAATGTTAATAGTTACCAGTTATTAGTTAATAGGGATTGTTGTTTCGGTTTTTACCGTTAACTTTTAACCTTGTCGACCGACAGGCGGTCATTAACCAATAACTATGTGGCAAGACGTACAGGCAGCGATACCGTTGGGCTTTTTATTAAGCTTTATGATCGGACCTGTTTTTTTTGTGCTTCTAGAGACTAGTGCAACAAGGGGTATTAGAGCTGCGATTGCCTTTGATATCGGCGTAATCATTGCCGATATACTTTTTCTGATCATTGCCTATTTCAGCAGTTTTCAACTTCTGGAAAACCTCAGTAACCAACCGGGGCTTTTTGTTTTTGGTGGTGTTATTCTCCTGATTTATGGCATTACCGTTTTCGTCAAAAAGCCCTCGAAAAAGGCAGTGTCAAAGTTTAAATCTAATAAAAGCAATTATTTTAACCTTGCGGTCAAGGGTTTTCTACTCAATTTTATCAATATCGGGGTCTTGGTGTTCTGGTTGGGCATTATCATTGTGGTGGGTCCCAGTCTTGACAATGATCCCGACCGCATACTATTATTTTTTTCGTCCATGATTGGCGCTTATTTTGCCACTGATATCCTAAAGATTCTCTTGGCCAAACAACTCAAGCAAAAACTCACCTTTAGACGCATATTTTGGGTAAAGAAAGTACTCGGCCTCATTTTAATCATATGCGGTCTTGTATTGGTAGTGAAGGGATTTTTGCCCAAAGACCAATTCGACATCGAAAAAGGGATTGAGAATATGGATTTGGGAATACATCACCAAATGCAGGCCAAAACTGGTGGTATTGAGCGCCTCTATGATTGAGGGAACAATCTCCGTACGAACAAATAAAAAAATCCCAACTTGATAGTTGGGATTTTGAAGAGGCATCGAGCAGATTCGAACTGCTGTACAAGCTTTTGCAGAGCTGCGCCTAGCCACTCGGCCACGATGCCAGATTTATTTTGCAAAGGTAATTTTTTCTAGTACATAGGAAAATCTAATACACCCTTTTTTCCTTTAAAACTATGCTTACCTTCTCTACGTCACCACCTATTGGTGGATTTATTTTAGACACATAGACCTTGGCTTTATCCACAATATCAATTTCTTCAAAAATTCTGTCGATAATCCGTTGACATACGGTTTCCAAAAGTTTTGACGGAATTTCCATCTCTTGTTTAACGATATGGTTGATGTGTACGTAATCTACAGTATCGGACAAAGCATCTGAAAGGGAGGCTTCAGAGAGATCGGCATCCACCGAGACGTCCACGCGATATTCACTGCCGATGGCAGTTTCTTCCTTTAGGCAGCCGTGATGGGCATACACCCTGATATTATCAATTTTTACTTTCCCCACTATAAAAGTTTCCGCAAAGTTAATGGAATACCCTGGAACATAGAACACCGATGCCGCGGATGTTTATTTGGCACTAAGATTTTTATACTTGTAAATAAATTATCCGTGTTCCGAATTGCCATCGTGAGATATCTTTATCTCCATATTTCTAGTACGTACACCGACAATTACTAAGCCCTTGAAATAGGTCTACACCGATGGTTACCACATGAGTTCCTGTACTATAGGTGATGATTTCGTTGAGGATGATTTGGTAGGAGTATCCAAAATAGAAGTTACCCTTCTTAAGTCCCGCAAAAGGGGCGATATACAGGGGGTCACCTATTTGATCGTTCAAGAAACGGTAGTTGACGCCGGTATAGTAGTAGTCCTCAAAATCATAGAAGCGGAATTTTAGGTTTAGATCCGTTTCTGAGCGACCGTCGCTTTCGAACAATTTGAACAGAAGTGAAGGCTCGATCTCTAAATTGGAATTCTTGTTTTTTCGGTAGCGATATCCCGTATAGGCATAGTAATTTCTTAACTCATTGGGCTCATCGGCGTTAAATGTGAAATTACTGGGATCTTTGCCCAAAAGGTTCGAGGCGTTCGCACTGAAATAGAATTTTCCGTAACGGTACATGGCGCCCACATCAAAGTTGTGATTGGTGGTCTGTCGGTTATTGATCACTCCCGGATCGAGGTTGGCATTGACAAACTGGTCGATATCAATCCGGAACTGGTTAAAGTTATAGGATAATCCAAACGATAAAAATTCATCGTCATAGCGGTCTATGGTCAAGTGGTGCGCAAAAGATATTCGGGCACCCTGCTGTTTGGTATAACCGTTCTTGTCATTGTACAAAAAGACACCTAGTCCCGATTTTTCACCAAGGCGCATGTCTGCCGCCAATGATTGGGTCTGGGGCGCATCTTTGATGCCCACCCACTGGGCAAGTCCATTCAGGCGTATCTTTACATGATCGCCGATACCTGCATAGACGGGGGACAGAACAAAAGGGTTGTCTGCCAAGTATTGCGATAACTGGGGCGAGTTAAGCTCTTGGCCCCTAGCGGCTAAAAGGCCGCCCAGGTACAGAAGGGTCAATATTATTTTTCGCATCGTAAAGTAGGTTAAGATTTTAGCGATATAGGGTAAAGTGGCCGACAAACTCGCGATTATCGTTCTCTCCGTTCAATTTTATGATGTACCAGTAATCTCCGGTCGGAAGTTCATTCTGTTGGTAAAAACCGTCCCATCCGCGATCGCCCTGGCCGATTCGGTACACCTCCCTACCATAACGATCGAATATGATGGTTAGTATCTGCGGGAAGCCTTCATCGTTCCTCGGTTTCCAAAACTGATTCTCCGCATCTCCATTGGGGCTGAAGAAGTTCGGAATCTCAATATCGATGAACTCGATAAAGATATTGGCGGTGGCCTCACAACCGTTTTCATCGACTACTCTTACAATATAGGTATCGGTACGGTTGATCATGAATGTATTGTCGGCACCGTTGTTCACATCCCCGAAATAAATCGTATAATCTTCCTTACCTCCGGTTACGGTCGCCGTAATCTCGTTGATATTGCTCTGCTGGGCGGTAATTGTCAAAGGTTCATAAGCATCGATTTCGAAACTATGGGTCACCATACATCCATTGGCATGAGTGATGGCGATGTAATGCGGTCCAGGGGCAATATCCCTAAAAAATGGATTTAGTTGCATATCGTCCGGATTTTCCGAATCGAGGGCATAGAGCACCTCACCGGTAACGCTGGTATCATCTAAGACAATATTGACATAATTGCTGGTAATGTTATCATCACAGCCATATACCGGTACTACACTGCCATTCAGGTTTACACCCGGGTCGATGGTTACGGACACAAATTCCTCACAGCCCATGGCATCCCGCACAAAGACGAGATAGCTGTCCGACGCTAAATCGCTAATGACGGTCCTATCCTGTACAAAATTGGCCTCTCCGTTCAAACTTGTACTGTACGGAGCGGTACCTCCTGTAATGGTCAGTTCTATCGAGCCGTTTTCTTCACCTTCGCAGACTTCGGGCAAGACGGTAGCGGTTAACTCCAGTACTGCGGGCTCGGTGATGTTGTAATCAAGATAAACAAAGCAACCGTTGCTATCTGTTGCGATGACCCTATAAGCACCTGATGCCAAGTCTTCAAACGTATTTTCGTCTTCAAACTTGTTTAGGTTGGGCGAAATGGCATATTGATATGGGCCAACACCTCCGGTTAGCTCAACAGTTATCGTACCATCGCTGGCACCGTTACAGGATACATTGGTAAAATCACTGGGGTTTAGTACAGATACGGGACTTGGCTCAGTAATGATTACCTCCTCCGCGGGTGCGGTACAATCTCTAGTAGTAGCATTTCCACTGGTTACGTTCACGTAGTAGGTTCCCATGACCAACCCGCTGAACTCGCCATCCGTTTGAGGACCGGCTACAAGGGATGCTGAGCTCAAGGACGCGTCGGCATAAAGCGAATACTCGTAGTTTCCAAGACCACCTGTTGCGCTTGCGTAAATAATGGCCGTATTGTCACCGGTACAGTTGATTACTGCCGCAGATCTATCTACAATCAAGGTCACATCCTCGATGATGTCCTCTTCGATAGAATTCGAAAGCACTGATGTACATCCGTTTACGGCGTCCCTTACATAGTATTGATAGGTTCCAGCGGCCAGGATTCCACTTAAGGGCAGGTTTACGCTGTTGCCGACCATGGGGCTCCATGAGGTATTGTCGGTACCGTATTCGTAGGTACCGCTACCACCTGTGGCGCTCAGCTCGAATTCGACGCCCGTAGCACAGGTCAATGGGCTTGTTCTGATCAACGCCGCCTCTACTTCCGCAGGATTTATGATTTCAATAATCGTAGTTTCATTGGAACAACTAACGTCGTCGGTTACCGTAATACTGTAAAAACCTGCTGCCAAACCGTTGAAAGTGTTGCCGAGCTGCAACGCTGAGGTCTGGGATAGATTTGTACCCGCAGCATCGTCGTACGTATTCAATTGATATTGATATATAGGGGTAATGTTTCTTGCGTTTACCGATGCGGTTACGCTGGCCGTATTGTTATCGAAGCAGGCTAACGGCGTGGTCGCTATTGTTGCTGCGATGGCATCTGGCCGAATTAATTCGATAGTATCCGAAAGTACACATCCAAAGGTATCGGTAATGGTGACATGGAAATCCCCAGCGGACAAGCTATCGAAAATAAAGGCGGACACGTTGGTTTCGCTGTACAATTGGCTTGTATCGGTGTTTTCCAAATTGATGGTGTACGGTCCTTTTCCACCGGTCGGATCTACCAATATTTTGCCTTGGTCATTCGAACAGGTGACGTTGGCTTCTTCGCGAACCATTGCCGTAATGGGTGCACGCGGTGCGTTGATGGTTATGTAATTGGAGTCATCACCACACCGGGGCGCGTCGGTCGCCGTCACCCGCACATAGTAAACACCTCCAGGAAGACCGGTGATAGGAGCCAAGACGGTATTAGTATTTCCAGTCCCGCTAAACCCGATACCCACTACCGGACTATCGTTGCTATCATAAACTTGATAATTGTAAGCACCGGAATAATCCACAATTTCCAGTCTAAAGCTTCCGTCATCGACACCGTTGTTCAAACATTCTTCGTCGGTCAGTTTGGTAGCAGTTGCCTTAATGGTATCGGGATTATCGATTTTATGAACTGTATTGATTATACAGCCGGTAGCTACATTGGTTATGGCGATGCTGTAGGTGCCAAATTCTAGACCCGTGAATGTTTCAGGGTTGTTCGTAGAGGTGATAGTCTGGGTCGGATACGCTGTTGACCCGATGCCAGTTATCGAATACTCCAAGTTCGGGGTTGCCGAAGCTGGGTTTACGGTTACTCCCACCTCGATTTCAGCATTGTTCAATGGCGAACATGCCGCCTCTTGGGTCGTTGCGACCGTTGGTAGGCTAATTTCATTAAAGGGCAGAATCGTGGTAGTTGTACTTCCTACACATCCTTTATCGTCATATACATTAATGCTATAGTTTCCGCCGGCAAAATCAGTTTCCGTATAGGAAGCATTGGCATCATCTTGAACCGTTGTCGAAGTCGTCGTATTGATAAACTCATAGCGCACATAATTTCCTGAACCACCCGTAATGGTAGCGGCATCAATGGTTATGATGGCATTGTTCGAGTTATTGCCAGCTGTACAGCCGAATTCGGCTACAGCGGCATTGACATTGGCAATAACATCGGATTGAATGATTTGTTGGGTAATGTCGTCCTCGCAAGAGTTTACTCCTGTTGCCCGTATGGTATAGGTGATACCTGCGGCCGTTCCTTCCAAACCGTTGAACGTTGCCGTTGTTGCCGTTGATGAGGTCGCCGCTATCGGGAAAGTAGCAGAACTGCCTGTACCTGAGATAATCTCGAAAGTATACGGTCCTACCCCATTGTCGGTAACGCTAACGGAGATGGTTCCGTCATCGGCACCGTTACAGGTGACGTCCGTAGATGTATCTACCGATATTACAGGTAGTACGGCTGTGTCAAGCCTTTGCGTGATGTTAGTAGGGCAGGCTTGTGCTGCATTTTGATCTGTTATGGTAAAAATGTAGGGACCCACCTGATCCATTCCAGTAAAAACTCCGGTCGTGTTATTATCCGTTGTAGTTAAATCAGGATAGGTCACCTGATAATCGAAACTACCCGAACCACCGCTTTGGGTGATGGTAATCTGACCGCCCGGATCGGTTGTCGAGCAGTCGATAGTCTTGATTACCGTCGCCAAAGGCACGATAGGTTCGAAAATGATTTCTGCGGGTGATGTGGTGAACGTGCACATCCACTGATCCGTGATTTGTACTTCGTAATTGCCTGCATTCAATCCAGAGAATACCCTCGTGTTTTGTGGCGCGCGTATGGCAGTGCCATCTTTGATCAATTGATAGGTATAATTGCTGCCTTGGCCGCCTAACACATTGTCAACTTCGATTTCTCCTTCGAAATTGGTGCAATTCGCTTGGTTTATCTGTAAGTCTGCGGTTATCGGTATCGGATCGTCAAGAATTATATTGCTCTGAATTTCGGTCTGACATCCATTTTGGTCAATGACCCATGCTTGATAAGTGCCAGTCGACAGGCTATCGAACCTTGGCGTACCTGAATAGTCTCCGGCTACCGTTGGGGCCACAGTTCCCACATAATAGTCATAATCGCCCCATCCGCCGAGTACTTCGATGATTTCGATGACGCCGTCGTTACCTATGCAGGTAATCGGATCCACATCGGTATTCGCCGTAATCGGGTCGCTTGGGCCGGCGATGGTAAAGAATTCCGATGTCACACATGCTGGATTTGAATCTTGGGTAATTTCGACACGATATTCCCCTGCCCCGATGGCATACGGAGTAGTCGGACCAACATCGGCGGAAGTTCTTGTAGCTAGAGGGATAACGAGTAACACATCATCTCCGATTGCGGCTGTTCCCTGCGAATCATAGATTTGCCAAGTAAATCCATTGAAATATGGGTTTACGGGGTCATTAATCGTAAAGCTTACCGACCCATCGGTTCCATGACATTCGAGATCTACAGTGGTAGTGGTAAGTTCAAAATTGTTCGGATCTTCGAGTTCGAAAGTGGTTTGAACAAAACATCCGGTATCCATATTGGTTGCGGTAACTTCATAGTTGCCGACACCCAATGCCGTAAATACATTGGAGGCCTGGTTAGGTGCGTTATACGCATTATCAGTACCTGCAACCGCATATTCAATATTCGGTGTTCCGGTAACAGGATTCAAAGTAATTCCTATAGAAACCTGCGCATCGTTGCCTGGGTTACAGCTAACATCGCTATCAATAGTAACTATCGGATCGCTGATTTCTACGAAGGGCAAAATAGTGGCTGGTGCAGTTCCTACACATCCTTTGTCATCATAAACATTTACAATGTAGGTGCCACCATCTCTATCGGTTTCCGTGTACACTGTATTCATACCGTTTTGAACGACCACGTCGTCACCAGTAGCGGCCGTGCCTTGGTCATTAATAAATTCGTAGCGGACAAAGCTATTTGAGCCGCCAGCAACTCCTGCAACCGAAATGCTTGCAGCGTTATCGTTGTTGCCAGTTGTACATGTAAATTCTACGATTGGACCTAAGGTCACTACAATGGGCGAAGGCTCTGCGATAGTTATCGCCGCACTATCCGTTGAACAGTTGTTCGTACCGGTATCGGCGGTTACGGTTACTATATAACCTGCAGCAGAGGTTGTAGGTGCCAAGCCGGTAAACGAGGCGGTCGTATTCGTCGAGCTCGTCGGGTTGATGCTGGTTGCGGCACCATCCATAGAAGTGATTTCAAACGTGTATGGGCCAACACCATTATCGGTGGCGGAGATTGTGATCGTTCCATCTGCATCACCTATACAACTTACATCGGTTGCCGTTATGTTGTCCACTACGGGCTCCAATCTTGCAGGAACGGTTACCACAAACTGCCTATTACAGCCCGCATTGTCAGGCGTATTGGTGTCATAGATAGTTATCGTGTAGTCGCCCGCCAAAGGTGCTTGGTAATCAAACGGGTTGCTTGGCACTGCTGTTTGGACAACTGCGGGTGCCCCTGCCGTATTGGTAATGGAATATTCATAACTTCCAGACCCTGTTAAAGCCTCTATGCTGATTGTGGCATCAGGGGAGGCAGTACAATCCAATACTTTGGTAAGCTCTGCTTTGGCGGATAAAACGGGATGTACAACGAATGCCGTTTGTGCATTAGTACAACCATTTCCGTCGATAATGTGGACATCATAAGAACCTGCAGCTACACCGTTAAATAAACCGCTGTTATCAAGAAATGTTGTAGGTACGGGATCCCCTGCCGGAACGATGGCATAACGTATATTTCCCGCTGCGGATGCACCGACCACGGTAAGGTCGATAGGCGCGCTACAGTTATCCTGTGTAACGGAGGTGATAGTCGGGTTCGGCGACAGGCTCAAAGTAACCGGGCTCAAAGTGACCGGGCAACCGTATTGATCGTTTACGGTAACCGTATAGTCTCCGGCAGGTGAGTTCACAGGTATTTGTACAGGATTATTATTTAATCCGGTCAAAGCCGTAAAACCGGCTGGTCCCGTGACATCAAAGGTGTAAGCTGGCCCACCGCCTCCGGTAATTCCGTTTATGGAAATCAGGCCGGGCAGGTTACAAGAGATGTCCCTAGTAGCGGCAGCGGTTGCGGTCAACTCATTGAGTTCCGGAACATAGGCATTTTCACTTGCTCCCCTACAAGCATCCACATTAGAGCCGTCAACCTGAACAACATCGATATAATATTCTCCTTCGGCGAGGGGAGTTGTGGTTGTGATATTACTGTTGTACGGTATGTTACCGCCACTGGTTTCGATAGGTGTTGAGTTGCCCAATTCATAGATTTCCCAACGCATATTGGGATATGTCACGGTAGGATTCAAATTGAAAGTAAGGGCGCCATTGGCAGCCCCGAAACAACTCGGGGTTACATCTACAGTTACATCCATTGGCAAACCAATACCGGGAATTTCGTTTACGTTGACATTACTTTGTCGGATACAACCTGCACCATCCCGTACATAGAACACATAAGAACGACCTGGTACCAACAACGGAACTTCAGGATATTGAGGGGTAACCGGGTCAATGTTTTGAAAGGTATGCGAAGTGCCGCTGGGCAATGGTGCCGTCCAAACATTGGGGTCTGAAATAAAGGTGTTAAAATTTGCCGGGTCATCGGTATATGTATATTCATAACCCGGAATAGGATTACCCTCGCTACCTTCGACGGTGACCCGGAGGTCGTTACAACCAATAATAACGGCAGATAGCGTTATATCAAGATCATCTAAGGGGAATGGAATGATGTACCTGTCAAAATCTTTTTGGCAATAGACTCCCGGAGCTACTTCTACCCGGATCGATGGGAAAACTTCGGTACCCGAGGCATGACCCCGTAGTTCATTGGAGAACTGCCACGTTCCGCCGGCATCTGCACTGTATTCCACAGTACCCGTAGGAGTGACGACGTTGTCAAATTCAAATCCATATTGTAACGGATCGGGATCGTTACAGGCCGCAGGTAAAATTGGAACGATATCGGCTGTAATCTCAACAGCATTGTTAATTGTTATCGTAGATGAAGTTACCGTACAGCTATTGACATCCGTAATGGCAATCTCATAATCACCAACACCTATTCCATTAAATGATAAGGTTGTGGTTGAAACGTTGGCGTTGGAGGTGCTATAATCGATTCCATCTGCAGGGGATAAATCGACTAGGGTATAGGTAAAAGGTCTTGTTCCGCCACCTACGGTGGCATCGATAGTACCGAGACCATCATAACATTCCGGATCCGTCGGCGTCCCGCTTACTGTTAACGGTGCAACCGGGGTAAAGATAATATCTTCCTGTACAAATGCACAAGAACCCGTACCGCTGTCGTCAAGAACGTATACATCATAACCAGCCGGGTTGGCTGTAGCCGTAGCATTGTCAATAGTTAAACTATTGGTTGTAGAGTAAAGTCCGGATGGGCTGGTGTTGGCAGGTACGATAGCGTAAAACACCACTCCGTTTCCACCGGTTGCGTTTACGGTTATCGAACCGTCGTTACAGGCACTGATATCCACGACGTCTAGCGTAGTAACCAGTTGGGGCGCAATAGTCGCCGTTTGGGGCGCAGGCAAAGGCGAAGGACATCCGAAGGAATCCCTAACCTCAATATCGTAAGTTCCGTCAGCAAGATTCTCAAAAGTGTGGGTAGTTGCCGAAGCGGGGGATGGGGTTATCCATGGGCCTCCGTCGATTCTAAATTGATAGCCGCCATTGCCGTCGGTGACGTTGACTATAATAGTTCCGTCGTTGGCACCGGAATAACAGGTGGTCGGCACAAGATCAAAAACCACGGTATTCGCTGGGTCGACCGTCAAGGCAGCATCGATTTCATCCTCGCATCCGTTGATATCTCTGGCACGCACGATATAGTCGCCTGCAGCAAGGCCCGAAAAGACGGCATTGCTACCATTAGCGGAGAAATCGTAGGAAGCTATGGCCGTTCCGCCGGTATCTTCCAACTGATAAATATAGGTAGGGCTTCCGCCAGTTGCACTAGCGGTAATCGTCGCGCCGCCATTGCTACAGGTCAATTGCTCGGTAACACCGGCCGAAGCCACCAATAATGCAGGTTCTGTCAGTGTTCTGGCCAATAGAACGGTGCAATCAGGCAAACCGGCAATAGCATTGTCAACATCCCGGACATTAATGGTATGTGCTTGCGCAGATAGACCCGTAAGCTGTTCGAGAGCAGTAAACGGCCCGACATAAGCAGACCCATTCAAGCTATACTCGTATCCACCGGCTCCATAATTGTCGGCGTCGATGGTTATCGTTCCGGAATCGTCGCCATTACAATCCAGGTTTTCGGATACGGTGATGAAGGCCTCGAAAGCGTTTCCATTGGCAATAATTTCGGTCGTATCCACGACGCAATCACTACCATAGTTAACCGTAATATTGTGGTTGCCAACAACGACGTTTGTAAAAATATTGGTGCCGGGTCCGGATACTGCGCTAGCGCCATCCAAACTATAAGTATAGGACGGATCGAATGGCATGACCGTGATATTACCACTGCCGTCGCAGTTATAGCTTACTGAAGTAGTCAAAATTGGTTCGGTCGGTAATGGGCCGATAACAATATTAGCCAGGTTGATGCTACAGCTGGTCGCATTGGCGTCCCTTACTCTTACAGCATAGGTGCCGTCAGCAAGATCGGTAAAAACATGATTGGTTGTTGTAGAAGTGGTCCATGCGCTGCCGTTGATACTGTACTGATAGTTGCCGGAACCGCCTGAAAGTGTTGTGCCGCCTGCGGTTATATGCCCTAGTTGAAGACAGGTGTAGTCTTGCGTCTGCAGGGCATCCGCCATCAATTGTAAAGGTTCGGGAACAATCACATTCTCGGGAACAGATTCACATAGGTTTGCATCACGCACCCGAATAGGATATGTCCCTGCGGATAAATTCGTGAAGTTGTTTCCAGTCACATAGGTGGCACCGTTGTCGATGCTGTATACAAATGGTCCGTATCCACCTGAATTTACAGCGATGGAAATAGCCCCGTTAGAACCGCTAAAACAAGTGACTGCAGTCGGAGTTGCTGTGATGTCAATAGGCGCATCTTTAAGGACTGTAACAGTATACATTGCAGAACAGAAGTCGGGATTGCCGTCATTGTCTCGCACATATACATCGTAATCGCCCGCAACAGATATAGAAACCGGATTCGTTGTACCAAAATCGCTATCGACAGCAGCGATTCCGTTATCAACCACGGCGTACACATAGTTTGTCGTAGTATTGCCACCAGCTGCGGTAATCGTGATATTGGTATCTGTAGCGCAAGCGGTAATATTCGGGGCGGAGGCGGTAACGGTCAACTGGGGGTAGATAGTGACTGGGTCAACAAGTGAGCCGATACATCCTGCGCCGTCCCTTACGTTAATCGTATAATCACCGCTCCCCAAACCGGTAAAGGTATGCGTCATAGCGGTAGCCGGACTAGGGGTTACCCAAGGATTTCCATTGATGCTGAAGGTATAATTTCCGTTTCCGTTGGTGACAGCTACTTGTATTGTGGCCGAATTTCCACCAGTAAAACAATCGGTCTTTATTACATCAAAGGCGACCGGGTTAGTATCCGCTACGGTTATTGCTGTGGTCAGTGCGTTTTCACAGCTGTTATTGTCCCGAACCCGAATGATATAGTCGTTGGGCAGCAATCCTGTAAAAACGGTATTGTTTCCGTTGGACGCAAAATCGAAGCTACCGATTACAGTTCCGCCGTCATCCTCTAACTGATATTGGTAGTTGGGGGTTCCTCCGGCCACTGAGGCCGTAATGGTCGCGCCTCCGTTGACACAGGTGTAGGGTGTAGTAATGCTGCCACTTGCGACAAGTGCGGTTGGTTGGGTAATTGTTTGTTCCACAAAAGTGGCACAGCTGGTTTCGTTGGCCTTACGGATGTCGATTCGGTGTACTCCGGCACCGATAGGAGCCGTTGTGGTTACGGGAGAGTTGGTAGAATTGACCCAGGAACCTCCATCTATGGAATAGTCGAAACCGGCAGCTGGTTCGAAGTGCTCCACCTCAAAGGTAATGGTCGCATCGCTTTGTCCGTTACAGCTTACGTTCGAAGTGGCCGTGATATTGGCCGAAAAGACCCTTGCCGGTTCTACCGTTACCGGGGTTTCTACTGTCATTTCGCAAACCTCGGGGACCTGGTAGATTGCAATATCGTCCAAGGCGAAATCATTGCCACCGTTTCCAGTGATTTCCGATCGGATGACGAACTCTAAAGAGGTATTGCCGTTAGGGTTTAAGGTTCCGGAGAAAGACTTCCAATCAAGATTGCCTGTGTTTTTGGCGATTGCTCCCGTACGAACCGATTGTACGATGTTTCCTGTGCCCAATTCGCGAACCTCTACCGTCAGATCAGGATTAAGGCCCCCAGTACCCTGACGCAACAGGTTCATCACAAAAAATGAAATGCTCAAGTCTTGGCCGGGAATGATGTCGTTGATTTCCTTGGAATATATTATCTGTGTCGGTGTCGGAGTTCCTACATTCATGACCAAATAGCGGCCTTGTCCGGATCTTGTTCCCGAAGTATGGTCAATGGGGCTTACCCATGTGCCGAAGGGTGCAACTACATCGCTGGTTACCGAATATTCAAAATCGTTGATGTTACTATTACCATCTCCCGGTGGGTTGGGCGTCTGATCTTCATAGTTGTATCCGTTGGTGTTCGGGCTGGGGATGGTTGATCCGGACCCAAAATCCTCCTGTAACAACAAACTTGGCGTTGGCGGAGTAGAAGATGTGTAGTTCGTACTTACTATATATGTTCCGGGAGGCACGTTCTGGAATACATTACTGCTCGGGTCTGGCGTATTGATAACGCCATCTAAGTAATACGTGTAATTATAAGATGGTATGTCGGGGGAAGCCGTGACAATTGCGCTACCATCACAAAGGTAACTGACTTCTGGCGTAAGGGTGACAACCGGCTCATCGGGAACGTCTTCAACTGCCACCGGCATTGGAAATTCACAAGAGCCGTCGCTAACGATTACCGTATAGTTTCCAGGGGGAAGCACGGCAATTGTAGAGGCGCCATAGGTAGCGCCGCCGTCAAAACTGTACTGATACGATCCGTTGCCTCCAACCACATTGGTGATGCGAACCTCGGCCCCGTTCGGATCGCAGGTCGCATCTCTAGAGATTCCGGCGGAGGCACTCATTGGAAAAGGCTCAGATAAGGTATAAGACTGCGATATGTCGCATCCCGAAGCATCCAAAACCCTAATGAAGTACGTGCCCGCGGTTAAATTAACAAAATTCGGCGTATTTTGATAGGTCGCCCCGTTATCGATACTGTATTCATAAGGCGAAATACCGCCTGATACGTTGATGGTCAACGCCCCGTCATTATCGCCGCTACAGGAGGGTTGCGTCTCGTCTACTGAATCGATAACTGTTGGACCGCTATCGTCGATTGTTACCGGATTCGAAAACGCAAAACAGTTGTTGGCGTCGATGATGACAAACTCATAGGTGCCGTCTTCTCCGGAAATATACTCATCGTCGCCATCACCATCATCATCGCGCCATCCGAAATTGAAAGCAGAGCTCACTTGGTAGGCATCGGCCGGTATGGAGGTGATATTCGGATAAAGATCTGTTCCATCCTTGCTCCAAATGGCATACAGAAAATCCGGATTTCCTTGTCCACCGGTCCGAGTCAATTGGATGGTGCCTGCAGAGCAGCTAATATTTGCCGTTGTAACCCCGGATAAAGCGGGATCAGGAATACGGCCGACCGTAATATCCTGCGAATCTGTACAGCCGTCGGCGGTACTGGTCTCAATGGTGTAGTTACCGGCATTTACCGTAAACGTATGGGAATTGTCGGGTTGCGCGGTTTCATCATCGATCAAAGTGCCGTCAGAACGCAACAGGCGATAGGTATAGTCGGCCCTAACGTTCAATACATCGATTTGAATACGGCCTTGAGCATTGCAATTTGCTGGCGTTGTGGCAATGTCGACCTGAAAATCGCGGTCACGTATACCGATGGGGTCCGTACTGAATATACAGGCTCCCGGAATCTGTACCCCACTATCGTCTAGTTGAACCACTTCTACGCGATACGAACCATTTTCGCCTGAGCCGAAATCAAAAGTTGGGCCCTGTCCAGCGCTAAACGGAACTAAGATACTGCTATTGGCGTGGTCTACGAGCTGGTAGCCATAGTTGCTGCCCAAATTGGTGATACTTATGCGGCCTTCGCGGTCACAGATAATATCCCTGTCGTTATACTGAATGTCTAAATTGTTTTGGAAAACATCGAAATAGAATCGGCTAAAACATCCACCGGAATAATTAATGACCAGTCGGTATTTTCCCGCAGTATCGGCCGAGTAGCTGTTTCCGGCATCCACCTGATTCCAACCACAACTAAGGTTTTTATTGGCACAATCATTGGCTGAGGCGGTACAACCGTTTACACCAAGAGAGCTTTCATCAAGCC
Source organism: uncultured Flavobacteriaceae bacterium (assembly GCA_963832345.1). Taxonomy (GTDB): domain Bacteria; phylum Bacteroidota; class Bacteroidia; order Flavobacteriales; family Flavobacteriaceae; genus Pricia. The sequence continues at coordinate 323,807 of CAWHTW010000020.1, read as the reverse complement.
TTTCCCAAACTAAGCTTAATGCATCGGTAATGTTGACCTGCATTAATTGGGAGTCATTGGTGCCACACAGGAATATTTTCGGCATGAGGTCACCGTCGACACTACAGGTTACGATTTCGCCCTGAATATCGTTGGTCAGGTCGGCATCGCTGTTAACATTGTTGAAATAGTCGACAATCGGGTTGGTCTGTGTGTTGCCGAAACGTTCTACGATAATAATTTCCTTAAAACCTTTGCATGGATCCGGTACTATCTTATCGACGATATAGGTGCCGATATCATCAACCAATAGCGTACTTGGGTCATTGTCAGGATCGCCATCGTTCATTAGTGTATCCGAACCATCTATCTGGCCGTTGTTGTTGTCGTCCCTTACCCAAATGTAGGAGTCAAAACCCTCACCCGCATTCAGAATAGTATTGGCCCCGCATAGTTCAACTGTTCTTGTAAACGTACAGTCCGAAAGGTCGTCCAGCAGAAAGTTGGTTGCACCGGGCGTTACAAAGCCGCAATTATCAAAATCTGAAACACTGGGGTCATCGGTAATTACGGCGCTGTTAAGATCACCGCGGTATGTTGAATACGCCAAGTTCTGAATCTGATCGGAACAGGCATCGACAAAATCAAAACAATTGGAGGCTACACGTACCCGGAGGCGGATGGTATAGGTCGGATCCGCGATCTCAACTAAGTTATCGGGAATTGAAAAGTCGATTTCATTAGTTGTGGCATTGTAATTTGCCGTTACTCCCGGTGCTCCCGCAACGTCAAAGCTGATATATGTGGTGTTCGTAGGCAATACGTCGCGAATTGTATAATTTACGGCATCGTCGTTGCCCAAATTTCGAAAAGAAAGCACGTAGTCAAGTGTTTGTCCAAGATTGACACCTCCGTCGGTAATGTCGTTGCCTGCAATATCTTCAACCCGTTTTTCGAGAACGATATTGGGCTCGATGATTTCTACGGCGAAAATGGCCAAGAAGGAACCGTAACCATCTCCGGTCGATGTAAAACGCAAAGTAGCACCGCTTTCCCCGTTGGGGAGTACGGAGTTACTAGGGTTGTTCAGGTTGAAAAGGTCAAGGTCTGTTCCTAAGGTATTTGTACCGTATGGCGTTCTCGTAGTGACTTGATTGCCATTGGTGGTTATGGTGGAATTGAAAAAGTTATTGGCTGGGTTTAGTCCCGTAGATAGATTCGTAAAACTAGTGTTGGCGTCTGCCTTTAGAAAAAACCGGTCGTTGTTTAATCCTCTATCCCCCTCAAGGGCGCCCACCCCTAACCTCGCCCTAACCGGAAAGGGCGTTGGTAAGGTTCTAAAGCCGCTTACATCTACATCTACGTTTCCGGCCGCCCCTGACATTCCGGCATAACCATCAAAAGTTGAGATAAACTTGCCAGACTCATTAGGGTTCTCGTAGATGACTACCATAACCCAACCGGCAGAACTGGATCCGTTTCGAACGCCCTTCGTCGCACGAACGTTCGCGACAGTGTATTCCCCATTTGGGTTGGTGTTCGAACGTACGAGATCGGTTACATTTTTGTAACAGATATAGGGGGAATCCTTAAAAGAATTGTTGATGTTTACGGGGTCGTAACCATCATAAATAATGTCGTCTTCTTGACCTGCCGTATCTGCGGCAGTATCTGCCGTTAAGTCCACGTAAGAACCACCAGGCACCCGAAATTTAATATTGAACCAATCCTCGATTCTTGGTGTACCGGTGAAAGGTTGGCCCCCGTTAGTGCTTCTCTCGTTAGGATAGGTGGCCGCCCAGTAAAGGCCGGCATATCTAACTTGCGAACAGTCGGGGTCTGCAACGTTCAATGCCGCACTACTCGAACTAAAGGTTGAGGGATCTCCATCGATGTCGATGTATTCCATCCACAGCGAGTTATTATTATCAGTTCCGTTGTAAGGTGTATTTGCTTGTGCAGGGTTTGCTTGTGTCGCGCGATTGAGTATGTTATTGCCTACAAAGACAATATCTCCCCGGATTTCAATATTACCACCATCCAGTCTTGGGGTAAAGGGGGCTACCTCTTGCGCGTGGGAGGCGAAAAGGCTGCCGATGAAAAGGGCGAAAAATATAAGATACTGTTTTTTGGTCGGTTGGGTCAGTCTCATTTTAGGCAAGCAGGTTTGGTCTGACCCGCATAATCCACATTTTGTCGGAATAGGAGTCGTTTAGATTGGTATAGTAAGATAGTAATGCACTGTTCCAGGAGGCGTGCTTTTTTAGATATACATACCTCCAGTTGTTTTCGGGGTTGATAAAGTATCCGGCGCTAAGCCCGTGCGAATTCAATAGTTTTACGAAACGGTTGGCGTTTTTGGGGCTGGCGAAGACATTGGCAATAATATAGTAGCCTGAACCTATACCCTCGATTTGAAAGGTCTTGTCCGATAGTTCTTTGTTTGCGACCTGATCTTTTACGATGACATTCTGTTGCAGGACATCTGTACCGTATTTTGCCGATTTCTCCTTGAGCTTGTCTACATTACTGGCGTAAGCCTCGTTGGTATAGCGGTTGTCGACGTTCATAATCCAAAGGTCGCCGGCGTAGGCGCCGTTCATGCCTGATTTATGGGCATCCAATGCTTCCTGCCAAGTATCATAACGTTTCAGGTACACGTATTTAAGTCCGTTTTCGGGATTATCGACATAGTCGGGACTAAAGCCCCGGTCGCCCATATCGTTTATGAACTTTTCCATGTATTTACCGCCCTTGTAGACGTTCGCTACGACGTAGTAACCCTCTTGCACGCCGTCAAGATTTCTGAATTTCCGACCTTTGACGTTACTGCGCTTGGCAGTTTCGGTGAACGCGTCGACTGCGACCGGGTTACGGGTCTTGTCCTGAACAACCTTAGGCAATATTCGATTGGTCGAATTTTGAGCTACCTTAGCCTTGCCGCTCGTATTTGCACTGTTCGCATGCTTAAGACTGCTTTGCGTAGTAAAAGCCCCGTTTGAAGCGCCCGTACCGCTCGTTATATTTCCATCATTTCCGGAGTTTCGACCAGCAACCGATGGCCTTTTTTCATTTCCCAAGAAAACTGCTTCCGCTTGTTTTTCGATGTCCGGTCTTGTACCATTGGTCTCGTTACGCACCATACTCATGACCATATTGAAACGGCGTTCCAAATCTTGTTGGCGGCCGTTTTCCATAGAATCCTGCCGGAACATTAGTTCTTGGATGATGGCATCGTTTTCGGCCAGCTTCCTTTTCAATTCGGTGATTTCTTCGTTGGTGGCGAGGTCGTTCTTGTTGGCTTTCCCTTCATTTTCTGCAAGCGTATCCTCATAATCCTCTTCCAACATCACCCGGTCTTCGGTTAGGTTCGGGGTAAAGGAATAGGCGAAGGATATTTCATGGGTAACACCCAGGTTGTTGAAATCTGTGGAAAAACCTTTTTCCATGGTATATCCGAGAGATAGTCTTCTGTTGATGTTAAACCCGGCTCCGGCAGATGCACCATAGAAACTGTCATATCCACCTTGCAACCAACCCAGTTTAGGCAAATCGAGAATCATACCACCACCATAGGTAAGTTCTTGGGGTTCGTCTGCATCGGCAGCAGCTCTGTTCTGGCCGTTCATACGTACCCGCGCTATAGGCATTAGACGGCTACCCTCCATAATACCGTCTCCGTTTTGAAAGGGATAGGTATACTGCAAGTGGCCGGAGTAGGTCTTATCACCAAATTCGGTCAATGATTTACTCGTCTTAAGATTATAATCGAAAAGATTTTCGGCAAATACTCCGAAATCGAACTGTCCGTAAGAAATATTGAAACCGGGCTGAAAAGAGAGCACATTGCTGTCTTCAGTACCGTTCAAGCGAAAGTCGTTGGGGTCGATAACGTCGATGTTGTTGCGATCTAGCCCCGTACTGTAGTAGGCAAGGTTTCCGCCGAAAGTAAAATTGCTCTTATCGCTCAACTTAATACCGTAAGCGTAATTGGCCAAGATGCCGATGTTGGAAACCGGCCCCAACTTTTGGGTATAGGCACTAAGGCCCAATCCGCTTCTATCCCCTATCCTACCGCTATAGCTTAAGAAATAGGTCTGATCATTATCTTGAAATTGTACCGATTGGTTTCGGTGTAGTAAGTTAACATATGACTTATCTTCCTGTACCGTTGAAAAGGTCGGATTGATCAAAAACCTGTTGAATTTCAACAGGTTTTGTGATGCGGGACTGTATAATAAAATGGGGTCATCCTCTTGCGCTTGAACATTCGTAAGGGTCAAGGCAGCGAAAATCGCCAATGCTATATATTTTACAAATCTCATGATCGGTTATCTGATAACGGTTATGGTACCTTGTTTCAAGGTTTCGGAGGCATTCTTGATTACGTAGTAGAACACCATGTTCTGTTTGGCGAATGAAGTAGAAGACTCGGGCCAGTTGTTCTGGTAGTTGGTAGCGTTCAACACCTCTATACCCTTTGCATTGTAGATTATGACGCGCACATCTGACTTGCCGGAATACGAGTTCGGAACCACCCACTGATCGTTAGATCCGTCACCATTGGGCGTAATCACGTTCGGTATGTTGAACAGATCGAGATAAATGGCCTTGATCGGTTTGCTGACCTCACAGTTGTCGATGTTGGCAATCAACAGATAGCTTCCCTCCTCGGTAAAAGTGATGGAAGCACCGGTAGCGATTTCCACATTATTGGCATCTAGCCATCGGTAGGCTGTTCCTCCGCTGGCAGTAACAGTCTTTGAACTTCCTTCTGGAAAGATGGCATCGCCTTCGATATTTAGGGCGATTAGGTCAGGATCTAAAGGAGAGATCGTAATTTCGTTGGAAATAAGTGGGCAAATCCCTTTCTGAATGACCAAGCGATAGGTGCCCGGTTGCGATACTGTCAGAACGCTATCGGTGGTATTGACGGAAGCTCCATCTCTTTCCCAAGCATAGATTTCTCCTGCTAAATCAGCATCTGTGTTTAAGGTAATGGTATCGGAACCACCACAATAAACTGTACTTGTACTTGTAATCGTGGTCGAGCCGCTGCTTCCAAGTTGAACGGAAAGGGTGTTCGAGGTGGCGTTAAAGCTTCCCGAAACTCCTTCTATAGCATAGTTTCCATTTTCATTATTGGAAGTCAAACTGATACTTTGTGCGGTTTCCCCGGAAATAACGTTGCCGTCCTTTTTCCATTGATAGGTGAAATTCGTGGCGACGTCGGCGGTTACATCAATTTCACTGTTATCGGATAATTCGGCATAAATTTTATCAACTTCCAGCACGATGCTAGAACTGTTGCAGGATTCATAAGCGGTAGCATAATCGACTTCAAATCGGAAAGCACTTGGACTTACGACTTCGGTCGTCTCCGAAGTTGTGGTCGAACTACACGAACCACCAGAGGTAACCTCGGCATAATAAGTACCCGCTTGGGTAACCGTTAAGGAGGGGCTATTCGATGATGGAATGGCGGTAGTGTTTCTGTACCATTGGTAGGTCGGTGAATTGGCGTCGGTGGAAATAGATAAGGTCTGGCCCTCCGAAGGCAGAACGACCACACTGGCCGCATTGATTCTAGTAACCGTGAATTCGCCGGCATTGGTAATGGCAATTTCAGGGGAACGTTCGGTACATATTCCTGAGCCGGAAATTTCGACTTGATAGTCCCCATCGAAGTTCGCTGAATTTCCATTTACAGTGAACGAAGTGCCCACTGCACCCGGAATAGCTGTGGCATCTTTATACCACTGGTATGTCCACCCGCTTCCGGTGGTATCTATTGCGAGCGTTTCCGAATCGCCTGCGCAAAAGGCAGTTTTCGACGGCGTTTCAATGGCTATACCTTGGCCGGAAGCATTAAGGGTGACCTGCGTGACATTGGAATCGGTCGTTCCACTTCCCGAACAGTCACCGTAATCGATTTGTACCGTATAGTAACCGTCTACTGACGCATCAATGAAATGGGTCTTGGTCGGGAGTAACGATCCGCTTCGGTACCAGTTATACTGATAGGTCTCTGGAGATGTTACATTGTGGACTGCCAACCTAACGCTATTGGTGCTGCTGCATATGTTGCCGACGATCTGGCCATCACCCTCCTTACTAATGGCAAGGGCAGAAGTGAAATCCATATAATAGAAGCTATAGGATGCGCTCGTAGAAGCGCCAATAGACGCAGGGCTAGTACTTCTTACCCGAAGTTCGTAATTGGCACCGCGGGTATCGGTGGGTATCGCAAACTCGAATCCCCTGGTCCTTACAGTAGTATTGTTCGATTCCCTGGCCAATTCGACAGGGTTTGTAAAACTTCCGGAGGCATCCGACAGTTCCAATATCCATTCGTTGTCGCTGTTAGGGGTACCGGCATAGACCACATTGGCAAAGTATTGGTTGAAATTACCATTGGCACCCGCACATACTTTGTTCCAAGCGTTATTACAGGGTGGTTCGGAACATAAGTTGTTATTGTCCGCGGGTTCGGGGGCTAGAATTGTCAAGCTCTGCGCTGAAACCTGAGTGGCTGCGAAAAGCAGAAATACCATAAATAATTGGGATACGGAATAAAGTAGTTTTGTTGTCATAAGTAGGCGTAGTTTTTGGGTTACTACTGTTTTTGTTTGGATTTGGGATCCAGGGATAATGCAATACATTAACAAATATGGGGCATATAGTACACGCGGAAAATTTAATGTTGTGGTATGGGATAAAAGTGTTGTGAAATGGGATTATTTGTATGAATGGGATAGGGAAATAAGTGAGATTGTCCCATTTTCCGTACCTTTGGGCGTTTTAAAAGTTATGCTATGAGCGAAGTTGGTGAATCATTGAATTTTATCGAACATATCGTTGAGGAAGACTTAGAAAAGGGCTATACCCCTAGCGATCTGCGTTTTCGTTTTCCGCCCGAGCCCAATGGTTATCTTCATATTGGACATGCCAGTTCGATTTGTCTCAATTTCGGACTGGGACTGCGGTACAATGCGCCGGTCAATCTACGTTTCGACGATACCAACCCCATTAAGGAAGAACAAGCGTATGTAGATGCTATCAAAAAAGATGTGGAATGGTTGGGGTTTCGATGGGATACCGAGCGGTATGCTTCGGATTATTTTCAGCAACTTTACGACTGGGCCGTGCTATTAATCAAGGATGGAAAAGCATATGTGGACAATCAATCAGCCGAAGAGATGGCGGAGCAAAAAGGCACACCTTATGAGCCAGGAAGGAATAGTCCAAATCGAAATCGTTCTGTCACCGAAAATCTGGAATTGTTTAAAAGGATGAAAGATGGAAATTTTGAGGAAGGTTCCCATGTACTACGTGCCAAAATCGACATGGCCGCGCAGAACATGTTGATGCGAGACCCAATAATGTACCGAGTGTTACATAAGGCGCATCACCGCACTAATACCGATTGGTGTATTTACCCCATGTATGATTGGACACATGGGGAAAGCGACTACATCGAACAGGTCTCCCATTCCTTATGCACCTTGGAATTTGCAATGCACCGAGAGCTTTACGATTGGTTTTTGGACCAAGTGGTAGATTCTAAAAAATTGCGCCCTAAACAGCGAGAATTTGCCAGAAGAAACCTGAGCCATACCGTGGTGAGCAAACGCAAATTGTTACAGTTGGTCGAACAACATGTGGTCGATGGATGGGACGACCCGAGAATGCCCACGATATCTGGCTTACGGAGAAGGGGCTATACACCGGAAGCCATCCGAAATTTTGCGGATACCATCGGAATCGCGAAACGTGAAAATCTTATTGATGTATCCCTTTTGGAGTTCCATGCCCGAGAACATTTAAATAAAATAGCTCCAAGGGTTATGGGCGTTCTTGATCCGGTCAGGGTGGTTATTACAAACTATCCCGAGGGAAAGGAAGAATGGCTGGAGACGGAGAACAACCCGGAGGATGCATCCGCAGGCACCCGACAAATTCCTTTTTCTAGGGAATTATTTATCGAAAGCGCAGATTTCAAAGAGGAAGCGAACCGCAAATTTTTCCGACTTAAAGTAGGTGGTGAGGTTCGGTTGAAATCCGCCTACATCATCAAAGCGGAGAGCTGTACGAAGGATGCCGACGGGAATATTGTTGAAATTCAATGCACTTACGATTTGAAAAGTAAAAGTGGCAGCGGAACTGAGGAAAGTATGCGGAAAGTAAAGGGCACATTGCACTGGGTATCCGTAAAACACGCCATTCAAGCAGAGGTGAGACTATACGATCGCTTATTTTCCGATGAAAGTCCGGATACACATAAGGATAAAGATTTTATGGATTTCATCAATCCTGAAGCACTGCAGGTGATTACTGGTTATCTGGAACCTAGTCTTGTAGCAGCTAAAATTGGAGATCGTGTGCAGTTTCAACGCTTGGGATATTTTTGCGTAGATCCCGATTCATCCGAAGAAAATTTGGTGTTCAATCGCACGGTCGGGCTAAGGGACACATGGGCGAAAATTCAGAGCCAATAAAAAATATCTATGCAAATAGAATCGGCCATAGCTTGCCCGTATCACAAATCATCATTTTTAATGAAAGCTAAGACACTTTATTTATAAATACATACATGGGTTCCGTTGCATATGTCTTTCGTTGAGGAAATCGTCTCTTTTCGGCATATTCGTTGAGAAACCGTTGTAAAGTCAATTTTTAGTCGGATTGGGGCAATAGAGCATGGTATTTTCTGGTATATTGCAATGTATTGTGTGTCGGGGTATTTAAAGTTGACCGCACTCAAAATTTGATAACAACTTTAGCAACCGAATAGTTAAAATATAAAATTATGTCAAAAGACAGTGGAAGTATAATGTTAGCGTTATTGACTGGTGCCGCAATCGGAGCCGGAGTTGGAATTTTGTATGCGCCCGATAAAGGAGACAAAACCCGACAGAAAATTAGTAAGCAGGCTAAGAAAACAAGTGATGATATTGTAAGCCGAATAACGCATGCTACCGATGAGTTAACCAAGACGGCAGAGGCAAAGAAGCTCGATTTTGAAGCCAAATTGGATAAGACCATCTCAAATATGAGTTATAAGGCAGATGATATTATTTTAGGTCTAGAAAAGAAATTGGAAGACTTAAGGAAGAAAAATGCCCAACTCCAGAAATAATGTATGGCATTTGAAGAAGTAAAGGAGAACCTTTCAGAGGCGGAGGCTACGGCACGCTCTTACATCGAATCAAGTAGGGAATTTTATAAGCTGAAAGGCTTTAGGGTCCTTATGAAAGGTGTAATGGTGTTCGTCAAGATTGCCTCCGTAGGTATAATGTTGATGATGGCCTTGTTGTTTTTGTCCATCAGCGCTGCGTTCTGGATAGGTACTGAGCTGGAAAAAACATCCTACGGATTTCTAATTGTTGGCGGTTTTTATCTATTTGTAGGTTTGCTAATCTATATTTTTAGGCACTCTCTGCGAAAGCCGCTATTAAAAAAGTTTTCAGAATTCTATTTTGACGAGATATGATACCCAAAAAATATACATCGTTCAAGGAAATCGATAACGACCTTAAAATCCTTAAGCTTCAGCGCGAAATTGATTTGGAGAATTTGAAGATGAACTTTAATCAGACCAAACACAGCTTACAACCCTCAAGTCTTCTTGGGGGTTTTGGTGGATTGGTTAAAAGTTTTTTGATATCGCTTTTTGCCAAAAAAGTTTTGAAGAAATTTAGCAAGTAGAACTTGTTAATCATAAAGCCCGATAAACGTAAGTCTATCGGGCTTTTTTTATTTACACGCACCCATAAACAGAGCGTTTGGCGCTGAAATTCCGCCAGTGGTTTCCGTGTTCCCTTTGTTGCTATTTCTTTCCTCCCAGGTTGGGCGGATTCTTCTTTTTCATCTCCTCCCCAATCATGTTGCTGGCTGTAAAGGACGCTACCATATTGTTCAACATATCACTACCCGCTTGTGGAGAATTAGGTAATAAAATCAGGTTAGTATTGGTCGCTTCACCTATAGATTGCAAAGTGTCGTAGTGTTGGGTTACCACGATGAGCGCCGAAGCTTCCTGAGAATTGATTCCCACCTTATTGAGAACTTCAACCGATTCTTCGAGTCCACGCGCAATTTCACGGCGTTGATCAGCAATACCCTGTCCCTGTAAACGCTTGCTCTCCGCTTCGGCTTTTGCCTTTTCTACGATTAGGATACGTGCCGCATCACCTTCGAACTGCGCGGCAATTTTTTCGCGCTCCGAAGCGTTGATACGGTTCATGGCTTCCTTGACCTGTGCATCTGGGTCGATATCGGTTACCAATGTTTTTATGATATCAAATCCATAGTCGAACATGGCCTCTTGTAGTTCGGTCTTAACGGCAATGGCTATATCGTCTTTCTTTACGAAAACGTCATCTAGTTTCATTTTGGGCACCTCTGCACGCACAACATCGAACACGTATGAGGTTATCTGTTCATGTGGATATTCAAGCTTGTAGAAGGCCTCGTAGACCTTATCCTTAAGTACAACATACTGGACCGAAATCTTTAACTTGACGAAAACATCGTCAAGGGTCTTGGTCTCTACGATTACATCCAATTGTTGAATTTTAAGGCTCAAACGCCCAGCAATACGATCTACTATGGGAATTTTCATATGTAAACCGGATCCGCGGATACTATGAAATTTGCCAAAGCGCTCAATGGCAACGGCAGTTTGCTGCTTGACGATAAAGAAGGAAGAAAAGAGGATGACTACCGCAATAAAAAGTATAGGGATAAGGAGAAAACTGCCCATGATGTAATTCGTTTTAGTTAGAGTTAATGAAGATACTTAGACTTTATTAGATTAGTAGTGTTTTTAGAAAGTTTGTTACAAGGCCATCCACCGCGGTGAAGATTACAAATAACCAAAAGCCAATTTCCAAAAAATGAGTGGACATGCCATCACGATATTATCCTAACGATGCAACAGCCCTGTTAATTCGTACAATACTCTCCTGTTTTCCGATTAGCCCCATGATGTCGAACAGATGAGGCCCCTTCATATCGCCAACAAGGACCAAACGCAGCGGGGGCATCACTTGCCCGAAAGAAAGCTTTTGGTCCGTAATCCATTGTTTTAGCAAGCTTTCTAAATTTTCGGATGAAAAATTTTCTACAGTTTCCAAGAACGACACCAATTGGTTTAGTACCTCGGGAGTGCCTTCTTTCCATTGCTTTTTGACCGCTTTTTCGTTATAAGTCTTCGGAGCAACATAAAAATAATCAGAAAGCTCCCAAAAATCGGAGACGAAGTTTGCGCGTTCTTTAATTAAGGAAACTACTTTTTTAACCATGTTTGGTGTAATGCCCGCCTGAATACCAGTGTTGGGCAGGCGGTCGGGACCTAAATCAACGTGCTCCTTGAGGATTGGCATAAACAAAGACGTTAATTCTTCATCGCTCTGATTCTGCAAGTACTGATGATTGTACCACACGGTCTTATCAGGGTCAAAACGTGCTCCAGACTTGTTTACACGCTCCAGGCTAAAGGCCTCAACGAGCTCATCCAACCTGAATAGCTCTTGTTCCGTACCTGGGTTCCAGCCTAAAAGTGCTAAAAAATTGATAACGGCCTCTGGAAAATAGCCTGCTTCCCTATACCCGGGTGCAGTGTTCCATTCCAAAGGAAATATTGGAAACCCACCTTTTTCACCATCTCTTTTGCTCAATTTACCATTTCCGGTCGGTTTAAGTATCAGGGGCAGGTGTGCGAATTCAGGGGCGTCCCATCCAAAGGCATCGTACAGTTGCTGATGAAGGGCTAAAGAAGGTAACCACTCCTCGCCGCGAATTACGTGGCTGATTTCCATTAGGTGGTCGTCTACAATATTGGCCAAATGGTAGGTGGGCATCCCATCGCTCTTGAAAAGTACTTTATCATCCAAAGTGTTGGAATCGATTTCGATTGCACCTCGAATGGAGTCGTTTAAGTGCAAAGTTTCATCGGGGGGTGTTAAAAACCGGATGACATAATCGGCTCCGCCATTTAAGCGCTTATCTACATCCTCGGGCAGCAACGAAAGGGAATTATCTAACTTTAAGCGATTGTGCCAGTTATAAATAAAGGTTTTTCCCTTGGCGTCGTGGTCTTTACGGTGCCGTTCAAGATTTTCGGAGGTATCGAATGCGTAGTAAGCCTTTCCCTTATCAACTAATTCTTGCGCATATTTCTCGTAGAGGTGCTTGCGTTCGCTCTGGCGATACGGACCATATCCCCCGTTTTTTCCTGGGCCTTCGTCATAAGGAATGCCACACCAGTCCAATGCATCGATAATATACTGTTCGGCACCTTCGACATATCGATTCTGATCGGTATCCTCGACCCGCAATATGAATACACCCTTGTGTTTTTTGGCGTATAGATAATTGAACAATGCGGTGCGAACACCGCCGATGTGTAGCGGCCCGGTAGGGCTGGGCGCAAAACGGACGCGGACTTTTTCTTTCATAGCACAAAGATAACAAATGCGCTTAGCCCCTTGGACCAGAAATCTGGATTTTCTTACGGAACATCCATTGACAATTGTCCTTGTGTGAGCCTAGGGGCTTTTTTACGTATCTTTGAGGTCTATGGCCACTTATCAAACCATTCTGTGGAAGCTTAATAAGTTTACCCGAAAGTATTATACCAAGATGCTCATCAAGGGTGCGCTGCTCTTTGTGGTGCTCGGTTTGGTGTTCTTTTTCGCCGTGCTTGGCGTCGAGTACTTTTTATGGCTTAATTCTACAGGACGTTTGGTGCTGTTGGTGCTGTTTATCGGCGTGGAGTGTTTTCTGCTGTTCCGGTATATTCTGACGCCAGTTTTCTATTTGTTTAAACTCAAACAGGGCATTAGCAACAAACAGGCCTCTCTGCTAATCGGAAAGCATTTTCCGGATGTGGGCGATAAACTCTTTAACCTATTAGACCTTGCGGAGGATAAAAATCAGTCCGAATTGTTGTTGGCCAGCATCGAACAGCGCAGCAAAAACATGGATACGATTTCTTTTGTCAAAGCAGTAGATTTCCATGAAAACTTAAAATATACGAAATACCTTATATTGCCCATTCTCCTTTTTGGCCTTATCTGGCTTTCCGGTAATTTGGTATCCTTTTTTAGTTCAGTAGACCGTGTGGTAAACTACGATTTGGCTTATGAGCCGCCTGCGCCCTTTCAGTTCCGGCTATTATCGGAGGATTTGAATGTTTTAGATACAAGGCAATATACCCTCGAAGTCGTCACGGTGGGGGACGTACAGCCTGATGAAGTTTATATCGAGATAGAAGGAGCTACTTCTTTGTTGCAAAAACAAAATGGACGGTACCAATATACGTTCACACCCCCACTGAAGCAAACAACCTTCTCTTTTAAGGCTAATGGAGTAATTTCCAGACCTTACACTTTAAATGCACTATCGACACCGTCAATCCAAGACTTCCAAATTACCCTGGACTACCCAAACTATACCAACCGTTCTTCAGAGGTGCTCAGTAGTACCGGTGATGCCACATTTCCCGAAGGCACCAAAGTATCTTGGAAGATAGAAGGTCGAGATACGGATGATATCCAATTAATTGAAAAGGATACTATGCTATCCTTTAGCAAGGAAGGAAATCGTTTCGAGCTTTCGAAAAACATCTATTCAGATTATCCGTATGAACTATCCACATCCAACGCGAATATTCAGGACTACGAAAAACTTGGTTATCGCTTTACGGTCATCAAGGACGCATATCCGACCATAAAGGCGAAACAGGTATTGGATTCCCTAAACCCAAACATATCTTATTATGCGGGGGAGGCTTCCGATGATTATAAACTAAGGAGTATAAAATTGATCTGTTATCCCGATGATAATCCTGATAACCAGCAAGTAGTGTCATTATCGGCGCCGAATGGTAATTTCGACCAGTTCTATTATACCTTTCCTTCAGGGGTGGAATTAGAATCCGGGACAAGATATAGCTTCTATTTTTCGGCTACCGATAATGATGCCATACACAAAGGAAAAACTACCAACAGTCAAGTATTTTCAATGACTTTGCTCGATAACGATCAATTGCGAAACCAAGAACTCAAATCGCAGCAGTCCCTTATCAAAAACATGGACAAATCTTTAGATAATTTCAAGGAGCAAAAGAAGACCCTAAAGAATATCAGCCGCACTCAAAAGGAAAAACAACAGTTGAATTTCAACGATCAGACACAGGTCAAGGATTTTTTACAAAAGCAACGCCGACAAGAAAACCTGATGCAGCGGTTCAGTAAAGAGCTTAAGGAGAATTTGGATAAAGTGGAAAAAGACGACCAAATGAACCAACTATTAAAAGAACGTTTGGAACGTCAAGAACTGGAAGCCAAAAAGAATGAAAAGCTGCTCGAGGAACTCAATAGGATAGCGGACAAAATTGACAAGGAAGAACTGACCAAACGATTGGAAGAGCTCGGCAAAAAACAACAAAACAGCCAGCGTAACCTTGAGCAGTTATTAGAATTGACAAAACGGTATTATGTAACCGAAAAAGCATCACAGTTAGCAAAGGATTTGGCAGCCGAAGCCAAACGCCAAGACTTGCTTTCCAAAATGAAAGTCGGACAGGACTTTTCAGATGCCGAGCAGCAAAAGCTGAACGACAGTTTCGAACAGCTGGCCAAGGAGCTAGAGGTGTTAAAAAAGGATAACGCAGCGCTGAAAAAACCTATCAATCTGAACATTGACGACGCCAAAAAGGAAGCAGTAAAGGAAGACCAGCAAGAGGCGTTGGAGCAAATCAAGAAGCATCAAGGGGCTGAGGAGTCGTCGAAATCTGAAGAGAAAGAATCGGCCGCACAGAGCGCCAGTAAAAAGCAGAAATCCGCGGCGCAGAAAATGAAGCAAATGAGTGAGGCACTTGAGGAATCCTCGGCAGGTGGCGAGGGGGAATCAAGTATTACAGAAGATGCCGAGATGCTACGGCAGATTCTAGACAACCTGGTCATATTTTCTTTCAAGCAAGAAAAGTTGTACGATAGTCTTGAAGATGTCGATATCGAGAACGCCCAATTTTCAGGCGCTGTTCGCGAGCAACAACAGCTACGGGATCTATTTGGACACGTTGACGATAGTTTATTTGCACTATCCCTCCGACGGGCAGAGCTTTCGGAATTTGTTAACGAGCAGATAACCGAGGTGTATTACAATATGGACAAATCCCTTGAAAGTATGGCTGAAAGCCAAATATATCAAGGTGTCTCGTACCAAAAATATGTCATGAACGCCACGAATAGCTTGGCCGATTTCTTGGCCAATATGCTAGACAACATGCAGCAAAGCATGCAGGCCGGCAAGGGGCAGGGGCAAGGGCAGGATTTTCAATTGCCGGACATCATCAAGGGCCAGGGCGAACTCAAAGAGAAGATGGAGGGCATGGGTCAGCAAGGGCAGGGTAAGCCACAAAACGGACGGGGAGAGGGCCAACAAGGTGAAGGTCAGAAGGGAGAAGGTCAGCAGCAGGGTGATGGCGAGGGGAAATCCAAGTCAGGTGAAGGGAACAAAGAAGGAGAAGGTAAAAATGGCAAAGGAGGCCAGGGGGGGGATGGAAAAGGGGATAGAGGTTCTAAAGGCGAAAGTGGCAACCAAGGCGGACAAGGTGAAGGGCAGGGTCAGCCCAGCGAAGCCGAGCTACAGGAAATTTATGAAATCTACAAAGAGCAACAGATGATTCGACAGAACCTGGAGCAACAATTGCAGGATATGATTAACTCGGGCGATCAGAAACTCGGAAGAAAGCTTCTGAAGCAAATGGAAGATTTTGAGAACGACCTTCTGGAAAATGGCATAACCCAAAGAAGTATTTCTAAAATCAACACCATTCAGTATGAGCTTTTGAAACTTGAGAACGCGGCATTGAAACAAGGGCAAAAATCCGAACGGGAGAGCAATACGAACACCAAGGATTTCAAAAACCCCATACTCACTAAGCCACCAGCCCTTGATAATTATCGCAATGAAATTGAAATTTTAAACCGACAAGCGCTACCTTTGCGCCCCAATTTTCAGAATAAGGTAAAAGACTATTTTAAGAGCGATGATTGAATTTCATTATGAATGTGATTTCTTATTGGAAGACGAGGTCAAGTTTGCCGATTGGATAAGTAGGGTAGTGGTTTCCGAGGGGGGTAGCTTTAATCAGATAGATTACATTTTTTGTTCTGACAAGTACCTTCTTGCGATGAATAAAAAATATTTATTCCACGATACGTTGACGGACATTATCACGTTTGATTATTCAGACGGTAAAAGTATTGGCGGAGACATTTTCATCTCCACAGAAAGGGTCAAGGAGAACGCCAGTATATTCGAAATTGATTTTCGGGAAGAGTTGCTTAGGGTCATGGCTCATGGCCTGCTTCATTTGTTCAAATACACCGATAAAACCGAAGCAGGAAAAGGTGAAATGCGGAAAAAGGAAGACGAGAAAATTAAATTGTTCCACGTGGAACAATATCCTGGCGATTGATTCGTTGCCGTTCGTCTCGATACATTTCTCGAGGCTCGAGGCACCTGCCCCCTCGGTAGCCACCAGGTTGAAAGATTAATATCCACGTTCCTGGAAATCGTCAAACAGCGACCTTTTTTGAAGGCGCAGATGGGTTTTGGCCGGCGATGATTCGCATAGCGATTGTATCGAGGCTGGACTCGGAGACATTTAATTGAAATTGACTTAACCAATAATAATTTAATTATACTCGAATGTTCCCAGAACAATACGATGTCATAGTAGTAGGAGGCGGTCACGCCGGTGCGGAAGCCGCCGCCGCCGCCGCGAACTTGGGCTCTAGAACCTTGTTGGTCACTATGAATTTACAGACCATTGGTCAGATGTCTTGCAATCCGGCCATGGGCGGAATCGCTAAAGGGCAGATTGTCCGAGAGATTGATGCGCTCGGCGGGTACAGCGGAATCATAACAGACAAATCCGCCATTCAATTCAAGATGTTGAATAAATCTAAAGGGCCCGCGATGTGGAGTCCACGTGCGCAGAGCGATCGTATGCGGTTCGCGGAGGAATGGCGACTTGCATTAGAGAACACTCCAAACTGTGATTTCTACCAAGAGATGGTCAGCGGACTTTTGGTCGAGAATAGTCGAGTGGTCGGCGTGCGGACTTCTTTAGGATTAGAAATTAGGGGTAAGGCTGTTGTCCTTACCAACGGCACCTTTTTGAACGGACTGATCCACATTGGGGAAAAGCAATTTGGCGGGGGCAGGGCTGGAGAAAGAGCAGCTTCAGGCATAACAGAGCAACTTAGGGAATTTGGGTTCGACAGTGGAAGAATGAAGACGGGAACCCCCCCAAGGGTCGATGGCCGTTCGTTGGATTATTCAGTGATGATTCCACAACCGGGCGACCCTATTCCAGAGAAATTTTCTTATTTGGATACTCCTGTTTTGAAACAACAACGCGATTGTCACATGAGCCACACAAGCGCTAAAGTCCATGATTTGCTCCGTGAGGGTTTTGACCGTTCGCCAATGTTCAACGGGCGGATTAAAAGCATTGGGCCACGCTACTGTCCATCTATCGAAGATAAAATCGACCGTTTTGCGGATAAGGATAGTCATCAGCTTTTCGTTGAGCCTGAGGGATGGCGTACCGTCGAGGTCTATGTTAACGGATTTTCCACTTCATTGCCCGAAGATGTTCAGTTCAAGGCTTTGAAATCGGTGAAAGGTTTTGAGAACGTTAAATTCTTCAGGCCGGGTTATGCCATAGAATATGATTATTTTCCGCCTACCCAGCTGAAGCATACGCTGGAAACCAAACTCATTGATAATCTCTATTTTGCAGGACAAATCAACGGTACGACTGGCTACGAGGAAGCGGCTTCCCAAGGACTCATGGCTGGTATTAATGCACACCTTAAGGTGAACGAGAAGGACGATTTTATCCTGCAGAGAGATGAAGCCTATATCGGTGTTTTGATCGACGATTTAATCACCAAGGGCACAGAAGAACCCTATCGGATGTTTACTTCCCGAGCTGAATATCGAACGCTTCTGCGGCAGGACAATGCGGATTTAAGGCTGACTCCTAAAAGTTTTAAAATTGGTCTGGCTACTATTAATCGGTTAAAGCGGATGGAGGAAAAAGAACGAAAATCCGACGCGTTCGTCAACTTTTTTAGGGAAACCAGCGTGCTTCCAGCGGATATAAATCCTATTTTGGGCCGATTGGATTCCGCTTTAGTAAAGCAATCCGATAAGATGTTCAAAGTGTTTTCCCGGCCAAAGGTTAAGATGGAGCACATGCTCGAATTGGAGCCGGTTTCCGGCTTTGTAGAAGACAACGAGCTCGATAGAGAAGTCTTGGAGCAGGCGGAGATTCAAGTTAAGTATTCCGGATATATCGAAAAGGAGAAGAACAATGCGGATAAGCTGCAGCGATTGGAGAATGTAAACATTCCTGAAAACTTTGACTACACAAAACTGAAATCGCTGTCTTTCGAAGCCAGGGAAAAGCTGTCGGCAATACAACCTGTCACGATTGCCCAAGCTGCAAGGGTAAGTGGGGTTAACCCTTCGGATATTAGCGTTTTGTTGGTTTATTTAGGAAGATAAACCACTCATGTTCCACGTGGAACGTAAAGTCCTGGATGTACTATAATGTTTTCCCTCGCGTTTCAAAGGGGGATTACTGAAAGAACGACATTGATTTCATATTTGCCGGTATTCTGGGATAGATGGCCGGATAATTAAAGAGACCAACATGGTGTTTTATTTAAATCTAGGAATCGTCTTGCCCTTTGGTGCGATTTTTGCCGACATGTTTTCAAGAACCAACCCAACCGCGAAAAATGAAAGCAAAGCTTATCCTATTAATCATTCTTATTGCTGTGCAATCGTGCATCCCGATACGCATCGCCCCTAACATAGATGACTATAAAGTAACCCAGGGACAGAAGTTCAAGCGAAATCTTCCTAAAAGAGAAATGTTTGTTTTTGAAGACCCTAAGAATAGTAATCATTTTTATAATTATGTCGACGCCAAGTTTCAATTGAATAATGAAAACGTTTATGACGACGTTCCTTTTACGCTCAACGGGGTGCAACATTTTCTCTCTTTTTATGAAGTTGAGATTCCTACTAAAACAGTCAATCTAGGAGGCGTGGTTGCTGATCTCATGCTTGATGGTGCCGGTATAGGTCCGATTTTCGAAGATTCGTACGATAGTAGAAAGGGCCATTGGTATATTGCAATAGAGGTCTACAGCGATTTAGAAAAAGATTGTTTGCACGTTGATGCACTTTCAAGGGAAGCGGTTTTGAAGTATCTTCGATTCCTGAAGCACGAATACTTGATTTCCTATAATTACAATGAAACCGTTTTTAAAAACTAAGGATTTTTCGGTTACCGGTGAAGCGTTTGAACTGTTGCTTGACAAAGATTTACAAATGCTGGTGACCCGTCCCCAGCCGGAAAATTTGGATGCCTATTATCAGAGCGAAGGCTACATTTCGCACACAGATGCCAACAGTACGTTTTCGGATAAAATCTATCAAGGGGTCAAGACCTTTAGTCTTTGGATGAAAACACGCCTTATAAGCGCCTACGAAAAGAACAATAGATCATTATTAGATTTCGGTGCCGGTACCGGCGATTTTCTATTGGCTGCCCAAAAGAACGGATGGACCGTAGAAGGGGTTGAGCCTAATCGTGATGCACGAATGCGTTCCCGGGAAAAACGAATGGAGTTGCACCGCGATATGGACAGGTTACCGAAAAAACTTTTTCAGATCATCACCTTGTGGCATGTACTTGAACATCTTCCGGACTTGGAAACCCAGATAGTACATCTGATAAAGCGTTTGGAAGATGATGGCACGATGATTATCGCTGTTCCTAACTTCAAATCTTACGATGCCAGGCACTATGGAGAATTTTGGGCTGCGTACGATGTACCGCGTCATCTTTGGCATTTTTCAAGAATCTCGATTGAAAAACTATTTGCCAAGCATGGACTCAAAGTTGTGCGGACAAAGCCTATGGTTTTTGACGCCTTCTATGTTTCATTGCTTTCCGAAAAATATAAGACGGGCAAACAGAATTTTATAAAGGCATTGTGCTTGGGTTTACTTTCAAATATGAGTGGTTGGCTAACCAAAGAACATTCTTCTATTATTTACATCCTTCAGAAAATAGAACGCTGAACTATATTTCAATTTCTAAATTAGAACCAAGGTCATTTGATTATTTGGTAAATGACATCTTTGGTTTGGCTGCAATCTATCTCTAATGGCCCAAACCTAATATAAGGCGTTTTAAGAAACCTTTTTTGTTAAGTAAACCCTATGTGTCATTAATTGCCGAAACTCCAGAAAAACGGACTCTATGACGGCAGTCCTCAATAGGCTCCATTGATTATTGTCGTGTTTGCGATAGAGTGCGCTGATGGTGTTACCGTTGTGCAGCAAGAGGGGTTTAGCATTAGCAAAATGAATATCTCTTAACATTCCTATATCCTTTCAAAAAGCTTTTCTATTTTTGCGCAGCCAAAAAAGGTAAAAACGTGTATTCTTTTAAAATAAGATAAATCATAATGAAAACAAAAGGCAATAGTTTAGGTAAAATAATTTGGGTTTTTACACTTATAGGATTGGCTTCTTGCCAGCAGGCCAAAATTGGATATGTCGATAATGTAAAACTGATGGATACGTATCAGGAAAAAATTGATGTTGAGGCTGACTTTAAAGTCAAAGCGGACGCCCTAAACAAAAAGAGGGATAGTATCTCACAGGCATTTCAGGCAGAAGCACAGGCGTTTCAGGCTGAGGCTGAAAATATGTCGCAGAAAAAGGCCCAGGAGCAATATGGTCAAATGCAACAGCGTGGCCAGATGATTGGGCAACAATTGCAACAGGAAGACCAACAACTGCAGGCCATCGGTCAGACAGAAATGGACAGTATCGTGAGCAAAGTCAAAAAGGAGGTTCAAGCCTATGGCAAGGCGAACGGCTACACCTATATTCTCGGCGGCGGCGATGGGGGCAGTGTTCTCTACGGTGACGATGCCTACGACCTCACCGATGAGGTTGTAAAACTTTTGAACGAGAAGTATAAAAAATAATTGCTATGCGCTTATCGTGGCACACGATACGAAATAGTCCCTGATGGTTTCAAAAACGATTAGGGACTATTTCGTTACTGCAACAAGAACACCAGGAAAACGGCGGGTACAAAATAGACCGCAATGGTCTGGGCTCCCTCATAGTCTCTGGCCAGCCGTTGACCGAAAAGTAACATTAAAAGAGATATGCACGACATAATCGCTCCGTAAAAAGCAAAGCCCGTTTCATTGAATACCACGATTTGGAATAGTCCGGCAGAGCATAGCAAGCCAGCTAGCATTTCTGACAATAGCACCGTGCCCAATAAGAATGGTGTTAAACTTTCTAATGGGGTGTCGGCAAAATGACCTTTCAGAAACGATAGGTTGCCTTTCCAATCGAAAACCTTATCAATGCTGCTTTGAAGAAAGACGACAACCAAAAAAATTAAGATTAGGTTCTCAGTGGCATGGCTTGTTAGGTTTTCCATAAGTTTGGTCTGGTTTTAGCAATACACCCCTTTTGATTAATTTAAAGGTACTATAGTTTGTGCGGGTCTGTGCAAAAGCCGGGTAAGTTTTATCGACAGGTCCGTCAAGATGATCTTAGAATTTCCGTTGCGTTCAATATGATAGAGGGCTGTTTCTAGCTCATAGACGATATCCACAATGTTATTCTCGTGAATGAAGGCTGCGAATTTATTCAGTTGAAAGCCGTCTACGTGAATACGCATAAAGGCCAGTTCGCGGGTGTTGAAGTTAATAAGCAGAGCTTGGCGCATCACCGTAAGGCAATACTGTAAAAAATTCTTTTGGGTTTCCCTACCGGTCTTGGCGACCTCTTCGCTCCAGAGTATGAGTTCATGAACAGCCGCCTTATTTCCTTTAGACTTAAAAGCGCTGCGCACCCACTGTACGAACCATTTTTCAAAAACAAGGTCTTCCGAATCTTTGTTCATGAGGTCCAAGGCCTTATTAAAATTGCCATCGGCCTCATGGGCGATTTGAAGGGCTTCTTCCCGCACCAAACCCTTTTGAACAAGGGCATTTGCCATAACCACTTCCGCCAAGGGTGGGAAATGTAACAGTTGGCAGCGAGATCTTATGGTTTGTATAATCTGTTCCTCATCTTCCGCAATCAATATAAAAACGGTATTGTTCGGGGGCTCCTCGATAAGTTTAAGGAGCTTGTTCGAGGCCGATATGTTCATTTTTTCGGCCATCCATATCAGCATCACCTTATAGCCGCCCTCGTACGATTTCAACGCCAATTTTTTCACTACCTCCTGTGCTTCGTCCACACCGATTTGGCCCTGTTTTCTTTCGATACCGATCAGCCGGTACCAATCGAACAGGTTTCCGTACGGTTGCTCCTTCACAAAAGCACGCCATTCTTCAAAATAATGATCGCTTACCGCGTGGCTTTTGATTTTATCGGAATTCGACACCGGATAGGCAAAATGCATATCTGGGTGGGAGAGGGTATTGAATTTGAGATTACAGGCTTGGTTTTCCCCTGTATTTTCCCCGTTGACGTTAGCACATATAATATATTGCGCATACGCCAGGGCCATCGGCAAAGTGCCGGAACCTTCTGGACCGATGAATAATTGCGCATGGGGAATACGCCCCGCATCGGCACTGGTGACCAAATGGTTTTTTATATGGGATAGCCCTAATATGTCTTTGAACAACATTCCGTAAAGATAGCGTTTTCGGGGAAAGTTTTGGCAGTTCGCGTACAGTGATACGCTTTAGCCACACGCTCTAGGAAATTTTATACGTTCGGCGGATAGCGCACAGGGTTTGCTATAGGCCGCAAATCGAAATTAGGGTTTTATAATTTCGTTAGGGGTCAAAAACTGCTTGCTGCCACTGCCAACTACTTACTCTTTTCCTTACATTTGCCATTCCCATAAAACCAAAAAACATGAAGACGATAGACGATTTTAATTTCAAGGATAAAAAAGCACTGATTCGAGTAGACTTCAACGTGCCTTTGAACGATGATTTCACGGTTACGGATACCAACCGCATAGAGGCAGCAAAACCTACTATTATAAAAGTTTTGGAAGACGGCGGAAGTGCCGTTTTGATGAGCCACTTGGGCAGACCTAAAGGCCAAGCAAATCCAGACCTATCGCTACAACATATTGAAGATACGGTTTCCAATATAATTGGGGTAAAAGTTAAATTCGTAGACGATTGTATTGGTAAAAGCCCCGAAAATGCTGTCGCAGCTTTGCAGCCCGGGGAGGTGCTGCTGTTAGAGAACCTTCGTTTTCATGCCGAAGAGGAAGCGGGCGACACCGGTTTTGCCAAGCAGCTTTCAAAATTAGGCGATATCTACGTGAATGATGCCTTTGGAACGGCGCATCGGGCACACGCTTCCACGACGGTGATTGCTCAGTTTTTCACGGACAATAAATGTTTTGGATATTTATTGGCCAAAGAAATCGAGGCCATAGATAAGGTGATGGAAACCGGGGAGAAACCGCTTTTGGCGATTTTGGGCGGAGCAAAAGTTTCTTCGAAGATTACCATCATCGAGAATATATTGGACAAGGTCGACCATCTGATCATCGGGGGAGGGATGACCTACACTTTTGTAAAGGCGAAAGGCGGAAAAATAGGCGATTCAATCTGCGAGGACGATAAGATGGATCTGGCCATGGATATATTAAAGCAAGCCGAGGAAAAAGGGGTGGAAGTACATCTTCCGGTAGATGTCTTGGCCGCTGATGATTTTGCGAACGATGCAAACACCAAAGTGGTCGACGTAGACAAGATTCCCGATGGATGGCAAGGCCTTGATGCCGGCCCTAAGACGCTGGAGAATTTCAAGGAAGTTATCTTGAAGGCTAAGACCATTCTCTGGAACGGCCCTGTCGGAGTCTTCGAAATGGAGAACTTTGCCAAAGGCACCATTGCCGTCGGAAAAGCGATTGACGAAGCGACCCAAAAAGGTGCATTCTCGTTGGTCGGTGGTGGCGATTCCGTTGCCGCGGTCAAACAATTCGGATTTGAGGACAAAGTAAGCTACGTTTCAACGGGCGGTGGCGCCATGCTCGAAAGCCTAGAGGGAAAAACCCTGCCAGGAATCGCTGCAATAATCGAGCAATAAGTGCGTTATCGATAAACAGATATACCGGCTGAAGGCAGTATTTATAGTTCGAAATTTTTTTCCGGAAAAAGCCCGGTTTTCGATGGCATGGAACAGTTTGGTATGTGCATAAACTTCCAATCCATATGTTCCGCAATTCGCAGCTAATATGATAACAAAAAACACCTTGTTTTTTTCGTCGGTCTGGTGCTTGGTTTTCGCCGTCCCATTGATAGCGCAACAAAAAGAATCCCCCGGCCCATTTGAAAAAGATTCCCTGACCGCAATCCAAGAAAACAAAGCTTTAGTTGAGGATAGCGAGTCCCCGGTCGATACGTTGGCCATGGATATGACCGGTGTCGAGCAAATGGAACAAATGGCTTCGGATACGACGTTGAACAATTCTGTCCTGAAATTGATTCAAGACGGGGGGGGCATCAGCAAATATGCCTTGCAAGATCTACCGGAAGCGGCAAAGTACGATAGTCTTTGGATGGAGGTGCTATACCAAAGTGCTTCGCTATCCGATGAGATGTTCAGTGAGATATCCGAGCTCGACTATGATAAGACCTATCCTACATCATTACCCACCGATACGTTAAAAGCCCGATTGGAACGGTTGAACCAAAAGACGCCTTTCAACATAGCCTATAATCCATCCCTAGAAAATGTAATCAAATCCTTCCTCTTTAGAAAGCGGGAACTGATGGAAAGAATGTTGACCATTAGCCAGTTCTATTTTCCGCTTTTTGAACAGGAACTTGACAATCACGACATTCCTTTAGAGATGAAATATTTGGCCATTGTAGAGTCAGCCTTGAACCCAAGGGCCCGCTCCCGTGTAGGTGCCACGGGGCTTTGGCAGTTTATGTACGGTACGGGAAAACAGTTTAATCTTGATGTTTCAAGCTATGTTGACGAGCGTAGCGATCCAATTAAGTCAACAGAAGCCGCCTGTAAATTTCTATCTCAACTATACGATATTTATGAGGATTGGGATTTGGCCTTGGCCGCATATAATTCCGGACCGGGGAATGTCAATAAGGCCATCCGAAGATCTGGTGGGTATAAGAACTATTGGAACCTTCGCCGGTACCTTCCCCGGGAAACTGCCGGTTATGTACCTGCGTTTTTGGCGACCATGTACCTTTTCGAATACGCCGACGAACACGGGCTGAAAGGCGAAAAAGTAGAGCGCTCCTATTTCGAGACCGATACCGTGCATGTAAAAAGCCTGATTACCTTTGATCAGATTTCCGAACTTTTAGGTGTCGGCAAGGAAGAGCTGCGAGTGCTCAACCCGTCCTACAAACTTGATGTAATTCCGTTCGCCAATGGCAAATCGCACACGCTTCGGTTACCTAAGTACGCCATCGGGATGTTCGTAGCTAACGAAGACGCAATTTATGCGCATGTAAAAAGGGAACTCGAGAGCAATGAGAGTCCACTGCCTCAGCTTGTTAAAGAAGCAGAACAGAACAGCATACGCTACAAAGTGCGCAGCGGTGACTATCTTGGTCGAATCGCGGAACGCCACGGGGTCGGGGTGAGCCAACTTAAACAGTGGAACGGTCTTCGCGGCAACGACCTGAGAATAGGGCAAAGGCTTACCATCTATCCAAGGCGGATACCCGGTGAAACGGCGGCAACGAGCGGTTCAACAGCGGCTGCAAATACCTCGATACCGGATGGGGCGAAAGTGCATACGGTCAGAAGTGGAGACTCGCTATGGACCATCTCAAAAAAATATCCAGGAATTTCTGTCGAGAATTTGCGACAATGGAACGGTATTAGCGGTAGTAACCTAAAACCGGGGACACGATTGAAATTATGCGCTTGTCCATCATAAATTTAGGCTATTACTTTAGGGCCTACCTACCCGTTAATCAGTGAACAACCGGTTAACTGACCTCAAAAATAGTTTAAGCTATACATTATAGTGCATTTACCTTTAGTTTCTAGAAAATTTCCCCGGTAGCAGTAGCAGTGACTGCTTGTCGCTACTGTAACTGCAACCTGTAATGATGCAGAATGAATTTTATTCATTATTTAAAAACTATGTATTTTTAGTGCGTAGTGGCAAACTCAAAATTTTAGACCATGAAAAAACTTGGAACACTGGCTTTACTTCTCGTGTTGACCCTTACCTCCTGCAACGATGGGAAAAACAAAAATTACCTGCCCACTTCAATCGGCGCCATAAATTCAATGGTCGTAGTCATCGACAACGAACTTTGGAAAAGTAAGGTCGGCGATACGATCAGAAAGCATTTTGCTGCACCCGTTCTGGGCATGCCGATGGACGAACCACTTTTCAGTATCGACCAGATTGCGCCAAAATTTTTTACGGGATCTATTCGCAATACCCGTTCCGTACTTTATGTTATGGAAGATTCGGTTAATGTAAGCCATGTTAAAAGCGATATGTACGCAACACCTCAAAAAGTGGGCGTCATCAAAGGGGCCGACCAAGAAGAAATTATCGATAATGTGACGAAGAAATCTGACGAGATTATTGCCGCCTTTAAAGATATGGAGATTGCGGAAGCGCAAAAACGGTTCAATCGTTCTCTGAACAAAGAAGGGGTACTGCAAGAGAAGTTCGGTATTTCGCTAAAAGTACCCTCAATCTATAAAGTAGGGAAACAGGAGGATAATTTCGTCTGGATCGACCGAGAAATACAAAAAGGAACAGCCAATATCATAGTCTACGATATGCCCGCAAACAGTTTTAATAACGATTCTACCTTGGTTCGGGATATTATCGCCATGCGTGATTCCATTGGCGAAAAATACATTCCCGGACCTGATATTACGGGTAAAGTAACGTATATGCGAACGGAGCCTGCGTACGCTCCCGCAGTATTCCCCGTAGAAATTGCAGGTATAAAAGGTGTTGAGGTGCGCGGTATATGGGATATTAAAAACTATCCGATGGCCGGGCCATTTTTGACCTATATTCTCAACGACAAAGCGAATAACCGAAAATTGGTTCTGGAAGGCTTTGTATTTGCTCCCGCTACCGAAAAAAGGGACGACATATTCGAATTAGAGGCTATATTAAAGACCTTGAAATTTACATCCCCGACCAAGTAACTAAACTTCGTAAAAAATAAGTTCAATAAAAAAGCCCATCTTTCAGACGGGCTTTTGCATTTTAAAAGGTCGATTGGATCAACCAAAGGCGAATCCTGTGGTAACCCTATAGATAAAGGCATAAATTACCATACCCAATAGGATGAAACAAAGCCAAGAATAAACTTTAAAATATTTCTGTAGCACCCTTAAGGTCCAATCTCTAAAAGCTTCTACGTAGATTTCCTTTACAAGTAATAATTTGCTCATATATTCAATTTTTGATTATTTCCTATACAAAGGTGGTAAAAGATTTATGGTGATTCTATTAATTTAGATGAAGTGCTTTGGATATCAGATGTGAAATTCATAGAATGTCGATCATCGATAAAACCCTTTAATATATGGATAGATGGAAAGGGTAAAGCACTTTTGCCCTACTTCGATTCGCCTACAAATAAAAAAGCATCCCTCAATTAGGGATGCCTTCCTGGTTAGGTTGATAGGTATGGTCGTGGAACCTTGAAATTCTTACTCTCTTACAATAATAAACTCTGAACGTCGGTTGAGCAGGTGCGAGGCTTCCGCACAGGCTACAGTGCCGTTACACTCGTTTAGCAATCGACTCTCGCCATAGCCGATGGCACTTTCAATCCGGCTTGCGTCAATGCCTTGCGATATGATATAGTCCCGAGTCGATTTGGCGCGCTTGTCCGATAGGTATTCGTTATACACCCGGCTACCGCGTGAATCGGTATGTGATTCGATTTTTATGGCCATGCCCGGGTATTCTTTCATCACCCTGACCAGTTTGTTCAATTCTTTGGCAGCATCGGGTCGCACGTTCGATTTATCGAAGGCAAAATAGATCATTTCGGTCTTCAGCTTCTTGATGCCTTCCTCTACGGCAATCAAATCCTCAAGGCGCTTCATGGAGATATCTACATTGATAAGTTCATTCTCTACAGTGGCTGTTGGCCGTTCGTCATCGAAGAACTCGCTTTGTACGGTTTTCAGGGTGTAGTTGGTGCTGCTTTCCAAATCCTCGAATACAAAGCTGCCGTCATCTTCGGTCAGTACCTCCTTAAGTTTAATGCCGTTCGCGTCTAATAGCTGTACCATCGCCTTGGGCATGAAGTCACCGGTAACCATCTCGGTAACCACACCGGCGATGGCGTTGTTGTTGGCCGGTATTTCTTCGATGGTCGGTCTTTTGAACGAATAGATGTCGTCATCCCCTTTACCACCGGCGCGGTTGGACGCAAAAAATCCTTTAGCGTTGTCTTCGTTCACGATATATGAAAAATCATCTTTGTTGCTGTTGATCGGCTTGCCAAGATTGGCTACGGCTCCGAAGCCTTCTTCGGCGTCATAGGCCGCCTCGAATACGTCAAGGCCTCCAAGACCTGTATGGCCATCCGAAGAAAAATAGAGTTTGGCACCGTTAAAGAAGGGGAACATCTCCCTTTTCTCGGTATTTATGCCCGGCCCTAGGTTACGAGGGGTAGAAAAGCTACCATCAGACAAAACCTTGACTACGAAAATATCGCTCTTGCCGACGCTGCCCGGCATATCGGATACAAAATAAAGCTCTTTGCCATCGGGGCTCAAGGCAGGGTGGCCCGTAGAATAATGGTCGCTGTTAAACGAGACTTCCACCGCTTCGGACCACTCCAGACCGACTTTTTTCGATTTGTATATCTTAAGGTGGTTGACACCTTCTTTATCGCGCTTCAGTTTTTTAGTATAGTTGTTGCGTGTAAAATACATCGTTTTATTATCGGGCGAAAAGGCCACGGACGCCTCGTGATATTTGGAGTTTATTTTTCTGGAAAACTTGATGGCATTTTTAAGGTCTTGCGATTCTTTGTTGATTTCGGCCACATAGAGGTCTAGAAAAGGCTGATCGTTCCATTTATACTTTCGGGTCTTAAAGAAGGATGAATCTTTAGCGGAAGAAAATACAATTTGGTTCGAATCGAGAAACATCGGCGAAAAGTCGGAATATTTGGTGTTGATGGACATGTTCTTAAGTTCGAAATCCTTTTCCGAGCCTAAAATGTTGTCTAATGCGACCTCGCTGTCCGCAACGTTGGTTTTGTTTGGGCTTGCGTCTCCGTTTTCCGTTTTCCGGCTGTACAATCGCATAAGGCGTTTGGCACGACCGTACTTTCCCGTACCTTTTAGGGAGTGGGCGTATTTGAACATATTATCCTCCGACATTTCCTTGCCGTAGTTTTCATAAAGGATGTTGTACCATTGATAGGCCTTTTCCATATCGGTATTAAAGTAATGGGCGTCAGCAGCTTTCTGAAGGTTATCTCGTGTATAATATTTTTCGCCTTTCGAAAGGGCCTGTTCGTATAGATCGGCAGCTTCGGCATACCACATTTTATTAAAATAGGCGTCGGCCTTTTCGATAGTTTTACTTTTATTTGCTGTTTTGGGAATGGTCGGGGTATTGGCATCGAGCGAAATCACTTGTTCGGTAATGTTGCCGGCTTCGGCCTCCCCATCGCTTACGTCTGCCGAAGTGATCGATCCAGTTTCACTCACCTCCAACATAGCCAATGATGACCCTCCAATGGTCTCGCTGTGTTCTACCTCAAGAATCCAAACGTCGTCAGCATAGGTCCCGTCCAAGTTCGAAACACAGGCATCGACGGCCTCAAGACCGAACGGATAGTAGGCCAAGTACACATAGTTTAGCCGGTTATCGGGATTCGTGATATATCCGGACTCCGCAAAGCCTTTTCGCTTTAACTTCTTGACGGCTCTATTGCCATTTTTTCCCTCGCTGAAAACTCCGGATACGATGTAATAGCCGTTCTCCACATTTTCAAGTCCACTGAAAGTTCTATGGGGAATATTCTGGCTATCGGCGGCCTCTTCGAAGGTCTTATTAATCGAAATGACCGGTTCGGAATATGAAGGGCGGTTTTTTGTGTCGTTGCTCGCCGTGGTCGGTGTCTCGTCGATTTTGAAGTCTTGATGGTCTTGGGCAAAGGCACCAAAAGACAGGAGGAAGATTAGGGCAGGTACTATTTTTTTCATGATTTGGGATGTAGGAAAAAAGGAAACCTCGACCGGTACAGACAAGTTTGTCAAAATGGAACGGCTTGAATTTAATAGGCTTAGGTATCTTTATATTCGTCTAATAGGATAACGTAAAATTCGGCTAATCACTGCTTCTAGGATAACAATTGTTGTGAAAGGAGGATAAACAGTGGTGTATTGGACAGCGGAGTAACCTTAATCGGAAAATTATGGCTTTAGACCTAAAAGAGTAAGCGCGCTGAATTAGGGGAATGAGTGAAATTCTCAACCTATTTGTTGACCTTCATAAGATGAATTCGGGGCCAAAAAAAAGCCTTTAGCGTTACGCTAAAGGCTTTTATATATAACATGTAGATATTTAGTCTTTCTTGTCTTCCAGTTTATCGTTTACCGGTTCATCTTCCTTCGAAGCATCCTTAAATTCTTTGATACCGCTTCCCAAGCCGCGCATCAATTCGGGAATCTTTTTTCCCCCGAACAACAAAAGAATTATCACGACGACAACTGCTATTTGCCAAGGCCCAATCGCTAAAAATATATGTAATGCTGTCATAATCTTAATTTTTATGGATAACAAATGTAGTGAAAAAGTAATTTACTTGGTTATAATAGTACCGAAGATAATTATTAAATTGTTTAATATCATCGATCCGTGTTCAAGTACTTACGAGGAAAGAAGAGCAGGGTTCATTGTGATTTAATGTTCTTGCCAGTTCAATGACACGGAAAGGGCGTGAGCATCAAATTTTCATAAAAACCCTCAAATTTATACGCGGCATGAGTATATTTGTGTATGGCCAATAAAGTCAAGAAAAGGAAAGAAATCAAAAGGAAGCTTTTACACAAGTACCGGTTGGTCATACTCAACGAAAGTACTTTTGAAGAAAAGATATCCTTTAAGCTCAGCCGGCTCAATGTATTTGTCACAGGTTCGCTTTGTATCATCGGCTTGATCGGACTTACCACATTATTGATCGCCTTTACACCTTTACGCGAATACATCCCCGGATATTCATCTACAAAACTTAAAAAGCAAGCGACAGATCTTACCTACAAAACGGACTCCTTAGTGGTCACACTCGGAAATACCAATCGATATTTGGAAAATATTCGTATGGTATTAAGCGGCGATATCGAAAACAATGAAACCAACCTTGATTCCATTCGGGAACAGTTTGAACTCGATCCTTCAAGTATTGATCTTACCCCTATAAAAGAAGATTCAATGTTAAGGGCCGAAGTGGAATTGGAGGATAAATACAACCTTTTCGAAAGAAATTCCGGAAGTGCCGAACTCGTGCTTTTTCCACCCATAAGCGGGGTAATTTCCAACACCTATGATGCGGGAAAAAAGCATTATGCCGTAGATGTAACCGCTCCCATAAATACACCGATAAAAGCGGTAGCCAATGGTACGGTCATTTTTTCGGAGTGGACCGCCGACACGGGTTACGTGATTATTATCGAACATAGCGAGGGCCTATTAAGCGTCTACAAGCACAACGGTTCCCTTAATAAGGAACAGGGCGATATCGTAAGATCTGGGGAAGTGATTGCATCCGTGGGAAATACGGGAGAACTCACCACGGGCCCGCACCTGCACTTCGAACTTTGGAGCGATGGCAATACGGTGAACCCATTAGATTATATTGACTTTTGAAAAGAAGGGTAGGAGTTTAGGAGTTGAGGAGTTTAGTGGGGATGATTGGAATAATGTTTACGTGCAAGCCTACTATAAAACCCGTTGATTTAAACGATTTAGAGGTTAGGGCTTAAGGTTTGATCACTGCTTCGCAGCTGTTTAAAGTTTAAGGTTCAATTTTTCAAACCTTAAACCGCTAACTTCGAGCCCACAGACCTTGAACCTTGAACTTAAAACCTTCACATGTCCCTAAAATCCTTTGCTGCTAAAATCTTCGCCAGCTACATAGCCCGAAAAACGGCAAAATGGGTCGCTGTCCCCATAGAAACGCAGGACCGGGTATTTAGGGATTTACTTCTAAAGGCGTCTAATACGAAATTTGGGAAAGACCATAAGTTCGAGGAAATCGAATCTCACGAAGAATTCGTAAGGCGCGTTCCGATACGGGATTATGAGGAGCTCAAACCCTACGTAGAACAGGTAGTTGCCGGGCAGCCGAATATTCTTTGGCCGGGCAAGCCCATCTATTTCGCAAAAACCTCGGGCACAACCTCGGGCGCTAAGTACATCCCAATAACCGAAACCTCCATAAAACATCAGGTGAACGCCTCCCGTAACGCCATCCTGAATTACATCCATGAAACCGGAAATGCGGATTTCGTAGACGGAAAAATGATTTTTTTGCAGGGGAGTCCGATATTACAGGAGAAAAACGGCATCAAATTAGGTCGGCTTTCAGGAATATCTGCACACTATGTGCCCAATTACCTTCAAAAAAACCGCTTGCCCAGTTGGGAAACAAACTGCATCGAAGATTGGGAAACCAAAGTGAACGCCATTGTCGAAGAAACCGTTAATGAAGACATGTCCATTATCGCGGGCATTCCCTCTTGGGTACAAATGTATTTCGAACGCTTGCAGGCAAAAACTGATCGAAAAGTCGGCGATTTGTTCAAAAATTTTAAGCTGTTTATTTATGGAGGTGTCAACTACGAACCCTATCGCGCCAAGTTCGAGAACCTCATTGGAAGAAAGGTAGATAGCATCGAACTTTTTCCGGCCAGTGAAGGCTTTTTCGCCTACCAAGATTCCCAAACCGAAAAAGGGATGCTACTACTTTTGGATGCCGGAATTTTTTATGAGTTCGTCAGGGCCGATGAATTTTTCAATGACCACCCGACGCGGATAACCATAAAAGACGTGCAGCGCGATATCAACTACGTGATGGTAATTTCTACGGATGCCGGACTTTGGGCCTATAATCTTGGGGATACCGTTCAGTTTATTTCGATAAAGCCCTACAAAATTGTAGTTTCCGGACGGATCAAACATTTTATTTCGGCCTTCGGAGAGCATGTTATCGCCAAAGAGGTCGAAGAAGCAATGCAACAGGCAATCGCTGCGACCGATGCCCGTATCAACGAATTTACGGTTGCGCCCCAAATAAATCCTGATGGCAACCAACTGCCGTATCATGAGTGGCTAGTGGAGTTCGAGAAGGAGCCATCCGACCGCGAAAAATTCATTGAAACCCTCGATGCCATCCTTCAAAAACAGAACAGTTATTATTTCGATCTTATCGACGGCAAGATTCTCCAAAGATTAAAAGTGACCTCGATAAAAGCAGGGGGCTTCAATGACTACATGAAATCAAAAGGAAAATTGGGCGGCCAGAACAAGGTGCAGCGATTGGCGAATGATCGGTCCGTGGCAGATGGACTATTGGAATTCAAGGTTTAATGTCAACATTTCGAACAAGCTTAGTAAATAGGTTGAAATTCGAAGTGCATAAATTGCAACCTTGAACTTTAAACCTTCTCGAGGCAGATGTGAACCGTCAACCAAAGACCGAAAAAAAACGTAATTTTGCCCGAGACCGCTTTGAAATCTGTGATTGGAATTTTTAGAGACCATTTTTGTGGCCTTCGAACGAGGGGCCAGCCGTGGCGATGGCGAGCAAAAAGGAGCATAAAAAAACGATCGACAGACTTCAAAACGGTCTCTTAAATCCGTTTATGGGCAAGACTATTACAACCACCCGCGCTCAAGAATCGACCAACGCCATCGAGCGGCTTTATATTACCATGCGGCATCTGTTCAACCGCGGTTTTTACAAGCCCACCGGGGTTTCCGGCGAATCGTTGAAGAATGCGTTGCTCCAGCTTCGTCCTGAAATCTATGGCTCCATTGGTGAAGACAAGGCCGAACTTCATGGGTTGATTTATGTTCTAGAACGGCTTCCCGAAGGCATCGAACAATGTAGTTTCATCAACCTGACATCCGACGAGGGCTATGGCCGCTCCCACTTTGACCCCATAATTCCTCCCAAACGCCGCCGCAACTGCTACCGTATTGATGAAGAGCAGATGAACATCGAGATTACAAGGGGCCGTTCGGACATCTACGACATCCTGACCCACTTGACCTTTTTGTTTATTGAATCTGAGAAAATCTGTAAAAGGGTGTTGATCGAAGATTCCGATAAGACCATTCGTGATTGGGTAAAATTGGAAGTATTCGTAAAGAAAAAAGAGCTCTCCCAAGCCGAGAGGGAAGTCGCCGTAATCCATACCGCCAATATTTTGGGCCGACCCTTTGTGGAAATTATGGCGGTTCATGAACGTTTCTCGACTAAAGAACGTCCAGAACGCTTTTTAGAAATCATCTATTGGCTCGGCAAACTCGCCATCGAAGAAGCCGTAACCGGTGAAAAAAGAACCATAACTTTTAGCGCCCTACTTCGCGAACGCCTTGGCCATCACATTCATGGCGAACGTTGGGCGGACACTATCAAGGAGACCTTACAAAAGAACGGACTGTTAAAACGCCCAATACATATTATCAGTGCCAACATGCATAGCGTCATGAACTCGTTGTTCGCTAGAAATGCATTGAAAAAAGACCTAGCTGCCGTCAATGATGGGTTGACCGATACCGGATCTCTGAAGATATACGAATCCCTGAGCTCTTCCTTGAATCAAGAACTTCGCGAAAAGGTAACCAAAGTGGCTAAAAAGAACGGGATGATCGCTATCAACGACTTTTCGGGCACCAATATCGACGTGCAATTGTTCGATACGGCCAAGATGGGAAAGGATGTTTGTTGCTACGAACTATCAAAAGAAATTCCCGATGCCGAAAAACCTGTTATATTTGTAATGGATTACGCTTTTGGCGAGCAGGCCTACGAGACCATCGACGAGCTTTTAAAACCTGTCAAGGAAGGTAAAAAGAAAGAGCTGTTTTTAAATGTGGCCTCGATATCCATCATGGGCAAAGCCGGTATTCTTGATGGGGGCAAAGGCGATTTAATGATTCCATCGGCCCATATTTTTGAAGGTACGGCCGATAATTACCCCTTTAAAAATGAGCTTTGCGCCAAAGATTTTGAGGGACATGGATTAAAAGTTTTTGAAGGCACCATGGTCACGGTCCTGGGCACCTCATTGCAGAATAAGGATATCCTGAAATTTTTTCAGCAGTCCACCTGGAACGTAATCGGTCTAGAAATGGAAGGGGTGCATTATCAAAAAGCTGTTCAATCGGCCTCGAAGATACGCAAGAGCATACGTGAAGATGTCAAAGTGAGATATGCGTATTACGCTTCGGATAATCCTTTAGTCACGGGCAGCACCTTAGCGTCTGGCGGGCTTGGTACGACCGGAGTGAAGCCGACCTATTTGATTACGGATAAAATACTAACCCAGATTTTCAATTCTTGATATATGGCTCAGCAAGTACCGCCAAACGCACCGCAATCTTCCGGTGAAATTGATTTGGGACAGTTGTTTAAGATGATCGGAAGAGGTTTTGATCGCGTTTTCAAGGCTTTTTTGCGTGTATTTCTATACGTTAAAAGAAAGGCTGTTTGGCTAATAGGTGCGATTATCATCGGCCTGGCGATAGGGTATTTCCTAAATGAATACGTTGATAAACAATTGAAGACGGAAGTCATCGTAAAGCCCAATTTTGAGAGTAAAGATTATTTGTACGACATCATCGAAGAGATACAGGCCAACATCGTCGCCAGGGACACGCAATTTTTGGACAAATTAGGTGTCGATCTGGCTGAAGTTCAGGGATTTGGCGTAAGTATTGAGCCTATTGAAAAGAAGAACGAAGATCAAGAAGAAATCAAGGAGCAGAATACGTATTTAGAAATTTTACAGAATTTTAAGGACCAAGAATTTATTTCGGAGGTTATTCGATCTGAAATTTTGGATAAAACCGTTTTGACCCATAGAATTACTTTTTTACACAAAAACCCGTTTAATGGGCAACAGGTAGTAGGTAAAATAATGGATTATATAAATGCGAATCCTTATTTTTTGGATATGCGTGCCGTATATGTGAAAAATGCGGAGGATAGAATAGTCAGAAACAAAGAGCTCATTGCGCAGATCGATGGCCTGGTACAGAACTATTCCCAAAAGCTTGGGCAGCCCGATTCCGGCGGCACGAGACCTGGCATGCTGTCATTGAATGCCGAGGAGTCTTTTGATATTACGGGCCTGTTGGGCTTGAAAAATGCTCTGGTTAAGCAAATAGGCGACAAACAGATAGAACTGGTGCAGCAGAAAGACCCGATAAACATCATTAGTTTTGGAAAAACGCAAGAGGTAAAGAATCAGTTTTTGAACAAAAGCCTATTATTGTCGCCATTGATTGTCATCGGCTTATTTTTTTTATGGGGATTATTGAAATATCTGAACAGGAAAGCATCCGATATACAAGTTTGATCGGCTAAATAAAAGTTCTTAAGCATCCTTATATAGCGTATATATTACAATGAATTTCTAACATATGAATATTTTAATTACGGGCGGGGCAGGGTTCATAGGGTCCCACGTTGTGCGAGAATTTGTAAACAGATACCCTACGTACCATATCTTTAATTTGGATGCACTTACGTATGCCGGGAATCTGGAGAACCTGAAGGATGTAGAAGGGGCGTCCAACTATACCTTTATAAAGGGTGATATCGTAGATGCCGGATTTATAAATACCATTTTTAAAAAACATCAATTCGATGGAGTGGTTCATCTTGCTGCAGAATCGCACGTAGACCGTTCCATTACCGACCCATTGGCTTTTGTACGTACGAATATCATCGGAACGGTGAACTTGTTGAATGCTGCCAGGGATATGTGGAAAGACGATTCCGACAAGAAACGTTTCTATCATGTCAGCACCGACGAAGTCTACGGTTCTTTAGGGGCGGAAGGGCTATTTACGGAGAGCACGGCATACGACCCAAACTCCCCTTATTCGGCTTCAAAAGCAAGTTCCGACCATTTTGTACGGGCGTATGGCGAAACTTACGGGCTACCGTATGTAATTACGAACTGCTCGAATAATTATGGCCCCAATCATTTTCCAGAAAAGTTGATCCCGCTTTTTATCCATAATATTATCGAGAACAAACCGCTTCCCGTTTATGGCGATGGAAAATACACCCGCGATTGGCTCTTTGTCGAAGACCATGCTGTAGCGATCGACCTAGTGTTCCACAAGGGTAAAAATCAAGAAACCTACAATATTGGTGGTTTCAACGAATGGCAGAATATCGACTTGGTCAAATTGCTCTGTCGGTTGATGGATCAAAAGCTGCGCAGGCCTGATGGTAGTTCCGAAAAATTGATAACGTATGTGAAAGACCGACCCGGCCATGATTTGCGATATGCCATCGATGCCGATAAAATTAATAGGGAATTAGGTTGGAAACCATCAGTGACCTTCGAACAAGGCCTAGAGCGAACCATTGATTGGTATTTGAGCAATGAAGTATGGTTAAAAAATGTGACTTCGGGAGACTATCAAGCGTATTACGAAAAGATGTATAATTGAACAATGTCATCGTTAACGAAGTGAAGCGACCTGTTTTAGGAATAGTGAACAGCTCGCTTGACGAACGTCAAAATGAAGATTAGAGCAAATTAACTCTTTATGAAAGGAATAATTTTAGCAGGCGGTTCTGGAACCCGTTTACACCCATTGACCCTATCGGTGAGCAAGCAATTGATGCCGATTTACGATAAACCGATGATTTATTACCCCTTGTCTACCCTAATGTATGCGGGTATCCAGGAAATCCTCATAATTTCTACACCTAAAGACCTGCCCTTGTTCGAAGAATTGCTTGGAGACGGCAAAAAATATGGTTGCAGTTTTTCATATGCCGTTCAGGAAGCCCCCAACGGACTTGCCGAGGCATTTATCATTGGAGCGGATTTCGTGGGTGATGAAAAAGTGGCCTTGATTTTGGGCGATAATATTTTCTACGGATCCGGATTGGCGAAACTATTACAGTCGAACAATGACCCTGACGGCGGAATTATTTATGCGTATCGCGTACACGACCCCGAACGCTATGGCGTGGTGGAGTTCGACGAATACGGTAAAGCCATAAGCATAGAAGAAAAACCCAAAGATCCAAAATCCAACTTTGCGGTACCGGGTATTTATTTTTATGACAACAAGGTTATTGAAATCGCAAAGAACATTGCTCCTAGCCCTAGAGGAGAACTGGAAATTACCGATGTAAACAAAGTATATCTAGAGCGTGGAAAGTTGAGCGTTAGCATTTTAGATCGAGGTACCGCGTGGTTGGATACAGGCACCTTTCAATCCCTTATGCAGGCCTCACAGTTCGTAGAGGTTATCGAAGAGCGCCAAGGTCTTAAAATAGGGGCTATTGAGGCTGCAGCCTACGAAATGGGGTTCATTGATAAGGCACAGTTCAAAAACCTTGCGGAACCCTTGATGAAAAGCGGCTATGGCAAAAATTTATTGGGAATTTTAACGCGGCATCAATGAAAATTACCGAAACGCGACTCAAAGGATGTTTTATTCTTGAACCAGCTCTTTTCATGGATGAACGCGGATATTTTATGGAATCGTTCAATGAACAGCGGTTCAATGAAGCTGTGGGAAAGGATGTAAACTTCGTTCAAGATAATCAGTCCTTTTCTTTGCATGGAGTCGTTAGGGCACTTCACTATCAAGTCGGCGAGCATGCTCAGGCAAAATTGGTGAGGGTACTTAGCGGAGCTGTTTTGGATGTGGCCGTTGATTTACGTGAAAATTCACCGACCTACGGCAAGCATATTTCGGTCGAATTGAGTTGCGAAAACAAGAAACAACTTTTTATACCGAGAGGTTTTGCACATGGGTTCATCGTACTGAGCGAAACGGCAGAATTTTTCTACAAATGCGATAATTATTATAATAAAGAATCGGAGGGGGGCATAATTTACAATGATCGCACCTTGAATATTGACTGGAAACTATCGCCAGATGAAATAAAGGTTTCAGATAAAGATGTAGTTTTGCCATCCTTCGACAAGGCCAACTTATGAAGCATATATTGATAACGGGGGGCAAGGGGCAACTTGCCCAATGCATCAAAAAAAGCGCCGAGGGTCTGAAGGGATATCTGTTCACTTATGTCGATCTTGACGAATTAGATATCACCAAGAAGGGGGACGTAGACCGGTTTTTCGATGACAACACTCCCGACTGGTGTATCAACTGTGCTGCATATACGGCCGTTGACAAAGCCGAATCGGAACAGGACCTGGCAAAACAGGTCAATTCTGTCGGGGCCAAATATCTGGCCGAAGCCTCGAAGAAACATGAAGCAGTCTTTGTTCAGATATCCACAGATTTTGTCTTTGATGGAAAGCAAGGTGCTCCTTACCACGAAAAAGATGAGCCTATACCTTTAAGTGTATACGGAAGTACAAAACTAGAAGGGGAACATGCGGTCGCGAAAATACTACCGGAACATTTTGTCATCAGAACTTCGTGGCTGTATTCTGAATATGGTCATAATTTTTTAAAAACCATGCTGCGGTTGGGAAACGAAAAGGATGAATTAAGCGTGGTATGCGACCAAATCGGGACGCCCACCTATGCAGGGGATTTGGCAGGGGTTATCCTCAAGCTGATCACCTCGGAATCCGATGCATATGGCACCTATCATTTCAGCAATGAAGGGGTGGCCAGTTGGTACGATTTTGCTCAGGCCATTTTTGATGAAAGCGCTACAAAGGTCAATATATTGCCTATAAAATCGGAAGCTTTTCCCCAGCCAGCAAAGCGACCTGCCTTTAGTGTGATGGATAAGTCGAAGATTAAAGAAGAATTGAAAATCGAAATTCCATATTGGAGAAATAGTTTGAAAAAAGCATTGGACGGATTAACCAATAACCGGATATAATTTTAAAACATGAAAGTAAGCGAGCTTGTGTACGATGAAAAGTACAAGGTTTATCAAAATCCTGATAAAGCAATCAACTACAGTGATGGAGAAAAAAACGAACAGTATGTTTTTAATTGTTTAAAAAACGCTAAGGACACGTCAATTTTTTCGATGGAATTGCACAACTGCATCAAAGATTGGCCTAGTGAGTACCATTTCACCCCATATCGTGCAAATATTCTTCGTCCTTTTACTATTACTAAAGACCATAACATCTTGGAAATCGGAGCTGGAACCGGAGCCATAACAAGATATTTAGGAGAAACGGGAGCAAAGGTTACTGCGGTCGAAGGCGGTTTGCCAAGAGCACGATGCATCGCCGAACGCTGTCGCGACCTTGACAATGTTACGGTCATATGCAGCAATGTCGAAGATGTTGAATTTGACCAAAAGTTTGACGTTATTACACTCATAGGTGTTTTTGAATATACCGCTAAATACTCTGCCCATAACAATCCATTTTATGATGCTCTGAAAAATTATGGTGATTTATTAAAAGCCAGCGGTTCTTTGGTGATTGCAATAGAAAACAAACTCGGACTCAAATACTTTTCAGGCTATAATGAAGATCATTTTGGTCAGCCCTACTTCGGAATAGAGGATAGGTATGGGGAAAGAGATATAACCACGTTCGGTTACAACCAACTTCAAGGAATGTTGAAAGACTGTGGATATGCTTCGGTGAGGTTTCATTTTCCATTCCCGGATTACAAGATTCCAAAGGCAATAATTGCAGAAGAAGGCTTGAAGAATACTAACTTTAACGAAACGGATTTAATTCGACTAACAAAGGAAAGGCATTATGGTAGCCGACCGAAGGAAAATCTTCTAAACGAATATCTGGCCTGGAAATCAGTTGCGGAAAACGGATTGGTGAAAGACCTATCAAATTCATTCTTATTGGTTGCCAGTAGAGCAGCAACTGCAGAATTGATAGACAATTCAATGTTGGCACAATTCTATACTTGTGGCAGGTTTGAGCCCTACAATACCATGACAACTTTCACCGCAGACGGTACTGATAAGATCAAGGTTCTGAAGAATTCCCTAGATAAAGGCAAAAGCCCTTCAGATAACAACGACCTTGTTCATGATTTCAAAAAAGAAATAGATTACGTGACAGGCAACAATCTGCACCATTTGATTACAGAGTCTCTTTTAAAAAAGAATTTTTCTGAATACGAGCGTTTAATGAAAAAATGGTCCGACTATGTTAGAGCTGAGGTATTGATAGGTGATAGCAGTACTGACTTACGGGTAAAACCTGAATATTTTGACGCCATTCCCCGAAATATTATTGTGGATAAAAAGGGAAATTTTCATCTTTTTGACCAAGAATGGACTGTCAACCAAGAATTTGACCTCTCATTTTTATTCGTGAGATATTTGGCCGAACATAGAAAAAAAATAGGAATGTATTCTGGATATGCATCAAACTTTTTGAGCTTTGTAAATAAGACTTTATCCGTATGCGACCTACAGCCTATTTCAAAAAGCAAATTAACTCAAATTCTGAAGAAAGATGAAGCGATTAGAAACAGCATCCACAAGCCGGGTGGAGTGGCTTCCCGAAAAGTGCTAAAGTCATTTATACAACTGTTTCTAAAAATGGCAAAGGACGTTAAAAAATATGTTTATTACGACCAGTTTGCACAGCGCTGATCAGAATGCGCGTTAATGTCCTGAATAATCTTAAATGCTATATATTTGGAGGCTTACTCCCCACAATAATGTGATCGAGCCCCACGTTGGTCTGAAGAACCTCAAGGTTAAAATAGCCAAAAATTTCCTGCAATAAATCAACATCATAAACGTGTTGATGCAAGGCCCGATTCTGGAGATTCGCCTTCGACCTTTCCCTGAACTGCTCTTTATTACCTGCGGGTTTGTCCATTTTAAGGTCGTGCAAAGCCAGTATTTCTTCCAAATGGGTCAAATCATCCTCGCCCATGTTACTTTCGAAATCGGACAATAGATGGGAAAACGACGTTACAGAACGCTTATGGTCGAAGTTGTGGGCCTTGTTGGGCAAGGCAATTAATACTAGGCCGCTATTTTTCACCACCCGTATCCATTCTTCAATGGCCTTTAAAGGATTGGCTACATGTTCTAAACAATTGGAAGAAATAACAAAATCATAATGGTCATCCGGTATTTGGCTTAAATCCGTCGCTTCGGAAATATATTGATTTCCTTTTTTATCTTTATAATATCTGTAGGTCTCACCGCTTTCAATTTCGCCTTCCCAAATGGTATTTGTTGCAAAATTACAACCGTCCAAATTCTTGATGACCTTATACAGCGGAACAAAGCCCGTATCTTGGAACATGGGGCTTGGCCCACCGACTTCCAATCCGGATTTTTTCGCGAATAGTTCCTGTAGCTTTTCCAGATCGGGAATTTTCTCTCGCTTAATTTTTGATATCGCCCTTTTCAAAACGTATCCTATGCCCTTTTCGTTCAGTAGCTCGATTATTTTGCCAAGTTTCATTAAAATTGGTTAAAGGATTGTTTTGCATGCCAACAAAACATCAAACAGATGTATTGTCGGATACATTTGCCCATAAATATCGGTAAATTTTAGTAAGTATAAATGGCATTATCTGTAAAGTTTGCCCAACAGGCTTTATCTTTGGCAAAGCTTTGCTGATTTTAGTCCCGGATACACCCACATCAATCAATAGGAGATGAAGATGAAAAGGTCAACTTTCTATAAATACCGCCGCGGTATTTACTTCACTTTGCCTCTTTTGATTCTTTTTTCCTGTTCCCATTCCGATAATCTTGAGGTTTTGGACATTGAATCGTTTCCCAGTCGTCAAGATGATTTTTCAATGTGGCAATTAGCCCAGTTCAATTATGAGGTGCAAATGTGCTATATCATTAGAACGGATGATGGTAGTGTTACCGTGGTAGATGGTGGAATGCCGAGTTCAGCGGAAATAGTGACGGGATATTTAAAGCAACTCGGTGGCCGCGTTCAAACGTGGGTGATTACCCATCCTCACGAAGACCACATAGGGGTTTTGGGTGAAGTAATCGACGGAAAGGAAATACAGATAGACAGAATTTTGCACAGTAAGCTCAGTGATGACTGGGTTTTTCAACACGAGATTATGTACAGCCCATTGGTTTCGGGACATAATCAAAGAATAAAAGATTCGAGAATTCCGGCAATCGATGTTATTAAAGGGGAGGTCTATGGTATCGGTAAGGGCGTAGACCTTAAGATACTTGGCGTCAAAAATGATTCCATAACTGTTAACGCCATAAACAATTCATCGTTGGTCTTTAAAGTTGAAAGTCGAACTAAATCTGTTCTTTTCTTAGGGGATCTTGGGGTGGAAGGCGGAAATAAGCTGGTTAAGGAAACAAACTCAAGCGAAATGAAGGCCGATTACGTTCAAATGGCCCATCACGGCCAAAATGGCGTAGGATTAAATGTTTATAAAGCTGCGGATGCTGAATATGCACTTTGGCCTACTCCCGAATGGCTATGGGAAAACAAAGCGCCCGGTCAAGGCTCTGGTACTGGAAAATACCAAACTCCCGTGGTAAGGTCTTGGATGGAAAACGACCTCAATATTAAACAAAATTATGTAGCAGGCCTGGAGGGAAATCTGCAAATCGATTAACCGCTCATGGCAACCATATCCAAAAATATTTTCTGGTCTACCCTTACTTCGGCATTGCAGCTGTATACCGGAAGCGTCGTTTTTATCGTTTTGGCCAAACTGATGCCGGTACAAGATTTCGGCATCCTAAGTTTTGGTTTTTCTTTGTCGGCCATCGCCGTAATCGTTGCCGATTTTGGTTTTTCGTTAATGATTATGAAAGACTACCCCCAGCAAGCATCTGGGCATTCAGAATACATTTCAAACAGTATTTGGGCCAAAATGCTGTTAGCGATTATTGGCACATTGTTTTTCGGCACCTATCTACTTTTCTTTTATCAGGGAGTTTGGTTAAAAGTCGGCGCACTATACGTGGTTTTTGGAGT
This sequence comes from uncultured Flavobacteriaceae bacterium, assembly GCA_963832345.1. Lineage (GTDB taxonomy): Bacteria > Bacteroidota > Bacteroidia > Flavobacteriales > Flavobacteriaceae > Pricia. The sequence continues at coordinate 279,608 of CAWHTW010000020.1, read as the reverse complement.
AGTGTTCTCATTTATCATTTACTTCCAGGCCCTTCTCAAGGTAAAGAACAGGTTTCATAAATTCACGGAGTCCACGGTAGTGTATGCGGTGGCCGTATCTATCGCCATAATTCTATACTGGCAATTCCCGACAACTTTGGTTCAATTGGTCTTTTACCTATTGCTTGCCAAAGTGGCACAATTGCTATGGACGGGATACCTGATCAGGGATTCGTTATCCGGATTTTCTTACGATTCGAAAATGGTTTCTGCGCTTCTAAAGAATAGCTGGTCTTTCGGGTTACACACTATTCTGGGCATTTTTTATTTTATGATCGACACCCAAATCATATCGCTGTACCTAGGGGCCACTGAGGTTGCATTGTACCAATCGGTTTTTCGAATTGTGTTGATTCTACTCATCTTCTCCGATATCGTTTCGAGCGTATTACTGCCCTATCTATCCTTTAAATATTACAAACGGGAAAATATTTCGGAACTGGTATCCAAGATTTTTCTATACCTTTTGATTATAGGATGTTCATTGTTTTTACTTTTCACCTCCTTTAAGAATCAAATTTTAAAATTACTGTACACTCCCGAATATTTAGAGGCGGCTATTTTGGTACTACCTTTTTCCATAGTGGTAATACTACGTACTGTATCCGTGTTGCTGGGCAACCTACTTACTATCAGCAACCGGCAGGTATACCGGGTGATTACCGTTTGCTGTTCGTTGATAGTCAGTGTAGTTTTAAACTTGATTTTTATTCCAATGTATGGCATTTGGGCAGCGGCATGGATAAGTGTAGTGGTGCACCTGATTTTGTTCGGAATGTATCTATTGTACAGTAAAATGGAGGTGCCTCAAATGAGGCTGTTCGGCACATCAACCCTAATTTTAGTTTTTGTCACCATAGTTATTTACGCCTTGATTAGTTATTTGGGGAATGGGTGCCTTTGGATATTCACGCTATGCACGCTTCTTTGGCTAGGGGTTGTAGTTTATATTATGAAACGAGGCAATAACTTTGCATTTCTACAACAGGTTTTGCGCCAGAAAGGAGTAGGATAGCCAAAAAATGGCAATCTTTGTTCAAGACATGATGTAAATCTTTGCCATTTGCTAAAAAATGTAATTTTAGCTTTACTGCAAATTGTTTTAATCATCTCTGAGATAACCTTGGCCAGAACATGCGAACCCTCCTAAAAATTATTTTTGCGATTACCCTATTGGAGCTGTTTGTCGGTGGCGGGGGAAGAATTTTCGAAATCGGCCCCATCACCCTACGAATGGTGCTTTTTTTCTTGAACATGGTTCTGGTAGCCCTGCTGTATTTAGAAAGGGGAAAAATACCGGCCTACACGATTGTTCTTTGTTTTGCGGCATTGATTATTTTGGTTTTTTATTCCTTCTTGGGATGGGTAAATGGTGCGCCGCTAAGATTGATTGCAGAAGATATAAAGCCCTTGTCCTATTTTTTTTGCGTCCTATTTTTTGGCTACTATATTGATAGTGAGGAGCGAGTTAGGCTGGTGGTCTCTTTGCTCAAGAAAAGCAGTCTGTTTATGGCTTTGGCCTATATTTCGATACAAGTGCTTTTCTATTTGGGTAAAATCCCCTTTTTGCCGTTTTACGAATATGTGAACACGCAGGTTTCCGAAACGGATTTCAGCTTTAGGGGCTTAGAGGGTCTATTCTTTTACAAAGGCTTTATGTATATGGTAGTGGGGCTTATTTTCTGGATACATAGCCCTGGTTCTAAGCGTAAATCGTTGGCCATACTCATAATTACGGCCGCCATGATACTTACTGGTACGCGTGGGTTTATATTAATGTTCGGTTTTGTCTATGCCCTTTTTTACGGTATTCCGTTGCTTCTGAAGCTCAATATCAAAATGCTTATTTTAGCGGCGGTTGTGGTTTTTGGAAGCATTTTTTTCTTTGGAAGCCGTGATATTGGCGACAAAGACCTTAGTGATTCCATAAGGGTGCAGCAGGCGACACAAGTTGTGCAGGATATTGACCCATTGAGTTTCTTCATTGGCCACGGCTTTGGCAACGGAGTGCAGATACGCCCGGTACACATGGAAATCGCTTACTTGGAAACTTTTCATAAGCAGGGCGTTTTGGGCCTATGTCTCTGGGGGCTTTTTTTTCTGGTGCTGTACAACGCCTATATGCGAAAAAGCAACTTCCCCGCTATTCGAAAGGCATTCTTTTTAAGCTTGTTGTTTATGGTACTGCTCTCAGTGACCAATCCGTTTTTCAACAACCCTATTGGAATATCTTTATTCATGATTTCCTTGTCGGCTTTTACCGCGCTTAACAACATGGGAAAAGAGAAACCTGATTTGGTATCACCCAATCAATAAGAGCCATGGACCGAATAATAAACTTGTCTTTTCTGTCAAGATTAGGGCTGTGTATCGTAATCTCCATGGTCCTAAATGCCTGTATAGGGCAGTACTTGAAATTTTCTTTATCAAAAGGAAATTTTATAATTACGGTGGATGCCATTTACGGAGACGATGCCACAATGGAACTACTGTACGATACGGGAAAAGATTTTAACCAAATAGAGCGGATACTCAAACCGTGGAAAAAAGGAGAGGATACGGTCCGATTTCCCTTTGAACTGAAGGATGGCGAACAACTGAAATATATACGGTTGGATTTTGGGACAGATACCGATTTAAAAAAAGTTGAGATCAATTCAATAACCTTAGCCTCCGAAGGAAAGGTCCTGGTTCAATTAAAAAAAGAAGAAATTTCTCAGAAAATAGGGCTGTTAACCGGTATTGCGGAAGTCGACGCAGCTACCGCCACCTTTATACTTGCTCCCGATATAAAACCTTTCGACCCCTATATCGTCTTTCATGCGGTGAATGACTTGATTTTTCCAAAATGGCAACGTACCATGGCTTTGGTGCTGCCTTGGCTTGTAGTATTCTTTTTACCGTTGCTAAATTGGCTCATTAGCAAGCTAAAGGATGGGAGCTATGTTCTAATAGTTGTCAGTCTTTTTTGTGCGGCGATTCCGCTAAAGATTGCTTGGGTAACTTTTACGACCCTTTTGATGGTTGCCTTGGCACTGTTCCACTATTATAAAAAGAGGAGGATAAATTTTGATCCCATTTTTGCAGCGATACTTGTATTTTTTTTAATCCCGTTGGTATTTATTCGGGATGGCGAATTATCGGAATTGGGTATTCCAATAGGGTTCGTGCTTTTGGTTATTATTGGTTCTTTGATAGACTTCTCAGAAATAAGAAACCAAATAAAAAAAACATACATTACGGTATTTTTTGTAGTTGTCTCTATTACGCTGACCAGTTGGCTGCTTCTGATATCATACTACGGGTACTATTACAAAATCGATCTGTCCGGCTACTTTTTGGATATTAAAGCGCATGCACATGCCACAATGTATTGGCTGTACTACCCACATACTACGTTTCTTTCTTTCTTTATCGTCATCGGCGGAATATTTTGTTTTGACCTGTATGAAAAAAAGGAGATTGGCCGCACCTACGGTTTGTTCTACGGCGTTTTAGGCTTTTGCACGCTGTTGCTTTTGGGGTCTCGCTTTGCGGTGTTGATGGGTATTTCCCTACCTGTTTTAGTTCGGTTTCCCGTAAAAAAATTGAGTAGATTGTTGGTGCCGGTCTGGGCTGGTATTGCAGCACTGGTCGTGTACTTTATCGGGGATATCGACTTTCGAAGAAATCAATTGTGGCGCATTTCATGGGAAGCTTTCAAGGAGAGTCCGTGGCTTGGCCACGGAACGGGAAGTTCTGAGAAGATACTGACTGATTTCGAAAGGGTACAAAGTGCAGGTTTCGACATCCTACTTGATATGAACCACCCTCATAATCAATTCCTGACCTATTTGATCGAAAACGGGCTTGTAGGTACACTGCTGTTTTTTGGGGCTTTTATGTTTATAGTATATCGGTTTGCGAAGCATGGTAATAAAACTATGTTATTGCTCTGCTTTATGGTGCTGTTACTTATGATTACCGAAGCGCCGTTTCGAACCACTACCCCTTTATATGTCATCGGTTTTCTATTTTCTGTGTTCGCTTCGGAAAGAAAGTCCGACGGTTTAAACCTTAACATATAATCTCCAAAGAACCTGGCAATATGCCGATATCGAGCGTATTGGTCTTCAGTTCCAGTTGTTCGCCGTCCAGTTGAATTTTAAGTGATTTTTCGGCGCATGACAGGCGCATGGCGTCCAACTGCATACGATGCACCTTGGCAACGGGAGGAAATTTTCGGAACAAGGCGAAAAACATAAAAGTGGATAGTACCAAAGGATGTGCCTTTTCAACCCGGATCATGTCCAATTTTCCATCGAACAAACTGGCGTCCGGGGTAAGCGTTCTGTTGTAGCCCAGTTGATTCGTATTGGAGAATAGCAATACAAAGGGTATGCAATTGAAGGAGGCATTATGTCGCGCCAACTCAAAACTTTTATAGGAAAAGGAAGAGACCGCTTTCACAAAAGATTGGGTGTAGGCGGTAAATCCCCTCCGCCGCTGTTGGCTGTAACAATGTATGACCTCAGCAGAAAATGCAACGCTGACATTGCAGAAGAAGTAGCGGTCATTGGCGCTACCAACATCTATTTTTTTGGTGCGAAACTTTTTTATCGTTTCGAGGGCGGTTGAAATATGGGTCGATAGGGCCAAATGCCGGGCCAGTCCGTTGCCCGAACCTATAGGAAGCAAACCCAAAATCACGGAGGTATTCACCAAACAACTCGCCACTTCGTTCACGGTGCCATCGCCGCCGCAGGCCACGATTATCTCGGCCCCTTCGGAAATGGAATCCATGGTAAGTGTAACGGAATGCCCTTTGAAATCTGAAGTCTTGATAGAAACCTTAAAAGGGCCGTTATGGAAATGACGATGAATCTCCTTTTCGGCCAAAAGGGCATTTGGAGAAAGCGAATTTATGATAAAGTGAATAGTTCGCGCCACCGCTCCTAAGGTTTTTGAACCGTATTTGGTGCGGGCATAAATACGGGTAGCCAGTGGTCGGCATACATTCCGTAAACGATTCCGAGTTCGTTTTCGAAAACATATTTTTCGTCTTTTCCGGCATCAAAATTTACGTGGTATACGTACACCTTGATGTTTTTTTCCCTACATTTTCGAATTAGGTCTGCTCTAGCGGGAATACTTCTTCGAGATAAACCCAGATATTGGATATTATTTTCGGTCAAGAAGGTTGACACATCCCCTTTTATTTGGCTTAGAGCTTTTTCTGAAAGTAAAGGAGCTATCTTGTTCTCAATAGCCTTTTGCACCGCCTCTATGCTAAAAAGTTCCATGATCAACCTCTGTTTATCCACAAATTGACCTGCGAACCGCACTGGATCGTTTACCTTATCGGTTACCAGAACGGCATCGGTATGGGTGCGAAACCATTCGTTGATGCCCTGCATATCCATAACGGTGTATTTACCCCGGATTTTATGCTTTAAAAATTCGTTTCGGGTAACCGGGGTTGTTCCTGCATACTTAACCTCCTTCGCCCAGTGCGCCCAATCATGGGTCGCCACGAAAGCACCGTCAGAAGTTTCGCTGATATCGAGTTCAAACATTCGAAAACCTTGTGCGTAGCTAAAGTTCAACGCCTCTTTTGAATTGGTGTACTTTATGCCGTCGATACTTCCGCCGGCATGGGCAATATAACGGTCTGTTTTGGGTTTAAAATCGATTTCCTGATCTAAAAAATAAAGGGTTTTGTTTTTTACGTCCTTGGGTGATAGCAGTTCTTTGCTTATGGTGGTGTCATCAACATATTCTTTTAATTCACCATCTAGATTGTGCGCCAAGTAGGCTTGTCTACCTTTCAACCCGCTTAATTTGTCAAAACCGGATTTCTGTAAGCTTTCGGCGAACGGCTTAAGATTCCGGGCTGCCGAATCATGGGCCAACACAAGGTAAGGTGTATTCACATCCTTTAATTTTTGTAAGGTTTTGACAAAGGCATCTGTATCCTCAATACTTCCATAGGTGTCGAAGGTGCGAAACTCGTGTTTGTCACCGCCGTAGAAGGCAATCACAGTAAGCCCTCGAGACAATGTTTTTTTATTTCCCCCAATACTAAAACTACTTGACTTTTTAGCATTCCAACTATTGCTGGTGAGCACCATATAGTCGAATCTGTCTTGATCTATCTGGATATTGTTGAGTACTGCCAGATCATCGACATCAAAAACGATTTCTTGCTTCCCGTTTTTGGTAATACCGAATTGGAGTTTTTCCTTAAGCGATCCGTAAAGAAGTCCGTTGGTCACAAACACATCCAGATAGGCGAATTCCTCTGGATTTTCAGCAGATTGGGAAAGGTCGATTATAAAATCATCGACAGGCCTTAAGTTTTCATCGAAAAGAATACGATGTATAGAACCTTTGGACGGCAAAATGTCCGATAAAACTAAAACGCCTTCCTTAGTAGTGATTTGGAATCTTCCATTATCATCGTCCTTAAAAATATGGATACCATCTTTAAAATTCAAGGTTTTCAGGGCGGCGTCGTTCAAGCGCAGTAGGTTTTTGGCATTGGCGCTCAAAAATGCATTTTTGTCTTTGTTGGGAATAAAGTCTGTCAAAAATTTTGCGTTGGTTTTAATGCCGGCCCCGTTCAAAATAATTTTTGGAACATCTATTTGCGTGATTTCCTTTTCCGTAGAATATCCTATTTCATCGGGGTCGGCATTGGTCAAAAGGTATAGCAATCGCGTATCAAAATCTTCAACTACTCGTGATTTCGTACCCATCAATAAATGATCCGGATAAATATAAAACACCGTGTTGGCAAGCATTTCTTCTTTGTCGAGAAAATCGATTAGGTCGCCTACAAAATAGTCCGTAGCGGAAGCCATCAGTTCCAAGCGGCTTTTTTGGGGCGGTAAAAGACTGTCAATACGTTTGTCGGGCACCCCGTTCGGGAAATGGGTAGAAATTGTCGAGAGGAAAAAGGCGAAGGGGGTTTCGGAATCTTTTTTTAACTTTAGTTCTTTCTTAAATTCATCGAAAAGGTCTTTGTCTTGTATGCCCCAAGAAACCGCTTCGTATTTTTTTTCAAAATCTTTTTCCGATTTCACGGTAAATCCAAGCGTTTTTAGCATATCGTCGATACCGGAATATTCTTTTTTCCCGATAAAATACTCAATTTTGTACCCTGCAGTTTTAAGTACATCGGCCACGGAAGTGAGCCTGTTTTCATAACTGCTCTGGAAAACGCTGTTGCCATGCGTCCCAAAAAATGCAGGCACACCTGTAATGGCAGTGTACATCGAAGCAGAGGTCCATCCCCCCGCTGGCGATTGTTGCATATCGTATAGGGTATGTTCCTTTGACAAACGTCTCAGATTGGGGGTTAGGTGTGCCAATTTATCACCTAGGTATCCTTTTTCAAGGGATTCTAGGGATAACACAATAATGTTCTTCCCCTTGGATGCCTTTATTTCATCCTTAGAGACATAGTTATCTACATCGATTTGAAGGGAAGCAAGGGCTTCGTCGAAGGAGGCGTTTCCGGCAAACTTTAAACTCAGCGTGTCGTAAAGATTATTCGCAATACCATCGGGGAGACTCAGCACGCCGATACCTGCCAAGAGGATTGCGAAAACAATGAGATTTTTTTTGATCCGCTTTCGAAAAAACCTTCCCGAATACTGAATTAAAAAAGTGGTGATGACAAGCGCTGATGCAAGAATAATCCCCTCTTTCCCAAAAAAGTCAGCTACTGATAGCGCATCACTGATGTTGAAGTTCTCATAGAACCGGTAATCCGCAATTTCCCCGGTAACGACTATTGAACTTAGCTGCATAGTGAACAGCAAAGCAAAAAAAAAGGATAGAACAAAGGAAATCAAGCGGGTCGTTGTGGGAATAAAAGACCTTACCAACGATAAAACCAAAAAGAGAGACAACAGTTGAACCACCAACATAACAAAGTGTTTGGTTAATTGGTGGCAAAGATAGGGTTTTGTTCGGAGGCAAGAATATAAGGGATCGAAACCAAGTAAGAGCCAAATTTCCTACTTTTGAAAACCGCATACCAAATGGAAAGAAAAAGATTTTAGATGAAAAACATATTAATCACTGGTGGAGCAGGGTTTATAGGATCTAACTTGGCATTGAAACTTATTGAGAAGGGTTACCAAATCACCGTCTTGGACAATCTTTCGGAGCAAATTCATGGTGAGGACCCCAAAACATCGTCCCCGCTCTACAATACCATAAAAGACAAAGTACGGTTTATTAAAGGAGATGTCACCCAAGTTGCCGATTGGCGAAAGGCTTTGGAAGGACAAGATGCTATCGTACATTATGCAGCCGAAACCGGCACGGGGCAATCTATGTACGAAGTGAACAAATACGTCTTGGTGAATGTGCAGGGTACCGCAATCATGCTGGATGTTCTGGTAAATACGCCCAACTCCGTAAAAAAGGTAATTATTGCCTCGTCACGCTCCATTTATGGTGAGGGCAAATATTTGAGCGAAGAACTGGGCTATGTTTACCCTAAGCACAGATTGGGAAAGGATATGGACAAAAATGATTTCGAGGTAAAATATCCCGGCACTTCTTCATTAGAAGTAGTGGCTACGGACGAGGAATCGAAGATACATCCCTCTTCGGTATACGGAATTACAAAACAGAACCAAGAGCAAATGGTGATGACCGTTTGTCCCACCGTGGGTATCGCGCCGGTGGCGTTCCGATACCAAAATGTATATGGCCCAGGGCAGTCCTTATCAAATCCGTATACGGGAATTTTATCCATATTTTCAACCCAAATTAAAAATGGCAACGGCATCAATATTTTCGAGGATGGCAAGGAAACCCGTGATTTCGTGTTTATCGACGATGTGGTCGATGCCACTATTTTGGGATTGGAAAAAGATGCGGCCAACGGCGAAGTATTCAATGTAGGCACAGGAGTTGCCGTCAATGTGATTACGGTTGCCGAAACCCTGATCAAAAACTATGGTATCGACACCCCGACGAAAATTACAGGAAATTATAGATTGGGCGATATTCGGCACAATTACGCCGACATGACGAAAATAGAATCCAAATTGGGCTTTGTTCCTAAAGTCGATTTTGATGAGGGCATCAAACGCTTTACCACTTGGGTCAATACCCAGGAGGTGCAGGAGGATAATTACGAAAAATCCATTGCCGAGATGAAGGAAAAGGGAATGTACAAATAAATATGGATGAGTTTGTAGAATCGCTATTAATTATTATGGTCCTCTATAATATCCGATTAGAGGAATCCAAATCTTTTCGGTCTATACGTGAAATGGATAGTGGGGATGGTGATTTGAATCTTTTCGTATACGATAATTCCTGCCAGCTGCAAACCATAAAGGCCTACGAGGGGTTACACATTTCCTATCTACACGACTCCAAAAATTCAGGGGTAAGCAAAGCCTATAACGAAGGAACCGCCCATGCCCGAAAACATCAAAAAAAATGGGTACTGCTTTTGGATCAAGATACTTCCTTGCCCGCAACCTTGGTTAAAAACTATTGGGAGGCTACAGAACAAAATTCCGAACCCAAATTATTCGTTCCCATTTTAAAATTGGACAACGGAAAAATATTCTCCCCTTGCGCCTATAGGTTCAAAAGGGGATTTTACTTGGATTCCATTGAGAAGGGTATCCATTCCCTACAAAAGCTCGCGCCTGTAAATAGCGGAATGCTAATCGATATCGATGCTTTTTTCGAAGTCGGAGGATATAACAACGAGGTGAAATTGGACTTTAGCGATTTTCAGTTTATTGAACGTTTTCGCAAGCGATATTCCGAGTTTTATGTGATGGATGTAGCCTGCGAACAAGACTTCTCTGATGGTGAGGTATCTCTTGCCGGTCAGGCCCATCGCTTCGGCTATTACTGCGAAGGGGCGAGAAATATCGAGAAAAACGGGCTTATGGACTGGCTTCAGTACAATGCCGTGGTTTTTTTACGTGCGGTGCGGCTTAGCCTTAGATATAAAGATTTGCGCTTCTTGCATGTTTATCTTACTACTTTTTTGTTTCCGAAAAGCACAAAGCGGTAAGGGACATTTGGATTTGTACTAAGTTTGCAAACAATAACTAGCACAGACCCTATGAAGATTTCCGTTTGCATGGCCACCTACAACGGGGGAAAGTTTCTTAAGGAGCAGTTGGATTCTATTCTGCCGCAATTGTCCATTGAAGACGAAATCGTGATTTCCGACGATGGTTCCACGGATGCCACCCTGCAAATTATCGAATCGTATAAAGATAAAAGAATACACCTTTATCGTTCCACCTATAAAAATCTCATATTCAACTTTGAAAACGCTCTCAAACATGCGAAGGGAGATTTTATCTTTCTATCCGACCAAGACGATATATGGTTTAAGGACAAAGTAGAAAAATGTATGGAACAATTACAAAAACACCTATTGGTATTTTCCAATGCCGCCATGTTCAAAGGTGGAGACATGAATGATTCTGAACTTTTTTTTGCGGATGACAGCAAGAAAACAGGTTTATGGAACAACCTCTACAAAGTCAATTTTTTAGGGGCTACCCTAGCCTTTCGTAAGTCGGTTTTGGAGAAGGCGCTTCCCTTTCCAAAAAAAATCGCCATGCATGATATTTGGATCGGACTCGTTGCCGAAACTATGGGAAGCACACATTATATTGACGAACCTTTGATTTATTATAGAAGGCATATGGACGCAGCCTCAACAACAGGGGGCGAAAGCGAAAATTCGTTGGCGACCAAATTAAATATCCGTTTCAATTTGGCAGTCGCCTTGTTGCGACGTAACCAATCTGGCCGATTAAAATCAAAAAACGGATAAAATGGTTTTTAGTTCTACGGTATTCCTGTTTATTTTTCTGCCGCTGGTATTGATCCTTAATTTTCTGCTAAAGCAAGAATACCGTAATTTCTTCCTTTTGCTGGCCAGTTTGGGTTTCTATGCTTGGGGCGAGGGAATTCTTGTAGTATTGATGTTGTTTTCCATCAGTTTTAATTACATCTCCGGAATTGGTATTGCGTATTTCCGGGAGCGGAACCTTTTGTACTCGGAATCTGTTTTGGGTATCGCCGTTTCCATCAATCTGGCGCTCTTGTTCTATTATAAATATGCCAACTTTATTGTTGATACCCTTCAAGAAATTGGCCTTTATCTTGAGTATGACCACGAGAGCATAATGTTGCCGATAGGAATATCGTTCTTTACCTTTCAGGGGATTTCCTATTTGGTCGATGTGTATAGGAAGGAGACCCAAGCGCAGCATAACCTGTTCCATTTGGGGCTTTACATATCCTTTTTCCCCCAACTGATTGCAGGGCCCATCGTTCGGTATCACGATATCGCCCAAGAAATCAAGCAGCGTACCATTGATGTCCCCTTGTTCACCGAAGGCGTTATTAGGTTTGTTAGGGGTTTAGCCAAAAAGGTGGTCATCGCCAATATTGCTGCACTAATTGCGGATCAGGTGTTTTCGCTCCCGGGCAATGAAATTTCCGTGGTTTCTGCTTGGCTGGGAGTTTTCTGCTATACCGTGCAAATCTATTTTGATTTTTCCGGCTATTCCGATATGGCCATTGGCTTGGGAAAAATGTTAGGATTCAATTTCAAGGAGAATTTTAACTATCCCTATATATCCAAATCCATTCAGGAATTCTGGCGTAGGTGGCACATTTCGCTTTCCACTTGGTTCAGGGACTATCTCTACATTCCCTTGGGCGGCAACCGAAAAGGAAGGGGAAGAACCTACTTCAATCTTATCTTGGTATTTTTCGTTACAGGGCTATGGCATGGCGCCAGTTGGAATTTTATTTTTTGGGGACTTTTTCACGGTCTTTTCCTAATTTTGGAACGCAGTAAATTTCTTGATACGCGAAAATGGCCCGTGGTGCTACAACATATTTACGTGATGGTCGTAGTAATCATTGGGTGGGTTTTCTTTAGGGCGGAAACCATGAAAGAGGCCTTTAGCTATTTACGCAGCATGGCCGGTCTCACGGGAGGCGATAATACGACCGCCTTAATTTATGTAAACGCCTACTCTTTGACCATTCTGGTGCTGGCAGTAATTTTTTCTATACCCGTACGCCGTTTTGCAAACGAATACATAAACAAATCGTCATCCGTGGTTTTAAGGAAGGTGTATGGCACTGGAATTTATTTCTTTTATATTGCCCTGTTGGCATTGACATTGATCGAACTGGCACAATCTAGCTACAATCCGTTCATTTACTTTAGATTTTAAAGCTATGGTATTGAAAATAAAAAAAGGTACAAATTATCTGATTGCCCTTTTGGCAATAGTAATCTTTGTTGTGTTGGGCAGTTACCTAAAGGAAAACCAGAGGTACGTTTTGAGCGATATGAAGGTTATAGTGACCGCTAAGGTGCCTAAAGATGATACCTTTCAACTGTTTTATTGGCAGAAGAGCGAGCCCAAGTTCAAGATAGAAAATTCAATACGAACAAACGTAAAAGCTGAGGAAGGGTTTCAAGAAATTTTCTTTCAATTACCCAAAATCACGGATCTATACAGGCTCCGGCTGGATATTGGTGAGAATGAAGATCAAGGTACGATCGAAATCGAGCAAATAAAGTTTATAAAAGAAGATGAAGAGCTGGTGTTCAAAGCGGCGGATTTCAACCGTTTATTTATTGGAAATGAATATGTTGTTAAGAATGGAACATCAAGTTTCGATGGAAAGGCCAAGGTTATAAACGGAAGGAGAATCTATGACCCTTATTTTATTTCCGTTGACGGTTCCGAGGAGATGAACGCTGTTCGTATTGACAGTCTCACCCATTTTCCTTATGTGATTTCGGCATTTATATGTCTAGTACTGTTTCTATTTGCGGTGTATAATGTTAAGGTGGGCTCGGTCACCCGCCAAGGGTTTTTCATTACTACGTTCTTTATAATTCTGTTGTTGCCGACCGTTCAAAATGAAATTCATTTTACCGAACCCTTGGAAAACTTGGAGAAAAGAGAACTTGCCAAAATGCCCCAATTCGCTTTCACGGCCGAATTTGCCCGTAATTTTGAGGACTATTACAATGATAATTTTGGGTTGCGCAATAACCTGATTAACTGGGGGGGCACATATCGCACCAAGTTGTTTAGGGCTTCCATGCATCCCGAACTGGTAATGTTCGGTAAAGATAAATGGCTTTTTTATAATAAGGTTAATGGCCGCATGTATCGAAGTTATAGCCGAAGTAGTCTGCTTTCAAGAGATACAACTAAGAAAATTGTTGACCAATGGATGTCGCGCAAAAAACGGTATGAGGCCGATGGTAGGGAATACTTTTTGTCCTTTTGGCCCAATAAACATTCTATCTATCCCGAATTTCTGCCCAGCATGATGAAAATGCAGATTAGGGATACCCTTTCCCGAGCGGATCAACTGATTAAATATATTGATGAACGTGATGCCCCATTAAGATTGACGGATGTAAGACCCAACCTCCTCGCGAGCAAGGGCGATAAACTTTTATACCACAAGTTTGATTCGCATTGGAACGACTACGGAGCATTCTTGGCATATAAAGCATTTTTCGAACAGAATAGAGCATTGGGGATGAAACCCAAGACCGTGGAAGATTTTGACATTAAATGGGTCGATTATTCCGGGGGCGAACTTATACAAATGTTAGGCGTTCGCAACAAAGGTTTTTTTATAGAGAAGAACCCCAAATTCACACTGAAGGAGCATAAAGATCAAATAGAATATTTACCAATAGACGGTTTTCCCAAACTTACGGTCATTACCAGAAACGAACATTCCGGTAACCAAAAAAGGGCACTTATTTTCAGGGATTCGTTCACCAATAGCCTAATCCAGTTTTTTTCGCTTCATTTTTATGAAGTATATTACATTTGGGGCTATCATGAAAAATATGTAACAGCGTTACAGCCAGATGTAATAATAGATGGATTTGTGGAGCGGGAAATTGGGGAAAAAGTTCAGTAAACGATTTTATATGCAACGGAAGTTCAACCAAAAAAACATACTGATATTTTCTCCTCAATTTTTCGGTTATGGAATGGAGGTGGCCCAGAAGTTGGAAAAATTAGGCGCAAAAGTTGATTATTACGACGAGAGGCCCGGAAACGATTTTATCACCAAGGCCGTAATCAGACTAAAGAAATCGCTGTTGTCCCAAAAAATCGATGCCTATTATAGCAACATTATCTCAAATCTTGTTAGTGACTACTATGATTTTGTGCTTTTTTTAAATCCAGAGGCCATATCCAAAAATAAAATTCAGCAGTTGCGAAAGAGTCAATCCAAAGCCACTTTTATTATGTATATGTGGGATTCTTTGCTGAACAAAAAATACACGTTGGATCTTTTGCCTTATTTTGACCATAAATACACCTTCGACAGAGAAGATAGCCTGAATAGAGACTATGATCTTAATTTTAGGCCTCTCTTTTTTCTGGATGCCTATAAAAATGTAGGCAGGGTCTCCAACCAATTAACCACCGACCTACTTTTTGTGGGAACCTTGCATAGCGATAGATACAAATTACTGATGGAAATTGAGCAGGTGTGCAAAAAAATCGGTAAGAGCCATGACTTTTACATGTTCTTTCAAAGTAAAAAACTGTATTATGCACAGAAGGCTACAAACAAGTCCTTTAGAAGCGCCAAAAAAGATGATTTTGCTTTCGATTCCCTTTCTAAAGAGCAGGTTATCGAAAAAATAAGAAAAAGTCGTGTCGTGCTAGACATACAGCATCCCGACCAAAAAGGTCTGACTATGCGAACTATAGAAATGATTGGGGCAAAAAAGAAAATCATCACCACCAACCTGCATATAAAGGACTATGATTTTTACGACCCAAAGAATATTCAGTATATCGATCGCGAGAACATCGAATTGAAAAGCTCGTTTTTTGAGACGGAATATAAGATGCTACATCCCGCCATTTATCATAAGTATTCCATTGACGGTTGGCTTGAAGATGTGTTTTCTATGTGATGATACTACTGAACTTGAGTTGCTTTTGTATAACTTTGATCAGTTTGTGAATTTTACTTGACTAAACACAGTTAACAACTACGTCATATTGTTTTTCTTAGAAACCGCAATACTACTTTTTCTAGGCAGTTTTTTGCTTACGTATTTGACTATCCCAAAGATTATCGGTGTGGTCGAACATAAGCGCCTAATGGATGACCCGAACAAACGAAGTTCCCATACCACACGTACCCCGACATTAGGTGGGGTTGCGTTTTTCTACACCTTAATTTTCGCACTATTTTTTATTCGCGGCCGCGATGCCTTTGATGAAGCCATGTACATCATCCCCGGCCTTACAATTCTTTTCATTGTTGGCTTGAAGGATGATCTTGTAGTGATTTCCCCAGGAGCAAAGCTTCTTTCCCAGGTCTTTGCTATTGCTTTTATCCTCACCAACCCAAGCTTCACCATTCACTCCCTTAACGGCTTTCTGAACATCAACGATATTCCCTATTACCTGTACTTGATTATTGGCGGGTTTATGATGATAACCATCATCAACTCTTACAATCTCATCGACGGCATCGACGGTTTGGCCTCAATTGTGGGTATCGTTATTCTGGTAATCTACACTACAATCTTTTACTTGACCGAAGAATATTTTTTCGCATTGTTGGCCATTGCGCTTAACGCTAGCCTCATGTCCTTTTTGGGTTTTAATCTCTCTTCGGATAAAAAGATTTTTATGGGCGATACAGGTTCGTTGATTGTAGGCTTTATTATTAGCGTTCTCACCCTAAAATTCTTGGCATTACGCCCCGTTGTTTATACTGACCTTCCTTTTTTGTTGGAAAATGCACCCTTAATAGCCATAAGTATCTTAATTGTCCCACTTTTTGATACGGCCAGGGTGTTCGCCATTCGTATCGCCAATAAGAAAGGACCGTTTTCGCCGGACCGTAACCACACCCATCATGTACTGATCGATTATTGGGGCCTTACGCACAAACAAGCAAGCTTTATCATCGGCTGCTTCAATTTACTCTTTGTTACGCTTTTTATCGTTTTGGGCAGCACGGCAAAGAATCTGGGAATGGTAATTATGTTAGTGTCGGTGGTTGTCTTTTTGGGATATATATTCTTTAAATACAATTATAATTTTACAACCTTAAAACAGAAAATATTGCTCAAACGTAAGGTGAACCGATTTAAATCGAAGGTGGAAAAAACGAGTACTAAAAATAGGAAGAGAGAGAAAAACAAGGACGAGGATTCTCCTTTGGGGGATATATGAGCAAATATTCCTTACAGTTTTGAATTAGGGTCCTAAACGGTAAGGAATTTCTATCTGAGGCATGGTTAAATAGATAGATAGGTACATGGCTAGATGCTCTAGTCATACATGATTATTCGAGCCCGATAGGTACTAGTAAAAAGCCCTACGGGAGCAGCCTTAGTTTACAGTCCATACGCTAAAATTTCAGGTTTAACCCCACAGTATTTGAACCTGCTTATAATTTTAATTCCCTTAAATCCCACCACAAACCCTATTTTTACCCAAAATCAAATTAACACAAACACGCATGAACATTCTCATCCTAGGCTCTGGCGGTCGCGAGCATACCTTGGCTTGGAAACTTAAGCAAAGCCCCAAATTAGGACAACTTTTTGTGGCCCCGGGCAACGCGGGAACGGCCGAGATCGCAAAAAACATACCAATTGGCATAAATAATTTCGAGGCTATTAGGAAATCCGTACTGGAAGAAAGTATCGATATGGTAATCGTCGGCCCTGAAGACCCTTTGGTCAACGGAATACATGATTTTTTCCTAGGGGACGGGCAGTTAGCCCACATTCCCGTGATTGGACCTCAAAAAGCCGCGGCGGAGCTAGAAGGCAGTAAGGAATTTGCCAAAAAATTCATGATGCGGCACAACATACCAACAGCGGCCTATGAAAGCTTTAAAGCTGATACCTTACAGGAAGGTTTTGCTTTTTTGGAATCCCTCGAGCCACCTTATGTTTTGAAGGCGGATGGTCTTGCCGCCGGTAAGGGGGTGGTTATCTTAAAAGATTTACAAGAAGCTAAAAATGAACTAAAATCCATGTTGGTAGATGCCAAATTCGGAGCCGCCAGCACTACAGTGGTTATCGAAGAGTTTTTATCGGGTATCGAATTGAGCGTTTTTGTGCTGACGGATGGAAAAGCGTATAAGGTACTTCCCATCGCAAAAGATTACAAACGTATCGGAGAGGGAGACACCGGGCTTAATACTGGCGGCATGGGCGCTATTTCGCCGGTTCCCTTTGCGGATTCAATGTTTATGGACAAAGTACACAAGCGCGTCGTCAAACCGACCGTAGACGGCCTTAAAAAAGATAGCTTACCCTACAAGGGCTTTATTTTTATAGGATTGATCAAAGTGGGCGACGAGCCGAAGGTCATTGAATACAACGTACGTATGGGCGATCCCGAAACAGAGGTGGTTATTCCGCGAATCAAAAACGACATGGTATCCCTTTTTGCAGCAGTTGCCGATCAGACATTGGATACCGTTGAACTCGAAATCGACGAGCGAACGGCGGCGACAGTAATGTTGGTTTCAGGGGGATACCCCGGAGCCTATGAAAAGGAAAAAATAATCACAGGTTTTGAAGAAATCGATGATTCTATCGTGTTCCATGCGGGGACTAAGAAAAAAGAGGGCAAAATCGTTACGAATGGCGGTCGGGTAATGGCAATTACATCGTATGGAAAAGATGTTAAGGAAGCATTGGAAACATCCTATAAAAACGTCAAAAAAATAAGATTTAAGGGAATGAACTATAGAAAAGACATCGGTTTCGATTTCTAAGCGAATGACAGACTTAACATAGCAGCGAAATGTTTAAACCAAGCCCTTACAGAGATTCAATGAATTACCTGTCCAAGGGCAGAGAATCGGCAGCGAGCGCAACCGAAGCTACAAAAATGAATGTGAGGTGCTAGATCTGTCCTCTTCGTCGTTGTCGTCGTATTTTTTAAGTTCCAACATCCAGTAGACGAACCCGGCAAAACCGATGAGCACCAAAATCCAGCTTAAAAAGTTAGCCCCCCACCAGCTGTCCATATGTCGCAATTGGTCCAAAGGCCAAAAAAGATAGTTTACGAACAAATCCTCTATTCCTCTAAAAAGTGAAGTCATCTTAGTTATATTTACAGGGCAAAAGTATAAAAAGTTTTAGATTGAATCTAATGAACTCATTTAGACTTTTTGTTTGGAACCGAAAATATTCGCATCCCGCCCGTATCGTTCCGGCGGGTTATGCCCAGATAAATCCATTTTTTAACCGCATTGCATCACTATGTGTTCAAAAATGGAGAAATATGGGTGCAATATGGGATATTTGCAGGTAAAAGAAGAAGTTTAATTGATTTCATTATGATTTCCATCATTTTTGGCAAAACAAAGCCAATTAACTATATCATCATCTTAACGTTTCTGTTCGCTTTTTATTGGGCGGTTCATTTTTCTCTGTTCGGTAGAATTTATACACCCTCACAATTGGTACAGAAAATCTTGGTTTTGGGCGCCCTGCTTTTCAGTATTTTTCTGGTCAATTTTATTGTAAAGCGGAACAAGATTACAGGTTCAAACTCTTTTTCTTTACTTTTTTACGCCTTGTTGACCGTAGTTTTTCCCGAAACATTGCTCGATTCGAATGCTATTTTGTGCAGCTTTTTTCTTTTGTTGGCCTTGAGAAGATTAATCAGCATGCGTTCTTCGCGCGAAACCAAGTTCAAGATATTCGACGCCACGATATGGGTCTTGATATCCAGCTTTTTCTACGATTGGGCGTTACTGTTCGTCGTTTTGATCTATGCCGCAATATTTTTTTATGATGCTAAAAACATCCGCAATTGGTTGGCACCATTTGCAGGCTTATTTACGGTTTATGTGATTGCGAAATGTGTGTTGATATTGTCGGGCAATGAAGAATTCTTTACCGAACATTATCAATTTCATTTTTCCTTGAATGTAGCCTATTTCTCATATTGGGGGCACAGCACCAAGCTTATCCTATTCGCTTTGGTTACTTTTTTAACAGGTCTTCTGGCATTTTTAAAACTGGGCAAGTCAGGTTTTGGTAGAGTAGCAACTATGCGACTAATCGTATTTTCATTCGTAATCGGTTTAGTCGTTAACCTGCTCAAACTGTCAGATAATGTATACCCGGTTATGATTACTTTTTTTCCGGCCGTAGTTTTTATGACGAAATACATCGAATCGATTCGAAGACCGCGCATCAAGGAAATTTTACTCATCGTTGCGATTGTCTTTCCTTTTCTAGTTCTGTTTACGGGTATTGCGATACAATAGCTCTTTGAAAAAAGTGTAGGGGTTGATGGGTTTGTTCGCAGTATGTACCATATGGGTTGATATTCGCTACACAACAGTTCGGGTGAAGGGTCCGACACTAACACGAAGCAAAATTTTGCTTGAACTGAAATTTTTATATCCCTTTTGTTTTTTCACGTAAACACCAAACACCAAACACCAAACACCAAACACCAAACACTTAACCTTTTCCTTTTCACCTTTTCATTAATTTATCTATAACTTTGTTTAAAAGAGAACCAATGAGTTTCAGCGCCTTTGCCTATAAAATTTTTCAGGAAAGTATAGATAAGTACCACGTCAAGAACAATGTGTATCAGCCTTTTACCAATCGTTATGCTAAAGATGATATCGCCCGTTTGCTCTATCGGAAGAATTGGATAGATACGGTGCAATGGCATTATGAGGATATCATCCGCGACCCCGATATCGAACCCAAAGCTGCTTTAGATCTTAAACGAAAGATAGATGCCAGTAATCAGGACAGGACGGATCTGGTGGAATATATTGATAGCTATTTCCATGAAAAATACGGTTCGGTAGAAGTGAAAGAGGATGCCACAATCAATACGGAGAGTCCTGCCTGGGCCATCGACCGCCTTTCCATTTTGGCCCTAAAAATCTACCACATGCAGGAAGAGGCTGAACGAACTGATGCCTCCGCAGAACACCTCAAAAAATGTAGGGACAAACTCAATGTTTTGCTCGAGCAGCGTAAGGATCTTTCCATGGCCATCGACCAACTTTTGGCAGATATCGAGGCCGGACGTAAATACATGAAGGTCTACAAACAGATGAAAATGTATAATGACGATGAGATGAATCCAATTTTGCGCAAAGCCCCCCAGGCCCCTCAAGAATAATAATATGTTGTCTTTAGAAGGCGGGCCTAGAAGATTGGTATTAATCATGATTACCTTGAATTCGTGAAAAACAATGATGAAGGTTCCGAAGTAGCTCCTAAAGATGGCGTTAAGGGACAGAGAATTCTGGTCATCCGGCTGTCCGCCATGGGTGATGTGGCCATGACGGTACCGGTGCTATCGGCGCTGACCCGGCAATATCCGCAATTGAAGATTACTGTTCTTACCAAGCCGTTCTTTATTCCCATGTTCTACCAACTCAAGAATGTAGAGGTGTTCGAAGCAGATGTGAAAGGAAGGCATAAAGGGGTATTCGGACTGTATACGCTTTATAAAGAGCTTCGCGCCCGCCATATAACTGCCGTAGCGGATTTGCACAATGTACTTCGCAGCAAAGTCTTAAAACGCTATTTCCGTTTTGCGGGAATTCCTTTTTATCAATTGGATAAGCGTCGGGCGGATAAAAAAGGCTTGACCGCCTCAAAAAATAAAGTGTTTAAGCCCCTGAAGACCACCCATGAGCGCTACGCAGATATTTTTAATGCGTTGGGTTTTCCGATAGATTTGTCCAAGGCAGCCCCGTTGTCCAAAGAAAAACTATCCGAAAAGACGCGGGAACTTGTGGGATCTAATACCAAAAAATGGTTGGGCATCGCCCCCTTCGCCGCTTTTGAAGGAAAAATGTATCCCTTACGACTGATGGAGGAAGTCATTCGAAAGCTCGACGATACCAGAGAGTATAAAATTTTTCTTTTTGGGGGCGGGAAGGTCGAAGGGAAAACACTGGAAACCCTTTCAATACAATTCAAATCCTGTATCAATATCGCCGGAAACCTTTCTTTCAACGAAGAACTTGGCCTGATTTCTAACCTTGACGGCATGTTGTCCATGGATAGCGGTAACGGGCATTTAGCAGCAATGTACGCAATCCCGGTAATTACGCTTTGGGGAGTTACACATCCGTATGCGGGATTTTACCCATTTGGCCAATATGCCAACAATGCCCTTTTGGCTGATCGGAAAAAATTCCCACTAATACCAACGTCGGTCTACGGGAACAAAATGCCCGAGGGATATGAAAAGGCAATGGAAACCATTTCGCCAACGGATGTGTTTGAGAAGATTGAAGCAATTTTGAGCAAATGGGAATGGTACTGCTTTCAAATTGTCATAGTGAAACTAGCAAAGGCTGCCCTGTCGATTCAGGCGGGTATCTTTCATGATGCTTGACGTACCAAGTTCAACTGTTGACCAATTCGAACTTTACGGCAATTCATGACACAAACGCCGTGTTTTTTAAATACTGCTAGACAGCTTTTTATGTGCTTTTATAGGCGGGGTCGATAGATTATCACGATTTTTTTGCCGTAGGCAAACAGTATCGCAATGACTGCCAATGCTAACCTTTACTTTATTAAGTTGCTTCAATACGCCTTGGCTCCATAGCCTTAAAATAATTCCGCAATTGCGACATGAATCGATATTTTCGGGCGCTGGGCGCAGTTTCGACCATTAGCGTCCGGACACCGATATAGGCGCTCATAAGAAATACAGCAACACCCTCGCTGTCAACGTGCCTATCGATGTGCCCATTAAATTTTCCACGCTGTAGGGAGGTAACGAGATTGACCTCCCAGATTTTAAGGATGTCGTTCAAGTGCTTCATGATATTTTCGTTCCTGCCATTGAACTCATTGATAAAATTTCCAAGTACAAAACCGAAATCAAGTTCGTTGTGTACCGCGGTTTCAAGAGCATCTTCAAAACACTGTATGATGAGCTCCAGCGGATTCTCATGGCCTTCGATAGGTTCGATCAGCATACTATACATTTTACGGGCCAAGAGGTTCTCGATAATCTGAATAAAAAAATCCTCCTTGGAATCGAAATGATAATAAAATGCACCTTTTGAAAGTGATAGTTCCTTTAGTACATCATCGACACTGGTGTTGTAATATCCGTTTTTGTAGAACAACGCCAATCCGGTGACTTGCATTCGCTGCATGGTGGCCATGCGTTTAAGGGTCTTTTCCATATTATTGAAGTTTAAGGTTTAACCGACCGATGGGTCTTATAGATAAAACCTTTGGGCATACTTTTTATTTAATAGGGATGGATGTGCGGCAGATTTATTCGCTGTGTCGCATAAAATGGATAGGTCATTGCCACAAATCAGGCTGGTACAAACCAAATAGTCGGTCGAAGAGTGGGTTTAAAATAGAAAAAAATTACAGCCAAACCGTCGGAATGCATCTTTCCTCATTTGAACCATCCGTTTTTGGCGGCTCCCTTGTTGTAAAAATAGAGGAAAATCGAAATCACGATTACAATCAGTGGCATGATTACGGAGGATGTGCCTATTACTTCCATGACGTCCGTTCCTAAAATCCAGTAACCCTGGGCCACAAGTACTGCCAATAGCGAGATGCCGAAAAGTGCTAGCGTAATTTTTTTGCGGAGCAGCATGGTAATGCATCCTAAAAGTCCCGAAAATACCGCAATGGCGAAAATAACAGTGTACCACGTGGGTATAGACCTATACATATCGGCCTGAACTTCCGGTAAATCTGCTACCAGGGTGTCAAGCATAAATGTGGCCATAAAAAATTGGGATACCCCCATCAGGTTCCACAGTAGAGCTAAGACGCCGATGACCCAAAAGCTTTTGGGTGGCTTGATTGGTGATGTCATAATAGATTGATTTATAAGGTTGTATGTATAAATATAGTAAATTTTAAGCACTCGGATCCATTTTCGGAGTCAAGATCGCAATTTTTCTTAAGGCAAAACCATTATCTTTAAAGGAGTTCACCGTAACTATTTTAAAAAAAATCATCGTCATGCATCCCATTATCCTTGCAAGCTATATCCTATTGCTTTTTAGTCCATTGCTCTCCGCCCAAAACAACAGGACCCATTCGATCTGGGAAAAGGTCGAACTTTCCTTAACCAGTGACATCGCTTACGATAATGCCCTGTATGATGTTCAGGAGTTCGGAGCAATTTTTACATCCCCTACCGGAAAAACTAAGAGGCTGAACGGTTTTTGGGATGGCGGAAAGGATTGGAAAATACGTATGCTGCCCGACGAGGTGGGTACTTGGGAATACCAAACCTTCTGTTCGGACACCGAAAACAAGGGCTTGAAAGGCCAAAGCGGAAAGTTAACGATAACGGAAAACAATAATAAGGAAGCCTTGTATCGGCATGGAGCGGTACAGACAAACAAAGGTGACTATCACCTCAGCTATACTGATGGAACTCCCTTTTTTTGGACGGCCTGCACAGCTTGGAACGGCGCCTTAAAATCCACGGAAAAAGAATGGCAAACCTATCTCGAACAACGCCGAGAGAACCACTACAATGTAATTCAATACGTTACCACCCAATGGCGTGGCGGTGAAACCAACGCCGAGGGTGAGCAGGCCTATTCCAGTGACGATCCGCTTACCTTAAATATAGATTTCTTCAAGCGAATCGATACACGCACCGATCAGATAAACGCCAAGGGTCTTGTCGCCGCCCCCGTCATATTATGGGCACTGCCCTCCGGCCCCGGGAGGCATTTGAGTCCGGGATATGCTTTGCCTGTCGATGATGCAACGCTATTGGCCAAACATATCGTCGCTCGACTACAGGGCAACCATGTAGTCTGGCTGCTTGGTGGCGACGGCAATTATAAGGCCCCCTATGAGCAACGTTGGAAACATATCGGTCGAAAGGTCTTCGATAGTATCGATCACGCTCCAGTCACCCTTCATCCGCAAGGCACTTCTTGGATAGGAGAAATTTTTGAGGACGAAGACTGGCTAGATATTGCTAGCTACCAATCGAGTCATAGCAATCAACAAAGAACGGTCGATTGGATAAATAAGGGCCCAGTTGCCAAAATCTGGCACCGTCTCTCGCCGAGACCATTCATTAATATGGAGCCTAATTACGAGGAAATCAACTTTGAGATAACCGCAGAGGATGTGCGGAATGCATCCTATTGGAGCGTGTTCGCCGCTCCGGTATCGGGAATCACCTATGGTGCGAACGGCATCTGGCCCTGGATTCAGAAGCAGGGCAATCTTATAGAAAACCATAGAAACCCTGATGGTCGCGGACCTTCCACCTGGCGTGAGAGTATGGAATTTCCAGGAAGCCTACAGGTTGGGATGTTGTCCGAATTTATCCAAAGATACGACTGGTGGACCCTAAAACCCGCACCCGAACTGCTTGTCGGCGACCCTACTCTACGAGGGTATAACCGATTTATTTCCATCGTTTCCGACACTGCTCAAAATTTGATAATGGTCTATGTGCCGCATACGATGACATTTTCTTTACGCCTTTCATCCTCGAAAAGGTACAAACTGCACTGGTTCGACCCCATTACGGGCAAAATGAAAGAGGGAAACTATAAAATGCCTGACGGAATGGCCCAATTTGAACCGCCCAGTGATCAAGATTGGGTTTTAGTGCTAAGCTGGTCGCAGATTGATGAAAAATAATAACAGCAAATAGCCAAAATTTGTAAATTTGATAGCATACGTGTAAAAGTAGTTGTACAATACGTCCAAAAGACGATTTCCTAACCATTTATCAAACTTATCACTTACTGCCTCATTCGAACAAATAGCTAAACCATGAAAAAAATCTTAAAAACCTTTATGCTTGTACTCTCAATAGGTTTGGTACTGTTGTCGGTAAATTGTAAAAATACCCCCGCTGAGGATACAATCGTAGGCCAATACGAATCCGTTGGTGATAGCGACAATCATACAATCACGTACCACATCACCCATGTCAAGGAAAATATCTATGGCATAAAAGTCGATGCCTCCTTTGATGGCACCGAGACCCAAACCGATTATTTAGAAGGCTCCTTTAATCCGGAGGAACTTATTTTAACCACAAAAAGGTCGAATGTAGTACTCAACTATCAATTTTCTTCGGATTATAAAACCGTGGAATTGCTTGGGGATGAAAACGACATTAAACTTAAACGGAAATAATCGAAGGTTTAGGTCAATTGTGTCTAGACCTCGTCGCGTAATCTTTTTTGGTAAGACTAAACAATCTAGTTTTGTGTTTGATCCGTTGTGTCGGTTAAGTCGCCGTTATTTTTTGCCTTGGTCTGCAAAAAACAACAATTCTTGGGCCGGTTAAAACAGGCGTAACACAACACGAATATTTAAAACACCGAACAAGATTCCCTACTTCTTCACTAACTTGCACCCATAGTACTGAGTTGGGCGGAAGTTGCGTATAAGGCACTAGCGGATTTTGCGACAATTTTAGCTTAACTCAATACTTGAATTAAGTTTTAGAGAATTCCGACGACCAACAAAATCCATGGGGCATAGAAATACCGATACCGCCGTACTGATTTTTTCGCTTTCCGCTAGACGTGAGGCCGATAGGAAGTGGCTTTTCGGGAAAGGCAAAAAACAAAGCACCAACGAATTCTTTGATGTTCTGATCGGCCGCACTCAAAAATTGGCCGCAGCTAGTGGGGTAGATGCCTTTTTCATAAACGAACATAAACAAAAAGGACTAACTTTTGCCGAACGCTACGCCAACGCCTTTCAACAAATTTTTGATCAAGGGTATACCAAAGTAATTTCTATCGGTAACGATACTCCTGACCTTACGGTGCAGAACCTGCGTAAGGCCATAGACGAAATACAGCACAAAGACCTGGTAGTTGGACCGTCGACCGATGGCGGCGTTTACCTACTCGGGCTAGACAGTTCCCTTTTTAATACCGATGAGTTTTTAAAGCTTCCCTGGTTGCAAAGCTCCCTTTGCGACGCCCTATTAGAGTCCGCGTATTGGCAACAGGGCGGTAGCTTTTCTTTGATAAAGCTTTCCGATATTGATGATTCGGCATCGCTTTTACAATTTGTGCAGCATACTTCCGATGTTTTTCTGGCAGAATTCATCCTATTCAGACTAAAAGGACCAACTACTGGTATTTTGTATCAGGAACATTTTCTGGTTCCCGCTGACTATATCCCAAACCAACAACTTCGCGGACCTCCGTCGCGCTAACCTCACGTCGGGGGAGCGCTTAGTGCATTCTAGCGCCGTGCTCACGATGCTTGTACAAGTATGTGTCGTTATCCATACGTAACATACTTACCAAAACAATTCAAAATAATTTTATTCAATTGCATGAAAATAGCACTAGTAGGGCTACTGCAGCTCTGTATGGTTACGGCGTTTTGCCAGACAAACACGTATACCGCAACGGTGGTAGATTCCGAAGACCAGCCTATTCCCTTTGCTGCGGTTAGCGAATTGGGCACCAACAATTACACGACGGCCGATGCCGAGGGACTTTTTACCTTGACCACTGAAGCCACCTATTTTAGGGTAGGTATTTCTTCCATCGGGTTTACCTCCCTAGAGATTTCGATAGAAAATGGAAATTTTCCAAATCTCATTACATTGGAAACTTCTTCGGAGCAATTAGACGAAATCGTGGTTACCGCCCTGGGAATCGAACGCGAAAAGCAATCTTTGGTTTCCGCCGTCACCACGGTAACCTCCGAACAGTTGACCGAGGTGCCAATGACCAACTTGGTGAATAGCTTGGCGGGTCAAGTAGCCGGGGTTCAGGTAACCAACGGTTCTTCGGGGGTCGGTTCTTCTTCGCGGATTATTATCCGAGGTGAAAATTCATTGGGCGGGAGTAACCAACCTCTTTTTGTGGTCGACGGTGTGCCCATAAGCAATGAACAGATTACTAGCGATTTGGTCAACGACGGGGCCTTGCAGGAAGTGGATTACGGCAACGGCGCATCGGAGATAAGTCCCGATGACATTGCTTCGGTCTCCATTCTAAAGGGCGCGGGTTCAGCATCGCTTTATGGGGCCCGGGCAGCAAATGGCGTCGTGGTCATTACTACCAAAAGGGGTCGTCGGCAAAAGGGATTGGGCATAAGCATCAGCAGTTCCCTTACCATTGAAACCTTGTTAACCCTACCCGACTACCAAAACGAATACGGTCTGGGATCTAATGGACAATATGCCTTTCAGAATGGTATCGGTGCCGGTACCAACGATGGAGGCATCAGCAGTTATGGCCCGCGGCTGGACCAAGGGCAGTTGATTGCACAGTTCGATGGTCCCTCTACCGATATCGATGGCAATCCGGTCCGGGGAGGTGATGTCATCGCCAGAACACTGCCCGACGGCTCATTTACCGCGATTACCCCTACCCCATGGGTGTCAAGGCCCGATAACGTGCGTAATTTTTTTGAGACGGGTATTACCAACCAGAACAATATTGCCGTTACATCATCTGGCGATAACGGTAGTAGCCGTATTTCGTACAGTGGCCTTCGCAACGATGGTATCGTACCGAATACCGATCTGAAACGTGACGGTCTGGCCATTAGCCTCGATCAAAACGTGGGAGAAAATCTTAAGGTAAAAGCTTTTGTAAACTATATCAACAGCAGAAGTGGCAACCGGCCCAATTTGGGATATGGCTACGAAAATCCGCTTTACGGTTTCAACTGGACCGGGAGGCAGACCGACATTTCGGCGCTGAAAGACTACTGGCAAGCCGGACAAACAGGGATACAGCATTATGACATTAACTACCTCTGGTTGACGAATCCCTACCTGACCGTTTTTGAGAACACGAACAATTTCAACAAAAACCGGGTCTTGGGCAACGTTTCCGCCACCTATGATTTTACGGACAAGCTGAGCCTTGGGGTTCGTATCGGGATGGACACCTACGATGACACCCGCGAATTTAGAAGGGCGGTAAGCACCAATAATAATCCTTTGGGTAGCTATAGAGAGGATGTTGTAAGATTTAGGGAAGTGAATGCCGACTTGCTATTATCTTATTCCGATACGATAACCGATGATTGGAAATATACCATTTCGGCAGGAAGTAATATTCTCGATCAAGGCATCCAGTACAAGTTTGCAGAAGCCTCGCAACTCTCCGTTCCTGGCGTGTATACTTTGGCCAATTCACGTACCCCATTAAAAGGTAATAGCCAAGTGTTCGACAAGCGGATCAACAGTGTTTATGGGACAGGCAATTTGGGCTATAAAAATTCCCTTTATCTCGACCTCACCTACCGAAACGATTGGAGCAGTACTTTGCCCAGTGATAGCAATTCCTTCGGATATTATTCCGCAGGCCTGAGTTATGTGGTCAGTAACATGTACGAGTTTCCGAACGCTATCTCCTATCTTAACCTGCGTTTTAGTGCGGCCAGTGTGGGCAACGATACCGACCCATATCAAAATGCACAGAACTTTCTGTTCAACCAGAACTACGGCGCCGCCGCCCGCGTCACCAACGAAACGGTGCTAAAGAACGCCAACCTAAAACCCGAACGGTTGAATGCCCTCGAGGCGGGAGTCGAAGCCTGGTTTTTAAACGGAAGGATACAGTTAGATCTGGCAGGATATCAAAACACCAGTATTGATCAGATTATCTCACGGCCCATTTCGCAGACAAGCGGCTTTGCGAATTTTAACGTAAACGGCGGCGAAGTTCGTACTCGGGGCTTCGAGGCATCCTTAAGTGGTATGGTTGTGCGCCTTGACGATTTCAAATGGGAATCTTCTGTAAATTATTCGACTTTCCGCAGCGTTGTCACCGAACTGCCCGAAGGTGTAGACCAGTTTGTGACCGGTTCTGCCAACATTTTTTCGGGCGCGGGGGGTAATCAAGTACTCTACATTGCCCGTAAAGATGGGCGGGTAGGCGATATGTACGGCACTGGCTTTGTCGAGGTCGACGGCCAGATACTGTACGGGGCGAACGGCCTGCCCACCCAGGATCCCAACCTCAGACTGCTGGGCAATTACAACCCCGATTTTAGCTTGGGCTTCAATAACAAGTTTTCTTACAAAGGACTTGATTTAACCATTTTATGGGATTGGCGCAAAGGTGGGACCATCGTTTCAAGAATAAAAGCGCTTGGAAGCACTTCCGGGGTTTTGCAGGAAACCTTGGTCGGCCGTGAGGATGGTGTAATCGGCGAAGGAGTGGTTAATGTAGGTACGGCCGAAAATCCACAATACTCCCCGAACACTACCTCGGTGTCGGCAAGTTCGTTCTACAATAATTTTTACGACCGCGGCAACGAAGCCAGTGCCCTGTACAGCGCGTCATACGTTAAACTCAGGCAGGTGGCGTTGTACTACAATCTTCCGGACAGGTTGACGCAATCTATCGGTTTTGACAACATCAAACTAGGACTGGTGGGTAGCAACCTCCTATTGTTTACCGAAAACCCCCATTTCGACCCCGAACTGAATGCCGTTCAGGAAAGAAGCGTCATTTACGGTGTAGATGATTTTTCGTATCCCTCGACGAGAAGCTTAGGGTTTAGCTTAAAAACGGAATTTTAAAAGAATGCACTGTAAACACATACAGAGAAGAAGTAAGCAAAAGACAAGCGAGTCAAAAGCACCCCTCTTAATCTCAAGAGGGTAGCGGCATTGCCGGCGGGGAGATTGATTCGCAAACCGACTCAAGCACTTCTTGTTTTAAACGTACATATCAAAGCCACTAATTTGAGCTAAGTATTGATTAAAAAACATACAGAATGAAAATAAAACACATTATATTCCTAATCTGCTTCACGCTTTGCACGGTTACCTGTACCGACGATTTCGAAACCATCAACGAAAATCCGAACTCGCCTCAAAACGTGGGCCCACAGTTTTTGTTGTCCAACGTTAT
Organism: uncultured Flavobacteriaceae bacterium; assembly: GCA_963832345.1. Lineage (GTDB taxonomy): Bacteria > Bacteroidota > Bacteroidia > Flavobacteriales > Flavobacteriaceae > Pricia. The sequence continues at coordinate 249,656 of CAWHTW010000020.1, read as the reverse complement.
CTCCGTTGAAGCAAATCAAAATGCCTTTTTTCAAGGCTTTCGTTTGGCGAATTACCTGGCCCAATTTGCCGCTAGTGTCGAATTTGAACGGATCGACCGCTACGAAATGGGCACCAATAGCGAATATTGGAATATTATTTTTCGGTTGTTGACCGATATCGAATCCATGAAAAATGCCGAAGGCTCTAACGAGGCCTATGGTGCCGTAGGTGATATCATGCAGAGCTATATGTTCTCGCAGCTTACGGATCTTTGGGGAGATGTGCCCTATACCGATGCCCTAAAAGCGCTTGACGGACAGTTCACGCCGAAATATGACACCCAGGAAAGTATTTACTCCGACCCCGAAACCGGCATCCTTGCCGTTTTGGAGCGGTCAGCGGCTACCTTGGAAAGTACCAATACGTCTATTCAAGGCGACGTCATGTTTGGCGGAGATTTGGACAAGTGGGTCCGTTTCGCCAATTCGTTACGTTTGCGTTATCTTCTACGTATCAGCAAAAGGTTGACTGATTTCACGGAACTACAGGCCTTGGCCGATTCGGGAAAACTGATGGAAAGCAACGATCAAAACGCGGTAGTGCCGTATTTGGGGGCCGCGCCGAATCAATATCCCTTGGTCAATTCTTCCTTGGGCCTTTATTTGGAACACCGGATGACCCAAACCGTCGATTCCGTTATAAGCCTTTGGAACGATCCTCGAGTGAGAGTATTGTATAAACCTACCGAGGTGAGTGTACAGGCTGGCAATCCAGCCTACAAAGGCCTATTAAACGGACAAGATCGAGAAACCATTTCCGCTGCCAGCATTGATTTAGATGATATTTCTCCCTTCGGAACTATTTTTAGGGAGATTCCAGATGGTGTCGATGCCCAGTTTATGCAATATTCCGAAGTACAGTTCGCCTTGGCGGAAGCGACGGAAAGGGGCTATATCACCGGGGATGTTGAAACCTATTATCAAAATGGTATTGCCGCAAGCTTTGCTTACTACGGCGTCGAACTGCCGGCGGACTATTTTACAAGGGATGCCATAGCCCTCAACGGCACTGACAACCTAAATAAAATATTGACACAAAAATGGCTCAGTTTGATTTCCATTGGCCATGAAGCCTGGTTCAATGTGCGTAGAACAGGCATTCCCAACTTAAAACCCGGCCCTGACAACCTAAACAATGATAGGTATCCCGTTCGGTACTTTTATCCTGAATCCGAGCAGGCGACCAATAGTGCTAACTACGCCGAGGCCGCCGAACGTATGGGTGGTGATGATATTAACAGCAAAGGATGGTGGGAGAAGGAGTAGTTCACAGTTGCGCTTGAAGTAGACAGAGATTGTGAGTCGAGTCTGTCGATAGGGCAGTTATGCAATCCGTGGAGCCGACAATGATGGTAAGCAATTGAACGCCCACAAGAGTAAGCACAAGATTAAATTAGAGGAATAAATATGGCCATACCCAAAAAAATAACATTTACAATTTTGTCCATTCTTGTCATCCTGTCCTGCATGGAAAACCCATCCACCAATGACGAGGCCCTAAAGACCGCCTCATGGACCGAAATCGCCCAAATGGCCGAGGGAAGCACCGTCAACTTCATGATGTGGCAAGGCAGCCCTGCAATTAATGATTACATCAATAACTACGTAGTACCTTCGGTCAAAGAAAAGTATAATATCAATTTAAAGATCAGCGGCGGCCAAGGCCCTGAAATTGTTCAATTGGTGATGGGCGAAAAGCAGGCAGACATTCAAAGCGGGCAAGTCGACATGGTCTGGATTAACGGGGAGACATTTTTCCAGCTTCGAAAGCTTAATGGACTCTGGGGTCCGTTTGTAGGGCAACTGCCGAATGCGAAACATGTCGATATGAACGACCCTTATATAAACACAGATTTTCAACAACCGATAAACGGCATGGAAGCCCCGTGGAGCATAAATCAGTTCGCTATCGTATACGATTCGGTCAGGGTGCAAAATCCACCGAAAAACCTGCCGCAATTGACTGAGTATCTCGAAAGGTATCCTGGCACCTTCACCATTTCCAATGATTTTACGGGTATGACCCTGCTCAAAAGTTTTATGGCTGAACTCGGCGGAAGCAGCAACAGTCTCGATGGCCCATTTGATGAAGAAAAATATAACGGACTTTCCCAAAAACTGTGGGCATATGTCAATGCTAACAAAAAGTATTTTTGGAAGGAAGGTCGTACGTTCCCCAAGGAACAGTCCAAAATGGGGCAGCTCTATGCCAATGGCGAACTTCTATTGGTATATGGTTTTAGCGAGGGAGGTATCGAAGAAAAAGTACTGAACGGTCTTTATCCTAAATCTACACGCGGGTACGCTTGGGAAAATGGCACCATTAAGAATTCAAATTATCTCGGGGTGCTGCATAACGCTCCCCAAAAGGCAGGTGCCATGCAGGTCATCGATTTTTTGATTTCCCCTGAAGCTCAGCTGAGAAAAGCCAATGTAAATGGAATGAACTCGAATACCGTGTTGGACATGGAAAGCCTACCTGCGATTTGGCAAGAAAAGTTCAAAAAAGTCGCCTTCCGCCAATACGGTCCTGAAATGAAAGCGTTGGAAAATAACGCCATCGCCGAACCGGCTCCCGAATACATGATCCGCCTTTATGAAGATTTTAGAAAGCATGTCATTGAAAAATAAAAGTCCAAAGTTTGGAATCATCCTTTTCATTGCCATTGGTGTAGTACCGTTTGCGGCCGCTTTCATCTATGCACTACTCTATAGTTTTGGGGTTATCGGTGTGGCCAACAAAGGTTTTACCTCTGAATTTTGGACATCGGTAATAGCTTCCGGAGAGTTTTTCCGGTCTTTTGTGTACAGTTTTCTAATTGCACTGATTGCAGTATCTATTTCTGTGGGCGGCGCCTTATGGGCGACCCTAAAGTTTCGAAAGCGGTTGGAGCAAAAATTTCTGTCCTTTGTCATTTACCTGCCTTTGGCCGTGCCGGGGATTGTCACCGGGTTCTTTACCTTTCAGCTTCTTTCAAAAGGCGGCTTTTTTGCCCGGCTAAGCCATCAGTTGGAGTGGATAACAGAGGCGTCACAATTTCCCGATCTCGTCAACGACGCTTTGGCGTTCGGTATCGTGCTATCTTTCGTTACTATGATTATGCCCTTCTTTCTGCTACTCTTCTTGAATGTTTACAAAAACGAGCGTATCGAAGAGCTGTCCATTTTGGCGCAATCGCTGGGGGCGAACACCAAACAGGTTACACAGCGGATTTTTTTGCCCATTTTAATCAAAAAGACCTGGGTGCTGATCGTGCTGTATTTTATTTTTTTGCTAGGTGCCTATGAAGTGCCGTTAATACTTGGTCAGGAGTCCCCACAAATGCTATCCGTTTTAATTATCCGGGAAATCAAACAATATGACCTCGATAAAATATCCGAGGGCTATGTAGTCGCGGTGATGTATACGCTTTTTGTTTCGGCGGCTGCGATAGTGCTTTTCCTTCCCAAAAAAAAGAGCAATTATGAAACGTAGACAAACGCTTAGCTGGAAACCTTTCGTATTGAGCGCCGCGGTGCTCTTGATTTTGTTTCCATTCGTATACCTTGTCTTGCTGTCCTTTGCTTCGGAATGGCGGTATCCCGATTTGCTTCCTTCCTATTTTGGACTTAAAAACTGGGCGACCGTACTAGGTTCCGAAGCCGGATTGTTGGAAAGTTTTGTATCCTCATTGTTAATATCCCTTTCGGTAGCCATCGTGTCCACGACTTCGGGATTTCTGATCAGCCGTTCAGTGTTCTACCATCCAAAGAAAAATACCTTGACCCTGTTGGCCTATTTTCCCTATATTTTGGCTCCGGTCGTTTTTGCGGCCTGCCTCAGTTTTTTCTTTTTGAAAATGGGCCTGTTCGGAAATATCACGGGAGTCATCGTGGCCCAGTTTATCATCGCCTTTCCCTATGCCCTTTTATTCTTTAGTAGTTTTTGGAATAAAAAGGTAAAAAGTTATGAAGACTTGGTCGCCACATTGGGCGGAAACCGATGGCAGACGTATATCAAAGTGTTGTTTCCATTAGCAAAAGGCTTGCTTTTAATCTGCTTTTTCCAGACGTTTTTGATATCATGGTTCGAATACGGACTCACCTCGATTATTGGCATCGGCAAAGTACAGACGCTGACCATAAAGGTTTTCTTGTTCATAAAGGAAGCGAACTATTATTATGGGGCATTAAGCTGTTGCCTATTGATTTTTCCACCAGTTGTTTTGTTGTATTTCAATAAGCGGTACGTGTTCAAAAAGTTGGTTTAGTAAAGGTATCTGCCGACCAATCGGTCGGTACGATTTCCTTTTATCGATGACATGAGGAAAAAAGGATACTTTATCGATGAAATACGACCCTTGCTATTTCAGAAGTATATATATGCGATCAATGCGCGATTGAGAAACAAACTGAGCGGTCTGTTTTCTTAATTAGTAGCCCAACTTGTTCCTGACCCTCTCCAAAACCGCATCCGCTACTTTTTTTGCTTTTGTAGCGCCAACGGCAAGGGCTTCGTCTACTTCATCTAGATGGTTGATGTAATACGCATACTTTTTGCGGGGGTCATCGAATTTTTGTGAAATGAGTTCGAACAAGGCCTGTTTAGCATGTCCATAGCCATAATTTCCGGCGAGGTAATTGGCACTCATTTCTTCAATCTGCTCTACGGAACCTATTAGCTTATATAGGGCAAAGATAGTATCGGTGGCCGGATCTTTCGGATCTTCCATAGGCGTACTATCGGTTTGTATCCCCATGATTTGTTTGCGCAGCTGCTTGTCCGTCTGGAAAAGGTTTATTAAGTTTCCCCTACTCTTGCTCATCTTTTGGCCATCGGTACCGGGTACGTACATGGTCTGCTGTTGTACCTTGCCTTCTGGAATAACAAAAGTCTCCCCCATTTGGGCATGAAAACGTGAGGCCACATCGCGGGTCATCTCAATATGCTGCAATTGGTCTTTACCAACAGGAACAATATTGGCGTCATACAATAAAATATCGGCCGCCATAAGCATGGGATAGCTGAAAAGTCCCGAGTTGACGTCTTCTAACCGATCTGCCTTGTCTTTAAATGAATGGGCCAGCGTAAGGCGTTGATACGGAAAATAACAGCTTAAGTACCAGGCCAATTCAGTAACTTGCGGTACATCGCTCTGGCGATAGAAGACCGTTTTTTCAATATCAAGGCCGAAGGCAAGCCAAGCCGCCGCTATAGAATAGGTGTTTTGCCTCAGTTCATCCGCATTTTTAATTTGGGTCAGCGAATGCATGTCCGCAATAAAAAGAAAGGATTCGTTTTCGGGATGCTGTGCCATTTCGATTGCCGGCTGTATCGCTCCTAAAATGTTGCCCAAATGCGGGGTGCCGGTACTTTGTATGCCTGTTAAGATTCTTGCCATTATTTTCTTGTTTCAGATTTCAAAATCCTCATAATTAATTTGTACATTTTATTGAAAACCAACCCTTCCGGATGGCGCGGCAGTGTAATTCGTATCAAATGAAAACACAATTTTCACGAATTAACACCAATTCTTATTCCTGAGCATAAACCCGATAAAAATCCGTTAGATTCTAAGCAAGTCAAAGATAAAGAAATCGGCGATACCTGCTAAAATTGTTACTTTTGAACAATGCTCTCCATGTTTAAAAAAATTGGCTATACGTTATACCGGATCTGGTTCTATATTTTGGTTACCCTGCCCATCATAATTTTCTTCCCCTTCTTATTATTGGCCACGCTTTCCGAAAAAGGGTATCCCATTTTTTTTTGGATGGCCAGAAATCTGTGGGCGACGCCTATTTTATATGGAATGGGATGTCCGCCAAAAGTAACGTGGGTGCAGAAAATGGAACGCCGGAAGAGCTATATGCTAGTGGCGAACCATACTAGTATGCTTGATATTATGCTGATGCTCCACATCAGTAAAAACCCATTCGTTTTTGTGGGGAAAAAGGAATTGGTAAAGATTCCCCTTTTCGGATTCTTTTATAAACGCGTATGCATATTGGTTGATCGTGAGGATACCAAAAGCAGAACCGGAGTCTATCGCCGCGCACAAAAGCGATTGAATCAGGGCCTTAGCATCTGTATCTTTCCCGAGGGAGGCGTGCCAGATGATGAAAAAGTTTTACTCGATACGTTCAAGGATGGTGCATTTAAGATGGCGATAGCACATAACATTCCCGTGGTGCCAATGACTTTCTATGACAATAAAAAACGTTTTTCGTTTACATTCTTCAGTGGTGGTCCGGGAAGGGTCCGGGCTAAAGTGCTCCGCTTTTTTGAAACGGTTTTTTTGGGCGAGGAGGATAAGGGCAAGCTTAGGGAGGATGTAAGACGTGCCATCTTAAGGGAGCTCGAAAGCTTTTGAACCGTTATGCTTTCATAAAAACCGTTTAACGGATGATTAAAATCTAAAATTAAGGCCACTATAAACCCCAATGGTAAAAGGCCGAAAATCACCGGAAATATTTGAGAAGGTATTTAATTGATATTTAAATACAGGCTCGATATTCAATTGAACCTTCGGCGTAAACTTATAATTGACCCCAAATCCGATATTAGTGCTAAAATTAAGGTCGTTTAAATTGCGGGCTTCGCCGATTTCGGTAGTCAGCTCACCGGAATTCAAGATGACGGAGTTGTCGATTAAAAACAAAGAGCTGATACCTCCTACCAAGTTAACGCCAAACCGCCGGTCGATCAATGCGTAATCAAGTTCCAATGGAACTTCGAGGTAACCGAAACTTTGGGCTATTGTACCATCACGAGCAGAATTTAAGGTGCTGAACTCGGGGGCCAAGTTTTCGGAAGCATCTAAATTTAAATTAGGACTGCTCGCCTCAAGATTCCCAGGGCCGCCGGTATAGTCTACATTTTGCAATCTGCCGCTGGTAGATGCCGCCAATGTCGGTGAAAACCCTACGTTGTTCGTGTTGTACCCATACTCCGCCTTATGGATACCCGAACGTACGCTCAACTTTTTGGTAACGGTATAAGCAATGGATACTCCGTAGCTCATATTTGTACTACCCGACTTTGAATTTGGAGAAAAACCGGGGTCAATGGGAGACCCCTCCCCAATAGCATTGAAATAGACGGGAGCAACATTCGGCCCGGCCGACCAGCGGCTGCTTGGTGCTTCGGTAACCTTTTCTTCCTCGGCCTGCGCTTCTATGGCATCAAAAACGGATATTTTATTGTCGTCGGAGGTAGTCTTTTCCTTTTCAGTAGGATTGTTTTGGACGATTGCCTTATCCGAGTTTTCAAAAGTATTTTTTAGATTTCCTTGGCCCGCCACCATACCATCTTGGAGTTTTTCTTTGGGGTCCGGCGTTTTTGAAGTATCCGATTTCTCAGAGGTACTCCCATCGGCTATTGCGACTGCAGCCTTATTTTCTTCGCCTATAGCAATAGCTTTATCATTTTTCTGGATGGTATATGCGTCACTATCTGTACGGGCACTATCGGCATTTCCCCTGCTACTATTCGGGTCATTCGTCGCTAGTTGTGTTTTTTCAGGAGCGGTATTGCCAAAATTCTTCGTGTCTTTATCCTTAGGGAACGTGACATCATCCGATTCCGCGACTTTGGTATTTGGCAACTTATTCTGAAAAGAATCCGTTGCGGATTTCGAATCGGAATACTTATCTGTGATTTGGTTTGTATTTTCCTCCATACCATCTGCAACAGCGTCGGCATTGACCCCCGGAATTGGTAGCGCATCTTTCTGATTCTTGCTTTTTTGCATGCCGGAGGATTTTTCCGAACCTGAAACGCCATCGTCCTCCAAATCGGGAAACCTTTCGGTGTTATTTTGGCCCGAAGCCTCAGGACTATTGACTAACGCGTCGTCGGTAACTTCCGGAATTTGAAAAGCATCCTTTTCATCCTTCTTAGAATCAGTAGCGACCCCATCTTGTTCTGTGTCTTTGAATTTGGTGTTTTCCGTATCGGTAACTGTGGGGGTTCCATCCCCCGAATCACTCACCGTATAGAAGGTAAAAAATGCTATGGCCAAGACCGCCGCCACCCCGCCCAATTGCCACCACAACGGAATGACACGTTTTTTTGGTTTTTTATTCAGCGAATTTTCGATAGCTGTCCAGACCTTTTCATCGGGGACTTCCCGAAAGGTCTTTAACTTTTCCCGAAAGAGGTCGTCTAAATTTTTCATATCCATATAAATGGCTTAGGCAAACGATTTTTTGAGCTATAAATAACTTTCCATTAGTATCACCAAAAGAAGGCCGATGATAGCGACATTACGCTTGATTTCGATTTTCTCCTTGAGAAGCAAACGGGCACGGGCTAAATTCGACTTTGAAGTGCCGGGCGATGTACCCAAGAGCGTGCTGATTTCTGCATGGGAATATCCATCCAAAACATATAAATTAAAGGTCAAGCGATACTTATTGGGCAGCTCTTGAATATAGCCCAATAAGGTTTCAAGCCCCAAATCGGCATAGCCGGAGTCGACTTCTATTTCGACCTCGTCTTCAATGTTGTCGGTGTCAAATTTTAAGTGTTTTTCTTTGCGGTATTTCTGCATCACAGTATTCACGGTAATTCTTTTGGCCCATCCTTCAAAAGAACCTTTGGCGGCATATTGCCCGATTTTGTCAAAAATGGTCATAAAACTATCGTGAAGGTTGTCTTCGGCTTCCGTCTTATTGCGCGAATATTTGAGGCACACGCCGAACAAGGTCGGAGAAAACTCCCGATATAATTGTTCTTGCGCCTTCCTATCGCCCTGTTTGCAATTTTCAACGAGTTCTTCGAGACTCAAAATCGTGGGTTGGATTAAATACGTGTATAACACTCCAAATATAATACCAATTTACACCTGAAATGGTAGTTGAGGTATGACTGTTCTGCCGGGCTACTGATTGTGTTTTACAGGCACTTCGATTTCCAAGAATTCGGCCTCGCCATTTGTGTCGTCACCGGTGTAAAATCTAAATAAATACGGTTTCGTATAAATGACTTCGAATTGGAAAGAATCTTGAATTGAATCGTTTACCACAGCGCAATCTGCCTGATCGAGAACGATACCTATGGCCGCAACGGTCCGTATGTTAGTAGAGTCGGTGAAATCTCTTACCACATCAAAGGTTTCCGAAAACGTACATTCGTCTGGCCGCAACATTTTTACATCGATGTTATAGACCCTGCCCAGTTCAAAGGTGTCCGGCAAACTGGCGTTTACCGTTTTCAAAGTTGTATACTTAAAATTGGTTTGATCGTCATCAATACTACAGGATACTGATAGTGCTGCAAAAGTAATGGCGCATAATAATACATAAGATCGTTTCATAATACTAGTTCTTTTTTAGCTAGATGAAAAAATGTGGTAAGGGTTGCGTGAGTAGATGGAAATTTTTATCAAAAATTTCCGCATGTGCATATCGGACTCGTGTCACATCGCAAAAAAAAGGATAATGTGGTTTCGTTGGGTTGGGTCAACTAATTACATCCGCAGAGGAAATATGGACTCAAAAATGGGACATTCATGGATGAAGGAAACGGTTCAAATGAGTTCACCAGGTTTAGTAGCCTGAACAAACAAACTCCCAACTTCCCTGTGTTTAGAGTCAAGGGTGGAATCATAATCACGTATCTGCACATCGACAAACCCAAATTCGTCCAACTTTTTGTGCATCGTTTCAAAATCCCAGGCAAATCTATGATTTCCGAAACTACTGTAACTATACCCCCTCGTACGCTGTCGAAAGTGATAATTTATGTGTTCCATAAAGGTGGTGCACTCTTCAGGATGCCATTTATGCTTTTTGCAAGCTTCTAAATATGAATGCTTTCCTTCAGCATATTCAATAAGGGGCCATTTCGTACCGGGAACGGAAATCGATATTTTACCATTAGGCTCAAGCACCCTGAAACACTCTGAAAAATGCAATTCGACACCTTCTGGGTAAGAAAGATGTTCGACAAAATGTTCTGAATAAACAAAGCTGCAAGAAGAATCAGTTAGGGGCAAGGGTTTTCTTAAATCAAGTTTTAGATCTGCGGAATCAGAAAAATCAAGATTTAAAAATCCTGTTTTAGGCGAACTACCACTTCCGAAATTAATTTTCAGTCCTGTTGCCTTTTTATGCTTTTTTCGGCACTTTGACACATTTAGTCTATGTACAAATGCCACATAAATTTCAACCAATAAATTCACGAAATGGTCGCCAATCGGTGATGACTGCCTTATCTTTCTTAAGTATTCTATCATGTTAACCACTGTTTATCAACAAGGTAAACATACGAAAAAATTTAATATCAGTGATTTAAAATAACGAAATGACAGTCCCTTAGGTATTGAGAAACGAAATCTTGCAGCTGTCATTAAAAAACTATCGTCATCTGCGTTGAGGCGAGCACTAGCGCGTAAGAAATAAAATCAGGATCGCGATTGACGACCATAACTGTAATTGCCTACTGATTGAGAGTTCCGATAGCCTCCCGTATCTTTCCATCGAGTTCGTCGAAAAGCTCGGGGTTGTCTAGCAACAGAGCCTTCACGGCATCCCTTCCTTGTCCAAGCTTCGTATCGCCGTAGCTGAACCAAGACCCACTTTTCTTGATGATTTCGTATTCGACACCAAGATCGATGATTTCACCGACTTTTGATATGCCCTGCCCGTACATGATATCGAATTCTGTCGTCCTGAAAGGTGGCGCCACCTTGTTCTTGACGACTTTGACCCGCGTTTTATTTCCCTTGACGTTGCCATCGGTATCCTTAATTTGCGTGGAACGACGTATATCCAGGCGCACGGAACAGTAGAATTTTAGTGCATTACCACCCGTAGTAGTTTCGGGGTTACCGAACATCACCCCGATTTTCTCCCGCAATTGGTTGATGAATATGACCGTACATTTCGTTTTACTGATCGACCCGGTCAATTTACGCAAGGCCTGGGACATTAATCGGGCATGCAGGCCCATTTTCGAGTCTCCCATTTCGCCTTCGATTTCGCTTTTTGGCGTCAATGCGGCAACGGAGTCGATGACTACGATATCAATAGCACCGGAACGAATCAGGTTGTCGGCAATTTCCAAGGCCTGCTCCCCGTTGTCGGGCTGTGAAATGATGAGGTTATCAATATCTACGCCCAAGTTTTGTGCATAAAAACGGTCAAATGCATGTTCCGCATCGATAAAAGCTGCAATGCCGCCAGCCTTTTGCGCTTCGGCCATGGCGTGCAAGGTCAAGGTCGTTTTACCTGAAGATTCCGGACCATATATCTCTATGACACGACCTCGCGGATAACCACCGACCCCAAGCGCGATATCGAGTCCGAGAGATCCCGAGGGAATCGCATCGATGTCTTCCACCACACTATCACCCATCTTCATCACAGCGCCTTTGCCGTAGGTCTTATCCAACTTATCAAGGGTAAGTTTAAGTGCTTTTAATTTCGCTTCTTTTTCGGAACTCATAATATTGTTTTTTGGAAATTAAGTATTGGCTTGTAAAAGCGTTAGGGGCATTTTTTTGAGGGATGCTAATTTACTATTTCTTTTGCATTTATTCCACCTTGGAATAGAAATTCTGTTCGTCATTTCGTTCAAAGTGGTCATAGTCGGTCATACTACATACTATCTACCTTGAATGCCAATAATCCCTTATCTTTGCATCCTCATTAATTTTTTGAACTTAAAATATTCGTATAGCATGCAACTGTACAATACCTTAAGTGCGAAAGAAAGGGCAAGGCTTATCGAAGAAGCGGGGCAGGAACGCCTGACCATCTCTTTCTACCAGTACGCACATATCGGTAATCCCGAATTATTTCGTGACCATCTTTTTATCCAGTGGAACGTACTCGACGTGCTCGGCCGTATTTATGTTGCCCACGAGGGTATTAATGCCCAGTTATCGGTTCCCGCGGAAAATTTCGATGCCTTCAAAACAAACTTGGATAGCATTACTTTCCTGGAAAATGTCCGTCTGAACGTTGCCATCGAACAGGACAATCTTTCATTTTTGAAATTGAAGGTGAAAGTCCGCCATAAAATTGTGGCCGATGGGCTTAACGATGCTACCTTCGATGTGACCAACAAAGGCATCCACGTTGATGCCGAAGCTTTCAATGCTCTTATCGAAGACCCTGATACGGTATTGGTCGATATGCGCAACCATTATGAAAGCGAAATCGGACATTTTAAGAATGCTATCACTCCCGATGTGGATACTTTTCGCGATTCGCTGGATATCATAGAAAGGGATCTAGCAAATCATAAGGAGGATAAAAAACTGGTCATGTACTGTACCGGCGGTATCCGATGCGAAAAAGCGAGCGCCTATTATAAGCACAAGGGTTTTAAACAGGTATACCAGTTAGAGGGCGGTATCATCGATTACGCCCGGCAGGTCGAAAAAAGGAAGCTGGAAAATAAGTTTCTAGGAAAAAATTTCGTCTTCGACCACCGCCGCGGCGAACGGATTACCGATGATGTCATCTCGCATTGCCATCAGTGCGGTAAGCCGTGTGATACCCATGTTAACTGTGCCAACGAGGCCTGCCATCTTTTGTTCATACAATGCGAAAGGTGTGGAGAACAAATGGATAGTTGTTGCTCGGATGCCTGTAAGGACGTCTATAACCTGCCCTACGAGGAGCAGAAAAAACTGCGGAAAGGTAAGGGGGCCAGTAACAAGATTTTTAAAAAGGGACGGTCCGATGTGCTGAAATTTAAAAGGTAGGGATGTCAAAATTCCGTTACGGAAATTGGGATCAAAATTTCATTACCTTTACGTTAGAGTATTTTACGAACCTTATCGTGAAAGACCAATCGGTATTTTCACGACCAAGATATAACATATGAGCTGTAGCAGTTGTTCGACCGGTAAGGACGGACAACCTCGAGGATGCAAGAACAACGGAACTTGTGGTACCGATGGTTGTAATAAATTAACGGTCTTTGATTGGCTTTCGAACATGTCGCTCCCCAACGGTACCAAACCGTTTGACTGCGTGGAAGTCCGTTTTAAGAATAGTAGAAAAGAATTTTTTAGAAATACCGAGAACCTTTCCCTGTCCATAGGCAATGTGGTTGCCACCGAGGCGCAATCAGGCCACGATATCGGCATGGTTACCCTAGTGGGCGAACTGGTCAAGGTGCAGATGAAGCGCAAAAAGGTCGATTTCAAGAGCGATGAATTGCCAAAAGTGTATCGCAAGGCATCTCAGGGCGATATCGACAAATGGCAAAAATGCCGTGACCGCGAAGAGGAAATCAAGAAACGGGCCCGTGAAATCGCTATCATCCTCGACTTGCAGATGAAAATTTCCGATGTGGAGTTTCAAGGCGATGGTTCGAAGGCTACCTTTTATTATACAGCCGAAGAGCGCGTCGATTTCCGTCAATTGATCAAGGATATGGCTAAAGCCTTTGGCATCCGTATCGAGATGCGCCAAATCGGCTATCGGCAAGAGGCCCAGCGATTGGGGGGTATCGGATCTTGTGGCCGTGAGCTTTGTTGCTCAACATGGTTGACTGATTTTAGGTCGGTTTCCACTTCGGCGGCACGCTATCAACAGCTGTCATTGAATCCGCAGAAGTTGGCTGGTCAATGTGGAAAGTTGAAATGCTGCCTGAACTATGAGTTGGACACCTATTTGGAGGCTTTAAAGGATTTTCCATCCACGGATACTAGACTCTACACCGAAAAAGGACTCGCATTTTGCCAAAAAACGGATATTTTCAAGGCGATACTTTGGTTCTCATATAAAGATGACCCCTCAAACTGGCATGAACTGACCAAGGAACAGGTAAAGGAAATCCTAGAAAAAAACAAAAAAAAGGAAAAAGTTGCCAGTCTAGAGGAATATACTGTCGATAATTTCGTTCAGAAGGAAGAAAAGGTGTTCGAGAACGTGGTCGGTCAAGACAGCCTCACGCGTTTTGATCGCCCCAAACGATCGAAAAACCGAAATCGTAAGAGAAACAAAAGCAAGGGTCATTCGGGCAACCAGAAAGGAAATCGGAAGGCCAACCCTGGACAGAACACCCATAAGGGGAAAAACACCAAAGGTAAATCGAACAATAAAAGGAGACGTCCCAATAATGCGTAGTGCCCTACTAATTTTGATCATTGTTTCAGTATCGTTTGCCTGCAATACGAAACTGGTAAAATCCGAATTTCGTGCCACCGATAGCGGTGCATGGAACAAGGATAACACTATTGCGTTTAGCTTCTCGGAAATCGATACTGTTCAAAGGCACAATATGTTCATTAACGTGCGCAATGACGCTACCTTTGCATATAGTAATCTATTTCTAATCGCGGAATTGGAATTCCCCACTGGAGAGACCTTAATAGATACCCTTCAGTATGAAATGGCTTTGCCCGATGGCACATGGCTGGGGAAGGGTTACGGAAGCATCAAGGAGAATAAGTTGTGGTACAAAGAGAACATCGTTTTCCCCACAACGGGCGAATATACTATAAGAATTTCGCAGGCCATGCGTAAAAATGGTAGTGTAAATGGGGTGCTCAATTTAGAAGGTATAACGGATGTAGGTTTTGAAATAGAAAGAATTACGGAATAGGCAGTAAGCAACTGATAAAGGTTAGGTCTTTTGTGTTCAAACCTGCCTGTCGCCAGGCATGGATATGGAGCGGGGGCACGCAGTAAGCAAGATTGAAACACAATCCCTTTTATAAACGTATAAACTATTTTTGCATTTTAGTTTGAGATCAATAGTAATAATTTGTAATTCGTAATTTTCCCACAATGGCAAAAAAGGCCGCTAAAAAGAAAAAACGCACGGGTTTCTTTATATATATCAAATGGTTTTGGATACTGTTTTCCGTGGGTATCCTATCTGTAGTACTACTGTTTTTGTTGGCTTCTTGGGGATTTCTCGGCACAATGCCCGAATACGAATACCTTGAGAATCCGCAGACCAATCTGGCTACTGAAATCATTTCTTCGGATGGTATAACCTTGGGTAAATTCTATCTCGACGACAACCGTACACCCGTGCCATTCGACAGCCTTCCCGATAATTTGGTCAATGCACTTATTGCTACCGAGGATGAGCGTTTTTATGAGCACTCGGGAATTGATGCGTACGGTGTAATGAGGGCATTTGCTTATTTAGGAACAGCCGGAGGCGCAAGTACGATAACCCAGCAGTTGGCAAGACAACTTTTCGTAGGGGTACGTTCAAAGAACAAATTCGAGACCCTCAAACAAAAAGCAATGGAATGGGTGCTCGCCACTCGCTTGGAAAGACAGTATACCAAGCAAGAGATTATTGCCATGTATTTGAACCAGTACGATTTTCTTTATAACGCTGACGGCATCCGATCGGCGGCGAAGATATACTTCGGGAAAGAACCCCAAGAATTAAAGACCGAAGAATCGGCGGTGTTGGTCGGTATGCTCAAAAATTCATCCTATTATAATCCCATCCGAAGAAAAGAATTGGTACTGAATCGAAGAAATACTGTTTTAGGACAGATGTACAGAAATGACTTTATAACCGAACAGGAAAAAGATTCGTTGCAGAACCTGAAAATGGCTATCCGCTTTAATCCCGAATCGCATAAGGAAGGACTGGCCACTTATTTCAGGATGTATTTACAGGGCTTCATGAACCGATGGATTGCTAAAAACCCTAAACCGGCCTTAGAGGGCCAACGAGATCGCTGGAACTTGTTTCTTGACGGATTGAGGATATATACTACCGTGGATTCCCGCATGCAAGCCAATGCCGAAACTGCCGTACAGAAACACATGACTAAGCTTCAAGCGGAATTCTTTCACCAGAATACGCCTGACAGAAACCCGACCGCCCCGTTCTTGGACATGGAAAAGCCCGAAATTGACCGTATCATGGAACGTGCGATGAAAATTTCACCGCGTTGGAAACAAATGAAGGCCGCGGGAGCCTCGGAAAAGGAAATCCGTGAATCGTTCACCAAAAAAACCGAGATGTCGGTCTTTGATTGGACCGGCGATGCGCGCGAAAAAGATACCATTATGACCCCGATGGATTCCATCCGATACTATAAAACCTTTTTGCGGGCCGCCATGATGTCTATGGAGCCACAAACGGGCCATGTAAAAGCATGGGTAGGGGGCATCGATTACCGTCACTTTCAATATGATAACGTTTATCAAGGGTCGATGCAAGTAGGCTCTACTTTTAAGCCCTTCGTATATGCCGCGGCAATTGATCAACTACGGTTGTCACCCTGCGATAAATTTCCGGATACCCAGTACTGTATCGAGGCAGGAAAACATGGTAACCCCGAACCTTGGTGCCCCAAGAACTCTGACGGGCGCTATTCCGGGAGGGAATACACTTTAAAAGATGCCCTGGCCAACTCGGTAAATACGGTAACTGCGCAACTGATCGATAGGGTCGGCCCGAGGTCTGTTGTTTCCATTGTCAATAACCTAGGCTTGACCAAGAAGATTCCAGAGGTGCCATCGATAGCCTTGGGGACACCTACTTTTAACGTCTATGAAATGGTGGGCGCCTACGGCACCTTCGCTAACCAAGGAGTATATGTAAAACCGGTCATGGTGACCCGTATCGAAGACAAAAACGGTACAGTACTTTATGAATATGTGCCGGAAACCAAAGATGTCTTGAGCAAAGAGGTGGCGTATACCATGTTAAATTTAATGGAGGGTGTTACCGAGAGCGGTTCGGGTGCACGCCTACGACATTCATCTCAGACGAACGAAACGGTATATAAAGAGATTATTACGGGATACCCCTACGAATTCACCAATCCAATAGCCGGAAAAACAGGCACTACGCAGAACCAGAGCGACGGCTGGTTTATGGGCATGGTTCCGAATCTAGTTACAGGCGTTTGGGTGGGCGGCGAGGACAAGCCAATCCATTTTGAAAAGACTACATACGGGCAGGGCGCGGCCATGGCCTTGCCAATTTGGGGCCTTTACATGAAGGCAAACTACGAGAATAAGAACCTAGACATTTCTGACGGAGAATTCCAGAAGCCTGATGATATGTCTATCAACCTCGATTGTAACAAACAGATCGATGAAGAACCTAAGGATACCGATGTAGAAGAAGATCTTGACGATCTGGACTTCTGATCGGCCTTAGCGAACTCGTCTTTAGTACATTTAAACAAGAACCATTAAAATCCCTTTGCCCTATCTAATAAGGCAAAGGGATTTTTTTATTTAAAAAGCGTAAATTTAGAGTGTAATTAATTCCGAACCCATCAATTTAGAGCGCATGATCAGAAAGACGGTAGATAATGTTCAAGAGGCCCTAGAAGGCGTAAAAGACGGTATGACTTTTATGTTGGGCGGTTTTGGCCTATGCGGAATTCCAGAGAACGCTATTTCAGAATTGGTGCGTTTGGTTATTAAGGATATTACCTGCATCTCGAACAATGCCGGTGTCGATGATTTTGGATTGGGACTTCTACTACAAAAACATCAGATAAAGAAAATGATTGCATCCTACGTGGGCGAAAACAGGGAATTCGAGCGGCAGATGCTAACCGGTGAAATGGAAGTTGAACTTACTCCCCAAGGTACGTTGGCCCAGAAATGCCAGGCCGCTCAAGGAGGATTCCCGGCGTTCTACACCCCTGCCGGTTATGGCACTGAAGTCGCCGAAGGCAAGGAGACTCGTGAATTCAACGGCAAGATGTATGTCTTGGAAGAAGCCTTCAAAGCTGATTTCTCATTCGTAAAAGCTTGGAAAGGCGACGAAGCCGGAAATCTAATCTTTAAGGGAACCGCACGGAATTTTAATCCCTGTATGTGCGGTTCTGCGAGAATCACGGTTGCGGAGGTGGAGGAACTGGTGCCTGCTGGAGAACTGGATCCGAACGAGATACATATTCCGGGCATTTTTGTACAGCGTATTTTTCAAGGGAAGGATTATGAGAAACGGATCGAACAGAGAACGGTTCGGAAGCACAATTGATACAGTATTATGTTAGATAAAAATGGAATTGCTAGACGAATAGCGAAAGAAGTAAAGAACGGCTACTATGTAAACCTAGGAATCGGGATTCCCACCTTGGTCGCCAATTTCGTCCGTGATGATATAGATGTGGAGTTCCAAAGCGAGAATGGTATACTCGGCATGGGCCCTTTTCCATTTGAGGGCCAGGAGGATGCCGACCTCATCAACG
Source organism: uncultured Flavobacteriaceae bacterium (assembly GCA_963832345.1). Taxonomy (GTDB): domain Bacteria; phylum Bacteroidota; class Bacteroidia; order Flavobacteriales; family Flavobacteriaceae; genus Pricia. The sequence goes on along the minus strand of CAWHTW010000020.1, from coordinate 231,479 downwards.
CCGGGAAGCAGACCATTACCGCTTTACCGGGCGCATCGTTTTTCGATTCCGCTACCAGTTTTGCCATGATTCGAGGGAGACATGTCGACCTCACGATTTTGGGTGCCATGGAAGTGGCCGAGAACGGCGATATCGCCAATTGGAAAATTCCAGGAAAAATGGTCAAAGGCATGGGCGGTGCTATGGACCTGGTGGCATCCGCAGAAAATATCATCGTCGCCATGATGCATACCAACCGTTCGGGCGAGTCAAAACTGTTAAAAAGGTGCAGCCTGCCACTTACCGGAGTTGGCTGCGTCACCAAGATTGTCACGAATCTTGCAGTACTTGAAGTAACTTCAAACGGATTTCTACTTAAAGAACGCGCGCCGGGAGTAACGGTAGAAGAAATCCGGAATGCCACGGAAGGTGTCTTGATAGTTGAAGGTAAAGTTCCCGAAATGGAGGTTTAAACGCAGGCAAACTATCAAACTCAAATACAATTACAAACGATTAAATTTAATATTTAGGCTTAAACTTGAACGCTTTTCATCGACGAAATTGACCATTGCTATTTTTCACAACACTATCAGACCACTTCACAACAATAGTTTTCTTTTTCCAGGGTTCGATTGTAGATTTACAGTGTTATTAATTGAAAGTCCAACCCCAAATCGGACCTCGAACTAAACCTACAAAACTATGGAAGCTCAAATGAACCATCCACAAGAAGAGATTCAAGTTTACAATAACGAATTCATCAGTGGAATAGTTATGTTGACCAAAAAGTTATTTATGCTTTAACCTACTTGCAATTTATCCCCAAAAAAATGCGGCTTTCCCCAAAGGCCGCTTTTTTTTTGCTTTATCCGCTGTTCGTCATACGCGTTCAAGGCGCTCCCCTTTTTCTTACTTTTGTCTTGATATGTTAAAAAGATGAGTTTAAGACTTCAACGCTGTGATTTCACTGACATAAGGAGACTAGTTGATATTTCAAGAACTACCTTCATCGATGCTTTCGAAAAATCTAACAATCCCGAGGACTTTAAGGCATATATCGATTTTTCTTTTGAGAGAAGCAATCTATTGGGAGAACTGAAAAACCCAGATACCACCTTCTATTTTGTCTACAAGGATTTCGATTTGGTCGGATATATAAAACTGAACGAAAACAATGCCCAGACCGATATCAAATCCGTTGAAGGGATTGAACTGGAACGCCTATATGTACTTAAGGGTTTTCAAGGCCAACAAATCGGGAGTTGGATGATGAAAGAGGTTAAAAAAATAGCGGCCATGAAAAAGAAAAATTATCTATGGCTAGGCGTTTGGGAGAAAAACCTTAACGCCATCAAGTTCTACGAAAACCATGGCTTTTCAAAATTCGGTACACATCCCTACTACATTGGAGAAGACGAACAGACCGATTGGTTGATGCGCGCCGAGATATAATGGCGTTTTTGAAATCCGTCAATTGAAGTCTTCTACTACTGTGTGGCCAATAACATTTTGACCACAACCCAAAATTTCATCGTAGGAGGGTTCAAATAGGTATAAGTATCAGTGTTTTCAAAAATAAGCACTTACCAGAAGCTTGAGATATTCCAAACGAAAATTTGGCCCTATAAAATTCTCTTAGGCCATGGTCTAGGTTTCGGATTCCCTATTATTGATAAGTCCGCTTATAATTAGGTTGCTCGCTATGCCTCCAATCTTGTTTGATTTTCTCGAACCGTGTTTCAACTTCTCGTTTACCGCCTTCAAGATACTGAACGAATTCATTGTTGTAAGACAATAAACACCCTGTAATGTCATTTGCGCGATTAAATTTTTTTGCCTTTTCTAACAAGGCTAGTATTTCAGTCTGTCCTATTAAATTATTTTGAATCGATCTGTAGACCAAACAAAACATAGGATGATTGTTTCTCCGAAGACAGTAAACATGTCTATTGACGTTATTAGAGAATACACTTACGTTTCTCCAAAAATCACTAATAGACATTGAATAGCGTATATATTTTTTGGAGACCATCAAAATTTGCCGAAAAAATTCTGGAACATTCGTGCGTTTTATGAGAATTTTCAACCACTCAGCAAACAACGGCCGGTCTCTCATAGAAGAATCACGAAATAGCCCTCAAGATTTCTGTCGCCTGCTCTAACGTCTCCCTTTTTTTTGCGAAACAGAAACGCAACACCTTGTCATCGCGATGATCAACGTTGAAGGAAGATATGGGAATACTCGCCAACTTATGGTTAAGAATCAGGCGTTCGGCGAGATCTTCGTCCGCATCTAGGGTAATCGGCGTATAGTCTAACAATTGAAAATAAGTGCCTTGAGACGGTTTAAACCTGAATTTAGAATCTCTCAATCCGTCTAAAAAGAAATCCCGTTTTTCCTGGTAGAAAGCGTTCAGTCCCAAATAATTTTTTTCTTCCAAAAGATAGGTGGCCAAGGCCCGTTGCACGGGGTGGTCAACACAGAATACGGCGAACTGGTGTACTTGACGGAATTCGTGCATCAATGCTGCAGGAGCTGCACAATAGCCTACCTTCCATCCGGTCACGTGAAAGGTTTTACCAAAGGATGCGCAGACAAAACTTCGGGAAGAGAGGTCGTCGAAGCGGGATGCACTTTGGTGTTCCTTCCCATCGAAAACAATATGTTCGTAGACTTCGTCGCTGATTAGGATAATATTGGTAGGCCGGAGAATCTCTTGTAATTGCAGCATATCGTCCTTTGAAAAAATCCTTCCGCTGGGGTTGTGGGGCGTATTGATGACGACCATCCGCGTCTTGGAGTTAATTTTACTTTTGAAGCCTTCCCAATCCACTTCATATCCATCGGCATCTAACTGCAACGGAACGGGAATCCCACCATTGATTTTTATGGCCGGTTCATAACAATCATAGGCGGGTTTCAGTACGATAACCTCATCGCCCGGATGCACGAAAGCCGTAATGGCCGTATAAATGGCCTGAGTTGCCCCAACCGTCACCGTGATTTCCTTTTCGGGATGGTACTTTTTTCCGTGGAGCTTTTCGATTTTTTGCGCAATAACTTCCCGAAGTCGATAATGGCCTTGCATGGGAGCGTACTGGTTATGGCCTTCCTTCATGGCGTTTGCGACCAAATCCATTAGTGTTTTATCCGCTTCAAAATTCGGGAAGCCTTGTGACAGGTCAATGGCATGGTGTTGTCGGGCTAAGTTGCCGACGGTCGTGAAAATAGTGGTTTTAACGTTTGGGAGTTTGGAGTGAATATTTTTTTGGGAAAGGAACATAAAAACGGTTTTTAGGGGCGTAGTGTTTGGGACTATTCGTCGATTGCTTTGAATCGAGGTCTCTTAATATTTTCTCAAACTCCGTACAGCGTGCGCCTTATGGCAAATTTCTAAATCTACAAAATTAAAGGATAGCACGTTGGGACAAATTTCTAAACAATGCCTTATATTTAACTACTCTAATACATAGAAGTTATGCAGAAGTCTAAAATCATCCCTTTGCTATTGATGTCCATACTTACCTACGGAACCCTTTCGTCACAATCGGTGAAAGCCACGGCCAAAATAAAGGCCCTTATCATAGATGGGCAGAACAACCACGATCAATGGCCAAAACTGACCTACATCCTAAAAAATAAAATGGAAGCGACCGGACTTTTTTCTGTAGATGTTGTCCGCTCTGCTTATACTTGGAAAGGTGATGAATTTTTAGAGGATTTTGCCATCGAAGGTATGCCTAAGACCCAAGCTCTGGACGAACCGAGGCCCGACCCTGATTTTTCTCCCGATTTTGCTAAATACGATGTCGTCATCAATAACTTTGGATGGAATGCTGCCCCATGGCCCGAAAAAACGCAAAAGAAGCTTGAAAAATACATGAAAAAGGGCGGGGGACTGGTTGTTTTTCACGCCGCCGACAATTCCTTTCCCAAATGGGACGCTTACAACCAAATGATCGGTCTAGGCGGTTGGGGAGATCGCACCGAAAAGGATGGGCCGTACGTATATCTCAACCAGGCCGAGAAATTGATTCGTGACGATTCACCGGGAAAAGCCGGAGCTCATGGCCCACAGAGCGAATACCAGATCGTGGTCAGAAACGATAAACACCCGATTACAAAAGATATGCCTAGCGCATGGATGCATACCAAGGATGAATTGTACAACAGTTTACGAGGCCCCGCTGAAAACATGGAAATATTGGCCACTGCCTACTCCGACCCGGACAATAAGGGTACGGGCCACCACGAACCCGCGCTGATGGCATTGACCTATGGAAAAGGCAGAATTTTCCATAATATCATGGGCCACGCGGATTATTCTGTGCTAGGCGTCGGTTTTTTGACCACGATGCTCAGGGGGGCGGAATGGGCAGCAACGGGAAAAGTGACCCAAGATATTCCCGATGATTTTCCCACGGCGGATCGGTCAAGTTCCCGGGAGTTTGAAAAGAATTGAACGGTAATCGTTTTTTCCTAACCCCAAGTCTTTGTATCCAAAGTCAGACTTGGATTCCTAAATAAATCATCCCATTTACGTATGGAGCTATCACTTAGCATACCTGCACTTCTTTTCCCTGCTATTTCGTTGACCATGTTGGCGTACAATGCTAGATATTTGGCGATTGCTGCCTTGATCCGTCAATTACACCAAAAATATCTGGAAACGGAATCGAAATCGATTGGCCTTCAAGTGAAACAACTTAGTGAACGCCTGACCCTAATCAAGAACATGCAGGCTGCGGCAATTTTTAGCTTTTTGTTAGCGGTGATAACCATGTCATTGATATACGTGGAATTGCGGTTTTGGGCCAACCTCATCTTCGGCATCAGTCTTTTTGCGCTGATGGTTTCTTTGGTTCTTTCGCTCATTGAAGTACAGCTTTCCACCAAAGCACTATCCATTCAATTGAAGGATATGGAATAACCTATCCAATCTCTACAGAAGACCGTATCTTTGACGAAAATTTCAAGTATGCAGCCCAAACATCCTAGCGAATCCCGTACTTTAATGACCGATATGGTGCTTCCCAGTGAGACCAACCCTATTAACAACTTGTTTGGAGGTGAGCTTTTGGCCCGTATGGACCGTGCCGCTAGTATTGCCGCCCGCCGCCATAGCCGACGCATTACGGTTACCGCCTCGGTTAACCACGTGGCCTTCAATCACGCGGTACCGTTGGGCAGTGTGCTTACCGTTGAAGCCGTGGTATCACGTGCTTTTAGAACTTCTATGGAAGTATATATCGATGTTTGGATGGAAGACCGTTTTAGCGGCGAACGCTCCAAAGCGAATGAGGCCATTTATACCTTCGTAGCCGTCGACGAAACGGGAAAGCCCACCGAAGTACCCCCGTTGGCACCTGAGACCGATCAAGAGAAGGAACGCTATGCCGGTGCCCTGCGTAGAAAGCAATTGAGCTTGGTACTGGCCGGAAAAATGAAGCCGGATGAAGCTACCGAGTTGAAGGCATTGTTTACGGCTCCAGCTTCCTAAATCTCTTTCTATTGATTGATGTAAAATAGCAAACCCACGGAAAAATATAGGATTCCGGCGTTCTTAAAGAATTTTTCCAGTTCGGGAGCGGTATCCGTGGCCAAAAAGTCTTTGGCGATTTGAACTCCCGCACTTACACCGACAATTTCTGACATCCTGTAATTTGTGTGCATGTTAGCCATTATTGAAAAACCATCTTCGTGAAAATCCACACTGCCCTTGCGATTGGAGTAAATAGTATAACCTATACCGGCCCCCACATCGAGGCCAAACTTTTTGTCCCTAGCCATTGTAGCGTAACCAGCGGAAAGATAATTATGCCAAATATTGGTACGGTCGAAGCCCCCGACTTGCAAAATATCGGTAACTTCTGCCTTGAAAAAATTACCATGTACCCCTAAAAAAATACGGTCTTGAAAAAAAACCCGTGCCTCGCCCATGAAGGCGACCAGATTGGTGTCGTAGGCCTCAGCCAAAAAGTTATCGCCGAGGGCAATCGGAAAAGACAGGGCAGGTTTTAGCTGAACATAGACCTGACGATTTTCGTCAAAATTATAATCTTGGGCAAGAGCCATATTCTGCCCGATCAGTAAACCCAAGACGGTAATAGCGAAGGATTTAAATTTTAAGCCCATACTTTGTTGTTCTGACGTTTGTAGACTTGCTTTTTTCGGTCGGAAGCATATCCTGGTCAAGTAATTTGTAGTAGGTCCGAGGTGACAGTACTTTACAGGTGCTATTTTGAGCTTATTCCCTATGCTAATGGCTTAAACTGCTCTCCGATATTTCGTTCAAGATAATGACCGGAAGTACATAGGTGTAATTTCTATTTTTAAAAAGGCCGAGATCATTAATGGTTTCAGAGGAATATAGCGGTCGGTAACCTTGGCGTAAATTCTCGTTTATCGTTATTTTAAGATTTGATACTACTTTTGGAGACAGTGTCACCACGTTAAAGGAACCGTCCGAAAGGGTTTTGCCAGTGCCGATTACCTCGGTACTTCCGACAAAGCCTCCACCGTTTTCGGCATAAACGTTGATGGTCAAGTCGGGAATAGGATTTTCACCACTATCGTTTACACTACCCTGTATCAACAGCCGTTCATTATCTTCGTAATCGACATTACAGCTGGCCAAGACCAAAGCGAGACTTATCGCAAGACGATATCTCATAACCCATTTTCATGCTAAGATACAGTATGGAAGAATCGGTTGCGTCAATCAGCAGAAAATTATTTTTAAACCCTAAAGGTCAAAATTATCCGGATCCGGACCAGTGCGTTTGCCTTGGTCCAAAGTATCAAGATAGTCGATTTCTCCGTCGGTAAGCTCAAAATCAAAAATATCGGCGTTTTGTTGGATGCGATTTTTATGAACCGATTTTGGTATCGCTATGACGCCTTTTTGGAGGTTCCAGCGAAGTATTACTTGAGCCGCGGTCTTAGCGTATTTCTTTTCGATTCCCTTGGTGATTTCCAAATCGAAAAGTTCTCCCTGCAGAAACGGCGACCAAGATTCGTACTGAATCTTCTTTGCTTCACAATAATCGATGAGAGACTGTTGCACAAGATAAGGATGGAATTCCATTTGGTTGACCATGGGAACGATATCTGCATCCTTCAGCAAATCCTCCAAATGGTGCTGCATAAAATTGCTGGTTCCGATAGCACGGATGCGCTCGTTTTTATAGAGTTTTTCTAAGGCACGCCACGTTTCCTTATATTTTCCCGAAACCGGCCAGTGAACAAGGTATAGGTCGAGATAGTCAAGACCTAGCCGATCTAAACTTGCCTCGAAAGCCTTTAAGGTACTCTCGTAGCCTTGGTCGGTGTTCCAAACTTTACTGGTTACGAAGATATCTTCGCGTGCCACATCACTTTGAAGAATTCCCTTGCCTACCCCTTTCTCGTTTTTATATACGGAAGCCGTATCGATATGTCGGTATCCAATATCCAAAGCAAACTTTACGGCATCTACGACCTCCTTGTCGTTATCCGCTTGATAAGTACCTAATCCCAGATAGGGCATTTCAATTTTGTTATGGAGTGTAAACGTGCCGTTGAGGTCTGTTATTTTTTTCATATATGTCTTATTTTGTTAAGATGTAGACTACCGAGATTAAGCCTTGGTTGCCGAACTTGGTTTTCGATAAGTAAAATAAGGTAAAGATGGGAAAGAAGGGTACGGTATTGAAAAAAAGGCTAGTTCAATTCAATGATGTATGGGCGCAAGCTTTTCTTGCCAACTTTGGTTCTAGCGGTTTGTCGTCTGGGCGCTGCACTCACAGTTGGTATACCCAATCCTCGGGATTAAGTTTGGAAGTATTTTGATGTAGGTAGAATTTCAGACGTGTCTGGCCATTCGACCGATTGGTATAAATATCGCCCAGTACAGCCTTGGCATCGACGCGATCGCCTTTTTTGACATAAATGGTGCTAAGGTTGTAATAGGTGCTTATAAAGTTTCCGTGCTTTAGTTGTACGGCTTTATTACCTCCGGGAATGGACAAAATAGCGATGACCTCGCCCCTAAAAATGGCCCTGGCCTTTGCGCCCGCATCCGTGGTGATGACCACACCATTGCTCTCATGCTTAATGCCCGGATAAATAGCATCTGCGTAAACTCCATAACCTTGGCTCTTGAATCCTTTTTCTACCGGCCAGATTAATCGGCCTTTGTTGGCAGTAAAGCTATTGGCTACGATTGCGGCTTCCGGAGTCAACAGAAATTTGCTGGGATCGGAATCGTCCTTGCCCGATGCCGCGTTCTCGGTAGCGATTGCTTCTCTGATGAGTTTTTCGATTTGCCCATCGATTTCCTTGGTCTCCCGTTGTTTGTCGCGAATGGCGGATGCATATTTGGTTTCGTCTTTACGGATAGAGCCCAACAGCGTCTGTTGGGAGTTTCTTTCTTGCTCCATCACCCGTTTTGCACTTCGGTTTTCCGCTATCAAGCGTTCCTTCTGTTTCCGCTGTTCGCTTAGATCGATGTTCAATTTTGTCAGGGTATCTGTCTTGATGACGATTTCCTCGCCCTGCTGCCTTCGGAAATCCGTGTATTGCTTAATGTATTGTATCCGTTTAAAGGCTTGCAAGAAGTTATCGGAAGACAGTAAGAACATCAGTTTACTCTGCTGAATCTTGCTCTGATAGCCCTTTTGTATCATCAGTGCGTAGTCTTCCTTGAGTTTCGCCAATGCTGTCCGTAGTTCAGTGATAGCGTTGACGTTGGAATTGATTTTTCGGTCCAGTAGGTTCGATTGCTCGTTGGTCACGTCGATCAGTCGCTGTCGTACTTTTATTTTCTGATTGAGGGCTTCCATTTGTTCCAGAACGCTGCCCCGCTTTTCTTTTTGGTCGAACAATAAGAAGTTGATTTGTTCGATTTCCTTTTGAAGCTGGTCGCGCTTGGCTTCCAAGGCTTCCTGCTCATCGACTTGGGCAAAAACAGCGCGGCTACCTAAAGAAAACAGTATGAATAAAAGGACGGTAAACTTCGCTCTACAAGGCATCATCCTTCAATTTGATCTCATCAAAACCGTTCGGTATATCGTAAGGAAAACTGAGCGGCCGGTCGAACTCAATGTTGCGATATTCTATATCAATGGTACTTCGGTTGTCTTTATCTATAGCGGCCACCGCTATTTTCTGCGGAAGTACCCACTTGTTTATTTTCTGATAGTCGGTATAATTAATCTGTAGCAATCGCTTCTTTATGGGCTGGGACAATTGTTGCGAGGCCATCCTATAATTTTTTGGCTCGATCTGAAAGAGCACCTTGTACAGTTCCAAAGCCTTTTTGGGCTTTAGTTGGTAGCTATTACCAGCCAAGCTGACGTCGTATTTGTCATCCTTTAGGTCGAGCAAAGCTTGTCCCAACAATAGATTTTGGACCTGTTCGAAATCGAGTTCTACCCCAACAAATTTGCTGAGATAGGCAAAATCCCCATCAAAATATTCGTTCTGCAGTTTGTTGTAGAAAGTTACTCGACCGGGAGTGATGTAGGCTTTGACCACACCAAATGGCGCACTGATCCAAATGGCCTTGTCCTTTTCCATCCGAAGGCTTACCGCTACTCCCTGAGAATCTTCGCCATCAGAGTAATCGATACGCATCTTGCCGCTTAGCGTCTTAAAATCAAGCGCATTGTCGTAGTGTGTCCGTATAATGGCCTTGGCGGATAGATTTTCATTGAGCTTACCATCGGTCACGACCTTTTTTGATTTGCAGGAAAACGCCAGCAGGGCAACTGCGAAAATGGCAAAATATCGAGGGAATGATTTGAGAACTATTTGCATCATGTATGTATCCGGCTTTAAAATCCAGGTATTATCTTACGAAGATACGTATTTGCCTTTACAGCATTGTTAAGTGCGGTATAGGCATCCGCTAATTCCTGATAAATTTTATTTTCTAAGGATGTGTCGTCAATAAGGTAGTCGAGCGCGGCTTCTAGTAGTTCAATAGCTTCTTGATGCTTGCCCGTTTTGTTCAGGGCATAGCCTTGTGCGAAATAAAAATACGGTTGGGCCGGATAGCTTTCCAAGGCTTCTTCGGAGAGCTGCTGCAAGCGCGAAAAGCTATCTACTTCCATTAAGACTTCCATCCTGGTTTTATAATCTTCCAAGGGATCCGTCTCCGAGGCGGTATTTTCTAAGGCGATGGTAGCAGTGGTGGAAAACGTTTGACTTTTTTCTATGGAATCGTTGATTTTTGTAGTTAGGGCAGTCGTAAAATTATTTTGTTTTGCCTTTTTTAATACGGCAAGGGCAGTTTCATAGTTCCCTTTTTTGAAATAAATGGATGCCAGGTTCTCGCTGAAGGCTGGCTCGTCTAAAGGAAGCTCCGTGGTCATCGTCTCGATGGGTTTTCCCTGTATTTGAAGAATATCTGTTAAAGTATCTGCATACCAAAAATTTTCAGGTTCCGAGGTTACGGCGGTAAGTGCATATTCTTCTGCCAGCGGATACTGTCTGGTTTCGAAGTACGCTTTGGCCAGTTCATGGTCGACTACCGAGCTTGAGGCGTCAAGCTGTTTACATATTAAGAACGAATTGATAGCCTTGTCATAGTTCTCAATTCCTTTTTGCTTTAGCCCTTCGAAAAAGTTTTCCTGAAAATCATCGGAATACCCCTCTAAAAAGACTTCCGCGCTGTTTTCGACCTCTAGTTCAGAATCAGGGTCGATGGGCAGGTCTTCTTGTGCATAGGTTTGTAGTGGGATTAGCAGAAATCCCAAAGAACATATTAAAATGGAAATTTCTCTTGACATTCCTTAATATCTCGATTTTTTTTTAATTGTTAAATGATATTGCAAGTACTTTGAAACCTGGAAACCTGATCAAAAATGCCACCCGTTATTGAAAAGGGGATGAGCTTTTCTCACGTCAACCTTAACCTTCCTACTTCGTTCCCGTACTCCCGAAACCCCCTTCGCCCCTGTCAGTTTGAGAAAGGTCTTCGACTTGAACCCATTCGGCCCTTTCGTGCCGGGCGATGACCAGTTGGGCGATACGTTCGCCGCTTTCAATCGTATACGATTCATTGGATAGGTTTACAAGTATCACACCGATTTCTCCTCGGTAATCTGCATCAATCGTGCCAGGGGCGTTCAGTACGGTTATTCCATTTTTGGCAGCAAGACCGCTTCTAGGGCGTACTTGTGCTTCGATTCCGATGGGAAGCTCGATGAAAAGCCCCGTTTTGATAATGGCACGTCCCAAAGGTTCTAACGTCAAGGCTTCCGAAATATGGGCTCTGAGGTCCATACCCGCAGAGGCAGCCGTTTCGTAGTGAGGGAGGTTGTGGGGTGATTTATTTATGATTTTGATGTTCATTTCTAATAAATAATAGTAGTGATTAGATGTCGGGTGCACGATGCTCGATAAGGTGTTTTGTACACTGCGCTTTATGCAGACGATCTTTTAATTTCAACGTTTCAAAAAAACCTTCCGTAAGATATCGCTCTCCAGCTTATATACCAAAGCTAGGAACACTAAAAGTAAAACACTTCCAATATATACATTCCTATCGAAAACATAAAAGGATAGGGCGGAGAACAAAATGGAAATACATAGATAAAACACTATTTTTCGGAAGTTATAGGGGACTGGGTAGCGCGATTTGCCCAAATAATAAGACAATATCATCATGGTGCCATAGGCCAAAAGAGTCGCAATCGCTGATGCCATGTATCCAATTTCAGGAATAAACATATAGTTTATACCGACTGTAATAATCGCTCCGACAATAGAAATAAAGGCGCCATAGCGCGTCTTATCAGTGACTTTATACCAAACGGATAGGTTGTGGTAGATGCCCAAAAAGAAGCTCCCTAAAAGCACCAAGGGTACCACGGACATGGCCTCCCAATAATCCTCATCAATAAAGAGGATCTTTAGCACATCGGCGAACACCACGATAGCTAAGAGTATGATACTTCCTAAAACCACAAAATAGTTGGTAATCTGGGCGTAAGCTTTTTGAGGATTTTCGGTTTCCGCATGGCTAAAGAAGAATGGTTCGATACCCATGCGAAAAGCGGTTGCGAACAACGTCATGAACATGCCCAATTTGTAACAGGCGGCGTACATTCCCGTTTCACTCTTGGCTACATCCTCTGGCAGTAAACGTTCTAGTAAAATCTTATCAAAAACCTCGTTTATCGTGTATGCGACACCGGCCAACAAGACCGGCCAAGCGTAGTTCATCATCTTTTTCCATAGTACGCTGTCAAAAACATAATTGGATTTCAGATACAAGGGTAGCATCAAAAGAAAGGTCACCCCACTGGCTATCAGGTTGGATATAAAAATATAGGAGATTTCGAAGTCGCTACGGTACATCCAAGCGCAAATACTGTCCGGATTATTTTCTACCATGCCAGGCAATACTACCAAAAAGAAGAGGTTTAGTCCTAAATTAATGGCTACATTGGAAATTTTAATGACGGCATAGTTCATCGGTTTCTCGTTGGCACGAAGCCAAGCGAAGGGAATAATGACGAAAGCGTCAAGGGCTATTATCGCAATGGCATAACGGACGAACCGGAGGTCAATATCGGCAACACTTGCCATTTTCGTCTGGAAGAAAAGGGCGATAATTACGAAGATTAACGTAGTCGCCAATATGGATATTAAAGATGTCGAAACAACTTTCTCTTGATCAGGGTTCTTGTTGTAGAACCGGAAAAAAGCGGTTTCCATGCCGTAGGCCAAAAAAACGTTGAATATGGCTATCCATGCGAATATTACGCTGACCTCACCGTAACCGGCGGTGACCAAAATACCCGTATATAAGGGTAATAGTAGAAAATTCAGCATCCGCGGTAGCACCGTTGCCAAGCCATAAATAGCCGTCTGTTGGAAGAGTTTTTTGAGCGGGTTCAATACCAGTGCGGATTAAGCACCAAAAGTAGCTTTTTATAGGGATGTGGCAAAGTTTGGATGCCTTCATCGAGAGATTGAAAGATAGTGTTTCAATTTTGCTGATTCGGTCGGGTTGGTAACGGGTAGTTTCCGTTGATTGCCGTCTATTCTGTACTACTTGACTTTTTTGTTGTGCACATAGCTGATTGCGGGCTGTGTTTCGGTCAGTTTGAAAGGAAATATTTTTTCTTCAGTTTCGGCTGAGCCCTCGACCCCGTTATCATTTCTGCTTGACTTTTCGCCGAACGCTGCTACGGCGACCGTACCGATATCCTTTATCTTGATTTTAACCGGCACCATTTTACCTTGATGACACAGGTTTTTGAGTTCCGCCTCGTCTTCGGTAAGGCTCAAGATGGTAACCACAACCTCAGATCCATGTACAGCGGGTCGATTTTCTACAATCCAGCTTTGGCCATAGGTTTCACCATGACTAAAGGGTGCAGTAGTTTCCCAGGATTTTTTTGAGCCGTAACTCAAGAGCATGAGCGTTAGTGGCAGCAGGAATACATTTTAATTTTGAATATATTAATCTATATGCAGGGTAGATACATTTGGAATAAGGCACAATCTCAGTCCTCATCCTGAAGATTCATCCGTTTCATGGCCCAGAGTGCAACGATAAAAGCGATCAGCAAAAATAACGCCGCCAAGGTATAGGGCGCACCTGGAAAATAAATAGCTCCTTCCGGACGGATAAAGAAGTAGAAAACAGGGGAAAATACCAATTGTCCTAAAATAGCAGTGATACTTAGCAAGCTAGTGATGGCGCCCTGCAAGTTGCCCTGTTCTTTTTCGGATACTTGATTAGAGATAACCCCTTGCACGGTCGGCCCGGCGATGCCACCAATGGCATAGGGAATCAAAAAGGCATAGAGCATCCAAGGTTCTGTCGCAATGGAGAAGAGGAACATACCTATCGTCCAGAATAGGAAGCCGAAGGTAATCGTATTTCTCTTGCCGAATTTCTTGACTACAACGCCGACTAAAAAACCTTGAACGATGGCGACCAAAAGTCCGACGATCATTAATGAAACGCCGATCTCTTTTGGACTCCAATTATACCGCTCTATGCCGTAATACGACCATGTAGAGGGCAAAGCTTGCCCCGCTAGATTAGCCAAGAAAAAGGCCAGAATAAGAAGCAACACCCCTTTATAGTTTCGAAGGCTCACCAAAGAAACCCCCGGAATCATTTTCATAATAGCGAACGGCCTCCTATTTTCCGGTGCTAAAGATTCCGGAACGAAGAACCATCCGAAGAGAAAGTTTGCGAACGTAAGGCCTGCGGCGATATAGAAAGGTAACCGAATATCGATTTCACCAAAAAACCCTCCGATGCCGGGGCCAATGATGAAACCCAGCCCGAAGGCCGCACCTATCAATCCGAAGTTTTTGGCCTTGTTTTCCTTTGTGCTGACATCCGCGATATAAGCAGAAGCGACGGTAAAGCTGGCTCCTGTGATACCGGCCAGAAATCGCCCTAAAAACAGCCATGTGATGGTTGGAGCCCAAGCATGAATCAGATAGTCGATGCTTAGACCCAATAAGGCTATCAACAGAATCGGACGTCTGCCGTATTGATCGGAGATTTCTCCTAGCACAGGGGAAAACAAAAATTGCATCCCCGCAAAAGCAGTGGTCAACCACATACCATAAATAATTGCCGTATCTACTCCCTCCCCGGTCAGTTTCATAATCAAGTCGGGAATTATTGGAAGAATGATACCAATACCGATGACATCTACCAGTATGGTAATAAAAATAAAGAGTAATGCAGTTTTTTTGGATGTCATTTGCTGTGCAAAAGTCGATTTAAAAATAGATAAAAACCCAAGACGGATTCCGTAAATCGAAATAAAAAACCCCACAAGTGTGTGGAGTTTATAGATACTCTAAAAGTTCTTAATGCTGTGAGTTATGCAGGGTATTTAACCCAATGTTGGTCCGGTAAGGGATATGTGCGATTAATTGTTCAAAGCCTCTGCCCCACCAACAATTTCCAAAATTTCATTGGTAATAGATGCTTGCCGAGCTTTATTGTACTTTAGTTTGAGATCATCACGAAGTTCGGTAGCATTGTCCGTCGCTTTGTGCATAGCCGTCATACGTGCTCCGTGTTCGCTAGCGAAGGAATCGCGAATGGATTTGTACAGCTGGGTCTTGAGCGATTTCGGAATGAGTTGCTCAACAATTTCGATCTTTGAAGGCTCGAATATATAGTCCGTACTGAGGTTTTCTGCGCCTTCTATAGGTACGATGGGCAAGAACTGCTCTGTCATCACAATTTGGGTAGCGGCATTCTTGAATTTGTTGTAGACGACATCTATCCGGTCGTAATTTCCGGAGGTGAATTGCTCCATCAGTTCTTCGGCGATAGCGGATACGTTGTCAAAGCTCAAATCTTCATACAGGCTGCTGTGATTCGAAATTACAGTAGATTTCTTTTTTAAAAAATCGTTTGCTTTCTTTCCGATGGCCAGAAAATCGACTTGCTTACCCGCATAGGTCTCTTTCATCAACAATGTGGCCTGTTTCATGATATTCGAATTGAAAGCTCCTGCTAGCCCCCTATTGGAAGTAATTGCAACGATCAACACTTTTTTGACCTCCCGGTTATCGGAATATTTACTTCCGGAATCGGCATCCAAACTAGCGCTGAGGCTCTGTAGAAGTTCGGTCAGCTTATCAGCATACGGGCGCATGGCCGTGATGGCATCCTGTGCTTTCTTCAACTTTGCGGCAGATACCATTTTCATGGCACTCGTGATTTGCATGGTTGAAGATACCGATGAAATTCTGTTTCGTATTTCCTTTAAGTTGGCCATTTTTTTAGTATTTAGTATGGAGTATTAAGTAGTTAGTATGGATGAATTTAAACCTCTTTACAAACTACTTAATACTTAATACTTTGTACTCACTACTAATTTCTATATTTCCCGGATAAATCCTTCGCAACAGTGGTTAAGGTGTCAATTACCTCATCGGTCAATTTTCCTGCCTTTAAAGTATCTAAGGTGCTACGGTGCTTGGCGTTCAGGAACTCTAGATAATCCCTTTCGAATTCCTTTACTTTATTGACGGGCACATCACGCAATAGGTTTTTGGAGCCTGCATAGATGATGGCGATTTGATCTTCTACCGTAAACGGATCGTTCTCGGCCTGTTTAAGAATTTCGACGTTGCGACGTCCTTTTTCTATGACGTTCAAGGTTGCGGCATCGAGGTCCGAACCAAACTTGGCAAAAGCCTCAAGTTCACGGAAAGCAGCTTGATCTAATTTCAGGGTACCTGCTACTTTTTTCATGGATTTGATCTGCGCGTTACCTCCTACACGAGATACCGAGATACCAACATTAATTGCGGGGCGCACCCCTTGGTTGAAGAGATCTTGCTCCAAGAAAATCTGTCCATCGGTAATCGAAATTACGTTGGTGGGGATGTATGCGGATACGTCACCGGCCTGAGTTTCAATAATCGGCAGGGCGGTTAACGAACCGCCACCTTTGACCATCGGTTTCAATACATCGGGCAGATCGTTCATATTCTTTGCGATCGTATCATCGTTGATGACCTTTGACGAACGCTCCAACAAACGGGAGTGTAGGTAGAAAACGTCACCCGGATAGGCTTCACGCCCTGGCGGTCTTCTCAAAAGAAGGGATACTTCACGGTAGGCAACTGCCTGTTTTGATAGATCATCATAGATAATCAAGGCGGGTCGGCCCGTATCTCGAAAATATTCCCCGATGGATGCCCCGGCGAAGGGAGCATACACCTGCATCGGTGCTGGATCGGATGCGTTGGCTGCCACAATAGTGGTATAGGCCAAAGCACCTTTATCTTCTAGGTTCTGCGCGATAGCGGCGACCGTAGAAGCCTTTTGACCGATAGCCACATAAATGCAGTATACCGGTTCGCCAGCGTCGTAAAATTCTTTTTGGTTAAGGATAGTATCGATACAAACGGTGGTCTTTCCAGTTTGACGGTCACCGATAACAAGTTCCCTTTGTCCACGTCCCACGGGAATCATGGCATCGATTGCTTTTATACCGGATTGCAAAGGTTCGGTTACCGGCTCACGGAAAATTACGCCCGGTGCTTTACGCTCCAAGGGCATTTCGTAAGTCTCCCCTGAAATAGGTCCTTTACCGTCGATGGGGTTTCCCAAAGTATCGACCACACGGCCTACGATACCTTCGCCCACCTTGATAGAGGCGATACGCTGGGTTCGTTTTACCGTATCCCCTTCTTTAATGTACCTAGATGGGCCTAAAAGTACCACACCTACATTGTCTTCCTCTAAGTTCAGAACGATGCCTTCGAGTCCACCTTCGAATTCTACCAATTCGCCGTATTGTACGTTGGATAGTCCGTAGACACGGGCAATACCGTCACCTACCTGCAATACCGTTCCAACCTCGTCCAATGTGGCCGATGAATCAAATCCGGATAACTGTTTCTTTAAGATTGCCGATACTTCGGCGGCTTTTACTCCTGCCATTTTCTGAGACGTTAGATATGGGACATTGGGCTTAAACCTACCTACGGCAGGCTAATTAGTATGTCCTATTTATTATTTATTCGTTAGTTCTCTTTTTATATTGTTCAATTTGTTCGCTATGCTGGCATCGTACTGTAAATCGCCAACGCGTAATATAAATCCCCCAATGATACTCTCGTCGATTTTGTTTTCGATGGTTACCTTATCATCGGTAATCTTTGCAACCTGTTCCAATACCTTTTTCTCCAGTTCGGGGGTCAAAGGCACGGCGGTAGTTACGTAAGCAACACCTTCACCCTTTAAATCTTCGTTGAGGATGATATATTTCAGGGCCACTTCGTTCAAAAGGCCGATACGGTTGTTTTCGGTCAAGGTGTGGATAAGGCCCTCGGTAATATCGCCGCCTTCCTTAAAAACGGTCTTCAAAACTTCTTTTTTAGAATTCCCATTAACTACGGGACTCGACAACATGGACCGCAATTCCTTACTATCGGCAATGGTCGCCACAACGCTGCGCATGTTTTTTTCCACTACAGCGGTAGCCTTGTTCTCGACCGCTAGGTCAAGAACTGCTTTTGCATAACGTAAGGCTGCTCTTTGATTGCTCATACTAGTTTAATTCAGCTTGACGTCGCCAAGCAAGTTCTCGACGAGCTTCAATTGCTCCTTTTTGTTGGATAATTGTTCCTTCAGCACTTTCTCCGCGATCTCAACGGAGAGTTCGGCTACTTGATTTTTGATATCGGCAACGGCTGCTTTCTTTTCGCTTTCGATGGCAGACTGCGCCTGTTTGATCATTTTGTCGCCTTCGACTCTCGCCTGTTCTTTGGAATCGGCAATCATTTTGTCCTTGATTTCACGGGCTTCCTTTAGCATAGCCTCGCGTTCGGTGCGGGCTTCTTTTAAAAGACGCTCGCTATCAGCGGTTACGTTTTGCATTTCTTTCTTTGCCTCTTCCGCTGCAGCTAATGCATTCTTAATACCATCTTCACGGTCATTTACCGCATTGAGAATGGGCTTCCATGCAAATTTGCGCAATAATAAAAGTAAAAGAATGAACAAAACCGTCTGCCAGAAGAACAAACCTACCGAAAACTCATTTATTAGCTTTTCCATGATCTAAAACGCTTATGAACCTTTAATTTTGTAATAACATTGACCGCAACCAACCGTTGCGGTCAATGTTTAATTTCTGATTATACTGCAAAAAGAGCAGCAAATCCAATACCTTCAATAAGCGCTGCCGCAATCAACATCGCTGTTTGAATCTTACCGTAAGCTTCAGGCTGACGGGCAATAGCGTCCATAGCTGAACCACCAATCCTACCGATACCGATACCGACACCGATAACTACCAAACCTGCACCTACCATTACTGGAATTTCCATAATCTATCTAGTTTAAAAATTAAAAATTCAATTCAACAAATTCCAGCCTTCACCGGAATGACAATACATTTAATTTATAAATGTTGTATCTCGCCTTCGTGTTCATCCGAATGTTCGTGGGTTTCGCTCGCAAAACCGAAATATAAGGCCGAAAGCATCGTAAATATGTAGGCCTGCAAAAGTGCAACCAAAATTTCTATCAACGAAATGGCGAAAGCCAACCCGAAAGATAACGGACTGCCCAACCAACTCTTGAAAATAAACATCAGTCCGATCAAACTCATCAGAACAATATGGCCTGCCTGCATGTTCGCATACAAACGAATTAATAATGAAAAAGGCTTAATAATCAAGCCCAACAACTCAATTGGGACCAAAATGATATATAAGGGTATTTTAGCATACCATGGCATTGTGTCTCCCAAAGGGTCGAACAGATGCTTCCAATAGTCTTTGGTGCCTGTGAAATTTGTAAGTAAAAAAGTAAACAAAGCCAAGGCCACTGTTATGGCAATATTACCTGTGACATTTACACCAAGCGGAGTCAGGCCAAAAAGATTCAGGAAAAATATAAAGAAAAATATGGTCAATAAATACGGCATGTATTTTTTGTATTTTTCTTCGCCAATATTAGATCTGGCAATATCGTCCCGTATATAAATTACTATAGGCTCAAAGAAACGACCGGCACCTTTGGCAATAAGTCCGTTTTTCGCGTATGATTTTGCGAGACTGGAAAACAACCATAGCATTAAAAGCCCGGTAATGAAAATCATCACCACACTTTTGGTAATCGAAAAATCCAATGGTTTTGCATTGGTAGGGTGTTGCTCTTCATCATAGTTGATAGTTCCTTCCGCATCCGTCTTGTAGATTTTACTATGGTATAATTTATAGGTATTTCCATCAACCTTGGCCAAGGTTTCACCATGATTGAATTTCGCTGAGGAAAAGACTTTCAATCCATCATCCCATAAAATAACTGGCAAAGGAAAACCATAGTGATGCACTTCGCCACTTTCATCGGTACTGGAGAACAGGTTAAAGTCGTGGGAGTCTTGAAGGTGATGTTGAATGTATGCCTTGATTTCTGACTTCTTGTCGGTAGGCTCGCCTTCTTTTTCTTGAGCGAAAGCGCTATTGCCAATGAACAAAGCGGTAACAAAAAGTAATTTTACGAAGAAGTTTTGCATATCACTCGAAAATATCGGTCTCTACCCCCCAAAAGGGTTCTCTAAAAATCCGTGCAAATGTACGGTATTCTTTCAAAAATAAAAAAGCAATCAAACTGTTTATTTTCTAGGGATTTTGTACCATGGTTTTATTCCATTTTCTGAAGCATTTTTGCAGTAAAGACGGTCTCTACGACTAAACAAATGGCGTAAGGCATGAAAAATGCCGCGAATTCTGAAGTCGTGATATTTCCATCGGCTTTATAAGAAGGATAAAAGAGGATAAAGAAAACAATAAATTTTAAAAAACTGCCTGCCATAAAAATAAAGCCGATTTGGGTCTTTATTTTGTTTCTGAAAATATATAGACCTATATATATAATGGATGCCAACAGGAAGTTTATGAAATAGGAAAGTACAATCTTGTCACCATATTTTAGGAGCCCCTTGTTTTGCAGGATGATGGTGTGCAGGAAGAAGCTCGCCCCTAGCAAGGGGATTAGAATAAGAAGAAAAAGGGTAATAGGGTTTAGTTTTGGCATTCGTATGGCTCTTGGTTTTGGGTATCCGGAGCCAAAAATACTAATTTTCAAGATGTAGGCGATGTTTAATCTCTGAGGGTCAAAAATTCCCCGATGCCTACTTTGAGGCAGTTCACTGTCGCCGTCGGTCAATACTTCACGTTCTTGATCTGCCGCAACACCACCCATAATGAAATTGCCACACCGATGAGTGTGGCAATTGCAGTATAGATTCGCTTTTCGTTCTGGTAATGCTCGTCGAGCCATATGCCGCCTTGGGCGGCCAAATAAATGATGGCGCCCATTTCGAAGGCGATGCCCGAGAGTAGGGCCACGTTCTTGAGCGTGCTGTTCTTTTCCTTACGAGGCTTTTGCTTGCTCATTTTTGTTTGAACTGGTGTTTGTCAGCATCGATTTATAATCGTTGCTTGCTGATAGACTTGAACTTCTTGAACTCGAATCGCTCGTGTTCCGGTTCAGTGAACCGCTCTTGCCCTTCATCGAACAGGTAGCGTTGAAGGTCGCGCCCGGTTCAACGGCCAATTTGGAGACTTCAACGGTACCTTCGATTACGGCTGATGCTTTTAGCGATAATAGGTCGGATACCAAAAGCTCGCCGTTAAAGCTGCCTTCGATATCGGCGTTCACACATTCCACTTTTCCGTGAATATAGCCATCTTTACCGATGACGACCTTGCCGGAAGTTTTTACGTTACCGTCCAGTTTTCCGTCGATCCGAAAATCCGCTTCGGATTCGATATTACCTGTAATCTTGGTATTCTTTTCAATTCTATTGGGTTGACCTCCTATTTCGTTCATGGTTCTTGGTTTTTTGTTGTCAGAAAACATTTGTTATGGTTTTGGGGTTAGTGAACTCCTAAACACCTTTTATCGATAGCTTAGATTAGTTCAACGAAATAATTTGATTGTTTAGTATATCGAACCGGTTTATTTAGAGTTATTATATGGAATCGGTTCTAGTTTTTTCTGGACACTACCCTCTAAACCGCAAAAATTTTTTGTCGAAAGGCAAATGTAAAAGCAGCAGCAGGCAAATAAAAAAGTTTAAGTCACTTCAATATTTCCGCTTTATACTCCTCTAAGTTTTTATGCACCTGAATAATTTTATAGTTGGAGGATAAAATTACGAAATTCGCTTCCTGAATAAGATAATCCTTGTTAAACCTTATGAGTTCGGCGAAGCCTAGAGCGTAGTCTTTGGACGGGAAACCGTGAACAACAACAAATTGGTCTTCCAAGGTGTATATATCTTTCGATACGAGGTTCCTATATTTTAAATCCTCAATGGCTGCTTCCAAATCGCCCTTCACCCGAAGGGCAATCTCATTGTTACTTCTTCTAAACGGAAAAACGACTTTCCAATTGCCAGTGCCAGTAGCGCCCGTTTCCGAAGAGAAATTTTTGATCGCCAATTTCGGCAATTGCTCGGCCACCATACGTTCCGCTTTTTTACCTTCGGGATTGTTGGGATAGGTCAGCGCTACATAGTCAAGCTGCTCCTTGAAGGGTTCGAAGCCATTGAGCCTTCCAATGGCGTTGGCCTTCAACATCTCGAATTTGGGAACGATAGGGTCACCTGTATATTTGTCGATATTTTCTTCGGCACCCGTAATCGTTTTTAGGAATTCTTGTTTCTGATACAACCTGTATAAGGCAGCATAGCGGGCATCGGGGCTATCGGAATCATCTTCCAAAACCGCCCTGGGGTTCAGCAATATTTCCGCATACCTCGAATCGGCATGGTTCTGTAAGATGTTCGCTTTCATCTGCTCCATCAGCGGGCTGCCTTCTTCCTCATAAATTTTATACAGGTTGTACTTTGATGGAAGAATCAATCGCTCTTCAGGATCGGAGGCCAATACAGCTTCTAGCTTTCCGGCGGCCAAGAAATTTTCCTTGAACTTTTCCTTGTAAATGAGGCCCAATTGATAGTTGGCGAAATTGCGTTCGGTCTTTAGGCTATCGATATAGAACTCTTCTTTTGGGATTCTATCCATATAAAAAGCGACCGTCAATCTTTCCTCCTCGGTCGGTTCACCGCGTAGGCTATCGTTTGAAGCGACTAGTTCACCGGTCGCTTCAGAGGGCAATAACCTGCCTTTTTTGCTCCACCGCCAATCGTCTTCGAGTTGCCGCTTTCCCCATTTTTGAACGAAATCGTTCTTTCCGTAACCTAAGCTAGTCAGGTTATAAAAGTAGAACTTCCCCTTGTTTTCCTTGCCGCCCTTACTTTCTGCAAACTGGGCGAAACCCGCGGTAATACGGTCGTCTTCTTTTTTTGCGGCGGCCAACTTTTCGGCCTGCAGCTTGGCCACATACTTTTCAAAGTAAGCGATTTGATCGTCGAGTGGAAGGTTGTAAAGGCTAATCACACTATCGGCTTGCTGGGCGATATCCTCATATTTAATAACATCCTCCAAATTATCCAATTTTTTCTTGGTCGAACGGAATTTTTTGTTGTTCTCTTCAAGATTGGTCAGCACGCTATCGTAGTAAGCTCCCGATAATCGGTATTCGTTCTTGTCAAAATTGTATACGGCCAGATTCTCGTAATTCAGCGCATTCAATTTGGGTTCGTTCTCCGTGGCCCGCAACGATTTGTTGAAATACACGAGGGCCATACTATCGTTTTCCTGTTCGAGATGATATTCAGCGACCTGTCTGTAAATCTTATCCAAAAACGGCCTGTTTTCCCGATTTTCCTCCATTTTTGAAAGGAATTCAAGCATTTCCAACTTGTTTTCGGAAGTCACTTCGGTATTTCTTATTTTTTCGATTTCCGCGTTGATCATATAGACCCTTGGGGATTTGCGGTTTAGTTCAATAATCTTATTGAAAGCGTAATTGGCGCTATCCTTTTGATCCAGTCGGTTATAGAGCTGCCCGATAATGTAATAATACCGCCCTTTTTCGGGATTCTTTTTGGTATGAAAGGATGCGATTTTCAATTGCTGTACGGCCTTGCCCAATGAATCTAGGTTGATGTAGGCCTGCGCCAACATGGCCCGTGCATCGGCATACTCTTGGTCGTCGAGATTTTCGTACTTGAAAACCCGTTTGAGATTTTTGATGGCGAGGTCCTCGTTTTCCAATCGGATGTTGACTTTCTCGCGCCAGATGTGCGCCTCGCCCAGCTTGTCACTATAATCGTATTTGTTGATAACGTAGTTAAAGGCTTCCAAAGCGGGAATATAGCGCTGATCAAAATACCGCGCCTTTCCCAATAATAGGAAGGCTTCGTCGGTCTGAGGATTGCGCTCCTCGTCCTTGATGTCCATACTGTGTTTCTGTATGGCCTTGCTCGCCTTCTCTTCGGCAATGATAAAGTTGGGGTTATTGTCTTCGGAATCGAGCTTAATATCCTCAGTGACCTCGAGGCGTTCTACGGGAAGTATTTCCCAGTAATCATCTTTATAGGTATTATTGAGCTCGTCACGGCCTTCTTCAAAGGCGATGTTTCCATTGTACAACGTATTGTACTTGGTATTCAGCGCGTGCCAGTTACGGTTTACGAATTTATCCTTTTTGGTAGAGCAGGCGTTGAAAACGATGCTTACTAAAAGGACAAAAAGAATGTATTTATGTGGATGTTTCAAGATTGCAAAGGTACCTGTCTTTCATAAACTGAAAATTCGCGGGATTATTATGTTGTTCATCGGGAAAAGTTCAAGTGCAAGTTCAGAAAAGAAGACGGAGAATAGAAAAGAGGAAAAGGGTTGACCTACCAAGCGCATGTTTAGGCCGCACTACATCGACACGGTTTAGTTGTGCGCAGCTTTACCACAGATTTGCCTATCTGCGAGATGCGATTACCCATATAAAATGATTCAAGGAGTAGATGGGTTAACCTTTTTATTCTGACCTTACCGACCACCCAGTATGTAAAAATAGCAGCTTGCCGATAATGCCTTGGTGTTTATAGTGATTGGTGGATGCTTTTTGAACAGAAATCGAAATAAATTCTGTCTTAAATTCAATTACGAAAAGATAAAACCAACCGCACGGTCAGTTTTTGAAACTGAATCAGAGCTGAGCATTTTCCTCTGATAGAGAACCAAGAGGAGTTTCATTTCCACTAAAAAACGACTCCAGTTCCTTTAAGGTCTCCGCCGCTGTCACAATATCCTTAACGATTTCTCCCTTGTTCAGGACTACGATGCGCTCACAGACCTCGGTCACGTGAATCAGGTCATGGCTAGATACCAAAACGGTTACCCCGTGTTTAGCGGCCAAATCTCGAATAATATCTTTCAATCGAATCTGGGTCGTAGGGTCAAGATTCGCAAACGGTTCGTCCAAGATTACCACCTCTGGGTTGCCGATGAATGAGGCTACGATGCCGGCTTTTTTTTGGTTTCCTTTTGAGAGGTCTCGCAGATATTTCTTCTGGCCTAAAATTTCGCCGTGAAAAAAATCCTGAAAATTAGTGAGAAAGGTATCGACATCGGCCTTATTTTGCCTACGCAGTTCGCCGATAAAGTAGAAATATTCTTCCGGTGTCAGGTAGCCGATTAAAAAGGTTTCATCGATAAAGGCCGAGGTAAAGGGTTTCCAGTCTTCGCTTTGGTCGACTTGAACCTCGTTATTGACGATTTGGCCCGTCGTTGGCTGTATTAAATCTAAGAGCAGACTGAACAAGGTGGTCTTTCCAGCCCCGTTGTTGCCAACAAGTCCGAAGCTCTGCCCTTTGGGGATTTCCAAGTGGTCTATATTCAATACGGTTTGTGCGCCGTATTTTTTCGTAATGCTTTTGGCTTGTATCATGAACTATTTTTATCTTTCATTCCCGTGAAGGCGGGAATGTTTTTATCTTTCAAATGAGTCTTAAAGGCCTAGAAGGATTGCTCGTGCCTCGCCCATACCTTGCAAGTGGATCATGCTTAGCTGTAGTTTCTAGGTTTTTATATAAACTCATTAAATCTTTTAATCAACTGTTTTTCTCCTTAAAGCCCGCTATCATAGCATATTTTCTCTTTCGATATCCTTCAGTAATTTTATCCAATAAGATTTTTTTAAGGGCCCAACCGATTATCCCAAGTATGGAAAGCGTGATGATGGCAGCTTCAAAAGAAACAAATGTCTTCAACACAAAATACACGCTGCTGGGTACAACTAGTAGCGGCAGCAATATCAAGAACTGAGTGGCGCTTGTACCCTGCATATTACCGAACGCACTTTTTGTGAGGTCTATCCTTTTTTTGTTGAATGATCCGAAATACAGCACTACGGGCAGGTTAATGCCCAAATTGTAAAGTGCACAGGCGAAATTAATGGCCAATGCCTGCCATCCGAAATAAACGTACGGAATAGATAGCAGAAACATGGCCACAACGCTGACCGATATTAATCCTGCCTTCGACTCCAAATATTTGCGTAACGGGATGTTCTGGGCCATCATCATACTATAATAATCACTGTCCCATGCGGGAATGAACTGTCCGAAATTCGACAAAAAGGCACCGGTTATAAAGATTCCCGCCAAAATATAAATGGTCGAAGTCGGCCCATAGGTGCCCGTACTATAAAAAATCAGGCCATAGGCGACGAGACCTAACGAAACAAAAACCTGCATTTTTGTCCGTTTGTTGCGCCAAATCAATTTTAAATCCAATCTCAGGAACGGGGCAATGCTACCAAAGCGTTCGGTCCATGAAAGCTCGGAGGTGGTCGCCTGTTTGGTTTTCTGTTTTAAGGAGGCGTCCAAAAATAACTTCCCTCTAAGATAGTTGTAGTTTATGTAATACGCAGTTGCCGCTAATACCAATGGAATTAAAGCAAAAACGGGATTTTCAAAAAGTGCATTGAAAACTGTACCGGCAAATTGCTTGATAGGAAGTATTCCGAAATACTCCAATCCATATAATCCTGCTAACAATAGTGCCAAAAAAATCAAGGCCTTGTCGTTCTTGTTGATTAAAAAATTGATATAATTTATGGAGAGTACGATTCCGATAATCGATATGAACCATACAAGTACGCTTCCTGCAGGATACCCTTGCACCAGCAGCACGATACAAAAAGGCACAAAAAAAGAGAGCGCGAGAAAGTTATAGAACGAAACGGCGGAACGCGCCAAAATATAGTGGGTAATGCTACTTTTTTTAACGGGGAGCATCAAAAAAGGTTTAATGTCCATAACCGGAAGTTTCTGCATAAAATAGCGCAGAAAAAGTTCGCCCAACACCCAAAAGACTAAATATTGATTGAGGATAGACACCGGATCGCTATCGGGAAACTGCTTTTCGAGAATAAAGAATAACCCCGCCCCGGAAAATGCCAACATCCCTAAAAAATAAATGGCCATAAAACCCATCAGAATCTTTATTCCCAAGCTTTTTCCGAGGGAAGAAGATCGGAAAAATGATTTCCATTGCAGGTTAATGAAGTGTTTGAACATTAGATTAGGTTAGATCACCTATTAGTTGGTGTTTAAAAATAATACTTTGTTACAGATTTGAAGTGCGTTTTTTTGCCATTTCCGTTCTAATTCGATTTCCCAATACGTATTTTTGCAATCCTGTTGAAAGAGGTGGGCAGTCGCAGTTGCAGTTGACGGTCTAAATCTATTTAATTTTTTACCAGATAAACCATGGCAGATTTCCATTCCCTAATTGTAAAACACATCAAACCGCTAACGCCTAGTTCGGTAGCGATTACTTTCAGCATTCCTAAAGAATTGATTCAGGATTTTGACTTTGTTCCCGGGCAATACATTACCATAAAAACCGATATCAAGGGCAAGGAACTACGCAGGGCCTATTCTATTTGTTCATCCCCGAGAAGCGATTGTTTTACTATTGGTGTCAAAAAAGTGGATAAAGGCGGGTTTTCTGATTTTGCCCATACCCAGTTGGCCGTTGGCGATACGTTGGAGGTCATGCCGCCCGAAGGCCGGTTTACTTTCCAGCCGACCGGCAAGGCTAGAAACATTGCGGCTTTTGCGGCCGGTAGCGGGATTACGCCGATTATGAGCATTGCCAAGGCC
Organism: uncultured Flavobacteriaceae bacterium; assembly: GCA_963832345.1. Lineage (GTDB taxonomy): Bacteria > Bacteroidota > Bacteroidia > Flavobacteriales > Flavobacteriaceae > Pricia. The sequence goes on along the minus strand of CAWHTW010000020.1, from coordinate 203,981 downwards.
GTGCTGGAAAGTCATCCGAAGAGCAAATTTGTATTGGTCTATGGCAATAAATCGTTCAAGGAGACCATGTTCTACACCGACTTGGTCAACTTGGAACTGAACAACTCAGACCGTTTCTTCGTGTATTTCGTGACCAGCAAGACTCAAGAAGATGATTCCCGTTTCGGCCGTATCGACACCGCCATGGTGAACTATGCGCTAAAGAACAAGCATAAAGATGTCGATTTTGATGCGTATTACCTTTGCGGGCCCGAAGCCATGATCGATCTGGTATCCGATACGTTACAGGACAACGATATTCCCAAGGATAAAATCCATTTCGAACTCTTTACCAGCACTGAAATTTTAGACGAGCGGCCAGTAACTCCAGAGGGCCAAACCCAGCTTACCGTTACGGTCGATGACGAGGTGTTCAATCTGACCATGGACAAAAAGGAGCGTGTTCTCGATGCCGTACTAAAGCAGAATATCGATGCGCCTTACTCTTGTCAAGGGGGGGTCTGTAGCACCTGTATCGCACGCGTTACTGAAGGCAAGGCAGAAATGGCGAAAAACCAGATTTTGACCGATGGAGAGATTGAAGAGGGGTTTATACTTACCTGTCAGGCGCATCCGCTTACGCCCACTTTGAAAGTGGATTATGATGATGTTTGAGAAATTTATATCCTAATGCCATCCAACACCCGACTGGAATGCTCATACCCAATCAAATATGCCTTTTCAATACCCTTACGATCCAAAACCCCGATTTTTTCTAGAGCTGGGAACTCTAGTAATAGATCACACGACTCCAGCTTTTGCCGATTAATGGCGTAAATCATCAAACTGGTTACCCTACCGGTAATCTGCCATGAATTTTTTAGGGCATTTTGGTAGAGATTGCCCACTTTTGATACGTTACTTCCTATAACAAACTCCACTTTATTTGAGATAGGTTCCAACGGAAAATTGTTCATGATGCCCCCATCCGCGAAAAGCTCGCCATCTAATTCAACAGGGCTGAAAACGGGCGGTAGGGCAGCCGATGCCAATAAAGGCCGTATGAGATCTCCTTTCGAAAAATAGCGTAGTTCGCCCTTTTGCAGGTTAGTGGCCACCACATAGAGCTCACGTTCCAGAGCCTCGAAGGCGTTCTCTGGAAAGTAGCCTTTAAAAATATCAATATACCTATCGGTATTAATGAAACCGGGCTTTACTATCGTTAAAAAATTATAGCGGAACAAAGGGGTTTCCTTAAAAAGGGAGAGCATATCGGTTACGGAATTGCCATTGGCATAAAGGGCGCCTACTAAGGCACCAATACTACTGCCGCTGACGATACTGGCCGAGATATCGTGTTCTTTTAAGGCCTGAATCAATCCGATATGCGCCATGCCGCGAACGCCTCCCCCGGAAAGGACGAGACCGATGGATTTTGATTTTGAGTCGTTCATTTTTGCTTGGCTACAATGCGGCGTATCTGAAATATGCCAAAAGTACAGAAATCATTGCTCTTAGCACTTTTTGTTCAAGGTATTCCATTTTGCATTTTGTTCAGTAAATGCAGTGCTCCCTAGAAAATAAAGTGAAGCGATAACTGAGTTCATTGTCCCGCTGATACAGCACAGGGGCTATTATTTGGGTACGTATTCCCCGAATCTTTACTAAAAAAAACTCCCCAAGAGCTTGGTATGGTAATCGGCCACCACATCATAACAATATTTGACAGTGAAACCCGATTTTTTATCGCATAGCAGGTATTTCTTGAATACCTCGTTATCATTATCCTTAACGGTATCATCGATATGTATTTCAAGACGTGCGCTCAGTTCTTCGGATTTAATATCTTCTGGAAAGATAATGTAATGGCTTGCCAGCACGTCAAAAGGATTAAAACCATCGGCACCTTGGTCTAACCATTGTTGCAGCCAAACTTTGGACGCTTCGGCCAACCAAATATTGCCATGGTCACCACTTGATGCCAGTTGGTCCAAATCTACTTGCTTTAGCCAGACTTTGTTAGAAATCTCGAACGGACAAAGGGTTATCGAAACGCCAAGTTCGAACATAATCCGGAACGCATTATTGTCAAGGTCAAAATTGAGGTCTTGTGCATGGTTGCCCTTATTGCCGATCTTGAAATAATCTGTGGGTTTTCTTCTTCCGGCGACAAGTACTACTTCTAGGATCTGATCTTTTAACTCCGGATATTTAAGGAGTAACAGTCCAATATTGGTAGCAGGGCCAATGGCCATGATTATCATGGGTTGTTTCTTCAACGCATTGGCAAGTGCTTCAACAGCCTGGTTGGTTTGAACATTGCGCAAATCGACGGCCTCACCCGCACCTTTAAAGACGGGGATTTTATTTTCTGTAAACTCTCTGCTCATGTACTGGCTCAGCGAATAGGCATTTTCGATTACCGTATTTCCGAAGACCGCGCTTATACCGCAGATTTCGATGTTTTCGGCTTTCATCAATTGCAGAATGGCATAGCCGTCATCAACATCGCAATAGCCTTCACGTCTGTGTCTTTTCATGCCGACGGAGAGGTCGGTGTCAATCCATACTTGTTTTCTTGTCATCATACATTTTTTAATTATCCCTCCTTATTGCGAGCGAAGCCTGGTCGACAGGTAGGCTTCGCGCGACAATCTGTCGAAGCCGCTAAAAGAATTAAATGAACCAGTTGCATAAGCTGTTGAAATTCCTGGAAAGTTCTACAGATTGCTTTGTGCCACGCAATTACGAGTGTTTTTAGAAATTCTTCTGTCCCAGCCCTCCCCAAAACTCGATTTCATCCCGAACCCCCGTTTCAGGGTCCGAGATAAAATCATATTTATCGGTGTAGACCTTCAGATTGCCGGTTTGCATAAAACCGATTTCGTCGCCCATGAGTAAGGCCTCTTTTAAATCGTGGGTAACGAAAAGGGAAGTAATGTCAAACTCCTCGGCGAGTTTCTTGAACAGACCTTGCATCCGTTGGCGGGTTCCGGCATCTAGACTTCCGAAAGGCTCGTCCAGCAACAAAAGGGAAGGGTTTGTAATGATAGCTCTACCAAAAGATACCCTTTGCCGCTGCCCGCCCGAAAGCTGGTTAGGCATCTTTTGGGATTGGGCCTCGAGCTCAAGACTGCTCAACATATGTCGAACCTGCACTTTTATTGTACTATTTGGTAACTTCTTAAGACGAAGCCCGAAGGCTATATTTTCAAAGGCGTTCAGATGCGGGAATAGTAAATCTTCCTGATATAGATATACGATATTTCTTTGTTCGGGTTTTTTCTGGGTAATATCCTCTCCCTTGAGCCTGATACATCCCGAATCTAGAGAAAGCAATCCACCGATAGTCTTAAGCATGGTCGTCTTTCCGCATCCGGATTTTCCCAAGATACTAAGGGTTTTTTTGGCATCCAAAGAAAATGTCAAATCCTTGACCACTTGTTCGTGGCCGAAGCTTTTGACGATGTTTTGTACTTCTAGGAACATTGAACTTACTTTTATCACTATACTACTTTCTTCTGATTCGACCTTGCGTAGGTTAACCGAAAAAGACACCGAGCCCAAACGGGTCAAGAACGCAAAGTTCGCAAAGTGATTCGGATTAGTGGCCCCTTTTGCCATAGATTCGACAACCAAAAAGTATTCGCCAATACTGGCAATACTTGTATAGCCCCTACATTTTCTTCGAGGATAGGCTCGAATTCCAGTTACGCTGGGGTATTGAAGTTTAAATCGTTTACCACTCTTTCCTAGTGGCCTGCCCTCTCAAATTTCGATGTGAACAAAGCGTTTGATGTTCAAGATACATTTCTCAGGAATTTCAGGATAGGCACGAATGCCGATTTTTGGTTGACAAATCGACCGAACGGTCGGTTTTGCTATTTTTGAATTCTCTTCTTAACCGCGTTGACCTAGGATTTAAAGCCGTATTTTACCGATAAGCCAGTACGATTGTTGATTATTACATTGTAAATGCCAATTCACAAACCGATGGGTCGGTCATTGGCGCATGAATTTTGCCCCTAATAATCGAAAAGACCTACATATAGGTATAGATGGCAACTTGTGAAAGAAATTCTTCAGCAAAGAAATTTTAAATAGCATTATTTAAGATTTGGAACTATGTTAGGTTTTATATGCGTTGTATCTTTAGGATACTAAGTATTGCGTCTGAAAACGAGAAACCCGACCATTGCCTTACACTACATTGGGACCCAACACTTGTAGTCAACGATAAGGGTCACGCGAAGTTGAGTTTTTACACAGGTGATACAGCGGGAACGTATGCAATTCGCGTAGAAGGTATAACCTATTACGAAAGACCAGTCACTAAGTTGTGTACTTTCAATGTGGAAGCGAATTAGCGGTCTATTGATTTTTTAACTACAGAGCTAGTTATTAACACTCCAATCAGTAACGGCTCACTGAAACGTTTTGAGTATACAGCGGTACAAACATGTATTCAGATCGCCTCGAATAACTTGCCCGGTAATGGCCGAACCACCCCTTTCATTTCCATATTGAGCAAGGTCGACGAAACCCTGAAGATGGGTAGTTGACATTCCAAAGCAATGCTGTCTAATTGTTGTTTGCCACCCTTTAAAAGAAAGTTGTAAATCGATTGTTCGGTATCGTCGAGATCTACGAAAAGCTGTTTTTGAATATTTTGGGCCTTTGTTTCGGCGATATCCCAATTTAATAAATAGATTAGGTCTGCTGCCGAGGTCATCATATGGGCCTTTTGTTGTTTGATGAGGTTGTTGCACCCGACACTGTATCTGTCTTTTGTACGTCCGGGCACGGCAAACACGTCGCGGTTGTAGCTATTGGCAATATCGGCGGTAACCAAGCTGCCTCCTTTTTCTGCGGATTCTACGACAACCGTAGCCTCGCTCATGCCAGCAATTATCCGGTTTCGCTTTAAAAAATGGTCCCGTTCAGGTTGGCTCGTACTCCAGAATTCGGTATAGAATCCGCCGTTTTTCACCACATCCTTTATATATTTTGCATGTACTTTCGGATATATCTGATTGAGGCCGTGCGCCAGACAACCTATGGTCTGCAACCCGTGTTTGACCGCCAATTTTTGAACGGTGATATCTACGCCGTAAGCGAATCCGCTGACGATAATTGGATTCAGGGGTGCGATATCTTCGATAAATTGCTCGCAGAATGCCGTTCCGTAGCTCGTAATATTCCGGGTACCGACCACGCTGATAATTTTTCTTCCTTTTAAATCGATATTTCCGCGCTTAAAAAGCAGGGTTGGGCTGTCGATACAGTGTTTCAAGTACTTGGGGTGGTCCTCATCCTTAAAATAACTATACTCGATTTGATTTTTTTGGATGTAGGCATACTCCGCTTCGGCAGCTTCCCGGTGCTGGGCATCGTAAAGCCCGCCTAAGGTATAAGATCCGATACCATCGATTTTCAGTAACTGTTGCCGGGTGTCGGCGAAGACCGCCGAAGGACTTCCGCAGTGGGAAATCAGCTTTTTGGCCGAGACATCGCCGATATTGGGAATATTCTGCAGTCGCAAGACTGCAATAAGTTCATTTGCGTCCATTTAGTAACGGTATCAAAGTTATTCACAAAACACCCCAAATATAATGTTAATAAAAAGTACGCTGCCGACTGGCATCCCCTTTTATATTTTCTAATATTTGTCATGGATGGCATTGGAACACTATATATCAGAATTACTCTACCGGTATAACTGCGTCGTAGTACCCGGTTTTGGGGCATTTTTAACACAGCAGAGATCGGCCGTTATCCATGAGGGCACCCATACTTTATATCCTCCAGCGAAAACGGTATCCTTCAATCAGCAGCTGGTTTCTAATGACGGATTATTAGTTTCCTACGCGGCCGAGGCCCAAAAGACTACTTTTGAAGATATGTTGCGACAGGTCGAGGAAGAGGTCGCTGATTGGAAATTGAGACTTCAGAAAGGAGAACGACTGTCATTGGCAGATATCGGAGAAGTATGGTCCGGCACTGAAGGCAAGATTCAATTTCAACCCTCGGGGAAGGCCAATTATTTGACCGCTTCCTACGGAATGACCTCTTTTGTTGCTGCACCGGTCTCCAGAGAGGTTTTGAAGGAAGAGATAGCCGCTTTGGAAGAAAAAACACCTATTGCCTTCACGCCCGAAAAGAGGGAAACTGTTAAGGCTCGACCTTATCTCAAATATGCCGCAGCCGTGCTTTTGGCATTGACCACCGGATTTGCAGGGTTACAATTATATAAAGCCGATCAGAACCATCAGCAAGTCCTTCGTGAAGAGGCCCACAAACAGGTCTCAAAACGCATTCAAGAAGCCACTTTTTTTGATACCGACCCATTAGAACTGCCCACAATCACCCTAAAGACTACCAAAAAGGCAAGTATAGCAGGACAGAAAACCCACCATATCATTGCCGGAGCTTTCCGCTATAAGACCAATGCGGATAAAAAAATCGAGCAATTGAAAAAGCTCGGCTATAACCCATCCTACTTAGGCACCAATCCATTCGGACTCCATATGGTCTCTTACGACAGCTTCCTCGATGCCCCACAAGCGCTGTTGGCCTTGCGAAAAATAAAGCTTTCCCAAAAAGATGCCTGGTTGAAGTCGGTGAGGTAGTGATGGCCGTAACCTCCTGCAAGTTCTTCCCTAACTTATTTCTATCCTTGATTACCATCCATACATCATCCGAGCACTACCATACGCCATTGCTGGGCATCTATACCTAAAAGTCATATTTCAAGATTTTATAAAGGTCTAATTATCAGATACCTGCATGTTACCAGACTTGTATGTTTTGTTACATATGTGGCATACCTTCCCAACTTATACCCATACTTTCGAACCGAAGAAAGTAGTTTCTGCTTTACGGAGCATTAGTTTGCTTTAAAAAAATTTACACAATCTTTTTAAAAAAAGTGCAAAGAAGTTTTTTGAAATGAAAAGTTACGAAACGGTACACGGATTGGACGAAATCAAGGCCATCAGCTATTTTTCCACATCGCTTCACGATAAGGGATCGGTAAAAGAGGTGTTATGGGCTATTACTAAAAATGTGGTACACCAATTGGGTTTTGTCGATTGCGTCATTTATAAATTCGATAGTGAAAATGAACTGCTGTTACAACAGGCGGCCTATGGACGAAAAAACCCCTCGGATACTATTATCAAAAACCGAATTTCCATTCCGCTTGGTAATGGCATCGTGGGAAGCGTAGCAAAAAATAGGAAGCCGGAGGTAATTGGCGACACCTCAAAGGATACCCGGTATATCATTGATGACGAAAATAGGTTGTCTGAAATATGTGTACCGATTATCGTGGGCGGTAAACTCTTTGGCGTCATCGATTCAGAACATCCCCGCAAACACTTTTATACCGAAACGCACTTGCATCTTTTGACCATCATAGCAGCCTTGTGCGCGCAAAAAATTAAGGAACTCGGTAACCCCAGTAAGAAACAGTACACACGTAACAATTCGTATTTCAAGAAATTGGAATACTTGATCCAAAGCAAGAAAATTTACAGTGACCCTAATCTCAGTTTAGGCTCGACCGCGCAAATGTTGGGCATTTCGGCCTGCTATTTGTCGAGCATGGTCAATGCTATCGTTAACAGAAGTTTTATCGACTATATCAATGAATATCGGGTGACCGACGTTAAGAGAAATCTTCGTTTAGAAGAATTCGAACAATATACGATTGTGTCCGTTGGTCTTGAAGCCGGTTTCAACTCTAAATCCGCATTTTACTCCGCTTTTAAAAAGCATACGGGTATTACACCTACCAAATTCAGGGAAGAATCGACATCTGCCTTTCGAAGTCATTTGGTCGTATCGGCCTAATTGCATTTTCGGATGGATGACCTTTATCGTTTCCAGCAAAAAAAACGAAATCGGCATCCGAAAGGTATACGGGGCTGGTATCGTACAGGTCGTTTCTTTAATTACCAAGGAGTTCATTGGTCTCGTATTGTTGGCCTTTATTATTGCGGCACCCTTTGTTTATTACTTTTTACTTTGGAAAGGTATGGTTGGAAAGCTTTACCTACCCTATCGAACTATCGATTTGGATATTTTTGAGCGGCGGTGTTCTAACACTCATTATTGCAATAATCACCTGTACTTTTCAGTCGTTGAATGCAGCCTATGCTAATCCAATGAGTTCGCTGCGGCAAGAGTAGCGTACTTATTTTACAAACCCTATTTTGTCTAGGTGGAGTGTAATTGAATAGGGAAACTATGCTTGTATTAAAGTGATTGGCTTTGTCGCTATGTCATTTTAACCCTTACGGATACTTCCATTTGCAATTTCTTGTGCCTCCGGTTTCCAAACCAATATTCCATACGGTAAAATTTTTCTTTTCTGAAATCTAATTCAAAGGTTTCGCCTTGCTCAAAAATTCGCTCAAGGACTCGGTTTAGTCTAGTTTCTTGAGAAAAGTCTAAAGATGAATCTGTAATTCGTCTCCTTTCATTTCAGTAAGGTCTCTGAATTTCCTTCTATTACAGTTACAGTTCATTGGTTGGAAATTTTACCGCTCCCTAAAAAAAGTACCTGATTTCGCCACTCCCCAATCCCACATTTGACATTCTTGTGCGAATGGAAGAATATGAATTATAGCTGGTACACTATTGTTTACGTACAGCAAATATTTGTTATAAAAATCTGTGAATCAATATGTTAAATAGAATCCCGATTCTTTCGATCTTAAATATTCAGGACATTCAGATTCCATATGACCAATAGGTTTGTACCATTATTAATCCACAAAAAATTTTAATCATGAAAACAAGTATGAAGTTAACACGGAGATTTTTATCCCTATTAATTATGGCGGGCATTATGGTGTCCTGTTCGCAAGAGGACGTATCTGATGGAAGTATCGGACCGCAAGGGGAACAAGGTGAGCAAGGCCCAAAAGGTGATAAAGGCGACCCTGGCCAAGACGGCACCGCTGCCAACCAAGGAGCACAGGGCGAACAGGGAGAGCAAGGAGAACAAGGCCCGCAAGGCGAAAAGGGAGCGCAAGGCGAACAGGGCGAACAGGGCCCTGAAGGAGAACAGGGCGAGCAGGGGGAACAGGGAGACCAAGGCCCCAAGGGCAATACGGGTACGGCCAATGTCATTTACTCGGGTTGGATACCTACCGAATTCCCGAACAACATCACCACTCCGGGTGCCGGTTTTGATATCGATGCCCTCGACCTCACGAAAGATATTATGGACAAAGGCACGGTGATGGTTTTCGGTAGAAACCTGACGATATTTGGGTTCGATTATTTTGCTTTGCCTTTCATTACTAGTGGTAACCAGCATAACTTTAGAATAGAAAGGGAAAAAGTGCTACGCATTACCGCGGCAACCCTTTCCGGTGCACAGAACTCACAGGTCGGCAATCCGTTTTTTGAAGATTACCGCTATGTCATTGTACCGGGAGGTAGACCGGCAACAACCGGCCCTGTTATTGGTAACGTTGCGAAAGCTTTGACTTATACAAAAATGTCTTATAAAGAGTTAGTGCAGCATTTTAAGATACCAGAATAAGGATTACTTTCTTTTCAATATAACTGTAAAGGCTTCCTGTACCAAGGGAAGCCTTTTCTGTTGAACGAAAAACGCCACAAATGAACAATATCGATTCATCCTTTAAACAGCTTTACGGAGTTGCTTAGAATCCATCCAAATAAATAAGGAAACCTCCCGTAAAGTTTGCTAAACAGGCTTCTATAGGGTATTTTTGTAAGCACTTTTTAACACAACTCTAACTTGATACAATGAGCGGATTGGTACAATCTTCGATAGCCCGAAAAGTCGTAATGGCTTTGTCGGGACTTTTTCTTGTTTTCTTTTTGGCCCAGCATTTTACCATCAACGTTACTTCGGTGCTTGCGCCCGAAACATTCAACGAATGGTCGCATTTTATGGGTTACAATGGGTTGGTACAGTTTATACTACAACCGATTTTGATTGCTGGGGTCATCGTGCATTTTGTGATGGGCATAGTTCTTGAACTTCAGAACAACAAGGCAAGGTCAATAAAATATAAGAAATATAGCGGAGGGGCCAATGCCTCTTGGATGTCGAGGAACATGATCATTACTGGATTGGTTGTACTCGCCTTTTTGGGTTTGCACATGTACGATTTTTGGATCCATGAAATGGACTACAAGTATATTTCGGTAAACCCGGAAGATCCGACCCGGTATTTAGAGGAGACCGTGCATAAGTTCGAACCGGTATGGCGAACCGCCTTGTATGTGGTTTCGTTCGTGCTCTTGGCCTTGCACCTATGGCATGGCTTTGCGTCCTCTTTTCAAAGTATGGGCGTAAATAATAAATACACCCCGGCCATTCAGTCCTTTACCAAAATATATGCAGTAGCGATTCCTGCGGGATTCATTTTTATCGCACTCTATCATCATTTTAACCCAATTACACAGTAGATTATGGGCAAATTGGATTCTAAAGTTCCCTCAGGGCCGTTGGCCGATAAATGGACCAAACATAAAAATGAAATCAATCTCGTCAACCCGGCGAATAAACGAAATATAGACGTTATCGTTGTTGGAACGGGTCTTGCCGGTGGATCTGCCGCCGCAACCTTAGCCGAACTGGGCTATAACGTTAAGACCTTCTGTTATCAAGATTCCCCACGGCGTGCACACTCCATCGCTGCACAGGGGGGCATCAATGCCGCAAAAAACTATCAGGGCGATGGCGATAGTGCCTACCGTTTGTTCTACGACACCGTAAAAGGTGGGGACTATCGATCTCGTGAATCGAATGTATATCGTCTTGCGGAAGAATCAAGTAATATCATTGATCAATGCGTCGCACAAGGCGTCCCTTTTGCCCGTGAATATGGGGGATTGTTGGATAACCGTTCTTTTGGGGGTGTTTTAGTGTCTCGCACCTTCTATGCCAAAGGTCAAACCGGCCAACAGTTGTTATTAGGATGCTATGCCGCCATGAACCGACAGATAAACCGGGGCAAAATCAAGCCCTTTAACCGTCATGAAATGTTGGATTTGGTGTTGGTGGATGGCAAAGCAAGGGGAATTATTGCCCGTGATCTTGTTACCGGCGAAATCGAACGCCATTCGGCACACGCCGTAGTCTTGGCCAGTGGTGGCTATGGAAACGTATTCTACCTTTCCACAAATGCTATGGGAAGTAATGTGATGGCCGCTTGGCGTGCCCATCGTAGGGGCGCTTATTTTGCGAATCCCTGTTTTACGCAGATACACCCAACTTGTATTCCCGTGTCGGGAGACCATCAGTCCAAATTGACGCTGATGTCAGAATCGCTCCGTAATGATGGCCGCATCTGGGTGCCCGCAAGGAAGGAAGATGCCGAAGATATTCGCTCCGGAAAACTGAAACCTACCCAATTAAAAGAAGAAGATCGCGATTATTATCTGGAACGCCGCTACCCCGCGTTCGGTAATTTAGTGCCGAGGGATGTTGCTTCGCGTGCTGCCAAAGAACGCTGTGACGCCGGTTTCGGAGTAAACAAGACCGGAGAGGCCGTTTATTTAGATTTTGCCGCTGCTATTCAGCGCTATGGAAAAGAGGAAGCACTTACCCACGGCATGAAAGATACCGATGAAAAAACAATTACTAGGTTAGGTAGGGATGTTGTTGAGGCAAAGTATGGTAACCTCTTTCAGATGTATGAGAAAATCGTAGATGAGAATCCATATGAAACACCGATGATGATTTATCCCGCCGTGCACTATACCATGGGCGGACTTTGGGTAGACTATAATTTACAGACCACTATCAAGGGCTGCTACTGTGTCGGGGAGGCTAATTTTAGCGACCACGGGGCGAACCGTCTAGGCGCTTCCGCCTTGATGCAAGGCTTGGCCGATGGTTATTTTGTACTGCCCTACACTATAGGTGATTATTTGTCCGAAGATATTCGAACAGGGGAGATTCCCATCGATTCCCCTGAATTTGACCATGCCGAAACAGAGGTGAGGGAACGTATCGAAAAATTGATGTCCGGCAGCGGAAAACACTCCGTTGATTATTATCACAAAAAGCTTGGTCTTATTATGTGGAACAAGTGTGGCATGAGCCGGAACGGCGAGGAGTTACAGGCAGCCATCGACGAGATAGCAGAGCTTCGAAAAGACTTCTGGGCCAATGTCAAAATACCTGGGGCAGGTGATGCCATGAATTCCGAACTTGAAAAAGCTGGAAGGGTAGCTGATTTTCTTGAACTTGGCGAGCTCTTTGCCAAAGACGCATTGACTAGAAACGAATCTTGTGGAGGCCATTTCCGGGAAGAATATCAAACTAAGGAAGGCGAGGCCCTCCGCGATGATGAAAACTTTAAGTTCGTTTCCGCTTGGGAATATAAAGGTGAGCCTAAGGATGCGGTTTTGCACAAAGAAGATTTGAAGTACGAGAATATTGAGTTAAAGACTCGCTCCTATAAATAAAAAGCTATGAAGTTAAACTTGAAAATTTGGCGTCAAAAAAATGCCAAGTCCAAAGGAGAAATGAAAGACTACCCTATCAATGGCATTGAGGGCGACATGTCTTTTTTAGAAATGCTGGACGTTCTCAACGAAGAACTAATAAATAAAGGTGAAGAACCAGTGCAATTCGATCACGATTGTCGTGAGGGAATTTGTGGGTCTTGCTCTTTGCAGATCAATGGTGAACCTCACGGGCCTGATAGATTAGTGACTACTTGCCAGTTGCACATGCGCAAGTTCAACGATGGCGATACTATTGTGATCGAACCTTTTCGGGCGACTGCTTTTCCTGTAATTAAAGATTTGGTAATCGACCGGAGTGCATTTGATAGAATACAGCAAGTAGGGGGATATATTTCCGTAAATACGTCGGGAAATACGGTCGATGCTAACGCCACGCCCATCGAAAAAGAAAATGCTGACGATTCTTTCTACGCCGCAACCTGTATAGGTTGTGGTGCCTGTGTTGCCGCCTGTAAAAATGCGAGTGCCATGTTGTTTACCTCCGCCAAAGTGTCGCAGTTTGCTTTGCTTCCGCAAGGCCGGGTCGAAGCGACCGAGCGCGTTCAGAGTATGGTGCGCCAAATGGATCTTGAAGGTTTCGGTAACTGTACGAATACCGGCGCCTGTGAGGTAGAGTGTCCGAAAGGAATTTCATTGGAGAACATCGCTAGAATGAACCGAGAGTATTTGTCGGCTAATTTAAAGGGATAGGCTTCCCGCAAATTTGCCATGCTGCGCTCGTCTCCTCGAAGGTCAGCAGCATCGCGAGCCTCGAGAAATTAAAAAATCCCGAAACCCATGAATTGGATTTGGGATTTTTTCTTGGCATTTACTTAACAGCTTTTTTTTAAGGGTATCACTAACTTGAAGTTATGCCTAAAAAGTATTCCGAAGAACGTATCAAGGTCCCACGCTTTAACGAAGAGTCCGGTTTCTACACTACCCCGAAGCGTTCAAAAATCATGAGCAAGATTCGGGGCAAGAATACCAAGCCCGAGCTGGCATTTCGAAAAGCTTTATATGCAGCGGGGTTTCGCTATCGCATCGATTACAAGAAATTGATTGGTAAGCCAGATATCCTATTAAAAAAATACAGAACCGCTATTTTTATCGATGGGGAATATTGGCACGGCTATAATTGGGAGCAACGAAAACCTAAGGTCAAGACCAACCGTGAGTTTTGGATTGCCAAGATAGAGCGTAACATGCAACGTGACCGAGAAGTAAACGCTGAACTGCGGCGTCTAGGCTACACCGTTTTCCGCTTTTGGGAGACCGAAATCAAAAAAGAACTCGATACTAGTCTTCAAAAAGTAATAGTGCATTTGAAATCTGTTCGAATGAGCTAAAAATTTGGGACATACCGTTCGTTTGGGAAACCTTTAACCCTTGGAACACTAGGTTTAATAGGGTCTTAACATGAATTGTCGGTGCTGCGCTTTATATTGTACTTGAAATTAATTACGAATCAAAAATAGATAGATAATATGAAGAGGATAGCAATATTAGCAACAAACGGATTTGAGCAAAGCGAACTAACATCTCCAAAAGAAGCTATGGAAAAGGAAGGTTTTAAAGTGGATATAGTAAGCTTGGAATCTGGAGAAATTAAAGGATGGTCCGATGGAAATTGGTCGAATTCTTATAAAGTAGATAAAACCATTGATCAGGTCAAAGCTGATGAGTATAATGCGCTAATGCTCCCTGGGGGAGTTATAAATCCGGACTTATTGAGAATTAATCAACACGCATTACAATTTGTTCGGGATTTCTTTAAGCAGGAAAAACCTGTAGCGGCCATTTGCCACGCACCGTGGACACTTATTAGTGCCGACGTAGTCAAAGGCCGTAAGATGACAAGTTATAAATCCATCAAAGATGACTTGATTAATGCCGGGGCGAATTGGGTTGATGAAGAAGTAGTAGTCGACCAAGGTTTCGTGACCAGTAGAAATCCTAATGATTTACCGGCCTTTAATGCCAAGTTGATTGAAGAAATCAAGGAAGGCAAACACGAAGAGCAGCATGCTTAATTATCCTTAAAGCACCAAATCTGGAATCCCAATCGTAAGATTGGGATTTTTTTTGTAGGTAACCTAAGCGTCCAGAGAAATACTATCTATAATATAAGCTTCCGATTTTATTGGTAAATACCTTAAATTTTTAATAATTTACAGTCAATTAACCAATTTGAATACCAGACCCCAAGGGTTGTTAAAACCTTTGGGGTCTTTTCGTTAATGGAAAATCATAAATCCCTATTTTTGAGTAAATCAAGTCCACTTTATGAAATACGAACAGATTCCTAATTCCCTTTTTAAAAAAAACCGAAAAAAGTTTATGGCTCGTATGAAGCCCAATAGCATTTCGGTCTTTAATTCCAATGACATTTATCCGATCAGTGCCGATAGCGTCTTGCCCTTCGAACAGCATCGCGATATTTTTTACCTGAGCGGTGCCGATCAAGAAGAATCTATGCTATTGCTTTTCCCGGATGCTATGGACAAGAAGCATCGGGAAATTTTGTTCGTACGCGAAACCAACGCTCATATTGCCGTTTGGGAGGGCGAAAAATTGACAAAGAAAAAGGCTACCGCAGTCTCGGGAATTGAAACCATCTATTGGCTGAAAGAATTTGACACGGTATTTTTCGATCTGATGACCGAGGCAGAAACCATCTACTTTAACACCAACGAACATTATCGTCAAGCGGTCGAGACCCAAACTCGAGAGGCCCGATTTATTGAAGATTGTAAAATGAAATTTCCGGCGCATCAAGTTTCAAAGAGTAATCCTATTTTACAGGAAATCCGTGGAATAAAAGAGCCCGAGGAAATAGAGTTGATGCAAACCGCCTGCGCTATTACCGAAAAGGGCTTCCGTCGCGTGCTCGAGTTCGTAAAACCCGGGGTCTGGGAATATGAAATCGAAGCCGAACTATTGCACCAGTTCGTGCGGAACCGTTCCAAAGGTTTTGCCTATCCGCCCATTATCGCGGCTGGAAACAACGCCAACGTTTTACATTATTTAGAAAATAACAAACAATGCCAAGACGGCGATATGATATTGATGGATACCGCCGCGGAATACGCGAATTATTCCAGCGACTTAACGCGTACGATTCCCGTAAACGGAAAGTTCACGAAACGTCAAAAGGAGGTCTATGAAGCCGTACTCCGTGTAAAGAATGAAGCAACGAAAATGCTTGTTCCCGGAACGCTTTGGGCGGAATATCATAAGGAGTGTGGTAAGCTGATGACCTCCGAACTTTTGGGACTTGGATTATTGGATAAAGCCGATATTCAAAATGAGACCGAAGCCAAGCCCGCCTACAAAAAATATTTTATGCACGGCACCAGCCACCATATCGGCCTTAATACCCACGATTACGGTGCGATAAAAACCCCGATGAAAGCAAATATGGTTTTTACCGTAGAGCCAGGCATATACATTCCTGATGAGAAGCTCGGTATCCGGCTTGAGGATGATGTCGTGATCCAGCATAAAGGGGAACCCTTTAATTTGATGCGGAATATTCCTATTGAAGTGGGTGAAATCGAAGAGTTAATGCAAAAAAATGCGTAATAACCCATACTATGTTGGATCCGGAAGATATTAAAATATCCCGTATTACAAAAAAGACAACTTCAAACCAAAATCAGGATGCGTATACTGTCTGCTGGATCCAAGACGAGGAGCCGACATTGGAGATAAACAAAACAAAATATACGCACATAGCCAACTCTGTCTTTTTCTTACATCCTCATTTAGAGTGGAAGATTCTCAAAAAAGATCTCTCCATTTCCTCCGGATATGTCCTTCGTTTGCCAAAAAACTTTTTAGATCTGCCAAATTTTAATCATCTCCATATTACCCAAGTAGGCCTCTTTAACTCCCATGAAATACCGAAAATCAACCTTTCCCCTGGCATTGAAAAACGAATACAATCCCTTCTAGAAATGCTCGATGAGCTGATTAGCACGAGATTGGATCATCGTGAGGAAGCTATTTTATCGCTACTCTATACCTTCTTCGTCTATTGTGATGGAAAATGTAACATTAAGTCAGTAATTACCGATACCAATGCGAAGTCGGCATTAGTGTATAGATTCAAGAAAATGATCGACAGACGCATTACCGAACGACATAAAGTTCGCGACTATGCCAAATCACTGCACATTTCGGACAAATATTTGAATCAATGCGTCAAGGAAATTTTAGGGGTAACCGCTAAAAACTTAATCCACGAACAATTGATTATGCGTTCTCGACATGCCTTAAAGTTTACGGACAAGACCATCAAGGAAGTTTGTTTTGAGCTAGGCTTTTCTTCCCCTGATTATTTCAGCTCTTTTATTAAAAAGCATACCGGCATCAGTCCTTTGCAGCTTAAGAGGGATGGATAGTTCCGAAATTCAAAGCATTTACCGTGTTTTTCAAAATTTGTTAACCTATTGTTATCCATACTTTTACCTTCAAACAATTATAGTATGGACAGAAAAAAATTTATTCAAAAATCAGGATTAGGATTAGGCTTAGGCTTAGGCTTGGCCCTTATGCCCAATATGCTAATCGGTAAAGTGCCATTTTCAGGCATTAGGTCCGATGAAAATCCACATCCTAAAATCCTTAAGGATGACGAAGGTGAGGTTCTCAATGTCATTGGAGACATACAAACCCATAAACTGGTAGGTGAAGATACCAAAGGGCAAATAGTCGAATGGGTCGATAACGTGTATCCCGGGGTGGGAATCCCGCCCCATATACACACCAAGGAAGATGAAATTTTTCGGGTCGTTAGGGGTCAAGTTGAAATTAGCATAGACGGCAAAACTACGGTGCTGCAAGAGGGGGATACTGCCTATGCGCCCAAGAATATTCCGCATTCATGGAAAGTGGTCGGTACCGAAAAGGCTAAAATGATAACAAGTGCATTTCCAGCGGGAATAGAAAAAATGTTTGAAGAGCTGGCAAATCTACCCCCTGGACCACCGAATTTTGAAAAGGTTGGCCAAATATGCGGGAATCACGGAATCTCTTTCGTTTAGAGAAGTTACAACTGAAATAAAGAGATATTTGAACGCGCTATTTAGAAACGGGTATCTTCAACTAACAGGTTTTCTTCTTATTATATTTCCTAAAACGAAAACTAAGAGCGCCGGCAGCACCCACCCCATACTAAAACGACTCAATGGAATGTAGTTCTGTAACCCTGCGATAGTATCTACAAGCCCAACACTACCCAAAAAATCGGGAATACTAAAAACCATTGTGGTAATGACAACCGCCTTAAATACTTGAGCCGACGCAAACCGCTCCGGTGCAACATTCAGCAAAATCAAAACAATAGTAATCGGATAGATAAACATAAGCGCGGGCAGGGCAACTGCAATACTATATCCGACATCGAACTGTCCCATGGCGATTCCTAAAAGGCATCCGAAAATTGCGGTGATCAGATAGGCTTTTTGTGAACCCTTGAACCGTTCCCTAACAAAATCAGCTGTACCTGTTACGATGCCCACTGCCGTGGTAAAACAAGCCAAACTGACCAAGACGCTCAAAAACAGATTACCGGTATTTCCCAAGGTTTCGCTGCTGAGACCGCTTAAAAGGGCCGTACGGGTGATAGTTGTATCGAACTTGCCATGCAGCAGAGCTCCTGAGAAAATAAGTCCGGCATAAATGAACAAAAGGCCCAGACCTGCTAGCCATCCGGCATTACGAATTAAGGTTTTCTTCTCAGCGTAGGTAGCATCCTTCTTTTTTAAATTAATGGAAATAATAAGTACTCCACCTACGACCACGGCACCAATGGCATCAAAGGTCTGATATCCCTCTAAAATACCATCCGAAAATGGACTTGCAAAAACCGTATCCCCAAAAATAAAACCGGCCTGCCGGATAGGCAGTTCATAAGAGTACACCGCGGTAACAATTATCAGTAATAGGATCAGAATAATAGCGGGCGTTAAGAGTTTCCCTAGAATATCCAGAATTTTGGAACGGTTGATCACGAAAATGAAAACCAGTAGAAAGTATATTAGGCTCGTGATAATCGATGGCGAATCGAAAAAGGGCTTAACGGCCATCTCGTGGGTTACCGAAGCCGTTCTAGGAGAAGGTAGGCCGATTGAAATGCCATATATAAAAAACGAGTAGACCAAACTAAATCCAGGCGACACCTTTTTACCGAAGTCAAATAGGGTGCCCTGCAACTTTGCATGCGCTAGTATACCCATAATGGGAATCAACACAGCAGATACGCAAAAGCCTAAGGTGACCAACCACCAAAGTTCCTCGGAGCGAAACCCCAGCAAGGGCGGTAGGATCAAGTTCCCCGCTCCGAAAAAAAGCGAGAAAAGGGCGAAGGCCGTTACCAAGGTCTCTTTGGTCTTAGACATATTAGATAAAACTTCTTCTACTCATAATCGGACGTAAATAGTATACTATATCATGCGAAAGATAGTAGAAAATGATTGTATTACAAACCGTGATTTTAAGGCAGAAAAGCTGCGGTTCATCGAAAAAAATGCGGTTCATCGAAAAAACTGGGCGGTTCGGGAAGGCCATCAAATAAATAAAGCCATGGTGTCGTTAGTAATTTAAGTGTTCTATCAAAACAATTTTAATAAACCTTGAACTTACGCACCGATGGTTTCCCCAGGCCTAAGATGCATTTTAAACCTACGACCATGAAAAAAATATTCTGCAATTTATTCGGCCATCATTACTCGGTTTCTAAAAAAGTGACCCTTCACATCAAAGAATATCAATGTATTCATTGCGGGAAACAAGTGACTACGGATGTCAGCGGCAACTTATCGACCTTGACCCCCGAATTACAAGATATTAATAAAACGCTTGAAAATATTTTCCAAAAAAGACATAGAGCCGCAGCAGGTACGCAACAGGCCGCCTGACAAACAACGCTATGGCACCGAAATCCATACCCTGAAGGTATCGGAATTTCAAAAGTATTCCCGAAAATTTAATAAGCAACCACTTTCTTCACTGTCGTTTGCCCCACAACAGTATAGTTTGGTTCGCCCTTTTTTCGGGAATTTTTTGTTTTTCCTCCAACAGATCCAGTAAGCAAACGTAATAATTTTTTAATCTTCAAAACTTCCGTTACGGCCTACATTTCATACATTGCCGAAAAATCGGATGTATGAAAAAAATAGCGCTTTTCCTGTTATTGATTTCCAGTACCCTTTTCGCACAAAATACTATTCAACCTCGCATTCATTCCCACAACGATTATTTACAGAATGTCCCATTCTGGAAAGCCTTTTCCGCAGGGGCAAGTTCGATTGAGGCCGATGTTTTTCTGGTGGGTGATTCCTTGTTTGTAGCCCATACCGAAAAAGAAATTGACAATAAGCGGAGTTTGGAAAAACTTTATTTCGAACCCTTACAAGAAGTTTTCGCACTTGGGATGAACCACCCGAAACCGCTTCAATTGCTAATCGACATCAAATCGCAACCTTACCCCACGCTTGATGCCATCATCAAAGTTTTGGATAGATATCCATCCATTCGCAAGAACGATGGCATAACCATTACTATTTCCGGCAACCGACCGAAGCCTTTAGAATACCTGAACTATCCGGATTATATTTACTTCGATCATCAAAGTTTGGATGCTATCGAAAATCCGGCCATCCTAGAAAAAATTGCCCTGATCAGTTTGAGCTTCAGGAATTTCTCCGAATGGAACGGCAAAGGCAGGCTGACCACTGAAGACCAAGAAAAAGTTTCGGTCACCATAGAGAAAGCCCATGCCTTCGAAAAACCATTCCGTTTTTGGGCCACGCCAGATTCAAAGTCCGCTTGGAAAGCTTTTTCCGATCTGGGCGTAGATTTTGTGAATACGGATATGCCCTTTGATTGCGTACAGTATCTAAATACACTACCAGATAGATATTATCGTAACACGGAGTTCTCGGAAGTCTATAGACCGACTTTTGCTACCGATGGTACTAATCAGGACGTCGAAAATATTATTTTGATGATCGGTGATGGTAATGGGCTCGCACAAATTTCTGCCGCAGCATTGGCCAACGAGGGCGCCCTTTCTCTCACACAGCTCAAAAGAATAGGATTTTTAAAAACACAATCCGCCGATGATTTCACGACCGATTCTGCAGGGGCGGGTACTGCGCTTGCCACGGGCAAGAAAGTTCCCAATCGGGCCATCGGTAACGACAGTGAAGGAAACCGCCTAGAGAATATCACCGAACTGCTTGCCAAAAAGGGATTTATTAGTGGGATTGTAACCACGGATGAACTATCTGGTGCTACCCCGTCGTCATTTTACGCCCATCGGCAGGACCGTTCGATGTCAGATGGCATTATGGATGATTTGGCCAAAAGTCCACTTTCCTTATTTATATCCAAAGCGAACCCCAATAACCTCAAACAAGATACCATAGGTGATTTTTCAATGCTAAACACTATAGATGAAGTTAGAAATAGTAAAAAGGATAAAATAGGATTTTTTATGCCTGGTAAGACCTCACCTAGCATCAAGAATGGACTGGCGAGGGCTACGGAAAATGCCCTCCGATTTCTGGATAATACAAACAAACCCTTCTTTTTGATGGTCGAAGGAGCAAAAATTGATTCTTATGCCCATGAAAATGATATCGGGGGCGTTATTTCCGAAGGAATCGGTTTTGACCAAGCGATTACCGAAGCCCTAAAATTTGCCGACCAAAATAGGGGCACCTTAATCATCATAACGGCAGACCATGAAACCGGTGGTCTGACCCTTCCGCAAGGCAATTTTGAAAAAAATGAGATTGAGGGCGACTTTACGACACATGATCATACGGGCATGATGGTGCCAATTTTTGCTTACGGCCCTCAATCCGGAGAATTTCAGGGAGTTTATGAAAATACAAGAGTGTTTCATAAGATTTTGAAGGTCTTGAAAATACAGGAATAATTCAAGGCAACATCTGTGCAATAACATAGTAAGCTTGGACAAGATTTGGTCACCTGCTTTTAGTAAGCCATGTAGAAAGCCACCAAGTAAAGGTTGGCAACGTGATGCGATAGAAGCGCATGTCATCTTCCATAACTTTAGTCTTTAGAATTGTTAAAACAAACCTAACGTTTAGATAGCATCATCTGTGCTATTACTACATTATTTTTGGCCCTGCAATAAAGAGGATTATCAACAGATCTCCTATAAAAAAGTTGATAATAAATCGTAATCAAGTGTTAAACAGTTAAATATTTACGTAATTTTCATCAATATTATCAATCAAACAAGCCATATTATATGAAACACCTAAAAATAGTGATGGCCCTCGGATGCTTTGTCCTTTCGTCGGTCGCTTGGGCGCAGACTACGGTTTCGGGCACCGTGACCGACCCAGAAAGCATTCCCTTGCCAGGGGCGACTGTACTCGAAAAAGGGACCGCAAATGGAACCACAACTGACTTCGATGGCAATTTTGTCATTGATGTTGCAGATAGCAATGCGGTTCTAGTGGTTTCTTACTTGGGGTATACCACGAATGAAATACCCCTTAATGGTCAAAGCAGTTTAAACGTTCAGTTAGCGGAAGATGCTACCCAACTTGAAGACGTCGTCGTAGTAGGATATGGTACTCAAAAGAAATCGGATGTCACGGGATCAATCGCCTCTATTAAGAGTGAAAACTTTAACCAGGGAGTCGTAGCCAATCCGGGTCAACTTTTGCAAGGTAAGTTGGCAGGTGTAAATGTATCTAACGTAAGTGGAGAACCTGGTGCTTCCCAAAATATTATAATTAGGGGTGTGGGTAGTTTACGATCAGGAACAACACCGCTCTTTGTGGTAGATGGTTTCGTAATAGACAATGCAAATACAGGATTGGCCTCTAATCCGCTGAACTTTATCAATCCTCAGGATATTGCATCTATGGATGTTCTAAAAGATGCCTCGGCCACGGCCATATATGGAGCACGTGCTGCCAACGGTGTAGTTGTGATTACTACCAAAAAGGGAAAAGCGGGAAAGACGGAAATGAATCTTAATATTTCAACCGCCTTCTCCACTATTGCAAATCCTATGGATGTGTTTACCGCGAGTGAGTTTAAAGAGCAGGTAGCTGCTGTTGGCGGTATTTTATTAGATCGTGGTGCTAATACCGACTGGCAAGATGAACTTACTAGAACGGGTGTTTCCAAAAATGTCAACTTTTCAATGAGCGGTGGTGCTGCTGACAAGTTCTCCTATTTTGTTTCTACTGGTCTAGATGATCAACAGGGTACTTTTCAAAACAGTTCTTTAAAGCGCTATTCTGGTCGTGTCAACCTTAACCAAAAAGCACTTCAAGGTCGTTTTAACGTAGATTTGAACTTAACTGCTTCACGAACGGTAAATGAAAGACCAGATGCCGGCGAAACGGTTGTTGACATGCTATCGTTAAACCCAACATTTCCACCGTTGACAAACGGGGAGCCAAGCTTCTTTGACGAACGCCTGAATCCGTTGGTAAGAAATAGAATATATTCAGATGAGGCGGTAAGTAACCGTATTTTAGCGAATATTCTACCTTCTTTTGAAATTGTGGAGGGGCTGACTTATAAATTGAACTTGGGTATAGATTACATATCTACGACTCGGGATGAGCAAAGAACTCCTTTTACCCTGATAGAAGGTTTTGAATTTGGTTTTTTAGATGCTACAACTATTGTAAACAGTAATACATTAATTGAGAATACCTTAACTTATACCTTTGATAAAGGAGACCATAATGTAAACTTGTTAGGGGGTCATTCTTACCAAGAAACTACATTTGACCGTAAAAGATTTGAACTAGAAGGCTTCGCGGACAACGGTATTGAACCCAGATATCAAGATCAGATAAGCACGGATGTCTTTCCTACTACATTAGACTCAGAGGCTTATATAAATGAGTTACAATCGTTCTTTGGTAGGGTGAATTACGGGTATGACGATAGATATTTAATAACGGCAACGATGAGAGCTGACGGTTCCTCTAGATTCGGGGACAACAATAAATACGGATATTTCCCCTCTGTTGCCCTTGGTTGGAATATTGATAATGAAAATTTCATGGATGACAGTTCTATATTGAGTGTTTTAAAATTACGGGCCAGTTGGGGTCAAACGGGTAACCAAGACGGTATACCTAGTAAGGTGAGTTTGGCCAGTTATGAAGATTCGAAATTAGATAGCGACACCTATCCCATTGATGGAAATGAAGCTTCTCTGGCGGATTATCCCTTTGGAACCGTTCCGGTAAGGACGGCTTTCCCTGATCTCAAATGGGAAGTTACTACGCAAACCAATATTGGTCTTGATTTTGGGTTGTTTCAAAATAAGCTATCAGGCACTTTAGATTACTTTAATAAGGTTACGAGCGATGTAGTCAATTTTTCTAATAGGACCGATCCCATACAACCTACCGAAAAGATATGGACCAACTTGCAGGGTATGGAAATAAAGAACACCGGCTTTGAAATTGCCTTAGATTATCGAGGTAGTTTTACGGAGGACTTTACCTATAACATAGGAGGTAACTTTACCTATACCGACAATAGGGTAGAAAATTCGCAATTTGCCGTAATAACCACAGGTGCTGCACAAGGTGCCGGTCAAACGGGTGCCACCATTAACGGCTACATTAATAATGAACCCATTGGGAGCTTCTTTATGAAAGAATTCATTGGTATAGGTGCCGATGGTTTAAATTTATTTACGGATGTGGTTGCGGATGGCGAATCTTTGGACAATGACAGAATTGTTGCCGGAAGTGCGTTACCCGATGTTCTATACGCTTTTTATCTAAAATTAAATTATAAAGATTTTGATCTAGGGTTGAACTTCAACGGGGTATCTGGCAATAAAATCTACAATCATACAGCAATGTCATTGTTTTCTAGAGGGCAATTGGCAAGAAGCCTAAATACAACTGATTTCGCAGTCCAGTTCCCGAATGAGGTTGATACGAACTCTAATGAGGTTTCTACTAGATATTTAGAAGATGGTAGTTTCCTAAGACTTAATAACGCTACTTTGGGTTATACGTTGAGATCCGAGACTATTGGCCTTAGTGATTGGATTAGTAACCTGAGACTGACTTTAACAGGACAAAACTTATTTGTAATAAGCGATTACTCGGGTTTTGACCCAGAAGTTAATACTGGGAATGCCACAGATGGTATTCAAACTTTTGGAATAGACAGGTTTACATATCCGTCACCTAGGACCTTGTTGATTGGCTTAAATGTATCATTTTAATATTAAAAAATTTCTCATGAAAAATAGAATACTAATACTGACAATCGCTTTGGGGTCTTTGTTACAGTGGAGCTGCACCGATCTGCAAGAAGAACGATTGGATGAAGCAGAATTTGGAGGACAGGCGGAGGTCATCAGTGGTTCCATTGCTCCGGCTTATGGGTACCTTTCCGAAGTCTGGAGGCATACCAATTATTATGGGCTGCAGTTACTTCCCTCAGATGAGGCGATACTGCCCTACCGAGGAGGGGAAGATTGGTTTGACGGGGGTAAATTTATTGCTACACACCAACACAGCTTTACCCCTACCAACGATTTGATCGGTGATGGGTGGAATCAGCTTACTACCAATATTTCTAGAACCTTATCGGCCATAGAGGTCCTTAGGCCTTTGGCTGAAGAAGGTGATACCGAGGCCGCTTCGGCCTTGTCAGAAATGGTAGCGATGAGAGCCTATCTAAATATGTTGATGTTGGATAGTTGGGGCCTAGTGCTCAAAAAAGACCTTGCAACTGAGCTCTCTGTTGTGTTACGTGGTCAAGAGGCTATTGACTATATTCAAAGCGAATTATTATCCGTGGTAGATACTATTAATACGAACAGGGGCCCTGGTAGAATAACGCAATCAGCTGTCTGGGGCTTTTTAGCCAGGTTACACCTGAACGCTGCTGTTTACCGTGATCCTTATGGCACGCCAAACTTTACTCAGGAAGATATGGACGCAGTAATTGGGTATACCGATAATATCATAAATACTGGAAATTTTGAAATTTCTCCCGAGTACTTTGAACTGTTTAATGATGAGAATAATAGCAATGCAGAAATAATTTTTGCTTTAGATCAAAGGGGCCAATTGAGAGAAGAACATAGTAGGTGGGCCTATTGGTCTGTGTCAGGCGACATGTTTCCCAGGCCTGAATACCCTAGTGCCGATGGTACTGATGGGCCGGCTTTTACCCCTGACTTTTATCAATCTTGGGTAGATGCCTACGGACCCGTTGATCCCGCAGAGGCCGATGCAAGGTTCTTTCAGGAAAATGCAATGGTTCCAGAGGAATTAAAAGATTTAACTGGACTATCTCCTTTAAATGATGAAGATCACTTTTATTGTGTAGTTCCCGAAGAATTTGACATGGATAGAGGTGTACTTCGGGGTGTTACATGGGGGCCAAGAAAGGGAGAAGATGGGAATTTCTTTACCTGTGACGGCGGCGTTCGTATTTACCCGTTACAGCTCAGGACCGGAAATAGTCCCGCTCGCGATGTTGGTTACATAGACCATACCTTGGAAATCGATTTTACCACGGAAGGTTCTTACCACAATACCGGGTATCGCTGTGCGAAGTATGAATTTAGTCGTACTTCTAATAATGGAAATCATTTTAGCAGTGTTGACCTTGTATTAATGAGACTTGGCGAGATTTATTTGATGCGGGCCGAGGCCAAGTTAAGAAATGGTGATGCAGGTGGGGCATTAACAGATGTAAATTTACTACGCGCTGGTAGAACTGCTAGACCTGATAAAACACCGCCTCCACTAATGGCCGTAGATTTAGACATCTTGCTTAGAGAACGTAGTTTTGAATTGTATTGGGAAGGTTTTCGACGAGGTGACCAAATTCGCTTTGGTACTTATGAAGATTCTTGGACTGAGAAAAATAATTCAGATGTCAATAAGCGATTATTTCCCATTCCTCAAAGTGCTATTGATGCAGCCTCGGGAATTGACGGTTTCTTGGTGCAGAACCAAGGCTATTAAATCAATCAATGTAGGCTTTAATTGATACGGCAAGATGGTTTATTTTTTGGTGCATCTTTTTGTAATTCCTCAATTTAATTTCTACAACCAAATTGTAAGGATTGATTCCTTATCGTACATGACCCTATGAAGGCCTGCTACACCCTGTTACTACTGGTTATACCTATACTTCTATTTAAGAATTCAATGCCTAAAAATAGTTTGGGCGAATTGAGGTTGAACGATATACAGGTAATCGGAAGCCACAACAGTTACAAAGTGGCCATTGAACGACCGATTTTAGATTATCTCTTCCAGCTTGATTCTGCCACGGGAAAATCTTTACAATACGAACACCCTCCGTTTACGGAACAGTTGGAATTGGGTCTGCGCAATTTAGAACTTGATGTTTACTATGACCCAAATGGAGGATACCATTCAAATCCGTCAGGACTTGACATCGTAAAGGCCTCCGGAAAGACGCCGTTACCATTCGACAACGAAGAAAAGCTTAAAGTACCCGGCCTTAAGGTGTTCCACGTGCAGGAAATCGATTTTCGGAGCAATCAGTTGCTTTTCAAGGATGCGCTGACCGAATTGAAAGAGTGGTCCGCTGAAAATATGGGGCACACCCCCATAATTGTAACGATAAATGCCAAGGATGGCGAAATTCCCAATACCCGAAAACCCTTAGCCTTCGATGCCGATGCCCTTCAAGCCATTGACACTGAAATTCGGGGCATCTTTCCCGATGAAAATTTGATTACTCCCGATTTGGTTCGTGGCAACCGAAGTACTTTGGAAGAAGCGGTACTTAACGATGGATGGCCAAAGCTAAAGGATGTAAATGGAAAATTCCTGTTCGTTTTGGACGAAGGGGATTCGAAGCTGGACCTTTACCTTGAACGTTTTCCATCGCTCAAAGAAGCTGCTCTCTTCGTAAATAAAGCCGAAGGTAATCCTGAAGCGGCCTTTCAAATCATTAATGACCCTATTGCCGATTTCGAGAAAATACAAAGGCTGGTCGCTCTCGGTTACATGGTGCGAACCCGTGCCGACGCTGACACTAAGGAGGCGCGCGCAAATAACTATTCCAAATTTGAAAGGGCAAAGAAGTCCGGGGCCCAGGTCATTACAACCGACTATTATCTTCCCAGTAAATTATTCGAATCGGATTACAAGGTTATCTTTGACAATGGTTCATATGAACGTGTCAAGAAGTAAACTCACTTCATTGAACTCAAGGCGAATTCATTATGCAGTATACGTCAAAAGTAATTTTATGCTTTGTTTTTCTGTTCGCTTCCTGTTCTGTAAAGAAAGTCCCCGAGAAAGATGCCACTACGGAATTTGGTACGCGAATGGCCTTTATGTCCGACGTTCACCTACTCGATGTCCATGGTACTTTAGCGGATGTCAATTATAGCGGCATCAAAAATCCGACGACCGATGATTATGTCTTGATTCGGTCCATGGACGCCCAACTACATTCGACCCGGCTCTTTAACGAAAACTATTTTGCCTTTCGGGCCGCTTTGGACGATGCGGTGCAAAGGGGAATCGAGCTGATTATCCTTCCCGGCGATTTTAGTGACGATGGGCAGCCACTGAACGTGCGAGGGCTGAACCGTATTTTAGATGAATATTCGGCAAAGCACGGTATTTCCTTTTTCTTGACAACGGGTAATCATGACCCAAAACGACCCTTCGATACGTCGGCGGGTAAATCCGATTTCTTGGGAAATGGAGGTAAGTTGCAGCCAATCATGAGCGAAGCTGGAATGTACGTCTCTAACCCCGATAAAGAGCATCCAACTATTATCAGTGAGGATATCAAAGCGTTCGGGTACGAGGGAATAGTAAACGGACTTCAAAATCACGGCTTTTTCCCACAAACTGAATATCGGTATTGGGAAACTCCTTTTTCGGAATACAAGTATGAAAATTATTCTTTCGAAAAGGCAAAAGAAGCTTCCCATCTGGAAAACCGGAACTATCCTATTAGGGACAGCCAAACGGGAGTACCGGATGTCAGTTATCTAGTAGAGCCTTCCGACGGACTTTGGCTATTGGCTTTGGATGCCAATGTATACCTTCCCACAAATCAAACCAACCAGTTTC
Organism: uncultured Flavobacteriaceae bacterium; assembly: GCA_963832345.1. Lineage (GTDB taxonomy): Bacteria > Bacteroidota > Bacteroidia > Flavobacteriales > Flavobacteriaceae > Pricia. The sequence goes on along the minus strand of CAWHTW010000020.1, from coordinate 175,377 downwards.
AGGGTGCTGGGATAGGCTATAATGAAGTATTGGCCCATAAAAAGCATCTTGTGGTCTGGGCGGCGAAAGTGGCGAAGGAAGCAAAGCGATTGGGCAAAAGCTTAATCGCATTCAGTCATTACCCTATGGTCGATTTTAATGATGGGGCATCTAAGGAAATTGCGGAACTACTGGGTGAAAATGCTCTGCAAGCGCACCGTATTCCAGATGAAAAAGTAGCTGAGGTCTTCGCAGATGTGGGCATTCAAATTCATGTTGGAGGACATATGCACCTAAACGATACGGGAATCTATACCTCCGTATCCGGCAATACCCTATTCAATATTCAGGTTCCTTCCATTGCTGCGTACAAACCGGCCTACAAAATAGTTACAATTCAGCAGGATAGTACAATTCAAGTAAAAACCATTACCTTGGATTCCGTTACCGGGTTTGATGAATTCTTTGCACTCTATAGCGAGGAACATAAGTTTCTACAGACTTTGGAATCTGAAAACGTTTGGGGCCGAAATATTCTCAAATCAAAAAATTATCGAGAATATACCAATTGGCATTTAAAGGAATTAGTACGCCTACGTTTGCTTCCTGAAGACTGGCCGAGTGAAGTACAGCATTTTTTTTTGGGATTGAACGGCGAGCAATTTCTCCTACTTTCGAATACGGACGATAGGTTTTCTAAGAACGATCTACAGCGCATACTAACTGGAAATTCCGACTTACCCGTTTGGAATGACGCACGCGGGAGGGTTCAAGAAATACTAAGCCAGGAAGGATTAGACGCAAAGGATTTCAAAGATTGGACAGGGTTTGACCTTATCTACGATTTCTATCGACTGCGCAGTGCTGATAAACTAGCGGAACAAGATATCGGGAAAGACAGATTAATGCAATACCAATTGCTGTTGGATCTATTGCAGCATAAACCGGAAAACCCGAATTTTCATGAATTATGGGTTTTTGGAAGTATTTTTCAAAAGCAATTGCATGGCGACCCGGCTATGAATTTTATAATTGATTTGAAAAAAGGTGGTATTTCCCCATACTAAAATTTTGTGACACCTTCCTGTAGCTGCTTCGTAGTACAGGGGCATAAATGTCGCTGGCATCCAGTTTCTATCATTTTAATCGATTAAACCAAAGGCTCTTGGTAGCCAAAGCGAAAGCTCGGGAAAATAGGTGATGAGCATAAGTACGAGAACCATGACCCCTAGCAATGGCAATAACGGTTTTATAACCTTGGTCACGGGAACTTTGGCCACGCCACTTCCTACAAACAGCAAGGTACCCACAGGGGGCGTACAGATTCCAACACACAAATTTAGAACGATAATCATCCCGAATTGCACAGGATGCATTCCCAAGGTCATTGCTACCGGTAGAAAAATCGGCGTGAAAATCAAAACTGCCGGTGTCATATCCATAAAAGTTCCCACAATCAATAAAATAATATTGATCATCAGAAAAATGAGAATCGTATTGCTCACGTTGTCCAGCAAGGCCGAAGTCAACATTTGTGGAATTCCCTCAAAGGAAAACAGCCACGACATGGCCATGGAGGTAGCAATGAGGAACATGACGATAGCAGTTGTCCTTGCACTGCGCAAAAGTAAAGGTTTAAAATCACTGAACTTGAGCTCCCTATTTACAAAACCTAAAAGCATCGCATAGACCACTGCTATCGCAGCAGCCTCTGTAGCCGTAAAAATACCTGCGACAATTCCGCCAACTACGATAATCAACAAGGTCAAGCTTAGAAAAGCCCTTCTAAAGTCAAGAAACAGTTTTTTAAAACTCACTCGGGGAGCCTTGGGCAACTTGTTTCGTTTGGCATATACATATATCATAATCATCAGGGCCAACCCTACCAAAATCCCAGGCACATATCCCGCTATGAAAAGCGCGGCAACGGAGGCCGTTCCGCCACTGGCCAAAGCAAAGATAATTAACACGTTGCTTGGGGGAATAAGCAATCCCGTAGTTGAGGAACTAATATTGACCGCGGCGCTAAATTCCCTTGGATAGCCTTCCTTTTCCATTTTATCCGTTAGGGTACTTCCTATAGCGGAGGCAGCGGCCACAGCAGATCCCGAAATGGCCCCGAAGAGCATCGCGGCAATTACATTTACAAATGCCAATCCGCCTGGTAGACTCCCGATAAGGGATTTAGCAAAATCGATCAGGCGCTTGGCAATGCCCCCCGTATTCATGATCTCACCGGCCAAAATAAAGAAGGGAATGGCTAACAATGCAAAATTATCGATACCGGTGGTCATGCGTTGGGCCGCTGTCGTCGTAGCGGGTAAGTAGGCGATGTTCAATACCAATGTCAAGGTTGTCGAAATGCCGATTGAATAGGCAACAGGCACCCCGTAGGCCAACAATATGATAAAACTTAAAAAAAGAACTACAATACTAATGGTCTCAATGCTCATCTTAAAAATTTAGTTTCTTGATATTGTATATCGAAAAGAAAATGATAATAATTCCCGAAACGGGAACAATGGCATAAACAAAACCTAAAGGCACTTGTAATGCAGATGAAATCTGACCTAGCGTCAAGGTGATATACACTAGATTACCTCCACCGATTACCATGATAATCAAGGCAAAAATCGCCATCAAAATCTGAATCACCTTTTGCCGCTTCGCTTTCTTTTGTGCTGGAAGTTTTGCTAGCAAAAAGTCCATAGATAAGTGCCCCTCTTTGCTGCCGTTTATATAGGCAGCTCCTAAAACCGTTAGCCATATCAACGAAAATCGCGCGAATTCTTCAGTAAACGAACTCGATTGGCCCACTATGTAACGAGAAACTACTTGCCAAACAACATCGATAACCAATAACCCAAAAATAAACACCAATAAGGTTTCTATAATTCTGTTTAGGGCTAGATAGATTCTTTCCATCAATTAGAATTTACTTTGTCAATAATGGGTTTCATTCTAGGGTCTTTCCTCATACGCTCCATGACCGGTTTTGCCTTTTCAACGAAAGGTTCTTTATCGGGGTATATAAACTCAACGCCAGCGTCTTTTAACATCTTCATATTCTCAACAATGGTTTCTTGCCAAAACTGCTTTTGTTTGGTAACACTCTCTTTGGCAGCCGCTTCTAGCCATTCTTTTTCTTCTTCCGAGAGCAGATCCCAGAATTTGGTGCCTATGATTACCACGTCAGGCACCATGGTATGCTCGTCGAAAATATAATATTTACATACCTCAAAATGATTGGAGCTTACAAAGGAAGGAATGTTGTTTTCGGCTCCGTCCACCACATTTTGTTGTAAGGCCGTGTATAGTTCCCCAAAGGCCATCGGGGTGGCCGAGGCACCTAAAGTGTTGGCCATATCTACCGACATTTGGTCGTTCTGAACCCTGACCTTGAGACCGTCAAGATCTTCGGGAGAATTAACGGGCCTGTTTTTGGTATAGAAACTTCTTGCTCCTGCGTCGTAAAAACAAATTCCCCGCAACAAGTATTCGGTTCCACTTTCCAACAACTGTTTTCCAACTTCGCCCTCGAGATTTTTAAAGAGATGTTCACTATCCCGAAACAAATAGGGAATGACCGTAATTTGATACTCAGGGGCAAAGTTCGACAATGCCGAAGCACTAACTTTCGTCATGGCAATACTGCCTATCTGCAAAAGCTCGAGGGTTTCCCGCTCGGTTCCCAGTTGCCCATCGGGAAAAATCTTGATCTGTAACTTGCCTCCCGACTTTTCTTTTAGGGCTTCCTGCATTACTAATATACCTTTATGAACGGGATGCGTCGTAGGAAGGGAATGAGCAAAGAAAAGAATTTTATCGCCCTTGGTCGCCGAGCAGGAAGATAAAACTGTAGCCATCAAGGCCATTATGGTCAACAGAAAAAACTTCGTCAAACCCACATATCTTGATACATATTTCATCTATAGTTTGTTTTGAAATCTAGTGGCGGGCTGCCAAGTTCGTTTCCCTTCTTTGAAAGCTAGTGGACCGGAACCTTTATTTTTAGCTCCTATAAGTTTTGGGGTTGTTGGATTTAAAAATCAAAATATTCTTTAGCATTAGTATAACAAATATCCTGCACCAATTTGCCGATCCACTCCATGTCGTTGGGCAATTCCCCATTTTTGATATCCTTGCCAAAAAGATTGCACAAAATACGGCGAAAATATTCATGTCTGGGGAAAGATAGAAAACTTCTGGAATCTGTCAGCATCCCTATAAAACAACTTATAAGCCCCATATTGGAAAGGGTGTTCATTTGCTCAGTCATTCCATCCTTTTGGTCCAAGAACCACCAGCCCGAGCCCCACTGGATTTTACCCTTTACACTACCGTCGTTGAAATTACCGATCATCGTGGCCATAACCGGATTAAACGTAGGGTTGACATTATAGAGAATAGTTTTGGTCAGCTTGTCCTTTCCGTCCAAGGTGTTTAAAAATTTCGATAGACTTTCGGCTTGTTGGTAATCGCCAATAGAATCCCATCCGGTATCCGGACCTAGTTTTTTTAACATACGGCCGTTATTGTTGCGTAACGCGCCCAAATGAAATTGTTGCACCCATCCGAAACCGTGATAGGTTTCCGAAAGGAACAGAAGCAAGGCACTTTGAAATTTACTTGCCTCTTCTTCCGATAGGCTATTTCCCTCCCGGCGCTTTTTAAATATGGATTTAACCTCTGCTGCAGTAAAATTATCGGCTGAAAGATGGTTCAGGCCATGATCGCAAAGCCGGCAACCGTTATCGTGAAAGAAAGAAATACGTTGTTTTAGTGCATCGCAAAGTGCATCATATGTATCGATGGAAACTCCGGACACATCGCTCAGGGTATCCAAATAATTATTGTAGCTGTCCGCATCGATTAGAATAGCCTTATCTGGCCGGAAAGCGGTGCTCACTTTAGTGGTAAAATCACTTTTAGCCAGTTTTTGGTGATGTTCTAAGGTGTCCGTAGGATCTTCGGTCGTACAAAGCACTTCAACGTTCATTTTCGATATCAGGTTACGGCAACTAAATGCGGGGGTATTGAGCGTATTGGAAACCGATGAGTATACCGATGATGCATTTTTCTCTGAAAGCAACTCGCCGCAGTCAAAGTACCGCGAAAGTTCCATATGCGTCCAATGGTACAAGGGGTTCCGCATGGTGTAGGGCACGGTATAGGCCCATTTTTCGAATTTTTCCTTATCGGATGCGTTTCCTGTGATGAAATTTTCGCTGATTCCCATGTTCCTCATGGCGCGCCATTTGTAATGATCGCCGTTAATCCAAGCTTGCGTGATATTTTCAAATATGACATCATCAGCCAAAGCCTGGGGAGGTAGGTGATTGTGGTAGTCGATTATCGGCATTTTGGCTGCAAAGTCATGATAGAGCGTCTCGGCATACCTACTTTCCAATAAAAAATTGTTTTTTAGGAAGGGATTTTCATTCTTCATTCTATGACTAAGGGATTGAAATACAGCATCGATTTGCCGATGGATTATTTTTAGGGCTAAAAAATTATGTAAATCTTAAAAATAGTTTTCTATTTCCTCATAAACAAGAAAAAGAAGTAAAGATATGGTGGACTTATCTTGAGAAAGTATAAGCAACAATGAAGAATCAGTTCGATATGAGCCAAGACAATTTCGGATATCAACAAGATTATCGTTGGATATATGGTATATTGGGTTTCAAAAAATAATATCATAAGTATGAAAGATCTAAAGGATAAGATAGCGTATATCACAGGAGGCTCTAAAGGAATAGGATATGGGGTAGCCCAAAAACTCATCGAAGCGGGCATGAAAGTCGCTATTAGCGGACGTACCCTGAAATCGGTCGAAAAGGCTGCGGAACATTTGGGGGACGACAGTCAAGTACTTGCTATAGCATCGGATGTTACTGAACACGGTGACGAAAAAAAGGCCGTCCAGCAGATTTTAGATAAATGGGGACAGTTAGATGTGGTCTTGGCCAACGCAGGAGTAGGAAATTTTGCCCCTATCGACGAAATGTCAGATAAGGACTGGCATGAAATGATTAACACCAACTTGAACGGTGTTTTTCATACGCTAAAAGCTTCCGTCGAAGCCTTGAAAAAATCAAAAGGCTATTATATAACCTTGGCAAGTTTGGCCGGATGTAATTTTTTTGCGACCGGAGCGGGCTATAACGCCTCAAAATTCGGAGTAGTTGGCTTTACACAGGCGGCAATGCTCGACTTACGAAAACATGATATCAAGGTTTCCACAATAATGCCGGGATCCGTAGCGACAAATTTTGCGGGCAATGAACCTGATGCATCCGACGATTGGAAAATTCAGCCTGAAGATATTGGGGAACTCGTAGTAGACCTTCTTAAAATGCACCCGCGAACTTTGCCTAGTAAGATTGAGGTACGGCCGAGTAGACCGGATAAGAAATAAGAGGTGAAAAAGAGCCTAAACTGCAAGAGACTAGACATGTACTTTGTTGGGTGCTATGTTACTTAGAAGTAATCCTCAATGTTATATGCCATTCACATGGCTAACGGTATTGAGAGATTAGCGATTTCAGACCTCTTTCTCTACAAACGGAATATTTGGATCACAGATTTCCAAAATCAAGTGTTTAAGAGCTTTGGAGAACAATTCAAGAGTCTCTTGTGTGATGGTATTGTCTTTAGTGCGGCTTCCTTTCTTTGGCTTAGTAGCGAAACGCATGAGTCCGGCACTTAGATTTTTAAAGCTAACGATACCGGCCTCCAAACTTGAAATGGGCACATCTTTTTGGTACATTAGTGCGTAACAAAGCAATTGAAAGGCTTTGCTGTTGTCATAATTTGAAGTGATTTCCTCCCAGTCTACAATTTCTACTTGTGTTGAAGTCACCCTTCCGGTTTTGTAGTCAATGATGCGCAAAGTGCCATCCATTTCATCGATACGGTCTAATTTTCCCTTGAGTTGGATAGGAAAATCAATTTCAGGTATTTGAATTTCGGCCAGTAATTTTTGTTCTAGGCCAATGAGCTTGATGCTATGTCGCTTAACAACTTCAATTTCTAGAGTAATAAAATTCTCTAAATAACGTCTGACCACATGGAAGGCAATGAGGTTCTTCCCCCTTGAAATATGCTCATCGCCATAACTCTTCGAAAAATGGTGTTTTACCAGATGCTTAATTTTTCCTTTGGCCATTTGCAAGCCTTCTTCGGTCAAATATTGTCCGATAAACGGGCGGTACAGGTCTTCAAGCGTATCGTGTACTATAGTACCGAAGGTATTGGCGGCAACGGTTTCCTCGACTGCCATAGCGTCGTCAATACCCAATAAGTTCCATTTGTAAAAATCTATTGGATTCCGAATGTAATTGCTTAGCGAGGTCGGTGAAAACCCACGGGCGGCATGATTTTTTATAAGCTCAATCAACGCCGCATCCTTTTCGATGTGTTCCAAAGCTTTTAGGGTGGGGGAGATTGTTGGCGAAGCATAGGTCTCGATAATATCGGGCAACTTGTTTTCATCTGTCAGCAGCTGATTGATTAATCTACTGCGTTCGCCTCCACCAAGTCCATCGTCAGGTTCTGTACTGTACAGGATATAAATTTGTTTGGCGCGTTGCAGTAACCGGTAAAAGTGATAGGTATACACCGCGTCTTTCTCTTTGTATGTCGGCAAGCCAGAATATATCTTCAAATCGAACGGTATGAATGAGTTGTTCGATTTTCCAGAGGGCAGAATGCCCTCGTTCACTGATGTGATGATGACCGTCTCGAAATCGAGGTTACGGCTTTCGAGCATTCCCATAATCTGCAGCCCTTCCAATGGTTCTCCTTGAAAATCCAAGATTTCTGAGGAAAGGAGTTCTCGATAAAGACTTTGTAGCGATTTTAAGTCTGTGATAAAGTCATAGGTTATGATGAGGTCATTAAGCTGATTAAAAAGTTCATTAAATCGGTATAAGTACTCCAATTCCAAAGGGTTTTTCGCACTTTGGGGCCTAATTTTAAGTTCCGCGATAACTTTCAAAACGATAGCAATGATTTCTTTCGGAGTCGGCGTGTTTTCGATGAACATTAGCTTTATCCAATCATTATCCTTCCCGCATATACCTAACATTTTGGAAACGCTTATGTAAGTCCAGTTCTTCGTTTTTATAGTATTGTCGATAGACTCAATTACATTGGTTTTACCGGTATTTACCAAAGAATTCATGCTCGGGTGCGCCAAAAAGCCGAGCAAATCACGATAAAACCATCCTTGGGTTTTACGTTGTAGATATAATGCTATGAACTTGTCGAAAAAACTGGCCAAGGAGGTTTTGTGCAGTGGATAGCCCATAGTGATATTGACCCCTTCAATTTCTACGGGAACGGAATTCAGCAACGGATTTAAAAGGCCTTCATCGCCTAATACCACTGCAGTATTGCGTAATTGTTCAGGGTTTTCTTGATGAAGGTTACCCAATAATTGCCCGGCATATTTCGCCTGCGAGACGTTCTTGGGTACACCAATTATTTTTATCTGCTTTTTGGTAAGATAATTTTCGCTGCAACCTTTAAGACCATTTTTGGCCAAATACGGCCAAGTTTTAAGGTGCTGACGGATGAAATAGCCGGCATCATGAACGATATCCTGCAAAAAGTAGCGGTCAATATCCCAATATATTTCAGAAGAACGGTGGTCAAGTATGTACTGTATGATTTGGCTTTCGGCTGTATTTAGGGCATTAAAGCCAATAAAAATAAAGGTCTTACCGAGTTGTTCCGCTAAATATTCTTCCAGTTTTTCGCAGGCTGTCCGGTAGACCAAACCTTGATGGCCAAGACCTTTTTCCAACAACGCCCCGTTGAAGTTGCGGTAAAGCGATTCTAGGTTGTTCCAAAATTGAAGATAATCCTCCATCATTTTGGTCTTTTCGGTACGTAGCGACCAGTGGTCCAGTTCTTGAATATCGGAAAGGCTGGCGAACAGTTTTTCGGCGTCTATCAGATAGCGGTCTATTTCATTGATGTCTTGCAGTAAGGTCTGACCCCATTTTGTAAAGGTGTAGAAATTGTCCTGCTCGGTTGACGTTTTTTCTAGGGATGCTTCGTAAAGGAAAAAAAGCTGCTGAATTTGGGTCGCGAAGGACAATCCGGAAATGGTCTCGATAAAACGTTCGATACTGTATATATCCGGTGCGAAAAAGGTTTTTTCCGAGGTATTCGCCATCGCATTTCTCAAAAACGTGCCCGCACGTTTACTAGGTAGTATAAATATAAGATTATCGAAGGTGCCGTATTTTTCTCCAATTTCTTCGACTACGTCCTCTAGAAAGCTTTCCATGATAAAAATTCCCGTTTAGTTCTGCGAATCGGATAATGAACTCGTGTAAAATCATTCCTTTACCCGCTATTTTCAAATTTTGTACTCTCATCTTATTTTATACCCGAGTGTTACGGCTATGCATCTAATAAACCTTTCACTAGAGTGCAAAAGCGGGATATATCTTTTCCAAACAAGAATTCAAGATAAGTTCAATACCTGCCGTGTGCCAACTCAAAAATAGTGGTTAGATTGTTCTGTTTGCATAAATAGACCCATAAAAAAAAGCCCTGACAAAATTGCCAGGGCTTTTCTAAATGTATGTTGAGTGAACCTTACTCTTTTACCAAGTTGATTTCAACTCTTCTGTTCTCTTTTCTACCAGCATTCGTATTATTAGTAGCGATAGGCTTCTCTTCACCGAACCCGATTGCAGACAATCTGAACTCTTGAATACCTTTATCGACTAAGAACTCTTTTACAGAAAGTGCTCTTGATTCTGATAGGCTTTTGTTCAATTGGTCACTACCTGTGCTATCCGTGTGACCTTCAACGGTAAACTTAGAGTTAGGATACTCGTTCAAGATTTGGATGATATCGACCATTACTGAAGTAGATTCAGCTTTTATAGAAGATTTACCAGTGTCAAAGTTGATAGTTCTTGCGTAGTCGTTCAATTGCTTCTGAACTTCCTCGGTAACTTCTGGGCAACCATCGTTCGCTACAGTACCAGCTTCATCAACACACTTATCATCTTTATCTAATACGCCGTCACCGTCTGTATCGGGCCATGGGCAGCCTTTGTTTTCAGCAGGACCTGCTTCATTAGGACACTCATCCTCGCCATCGGCAACTCCGTCTCCGTCAGCATCAGGACATCCGGCAAGATTCGCCAAACCAGCTTCGTTAGGACACTTATCATCTTTATCGGCAACGCCATCGCCATCGGCATCAGGACAACCGTTCATTTCTTTTGAACCAGCTTCGTTAGGACATTCGTCCTTGCTGTCTTCGATACCGTCACCATCAGAATCAGGGCAACCGTTGAATTCTTCTAGACCAGCAACTTCTGGACAAGCATCGTCTTTGTCGTAAATGCCATCACCGTCAGTGTCGGTTCCACCAAATTTAACAGCGATACCGGCCATGTGTTGCCAGTGCTTACGGCCGTAATCTTCAAAGGCATGTTTGTATGAAGTTTGTACGGTGAGACCTATGTTTTCGGTAAACCATAGGTTGAAACCTAATCCACCGTTAACGGTACCTGCACCAATTTCATCAACCCAAGTATAACCACCTCCAATTTCAATGAAAGGGTCTAATATGAAGTTAGGTGCGAAAGCATATTTTATAGTTCCATCTACAGCATAATGCGAAAGATCGTCAACGCTAACATCGCCCAATTTGTCGATTTTGTTCAACGAACCTCTAACACCAACGGACAAGTTGTCGCCTACCGATCGGGATACGCCAATGTAAGAAATGGAAGGAAGAATGTTCCAATGATCGCTAGCATTAAACAACTGGTTACCAAAAGAGCTGGTCTGTGTGGGGAAATTGTCATCGCTCGTTGGATAAACGTCAATGGCATTGACCCCAAAACTAACCTGCCAAGGGTTGTTCTCGTCTTGCGCTTGCATGCTGACAACGCCTACTAATAGTAGGGTGACAACCAATAATCTGCTAAGATGTTTCATGTTCAAATTTTTAAGTTTAAGTGTTTATTAGCTGCAAATGTAAGTTGTTAAACATTATTAACAAAATCAATCTTTAATTTTTTTAACGCCTTTTAGGGAAAAAAGAACGCATTTAAACGATTTTCAATTCTTTTCCTACTTCAATAAAGGCTTTAATGGCCTTATCTAGGTGCGCTGTCGTATGCGCTGCGGATAGTTGTATCCGTATTCGAGCCTTGCCTTTGGGGACAACCGGATAAAAGAAACCGATAACATAAATCCCTTTTTTTATTAACCTGCTTGCCATTTCTTGCGCAAGTTTGGCATCATAGAGCATCACGGGTACAATGGCCGATTCGCCATCTATAATATCAAAACCGGCCTCTTTTAGGCCCTTCTTAAGATAGGTTGTGTTTTTTTTAAGGGTATCCCGCAGCGAAGTGTCTTTTTTCAATAATTCGAATACCTTAATAGATGCCCCAACTATAGCGGGGGCCAAGGAATTCGAAAAAAGATAGGGTCGTGAACGTTGGCGCAGTATTTCAATAATTTCCTTTTTGCCGGTCGTATAGCCCCCCATGGCCCCGCCCATAGCTTTTCCGAGTGTGCCGGTAATAATATCGATACGGTCCATTACCCCTTTTTCCTCCAAAGTGCCACGACCGGTTTGCCCGATAAAACCTGTGGCATGACAATCGTCTATCATGACCATGGCATCATATTTTTCGGCCAAATCGCAGATTTTGTCCAAAGGCGCCACTAGGCCATCCATAGAGAAAACCCCGTCGGTAACGATTACCTTGAAGCGGGCATGGTCATCATTGGCTTTCTTCAATTGTTTTTCGAGGTCCCCCATATCGCTGTTCGCGTATCGATAGCGCATAGCCTTGCAAAGGCGAACGCCGTCTATAATAGAAGCGTGGTTTAATGAATCCGATATAATGGCGTCCTCTTTAGTGAGCAAAGGTTCAAATACCCCGCCGTTGGCATCGAATGCGGCCGCATATAATATGGTGTCTTCCGTACCGTAAAAATCGGCTATCTTTTTTTCTAGTTCTTTGTGGATATCCTGTGTGCCACAGATAAATCGTACCGATGACATCCCAAAGCCGTGGGTATCCATCGTATCCTTGGCGGCTTGAATGACCTCTGGGTGCGATGACAGTCCCAAATAATTGTTTGCACAAAAATTTATGACTTCCTCTCCGGTCGAGATTTTGATGACCGCATCTTGGGGCGAGGTTATGATGCGCTCTTGTTTATAGAGGCCATCCTCCTTTATTTGGTCCAGCTCGTTTTGTAGATGTTCTTTTATTTTTCCGTACATAGACTGCAAAATAATAAAACCCGCTATAAAAGCGGGTCATTTTTACGTTGAATTTTAGCTATTACTATATATTAGTTCTTCAATGGTCTTCCCAGTCTTTGGTGCGCTCCACTGCCTTCTGCCATTTCTTGTAGAGACGCTTCCGTTTCACCCTGTCGAAAGTAGGTTTAAAGATACGGTTCATGGGGCGACTTTGATCGACATCTTCATGTTTCCAAAGGCCAACCTGTATGCCTGCTAAAAAGGCTGCACCCATCGCGGTAGACTCGATAACTTCCGGTCTGTGGACTTCCGAATCGAGTATATCGGCCTGAAATTGCATGAGGTGATTATTAGCGCAGGCCCCACCGTCGACGCGCAGATTTTTAAGCTGGATGCCCGAATCATCTTCCATAGCCTTCAAAATATCCTTGGTCTGATAGGCCAGTGCCTCTAATGTGGCCTTGGCGATATGGGCTTTTCCGGTATCACGGGTCAGGCCGAATACCGCACCTCGGGCGTACATGTCCCAGTACGGTGCGCCTAGGCCGGCAAAGGCCGGTACGACGTAGACGGGGTTTTCGCCCTCCACCGAGTCGGCCAAAGCTTCGGTCTCTTTGGCATCCTCGATCAATTCCAGTCCGTCGCGTAACCATTGTACGGCGGCTCCGGCGATAAAAATACTGCCCTCTAGGGCGTAATATACTTTCCCGTCTAACCCATAGGCGATAGTAGTCAGCAATCCGTTTTTGGAAAATTGCGGGGCTGTACCTGTGTTCATGAGCATAAAGCATCCCGTTCCGTAGGTGTTTTTGGCCGTTCCTTTTTTAAAACAGGCTTGTCCGAATAGCGCAGCTTGCTGGTCGCCAGCGATTCCCGCAATGGGAATTTTTGTGCCATCCAAATCATAATCGCCAAAATGATGGGCCGAAGGTTTTACGTCCGGAAGCATCAATTTCGGTATACCGAGTGCCTTGAGCAAGGTATCGTCCCATTTCAAATTTACGATATCATAAACCATCGTTCGGCTGGCGTTGGTATAGTCGGTAACATGATGTTTCTTTTCGGTCATGTTCCATACGAGCCAAGTATCGATAGTGCCCATCAATAGGTCGCCGTTTTTCGCTTTTTTCATCGCTCCGTCCACATTATCCAAGATCCATTTGACCTTGGTGCCCGAAAAATAGGAGTCAATGACCAGTCCTGTCGTTTTCTGCACATGTTCGGTCAATCCACTTTTCTTTAGATGTTCGCAGATGTCGGCGGTACGCTTATCTTGCCAAACGATGGCGTTGTAAACGGGTTCGCCGGTATTCTTGTCCCAGACCACGGTGGTCTCCCGTTGATTGGTAATGCCGATGGCCTTGATGTCGGAAGCTTTGACCTTTTCCTTTTTAATCAGTTCTTTTAGTACGCCCAATTGTGATTCAAGTATTTCTTTCGGGTCATGCTCCACCCATCCCGATTTAGGAAATATTTGTTTGAACTCCTTTTGTACCATGCCCTTGATTTTTCCTTTTTCATCGACAAGCAGGGCTCGGGAGCTGGTGGTACCTTGGTCTAGGGAGATGATATAATTCATGACAGATATGAGATTTTAGACCTACCTCAACGTGGGTGGGCAGTCGTAGGTGAGAAGTAAGTTGTATGAATGAGTGGCCTTGTTGTTTGAGTTTTTCCGTTAAAGTTTAAATATAAGGCAAAATTCCCGTAAGTATGGTATAAGGCTTATACTTCCGATTAAAATAAGAAACTCGTTGAAGAAAGCAAATCTACATTGACCTGCACATCATTATTATCACGGAAATTTCATTTCAAGCGCATAAATCATCATTGTCCGATTGGTTCTTTTCGTTGGCGCACCCCCGTTCCAAGAAACCTTTCAGTTTCATGGTGACACTTCTGGTCGAGATGCAAGCAAACTTCGGAATCAGTTTGGGTATAAGCCGGTTTGCGCACTACTTCATTGGTCTTTACGTCTGTTCAGAAATTAAGCGTTCTGCCCCGTGCTATTTTCGGTTCCTGCCTCCGCTAGTCAATTGGTGATTATGTCAAGTTGGCCCTTCTTAATCTCTATATCTACGCAATCACCATATTTCAAACCCTTTACTTTTGGAAGAATCAGTTCAAGCATATTCGGTATTTGAACATGGTCTTGTTTAGTTTCGGGATCGGGCATATAAATTAAACCTGCATAGGTTTTATCTTTATAATGCAGTAAAACATCAAAAAAATAAAAATTCTCCGGTGGTATGTAATCCGACCAATCAATGTTCTCAAAAAAATATTTCGGGTCTTTTATTTTATAGGTGTTAGGTGAAATATCCAAATTGACGGTGCCCCTGAAATAGGTGCTCAAATCCAGACCCTGCTCTAAAAAATGTTTGGACTGTTGTTTTAGGGTCCCTCCGGGATATCTTTTGTCCTTGCCTTTTCCAGATGCGACGCCATGCCCGGATTTTATTTCGCCCCTAACTTTTGTGTAGTCCGTTGATTTCATCCGTTTTGGTTAAATGAAACGCTTTCCTAGATGGTCTTACCCCTGAAATCATATTCCCGCTCCACCAAACATATGCGCACATTATAGTATTTGTACCAATGGGTTTTTCCTTTGTGTTGTGCAAAAAGATGATCGGTGTTGGCCTTCCAATTCGCAATCGCCTCCAGACTTTTCCAGTAGCTGACCGTGATGCCAACGTCGCCCCGTGCACTTTCGATGCCCAGATAACCCGGTTGTTGCGTCGCCAATTCTTCCATCCGATTTGCCATTTCCGCATAACCTTGGTCTCTATCTGTGCGGATAGAGGTGAAGATTACGGCGTAGTATGGTGTCATTCCGAGCATAGCGAAGGAATCTGTTACCTCTGGTTCGTGTTGTTGATTTGAGGGATTCGTATTAAGGGGCCGGGCAGTCGAAAACAGACAGATTCCGACGCCCTATACGCGTTCGGCGACAGCCCTCGGAATTTACGTCAAGCGATATATTCCCGCTCCAAAAAATATCCTACGATCGCCTCTTTCATAAGCACCGACTGTTCCCCTGCCTTTAACGGCGGCAATTCTTCCTTGGTCGTATAATGTGGCCATCCCTCTTCATCAAAAAATTCGAATTCATAATAGCCGTATGGCTCCAGCAGTCGGCAAATGGCGATATGCATCAAATCAAGTTTATGATCTTTTTTAAATGTTCTATCGTACTGGCCGAGCTCTTGAACACCTACCAAGTAGATGATGGCGTCAAGTTCAAGCGGGTCGCCGTCGGCGAATTGGGCGGAAAGCTTTTCGACCAATTCCTGCCAGTGCTTTTTTAGTTGTTCGTCTCTTGCCATATTCCTAACCTTACTTTTGAATTCAATCCCCGACAACGCCTGTACCGAACCTAGTCGAATTCCTCGGCCCGACATTCGACCGCGACAACACTTTTAGAAAGGGAGGCTTGTCCTAAAAAACAATCAAAGGTACAAATCAAAATGCTACTTTTGTTCAAACGTATCACCGATGAGCTTCTTGGATATCATTTTAGGATTATTGCTGGTCTGGGGCCTGTGGAAAGGCCTTAAAAACGGACTTATCATTGAACTCGCCTCGATTTTGGCTCTCATTGCCGGTATCTACGGCGCCATCCATTTTTCCTACTATGCGGGCGATTACCTATCCCAAAGTATGGATTGGGAGGAGCGCTACATCAACCTGACCGCTTTTGTCATCACATTTATCATAATTGTATTGGTAGTGAATCTTTTGGCCAAATTACTGACCAAAATCGCAAGTTTCGCCATGCTCGGATGGTTGAATCGATTGGCCGGAGGAATTTTTGGGGTTGTCAAGGTAGCGGTTATTCTAGGGGCGTTATTGGTGTTCTTCGACAGGGTCAACACTTCGGCCGGCCTGGTCAAAGACGAGAATATGGAGCAATCGGTGCTTTATGAGCCTATTAAGGAAATCGGTGCTTTAATCTTTGACTACGTCTTGAAAGAGCCAATGGTGGAGAAGGAGACGTTCGCAATTTAACGACATGTTATCCTCGTAAACATGGTCGTAAAATCTGATATAGCTTTCAGAACACCATGAATAAGAATGGTTACATTAAAGATTGGCTAGAACTCAGACCCTACGAATCGCATTAAACTACCAATAGCTATTATCTCAAAATGGCCAATGAGTAACGTCCGTTTTTCAGGATACCGATTTTCAATCCTGAAGAAAGTGACGAAAATATCCATACCATCCTGACATCCGAAGAAATCCCTGCGTATTGTCTCGGTAATTATAAGGACATTCGGACGTTTTTCCAGAACCGCAGGAACCAAAAACTTGCAAAATGCGTCGATGTTTTAAGACTTTTTTGGAAAAGGCGCAATTATCACACCGAACCCCACATTACTTTGACGGGAATTGAGAAGTAGCAACAGCCTTGTAAATCAACTTTTGCATTTTTCAATGCTGAATTACAAATTAAGAACAGCGAATGTTCCATCGGCCATTTTTTGGCACTCAATTATATCTTGAATAACCAACCCGTTGCAGGCGAGAAGGCGAAGGTGCGCTCATCTAACGCAACCATGCAGTTTGTAATAAAAAACAATACGGATTGAGCATGAAGATTAGGGAAACCTCAATATCAAATAAAAACGAAGATGAAATTGGGTTGAGTACTTGATTATGGTTATCAGGAAATCGCATAAATAGGCATTTCATCGAAAAGAAACAATAAGTGGGGGTAGTCCGCAGAATTTTTTCAATATTAGCATCAGCAATGTACCCCGCACTGCTATCGAGAACACAAGAATTCCCCATTCTTCGCACCTACTTTCCGGAACACCTACTTACAAAATAGAACTTTGTATGAAAATGAGGATGCACTTAATCGCCCTCACCGTATTCGTAGGCATTTTGGGCTCTTGTACAAAAGAGTCCGCTGAACCCTTGAATATCGTCGAGAGCCAAAACGTAACGGAAGTTGAACAGGAATTATTGAACACCGTTAACGACCATCGAATTTCGCTGGGAGGGAACGGGCTGCAGTTCAACTCAATCGCCTATGGGCAAGCCAATGCCCATACCGACTACATGATTGCCGTAGGCGCTATCAATCACGACAACTTTACCGCCAGGGCCTCCGATATTTCTACTGAGGTAGGTGCGGTATTTGTGGCGGAGAACGTTGCGAAAGAGTATTCAACCGCCTCCGAAGCCTTTCGAGGATGGTTGAACAGTGCCAAGCACAAACGCACCATGGAAGGCGAATTCACCCATACCGCTGTCAGTGTCAAGAAAGATGCGGATGGAAAACTTTACTTTACACAGATTTTTTATCGGTAAGTAAAGTAAATACGCCTGCAATTGAATAATTCAAATCTTTGACGCTCTCTTTTTATTTTACTCTTCGTCAATAATAGCAACCCTAGCTGTGGCTATGCTTGATAATTTTGTAATGGGAAAGAATCAAATACATTTCTCAAATTACTGAATGGCATGAGTATATTTTTATACTTTTGGAAAAACTGTTTAGGGTATGGTGTTTCAATTCACCCGTAAACCCCTAAACCCATAAACTTTTTGCCACCATGCCGATAGCACCCCCGTTCAATCTTACCAAATGGATCGCTGATAACCGTGATACATTGAAACCGCCTGTAGGCAATAAAAACCTGTACAAAGATGCCGGCGATTATATTGTGATGGTCGTTTCCGGCCCAAATGCTAGAAAGGATTATCATTACAACGAGACCGAAGAACTTTTTTATCAGTTAGAGGGTACTATTGAAGTACACATTCAAGAAGATGGCCATAAAAAGATCTTTGAACTCGGTCCTGGCGATATGTACCTGCATCCTGCAAAAGTGCCGCATTCGCCTGTTCGCCACGAAAAGAGTATCGGTTTGGTCATCGAACGCAAACGTGCCGAAATGAATGTCGACGACGGACTACTTTGGTTCTGCGATAACTGTAACCACAAACTCTATGAAGTCTACTTTACTTTGAACGATATCGAAAAAGACTTTCTAGGGCACTTCAAATATTTCTACGGCTCGAAAGAACTGCGTACCTGTGATAATTGCGGAACGGTTATGCCCGTAGATAAACGCTTCGTTGCCGATAGTTAAAGAATTACCGGAGGATCACACTACGGTATAATTTATTAAGAAAAACCCTATATTTTAGAGCAAATAATCTTTCCGGTCCGTATAGTGCAATTCCTTAACTTGCGCAAATTATGACGAAGTCCCAACTTAAATATGCGGCGGTCTTAATTTTAGGAATCGCGATATCGGTCTTCATATTCTATTCCATCAATAAAACGTATCAAGAAAGAAACAAGGCGACTGTAGACAATGCCGTTGTAAAAGCAGAGTTGAAGTTGGGTGATGAATTGAATAAAATAAATCTGGTCATCGAAACGATGGCCTTCTTTTTTGAGAACGAACCCAATATATCCCAAAAACTTTTCGAACGTCTCACTAATCCTTTTCTAAAGGAATTAAACGGAATAGGTGCTTTGGAATGGGCGCCACGTATCGAAGAATCCACGGAAGAGGATTTTGAAAGGTTTACATTGATTACCAAGACTGATTCTACAGACAATCTGGTTGTTTCTACATCAAAAGGGCTTCATTATCCTATAAAAATGTTGAATCCAATAAAATCTTTGCAAAAAGCTGTGGGTTATGACCTTTATTCCGATGAGACCAGGAAATCAGCGATAGATAGAACTATCAGTACTCAAGGAATAGTTTTGACAGGACCGATGAACCTTGTATTGAACAACAACGGCATTCCCGGTATTATGGCAGTAAAATCGGTGTTCGATTCCCAATCGAAACAAACTATCGGAGTGGTGGCCGGCGTGTACCGTATGGACGCCCTTATCGGTAATACCTTGGAATCCGAACTGAAAGTTCTCGACATCTGCATACATGACCAAACTTCCGACACCGAATTGCTGTATTCCAGTTTTGTAAATGAAAAAACCAAAAATTTTCGTGAGAACGCCATAACGAAACGTTTAAAGGCGGCAGATCGTCTTTGGGAAATTCATTTTATTCCGAAAGCCCCGTATCTTTCTTTCCCTCATATATTCGAAGCTTACGTGGTTCTTTTGCTCGGCATGATTTCAACCCTGCTACTGACCTATACCGTCAAAAAAAGGGACGGATATAACGAACGTTTAGAAGCCAGGGTGCTTTTACGAACAGCTGAATTGCAGGCTTCGAACGAAATAAAGGAAAACCTGTTGCGCGAAGTACACCATAGGGTCAAGAACAATTTACAGATTACATCGAGCCTGATGAACATGCAGAAGCGAAAATTGACTAGCCAAGAGGCCATCACGGCCATAGAAGATAGCCAGGCCCGAATATTAGCCATTGCTTTGACACACCAGAAAATTTATCAAGAGAAAGATTCGAAGGCGGTAAACCTGAGCGAGTACCTGAATGACCTGATGGAGCACGAAAAGAAAATATCTTCGTCATTCAGTCACCAAATCGATTGTCCCGATATCTCCATCGACCTAGATACTGCCGTGCCCCTTGCGCTTATTATTTCCGAACTGGCCACCAATGCGGTGAAACATGCTTTTCCCGATTCCACCAAATACAACGAACTGCTTATAGAGGTCAAAAGGGTGAATAATGAAGATGTGTCACTCACGATGCTTGACAACGGCCAAGGTCTGCCCGACGATTTCGATATCAAAAACGCAGAGGGTATTGGTTTTGAGATTATTAGGGCCCTTTGCAGACAAATTTCGGCCAAACTCACCTATGAGTCTAACGGGGCTGGAACACAATTCAGTATTGTTTTCGGGAATAAGGCATAAAATCTTTTATTATAATTTTCCAAAGTCTTTAAACCACTAAAATTATGGGTACCTTTAAGAATGGCCAAAGACATACTTATAGGCATAATAGCCCTATTGCACCTCTATTTTCTTTGGTTCGAAATGTTCGCTTGGACGACCAGAGGCAAGAAAATATTCAAAAACCTTCCTGCCGAACTTTTTGAACCTACCAAGCCTTTGGCCGCCAACCAAGGGCTCTACAACGGTTTTTTAGCCGCAGGATTGATCTGGACATTCTTTATCGAAGAACCCATCTGGAAAACAAATATTTCGCTTTTCTTTTTAGGATGTGTCGCCGTCGCCGGAATCTATGGGGCATTTTCGGCTGACCGAAAAATCTTTTTTGTCCAGGCGTTACCTGCTTTGGTTGCGTTGCTTCTCATTTTTATTGGATAATTGTTCTGTAATTTATGGTGACTTGTTTTTCCATTCTTTGAAATGGGACTTATCGAACCTATATTCCTTTTCCTACGTACCTTTTGTCTTTTTTCCCCGTCGTCTGAAAACGTATCTTTGTTGAAAATATCACAATACCAATAAAAAAGATAAAAAATGTCAAAAATCGGCAAGGAATTCGGTATCGAAGATGCCCTAAAAGCTTTAGGAATCAATGAAATTAACGAAGGCACTTCCACTGGGTCAGAAAATTTTGGTTCAGGGGGAATCATAGCTTCACATTCTCCTGTTGACGGTGTCTTGATTGCTAAAGTAAAAACGACCGCGAGGGAAGATTATAATAAGGTAATGTCCACTGCCACTGAGGCTTTTTCGACTTGGCGGACCATGCCAGCACCGCAGCGTGGCGAAATCGTACGTCAATTTGGTAACAGACTCCGGGAACTGAAAGAACCTTTGGGGAAGTTGGTTTCCTACGAGATGGGAAAAAGTTATCAGGAAGGTTTGGGCGAGGTTCAGGAAATGATCGATATCTGTGATTTTGCGGTCGGCCTTTCAAGGCAGCTCCACGGACTTACTATGCATTCCGAGCGGCCCGGGCATCGTATGTACGAACAATATCATCCGCTCGGGGTAGTCGGCATAATTTCCGCCTTTAATTTTCCGGTGGCCGTTTGGGCCTGGAACACCGCTTTGGCGTGGGTCTGTGGAGATGTCTGCGTTTGGAAACCTTCCGAAAAGACACCACTTTGTGGGGTGGCGTGTCAGAATATCGCTGCCGAGGTATTCAAGGCAAACGAACTACCAGAGGGCATATCTTGTTTGATTAATGGTGATTACAGAGTAGGGGAGATGATGACCACCGATTCCCGAATTCCCTTAGTCTCGGCAACTGGTTCCATAAGAATGGGAAAGGTTGTCGCTCAGGCGGTGGCAGCTCGTTTGGGAAAATCCCTTTTGGAACTTGGAGGTAACAACGCCATAATCGTTACCCCGGATGCGGACATCAAAATGACTGTAATTGGTGCCGTGTTCGGTGCGGTAGGTACGGCCGGCCAGCGATGTACCTCGACCCGAAGGCTGATTATTCACGATTCCATCTATGACAAAGTAAAGAATGCCGTGGTCGCAGCCTACGAACAATTGCGTATCGGCAACCCTTTGGACGAGAAAAACCATGTTGGCCCCTTGATCGATACCGAAGCCGTGGCGATGTACAACGAAGCGTTGAAAAAAGTGGTCGAAGAAGGAGGGGAAGTAATCGTTGAAGGTGGAGTACTTGAAGGTGAGGGGTATGAAAGTGGATGCTATGTGAAACCTGCTATTGCCGAGGCAAAGCCAGGCTTCGAAATTGTGCAGCACGAAACCTTTGCCCCGGTGCTTTATCTTTTAAAATATTCTGGGGAAATTGAGAACGCCATTGACATACAGAACGGGGTGGTTCAAGGTCTGTCCTCTGCGATTATGACCAATAACCTTAGGGAAGCCGAACGTTTTCTGTCGGTTTCCGGAAGCGACTGCGGAATCGCCAATGTCAACATCGGAACATCCGGGTGCCGAGATTGGTGGGGCGTTCGGCGGATGAAAAAGAGACAGGTGGTGGCCGCGAAAGTGGTTCTGACGCTTGGAAGGTCTATATGCGGCGGCAGACGAATACAATTAATTTCTACTGATCAACTACCGCTAGCCCAAGGAATAACATTTGAACTGTAAAAGTGAAATTCTAATGCTCCTATGGTCGCTAGTCGGTTGCCGACGCACAAGTCTTACAATTTAACTTATAATTGTGCAATCTTCGCGGTCGTGCAATCCTCTCTTTCGTGCCTCCCACATCGGTTGTGGGCTCATAGGTTGTCGGAGGTGCAGGGATTAGCTCTGCTTTGCAGGTGAGGCCTTCTGTCCAGATGCTTGAAATCTTATTTGTCTTCCAAATTAAAATGGTCCATGATTTCTTCGTATGACATCTTTTTAAAGTCTAGATTGCTTTTATCAGGACTTTTCGCAATGACATTACCCTCAATAATTACATACTTAATAGGATAATTGCCTATCGTATAGGTACTAAGCCCAATTGGCACAGTCCCCTGATTAGCCCACCAGAAATAGTGGAAACGAATATTTCCTACGCTAGTTTCATAAACAATATGGGTGTCATAATCATTTCCGAAACTAGAGAATTGAAAAGGCAAGGGTTGCCATCCTCCGGACGCTGTGGCTTTAAAATACACCAGCACCAAGCCCGAATCATCAATTATGGCATCTATTTCGGGAACGTTCAAATTCACATACCTTGTAAAAGTACTACTCGTGGTCCCTGGACCGTACGAAAAAGAATAGCTGGAATTCCATAGCCAATCGGCATTGGTCAGAACGACCGTGCCTACCGATACATTGGCATTTCCATCTTCACCAGCACTTCCTTGGGAACCTTGCGGGCCTTCCGGTCCAATCTCCCCCGGGTCACCTCTTGGGCCTTGTATGCCTGTTTCTCCCTGTGGGCCTTGGGGACCAATGGGACCTTCCGTTTCATCTTTGCTACAGGAGACCGCTATCAAGGCAAAAAGAACCAATACGTTCACGAATAATTTCAGAGCAGTTTTCATAATATACGCTTTAGTCAGTTTTAGACTTAATGTCTGGGAATGGATAAAGGTTAACATCGAAATCAAAAAACCCGCTGTCTACTTTTTACTGGCCCTTCCCCCGAATAGACAAGCAAAAAATACAGCGGGTATTGAACACTAAACTAACTAACTCAAACTACTATTTTAGGTGGAAGTACAAAATGCCTTCCTATCTTATTTTATCAGGGTTATTTCTTACAGGTACTGTTTGTTCGACCCTCCAGTTTTCCCGCAATAGGGCTCGTATTCCAAGAAGGACGACCATACGGCCGAAAGTCACAATTTTGATGATTTCCGTTTTCATAATTTATTGGCTCTAAACTCGGGGTAAATATATATGGATAATTTTAGGTCTTCCAATCATTTTGTGTGGATGGTCATTTTTCACGTATAATCGGGGGCATAGTATTACATTGGTGCGATTCAAATAGTAATACCATAACATCAATAGGCTAACGAATTTCTATTTAGGTTGGGCTGATAAATAAGTTTAGCCGTACTTTCCCAATCAAAGATTCCGCTGACCGCTTAGCTCCTTCATGCCTACTTTGCATCGGCACTGGCTCAAACGGTCAGCGGCTTCCCAAACCAAATTTCGTAAAAATCATCTCAATGCCGGAACTTCGTCGGGAGGGATGATATTCGGTTCTATATGTATGATGTTTAACAAATCTTCCGCAATCTCTAAAATAGCTGTTCATCGGGCAAGTCCTTTTTTACCAATGGTACCAAAAGTGTATATCTGGCCTACCCAGATAGCCTTTAATATTCTTAAGGATTGCACAACGAATATCGTGGAAAACTATCAATGAATTAGTTAGATTGACTTAAGATTTTTAGAAATGGGTTGTAGAACCAAATACAAGGGCATTCTGAGAAACCATCTTTTACACACATCAGAAAATGAATAATTGTAAAATAGGTCTTAAGTACTATGTTCTTTTGTTTTCTGTCGGGTTCAAAACATCATGAATAGTACCTACAGAAATAATGGAAGAACACTCTTTATCACCTTGATTATTAGGATTTAATATCAATGATTTACTTTTGGGTATTATTTTTTTTAATACATTGTAGTCAGCAATACCAAATAGATTTTACAACGAGAAATTTAAAGTATCCACTTGGTCAGGAACGTGCCGATTTTGCTAAGGCTTATCTCCATCTAAACGGTATTCTCGAAAGGCGAGTTAACACGGATTCGGATGATTCGAAAGAAATTATTGTCCGTAACGATGCCGAAAAGGAACGAGCGAAAATCAGAAAGACTGAATTTGCCGGTAAATGAATAACCCTTGAACCTGATTACTATGGAAGTTGAGAACACGAACATTTGGTACTGGTTGACACCCGTACTGATAGGGGTATTATGCGGTATAGTAGGTTATTTGATGGGGAAAAGCAGTTTGGAGTCGATTAATAACTCCGAGGAACTGAATTCATTGCGCGACAAGAATTCCAAATTACTGTCCGAGTTGGACGTCTGTAACCAAAAATTCATTGCTAAAAACAGTGGTGGTGAAAAGATACCTTCTTCCCTAGGCTTCACGCCCGCAAGTGTCACCGCGGTAGCTACTGGAAATATGTTCGACGATTCCGCCGCCATGGCTGCCTTTGGAAAAAGGATTACAAAGGATGACCTGAAGAGTTATTGAAGGTATAGGCCCAAAAATATCAGAAATGTTCCAATCCGCAGGCATCAAAACCTGGAAAGCGCTATCGGAAACTCCGGTCGCCGGATGCCAAGACATTTTGAACGGTGGCGGGGAGCGCTACAAGGTACATGATCCGGCCTCATGGCCAATGCAAGCCAAAATGTGCTACGAAGGCAAGTGGAAAGAATTGTTCAGATGGCAGCAGGAGCACAATCATGGGAAATTGTAAGGCTCATACTTCAATAAAATCAGTAAATAAACCCAAGTATCACGACACAAAAACGATTGTAAAATACCCCTTTACCAACGGGACGGTTTTCAGGATTAAATGTCAAGGGATTGATTTTGATGCTACGCTTGAACTTAAGTTTTTTTAAACCATACCATTTGCCTCAACCCATTTAAACCGATATTGGTCTTCGGGGAATTTCATACGCTCCGAAATACGTTCCAACCTGTCGGGTAGTTTTACCAGATAATCTCGGGCTTTCTCCGCTTCGTCATTGAGGCTTCTCACCTTATCGATCTCCCAGTAACTATTAAGCTTTCTAAGAATATCTACATAATCCTGTGCCGTGTAGACCCCGAGACGCTGGGCGCAGTTCGAAAAATTCTCAAAGGCCGCGCCAATAGTACCGCCAGATTCCCTTAAAAAATGGGCAGGCATAACGATTTTCTTTTTCATCATGTCGGCAAAGGCGAGCACCATACCAGAAGGATCTTCTCCTAAAATGGTCTTGACGAATTCGCGGTAGGCCAAATGATGCCGCATTTCGTCACCTGCAATAATAGTACACATCTTTCCTAAAAGTGCATTTCCTTTCTTCTTCGCCATTTGACCCACCCGTTTATGGGAAATATTGGTGGCCAGTTCCTGAAATGTGGTATACACAAAATTTTTATAGGGGTCCCGATCGGTGCCGATATCGAAACCGTCGGCTATCAAATGTTGGGTTGTAATCTCTATTTCGCGCATATTTACCCTTCCAGATAGGTACAAAAATTTGTTTAGTACGTCGCCGTGCCGATTTTCTTCACCGGTCCAAGCGCGTACCCATTTCGCCCAACCGTTCGTTTTGTTGTCGCCATGCTGATCGATACCTTCCACGTCCATCAACCACGATTCATAGGTGGGTAGTGCCTCTTCCGTAATGGTATCGGCCACCATGGTCACCCAAAAATCGTAACCCAATTCTTTAGATTCTCCCCGCAGTTCGCGAACAGATTCCAAAAAATTATCATTTTCAGAATCAGGCAAAAAATCCGAAGGTTGCCAAATATCCTCGATGGGAATCAGAAAAGAATCCATAAATCCCTCTACTTGCGGCTCTATGGCCTGCATCACTTCTAGTCGTATGTTCTTTTCAGCCATCGCTGTTCAGTTTATATTGTTTTACAAATTTCGTCATTAATATAATCAAATGGTACTAATAAGTTGGCTATTTTAAGTTTCTTCCTTGCTCCTTCGGATAAAGGGTATGCACCGGATCACTCTGCCATACCTTTTTGGTGTCGACGTCCAGCATTGACAACGCCCCTTTGAATGCTGCCCCTGTGTCGATGTTCCAAACCTTGCTAGCGTATTTGGGTTCGACAACAGCTGTTTTTGAAAGAGGTGTATGACCGATGAATATAGCTTTGTAATGTGATAACCGTTGGGGAAAAAAAGGATTTCCTTTTTGCAGATCGGGATTAAGGGATTGCGCCAGTTCCCAAAGCGTACGGTCCCAGTAGAATGTTTCCGGATAATATTCGTAATCGATGCCCTTCAAGTTGGTGAAACCGGCGTGCAAAAAAAGCCTGTTCTCCGCATCGAGATACGTGTTTTGCAGATTTTCATAAAAGCGGATATGTTCTTCCTTTGTTTTTGCATCCGTCTTTTTATAGGAAGCCAAGGTAGCACTGCCGCCATGCTGCAGCCAAAGCGGATTGTCCTTTCCGCCACGTAGCCATTCGAGGCAAAGCTCGTCATGGTTTCCCCGGAGTAGAACACAGTTGTGCGTCTTTCGCAAGCCTATAATAAAATCTACGGTCTCGACGGCTTCGGACCACCCATCTACATAATCCCCCAAAAATATCAATCGGTCATCCGCAGAAACCTCTGCCCTTTTCAAAACTTGTTGTAAAGCCTTTAATCCCGAGTGGATGTCTCCGATAACTAGCGTCCTTTTTTTTGTCATGGTGCAAAAATAAACAGGATTACAGGATTATTGGATGCCAAGGTTAAATTTTCTGAAGGACCTAATAACAAGCAATACATTTTAATGGGTCACAAAATGATTCAAATCGCTGGCATCACTGCTTTTTTGTGACTACTTTAGGGGGGATATTCAAAACTAAAAAAATGAAGACTATCTACTGTATCGGTGAACTGCTCATCGATTTCGTAGCCGAAAATCAGGGCAACGACCTTTCCAAAGCGGAATTATTTACTAAAAAACCGGGCGGAGCTCCTGCAAATGTAGCCTGTGCCATAGCCAAATTGGGTGGTAAAAGTAAATTTATAGGCTGCGTTGGCAGCGATCCCTTTGGTAGTTTTTTGTTGGATGTTTTGGAAAAAAACGGTGTTGACACGGCTTTGGCGCAGCGTTCGAAAACCTTTACCACTTTGGCTTACGTTTCCATTGCCGAAGATGGTGAGCGGGATTTTGTATTTAGCCGCGGCGCTGATAAAAAACTGAAATACGATACATCGGTCAAAAAAAGTTTTAAAGGTAATATGGTACATTTTGGGGCGGCGACGGCTTTGTTGGGCGGTGGACTTGAAGAGGCCTATAGTCGTTATTTATTTGATGCCCTGACCCAAAAGGCCTTTATTAGCTTTGACCCTAACTTTCGGGGTGATCTTTGGAAGCATGAAGAGAAAACCTTTGTCAAAAAATGTGTGCATTTTATTGAAAAGGCGCATTTGTGCAAGTTCAGCTTAGAGGAAGCCGAATTGCTATCCGGCGAAAAGGGGTTGGAAAAAGTCTGTGCCGTTCTTCACGAAATAGGCACAAGGATTATAACTATTACCCTAGGCAAAGAAGGCACTTTAATCAGTACACCAACCTTCAAAAAAAGGGTCGCAAGCATCGCGGTCAAGCCTGTTGATACTACGGGTGCCGGCGATGCTTTTATTGGATGTTTGCTGTATCAAATTTCACGTCTAGAAGACCCACATACAATTTGGGCCGATAATGATGGGCTTGTTAAAATGATAGAAATGGCGAATAAGGCAGGGGCGATAACTACTACGAATTTTGGGGCGATACCGGCCTTGCCCGGGTATGATGCTATTTTTTGAGATTGTTTTGCGGGTCAAGTGCAGAAATTCCCCATTATGAATTGAATTCGAAGCTAACTTTCCGTATTACTTCAGTTCAGGGGCAATTTCCTTCTCGGAAGTTACGCCCGGTGGCAGTTCAATAATCTTAAAATT
Source organism: uncultured Flavobacteriaceae bacterium (assembly GCA_963832345.1). GTDB lineage: Bacteria > Bacteroidota > Bacteroidia > Flavobacteriales > Flavobacteriaceae > Pricia. Next base: position 147,197 of record CAWHTW010000020.1, on the reverse strand, counting down.
CCGAAAATGGATTTCCGCTCCTTCTGATTCAAGACATAAATACCCTTTCTTTTGTGTCGATTTCGAAATACCGTTTACAAACTTCCCGTTGACCGATAGTTTGATGACGCCGTCTACGGCAACGACGTCGTAGGTGTTCCATATTCCTTTTCCCTTGGCGCGGTTTTCGATAGATTTGCTTCTTTCGCCCCTGGGATTATCGGGATCGGTAACCACCCCGCCTACGCCCCAAACTTCCCCATGAACATAGGCGATGGGCTGTTGAACACCATCCTTTGCGTTGATATTTACCCAATCGAGTTCGAGCATCTGGATTTCAACGCCGTCGGGCAAGGGGGAGTCCGCCGGTGGATTAGCACCGCTCCAGGCAAAAACCCCTGAATTTCCTCCTGGCTCCGTATGCATCCACTCAACATGCAGTATAAAATTTTCATATTGTTTTTCCGATCGCACGACACCGATAGGATGCCCCTTATTGACCAAGATTCCATCCTCGTTGACTGTCCATCCTTTTTTAACCGTGTTGACATTGACCCATTTGATGGTCGATGCTTCATCAGTATTGCCGGTAAGCGTATTTTCCAAGCTAGTCGACGTACCGAACTCAAACTCGAATTTTTCGATTTGGGCATTGCAAGGGCAAATGGTCGCTACACTCAAGAAAACGCTGAGATGGCTACAAACAATTTTTAATATTTTTTTCATTTCTTAATAAAATAGATGGAAAATGCCAAGGGTCACGTTAAAGCTGGAACCTGGTAAAAGATATACTGGATTATGCGGCCATTTTGGGATAGCTTAACCCTAGGTTACTTTGTAACGCCAGGAATTGCAATTTTTGGCCCCTTATATTCTAAATCCCAAGTATAGCTATCAGGTCCCAATACTTCGGTTGAATTCATGGCTTCCTCCCAAGTAACGGCTTGGCCATTATATGCCGCCATTCTACTCATGACCCCCATCAATGTGCTGTTGGCCGAGATTTCGCCATCATTGATTCCGTCGCCTTGCCGTATAGACTTAAAAAGGGCGTCATGTTCCGATTGGTACATATCGTTCTCCTCTCCTTTGTATCGCCACGGATTTTTACCGGTAATCTCATGTCGCGTGCCTTCGTATAGGGCATTGCCATCGGTGCCCATAATTTCAACGGCATTTTTAGAGGAGCCCCCGTTCTGTTGGCGGGTAAAGGCGTACCCCTTTACCCCGTTGTCGTAATCGTACTCCAATGCAAAATGATCGTAGATATTGCCATATTTCTCATCGGTTCGCCATTGTCTGCCTCCCGTTCCGGTTGCTGTCAGAGGCATTTTCTCGCCCATGGCCCAGGCCATCATGTCGAGGCTGTGCACGAACATTTCCACTAGAAAGTCCCCTGAAAGCCAATTGTAATAATACCAATTGCGCATATGGTATTCCATATCGTTCCAGTCCGGCTGCCTTTCTTTGTACCAGAGCTCGCCACCGTTTCGGGTAGTCGAAATCGCTTTGATCTCCCCGATTGCGCCGTCAAGCACCTTTCCGTAAAGGGCCTGTTTGGGCAAATCGTATCGAAAGCAAAATCCGGATACCATCGATAGGTTTTTTTCCTTGGCCTGCTTGGCGGCTGCCAAAACTTTACGGACTCCGGGTGCATCCACCGCTACCGGTTTTTCGTAGAACACATGTTTACCCGCAGCGATGGCCGCCGTAAGATGATCGGGCCTAAAACCAGGTGGACAGGCCAAGACGACCACATCAACGCCTGAATCGATTAGTTTTTGGTACGCATCGAAACCAACGAACTGCCGCTCTTTATCGACCTGAACTTTTTCTCCATGCGTTTTTTTTAGAATATCCAGTGAACTGTTGAGCCTGTCTTCAAAGATGTCCGCCATAGCGTACAAGACGGTATCCGGATCCGCGGAAATTGCCTGTGATGCAGCTCCCGTGCCCCTGCCGCCACAGCCTACCAAACCGACTTTCAAAGTCTCCTTGATACCGGAAAAAAGAGGGTTTGCAAACCCCATGTTAAACGCGGCGGCGCTGTAGATGGTCGCTGCCCCTGTAGTTTTAATAAAAGTTCTGCGGTTTTGGGAGATGTTTTGTGGGTCATTATCTTTCATAATGGTATTTTTTATAGGGTAAAATTGACTTTAGGTATTGTTGAAGACTCACAAGGATAAATCCATTCCATGGTCACGATATATTGATTTTTAATAAGCGCCCTACTAAAGTATTAAAAAATATTGGTAGTTGGCAGCTTGATTTAGATCACATAGACTCTGCGCGTTTTACAGAGCTTTGTCTTTCATACTAAGGCTCTTATGGATAATAGCCTTTAACCCAAGATGAGTTCAATATAATTCGAATCGTTCTTCGTAAACTAAAACAAAATTTGTTCGGGAATACTGAGACCACTGGATTAGTGGCAACAGATACGAATGCGAATTTTTTAAATACTACGAACTTCGAAGGCTATGGAGCAGGCATGCTGCGGATGCGTTCTGAAAAGGCAAATGAACCAATTGCATGAGGTAGGGCCGAATAATATTTCTTTACGCACCAATACATTAAAAAACAATGATGTAAGGCCCTGCACTATCAATATGTCCATTAAAAACCATGCTCGATGGAATCAGTAGAAGTAAAATCACGAGACCTAGCCTCAAGAAATTCAGATTATCTTTTCATGTTTTGGTGTGTTTATTGGATAATTTTGTAAGAGGATATGCAAGGAAATCATTTCCGCAGAGATTAGGTTACACTCTTCCAAGCTAACATTTTGCAAGCCTTGTTTAGGGGTGTTACCAAGTCCTATTGCTCAATACTTTATCCACTTTCTCCTTGGTCATTTTACCAAGTTCAGGATGTTTTTCTAGCCATTTTACAAAATCGTCTTTGATCTCATTAGTCCATTGACTATCTATCTCTCCTGTGGTGTATTGTTTGGATTTGACCATCTCAAAGCCAAAAACATCCTTTAAGGCAACGAATTCCGCTGTGGTTACTACCTGTTCCGCGAGATGGGAGGGGATGAATAGGACGCCTTCCCTTTTGGCCAACACCAGATCACCCGGCAAGACCATTACACCTCCGATACGGATGGGAGTATTTAGGCCCATAAGCACTTCTTCTTCGAGAAAAGAAGGGTGAAAATCGCGTACGAAGGCATTAAAACCCTCAATTTTGCTAATGGTCTCAAGATCTCTTGCACTACCGTTGAAAACCACTCCGTTACCGGTTTTGCTAAAAATGGAGGTCGCCAACGTGGCCCCCATAAGCGTGCCAGCATCAATTTTGCCAAAGCTATCGGCCACATATACATCGCCTTTTGAGAGTACTTCTATAGGCCATGAATTGGTATTTCCCTTTCTCCCTTGAGAATTTATGCCCCTATCTTTGATGTTTTTCTCAACGTCGGGACGACTGGGCATAAAAAGTGCCGTAAGGGCTCGCCCCACTACGGGCACATCATCATGTACCATTTTCCAATCGCCCTCGAACTGGTTGGTGTAACCTTGGTTCTCCAAAACGGTCCATGCATCGTCTATCCCGATTTTCTTTGCCCGTTCCAAAAGCGCATCCGGTAGTTTGGGGCGGCCATCATCGAAACGATCACCTTCCCATTCCGAAGTAAGAAAAATCAGTTCCTCTTTCGGAATGGTTTGTGAACAAAGTGCTTTGGGTAGAAAAAAGCATAAGATGCACAACAGTATAAAATAGGGGGCATGCTTCATATCAAAGAATAGAAGGGATTTATAATAAGCATTTATGAATTTAATCTAAAGAGGCGATACAGTCCATTTCCACTAAAGAATCTCCCGGTACCCCTCCATAGGTCGCAACCGTAGTCCTAACGGGAGGGTTTTTTCCAAAACGGCCCCTGAACACCTCGTTCATGCCCTTATAATCGCCTAAATCGGCAAGGTATACATTGACCTTCAAAACCTTTTCCATTGAGGAGCCGTGTTTTTCAAGCTCTTTTTGAAGTTCTTGCAGTACGATTTCGGTATGTGCCTTTATTTCAAAAGGCTCTACATGGGCGCCCTTTCCAGCGATGTATAAAGTATTGCCGTGTTTGACACCTCCAGAAAATAAAGGTATTTCCTGATCCATAACAATATCTCCGACCACTTCTTTTTTGGCTTTGCCCGATTTTTCGCCCATCGCATTGACGGTACCTACTCCGAAAATAGCCGCAAGTGCCATTCCCATTTTTTTAAAAGATGCTCTTCTAGTTGTCTTGTTTTCCATTTTTAGTGTTGTTTTGATTATTTATTCCTTGATTTAATTATACTATTTCGTCGTGTAAGCCATAAATGTAGGTAACTCCTGCCTTTTAGCCATGATGACCAATTCATTTTCGTGTTTTAGTAATGCAATTGAAGCCCATAGATTGAAAGTTGTATTTTTAATGCCGTTGAATTCTATAGTTTTTACCTTACCACGATGGGTTCTGCAATTCCGTTGAGGTCGTACACAATCTTTCCGTCACGTATGGTGAGTTCGCATTCCAGTTTTTTATCCCCTTCCATTTTATAGCCGGTGTAATCGAAGAAACCGAAGTTGCCCTCACGTACAGTTAGCACGGTTACATCAGCGGGCGCACCAACCGAAAGATTCCCTAAATTTTCCCTTTGGATGGCTTTTGCAGGATGCCATGTGCTGGCCGCGATGACCTCTTTGAGATTCATACCCATCAACAAGAATTTTGACATAACGTTCAGCATGTCCTTCATCGCATTGTTCATGCTGCCCGTATGTAGATCGGTGCTGATGGTGTTGGGATGAAAACCATCTTTTACGGCGGGAATGGCCTGGGAATAGGCAAAACTGATACCCCCATACCCTACATCGAAAATAATACCTTTTTTCTGTGCCTCAAATACAAAGGGTTTTACCTTTTTCGTCTTCAGGTCCACAATCGCCTCCCTACTGTCCAACTGGCCGAAAGCGTGCGTATAGATATCCCCGGGCCGAAGGTGTTCCATATAAAGGGCTTCGATGGATAACGGGGGATTGCTTCCGCCAAAATCGATGACGACCGGAAGATTGGTCATATTTCCGGCCGCTACCGCCCGGTCCACGGGTGTCCATTCGGGACCGCTATAATGGGCCACCTTGAAACCGACGATATCCTGCGAAAATTGCCTGGCTACATTGGCGCTCAATTTTGAATCCATATCAAGGGTGTCCTGTTCATAGGTTCCGCCGCGCATACCTTCACCTACAATGTTGAGAAAAGCAAGCACCCGGGTTTTTGACCTGTCGATAATATTTTCCTTGAAGATGGGAAAAGATTTCCAACCGGAGCCGCCGCAGTCTACCACTGTCGTTACCCCGACACGAAAGGTAAAACCATCAGGTGGAAGGGCATTAAACCCGTTACTGTAAGCATGGCGGGGTTCGGTACCTGCAAAAACATGGCCGTGGATATCGATTAGGCCGGGAGTTACATATAATCCCTTGGCATCGATCATTTGAATGGCCTTTTTGCCATCGATGTTCTTCGCCACCTCGGCAATCTTGCCATCTTTGATGGCCACGTCCATTACCGCATCAATGGTGTTCTTCGCATCGATGACATGGCCGCCCTTTATAACGATATCATAATCTTGGGCGATTGCGGTATTTCCGGCTAAGGATACAATCAATGTAAGTAATACATAGTAATTTTTCATGGTCGTGAAATTAATTTAGTTAGCATAGTAGAAATAAGTTTAACGAACGATTATAGGATTGGCAATTCCATTCAGATCGTACACGATTTTTCCGTCCCTAATGGTCATTTCGCATTCGAATTTTTGCTTCCCCATCAATTTTTTACCCTTTCTGTCCCAAAAGCCAAAATCGCCCTGTCGCAAATTGAACACGGCCACGTCGGCTGGGGAACCCTCGGAAAGATTGCCCAACGCTTCGCGCTTTATGACCTGTGCGGGTGCCCAGGTGCTTGCCCTTACGACTTCGGGAAGCGGCATGCCCAAGGTTAAAAAGGTGGACATGACATTGTTCATATCTTTCATGGCATTATTCATGCTACCGGTATGCAAATCGGTACTGATCGTAGTAGGATAGAGACCAGCTTCGGTCGCCGGGATAGCCTGTCCATAATCAAAACTGGCACCGCCGTAGCCCACGTCAAAAATAATCCCCCTTTCCCTAGCCTTGGCAACAAAAGGCTTTAGCTGTCGGCTCTTTGTATCGACTATAGGGTCTCTTCTGTCCAGCTCGGTATAGGTATGTGTATAGATATCACCAGGCCGGAGATGATCAAAAAAAAGTTCTTCTATGGATAAGGGGGGATGACTATCGTCTCCGCCAAAATCAACGATTACAGGAATTCCCCCGGCCAGTTCCCCGGCCTCTACCGCTCGGTCGACGGGAATCCAGCTCGGGTCTTCGAAATGGGCAACCTTGAACCCTACGATATAATCCTTGTACCGATTGGCCATATTAGCGCTAAGTTCGGCATCCATATCGCTAGTGTCCTGTTCGTAGGCACCGCCCCGCATTCCCTCGCCTACGATGTTCAGAAAGGCGAGCACCCGGGTCTTCGATTTATCGATGATATTTTCCTTGAAAGTCGGAAAGGTTTTCCATCCGGGATCCCCGCAGTCAACCACGGTGGTCACACCTACCCGAAACGTAAACCCGTCTGCGGGAAGGGCGGTAAAACTATTGGCGAGATAGCGGTCGGGAAGCGTTCCGGCAAAAACATGCGCATGGATATCGATTAGGCCCGGTGTCACATATAAGCCCTTTCCATCGACCTCTTGTGAGGCCTGTTTCGCATCGATATTATTTGCCACTTTGGCAATCTTGCCATTCTTGATGGCCACGTCCATTACCGCATCGATATTGTTCTTCGCGTCGATGACATGGCCGCCCTTGATTACGATGTCATAATCTTGGGCCACCACTACATTTCCGAAAAATGATGCGATTAGAAAAATTAGGATGTAAGAACTGTTCATGTTTTAAATCGTTTAGGTTAGGTTTTTAAATGCTTATCCATCATACTTGTAGCAAGTTTATCTATTATCTCAAAATCAAGCCTTCCAAAAAGTGGATGGGCCGTTAACATTTATGAGACCGCCTTCTGTAAAATCTCCTTGAGTCTATTAGCTACAATGATCACCTGTTCAGGTCTGAGCAGTACGACGCCGACGCTCAATACTTCTTTGCCATCCTTTTGCCCTACGCCGCCACAAACGATACTTGGCGTTCCGCCCTTCATGGCCGCATACACTTCTTTCGGACTTGTTTTGACCTGTTTTTGGTCCCAGGTTACGTGCAGGCTAGGAACCACATTGGCTGGTCCCTCGGGCACGTTCGTTTCGCCCTCTACGCTTGGGATCGTAACTATCTCCGATCGGATGTTGTCGGCGCGATCGAGCCAATCCTGCCATTCCTTTTCATGGTCGCGTTCCAGATAGGATTTGAGTGCAGCGTACATGCCGAACATTTCCTCCTTGTTCACTTTCATCGGCCGGCCGATAGGGGCCTCGTGGGGACTATTGTTCAGTTTGGCGGCCTCGATGAGGTCTTTTCTCCCAAAAAGCAGTCCCGTACTTTGTGGGCCCCGAATCATTTTGCCACCGGAGAATGTAATCAGGTCAAAGCCCATTTCTTGGTATTTGAAAAGGTTCTCGACCGGGGGAACATCCGCTGCAGCATCTATAAAGGAAGGAATGTTATTCCGCTTACAAATGGCAACAAACGTCTCATGGTTTATGGTATCCTCTATGCCAAACCATGAAACAGCGGCATTAAAGAAAAGGGCCATTACCGTATTCTTGTTGATGGCCTTTTCCATTTCCTCTGGGCCATTCACTTCTATGATCGTAGCACCGGTAGTGGTAATGGCCTGGTCGAAAACGTAGCGATGGCTTTTTTGCATGATGACCTCTGGGCGTGTCCCGGGAAGGTTTGGTAATTGTTTTCTCTTATCGGCATCGGTACCCGTAATGATGCCCGCCGTACCCAGTACTAAGGCAGCTGCCGCCCCAGAGGTGACCATTGCCGCTTCGCAATGCAGCATTTTGGCTATCTTGGTCCCAACTTTGTCCTGTAGTTCGTACATATCGGCAAAGTCGTGCGCCGTTGCATGGATGGCCTCCAATACTTCGGGCAGCATCAAAGAACCGGATAAGAAGGTCATAGTCGCACCTGCATTGATTACCCGGGTAACGCCCAGTTCCTCAAAATAGTCGTATTTTTTGGGGGAAGGGATAGGTTTTTCCCATGGTTTCTCGGTGTTTTCCTGCTTGCTGTTCGCCACGGCCATCGGGCCAAGTCCTATCAAAGCAGTGGTCGAGGCCACTATTTTCTTTATCGCTGATCTTCTTTCAGTTTTCATCGGTTGCTGCTTGTTGTGGTTTGTTAATCAAACTTACTTAGAATTACCGCCTGTTTTTCTGACTTCGGCCACTTCTTCAGGGTCTACTCCGTTAGAGCGATTGCCAAAATTCTGCCGGATGTAGGTCAGGATGAGCGCAATATCTTCGTTTTTGAGATGATCTTGCTTTGGCATGACATTGTTATACGATTTGCCGTTTACCATAATCTCACCCGAGAGTCCGTTCAATACCACATCGATCAACCGGTCTTTATCACCATTGACCCAATCGGAATAGTTCAATTGGGGGAAGCGGTCGTTGCCCCGTCCATTTTTTTGATGGCATAGTGCGCAGTGGGTATTGTACAATCTTGCACCTTCCGCCATATTTCCCGCTTTGGGGAAAAATCCGTCCGCTTCGGAAGCCACGATATCCTTTTCCTCATCTGGAGTTTTTATGTTCGGCGCCTCTTTCTTTCTTTCTTCCATTTTCGCCAATTGTGGCTCGCCGAAACTTCTCTTATCTGCCTTGTACATGACGCGCCATATCTTGCCTTTTTTCGAATCGGATATGTATATCGAGCCATCAGGCCCCATCGCAAGCCCCATCGGTCGATATTTGGCGTCACTGGTATTGATTATGGTATCGACCCCGGCAAAACCATCTGCAAAAACCTCCCAAGGTCCTGAAGGCATTCCGTTTTCCATGGGTACAAAGGCGATTAAATAGCCCGCTTGCGGATAGGGAGCCCTACTTGTGGAGCCGTGGAATGCCATGAAGGCACCATTTTTATAACGTTCGGGGAACTGATTTCCCGTATAGAACAGAAGATCGTTTGGCGCAAAATGTCCTGGAAAGCCGATTAAGGGTTTTACTAACGAATCGCGCTTTTCGTCTTGCTTTTCTCCGTCCCCGCCATATTCCGGACTGAGAAAATAGTCTTCCTTCATCTGATCATAATAATAGTAAGGCCAGCCAGCATCAGAACCCTTATTAAGCTTTAAAAAAACCTCGGATGGCAGCATCGCGCCTTCCCATACCGTATATTTTTCTGGCCAAGTATTGTGCATATGGTCCCTGCCATGGACTACGGTAAACAGGTTGTCGTCTTTGTCGTTCCATTCCAGGGCCACGACGCTTCGAAGGCCCGTGGCGAATTTTTCCCCGTCCTTTTGCAATTGCCCTTTTTTATTCGCATCGAACTTCCAGATCCCTCCCCTATGCTCTAGGATGGGACAGGGATTCATTCCGGGGACATAAAAACCCTGTCATCTACTTGACAGGCATCGGAGGGCGCTCCGAAGGGGGTGTAGAGATTTCCTTTTTTATCGAACGCTATCGGTTTGGTATCATGTTGTCTTGGGGGCTGGGTGTCTTGCACTATCAGTTCCATTTCGCTGTCCGGAATTAAGTTGCCGGTCAATTTCTGGCGGAGTATACGCGTGACGGAACTGTAATATAGATAGCCGTTGTGGATTCGCATCGCCGTTCCGTAGCTACTTTTGTCGAGATAATTACCAAAGGTCTCTATGATATCGGCTTTGCCGTCGTTGTCGGTATCGCGTAGGGCGGCATTTCCCCCTAGAGAATCGGGAAAACGCAACTTTACATAGATATCACCGTTATCGTTTACGGCCAAATGCCTGGCACGCCCTTTTAGGCTATCGACAACTACTACTGCTTCGAAACCTTCCGGTAAAAAAAGTCCACCATTATCGGAATCTCCGACTGGGGATTTGGTGGAGCACTGACAGCAAACCAAACAAATCAAAAAACAGCGAATAAATGGCGGCCAGTTTTTGACCGTTAGTATTTTCATGTCGGAGGGGTCAAAATTAGGATTCATAAATTTTTAGCGGGTTTTAACATAATATGCATCTAATTTGTTTGGTAGGAGCATTTGAAAGTTCCTCAAAATTCGTTTTCCAACGATTGTTCTCACGTTTCGGTTTTAACATAAAGACAGCATGGTCAATATTCTTTTCTTCCTTGTTCACTTTTATTACCTCTTCCCCTGCTCAGTTACCTGCCGAATTAGCCGAAGCCAGTTTAAGCCAAGTATCTTCTTGATTCTCCCATTACTGTAACCGAGCCTTTGCATCGCCATGGTTATTTGTGGATAATCGCTGATATCTTTAATTTCACGCGGCAGTTCAGGGCCGCCATCTAAATCGGAGCCTATAGCCATGTGGTCCTCACCAACTAAATTTACGCCGTAGTCAATCACCTTGGCCAGCTGATCTACATGCATCCAATATTCGTCTGGGATGGTTCCCTTGAAATTTAGTGGAACCTCTTTCGACAGGACTCTATCCGCGTCTTCAATTGACGTTATATCAGATCCCTGTATCGATGCCCGAGTAGTCTCATTCGAGGTTTGTGTTTTCTGCCATGCCCAGTACTTCGGATTGTTAAAGAGGCTTCCGAAGTGAATACCGATCACTCCACCTTTTGCTGCGACAGCTTTTGCCGCTTCGTCGGCAATACAACGTGGATGGGGTACGATACCATAAAATCCTCCGTGACTGTAGACCACAGGATGTTTACTTGCCTCAACAGTTTGCAGAATGGCGTCATTGGAGGCATGGGCAATATTGATAACCATGCCAAGGCTATTCATTTCAGAGATGATTTTTTTTCCAAGATCGTTGATGCCTCCCCAGCGATTAACGTCATTACAGGAATCAATAAAAGCATTTGTGGTATTATGTGCGGTAAGCTGCATCGACCTGAGTCCTAGGCGATATAGCGCTCGGAGCAGGTTTATATCGCCATCAAGGTCATAACCCCCTTCTAAGTCCAAGAAAGCAGCAATTTTGCCTTTCTTATTGATACGTTCAATATCGGAAGCCGTGATTGCCAGCTCTATGATTGAATTATTCTTTTTTATCTGGTCCAAAGCAAGGTTCACGACCCGAAATGTGTTTTTCGTTTCGAACCTCCCTGGATAATATTGTTCAGGTGTATAAACAGAGAAGAACAGGGCATCCAAGCCACCTTCTTTAGCCCTTGGAAGATCGACAGTGCCGTCGAGATAACGTTGACCTATATCAGTTCCGAGCAAAAGTTCTCGGGTCATCACATGTGTATGTCCGTCCATTACAAATGCCTCGCGATGAAGTCCAGGCATAGACCGGTTCTGAGGCCTCAACAGAGAAACATCATTTCCACCGACGGGAGCGGCGGCTAGCAATGAATTTATCGGAAGAAGACTTCCGGCAATCGGCATTAGTGTTAAGCCCTTAATAAGGTCTCTTCGTTTCATTAATGTATTATCTTATTGACTTTCTACTTTAATCCGTTCACATAAACAAATCATCTTCTCCGCTTTTTTCAAATCCTTACTTTCAGGTTTCAATTTAGAAGTCACAGGATTCTAGCTACTAATCTAGAAATTATAAAGGTCCCTTCTTTTCTCCCATGAACAATGCCTATTGGGAAAAGCCCCGAATGTAGGGTCGGTTGGGCGGTCTTTCCCCTTTGTTAAATTGCGCATTCCTTGTGGATCGGTATGACATGTTCAGGAATGGCGTTTCGACCTGCCGTCCCACAGGGGAGTAGCGACCATTCTCCCAATTTGATTCTATATAATTATTCGTTATTCCGGTTGACAGAAGCAGCCGCTTCGCATTATAAGGCTCTTTTTTGGTCACCATCATCTCTGTGATCCAGTGGGGTTGAGCGTTGGAGGCGTGGAACTGATCGAATGGACCTGCCCATCCTAGCATAGAGATGATGGTCGGGTCACTGCGACCTTCGATTTCGCCCGCGTAGGTCCACCCCACGTCCCGACCAGAAATTACGGCCGCTTGGGTTCCATCATTATACTCCACAACACACATATTTGCTTGGGAGTTCTCCCGAAAGTGTCCCGGAATAAGTTCAAATTTTTTCTCTACTGCATTAAGCAACTTTGTGGCCCAAGGGCTTCTTTCAACCCACTTCCATGTTTCTGGTCCTTGAATGGACTGCACCGACTTGACGCCTGTCTCGCCTCCCTTGCGGCGTTCTACAAAGGCTTGAAGAACGTCGATACAGTGAAAAATGGCTCCCTCATCAGCAGTGCCGCCTAATACTATAGAATTTTTTATGGGGGTATCGGTATCGAGTTCCACTTCAGGCTGGCGGTAGTATATGGGTATTGAGGAGCCCCCTGTAAGCGGGAATTTCAGCTCACGGGATTTATCATACATCCACTTGGCCTCGTTCCAACTGTAGGAAAGATGCTTATCGTTGAATACCGGGACCGAGCGCTTACTCTGCTCGAAAATTTCGATAATCTGCTGATAAATCCACCAGCGGGGCAGAAGCCAGCGTCCCATAAGATCTTTAGGGTAATTACCGTGTTCGGCAACGATCACAATACCATCCACCGCAAGGTCTTTCCCCCCAATAGTTAGAGCTTCACCTATGGTCTTAAAGACTGGAATGCCTTTCGCTCTGGCGACCTTCCGACCAAGTAAGCTTTCATCATGCTGATGTATGTAAATAGAGGCAACGTCAACTCGCGAAGTAGTGTAAGCGCCGTTCCACCAATAACCGTCGATAAGCTTGTTGATGATCCAATCAGCATGTGATCTTGTCTCTCCCCAATAACTAACAAGACAGGCGATACGAGGCCGTTCTTGCAAAGTCGGCCGAATAGCGGCCGCCGCGGTGCTGGTCAAGGCCGTTAACCCTACCGTACAGGTAATTCCCAGCATTTGACGCCGTGTGAAGTGAGAATTTGTATCTATAATTTCGCTGATGGGGAACGAACCTGTTGCTTCTTCGACCCTATCCATCGGTTTTTTTGCCATAACGTTCAACCTTTCGGTAAAAAGAATGTTGCCCTAGTAATTTAGTTTAATCAATTATGGATAATAAATTGAAAATATCTATTACTTCTACTTTAGGTCGGCCATCTCTTGAAAAATGGGGCGATAGTTTTCTGAAGTATTGATTTCAAAATGGTTAAAATTTAGTTCTTTAATTTCATTGTAATTATTTCCCGTATGCATCTCTGTTAAATGGGTATGCAGCGTTGTTACGGAATAATATGTTTAATATCCTATTGAAAATTCGCCTTGATCTTTGTTTATTGACTATCATGACAGGGCAATCAATCTACAAGGGTAAACATAGATTAATTGAATTCTATATCCGGTCAGGGTGCAATTTAAGAAGATGCCATCGAAAGTTCCTCAAAAATCCGTTTCCCGACAATCTTCTCTTGTCCAGGCTTCAACATGAATACGGTAAGGTCGATGCTTTTTTCATCTTCTCCCCAAGCGATCACCTCGATAGAAGGATTTCCTTGCCTTAATTTGTCTCCCAGCTGACTACGGGATATTTTGATTTTTGAATTGTCCCATTTTATGTTCATTTTCGGGGTGTGATTGGAAATCGGGGGAACGGTGACACTGACCTCGACACCATCAGCCTTCTTGACGGTATCGGTAATGACGGCGACCCGGTCTTCCCACATTTTCCATTCTTTATCATGGTCTCTTTTTAGATAACTGTCCAACGCAGCGTACATACCCAACATTTCTTCTTTGTTGACCTTCATTCCGCGGCCTATGGTGCCCCCATTTGGAGAATGGTTGAGCCTTGCGGCGGCAACAATATCCTTTTTACCCATTAAAACGCCGGCACTTTGAGGACCACATATCGCCTTGCCTCCCGAAAGGGCCACAAAACTAAAGCCCATATCGTTAAACTTCCAAAGATTCGATACCGGGGGTACATCGGCAGCGATATCAATAGTCGCAGGAAGATTGTGGGTTTTAGCAAGCTGAAGCCATTCTTCATGCTTTATCTTCCCTTCTTGGGTTTTCCAATTCAAAAAGTGCATCGAAGCCGTTTTCTCGTTTACGGCCTTTTCGACATCATCTGCCGTTTCTACAGGAACCAGTGTGATTCCCGTGATTTCGAGCGCATGTTGATAACCATCAAAGTGTGCTTTTTGGATAATTACTTCCGATTTAATTCCTGCCTCTTCCAAACGGTGGGGAAGGCGTTTAATGCGCTCCTCATCCATTCCGGTAAGTATGCCTGCCATACCCAAGGTTAGGGCTGAAGAGGCACCGGAGGTAACCATGGCCGCTTCGGAACGGACCATTTCGGCTATTTTTTCCCCAACCTTGTCCTGTACTTCGTTAAGCATAATGAATTCGCGGGAAGAATCGTTGATGGCCGCCATGACCTCCTCGTTCATTAACGAGGCCGTCATACTGGTGTATGTTCCTGCGGCATTGATAAACGTTCGTAAGCCTAGTTCTTTGATAAGGTCGCGTTTAGGATTGGGCTTTGCATATGGGGCACCGAATACGGACTGGAAAGGGATTAGGCTTCCGGCAATCGCACCGGCGGCCGGTGTAATCGCGGCCCACTTAATAATTTCTCTTCTTTTCATAGTAATATTGTGTTAATCAGTGATAGTTGTTGCCCGGGCGGAGCCTATCGTGCATTTTGAATTATTATACCCATTTGCATGTTGAGCGTTAAAATTTTGCTTGGGCCAAGACCATGTGCCAATACTTCTTCAAGAATTGTTTTATAACGACAACAGGCTGAAAATAAAACTTGATTTTCATTTATGGATTAACAAATGAAATCTAAACGGTTAATACGGGATATGGTTTCTTGGTAAAGTTTTAAATATCCCACCAGACCTTGCTAATTAGCGAATTTCCCTGCCCTTGCCGATCTATTGCTTCTTGAAAGTTAGTCATATTAATGGTTCCTTCCGAATCGGGAAGCACAAAACGGGTCGGAATCTGTCCTCCAGTAAGGTTGCCGGGATAATTTACCGGTTCAAGATCGGGGTATCCGGTACGCCTCCAATTGGAAAATATTTCATATTCATCCAAAAATAACGCTACCCATTTTTGGGTCTGTATCTGTTCCATTTGTTCTTCCACTGACCCCGTCGCATTGAAAGGGTTATTTGTTAAATAGGTTTCTGTGCGCTCTTCGGTTATTGTCCCCGCACCGCCGAACAACGCCCATTGACGCATGCCCGCCCTTACTGCCGCGGCATAAAGGTCTGACGCGGTACCCGTATACCACCCTCTAATCGCGGCCTCAGCCAAAAGCAGGTTCATTTCCGCGTTGGTCAGTATCAACATTGGGGAATCATAAGCCAAAATAGTGTCGGGATGCGGCTCGGAGTACGTAGCAAAATCTTCCGGCCTATTGTTAAAAGCCCCATTGGGCATCCCTTTTTGCAAGGCCGTGGTGGTATCGGCTACATATCCGCTACCCGATTCGACCCACAAAACGGAAATGACGTTTAACCTCGGGTCACCGGTATCCTTAAGATAATCGATAAAGGTTTCTGCAAGTTTTCCACCTTCGACATTTTCAACGCTTTGGGGGTCTATGTAATCGCCGTTCAGTAGGCCCTGGGCAATCGGATTTCTACTGGATACTTGTGAACCATCTACATAATCGATAACCGCGACATCAATATCCTCTAAAATAACTCCTCCCGCTATTGCTTTTGTGACCCAAATCTCCGCCATTGCCGGATCGACCTCGGTCAGCCTCATACCTAATCGAAGCATTAAAGAATAGGCAAATTTCTTCCATTGATCGACGCTTCCATCATACAATAAATCGGCTGACCCGAATGTAGCTTTGGTGGGGTCAAACGCATTTGCAGCTTCCTCCAACTCTTTCAGCATATCGGCATAAATAAAGGACTGCTCATCGTACTTGGGCGTATATATCTGCTCACTTACCCCTTTTCCGGCTTCCGTATATGGTATATCACCATACAAATCGGTAATTCGATGAAAAATAAAGACGCGCCATATTCTTGCCACGGAAAGTTTGTTTATGTTTTCGGGGTCTTCAGAAACGGCATTTACCACTTCTTGAATTTCATTTACCGCATTGGGATAGACGGTCGTGAAATAATTTTTCGAATACCCATCGTTAAAATATTTGTCACCGGCGGCAGGCACTTCCTTATAGGTAGCAAAGTGCTGCATAGAACCTCCAATGGTAAGCGCTGCAGTTCCGAAGTAACTGACATCTACGGCATCCAATTGGGCTTTGGTAAAGAGAAATTCAGGAACGATGTCGTCATAGGCATCCGGATTCTGGTTTAGTTCCTCTAAACCATCGTCACAGGATACATTGATTACAATGGCCATAAAAACCAGGGCCACACCTATTATTTTATAAAAATTGATTTTCATGATGTACGGAATTTACGGTTAAAATTTGATATTTAGGTTCAGACCATAGCTTCTTGTTCTGGGCACGCCAAAGGCTTCAAGGCCCTGGGCGTTCCCCGTCGTATAACTTGACTCAGGGTCGAAGAGGTCTGTTTGTTTATAGAGGATGGCAAGATTGCGCCCAACTAAGGAAATATAGGCGGACTGCAACTTGACAAAGTTCAGTCTATCGACAGGAAGGTTATAGCCGATAACGATTTCCCGCAGTTTAACAAAACTCCCATCGTATACAAAGATATCAGTGTAATTTTTCTGATTATCGTAATAGGTATCCAATTCTTCGACAGGTACCGTCCTCGAATATGGGTTACCTTCCGTGTCCACACCGGATAAGGGAAGACCATTTTCCCTTCCCGGAAGAGTTGCCTTGGTCAAACCGAATCTATGGGAATATTGGGCCAGGTTGGAGAACATCGAATTACCGAATTTTCCGTCCAATAATATGTTCAAAGAAAAATTCTTGTACTTGAAGGTGTTCGTCAGCCCCATGGTAAGTGGCGGCACTCCTTCACCGAGCTCCATCACATCGCTTCTAAGCTCATAACCACTGTTTGCATCGAATATTTTCTGTCCGCTTTCGTTAACGGCCATTTTATATCCCCAAACCGTACCATAGGGTCTTCCCACCCTGTTTTGAATAGATCCTCCGCCGATTCCCGAACCTATTTGTATGGTATTCAAACCCGCGGCCAATTGTTTTATCTCACTTTTGTTATAGGCCAAGTTATAACTAACATCCCATTGAAAATTTTCTTCTCTCATTGGTGAACCGGTTAATAATAGTTCAACGCCCTTGTTGCTTATTTCCCCAACGTTCAGTAAGGCACGGGTATAGCCGGAACCTGTTGATATATCGGTCTGGACAATATCGTCGGTAGTTGTTCGATTATATAATGTCAAGTCTATGCCGAAGCGATTTTTGAACATTCTAACATCTATTCCGGCCTCATATGTAGTTGACGTTAAGGGTCTTAAATCGGGATTAGTGACCAAATCTGTCGAGATTTCTTGCAAGGCCCTTCCATTATGCCCTCCCTGAACAACACCATAGGTCTGGTTGATAAGATAGGGATCTGGGGTGCCACCACCCACTTGGGCCCAAGAAGCCCTCAATTTCACAAAAGTAAATGCTGTCGGTAAATTGAACGTCTCCGACAATAGAAAGCTACCGCCTACGGAAGGATAAAAAATGCTGTTGTTTTCCGGACTCAAAGTTGAGAACCAATCTTGTCTGCCCGTTAACGTTAGAAAAGCCAATTCTTTATATCCAAAGTCTAAAGATCCAAAAAAGGAGTTGATTGCGGTTCGCCTATTATTTGGCGTGGTCGTTAACGTCGCCAAATTAGTATAGGAATAGAATTCAGGAATGGTAAACTGCTGCCCGTCAATGGCGGTGGAATTATTAATGTTTTTTTGTTTATTCCCTCCCACTAAGGCAGAAAAACTCAAATCATCAAAAAAAGTCGTATTGTAATTCGCCGTAAACAAAAGGTTGGTCTCCGACACATCGGCCTGTAATGATTCATAACTTCCGCCCGGCCTAAAAGCGGTATAGGATGGCGTAATGCCCACATAGTCAAAATTGTAAAAATCGCGGCTAACGCTTCCCCTGACATATAGATTTTTTAATATGTCATAGCGGATATTCGCTTGCCCGATAAAACGGTTTTTAGTATCATTGTTACTGTATCGGTTCACTACCCAATAGGGGTTGTTGGCAACATTAACAGGATTCCACAAAATCTCGCTTCCGTCTTCATTATAGCCGGGAGCCAGATTTCTCACATCTACTGTGTTGGATACCAAATGGGTCGCCCATCCTGCATTGTAGTCTGCATATCCAGTACCTGGCCTATTGGTTCCCTCTTCAAGATTGTATTGCACAACCGCCTCAACGCTCAGTTTTTCCCCCAATTTGGCGTTTAGGCTTAGATTGGCGGTCTTTCTATCGAACGAAGAGTTGGGTACAACGCTCTTAAAATCCATATTGGACAAGGAAAGCCTAAAGTTTATGGCCTCACTGCCGCCTGTAAGGGCTACCGTATTCACAAAGTTGATTCCCGTACGATAAAAATTCTTGATATTATCCTTTACATAAAAAGGGGAGTAGGGTCGTTCAACCCCATCGAACTGTACGACGGGTGTACCGTCCATAGGTGCGCCGAACGAAAGACGGCCCCATTCGATGGCCTGGTCCTGTGTTTGAGGTTTTGTTCCATTGGCCCCGGCCCCATACTCATATTGGTAATCGGGAAAGACAGAAGGAGTATCAAAGGTCAGGTTACTACTGTATTCAACGCCGATGCCCTTTTGGGCTCTTCCACTTTTGGTTGTAATTAAAATAACGCCATTGGCAGCACGCGAACCGTATAACGCGGCTGCGGCACCGCCTTTAAGCACACTTATGGTCTCAATATCATCGGGATTTATGCCCGCAATACCATCGCCCCGGTCTACATTGATGCCCTGACCATCTGTGGTGGATCCACCCCCTGGAACCGTATTATCAATGGGCATACCGTTTACCACATATAAGGGTTGGTTATCACCGGAAAGAGATCCATTACCGCGAATGATGACACGGCTTGAACCCCCAGGGCCTGTAGCAACACCTGTAGCATTGACACCTGCTATTTTACCGGTCAAGGCATTGGCCACGTTGCTTTCCCGTGCCTCTGTGAATTCATCTCCCCCTACCTCGGATACGGAATAGGCCAGGGCCTTTTCGTTCCGCTTAATTCCCAAAGCGGTTACAACAACTTCGTCAAGCGCCTGGGCCCCTTCCTCCATGGTAACATCCATTGTGGTGTTGGTGCCAACTGAACGTTCGACAGTATTCATTCCAAGATAGGATATGACCAATATGGAAGATTCGGATTCAATTTCAATGGTGAAATTACCGTCGATATCGGTAAGTACACCATTGTTAGTGCCCTTTTCTAGTACGGTGACTCCGGGTAGCGGTATTCCGTCCGCATCGGTTACGGTGCCGGTTACCACTTTGGTCTGGTTCTTTTCCTCCAGTATACCCAGGTTTGGTTCCTTATCGGATGCTATGGCAATATTGTTTCCCAAAATGCGAAATGTGTAAGGTGTCCGGTTGGCAAATTCTTCAAGCACCTGCTGAATATCTGTGTGGTCGAAGGAAAACAAGCCTTTTAATTTGCTATCTGTATTTATATTCTCTCCATAGGCGAATTTAAAGTCGGTCTGTAGTTCTATCTCAGTGATTACCTGTTGAAGGCTAGGGTCACTCAAGGAAAGGGATATGTCCTGTGGATTTCCCCCGAAGGATGAGACTCCAAAAAAAATAGTTAAAAATAGGTTCTTCATGATGGTTTCGTTTAGATTACATGGTATTATATAATAATGTGCCTGCCATTGATGATTAAAGTCCTTATTTTGGCATCGATTATTGCGGAAACGAGGTTATATGGCTTGTCAGTATTTACTTTTCGTATACATATACTTTATTGGTCTCTTTGTTTATTTCGTATTTGGTATGGTTTATGACAGAAAGCACATTTAATATCTGCAGTAATGAATCTGACTGGCTTATTCGCAAGGTTACCCTATTATTACCTGTATATTCATTTCGAACAAACTGACAATTGAATCGATTTTCAATGAACTCATATAATTCTTCGAGAGGAATTCCGTTAAAATCGGAAAATCGATTTTCCCCTTCCAGATTCTGTAGCTTCCTGAATTTTTCGACGGAAGCCACCCCATTTTTGTAAACAAAACGTTCGCCGGGCGAAACCTCCCAAGACAGATTCTGACCGACGTTAAGTGACATAGAAATCTTCCCGGTATAGAGCCTGATTTCTGTATTTTTCAAATCGACGGTTTCCGTTACCAAAAAAGTTGTTCCTAATACTTTAGTCGTTGTAAACTCCGTTTCTACCTTAAAAGTTCTGCTGCTATCTTTGACTATGTCGAAAAAAGCTTCTCCTTTAAGAGAGACACCCCTCGTTTCATTGAAACTTTTTTTATATCGTAGTTCAGAACCAGGACTTAATAATGCGATACTCCCATCAGGGAAATTTACTTCTTTACCCATGGCTGAATCATTGCCGATAGTAATGGTAGGATTATAAATTTCGGAAAAGTAATAGGTTGAAAAGAGAAGTGCAGCTATACAGGCTGCCATATATAATATCCTTCTTCGTTTTCGAAGTTTGGACTTTAATCGGATGCTTCCTTCAAAGGATTTCCATGATTGATCGACAAGATGTTTCGGAACGGTATCGTGGTCTGATTCCCAAACTTTTTTAAATTTTTCCTCCATACGATATCAGTAGTATAGGCCTTTTAAGGTCAACCTCTGTACGTATGACAATTGGGATTGGAAATGTTCCTAATTTTTTTAAAAATTTTATTTTTTTCGTGATTCTTCCTTAAGAAAATTGTTGGCTAAGTAGAGATGATTTGCGATAGTTTTCTTAGATATTTCCAAGGCTGTCGCAATTTCTTCATAGGTAAGATTTTGCATTTTATGCAGAACGAATATTTTTTGTCTCTTAGGGGGAAGTTTTTGGATAGTGGCATACAACCACTCTAATTTATTATTTATCGTATCAAAATCCTGGACAGTATCTGTAGTATCTGCAGGGATGTGTTTTTCTATCGTTAACGATGTCAATTTAGCATCTCTTTTTATAATATTTAATATGAGATTTTTACAAATAGCATACAGCTGTTTGTCAAATAATACATCTTCTTTTAATTGACTTCTATTTTCCCATATCTTTAAAAAGGTCTGTTGTACGAAATCATCAGGGGTCATTGCAGTAGCATGGAATTGCTTTGCAAACCCATATAATTTTGAATAATAAATTTTGTACAATGCCTCCAGAGAAGAAAGATTGCCTTTTTTCAAACTTTTTACCAAGAAATAGGTGTCTGCTTTTTTCAAAAGTTATCCTTTATCATAAAGAAGTGACTATAGACTTCTAAAATGCCGAATAAACTTAATGTATAGTTAACAAAAATCCTATGGTCTTCTGGAAAAAAAATATTATATCCCAAATCAATTAAAAACTATCTAATTTTTTTAAAAGTATTTAATGTCGACCTCGCTTTCTTAAGAATGGCAAATCCACACTTTTACTTTATCGGCACAAATTTCAAGCATACCGGTTTGCCGACCTTAATAGTTTTTCCAGTGGGCGCCAGCAATCCAGATTTTTTATTCCGTTTAAAAACAACGATTTCATCGCTAGCTCCGTTTGCGACCAACAGGAAATTTCCCGTGGGGTCTATGGCGAAATTACGGGGGTTTTTGCCCAAGGTGGATTGGCGGCCTGCGTAGGTCAATTCCCCCTTTTTATCTATAGCATGGATGACGATCTCATCGATATCGCCCCGTAGCGATCCGTAAAGGAATTTGCCATCGGGCGAAATATGGATGTCGGCGGCGTCTATGCGGCCTTTATGACCTTGGGACGGCAACGTGATTGATTGTTTGGGATGAAGCTTGCCTTTTTTATAATCGAACACCTCCACGTTTCCGGTCATCTCCTGTATCAGGTATGCAAATTTTCCGTTGGGATGAAAGGTAAAATGTCGTGGACCGTTTCCGGACTTGAAGCTTATGAAAGCTGGATTCGCTGGGGTCAACGGGGCGGACTTGGTGAGGTCTACACTATAGATATTGACCTTGTCCGTACCAAGATCGGGCACGTATAGATATTCGTTATCAGGGGATAAAACGCTGGCATGCACGTGCGGTTTTGTTTGGTTTTTGAGGATACTGTTTCCCGTGTGCTGAATGGATTGAATATCGGACCCCAATGAGCCATCGGCGTTGACAGGAACGGCAGATACACTTCCTCCCCCGTAATTGCCCACGAAGACAAATGTGTTTTTATCGTCCACCGAAACATAACAAGGCCCGTCACCGCCAGAGCTTGCACTATTTAAAAAATCAAGTTTTCCGACGGTGGGGTCAAAGGAAAATGCGCTGACTGCTCCCTGCCCGTCACCAACCTCGCTAACGGAATACACATGTTTTCCGTCTTTGGAAGCCGTCAGGAAGGATGGGTTTTTAACACCCGTTGCCTCGGCACGATAGCTAAATTCCCCCGTTTTTGCGTTGAATTTATAGACGTATATGCCCTCACTCTTGCCGGGTTCGGTATAGGTGCCGATCAGAAGGTTGAATTCTTCGGCCGCAGACGCCTGACCCAGTACAGTAGAAAGAGGACCGATTACCATTGACAATGTTAATACGAAGTTTCTAAGAGTTTTATCATCCATAAATTTAGTCAATAATATTTATCGTGTGTTAAATTACAACGGGGCTTATCAAAATCAGTTAGAATTAATGGGGGAACCGGTTGTTATCGCCCTTGCCGTCACCTTGATGGCAAGCGGCACAATACGTATTGTAGTA
Source organism: uncultured Flavobacteriaceae bacterium (assembly GCA_963832345.1). GTDB lineage: Bacteria > Bacteroidota > Bacteroidia > Flavobacteriales > Flavobacteriaceae > Pricia. Next base: position 124,251 of record CAWHTW010000020.1, on the reverse strand, counting down.
GACCCTGCCGCTGTAGGTTTCCCCAATTTCGAGAATGTCCTTTTCCGGATTGGGGGTCCTGATAAATAACTTTGCGTGGTCTTCTTTTTTCCATGAAGACCAGTTGGTCGTTTCCGAAATTCACGATTTGTCACCCTTGTACATGATGCGCCAGATTTTTCCTTGGTTCGATTCGCTGATGTAAACGGAACCATCGGGACCTATGGAAAGCCCCATCGGGCGGTAAATGGCATCGCTGGTGTTCACTACGGTATCTACTCGGGCAAAACCGTCTGCAAAAATTTCATATCCGCCGGTGGCTTTTCCTTCGTCGTCAAAAGGAACGAAACAAACGATGTAACCAGCCTGTGAAATGCTTGCCCGACCAGCAGGTCCGTGCAGTGCGACAAAGGCACCGTTAGCATATCTTTCGGGAAATTGATCGCCATGGTAGAACATGACGTCCATCTGGGCCCAATGGCCTGGAAATCCGATAACGGGATTGTCGAATTCACTTGCCCGACCTACCTTTTTTCCATCACCGCCGTATCCAGGCTGTAGCACGTTCTTTTTCTGCATCTGATCATAATAGGCGTACGGCCAACCGAAATCCGACCCTTCGTCGCTTTCATCAAGGTCTCGGAAGGAAGCATCGCCGCCTGCCATTGAGTAAAGATATCTGGGAAAATAGTATGGAAATTATCTATGCCGTTCCCTACGGCATAGAGACTGTTGTCCTTTGGGTTCCATTCCATACCGACAATACTTCGTATCCCCGTAGCAAACTGTTCCCCATCCTCTTGGGTCAATCCAAGTCTGTCCGCTGGAAATTTCCAGATTCCCGCATGGTTCTCCAACTCCGGGCAAGGATCCAGTCCATGGCCATTGGGAATGCCTACGGGACCGTATTTGTCCATATCCTGGCACGCATCCGAAGGTGCACCGAACGGAACGTACATATTTCCCCTTTCGTCAAAGCTCAAGGGTTTAGTAGTATGCCAATTCGTATCGACATTGGGATCTTCGTCGATAAGTACGATTTCAGTCCCACCGGTCAGTACCAATTCACCCTCCTTTAAACTATTCCTGTAAACCATTTTTCTGGAACTCACATAGAGATAACCGTCGTGCAAGGTTATTCCCGTGGCACTTTTACCCTCATCCGGTAGTCCCCAAAACGGACAATACTGTCTGCTTTGCCGTCACCATCTCCATCACGGAGCGCAATAGTGCCCTTCCCGTTATCAGCGAACAAAAGTTGCGCATAGATATCGCCGTTATCATTGACGGTAATGTGCCTTGTCTTCCCAAGGCTGTCTACCACTGTCAAAGCCTCGAAACCGCCGGGAAGGAAAAGTCCGCCGTTATCAGGGTCGCTAGGCGGCAATACTCCATTCGGTTCACAACTACATAAAAGCAGGACAATCAGAGAGATATGTAACCATGCGGAAAAGTAAGAAGAATTGAGGAAGGGGGTTTTAAACCATGTTCCCATCAAATGTTCACCTTTTTTTTTCATATTTAATAACCTTATGTAATGTAGGGAAGCCTTTTATTGTTTTACAAAATCCGTTGCCGCCAGCCCGTTAAGGTCCCAAACCACCTTGCCCTCCCTGATCGTGAGCTCGGCCTCGAGTTTTCGATTTCCCTTTATACGGTTCCCAGCGGCATCAACGAAACCAAAATCACCGGTCTTTAGGCCCAATATGGCGATATCGGCCACGGCACCCACGTCTAAATTACCCAAATCTTCACGTTTGATGGCCTTGGCCGGATTCCAACTTCCCCGGAGGAAAACATCCTTAAGGGGCATTCCCATGTTCAGGAATTTTGACATAAGGTTGAGCATATCCTTCATGCCGGCGTTCATACTGAAACGGTGTAGGTCGGTCCCGAAAGAATTTGGCCAGAGTCCCTGTTCGAATGCGGGAACCGCCTGGTCGAACCAGAAACCTGCCCCGCCGTGGCCGACATCGAAAAAGATACCTCTTTCTTTGGCTTGACAGTACAAAAGGCCGCAACTTTCCGTTTGTATCCACAATTGGCACGCGTTCCTCGATATTTTCATAGGAATGGGTAATGATATCCCCAGGCGCATATTATCTAGCTGATCTTCGACGGAATTTGCGAAGATGACATTCTACAAAAAGATTCCTATCGGTTTTCGATGCGGCCTCAACGTCCCTATCAAGGGAGTCCAAGATTCCCCATCAAAATGGCCGATCTTGATCCCAACGATTATTTCGGGATATTCCCGGATTATTTCTTCCGTTTTTTGAACATCCATCTCATTGAGGTCGTGCTTGGCCGCCTCGATTTTCGTCAGCGTGGTTTCGGTGCCGCTTATACCATCGGCTGCAATGTTCAAAAAAGCCAAGACTCGTGTTTTGGATTGGTCGATTACCTGCTCTTTAAACTGTGGGAAGTTCCGCCATCCGGAGGTTCCCGCATCAACAACGGTGGTAATGCCTGCCTTCGGGCCAAAATCGTCTGGAGATACGCTGTTGACCCCATCCGCAAATTTTCCGGCCCTGGGCCCTACGAATACATGCGTATGGATGTCGATAAGGCCCGGGCATACATACAGACCGGTCGCGTCGATGATTTGTTTGGCGTTTTCGTTCAGATATCTTCGGGGCTACTTCGGTTATTTTACTATCGGTTATGGCCACGTCCATGATGCCATCGATATTGTTTTTTGGGTCGAATACATGACCGTTCTTGATAAGGATGTCAAGGTCTTGTCCATGTACGGTCAAGGATAGGAAAATCAAGAAATTATTACGCGCTACTACTTATTTTTTAATCATCTTGACAAAATCGTAGCAGATCCTGTTTTTGGAAAGCTATCTATTTTATTCTTTGAAATCCTCCGCTGCCCGTCCGTTCAGGTCCCAGACCACCTTCCCTGCACGAATGGTAAGCTCGGTCTCCAATTTCCTGTTTCCCTCGAAGTCTTTCGCCACGGATGTCGAGAAAACCGAAATCGCCTTTTCGGAGTCCGAACACCGCCAAATCCGCTTCCGTACCCACGCTCAAATGTCCGAGTTCGGGCCTGTCGATTACCTGGGCCGGTGCCCAGGTCGCACGTGAAATGACCTCGTTTAGCGAAAAGCCCATGGCCATGAATTTCGACATCACGTTGCTAAGGTCCTTCATGCCGCCGTTCATGCTCTGGGTATGCAGGTCGGTGCTGATAACATTGGCCTTAAACCCTTGTTCCGTCGCTGGTACGGCCTGTCGCCAAGAAAAGGCGCCTCCTCCGTGGCCCGTATCGAATATGATGCCCCTTTCCTGTGCCTTGAACACAAAGGGCTTTACCTTTCCATTTTCATCTACAATGGTTTCACGTTGTTTGGGTCCGTACGAATAGGTATGCGTAAACATGTCCCCCGGACGAAGATGTTCCATAAAGAGCGACGCGATGGAATTCGGTGGATCGTGCTCACCAAAATCCACCATTACGGGTACCTTGGCCATCTTGCCCGCTTCCACAGCGCGGTCCACTTGGGTAAAATCCCCCCAGTAGTGCGATGATTTGATGCCCACTAGAATATCGGGATACAGCTTGGTAATCATATTGGAGGTCATCACCGGGTTCATATCCGTTACGTTCTGTTCCTCGAACCGCCTGAGCATGCCAGTGCCCACGATGTTCAACAAGGCCAACACCCGGGTTTGGGCCTTGTCGATGGTCTGGGCCTTGAAAAGGGGAAAATTGCGCCATCCTGATGACCCCGCATCCACCACGGTGGTCACCCCTGAGCGAAACGTAAAGCCATCGGGCATTACGCTTGTGGCCCCGTTCGCAATATAAGCGCCCGGATCGTTGCCAAAAAAGACGTGTACGTGCATATCGATAAGTCCCGGGGTAACATACAGACCCGAAACATCGATGATTTTATCGGCACTTTCCTTGGGGATATTTTCCGCGACCTCCATTATTTTACCGTTGGCTATGCCGACGTCCATCGGCATGTCAATGTTGTTTTTCGGGTCGATAAGATGTCCGCCCTTGAGCAATACATCCAGTTTTTGAGCCTGTAGGCCAAAGAGGGAAAATAGTAAAAACAATAGTACAATTAAACGGTTTCGCATAATTTCCATTAAGTGGTTCACGAATTTTTTAACCTTGTTCACGGACTGTTAGGTCGCCAACGGGCGGTCCGCCCGGCACCACGATTCGATCATTACCCGCTCGGTACGCAGCCCGTTTGGCAGTGAACATGGCGGTAAGGTATTCCCCTAAAAACACAGACCCGGCAAGCGTGTCGCCGGAAAGCTTCCCGGAAAACCAATAGGTGACGCTATCGCCGGGAGCACTATATCGGCTCCTTAGCTTCACCTCGTGACCTTCCGCCATACCTGCGATTTCCTGAGTGGAAAAATCGCTCTGATGGTTGCCCTTGATCCAATTGCCTTTTTGCTCCAAAAAGAAGCTATGTTCGCTCTTGCTGGTGAAAAAATCCATTTCGACGCACCAACGGCCGCTAACATCTACCTTGGCCGGGGCCATTTCATCGGATTGGGGGCTACGCTTTTTCGAAAGGATACCGAAAAGCCGATCTGCAACGACCTTTGCATTTCCGGGACGCATTTGGTTTGGCGTTATATTGATGGATGTCTCCGTTTCTCCTGTCCGCGCCCCTATAGCGATCCTAGGGGTGTTGCGCGCCACATCTTCCGCCACTTCCTCTCCGGTTATGTGGAGTTTGTCGGAATCCCATTTGATGTGCAGTACGGGGGCAAGGTTCGAGAGGCCTTCAGGTTCCGTCACTTCGGTAGTTATCCCTTCCACTTTTTTCATCTTGGCCGCTATCTCGTCGAGCCATGAGAGCCACGTTTGCCATTCCGCCTTATGGTCACGTGTTGTCCAGGCTTCCACGGCGGCTAGCATGCCCAGCATTTCCTCCTTGCCCACCTTATTGTCGCGACCGGGTCCGTGATGGGGCGAGCTGGCCTGCCATGCGGCCATGAGCAGGTCTTTGTCGCCCAACAGCACGCCGGCACATTGGGGCCCGCAAATGGCCTTTCCGCCGCTGTAGGCCACAATTGTAGCGCCACGCTGCAAATGTACGCACGGAATGGTAAGGTTCTCCGCGGCGGCATCTATCAGAACGGGCACGTTCCTAGCTTTCGCTATTTTAGCGATAACCTCTAGGGAAAGCGGCTGCCCGGTAGCGGATTCTCGACCGGAATTGACATAGATCATCGCCGTACGCGGATTAATTACCTGTTCGAGTTCTTCGGGCGATTCGACGTCGATCATGGTAACGCCGATATTACGGATGGCATGGTCGTACACGTTGCGGGAATAACGGGGCGATATCACCTCGGTCTTTTCCAGTCCAGAAAGGTTCGGAATTTTTAACAGCTTTTCAGGGTTCCCGCCCGACACACAGGCGGCAGTCACATGTTTCAGTCCGGCGGCGCAACCAGCGGACACCATGCCCCAAGGCGCCTTGGTGAGTTCTGCCAGACGTTTGCCAATGCCGAAGGCCAGTTCGTCGTACTGCACAAAATAGCCGGATGCCGCCTCTATCGCTTCCAGTACTTCGGGCCGCTCGGTGGAGCCCCCCAGGATGGTAAACGTGCCCCTACAGTTGATGATAGTCTCGACGCCGATGGCCTCATAGATGGACTTGTCGCCCAATAGTTTTTCGGAACTGATTGGCAAGGATTCCTTGAAGGTGTTGCCAAACATGGATTCGGTGGCCAAAAAGCTACCGGCGATCGGAACGACCCCTAACTGTTTGATAATTTCTCTGCGGTTCATGACTAACGAGTTTAATATTGTTGTGATTTCAATCCTTTTTTATTCTATTTATTTTGCTATACAAAAAGTAGTTAAATTTAATTAGATAGGGCAAAGGTCTGTGAGTATCTAAGTTGCGGTCAAAGGTTACGACGAGAATTAAGCGATGGACATGGCAACGCCTCTAATCTGATTAGAATACATTTTATAAAGGAACGAAAATCACCGCTGAGTACTATAAGTAAAGTATGTAAATTACTACTGACTTCTATCCTTTTGTTCTATTTTTACTACCGGCGGCTTGCTTCCCATTTTCCGTTTCCGTATTCGCTCAGGCTGACTTTCCCGCCCATTACGAGGTCATTCTCTACCCTCCCGGTAAATGAAAAATTTAGACGAACGCCGTCCAAGGTGTACGAACTACGTACCAAAATTTCATTTCCGTGAATGCTTCCCTTTAATTCTCTCGGCGCATAACTACCATAGTGCATACCTACTATTTCGTTATCCTTTTGCACTAAATTAAAAGTCTGATCCGAAACTGTGGCCGCGAATTCTAATCTAACGTCCCATTCCCCCGAAATATTAAAATCTGGCAAGCCAACCCGTTTTTCGATCGTTGGGGGATTGGATAATAGGTTAAAAACACGCTTAGCTATAATTTTTTCTTCACCGCTATTAAGTTGGGAAGTGTTTATACTAATACTAGGTTCAAAATTTGGAGGAAACGGCAAAAAGCTTCCGGAACCGCTAACGGCTACCCTAGGATTATCGTCCCATAATAATTGTTCAACTTCATAGCCATTTAGCGGTATTTTAGAAATATCCCAATGAACCAGAAGAGAAGGACTCGGATTTGATAATTGCTCCGATGGCGGCTGGTGGATTGTAGTATTGACCCCTGGCATATTCTTTAACTTCTCAGCGATAAATTCCAATCCACTTGTCCATATTTCCCTTTCTTCTACATGATCTCTTTTCATCCACATCTCAACCGCGGCAAGCATTCCTAAAATTTCCTCACGACCCACCTTATAACCACGTCCAAAACCATGATGAGGAGAACTTGTTACCCAAGCAGCTTTGATCAAATCTTTACGGCCTATTAATAATCCAGCACATTGCGGTCCTCGTAAATATTTGCCGCCACTGTATGCCACAAGATCGGCGCCTTGGGCGATATGCGGATTGGGAACCGGTAAGCCTTCGGCAGCGGCATCTACCAATATAGGAACTCCGAGCAATTTTGTAATCGAAGAAATCTCCTTAATAGAAAGAGGGCCGCTCATCGATTTGCCACCTGCCAACACAAGCACTAAAGCTGTTTGAGGCCCCAAGGCAGCCTTGAGTTCCTCAAGGCTATCTACCGTAATCATTTTTACACCGACCCCTCTGACCGCAGATCCATAGGCGGTCCACGAGTATTTTGGGATGATTACCTCATTTTTCATTCCCGTTAGATCGGGAAGTTGCCACAGTTTATCAGGATCTCCCCCGGTCAAAATACCAGTCGTAGCCGTTATCATGGCCCCGGTCGCCCCAGTCGTTACCATTCCATATTCGGTACCTGTTAGCTCTGCCAGACGCTTGCCGACCCCATCCATCAATTCATCCAGTTCAACGTAGTCCAGAGTAGCTTCCTGCATTGCTTGTTCCACTTCCGGGAGCATTCGGGATCCTCCTATAACGGTAACAGTTCCTCGACCATTTATTACGGGTCGAACACCCAAGCTTTCATAGATGCCTTTCCCTTCCTTAGTAGTAAGTTTTGTAGCACCTGCAGGGTGAAATACATTCTCTGTACCGGTCATAGCTGCAGCACTACCAATCCCACTAGCTCCAATAAAACCCAGTACAGGGATAGCCGAAAGTCGCTTAATCACTTTTCTTCTAGAAATCATAATTTTTTCTTTTCATATTCTGAATGAATACTTTTTGGTTTTAAATCGATTCGCCATATTATGAAAGAACTTCCCGCAGAGTTTCATTAGTTCTTTAAGGTGAATCAATTCACTAACATCCCTTATATCCAACAACCTTAAAAAGTTGCGCCTTCTAAATAAAGATTGATGGCTCCCACATAATTCTCAGCGGTGTATTGGTTTGGTATCTGATTTTCCGGTCGGAAAAATGGTTAAAAAAACTCAATAGTAGGGGGGATATACAAATTTGAGCGGACTCGTGTCTTTGAAATAGTCATGAGGGCAAATCCATTCTTTAAATCTTTTGATGCTACTCCACGTTTTTAAAATTGAATTTAATCAGGTATGCCTGACGCGATCCGGTATGCGTCGAATTGAACCCGACCATATCTCCCTTGGGACTCCAGCGACAATGGATATCGCAACGCCAATGTCCGCTGAATTCTTCGGGTTCGGGAAATTTACCAAGGGGCAGTACGGCTTCCGTTTTCATGTCCATGAGATATATTTTTTGCTCGCGCAATTCGTTTCCGTAAGGATAGGTGTCGGTAATCATCCATTTCTGGTCCGGGGAAAAAGTACCGTGGCCATCATAGTCGAGCAGGCCATTGCCGAGGCGTTTGTAGTTCTTTTGGCCAACTGTAAACAATATATGGGCCGGTTGCTTGGCCTTATATTCGCCGGTAATCATCAGTTCATCGCCGCTCAACCAATCGAAATGCGAACCGCCCCAGCCATCCGGGAAACAACGCTGCAGGTTGCTGCCGTCGCGGTTCACTGTGAAAGACGTGGTGTTTCTTTCGGGAGTTGCACGTGCCAGCCAAAAAATCTTACTGCCGTCCCTGCTGAACAGGGTATGGTTAAAATATTCCATGCCCTCTTCTGGAACCTCGGGCACAAAATTCTTGACGTCCGCGATGGAAAGAATCAATTTTCCCTTTCCCGTTTCAAGGTCTACCAAAAATAGCCCGTCATCTTCTGGGAAGCGCTCAGCGGCTTTGGTATCCTGTCCTTCCCCTCCGTAGCCATAGTCGGTTCTGGTAATACGAAGTCTAGCAAAATTCAGGCTTACGGCCTCTTTTCCATTAGGGGATACGGCGCTGACCGGATAGGGAATGGTCTTCACCTCTTTTTTGGTATGCACGTTCATGATTATCGAAACGAACTTTCCTTTACGCAGGTCGTTGTAAATAATAAGGGAATCGGGCGAAGTGCCCAACCAATGGGCCATACAGCCCTGTTGGAAATTCCAGGCACGGGTGGTCGTAAGCGGAATAAATTCTTGGGTCTGCAAATCGACCATTCCCAAGGTTGCAGGGTCATTTTCAGTTGGCAACCGATGTTTGATATCGGTTTCCAGCAGTGTCGCATATCTTTGGTCGGCACTAAAGGAGTTGATGCCATAATAACTGGCGAACAAATGCTCTTTTCCGTTTTCGACCAGTTGGATTGGTTCGGAAAAGTCTGGAAAATGGACGGTTTTTGCCGATTGGACTGCAATTCCTTCTTCGGTTGGTTTTTGGGCGAAGGAGACACTTAGTCCCAAAAACATAATTATAAAGCAATTTTGAACTTCTTTCATTCTTTGGGCGTGTTAGGGGTAATGGCCCCCTATCTGAATAAATATCAATATATTTCTGATTCAGCTAGGGGAAATCTTTGTATTTCTTCCGAAAGTGGGTCAATTTCGTTTTTTGTTCTTATACTGTGTCGGTGTAAGAAAGGTTGTCGTAGACACTGTTCATTTCGTTAGGGTCCTTTTAGCGATCGTAGAGTTCCCATTCATCAACATCGTAATAAAAATTGGCCAATTTATATTCGTTGGTCACGGCCCCGATCGCTATTTGTTTTCTATATGTCTTCTTATCGATCCCGCTGCTGCCAGGATACCAGCCCTCCCTACTGGATACGAGAACAAGTTTACCAGCCTTTCTCGGAGCGAACAGATTTAAGCCACGACTCGTGTAGCCGCAGCAGCTCCTCCACTTTTTCAGGTCGGGACTTGACAAGGTTATGCTTTTCGGAGATATCTTCGTTGAGATTGGTTAGGAATAACGCAGGTACGTCCTCTTTTTTCTCACCTTTCCCGTGGGGTTCCTTAACGTTGCCAATCAGCTTCCACGGCCCTTTACGAACTACCCACTGTGCCTTATCGTCATCTTCTTTCCCTACCTGCCAATGGATAACGTCATGTTGGGATTCTGAGTTGGCATCCTTAATAATCGGCATAAGACTTTTGCCATCGATTTTTTCCGTTATGTTAGCACCGGTCAGTTCAGCGATGGTAATGAACCAGTCCATTTGGGTAGCGACCTGATCGCGTACCTGATTTGCAGGTATTTTCATGGGATAGCGTATGATGGCCGGCACACGGATACCCCCCTCGAACATACTGAACTTGCTTCCTCGGTAGGGGCCCGCGTCTCCTCCGCCCCAAAACGCCCTTTCTTCTAGGGAATGCCCGTGGTCGGATTGAAAAATTATTATGGTGTCATCCTTAAGGCCGTTTTGCTCAAGATGATCGAGTACGTTCCCTATCGCTTCGTCGGTATTCGACACGAAGGCGGCGTATTCTTTTCTAGGGGTGGGGAGGTCCTTATAATGCTCCAACCATTTTGGTGTGCCTTGATAGGGGTAGTGCGGCGCGTTAAATGCCCAATAGATAAAAAAGGGTTCATCCTTCTTTTTATCGATGACCTGTTTTACTTCCTTGGTCATCAAATCGGTAAAATGCTGCCCAGGATAATAAACTTCCTCGGAATTTCTATAGAGATCGTGCTTGTTTGGGCCATCCCAAAAGAAAAAATGGGAGTAGTTGTCAATACAGCCCCGTTGGTGGCCGAAAAAATAGTCGAAACCCTGTCCGTTGGGAAGGTTTTGTGCCCGGTGCCCTAGGTGCCATTTCCCGATTAGTGCGGTATAGTACCCATTTTCTTTGAGCATTTCGGCTATAGTGACCTCTTCCGCAGGTAATCCGTATTGTCCGCTTTCTTCGGCACGTTCTGGAATGGGGACATTGTTCGGCAGGCCCGCCCGCAGATTGGTCTTACCGGTCAGAAGGGCCGCCCGGGAAGGGGAGCAGACCGGTGCCCCGGCGTAGAACTGGGTAAACCGCACCCCTTCCTTTGCAAGCCTATCCAAATTCGGGGTATAAAGATCTTTGGCACCATAGGAGTTGAGGTCGATCGAGCCCTGATCATCGGTCAAAATAACGATAACGTTGGGTTTTTTTTCCGCGTTTTGTGGAAAGGCGGTTACCGGAAGTATTGAAATAATAGCTAAACCTAGATTAGCTCGAAAAAATTTCTTGTATATTTTCATTGGATTTATAATTGTAAGATCAATCCGGCTTCTGCCACGGCACCTTTCCTCCTTGCTGTATATGCAACATAAGCAGGTTGTTCAATTTTTCGTGCATTTCCGGTTCCTGTTCTATTACATTGTTTTTCTCAAGCGGATCTTTTTTTAGGTTGTATAGCTCCATCGGTTGGTACGGACTGTTTTTTAGCAACTTCCAGTCTCCGAGCCGGAGGGCATAATAGGCCTGCCCGCCGTAGCGTAGCCCCCCTTCCCTGCGGATAAAATAGAGCTGACGTTCTTCTTCGGGCTGTTGCCCCAACAAGGTGTTGAGAAAACTTCTGCCTTCAATGGCATGATCTATCTCGACCCCGGCCACTTCCAGAAGGGTGGGATAGAGATCCATCGATAGATTGACCTGGTCGGAAGCTGTACCCGGTTTTATTTTACCCGGCCATGCGATACCGGTCGGTACCCGTAGGCCGCCTTCGTACATACTTTGTTTTCCGTCGCGAGTGGGGCCGTTATTGGCCATGCTGGGTAGGTGCCCGCCATTGTCACTGGTAAAGACAATCAGGGTGTTTTCATACTGTCCACTTTCTTTTAGAGCCTTAACCACCTGCCCGATACCATCGTCCATATGTTCGATAAAAGCTACCAATTTCGCCCTTGTTTCGTCTATGCCCGGCTCCCGTTGTTTTACTTTCTGCAACCACTCCTCAGGGGGCTGAACCGGAAAATGGGGTGCGTTATAGGCAAGGTATAGAAAGAAAGGCTCCTTGTTCTTCGCCTGCTCTTTCACATAATCCACAGACCATTCGGTAAAAAGATCGGTAGCATGGCCTTCGGGGTCGATGGTCTGTTCGTTCAGGCGCATAAAGTTTTTCCCGAACCTACGATGTGTCCAATAATCGTCCATCATATCTTCCAACCATCCGTGGAAGAGGTCAAAACCGTGGTCGTTCGGCAGATTGGGATGATCAAGGCCCAGGTTCCATTTTCCGATATGAGCTGTATGGTAACCGGTCTTCTTTAACATAGCGGGAAGGAGTACGGTCTTCGGATTCAGATATCCCCAGTTATTTTCGGGATTTTGACGGATAAGTCCCGGTACCCCAACATAATCCGGATAACGACCCGACATTAGGGAGGCCCTGGTCGGGGCGCAGACCGGGGAGTTGGTATAAAAATAATCCAGCCGCATGCCCGAATTTGTGATTTGATCGATGTTCGGGGTACGGATATCTTCGGTGCCGTAATACGATACGTCGTGATAGCCTTGGTCATCGGTAAAGATCAATAGGATGTTTGGTCTGGATTCTTCTGGTTCCGGGGCTAGTTGTTCTTTAGAATCGTATATAAACGGAGCAATGCCTAAAACAAAAACCAATAATATTGGATAAGAAAAGCGCATTTCAAAGGAGCTTTTTATCTAAAAGGTATATTTCGATATCAAGGACTATTTCGTCCTTGTTGGGTCGAAACTTATCGCCCACACATTACCAAATTTTGCCTTAAAATAGTCATTTTTTTTTAGGTCTAAGACAATTCATGGCCTGAAGCTCCTATGTTATTTATAAATCGGCGATTTGTTGAGACAAGAAGGAATGCCCGTAAAAGAATGGACTAGCTTAATTACTAATCCTATTGTCCACCACGTTCAGCTGCCCTTCTCTTTTCGTCCCGTTCTTTCATATATCTTTCCAATTCTTGTTTGGGCATTGGTAAGTTTGAATAACTACCCAGCCATGCTTTAAAATCCTCTTCGAGCACCGCTTCATCCACATCGAAACGCTCATTGATATATTTATATTTATTCGTATCCATGGCAAATCGATTAAATTCATCTTGTAGTGCGGTAAACTCACCAGCTATCACCACTTTTTGCACTAGGTGTGGCGGTATAAAGGCTACACCGGTGCGCTTTGCAAGAACGACATCCCCAGGCAGGACTGAAACCCGACCTATACGGATCGGTGCATTAACACTCGCGGTCATCATCTGCTTGATTGCCGAAGGATCCGAACCTCTTATCCAACCGTTAAAGCCTTCAATTTTTGATAAGCCTTCAACATCACGCACGGAACCGTTGAATATAATTCCTCTTTTTCCTGCTTTGTAAATAGCGTTTCCAAGGTTGTCGCCGATTAAGGTACCATCGGCCATTTTTCCATAACTATCTGCTACATACACATCCCCATCCAATAATTCTATAATTGGTGCATAATTGGTTATCGGGGTGTGGGTGCCTTCCTTTTTTGCCTGTTTTTGAACATAGTCATTATAATCATCCCTTAAAGGCATAAATTGGGCTGTTAGGACCCTTCCTGTCATTACTTGATCTGGATGCAGAATTTGCCAGCCATTTTCATGAGTACTTGCAAAATTTTCGAATTGATTCTCGTATCCATTTTTTCGCAAGGTACCCCAAACCTCTTCCATTGAAAGTGTTTTTAATCTTTCGAGAAGCTCATCGGATACTTTCGGTCTACCATCCGGGGTTCTTTCACCTGTCCAATGGGATGTTAGGGCTTTAACAGTTTCAGGTTGCCAAACTACATTCTGGGAATGTGAGAAAAAGACAACACAACCAATGGCAAAAAGCGACAGTAGAAGGTTTTTCATGATGTTATTTTTTGGGGGTAACCATTATGGTTTTGTTGCTTAATCGACAAGGGACTTATGATTTAATACCTAATTATTTGGTTAGTAAATTAGTAATAATTCTAGAAGGTTGCAATAACTTCCGTCCAATCTTGACGCATGTGCCCGACACACATCGATGTTGGTATAGGTTTTGATCGCTTTCGGAATCGCAAAAGGACAGGGATGCGGCAAAAGATGTCTTACAGTATTTCTTTATATCCTTAATCGGAAAAAAGTGAGCGAATTTTCCATACCGTTTCCTTCAAGGCCTATACTATAGGTGCCATACAAAATTTGAGCCTGCTTTCATTGAAAAGGGCAACAAAAGAAAATAAGCTGCTTCATAATCTGAATCTTCATGATAAAGAAGCGCAAAAAGCTATGGAGGAAGTAACCAAGTTTAAAAAATTACAAGCATTACTTGGTAAACTGCCCAAAAGCAGACGGCAGATTTTTATGTCTTTCGTCGTATATGGCCAGAGCTCTTCAGAAATTGCCGAGACCGGTGGTATATTGATCAATACGGTCAAGAGCAAATGAAGGGGGCATATGTTTTTTGTTGGAGGGAGGCTACCGAGCGTATATTATATTTTTTTGTGTTCGCCTCCATTCTAATGCACTAGAGACGAACACCCGATACAGATGCTAATGACCAGCTGCCTTAATCTCGACAAAAATTTTAGGTTCTGAAGACTGTTCCCTGTAGGTTTTTAACCTAAAATTCTTTGGACATTAGTTATACTGAACCTTCCTCAAAATCCGTAAGGCCTCTTTGAGCGATCGGTATACTTTTTCATCATACTTTTTTAACAAAGGCCGTGCGGCATCCATTCGATCTTTCGCTTCGTCAAAACCGTTCAAGTAGCAGATTAGATATGTGTCTGGCAAATGTTCCAAATCCTTTTTTTCAGAAGCGGTAAAGGTGATATTCTTTTCTAATTTTCGGAGTAGCGCATTGTTAGTATTAAAAATATGATGCAGGCTCTTTTTATCATATTTAGGCGGCTCAAAAAGCAGTTTACTCTGTATTTGATAGGTGCCGTTATCATCAAAAGTGATGACAACTTCCTCCAAGGGATGGTAGGTCTGCTTTTTGCCAAGCCCTAATTGCACATACTCTTTGGTGGTAAAAGAATGTTCATCGTAGTCAATCGTAATTTCATCCAAAGTTGAATAGAACAGCTTTACCTGCTCATTTATCAATTCGATATCGACTCTTGAAAAATAGGTTTTATCCTTTACCTTTTTGCGGTTTCCGGCCCAGCAGAGCACGAATTGCTCCTTGAATACCTTATAATCACTTTCTAGATCAGGGTGGCGGTGGTTGATAAAGTCGATAACGCCGTCAAGTGTCAGCTCGATATTGTTTTTGGCGTGCTGCTCAATGGTGGCAACGGCTTCGGAATTGATATTCTTGAGTTCGATATTGTATGCCTTTGGCATACTGATGCTGCCCTCGCGAAAGAAGACCATACCGCCATAATATTTCCAGATGTTCTTGCGAAGGGCGCACACCCTAGCGTTTGATTTAATAGTGACCAGACCGACTACTTTCCCTTCCGGTAAATGTGGAAAAGGAATGTTCTCGTAAGATATCAGGGGAGGATTGTCCAAATAGGCATTGACCAGATTCTGGATTTTACTGTCATCAAAAAAGTCGACGCCAACAATTTTATTGTCCTCGTCCTCTACCCCGATCACGATGAACGAATTGTTCTTCGGATTGCTGTTCGCCAGGGCACAGACATGTTTCAGAAATTTCGCCTTTCCTTCTTTCTGCCCGATGTCGATAAAGCGTTTTTTGTCGTAAAAGCTGTTCTCGTCGTTATGGGCGAGCAGGTTTTTGACGAGCAGGCGTTTGTTGATCATCCTTTAATAAAATAGTATGTTTTTAACACCCCCCAATTGGGAGGAACGGAGCGCCGTGTAGCTTTAACCCAACGAAATGCTTCGAAATTCATCCTGTTCCTCGCCATGACCTCCACTAGTAAACATTTTCTTTTAGCTCTTATTCCAGACAGTTGCCGAAGCCTGCGCCGTCGGCGTTATAATGAGGTCTGCAATATTGACGTGCGGCGGTCGGGTGACCACAAAATATAGGGTTTCGGCGACATCTTCCGCGTCTAACGGCTTAAAACCATTGTACACGGCATCCGCCTTTTCGCCGTCACCCTTGAAGCGAACGTTGCTAAATTCCGTTTCGACTGCGCCTGGGTTCACGGCACCGACCTTGATACCGTAGGGGTTGAGGTCCATTCGCATACCGGTGGTCAGGGCGTCAACGGCATGTTTGCTGGCACAGTATACATTCCCGTTAAGGTAGACCTCCTTACCTGCCGTAGATCCGATGTTGATGATATGACCTGATTTTCTTTCGGTCATATTTGGGATAACAGCCTTTGAAACATAAAGCAAACCCTTCACATTGATGTCGAGCATGGCATCCCAATCATCCGTGCTGCCTTCATTAATGGGGTCGAGACCATGGGCGTTACCCGCATTATTTATTAGGATGTCAATGTTAGCAAATTCCGAAGGAAGCGATGCGATGGCCTCGAACACTTTGTCTTTGTCACGAACGTCAAAATTCAGGGTAGTTACTTTCGTCTGTTTGGCCAATTCCTTTTGAAGTGCCTCCAACCTATCTTGGCGCCTTCCACAGAGAATCAAATTGATTCCCTCTACGGCAAAAAGTATAGCCGTCGCTTTTCCGATGCCGCTAGTTGCTCCTGTTATAAGGGCAATTCGATTCTTTGAAGAATTTTTGTTCATTTCTTTATCCATAGTTTAATTTTTATGCAATTCAAAGTTACTTATTTTCATGGTTTCATTGTTTGCACTCCTAATGTCGAAAAGAAGTCTTACAAATCCCTTAAACTCTTCATAAAAATAGGGGCTTAGCAATTTTTTTAACCAATTGTTAACAGCGGGGCAAGTAATAAATTTTCAATTTGCGTGCTATTAAAAATGTTAACCAACCTACACCAAAAATACCCTAAAATTCTATGGAACAAAATACAGCCGTTGATATCAGTGCGGTGAACGAAAAAATCGAACGTGAAAGCGCCTTTATCGATCTTCTAATAACCGAAATGAACAAGGTTATTGTTGGTCAAAAACACATGATAGAACGCTTGTTAATCGGCCTTCTCGGTCAGGGCCATATTCTGTTGGAAGGTGTTCCCGGACTGGCCAAGACTTTGGCGATAAACACCTTGGCCAAAGCCGTTAAGGGCAGTTTCAGCCGAATTCAGTTTACTCCAGACCTGTTGCCGGCGGATGTTGTAGGTACTTTGATCTACAATATGAAACTCAGCGACTTTTCGATTAAAAAAGGACCGATTTTCGCCAATTTTGTACTTGCGGATGAAATCAATCGCGCCCCTGCCAAGGTGCAATCTGCACTTTTAGAGGCTATGCAGGAGAAACAGGTAACCATCGGTGACGAAACGTTTATTTTAGACAAACCTTTTTTGGTTATGGCCACCCAAAACCCGGTCGAGCAAGAAGGCACGTATCCGTTGCCGGAAGCACAGGTCGACCGTTTCATGCTTAAAACCGTTATCGACTACCCGAAGATGAACGAAGAGCAGTTGATCATGCGCCAAAATCTTTTAGGAGCTTATGATACCGTTAACCCAGTGGTTACGGTAAATCAGATTTTAAGTGCACAAAAAGCGGTCAGGGAGGTTTATATGGATGAGAAAATCGAAAAGTACATACTCGATTTAGTCTTCGCCACCCGATATCCCGAAAAGTATAATCTTGAAAGCCTGAAGCATCTCATAAGTTTCGGGGCCTCTCCAAGGGGAAGTATCAACTTGGGCAATGCTGCCAAATGTTACGCTTTCATCAAGCGAAGGGGCTACGTAGTGCCAGAAGATGTGCGTGCCGTGGTACATGATGTATTGCGACATCGGATTGGTATTACCTACGAGGCCGAGGCCGAGAACATTACTTCTGAAGAAATCATCAACAAGATCGTCAACGAGATCGAAGTGCCGTGAAAAAGTAGGCAGTCGCGACAAAGCAAAATACTGCAAACTGCAACTGCCGCTGCCAACTGAAACGATGGATACCAAAGAACTACTTAAGAAAGTACGTAAGATCGAGATTAAGACTCGCCGTCTGTCCGATCACATTTTTGGTGGGGAATACCATTCTACTTTTAAAGGGCGTGGTATGACCTTTAGCGAGGTTCGGCAATATCAGTTTGGAGACGATGTGCGCAGTATCGATTGGAACGTTACTGCCCGCTATAACGAACCTTACATCAAGGTTTTTGAGGAGGAACGAGAACTGACGATGATGTTGATGGTCGATGTGAGCGGTTCAGAGCTTTTCGGAACGACCAACCAGTTCAAAAAGGATATTATTACCGAAATATCGGCCACATTGGCGTTCTCGGCGCTTCAGAATAATGACAAAGCGGGATTGATGCTGTTTTCCGATACCGTGGAACTCTATATTCCGCCAAAAAAAGGAAAAAGCCATGTGTTACGGATCATTCGGGAGTTGTTGGAGTTTAGGCCGAAAAGCAACCGTACCGATCTTGCGGAGGCCTTGAAATTTTTGAGCAGTGTGATGAAAAAGAGGGCCATCGTTTTTGTACTGTCCGATTTTATCGCCGATGACTATGAAAAGACCCTTAAAATTTCAGGGAATAAACACGATGTGACTGGCATCCGAATTTACGATGAACGTGAAGAAAGTATTCCGAACCTGGGCATGGTGCAGATGCAAGATGCCGAGACCGGAAGGATACAATTGGTGAATACCCAATCAAAAAGCGTTCGCGATGGCTATGGCAAGTATTACCGTCAGCGGATCGACTATTTTACGGAAACTTTTAAAAAATCCGGTTGCGGCACATTGAGTTGTAGGGTCGATGAAAGTTATGTGAAGAAATTGTTGGGGTATTTTAAGCGAAGAGGATAATGCAAGATTCGAAGTTCGACATAACATGTCCGAGGTTAGGAGTGAAAATTGAAAGTGAAAAGTGAAGAATGAAAAGTGAAAAGCGGGAAATGTAGCGTCGGAAGTGAGGAGTATCTGGGTACAGTCTGGCTACCCAATACGGTTGAGCAACGCAATACTTGTAACCGGTAACTTTAGGTAAAGCAAAGAATGATTTGGAATTTGGAATTTGGAATTTGGAATTTTTCGTTCTTGAAACGATATACATTCCTATGCCTTCTTTTCTTAGGATTTCAGGGCTTTTCACAAAAAAACCCGTCCGTAACCTCCAAGGTCGATACTACCGATATTAAGATAGGGGAACAGATCAAATTTACCGTTACCGTCGAGGCCGACACTTTGGCACAGGTTATTTTCCCAGAAGGACAGACGTTCTCCCCCTTGGAAACTGTAGAAGCTTTTGCGACGGATACTACCCGTAAGAACGACCGAATGACCTTGCAAAAAATTTATGCCTTGACCCAGTTCGATTCCGGGGCCTATAAGCTACCCACTCAACGTATCGAAATCAACGGTAAGGGCTTTTTTACCGATTCGGCCCTGGTCAATGTGGCCAATGTTCCCGTAGATACGCTTGCCCAGAAAATGTACGATATCAAGCCTTTGATGGAGGTCGAAAAAAGCCGTTCTGAACTTTGGATGTGGGTTTTGGGTATTCTCCTAGGATTAGCGGTTGTCGGCGGACTGCTCTATTGGTTCGTCTTCCGAAAAAAACGCTTATCCGAAGAGGAAAAAGTGGCCCTACTGCCCGCCTATGATCGGGCGCTGTTGGAGCTAAAAAAATTGGAGAATTCCAAATATCTTATCCAAGACGAATACAAACAATATTATTCTGAGCTTACGGATATCGTGCGATTGTACCTCGAGGAAGACGTGCACGTGTCCGCCATGGAAAGTACGACCGATGAGCTTATCTATAAATTGGAAATGCTTCGGGATGCCGGCGAACTGAAATTGGAAGACGACACCCTGAAGCAGTTCAAACGCATCTTGCAAACGGCAGACCTGGTCAAGTTCGCAAAGTCGCGACCGGAATCTTCCATGGCGCAGAACGACCGGAAATCTATCGAAGAAATCGTTACCAAGACACACGATGCCCTGCCCGAACCCACGCTCGAAGAGCTCATGGAACAGGAGGAATATAAAGAGGAGCAGGCGCACAAACAGCAACGTCGTAAAATTGTTCTGGCCGCGACGGCGGCCATCGCTTTTCTGCTGGTAACCACAGGTATTGCAGTATACAAATACGGCTTCGCCCCGGTAATGGATTCCGTATTCGGCCATCCGACAAAAACTTTGCTTGAAGGTGAGTGGATCGCGAGTACCTATGGCTATCCACCGATAAGTCTGGAAACGCCCAAGGTGTTGAAAAGGCAGAAAAAAGAGATTTCACCTGAACAAAAGGCGAACCTACAGGACTTGCAGGTATTTCAATATGAAAGCCCCAACGGTTTATTCTCGATTAGCGCGGTCTCCACCTTGCTTTCACAAGAAAAGGAACCGGACTATGAGAAATCTATTGATGCCTTTGTCAAAGATATGGAGAACAGGGGCGCCAAGAACATCATCACGAAAGACGAGGAATTCACAACGGTCACCGGAGTAAAAGGGGTTAAGATATATGGAAGCGCAAAGTTTGCGGTACCCGATTCCCCAGAAGCGGTGCAGGGTAAATACAGTTTGCTGATTTTCGGCGGAAAAGGTTTTCAACAACAGGTAATGCTGACCTGGACCGATGGGGATACCTATGCCGAACAGATAGTAGAACGCATACTAAATACGGTAGAAGTTAAAACGGAGGTATAAGAGTGTTAGGTTCAATCCCGACCGTTCGGGAAAACGGCGTAATGCGCAAAAGGAAGTAATAAAAAATAATCGAGATGTTTCAAATCAATCTCTAAATGCTTGAGAATATAACATTCGCAAATCCGGAATTCTTTTGGTTGCTATTGCTGCTTCCTATGGCCGTCTTGTGGTATTTCTACAAACGGAGGGAACAGGTGGCATCGCTGAAAATGCCGACTATCAAAGGTTTTTCGGGATCGGGGTTTCTTCCGCGGTTGAAACCCTTGCTGTTTGTACTGCGTCTTTTGGCCCTAACGGCTATCATAACGGCAATGGCGCGCCCCCAGACAGAGGATATATCTACGAGAACCAAGACCACAAAAGGTATTGACATTGTCATGGCCATCGACGTTTCATCGAGTATGCTTGCGCGTGATCTGAAACCCAATCGCCTTGCGGCCTTGAAAGAAGTTGCGGGAGATTTTATCAAAGAACGCCCGAACGACCGCATCGGTCTTGTGGCCTATGCCGGTGAAGCCTACACGAAAACGCCGATTACGAGCGATAAGGCCATTGTGCTTAGTGCACTGCGTGATATAACGTATGGGCAATTGAACGACGGTACGGCGATCGGTATGGGGTTGGCCACATCGGTCAACAGGTTGAAAGAGAGCAAAGCCGTGAGCAAGATCATCATTCTGTTGACCGATGGAGTCAACAATTCCGGTTTTATCGAGCCACAGACCGCAGCAGATCTTGCCATAGAATATGGTATCAAGACGTATACGATAGCTATCGGCACAAACGGTAATGCCCTATCGCCCATCGCCTATAACGCTGATGGTTCGTTTCGTTACGGCATGCGCCAAGTAGAGATTGATGAAGATTTACTGAAAGATATAGCCAAAGTCACCGGCGGAAAATATTTTAGGGCGACGGACAACGAGAAACTCGAAGCGATCTATGGGGAAATCAACAAACTCGAAAAGACGGATATAGAAGAGTTCAAATACTTTAGGTACGAAGAAAAATTTCGTTCCTGGGTGCTTTTGGCAGGGGGTTTGCTCCTATTGGAATGGGTGTTGCGAAATACGCTGTTTCGGAGTTTTATATGAAAAAGGCTTATGGGTTGAGAAGTTTAGGAGCTTATAAAATTGAATCTGTAAAAACCTGAGCAGACCCATAGATTCCAAACTTTAGATGCGATTCTTTTTATTGTAATCCAGTTATTTTTGAACTTGATACTTGAACATACATTCGGTTGAACTTTAAACAATGATTCAATTAGACGAAAAAATATATTTCTATCTGCTGGCGATAATCCCGGTACTTGTTGTCTTGTTCTTCCTGCTGCAACTCTGGAGAAAACGCACGCGGAAGACCTTTGCCGATGAGATTTTATTGAAACGGCTCACGCCCGATAGATCTAAATATAAATCGGCACTGAAGCTATTTTTCTTAATACTGGGGCTATCCTTTTTGACCTTGGGACTGGTAAATCCGAAAATCGGTACGAAACTGGAAACGGTAAAGCGTGAAGGGGTCGATATCGTTTTTGCTATGGACGTCTCTAAAAGTATGTTGGCGGAGGATATTGCGCCCAACCGATTGGAAAAGTCCAAGCGGCTGGTTTCCGAAATTATCAATCAATTGGCCAGCGACCGTATCGGAATTATCGCGTATGCTGGGCAAGCGTTTCCACAACTGCCGATTACGACCGACTATGGCGCGGCCAAGATGTTCTTGCAAAGCATGAACACCGAGATGCTCACTTCCCAGGGCACGGCAATCGACCAAGCTATTGAATTGGCCACCACCTATTACAACGATCAAGAACAGACCAATCGAGTGCTTTTCATCATTTCCGATGGCGAAGATCATTCCGGGGAGTCGACTATAGAGGCCGTAGAAAAGGCGATCGACGAGGGGATACGTATTTTTACTATTGGTGTCGGCAAAACAAAAGGTGCCCCTATCCCTATAAAAAGAAATGGCGTAGTCGAAAGTTTGAAAAAGGATAGCAAAGGAGAAACCGTCATCACAAAACTGGACGAAACCTTTCTAAAGGACATCGCCGACGAAGGTAACGGGGAATATATCAACGGAGACAATACAGGGGAAGCCGTTGAGTTTATTAAGGAACAGTTGTTGCAGATGGATAAAAAGGAATTCGAAGCCAAACAGTTCGCCGAGTTCAAGGATCAGTTCCAGTGGTTTCTGGGAATAGGACTCCTATTTTTATTTTTGGATGTTTTTACCTTGGAAAAAAAGACGAAGTGGTTGCGAAAGTTGAACCTGTTCAATGAAAAGGACCCGGAGCAGTGAAAAGGTTGGCAGTGGCAGTTGCAGTCGGCAGTTGCGATGGAGCTGGCGACATGCTTCGAATTTGACGCTCGATAATTTTAAGGTTCAATCGAAGGCAGGCTGCTGTTCAAAGTTATTAGGACATCGACTTGAACCTTGAACTTTGAACCTGCCTTTAGCAGAATTTAACCTTAAACCGGTGCTGGAGCAAAGAACAAACGGTAAACCATGTTGATTACATGAAGCATATGAACTTAAAACTAACATTTCTCATTGTCCTAGTTGGGTATCTAACTTTCGCCCAAGATGACGAAAAAGCGAAGCAAAAGGCGCTCATTCAGTCTAATGACCTGACTTGGGAAGGCAACAAACAGCTTTCCGAGGATAAATTTGTGGACGCCGAAATGGATTATCGCCGCGCCATTGCCAAAAGCGATGAAAATGCAGCTGCCCGTTACAATTTGGGAAATGCATACTACAACAACGAAACTTACAGCGAAGCCTTCGGCCGTTTTAAGGAAGCCGGGGAAATCGCTACAGACAAGGAAGAAAAACATGTCGCCTATCATAATATGGGCAATGTTTTCATGAAGCGAAAGGACTACCAAAAGGCTGTCGAGTCGTATAAGGAAGCTTTACGCAACAACCCCACCGACGAAGAGACCCGATATAACCTGGCACTCGCTAAAGAAATGCTGGAAAAAGACGAGCAAAAGAACGACCAAAACCAAGATAATAAAGACGAGCAGGACAAACAGGACGAAAAAGATAAGAACGAGGAAAAGAAAGAGGGCGATAACGAAGACGAGAACAAAGAAGATAAAGAGGACGAAGGCGATAAAGGAGACGAGGGCGACGAAAACGAGGAAAAGAAAGACGATAATAAAGAGGGCGAAGGCAACGACAAAAAAGAACAGGAGAAAAAACCCGAGGAGGGCGAGGAACAGGAACAGCCCCAGCAGCGCCGCCCCGACCAATTGAGCAAGCAGCAGGTACAAAACCTGTTGGATGCCATGCAGAACGAGGAGAAAAAAGTTCAGGAAAAAATAGATGCCCAAAAAGTCAAAGGCGTAAAGGTCAAAAGCGAAAAAGATTGGTAATGTGGGTCATTTCATGAGTAATGATACAGGCAATTGTTGCATTTAGTAAAAGAATGATATTTAGCAAAAGGTACATCATAGTAGTTTTCATGTTGTTTTCGGCTGTCATGCTAAAAGCTCAGGATAACGATGCCGTCACTTTCGAGATGAGGCTCAGTAAAGATAGACTGGGCATCAACGAAAGGCTGCGGGTCGACTTTGCCATGAACAAGGATGGAGATAATTTTAACCCGCCTGATTTTACCGGTTTCCGGGTTCTTATGGGGCCTTCACAATCTATAAGTTCATCATGGGTCAATGGGGTTCGCAGTTATTCCAAAACTTATTCCTATACCTTGGCACCAAGGTCGCAAGGTCGGCTTACTATTAAACAGGCCACCATTGTAATCGATGGTCAGACGTATAAATCAACGCCAAAAGAAATTGAGGTCACACCTGCGGTGGACAAGCCGAGCGATGAAATGACGGCCGACGACGTGGCGGACGAAAGTTTGCACCTGGTGGCCGAGGTTTCCAAGACTGACCCCTATCTTAACGAAGCTTTGAGTGTGGTGTACAAAATGTACATCAGCCCGGCCATTAGTATCTCTAATTATCAACCGCTTGACAATCCGAAGTACAATAACTTTTGGAGCCAAGATATTCCTGTTTCCAGACCAGATGTGAAAAATGGCACCTACAACGGCAAGCCCTATCGCTACGTAATCTTGAAAAGGGTAGTGCTCTATCCACAGAAATCCGGAAAACTGGAAATCGAACCCCTCTCTCTCGAAGTATCTGTCGATGTACCGACAAACCAGCGCGATTTTTTCGGTGGCCGTATCTATTCGCAGACTACTAAAACAGTGTCGGCAGGCAACCGTACCATTGACGTAAAACCCTTGCCCGAAAAAGGCAAGCCGGTCAATTTTAGTGGTGCCGTAGGTAAATTTGACTTTTCGGTAACTACAAGCAAGACCCATCTCAATGCTTCCGAATCGCTACAGGCCAAGGTGCAGGTGAGCGGTAAGGGCAATCTAAAACTTTTTCAACTGCCCAAACCCATTCTGCCTGGTTCATTGGAGGTGTACGAACCCGAATTTGAAGAAAGCGTTCGAACCACGCTCTCGGGTACCCAAGGAACGGTGAGCAATAACTACACGATTGTGCCTTCTTTTAAAGGCAAGTATCCTATGCCCTCTATTTCGTTCTCTTATTTTGATCCTAATACGGAAAGCTACAAAACGCTTGCTTCCGAAGAAATCCTAATCAATGTTATGGAAGGGCCTACTAATGCGAACGATACATCCGAGGAACAAAATTCAAACGGAAAACAGTCCGTGGCCATTGGCAACCAGTTCAACTTTATAAAATTGAAGCCCCACCTGACCCCTATCGGCACGAATTATTTTTTTGGGTCTACCCGGTTTTACCTGTGGTTGCTGTTGCCACTGTTGCTGATTCCCCTTGCCATCATTTTTGGAAAAAAACGGGAAGCGATCGCCGGTGATGTGGCCGGTAACCGAATTCGAAGGGCCAATAAACTCGCCAGGAAATATTTGTCGAAGGCCCGGAATGAACTTGGCAATAAGGAGCCTTTTTATATCGCTCTTGAAAAAGGCTTACATAACTATTTAAAGGCCAAGCTAAAAATACAGACTTCAGAGTTTAACAAAGAAAAGATTGCATCCCTATTGGACGAAAAAAGGGTTGACGAATCGACCAAGGACGGTTTTATCGCCTTGCTCAAGAACTGTGAAATGGCGCGTTATAGTCCGTTCTCGGAAGTGCAAATGCAGCAAGATTATGACAGTGCCAGCGCGGTAATCTCACAGCTAGATAAACAGTTATGATAAAAGTAGGAGGTATGAAATTAGAAGTACGAAGTTCAAAAGGAAAATAGTTGTGGTAATCTAGGGCACTGCCTAAATACTATAGTTACGGTCTGTATTTACTAGCTTTACGTGCAAACGTGCTGATGTGGGTTTCACGCGAAGGACTCAAGACGATCGCGAAGACAACAAGGAAAATATGATAAAAAAATAAATGATGTTCGTTTGAATTTTAAAATTAGCCATTGAAAAAAATAGTCCACATACTAACTTTTCTGATAACTTTCACGGTCGCTGCCCAAAACGAGGCCATTTTCGACCGTGCCACCGAGGCGTACAACGCTGGGGAATATCAAACGGCCGTTGATAGTTATCTTGAAATTCTTGATAATGGCCAACATTCTCCCGAACTGTATTACAATTTGGGTAATGCGTATTATAAATTGAACCAGATAGCGCCCAGCATCTACTATTATGAAAAGGCCCTGTTATTAAAGCCTAACGATTCCGAAATCAAGAATAATCTTTCCTATGCGCGGAATATGACCCTCGATGCCATCGAAACCATGCCGGAAACGGGGTTTGCAAAAATCTACAATAACCTTCTCGGTTTTCTTTCTTTTGATCAATGGGGATATGTTGCCGTAGTCTTTGTGTTTCTTTTTGTATTGCTATACATCGCATTTTACTATTTTCGGTACTCTTCGCGCAAGCGCTCGGCATTTGTTTTGAGTATCGTTTCCCTTTTTATCGCAATCGTATCATTGGTATTCGCCTATGTAGAATACAATGCTTTCAAGGCCGACCGGCCCGCCATAGTGTTTGCCCAGGAAGTAAGCGTAAAAGCGGAGCCTAACAACACAAGTCAAGAAGCCTTTGCCCTTCATGAGGGTACCAAGGTAATCATACTCGACGCACTGAACGAATGGAAAAAGATCCGAATAGCCGATGGTACTATGGGATGGATTCCTTCCGAGGACATTAAAATGTTGAAGGATTTTTAAACATTCCTTAACAACTAATTCACGATGATCAGATTATATTCGTATTTTACAATTGAATATGAAATATTGCGCTCGAATGGTTTTACTTTCACTTTGGCTTTTCGCCATAGTAGCGCCGAGCGTCATAACTTTGATTGATGTTGATAATCCGGTATTAGTGACCAACCTCAATGAGGAAGAGCACCAGGAGTCCGGAAAAAAATCCCAATTAGAGGAAAAAATACTCAATAATGGGCGTTTCGATTTCTCGCTTATTGCCCAATCCAAAAAATCTATGCTCGGCCATTATCATTCTTCAGGCCCTATTGAGCATACCATAGAAATTCTTCTTCCCCCACCTGAACCTATCGCTTAGTTTTTCGGTTCGTACATTTTATTTATCCAAATTAACCTATCCTCGATATGAATTGGGGGTACAAATCTTTGTTATATGTTCAAACATTTAAAAAGCGATATCCCGGCGAGTATTGTCGTATTTTTCGTAGCACTTCCGCTCTGTCTTGGAATAGCCCTTGCCAGTGGCGCCCCTTTATTTTCAGGCCTTATCGCAGGTATCGTAGGTGGTATCGTAGTTGGCGCTTTGAGTGGCTCAAAAATCGGGGTAAGTGGCCCGGCAGCTGGTCTTGCTGCCATTGTTCTAACCGCCATCGGTACTTTAGGGGGTTTTGAAAATTTTCTAGTAGCCGTAGTTTTGGGCGGTGTGATCCAAATTATTTTCGGAATTCTGAAGGCCGGTGTTATTGGCTACTATTTTCCTTCCTCGGTTATCAAAGGTATGCTTACTGGTATCGGCATCATTATTATTTTAAAGCAAATTCCCCATTTTTTTGGATACGATGCAGAGGCAGAAGGTGCCGATAGCTTTTTTGAGGCCTCTGGCGAAAACACGTTTTCCGCCATTTTGAACATCTCGGACAATATCATTTTAGGATCGATGATTATAGGAGTCGTTGGTCTAGCGGTTATGTTATTTTGGGATAATTATTTAGCCAAAAAGGCTAAATTTTTTCAAGTTATACAGGGTCCGTTGGTAGCAGTGGCCCTGGGAATCCTTTTTTATGTACTGACGAAATCCAACGACACACTTTCAATTGCGCAATCACATTTGGTGAGTGTGCCGGTACCCGACGATATAGACTCGTTCTTGAACCAGTTCAGATTTCCAAATTTTGCTGCGATAACTAAACCAGAAGTATGGATAACAGCCTTTACCATTGCGTTGGTCGCGAGCTTGGAAACTTTATTGTGTGTCGAAGCAACCGATAAATTAGACCCTCACAAAAATGTGACGCCCACCAACAGGGAATTGTTGGCACAAGGTACCGGAAACATTATTTCAGGCTTTATTGGCGGACTTCCTATTACTCAGGTTATTGTTCGCAGTTCTGCGAACATCCAGTCTGGTGGAAGAACGAAAATGTCGGCTATCATACACGGTTTTCTTTTACTGATTTCGGTGATTTTAATCCCCAATCTATTGAATATGATTCCGTTGTCCGTATTGGCAGCCATCCTTTTCATCGTGGGTTATAAATTGGCAAAACCTGTACTGTTCAAAAAAATGTACAATTTGGGCTGGAAACAATCGGTGCCCTTTTTCGTAACGGTCGTGGGCATTGTGTTTACCGATTTGTTGATCGGCATTGGACTCGGGCTGTCCGTTGGTATTGTGGTGATTTTGTTGAAAAGTTATCAAAATTCCCATTTTCTGCATATCCAAGACAAAAGCAATGGAACACATAAAATAAAAATGACGTTGGCGGAGGAAGTTACTTTTTTTAATAAAGGTGCTATTCTCAAAGAATTGGAGAGTTTGCCCAGAGATACTTATCTGGAGCTTAATGTAATGAAGACAAGATATTTGGATAATGACATCATTGAAATTCTAGATGATTTTTCTTTCAAGGCCAAAGAGCGAAATATTGACATTAAGCTTGTTTCAAAGCGGGGTGTGGAAGAAAACCCTGAAAATTTTTTCCAGTTCTTCAAAGAAAGGCCTAAATCTGACATAAGCTTAAGTTGAATTATCATGGAAAACAACAGATATAAAATAGTGGTGCTTTCGGATTTGAAAGGTACCTCAAATAAAATTCTCAGAAGTACGGTCGGTCTTGCCAAGATGATTAACGGTGACATAGAATTACTATTTGTCAAAAAAGCCACCGATATCGTTAATGTTGACAATCAGTTGTCGGCCATGCGTACTATAAATTCCGCACATACGGTAACCGACTCGAAAATAAGAAAATTGATAGCACCCATTTCGGAAACGTACGGAGTCGACATCAAATATTCGTTCGCATTCGGGAATTTGAAAAATGAAATCGGCAAATACCTCGCAGAACACAGTCCCGATGTAGTTGTTTTGGGAAGTCGTAAAGCAAAACCTCTTAATTTACTGGGTGATGGTGTAACGGAATTTGTTTTGAACAGCTTCGACGGCGTCATAATGATCGCCTCTCAAAAGCAAGCTATAGAGCCGGGAAAGCAGTTTTCGCTGGGGGTTATAAATGAGTTGGAGCACTCTTTCAACATGGAATTTGCCCAAAAGTTGATGGCACATGTGCGAAAACCGGTCAAATTATTTAAATTCATTAAAAATTCAGCTGTTTCCACTAAAAGAAGCCCTATTAATGACAACGAAACACGCGAATACGTTTTTGAATATAATGAGGGAAATGTAAATAATCTTTCCAGATATCTTTGGAAGAACGATATCGGCTTGTTAAGTATGGAAAGGGGGACCACCGATTATGGTGATAATAAAAATTTAAACACATCCGACCACAAGAATATCATGAACAAGGCTGGTATTTCACTTTTGATATCGGCCAGGTGACTATTTTCTGCGGAAAATCTTAATAAATTGAATTAATTAAATAACAATTATGAAAACACATACAAAAGAGACACAGGCTACAATGACTCCAGAAAAGGCCATCCAATTTCTAGAAGAAGGAAATCAAAGGTTTCAAAACAATCTAAAGGCCAATAGAAACTTATTAGAGCAAGTCAACGATACTAGCGAGGGTCAATTTCCGTTTGCTACCATTCTCAGTTGCATTGATTCAAGGGTTTCTGCAGAGCTCGTGTTCGATCAAGGGTTAGGCGATGTTTTCAGCGTGCGCATTGCGGGCAATTTTGTAAATGAGGATATTCTGGGGAGTATGGAATTTGGGTGCAAATTAGCGGGTACCAAATTGGTTGTTGTCTTGGGGCATACTAGCTGCGGGGCCATCAAAGGAGCTTGCGACCATGCTAGATTAGGGAACCTGACCGCTTTGATTAACAAAATCGAGCCCGCGGTGGCAGCAGTAAAGGAGCCAAAAGACGAGAGCCAAAGAAATTCAAAAAATTTGGATTTCGTTGACAGGGTCTCTGCCAAAAACGTAGAGATTACCATGGTTAATATTCGGGAACGTAGTAGGGTACTCGCTGAAATGGAAGAGAAGGGTGAAATCAAGATTATTGGTGGCATGTACGACATTTCAACAGGGGCAGTTGAATTTTATAAATAGAACTCAAGACGAGTTTATAATTCCGAGCCTTTTAGTATTTACAGGAGACCAGCGAGCCCAAATTAATTTGGGCTTGTTGTTTTATAGACTATCTTTCACGTTGTACAAAATGTCAGCTGTAGAATAAACTGTCGAAAGTTTGAAAATAGACCAAATAGAGGTCTTGTTATCGCTATGCCTATGAGGGGTTGAAAGCGGATATACAGCTGCCAGAATTAATTGCTTTGAACAGGTAGGTTCAAAATATCGGCCATGTTCGCCGTAGATGGATACCGAACTGAATGCTATTTCCATTGCGAAAAAAAGCATCCCATGGAAATGAACATAAATATGCTCCATTCTTTATGAAAAACCTATTTGCAAACCTAAAGGGTGACCTTTTTGGGGGCATCACCGCCGGTATTGTTGCCCTGCCCTTAGCCCTCGCGTTCGGTGTTAGTTCGGGCATGGGCCCCAGTGCCGGATTATACGGCGCTATATTCATAAGCTTTTTTGCCGCCCTTTTTGGGGGTACGAACACTCAGATTTCCGGGCCTACCGCGCCGATGACTGCAGTAAGTATGGTTGTTATTGCCGGAATTGTTGCCGCTAATGACGGAAGTCTTGAAAAAGCCTTACCCGCTATACTAATCGTGTTTCTGTTGGCAGGCCTTATGCAGATCGGTCTCGGGCTGATGGGTATTGGAAAATATATTCGGTATATTCCTTATCCCGTAGTTTCGGGCTTTATGACGGCAATCGGTGTTATCATTTTGGTAACTCAGATTTTGCCGGCCCTTGGTTACTATCCGAAAGAAGATGCTGATTTTGTCAGCCAATACAAACCACAGGCCGAAGAAATTATTCTCGACAATATTTTAAAGGAAGAAGCAGGGGAAGGTATTTTAGTTTTGGAGGATTTCGAGGAGACCATAAAAAGGGCCAAAACGATTACCGAAGATGATATGCTTAAAGAAGCCCAAACCTTGGCCAAGACGGAAGCATCTGGCGTTATAGGAGCCATAAAGGTTCTACCCCGGGCTTTGAAAAATATCAATTGGCTCGAACTGATTTTGGCGTTGGCCACGATTATCATTATTTATGGTTTCAAACGTATTACCTCTACTATTCCCAGTGCCCTGGTCGCCTTGGTAGTAGTCTCGGGCGTTGCCTATGGTTTTGGATTGAATTATCGTCCCATCGAGCAAATACCTAGCGGATTTCCCATGCCCAATCTAGGTATATTTACGGAATTCGAGCTGGGCACTGTCACGCCCTACGTATTTACGGCGTTGACCTTGGCACTTCTAGGGGCCATCGATTCACTGTTGACTTCGGTCGTGGCCGATAATATGACCAAGACCAAGCACCAGCCTAACAAAGAACTGGTCGGGCAGGGTATCGGGAACAGTGTCGCAGCTATTTTCGGGGGTATTCCAGGTGCAGGCGCAACCATAAGAACCGTTGTAAACATCAATGCGGGCGGTAAGACCAAATTGTCGGGCATGATTGCTGGCGTGCTGCTATTGGTCATTCTCTTGGCCTTGGGCCCGGTCGCCTCGCAGATTCCTGCTGCCGTACTCGCCGGAATTTTGGTGACCGTGGGCATAGGGGTGATGGATTATAAGGGACTGAAAGCCATACCCAGTCTGCCCAAAGACATGAGCCTAGGCCCTATAAAATTCAGTTCCGAGGTCGTAATCATGCTGATTGTTTTGGTACTTTCCTCAATATGGAACCTGGTCTATGCGGTCGGGGTAGGTCTGGTAATCGCCTCGTTGATGTTCATGAAAAAAATGGGCGATCTTACCGCTGAGCGTTCCGACGTAATTGCTTTGGATATGGAAGAAGGTTGGGCCGATGAGGTAAATTTTCCCAAAATGCTTAAGGAAGAAGTCTTTATCAAGCACATCAAAGGGCCGTTGTTCTTCGGGTCAACGAGTGAGTTTCAGCAATTGGCCGACCAGATTCCGAGAACGGCATCGACGGTCATCATTCGAATGGACCGTATGCAGTACATGGATCAAACGGGCCTATACACCTTGGAAGATGTGCTAATCGACCTGAAGAAATCCGACATCAATGTGCTGCTGGTCGACGTTCTAAAACAACCACGCTATATGATGGAGCGAGTAGATATGGTTCCCGATCTCATTCCCAAAGAACATATTTTTGATAGTTTTAAGGATTGCCTAAAGTGGATAGAGAACAACGTTAAGGATAAACATGCCACGGTAACGGGAGAGGCTTGATTTTATTCGTTTATGAACATGTCATGATTTTCAACCGGAAATCAGGGTCTAAAAGTCAGACACGTTTATTAAAATAGAACGCAGATTTAATTTTTGTTGGGATTGCAAAACCTTATCTTTGTGCGAAAATAAAAATGCATGGGCAAACTTCTTATCGTAGGCACTGTTGCCTTTGACGAAATCGAGACTCCTTTTGGTAAAACCGATAAAATATTGGGCGGGGCCGCTACCTTTATCGGTCTGGCCGCGTCACAGTTTGAAGTCGACTCCGCCATCGTCTCCATTGTCGGCGATGACCTCCCTGAAGCCTATCTAGACCTTCTCAGAAATAGGAACATCGATTTATCGGGCCTCGAGATTGTTAAGGGCGGCAAAACGTTTTATTGGAAAGGTAAATACCATAACGATTTAAATTCTAGGGATACCTTGGTGACAGAACTCAATACCTTGGCCGATTTCAATCCTGTAGTCCCGGATAATTTTAAGGATGCCGACGTTGTTATGTTGGGTAATTTGCATCCCTCGGTTCAGATGAGTGTCATCGAACAAATGCAGGCTACCCCCAAGTTGATTGTCCTTGACACCATGAATTTTTGGATGGACAACGCCCTCGAAGAACTAAAGAACGTCATTAGACATATAGATGTCCTCACGATAAACGATGAAGAGGCTCGGCAACTTACGGATGAATACTCGCTAGTCAAGGCCGCGGAGGAAATACAAAAAATGGGACCTAAATATGTTGTTATAAAAAAAGGGGAACACGGTGCCTTGCTGTTCCATAACAAAAAAGTATTCTTTGCTCCCGCCCTACCTTTAGAGGAAGTGTTTGATCCAACTGGTGCCGGGGACACTTTCGCCGGTGGATTTACGGGTTATTTGGCGGCCACCGATAATCTTTCGTTCGGAAACCTTAAAAATGCTGTTATCCACGGTTCCAACCTAGCCTCGTTCTGTGTGGAACGTTTTGGCACAAGACGAATGCAAGACCTGAAAAGGGAAGAAGTCAACCAACGCTTACATCAGTTCAAGACCTTGACCCAATTCGATATAGAATTAAAAGAGAAGTAAAACATGCCCCAACATTAGGGGCATGTTTGATTTCACCGATTTGTAAATTGTCAATTAAAAGTATTTTCATAGCTAATAACCATTTAACCCTTTTAACCCGCAATCCTCGATGAGCGACGCTATCAAACACGAATGTGGTATTTCACTGATCCGGTTATTGAAACCCTTGGAATATTATAAGGAAAAATACGGTACGGCCTTCTACGGGGTGAACAAGATGTACTTGATGATGGAAAAGCAGCACAACCGCGGTCAGGACGGTGCCGGTTTTGCCAGTATCAAATTGGATATGAAGGCCGGCGAGCGCTACATGAGCCGGGTACGCTCCGTGGCACAACAGCCCATTCAGGACATTTTCGACCAGATCAATGACCGTATCAATACAACACTGTTGGCCCATCCGGAATATAGTGACAACGTCGCCATGCAGAAAAGGCATATACCTTATATAGGGGAGGTGCTTCTGGGGCACGTGCGCTATGGCACCTTCGGGAAAAATAGTATCGAGAACGTACACCCGTTCCTAAGGCAGAACAACTGGATGCACCGGAACCTGATCATTGCCGGAAACTTCAACATGACCAATGTGAACGAGCTGTTCGACAATCTGATCCAATTAGGCCAGCACCCCAAGGAAATGGCGGATACGGTCACCGTGATGGAAAAAATAGGTCATTTTTTAGATGATGCCGTTGCCAAGCTCTACAAACAGATAAAAAAGGAAGGCTATACCAAACAGGAAGCCTCGCCCTTGATTGCGGAAAGATTAAAAGTGCATAAGATTTTAAGAAGGGCGGCCAAAAACTGGGATGGTGGCTATGCGATGGCCGGACTACTAGGTCATGGTGACGCGTTCGTATTACGGGATCCAGCCGGTATCCGCCCGGTCTATTATTACCAAGATGATGAAGTGGTCGCCATTGCTTCAGAACGACCGGCCATACAGACCGTGTTCAACGTGCCCTACTCAGCCGTTAAAGAGCTGGATCCTGGACGTGCCATCATTGTAGAAAAGAATGGAAAAACATCCTTAAAAGAAATCTTGCCTCCGGCAGAAAGGAAGGCCTGTTCTTTCGAGCGTATCTATTTTTCACGAGGTAGTGACAAGGAAATCTATCAAGAACGTAAAATGTTGGGGAAACTTCTTTTCCCCCAGATATTGACATCCATAGAAAACGACATTAAACACACGGTATTTTCCTATATTCCCAACACTGCCGAAACCTCATTTTTCGGTATGGTAAAAGAGGCGCAGAATTACCTTAATAAACGAAAGGAAGAACAGATTCTTTCCGTAGGAACAAAAATTACCAGCGAGCAGCTCCATGAAATTCTTGAGGTACGTCCACGTATCGAAAAAGTGGCCATAAAGGATGCCAAGTTGCGCACCTTCATTACGCAAGACAGCAGTAGGGACGATTTGGTGGCACATGTTTACGATATCTCGTACGGCTCCGTCGATAAGGGCGATAACTTGGTCATCATAGATGACAGCATAGTTCGTGGCACCACGTTAAAAAAGAGTATTCTCCGAATTTTGGACCGACTATCGCCAAAAAAAATAATCGTAGTCTCATCGGCCCCACAGATACGCTATCCTGACTGCTACGGTATCGACATGGCCAAGCTAGAAGATTTTATTGCCTTCAAGGCGGGGTTGGCCCTACATCAAGAGCGGTTGACCATGAACGTTGTAGACGATATATATGACAAATGCATGGCACAAGCCCATTCAAGGGATGTTGATGTCATTAACTACGTCAAGGAGTTCTATGCGCCATTTACCGCTCAAGAAATTTCCCAAAAAATCGGGGAATTATTGAGTCCCGATGATATTAATGCCGAGGTACAGATTATTTATCAGACGATAGAACACTTACATCAGGCCTGCCCAAAAAATCTTGGGGATTGGTATTTTACGGGAAATTATCCCACTCCTGGAGGCAATCGAGTGGTCAATAGAGCCTTTATCAATTTTTACGAGGGCAAGAACGAAAGGGCGTATTAAATCGCTTCAATGTGCGTACTGCTGGGTTCCCATCGATGATATGCATGTATGTATGCATTTCATCGATAATTTACGTTTTATATCGTCTTTTCGGCGCTTTAACGGCATTCTCAAAGTACATTTGAGCTTACCATAGCATAAGTAGGTTAAGTTCATGGTAAGATTTGGGGCAAAAAAGGTGGAGACTTCTCCACCTTTTTTATTGAATAAAGCCCTGTCCTATCACTTTACCGAAGAGCGCGGTAGATTATATTTGACAATAGCTTGTCAGAATTGATTCCCAGCACTTCACCCCCATTTTCATCCCCTTCAACAAATAAAATTTCTACCGACATTCTTCTGCCATACATTTGTTTCACCATAGCATAAGTAGGTTAAGTTCATGGTAAGATTTGGGGAAAAGGCGGGGCAAATTGCTCCGCCTTTTTATTCTATAAGGACAGTTTTTTGTCACCCCGCCATCGGGCCCGGTCTCTAAATTAGAGCGCCATCTTCCCGTATAAATAAATCTCTCCCCCTCTATAAAATACGAAATGTTATAAAATCTTCTCACCGTTTTAGTGCACTCCTAACCATTCATGTTTGATTCTTGTATTTCAACCGAAGAAACGGCTGTTCATCTAAAACCTTTTTTAAAAGCCCGACCTTGCCGTATTTTTGGAGAACCATAGCATAAGTAGGTTAAGTTCATGGTAAGATTTGGGGAAAAGGCGGAGCAAATTGTTCCGCCTTTTTATTGTCCAAAACTCGATAAAGGGAAAGGATATCCCCAATTAGAACTGAGATTTACCCCAATTTCTAATAAAAAAAACCATAAATTTTAAGAAATTTTCTTTTTTATTCGTTTCAATACTAGTATTTTTACCCTGCCATAGCATAAGTAGGTTAAGTTTATGGTAAGATTTGGGACGAAAAGGGTGGAGACTTCTCCGCCCTTTTCTATTTTAATCGGATTTCATTCGAGAACTGCCAACGACAAAGTAAAAAACGGCTGGTCGAATACCCATCGGATTTAAGCTGCTTAACCCTGCTGCAGGCAGCGAGTCTGTCAATAGCATGCAAACTGATGCAAAGTGATGAAACTTTAAACGTACTGGTCAATAAAAAAGCTCGGAACCAATTTTTGGTTCCGAGCTTTTTAGTTTAAAACAATACGTGACGTTTACTTGCCGTCGGCATATCGCTTCGCTACTTCATCCCAATTGATTACGTTGAAAAACGCCCCTATATATTCAGGTCTTTTATTCTGATAGTTGAGATAATAGGCATGCTCCCATACATCAAGTCCCAGAATTGGGTGTCCGCCACAACCGGTATCAGGCATTAAAGGACTATCTTGATTGGGGGTGGAACAAATTTCCACTTTTCCGCCTTTGTGCACGCACAGCCAAGCCCAGCCTGATCCAAATCGTGAACCTGCAGCATCGCTAAACTTCTCTTTGAAACTGTCAAAAGAACCAAAAGCATCATCTATAGCTTTGGCAACCTCACCGGAGGGTTTACCTCCGCCGTCTGGAGACATTATTTTCCAGAATAGCGAATGATTATAAAAGCCGCCGCCGTTATTACGAACGGCCGTCTTCGACATATCTAAATTTTTAAGGATATTCTCAATCTTCTTTCCCTCCAAATCTGTACCTTCAATGGCCGTGTTAAGTTTACTGGTGTAGCCCGCATGATGTTTATCATGATGTATTTCCATGGTGCGGGCATCAATATTGGGTTCCAATGCATCAAATGCATAGGGTAATTTTGGTAAATCAAAAGCCATATTATAGTGTTTTTAGATTAATAATTTTTACTTCGCAACATTCCTAATATTGCATAGCTAATATACATTTTTTAACAAGTAAAATCCCCTAATTATTTGTTAAGAACAACAATAGAATCCGTATTTTGCGTAAAAAAGCACTTGGAAGACACAGCCTTCAAGATATACAATGCCTCTGCCGGTTCGGGCAAGACACATACCCTTACAAAGGCCTATCTCAAAATCGGCCTTTCTTCTGCCGGGCGATTCAAGAAAATATTGGCCATTACTTTCACGAACAAAGCGGTAAACGAGATGAAACACCGTATACTCGACAGTCTGTACCAATTCAGCAAAATCGATGAGTCACAGGTTGCCCCGCCATTGTTTATCGATCTAATGAATGAACTACAGGTTGACGTACAAGAACTTCGCCAGCGGTCACGAACAACACTCAAAGAAATTCTGCACAACTATGCCTTTTTTGATATCTCGACCATCGACCGATTCACGCATCGCTTAATTCGCACTTTTGCCAAAGACCTGAAATTACCACAAAACTTCGAGGTAGTTCTCGATACCGATCTTTTACTGGATGAAGCGGTCACAAGACTGGTCTACAAAGCGGGTACGGACAAAAAACTTACGAAAGTGCTCTTGGATTTTGCTCTTGAAAAAATAGAGGAAGATAAAAGTTGGGATATCGGCTTCGACCTTTTTAACATTGGGAAACTGCTGTTCAATGAAACCCACGCCCAGCATCTCGACAAGCTGAAGGATAAAGGGATTGACGACTTTTTGAAATTGAAGGTGACACTTCGCAAAAGGGCGTCGGCATTAAAGGAAAAATTGATGGAGACGGCTTCTCAGACATTAGGTTTGATAGATGGAGAGGGATTGGAGACATCCGACTTTACAGGAAGTTATTTTCCAAAGTTTCTGATGAAAATTGCAGAAGGGGATTTGAACATGGATTTTACGGCTGGGTGGAAACAAAATTTTGAAACTACGCCTCTTTACAACAAATCCGCATCCGAAAATATAAAGGCGGCGCTTGATAGACTACATCCGGAATTCACGGCTGTTTTTACGGCTCTGCAAACGGGGTATTACGAATTGGCCTTCCTGAAGAATGCGTACAACAACATCGTACCGCTGACCGTGCTCAATGCCATCCAACTAGAGGTAAAGGCCTTGCAGACCGAGAACGACCAACTTTCGATTTCAGAATTTAATACTTTGATATCCAGAGAGATAAAAAATCAGCCTGCGCCCTTTATCTATGAACGTCTGGGCGAGAAATACCGACACTATTTTGTCGACGAATTTCAGGACACCTCTACCCTTCAATGGAACAATCTGGTACCCTTGATCGGCAATGCCCTCGAAAGTGAGGACATGCAGGGCCACCGGGGTTCCTTGTTTCTGGTGGGCGATGCCAAACAGGCCATTTATCGCTGGCGGGGCGGTAGGGCCGAGCAGTTTTTAAACCTGGCGAATGCCATTGAGAATCCATTTGTAGCCACCCCGAATACCGAGGTGCTGCCCGTAAATTACCGAAGCCACGAAGAGGTCATCAAATTTAACAACGATTTTTTCACCGCCACCAGTCCGTTTTTGAACAACCAACTGTATAACAGCCTATTTGTCGAGGGCAATCAGCAAGGGTACAATGCCAAAAAAGGCGGAACGGTGCAGCTGACCTTCATAGAAAAAGATGAAGACGAGGATGAGGATAAGGATACGCGCTATTGTAAAGCAGTACTAAAAACCATCCAATCAGTGACCGCAAAAAAATACGGCTATGATTCCGTTTGTATCTTGGTCAGGGGAAAAAAGGAAGGGGTGCTGTTGGCCGATTTCTTGGCACATCAAGAGATTCCTACCCTTTCCTCTGAAAGTCTTCTGCTGCAAAGTAGCGATAAAGTGCGTTTTTTAGTCAATGTACTGACCTATAGTGAAGATGCAAAGAATTTGGATGTCGCCTATGGGATGCTAGCCTTTTTATCAGCTGAAAAGAAAAACCGGCATCCTTTTATATACGATAACCTTCTTGAGGTAGCAAAACTCTTTAACGCCGATTACGGGTTTGATCTGGACGTTCTCAAACGGATTTCCGTTTACGATGGTTTGGAACTGGTCATAAAACAGTTTGACCTGGTACCCAAATCGGATGCCTACATTACGTACTTTATGGATGTGGTACTGGAAGTTGAGCAAAAGGAGGGTACTGGAATACAAACCTTTTTATCCCATTGGGAAAAGAAAAAAGACAGGTTGGGCATTTCCGCCCCCGATAATATTGACGCTGTACGTATTATGACCATCCATAAGGCCAAAGGGCTGGAATTTCCCATCGTAATTTTTCCATTCGCAAACGAGAATATTTACAAGCGCATAGATAAAAAGCTTTGGTTGCCTACGGATGCCGACGCCTTCAACGGCTTCGAAGAAGTATTGGTCAACGAAAAAAAGGAAGTTGAAAATTATGGCGAGGTGGCGGCCGATTTATATTACGAGGAAGAGCATAAAATGGAACTTGATGCGCTTAACGTACTTTACGTCGCGCTGACCCGAGCCGAAAAGGCATTGTACGTTATCAGCGAAAAAGACCTGACGAAAAACGGGGAACATAAAACGGACCTGTATTCTGGACTGTTTATCGACTATCTGAAAAAGAAAGGGATTTGGAAGGATGACGAGCGTACGTATAGTTTTGGTACTTTGAATGTAAATACCAGCGTCTCTACCGTTACGTCCCACGAAAATATTCCCTATCGTTACACGTACAGAAATAGACCTGGATTTCGTATTTTGACCAAATCGGGAATGCTGTGGGATACGGATAGGGAAGTGGCTATTTCAAAAGGGAATCTGATTCATTATGTATTAGGACTTATCGTAACCCAAAAAGATGTTGATGCCGTTTTTAAACGTCTCAAAAGAAACGGCGATGTGGACGAAAATGATATTGAAAGTGTCAAAAAAAGTATTGGGCAGGTGCTGGGCCATCCTGAATTATCAGTATACTTTAAAGATGGGGAAGGTATCAAGAACGAGAAAGATATCATTACCGAAAACGGACGGATTTTAAGGCCCGACAAAATTGTCTTGCGAGGAAATAATGCAAGCCTTCTCGATTACAAAACGGGCGGTCACAATCCAAAGTACAAAGAACAGCTTTACACCTATTCCGATGCCTTGGAAGCCATGGGTTACCAAGTCAAAAATCGTTTGATTGTATACATCAACGATACGGTTACCGTCGAAAAGGTGTAATTTTCACCTGTATAAGTCATAACCGTGGTTTTCAGCGGTGAACTCTAGCATAAATTTAAAAGTATGATAAAAAACGTCAGATTTTCAAACCTAGATAGAAAGAAATCCATCAAAACGCTTTCCGAAACTGAATATGACCTTGTGGTCATAGGTGGCGGAATTACGGGCGGCGGTATCGCATTAGACGCCGCTTCCCGCGGATTGAAAGTGGCCTTGGTAGAAAAAGGGGATTTTGCGTCAGGTACCAGCAGCAAATCCACCAAACTGATTCATGGGGGGTTGCGGTATCTAAAACAGTTCGATTTTTGGTTGGTTAAGGAAGTTGGTTCCGAACGGGCCATTGTACATAAACTCGCCCCACATCTCGTGCTTCCGGAGAAAATGTTGTTACCCTTAATCGAGAACGGCTCGTACGGTAAATGGCTCACATCAATTGGGTTGAAGGTCTATGATATTCTTGCGCAGGTCGAAGGTGAAGACAAGAGGAAAATGTTGGACAAAAAGGAGGCCCTAAAATTAGAGCCACTACTTCCCAAAAAGATATTGAAAGGGGCGGGTTACTATGCCGAATACCGCACTGATGATGCACGGTTGACCATCGAGAATATAAAGACCAGCCTGCAGTACGGAGCACAAGCAATTAATTATGCTGCTGTGGAAGATTTTATCTATGAGGATGATAAAGTTGCGGGCGTCACTATAAAGGATATGCTACTGGATAAAACGTTCGGTATAAAATCTAAATTTGTTATCAATGCCGCTGGTCCTTGGGTCGACGAGCTGCGTAGCACCAATAATTCCAAGAAAGGAAAGCAATTGCATTTAACAAAAGGCGTGCACCTAGTATTTCCAAAGCATAAACTCCCAATAAAACAATCGGTATATTTCGATGTGCCCGATGGAAGGATGATGTTTGCCATACCCCGTGGTGAGGTGACTTATGTCGGTACGACCGACACGAATTTCAATAAGGATAAGGATGATGTTCGCACTGATCTAGCGGATGCCATCTACCTGATTTCCGCGGTCAACAATATGTTTCCGAAAATCAATTTGGAAATGGAAGATATCATATCGTCGTGGGCAGGACTTCGTCCTCTTATTCATGAAGAAGGCAAATCTGCCTCCGAACTATCGAGAAAGGACGAAATTTTCACGTCAGATACCGGACTCATAAGCATTGCCGGCGGAAAACTGACAGGCTATCGCAAAATGGCCGAAAGGGTAGTGGACCGTATCGCCAAGCAAATGGAAGAAGACGGAAGAACTGATTTAAAAGATTGTTATACCGCGGAAATCCCTCTGTGTGGTAACGACGGTTTCAAAAAATTCAAACACGTTACCAAATATATAACGGAAATCTACGGTCGAATGAAACAGGATGGCTTCAAAGAATACCACGCTTGGGCCTTGGTCACACGTTACGGAAAACAGACCGAAACTATATTAAAGACCTACGAAACCCTTAAAGATACCGATGCACATGAACGTTTAATCAAAGCCGAACTCCATTTCTGTATCGATTTTGAAATGGTTCAAAATCCGATGGACTTCTTTATTCGAAGAACCGGCAGGTTGTACTTTGATATTGACAGTATCCGTAATTTAATGGAACCTATTTTGGGAGAATTCAAAGCGATTTATAATGTTGACGATGCACAAGTTTTGGAGTGGCGTGAAACCTTGCAGGCTGAATTGGAAGAGCACTCTAACTTTTCGTTGGATCGATTGTAATCAACCAGTAATTGCGTTTGGCTCCTCGCAATTTCGGATTCAGTCCAACTCATCTGTCAGATCTAAGAAGACCCTTTTGGCATTCTTTCCCTCGTACAAAACAGCGTAAACCGCATCTATAATTGGCGTTCTTGCTTTCTTTTCGAAATCCGACTTAATCTTAAAGGCACTTTTGGCGGCATAATAACCTTCCGCTACCATGCTCATTTCCATCTGGGCACTTTTTACGGTATAGCCTTTGCCGATCATATTGCCGAACATGCGGTTACGGCTAAACGTAGAATAGCCGGTAACCAATAGGTCGCCCAAATAGGCGGAGTTATTTATATTCCGGTCTATTTTGTGGATACGCTTGGTGAACCGCTTCATTTCGCGAATGGCATTGCTCATGAGAACCGCCTGAAAGTTATCGCCATAACCCAAACCATGGGCGATACCCGCGGCAATAGCGTAAATGTTCTTCAGCATGGCCGCGTATTCGGCACCAATTATGTCTTCGGTAACTTTAGTTTTGATATAATCGCTACTGAGGTTTTTGGCCACATATTCGGCTTTTTCGGCATCCGCGCAGGCGATGGTGAGGTATGAGAGACGCTCCAACGCGACCTCTTCGGCATGGCAGGGTCCCGTAATCACTCCGATATTTTCAAAGGGGATACCGTATTCCTTATTAAAATGTTTCCCGACAATCATTCCCGATTCGGGAACTATCCCCTTTATGGCCGAAAAAATGATTTTATCCGTTATGTCAACCGTCAGTTTTTCGAGTTCACCGCCCAAAAATGCCGACGGAACGGCAAATATTAATATATCCGCCTTGCCAACAGCGACATTGATATCATCGGTTAAATCGAGTTTGTTGGTTTCGAAGGTGACCGAGGTCAGATAATTGGGATTGTGTTTTTGAATATTTATAAAACCCACGGCATCGGAATTCCGCATATACCAGCCTACTTTTTCTTGATTGACACAGAGCATTTTGACAATGGCCGTTGCCCAGCTTCCGCCTCCTATTACAGCGAATTTCATTGATTTCTTCATACCACATCCGATTTCATGTCCAAATGTACTCAAATTATTAGGCAAAGATATTTTTTGCGGCTACAAGTGTTTATTCGATGAAATGCCTGAAATTTTAACTTGC
The DNA here is from genome assembly GCA_963832345.1 of uncultured Flavobacteriaceae bacterium. Taxonomy (GTDB): domain Bacteria; phylum Bacteroidota; class Bacteroidia; order Flavobacteriales; family Flavobacteriaceae; genus Pricia. The sequence continues at coordinate 80,936 of CAWHTW010000020.1, read as the reverse complement.
ACCTAGTACGTATGGGGCAAGATTTTGAAATAGTCGGCGTTAGTATTAGAAGAACTATCGGATAATATTTCTGCGGTCAAAAAAAAGCAGATAAATTTTTTTTGGTTGGTTATTTAGTTAGAAACCGCCCTGGCTTAAAAAAAGTCGGGGCGGTCTTGTTTTATGGCATTGTGCGAAAGCTACTTCAAAAAGTCTTGCCAACTATTGCAGTCCTGCCTTTCCGACCTGATCTATTCCTAAAGACCCCTGATTACAAACTTGCCCTAACTCACGAAGAATACGGGTATTGGCATTCATTCCCCAACATCCTCCATAATAACCGCATCGATGCTAATATCGTCAGTAGTATGCAAAACGGATATGTCGCCGGTAGTCTCAAAAATGACCGCTTTAACCTCTGAAAGTTGCAGCACATTGGCCTCCCGCAATTTTCCCATCAAATCGGCTCGGCTAACCAAGGCCTTTCTCAGATTTTCCTCAAAAATTTTCCCATCCTTCATCAAAAGAATGGGCGTATTGGTCATCATTTTTTCGACACTGTCCGAAGACGACAAAATCTTGGCGAAGAGTACCTGTAAAAAAGCTAAAATGGCCAAGGAAATAAATGCGGGCATCAAATTCGATACCGGTTTGTTGACGGCATCCGCTAAAATTGAACCCATAGCGATGGTCACCGCAAAATCGAAACTTGTCATCTTGGCAAAGGTCCGTTTGCCGGCAACCCGGGTAATTAACATGATGTATACATAGATACATAGCGCCGCTACGCACATCTGCACGATAGTCCAAGGTTTTAGCGAGGTAAAGATTTCCATAAGGTTTCTTTTAGCTTGATAGAATTGAATTTCGGAAATGCTCCATCCCTAATTGAAATTTATTATTTACTGCTTCACCAACTCCAAGGTCTGCACTTGATTTTTACCGTCGGTAGACTTCCATTTTTGGCTTTTGCCCTTGTTTTCTAGATAAATCCATGTTTTGGAAATTTCCGAATCCTCACTTTTAATAGTGATATAATTTTCTGTTGCCGACCATTTAAAAGGGGTGCTGTCGTCTTTCTCAACGCCGAGCACGGTATAATTCATTTCCTTTTGGCCGGTACCATCTGTATCAAAAGAAATTGAACCGGCATTCTGTACTGAAGTCCCTTTACCCCCGGGGCTTATATCCTCATACTTCTGAACAGTCCAAGTGCCGACCAAACGGTGGGCACAAGACGACATCAAGAATACTGCTGTAATGGATAGAAGGTGGAATAATTTGAATCTCATAGATAGTATTTTTGGGTTAAAATAGTAGGTTTATTTGGCCATAGTTGCCTTGAAAGGCCATTTTTTTTAGTCCTAACGGTGAAATGTGCCTATTTATTGGAATTAGATTCAACGAAATTACGTAATTTAAGAGGATATAATCTACGACTATGCATTCGAAGTACAAGGCGGAAATGGCCAACAAGGCCCATGAGGAAATCCCTGGAAATCCTTCAACTGCCACAAGCAGCAAACAAAAACTGAACGACCGGAGCGATGGGAAACCTTTGCGGGTCTTGAGTGAAGAAGATTGGAAGTTTTGGAAACACAACGGATATATAGTCATAAAAAACGCCGTGCCGAAAGAACAGGCACGGGCCACGGCAGATTTTATCTGGGAATTCGACGAAAAAGACCCCAATGACACCCAAACTTGGTATGCTCCCTCCCGTGCCGAAATGAAAATGAAGGAACTGACAGGCACCGGCATGGTAGAGGTCTACAATCACCAGCATCTTTGGAACAACAGGCAAATGCCTCGGGTGTACGATGCCTTTGTCGATGTTTGGGGCACCGAAAAACTTTGGGTGACCATAGACCGGGCGAATCTCAATTTTCCTTTGCCGTCCGGAAGTGATAAAAAGGGATTCATTCATTGGGATTATGATCCAGAGACCCGACCGCAGAATGTACAGGGCGTTTTGGCACTCGCCGACCAGGCGGATGACAATATGGGCGGTTTTCAGTGCATTCCGTGGCTCTATCGTAATTACGATACCTGGAAGCTTACCCAACCTGATGACCGCGACCGTTTTCAACCCGATATTTCGGATATCCAGGACAAAATTGTTAAAGTAAAGATGGAAGCGGGCGATCTGCTCATTTTCAATAGTACAGAGCCCCATGGTATCCGCCCGAACAAGTCGAAGGATCAAGTCCGTATTGCGCAATATATTTCCATGATGCCTGCAGAAGAGGATAATGAAGAACTGCGGCAATGGCGAATCAACTCTTGGAAGCAACGTATCGCCCCTGAAGGCTATGCCTTTCCTGGCGACCCTAGGCATTGGGAACAGGAGAAATACGAAACCGCCGAACTGAGCGAGTTGGGAGAGAAGTTGTTGGGCTTGAAAAATTGGTAAAATAATAAGCCGTATTTTTGCCCGCTCAAAAAAACCGGCCCCGTGAAAAAATATCTCAATCTCTTTAACTTTAAACAAAAAGTCGACTATAAAACGGAAATCCTATCCGGACTTACCGTAGCTCTCGCGTTAGTGCCAGAGGCCATCGCCTTTGCCCTGATTCCCGGTTTCTCTCCCCTAACCGGATTGTATGCCGCTTTCGTACTCTGCCTGATTACCTCGATTTTCGGTGGCCGTCCCGGAATGATTTCCGGGGCAACGGGGGCCGTAGCCGTCATCTTTATTGGCCTGATTTTAGAGCTCAAACGTAACTTTCCCGGTATCGAACCGGAAACTATATTAAATTATGTTTTCGCCACGGTAATCGTAGCCGGCGCCCTGCAAATTGCAGCGGGTCTGCTCCGTTTGGGAAAATTCATCCGTTTGGTCCCGCAACCCGTGATGTTCGGCTTCGTAAACGGTTTGGCCATCATCATTTTTACGGCCCAATTCCCTAATTTTTATCAAAAAGGAACCGAAAACCTGTTGCCTACAGGTCCGTTTTTGACCATGCTCGCCCTCGCCCTATTGACCATGTTAATTATTTGGGGCTTGCCGAAACTGACCAAGGCGGTGCCGTCATCATTGGTGGCCATTGTGGTAGTTTCGGCTATTGTCATCGGCTTTAGCGTCGATACCCTGACCGTTGCCGGTATTATGGGCGAAGGGGAAACCATAAAAGGCGGATTTCCGCCGCTTTCCATTCCACAGATACCTATAAATTTTGAATCTTTCAAGATTATTTTTCCCTACGCGGCCATCGTAGCGGGGGTAGGTTTGATCGAAAGCCTTTTGACGCTGAACATTATCGACGAGATTACGGATACACGTGGTAGCGGGAACCGAGAATGTGTTGCTCAAGGCACGGCAAATATTTTTTCCGGTTTTCTTTCGGGAATGGGTGGTTGCGCCATGATTGGCCAGAGTCTGATTAACGTTTCCGCAGGGGCACGTGCCCGTTTGTCGGGAATAACGGCAGCGGTCATGCTGCTGGTTTTTATTATGTTCGGCTCTAGTTTGATTGAGCGTTTGCCTATGGCCGCCTTGGTCGGACTGATGTTTATGGTCGCCATCGGGACCTTTGAATGGGCAAGCTTTAAGACTTTTCGAAAAATGCCAAACTCCGATGTGGTGGTCATGGTTTTGGTTACGTTGATTACGGCAATTACCCACAATTTGGCCATTGCCGTGCTATTAGGGGTCATAATTTCAGCGCTGGCCTATTCTTGGGAAAATGCCAAACGGATCCGCGCCCGAAAACGTATCGATGAAAACGGCATTAAGCATTATGAAATATATGGTCCGTTATTCTTTGGTTCGACCACACTGTTCGGCGAAAAGTTCGATGTACAGAACGACCCCGAAGAGATTATCATTGATTTTAAGGAAAGTCGCGTAGCCGACCAGTCTGGTATTGAGGCACTGAACAAGATTACGGAGCGTTATGCCAAGGTTGGAAAAAAAGTGCACCTCCGCCATTTGAGCAGAGACTGTATACGCCTTTTGGAAAATGCCGAGGAAATTATCGACGTGAACGTACTCGAAGACCCTACCTACAAAGTAATGGTCGACAGGGTGAAAAAGAAGGGCGATGATCAAATGAAGAACCCGTACAAGATTTGGGGGCTCTAATGGCTGTGGACCATGATGAGCACTTTTTTCGAAGGTTTTTTCCTATTTCACAGGAATTCCAATATGCCAAAGCATTATCTGGAATGCTTTCAGTGACTACACTTCCAGCACCAATGGTTACATTATTCCCAATAGTTACCCTCGGAAAAATTACGGAGTTACCTCCGATTTAAACGTGGTCTCCAATGTTGACCGGCTTGGCAATATGCAGTATCTCACAAAGTGGGACCATTTGATCGAAGCAGGTGGCACCATCACTACGAAATAGCCAAGCCTCGCAGAAGGCTTAAATGCGTACACTTTTTATCGGATTAGGGGCTTGTGCAGCGGTTACCGGTGTTGGCAGCTGTGAATATTCTATAAAGATCGTTAATTGATTATTCTGGTTATCCATTCTGAACAATCAGAAGCATCAAGAATGTTCCAGCTATGAAAACCTTTACCTTCAGTAGTTATATATTCAGCGTTTCTATTCCCAAATCCCAATAGGAATTTATGTAGTCTCTGCAAATCAATTGCATTTATGTTGTCAATCTGTAAGTCAGCACAATATGTCTTTCTTACAAAGTCCAAATCAGGCTCGGAATATAATCTTATTGGAATGTTTTTTAAATATTTTGCATTTCCGCCATTACTCTCATTTGCGGAATAAGAAGAATACCGTAAGTATTGTTCAGGTTTTAACTCCGGCGACCCTCCTAGAGAATGCTCCAACTGTTGTTTAATCGAATAACCTTCTTTCTTGATCAAGCCTTGACATTTGGAATTTATCATACTTTCTGCGGAAGCATACAAACGTGTCAAATCAAGAGGTGGGTCGATTGCGAAGACTCCTCTTAGTATATTTTCAGTATCGTGTGACAATAAATATTCAGCATAACCAATTGCAACGGCACCACCCGATGAAAATCCACCAATTACAAGGTTTGGCGCATCATATTCTTGTGTGAGGGTTTCACATATTTTATCTAATTCGCTAATCGTTTTTTGGTCCGCAAACAGTGAGTTATGTATTTCAGGCACTACAATTACAAATCCTTTTTTTGCCAATAGTTGGGGGAGGCTTGTCTTATTAAAAATACTTTTAGGTTTTTCGCCTGATCCTGGCAGTAGCACAAGAATACCATTGACTTCTGCTTTCGTTCGCATTACATAGTAATGAAATGATTCGTCATTTACCTCATCTCTATTTTTATCAATGCTTTGTCCAAACAGAAAAGTCGGAATGATCAGATTCATAAAGAAGCAAACAACTGTAAAATTTTTAATCATTTCTATCGAATCTCTAATCTATAACAATGTTTCTGATGCGTTTATGCCAACGGCGGTTTAGCTAAGGGTAGTGAGGAGGCAAGGAATCGTTGAGTTTTGCGTCTGTGTACTAAGCAAAAGCTTATTGTTTAGATTTATTTCGTCTATTCTGAAGCTAAATCAATACGATTTACCCACCTTTTAAATGTACGCAGACCTTTCGATATAGCCTAAAGTCCGCATTGCGTTTAGGAGGTTCTGTTGTAGTGCGTTTTTTACTATTTTATTTTGAAAGTGCGTACAATGGAAAAGTAATTAGTAACATTCAATAATAATATTTTACTACGTGTTTATTAGAAAATAAAGTTGGAGGTGAAATATTTACGTTCATTTTTAGTTTTCAATATTTAGAAAGTCTTTTAGTTTTATAATGAAGTTCAAAGTATACAGATATTTTATCATTTTAATATTTACTATTCTTGCTTGTGAAAGTGGGGAAGAAGAGGAGACCTTTATTCCTGATGATGATACCAATGTAAACACGAATGTAAAAAGTGAAGATATTCAAGGCACATGGTATATTTATGCAGGAGAATTTATGGATAATGTTGTTCAGATAGCTCCCCGTTTCCCAGAATGTGGGTTTGATTATTTTGTTTTTTCGGAAAATGAGATTTATGAAGAAGTTTTGTACAGCAATAATGATTGTGTTCCTGGGAAAAAGACAGGCAATTGGAAAATTGAAAACGGAATTATAATAGTTTCATCTACATCAGGAGAAAAGGACGAACTTACAATAGTCGAGTTCGAGCCCTCTGAATTGGTGATTAATTTACTATATGATTTTGATAATGATGGAAATAAAGATGTTTTCAAGGCTTATTTAAAACGCTACGATCCTATTGCAAATAATCATGTGGCAACTTCTTTTGAAAGAGTTTCCGATGAAACAACACTATTAAAATTTAATTGGAAGCAAGAAACGGATGTTAATTCGTTTAGTAGTTATGAGCTATATCGTTCAATAGAGGGGTCTTGTACAAAGGAAAATGCAGTGCTTTTAACAGAAATTAATGATGTTACTATCACGACATTTGTAGATTATAACCCACCAGCACCTTCAGATACTTTGTGTTATTTCTTGAGGGTTTATTCTAATAGTATTTTAGTAGGTGAAAGTGAATTGCTTACTGAAAACCCAAATGAATTAATTATTCCAAGTACACCTAACTTGAATAGCGTTAGTGTAGATGTTGAAAATATTCTTTTGGAATGGAGTGAATATAACATACCTTATTTTTCTCATTATGAAATAGTATATGCTAATACCGATGGAAGTAATTTGCTTTTTCATGAAGAGGATAGCATCCTAACAATTGATTCCATCGAAGAAACCAGGTTTCTTGATATTGACCCTCCTTACCTAGAAAACCCATTTTATGCAGTTTACGCTTATAATATATTTGGCACTAATGTGGTTTCCAACTATAAACAGGTAACATTTAGACAAAAAGATTTGTTTGGCCCAATTAATCTAAGCCATCTAGAAGTTGATGATGATGAGTCTGCTGTATACTTACATGGAAGTAGTCAAATTCCAAGTTGGGCCAGTTATGATACAGGCGCGGTATTGAGACTTAATTATGCCGAAGGTGTGCTTGAGTCAACTACCAGTGAAGAAGTCTATGTTGCGGGTGAATTTCCGTTTAGAAAACCGTTTAATTTTTCTGAAGGAAAAGAGTTGGTGATAAATGGGCGAACCAATTTGCATTTTCTTAATCCAACCTCTCTTTCAGAGAATTTCTCGTATGGTGCGTTTTACTTATATGAGGAATTTAATTTGTCTGGAATTGTAGATTTCACGTATACAAAAAACAAGTTTTTTGTTGTTATTGATACTGACTCCATATTTGTTTTTCAAAGAAATGGCGAAGAACTAATACTTCTGGATAAACAAATCCATTACGACACACATCATGGAGATAATTTATACAGAATAATACAAGTGAACGATAATGAAATCATAGTCGGGCATAAAAATGATGAAGAAAGTATCCTTTATAGGGTTGATGATAATGGAATTTTACAGAATAGAAGAGTTATAACGCTACCATTTAGTTCCGATTATATTCCCAAATATAAAAACACCTCTTTTTATAGTGATTCAGGTAATTCACTGATTAATTACGGTCAAAGAAAACTATATTCTACAATTTCTTTTCAAGTTGAAGTACAATTGCCTGAAGAATTGTTTGCACTAGGTTTATCTAAAGATGCAAAATATATTTTCGCATCTACCATTGACCCTGATTGGTTTGGAAGTGATGTGAAAACAGAACTTTTAAAACGCGAAGTATTATTTTTCAATACTGAAACAAGTGAAATGCAAACCATTAAAACGAAGGGTTACCCTATTAGAGTATTTGAAAATACCCTTGGGGAGATATATTCAATATCAATTCCTGAAAACCAATTGATAACCGATTTTGATGTATTTGTGGAGAGAATAAATTTCCTTTAAGATTTGACGTATTCAATCTTATGGTATTGAAAAGGTCTTGGAGGTTTTTTTAATTGGAATTAACCAACTTATCCTTCAATGAATAATATTTTGAAGACCTTTTTTTACACATCACAAAAATTGAAAAAGTAATAGATTTGTCAAATGCACTACAATGCCCGAGCTATACGCAGGGCGGAATATAGTAAGTCCAGTGATGCACCTATCGGCAATCGCCTACAACCTGAAGAAGTACCTGAAATTCCAACAAGGGCTATCGAAAAGCGGGGCGGGGGTACTTGCTTTGGCGGCATTGGTGAAAAGAACCTTTCGATTGCTATTTGGCGCCTACATAAAGCATCGAAAATTGGCTTATAACTTGATGGCGGAGCCATCTACTCGATTACCAAACGTATTTTTCTACAATATTATCAATTCTCTTGATTAATGTAGATTAAACCTTCGTACAAAGCTATTAATGGTACAGAGCGATGGTTTTCCTTGTCAAAATACTTTATTTCGACATTTAGAGGTTCTTCCGATTTCTTTGTGATTAATTCATAGAGATAGTCGTGTCTTTTTTTATTCCGCTCGTAACTAGCCTCTCCTTGATTGGCAGTAGCTATATAAAGTTTTTTATTCAATGATATTGATGAAATAGAATCAACTTTGTTTTTCATCATCTCTTCATTCCACCAAATACTTGGGTCTATAGAAATGTAAGCATTGAAAACGCTATTTTTATCCATATAAGAATTTAATGTAAGTAGACCTCCTAAAGAATGTCCAACGAGAGTTCTAGACGGTTCTGTTCTATAATTTTCATCAACATATGGTATTAGCTCTTTCTCAATGAAATTCAAAAAATTCCTTCCACCTCCCATAGTATTTGGTCGTTTCGTCTTAATTTTTGTAACGGTAAAATCTCGTTCACGGTCAACATTTTCTATGGCTATAATAATACTTTCTGGCATTAAATTGTTTCGGTTTCTATTGGAACTCATAAAATGTACTATTCCAGATGCTGTTTTAAAATGAGTATATCCATCCAATAATATGATAATTGGATATTTTTTCGCCACTTCAGTTGAATCATTATATGAATCAGGAATACTTATTAAACAAGTTCTTTCTTCATTTAAAATACTAGATTTAATAATGAACTGACTTCCAATTATAATATCCGTTTTATTCTGTCCGAACGTCGTTTGTGCTCCGAAAAGAAGAATACATAAAATTACAAATGTAAAAGTTCTCATAGTTTGCTTTATATGTTTGGTAACGTTTTTGCGTATGAGCTGTGGCGTGTCTCGGCACGGACGAATCCAAAAGGGAAACCCAGCAGAAAAATCCCAATGGATTTTTCGGAGTAGCCCCAACCAAGCCATAGATTATACGCGGTGTTGCCATACGTACTTTTTTATTCAGTTAATATTTCATGCCATTTTTCGGATTCCGCAAATTCTTTTACTATTCGATTTCGTTCCGATAGTAAGTCGGTCATATATTGTTTGAGAATAATTTTATCCGCTAAACTTCCTAATACTCCAAATGGTGATTTATAATCAAAAATGTCCGTCATTAAAGTTCCGCCGTTCAATTCCGCAAAGTGATGTTCGTGTTTAAATTGGCTGAATGCTCCGCTAACCATTTCGTCCGCAAAGTAATTCGGTCTGTCATATTCAGTGATTTTTGAGGTCAATTTTTGATAAATCCCGAAATGTTTTGCTCTCCAGGTCACACTTTCATTCAATCCGATTAATCCGCTTGTTTTCCCCGCAATTGCCGTTTCATTTGTGTGTTCAGTTGATATTTTGTGTAAATCAATACTACGAGAAAGGTCGAATACAATTTCTTTATCCGCTTTTATTTCAGTTCGTAATTCAATTTTCGGCATTTTTTTTTGTATGTATGGCAACTCGTTATATCACATGAAAAAGTGCTGTTATCCGGTTATTTACCACCGGATAACAGCACTTTTTAACACTTTCTTTTCCAAGCTTACAAAGTCCGTAAATACTCGGCAACTTGTCGCGTTTCGTCTTCGGATAAATTTTGATTCAACATAATGGCATTGTTGTACTCCTCTAATAATGCCTTTGCAATAGGGTCCTCCTTCAGCATTTTGTCGGGACCGATAATCATGTTCATCACCCAGGCCGGATTTCTTCTTTCGTAAACACCTTTAAGGGCAGGGCCTATCAGACGTTTTTCGGCCATATGGCACGCGGTGCAGATGGCTTTATACTTGGCCTCACCGGCAGAAGCCAGTTCTTGGTTGATTTCACCGTCGAAGGAAATATCCTTGAACGGGCCCACGCCCTCATTTTCCATATCTACGGGTACGCCTACCGCTTGCGCTTCGGTAGCCTTATCGACGGTCTTGGTACGGTTCATTTCAAAACCTTCTTTCTTTTCTTCCTTTTTTGATTCGCCGCAGCCGATAATCAATCCGCACAAGGCAAACACTACCAGTATCTTTTTCATTTATGTTAAATTTTGCGCCGAACGAATTTCGACATCTTTATTATTTAAGCCACTAATATAATAAATCATAAAATCTAAATGACCTCTTCCAGAAATTTTATTGCCCTTTTTTCGGAATAATACCGATTTTTTGAATCAATGAATCCGACATGACCACCAAATCTCGGAGTTTCTAGATGTAGCCTTCCGTTTTCTTTAGCTTCGCGATACGGATAGCATTCCGGCCCCAAAAATGAATCGTTCGTTGCGCTTATGATTAAGGAGGGCACGCGAACATTCGCTAAAAATTGTCGGCAACTGCATTGTTCGTAATAATCCAGCGCATCTTTGAAACCGTGTGCAGGTGCCGTGTAGATGTCGTCGAAATCTTTAAGGTTCTTAATGGCCTTAATCTCCGATGTTGAAATGCGGTCGGGAAAAAGGGGAAGTTTCAGTCGCAGTTTATCGACCAAATGTTTCCGGAACCGTAAGGCATAGGCGTAATTTTTAGGTTTCAACAGTTCTTTTAACGAGCTGTACAAATTGCAGGGCGGAGATACTGCGATGACCGCCTTGATTTGTTCGTGAATATTTCGAGGTTCCCCGACGTATTTCAGTGCCATATTTCCGCCCAGACTGACGCCCTTGATATAGATTTCTTTGTATGTTTTATTTTCTACGATATGCTGCACGACCGAATCGAGATCCTCGGTCGCTCCTGAATGGTACGATCGGTACAGCAGATTTGTTTCTCCGCTGCAGCCTCGAAAATTAACGGCGCAGGCATCGATGCCCGCTTCGTTAAAGGCCTTGGCACTTCCTGTGATGTAGGGGCGCTGGGCATTGCCTTCAAGACCGTGCAAAAGAATGGCGACTTTTTCCGAAGGATGCTCCGCGAAGCTCCAATCCAGATCCATAAAATCGCCGTCGGCCAGTTGTAACCGTTCGCGTTCTTGATCGAGCTCATCGACTATTCTGAACAATCCGGAATAGATGGTGGAAAGATGGCCGTACCTAAGATATAGTGGTGGCCGGTAGTTCGAAGAAAGTAAGGGCATCAGTACAGAATATTATCCTTGGGCAGCACTGGGTCCGGCAGTTCCTCTTCATCCAACATATCGCGAAGGTCGATTTCGATGGTCCGGCAAAGTGCGGTCATCGGTACATCATTGATACGCCCCTCGAAAGGGTCTTCGCTGTTATCGCCTATAATTTCCATAGTACTGAAAATCCAAGATATCAATACCGAAAACGGAATCATTAAAAACACATACCAATCGGCAATTTTTGAGGGCCCGGTTGCCGTATCATCCTCAAAAACGTTTAATAGGCCAAAAGGCAGGAGTAAAACGAAAATCCAAGCAAAAACTTTTGAGAAATAACCGTACTGTCTTGGGAAGGGCGTATTCTTGATGCGTTCGCACATCCCCTGTAAATTATAGAACTCCTCTAGAACAGACTGTAGCTGATCTTCCTGAAAACCGTCGATAACTCCCCTTTCTTTTAACCTACAGATATCCAACGCCTGATTTTTTACCAAATGTGTGGCGGGATTTACGCGCTTTTTCAAATCGCTGAACTCGCGCTTACTCACGTAGTTATAGGCTTCATTGCACGAAATGTTACGTTCGTCGTGTTTGTCGAACACCTGTTCTACCATCCAATTCTCTTTTAGGGCCCACGACTTGGGCTGACGTAGCTGTACCCGTAATGCATTGATCCAGGCGATGTGGCGATGAATCATTTGGGATTGCATCTTCTTGTCGTAATCGGAATCATCCGACCTTACGAAACTTAAGACCTGAATGGCCCAAGTACGGCTATAGTTGACAATACCACCCCATATTTTACGGCCTTCCCAAAAACGATCATAACTCTGGCTATTCTTAAAACCGATGTAAAAGGCGACCGCTATACCAATGAGACTAAGGGGCTGAAAAGGCACGTCGATGAACGTCCATCCCAAGAAATGATAGAGACAGAAAATTCCGGTCGCATAGAGCGTGAAGAAAATTAGATTTTTCCAGGCGAAGCGTAGAATGAGCCCCCAACCGATATTACGTTTGATATACATTTTTGATGGATTACATATGCATAGGGTAAATACCTGTGAAAGGCCCCAAGGCTAAAAATAGTTAAAAAAAGGTTTAAATTTACGAAAGGATATGTTTCCGAGAATTTTTGGAAAATACCGAGGGATGACAGAACCTAGATATCCCGAACCGACCCAAAACAGATTTCTACGTTGAAAGAGGATGGCGCGATGGCCGTGTGGCCACCGATAAAAATAATTCAATTATACCGGTTCGAATGTCGCTAAAAATGACCTTTATCAATGTATTATTTTTAGAAATGGAAGCCTCAGTCCCTTGAAGCCAGTATTCCCGGTTTTTTCAGCGGGTGCGATGTACGCAAAGCTTTGGTCAATCAAGCGTGTCGTTGCAGGGGTGGGCGAAGGTACTAAGGCGGTGAGATGTGCACCAGTTTCTGGGGGAATTGCAGCCTCGAGATTCGGGGGTATACATTAGGGTGCGCTTTTTATCCGATCAGGAAATTTGTCGGAGTGCTTAAGCAACAATTGAGGGTTCAGGTCTGCCTTCGTCAGGTTTAAAGTTCAAGGGTACCAGACGCAAGGTGAAAAGAGTGACCATACACTTTGAACAGCTACCAAGTAGCGATTGGCCCTTAAATTTTTCAAGCGGTTTAAAGAACGGTACTTTATTTCGGATACCTCTCCAACACCTTTACCTGCTCTTCAACAGCCTCCTTAAATTCCGATTTTAATTTTGCGACCAATTCGGCCACCGGGAGTGTGTCGTCTATCGTGGCAGAACCTTGACCTGCCGACCAGATGGTCTTCCAGGCCTTGGCCTCGGTATCAAGCTCTTTCCCAAAATCGATTTTGGTGTCCTTTTTTAAATCTTCCTCGGTGATTCCGGCGGCTTTTAGGCTGGCACCTAAAAAGTTTGCGTGGACCCCGGAAATCGAAGCGGTGTAAACCACATCCCCAGCACCCGCGTCAATGATCATCTGTCGGTATTCGTCCGTGGCCCTGCTTTCTGTCGTGTTGATAAAACGGGTGCCCATATAGGCAAGATCTGCCCCCATTTGAAGAGCGGAGGCGATATCACGCCCTGTACTGATGCATCCGGAAAGAATGATGGTCTTTTTGAAGAATTTTTTGATTTCCGCCACCAAGGTCATCGGATTGGTGGTGCCTGCATGGCCTCCTGCTCCCGCTGCGACCAATATCAATCCATCGACACCGGCCTCCTGTGCTTTTTCTGCATGGCGTTTTTTGATAATGTCGTGAAATACCAATCCACCGTAACTGTGAACGGCATCTACGACTTGGCTGACCGCGCCCAAAGAGGTGATGATAATGGGCACCTTATGCTGTACGCAGAGTTTGAGATCGGCCTCCACCCGGGGATTGGTTTGGTGCACGATAAGGTTGACGCCGAACGGGGCCGCTTTTTTACCGGTTTCCTTTTCGAATTTGTCGAGTGCGGACTTGATTTCGAGCAACCATTCCTCAAAACCTTCGCTAGTACGCTGGTTCAGGGCGGGAAATGTTCCGACAATACCATTCTTACAGCATTCGATAACGAGTTTCGGGCCAGAAATTAGGAACATGGGTGCCGCGATGGCGGGTAGCGATAAGTCTTTGAGAAAGGCGGGTTTTGATGACATATGAAGTTTTTTGTACGAGATGCAAATATAGCAGTAAACTGGAGTGCATCCAACTGATTGCAGGTGCATCCTAATAAAGTCATAAAGTAGAATACAGAAAGGCTAAAGATGGTTAACTTGTGAAAGAAAGTGTAGGTACATTTTCATCCATCCAAAAAAATGTCCATCCAAAGAAAAAGAACCGCTATGCAAAAAAGACGCACATTCATCAAGAAAACGGGATTGTTACTCGGCGGAATCAGCATCTTGCCCCAATATGCTTTCAGACCCAATTTCCAAACAAAGAAATTGGGCGTGGCCTTGGTGGGTTTGGGGAGCTACAGCCGTGGCCAATTGGCGCCTGCCCTGCAATTGACCGAGCACTGCGAACTTCGGGGTATTGTAACGGGCAGCCCAGAAAAGATTCCGGTCTGGCAGAAAAAGTATGGAATTCCCGATAAGAACGTCTATGACTATGGAAATATGGATGGTATAGCCAATAACGCCGATATCGATGTCATTTATATCGTGCTGCCTACGGGGCTACATTCCGAATATGCCATAAAAGCGGCCAACACCGGTAAGCACGTATGGTGTGAGAAGCCCATGGCAAAAACTGCCGTAGAATGCCAGGCTATTATCGATGCCTGTAACAAAAATAAAGTCAAACTTTCCATAGGCTATCGCATGCAACACGAGCCCAATACCCAAAAAATCATCGAATGGTCGAAAACGAAGCCCTTCGGAGAAATCGAAGAGCTAAGGGCGGATATTGGATGGCAGATGACCGACCCACCGGATACATGGCGTATGGATGCCGAACTAGGCGGTGGATTGATCTACGATGTCGGCGTGTACTGTATCAATGCGCTGCGCTATACGTCAGGAATGGAGCCTCTTGCCGTGACCGGGCGCAATGAGAACAGTAGGCCCGAAGTTTTCAAAGAGGTTGCGGAAGTTACGCGTTTTGAATTTGACTTCCCAGAAGGCATCCGCGCCAGTGGAAAAACGACGGCTGCCGAAACGGTCAACATCCTTCGTGCGGATTGTGCAAAGGGGTGGTACGAACTCTCTCCTTTTCAGGCTTACAATGGCGTACAGGGAAAGGCTAGTGACGGAACGCTGTTAAATACGTACATCGAAAACCAACAGGCTCGGCAAATGGATGATGATGCCTTGGCCATTTTACAGAACCGTCCGGTTATGGTACCTGGCAAAGAGGGTATGAAGGATATTGTTATTGTTGAGGCCATCAACGCATCCGCTAAAACGGGTAAGAGCGTCAAACTTTCTTGAATCCGGCTAAGCCAATCCCCGAAACTATGTTATTTTTGCAAGTCTTATATAGGCATAACAAAACCCCCCAGATATGTACTTAAAAGACTTTGAAATCCGTTGGAGCGATATCGATGCCAATAGGCATTTGGCCAATACCGCTTACATTAACTACATGGCCCATACCCGAATGTCTTTTTTGATGGGTCTTGGGTTTGACCAGAAAACCTTGGCGGAAAACGAGATTGGCCCTGTGGTCTTCTACGAGCATGTGTATTACTTTAAGGAAGTATTTCCAGGGAAGCCGATTAAGGTATCCATGGAAATCATGGGGATGAGCGAGGATGCCCAGTTCTTTGAGTTCCACCATAATTTTTACAATCACAAGGGCGATAACTTTGCCCGCTGCGAAATGATGGGTGCTTGGATGGACCTCAAGAACCGAAAACTTACGGGGTTGACCAATCAATTTCTACAAGCATTCAGTGGTGCCGAAAAGGCGGAGGGCTTTCGGGTGTTGACCAAAGCGGATACCCGAAAGTTCGCCAAAGTGCCGAAAAATTTAGGCTAAGTCCCTTTTGAACGGGCGTTTACTTCTTCGGCACTTGAAGGCTTTCTACTTGCCAAATATACCCCCAATAGCACCAAACAGGCCGCCGATATTTTTAGAACGGTCAAGTTGTCCTTCCCCATTGCGACCGCAAACAGAATACCGACCAAGGGCTGAACGTATACAAAGGCGCTTACCGTGGACGCCTTTAGTTGGGTGAGCGCAAAAATGTTGAAGAGGTAAGTACAAAAAGTAGTTCCCAGAATAACAAAGCCAATACGCCAAATAGCATCAAAGGGCAGGTTAAGAAAATCGACCTGAACAAATTCCCGATAACCAAAGGGCAGGCAAATAAAAATGCCCAACGTGAACAACCATTTCATAAAGGTAAACGGATGATACTTGGCAATCAATGTTTTTGCGCAGATCAAATAGCCTCCATAGAACATCGAGTTCATCATCAACAGAAAATTTCCCAAGGGAATATTGGGGGCACCTTCCCTAAGAATAGGTCCGAAGAATATTAGGGCGACGGCACCGGTAAGTCCGATAGCGATGCCCCCGATTTTTCGCCCACCGATTTTTTCCTTGATAAAAATGGCGGAAAGTATCAGCACAATGATCGGTGTTGTAGTTACAATGACGGAGCTGTTGATGGGCGTTGATAGCGACAGTCCCTTAAAAAAGACCAACATATTGAAACCCATGCCCAAAAGGGCACAAAGTAGCATTCTACCGTAATCTTTAGGGTTTATTTTTTCCTTTGGTCCAAGAGGCGATATGGCCCAGAATAATAGCGCCGCACCGATGACGCGGAACATTATAAAACCGAAAGGTTGCACGTATCCGGGCATTACCCCCTTGGCAATGGTGTGGTTGAGCCCGTAAATGGTAGTGGCCCCGATGGCGGCGAATATGGCAAGGGTTCTTTTATTCAACAATGAAGGGCTTCCTGGGCCGCGGCGACCGATTTTTTGCTGTTTCCGATAAAGATTTGGTCGCCGACCACGATGACAGGCCGTTTTAAAAACGTGTAGTGCTCCAGAATCAGGTTTTTGTAATCGGCTTCCGAAAGTACTTTTTCGTGCAGCCCCTTTTGGCGGTAGAGCCGGGCGCGTTTGCTGAACAAAGCTTCGTAGCTTCCGGCCAGACCCTGCATTTCCTCCAGTTGTTTTTCGGTAATCGCATCCGTTTTGATATCCTGCAATTCAACGCCGTCTAAAGGTTGTAGTGCTTTGATGATGCGCTGGCAGGTGTCGCAAGTGCTCAGGTGGTAGACTTTCATGAGAAAATTTTGATTTACAAAGAAACCCAATTTCATTCAATTGTACTATTTTTAGCATCCACATTAAAAAAGACACACCTTGAAAAAATATTTCGATACTACGCTGCAGAACCGCAAACTGCTCTATAAAATCCTCGACAGAACGCCTAGGGAGCAATTATTGGAAATACCCACCGGGTTTCGCAATAATATTTGGTGGAATATCGCACACGTAGTCACGACCCAACAGATATTGGTCTACAAGTTCAGCGGATTGAAAGTGCGGATTCCCGAGCAGTTTATAGAAAAGTTCAAAAAGGGAACGGTGCCAGATGGAACGGCTACCGACGCCGAAATCAAGGAAATCGCCGGTTTTTTGATATCTACCGCTGAATGGGCGAAGGAAGATTACGAGTCTGGACTTTTTAAGGAATACAATGCATATACGACCAGTCTTAACGTAACTTTGAGCAATGTTGAGGATGCGATGGCTTTCAACCTGTTTCATGAAGGCCTGCATTTGGGGACTATTCTTGGACTGCAGAAGGTTGTGAAGTAACCAGCAACAGCTTAGGGCTTACAGCCATAGACGTATAGCCAACCTATGCCAGTAGGATATATTCTTTCCGTTTTCTAGGGGGGATTTCGCCGCCGCCAAGACCTAGTGAATCACGACTTGGTCTCCTTTGCCAAATACCGCTCGACCTCTTTAAATGGTAGGGTCAGCACGATGGGCCCATCGGCATAGGAAGCGACTTCATAAGGGTTATACAGTAATTTGACGCCTTCATTGGTAAAGCCTATATTCTCGGGCAGGTAAAAACTGTCTTTTTCGAACATAAGGCCAGTGTGGTTGATCGAGGCTTCCTGCGGGATGGCTTCCTGCTCACGGAATTTTGTTTCGGCAAATTTCTGGAAATCCTTCCTATTTTGAAAGAGCTGCCAATTTTCCAGTTCGACGCCCCTTTTCTTATCGAAGTTTAGGAAACGTTTGGCACTGTAACCATGGGCGCCGCCAGTGAAAATGTATGAATTGAGTTCTACGGTAAGTATTTTTTTATCCTCATAAACGACTCTTCCATCAATTTTTGCTTCCCAAGGTGTGGTTTCTTTCGAATAGAGGTCCTTAAGTTCTGAATACCCATTTTGAAATGAAAGTAGGGCCTGATCAAGGTTGGCGACTTTCAGGTCATCATCAAATAGAAGCAGGGAAATAATTTCTTCCTGTAGGGCCGTATTGATAGTGTTTGCCGTGCGGGTTCGTTCCACCGCCCGAGGTATCGTAATGGAAATTTGGGGGCAGTCGGCACATAGGGTTTCGCCCAACATTAGAGGTTCAAAACTCAGTTTATCCTCTTTTTTTTGACAGCCGATCAGCACTAGAAAAAACAAGAAACAGGTCAGCGGGGTCTTCATAAATTTGGGATATGCGGTCGGCTTATAGGGCACACAGGTCAGGTATGCCTTTGTATGCTAACAAAGATAACGATACATTTGTAGGAATAATTGTAGAAAATGGAAGAAAAAAAGTTAAAGTTCAACACAAAGACGATTCACGGAGGTCAAAGTCCCGATAAAGCCTACGGTGCGGTAATGCCCCCCATTTACCAAACATCGACCTATGCGCAGACCACCCCGGGCGGGCATCAGGGCTACGAATACTCCCGAAGTGCCAACCCTACGCGCACGGCACTTGAAAATTCGTTGGCAAGTATCGAAAACGGAAAATACGGACTAGCGTTCGGGAGTGGATTGGCCGCTATCGATGCGGTAATCAAGCTTTTGAATCCCGGGGACGAAGTGGTTTCCACAAATGATTTGTATGGCGGCAGCTATCGTCTTTTTAAACAGATTTTCGAAAAATACGGAATTACCTTTCATTTTATTGGGATGCAGGATGCCGATGTAATCGAATCCTTCATCAACAAAAAGACAAAATTGCTTTGGGTCGAGACGCCGACGAATCCTATGATGAACGTCATCGACATCGCGGCGGTTTCGCAACTAGCCAAAAAGCACAATGTACTTTTGGCAGTTGACAATACCTTCGCTACACCCTATTTACAAACACCTTTAGATATGGGTGCCGACATCGTCATGCATTCCGCGACCAAATATCTTGGTGGCCATAGCGATGTGGTAGTCGGTGCGTTGGTGGTGAAAGATAAAGCACTGGCGGATAAACTCTACTTTGTACAAAACGCAAGCGGCGCGGTATGCGGTCCGATGGATAGTTTTCTAACCCTACGGGGCATTAAAACCCTTCACGTTCGAATGCAACGCCATTGTGAGAACGGGCGGGCCGTTGCGGAATATTTGGAGAGGCATCCAAAAATCGACAAGGTGTTTTGGCCCGGCTTTGAAAGTCATCCGAACCATGAAATCGCCAAGGCACAGATGAAGGATTTTGGGGGCATGGTTTCGTTTATCCCCAAGAGCCGTACCGAGGCGGATGCCATTAAAATCGTGGAAAAGCTAAAGGTCTTTACCTTGGCTGAATCGCTTGGCGGGGTCGAAAGTTTGGCGGGCCATCCGGCGAGCATGACACATGCAAGTATTCCTAAAGAAGAGCGGGAGAAAAGCGGGGTAGTCGATTCCTTGATCCGGTTAAGCGTAGGTATTGAAGATAGGGATGACTTGATTTCAGATTTGGAGCAGGCGATAGGGTAAGTCTCCCCTTAAGTTGTCAAATTCTAAAAAAAGTACCCTCCAAAACGTATAAATAGCATAATTTTGACGTTATATTATATTTTCAACAGAATGGCCTTAGATTTCAGGAGGCGATATCAACTAAAATTTCTATGGAAGCAAAAATAAAGGCATTTATGGACGAGGTCACGTCGCGAAACGGACATGAACCAGAATTCATTCAAGCGGTACAGGAAGTGGCGGAAACCGTAATTCCGTATATCGCGCAACACGAAATATATAACGGAAAGAATATTTTATTACGTATGGTCGAACCCGAGCGCTTGATTTCTTTTCGGGTATCGTGGATAGACGATGATGGCGACATACATGTCAACCGAGGCTATCGCATTCAAATGAATTCGGCCATTGGGCCGTATAAGGGCGGTTTGCGTTTTCACCCTTCGGTGAATGCAAGTATCCTAAAGTTTTTGGCGTTCGAGCAAGTTTTCAAGAACAGTCTCACCACATTGCCCATGGGCGGTGGAAAGGGCGGTTCGGATTTTGACCCGAAAGGAAAATCAGACGATGAGGTGATGCGGTTTTGCCACGCCTTTATGACCGAACTTTGTCGGCATATCGGTCCGTTTACGGATATACCGGCAGGGGATATTGGTGTTGGCGCCCGGGAAATTGGCTTTCTTTTCGGAATGTATAAGAAAATCAAGAACGAATTTACCGGGGTGCTCACGGGAAAAGGACTGTCATGGGGTGGATCAAAAATACGCCCAGAGGCAACAGGCTACGGAACTGTCTATTTTGCTGAAAGCATGTTGAAGACCAGAGGTGAGGACTTCGATGGGAAGACCGTTGTAGTATCCGGCTCGGGCAATGTTGCCCAATTTGCTGCAGAAAAAGTTATTCAATTGGGCGGTAAGGTCGTCACCCTTTCGGATTCCGATGGATATATTCTTGACGAAGAGGGCATCGATCAAGAGAAACTAGAATTTGTGATGGACCTGAAAAACAACCGACGTGGCAGAATCTCTGAATATACCGAAAAGTATAAAAATGCCCAGTTCCATAAAGATGAACAACCTTGGCAGGTCAAGTGCGATGTAGCGTTGCCCTGCGCGACCCAAAACGAGCTGCAGGGTGCCGATGCAAAGGTACTTTTGGACAACGGCTGTATTTGTGTGGCGGAGGGAGCCAATATGCCCTGTACGGCAGAGGCGGTCCATGCCTTTCACGAGGCTCAAATTCTGTTCGCTCCCGGAAAAGCCTCCAATGCAGGAGGGGTAGCAACCTCTGGTCTTGAAATGTCACAAAATTCATTACGTATCAGCTGGAGCAGGGAAGAGGTCGATGATCGTTTAAAGGTCATCATGGAAGAAATTCATCAATCCTGTATAGAATACGGCATGGAAGGCAACGACTATTGTAACTATGTGAAAGGAGCCAATATCGCCGGTTTTGTGAAGGTAGCCGATGCGATGTTGGCGCAGGGGGTAATATAAAACGGCAGTAGCAGCAGCGATGGCAAAAGAACTTGCAAGTTCAATATATAACTGCATAGTGTATCAGGTTGAAGAGTTGTTGTGTTTTGAACTTTGAAAAATTCATTTCGGCAGCGTTAAAAACTGCCTCACCGGCAGAAATACTGGAAGAATATGGTTAACTGTTACTGACCACCGCTACATTAAAATCATGCAGGTAACCACCAAAGCTATCGTCCTTAC
Organism: uncultured Flavobacteriaceae bacterium; assembly: GCA_963832345.1. Classification (GTDB taxonomy): domain Bacteria; phylum Bacteroidota; class Bacteroidia; order Flavobacteriales; family Flavobacteriaceae; genus Pricia. Next base: position 59,528 of record CAWHTW010000020.1, on the reverse strand, counting down.
CTCCTTAAAATATGGCGATACCAGCCTTATCGTCAGGGCGTATACAGCTTCCGATGGACTAAAATCCTATATGTTGAAGGGGGTTTTGTCTTCCAAAAAGGGAAAACTAAAAGCCGCGTACTTTCAACCTTTATCCCAATTGGAGATTGTTGCCAATCACAGGAACAAGGGTACTTTGGAAAGCATACGGGAAGCAAAGATCCACTATCCATACCGAACGGTACATAATGATATTGCCAAAAACGCCATGACGCTCTTTTTGGCCGAGATGTTAAGCTATAGTATTCATGAAGAAGAGGCCAACCCCTCGCTTTTCGAATTTTTGGAAGCTTCCTTTCAGTGGTTAGACATGAATGAGGAAATCGCTAATTTTCACTGCTATTTTCTGATGCAGCTCACCAAGTATTTAGGCTTTTATCCGGACACTTCTGCCGTACAAGCGCCTTGTTTTGACCTCTTGGAAGGTGGGTTTACCGATACCCCTTCGCTTCATCCGGTGCTCACCGGAGACAATCTTGGGTATTTCAAAATGTTCTTGGGCATACATTTTGATGCCATACATACCATCAAAATGAAGAAAACGAACCGACAGGAGCTTTTGCAATCTTTGGTGCTGTATTTTGAGCTGCATCTTCAAGGCTTTCGAAAGCCCAAATCCCTCGCTGTCCTGAACGAAGTATTCGGATAAAATGAAACCTATTGTTTTCGGATTATTTTTATGGGGCATCCAACTGCTATCCGCGCAAACCATAACGGTTTTTGATGCGGAAGACAGGCAACCCATTCCCAATGTGGCCGTTTACAATATTGACCGTTCCAAAACGGTACTGACCGATAGTAACGGAAAATGTGACCTATCACTTTTCGATCGCAACGAGCGGATCACCTTTAAACATTTGAGCTACAGCGTACGACGGGCCACGCCTGACCAAATTTTGCGGCAGAAAAAAGTTGTCTATCTCCTCATAAAACCCGAACAGCTCGCAGAGGTGGTGCTATCCGTATCCAAATGGGAGCAACAGAAAAAGAATATCCCGAACAAGATCATAGCCTTGGATGCGCGTGATGTTGCCTTTACAAATCCACAGACGGCCGCAGATTTTTTGCAGCACAGCGGGAAGGTGTTTGTGCAAAAAAGTCAGTTAGGTGGTGGAAGCCCAATGATTCGAGGCTTTGCGACGAACCGCCTGTTGCTTTCCGTCGATGGCGTTCGTATGAACAACGCTATTTTCAGGGGTGGTAACCTGCAGAACGTAATCTCTATAGATCCGTTTACGGTCAGGAAAACCGAAATTATTTTTGGCCCCGGTTCCGTTATTTACGGTAGCGATGCCATTGGTGGCGTAATGAATTTCTACACTAAGGAGGCCGTTTTTACTAATGGCAACCACATGGAGATTACTGGGAATACCGAGTATCGTTTTGCTTCCGCCAATACCGAAAATACCTTTCACTTCGATATTAATCTGGGTAAGAAAAAATGGGCTTTTTTGACAAGTGCTTCCTATTCGGATTTTGGGGATTTGTGGATGGGCGGACATGGTCCGGATTCCTATTTACGGGACGCGTACGTGGTCAGAAGAAACGGGGAAGATCTATTGGTGGCGAACGACAATCCCAAAAAACAGAATCCCACAGGGTATTATCAAATGAGCCTGATGCAAAAAATCGGGTACCGGCCGAACGCAACATGGGACTATAAACTGGGGCTGCATTATTCCGAGACGTCCGACTTTGCTCGATACGACCGTTTGATACGACCGGATGCAGCGGACAGTGGTTTACGGTCTGCGGAATGGTACTACGGCCCACAAAAATGGTTTATGGGCAACCTTCAACTGGAAAAAAAGGGCAAGAGTGTTTTTTATGATGGCTTAAAACTGACCACCGCCTACCAACATTTCGAGGAAAGCCGAAATGACCGCGACTTTCAAGACCCCATCCGCTTTAGGACCCGGGAACAAGTCGATGCCCTTTCAGCCAATCTTGATTTTGAGAACAAGAAAATAGGAAATTTGAGGTTGTACTACGGCGGGGAATATATTTTCAACAAGGTCGGTTCCGACGGTAGCCAACGAAATATCGAAACCAGCGTGGTAACCGCAGCCGCATCAAGATATCCCGATGGCTCGACTTGGCAGAGCACGGCAGGCTATATCAATGGGGAATATCAGGCCAAGCCCAATTTCACCCTACTTTCCGGGCTACGCTATAGCCATGTTTGGATCGATGCCGTTTTCGATAAAACTTTTTATCCCTTTCCCTTTGACAATGCCGATCTGAACAATGGCGCATTGACCGGTAGCCTAGGTTTAAGTTGGTTCCCCAAAGAACATTTACAAGTAACCTTGAACGGTTCGACCGGATTCCGCGCCCCGAACATCGACGATATCGGAAAAATCTTTGATTCCGAACCTGGGGCGGTGGTCGTGCCCAATCCCAATCTGGAACCCGAATATGCTTACAATGCCGAACTGGGTGTTCAGAAGAACTTTAATGATAAGTTAGTGCTAAAGGGTACCGCCTTTTATACGTATTTGGTAGATGCATTAGTGCGCAGGGATTACCAATTCAACGGCGCATCACAGGTAGCATATAACGGAGAGTTAAGCGATGTTCAGGCAATACAGAATGCCGCCAAGGCCTATGTATATGGCTTTGAATTAGGGCTCGAGGCTTTTCTCTCCGACCAATGGTCCCTAATTTCAAACCTGACCTTGACCGAAGGCATCGAAGAAGAAGAAGACGGTACCGATTCTCCCGGCCGACACGTACCTCCAACTTTCGGTGATTTTCATATACTATGGAAAAATCAGAGATTCAAGACCGACCTCTTCTTGAACTATAATGGGGAAGTGGCTTTTAAAGATCTAGCGGCCTCCGAACGTGGCAAAAACTACATCTACGCTGCCAATTCAGAAGGCAATCCATACGCTCCATCGTGGTACACCCTAAATTTCCGTTCGCAGTTTACGATTTCGAATGCTCTAAAGGCTTCTTTGAGCTTAGAAAATATTACAGACCAACGTTACCGTTCCTACTCGTCGGGCATTACTGCACCGGGTATTAATTTGATATTGGGGTTGGGATACAAATTTTGAGTGGTTGAAGTTTGACCTATCTGTTGTGTTTTTCCAGTTTTTTTGGTTCTGCTCTTGATTTCAAGGGAGGAGCCCCTTATTAAACCAACACGTCACAAATCAAATCTATCCCAAAAAATACTCTTTCCAAAAAAATCACCACCGAACGAATATTTTCTAAAATATTCCCATAAAAAACCCTAACGTTTCCGTCAGGGTTTCATAAAAAAAATTATAGATATCTGGTGTTAAGTGTAAGCTATGTACTTTTAGCGAATAGATCCAACACTAGTTATCGTCAACGGCATCCTCGATAGCATCACCGGCATCATCTAGGGCATCCTCAACATCATCGGCCGCTTCCTCGGCACCGTCTTTAATTTCGTCGCCTACTTCCTCCATTTTATCGCCTGCCTCTTCCATGGCGTCCCCTGCCTCTTCCATAGCGTCTTTTGATTTATCTTCGGCGTCCCTGCAAGAAACGAAAGACATGCCTAAGACAAGCATTAAAAGTGAACTTAAAAATACATTTTTCATAATTTGAGTTTTTAGTTGCTGTCGCAAAGATATACGTATTGATGTGATTTTTGGATGCTATTTTATAATGTGTGAAGCCCTTGTGAATTTCAAGGATGTGATATCCCCGAAATCCGACCAAAATCCCTAATTTTGCAGCCTGAAATTAATTAATGAAGGATAACAGGTACTATGAAATTCGCTGAATATAAAGGATTGGATCTGCCCAAGGTAGCCGATGAGGTTCTCGACTTTTGGAAGGCAAACGGAATATTCGAGAAAAGCGTTTCCACGAGGGAAGGCCGGCCTAGTTATGTTTTCTACGAAGGGCCACCGTCCGCGAACGGTATGCCCGGCATCCATCATGTGATGGCCCGAACGATCAAGGACATCTTTCCCAGATATAAGACCATGAAGGGTTTTCAGGTCAAACGGAAGGCCGGTTGGGACACACACGGCCTCCCCATTGAACTCGGGGTGGAAAAAGAACTCGGTATCACAAAGGAGGATATCGGCAGTAAAATATCTGTGGAGGATTACAACGCCGCTTGCAAAAAAGCGGTCATGCGCTACACCGACGTCTGGAACCGAATGACCGAACAAGTAGGCTATTGGGTCGATATGGAGGATCCGTACATTACTTACAAGCCGAAGTATATGGAGTCGGTCTGGTGGTTGTTGAAACAGATATACGACAAAGGACTGATATATAAGGGATATACTATACAACCGTATTCGCCCAAAGCGGGTACGGGCCTCAGCTCGCACGAACTCAACCAGCCCGGTACCTATCAAGATGTCACCGACACCACAGCCGTGGCGCAGTTTAAGGCAATCGAATCATCACTTCCGGTTTTTCTAAAGGACGAAGGCGATATCCATTTTTTAGCCTGGACGACCACGCCTTGGACATTGCCATCGAACACGGCATTGACGGTCGGCCCGAAAATCGATTATGTTTTGGTGGAGACCTACAACCAATATACGTTCAAGCCGATCAACGTTATTCTGGCCAAAAGTTTGGTGAACGAACAGTTTTCGGGAAAATTCAAGCCTGTCGCGTCAAAGCCCGAACTTCTGGCGTACAGTTCTGGGGATAAAAAAATTCCATTCTACGTCGTCAAGGAGTTTAAGGGAAAAGATTTGGTGGGTATAAAATATGAGCAACTTCTAAAATATGCCCTGCCTTACCAAAACCCTGAAAATGCATTTCGAATCATCGCCGGGGATTTTGTGACTACCGAAGACGGTACGGGCATCGTTCACACCGCCCCCACCTTTGGTGCCGATGATGCCTTGGTGGCCAAACAGGCCGTACCGGAAGTGCCGCCACTATTGGTTTTGGACGAGAATGACAATCCAGTGCCCTTGGTCGATCTCCAGGGCAAATTTCGCCCCGAAATGGAGGAATTGGCGGGTAAATATGTCAAAAACGAATACTACGACCTGGGACAGGAACCGGAAAAATCGGTTGATGTCGAGATTGCCATCAAATTAAAGGAAGAGAACAAAGCATTTAAGGTAGAAAAATACGTTCATAGTTATCCCAATTGCTGGCGTACCGATAAACCCATCCTCTACTATCCTTTGGATTCATGGTTTGTCAAAGTCACCGATGTGAAGGATCGCATGGTCGAGCTGAACAATGCCATCAATTGGAAGCCCAAATCGACCGGCGACGGCCGTTTCGGTAACTGGCTTGCCAATGCCAATGATTGGAACCTTTCCCGATCGCGCTATTGGGGCATCCCGTTACCGATCTGGCGTACCGAAGATGGGCAAGAAGAAATCATCATCGGTTCCGTGGCCGAACTGAAATCCGAAATGGCGAGAGCGGTCGAAGCGGGGGTGCTCAAAAAAGACATATTCGAGGATTTTGTGGTGGGCGACCTATCCGAAGAAAACTACGATACTATCGATTTGCACAAGAACATCGTCGATGAAATCACCTTGGTATCCCTTACCGGAAAACCGATGAAACGCGAGGCCGACCTGATCGACGTTTGGTTCGATAGTGGGTCGATGCCTTATGCGCAGTGGCATTATCCATTCGAAAATGCAACGTTCATTGATAATAACGAAACTTTTCCCGCCGATTTTATCGCCGAAGGCGTAGATCAGACACGGGGATGGTTTTATACGCTACATGCAATTGCCGCCATGGTCTTTGATTCCGTGGCGTATAAAAATGTGGTTTCTAATGGATTAGTGCTCGATAAGGAAGGTAAAAAGATGTCTAAACGCTTGGGCAACGCCGCAGATCCGTTTGAGACGATGAACGAACATGGAGCCGATGCCACCCGTTGGTATATGATTTCGAATGCAAATCCTTGGGACAATCTCAAGTTCGATATCGAGGGTATCGTCGAGGTAAAGCGTAAGTTTTTTGGCACCCTGTACAACACCTATTCTTTCTTCGCGCTATATGCGAACATCGATGCGTTCGATTATTCCGAGGCTGACATTGCGCTAAACGAAAGACCAGAAATAGACCAATGGGTATTGTCAGAATTACACTCCCTGATCAAGACCGTTGACCGGGCCTACGCCGATTACGAGCCCACAAAGGCTACGCGGGCAATATCCGATTATGTTCAGGAAAATTTGAGCAATTGGTACGTTAGACTATGCCGAAGACGTTTTTGGAAGGGTGATTATCAAAAGGATAAAATATCTGCTTACCAGACATTGTACACCTGTCTAGAAACGGTGGCCAAACTTTCGGCCCCGGTGGCTCCCTTTTTCATGGACAGATTGTACAAAGATTTGACCGCCACTACGAAAAAGGATGCTTTCGAAAGCGTGCATTTGGCCGATTTCCCGAAGTACGACACATTCTTTGTAAATAAGGAGCTGGAAAGTAAAATGGAGATGGCGCAGACGATATCATCCTTGGTATTGTCCATCCGCCAAAAAGAAAAGATTAAAGTCCGCCAGCCGTTACAGAAAATCATGATTCCAGCTCTAAGCGAAAAGCAAAAGCAGGAAATCGAAGCGGTGGCCGATCTTATAAAATCGGAAGTGAACGTAAAGGAAATTCAACTATTGGACGATGCATCCGGAATCTTGGTCAAACAGATCAAACCGAATTTTAAAGTATTGGGACCGAAGTTTGGTAAGGATATGAAAAAAATTGCCCAGATTGTCAGTGAGTTAGGGCAAGAAGACATTCAAAAAATAGAGCGAGAAGGAAAAATATCCCTCTCTGTTGAAAATAATATCATTATATTAGAGTTACAAGAGGTAGAAATAGCCTCGCAAGATATCGAGGGCTGGCTGGTGGCCAATCAAGGCTCGCTTACCGTTGCGCTTGACGTTTCCATAAACGATGAACTTAGAAAAGAGGGAATCGCGCGAGAATTGGTCAATCGCATCCAGAATATCCGAAAGGATTCAGGGTACGAAGTGACAGACAAAATAGATGTGAAAATTCTGAAAGATGGATTTGTCGAAAAGGCGGTCGAAGGCAATCTTGAATATGTCAAGACCGAGACTTTGACTGCAGCGCTTGATTTTGAGGAAAAATTAGAGAAGGGTACCGAAGTGGCCTTTGATGAAGTGAACACCAAATTATTTATTGTAAAACATTAGGTTATGGCAGAAGATTTAAAAGTTAGATATTCGGATAGTGATCTTGCCGAATTCAGGGAGCTGATTGAGGATAAAATAACAAAGGCCAAGAGTCATTTAGAGCTGCTCAAAAGTTCGTACATGAACGATGGCAATAACGGTACGGATGATACTTCTCCTACCTTCAAGGCTTTCGAGGAAGGTTCGGAAACCATGAGCAAAGAAGCGAATACGCAATTGGCCATACGCCAAGAAAAATTTATACGTGACCTCAAGAACGCTTTGCTGCGTATTGAGAACAAAACCTTTGGAATATGCCGTGTAACCGGTAAGCTCATTGCCAAAGAACGTCTTAAATTGGTGCCGCATGCTACCCTGAGCATCGAGGCCAAGAATATGCAGCAATAACAGGAATTCCCTTATAAAACCTGCAAGGTTTTGCCGACCAGGAGGCCTTCTCGTAGGCCAGCCCGGTTCCGCTTTATGATTCGAAGTTTGAACCTTTATTTACAGATTTATAAGGGTCGCTCATGCTGCGCAAAATTATCTCGCTCGTAAACTTCGACTTCGAGCCGTCTCGGTGCAGCGCCTTGAATTTCAGTCTTGCCCAAACTTTTGCTGGCCATTACACTGGCAACACTAGTAGGTCTTAATTCCCTACAATGAAAAAAATATGTTTTGTCATTTTCTTAACGGCTAACATCTTCAACGCCCAAAAAATAGTCAAGAAATCCATATTAAATAGTGAAATAGCGTCCATAGCATTGGACGTCACAAACATTTTCGAATTATCGATCGATACGTCTCAAGGAGACGAGATGGTTCTTGAGGCCAGCATCGACGGCGAATATAGCCAAAATCTGTTAGTGAACGTAAGGGAATCGGGCAATACACTTTTTGTAAGTACTGGATTTCAGCCAAATTTTAAGAATCCTAACGACAAACTTAGCGCCCATAAAGTGATTTCCATTGGATTGAAACTCTTGGTGCCGCAACAGAAAAAAGTGACGATTTCAGGCGCAGGATGTAACGTATCGGCCAAGGGTAGGTACGCTACTTTGAAGGTAACCCTAAATGACGGCAGCTGTCATCTGGAAAGTATTTCCGGCATTGCGGAAGTCGCCACGCAAAGTGGAACTATTTCAGTTTTGGCCGCAAGTGCTAAAATCAGGGCAACGAGTAAATATGGAAGTGTGGGGCGAAATCAGATTCCATCCGGAGATACGTTTTATGATATCAGTTCGGTAACTGGCAACATCCTTCTTGATAAAATCGAATAATATGCTGCAATATCCCTATTTTTGCCCTTAATTTCTATCCGAAACTATGAGTTTAAGGAAATCGGTACTAATCATTGCAGTATTATTGCTGGTAGACCAAGTGAGCAAATTCTACATAAAGACCCATTTCGTATTGGGGGAATCGGTAGATGTTTTTAGCTGGTTCAAAATATTGTTCATCGAAAATTCGGGTGCAGCGTGGGGCGCTAAACTCAGTGATTTTATGCCGGTTTCAGAATCCACTGGGAAACTTATACTGACGGTGTTTCGACTATTCGCCGTTGCGGGTATTGGATATTGGCTTTACGATACGATTCAAAAGAAATCATCGAGAACCTTAATTTGGGCGGTTTCTTTAATTTTTGCGGGAGCCCTGGGCAATATTATCGATTCCGTTTTTTACGGAACGATTTTTAACGATAGTTACCAACAGGTAGCTACCGTTTTTTCAGCCGAACCCTACGGCGATATTTTCCATGGTAAAGTGGTCGACATGCTTTATTTTCCAATTATCGACAGTAAATGGCCCGATTGGGTGCCCTATTTTGGGGGGTCGGATTTCCGATTTTTCGAACCAGTCTTCAATATTGCCGATATGGCAATTAGTACAGGCGTAGGTATCTTAATTGTCTTCAACAAGAGAGCCTTTGGAAAAAGTGGGGAAAAGATGGAATCGGATACCTGGGAAGACTACGTCGCAAGAACGGAAAAGGAATAAATTTTTTTTGGGGTGATGCAATAGTCTAGAGGGATATCATAGGCACTGATATCGGTAATGCTATCTTCTGCCTGAAAAAGGGACAATCCTATTTTCACCACATCCTTTCGACATTCCTTTAGAAAGGTATCATAAAAACCTTTGCCATACCCCACACGGTTTCCTTTTTTATCGAAGGCCAAAAGAGGAATGAATACTACATCGATTGTATTTGGTGGTACTTCGATGCCGTCAACAGGCTCTGGAATGTTCCACTGGTTCATTCGAAATTTAGTAGCCTCGGTAAGCAAAAAGTGTTTCAGGGAATTGTGGCCAGTCACTTTTGGAAGTACAACATTTTTATTCCTACCTTGAAGGATGCTAAGTATAAATTGGGTATCGATTTCTCTCTGTTGGGAAATAGGAAGGAATATATGATAATACTCATAATTCCAGACAGGAAGAGTCAGCGACGCATTAGCAATAGCTAAGCTCAAAGCCGAGAGGGAACTTTCCGATATGGATTTCCTTCGATTTCTATATTCCGATCGTAAATCCTGTTTAAGCATGATTTTAATCAAAACCGAATCGGGAAAAGGTCGGTAAACTCTATTCTTTAGCGTTTATATAGTAGTACACCTTGAAAGAAATCATTAGAAGGAGGTATAGAACTAGCGTTATAATGTATTTGTCCATGGGGGTAATTGATTTTGATACGTTAAATCTAGTTAAAAAAATTGTTAACCGTACTGCGAATGGAATGTTTTTATCGATGAACTACACGATTTAGCTAAAAATTAACATTTTAATGTTAAAAGGCTTGGTAAATAAGAATATTAATAACCACTAATTTTGGTAAATATATTTATAAGTAAAGACTTACAGGATGTTCTTACAAAATTTTGAGGTAGTTAGTTGATGCATTTGTCTCTAACTTTGTAGCTCCTCTTGTTTTTTACATTCAAGCAACGACCCAAATGTCTCAACTCTCTATAGAAATCCAATTGAGTACCTTGCCCCATAGTCCAGGGGTGTATCAATTTTATGATGCGGACGAAAAAATAGTATATGTAGGAAAGGCAAAAGACCTTAAGAAACGGGTTACTTCCTATTTTACCAAGACCCATGAGTATGGCAAGACCCGGGTGATGGTCAAAAAAATTCGGGGTATAAGGCATATTGTGGTGCCTACCGAATCTGACGCCTTACTGCTTGAAAACAACTTGATTAAAAAGTACCGACCGCGCTACAATGTTTTGCTCAAAGATGATAAATCGTATCCATGGATCTGTATAAAGAACGAGCGTTTCCCTCGAATTTTTCCGACCCGTAAACTGATAAAGGACGGGTCAGAATATTATGGTCCCTACACGAGCATGAAAACAGTGCGCACGCTTTTAGATTTGGTAAAAAGTGTTTACCCGCTGCGCACATGCAACTATGACCTTTCCCAAGAAAAAATTGAGGCGGGTAAATATAAAGTATGTCTAGAGTATCACTTGGGCAATTGCAAGGGGCCTTGTGAGGATATGCAAAATGCGGAGGACTATCATTCCCAAATCGATGATATACGTGAAATCATAAAAGGGAATTTCAAATCCTCGCTACAGTATTTCAGACACCGTATGAAAGCCTTGGCGACCGCTATGCAGTTCGAAGAGGCACAGCTTATCAAGGAGAAAATCGAGGTTTTGGAGAACTATCAGGTGAAATCGACGATAGTAAATCCTAAAATCAACAATGTTGATGTCTTTTCCATCATTTCAGATGAATCGCATGCCTACGTCAATTTTCTGCAGCTGTCCCACGGTTCAATTATCCGCTCACATACCTTGGAAATCAAAAAGAAACTCGATGAGAGCGATGTTGATCTTTTACAAATGGCCATTATCGAAATACGGCAACGCTTCGATTCCAGCTCCACCGAGCTTTACCTGCCTTTTAAGGTAACTGTCGAACCCCATTTAAAAGTCACCGTGCCAAAATTGGGCGACAAAAAAAGATTGTAGATCTTTCGGAGCGCAATGCCAAGTTTTTTAGGCAAGAACGCTTCAATCAGATTAAAATCATAGATCCCGACCGGCATACAAACCGTATTATGGCACAAATGCAAAAAGATCTACGTCTTTCGGCCGAACCAAGACATATCGAATGTTTTGACAACAGCAACATTCAGGGTAGCAATCCTGTGGCCGCCTGTGTGGTGTTCAGAAACGGAAAGCCCTCTAAAAAGGAGTATCGCCATTACAACATCAAGACCGTTGACGGCCCTGATGATTTTGCCTCCATGGAAGAGGTCGTCTATCGAAGGTATAAGCGTTTGCTGGCTGAAGAGGAATCCTTACCGCAGTTGATCGTTATCGATGGAGGCAAAGGGCAGTTGTCGTCCGCCTTAAAAAGTTTGGATATTTTAGGTATACGGGGAACAATCGCTATCGTAGGTATCGCCAAACGTCTTGAGGAAATCTATTTTCCGGAGGATCCCATCCCCTTGTATTTGGACAAGAAATCGGAATCCCTGAAAATTATCCAGCAACTCCGCAACGAGGCGCACCGCTTCGGGATTTCCTTCCACCGGAACAAACGCAGCAAGGCGGCCATTAACTCCGAATTGGAAAGCATCGAGGGAGTAGGCGAAAAAACGGCTCGAGAATTGCTGAAAACTTTCAAGTCGGTCAAGCGTATCAAAGAAGCATCCATAGAAAAGCTGGCAGAAACGGTGGGAGTGGCGAAAGCCAAGAAAATTTATGGGACGTTTCATTGATATGGACATTAGTCTGCCTAAATTTGATATCTTGAAAAAGCTTCTATTATTTATAGTAATCCTAGGGTTAGGCCTTTCCGTATCGGCACAGGACACGGTTAAAAAAGACCTGAAAATCGGTTTGGTACTCAGCGGGGGCGGGGCAAAAGGTCTTGCCCACATCGGGGCGCTCAAAGTCATGGAGGAAGCGGGAATTAAAATCGATTACATTGGCGGTACCAGCATGGGTGCTATCGTAGGTGCGCTATACGCCGCTGGGTATTCGGCAACGGAACTCGATTCTATTTTCCGAACTACCGACTTTACCAACCTGATCGAAGATAATCATCCGCGAAGCGCCAAGACTTTCTATGAAAAGGAAGATTCGGAAAGATACGCGATTACCCTGCCGTTCAACAAATTCAAAATTTCTGTTCCCCCGGCTTTTTCGGGAGGGCAGAACGTGTACAACAAACTAGTAACACTGCTCTATCCGGTAAAGAACATAAAGGAGTTCGATAAGTTGCCGATTCCCTTTCTGTGCTTGGCGACCGACGTAGAGACGGGCGAAGAAGTCGTTCTTTCAAACGGGTATCTGCCCCAAGCCGTTATGGCAAGTGGGGCCTTGCCATCGCTTTTTGAGCCCGTTAAAATCGGCGATCGCTTATTGGTCGATGGGGGGGTGGTCAACAACTATCCGATTGAAAAAGTCAAGGAGATGGGTGCGGATGTAATCATCGGAGTCGACGTACAGCACGGACTCCGAGATAGGGATGGCCTGATTTCGGCCACCGAGATTTTGCTGCAGATCAACAATTATCGATCAGTTCTCGATATGGAAGAAAAATCGAAGCTGACCGATATTTACATCAAGCCAGAAGTCTCCAATTTTTCGGTCATCGACTTTAATCTCTACGACCGCATTATAGAGAGCGGCGAAGTGGCGGCCAAAAAAAGCTTTAGTGATTTTAAAAGACTTGCGAAAGAACAGAACGATAGCCAAAGAAAGATGGCCAAAATAAAGCCTCAGGAGAAGTTGACTATTGATCACCTGACCGTAGCGGGAAGCGCCGAATATCCAAAGGGCTACGTAAAGGGAAAATTACGTTTGGGGAAAAATAAAGAGACTACTTTTTCCCGACTAAACCAAGGGGTCGGTAATCTGGCCGCGACCAGAAACTTTCAGACCATACACTATAAACTACAAGACAACGGGACAGGTGAAGAACTGGTTTTAAATCTATCTGAAAATCCCGTCAAGACCTTCATCCGACTTGGCGCCCACTACGACGACCTTTATAAAACGGCGGCAATTCTCAATATAACCAGAAAACGCTTGCTGACCCGCGACGATGTAGCCTCTTTCGACTTTATTATGGGCGACAATGTGCGCTATAATTTTCAATATTATATAGACAAGGGTTCCTACTGGAGCTTCGGCCTGAACTCCAGATTCAACGATTTCGGGAAGGAGATCAATTTTGATTTGATCCGAGGTAATTTTGAAGTGCCACCGAGCATCAATGTCAATACGATTAATCTAGATGTTTCCGACCTTACCAATGAAATATACGTTGAGACCGTATTACGGGAAGAATTTGCGTTTAGAACGGGTATTGAGCACAAATTGCTAAAGTATAGTACAAGAACCTTGGCACAACGCAATGATGGAGGCGCTCCAATCGGGCAACCAACCCCCGATGGGAAGACACTATTCGAAAATAGCAACTTTTACAGCGTTTTCGGTAAGTTGACCCTCGACACGTACGATAATGCCTATTTTCCTTCAAGGGGACTCCTTTTCGCAGGAGATTTCCATTTCTATGTACTTTCTTCCGATTTCAACGATAACTTTAAGGAATTTTCAATTGCCAAAGCGCGTCTGGGCGGAGCCTTTCCCCTGTTCAAAAATCTTTCCCTTTCTATCGAGACCGAAGGCGGTTTTAAACTGGGCACCTCTAGTGTCACCTCGTTCGATTTTTTACTCGGCGGATTCGGTGGGGATTTGATCAACAACTTTATTCCTTTTTTTGGATATGATTTTCTTAGCCTGCCGGGCAATAGCTTTGTAAAGGCTTACGGAAGGCTTGATTATGAATTCGTACCCAAGAATCACTTTATGTTCACGGCCAATTTCGCAAACGTCGATGACGATATTTTCAGAACGGGCGATTGGTTTACCCTTCCCAGTTATTCGGGCTATGGTGTTGGCTATGGATGGGAATCTTTTTTAGGGCCGCTGCAATTGCATTATGCATGGTCTCCCGAAGGCAAGAACAGCAATTTCTTTTTCAGTTTGGGCTATTGGTTTTAGAGGGATGGTTTAAAGGTTAAATTTAATCAGTACCTTTTCCGTCTAGTATCGCGGAACCCGTTTAAATAGGTTCTCCAAACCAATCGGTCTCTTATGAAAGGCAAATTCTCTTTATCTACGAAATGGATTGTTTGTTTCATCGTTCTGGCCGTCGGGGCGAGCGTCTTGCTTCAGGCCCAGACCCAACAGTTTCTGTACGGCGATCCGCTGCCCGACGCTCCAGAACTTTCTGAACGAGGGCCCTATACCATTGGGGTTCGGACCCTAGATTTGGTCAATCCCGATCAAATCGACATCTTGAACTCCAAAGGAGGTAAAGATGCGATGTATGACCGCCCTTTGACCGTTGAAGTGTGGTATCCCGCGGAAGTTTCTTCGGGAATGGAAGCTTCTGTAACTTATGAAGAGGTTATGGGTACCCGTGGTGATTCGTTGCGCCCTTTGATTCCCTTTACATTTAACGGAAGGGCCGTTCGCGATGCCGCCCCGAGAGCTTCGGAAGAATTTTTTCCTTTGATTGTAGTTTCCCATGGATACGTTGGATCCAGATATCTGATGACCTATTTGACCGAAAACTTGGCCTCGAAGGGATACGTCGTAGTCGCCATAGACCATACCGATTCCACTTTTAAGGATGCTAATGCCTTTCAGAGCACCTTGCTAAATCGGGCCAAGGATATCCGTTTTGTGCTCAATGAAATGGAACGGCTCGGGAAATCGGGTAGCAAGGATGTATTATCAGGGAAAATCAATGCCGATAACACGGCAATCGTCGGCTATTCCATGGGCGGTTATGGCGTGTTGAATGTTGCCGGTGCCGGCTATAGCGATGATATGGTGCAATTTTTTCAAGGGATGACTGAGGGAAGCACGGCAATACAAGCCTTGGCCGCTAGCAATGCCGAGTATCAAAAACAATCCGATCCTAGAATAAAGGCCGTGGTTGCTTTCGCACCATGGGGCATGGAACGCGGTATCTGGGATGCCGAAGGATTAAAAGGATTGAAAACGCCCACCTTTTTCGTCGCCGGAAGCCAAGACGATATTTCGGGCTATGATAAAGGAATTAAAGCTATTTATAAGGGTGCCATCAACGCTGATCGCTATCTGCTGACCTATAAAGATGCGAGGCACAATGTAGCCCCGAATCCACCGCCAGCAGAATCCTTAGCACCCGGACTCCATATCGACGAATACTACCGCTATGCCGATGCCACATGGGACCAGCGCAAGATCAACAATGTCAACCAGCATTTTGTGACCGCTTTCATTGACGCACACCTTAAAGGGAAGGATACCTCTAAATATTTAGACATCCCTGAAGATTCGAATGCCCAAGATTGGCCGGGGTTCAAGCCTAGGTCTTCTACGGGGATGGAATTGTTGCATGCGGCACCGGTGGAGTGAGGTCATAGCTGACCTAAATGAAACTTGCAAATATACCGGTTGTCCTTTTTTTAGCAATGTTTCAGTTTTGGATTGCCTTCGACTGCTATTACCAGCCCCTACAACCTATTGATCACTTTTCACCAACGTCCGCTTCACCTCCCTCCGCAAATAATACCCTGTAATGATAGTAGCCAAGACATCGGCAATCGGAAAGGATATCCAAACCCCCAGTTCGCCGAAATAACGGGGCAGGATAAGTATGAGTGGAATAAAAAAGAAACCCTGTCGCGTCAAGGTCAACAGAAGTGCGGGGATGGCTTTCCCAATAGCCTGAAAATAGGCCGCCCCAATAAGTTGTAACGCAATGATCGGGGTGGCCGCGAACACCAGCCGCATTGCAAAAGGCGTGTGTTCCAAGACATAGGCGTTGGTAGCCAAATCTTCGGAGGACATCTCGGGACCGCTTCCCAAAAATAATCCCGCAATTTCGGCCGGGAAGATGAACAGGCCAACGAAGACGATACTGGCCAATATAGCGGCGTATTTGATGGCAGTATTAATGGTTTCCCTGACCCTTTGATAATTTTTTGCGCCGTAATTGAAACCGGCGATAGGCAAAAACCCTTGTGTGACCCCAAATATAGGAAACAGTGCGAACATGAGCATTCGTCCTATAATGGCATAAACCGCGACCATGGCCTCACCGCCCAGACCATAGAGAATATTATTCATCAAGAGATAGGTAATACTTACTACAGCTTGGCGTGCGAGCGTGACAAAGCCTAGGGAGCCGATCTCCTTTAGAATAGGCACGTTCAATCCGAAATGGGATAGGTTTATCTTTAGTTCGGAATTTTTGGATAGAAAGAAGTAGAGAATGTAGGCAAAGCACAAAACGTATCCGATGGTGGTCGCCCATGCCGCACCGGCCATGCCCCAATCGAAGATGTAGATAAAGATATAGTCCATCAGCAAATTTCCTACAGAGGGAATGATCATGGCAATCATCGCGAATTTCGGCTTTCCTTCGGCGCGGATGACCGTGTTTCCCATCATACAGAGCGCCAGAAATGGCACTCCGTATAGCACAATGGTATAATATACTTTGGCCGGGGCGAAAATGGCCCCTTTACCCCCAAAAGCGGGAATCATCGTGTCGACGTAGAACAATCCCAAAGCGACCATTATGACCGTGACCAATAGGGTCAGCGTAATCTGGTTTCCGAAGGTTTTTAAGGCTTTTTCTGTGTTGTTCGCCCCGAGCGCACGAGATATGATGCTGGATCCACCGATACCGATGGACATGCCCAAGGCACCTATAAAGAAGGATACGGGTAAGACTACGTTGATGGCGGCAATCGCAATGGAGCCAATCCAATTGCCCACAAAAATGGAATCGACCAAAATATTGAGCGACATCACCAAGATACCGATCGATGCCGGTACGGACTGGCGGACCAACAATTTGCCGATAGGTTCAGAACCCAGTTGCTCTGCGGATATTTTTGGCATATTTACTTGCGAACGAAGGCGGCAATCCGTTGAACATCGCTGAAAGTTCAAAAATTTACCACGTCGCCTTACATTTTTTGGTTGAATATAAACATTTCGCTAACTCCTCTTCAAGACGTCTGCTAAGCGGGCAACTCCCCAGTTTTCATCCAGTTATTCACCCAATCTGCCATAACTTTGACCCAAGCATCATTATCGTTCAGACAAGGTATATGCTTATAACTTTCGCCACCGGCTTCTGTAAACTGTTCCTTGCCCTCCATGGCAATTTCCTCCAAGGTCTCAAGGCAGTCGGAAACGAAGGCGGGCGTAACTACCGCTAGCCGTTTTTTACCTTCTTTCGCCAAACGCTCGAATTCATAATCGGTATAGGGTTTCAACCATGGATCGCCGGCCAAGCGGGATTGAAATGACGAACTGACCTTGGTTTCATCTAAGCCAAGTTCCGCTTTTACCAGTTCGGTCGTCTCATAGACCTGATGGCGATAGCAGGTATTGTGCGCCACGGAATTGATGCTACAACAGCTACCGTCAATTTTACAATGATAGTTGGTAGGGTCCGATTTTCGGATATGTCGCTCAGGAATACCATGATAGGAGAAGAGAATGTGGTCGTAATCAAAATCTTTCAATCCATCGGCTATACTTTGGGATAATGCTTTAATATATTGAGCATTATGATAAAAGGCCGGTAGTGTAGTCAAACGCATTTGTGGAAAAAACGCCTTCTGCACATCCATGGTCTTAACCACAACCGTTTCATACGATGACATCGCATAATGTGGATACAGTGGTACTAACAACACCTCGTTGACGCCTTTCTCCTTCAATTCCTGCCATGCGTTTTTTATAGTCATCGTGCCATACCTCATACCAAGGGCAACGGGCATGCCGGTATGGCTTTTAAGCTTCTCGGCAAAACGTTCCGATAAGACGATCAGGGGCGAACCTTCGTCCCACCAGATTTTGGCATAGGCCTTCGCCGATTTCTTGGGCCGGGTCTGCAGAATAATCCCTCGTACAATGATATTACGAAGAACTTTATTGACATCGATGACCCGTTCGTCCATCAAAAATTCGTCGAGATAAGGTTTGACCGCCTTGGCAGTGGGACTTTCGGGGGAGCCGAGATTTACGAGTAATACACCTTTCATAGATAACTTCCATTTTTGTCATTCCGCTCCTCGGCTACGCTCGGCATACACTTAGGCAGAAATCTCATTCTAGCTTCTTTTTAGTAATTTTCGCACATCTCCTGGCCTTTGTTTAAAGGCAGGCGGGAGTCCTTTTTAGATGATAATCTACTTTGGACAAGATAGACTTCGGAAAGAAGAATTTCCAATTGCAAAAATAAGCCTTGAAAACCATCCCGTCGAAATATTGGCCTAATTGTTTTTTGATAGTATAATAGATTTCATCAATTTTCGCTTTTTTGTTTAAAAACCATTACTTTTTCCTATAATTGAAAAGTTCAGCACCAAAACATTACTATACTAGTCTGTAAACGTATGAATCCTTAAATCCCGGTTCTCAATGCTCAACGAAATTTTTAGTGGAAACAATCAGTCAATACTTTTGGTAATCGGTACCTTGATAGGTCTTCTCGTCGCCTATTTTATGGTGTTGGCCTTCTTGAGACGGTTGGGGAAGAACCCAAAATATTTGATGCCCGTAGAGACCGTAAAGCGGGTGAGTAAACCTATTTTTATCATTTTTCTGTCCATCTTGATACGTTTGCAGGCACTTAGACATGTTCTCGGTCTGGAAGACTATGCGTACTGGTTCCGAAAAACAAGTACCTTGATATTTATCTTTGCATTTACTTGGCTGTTGTTGAGTGTCATCAAAATCGTAAAGTACCACATCATCGAAAAATATGACGTAGATGCTTCCGACAATTTGAAGGCACGAAAAGTGAAGACCCAGTTCAATATTTTAGAACGTATCCTTATTTTTATCATCATCGTATTTGCCATTGGCATTGCGCTCATGAGCTTCGAGAGCATCCGAGAAATCGGGGTCAGCATTTTTGCTTCAGCCGGGGTCGCAGGTATCATCATTGGATTTTCGGCCCAAAAAATGATCGGTACGATATTGGCAGGGATACAGATTGCCGTGGCACAACCCATAAAATTGGATGATGTCGTGATTGTCGAGGGTGAGTGGGGGCGTATCGAGAAAATTATGCTGACCTATGTGGTCGTCAAAATATGGGATAAAAGAAGACTAATTGTACCAACGACTTATTTTATCGAAAAACCTTTTCAGAACTGGACCAAAACGTCATCAGAAATTTTGGGCACCGTTTTTCTCTACACCGATTACAATGTGCCTTTTGACGCCATACGGGAAGAATTCACACGAATCTTGAACGGAACCGATCTTTGGGACGGCGAGGTAAACGTCGTGCAAGTAACGGATTCAAAACTGGATAGTATAGAAATTCGGGCGTTGATGAGCGCTAAAGATTCCCCAACGGCGTTTGACCTAAGGGTTCTGGTACGCGAAAAACTGATTACCTTTCTACAGCAGAACTACCCCGAAAGTCTACCCCGCACCCGACTTCAAATGGAAAAAGGGGACCACTCGGAAAATACGCAGGAAGAATAGCCGTTATATTAGGGACTTGTTCAATGTTTTAACGATTTTCAGGGATAGGTTTTGATACATACTTCCTTAAATTTGTATAGCATCGTCCCTATAGTCATACTCCAATCGCAAACCGCCGTTTGTAGCGCACAGCGCAAGGCGCAAAGCGTACAACGAAAAAAGAAGTTCATGCGCCCCTTGCTTATCCTAGTATTTAGTCTTTTTGCCTTTTCAGGATATTCCCAAGAAAGGAACAGTTTGCTCTTTGAAATTTCGGGCAATGGCCTTGAAAAATCCTCGTATCTCTATGGCACCATGCACGTGAGTAAAAAAATCGCCTTTCGGTTAGACGATGTTTTCTATGAGGCCTTACATCAAAGTGAGATGGTGGCCCTTGAATCCGACCCCGGTCTTTGGCTCGAAAATAGCGATGATATGGGCAGCAACTTCGGTTACGGCGGTTATATCACCAAAGGATTTTATGCCAATGCCTTCAAGGTCGAAAATCCAAAGAAAGAGCAATTAGGGGCCTACCTCGCCTATGAGGACCGTATCGTCAACAATATTTTGTACCGCACCAACGAGAACTCCCAAAATTTCGAGGAGGAGACGTATTTGGATATGTTCATTTACCAAGCGGGCAAAAAGTTCGACAAGCCGATCATTGCCCTTGAGGATATGGAAGAATCACGGACCTTGGTCGGGCGCGCCAGTATGAATGCGATGAAACAAAAGCCTGATGAATGGCTGCAGAAAAAAATGCAGCAATCCGACCCCATGTTTCTGTTGCAAGATGCCTATCGCGAGCGCAATATCGCTTTACTTGATTCCATCGATCGCGCCATGTATACCGACCATTACATGAAAAACATGTTGCACATCCGCAATGTCAATATGGCCGAGCGCTTGGATTCCACGATGCGGAAAGGAAAAGTGTTTGCCGGCATCGGGGCCGCCCATTTGCCCGGTGATGAAGGGGTTATCGAACTCCTGCGGAAAAAGGGCTATACGGTCGTGCCTTTGGTATCAACATCAAGTGAAAGGGGAAAAGAGCTAAAGCAATTATTCGAGGAAAAAAAACGGCAAAACGACTATGCATCCTATGGCCCTGAAGACGGATTTTTCAAGATAGACCTTCCGAATAAACTCTATCCCGTCTCCGATCAGGGCAAGACCACCTATGTTTCACCCGATTTGGCCAACGGTAGCTTTGTGGTCGTAAACCGTATTCCCACCCATTCATTTTTGAAGCAGGATGCAGTGTATACGTTGGATGATATCGATAAGCTATTGTTCGAGAACATCCCTGGCAAAATTTTAGAGAAAACGGGGATTGAAAAGGATGGTTTAAAAGGGTTGGATATCAAGAACCAATTGAAGAACGGCGACCGGCAACGTTATCAAATTTTTAAAACCCCTTTGGAAGTTGTCATCGTTAAAATGGGTGGTGAAGGCGATTACGTAACGCAGCATTCCGATACCATCTTCAACAGTTTGGCATTTAAAAAGACTACGGATGATAAAGTGCGTCTTGCTTCCGATTTTGAGGATTTCGAGGTGGAAATGCCAGCCCTAAATAGCTTCACCAACCAAAGTAGGAATGGCGACCGATGGATCGAGGGCTATGATGAAAAAAGGAAATCCTATTACTTTCTTCGTAAGTCCGTATTGAACGATTTTAGCTTTATCGAGGTCGACACCTTTGAACTGAAACAGATTCAAAAACGCTTCTATCAAGATTTGGAACTAAAACCCCGATATCGGGATGTCGACGGCAACCGTTTGATTTCATCGGCAATTTTCGACATGGATTCCGGGAAGCGATTGCATTTGATGACTACCTTCCGGGGCGGTGAATATTATCTTTTGGGCATCTTGACGGCGTATGGCAAAGAAGCGGAAGAATATTTTGATTCCTTTCACCTAAAATCCGTGAAATACGAAGCGCCCTTTGAAACGGTGGTCGATACCGCCCTTTACTTCAGTACCAAAACAACGGTCAAGCCTCCTAAATTTGTGGAGAGTAGTAACAGTTATTACAGCGGTGCGCCCGAAACCAAATCGTACGACCCCTTTCATAAAAAAACGATCTACCGCAATAAAAACGATGAAGCGATTACGGTAGAACTGAATAAGGCCCATGATTTTCTGATGTTCAGCCATTTGGATTCCGCTTGGGCACTGCGCAAAAAAATGTATGCTTACAAGCAGTTCAAAATCATTAACGGTACCACCAAGACGACGAACGAAGGCTATCAAGAAATGCAGCTTACGCTAACGGATACGGCGAGTACACGGGGTATTTTAATAAAGAATATTATAAAGGATGGCCTGCTCTATGAACTCAAAGCGGTAGTGGATACCGTTGCAAAACCGAGTCGCTATGTCAGGGAATTCTTCGACAATTTTAAGCCCAAGGATACCGTAATAGGCCGGAGCATTTTTAATGATAAAGTCCCCGATTTCTTTGCCGCCCTGGGTAAAAATGACAGTATCGTACTCGATGGGCATCGCTACCTAAAGTTCGATAAAACGCATGCCGATTCGCTTAAAAACTATATTTCCGACCATGAGTTTAGTCCGGCCATGCGTTCGATACAGTCCTACTTGATCCTGCAATTAGGACAGTTAAAAGGTGTGGATGCTACGGCATTCTATAGGGATTTTTACGCCAAATCCTATAATAATTCGACGGCACAGGCCATGGTTTTACAGGCCATTTCACAAAAATCGGACCCTGCATCCGCAGATGTATTGCTCGAACTGATGGCTACCGATCTGCCCTTGCTGTCCAACACCTTTCATATCAGTTATATTTTCGCTCCGTACCGGGAAAATCTGTCTCTGGCGAAAAAGTTGTTTCCCGAATTGATGCAATATAGCACGATAAGTGAGTATAAAGCCCCAATTATCTCGCTACTGGCCAAGTTAGTGTCCGAAGGCGGGCTAAAATCGAAAGTTTACAGAAAATATAAGTCCCAAATCCTGAACGATGCCAAGATTCAGTTGAAGCGCCAGTTGGGTCGGGATGTAGCCCCGAAGGCCCAAGATTTTTATAGCCCCAGGACGCCAACGCAAGATAAGGGTGTGTTGGAAGACTATATGACGCTGTTGTACCCCTTTAATGGGGAAAAAAAGGTGCAACAATTCTTTGAAAAGGTCGCCTTGATAGAAGATTCCGATATCCGCACCACTTATTTTGTCCTTTTGGCGGAAAACAACAAGGCTATTCCTCAAAAGGAGCTAAAGGCCATGGCAGCTGATTTAAATTCGCGACAGCTTCTGTTCGACAAACTTAAAAAAGTAGGTAAACTGAAATTGTTTCCAGAGGCCTTTAAAACACAGAAAGATTTGGCGGAAGCCTTGCTATTTCCGAGTCGCAATTATTCGACGACAAGAGATTCCATTGCTTTTCTTGGTAAAAAGGCCTTGACGTATAAGGATAAGAAATTGACCGGCTATTATTTTAAAAAGCGCAATACCGAAGACTACGACAAAAATTTCAACATGCACCTTTTAGTTTTTGAGGATGCTAAAGGCCTAAAGACCGAGCCCTTTTATGAGAACGGCGGTATGCGTATCGAAGATACCGATACCGACGAAGATGTCATCGGGTTTGTCACGGAGGCGTTTTTGCTCAAAGACCATCAGCGTGCGGAAGTTTATCGGCCGAATGGATATGGTGGAGGATATGGCCATTATGGTTTTTAAGTCTTGCTACACAGATTTTTGGCCCGCAAGCCAGGGACGCTAGCTACTAATAGGATGAAATGGTTTGTAGCAAATAAGCCCAAATCTGGATATTTTCTTTCCGTCCCTAGGTTTCTGCAATAAGAGGTTTAAGGACAAGTACGGATATCTGGATGAAGGATTACAACACCATGCATCCACATTCAGCCTTGGGAGAGACGCCGCCCGTGGAATTTATGCCCCAATTTTATGTCGGATCAAAATCCGCCACAAAATCTAAGCTTAACAAAAAAGAAATGTTGAATTTAGCACTGTCCTAAAAAGGGAAAGGCTACATAGCTTTTGCACCTAAATGTAGGGGAAGGCTGCAACTTGACGAGGACAAAATTGGGAAGAGGCGTTTATTTCCGTTTACAAATGAGAATGGTAATACCTGGAATGTGATGCTACAAAACTTCCTTAAATTTGTGCTAGAATTACGCGGGGAAGGTTTTGTTTTGATTCATTTTTTTGCAATAAACGTATAATATGCTTAAAAAAAGTGCTTTCATCTTGATTTTACTTTTAGGACAGTCCGTAACTGCCCAGCAAGTCACCTGTTCCCCCGCCAACAAAAAAGCCGTAGAAAATAAGCTCATCGAAGTCGACGGACTTCTCGAAAGCGATTTCGGCAAGACTATCGTTGGCATTGGCAAAACTTTTATGGGCACGCCCTATGTCGCCAAAACTTTGGAAATAGGCGATACCGAAACTTTGGTCGTCAACCTCCAAGGCCTGGACTGCACCACCTATGTCGAAAACGTACTCGCCTTTAGCCTGATGCTCGAAAATAAGAAGTCAAGCTTTGCCGATTTTACAAAAACCCTTGAAAATATTCGCTATAAAGACGGGGAACTTGAAGGCTATGCCTCACGACTCCATTACTTCTCCGAATGGATTGCCAATAACGAAAAGAAAGGTTTGTTGAAAGACATCACCGCAGAAATCGGTGGCACCGAAATCACGAAGGACATCAATTTTATGAGTACTCATCGTGAGCTCTATCCGTTTTTAAGCGATGACGAAAATTTTGAGAAGATCCAAGTTTCGGAAAACTATCTGAATGACCAGGCCATCTGTATTTTGCCGCAAAATCAGATTGCCGCAAACGAACATCTGATACGAACAGGCGATATAATTGCCCTAACCACCTCCATCGATGGTCTTGATATTACACATACTGGTATGGCAACCCGAGAAAAAGATGGGCGCATCCATCTGTTACATGCTTCCACAGGTTCAATGGAAGTTGAGGTTTCCGAGCTTCCACTGGCCGATTACCTGAAAAAGATTAAAAGTAATACAGGGATTATGGTGGCGCGACCAATAAAGCCCTGAAAGCCTTAATGACCAAAAAAAGACCTTAAGTTACGCTCCGTGAAAAGTAGAAAGGTTCTTAAGAACCCGCCATCGCCATCAAATACTTCTTTGGCGTGGTCCCATATTTCTTCTTAAAAGCCGAAATAAAATGGCTCGCCGTACTATAGCCCACTTTAAGGCCGACCTCGTTGACATTGTGCCGGCCGGTCTCGAGCATCTTTCGGGCGTATTCCATCTTGTAGTCGAAGAGAAAGCTGAATACCGAATCGCCATAGATTTGTTTAAAACCTTCTTTCAGTTTTTTGAGGGAAAGTCCTATTTCTTCAGATAGTTCTGCCAGGGTCGGCGGCTCGGCCATGCTGGCAATCATGATTTCTTTGGCCTTACGAATCCGCCGTACATTGTCTTCATCGACCAAAAACGGGCATTGTTCCACATCGGTACCCTCTCCCTTATTGAAATAGAGTGAGATGAGCTCATAGGCTTTTCCTTTGATATACAGTTGTTTTATGGATGGATGTAGATTGTAGTTCATAATTTGACTGAGCACCACCGCGATTGCTGGGCTGACCCCTTCCTGCGAATAGTATTTTTTGTCTTTATTTCCAGTACTTAGAAACGGAATGTAATCTGCTTCCCTTGAAAAAAGTGAATGGAATTTTCGGATGGTCATAACTATGGATACAAGCCATGAATTGGGGTGCAGTTCGAGGTTGAGCGGAAGATCGATTTGGGGGTTATAAAGCAAAAGGGAATTTTCTTCGGATACCTCCAGGGCGTAGTTCCCCTGATTGAAAACAAACTTGGCGCTGCCTTTCAAACAAAAATGGAACTGTATAAAGCTACTGTCGATCTCGCGGGCTACCCGTTGAATTTCGGCCGTGTCGTTTTGGATTTTTAGCACGAAGAATCCATCTTCAATAAAGACTTCCTGAAACGAACCTTGAGCGACATTTTTCTCTATCATGGTCTATCGGATATGGTTTTCTTTTATTTAGAAAGATTCTAAATAGAACTCTTCTAAAGGCTTGTATTTCCTACAAAAATACAGATTTAATAGCAATCTCTATGAAAATCCCATTAAATAACGGGTATCGATACTAATTGTACCGCTAGCGTTATTTTTTAATGGGTATTGCCTGTATTTTTGCTAGCGTTTGTAGAAAGAAAAATTTTAAGATGGCATTTTTCGGGAATCCCCCTGATCCACAAACCGCTCGGCGGCCCGATAAGTAGACATCAGTACTTTCCAACATACTGAAAACGTGAGAAGGTATATTCTTCTAGCGTTTTAACGTCCATTCCATTTGATGAAAGATTACCATATTTCGCGACATAACTCGTTTTACACTATAGGGCTCAGCTACCATAAAGCAGATGCCGAGACTCGCGGCAAGTTCAGTCTGGGAAAAGCGGGCGCCGAAAAACTGCTGATGCAGGCAAAGGCACAGGGAATTGATGGCCTTTTGGCGACCTCTACCTGTAATCGTACTGAGCTATACGGTTTCGCCCAGCATCCCTTTCAACTTATCAAACTTCTTTGTGACAATACGACTGGCTCTGTAGAGGAATTTCAGGAAGTCGCCTATGTCTACAAGAACAATGACGCTATCGGCCATCTATTTAAGGTAGGTACCGGACTTGACAGCCAGATTCTTGGTGACTTCGAGATTATCAGTCAACTGAAGCAAAGTTTCAACCGTTCGAAAAAGTTTGGTATTGCCAATCCATTTATCGAGCGTCTTTGCAATTCGGTCATCCAGGCCAGCAAACGTATTAAGAACGAAACGGAAATATCCTCTGGCGCCACTTCGGTGGCCTTTGCCTCCGTGCGCTATATTTTGGAAAACGTTCCCGATGTTTCCGAAAAAAACATTCTGCTTTTCGGAACTGGGAAAATCGGACGTAATACTTGCGAAAACCTTATTAAGCACACCAAGAATGACCATATCACGCTAGTCAACCGCACCAAGGAAAAAGCGGAAAGAATTGCCGGAAAATTCCAATTGACGGTCAGGGATTATGGCGATTTGCAAACTGAAATCCGAAATACCGATGTGCTGATCGTGGCTACAAGTGCCCAATCGCCAACGATATCCAAAGAATTGATTTATACCAAGAAGCCGTTGTTGATCTTGGACCTGTCCATACCCAAAAATGTATCCGATGATGTTTCCGAATTGGAAAATGTAACGGTCATCCACTTAGACCATCTCTCCCAAATGACCGACAAGACTTTGGAAAGGCGGAAAGAGTACGTTCCGCATGCTGAAGAAATCATTGCCGAGGTACGGCACGATTTTAGCCAATGGCTCGAAACCCGCAAATTTGCGCCCGTCATCAAGGCCCTCAAAAAGAAATTGAAAACAATGAAAGACGAGGAGATGGACTATCAATCGAAAAAACAATCCGACTTCAACGAACAACAGGCTGATATCATCTCGAACCGCATCATCCAAAAAATCACCAAGCAGTTCGCCAACCATCTGAAAGACGATGACATCGATTCCGATGTGAGTCTTGAACTTATTCAGAGGGTCTTTCAACTCGAACTCGACACCCCATGAGCAAAATCATTCGCATAGGTACCCGCGATAGCGAATTGGCGCTGTGGCAGGCGACCACTGTTAAGGATTCTTTAGAAGCTTTGGGTCATCGCGCCGTACTGGTGCCGGTCAAATCTACTGGCGATTTGGTGCTCGACAAGCCCCTGCACGAAATGGGAATAACAGGTATTTTCACGAAAACCTTAGATGTTGCGATGCTGAGCGGGGAAATCGATGTAGCGGTGCATAGCATGAAGGACGTGCCTACAAAACTTCCCACTGGAATCGTTCAAGCGGCCGTTCTAGAGCGCGGTAATTTTCTCGACATTCTCGCCTTTAAAAAAAACGAAGAGTTTCTAGCGCAACGCGAAGCCATTATCGCAACAGGAAGCCTTCGCAGAAAGGCCCAGTGGCTGAACCGCTATCCGACCCACACCGTGGTCGATTTACGGGGGAATGTGAATACCCGCTACGAAAAATTACAAACCAACGACTGGAACGCCGCGATTTTCGCCGCTGCCGGTCTTGAACGTATCGGTCTTGAACCTGACAATACGGTCGGCCTTACTTGGATGGTGCCCGCCCCCGCACAAGGTGCCATTATGGTCGTGGCTTTGGAAAATGACGCATTCGTCCGCGAGGCCTGTTTCCAGCTCAATCACGAGCCTACCGAAATCTGTACCCGCCAAGAACGGGAATTCCTGCGTATCCTCGAAGGAGGCTGTACAGCACCTATTGGTGCCCTAGCCTATATCAATAAAGAAAACGAAGTCACTTTAAAAGGCGTCTTACTAACGGTAGACGGCAAGAAAAAACTGGAGTCGGAATTCAGTGCACCTTTGGGCCGGCACGAGTTCTTGGGCCGCGACTGCGCCAACAGTATTCTGAGCCGTGGCGGTAAATTGCTGATGAACGAGATTCAGGGTGTCACATTAGAGACAAACGTCTTCTCTACCAAAGATTTGACCCACGACCAACTGGCGCTTTTTGTCGATGCTGTTCGGGTGAAATCCGAAGATTTTATAAAGGTGAGTCCCAATCGTATTTCGGCCTACGAGCTCAAAAAAGAAAAGCGCAATGTCATCTTGACGAGTCAAAACGCGGTCGAGGCCTTATTGAAAAACGTGGAAGCGAGCGACCTTAAATTCGAAAACATCTATTGCGTTGGCCGAAAGACCAAACGTTTGATCGAACGTCATATCGGTCCGGTCAAGCATCAAGAAAAATACGCGGAAAAACTGGCCGAGTATCTCGTGGAATATATGGAAGGCCTTGAGGTCACTTATTTTTGCAGTAACCTACGGCTCGATACGATACCGACCATTTTGGCCGATAACAATATCAAGGTTAATGAAATCGAGGCCTACGAAACGAAACATGCGCCTAGAAAGGTTGATGATAGTGTTAAGGGGGTCATGTTCTACAGTCCCTCTACCGTCGAAAGCTATCTGATGAAAAATGCACCGGATAAAATTGCCTACTGCATCGGTGAGACCACAGCGGCAGAAGCGCGAAAGCATTTCAAAGATGTGCGGGTGGCCAAGACACCCATTGTGGAGAGTGTGATCGAATTAGTGAACGAAGAATATAGTTAAATGGTAGCGGTCTTTGCACGCCGAGCATTCGATGTAACCTTTCGGTACTTTACAGATTGCCGCGTCGCCTACCCCCGTAAACGCAGGTAGGCTCCTCGCCATTTAGAATACGATGAATCTATGTTAAAAAACGACCTATTCTTAAGAGCCCTAAAAGGCGAATCTGTAGAACGCCCGCCCGTTTGGATGATGCGCCAAGCCGGGCGCTATCTGCCGGAGTTTATGGAAATCAAGAAAAAATATGATTTCTTTACCCGCTGCAGAACCCCTGAACTGGCCTCGGAAATTACCGTACAGCCCATCCGCAGATTTGGCATGGACGCGGCGATACTCTTTTGCGACATACTGGTGATTCCCCAGGCAATGGATATCGAAGTCCAAATGAAACCCAATTTTGGGCCGTATCTTCCAAAACCGATTCGTTCAGAAAAGGATGTGGAGAGGGTAGTCGTACCAGATGTTACTATCGAGTTGGATTACGTTGTGCAAGCGATCAAAGCAACCAAGGAAAAGCTAAACGATGAGGTGCCGCTTATAGGTTTTGCAGGATCACCATGGACGATACTGTGCTATTGTGTTCAAGGCCAGGGCAGCAAAACCTTCGACAGGGCCAAGGAATTCTGTTTTACACAACCTGCTGCTGCCCATGAAATGCTGCAAAAAATTACCGACACCACCATCGCCTATCTAAAAGCAAAAGTACAGGCGGGCGTGAATGCCGTCCAAGTCTTCGATTCGTGGGGCGGTATGCTTTCCCCGGTCGATTATCAAGAGTTCTCATGGCAATACATCCAACAAATTATCGATGCCCTTAAAGATGAGGCCCCCGTAATTGTTTTCGGAAAAGGCTGTTGGTTCGCTTTGGGCGACATGGCCAAATCAGGAGCCGCGGCACTTGGGGTAGATTGGACTTGCTCCGCTCAAAATGCACGCTACTTGTCCGGAGGAAATATCACGTTGCAGGGCAATTTCGATCCCTCGAGATTGCTATCGCCTCCCGCGGATATCAAAAAAATGGTTACCAAAATGATTGACGAATTCGGGAAGGATAAGTATGTAGTAAACTTGGGGCATGGTATTCTTCCTAACATTCCGGTAGAAAATGCGAAAGCTTTCGTCGACGCAGTGAAGGAGTACAGCGTATAAAGCAACTATATGGCGTGGTTGCGTGCCCGTCTTTTTTTTATGGATCCCTAGGCCCCTACTAAATGATAAGGCCTCCATAGTTCCATCATATGATTGCAACATTCACAAACTACACTATCGAGCCTATCCATGAAAAATATGCATGGCGGATATGTGATTTGATGGTTGCCAATTCCGATAGGCTAAAGCGTTATTTTCCACGGACCTTGGAACAAAATCTGAATCCGGAGCTATCAAAGATTTTCGTAGCCGATAAAGTCAGGCAATTTGATCGTAAAGAAGAATTTCTTTTTGTACTAAAGGAGAAGGAAAACCGGACAGTTATCGGACTCGTCTATATCAAGGAACTCGATTGGAATGCTAAACAAGCGGAACTGGCCTTCTGTATCGGCTATCAATATGAGGGAAAAGGTTGGATGACCGAAGCGGTCAAGACCCTATCGGGGTATGCTTTGGATGAACTGGGCTTGAAAACGCTACAAATTATCGCACATAAAACTAACCTAGGAAGTATCAAAGTCGCACAAAAATGTGATTATCTTTGGAAAAGGACATTAAAGAAAGAGCACACGCCACCAGGGGAAGAACCGTTGGATATGGAGCTGTATGAATTGGAAACCCCAGCTGATTAGGGCAAGCTTTAATTTTAATCCTTTATAGTTCATGCAAGTACACATTGCCGTAAAATGAGAGACAAATTTCAGACCTACATAAAAACCCTCCAAAACACCATCACCTCCAAACTTGAGGAAGTCGACGGGAAGGCCAAATTTCGGGAAGATGTTTGGGAAAGGCCGGAAGGAGGCGGAGGCCGTTCAAGGATCATTGAGAACGGGAAAATCTTCGAAAAGGGGGGTGTCAATATTTCTGCGGTACACGGCGAGCTTCCCCAGAGCATGCAAGCCTATTTCGGCGTCGAGGACGTTGATTTCTTTGCCTGTGGGCTAAGCTTGGTATTACATCCTAAAAGTCCAATGGTACCTACGGTTCATGCCAACTGGCGGTATTTTGAGATGTACGATAAAAAGGGAAATATTGTGGATCAGTGGTTCGGCGGCGGTCAAGATTTGACACCGTATTATCTGTTTGGGGCCGATGCCATGCACTTCCATTCCGTTTGCAAGGCAGCCTGTGATAAACACCATCCGGACTTTTATACAGAATATAAAAAAAAGTGCGATGAATATTTCTGGAACGAACACAGAAACGAAGCCCGTGGTATTGGCGGACTCTTTTTCGACTATTGCAAAGCGACCGAAGAAATAAGTATAACCGATTGGTATAAGTTCGTGAGGGAAGTGGGAGATAGTTTCCTTAATAGCTATATACCGATTGTTTTAAAACGTAAGGACGCCGATTATACGGCAGATCAGCGAGACTGGCAGGAAATTCGTCGCGGTAGATATGTCGAATTTAACCTCGTTCATGATAAGGGCACGTTGTTTGGTCTAAAGACCAATGGCCGCATCGAGAGTATTTTAATGAGCTTACCGCCATTCGTACAGTGGCGCTATGACCATCAGGCGATAGCAGGAAGCGAAGAGCAGAAATTGCTCGACGTACTTAAAACTCCAAGGGAATGGGTGTAAAAAATGGTGAATGCCTAACGGATTTTAAACAAGCCTCCGAAGTTAAGATGTCTGCAAGTAGCACTTCTACGGGATGGGCAAAAGGCCTTCTAGACTTAAAAAGCTATGGGTGCCGACGGATAAGAAGACTATTAACTGCTTCATTTTTTGTAGTTTTTATTTTCGTTTCCATCGTATCCTGCGACCTTTTTAAACAATCAAAAAGTGATATCGACATCGAATTCATGCTAGATACATTAGACGTCGGTTACACGTATTGGTGGCCCGAATCCGGACCGTTCATTGGCAACTGCGGTCAAGAACTTTCTTTGGTTTTTTCGGGTACGATAAAAGAATTGAAAGCGCCTACTAACGAGGCCGGACCCTTGTATATACCACAGAAAGGAATAATAGCGATCGAAGAAGTCTATAAGATTAAGGACATCGGTGAAAACACCTATAAAAATCAAAGGTTCTTCACTACGGATAGTTTTTATAAATCCGGACTCGGCACCGGTGACAAGGTCCTAGTGGTATGCTACGATTATGAAGATGCCTACAGCATACCAGGCCCGGGTTCCCTTTTGAAAATTGAGTCGTTTGACGATGAGGCTGTGGCATCTATCAGAAAGTATATCGATACTGATGAAGACCCCGAAAAAATCGAAAAGGATGTTGGGCTATGGGCCATATATGGCCATGGGAGAGCTTTGGAAGACCTAATTGCCTGTCAGAAAGAGATGGAAAATCCCGATAAATCCATACCTGTGGAAGTCGAATAACTATAAATGCTTAAAGTAAATCTATGTATCCTCTAAGAAGAAACCGAAGATTGCGATCCAACGATGCCATACGCCACCTGGTCCGTGAAACTATTTTGACCCCAAGTGATTTTCTGGTACCGCTTTTCGTGGTTGAAGGGAAGGGTGTGAAGGAAGAAATTCCCTCCATGCCCGACTATTACCGGTTGAGCTTGGACCATCTTGAAAAAGAAGTAAAGGAATTATGGAATATGGGCCTCTGCGCCGTACTACTTTTTGTAAAAGTACCAGACGATTTAAAGGATAATAAAGGGTCAGAGGCGTTGAACGCAAACGGGTTGATGCAATTGGCCATCAAGACCGTCAAGAACGCTTGCCCCGACATGCTGGTCATGACCGATGTGGCTTTAGACCCCTATTCGTCATACGGACATGATGGAATTGTGGAAAATGGTAGGATACTCAATGATGAAAGTGCTGAAATATTGGCAGAAATGAGCATAAGTCACGCCAACGCAGGAGCGGACTTCGTCGCACCCAGCGATATGATGGACGGTCGAATACTCACTATTCGTGAAGCTCTGGAAGATGAAGGTCTTACCCATACGGGAATTATGGCCTATTCCGCCAAATATGCCAGCGCCTTTTACGGCCCATTTCGCGATGCCCTTGATTCCGCTCCGGTAGCTTTGAAAGATGTGCCCAAGGATAAAAAAACCTATCAGATGGATTCGGCCAACCGAATGGAAGCTATCAAGGAAACCCAAATGGATATCGATGAAGGCGCAGATATCGTAATGATAAAACCGGGACTGTGTTATTTGGATATCGTCCGTGAGATTCGAGATGCCGTAGAGGTTCCCGTGGCAGTATATCAGGTTAGCGGAGAATATGCCATGCTAAAGGCCGCTTCCGAAAAAGGATGGCTCGACCACGATGCCGTGATGATGGAACAACTGATCGCTATCAAAAGGGCAGGGGCAAATTTTATTGCGAGTTACTTTGCAAAGGATGCGGTCAAATTGATGGGATAGACCTAAATTTAAGATGAATTAAGGTTTTTTCTATAGTAAAGGGTGAAAAAATTTCATAAAGGTCTCAAGAAAAATGAACATCTTTGTACCTATTGCATTTTCCAAGTTAACCGGCTAACTCCGCTCCGAACAAGCAGTACGCTGAAATCCAGTTAAACGGACTTTAATGAAATACATCACTTTAATACTCATTGGTTTATTTTTTAATTCCCTGTTTTCACAGGAAGGTTCTCTGGCAAAAAAAGACTTATTTCCCGCAGATGCCCTTATCCACGCCAATCCATCAGATGTAGGTCTCGATTACACCTACCTCCACACCAAAGTCGATTCCATAATAACAAATGCTATTCAAAAAGAAGCTTTTCCAGGGGCTGTAGTGCTTGTTGCCAAACAGGGAAAGATTATTTTCGAGGAAGCCTATGGATATCATACGTACGACAGTATCACTGCTACTGCAAAAAACGACATATTTGATCTCGCGTCCGTAACCAAAATTGCGGGTGCCTTACCGGGCCTAATGAAATTGGTCGACGAAGGCAAACTAGACCTCGACGCCCCTTTTAGCACCTATTGGAATCGCTGGCAAAAAAGAAAGGATAAAAAGGATATCACGCTACGCGAAATCTTGGCGCACCAAGCTGGTCTTGAGCCCTATATTATCTTTCTGAACGAGGTTATCAAAAAGAACGGTACCCTCAAACATCGGTTTGTCAAGACCGACCCGAACAACCGATTCCGTTCCCGAGCTTATGACGGTCTTTATGTCAAGGACCGGTTCAACCGGAAAATGTACCGAATGATTGACCGGTCAAAAGTATCCGAAGAAAAAAAATACAAGTATTCCGGACTCACTTTTCTCATATTTCCCGAGTTAATCGAACAGTTGACCGGGGACTCCTATGAATACTACTTGGAGAAGAATTTCTATTTGCCCTTAGGTACGCCGACCATGGGATTTAATCCTAGTACCAAAGGATTCGCAAATAAAATAGTGCCCACGGAGCAGGACACTATTTTTCGCCATACCCTAACCCACGGCTGGGTACACGACGAAAATGCGTCGCTACTCGGCGGTGTTTCCGGCAATGCGGGCCTTTTTGCAACCGCTGTCGATTTGGCCAAGCTGATGCAGATGTATATGCAATACGGTATTTACGACGGCAAACGCTATTTTTCGGAAGATACGGTTAAGGAATTTATCAAAGTGCAATATCCTGAAAATGAAAATCGTCGGGGGCTAGGCTTCGACAAACCAACTTTGGGCAACGATACCCTACAATTAAAAGATGCCTACCCTGCTCCAGAAGTGAGTCCGCAGAGCTTCGGTCACAGCGGATTTACGGGTACATTCGTTTGGGCGGACCCTGTAAACCAATTGGTATATATATTTCTCTCCAATCGGGTACATCCGTCACGCGAGCATCAAAATATATACAATTTGAATATCCGCCCTGCACTGCAACAGATTTTTTATCAAGCGGGTCATGTAAAGCGCCAAAGCCCTTTGCATCCTGCGCAGAACAGATGATAGAATTGTTTGGTTAAATTTGTAGTATATAGCGCAAAACCTTAACAGCCAGTCGAAATTCATGATTTGGTTCAATATCTAATGCAAAATCGCACGGTAATGACCGATTTACGTAAAGCCCCTAGCGATTTTAGTGGTATATTGGCCAGCAAAACCGTTTTATGGGACTACTCATATTTTACGCACTCATATCCATCTTTTTTTCCTTTCTCTGCTCCATACTCGAGGCAGTACTGCTAAGCATCACCCCTACATTTATCAGTGTCAAGAAGCGGGAAGAAAAATCATACGCGCTTATTTTGGAAGATCTCAAAAAGGATGTAGATCAACCCTTGATAGCGATTCTGACCCTGAATACCGTGGCGCATACTGTAGGGGCCATTTTGGTGGGCGTTCAGGCTAAGGTAGCCTACACCGAACTTTACGGTAGTACGGAGCGAACGATTTTTGGGATAACGTTTACCGAAGATCTGATGGTGGGCATTGTCTCGACGCTGATGACCATACTGATTTTGGTCGCATCCGAGATTATCCCGAAGACCATTGGGGCCACCTACTGGCGCAACCTGGCCAATTTTACGTCTAAAACTTTGAAATTTATGGTGCTGTCGCTCAAATACACCGGTCTTTTATGGGTATTGCAACTATTTACTAGATTGGTAGGAGGCAAGGCCCATGAGGGCAGTGTTTTGAGCCGTGAAGACTTTTCGGTCATGACGGAGGTCGCCCAAGAGGAAGGCATATTTGAGAAATCCGAATCTACTATTATCAAGAATCTGCTCCGTTTTGATAAGGTATTGGTAAAGGATGTAATGACACCTAGGGCCGTGATGAAAATAGCTTCGGAAAAGACAACGATAGCCGATTTTTTTAAGAAAAATCCTAAAATGCGTTTTTCCCGTATTCCGGTATACGGTGAGAAGCCCGATCATATTGACGGATTTGTATTAAAGGATACTATTCTTGAAGAAATGATCAACAATAAAGGCAATATTCCGCTTTCTGAAATCAAACGCAACATTCTGATTACCGAACGGAACACTCCCATTCCAAAATTGTTTGACACGCTGGTCAAAAAAAGAGAGCATGTGGCCCTTGTAGTTGATGAGTATGGCTCGGTAAGCGGTTTGGTGACTATGGAAGACGTTATCGAAACCTTATTAGGCCTTGAGATTATGGATGAGAGCGATAGCGTGGCCGATCTTCAGGAACTGGCTAGAAAAAACTGGCAGCAAAGGGCGCAGCGGTCGGGCGTACTCGATGAAGACGATGGCCCAATACCCTTAAATCCCGACGGGAAAACTGGGAAGGAAAATTAGTATGGACACCAATTTTTCAAGCCCCCCTTTTGACTTCGACTCGCAACACAGGTCTAACGAGAGGTATTTCTAAAATTTGTTAGCCGAAATGATTGAAACAGTATTGATAAGAACTCCCCTTGGTACTGCCCAATTGATAGGTGACCAAAACGGCCTGTCAGCCATAAGTGTTCTTGACGGCGAACATGCGGTTGGCGATAGGATTCCGAAAAATTTAGAAGACGCCGTCTATCAGTTAAAGGAATATTTTGAAGGAAAAAGGATGATTTTTGATTTGAAATTAAATCCAGATGGAACGGATTTTCAAAAACGGGTTTGGGAAGCCTTGCTCGAAATCCCTTATGGTAAAACAAGCTCCTATCTAGACCTATCGAAAACTTTGGGTGATGTCAAGGCCATCCGGGCTGTCGCGGCCGCGAATGGTAAGAATCCTTTATGGATTGTAGTGCCTTGCCATCGCGTCATTGGCAGTGATGGTTCGCTTACCGGTTATGCAGGTGGACTGCACCGTAAAAAATGGCTTTTGGAACATGAAAGTCCCGTGAAACAGCAATCCTTGTTCTGATCGCCACCGACCGACCGGTTTCTTAAGTTTGCTAGCTTTAATAGGAGTTCCCAAAATCAGTGTTTCATCGATAGATGTTAGCTGTATGAAGTAAATTTAATCGCACTCCATTTCATTGCCGAAAGGTACCTTCCGACTATGCGGTCGGTCTCTACCAATTTTATCGAATAAGTTCAAGGCAACTGATTTCACTTAGCTCGGTCGTATCGGCGATGGCATACTCCTGTTGCATATCCTTAAAAAGCACGAATTTATCTATGGCATGACCTGAGGACCGTGCCGAAACCTCCATGGTATAGATGCCTTTGTTTTCGAACACTACAAATATATCGTGGGCGTTATTGTCAAAAGTTTTCGCCTGCCATTTAAAGTCAAGATAGTTACCGCTGCGATATATCTTGAACCAGCCGTCTTTAGAGGAGCCGTCGGGATTCGGACTTTTCCCGATATCTTTCGGATATACCACACTACTTCCTTTTTGTGCATAAAAATCATCGGCATCGCCGAACCGCAACCAAGTGTCGTTGTGATCTGAGCCACTCTCTCCTATTTTTACCGCAGATTACCACAGAAATTGATATGTGCCGGGGTTCACTATGTTCAATTTGAAGTAAGCATTGCCGTTCCCAGGTTGGCCTAGGTGTTGCGGCCCATCCCAAAACATATATCCTTTTCCCGAAAAATCGGTGCCTTCGGTCTTTAGCTTCCAATCATCCGAAAATTTGGTATTCTCAAATTCCACATTGATAAATCCATCCTGTTCATTAAAAATATAATTTAAGGCATTTTGACAGCATGTTGAACCGTCTTTATCGCCGATGTCTTTTTCATCGGTATTTGAAGGATTTTTCATTTTATCGTCGTCTTCGTTCGTCATCTCATTGGTCAATACGGAGTCTTCCGTTTCCTTATCCATGGCATCTTCGCTACATGTGGTCATCAAGACAAAGGGTATATAGAGAAGGGGAAGTATATATTTTGAAGTCCGGATTTTCGAAATCGGTTTGCGCATACTATATTTTTAATTGCGTATATTATATAGGAAATAACGCCCAAAGAAGTTCGGAAATTGAGGGGATGGTTCATATTTCGATGAAATACGGTAATTGAACAAACCCTACGGCCTTCTTTTCTATATTTGCAGTCAAAAACATAGCACTATGAAGTTTCTTTTGCCATTTTGTCTCTTTTTTGTCATGATTTCGTGTTTGGATGATAGCCCATCGTCAAACCCTGAGCCTGTTGATTACACGGCCCAAAATGAGGCGGACATCAAGAACTATATTCAAGAAAATACATTGAAGGCCAATAGAAGTGAAACCGGGCTTTATTATGTAATTGATGAACTTGGCGATGGAGCTCAACCTGCAACTACATCAGACGTTACGGTCGCTTATAAAGGCTATTATCTGAACGGCAGGGTTTTCGATGAGAGTCCCTCTGAAGGTATCACTTTTAACTTGCAACAGGTAATTAAGGGATGGACGGAAGGTATTACCTACTTCAAGGAGGGCGGTAGCGGAATGTTGTTGGTGCCCTCCCATCTAGGTTATGGAAGTTTTGATTATAATGGGATACCTGGCGGTTCAGTGCTGATTTTTGATATTGATCTTCTCACGGTCAACTAACAATAGATTGCCAGGGTAACTGTACTTCTGGCTTCCATACTGCGGATCATCTGCTACTCCTGAAATTAAACGGGAAGGAAACCGACTTTAAGACAAGTATTCAGTTAAAGCTGAAATGCCGGAAAAGACGCATCGGATTATACGATGATTTTGGCTTAACTTAACACTTCATTACAAAATTTTATACATTACCATTACATATGCTAGAAAAACAGAACATAGAACATGAAAAGGCCGTTTTAATCGGGGTGCTTAACCGGGAACAGAACGAAGAAAAGGTAAAGGAATATCTCGATGAACTCGAGTTCCTAACCTTTACGGCAGGGGGCGAAGTTATGAAGCGTTTCGTTCAGCGCATGGATCCGCCCGACCCCAAAACCTTCATCGGTAGTGGCAAAATTCAGGAAGTGGAGCAATTCGTGAAAGAAAATGACATAGGGTCGGTAATTTTCGATGATGAGCTTACCCCGGCACAACAGCGCAACATCGAAAAGCAACTTAAGTGTAAGATATTGGACCGTACCAGTCTTATATTGGATATTTTTGCCCAGCGCGCACAGACCAGTTACGCCCGGACCCAGGTCGAGCTTGCCCAGTACGAATACCTGTTACCCAGATTGACCGGTCTTTGGACGCACTTGGAACGTCAACGTGGCGGTATCGGAATGCGCGGCCCTGGAGAAACAGAGATTGAAACCGATAGGCGTATCGTTCGCGACCGTATTTCCTTACTGAAAAAGAAGCTAGAAAAAATAGATCGGCAGATGGAGACCCAACGTGGCAATCGCGGTGCCCTGGTACGTGTTGCCTTGGTCGGTTACACCAATGTAGGGAAATCAACGTTGATGAACGTCATCAGCAAAAGTGACGTTTTCGCGGAAAATAAGCTATTCGCTACCCTTGATACTACCGTGCGTAAAGTGGTTATCGGAAATCTGCCCTTCTTGCTTAGCGATACCGTTGGTTTTATACGCAAACTGCCCACACAATTAGTTGAAAGTTTCAAAAGTACGTTAGATGAGGTTAGGGAGGCCGACCTTTTACTGCACGTCGTCGATATCTCCCACCCGCAGTTCGAGGAGCACATCGACTCGGTAAACAGAATTTTAGGAGAAATCGATAGTGCGGACAAGAACACGATCATGGTCTTCAATAAAATAGACCTTTATAAACATGAAACTATAGAAGAGGATGATTTGGTTACTGAAAAGACCGAACGACATTTTACTATCGAAGAATGGAAACGTACGTGGATGCAAAGGGTTGGTGATAGGGCACTCTTCATTTCGGCTTTGAACAAAGAAAACCTTGACGAGTTCAGAAAGAGGGTATACGATGAGGTGCGTGATATTCATGTCACCCGTTTTCCTTATAACAACTTTCTATACCCAGAACATCTCGATCAGTATTGAAGGTGAATTCCGTTTCAAACGCTATTTTTCCACTCATACACAAAACAATACCATCTATACATTAGCACTTCGGCTACCGTCGACATGCACTTACCTTGGTCTCAAATTATTCGAATTGTAGTTTTGCCCATAAAGCATTTGTAACAAACTCAAAGCAGTACGACAAATGAAATCAATTATGAAAAAATGTCTACTAATGTTCTCTATGTCGATTACGATGCTGCTGGTAGCGGTCCTTACGGATACGAATAAAAATTCTGAATTTGAGAAAGAACTTGGCATTGCGGAAGACATAACCGAAAATACGAGGTTAGGGGCAGCAATCCGAGATAGTATTAGGTAAGGTTTAAAGTAGCAGGCGTTCAGTATACACGATGCAAATGTTAAGGATAATATAATTTTTCTCATAATTGTATGGTGTTCATTGTGAATTAATTATGTAATTTCGCTACTCCCTGAGTCAGTTGTATATTGATGAACAGTAAACTGGAACGCTGAATTTTTTCTGAATTCATGTCCTTAAATAATAAGAATTAACTATGGGGAACACCTTTAAAATTTTATGAAACTGCCACTCCAAAAAGTACGGTTCTAGGCATCATGTTGTTAATTAGAACGTGATATAGTCCGTCTGATGAAACCAGTTTGAGGCACCTAACCAAACTATTTGGACTTTGGTGATTTGCTCGATTATAGGTTTCGGGGGAACTACCTGTATCAGCACCCATTTTGGTACTATCGAATTCGATACATCGGAAGGGCCGTACGGAATGGCGGTATCATAAATTAACTAATTAATTTGGACTTGGCCGGAACGCTCAACGTTTCCGGCTTTTTTTATGTTTCTTTCTTCGACAGATTTTTACCCGTAATTTCTCTATCTTTAAAGGACTCAGTCCATCTGCCAACCGATGGAATTGACAAAAATCATGGCAAACAAAGTCACCCTCATATTTTTGATGGTAGTTTTGGGAAGGGTGCACTCCTTTTTCCCACAATCACAGATTACCTTCAGACAATTATCGGTAAAGGACGGCCTTTCGCAGAACAGCGCCATTTCGATAGCGCAGGATAGTACGGGCTACCTATGGATTGCTACCCAAGATGGCCTTAACAAATATGACGGCAGAAAGTTCAGCGTTTTACCCTACACTTTCCTAGATATAACCAAGCCCGATTTTAGCAACCTCGGAAAGGTGTAC
This sequence comes from uncultured Flavobacteriaceae bacterium, assembly GCA_963832345.1. Taxonomy (GTDB): domain Bacteria; phylum Bacteroidota; class Bacteroidia; order Flavobacteriales; family Flavobacteriaceae; genus Pricia. The sequence goes on along the minus strand of CAWHTW010000020.1, from coordinate 18,485 downwards.
AACGATAGAGATGGAGGTCTATGGATCATACCCTCGGATAAAATACCCCGAAAATTCGATTTCAAAAACCAAGAGTTCGCATCTTTGTCGAAAATCGATGATGCCAGCGTCATTTTTCAAGGGAGCGACCTGAACCTGTATATCGGCACTTATTCCGAAGGACTTTATGTTTTAAGACCGGATGCCACCGAACCCGAGCTGGCAATTCCGTTCCCGGTAGTAGGGGGAACCATCTACAATATCGCCCAAAACGCTGCCGGTACGATAGTGTTGGCGGCCGAACGCCACCTTTTGGAATACGTACCCAAGTCTAAAAAAACAATAAGCATAAAGCCAAAGACAGATTATCGGGAAGGAATTATAGCGAATTTTAGCGATATTGTGTTCGACACCAAAGACCGGGAATGGATCAGTACTTTTGGAGACGGGCTTTATTTCAAGGAAGAAAATGGCAACGGCTTTCACCGTATCTCCGAATTGTCCTTTACAGACCCGCTTCCCGCTAACCTGAACATCTTGGACCTACATATCGATTCGAAAGGTAGGTTGTGGATCGCTACCTATGGCAGGGGACTTTATTTGGTAGATTTCGAAAAGCATACAATTGCCCATTTCGGCGCAGAAAAACACAATCCTAAAGCCCTTCACTATAACGATATTCTTTGCATCTATGAAGATTATTCCGGTACGATATGGTTCGGCACCGACGGGGCGGGGGCAAGTTATTACGACGAATACCTCGAAAAATTCAATTCCCTCACCAATTACGAAACGCCGGAAAATATCAATATTGATGTGGTACGGGCCATCGCCGTCAATAACGATAATGCGGTCTGGATCGGCACTTCGGGCAAAGGTCTCACCCGATATGAACCGTCGACCAACAGTTGGCAGACCTTTAAAGAAGAACCGGGAAACCGCAATACCATTTCTTCCGACCGAATCATGAGTCTTTTTGTCGATGGAGATAACGACCTTTGGATAGGCACACAGGGCGGCGGCCTCGACATCAGGAGAGCCGATGGAAAGTTCGAACATTTTTCTCCCAATTCGAAAACCCCATTGTCGGCCAATACCATTTGGTGCATCTATAAGGATGATGCCGACCGTATTTGGCTGGGTACCCGCGAGCACGGAATTATCCAATTCGATAAGGAAAAGGGAGAAATTAAGAAGCTCTTGCATCGTGACGGATCAAAAAATAGCCTTCCCAGCAATAATGTACGTGCCATGGTTTCGGGCGAAAAAGGAAATCTATGGATAGGCACAGAATCCGACGGAATAGCCCATTTCGATATTGGGGAAGGCACATTTACGACCTTATCGCAAAATTTGGCAGGCAGTTCCCTATCAAGCGATAAGATTAAATCCCTCTACTATGCGCCGAACGAAATGCTTTGGATCGGCACTAATGGCGGCGGCCTCAATGTATTCGATACAAAGAACGAAAGATTACGGACGTACACTGTCCAACAGGGTCTAGCCAACAATGTGATTTATTCTATTTTACCCGATGAAAACGCTAATCTATGGTTGAGCTCCAATAAGGGCATCACCAAATTCGTGCCGGGCGATACCTTTGAGTCGGTTCCAGAAATTACAAACTATACGAACTACGCCGGTCTCGCTACCGAATTCAATACAGGGGCATCCTATAAAGATGAAAAGGGTAACCTCTATTTTGGTGGCTTGGACGGTTTCTATTGGTTCAACCCCAATGAAATAAAACAAAACACCCTACTGCCTAAATCGACTATTACCAGTTTTAGCGTTTTCGACGAGGCCCGCCCCTTGACCGATGGTCATGAATTACGGCATGATCAAAATACGGTCTCGTTTAGTTTTTCGAGTTTGCAGTACTCGCTTCCCGAAAAAAACCGCTACCAATACCGATTGGTCAATTACGATGAGGACTGGGTACAGGCGGGCAATACTAATTTTGCCCGTTACACACAGTTACCACCGGGTAATTACCGATTTCAAGTCAAGTCGAGCAACTATGATGGAGTCTGGAACGATGACCCCGTTAGTTATACATTTTCCATTGCCCCGCCCTGGTATGCCACCCCCTTTGCTAAATTGATATATGCCCTTTTGATTTTGGCGACCGTACTGGCGGTATACGCTTATTTCAAATGGCGTTGGCGAATGCAGCTCGACCTTAAGTTGAAGGAAGAAGAGGCACGTAGATTGAAGAAACTGAACGACCTGAAATCGAAACTTTATACTGATATTTCGCACGAGTTCAGAACACCGCTTACACTGATTTCAGGGCCTATCGATGCCAAATTGGGCGAGAGCGGACTCTCGGATACCGATTTTTCGAATTTCTCGATGATCAAGCGAAATACCAACCGCTTGATTACGTTGGTAGACCAACTGTTGCATTTGGCAAAGCTCGAAAGGGGAAAACTAAAGCTGAAAATGTCGGAAGGGAACCTCAGCCTGTTTCTGGGAATGATAGCTAGGTCTTTCGAGTACCGTGCCACCCAAAAAAATATGGAATTTGATATCCATCTAGAGAACCTGGAAAGTGCAATTTACGACGAAGATGCGGTAGAAAAAATCGTGACCAACCTGCTTTCAAATGCTTTTAAATATGGCCGAGATGGTGGGATGTGCCAATTTCAGGCATTCAGAAAAGGAACAAGCTTGCAAATCAGCGTCGAGAATACCGTTGAGGAACATTCAAATATCGATGTCGATAAACTGTTTACCCGTTTTTATCAAAAAGATGAATATGCCGAAGGAGCTGGTGTGGGACTTTCGTTGGTCAAGGAACTGGTGCAGCTTTATCAAGGCCAAATTAACGTCCGGATGGAAACGAACGAGACCATCCTTTTTTTGGTCGAACTTCCCATCAATTTCAAGGACAATAAAAATATAGATTTCGAGGAAACATCCTCCGCGATTCTACCAACAACTACTCAAAACGTTTCCGATAGCGAAGAACCTTCTTCTGAAAATTCTAGAAAAAATGAAGATATCGAAGAACTTCCCATACTTCTGGTAGTCGAAGACCATAAAGAAGTACGCGAGTTCTTAAAATCCGCTTGGAAAAACAGGTATCGGATATATGAGGCGAAAAATGGACGGGAGGGTATCAAAAAAGCCTTGGAAACGGTACCGGACCTGATTATTTGCGATGTGCGTATGCCGGTATGTGATGGCATAGAACTCTGCGACACCTTGAAGACCGACGAGTGTACCAGTCATATTCCCATCATATTGCTAACCGCAGGTGCCGGTGAGGAGCAAGAACTAATGGGGTTGCAATCCGGAGCCGACGACTTTGTTACCAAACCTTTTAGGCTTCCCGTTCTCCAGGCCCGGGTCGAAAACCTAATCAAGGGGCGAAAGGCCCTTCGCGATCGCTACAGCCAAGAATTGGTGCTGGAAGCCAAGGATATTGCCATTACCCCAACCGACGAAATTTTCCTGAATCGACTGCAAAAAGTAATTGACGAAAATCTCTACGATTCGGAATTCAATGCCGAATCTTTTGGTAAGGAAATCGGAATGAGCCGTATGCAGCTGCACCGGAAATTGCAGGCGTATACCGGCCTGAGCACCACTGCATTTATCCGCTCACAACGCTTAAAGCAAGCCCTACACATTTTTAAGACCTCTGATGCCTCGGTCAGCGAAGTGGCCTATGCGGTCGGTTTCAATACTCCTTCCTACTTTATCAAATGTTTTAAGGAGACCTACAATAGAACACCTTCCGAATACCAACAATCTGTAGAATAACAATAGATTAAATTTCAAGTTACATTTCTTGCATCCTTTGTTACATAAGTGGCATCGTGCCGCTGCATAGTTTTATAGTTTCGAATATGCTTACCATATCAAGAATTTGGTGCTAACAGATGTCGAGAAGGTGTAAACCGATGTATTTGACCTCATGCAAATAAGATAGCATATCCATGAACTAAAGAATATGAGGTGCAATAATTTTTATGATGGCAGTAGTGTCAATTTACCTGCGTTATAGACTTGAAAATTTAGGGGAATCAGTATGCGCAGCAGAGGCGAAAAAGGATTGGATGAATTAGATGAAAACTATAGAAAAATCATCTGTTTCGATGTTGTAGGTAATGCAAAAAAGCAATCTATGAAAATTGTGAAATCGCTTGAAGAATGAAAAGAGGACAAGGACACCTTTTGGAAGGTTGGGAAGAAGACTCGGCCTTAGAAACCTGCGTGGCAAAAACAGAGCATTGGAAAATACGCGCTCTCATACTGGAGTAAAAGCGCAATCTAGAAAAAGATATGAGGGATGTATGGAATGAATGTGAATCGCTTTGCAATGATTGAAATGGTATGAAATATCTAGGCAAGTGTTTTTTTATAATAATCATGGGAACCTACTTGACCGTAGCGGCTCAGACGCTTAGCACCAAAGAGACTAAAATTGTCTTGATAGTCAAATCTGAAACCGGGGCGGTAACGCAATTGGAATTGTTCCACACTTTTCATAGCAAGAAACGAGAGGAAATCTATAAAGAATATGAAGACTGCGAATTCTATCTAGGACTACTCAGTGGCAGTTACGAGGATAACAATAATCATATCGAACCTAAAAAGAATACCACCATAATTATGTACACCGACAAGCAAATTTTCCCCGAAGACTATTTCTTGCCCGCCACTAAGGTATTGCCAGGCGACCGCTTTGATCTGGGAAAGATCAAGGCAGAGGTAATATCGAGCACGAAAGGCGAATTGGTGCTTAGAACTTAGGTAAAAATCATCCAAAAAAAATTACGGACACTAAACCAAACAAAAATGACAACTCTAAAAAAAATCGACGGCGCTACCTTCGTGTTCTTCGCAATGCTGATTGTATCGATCTGTATGGTGTTGGCCGCTTTGGCCTTTAAGCTGTAATCATAAATTGTCTTGCTATTTGTAAATAATAGCGTGATACATACGGTTTGACGCCCCATCCACACAAAATTTCTTTGTCGGTTGGCTTTATCTTAATTGCATAAGGCTGCACTTGCCGCCATGGGATTGACCCTGTTGGCCTTGGCCTTGTCATGAATGACGTCAAAAAGCTCGATTTTACAGGCTATCACCTTCGATAGTTCGGGGGTCTATCCGAAACGGAACTAATAGTTGGTCTCATCGGTATCATACCCATTCTAGACCAAATCATGATCATCGTAAGTATTTTTGTATTGTGCTACATGTGGGTGATGTCCTTGATGAATGTTATCAACGAAAATGAAAAGCCTACCCCGATTTGGGGTAAGAAATACGAAAATTGGTTTAAGGGAAAATAGAAAGGTGTTTGAAAGAATTACCGGCAGCAATTTACCATTTATACACTCTTACAAACGATTGACACAACTACCGCAGGTTACCGGATGCTATCTTTTATCTTGCACTACAAAGAAGTGAAACCATGAAAGCGATCCTCGTATATATCGTCCTTTTTGCGATTGCAAGTCTAAGCCTGATCAATTGCCTGTGCCTAATTTTCGCTAAAATCCATTAGGCCAATGGAGAAAGGGCAACAGCAGACAGGTATTTCATCGAATAAATGAATTGTTCGTGTTTTTTACATCCGCTTTGATCAATTTCATAACAATAATTTAGACATATCCGGATTGTCGTTTACGTTTGGATTGTAATTAAGTGAGAGGGTTGACCCCAAATCGAGACTGGAACTACAGAAGCTAATTTAGTCTATCATCCCTAAACACTGACCTATTCAACAAAAAACGCCACTCGAAAGAGGGCGTTTTTTGTACGGAATTACCGGAAATTATTTCTCACTATAAGGCTGGGACAATACCGCAGTAATATAGGCAGCAACATAAATCATTAATATGATAACGTACTTATCCATAATATAAGTATTTAAATTTACATTATATACGTTGTAAAATTAGCAAAAGACTACCCGCCTTCATCAAAAAGCAAGCTGCTTTTGTTGAATATATGGTTTAGTACTTTCTTAAAGAGGCCTCTTTAATCACTGTAACTATACTTCGAAACAAAGAAGGGCTACACTTAAATACACATGAGATTCCGATATAAGTGATTATATGAGGGCTCTGACCAGCTTACAAAAAGTCATCTTCTTTTTTATAGGCATCGATAACCGCCTGCTCACCAGCTTTCCCTTCCTTGGAGTTGCCGTGTTCCATACCTAAAACACCGGTAAAGCCTTTTTCATGGATCCATTTGAAGACATTCTTGTAGTTGATTTCACCGGTGGTAGGTTCTTTTCGGCCGGGATTGTCGCCAATTTGTATATAAGCAATTTCATCCCAAGTAAGTCCCATATTATGAATTAGGTGGCCTTCGGTCTTTTGCATGTGATAGATATCGAACAATATTTTACAGGAAGGACTATCGACCCCCTTGCATATCATATAGGTCTGATCGGAATTCTGTAGATACAGGTCCGGAGAATCCGATAAAGGTTCGAGTACCATGACCAGTCCGTGCGGCTCGAAAATTTCAGCACCTCTTTTCAAGGCTTCGATAACATGGCCATCTTGCACACCGGTCGGTAAAATGCGTTCGAATCCGCCGGGGACAACGGTCATCCATTTGGCATTACAGCGTTTGGCTACCTCAACGGCTTTTTTACATCCGTCTAAAAAGATATCGATAAATTCCTGTTTGCCGGCGGCCAAGGTGTTGGCCATATTGCCGCCTTTATCTATGACGAATACGCCCATGGTCATACCGCGTTTTGCCAAGGTTTCGCCCATTTTGGCCTGCAAGGCTACATCCCTATTCATCATGCCGTTGTCTTCAAAAGCTGTAAAACCTTGGTCGGCCATAAAATTCAGCTGGTCGATGGGGTCTTTCCCCGCGAGGTTCTCGAACATGCCTAAATGCGGTGCATACTTGAGGTTGAATTTATGGGGTGCCATGATAGTGCTTTTGCTGTTTTTGGTATACCCAAAAGCTCCGCCTATTGAAATGGCCCCACCTGTCAGTGCAGTTTTCTGTAGAAAATTTCTTCGTTTCATTGGTTTTAGTTTGTTCGATATTTTTCGATCATTATTACATCTGTACTATATCGACCAAGCCTTGCCCCCTGTCAGCTCTTGCAGGTCACCACAAGGGATATATTCGCCGGGTACGGGAAGATATTCCAGCACTTCTTCCCCGACAAATTCAGAAGTTTTATAACCCATAATGGTCAGTCCCCTTATGTTATTGGCAAATGCGAACCGGGAGAGGGTGTCATCTAAAAGGGCTTCTTGGCCTTCGGAAATTGCCTCTTGGTATTGCTGGATGGACTCGAAGTTTTTCGTTTGCTCTTCCGGGGTCGCTTTTAACGCGGTTGCAAGTATCGGTTCAAGTTCTTCAGCTGTTAGTTCGCCCGCGTTTTCCTTGCCTGAATCTTTTAAGGCTTTTTCCAGAAAACGACCTAATGACATTTTTACGAATTCTTGCTGTTGGGGTTCCATGACTTGATCTGCAAAACGGTCGATAAATAAGTGTACCTGGGTTTCCGATGCCGATGGGGTATCTGTTTTTGGGATGATAATATCAACCAATTTGGTTAAGGCAGCTCCCTCATCCTTTGTAAAGAAATCGGGTGTCCATTCGAGCACCGTGTCGTTCTTGCAACTCTGTACGATACTTAATAATGTTGGAACGGCAACGGTATATCCCATGGCCAATCCCATATTTCTGAGCGCTTTTCTTCTATCCATTATATATTTCCTTTTTTAAGTTCATTGGCCGCGTGTTCCGCAGCTCGCGCGGTAAATGCCATATAGGTCAACGATGGGTTGACACAGCTGGCAGAGGTCATAAATGCCCCATCGGTTACGTAAACGTTCGGTACGTCATGAAGTTGATTGTGGGCGTTTAGCACCGAAGTTCGTCGGTCTCTTCCCATACGGGCGGTACCCATTTCGTGAATACCAAGGCCAAGCGCGCCTGGATTGTCGTAAGGCTCTACATCACGAAACCCGGCTTTTTCGAGCATGTCAACGGCAGATTCCTTCATGTCTTTCCGCATGGCCCATTCGTTTTCTTTGAATTCTGCGTCGAAGGTAACCGTGGGCAATCCCCAACCATCCAATTTCTCGTAGTCCATGGTCATCCGGTTTTCTTCGTAGGGCAAAGTTTCCCCAAAGCCCGTCATACCGAATCTCCAGCCTCCAGGTTTTAGGATGGCGTCTTTCAAGTCTTTGCCGTAAGATAGTTCGGCTACCGAATCTTCCCAATCGCCTCGTGAAGCACCGCCTTGATAGCCGAAGCCTCTTTTGTAGTCGGTTCGGTTCGTGTCGCCACCCAGATTCCTGAAACGGGGCAAGTAGATGCCGTTGGGCTTTCTTCCCTTATAATATTTATCCTCAAAACCATCGTATTTGCCGGATGCACCGACACCTAAATGATGGTCCATGATATTACGGCCCAATTGATCCGATGCATTACCCATACCGTCGGGAAAAGTATCGGATTTAGACTGCATCAAGATAGCTGTGGAAGGAATGGCCGAGGCACAGAGAAATATGACTTTGGCCTTAAATTCATGGGCTTCTTTGGTAACGCGATCGATGACCTTGACGCCCGTTGCCCTTTTGGTGTCGGCATCGTAGATTATCTCATGAACGATTGAATCTGGCCGAAGCGTCATATTGCCGGTTTTCTCAGCGGCGGGCAAAGTAGACGAATTACTGCTGAAGTAGGCGCCGAAAGGGCAGCCCCTGATGCAGCGGTTGCGATACTGGCATTTACTGCGGCCGTCGAATTCCTTGGTGCCCGTGAGATGGGCCACCCTGCCGGCGGTTACGGTACGGCCGTCGAAATTCTCGGCAGTTTTTTCCCTGAAATGTTGTTCCAGGCAGTTGAGATCCATCATGGGTAAAAACTGGCCATCGGGCAACTGGTCCAACCCCAGGTTTTCCCCGCTTACCCCGATATAGGTTTCCACCTTGTCGTACCAAGGTGCGATATCCTTGTAACGTACCGGCCAATCGATGGAGATGCCATCCGTTTGGTTGGCGGTAAAATCGATATCGCTCCAACGGTAGCTATGGCGGCCCCATTGTAACGAACGCCCACCGACGTGGTAGCCGCGCATCCAATCGAAACGCTTGATCTCGTTGTATGGGTGTTCAAGGTCGTTCACGAACCACATAGCACTGGGTGCCTTGGTGGTGTAACCGGTACGGGATTGCTTTAATTGTTTTTTTTGTTCTTCCAAGGGTAGGTCGCCGCGAAACGGAAAATCCCAATCATCCATATTCGCCGTTTCGTAATCTTCAATGTGCTTGACCATTCGTCCCCTTTCCAGCACTAAAGTCTTTAGACCCTTTTCACAGAGTTCCTTGGCGGCCCAGCCTCCACTGATACCGGTGCCTACTACGATAGCATCATACGATTCTTCCTCTTGATTGTAATAAAATTTGCTCATGTACCGAATTGTTTAGTCTCTAAATTTATTAAATATAAAATTAATTATCTACATTTAAACGCGATACTTCTTATTCGTCATGGTATTAAAGTGGTATTTTAATGCTACATTCTTAATTTACAACACATAAGTGCAAAAAAAAATGAAGCGAAGAAATTTTATCAGAAATAGCTCCCAAGCAGGCATGGCGTTCTCTATTTTAGGCATGTATGCTTGTAAGGAAACCAACAAAAAGGAAGATGTAACTATGGAGGATGCCGATCTGACCGTTAAAGCAATAAATCCTTTTTTCAAGCTTTCGTTGGCGCAATGGAGCATTCATAGAATGATTAAGGAGGATGGTGTGGACCCCTATACTTTTGCCGAAAAGGCCAAAAAATGGGGATTTTCGGGATTGGAGTACGTAAATCAACTATATCCACCCGATTTGGATAATGACGAATATTCTGATGAGGCCATGGCCAAATTCATCGAAAAATCAAATGCCGAGGCCAAAAAACACGGTTTACAGAACGTGTTGATTATGATAGATCGCCAAGGCAATTTGGCGGTAAGTGACGCTAAGGAAAGAAATGAAGCCGTAGAGCGCCATTATAAATGGGTAGATGCCGCAAAGGCGATGGGATGTCACTCGATACGTGTTAATCTCTCTGGAAGCGATGACCCAACAACATGGAAGGGTAATTCCGTTGACGCATTGACCCAACTATCAACGTACGCCAAAGACAAAAACATCAATATTCTGGTAGAAAACCATGGGGGCCTTTCCTCCAATGGCACCATGCTAGCCGATGTTATGGCCACGGTCGATATGGATAATTGCGGTACGCTGCCCGATTTCGGAAATTTCTGTATCACCCGTTCAGATGATGGCTGCGCTGAAGAATATGATAAGTATGAAGGGGTGAAAGAGTTGATGCCCTACGCCAAAGCGGTAAGTGCCAAGAGCAACGTTTTTGATGCGGACGGTAATGAGAAAGTAATCGACTACGTAAAAATGTTACAGACGGTCAAAGACCACGGCTATACCGGCTTTATTGGTGTAGAGTATGAAGGCAGCGAGCTCAGTGAAGAGGCGGGTATCATCGCCACCAAGGAACTGATGCTCAAGGCAGCCAAAGAAATGACCTGATAAGGGTCTCATTTTAAAAAAAGACACACACCGATACGTGAAATCATTTTTCAATTCCATTTTCGACTATAATTTCCACTGCAACAAAGCGCTTATTGAGGCTTTTGTAGCTATCGATGCAGTGCCCGAAAGAAGCCTACTTCTATTTAGCCACATTCTCAATGCCCACCATATCTGGAACGCAAGGATTCGCGAGCGAAACTCGGAATTCGAGGTTTGGCAGTTGCACGATACACAGGCATTGGGCGAAATCCATTACGAAAATCAGCGAAATTCATTCGAAATTACCTCTATCACCGAAGATTTCGAAAAGCGTATCGACTACGAGAATACCGAAGGCAGGCTATTTACGAATACCTTGGGGGATATGCTTTTTCATATCATCAACCATTCGGCGAACCACCGCGGCCAAATTGCCATGGATTTCAGGGCACACGGTTTGGAACCTTTGGCTTCGGACTATATTCATTACAAGAGATGAAATATTATCCATAATCCTATGTGTAGTCTAAGTTTTAAACCATACCACTGAAACCGTCTATGACCGGCACGATACGTACACAGCTTTCCGTTATGATGTTCCTTGAATTTTTTGTCTGGGGAAGTTGGTACGTGACCATGGGTATTTATCTTCCGAACACATTGGGATCTGATGGGGGAGAGATAGCGATGGCCTACTCCACACAATCTTATGGCGCAATTTTGGCTCCGTTCGTAATCGGGCTGATTGCCGATAGGTATTTCAATGCCGAGCGTATTTTGGGCGTACTTCATCTTTTGGGTGCCGTATTGATGTATCTGTTATATCAAGCCACCGATTTCACGGTATTCTTCCCGTATTTGTTGGCCTATATGATTATGTACATGAGTACGTTGGCCTTGGTAAACTCGGTTTCGTTTAACCAAATGACAGATCCGGGAAAGGAGTTCGCTTTCGTACGTGTTTTCGGCACGTTAGGATGGATTGCCGCCGGCCTGCTCATAAGCTATTTAAATTGGGATTCTGAAACAGGTATCTCAGAAGGCATTCTTAGGAACACCTTTTTGATGGCCGCCATCTCTTCAGCCGTTTTGGGGATATTCAGTTTTACACTTCCCAAAACCCCGCCAAGGGCCGATACCTCAAAAAAAGTGGCGCTTTCCGATATTTTGGGATTGGACGCCCTCTCGCTTTTAAAGGACCGCAATTTTCTGATTTTCTTTTTGGCCTCGGTGCTGATATGCATCCCCTTGGCATTTTACTACCAACATGCAGGACAGTTTTTGGGGGAAATCGGGGTGTCCAATCCCGCGGGAAAAATGACCGTTGGGCAAATTTCGGAAATTCTCTTTATGCTTTTGCTACCGTATTTTTTTAAAAAGTTCGGCTTCAAAATGACTATTTTGGTGGCGATGCTGGCATGGGGAATTCGTTATGTGTTGTTCGCCTATGGAGATACGGGGGATTTGGTGGTTCTCTTATTATTGGGAATCGCACTGCATGGCCTTTGTTACGACTTTTTCTTTGTCAGCGGACAGATCTACACCGATAGCAAGGCTGGCAAGGCCTATAAAAGCTCGGCACAAGGCCTGATTACCTTGGCCACTTACGGTATAGGTATGTTAATTGGTTTTTGGGCGGCCGGTAAGATTACGGATGCCTATCTAGTTGCCGAAGGCATTCATGATTGGACAACGATTTGGTTGTACCCTGCAGCATTCGCAGGGGCAGTTCTAGTTTTATTTGGATTTATGTTTAAAAATGTCAAGATCGCCTACAAAAATTAAACTAAAAACATATCCAAAACTAAAACAGTATGGTACCCAAAAGAAAGCAAACATCAAAAAGCTGATTTTGGTAAACATGCTGCTGTACCAGGTCAAAATAGCACTGGCTGCCATTCCCATGAAGGTGCCCGCGGCATTGGCCGTTTTGATGAGTATCCCCAAAATGAACATGCCTCGCAGCCCGCCCGTAAACAATCCTAAGTACCGATAAACTGATCCCAGAGCGATTTGATGTTCCCGTTGGGCATCCAAAATGCCAATAAAGCCCCGGCGATTCTGGTAAGGATATTCGCTATTCTGGCAATCCGAAATAATTTTTTGTAATGCCTATACGCTCTGGAATTTTGATGGAAATCGTTACAATATGCCATCAATACGGAATTCAGGCTACTGCTGATGCTCGACATTGCCGCGGAGAATATACCGGCTACCAAAAGTCCCGAAACGCCGATGCGCAATTCACGGACGATGTACCATGGAAAAATGGAATCGTTGTTCGAAATGGCAGGCGAGAGCATTCGGCATTTCCGTGTAGAAAATACATAATAGGGTGCAACTCCGAAAAAGATAATCGTGGCCGGAATTGTCAACACCCCATTCAAATACAGGGTCTTTTTGGCAATGCGAGCACAAGTAGGATTGCGGTGCTGGCAATATGGCGATTCTTGCCCATAATCCCTGATAACGTCGTCATAAAAGTAGGTAAGGATTCAGTTATTCAGAATTTTGTGTTCTTTTCAATCCAATTCAAAAGTAAATTCATCGTAATCAGCAGTGCGCCATGCATGTTCTTGTGTGGTAGGTGAAATCGCAAAAAACGGCGAGAAGGTCTTCACTTTTACAGTTCGGTTGTCGGGCATAAATTCCAAAATCCGCAACCAGCCGTCCCCACCGTTGCCCATCCATCCGCCGCCCATGGCCTGTGCGTTGAAAACCATTTGCTGCACTTTTTTGCCTGCGGCATTCCGGTCTATACGAAAGCCTACATGGGCTCTAGGGTCATCGGGCGCTCCGATGTGACCCGAAAAGACCATTTGGATATTGCTGGAAGGTCTCACCAGCTTTTCAAAAATGGCTTTCCCGTAGTTGCCTTCTTCAATGGGGTAATTCTCCTTGACAATATGCTCATTTTCCGCATTGAGGTACGAATGGGTGAGCAGAACAACGGTATGATCTTTATATTTTTCCGAATGTATTACGTCTTTTGTCCAAGCAAGGACGGTATCTCTTGGAGCAAATTCCATGGGAATAAAGAGCATTTTTCTATCTTGGGGAGAAATGAATTCGAAAACGGCATTTTCTAGGGTGGGAATACCTTCCGCGTTCACTGCCACTTCCCGCAAAATCTTCCGATTCTCCGTATTCTTGTCCTCTGGAAAATAGCTATTGAAGTTGGTTCTCCTATTTTCTACATTCTTATATCCATAGTCATGATTTCCGGTAACCGTGATGTAGGGAACCTTGCCATCTAATCTTGAAAATGCTTTGGAAACCGACTCCCACTGAAGCTTGCTGGACTGATTCGCCACTATGCCATCGGGATTGATCATCTCATTCTGTTCCACCAAATCACCGGTGCATAGCACCATCTTAACATTAAGACTATCTATATTTTCACTGACCCAAGTGGTCATCAATTCTAATATCGGTTGATTGCGGCCAAATTTAACGTAGGTTTGAGGATCAGGGAGGATGATCATTGTCCAAGAATCAGGCGAACTTAATTGGGGAGGAGCATACTTTTCTTGCGCGGCGACGGGCAGGCTCCAAAGCGAAAGTAATAGAACAAATAATGTCAGGGTTGCCTGAATAATCAATGGGCAAATGCTATTTTCATTTTTCATCTGTTGATTGTCTTGAGGTTACTGTGGTGATTTTAGTGTAGGACACTATTCGATCAGATCATCGATTTCTATTTTTTCAAAATACAGATCTCTACTGCCTTCATATAAAATACCGATGTGTTTATCGTCTATCATGGTCAAACAGGAGTAGCCATAGGTGTCTTCCTCGTACAGTTCCAACTGGTTTTCTTTTGGCCAGGTCATACCCTCGTCAAAGCTGGTTTTGATCGTAATATGGTCACGATTTATTTTCGTATCGGGGTTGGAGAAGAAAAGGATTTTTCCCTTTTCGGGATGTTCATGGGAAATAATACTTGCCATACAGTTAGAGGCTTGCAGCGCTTTTCTAGAGGATGCATGCTCCGTCCACTTTTCCCCAAAATCTTTTGTAATGGCAACGGAACGTCCGTTTAGTGGGTCGTTACGGTCGTCGCGATTTCTATCGTCACGCATGTTCAACATCAGGCTACCATTCGAAAGTTCTACCACTTGGGCTTCAGTGGTTTCCGATTTCGCCCCGGTACCTACCCGCCAAGTCTTCCCAGCGTCTTTACTGTAAATGATAGTGGAGTGGGGAATGCGATCTTTATCCTTGAACTGAGCTGGAAAGACCAAGGTGCCATCTTTTAGGGAAATTCCCATACCGGGCCCATTGAAAAACAGTTGCCATTCCGGCTTTTTAATCTGTTGGGTAATGTTAATGGGCTCGGACCAAGTAACCCCGTCGTCTTCACTTTTGACGAGCATAAACTGGCCGGTTTCTTTGGGAGACATTCCTGGTTCAGAGGCATTCCAAGCCCTTTCGCCCGGACGACCGTGCAGCCATAGGGCGGCCACCCATATCGTGTTCGTATTTTGATCGATAAGAATCGTCGGGTCTCCAATGCCATTTTCAGCCTCGGGCAGTCCGCCGTATTCACCCATGTCCATAATAATCGCCATGGGCTCCCAAGTTTGGCCGCCGTCGGTACTGCGGCTTAGGCCTATGTCGATATCTTCTTGAAGGTCAACGGGGTCATTATAGCGCACATCGTAAACGCCGAGCAAGGTACCCTCGTTGGTAGTGGCCAATCCGGGAATACGGAAGGCGTTTACGTCATCGTCATTTTTCTGCCTTAGCGCAATACCAATACGTTGGTGCCGGTTGGCCTGTTGGTCAATAGACGCAATTCTGCGGCCATCGTCTAGGGTTACCGATACCAGCTGTGCCCCGATTTTATGGGATAGGTCGGGCGTGCCGTTTAGCCTAATCGAAAGCCAGAAATGGTTTTCTCCCGGAGATAGCTCTCGTTCTACGTCGATACTGAAATCTGATGCAAGTTCAGATTGCAAACCTAGAACTTCGGCCTCCTCAAAATTTCCGGATTTGGAATAGAGTAGGGATGCTTTTTCGATGTCGCCCACATCGGTGGTGCCCATCAAAGAAAACATTAGAGAAGCTGCTTTATGGACAACGGAACTATCTAGAACGTCAAGTTTGATTTCCAATATTCTGTTCTGTTTCTTTTTCGCCAGAACCGGCAAAATAGGTTGACGAGCGGTTACCTTAATTTGATCGGATTTACCGGTTTCATCGCAGGAAGTCATGGGAATATAGCAGATTACCATGAAAAATAAAATTTTCGGGATTTTCATAGTCGGAATTGGGTTTTGTAAAAATTTGATCTTTTTATTACTGCTACTGCTACTGCTACTGCTCACTACCCTTTGCTTTCAATCCGTTCAAACACTTTCCAACATTGGTACAGCGCACGTGGCACATGAAAGCAGCCTTTCCATTTCCCTCCTTTTAGCGTCAATAAAGGTTGTCCTTGGCGATTAAGATATCCAAACCATTCTCCGTTTTCGAAGTCTGGAAAATGAGCCCAAGCGTATTCGTGTACTTTTTCGAACCAATCCTTTATTTCTTTTGTTGGATGATGTTCGTAGGCTTTAGACAACGCAACCAAGGCTTCTAAGTGTACCCACCAAAGTTTTTGATCGTGTTCCAATTGCTGGGGTGGATGGCCTTTGGCGTCCATAAAATAGAAGATACCACCGAATTCGTTGTCCCAACCGTACTTCAAAATGCTAATAATGGTATCCGTTGCCCTTTGGATGAGGTTTGGGTCGTTCTGTCGCACCCCTATATCGATCATAAACCACATGGCCTCGATGCCGTGCCCGGGATTGAGAAGCCGGCCGTCAAAGCTATCGTGCAGGGAACCGTCGGGAAGTACGTTCTCGTAGATTAGTCCGGAATCTTTTTGAAGGAAAACTTCCATGACTTCGTTGACGCTGAAAGCTATGGTTTGTTTCACTTCCTCAGGTTCAAGAATGTCTTCCAATTCCAATACCAGATTGGACAAGATCATAGGAAGGGCGAAGTTCTTAAGAGGTCGCTCGCCGGTGCTCTTTTCGTAATTACCTTTCGGATTATCCTTTCGTTGTAGAATATTGAGATACGTGCGTTTCGCCAACGTCTTGTATTCTTCTTCGCCAGAAGCCTTGGCGTATTGCGCGAAGGCCATCGCCGCAAAGCAGTCGGAGAAAATGTTGTAGGGTTGTATCAAGGGCTCTCCCGATTGAGTCAGGGAGAAGTAAAAGTTGCCCTCGGCATTCATGCCGTGGGCTTTTAGGAACTCCGCTCCCGATTTAGCCATTTGCAACCAAGAATCACGGTGTTCCACTTGATTGTAGAGCATCGAAAATAGCCATACCTGCCGGCCTTGCAGCCACACGAATTTATCGGTATCGTACACGGTACCCGTTTGGTCAAGGCAGGTGAAATAGCCTCCATATCGATTATCTAGCGAATATTGCTCCCAAAAGGGAATCACGTCGGTAAAAAGGCTATTCTTATAATGTTCGGAGTGTTTCATTTTATGAACTCATTGAAACTATTTTTTTTACCTGCGAAAATCTCATCTTGAGGCTATATTTCCTCAGTTTTGCAAACTGTGGCCTCGCTATTCTTCTAAAAAAATGGCATCAATTAGCTTCTAGATGCCTCTCGGAGCGTAAGGACCCTGCTCTAGACAAGAAGGCTAAGTGAGTTCAATGCCATGTATGACATAAAACAAATCTAAACTAAAATTCCTTGGTTCCTTTGTAACCAAAAAAGCCTCACGATTTTCTAATTTAGGGCAGCACCACTTCAAGTCTAGATTTATAAAACAGCTTTTTCCTGAAGCCTTTCAGCCTTTGGCGTATCACCATCCTTAAGGGATGAAATTAACGGTGCCAAATGAGTATAGGTACTGCCTACCCAACTATTAGTACCAAGTGGCAAGCAGGAGACCAATTTTTCATCGACCCCCAAAAGAATGTTTTGTGAACCTTGATTTAAATCCGGACGCTCCTTAAAAGCGCCGGTAGAGCCGTTCATAAAAGCACCTTCGACTTTGTTGGACTTTAGAAATTGCCCGTAAGGCTTGATAATTTCAATGTTCAGAGAGCCATCTTGATGCATGGGGGCTTAAGTGGCGGCATTCAGGTTTTTCATATGAACTATTTTCTCTCCTGATAGCTTAATAATATGTTTATATTTATTCACCGTAAGTCAAAAAACACTTTGATACCCTGTAATTTTAATCTTGGGACCAATTTTCTGAGACTGGCGGCTCAGTTGTCAATTTTTGATGCCGAAGCACTATCCAAAAACAACTTGGTTCCCTTATGATTTCTCAAAATAGTGGCCGGGCAATCCGTACTGATATCATGATATAAGGTATTGTAAACGGCTTCTGCTTTTCGTTTATCGGGCACCACGCAACTAATGGCCTTACAGTTTAAGATTGAGGTGATGGTTAAAGTAAGGGCTTCTTTGGGAACATCGTCAAAGGTGGGGAACCATCCTTCGCCAAGTTGCTGGTTTCTACAGGCCTCGTCTAACGTGACCAGTTTGACCAGTTTTGGGTCATTGAAATCCGCTACCGGTGGATCATTAAAGGCAATATGTCCATTTTCACCGATACCGATACAGGCGATGTCTATCGGATGATTTTTAAGCGCTTCCGAATAGTAGAACATTTCAGCTTCGATATCCTCGGCATCCCCGTTCAGGAAATGGACTTTTTTAGGCTTTACGGCGTCGAGTATCCTGTCCTTTAAGTATTTACGGAAACTAGCAGGGTGTGAATCGGAAATATCCTTGTACTCATCCAAATGGAAAACCGTGATTTTCTGCCATTCGACATCCCTTTGCTTTAGAGCTTCGAGAAATTTGAACTGCGATGCTCCAGTTGCCAAGATCAAATTAGCACTTCCTTTTTCGGCGATGGCCTCGGACAATTTTTGTTTCACAAAATCAGCCGCTGCGTTGCCCATTTCAACTGTTGTTTCATAAATGGCGACGTCTAGG
>CAWHTW010000019.1:0-595491 GCA_963832345.1 uncultured Flavobacteriaceae bacterium | reverse complement strand
TAATCAGAGGGTCCTTGGTTCGAGCCCAAGAGGAGGAGCTTTACAATGAGACAGCTACAAGAAAATGTAGCTGTCTTTTTTGTTTTCAACGTGCTTTTTTGAGAATCACTCTATTTAATTTCTCCGATTTTTATCCAAAATCTTTATTTAAAAAAGTGGCTTTTTTTAAAAGCAGGCTTAGCGATTATCTGTTGATAATACTTATCGTCAAGGATTCAAGAAATACTTCTTTCTTTTCTGGCCTAACTTACATTGTTATTTTCTTTCTCGAAATCTAGGGGGTCACAATATGTGATACCACTTTATAATCGATTGTTTATGTGAACTTTGTTACGACCTGTTCTGTTTTTAACTTCCACATCAACGCTACCAAGTGTCTATTCAAATTTATAGATGTTCCTTGAAGCTCATTCTCTTGCCTAAAATTCTAACCACATAAATTTCACTAATATTATCAAATGAATAGTAAATGACATGGCCTATAAAATTATAAAACTTCAAGCCGTTGGCAATTGGTGAAGCATCTCGGGCCAATTCCGGACGTTCTGATAGTTCTTCCAAGAAATCTTCTACTTCGGTCAAATAGCCAATAGCTTGTTCGATACCGAAGTACTTTATTCCGTACTTATAAATTCCAACAACATCAAATTGAGCCGTATTGGAAAGGTTATAGTTCCCCATTATCCGCCTTCTTGATGATATCGCTGATTTTCATAGAGCTTCGGCCACTTTGTATGCCTTCGTCTATAGCCTGCTTCAGTTCCAAGAGTTTCATATGCTCTGCCTGGTCTTTTCTGACCAGTTCACGGATGTATTCACTATCGTTAGTGAAATCCCCTTTCTCAACTCTCAATTTAATCCAACTATCCTGTTGGTCAGTGAACGTTATTGATTTCCTAGTAGTTTGCATAAATTAAAAATATGGTGCAAATTAGTGATTATTCGCACCACTTAAAATATCTAATCGTTTATTTGAACCTTGATAAGGTTTAGGCGATGGGCAGTGCCGCTCTCGATATGCTCGGGCCTTTGGGTTGAGCACTTACTTACACATTGCCTATAGAAATCATGATTAGGTTTTCGTACTTATTCCTTGATGAAATATTCAATAAGTGTCGCATCTGGCCTACCAGAATTATCCTTATAATGTCTATTATGTGTCATTTCTAGTTTCCCATCAATGATTTCATAAGTTATAGCGCTTTCTGCAAATTCTTGATCCCAAAAAAGTTCAAATTTATTAGTTCCTTTCTCCAACTCATTCGCGACATTTTCTCCCCAATCACAATCTTGTGGGAGGCAAGCGCCCCACATTTGGACGACGAAACCGTTGCCTTTATAAGAAATTTTGCACTTGGTAATCGATTTTGTCCGGTTGCCTTTCTCGTTAACCCATAAACCAATAATGTCATTATTCAAGTTCTTTTGCAATTCCTTATCAGTAGCTTGGTACAAGCTATCTATATTATTAGTGGGAGATTCGACATGAGTACTTATAAATGATAGAAGCAGCGAAATGGTAGTGATGTATATTTTCATGGCTTTTAAATTTTACTGTATTAAAGCTAACAATAAAATATCATCATTGATGATATCCCACTTATATCTCGAAATTAATAATCGTTTATGTGAACTTTTTTTATATGGGTCCTGTATTTTAGAGTGGCATTATTATAAATCGTCTGTCATCTTCCCCAGATTGATTTTCTCAGCTTTATTAAATCGTATTTCACGAACAAATTCCATATTTTTCCACAAATAGGTATTTCCTTTAAGTCCTTTCGTAATTTCCATCCTGCGATTCAGTCGGCCGATTTCCCTCTCGGTCGCTTTTCTTTTATCTCCGAGTTCGCCATAAAGTTTTATTGCTGGATAGTCGGAAAACTTTTCCCGGAATAGGGCCTTAATCCAAAACAATCGCCTACTATTTACTCCTAAGAGGCAAACTCTAGGATTAGTCTTTGCGTGTTCAGGTAATTTAGACGGGAATTTTTCAAAGTAAAATCCAGTTTGATTATCATTTAAGAATAATGAACCGATTGGTGTTACGGTAGGATTGTTTTCTGAATCTACAGATGCAATCGAAATATGGAGGCTTGAGCTAAAACTCTTATTGAAATGGACTCGTATTTTTTTCCAATCAGTTGCAATATCCATTGTCATTTTTTTTCTGCTTGCGCAATTTAGGGATATAGCAACAAGTTACTATATTTCTGATTTGTGAGAACCCATCACATTGATTTATCAATCGTTTAATTAAACTTTCAATAGTAAATATTTAAGACAGGAATTTATCTTTTGATTCTAACCATTTTAGTTTCAGGTGACTTCATGAAAATCTTAATTTTATTTGGTTACACATTCCCATAATCCAGTTACACTTATACCCAGCATTCCCGATAGTTTTGTATAAAATAAAACCATATGAAACTAACGGACTATAGAACACTTGGAAAATCGGGACTCATCGTCAGTCCCTTGGCATTGGGAACAATGACCTTTGGTAACAGGCATTGGGGCTCGCCGGATGACGCATCGAAACAGTTGTTCGACCATTATGTCGATGCAGGGGGCAACTTTGTAGATACCGCCGACGTATATTCCAATGGGGCGAGCGAGCGGCTAGTAGGAAAGTTCATCGAAGATAGAAAACTGCGAGATAGCATCGTGTTATCAACAAAGTATTCCTTCCATCAAAGTGTTTTAGATAGCAAACCTTCAGTAAGCAAAGCTGCCAATCCGAATTCGGGCGGCAACGGAAGAAAAAACCTATACCGCTCCGTCGACAATTCCCTTAGGAATCTGGGAACGGACTATATTGATATGTATTGGATGCACGTCTGGGATATGGTGACGCCTTTGGAAGAAGTACTGCAATCCATGGACAATCTCGTAAAAGCGGGAAAGATAAGGTACTATGGTTTTTCGGATATGCCCGCTTGGTATGCGGCAAAAGGCTCGGCATTGGCAAAGGCATATCATATGGCACCCCCAATAGCACAACAGATGCACTATGCACTGACCGAACGCACCCTGGAACAGGAACATATCCCAGCGGCAATGGATTCCGGGCAAGGAACGGTAGTCTGGAGTCCCTTGGCCTATGGTTTCCTTACCGGCAAATACGGGAATGATGGGAACGGGAATCTTGCCGAGGTCAATGGAAGGCTCAATACCTTCAATCCGATGTTTCCCGAGGTGACCGAAAAACATTGGCACATATTGGATGTGCTCAGGAGTGTTTCAAAAGAATCCGGTCGTTCAATGGCGCAATTGGCATTGGCTTGGGTAATGCGACAAAAAGGCATCACCAGTACGTTGATAGGGGCCAGTACATTAGATCAGCTACGATCGAATATCGATTCGCTACAAATCGAAATCTCCGATGAACATCTGAAAAAACTCAATGATTCCAGTAAACTTCCCATGGTAAATCCCTACCTTATATTCAATACCGTAGTAATCGATAATGCTGTGTTCGGGGGCAATTCTGTGACATCATTTTAATAGCGGTCCACTATGAAGGATAAATCGAAAGCAGCATTGAAGTTAAATTCCATATCGGAATTCCATCAGGTTATGTCTTTGAAGACACCAAGACATCCTTTGGTAAGCCTTATTGATTTTCAGGATATTTTACAGCCTAAAAGTGGGATTTTGCGAGAATTCATTTTTGGATTTTATAGCATAGCCATCAAGAAGGATTTTAAAGGGAAGTTCAAATATGGTCAGAATCATTACGATTTTGATGAAGGCGTAATGTCTTTCATTGCGCCTGGGCAATTGCTCGCCGAGAACAATGCCGACGATAATCCTATATCCGGATATCTCTTGGTATTTCATCCCGATTTCTTAAGGGGATATCCATTGGAGGAAAAGATTCGAAAAATGGGATTTTTCTCGTATTCCCTGAACGAGGCACTGTATCTATCGGCAGATGAGGAACAAATGATTGCAGGTGTGATGCAGAATATCGGCAAGGAGTATGATTCGCCCATAGACCTGTACAGTCAGGATGTGATGATATCCCATCTAGAGGTGCTATTGAACTATTCTAGCCGTTTCTACAACCGACAGTTCATAACTAGAAAGCATATTAATCACGACCTGTTGACCAGTCTGGAGAAAGAGCTGAGGGAATATATCGATAGTGATGCTCCGCACGACCGGGGTCTACCGACGGTACATTTGCTTTCCGAAAAGCTGAAAGTTTCGCCGAGCTATCTAAGCGATATGTTGAAGGGGCTGACGGGGCTGACCGCGCAACAGCACATTCAGGAAAAACTAATCGATAAGGCCAAGGAACTGCTCTCGACTACATCATTGACAGTGGCCGAGGTCGCTTACATTTTAGGGTTTGAGCATCCGCAGTCCTTAAATCGCATTTTCAAGAAGAAAACCGATTTATCACCATTACAGTTTCGTCGCTCATTTTTTAACGGATAAGAATTTACCACAATATTTAAAACAACACGAATATCCAATGAAAACAATAGTACTGTTAATCGGAATATTCCTAATGACACTTACAGATCCATCAGCTCAGAATAGTAATCGGCAAATGACAGGCACGCAACTTGAAGCTTTAATGACCGGTAATACTATATATCTCCTGGAGCCTCAGAGCGGTGGAGATATAATTTTATGGTACGGGGCCAATGGGATGGCTATGGCGCGACTTCCAACTGGCGCGATTTTACAGGGCACGTGGGCCATAAGAGGAGACCTTTCGTGTATCAAATGGAGCTATGCCCCGAATGATGACAGCTGCTCCAAACTAGTCAAGAGAGACGAAGGTATGGATCTATTAGAAGATGGTTCAGACCGATTATTGGGAACTGTAAAAAAAATTGTTCCGGAAAATATTGAAAATTTGCAATCGGATTAATGAATCGTTTGATTGAACTTTCATTGAAGACACTAAAAGATGTTCAACGTCATTAACCCTGCAAAAGGGCGAATCCGATAAACGATTAGGAAAGTATTGCACAATTTGGTATTTACATTAGGGTATTTGATGTTCACCGCTAGGAAGATCTTCTTGTAAATCCAAACCTTTTTTATGCAACTATTGCATTAACGCCGAAATCCGCAGTCCTTGGATACGGTGAAAAGACCGGTTGTTTCGGTAAAGTGCTTTTTAAGGGGAGTCCCTTCAACGATACTTTTTGGCCTCTTGACCGAGTGAATGCGCATTGTCGAAAATCGCGTGTTGTTCAACGGTTTACGACCCTGTTCGATATGGAGAACGGCGTTCTATTTATATAAAACGCAAGTCATGAAAACTATCGCAACTTTAATCTTTGTTCTTTTTATCGGAGTTACCGCACAGGCCCAAACCGCAGATGGAACAGAACGGGTAGATGCAGTAGAAAAGACCGGCGCAGTTGAAAGTATTTCCGAAGAAGCTTCTTTAGAGTCTACTACCGAGGTAGCTCGTTTATATAAGCGCACCGGCACTAGGGTCAAAAAGGAACTTACTTTTTCTACAAAAGCCGACCGATCCAAAACCGTGTAAGGTATATTTTAAAATAACATTCATTAGATTTAATGGTTTATTTAAACTTTTTGGTTTGGCACCAGATGTCCTAAATAATTATTCACTTATTCGTAAAAAAAAGGAATTACATTCTGATACTTAGCGAAATTTTAATAACCTTGACTCAAGGTTCTACTATTTGTCATAATGAGAGGATTTACAAAACAACTTTTGTTATCTTCATTTGAACACTTCTTGTATTCTTATTCTGAGTCAATACTTGGTTCAATAGATAATATTGTAATCCAAATAGTAGGTTTTCATTAAATCTTATCATAAGTAAAGCCTTATGTTTTTGATTTAGTGTAAATTAGTCGGAGGTTTATTGCCATAGCCCATTTTAGACTTCAAGTCAAGGAAAAACAATAGGCCCTAACAGTATGCAGAATAAAAAGTATTCTTTAAGACCATTTTTCAACCATTCGCCCGACTACCTCTGCATCGCAAACCCTGAAGGATACTTCCTCAAGATTAACCCTGCCTTCATTAAATTAATGGGTTATACGGAAGCCGAGCTTCTGTCAAGACCGATCATCGACTTTGTATATTCGGAAGATAAGGAACGTACCATAGAGAGTCGCAACAATTTAAAACTCGACGCACCCCTTATCAATTTTGAGAATAGATACGTGAACAGTTCCGGAAAAATTGCATGGTTGCAATGGACCTCTATACTGATGGAAAGTGAGAGAAAGATCTATGGCATTGCAAAGAACGTTACTCAAAGAAAAAATCTGGAGGCCGAACGAAACGCTTTTTTCGAAACGCTCACCAAGAAGAACCTTGGTTTAAAAGAGCTGAACTACACAACTTCCCATAATCTCAGGTCTCCGGTATCTAATATAGTTCAACTTGTCAACCTCCTTTCCGATATTTCTATTGGAGACAAAGAAAAGAACGAAATTTTAAACATGATCAGGGTCTGTGCCATTGGTCTCAATTCGTCTCTCGAAGAATATGTAGATGCCATAAAGGAAAGAGAGGCCGTGAGCGTCAAGTTGGAAACGATAAACTTCGATACCGTTCTGGATAAGGTGGAGAATTCAATAGGAATGATTTTGGAAAGTTCCGGCGCTACGATTTGTCGAAATTTCGATGAGCAGCCCGACATGTTCTATAGTTGGAACTATATGGAAAGTATTTTTCTCAACCTTATCACCAATTCGATTAAATACGCGAGGCCATCGACAAATCCAAATATAACCATCTCGACGGGGAAGGATATACATGGACAATATCTGGTATACGTGGATAATGGATTAGGTTTTGACCTAAATAAAGTAGGTCACCGTATTTTCCAAATGAGCCAAACGTTTCATAACAACGAGGATGGAAAAGGAATAGGTCTATTCCTTGTGCATAGCCATGTGACCAACCTTGGTGGGAAGATTACCCTGGAGAGTCAGCCTAACATGGGTTCAAAATTCCGTATAGACTTCAAAAATGCCTAATTGAAAGCTCTGACTTTATTTATCTATCACTTTCGGAATATTAAGAATTTTGATTTATAGTGTGTCCGAAAAACAGGGAAGCCTCCATTTTAACCAAACTTTTTTCTGCCTAAGACTCTAAAATTTGAGAAATCAATACTTTATATTCTTCTATGTTCCTTTCATATTTTTTTTGTGCCGTAAACCACATTAAAATACCAATTGCTAAAATTATTGCACCGAACAAATACGTTGAAAAACTGCCATTTCTTCCTAAGATGACAGCAATTAGAAGACCCATAACCAAAAGTAAATACGTAAATATTACTAATTTCCATAAAAAGTGTTGACTAAATGAAATTTCTACATCGGTCTCATTTTCACTTCCTGTTTTGGATAACTTTCCATCAACAACAACGTTGTTACTGAAAATTAGGTACCAAGCATATTGAATCCGTTTACGGACTTTAAATTTTATTGAATTTTTTTCATCTTGATTTAAATTAAAGACTAATCCGTCTACAGATTTTAATGCGGATTTTAAATTCTGGCTTACCTCTTGAGGATCATTTTTTACTTTTAAATTCCATTTTCTCATAATCTCATATAAAATTCATTTCTAGGTTGCGCTATAAGACAATAAAATTAACGGTTTATCGATTGCTCTTCCCGGATAACTCATAAATTTCGAGTTTTAGGATTTTTAGGAGGATATCGTTAATTGAACTTTTGCCATCCGCCATCTTCCGTAATTCATGACCTAGTCCCTTTTTCTAGACTTTACTTTTTTGGGGTTTGGCCAATCTTAAATTTCTTGGAATTCGTATTGATAAGCAGATATGCTGTCCCAATAATAATAGAACCGAAAAAGGTGATGTTTTCGATTGTGGAAATTTCAAGCCAATTCGCTAGGAAATATCCTAGTATCATTGCCAAGGCGATACCTCTTTCGGCACAGTGTTGTATCCGGCTATTAAAAAATATGCCTTCCCATAAGTAACGCCGGTCCCAAAGATTATGAATAGTATTGCTATTCGTAACATTCAGTATCGATTATTTAGACTATGCTGCCGATTACCATTCGACCTTGACCTTGCCGTAGTTAGATCGTTTCTTACATTTCATTGTCACTGTTTTGTATTTTTAAGAACCTCTAAATCTTCCTTTATGGCATAGGAATGTATTGCCTCTCGTACCGCCTGTAAGGAAGAGTAAACCGGTCGATAGTTCAACAATCCCTTGGCCTTTGCAATACTTCCGTTCGGACTATGGGCAATATGGTCCCAAGTTAGTTCTGAATCCTTCTGGGACACGCCTTTTTTCCATACCTCCCATGGTAGAAAGATAAGGTTTGCTTCCCTGCCGAACCATTTAGCGACTGCAATGGCGTAGCCTCTTAATGTAAGCGCCTGTTCCGAAACGACATGAAAGCTTTCTCCGATCGCATTCCCTGGACTCCCGATGGCCCTCATAAAAGATTGTGCCACATCTTTCACGTGAACATGGTGGAGCGTTTCCATGCCAAGGTTCGGCAAAGCAACTTCCTGTCCCAAGGCTAACTTAACGAAAATATCAGGGTTTAAATTCCCTGCGGGGTTTATTGGAAGCCGGCCCGGGCCCGTTATATGGCCCGGGTGCAGTATGGTGGCCGGAAATCCTTTTTGACGGTGGGCCGCCAGTAGATCGGCCTCAATTGCTGCCTTGTCGATACCGTAGGCGCCGAAGGGTTTGCGCGCCTGGCTTTCCGTGGTAGGAACCCGTTCGCTATGACCGTGCACCCACATGGTACCGCAGAGGATAAAGTGCTCTATTTCGCCCAGTAGCGCAGCGACCATCGATTTTGCGCTACTGGGCGTAAAACAGATCAGATCTATAACCACTTCTCCCCGTAATTCCCTTATCCGTTCGCCGAAGTTGCCTTTCTCTTCGGCCGTGGTACGGTCGATGGCAATATGTTCTACTGGTTGCCAGGCCGGATTTTCCCTCAAAGTTTCTCCCCCATGCCTACTTATACATACCACTTCATGGCCGGCCGTCACCAATTTCGGGATCAGATAACTTCCGATATGGCCGGTGCCGCCGATGACAATAACCCTCATATGCCCAAATTATCGTTTATTTAAACTTCCTGCTTGTAAGGCCACAATTTTCCCGCTTGGCCTCTAATCGTAAATATTTATAGCATGTTGCCCTGGAAATATCCAACCTCTCGCAAAATTCCGTGACGGTCATCTTGTCTTTCTTGAAGTTCTCCTCACAAAGTACCGCTTTTTGTTGATTTTCTTGCCAAGCTCTTTTGGTGCCCCTAGTATCTTACCCCTACGTCTTGCCGATTCGAGATCGGCCTTGGTACGTTCGATTATGATCTCCCTTTCCAATTGTGCAAGCGCTGCGAACATATTTACCAAGAATATGCAGTGTGATGATTTTTTTGTGGTGTCTATAAAGGGTTCGGTGATGCTCTTGAACGTTACACCTTTTTCCTCCAGTTGTACATTGACGTCGTGAAATGTATCAGGCAACGCGCCAGCCAGTCCAGTTTGCAGGCCACGAGGGTTTCTCCCTCCCCTACTTACTCACAAAGGTTCTTGAGCTTTTACGTTGTTCTACGGTACTCGCAACCTTGTCGGTATATATGTTGTTTTTCGCTATCCCTTCTTTTAGAAGAGCGTCCAATTGCAAATTCAACGACTGATCTGCAGTACTTACCCTTGCATATCCAAAAACCATGAGCAATAGTTTAAATAAAGGTCAAAAAATAGATTAATTAATTAGTACGGATACATAAACTTTTTAGAAGTATTGAACAATGGAATTTTAGAAAGTTTAAATAAACAGCCGTTTAAATGAACTAAAACGAGCCTTTTACTGTCATTTCAGATCTTACCAATTTTTCAATATGAATAAGATGAAATTTTAGTTCTGTATTTATTAAAATTGAAACAATAATAAATTATACCCGCTCGTTGTTTTGTATATCAAAAAGAGAGAGTAAAAGAATGATATACGAGATGCCGACATATTAAAACCTGTCCAACTTTTGACACTTCGGGCTTATTGGACTATAGCAGATTTTTAAATGTTTTGCGATAATTAGAAAGATATTCGTGTTGCATTTCGCCTTGAACATTACAAATAATTTAAAACCGTGCCCAAATGAAAAGAAACGATTTATTGTTTTTTATTGCATTAGCCATCATCACCTTTACAGCAAGCGCACAAGAGAGCAAATCTTCCTACGGGATTCAAGCAGGAACTAATTATGCGAGTTACACTCCACGTTTTCCAAACCCAAATACACAGGACATTCGCTATGCGGGGAAAATCGGTCTATATATAGGCGGTTTCATTAATTTCAAAATAACTGAACAAATTAGAATACAACCATCATTATTATTCGCGTCCCAAGGGAGTAAATTTAAAAATGAGAATGTTGAAGTACGTCAAAATTTTGACGAACCTGCAACAGAATTTGATTTTGAATTTAATATAATTGAATCTACAATTGTTCTTCCTGTAGTGGCTCAAAATTACTTAAGTCAAAAATTCTATATTGAATCAGGTCCGCAAGTCGGATACATTTTTAGTTTAAAAGATAAATCAGTTGGAGATACTCTTCCTGGCACTCAGGACGATGGAACTGGAAACCTTCCCAATAATGATAAGCTAGATTTGGGACTTTTAGTTGGTTTTGGATATAAATTGAACGCAAATTTTGGACTTAATTCCAGATATTATTTTGGAGTAATTGCACGCAACAATGGACTGAAATCATCAATCTTGAATCTTGGAATTGAATATTCCTTATAGAGAAACTATTTTTAAAGAAATCTATAAATAATAAGGGCTTCGGGCCTAGATGCAAGGTCCTCGTATTTCTATGCAGAAGGTAAAATGTCTGGGATTTTGCTTCTTAGCGGGAAAAATAAAAAAATAGAAGATTTCGCTATATGTTTTGCAAGAAGCAAATACTAGTTGGCTCCCATACTGTTCACATCCGATCTTTTACAAAATTTGAAACAAACCATTTTGCATTTAATTGACCTAGTGTATTTAACCCCACCACGTTAATTTGGACTTTCTGGAAACCAGCATCCGTTTACGTTTAAGGCGCGTTTAAATGTACTTTCTTCGTTCCGTAAAGGGTGAATTACCGGAACTATGAAAAAGAACGGCAAATGGAACTGGAAATCAATATTTTTTAAATGCTTGACGGTTGTCTCGCGAAACGGCCACGAATTATTTATCGGTCTTTGTGCTTGCTCTGGGTATTTTCATCACATCCCTTCAATCGGCGGTTCCAGGACATCAGTTGAATTTGTCAGAACTGGATTCCAATGAGCTCCATACTTCGTAATGTTGATTTTTCACCTCGGTTCGTCTTAATTCAGATTAATTTCAAATTTTATGCCCCTAATTTCTGAAACCCTGAGTAAATTGGAATATTTCAGCAAGAATGCTATCGTATGGGGTCGGGCCGCAACAAGTACATGGTTTCCGGTATGTCCGTCACCCTATTTTGCATCATTGGACGAACTGGGCCATAAGTGCGAACCATCCCAATAAGAAACCCATGAATTCGCCCTTCTTTCTTTTTCATTCGACCTTGTTGCCATTAATGGACAAGAAGCATCATGCTAAATTCGCCAATAGCCGAATATGTACTTTTCTATGCTCAATGGCCAATCAAGCATTTTAATAGTCGGATGCGCAGCGTTTTCCCTTAATCATAATTTTAAGCCGAAGAATCAAATTTGTAAGGTTTAAGCTATTATAACTATTTGTCAAGTTCATAGGTTTCAAAAAATTCTTTTCTCGCAATTCGATACACTTCACTATGATCCGGTGGGGTAACAATATAATCCCCTTTTTTCGCGACCATTTTTTCTCCCCATGGTGCTATAAACTCGAATTCCGCATCAAGCCTTAATTCCGTTAGCAAATCAGGCGTTAGTTCTAGACCGATAACTTTCCCTAGCGGTTCATATTCTGAAAAGTCCTCATCTGCTTCCCCTAGCAAGCGGTATCGTTCATTGAATTTTTTACTGCCCATGATATACATTTCCTGGGCATCAGTTTGATTTTTGACTATAAAGTCACCTTCTTTTGCTGTATTCGAAGTCTCCAGACCATCGGCGGTAATAGTCTGAATCTTTTCGCCCCTGATCGCCTTGCGCGCATAGATTTTTTTATACTTTCGATACAAAGTACCTGACTGCTTAAAATGAGGAGTCATGCTTTCTAAAAATTTTCCTTGACTGCTGACCATCGAAGTGTTTTTTGGGGCGGCATCTTTTTGGCTGCTGCCCGTATCCTTACACGAAAAAAGCAATAGTGCTGCAATCGAACAAATCGCCAGACACTGTTTTAACATATTAAGTTTCATACGATCGGGAAATTATATAGCGTAAACGTTGACAAGGTTCAAATCCAAAAGTTAAATATTTATCTCCGGTCCTCCTATCCGATTGACCTTATTGGTGCAGGTCGGCTGCACGCCGACCTTGTTTCGTCAGGGACTCCCATTCTTTCAGTCCAGGGAAGTCGGGCTTTTAATGTCCGCGTTAGGTCTACAGACAAACCGTCTTGACAACATTCAGTGATTTTCGGAGGCGGCCTAAAGTAACACCCTAAGATATGCAATTCAGCGCATCGCAACTATAACTTGATGGATTTTTAGATTGCCTTGGCAGGACCGGAATTGATTTTTCCGTTCAAAACCTTCGTTTTAAGGGTCGGCAACACTAAATGGCCCTTGAAAACGATTACTTGTTTCTGCAAAACGCTCTTTTAGGTCCTCGCGGCAGGTGGTAAAATTGATGTGGCCATTCGTTCCTTTCGATCTTGCTTTTTCGGCATCCCTTCTTTTACCGTTGGTCGGTTACATGCCAAAGAAAGTATTTGACCAGGATATCGCCCCAATTGTCGTACATTTCTAAAATGCCGATCTTTCGGTGTAGCGCGGGAATAGATACTACAAGGTTGAGAAAGATAGTCCTAACAAAAAATCGAAGAGATTCTTGTTCATTAATTTTATATAATACTTCGTTTATTTGAACTTGGTTGTTCTTAGTGCTACATAACCTTATTCGCCAAATATCTTTGAACACCATATACATCTATGCTCTTGTTGAATTTCTTACTAACACTTGGCGTGTCCTCACTGGAAATCCAAATCTTCAACTCTGCATCCAGGTCAAAAGTGCCTGAGGTTTCCAATGAAAAACGCGAAATATTCTTGTAGGGCAAAGACTTATATTCAATTTTGCTACCGGTCAGACCTTGAATATCTACCAATATCAATCTCTTATTGGTGAACATGAAAATGTCTCTGAACAACGTAAACCCCAGTTCGATATTCTCATTCTCCACTAACAACCTGCCATATTTCTCATTTAGTTTCTCGGACGATACCTCGCTTGCGTTCCCTAATATTTTGTTGAACAATCCCATCGTATTTAAATTTTAATCTTTCGTGAATTTAAGCTTCTTTTTTGTAAGGCCTCAATTTTCCTGCCTGGCCCCTAATCCGTAGGTATTTGTAATATGTTGCCCTGGAGATATCCAAACGCTCGCAGATTTCCGTTACGGTCATTCTGCCCTCCTTGAAGTACTCCTCACAAAGTACGGCCTTTTGTTGATTTTTCTTGCTCAATCCTTTCGGGGCGCCCAAGATTTTTACCCGACGTCTAGCCGATTCAAGACCGGCCTTTGTGCGTTCGATTATAATATCCCGTTCCAATTGGGCGAGGGTCGGTGAACATGTTCATCAAAAACCTCGTTTGTGGTATCGATAAACGGTACGGCGATACTGTTGAACTTAACAACCTTTTCCTCGAGCTCGTTCATGAACTTGGTAAAATGGATAAGGCTTCTTGCCAACCGGTCAAGCTTCCGTACTACAATAATATCGCCTTCCCTGACGAAATCCTAAAGTTTGAGAAAGCTTTTTCGCTCCGTGGCCATACTCGAGATTTTGTCCGTTTAGATGTTCTTCTTCTCGATCCAATCCTGAAGAAGGGCATCGATTTGAAGGTCCAAGTTCTGGTCCGAGGTACTAACCCTTGCCTATCTGAAAATCATAGTGCGAAAGTTTAAATAAACGAAAAATGTGAACAATTAAATCAGTACGTCAATTTAAACTTTTTAAGCAGAAGAAACACGTAAATCAAAAATGGGATACTTTCATCCCATATTCTGTGATTTGGAAAAATTGTCCCTTAATACGGCCGTAGAAAAGGGCGAAATAATTGAATTGGTTTATAACTATTTATTTATTGTAGTGGTGAACAAGTACAAACCATCATCAATATTAAGTATAAACCTAAAAAACATCTTAATATTACTCCAATCGACTTCTGTACTCGGTCGGAGTTGTACCCAAAACCTTTTTCACATAGCGCGTGAAAAAAGACCGACTTGAAAACATCATTTTATCGGCAATTTCGGAAATATTCAGATTTTTGTTTTGCAAAAAAAGTATGATACGCTCCTTGGTGTATCGTTGGATCCATTCAGACGCCGTGGCACCCGAGTTCTGCTTGCAAATAAAATTCAAATATTTTGGGGTAACGCTAAGTGTATTTGCATAATAGCGGACTTCCCTTTCGGCCATACAGTGCTCTTGGACCAAATGAACGAACCGCTCATATAAAGACCCACTTTGCAGGGTGCGTTTTCTGCGCTCATATTCGTTTGCAAATGTGTGCCACATTTCAAGAATGAACAACCGCATTTGTAATTTCAATGCCTCTTCATAAAAACGATGTTCCCTATTTTGGAATCTTTCGTGCAACCATTTAAAATTTGATAAGACCCTTTGCCTATCATTCTTATCGTTCAGCTTTTTGATAGGGTATTGACGAGAATGCAGTATGGCATCGATACTCCAACTTTGATCAGGGATGTTATCGTATAAAAAATGCTTCTCCACCAGCAAAATGGATGCCTTACATGTCTTGGAAAACACCAAATTTCTCAATTGGCTTTCAGCGAACCAAAACAGAAATTCATTGCCTTTGCATTGCATCGCTACGTTCTTGAACAAAAATGAAATACTTCCTTGGTGACAAAACAAATGGGTGTGGTAATAGGCATTGAAATCTGTCGGAAACCCTGTTTCCTTAGACAATTCCAGAAGCACAATGCGTGCCTTATTTTGATCCAACTCCTTCAATTTAACTCTCGTTTTAACTAAAATAAGTAATATTTGACATTATAGGTGTAATTAGTGTAACAAATGTAACTACCGAATTTTTACTTTTGTAATATCAAAACCCAATTAATCAAAACGGATAATCGGACCATAAAAAGCCTAAATGTGTGACTGACTATTTTTCTATGCGGTTTTAACACACGGGCGCAATTAGAAACTGAACTTGTACTAGAGGATTTTCGAGGATCAGTAAGTGTCACGAATGACGCATATTCGTTAGTGCCCTCTTTTTCTTTGGGAGATCTGGCGTTTCTGGTTAATTTAAAATTTACCAAAAGGAAGTTAAGTTTTGAACCCGAAATGCGCTTTGCGTTGGAGGGCAAGCCTTGGACTTTTATTTTCTGCTTACGGTATAAGGCGATGGAAAAAGAACGGTTTTCGTTGCATCTTGGGGCTCACCCTGCCCTGATTTTTGGAAAGGTCAATGTCGTTAGAGACGGTCAGGCCGAGGAGCTTTTGGAGTCGCGGCGGTACCTTTCCGCTGAGGTGGCGTCCAACTATAAGATTTCGGACAAAGTAGAGCTAGGTGTTTCCTACCTATATGGCCATGGTTTTGATGACGGGTCAAAAACAAACACTATATGGCACTGAATTCATCCTTTAGCAATCTGTATATTTCCGAAAAGTGGTATTTTAATGTATCCCCCCAAGCCTATTATTTGCTTATGGACGATTTAAAAGTATTTTACATTGTGGGCTTTGTTTCCCTGATAAAAAAAAGATTTCCCGCTTTCGGTTTCGACCATATTGAACAAGGTGATCGATACCGAGATAGTTTCGGAAGATGATTTCACAGGGAATATTTCCTTGGTGTACAGCTTTGGAGGTGCAAATAGGCGAATTAAAAAACCAAAAATATGATGGCCATTGTTAATAATGTAAGCTGAAAATATGGAAAAGGAAGAAAATAAAAGGGATATTTTACGCCCATCTGGTAAGGACATTTTTGAGCGGTTAAAAAATGGGGAAACCATTGAGCCAAACGACCCTCAAGCCTATAGAATGCGTGAGGCCTCATATACCACGAAAAAATTGTTGGTGCAGATGAATAACGCCACAGACCCTAAAGAAATCAGGGATTTGCTGGGCCAAATCACAAGTGCAAAAATTGACGAAAGCGTTGCCGTTTTCACCCCTTTGTATATTAATTATGGTAAACATACAAAAATTGGTAAAAACGTATTTATCAACTTCGATTGTACTTTCTTGGACCTGGGAGGAATTACTAT
The DNA here is from genome assembly GCA_963832345.1 of uncultured Flavobacteriaceae bacterium. Taxonomy (GTDB): domain Bacteria; phylum Bacteroidota; class Bacteroidia; order Flavobacteriales; family Flavobacteriaceae; genus Pricia. The sequence goes on along the minus strand of CAWHTW010000019.1, from coordinate 579,078 downwards.
TGAAGATGGCGTACTCATTGCACCCAAAGTCAGCTTGCTGTCAGAAGGACACCCTCTTTCGTCTCAAGAAAGACACTCGCTGGTTCCGAGACCCATCCACATTAAGAAGAACGTTTGGATCGGTGCGAATGCCACCATTTTGTACGGCGTAACCATTGGCGAAAACTCTGTAGTTGCCTCGGGTTCAGTAGTCTCAAAAGATGTTCCAGACAATGTTGTTGTAGGAGGAACTCCTGCAAAAATCATCAAGAAAATTTAAAACTGATAAAATGAAAACAAAAATCACACTTGCAGTTGCCTTTCTACTATTCATAAGTCAGGCCTGCAACACAAAAGTTGAAAAACAAGAAAACACGGAATCAAATCCTTCTGAACAAGCAATTTTTCCTAGGGGTGAAGCTGGGAACGCTGATAACTTCACAGGCAACGCTTATAATTATGGTTTAGTTGCAAATGATTCTGTCTATAACACCCTCGTGGGGAATGTTTATTTCGAAAAAAGTGCCAGATCAAATTGGCACTTTCATCCGAGCGGACAAATTCTAATTGTACTCGATGGTGTGGGATATCATCAACTGGAAGGACAGCCGAGGGAAACCATGAAAAAGGGTGATGTAATAAAGGTTCCCGCTAATACAAGGCATTGGCATGGCGCTACTGAAAAGAACAGTCTTACCCAGATGTATATTTTGCCAAAAACAGAAAATGGATTCGTTACCTGGCTTGAGCCTGTGACGGATGAGCAGTATACATCTAAGAATTAAAGCAAATGGAGTTTATCAGATTAGGTGCTCAACCATCAGTTAAAGGCCCGTAAGACGCAAGATATAATGAGGCTGGTGAAAGCTTGACTGGGTGATAAGGAATTTTAAAGGCAAAATAAATTCATGAAATCTATACTTTTGATGGTTTTAATATTTACTTCAGCTATAATTGGCAATCCATCACCTTGCGAAAAAGAAAATGCACCCATCAAAACGGAAAACAATGGCACAATGGCAAACGAAATAATCAAAATCACGGTAAATTCACAAATTTTTACCGCCACGCTTTTGGATACTGATTCCGCAATAGCATTTAAGGAACTATTGCCTATGACCATACACATGACCGAGCTGAACGGCAATGAGAAATATTATGATTTGCCCAAAAGTTTACCAACAAATGCCACCAATCCTGGGTCGATTAAAAATGGAGATTTAATGTTGTATGGCTCAAAAACTTTGGTCCTGTTTTACAAAACCTTTCCAACCTCATACAGCTATACAAAGTTGGGAAGCATCGATGACGCCACCGGACTTGAAGAAGCCTTGGGCACCGGTAATGTTAGTGTTACTTTAGATAGCAACTAGCATAATATGTTGAAAATGTCAGGAATATACCGTAATTTCTTTATTAAATTTATTTAATAAACTGAAAACCGACCTAACTATGAAAATAGTTCAACTTTTATTTCTTGTTATGGCGTTACAGGTATCCACAACGTCTTTGGGTCAAACCTCCAATCCAGTAATTGACGTATTTCCCAAGGGTACCATTTTACATGGAAATGTCAACTATGCCAACGATACCCTGCAAAAACATTTGTTGGATATTTATTTACCTCAAAAAGTATCCGGCAAAATACCCTTGGTGGTTTTTGTTCATGGCGGCGGATGGATAAGTAATGACAAGTACGCCGACATCGGTTATATGAAGAATACGGTAGCGGAAATCATTAACAATGGATATGCTTTAGCTTCCATAGATTACCGATTTGCAACACAGGCCATTTTTCCAGCCCAGATTCAAGATTGTAATAGCGCGGTTTCTTTTTTATTCGATAACGCTGAAAAATATGGGTTTGATACAGAACGATTTGCATTAATGGGATTTTCCGCAGGAGGACATTTGGCTTCGTTTCAAGGACTATCAAACAATAACCAAATTGATGACTTCTTTATGTCCGACACATCCCGTGATTTTTCGTTTGAGGCTGTTGTGGATTTCTATGGACCTTCGGAACTGATCCTATTTCCCGGTAGCCAATGACCCCAAATCACCCGAAGCTTTATTAATAGGTGCCGCACCGCTTGACCGACCAGACCTTGCAAAGATCGCTAGTCCGATAACCTATGTGGATGAGAACGACCCTCCTTTTTTAATGATACATGGTGAAAAGGACGATTTGGTTTCCCCCAGACACTCTCAATTACTAAGTTCTTGGTTGACCGTAAAAGGTGTGGAAAACGAATTGATTATGGTAAAGGATGCACCGCATTATGGGGAGATGTTTGATGTGGATGATATTCGAACAAAAGTTATCGCTTTTCTGGAAAAAAATTTAAAGTAATATGTTATACCTCTATCGAGTATGCCATTCTGAATACATTAAGCCAATTGATTTTGAATAGTATATGAGAAAAATAAAAGTTATTACTATGATGATCTCGGAACATAGACCCAAATATTTGATTCCATTAAGTTTAATGTTTGGGAGCCTATTGCTATCCTGTGGGGACAACAAAGAAAATTCCTTGAAGGCGGGTCAAAGCCAGCAAAAGTTGGAATACCGCACGGTAAAAACACTTGACATAGACGGGCTTAAGTTTAAGGACCTAAATAAAAATAATCAACTCGATGTTTACGAAGATTGGCGTTTAAGCGCCGATGAACGAAGTACAGATCTGGTATTAAAGCTTAGTCTTGAACAGAAAGCAGGGCTCATGTTAATCAGTACAACCCTAATGGAAAACGATGCCGGAAGAGGGCCAAGTGAGAAGCCCATCACCAGTGGTTTTTCTGAATCAGACCGGGTAAGCGAAACGAACTTTTTTACTAAAAAACCATTGGCTGCTCCGATGATGTCTTCAGCGGGTACTACCAAGGACGTCCAGCAGTTTTATAAAAGGCATTTTATTCTAAGGGCGAATACTGCGATTGACACCCTGGCGAAATGGGCCAACCGATTACAGGAATTGTGCGAGGAAGGAGACCTCGGTATTCCGGCTACGATTGCCTCAAATCCAAGAAACCATATTACTACGGATGCCTCTGTCGGTTTAAGCATGGGAAAAACTGCTTTTACCGCCTTTCCCGGGGAACTAGGTCTGGCCGCGATGCGAGATTTTGATTTAGTGAGGGAATTTGCCGAGATCTCCCGTCAAGAGTGGCGTGCCGTAGGTCTCAACAAAGGCTATATGTATATGGCCGATTTAGCAACTGAACCCCGTTGGCAGCGAATAGAGGGAACATTTGGTGAAGATGCCGAACTAGCCGCACGAATGATAAAAGAAATTGTTTTAGGGTTTCAAGGGGATTCGTTAAATGCGACTTCGGTAGCATTGACCACAAAACACTTTCCCGGAGGTGGGTCGGGAGAAGGTGGCCAAGACCCCCATTTTGATTGGGGAAAAAAGGGTATCTACCCTGGGGGCATGTTCGAAAGAAACCTCATCCCATTTAAAGCAGCCATAAATGCTGGAACCTCCGCGATTATGCCGTACTATTCACTTCCGTCGGGCACCGAATATGAAGAAGTTGGCTTCGCATTCAATAAACGAATTCTACAGGATGTTTTAAGGGATCAGCTCGGATTTGATGGTATCATCAATTCAGATACCGGCCCTATCGAAATGATGCCCTGGGGCGTGGAAAATTTAACTATTCAAGAACGCTATAAAAAAGCTTTGGAGGCCGGGGTTAATCTCTTTTCTGGCCAGGCCAACCCTGGATTATTGATAGGTACCCTTAAAAAATACCCAGAATTACTGCCTCTTGTAGATGCTTCGGTACATAAAATATTGATTGAAAAGTTTCAATTGGGGATTTTTGAAAACCCATATGTAGATGTAGCTGCAGCCAATCAGATTATCGGTAACGATAATTTCAAGAAAAAGGCGGATGAGGCATTACGCAAGTCGATTGTAATGTTGCGAAATGAGGAAGGAACCCTGCCTTTAAAGTCAAGCACAAAGGTATATTTCGAGACCTATATGCAAATTAGGGATGGTGCTCCCTCCAACATATTCAGTACCGAAGAGAATAACTGGGGCGTGACATTCGTCAACAATCCCCAAGAAGCCGATGTAGTACTTTTATGGTTGATACCAAAGGGGCCGTCCTTATTTCAATCGAAAGGTGGACCATTACACGTAGATCTATCCAACAACGGCATCGATGTTGACTATGTGAATAAGATTTCGGCCGCAAAGCCGACTATTTTAGCCATTAACTATACGAATCCTTGGGCCATTGACGAAGTATATCAAGAAGGTTCAAAAAACATAAAAGGGATTTTGGCCACATTTGGTACAACTCCCGAAGCTGTTTTGGATATTGTGACAGGTATAATTAAGCCTTCGGGAAAAATGCCGTTTACGACTCCCATTAACGATGAAATGGCGCAAAAACAAAAATCAGATGTACCCGGATATATGGAGGGCGCTTCTTATGGCTTGTTTCAATTTGGTGAAGGATCGACTTACAAGTGAATACCTAATTGAAGATTCTCAATATTTTCAAGAATATAAAAAATGACAAAATCCACTTACTGGCCTCTGCTCTTTAAAAGGGCGAGATATCCTAATCAATAGGTTTGAAATTCGTACGAGTTGTTGGATTTGAATCTATTTACGTATTCGCAAATTTTGTAAATTAGAAATGTTTATTCATTTATTCTTTAATTATGGCAGCATTCAACTTAAACATAAACGGAGTACAACACGAATTAGATGTTGACCCGAACACCCCAATGCTTTGGGTACTGAGAGACCATGTAAAATTGTTAGGCACTAAATACGGTTGCGGTATCGCCCAATGTGGTGCCTGTACGGTGCATTTAGGCGACAATGCTGTACGTTCTTGTCAGTTGCCCGTTTCCGCGGTAGGTGAGCAAGAGATTACTACTATAGAAGGTTTGAGCGAAAATGGCGATCATCCAGTTCAAAAAGCTTGGTTGGAAATTGATGTGCCTCAATGTGGCTATTGCCAAGCGGGACAGATAATGTCAGCTTCCGCCTTGTTAAAAAGAACCCCAAATCCTTCAGATGAAGAAATCGAATCGGCCATGAACGGTAACATCTGTCGCTGCGGAACGTATACCAGAATTAAAAAGGCCATTAAAACAGCCGCAAATGCCGATAACGTTTAATTAGAAAAAATCAGAAGATGACAAAGATAAACACGCATATTGGACGGAGGGCTTTTATTAAGAATACGAGTTTGGCAAGTGGAGGGTTGGTCCTCGGATTCAGTTTTTTAAATTCCTGTAAGCCTGAACAGGCAAAAGAGATGGCCGGTACAGAAATGCCCAACGAATGGTTCGAGATGAATTCGTATCTGAAAATTGGGGATAACGGGCTGGTGACCGTCTACACACCAAATCCCGAATTCGGTCAGAATATTAGAACATCAATGCCCATGTTAGTGGCAGAAGAGTTGAATGTAGACTGGAAAAACGTGGTGGTAGAGCAGGCGCCCTATCATGCAGAAAAATATGGCTTTCAACTCACAGGGGGTAGTACGGGAATAAAAGCAAGATGGATACCTCTTCGAATGGCAGGTGCAACAGCAAAACAGATGTTGATGGCCGCGGCTGCACAAACATGGCAGGTTCCCGTAGAAGAAATCACTACTGAAGGAGGAATTTTGAAACACGCAGCTACGGAAAAATCGGCCGGTTATGGCGAAATGGCTTCGGTTGCGGCAACACTTGACGTACCTTTAGAAGTGCAATTGAAAGAAGTTAAAGACTTTAAGCTCATCAGCCGCTCCCATAAAAATGTGGATGCGAAAAACATTGTAACCGGGGTACCCATGTTTGGTATGGATTATCAAAAGGATGGCATGTTAATCGCTATGATCGTGCATCCGCCGGCCTTTGGAATGACTTTAGAATCCGTTGATTTTGAATCCGCTAAAGCCATGCCCGGCATTAAGGATGTAATAACCATCCAAAGTTTTAAGGAGGGATTTCAAAAACACGGGTTTGACACCAACGCTTTTCCTGAATTGGTGGCGATAGTAGGTAACTCGACTTGGGAAGTGATGCAGGCCAAAAAGAAATTAAATGTTGAATGGAAGCCTATTACTCCAAATACTGAAATTGTAAACGGTTTTTTTGGACAGGAAACAAGAAATACCCCTGCGGGACTGGAATCCACACAGGGCCACAAAGCACAGATGGAGGCTCTTTCAGCGATACCGGGAAATATCGTCCGAAAGGATGGAAATCCGGAGGCTGCCTTCAAAAAAGCGACAAAAATTTTAGAGAGAAGCTATTCGGCCCCTTTTCTTGCCCACAATAGCATGGAGCCTATAAATGCTTTTGCGCATGTGGAAGGTAATAAAGTAAAAATTGCGGCACCCATCCAGATTCCATCCTTTATCATTCCTACGCTAGAAAGCAGTTTGGGAATACCGAAGGAAAATATTGAAATGGAAATGCCAAGAATGGGAGGTGGTTTTGGAAGAAAGGGCTATGCCCACTTTGTGGTGGAAGCGGCCTTAATTTCGCAAAAAGTAAATGCTCCCGTAAAGTTAATTTATAGCCGTGAAGATGACATGACGACCGGCATTTATCGTCCTGCTTACCACGCAACCTATCGCGCGGCTTTTGACGAAAATAATAATTTAACGGCGTTACATATAAAGGCGGGCGGTATACCAGAAAGCCCATTGTTCGCCAATCGTTTTCCGGCAGGGGCGATCGATAATTATTTGGCGGAAGAATGGTCCATTGATTCCAATATTACGGTTGGTGCTTTCCGCGCTCCCCGTTCCAATTTTATGGCCGGTGCCGAACAGGCATTTTTGGACGAAGTGGCAGAAGTCATGGGCAAAGACGCTATTCAATTTCGATTGGACCTGCTAAAACGTGCCAAGGAGAATCCTGTTGGAGAAGAGAACGACTATGATGCCGAGCGGTACGCCGGTGTTTTGGAACTGGTGCGTGAAAAATCGGCCTGGAACCAAAATGCTGAATCGAAACATCGTGGGGTTGCCGCCTATTTTTGCCATAACTCCTATGCAGCGCATGTGCTGGATCTTAAGATGGAGAATGGCAAACCTGTGGTGGAAAAAGTAGTTTGTGCAATCGATTGTGGAATAGTGGTAAATCCCGATGCGGCCACAAACATGGCAGAGGGGGCGATAACCGATGGTGTCGGTAACGCTTTTTTTGGGGAATTGACTTTTAAGGACGGAGTTCCTCAGAAAAACAATTTCCACCAATATCAAATCATCCGGATGAAAGAAGCGCCAAAAGAAATCGACGTGCATTTTGTGCAGAATGAAATCGACCCAACGGGTATGGGAGAACCTCCGTTTCCTCCTGTTTTCGGGGCGGTGGCCAATGCCCTATATAAAGCCACGGGGCAGCGGCATTACGAGCAACCTTTTGTTACTGCAAAGCAAATAGTAGGATAACCGATTATACCTAACGTAGCGGTTGACCTTTAATAAGCAGCTGTACACAAATGTTCATTTATTGCCGGATTCATTTTTCGAAAGATGGTCTTAAGAATTGAACTTTTTTCGGCACTAAAATCTGACTGCCCATAGTTTAAATAAACCTATTTCTTTCTAAATAGCTTTTGTTTACAAAATCCCACGTTTATTTGGACTTTGCAAAACAGGCTGGAAGGGCAAGTTCATTAGTTCGTGATTTCGAAAAAACAGGATTATCGCCACTGCAACTGCTTATTTCCTAACCGCTTTTTCCCTTTCTCGCCTTTCCCGTCTGGCTTGGCGTTTTAATACCATCTTCGAGATATAGATACTCACTTGGTAGAGCAGAAGTACCGGCAAGGCCACAACAATCTGGCTAGTCACGTCCGGCGGTGTAATCACTGCCGATAAGACCAAAATGACGACCAGTGCAATCTTTCGGTATTTTTTCAGAATTTCAGGGGTTACGATACCGACCTTGGTCAGAAAATAGATTATGATGGGTAGCTCAAAAAGCACCCCGGAAGCCAGGACGGCGGTTTTGAGTTTACTGATATAGTCATTGAGATCGAATTCGTTGAGTACGATCTCGCTGACCTGATAGGTTCCTAAAAAGTTGATGGATAGGGGAGCGACCACATAGTATCCGAAAAGCACGCCCATGAAGAACAACAAAGAGGAGATGAGAATAAAGCCGCGTGAGTGCTGTCTTTCTCTAGGATGAAGTCCCGGACTGATAAATTTCCATAGCTCGTAAAGTATATAGGGAAACGCAATAATGAATCCTACAGAAATGGAAGTCCATATATCGGCCGAGAATTGCCCCCCATGGTCCGGCTCTGTATGGTAAAGGGGAGCTCATCTTTACAAAAGTCGGAAGTAGTGCCCAAGGAAGTAGCAATATCGCAAAAAAATCGGTAGGTTGGGAAATCCATCCTTGAAGGACCGAAAATAACGACATCAAAAACGAAGCCGCTAAAAATAAAAGCAGCGGTTCCTAAAATCACAATCGCTAAAACGGACCGAATCAAATGCCAGCGCAGTTCCTCTAAATGATCAAGGAAAGACATTTCGTCGTGAGATTTGGTATTGGTTTTTGCCATTGCGCCTAGTTATAGGATACCTTCGTTGATGAGATTGTGCAAATGTACAACACCGCTTTATTTTTTACCGCCCTTGCATAACTACGTGAGAAAGAATGAATCTTCGTTTTCAGATTAGCTGTCCAATTAATATATTTAAGTTAAATATCAAAGTCGGCCCTTGCCGGCGGTGGTATGATGGTTTGGACTGCGTTGGTTCGACCTCCTGTAAACTGTTTCCGGAACAAGTTAAATGTTCCAAGAATTGTTTGAAATTAATTCATAATACGAATTGGCGAAATGGTAAGGTTACCATAAAGTCGCTCCACCTTTAAAACCGACAAAGGGTAAATACGGCCCTTCTCATGATTGTGGCGATGAGTTGCATGTTGATTGGAAGGCTGTATCGTGGTAAATAGGATCCGTTAAACCTTCCGAAATTTTCCCGGTATTTGTCGGAATGCAAGCCGTTATACTCTCAGGATGGCAATTTTTTGCGCTACTGAAGGTGCTTTACAGCCCGTAAATGCTAATAAAACGCAGACAAAGCCTAAAATCAAAGATTTATTTCTATACATAGTATCCTATTTGTTTTTATCCGTTTTTTTCAATAATTTTTTTAATGTTCTATTAGCTATGCGCAGGCGTAATAATAATCTACTGCGTTCTTCACTTTTTCGAACATAGTTCTCGGACAAGGGTTCGCTGTCCTCGCCTTTTATCAATTGGCGGCCTTTGGCCAGATTTGCGAATATGTAGTACAAGCCGGGAATGACGATAACCCCGAACAGCGTGCCTATCAACATACCTCCCAATGAAGAACCGCCTATAGTACGGTTTCCGATAGCTCCGGCTCCTGTAGCGAGAACTAATGGGATTAAGCCTGCGATAAAGGCGAAGGAAGTCATCAAAATCGGCCTGAAACGTACCTTGGCTCCTTCAATGGCGGCATCAATTATGGATAGGCCTTGTCGATGTTTCATAACTGCGAATTCTACGATCAGCACCGCATTTTTCCCCAGTAATCCCACCAACATGATCAGTCCCACTTGTCCATAGATATCATTGGCCAAGCCCATAAATTTTAGTAATACAAACGAACCGAAAACCCCAACAGGAAGTGAAAAAATAACCGCCAAGGGCAATAGGAAACTTTCATATTGCGCTGCCAACACCACATATACAAAGACCAATACGACCAAGAAAACAAAAAGTGCTTCGTTACCACGGGCGGCCTCGTCATAGGAGAGTCCCTCCCAAGCGATATCATACCCTCTAGGTAAGGTTTCGGCGGCAACTTCCTTTATGGCATTAATCGCATCGGCGCTTGTAAAGCTCGATGCAGGTAAGCCCCTGATGGCTGACGAATTGTACAGATTGTACCGTGTAACCTCATTAGGACCTTGGGTCTTAGTCATTTTCATAAAAGCCGAATAGGGGACCATTTCCCCCTCTTCATTTCTCACGAATAGTTTCATAATGTCGGACGGATACCTTCTATATTCAGGAGCGGCTTGTGTATATACCTTGAAGAACCGCCCGAAACGGATAAACCCTTGCTCGTAGGTGCTACCAATAAGAATATTTAGGTTTTCCATAGCTTTTCCGATGGAAACTCCCTTTTGCATGGCGAGTTCGTTATCTATTTCCAGTTCGTACTGCGGATAATTGGCCGCAAAGAAGGTAAAGACTCCCGTGAGTTCTTCCCGTTCCTTTAAGGCATCCATGAAAACATTGTTGATTTGCTCGAACTCCTTATAATCCGTGCCATTGGTCTTATCCAACATCCGAAGCGAAAATCCACCGGAGGAACCAAAACCAGGTACGGCGGGCGGCTCAAAATATTCAATAATGGCACCGAGGTCTTTGGATTCTTCCTCCAATTCTTCCATAATCTCGTGAACGGAATGATGGCGATCGCCCCAAGGTTTTAAGTTAATTAAACAGGTACCCGCATTGGAGCCACGGCCTTCGGTCATGATTTCATAGCCCGCCAATGCAGAAACAGATTCTACCCCGTCAATTTCTTCGCAGATTTTCTGCAATTGTTGGGTCACTTGGTTGGTTCGCTCCAAGGTCGCTCCGGGCGGGGTTTGGATGATGGCGTATATTGTACCTTGATCCTCACCTGGAATGAATCCCGAAGGTAGTACGGTATTTATCCCGAAAATTCCGGCACAGAACACTAGCAGAATTCCGAACGTGACCAGTCTTCTGTTCACGATTCTTTTTAATAATCCGACATAGCCTCCGGTCAATTTTTCGAATCCGTTATTAAAACCGTCGATCGCACGGCTGAAAAGGTTCTTTTTCTTTTCCTTACCGTGATTGTTCTTCAATAGCATTGCGCAAAGTACCGGAGTCAAGGTAAGAGCCACCACGCCCGAAATAATGATTGCGGCCGACATCGTAATCGAGAATTGACGGTAGAAGACACCTACGGGGCCCGACATAAACGCAATCGGAACGAATACCGCGACCATAACAAGCGTAATCGCGATAATAGCACCACTGATTTCGCCCATTACTTTTTGCACCGCATTGTACGGACTTATATTTTCCTCTTCAATTTTTGCGTGTACCGCCTCGACCACCACAATGGCATTATCGACTACGATACCAATCGCCAAAACAAGGGCGAACAGGGTTATTAGATTGATTGAAAGTCCGAAGATCTGCAACACGAAGAACGTACCGATAAGCGATACCGGAATTGCCAGCAGCGAAACCAAGGTTGAACGCCAATCGCCCAAAAAGAGGAATACCACTAGCGCCACCAAGATAAAGGCATCACGCAAGGTATGGGTTACCTGTTCTATCGATGCATCCAAAAATTGCGAGACGTCATAGCTGATCTTGTAGTCCATTCCTGGAGGGAAGTCGGCCTTCATTACTTCGAGCTGATCCTTCACTTCTTTAATAACATCGCTGGCGTTACTACCGAACGATTGTTTCAATACGATGGCCGCGGACGGGAAGCCGTCGAGATTGGAATAGATATCTTGAAATTCAGTACCCAACTCCACTTCGGCGATTTCACTCAAACGTATAATTTCACCTTCCTCATTGGCGCGAATGATGATGTCTTCATACTGCTCCGGTTTGTTGTAGCGCTCCTGGTAGTTCAAAACGTATTCTAGCGATTGCGCCGATTTCCCCGAGCTACTGCCCAGCCTTCCTGGCCTACCGATTACACTTTGTTCCTCCATCGCTTCGAGAACATCTTCGGCCGAGATTTTGTAGGCGCGCATACGATCGGGTTTTAGCCAGATACGCATCGCATATTGTCGGCTACCCAAGATTTTTGCGCTTACGATACCTTTGATTCGCTGAATTTCCGGCACCATATTGACGTTGGCATAGTTGTATAAAAACTTCTGATCGTCATCTATGGCAGTACTATATAGGTTTACATACATCAACATACTCGGTTGGATCGGTGTGATGATGACTCCTTCGCGCTGAACCAAAGGCGGCAATAAAGGCATAACCTGATCGACTCGGGTCTTGACCCGAACGGTTGCCTGATCCGGATCGGTGCCCGGCTCAAAAATAATGTTGATGGTTGCCTCCCCGGCACTCGTGGCATCCGAAGAAATATAGCGCATCCCTTCAACACCGTTGATTGATTTTTCCAAAGGAATCAAGGTGGATTTGGTCAAAACATCGGCGTTCGAGCCTGGGTACGCAACGAAAATACTAACTGTAGTAGGGGCAATCTGGGGAAATTGCGCAATGGGCAATTGCTTGATTGCCAACATTCCGACAAAAACGATGACCAACGAAATGACGATTGCCAAAACGGGTCTATGAATTATTTTACTGAACATTTTCTATTTTTTAGGGATGTTATTATTCCGCGTAGAGGTCCAACTTCGAGAGTACCTCATGGGGCTTGACAAACACATATTTGATTTTATCCTTGTCCCTGACTTTTCGCAGTCCGTCCAGTAAAATTTTGTCGTTGGTCTTTAAACCTTCAGTCACAACATAAAGATGTTGCATTTCTTCGCCGACCGTAATCTGTCTTGAATTGATGACATTATTTTCATCGACCACAAAAACATATTTTTTATCCAATATCTCAAAAGTGGTTTTCTGCGGAATGATCAAAGCGTCGTTCAAAGGAACGGCCATTAGTATATTACCTGTTTCCCCATGTCGTAAAAGTCCTTCGGGATTAGGAAAGGTGGCCCGAAATGGGATGTTTCCCGTTTCACTATTAAAGTCCGCCTCAATAGTCTCGACCACTCCTGAATGTTGAAACCTTTTATTGTTCGCCATCAAAAGGTCAACGTTCATGACCTCGTCTTTTTTTAATTGTATGGTATAATCAAGATATTCGGCTTCCGGCACGTTGAAATAGACCCACATTTGGCTATTGTCCGCTAGTTCTGTGAGCAGCTCGCCTTCTTCGAGCAGACTTCCTTCACGTACGTGAAAACGGTCGATAATACCATCAAAAGGTGCGCGTATTCTTGTAAATTCCAGATGCACGTTGGCTAGCGCCAGTTCTGCTTTCGCCTTGTCTAGTTTCGCTTTGGCCATGGCCAGTTCATTGATGGAAACTACGTCACTATCTGCTAGAGTTTTGGTATTCTGATATTCGATTTGGGCGAAATTGACCTCCGCTTGTGCCTTTTGTTGTTCCGCTTGATAGAGGTTCGGCATGATCTGAAAGAGTAGCTGCCCCTGTCTTACGGCTTGCCCTTCATCAACATAGATTTTTTCTAGATACCCCTGCTCTTGCGCGCGGAGTTCAATGTGGCGGATGGAGCGGATCTGGCTCACATAGTCCGTCGTAACGGAGGTGTCCATTTGTGCTGGACTAGTTATTAAAAAAGTGGTTTCTTCTTCGGGCTTTTCTATTTTTTCTGCACAACCGGTACTGAATAACGCAATGCACAAGCCTAATAAAATAATCGTTCTCTTCATGAGACAATGTTTTGATAAATGGTTAAAATGGAATGATTTTTGGCGTTTGCCAACGGATCGGCGCGGTAACCTAACGGCATACGTATTCGCACGACAAACTAGGTAATACACAGGATGGATCGTTAGGCCGATAAAATTCGCCCAACGAATAGAAATCAAATTCTAAACACCTCGAAGCGCAAGTACAGCTTGTATGAAGTGAAATAGTAAAAATAAGGATGTGGTGTTAAGCGTTCTTTTGAAAACAAAAGAAACGAGCGCTCTGAAAAAGTAAGGGCGAGAGAGGTAGACAAGTAATCCTTTTCAAAAAAGTCTTCCGAGTCGCCTTTTCGCTCCTCTTCCTCCTCGACTTTATCTTCGCAGATTACATGTTGTTTTCTTTGGTCCGATGAATTGGAATCGAAAAGGAGTACTTTAGTATTCTCAAGACTTTCATGACTAGTATAGCTTGCATTTTTTTTGGCCGATTCATTGTCCGAATTTGAGCTATAAGCATAAACTTGCTGGTTGCCTAAAAGCAACAAGCAACCAATTGAAAGAAGATATTTTAAAAAAAGCTTGATCATGTAATGCTTAAAACCAATATACCGGTGTTCTATACTCAATAAAACTAGGCTTAAAATTGCAGCTACTCATTCCAATAACGAGTGTAGCCTAAAAAAATTATCGCGTAAATGTAGTATTCTATTCCTTTCGTTTGAAAATACCGCATCGCTATTTTTTTTACTTTTCATTTTGACCTATCAAAAGGTTCATTTCAGATTGTTAAGATGAATTTTGCGTCTTTTCTTAATTCCAAATATTGATTTTGAAAAGCCTTGCAAATCGAACTTTTTTCGGCACTAAAATCTGACTGCCCATAGTTTAAACTTTCAAATAGCTTAGTTCGCAAAATCCCACGTCTTTTTAGACTCTCTATAGAAACTATTTCCATTTCCCAATCCCTTACGGAAGTCGGTCAACCTTTCCACTTCAATCTTTTCCATACGGACAAGTTGTGCCGCTCCGCTCGGGAAGTCTTTCTGCTCTCAGACTGCCGGCCACGGTGCTACAGATAAATGCAAGAAGGGCAAAAAACCAATCTTACATGGTTCTATCCTTCCATCGCATGATGAACCCTGGAGAAAGTGTAGTGATATATTCCTAATCAGACAATTCCCAAAATTGTTTTGTTCAGTTGTTCTATCCTACCATTTACAATTAAAGGTCTTATTTTCCCGATGGTCCACCTTGATGATTAGAGATTGAAAAACACCCATATTCTTCTAAATGTTTTTCATACAGTATAATAGGTTTCCAGATTTGGAAAGACCGGAAATGATTTGATATGCTGGAATAACAATGAACGTAATCTGCATCAAGGTAGAAGCTTTTTATACGCTATCGGATAGGGTGTTCAAGTATGTCGAATCCAAAATGGAACAGGATGCTCCCGATAAGTGGTTGGACAAGAAAGAAGCGATGCAGACACTGAGAAGATAATCATCTACTACATTACAAAAATTTCGGGACGAGGGCAAGATCATCTTTTTACAGCCCGAAAGGAAACACATCGTTTACGACGGGGAATCCATCAACGATTATCTTGAGGCCCATCCGATAGAGCCTTTTAATGATAAATAACTTCTTCCGGAAACAACTGTCGTTCGAAATCTACTATTACAGGGTCTCTCATTATACTTCATTATTAAAGGTTTAACCCTAAACAACGGGATTTATGCACGCGAGGATCGCAAACCTTTTGCTTAAAGAATAGTATTTTTATGAGACAATCTTCATACAATGTTCTGGCCCCGCTAGGTTACGTAGTTAAAATAATTGGTCTTACAAATCTATTTTAACAATTGACTTTTTGTAACTTTAATCAAACCATGATTTCATGGCCGATACCGACCAATGTAAAAACTGTGAGAAATCCTTCGATGCCTCCTTCGATTATTGTCCTTTTTGCGGACAGGAAACCGCGGACAATCTCACTTTTGGCGTTCTGTTCAGCAACACCATCAACAATTACTTTTCAATAGATGCCCGTTTTTTCAAAAGCTTTATTCCCCTAATGACAAAACCCGGGGTGTTGGCGAGACGTTTTGTGGATGGTAAACGCCTGTCGTATCTGCATCCTGCACAGTTCTATCTCTTCATTTCTGTAGTATTCTTTTTCATTTCTTCCTTTACCATACGAAAGGCGGATAACGAGGTGTCAAAAGCACTGGAGAAAGGTTTTGACAAAGCGCTACCCCTAGATTCCTTATCCGTTAACATGGAGTTCTGTGGGTGTTGAAGCCACAAAAAAAGCACTTAAGAAGAACCAGGTCCATACAGGAATGTCCGATGAGGAAATTAAAGCAATTGACTCTGTGATGACTGGTAGCCAAGTAATCCCGATGTCTTCCTTTAATTTTCGAAAGGAAGTACTAGACGCTCTTATTGTAAGTAGAGCTCCGCAGGCCGAAAAATTGAGGGCCATGGGAATGAAAGAAGATGCCGGTGTTTTTACCACCAAGGTCTATATACAACTATTGAAATTATACGAGCAACGGGGCGGCGGAATTCTTCAATCACTTTATGATACCATACCAATTGCAATGTTCTTTATGTTGCCCTTATTTGCCCTATTGTTAAAGTTGTTTTACTTGAGGCGCGGCACGTTTGCACATCATATTGTGTTTAGCTTTTATTTTTTCACCTTCATATTCACCACCTTTTGCGTCCTCATCTTGGCAAATACAATTTTAGACATCCCCACGTGGATCGAGGTGCTCGTCTTTTTGTCATTCATTATTTATTTAACGCTGGCCTTACGTACCTTCTACGAAAGCCATTGGCTCGGAGCATTTTTCAAGGCCAATTTTATTTCCTTTTTGTATATGTTGATCGTTCTGCCCCTGGCTGTGGTCGGTGTGGTCTTTGTTTCCTTTATGTTGTATTAAAAGCCACTGCTGTAGGGCACGATGCTCCTTACGTAATCTATAGGGGTCTTTTAAATGTACATTAAATGGATTCCATTTTACTTCGAAGCATAAGCGCAAGGAGTTAAAATGGTGTTCTTTTTGATAATTCATCCAACAAATTCACATAAATCAGGCTCTTTATATATAGGCGCTATTTAAAATCAAACGCTAAAATATCAGCCAAAATATCGATTTAGTATAATCTCTTAAATAGAGCATAGTCTTTAGTGCGAAAAAAAAGAAATTCAAGTATTCAATTAAAACATTGATAATCAATAGTCTAATTGAATACTTGTCGATTATTTCAGACTTGTAAATGTTAAATTTGATACAATATAGTACCTTTTTATACATAGTACTGTAACAAAGTGAAATCTGTGTCGTCTACTAGATGTAGTACAATTTAAAAACAATCATTACATATCAATCTTAAAACAAAATATCATGAAAGCATCTAACAGCAGAACAGCAACAGAATCAAAAACAGGCCAGTACTTCTCATCTTTTGGTAGCAGCAAAAGAGCACAATGGGCACAGTACAGAAATTTCAACAGATAGTCTGAATCCGAAAAAAATAACAATCATCAATCTATAAAAACAAAGAAATCATGAAAGCATCATTCAACAATACAGCAACAGAATCAAAAACAGGCCAGTACTTTTCAACTTTTAGCAACAGCAAAAGAGCCCAATGGGCACAGTACCGGAACTTTAATCGCTAATCACGATTTGTAACAACGCATCAATCTATAAAACATCAATCATGAGAACTTTCATCAATCAATCACCAGCCGAATCTAGAATGCTCACATTCCTTTCTAATCAAGAGGGTAGCAAAAGAATCCGTTGGTCAATGCCAAAAGATCTGCAATAGCAGAAACTTGAACACGTATCAAAGGGGATGGACCTTCATCAAAGTCTATCCCCTTTTATTTTTCTATGCCACCCCAACACCCACTCTTCGAATTTATAATTACTCTTAAGACTATGGACCTGCCATAAACATAGTTTTCATTGACTTAGTCATTCTTATTGGCCTATCATGTATCTCATATTCGAATGATAACAACATTAGATTTCGCTTCTATTAACTTGACCATCGAAATGATATTGTTAGTGGTAAAACTATAAGCATCAGCTAATTGAAATAAGTTTTGCAATGAGAATACTTAATTATTCCAGGAAATGCGAAAAGCGTTCGCAGCAAAGAAGTACCCAGAATTCTCATAGATGTTTCGAGAATTATACAAGGTGATTCATATTCATTTTACTTGCTTAAAACAACAATGTTCAAAATTTGACAGTTTAAATACGTCAGTATTCTTCGGCAGAAAATAACCCCTGTAAGGTTCTGTTTTAGTGTTAACTCAGTTAAAAAGGTTTTAGCTAAAACCTATCAAAGAGTGGTGTTTCATCGATGTTCTAACACCGTATATCGAAGTCTTCACATCAAAATCCGTCGGGATGACAACATAAATTTAGCATATAACTATAAAAGAAAGATATTCACCCGTGTAAGAAAAATCTTAACCTAACGGGGCATATGATATTCAAAAGTAATTTCCGACCAAAAGCGATCCATTTTTTTTCCTTTTTCACCATTCTATTCTTCCTCGGCACTGCTGCCCTTTCGGCCCAATCTCCGGGAGGCGTGAACTCAAGCTTTCAGCTTTGGCTAAAAGCAGACACCGGTGTAACAAATTCCACAGGCGTTAGTAATTGGATTGATCAATCGCCAAATTCGCTGACGGGAGTACAATCGAACGCAAACAATCGTCCTACATTTATTCCAAATACCATCAACTTCCACCCAAGTATAGATTTTCAAGGAACCCCAACAGGTAGCACGGATTCAGATTTTGATTTTATAAATTTTGGTTCGGTAAGTCTCGGTCTAACCAACAAGGTTTCGGTCTTTTATGTAGGCAATATAGATCAGGCAGGCGTGGATCACTACGTCATTGGTCAAAAAAACGGTTTTGATAAATGGCGATATGCCAACGGGTATATGCAGGTCATCAAAGGTGGTACGTTCAAAGGGGATATATTGGATAATTTCACGCAAGAGGTTAATAGAAATTACATACACGGCTATGTGCTGGATGATACCAGTGGATATCACACAAAAAATGGAACAGCCTTACCCTCGGAAAGCTTTCCTGCAGGAAATTGGTTAACGGATGAAGAAACTTGGGTAGGGGGAACGGAAATAGGTGGCCAATATTCTTATGACGGGCAGATATCCGAAATAATTGTTTACAATGAAACATTAAATTCTACAGAACAAAATCGTATTGAATCTTACCTTGCCCTAAAATATGGTATCAGTCTTGACCAGACAACAGCTACCGATTATCTAGCTTCAGATGGCGGTATTTTATGGGACGCTTCCGTCAACGTTGGATATACAACAGATATTTTTGGTATTGGACGCGACGATGCTAGTGGATTAGACCAACGGGTTTCAAAATCCATAAATAATGGTTCTATCATAACCATAGCCTTGGATACAGATTTAATATCTGCGAACAATAATATTAGCCGTACTACAACACACAGCAATGACAAGCAGTTTCTAGTTGTTGCGAACAATGGTGCTGCAACCACTACCCAAACCACAGAAATTGATACTGATGAATTTGAGACACGTATTTCCCGAGAATGGAAGGTTGATAAAACTGTAAATTTCGCACAGAATGTCAATTTAAAATTTAATGGTTTTGACAGAAGTTGGCAGCTTATAAAAGACAATGACGGTGATTTTACTACAGGAGCAACTATTCTTGGAAGACTCGATAACAATGGTGAAATTTTAAATGTTCCATTGAACGATGGTGAATATTTAACTCTAGCAAAATCAGAGGAAGCACCTGGAGGCGAACTGACTGACCTCACCATTTGGTTAAAAGCAGATGCCGGTACCCAACAATCTGGCAGCAATGTAACCGCTAATGGTGCTACCATAGACCGATGGAACAATCAAGTTATAAACGGGGCAACACATTTTACGGAATCGGAAGCACCGGATGATGCCACCCTGTTGACCAATGCACTCAATTTTAATTCCGTCATCGATATTGACGATAACGATAGAATGCACTTAGCGGGTACCTCTATCGCTGGTGACTATCTGGACACCGATAGCAATACGGCCTACATCATCTATACCCAGAACAATGATGTGACCAGCAGTGCCGATGTAATCTTTCAGTTTGAAAATGGAGGCGATGGTGCTCGTTTTAATTTAGAGAACAACCCAGTACGCTTTGCAGCTCCCGTAAACAGTAATTATGCAGTTGCCAATACAACATTCACCAATGGCAAGTACAATATGCTTTCTTTGGTGGATACAAAAACTGCAAGTGGGGATACCAACACTATATTTATCAACGGGAAACAGAATGCCCAAAGCACCAACAGCGGGGACATCGATTTGTCCAACGGAAGAATCTCAATTGGCGCACGGGACGTCAATGACAACCATTCTGATATCAACATTGCTGAATTCATCATTTTTAAAAATGAACATGATGCCCCTACACGTAACCGAATAGAATCGTATCTAGCAATTAAATACGGCTTCACCTTGGATCAGACCACCCCCACCGATTATGTCTCTTCCGAGGGCTCGGTAGTATGGGATGGTACTATCAATGCAGGATATAAAACCGATATATTCGGTATCGGTCGCGACGATGCTAGTAGTTTAGACCAAAAAGTATCTAAATCGGCTAACTCAGATGCGGTGCTAACCATCGCTCTAGACAACGATTTCAGTGCGGCAAACAACGATAATGGTCGTACCACTTCACATAATGATGACCTGCAATTTTTGGTAGTGTCCAATAATGGTGCTTCCCTGAACACACAAGCAACAGAACTGGACGCGAACACCGGGTTCAATATCCGTTTGGCGCGTGAATGGAAAATAAGTGCTGCCAATTTCAATCAAAATGTGAGTGTCAAGTTTGAAGGCTATGATGACAGCTGGACCATAATCGCAAGTACTGACGGAGATTTTTCCTCTGATGTTGAAATCATGGGAAACTTAAATGTCGATGGTGAATTTACCACTGTCAACCCACCACAAAGTGGAAGTATCTTTACCATTGCTAAATTTCAAGAATCACCAGGAGGTGTGATTTCTGATTTACAACTCTGGCTTAAAGCCGATAGTGGTGTTACACCGGCACAATGGAAAGACCAATCTGGTGTTGGCAACAATGCTCTTCAACCCGTAGCAGCCAACCAACCAAATATTGCTGAAAACGGTATTAATTTTAATCCAAAAGTAGAATTTTCAGGATTAGAATACCTCGATTTCTCAAGTGATCTGGGTCTCGTGGATGATAAGGATTTTGAAATCGTTACAGTTTTTAACAATTACAGTACTGCAACAGGTTTTAATGCTATTATTGCCACCGCTACACCCTACACCTCACAATCCATTCAATTTGCTACAAACGGCTCATTTCCAAGACAGACCTTTGTAGATAGCAATGGAGGTCTAAATGTACCAGGTCAGTCCCTATCAGCAAATATTTTAGCAAATACTCCTACAATTATCAACCAAACCAGAACAGGTACTTCAACTTTAAATGTTTTTAATAATGGTTCTTTAGTAGATTCTAAAAATATGGGTACTGGGTCTTTTGTTTCTGGAAACCTACGATTAGCTGGTAGCTCTATGCCCAATGGTTCATTTGTGTACGGTTTTAAAGGAGAAATTAATGAAGTTATTGTGTTTGCCAAATCATTATCTTCAACCGAGCGCTTACAAATACAATCGTACCTAGCTGTTAAATATGGTGTTACCATAGATCAGTCCACTGCCACAAACTACCTCTCTTCAGATGGATCAGTAATATGGGATGGTACTGTTGATTTAAATTATAAAACCGATATTTTCGGTATCGGTAGAGATGATGCCAGTGGGTTGAACCAGAAAATATCCAAATCGATTAATTCTGATGCCGTGTTGACCATTGCTTTGGATAACGATTTCAACACAGCGAATAACGATTCCGGTCGTACTACTTCACATTCTAATGACCTGCAATTTATAGTTGTCGCGAACAATGACGGCGCCCTTACAAATTATACTACAGAAATTGATGTCAATGCCTATGCCGCCCGTATAGAACGGGAATGGAAAGTAGATAAGACTACAAGCTTTACGCAAGACATCAATTTGAAATTCAGTGGATTTGATGAAACATGGGAATTGATCAAAGACAGTGATGGCGATTTTTCTTCCGGAGCCACCTCTTTGGGAACTTTAGATTCAAATGGTGAAATAACCGGGATTAGTTTAGAAAATGGGGAGTATTTTACCCTACACACCAATACCTATTCCCCAACAATATTATCTTTCAGCCCTGTTTTGGCGGGTAACGGGGACACTGTTACAATAATAGGAAATGGATTTACGGGTACCACTTCCGTTACTTTCGGTGGAGTTGAAGCAACCAGCTTTACCGTAGTTTCCGCTACAGAGATTACCGCTGTAGTAGGTACAGGCTCATCAGGTGAAATCAAGGTTACCAACCCCCAGGGCAACGATACGGAGACTGACTTAATATATAAAGTAGCTCAATATGATTTTGAGAACAATGTATTGGATGAAACCGATAACGATTATGATGGAACGGAAATAAACACAGTCACCTATGAGACCGGGGCGCAAGGGCAAGCTATTTGTTTTGAAGACGGGCCTGGTTATGTTAAGCTTCCAGATAATTTAATTAGAAACCTACCACAATTTACAATTTCCCTTCGTTTTAAAACAACAGGCAATGGGGCTATTTTGGGATATCAAAATGCTGAAGCTTTGAATAATTCGTTAACCAACTATATTCCCATAATAATGATTGATAATGACGGGAAGTTGAAAGGAACTCTTTGGACAGGTACTGGGAACGGTTCTATTCAAGCAATTTCAGCAAATACGGTCAATGATGGTAATTGGCACCAAGTAGATTTAGTAGGTGCTAGCAATTCAGTGTCAATTTATTTGGATGGAAATTTAGAAGCAAATCAAAGTGGTGCCCCAGTTGACCATATAGATATGTCATACAATCAATTGGGCCTTTCATACACGAACGGATACAATACAACAACACCTACGGCATGGGAATATTTTGACGGATGTATCGATGATATGGTGATTATTGATAAAGCCCTGACCGCACAAGAACTCGATGATATTACCGCATTGCCAGAACCTACCATAAGCTCCTTTACTCCTACTAGTGCAGGGGAAGACTATACAATCGTAATCACTGGAACTAACTTTAATGGTGCCACACAAGTTACTTTTGGAGGCTCTGATGCTACTTCGTATACAGTAGATTCTGCCACACAGATATCCGCAGTCGTTTCTACGGGTGCAACAGGCGATGTGTCAGTAACTACTGCTGGGGGTACAGCCACTGCTACCGGATTTACTTATGTTGACTATACAGTTAGTCAAACAACCTTAACAATCGATGAAGATGGTGGTGCAGGTACTTTTACCGTTCTACTAGGCGCTGAGCCTACAAGTAACGTAGTGTTCGATATCTCCAGTGACGATACCGATCAGGCAACCGTAAGCGATGCACAGTTGACATTTACCACCACAAATTGGGATACGCCACAGACCATCACCGTAACAGGGGTGAACGACAATATTGACCGCGATGATTTCGCCACTATTACTGTTGCAGTGAACGATGTAGGGTCGGACAATGCGTTCGACGCTCTTGCTGACCAGACCGTGGCCATTACTTTGACCGATGATGATTCCGCAGCATATACCGTAAGTGAAACGTCTTTGACCATAGATGAAAATGGTGGAACCGGTACTTTTACCGTTGTACTCGATACCGAACCCACAAGTAACGTGGTGTTCGATATCTCCAGTGATGATAACGATGAGGCAACCGTAAGTATTGCACAGTTGACATTTACCACTGCAAATTGGGATACGCCACAAAGCATTACCGTAACCGGAGTAGATGACAATACTAACGGTAATGATTCGGCAACAATTATAGTAGCTGTCAATGATTTAAGTTCAGATGATGGTTTTGATGCATTAAGTAATCAAACTGTATCGGTTACTTTAATAGATGTAGATGAAGTGCCTCCAACCCTAGTGCTAGGTGCGAACCAACAGATAAGTACAGATACTGATAATTGTTCCTACACAGTACAAGGCACGGAACTAGACCCTACGACGGCAACGGACGATAGTGGTAGTCTCGCTTCCCTAAACTATTCGATACAAGCAATGACAGCCAACCCCAATCTTATCGAAGAAAATTTCGATTCAGGAAGTTGGGATAGCAATAACTTTGAGCTGGGGACCAATACAGGGTCTGTAGTTAACGGAGCCTACAAAAGTGATACCAGTAGCCGAGGAACCCTAAGAAGTGTTGCGGAATTTATTCCTACCCTAGGTAACCCACTCTATCTATCTGCTACCTTAAGCTATGCCAATAGTGAAGGACTGGCCTTCTTTGGCACCCGCAGCACCGGTGAACAACCAAGTGGTATTTTTAATTCAGAACCCGTGGGACTCATTTTTAGGCTTCATAATTTTAATGAAGGTCAAACGAGCATATCTACTGGATACGATTATCAACCACGCCCAGGTAGTGCCTTTTACAACAATCCAGTACGGTTTGAAATAATAGATGATGGCGCTTCTGTGAATGTTACCATGACCAATTTGGTAACCAATGTAGTCCACACCTATTCCTTTAATAGCAATTATACATCTGGGACCAACAGAGTTGTATTTTCAGGAGATAATTCTGTTTCATGGGATGATATTAAAATTAGTGTTGGTCCACATGAAACGCTTCAGGAATATGATAATGGTAGCGATACCATGTCTGGCAAATCATTGAATATTGGCGAAAATACAGTCACGTGGACCGCTACGGATGCTGGGGGTAACCAAACTGTAGCTTCCCAAGTCATAACTATTGAGGACACCACTAACCCTGTAGTTGTTACGCAAAATATTACGATTACGCTAGATATTAATGGTGAAGCATCCATTATGCCTGCACAAATCAATAATAATTCAACAGATAATTGTGGTATTGCTACCCTTGTATTGGACAAAGAAGATTTTACAGCAGCGGATACCGGAGATAATACAGTAACCCTTACAGTGACCGATATACATGGTAATGTGAATACCGATACCGCACTAATTACGGTTATCAACCCAGATATTGACGGCGATGGTGTAAACAATGATATTGATAATTGCCCTTCAATAGCAAATACAGATCAACTGGACACCGATAACGATGGTAATGGAAACGTTTGTGATGATGACGATGACAATGACGGAACGACTGATACTGGAGATGCTTTCCCATTGGATCCAACAGAAGACACCGATACCGATGGTGACGGAACAGGCGATAATGAAGATACGGATGATGACGGAGACGGTGTACCGGATACCGAAGATACGTTCCCATTGGATGAAAACGAAAGTACTGATACCGATGGCGACGGAACGGGCGATAATGCTGATACCGATGACGACAAGACGGTGTACCGGATACCGAAGATACGTTCCCATTGGATGAAAACGAAAGTACTGATACTGATGGTGACGGAACAGGCGACAATGCCGATACCGATGATGACGGTGACGGAACACCCGATAGCGAAGATGAGTTTCCATCTGAATGAAAACGAAGAGTACCGATACCGACGGTGACGGAACAGGCGACAATGCCGATACCGATGATGACGGTGACGGAACACCCGATAGCGAGGATGATTTCCCTCTAGATGAAAATGAGGACACCGACACTGACGGCGACGGAACCGGTGACAATACCGATACTGATGACGATGGGGATGGAATACCGGATAGCGAAGATGACAACCCGACCACGCCGCTCGATAGTGACGGCGATGGTATCCCTGATTCCGAAGACTCGGATGACGATAATGACGGGACACCGGATGACGAGGATGATTTCCCACTAGATGAAAATGAGGATACTGATACCGACGGTGACGGAACAGGTAATAATGCGGATACCGATGACGACGGTGACGGAACACCCGATAGCGCCGATGATTTCCCTCTAGATGAAAATGAAGATACCGACACTGACGGCGACGGAACCGGCGACAATACCGATACTGACGATGATGGTGATGGCATCCCTGACAGTGAGGATGATGACCCCGACAATCCGCTCGACACCGACGGTGATGGTACTCCGGACTCAGAAGACCCTGATGACGATGACGACGGTCTTTCCGATGATTTAGATCCAGAAAGCACTAATCCCGATACCGATGGTGATGGAATACTTGATGGTGACGACGCTGACGTCGATGGTGATGGCATAGTCGATAACGGTACAGACAGTGATGAAGATGGTATAAATGATGCCAACGACTCCTTTGACGATACCGACACCGACGGTGATGGTGTCCCCGATTCCGAGGATACTTTCCCTAACGACGCAAATGAAAGCGTTGACCAAGACGGCGACGGTATCGGTGCCAATGCCGATCTCAACGATAGCGATGCCACCATCGGCGAGGAAAGACAGGTTGTCTCGGCAGAGGCCTTTACACCCAATGGTGATGGCGTAAATGATTCATGGGTAATACAAGGTATCGAAAACTATCCCGCTGCACTGGTGACCGTTTATAATCGATACGGCCATGAAGTCTTTAAGACCCAAGGCTACCAAAACAACTGGACAGGAAGGAACGGATCAGGTTCGGGAACCCTTCCTGCAGGCTCTTACTACTATATAATTCAATTAGGCAAAGGTACCTCACCGATGGACGGTTGGATATTCATCAACTACTAATCCAATCAATCTGTAAGCAAAATGACATTACACCATATATATTTCGCACTGTTCATGTTCTTCCTCATCGGAAAAATTAGTGCACAACAAGACCCCAGCTATATCTTTTATAGGTATAACATGAATTATGTGAACCCGGCCTATGCAGGGGCCGGTGAAACGACCGAATTCGGTGTCAATGTGCGGAGCCAATGGGCCGGGGTTTCCGGGGCACCCGAGACCCAGAGTTTTCTCGCCAGTACCTATCTAGGTAAAAAAGTTGGACTCGGAATCAGTATCGTCAACGATAAGACCTTCATTGAGACACAGACTTCCATTGGTATCGATTTTTCGTATCGCATACAATGGGATGAATTCAGCTATATCTATCTGGGGCTGAAAGCATCCGGCAGCTCATACAATGCCAACACTGACGGGCTAATGACTTTTGGCCTGCAGTCGGATTCCTCCTTGATGAACCTTGACGGGGGCATTACACCTAACGTCGGTGCTGGAGTTTATTTTCAAAACCGAAAATTATCACTTTCATTCTCGGTGCCAAAAATATTAAAACCAAGACGCTTGGAAGAGGATGGGGGTATTGCACGATTGGGAAGAAATCACATACATATGTATCTGATGGGATCTTATGATGTGGAACTGACCGAACAACTGCTATTCAAACCGTCCACCATGATAAGATATATCGAGAATGCGCCTTTGTCAGTAGATTTCACCGCCGCCCTGCGCTACAAGGAGATTTTCGAGTTCGGGGCTGCCTATAGGTTGAATGAAGGTTTCGCAGGTTTTATCCTTTTCGATTTTGGTAATAGTCTCAATGTGGGCTACGCCTACGAGGCACCACTAAGTTCCGCATTAAGCAATTCGAATAACGGTACTCACGAAATTCTTTTAAAATTGCAGTTGTAAACTGATAAAAACTTTGCCTGAGACCCTGCTCTTAAAGGTCGGACCTAGGCTGTTTCGCTAACAGCAACACTACAATCCATCTTTAGTTTTTGAAATGTATTGGATATTTGCTTTTGAGGGAATGCATTTTTTAGTTGAACTTTTTAAACTGGTAGTCTAGGCCAATCATTGTTTATTAGTATCAAAAAAAGTTCTTCTGATGAGACTATGCCACGAGATTGGGGAAATGTTCATTTTTGAATAATTCTGCTAGGGCTTTTGACAGGAGATGTGGTTCTCACAGATAGAATACTCCTGACCTTTCATCAGTGGTCAGAAATTGAATTCCGCACCAAAACCCAAATCTTTAATTCCTGTATTGCGAAAATAAGCTTTTGAACTAAAGAAGATTGTCCAATAAAACGGCTAGTTAGTCAGTCATTTTAGAAAATAAGTGAAGTCTTTTTAATCGTTGGAATTTAGGGACTGATAGTATCGTAGTCAAAAGTGTAACTAACGCAGTTCCTCAAAAGGATTGACACTAATTAAGAAAAATCGCCGAGATAGAAAATCTTCCAGTAATTGGGTCGGCCATTACAGAGCGCACATCTCCCGTTCGGCGGTCCAATGGTGCGTTCAGTTCATTGGACGACCTGGCAGGAAAGGTCAGTGCCTTGGGAACACAGAATGTACAGGGTCTCGCCGGCATGTTGACCTTTGGCGCCGAAGGTAGTCCAAACCGGCCGGTGCTGAACTATAATCTAGACCGAGACCTTATTGCCCTCCTTTAACTCTCAACACCACGGGACAAAACCGGGAAATTACGTGCAACACTCGAAGAAATAGCCGTTTACACGCTCACGACCCCACATCCTGCAAGCAGCTTAGGTCTAAAAGGTATCTGCCCGTACTTTAGAGTTTTGGGAATATTCTGCTAAAATGATGGTTTCAACCGTCATCGCCACCTCACACTTTTGGGTTAAAGATCTATATCAAAGATTAAACTGTCTAGTTCTGGTGCCGTCCAAGGTGTGACCTTTCCTTGAGTTCTATAACGAACACTACCGACAGTTCCGCTGGTGACTTCGCTCCCTGAGTTACCCCACGCATTTCTTATATAAGTCGCTATTTCGGCAATATCTTCATTCTGTAAGGTTGAGAAAGAAGGCATTTCCGGAAGAATATTAGGGAGGTCGTATTTTTTTCCATTGACTTCGATGGGACCTTGCATACCATGTAAAAGAAGCATTGCCAATTTTTGGTCATTTCCCGTTACCCATTCCGATTCTTTTAGGGGTGGAGCGAAACGTTTCATACCGGCACCATTTGTACCATGACAACTGGCGCAGAAGTTCATGTATTTCTGTCGCCCCGCAGTGTAAACGCTCTTATCGATATTCGTGGGGACAGCGGAAGCACTTTCAGAGTCCGAATTGGTTGAATTCGTTAAACCATTTAAGATTGCATTTTTGATCCATATATTTTCCGTATTTTCGATACGATTGGCAGTTCGTTTTAATTTGTGCACATCGGTTGGAGAAGCCGAATTGGCAATCGCCGTAGCCAATAGCTCTAAGAATATTTCATGATTTTGATTATAGGTAATTTCGTCATTTTTCAGCAAAACGGTGCTAAGCATATCAAATTCCTTGCCCTCTAGGCTGCTCATTACAACATCACGTGCGAGTGGGATTTCTCCGTAATCCTCCAAAAATCGCTGCGATATATCGAAAGCAATTTTAGGATTGATTTTACGGCTGGCCAACACCATCTGCATTTTCAAAATGGATTCCGATTCGTTATAATTATTTTGGATAAAGTTTTCAATTTCATGGATAACTTCAGGATGTTCATTTGCTACCGAAACAGCAATCCGTAATGCGGTTTGAGCCACTTTTGAATACATCGATTGCAGGGCAATGAGGTATATTTCGGGGTTTGTATACCCTAGACCTTCCAAGGTCCATAAGGCGTGAAGTTGGCCAAACGCATTTCCATTTTCGATTAATTTTTTCAATTCAGGTACAATAGAAAGGTCTTGTTTTTCAACCAAAAGGCGTTGTGCCGTATCTCTGGTCCAACCATTTTTATCCTCTAATTTTTTTATCAATTCAGTAGTTCCTGAACTAACAAGATTCACGGTATCTCTTTCCTTTTGGATTTTGGAAGTAATTCTCCAAATGCGCCCCATATTGATGGGTGTATCGAGCCCACGACTTAAGGTTTCTTGCCGAAGATATTCTGTCATATAAGGGGCATGCTGTATCACTCCCTTGTACATATCTACGACATACATAGCCCCATCAGGCCCAGAGGCCAAGGAGATGGGTCGGAAGCGCTCGTCTGTGGATGCCAAAAATTCTTTATCATCATAAGCAACTTCGGCCCGTAGCATAAAACCTTCTTCGATAATATGGTTCTGTTTAATGAGGTTAGAAGTAGGTTCACAAACGAAAGCATCTCCCCGATATGCTTCCGGCATCGCAGAACCCCGATAAATTAAAGGACCACAGGCCGAGGCGAATTCCAATAACCTATTATTTTCATCCAAAGTACCCGGTACATACCCCCGGTTAACAGCGGTATTCGTGCGTATGGGGAAAATGCGACGGTCTAGGGTAAGACCGTGGTCGATACCTGTGGCGGCGGTATGATTTTTATTGGCCATCAGGGCGTTGGGCGGCACCAGATCAGCATGCAGCTGCGACCAATTGTAATTATAGAATAAACGGCCGGCATCGTCTTGGGCGATGCCCCATTGACCCCGAAATTCGGTTTCATTTTTGACCCATTCGTTTCCAATTTTCTTGTATCGGTATTTCGACTTGGCGTTGTAGTACCAGTTGTCCATTCCTCGTAATAGCCCGTTGGCGGAATGCTCAGGAATGCCAAGTCCTCCGTAAAGGGAATCTATCAACATTTTACCGTCGGCCTTCAAATCGCCATTTATATCGGCAACAAACCAAAGCGGTATATTTTCCGCTATGAGGGCACCTCCCTTTACTACAGCAAGGGCTCTGGGAAGTATAAGGCTGTCCAAAAAGGTTTGTCTTCGATCCATTTTCCCATCCCCATCATCATCGAACAGGACCGAGATTCTGCCAATTCTATCTTCCTCGCCTGTACCCTCGATGTCTTGCATAAAACCGAGCATTTCGGCAACCCAGAGCCGACCTTCCCCATCAAAAGTTATCGTTACTGGGTCCTGTACCAAAGGTTCGGAAGCTACTAATTCTATCTTCAGATTTGTATCCGCTAGGTGAAAAGTCTTTAGAGCTTCCTCAGGAGACAATGGAGGTGATACCGGGTTTTGACAATTGTAATGACATAAAGAGGAAAAAGACACAAGGGCTATTAGTATGATTCTCTTTATTTTTTTACAATCAATAGACATAGATTTAAAATATAAATGTTGCAACAAATACAAGAAGCGCTGCAAATGTTCCCACAATGAATGTTCCTAAAGTATATACACGATACCCGGTTTTTACATCGATACCGGAGAATTGGGTCAAAATCCAAAATCCACTATCGTTAGCGTGGGAGACCACCATCGCACCGGCACCTATCGCAGCGACTACCAAAGCCTTGTCTATTTCAGTAGAAAAACCCATTGTAAGCAATAACGGAGCTACGATGGAAGCTGTTGTAATCAATGCTACTGTTGAAGATCCTTGAGCGGTCTTTATGGCCGCGCATAATAAGAAAGGGAGCCAGATGCCGAGATTCGCACCTGATAACGATTCCGCCAAAACATCGGCAATGCCACTATTTTGAAGAATTGTGCCAAAAACCCCGCCCGCACCTGTTATCAGAATAATATTAGAGGCATCTGCCAAGGCTTTACCGACCCAACCCGTAGTTGCCAACATTTCATTATCCCATTTTTTTGGCAGTAAAAAAGCGAACAGCATTCCTATAATCAAGGCAATGATTGGGGAGCCAACAAATGAAATGAACTTAACGATTGCCGAAGGCTCTTGATCTTCGACCAAACTGAACTCCATAATCGATTTGCCCACTATCAATAGAATGGGAATTAGAATAGGAAGAAAAGATTTAAAGGCACTGGGTGCCTGCTTCATTTTTTCTTCAATGACTTCATCCGTCACGTCAGGATTCGGGTCGATATAATATTTAGACCCCATTTTTTTACAATAGGCAATCGCTAAGACCAAAGAAATTAGGCCAATAATTAAACCGACTAGCATCACAAGTCCCACGTCCGCTCCAATAATTCCCGCAGCGGCTATGGGGCCGGGGGTAGGGGGCACCAGTACGTGGGTAATCATTAATCCCAAAATCAAGGCCGTTGCCGTTCCAACAACGGACAGTCCGGCTCTTTTGGTCAAACTTTTGTTCAAGGGGTTCAAGATAATGAACCCACTATCCGCAAATACAGGGATAGAGACGATAAAGCCGACAATGCCCATGGCAGCATGTACCCTGTTCTTGCCGATAATACGAAGTACAACCTCAGCTAATTTATAGGCACCGCCGGAATGTTCTAAAAATGCTCCGATGATGACCCCCAAAACAATAACGATTCCGATTTTACCCAGGGTGACCCCAAATCCGCCGTTGACGAGCTCAACAATGGTGTCCAAGTTCATTCCCGAAAACAAAGCGAAGAAAAGTGCCGCTGCTAGAAGCGCCAAAAACGGATGAACTTTTAACCTTACGGTCAATAAAATAATCAGTAGAACGCTGAGCACTAATAAAAGTATGGCTATCATAATTTGGTTGGTTTAATGAGTATCGTGGGTAAGGTTCGCACTAGACTTACTATTTTTCCCTTCCATTAAAATGGTGTGGTCGTTTTAGCCTATTAAAGTAAACATCTTTCCGATAGTTCGCAAAATGGATAGACTTTAAATGCACTGCCAATTTTTTTTATATCTGTAGTTTGTCTAGGAATTTTGGTTGTTCCTTGGATAAGAACCTTCCAATCTTAAGCCTAAACATTTTGATGCATCGCAAAATTCACTACTTTAGAAAGGTATTTTCGTCATAAGTATGGTACTCCAATGAAACGAAGAACTTTTATCAAAAATTCAGCTAGTGGGGCATTGGCCATGGGCCTACCATTATTTCCTACTATTCCGAGTGCTTTTAAAGAAACTAGGTTTGGGGCTGCTGAAGCCACCTTTATGCTGCGAAGGTATCGTGAAATGGAGAGTGACAAGTACCCAGCGTATGCCAATGCCTTGGAAATGATAGAACATTTCAGTTCATTGGGCTTTAGCGGTGCCCAGCTGACCATGCACAGTTTGGACGCTAACTTGGCCAATAAAATCTTGAAGCGCCGCAGGGAATTGAATTTTTTTATGGAAGGCCAAATAAAGCTACCAAAAGATGAAAGTGATATAGCTCGATTCGAGCAACAAGTTCAAGAGACGAAGGCGATGGAAGTTGAGATTATCCGCACCGTTTGTCTTTCAGGACGACGGTATGAGAATTTCGAAAGCATGGAAGCTTTTCAAAACTTTAAAAGGGCCTCTGAAAAATCATTGGCATTGGCAGAACCCATTATGCGTAGACACCAAATGCGCCTTGCTGTTGAAAACCATAAAGATTGGCGTGCGGAAGAATTCGTTGAAATTCTAAAGCGTATTGATAGTGAGTGGGTAGGGGTAACCCTTGACACCGGAAATAATATCTCGTTACTGGAAGACCCCATGGAAGTTGTCAAGGCCCTTGCACCATATGCTTTTACGGTGCATTTAAAAGATATGGCAGTAGAGGAATATGAAGATGGTTTTCTGATGTCGGAGGTGAATCTTGGTGCGGGATTTTTAGATATCGAGGCAATGATTTCGGAGATTCGCAGGTATAATTCCGATATACGTTTCAATTTGGAGATGATAACTAGGGATCCATTGAAAATTCCTTGTTTAACAAAAGAATATTGGGCCACTTTTGACAAAATATCCGCTACGGAGCTTGCTATATTTCTTCGGAAAATAAAGGAACATAAATCAACGCAAGCCTTGCATCGGATTTCAGAAAAGTCTGTGGATGAACAGTTGGCTTTAGAAATAGAGAACAATAAAATTTCTGTGCTATTTGCCAAAAGGAATTATGGTTTTAGCTGAGGTAAAAAACTTCTTGGAACCAAATATTTATGGAGCACCCTGTCCGTCGAAAGAGTAGAGCCGTCAGAGAATTATTTAGATTGAAATTTAATTTAGAAATATGATCGATACAAAATTACCTGGGATACAACTATTTGATTTAAAAGGGAAAAATGCACTGATTACAGGTGGCTCCAAAGGGCTTGGACTGGCAATGGCCGCAGGTTTAGCCTCTGCCGGAGCTAATGTTGCTCTGGTCAATCGAAATCTAGAGGAAGGTCAGGCCGCAGCCGAGTCCCTATCGAAAACATATTCCATTGAAGCAAAAGCTTATGCTGCGGACGTAACTATCGAATCCGAAATTAATCAGGCTGTAGCTTTAGCGCAAAATGATTTGGGCAGCGTCGACATTTTAATCAATAGTGCCGGTATTAATATTCGCGGTGCCATAGATGAACTTACGTATGATGAATTTCAGCAGGTGATGAAAGTTAATGTCGATGGAATTTGGTTGGCCTCAAAAGCCGTCGTGCCTCAAATGAAAAAAAATGGATGGGGCCGAATTATTAATTTGGCCAGTACTTTAGGTCTTGTCGGTCTTGCGAACAGAACACCATATACATCGAGTAAAGGTGCCGTAGTTCAAATGACACGGGCTCTCGGGCTCGAGCTAGCGACTTTCGGAATAACTGTCAATGCCATTTGCCCCGGACCGTTTTTGACCGAAATGAATGTTCCGATAGCCGATACCGAAGAGGCAAAAAAGTTTATTGTCGGTGCAACAGCTTTGGCTCGCTGGGGTGAATTGAAAGAAATTCAGGGTGCGGCTCTGTTACTGGCCAGTGATGCAGGAAGTTATATGGTAGGTTCTATGCTTACCGTTGATGGTGGCTGGACGGCGAAATAAAATTCCAAAAAGTTTTCTGTGCTCTCAGCAAATATTCCAGATAATGTATGGTATGGGTTTTAAGAAAAATTTGGTCTTTTCCGCTGTTGCGAAAATCTACCCAGTGGAAAATCCCAAAGAAAACGAAAACTAACGTAAAAGCAAGTAATCATGCCAACGGTACTATTGAATTCGAGAAAGGGGTTTAGGCCGACTTGCCTTACGGGCAGGGCAATACTGATACTTTGCCTAATCGGATTGGTGGGATGCAAGGAAAAAGAAGGTTTGGAAAAGCCAAAGAAGCCGAACATCGTCTTTATTCTGGCCGATGACCTAGGCATTCATGATTTAAGTGTTACGGGGAGCAAGTATTACGTAACACCCAATATCGATAAAATCGCTAATGAAGGCACGATTTTTACACAAGGCTATGCCGCCAGCCGGGTATGCAGTCCGTCACGGGCAAGTATTATGCTAGGGCAATTCAGCGCGCGGCACGGTATCACGGACTGGATCGGTGCCGCCTCGGGCACCGATTGGCGCAAACAGAACCGCAACGACAAATTGCTACCTGCCGAATATAATCGCAATCTTCCTAAAAACGAGACCACTTTGCCAGATGCATTGAAGGCTAACGGGTACCATACCTTTTTTGCGGGCAAATGGCACTTGGGTGAAAAGGGTTCCTGGCCTGAGGACCATGGTTTCGACGTGAACAAAGGCGGTTGGGATGTCGGTAGTCCCAAAGGTGGTTACTTTTCCCCTTGGGAAAATCCGAATTTGGAAAACAAGGAGAAAGGGGAGAACCTCTCGATGCGTCTTGCCAAGGAAACTTCTGAGTTTATTGAAAAGAACAAGGACAGTACCTTCTTTGCCTACTTGTCTTTCTACGCCGTTCATGGTCCGATTCAAACAACGCAACAAAAATGGAGGAAATATAGAGATAAGGCCGACAAGATGGGCATCAAGGCGAAAGGCTACCAAATGGAACGGGTATTGCCGATACGAAACGTACAGGATAATCCCGTTTATGCCGGACTCGTAGAACAGATGGACGATGCCGTCGGAATCGTTCTCGATAAATTAAAGGAACTGGGTTTAGATGATAATACCATTGTTGTGTTCACTTCCGATAATGGCGGAGTAGCCTCCGGGGATGCCTTTTCGACCACTAACCTTCCGCTGCGGGGCGGCAAGGGATATCAATGGGAAGGCGGTGTCCGCGAGCCATACTTTATAAAAGTGCCAGGTGTGAAGAATGGGGTTTCAATCGACTATCCGGTAACGGGGGCCGATTTTTATCCCACGCTCCTCGACTTGGCGGGTATACCCCTAAAACCGGAACAGCATGCTGACGGCGTCAGCCTTAAACCGTTATTGGAGGGACAGACTTTGGATGGCCGGCCTTTGTTCTGGCATTATCCCCATTACGGCAATCAAGGTGGCGAACCTTCATCCATGGTGCGTGAAGGCATATGGAAATTGATTCATTACTATGAGGATGACCACCAAGAGCTATACAACTTGGAAACCGACCCCGGCGAACAAACGGATGTATTCTCCGATAATTATGACGTAGCGGAAAGGTTGGGCGATTTGCTACAAGCCTATCTCGAAAAGGTCAACGCCAAAATGCCCAGTAAAGATACTTTGTTCGATGCCGACCTGGCGCAAAGACAGCATCAGCAAAAAATCGATGTCCTAATGTCTAAACTAGAAACGGAGCGAATGAAATTTCTATCCAAAGATTTTGAACCGAACGAGACTTGGTGGGATAGTAAGATGACGAAGGATTGATAGCATCTTTAACTGGTAAGGGATGTTCATCAGATTAAAAAAAGAAAATTTAATAGCGTACTAACCTTATTATTTTCTATTTTTTTGTATTATTCAAGAACATTCTGATAGAACTTGTTTTGAGTGGTTCTTATAAATATACCAGTTCCCCATCCTTGGGGTCGGTTCCCAACAACAACTTATGACGAGTTCATAAATAAACTATCATGAAAATAAAAAACTTCCTTTTTCCCCTGCTTGCACTTGTATTTGTTAATGTACTTACTGCACAACTAGAAAAGACGGCCTCCGTAGAGGGCATCACGGAATATCAGATGGACAATGGCCTGAAAGTACTGCTCTTTCCCGATAATTCGGCCCAGACCATAACCGTTAATATCACCTATCTGGTGGGCTCTCGCCATGAAGGTTACGGAGAAAAAGGCATGGCCCACCTTTTGGAACATATGGTGTTCAAGGGTACGCCGAATCACCCTGACATTCCGAAAGAGCTTAGTGCGCGGGGAGCAAGGCCGAACGGCACAACCTGGTACGACCGCACCAACTATTTTGAAACCTTTAATGCGACGGACGATAACTTGGATTGGGCCTTAGATCTCGAAGCGGATCGGATGGTCAACTCTTACATCGCAAAAAAAGATTTGGAATCCGAATTCAGCGTTGTGCGTAATGAGTTCGAAGCGGGCGAGAACAGTCCGGTCCGGGTACTGATGCAAAAAACCATAGACGCTGCCTATTTATGGCACAACTACGGAAATTCGACCATCGGCAACCGATCTGATATCGAAAGGGTACCTATCGAAAATCTCAAGAATTTTTATCACAAGTTTTACCGTCCCGATAATGCCGTTTTGATGGTCACTGGAAAATTTGACGAGGATAAGACCCTTGCGCTCATCGAGAAAAAATTTGGGGATATTGCGAAACCCTCGATTCCTCTTAGGGATTCACATACCGTTGAGCCCGCCCAAGACGGTGAAAAGAAGGTCAACGTAAGCCGGGTGGGCGATATTCAATTGGTTTCCACATTATACCATACTCCCGCCGGGTCCGCCGAAGAATACGCGGCCGTGTCAATACTGGAAAATATACTTGCAGACGAACCTTCCGGACGTTTGTATAAGGCCTTGGTGGATACTCAAAAAGCATCCTCCTTATGGTCTTTTTCGCCCTTTACCAAAGAACCGGGTTTCATTTATTTTAATGTAGAAGTGCCTTCGGATAAAAGTGCCGAAGAGGTCGAGACCATCCTAAAAAGGACGCTTGACGACCTAAAATCCAATCCGATTACACAAGAGGAAGTCGATAGGGCCAAGGCAAATCTACTGAAACAGATTGACCAGCAATTCCGCAACTCGTCTTATTTGGGTACTTATATGAGCGAGTTTATCGGGGCCGGCGATTGGCGGTTATCGTTTATCTATCGCGACCGAATCGAAAACGCAACTTTGGAAGATGTGAACGCGGTTGCCAAAAAGTTCTTCATCCCTACCAACAGGACTATCGGGCGGTTCAATCCTGTAAAAACACCAGAACGTATTGAAATCGCACATACCGAAGGTCTTGATTCCCTCGTATCCGGCTACAAGGGCAAGGAAGGCATGGGCACAGGCGAAGCTTTCGATGTGGCCTACGATAACATCAAGGAACGTCTGGAAAAAGGAAAACTTTCAAACGATATCGAATACGGCATCATCGAGAAATCCAATCGTGGGGAAAACGTTACTGTAAATTTCAGCATCCGCAACGGGGATGTAAAATCTCTGAGCGGAAAGGGCATTGTCCCCTCCTTTACGGCCGAATTGCTCAATAAGGGCACGACGACCAAAACAAGGCAAGAGATTGAGGATGAGCTCAGCAAGTTGAAATCTTCCATTTATATCTCTGGGTATAATGGAAATGTGAATTTTTCGATCAGTTCCACCAAAGAAAATCTGTTGCCTACCTTGCAGTTAATGGCAGATATGCTCAAAAACCCCGCTTTCGATGCCGCTGAACTTGAAAAATTGAAGACCGAGCGGTTGGCCAGTTTGGAAGCCAACAAAACGGAACCGCAGTTTTTGGCATCGCGTAGAGTTTCGCAAATCAATAATCCATATCCGAAAGAGCATCCCTTATACACTATGACAATAGCGGAAGAGGAAGCGGCAATCAAGGCCCTTACCGTAGATAAGGTGAAAACCTTTTATGACCAATTTTACGGTCTTGGAAAATCGATATTGGTGGGTATCGGAACTTTTGAGTCCGATAAGGTAAAATCCCTAATAGAGGATGCTTTCAAGGACTATACGAGTAAACATGCATACGAACGTGTGGCGAACACCTATAATCCTTCTAAGGATGTAAGTGAGGACATCCTCACTCCCGATAAGAAGAATGCAATGAGCTTGGGCAATCTTAGAGTGAATATCAGCCAAGAACATGAAGATTACCCAGCCCTTACCATAGCCTCAACCATTTTGGGTGGCGGTTTCCTGAATTCACGTATTGCGGAAAGATTACGGCAAAAGGACGGGGTCAGTTACGGCGCCGGCGCCGGATTTCAAGCTGACGGCAGCGCCGAGGACGAAAATTCAACGATGTATCTGTACGCCATCTACGCCCCGACGAATTATGACAAGGTGCAATTGGGCTTTAAGGAAGAGTTAAATCGCTATATTAAAGACGGAATTACCGAAGACGAACTGAAGGATGCCGTTAATGGATGGATACAAGAGGAAAATGTTTCAAGGGCCAAGGACAATGAATTGTCACGGCTTATCAATAACAACATTTTCTACGGGCGTAGCCTCGATTTTCAAAAGAGGTTAGAGGATAAGGTAAGCAAACTGACCGTCGCCGATGTCAATAGGGCCATTAAAAAGTATATACAGCCCTTTGAAAAATGGACGGTCGTGAATGCAGGGGATTTTAAAAAGTAGTTTTCAAATTGGATATCACGGCATTCGGAATAGCCAATCCTTAAAAAGGATGGGAGTATTCTTTTAAAAACCGCACTTGAACCTTAACCCAAATCTCTATTTCTCCAATAAAGTCATGTTAGGAACGTATATTTTACTAAATTAACACTCTTGAAAATTCAATGTGTTTTACAAACTAAAACGGAAATAAAAATGCCAAAAAAAATCAGATTAGGTATATTAGGTGGTGGCGGAGATTCCCTTATCGGGATACTTCACCGTGTAGCCTCACAGATCAACGATAATTATGAAATCGTAGGAGCGGTTTTTAATCCGGAAATCAAGGAAAATATCAGCTTCGCCAAGGAAATCGACGTACCGACCGATCGCATCTACAAAGATTTCGATACGTTGGTCGAAGAAGAAATGAAACTACCCGCGAACAAGCGTATTCAGGTCTGCTCAATACTTACACCGAACTTTTTACACTTTCCCATGGCATTGAAGCTGATAGAAAACGGATTTCATGTCATTTGCGAAAAACCGATGACCACCTCCTTGGAAGAGGCGAAAATTTTACAAAAAGCCCACAAAAAAGCGGGAACCGTTTTTGCATTGACCCACACGTATACCGGCTACCCTATGGTGCGCCAAATGCGGGAAATGATCAAGAAAGGGGCCTTGGGCAAAATTCACAAGGTCGATGCAGTGTATTATCAAGGCTGGATTAATGAGATTATCCACGACAAGAAAAAACGCTCTACCGTCTGGCGGCTAGATCCAGAAAAAGCGGGAATCAGCTCGTGTATGGGCGATATCGGAACGCATGCCTTTAATATGATCGAGTATACTACAGGGCTAAAGGTGAAATCGCTATTGACGGACTTTAATTATCTATACAAAGACAATAAAATGGATGTCGACGGTACCGTACTCATCCGTATGGGCGATCATGTTAAGGGAGTAATCCGAAGTAGCCAAGTCGCCACGGGCGAGGAAAATGCCTTGGGAATATCAATTTACGGTGAAAAGGCCGCTTTTAAATGGGAACAGGAAAATCCGAATATTCTTTATATGCTGAGCGACACCAAACCGACCCAGGTCTATAAACCCGGACATGCATATAATAGTAAGCTGTCTTTGGCTGGAACGAAACTACCGCCAGGACATCCCGAAGGTATCTTTGATTCTATGGCCAATATATACCTTGGTGCCGCTAAGGCTATTCGCGGAAAAAAATATGATGATGGCGAGTTCCCGACCATGACCGATGGTGTTCGGGGCATGAACTTTGTCGAGGCCACGGTGGAATCGAACAAGGGTGGTAACGTTTGGGTGGCGATGGAGAAGTAAGCAGTAATGGCGAGCATTCGCTACGAAGTATTGATGTTGCATCAATCTGATGAATCACGGTATGCTCACTGCCGGCTAAAATACCAAGGCCACAAAGGTTTTGTAAACCTTTGTGGCCTTGGTATTCAATAGTGATGATATATAACCGGTTCACTAAGCCATACGTCGGCGCTACTCTTGTGGAAATATTCGCTACCGCCGAAACACCATCTCGAACTCCTGACAGACCACAATCATACTTTCTCGCGGCACCCGACCAAAAGCTTCTAGTTCTTGGATATAGTAATCCCAATGGACCTTTTTCCAATAGGCAAGGCTTTTATCTCCCTCGCCCTCTCGCTGGGCAAACGTCGCATCGATGGCAAAGAAGGGTTTCAGGGTAACTTTGGTGGTACGTACTATGCATTGCGCTTTTCCATCCGAGTCGGTAACGATAATAAAATCCCCAATTTTAGGTAAGGTTTCCTTGCGATACTGCATGCCCAATAGCGAAATCGAAGTCGCCCTTTTAATGCCTTGTTTGACGAGTTCGGCACATTCGCTGGCATCTTGTTCATTGTTGCAGAAGTAATCTACTTTTGGGGTGTCGACAAAAGCATATTCTAAATGTTTTTCGAGATAATCACCCCATAGGGCTCGGGCAGAAGCGTTTTCCATAATTGTTGATGCCGGTTAAACGGTATGGCAATCCTTTTATATTTGTCTATCCCGAATGGGATGGCGGCACGAAATTTACGAATAGACCGGTTCGCAATGCCATTTACTAGAACATCGGTTCTTAAACACGTTGAAAAACGGTTGTACCGATTGAATTTATTTAAAATTTTCCAACTACATCCGAAATGTCAAAGCGATAGGAATGCAAGGTTTGAGGTAGGATTTAAGCAAATTTACCTGCCTCGAATTGTTTCACAGCATGATTCGCCGCCCTTGCCGTAAACGCCATATAGGTCAAGGATGGGTTTACGCAGTTCGACGACGTCATGAAGGCGCCATCGGTAACATAGACGTTTGATACGTTGTGAACTTGGTTATATTTATTGACTACGGATGTCTTTGCACTGTGGCCCATACGTGCGCCTCCCATTTCATGAATGCCCAGCCCAGGCCCCGTCACCTCATCATAAGGCTTTACATCCTTAAAACCTGCCGCTTTGAACATCGCCACTATTTCTTTGATAATGTCTTTTCGCATGTTCATTTCGTTTTCCTTGAATTCTACGTCGAAATCCAGTTGCGGCAAGCCCCATTGATCTTTTTCAGTTTCGCTCAAGGTGACGCGATTGTCGTCGTAGGGCAAAAATTCGCCAAAACCGGTAACGCCAATCTGCCATTTGCCGGGTTTCAATATTTCTTCCTTCAATTTTTTCCCATAACTCATTTCGGCGATACCTTCCGACCAATCTTGTCGGCTGGCGGTACCTTGGTAGCCGAAGCCGCGAAGATAGCCTTCACGCGTGGTCTTTTCATCCAAATTGACAAAACGGGGAATATAAAAGCCGTTGGCCCGTCGTCCTTTGTAATATTTATCGAGGCTGCCGTCTACCTTTGCCGTGGCACCCAGTTTATAATGATGGTCCATAATGCCACGGCCGAGGGCATCGGAATCGTTGCCCATACCATTGGGGAAGCGTTCGCTCTTTGACTGCATCAAAATCCCAACGGAGGCCATAGCTGAAGCACAGAGAAAGACTACTTTCGCCTTGAATTCCATTTTTTCGTTCGTCTCCGCATCAATGACCTTAACACCAGTAGCTTGTTTAGTAGCGTCATCATACATGATTTCATGGACGATGGAATTGGCGCGAAGTGTCATGTTTCCGGTCCGTTCCGCTGCCGGCAGGGTAGAAGAGTTGCTGCTAAAATAACCGCCGAACGGGCATCCACGGCTACAGCGGTTGCGATACTGGCAGACGCCGCGGCCTTCGAAAGTAGCTGTCGGGTCTGTGATATGCGCTGTGCGGCCGATAGTTACAAGACGGCCATCATCGAATTTTTCGGATACCGATTTTTTAAAATCCTCTTCGACACAATTCAGGTCCATCTTGGGCTGGAATTTTCCATCGGGCAATTGCTTAAGTCCCAAATTTTCACCGCTTACCCCTATATATTCCTCTACTTTGTCGTACCACGGCGAAATATCTACGTAGCGAACGGGCCAGTCGATGCCGATACCTTCTTTTTTGTTCGCGGCGAAGTCGATATCGCTCCATCGGTAGCTTTGGCGCCCCCAAGTGAGGGATCGCCCGCCGACCTGATAGCCGCGGATCCAATCAAAACGTTTGGTTTCGACATAAGGATGTTCGAGATCGTTGACGAAGAAATGTTTATTGTCTTCCATAGGGGCCCATCCCACCCTTTTTTGAACGTGATATTTCTTCTTGTCTTCCTGTGAGAGTTCTCCTTTTAAAGGGTAGTCCCATTCGTCATCGTTCATCGTGGGATAGTCCTCGATATGTTTCACCGTGCGGCCGCGTTCGAGTACCAAAGTCTTTAATCCGCCTTCACAAAGCTCTTTCGCCGCCCAACCGCCACTGATTCCGGTCCCGACCACAATGGCATCATACTGCTCCTCTACATTCATAGGGCAATTCTATTTTATTTCTGATGGTTTT
Source organism: uncultured Flavobacteriaceae bacterium (assembly GCA_963832345.1). Taxonomy (GTDB): domain Bacteria; phylum Bacteroidota; class Bacteroidia; order Flavobacteriales; family Flavobacteriaceae; genus Pricia. The sequence continues at coordinate 536,321 of CAWHTW010000019.1, read as the reverse complement.
CCTTATATTTATCACTTCCCTAGAGATTGTGATTTAAGGGATTTTCAGAAATTAAATATAAGGCTTATTCTTAAACTCCATCACAAATTGAGATAAGTTCAGTAATAAAATGGAAATTACAAAAGCATGAAGACAATTAAAGGGCCAGCCGTATTTTTGGCGCAATTCGTAGACGACAAGGCACCGTTCAATTCTTTGGAAGGTATGTGCAAATGGGCTTCGGACTTAGGATACAAGGGCATTCAAATACCGACTTGGGAAAGTTTTCTCATCGATATTGACAAGGCCGCGGAAAGCCAGGACTACTGCGATGAACTCAAAGGAAAAATCAACTCGTACGGACTTGAGATTACCGAACTTTCCACCCATTTACAGGGACAATTGGTCGCGGTGCACCCTGCCTATGATCTGATGTTCGATAATTTTGCTCCCGATAAGGTTAAGAATAATCCTAAGGCCCGTACCGAATGGGCGGTAGATGTGGTCAAAAAAGCAGCGACCGCCAGTCGTCGATTGGGACTCAACACTCATGCGACCTTTTCAGGGGCCTTGCTTTGGCATACATGGCACCCTTGGCCGCAGCGTCCACCCGGATTGGTAGAGATGGGTTTCGAGGAACTGGCCAAACGCTGGATGCCGATTTTAAATCATTATGATAAAGAGGGAGTGGATGTATGTTATGAAATCCATCCGGGGGAAGATTTGCACGATGGAGACACTTTCGAACGCTTTTTAGAGGCAACGGGAAACCACAAACGCGTCAATATTTTATACGATCCTAGCCATTTTGTACTACAACAACTTGATTATATTGAATATATCGATCATTATCACGAGTTTATAAAATCCTTCCATGTAAAGGATTCCGAGTTCAATCCTACGGGGAAAAAAGGAGCTTTCGGAGGGTACAACAATTGGGGCGACCGCGCCGGAAGGTATCGTTCGTTGGGTGACGGCCAGATTGACTTCAAGACTATTTTCTCGAAACTTACCCAATATGGCTGCGATGTTTGGGCAGTGATGGAATGGGAGTGCTGTATCAAGAGTCCCGAACAGGGCGCCCGTGAAGGTGCCGTTTTCATTAAAGACCATATCATCGAAGCAACCGAAAAGGCTTTCGACGATTTTGCAGGTGCCGATATCGATAAAGACCGATTGAAAAGAATATTGGGACTTGATAGGTAGGCAGTCGAAGGTTTTATGAAATCAATAAAAATTAGTATCCCTGAACACATTTGGGGTATCCAAAAACAACAACGTATGAAAAACCTCATCCTAACCTTATTCGTCGCAGCAACAATTTTTGGTTGCAAAGATAAAACCGAAAAATCCCAAGAAGCCATGACTGCCGAACGGGTTGAAGAGGCAGAAGCTGAGAAGCCCCCACAGGAATGGACGGTACTTTTCGACGGAACGTCATTCGATGGATGGAAAGGCTACCAAAGTGATAAAGTTTCCGATAATTGGAAAATAGAGGATGGCGCTGTGGTATTCCATCCCCCGAAAAATCGTCCCGAAGGTGAGATTTATGACTTGGTTACCGAAAAGGAATTCACCAATTTTATATTGTCCTTGGATTGGAAAATCTCAGAAGGCGGAAATAGTGGGGTTATGTGGGGCGTACAGGAAGACGAGAAGTTTGAAAAACCGTATCACACCGGCCCTGAAATTCAAGTGCTAGACAACGAAAAGCACCCTGATGCCAAGGCGGGTAAAACGCATCAAGCAGGTGCGCTTTACGACATGGTCGCTCCTTCGAATGACATTACGAAACCTGTCGGAGAATGGAACACCATGGTAATCACCGTCAATAACGACAAGAAAACGGGAAGCGTTGAACTCAATGGCGATGAGGTGGTGACCTTTCCGGTGGCCAATGAGATGTGGAATGCCATGGTCTCGAAATCTAAATTTGCCGATTGGGACGGTTTTGGAAAGTTCATTCAAGGAAAAATCGCCCTACAAGACCATGGGAATAAGGTCTCATTTAGGAATATTAAAATTAAAGAGCTCTAAAGCTGTTAAAGTTCAAGCCTAGGTATCAGAGCGGACACAAAGACATTCAAAATTAAAAAATTTAGAAATTTATGGGTTTAGTTTTCTCGATGAAGCAGTAACTGGTCTCAAAAATAGTTTAAGCCATGCGCTTTAGTGCATCTACCTTTTCCCGAATTAGCCGGGGCTAAAAACCTTTACATAGTGTGGGTAGCAGTAACAGGAACAATGACTGTCAAGCGTTACTGCAACTGCAACCTGATTTGTTGCCGAATAAATTTTATTGAGTATTTAAACCTATGTGTTTTTGGTGCATAGGAATGTTTAAATTTTTTTCAGATGCAAAACTTGCTACCCTGGGAGCAATTGAAGAGACAAACTTATTTATCTTTGCCAAAATCCAATAAAACCTTATGATTCAATCCATGACCGGATTCGGGAAGCATGTTATACAGCTTCCTTCTAAAAAAATCACCGTAGAGCTCAAATCCCTGAACAGTAAAAGTTTGGACCTGAACGCGCGAATGCCCTCGGCCTACCGCGAACAAGAACTTGAACTACGGAAATTCATTGCTGCTTCCTTAATCCGTGGAAAGGTCGATTTTAGCCTTTATGTAGAATTTACAGGAAATGAGACTTCTGCCGAAGTGAACGAAGTGGCGGTCAAGAATTATATGAAACAATTGCGATCGATTGCCGATGGTGATGATTTACGTTTGTTGGAAATGGCCCTTCGAATGCCCGACTCCCTAAAAACAGAGCGTGAGGACATCGAAGCAGACGAGTACGAGTCCATTCAACTTGCCGTAAAGGAAGCGCTAAAAGAAATCAACATATTTCGTTCTGAGGAAGGTCTGGTTTTGGAAAAGGATTTCTTATTACGCATTCAAAACCTTCAGATTTTGTTGGGAAAGGTAGAACAGATGGACCCCGACCGTCAATCGGATGTGCGTCTCAGGCTTCAAAAAGCAGTTTCAGATCTAAAAACAGATGTAGACGAAAACCGCTTTGAGCAAGAACTGGTCTATTATTTGGAAAAGTACGATATCACCGAAGAAAAGGTGCGATTGGATAATCATTTAAATTATTTTGCCACCACCTTGAACTCCAAAGATTCCAATGGTAAAAAATTGGGATTTATCGCCCAAGAAATCGGCCGTGAAATCAACACTATTGGCTCAAAGGCCAATTACGCGCCTATGCAACAGTTGGTCGTGCAGATGAAAGATGAGCTGGAAAAAATTAAAGAGCAAATGTTGAATGTTCTTTAGGTAGTTGTCAAGAACCAGAATTTAGTATCTAAAGCTTAGAGTTTTCAAGAAAAATTCACCGTTCAATCGCTACTGCGTAGCTGTTTAAAGGTTAAGGTTGTCAAGCCCAAAGTCTTTCATCCGTAAACCAGTAATAGCAATCATTTTAACTTTTAACCTTGAAAAGCTGTATTACAGCGATAAAACCTTAAACGATATGGCAGGCGGTAAACTTATCATTTTCTCGGCACCTTCCGGCAGCGGCAAGACCACCATCGTACGCCATCTCTTGGAACAACCCGAACTAAACCTTGCTTTTTCGGTCTCGGCGACCTCCCGACCTCGACGAATCAAGGAAATAAATGGCCAACATTATTATTTTATGTCCATTTCGGAATTTAAGAATAACATCAAAAGCGACAATTTTTTGGAGTGGGAAGAAGTGTACCGCGATAACTTTTACGGTACCTTAAAGAGCGAGGTTGAAAGGTTATGGAGTGAGGGTAAAAACGTCATCTTTGATATCGATGTTGCAGGCGGACTTCGAATTAAAAGAAAATTCCCGAAAGAAACCTTGGCCGTATTCGTAAAACCCCCAAGTGTCGACGAATTGAAGATACGGCTTAAAAAGCGGAGTACCGAAAGCGACGACAAAATCAACATGCGCATTGCCAAGGCCTCAGTAGAACTGGCCACGGCACCACAATTCGACAAAATCATTAAAAATTATGATTTGGATACGGCACTTCAAGAAGCGAATAATTTGGTAGCGGAATTTATCGCTGCAAAGTCTGAATCGGAGGGTTAAAACGAGTGCAGCCCTTGACACTACAGGAAAGAAGTATTAGATTTCAGAATCTACGGGCAAAGAGATTAGATTTCCACATTGGCCTGCTGAGAAACTGATCGGGTTTCGACCTTCGGTTGTGAAGAAGATGAGATTCCCACCGAAGACTGTGCTGAGCGCGGCCGAAATGCGGAAATGACAAATGTATCCATACCTATGAAAAAAATTGGCCTTTATTTTGGTACCTTTAATCCGATTCATATCGGGCATTTGGCCATTGCCAACCACATGGTCGAATTTTCTGACTTAGACGAGGTCTGGTTCGTAATAACCCCATTAAGTCCCTTTAAGAAAAAGAAATCGCTGCTTGATAACCATCATCGGTATCAAATGGTGTATGAGGCCGTCCAATATTATCCCAAGCTAAAGCCGAGTAAAATTGAGTTCGATTTGCCGCAACCGAACTACACGGTGGATTCGCTGGTTCATTTGAATGAAAAATACGGGAAAGATTATCGGTTTAGCCTGATTATGGGCGAGGATAATCTCAAAAGCTTTCACAAGTGGAAGAATTATGAAGTCATTTTAGAGCACCACGATATCTACATATATCCTAGAATTTCCAAAGGGCAGAGCGGAAATTTATTTGATCGACATCCGAAAATCCAGCTTGTGGAAGCGCCTATTATGGAAATTTCATCCACATTTATCCGAAAAAACCATAAACTAGGTAAAAATGTGCGGCCTCTTCTTCCTGAACCGGTTTGGAAGTATATGGATGAAATGCACTTCTATCGATAACCTATTTAGGTTTACAGATTGGCAAGAACTCTTTAGAGTTCGAAATTCATTCGTTTACATCGAAAAGGACGACCTCATATTCAAAATTCTTAGTTTCTCCTCCGATGCCAACATTGCTTATTGAAACCACAAAGGCCGTGTCGTCGTCAAGTGTATTCGTGTTGATCGCAGGCTTCCAAACTAGGGTATTATCTCCGTAAATTCCGGTCAACTCCTCGATTTCTAAGCTAACGTCACCTCCGTTCTTGGTCTTCATTGAAATGGTTGTTCCCGTAAAATCCGCCATGGCGATGGAGAAGGACCATCGCGGATAGGCCAGTTGTTTCGGCAGATGGCCTTGCGGTGGCCAAGCAATGAATTCAGGGGTATTGGCAGGGGGTGTGCCGGCATTGCCGAGTACCCATATCGCATTGTAACTGCTTGTGTTTCCGACCCCTATCTCCTGAAGTTTTGGCCATAACAACCATCTTCTGTGCCCGACCGGATAGTTGTCGTTCCCTTGATCCCGTATGTAAGAATCGATGGCACCGGCATTTCGGGTGGAGGTCAACAACGAATTGGCGGCAGCTTCCTTACCATCTTCGGAAAAGCATTTCCAGTCGTTTGGCGGGGAATGATTAAGCGTTCCGTTGGCGTGCATCATCAAGGCAGCTTTTTGGGCCTTGTCGCTTTTCGTGCTGTTTTCTGCAATATCGTTAGTAAGTCCAACGGCTCTTCTAAAATAGGATAACCGCAGAAAGATCTTGTCCTTGGTGTCCTGCGGCACGTCTCCGGGCTGGCAATTGGGCTCGTTACCAGTCCAGGATAATTCGGAGCCAGTGTCGCGCGAGGCATCGTAGAAGTTCACATATAGCTGCTTTGCCCTTGCCCTGTCGGCCTTATCCGTTTCCGTTTTTCCCGTTTCCGGATTTTCCGTACCTGGGCCGTCTGTTTGGGAATTTCTCTTTTCATTGTCGGAATCTTTGCTACAAGAAACCGATAGAAGAACGGCGGACACCAATATATAGGAAAGTTTGGGAATGCGCATACTCGCAATGATTTTGGGATGTTCGTCTTATGCAAACGCCTGATTTTAGAAATAGGTATTTATTTTTCGATGAACGGTAGTTTCGGTGAGCGACCCTTTTTAAAAGAGATTCGATACTAAAACCATGTTTGCCACGTTTTCAATGTAAATTTAACGTTACGTAATCTTATTTTTAATGTAAATTTTATGTACCTTTAAATTCTAAAATTATTGTAGCATGAAAAATTTAATCCTAATTTTTGTTCTTATCCTCGGTACGTCTTACAGTTTTTCGCAAAAAGAGAAAGATGTGAAGCTAAATACCGATACCAATCTTATAGAAACCACTTACTATCACGATAACGGCGAAATAAGCCAAAAAGGCACTTTTGATTTAGCCGGTAAATTACACGGCGAATGGGTCAGTTATAGCGAAACCGGCGACAAGGTATCTATGGGAAGCTATGAGAGAGGAATTCGCACAGGAAAATGGATTTTCTGGACGGAAGGGAACATTAAAGAGGTTCAATTCTCCGACAATGTTATTGCCAGTGTAGTCAATACAGATAATTCTACTGGGGTCGCGACCAAGGATTAAACCGATGACATACTCAAAAAAAAATCCCTCGGAAAGCAGAGCTTCCGAGGGATTTTTTTTTGATATTTAATATAGGATTTGAGTGGGTTCCCTATTTTGATTGCCTAGCGCTCAATAGGGCAGCTTTAACTTCGGTATCGCGATCGGCATTCAGAAGTGCTCCCACATCTATCGAATTTGCACGGAGTTCCCTTTTAATCTCCACTACCTTGTTCTCGTTTACGTCGATCGGTATTGACAAAGTTTCATAACCCGGAAAGCCGATTGCTAAAATGTATTTTCCAGGGGTAATTCCGCTTATTTCAAAATTACCGTTCAGGTTAGTCTGTGTAACCCATTCGGTATTCTTGATTTGAACATTGGCAAACAGCAAAGGTTCACCGTTCATTTCCTTATCGGTTATGGTACCAGATACAGATGATGCATGCGACTGGGAATAAGCGAACACAGAAAAGAGGAAGCTTGAAACAAGGAAAAGGGTTTTCACGAGATCGGTCTAAATAATTCAATGCAAATAAAAACACTCCAGGTTAAGCTAAGGTTATCTACAGATTAATACTAGTTCAATTTTACATTCCCAAACCCTTAATCCATAATCCTGGCCGGAATGATTGTGCCGTCATATTCTTGGTAATAGATTTCCAAAAGATCGATGATGACCTTCATAAGATCTTTGGTTTCCAATAGCAATGAGAAATAAAGGGTGGTGTTCTTCGGACTTGACTCATCGGTGCGAGTTCTTTCAATCTGTTTTTCAATTTTTTGGGATACTAGGTCGAACAGTTCTTGTTTTCTATTCAACACTTTTCCAATCTGCTCAAAAGACCGGTCATCGAATGCTTGCTTCGTGTTGGAAAATATTTCTTCCAATTTCTGGTCGATTTCCTTCAGTTCCCTAATCTGGTTGTACTTCAGTTTTTTATGGTTGTTGTTGACATGCTTGTGGCTGACCTTGCCGATATATTCCAAGGACTGGGTGATATCGGTCAAAAGGCCTAATATGCTAATGTAAAAATTACTGGCACCAACGCTAGCTTCGTCAAGATTTTTGATAAAGTAGAAAATATGGTCGCGTAGCTCGTCGATTTCTGCGGATAGTTTTGCCCCTTGTTTTTTGTTCTTTTTCAGAAGGTTAAGATCGTGCTTCGCCAAACCGTTGATTGAGTTGGTGTATATTTTTTTACTTCGCTTGATGACATTCGATATGTTGTCGGCACTTTCTTCAATTACGCCTTGTATCGAGCTGCTTTCCGCTTTTTGTAAGCTGTCCTCTGCTTTTATTTCTTTGGATTTTTTGTTGTAGGATATATAATTTCTTGCCAAAATCAATACTGATGCGAACAGTAAAATTGCAATAGCGGCACCTTTACCGAAACTTATAAGGGCCAGAATAATACCGGCTGCCACAAAGGCGATTATGGCCGTTCCGAACCATCCGCCGATAACATTCAGCACGCCGGCTACACGGTAAACTGCACTTTCAGCGCCCCATGCCTTGTCGGCCAACGATGATCCCATGGCTACCATAAAAGTTACGTAGGTTGTAGACAAGGGCAATTTATAAGAGGTGGCGATAGAAATCAATATGCCGGCAACCATAAGGTTTACGGAGGCCCGGACCATATCGAAGGCCGGTTTTTCATAGGTTTTGTCCCTGGCGAGTACAATAACCGGTTTTTCAAAGCGAGTAGCTAGTTTTTGGTTGAGGGAACTGGGCAGGATGGCCCGTGACGTTTCTGATATACCAATAGCCAGGCGCACGATACTTCTAGATAAAAAGTTTGGCTGAAAACGTTCCTTTGCTTCCCCTTCACGGGCCAGGTTTATCTCCGTATCGGCTACATACCTTGCTTTTTTCGAAAGCCATAGCGTCCCGACCATTACCATCCCCGAAATAAAGAGCAGCAACGTGGGCGTAGGTACCTTTGAGGCCAGTACGTCCATGCCGAACTCCGTTGCCAGCTCACCCGAGGCCTGCCAGGCTTCGTAAGACTGCCAAGCCGCTATAGGCACTCCGATAAAGTTGACCAAATCATTACCCGCAAAGGCAAGTGCCAGGGCAAAAGTGCCAACACCTATGATGAGCTTATAGATATTGATTTTGGCGAGGGTCATCAGCAAATAGGAAATTAACGACCATAATAAGAAGTTAAGTATAACAAGCCACCACGCTTGGGTTTCTAAAAACTGTTTTATCGTAACCGTTCCGATCAGATCAAAGCTTTGGTCTGCAAAAGAGGTACCACCTATGCCTTTTATTAAAATGAAATAGGTGATCGCGGATAGGGCAAAACCTCCGAACAGTGCGCCGATCCATTTGGCCTTTTTCTCGAAATCATAGCTAAGCAGTAGTCTGGATACCCATTGAACAAGGGCTCCGACCGAAAAGGCGACGACAACCGAAAGCAATATGCCTAAAATAATTTCTGTGGCTTTTGAAGTATTTATATAATTGACAACATCGCCGAAGGAACCATTGTCGACACCAATTTTTATCAACGACATGGCTACCGATGCTCCCAAAAGTTCGAAAACGATGGAAACCGTAGTAGATGTGGGCATCCCGAGCGTGTTAAAGAAATCCAATAATAAAATGTCGGTGATCATCACTGCCATGAAAATGAACATGATTTCGTTGAAATAGAACTCGCTAGGGTTGAAGATGCCCTTTCGCGCCACTTCCATCATTCCGCTTGAAAAAATGGCTCCTAGAGCGATCCCCGCACTGGCAACTATCATGATGGTCCTGAATGAAATAGCCTTCGAGCCTATTGCGGAATTGAGAAAGTTGACCGCATCGTTGCTGACCCCAACAATTAAATCGGCAATGGCGAGAACGGCCAGGGCGACGATCATTATCAAGTATATGTTATCCATAGGCTTCTTAAAAAAATCAACTTGCAAATATCCGTGCTAACCCTAAATACAATGTTACCTAAACGTTATATTTTTTCTTGGAACGACATTCAAAAATGCACTTCTACCTGCAGACGGAGCATAAGTTCGTCTATTGCACTGTTTTCGGAAAGGTAGCTTAAATCGGTCTGAATTTTCAGTTTATGCCCGACAATGTATTTCGAGAGTCCCACGGTATATTGTTCATGTTGATTTCTCCCGGTGATGTCCTGATCTAGTTTGATGTTCGTATATCTTCCGGAGATTTCCCAATTTGTTGTGAACAAATATCCTGTTTGAAGGTTCAATCCATTACCGACCTGTACGATAGCACCGGTTAGGGTTCCGTCAGAATTTTTGGCGACAGGATCGTCCGCTGTTCTGTGAGCATACTCTCCCATAAACGAAAATCCACTGTATTTGAACATGGCATCAACAAAAACGGTGTTGATATCGGTTTCAAAAAATCCGAGATCGTTTTCCATGTAGGAGCCTTGGTTGCTTCTGGTTTTAACAGCATTTTGATTAGCGTCATAGGTGATGGCAAGCATGAGTTTGGGTGTTGCTTCACGCTTCAGGTCACTTCCGCCATACTCTGAATTATCTGTAAACCTCCCCAATGGCAACAGTTCAAGCCGGGCCGTGTATTGATGCCCGCCTAAGTTGCCAGTGACCACGTTTCGACCTTCTCCTTGCGAAAGCGCCAATTTTTCCCGAACTAGAAACTTTTCGGTCAGGTTGAAATGATGCCTTAACTGAAAGCCCATATCGCGGTCGATATTAAAATTCCTGTTCAGAAGGGATCGGTTTACCTGTTGTAGGTCTCCCGAAGAGATGACACGCTCAATATTTCCAGGCAGTTTCGTCTGGCCGAACCAAAGCTCGAAGTTTTGATAGAAATTCCACATGACTACAGCATCATAAATGTAGCGAGGCGCATTTCCCGTAAATTGAGAAGCGCCTGACATGTCCCGATTTGATAGTCCGAGCTCAATTTTGTACCTCAATTTGGGCGAATAGGCAAAACCGTCGAATTTTAAACGGGCGCGCCGTACCAAAAAGTTCTGTTCGGGTTCAACGAGGCCACCTTCAGCGCCTATGCCCCAATTGGCAATTGACAATAACTGTATTCGGGTACCAATTTTCATGCTCCAGGAGCTATCCCTTCCCACAAGGTTGAACATACCCTTTCCGAAAGCTGGGGCATTGCTTTCTTGGGCTTGTGTCGACAAGCCGGTCAGCGTTAAAAAGCAAAAAACTAAAAAAATGGTTTTCATTAAAATAATGGTCCGGTCTACGGGCAATACACGTAGCCAATGTTAAATTAACGTTTGGATAAGGTTAAATTGGGCGCAATATACAAACAAAAAAATCCGGCAGAATGGGAAAGGGATACTAAATCGCCACCTTATGCTATCAAAAAACGGTAAAAAGGTATCTTGCGTCATCCTAAAATGGAAAATGTATGAACTGGGAAGAACTACTCTCATTGAAGCGTTACGGTGACAAAAGCAAACGTCTAAGAAAGGAACAGGACGATACCCGCCTGGGGTTCGAGGTAGATTATGATCGGATTATCTTTTCGGCCGCATTTCGTAGTCTGCAGGATAAAACACAGGTGATTCCGCTTTCAAAAACGGATTTCGTTCATACCCGATTGACGCATAGTCTTGAGGTTTCGGTGGTCGGAAGGAGCCTAGGTAGAATTGCAGGAAAAAAAATTCTAGAAAAACATCCACATTTACAGGAAACCTTGGGCTATCGCTTCAACGATTTCGGTGCCATCGTCGCCGCTGCGGCCTTGGCCCACGATATCGGCAACCCGCCGTTCGGGCACAGTGGAGAAAAGGCCATCGGTGAATATTTTAAGAACGGAAACGGAAAACAATACCGATCCGTCCTTTCGGAAGTGGAGTATCAAGACCTGGTCGATTTTGAAGGCAACGCTAATGGCTTCCGATTATTGACCCAATCAAGGCAGGGGGTAGAAGGTGGTTTGCGATTGAGCTACGCAACTTTGGGCACCTTTATGAAATATCCAAAGGAATCACTTCCCAAAAGACCAACATCCCATATCGCGGATAAAAAATTCGGATTTTTTCAATCCGGAAAAGAAACTTTCGAAGAAATTGCGGACGTACTAGGTCTGCTTTCCAGAAATAACCATGCTGAAGTTTCGTTTGCACGACACCCATTGACCTATTTAATGGAGGCGGCCGATGACATCTGTTATACCATTATCGATTTTGAAGATGGGATTAACCTTGGACTTATTTCCGAAGACTACGCCTTGGAGTATTTAATAAAATTGGTTCAGGACAATATAAATACCAAAAAGTATAATTCCCTTGTGTATCAAGAAGATCGATTGAGCTACCTGCGTGCCTTGGCAATCAATACCTTAATTACGGATGCCATTACGGTTTTCGATGCAAATGAGAATAAGATACTAAACGGTACTTTTTCTACTTCCCTTTTGGATCAAAGTCGTTATCAAGCCCAAATACAAGATATTATTAGACTTAGTGTCGATAAGATATACCGTTCACATGAAGTTATCGAGAAGGAGATTGCCGGGTATCGAATTATTTCAGACATTCTTGAGGTCTATACCAATGCCCTTATCCGAAAGAAAGAGCATAAAGCCTCGAACTATGATACCCTTATGCTACGGACTTTACCGGAATTTTATAGAAATACGGAGATTACGGTTTACAATATCCTTTTAAATGCCTGTTGTTACGTTGCCAGTCTTTCCGACAGTGCAGCGGTTCATATCCATAATAAGATTACCGGGAAGTCTCTTTAAAGCGACAAGCGCAAGTGACACGTGCAAGTTCAAAAATGTGTTTCGTCAATATTTAATGGTATAATTTGGACGAGGCTCGGCAAAAAAGTCGAATGTAATCCTTACTGTGCGTTGAACTTTGCCTGATTGGCAGGAATATTGAATACCTCCAACGTAACGATTGAGCGATCGACCCGAGTACAGTGGAAGAGTTGAATTTTGCACCTGACTTGAACATGCACTTTAAAACGCGTAGGAAACCCCTACCCCCAACAACTGTTTGAACTGTATGCGGGTCTTACCGGGTGTGACGACCACACCCTGGGCATTGACTTCCTCATTGAAAAGTATATTGTCGTCATAGATAATATGGGTGCCGAGGGTCGTGATGATATATTGGTTGACCTTAAGGTCGACATTAAGTTCCCAATCGACGTCAATATTTCCAAAATCTCTAAAATAGTCTGTATAAAGACTAAGACGGTGGTTGAGCAGTACATTTTTATATACCTCGGTTTCCCAAGTATTCGTGATGAGAAACCCAAATTCGAAGAAGATATTTTCGCCGGGTTTCACTACGTTCCCTTCCGCATCGAGAATGGCCCTTTGAACTCCAAAAGTCCCTTTGTCTGCCAGATCTTGATCCAGTACAAAAGTCGTTTTTTGGGTAAGCGGGGAAATATAGAGGTTGAATTTTTGATCTTTGGTAATATAGGAGGTGCCGGCCCCCAGAAATGAATAGCCCGGAGCCATAAATCTGGAAATTGGGGTCTCCCTTTCAGGATATTTGTAACCGTTCGAAAATTGGGTATTAAAGTTCGCCTTGGCCGAATAGTACCAGTTGCTTATCGTATCCCTTTGAAAGCCGAAGGTCGAACTTAGGCGTATGGCGTCGTCTGTTTTGCGAAGTTTTTGTCCCTCTTGCAGGTTGAGGCCATAGCGCAGGTCCATATAATTGTCCCAACGGGTATACCGGAATTTGTAGTTCCGCTCGAAACGGGCGCTACCCAGAGCGGCAATCGAATTGTTGCCACCGGCGTTCCAGTTCACAAAGGCCACCTCGCTAAAATTGATACCGAATTTATTGACGTTTGACCAAAACGAGGGTACGCGGAAACGGTTCGGTTTTTCTTCCAACGCTTTGGTCTGCCTGAAAGATATCACTGGGTTCATCAATTCGACACTTCGGGGAACAAATTTCATTTTCTTCTGTATCCTACGGATAACTATAGTATTGACCGTTGCCGTGTCTAAGGCGACCGTATCTACCTCCCGTTGTTGCGGAACGGAATCCCTGTCTTGGGCGGATAGTGTAGAAAGGCAGAAATACAGGAGAAAGGTTTGGATGGTAAGGAGAAAAGGCGATTTCACCGGTTTTGAAAAAACTAGACGTCTAGCATAGGAAAATTTTAAAATATAATTTTTACGCATCAAGCAGAATTTTAATCCGGTTTTTTAGGGATGCCGCATCGATTTTGGCCAGTCGATGCAGTTCTTCAACGGTACCCTGCCCTAAAAACAAATCATCAATGCCCAAGATAATCAGTTTGTTGGCATTCGAGATTTCGTTGGCAAATTCAAGAACCGCACTTCCAAAACCGCCGGCTTTGCACCCATCTTCAATGCTAAGCACATATTTGTAATTTTCGAAGATAGTATTTAGGATTTTTCTGTCCAAAGGTTTAACAAAACGCATATCATAGTGTCCAATTTGATCGTTGCGGAATTCTTCGATAACTTCGGCTACGGTATTGCCGATATTTCCTATGGAAAGGATGGCGATTTTTGAACCTTTTCGCAGTTCCCTTGAACTTCCAATATCGATTTTCTCAAAAGAGGTTCGCCAATTCCGTTGAACCCCCCGGCCTCTAGGATAGCGGATAGCAATCGGATGGGGCAGTCCCAATTGAGCGGTATACATGATATTGCGGAGTTCTGTCTCGTTCATCGGCGCAAAAATAATCAGGTTAGGAATGCATCGCAAATAGGCTATATCGTATATTCCATGGTGGGTCGCCCCGTCTTGGCCTACGATACCCGACCGATCGAGACAGAAAATGACCGGCAGGTTCTGAAGGGCAACGTCGTGGATAACCTGATCGTAGGCACGCTGCAGAAATGTAGAATAAATAGTGCAAAAAGGCATTAAGCCTTCGGCGGCCATGCCAGCTGCCAAGGTAACGGCATGCTGTTCTGCAATGCCCACATCGAAAGCCCGGGCCGGAATCTCGTCCATCATATATCTTAGGGAGCTTCCAGTGGGCATTGCAGGAGTGATTCCCGTTATTTTTACGTTTTTATCGGCGAGTTCAACGAGGGTATGACCAAAGACATCTTGATATTTGGCAGGTTGGTCGGTATCGGTTTTTGCCTGCAGTTCTCCCGTAGACCTATCGAACTTTCCCGGGGCGTGATAGACCACCTGATGTTCTTCGGCTTTTTGAAGTCCTTTTCCCTTAGTAGTAATCACATGCAATAGTTTAGGACCTTTGACCGATTTTAGCCGTTCGAGTTCTAAAAGTAAGGTAGGAAGGTTATGCCCATCTATGGGGCCGGTATAGTTAAGATTTAGGCACTCAAAAATATTCTCTTCCTTGGCCGTTCTTTTTTTAACGTTGGTCAAGTATTTTTTCAGGGCGCCGACACTGGGGTCTATCCCAATAGCGTTGTCGTTTAATATGACTAGCACATTGACATCCGTTGAACCTAGATGATTAAGGGCCTCGAAGGCCATTCCGCTGGCAATGGATGCGTCGCCGATAACCGCAATATGCTGTCTTTCGAAATCCCCCTTTAAATTTGACGCGATGGCCATCCCTAAAATAGCCGATATCGATGTCGAGCTGTGTCCCGTTCCAAAAGCATCATATTCACTTTCGCTGCGGTTTGGAAACCCGCTGATACCACCCAGTTGGCGATTGGTATCGAAAACCGATTTTCTGCCGGTCAGTATTTTATGTCCATAGGCTTGGTGGCCGACATCCCAGATCAGTTTGTCGTTAGGTGTGTCGAATATGTAATGCAGGGCGATGGTCAGTTCTACAACGCCAAGACTTGCCCCCAAGTGGCCTTCTTTGGTGGATACGATATCGATGATAAAGTCGCGGAGTTCTTGGGCAAGTTGGGGCAGGTCGCCGGGGTTCTGTTTGCGAAGGTCTTTGGGAAAGTCGATTTGTGCTAGTATGGTTTTATGCACGCCATAGAAATTAGAGCCACAAAGCTAACATTTTTCAAGGCTTCACGTCGATTTTTTGTCGATTCACAACAATCTAGTATCGATACATAATTAAGCTAGACAACCGCCGTTCAATTGCTTTAAACAATTGTTTCAGATATACCTAAACTGTAATTATGTTTATAAACGTACAAGTCAAAAATAGTTGTTTCAAGTTGTGTCTTTCCTTGGCTTTATCTTTATTTTGCATTGGCCTATCGGCCCAAAGCTATATCGGCCATACAATGGATAATTATTCCGGTGTGCATGCCGTGGCCTATAACCCTGCCAACGTCTTCGATTCGCCGATGCGTACCGATATTAATCTGGTTTCCGTTAGCGGTTATTTGGGCAGTGACTTTGTCGGGCTATCCTTTTCAGACCTTCTTTCTTCAGGAGGGGATTTTGACTTTGATGGCGATGCCGAGCGATATCCTTCAGACAAAAATCATTTTTTCACTAATATAGATGTACTCGGACCGTCATTTATGTTCAATGTAGGTGCTAAACAAAGCTTTGCCGTTACGACAAGGGTGAGGGGACTTTTCAACCTGAACAATATCGATGGTAACCTCTACGAAAGAATTTCCGACGGCTTCGACATCGGTAATGATTTTGATTTCGATTCGAAAAACCTGAATACGACCGCTCACGTTTTTTCCGAAATAGGGGTAACCTACGGTAGGGAAATAATACGGACGCAAGACCAATTCCTAAAAGGCGGTATTACCCTAAAATATTTGATGGGCGCAGGCGGACTTTTTGCCAGTTCCCCAGAATTGAGCGGTAATTTCAATGGCGTCACCAATCAACTTGTTACACAGGGCTCTGTATCTTATGGCTCAACGGTAGGATTTGATTCCGATTCCCCTGAATTCAGTGATGTGCAAGGTGGTTTCGGAGCCGATTTGGGAGTCGTCTACGAGTACCGAAAACGAATAATAGATGGCCGTGTGCAAGGCCAAAGGGCCCAACAATATAAGTTCAAGATCGCCTTGTCCATTACTGACATCGGAAGTATTAATTATAAGAACAGCGAGAATACGACCTATGATGCCAATGGCTCTATAAATGCCCTTGAGTTCGAGACAAAGAGTGTCGAAGAAGTATTGGAAGATAACTATACCGGTACGACGGTAACCGGAAATCAAAAAATTGCGTTGCCGACCGCCATGCAGATGATGGCCGATTACTACATCGGGTCACGTTGGTACGTAGGCTTGCACACCGGCCTATCCATGCGTAATTCGGGCAACTCACACACCAGCAATATCATCAACACAGCAACGATAGCCCCACGCTTCGAGACTAAGTGGTTCAGTGTCTATTCCCCGCTAGGCCTTCGTCAGTATGGCGATCTCGCCTGGGGACTTGGTTTCAGGGTAGGCCCATTGACCGTAGGTTCCGGCTCCATATTGACCAACCTGATTTCCGATAAGAGCAAGAACGCCGATGTATATGTGGGTCTAAAAATTCCGTTGTACAAGAATGTCACCTATTAAAATTTCTCAACCTACTTTATACAGCGCTATAAATCCTTCACCCAGTGTGAGGGATTTTTGTTTAAAACAGGGATTTTCGGTAGTATGGTCGAACGAAACCTTCCCGTAATTCTCCCCCATTGAACGATAGTTTGATTTTATAAAAACCTTTGAAGAACCCCATTCCACGGTTGAAAAGTGGCGAAGTGTAAATGGGTATAATCTGATTTACAGACGCTTCAAAGTCCTTTGTTTCGCTAAGGTTTTTTTTTACCGTACTTTAACATTATAAAACCAACCATTTATCATGATGTTCCCCCTTCACAAGGTTACCAAGGCCCTGCCTGAAAAATCTTCCTTCTGCGTTACCACCATTGTCTTTATCCACGGTAATTCTACAAGCGGTGGCGTTTGGAAGCATCAATTCAATTCCGAAATACTACACGATTTTCCGATGGTGGCCATCGACCTTCCCGGGCACGGTCGATCTTCAAGGTTGCCAAACTATTCCGTATCGCAATTGATAGCCTCACTCGTAGAGAGTCTTAATACCTATGAAGATGTAATTATCGTTGGGCATTCCTTGGGCGGACACCTGGCCATCGAGGCATTGCCTCAACTCAGAAATTGTAGGGGATTTTTCGTTTTTGGCACCCCTCCCATAAAGAAACCGGTCAATTTTCAGGAGGCTTTTTTGGCCGACGAGCGTATCTCCTTGCTTTTTAAAGGCCAAATGGATAAGGGCGAAAGGGAACTCCTCGCCCAAGCCGTTTGCTCGAAAAATTACCCTGAGCATCAATCGTTGTTAAAAAGTATAGCGATAACCGATCCAAAGTTCAGGGAAGATATGGGGGTCTCGGTAGCGAAGGGTGAATTTGCCGATGAAGCGGAAATTTTGAGAAATGCGCGGATGCCTATCGCCATAATTCATGGAGTTGGCGATGCCTTGGTTAATGCGGAATATATTGATGGACTTGAAATCCCCTGTTTATGGGAACAAAAGGTACACCGTATCGATAATAGTACCCATAGTCCCCATATCGAAAATCCAATTGGTTTCAATCGATTGCTTTGGCAATTCTCGAAGGTTCTGGGCTAAATGAAAAAGGATGGTCATAGGTCGGACATGTACGATTTTCGTAAGAGGATTCAAAAAAGGATAGGCGCATATGTATACGAACCCTTATCGTACGCCCCGCTCGAAAATTATCCATTGAACAGTAAACAATGCCTTTACATAGCCCACTGGAACAGGAACGGTATTATTTTCGAAAAAGGTCTTGAAGCGTTGACC
Organism: uncultured Flavobacteriaceae bacterium; assembly: GCA_963832345.1. Taxonomy (GTDB): domain Bacteria; phylum Bacteroidota; class Bacteroidia; order Flavobacteriales; family Flavobacteriaceae; genus Pricia. The sequence continues at coordinate 518,212 of CAWHTW010000019.1, read as the reverse complement.
GGATATACGTTAAATGAATTCAACACCGAGGATCTGGTACATTACATCCATCCCGAGGAAAGGGAGCTTGTAAAAAATCTTACACAGGAAGTCGTGAAGTACGTTATCACCGTCGATTTAAGAGATAGGCCTGCACACTTAATCCTATCTTTCCGATTTCGGAAAAAGGACGGTACCTATATTAAAATTTTACGGCAGTCTTCTTCCTATGAATTGGATGTCAACGGAAGGCTGATAAGCAATTTTTCCCTTTTGAGCGATATCTCGTTTTTGGACACCGGCAATCGCGTGGAATGGGATTTCAGGGCCAACGGATTGAACGAGGATGACTTCCGTAGTATCATCTACTCGGTCTATCAAAATTTTTTTACATCCCGCGAAAAAGAGATTATCGTTTTAATAGAACAGGGACTTACCAATCTCGAAATCGCGAATCAATTGTTCATCAGCAAACACACCGTTGCGACCCACCGAAAAAAGATTTTTAGAAAAGCGGATGTGAACAACGTATCGAGCCTCATCCATTTTTGTAAGAAAAATGGAATTATCTGATGCATGGCGGTTTTGAGAAATTAAATAAGCAAGATTTTGTCCGATAATTTATCCGATATCCTGAAAGCTTTTAGAAAGAAAATTTCCGATGAGGTAAGTGATCATGATTTCGATAGCAACAGCTACGACAATTTGGCCCATTTACCGTTAAATGTAAAGCAATGTCTGTATATCTTCCATTGGGGACGGGGTAAAATAGTATATGAAAGGGGACTTCAGAAGTTGACCGGCTATACGATAGAGGAGTACTATCTTGAGGATATGATGCGGTACATTCACCCCGATGATCGCTATTTTGTTAGCAACATTACCAAAGAAGCGGTCGAACATACTTTTGAAACCGATGCCTCTGAAATAAATACGCGCTTGTTCATCACCTTCAGATTTCGAAAAAAGGATGGAAGCTATATTAAGTTGCTCCGTCAGACTTCTTCCTACGAAAAGGATTCTAATGGTAAAATGATCAGTAATTTTTCACTGTTGACCGATATTACATTTGTAGATAGCAGGAATAGGGTGGAATGGGACTTGACTTCGAATCAATTGGATTTGGAGATTTTCAAAAAAAAGATTTATAGTGTCTTTAGAGGGTATTTTACCGAACGGGAGAAAGAAATAATCCAAGGTATCGTTCAAGGGCTTACAAGTATAGAAATAGCGAACATCTTGTTTATCAGCAAACACACCGTGGCGACCCACCGAAAGAATATACTTCGAAAAGCCGGTGTGAACATGACCTCCGATCTCATCCACTTTTGTAAGAAAAATGGAATAATCGATTGAAATTATTCTTTTTTTGTCTAAAAATACCCTCTAGAGGGTATTTTTTCTAAAGAGGGTATCCCCTAAGTTTGTTCTTATCAAGCCCCATTATTTTGAACTTTCCATTTTAGTTCTTTTTGAGAACGCTTCTGTGCTTTGAAGAATTTTTGTATTGCCCCATGGAGTTAATCCATGGTGTTTTTAAGATAGGCTTGGTACCGCCTATTGCCGAAATGGGTTCAAATACAAAAGCAAATACCTAAGACCATATACTAATTTATTTAAAACCAAAAATTATGAAACACCTAGTAAGATCATTGGCCTTGGCCTCCGTAGTACTGTTCCTATTAATCTTGGCCTCCTGTGCCAATGACGATACCGTTCCGACAATGGAAGAGGAAGTCGCCGAACAACCTACTGAAAATCCGGAAAAGGAAGAATCACAAGTAGAAGAACCTGAAAAAGAAACCGAAGAAGAACTTGCGGTTGCTGAAGAACATGGTAGCGAAACATCCGATAAAATAGCCTGTAACGTTTTGATAAAAGGGGGAGAAAGAATCGAAGGCCTGCCGCCAACTCCCAACGGGGCCATTACGATGGACCTATCGGACGCGAGTATAGATGCCTATTTGAACGAAGGCTTTGACATCCCTATTGTTTCGGATGCCGATGTCGTAGGGGCCTACATCCAGTTCAGGGCTGAAGGTGAGGGTATTTCCACGAGTTATTATAATGTGAACCTTCAGGAAAACAATGCGTTCAGTGCCAAGGCCACAAAAATGCCTGCCAGCAGAGCTTTCAAGGGAGGTTCGTTATTTGGCAAACCGACCTTCAAAAACCTCGATGTGGACTTTTCACCTGAAATTGCCCCTGGCGAGTTTTGTTACCTGATTTCGGTCTATGATGCCAACGGCGACGTCAGTGATCCGCAAGAAGTTTGTGTAACGGTAAATAGTTGGGGCGGATACGATGCACTTGTCGGCGAATGGCACTACACCAAAGCTGAAACCTATTTTTTCGATGGCACGACCGAAATTAGGGCTGTAGAGACCGAAACATGTTCGCAACAATCCTTCGAATGTTCTAATGGTAGTTCTTTGGAATACGATTTTTGCTTTACCAAGCAATCCGAAACCTTTATGTTCAATTCCGATGGAACCTATACGCATACCTACGGCCAAATCGGAAAGGATATCGATGCCGTTGCCTCCGATGTAAATTGTGAAATCGTTTTAACGGATACCGCGCTTTCTTATGTAATCAACGGAAATTGGTCATACAATCCCGAAAAAGAGGAACTGATTATTGTTGAATACGAACTGAACTATGCTGGTTCTGCTGGCCCATTTTCTGAAATTGCGGAACCTGGCTCTGGATATTTGTATGACCTGAACAATGTGGTAGTCGATAATAGTAGTTTCTCATGGGGCTATCCGCTCGGCACTGATCTTAACGGTGACGGTGAGGTCAATGCCGATGACGGGGGCTGGGCCAACTTTTATGAGAGGCAATAATTGGTAGTATGATATTGAAAGTGAATTTCCTAGACTTCCTGATATTTCACGTCTTAAATGCCTGATCGATTAAAAAATTTTACCAACATGACCATCCGAACATTTAAAACCAAATAGTATGAAAAACCAAGTAAAATTATTGGCGCTAATCGCCTTGTCAACGATTTTTCTTTGGGTAACCTCCTGCGGAAAAGATGACGGCCCCGAATCGCCCAACGAGGTCGTCGAACAAACTAAGGAAGAGCCGCAAGAAGAAGCGCAGGACCCGCCGAAGGAGGAAGAACAACCTACGGAAGAAACTCCTTCTACCGAGGTGTCGAATCAAATTGCCGAGAACGTAATCATCAAGGGCGGCACCAAGGTCGAGGGCGAACCGCCCACCCCTAACGAAGCCATTACGTTAATTCTCCCTAATGTACCGACCACTGGAGTATTGGACGAAGGCTTCGATATACCCTTGTTTTCCGAAGCCGATATTACGGGAGCGTACCTTCAGTTCAAGGCCGTTGACGGCGGAATTTCCGAAAGTTATTATGATATCGACATAGCCGCCAACCAGATAGATTCCAATACTAATGGGAAATCGGCAAAATTGGCCGGTCACGTTTTAAAACACAATCGGAGCCTGACCGCAAAAGGTGCCGAAGGTCCATTGGACATTGACCTAGGCGCCGAAATTGGTCCCGGAGAATTTTGTTACATCATCTCCGCCTACGATGCCGCTGGCAATATCAGTGCCACACAAGAGGTCTGTGTAACCATCAATGCCTTCGGGGGCGACCAAGCCTTGGTCGGCCAATGGCACCTGATTCGATATGAGGATACGGAAAATGGGGTTACCGAAATCGAGCTTATTGGTGAAGAGTACTGTTTTGAGAACAACTGCCAGACCGAGGAATATGATAACTTGACCATTAACGCCGACGGTACGTTTGAGCGGCAAGGCAGATTTATTATGCGTGACATCGACGGTGCCTATGGAAGCGAATTCGATGAATATATTGTTAGAGGCAAATGGTCCTATCCTTCTGCCGCGGATAGCGATCTGGTAACCGTAGATTACTACTATTCCCAAACTGACGAAAATGATACCGAAGAAGAAACATACACCACCGGTAATTCGGAGGTAGAGATTATATCTTCCGAAGAAATTGAAGTAACGGCGACAGAGCTTATCATCACTGATCGATATGATGACGACGCCGATGGTGATTTCGAGGAAATCTATGTCACCATTTATGAAAAGCAGTAGGCACTCCCAAGCAATTCACAGCCGTCACTATAATTTTTGGAATTAGCAGTTGGACCGTGTTCTTTAGGGGGATAGGCACGGTTCAACATTTTTCGGGATAAGCCTGGTAAACCACTGAATATGATTCAAAACGTTTTAGTTTTATACCCCTCTCGCCCTTTTAGAACCCTTCATCCTTACAAGTGAAGGGTTTTTTCAGTCTACCCAATGGGTTCTTCTGTCAACTTATGGCACTATTATTCCCTAAAAGTATTATTTTCGAAAAAAACTATGGTCCTGCCCTATGACGATACGTATTTCATGAAGAAAGCCCTGCAAGAAGCAGAAGCCGCCTATGATAAGGGTGAAGTGCCCATTGGAGCGGTAATAGTTGTTCAGAATCGTATCATTGCCCGATCCCATAACCTGACCGAACAGTTGAACGACGTTACCGCCCATGCCGAGATGCAGGCCATTACTGCCGCTGCAAACTTCTTGGGAGGGAAATATTTACAGAATTGTACGCTCTACGTAACGCTTGAACCCTGTCAAATGTGTGCTGGTGCCTTATATTGGAGCCAAATTTCAAAAATCGTATATGCGGCAGCCGACCCACAACGTGGCTTTGCGGTTATGGGCACAAAATTACATGCCAAGACAGATATTTTGGGGGGAATACTGGAAAACGAGGCCAGTGAACTACTAAAGCGGTTTTTTATCCAACGGCGTAATTTGAATTAGGGTGAGAATTTCCCCAACTTTGGTAAAGTTTAATGATACTATAGCTTAAACAGAATGGTGCTGGGTGCAAAAAAGCGCAATAGATACCTACAATGTTCCGCCTTCGACAGGAACTCTTGCATGTCAATTACAGGGGTAATTACTCCTTCCCATCCTTTTCCTTCTCTTTGCCCCTCATTTTAAGAATGTTTTCTTCGTTGAGCATATAATCCTTCATTTTTTTTCCTTTGGAATATTTTATGAGGAAAAGTGGCATGGCGACCAAAAAAATTCCCACGGTACCAAAACCGATGTATTTATGGGAAACTGTCAATTGTTCCGGTTGAATGTAAAAACCGTAGATGATGGATGCCAAGGAGGCAATTAGAATACCAACAATTAAATATTTCATAGCATTCAAAAATAAAGAAAAATCAACTTACCGCGTAAAATTGATCAGCTCCCTGCGATATGCCGTAAGCAGTTTCGATTTTGACACGAACCCCACATATTTGCCATCTTTGATAACGGGCAGATTCCACGCGCCGCTAGTCTGGAATTTTTCCATCACTTTTTGCATGCTATCCTTTCCATAAAAAATATGTTCCGGTGCGGCATGCATGAAAGTGGCAACGGTAGTAGACTTATAAAGCGAGGTGTCGAACATGAATTCCCGGATATCATCCAATAAAACGATACCCACTAAAGCTTCGCCATTGTCGACAACGGGAAAAATATTCCGGGTTGATTTTGAAACGGATTCATGCAGCATTTCCTCTAAAGTCATGTCTGGCCGAACGGACTTGAAGTTTTTTTCTATAACATCGTCGAGTTCCATAAAAGTAAGTACGGTCCGGTCTTTGTCATGGGTAAGAAGACTATCCGTTTCCGCCAATTCACGGGTATAGATGGTATAGTCGAGAGCATTTTTGGTAATCAGATAGGAAATCGACGCGGTAATCATCAGGGGAACAAATAAGGCGTATCCCCCGGTAATCTCGGCGATCAAGAAAATGGCAGTCAAGGGCGCATGTAGAACCCCTGCAATAAGCCCGGCCATCCCGATAAGGGTGAAATTACTTTCGGAAACTGCGAATCCGAGCCCCGAATGATTAATGATTTTGGCCACGACATTACCTAGGGCACTGCCCATGACCATAGTAGGGATAAAGGTACCACCTGCTCCACCGGCGGCCAAGGTAGTGGTCATGGCCACGGCCTTAAAAATGGTAATGCCCCCCAATAATGCAATAACTACCCAGATGTTATTGATATAGGCGTCGAAGGGCGTTTTTCCCAGCGCCGCGATGTGGTCGTCGTGTAGCAGGTTATTAATAAAGCCAAAACCCTCACCGTATAGCGGCGGAATAAAATAGAGCATAACCCCGATGGCCAGCCCGCCGACCAACAGTTTGTATTTTGGACTTCCCAAAGGTTCAAAAAGGGTGATGATGCCGAAATACATCTTGGTAAAATAGATAGATGCAAAAGCGGTGCCCACGCCCAAAACAATATAAAAAAAAGTATCCTTGACTTCGAAAGCCTCGGTAACGGTAAAACTGAACAGCACTTCGTTGCCCATAAAAAAATAGGACGTCAGCACGCCCGATATCGAAGCCAACAAAAGCGGGAGCATAGAAAGCATTGTAAGGTCGAGGCTAAATACTTCTACTGCAAAAATAATAGCTGCAATGGGTGCCTGGAATATTGAGGAGATGGCCCCCGCAGAGGCACACGCAATGAGCAGCGCACGAGTCTTGGCATTGATGTGCAGTAGTCGGCCCAAATACGAACTTATGGCCGCCCCAGAAGCGACCGCTGGGCCTAATAGTCCGGTAGAACCCCCGAAACCTACCGTAAGCGGAGCCGTAATCAATCTACTATACATCTGTTTGGGGGAGATGACGCCTTTTTCCTTCGATAGGGAAAATAGTATCGATGATACGGCAAGTTTCAGTTTTTCCCTATGAACAAATTTCACGTATAGGTAGACCAAGGTCAAGCCTATGATGGGAAGAATAAAATAAAGTCCGTTGTTTGAAATAAAGATGCCCTTTTCTAGGGAGGCCTCGATAAAGTAGGTAATATTCTTTAGGGTGACGGCGGCCAACCCAGCCAATAGACCCACCATCACACTCATGATATAGGTAAAGGTCTTGTGGGAGATATTTTTATATCTCCACTTGAAAAACCGTGTAATCCATTTTTTTTGTTGTTCGGGCATTTTATCAGAAAGACTTAGCCCTTCAAAGGTATCTAATCCTTACTGAGGCGTTACTTTTTTTCTAAGGGGATGTCATAGACTTTTAAATTGGATTGATAAATGTCACTCCAAAAGCTCCAAACAGCAGAAATGCCACGTTTCAAAACCTAAGTCTTTTTCTCCAGCAACGTCAATCCCAATTCATCCAACTGTTCCTTATCGATTGGTGCCGGTGCATCGATCATGACATCGCGACCATTATTGTTTTTTGGGAAGGCGATAAAATCGCGAATCGTTTCTTGACCGCCCAAGATAGCCACTAGTCTATCGAGACCGAAGGCGATACCCCCGTGTGGCGGGGCACCATATAGAAAGGCATCCATAAGAAAACCGAATTGAGATTTGGCTTCCTCCGGGCTAAAACCCAAATGCCGTAACATCGTACTCTGCACTTCTTTGTCATGTATTCTAATAGAGCCCCCACCGATTTCGTTGCCGTTTAGTACAAGGTCATAGGCGTTCGCGCGCACCGCTCCCGGATTGGTTTCGAGAAGTTCGAGTTGTCCCGGTTTTGGCGATGTGAACGGATGGTGCATGGCGTGATAATTTCCTGTTTCTTGGTCGAGTTCCAATAAGGGGAAATCGGTCACCCATAGCGGAGCGAATTCGTCGGCTTTTCTAAGGCCCAGCCTTTTGGCCATTTCCATGCGTAGTGCGCTTAGTTGTAAGCGGGTTTTATTGGCATCGCCAGAGAGTACACAAATCAAATCTCCTTTGTTGGCCTCGGTAGCTTCCGCCCATTTAGCCAAATCCTCTTGATCATAGAATTTGTCGACCGATGATTTAAAGCTTCCATCATCGTTATATTTTACATAGACCATGCCTTTGGCACCGACCTGAGGCCGTTTGACCCAGTCGATCAAGGCATCAATTTCCTTTCGGGAATAGTCGCCAGCTCCCGGTACGGCGATGCCCACTACGAGTTCGGCGGAGTTGAAGATGTTGAAATCCTTGTGTTGGGTGACGGCGTTCAATTCGGCGAACTCCATCCCGAAGCGGATGTCCGGTTTATCGTTGCCATAGATACGCATGGCATCGTCATAGGAGATTCTAGGGAAAGCCGATATCTCGACCCCGTTGATAACCTTGAGCAGATGTTTGGTCAATCCCTCGAAGGCGTTCAGAATATCCTCTTGCTCCACAAAGGCCATTTCGCAATCGATTTGGGTAAACTCGGGCTGACGGTCGGCCCGTAGGTCTTCGTCCCTAAAACATTTTACGATTTGGAAATACTTGTCCAATCCACCGACCATTAATAATTGTTTAAAGGTCTGCGGCGATTGCGGAAGGGCATAGAACTGCCCCTCGTTCATACGGCTGGGCACCACAAAATCGCGGGCACCTTCGGGGGTTGATTTTATAAGATAAGGCGTTTCGACCTCTATAAATCCCTGTTCGGAAAGATATTTGCGGACTTCCATAGTGACTTTACTTCGGAAGATAAGATTGTTTTTCACAGGATTTCTACGGATGTCGAGGTAGCGGAATTTCATCCGAAGATCCTCACCGCCGTCCGTTTCGTTTTCAATGGTAAACGGCGGAGTTTTAGAAGGATTGAGCACGATGAGTTCTTCCACCAGAACTTCGATATTTCCGGTCTGCATATTCGCATTTTTGGATGCCCTTTCAATAACCTCTCCCTTAACCTGAATGACGAATTCTCGCCCAAGTTCACGGGCCTGCGCCAAAAGTTTGGATGCCGTTCTATCTTCATCGAATACCAGTTGGGTGATGCCATAGCGATCTCGAAGGTCAACCCAAGCCACAAAACCTTTATCCCGTGTCTTTTGCACCCATCCCGAGAGGACCACTTTTTGGTTGATGTGAGATTCACGCAATTCTCCGCAGGTATGGCTTCTGTACATGTCCGTCATTGTTTTTTTGGAAAGGGCAAATGTAAGAAGTTATGTCCGCCCCCACTAAAAATAAAACATCCGATTTGCTGCCGTTTTGTAATATATAAACGTTAACTTTAGTTAATTTTAAGTTAAAAAAAACTTTAATCCTGTCCTTTCTTCAGTAACTTGGAGTGCAATTAGCTAATTCAAACCTTATGAAAATGAAACAAACCTTATTTAGAAATGCATTTTTGGCATTGTTTTTTGCGTTGCCGACCTTATTGGTAGCACAGGGAACGATTACCGGAAACGTGACCGCTGCCAGCGATGGGCTGCCACTACCGGCCGCAAACGTTGTCGTCAAGGGCACCACCACGGGTACTACCACCGATTTTGATGGTAATTACGAGATTACCGTCAATGACTTTCCGGTTATCTTGGTCTTTTCCTCTTTGGGATATGCTAATCAGGAGATTGAGGCTACCGCCGCGGAAGAAATTAACGCGGCGTTGGAAGAATCCGCTACGGGACTTGATGAGGTAGTGGTAACGGGGTTGGCGACTTCGGTAAAGCGTGAGAATTTAGCGAATGCGGTGGCTACAGTTTCCGCCGAGGAGTTGGCTGGAGTTACTCCGCCCCAAACATTGGACGGTGCACTTGCAGGAAAATTTGCCGGAGCACAGATTACCAAGAGTTCGGGAGCTCCAGGTGGTGGAATTTCCGTTAAATTAAGGGGGGTCACCTCGGTCAACGGAAACTCACAGCCACTTTATATTGTAGATGGGGTCTATGTCAACAACAATAGCGTAGCCGGAGCGGGCTTGAATGCTGTTTCCGGAGCGGCTGCTGGCGGAAGCGCTTCTAATCAAGACAATCCATCGAACAGGATCGCAGATTTGAACCCCGATGATATCCAGAGCGTTGAAATTTTAAAGGGCGCTTCTGCCGCCGCGATATATGGGGCAAGGGCGGCTGCCGGTGTTATCTTAATAACCACAAAAAAGGGAACGGCCGGTAAAACCAAGGTCTCGGTCTCGCAAGCCGTTGGTTTTAATAATATCATTAGGTATCGGGGCGTCCGCGATTTTACGGCCACCACCGCTGAAGCGGTCGGCGAGGGTCAAGGAGCGCTCTTTACGGCTGCCCAGAACAGTGGTTCCCTAGTCGATTACGAGGAGGAGATTTTCGGCGAAGACGGCTTTATATCGAATACAAGCGCCAGTGTTTCCGGTGGCTCTGAAAACACTCAGTTCTACGCGGGCTTTACCAATAACGAGGAAGCAGGTATAGTTAAAGGCACTGGATACGATAAAAAGTCGATACGGTTGAATCTCGACCACAGACTGTGGGACGATAGGGTAAAAATGGCCCTCACTACAAATTACATCAATTCATCTGCGGACAGAGGTTTTTTTAATAATGATAACACAGGTACCACTATTGGTGTCGCTCTTACCTCTACTCCTCCTTGGGCACGGTTATTTCCCGATGAGAACGGTAATTACCCCGATAACCCCTATGGTTCCTCTAATCCGTTGCAGACCAGAGATTTAATTACGAACAATGAAAGTACGAACCGATTTATTGTTGGGGGTTCGGTCGATGCAAGTATCTTTCAAACTGAAAAGCAAAATTTAAAATTAATTCTTAGAGGCGGCGTAGATTACTATGAATTGATAACAACCGCGATTTTTCCGAAAGAACTGCAATTTCAAAAACCTTCGACCGGTGGAGTGAACGGTTTGACCGCCTTAGGTACTACAGAGAATAAAGATGCCAATTATTCCGCATTTTTAGTCCATAATTACTTTACGGAAAACAACATTAATTTTACGACCCAGGCGGGTATCACCAAACAGACCTTTTCCCAGAATACGGTACGGAACCGAACTACCAATCTAATTGGGTCTGAGACAAACGTTGACCAAGGCGCAAATTTTAATGTCAACCAATTTAGGCTAGAGCAAGAAGATTCCGGGTTCTTCGTTCAGGAAGAAGTTAATTATCAGGATAAGATTATCGGTACTATCGGTGTACGGGGAGATAAATCGAGTAATAATGGCGATGCCAATGAGTTGTTCTATTATCCAAAGGCATCCATGGCCGTCAATATCCATAATTTTGGTCTGGAGTCAGACCTATTGAGCCAGCTAAAATTACGGGCGGCTTATGGTGAGGCAGGTAACTTCGCTCCGAATGGTGCACTGTTCACGGCTTATACAAGCTCTCTTATTGACGGAATCGTTGGTATTGCGGTACCTGGTACTTTGGGCGATCCCGCAATCAGCCCTGAACGACAAAAGGAATTGGAAGTCGGAATGGATATAGGACTTTTAAAAAATCGGGTTTCCCTAGAGCTCTCGTATTATGTAAAATCGGTAGACGATCTTATATTACAGGCGAACAACCAGCCTTCTTCCGGCTTTTCCTTCATCTGGGCAAATGCGGGTAACCTTGAAAACAAGGGTATAGAAGCAGCCTTGAACGCAAGTGTATTTCAATCTGATAATTTTAGTTGGGATACCGGAATCATTTTTTTCAAGAACAAATCAGAAATCACAGAATTAAACGTAGAGCCTTTTGATACGGGGGGCTTCGGTACCGGATTGGGAACTTTTAGAATAGAGGAGGGTAAAAGTGTAACCCAGATTGTCGGCAATGATGAAAATGGAGATGTTGTTGTTTTGGGCAATGCAGAACCCGATTTTCAAATGACCTTTACTAATAATTTTAAATACAAGAATTTTGATTTGGCCTTTTTATGGCACTGGAAGAAAGGTGGTGAGAATATCAATCTTTCGAACTTATTGTTCGATTTTGGTCAGACCTCTGGTGATTATGATGATCTTACCTTGGATCCTGCGGGCGAAACCCCCAATGGAGATTTTAGGATAGGTGCCTTTTTGGGAGGTAACGCTGCGCCCTTTGTTGAAGATGCAGGGTATCTTAGATTGCGTGAAGTCGGTCTGTTCTACACGCTTCCTTCGAGAATTCTGGATACGGCTTTCAACGGCCTTGTTTCAAATATCAAAATAGGTCTTTCTGGTAATAATCTTATCAATATATTTGATTATAACAGTTATGATCCCGAGGTATCCAATTTTGGATCGAACGGACTTTCCACCGGGGTCGAGGTAACGCCTTTTCCTACTTCAAAACGCTTTTTGTTTCATGTATCCGTAGGCTTTTAGAAACTAAAATAAAGAAAAATGAAAATGCTAAATAAAATTTTAACGATTACGACAGCGCTGCTGGTGTTCATTTCTTGTGAAGTCCAAGATGGAGAGAACTTGAATGGGGCGGATACTACCTCGATATCCTCGGATATTTCAAGGGGAGAATTAGGAGATGCTATCGGAGGCGTCTTTTCAGACATGCGACAGCGTTTGGGTACTCAAGTAGATGCCATGTCGGTAGTCGGAAGGGAGTACTGGCGAATAGCATCTTCCGATCCAAGATGGACGGGCGATCTTTTGACCGGAGTGCTCGATGATAACACTTTTTACACCACCACTCCGTATGCTGGTAGATACGCCACTGTTAAAGACATCAATCTGGTGTTGGAAGGTTTGGACAACACTACTGCCGATTTTTCAGAATCTGAAAAAGCTGCAACACGAGGTTTGCTCAATACTATTAAAGTTCATGAATTTCTAATGGTGCTCAACATGCAGTACGAGAACGGAATCAGGACAGACGTGGCCGACCCCGACAATCTGGGTGGTTTTAATAGCTACGACGAATCACTTTCTATCTTATTGGAAATGTTGAGCTCGGCAGCTTCGGACTTAGCCAGCGGTGGCGAAGCTTTTCCTTTTACGATCCCCTCGGGTTTCGAGGCATTCGGAGTACCCTCGACCTTTATACAGTTCAACAAGGCTTTGGCCGCAAGAATAGCGGCGTATCAAGGTAATTATCAAGAAGTACTCTCTTTGTTGGCCGATTCTTTTTTAGATCTTCAAGGTGATCTCGATAACGGGGCTTACTTTACATTTTCCCTGACCGGTGCCGATTTGGCAAACCCGTTATATTTCGCCCAGAACTCAACGGTAGCCAATGTGCGCATTGCACACCCCACATTTATTTCCGAAGCGGAAACAGGGGATATTCGCCTTCAAAAAGCTCCAGTTAGGGATGAACCCTTAAGCAATGCGGGCCTAACCGGTGCATACGATGTTTTTGTCTACGAAAGCAATATTGATCCTGTTGGTATAATTAGAAATGAAGAATTGGTGCTGTTGAACGCGGAAGCCAATCACATTACGAACCCATCGGAAGCTATAAATTCAATAAACATTATTCGGAACGCGGCTGGTCTGCCGGACTATTCAGGAGGGAATGCCCCCGGTAATCTGGTCGATGAAATTTTACAACAAAGGCGCTATTCACTATTTGCTGAAGGCGGTCATCGTTGGATAGATTTGAGAAGATTTGGAAGATTGGACGAATTGCCAATAGATAGAACTGGTGATAATATTGTAAGCCAATTTCCTACTCCCCAAAACGAAAATCGGTAGAATTGTTATATTGATAACTCAAAAAACCCACCAAAGACGGTGGGTTTTCTGTTTTTAGAAATACATTTAGTTTAGGCGGCAGCCTCCAATTCTTTTTGTTTCTCCTTCGATTTGTTTTTGCTACCGCTTCCGCGAACCTTAATTTTTATCCGATAGCTAATGTTGAACAGCACCGGCACAATAATCAATGTCAAGAAGGTGGCCACGATTAGGCCAAAAATGACCGTCCAGGCCAAAGGCCCCCAGAACACTACGTTGTCGCCGCCCATATAAATCTTAGGATCGAATTCGGAGAACAGTGAAAAGAAATCGATGTTCAAGCCAATCGCAAGGGGAATCAGTCCCAAAACGGTGGTGATGGCCGTGAGAATAACCGGACGGAGCCTAGCTTTTCCACCGACGATGATGGCCTCTTTAGCCTCTTCCATAGTTAAAAGTTCGGACATATCCTCCATGCCCAATTTCATCTTTTTGCGATCAATCAAGATTTGAGTGTAATCAAGCAGTACCACCCCGTTGTTTACAACGATACCGGCCAACGAAATTATACCCATCATAGTCATCATAATGACAAAGGACCATCCGGTAATCATCAAGCCCCCAAAAACCCCAATAAAGCTTAAAAATATGGCAATCATGATAATCAATGGCTTTGAAATGCCGCCAAATTGGAAAATCAAAATCAAACAAATAAGGCCTAAACCTGAAAAGAATGCACCGATCAAGAACATTTGCTGTTTGTTCTGCTCTTCCAATTGGCCGGTATAATCGATTTTGATATCGCTGGGCAGGCCTTTGAACTCCTCCATCTCTTTTTGAATTTCTGCTACGATGGCCCCGGCATCCGTAAAGCCTGGTTTAAGGCCTGAATAAACCGTTACTACTCGGTTTCCATCCCTGTGTTTAATGGCGCTGAATCCCGAAGTATTTTTCTCCTCGGCAACGGCGGATATCGGAATTTCCTTAATCTGACCACTAGCCTGATCTCGGAAGATGATATTCTGGTTGAAGAGGGCACTCTTATTATACCTTAGGTCTTCGTTAAAACGGATATTGATATCATAATCTTCGCCATCCTCTTTATAAATACCTGCTTTTTCACCAAAAATCGATCGCCGCAATTGGTTGCCTACCTGCCCGACGGCGACACCCAGCTCACCGGCTTTTTCACGGTCGACTATTACCTGCATCGAAGGTTTTCCTTTGTTGACATCGATTTTAAGCTCTTCGATACCATCAATGTTCTTGGTATTTACAAAGTTGCGGATATCCTCGGCCGTATTGATCAGCTGATCATAGTCCTTACCCTCCAATTCGATATTGATAGGATAACCTGCCGGGGGACCATTGGCGTCTTTTTCTACCGAAATGGCGACACCGGGATAAACACCTTCCAAGTCTTCCTGTACCTTGGCCCTTATATTTTCGGTATTGATGCCCTGACGATATTTATACTCGCTAAAGTTCACGGTCATTTTCCCCTTGTGCGGCATTTCTGCCGAAGAGCCGCCATCGGTTAATGGGTTTCCGGCACCTTCACCGACCACGGATACCGCAGAGGCCATCATAAAGTTTTCACCGTCTTCTTTATATTTGGGATCGTCTAAAACAGCATAGACCCGTTTTTCGATGTCTTTCGTGATTTCATTGGTTTTTTCTATGGATGTACCTTCCGGATATTCAATATACACATAGATTTCGTTGGGCTTGTTGTCGGGAAAGAATTCGATTTTAGTTCTTCCGCTGCCTACCGACGCTCCGAAAAGCATAAAAACACCTATCAGTAGAATGAAGGTAATTCCAAAATACCAGTATACGTTTCCACCCCGTAATGCGTGTTTTAAACGGCGCTCGTACCAATTTTCGAAACGGGACATGGTCTTTTTTTGGAAGTTTTCCGCTGCGCCTTTGATAACATATTTGTAGATCCAGAACATGATGGCGGTAACAATCATGACGGTACCCAAACCTCGGAAGGCACCTCCAAAAATTAAGATTAGAATACCTATGCTACCCAAAATGGCGCTCATTCGGATCAATTGTTTTACCGTCAGCTCCTTCTCATCGGTGCTCATAAATTGCGAGACGAGCATCGAATTCATAAAAATGGCAACGAACAGTGATGAGCCCAATACGACGGACAGAGTAATCGGAAAGAAAATCATAAACTGTCCGAAAATACCCGGCCAAAGGCCTAAGGGTACGAAGGCCGCGACCGTTGTAGCTGTTGAAATAATAATCGGAAAGGCAATTTCGCCGATACCCTTCTTGGCGGCTTCAATGCGGGGCATGCCTTCATCCATCAGTCTATACACGTTCTCTACGACCACGATACCATTATCCACAAGCATACCCAGCCCCATGATCATTCCGAAAAGAATCATCGTATTCAGGGTATATCCCAACCACGAAAGGATGACAAACGACATGAACATCGACATCGGTATCGCAAAGCCGACAAAAAGGGCATTGCGGAACCCAAGGAAGAACATCAATACGGTGACCACGAGAATAATCCCGAAAATAATATTGTTTACTAGGTCGTCAACTTGATTAAGGGTTCGTGTCGACGAGTCGTTGGCAACCGAAATGTGCAGATCCGGCGGAAAATAATTCGCTTGCTCCTTTTTAATAATGTCCTTGATCTGGTCGGCGGCGGAAATAGCGTTTCGACCGGCCCTTTTCTTGACATCAAGCATCACCACATTGTCACCGAATTCACGGGCGTAGGTAGTCTTGTCTTGCTCCTCAAAAGTTACGTTGGCAATATCCTTTAAATAAACAGCCCCATCTTCGGCCTTAACTACGAAATTGTTCAATTGTTGCGGGTCTTCGATTTCTCCAAGAATACGAATGGTTCGACGCTGTCCACTAGTTTTTAGGTTACCGGCAGACATGGTCATGTTACCGTTGCCGATGGCGTTCAACACATCTTGAAAGCTGACTTTGGCGGCCATCATTTTATAGATATCCACCGCTACTTCCACTTCCTTTTCTTGTGCACCTCTGATATCTGCTTGCTTAATTTCGGGTAGATTTTCTATCTCGTCTTGCATGTACTCGGCGAATTCCTTGAGTTTTTCAACCGGATAATCGCCCGTAAAATTGATGTTCATAATCGGGACTTCCTCCGAAAAATTCAAATCAAACACGTTAGGCTCGACTTTGGCACCGTTGAAAAGTGGCCAGTCTTCACTTGCCTTTTCGCTATCGACTTCGTCCTTAACCTCTTGTTTGGCCTGGTCAACCGTAATTTCCTCATCGAATTCAACAACGATAATGGCATAATCTTCTTGAGAGGTAGAGGTGACTTCGACGACATTGCTCACGTTCTTGAGCCGATCTTCAAGAGGGTCCGTTATTAGCTTTTCAATATCTTCGGCCGTATTTCCGGGGTAGGGGGTGCTGATGTAGATTTTGGTCTCTACGATTTCCGGAAAATCTTCACGGGGCATTGCCTGGTACGCCGAAAAGCCTAACCATAAAAATAGGCCGATCATTACATATATGACCGACGGGTTATCGATAGCCCAAGACGATAGACTGAATTCCTTATCGGCGTTCTTTTTTACTTTGCTCATGTTGAAAAGTTTATGAGTTTATGTGCCTGCAAGCAGGCGGGTTATAGCGTTTATGGGTTTTGTAGTTTAGAAGGTTAGGAGTGGATTTAGAAAGTTTATTACTGTTTACGAATGAGAATTTTTTTACCGATCTCCTAAACCTTATAAACTAATTTTCCCCAAACATTAAGCCTTAATTTTCACCTTTTGCCCGTCTTTGACTGTTCTTGCGCCTTCTTTGATGACCTGATTTCCGTTTTCGATGCCCGATAAGACTTCGATTTGTCCACCTTGGGTCTTTCCAGTGGTTATTATTGACTTTTTAGCTGTTGCTTCGTTGTCTGAATTTGGAGCTTCCGCCACATAAACATACTGTTCTCCTTCAGCATTCTCGGAGATGATGCTCGACGGAATAAGAATGGCCTCTTCGCTGGTATAATCGTTTAGGCTCACCTTTGCCGTCAGGTTAGGCTTTATCTTTCCGTTCTTGTTGGGCACCGGAATCTCTACACTGAACGACCGGTTCGAGGGTTTGATAAAATTACCGGTTTCCCGAATTTGGGTCGTTATGCTATCCCTCAATACCGGAAAATAGACCATGGCTTCCTTACCTTTTGCCACGTCGCCCAAATAGGTTTCAGGTACATCGACAGTGATGTACATATCGGATAAGTTGACAATACGAAAAACTTCCGAACCTGCACCTGGGGATACTACGGTACCCTGGTCTTTGATAACGTCGTCTATGATTCCTGAAAACGGGGCCCTAATGGTCGATTTGCCCAATTGACTTGAGGCTTGATCCACTGAATTTTGAGCTGCCTCATAGTTACTCTTTGCGGAGAGGAAATCGATTTCGGAACCGATTTTCTGGTCCCAAAGCCGTTTTCTACGCTCGAAAGTGGTCTTTGCCAGTGCGGCCTGTGTTTTCAATTGTGCTAGTTGACTGCTCATACCTCCGTCGTCGATCACGGCCAAGGTTTGACCTTTTCTCACCTGATCGCCCTCTCTGACATAGACCCGCTGGAGAGTTCCGGCCATTTCAGGATAGACCAAAACGTTCTGTTTCGTCTGCACGTCGCCCTGTAGCTCCAAAAAATGATCGAACTTTTGAAATTCTGCTGTAATCGTGTTGACCAAAGGCAGTTTTTCTTCTCCTGATTTTAGGGCAATTGCTGAATCCAACTTTCTTATGTTGGCCTCGATCTGTTTCTGCTGATCTGAGACTTCCGATTTTTTGGTGCGGAGGGTCTCAAGATTTCCTTCCGCAATCAAATCATCGACCGATTGTTCTTTGCCGCCGCATGCGGAGAGGGCGATTGTTGCGGTTATCAAGTATATAAGTTTTTTCATACTGAAAAAAGTTTATGGGTTTATTAGTTGATGAGTTTATAATTATGAATTAATTTGAGATTTGTACAAACCATCCAACATAGCCGTAATTTCTGTAATCTCTTTTCTGATTTTAGAATAGTTTTCGTTGGATAGGAATTTGAGGTCATTGGTTAAAATAGTTTGATTTCGTAACTCCATTGACGAGCCAAAAACAATTTCGGTAAATTTTGCCCTGTCCCTTGGGGAATGCCTTCCTGTGCTTTCCGCAATATTTGATGAAGTCGAAATCGAACAACGTCGCATTTGACTTATCAGACCAAATCTTTCATCGTGGGGAAAATGTTTGGTAGTTTTATATATTAATACGGATAGTTGTCTAGCTTTTTGCCAAACAATCAATTTTTCAAAAGAGAATAATTTCATGACTTTTGATATTAGTTTTATCTCAGCTAGAGACCTTTATAAACTCATAAACCGTCTGCCGATAGGCAGGCATATAAACTTATAAACTACTCTTCATTCAAAATAACCTCCAACCCGGTCTTCTTGTTAATGACCTCTACCATCGATTGCAAATAGCCTTGTTGGGCATCGTACAATTGGGTCTGGGCCTGTCGTAAATCAAAACTACTGGCAATACCTTCGGTATACTTGATCTGGTTCTTGTTTTCTATCCGTTCGGCCAATTTAAGATTTTGCTTTGCCGTTTCATATTCTTCGATGGCCAGAATGTACTCGCTTTTACCTTGATCCAATTGCAAGCGTATCTGTTCTTGCGCTTCGGTCAATTGGGTCTTTGCCTTTTCAAGTGCAATTTTAGCTCTTGACGTAGAGGCACTTCTACCCATGGAGCTGAAAATGGGAATGCTTAGGTCAAAGCCCAATACCGATGAATCGAACCATTGCTGATCGCTGTTAAAAAAATTGAAATTATCGGCAAAAGCCGAACTACCATAATTTATAAAGGCATCTAAAGTAGGTAATGCGCGGCTTTTAGCCTGCTTCCATTCGTAAAAACGCTGTTCGTTCAGATTCAATGCCAGTTTATAGTCCACATTGTTTTCCATATTAAGCTGTGTCTCCATCAGGCCGAGGTCAATCTGTTGTTGTGCAAGAACATCTAGATCTTCTTCAAGTTTGGTTGGGGCATCGATGGCTATACCCATCATCAAATTGAGCATTTGCCGGGTGATATCTTGTAAACGGATAGCGTTTTTCAATTGATTCTCTACGGATGATTTGGTTATCTGTAACTGATCAACGCTTTCTTCGTCGCCCAAGCCGTTTTCAAAAATCTTTTGGGTCTCATAAAGATTCTTGTCAAGTGTTTCAAGGTTTTTTTCAAATATGAATACGCTCTCCTGCGCCAAAAGTACGTTTCCATAGGCCTCCGTTACCGATTTACGAATGTCGAGCCGAGTTTTTTCCCTGTTGTTGGCACTGTAGCTCAGAAAGGCCTTTGTGGCCTGTACGCCCACGATATACGTACCGTCGAATAATTTTTGGCGTAAGGTCGCTGTGGCGGTAGCTTGATGCTGCTGTCCGAAAACGACCGGGATAAATGTGCCAGGATCACCACCAGCGATTTCTCCGGGAATTAATGATACAGGCTGCTTCAATTGATTCTGATAACTGACATCGCCTGTAATCTGGGGTAGTCCCGTGGCAATGACTTCCCATTTCTGTTTTTGGGCATCGATAATATCACGGTCGGCGTTGATGGCGCTATAATTATTTTCGAGCGCGAAGGCTATGGCTTCTTCTAGGGTGAAACTATAGGTTTGTAGCGTATCTTGCGAAAATGCTACGGTCAAGGTGAACAAGAACAAAAAAGTAAAAAAATAGGTACGCATTTATTCGTGGTTTGAGTTGATGATCGAATTTAAAATGTTTCTTCCTTTCGGCGTGACGATTCCTCGAAGATGATATTCCAAATATTCCTCCATAAGGGAAGCAACAGCAAATTTGTGCATAGGAAAAAGTTTTTGGTTCTTTGTACTGGTGACCCCGGAAAAATAGATACGTGAAATAAAATCGATGGAAAGGTTATCACGATAGATGCCTTGGTCAATGCCCCTTTGCAGGTTGTCTTCGATACAGTCTTGCATCAAGTCAAATTGTCCGGAGTGCATGGTTTCATATATTTTGGGATAGTATTTCTGTAATTGGTGCTGCGGCGAAGACTTTTCGTTTTTTAAATGTACCATTACAAATTTCTTTATCTCGTAAAGCTCCTCGATCGGATTTTTATGTAAACCCCTGATTTGCTCTATGCCCGTTGAAATAGAACAAAAAAGATTGGAAGTCGTAGCCTCTACCAGCTTGGTCTTATTTTTAAAATGCGAGTAAATGGTCTTTTTTGAAATTCCCATTTCTTGGGCTAAATCGTCCATCGTTACGCTTTTGAACCCGAGGTTCAAAAACAGTTCTGTCGCCTTGTGTAATATTTTTTCTCTCATAAATCGGAGCACAAAGATAAGCAAGGAAACTTTAAAAACTAAAAAAGTTTCCAAAGTTTACTATTTCTTAACATTGCAGTCCAGTGAGCACTATTGTTCATTAGTGTCCATTCTATCTCTATAGGCTTGATAGGCCGTTTCACCTTCTTCTTCCCAAAACGAATCATAGTGTTTCCATTGGGAAACGTCGCTTTTACAGGTCCAACGGTTTATTGACCTTCTGCCGTTTTTTGATTTCCTGCGCCTTTTACTGCGTCCGCCCCCTTCGAATCCTCCGAATACCAGTTTTGCCATGACCAATAGACCGATTGCTTGCCAGTAGGTCAGGGTCGTCAATCCGAAAATATCGGGCATAAGCCAGTTCCACAACCACATGAATGCATAACCGAACAATAGGATAAATACGATAATCAAAACCGCTATAAATACTATCTTAACAGCTGATCGAACGAATTTTTCGACTTTGGACTTAACCTGATGCGCTACATAATCTCCCATTTTTGTTTTATTAGATGTTACTTTCCTTTTTTGCTTCCAATTGCTTTAGTAAGATGGACAAGGCCCTATGTCGCCTTGACATCAGCGTGCCTTGGGGAATTCCCGTTTCCACAGCTAAATCTTTATAACTATAACCTTCAAAATCGACAGCTACGATAATGTCACGGTAATACGGTTTCAAATAGCCGATGGCTTTTTTTAGCTCTTCTTTCATATCCTGCGAGTACGAATTATCGGCATCGCCATAAAACAGTTCCGTAAATTCGATTAACTTTGTTTCCATCTCGTCTTCGATGTTGGTTACCTTTTTTTTGGTACGCATCAGGTCGACGATTTTATTTTGGATGGCACGGTAGACGAAGCCTGCAATGTTCGTGATTGGGGAAGCGGTACTCGAACGCGAAAAAATTTTCAGCGCTACTTCCTGTACAATATCCTCGGCATCGCGATCGGCCGTATCGTCAATTTTCGATTTTGCATACGACCTGAGCGAATGGTACTCTTCGGTGAAGAACGCCCTGATGTCACTATAATTTTCCGAATCCGATATCATTACTGCGCATTTACTACAAGGCCTTCTCCTGTAAAGACGAAACTTTTCAAAGCTATTGCATTTTTCGCCGTTTTTATTCCATCAGGAAAATGAAAACGAGAATGCCGTTTTATAAATAGGATGTATTTTTGAACCAAATTCGAAACAGACGCTGAATGCATTCCATTGATTTCTATCGCACCGTTTTTATTTCTTATCTGAAGGAAAAGATCCAGACTAAAGAACCGTACAACCTATATGAACCGATTTCCTATATTTTGGGCCTTGGGGGCAAGCGTTTAAGGCCCGTACTTACGTTGATGGCTACAGAGATTTTTGATGTGGACCACAAAAAGGCTTTGGATGCAGCCCTAGCCATAGAGGTCTTCCATAATTTTTCACTGGTACACGATGATATTATGGATGCCGCACCCTTACGACGTGGCGCCGCAACGGTTCACGAGAAGTGGGACGTAAATACGGGGATACTCTCTGGTGATGCCATGTTGATCACCGCCTACCAACTGTTCGAAAATTATGATTCTGACAGGTTTCGGGATTTGGCCAAATTGTTCAGTACTACAGCGCTACAGGTTTGCGAAGGCCAGCAATATGATATCGATTTCGAGGGTAGGGAAGATGTGATTCTGTCAGAGTACCTTAAAATGATTGAATACAAGACAGCTGTATTGGTCGCTGCGGCCCTAAAAATGGGGGGCATAATTGCTGAGGCCTCCGAGCAAGATCAAAACAAGATTTATGAATTCGGACTGAACCTTGGCATCGCCTTTCAATTGCAAGATGATTATCTCGATGCCTTTGGCGACCCCAAAGCCTTTGGAAAACAGGTCGGCGGCGATATAATAGAGAATAAAAAGACCGTTCTTTACCTAAACGTTCTCGAACAGGGATCGGCCCAACAAAAGAAAGAACTGCTCGACATGTACTCGATACAGCCGAAAGACCCATCGGCGAAGATAGAGACGATCAAATCTGTATTTTTAGACAGCGGGGCGGCAGAGCTAACACAAACTACTATTTCCGAATATACACATAAGGCGTTCAGCGTTTTAGAGGCGTTAGACATTTCTAAGGATAAAAAAGAGGTCTTGCGTAGTTTCGGAAAGCAGTTAATGGGGCGGGAAGTTTAAATGAGTTCCAACTTATCTGACTGTTCACGCAACCATTTCTATATTCCGCATCTTTTTTAAATAAGAGAGTAATCCGTGAAGAAGTATTGTTTGTTTATCTATGTTCTAATTGTTTTTTATAGTTGCAAAAATAACGACGATTTGGCAACTCATCCTCCCGACATCCCCGATGCCGTAACTTTTGACCTAAACGACGATGGTTTCGATGATATTCGATTTTTGGTCGGTCCGGATGATGTTTTGACTGATGGTACGGTCGGCTATGCTGGCTATATTTACGCCTTGAACGAGGCCTTACTTTTACTACCTACTGAAAATGATACTAGTTGGGTATTCGATAACCAATTAAACGATACCATTAAAAAAGTGGAGTCAAAGTCGTATACTTGGTATCCTTCCAATTTGGGTTTTATTAGCATTGATGACTCTCCCGAAGGCATTTGGCCTGACGAATGGACAATTAGCGGTCAAAAAAGTTCCGATCCTTATTACCTGGGAATACAAATCATGGAAAACAATGATTTTATGGTGGGGTGGCTAAAGTTGGAAATCAATAAAAACACAGCTGAGGTCAACCTCATAGACCAGCAGTTTACGGCTGAAGAATATATTGTAATCCGTAAATAAACCTCGATAAACAGCTAGCAATTTTCAAATTCTTTATCTATCTAATTTTCACAAAGCGGTCACGGCATCCACTGTTAAAGATTCACTATTTTTTGCTACCATGGCACTATGGTGCTGTTGCTAATGTCAACATTGGTCCTTAAGACAAATTTGCCATCTTCGTTTATTCTACATCCGTTTTATCTGGACGCTAAAGTTTTTAAATTTCCTTTTCCAACTTCGAGTTTATAATTTTATATGTTTTTACTGGTCTTCCATAAATACCCAAAAATAAATGGTTATCGATTAAAATTGAACTCTTTACTTCGCCCCGTACATCTAATCCAGATTGGTTTTGATCCACATATTCAAAATCGCCACGTCCGTTTCCGAGGAATAAGGCGCCATAGTCGGCATCGAATCTGCCCAATCGCAATTTGAAATGATGGTTGTTGCCGAATAGAATCATATCGCTGTTTCCATCGTTGTTAAAATCAGATACGCCTACATTATAAATTGGGGAGTATTGTGCCTGAATCGGTAAAGACCTGACTTTATATTTGCCCTTATCCGTACTTAGAAATAAAGTTGTTTCCATCCGATTTGCATACAGCCTTTTGGCGCCGGTTAATTTTTCTTCGGTCAATATGTTTTCTAGGGTTGCGTCGGCATAGCTTTCGTAGCTTGTGTATTTGGAACGTAGGCCCGCCAATTGCCTTAGAATTTCATCCCGCGTGAGATATGGATACCTTTTTCCGTTGATATAATAGCTGAATAAGGGGTCTACCGACCCATTTTCATCAAAGTCGTCGTAATATAGTTCCGCGGGCTCAGTCTCGGATACTGCGAATTGGGTATTTTTACCCATGTTTCCAGTGACAAAATCTGGCTTTCCATCAGCATTGAAATCGGCAACTTTGATTGTTTTCCACCAACCATTGTATGGTTTATCAAAATAGGAGTCAGTCTTATTCTCCAATTTTCCGGCATTATTAACGAATACCGAAACTGGCATCCATTCCCCTACAATAATCAAGTCATCTGAGGTATCGCCGTTCACATCGGCCCAAATGGCATCGGTTACCATTCCCAATTTTTTCAGTTGGGGCCCTAGGGTAGTGGTTTGATCGGTAAAATTTCCATTTCCATCGTTGATAAGTAAATAGCTCCGAGGGGATTCGGGGTACCTTCCTGGAACGACTCTTCCTCCAACAAATATGTCAATGTACCCATCGCCATTAACATCGTTTGGGGCTACAGAACTTGTGCTAGTGTACATTTTTGGTAAGGCGGACGGTTTTTCGGAAAAGTTTCCTTGACCATCGCCTAAATACAATCTGTCCTGTAATCGCGGATCGTTTTCCATGTAATCATGGTAGCCTCCGCTGGCCAAGTAAATATCGAGGTTGCCGTCACCGTTGGCATCAAAAATCGCCACATCAGCATCATGACGGCCTAAGTCTTTTTCAAAGGCGGGCACCGTTTGCTTCTTAAAAGTTATATTCTTATTCTGTAAATATAATTCCGCAGCTTGCCCTTTTACGCCCCCAATAAGAACGTCTTCCCAGCCATCATTATTGACATCGCCCTTCGCCATACTAGGGCCGAAATGGGATAGTTGGGCAATCAATAAAGATTGGCGGTTAAAATCATTTACTTTGGATTCTTTGTTAGAATGGGCGATAAGGGATGGGACTTCTGAGAACCAAGTTTTTTCAATCGCATTTTTTTCGGATTGCTTGCCCTTTTCAGCATTTTCTTCCTTTAGGGTTACCAATTCATTGACAGCAAGATTCGTCAATTTCTGTTTTCTGCCCCTGTTCCATTGAACAATAAGCGAATCGACTTTATCTTCATCACCCAAACCAAAATTTAGGATGGGCGAAACTGTTGAAAGATATCCTTTCATTGGCATTTGTTCAAGTCTCTGTTTTTTTTCGTCACCGTAGTAGATGGTTATTTTAGACCCTATACCTTGGGTGTTCATGCCAGCTCCCTCAAGCTTAATCTGTAAGAAATTTTTACTTTCTATTTGCGTTTCATTCCTATATATAAATGCAGGTTTGTTGATATTGTTCACGATCAAATCTAAATCGCCGTCATTGTCAAGATCAGCATAGGCAGCACCATTGCTATTGGCCGGTTGGTCAACACCTGACACTTTTGTTGCGTTGGTAAATGAGGTCCCGTTTTGGTTGATGAACATATAGTTCGTCAAATTCGAAGATGGCATTTTTTTGATTATCTCAAGAACGTCTTCCCGTTGTAACCGTCCTTTTGATTCCACATAATTTTCCATATAATTTATGAAATCCATGTTGGTATAATCACGATAGTAACCATTGGTAACAAAAAGATCTTTCAGGCCATCATTTCCAAAATCTGCAATCAAGGCTGCCCAACTCCAGTCGGTATTCGATATTCCTGCTAGCTGACCAATTTCGCTAAAAGTTCCATTGCCATTGTTCAATTGCAGCATATTGCGCATATATTGATAATGGAAACCGCTACGCACATTCAAATCGAATTTTTCATAGTTGTCCGGGGCCAATAATAATTTTTGCCGGCGGTTATCTTCGGGCAACATATCTAAAGTTATAATATCGGGGTTTCCATCATTGTTGATATCGGCGATGTCATTGCCCATCGAAAAATGACTGGTATGGCCTAGACTTTCTTTAAGTCGATCGGTAAAGGTTCCGTTGCCATTGTTTATGTAAAGATAATCTGGTATGGTGTAGTCGTTGGAAACATAAAAATCAACCAAACCATCATTATTTACGTCGCTTATCGCAATGCCAAGACCGTAGCTCAATGCTGATCCACTGATTCCTGAAGAAATAGTTACATCCTTAAATATTCCGTCGTTTTGTTGATACAATCGCAAACCCTGTAGTGGGTCGTCCTTTTTGAGAAATTCCTTGGTGCTGAATTCGTTCAGTACGGGTAATGATTTGGGATTGTGATTTAATAAAAGCATATCGAGGTCGCCATCTTGATCATAATCTTGAAAGTATCCCTGATTGCTGTAGGCCGGACTATCAAGACCGAATTCAGAAGCTTTTTCCTCAAAAATGGGGATATTATTCTCATTGTTGCCCATGTTGATGAACAACTGGTTTTTTCTCTTTTTAGCGGGAAGCATGCCCGAATAGCATAAGTAAAGATCTAGCTTGCCATCTCCATTCACATCAGCCGCCGAAATACCGGTTTTCCATGGACCTGCCCTTCCCGAAACCTTTGAAATAGTAGTCACGTCTTTAAATTTCATATCGCCTAAATTGACATAAAATTTGTTTTCGCCCATATTGGACGTAAAATAGATATCAAGTTTTCCATCGCCATTAAAATCCCCTGTAGCAACACCTCCGCCATTGTACAAATATTCATATACCAGAACATTGGCATTTAAATTCTCGGTCAGGGTATTTTGAAATTCGATACCTGTTCGATCAGAGGGCAATAATGTAAATAGTGATGGCACAGTATCTTGAACGCCTATCTTTTTTGATATGTCCCCTTTGCCATCATTCCGTACGCAACCCATTGCACTAACAAGCATAATTGCAATACAGAACGAAGAATATATGCTGGGTTTTTTCATAGGGCTATAAAAATAAAGATTCTATTCCTATGGTAAGGAATAGAATCTTTATGAATTAAGAAATGATATTAATTAATCATAACCTGGATTTTGTATAAGGGCCGTATTGGCATTAAGTTCGGCAATTCTAATGGGCACATAATACGTTTTGTCCAACCACAATCGGTTTTCAAAGCCAGGGTCGACTACTGTAGGTACATAAGAATAATTGTAATTTTCGACATCATATTTATAGGTAGATACGTTAGTGCCAGGGCGTAAAGTACCTGTAATTTTGATTCCCTCAGCGGGTGCGCCCAAGGTTGACGGGGCAATCATCCACCTTCTTGCATCATGGTACCGATGTTCTTCATAAGCGAGTTCGAGCCGTCTCTCGTTTCTATAGATGTCCATCAATTCATCACCGGAAGCCGTTACCGCTGGAAGGCCTACCCGAAATCGAATTTGGTTCAGCCAGTTTATAGCTTCCGCTTCATCACCGGTTTCCAAAAGTGTCTCGACATAGTTTAGCACTAGACCGGTTTCCCTAAAGAAGGGCCAAGGGATGGTCTGAAACCCCGTCTGATCTACGAAGTCTGGATCAGGGTTAATGAATTTTTTAATATAATATCCAGTTCTTGTGCCGTTCCAATCCTCTACGGGGCTTTGGCGTGTATCAAGTCCAAAATGGGTAGCTACCTCTCCACCATCGATGATATCATACTGCCCTGTCTGAATCTCATTTGCGGGATCTCGCTCCGTGACATCGGAAGGTCGGGGTTTCCATTCTGCCCCATCATATAAAATGGTGGCATAAAATCGGGGCTCCCTGTTTTCATAAGGCGCACTGGCATGGGCTGGATTGTCCCAATCAAACTCAGTTCCGTCCATCATCGCATAATCATCTACCAAATTCTGCAGTGGAGCGTTTCCTGCCCAGTTATGATAACCGTTCGGGCCGTTAAAAAGTCCAATTCGGCGACCAGGTCCTTGCGCTTCTACATATTGGCGCCCCCAGATAATATCGTTTTCTCCGCCATTACGGGCCAAATAAATATCACTATAATTTTGCTGACCCTCTTCCAAAGACACCGGAGCCATAAGACCAAACATATAGCCTGCCGTAGAATAATCGAGTGCAGCTTTTGCAGCGTCACGAGCTGCAATCCACCGCTGTTGTTGGTCGCCCGACGTATAGGCAATCAATTCAGGGTTTGAATACCCGGCTAAAACCTCTGAGTTAGCTGAAGCTGTGGGATAATCATGTAAATCACTTGCAGCATATAAAAGTACTCTTGCCTTCAGTGCTAAAGCTACCGTAGGGTTTGCACGGCCAGAATCTAAATTGCGGCCGTCAAGCAAGTCAAAAGCCATTTCGCAATCGGCTACTATGAAATCGACAGTTTCACTAAATGTGTTTCGAGGTATATTATAGTCGGAATCAAGTTGCAAAGGTTCAGAAATCAAAGGAACTCCGCCATAAAACCGGAGAAGCTGCTGGTAGTAGTAAGCCCTTAGAAAATGAGCTTCCCCTAAAAGTCGATTCACTAATTCCGTATCATCGATATTTCCTTCGGCCAATTTGGTAATGGCCAGATTGGCATCCCTGATGTATCCGTACATATTATTCCAATCCCAAGTGTTATTCACCCAGCCAGTATCAGCTGAATTTGCTCGAGATTCATTGATGGTATTTATACCACGCCCCGTATGCGTGAAAACAGCTTCATCGGTCAATGACGCCAACATTTGTTCGTCTAGCCCACCTGCACCTAGACCGTTATATACCCCGGTTACGGCCGCTTCCGCAAGACCCGCATCAGACCATACACTTTCATCTGCAACTTGGCTTAACGGAGTGATGCTCGTAAAATCATCGTTGCATGCCATGACAACAATCAGTGGCAGCAGCAATCCCCATTTTTTAATTGAATTTTTCATAGTTGTTTTTTTTAAATATACTGATTTTTAGAAAGATACTGAAAATCCGGCGCTAAAAATTTTGGACACGGGATAATCCCTACCGGCGGTATTCAACCCTTCCGGATCGAATATGGCATCCGTCCAAGTGAATAAATTCGACCCGTTTAGGTAAAACCTTAAGTTGCTCAGGCCAAGTTGCCCGATTATTTCCTCTGGGAAATTATACCCTAGTTCGAAATTCTTGAGACGTATATAATCGGTGTCGTTTCTCCAATACGTATTTCCGTTACTATAATACTGATCGGCTCTATCCGTAATTCTTGGATACACGCTGCTAGGATTGTTAACGGTCCAGCGGTTTTCATAATCTCTTTCAAGATAGTTTCCGATGGTTCCTGCCTCGCTAAAGTTAAAGAACAATTCACCGCCCCAAGCCCCTTGGAACAACAAACTCAAGTCTAAATTCTTATATCTTGCCGTAAGGTTGACCCCGCCTTGTAATACGGGATTAAAGTTTTTGTCGTTTCTATACCGATCATCGGGGGTAATTGCACCATCACCATCATAATCTAAAATCCTCATGTCTCCAGGGCGAAGGTTATTGGTAAGGGCAGAATAGTCTATGGTTTCCGCATCGATATCTGCTTGGGTAGCAAACACACCGTCATAGCCGTATATGAGCTGTGCGTCAATAGTTCTACCGGTCTGTCTTTGCCATTCAGGAGATCCTTCGGCTTCATCATTGAAAATAATCTTGTTTTTGGCGTAACCTGCATTTATAGAAATTCCATACTGAAAGTCTTCCCCGATAAAATCGTTCCATCCAAGAATAAAGTCAAAACCTTTGTTTTCTACCTCACCAATATTTTGCCGGGGTGGCGTAATTCCTGATAATCCAGGTAAAGAGGCCGAAGGTGTAGTTAAAATATCGCTTCTCTTGTTTAGGAACCAATCAAATTCTAGGTTTAATTTGTTTTTGATAAAACGGGCATCAAAACCAAGGTTGATATTGGTAGCGATCTCCCATGTAATACCACGGTTTGGAACGGTTGATTCGCTTAAAGTGGTTACTAAAGCATTATTTACAACATAATTTCCGAAGCCGTAGGTGGCCAAGAATTGATTTTGCGGAAACTCATCATCGTTAAATGCATCATTACCCAACTGTCCCCAAGACCCTCTTAATTTCAAAAAATTAAACCAAGAATCGCTGTCCGAGGCATCGAACCAATTTTCTTTCGTAACAACCCAACCCGCGGTAAATCCGGGGAAAAAGCCATAGCGGGTTTCTTCAGGGAATAAGTATGAACCGTCGTATCTCCATAAAAATTCCATCAGATATTTTTCTTGAAAATCATAGGAAACCCTTCCAAAATAATTTAATCGCGATGCGCGGTTAGAAGTACCATCAATAAATTGTTCTTCGTTGCCGCCAGCAAAAAGGTCATCGATCACCGGTGAAATAAAATACCTGCGGAAGGCCTCTACACCTTCATAGGTTTTAGTTTCTTTATTGGTGCCCGCTAGAAAAAGGACATTGTGATCTCCGAATGATTTTTGATACTGAAGATTGGCCCCTAGAAGAATGCTTAAACGATTCTGGGCAAACTGCCTTAAATTGGGTTCAGCCGGCCCCCTTTGAACCGGGGTTAGGCCAGATTCATTTCGATTGACACCATCCCAAGTATACAATTCCCAAGGTGTTCGCCATATCTTTCTGGTTATTAAAACTCTTGTCAATGGCTGCGGTAGTTTGCAAGGTAAGCCCATCGACCCATGGAATTTTAATATCCAAAGTAGCATTCGATTGAAAATAATCCCTTATATCGCGATCGTAACCGGTTTCGTTGGTCGTAATTACTACGGGCTGCTGGCCGTTTTCAATATCAGGTCCAGGAAATCCATTGGGCCAATATGCTGGTTCGGTAGGCCGTCCTCGAGTCAACATTCTAAAAATAGCACCTACGTATTCAGTAGGGTTGGAAGCGCTTTTCTTCCCTGCCTAACACCCCAATTTTGAACGTGATGCCTTCGCTGATTTTTGCATCTAGATTGATTCGAAGGTCATACTGCTCATATCCTGTTGCAGAACTTTTGTAATAGGCATCTTGTTTTAGATAGCCCAACGAAGTAAAATAATTAAAGTTCTCGCTACCTCCTGTAAGTTGCATGGTGTGCTTTTCTTGGGAGGAGCCTCTTTTTAGGGTTTCATCGAACCAATCGGTATCGGGGTGGCCCCAAGGATCTTCACCATTTCGGAAAAGCTCAAGATCATTTTGGGTAAATATAGCATCCCTAGTTGAGCCGTCCGGTCTGATGTAGGTACCCTGTCCAGTATTGAACGCATTCGTTGCAGGCTGCCACTCGTCGACGGGAAGATTGTAGACTTCCAGCTCATTTCTCATTTCCGCGTACTGCGGAGCATTGGCCATATCTGGGATTATAGTAGGTGCCGCCCATCCTTGTTGGGACGAATAGGTAATTTTTGGTTTTCCCGTTTTCCCTCGTTTGGTGGTAACCAAAATAACGCCGTTGGCCGCTCTGGCACCATAAATGGCTGCTGATGCATCTTTCAGAACAGAAATACTCTCGATATCGGCGGGATTGATACGGCCCAGACCTCCATCTCTGTCCGGTATTCCATCGACTACGACCAAAGCGCCTGTATTGTTATAGGTGTTTGATCCTCGTATACGTATCGTAGCTCCATCATTTCCAGGTTCCGCACTAGCTTGTTGCACAAATAGACCGGCAACCCTTCCTGAAAGGGAGTTGGTGATATTGACGGTTGGTGATTTGGTTAATTCTTCACCCTTCACGGAAGCTACGGCCCCGGAAACGGTGGCCCTTTTCTGCGTACCATAACCTACTACCACCACCTCTTCAAGGCTTTGAACGTCTTCTTTCATTTGAACATCTATGGTGGTTTGTCCGTTGACAGGAACCTCTTGTCTTAAAAAACCGATGTATGAAAAGAGAAGTACTGCATCGTCATTTTCTACCTCAATAGAATAAAGACCATCGAAATCGGTAGAAACGCCTACCGAAGTTCCGTCAATTACAACACTGACACCGGGCAAGGGTGTTCCCGAATCATCCGATACTGTGCCAGTTACGGTTGATTGCGCAATGATGGATGAGAATACAATGGCACCGAAAAATAAAAATAGTGTAAAAAATACACTTTTCTTTCGCGTACTTTGAGTCTCAAAGTTGTTTAGTTGATTCATAGTTTTAGGTTCTGAAGTTAATTAACTAGACAAAAGTAATAATTTCATGTTAACAACCATAAAAAATTGTTAATTATTTAATTTAAGCTAATTGTATTGAGATTATGATGTTTTAGGATCGTAATAACCGCCCCACCAACGCCTTGATAAAAGGCCACTTCGGGCATCCTAAGATATAATTCACATCTTCTAAAAACGACGTCTCCTCATCCAAGAACTTGAAAATCAATTGAGGACTTCGATTTTTAAACAAGGGTTCGAAAATCGAATGTCCGTTAGCATTGTCTTTGGCAAGCACATCCAGAAACAAAAGGTCATAAAACCAAAACTTATTTTTGAAACTCAATTGATTTAAAGGCTTACCAGTTTTAAGGAACTTCACAAGTGCGGGCACCTTTTTCGAACTGCTCATAAAGGTGTAGCCGGTACTGGGTTTGGCCCATCCGCCGGCGGTGCCGATGTAGCGAACGTTTTGGGAATGGTGCTCGCTGAACTCGTAACAGGTCATAGGGATGCTCCCTTGTTCGGTGTCCAAAATTTCAAAATCATCGCAATTAAGCTTGTTTTTTAGGTACGCGCTGATGGCGTTTTTATATTCCTCTTTCGGGAGTAAATCTTTGGAAAACAAAGTGTATTCCACCAAAGCTTCCGTTTCGGAGAAGGGTAGTACGTACATAAACCGGGTGTTGCCTTTTTGTGGGATGGAAAAATCCATATAGGTGACCTGATTCTTATCGAAGACCGCGGATTTCGTTTTTACCGTCCATCCTAAAAAATGCTGCTGCAAGACGGGATATTTGTCCTGATGCGTCGCCATTTCGTAGTCGAAGATGCTGTTGAATACCTTTAATGCACTGTATTGGTTTTGATCGGAAGAAACGAGCACCCGATTACCGTAGTCTTCAACTTGAGTAACGCTTTCTTTACGAAAAGTGATGTTCTGATAACTATTCAGTCGCTTTAGATACGCCTTATAAAAATCGATACCCCGTATCATTTTATAGGAATAGGGAGCGATATCGAATTTTTTAGAAATCTTCTGTCCACCGTAATAGATGTGATGCCAAGTGTTCGAAACGATAGCATCGAACTGGCCCTCGCCCTGTTCCCAAAAGCACCAGGTACGGTCGTTGTTGTCTTTGGAGGCTTTATCCAACAGTAAAATCGATTTATCAGAAAAGGAGCTATCCTTTCCGAGGGCATCGGCCAACATCAAGCCCGAAGCGCCAGCGCCGATTATAATGTAGTCGTATTGTTTCATTGGCTTCGTAATCGGTACAGGATGAATTTCAAAATGGGTTGCTTAAAAACCAATACTTTTACAAAAGTAAAACTTTGCGACGTGACACCTGCGGAAGAAGATTATTTAGAGGCGATCTATCATTTGGGCGAAGGGCATAAGAGCGCGGTCTCCACAAACGATATTGCTGGGCGAATGGCCACCAAACCGGCTTCAGCAACCGATATGGTCAAAAAGCTCGCGAAGAAAAAATTGATCGACCATAGATTGTACAAAGGTGTTAGGCTTACGGAAATGGGCACTTCTATAGCAATAGGCATTATAAGAAAACAACGGCTTTGGGAGGTTTTTTTAATGCAAAAGTTGAATCTTTCTTTGGAAATGCTTCCCGCGATAGCCGCAGAGATGAAACATATAAAAAGCCCGGAACTCATCGATAAACTCGATACATTCCTAGGTTTTCCGCAAATAGCCCCTTCCGGTGAACCCATCCCTTCAAAGGATGGCGAATTCAAAAAAGGTATCAAGAAACTTCTCAACGAATTGCCCGTTGGAGCGTCGGGAATTTGCACAGCAGTGAAGGATGCCTCCCCGACCTTTCTAAAATTCTTGGACAAGAATGGAATAGGTGTTGGCAGTCGTATTCAGATCTTGGACAAAGAAGAATTCGACAACTCGCTTGGTATACAGATTGATACCCGTGAAATGAGGATATCGGAGCAGATAGCCTCGAACCTGTATCTTGAGGTCGGGGAAAATTCTTGATCATGAGGGTAGTGATGACAAGGATTTTGTTTTTCATAACTCCATAACCCATTTTTCTGGACCCTCAATTCACCAAAATCCCATTTTCTTCCCTAACGGCAACCTCGCGTTTCGGAAGAAGGATATCCATAGCCTTCCGAATTAAGTCAATATTCCCGAACAGCAGGTCATTCTTGGTTATTTTGTGCAACACGTCCGGCAGAATGCCCAAATCTTCGATCGGTTCATCGTTTTTACGCAATATGCGCCGTACCGCAACGCTCAGATTGGCTCCTTTGGGTAGGGGCTTTAACGGATTGGTCCCAGGTTCGATATCATCGAGTAGGCTTCTAAGGATTTCATGGCTCCACACATTGGCGCCCCCCGCCCCTGTATTGGCATGGGTGCCGATGATTTTACCCAACCCGTGGTCTTGAAAGCCTGCCGCGAACATATCAGCGGCACTGTAACATAGGGCATCGGTTATGAGCACTTTGGGTTTTGAAAATAGGCTTTTAAGACCGTCCCTGTCCTTGATTTTTGTGATGGGATAACCGCGGGAATACCGGTCTCCGGTAATACGCGATAAGTCAATGGAGCGGGTCCAATCGGATAGGTCGATGACGGCGTTGTCCTTGGTATATTTTTCACAGAGCCTTAACGTAAGTGGTGAATTGATGAACTGTGCCCTTTGTAAAGCAATATCTTTCCCTGTCAAATGCGCCAATAACAGCTCACTTGCCGTAATAAGTCCGCCGCCGTTACCCCTGATATCCAAGATAAGCCCGCTAAGGTTTTCCTTTTGTAGTTGCTGTAGTATTTCCTTGAAATCGGCCACAAAGCTTTCGGCGTTCGCCGCGGCAAAACTATAGATACGGATATAGGCAAAAGCCTGTTCGCTATCCGTTTTTTTTACCGTTCCTTTCATTAGGTCGGGATAATGTGTCGGTCTGGTCCAAAGGCTTTTCTTTGGGGGCTTTCCCTTTCGGGATACACCGCCGTAAAGTGTCGCCTTCAACCCATTGACCGATAAGGTATCGTAATCAAAACCATAAGACATTCGGGTCGCGTTGGTATCTTGTTTGTCCAGTTCAAAATGTGGTGGATGGTGCGATACCAGCCATTCAAAATCCATTTCCAGATTTTTTTTAGTGCTTGGGTCATAGCAGTTCAAGTGTACTTTATGGCCGTCAGGCGGGCTCGTAGTGCCCAGCGAACGTATCGTAAGCGTATCAAGTCCCCTGGCTATTTGTGCTGCGTTATTGCTGCCGGACTGGTCTTTTGAATTAAGCGCAATGGCTTTTTTAATGGGGATGTTGTTCCAATATAAAACTTCGACGCCGGTTTTGTAAGCCGATTTGTCGGCCAAGATATCCTCAAAATAGGTCGTTATGATGTATTTGGGCTCCGTATCTTCCGGTGTGGGATAGTATTCCTCAATCAGAAAGGGCAGAAAGGCGAACCGGTTTCGAAACGGGCGCGGTAGTATATATTTGGTATGTAGATCGCGAAGCGAACTAAAAATATCCAATAAATTTTTATGAAAGGTCTGATCATCCGTAATACTTTCGGGAGCTGATCTTGCGGCGTAGCCGATATCGCGAATCATCAAATCGATGCGATGTAGCGGATTTACGGCATACATTGATTGTTTTAGTATCTGGTGTACGTACACTTCGCCGAGAACGATTTTTGCCTGCTCCAAAATGCACAATTTTTCGGTATAGGAAAGATTGCTGGATGATTTAAGGAAGGTGACCAAGGCCATAGGTTCCCCTAACGGGATGGATTTTAGCCCTTCAAGGGTGTAATCGCTGTTAGAAAGCGAAAGCGACGGTCTACCATAGAATGATGGAAGGCCCTTGCGAATATAATCCGGCAGCGGATGAAATGACATCCTTCGGAAATGTTCATCATCTTCGACAACGGTCAATCTGTCTAAAGGTAGGGGTTCGGCCAATTCGCTGAACGGAATTCCAGCCCCCCATTCCAAATGTCCTTCCTCCAACGCATGGCCATCGGCATCGACGTGCAAGTCAGGTACCAGTATCCAATCGGTATGCAAGGGATTGTCGGATGCGGACAATAGCGACCCACCACTGGCATTTTCCAATTGGTTTGCCAATTCGTTCAGGTTCTGCAATCCTGCGGCAATTTTGTTTTGGGAATCTTTTAAAGAAATACCGTGCAAAATATTTTCGGGGTCGGATTCCTTTAAGTAGATGTAACGCGTGACATTTTCAATCTTGAACTTTTCGATGTCGGTGTCGTCGAAGTCGAATTTGTTTAAAATCCGCTTCTGGACACATCTAGGAACCCCGTTTATAAAGACGCCCAGTAGTGACTTCTCGGTCGCGTGGATCAATTTTTTATACGGATTGCCATGATAGCCTCCAACGATAAGTATATCTGCCTTCATCCCGGCTTCGAGTGAACCTAAAGCTTTTTCCCATCCCAAAATCTTGGCGGGGTTGCTGGTCGTCATCCGTACCAGTTCTTCATCGGTAAATATAGGTCCGGGTTCATTATTTTTGCTCACCAGATAGGCTACCTTTAGTTCTTCCAGCAGGTTTTTGCTGCCGCTTGGTGACCAATCGGAGCCCAATGCGATCAGCACATTGTTTTCTTTGGCCGCCTTGACATCCGAAGTACCACCATAGAGGATCAGATTGCTCATGGGCGACCAGGTCATGGAGCCTTTGCGGTCACCGAGCACTTTGTAATCTTCCTCTTTTAGCCCTGTACAGTGGATACCATTGAGCTTGTCGGTGATGGCCCAGTCTGTATCGTTGATCTGTAAATTGGTAAAGAAAGATCTCGCTTTTTCGTCGACGCCTTCCGAGAGATGCAGTAACCTGGTCTTGGTATCCGATAAAGAGGTTAAAAATGCCTGGGCGCCTCCCGGCTCTACGTCCGCAATTCGGGTCAGGGCTTCGGGTAGTTCCTCCTCATTGGTTTCCTCTACATTTCGGATCAGCCCGTGAAATACTTTTTTGGTGAGGGCCGAATTGGCCAAGGTCAGGCCCTGTGAGGTGGTTACCCCCCCGACCATAGCTTTGCACTCCACATAGCGCACGATAGCCTGCGGAAATCCAGGCGATTTCCCTAGTGTTTGCATGGGTCCTGTGACATTAATTCGATATTCTTTGATACCTGACCATTGCGCACGGTTTCGATATTGTTTGTCCGCTACCCAATATGGTAATATGTTATAAGGCAGGTGATTGTGAAGTTCAATCATTCCCGGATACAAGGTTCCGCCCGATTTGATTACATCCAATTTAGTGAATCCCTCGGGATAGCCTTCGTTTTTGGGGCGTATGTCCGTTATCATCCCATTTTCCACGAATATCCGACCCCTGTTGATGACGGTGGCCGATTTGTCCATAGTGACGATTCTGCCTTCCAAGGCATATTTTAATCCAAAATCGGCGTGTATGGTATTGTTTGGCATAGTGTAAATGAAATTTATACGGACTCCCAGATGATGTTTTTTACCTTATCGGCCGGATCTCTCCGGCTGTTGGTTCCATTCGTACCATGCCAAGTGGGAGTGCCATAGGGCAAATCGTATCTTGGGATATTGGTGTAGTGTAAGGCCTTGTTCCATCTTCCGGAATAAGGGGTGAGGTCGACTTTATTTATATCGTCCGGTTCCAAAAAATCTGCGATTTCCGCGAGCTGATCGTTCCAATTGGGATGCGTCGTACTTTCTGGTGCCGTTGGATGTACTAGGTGGAAAGTCTTGATATGGGTTCTATTTTCCCAATGCTCGGCGGCATGTCTGGCACCGGCGCCGAAGGTCAGGATAGCTTGGATGGGATTTTTTTCGAGAATAGTATTAATAAGATCATCCCGAAAATCTTTTAAGGGGGCTTCAAGGGAAATACCTCTCATCTCTGCGTCGAACTGGCCTTTGATGCTATAGGCAAAGGTGTTCATAATAGTATAGGAACGGGTAATGCCCACTTTGTTGAGAAATTGTTGTAGCCTTTGTCCTGCCGAACCGACAAATGCCCTTCTGGCAATGGCTTCGTCCGTCGAGGGATCTTGGCCGATGACCAATACCCTAGCGGTATCGTCCAATCTTCCCCGATATAGAACCCCTTCGAATGCGGTTCGAAACCGGTCCGATGGGTGGTTTATAAAATAATCATCGGACAGGCTTGCAAATTTTTGAGCCCAAAAAGGTGGTGGACCCGGATCGTATTCATTTTCAAGACTCGCGCGATAGATACTTTGTGCGGCAAGAAAGAAGGGGTTCGATCCCAGATCTGAAATGGTTATTATTCCAAAGGCCTGCTTTAAAAGGTCGGCATCTTTTTCGGATACACCCTTTAGACTATCCACTGGCATTTCACACAAGGTTTCGAAGGACTTATCGGCGTTGACTTTGTTAACGAGTTTTTCTAATGCGTACGACATATAACCGACTTTTTTAGGATACTGTCGGGGGAAATTGTTAGAGCGTGCATAATTAAGTGCTTTATAAGCTTAAAGCAATGTAGTCCAATTCGTTCATGGAAGCCATCCCAACTTCATACTTGGTCGTCTTTTCTGTGTATTTGGTATTGATTTTTGCAATTCCGGTAGGTAAAGAAGCTAAAAAGCTTCGTGGGGCTTGGTTAAGCGCGTGGATTGACTAAAACCTCTTGCAGAAAAAATACCCCTCACCGATTAATCTCCTCGATCAAATTTGCCACTAACGCCGTCCATCCGGTTTGATGGGCAGCGCCAACACCACGCCCGTTGTTTCCATCGAAATACTCGTAAAACAGAATGAGTTCCTTAAAATATTCATCGGTATATCTCTCTTTGTGTAGCGCATTTACCGGGCGGTTCCCATGTTCATCCTTTTTAAAAATTCCGATAAGCCGTTTACTGATTTCGAATGCGATTTCCTTTAGATTCAACTGATTTTCACTACCAGATGGGTAAGAGAATTTTACCTCATCCCCAAAATAGTTATGGTATTCCTTGAGGGTGCTGATGAAAAGGTAGTTCATGGGAAACCATATCGGACCGCGCCAGTTCGAATTGCCCCCGAACATCTCTGTCGTAGATTCGGCAGGTTCATATTGGATACAATAGGCGGTACCGTCAATTTCAATATTGTAGGGCTTTTGATGCGCCTTTGAAAGTGAGCGGATGCCGTAATCGCCCAGAAATTCCGTTTCGTTCAAGATGCTCTGCATTAAAATTTTAAGGCGGTCGCTCGGCACCAATGATAAGAGCAGGTCGTTGTCGGGCCTATATTCTTCGATGACCTGGTATTTTTGCGTTTCCTTCCGGTACTTCCGGTACCACGCCATACTTGACTTGAACCGTGGCAGTTTATCTAAATGTTCCTTTCTGATATTCAGTACGCCAGTCATTGATAGCAGCCCCGATATGGAACGTACTTTGATAGATAGCGATTCCCCGTTGGGTAGTATTAACTTGTCGTAAAAGAAGCCCTCTTGCTCGTCCCAAGAACTCGACGAGTCCTCGCTTATTTTATTGAGGGCTTCCGCGATAAAGACGAAATGTCCGAAGTATTTCAGGCACATATCTTCGAAAGTATCGTCTTCAATAGAGATTTCCAAAGCTATTTCTAGCATGTTAAGGCAGTAGAGGGCCATCCAAGAAGTGCCGTCGACCTGCTCCAAGACGCCCCCACCGGGTATACCGTTGCTGCGATCGAAAACTCCGATGTTGTCGAGGCCCAAGAATCCGCCTTCGAAAACATTGTTCTCCGAACTGTCCTCACGGTTGACCCACCACGTAAAGTTCAGGGCCAGTTTGTTGAACATTCGCTTTAGGAATTTTATATCGCCCTGGCCCGTTTTGCGCTGTTCCATTTGATAGATCTGAATGGCCGCCCAGGCCTGTACGGGCGGGTTGACATCACTAAAATTCCATTCGTAGGCCGGTATTTGTCCGTTGGCGGCCATATACCATTCCTTGGTGAACAGCAACAGTTGTTTCTTGGCGAACTCATGGTCGACCATCGAGAAGGTAACACAATGAAAGGCAGAGTCCCAGGCGGCGAACCAGGGATATTCCCAAGCATCGGGCATGGAGAGAATGTCATGATTGCGCAATGTTTTCCAGTTGTTGTTCCTGCCATGAAGTCGTTCTTTTGGTGGCGAGGAGCCGGGGTCGCCCTGTAACCATTGTTCCACCTCGTAATTATAGTACTGCTTCGTCCAAAGCAATCCTGCAAAGGCCTGTTTTTGGATTTCCCTCTGTTCTTCGGAGGAATTTTCGGTAATCGAGGCTAGGAACGAGCTTGATTCTTTGATTCTTTCCGAAAAAATGGAATTAAAGCTTTTATCAAAAGGGGAAGCTAAAGTTTCAGTAGTTAGCCGTAATCGGATGGTCTTTGTATCCCCTGCTTCGATGTTCAGTTGGTATAAAGGTGCAAACTTGGTGCCTTCGGTATTTTTTTCGGCAAGCGCATAGTCACCACTGATTACGGCATCGTTAAAAAGGTCTTTTTTAAAGGGATGGTCGTTAGTGCCGTTAAAAACCCGCTCCATATTCGTCTCATTTTGGGTGAAGAGCAGCTTGTTCGGGGTATCAAAATACAGGTTGTATTTGCCGACATAGATATGGTTCACCGAAACAAAGGGAGATTCTTTTTTACCTTCCTTTTTGATGATGGGTTTTTCGGGCATACCGGTAAAACTCCAGAAATTACGTATCCAAAGCGTCGGAAGTAAGGTAATCGGGGCGGCTTTCGCCCCTCGGTTGCTTATCGATATTTTAATAAGGATGTCCTCGTTGCCCGCCTTGGCATACTCGGTATACACATCAAAATACGCATTGTTATCGAAGATACCGGTATCCAGAATTTCGTATTCAAGATCGCCCTTGCCCCGGCTTTGGTTTTCTGCGGTAAGCTGTTTATACGGAAATTCGTTCTGTGGATATTTGTACAGCTGTTTCATATAGCTGTGGGAGGGGGTATTTTCCAGATAATAGTACAGTTCCTTGACATCCTCGCCGTGATTGCCCTGGGGGCCGGTAAGGCCGAACAGCCGCTCCTTTAAGATTGCGTCCTTTCCGTTCCATAGCGCGACCGAGAAACAGAGGTTGCAATAACGATCTGAGATTCCCGCCAAGCCGTCCTCGCCCCAGCGGTAGGTGCGGCTTCTGGCGTGATCGTGCGGAAAATAGTTCCAGGCATCCCCGTTCGCACTATAATCTTCACGCACGGTTCCCCACTGGCGTTCGCTGAGATAGGGGCCCCATTTGAGCCAATCTTCCTTTTTGGCATAGTGATCGTCGAGTCTTTGCTGTTCGTTGGTGTTTTGGGACATAGAATATATTTACAGAATTAATGATGAAGATATAAAATTTTAAAACCTTCCCAAGCTTTAATCTTGATAGCATCAAATATCCTATTTAAAGCGTTTGACCCATGCCGATTTTTTATACTTTCGGACACTGGATCGAATACAAATACGAATACATAACTCAATGCAAGAGTTCAAAACAAAGCGTAACGTATCCTTCCCACAGCCCTTTGCTCCTTTATCCTTTATTTTTGATTGACTCCAAACAATAAACATAAACATCAAACACTAGTATCATGAACGAAGTCTTTTTCGACGAAATACGAAGCGGCAATTTTAAGGAAGTCAAGGCCATGTTGGCCAAGAACCCAGTACTGCTTGATAGTAAGGATAAACGCGGGTCGACGCCGCTAATTATGGCGACCTACTATGACGAACCAGAAATCACCGACCTGTTATTGCAGCACGGGGCTAAAATCGATGCCAAGGACGCCTCGGGCAATACGGCTTTGATGGGCGTTTGTTTTAAAGGGTATACTGATAGTGCCGAAAAGTTGATAAAAAAAGGTGCCGATGTAAATGTGCAGAATGGAATGGGAGCGACCTGCCTTATCTATGCCGTAAATTTCAACCGTCCGGAAATAGCCAAGCTATTGCTAGAAAAAGGGGCAAATACTGCAACTAAGGACAATCGTGGCAATACGGCCTTAGACCATGCGAAGATTCAGGGAGATGCCAGTCTAATTGCGTTGTTGGAGAAATATTAATTCAATTCGATGCAAGTACATCAACAATTCTAGCTAATCAAATGCATCAAGGCCTTAACTCAGGTATTTTGATCGAGAATAACCATGCCTATTTAATTTGCAGTATTAAATTCGTGAGGGTAATAGAAATTCGAATTTGATTTTCACCAGTAGATTTGAGCCGCTTTTTCCATAACTTTAAGAGGATATGACTACATTTTTAAAAACAGCCCTCCTGCAATCTCCGTTATTCTGGGAAGACCCAGAAGCGAACAGAACCTATTTTTCCAAGGTTATACAAACTATTTCTTCGGATACCGATCTGATCGTCCTTCCCGAAATGTTCAATACCGGTTTTACCATGAACCCCGAACAAATTGATAAAAAAGAGGGCCCGAAAACCGTGGATTGGATGTTGCAAGAAGCGATGGAAACCAATGCTGCGATAGTAGGAAGTCTTCCTTTCTTTGAAAACGGGAGCTTCACCAACCGCCTTTTTTTCATAGAACCCCACGGAAAGATTTCCAAATACGACAAACGGCACACCTTTACCTTGGCGGGCGAGGACAAAGTCTACAAGGCAGGCACCGAAAAGCTCATCGTAAATTTTAGGGGCTTCAAGATATGCCCCATGGTCTGTTACGATCTACGTTTTCCCGTATGGTCGAGAAATACAGAAGAGTACGATGTGCTTGTCTATGTCGCCAACTGGCCCGAAGCTCGTATAACCGCTTGGGATACCTTGTTAAAAGCAAGGGCAATCGAAAACATGGCGTATTGTATTGGTGTGAACAGAATAGGAAGCGATAAGGCGGGGCATCAGTATATCGGACATTCCGCGGTTTATGACGTTTTGGGCGAGCAAATCGCTTTTTCCAAAAAAGATGAAATTGTTTATGCCAGTTTATCCAAAGCACATATCACAGTTACAAGAGATAAATTAAAATTTTTGGAAGATAGGGATAGTTTCGACCTTCTTACATAGAGAAAACAGTAGGTCAAATCTAGAAAATAAACTCATAAACCGACAAACCCATAAACTTTTTTGAGAAAGACGAATTACACTAATTTTCACTAGATTCACATAACTCATAACTCATAACTCATAACTCATAACTCATAATTCAGTCCCGTATCCTAAAAGTTTCCTCCACTTCCCAATTTGCCCGCACCTCGACGGTGTCAGGGTAGTAGCTTACCTTTTCGGGCTGTCGTTTTTTAAGGTAGTCGCCGGTGTCCCATTTTTGATTGGCATTTTTATCGAAAATTATGCGCATGAAATACTTGCCCGGTTCTATATTGTTAAATTCAAGAGCTTTCGGTTCGGGGGCGAAGATTTCACGCTTTAATTTGCCCTGTCCGTCGATAAGTTCTATAATCAAGGGATATGCCGAACTATCGGCTTCAATATTGAACCTCAGATTACCGAGGTCGGCATAGCTTTGGGTCGATAGGTTGTAGACTATGGTATCGTTGGTCTCCCCAAAGAAATCGGTAATTGCGCCGGGCAAAAGGTCGAGTTGATAGTTCTGGTTGGGTTCCACCTTGAATTTGAAATCCA
Organism: uncultured Flavobacteriaceae bacterium; assembly: GCA_963832345.1. Classification (GTDB taxonomy): domain Bacteria; phylum Bacteroidota; class Bacteroidia; order Flavobacteriales; family Flavobacteriaceae; genus Pricia. The sequence goes on along the minus strand of CAWHTW010000019.1, from coordinate 474,367 downwards.
CCTTGTTCTCTAAAGTATCCAGGCCCGTTGTATAAGAAACCGCTAAAGAATCTTGGTCCATCATACTTATTTTGGTCGTATCGAGAACCTTAAGAGGGGTGTTGGACAAGATATAAAATGGGTCATTAAAATTGAGAGAACCGTTTTGATTGGCATTCAATTGCAAGGAATCGAGACCCACTTTTCGACTTTTGACGGTAAAGGTGTCGATGACTTTGGCCTTTTCATTGGTTACGGTAAACACGATGGAATCCATTTCAAAAGGCGTAAACCAATAATTTAGGGTGTCCTTATCGGGCTGTTTCAATATTTTGGTCCTAACGGTATCCGGTAGCGGGGTTAGCGGGGTAATCTCAATATCCGTTGCATCGCCGAAGTAACCGAATTGAATGCGGTTTTGGGCGGCTAAACTGGGCACGGCCATATTGTAGTTGGGCACTTCCTTGAAAAGTGTCAATAGATAGGTAGAATCGTTGGGCAGGGTCAAGGTATCTTCCATGAACCCTATTTTGTCGACGTTCTGGTCGAAGATATTATTCTTTGCCTCGTCTTTTAGGGCAAAAAGTTTGTATTGGCCTTCCTTCAGGTTTTTCAGCCTAAAAATTACGGTACTGTCCAGCGTATTTGTAATATAGTTGGGCGGACGTTTGAAAATTGTTGAATCGGTATATGCCGTATCAATTTCATAGAGCATCACGCTTATAAACGCGTCAGCTTTTCTTTTGAATGCGTCCTTTACTACTCCCGATACTTTCAACGAATCGATATAGTCTCCCGTAGAAAATACATAGGTCAGAAAACTGCTAGGGTTGCCCTCGTTGTTGTCCTGTACACTCTGACCGAAATTGATGGTATAGGTGGTGTTTTCACGTAAGGTATCCTTGAATTTTAGCTCAAGATATTTACTTGCGCCGCCTTGGGGCCTGATTTCTGGTTGGTATTTTAAGGGTGGGGAAACAATCAGTTGGTTCTGTATGTCCTGCAACTTAATAAATTCATCGAAATAAAGGCGTATTCGTTTGGCCTTAAAATTGATGGTCATGCTATCGGGCTCGGTCTTTACAAGTTGAGGGGGTGTGATATCTCTCGGGCCTCCACTAGGGCTTCCCCGCCGCGCGCACTGCCAAAGGGCGGCCGCTAAAAGAAATAGAAAAAGAAATGCCACAAAACGACGGATCATCTATCTGGAATATTGAACTCAAGACGAATTCATTGGTGGCAAAGAAACGATTATTTTGGTATTAGGTCGAAACGATAAAGGGTTTTTTAACATTATGAAGGGTGAAGTAAATTAGGGTCAAGAACCACAACAGCTTTACTTCGACACGTCCTGCAACCACCTCGGTAAGACCAATCGACGACTTATCTCAATTTGTCTATTGGCATTTGGAATATTCCCGTGGATCAGTTCCACAATTTCGGTACAACGGCCATACTTGCCATATAAATCGTTGTTCCCGTTGCTTGTACCAGGGTTTGGGCACAGATTTCCATAGTAGCGCCCGTTGTAATCACATCGTCGACCAAAAGAATGTTCTTGTTTCTTAAATAATCGGAATTTGATAAAGTATATAGTGCGGTATCGTCTTGCCATCTGCCAATTCTTCCCTTTTTGGTCTGGGTCTTGGTGTTCGCTGTCTTAATGAGGATATGATCTGTATATTCCGCTTCGAGATGATGGGCTAATTTTTGGGCAAATCCGGCCACCTGGTTATAGCCTCTACGCCTTAATTTTTTAGGATGCAAAGGTACCGGAACTACCATGTCAATTGTTTGTACTAATTCTCCGTTCCCCTTTAAAAGCTGTCCGTACCAATCTCCCAGAAATTCACTTACACACTCTTGATTTTTATATTTTAAATGATGGATTAATCGCTGTATGCTGCCTTTTTCTGAGAAAAACAGGAAAGAGCTTGCCTTTTTTATGTTAATTCGACCATAAAATATACGGTCGACCGGGTTTTCATCGTTAAAGGTGTACCCGGTAAGCGGCATATCGTTTCGGCAATGGGTACAGATAAGTTCCTCTCCTCGTTGCAAATGTGCGGTACATCCGAAACATACCCGGGGCATTAAGACCGAATTGATATCATTTAGTATCTTTGTTAAATTGTGAATTATCAAAATCGCTTGTCTTTAAACCACCTATTTAAATCCCATACCACCTAAAATGGACGGTCAAGATAAGAAATTCAATTATAAGATAGTTTTAACTGCTCTCGTTGCCGTTATTATAGGCATTCTTATCGCTTTTTATTACAGTTACGCACAATCAAGGAGTGAAATGGCATTCTTAGAACAGGAAAAGGGACTGCTGGTTAAAGACCTTACCTTGATGAAAGCCGACGTCGATCGGCTTTCCGCACTTAATGAGGTAAACGAAATCGAACTTGAAAGCTCGAAATATCGTGTTCAACAATTGCTTGACTCAGTCGGACGACTCAATTTTACCATAGAAAAGTTGCGGGAATTTAAGACCGAACTCCGCCGGCTCGAATCGAAGAACGATAGCCTCAAGCTCAAAAATAATTTTTTGAGGTATAACAATATGTTGCTAACCGATAAAAACGAGGCGAACCAAAAGCAGATAGAGGAACTCAGAAACAATCGTAATTCCTTGGCCGAAGCACAGGCATTGCAGCGCAAAAAAGTAAAGGAACTCAACAAAGAACTTAAGGTAAAAACATATTTAAAACTCCGAAATGCCGAAGGCAGCGGGTTTCGATTGCGTTCTGGCAAACCGATCAAAACCAATAAGGCCTCGATTATTGAAAAGCTTCGCGGCTGTGTAACGATTGTCGCCGATGACACCGAGATAAATTCCCCAAAGGTAATTTTCTTTCAGTTTTTGAGTCCAAATATGCGGGTAATCGAAGACAATGCCAATACGATAACGGTAAGCGGCAACGTGTATAGCAAACGGGTAGAACTTCGCTATTCAGGGGAAGATATAAATGTTTGCGATTTTATAACTGTTCCCCAAGGTTCTCTGGCAGCCGGTAACTATAGGCTTAATGTCTTTGAAGACCAAAAACTTCTTTCCACTACCGAATTTGAATTGAAATGAGGAATGCCTCATTTTAAACCTTTCCACAATCTCGAAATTTCTAACCATAATACTCCATTGAGTATATCAGACTTAACGCAGACGGTTTTGCGCCACTTTCGCAGGATAAATGACGGTGAGCACAAGTCGTATTGCGCATAGTTCTTTCCCTAGAGATTAAAATATATGTTATGGAACTAAAATAAGTTTCCAAGACCGTGCCTAAAATTATACTTTTGCCACATGGCAAAACAAGATGATGATTTTAAGCGGGTAATTTCCCATGCTAAGGAATATGGATACGTATTTCAGTCCAGTGAAATTTATGATGGATTGAGCGCGGTATACGATTACGCGCAGAACGGTGCCGAACTCAAAAAGAATATACGCGAATACTGGTGGAAAGCCATGGTACAGCTAAATGAAAACATCGTGGGTATCGATGCGGCCATTTTTATGCATCCCACCACGTGGAAGGCCTCAGGTCACGTTGATGCGTTCAACGATCCCTTAATAGATAACAAAGACTCCAAAAAGCGCTATCGTGCCGATGTACTGGTCGAAGACTATGTCGCCAAAATAGAGTCCAAAATAGAAAAGGAGGTGGCCAAGGCCGCAAAACGCTTCGGCGATAACTTCGATGAAACTCAATTTCTTGCCACCAACCAGCGCGTGGTCGATTACCAAGAACAGGCTACTACCATATTAAAAAGGTTAGGGAAATCTTTGGCAGATGAAGATCTGGCCGATGTTAAGAAACTGATCGAGGAACTCGATATCGCTTGCCCTATGTCGGGTTCTAAGAACTGGACGGAAGTCAAGCAATTTAACCTTATGTTCGGCACGAAACTGGGCGCTACTGCCGAAAATGCAATGGACTTATACCTGCGACCCGAAACGGCCCAAGGTATTTTCGTGAACTTTCTGAACGTACAGAAAACAGGAAGGATGAAGATTCCTTTCGGTATCGCCCAAACGGGAAAAGCATTCCGTAACGAAATCGTCGCTCGGCAGTTCATCTTCCGTATGCGGGAATTCGAGCAGATGGAAATGCAATATTTCATCAAGCCCGGCACACAACAGGAATGGTATGAAACTTGGAAGAAAAAACGAATGAAATGGCATCTGTCGTTGGGTTTGGGCAAAGAGAATTACCGTTTTCACGATCACGAAAAATTGGCGCACTACGCAGATGCCGCTTCTGATATCGAATTTCGTTTTCCCTTTGGATTCAAAGAGTTGGAAGGCATCCATTCCCGTACCGATTTTGACTTGGGCAGCCATGAAAAACACTCCGGTAAAAAATTGCAATATTTCGATCATGAGACCCGCGAAAGCTATGTACCCTATGTGGTAGAAACCTCCATCGGACTTGATAGGATGTTTCTGGCCGTATTCTCCAATTCGCTTCAAGAAGAGGCACTCGAAAACGGAAGCACTAGAACTGTGTTGAAACTACCGGCGGTATTGGCACCGACCAAAGCGGCAGTCTTCCCCTTGGTTAAAAAAGATGGTCTCCCCGAAATCGCCCAAGAAATAATCGAAGATCTAAAATGGGATTTTAACGTCGACTACGATGAGAAAGACGCAGTGGGTCGAAGGTACCGCAGGCAAGATGCCGCCGGAACACCTTTCTGTATTACCGTCGACCATCAAACCTTAGAAGACAAGACCGTAACGATTCGTCACCGCGATTCTATGGAACAGCGGCGCGTAGCGATTTCAGAGGTAAAAGCGATAATTCACAAAGAAGTGGATATGAAATCCTGGTTGATGAAGATGGGATAACTGTAGCAGCTACAGTTTTTTAATTTGTGGGCATACTATTTATTGTCATTTATCAGTAGGGATTCATGAAAGAATTCAAAAAAGGGACACTCAACAAAATACAACGCGGAGCGGTTAGGGCCACCTATGAAGTCGATAAGGTCAACGCTATTCTTGACGCGGGTTTTGTGGGGTTCGTATCTTATATTTTCGAAGGAAAGGCCATTTCTTTGCCCATGGCCTACGGAAGATCGGAAGACAAAATATACTTGCACGGGTCCCTCAAGAATAGAATGCTGCTTTCTTTACTGGAAAGCAAAGAAGCCAGTATGACAGTAATGCATCTAGACGCCCTTGTATTGGCCCGTTCAGGTTTGCACCATTCGGTCAACTATCGTTCGGCGACCTTGTTCGGAAGCTTGATTAAAATAACCGACCCTCAGGAAAAGGAACGAGCACTCAAATGTGTAGTAAATCATATGATGAAAGGTAGATGGGAAGGTATACGCCCTATGCTAAAGAAAGAGCTCGCTGCCACCCTAGTAGTCGAAATGACCATTGAAACGGCCTCTGCCAAAATCAGGGATGTTGGTGTAAAGGATGAGAAAAGCGATATTGACCTGCCCATTTGGGCCGGGTTACTTCCTTTAAAACAGGTAGCCGAGTTTCCCGAAAGCGATGCGCTTTTGCCTGAAGGCGTTGCCATTCCAGAACATGTGATGGCCTATTACGAAAATAATAGATACTAGCTTGGGTTAGCGGTTTCCCGTAAAGTTTATCTGGCAAAATTCTTAACCGAATACGTTAAAAACCATCAGCCAATACCCATTTGAAAGAATTACAGCCGCCACCCCAACCGCAAACTCCCATAAAAATTCCTAGGATTCCCAGGGTAATAATACCGTGGCTCGCCGCCGAAACTGCCGGCGTTGATTAGCACCGACTCCGCGTACTTTTCATCGAGGACATTATTGACACCAAAATCGATACCGATGGTGAATTTTTCGGATAGTGGTTTTTGATAACCCATTCGTGTCGTGAAAACTGTGAAGGCTTCGCTTTGTAGGCTATTGGCGTCTGTTAGGGGTATTTCGGAAATGTGCCTGTGTGCGATATTCCAATAGAAACCATTAAGAAAGCGGGACTGAATTCCTGCGGTACGCATTTGTTGGGGTACACCGGTCAAGGGGTTTCCCGAAAAATCTTCACCTTCATCAATGAATTCGACGAATTGGTGGTCATTGAGAGTAAAGCTTAGAAAAGGCACTATTTGCAGCCTTGGACTGATGGCCCATGTGTAATCCATAGCGATTTCGAGTCCACGATGGCGAGTCTTGCCGGCATTTTTGCCTATAAATTGGTCTTCGGCCACCCGTTCTGCTACCAACAGGTTGCGAACGTCCATTTGATAAACGGCCATGTTCAGGTGAAACTTGCGGTCAATGACGTACAGTTCCGTGCCCAGTTCGTAATTCGTGCCTGTTTCTTGTGCGATATCTGGGTTGATGGTTCCGCCTGGAGTCAAGGTCTGCTCAACAGTGGGGTTAGAGAAACCACGACTGACGTTGGCGAACATCCGCGCTGTCTCCGAAAACCGATATTCAATATCAAGACTGGGAAGAGCGATGAGGTCGAAATCACGATTGGCAGTGGTATTTTCCGTTCCCGTATTGAAACGGTCGCGGAAATCGTATTTTGTTTTGTTGATGGCAAGGCCCAGTTGTGCCGAAAATGCGTCCGACAACGGAAGTAGTAGTGTTCCGAAACTGTTGAGTTGGGTTCGGAATTCTTTGTTGTCGGCAAATTGGTCGCCCTGTAGGCTCCCCTCTATGGGTTGCTCAAGTGTTCTAAGGAGCGACCAACTGTATTCATCCTTATAGAGCTCTGCACCTATATTATATTTAGCCTGACGATTTAAGAAACCGAAATTCCCGGTAAAGCGGGTCCGGAAGCCGTAGCCGTTGGTGATTTCGTCCAAAAAACCCAAGGGCGCTGGCCGGCGTTCGAAATGATCGAGGTAGGAGTAATAGATGCTGGTACTATTTTCAAGTCGTTCATTGAAGGTATGCACATAGTTGAGGCCTACCAACGTGTAATTGTTGGTCTCAAAACCCGAGACCCCGCCCCAATTTGCTGCCGCTTGCTTAGGATTCTCGGCAAATGCGGTCGCTCCTATCGAACTGGCGATATTCGCCGTGTAGTCGATATGGTTGACCAACAATCCGATTTTGTTGTTATCGTTGATTTGGTAAGATGTGTTCAATAGTAAGCCGTCCCTTTCAAATTGGCTATTGTCGCGATAACCATCCGTTTCCAAATGGCCGTATTGCAAGCCCAATCGGAGTTTTCCATCGTAATGGTTGAACGAAAGATTATCCTTTAGTAATCCAAATGAACCCACCGTAAAGTTGTTCGAAAGGTTGGTAGATTTTCCAAGGGCTTGCTTGGGGGTCAAGATGATGGCGCCTCCGAGATTCGCTCCAAAGGCCGTGCCCTTAGGTCCTTTGATAACTTCCATCTGACTAAGGTTTTCAAGATCAAAAGCCTCGATGGTCGAAAAGCCCGAGCCATCGGTTACCGGAATGTCATCGTAGTAAAGGCGCAGCTTGTCGGTTCCGAAAAGGGTTCGCGCACCGATGCCGCGAACGGTTACCCTGTTCGTGTTCAGGGCCCCAGATAGCACATACACTCCAGGAATCTGATTCATGGCCGATGTAAGTTCAACGGGACTATAATTTTGAAAGATCTTCGCTGCAATGACATCCGAAGGAACAATACCCGTTGCGTTTTTAACTTTTAGGGCATCCAATAGAATCACTTCATCGAGCTGGGTAATACTATCGTTTTCTATCGGATTTTGGGCAAATGCAAGACAGATGGACAAAAAGTAAATCAGAAAAGTGAAATTGCGCTTCATGTATAAATTTTGAAAGGCAAAAATAGCGAACTTAAACCGCTTGTTATCCCACAATGCTTATTTTCGCAACTAACCCAACGGAAATATGAAAATAGTATCGTATAATGTAAACGGCATCCGGGCCGCGCTTAAAAAGGGCTTTCTGGATTGGTTGCAGACCGTCGATCCCGATGTCGTCTGCCTTCAGGAAATCAAGGCCAGTGAAGAGCAACTCGATCTTTCACTTTTTGAAGAAGCCGGTTATCCCTACCATTATTGGTTCAGCGCCCAAAAGAAAGGCTATAGTGGAGTGGCCATCCTATCTAAAACAAAACCCGACCATGTAGAAGTGGGAACAGGCATCGGTTATATGGATTTCGAAGGCCGCAACTTGCGCGCCGATTTTGGCGATCTTTCTGTAATGAGCCTCTATCTGCCCTCTGGCACTAATCTTGCCCGCCTGGAGCATAAACTGACCTATATGGCCGATTTTCAGACCTATATTGACGGGTTACGAAAAACCTGCCCTAACTTAATGGTGCTGGGCGATTATAACATTTGCCACGAAGCTATCGATATCCACGACCCCGTGCGCCTTAAAAATGTATCAGGCTTTCTTCCCGTTGAGCGTGAATGGATCGGTAATTTTATCGATAGCGGGTTTATCGATAGCTTTCGACAATTCAATACTGAACCGGACAACTATACTTGGTGGAGCTATCGTGCGAATGCCCGTAACAATAATAAGGGCTGGCGGATAGATTACGGTATGGTCTCCGAGCCCTTGAAACAAAGGTTAAAACGTTCGGTTATCCTTTCCGAAGCCAAACACAGTGACCATTGCCCGATACTTGTTGAAATGGATACTTCGAATTAGCTTAAAAGAAACCACGATTGTGACAGATCGTTGTTTTTTGTATTGTTATTTTTAATCATAGTTTAACCTACCATAACCCACATTTCCTGTGTTATAGTAGTCCCAACCGCTAGCAGTCGAATTGTCCAACCAAATTTCTGGATTTGAGTAAATTCGGGTACTGCCCGATGCGCTTGATGATTGATTCCAGGAAATTACGCGCACATCGAAATACCTAATGTGCCAGCCATCAGTGCCCTGAAGAGCCACTACGGCATTTTCCGCTTCTAACCAACTTATTGACGAAACATGGGTGCCAAAGTAATAAAAGTCCCAGGAACCGTTTTCGCGGTCGTCACCCTCATTGTTCAATCGGAACCAGGGAAGATGCTTGTGTCCTTTGTCCGTTAAAAAATTGACCCTGGCCCAAACATTTCCATCGGTTTGACTGTGTGCCAAGTTGCTAGTTGTTGTCGATACTTCAAAATTTATGAAACCACTAGTTTTGCTAGCATATCCGTTCTCTTTTTCGAATTTGGATACCGCAACACTGAACAAAGCTTCCGCTTCTTTCTTGCTCAAAGAGGCATCGTACCGTTTATGAAGTAAAGGCGACAAAACTTCTGAGTTGGCATCTATCTCAGAATCGTTGTTACCTGTTGTACTATTAAAGCCCTCTTCTTGACCTCTTTCGATTGGCAGCGGGGTATCCGTTTCCGATTTTTCACACGATGCCATTACCAGCACCAATGCCATTAGTCCGCCCTTTACTATTTTCATTGTAGTTCTCATGATACATTATTTAATATTTATATGCCTTTTTATGTTGTAAAAAATTAAAGGTTAACACAAAGGGGAGGAAAATCGGTCAAAATAGTTATACCAAACACATTGATAACTGTATTCACTAGTCCCTTTTATGGCTAATTAAGTTTGTTTTTAAGATTTAAAAGTTACCGATTGCCAATCGCTTACCCACAGATTTCCTTAAATTTGGCCTTTTCAAAGAACAACGCCTTATCAAGACCCCATGATATACAACACGCTGCCCCATACCGATATCGAAGTCAGTAAAATATGCCTCGGTACGATGACCTGGGGCAATCAAAATACCGAAAAAGAAGGCCACGAGCAGATGGACTATGCCGTTGACCAAGGCGTCAATTTTTTCGATACAGCCGAACTCTATCCCATTCCCGCGCATCCCGACCGTTATGCCGATACCGAGCGGATTATCGGTTCGTGGTTTCAGAAGAACGGAAACCGCGACAAGATTGTTTTGGCCTCAAAAATTGCGGGAAAGGCCGAAATGTCCAAATTTATACGTACTACCGGTTTCACGCCCGAATCCATTCGAGCTGCGGTCGAGGGTAGCCTCAAACGTTTGCAGACCGATTATATCGACTTGTACCAACTGCACTGGCCCGAGCGCCACACGAATTATTTTGGAAAAAGGGGCTACGAGCACGACGTTTCCGATCATTGGAAAGATAATATCCATGAGGTGCTACAGACCCTGCGCGACTTGATCCGTGAAGGTAAGATTAGGCAGGTAGGGATATCGAACGAGACCCCATGGGGCACCATGCGTTTTTTGATGGAAAGTAAGGTCCATGCGAGTTTGCCGCGTACCATTACCATTCAAAACCCGTACAACCTGTTGAACCGATTATTCGAGGTCGGCCTTTCGGAAATCGCAATTCGTGAAAAAGTAGGGCTTTTGGCCTATTCGCCTTTGGGCTTTGGTACCTTGACCGGTAAGTTTTTGGGCGGTATGCGACCGGCGACTTCCAGGGTTGTACTATATCCTCAGTACGACCGATATAGTGGTGAGACCGCCGTAAAGGCGACTGAAAAATATTATCAACTTGCGAAAGAGCATGATCTGTCATTAACACAGATGGCTTTGGCGTTCGTAAACACAAGACCTTTTGTTACCAGCAATATCATTGGGGCCACTTCCATGGAACAGCTACAGCAAAATATTGCGAGTATTGACGTGATTTTGAGCGATGAGGTTTTGAAGGGGATTGAAGATATCCACGATGCCATTCCGAATCCGGCGCCTTAAATCTGAGATTATGTATTTTCTGAAAGTGGGATTAGGGCAGCTGGTGCTGATTATAGCGGTAATTATTATTATAATGGTATTTGCTAGGATTATGAGGGATAAGCGGTGATATATTGCTTATGGACAGCCTAAAGCAGATACTTATCCAAACAAGCCACTAACAACATCCTCGATTCTGGATACCAGTTCGATGGCAATTTTCGGATTTTTCAAACCGATTTTATTATTTTTAGATACGAAAATCGTGGTAAAACCAAGTTTCTCAGCTTCCGAAATCCGCTGGTCCACGCGCTGTACGGGGCGTATCTCTCCTGCTAATCCGACCTCTGCGGCAAAACAGACGCCTTTTTGTATGGGAATGTCCTCGTTGCTGGAAAGTATGGCGGCGATTACCGCCAAATCGATGGCGGGATCGTCTACCGATATGCCTCCCGTTATGTTCAAGAACACATCCTTTGCTCCCAATTTGAAACCTGCCCGTTTTTCAAGTACAGCCAATAGCATATTCAACCGTTTGGCGTTATAGCCCGTAGTCGAACGTTGTGGCGTACCATAGACTGCAGTACTGACCAAGGCCTGTATCTCGATCATCAGCGGCCGCATGCCTTCGACGGTCGAGGCAATGGCCGTTCCGCTAAGTCCCTCATCATTTTTGGAAATCAATATTTCCGACGGATTATTTACCTGCCGCAATCCACCGCCCTGCATTTCGTAGATGCCCAGTTCGGCAGTCGATCCAAAGCGGTTTTTTAACGCCCTCAGGATGCGATACACATAGTTCCGGTCGCCCTCGAACTGCAAGACCGTGTCGACCATATGCTCCAAAATCTTAGGTCCGGCTATAGAGCCGTCCTTCGTGATGTGGCCAATTAGAATGACCGGCGTATTTGTCTCTTTGGCAAACTTGATCAGCTCGGCCGTGCACTCCCTAATTTGCGAAATACTGCCCGCCGCCGACTCGATGTAGTCGGAATGTAAGGTTTGTATGGAGTCGATAACCACGATATCCGGTTCGGTGGCCTCGATTTGCTGAAAAATATTCTGGGTTTTCGTTTCCGTCAGTATGTAACAGGTATCGCTATTAGGATGAATGCGATCCGCCCGCATCTTGATCTGTTTTTGGCTCTCCTCCCCGGAAACGTAGAGCGTTCTGTAGGGAAGTTTTAGTGCAATCTGTAATATCAAGGTACTTTTTCCAACGCCAGGTTCGCCGCCTAACAAAACTAACGCTCCGGGCACCAACCCACCGCCAAGTACGCGATTGAATTCCAAATCGAAGGTATTCAGCCGAATCTCCTTGTCCGAACTTATTTCATGCACCCGAAGTGGTTTGGCCATTCGCTTTTTCGGACTTGCAATGGTCTTCCAACTTGACTTTTCAGGTTTTTGAACCACTTCCTCTACGACCGTGTTCCACTCCTTGCAAGCGGAACACTGTCCCACCCATTTCGCGTATTGCGTTCCGCAGTTCTGGCAAAAAAAGGTTGTTTTCGTTTTGGCCATTGTTTACCTAAAGTTAATGGCCAAAGATAAAACTTTACTTGGGAAATAGATGGTGATCGTTACTCCCGAATAATCCAAGGCCGCACCTGTTTTCCGGTTATATAAGAGACCGACAATAATAACAAAGCGATAACGGCTCCTGCCCCTTGACCGTCCCCGGCCATATAGTGGGCCAAAAAAGCCAGGATAAAATTAAAGCAGAACCCGGCATAGGCCCATTCCTTTAAGACGCCTTTGATATTGGAAAGGATGGCAATGAGGCCCAGTGTTTTGGCAATGATTAAAAAGTAAATGAGAAACGCAGGAAAATTGAAGCTTTGTATCGCTTCCGTAATCCCTTCGAAGTTAAAGATGTAGTTGTAAAGGGAAAACAATAGGAACGCGCAGAGTAGACCCGTAGCAATCCAATAGACGATTTTTTTGGTCTTCATTTGGGTTGTTTTCCCGAAAAGTAGCAAATTTTTTTGAATCTGGAGATGTCGCCGTCCGCCAAATGTTTCGTGGACGGCAGACCCTCGCGAGAACTCGTCGCAGACAAGCACTAGCATTTAATTAAGTGGTCGTGGGCTGCTAACCTCTTTTCAAGATAAACACATTCACCAAAAAATTCCTAAACTTGTTTTCAACAGCGATTTCCAAATCATAAAGCCCAGTAAACCCTAATACCCAAAATCCGCCTTTAACGCATCTATTTTCTCCAATGCCATTTCCTTGGTCAAAAAGTCGATTTCCTGCATGGCAAAAGCTTTTTCAAAGGTCTTGAAGGCTTTTTTCGGTTCCCCGATCTGCTCGTAATATTCGCCCTCGAAATAGAAGCCTAACATGGTATCTGGATACTGTTTTTTGCACATATCCGATAATGGCTTTAACGATTCGACGTCTTCCTTTTTTCGGGTGGCGGCATATATGGCCATGATGTCGTTGAGCTCTACGGTCTTTTCGAAACCGAAGAGGTCTTCGATACCTTGGTATTTATCCTCAAGATATTGAAAAACCGGTCCATCTAAAGTCAAAATGTTTTCTTTGTATTCTTTCGGACTGATAGGTTTGAACATCCTAAAGATATTGTCAAACGCCTTTCCGATACCATAAGTGGCAATAGAAATGTCGTCGGCGCCCTCATATTGCGTGAAATCGTAGTGTAGGTTCTCTTTCTGCATAGCTTTGATCGCATTGTTCATCTGTAGAATACGGGCGGTATCGTCATCCTTAAGACCTTCTACGATAAGCTGGTAAAATAGCTGTTGGTCGAAAGACATCAGTCGTGCGGGTACGCGGGCTTCCATCTGCGGCGCCAAAGATGGAGAAATATTGATATAGGCATTGAACAGTGATTTTTCCTTGAACAGCCAGTAATTCTGAAAATTCGCGGTGATGTCATAACCGACAATGGTTTTGAAAGCTGCGGTGTTATACTTCGTATCGAGATAGGGAAGAAGCTCGGTGCCCACAAACTCAAAAAATTGTTTGCCTTTTTCGGACGGAAGGCCGGTGTCGTGCTCGAAGGCACAATCGTCATAGCGCAGACCGTTTTTACTTTGGTCGACCCCTACGACGATACTTGCGGGCATACCATGAAATTTGTTATAGAATTTGGCGTTGGCGACGGTTTGATCAAAAAGGTAGTCGCCATCGAGTACAACGATAATAGGATATTTTTGCGCCGCGTCATAATCTTCGGGAACATAATACCGAACGTCGCGTCGCTCCTGTAATTTGAACGACTCAAAAATCTCTTGGGTGACTTGGGCGCTCAGGTTGGCGCATAGCAAAAGTGCGAAAAGGCTAAGGTTTCGTAGCATGGTCTAAGATTTGGATGTAGGTTAACCGCAGAGATTTAAAGGTAGGTTCTCAACGATTCCTGTTCAATAACGGTAAAACGAGGAAAGATATTGCCCCAAAAACGACGACCATTAGGGTCTGTGAGATCCACATAATCCAGCCGAAGGCATCACCGGATATTTTGCTGATACCGAAAATCGCCAAGGCCTGGCTTACGGCGATAGGGTAGAGGCCGATACCGCCATTGGTAAACATCATGGCCAATGCCCCTGCCACAAAAGCGACCATAAGTTGGCCCAGTGAAAGGCCGATAGTCTCCGGCACCGTAAACTTGATGACCCAAAGCATGCCGATATAGCACGCCCAAATGAAGCATGTATGGAACAAGAATGCCCATTTGTTTTTCATTTTAAAGATGCTCAATACCCCGTCCATAAGGCCTTTGATAAAGTTTTTGAGTTTATGGGCGAAGTTATGGGACGATTTTTTTATGAAGAGGAAAAACGCAGCCAACATTAGTATTCCCGTTCCCATCAAGATCAGGATTTTATTCAGGGGGATGCCCACATTTTCGAGAAATCCCAAGATAATGTCCGTCTGCCATAGCAGCGTTGCCAAAATAATGGCAAAGAGCATGATCACATCGATGACCCTTTCGGTGATGATGGTGCCAATACCCTTTTCAAAAGGCACTTTTTCATACGTGGTCAGTGCCGTGGCCCGTAAAATTTCCCCCGCCCGCGGAAGGCCCAAGTTGGTGAGGTAAGCCATTAAGATAATACAGACATTATTGCTCAACTTGGGGGCATACCCGAGCGGTTGCAGCAGATAGTTCCATCGTATGGCGCGTGAAAAGTGACCAAGAATTCCCAAAACCATTGAAAGGCCGACCCAGAAAAGATCGGCATCCTGTATATAGTAAAATATCTGATTTCGTTCTACTTCGGCCGTAGAGCTGTACCAGTACCAGACCAAAAAAACACCCAAGGCTATGGGTAAAAGCGTCTTTAAGGTGTTTTTAAGTTTATTGTTCAAAGTATTCGCTTCGGATTTTCCTAAAGCCAGCTTATTCAGGTAAAGATAGGTTTGGAATTTTAGTTCAAAAGATTGTTCGCTTCGTTCGGAAAAACCAATGCAGGATTAAAAACTTTCGCTTCCTCTATATCCATACGCGCGTAGGTAATGAGTATAAGTATGTCGCCGACCGCAACTTTTCTTGCGGCGGCGCCATTAAGGGTGAGTTCGCCGCTGGCCCTGGGCCCTGGAATGGCATAGGTCTCCAACCTTTCGCCGTTATTGTTGTTCACGATCTGTACCTTTTCGCCACGGATAATGTTCGCGGCATCCATAAGGTCCTCGTCGATGGTGATACTGCCGATATAGTTCAGGTCGGCACCAGTACACTTTACACGATGTATCTTCGATTTGACGACTTCTATTTGCATAGGTCAAAGGTAATTAAAAAATAATTTTTTTTGCTAAGCACTATACGCCGTTCGCTAAGCGCTTTTTTTTTGATTTTTCGGTACGCAAAAGTTCCGTATAGCGTATGGCGTTCAGCGTCTAATTAAGTGCTAGGTTGTCGATAAGCCGAACTCCCTCGGTGTAAACGGCGACAAACACCCGATATTTTACAGATGGTTTTTTTCTTTGGATGGGCGTTAGCGTATCGACATCCGTTATCTCAATGTATTCCAATTGCAGTTCGGGATGGCTTTCAAATTGTTTTTCCGCCCATTCCATCACATGTTTAGCACTTTCCGTGCCAAATTTCTCTTTGGCAGTCCGCAGGGTTTTGTATATAAAGGACGCCTCTTTGCGCATGGTTTTCGACAATCGTTCATTTCGGGAGCTCATGGCGAGTCCGCTGTCTTCCCTGACGATTGGGCATCCTATTATTGCTACCGGGTGGTTGTTTTTTTCGACCAGCTTCCTAATTATCTGCAATTGTTGAAAATCCTTTTCCCCAAAATAAGCCCTGTCCGGCCTGACCAAAAGCAATAGGGTTTCTACGATAGTACCAACGCCGTTGAAATGGTCGTTTCTGAAGGCCCCTTCCATAACTTTGTCCAATCCTTCGAAATCATAGGTTTTTGATTGCACTTGGTGGTCGTAGATTTCATCCGCCGTAGGCGCAAAAATTAGGATATCCCTAGAAATACCTTCCAATAAAAAAACATCTTTTTCGAGCGTATCGGGGTACTTTTCAAGGTCTTCCTTCGTATCGAACTGGGTAGGGTTTACAAAAATACTGACCACAACAAACCGGTTCTCCACTATGGCCTTTTCGACCAATGCCGCATGCCCTAAATGCAGCGCGCCCATGGTGGGAACCAGGCCCAAACTGTTGTTTTTTGGCAGAGATGATAGGTGTTGATGGAGTTCTTTCTTTGTCGTTATGAGCGGCATAGGGAATTTTTAAAGCGCGCAAACTTACGGCTTATCTCTATAATTTTTGTAATTTTGCAGCCAATTTGCATTTTATCCTTTTAAAAATGAAATTACATGAATGGTAAAAAGATATTGTTCGTGTCCTCGGAACTAGTACCTTATCTTCCGGAGAACGAAGTTTCCCTAATGTCTTACGAAACCCCTAGAATGGTCAACAGCAATGGGGGCCAGATACGGATTTTTATGCCGAGATACGGCAATATCAATGAACGCAGGCACCAATTGCACGAGGTCATACGTCTGTCGGGAATGAACTTGGTGGTCAATGATATGGATATGCCGTTGATAATCAAAGTTGCCTCTATCCCCAAAGAGCGTATCCAGGTGTATTTTATCGATAACGATGAATATTTTAAACGGAAGGGTACTTTTACGGATAAAGAAGGAAAACTCTATGCCGATAACGACGAACGTGCCATCTTCTTTGCCAAGGGCGTAGTAGAGACTGTCAAAAAATTGAATTGGTCTCCCGACATCATACACGTTCACGGCTGGATGGCTTCATTATTGCCTTTATACCTGAAAAAATTCTATGCCGACGAACCCTTGTTCGATACCAGTAAAATCGTCATATCCGTTTATGGAAAATCTTTCGAGGGCGAACTTGATTCCAGTATGATCGATAAGATTACCTTTGACGGCATACCGAAAGAGAGTATCGCTTCTCTGGCTGCACCTACCTATAATAATTTGTTAAAGATCGCTGTCGATAATTCAGATGCGGTTATTTTAGCGGCGGAAGGAATTCCCGAAGATTTACAAGACCACATCTCCAACCTTCAAAAACCTGTGTTGCCTTATGTATCCTTGCAAGAATTTGAGGACGCCTATGCCAATTTCTATAACACTGAAGTTTTAAAATAGCCTGAATGATTTTTTTGAATCGACTCAAGTTTACCGCATTGGCGGTAGTTGTGCTTGTTGCTGTATTGGCGGCCTGCGAAAAAGATCCGACGACCATTGGTGCCGGTGTCATCGGTGCTGAACCTTTCAACACAGACAAGGCCGTTTTCGACGTTTTTGCCGTTAATAAAAAGATTCGGTCGGTACGTACTAATAAATTGCCTTTGTATCAATTGGGAGTTTTTAACCACCCGGTATATGGTAAGACCGAGGCCACGATTACTTCTCAAGTGCGCTTGTCTTCCGTAAATCCGTTGTTTGGAGATACCCGACAGGCAGCGGAGACTGCCCCCGAAAACGAGACCGTTGATTCGGTGTATCTCTATATTCCTTTTTTGGTAAGTCCCTCTGGCGATGCCGATGGTGACGGACTCATTGACGAGCTTGATGCTGACGCGCTAGACCCCAATAGCGATACCGATGGTGATGGGTTTACCGATAATCAGGAAAGAACCAATGGCACCGACCCCCTAGTGGCAGATAGCAACGCCGAGGAGGGCTTTGTTAGGGATCAGTTTGCACGCAATTTCGATGTAGATAGTATTTATGGTAAACGTGAAATGCCTTTTACCCTAAATCTGCAACGATCTAACTTTTTTTTACGTGACCTGGATCCGAACACGAATTTTCAGGAGGCTCAGGAATATTATTCCGATCAAGATTTTTCGGGTTTTCTAACCGATCAAATTTCACTGGATACCACAATTACTATCAGCGAAAAAGAAATCTTGTTACCAAAAACCGATGATACCTCGACTGAGAATGTTGATGAGTCGGAACAGTTTAGTAGATTGCCCCCCGGGATACGCGTGCCGCTGAGTAAAGAATTCTTTCAAAAGAATATATTGGATAAAGAGGACAGTCCAGAATTGCTGACCCAAGCCAGTTTCGCTAATTTTTTGCGCGGCATACATTTTACGCTGGAGCCTTCAACGGGTGAAGCGCTTATGTTGCTGTTCGATTTGAAGGCTGCCAATATTACAATTTCTTATAGCTATACTGCCGGTGAGGAGGCCAAGAACAAAGATTTTGTACTCAGTTTTATTACGCAAACACCAGCAACTGCGCAAACTCCGGCTTCCGCTATCTTTGGCAACGCCGTCAATAGTTTTATCAACGATGCCTACACGCCTGAAATCGCCGACGCAATTACATCCAATGAAAACGCCGATCGTATCTATCTCAAAGGTGGTGCCGGTAGTTTTGCCGAAATCAACCTTTTCAATGAAGATCCAAAAAATAGGGAAGCCATCGCGCAGATCAAAAGTAACAATTGGATTATCAACGAGGCAAATTTGGTCTTTTATGTGGACAAGCAACCGGGTGTAATCGAGCCGCAGCGATTATATTTGTATAATATGGAGACCAATGCGCCCCTGATAAGCTTTCAATTCGACACACAGGCCGTGCAGGGTCAATCACATCTAAATAGCTACCCTTTGTATGATGGCCTCTTACATGGAGAGGATGCTGGTTCCGAACTGAAATACACCATCAAAATTACCGACTATATTAACGATCTGGTAGTGCGCAATGTTGAAAACGCCACTTTGGGACTGACAATTACGCCGAACATTGGACTATTCAATACTGCCGATGCCATGCTGAGCGACAACACCGAAACTGAACTGCCGGTGTCGGCCACATTGAGCCCACTGGGTACGGTGCTTTTCGGAAGTAACGTATCGGCGGCCAACGCAGGTAAAAAGCTGCAACTTGAAATTTCCTATACTGAGGCGAATTAAGAGACTGTTTTGAAAATGTTAATCGACATATTTCAAAACCTTCGGTAAACCCCGAAATTTCTTCCACATCCAAATACCAGCATCCGAATTTCTTCGTTTAATATCTAGAAAAGGGATATATTCTACGCGTTTCGTTTAAATTTGCGGCGAAACCGAACTATCCCCCTAAAGCTAAAGAAGAAATTTTATGTGTGGAATTGTAGGTTATATAGGGCATAGAGATGCCTATCCAATTATTATAAAAGGCCTTCAGCGTCTAGAATACAGAGGGTATGACAGCGCCGGCATCGCACTTTACGATGGTAATGGCATCAATCTTTCTAAAACCAAGGGAAAGGTCGAAGACTTGAAAAAGAAATCCGAGGCGCAAATTTCTACGAAGGGCAGTTTGGGCATTGGCCACACCCGTTGGGCGACCCACGGTGTACCCAACGATGTAAATTCACATCCGCATTACTCCAATTCCGGCGACTTGGTCATCATCCACAACGGGATTATAGAGAATTATGAATCCATCAAGCAGGAGCTGACCAAGAGAGGCTATATTTTTCACTCGGATACGGATACCGAGGTCTTGGTGAACCTAATAGAGGAAGTCAAGAAAAAAGAAGACGTTAAATTGGGCAAAGCGGTACAACTGGCCTTGAACGAAGTGGTCGGTGCCTATGCCATTGCGGTTTTCGACAAGCAAAAACCGGATGAGATTGTGGTGGCCAAGCTGGGTAGCCCATTGGCCATCGGGGTCGGGGAAAACGAGTTCTTTATCGCTTCAGATGCTTCCCCGTTTATAGAGTTCACCAATAATGCGATTTATTTACAGGATGAGGAAATGGCGGTAATCCGTCTCGGAAAAGAGATCAAACTCCGGAAAATCAAGGATGATGCGATTACCTATCCGAATATCCTGGAATTGAAAATGAACATCGAGGAAATCGAAAAAGGCGGTTACGACCACTTTATGCTCAAGGAAATCTACGAGCAGCCTAGGGCTATTCTCGATACCTATCGCGGTAGGTTACGTACAGAACAAGGCCTTATTAAAATGGCCGGTATCGATCAACATCTTGATAAGTTCATGAACGCCAACCGTATCATTATCGTGGCCTGCGGTACCTCTTGGCACGCCGGATTGGTGGCGGAGTATATTTTTGAAGACTTGGCACGCATTCCCGTTGAGGTAGAATACGCATCCGAGTTTCGCTATCGAAATCCCGTAATTACCGATAAAGACGTGTTGATAGCGATATCACAGTCCGGCGAAACGGCCGACACGCTTGCTGCTATCAAATTGGCGAAGCAAAATGGCACCTTTGTGTTCGGCGTTTGTAATGTGGTCGGTTCTTCGATTGCCCGTGAGACCGATGCAGGGGCCTATACCCATGCCGGTCCGGAAATCGGGGTGGCTTCTACCAAGGCATTTACGACGCAGATTACCGTTTTGACTTTGATCGCCCTGAAACTGGCTAAAGAAAAAGGGGTCTTTTCAGAGGCGCGCTTCCGTGAATATCTGAGGGAAATGGAAACTATTCCTTCCAAAGTCGAAAAAGCTTTGGAATCGAATCCGCTGATTGAAATCATAGCCAAAGTGTACAAAGATTCTACCAATGCCTTGTATCTAGGTAGGGGATATAACTTTCCGGTTGCCTTGGAAGGTGCGCTCAAATTAAAGGAAATCAGCTACATACATGCAGAAGGCTATCCAGCGGCAGAAATGAAGCACGGTCCGATTGCCCTGATTGATGAGCAGATGCCCGTCTTCGTAATCGCCACCAGACTGGGGCACTACGAAAAAGTGGTCAGCAATATTCAGGAAATAAAATCTAGAAAGGGCAAGATCATTGCCATTGTTACCGAAGGCGACGAACAAGTCACCGAATTGGCCGATCATGTGGTCGAAGTGCCGGAGACTTTTGAAAGCCTAACACCGTTATTGACCACAATACCTTTGCAGTTGCTCTCTTACCATATAGCCGTGATGCGCGGTTGTAATGTCGATCAGCCTAGAAACTTGGCCAAGTCCGTTACGGTGGAATAGCCAGCATCCCTAGATAGAAATTTAATAAGACCATCCCCTAACGATGGTCTTTTGTTTTGGGAATTTGGCAATCTTAGCGGTTCAGATTACGAAAAATATACTATGCACGCATAATTTTTTTCATTTTATGATTTTCCGCTAAAAAAAATTGGTATCTTGCCCCTACGAAACTATTTAACTTAAACTTAACATGAAAACAATATTGTTCCCCCTATTGTTAATAGCGAGCTTCGCCTTTTCGCAGACTACCGTAAATGGTAAAGTAGTCGATCAAAACCAACAGCCCGTACCAGGGGCCAATATCGTTATCGATGGGAAAGCCATCGGAACTACGACCGATTTCGATGGAAATTTTATTTTGGAAACCTCGGAAGTCCCCCCGTTTCAGCTGAATATTACAAGCATCGGCTACACGGAGGTAACCGAGCAAGTGACGGAAACCGGTGTCACCTTGACCATTGTTTTGAACGAAGCACAGACCTTTTTAGACGAGGTTGTTATCTCGGCATCCCGAACTCCCGAGCGTATTTTCGAGTCTCCCGTGACCGTCGAAAGAATGGGTATTGAAACCATTAAGAATACGGCATCTGCCGATTTTTATAGCGGTCTGGAGAATCTCAAAGGGGTAGATGTCAACACGAACAGTTTAACGTTCAAATCGGTTAACACAAGAGGGTTTGCAACTTTCGCTAATACACGGTTTATGCAGTTGGTCGATGGAATGGATAATTCTACACCAGCCTTGAATTTTCCCATAGGTAATCTTGTGGGTATGGTCGAAACAGATGTCTTAAGTGTTGAATTGTTGCCAGGGGCTTCTTCTGCCTTGTATGGGGCCAACGCTTTCAATGGTATCCTCTTTATGCGCAGCAAGAATCCTTTTGATTATGGAGGTATTAGCGTGTCGGTAAAACAAGGTGTCACATCTCAAGAAGCTGCAGGTACTAATCCGTACACTGATGTAGGTGTGAGGGCTGCATATAAATTCAGCGATAAGTTTGCCGTAAAATGGAATTTCGGTTATTTGGACGGTACCGATTGGGCCGCTACAAGTGAAGTAGATAAAACCGACCCTACCCGTACCAGGGCAGATTATAACTACGACGGGATAAACGTTTATGGAGATGAAGCGTCTGCAAATATTAGGAGTGAATCAGGCTTAGGAATCATCCCAAATGTCGAGGTGAGTAGAACGGGTTATAACGAAAGTGATCTTACCAATTATACCGCTAGAAGTATAAAATCTGATTGGGGCCTATATTACCGACCTATAGAAGGTAATAATCTAGAATTTTCCTATGTTGGTAAAGTAGGTACCGGCAATACTATATATCAAGGAACGAATAGATACAACATCGCAAACTTTTTTCAAGAGCAGCATAAGTTAGAAGTTAGAAACGACAACTTTTTTCTCCGTGGATATTTAGTTGCCGACAAGGCAGGAGATTCATATGATATGGTATTTACGGGAATAAATATCAACCGGTCCTGGAAAAGCGATCAAGAATGGTTCGGAGATTATATTCAAACATATGCAGGAATTGAATTAAGCGGCAATCCTAATAGTTTAACAGACCAACAAAAGCATGATGCAGCGCGGGCCGTGGCAGATACCGGTAGGCTTTTGCCAGGTACACCGGAGTTTGAAAATGCCTTTAATCGCGTGATAAATGATCCAGATTTAGCAAGTGGTTCACAATTTAGGGATGCATCAAAATATTATCATACCGATGCTAATTATAACTTTGGGCATTTAATGGATTGGGCCGAAATACAAGTAGGAGGCTCTTTTAGACAATATAGCTTGAATTCTTTTGGAACCATATATACTGATTCCGATGGTCCTATTGATTATATGGAATTTGGGATTTACTCTCAGATTCAAAAAAACATCAAATTGGCGGGTGAGAAAAGTTTAAAGATGACCGGATCGGTCCGTTATGATAAATCCGAATTCTTTGATGGTTTCTTTTCGCCAAGATTATCCGCAGGTCTTACCTTAAATAGAGATCATAATATTAGGGGTTCGGTGCAAACAGGTTTTAGAAACCCTACTACTCAAGATCTATTTATAGGTTTGGATGCAGGTAGGGCAATCTTGGTAGGTTCCGCCCCTGATAATCTGAGTAGATATTCTAGGGCATTTGAGGTAAGTGATGCTGGTCAATCTGACGGTCAGCCCGCCAGTGTTACGCAAACCGCTGCCAATGCATATAATAATTCCTATTCGGCAAGGTCGGTCGAAACTTTTAAGGTTACAGGTAACACTGCCGATTTAAGAATTTCGAATCCGGATATCGTAAAACCTGAACAAGTTACGTCTGCTGAAATCGGTTATCGCGGAAAAATAGACAAGTTGGTGGTAGATTTTAGTATGTACTATAATGACTATAAAGATTTTATTTCTCAAGAAGTTGTAGATGCACCGTTGTACGGTATTGCCGGGGAGGATTTAGCTGTAGATGCGGTTCGAAACGACGATATTACACGTTTCAGTGCGTATACCAATTCTGATGCCGATATTAGCTCTTACGGCGCCTCATTAGGCTTAACGACCAAAGTATTGGGAAATTTTGATTTGAGTGGTAGCTATACATTTACGAAGGTAGAATTTGACAGAGAAGCCAATCCAGACTTTTTGCTCAGTTTCAACACCCCTGAACATAAGTTCAAGGCCTCCTTTGGAAACGAGGCATTGTTCAAAAATTTTGGTTTTAACGTAAATTATCGTTTTAGCGATGATTTTTACTGGGAAGCGACCTTTGGTAACGGGGTAGTGCCAGAGTTCCACGTTGTTGATGCACAATTAAATTATACGGTTCCCAGTATTAAATCCACGTTTAAAATCGGTGGAACCAACTTATTGGGGGATGAATATTTTACCGGTTTCGGTACAGGTTTTATAGGGTCTATGTACTATTTGTCATGGACAATCAATAACTAATTGAAAATAATAGATTTAAGATGAAAAATATAAAATATATATTCCTTGCATCGTTGACAGTAGTTCTTGCTGCCTGTAATGATATAGAAGATATAGATTTATCCCCTGAAGTCATAGTGGAAGATTTACCGCAGCTCACAGCGGGCTCAGCGGATTTTTCCACCTACGTCTCCTTAGGAAATTCCTTGACTGCGGGTTTCACCGATGGAGCACTCTTTCAAGTAGGCCAAGAAAATTCGATGCCGAACCTTCTGGCTAACAAATTTGCTTTAGTGGGCGGTGGAACTTTTACCCAACCTTTGACCAACGATAATATCGGAGGTCTATTGGCAGGTGGAAGCCAAATACCTGGGTTTAACCCAAGGTTGGTATTTGGAGGTGCTGGCCCCGTGAGTCTTGAAGAAGTTGTTGGCCCGGTAACTCCAACCACTGATATTGTTTTAAACAATCCTACGGGACCCTTTAACAACATGGGTGTGCCAGGAGCAAAAAGTTTTCATTTATTGGCCCCCGGATATGGCAACATCGCCAACCTCCAGGCGCAATTGGCTAATCCTTATTTTATAAGAATGACCGGTGCTACTCCCGATGCGCGAGTGCTGGAACTGGCCATGGCGCAGTCACCTACCTTCTTTTCGCTCTGGATAGGGAATAATGACGTTCTGGGCTACGCTACGACTGGTGGTGACGGTACTAACCCGATAACGGATAAGGCCACTTTCGATGCCTCGATAAGTGCCTTGGTAAGTACGCTGACCTCTGCTGGGGCACAAGGAGTTATGGCAAATATTCCAAATGTAACGACTATTCCACATTTTACTACAGTACCTCATAACCCTCTAGACCCCACGAATCCGGATTTCGGACCTCAGATTCCGACCCTCAATACCATATTTGGTACCTTAAACCAAATTTACACGGCTCTTGGGGCCACGGAACGAAATGTAGTTTTTTCAGATACGGAGGCTAGTGCCGTTATTATTAAAGATGAAAATTTGACGGACTTGTCCGCTCAAATTTCCGGTGCCCTGAATGCGAATCCTGGGTTCCCTATTTTCGTACAACAATTTGGCCTTCCGGCCGAAGCTTCACCAATTGTCGCCAATTTATTGGGTGTGACCTATGGCCAGACCAGACAGGCTAATGAAAACGACCTTTTCGTACTGCCAAGCCGTTCGGTAATCGGTACGGTTAACGAAGCTGCGGTTGGAGCCCTGGTGGCCCAAGGATTACCACAGGCAATCGCTGGTCAATTTTCAGTGGAAGGGGTGAGTTTGCCATTAGAAGACAAATGGGTTTTGGTGCCTCAAGAACAAGATTCGGTACAAACGGCCATAGATGGCTTTAATGCGACCATTTCGTCTGCTGCTTCGGGTGCGGGGCTTGCTTTTGTAGATACGAACATGCTTTTGAACCAATTGGCACAAAGGGGTATTACTTATGGAGATTATATCCTTACCGCCAATCTGGTTACGGGGGGTGCTTTTTCCTTAGATGGCGTACACCTTACGGCTAGAGGATATGCTACAATGGCCAACGAATTTATGAAAGCTATCGATGCCACCTATGGTTCTAATTTTCAAGCGTCGGGCAACTTGTTAAATATTGGCAACTACCCGACCAACTACTCGCCCACTTTGCGGTAGTTTCATAGCATTGGTCCAATTTGAAAAGGCACGCTAAACGGGTGCCTTTTTTAATGTCCAAAAAAGAACAAAAAGTAGTTTTCAATTAAAGTTGAAACGTTTATCTTTGCAGCCTGAAAAACATAAGTAGATAACGTGCAGTATTTCCGCAGTTAATCAATTGAATTCTTAAACAATAAGGTAATGTCAAAAGTTACAGGTAAAGTTTCCCAGATCATCGGGCCGGTGGTCGACGTCGAATTTCAATCGGGGGATGAACTTCCAAAAATCTACGATTCCTTAGAGATTACCAACAAAGACGGTTCAAAACTGATTCTGGAGGTACAATCCCACACCGGTGAAAATACGGTGAGAACGATTTCAATGGATTCTTCGGACGGATTGAGTAGGGGAACCGAGGTACTTTCAACTGGGGCACCCATACAGATGCCTATAGGTGTTGATGTTTATGGGCGCCTTTTCAACGTGATCGGAGATGCTATCGATGGGCTTGGTGATTTGCCAAAAGCAGGTAAAGATGGCCTTCCAATTCACCGGGAAGCACCCAAATTCGAAGATCTTACCACTTCTACGGAAGTCCTTTTTACGGGAATCAAGGTCATCGACCTTATCGAGCCCTATGCCAAAGGAGGTAAAATCGGTTTGTTCGGAGGAGCAGGTGTTGGTAAGACCGTACTGATCCAGGAATTGATCAACAACATCGCCAAAGGCCACGGTGGACTTTCAGTTTTCGCAGGGGTAGGGGAACGTACCCGGGAAGGGAACGATCTCTTGCGCGAGATGCTGGAATCAGGCATTATTAAATATGGTGACGACTTTATGCATTCGATGGAAGAAGGCGGTTGGGACCTTTCCAAGGTAGATAAAAAAGTGTTGAAAGATTCGAAGGCCACCTTCGTTTTCGGACAGATGAACGAACCTCCCGGAGCCCGTGCTCGTGTCGCATTATCCGGTCTTACCATTGCGGAATATTTCCGTGACGGCGCAGGTGAGGGGCAAGGAAAGGACGTACTTTTCTTCGTTGATAATATTTTCAGGTTTACCCAGGCAGGTTCCGAGGTATCGGCACTATTAGGACGTATGCCTTCAGCAGTTGGTTACCAGCCCACCTTGGCTACCGAAATGGGTGCCATGCAAGAAAGGATTACCTCGACAAAAAGAGGTTCCATCACGTCGGTACAAGCGGTATACGTACCTGCGGATGACCTTACGGATCCCGCACCGGCAACCACCTTCGCCCACTTGGATGCGACCACGGTACTTTCAAGAAAGATTGCGGAATTAGGTATCTATCCCGCGGTGGATCCCTTGGATTCCACTTCACGTATCCTTACGGCCGATATTTTAGGGAAAGACCATTATAACTGCGCACAACGCGTAAAAGAGTTATTGCAGCGTTATAAAGAATTACAGGATATCATTGCCATCTTAGGTATGGAAGAATTGTCGGAAGAAGACAAACTGGCCGTAGGCCGTGCCCGACGGGTACAGCGTTTCCTTTCACAGCCCTTCCACGTTGCCGAACAGTTTACCGGTATCCCCGGAGTTTTGGTAGATATTAAAGAAACTATCAAGGGCTTCAATATGATTATGGAAGGCGAACTCGACCATCTTCCCGAATCGGCCTTTAACCTCAAGGGTACTATCGAAGAAGCGATGGAAGCTGGAGAGAAAATGTTGGCGGAAGCGTAACCGAGCGGACATCGGAGAATTTCAAAATGACAAGCACAATATTCCAATCCTGGGATTTGGCGATGGAATTTGGAATTCGGAATTCGGAATTTGTTTTAGTAGTTCTACAGATGTTCACTACTACTACATATTTCACAACTACTAAAACCTATGTATTTAGAAATCGTATCCCCAGAGGCCACACTTTTCGCTGGAGAAGTTACTTCGGTAACAGTACCAGGAGTCGAGGGCGAATTCCAGATGTTGAACAACCATGCCCCCATAGTTTCCCTGCTACAGGAAGGCCATGTGAAATTTGATGGCAGTGCTTCCGTTTCAGAAGCCCATGCCTCCAAATTCTCTAAAGATGCCAACGGCAAGACTGTTCTACATATTACCAGCGGCACGGTTGAGATGAAGGACAATAAAGTTATAGTCTTGGCCGACTAGCTCTTATCGCGTTGGTCTAACAGTTAATGAGCTTCTGCGGTTGCCATGCCGACCATACTGTCCGCGGTACCATAATATAAGAACCACTTTTCGTTAAAATAGACCAGTCCTTCAACAAATGTGGTACCATCCTCATATTGTCCCGACTTTTCAAACGGCAGTTCCGGTTTCAAAAAGGGGGTATCGCTACGGTCGAGCAATTTCCAAGGTTCTTCGGAAGAAAATAGCGCCTGCCCGCTAGTATATACCCGGTTGCCCAAAGTTGTCACACCGATATTCGAAGAATTACCTGCGTTGTACAGCACTACGATACCATCATCCGTCAACAGCGGAGGGGGTCCTGCCTCTACCAACCAAGAATCGAAATAGCCGGGCCGTGGGTTCAGAACGGGGGCAAGATTACCTGCGTAGTCTTCCACGGGCTCCCAATGGATTAAATCCGTAGAAGATGCAAGCCAAATATGGGGCACCCCATAATACATGTAATAGGTTCCATCGATTTTTGCTGCGACCAGTTTCCCATTCTTAAGTTCGGTAACGATGGCGCCCGATTTGGTCTCCCTACTGTGATATTTTCCATCCTTGTAGGTTTCGAAAATAGGTCCGTGCTTGGTCCAATTTTCAAAATTGTTGGAAGTGGCAATCGCTAAACGCGGGAACTCCCCGCTCCACTGGGTATAGGTGAGAACGTAGGTGCCATCGGCACTTTGAACGATACGCGGATCTTCGGTGCCGCCGGTCCACTCATATTTTTTTTGATTGTCGTTATCCGGATAGAAAATCGGTGCTTCCTCCGTCATGTAATTTATACCGTCTTCAGAGATCGCCAATCCGATACGCGAGGTGTGTCCTCCTATGGTATCGGTGTAACGGTCTTGTTCGGCTCTGTATAGCAAGTTAATCTTATTGTTCCTGACAATGGCCGCGGGATTAAAGGTGGCCTTCGATTGCCATTTCACCTCGGTACCGCTTATCGGGTCTTTAAAGGTAGTGGTCGTATCGCTTTGAATAATGGGTCTTGCATTGTCGGGACGCTTGAACGGGCCTAACATCCACGCTTTTTCAACACTTTTGGGTGTGTTTTCTTTGTTAGCCTTTTCCGTAGTATTATCTCCACATGATATAAGAAGGCATAGCAAAACAAAAGCACCTGCTTTAAATTTTAATCTCATCATAATTTTGAGGGTATTGAAATTTGGATGTAAAAAAATATTATAATAGCGTAATGTACTAAAAAATCGCTCAAAGCGGATTTATAAAAATGTAGAATGCAACCAACCTAAAACCTGGAGATTTAGGTGGTTGTTTTTGGTTCAGGTGTAGAGGCCATAGCCGGGTTCTGGTAGTACGTTTGTGGAATTAATTTTACGAAGCGCCTGAAAAATTCTTGAGATTTTTATTTTGGAGTTTCAGTGGCCTAACAGATATTCCTGTACATTTGAAACGTGCCGAAAAAACTTACTATAGGGATTGTTTTTGGAGTTCTGGGATTGTTATTACTAGGTTTAGGTCTCGTATTTTATGTAGGGTATCCATCCGAAGAAGAATATCAGCTACTGCCTGTCGCATTACCGGTTCACTACAATGGGAAGCAGTTTGCCGGTTCCGAATCCTGTATTTCCTGTCATGAATCCATATATCGAACGCATCTCATCACTGCACATGCCCGTACCTCAGCTCTAGCAAGTGACAGTACCCTATTAGGTGATTTCGGGAGTGAAGAAGACAAGGTGGAGTTGACCGGTAGCCGGGTGAAAATGGTGAAGCAGGGGGAAGCCCACTATCAGAGAACCATTAGGCAAGGTAGGGCAAATCCCTTGGACGAATCCAAAATTTCGATTGTCATTGGCTCCGGGGTCAAAGGACAATCGCATTTGTCGTGGCACCAAGACAGTCTTTATCAGGCACAGGCCTCTTATTTTACCGCAACACAGGAGTGGATCAATAGTCCGGGATTTCCTAACGTTCCGTTTAAGCGTCCCATCACCGACGAGTGTATCAAGTGCCATGTCACCTTTGCCAAAAACAACAGTTTTACGGGTACAACCAACACATATGATAAAGGTTCGTTTATATACGGCATTAGCTGCGAACGGTGCCATGGACCTTTACAGGGGCATGTGGATCATCATACAAACTACCCAAATGATACCGTTTCGAATTCCGTTTTAAGAATAGATACCTTGAATAGACAACTGCAACTCGACGTCTGTGCCCAATGCCATTCGGGTTTACGGGCAAAACAGGTAAAAGAAAATCCGTTTTCTTTTGTTGCCGGTGAACGGTTGGGTGACTACACCGAAAATTTTTACTACGGTCGCCCAAATTCCGACCTCGATGTACATAGCAATCAGTATGGGCTGCTAAAGAGCAGTGCCTGTTTTAAGAACACCGAAGCCATGAGTTGTACTACATGTCACGACCCCCATCGGAGCCAACGTGATACTGCCGATTATTTCAATTCAAAATGCGCTACCTGCCATTCAGATACGACCGAGGTGCATCAGGTTGTTTTTGCCGATGCCCCACCGAATCCCAACAATTGCATCGAATGCCATATGCCGGTCTTTCCTTCCGAAACCATGAAAGTGCGACTTGATAAGTTTGGTACGGAGAAATCTGTTAATGTTCGCACCCATTTGATAGGGGTCTATGTGGATCAACTGCTTCAAAAACGCCAAAACTAGATTTTTTTAGTTCTACCTGCCTTTCACTCCAATCATTATCAATACCTCATAAGATAGCTTCATCAGTGGCACTAAGGAATTGATAATTATAGCATTCCTATTAAACGAACTATGAAACTTTATAAGCAATATCTTACGGTTTTATAGGGATACTTAAAAATTTACGAAGGGAAATTACTGATGGCCCTACTTAAACAGGCTTCAAAATTTAA
The DNA here is from genome assembly GCA_963832345.1 of uncultured Flavobacteriaceae bacterium. GTDB lineage: Bacteria > Bacteroidota > Bacteroidia > Flavobacteriales > Flavobacteriaceae > Pricia. Next base: position 443,702 of record CAWHTW010000019.1, on the reverse strand, counting down.
AATTCATGAATTTGGAGGTTTATTACTAAAAAAATATTAAAGGATCTATATATTTAACATAATTTCACATTACATTAGCAAAATATTATGTCTTGGTTTAATCAGACAATTTTTAACTCTAACTCAACTAACTAAAATTTTAAGTATGAAAAAAGCATTCTTTAAAGGCTTTATGATTTTGGCGACATTGTTATGTTTTAGCATGGCACAGGGTCAAACCGTTACTGGAACCATTTCCGATGGATTAGGCCCCCTGCCGGGCGCCAGTGTCCTAGTTAAAGGTACAACGACGGGAACGCAATCAGATTTTGACGGCAACTATACCATTAATGCGGAAGCCGATGACACATTGGTGGTCAGTTATATCGGTTTTAAAACCATTGAAATTCCGGTCGATGGCCAAACTACGATCGATATTACCCTTGAGGAAGATGCCAGTAAATTGGACGAAGTAGTGGTCACCGGTTATGGTTCGCAATCAAAACGAGATGTTACCGGATCGGTTTCTACGGTAGACGCCGAAGATCTGCAAGCCGTTCCGGCTACTACATTTGCGCAACAACTGCAAGGTAGGGCGGCAGGTGTTGGCATTGTAAGCGATGCCACCCCGGGTGGCGAAGCGACCGTGCGTATTCGCGGGTTCGGTACCACGGGCAATAACGATCCCTTATATATCATCGATGGGGTACAATCGCGGTCCCAAGCCAATTTGAACCCCGGTGATATTGAATCGTTACAGGTATTGAAAGATGCTTCGGCAGCTTCTATTTATGGATCTAGAGCTGCAAACGGGGTAATCATCATTACCACAAAGAGAGGAAAGCTGGGTAAACCGGTTATCGGTTATGAAACCTACTATGGAATAGGCTCCGCAGATGGTGATGTAGAAGCTTTGAACGCTCGGGAATTGGGTCAATATCTTTATCTAGCGGATTTGTATGCTGGTAAAACCCCGAGTCATGGTCAGTATGATTTTGGCCCAACTGGTGCGGTGACCATTCCCGACTTTGTATTCCCCAGCGGTGCTTTTGAAGGCGACCCTGCCACGAATCCAGATCGATATGCTTTGGAAGAAGGGAATATTTACGCGATAACCCGCGCTGCGGATACGGATTGGTGGGATGTGTCTACCCGTTCGGCTCCTATAGTAAATCATCAGATTTCCGCTTCGGGAGCAACAGAAAGTGCTCGCTATGCCTTTACGCTCTCTTATTTCGAACAAGACGCTATTACCAGATTTGTAAGTTATAATAGAACTTCAATTCGGGCCAATACCGAATTTCGGGCATTGAACAACCGATTGACCGTGGGCGAAAACTTCACGGTAAGTTTCGATAACCGTAAAGGAGGGTTTGGCAACGATGATGAACAGAATACCGTTTCGGGTTCTTATAAGCATCATCCGTTATTGCCCATTTATGACATCGCCGGTAATTTTTCCGGAAGTAGAGGCTTGAATCTTGGAAACAATTTTAACCCTGTAGCCACTCTATCCCGTCAACAAGACAATAGAACCTACCGTTTGCGCCTTTTGGGCGACGTCTTTGCCTCCTATGACTTGGCCGAGAACCTTAAGGTAAAGACCACTTTTGGTCTAGATGCGACTACAAATAGAGGGCGATTTCTAAATAGGGCAAATCCGGAGTACGTAGAGGGTAGTTTTAACAATGGCACTACTCAATCCAACAGTTATGAGTACCAATGGCAATGGAATACGGTCGTTACCTATGACAAATCATGGAACGACATGCATAATTTCAATGCCTATGTAGGTATTGAGGGTATTCAGGCCTATGGTGAGGCATTCGGAGCAGGTCGAAATCAATTTGCCTTTGAGACTACCGATATTCTAACCTATTTAGATCTGGGCGACGCTACCACGTCCAGCAACTTCGGGTTCGCCTTTCTAAATTATACGTTATTCTCCCAATTTGGTAAGTTTAACTATGATTATAACGGCAAGTACCTGGCCCAGTTCACCATTAGGAACGACGCCTCGTCCCGTTTTCTTTCGGCCTCTCAAAGTGCCGTTTTCCCGGCATTTAGTGTGGGCTGGCGCGTTTCCGATGAGGGCTTTATGCAAGATTTGGAATGGCTGAACGAGATGAAATTACGCTATGGATGGGGTAAGACAGGTAACCAAGAAATCAGTGATTATAATGCCTACACGACCTATCGCTCGAATATCTTTAATGCGGGTTACCCTATTGACGGATCCACTTCTGCGCCGACCATAGGATTTGACGCCAACCGTTTTGGGAATAGCGAAGCGAAATGGGAAGCGACTGCCTCTAATAACATCGGGCTAGACCTCTTGATGTTCGACAACAAGTTCAATTTTAATTTAGATCTTTGGGACAGAAGAACTACCGATTTATTGTTGCAAGTACCCCTAAGTTACGGGGCCGGTGACGCAGCCCCACCTTCGTTCAATGTGGGCGAGGTCTACAATAAGGGTATTGACCTGAACATGGGCTGGAACGATCAGAAAGGAGACTGGGGTTACGGTTTGAACTTCAACCTGTCGGCCTATGAGAATGAGGTGGTAAGATTGAACAGTGCCGATACTAGAATTTTTGGTGATGCTACCCGTGTTCCCTCCTTGACCATTACAGAGGCCGGTTTGCCCATATCATCATTTTATGGCTTTCAGACCGCGGGCATATTTCAAAACCAAGCCGAAGCCGACGCATGGCCGGAATATGGTGATTACAATGCACCCGGAAAGCTGAAGGTAGTCGATGTCAATGGAGACAATGTGATCAATGATGATGACCGTACGGTCATTGGTAGTCCACATCCCGAATTTACCTATGGTATCAATTTTGATCTTAGCTATAAGAATTTAGCGCTGAATGTTTTCGGGAACGGGGTTCAGGGGAACGACATATACAATTATGTGCGTTATTTCGCTGATTTCAATACCTTTCAAGGAAACAAGTCGGAAAGGGCGCTCTACGATGCATGGCAACCCACAAACCCCCAGGCTGACCCAAGTACTTGGGTAGCGGCCAACCCGAACGCTACGGTACCGATTATGGATGCGGATGACCAGATAAGCAGTCGGCCCTCTTCCTATTTTATTGAAGATGGCAGCTATTTTAGGTTGAAGAACGTATCATTGACCTATACCTTTCCTAACGATATTATGGGCGATTTGGGAATTTCAAACGCTCAAATATACGTTCAGGGTCAAAATTTAAAGACTTGGACCAAATATTCGGGGATTAATCCAGAAATTCAAGGTGATCGAGGAGATGACACCATAGGCTTCGATGGAGGATTTATGCCGGTTTCAAGAACGTATACACTTGGTCTTAGGGTTAGTTTCAACTAAAGTTGGCAACTATCCTTGCTAAACCGTGATCAATTTATTGTACCTTTTAAGGAAATAGACTTACTAAAAAAAATATTTAAATTTTAAATTTCATAAAATGAAAAGGAATCGCTTAATTTTTACGCTGTTCGTGGCCATTGCCGTTATTATTACGGCATGTACCGATGAGTTCTTGACCCGTGAACCGCTAGGCCAGTTCGGTCAACCAAGTTTGGAAAATCAAGATGGGGTCGAAGGTATTTTATTGGGTGCCTATGCCATGATCGATGGTTCTGGCCTCAATGGTACCGACGATTGGAACGTTACCGTTGAAAACTGGGCCTTTAATCTCGCATCTGACGATGCCCTTAAGGGAACCGATGCCGGAGACCAGCCCGAGCAATCGTTTATCGAGGGATATGATTTTCAGGCTTTTAACGGTCATATTACAAACCGTTGGAGAGCTTTGTATAAAGGTATTGCAAGGTCAAATGATGCCATAACTTCGGCGCAGCGTGTCGAAGACATACCAGAAGAAAGAAGGGCCCAAATTATTGCGGAAGCCACTTTTTTAAGAGGTATCTTTCACATGGAGGCCCGGAAAATGTGGCGTATGCCTGCCTATATCGGTGACGATGTATATGATGTCAACGATGTAGAGAGTACAAAGGTGCCGAACGATCGTGAAATATGGCCATTAATCGAAGCTGATTTTGAGGCTGCAGCTGCAGGGTTGCCCGAGACTCCGCCAAATGGTCAGGTAGGGCGGCCCACCGCTTGGGCAGCCAAAGCTTTTTTGGCCAAGGCCAAGATGTACCAAGGTTGGAACGATGATGGCTCAGCCAATACGGCAAAATTACAGGAAGCTAAGGTGCTGTTGGATGAAATCGTTGATTCTGGAGAGTTTTCACTGGTCCCGAACTTCAATGATAATTTTAAAGTAGCTACCAGAAATAACGAAGAATCCATTTTCGAGATTCAATATGCGGTAAGTAGTGCCGCCGATCAAGCTTCTTCCAGGGGAATGGGTCTTGCACATCCCTACACCGATCCATGGGGTTGCTGTGGGTTTTATCAAGTTTCCCAAAACTTGGTCAATGCGTATAAAACGGAAGGCGGTTTGCCCTTATTGGATACATTTGATGATGCCGATGTTACTTCTGCAACAGATCCCGCCACGACACTCTCTACGTATACCGAACCTTTAGATCCCCGCTTAGACCATACCGTGGGTCGGCCTGGAATCCTATACAAAGGATTCAAGATCTATCAAACGGATTTTGTTCGAGACCTTTCTTACGCTGGTCCTTTCTTTTCTATGAAGCATGTAGCGGAAGAATTTGGCCCGGGAGGCTGGGGTAACCTGACCGCCAACAATTACAGATATATGCGCTACGGCATGGTAATACTTTGGTTAGCAGAGGCCGAGGTAGAACTGGGCAATCTGGAGAGGGCCCGTGAACTCATTAACCTAATTCGCGAGCGTGCTTCGAATCCTGCCGATTTTGTTCAAAAAGCGGAACAAGGCTCGGAACGTAATCAATATACCCTAGTTGAGGGAGAAACTGCTGCCAACTATGAAATCTCGCAATACAATACTCCTTTTGCCGATCAGGCTACCGCTAGAAAGGCGGTGCGTTTTGAGACCCGCTTGGAGTTCGCCATGGAAGGCCACCGATATTGGGATCTGGTACGTTGGGGCGTTGCAGCGGAAACCTTGAACGCTTATATTGCCAGTGAATCAAATCACAGAAATTACTTGGCCGGCAAATCCTTTGTCGAAGGGAAGCATGAGTACTTTCCGATACCAAGTCAGGCTATCGATCGCTCGACCGTTGACGGCGCACCAACCTTGACCCAAGATCCGGCGTATTAAGTAGTACTGATTCAATTAATATTGGTTTCATCCATTTTTAAAAGCCATAAGGTACGTTCCTTGTGGCTTTTTTGTAAATTGGAAACTAGTGAGAGTCGACCCTTTTCTGAACCACGATTTTAACAGGTTCAATCATAGATTTCAATCATCGAACACCATGAGAATTAAGTATTCTGCGTTAATAGGTTTGGTCTTCATAGCATCTTGCACTATGGATACGGAACCTTTGTTCGTAAACATTCCGTCGACAGATTCCGGGGTAACTTTCAATAATAAAATCGTCGAGACCGATAGTTTCAACATTCTGACCGAAGAATATATTTTCAACGGCGGCGGGGTGGCCATCGGTGATTTCAACAATGATGGCAAAAGCGATATCATTTTTACTGGAAATCAAGTGGCCAATAAGCTCTATCTCAATAAAGGCGGATTTACCTTCAAAGATGTATCCGAAGAAGCGGGTATTGAAGCTGGCAATAAATGGAGTACCGGCGTAGCGGTTGTAGATATTAATGCTGACGGTTGGTCAGATGTGTATGTTTGTGCGGCCATGCACAAAGATTCCATCCGTAGAAAGAATATGCTGTTCGTGAACCAAGGACTTGACGAGAACGGAACGCCTACTTTTCTGGAAATGGCCGCCGAATACGGTATCGACGATTCAAAAAATAGTATGAACGCCACCTTCTTAGATTATGATAAAGACGGGTTTTTGGATCTTTACGTATTGAACAACGAGCAAGTACATACCCTACCCACGAACTACCGTCCGAAAATCAACGACGGCTCCGCGGTAAGTAATGACCGGCTATATCATAATAATGGTGATGGTTCGTTTTCAGATGTCACCAAAGAAGCAGGTATACGCTATGAAGGTTTTGGCCTTGGCCTAGCGGTCGCAGATTTTAATTCCGACGGATGGCCGGATCTGCACATCAGCAACGACTATATTACCAACGACCTATTATACATCAACAATCGTGACGGTACATTTTCAAACACTATTGAACAGTATGTGAAGCATCAAAGTAAGTTTTCCATGGGCTCGGATGTTGCCGACTACAATAATGACGGTTATCTTGATATCATGACCTTAGACATGTTAGGGGAAACCAGTTATCGAATGAAAACGACGATTAGCGATAACAACTACATATCCTATGTGCTCAACGAACGTTTCGATTATCAATATCAATATATGCGGAACATGTTGCATTTGGGTAACGGTACCGGAATTCCGGCCAGCGAGATCGGGCAACTTGCAGGCGTCTCGAAAACCGATTGGAGCTGGTCGCCCCTCTTCGCCGATGTCGACAACGACGGGTTTAGAGATCTTCTAATAACCAACGGGTTCCCTAGGGATATCACCGATATGGACTTTGCAAATTATAAGCTGCAAATAAGTAGGTATATGGGGCCTGAAAAGATTCTGGATTCCATTCCGGTCGTCAAAATTCCGAATTATGCTTATAAAAATAACGGTGACCTCACCTTTGAAGATGCAGGTGTCGAATGGGGCATTGATAAACCATCCTTTTCAAATGGAGCCGCATTTGCAGATCTCGACGAAGATGGCGATCTTGATTATGTCGTGAATAATATTAACGATACGGCCTTTATATTTGAAAATAGGGCGGAAAATGCTTCAGAAAAAAACCATTACCTACGAATTGCATTAGAAGGTAAAAAGATCAATGCCGATGGAATAGGTGCTAAGGTGGTCGTTCGCTACGGTAAAGGAGCGATGCAATACCATGAACAGTTTTTGACCCGTGGCTATATGTCATCCATAGAAAAAACAATTCATTTTGGTCTTGAATCCCATGCGCGAATAGATACCTTGGAGATTGTCTGGCCCGATGGGAAGTTTCAACGGATAACGGAGGTCGAAACCGACCAAACCCTTGTCTTAAAACAATCCGATGCCAAAGCTCCGAATACGGTTGCGTTAGCTTTCCCCTTGGTTCCAAAAAATAAAAAACCGATTTTCCGTGAGGTTTCTAAATCGTCTGGCGCCGCCTTCATCCATAGCGAAAGAGACATCGTAGACTATAACATTCAGCGAATAGTACCACATAAACTTACCCAAAACGGCCCGTGTCTTGCCGTGGGGGATATTAACGGGGACACTTATGAAGATTTTATCATGGGTAGTTCGGCCACGTATTCGCCGGTAGTATTTTTTCAGGATTCCGAAGGTACTCTTACCCAGAAGCCACTTTTCGATTCAAAACAGGATAAAGCCTATGAAGAAGAGGGTATGGCCCTGTTTGATATTGATGGCGACGGTGACCTTGACCTGTATCTAGTTTCGGGCAGCAATGAGTTTGAAATCGATAGCGAACTTTATGACGATAGGGTTTTAGTGAACGATGGAAAAGGTAATTTTAGTACTGCCGAGAACATCCTTCCAAAAGTGCACGCTAGCGGTTCGGTGGTAAAGGTGCACGATTATGACCATGATGGATTTGTAGACGTCTTCGTAGGGGGTCGAACACCGGCGAATCAGTACCCTATCGCCGATAAAAGTTTTTTGCTAAAAAATCAAAATGGTATTTTAAGCGATGTCACCGATACGATGGCTCCAGACCTTAGAAACATAGGCATGGTGACCGACGCCGTCTGGTCCGATTTTGATGGTGATGGCAAAGAAGACCTGATTGTAGTGGGTGAACTTATGCCGATAACCTTCTTTAGAAACGAGGGTGATTCTTTTAAAAAATTGGAAATAACGGGGGTCGAAAATTATTTGGGCTGGTGGGAAAGTATTGTTTCAGAAGATGTGGACAATGATGGAGACCTTGATTTGGTCGTCGGGAATATGGGAACCAATAATTTTTTAAGCCCATCGAATGATAGACCGGTGACCCTAATAGCCAAAGATTTTGATGCCAACGGAAGCTTAGACCCTCTCACTTTTGGCTATCTCAAGAATAGCAAAGGTGAATATGAATCCTATCCTGTAAATTTTTGGGGTGACATTAATAACCAAAGTAGGCTCTTTAGGGCGAAATTCGACTTCTACGAGGAGTATGCGAAAGCTACGGAGCAAACCTTGTTGACCGAAGCAGAATCGGAGGGTTCCCTAGTGCTCAAAGGAAATTACGATAGAAGCGCCTATGTTGAGAACCTTGGTAACGGTACTTTTAAAATGCACGCCCTTCCGATCGAAGCGCAGGTGGCACCTTTGAACGATTTGGTCTTGACCGATATCGATAATGACGGCAACTTAGATATTCTAGGCGTCGGGAATAATTATGGCAATGAGACCTTTATCGGTCGCTATGATGCGTTTAACGGTATTGTTCTCAAAGGCAGCGGTAACGGTAGTTTTAAACCCATCGGACCTTCTGAAAGTGGCTTCGTAGTGCCCGGCGATGCCAAGGCCATGGTGCGGCTGAAAAGCGCCCGAGACGGGTATCTTTATGTAGCGACACAGAACAGGGGGCCGTTGCTGATTTTTGAAAAGAACGATACTTCCTCAAACGATGTAAACATTGATTTAAGTTCGGTCGTCCCACAATAGCAAGGGTACCTATTAAAAAATAGTTATTGGCTTATCTCTTAAGGGCGAAATAGCCCTGAACACTGGTGTCATTTTTTGAAACGGCCTTGTACCAATAGGTTGAAGAGGGTGCCGGGGTCCCTTGTAAAGTGCCGTCCCAACCTATAGAGTCGGGATCTAACTGTACCATTAGCTTTCCAAATCGGTCAAATATATAGAGTGCTGAAAGGCTGGCCCTACTGTCGAATAGCGGGGCAAACTGCCAAAAATCGTTAGTTCCGTCGTTATTTGGGGTAAAAAAATTGGGAAAATCATTTTTTGTCAAGGTCTGAATAAAAGTATATTCGGTAAGGCCGCATCCATTTTTGTCCCTAATGTAGATAACGTGATCTGCATTGGAAACTGAGGAAAAAACATTGCTCTCTTGAAATGAGCCATTTGCTGTATCCATGGCATATTCATAGTTTCCAGATCCGCTACCCAGAATCGTCAACCGAATGCCCAGCGCGTCCCTTTCTACTTCAACGCCCTCTACGGTTGCCGCTTCGGAGGATACCACCGAGAAATAACTTGAGTTTGCACATTCTGCGTTATCACCGAAAATGGAGACGTCGTTGTAGGCTTCGTATCGGTATTGTCCGAAATCCGATAAGACAACGGATCTGATTTCCGAAATTAAACTTTCGGTATCGTCGTCGTTCACCCGAAACCAGCGGAACCCTTTTGCTATATCTTCACTTGTAAAAGTGATTTCCGAACCCTCATCACACAGTCCGATAGTGTCTGGCACCGTAATTTCAGGTCGAAACTGTTCGCAATCAATGTTCGAATCGCCGGTCACAAAACTTTGTTCCATGCAATTTTGGGCATCTCCATTTTCATTATAGGGAACCAACTGCACAAAAATCTCTGAATTGACCGGCAGGTTTTCAGGGAGGTCATATTCCAGCACGTTGCCCAAGTCGGTTTCAGGAAAAATCTCTGAGCCACCTTCAGAGGTGCCGATGGTCAATCGGTAGCCTGTAGCCGTTGATGCATAGGCCCATGTAATATTCTCGCCCAGTTTAACATTTTGTGCATTTGGGAGCGGTCCTTTCAAAACCGTACACCCCGGAGGAGTAATGACATCGACGGTAGTGAAACGTTCTGACGGACAGGTGACAAACTTTCCGTCTTCTAAGAAAAGGCTAATGGTTACGAAAATTTCAGTGTTATCGGGTAGACCCGCCGCAGGCACCAAAAAATTTACGAGGGCGGCCGACCTACTGTTCAAAATATCAGAAGATCCGGGACGCGTTCCCAATGAGACCGAATAGCCATCTATTCCGCCCACGGCGTTCCAAGATACCCTACTATCGACAGCAACCTCTTTAGCACCGTTCACCGGTTCTTCGATTCTCGGACATTGAAATTGGGCATATGAAAAATAGCCAATAAACAGTATGATATAGCGTATTAATTTTCCGATTGCAATCATATGATCTTGCTAAACACCCATTTTGGGTAGGCATTTGTTTTAATATCACCGATGTACCGGTAGCCTTCTACAATGTAGTATGTTGAGGTAATTGGCACAAGTTTTTCCGAGCTTAATTTGGGTAGTACATTCAATATCATACAACATCAAGAGTAGTCTGGGTCCAGTCTAGGTTTTATCTTCAATAGCAATACTGAACCAATAAAATTCATGAATTTGAATACGCTTTTATCAGTTTTATTATGAACGACGCCATATGTTGAATATATTTAGAGTGAGTTGTTTATTCTTAACAATTACTTTCATAGTAACCACAAGGTTCTTTCTTATGTAAGAATGTCTTTTGAAAGTTCGAGTTATCTTATGTTTGAGTTAGTTTTGAGCAATGTCGTTAGGTAACGGCATTGCTTTTTTTGTTAAAGTCATATCTTAAATATTCAAGGTCGTATAAAATACGTATTTTACCTTCTCTCTCGACGATTACGAAACAATCGCAAGGACACGAATGTCTCTCAACCAAATATTAACAGCGCTATTAGTGCTCGTCCAATTGTCCATGATCGGGCAAAGCCAGGACCATATTCGATTGGAACCCTATTTTCAGAAAATCGAACGGCTAATGGATAAGCATCGGTCTGAACATCGGCAGGAAAATATTGGCGATCTGCTTCTTACCAAAAAAGAAAATTCTTCCGGAGCGGTAAAGGTTCAAGCTTGTTTGGATCTTTTTATTTTCTATATCTACAAATCGACCGAACTGGCAAAGCAATACAATGATGAAGCGTATCAATTATCGGCAGATATCGGGTATAATGAAGGGTTCCTTACGGCATCGTTGAACCAAGCCTATATCTTGTTCGTCCAGGGCGAATTTGATACCTCCATGGCCTTAATTCTAAAGGTAGAATCCGACACCCAGATCTCTCAATATCCCGAAACCGAAGTGAACTGCGCGACGCTAAAATCCTATATTTTTACGGAGCGAGGTGAATATGACATAGCGCTTGACACTGCGGTAAACCTTTTGGAAAGAGGAGAAAACAATGATGAGCCCTATACGTTAATGCGTGGGTATTCGGCGACTTCACATGTATACCTGAGACTTGGCGAATATCAAAAAGCGCTGGAAAACTGTCTGAAGGGACTCGATTATATTCTCCAACTTGAAAAAATACGGTACATCTTTCCGAAAATCGATGAAATCGCCAGAATGACACATAAGTTGGAGGGAAGAGAAAAAGCCTTGGGGATTTACGATTTTTATCTACGGATTGAGAAAAAAATGGCCAGTCCCGGCGGTTATATTCAAAGTGTTGTCTATATGAACATCGCCGATATTTACACCGAGGAATCGGACTTCGAGAAGGCGGAAGATTTCTTGACCCGGGCGATGGTTATTATCGATAAGAACAATTACCGGTTCAGAAAAGCCAGGGCGCATGTTTTAATGGCCAAGTTGTACTGCAAAATAGGTGATATCCCTAAAACAATCGAAAATTATGAAAGGGCAATGAATGCGGCAAAAGAGATAAAGGCCTATGATGTCATCAACAACGTAAGCGCATCACTTTCAGAATTGTACGAATCCACCGGTAACTACGATTCCGCAGTTGCCCTCGCCAACCTTCATAATTCCCTAAGCGATTCACTTTTTTCTATAGAATCCGACCAAAGAATAAAAATTTTGGAGGGTAGGAGGAAAATTTCTGAAATTTTAAGACAGAAAGAGATTCTTGAAATTCGGAATAGTGCACAAGAAGAGCGCTATCGTCTCATACTGGCGGTTCTTGCACTTACATTGGGTTCTGGCGGTATTGCGGGATATTCTTATTTTAAGGTGAAAAAAAAGAACGAACTTTTGTTTCAACGAACAAAGGAACTAGCGGTGGAAAAGCGCAACAAAAAGAAAGGAGTATTTCAAGAGGCCGTTATAGACCGGAAAGTTTCGGAAGACCATGGCGGTTCGGAACAAAGCTATATGGACGAGGACTTGAAAAGTATACTCTTATCCAAACTTGAACGCCTTGAGGAAGAGCAGTTCTTTCTTGACACTAAATGTAGCCTGAGTACGCTGTCCGACGAACTCCAAACCAACCAGAAGTATCTATCGCAAGTCATCAACAATGAAAAGAAGACCAATTTCAATACGTATGTAAACGGACTTAGAATCAACCACTTACTTGATCGATTGATTGAAGACCATGATTTCCGTAACAGTAAGCTGAGCTATATTGCTAAAGCGAGCGGCTTTAATAACCCGAATACATTCTATTCTGCATTTAAAAAACGTCTGGGCATCTTGCCTTCCTATTTTATTAAGCAATTGAATGAGGAAAATGGTTAAATTTCAGAACTCTAAAATCTCAAAATAGCTTGAGCCGTAAACCTTACTGCCATCTCAACCCGATCAAATTCCAATTTCGGTCTCCAGACCGATATGTTTTTAATTCCTGAAATCCTACCGCATAATGCGCCCGCAACGAACGCTCATTTTCAGCGTCTACCTCGGTTATAATCTGTTTGAATTCAGGTTGAACAGCCTCTTTCATGGTTTGGTACAATTGGCGAAAGATACCTTGGCCGCGAAACGCTTTAGAGATACAAATCTGCCCCATCACCATGTAGCTATTATTTTTGGGATGTACGGTGCTGATTTCTTTGAACATCGGTCGTAGCACCTCAACTTTATTTGCAAATTTTGGATGCATACATAATGCGTAGCCAATAACCATCCCATCAGATTTTGCAACGATATGCGGACAAGCATCGTTCATCTCCTGCAAGATGTCGAACGAATGGCAAACGGTCACAAAACCCTCCACTTTCTTTTCTTTGGAAGAAACGACCCCGGGCAGATTCTTTTGCTGTAAGGTGAGTATTTGATCTAAGTCTTCTTCGGATGTTGCTCTGCCGTAAATTATCATACAACTTTACCTAATATTGGAAAATTACGAGCGCAACGAAGCAATCTGTTCAAGAAATCCAAATTTAATTCTAAAGCCAACATCTTTACTTATAATCAATCTTAAGCCACTCCTTTCTCATTTCCAACTGCTTTTTTGAAGGTTTTTCCCCAAGCGTCTCCATAAGATGGATGCTATACTCCGGGTCGGATTTTAGGGTTACCGAAGTAGTTTTCGCCTTGCCGTAACGTTCAAAAGTTATCTCCAACGTATCCCCCACCTTAAATTGCTTGATAAAGGCATTGAATTGCTGCCCTGCAGGAAAATCGTTACCATTGATTGAAGTGATTACATCGCCCTTGTCGAGCGACGCTTCGTAGGCGGGGCTACCGATTTTTGGGTTCGTTTGAATCACCCCGTTGCCGTCCCCGTCAAGTTGGGCCGTAAAACCGATATAGGGGCTTTCCGAATTTTGTTGAAGCACTACGCCGACCGATTCCAACAGTGATTTATAATCGGGCATTCCACTTTTGTAAATATGACTGTTGAAAAAGGCATCCCCAAAAGACTTTCCTGCATAAACGTTCAGGGCTTTATGTAGGTCTTCCAAAATATAGGGAGTTTCATTTTTTCCAAACTTTTGCCAGACCTGCTTCATAAAATCGTCTAGGTTCAGATCATTTTGCCGTAATGAAAGGTCTAGCGCCAGGCCTAAAACGCTTCCATAAGAATAGTAGGAAATAAAGGTGTTTCCCCTATTTACAGGATCCACCGAGGTCGCTGCATCTACAAACGGTGCCTGATAGCTCATCTCTATGGGGTTGAAGAACTGCCGCGCGGGTGAGTTCCATACATAGTTGAATGTTCCTGAAATTCCTTCAACATATGCTTTGGGAGTGATGAGTCCGGCTCGGCAAAGAATAAAATCGGTATAATAGCTTGTAAATCCCTCCGCGAACCAAAGGGCCCCGCTCATATTGGCGTTCGAAAAATTAAAGGGTTCTAAAGATTTGGGGCGGATGCGCTCGACATTCCAAGCGTGGAAAAATTCATGGGCAACCGTACCGATATTATTTTCCATACCTCCTTCGGCCAAACCTTCCGTATCTGTCAGAACGGTGGAGTTCCGATGTTCCATCCCGTCACCGGAGGCATTGGGCACGTAACAGGCCAAAAAGGTGTATTTTCCATAATCATACTTTGGAATTTCGCCAAATACCTCCATCTCGGCCAGCACGACTTTCTTGACCTTTTCGAAATAGCTATCCAGTTCTTCTTCCGTACCGTTATGGTGCAGTACAAATTGCACTTTTTGAGGCTTAGCATCTGAGGTTACATCGAAATTCCGCATTTGATAATCGCTGATTTCTACGGGACTATCCATGAAATATTGAAAATCGGGGGCGGCGTAGGTAGTGCCCGAGACAAAAGGCATTTGTGTAGCGATTTTCCAGTTCAGGTCTTTACGGATCTTAAAATCTACCTCGATTTTACGCTCGTCCAGCTCCGGCGCATACATAAAGGTGGCCGGGATATTTAAATGCGCATGTGTTTCGTCGATTTGAGAATAGGTGCCGTCGCCCCTATTTGCGAATAGGGTATAGCTGATGTTCACCGTACCATCGTGACCGGTGATATTCCATTGATAGGGGTTCGGGCGGGAGATTTCCAAGGGTTTACCCTGACCATCCTTGGCCTTGAAATTATAAACATTTTTGGCAAATTCATGTAGCGCATAGCGTCCGGGCGAGCTGCGGCTCATCCTGAAAGCGACCGTATCGGTTTTCAAACCCGGAAATGTTCCCTTGATTGTCGCCTCATGGTGAACAGCATTTTCAAAGGAGATTTCATACTGGTTGGTTTGGGCAAAAGAGAAGTATCCACATAAAATAAAAAGAACGTAAATCGTGTGCTGCATGGTAAACGGATGTATTGAACGGTTCATTGGGCGAAGATACGATAACCTCAAATTTAGCGTATAGGGGTAGGGTTTTTTTACTTTAATTTGTTGTTTTCTAGAATCGTCCAAATTTTTATGATCGTCCTAACGAAATCACTGTTGAATATTCGTCTCTATATCTTTATGTTGTTTGCATTGATGTATCAACAAGAGTTTATTGCTCAAGATGATACTACGCTCTCAATGTATAAAAATCAAGTTTCTACGAATTTACTACTCCCCGTTTTTGGTAGTGTAGATTTAAGTTACGAACGTACGCTCAACAAAAAATTCGCTGTGGGCTTTGCGGCAGCGATATATGGCGATCGTATCAAAGAAATTTCCGTAGACGACGAGTATTATGAACGTAATCTGAGAACCAAGAACGAGGTTATGCCCTTCGTTCGAGTCTATTTTTCAGGAAATCAACGGAAGAGTCATTTTCTGGAGCTTTTTGGCTCTATCAGCGGTGTCGACGAAACGGGAAGACTGGTACGCACGGTCAACGACCAAGGATATGGGGTCTATAGATTAGGAACCGAAAGTTTTACCCGAGGCGGTTTTGGTCTAGGTTACGGATATCGGTTTTTGTTTCTTGACGGAAAGCTAGTGGGCGAGGCACAGTTCGGGCTACGGACTAATTTTGATGTCAATTTTCTTGTACTGAACGCGGCATTGGTACGAACGGGACTCAAAGTGGGATATCGGTTTTGAAAAATAACGTGATGAAAAAAAATAATATTGCAGTTATGTCATTGGTTTCGTTTATGCTCTTCGGATGTTATTCCAGGGATGACGATTATTATGGCCGCAATGTCCGCCTAACAATCACCGATGCCGTTGCCTTTGATGCGAAGAAAGAGTATGTAGTCGGTGATACCTTGGTCTTTGAACTGAAGTTCAGCCGCTACTTGAAAGAGGATGGATATGGCACTCTTTTAGATGTGTATGAAACCACCGATTCGAAACAGTTTGGCTATAATTTCGGGATTTCGAAATTCTCCGGCTTTTCCAATACTTTCCAACGCATCAGTATTGATGAACAATATATCTTGGGCGCACGGACCGATGAAGGCTACTCCACGTATTTCGGTGGTAGTATGGCGGCCCTACTTGATGCCGACGAAGAAGGCTACACTTCAAAAGTCGGAATTATTTTGGTAGACAACGGTAGATTTAAGATTGACCTTAATTATCTTGACTTGAATTCGGGCTTCGGATACGATACTGACAGGGTAGAATTAGCTATCGAACACCTTCAAACCCCAGAAAACGAATCAAACGCAGAATTTACGGTCGTCGAAAACTGATTTTTTAACGGTGGATGTCTTTCATTGTAATAAAGAGGTTATTTTTACGGAATGACCCGATTTCCAGAAAAACTACACGAGAAACTGGTCCGCCGGGAAGCCCAAAACACACTTAGACAGCTGCCGGAGGAGAATGATTTGGTAGACTTTTCGTCCAACGATTATCTTGGGTTTTCCAGAAACGAGGGAATTTTTGAGAGGGCCTCCCAATTGCTATCGGTAAAGAATATTGTACAGAACGGGGCAACAGGTTCGCGGTTGCTTTCGGGAAATCATCCCTTATATGCCGAGCTAGAAGAAAAATTGGCGGCGTTCCACCAAACGGAGTCCGCTTTGGTATTTAATTCAGGCTACGATGCCAATATCGGCTTTTTCGGTGCCGTGCCGCAGCGGAGCGACATTGTTTTTTATGATGAGTACATACACGCCAGTATTCGCGACGGCATAAAAATGGGAAATGCCAGAAGCTATAAGTTCAAGCATAATGATTTAGGGGATTTGAAAAAAAGATGCCAGGCTGAGCGCAGTCGAAGGCTATCCGGAACCCAAGAGCAGCGCGGCCAAGCGGAGAGGAAGTTGCCTAAAACAGAATTACGGCCACCGAACTTGCTTACCGATAGGGCAGGCGAAGCTGAAAAGCCTGAGCCGAGCTCAGTCGAGGTATACATCGTCACCGAATCTGTTTTCTCCATGGATGGCGATTCCCCTGACCTAAAATCCTTTGCCCAATTCTGTCAAGAAAACAATTATCATTTAGTAGTGGACGAAGCTCATGCCATAGGAGTATTTGGAAAAAGAGGGGAAGGTCTGGTTCAGGAATTGGGCTTGCAGGCCGCCATTTTCGCCCGTATTGTCACCTTCGGTAAAGCGATGGGATGCCATGGTGCTGCAGTCTTAGGAAGCATCCTTCTAAAAAATTATCTGGTCAATTTCGCCCGCAGTTTAAAGTATACAACAGGACTTCCCCCACATTCAGTGGCAACGATTGTAGCATCCTATGAATATTTATGTGCATCTGTAAAAGAAGAAGGTATAAAAGAAAAGTACCGCCTAATGTCGAACCTTTCAAAAACAACAGCATTTTTCAACCTTGAACTTGCCACCTGCAACCTGCAAACTTTATTCATCCCCAGTAACTCCGCCATCCATTGCTGTATAATTCCAGGAAACGCTAGGGTGAAAAAGATAGCGAAAAAAATTCAGGAAAAAGGATTCGACGTGCGTCCGATTCTTTCGCCGACGGTGCCCGAAGGCCAAGAACGCCTGCGTATTTGCCTGCATACCTTCAATACCGAAAAAGAAATAACCGAAGTTTTACAATTATTGGCTATTTTTACCAATGAAGCCTGATATACGCGTATTTTGACCGTACGAAAACTACAACATAACAACAACAACGAAATTTTTACCACCGTTGCGCGATTTCAGTATTCTTCTGAGGCACAAATCGTTAAGGGGCCGCTTGGAAGCGGATGGGATTTCGGTTTTTCTTTCCGATAATATAACCATTGATACCGACCCTTTGGTAAGCAATGCCATTGGTGGGGTAAAGTTAAGGGTTCACACGGAAGAAGCGTTGAAGGCAATCCGAATTCTAGAATCTATAAAGCAGTATTCCGTTGACGACGAAGGCCAAGAAATCTATTGCCCGGAATGTAAAAGTTCCAAAGTCGATTATTTCACCAACGTCAAGGATCTTAAATCCTTGGCCTCCTTTTTATTCGGATTTTTTTTCGGCGTCTTGCCTTTTTATACGAAGTATGAATACCGATGTGAAAATTGTAAAAACAAGTTCAATATAAAATGAAGCAAATTTTCGTAACAGGAATCTCGACGGAAGTCGGAAAAACCATTGCCTCGGCCATTATCACCGAAGCCTTGGAAGCCGATTATTGGAAACCCGTTCAAGCGGGCAGTCTCGACTATACCGATACCGATAGGGTCAAGAAATTGATATCTAACGATAAAACAGTTTTTCATAAAAGCAGTTACGAGTTTACGACAGCTATGAGTCCGCATGCGGCGGCCGAAATCGACGGTGTGACAATCGATCGCCTTGAAATTCATGAGCCCCAGACCGACAATTATCTGGTCATCGAAGGTGCTGGGGGCCTTTTGGTCCCCCTGAACGAGACAGATACGGTGTTGGATATTATAATGCCCACCTATCAAGTGGTCGTTGTTTCTAGACATTACTTGGGCAGCATCAACCATACATTGTTGACCGTGAACTGGCTTACAACCAAAGGCTATGATGTTTCCTTGATTTTTAGCGGGAATCCCGACCCGCGTACCGAGAACGTTATCTTGCATAAAACCGGCGTTCCACTTATAGGCCGAATCGAAGAAGAAGCAACTTTTGACAAGACCGTGATTAAAAAATACGCAGATCGATTCACACCGGTATTGCGATCCCTTTGACGCGCCACTAGTATTCCATCTAAGAGACCAACCCTTAATTTCCCTGGAATTTGGGATTTGGCATTTGGCATTTGGCATTTGCCATGTTTTGCTTGGAATTTTATTTTCCCATCTTTGCATAGGCATTCCACGAAACCAAATATGCATTCTAAAAAACCAATGACTACTGAATCGCTATCGGAGCGGGACAAAAAACACCTTTGGCATCCGCTGACGCAACATAAACTGCATCCCGAAATGTTGGCTATCGCGAAAGCGAGGGGCGCCGTGCTATACGATGAACATGGAAAGGAATACATCGACGGCATCGCCTCTTGGTACACTTGCATGTACGGGCATTGCAACGACTATATTTTAGAAAAGGTACATCATCAGATGCAACGTTTGGACCAAGTTGTCTTTAGTGGCTTTACCCATGAGCCGGCCATTAACCTATCGGAAGAACTCATAAAGATACTTCCTGCAAACCAAAAAAAACTGTTCTTTTCCGACAACGGGTCCACGGCTGTGGAAATCGGGATAAAAATGGCATTGCAATACCATTTCAATAAAGGCGAAAAGCGCCAGAATATGCTCGCTTTTGAAGACGGTTTTCATGGCGATACCTTTGGGGCGATGTCCGTTTCGAGTCTATCCGTGTACAATGGTCCTTTCGAGGATTTTTGTATTTCCGTAGAACGAATTCAAGTGCCGACCAAAGAAAACATCACGGACACTTTGAAAAATTTGAACTCCCGACTACAACAGAACGACATAGCCGGATTCATTTACGAACCTTTGGTGCAAGGGGCCGCGGCCATGAAAATGCACGATGCGGAAGGTCTTGACCAAATTTTAAGGCTATTGAAGCGGCATGGCGTACTCTGTGTTGCCGATGAGGTCATGACCGGTTTCGGAAAGACCGGCAAACATTTTGCCTCTGACCATATTACAACCAAACCCGATATCATTTGCCTCTCAAAAGCCCTGACTGCAGGTCTCTTGCCTATGGCCATCACCAGTTGCACACAAGATGTTTATGACGCTTTTTACAGTGATGATTTGGCCAAAGGCCTTTTTCACGGACATACGTATACCGCCAATCCATTGGCCTGTACAGCGGCTTTGGCAGGATTGGAACTATTACGATCCGAAAAAATACAGCACAATATTCAACGTATTATAGCTTCCCACCAGCAGTTTGATGAAGAAATCAAAGACCATCCCAAAATAGAAAGCACCCGACAATGCGGGGTCATATATGCCTTGGATTTGAACGTGAAAATGGAACGCTACGGAAATTTACGCGACCAGCTTTTTAGTCATTTTATGAATAACGGCGTATTTTTACGCCCACTAGGAAACACCATTTATATATTGGCCCCTTACGTTATTTCCGATGGACAATTGCAGAAAATCTATGATACCATCAAAAGTGCTTTGGATGTTGTTTAAGCCTAGCGTATTTTGTACAGGTTTACTTGCAAAGAACCCGTAAAGCTCGCAAGGCGCTTTCAGAAAAAATACGCTACTCCTTTTGCGAGCCTTGCGGTTAATTAGTCCGTTTCAAATTTGAAGATTTCTATTGAAAACACCTATTTCCATAAGCGCACTAGCCTCGATTTCCCCACTGGGTAGTTCCAATAATGAAACTTGGGACAACTATCAAAAAAGCACCCATTGTTTCACTAAAAAGAATTTCAACGGTGCCGATGAATGGATTGCCCTGTTACCGGAATCCGCACAAAAGGAAATCGAACAACTAAAAAATGAGGATCCTAAATACAGAGATCTCGACGATTCGGTATTGTATGCCCTATACGCCTCCCGAAAGGCAGTAGCGCAAGCAGGATGGAAATCCAAGGATAACTTTGGAATCAACATCGGTTCGTCTAGGGGCGCGACCACACTTTTTGAAAAGTACCATGAAGAATTTCTTAAAGACAAACGGGCAGCGACACTTTCGTCCCCGACCACGACTTTGGGCAATATTTCATCTTGGGTAGCCCACGATCTGCAGACGAAAGGCCCTGAAATTTCCCATTCCATCACCTGTTCCACGGCCCTTCATGCGCTGCTGAACGGAGTAGCCTGGATCAATAGCGGTATGGCGGAAAAATTTTTGGTCGGCGGTAGCGAAGCGCCATTGACCCCATTTACTATTGCTCAGATGAAGGCCTTGAAAATTTACGCTAAGAAAGATGCCGGGCTGAGCGCAGTCGAGGCCCAATCAAGGCAAGAAGATTTAAGTTTAGTTTCGGGTAATGGTAATACCGGATACCCCTGCCAAGCCCTCGACCTAAACAAAAAACAAAACACCATGATCTTGGGCGAAGGTGCTTCGGTCGCCTGTCTCGAAAAGGGGATACACCAAAATACCTTGGCCATCATCGAAGGCATTGGCTATGCCACCGAGCCATTGCGGCACAACACTTCTATCTCTACCGACGCCGAATGTTTTCAACGTTCTATGCGGATGGCTTTAGGGAAAACGAAACCCGAAGCGGTAGATGTTGTAGTGATGCATGCCCCGGGTACCATCAAGGGTGATTTATCCGAATATAATGCGATTAAAAAAATTTTTGATAACAAACCTCCTTTTTTGACAACAAATAAGTGGAAGATAGGGCACACTTTTGGTGCCTCGGGCATGTTAAGTGTTGAAATGGCTTTATGTATGCTACAACGTCAAAAGTTTATCGAAGTCCCATTTGTAGAACACTTGCCGCAGCCTAAAAGCATTCGAAAAATACTTGTTAATGCAGTAGGGTTCGGGGGCAATGCGGTAAGCGTTCTATTAAGCGGGAAGTAACTTCCAGCCTAAAAAATGCAGAGAATCTGTTTGTGGACAGTTGCCGCGGTTCAGAAAATTTATAAGATAATTCCGGAAGTTGGGTCCGTGCTAAGGTATGCATATCCATAGTAATGTTTGCAAAACAGACCTATCTGCCTCAATAAGCGGCAAGTCATTTTTCTGTTTTCTATTACCTCTTTTCTATTTTAAAGCCTATTTTTGAATACGAATTTATCCTGACCCATGAGCGAAACGAAATATAACTGGACCAATTCCGAAATCCTCGATATCTACAACAAGCCTATGATGGAACTGCTGTACGACGCGGCGACCATCCATAGAAAACACCATGATCCCAATACGGTACAGGTCTCTACCCTACTCTCCATCAAAACGGGCGGTTGTCCCGAAGATTGCGGCTATTGTCCGCAAGCGGCGCGATACCATACCGATATTGAAGGAAACGATCTGATGACCGTTCCACATGTCAAGGCACAGGCATTACGGGCGAAGGCTTCGGGAAGCTCCCGCGTTTGTATGGGTGCTGCTTGGCGGAATGTCAAGGATGGTCCGGAGTTCGATCAGGTATTGGAAATGGTACGAACGATCAATAAATTAGATATGGAGGTCTGCTGTACCTTGGGTATGATTACCGAAAACCAAGCCAAACGTCTTGCCGAAGCGGGACTCTACGCCTACAACCACAACTTGGATACTTCCGAAGATTATTACAAAGATGTTATCTCCACCCGTGCCTTCCAAGACCGTTTAGATACCATCGACAACGTTCGCAAGAGCAATGTGACCGTCTGTAGTGGCGGGATAATTGGCATGGGTGAAGCTTTGGAAGACCGTGCCGGGATGTTGGTAGCACTATCGAGTTTGAATCCGCAGCCCGAATCAGTTCCCATCAATGCCTTGGTTGCGGTAGAGGGCACTCCTATGGCGGAAATGGAACCGATTAGTATCTGGGAAATGATTCGTATGGTGGCTACGACCCGAATCGTAATGCCCGAAACCCAAGTAAGGTTGTCCGCTGGGCGTACCGAAATGAGCCGTGAAGGGCAGGCCATGTGCTTCTTTGCAGGGGCGAACTCCATTTTCGCGGGTGATAAGCTCTTGACCACTCCCAATCCCGATGTAGGCGAAGACATGGCTATGTTCAAATTGCTGGGCCTGACCCCTCAGAAACCCTTTACGAAAGTCTCGCAGCCGAAGACCTTAGAAGCTTCCGAGTCACAACTACATCCTTTGGGCGAAAAACCAAGATGGAGCCGACCGGGGCATTCCATAGAACGCAATGAGACTGCAAAGGCGAAAACCAAAGCTTCCGTTACGTTCAACAGTAAAGGCTAAGAGCCGATTGTTATCTACCTGAATGCGGTCGTTTGTTTACGGTAAATCTCTGTGTTTCCGATTCGGACACGCTGATATCTGCAAGAAATGAATTTAAAGGATTATTAAGAAATAGTTTCTTCTAGGTTACTTAAATTTGGAGGTTGAAAAAATAGTAGATAGCCATTGAAGTTAGAACAGATTCCAAGGGTAAAGGCAATTGCCAAAGAAGATTTTCTTGAGCGATATTTCAAGCCGCAGAAACCGGTCATAATCGAACACGCGGTAAACGAGTGGCCCGCTATCGAAAAATGGAACTTGGACTATATGCGGCAAATGGCCGGTGATAAAATTGTGCCTTTGTACGATGATCGCCCCGTAAACCATGAAGACGGGTTCAACGAACCCCATGCCAACATGAAAATGGCCGATTATATCGATCTTTTACAATCGCAACCTACCAAATACCGTATTTTTCTTTGGAACATCTTAAAGGAAGTGCCGCAACTTCAAAAGGATTTCAGCTTTCCCGATTTCGGACTCAAATTAAAGAAGAACCTCCCTATGCTATTTTTTGGTGGGCGGGATTCTTCCACCTTTATGCACTACGATATCGATATGTCCAATATCTTCCATTTTCATTTCGAAGGAAAAAAGGAATGTACACTCTTTCCCCAATCCCAGACGAAATACCTATATAAAGTGCCGCATTCGCTTATTACCCACGAGAGTATTGATTTCGACAATCCCGATTACGAAAAATGGCCCGCGCTGAAATCCGCCCAAGGATTTAGATCAGTGTTGAACCATGGCGAAGTACTCTATATGCCCGAGGGTTATTGGCATTATATGAAATACGTATCGCCCGGCTTTTCGATGAGTTTACGTTCGTGGCCTAAAAATCCCCTTAATTTCGCCAAAGGTTTGTACAATATCTTAGTAATGCGAAGTTTCGATATCGCCATGCGCAAACTGCAAGGCCAAAAATGGATTGATCATAAAAATGCCAAAGCGGTGGAACGTACTAATGCTATTTTAGTTTAGTGTTAATAGTCAAGATACCTACCTAAATCCCGCCAAATAGTTCGACGCCTTGACCCACCTTAGGGCAGGTGTTCAAGCCTGAAGGCTGCAGGTTACGGCGTTAGGGAAGGTGGCATTAAACTTATAAATCGTCTACGAAGCAGTCCTCCATTGTTTACTGTCTAGTGGTTACTATAATCCCATATCGTTTTGTAAATTTGTACTTTCAAATCTTACTCTAAATTCATACATGTGAGAAGTTTTATAGCTATTATATTTTTATTGGCCGGTACAAGCTGGGCACTGGCCCAAGCATACTCCGGCAAGGGGGACCAGAAGTTTCAGGTCGGTGCCAATTTACAGGATAATGGTACCGGTATTACCGCCTCATATGATTACGGGCTGGGGGAGAATATCTCAATCGGGGCGATTTCCTCTTATGTTTTAGGCATAAATAGCGACATCAACGACGGTGCTCGGGAGCGTTTCGATGCCAAAGCACGGTTCAGTGCACATTTAGGCCCCGTCATGGGTATTAGCAACAAGTTCGATCTTTATCCGGGGCTTGACCTAGGTCTTAAGAACTTCGGGTTCCATGCAGGGGCGCGGTATTTCTTTTCCGATGGCATTGGGGTGTTCACCGAATTGGGCTTTCCCATCGCTAGGTACGATACCGGCGATTTAAGTCCCGCGGAAGAACTGCACAATCAGTTCGCTGTCAATTTGGGGGTTACGTTTAACTTTTTGTAGGTTTTGAAGTGTGATGTACTTAGTACCATGTATCAACTACTGGTATGAAGTATTTGGTACTGCTTGATTGATAACTGCTTTGGTCTATATAATTAGGGAGAAGTACGAATTGAATATTGGTCTTATGGCACTAGTTCCTTGATTTTCGTGTAGACCAAATCACTTTCCCACCCTCGGTAAAGTAGGTAATCGGCTAATTTTTTCCTTCTTTTCTCCTGATTTTTATCGGTGATTTGAGATAATCTTTTGTCAGCCAGTTCATCGAATGTCTTGAGGTATGCACTATCGTCAATCTCTTTTAAGGCGGTTTTAATATTGAATTTTGAAATATTTCGAAATTTCAATTCCGATGTAATGCGCTGTCTTCCCCATTTTTTAATATTGAATTTACCCCTTGCGAAGGTTTTGGCGAAACGCTCCTCGTTTAAAAAATTGCGATCGATCAAATGAACAATAATTTTATCGATTGCTTCTGGAATCATGCGCATCTCGTAAAGTTTGCTTATCACTTCTTTATGGCAGCGTTCTTGGTAGGCGCAATAGCCTTCCAGTTTTTTCGTGGCTTCTTCAAGGGTGTAGGCTTTGGTCATGCGGTAATTTAAACAAAAAAAGCGACTCTTCGTTGCCGAAGAGCCGCTTTAGAATTTGATATTAGCAATCAATAATCTACCCTTAGAATAAGCTAAAAGAGTAATTGCCAATTTAATAAACAGTCTTACCGTCTTTATCCGTAAATCGATACTCGAGATACGTATAGGCATCGCGGGGCTGTATTTTCACCCATTTCTTATGTTCCAAAAACCATTTGGAACGCATAGATGGAAAGCCTTTCGTAATGTATGCCGCGATAAAAGGGTGGATGTTCAAAGTAATTTTCTCATCCTTCTTGGGCCCTTTCAACAACTTTTCGAGATCGAAATTGATTTTATCTACCAAAACGATAGGAGCTTCAACTTCTTTTCCGCTCCCGTTTGGGTTCTCTTCGGTTGTCTTGATGTTCATTTCGGGGCGAACGCGTTGCCGTGTTATCTGTATAAGCCCGAATTTACTGGGCGGCAGAATTTTATGCTTGGCGCGATCGTCTTTCATCTCGTTACGAAGATGGTCGAAGAGCTTTCTTCTGTGCGGTGCCTTTACCATGTCGATAAAGTCAACCACGATAATGCCACCCATATCGCGAAGGCGCAATTGCCTGGCGATTTCGGAAGCAGCCAAAAGGTTCACTTCCAAAGCGGTGTCTTCTTGGCCCTTCCCCCTGCTCGAACGGTTTCCGCTGTTCACGTCTACAACGTGCAGTGCTTCGGTATGTTCGATGATGAGGTACGCGCCTTTGCTCATACTGGCGGTACGGCCAAAAGAAGTCTTGATCTGCCGTTCAATTCCATACTTTTCAAATATGGGAACCGGCGATTGATACAGCTTTACGATTGACTCCTTCCCGGGGTCGATTTCCTGAACATAATCCTGGATTTGCTCGTAAAGTGTTTCGTTATCTACATGAATACCGGTAAAGGTATCGTTGAATACGTCCCTGAGTATAGAAGAAGCCCTGTTGAGCTCAACCAATACTTTCGAAGGGGTCCGCGCTTTTTGTAGTTTTTCACACATTGTCGACCACTTGGCCAACAAATTTTCTAGATCTTTGTCGAGTTCCGCTACTTTTTTGCCTTCTGCAACTGTTCTAATAATAACGCCAAAACCCTTAGGTTTTATGCTTTTTACCAGCCTTTTCAGTCTGTCTTTTTCTTGGTTGCTCGCTATCTTTTGAGATACGGATACACGATCGGAAAAAGGCACCATGACCAGATAACGCCCCGCAATGGAGAGTTCTGAACTGATTCTAGGGCCTTTGGTGGAAATAGGCTCTTTAACGATTTGCACGAGTAAAGACTGATTCGCCTTGATGACGTCGGTTATGACGCCATTCTTGTCAATGTCTTTTTCGGTCGGAAAATTGGTTAGGGAATAATCCTTCAATTTTCCTGTACTTACCTGCTTTATGAATTTAAGCATAGTGGCCAGTTGTGGCCCAAGGTCATGATAATGCAAAAAAGCATCCTTTTCATAACCAACGTTGACGAAGGCCGCGTTAAGACCGGTTACCGGTTTGCGTACCTTGGCCAGAAGTATATCGCCAACGGAAAAATCGTTGTTGTCTTCCTCTTTGTGCAATTCAGTGAGCTTTCCATCCTTTAAAAGGGCAAAATCAACGGCGTCGGAACTAGATCTTACGATTAATTCTCTATTCACCTGAATATATTTGTACTTGTCGCTTCACAATTATTACGATTAATATCGAAACGGAAGCGGACAAATTGATTAAACAATGATTGAAACGGATTCAATAAAATCCGCCGGAATCCATTTTTTTTGGGATTTCTATGTCAATGAACGTATAATACGATAAGGGCCGCATTGCTAGTAAGTGCTGAAGATTTTCAGCGCCTACAGCCATTACGGCCCTTACCTTAAAATTACTTTTTCTTGTGGCGGTTAGCTCTTCGGCGCTTTTTACGCTTATGGGTAGCTACCTTATGTCTTTTTCTTTTTTTACCACTCGGCATATATATTTATTTTTTTGGGTTATTTATTTTACCTGCACGTTGCTTTTTACGCCTTCTACAAAAACCTTGGCGGGCTTGAATGCCGGTATATTGTGGGCCGGAATCTTTATAGTAGTGTTCTTGCTGATGTTTCTTCCGGTCTTCTCGGCCCTAGTCTTGACAATAAAACTGCCAAAACCTCGTAAGTAGACATTATCGCCACCTTCGAGAGAGTTTTTCACTTCCTCCATAAAGGTTTCGATAGTGGCTTGGACATCTCCTTTTTCGATTCCCAGTTTATCCGAGATATTCGATACAATTTCTGCTTTCGTCATCTTTCGTGTTAAATTTTAAGTAGTTAGAATCCAATGTGGATGCTGTTTTTTTGGGATGCAAATATATAACTTTAATTATATATTACCTGCTAATGGGCTAATTTTAAACGATTCATCTTTCGGTAATTTATTAATTAAGGTACCCGGGGAGGGTTCTTTAGATAAACCGCTACTTTTGCGTTTTATTTTATCTGCCGATGACCTTTGCCCATAAAATTTTGATGTGGTACGCTGCGAACAAACGTAATCTTCCTTGGCGGGAAACGAGAAATCCCTATAAAATTTGGCTTTCCGAGATAATTCTACAGCAGACTCGGGTGGTTCAGGGCACGCCCTACTATTTGAAGTTCATTGCCGCTTTTCCGACGGTACATGATTTGGCGAGCGCTTCCGAAGAGCGCGTGCTGAAACTTTGGCAAGGCCTGGGTTATTATTCCCGCGCCAGAAATCTGCACTCCGCCGCTAAAACGGTGGTTGAAACGTATAATGGTACTTTCCCCAAAACTTACGACGGGCTCGTGAAATTGAAAGGAGTAGGGGACTACACCGCAAGTGCCATTGCCTCCATTTGTTTTGAGCTTCCCGAGCCTGTGGTCGATGGTAATGTATATCGCGTACTTGCCCGTTATTTTGGTGTGACATTGCCTATCAATAGTACAGAAGGCATCAAATATTTTAAAAAGCTGGCTCGCAAGGTCATGGATTCCGAGAACATTCGGGATTACAACCAAGGGATAATGGAGTTCGGTGCCGTTCAGTGTACCCCTAAAAATCCCAATTGTATGTACTGCCCCTTGAACGATAGCTGTGTTGCACTTCAAAAAGGTAAAGTTCAAGAGCTTCCTGTTAAAATCAATAAAACGAAGGTAAAACATCGTCATTTCAATTACTTGTTTTTTATGGATTCCGATGGAAAGACGGTATTGAAACAACGAACTGGAAGGGGCATTTGGCAGCATCTTTGGGAATTTCCATTGCTCGAATCTGAGCAGGGAATAGATGAGAACGCCGTAGTCAAAAAGCTGCATGACTTGGTGGATGCCAAAAAAGTTCGGGAGATTGTGAGGTACAATGAGAAACCTATCATACACAAGTTGTCGCACCAACACTTGCACACCATATTTTGGATGGTCAAAACGAATGAAGCGCTGCAAAATGGTATTCCCTTATCCGAAGTTGAAAAGTATCCAGTACCCGTATTGATAGCTGAGTTCTTGAGAGCCTATTTGAAAGCAATGCAAACTGAAAATCAGTAGTTTGAGATTTTGGCTATAAATTAAATCAGACGCCTATCGAGATACGCGACCTATGAAAATTGACCTTATGTTCTCAAAATAGTGGTTTACAGGAAGCAGGGTTTTTGAACATGCACTTAAAACATCCAAAAATTTGTACTTTTGGGGATTAATTTATACGAAAAAGCTATGAGCGGTACTTTGAACAAGGTGATGTTGATTGGTAATCTGGGAGACGAGGTGAAAATGCACTATTTCGAAAACGGCGATTGTATCGGGCGGTTTCCCATCGCTACCAGTGAGACCTATACAAGTAAGAAGACCGGTGAACGCACTACGACCACCGAATGGCATAATATCATCGTCCGCAACAAATCGGCCGAAATATGTGAAAAATATCTGGGCAAGGGCGATAAAATCTATGTAGAGGGCCGATTGCGAACGCGCCAGTGGCAGGATGACAGCGGCAACACCCGCTATTCAACCGAAGTGCAGGCCCAAGATTTTACGTTTCTTACTCCCAAAGGAGAAAGCAACGCGAACCCTGAACAGGGTGGGCAGGCCCAAAACCAGAAAGCGGATGCGACAACTTCGAACAAAACTAAAACCACTAATCCCAAGGAAAGCACGGCTCTGAGTCCATCTGAAGAGGATGATCTGCCGTTCTAAAAGATAAACCTGTAGCTATTGGACCCTGACCCCCTTATTGAGCTTCCCTACTTCGTAGCGTCCGTCGGTGGCTTTGCGTTTAATATCATTTTTATTGTTGTACTATTGACCTGTTCCGCGCTGATTTCCGGTGCGGAAGTGGCCTTTTTCGGACTTTCTCAATCCGAAGTCAATGATATAGAAGAGCGCAAGACGACCCGAGGAAATATCATTGTTAATCTGCTGGAAAGGCCGAAAAAACTTTTGGCTACTATATTGGTCGCCAATAATGCCATCAATATCGGGGTCGTTCTTCTTTTTAGCATCATTGGTGATACCCTTTTCGCGGATATCGAATTGGAATGGGTCCGGTTTCTCTTGGAAGTTGTCGTGGCCACCTTCCTGATTTTGATGTTCGGCGAAATACTGCCCAAAGTATATGCAAACAGAAATCGATCGGCATTTGCGCATTTTATGGCGTATCCCCTGAGAGTATTGGATTTTCTGTTCGCACCCCTGAGCCTTCCCATGCGTTCGGGCACTCTCTTTCTGCACAATAAACTGGGCAAACAAAAATCGAACCTGAGCGTTGACCATCTTTCACAGGCCTTAGAGATGACATCCGAAGGCGATACCACCAAAGAAGAACAAAAAATCTTACAGGGCATCGTATCCTTTGGTAATACCGATACCAAGCAGGTCATGCGACCGCGTATCGATATTTTTGCCCTTAGCGAGGACATGAAGTTTCTGGAAGTTCTGGAAGAAATCAAAAAAAACGGCTATTCCCGAATTCCCGTTTTTTCCGAGCATATGGACAATGTTCTAGGGGTACTTTACGTTAAAGATCTGTTGCCCTATATCGAGAGAAAAACCTTGAACTGGATGGATCTCATCCGTGAACCGTATTTCGTGCCCGAGAACAAAAAGCTCGATGATCTTTTGTTGGAATTTCAAGAAAAGAAAAACCATTTGGCGATTGTGGTCGACGAGTACGGGGGAACATCGGGCATCGTTACTCTCGAGGATATTATTGAGGAAATAGTCGGGGATATCAGTGACGAGTTTGACGATGAAGACCTGATATTCTCCAAATTGGACGATTTTAATTTCGTTTTTGAAGGAAAGACCACGCTCAAGGATTTTTACCGCGTTGTAAAAATAGAGGATGAAACGGAATTCGAACAGCAAAAGGGCGAATCGGAGACCATTGCCGGTTTCGTTCTTGAAATAGCGGGAAGTTTTCCGAAAAAAGGGGACATTATTGCTTTCAACGACTATCGGTTCGTTGTAGAGGGCCTTGATAAAAAGCGACTGAAACAGATAAAAGTGACCTTGCCACATGAAGCTTAGATTTTGCTTAATCTTACCGGTATTTTGTGTGTTGTTCACGGCCTGCAACGAAGAAGTGCTGCCCAAACCGAACGCCAAGCTCCGTCTTGAATATTCAAAGCCAGTGCTCAAAGAGTTGGTGACCGACCATTTTCGATTCGACTATAACGAAATGGCCAAGGTGAAGATCAAGAACAGCACCGCGCTAAGCTTGAAATATCCAGAGATGAAAGGCGAGATTTTCATCAACTATCGAAAGGTCGATAACAATATCGAGAAATTGCTTTCCGACGCCCAAAAATTGAGTTACGAACATTCGGCAAAGGCCGATGGCATCATTGAGCAGCCTTTTGTCAGTGAAGAGCACAAAGTGTATGGTATGTTCTACGAAGTTCGTGGTAATGCTGCCTCCCAAGCCCAATTTTACGTGACCGATAGTACCGAACATTTCTTGACCGGCTCATTGTATTTTATGATAAAACCGAACTACGATTCCATTTATCCTGCCGCGGCCTATCTGCAAAACGATATTCGGGGAATTATGGAGACGCTGAGTTGGGAGGATTAAAATTCCAAGTACCAAATCTCAAATTCTAAACACAGTTAGAACGTAAGTTAAAAAACGGATACTGGGCTCTTTCGGGTTGCCGGTTAAATATTGACCACAAATTACAGTATCAGATAATTCGGCCCATAGACTTCGGGAGGGATTTGAAATTTTATTCCTGAAGAAGCTTTTGACCGTGTTCGATACTCAAATTAATCGCTTCCCGTAAATCGGTAAGTTTTTTTTCTTCTTCCAGTAACCATTTTTGTTTCTGTTCGGTCAGGATTTTGCCTTTGTACATTTCGTCGGCCTCGAATCTATTGCCGAAGCCGGCCATCCAATCCATCATGGCTTTATTGGCCGATTTCAGGTCCTGAACGGCATTCTGGTACTTTTGCTTCTCGTTGGAAGGGTCAGCTTTGGTTTTGAGTTTGTCGATCAATTTGGAGAGATCGGGCATTCGCTCCATAATTTGATCGTGGGCGGTCATGACCTCCTCCATTTTTGTCCGTTCTTTTTCGGAATCTTGTGCGGTTGCCGTTATAGCGACGAAAAACAGGGCCGCCATAAGAACTGGAAATAGACTTTTCATCGGGATTGATTCTGATTTTCGGTGAAAGTAGGGTCTTTTTGAGTGGCTGGCTTTGAGTTAACTTTGTAGTGCATGATTTCTGAGATGAAATGTTCAAAATAGCAGAATTTTCTTTGCTATTTGATTTGCGAACTGTACCACTCCTGTTTCGGCGGTGCCCCTGGTAGGTCTGATGGCATGTATTTGCGACACTAGCGTAATGATTTTTGCAAAGTAGGCCTAAAAGCATCGCTCGTGCCTCGCCCATACCTTGCAAGTCTGGACCTCGCTTCAGGTCAATCCGCTTTTTCCAGAAGCTGCCGTGCATTTTCGATACTTGAATTGATTTGCTCGCGTAAAGCCTTTACCTTCGCTTCCTCTTCATCGAGCCATTGCTTCTTCTGCTCCGAGAGTTCCGCCCCTTTCATTATTTCATCGGGTGTAAAGCGATTTCCAAAGTTCTGCATCCAGTCCATCATAGCTTCATTGGCATCTTGAAGTTGTATTCGTGCCTCCTTATATTTTTTTCCAATTTCAGTGCTATCGTTTTCCATGCCTTTGAGTTCCCCTACCAGTTTACCGAATTGGCCCATTTTTGGCATAACCTCGTCGTGAACGGCCATTACCTCTTTCATTTGGGGGTATTCTCTTTCCTCTTTACAGGATGTGGCGAATGCGGTTAAAACGATAGTAACTAGTAGAATGATTTTTTTCATTTTTTTATATTTTTTGCAAAGATAGCCTAATCTTGTAAGGTAAAAACCGCCAACCAAGTAGGATTGATTAGCGGTTAGAATACTTATTATAGTGAATATTGTACGCCCATCGTGACCGTCTCCTTGTTTTTCAACTGAATACCATTGAGCTTTTGGTATAACGGATATCCGAATTCAAACCCGAACCTGAAATTTTTAAAGGTGCCTGACGGGGCATACAGGTTGAAACCCAATCCACTGTTCAATATAGTGCCTCCGGAATTGGCCGTATCAGCGGTAATCACCATCATCGGGTTGAGGTTTGGGTCAACACCACCGATATCACCGACCCAAATATGCCCCAATGTGGCTTCGAGGCTGAACCAATTTGATAGCTTAAAACCAAACCAGTTATTGATTGCAAAACGATTCCCCAGCGTGTACTTCCGGTCGTTCTCGCCCAAACGGAAAACACCGGACAATTGGCCACCGTAAGAGAATATCGGACCTTGAAATAGGTAGGTAATGTGCAGAGTGGGATCATAAGTGCCACTACCGATTTGCATCGGGTAGGGTAGTTCAGTAGTGTTGGGTGTCGAGGCAGGGGTAACATCCGCCTCGGTTATACTTCCAGTGGGAATGGAAAGCCCCAATCGCACATGCACTACCTGCCTTTTTTTATCCAAAATCTTGTAAAAGGCGGATATCTTGGTGTCTCCAAAGCCGGAAGATTTTGTGGTGAAAGTACCGCCCATTCGGGTAATATGGTCCATTTCCATAGTAGTAACGTTGACCATCGCCATCAAGGTGATCTTATCGCTTGGTGCGTACATGGTACCGAGCATGTGCATGTTCATCGGCATTTTAGTGGGCGTGACCATATAGTTGGCCAGGGCATCTTCGAAAGTGGCGTCGTTGCTACCGATCATGAGATCTTCCATGTTCATGTACATATAACGGTAGCTAAACATCCACTCGCCCTCTCCATGCACATGGTCTCCCATTACGGATATCGGGGCGTGGCCATCGGGCCTTCCGGATGTCCATTTTTGGGAGTTGTCATTTGTTGTTTCCTGTGCGCATAGCGCAAATGTTACCATCAAGGCGATGGCGAATAAATATGTTTTCATTGTATTTTCTGAATTTTAAATGGATTTTTTAGTAACCACCGGTTTACCTAAACCTACCGATAGAACACACCGGTCGAAATCCAATATAGGTTATAGGAAATCGCTGCGTAGAGAGGCAAAGCATTGCGTCTTCGCAATAAAACGTTTTCCCAATCATGGTTTCCTGACACGGTAATGAAAAATGTATTTCAGAAAATAGGGGAAGGAGGATGAAAACTGGATTGGCTATACAGATACCGATAGCCGTTTTTATAGATGGATGAAGTACTATTGAACGAATCAACCATTTTAGATACTGCAAGCGACAGAAGGCGTACGAACCCAATCGGGTATTCTTCCATAGCAATTCTAGGAAGGTTTTGTCGCTTTTCCTCGTTCTGTTCCGCCAGTTGCTGCATCAGGTAACATTTGCCGTCGCAGTCTAGCTCGGGCTTGTCGGTATTAATACAGAGAAACTCCACAATGTAATCGTGTTCGATAACATATTCGAACAAAGGCATAACCGGTCGCACCATGGCAAGCACATATAGGAAAACGAAAAGGGATGCCGAAACCGGTTTCAAGGACATTGCTTTGCGGCGAATTTACAACACGATTTTATTTTTTTAGGTCATGAAATGAAAAAAATCATCACTTTTGCCATAGAAACTGTATTAAAACATGTCGATTATTTTTTATGTCCCTTTTTGCGCAATTCTTCGTTAAAATCTTCTACCGTAGCTACGGCTATACTGGAAAATTTTACCGAAAATAGCATCAAAAATGAACTATAAAAATTATAATCACCTATTACAAAACAGTCTCTAAAATCTTCCAAACTTGAACGACTATTCTAAAAAGTGGGTCTACTTGACTTTGCTGTCCCTGGTCTGGGGTTCGTCCTTTATCCTTATTAAAAAAGCGCTTCTAGGCCTCACTCCTATGCAATTGGGCGGTTTGCGCATCGTTTTTGCGTCGCTGGTTTTATTTCCGTTTGGATACCGGAGTTTGAGGGCGATCAGTAGGAAGGATTGGAAATGGATAACGGCAGCGGGACTTCTAAGCTCATTTTTGCCGCCCTTTCTGTTCGCCATGGCCCAAACGGAAATCGATAGCGGCGTGACCTCCATCTTCAATTCGATAGTTCCTTTATTGACAACCGTGGTCGGTATAGCGGCCTTTGGGGCTATCGTGACCAAGCGGCAGATTTTAGGCGTCGTTATTGGTTTATTGGGAACAGTTGCTTTGATAGCAGCGGGTATGGAATTTAAACCGGACCGTAATTATGCCTATGCCATTTTTATCCTAATCTCAGCCTTGTCCTATGCATTTAATATCAATATTATCAAGAAGCATTTAGCTCATTTGAGTCCGCTTGCGGTTACCACGGGCAGTTTCGGCGTTGCGTTCTTTCCAGCACTGTTGCTGGTGTCCCTTTCAGGATTTTATGGCGAATTCGAAAATAACGAAGCGATGCACGTTGCTTTATGGTATCTTTTGGCGCTTGCCATTATTGGCACTTCAATAGCAAATATTTTCTTTAACAAGCTTATACAGTTGTCGAGTCCGGTGTTTGCGGCCTCTGTAACGTATATAATTCCCCTGGTCGCTTTGCTCTGGGCCGTTTGGGACGGGGAGAAGTTGAATGGGTATCAATTGCTGGGTGGGCTGATTATTTTGTTTGGGGTTTGGTTGGTGAACCGACGGAAAAAGGCGGATTGAGATGGGGTGGATGCGCAGGCTATCTTACTTTTTTGTTCAGTTTTTCGGGCTAGATACGCCGGGACTCGACCCAGGTTTTTTTTTGAATTCGGGATTTGAAATTTCTTCCCGGACAGTTTATAACGACAGCTTCAGCACCTTTTCCCAAATTTCTGAACTGACCGGGATGCCTTTCTCCAAATTTTTCTTTCGGGTCTGCAAGGTACGCTCGCCGGGATAATACGTACGGCCACCTTTTTCCATGGGTTCTACGTCATGTGAATAATCGATAATTTCGCTGAGCAGCTTTTCCTGTAGTCCGCTATCCCCGAATATTTCGGGGTGGACGCATAAGAAAACTTGGGATACACCGGTCTCATAGTCGTCTTGGCCGATTTTATAAGTAGATTTTCCTGCGGATAATAAGGTCGCCAGCATATCCAAAACCATGGAAAGTGCCGAACCTTTCCAGTATCCGATGGGTAGGCCGCGTTGGTTACCTAGAATTTTTTCAGGGTCTTTCGATAGCTCATCTTGGTCGTCCCAACCACCGGGATACGGTAGTTTTTCGCCTTTTAGCTTGTAATTGCCAATGGTACCGAAGGCGAACTGTGAAATTGCCATATCCAAAACCACATGGCCAGCTGCCCTGGGGATTCCCACAATAAACGGATTATTGCCCAACCGGCTGTGCTTTCCGCCCCAAGGCGGCATATTGGGCTGCGTATTGGTGAAGAGCATGGAAATACAGCCCTGATCGGCAGCACGCCAACCGTAAGACCCCCCCCTCATCCAATGATTGTTGTTTCGAAGGGCCACCAACCCCATTCCATGTTCCTTGGCCAAGGTTACCGCGCGATCCGTACATTTAATGGCATTGATGATTCCCGGTCCGGCGTTTCCGTCCCAGCGTTCGATGCTTCCGAAGGCTTCCATTTTTTCCGCTTCGGCATCCACTTTGATTACTCCCTTTGCCACATATTCGATAAAAAGGGGTACACGGTTGATGCCGTGCGAATTGACTCCGTCTAGGGTGGTTTCGGAATGGGTTTTGGCAAGCAGTTTCGCTTTTTCCTCCGTAAAGGAATGTTTTCGGAAGAGGCGATGTAACACCGCTTGCATTTCGTCAAATGGGATGTTAAGGGATTTTGAATTCATGGTCTAAGTCTATTGTTTTAATTTTCCGAACAACCATTCGTTCCGCATTTCCCGCTGCTCAGGGAAAGTCCAATGTTGGGTTTCCTGAAATAGGTGCAGTTCTTTTTTGGCATCTATTACATTATAAGCCGCATAGGTCGAGGCAGGCGGACAGACATTATCGTTGTACCCCCAGCTATACCATCCCTCTGCATTTACCGAGCGTGCAAAATTGACCACGTCATAATATTTCGAGACCTCGATTTTTTCGGGGGTATTGGTAAATTCATCGACAAAGATTTGGGGCCATCCGCCGGCACGGCCGTGCAAAAATCCAGTCATATCGGAAAGCGCCGGATAAAAGGCAGCCAGATAATCGATACGGTCGTCAAGACTAGCGGTGATGATGGAAAGCGCACCGCCTTGGCTTCCTCCGGTAACGGCCATATCCTCTCCGTTAAAACTATCGAGGCTATCCAGAAAATCCACTGCACGTACGCAGCCCAAATAAACACGACGGTAGTACATATTGTCCTTATCATCAAGGTTAAAGACCTGATAATTGTTTAAAGCGCCGGCTTGCAGATTGTCATAAACCCCTTTATCCAAAGTAACGGGAATACCATGAATGCCAATGGTAAACGTAACAAAGCCCTCGGCCGCTTCATCGACCTCTCCGTAATACGGTCGGATACCTGCACCGGGTACATGCAAGATGGCTGGATATTTCCCCGTCTTTTTCGGGGTACATAAAATACCATAAATCTTACCCTTTACATTGTCCAGTTGCACGTGGTACACATCTACTTTATCGGTAGAGCGTTCAGGCAACAATGTGAGTACAGGATTCATCGGTACTTCGGCCAGTTCTTCCTTGCCCTTGTCCCAAAATGTCTCGAAATCGGAAGGCAGGGTAGTTGTCGGCCTTATCTTATCAGGCGCAAAACCCACAGTGGCGTAGGATGAATATTCCTTGCCATCAACGGTGACGGTTGCGGTACAGCGGAGAAATCCGGCTTCCTTAAATTTCGGGGCCTTCACCTTGGTCTTGTTGTTTAGGGATAATGTACCCTCATCCCAAATCTTAACCTCGCGATAGCCAGGGTCCGTTTCAATCTTATAATCGATTTTTACACCTTCAATGGGGGCTTGGTTTCGCAATACATTGATCGAGAATTCGGCCTGATCGCCGACGCCGTACGTCCAGTCCGTATGATCGGGACTAACGATGACCTCAACAAGCTGTTTGCTGGGTTGGGCGGAGAGGTAGAAGGTGAGGAGGAGGGCTGAGAGTAAAGTGGTATAATGCTTTGTGTTCATTCTTTGGATGGGTTTAGATGTGTTTTCTTTGGATGAGAATCGTTTTTGAATTCAAACGCATTCGGAAAGATAGGAAATACCCTTGTATTTTCGGTTTTTTAACAAACCACAAACCACAAACCACAAACCACTACGGACTTTGGGTCGGTAGCATATTCCGTATGGCGGTAATCTTCCAGAGGTCGTTTTGGTTGACAACCACAAAAGTGCTCCACATTTTCCGAAGCGACCCGTCGGCATTCTGAATCTCATACCGCGTGTCGACTAGCGCAGTTTGTTGGTTCAAAAACCGAATTTGGTCTACGGTAAGGGTCCGGCCACCGGGATTTGCGCTAGAGCTGCGCAGCATTCCTTGCTTCGCCGTTTCAAAACCCCTGCGCCATTCCCCGGACGATACCAATTGGTCGATATCGTCAGTAAGAATCTGTTTGAGCAGTACCGTGTCTTTGGTTTCCCGGGCTTGGGCGTATTGATCAATTAAGGTGTAGAGGGGTTGTTCTTTTTTAGTGATGATGTCGGTTTGTTGGGCGTAGGCAACTGTTGCTAAATGGATGCAACAAAGAACGAAAAGAAATTTTTTGTTCATGAGGTCAGGTATTTTTGGTTGCTGTTACTATCTTTAAATAAACGCGAAATGCTACCCGATGGACAACCAATTCAAATAATTATCCGGATGTACCACCTTGAAATCGGCATCCTAATAAAAAGATTCTGAAAGGGATTTCACAAAACTAAAAAGTTATATAAAAGGCAACTTATTCGCCACTCTATTTACGGCTAGTCTGAGAGAGTCGACGAAGAACAAAATTAGGCAGAAACAATGAATTGTGTAAATCTATAAAGCCTTACTTCTTCAACTTCTTATCCATTAAAGCAACCCTGGTAACTAACGACCGCAAACTGCTGAAAATTACATCGCGTTAAACCGGACTAATCATTTACCAGCTGCACCAATTTCATCCGGCTATTGATGCCTACTTTTGTGTAAATACGATGCGTATGATCTTTGACCGTTTGTAAACTGATGAATAGCGAATCGGCAATCTGTTGGTTGGTCTTGCCCAGACAAAGCTGTTCGATTACCTCGCGCTCG
Source organism: uncultured Flavobacteriaceae bacterium (assembly GCA_963832345.1). Lineage (GTDB taxonomy): Bacteria > Bacteroidota > Bacteroidia > Flavobacteriales > Flavobacteriaceae > Pricia. Next base: position 404,808 of record CAWHTW010000019.1, on the reverse strand, counting down.
CGGGGGGTAATCCGGTATTTTTTATACAAATGTTCTTTTTTATCTGAATTGGGTTGTTCGGCACCGACTGGTGCAAACAATCGATCTGACTGCTGTCTTATGTGCCATAATGGAATCAAGGGCGACATAAAATAGAGTAAAATCAAAGGTGCTAGCACCCAGGGTACTGCCTCATAAAAAGCGAGGGAGACGCCACGCAGTAGAAGCCCCGTGAATAGCAAAAGAACGAATTGCAAGACCTTTTTCCGTTTTTCGGGGCGCACCTTTTTCTGGTGCCGTAAGACGATTCCGGTAAAAAATACCATATATAGAAATTCAATGCCCCAAATCAAAAGGATAAGGTAAAATGAAATGGTTTTACCCAAGGGCAGGGTCTCTTTATTTGCTAAATATAGTCCCCAAAGTATAGTTGCGATTATCACGAATATAACTAGGTGGAGAGAAAGTGCACTGCTTTTTGAAGGGGCCTCGACCAAGTCAAATGCCATTTTTAAAAGCATAATTAGGGCAATACCAAAAAAGGGCACGCCCAAAACCGGAATAAAATGGGTGACAAGAATTTCGACTTCTTTCGTCGTTTGAATCGATGTCAACAACGTTTGCATTCCAATCTGGCCCCAGACGGCGTAGAGGGCGAAAACAAAAAATGCCAGGAGATAATAAAAATATGAACGGAGGAAATTTGCGTTGTAGGTATTGATCAACTCATGGCCAATTAACATACAGATAACCGCAACTGCGAAGCACAGGGTAAAGACAATAATAAAGGCAAGGCTCAGCAAGGCGTTGTTGTGTTTCAGTATTTAAAAGTATACAAATGCCCTTACTGTGAACCCATACTTTGGTAGTGAATTTACAAATCACTACTAAAGTTGGAGAAAAAATTAAAGGTACACCCGTACATTTATCAAAAATAAAGCACACAAATGGAAAATCACAACGGAGAAAAAATTCCCGTCCCAACCACTTCAGGAAGTTACGCGTACGGCTGGCAGCAGATGAAGAAGTATTTTTTGTATTTCTTGGCCATCATTTTGATTGTTGGCATTGCCGATTCCCCATTTTCTAAAATTGGTGATATGGAATGGGAAAATAGCCCTGTCACCTATTTTTTGCAAATGTTGGCAATCGCCTACGGTATTCTTTTCTTACCGATCCTTAAATACGGCGGTGACCTTCTGATACTTCGGGGCATTCGCAATGAGGAATTGGATTTCGGGGAACTGATTATCGGTTTTAAAAAGAACTACTTCAATATCGTACTGGCGCATTTGGTAACCGCGGCGATTATTATCATCGGTTTTGTTTTTTTTATTGTTCCAGGAATCATCTTGGCCTGCAGGTTGGTATTTGTCTCTTATTTGGTAATGGATAAAGATATGGAGCCAATCGCGGCCATTGAAAAGAGTTGGGCCATGACGAGGGGGCATGGTTGGCGTATTTTAGGTATGGCCTTGCTGGCCGTACCTATCTTTATCCTCGGATTAATTTGTTTTATTATAGGGGTGGTGGTATCGATTATGTGGATTCATTCAGCCTTTGCAGCACTATACCATGCTATTGATTTGGAGGAGGAAGCTACCTTGATACGTGATACGTGAAAAGTGGAAAATAGAATGGTGAAAGGTGGGGGGGAGAACAGTGAAAAATGGCAAGGGGAGAGTGAATGGTGAAAAGTGATAGATTAACAGTTGGCAGTGTCTATCTAGCCTTGCTATTATGATGTTGTTGCGTTTACCGGGGTATGGATTTCAAACGGGGCCAGTGCCTGTAATGCCTGCTCCACACTCGTAACCCTTTCAAAAATCAGCAACAATCGCAACCCGTTACGGGTCTGCTTTTCCTTGATCTTACAGAGTTGGGCATGCGACTGTACAAATTGCAATACTTTGGTAAAAATAGTGGTTTGATAAAAACCGGATTGTTGGTCGGCAATAAAATACCCGATCAATTTGCCTTTTTTCATTACAATCTTTTCGACGCCGATACCGTTGGCAATCCATTTAATACGGACGGAGTTCAATAGGTCTTCGGCCTGTGCGGGAAGATCTCCAAAACGGTCAATGAGTTCCGATTCGAATTTTTGCAGGCCTTGCTCGTCTTTTACTTGGTTAAGCTCAGTGTAGAGGTTTAGTCGTTCAGTGATGTTATTGATGTAATCGTCGGGAAAGAGCAGTTCGAAATCGGAGTCTATCTGGGTTTCCTTGACGAAAATCTTTTCCTTGTGGCCCTCTACTTCCTCGTAGAGTTCCTTGAATTCGGTTTCTTTAAGCTCGTCGATGGCTTCGGACAGTATTTTTTGGTAGGTCTCGAAGCCTATTTCGTTGATAAATCCGCTCTGTTCTCCCCCAAGCAAATCGCCCGCGCCGCGGATTTCCAGATCTTTCATGGCGATATTGAATCCGCTACCGAGCTCGGTGAACTGTTCGAGGGCCTCGATGCGTTTTCGGGCATCGGGGGTCATCACGTCGTAAGGGGGCGTGATAAAATAACAGAAGGCTTTTTTGTTGCTCCGTCCAACCCGACCGCGCATTTGGTGCAGGTCGCTGAGTCCGAAATTGTTGGCGTTGTTGATAAAAATAGTGTTGGCATTGGTTACGTCTAGTCCGCTTTCGACGATTGTGGTGGAAACGAGTACATCGAACTCCCCGTTCATAAAACTTAGCATGAGGGTCTCGAGCTTTTTACCTTCCATCTGGCCGTGACCGATGCCGACTTTGGCGTCCGGCACTAGACGTTGGATCATTCCGGCCACTTCCTTGATATTTTCGATGCGGTTATGTATGAAGAATATTTGTCCACCGCGTTGGATTTCGTAGCTGATAGCATCACGGATCGTTTCTTCTGAGAATCCGATGACCCGGCTTTCGATGGGATACCGGTTCGGGGGAGGGGTATTGATAACTGACAGATCACGGGCTGCCATCAAACTAAACTGTAAGGTTCTCGGGATGGGTGTGGCCGTTAGGGTCAACACATCGACATTTTCCTTGATAGCTTTCAGTTTATCCTTGACGGATACCCCGAATTTTTGCTCCTCGTCTACGATGAGGAGACCAAGGTCTTTAAACTTTACTTTCTTGTTGACCAGCTGATGGGTACCGATGATGATATCGACTTTCCCGGCCGCTAGGTTTTCCAAAGTTTCGCGACGCTCTTTGGCTGTACGGAAACGGTTGAGGTAATCGACGGTTACGGGCATATCGGCGAGCCGTTCCTTGAAGGTCCGGTCGTGTTGAAAGGCCAGAATGGTGGTCGGCACCAGAACGGCAACTTGTTTGCCGTTATCTATAGCTTTGAAAGCGGCCCTGATGGCAACTTCGGTTTTTCCAAAGCCCACGTCGCCGCAGATGAGGCGGTCCATGGGGCGTTCACTTTCCATGTCCCGTTTTACATCTTCGGTGGCCTTGCCCTGATCGGGTGTATCTTCATAGATGAACGAGGCCTCGAGTTCGTTCTGTAAATAGCTGTCCGGACCGTATTGGAATCCTTTGTCCAACCGCCGTTTTGCGTAGACCTTGATGAGGTCGAACGCGATTTTCTTGACACGGGTCTTGGTCTTTTGCTTCAGTTTTTTCCAAGCGGCGGAGCCGAGTTTGTAGATTTTGGGCGGTGCACCGTCCTTACCGTTGAATTTTGATATTTTATGCAGGGAATGGATGCTCACATAGAGAATATCGCGTTCGCCGTACATCAGTTTAATGGCTTCCTGCGTTTTGCCCTCGACATCGATTTTTTGCAGGCCCCCGAACTTGCCGATACCGTGGTCGATATGGGTCACGTAATCGCCGATTTCGAGTTTGTTGAGTTCCCTAAGCGTTATGGCCTGTTTTTTGGCATACCCGTTCTTAAGGTAGAATTTGTGGTACCGCTCAAAAATCTGATGATCCGTATAACAGACGATTTTTAGGTCGTCGTCGATAAAGCCTTGATATAACGGGAAAACGATGGTCTGATAATGTACCTGCTGGTTAGCATCCTCAAAAATGGCCTGAAAGCGGTTGGCTTGGATTTCGCTGGCACAAAAAATATAATTGGTATAGCCCTGGTCTTTGTGTCCGTTCAGGTTTTCGATCAACAGGTCGAACTTTTTGTTGAAGGAGGGTTGGGGTTTGGTGTTGAAGATGATTTTCCTGGGGTGCATCTTGACTGCGCTCGATATGACATCTGATGGCAGGTCGGGCGCAGTCGTGGTCCCGGTGGTTACAATCCCAAATCCCTCCAATTGCATCCTAAAACCCTTTGAGTCCATAAACAGTTCCTCGGGCTCGGCGTGTTTGATGTCTTCGGATAATTTCCTGAAAGCTTCTATAGCCTTCAAGTAGAAGTCATCCAAACGGCCAAAAATAAAGTCGAGATTTTTAGCGAAAACTATCGTTTCCGGGGATATGTATTGCAAAAAACTTTCGCGTTTTTCTTGGATGAGTTTATCCGCTACATTGGGAACAATGGTTATTTTTTTCACCCTTTCCGTAGAAAGTTGGGTCTCGACGTCAAAGGTGCGGATACTTTCTACTTCATCCCCGAAAAACTCGATACGATAGGGCTCGTCATTGGAAAAGGAAAATACATCTACAATACCTCCTCGAACGGAGAACTCCCCAGGTTCCGTCACAAAGTCGACCCGTTTGAATTGATATTCAAAGAGCACTTCGTTTAGAAAATCCAATGAAAGGGAATCGTCCAATTTTATTCTAAGGGTGTTTTTGTCCAGTTCCTTTCGCGTGACCACCTTTTCAAATAGTGCGTCGGGATAGGTAACAATCACTGCCGGTTTTTTCCGGGAATTGATGCGGTTCAGCACCTCGGCGCGCAGCAGCACATTCGCATTGTCGGTTTCTTCGATCTGGTATGGCCTGCGATAACTTCCGGGATAGAAAAGCACATCCTTTTCCCCGATAAGGTGCTCCAGATCGTTGAGATAATAAGCGGCTTCTTCCTTGTCATTGAAAATTAGAAGAAAGGGAGTATTCGAATTTTGGAAACTATCAGAAAGAACAAGGGATAACGACGAACCGACGAGACCATTAATTTGAATGGGGCTGTTATCGCCAGCAGAATCTTTGAAATGGGCAATGGCATCCCGCAGTTTCCGGATTTTCGGAGACTGTGTGAATAATTGGATAATCGAAGAATGGGTCAACCTACTTTTTTAGAAAGTGCAAAGATAATGAACTTGTCCAGATGCAATGCATCCATTTTTGTTCAATATGGGTTAGCTATTACCCCAAAAAAACTACATCTTGTGTATCTTGAACAATTTGTAAAATTAAAAGCATGGATTTACATTTAAAAAATAAAAAAGCCTTCGTTTCGGGTTCGACGAAAGGTATTGGAAAGGCTATCGCCCGAACATTGGCCGCAGAGGGGGCAAGCGTAATTATTAATGGCCGTTCGCAAGCCTCTATCGAGAAGGCGATAAAAGAAATTCGAAATGAGCTGCCCAAGTCCGATATTTCCGGAATTGCCTGTGATTTTGGTAAACCTGATGAAATTGATGCGCTCATTGAAAGCTGCGGTGACATCGATATCTTAATCAATAATATCGGTATTTTCGAACCCAAGGACTTTTTGGACATTCAAGATGCCGACTGGCAGAAATTCTTTGATATCAACGTAATGAGCGGCGTGCGTCTGTCACGGGCATTTTTACCAGCAATGTTAAAAAATAATTGGGGCCGGATTATTTTTATATCCAGTGAAAGCGGTATCAATATTCCCGAAGAAATGGTACATTACGGAATGACCAAAACTGCACAACTTGCCATATCCCGTGGGATTGCAGAAACTACCAAAGGCACCAAAGTAACCGTGAATTCTGTATTACCCGGACCCACGCTGTCGGAAGGAGTGAAAGAGTTTGCCGGGATTGGCGAAGAACAATCTAGGGAAGAGGTGGAAGAAGGATTTTTTAAGACGGAACGCCCTTCATCGCTTATTCAACGTTTTGCAGACCCTCAAGAAGTCGCAAACATGGTCGCTTACGTCGCAAGTCCGCTATCTTCCGCAACTAATGGCGCCGCACTAAAAGTAGATGGTGGGGTAGTGAAAACCGCATTTTAAACTAAATCTATCATGGAAAAAAAGGAAAAATCAGAAGGCAAAAAATTCGATGTTTTTGTCATAGGAAGCGGCATTGCCGGTCAGACCGTCGCGAAAGCCTGTGTGGCCGCCGGACTTAAGGTCGCCATCGCCGATCGGAGGGAATACGGGGGTACCTGTGCCAATCGCGGTTGTGACCCCAAAAAGGTACTGCTCGGGGCCACCGAGGTTTGGGAAGAGGCAAAAAACTTGCAGGGTCACGGGTTGAAATCCATGCCGACTATCAAATGGAAAAAGCTGCAAAAGTTCAAAAAGAAATTTACCAGTGCCGTTCCAAAAAAGACCGAGGAGAGTCTGGAAAAATTGGGCATGAAATTGTACCACCAATCGCCTAAATTTTTAGACGAGAACACTCTATCTGTTGAAGGCAAGACAATACATTCCGATAATATAGTTATTGCAACTGGTTACGAACCAAGAAATTTACCTTTTGATGGCGCAAAATTTTTAAGGCAAAGCGACGATTTTCTGAACCTTAAAAAACTACCGAAAAGCATGCTTTTTATAGGTGCGGGTTACATTGGGATGGAATTTGCCCACATGGCCGCCCGTAGCGGCTCTAAGGTTACTGTAATCGACTTTGCTGATCGTCCGTTGGGTCTTTTTGATGCCGATCTGGTTAACAAGCTCACTGAATATTCCAAGAACCTAGGTATTGAATTCATATTTAAGGCGGATATAAAAACCATTAAAAAGACGAAGAAAAAATATAAGCTATCCTATAAAAAGGGAGGTAAAACAGCATTCCTAAAAGCGCATATGATGTTTAATACGGCGGGCAGAATCCCTTCCATATCCGACTTGGATTTGGAAAAAGGCAATGTGTCTTTCGATGAAAAGGGCGTACAGACGGATGCCTATCTTCAAAGTAAATCTAATCCGAAGGTTTATGCTTGTGGCGATGTTAGTGATCAAGATGTACCGCTGACCCCTTTATCCGGTCGCCAAGGTTATGTTGTCGGTGAAAACATTGTCAACGGAAATAAAAAGAAATTGGATACGCCGGTTATTCCCTCCGTGGTATTCACCTTGCCGAACATGGCCAGCGTTGGCTATTCAGAAGCCGAAGCAAAAGACCGCTATAAAAACGTCATCGTAAAGCATGGTTCGGTTCCGGATTGGTTCAACGCCAAGCGTATAAACGCCCCGGTTTACGCTTACAAGATACTTTTGAACGAGCGAACCGAAGAGATTGTCGGTGCCCATCTTATTGGCCCGGGGGCAGGAGAGACAATTAATCTGTTCACGATGGCCATCAACAACAAAATGACGGCAAAGGATGTTAAGCGGACGATTTTTACATATCCGAGTTGGGGAAATGATATCAAGAGTATGTTGTAGAAAGCACGACGTACGAAGTAGCATTTATTGTTCCTAGAAGTTAAGTTGAGGTGCTGGGTTCGGTAATTTCATATTTCCGAACCCACGACCCATACCTTTTTTCGTTTCACATTTTTAATGTTATGCCTCGTATTTATTTTTTCAGTTTTTCCATCAATTTAAAAGCGGGGTTGGTCTTACGGTTTTGAAAGCCATGAACGGCCATGGCAATAAACAGTACAATACTTCCCGCCAAGGCCATGTAGGCGATGGTTTCCATATCATTTTTATGACGGATGAAAATCGCGAACAACGCCCAGACTCCGACAGCTGCAAACTCGCGCATATTACGTGTTTTAATCATTATAAGGTTTAAAGCTGTCGCAACTAGAATCATAACTATCGTCCAAGTGGACTCCGCAAGGAAACCTCCGTCCCAACCGATTTTTGCCAGATACGCCGATATATTGGCAATGGTCGCCACGGCTATCCATCCGCTGTATAGGCAAATCGGCCACCAAACAAAGGCAATAATACCGATCGGTGCATCCCAGCGCTCCATATTTGTATTCAAGATAATCTTGATCAACGAACCTAGAATTCCCAGCATTATCAAAACGGAGAGTCCTGTATATTCATAAGCGAAAGCGAATACCCAAGCACAGTTCAGTAGGTTGGCGAAGAAAAACCAGTAGCCGGTCTGTTCGATAAAATCACTTGGTTTGTCGCTAAAGTAGGCCCGGCGTACCTGAAAAATACCGTAGGCCAAAAGGGCCAGAAATATAAGCCCCCAAATAGCGAAGGCATAACTTGCGGGCGTAAACAGGTTGAAATATTTGTTGCTCACTTCACCTATCGTGGTTTCGTTGATGCGGATGGCCTGGGAGACATAGTTTACGGCAATGACCAGAACTACGGAAAAAAGGTTCAATAGGGCAAGGGTCTTTTTCATAGTTGCTTTTTAGTAAAAATAAGGATTATAAATGTTTAGGATGCGATTCGCTTTCAAACTGTACTATTTCGAATATCGACCCTTGCGTTTTTTTACTTTTACAGGAACGGGAAGTACCGTGTCGCCCAAAAGCGCAAATACTTCACAACCTTCCACTGGCTCCAGGGTGTGTGACCCCGTAAATTCACCAAAGGCTGGAAGTAAAAGCTGGTGGTTCGACTTAAAAAAACAGCGGAGCCGAGCAGACTGCCTTCCCAGTCCCACCATACGTATGGACGGGTGTACATGACCGCAAAAATTGAAAAAGCCATCCCTTTCCTCTGGATGATGGGTCAATAGAAAGCCCTCCAATTGAATTTCTGAGACTACCTTGATTCCCAAGTCTTCATATTTGACGGGAGAAATGATGTCATGGTTCCCGACCACTAAAATAATATTCGCATCGACCTTAGTAGTCCACTTTTCGAACAATTGCCATTCTTTGTTAAGATCTGAATGAAAAAGGTCGCCCATAAAAACCAAGTGTAGCGGCTTGAAGAAATCAATGGCTTCATTCATCAAATCAAAGTTCTTTTGAACCGCTTTTTGCGGTACCGCTGCTCCGAACTTTCGGAAATGGGAAACCTTACCCAAGTGAACGTCGCTGATAAGAAGCATTGATTTTTCGTGCCAGAAGAGTACGCCGGAGGGGTGAAGGGTGAAAGTTTGCGTATGGATTTTCAGGGCGTGGGTATTCATTATTTACAAAGATAGTCACTTCGGCCAAGACAAGTTCTCGAAATTTGATAACGTTCAATCCTATTATTTCCGAGACAAAATCGCGACCATTCTTTTGATTCTATCCGTTAATTTTTCGCTGGATAGTTTTTCACGGCTCATTCGGTCCGTAATCAACGGAAAGGAAAAAGGCGTAGGCTTTTCACAGGGTTTCCAGACGATTTCCTGTGTGGCGATGCGTTCTAGCGCCAATCGCAGTCGGCCTTCTTCAAGCTGATGTTCGAAGGTTTCTCGAAAAGCCTGTTGAAAGAGTAGGTTGTCGGGCTCATAATCCCTAAAAACATCGAAAAGTAGTTGCGAGTTGCTTTGTAAATGCTTCATTTTGATGCCTTTGTTTGGGTAACCGGTAAAGACCATGCCGCTAATCACCGCAATGTCGCGGAACTTTCGGCGGGCCATTTCAGTAGAGTTCAGGCTTTTTTGAAGGTCATCGAGCATGTAATCCGTCGTGAAAAGATTATTATCCAAAACCTGTTGGATGTCGATTTTCTGATCGGATAGTAGTTCGAAACCGTAGTCGTTGAATGCCAAGGAGAAGGTAATTGGTGACAAGAGGCTGATGCGATAGCCCAACAGACTGCCCATGGCTTCGTGTACAAAGCGGCCCTCGAAAGGATAGATCATATGGTGGTAACCGTCTCGGGTCCTAAAAGTTTCGATGAGCAGCTCGTCGGGTGAGGGCACGATACTTTCTTTGCGCTGTCTTTCAAAAAGGTGGGATAGAGATTGTATTTCTACCGACTGTTGACTTTTCTCCAATCTGGCCGTGTAGAGCTCTTCGCGAAGTAGTTCCGACATTTGGGCGGAAAGGGATAGTCGCCCGCCCATCCAACTGGGTACTTTGTTTGTTTTTTTGGAAGATTTCTTAACGTGTACCTGCATTTCCTTGATGCGGATGAATTCCAGATTGCGGCCGGCGAAGGTGAATACGTCGCCCCGGTTCAGTTTGGAGACGAAAAACTCTTCGATACTGCCGATGTAGCCGCCTTTTTGATAGCGAACGGATAGGTTGGCATCGCCCACGATGGTGCCGATCTGAAAACGATGGCGCATAGCGATTCCGCGATTGTTGACCATGAATTTTCCGTCATCCTCGACTTCCACTTTTTTGTACTCATCGTAGCTTTGCAGGCTTTGACTACCCATGACCAAAAAGTTCAGTAGCCATTGCCATTGGTCGTCCGAGATGGCCTGATAGCAGAAGGTATCTTTGATTTCACGGTAGATTTCATCGGGATAAAATCCGTCGGAGACGGCTAGGGTGGTCAAATATTGGAGCAAAACATCGAAGCTGTTAAGGTAGGGCAGGCGGTCTTCCACAGCATTCTGCTTGACCGCCTTTTGCAATGCGGATGCCTCGATAAGTTCGATAGCATGGGTCGGGAGAAAATAGATGACGCTCTCTTTGCCAGGTCGGTGTCCACTTCGGCCGGCCCGTTGTAAAAAGCGGGCTACTCCTTTTGGCCCGCCAATTTGCACTACGGTTTCGACGGGAGCAAAGTCGACACCTAAATCGAGACTTGAGGTGCAGACCACTGCTTTGAGGCTTTCGTTTCGGATGGCCTGTTCCACCCAATTGCGGGTCTCTTTGTTGATACTGCCGTGGTGCATGGCGATTTCCCCGGCATACTCCGGATGTTTTTCCAGTATTTTCTGGAACCAAATCTCGCATTGGCTGCGGGTGTTGGTGAACAACAGGGTGGTTCGGCTATTGTTGATGATCGGCACGACGTATTCCAACAAATGCAATCCCAGATGCCCCCGCCACGGAAAGGTTTCCATTTTTTCGGGAATGATACTTCGGACGGTAATTTTTTTGCTGAGGTTTGCCCTGATCATCACGGAATTTTCGAAGGCCGGGGTTCCCGGCCCCAGAAGCACTTCCCGCGCTTGTTCCAGATTGCCGATAGTGGCTGAAATTCCCCATATCCGTAAGTTTTTGGAAACCGTTTTTAATCGGGATAAGGCCAGTTCCATCTGAATGCCGCGTTTGGTGCCCAAAAGTTCGTGCCACTCGTCTACCACGATGGCGGAGCAATCCTTAAATGTTTTGTCATAACCTTTGGTGGCCAGCAGCAGCTGTAGGCTTTCAGGCGTAGTAATAAGTAGATCGGGCATCTGCTTTTTCATCCGCGCCCTTTCTTTCGTAGGCGTATCCCCCGTTCGAACGCCCACGGTCATCTGCGTGCCCAAATCTGCTGTCACCCGTTCTGCTGATTGTCGGATTTCTTGGGATAGGGCGCGCAGTGGCGTAATCCAGACTGCCTTCATTCCCTTTTTGTGCTTGGTCTTATATTCGGGATTGTTTTTTATGTAGTTCAAGACTATCGGAAACCACAACGCATAGGTTTTACCACTGCCAGTAGGTGCGTTCAGAAGCCCGTGTTTGCCCTGCAAAAAAGCTTTCCAAGTATCCTTTTGGAACTTGAACGGTTTCCAATCTTGTTTTTGGAACCAGGTTTCGGCGATATTGTAAAGTTGGTCTCTGTTCATACGTGGTTTCGGTTCTATCCCCCGCTAGAGGGAAGAGCCAGCGCAGCGCTTGACTATTGATTGTTTTTCCTTTTCTAACGCTTTCACACAATCATATCCTTCAAGTCCTGAATGGTGTTTGCGTCTTCGATTTTCTTATCCTGACGCCACCGCAGTATTCTAGGAAACCTTGTTGCTACTCCGCTTTTGTGTCGTTTTGACAAAGCGATACCTTCAAAGGCGATTTCAAAAACATGATGGGGCGTCACAGATCGCACGGGTCCAAACCGCTCTAAAGTATTCTTTTTGATCCAATTGTCAACTTTCCGGAACTCGGCATCGGTGAGCCCGGAGTAAGCCTTTGCGAAGGTGACCAGTTCTTTTTCGCCATCATCGTTTTCTTGCCAAAGGGCGAAGGTGTAGTCGGTAAAGAGGTTGCTGCGCCTGCCGTGGCCGCGCATTGCGTAGGTAAGCACAGCGTCGATGGTCAGAGGGTCGACTTTCCATTTCCACCAGTCGCCTTTTTTCCTTCCGACGAGATACGGAGAATCTTTGCGCTTTAGCATCAAGCCTTCGCTATGCACTTCTCGGGAACGCTCCCGCTCTTTGGCAGCCTCTTCCCAAGTATTGAAGTGAATGGTTTCGGAGAGGTGAAGTGGTACTGAAACTTTCTCCGTTGTTTCGCCTCTACGGGGTTTATCCTGAGCGGAGTCGAAAGGCTTGCGATGACATGTTTCTTTGAATAATATCTCTAAAAGTTTCCTCCGTTCGATAAATGGCATGTCTCGAATATCTTCCCCTTCCCATTCCAACAAATCGTAGGCCTTTAAAATCACAGGTACTTTTTGCAACAAATTCTTGGAAACCGTCTTCCTGCCTATACGTTTCTGCAAGTCGTTGAATGTTCCAATTTCGCCTTTCGGATACGGAAGTATCTCGCCGTCGATTACCGTGCCATTTGGGATAATTCCAATAAATTCATGGAATTCTGGATATTTGTCCGTAACCAGCTCCTCCCCGCGGCTCCAAACATAGATTTCATCATTTCTAAGAATGACCTGTGAACGGATACCATCCCATTTATGTTCGGCGGACCAATCATTGACATTTCCCAAATCATCTACGACGCCTTCGATGGCATATGCCAAATAAAACGGATAGGGTTTGGAAAGGTAATCGCTCTCGTTTTCCTCCAAAATCAGCTCCTGAAAAGAAATTTTATCGGGATTCCAATTGCCCATTAGTTTGTAGGCTAAGATATCTTCGTCGATTTCGGTAGCCTTTGCCAAAGCGCGCGTCATCAGTTTCTGGCTGACCCCGATACGGAAACTACCAGTAATCAGTTTGGTGAAAACGAATCGTTCGTAATAATCGAGCACCTTCCAGTTGTCGAAGAGGTAGGTTTTCTTCTCCTCATCGGGTTTTTTCTTGAGGGCTATCATTTCCTCCAAAAATTCAGTGAGGCTTTTTTCTGTAGACGTAGGGTTGGAGGGCATGACCAGCGCAATCGTCTCGGCAAGATCGCCCACAATATGGTAGCTTTCTTCAAATAGCCATAACGGAATATTCGATAACTCGGATGCCCACGCTCGCAACAAGGTTGTGTTCACTGGCCGTGGCGGACGGCGGTGCGATAAAATGGCGATAGTCCAGACCTTATCGGTATCACCGGCAATTTTGAAATAATCTGCTAGTGCCTGTACCTTAATGGTGGTCTTGTTTGTGCTGTCTAGCGTTTTTATAAGGTGTGCAAAATGCTTCATTCGGTTGTAGTTTCCTTCGATCCGGCATCCTCTTCATCTCCGTATTGCGTCTCTTCCGTTCGCGCATCGTACCCTTTCTCCCGCAAATACCTTGAAAAAATATCGGAATACCCATGAGTGCAGATGACTTTTTCGGCGCCTGTTGCGTGAATACTTTCCAAAAGCCCGTCCCAATCGCAGTGGTCGCTCAAAACGAAGCCTTTATCAATAGCGCGGCGACGTCGAGCCCCCCGAAAAGTCATCCATCCACTTGCGGAAGCGGTAACGTACGGCACCATCTTCCGTATCCATGGACTGCCGTGCGCGCTAGGCGGCGCAAGAACAAGGTTGCCCAAAAGTTCCTCTTTTTTGGTGTCTTTGGTAATGGGCGTCGTTTTAGGAAAGTCGACCAGGGGTCGGAGAACTTCCGTCATGTTCTCTATGGCCCCGTGGGTGTAGATTTTCCCGATATCCGTCTCTAGATATTTCAGTAGACGTTGGGCTTTTCCCAGAGAATATCCGAAGAGCACCGAGGTTTTTTTTTCGGATTGGTTTTCAGCCCACCATCGATTTATATCCTCAAAAACATCCTTTTGTGGTGTCCATTTGAATGCCGGTAGGCCAAAAGTACATTCGGTGATAAAGGTGTGGCATTTCACAACTTCATAGGGCGTTGAGATGCCGTCATCCTCGGTCTTATAATCCCCCGTAAATACCCAGACTTCGCCTTTGTGCTCTACCCTGATTTGTGAAGAGGCGATGATATGGCCTGCCGGATGTAGGGAGAACTTTACGTTGTTTATAGTGAAGGTCTCACCCCACTCCTTTCCGGAGACATTAATATCTCCCAAACGGTGTGAAATTATCGGTACGTTCCGATAATGGGTGATATACTGTTTATGGCCCCAACGGCTGTGATCGGCATGGCCGTGGGAGATGATGGCCTTATCAACAGGTTTCCAAGGGTCTAGATATACATTTGCGGCCTGGCAATATATGCCCTTCGAGGTGAAAGCTAGCAGCGGTTTTTTCATAGCTTTGTGAAAATACGAATTTGACTAGAAAACAAAGTCGGGGAGAAGGCAAAATATGACCTCTAAAAAATTTATATTTGTTCTCTTAAAATAATAATATGGGTTTTTCGGATTTGTATACGAGCGGTGAGCATCGAAGGAATTTAGCGCATTTTGCGGCGCTTGCTACCTTGGCCTCCGTAGATGGTGAGGTAAGTACGGAGGAAAAGAAGATGTTGGAAAGTTTTGCGAACAAGTTGGACATCACCGAATCGGAGTATGCCGAGGTCATGAAAAAAGAGAATAAATATCCCATCGATCCACCACATAGCGCGGAAAAGCGATTGGAAAGGTTATTCGATCTCTTCCGGATAATTTTCTCGGACCATCAAATCGACCACGATGAGATGTTGCTGCTCAAACGATACGCTATCGGATTGGGATTTTCTGGCGTAAAAGCCGATAAGATTATTGAGCGGTCGGTTTCGATTTTCAGTGGCCGTATCGATTTTGATGATTATCTGTACCTGCTAAAACAGTAGGCGGGTTCTGGGTTTTTTTTCAATGGTATTTATCCAAAAACTCCTGCAATTTCTCCACCATTTTTCTGCTTCCGGCGAAAAAGGGAATGCGCTGGTGCAATTCGGTGGGCACAACATCCAAAATACGGCTACGGCCGCCAACGGCAAGTCCATTTGCCTGTTCCGCAATAAAAGCCATCGGGTTGCATTCGTACAACAAGCGTAATTTTCCCTCTTCGGTAACGCTGCTCTTCGGATACATATAGATGCCCCCTTTGATCATGTTCCGGTGGAAATCGGAAACTAGCGAACCGATGTAGCGTGAAGTGTAGGGCCTATCTTCCTCTTCTTTTTGGCAGTACTTGATGTAATCTTTCACACCTTGGTGAAAATGTATATAATGTCCTTCGTTCACGGTGTAAATATGCCCAGTTTCCGGAAATTGCATATTGGGATGTGAAAGGTAAAAGGTACCTATGGCCGGGTTCAAGGTGAATCCGTTTACCCCGTCGCCGGTTGTATACACCAACATGGTCGAGGTACCATACACAATATATCCGGCGGCGACTTGATTTTTTCCGGGTTGTAAAAAATCTTCTAAGGTTACGGGGCTACCTATGGGCGTGATTCTTCGATATATTGAAAAAATGGTGCCCACCGAAACGTTGACATCAATGTTCGACGAACCGTCAAGAGGATCGATCAAGACCACATATTTATTTTGGTTGAGTGCGTCGTTGCTGTTGATACTTATAAAATCTTCGGACTCTTCTGATGCGATGCCACAGACAATTTCACGGTTCTTAAGGGATTGAATGAACTTATCATTGGCGAATACATCGAGTTTTTGCTGATCTTCTCCTTGAATATTAATTTCGCCGGCATCACCGATGATATCTACGAGTCCCGCTTTGTTGACCTCATGGTTGACAACCTTTGCCGCCAGACGAATGGCATTGATCAATTTGGAAAGTTCGCCTGTTGAATAGGGAAACGAATTTTGGTTTTCGATAATGAATTCACCTAGGGTGACGTTTTTCTTCCTCTTCATGTTTTAGGATGTGTTTAAGGCTGAACTTGGTGTGGATTCAAAGTTCGTTCATGAACAAATATCGGCTATTTTGTTACACTTTTCCGTATTTGTACCGCTTTCATTTTTTAAATTTATAACTTTGTGTTTTATTTGTAACAATTATGGAATTTACAATCAGACCCTCACAGGAAGGTGACATGCCCGAAGTTTTACGTTTGGTACAAGAATTGGCCACTTTTGAAAAAGAAGGGGACGCTGTTGAGGTAACCGTCGATGATTTGGTCAGGGATGGTTTCGGTGATAGAAAATTGTTTCATTGCTTCATCGGCGAAGCTGATGGTGAAATCGTTGGTATGGCCTTGATCTATGAGCGTTATTCTACTTGGAAAGGCCCGGTAATTCATCTCGAAGATCTTATCGTAACCAAGAGGATGCGCGGTAGCGGGCTCGGCAGCGCCTTGTTGGCGGAAGTTGTCAACTATGGCCATCAATTGGGTGTAAAACGCATTTGTTGGGAGGTGTTAGACTGGAACGAGTCCGCCATTGCATTCTATGAAAGCAAAGGCGCAAACGTCATGCGCGATTGGGATGTGGTGCAGTTGGATGAAAAGGGCATCAGGAAATTTTTGGAAAATATCGAGAGGGAAGAATAAAAAAGCAGTAAAATGCGAGCGCAGCGAGGTAATCTTTTCAACTTTCTAGTACGCAATCAACAGATTGCTTTGCTTCGCTCGCAATTTCTAATATAAACAACAACTTTTATGAGGATTTTTAAATTCGGCGGGGCATCGGTAAAAGATGCAGAAGGCGTAAAAAATGTGGTCGAGGTCTTACGCCAAACAGGTTATGACAATACCCTCTTGGTCGTCTCCGCCATGGGAAAGATTACCAACGCTATGGAAGCCGTTGTAAATATCTATTTTGAAGACAAAACGAAATTACTTCCTGTAGTACAGGAAGCCATCGATTATCACCATGTTATACTTACGGATCTATTCGAGAATCCGAGCCATCCTATATATAAAAAAGTGAAAAATCTTTTTGATGAGATACTGGGTTTTCTGGCCTGGAATAAGTCTCCCAAGTACAATTTTGTTTACGATCAAGTCGTTGGCTATGGCGAGTTGGTGTCCACAACCATCATAAGTGCTTATTTTAATGAAATTGGTATTGCCAACACCTGGTTAGACGTTCGTGACTTTATTAAAACCAATGACAGCTATCGCGATGTATCGGTAAATTGGGAAAAGACACAGGAAAGGGTGTCTAAAGGAATCGATACCAAGAAGCTCAACATCACCCAAGGCTTTTTGGGTAGTGATGAGAACAATTTCACCACTACGCTTGGCCGTGAAGGATCTGATTACACCGCCGCTATTTTGGCCTATTGCCTGAATGCCGATTCCGTCACCATTTGGAAAGATGTGCCGGGCGTATTGAACGCGGACCCCAGATATTTTAAGGAAACGCAACTTCTGAACAATATCTCGTACCGAGAGGCTATTGAGCTTGCCTTTTACGGTGCTTCGGTAATACATCCAAAGACCCTTCAGCCGTTACAGCAAAAGGAGATTCCCTTACACGTCAAATCCTTCGTCCACCCAAAAGACGCCGGAACGACGGTAGGCAGGGGCGTCGGAATCGAACCTAAAGTGCCCTGTTTTATCGTAAAAAAGAACCAGGTCTTGATGAAATTATCCTCCCTGGATTTTTCTTTTATTGTTGAAGATAGTATCAGTGCCCTTTTCAAACTGTTTCATGAGCATAAGATGAAGGTCGACCTGATACAGAATTCGGCCATAAGTTTCTCGGTCTGCGTCGATAACCGTTTCGGCAGGTTGCAAGAATTGCTACAGCATTTGAAAAGCCGCTTCAACGTGGTCTGCCAAGAGGGTGTTTCGTTGTACACTATTCGTCATTTTGACGAGAAAGCCATAACATCCCTACAAAACGGTCATGAGATTCTTTTAGAACAACGCGGTAAAGAAACCTTGCAGCTGGTAGTAAAATAACCATCATCCCCTAGTGCAAAATGTTAAAACGGGTTTCGCCTGTAGTGATTTTGCTATCTTAGCGGTCATCTAATGGGTAAATAACTATGGGTTTAGTGACCGCAAAAGAAGTGGCAAAGGTCACCGACCTTGACAAGTTCGGTGCACTGGGAACGTCTTTGGCCTGGCTACTATTAAAGATTACCAAACTATCAAAACTTAATTCCTGGTACGATACGGTTCGCCATCTTGACGGTCCGGCCTTTCTTGACGCCACTCTTGAACATTACGAAATCGATTATGAGATTCCTGCCGAAGACCTTAAGAGATTGCCCAAAGAAGGTCCATATATCACGGTCAGCAACCATCCTCTGGGCGGTATTGACGGTATTGTATTGATGCAAATAATGTTACGCCATCGTTCCGACTACAAAATAATGACCAATTTTCTGCTACAGCGTTTCGAGCCGATGAAGCCGTATATCTTTCCCGTAAATCCTTTTGAAAATCGAAAAGAGGCAAAAAGCAGTTTGATCGGTTTTAAGAATGCGATGCTTCATTTGAAAGATGGACATCCTTTCGGTATTTTCCCTGCAGGGGAGGTGTCTACCCGTAAAGAGGGCAAAATAATTGTGGACAAAGCTTGGGAAGAGGCGGCCATTAAATTGATACGTAAAGCGGACGTCCCGGTGGTGCCAATTTATTTTCACGCCCGAAACAGTAAATTGTTCTACCGACTTGCTAAATTGAGCGATACCTTCCGAACCGCAAAATTGCCTTCAGAGGTCTACTCCCAAAAATACCGTCCGATAAAAGTGCGTATCGGACAGCCTATTTCGGTAGCTACGCAAAAAGAACAATCAAGTCTTAAGGAATATGCCGAATTGCTGCGGCGAAAGACCTATATCCTTGCCAACGCCTATGAAAAGGAGCGATTGATCGATCAGCTACAGCTTCCGGCTACCTTAAAACTTTCCAAACAGCCCCGAAAGATAGCCAAGGCAATCCACAAGGAATTGATCGAGGGGGAAATCATGAAATTGGTCGAGAAAGACCGACGTATGGTACAAAGTAAAAACTATGAAGTGTTCTTAGCCCCCGCCAGCGAAATACCGTTCACCCTTCAAGAGATCGGAAGGCAACGCGAAATTACTTTTCGGGAAATCGGCGAGGGCACCAATAATTCAATCGATATCGACAAGTTCGATGCATACTACCACCATATGTTTCTATGGGATAATGAGGCTAAGGTCATTGCCGGGGCGTATCGAATGGGACTTGGTTCCGAGATTTTTACAAAATACGGAATCGACGGTTTCTACCTGCAAGATCTTTTTCGTTTCGAGCCCGAGCTTTTTGGGATGATGCGACAATCGATTGAAATGGGCAGGGCCTATATCATGAAAGAGTATCAGCTGAGGCCGATGCCCTTGTTTTTGTTGTGGAAAGGAATTGTTCATACGACGCTACGGCATCCTGAGCATAAATATCTCATCGGCGGGGTAAGCATCAGTAATCAGTTCTCCAATTTCTCGAAATCGTTGATGATCGAATTCATGAAAAGTAATTATTGGGACCCTTATGTCGCCCAGTATGTGCGGCCGAAAAAGGAGTTCAAGGTAAAGCTGAAAGATGCGGATAAGGAATTCGTTTTCGACGAGACCCAAGCCGACCTGAACAAATTTGACCGCATGATCGACGAGGTAGAACCGGGCAATTTGCGATTGCCCGTATTGATCAAAAAATACATAAAACAGAACGCAAAGGTCGTCGCTTTTAATGTAGATCCGCTTTTTAACAATGCCGTAGACGGCCTGATGTATATAAAAATCGCCGATCTACCTGAAAGTACGGTGAAACCTGTGATGGAGGAATTTCAGGCGGAATTGGAAAGGAAGTTTGCGGAGGCGAACCAAAATGGTGATTAGCAAAAACCAACCAATTTGCTTCTTCGCTCGTACAATAGATTATCTTTCCAAACACCGTGTAACGCGCCGATTCTTTCCCGTTTTCCTATATAACGGAATCCCATTTTTTCGTGTAATCGAATGCTACCGATATTATCGGGAAAAATCCCGGACTGTAAGGACCATAGTCCTTGTTCCTCACTTTGGGAAATCAAGGCCTCCATCAGTAGCCGGCCTACGCCCCTCCCCCGGGCATCTTTTCCCACGTATACGCTTACCTCGGCAACTCCACCATATACACATCGGCTTGAAACAGGTGAAAGTGCCACCCATCCTATGACAGCATCTTTATCAACAGCTACCATCCGGCAGGTTTGCATATGGGCTTTATCCCAAACTTCATAGGACGGCACTTGGGTTTCGAAGGTAGCAAATCCAGTTTTTATACCTTGTGAGTAGATTTGTGCCGCGGCCTCCCAATCGGTGACAATCATCTCTCTTATCCGTATTTTATCGGCAATTCGGGCCATGTATGCGGACTTTTTTTGAACACCCAATTTGTAACTAGCACATCCTCTGTTATACTAAAACCACGGCTTGTTGCCTACTTGATAGGTATTGTAGAATTCTTCGTCAGTCTTGGTCAAGTAGATGATGCCTTCAATCAGACCGACCACCCCTGTTGCCATGATGATGAATACGCCAATACCAATACATAGGGTAGCATACCCGATTACAGTGGCGACCAATAAAATAATGCCTTCCTTTTGATATCCCAAAATAAATTTATGGATGCCCAGCGAACCGAGTAATAACGCCAAAATGCCGGCCAGAATTTTTTTGTTCTCATTACTGGCCCCGGCGTTATTAAAAGCCTCTCTTGCTCCCTCACTAAATTCATTAGCCGTTTTTTTGGCACCTTCGCCAAATTCGTTGGCGGCCTTTTTAGTGTCATCGGCAAAATCTTTGGTCGATTTTTTGGCCTTTTCGAATTCTTCTTTGGCCTGGTCGCCAAACTCATTTGATTTCTTATTTCCCTTGTCGAATGTCCCTTCCGACCCTTCGCCAAATTTTTTATCCTCGTCTGACATTGATAGCTTTTTTAGGTTGTTAATTTTGTTACGTTAAATGTACCAAATTATCCTATAGCAACGAAATCAAGTATTTAGAACTTACAAAGGCATTTTTTTGATAAAAATCTAATCGAGATCTTCAAAACTGACGCTTAAAAGCACTTGATTCTGTATTCAACATTCTTAGCCTTTTAAGGTCAACGCTTTACATTTTTTTCATAGAGTGATATCCAAGCATCAACCGTCATCCGTGCGGATAATTCCCCAATTAGGTCATAGGGAATATCGTCCAAATATTTAAAACGGATACAGCTTTTGCCTATATCCAATTTACGTTTACAGTGTTTTGGATATTCTTTTAAGAACCAGTTATAGAGTTTCTCGTCAGTATACATACCCATATGATAAACGGCCACAAAATTCCTTTGTGAGGCCAGGTTCATAAACGGAAGCGGAAGTTGTGGCGCGCAATGGTATCCTGAAGGATATATCGAGTGCGGTACCACATAGCCTAACATACCATAACTCATTTGCTCCTCAAATCCTTCAGGCAGATTTTGAAGAATGGTTTTTCTCAATTTTGAAACGACATCTTTTCTTTCTTGGGGAAGTTGTTGAATGTATTCTTCCGGAGAATTTGCTTCGTATTTCATCGTTAAACGTGTTGATCAATAAGAATCGGGTTCCCGTCTGGGTCTAAAAAAGCAATGCTCGCAGGTCCGGCCGTACTTTCATCTGCTTCTGTCGTAAGTTTAATTCCTTTTTTTTTAAGTTGTTTTTGTAATACCCTTACATCGGTAAACGAGTTGATAGCGTTCGCTTGGTTATCCCAACCGGGGTTGAAGGTCAAGATGTTATTTTCGAACATCCCCTGAAAGAGGCCTATGGTCGTAGTTCCGTTTTTCATAATCAGCCAATGCTGTCCAGAATTACCGTGAAAAACAGTAAATCCAAGGGCTTCGTAAAATACTTTTGATGCCTCAATGTCCTTGACATTAAGGCTAACGGAAAATGCTCCTAAATTCATATGCTTGTTTTTAAATGATACGGTTTCGTATGCTGTTAGCTATATTACGATTTTATATGGGGCTAGTGGGTTTACGATGAAGCACAATGGCAGATATCAAGGAAACGATACAGCCGATAACAAAGACAGTCAAAAACATAATAACCGCGTTAAATGCCGGATTTGCATATCTTTCTATTTGCTCCGTTAATACGGCCTTTTGAATCTTGAATTCATCGGGGGAAAGCTCGGCTTCCATTTTCTCTAATGCGTACTCAAAATACTGTTGGGCAAAATCCGGATTGATTAAAGTAACATAGACGGTGTCGGCAATGGTAAAGCCCGCCGATGCAAAAACCGTTATCAAAAGACCGATTGCAATAGCCTTGTTAAATGACACTACTCCCTGGTTTTTTAAATCACGAAAATATTTGATTCCGAAATACACAAATATCAGTGCAACGAAAATAGTCAGGTACCCTAAGATTTCCTGAACTCCGAAATCTAAGTCTTGTCCAAAATATAGTGTTACAAGAAACAAAAGGGCGGCACATACAAAAGCGTACAAGCCATAACGGAAAACGCTTGTTTTCATAAGCGACTATTTTTAGATATTCGCTAAATTAAGTGCATACCTGGTAAAGCAGCTGGTACTAAAGTACCAAATCGCAGAATTTTAGTTGAAAACCGACGCTTAATTAATAATTTGGAGTTCCTTGGCCTTGATAACCGCCTCTGTTCTGCGTCTAGCGTCCAGTTTTACGAATATGTTGGAAACATGTGTTTTGACGGTGCTTTCGGAAACAAAAAGTTTTTCGGCAACCTCTTTGTTCGATAACCCTATCGAAATTTCTTGTAAGACTTCAAATTCGCGTTTGCTCAATCCGAGTTCTTTTACTTTTTTGGCATCGATTTGTTGGGGTGGTAAGGATTTTTCTTGAAGATTCTTCCTGTTGATGTATACACCTATAGCAAAGAACGTTACCGCAGTTAGGGCTATAAAAATTTCAATACCGATGTTTCCGGAAATATAACTATAGGTACTAAGTTTGAACAGACTTAGCAAGCCGATTATTAATGCTGCAAATATGATGACCGTACGTTTCACTTCATAAAGTTAGCAAAATTCCGCCTTAATTTTATTGACGATAGTTTGCGCTAGCTTTTCAAGGCTTTCGACCGTCCAACCGGCCACGTGTGGGGAGAGAATGACATTTTCAGCGTTGATCAGATAGTCAAAAGCTTCGGGGAGCTTGCCGTCGGCAAACATATGCTCAAAAGATGATTTCTCATATTCAAGCACATCCAATCCCGCGCCTAAAATCTTTCCTGATTTTAGCGCGGCAACCAAATCTTCGGTGACCACGCATTTTCCGCGGGCTGTATTCAAGAGCCATAACGGATTTTGGAACTTATCTATGAATTTGGAGTCTATCATACCGATAGTGCGATCCGTCTGTGGAACGTGCAGGCTTAAGACATCGGTACGGTTCTGAAATTCCATAATTCCCACCTGTCGTGCATTTTCGTCTCCGACACCGCCTTTGATATCGTAACAGATAACCTGATTGACATCGAAACCTTGTAATTTTTTGGCAAAGGCTTTACCCATGTTCCCGTAGCCGATGATGCCTACGGTCTTCCCTTCCAGTTCAACGCCTCGATTGCCCTCACGGTCCCATTTTCCGGAACGGACTTCCCGATCGGCTTTGTTGAGGTTATTGAATAGCGATAACAACATGCCCAGCGCATGTTCGCCCACCGCATTGCGATTACCTTCGGGCGCGGCGGCCAAGAAAATTCCGTTCGCTTCGGCATGCCGGACATCGATATTTTCGAGTCCCGCTCCCAAGCGCCCTATAAATTTTAAATTTTCGGCCTTGTTCAAAAAGTCGCTATCGATACTAAATCGACTACGAATTATCAATCCGTCGTATTCATGGATTTTCTTTTCGATTTCTTGCTTTGAAGAAGTGTAATCCTCGTTGTTTTGAAAGCCAAGTTCGGCAAATTGCTGAATAATTAGTGGATGGTTACGGTCTACGTGTAATACTTTCATGCAATACTATATCTTCGGATAATGGTTTTGTGTTAACTCATGGGCTACTTCACCGGTGTGAGCGGTATTCAGTTTTTCGAACAGCAAAAGCTGGACTTCCTCACCGTTTTTGGTGGATGGACAATGTTCGACACCTTTGGGCACGACAATAATCTCGCCCTCATGAACGGTTTCGGTACGATCGCGGAACTGCATGTACAGCGTGCCCTTCAACACTTGAAAAAGTTCGTCTTCGTCTTCATGGGCATGCCAAACGAACTCGTCTTGAATTTTGGCGAGAAGCACTTGCATGTCGTCGACGATGGCAATTTGGTGCGGATGCCATTTTTTACTGAAGGCAGCGTGCTTTTCTTTCAGGTTGATGGGCTTCATTTTGCAATTTTTTTTGGGAAGGAGTAAAGGTACGAAGCTTTTTTCCAAGAATTGTCGCTTTTTAACGGGTAGGTATGACTTAAAGCACCATCAAATTACATCCCCGAACATCCGACTGGTCGAAACGGCCCAAAATCTCAAAACTACCATCTGAATGTACTTTGCCCAAGTCTTGGGTAGCGATAAAGGCGCATGAGTTTAGGTTTGCCAAGTCGATGATGTTCATTCCGCCGGTCTTTCCAGTGGGAAGATAGGTCATGGGGTCTTCGGTATCCCGGATCATAATTTTCATCCAAGGTGGCGTTTGGAAACTCCCGTTTCCTTTGGAATAAGCCTGGGATAACAACTCGGTCATACCATATTCGGAGTGAATGCTGGAAACCCCGAAACCAGATTTTAGAATCTGGTGCAGTTCGTCACGGATCAGCTCCTTTCTGCGGCCTTTCATTCCTCCAGTTTCCATAATCACGGTATGATGTAATTTTATGGGGTGCTTTTCAGCCATATCCAGCAAGGCGAACGATACGCCGATCAACAGCGTTTTTGTGCCAGACGCTTCAAGCTGTATTAGCTGGTCTTTTAGCCCTTCTAGATTATCCAGATAGAATCCGCTTTTTTCATGTTTGCTTCTTATGATGAGGTCGTCGACCATGTAGATCAGCGAAGAGCCTTCCCGCTCAAGATAGGATGGAAGTAATGCCAGTACACAATACTCCGATATATCACCGTAAAAATGGGCGAAGGCTTTTCTGAAGCTCTTTTCATACACCCCAATATCACTCACCAGATGTTTGCTTGTCACGCTTCCTGTCGTGCCACTGCTGGTGAATACGATCTGGCTCTTTTTTTCTTTGGATATGATTTTCTTGGATTTAAAAAAACCGATGGGTAAAAAAGGGATGTCGGTCAATTGAAGAACATCGGCAGAGGATACATCCAAATACTGACAAAATTCTCGATAAACGGGATTCTCAGCATACTGCATCCTAAAAATAGTTAGGGCCATTTCTTCGAATGCCGTCATTGTGGTGATGTCAAAAATACGGTCGGTATGCATATCCTCTTTTAACTATCCGCAAAAATAACCATATCCTATACCTGAAAAAACAAACGGTTATCCGATAATTACGTTAATTTATTTAACGTATTGATCTGTCAATGGTAAATTGATATTAAATGGGGTGGTTAAACCGTGTACGATTTGGCTATGCCCTATATACCTATTACTTTGCGAAAAAAGTATTCAAACACCTAAAATGAAGCCATACGGCTTCTATAAAAAATAAAAAATGAGTCAAGTAAAAAAAGACGACACCGTAAAAGTACATTACACTGGGAAGTTACCTGACGGACAGGTATTCGACAGCTCCGTTAAGCGTGGCGAACCCTTGAAATTTACCATGGGCAAAGGCGAATTGATTCCAGGTTTTGAAAACGGAATAATCGACATGAAGGTCAACGAAAAGAAGACAATAAATATACCTAAGGAAGAGGCTTACGGAGAAATCAAAGAAGAGTTGGTACAAGAAGTGCCCAAAAACCAATTACCCGATGATATTAAGCCTGAAGTGGGAATGGGATTGGTCTCGAAAACCCAAAGCGGACAGGATATCAATTTAGTGGTCAAGGACGTAAAAGAAGATTCTATCGTAGTTGATGGAAACCATCCATTGGCCGGTAAAGATTTGACATTCGAACTGGAAGTGGTCGAGATACTCTAAAAACTAATTTCAGCAATGAAAAAAGCGCTTTCTTAAATGAAGGGCGCTTTTTTTGTTCCTCAAAGTCAGATTATTTCACCACTAACTTACGTGTCATCGTCTTTTGGCCTTCGTTGACCTGTAAAACATAAACGCCAGGTGCCAGACGCGAAATATCTAAAGTTTTTCCGGTAATTTTATCGGTTAGTACCACCTCGCCGAACACATCGTAAACGCTAATGCGTTTATCGACATTGGCTTTCGTGAGAATATGTACTACCCCTTCAAATGCAGGGTTTGGATAGAGTTTGAGCTCCGACATCCCGTTCGTAGTTTCGTTTTGAAAATCAAAGGTTGTTTGAGCGGAAAGCGCCACAGTTATGAGCATGAATAGTGTAAAGTAAAGTATTCTCATAGGTGTCGATTTGGGAATCAAGGGACTCAATACGAGTTCACTACGTAAAAGTACCGAAAGGTTTTTCGTATAAGGTGAAAATGTTGTGAAACGCTATAAATTGTAGGTGAAATGAACGCAGGGGGGTAACTTCAACGAACTTATTGGCAGATTCTCTAGTGTAGAAACGGTAGATAGGTAGTCGGACGACCTATTACTTTGAAGTCAACCGTGCATGTTTTGCAGGGTAGGAGCATAGGTGAAACTATTTCACAATTAGCTTTCTTGTAGCTATTTTATTGTTCTGATAAACCCGAAGCACATAAACGCCGGTATCGAGTTCGGAGACCATTAGTTCGTTCCCCGAAATCGAAGTTTCGAGCACTTGGGTGCCCAATACATCGTAAATCACAATTTGTTTGGGTGAATTCTCGGAAGTGCTGACATAAATCTTGCCGTCCGTAACGGGATTTGGGTAAAGCTTAAAACCCTCGATTTCTCCATTGGCCGGGGCGTTCTGCCCATAACTAAAGGAAATACACATAAAAGCAATGACGAGGTAAAAGTGCTTCATAAGCAGTTTTATTCAAAAAACGTACCACAAATATAATAATTTTGATGATAGTTCGTTAGGGCGGGTGTGTTAATGGTATGAAATCTACGTTGAAGCGTAAAAAACAGTCTTTGAGATAAGCTTTCGTACCGTTTGTAGATTTTTAGAATGTTTTTATTTAACAGAAGTGGAATACCATACCCCAACATTACCTTGGTACCACTTATAAAAATAGCAGTATCCAACTAGGATATTTCGAAGTATTTAAAGAAAATTCAAAAGAATAGTACTAGGCATTGGAAAAATTATCGTTAGTAGCTTCACAAGTAATTCATTGATACGATTAAGAATCGATACTTCTTTCCAGGTCAATGTTAGGGAAATCAAATGGATACACCATGATTTTGGTTCGACAGTGATCTTTGCATAAAATTGGCGCCAAGATATTAAAATAAGGTAGTAAAGTTGGTGTAGTGTATATTCACTGTCACCTTCAATACTTTTTAGGGCGACTAAAGTGCAAAATTACTTTTAGACATGATTTAAAAATAAAGCCCGCTCTACTGCGGGCTTTATAAAACATTACGTCAAATACAATTTACATCTCAGGCTCGGATGATATAGCCCAAGCAAAAGTGGCAACATCAACAGTTGCTTCAGCGTCATAAGCCGCTGCAGGATTGGAATCCACACCTTCAATCTGTACGTTAGAAACCGCACCGCCGTCCCTAAAGTCAAGGACTGTCTCATATCCGGTCAAAGAGAGTCCGGTAATAGTTGCCCCCGATTCGAACTTGTACTGCATTGCAGTGCCACCAGTGGTAGAAACTGCGGTCAAATTGGTCAAAGTGGGGTTGCCGTTTTCACCGTCGGCCTCAACTGCGGTTGAGAAACCTTCTATCGTATGTGATACGTAAGCATTTGTCAATGTTCCGTTCCATCCCTCTGTCCAGTCAATGGCATCGTCCTCGTTGTTTTCCATATACATATTGCTAGCAGATACTGTGCCTCCGAAAAATTCTACACCATCATCACTACCGTTCAACATCGCAACGTTATCGATAGTAGTTCCTGACCCAACTGCATATAGGGTCAATCCATTGAACTGAGAGTCGGGGTTGATGTTGGCACCTGCATAGTTGATTACCAAATAGCTTATGGATCCGGAGTTGTCTTCGTCATTGCTGCCACCATAAGTCAACTGCCCTACCTCAGCAGTAGCATCGATTCCAGCGGTTGTCGTTGCATCTCCAAGAATGATAAGTCCACCCCAGTCACCGGCCTCTTCATTTGCCGAGGTCATAACGACAGGATCATTTTCTGTACCTTGAATTACTATTTGAGCACCTTTTTGGACAACAACATATGTACTGGTTTCGGTTCCTTCCTCAACATCTGCTGTAATCGTTGTACCGGCAGGAATGGTAAGGGTGGCACCAGTTTGAACGCTGAACGTACCACTCAAAGAATAGGCTACGTTGGCATCCAAAGTTAAGTCTTCTGTGATGTTTGGAGGTAAAACTTCGGTAACTTCGGATACCGGTGGCTCCAATGAAGAGCCTACCCAAGAGAATGCAGCCACGTCTACTGTAGGGACGGCGCTATAAGCAGTATTGGGGTCAGAATCCGCACCCTCTATCTGAACGTTGGAAACTGCGCCATCGTCCCTAAAATCGAGAGATGTTTCATATCCGGTTAACGAAAGACCGGTAATGGTTGCGCCTGATTCGAACTTGTACTGCATTGCAGTACCACCAGTAGTGGAAACTGCGGTCAAATTGCTCAATGTGGGGTTGCCGTTTTCACCGTCGGCCTCAACCGCGGTAGAGAATCCTTCAATGGTATGCAATACATAAGCATTGGTCAATGTTCCGCTCCATCCCTCTGTCCAATCAATGGCATCGTCTTCGTTGTTCTCCATGTACATATTTGTTGCGGAAACTGTGCCACCGAAAAATTCTACACCGTCATCACTACCGTTCAACATCGCAACGTTGTCGATAGTAGTTCCTGATCCAACTGCGTAAAGGGTCAATCCATTAAACTGTGAATCGGGGTTGATGTTGGCACCTGCGTAGTTGATGACCAAATAACTGATAGATCCAGAGGTATCTTCGTCATTGGAACCACCATATATTAATTGACCTACCTCGGCAGTGGCATCCAAGCCAGCAGTTGTTGTGGCATCCCCCAAAAGAATTAAACCGCCCCAGTCACCGGCCTCTTCGTTAGCAGAGGTCATCACTACAGGAGCCGCGGCAGTTCCTTGAATATCGATTTGGCCACCTTTTTGTACGACGAGATAGGTGCTAGTTTCCGTTCCTTCCTCTACATTGGCAACAATTCTGGTACCGGCAGGAATGGTCAAGGTAGCGCCGGATTCGACGCTAAAAGTTCCGGTTAATTGGTACTCCAATGTGGGATCTAGGGTTAAGTCTTCGGAAGTACTTCCATTTAATTCGGTAGATACGGGTGTTGGACATGCTTCACAAGTACCACCACAGTCGACCGCGGTTTCATCACCGTTCATTATACCGTCGCTGCAGGTGGCTTCTGCCGGCGGAGTTACTGTTGGTCCGCCATCGTCATTGTTACACCCGACCAGGGCCATGGTCATTGAGACCATAAACAACATTAAAAATTTCATTGTATTCGTTTTCATAATCATTGAATTTTAAAATTAGTATAAGGGATTAAAAATTTCTTAAAGACTGTATGTAAATCCGAGGCTAAACTGGGAACCAGCTTTATAGGAACGTACGGTTTGTTCACTGGTAATGCCTGTCGATCTAGGTTCTATTAACTGGGTTCTTTTGATTTCCGGATTTAGGAGGTTTCTTCCAATAAGACGAAGACTAATATGCTCCCCGAATTCTTTTGTTAAAACCGCGTCAAGTACGACAAAGCCCTGCTCAATAATTTCGTCATTAAATTCAATATTCGTATTGGTCTGGTTCAAAGCGGATCCTAAACTGAAAATCTTGTCGGAGGCGTAGTTGGCGGTCAAAGACGCCGAAAAGGGATTTTCATCCGATGTTGAAAAATTGAGACTTCCGTTAACAATCCAGTCCGATGCGCCTTGTAGGTCAGTTTCAGTTAGGCCTTTATACCGAAAAGTTCGTATTAGGTTACCGTTTTCTGCACGAACTTCCCTTAAATCTTGTTTGTGCCACATTCTCGTAGCGTTAAAACTAAGGTCCAAACCATTACCTGATACGGTACCATCTCCATCGTTAGTTATCGGTTTAACTAGTCCAATCTTGGTTTCAAGTTCAATACCGAACACCTCGGCCTTATCACCGGAATTGAAGAAGGAAAATACCCCTGCTGCACCTCTATCTTGAACAATATTGATGGGATCCGAAATGTCTTTATAGAATGTTGCTAAAGAGATCAACTCACCAACAGAGGGAAAATATTCCCATTTCAAATCGTAGTTGAGATTTCTAGAAGCCTCTATTTCGGGGTTCCCGCGCGTCACCTGTCCTGTAGGGGACACATACTCGAAAGGAGATATTTCTTTAAATTCGGGAAGGGTGATCGTACTGCTTACTGCCAATCGAAATGCATGTTCGTCATTCAAATCATATTTAATATTGGTACTGGGATAAACGTTATTATAGGATTTATTAGCTTGACCTTGTCTAGGATTTATATTGCCAACATCATAGTTTACATCAATATCATCCAATTGATACCGAAGACCGGTATTGAAGTTCCACTTGCCCAACCCGATATTAAAATTAGCATAGGCTGCTTTGGAATCCAGTTCACCGGAATAGAAATCGGGAAGTAATGTATTTAGGTCAAGTAGTTCATTATCGAAATTCTGTTCAATGAAAATTGCGCCTAAATTATCTATGGAGGGAGGAGTTACGCTATTTCTTGTATTTTCAGAAACCCCGATAAATTGTGAGTTAAAATCCCTTTGTTTATTTCTATAGTTGACCCCTAGTTCGACGTTGAATGTTTTGGTCTCTTCATCGATGACGCGAAAATTATCCTTTACATATCCGTTGTATTCAATATCTTCTATTTCCTGTCTTGATTTTCGCTGCTGAAAGTCACCTGTTCGGCCCAATTGGATAAAGGTGCCATCTGAATCAAAATTAATTTCGTTTCTTATCCTGTTAGGTTCGTCGGCGTTAACTTGATTATAACCTCCGGCCCATTCCAGTGTGTTTTTTCGGCCTAGTTGATGTGTTCCCATGAATTGTGTGACCAACAATCTCGTCTGTATTAAATTCTGATCGCGAATAAATTGGGACAGACCTTCGGGCCTTTCGGTTTCCTCGAATACGGCACCTTCACCATTTCGACCTCCCTCGAAAACTTGATCGGAAAGGGTATTCAGAAAAAAGGTACTGGACTTTATTTTGTTCTTTGAATTAATGGATAATGAAAGGTCCAGCAAACCAGATGTATTGGTTTGCGTATTGTAGGTGGTTGCATCGGTTAGCGTATCCCTGATAGCGCCTCGATCATACTCCCGAAACAAGCCTTGTTGGTAATCATAGGAGCGTGATTGGGAGCCTGTAAAAAAAACGGAAAGCTTCTCCTTGATTCTCGTGCCCCCTACTAGTGAAAGCTGATAATCAATCGGATTATCCTGTTGCAGCGTATTCCATCCTTGCTGAGTTATTTGATCCCTAATGTCCGCATCCTGCGAATAGAAACCCAGACTCGTATCTTCTGAATTCGGGGAAATCCTGAAATTGTCCCTAACCCCGCTTTGGAGCACATTTGTATTTCCCCCGACCCTGACACCAACTTCCAACTCCTTCGAACCCGAAAGCTCGCGAGAGGCAATGTTAATGGTTCCGGATGCCTGATCCGCCGAGCTTGCCACGGCATATGTTTTGCTAACACTGACATTCTGAATGATTCGGGTCGGGAAAAGTCCTAAATCAATATTTTTTCTTTGTACGTTATCAGAGGGAACAGGCAAATCATTTAACGTTGTAGAAAGGTATCGGTCTCCAAGACCTCTGACGAATACATCCCCCGACCCTTCACTGCTGCTTACTCCAGATATCTTAGTGGTTGCGGTAGCCGCATCGGAAACGCCTATTTTGCCAAGTAGCACCGCTCCGATGCTTTCCTTTATCTCTATGGCCTTTTTTTGATCAAGTAAAAGGGCGGTCTCTGAATCCTTCCGCGCCGAAGTAGTGACGACCACCTCATCGAGTGCCACACCTTCCGAAGCGCTCATTGGTGCGTTGACTTCGCTCACTTTTCCTGATTCAACGTTTACATTGGGAATCTCTATGGTCTCATACCCCAAATAACTAAAAATAACAGTATAGCTTCCTGGCGCTAAACCTGAAATTTCGAAAAGACCATCAAAATCGGTTGTTGTGCCGGTCGTTGTACCTTTTAGTAGAATGTTAGCAAAGGCCAAAGGCTCATTGTTAAATTCTTTGTCCGTTAACTTGCCAGCGATACTTCCCGTGTCCTGCGCAATACCAGTAATAACTCCTAAAACAATCAAAAGAAAAGCAAAGCAATTTTTCATTAAATCAATTCTATTATTTGGCGCAAAGAACGCCACATGCTGTAAAAGTCATGTTACCTCCACGTTAAACCTATATTGCAATACTATTACCTTAACGTTATGACATTAAATCAACGTTAAGCCGCTTTACCCTAGATGTATTATCTTTACTTTTGACGAGTTAACCAAATTTCAGAACACCATGAAAAAGAAAGACATCAAGATACTTTTAGTCGATGACGAGCCCGATATTCTTGAAATTGTGGCCTATAACCTGACCTCGGAAGGCTATCAGGTATTTACCGCAAAAAATGGGGTCGACGGGGTTGCGATGGCCAAAAAGCGGGAACCACATCTGATAATCCTCGATGTGATGATGCCCGAAATGGATGGGATGGAGGCCTGCGAGAAAATACGCAAGATAAAGGGCCTCGAAAATACCATCATCACATTTCTGACGGCGCGCGGTGAAGACTATTCCCAAGTGGCCGGTCTTGATGCCGGGGCCGATGATTATATCAATAAACCGATCCGGCCCAAGGTTTTGGTCAGTAAGGTCAAGGCTTTGCTGAGAAGGCTTAAAGACGACGACGGAACCCAAGACGATATTACCAAGGTAGGCGACATTGTCATCAATCGCGAAGAGTATAAAATCGTAAACCACGGCAAAGAACTCATGTTACCCAGAAAGGAGTTCGAGCTGCTGGCCCTGCTGACATCAAAGCCCAATAAGGTGTTCAAGCGCGAAACCATCTTAGACCGGGTTTGGGGCAGCGAGGTGGTGGTCGGCGGCCGTACCATAGATGTACATATTAGAAAACTGCGCGAGAAAATCGGGGAAGAGCATTTTAAGACGGTAAAAGGGGTAGGCTATAAGTTTGTGTTGTAATGGCTATCAAGCTACAAAGATCATATCGGTTTGCCCTGCGATCATCCCTTTTTATAGCCTTGATTTTCGCCTTGGTCTTGGGCATTTTACTTTTCTTTTTCGATATTTTTGACATTTTGGCCGTTGTATTGGCCACCGTCCTACTCTTTCTTTCTTCCTTTCTTATACTACAAATTCGAATCGAAAAATTTATTTATCGAAGGATAAAACAGATCTATGACGACGTTGCCCTTTTGGAATCCTCCACATTGACCTCCGATCCGATCACCACCGACATGCGCACGCTTACCGAAGAGATCGAAAAGTTCGCCAAAGACAAGAAGGTCGAAATCGATACCCTAAAGGTGCGTGAAGAATACCGGAAAGATTTTTTGGGAAATGTTTCGCACGAGCTTAAAACCCCCCTATTCACGGTACAGGGCTATATCGAAACCTTGTTGGATGGCGCCATGAACGATAAGAACATCCGTAAAAAATACTTGCAGCGTGCGAGTAAAGGGGTCGATAGGCTTATATACATCGTTAAAGATCTTGACCTGATTACGAAGCTTGAAGTCGGCGAACTCAATCTGGAAAAGGAAAATTTTGATATTGTAGAGCTGATTCAAAGTGTTTTCGACCTATTGGAAATGAAAGTGGAAAAAAAGAACATCGTTCTCACTTTTGATATGGAGTATTCCCAACCGATTCACGTGTATGCCGATAAGGAAAAAATACAAAGGGTCATCACGAATCTTCTGGTCAACTCCGTAAAATATGGTCGGCGCGACGGCACTACCGAAGTCAGTATCGAAAACCTGATCAAAAATAAGGTAATTGTCAGGATCACCGATAATGGTGAAGGCATTCCGAAACGTTACATACCCCGTCTTTTCGAACGTTTTTACAGGGTCGACCAAAGCGGAAGCCGGAAAGAGGGTGGATCAGGTCTTGGGCTTGCCATCGTAAAGCATATCATCGAGGCCCACGAAGAAAAAATTTACGTCGAAAGCGAGATCGAGGTGGGGTCGGAGTTTTCATTTACCTTGGAAAAGAGCAAGGTACAGATGTGATATTTGTTATTTTTCCCTATATATTTCATTAGCTTTGGCGGTTAGTAGCTACGTGCTTATCTTGCGCTATTCGCTTAATTTTTAAGCGTACAGTGCCTTTGATTTAGCCTATGGCACCTAACACATGGCATGTCTGTTTTTATGGAGTATGGGTAAATTTCATATCCCCTTAAATATCAAGATATAAACCGCAATAGAAAGTAGTGGGAAGCAAAAATAAGCTCAAAAGGTTCAAGGAAAATGAACAGTTTGAAAACGTCATCCAGCCCGACCGGGAAACAATCAAAAATGGATTTTCCCTTAAAGGAAGCTGGGCATCACATTTCGGGAACGAGCATCCCATAGTGCTTGAACTTGGCTGTGGAAAGGGGGAATATACCGTAGGACTGGCACAAATTCATCCCGCTAAAAACTTTATCGGCATTGACATAAAAGGCGCTCGCTTGTGGCGTGGCGCAAAGACCGCACTAGAAGATAATCTCACAAATGTGGCCTTTCTCCGTACCCAAATCGAACTGATAGACGAACTTTTTGGCGAAAACGAGGTTTCCGAAATATGGATTACCTTTCCTGATCCCCAAATTAAGTACAAGCGTACCAAGCACCGCATGACGAACCCCGACTTTTTGACAAAGTATAAGAGGATTTTACGTCAGAAAGGTCTGGTGCACTTAAAAACGGATAGCGAATTCATGCATGGCTATACTTTAGGAATATTGCACGGTCTGGGATTGGAAATCATCTACGCCAATCATGACGTCTACAAAAATGAAGGTAGCCCGGAAGCGGTTATAGGGATACAGACTTTCTACGAAAAACAGTATCTTGAGAAGGGAAAGGCGATTACCTATATTCAGTTCAGGGTTTCTTGAATTTGAATCTTTCTATGAAAAATGAGATTGAACTTGACAACCATGTACCATCTTTTTATACTTTTCTTCGCCACTTTCTCGGCAGCTTTTATGGCTACGGTGCCTCCAGGGCTACTGAATATGAACGCGGCAAAGGTAAGTGTCGAGAAAGGGAAGACGAACGGCATCATTTTTAGTGTGGGGGTGTCTAGCATGATTATGATGCAGGCGACGGTTGCAGTCTATATTTCAAGATTTTTGAATAATAACCCCCATGTCATTGAAGTGCTATTGAAAATCGCCACGGTCGTTTTCGCTTTTTTGGCCGTTTACTTTTTCTGGGCCGCCAAACGGAATAATGTACCAAATCCTGAGCTGGTCAACATCAGTAAAAAGAACAGCTTTTTTAAGGGGATAGGCCTTGCAGCGGTCAACTTATTGACCGTTCCCTATTACAGCGGGCTTAACATCATGTGGAATGCATCCGGGTGGATACAGTTCAAGGTTTGGGATATCGCTATTTTTATTTTAGCTGCTGGGTTGGGTACTTTTTCGGTGCTTTACATGTATACTATTTATTTTAACAAGCTTGAAAACAAGACGAACCGTTTTTCAAAGAATTCCAATTACATTTTAAGCGGATTGATGGTGGTTTTGTTGGTGATTACCTTGCTTAGGGTGTTTTATTGACGGATGAACTTTGGACTATTTTTCTGAATTTTACACTTGTACTTGTTTCACATGAACCCCTTTTTTGAACTTGACACTTCTGCTTGAACGTATTTCACATGAACCCTGAAAACAAAAACTTCTTCCAAAAGGTCTACGATGTGGCCCGGCAGATTCCTGAAGGCAGGGTGACCTCGTATGGTGCCATTGCCAAGTATTTGGGTGCCGCCCGCAGTGCCAGAATGGTCGGTTGGGCGATGAACGGTGCCGGAAGTATGCCCGAAGTGCCGGCACATCGGGTTGTAAATAAAATCGGCCTGTTAACAGGCAAACATCACTTTGACGGTACTAATTTGATGCAGCAGCTCTTGGAAAACGAAGGTGTTAAAGTGGTCGAAAACCAGATCGTGGATTTTGAAAAACATTTTTGGGATCCCTTCAAGGAACTCGGTGTCGAATAGACCCGCAAGGTGTTCCCGACCGTCGAAAAGGCTCCTTTTAGGTCTGGTCGATTAGAGTGAGAATCAATAGCCGTCGGAATTTATTGGCCTGTTCGCGTTCGGCCTACAAGGAAGTCGCTTTGCGAAGACGCCTTGCAGGTCGGGGGACCGCCTCAATCAAATGTCAGCGTAAAAACCGTATTCTCTTTCGATGCTGCCCGAATACTGCCCCCGTGCAATCGCATAATCTGTTTCGATAGGCTAAGGCCGATGCCCGTACCCGTATTTTTAGTAGTGAAGAAAGGCACGAAAATTTCATCGAGATGTTCTCGGGGAATTCCGGGGCCGTTGTCCCAGACCTTGATGATTTTTTTATTTTTATCATCAATACCCGCTAAAAACTTGATTTGTCCCTTTTCAGCTGATGGTGTCCTACTTTCTTGATTTATCAAAGACTGCTGTGCGTTTTTGCCGAGGTTTAAAAGTACCTGCGTAATCTGTTTTTCGTCGATAAACAGGTGCAAATCTTCTGGGTCGACAATGACCTCGATATCGATGTGTTCCTGACCGCCATCCCCACCCATTAAAAGTTTGATTTTTTCTAGTAGATTTTGGGCGGGTATCAGCGCTTTATCAGGTTCGGGTACACTGAGAAACGTACGGTACGACTGCACGAATCCCATGAGATCTTTTCCTTGCTCTTTAATTACTTCCAGCCCTTTAATGGTACTTTTCATATGGTGTTCGGCAAATTCGTCGGTGGTCAACAACTGCCCATCCTTCTTAAAATATTTCAAAACGGATTCCGAGATGGAAGTAATCGGGGTAATTGTATTCATAATTTCGTGGGTCAGAACACGGATCAGTTTTACATATGAATCCGTTTCTTTTTCGTCTAGTTCCCTGCGAATATCCTGTACAACAACCAGAAGCAAATTTTGCTTTTCCAGTTTGATAGAAGTGGACTTCAATGACAACTGGGTTTTTTCACGTTCATTGATCATTTGAAAGGTTTTGCTTTCAAAAGGTTCTAGATTTTCAAATAGTCCGTATAGTTTTTCATCCACTTGGTTCAATTGTTTGATGTGATTCAGCGGACGGTAATTCAGCAGTTTTTCGACGGTCGGGTTGGCATAAAGAATGTGCCCCTTGTGATTGATGGTCAAGATTCCGATATCGGCCTGCTTCAAGATTTCTTGATAATACTGCTCCTGTGCCTGTTTTTTAAGGTGTATGTCCTGTATCATGGCATTTAGCATGTTGAGGCTGTGGTTCAGCTCTTCCAAAGATTTTACGCTTAGTTTTTCAGGGAATCGCAGTGTAAAGTCCTCATTTTTGATTGCATCGAAGAAATAAGCGATTTTGCGGTTGGTCTGGTTGACATAGCGGATCAAAAAGACGGTTTGTAGCACTAGAAAGCTAAATATCAGTAAGGACAGAACGTACTGCCCATCAAAAAACAGGAAGCCCGAAACCAAAGCGGCAGCGGAGATAAGGATTATCCGGAATATTAATTGCCAATATATGTGTCTGCTTACCACAACCCCTACTGCTTACTCTTCTTAAGTTTATTATAAAGCGTCTGTCTCGAAATCCCTAATTGATCGGCGGCGGCGCTGTAGTTGCCGTCGTTTTGGTCCAAGGCCTTGGTGATCATGAGCAGTTCCATTTCTTCCAAGGTTTCCGGGCCTGTCGGTGTCGACATGGGCGATTTGGCATCCAACATGAAATCTTCTGGCTGCAATAGGTTTCCTTCGGATAATATCACGGCCCGCTCCAAGGTATGTAAAAGTTCGCGGATGTTTCCCGGCCAGACGTAGGCCATTAGCTTTTCCTGGGCCATTTGGTTGATGCGCAAACCTGGTTTACCGTATTTGGCGGCATATTTTTTGAGATAAAAATCGGCCAATACTAGAATATCACCTTCCCTTTCCCGAAGTGGGGGAACTTCAATACGGATGGTGTTGATACGGTAGAGCAAATCTTCCCTAAAAAGTCCGTCCTTAACCATTTTATCCAAGTTTTCGTTGGTGGCGCAAATCAAACGGATATTTACGGGAATCGGTTTGTTCGACCCGACACGGACGATGGTTTTGTTTTGGATGGCGGATAATAATTTGGCCTGGGCCTGAAGGGAAAGGTTTCCGATTTCGTCCAAGAACAACGTTCCGCCGTTGGCCGCTTCAAACTTCCCCGCGCGGTCTTCCTTGGCATCTGTAAACGAACCCTTGGTGTGTCCAAAAAGCTCGCTTTCAAAAAGGTTTTCGGAGATGGAGCCCATATCTACCGAAATAAAGACCTCGGCGCTACGCCCGGATAGCTTGTGAAGTTCACGGGCGATAAGTTCTTTTCCGGTTCCGTTTTCACCAGTTACCAGTACATTCACCTCTGTTTTGGCCACCTTGGCGGTCAGTTTTAAAACCGCATTGAGCGCTTTGGAATTTCCGATAATGTGGTTGTTGCTCTGGTTGATGTGCTGCTTGAGATTGCTCTCTTTCTCTTTGAGCTGGGTGATTTCCTTTTGGGATTTCCGCAGTTCGTAGGCTGATTTTACAGTAGCTAGCAGTTTGTCATTGTTCCAAGGTTTCAATACAAAATCGGCTGCCCCTTCCTTAAGCGCTTTAACGGCAAGATCGATGGCACCATAAGCGGTCATCATGATCACGGAAATATAGGGGGCTTTCTTGCGTATTTCCCTGAGCCAGAACAATCCTTCGTTGCCGGTGTTTACCCCGGCCGTAAAATTCATGTCCAGCATCACGATATCGTACAAATCCAAATCGGGAAAAGAGGATATCTGGTTCGGATTTGAAATCGTCTTTACCGTCTTGTACTCGAACTGCAAGAGGATTTCCAAAGCGCTCAGTACACTTTTGTTGTCGTCAATAACCAATATTTTGGCGTCCTGCATCCCGATAGTT
The DNA here is from genome assembly GCA_963832345.1 of uncultured Flavobacteriaceae bacterium. Lineage (GTDB taxonomy): Bacteria > Bacteroidota > Bacteroidia > Flavobacteriales > Flavobacteriaceae > Pricia. Next base: position 365,505 of record CAWHTW010000019.1, on the reverse strand, counting down.
TTTTCGTTAGACCTTATTGCGGGCAGTAGTTTCGTGACGTGGCAATCTGTTGAACTTTATATAAACACCCAGCAGGTTGATTCGCTTCGCTCGCAAATACTGCTTAAAATTACTATTTCCTGATTGATGCATCCTATTAAACTGTCAAAATATTTTACAAACAGTGTACATTTATTTTACACTCTTGGCTTAACGTATCCAAATAATAATCATATTAAATTGATAATCAGATATGTATATTTTTGGCACGCGAATCGCATAACTTTTGGCATACCATTCTAATATGATTCGAAGATTTAAAATCACGATATTACTTTCAATTGCGTTCGGCATCGGTGTCCAGGCTCAAGAGACATGGACTTTAGACGAATGTGTTGCCTATGCCATAGAGAACAACTTAGTACTGAACAATGTGGAGTATACAGAAGATTCAAGTAGGGAGTCTTACCGCCAATCCGTTCGGAACCTATTACCTACCATAAGCGGTTTTACGAACTACAACAAAAGTTATGGCCGGTCGGAAGACCCGAACACTAGTGCTATAGTTACCACGGATTTTTTTTCCAACAATTACGCGCTGAACTCGTCCTTAGACTTATTCCGGGGTTTTCAAAAGTGGAACGCGATAAAGGCGGCAAAATTCATTCGAGAGGCCGCTGGCGAAGATGTATTGCAAGAGAAATACCTATTGGCCTTTCGGGTAATGTCCGCTTTCTATAACATCCGTTTTAATGAAGGTTTGATTAAAATAGCCAAGGAGCAGGAACAGATATCCCAAAACAATTATGACCTTGTCAAGCGACAAATAGAACTGGGCCTTAAGGCGGGCGCCGATCTGTACGAGGCGGAATCGCAGTTGTTCACCGATAAATTAACCGTCACCCAGGCCGAGAACGGTTTAGCCGACGCGCAGCTTACGCTAGTTCAGGAGATGAACCTCAAGGGAGCAAAATCCATAGAAATCCAAACTGCCCTGGACGAAATTAGTATTGAAGCTGACAAGTTCGTCACTGACCGGGATTCCATATACCATACTGCGGAAAATTTTATCCCCATCATAAAGGCACAGGAGTTACGGGCGAAAGCGGCCAAAAAACAGGTAGGCGTGGCAAGGGGAGCCCTTTTTCCCTCCCTAATAATGAACGCGGGCTATGGCACGGGATATTTCGAAACAAACGTCAACGATGCAGGCGAAATCATTCCCTTTCGCGACCAGTTTAGGGACAATACCTCCAGATATTTCGGTTTTTCCCTAAACGTCCCCATCAGTGATCAATGGTCTAGGCGTTCCGATATTAAACAGCAAAAAATTGAACGGCTGCGGGCTGAGAACAATCTAAATTTAGAACGCCAGCAGCTCTACCAGCAGATACAGCAACTAGTGCAAAATCATGAATCGTTTCAGGTAGAATATGAACAAAGCACCAAAAATGTCGTATCGCAACGAGCGGCCTTCAATATCGCCCAGAAGAAATATGAAAAAGGACTCATCAATTCCCTAGATCTTTCACAGGCGCAAAATATGTTCGCAACCGCGCAGAACCTGAATCTTGATGTACGCCTTAGATTGATCGTAAACGAAAAGACATTGGATTTCTATAAGGGGCTGCCGGTATTCGATATTAACTAGGGGGAGATGGAAAAAACTGAAAACAACACAAAAGTGATAATAAACGTGTTTACGAGGATTTTTTGAATACAACAAAACCGTTGACGCTTTTTAGTAGTTTCGAAAGCGTAATTCACTCGCAATTATAGTATAAATTAAAACAGTTTTCCGTCACATTTTATACCGAGCGCAGGCGAGGGGGCGGAAATGACAATAAAGAAATTTAGAAAATGGACATACAATTAGAAAAGAAAAAAGGACTTCGCCCAAAACATTACGGCTACATCGCCTTGGGCCTGCTCATCCTATTTGCGGGTTACCAATTGATTTTCGCCAGTTCGGTATCCACCTTCCGTACGGAAAAAGATAAGCTTTCTGTAGCCGAGGTAACGCAGGGTAAGTTCGATGATTACATTACTATCAATGGCAATGTGGCCCCTATAGCAACCATATATATGGATGCCTACGAGCCCGGCCGTGTCGAGGAAAAGCTCATTGAAGAGGGTGCTATGGTAAAAAAAGGGGATATTATACTGAAACTGGAGAATATTAACCTGTACGAGCAAATTATGACCAGTGAAAGTAACCTCGCGTTAAAACAAAATGATCTTCGTTCCACTAAGTTGACTTTTGATTCCCGTCAAGTAGAGGGTCGCCGATCTTTGGCCACTGCCAGTACCGATTTACAACGTTCGAAACGGAACTACGAACAAAATCAAGCACTCTATGACGATGAACTCATCTCTGAAGAGGAGTATTTGATATCCAAGGAGAATTATGAACTTTCTAAAAAGCAGTACGACATCGTAAAGTTGCAGACCGAACAAGACCAAGAGCTTCGCAAAACCTCATTATCCGGACTAGATACCGATCTCGCACGGATGGAGAAAACCTTGGGCATGGTCTACCAACGACTGGATCATCTGAACGTCCGCGCTCCTGCCGACGGTCAATTGGGATTCTTAGATGCCGAGATTGGGCAAAGTATACAGCAAGGAGAACGTATCGGCCAAATCAACGTGCTGACGGATTATAAGATTGAGGCAACTATCGATGAGCACTACATCGACCGGGTCGTTCGCGATCTGACCGCCGTTCTCGACCGTAACGGGGAAGAATATCCTTTGCGACTCCGTAAGGTCTATCCCGAAGTACGCAACGGAAAGTTCAAGGTCGATTTGGTCTTTACCGATAATAAGCCTTTGACCATCCGCACCGGTCAGAGCTATAATATCAAATTGCAATTGGGTGAATCAAGCGATGCCATGTTGCTTCCTAAGGGCAGTTTTTTTCAAAGTACTGGCGGCCAATGGATATTCGTTGTCGGTCCCGACGGCGAGGAAGCTTTAAAAAGAAACATCCGAATAGGAAAGCAGAACTCCAGATATTACGAAGTACTGGAAGGTTTGCAGGAAGGGGAAAAGGTAATAACGAGTAACTACGACAGCTTTGGGGAAGCGGAGAAGATAGTATTGAAATAATTATTGATTGTTCAGCATGAACAATACATGGCCACCAAATGGCACTATAGTTCAAGGAAGAAAACCCAAACCTAACATAACGGCGTGCCCTAAAAGGGTCTTTAATGTAAACATGTAAATCCGATCAAATATGATACAAATCCAGAATCTTAAAAAGAGCTTTCGAACCGAGGAAGTCGAGACCTTGGCCCTGAACAAGGTCAACCTCAAAGTTGAAGACGGCGAATTCGTCGGCATAATGGGGCCATCGGGCTGTGGGAAATCCACCTTGCTGAACATCATCGGCATGCTCGATAACCCCACTGAAGGTAGTTACAACTTCGCCGGTAACGAGGTAGCGGGTCTCAAGGAAAGTCAACGTACCCAATTACGCAAGGGCAATCTAGGCTTCGTTTTCCAGAGTTTTAATCTGATCGACGAGCTGACCGTTTTCGAAAATGTAGAGCTGCCACTCATTTATCTAAAGGAAAATAAGACCAGCCGAAGGGAAAAGGTGATGAAAGTTTTGGAGCGGATGAAGATCGCCCACCGTGAAAAGCATTTCCCCCATCAATTGTCAGGTGGTCAGCAACAGCGGGTCGCCATCGCTAGAGCTGTAGTAACCAATCCGAAATTAATATTAGCGGATGAGCCAACGGGTAACCTAGACTCCAAAAACGGACTCGAAGTCATGAACCTGCTCACCGAACTGAACCAAGAGGGAACTACCATCGTGATGGTTACCCACTCCGACCACGATTCACATTTCGCGCACCGCGTGGTCAACCTGTTCGACGGGCAGATCGTTACGGAGAGCCATAATCGGGCGATGGAGGCGCGCGTGTAACCGGGGTTTATTCATCAATCCACACTTAAGTTCAGTTTCATCAATTGATGCTGAATTTATTTCAGCATCAAAAGCGGACCCGGTGACTATCGTCTAATCAACGATCGCGACATAAAATAATTGAGTATTAGCGGAAAGGAAACCTGCAAGTCTTTTTAAACCTCAATAGGGAGTTTATTCATCAATTCAAGCCAATGTATTGCAGTATCGAATAAAAAAACGGGAACTATGTTCAAAAACTATCTAAAAATCGCTTGGAGAACTCTGTGGAAGAACAAAGGGTATAGTGCTCTCAATATATTCGGTTTGGCCATTGGGATTACGTGTGCCAGCTTGATACTGCTTTGGGTGGAAGACGAGCTTAGTTTCGATAGCAGCTTCCCGAAGCAAGACCAAGTGTACTATGTGCCGACCAATCAACTTTATGAAGGCGAATGGCGAACCTTTTATCAGGCAACCCCAGGTCCATTGGCAAAAGTGATGAAGGATGAGGTTCCGGGAGTTGTCGGAAGTTCCCGAACATTTGCTGAGGACCTACTATTTGAGGTCGGTGAGAACACCATCAATACATACGGAAGGTTCGCGGACCCGGATTTTCTGGATATGTTCAGTCTTAGCTTTATAGAGGGAGATCTTAAGAATGTCTTTAATAATCCGGATGCCATTGTCATTTCCAAAAAAACTGCGACCAACCTTTTTGGTGAAGGTACATCGGTTTTGGGCAAGGTGGTTCGCGTGAACAATGATACCAATTTTACCATAGCCGGAGTTTTTGAAAATCTACCGACCAATGTGAGCTTTGGGTTCGATTGGGTGGCCCCGTTTGAAAGACTTTTGCCCGATAGACCATGGATGACGGAATATGGAAACAATTTTTCGGACACCTTCGTAGAATTATCCCCGGAAGCCGATTTTGAAACCGTCGACGCCAAAGTGCGCGAAATCCTTCCCGCAAAAACCGAAGATGATGACACTATAGCCTTCCTTCATCCGATGAAAGATTGGTATTTGAGATCCAACTTTGAAGGAGGAAAGCAGGTAGGTGGTCAAATCGTTTACGTGCGATTATTTGCCCTTATTGCCATAATCATTCTATTGATTGCCTGTATCAATTTCATGAACCTGTCTACGGCCAGAAGCGAAAAAAGAGCCAACGAAGTGGGCGTTCGCAAAGTATTGGGCTCCGGGAAAGGAGCGTTGATTTCCCAATTTATGGCAGAAGCGCTGATAACGGCAACGTTCGCAGCCGCTGTGAGCGTCCTCTTATTATTGCTTCTAATCCCTCAATTCAACATACTTATCGAAAAACAGTTGGAACTTCGACTTTTCGAGGGTATCCACTCATTTTCACTTTTGGCTATAACCCTGATCTGCGGGCTTCTTGCAGGTTGGTATCCCGCGTTCTATCTATCCTCATTCAAACCCGTTGAGGTACTGAGCGGGGCTCGTAGTAAACAAGGCAGTGCCACCATAATCCGTAAAGGCTTGGTGGTCGCTCAATTTACGGTTTCCATAGTTTTTATCATCAGTACGATAATCGTCTACCAACAGGTAAACCATGTGAAAAGCCGTGACCTGGGCTTTGAGAAAGAAAACCTAATCAAGATTCCGGTAAATGGGGATATCATTAAAAATTTCAATCCTATACAACAGGATATGCTGGCATCGGGAAAAGTCGAGCATGTCGGATTGACGAATTCCGAAGTCCTTTCGGGAGGTAACAACGGCTCGGGTTTCGAATGGCAAGGAGGTACCGATACCGAGGATGTTTTGATTTCATTCCGATATATAAGTTCCGGTTTTTTTGAAACCACGGGTATGGAGATTATGGAGGGCAGAGGTTTTGACAACGATATCGACAACGCCAACAACAATATCCTGATTACCGAATCTTTCGCGAGATTAATGGGCCAGGGAAGCGCCATCGGCAAAAAGTTAAGGCGCGACGATGACACCTACACGGTAATAGGCATTGTAAAAGACTATTTGTACGGCGATATGTATGGTGCTAGCGATCCCGTCATGTTTTTCAACTATCATGATGATGCCCGGTTTCTATATATGAAAAGCAAAGCAGGAATTGCAATCACCGAAACCCTGACTGCCATGGAAAGCGTATTGCATGAACATAATCCGGCCTTTCCTTTCGAATATGAATTTGTAGACGATGCCTTTGATGCCAGATTCAAAAGTGAACAGCTCATAGGAGCCCTTTCCCAAATATTTGCACTGCTAGCTATAGTCATTTCCTGTTTGGGTCTGTTCGGCCTTGCGGCCTATACCGCAGAGCAACGCCGTAAGGAAATCGGCGTGCGAAAAGTTTTGGGATCCAGTATTTCTGGAATCGTGCAATTGTTGTCAAAAGACTTTATGCGCCTGGTGCTAGTTGCTCTCATAATTGCCATACCGTTTGCCTGGTGGGCGATGCAGAATTGGCTGGAGCGTTTTGCCTATCGTATCGAAATCGATCCGTGGGTATTTGTCACGGCCGGTTTGGTCGCAATAGGTATTGCTTTGTTGACCGTAGGTTTTCAAGCCTTGAAGGCAGCTAATGCCAACCCCGTGAAAAGTTTGCGTACAGAGTGAAAGGAGGTGGTTGACCTGCAAAGTCTCGCCGACGAAGTGGGCCTCCTTGTAGATCTGGGATGAGCAAGCAAATTAAACCTACAAGGATTGTTCCTGGGTAGTTCATACCTCGCAGGATAGTCGGTATTTGGAATTTGTCCATCAATGCGTGCCGAACTCGAGTCAGTATCAAATCAAAAACAGGAAGCAAGTGTATTTATAAGCCAAATCAAAAAACGGGAACCATGTTCAAAAACTATCTGAAAATCGCTTGGCGGAACCTTAAGCGGAACAAAGGCTACACCGCTATCAACATCGGTGGACTCGCCTTGGGCATGGCCGTGGCGATGATCATCGGACTTTGGATTTGGGACGAGCTTAGCTTCAATAAAGAATTTGACAATTATGACCGGGTGGCCAAGGTAATGCAGGACCAGACCTATAATGGCGAGATATTGTCCGCTGAGAACATGCCCCTACAAATGGCCGATGAACTGAGGACGACCTATGGAGATTATTTTGAGCATGTGGCCCTTGCCAACTGGGGCGGCGATTATTTGATACAGTTCGAGGACAAAAAAATCACGCCCCATGGTAATTTTGCCGAATCGGGGATAACGGAAATCCTTAACCTTAAAATGATCGAAGGTACACGAACGGGTCTGTCAGATCCGAACGCTATTTTGCTTTCGAAAAGTTTGGGCAGTTCCCTGTTCGGTAAAAAACAGGCCGTTGGGCAAATCGTTAGGTTTAACGATGAAACCCCACTCAAGGTCATTGGGGTTTACGAAGATTTATCCGAGAACTCCGAATTTGCCGATTTAAAGTTTATCGGGTCATGGGAGCTCCATAAAAGGACTTTTCCGGATTGGCTGTCGTGGGGAAATAATTGGTTCAAGCTGTATGCGGAAATCGCTCCGAATACCGATATGGCAGAAACCTCCGATGCCATCAAAAATTCCAAACTGGACCATGTCGAAGGAAGGGAAAAACATCATAAAACAGAAATCTTTCTACATCCGATGTCGAAATGGCATCTCTATTCCGAATTCGAGAATGGTGTAAATACAGGTGGAAGAATTTACTACGTCTGGCTGTTCGGTATAGTCGGTCTGTTCGGATTGCTCTTGGCCTGTATCAATTTTATGAATCTGATGACCGCCCAAAGCGAGAAACGGGCCAAGGAAATAGGGCTTCGCAAGACCATCGGTTCCTTCAAAAAGCAGTTGGTCTTCCAGTTTTTAATGGAATCCCTGCTGGTCTCCACCCTTGCCTTTATCGTAGCCTTGGGCCTGACCTCTTTGTTTCTTCCCTTTTTTAATGGGGTTGCGGAAAAATCGTTACAGCTTCCGGTGGGCAATATCCTTTTTTGGGGAATCGGTTTAGTATTCGTCTTGGTTACTGGTCTTTTGGCCGGTAGTTATCCGGCGTTCTATCTATCCTCCTTCAAACCCCTGAATGCACTCAGGGGCGGTTTTAAGTCTGGAAAATCCGCAAGTATTCCTCGGAAGGTGCTGGTGGTTTTTCAATACGCCGTTTCGGTCGTGCTGGTAATAGCCACTATCATCATTTACCAACAGATCGAATTCGCCAAAAATATCCCTTTAGGATACGACCAGAACAATATCATTTCCTTTGAAATGAAAGAGGATAAAATTGACAAGCACTTCGGAACGATGCGCGAAGAATTGCTACGAAGCGGTACGGTGACCGAGGTTGCCGCTACCGACCATCGAATCGGCAGCATCTATAATACCAATGGTGGACTTGAATGGCGCGGCAAAGACCCGAACATGACCGACCAGTTCTATACCATGCGGATAACACCGGAATTCGGAAGTCTCGTAGATTGGGAAATAACAAAAGGAAGGGACTTCTCCAAAGAGCGAAAAACGGATTCAACGGGTTTTATTCTGAACGAGGCCGCCGTGAAATACATGGGATTTGAAAATCCCCTTGGTGAAAAAATCGGTTGGGGCGATGGCGAATACCATGTGATTGGTGTGGTCGATAATATGATGAACATCTCCCCTTACGATCGGGCCAAGCCGACATTTTTCGTACAACAATCCATGAGACCTTATATAATGAACGTGAGGATAAACCCCGAGATTTCCGCTTCCCTGGGTATCGAGAAGGTCAACGAGATATATTCCAAATTTGAAACGGCCGTTCCCTTCGACTACCAGTTTGTAGATCAGGAATATGCCGAAAAGTTCGATTACGAGGCCCGTATCGGGAAATTGGTCAGCTTTTTCGCCCTGCTTGCGATTTTTATCAGTTGTCTCGGTCTTTTTGGCCTCGCCTCTTTTATCGCCGCACAACGTACCAAGGAAATCGGTATCCGCAAGGTTCTGGGCGCTTCGGTATACCATCTATGGAAAATGCTGTCCAAGGATTTTGTGTTGTTAGTGCTGATTTCCTGTGCGATTGCCGTTCCGGTAGCCGATTACTTTATGGGAAGGTGGTTGCTGAAATACGAATACAGCGTCGAGATTTCGTGGTGGGTTTTCGCAGTGGCCATTTTGGGTGCCCTTGCAATAACCATTTTCACGGTCAGTTTTCAGGCGATCAAAGCGGCGCGGGTCAGCCCGGTGAAGAGCTTGCGTACGGAGTGAATCATCAATCAAAAAACGATTACATCATGTTCAAAAACTATCTAAAAATCGCATTGCGGAACCTTTGGCGACACAAAGGCTTCTCTTTTCTTAACCTTATGGGTCTAGCCATCGGAATGACAGCTGGCTTCCTGATTTTGCTTTACGTGGTATTCGAACTGAGCTATGACAAGTTTCACGCAAACGGCGATAATATTTACAGGGTAGTGGCCGATATTCAAACGCCATCCGAAAATATTGAGTCCGATAAACCATCTTGGGCGGTGCCAAAAAATTTAGAAAGCGAGTTTCAGGAAATCGAATTGGCAGTCCGGATTATGGATTTGGAAGGAATGCAGGTACGCAAAGGCGATATAACTTATCAAGAAGAGCGGCCCGTAGCGGCGGATTCGGCCTTTTTTCAGGTGTTCGACTTTGAACTTTTGCAGGGGAATGAGAAAAATGTATTGGTAGAGCCTTATACCATGGTACTGTCGGAAACGTCGGCCCGGAAGTATTTTGGCACTCAAGATCCTATCGGAAAAACGGTTCTCATAACGGACGAAGCTTATCCTATCCGAATCACCGGTGTCATGAAAGATATTCCGGAAAATTCTCATATCAGGCCTGAAATGGTACTCTCCATGACCACATTTACAGAAAGTCTGAATCCTGAGAGTGATGAACAATGGGGCGGTTATAATCCGGCGGCCTACGTGTTATTAAATCCGAACACAGATCCGAAGCAGTTGGAAACTAAATTCCCTGATTTTATTGAACGAAATGTCGGTGACGAGCAAAGAAATAGTAAAATGTTCGTTACGCTATTTCTTGAGCCTTTTGAGCAGGTCTACCTCCACTCGACAAGGGGTGGAAACGGCAATGGGAGCATGACTAATGTGTATATTTTCTCAATTATAGCCTTATTCATATTATTGATTGCCTGTATCAATTTTGTAAACCTGACGACGGCACGTTCCCTCGAACGCGCCAAGGAAGTCGGTATCCGCAAGGTCATTGGTGCAGAAAAAAGGCAGTTGGGATTTCAATTTATCGGTGAATCCGTGATCATTTGTCTTTTTGCGTTTCTATTGACCGTGGTATTGACCGCCCTCTTCTTACCTTTTTTCAATGAGATGGCCGGTAAAACGATTAGTGACGGAATTTTTTCCAACCCCCGGTACATTCTTATGCTATTGGCGATTTCTTTAGGTATTGGAGCCTTGGCCGGCGTTTACCCTGCCTTTGTATTATCCTCCTTTAAACCGGTCAGTGTTTTAAAAGGTAGTTTCTCCACCGGAACCCAAGGCACCTTGCTTAGAAAGGGTTTAGTTGTCGCCCAGTTCACCATTTCGATTGCGTTGATTATCGGTACTATTGTCATCTATTATCAGATGGATTTTATGCGGAATCAATCCTTGGGCTTTGATAAAGAGCAAATCCTGATCTTGGAGACGAATGTGTCTCCCTCCCAAACTTCCTTAAAACTTGCCATCGATAATTTATCGGGAGTCAAATCGACTAGTCTGGGCTCGGCCATACCTGGAGGGCAGAACAACGGGGCCTATTCGGAAATCGAAAATAAGAACGGCGAGATGCAAGTGGCTAATCTGGACGCCTATTTTGTGGACTACGATTATATGGACCAATTGGGACTTGATGTAACCGCGGGAAGAGGTTTTTCGAGGGATTTTGTAACGGATTCTACAGAGGCCATGGTCTTGAACGAAAAAGCTGTGCAGCTCCTGGGATATAGTTCCCCAGAGGATGCCCTCGGAGCGAAATTCGACCAGTGGGGCCGCCAGGGACAGATTATAGGCGTCGTAAAGGATTTCCATTTTAGGTCGCTGCAGCAGGATATTCCTCCCCTTACCATCCGCATAGAAGCGAACAATACCGATTTGATTGTGGTCAAAGTGAGTCCCGACGATATCCCTCGTACCATCGCTTCCATAGAGGATGCTTGGCAGACCGTAGTGCCTGACCAGCCTTTTAACTATTACTTTTTGGATGAATTTTTCGACCGGCAATACCGTACAGAGGAACGTTTCGGGAACCTCTTTTTGAATTTTTCGGCCTTGGCAATTTTGATTTCCTGTTTGGGCCTACTCGGACTTGCCGCATACAGTACGCTACAGCGAAAGCGGGAAATCGGAATTCGTAAAGTGCTGGGTTCGTCCGTTGCCGGGGTCGTCAACCTTTTATCCAAAGACTTTTTGAAATTGGTCGGTATCGCTTTTTTGATAGCCGTTCCGATAGCTTGGCTGGCGATGGACTCTTGGTTGCAAGATTTTGCCTATAAAATTGATATTCAGTGGTGGATGTTCGCTCTCGCTGGTGGCTCGGCTTTGTTGATCGCCCTTTTGACCGTCAGCTTTCATGCGGTAAAGGCTTCTTTGGCCAATCCGGTAAAAAGTTTGCGGGCTGAATAAACCAATATAAAGAAGGGACCCATGTTCAAAAACTATATTAAAATCGCCTGGCGAAATTTTAAAAAAGGAACATTTTATTCCTTTATCAATTTATCGGGTTTGACCGTTGGAATGACTTCTTTCATTCTAATCGCCCTTTTTGTTCAGTACGAACTCAGTTACGACAAACAACATGAAGATGTAGATGATATTTATAGGGTCATCAGCAAACAACCCGGAAACGAGTATAAAGGCACGGATCTGTTTTCGGGTACACCCTTGCCCTTAGGCGCCGCTATGGTCAATGATTTTCCGGAAGTAGAGGCTAAAACGGGTATTGACCTGCGTTCGAATCTATTGAGCAACGGCGAGGAGGTATTTGATGAGAAAGGCATTTTTGCCGATAAAGGTTTTTTTGATGTTTTTACTATTGAGCTGATTTCCGGAGAGGGAAAATCCGCGTTGGAAGAGCCCTTGAACGTTCTGCTTACCGAAAGCTTGGCCAAAAAGTTTTTTGGTGATGAATCTCCCTTGGACCGGACCATAACTTTTGAACGTAACACCGAATTTACGATTAAAGGCGTTATTGCCGACCCGCCCAAAAATCAACATTTTAGCTACTCCTATATTGCTTCGATTAGTGCGGCTCCTTATTACTCGGATAATAGGAATGCATGGGGAAATAATGTTGCCGTCACTTACGTGAAATTGGCCAGTGGAACCGATCCCAAAGAATTGGAAGCTAAGCTATTGGTGTATCAAAAAAATTCTGAAGAAGAGTATGCGAAGTATGGACTTGAACCGCCTATCTATAAGCTTCAAACTTTAAAAGATATTCATCTCTACTCTAAAGTTAATTTTGAACTGGAGCCCAATGGAGATATGAAATATGTATATCTCTACAGTCTGATTGCTTTTGTCATCCTGTTTTTGGCGTCCATAAATTATATGAACTTGACCACGGTACGGTCGGCACAGAGAGCCAAAGAAATTGGCATGACTAAGGTTTTGGGGGCCAATAGACAACAGCTGCTATCTCAGTTCTTGGGCGAATCATTTCTCTTTACCATTTTTAGCTTTTTACTGGCCTTGGGCTTGGCTAGTTTACTTTTATCTGGTTTTGGGCAGTTGCTTGACAAGAACATTCCATTCGACATAGTAGGTAACACGTGGCTACTTCTTGGTATGTTCTGTATGGCCATTTTAGTAGCGAGCCTTTCTGGTCTGTACCCCGCCATTTTCCTTTCCGGTGTTTCACCGGTCAAAGCTTTCAAGGGCAATTTTTTAAAAAATACAGGAGGAAATAAATGGCTTAGAAGCAGTTTGGTAGTAGGGCAATTTACTGCGGCCATTGTCTTGGCTATAGCTAGTTTGGTCATACACCAACAACTTCAATTTACGCAGAATAAGAACTTAGGTTACCATAAAGAGCATATTGTTCACGTACCCTATTCGACCGACGAGATTGCCGCGAACGAAAGTGTGATAAGAAATAAATTACTTAAAAACCCTAGAATAAATAAGGTTTCCATAAGTACTCAAATACCGCTTGAATTTGGTAATCAGGGCCCCATCGATACCTGGGAGGGCAATACCACCAAGCAGCAGCTTTGGGTTTACAGAACATTTGTTGATTATAGTTTCATTGATGTCTTAGGTATGGAAATCGTCGAGGGAAGGGCGTTTTCCGAAGATTTTGCAACAGATGAAAAGGAGGGTTATATCATTAACGAGGCTGCGGCCCGGGCTTTAGGTTGGAAAACATCGGTTGGAAAAGAATTTGATGAGGGCAAAGTGATAGGCGTCGTGAAAGATTTCCATATCCAGAAGTTTGATCTCGCGATTGAACCCCTTTATATGAGAATCAGGCCTGAATGGGCCAAAAATTTTGGGGAAGTAATAATGAGCATCAGCACCGATAATTTTGAGCAAACAAAAAAGTACATTACTTCGGTCATAAACGAGGCAGCTCCTTTAGTGCCTTTTGATGTAACATTTTTCGATGATACGTATGCCCAACTCTATAACAGCGAAATAAGATTAGGCAATACATTTAACATTTTCACGATACTGGCACTTTTTATTGCGAGTATGGGTATGTTCGGTTTGGTATCCCATAGTGTCTTGCAACGTACGAAGGAGATTGGTATAAGAAAAGTATTGGGTTCTTCCACTATTGCAATAGTGTCACTCATTTCTAAGGATTTTTTAAAGTTGATGGTTATAGCATTGCTGACTGCATGCCCGATAGCTTATTATTTTATGGACGATTGGCTTCAAGGTTTTGCTTACCGAATCGAGATAGACTGGTGGGTGTTTGCGTTGGTAGGTTTTATGTCATTAATAATTGCTATGATTACCATTAGTGTTCAAAGTATAAGATCGGCCCTAGCCAACCCCGTAAAGAGTTTGCGTACGGAATGAGTATAAAAATCGTCAATCAAAATCATCAATCATGTATAAAAACTATCTAAAGATCGCTTGGCGGAACCTGACCAAGAACAAGCAGCAGACCATCATCAACTTACTCGGGTTGACCGTGGGAACGGTAAGTTGTCTCACCATATTATTGTATGCCATTGCCCAGACCGGTTATGATAGGCACCATGAGGATGCCGACCATATTTATCGGGTCGAAACCATCATTGAAAGAGAGGGTGATGAGACCTACGATTCAGGGACAAGTTCACCACCGATAGCCTTTGCCATGAAGGAAGACTTTCCAGAGGTGGAAGAGGCCACGAGGGTGGTTTTAACAGACGTGTTTTACAGTTCCCTAGTTCGCGCGGCTAATAGTGAAGAGGCCTACTATGAACCGAGGGCCTACATTGCCGACTCTACCTTCTTCGATATCTTCAAGTTTCGCTTTTTGGAAGGCCGGCCGGAAACCGCTCTCAATACGCCCAATGCCGTCGTTCTGTCCTCCGCCTTGGCCGACAAACTGTTCGGTGATCGGCAGGCGTTAGGGAAATCTATCATTTGGGGAAGCGGCGAGAATGCGGAGAACCTGATCGTGAAGGGCGTGTTCGATGAGAACTTTGCCAAGTCCCATTTAAAACCCAATTATATCGTTAGTATGAGCACCCCGGGTATGGGGACTTTCGTGCAGGGCTTCCAAAATTTCGCTACCAATAACTTCTTGTACGCTTATGTCAAGACTGGAAACAATGTGAGCGCAAAGACGCTGCAGGCAAAACTGCCCCAATTTATAAAAGACCGCGGAGCTAAAGATCTTGCCGATGCGGGAATGATGGATAAAACGTTGTTGTTAAAAAAAGTTTCCGATATACATCTCTATTCCGACGGCCGTAACAACCAGCTGCACGAGGTATCCAGTATCAAATATCTGTACTTTTTATTGACGCTGGCCTTTTTCATCCAATTGGTGGCCTGTATTAATTTTATCAACCTGAGTACGGCCCGGGCGGGCAAGCGCGCTAAAGAAATCGGGGTACGCAAGGTTGTCGGCGCTGGAAAACAGGCTCTGATGCGGCAATTTTTGGGAGAATCGCTAATGCTATCGGTATTCGCGATATTGATCAGTATTCCTCTCGTTATGCTATTACTGCCCATAGTGAACGAACTCACCGCTTCCAGCCTGTCGTATGCCGACATCCTAAATTGGACAATAATTGCCCTATTGCTCGGCCTCGGGATTTTCACCGGACTGGTGGCCGGTATCTATCCCGCTGTCATCCTATCCTCCATAAGACCGGTTCGGGCCCTCCAGGGAGCGAGTATCTTACAATCCGGTAATGGAAACTTTCGAAAGGCTTTGGTGGTATTTCAGTTCATAGTTTCCATCGGATTGGTGGCAACGGTCATTATCGTGACCCAGCAATTCCGTTTTGCACAATCAAAAGATTTAGGCTTCGATAAGGAAAATTTGTTAGCCCTGCGTATCGGAACGGATGAGGCTTCCAGTAAGTTCGACGCGATCAAAAGGAGTTTTTTGGATATCCCTGGAATTACCGAGGTGTCGAGCGGAAACTACGCGCCATCCGAAAAAGTGTTGAGCGATAACGGTCTCTATCTCCCTGGTGGCAATCGGGAAAACGTTACTCTCGTTAAACGAAACGGTATCAGCGAGGATTATTTCAAGACCATGGGTATTCCGCTGATACTGGGAAGGGATTTTACCGCTGCCGATACCACCGACCAGATCATTGTGAACCAAGCGACTTTAAGGGCCTTCAAAATTCCCGAGGAGAAAGCCCTGGCTTCACGACTGGTACAGAGTTTTGGAGACGAGACTTTCGAGATGCGGATTATCGGGGTCGTTGCCGATTACCATTTCGCATCGATCAAGGAAGAAATTGCACCCCTGTTCTTGCACAAGGAAAACGAACCCAACTGGCTCTTCCTAAAAACAGACACCAAAGAATTCGCTCCCCTTTTAGACAGGCTTGAACGGCAATGGGAAGCTACGGTCACAAACGTACCCTTCGACTACCGTTTTGTAAATCGGGAAGTCGAACAGCTTTACGATGAAGAAAAACGCTTGGGTCAGATTTCCATCATTTTTTCGGTGCTGGCCATCTTCATAAGTTGTCTCGGTCTTTTTGGCCTGGTAAGTTATGTGGCCGAGCAAAAGAAAAAGGAAATCGGTATCCGAAAGGTACTCGGCGCCAGCATCGGTTCTGTGGTAAAGCTCTTGACCACAGATTTTGTCAAACTGGTCGGTATCGCGTTTTTGATCGCATCACCCATCGCATATTATTTCATTCAGCAATGGCTCGAAGATTTTACATACCGTATTGACATCCAATGGTGGGTATTCGCCTTAGCGGGAGGTTTTGCCTTACTTATAACCTTGCTAACAGTCGGGTTCCAGTCGTTGAAATCGGCAGTAGCAAACCCGGTCAAAAGTCTACGGACAGAGTGAATCAACGATATTGGAAGCAGCTTCCGTGCTTAGCCAAAACACCAAAACTGACGAATTAAAAAACAGAAAAATAAACGAAATAAAATCGATTCGAATATTAAAAACGAGAACCATGAAAAAATCAAAAGGCATCATACAACTATTTAAATGCTTTCTCATCCTATTGACCATACAAACCGGATTCGCGCAAACTAAGACTGTCAATGTCGAGCCTTTCAACAAGGTAATCGTAAGTCCACATATACAGGTCGTTTTTCAAAAGGGCGATTCTGAAAATGTAGTTATCGAAAGCAGTACGGAACCTGAGAATAAAATCAATATCGAGGTCAGCGGGAAGACCCTTCGCATCTACCTTGACGGCGCCAAAGACGTGACCAAAAGCGAAAAAACCAATGAAAATGGGTATGAGCAACGGAAATCAATTTATAACGGAACGGTGGTAAAGGCGACCGTCACGTACAAACATCTAGAAGAACTGTCCCTTCGTGGTGAGGAAAAGATAATTTGTAAAAGTACCCTGCAAGGAGAGAAATTCAACTTAACGATTTATGGAGCATCCCAAGTACAGCTCAATAAAGTGGTGTTAGGCTACTTAAAAACCACTGTATACGGTGAAAGTTATCTCGAGCTTAAAGCAGGTACAATCGATCGCCACAAAATAACGGCCTACGGCGAGACCAAGGTCAACACGTTAGCCGTGGACAGCAAATCTGCAAAAATACTTGCCTACGGCGAAGGTAGTTACCGCCTAAAAGTTAGCGATGACCTGAAGATTACAGCTTACGGAGAAGCCACCGTGGCCTATGAGGGAAACCCCAAGGTCAGCAAGGGCATCGTTATCGGGGAGGCGACCATTCAGAAAATACAGTAGTTAAACATTTCGTGCTGAATTTGGCTTAGCAGTGAATATCAAGAAAAAACGAAAACCATGTTCAAAAACCACCTAAAAATAGCTTGGAGAAGCCTCAAAAAGCAGCCCTTTTTTACCTTTTTAAACACGTTCGGACTTGCCATCGGTATGGCGGGGGGCCTCCTCATTTCATTATACATCTACGACGAACTCAGTTTCGATAAAATGTTCGCAGATGCCGACCGCATTTACCGTATTGATTCCGACATCAAATTTGGGGGTGCCGAAATCAAAGCTTCCGAAGCGGCTCCACCGATGGCCGAAGCCATGAAAAGGGACTTTTCCGAGGTAGAGGCCACTGTTAGGCTCAGGGGTCAGGGAAGTATGCTCATTCGCAAGAGTGGTACCAAGGATAACACAAAAGAATTGCGTGTGGCTTTTGCCGACTCCACTTTTCTTAATTTTTTCGGTATCGAGCTCTTGGTCGGGGATGCCAAGACTGCCCTCACTAAACCGAACACCCTCGTGCTTACCAAAACCGCAGCGGAGAAACACTTTGGGGTAAATAACGCCCTGGGCCAGACCTTGGTGTTGAACAACACGGATACCTATTCTGTCACGGGTGTCATAGATGATTTGCCCACTAATTCGCTTCTGAGGGAGCATAGTGTTTTTATGGCAATGGCAGGTAATGTAGCGTCACGTGAAGATAACTGGGGCAGTACCAACTATTATACCTTGGTGAAACTGATACCTAATGCCAATGTCGCCGATTTCGATGTGAGGTTACGGACCATGCTCGAACGCTATATGCTACCTTGGGCTCAAAAGTATTTCCCGGGAATGACCGCCGAGTCGTTCGAAGCTTCAGGTAATTACATCCGGTATCATACCATGCCCCTGACGGACATCCACCTTTATTCAAACCGTCAATCCGAACTAAGTGCCAATAGCAGCATCCAGAACGTTTATATCCTCTCGTTTATCGGGCTTTTTCTATTAGTTTTGGCCAGTGTAAACTTTATGAACCTCTCTACGGCACATTCACTTAAAAGGGCCAAAGAAGTAGGGGTTCGTAAAACCTTGGGATCGAATAAACGAGATTTGGTGCGCCAGTTCTTGACCGAATCGGGACTTATTTCTTTTATCTCATTGATATTGGCCCTGATTCTTGCACTAATAGCCCTTCCATTTTTCAATGACCTTTCGGGGAAAACTGTTACCATACCGTTTGCAAATCCATTTTTCTGGATGATTTTACTCTCCGCAGCCGTGTTGTTAGGACTTTTTTCGGGGAGCTATCCCGCTTTTTTTATGTCTCGTTTTATGCCTGTTACCGTTCTTAAAGGAGGCGGTCAAAGTAAGGTTGGAGGTGGGAACATCCGAAATTCCTTGGTTATCTTTCAATTTGCCATTTCTGTTTTCTTGATCGTGGCCACCTTGGTGGTTTTTCAGCAATTGAAATTTATTCAAGGAAAGGACCTCGGGTTCGCCAAAGATCAAATATTATTGATAGATGATACCTTTGCCGCTGGTAAACAGGTGGATGCGTTCAAAGAGGAAGTGTTGGCCCTCGGTCAAGTTGAAAGTGCTACCCTCAGCAGTTATTTCCCTACCCCGTCAGCGCGTTCAAACAGTTCGTACTTCAAGGAAGGGGCCTTGGAACAGGAAAATGCCATTCAAATGCAGGAATGGGGCGTTGACTATGACTATATCCCAACCTTGGACATGGAGCTGGTCGCCGGTCGTAATTTCGATGAGAAATTCAAGACCGATTCCACCGCTTTGATTATCAACGAGGCTACCTTGCCCATTCTTGGGGTTAGTGCAGAAGAAGCCCTTGGTATGCGGATTACGGAGGATGCGGACCTCAAGACAGGGGAGATGGTATTCTACACCATTATTGGCGTGGTCAAGAATTTTCATTATGAATCCCTTAGGGAAGATATCGGCGCCTTGGGCCTTTTCATGTACCAATCGTCCGGGACACTGGCTGTAAAGATGAAATCAGGTGATTTTTCGAACACCATTGCGTCCATAGAAGGTATCTGGACCGACCTCGCCCCCGGCCAACCCTTCAACTATCGATTTATGGATGATTCGTTCAACACGACTTACGAGACAGAGCAGCGCCTAGGTAAAATATTTGTTGTGTTTACGGTGCTTTCCGTTCTAATCGCCTGCCTCGGATTGTTCGGACTTGCGGCCTTCAATGCCCAAAAACGGACCAAGGAAATCGGTATCCGAAAAGTATTAGGTGCCAGTGTGGGCCAAATCACGTATCGCTTGACAACTGACTTTTTAAGGATGGTCGGTATTGCCGTGGTCATCGCGTTGCCCATTGGCTGGTTGGTCATGAACAAATGGCTCCAAGATTTCTCGTACCGGATCGATATTGCTTGGTGGGTGTTGGCAATGGCTGCCCTCTTGGCCATTGCCATTGCGATACTAACGGTCAGCTATCAAAGTATCAAGGCGGCGATAGTGAACCCGGTGAGGAGTTTGAGGTCGGAATAAACACCCCCTTTAGCTTCCGTCGAGCGGAAAGAAGGATACCTATTTTGTTTCATCTATTGATTTTTTTTCTACTACGCTGAACAGTATCGTCGCTACGATTCCGATAACGATGAACCCTTTGAACCTATCCAAAATTCCTAAGGAGGGGGTAATGGTATCTTTAAAAATGAAGGAAAGGCAGGTAATAGTAAGAATTCCGACCAGCGAAATAATGACCAAAAGCCAGTAAAAGGTACTGTCGCTGGCTTTTTTCTTTTCAATTTCTATCCGCCTAAGAACATCTGCCTTGAAGGATAGGGGAAGCCCCTGAGCTGGCTTTTCCTGAAGATGATCGTAGAGTAACTCGTAAGCTTTGAAATCTCTGGCATCGATATTTTCTGAGGTGATATGTTCCTTCCCTGTCATTTCACCATCAAGAAGTTCTTGGATCCTCAAATCTTTATCTTTCTTCATAATCGTCTTTTAAATGGTTCTTTACTTTATCTTTTAGCATCTTACGCGCCCGGTACAAATGACTTTTTATAGTGCCTTCGGGCATTCCGGTGGTTTCGCTTATTTCGGCTATCGAAAACTCTTCCAAATGGTAGAGTGTCAGTATTAGGCCATACTTTTCCGGTAGTTGTTCGATAAGGCGGTCGAGATATTCCGAGGTATTCTTTTTGCTCAAAAGTTCCTCGGGGCTGTCGCGGTCCGTTTTGAGATTAACGATATCCTTCGGGTAGTCTTCGGTCAGCCTCCGTTTGTTCTTTTTCAAATGGTTCAGGGCCGTCGAGTAGGCTATTTTTGCAATCCATGTCGATAATTTTGACTGATGCCTAAAACTTCCGATGCTCCTATAGATTTTTACGAAAACCTCTTGGCAAACATCCTCTGCATCCATCTGTTGGGGAAGGATCTTTTTGGTCACGTGAAAAATTAGGTTTTGGTAGTTGTCCACCAATATAGAAAATGCTTGCGTGTCCCCTTTGATAATTCGGGCTATCATTTCCTTTTCTTCGACCATAGTCATATCAAGTAGACAACGTAAAAGTGGATAAGGTTGCAAAATAACGGGGAATTATCCAACTTTGATCGGTCGGCGAAAGTGCATCACGAAAAAAATAATTTCTCCAACTTTTTTGCAACCCATTATCCAAAACGGTTGTCTACTTAGCAAAACCCATCGATATGTTATACAAAATCGCACCTTTCGTAATGATTATAGCAACCACTTGGATAATCGCACAGATTTTTATCCAACTGATGAAATATAGATTAAGAAAAAGAATAATTGAAACCAATTTGGATGATGAAAACGTAGTCAAAGCCATTTTGGAAACCACCGGAAGCAAAGAGCGTGAGCGAAACGTACTCAAATGGACGTTACTCGGAATTTTCGGTGGCCTTGGTCTTATTGTACAAGAATTTCTGCCTTATAGTATGGACGAATCTATGCTTCCCTATGGTGTGGTGATTATATTCCTATCCACCGGTCTGCTATTGTACTATCTTCTGATCAATCACTTCCTTAAAAGCCGGAACGACTCTTCTCCGGAAAAGTAAGATACGCCCTCCTATTTATCAAGGTCATATTTACCTAAGAAAAATTCTTGGGGTAGAAAACTATTGTCAAAAAACGACGCATGAAATCCCATAAAAATAAAGTCAATTTCCTTTTATATATCCTTTGCTCGGCCCTTTTAGCTATACCGGCCAATGCACAATCGGAAGCAAACGCACAACTTGGCGGAAAGATAGCCACTGTTTCCGACGAACCTTTGCCCTATGCCAACTTGGTGGTTTATAAAGCCTCGGATTCCACTATGGTCACAGGTGCGATGACCGATGACTTGGGTTCGTTTGTTATAAAGGATGTACCAATCGGAAAATATTACCTATCCGTTAGTATTTTGGGATTCAAAACGGATGATTCGGTAGTTTTCGAGATTACGGCAAATCAAACCAAGGATTTTGGAACCATCCGCTTAAAAGAGGAAAACATGGAGCTGCAGGGGGTGACCGTTACCAGTAAAAAACCGCTGATTCAGAACAAGGTGGATAGGGTCGTCCTGAATATAGAGAACAGTATTCTGGCTACGGGCAACACGGCCATGGATATTCTACAAAAGGCACCTGGCGTTACGGTCGACAACGGTATAATCAGTCTGATAGGTAAAAGCAACGTACTGATTCTGATTAATGGTAAGCAGACTTATCTTTCCCAAGTTCAATTGGAAAACTTGTTGGATTCCACCCAATCGAGTGCTATCGAATCCATCGAGATTATGACAAACCCGTCCGCAAAATACGACGCATCAGGTAACGCTGGAATTCTTAACATCAAAATGAAAAAAAACAAGGATGCCGGAACCAACCTGACCGTAAATGCGAGCGATGGACAGGGAAAATATAGAAAGACCAACGGGGGAATCGCCTTGAACCATAAAAATGAGTTGCTGAATATCTATGCCAATTACGATTATTCTGACAACGAAGGTTTTCAGACCATCGCTATCGACCGATCGACTTCCTTTTCCGAAGCATCCACTTTTTTTAACACATCCTCCTTTGAAAAACAACGGTTCAATAACCATAATTTTAAAGTGGGTGCAGATGTAAACCTAAGTCCGAAAAGCACTTTGGGTTTTATCATGAGTGGTAATTTTCTGCATATCGATTCTGAGCTCAATGGTACGACCGATATAGCTGCGCGACAGAACAGTATTGATTCAACGGTTGTGGGAACAACGATCGGGGGATTCCCCACCAAGTATTTGAACTACAACGCTACCTACAATGTACGATTGGATACTGTGGGCACCGATTTGAACTTCAGCTACGACTATTCGTCCTCATTCCGGGAGGAAGCCTTTGATTTCAGCAACCGTTTTTTAGATGAGAACCAGATGGAATTTCGTCCTCCCGATGCCTTTAGAAACCTGACACCGCAAAATGCGGATATCTACGTCGGTAAAGTGGATTTCACACATCCTTTTACCGAAAACTCAAAATTGGAAGCCGGACTAAAATATAGTGCGGTAAAAACAGATAACGTGCTCCAGTATGACATTCTTCAAAATGACGGGAGCTATCGCAACGATGAAAGACGGAGCAACCGGTTCATTTATAACGAAGAAATATCAGCTGCCTACTTGAACTATAGCACCCAATTGGGCTCGTATACTTTTCAAGCGGGATTGCGCGCAGAGAGAACGGCATCCGAAGGAAACTCCATTACCGATGAAAACGTTGTGGACAGAGACTACACGGACCTATTTCCAACATTGTTCGTCCAGAAAAAAATCGGCGATTCGAACATCATAAATGCCAGTTATGGCAGAAGGATCGACCGGCCCAATTATTCCTCCCTGAATCCATTTGTGTATTATATCGATCAATATACCTTCCGTTTCGGGAATCCTTTTCTAAAGCCCCAATACACCGATTCCTACAGCCTTGGATTTCTGCTCAAAAACAAATATAAATTCGATTTGAGCTATAGCGATACTAAGGATGCCATCGCCTACATCATATTGACCGACCCCGAAACCCAGTCGATTTCCCAAACGGATGCCAACCTCAATGGCTTCAGTTCGTACAGTTTGAACGTTAACGCTCCTTTTAAGGTAAATTATTGGTGGAGCACTTATAACAACGTATCGGTTTACTATAACGAGTACAAATCCAACGAAATCGAGGGGGCGCAATTGCAATTGGAAAGATTGGCGTGGCAGGCTAGCACCAACCATACCTTTACTATTGACGACCGTTCTTCTGTCGAATTAAGTGCCACTTACCTATCCCCAAGTGTTTACGGAGTATTCAATATAAAATCAAGATATACGGTTGATCTGGGTATAAGCAGGGAGTTTTTTGACGGCAAAATGAACATTAAATTGGCCGTAAGCGATATTTTTAATACCTGGGGCCAAAGAACTATTTATAGTATTTTACCCGCTAGTGGTTACAATATCGATACGGATTTTGACAGTACGGTTGCCAGATTAAGCGTTTCCTATAAATTTGGGAATATTAAGTTAAAATCCGCCGACAAAAAAGGCGGTGCGGAAGAGGAGCGGAATAGGTTGCAATAAACTTTCGAATTCAAACCGATCTTTATTAAGACAATGGGACCTCATAAGCGGCCATTTATTTTCAAAGTATTATAATGGTTATAAGATTGTAAATCAACGATCTTCTCAGATTGTTTTTCGTATCAAAACAGCTTCGTACATAATGACCTTTTTGAAAGGTTTAATAAAGAATCTACAAGAATTCCCTAGATGTACATATATTTTACACCGGGTGTCTAAATATTTTACACTTTATGGATTTGATAAACTAAATAATTCATTAATATGCTGTTAATTAGATAGTTATAAAGATGGCATGAAAATCGATTTAGTATTAGCGACCTCAATTTCATAATCCTTTTCAAAAACCGAAGTTCGTGACCTATATATGCCTTCGCATCGGAAATTATGGCCATGGTGCAATAACTCACAAAATAGCATTGAATCAGCCTAAACTAAAAAAATGTATAAAAATTATCTAAAAATCGCTTGGCGAAACCTAAAAAGGAACAAGGGCTACTCAGCCATCAATATCGGCGGACTTGCCCTAGGCATGGCTGTGGTCATCATGATAGGCCTGTGGGTGTTAGACGAAATCACATTCAACACCTACCACAAGAACCATGATAAAATTGCCCAAATCTACAACCGGGGCGAGAATTTGGATACTGGCGAAATTGGTTCGTTTGCTTCAACCTTATATATCATGGGGAGCGTTATCAAGGAAAATTATTCCGATTATTTCGAACACGTTATACGGGCTACCTGGGTAGGGGACTACGTGCTTACCACCGACGGTGAAAGTTATACCCAAACCGGACAATTTATTGAAAAGGAGGCCTTGGATATGCTTTCGTTGGATATGATCCAAGGTTCCCATTCCAGTTTAGGAGATTTGAATTCCGTCGTATTATCCGAATCGGCGGCCTTGGCCATTTTCGGCACTAAAAACCCGATGGGGAAATCAATAAAACTCAATAATGAAATGGATGCCGTGGTACAGGGAATATACAAAGACCTGCCTCAAAACAATAGCTTTGCCTATCCAAAGTTTTTTGCCAACTGGAATCTGGTCGAGGCCAACGAACCTGAACGTTTTGAACGTATCAAAACAATATGGGACGACTGGTCTTTTCAGCTATATGTACAACTAAAGCCCGGTATCGATTTCGAGACGGCCAACACCGCGTTGCAAAAATTATATACCCAGTACGGGCCTTCCGATGAGCTCGATATTTTTGGACAACGCGGTCTGCATCCCTTCGCCTATCCGATGGACAAATGGTACCTGTATTCCGAATTCGATGAACAGGGCAAGCCAACCGAAGGGCGTATTACTTTCGTTTGGCTATTTATTGCCATTGGTGTTTTCGTGCTTTTTTTGGCCTGTATCAATTTTATGAACCTAAGCACGGCGCGTTCCGAGAAACGGTCGAAGGAAGTCGGTATCCGAAAGACGGTCGGTTCTAAAAAGAAGCAATTGGTCATTCAGTTTCTGAGCGAATCGCTGTTAATTTCGACATTGGCATCGGTATTGGCCTTTGTTTTGGTCGCAATTTCGCTACCATGGTTCAACGAACTTGCCGGGAAAGAAATGGGCATCCCATGGGGCAACCTTCTCTTTTGGGGGATGATATTGACCTTCACCCTCTTGACCGGATTGTTGGCCGGTAGTTATCCTGCATTATATCTATCCTCATTCAGTCCGATTAAAGTGCTTAAAGGTACTTTCAAGGCGGGCCCTTACGCTTCGGTTCCCAGAAAAGTATTAGTGGTGTTTCAATTTGCAGTTTCTATCATGCTTGCCGTAGGTACGGTTATCGTCTTTAACCAGATTGAATTCACTAAAGATAGGCCCATGGGATACGATCAAAACAACCTCATTTCCGTGCAGATGAACAATCCCGAATACGAGGGGAAATACGATTTGTTGCGGCATGAGCTTAAAGCATCCGGGGCGGTAGAAGAAATGACCCAATCATCCTCCCCTCTAATGGGCGTCTATAGCAATGGCGGTGGTGGAATTAGCTGGCCTGGAAAGAATCCCGAGATGACGCCTGATTTTGGTATCCTCCGGGTTACGCATGATTACGGAAAGACCGTGGGATGGCAATTTTTGGAGGGTAGGGATTTTTCCCGTGATTATGCATCGGATTCGTTGGCCATAATTATAAATGAATCGGCAGTTAGGTACATGGGGTTGGAAAATCCCGTAGGAACTTTTGTGTCATTTGGCGGACCGCGACGCGCCGAAATCATCGGAGTTACAAAGGATATGGTCATGCAATCGCCATATGAACCGGTAAAACAGGCGTTTTTTTATATCGATTACGAAGGTGTTGACTACATCGATATCAGGATAAAGCCGGAGGTTAGCGCCGGAAATGCCATTTCCAAAATCGAAAAGGTATTCGCCAATGTAGTGCCCTCCGCAAAATTCGATTATAAATTTATCGATCAAGAATTCAATCGCAAATTCGAAGCAGAACAGCGCTTGGGTAATCTGGCGGGGGTCTTTACAATTTTGGCCATATTTATAAGCTGTTTGGGTCTTTTTGGTCTGGCGTCCTTTGTTGCCGAACAGCGCACTAAGGAAATCGGCGTACGAAAAGTGTTGGGCGCATCGGTGCTGAACCTTTGGAACATGCTCTCCAAAGATTTTGTGGGTTTGGTGCTGATTTCCTGTATGATCGCTATCCCCATAACGTATTATTTTATGGCCCGATGGCTACAGAGCTATGAATATCGCATGGAAATTTCGTGGTGGATATTTGGGCTGGCTATTGCAGGTGCCCTGTTGATTACAATGCTTACAGTCAGTTTTCAGGCCATCAAGGCAGCTAACGTCAATCCCGTAAAGAGCTTACGGACGGAATAAATAAACCTGCCCGTTAAATTGATTTTTTTTTGGAGTAGCTCCAGTTCCCGAGAGCGATGTATCCGAAAACAAAGAAAGGTCTTACAGGTCTAAAACTGAAAGCAAGATTATCTAAAAGTTAACCCGTTGAAAGGGTCTGAGTGATGAATAGAAGCATACTGAAATCGGAATAAACAATGTGAAACCATGTTTAAAAACTATCTGAAAATCGCTTGGCGAAACATTTGGAAAAACAAGGCCTTTTCCTTGATTAATATTATTGGTCTCTCGATTGGTTTAAGTGCCGCTTTTGTCATTGGGGCGATGGTCTATTATGATTTTACGTTTGACAAGTTTCACCTTGATGGGGAACGGATATATCGAATTACTTCCGATTTTAGTACGCCCGAGGGCAATTTTCATAATCGTGGAGTAGCCGTTCCATTAAATGAATATGCCAAAAGAAATATGTCGGGACTTGAAACGGTCAGTGCTTTTTTTACCATGTATTTCGCTACCTCAAAAACTGAAGAATCGACCAAGACCTTTCGAAATATTGAGGATGCCATTCTTGTCGACGGCGCGTATTTTGAACTTTTTAAATATGAATGGCTTGCAGGCTCGCCACATACCCTTTCAGAACCCAATCAAATGGTAATCACCGAGGGGAAGGCGGCCAAATACTTTCCGAATCAACCTAAAAATGAGATAATAGGTAAAAATCTGGTATATAATGACAGCATTCCTGTTAAGATAACAGGTATAGTTGCTGATCTGGAAGAACGTACCGACTTATATTTTAACGAATTTATTTCTTTAGAAACGGCTCGCAATACCGATATGGCGAGAATTGTATTCAATGAATCATGGAATAATTCGAATTCGGACACCGAGCTTTTTGTGAAATTAGCGCCGAATGCCACCCCCAAAAGCGTTCAAGAACAACTGGATCGGGTCGCCTTTGACCATGCCGATAAGGCAATGTACGCCTTGGGACAAAAAAGAAATTTTCATTTACAACCTTTGAGCGATGTGCATTTCAATAGTGATTATGGAATATTTAAGAACTCCGATCATATTGGGGATAAAGCCGTTTTGATAGGTTTGGGTCTTGTAGCTTTTTTTCTTTTGGTTTTGGGGAGTATTAATTTCATCAATTTAAATACCGCCCATGCTACAAATCGGGCCAAGGAAATCGGTATCCGAAAGACTTTGGGAAGTTCGAAGAAACAGCTGGTCATTCAGTTCTTGGGCGAAACCTTGTTATTGGTTATTGGCGCAGCTTGCATATCGGTATTTTTGGCCTCGTCGCTATTTCAGGTCTTTGCCGATTTTATGCCCCATGGTCTGGGTATCGATATTTTGACAAACGCTCCAATTCTTATTTTATTTGTCATTTTATTGTTGACCATAACTTTGCTCTCCGGATTTTATCCTGCAATGGTACTCTCACATTTTAAGCCAGTATCCGTGCTTAAAAATCAAGTTGTCTCTGGCAACGATAAATCTTCAATACGAAAATACCTTACGGTGTTTCAGTTTGTGATTGCCCAGATCTTTATCGTTGCTACTTTAGTCGTTGGCAGGCAGCTCAATTTTTTGGTCACAAAGAATATGGGTTTTGAAACAGAGGCCAATGCTTACATAAGGGCCTGGCAAGACGATGATCTGGGCAAACGCAAGAATTTTGTGAATGAGATTTCAAAAATACCCGAAATTTCGGTTATTAGTTTGGCCAACAATCCACCTGCATCTGGCAACAGCAATTCTACTATCGCAACTTATATTTCCGATGGAAATGAAATAATCACAAGTTTAGAACTCCTTTTTGGGGACCTTAGTTACCTTAAATTATACGATATCCCATTAGTCGCAGGTCGCGACAGGCTCAATGATACGATTCAGGAATACGTGATTAACGAAACCTATTCTAAAATATTGGGTTTCCAGAATCCGAAGGACGCTGTAGGGCAAATAATTAAAATTGATGATGACCATATTCCGATTGTCGGGGTCATGGAAGATTTCAATCAACGTTCTTTGCGCTCCGGTATTATGCCTATGGCTTTAAAGGGCGATGATAACCGGGATTTTTACGCCCAGTTCAATACCATTCATTTTTCGCTACTATCGGAAGCTTCCACAAATTTGTCGGTTGTGATTGCGAAAATTGAAGAGGCTTGGAGAGCTATCTATCCTGAAGATGACTTTGAAGTCCAATTCATGGACGATACTATCAAACAATTCTACGAGCAAGAACGTAAAACCTCAGTACTGCTGGCATGGGCGACCGGCCTTGCCATCGTCATCAGCTGCCTTGGCCTTCTAGGCCTGGTAATCCACACCACAGAGCGCCGTACCAAGGAAATCGGTATCCGCAAGATTCTTGGGGCATCTTTGGCCCAGCTGAATTTGTTGCTCTGCAAAGAGTTCTTGATATTGGTAGCAATCGCCTTCGCTATTGCCACGCCCATCGCTTGGTGGGGAACCAGCAACTGGCTCCAAGATTTTGCCTATAAAACTGATATAAGCTGGTGGATTTTCTTGTTGAGCGGGGTAGCCATGCTACTGATTGCAATGGTGATTATCAGTATTAGAACGGTTGCGGCTGCGAATCGGAATCCGGTAAAGAGTTTGAGAACGGAGTGAAAGGTATCCTTCCTAGAATGTAAACCCGATGTTTACCCCTCCCCAGGCAGAGGCGTGTCCGGATTCAAATTCTCGGGTAATGAAGGAGCGGGTATATTCGAAATATAGCACACGAGTCTGTAGGAGTAAGCCAAAATCAAATTGTGCGGTAACGCGTTCAACGGCAGCTGCCGAAATGGTGTAAGGGCTATTTCTGTTGAACAAACCTCCCTGCAAAGTAGCGTTATAGCCTACGAATTTAAGGCTAGGCTGCCCATATACATACACCTGAAAACCCTTTTTATCACCGGTGAACGGAGAATTGATTAGGCCCAAAGCGCCATTCATTCCCGTGGAAACATGGCTAAACAACGTGCCAAGCTGCGCGTTGGTAACCGTATTCAGTGAAAATAAATGGTCATAAGACCATAATTTTTTTTCATAGACTAAGCTGTAGTTGAGTACAACATCGTTCTTGATCTGATTGCGCCAGCCCAGCGGAATCTTGTTACCGGTAAGTTTATGGATACCGGTCTGCATTTCCCTACCAAATGCCCCGGGACCGATAATGCCAAGACTGAGGGAAGATGTTACTCTCGATTTTTTTACCGCATCGGTGGCCACCAAGAAACTCTTGAGCATAATTGCAGCAGCAAACGGTCGATCACCAAATTGGATATCAGGGCGCTGATATTGGTGGGGCGTAAAGCCCAAATGCTCAATGGAAAGTCCATATTTGGAAAAGGAACTCTTCGGCTTCAAGAACAAAAGGTTAAGCGGATTATTGCTAAAAAGGGGTGCTACAAGTTCTAAGTTATAGCCTTGGGTATAGTCCTTATCGGTAGCTGCGAAAAAGTCATTATCGTAATTGAAACGAAAGTAAGAATCGCTGTTGATGTCGCGAAACGACAGGGTGTGATCTATTTTTTGGGCGACCATGATCATTGGAAGACAAAGAAATAAAAGTAGCGCTGGTTTCATGGCTTAACTTACGGTAATGCGCTCTTGTAGGTTTCAAAAGTATAGGGTCGGCAGGTCAAAATTTCGACCCACAGTTGATTCTAATTTAAAATTCCTTTAAAAATTGACGTACTTGTTACAGAAATGAATACCCTTTATCCTTCTCATGATGGGCCTCTAATGACATGAAAAAGAATTTGAAGTGTCCACTTACTTTACAGCAACTGTCTAAATATTTGACATATCATTTGCAACATCGTACAGTTTTTACATGTATATGGATGATTATCAGATATATTATGTTTATGGCATAAAAATCGATTCTATATTTTTGGTCTTTACAATAAAATCATGCAAAAACTAATATTTTAAGAAGACTCTTTCATGTTTAGAAATCATATCAAATTAGCTTTTAGAGGCCTTGGCAGACAAAAAGGATTTGCTTTAATCAATACTATCGGGTTAGCCTTGGGTATTTGGTGTGCGCTTTTGATTGCGCTATGGATAGCAGATGAATTTGGTAAAGATCGTTTTCACGCCAAGGGCGATACTATTAGTCAGGTAATGACCAATGTTACTTCGGAGGAAGGCGAAATAGACACTTGGAACGGTACGGGTTATCCCGTTGCGGAAGCATTATCGGAACAGGTCCCGGAAATCGAAACCGTAGTAAGAAGTGCTGGGCCAAGGGAGTCCATATTAAGAGCAAACGAGAAAACATTAGGTGCGCAGATTGTCGGTGCCGATACCGGCTTTTTCGATATGTTTTCTTTCCCCTTAAAAAAAGGACAGTCCGAGAATTGCCTGATGGATGTCAAAAGTATCGTTCTATCGGAAGAAATGGCCTCGATTTACTTCCCAGAAGAGGATGCTATGGGAAAAACCGTCAACCTAATGCTCGATGAAACGGCCAAACCCTTTTTGGTAACGGGCATTTTTGAAAAAGTTCCCCGACAGTCCACCTTAAAATTTGATGCGGTCGTGCCCTTGGACAATTTCTTGCCGATGAACAACAAGAGTTGGGGAAACACATGGCTGACTACATATATCCTTTACGATGCAAATGTCAATCTTGAGCTACTGGAAAAAAAAGTAGGGAACATCCCGGAAAAAGCCGGTGGAGATACATGGAGAACGCTATCCTTACAACCATTGCACGACCGTTATTTGTATTCCAAGTTTGAAAATGGCAAGCCCGTTGGCGGAAGAATCGACTATATTATCCTATTCGGGGTCATCGCCATCTTTACGCTGTTGATTGCCTGCTTCAATTTTATAAACCTTGCCACGGCTAGGGCCGTAAAACGCTCCAAAGAAGTTGGCATAAAGAAAGTTTTGGGTGCGGGAAAAAGTGTTCTGCTGGGACAATTTTTTATGGAGTCGGCAGTACTGGTGTCTATATCCGTTTTATGTGCCGTGATCTTGGCTTTGATTTCAATGCCACTGTTCAATGCCATTACCGAAAAAGAGCTTGCCATAGATTTTTCTGATTTTCGTTTATACGGCATTCTGGTCTCAATCGCATTGGTAACGGTACTGCTTTCCGGTCTGTATCCTGCTTTTTCGCTTTCCTCGTTCAAAAGCATCAACGCCCTCAACGAAAAATTGAACGGCGACAAAGGCGAGACCCTCTTGCGAAAAAGTCTAGTCGTTTTTCAATTCTTTCTGTGCATGATGATGATTACGGGCACCCTCGTGGTTTACTTACAACTCGAATATGTTCAGAACAAGAACCTCGGGCTCGATAAAGAAAATATTCTTTTTATGTATATGGATAACGAAACCTATCTGAAATCGCAGTCCATGAAGGCCGAATTGGCTAATTTCTCGGGCATCGAGCAAGTAAGTTTGGCCAATAGTAATTTTATAGATGAGGGGGGTACGACTTCCGATCCTGTTTGGGAAGGTCAAAGCGCTAATGATGGGCAACAATGGTTCTCGGTCCTGACCGTCGATTTTGAACTTATCGAAATGCTGGATATCCCGGTAGTAAAAGGTCGTAATTTTTCATCCAAATTTGCTACCGATACCCTGAATTATTTGGTCAACGAAGAAGCGGTAAAGGCAATGGGTATAAAGAATCCTATTGGTAAATCCATGAGTTTTTGGGGATATGAGGGCGGCAAGATTGTAGGGGTCGTAAAGAATTTCCATTTTGCCTCATTGCACAATCCGATTGAACCCATGATTATACAATGTAGACCCACGGATGCCGTAATGTTTTATGTCAAAACTACGCCAGGAAGAACGGCGGATGCCATCGCCCACATGGAAAAAGTACATCGACAGTTCAGCGCACTCCCATTTACGTATAATTTCTTGGATGAAGCCATTGAAAAGGGCTATAAGGATGAACAAAAAGTACAAAAAATAGCAGGTATATTTGCCTTTCTCGCCATCGTAATTTCCTGTTTGGGGCTTTTTGGATTGGCGATGTTCACTGCTCACCAACGGGTCAAAGAAATTGCCGTTCGAAAAGTATTGGGAGCCAATATTACGGGACTGTTTCAATTGCTTTCAAAGGATTTCATAAAACTCGTCGCCATTGCCCTTATTGTCGCTATTCCCTTGGCTTGGTACGTTATGAACGGTTGGATTCAGGGTTTTGCTTTCCATATTGATATTCAATGGTGGATGTTCTTGGTTGCCGGTGGCATACTATTAATTATTGCCTTAGCTACTGTAAGCTATCAGACACTAAAAGTGGCAACTACGAACCCTGCAAAAAGCTTGCGAACGGAGTGAAAAAGGATGGTAAAAATAGACTGGTAGAATTTTAGAACAGCAACAAGATGTACAAACTATTTCTAAAAATCGCAACAAGGTACCTGCTTAAGAACAAGCTGTATTCCTTTGTTAATATCTTCGGGCTGGCCATCGGTGTAGCTTCTTTTATCCTGATCATGCTCTATGTGAACTATGAACGCAGCTTTGACACCTTTGCAGGATCGCAAAATGTACATCGGGTGTATATGGATTATTTGGAAGGTGGCGAGTGGGTGCCCGGTGATGCCAATGCTTATATCGTAAGCGGCCCCACCTTGCAAGAAAAATTTCCGGAAATAAAAGATTTTGTTCGGCTCCGTCGCATGAAAGGTTTGGTATTGGTCCGCGACAACACCGTTTTTGATGAAAATACCGGGGCATTGGCGGATCCCAGCTACTTTGAGATATTCGACCGTAATCTGCAAAAAGGGGATGTAGGCACCGCCCTGAACGAACCTTATTCCATCGTACTCTCGGCGAAATTGGCGGAAAAGATTTTTGGTGCCGCAAATCCTATAGGGGAAACCGTTAAGATAGCCGCAGAGGGTAATACGAACTTTAAAGTTACCGGGGTGTTGAACAGCGATGTGCCGAATAGCCATATCAATAATGACTTTCTCGTTTCGTTCAAGACCTTTTATACCTGGCCCGTATTCGAGCGTGATTGGAAATATACCTGGAACCAGAACGAATACTATACCTATTTAAAAGTCGATAAGAATACCGACTTAAATTTGCTTAACCAGAAAGTAATGGATCTTGATCCCGAAGGGCTGGGTAACGAAAGACATCATCTTGAACCGATAGAGGATATCCACTTAACCTCTAACAAACCCTACGAAGCCGAGTCCAACGGCAGTGCCGACAGCGTTCGTCTTTTGGCCATTATTGCCTTCATTACCATTCTGCTGTCCTGGATGAACTATATGAATCTCTCCACCAGCAAATCCTTGGAGCGAGCCAAGGAAATCGGGGTCCGCAAAGTGGTCGGTGCCAGAAGGCCACAATTAATCCTACAGTCCCTTTTGGAATCTGCGCTATTGAATTTCATTGCCATTGCTTTAGCCATATCCGCGGTTTATCTTTCACTTCCTCTTTTCAATCGGTTTGTAGGGCAGGATTTTCACTTGAACGGTGCGCAGTTAATAGACCTTTTGCCTCATTTTGCCTTTATACTTTTTGGGGGGCTGTTATCCGCCTTGTATCCGGCCTTGGTTTTAAGTAAATATAAGGCAGTAAAGGTGCTAAAGGGAGAGTTACGGACTTCCAGTAACAGTCTTAAACTTCGAAGAGGCCTTATTATCGGCCAATTTTTTGTTAGCATAACCCTTTTGACAGGTACCTTTATCGCCAATAAGCAAATCAGTTTTTTAGAAAACCGACTCATCGGTGCTGATCTTGACCACTTGGTGGCGTTAAAGGGGCAGGTGCTGGACCGTGGGAACGATACCCTATTGAAACGCGATTTTGGCACGTTGGTGAACGAACTTAAAAAAAGTCCCTATGTGAAAGATGTGGCCTTGGCACAGACCTATCCCGGGGATGTTTTTTCCAATTTGAATTCGAATATCGGTGTGATTTTTCCAAATGGCACGATTGATACAACAAGGGTATGGTACAACTATGCGGTACAGCCCAACTACTTTAAGGTGGGGGGTATTGAATTTGTTGCCGGCGGGGCGTTTCTACAAACATCGAATGAAAAGAGTAATAATATTGTCATCAACGAAAAAATGGCCCATTTAATGGGCGTTTTGGATATGGAGAGCTTAATTGGAAAATTAATGAAGTTCTGGGATACGGACTTTACAATAACCGGCGTCATCAAGGATTACCACCATTTCGGATTAAAATCGCCCATCGAGCCAATGATTATCACACACAGTAACAATATCGGCAATGTTCTTGTGAAATTGGATCAATCTTCTAATACCGTATCAGGCACCACCGAAGCGTTAGAACAATTGAACAGAATA
This sequence comes from uncultured Flavobacteriaceae bacterium, assembly GCA_963832345.1. Taxonomy (GTDB): domain Bacteria; phylum Bacteroidota; class Bacteroidia; order Flavobacteriales; family Flavobacteriaceae; genus Pricia. The sequence continues at coordinate 330,525 of CAWHTW010000019.1, read as the reverse complement.
TGGCATCAAGTTTTTCCCGAAAGCACGTATAACTACACTTTTTTGGACCAAAATTTTGAGGCACAATACAAAGAAGATAAAAAATTCGCTTCTGCCTTTCAGATTTTCACCATCCTCGCCATCCTTATCGCCTCAATGGGCCTATTTGGATTGACATCCTACACCATCCTCCAAAGAAAAAAAGAAATCGGCATCCGAAAGGTCAACGGTGCAACGATTACCCAAATCTTGACATTATTGAACAAAGACTTTGTGAAATGGGTAGGTTTGGCTTTTATAATCGCCGTACCTATGTCGTGGTACGCCATGGGCAAATGGTTAGAGAGCTTTGCCTATAAAACTAGCATGAGCTGGTGGATATTTGCCCTGGCAGGAATTATCGCCTTGTTCATTGCCATGGTCACGGTAAGCTGGCAGAGTTTTCGGGCGGCTACGAACAACCCTATTGATGCATTGAGGGATGAATGAAGCCTATCACTGACCCGAAAGGTATTGGCTTGGCAGAACATATTGTAGTAGGTTTACAACTTAATTCCGAACCTAAACTGCAAGGCTCCACCTATCTCTTTAGAATAAGTTAACCTGATATCAAGTTCATCAAACAACCTAAATAATTTAAAATATGTTACTACAACTAAACAGCATTTTCAAATGGGTACAACAGGGTGGCCAGCGGGTCTTCCTATTAAAAGACATCAACCTGTTGATCGAAGAAGGTGAGTTTATCTCTATTATGGGGCCTTCGGGTTCCGGGAAATCGACTTTACTCAATGTTATCGGCATGCTCGACGATTTCAACGAAGGTGAATACAATTTTTTGGACGAACCTGTACACCAGCTTAAAGAAAAACACCGGGCCAATCTTTACAAACAGTACATCGGATTTGTATTTCAGGCCTATCATCTCATTGACGAGCTAACGGTATACGAAAACCTCGAAATGCCATTATTGTACAAAAAACTGAAAGGTTCAGAGCGCAAAGCAATGGTCGCGGACATGCTCGATCGATTTGGCATCGTTGGTAAAAAAGATCTTTTCCCCACCCAGCTCAGTGGTGGGCAACAACAATTGGTAGGTGTTGCCCGAGCCTTGATTTCTAAACCCAAATTGATTTTGGCCGATGAGCCTACGGGTAACCTAAACTCCAAACAAAGTACCGAAATTATGGAGTTGTTCAAGGAACTCAATGATGATGGGGTAACAATTATTCAGGCTACCCATTCAGAGCAAAACGCTGCATACGGGAAACGAACTATTAATTTGTTGGACGGGAGGAAGATATAGTTACATTTAATACCCATCCCTTTACCATCTCACCTCCATACTGTATCTTTGCTATTTAGAAAGACTTTACATAAAGCGAATTAGCAAGAGTATATGAAGATTGAAAAACAAGCAGTTTTAAAGGCGTTGGAAAACATCACCGTACCCGGCGAGGGCCAAAATATGGTCGAAAGTGGCGCGGTCAAGAATATACAGATTTTTGGGGATGAGGTCGAGGTCGATATCACGATCGCCAACCCTAGTCTACAGGCCCGGAAGAAAACCGAGGTCGAAATCCTAAAGATTATCCATAGGGAAGTCTATGAGAAAGCCAAGATAAAAATTAATATCAAGGTCGATGCCCCTGCCGCGAAACCGAAGACCAACGAAATCAAGGGTAAACCAATCCCGGGTATTCAGAGTATAATCGCCGTGGCCTCCGGTAAGGGCGGTGTCGGTAAATCCACCGTAACCGCCAATTTGGCGGTGACATTAGCTAAAATGGGCTTTAAGGTCGGCGTTCTTGATGCCGATATCTATGGCCCCTCTATGCCGACCATGTTCGATGTGACCCAAGAAAAACCTTTGGCGGTCAATGTCAACGGAAAATCGAAAATGAAGCCTGTGGAAAGTTATGGCGTCAAGCTATTGTCCATCGGATTTTTTACCCAGCCGAACCAAGCAGTAATTTGGCGGGGCCCCATGGCCTCAAAGGCACTCAATCAAATGATTTTTGACGCCCATTGGGGCGAGCTTGATTTTATGCTACTGGATCTCCCTCCGGGTACGGGTGACATTCACTTGAGTATAATGCAGGCGATGCCTGTGACCGGTGCCGTCGTTGTAAGTACGCCACAAGAAGTGGCGCTTGCCGATGCCCGCAAAGGTGTTGCGATGTTTCAGCAAGATTCCATTAATGTGCCGGTATTGGGTATTGTCGAGAATATGGCGTATTTTACACCTGAGGAACTTCCTGACAACAAATACTATATCTTTGGAAAAGAAGGAGCAAAGCATCTGGCCGAGGACCTCGGGGTTCCATTTCTGGGCGAGATTCCTTTGGTGCAGAGTATAAGGGAAGCCGGTGATGTTGGAAGACCTGCCGCTTTGCAAACAGCCACTGCTGTTGAAGAAGCCTTCGAACAACTGACCAGAAATACAGTACAGGAACTGGTGCGCCGCAATAAAAGCCTTCCCCCGACGGAAGCGATTAAAATAACAACAATGGCGGGATGTGCCGCCGTGAAAGGAAAGAAATCATGACTTCGGAAGAACTAACAAAGAACGTAGAAAAGGCCTTGGACGAGATTCGCCCCTTTTTGCAAAGTGACGGAGGGGATATTTCATTAATATCCATTGATAATGGGAAATCCGTGAACGTGAGGTTAGAAGGAAACTGCATCGGGTGTTCGGTCAATCAAATGACTCTAAAAAGCGGTGTCGAGATGACCATAAAGAAATACGCCCCCCAAATCGAAGAGGTCGTAAATGTAGGCCAACCGGTAGCTTAGGGGGTTACGATGGTAGTCCCTAATGAGAGTTGATGATGGGAGTGGATTTTAAACATGATTTTTGAATGATTACTACTGATATATTGATTATCGGTGCGGGCCCAACTGGGCTTTTTGCCGTTTTTGAAGCCGGCCTTTTACAGTTGAAATGCCATTTGATCGACGCCTTGCCCCAGGCGGGCGGACAGTGCTCGGAGATTTATCCCAAAAAACCCATATACGATATTCCCGGTTTCCCCGAAATCCTTGCGGGCGATTTGGTAGATAATCTTATGGAACAAATCAAATCCTTTGCCCCCGGATTTACTTTGGGCGAAAGGGCGCAGACCATTGAAAAGAAAGATGACGGTTCTTTTATTGTGACTACGAACAAGGGAACCAAGCATCACGCTCCCATTGTGGCTATTGCAGGCGGCTTGGGAAGTTTCGAGCCAAGAAAACCACTACTGGAAAATTTGAAAAAATACGAGGATAGCGGCATAGAATATATCATCAAAGACCCTGAACTCTATCGCGACAAAAAAGTGCTGATTGCCGGTGGTGGCGACTCCGCTTTGGATTGGAGTATATTTTTAGCGGAGGTAGCATCCGAAGTAACCCTTGTACATCGCCGTAAGGAATTCCGGGGCGCGTTGGATTCTGTGGAAAAAGTACAGGTCTTAAAAAACCAAGGAAAAATACGACTGATAACCCCTGCTGAAGTGACTGCTCTAGAAGGTGATGAGAAATTGGAAGCGTTGACCATTCGAAAGAAAACCACGGCGGTCGAGGATACACGAATAGCAGTAGACCATTTCATCCCGTTATTCGGATTATCGCCGAAGTTGGGCCCGATTGCCGATTGGGGCCTTGACATCGAAAAGAATGCTATTAAGGTGAATACGTTTGATTACCAGACCAACGTGCCCGGCATATACGCCATTGGAGACGTCAACACCTATCCCGGTAAACTGAAATTAATTCTTTGCGGCTTCCACGAAGCGACCCTAATGTGCCAAAGTGCCTATCAAAGAATTTATCCTGACAAAAAATATGTCATGAAATATACTACTGTGGGCGGGGTTACCGGTTTTGATGGTAGTAAAAAGGAGGCGCCGAAGTCAGTAGTCAAAGCGATAGATTAACGAAATGGAATTACGCGAGGTTGCAATTTTCAAATCGGCAATCTCATGGCAGAGCTAAGAATTTTTTGAATCAACTTTGATATGAAATGAGTGATATAAAATTAATAATAACCGACCGCGAGGGATTCATTCACCAAATAGACGCTCCGACGGATATGAACATGAACCTAATGGAAGTCGTTCGCTCCTACGAACTTGCTCCCGAAGGTACTATCGGTATTTGTGGCGGAATGGCCATGTGCGCCTCCTGCCAGTGCTATGTGACCTCAGATCACCAACTGCCCGAAAAATCGGACGATGAAGAGGCAATGTTGGCCGAGGCCTTTTTTGTGGAGCATAACAGCCGGCTGGGATGCCAAATTCACATGACTGAAGATTTGGACGGTCTGGAAGTGAAGTTGGCACCGGAAAGTTAAGAAGAACCACGAATCAGACTAATTATTTTAATTGAATGAAAATTCAATTTTATACTAGTTTTCATCAAAATCAACGCAACCTTTTTAGCTTGTAGGCATCTTCTGGTGAAATAAGCCCAATGAGAAAGTTAGTTGCAGTACTATTCGTTCTTATAACTTCTTGTTCAAAAAGTTCGGAGGAAGAACAGTCCGATTATTTACTGGGAATTTGGTCACGTTCAATAATATTGGATGATTCAAGTTTTGAGCAAATTGTTAAGTATGAGTTTGCCGATGATACTACCTTTGAATGGTCACAACAGGTCAGCGATAAACAAACTAAAAAATTAATAGGTTATACCTCCGCTACGTTTGGAAATTATAGGGTTGACGGGAATAGACTAATTTTCGATAATATTATAATTTCATATAACGATAATCCTGATTTTTTTTCTTCGAGTATAAACGAACTGGAGGTTTCTAGTGGCTCTGGTAATTACTCGGTTACCTTCGAATTGGACAAAAGACGAAAAGTCTTAACTCTTTATCAAGACCCGTGTGCCCCAAACGAGCTATGCGCATTTTGGGGGTCCGAAACTTTTATTAGAGATTAAGTATTCTTTTATTATGATTTTAAATGCTCTATTAAGTGCGTCAGTCGTTTGAACTTCTCCCTTACTATAATGCCCACCTAATTTCAGGTTATCAAAATCCTGAAGATTCAGATATAGAACAGATTATCCTCCCAAGAGCATTTCATTTTGTCAATGGCATCCAATTCGGTTATTAAATTCATATCAGTGAAGGCGTCGTGGTGTAGGGGTGGAGTTGGTTAAAAGCCTTAGAAATGTGAAAATTTTACCCATTTAAAAACAAATTCCACACATTTACACGGCATTATTAAGTCCGAATATTTTTAAAGTTCTAATAATAAGTGCTTTATGTCTATCTATTCTTTCTGGCACTATATTTTCTTGTTTGTAATCGAATTTAACTTACAAATATTAAAAATATAACATCATGAAAAAGCTATTTATTACATCCGTATTTGCATTAGGAAGTTTAACAGCATTCGCTCAAGAAGAGCAAGCCACTGAGGCCCAAGATGCCACAACCGAAGCAGTCGCACAAGATGATTTTTCTGAAATTGCGATGGAAGAAGTTCCCGAAGCAGTTACTAATAACATAGAGACGAATTATCCTGGTGCTACTGTAAACAGTGCCGCCAAAAATGAAGCTGGTCACTATAAGTTGGAGGTTTCCTTGGAGGATGGTACTTCAGGTGCCCTTATTCTTGACGAAGAGGGAAATGCTGTAGAGCAATAATATAAGAAATAAATTTGGGAATTCCCCCAAACCAATTTCGAGGAAGGAACCGTGCTATCACGGTTCCTTTTTTTATGGATTAGGTTTAAAAATCTGTGTTACCTTTTTTGACTTGAAGGGTAAGCTAAACATGAGGATAGTTTTTTTTTTGGATTTAATTTCTGTATTGAATTCAGATTGATAATTAATACTGTAACTATTTTACCCGATTGGTAGTTTCATTTCACAAAATTACACATCAAAAGGAAGTCAAATGTTTTATAAAAAATTAATAATCAGAATATTACTAATTTATCTCCTTTTGGCACTATATTTTCAATATGCTAAATAGCAAAACAATTATTAATATTTAAATTAGAACATCATGAAAAAGTTATTTATTACAGCCGTATTAGCACTAGGAAGTTTAACCGCTTTTGCTCAAGAAGAGCAAGCCACTGAAGCACAAGATGCTGCTACAGAAGTACAAGAGGAAGCAACTGACGCAGCTGCTGAAGGCCAAGATGCCGCAACTGAAGCTGCTGCCACTGGCGAGGAAGCTGTTGCTCAAGACGATTTCAGTGAAATCGCTGTCGAAGAAGTACCAGAAGCTGTTACTTCAATGATTGAGACTAACTATCCTGGCGCAACCCTTAATGGTGCCGCTAAAAACGAGGCAGGTCATTATAAGGTAGAAGTTTCCTTGGAAGATGGAACTTCAGGAGCTCTTATTGTTGACGAAGAAGGTAACACTGTTGAGCAGTAAGAAGTAAAATAGGTTTGGGAATATTTCCAAATCAATTGTGAGAAAGGAACCGTGTCGGCACGGTTCCTTTTTTTTTTGAAAATTTAGAGCGAACTAAAGCAACCCTATTGAAATCTTTCGAATAGTTTAACATATTTGCTTTGCCATGTGAACGCTTTACGCAATTGCTCATCGCATTGCGTGTTGCTAGTTAAATTCGCGCCTGGTAGGTAAACAGATTATAATACCGCCCTTCGGAAGCTATCAAAGCATCATGTGTGCCGCGCTCCGCAATGCGTCCGTTTTCGATGACCAATATTTGGTCGGCCTTTCTTATCGTGCTCAACCGGTGGGCGATGACAAAAGTGGTACGCCCCTTAGTAAGTTCGGCCAAACTCTTTTGCACCAAAGCCTCGCTTTCGGTATCCAAATTGGAAGTAGCCTCGTCGAGAATAAGGATTTTCGGATTGGCCAATACCGCCCTTGCAATTGCAATCCGTTGGCGCTGCCCTCCTGAGAGTTTGATACCACGTTCGCCGATGAGGGTATCCAAGCCTTCTTCAAAACGGTCGGTGAACTCGTCGACATATGCGGCCTTGACCGCTTGATGCAACCTTTCTTCGGAAGCATCAGGCCGTGGGAACAGAATATTTTGTCGAATGGTACCTTCGAACAGAAAATCATCCTGTAGAACAACACCCAGATGTTGGCGGAAACTGTTGAGGTCTACCTTCGATAGGTCTTTGCCGTCAATGGTAACCTTCCCTGAATCCGGGTTCAAAAAGCTGGCGGCCAATCCAGCTATGGTCGTTTTCCCTGAACCGGAACTTCCGACCAAAGCTACTACCGAACCGGAATTCGCCTCGAAACTGATGTTATGCAATACTTCCTTATCCTCCTCGTAGGCAAAGGAAACATCATGAAAGGCCATATCGCCCTTCACATCATCAAGTACCTCGGTACGTTCGGCCTCATCGGCTTCCGGGGTCATATTCATAAGTTCTTCGGTACGGTCGAGTCCTGCCAAGGCCTCGGTCAACTGACTTCCGATATTACTCATCTGCACAATTGGGGCGACCATCAATCCCAAGAGAACCGTGAACATCAAAAGGTCGCCGATGGTCAACGTTCCCTCGATTATTTTATATCCTCCAAACCCCATTACGCCGGTGGTTGCGATTCCGATAAGAAATGTGGCCGAACTGGTCATAAAGGCCGTGGTGGTCAAACTTTTTTTGACATTCTGGAACAGTTCCTCAACCCCATCCTCAAAAATCCGATTCTCCTGTGCCTCGGCATTAAAGCCCTTGATAACGCGGATGCCCCCCAAGGTTTCGGTCAAGCGTCCGGTAACCTCCGCATTTATTTTGCCGCGTTTGCGAAAAATAGGGCGGATAATCTTAAACGCCTTCAATGCAATAAATGAAAAAATCGCCAGCGGAATAAAGGTGAAAAGCGTCATAGCCGGACTAATACGTAACAGTAGCACAAGCGAAACTATGGCGGTAACGGTTCCCCCCACCAACTGAACCAGCCCGGTGCCAATCAAATTACGGACCCCTTCGACATCGTTCATGATCCGCGAGACCAGATTTCCGGACTTCGTATTGTCGAAAAATCGGATTGGTAGGGAGAGCACTTTCTTCTGCACGTCGGCGCGCAATTCCGATATCATATATTGAGCCTGAACGCTCAAAATCTTGGTCAGCAAAAATGAAGTGACCGATTGCACCAAAATGGCGATAATGACGCCCGCGACGAGAATCTTGAGCATCTGAATATCCTTTTTGGCGATAACATCGTCAATCAGATATTTTGAGGCAATCGGCGTCACAAAGCTTGCCGCTTTACTGATTACAATTAAGATAAGACCGATAAATACTAATCTGCGCCTCGGCCAAATAATGGTCTTAAAGGCGGTAAGGATACTCACTTTTTGTTCGGGCATAGCAGTTTTCTAAAAGAACCCGCAAGGTACTTTAAATAAGAGTATTCCCAATGGAAAGTAAAACGACAAATTACAACCGTAAGTTTTACCAAAAGTTGTTACATTCACGACAAAAATTATATCCGATGCGCGACAAGCTATCCTATTTTGTAATCGCCGCCTTACTATGTTCCATCACGGTTTTTGCCCAATCTAATACCGAAACCAGCCGTTGGCACGCCCAAGCAGAAAACGTAAATATCGTACGTGATGATTTTGGTATTCCCCATGTATATGGAAAAACCGATGCCGACGCCGTCTTTGGTTTGCTATATGCGCAATGTGAGGACGATTTCAATCGTGTGGAACAAAATTACATATGGGCAACTGGGCGCTTGGCTGAAATTGACGGCGAAGAAGCCATTTATAGCGATTTGAGGGCCAAGCTCTTTATGACCGAGGATGAGGCGAAAGCCAATTATGGGAAAAGTCCGGAGTGGTTGAAAAAACTTTGCGTTGCCTTTGCCGATGGTATCAACTATTATCTGTATTCCCATCCCGAAGTTAAGCCAAAACTTTTGACCCGTTTTGAACCATGGATGCCAATGTATTTCAGTGAAGGCTCGATAGGAGGCGATATTGAACGGATTTCTACCGAAAAGATCAGGGCTTTTTATGAAAGTGAAATGAAAATTCCCGAAGCCGGGCCATTGGATCCAAAAGAAAAAAAGGCTAAAAAAATCAAGGCCAGCAAGCAAAGAGAGGAATCCGAACCGCAAGGCTCAAACGGCATTGCGATTTCGGGAAAACTGACCCAGTCCGGTAATGCGATGCTATTGATCAACCCCCATACTTCCTTTTATTTTCGGGGCGAAGTGCATGCGGTTTCCGAAGAGGGATTAAACGCCTATGGAGCGGTTACATGGGGTCAGTTTTTCATCTATCAAGGTTTCAATGAAAAAACGGGATGGATGCACACCAGCACGTATACCGACATCATCGATGAGTTCCAGGAAACGATTCTGAACATCGACGGAAAATTGATGTACCGATATGGAGAAGAACTGCGCCCAGTAGAAACTTCCGAAATCGTTTTAAAATATAAGGATGGTGATAGTCTAAAGGAAAAAGCCTTCCCTGCCTATCACACGCATCATGGCCCAATCACCCAGCTCGAGAAGGGCCAATGGACGGCCTCTGCAATGATGTGGGATCCGATCAAGGCTTTAGAACAATCTTTTACACGTACAAAAAAAGACAGTTACAAAGGATTTCGCAAGATGATGGACATCCGCACGAACTCAAGTAACAATACGGTCTACGCCGATTCTGAGGGGAATATCGCTTATTTCCACGGAAATTTTATCCCCAAACGTGATACCATATTCGATTATACAAAGCCTCTAGATGGTAGTAACCCCAAAACCGATTGGCAGGGCTTGCATACGGTCGACGAGAATATCCTGTTACTAAACCCAGAAAACGGATGGTTACAGAATTGTAACTCCACCCCCTATACGGCGGCCTTGGAGTTCAGTCCGAAGAAAGAGAACTATCCGAACTACATGTCGATCGACCAAGAAAATTTTAGGGGCATACATGCCGTTAAGCTCTTAAAAAATAGAAAAGGATATACGTTGGATAGTCTGATGCGGCTCGCCCATGACCCGTATCTACCGGCATTCGAAGCTTTGATTCCCGGATTGGTGGCAGCTTACAATAGTCACGATGATAAAAATCCCAAGCTTCGGGAAGCCATCGAAGTCCTTGAAAAATGGGATTATAAAACTCAGAAGGAATCCGTCGCCATGACCCTGGCCCACTACTATGGTACCGCAATGGGCCGGGAAGCCAAACGGCCGGATAATCTGAGCGATATGGAATCTTTTATCTGGCTAGGCCAAAATTCGAACGAAAGTTTACAGATTTTTGAACAAATTATCAATCGACTGACGAACGATTTCGGCACCTGGAATATCCCGTGGGGCGAGGTCAATCGCTACCAACGTTTGAACGGGGATATTCGTCAAGCGTTTGACGATAGCAAACCCAGTCGACCCATCGGTCTTGCCTCTGGCCGTTGGGGAGCTTTGGCGGCTTATGGGGTCAGCTACGATAACAATACCAAAAAAATCTATGGTACCCGTGGCAACAGCTTCGCCGCAGTAGTGGAGTTCGGCGAAAAAGTAAAGGCGAAAAGTATCTTGGCAGGTGGGCAGAGCGGAGACCCGGTCTCGCCGCATTTTGACGACCAAATCGAGCGCTATGCCAACGCAAATTGGAAGGATGTAGCCTATTATAAAGAGGATGTTTTAAATAGGGCAGAAGAGCAATATCGGCCCGGGGAACGGTAATAATGGGTCAATTTCAGACCGGAATTTGCTGACTCAAACAATGCAGCGTACCGAAACCCCAAATAAAATCGATACAGCTAAGGCCTATTACTTTTCGATCTGGAAAACAATCGGCCATAATATTTAGCGCGATGCGATCGTTGGGGTCATTGAAAATTGGAACAAGTACGGTATAGTTCAAAATCAAGAAATTAGCATAACTGGCCGGTAACTGCAATCCATCAAAAATGATTTTGTCTGGCATGGGCAGTTCGATAACTTTAACGGGCTTCCCATTTTCTAGTTTTGCGTTTTTCAGGCGTTTGAGATTTTCCTGCAAAGGCGCATAGTTCTCATGCTTTGCATCCGATTCTACCACGGCCACTACGGTGCTCTCGTTTACAAACCGGCAAAGATCGTCGATATGACCGTGGGTGTCGTCTCCTACTATCCCATCCTTTAGCCATATTGTCTGGGTAATCCCTAGATATTCCTTAAAGATAGCCTCATAATCCTTTTTCGTGAAACCTTCATTACGGACTTGCACAGTTGGGTGCAAAAGACATTCTTCTGACGTAATCAAGGTACCTTTTCCATTGACTTCAAGCGCACCGCCTTCCAAAACCACATTCTTTCCTTTATAGCAAACACGCGTCAAAGGAATATTGAGGTTTTCGGAGATTGTTTTAGGTACATGTTTATCCAGCTGCCAATTTTTATATTTGGCCCAACCATTGAAATTGAAGTTTAAAGCCTCTCGGTTTCCGTCTTTTTTTACAATAATGGGGCCTGAATCACGCATCCAACTGCGGTTGGTTTTTTGAATAATAAACCGGATGTTTTCGAGAGAAACGGAAGCAATTTGCAACAAATTCGTGACTTTATCCTCCAAAGCCTTATCCTTCACTATCAAAAAGACCTTTTCAATAGTTGCAATTTTCTTAATGAATTCCACAAAGGCCCATTGCACCGCACCATATTTACCGGGCCAGTCATTGCCATTATGGGGAAAACATAATAAAATACCCTCTTGGGGCTCCCATTCCGCCGGGAATCTTCTTGATGCCATTTTAAGTTGTTCTATGATTTAGTCCAATGCTCTTTTGGTTAGGTCTTGAAAGGCATCGATTCTACGGTCCCTAAAAAACGGCCAGTTTTGGCGAACATTTTCCTGATGGGCCAGATCAACTTGGGCCATTAGAATTTCCTCTTTATCATTGGATGCCATAGCCAAAATTTCTCCTTGAGGGCCACAGATGAACGATTTCCCCCAGAATTCAATACCGTCGGTTCCAGGTAAATATTGCTCTAGTCCAATACGGTTCGCCGCAGCAACATAGATGCCATTAGCCACTGCGTGACCCTTCATCACGTTCATCCATGCACCGTACTGGTTTTCTCCAAATTGCTCTTTCTCAAAAGGGTGCCATCCAATCGCCGTAGGATAGAAAAGAATTTCGGCACCTTTCATTGCCGTTAATCGAGCTGCTTCAGGGTACCATTGGTCCCAACAGATAAGCGTACCCACCTTTCCTTTGGTGGTCTCGATTGCCTGAAATCCAAGATCGCCCGGAGTGAAATAGAATTTTTCGTAAAAGTGTGGGTCATCGGGAATGTGCATCTTTCGATATAGGCCGGCCCGGGAACCATCGCTATCGATGATATAGGCGCTATTATGATAAATGCCGGCCATCCGCTTCTCAAAAAACGGCACGATGAGTGCCACATTCAATTGTTTTGCCAAATCACTAAAGGCCGTAAAGGAGATATCACCCAAGGGTTCCGCCAACTGAAAGTTCTCTACATCTTCGCTCTGACAAAAATAATGACTACTATAAAGTTCCGGTAGACTAATAATTTCAGCTCCATCGGCGGCGGCCTCCGCAATCCAGTGCAGGCATTTTTTCCGGTTTTCTTCCGGGGTATTGTTTAAATTTAGTTGTAAAACGGCAACATTATAATTTTTTCTTGACATATGCTTATCTTGGAAAGTGCAAAGATATTAAACGATTGACTTAGTGAAACCTAAAATAACAGGGAATGAATACTTTGTAACGTGAGGAACAAGGGGGCTACACTCAAATTTACGAGTAAATGCGGTATATAGCCCACTTTACGAAAAACTGGTTATAAACATTCAAGATCAGAAATTTAAAGTAAATGATTTTGTCATGAAAATTACATGAGTTTTGAGGTAAACAGCAATTTTTTACACCGATTATAAATTCATAATATTTCAACAGACCGGAATTGGCATCGTTGAGCTAGCAATGAAATTAGTAAACCTCTTCCATACGACTTATCAAAACCATTTATAATGAAAACAGTACGGCTTGGTAGGGCCTAAGTAGTATGGAGGCTTCTTCAATTACAGCTGTACCGTAATTGTTGATCAAGACATTCTCACGGGTCAAACCTTTCAATTGCTGCAACTTAAAAGGGGAGTCTCCCTTTTCCGAAGGCCACCAGTGGTAATATTCCCGATACGGACTATCCCTTGAACTCCGTGATTGCTTGAACCAATCGTGCTCATTGCTACTATGGTTCACTACTACATCAAGAACAAACTTGATTCCACGTTCATGCATTCCGGCAAGCATTGCATCAAAATCTTCCATCGTACCATAACGCTCATGAATAGTCCTATAATCACGCATATCATAACCATTGTCGACCAATGGGGAATCGAAAAACGGATTCATCCAAACCATTGTAATCCCCAGGCTTTCCAAATAATCCAATTTTTCGATAATCCCTTTAAAATCACCGAATCCATCTCCATCAGTATCTTTAAAGCTTTGTGGGTACAATTGATATAAAATGCCTTCTTTCCACCACTTCTTTTCTACAGGATCGGGCACAGCCTGCGTGGTTTTTTCTTTTTCAGCACAACCAAAGAGCACTATTGCCAAAACGGTGAAGGTGATTTTTTTCATGGTTTGGGGTTAAAAGATTGATTTAATTAAAAGCAAATGAATTCTATTGGATATTAGTTAAACAACATTTGTTAGGTATTGATTTCATATAGTCATTTTGAACACGGGGGGATTTCGTTTGGGTCAATTAATCAAATCAATATTTGACGTCAGGTCTTGAGATGGGTTCTAACTATAAATTTACTTTCAAATATTTTCGGTATCCAGCATATTGGCTTGAATAATCTACAAAAACTTAATTTCGGTTAAAATACTACATAAACTAGGGAATTGCGTTGTTTTCCATAGCTGCTATTCTTCGCAACTTTGTACCGTATAATTCTAATATGACTAGTTATGAATACGACGAACTATTATCCAACGATATGGCAAACCGTTCCAATTTCTTTTGATTTTTATAAATGGGATTCCGATGGTAAATATATCAAAGATATGATACTGAAGAACGAATATGTTACCGAACTAAGTGTATCGGAGATGCATTTGAATATTACGAGATTCTCCGCTTTTGATAGCCAAGGGAAAGAACATTTCATTGCTGATTTTAAAGGTCAGAAATATTTAGCGATTAAAGGGATACCTGCGGGCGATTTTTTAAGATCGAAAGGTGTTCTTAGGTTGCAGCCCGGTTCCTATACTACCCTCCGTTTCTATTTGGAGGATGGTGGTACTTTTATTTATAGCGACCGGGTAGTAGAACCTTCTGACGGATTCCGCCACTTGGATTTTGAAATTGAAAACGGACTGATTATCGAAGGGGATGAGTCTCCGGAAGCAATTTTACGATTTGACTTTGTTCCGTTTGAGGAAAGTAAGTTTATGATATCGGTAAAGCAATTCTTTAAACGACCTCGGCGTGCAGCAGGGAAGTTAACGGCGAGTTTCAGTCATTGACAGCATTTTGAACAGGTAGGGCCGTAATTGCAGCCATATCGATTTCTTGGTGGCAAATTCAGGTTTTCAAACTTTAGTGCCGGACATTTACATTTATAGCCTAGGCTGCATATAAAAAGGATATGTTCACCAAGAAATTCTCAAAATGGATGTACAACGGGGATAAAGTTTGAAAATCTCAAGATGCCACCGGATATGGCGTCTAAGCCGGGCAACGCAATCTGTGCTTCATACCATGACAACGGTACCGATGAAGCAGGCCGTCTTCGAACGGTTGAACACTGCTAAATCTTAAGGCAATTCTTTAAACTAGAGATTTTGGTTATTTTATCGAGTAGCTTTTGGACTACAGAATGGCGTTTTAAAGAACAAATAAATGGGAGTTCTAAGCAACGTTAAAGGATGATGCAGAAGTAGTTTAATCTCTATATATTGACTTAATAGTTCTTTTAATAAGTCTTTATGAAAGCCGGTATTTATTGGATTTACCGCCTGAAAATAGCCGATAGCCTTGTAAGGCATCCATGATTTTCCTGAAAATACATTTAGAGGTTCCTCCATCCTTTACTTAGGTATTTTTTCAGGGCGATTGATAAACCTAAAAAAAAATACTATCTTAGATTTCATAATGCCGAACAGACTGTTATGAAATACATTTTATGGCCATTGATTATCGTTTTGATTATAGGATGGGTATTGGGTTTTTTTGTTTTTAAGATTTTGGGAGGGATTATTCATTTGTTGCTATTGATAGCGGCGATATTACTAATTTACAATTTCGTAACCGGTAGAAAGGGGTAGTTTGCGATTGGATAAAGGAAGGCGTTTGTGGATGCCGCATATTTTAGTCCTCTATTAATTGTACGAATACCCAACCTTCGATAAGAGGAAGGTTTTCGGTATAGTTCTTTATGTCTTGCACCTTCAATTTGCGGATTTCTGCTCATCGGTAAAACAAAGAACGCTATTAATTGAAGTTCTGCAACAACCATGTTCGTTTTTCGAAACGCTCGAAAATATCTCCCTAATACATAAGTGCTGATAAAGTTTGTCCGCTTACTTTTTTAGTCTTTCAATTAATTTTAATGGTAATGATAGTTACTAATATTAAATAGGACCTTCAAAATTTATTCGAACATTTTTTTTGAAGAAGCATGTCATTTTTTCTATACAAGTTCAACTCGAAAGAAGTTCGTTGATGGTGAACACCTGACCCTCAAGAGAGATTACTATTCCTAATTTTTAAGTTTGATCTTTTTTTTAGAATAAAATGAAATTTCAAAACCAATTTGTTTAATTCTATATATATGTAACGTATTGGTGCTTAAACATTTGTTGAATACTTTTAATATAACAAAATTAGTGTGGGTTCTCGTTCAAGAAAATGGATAGTCTTGATACTGCTTTTAAGCACAGTATTGATTTGCATTATCTATCCCATGAATTAATTAATGTGGTCAACAATACAGTTTCCACTGCCTTGAATTCTCTAAATGCCAAGAAAGAGCTTTTATTGAGCATTGAAGAAGTGCGTGTGAATGTTTTACAGGGCTCGATTTACCGCAAGGGCATCCCATTAACTCCTAGGAAAGTCCACTATGAGAAATTTATAAGGGGAGCGACTCATCAAAAAATGTTAACAGATGTCCATGTATCCGAAATAGCATTGACCTCATTAGGCTTCAAAACTGTTTTTTGGGATAAGAAAATCGATCCTACCTCTGTCCGACTTCGATCGATAGCATCAAGTTATCCTATAAAAAGAAAACACCTTTTCTGAGGTAGAAATTATTCCTCAGCTTCCTTCGTAACAATTAAGGTAGCCCTAGACCCGGTCGACAATAACCACTTGTTCGAATATATAAGCACACCTTTATCGTCATATACATCGATCTGTGCAGTATTCGGTGGAGAAGACCCAACGTTAAGTGCCTCGAATTCAAAGCGGTTAAAGCCTTCTTCCAAATCGACATTTATACCTTTAAAAGACGCGGTCAGCAAAGTGTTTGCGTCTACAACATTACCATTGAGCCAGATTTTTACCCGGTCTCCATCGACATATTCATGGTCGCGACAAACGATGCCTACAAATTTGCCTCCGCTTTTGACATCACCGAGATACATATCGGAGAAATGCTCCCTAGAACCTTCCTTCGGTTCCCTTGGACCAGCTTTGGGATCGATTTTCATTCCTGTCCCTGCTTGAACAAGTTCGCGGTCCGGCAACATTTTTACCGGATTTCTCTTGGTCATATCTAAATTGACCTCAGGATTGTTATCAATGACCGAAGGTATTTTCAATGATGTGCCTTTTTGCGGTTCCGCAGTATCATCGATTTTATTGGCTACACCGATTTCTAGAGGTTTTTGGGTAGGTAGATCGGTCTGGCAATAGCCAACAGTGGCTACCATTACAAAAACGAGAATTGTCAAAAGATAATATTTCGGCATTTTTGAGACGATAAAAGACCGGCGTAAAGATAACAAATACCCTGCCATGCGTACTTAAGTACTTGTTAAAACGCTAAATTCTCCATTATCGTATCCGCTATCAGCTCATGTCCTTTTTGATTAGGATGGATGGGGTCGGTGTCGTAACACGTGGTTTGATTTTCGAGAAGCGGGGTATGTATATCGATTTCAAGCTTTGCATAGGGATGTTCCATATGAAGTATAATTCGCTCGAATTCTTGCAAAACCTCTTCCTCATATTTGGGATATGGATTTTTATAGCCGAAGTCCATGTCATCGGAAGCTATGATCGGTGCTACTTTCAAAGCTAGGGGAGGCGGAGTCAAAAGTAAAGTGGATATTTTTCTTTGTCGCATTTTTTCCAAAAATGAATACACGCCAATTTTAAAGCTGTTGAACAATTTTTCAGAAGGTTCGCCGTAAATACCATCGTTGATGCCATAACAGAAGAGGGCAACGTCGATGGGCGTTTTGTCCAAAACGTCGTCCAAGCGCTCGAAGAGGTACGGTCTTGGGCCGGGATGTTCTTTCTCCGTAAGTCCGGTGACAGTTTCACTGCTTTTACCATAGTTGATAAACTTTAGGTCCATAGCGGGGTGTGCCCTATCGATTTTGGCCTGAAGCATGGCAACATATCCGTTTTTTTCTGCAGTAATGCTATCGCCAAAACATCCGATGATTTGACCCTGTTTAAACCGGAATTTGTTAGCGTTCGAACATCCTATAAAAGGAGTTGCCAAGAGGGCGAGCGTAGCGTGGTTCAAAAAATGTCGTCGGTTCATGGAAAGTTGTGGGATGGAATTGTTTCGAAAATACATAAATAATCCTTGCCGACCCCCCTTTGATTAACGGAACTCAAGATGAGTTCCGTGTCTTTTTCCGTACGCTCATAGAGTAATGCTCTGATTTCTGGCTATAACTTGCCATTTATCGATGATCACGCCCTCGGAAACTACGAGCAAACCATCATATTTTGCAACGGTCGGACAAATGTGCACCGGAAGCGCATAGCAAACGTCACCTATCACAAGGCGCTCAGTGTTTGGGTATTCGAGTACGAAATGTTCCTCGCTTTGGCCTTTTTGGATACAATTTTCCATGTTTAAAAAACGCACTCTCGGAAAGGGCATTTCAGGCGCGAGGTGTTTATGCCCCAAATCCAAACAAAGTATACTCTTTGCCGGTTTGCTAATAATTCGGGTCAGGAGAACAGCTGCAGGTAAGAAATCCATTTCAGGAAACTTTTCGCCATAACCGGCATCCCAAAGCAAGGTGGTGCCGGGACTGGCCTCAACACCCTCCCGTTGGGCATGAAAAGGAAAAGTCGGAGATCCTCCGGCAACGATTCCGATTGCCTTAATCCCCTTGGATTCCAGCGTATTCTTTAGATTGATAACGGATGCAAAAGCGAAGTCGCATGCTTTTTTCCGCTCCGCGACATCCGTGTTGCGAATGTGGCCATCATAGGCATGTAATCCCTTCGCCTCGACGTGAGGGTCGGCGTCCATTTTACGGTATAGGGCGATGGCATTTTCATCGGGAACAATCCCGGTTCGGTCCATCCCGCAGTTGATATCCATCCAAAGAGAAATAATCGTCCCCCGCAAAACAGCCATTTCGGACAAAGCGTTCAGCGTATCCAAATTATCGACAAGCGCTGAAAATTTCGATTCCGGATACCTATCCGTCAAATCAAAAAACCGTTTCATATTGGCCCCAACGGGCTGCATGGCTAAAAGAATGTCGGGAGCATGGCACATCGCCAATAATTCTGCCTCGGCGATGGTAGCACATTTGAACTTTTGAATGCCCTGATCCAACTGCATTTCGATGATTTCCGCGGTCTTATGGGTCTTTATATGCGGACGCAGATGTTCCGCACCACCCGCCATTTCGACCATGACCCGGATGTTGTGCAGAATTCTATCGGGATACACCAATAAAGATGGCGAGAATACATCTTCGGTATTTGCTATTTTGAACCAGTTTCGATTTTCCATCGGCTATCGATGTAGTTCGAACATGGCCTCTATTTCTACGGATATACCTCCTGGAAGCATCATGCCCACAGCGCTTCGTACCCCGACCCCGTTCTCGGAACCGAAAATTTCTGCCATGAGTTCGCTGAAACCGTTGATGACCAAAGGATGGTCTGCAAAATCAGGAGTGCTGTTGACCATCCCCAAGGTTTTCACCAAGCGTTTGATGCGATCGACATCCCCGAAATGGGTCTGAATGGTAGAAAGCATGGTTAGGGCGACCTGGCGGGCACCGGCTTTTCCTTCTTCAAGGGTAAGGCTATCACCGACCCGGCCCTTCATCAAGGACCCATCAGGTAGCATAGGCCCTTGGCCGGAGACATATAAAAAGTGGTCTACGACGAGTACAGGCTTATAAAGTCCCGCTGGCGGAGGTGCGGGCGGCAAAATCAGGCCGAGTTCTTCGATTCTTTGGGAAATGGGTTTCATACAAGGTTCTTTAAAAGGTTTAGTTACAAAAGAACGATTTTTTTGTCAAATCACTGAACTGTGAATACATAATGCATCCTACCCCAGAAGTTGCTCCAAAACAAGCACCCCGAGCAGTCCCATGACACCAACGGTAGTTTCCATGACCGTCCAAGTGCGAAGGGTATCCTTAATAGAGAGGTTGAAGTATTCTTTATAAAGCCAAAAACCGCCATCGTTAACGTGGGATAGCATCAGACTTCCCGATCCAATGGCCAGTACCATTAATTCGGGGCTAACACCCGTATTTGCAATCAAGGGAAGTGCAATACCCGCAGCGGTAAGTCCCGCAACTGTAGCCGATCCGACGCAGACCCGAATGATGGTTGCAATAAGCCAGGCCAAGACCAAAGGAGAAATGGTAGATCCTTTGAGCATATCGCCAATGTATTCGCTTACGCCGCTATCGATAAGTACCTCTTTAAGAGCGCCTGCACCTGCAATAATAAGTAAGACCATGGTAATACCCGATACGGCACTACCTACCGAATCCATAACTTCCTTCATGTCTTTGCCGCGGCCAAGTCCCAATGTGTAAATTGCGACCAATACGGATATCAACATCGCAATAACAGGGTCTCCCAGCACATCGGTTGTTTTTCTGATGATATTTTCTTCGGGAAGAACGAGCGCCACGATTGATGCCAATCCGATTAAAAGAACAGGCAGCAAGGCCGTGAGGATGCTGTTCAGGGTGCCCGGCATTTCTTCGTCGGTCAAGACTTTTGGGTTCATGAATTCCTTGAGCGGAGTGGCTTCAACGTTATGTATGGTCCGTGAAAAAAGCGGCCCGGCAACGATAATTGCGGGAATGGCGATGATAATGCCATACAGCAAAGTTTTGCCGATGTTGGCGTCGAACATGATGGCGATACCGGTAGGTGCGGGGTGGGGCGGTAGATAACCGTGGGTCACCGATAATGAGGCCAACATAGGAAGCCCAACATAAATTAAGTTAAGCCCTGTAGCGGCGGCAACGGTAAAGACAAGCGGCACTAAGATGACAAACCCGACTGTATAGAACATAGGAATTCCCACGATGAAACCGGTCAGCACCACGGCCCATTGAATATTCTTTTTGCCGAACTTCTCCACCAATTGCATGGTAATCCGTTGTGCGGCCCCACTATCGGCCACCAATTTGCCCAACATGGCGCCCAGACCCAAAATCAATATCAGATAGCCCAGGGTGTTACCAATTCCGTTTTGTATAGATTTGATAGCGGTCAGAAAATCCATACCCTCGGCGACCCCGACCAAGAGGGAAACGATAATAAAGGCGATAAAGGCGTTGAGCCTAAAGCGGGCGATCAGAATGAAAAGAAGGATGATTCCGGCAATAACAATGGCGAGCGGCATACGATGGTTCGTTTTGTCGAAGATACTAAAATCGGGATTATAGACAAACGCATACTACTATGCCAGATTATTTGCTTCTACTTTATTGGAATTTGGCATTTCCTCCTCACACAACAGCATTGGTATTCTCCCAAGTATCGTCGTTGACCAATTTTTTAGCGGCCTCGTACAGTTCGAGTAGCCTGGTTTTATCGACATCATATACGCCCTGCATAATCCTTGGTAGATAAAAGGTGCCGTGGTCGACGATGTCTTTCCGTTGAATGGCGTTTTTCTCTTGTACCTCATCGTTCTTTGAAATCTCGGCATTCGATATTTCTACGTAGCGCTCTAGAATGTTCAGCAGATTACGGGGTGCAAAGGCTTTTGGTGAAATAATTTCACGGATGTCATCGGGCCTGGAAAAAATACTGGTGGTCTCAGTGACCTGAAAGCCGGGGTTATCACTGGATAATATTTTGTTCGTGGGACTGTGGTCGCGTACCCCGCCATCAAAAAGCAGCAGCTTCGGGAAAGCTACGGTCTCGTTCTCAAAATCTTCTATCGGGCCGTTCATAGCGATGCCTGGCGTAAAAATAGGGATGGACGCGGAAGCGTTGACGAACTTCAAAAAGTTTTCGTAGGATACCGTTTTCAGATTGATATACAATCGCGCCCCGGTATAGAAATCCACTGAGCCGACGACGCAAATGGCTTTGGTATTATCCGTTTTATAAGCTTCGAACTCCGCACGGGATACGGTCTTGGCCAAGGTTTTCTCCAAATTTTTTTGGTCGCCGAGATAGTGTTTTCCACGAATCAACTTCCAAACGGCGTTCAGGGTCTTGATTTTTCCATTTTTCTGTATGGGCGAAACCTCGAAAAAATCATCCAAGGAAATGTTCAGTACCTGTCGCTTTATTTCTTCCCGTTTGCCCAAGGCCAACGGCAATGCCAAGATTGCCCCGGCAGAAATACCCGATATTATTTCCGGAACATAACCACGGTCGTAGATTATCGATTCCGCTACGCCAAAGAGTCCGGCAATTTTTGTACCGCCTCCTGAAATTCCCAAATGCTTCATCTTAAAATAGTTAACTGATTAGACGAGGGAAGGTTGCACTATCAAAAATAACAGATTATTCTATAAAATTCGATAAGATTGTGTGGTTTAAGAGGTAGACGGTGTAGAACGTTGGTATTCGATGTTAGATACCTAGAACGACCTTCGCGATCCAAAAGTAGATGAGAATACCGAAAATATCGTTGCTAGTGGTAATAAATGGACCTGTCGCGATAGCGGGATCAATATTTTTTTTATGAAGGAACAAGGGGATAAAGGTGCCTATGAAACCCGCTACCAAAATAACGGCTATCAACGAAATGGAGATGGCCAATGCGGTCAAAAAATCGCCTTTCCAGAGCCAAGTGAATACTAGCAGAACGGCGGCCAAGACGATACCGTTCAATAGGGCCAAGAGCATTTCTTTGACCAAGCGGTCCCCAACGCTGCCTTTCAGGTCGTCGTTGGCGAGCCCTTGAACGATAATGGCGCTCGACTGCACCCCGACGTTACCGGCCATCGCTGCGATTAACGGCGTGAAGAAGAATAAAATGGCATGTTTGCTTATCATTTCCTCAAATCCGCCCATTATAGCCGCGGCGCCTACACCACCTATCAGGCCCAAAAACAGCCATGGCAGGCGGGCGCGAGTCAGTTGCCAAATACTATCATCGGCCTCGACGTCTTGCGAAATACCCGCCGCCATTTGGTAATCCTTGTCGGCCTCTTCACGGATCACGTCTACTATATCGTCGATGGTAATCCGGCCGACAAGTCGTCCGATCTCGTCTACTACGGGAATGGCCTCCAAATCGTATTTGCTCATAATCTTGGCCACTTCCTCGGGTTTTTCGTTAACGCCGACCCGATCCACTTTAGGAATATAGATGTCTCTGATGTGGGCCGTGGTTGAGGTTGTCAGTAGGTCTTTTAGCGACAGGCGCCCCATTAACTTATCATCTGCATCCACTACATAGATGGAATGTACGCGGGTAACGTTCTCGGCCTGTGCCCGCATTTCCTTTACACAGGTGAGCACGTTCCAGTCTTCCTTAACTTTCACGAGTTCCTTGGCCATGAGGCCGCCCGCCGTGTATTCGTCGTAACGAAGCAGGTCGACGATATCTTTGGCGTGTTCGCGATCTTCGATTTCCGAAATGACTTCTTGAATGATGTCGTTGGGAAGTTCCCCAACGATATCGGCTGCATCATCGGTATCTAGCTCGCCCAATTCTTCGGCAATTTCTTTGGGCGAAAGATTGCTGAGTATACCTTCCCTAACATCATCGTCCAACTCGGTAAGTACGTCGGAAGTCTTATCGCTTTCCAGCAGTTTGATGATGTAGGTAGCCTCGTCTTCGTCCAGTTCATCAATAATTTCGGCGACATCGGCATAGTGCAGGTCTTCCATCAAGGTGACCAAGGCGGTATCCTTCTGGTTTTCAATCAGCTGTTCGATTTCGGTAACGAGCTCTTCTGTGAGTTTGAACGGGGTCATGCGATGGCGTTTTCCTTATTGGAAAATCTGCGCAAAGCTAAAGAAAAGTTTACACTTCGACGAGGCTCAGTGTAGGTGAGTTTAGCGGTTTATATCTTTATTTTGAAATTTTAGGGCGTAGGAATCTAAACGTGCAGTTCTCGCTGTATTTTTGTGGTCAATAGGATAAAATCCCCAACACTTAATTGCTCCGGCCGCAAGTTGAAAATGGCATCTTCCCTGAGCGTATCCGAAAGATCAAATGATTTCAGGCTATTTCGGATGGTTTTCCGCCGATGGTTAAAGGCCGCTTTGACCACCCGGAAGAACAGTTTTTCGTCACAACCCAAGGTAAAGTCCGGTTTGCGGACGAGCCGTAGCACTCCCGATTGCACTTTAGGCGGCGGGTCGAATACCTGCGGATGTACGGTGAACAAGTACTCGGCTTCGTAAAAGGCCTGTACCAGAACGGATAATATGCCGTAGGCCTTGCTACCTTCCTTTTCGCAGATACGCTGGGCCACTTCCTTTTGGAACATCCCGGAAAACTCTGGAACCTGCTCTTTCATTTCCAGCATTTTAAACACAATCTGTGTCGAGATGTTATAAGGAAAGTTACCGGTGATGGCAAAGGGGGCGTTACCGAATAGTTGGGTCAGATCGTAGTTCAAAAAGTCCGCTTCTACAACCTGAAAAGAACCTGATCTCTGTAAAAGCTTCGGATGCTCCAAAGTAAAACTGTGGTTTAGGTAAACGATGGAATCCGCATCGAGGTCCATGGCGACCAGGTCTATATCCTGCAACAGCAGATATTTGGTGAGCACTCCCGTACCCGGACCGATTTCTATGACGTTTTTATAGCCATCTAATGAAAGGGTCTCCGATATTTGTCGGGCGATACCTTCATCCTTCAAAAAATGTTGTCCTAGATATTTCTTGGCCTTTACGGGACTTTTATCCGAGGGATATTTTTTAGTTTTCTTTCCATAGTTTTTCTTTTTGGACATTTCAAAGTTTTCAAATGGTGATGTAGACCCAAGCTTTTTTGCCGGAAACCAAGGTAACGCTTATTCTCTGGTAAAGATCTCCTTCATATTCATCAGCTCCTTTCAATTGCTCTTCGGCAATATAATATACAATGCCTTCTACGACATCTTCATCATTTCCGGTATGCTCCGCCATGGGGTAGATACCGTTCGCTTTGGCTTCCGATATTTGATAGCCTCGTAGCTTGTCTGCGGTACCTTCCATCTTTTTCTGGAATATGGCGTGATGTAGACGATCGTCTTGAAGGGTACCGTAGGTAAACAGAAATTCGATTTTTTCCATTGGATTCCTGAGATTTTTTTTAAGAGTTAGTGTTCGCTGATTATTTTTAATTCCGTTCTAAAGGAAACGAATTTGTTCGGAAAGCGTTTTAGGGCAACGTCTTGCAATCGCTTGGCATCCTCGGAATAATATTTTTGTAATGTTTCTTTGTCCACCGTAGTAAATTGCACCGAATAGGTAAAACCGCCCATATCTTCTTCCACCAAAACCTTGCTCATTTTCGCGTTCAGGAACTTTCCCGTTGCCAGCACATCGGGAATATGGGTTTGCTGCATCCATTTCAGCCATTCGTCGTGAACGGAGGCTTCGATGTTGGTTGTAACGTTGTAGATTAGCATAATTCAAGTTCAAGGGTCAAGTTCAAAAAACGCTTAGAAGATGATTATTGATTACGGCCCGTATTGAGGTCGAGTTTGGACTTTCACTCTGACTTAATTCACGGCATCCCCTCTCAGAAGCCTAAAATTCTTCCGTGCTTGCGGAAAGTAATAGCTGTCCTGATAATTGTAAATAATCTTCTCATATTCGGCCTTTGCTTTTTCCGGAGCCTCGCTTATGTTTCTGTAGAGCTCGCCAAGGGCGAAATGCGCATCGTCAGCTAGGATTCCGTTGGCGTAAAATTCGGTTATCTTGCGATAGTTGAACTCGGCGGCCTCGTAATCCTTTATACTCTCCAAAAGTTGGGCCTGTTTCAAAAGGGCTTCGTCCTCTATTTTTTCGCCTTTATGGTCCGTTAAGATGACATCCAGTTCAGCAATGGCTTCCGTTTTCTTGTTCTGGTAGGCCAAAAGGTCGGCCCGGGCATATTTCTTTAGTGCAGTCTGTGTGGAATCTTCCAACGAATTATCCGAAATTAGAAGGCTCAACTGCATCGCATCGTTGGCGATAAGTTGCGAGGTTGAACTTCTCAAAACTTTCAACTGCGTCAGCGCCCAATCGAAATCCCCTTTGTAAAAACTTGTCTGCGCTACCTTGAACCGGGCGTTTTGGCCCAAAATATCATTTTTTAATTTTTTCTGTATTTGGGAAAAATAAATCAGTGCCTGGTTGAATTTTTGGTCATAGACCAAGATATCGCCCAAAGCCAAGGTTAAGAAAGCGTTTGCCCTAATGTTCAGCGGCAAGTCCAAGCTTTTCTTAAGGATATCGATGGCGGGCTCGGGTGTATCCTTTTCAAAAGTGAGGAAATTGGCGTAGGCGACCTGTAATTGTAAAGTCTGGTTTTTATAACCGTGGATGGCAATTAGCGCATCGAACTGCTTTTCAATAGCGTCAAGGTCTTTTTCATCGGCATCTAGCAACTGTATGTCGATTAATTGCAGTTGGGCGTTCAGTGTGGTAATTTCTTCACGGCTATTGTCAACAATATATTCGAATAT
Source organism: uncultured Flavobacteriaceae bacterium (assembly GCA_963832345.1). Taxonomy (GTDB): domain Bacteria; phylum Bacteroidota; class Bacteroidia; order Flavobacteriales; family Flavobacteriaceae; genus Pricia. The sequence goes on along the minus strand of CAWHTW010000019.1, from coordinate 304,526 downwards.
TTCTTTGGCGGTTTCGGTTTCTGTATCCTCCAATGCCAAATCGCCTAGACCTTCGAGACGTTGCATCGTGGGCGCCTCCATACGTTTATAAAGGGCCTTTTCTTGACGGAAGGCACTGCCGTATTGTTTTTGCTGCACAAAGAGCCAGCTCAGCAATTCGTTCCAAAGCAGATTGGGACTTTGCTGTGCGTTTTTCAATACCACTTGCTTAAAAAGTACGTTGTTCTCGTTCTCGGGATCTGATGTTACGAAGTCGTCGATCTGTCGCAGCACATTTGACCTTGAGGTCTTGCCTTCGCTTACGAGTTTCAGGTACGAAACATACATTTTTTCGATATCGCCCTGTTCGCCGTAGATACGCGCCATTTGGTAGTTATAATCCAGTTGCGGATTGAGTTCCATGGCTTTGGTGTAGGCTTTCAGCGACCAATCCAACAACACATATTTCTGAAAGCGAAACCCCACGCCATATCCGAAATTCGGATTTTCCTCGATTTTTGCAATGGCCTTTTCATAGTATGCGTCTGCCTTTTTGGGCATTTTCTGTAAGGTATAGTTATAGCCCAATTCGATGAGTAGGGTGGGGTAGGCGTTGCTCTCGTCAATTTTTTCCAAAAGGAATTTTTCGGCATCGGAATAGCGTTCCAGCTGCTGGTAAGTGGCGATAAGGCCTTCGGCGTAGTCCGTTCTCCTTGGATTATTCTCTACGATTTTTTCATAAAAGACCACGGCTTTTTCATAATCGCCGTCGTCGAAGTATTGCTGGGCCAAGAAGTCTTCTTGGGCAACGCCTACTAATGAGAGCAGCAAAAGAAAAAAAAGGATGTTTTTTTGCATGTGCAGACTTTAACGGGTCACTCTACTGCGTTCGTAGAAAGTTTTACCTCGCCGGTTGATATGATTTGTTTCATCGGTGTTGTCGATGTATTCAAATTGAGGTAGGTCAATCATATAAGGGAGGTCGATATCCGAGCCGTTCCGATAATTTCCCATGGCACGAGATCCGAGAACTTCTTTGACGCTCCCGTATTGCTCGAAAACAGAACCTATTTTATCGATAACGTTTTGTTTCAATCCAAATTTCATTTCTATATAAGTTTTTCCATACTTGTATGGAACTTGTTAAATTCAGTAGCGTCAGGATTCAAAAGGTGCGACGTGACTTTTTCTAAAATTCCCTCTTTGTAAACAGGACTACTAAGATTTTTATCTTTGAACATATCCATGCAAATTTGACCATTTTCGGTAATATCCCTGTTAAATGCCAAACGAGTGGCATCTTTGCTACCATAAATCTTTTGTCACTTCTTTGAGAAAATCCTGAATGACCTTACATGCTAGTTCACGAGTAAACTCGAAACGTCTATCAATCCTTCTTCTTCAAGACCGGACAAGCCTGTTTGTTCGAAAAGTGACACGGCTTTATTTTATTATAACAAAGCCTTTTGATAGTTCCTAAAATTGCTCATGTCACCGAACATCTTGATTTTTTGTATCCATGGGTACGCTAATCTTCCTCCAAACAAAGTTAAGGATTAAATTTTACCGCTTAAGAAATCATATCAAACCCACAATATGGCACTAAAACCTTCGGAATACGAATACCATCCGAAGTTTGATAGTTTTCCAAAATACCCGCCAAGACGCGCGGCAACGCCAAAGCACTTCCATTCAGGGTATGTGCTAATTGGCTTTTTCCGTTTTCGTCCTTAAAACGCAATTTTAGACGATTAGCCTGATAGGTCTCGAAATTGGACACGGAACTGATTTCGAGCCAACGGTCTTGCGCCGTGCTGAAAACCTCGAAATCGTAGGTGAGGGCGGCCGTAAAACCAAGGTCACCACCACAAAGGCGCAAGATGCGATAGGGGAGTTCGAGTTCGCGAAGAATAATCTTGACCTGCTCGACCATTTCATCCAAAGCGGCATAGGATCGGTCGGGATGTTCTACCCGAACGATTTCTACTTTGTCGAACTGGTGCAAGCGGTTCAGGCCGCGGACGTGCGCTCCGTAACTACCGGCTTCCCTTCTGAAACAGGGCGTGTACGCGGTATATTGCACGGGAAAATCGCCGACATCCAAAATTTGGTCCCGGAACATGTTGGTGACGGGCACTTCCCCGGTGGGGATCAGGTATAGGTTGTCTTCCGGCAGATGGTACATTTGGCCCTCTTTGTCAGGCAACTGTCCCGTGCCATAGCCAGAGGCTTCGTTGACCAAGTGGGGTACCTGTACTTCGGTATAGCCCTCCGATGTATTCTTGTCCAAAAAATAATTGATTAGGGCACGTTGTAATTTGGCACCCTTGCCTTTATAAACGGGGAAGCCGGCACCTGCAATCTTTACGCCCATTTCAAGGTCGATGATATCGTATTTTTTGGCCAATTCCCAGTGGGGCAGGGCATCGGTCTGTAAGACGGGAATAGCGCCCTCTTCGTAAACCTCCTCGTTGTCTTCTTCGGAAGTGCCCGCTGGCACGGTATCGTGTGGTACGTTCGGAATTTGATATAGTAGGGCCTGTAGTGTCTCGGTGGCAGTTTTCAGTTCGTCGCCCAGTTTTTTGGAATCTTCTTTTAGGCTTCCCGTTTTTTGTTTCAACGCTTCTGCTTCCTGATATTTCCCGTTTTGGTAGAGCGCGCCTATATCTTTGGAAAGTTTGTTGCTTTCCGCCAATATATTGTCCAACTGGGTCTGTGTCGTACGGCGTTTTTCATCCAACTGAATCACCTCGTTTATCATCTGTGCGGCGTCGATATTCCGCTTTTTCAATGCGTTGATAATGTGGTCTTTCTTCTCGCGTATGGCTTGTACTTGTAGCATGTTTCCCTAATATTTTCGGTAAATTTAAGGGAATCATTTGATGAACTTGTTTAAAAACCGATACTTTTACTTCGGATATTTTAAAATTTACCGACACTATGATTTTCGAACATTTTGCGCTGAACGTAACCAATGTGGATGCCGTGGTGGATTGGTACTCAGAATTTGTGGGATTGAAAGTGGTCAATGCTCAAAAAGATCCGCCATTTATGACCTTTTTGGCCGATGCTTCGGGAAGGGTGATATTGGAACTCTACCACAGACCGGACGAGGCCATCACCAATTTTACCGTACAGCATTTTCTAACCTTTCATCTGGCCTTCGCGTCTAAAAACGCCGAAACTGACAAGGATAGGCTAATGGCCGAAGGCGCCACGTTCGTAGAGGAAGTAAAAAAAGAGGATGGTAGCCACCTCATTATGCTTCGTGATCCCTGGGGGATGCCCTTGCAGTTGTGTGAACGTACGGAGCCATTTGATAGCAACTTGTAAATCGGATTTTACTCCCATTTAAATTTTATCTGGCAAAATCCAAAACTGAAATCTGGGATGTGCCGAGCTTAGCCACTACAACGCCTCGATCAACGCCCGAAACAACTTCACCATTTTAGGTTCCGCCTGCTCAGCAACGGAAAGAATGGACTGAATATTCACAGGTTTTAAATCAGCGGGATTGCAAATGTCAGTCAATACCGATACGGCCACCACAGGCAGTTTCAAATGGTTGGCGACGATGACTTCGGGTACGGTACTCATACCTACGGCGTCGGCACCTAATACTTTTAGCATGCGGTATTCTGCCTTGGTCTCCAGCTGTGGACCTAGCACCGAAGCATAAACGCCCTTGTGTAGGATGATGTTCTCCATTTTAGCGATTTCTAGGAGCTTTTCGCGCATATCCACATCATAAGGTTCGGCCATATCGGTAAACCGGGTGCCGAACTCGGCTACATTCTTAAAGGCTAGCGGTGAACCGCCCTGCAGGTTGATATGGTCTTCGATCAACATCAGGTCTCCCAAACCGAAATCGAGGTTGATGGCTCCGGACGCATTACTGATGAATAGCTTTTTGATGCCCAATTGGTGCATGATGCGAATGGGGTAGGTTACATCCAAGAGATCATAGCCTTCGTATAAATGAAAACGTCCTTGCATTACCACGGTTTTTTTGCCTTGTAAGGTGCCGTAAATCAATTTTCCGGAATGAAACTCTACCGTAGCCAACGGAAAAAAGGGGATATGATTGTAGTGCGCTACTACCGGATCTTCAATGGCATCGGCCAGTTTCCCAAGGCCTGTACCTAATACAATTCCGATTTCGGGCGAGTCAAATCCCTTTTCCTGAAGATATGCCGTAGATTCGTCCAGTTGTCTTTGTCTCATTTTTCTACGTGTTTTAAAAAATGGCGGAAGGCCTTTTTGTCTTTTATATCCTCATAAACATCGACGTCGTTCCGTTCTTCCAAAATACTTAATTTTTCGTCTTTGAGGTGCTCAAGGGTGTCTTCCAAGACCGTTTCAGAACCCCACTTTTTGTCTCTGAAAAGTTCGGACTTGAAAGTTTTCATGCCCAACAGATAATAGCCGCCATCTTCTGCCGGGCCTATTACAAAATCATTATCCTTGAGTTGGGCGAACGCATTTTCGAAATCATTTTGTTTAAGGTCGAACATGTCGCTTCCGATGACACAAATCCGCTCATAGCCCGATGCGAATCCTTCTTGAAAAGCATTGGCCATACGTATACCCAAATCAGCGCCTTTTTGCAGTCTTTTATCGTAAAAAGTACCGTCCCAAATATCATCTTCCCAGATTTCCTCGGAATACCAGACCTGTTTGGCTGCGTTCAGATTTTCGGTGATGGACACGGTATGGCGCAGTAGAAATTTGTAAATATCCAAGGCCGTTTCGTCGCCCACGGTCTCCGCCAAGCGTGTTTTGCACTGGCCCAATTTGGGATTGCGCGTAAAAATTAGTAAAAGGTCTTTTGAGGATGCCAACGTGAAATGTATGGTCTTTCTATCGTGCTTGTTCTCTTTTTGATTTATGATACCCATAAAAAAGTTTAGAAGTTTAGAGAAAAGTTTATGCGTTTGGAGGTTGATGAATTTTTAAGTTTATAAAAAGTAAATAACTGTTGCTGTTACTGCTCCTGTCCACCATACACCTTCTCCCCTTTTTTCAACAACTTGCCCCAATGCTTGCTGAAGGCATGCACTTTCTCGGTTTCGTTGCCTTCTGGCCCATAGACGGGATAGCCTTCGTTTTTCCATTCAAAGATGCCGCCGTACAGGTTTTTTACATTGGTGTAGCCGGCATCCATCAATTTTTCGCCGATATTTTCGGAGCGGACACCGATGGAGCAGTAGACGATGATGTCGGTATTTTTATCCTCAATTTTGGGGACAACGGAATCTAGTTCAAAGGTTTTGGCACCTACCCAAATGGCATTTTGTAAATGACTTACGTCATATTCCTCCTTTTCCCTAGCATCCAACAATACCACGTGTTTCATAGCGTTCACGGCATCGATTTTAATATAGGGCACGCTCTCATTGTTAAATCTTTTTAGGATTCTGTCCATTTTGTTCTGTGCAAAAACTGTAGGACTACAGGCAAAATAAAGAACTGTAATGATAAGAAATCGCATAGTTTTTGAAATAATACGGGTAAAGATACTATTTTAGGGATGTGTTTAAAATTCATGAGTCTCCGCTTTCACGCTTAAGCATGATATAGGACAAATCAGGATAGATTTAGGGACAAAAAAAATTTCTATGGCCACTACTAATTATTGGATGCCGTTTCTTTTCGTTGTGCTATTTTTGGCATCTTGTAAAAGTGACAAAAATACCGAAGAATTTATGTCCCAGAAAACCAATATAGCCTATTATACCGAACCTAATCGGCCTCAGTTTCATTTTTCCCCAGAAAAAAAGTGGATGAACGATCCCAATGGTATGGTCTACAACAAAGGAGTGTACCATCTGTTCTATCAATACCATCCCGATAGCACAATTTGGGGACCTATGCACTGGGGGCATGCCACGAGTAAAGACTTATTGCATTGGCAGCATAAGCCGATTGCGCTCTATCCTGATAAAAACGGATTTATTTTTTCGGGTAGTGCAGTGCTCGACAAACAGAACTCATCGGGATTCGGTACGGACGACAATATGCCCTTGGTGGCCATTTTCACCTATCACGATGCTAAAGGAAAAGCCAGCGGTGATAGCGGTTTCGAGACCCAAGGTATCGCCTATAGCCTTGATAATGGGGATTCGTGGACAAAATACGACGGAAATCCGGTAATTGGCGATGAAAATTCGACTGATTTTAGGGATCCTAAAGTATTTTGGTACGAGCCCGACCAGAAGTGGATAATGAGTTTGGTAGCGGGCGATCATGCCCAGTTTCATGGCTCCAAGAATTTAAAGGATTGGGAGTTGTTGGGGGAATTCGGCAAAAATAAGGGCGCCCATGGTGGGGTCTGGGAATGTCCCGATCTGATTCCCTTTAAAATCGAGGGTACCGACGAAGAAAAATGGGTGCTGTTCATAAGTATCAACCCGGGTGCCCCGAACGGAGGCAGCGGCACACAGTATTTCATAGGTAATTTTGACGGGAAAACCTTTACCACTGAAGAGACCGAAGACCGTTGGATCGATTGGGGCACCGATAATTATGCCGGGGTCACCTTTAGCAATACGCCTGAGGATGAAGTTATTTTTTTGGGTTGGATGAGCAATTGGCAATATGCCAACGAGACGCCTACGGAGGGTTGGCGCGGGGCTACGACCCTACCTCGAAAGTTAACTTTAGAGCGCGTGGGAAAGGGGTATGGGCTGTTCAATTATCCGATAGAAAAAGTGGATGGCCTTATTTCGAAAAGGGCTACAAAAGAGTTGAGCATCCCGGCCGGAGACGGCCAGTCGATTTCGTCCGATAGTCTGATGCAGTCGGAAGTTCGTTTTATAACTTCCTCTAATGATTTCCAGTTGAAATTCGGCAATGAGGTGGGCGAACAATTGGTTCTGACCCTGAAGGCCGATGGCAATGTATTTACGCTGGACAGGTCGCGTTCGGGAAAAATTGATTTCCAGGAAGCTTTTGGTAAGACCATCCAGCAAATGCCAGTCCCAGGCCTGCCCGATGGAGAATACGAAGTCCGGATTTTCATGGATAGGTCATCCATAGAGATCTTTTTCAACAAAGGGCAATACGTGATGACGGCCCAAGTATTTCCCAATGAGGAATACAATGCTTTGGAGATTGTGAACACATCGGATACAGCGTTGCTGTTTAAGGAATTTAGTCATAGTGCCGTAAAAGGAGTGTGGTAGTCAAACACCTTAGAGCGAGCTGGCGTTCAATCGGTGAAATTAGCGGAATTGCGCTTGGTCATTTCCCGCGCCAATGCTTCCAAATCAATGCCCATATTTTCTTTGTTGACCCGAAGCGCTTCGGTGCGCAAGGCTACGGGAAGGTTCGAATATCCGTCTTTGGCGCCTAGGATCATTCCTGCAACTGCGGCCACGGTATCGTTGTCCCTACCATAGTTTACGATAAATTGCATCGTCTTTTCGAAATCGCCCTCGCCGAATTGGAGTGCGGTGACCAAAATCTGCCATATCTCCCCGGAATGGAAGGCAATGGCCTTTTCGTCCTTTTCCAAATATTGATAGATTTTTTCCTGACGTATCCAATCCTTTTGATTGCCCGGAAAACGGTTGGGCATTTTAAAGATTAAAGAATCTATTGCGGTCAAAGAATCCGTCAACACCAAATTTTTTACCGCCAAAACATTTTTGACCGAGGCATCTGCGACGGAATAAGCTATTCGTCCCACCAAGCGGCTATCTTGATAGCCCTCGGGGTCGATAAAAGTGGCCGCGTCGATTATGGAGTCCATACTTTGGGTACGCAGCGCCACATGGGTCATGGCCGAGACTAGGCCTGAAATATCCTTGGCATAACCTATGTCAAAAATAGAATGTTGGTAGGCTTTGTTATAAGCCTCTTCGGGGGTTGCACTTACCAACCCGAACATAGGTGTGTACAATTGGCCGGCGCAGGACATCTCCCCACCATAAAATCGGTTCAGTGCCCTTTGATACGTTTCCGGGTTTTCGCGGTAGGCCATGGCGACCCGGGCCCACTCCTTGATCCAATCGATCTTTTCAATTTGGGTATCCAGAAAATCGGTTTTGGGGATATCGCGGTCATCGGAAAGGCCTCGAGTCAGCGCGCCATAGTAGTCTACAATAAAATCGGCAAAATGCTCGGGGGTCCAATCATCTTGGTACTTGGAGAGGTATTTAACCATGGCAAATTTCCAGCGGGTATCATCGGTGGTAGTGCCCGTAGAAAGATTATGACCCCACGTACCTTCGGGGGACTGTTCGCGCACCGCCGGCGTAAAACCGTTTATGTATCCGTATTTAAGCTGAATGTCGTTGCGAAGCCACATCTCGGTCGAAGCACCCATGGCATCCCCAATAGCGGAGCCGACCAGTGCTCCCAATACCTTATCGTAATAGGCCTCCTCCGATATTTTTAAACCGTCGCCTACATAGGTTGATTTTTTTGGGGAAGGAATGTTTACGTCAGAAACGTTCTCCCTGCAAGAGACAAAAGTCCAAAGGACAAAAACCCAAAAAAAAGAATATCTCAAAATATTTTTAGCTAAGTAGTTGATTTTTGATTTTTAAAAAATTAATGTTCTCTAACATCTAACATTTTATCCCAATATCAGCCTACGCGCTTTTTTCAATAGCTTACGTTTCTCGTTAATATCCCTTTCCAAGGGTAACTGAGCCAACCCGATCAAACGGCGTATGATTTCTATGCCCGCTACTTGGCCCATCAGCTTTTTGTCTGCCTCGCCTTGGTAGCGATTGTAGATATGGGACAAGTAGCTTTTTTTTCCGGTGGCCATAACAAGATGTGCCGCCATCACGCCCAAATCGAACTCCGCGAAACCGGGAAACGCAAATTCAGGGTCGATGACATAGAGATTGTCGGCTTCGGTCATCCAACTTCCAGGATAATAATCGCCGTGGAGCAGGATTTTTCCAGGGGATAGGTATTTTTTTCCAATACGGTCGACCACCGATTTCAACGCGACATCAGTTTTAAAGGGCACTGATAGTTCTTGCAATCCCGGTTGTACCTTGTCAAGGTCAAGACCGTTATCGTCAAGAAAGGGAAGCACGAAAATATGTTGATGGTTCAACTGTCGCATTTCGAGGTTATCCGGAAAGTCGTCTTTCACGTTTTTCCTATGGATAAGCCCGAGTATAAAAATTAGCCTGTCCAATTCCCTCGCCGGTATGGCCCTTTGCCTGTAAATGGAGACTAAATCCTCGCAATGGCCCAAATCCTCAAGAAGTAATAGGTTTTCAGCAGAATCATATCCTAAGATATTTGGAATATGGGCATTCACCGCATTGTCGCGCACCGCTTGGTAGAAATTCTTTTCAACCGCAATACGTTCCACCGGGGCTTCGACCTCTTGATATTTTTGCACGTAAGGGCGCGATTGTTTAAGGATAAAAGAGCGTTGGTCGGTCACCACCCGGAGCACGACATTCATATTGCCCTCGCCCGGCTTCTCAATGGAAGTGATTTTTTCTTGTGAATTCAGCCATTCCCTCTCTCGGAGGTACTCCTGAAGTTCGGGTAGCGGAGTCGAAATATCTATGGTAGTCAAAGCTATAATTTTACGCAATATACTGGTAAAAGCAAAGAAATCCTTGTTCTTGATAAGGATTTTTTAGCAGGCAACCGAGGTCGGGTTTTTTGAGAGAAGGGATACAAATTTATACAAAAAGACTACAATGGTGTTGTGAAGGTCGCATGTGAAGCCCCATTCAAATATCATAAACGTGGGTGTGTTTCAGCGATAGTCCAAACCATCAAAAAACCCCGCAGTTTTGCGAGGTCTTTTGTGGTGCCTCCAGGAATCGAACCAGGGACACATGGATTTTCAGTCCATTGCTCTACCAACTGAGCTAAGGCACCATCCCTGTAAGGGGCTGCAAATATAATTTCAATTTTGCGATATACAAACAAATTGTAAAAAAAAGGCGTTTGTTTTTATTCGTTTTTTGATCTTTGCGATATGAACTTAATAATAGATGCCGGAAATCACGCTGTAAAGCTAGCTGTTTTTGAAGCAGGAAAATTGGTTTTTCACCAGACTGTCAAAATGGAACATGTGGCAAGGCAGGTAAAAGAAGTCTGTGACCATTATCCCGGCATAGAACGCAGTATTGTTTCTTCGGTAGGAAACCTTGATCGAAAGGTTGTCGCCGTGCTGGCCGTTTTTTGTGAAGTACACGAGTTGAGCCATCTTTCGAAGCTGCCCTTTAAAAATTCGTATGCTACGCCCCATACCTTAGGTTTAGATCGCATCGCTTTGGCCACATCGGCGTTTTATTACAATCCCAAAGGTAATTCCTTAGTAATCGATGCGGGCACCTGTGTTACCTATGATATAATAAACGACTACGGTGAATATTTGGGTGGTGCCATTTCTCCAGGGCTATATATGCGCTACAGGGCCTTGCATGAACATACCGCAAAACTTCCTTTGCTCGAACCTGCAGCGTTTGTCGATTTTATTGGAAATTCTACCGAGACCGGTATCCACAGCGGCATTGTGAACGGCATTTGCCTTGAAATCGATGGCGTCATCGATCAATACCGATCACGCTTTACAGATTTAACAGTTATTTTAACAGGCGGCGATGCCCAATTTTTGTCAAAGCGGCTAAAAAATACCATATTTGCGGATTCCAAATTTCTCCTGGAAGGATTAAACTATTTGTTGGAATACAACAAGCATTAAAAGCGTACATATCCCCAAAATCTGGGGGTTGATTCCAGAAAAAAGGAAATCGGTAATCAGCCTGCCTCCTGCCTACAGGCAAGGTGGGGCTGGCAGGTTAAAACCAAAGTGTTTACATGATCAAAAAAATAGGTTTTGTCATCGCGTGTCTCACCCTAACAGGCATGTATGCCCAAGACGGTTCGATTTCCCCATATTCATATTTCGGTCTCGGCGATATTAGGGAATCCAGTACGGTAGAGAATCAAATGATGGGCGGTATAGCCGTGTACGCCGATAGCATCCACATCAACCTGAACAACCCTGCCGCCTACAGTAAACTTGGGGTTCAGGTCAGGGATAATTTCGGTATTACCACCTATACGGCAGGCGTGTCGCACAAACTCTTGCGTTTTAAAAGTTTTGCCGAAGAACAGAATAGTTCAGTTACCAATCTTGACTACCTCGCTTTAGGGCTAAGCCTTAAAAAAGGTTTAGGTCTGGGGTTTGGGATAAAGCCTTACACCTCTGTAGGCTATAACTTTGAGGATTTAAGTGGTGCCGAGGGCTCAAGAATTCTGAACCAATATTCTGGGGAAGGCGGTCTCAATAAGGTCTATGCTTCCGTAGGTTACGAGTTTTTAAAGAATTTTAGTCTCGGGTTGACCGTCAATTACAACTTTGGAACTATCGATAGTGAAAGGCTACAGAGTACTGAAAATGTGCAGTTCGGCGCAAAGGATACAAGGTCGTCGAGAATCAACGGTTATGACCTGAATTACGCCTTGAACTACACCCCGGCTATTGATAAAAATCATACCCTTTTTACTTCCTTACGGGTTAATACCCAGGGAAATTTGTCCGCCCGTAATACACAACAGATCGGTTCTTTTTCTTTGACCTCGGGGCAAGACATTGAGCTCATTAACGTAGACCTTGAGGCACAGGGTCTGAAGGATACCGGAGTGAAGATTCCGACAACGACGACTTTGGGTGTTGGCTATGGTGAGAACATGAAATGGTTTTTAGGGGTAGAGTACAGCTTTCAGAAACTGGATGATTTTTCGAACGAATTTTTGGAACTCGATAATCTGGTGTATGACAATGCCAGTACAATTGCCTTAGGCGGATTTTACACGCCCGATCGAAATTCTTTTGAAAGCTATTTAAAGAGGGTAACCTACCGGGCAGGATTTCGCTATGATCAGACCGGAATGGTAATCAATGATAAGGACATTAAAAATCTTGGCATAACTTTTGGACTAGGTCTACCACTTGGCAACGGTCTTTCCAATCTTAACCTTGGTTTCGAGCTGGGAAGAAGGGGAACCTCTGCCGCCGGCCTTATAGAAGAAAGCTATTTTAAGGTAAACGTAGGTTTATCATTGAACGATCAATGGTTCCAAAAGCGGAAAATCTATTAAAGTGGTTTCTGATTTGGACGGTATAGTCGAAGAATTTGCAAGGTAATGATCGATATGCGGATAAAAATCACCTTTAAACGGTCAAATTTTATATTTGCTATGGTTCTCTTGGCAAAAAATTAGTACATTGACCCCCTCGGAACAATCAGGTCTCGATGGCTATCGGGGCAAAATTTAAAACACGAATAAAAACATAAAAAATGAAAACTAAGATCTACGTCACCGCGATGCTTTTTCTAGGCGCCATGGGTTTAGCTAATGCCCAGGCCCAAAACCAAGAATGTATGACCAACCTATCCATATATGTTGAGCATGCAAAAGTGAAAAATTACGAAGCGGCCTATACACCGTGGAAAGCGGTATACGATCAATGTCCCGATATCAACAAGGCGAACTTTATTTATGGAGAACGGATTTTGAAGGACAAAATCGAAAAATCCTCGGGGGCTGAAAAAGACGGATACATTAAAGATTTAGTGGCAATGTATGATAACAGCGCCACGCATTTCCCGGAAAAATACACCCCGGCCGTTGTGGGTATCGATAAGGCCTTACTCATGTACGAAAATAAAATGGGCTCTGATGCCGAAATTTACGATATGCTCAAGAAAGCCTTTGACGAAGATCCAAAAAACTTCAAGAATCCCCGGGCCTTATACCTATATTTCTCTAGCTTGGTCGACCTTCATAAGGGTGGAGGCAAAGAACTTCAAGAGGTTTTCGATGTCTACGATGACGTGACGGAAAAAATAGAAGATGAAAACAAGAAGCTTACCGATGTAATTACAAAGCTACTACCCAAAGATTCTACGGGTACAATAACATCCAAGGAAAAAAGATCTTTGAAGATAGCCACTACCAATTCGGAATCCTACGGTAAAATAGCCGGTAGTGTAGATTCAAAACTGGGTGCTTTGGCCGATTGTGATAATCTGATACCCTTATATGAAAAAGGATTTGAAGAGAAAAAAGGAGACGTGAAATGGGTAAAGCGGGCCGTAGGTAGAATGTTCAGTAAAGAATGTACCGACGATCCCCTGTTCCGTAAACTTTTTGAGGCTCAATTAGCCTTGGAGCCTTCTGCCCAAGCGTACATGTACGGTGGATTGTTAAAACAGAAGGCGGGCGACAACAAAGGCGCTTTGGAAGACTTCAACAAAGCTGTGGATCTTGAAACCGATTCATATAAAAAATCCAACATTCTGTATAAAATTGCGACCATCGTTCGTAAAACTAATAAGTCTCAGGCTCGAAATTATGCGCAACAGGCCATTAAAGCCGATGCCTCAAACGGTAAAGCTTACTTGTTGATTGCCAACTTATATGCGACCAGTGCCAATGATTGTGGCAGTACCCCGTTCGAAAAACGTTCGCTATACTGGAAAGCGGCCGATATGGCCCGTCAGGCGGGTAGGGTCGATCCAGCTTTGAGCTCGAATGCGAGCCAGTCGGCTGCCAGTTATTCCGCTAAAGCACCGTCTAAGACCGATATTTTTAATTCGGGTATGGCCGGCAAGAAGATAACCTTCGATTGCTGGGTGGGCGGTAGCGTTACCGTACCTAATATTTAAGGAACTGGTCTTGAGTTGCTATTTAGAACCGAGATTTCCGACTTTTGTGTCCTAATGAAGGTTTTTGAGCAGCATAGTCGTAGCTACGGTGCGAAATAAAGACAAGATTATAGTGCAAAATGTGAAGGTCGTAGTAGGTAAAAGAACAACTCAAGACGAGTTCACCATGTCATCTGTAATCAGATATCACTTTAGAAGTATTGCCATGGCCTTTGTCATGGCAATACTTTTTTTTTCATGTTCCGATACGTACCAAAGGTCGGGGGAAGAAAAGGTACCTTTGGTCTATCCGATGGGTATTGCTGAAGACCTTACCTTTACCTATACCGAGACAAGAGCCGAGTTGGATAGTGAAGATTCGACCACCACGAAGGTGGTAGCGGTATTACGAAGTCCTTTGAGGGAGGATTACACCAATTTGGAGTTTCCGTATCAAACTTTTCCGGAAGGTCTTGTAGTAGATTTTTTCAATGACGAAGGTCAAAAAAGTATCATTAAAGCTGATTACGGGATTATTTATTCTGCGACGAATGTGATAGATTTGCAGGGCAATGTGGTCATGGAGACCCATGATGGCAAAATAATGGAAACGACGCAAGTGTATTGGGACCAGGATAACGACTGGGTATTTACCCAAGAAAAGTTTAAATATACCAACCCCGAAGATGGCTCCGTCATGTTCGGAACGGGCATGGATTTCAAAAAAGATCCTTATTTCTTTAGCGCCCACAAGACCAATGGGCTAATGAGTATAAAAGAAGAACCGGAATGATCAAAATATTAAGGTATACCGAGTATTTGTACCTAGGTGTGTTTTTTTTCTCCCTGTATAGAATCTTCACAGATTGGAATCTCGACCGACAGAATGCCTACTTGTTCGTTTTTTTTGCGATAGTTTCTATAGGCATGTTTTTGTTTCGCAGAAACTATCGAAAGAAATTCGAACAGCGCAAACGCGATAACGAACGTTGATTTTGGAAGCAAGCCTCCTAATAATCGTTCTTTCCTTACTTTTTTCGGCTTTTTTCTCCGGGATGGAGATTGCTTTTATTTCGGCCAATAAGATTCATATCGAGATCGAGAAGAAACAGGAAGGATTTTTGGCTAAGGTGCTCACGCGACTGACCAAAAAACCATCTAAATTTATTGCCACAATGCTTATCGGCAATAATATTGCCCTAGTCATTTATGGTTTTTTTATGGGCGACCTTTTGATGCTGTGGTTTCAAAGTATGTTACCGGTATCGAGTAGCTTCCTTACCCTGATGCTGACCGATTTCAGTCTTGTAATCCAGACGATTATTTCGACGCTCATCATCTTGTTCACTGCTGAATTTTTGCCAAAAGTGCTCTTCCAAATTTATGCGAACAATTTGTTGATATTACTGGCCATCCCCGCCTATCTGTTTTATTTGGTTTTTTCGGTAATCTCGGATTTTATTATTTGGATATCCGATTTTATCCTTAAAACCTTTTTTAAGACAGATGGCGACGAAGTGCAACTTTCTTTTAGTAAAATAGAGCTGGGCGATTACATTACCGAACAGATGGAAACCGTGGAAGAGGAGGATGATATGGATTCCGAAATACAAATTTTTCAAAAAGCTTTAGAGTTCTCGGCCGTAAAGGCTAGGGAGGTCATGGTGCCAAGAACTGAGATCAGTGCGGTCGAAATTCACGAAACCCCGAAAAATCTGGCGAAACTTTTCACTGAAACGGGACTGTCGAAAATTTTGATTTACAAAGATACCATTGACAATGTCATCGGTTACGTGCATTCGTACGAACTGTTCAAAAAGCCCAAGACCATTAAAAGCATTCTGCTACCGGTAGAGTTTGTGCCGGAAACCATGTTGATTCAAGATATCCTGAACATCCTGACCAAAAAACGAAAGAGTATTGCCGTAGTTTTGGACGAATATGGCGGCACTTCGGGCCTGATGACCGTAGAAGATATTGTAGAAGAACTTTTTGGTGAGATTGAGGACGAACACGACACCACCGATCTTATCGAAGAACAGGTCGACGAAAGTACCTATAAACTCTCCGCGAGGCTCGAAGTCGATTACCTCAACGATACCTATAGATTTGAACTTCCCGAGAGCGATGAATATGAGACCTTGGGCGGCCTCATCATAAACGAAAGGGGCGAGATACCCGAGCAGGATTCCCAAATACGTATTGATAAGTTTCAATTCACGATACTCGAAGTGTCCAGCACGAAAATTGATTTGGTAACGCTGCAGATCGTTGAGAAGGAGTAGGCAGGTTTAAGCGCAACCGTAAGTAGAAGAACAGCAACAAGTTCAAATAAAGTAGGTGAAGAATTTCAAGGATGAATTCATTTGTCCAAACGCGAATTATTTGTCTTTGTTCTCTTCTCGATATTCTCTTTTCTTTATTAAAAAGAAAACGCTAATTTTGCAAACTGATTTCAAAAAAACCATAGATGGCTATTTTAGAGAGTATAAGAAAGCAGACTACAATCCTGATACTGATAATCGGTCTTGCATTGTTCGCTTTTGTAGTGTCCGGTGTCTTTACCAGCGGTGAACTGGGTGGAGGCAAAGTAGGATCTAGTATTGCGGAGATTAATGGGGAAGAGGTGTCCATCGATGGCTTCCGTGAAAAAGTGGATATCGCTTCAAGAAATTCAGGGCCGAACGTCTCTACCATGCAAACGGTGAACCAGGTGTGGGATCAAGAGGTCCGAAATACCATTATGGGACAACAACTCGAGCATTTAGGCTTGAATATCGAGCAGGATCAGATTATGAACTATATAGCTACGATCCCCGGATATGCCCAAAACCCTCAATTTCAGGACGAGAATGGTATTTTCGACCCAAGTAAATTTCGCTCGTTCATCGCGGAAATAAAGGTCAACGAACCATCGCAGTATAATTTTTGGTTACAGAATGAAGCCTCTATCATACAGAGTGCCAAACAGCAGGCCTATTTCAATTTGGTCAAGGCCGGTGTCGGCGCTACTTTGAAGGAAGGGGAGTTTGATTATCGCCTGGCCAACGAAAAGAGCGACATTACCTATGTACGCATTCCTTTCACCTCGATTCCCGATAGCTCGATTACCGTATCGAAAAGCGAGATTCGAAGTTATATAGAAGCTCATAAGGAAGATTTTAAACAAGAGGCCGCCCGTGATATTCAGTTCGTGTACTTTGAGGAAAAACCTTCGACCGAAGATGAAAATGCGGTAAAGACCGCACTTTCCGAAGTAATGGACGATAGGGTAGAATATAACGACCGAACCGATACCAACGATACGCTACTCGGTTTTCGAAATACCAATGACATGGCTGCGTTCTTAGATCGAAATTCCGATATTAAACTGGATACCCTATATAAGGAGAAAAACCAATTGCCGACCAAGTTTGCAGACACGTTGATGGGCTTACAGGTCGGTGAGATATTCGGGCCCTATCGCGATGGCGATTTTTTTAAAATCTCAAAAATGATGGATAGGAAAGCCAACGGTTCGGTCAAGGCAAGCCATATCTTAATTGGATATGAAGGTGCGGAAAGAGCGAACCCAGAGGTAACCCGAACCAAGGAGGAAGCTGAAAAAGAAGCAAAGCGACTTTTACAGGAGGCCCGAAAGACGGATGCCAAGTTTGTGGAATTGGCAAGGGAAAATTCCGACGGCCCCTCTGCACCCAACGGAGGAGACTTAGGCTATTTTCAAGAAGGAAGAATGGTGCCCGAGTTCAATGATTTTGCTTTTCAGAATCCTGTAGGAACTATCGGTATGGTGGAGACCAGTTTCGGCTTCCACATCATCAAGGTCGATGATAAGCGTGATATCGTACAAATCGCCAATTTGGCCAGAGAGATCGAACCCTCCGAGGGTACGATTAACAAACTGTTTACCGATGCCACGCAATTTGAGATGTCATCCATTTCATCGGACAAGGCATTTTCAGATTTGGCCAAGGAGAACAAGTACACCGTGAGACCGGTAAACAAAATAAAGGATACCGATGAAAATTTACCGGGACTATCCTCTCAGCGTAGTATTGTGCAATGGGCCTTTAACGAGGAGACTAAAATCGGCGACATCAAACGTTTCGACCTAAATAACGGCTACGCCGTTGTCCAGTTGACCAAGAAATATGACGAGGGGCTGATGTCGGTCGAGGACGCATCGGCAACGGTTCTTCCAAAAATTAGGAAAGAACGCAAAGCGGCCCAGATTATTTCGGCAAACAAAGGAAAATCCATCGAAGATATTGCGAAAGACAATAACGTGAGCACTTCAACGGCTTCGGCCTTGAGCGTGAAATCGCCGACCATTCCCGGATCTGGATCCGAACCTGCTGTCGTCGGCGCGGCATTCGCTATGAAAGAAGGTGAAACATCGGAACTTATCGAGGGCAACACTGGTATTTTTAAACTCACGGTAACCAAGAAAATACCGGCCCCTAAGCTGGATAATTACAGCACCTATGCCAGTACTGTGAAAGCGGCACGCGAGGCGCAAGTTAACACCGCGGTCTACAACGCTCTAAAAGATGCTTCGGAAATCGAGGATAATCGTGCGGTATTTTATTAGACACCCGTCAGACCTAAATGGAGCCTCGCCTAGGGTGCGGAACACCTTGCGGGAAAAATCAAAATATGACCGCAAGGTGAAGGCGACCACTCCCTGACCTGCAAAGTGTTGTCGCGATAGCGACCTCCCTTGTAGGTCTAACCCTTAGGTTTCAACACCATCTGCGAATACGGCACAACCGTACCGTATCCCAATCCCTCAAAATACAAAGGTGTAGTCTCATCTCCTGTCGCCAAAACAAAATCCCCGCCCCAAGCGCCTAGACTTTTTACGCTTCCCCTAAAATCAGGGAATAGCGATTCTTTAACCGTCGGCATTTGAAGTGTTTGGGATAGTAGCGTTTCGTGTTGCGACATCAGCGATTCAAATTGCGAAAGGCTGTTACAGGAAACGGCTTTTAGGGTAATTTCAGAAACCTGTTTTACAAGTCGGGCTTTGTCAAAATTCTTATTTTGATACGCTGCGATACCGTCCCTGCTGTTCTGTTTTTTATTCAAATGGATGAAGTAGAGCATGTCCTGAAACGACGGATTGAAATCCACTTCGGCAGCGTTTGGTTTTTCGTTCTTTAAACTATACAGTATAGGATAGTGGTTCTGTGCGCAGGCAATGTCGTATCCACTTCCCGAAAAAGCGTTCCACAATAAGCGGTAAGCATCGATATTGGCCCATTGCGCTATATTGTTGATCAAAGTAGAGGAGGAGCCAAGGCCCCAATTTCGTGGAAAAGTCAGATGGGTATCCACAGCATAACCGGTACCATCCCTTAGAAAATCAGGATTCAACTTTTGCGCCTCGTGTAAAATTCTAGACAAGGTTTCGGCTATGGCTTTCCCCTTTCTAGACTTGTGTTGAGCATGGTCGAGATAACGGAAAAAGGAGCTTTGCTCTTTAGGGATGTGTTCGGGTGAAGATGAAAAGAACGTTTCTTCAAACCAGACTCTTTCCGCATAATCCCAACTTTTCCAAACCAATCGAGAAGAATCAACTTCTTTGACAAGTAACGACTGTCCGAACTTAGTAGGTATGGCCAAACTCAAAGCACCGTCCAACACCGCGTATTCCCCAGTGAGCAGCAATTTTCCGTTGCTGTAGAAAGATTTTGTCATTTACGACTTTCTTAGCTGTTTAAAAGCTTCAACAACCGCACTATGGGTCGCCGCATTTTTTTTAAAATGATCGGTCAAGGTGATTTTTTCAGCTTCGGTCGCTCCCAACTGATTGAGAATGTTCAACAGGTGCATTTTCATATGGCCTTCTTGAATGCCGGTGGTCACTAGGGAGCGCAAGGCGGCAAAGTTCTGTGCCAAACCGGCGACTGCTACGACTTGCATAAGTTCTTCCGCCGAAGGATTTCTCAGAATTTCCAAGGCCAGTTTTACCAAGGGATGCAGGCTGGTCAATCCGCCTACGGTTCCCAAGGCCAGGGGAACTTCGATCCAAAATCGGAAGATCCCGTCTTTAATTTCTGCACTGGTCAGGCTAGTATAGGTTCCGGTTTTGGCGGCATAGGCGTGAATACCCGCTTCCACCGCCCTAAAATCATTTCCGGTGGCGAGAATTACGGCATCGATACCGTTCATAATCCCTTTATTGTGGGTTACGGCCCGATGGGGCTCCACCTTGGCGATTTCAACGGCCCTGACTATCTTCTTGGCAAAATCTTTGGAAGAAAGCTGCCCGCCTACAGTTAACTGATCCAAGGGGCAACTTACTTCCGCGCGCACCAAACAGTTTGGCACATAGTTGGATAGAATGGACATGACCACCTCAATATTTTTTTCTTCCACGGAAAAGGCAGAAAAATTCTGTGCACCTTCTTTTAGGGTGGCGGCAAACTGCTCTAAACAGGAATTAATAAAATTGGCTCCCATCGCATCCAGGGTATCGAAGGTGCAATGCAGCTGGTAGTAGTTCTCAAGGGCATCCGTTTTGAAACGCAACTCGATATTGGTTATACCGCCACCGCGCTTTTCCATGTTTTTGGTTATCGAAGCGGTATCGGTGTATAGTTTGGGCTTTATTTTCGTAAAAAAATCCTTCAATTTGTCGGGATTTCCTGAATAGATGAAGTGTACCTGCCCGATTTTTTCGGTACCCAGAACTGTAGTCTTGAAGCCACCTCGTGTCAACCAAAACTTTGCTGCCTTGCTGGCGGCGGCCACAACTGAACTTTCTTCGATAGCCATGGGAACGGCATACAGCCTATCGTTTATTAAAAAGTTCGGCGCGATACCGAAGGGCAGATAGTAATTGGTCAAGGTGTTCTCGATAAACTCGTCGTGCAATTGCTGCAGTGCCTTGTCCGGATTCCAGTAGCGTTTCAAGAGCTTTTTGGCAGCTTTTGGGTCGTTGGTGTAATTAGTGGTGATCCAATCCAGTTTTTCGGCCTTGGGCAGTTTCGAGAATCCCTCGATGGTTTTAATCATGGTGAACGGTTTCGAGGGATAAAGATACTGATAATGGTCATATTACCATCTGAGATCAAATTCAGTAGAAAACCATTCCGTTATCACCTCAGAATTAATTATTTTTCAAATTAGCCGTAAACTTGAATGATTTAATCTATTTTTAGCTCCTATGAAAAAATGTTCCCTACTCCTATTATTTTTAATCGGTCTGATGACCACCGCCTATGCCCAAAACAAAGCGATAACCGTAGAGGAAATCTATAATGGTGAATTTCGTACCGAAGGACTTGATGCCCTTCATTCCCTTCCAAACGGAAAACAATACACGGTTTTAAACTTCGATAGGTCCGCCATGACCACATCTATCGATACCTATGATTATGCGACCCTAGAGAAAGTGGCTACCGTTGTGAGTTCTACCAATTTGCCGCAAATTGAATATTTTTCGTCCTATGAGTTTAACGATGATGCGTCAAAAATCCTTTTGGCGACGGAAGTGGAGTCCTTGTTTAGGCGTTCTACGCTGGGTGTTTTTTATATCTATGATGTAGATAGCGAAGCGCTGACCCAAATTTCCGAAACCAAAATACGCGAACCTGCCCTATCACCGGACGGGAAAAAAGTGGCCTACGTCTCCGAGAACAATTTGTATCTTTTTGATATTGCATCCAAAAAAACTGAACAGATTACCGTGGATGGGGCTAAGAATAAAATCATCAACGGGGTAACGGATTGGGTCTATGAAGAGGAATTTGCTTTTGTAAGGGCTTTCGAATGGAATTCCGATGGAACAAAAATCGCCTTCCTACGTTTCGATGAGACCAACGTCCCTGAATTTTCCATGGATGTATATGGTGAAAATCTGTATCCATCCCAAGATACCTTTAAGTACCCTAAAGCTGGAGAGAACAATTCGGTAGTCACGCTTCATCTGTATGATATAGCATCGAATACGACAACCAAAGTAGACCTGGGAAGTCCATATTACATTCCTAGGATACAATGGATGAATCATGCCGACCATTTGAGCTTACAGACGTTGAACCGACACCAGAACACTTTAAAATTACATGCGGTCGATGTAGAAACCAACGCGGTCTCGCTTTTGCACGAAGAAAAAGATGACGCCTATGTCGATGTGACCGATGACCTTACGTTTTTATCCGACGACAGCTTTATCTGGTCGAGCGAACATGACGGTTATAACCATCTTTATCTCTACGGTCGAGATGGCAAACTGATAAACCAGATTACCAAAGGCCCTTGGGAGGTGACCCGTTTTTTTGGATACGATCAAAACGAAGACAAGGTTTACTATCAGTCCACCGAAAACGGTTCTATCAATCGTGGCGTCTACAGTGTTGAACGCGATGGGAAGAAAAAAATGGCCCTTGCCGCTGAAGAAGGCACCAATTCGGCGGATTTCAGTACCGATTTTACCTATTTTATCAATACATTTTCAAGTGCGGCAACACCTCCTGTATATACCTTGCACAAATCTTTGAACGGCAAACAGATCAAGGAAATCAAGAACAACAAGGCACTACTTACAAAATTAGGTGGCTATCAATTCCAACCCAAGGAATTCTCCACGATTGCCATAAATGGCAACGAGCTGAACATGTACATGATCAAACCAACAGATTTTGATGCCTCGAAAAAATATCCGCTTTTGATGTACCAATATAGTGGCCCCGGTTCACAGAGCGTCGCTAATAAGTGGTTCAACGATAGGGACTATTGGCACGAGGTAATGGCCGCCAAAGGCTATGTCATCGCCTGTGTCGATGGTAGGGGCACCGGTTTCAAGGGACGTGACTTTAAAAAAGCGACGTACTTGAATTTGGTAAAGTATGAGACCGAAGATCAGATTGCTGCCGCTAAAAAATTGAGCGAACTGCCCTATATCGATGAGAAACGCACGGGAATTTGGGGCTGGAGTTTTGGCGGACATATGTCGACCAACTCCATCCTTAAAGGAAACGAGGTTTTTGAAACCGCTATCGCAGTCGCCCCGGTCACGTCATGGCGATTCTATGATACCATTTATACTGAGCGTTTTATGCGTACCCCTGAGGAGAATCCGGGCGGGTATGATGACAACTCACCCTTCAATTATCCTGAACTACTCAAAGGTAAATACCTACTTATCCATGGTTCGGGCGACGACAACGTACATGTACAGAATTCAATGCGAATGATCGAAGCTTTGGTACAGGCCAACAAGCCGTTCGATTGGGCCATTTATCCCGATAAGAACCATGGCATCTATGGTGGTATGACCCGCGTACATCTATTCAATAAAATGACCCGATTTATTACGGAAAATCTTTGAAAACCAAACTTTAGATTTAATGGAAACGAAAAACGAGTTCATGGAACAGCCACAGATGTTCGGACACCCAAAGGGACTTTTCTATCTGTTCTTTGCCGAACTATGGGAGCGTTTTAGCTTCTACGGCATGCGGGCTTTGTTGACGCTGTATATGGTCAACGTGATCTTCGAGGCGTTGACGGAGCGTGATTTTGCGACTGCGGCCGTCTATGCATCCTACGGTTCTTTAGTCTATGCCTCTACGGTGATCGGAGGGCGTATTTCAGACCAAATCCTGGGTATGCGAAACTCCATTTTTTTAGGAGGTATTCTCATGTCTATAGGGCATTTCGTGCTAGCTATTGAAAACAATGTGGCCTTCTTTTTGGCACTGGCCTTGATTATCGTGGGGAACGGTTTCTTTAAGCCTAATATCTCGACCTTCGTCGGTACTTTGTATCCGCACGGAGATCCTAAAAAGGATTCCGGTTTTACTATATTTTACATGGGTATAAATATCGGCGGATGGATTGCACCCCTATTATGTGGTTGGTTGGCCTATGAATACGGATGGCACTATGGTTTCGGGCTCGCGGGTGTCGGTATGTTAACAGGTCTAGTTGTTTTTTGGAGAGGTATACAAAGTAATGTTTTTGGTGATCGGGGCCTGCCGCCAAACGAACACGTATTGCAGAAGAAAGTATTGGGTATCAAACAAGGAATTCTCGTTCCGGTACTGGCGGTCTTGTCGGCCCCATTGATCGCCTACTTGCTTTCGGCATACAAATCTTTGGGTGACAAAGGCACCTTTTTGGGGGACCAAAACATCGTGAATATCATTTTTAAGCTGATAGGAGTCACAATACTCGTTTATTTGGGATACATCATGTACAGGGCCACATTAGATGAGCGAAAAAAATTGTTTGTAGCCATCTTGATTACGTTTTTCATGACTATTTTTTGGGGGTTCCACGAACTTTCAGGAAGCGTAATCACTCTTTTTGCGGCTAGAAATGTCGATCTTACCCTAATGTCCGCTGCGCAAACGAACTCATTAAATTCGATGTGGATTATCATTTTGGCAATTCCCGTATCACTGATGTGGACATATTTAAGCAAAAAAAACCTGAATCCGAGAACGCCTTATAAATTTGGACTAGGCTTGGTCTTTGCCGGTATTAGTTTTTATGTTTTAGCATTAAGTGGCGCAAGTGCCAACGCAGATGGTCTGGTACCTTTCACCTATCTGTTGTTGATGTATTTTCTAATTTCCGTGGGCGAGCTATTTATGTCTCCCGTCGGTCTTTCGAAGATTACCGATCTGTCTCCCAAACGTATTGTAGCCTTTATGATGGGTGTTTGGTTTTTGGCCGTCGCCTTCGCTTTTCAAGTGGTCGGTTTTATCGGTAAACAATTGGCGATCGAGAGTACGGATAAGAATATTGGTGGTTTCGAGACTTTAGCGGTGTATACCGATGGGTTCGAATTGATTGCTAAATATGCGTTAGGGGCAGGTATACTGGTGCTTTTGGCGTCACCGTTTATTAAACGACTTATGGGTAAGGTACATTAATTCCTGGGGTCGAAATAGTACGCACCTTTCTCACCCGTGAAGTGAAAAGGGAGATTTCTTTCTTGGCAAGTCGACTTCCAGCGCTCAATATAACTTCGGTAATTGCTGCCATCGGCAATAATATTTTTGGGCTGGATGGAATCGATCAACCTTTCCAGGTTCAGTTTGGGCGACCCGGTCAGCAACACATAATCCGAATGGATGTTTTCTTTTGCATAGACGCCCAAACTGTCGATAATAACTAGGTTCTTATCCCGCCATTGATATGCCGCATTTAGGGGCAAATGTGTAATGGAAGAAATCCGTTCGGCAACTTGAAAATCCGTAGTCAATTGATTGAGCCTTTGGGCATTTTGTGCCGTGACGTATAGCTGTTTTCCAGTCTGGTGAATCAAGATGGAATTTCTCGTTTGATGGGCCAAAAACAAAGTTTCTTTTTCTCGGGCCTGATAAGATGTGACAAATAGCCACAATTGAAATGCAATAACTGTCATTGATAGCGTAATTGCTCTTTTAAAGTTCGGTTTTGAAAAGAAAAGTACCGCACAAATTAGGATGGTATATGCCAAGACTAGCTGCGTGGCATCAAAGGAGATATTCCGGAACACAAAAGCCTCTTGTTGTGCGACCCAGCCGATAATAGCGTTCATCCAGCGAATCAATGTGTCGTAGGCCGTGACCAAAATGCCGGGCAAGACATTGAGCAGGGCCAGAGAAATAACGAGGATTCCCATGGCCAAAATCATTCCCAAACCAGGAACGATCAACAGGTTCGAGATAAAGAACAGGCCCGGAAATTGGTGGAAGTAAAATAGACTTATGGGCAATACTCCCAATTGTGCCGCGATACTTACCGAAAGCAACTGCCAAAAGTAGCGTACGATTTTGTTCCTCGGATTCCAAAGGCGTTGAAGTAGCGGATATATCCAAACGATAGCGAACACGGCCGCATAGCTCATTTGAAAGCCTACTTGAAATATCAACATCGGATTTATGGTCAAGAGGATGAAGAACATCGAGAGTGCCAGAATGTTAAAGGTATTGCTCGGCCGGTTGAGGTAGAGGGCATAGGCCACGAACGAGAACATGGTAACCGCCCTGATTACGGATGCGGATAGGCCGGCCATAAGCGCAAAACCCCATAGCATGGCGACGATAAGAATTAATTTCAAGGTTTTTCCCTTGGGAAGTCTTTCCATGGGCCTGAGTAAGAACTGTAGAAAAAGAAGGATGATACCAATGTGCAATCCGGAAACCGCAAGAATATGTACTGCGCCGGCATTTTTGTAGTTGTCATAGGTATCCGCCGAAATATCGTTACGTTGGCCAAGTAGCAAGGCTTGGATAATTCCCAATTCTTCTTTTCCAAAATCGGCTTTTTTCAGGTTGGTGATAATTTGGTTTCGGAACTTGGCAGCCATCCCGTAAAGGGTAGCATCAGGATGCTTTACCATTAAAAAGTCGTTCCCTCGTAGCCGTATTTGATGGGTGATGCCTAGTCCTTCCAAATAGTTTTGATAGTCGAATTGATACGGATTTAAAGGCGGATTTATAACGGAAAGTTCGGTGTAAACTATGATTTCTTCATCTACATGGAGCTTCCCCGCCCCAGTATCCACGGCAACACTCAACAATAGTCTTCCAGAGGCTTTTTCGTTTTCAAGGGTTACCACGTTGGCTACATAACGATCTGAAAAGGCAGTTTTCTTGAGAACTTCATGAATTTTGATTTTCCAAAGGTGGCTTCCCGAAGCATCTTTATGGGAATAATGTCCTAGCTTATTTTTTGGAGTGGTCGATGAAACGGCCAAAATGCCAATGGAAATCGTGGCTAGGGCAACCAGAATTCCAAATAAGACGGCACTTTTATGGTAGTTGGTAAATGAGGTTTTACGATTATTCCTGTAAAAAAGAAACCCGAGAAGCATTAAAAATAGGCCGGTAGAAGTCACGGCTAGAATGATATCCGGCTGCAAGTAGCTTCCTAAAAGAATCCCCAAAACCAATAACAAGGTCAGTTTTACAGAAACGAAGCGTAGCAGGTTCATGGCGGTGTATCAATGAGGCAATTATGAAATGCTTCAATGTACTGATTTGGGGCTGTTATGATTTGAAAATTCTAAAATATTCGGTGAAAGACGCTAACCCGTCCACGAAAGTCAGGTTTTAAGAAGACGGGACAACTATTTTAATTCAGAATTTTGAATCCCGCCAGTTGGGTTGGAATTTTATATTAGAACTTGAATTTTACAGCACCCGCCTCGCCCTTACAAAAGCATTGTTCCAATAGCCCTCGCGAAGCGAAGATACAATGACGCCCCGAGAGGTTGAGGAATGTATGAATTTGATTTCCCCTTTCTCGACATTGACTACCATACCTACGTGATTGATTCGTTTGGCGCCTTTTGTAGTTCGGAAAAAGAGCAGGTCGCCCTTGTTAACCTCTTGAAGGTTAATGCGTTTACCTTCTTCCGCCATATGATAGGATACCCTTGGCAGTTTAACGTTGTTTTCTCCAAAGGCCACATAGAGTAGGCCTGAACAGTCCATGCCATTTTTAGTGGTACCGCCGTATTTGTAGCGCACGCCTGAGAATTCTAGTGCCGTATCGATGATGTAATCGGCCTGTGTACGCTTTGAAGGGGGAGTTCTAGACGGCCCAGTGTCATTTTCTGTATTATCTTTTCTGGCCTCAACCGAAACTGTCCGCGTTTTAATAGAAGAAGTTCTTTTTTTAGACCCGCAACCGGCAATAAAAACCAAGAGGAGTATGTAGATAAATTTACGCAGCATCCAAGAAATGTTAGGTTCCTGTGGTACAAAATTAGGTAAATAATTCTATTTGTTCGAGGGTGGTTAAAAGAGTGGGCGATTGCAATAGTATGGTTTAGAGGTTTTGCTACCGGTGGTGGAAATTCACAGCCGGTTCTTGTAGGATCTAATTAGGCTGGTGATACCTACACTTTGAGAAATGCATAATGCAGAAAGTTTTTTTTTAAATAGCTAAGGATGCAATTCATCACTCTCTTAGCTTGGCATTTAAATTTTAATCTCGTATAGGCATAAAAACTTCCGTTTCCCATTGAAGTTCGTCACCACCCATGTTGGGGTTGTTATGGAAGATTTCTAAGGGTTTTTTTTCAATGGGTATATTGTTTTTTTTGGCATAGTCGACCAAAGCGTACCAAGCTCTGTCGGAGGTGATATAGTTACCATTGTAGACGGCACGAATGGCAGCTTGCTCTTCAACTTGGATATACGACATACCTTCTATTTTGGGAAGGCTTTCTGATTTAATGACCGGGAAGCAAAAATTATAGGATATGCTGTCTTTTTGCATATTCCATTTTCCCACCTTAAGCAGGGGCGTACCGTCAAGAACAATATCATTTTGCGCCATAATACTGCTCAATACTGAATAATACTCCATCATGCCACGTACTTTTTCCCTTTGAGTGCCTTTCGAGGAGAAGCATGCGCAGTATTTGGAAGCAATCTCGTCTTTTCCGGTAACGACAACTTTAAAACTTTGGAGATGCTCTTTCAACACTTTAGTAAATTCCTCAACGGAACGTTTTGTCCGTTTTTCAAAATCGGTTTCCGAAAAGGGTATGGCCAAGCGGTTGGCCATACTGTGGTTGTCATCGGTAACGTAGACCTTCACTTTCGATATGGAATCGTTCTGCGATTCGATTTTCCAATGATAGGTGTACGTTGAGTCATTGAATTTAATACGATGTTTAAGATTCAAAAGGTCGTTTTGTCCTAAAAATTCATTGTCTTCAAGCTGATTGCCCCAGAATTTTATGGTCTGGTTAATAGTGCCCGGTAATGCTTTTACCTTGAATCTTACTACATAGTCGTGCGGTTTTAAGAAAAAGTACCAGAGTAAGAAAAATAGAAGAACAACCCCGATAAACCAGCCTATTTTCTTTCCCATAAATCATTTGTTTTGTCTTTAGGGTTTATTTTATACACTTGAGCGCTATCGTTATTGATGGTCACCAACAGATAGTTATGATTTTTGTAGTCTAAGATGTTCAGGTGACGTACCGATTTATGACTGAAGTTTAGTCCAATTCTGGATCCTAAAATCACATTATTTTCAGCTCTGATCAAGGCACCGGGGAATGAATCGAAACGGCCTTGATATGGTTTTACACCGAAATAATTACCCGCGACCAGTATCTCTTCTTTTTCATCACCATCAAAATCATGGGAAACGAACGCCATTAATGGTGAAACTTGCAGCTCATTTTGAAACGGAACAAAGGTAAAACTGCCATTATCGTTCCTCAAAAAACCGGAACGTAACTCGTATACTTCGAGTATTTTTGCTTGTTCAAGGGACTTCTTATCCAAAATTTCATCTATCGATTTTCCGGCAAAGGAGGTATAGGTGTTAAATTTCTTTTTTAAGAAAACCATTTGGGATGCCAATCCATCTAAATTTTCCAGCGGATAATATTCCCCCTTTTTCTTGACGGCCGTAATTGTTTCAGTCTGTCCGTTTTCGTCAAAATCACCGTAATACATTTTAAGCGGTGATTTTTGGGAAGCCGTAAATTTCGAATTTGTTCCCCAGTTACCCAATAGGTAATCGATATCGCCGTCGCCGTCGATATCGAAGGGAGCTACACATTGCCATAGGCCGCTCAGGTCACTGCCGATGATTTCGGTTCTAATCAATCTTCCATTTGCGTTCCTGAAAAATACCGGTGCCATCCATTCGCCCACAACAATAAGATCATCTTGGCCGTCACTGTCGAAATCATTCCAAATGGCATCCGTGACCATACCCACGTTTTGGAGATCTGCATTCTCAATGACTCTAAAACGCCCTTCAGAATTTTCCAGGAGATAGGATTTCGGGAGTTTTCCAAAATTATTTGTAACCGCTTGATTGCCTACGAAAACATCTATGTCACCGTCACCGTCAAAGTCGTTCGGTGCCATTATGGAAGCATTTTCGAAATTTTCGGGAAGCTCCCTCTCTAGATAAGTGCTGTCCCCTTGTATATAATAGGAATCGAGCAAAGGTGACATTTTATTGTAAAAATCACCCCCTCCCGAACCTATCATCAAGTCGTTTCTGCCATCCCCGGTAAGATCCGTAATGATGGCGCTAACATCCTCTTTGATGGAATCTTTGGTAATAGACCGAATCTCCTGTTGCGTAAACGTCGAATCATTCTGAACATAGATTTTTGCAGGATAAAATTTCGAGCCTCCAAAGAAGATATCCGTCTTTCCATCGTGGTTTAAATCGCCTAGAGCCGTGGCTGGACCGCGATCGGAAAGTTGATAGGGAATCAATTTCTGCCTGTTGAAATCGGTGTAATTATCCTCTTGATGCTTAAAATCGATACCTAGGTTGCCCACAATTCTTTTAAAAAGAGGTTGGGGCTTAGGCAATAATGAGCCGTAGTCGAACGGCTTGGTGTTTCTAGGGGACAAGGTCATCGTTTGATTGGTTGCAACATCCCTTAAAAGTTGATAGTTTCCATCAGGCCAGACTATTTTTAGGGAATCGACTGTGGCCGCTTTTCCATAACCAAAGTGGACAATAGGCTCAGACGATGCCTGAAAGCCTCGAACCGGGTATAATTCTTTGTACTGTAGTTTTCCGTCAGAATATGAAAAGACCTTAGTTCCTAAACCAAATACATTCGCACCGGTAAAACGAAACCTTATTTTTAGGTAGTTAGCCGTTTCGTTCGTTTGGTTGATGTACAACGAAGCGGTACTGTTAAGGTTGTTAGTTACCAAGTCAAGATCCCCGTCATTATCAAGGTCTGCCACGGCAGTAGCCGCAGAGATCAAGGTGTCTTTTACTATCCATTCACCAGATTCATCCTTAAAAGATAAATTTTTGGTCCCCTTAAAAATATAATTGTGAATTTTTCCCGAGGGCATTTTGTTCAAGGCCTGTTGATCCATCAATTTTGTATTGTTCATTTTGCCCCGAATCTGGTCGCTGCTTACAAAATTTATATAGTCAAGATCATTGGGCCGTTTGGGAATGCCGTTTGAGATAAAAATGTCTTGTTCCCCATCTTGATTATAATCTCCAAAAAGGGCACTCCAGCTCCAATCGCTTGCCGCCACGCCGCTCAGCAAAGCCGTTTCCATAAAAGGGGCGTCCGGTTGACCAATGTTGAGCATGTTGCGTGTGAATTGGTACCGATATCCAAATTTTTCCGTACGTAAACTTTGGGTCTGAATGTTTTCATCGCCCTGTGACGATTTTAACACGGTTTCGTCATTGGCCAACATGTCTAACGAAATTAAGTCGGGCCAACCGTCGTGATTGATATCGGCTACATCGTTTCCCATAGAGAAACGCGAGGTATGCCCGAAAAATTTTTCGCCACTTTCGGTAAAAGTGCCGTCGCCATTATTCAGATAATAGTAATCATCTTCATGAAAATCATTGCCCACGTAGATGTCAGGCCAGCCATCTTGGTTGAAGTCGGAGATGGCCAAACCCAAACCATAGCCATTGATACCACCAAAAATGCCCGCTTCCTCGCTAATATCGGTAAACTTTCCGCCATCGTTGCGTAACAGTTTATCGCCGGTTTGGTAGTTTCTCTTGTTGCGTAGGTCGGCCTTGCCGAAAGATTCTTGGGTATGTACCGCGTGGTTGAGCAGGTAAATATCGAGATCTCCGTCACGGTCATAATCCAAAAAAGCGGCATTGGAACTGAAAGAATCGAAATCGAGTGCATATTTGGCGGCACTTTCGGTAAAGGTGCCGTCGCCATTGTTAATGTATAGCTCATTATAACCATTAAAACCGTTGATGCCGACGACGGCACAGACATAGATGTCTAGTAGACCATCTCCGTTCACATCGCCCATGACCGCCCCAGTGTTCCAGGTACTGTTACCGGCAACGCCTGCTTTATCGGTAACCTCCTCGAATTTTAGATTTCCCTTGTTGAGGTATAGTTTGTTTTTTACTTGATTGCCTGAAAAGAAAATATCGGGTAGGCTATCATTGTTTACATCTCCAATCGCCACGCCACCTCCGTTGTAGAAATAGAGGTAGTCAAGAATGTTGAGGTCATCGGATTCGGTAAGGGTATTTTGAAAGGTGATGCCCGTTTTCTCGGGAGACGGGTTCTTGAATAGGGAACCTTCTTCCGAGCAAGAAATCAAGAGCAACATCGTGACGATATGGAGGTATGTTCTTTTCATTTGCGCAATGCAAACACCCGAGGCTTCCCATCATTGATGGCTGCAATCAAGAAGGTCGTGCCGTCTTTATCTTTAAACTGTTTTAAATGTTTGATTTCATCCTTGATAAAAAATCCGCTATCCCCGTAGTCTTGCCATTTGAAATTTAGGTTTCCATCTCCCAAAAGCACATGGCCATAACTGGCGTCTAGACGGGAATATTGGGGCTTGAATTCGAAATTGTTCCCACCCATGATCAAATCTAGATTGCCATCTTGATCGACGTCGACACAGCTGATACCGCAAACGCATGATAATTGTACCCGAGTCGGTAATTTTTTAATGGTGAACCTGCCGCCGCCTTCATTGATCACAATAACGGACTCCATCGTATTGGCCTTTTTTACAATGGTACTCTCAAAAACGGACACCGGAAAAAGTTCGTCAACTGTTTTTTTAGCATATTCCGATGCTTTCAAATTCTGCTTCTTCAACGAGGAAATCTGTGTGATAAGCTCTCTTTTTTGATGAAGTGGATAGTCTTTTCCATCATAATTATGTGTGACAATTTGTTCCAAGGTACCGTTACTATCGTAATCGTTGATAAACAATTTCATAGGGTGTTCGACAGTGGCTTTGTAAGAGACATTACTACCCTGATTGCCCAAAATGAAATCAGTGTCACCGTCATTGTCCAAATCGGCGGCCTCGACGGTATTCCACCAGCCATAGAGACTGTCGAGTGATGTGGAAAGCCTACCCAAACGTCTTCCGGAATTTTTATAAATGTTGGGCCGGCCCCAGTCCGAAACGGTAATCAGGTCTTTCTCACCGTCACCATCCGCATCGGCCCAAATGGCATCGGTCATCATACCGGCATCTTTTAGGTCGTAGGCGTAACGTTCGGTGGCATCGATAAAAGTACCGTCCCCCTGGTTCTCCAAGAAAAGATGTTCTGGGTCGATACCATAGGTGCCTACCACACTTCGAGACCCGACCAGTACATCGATATCGCCATCTTGATCAAAATCATAAGGCGCTATGACCGAAATATTGGTGAAGGTCGAAGGGATGTTTTGTGATGCTTTTGAGAAATTCCCTTTGCCGTCGTTCAGGTATAGACGGGCACGATAGGTTTTATAATCACTAGGTTGGTTTCCACCACTGCCGACCATCAAATCGGTATCACCGTCGCCGTCGGCATCGAAAAAAGCAGCTGCGGTATCTTCGAACGCCTCATCGATATTCAAGGGGCGGGCCTCCAAGTTCCCATTACCCCTGTTGATGTACACTACACCTGTTTCATCAACCGCACCGCCCATAAAAATATCTTCATTGCCGTCTCCGTTAACATCTCCGACGGCCAAGCCAGGACCTTCCTGTGAAATCATTTTTGATATCAGGCCTTCGTGGTCGAAGTCCCGATAATTATTTTCTTTATGGGCGATCAGGTCTTCTTCATTAATTTCCTTTAATAAGGTTTTGCGTTTCTTCTTTTGCGGGATGCTGAATTTTTCAGTGGCATCCGAACGTTTAAGGGTCAGCAATTGATTCGATTTAATATCGGTCAGTTTTTGGGTAAAATCATCTGGCCAGACGACGCGTAGGGAATCGATTTTATCGGTCTTTCCCAGACCGATGGTCATTACATAGTCCATAGAGGACTGAAATCCGCGGGAAGGTATTAATTCCTGAAAGACCACATTGTCGGCATAATACATTTTAATACTCGCCCCGATGGCGAACGTATTTTTACCGCTGCCCTTGAACTTCAATTTGACATACTGGTTGTCGGTCAGTTCGTTGGCTCTATTCTCATAGACAAAAGCAGGCATGTTTACATTGTTGACCACTAGATCGAGATCGCCATCGTTGTCGAGGTCTCCGTATGCTGCACCATTTGAAAAGCTGGGTAAGTCTAAGCCCCACTCTTTCGAAGCATTGTCAAAAGTGATATCCCCATTGTTTTTGTACGCGTAATTGGGTTGGGGTCTGATCGGCATTTTCTTAATGATGGAATCTATGGATTCTTTTTTTCCTGTAGATTCCATCTTTTGTATGATTTCGTTGGCAAAGAAATCAACGAAATCGAGATCGGTGAGGTCGTGGTTGATACCATTGGTTATATAAATATCCCGGAGACCGTCATTATTCATGTCAAAAAGCAGTCCTGCCCAGCTCCAGTCGGTTTTGGCAATCCCACTATGATAGGCAATTTCTGAAAATGAACCGTTGCCATTGTTTAGTTGTAGTGTGTTTTGGATGTACTGCTGATAAAAATCCTTGCTCTGTTTCAGCTTAAATACATTGTAGCCTTCGAATTCCATGACTGATTTGGTCCGTTGATCACCTTCGGGAAGCATATCGGTGATAAAGATATCAGCATGGCCATCGTTGTTGATATCTGCCATATCCACGCCCATGGCGGAGAGGGAGAGGTGGCCTGTCCAATCTTCGATTTCCTCTTTAAAGGTACCATCCTTTTGGTTGATATATAGATAGTCACGTTCGTAAAAGTCATTCGAGACATAGATATCGGGCCAGAGATCACCATTGATATCGCTTACCATCACGCCAAGGCCGAAACCGATAAGACTACCATAAATACCGGCTTTTTCGCTAACGTCGACAAATTTTCCATTATCGTTTCGTAAAAGCATATCGCCTACGCCCTTAAAAGCATCGGGTACGCCCTCCCAATCCTGCGCGCGAACATTACGTTGCTCGGCATACCCTAAGCTGTTCACGGGTACATTGCTATTGTTCAAGATGTAGGCATCAAGGTCACCGTCTTTATCATAATCAAAAAAGGAGGCTTGGGTCGAAAATCCGGATTTAGCCAGATTGTATTCTGCAGCTTTTTCCGTGAATGTCAGGTCACCGGTATTGATAAAAAGATCGTTGTCGTGATTATTGCCTTCCATATTGCCGGCGTTGCTGACGTAAATGTCCAGCAAACCGTCACCGTTTACGTCGGCCATTGCTACGCCTGTCGACCAAGGTTTGTTGCCAGTGACGCCGGCTTTTTCGGTAATATCCTCGAATTTTAAGTTCCCTTTGTTGAGATAAAGTTTATTTCCCCCCATATTGGCGGAGAGATAAATATCCGCTAGGCCATCATTGTTGATATCGCCGATCGCTATGCCACCACCGTTATAGAAATTACGGTATATGAAAATATTGAAGTCTTTTTCGTTGATGACCTTGTTTGTAAAATCTATACCCGTTTCGGTTGCGGGAAGCATAGTGAACAACGTCTCTTTTTGCTCTCCATTATTAGGGGTTTCTTTCGTATCGGAGGTGCAGGAAGCAAGTCCGGCTAAAACCCCTAAAAGCAGTAAGATTTTCTTCCTAAAAATCAATTTCATTTTCTTTTTGCACCCATTATGTAGACTGATTGTAATGTGTCGCATACAATCTTGAACATTATAATTTTAGCAAAATTAGCCTTTAGGATACACCCATCCTACCCAATACCTATTAATTTCGGCAGATCGTTATGTTAGATCCAAAGGGCTGGTCTGTAAAAATTTGCGGTATTTATGATACACCTGCAAGTTTCGGATTACCTTATAAAGGTTTAGGTCGCTTTGAAAGTTTCGCACTCAAAGCAACCAGGTTATTTAGGTAATATCGCTTCGCTATCAAGCTGCGACCTCCATTCTAACAAGTTTTTGGGATTTTAACTCTAACTTAGATATACTGGTTCACAATATTCTCGAAAAGTTCTTGTTTACCGCTTTGTAATTCAAGTTCTCCATTCTCCTTGGCGATATCATATAGGGCCTTGAAATCGAGTTTTCCATTTTCAAAATCTTTGCCTTTTCCCGAATCGAAGGAACTATAGCGTTTTTCACGTAGTGTTTCGTAGCTTGAGGATGAGATGATTTTATCCGCAGTAATCAGGGCCCTTGCGAAAGTATCCGCCCCGCCGATATGCGCGTGGAAGATATCGTCCATATCCGTGGAATTTCGTCTGATTTTGGCATCGAAATTGACACCGCCGCCTTGCAGTCCACCAGCTTTAAGGAATACTAGCATGGCTTCGGTGACTTCCAGGACGTTATTGGGAAACTGGTCGGTGTCCCATCCATTTTGATAATCGCCACGGTTGGCATCAACGCTGCCCAGCATACCGTGGGCGGCGGCTACTTCCAATTCGTGCTGCATGGTATGGCTGGCCAAGGTTGCGTGGTTGACCTCGATGTTTATTTTAAAGTCATCTTGCAGCCCGTATTTGTTCAGAAACCCTACAACGGTGGCGCAATCGAAATCGTACTGGTGCTTCATCGGCTCCATGGGTTTGGGTTCAATAAAGAACGTACCCTTAAAACCTTGACTACGGGCATAATCACGTGCCATGCCCAAGAAACGGCCCATATGGTCGAGTTCACGCTTCATATCGGTATTTAAAAGGGACATGTAGCCTTCCCGGCCTCCCCAGAATACATAATTCTCCCCGTCGAGTTCCATAGTGGCATCCATAGCCAATTTTATTTGTCCGCCAGCTCGGGCCAGAACCTTGAAATCGGGATTGGTGGAAGCCCCGTTCATATACCTTGGATTGGAAAAACAGTTGGCCGTACCCCATAGCAGCTTTACACCGGATTCTTTTTTCTTGCCCTTGATATAGTCGACGATGGTAGCCAGTCGCTTTTCGGATTCTGCGAAGCTCGAACCTTCTTGAATCAGATCATAATCGTGGAAACAGAAATAATCGAAGCCCATCTTGGTAATGAACTCAAAAGCGGCATCCGCTTTTGCCTTGGCGGCCTCGACCGCATCGGAGGGCTCGTCCCATGGAAAATTTTGGGTTCCTGGTCCGAACGGATCGGCACCTTGTCCGCAGAAGGTATGCCAGTAAGCGATGGCAAATTTGAAGTGGTCCCTCATCGTTTTACCTGCAATCTTCTGGTCTGGGTCGTACCATTTAAAGGCTAACGGATTGTCGGAATCCTTGCCTTCGTATTTAATTTCACCTATTCCCTTGAAATATTCTTTGTCTCCTAGTGTTGCCATTGTTTTCGAATTAGTGTTTATTTTGTTTTAGTGATTGCGAGCTTTGAGCCGAGGTCAAAAAAGCGAAGCAATCTGTAATATTCTAAATAGGTGAACCATAGTTTGTTTTTACAATAATTTAATACTGGGCAACCTGTTGAAATTAATCCGAGGCTTAGCATAAGACTCCTTAGTTCGTAGCGCTGCTGTCGCGGAGACCTTCTCGTTATTCGTCAAGAATTGCTTCCAACTCCGTCTTCCACTTCTGATATGCATTCTCGTAGGCCTCTTTCTCTTTAGAAGGCTTGAAGCCCATTACAAAATCATTGCTCATGATCCGTTTACCAAAGGTGCCAAAATCGCCTTTATGTAACTCGCAAGCCCTTGCAGCACCAATGGCTCCCGTGGTATTATAGATCTCGATTTCTTGTCCGATAAGGGTCGATATCGTATTTGAAAAAATTTCCGAACGAAAAAGATTGTCGTTTCCGGCACGAATTACCTTGGGAGCGATTCCATCGGATTTGAGAATTTCCATACCATAAACAAAAGCAAAGGCAACTCCTTCCAATGCTGCCCTGCAAAGATGGGCCTTATTGTGATTATTGAGATTTATATTGGACATTCTGGTACCGAGGTTCCGATTGTTCAAAACACGTTCAGCGCCGTTGCCGAAAGGATGTATGCTGACTCCATCTGAACCGATAGGCACTGAATTTGCCAAGGCGTTCATAGCATCGTAATCGTTCACGTCAAGATTGTTCATTAGCCATCGGTACATAATGCCCGCACCATTGATACAGGCCATCTTACCGATTCTGGTAGAGTCGGTTGTGTAGTTCACGTGGGCAAAATTATTTACACGTGAACTCTCTTTCACGGAAAGACTGTCGGTAATTGCATATATCACCCCAGAGGTGCCACCGGTTGCCGCGACCTCGCCAGGATTGAAAACGTTTAATGAAAGTGCGTTGTTCGGTTGGTCTCCAGCCCTATAGAAAACAGATGTGCCCTTTGCCAACCCCGTTTCAGATGCACCTTTTTCGGATACCTCCGACTGAACGGAAAACGTATCTACTATATCGGGAATCAGATGTGCTTCGACTCCATAATAGTCCAATAACCAATCGGCAATGGCATCCGATTTGAAATCCCAAAAAACACCTTCGGAGAGCCCTGAAATCGTGGTACTGATTTTACCGCTCAACTTATACGCGATATAATCACCGGGTAACATAAACTTGTGAATTTTGGAATAAATGTCAGGCTCATTTTCCTTAACCCATTTTAATTTAGAGGCTGTAAAGTTCGCGGGGGAGTTCAATAGCTGTTCGGCACATCTATCATTGCCCAAATCGTCAAAGGCTTTCTCGCCGATTCCCACTGCACGGCTATCGCACCATATGATGGAATCCCGTAATGGTTTTCCGTTTTTATCAACGACGACCAGCCCGTGCATCTGATAAGAGATACCAATGCCTGAGATGTCCGCGGCTCTAATATTATTATTTTTTATCAGTGATTGGGTGGCATTGCAAACATGCGTCCACCAAGTATCGGGGTGCTGTTCGGCCCAGCCATTTTCCAGAGCGGTCATTTCCATTTCAACCTTGGGTTCGCTTACTACGGCGATGCTTTTTCCGGAAGCAGTCTCTACCAATGCCACTTTTATGGATGAACTGCCGATATCATAGCCGATGGAATACATGTATTTTAGAGCGTTTAAAATGGAAAGCCAAGTTATTGCTTTTGTTTTGATATGGCAAACGGCAAAACAAAAAAAGTCCTGACGGGTGAGCGTCAGGACTTTTCAACCACTTAAAAATTTTCTAAATTGTTATTAGTAACCAGGGTTCTGTACCAAGTTTGGATTGGCCAAAACATCGGCCAAGGGTATTGGAAAAATTTCTAAATTGTCATCTCCGGCGTCTTTCAAATGCCAAGCTCTTGTATACTGATCGAATCGGATTAAATCTTGTCTTCTTGAAAGCTCTTGATACAATTCTCTACCACGTTCTGCCAATAATTCAGCTTCACCTACCGTACCTAATGGAGCTGCTCCACGGATTGTTCTAAGCGCGTTGATCATGGCAGTTACATCGGTACCCATTCTGAACATGGCTTCCGCTTTCATTAAATAATCATCGGCGTATCGGTACCGTACGACATGCCTTCTAGCGTGGCCCCCTTCTTCATTGGGGTGATATTTTAACATTCTCGTTCCAGCTGTTTCTAATACCGCATTGTCGGCAGGAGAGGTATATTCTGGCTTTTCAGCTTCTTTGGTGAATACCAAGGGAACAGAACCAACATTAGCTCTGGCATTTAAAGGCGTTCCATCCTGTTCGTATTGTTGCCCGATCAAGAATCCATAGCCGATACCCAAATTATCGGCATTGGCAGTTGTAGCATCAGGTACAAAACCTCTGCGTTCTTCCTGTCCATCACCTTGATAGTTTGTGTCGGGGTCCCCCTCAAAAGATTGATAGAATTCAGATAATGTGACAAAACCGTTCCAGCCACCACCGGTATTATCCGGTGAATTTAGGTTATAGTGAAGAGTAAGCCAAGATCTCCACTCGGCACTCGCTGGAGACCACCAAATAGTCTCTACATCATTACTGGGCCTAAAAATGTCAAAGAAGTCTCCTGGTGCTGCCAAAGTATATCCACTTGCTGCGATTGCATCTACCGCATCGATAACTATTTGCATATCTGCATTCTCCGGCTCAGTTCCTAGATAGACGTGCTTGTTCAAGTGTACTTTTGCCAATAGATGTCTGGCAGTCGCTTTTGAAGGAGACGATTTAAGAGCTATTCCATCACCTGCAGTAACATCAGGTAGGTCTTGAATCGCTATGTTCAGGTCGGCTACAATACTGTCTATGGCCGCTTGCCCCGTCAATACTTCAGGGACAGCACTGTTGGGCAAATTTACATTTCTATATGGCACCTGTCTCCACATATCGAATATCCAACTCATCGCCCAGGCCCTGTAAAAATGAGCTTGTGCTTTTAGCTCGGTGATATTTCCATCCGAGGTGTTTGCGCTTCGAGGGTTGATAACACGGGTAGCATTAATGGTAACACTATTAAGTTCTTGCCAAGTGTTGACGATATCTTGTAGTTCTGCGTTCCAAGTCTGTCTGTGCAACGCTAACCACCTTCCGTTATCCCCCCAATCGGATCCCCGGGTAGGTACAAAATATTCGTCGGTAGAAACTTCGTTCAACGCAAAAAGACCGTCTTGAGTTGCCAAATTACCGTTTGCAATAGTATTTTGAAGATTGGCAACTTCCGATTCAACATCAGCTACACCGGCAAACCCTGCAGTAATAAGCGAATCGGTAGGTTCTATTTCCAAATCGGTACAGGAAAATGCAAGGCTTATAGCAAGCGTTACGCACACGTAATTAAATATATTTTTCATAATTATTTCTTTTGTACTTTAAAATGTAACATTAAATCCAATACTATACGTTCTTGGTCTTGGATAGGAGAGGTAGTCTATTCCGGCGGAGGGTAACCCGTTGGCTGGAATGTTGTCGGTACTGACCTCTGGATCTAAACCACTGTAATCAGTGATTAAAAATAGGTTTTGCCCAATTGCGCTCAAGCGCATACTTTTAAACAGTCCATCTCCGCTTAAAGGAACATTGTAAGAAATCGATGCGGTCTGCAGTCTAACGAAATCTCCTTTCTCCAAGAAATAGGTGCTAGGGTTTAACGCGGATAGAACGACACCTTCATCAACAACGCTTTTTAAATTGTTCCTACCTCCGATTTGTGGCGAAGGGAATAACGCATTGGCCGTATTATTGTACACGTAAAAATCAAATTGACCGGAAAAGAATAGCGAGGCATCCCAATTTTTATAGCTCGCACTGGTCGATAAACCTGATATAATCTTGGGCAAAGCTGACTTATCGAGAATCTCCGGATCCGTTTCAACGTTAAAGTTCTCATCGACGGTGCGCAAATTGTAGGTATATATTGGTTTTCCATCCGTTAAGACTTGAGAAGTGGTGCCTGTAAGACCCTGACCATATAAATTACCGGCCTGAATATTAGGTCCGTCATAATCGGTAAGTTCGTTTTCGTTGTATGAAATATTGAAACTGGCGTTCCAATAAAAATCTTCGGAAGTTGCGATGTCGTAATTAAGGCCCA
The DNA here is from genome assembly GCA_963832345.1 of uncultured Flavobacteriaceae bacterium. Taxonomy (GTDB): domain Bacteria; phylum Bacteroidota; class Bacteroidia; order Flavobacteriales; family Flavobacteriaceae; genus Pricia. The sequence continues at coordinate 263,662 of CAWHTW010000019.1, read as the reverse complement.
ATTCAATACCCTGATTTATGAGTGTACCATCTACGTTTTGAAAAACGAAGGGCGTCGTAGCCGGTTGCACTGCAGGTAGATTTAAGAGAATATCAGTCGTCTCTTTTCGATATACATCGATATTTCCGTTGAACCGGTCATTATTGAAACCAAAATCAATTCCGAAACCATACTGTGCGGTCGATTCCCATTTCAAATCGGGATTAGCGAATGCTACTTCAGAAGTAGCGGGAGTGGTTAGTTGTGAATTGTTTAAAATTCCTAAACCGTCCCATCTGGTTCTATTCAGATAACTTCCGTACCCTAGACCATCTTGGTTACCGGTAATACCCCAACTTACCCTTAATTTCAACGTTGAAATCGCTTCTTCATTTATAAATTCTTCTTCATTAAGTTTCCATGCGAAAGCGGCAGATGGGAAATAGCCATATTTATTGTTGCCGCCAAATTTTGAAGAACCATCGGCCCTTACTGTAGCGGTAAATAAATATTTATCAAAAAGCGTATAATTGATTCTACCGAAAAAGGACTGTAATTCATCGGTAAAATCAAAGGTGTCTGCCCTAAAAGCATCAATTGGAATGCCGGGCAGGGGCAGGGTTGTATCGCTTACACCTGGCGTAAGGCTCAAAATTCTAAATTGATTTCCTGCATCGGCGTCATCCTGAAAAGTACCGATACCATAGCCTTGATAGTTGGTGGCAAGATTTTTTGTGACATCAAAGGTTTCTTGAGTGGTTCTTGCAATGGCATTCAAATCGCCAGAGCTATACCCCTGTCCCAAAAGATTCTCCCCTTGCCTATTGAAATCTTGATAGGAAAAGCCCACCAATGCATCAAAATTGGAATTTTCAAATTCTTTGGTGTAGTTTACCGTGAGTTCTAACAAGGTGTTTTCAGTATCCAAATTGCTGACTGCCGCAAAGCCGTTATCCTGTACACCATTTCCCAAACCAAGTAATCTTGGGCCGCCCACTTGAGCACGTGAAGATGTAGAAGTATCAAGACCTAAATTTACTTTGGCGGACAAATTCTCCATAATGGAATATTCCAATGATAGATTGCCAAGAAATCTATCCGTTTTGGTATTGTCATCGTAGTAGGTCAGTAAATTGGCGGGATTTAAGTCTGGATCCGTATTTGCCAAGGGATCTGCATTTAGCGTAGGATTGGCGTAATAGCTGGCGGCCAATAAATCACCGGTACTTCCTGCGGTTCTGCTTATAAAAGGCTTTCTATCATTGATTCTCGAAACGGTTCCCTGAAAATTAAGTTTTAATTTGTCGTCAAAAAACCGTTGGCCTACATTAATTCTCCCTGTGATACGCTCCAAATCGGTATTTTCAATAATACCGAATTGCTTAGAATAGCCGAGAGTGGCCCTGACATTACCGCTCCCGTAGTTTTGGGAATACGATAGGTTATTATCGGTCGACGCCGTGGTTCTAAAAACATAATCTTGCCAGTCGGTCGAACCACCAAGGTCGGCACCGCCCCTCTCTACAAAATCCTCAGTAGTCAACAAGTCGAATTCCTTTGCCACCTCGGAAATATTCAAATTGCTGGTAAAGCCCCATTGACCTTCTCTTCCCCCAGTTTTTCCAGATTTCGTGGTGATAACGACAACTCCGTTGGCTCCCCTAGAACCATATATGGCGGTGGCGGAAGCATCCTTTAGAATACTCATGCTTTCGATATCGTTGGGGTTCAAAAAGTTCAGCGGATTTTTAGAGCCACTTGATCCAACGCCAACATCGGCACCATCGGCGGAAACACTTTCGTTAGATACCGGAACACCGTCGACAACGAATAAGGGGCTGTTATTTCCCCTGACAGATGCAGTACCCCGTATTCTTAAGGAAATGCCAGCGCCGGGTTCACCACTGGACTGTGATATTTGTACGCCCGCAGTTTTTCCTTGGATCAGTTGTTCTGGGGAGCTGATTATCCCTTTGTTGAAATCTTCCGATTTAACTGCAGAAACAGCTCCTGTGGCATCTTTAATAGTCGTTTGCCCATATCCGATAATCACCACCTCGTCCAATGCCTGGGCATCTTCTTCAAGGCTAACATTTATTGTTGTTTGGCCGTCAACGGGAATCTCTTGATTGGCATAACCGATATAGCTAAACACCAATGTAGCATCGTCAGGGACATCACTTAAGGTATAATTACCGTCAAAATCGGTCTGTGCTCCAATAGTAGTGCCTTTAACAACGACGCTCGCGCCCGGTAAGGGGCCTGTAGCATCGGAAACGGTTCCCGACACCTCTTGGGCCTGAATGAATGCAACGCACAAAAATGCGCTGAACAGCATCAAGGTCCTAATCCATGAAATTTTCATAAAGTTGTTTTTGAGTTGAGTTAGACTACAATTATTAGCTAAAAATATGTAAATAAATCCTTAATTAACCGATTCTTGGATATACAAGGGTTACGAAAACGGTTTCGTGTTAATAACTTTTATGAAATAGGCATACTATCATTCTAGCATATGCCTTTTTAGATAGTCGATAACGGAAGTTGAAATAAATACGATATTATCAATTTTTGATAAAGATAGTGTTTTTCATTGAAATGTAATTTGGCCGATTTGAGGCTATCTATCCCCAATTAATTAGTTATAATAAGTTAAAAGAAAGGGAAATTTAACTTTTACTTTATTATTTAGAGTTATCTTACCTCTTGTTCCAAAAGAAGCTCATTTGAAACGAAAACTAACCCTTAAGGACATAGCCCGCGAACTTGACGTATCCATTTCCACCGTGTCGAAAGCGCTTAAAAACAGCGAGGAAATCGGTCGCGACACCACCGAAAAGGTTCAAGCCTTCGCTAAGCTCTACAACTACCGTCCGAATAATATTGCATTAAGCCTTAAGAACAAGCGCACTAAAAATATTGGCGTAGTCATTCCCGACATTGTCCACTATTTCTTTACTACCGTTTTTAGGGGTATCGAAAAGTATTCGAATCTAAAGGGATATAATGTAATCGTCTGCGTCTCCGATGAAGCTTTCGATAAAGAGGTAATAAATACCGAATTGTTGGCCAATGGCAGTATTGACGGGTTCATTATGTCATTGTCAGCCGAAACCCAGAGTAAAATGGATTTCCATCATCTACTTGAAATTACCGAACAGGGCATTCCGTTAGTGCTTTTTGACCGGGTAGATGACCATGTTACTTGCGATAAGGTAATACTGAACGATAGGGAAATTGCCTATCAAGCGGTAAAAAAATTTATAGCGAACGGGAGAAAAAATATTGCCCTGATTACGACCGAAAGCTATTTCAACGTTAGTGTGAAAAGGGCGGAGGGTTACGAAGAGGCACTAAGAGAGGCGAGCATTCCCGTTAGGCCAAATCTGAGACTTACCTTGCCCTACAGGGATGTCAATGAAAATGAGATACATCAGTTTTTTAGTACCATTAAGATAGATGCAGTGCTATGTGTCAATGAAATTTTTGCTGTACAGTGTATGGCCATGGTCCAAAAAATGGGAATGAAGATTCCCGAAGATATCGAGTTTATCGGTTTTACCGACGGCATGCTCTCCAAGTATTCAAATCCCACCCTTACCACCGTAGCGCAGCACGGCGAACGCATGGGTGAAATTTCCGCCGAAATGTTGATCGAACGCATCGAGGCAAACATTGGCGAAGAAAAACCTTTCCGAACGGAGATTGTTGAAGGTACTATAATTGAACGAGGGTCGACCGTTAACTAAAAAAAAGTAGCGGTTAGTAGTCGCAGTGGGTAGTGGCAAAAAGTTGATGAGTTTAAAAGTTTAGTCCATTACTTACTGAGTTCTTCCCATATCCAAATACACTAAACTTCTAAACCTTCTCAACTCTTAAACCACTTATTTAAACGATACCGTATTACATTTGTATATTACCTGAATTTAACCATGCTTTATGACTAAAACTGCATTCATTTTCGATCTGGACGGTGTTATCGTAGATACTGCCAAATATCATTACCTAGCCTGGAGGAAACTGGCCAGAGAACTGGGCTTTGAATTCACCAAGGAACAGAACGAACTTTTTAAAGGCGTAAGCCGAAAGCGATGTTTGGAGATTCTGTTGGATATCGGTAAGGTGGAAGCCACGCAAGAACAGTTCGACCGGTGGATGGTCGAAAAAAATGAAGATTACCTCTCATATATAGAGGATATGGACGAATCCGAAATTCTTCCCGACGTTGTTAAGGTCTTGGAGTATCTAAAGGATAAAAAAACACCCCTTGCCCTAGGTTCGGCCAGTAAAAATGCAAAGCCCATTTTGGAAAAGGTAAAACTATTGCCTTATTTTGATGCCATAGTCGACGGCACCGACGTGGCTAAGGCCAAACCCGATCCCGAAGTATTTCTGATTGCCGCCCAAAAGATGGATGCCAGACCTGAAAATTGTATTGTTTTTGAGGATGCCGTAGCGGGTATCCAAGCGGCCAATAATGCGGGAATGACCAGTATCGGTATCGGTGATGCCAAAACACTTTCCGAAGCTGATTACGTTTTCAAGGATTTTACGGAAATTAGTGTTGAGTTCTTGAATAAGCTGACCAATGGTGCAGAAAGCACCAGTACACCATAATGGTTTACCGTTCAATTCTGCCTTCGGCAGGTTCAAGGTTTAAGGTTACTAAAATTAATCGTAAACCTTCAACAGCTTCGAAGCAGTGATTACAGCTTACATTAGTATTAAGATTACATATAACGACATTTCAAATGAACGAATACCTAAAACCCGACCCTTGGTCCATCATCGAAGAAGGCTTCGACAAAGATCGTGTGAAATCATCGGAAAGTATTTTCAGTCATGGTAACGGCCACATGGGTCAGCGTGCCAACTTCGAGGAAAGCTATTCCGGAGAAACCTTTCAGGGAAGTTATATCGCGGGCGTATATTATCCCGATAAAACCCGCGTCGGATGGTGGAAAAACGGCTACCCGGAATATTTTGCCAAGGTCTTGAACGCGCCCAATTGGATTGGTATCGATGTATCGGTAAACGGGGAAGCCCTTGACCTGAACACCTGCAAAAAGGTCGTCGATTTTCGCCGTGAGCTGAATATGAAAGAGGGATGGTACGGCCGTTCATTCAAAGCTACTTTACCGAACGACGCAACGATACAAGTGAATATCATCCGTTTTTTGAGCCTTGATATGGATGAGGTCGGTGCCATACGCTATGAAATTATTCCTATGGATGCCGATGTGGAAATAAAATTCCATCCGTATTTGGATAGTGGCATCACCAATGAAGATACCAATTGGGACGATAAATTTTGGGAAACTACGGAAATAACATCCAAAGAAAATCAGGCTTTTATCGAATCCCATACCTTAAAGACCAACTTTCAGGTCTGTACGTTTATGGAATCGCATTTGTTTTTAAATGGGAAAAAGCTTGAAAAAAAGCCATCCGAAGAGAAAAAGGAATTGCGGGTTTTACATCAATATGTACAGACCGTTAAGAAGGGCGAAACCTTGGCCCTACATAAGTTTGGCGGCTACACCGTTTCCCGAAACCACAAGGCATCCGAATTAGTGGATGCCGCTAAAACATCCCTGAAAAAAGTGGTCGATCTAGGTTTCGAATCCCTTTTAGGACAACAGAAGAAGGCTTGGGCGAAAATTTGGGAAATGGCAGATATCACCATCGCCGGCGATATCAAGGCGCAGCAGGGCATCCGTTTTAATATCTTTCAATTGAATCAGACCTATCTGGGGAAGGATTCCCGATTGAACATCGGCCCCAAGGGCTTTACCGGTGAAAAGTACGGGGGCAGTACCTATTGGGACACCGAAGCCTACTGCATTCCTTTTTATATGGCGACCAAAAACCAAAAAGTGGCCCGAAACCTTTTACAGTACCGGTTCAACCATTTGGAAAAAGCCATTGAAAATGCCCAAAAATTGGGTTTCAAAAACGGGGCGGCGCTGTACCCGATGGTGACCATGAACGGTGAGGAAAGTCATAACGAATGGGAGATTACGTTCGAGGAAATACACCGGAATGGGGCCATCGCCTTTGCTATTTTTAATTATTATCGGTATACCGGCGACTACTCCTATATCCCCGAAATGGGTTTGGAAGTGCTGATCGGTATTGCCCGATTTTGGTACCAGCGGGCCAATTTTTCCGAACCCAAGGACAAATATGTCATTTTGGGCGTTACCGGACCGAACGAGTACGAAAACAACGTCAACAATAACTGGTATACCAATTATATCGCCAAGTGGTGTATCCAGTATACCTTGCAGCAGCTAACGAAGGTCAAAGACGGTTCTCAAGATGACTATAGGCGTGTAATCGGAAAGACCCGCTTGACCGATGAAGAAACGGCCAAATGGCAAAAGGTGGCCAATGCGATGTATTTTCCCTACTCCGAAGTACATCAAGTATACTTACAACAGGACGGTTTTTTGGACAAGGAACTGATTACCGTAGAAAACCTACCCAAATCGCAGCGGCCCATCAACCAAAAATGGAGCTGGGACCGAATACTGCGCTCACCCTACATCAAACAGGCCGATGTTCTACAGGGATTCTATTTTTTCGAGGACCATTTTACCACGGAGGAACTGGAAAAACATTTCGACTTTTACGAACCCTTTACCGTACACGAATCCTCATTATCTCCTTGTGTGCATAGTATTCAAGCGGCCAAGCTCGATAAGATGCAGCAGGCGTACGAATTCTATTTGCGCACGTCTCGTCTAGATCTAGACGATTACAACAAAGAAGTGGAGGAAGGATTGCACATCACCTCCATGGCCGGCACTTGGATGAGCATCGTAGAAGGCTTCGGGGGTATGCGCATCGTGGAGGACAAGCTATCGTTCATTCCGCGTATCCCTGAACAATGGAAATCGTATTCGTTCAAGATCAATTTCAGGAATCGCATTGTAAAGGTGACCGTACACAAAGAAAAAACAGAATTTTCTTTGGATGGTAAGGATGAGATGTCCATACGGGTTAACGGGAAGAAGATCGTGTTAACTCCAGATAGGGTTGTCGAGGTTTAAGTGGGTACTATTAGGGTTAATGTTATAACAAAACTGCCGTAGGGAAGCTGCTACCAATTAATTAGTACCATGAAATAATTCTTCATTTTTTTATAGTACTCTTTTTAGGAAGTAAGAATGAAACTAGGCGTACCGGACATCATCCAAAGGAAAGGAATGCAGGCCTCCTTCAAAACGACAAAAAGCGTATGAATAGAAAACAAGTAGTCTATCAAGTCTTTACGCGCCTCTTCGGCAATACCAACACTACCAACAAACCTTGGGGCACTATCGAAGAAAACGGCGTAGGAAAGTTTTCCGACTTTTCGGAAAAGGCATTAAAGGAAATTAAAAATCTGGGCGCTACCTATATATGGTATACGGGAGTGCCCCATCATGCCGTGATCCGCGATTATACCGAATATGGAATCTCCAACGACGATCCCGATGTGGTAAAGGGCAGGGCAGGCTCGCCCTACGCGGTGAAGGATTATTACGATGTGAACCCCGATTTGGCGGAAAAACCAGAGAACCGGCTGGCCGAATTCAAGGTCCTTATTGGACGCACCCATAAAGTGGGCCTCAAATTACTCATCGATATTGTACCCAACCATGTGGCGCGCAATTACGACGGAAAATCCACGCCCGAAGGCCATGAACCTTTCGGCACTTCCGATGATACTTCGGTGGAATATGCCCGGGACAATAATTTTTATTACATCCCCGGCGAAGCTTTTCAAGTGCCGGAGTGGCGGCATGGCTATTTGCCCTTGGGCGGGGAAAATCATCCTTTGGCGGATGGTAAGTTCGACGAGAATCCAGCAAAATGGACGGGCAACGGCTCGCGAATGGCACAGCCGGATTTTAACGACTGGTACGAAACCGTAAAAATCAATTATGGTGTACGACCCGACGGAGCCCACGATTTCGATAGGCTTCCCCATGGTTTTGAGGCGAGGGATTATACGGCCCATTTTGAATTCTGGAAAGGTAAAAATGTTCCCGATTCATGGGTGAAGTTCAAAGATATTGCGCTATACTGGCTTAACATGGGCGTTGACGGTTTCCGGTATGACATGGCCGAAATGGTACCGGTGGAATTCTGGAGTTATTTGAATTCCCATATTAAGATGAAAAATGCGGATGCCTTTCTGCTGGCCGAAGTCTACAATCCCGATGAATATCGCAACTATATCCAAAGGGGAAAAATGGATTATCTCTACGACAAGGTCGAAATGTACGATTCCCTAAAAAGTATCATGCAAGGCGATGGGTGGACGGACCACCTCCCCTTAGTGAAAAATGGGACACAGGATATCGAGCACCATCTACTCCATTTTTTAGAGAACCATGACGAACAACGTATCGCCAGTAATGATTTTGCCGGTGACGCCCAAAAAGGAAAACCGGCCATGGTCGTTTCGGCCACAATGACCACCGCTCCCATTATGATTTATTTTGGACAGGAAGTCGGCGAACCGGGTGCCGAAAACGCCGGTTTCGGAAGTCCCAGCCGGACATCCATTTTTGATTATATAGGGGTGCCTCATCACCAACGTTGGGTAAACGACAACAAATTCGATGGCGGGCAATTGTCCAAAGAGGAGGCTGAACTTCGGGAATTTTATAGACGTTTGCTTAATTTCACGATTGATAGCGATGCCCTGATGGGCGAATACCAAGACATTCACTTTTACAATAAAGAGCATACGGAATGGTACAACCACCACGTGCTATCCTATGTGAGATGGTCCGACAATGAAAAATTGATTATAGTATCCAATTTCGATGCCAACGACCGTTTCGGTTTCGAATTGAAACTTCCTGAGGAGATCGTACAAACATGGAAGCTTTCCGAAGGCTTCCATCAAATCAAAGATGTGTTGTATGGAAGTGAGCATAGCTTGAAAGTTGAAAACGGTAGGGGTGAGGTTCGGGTAGACATTAATCCATTGGAAACGTTTATTTTACAAATCAATTAATGTTCGATGTTATTATCATAGGCGGCGGAGCGGCCGGCTTTTATACCGCTATCCACATCGCAGAGGCCCTCCCGGACCTAAAAATCGCCATCTTGGAACGTGGAAAAGAAGTGTTAGGCAAGGTCAAGGTTTCCGGTGGCGGGCGATGTAATGTCACCCATGCGGAGTTCGACCCTGGGGAACTGGTCAAAAATTATCCTAGGGGCGAAAAAGAATTATTGGGGCCTTTTCACACCTATTGCAGTGGCGATACTATGGCATTTTTTGAGCAGAGAGGCGTCCCCTTAAAAATTGAATCCGACGGCCGAATGTTTCCGGTTTCCGATTCTTCCCAGACCGTTATCGATTGTTTTTTGAACGAGGCCGATCGTTTGGAAATCCAAATTTTACGACATAGTGCAGTAACTGACATTCGCCACAATGGAAATGCTATGGCCGGAGTCTCCACGGTAGATGAGAAAGGATTAATAGCATGGGAAATTGAATCCATAAAGCACACCTACTACGCCAAAAAAATAGTGGTTGCCACCGGAAGCAATCCCAAAATATGGAAGTTGCTAAAAAAACTGGGCCATTCCCTCGAACCCGCAGTACCCTCATTATTCACCTTTAATATTAAGGACGAGCGTATAAAGGGGATACAAGGCATAAGTACCAACGCGATAGTCGATGTGCTCGAACAGAGTTTGTTTAATCCTAAAATCACGATAAAGCTCCGAAGCCGTGAAACCGAAAAACCGCTATTGACTTCTGAAGGCCCCTTGATGATTACCCATTGGGGCATGAGTGGCCCTGCCATTCTGAAGCTATCCGCCTGGGGAGCCAAACTGTTGAACGAAATGAAATATCGGTTCCGGATACGAATCAATTGGTTGCCGGAATACAGTGTTGAAGGCGTTATCGGTCTGCTTATGCAAATCAAGGAAATCGAAGCAAAAAAGACCGTTTTGCGGACCAAGGCTGTCGATGTGCCGAGACGTTTATGGACAAATCTTGTTAGGGCATCCGGCATTGGTGAGGCCGAAAGGTGGGCGGACGTGACCAAAACGCATTTGGAGAATCTGGCACAGCAACTTACCCAATGTGAATTTCTGGTCGATGGCAAAAGTACCTTCAAGGAGGAGTTTGTAACCGCGGGCGGCGTGAATCTAAAGGAAATCGATTTCAAGACCTTTGAAAGCAAGATTTTGCCCGGTCTTTATTTTGCAGGGGAAGTTATCGATGTAGATGCTATTACAGGAGGATTCAATTTTCAGAATGCATGGACGGGCGGATATATTGCTGCCCAGGGTGTCAGTAGGGAGTTGCAGTAGCAAATGATAGGGAACTTTTATTCTAGTTGATATACCCTCACATAATCAACGACCATGCGCTGCGGAAAAATGCTGTCGTCTACTCCTTGCAACCCACCCCAGGACCCTCCAACGGCTATATTCAGTTTTAAGTGAAACGGTTGGTCGAACGGCCATTCATCCTCGGTTTTATCCTCGTTTTCGAATTGTTGATAAACCTCACCGTCCAGCAGAAAATCGATTTTTTCCGGAGTCCATTCCACAGCATAGGTGTGGAATTCCGTATAGGGGTTGGTGATGAAAGTGCTACCCCCTTTTTCCGTTCCTTTAGTATGGTTGTAGGCTCCGGTATGTACCGTGCCGTAAATGGTATCCTTTTCAAATCCGACATGTTCCATAATGTCGATTTCGCCACTTTTGGGCCATCCGACCTCTTCCCAATTTTCACTGAGCATCCAAATGGCGGGCCACATTCCCTTACCTTTCGGTAATTTGGCGCTGACCTCGATTTTACCGTACATCCATTCGGTAATGTCTTGAGTGGTGATACTTGCTGAAGTATATTCGGCATCTTCTATTGGCTCTTTATGGGCTTCCAAGATAAGATGGCCGTCTTCTATGCGGGCATTTTTAAGGCTATCGGTGTAGTATTGCCGCTCACGGTTTCTGATGAGACCGTATTCATAGCCCCATTTTGTGGTGTCGGGCTTTCCGAGAACGTCGAATTCGTCATGCCAGACCAGTTGATAGGTTTTTTCGGTATCTTTTTGTTCCGCGGATCTCGTTTCCTCTGATTTTTTACTGTCATTGCAGGAGATAACGAAAAATGTTGCAAGGGAAAAAAGAATAGAGGTTTTCAGTGCCATGGATTTTGGGTTTTAATGATGAAGGCAAAAAGTAAAGCATAATTGGTTTTTCAATTTAACCAACGTTGCAACGAGATATGACGAAACATAGGTTTGGAAAGGCATTTAATTTCGAGCCACTATATATGGTGTATCTAGCGTTTTGTTATTTTTTCTAATAACAGTTCTGGCTCGTTGGTGGTAATATAGTCGAAACCTTCTTTGAGCAGCCAGTCCATGTCGGCCGGGTCGTTGACCGTCCACGCGTTGAGGGCAATACCATTCTTTTTGGCGCTTTCTATCCATTCTGGATGCTTTCTGAATACCATAAAATGATAGTCCGCCCCATCGATACCATCGGCCTTCAGTACTTCGGGCGATTTCTCACCGTTGAGGTATTGGGTATGCGCCTTGGGATTCAGTTCCTCGATTTTTTTTAGTATTTCGTATCCGAAACTGATGTAGACCGTCATGTCTTCCGCCTCGAGTTCCGTGACCAGTTGAACCGCTTTTTCGGCCATTAATTTACCGCGTTCTACCGTTTCCGCGGGCTTTATTTCACAGACCAATCGGGTTGTCGTATTGTTTTCAAGCCCCGCTAGAATGTATTTGCGCAATGTGGGCAGTGTTTCGCCGTTGGAAAGTTTGTGTACGGCAAGATCGGCATAGGAAGTTTCAGGTATAGACATCCCTTGATAATCCGCATCGTGATTGACGACAAGTATATTATCGGCTGTCATCTGCACATCGAATTCCGAGCCGGTGCATTTTAAGGCAATGGCATGTTTCAGCGCAGCAATGGAATTTTCGGGAAGCCCTTGGGTCTTCCAGGCACCACGGTGGGCGACTACTATGTTTTTGGCAAATTCGGGCATAGTTTTTTGGGGTTTACAGGAGGGTACTATTAAAATAGTCAGTAAAATAAGAAGATAGCGCATGAGGTGTATTTGAATAGTATAAAAAGGAAAATTGTACGACCTTAGAAATAGCAATTTTATCCGTCTTTTTTGGTCGCAAAGCAAATTACCGAAAATAAGGAACTGTTTTGAATAATATGATTAGAATTTTTAGGCCCACTTAATTGTCATTGTAGGCAAACCCAGAAGTTTTGAGACTAACATAGAAATTACTTCGGTTCAATTTGCTGATAATTCAATTCCAAAAGGCTGATTTAGGCGACAGAAGCAGGCAAGCTTGTTAAGCACGGTGCGACACCATTTCTTTTCTATGATACAATGTCAAGTACTTGTGCATAAGCGGTTGTCCTTTATTTATGTTTTGCGATAAATTATCCGCTGCCCTTTACTCAATATAAAAAAGTTTAGTCCATTTCAAATTAAACAATTATAACCACCTAAATTTATTGCGATTTATACAAGATGATATGAACACCTATATTGCGCTATTACGAGGGATAAACGTATCGGGTCAAAAAAAAATTCCCATGTCCGAGCTACGCATTATGTTGAGCAAGATGGCTTTCAAAGACGTATCCACATACATCCAAAGTGGTAATGTGGTCTTTGCCTCGGATGAAAAGAATAGCCGTATTTTAGAGGGGAAAATTAAGGATCTTATAAGGGCAACTTTTGGATTTGACGTTCCTGTTTTGGTGAAATCGAAAACGGAAATCGAAAAAATAATCCAACTAAATCCTTATACGGATCCTGAAGCACTCGAAATGAAACAAGTCTATTTTGTGCTGCTTCAAAATGTACCGAACACAGAAAATGTAGAAGCCTTTCAAAAAGAGGTATATGAAAACGAAAAGTTTTTCATTGGTGGTCATTGCGTCTATCTACTTTGTAAAAACGGCTATGGAAACGCCAAGCTGAATAATAATTTGGTAGAGAGAAAACTAAACATCCGGGCTACTACCAGAAACTATCGAACGATGGTGAAGTTGTTGGCAATGGCCGGGAAGTAATCGATAGCAGTTGCGGTTACCAGTACTTTTCAAAATAGTCCTTTTAATATCTATTATCCGCCATCCGTCATCAATTCATCTCCCAAATCTTATAAGTGAGAACCGTCGCAAAGCAGATCCAGAGTAGATAAGGCACCAATAGTAACGCGGCCCATTGATTGACCACTTTGAACCAGCGAATGGTCATAACGATTAATATTAGCCAAAACAAGATGACCATCAGGGCCCAAAAAGGTTGTTTGAACCCAAAGAATACGATACTCCAAGCAGCATTGAACAATAACTGAAACCAAAAAAGATACAGGGCTTTCTTTACCCAACGATGATAGAAGCCCCTGCTCCAAACTATACCTGCGGCAATACCAATGAGTACATACAGACCAATCCACACCTCGGCAAAAAGCCAACCCGGGGGAGTAAAGTCGGGTTTGTTCAGGGTGAGGTACCAATCGTTTACCGAACTTTTTGTGGCAAAGCCCGCAAGAACACCGGTGGCCAGACAAATGCCAACGGCGTAGAAAACATAAGTTACTTTTTTTTTCAAACGGTAAAATTGGTTTCCCCTAAAATAGTAATTTATTACATGGGCTATGCTTCCAGTATCTAAAAACTATACTCATACTGATTAGGAAGTCCGGAATTTTGAAAATTTTATGTTTCCCGTTGTCAGGGTAAAATTTTCAAGCATTGCTGAGTACAGTTGACAAATTTTAACGTTGACAAAGGCAAAAAGAAAGAGACAAAAACCAAAATTCCTAAATTGCGGGAGTATACATTTGTAAAAATTTGAAGCTGATGACCGAGAAAGACTTTCTTCCATCCGAATATACGTCCTTCATAAATTCAGGTAAAGTATGTTGGAAATCGCCTAGCAATATCGCATTGATTAAATATTGGGGCAAGAAAGAAAACCAGATTCCCGCAAATCCATCCATCAGCTTTACGTTGGATACCTGTGCAACCGATACTACGGTTTCTTATCGAAAATTGGAGGCTACAGCATCGACATTTTCTTTCGAACTGTTTTTCGAGGGAAAGCCTAAGGAAGATTTCAAGCCCAAGATCGAAACCTTTTTTCAACGCATCGAAGCGTATCTTCCATTTTTGAGGGAGTATCATTTAGACATCGAGACCTCCAATTCCTTTCCCCACAGCAGTGGTATTGCCTCCTCTGCTTCGGGAATGAGTGCCCTTGCGCTATGCCTCATGTCGATGGAAAAAGCATTGGTACCCGATATGAATTCCGACTTTTTCAACAAGAAGGCCTCCTTTCTCGCACGTCTGGGTTCCGGTAGTGCCTGCCGCAGTATTCAAGGGCCGCTTGTGCAGTGGGGAAATCATTCGAAAATCGAGGGAAGTTCCGATTTCTACGGTATAGAATATCCGTATAAAGTACATGACATTTTCAAGAATTTTCAGGATACCATTCTACTGGTCGACGAAGGCCAAAAGCAGGTGAGTAGCACTGTAGGCCATGATTTGATGCACGGCCATCCCTTTGCCGAACAACGTTTTGAGCAAGCGCATATGCACCTATGCGATTTTCGAACTATTTTAGAGGACGGAAGTCTAAAGGATTTTATTAAAATTGTAGAAAGTGAGGCGTTGACCCTGCACGCGATGATGATGACCAGCCATCCGTACTTTATTTTAATGAAACCCAATACGCTTAAAATCATTAATAGAATTTGGGAGTTTCGGGAAACGTCAAAGACAAACCTTTGTTTTACTTTGGACGCCGGCGCAAACGTTCATGTGCTATATCCTGAGGAGGAAAAGGAAACGGTCTACAAATTCATCAAAAGCGAATTGCTTCAGTTCTGTCAGGATGGAAAGCATATCTGTGATCGTACGGGATTGGGGGCACGGGAGAATTAATACCGTCAAAACCGATTTCAATGCCTCAGAAGGATATTCGGCTATTTTTCAGATCGAAAATGCGTATCTTTGCACCGTAATTGACCCTTATTATGAAAGGACCGCTGTTCTATTCAAAAATTCTGCTTTTCGGGGAGTATGGAATTATAAAGGATTCCAAAGGACTCTCCATTCCCTATAATTTTTTTAAGGGCGCTTTGAAGTCCGACGACAATCTTTCGGAAACGGCAAAAAAATCAAATCAATCCCTTCGGGAATTTGCAGGCTACCTTGAAATGGTTCATAAGAACAGTCCCAATTTGGTCTCTTTTGATTTCGAGGCTTTGAAAAGCGATATTGCATCAGGCATGTACTTTGACAGTTCCATTCCCCAGGGTTACGGAGTTGGTAGCAGTGGGGCATTGGTGGCCGCGATTTATGATAAATATGCTAAGGATAAGATTACCATCCTTGAAAATTTGACGCGTGAAAAATTATTGCGTTTAAAACGTATTTTCGGAAAAATGGAATCCTTCTTCCACGGAAAATCCTCTGGGCTTGATCCTTTGAACAGTTATTTGAGCCTTCCCATCCTTATAAACTCGAAGGAAGATATTGAGTCCACTAGTATTCCTTCCCAGAATTTCGATGGTAAAGGGGCTGTTTTTCTATTGGATAGTGGTTCTACCGGCGAAACCGCGCCGATGGTTCAATTGTTTATGGAGAAGATGAAGCAAGAAGGTTTTCGAAACATGCTCAAAAATCAATTCATCAAACATACCGACGCCTGTGTCGATGACTTCGTGAACGGCAACGTGAAATCCCTTTTTGGAAACCTGAAACAGCTTTCGCACGTGGTTCTCGATAATTTCAAGCCGATGATTCCCGCAAAGTTCCACGAACTTTGGAAAAACGGTATCGAGACGAATGACTATTATCTGAAACTCTGCGGTTCCGGGGGTGGAGGTTATATATTGGGTTTTACCCAAGATATCGAAAAGGCCAAAAAGGCCTTGAAGGATTACAATTTAGAGGTGGTCTATAACTTCTAGAAACTCTCTTCCACATGCTGAGTAGAAAAAATAGACTCGTACTCTTAAAGTTCTTGAGCCTATTTTCGGTGGTTCGCGGGTACAACATTCTCATCATTGCCTTGGCCCAATATCTTGCCTCTATCTATATTTTGGCCCCTGATTTGCGCCTACGGGAAGTAGTTTTCGACCTGAACCTTTTTATGATTGTAGTCTCTTCTGCACTTGTTATCGCCAGTGGATATATCATCAATAATTTTTACGATGCCGAAAAAGACCTTATCAACAGGCCGCGAAAGAGCATGCTAGATCGTTTGGTCAGCCAACGCTTCAAACTGTCGACCTATTTTGTGCTTAATTTTTTATCCGTACTCGCTGCTAGTTACGTTTCGTTTCGGGCGGTCGTTTTCTTTTCCGCCTATATATTCGGAATTTGGTTGTATTCGCACAAACTGAAAAGAATTCCGTTTTTAGGTAACTTTTTTTCCGCAATTTTGGCCATTTCCCCCTTCTTTGCGGTCTTCGTATACTACAAGAACTTCGATACGGTTATTTTCGTACATGCCATTTTTCTCTTCTTGCTCATTCTTGCGCGGGAAATGATTAAAGACCTCGAGAATATGACCGGCGATATGGCCCAAAACTATGAAACCGTTCCTATATTATATGGGGCAAAGGTCTCTAAATTTCTGATATCCTTTTTGATTCTGCTTACCTTGATTCCCTCACTTTTACTAATTATCAAATTCGATGTGGGTTACATGCATTATTATTTTATGGGATGTGTGTTGCTTTTGCTACTTTTTCTTGTACTGTTGCTGAAATCAGGTACAAAAAGGCATTACGTCTGGTTACACAACATTGTGAAGCTAATTATCGTGGTGGGCGTTTTTAGTATTTTGCTGATTGATGTTAATCTTGTTTTGAATAGGATACTTTAAAAAATTGACCACTTAACGATTCGATTGTACGGCTCGTCATCGGTTATCGGTCTTCCGTTATAGCTTCGCATAGAATTCGCTTTCAAGATTGATTTCAGGTTCAATCGCCGTCACATCCAAAACGCTTTGCTACCTTTGCAAAAATAGAACACATGAGCAGGTCGGAGTCCAACAAGGAAAATAAGTCATCGAACAGGTCGAAAAAGGCCGCTAGTCAAAAGGCGTCGGGCCGAGAGGGCGGTACGTTCAGAAAAAAGAGCTATTCCCGTGGGAATGCCCCGCTAAAGGGAAGCGGTAACAGCCAAGAACCGAGCAATCCCGACTTGATTCGTTTGAACAAATACCTATCGAATTCCGGAGTCTGCTCACGCCGCGAAGCCGATGTGCTTATAACCGCAGGGAGTGTTACGGTGAACGGGAAGCCCGTCACAGAAATGGGCCATAAAGTAAAACGGACCGATGAGGTAAGGTTCGACGGTCGGTTATTGAATCCGGCAAAAAAGGAGTACATACTACTGAACAAGCCTAAAGATTTTACGACAGCGGCACGTAACGAACATGGTAACCGCACCGCCATCGGACTGATTTCAAAAGCCACGAAAGAAGAGTTAAAACCGGTCGGCAAAATGGAAAAAAACACCACTGGCCTATTACTCTTCACTAACGATGGCGAACTGACCAAACGCTTGAATAGCCCCAAAAACGGACTCCGGAAAATTTTCCATATCGAACTGAACAAGCCATTACGAAGTGCCGACCTGAAAAAGATTCAAGAAGGCCTGCTTGTGGATCAAAAGGTGGTCAATGTGCAGGAGGTCAGTTTTGTAGACGATGCCCCCAAGACCCAAATAGGTATGGAGATCTACAGCTCGCGTAGTAAGATTGTAACCCGTATTTTTCAGACCTTGGAATATGAAGTAGTGAAATTAGATAGGGTGGTGTATGCCGGACTTACAAAGAAAGATTTGCCGCGCGGACATTGGCGGTATTTGACCGATCAGGAAATAGTTAATTTGGGGATGATAAATTAAGAATATAGGTGCCCTTTATCTTGTTTCGGAATTGAAGCGGTAGTTGTTACATGCCTTCCAACCCGAACCAAAGTAAAGAAAGATTTATCGTTCGTTGAGAATAAGATTTGCCAATACTTCCTCGATTTCCGTTTCTGATAGACCAGGGGCTAGGTCACGGTGATACTGATATCGGATTACGTTCGCTTCACTGGGCAAAATAGCGCTGTAGGCACTAACCGTAGAACACATTATACTTTTTTCCCCGTCACAATGATTTGAATGGCCTAAGCCTAGGGCATGACCTAATTCGTGTTTGAAAAGCGCTCCGATGGGGTTGGAAATCCATATGCGTGTGGAGGTCATTATGGAATTTTGAGAGCTTGTTTTCGCATACCCGTCATAGTTGCCGTTTTTGATAATGTTGTACATGTCCGGCCAAACATCTGCAACAGCTTTTTTAGTCCCAAAAAAGAGGCTTGCATTAGCAGAATCAGCATCTTCGGTCAATGTAATTTTGAAATCACCAGCTGTAAAAAGGGCATTGTATTGAGAGATGACACTTTCTACTGTCGCCCTGTAGTCTTCGGTGATAGTGCCATCGAGATACAATATCATTGCGGTTGCCCATTTTCTGTTCGCATCCACCTCGGTCACGTACGGTCCTTTCCAAAGTGTTAAATATTGAAAATCGGATATCAGTTCTTTTTGGGCAGCTGTCAAAAGTGTCCTTTCATCTACATCTTGAATTGATAGCGAAATCGTTTTTTGGGTAATAGTATTTCCATCAAATGCCGAAACCAAAAATTCAACAGTATTTTTATGTTCGAAGTCGAGGATAAGAGTTGCACCGACTTTAAGTTCACCGGTATTTTCGTCGACATCGATGTCGATATCCGATTCCAGTGAATAGGTGATTTGATGCGCATCGTCGTCGGCAGTCGGCAAAAAACCTATAGTACTTCCCGCTGCTGAATGCTCGGCAATCACGTAGGAGCGCTGTTCTAAGACAGCTGGGCGCTTCGCATCATCTACTGAATTATTTTCTTTGGCAATATCTTCTGTATAGGCTTCTACGGTTACTTTTTTGTTAATTTCTTCAAGGTATACTTCATCGATTTCTGAACTGCAGGCTACCGCCAGGAGCGATAGAATAGGTAGGGCTATTCTTCTCATGATTTGGGACTATTTGTGTACTTTGAATGTGTAGGTCATTCAATGGGTACCCAAAAATAGCGGTGAAGTATCCCTGAAAAAAAATTATGTTGTGAAATGGAACTTTATGTAGGTCAACGAAGATTTTGTGCAGTTTATCGATGATTTAAAGCTTATATACGCGTGCCGAACCTATTTCTATTGATGGGTTATTTTTTGTTTTCGTATAGTAACCAGAACTCGGGATCGATAACGAGGGCATCGGGCTTGATGAAACTGGGGATTTCAAAAGTCTTCGCTTTTGTCTCGATTTCTAGTGTGCTGATTTCGAGATTACCCTTTTTTATGATTCCAACTTCTAAGGGAAATTGAAAAATGTGATGGTCTTGAAGCTGTTCGATGGAAATACTTATTTTTCCGTTGCGATACTGCCATTCCCATTTGATTTTGGGATGACCTTTTGTATATAACCATTGCGCAAAGAAGCTATTTAAGTCCTGTCCCGATATTTCTTCCATCACCTTTTTGAAATCGGTTGTCATGGCATTGGCGTTCTGAAACCGCTTGTAGTAGGTGCGGATGCCTTCCCAAAATACGCCGTCCCCAAGTTTGTGGCGTAACATGTTCAACACCCAACCGGCTTTTTGATAGGTGTTTACGCTCAAAACTTTCAGGGGATCTGTAATGCTAGGGTCAATAATTGGGGAAGGATTTTTCTCGTAATATGCTACGATTTGGTTGCGGTCGATGTCCAGCTCTTTCTTTCTCTTTTCATCGCCGTAAACGCTTGCTTGGTAAAGAATGGCGAAATAGGTAGCAAAACCTTCGCTAAGCCAAACATGGTTCCAATCGTTCTCGGTAGCGGAATTGCCGAACCATTGATGCGCAATTTCATGGGCAATAAGACCTTCGACCTCATTCTTTCCGGTGACGGAATTTTCAAAGTAGGATATTGTACCCGCATTTTCAAGTCCGCCCCACTGGGTCTTCGCTTGCATATTGGCCAGTTTCGCGTAGGAGTACGGCCCGATATTATCGATAAAATATTTCAGTACTTCGGATGCTACGCTGTAATCGGAAAATCCATCCAACCGATTTTCAGGATATACCCAAGCTGTTACGGGAATGTCGTAGACCTCGTCAAGCAATCGTGTTGCGAATTTTGTCACACCGATGGTCACCACTTTCATTGCAACAGGCGCCGGTTCTTTATAAATGGTCAGCTTGTGACCATCTCCCAAATAGCTTTCCTCGATTTTTTCGCCCGTAGCGACCACATCGTAATGCTCGGGCGCGGTAATTCGGAATTCGATACTGGCCTTATCATACGGATGGTCGACCGACGGCAGCCAGTGCCTAGCCAGATTGGGCCAGTTATCGCCAAAGAAAGAACGTTTGCCGAATTTGGTCGTGTCGATGACCAGGCCTCTTTCGGGAATACCATGGTAGACTATTTTGAAGATTCTCGATCGGTTCGAATCGGATGATGAGGGGATGATATTGATTTTATCGTTCTCGAAAGTATAGTTCGCTGGGTTGTCGCCTTCAAAAATCTCGGTGATTTCCATACCGAAGTTTTCCGATTTTCCGATGAGGTCTAGCGTAAAAGTTTCTTGAACTTCTTTGAAGTCTACCGTGAATTCGGTTTCGCCCTGAATTTGGTTGGTGGAGTCGTTTAGCCCTAGATTAAAGATGTAGCTTTGAATATCAGCAGATGCGTTTCTTTGGTAGGTGTCTTGGGCTTTTATAGCAGTAAATGAAAGTAGTAAAAGCGCCAGAGCGAGATAGCATCCTTTTTTCATATCATTTTAGAGTTTATTCATCTTCCCGCGAATCTCATCCAAACACAGATTCCCCATACTTCCCTCATGTGTGTGCTCGATATCGCGTTTGGGCACAAAGGTACCTTTCTGAATTTCTTTTCCCATTTTTTTGTAGGCATCCCGAAAGGGCATCCCATTTTGAACCAGCTCGTTCAGGGTATCGACACTAAAGAGATAATCATATTTAGGAGTATCAAGGATGTTTTGGTGGACATGGATTTGCTTTAAACTGAACGTCATGATTTCCAAACATGCCTTCATATCCTGAATTGCGGGGACGATAATTTCCTTCACCAATTGCAGATCGCGATGATAGCCACTAGGCAAATTGTTGATGACCAAGGTCAGCTGATTGGGGATGCTCTGTAGTTTATTACACTTTCCACGGATTAGCTCGAACACGTCTGGATTTTTCTTATGCGGCATGATGCTGCTCCCGGTGGTCAGTTCATCAGGAAAGGAGATAAAATCAAAGTTCTGGCTCATGTAGAGACAGATGTCCATGGCCATTTTTGATAAGGTTGAAGCTATACTCGACATACCAAATGCTGTCGCTTTTTCGACTTTCCCTCGGCTCATTTGAGCGGCTACGACATTGTACTTAAGCGTCTCGAAGCCCATTTCTTTGGTCGTAAAACTCCGGTCGATTGGGAAAGAACTCCCATATCCCGCGGCACTTCCCAATGGGTTTTGGTCCGCTACTTTGTAGGCCGCCGCAATGAAGTGCAGATCATCGATCAAGCTTTCGGCATAGGCTGAAAACCATAATCCGAACGACGAGGGCATTGCGATTTGAAGGTGGGTATAGCCTGGCAAAAAGACATCCTTGTGTTCCTCCGCTAGATTCAACAACAAATCGAAAAGTGTTTGCGTCTGTCCTTTAATTTCGGTCAGTTCATCCTTTAGATATAAATGCATGGCCACTAAAACCTGATCGTTTCGCGACCGCGCGGTATGGATTTTCTTGCCCGTATCACCAAGCTTTTCCGTGAGCAAATGCTCGATTTTGGAATGCATATCTTCGAAGGAATCCTCGATTATAAATTTTCCATTTGCTATGGCTACCTGTATATGGTCTAGTTCACCGACCAGTGATTTTGTTTCGTCATCTGTTAGCAGACCAATCTTACCAAGCATCTTGGCATGCGCTTTCGAGGCAATCACGTCGTACTTCGCCAAATGTAGGTCAAGTTCGCGGTCGTTGCCCACAGTGAAATGGTCGATTTTTTTGTCGGTGCTAAAGCCTTTGTCCCAGAGTTTCATGTGTAGATGTTAGATTATAGACGTGAGATGTTAGATAAGAATCTGATTTTGGAATTTATTTTTTCTCCAATCCAATATCTAAAATCTCATTTCTATTTAATTAAAAATCCCTCTAAAATCCGAATATACAAATCAATTCCCTCCTCGACTTCATGAACGTAAATAAACTCGTCGGCAGAATGGGAGCGGGTGCTGTCACCTGGGCCCAATTTTAAGCTTTGGCAGGTTAACGCCGCTTGATCGGATAGGGTGGGCGAACCATAAGTTTGCCTGCCCAAGGCAATACCTGATTGTACTAGGGAATGAGTTTTGGCTATGGCAGAGGAATTCAGCCTCAGCGAACGCTCCTGTAATTCACAGGGGGCTTCCCTTTTTAGTATCGCGGCTATCTCGGCATTTGTATATTTGTCGTTGACCCGAACGTCAATAACCAAATCTGTTTGTGCCGGAACGGCATTGTGCTGAACGCCCGCATTGATCTGGGTAACCGTTAATTTAACTTCACCCAAAGCATCGGAGACTTTTTCGAATCTGTAATTTTTGAACCATTCAAGCACCTCAATGCTATTATAAATCGGGTTGTCATCGTTCGGATGAGCGGCATGCGAAGGTGTTCCCTTTACCTGCGCGTCAAAAACTAATAAACCTTTTTCCGCTATGGCCAAGTGCATCAAGGTCGGTTCCCCCACGATGGCCACGTCGATTTTCGGAAGCTTTGGCAGCAGTCCACGTAGGCTATTATCACCAGAACTTTCTTCTTCCATAGAGGCAACCATTAACAGGTTATGGTTGAGATTTTCTCTGTAATAGAAATGGGTAAAAGTCGCCATCAGGGATACCAAAGCACCGCCGGCATCGTTACTGCCCAAACCGTATAATTTTCCATCCTCGATATGCGGATGGAAAGGGTCTTTAGTGTAGGCAGAATTTGGTTTGACCGTGTCGTGGTGGGAGTTCAGCAGCAAAGTCGGTTTGCGGTCATCGAAATGTTTGTTTACCGCAAAGACATTATTGATTTCCCGTTTGAATGGGATATCAAAAGCCTTGAACCAATCTTCAATAGCATCGGCGGTCTTATCTTCTTCGGAAGAAAAGGACTGTGTTGAAATCAGTTGCTTCAGAAGATCTAATGCTTTTTCCGTCAATTGTTTTTTATCCATCGTCATAGGGTTATCGTCGTATACAGCTTCTCATTTTTCGCCAACATTGACATATTTCCGATACATACCTTCGATACGCCATTGCTTAGAGCGTGAAAACAATTGGTCATTTTCGGAAGCATACCCTCGACTATAATTCCTTTTTCGAGCAAATCTTTATAGGTTCCCGTATCAATACGTTCAATTACCGAGCTGTCATCCGAAACATCCCGTAAAACCCCATTCTTTTCAAAACAGTAGTAAAGGGTGGTCTCGTAAAGATGGCCCAGCCCAACAGCCAGTTCGGAAGCAATGGTATCGGCGTTGGTGTTCAACAGTTGCCCTTTTCCATCGTGCGTCACGGCACAAAATACGGGGGTAAGCCCCAGGGTTAATAGATGCGAGAGCAAACCTTCGTTGACGCCATCGACATCGCCTGCGAAGCCATAATCAATATCTTTTACCGGACGCTTGTGGGCTCGAATCGCATTGCCGTCCGCGCCGCTCATACCGATAGCATTGCAGCTTTTGGACTGTAGTTCTGCTACAATATTTTTATTGGTCAGGCCTGCGTAGACCATAATGATAACATCTAACCCCTTTTCATCAGTAATACGTCGGCCACCTACTATTTTGGAACCGATACCCATTTTTCCGGCAATTTCAGTAGCCAGTTTGCCCCCGCCGTGTACCAAAATCTTAAAACCTTCCACTTCGGAAAATAGGGATAGAAATTTAGATAGTTCCACTTTGTTCTCGATGACGTTTCCGCCGATTTTTATTATGGATAGGGTTGGTTTCATGTTAGGTGTTTAAGATTCCCCCATCAATCGTCATCGCCGTGCCTGTAATCCATGATGCATCTTCGGATGCCAAGAACAAAGTCAACTTGGCAATATCTTCGGGCGTACCCAATCGGTTCAACAAGGTTGCCTTTTTTGCGTCGTCCACGGCGGAATCAGGATTATCGAAAGCCGTTGCGGAATCCCATAAAAAGGGAGTGTCCACCGGACCCGGACAAATTGCGTTGATGCGGATGTTCGGGGCATATTCGACCGCCATCTGTTTCATCAGGGCGACCGCCGCCGCCTTGGAAGCACAATAGGCCGGATGGTTCGGAAAGCTCTTGAACGCCGCAATGGAAGTGTTGATGACTATTGCGCCGCCTTCGCTTTTTTGAATTTGCGGAATGGCATGCTTACAAAGGTAAAATATGGCGCTAAGGTTAACGTCCAACGTCTTGTGCCAAAGCGTTTCCGGAAGGTCAATCACGTTTCCCAGACCGAGCATACCGGCGTTTATGGAGAGTAAATTTAGCTGTCCGAAATTTTCGAGAGCGGATTGCACAAGTTTTTCGTTGTACGCCGTTTCACTGACATCGCCTTCTACAAAAACGGCCTGTTTTAATGCACGGGCTAGGGCATTTCCCCGTTCGGTATTTCTTCCTGAAAGAATCAACTTAGCGCCCTCGTTTGAAAAAGATTCGGCGATTGCCTTTCCCATTCCGCTGGTGGCACCGGTTATGATACAGACTTTATTTTTTAACTTTTGATTCATTGTTTAAAAGGTACATGAAAAGGCGATAGTTCTTCATTATCAGGTCGAGTACTTCGCATGCGCTCGGCATAAACTGAAGTCGAGACCTCCCTGGTACAGTAGTTCTCAACCGCGATCAGAAGCTTGAGAATGGTTTTGGGCATCCTCTCCTTCTCTATTTTGGCTTTTTACTACCCGCTATGATAGCAATTTAAAGCGTATTGTCCAATATTGTCTTTAGGACAACCTGTGCCGCGAACGTCCGATTATTAGCCTGTTCGATGACCAGTGATTGACCGCCATCCAGCACGGCATCTTCTACAACTACATTCCTTCGAACCGGCAGGCAGTGCATGAATTTGGCATCCCCTAACTTCGCCTTGGTCATCATCCAATCCGAATCTTGATGTAGCACTTTGCCGTAATCGGAGTAGCTGCTCCAATTTTTCACATAAACGAAATCGGCATTTTCACACGCCTTTTTCTGGTCGTATTCAATTATTGATCCTTTGGTAATATCTGAATTCAGTTCATATCCTTTCGGATGGGTAATCACAAATTCCGCATCCTGCAACTGCATCATCTCGACAAACGAATTCGCAACCGCATGAGGTAAGGCCTTGGGATGGGGCGCCCACGAAAGTACGATTTTGGGTCGTTTTTTGGTGTTCTGTTCCGAAAGTGTAATCGCATCGGCAAGTGCCTGTAACGGATGCCCTACCGAACTTTCCATATTAACGACGGGTACGGAGGCGTATTTCTCAAAACCGTTCAATACCTCCTCGGCCTCGTCTTCTTCTTTATCCTTCAGTCCCGCAAAAGCGCGAATGGCTACAATATCGCAATACTGCGAAACGACTTGGGCCGCTTCTTTAATATGTTCCGATGTGCCTTGGTCCATCACGGTTCCGTCACCATATTCCAAGGCCCATCCTTCGTTGCCGAAGTTCATGACCATGACTTCCATGCCGAGGCTTACGGCCGCTTTTTGGGTGCTGAGGCGGGTTCGCAGGCTGTTATTGAAGAAGAGAAGACAGAGCGTCTTTCCTGCCCCTAACTTTTTATGGGCCGTGGGATTTTGTTTTAGCTTCTTGGCTTCCTCGACCCAACCGGGCAAATCGTTTATGTGCTTTACGGAAAGAAAATTTTTCATGTCAATGGATTTACTGTTTTTTCAACTTTTAACGTCATCGGTCATTTCTTCCCAATTCTCGTATGGCGACTTCTATTTTCAAGGGCATCGATTATGAAATTGTCTTTCAATCCGTTTACGATCCAAGTTTCTATTTGGGCTTGCTGTGCTATCGTCGCAGCCTCGATTTTTGATTGCATGCCCCCTGTGCCATGAGAAGACTTTTCGTCACCGACTTCCTTCGCCAACGCATCTATGTCCGAAATGGTAGCTACTGTTTTAGGATGGATATCTTTCAGGGAAGCTTTGGTATAAATGCCATCGGTATTCGTAGCGATAATCAATAGGTCGGCATGCAAAAGGGATGCGGTCAAGGCGGCCAGTTTATCGTTATCCCCGAACTGTATCTCGTCGGCCGCCACCGTATCATTTTCGTTGATAATGGGGATGAAATTGTTGGATACCAGAACGTCTATCGTATTCTTAATATTCGCTTTGGACTTCGGATTCTCAAAATCGGAATACGACAAAAGGCATTGTGCCGCAAAAAGTCCCAATTCCCGAAAACTCTCTTGGAACATCCGCATCAAATGTGGCTGTCCGATGGCGGCCAAAGCCTGTTTTACGTTGATTTCTTCTCCGTTATGTTCCAGTTTCACGAACTGTTTAGCCGCCGCAATGGCCCCGGAGCTAACAACAATAAACTCATAATCGTCTTTTAACAAGGCAATCTGTCGACCCATATCCTCGATTTTACCTCGGGAAATCTGATCGGTTTCCTTGGTGAGGGTGTTAGAACCTATTTTTATAAGGATGCGCCGTTTCAATACTAAATTTTTTTCATTCCCGCGAAGGCGGAAATCTGTTACACGTAATCAATAGTTCACTCACTTCGAATATCACTATCGTATATTTTCATAATGCTTGATGATTATGCTGTCTCTTCCAACTCCTTCTTTAATGCCTCAAAAAATTTATCCAAATCCGCCTCCGTAATATTCAATGCGGGCAACACCCGAAGAATGTACTTATCTTTGGCGCCACCGGTAAAGATATGTTGATTATGTATGAGTCGTTTTCTAAGGTCGGCCACTTCGAAACCGAACTCCAGACCTATCATCAGTCCCCGGCCCTTTACTCTTTTAATTTGTGGAATTTCAGCGGCCAATCCCCTAAAATAGCCTTCCAAATTTTTGGCGTTGTCAATCAATCGCTCACTTTCCAAAACTTCCAATACGGCCAAGGTTGCGGCACAGGCCAAATGGTTGCCGCCGAACGTGGTGCCCAACAAACCGTAAGACGCCTTGATGTCTTCTTGGATCAAAATGCCACCGACCGGAAAGCCGTTGCCCATACCCTTGGCAATTGAAACAATATCGGGAGTGATATCATGATGTTGGAACCCGAAAAACTTCCCGGTACGCCCGAAACCGGACTGTACCTCGTCTGCAATCAATACTACCTCGTGCTTTTTACACAGTTTCTCAATGAGTTGATAAAATGCTGTGGAGGGTTGGTCGAGTCCGCCTACACCTTGCACGGCTTCTAAAATGACAGCGCAAACATCGCCCTTTTCGATTTCTTTTTTTAAGGAATCGGCATCATTGAACGGTAAAAAAGTAACTTTTTGCTGCTGATTTATCGGTGCGTTTATCTTTAGATTGTCCGTTGCCGCCACCGCAGCTGACGTGCGCCCATGAAAACTATTGTTAAAAGCGATTACACGGGCCTTACCGGTATGAAAAGAGGCCATTTTTAAGGCATTCTCATTGGCCTCTGCCCCGGAACTACACATAAAAAGGCTGTAGTCTTCACAACTGGACAGTCGCCCCAATTTGTCGGCCAATTCCTCTTGTAATGGATTTTTGATTGAATTGCTATAAAATCCGATTTTGTCTAACTGGTCTTTCAGTCGCTTCACATAATGCGGGTGGGAATGTCCGATCGAAATCACGGCATGTCCACCATAGAAATCGAGGTATTCTTGGCCTTTGTCGTCGGTTACGACGATACCTTTAGCGGAAACCGGGGTTACATTGTATAAGGGGTAAACATCGAATAGTTTCATATCATTTTTGGCTTTACCTTGGCGCTAAGCGCTTTATGTAATTTGTCTATTTAGTAGCGCATGGCGAAAAGCCTTAAGCGCATAGCATTTTTCACAACTGCCCTTCCTGAATACGACTAATTTTCTCATAGGATGCGGCAATCCCCTGAATCAAAGATGAACTCAGTCCCTGATGCTCCATTTCGTTAAGGCCTTGTATGGTGCAACCTTTTGGGGTGGTCACCTTGTCGATTTCCGCTTCCGGATGGCTTCCAGAGGCAATCAACAAGCTCGCCGCGCCGTTACAGGTATGCATGGCAAGTTCTTGCGCTTCCTTGGCATCGAATCCTAACTGAATGGCACCTTGGGTGGTGGCGCGAATCAGGCGCATCCAAAAGGCGATACCGCTAGCACAGATAACCGTCGCGGCCTGCATCTGGGGCTCGGGAATTTCCATCGAGTGGCCCATCCTATTGAAAATGGCCTTTGCCAATTCTATTTTTTTCTTGCCTTTTTCGTTGCTACAGATACAGGTCATCGATTGCCCTACCGAAATCGCCGTATTGGGCATACTGCGGATAATATTGTGCTCCGCTCCGATAATCGCCTCCATCTTGGCGATGCTGAAACCAGTGATCGTCGAAATTACCACGTGCTTTTCAGTCAGAAGATCTTTAATGTCCGCTAAAACGGATTCCAATTGACTGGGCTGCACCGCCAAAATCAAGATATCGGAATTTTGAACCGCCTTGCGATTGTCAGAAGTCACCGTTACATTGCCGTACTTCTCAAAATCCTGAATTTCAGCCAGGTTCCGCTTGGTCAGATACATAGTCGTCGCGCCGTTGGAATTCAAGATGCCCTTGGCGATGGACAGGCCGAGATTTCCGGCACCAATAATGGCTATTTTCATGAGTTTTCTTTTTATTTGTCATTTCTGCGAAGGCAGGAAACTGTTTGTTTTCCTCATTTCAATCCTTTATCAGAAACCTTTTATTCGGTTATAAATGGCCGCGCCGCGAAGCAATCTTTCGAACCTAACTAAAAATTCAACGGATTGCCTCGTCGCTTTAGCATTTTGCTAAAGCGTCTTTTTAATCTGCTCCTCGCAATTACGTCTTGTTGTAAACATTTTGTTCTAAAACACCCCTGCCTTCAACTTTAAACCTTCACTTTCCTCAAATCCGAACATCAAGTTCATATTTTGAACCGCTTGCCCTGATGCTCCTTTCAGTAGGTTATCGGCGGCCGAAGTTATCAATAAAATATCCTCATGTTTATGCAAATGGATATGACAGTTGTTGGTATTCACCACTTGTTTCAGATGAATGGGTTCTTCGGATATATGGGTGAAAACCGCATCGCTATAAAAATCTTTGAACAATCGGATGGCTTCTTTTTCGCTTCCTTCAAATTTCGTATAGGCGGTGGCCAAAATCCCCCTTGTAAAATTCCCGCGATTGGGCAGGAAATACAATTCTCCAGAGTCGGGTTGCAGCGATTTTAAACTTTCATTGATTTCCCCCAAATGTTGATGGGTAAAGGGTTTGTACCAACTCACATTGTTGTTCCGCCAGCTGAAATGCGACGTAGCCGACGGACTTACACCGGCACCGGTACTTCCGGTCACTGCATTGATGTGCACCTGGTTATGCAAAAGTCCCGCTTTGGCCAACGGAAGCAGCCCCAATTGTATAGTTGTGGCAAAACAGCCCGGATTGGCTATGAAATTCGCCTTTTGGATATCCGATTTATTAAGTTCCGGCAAGCCGTATACAAATTTCATTCCCTCGAAAACTGCATCCTTTTGCAATCGGAAATCATTGCTGAGGTCGATGATTTTGGTGCGGTCCGAAAAATGGTTTTCCTTCAGAAATTTAGAGGAGTTGCCATGTCCTAAGCACAGAAAAACGACATCCACATCGGGATTGATGCTTCCTGAAAATTCCATTTCCCTCGACCCTAATAAGTCTGGATGCGCCGTCACCACACTCTTCCCAGCCCGAGTCGTACTGTACACAAAATCGATTGTTGCTTCGGAATGATTCAGGAGGATGCGAATCAATTCCCCGCCCGTGTATCCTGAACCCCCTATTATGCCTGCTTTGATCATTAACACTTACTTTTATGAATCATTCCCCTGAATGCGGTATCTGGTATAATGAGGTCTCGACTGCGCTCGACCTGATATGGGTTATCATTGGTTGTGCACATGGTTATAAATCTTCCCAGAATTCGACAAAATCTTAATAAAGCCTTTGGCGTCATCGGCCGACCAGCCCTTGTTGATTTCGCCGTAGCTACCGAACGAGGCATTCATCAAGTCATTTTTTGATGATATTCCATTGAGTTCGAAGCGATAGGGGCGGAGCGCAACAAAAACATCGCCGGTAACGTTTCTTTGGGTATCGGTCAAAAAGACCTCGATGTTCCGCATTACCTCGTCAAGATAATTGCCCTCGTGGAGCAACATCCCATAGAAATTTCCCAATTGTTCTTTTTGGAATTGCTGCCATTTACTGAGCGTATGCTTCTCCAGCAAATGATGTGCCTTTATAATAATCAAGGATGCCGGTGCCTCAAACCCTACACGACCTTTGATGCCGATAATGGTATCGCCCACATGAATATCGCGGCCGATAGCATATTTTGAGGCCAAAGCTTCTAATTTTATGATGTTTTCGACGGGAGTAGCTTTTTGGCCGTCAATGGCGACCAATTCCCCTTTGTCAAAGGTCAGTTTTACTTCGGAGGGTTCTTGTTTCTGCAACTGACTTGGATACGCGGAATCCGGCAATGGTTTCTGCGAGGTCAAGGTTTCCTCGCCGCCTACTGAGGTGCCCCATAGTCCACGGTTAATGGAATATTTTGCTTTTTCCCATGAATAATCGACACCGTTCTGTTTTAGGTATTCAATTTCGGCTTCCCGAGAAAGTGTGTTGTCACGTATCGGGGTGATGATTTCGATTTCGGGAGCGAGGATCTGAAAGATCATGTCGAACCGTACCTGATCGTTGCCCGCGCCGGTGCTCCCGTGCGCGATGTATTTGGCACCTACACTTTTAGCATAGGTTACGATTTCGATGGCCTGTACGATTCGTTCCGCACTTACCGAAAGGGGATAGGTATTGTTTTTCAGCACGTTGCCGAAGATGAGGTATTTGACCACCGTGTCGTAAAAGGCCTGTACGGCATCGATAGAGGTGTACGAACTTGCACCCAGCTGCAAGGCCTTTTTTTCGATGGCAGCGATTTCTTCTTTTGAAAATCCGCCTGTGTTTACGCTCACAGCGTGGACTTCGAACCCTTTTTCCTTTGATAAATATTTGGCGCAGTAGGAGGTATCAAGACCGCCACTGTATGCAAGTACTAATTTCATATTCTATTTTTGTCATTCCCATTACGATGGAAATCTGTTTAACATCTTCGATAATTGCGAGCGGAGGGAAGCAATCTGTCAACTATAACGGCATATTAATAGTATGCTTCGTCACATCATTTTAGGTCATTTCGTCCCTGCTCCTCGCAAAGACTCATTACTTATAACTTTTTCGACTTGACTTTCCTAAGCAAAAGGGTCTCTTTAATACTCTTCAATCTTTCAAATGCCTTACTATTTGGTTTTTTGTTCTCCTGGCTTCTCGGTTTGGCGTTGGCATCGTACAACATGCCCGTACATAGGCACATTTTTTGTTCGGTGCGGGTCAGCACATCGAAATTCTTACAGGTCTGGCAGCCTTTCCAAAATTCGGGGTCATCCGTTAATTCCGAGAAGGTGACCGGTTTATAGCCCAGTTCGTAGTTCATTTTCATGACAGCAAGACCCGTTGTAATTCCGAATATTTTGGCATTGGGAAATTTTTCACGGGAGAGGTCGAAAATGCGTTTTTTTATCCTTTTGGCCAAACCTTGGTTTCGGTAATCTGGGTGTACGATCAAGCCTGAATTGGCGACGAATTTCTCATGTCCCCAAACTTCGATATAGCAGAAGCCGGCGAAGTTGTCTCCATCCAAAGCGATTATCGCGTTGCCGTTCTGTAATCTTTTTTGGATGTACTCGGGGGTTCGCTTGGCTATGCCCGTACCGCGTACCTTGGCCGAATCGGCTATGGTGTCGCATATGATCTGGGCGTATTTAAAATGGGTTTCGTTAGCAATTACAATTTTCATTGCTATAATAATTAACGGTAAATAAAAAAGGTTTTCGGAGCTGTGCGGAAATGGACTCACCTATTTCCATAGAAGTTATAGTACCCTTACGGGCGACGGCGGGTAGAAAACGAACGAACGGGAACAGGGATGCTGTTCATGCTTGCTATGTGATTTTGTCCTTGCATTGGATACCAAATGTACAAGAATACGTCGAAACTACCACAATTGAATTCTAATTTTTATGAAAAATCGGTTTTTGCTGCTTTCGATTGAATATTTCGTAAGCTAAAAATCCGAATACAACAAAATATTCAAGAGCAAGTAGCCAAAGGTTTTCGGTAAAAGCCGGATTGGAGTACGCAAAATAACTCAACACCACAACGACCGACCATAGTACCGCAAAGCGGTATTCGGTAAAAACGCCGAGCAAAACTAGAAAGATAATATACCAGGGATGCACCGTAGCAGATAGCAAATAGTAAAGCGTCAAAACCCATAGCATGGAGGTTATCAGTACGGCCAGTTTTTGGTTTTGCCGTAAAAATGTCAACCCCAAAACCGCCAGAACGGTCAGTATAGGAACAATTTTCCCATAGGTTTTAATGAGCTCCCAAGGTTTTCCATCAAATGCGATGGCGATTTGTTTGATACCATTGTAAATTCCCGCATTAAACTCGAAATTGGAGAACCAAAGTCCGATTGTTTGCGAATAGTTGCCCAAGAAATCCGGCGAATAGAATGGAACTAAGCACAGCAGGCAGATTGCACCCACCAACAGGTAGAAAACGACGCTTTTTTTAAGGCCCAGATGTTTCAGAAAAAGCGGCAGGAACAACAGAGGCACCAATTTTATAGCGATGGATAGGGCGTAGGGTACCGCGGCAAGCATCCCTTTTTTCTGCGACAATAGATTTAGTGCCCAGACGAAAAAGAAAAGCATGACTCCTTCAAAATGAAGGTTCCCCGTAAGCTCTATGATGACCAGGGGGTTTAGGAAATACCAAAATATAAGGTGTTGTGGGCGGTTAAAGTGTTTGAGCAGTTTCCTTCCGAAGTAAACAATTCCTATATCCGACAAAATAATTACAGTGCGCATTACAAGTACCGAACCCATGATACTTTTTCCGCCTAACAGAGCTGCCAATGCAAATATCATTTGATTGAAGGGTGGATAGTTACTGTAATGTTTACCACTCAATTCTCCCATGCCGTTGTACAGTTCCCGAGCGTTTGGAATGATCAGGTCTTTTTGTTGGATAAGAAGGTCTGGCACCTGTAAATAGGGATTGATAAAGTTGGCGACCAGATGGCCATCCCAAATAAACCTATAAAAATCCTGTGAAAGATTAGGCTCCGCCATTAGAAATACCAATCGAAAAAGGATACCGATGACCAAGAGGAATTTTAGGTTCCACTTTTCGAACTGGATGATACGCAAGCAAATGAAGAACAGCGCGGCGAACAGGGTCAGCAGCTTTATGAAGTCGGTACGGATCAGGTGATAGGCAAACGTGTAATAGAATATCAGGCTCAGCAAGGCCAGTGCGATAGGTACTTTATGCAGTTTTAAATATGTGGTGAACTTGTTGGGCATTATTGGTCCGATTTTTCTATCGGACGAATTTAGGGGTTTTGAGGGAATTACGATTTATTTTGAATCGCGATGAATTTCGTTGAAGGGTTAAAAGGGCCTAAAATTGTCATCAGACCCATAACTACCTCAAAAGCCGCAATTACGCCTCCGGATTATTGAGGAATGATTTGGGAGCGGAGTAATGTTGATTTTCCGGTGCCGTTATCCCCCCGTGATGATTGTAACGGACGAATTGACCTCAATGTTTTTGACGTATTTAACGGCAGGGATGTTGAAAGGAAAGGGGTTTGTTCTTTGGGGCGTTATGCCGAGGAATCAGAGGTAAGAAATTTTGGGATGATTCTTCTAGACATATTTAAATCAGGTTGAATTACGTTTGAAAAACGTTTCTTGATTCCATCTCTGAAGATAGCGATTTTAAAGTAACGGACATTGTAAAGAAGAAAACTTATGCCCGTGCCGTCAGCGATTTGGTAAATACAAAACCAAAACCCATAAAGAGCATTAGATGAAACGGAAAGAGTCCGAAATCGTTGAGCGGGATGGCGCTATACATACCAAAAAGGAAATAAACCATCAACAGGGCCTCCAAAATCATATTTGGAGATAGTTTTGTTGCTAGGTATTTATTGCCTTTCCAACTATCCGTAATATTGTCGAGGTTGAACTTGGGGGTACGAACAAATTCGCTGCGCTTGCCCCAATGGCCTTCAAGTACGGCGATGGAGTTGTGTAAGGAGAAGCCTAGAGCGACGGAGAAAAAGGTGAAGAAAATCTTGATATAATCCACGAAATTATCGAAACTGCTACCCTGTATGCTTTTATAGGTAAACCAGTAGCAGACGAACAAAATAATCGTACTCAGCACAAAGAAACTGAGCAAGGAAAACACGATGTCAAACTGCGGATATAGCGCCTTGATATACATAGCCGGAATACTCAGCAAAGACACTAGGAATACGCAAAGAAACATTGAGCTGTTCAATAAATGCATGACACCATGAAACTTGGTCTTAAATGAAATGTTCTTGGCCGAAACCACGCTCCAGACGGATTTTCGAAAGTTCTCCGCCCCACCTTTGTTCCACCTGAACTGCTGTGAACGGGCGGCACTAATAACAACGGGAAGTTCAGCAGGTGTCTCGACATCCTCCAAATATTTGAACTTCCAATTTTTTAATTGCGCGCGGTAGCTGAGGTCGAGATCTTCGGTCAGGGTATCACCCTCCCAGTTACCGGCGTCAAGAATACATTCCTTGCGCCAGATACCTGCGGTGCCGTTGAAGTTGATAAAGTGACCTTTGGCGTTTCGGCCAACCTGTTCTAAAGTGAAATGTGCATCAAGGGCAAACGCCTGAATACGGGTCAAAGTGGAGTAATCTCTATTGATATGTCCCCATCGGGTCTGTACCACGCCGATTTCGGGGTCCTTAAAATATAGGACGGTTTTTTTCAACCAATCGCTATCGGGCAGGAAATCAGCATCGAAAATGGCGACGAACTCTCCTTTGGCGGTCTCTAGACCTTCTTTTAAGGCACCTGCTTTGTAACCTTGTCGATTTGCACGTCGAATGTGCTGTATGTCAAGGCCGGTTTCCTGCAAGTCTTTTACCCATTTAGCGGTATCTACAACGGATTCATCGGTCGAATCGTCCAAGACCTGAATCTCGAGTTTGCTTTTAGGATATTCTATCTTCGCAATGTTTTCCAGCAAACGTCGCATCACGTACTCCTCATTATAAACAGGAAGCTGAATGGTAACATATGGAATTTCCCTTGGGTCGAGCAAGTTGAATTTGGGCGCGGTCTGGTTTCTTCGTTTGTAGCCTAAGTAGTTGATCAAGAGATTCAATTGGGCCAAACTGTAGAAGAATATCAGCAGCAAGGCTATGCTGTAAATCGCGAGAATGATATAAGAAATGATTAATCCCATTTTACTTTATGCTGTATTTGAAAATCCAACCTAATATTTTTATGCCCGCAAAGATACTACCTTTTACTGTACCGGACACTTTTGAAACGCCTATTCTTTTTTTGTAACGGACTGGTACTTCGGTGTATGACAGTTTTTTCTTAATCGCCTTTAATTGCATTTCTACGGTCCAACCGTAGGTTTTGTCCTCCATGTCAAGGCTTAACAACTTATTGTACTGTATGGCTCTAAACGGACCAAGGTCTGTAAACGTAGCCCCAAAAAGCAATTTCATTAACGAAGTGGCTAACCAATTACCGAAAATCTGTTGGGGCGTCATACTGCCAGCTTCCCTTAATCGTTTTACCCGAGCGCCGATAACAAAATCTTTGCCGTCGTTCAATATGGGCGCCACCACCTTGTCGAGTTCTTCCGGATAATCGGAATAGTCTCCATCGATAAATACGACAATATCGGGTGCTTTGGATTGCCGGGCTATGTATTCCATGCCCTTCAAACAGGCATAGCCGTAGCCCTTTCTTTCTTCCGTCAATACGGTAGCTCCCGCCGACTGGGCATTCTCCGATGTTTGGTCTGATGAATTGTTGTTGACAACTATTACCTCAGAAACGGAATGTGGTAGTTCCTTGACTACATTCGCTATCGAATCGGCTTCGTTGAAAGCAGGGATTATGACTTTAATGTCGGGTTCAATGGCATATGCTGCGGTCATTACTTAAGATCTGATACGTTGTTTTCTTTTGTAAAACTACTGAAACTGTACCACTCCTTAATCTTTTTCCCATTCGCGTATTTTTCTGCCGAGGCCAGTTTTTCATTATTGTAGGTTAGGCAGTAACCGTTCTTCTTGCCATTTTCCATTTGGCACTTGTGGTTAAGTTTTCCTGTTTGGTCGTAGAACAGCCACCAATCGGTCTTTTCGCCATTTTCATAATTCCCCTCCCGTAATGGTTTGCCCGTACCCCTAAAAAATTTCCAATAGTTGATGCGGCGATTTTTTTGGTAATGTCCTTCTTTGAATCGTTTCCCGTTGGGATGGTAATATATCCAATAGGCGGTCTTGGCACCCTTGTTCAACCAGCCTTCCGATTTTAGGTTTCCAGCGGGATAATAATCGCGGTGGTACATCCTGTTTTCTTTGGATGGATTTCCGAAGAAGAGGAACAGGATAACCATAAAAAACAGCTTTGGAAACATTATAAGCATACATTTTCAACTTTTGTCGAGAACTATTATGGATGCTTACGCTACGTCATTTCCTATTCACCAATTCCATCAAATCCACATCGTTCCCCAACAAAATTTCGTTACCATCGATACGATTGTCCAAGGGCCCGTTTTCGAGTTTTAAGACGCCCCGCGGACATACGGCCGAACAAATACCACAGCCCACACAACTAGACCGTACTATGTTTTCACCTTTCTGTGCATAGGCACGAACGTCGATGCCCATTTCGCAATACGTTGAGCAATTACCGCATGAGATGCATTGCCCGCCATTTACGGTAATCCTGAACTTGGAGAGCATCCGCTGCTGGAAGCCTAGAATTGCGGCCATGGGGCATCCGAAACGGCACCAGACCCGGCTTCCGAAAATGGGGTAGAAACCTACCCCGATGACCCCACTGAAAACAGCTCCGATTACAAAACCATAGGTCTTGTTCAATTGATAGGCGTCGAAGAAAAATAGTTTACCGGGACTACTAAAATAGGTAAAGAGCAGAATGCCAACGACCACTATAAAATAACCAATGGCACCATATTTGGCGTCCTTGGCAAGTTCATTACGTCGGAAAAGCATTGCCCAAGCAAATATTAGGGTGAGTACGATGATCACTCCCCACACAAAAAATTCTTTGGAAACCAGTGAATTGTCATATTGTTTGATATCAGTATCCTTCTCAACAGCAAATGAGCTGCCATTGGTTGCGGTAAGAGCTGCATTCTCACCGCTTTTAATACGTTCGATTACCGCTTGGTTGTCCGCTTTGGAAACCACCCCATATTCGATAGTAATACCCTCCGTTTTTTTGAGAATCGGCGGTTTTCCTGAGGCGTCCTCAACGAGAAAAATAACACTTTTCGCCCCGGCTTCCTGTGCCGCCAAGATGCGTTCGCCAATCGGTTTGCCGTCCGGTTCGCTTATGATCACCATCTTATTGTCGAGATTGCTCCATTTTGAAATGGATTCCGATTCGTTACCCCTCAAATAGGAAAACACCGTTGCGGTGGTCATCACCGTTACGAAGACCACAACACTGTGTATTACCCAACGCTCCACCTTCCAGGCTGACTGACGTTTATCGCTCAGATGCCGAAAGGGATCGCCGGCGGTCTCGGCAAGTCCCCCGCAACCGCAGACCCAGCTGCAGTACCAACGTTTTCCGAATTTGTAGGTGAGTATAGGTGTGATGACGAATATGGATAAGACTCCGAAAACTAGCATGATCAGTCCGACGTTCCCTGCGCCTAAAAATTCGTTGATCTTGTAGCCAGCGAACAGGTCGTAGTTCAGGGGCCATACGTTTTTTAGGTCGTAGTACGGCTGATTCAAGCGGGCCAATATTTCGGGTATGATAAAGGCAAAACTCAACTGAAAGAACATGACCGATATGGTACGAAGTATCTCGTAGCGGTTGTGCCGGTATTTCCAGATGAATTTGATGCCGAAGGCTAAAATAGCCAAGGTGTAAAGGGTGCCGTACAGAAACCATTGGCTAGCCGGGTTACCGCTCAGCACTTTGCTTAAGGGGTCGAACAGGGCGATGACCCCCCGATTGTCACCTTCTTTGACTAGGCCGAGATATTGTGGAAACCAGTATAACGCAACGTAGAAAAGGGTCATGACGACACCCAGCACCCAGGCCCATAAGCCTTTCGATGAAATCGATTTAAAATAAACGCCGTCGTTCTTGATGCCCTCATGTTTACCCAGATATGCTGCTTTCGCGAACCAGATAGTGCCTACAGCAATAGAAGCTAAGGAAGCTGTCAACCAAATGGCATGGTTCGGAAAATCGAGGTTGAATAGCGCCAAAAACAGTATGCCCAGACCTGAAAGCCCGATAAAAGTAGCTATCTTTTGCTGGGTGTCCAACGCTTTTGGCGGCTCGCCGGTGAGGGACATATTGTTGCTCGATGGATTCATGTTCTGTTTCTTTTAGTGCGCTTTGATACTATTTGGACTATTTACTTTTAAAGGGTTTG
This sequence comes from uncultured Flavobacteriaceae bacterium, assembly GCA_963832345.1. Taxonomy (GTDB): domain Bacteria; phylum Bacteroidota; class Bacteroidia; order Flavobacteriales; family Flavobacteriaceae; genus Pricia. The sequence continues at coordinate 224,783 of CAWHTW010000019.1, read as the reverse complement.
GAAGTTTAGCAAGCCTTTTCTAAACGCCTAAACTTAATATCCGTTTCCAGCTTCTTTTCCTAGGTTTGATAGTCGTATTGAATTCCGAATTGAACTGGTTTACGATTTCGGCTTCATAGGTATCGTAAAATTCAGGGTCGAAATTGGCATCCCTTAAATATTCCATTACGTAATGGATATCACGCTCTTCGCTCAGCCATCGGTCCATTATTTCATGTCGCAGACGGATACCGAACGTATTGATGCCCAAAAACTTTTGGTCGTCTTTATGATAGGCGATGGTAATGCATTTGGTATCGTCTTTATGTTTCCAATGAAAATGTTGCTCGTAATCTTTTCTCCGTTGCTCCGAAAATACCCATCCATAAGTCTGGTATTCAATATCGAAAAACTTGGCGCTATTGAACCAGTGCCCGGGGTTGTACTCGAACGCATTACCGCATATGGTCTGCGCCAAGGCCTCGCCCATCATCCTACCGGTATACCAAACGGCTTCCACGGGAGGCCGGTTGCCGATGGGTTCGCGTTGTTGAGCACAATCGCCGATGGCGTAAATATCCTTAATATTGGTTTCTAAATGGCGGTTGACCAGCACGCCTTTGTCGGTTTCGATACCGCTGTCCTTTAAAAAGGGAATGTTCGGTTTGACGCCCGTAGTAATCCCAACGAGCTTACAGCCGATTTTCTTCCCCTGTTTCCTTGACCGATACGGCACGTACCTTTCCGTTTTCATCGCCCAAAATCTTGTCGAGATTGGTACTGTGGCGAAGGTCTACGCCATGCGATTTGATGTGTCGAGAAATCATTTCCGCTTCCCCGTTGGGCAGCACATTAGACCAAAAAGCATCCTCCCGTACCAGCATGGTTACCTCGATATTCCGGGTACGCAGCATTTCGGCCATTTCGACCCCGATTAGTCCGCCACCAACAATTACGGCATTGGGACAGACTTCATTGTTCGGTGCATTTTTTTCGAGCTCATCGAGATCTTGTTTGGAAACCAGCCCCTGAACGCCATCCAGTTCTAAGCCTTCCCATTCAAAGGTATTGGTCACGGATCCGGTCGCGATAATCAGTTTGTCATAGGTTAGGGAATCCCCTTCTGAAAAGTAAAGGGTTTTGGCATCGGTATCGATCCGTTCGACATAGGCTTTTTTTAATTCCAAACGGTTTTGCTCCCAGAACCAATGTTCATAGGGCTCGATATCCGTCCATCGCATATGGCCCATATAGACGTACATTAGGGCGGTACGGGAAAAGAAATGATCGGTCTCGGCGGAAATTAATGTAATCCTATTGTCGGAAAGTTTTCTAATATGTCTGGCAGCCGTGACCCCGGCGATTCCGTTACCGATAATGACAATATGTTCCATGAATAATATGAATAGTTGGTAATCTGTCGGAATTAAAGGTAACAACTTAATGAACGGCTTTAATTTAGAACCGGTATAAATTTTGACGTACTTTGTATGTAAGGCTCAACCCTTTCGACCTATACCTTTGTAGGACCTTCACACCTCGATTGTTATGATAAAAAATATAGTGGTTTTCGGAGTTCTTTTTATTACCCTCATTTTTGGATTGAACGCCCAAAACACCGCGGATTTCTTCTCGAATGCGGATCGTTTTCTAAAGGAAAATGTAAAGGATGGATTGGTCGATTACCAGGGCATACACGACAATCCCGACGCATTGAATGCCTTGATTGAAATGGCCAAAAAACTATCTGTTTCGAAGGATAAAGCCGATGAATATCAAGCTTTCTGGATCAACGGATATAACCTGATGGTCATTAAGGGCATTGTGGACAATTATCCCGTTAAATCGCCCATGGATATCGGCGGATTTTTCGATACCAAAAAACGAAGTATCGGCGGCACCAAAATTACCTTGAACGCTATCGAGAACGAATTGCTACGCGGCAATTTCCCCGATGAACCCCGTTTCCATTTTGTGCTGGTCTGCGGTGCTTTGGGCTGTCCGCCGATCATCGCCGAGGCTTACATGCCCGCGACCTTGAACCGGCAGTTGGAAGAACAGACTAAAAAGGCCCTGAACAATCCCAAGTTTATCCGTGTCGATAAGAAACAGGTAAAGGTCTCCCAGATTTTCGAGTGGTATGCAACAGATTTTACGAAAGACGGTCAAAGTATTGCGGATTTTATCAACACCTGCCGGTCCGAAAAGCTTCCCGATAGTGCAGAAGTGTCCTATTATGGATATGACTGGACTTTGAACGAAATGAAATAGAAAACCATGCATCCCATTAAACAACTTCAGTAAGTAAGCTTTTTTCAAAATGCGGCTTGGCACAAGATAGGGTTTATTACCTGTAGCCCTAAATATTGCAATATTTCGATTGCGCTGAATTTCCTATAAATAGTCGGGAAGTTGTTTTTTACTGCGGTATCGAAAACTTAAAGCCTTATCTTAGGATTCGTAAACTAAAATTTTCATAGACCTTTTACAGTGCAAATCAAAAGAACAAGAAAATGAAAAAGCTCAAAAAAGAAGACATAAAACAAGAAGTATTCGACCTGTACGATGATTATGCCCATAACCGGGTCAATAGAAGGTTGTTTCTCGACAAATTATCCACATACGCCGTTGGGGGCATTACGGTAGGATCTCTATTGAGTTTTATTTCACCTGATTACGTCAAAAAAATCCAGATTAAACAAGAAGACCCCCGTCTGGCTACGGAATACATTACCTACAAATCGCCAAAAGGAGGCGGGGAGATAAAGGCCCTCCTGTCCAAACCTGCCGATGCCAAGGGGAAACTACCGGGCATTTTGGTGGTTCATGAAAACCGTGGCCTGAATCCGCATATCGAGGATGTTGCACGTCGGGCTGCCCTAGCGGGATTCGTCTCTTTGGCCCCTGATGCGCTGACTCCGCTTGGCGGCTATCCGGGCAATGATGATGATGGGCGGGAGCTGCAAGGTCAACGAGATCGCGACGAAATGCTAGAAGATTTTATCGCGGGGTATGAGTACCTCAAAAAGGTCTCGGATTGTACCGGAAAAGTTGGTGTGGTCGGCTTCTGTTTCGGGGGATGGATTTCTAACATGATGGCGGTGCGAATTCCCGATCTGGCCGCCGCCGTTCCCTTTTATGGAGGACAGCCTACGGAGAATATTGACAAAATCAATGCCCCGCTCTTACTACAGTACGCGGGATTAGATGAACGCGTCAACGCTGGATGGCCTGCTTACGAAGAAGCCCTGAAGAAATATGATATCGAATATACGGCCCACATGTATCCAAACGTAAACCACGGGTTCCATAACGATACCACACCGCGTTATGACCGGGAAGCCGCCGAACTGGCCTGGCAACGTACTATCGCTTTTTTTAAGGAGAAGTTGGTGTAGGCACAAATTGATTTTGACAATAGGAATCACCATCACATTTAGATGTTCGATAATTAAAATAGGATAACCGGTAAATACGTTCGAGAGATGAGAGCAATACGGGTTATTTTCTAAATTGGAACATGTCCTATTCGTTGGAAAAAGAAAAAGGTTAAACGAGTTCCTTGTTGCTTGAATTGAATAGTTCGCCCTAAAAGCCTTATTTTACATTTTAAAAGTAGTGCATGCGCGGATTGGTACTTGTCATTTGTTGTATTGCCCAGCTTTCTTGTTATAGCCAGGTAAAAGAAAAAATTAATGGCGTAAGCTTTGTAGCATCCCGTGAAAAGATCGCCCAAGTGCATGTTGTAGATGTGGTCGAACTACAGGCCAATCATGCGGCGGTCATGCCCTTTGGTTTTATAAAGGATATAAATTCCCCCGAAATCATCTTTAATACCGATCGGCAATGGTTCGGCGAGACCAAAAAAGGGGCCATGCAATATATCGAACTCCTGCACGAAAATGGAATAAAGACCATGGTCAAGCCCCAAATCTGGATTTGGAAAGGTGAGTTTACCGGCACCCTTACAATGGCATCGGAAGCGGATTGGGAAGCCCTTGAAAATTCGTACGATAATTTCATCCTAACCTATGCCGAAATGGCGCAGGAGTCCGGTTCGGAGCTGTTCTGTATCGGCACGGAACTGGAGCAGTTCGTAATCATGCGTCCCGAATACTGGCAAAGGCTGATTACAAAAATTCGGAAAATCTACACCGGAAAATTGACGTATGCTGCCAATTGGGACGAATATCCCCGAGTTCCGTTTTGGCAAGAACTGGATTACATCGGTATCGATGCCTATTTTCCACTATCGGAAGAAAAAACGCCCTCCGTAGCCCAATTGAAAGCTGGATGGCAAAAGCATAAGGAGAATATCAAATCACTGAATAGCACCTGTTCAAAACCCGTTCTCTTTACCGAATATGGTTACCGCAGTATGGATCAAAGCGCATGGAAACCTTGGTTGGTCGACCGACATGAAGAACCCGTAAACCTGACTGCCCAAGCGAACGCCACACAAGCCATTCTTGAAGAATTCTGGCCCGAAGATTGGTTCGCCGGAGGCTACGTCTGGAAATGGTTCATCGACCATAAACAATCGGGCGGTGAAAAAGACAATCGATTTACGCCTCAGAATAAGCCGGCAGAGGGGGTGTTGCGGGAGTTTTATAGAGCGTATTAAGCCTTTTTCAGTGCGTGCTATACGCTGATATACTTGTCGCCACGATTTAGAAAATAATACTAAAGACTATCAGGTCGATAGGTATTTGAAAAGGTAAATCTAGTATTAACGCCATATATCCCATTGCTAGGTCTATACTTGTCCGCAAAATCGACGACACTGTTGTCGAAATCTGAGGACTAAACAACAACCCAATACGCTTAAAATGAAAAATTGGCTAGAATATATAGAATTTGAGGGGCAAAAGGTAAAACTGGTTCCGTTGGAAAAATCTCATAAAGAGGGTCTTCTAAAAGCCGCCTCCGATGGAAAATTATGGGAGCTTTGGTTTACATCGGTGCCATCATCGAGCACAATTGATAATTACATCGAACGCTCCTTATACCAAATGCAAAACGGCTCTGAATTTCCCTTTGTGGTATTGGACAAAAACAATGGTGATGTCATCGGTTCGACCAGATATTTAAATATGCAGTCCGAACATAGACGATTGGAAATCGGATTTACCTGGTATGCGAAAAAATACCAAAGGACCGGGGTCAACACAGAATGCAAATACCTATTGCTTAAATATGCATTCGAAAACCTAAACTGCATCGCGGTTCAATTTATGACTGATTGGCATAACTCCCGTTCAAGAGCAGCGATTACTAGACTCGGGGCCAAACAAGATGGCGTTCTAAGAAATCACAGATTGAATGCCGACGGAAGTTGCCGAGATTCAGTTGTTTATTCAATCACCGAACAAGAGTGGGCAGGCGTAAAAAAATCTCTGAGGTATGAGATGGAGAAGTACAATGATTAGAAGCAACAGGGGGCTTGCCAGTAATAAAGCTTTACCCTTTACGGTCGATAACAATTTGAATATAATCGCCTAATTAAGGGTCAGGACTTTCTAAATCCGGAGCTTCTGTAATTTTAGGCCAGGACAATTTGTAGCACGTTTTTTTTGAAATTTGAATTTATCAAAGGTAGAACTCATTATACGCATCGTGCATTTCATGCAACACGTCTATCTTTTTTAACCACAACGTTAAAACTTCGAATTAGAAACCTTCAGATTGGCTGAACGTGCTGTCAGTCTTCAATAATGCTAACATCCTCAGTCTTTATTCTAGAAAGCTCTTTCAGTTTTCCAGTTTCATAAAGATTGGGCAGTTCGCTTAACGGAGTGCCGATGGGTGCCTCATAGTTAATGTAATCTTGAAAGCGTATGCCGCCTACCGTTCTGGGGTTATAGGCGCTTCGAAACCGTACTCCTCCATCGTTGGTCTCATAGCTATAGGCCAAATAATCCACCGTCTTGGTATCGGTGTTTATCCAGTACATGAATTTATCATCGTGATCGACCCCGCCGTCTTCTTGATCAAAGCTTACTGCCAGAACATCGTAATCCTGTCCCTTGATAGTTTTTCGTTCCACATAGCTGGTATTGACCGCGGCATCGTTAAGTTTGTAGGGCAAGGTTGCAAAATAGACGACCGAGTTCAAGGCTTCTGTATGGATGGTGATATCTTTCGGTGATAGTTCGATGGGGGTACCGTTTACGGTCCGGGTCAGCGCTCCGGTTTTGAGACTATCTATGATTTCCTTACCCTCTTTTTCGCTGGTCACCGTGTAGGTGTAGCCTCCTTTTTTATTGTGAAAAGTATATTTTTTTTTGCGAAATGAAAATGCGTAATGCGCGGTATCGTAAAGTTCGCCCCCATGTGCCGCAATCGTTTCAAAAACCAAGCTGTCGGCTTTGTCCATAGTAGCTGCCTTGAGTGAGGCATCCCCTTTTTGGGCCGTGACCTCCTTTTTTTTGGATGAAATCGCATCCTTGTTCTTTTCGGTATTACAGGAAGACAAGCATAGAAGCAGCGTCAGGCATACCATGGAAATGCAGTTCTTCATATCAGCTCAGCTTTTGATGTAATGCGACGAGATTGTTGACTACCTCGTTAACTAAATTATTGCATCGCATGCAAAATTACGGAAGGGTTCTTTAATTTTGTAGGGAAACCATCCTATTTTAGGCATTGTTTTTGATTTTTGGAATGAAAGTTACTTGTTGAATGAACCTGTTTTCCTTTTCTCGGACCCGTAATATAGGCACCCTTATTTTGTTTATTGGGATGTGGGTGGTTTGCCCTGCCCAAGATTCGCTACAAACCGTCGTAGCGGAAAAAGGGGATGGCATACTGTCCCTTTTACGGAAACAAGGGGTCGATCCCTATGCGAATTACGAGAATTTTATTGCCATGAACGTAGATAATCTCCGTGATAGCATCCACCTGTATGCGGGGCGCGAGTACCGTATTCCTCTGGCAGACCTAGATACCGTAACCGTAGTGGATTCCATCCAAAGAAAGACATCCGAATTTAAAAAAATCGAAAGTAGGGAGATTCCCATTTTAGGAGAGAATCATTCTACGGTAATCATCAAGAGCAATCGCCTTGCAGGTACGGTATATTATTTGGTTTCGGGTCATGGCGGTCCCGATCCAGGCGCCATGGGCAATTATGCCGGCAAAACCATAGCCGAAGACGAGTATGCCTATGATATTACTTTACGTTTGGCAAGAGAGCTGATTTCCCATGGGGCAATGGTGTATGTCATCATCCGTGACGATAATGACGGTATCCGCGACGAGCGAATCTTGGAAATCGACCACGATGAGGTTGCCTATATGAACAAGGCCATCCCCTTGAACCAAATACAACGCTTGAAGCAGCGGGTGGATATCGTGAACGGACTGTACGAGAGACATCGGGGATTGTACCAACGTTTGATAGTTACACACATCGACAGCCGTAGCGTTGGGCAGAATATAGATGTATTTTTTTACCATCACGAAAAGAGCAAAAACGGAAAACAGCTAGCGGAGAGTATTCACAAAACGTTTCAAAAAAACTATAAGAAATACCAGCCCAACCGCGTCTATTCCGGTACGTTTGAAGACCGGACTTCACTATATCTGGTCAAAAAAACGCATCCGGCCATGACCTTTATCGAAGTGGGAAACATCCGTAACAAAAAAGACCAACGCCGTATCGTGGTGCACGAGAACCGACAGGCCCTTGCCAAGTGGATTTCAGAGGGCGTCTTGTTGGATTATGAGGGGGAGTGATTTGGCTATCTCAAATTTAAATCTGTGAAATTTTTGGAACCCTATCGAATTCAAATTTGCATTTTCAGTGATGCGTTATGAGTTCGGGAAAATAGAGTTTTGATGAGATACTGATTAGCGTTATGGCAAACATTGATAGCGAACTACTGCTGCGGTGTTGACAACCCCCTTTAAAAAATGCCTACTATTTTCTAATCACAGGCTTGATCTTCGTTAATGGATTACATGGCTGACGGTAATAATTAGGACTTGGAACTATTTTTTTAAAATTTATCGGGGCTCTCCAGTATCCACTCATTATGCCAAAAATAGTCCCATTTCGCGTTGGCCAAATCGACCTTGGGGTCGATAAAGGCACGCAAAGGCCTGCCGTTTATACTTACCCTTGAGTTAACGGCATACACGGAAATAGGAATTCCCTTTTCCGCATATTGTTTTTCCAAATATTGGGCGAATTGCCAAATAAAGTCGGGATAGGCCGCAATACGCTGTTTTTGCTTTTTCGAAAGATAGTCATCAAGGTCTATTATTTCCGATTTACCACTTTCCTTTTCCACAACTTTGAACTGTACCGAGCCGCTTCGGCTTCGCAGCATCATCCGCCAACTGAGCCGATGGCCTTCTTCTGTCCACAATACATCATCCTTAATAAAATGCTGGCGTAGGGGAAGTGCCAGTTGCACCAGAAAATAAAGGCCCCCAAGGCCATAGAGGAGAGGTTGGTAGGAGGGTACGTATACCGCTTTCAACAGATATGCTTTTTTATTTTTGAAAAAGATGCTACGGATCGTTTCCGGCTCGAAAAAGAAGACCGAAAAAGCCAAGGATAGGTATGGAAAAATACCGATCTGAAATACGATGGAGTTGAACAGATGGAAAAAGATGGATATGAAAAATGCGGTTTTTCGGGTCTTTTTCCAAAGCAGGGCCGGTATGATAAGCAAATCGAAAAGAATGCCGACCGTTCCGATGATTTTGTGAACCCAAGGTTGTTGTAATAAATCGCCGATTACGTAGTAATGGGCCTTGCCTAACATCAATATGCGTACAATACCGAAATCGAGCCAGTCTCCGTATACCTTGGCAATAGCGGCATAGACATAGACAATCAAAAGTTGGAAGATGATTGCCCATTTCACCCAAGCGTACATCGCATCCGTTTTAAGTGCGGCATTTTGTCTTACATCCAAGGAATGGCTTCTATGGGCGGGCAAGAAACACATCAATCCCGAAATGAGCACCAATAGGTAGTAGTGGTTGTTGTACGATGTTTTCTGCATCAGGTAAACCCCTGTCCACATTAGGGTAAAGGCAATGATACTAAAGCGATATTTATAGCCTATTGCAATCAAGAGGCCCAAAGTACCCATGACGAAAAAATAGAAGTACATTCCAGAACCGGGCAAGGGCTGCAACCATTCAAAACCGATAAAATTAAAAGTAAATCGAGGTTCGATCAAAGTTCTCTTGACCCACCCGGTCAAAATGGCACCGTAGCATTCCAAAGCGACCAAAATGCCGAAGAAAACACGGAAAATGATCAATGGCGAGTTGTCGATTTTCGTAAAGAAAAAACGATGCATTATCTTACTTTGAAATTAACGAAAGCGATGTTTCCCTATCTTTATGAAGTTGACTTTTAAGGGCCTCTACAGACTCGAATTTGCGCTCGTCGCGTATACGGTGCAGAATGTCTACCTGTATTTCCTGCCCATATAAATCGTGATCAAAATCGAAATAGTGGATTTCGATACTGACCTGCCCTTCCCCCGATACGGTGGGGTTATACCCGATATTCATCATACCGTACACCGTTTTGCCGAACAGTTCGCTCTGTACGGTATAGACCCCGTTTTTAGGCACTAACTTATAGCTTTCAGGAATGTCCAAATTGGCCGTTGGAAAATCGATCTGTCGACCCAGGCCCTTCCCTTTTCTGACACTTCCGGTCAGCATATAGTGATACCCTAGATAGGCGTTCGCCGTCGGAATATCACCTTCTTCCAATGCCTTTCGGATCTTGGTCGAACTGACGGACACTTCATCGATTTCCTGTGCTGAAATTTCCTCTACCTCGAAATCCAACGTGGTGCCAAAAGCCCTCAGGTCGACAATATTGGCATTGCGATTTCTGCCGAAACGATGGTCGTAGCCAATGATAATTTTCTTGGTCTTTAGCTTGTTCACTAGAATGTCGCGAACAAATTCGGTCGCGGAAAGCCGTGAAAATTCTATGGTAAACGGATGGATAATGAGCTGATCTAGCCCCATGTCCCTTAAAATCTTGGTCTTCTCGCCGATGGTGTTGAGCAGCTTGATGTCTGCGTCTTTCTGCAGTACCATTCTAGGGTGGGGAAAAAAGGTAAGTACAGTGGATTTCAAGGTTACTGTTGCCGATGTTTTCATCAGCCGTTCCAGTATTTTACGGTGTCCGATATGTACGCCGTCAAAAGTGCCAATAGTGATGGCCGTGGGATGCCGTTCGTCGTATTTGGAGATGCTTTGGACTGTTACCACGTACAAAAAATAATAAAAGGCTTATATTTGGGATTGGTTAACTTCCCGTTGGATGCTCGCAAAATTACGGTTACTTTTCTCAATTACCATAGTATTTCTTTCCTTTTACGCCTCGGCACAGGGTCAATATTGGGAACGCAGGTCCGCGCGAAATACCATAACCAAAAAAATAGCGGATAGTTTCAATGTCCAAAATGGCGAAGTGTTCTCTTTTGACGAAAATGGTTTTAAGACGTCCTTGAACCCAATCAGGGGCGAGGATTCCAGAATCGTATATTTTCCGAATGCGGCGGGCGATCTTTCGGGCTACCGCGTTATTGAATCCCCGGTGTTCTCTCCCGAACTCTCTCAAAAATATCCACAGATAAAATCCTACATTGGATATGGCACCGATGGGGCAAAAGACAGGGTGAGGTTCAGCATCTCGCCCAAAGAAGTACAGGCCATGATCGTGCATGCCGACGGTCGCGCCAATAGTTTTGTCCAAAAAGTATCCGGTGATACCTACGTGATGTACTCTAGGGATTCGGGAAATATCGCAGATACGGATTTTTTATGTAGTACCAAGGAAAAGATAGCCGATAAAACCAGAAATTTGACGGCCAAACCCGTCGACGGACAGGTGCTTCGGAAATATCGTTTGGCTATAACCGCATCGGCCGAATATACTGCCTTTCACGGGGGAACTGTGGCCGATGCCCTAGCTGCCATAAACGCTACAATTACGCGGGTCAACGAGGTATTCGAGACCGACTTGGCGGTAACCTTGGAACTCATCGCAACTACGGATGACGCAATTTTCACAGACCCGACCACCGACCCATTTAGCGGCGCATTGAGTGCGCTGGGCAATCAGGGCCAAAACGCGTTGACCGATGAAATCGGTGAGGCCAATTACGATATCGGCCAAGTGTTGCACAGAGGTGGCAACAGCGGCAATGCCGGATTTATAGGGGCTGTTTGTGTAGACAATCGAAAAGGCAGCGCCTATTCTTCGAGCCAAACCCCCCGGGGCGATATTTTCGATCTGGATTTTGTGGCGCATGAATTGGGGCATCAGTTGGGAGCGAACCATAGTTGGTCTTACGAATCCGAGGGTACCACCGTACAGGTTGAGCCCGGCAGTGGCAGTACGATTATGGGCTATGCGGGTATTACCGATGCCGATAATGTCGCTCCGAACGGTGACGACTATTTTCACTATGTCAGTATCGAGCAGATTATCCAAAATTTGAGTACCAAAGACTGCGGCGAGGTGGTTCCGATAACGAATAATCCCCCTGTTGTCAATGCGCTTGATACCCATGTCATTCCGAAATCTACGGCATTTGTATCTGACCGGCAGTGCGACAGATCCCGATGCCGACGATATCTTAACCTATTCATGGGAGCAAATCGATAACGGGATTGTCAAAAGGGCTACGTTCGGCCCCACGAATCCGAACGGGGCGAATTTCAGGTCTAGGCCTCCCATTGCCGAACCTATCCGTTATTTTCCGTTGCTTTCAAGGGTCGTTGCCGGTACCCTAACCCAGACCGACCCCGAGTTGAATACGGCATGGGAGACCGTTTCCGACGTTGAGCGGGATATGAATTTTGCGTTTACAGTACGGGACAATGCGCCAGGTGGCGGACAGGTAGTTTCCGAACTGACCACGGTATCGGTTACGAACGCTGCAGGGCCTTTTTTGGTCACTTCACAAACCGCCAACGAAACGTATAGCGCCGGCGAGGTCCATGAGATTGTTTGGGATGTTTCCGGTACCAATGTCGCTCCGGTGAATGCGAAAACCGTTGATATTTTGCTGTCTACGGATGGTGGACTTACCTTCCCTGTGACCTTGGTCGAAGGGGTGGCGAACGATGGAAGCCACCGGATTATTGTCCCCGGCCTACCCACAACCCAAGCACGTGTTATGGTGAAAGCGGCCGATAATGTTTTCCTTGCGGTCAATACTTCCGATTTTACGATCGAGGCTTCGGAAATTGTGCTGAACCTTACGGATTTAAACTACGAAATATGCCAATCCGAAAACCTGACCATTCCCTTTGTGTACGAATCCTACCTTGATTTTAATGAGGAAGTCACTTTTAGCATCGCGGATGCCCCCGCAGGTCTCGACGTTTCGTTTTCCCCGGAAACAGTTATTGCAGGAGATACACCGGTAAATATTGTGTTTAGTAATACTGAGAGCGTTCCCGAAGAAAATTATGAGCTTCTGCTTACCGCTACCTCCGCCAGTATTACCCGTCAGATCGGTTTTCGCCTGACTGTTCTTGACGCTAATTTTCCCGACACGATTTTAGAGTCGCCTTTAGATGATGCGGTAGATATCTCAACAAGGGTACTATTGGAATGGGATGAAAATCTATCCTATACCTCTTATGAAATACAGATAGCTACCGATGTAACGTTTCAAAATATTATCGAAACAGCCGTGGTATTTTCCAACAGCTATACGGGTAGAAACCTAGAAAACGATACCACCTATTTTTGGAGGGTGAAACCCTTCAATGGCTGCGGTGAGGGAAATTATAATGTTCCTTTTTCGTTTTCCACAATCCCATCCACATGTGATTCCAAAGTGGCTTTCGGACTTCCGCAGGTGATTTCATCGACCAGCGAGACCACTGTACTTTCAACGATATCCTTCTTTGAAGACCTGCAGATTGCCGACCTCAATGTCAACTTGAATATTGACCATAATTATTTAGAGGACCTGCGTATTACGCTGACCTCGCCAGCAAATACTACTGTTACCTTAGTAGCCAATGCCTGTGGGGATTTCAAAAATATAAATGCCACTTTTGACGACGATGCAAACGATTTTATATGCGGTGCGGTTTCAAATGTCGGTATTGCCGGTACGGTTAAGCCTTCTGGCAGTTTAAGTTCCTTCAAAGGAGAATCCATTCTAGGGGAGTGGGTTTTGGAAATTCAGGATATTGCCAGGGGCGACGGCGGATCTCTAAACGCTTTTTCCTTGGATATTTGTAGCGAGGGCGACTTTCGGCCCGATACCGACCAAGACGGCGTTTTCGACGATGGCGATGACCTGTGTCTAGATACGCCCCTTGGTGCCGAAGTCGATACTTCAGGCTGCCCTGTTTACCGATTTCCCAGCGATAATTTTTTGGTATCGGTCGAAAGTTTGTCGTGCCGTAATAACGATGATGGCGAGATAATGGTGGAGGCACTTTTGCTTACCGATGTTGATTATGGGATAACCATAACGGGTCCCGGAACCGTGATTACCGAGACCTTTACAGACACGTTTACCACATCGAACCTACCTGCCGGTACGTATACTGTATGCGTTAACGGGTCGGATGCCGAAATTGAATATGAGGTATATTGCTTCGAGGTGGTCTTAACCGAACCGGAACCATTGGACGTGACCTCGAAAATTGCCCAAAGCGGCAACCAAATCGTGCTTTCGATGGAAGGTGCGGATGCGTATACCATTATATGGAATGGAAGACTGATACGTACGGAAAAATCCGAAATTACATTGGACCTCTCAACCGGGAAAAATGATATCAAAGTTTCCACGGACCAGATATGCCAAGGTGTTTTCGAGGAACAATTTTTCATATCCAGCGGTCCGGCCGCATTTCCGAATCCTTTAGTTAGCACAACCCAATTATTCTTGGGGGCATTTGAATCGGAATTGACCCTAGCTATTTTTTCGGCGGATGGGCAATTGGTAAAAGAAGCAACGTACTCGCCCAACGGAAATGAGGTCGATCTTGACTTTACCGGGCTTCCACCGGGAATGTACATCGTTAAGTTCGAAGGAGCGCATACGAAAGGAACCACAAAGGTGATCAAAAGATGAGACTACTTTCTTTTATTTTTCTTGGGATGACGCTCTTGTTAGGATGTAAGAAAGACCCTCCTAACCCGCCTGAAAAGGCCGTTTTGATCGAACCCGCGAAAAACTCGGAATGTACACCGGTAGAAAGTTCGAGCGGCATCAACAGTGTGGTGCGCTTTCGTTGGCAGCCGGGAGACTATAGCGAAAGTTATGAGGCTATCGTAAAAAACTTGAGTACAGGTAACGCTATTAATAGGATTGTAGAAGGTTCTACAATTACCATCCCCCTAGAAAAAGGGATGCCCTATTCCTGGTTTGTACGCTCTACAAACACCCAGACAAACGAAACGGCCACCAGTGAGACTTGGCTTTTTTACAACCCAGGTTCGCAGACCGATCACGTTCCTTTTCCTGCAGAAATTATTGCTCCGGAACCGGGTGCGACAGTTTTTAAGGATGTGAACAATCAGGTCTCGCTACAATGGTCGGCTACGGATATAGATAACGATATCGAAAGTTATGCATTATACTTCTCGACCGAAAATCCGCCGAATGTTCTGATCGTCTCACCCGGGTTAAATCAGACATCGCAAAAAGTAGATGTAATTTCCGGTACGATTTATTATTGGAGGGTCTTTACAAGTGACGCCCTGGGCAACACTTCCGATACTGGTATATTGGATTTTAAGGTATATTGAATTTTCTTGACGCTCAACGCTCAACGCCTAACGTATCGAAATGAACTTCTTGTAGGCCACAACTTTTCGGGCTTTACTTGGATGTTGCAATTTCAACTACCATTGAACTCGTTCATCGTAATGTTGACCCCAGCAAGAACAAAGGATTTTATAAGTGCGCAAGCTTTTTCAAAACGTTCCGGTAATTTTTCTATCTCATCCTCGTTCCATTCTCCCAAAACATAATCGATTTGTCTTCCCTGCCCGAAATCAGCGCCAACCCCGAATCTGAAGCGGTTGTAGCTGGTGGTCTGCAAAATATTCTGAATGTCTTTTAAACCATTATGTCCGCCGTCGCTGCCTTTGGTCTTTAAGCGAATCGTTCCAAATGGTAAATTGATATCGTCGGTAATGACCAATACATTTTCAAGAGGAATTTTTTCCTGTTCCATCCAATAGTTCACCGCCTTTCCGCTGAGGTTCATAAAGGTCGATGGCTTTAGGCAAAGTACGCTGCGTCCCTTGATCTTGAATGTCCCGACATCCCCCAATTTAACGGTTTCGAACGTAAAATTTTCTTTGGTTGAAAGGGCATCCAGCGTTTTGAAACCGATATTATGGCGTGTTTCAGCATATTTTTCACCAATATTCCCCAATCCAACAATTAAAAATTTCTTCATGCTTTCTGTTTCTTCTAAAAAGGATTTGTCGGTTTTGAAAAGAGATTTTAAATAGTGTAACATGGTCTGTTTTCTTGTAGATATCCCAAATGGCCATAAAAATACAAAAGCATCCCGACACCAGGTCGGGATGCTTTTTATAGCCTTCCAAAGAAAAACTATTCTTTGCTTTCGTCGCTACCTTCGGAAGCTTCGCCACCTTCAGCTGCGCCTTCGACACCTTCTTCTCCTTCAACACCTTCTTCTCCTTCAACGCCTTCTAAATCTTCATCCTCGTCGACGACTATGGCCGCACGCATAGTTTTCACCTGTACGACAACCGTGGTTTCGGGATGCAAAATTTCAAATTCGTCGTTCAGCAAGCTGTCCACCGTAATATTATCACCAATTTTCAATTTCGAAATATCGATATCGAAGAAATCGGGCAGTTTTTCGGGTACGGCCTTGATTGACAATTTCCTTTTTCGGAACAACAGACGACCACCGTTTCTGACACCGGGCGCATTGCCCTGAAGACGAACAGGAATGTTCATGGTCACCGGCTTATCATCGAAAAGTTCATAAAAGTCGATGTGCAAAATGTTGTCCGTTACCGGATGGAACTGGATGTCTTGCATAATAGCCCTGACAACACCCATTTTTCCGCCGAAGTCGACACTTACGGTATGTGCGGCGGGAGTGTACACCAAATCCCTGAACGCTAGTTCGTCCGCTGAAAAGTGTATCGGTTTATCCCCTCCGTATATAACGCAAGGAACCTTTCCAGCATTACGTAGGGCCTTCGTTGCCTTTTTGCCCACGCTTTCTCTTTCTGATCCTTTTACTTTAATTGACTTCATTGTTTTTAATTATGAATTATGAATTATGAATTATGAATTATGAATTATGAATTATGAATTATGAATTATGAATTATGTTTTCAATAAACGGCCGCTACTGTACTATATCACATCAAAAACTTCGACGATATCGAGGTGTTGTGATGCACCCTGTGCATGACATCGGCGAAAAGCTCCGAACAGGTTAAAACCTTTATTTTTTTGCTATCCTTTTTAATTGGAATTGAATCGGTGATAATCAACTCCAATAGCTTTGACCCTTCTATTTTTTTGTACGCATTGCCCGATAAAAGTCCGTGTGTGGTTATAGCCCTAACGCTCAAGGCGCCCCGTTCCATCATAAGATCGGCCGCTTTGGTAAGGGTTCCGGCCGTATCGACCATATCATCGACTAAGACCACATTCTTGCCCTGCACATCCCCAATAAGCTCCATATGGGAAATCACGTTGGCTTTGGCGCGCTGCTTATAGCAAATGACCACATCACATTCCAGTGCTTTCGAATAAGCATAAGCCCTTTTGGATCCGCCCATATCCGGGGAGGCTATGGTCAGATTGTCCAAATTTAATTTTTTCAGGTATGGCAGAAACAAGGTCGATGCAAACAAGTGATCTACCGGCTTTTCAAAGAACCCTTGAATCTGGTCGGCGTGCAAGTCCATCGTAATAATCCGGGTCGCACCTGCCGCTTCCAGCATTTTTGCAATCAATTTAGCGGCTATGGGCACTCTGGGCTTATCTTTTCGGTCTTGTCTCGCCCAGCCGAAATAGGGCATTACGGCGGTAATGTGCCTGGCCGAAGCTCTTTTTGCCGCATCGAGCATCAAAAGCATCTCCATGAGATTCTCTGAGCTCGGGTTTGTTGAACCTATAATAAAGATGCGTGCGCCTCGAACCGATTCCTCAAAAGAAGGCTGAAATTCCCCATCGCTATACCTTGAGAAATGGACATTACCCAAATCGGCACCATAGGATTTAGCAATTTTTTCGGCCAAAGCCGTACTTTGTGTGCAGGCAAAAATTTTAGGCTCGGGAACTTGATAGGGCATGGATACTTGTTGTCAACACGTTTTTAGAGCCTTAACTAAACCTATAATTACTTAGGTTTTTCTAAGGCAGGTGCAAATTTAGAAATTTATTCGGGTAGGTAAAGGATAAATCTTGATATTTTTGGGGCGGCAATCAAAATATTTTATAGTTTTGCACTCTTATTTTACTGGTGAACAGTTAGGCAATATGCTCGAGTGGCGGAACTGGTAGACGCGCTGGATTCAAAATCCAGTTCTTCGGAGTGCGGGTTCGATTCCCGCCTCGAGTACAAAAGGCTTTGACGGAAACGTTGGAGCCTTTTTTTATTTTAGGTACAACATTTTCATTTTTAGTTATTCTCGGTAAAGGGAGAGCTACACCGCCATCTAGATTATAATTCACCGTTTATTTGAACTTTGGTAACGTTATTAATAAACACCCGTTTTAATGGAATTACTTTTTACCGCCAAATGTTTTTTTATTCATCCAATAGCTCTAGAATTACCAGATAAGCACAATGGTCCGAAGCTATGGTGTCTTGAATAACCTTTGTTTCCAATACTTTCCATCTATTTTCGGGATAAAACATTACATAATCAATTTTTTTAACTGGATTGTCTGAAGGGTAGGTGTAGATTAAACTATCCTTGGTATAAGAAGCCGTCCAGATTTCTTCAAGAATATTCATTGGCGTACTTGCCGGCTCGGCATTTAAATCTCCTGCTAAAATGGTGGGATGAGGATTTGAAGAGAATACCTTATTAATTTGTTTCGCCTGCATAATCCTATTGGTTTCACTGCTCAAATGATCTAAATGGGTACCAATAAATGAAATGGTATCATTAGATGGTAGCACCGTGGTGATTTCCAGAGCAGCCCTGGGTTCATCACCAGGTGCAAAAGGTAATGCAACATTTCTTGTATGTAAAAAAGTATGTTTTGATAGTATACCTTCTCCATATTCACCATCATCATAATGCATTGCCCTGCCAAATAATGGTGCCATTTTTGCCCTCCACCCCAATTCGGTTACCAAATCATACTTTTGAGCCCTGTTTGTTTTGTAATCGACTTCCTGAAGTGCAACGAAATCAGGGTTTACATCGACAATAATATTAGCTATGAGATCTAGATCGAAATCACCTTTTGTGGTTGCGCCATGAAGAATATTAAACGAGAGCACTCTTACAATTCTGTTGCTCTCAACAGTCGCTTTTTGCGACCATATAGTATGACCAATACATGTTATAAATAGGACAATTAATGTTTTTACTTTCATCTTTTTCAAATAGTATTGGGTAGCGTATATACAGATCATTGATGATTTATTCTTCTTCTATACGTCAAAATTAAGAAATCCTTTATTTGAATTTTGAAAGAGAATCTACAATCTATATAGACTTCAAAAAGAAGAATATCCCCACAGCGGCACTACCTAAAAGTAATATGAAAGCTATTTTGCCTAAGGTTGTAGGATAATCTGTAAGCGAGCCGTACAAAGAAAGCATAAAAATTCCGGTATTGATCAATACCCACGTTTGGGGACGCTTTAATTCTATATTTGATGTAAAATATCGCCGGAAGCTAGTTGAAATTTTCTTCAATGGATTATATACTCTCATCCAACAAAAGTAGTAAATGACAAATTTTTCTATAAAACTTTTTGTTGAATTGTACTCTATTTTTCATTCATCGCAGATCTAAACTTTTGGTTGTCCGATGAATGGCTATCATTGAAAATCCTGCCACCAAGGACAAGAACATTTCCCTAATATTTGCCACACCAACACCCTTTGATTGAATGGAACTATAGCCTGTGGTGGACAAGCAATCCTGTTCGGCGCAGAAGTGTTAAAATATCATAAGATATTTCTTTTAAGATGTGACTTCTTTACTAGTCTCACCTCAAAAGTTACATCAAAGCGATTTTGCATTAAAGGTGTCACCCTGTGAAATGTCGCCGGTCTCGAAGCCTTTTCTGAACCATCGGATACGCTGTTCGGATGTTCCATGTGTGAATGCATCGGGAACTACCCTTCCGGTCGACTGTTTTTGAAGGCGGTCATCTCCTATTGCATTTGCAGCGTTCAAGGCCTCTTCAAGGTCACCAGGTTCCATCATTCCCGTCATACTTTGCGAGCGGTTCGCCCAGACACCGGCCAAAAAGTCCGCCTGTAGTTCGAGTCTTACCGAATACTTATTAAATTCAACCTCGCTAAGCTGTCCTCTAAGCCTATTGACCTTGTCCATGGTTCCAGTAAGTTTTTGGATATGATGGCCCACTTCGTGGGCTATCACATAGGCATGTGCAAAGTCTCCCGGAGCATTCATCTTGTGCTCCATATCTTCGAAGAAACTCAGGTCAAGATAAAGTTTTTCATCTCCGGGACAATAAAATGGTCCGGTAGCGCTTGAAGCGGAACCACATGCGGACGAGACGTAGCCGGAAAATATAACCAATGAAGGCTCCCGATAATTATCAATCATACCGTTCCAGACATCCTCGGTGCTGGCCAAGATAACGGCACTGAACTGTGCCTGCTCGTTCTCCTTTTCCGTACCCTGATAAGATCCTGTGGACACGGTCTGCTGGTTTCCGCCCATAAAGAAGTTTCCTATCAAATCCAAAGGATTGTAACCCGAAACCAACGAGATCACGATAACTATGCCCGCAATAATAAGGCCGGTCTTGGAAAACAGAAGCTTTAGCAATGGGGCCAACATCATAGGGCTGAATCCGCCTAAACCTCTTCCTGAACCTGATTGTCCCCTTTTGTCCTCGACATTTGAACTTCTACGCCTGCCTTGCCATTTCATAAGGTATATTTAAATGAGGATTGCTAAGCAATCTTACACATGACCGTAAATTTAAAAAAAATTAAAGGGAAGATTACAGTAGTGAAGAATAACTCGGAATTAAGTAATCGTTTATTTGAACTTAAGTTAAATCCAAAAATAACTTCAAGGTAGTTTTTGGGACCTCCCTTTTAAACTATTTATTAGAATTTTTATAATCTTGGCTTCTTGAAGTTAATATTGTAAAAATGTATGTGCCGACCTCTAACCGTCTCCCCGATGAAGATTATTATTAGTATTTCTATTCTGTTCATAGCTTATTCGATCTTGAGTGCTTTGTCCGAGGAAGAAAATTACGGCTATTCGAGCACCGATGCATCCCAATACCGCAATGGAAAAGCTGCCGCTATGGGTGATGGTTCCTATAAGATGAAATAGCTGTCAATGGGTTGCTTTGAGCGCCATGATTCTTGAATTTGGTATGCCTTGATGTACCAACATCCCCACTTTATTTTTATTTGAGCTTACCCTCTACTATTTCCAAACACTTAAGGCTTCCTCCCTAAGAAGCTGGGTCATTTTGAATTCGGCATGTCGCAATTCCGAATCCATATTAAAGTAAGATTTTGAATATACAAAACCAAAGTTCTGCGCGTCTTCGGCCGAGGCACCGTAGTAAATTTCCTTGAATTTTGCCCAGTGGCATGCACCAAGGCACATCAAACAAGGTTCGCAGCTTGTATATAATATACAATGCTTAAGGTTGTCCCTGCCTATTTTAGCACATGCCGTTTGAATGGCAACCAATTCAGCATGTTGAGTTACGTCATCTTTTCCCTTCACAAGGTTGTGCACCTCACAAAGTACTTCGCCATTCTTTACGATTACAGCGCCAAAGGAACCTCCATCTGTAGCGTCTCTGCCCGCTAAAGCCATTTGAATAGCCCTTCTTAGAAATTTTTCGTGCATTTTAGTCTCAATTGGGTCTATTTCTTTTAGGCCTGCCAAGTATTTTGAAGAAAAGTTTGAATACTTATGGTTTTCGTCAATAAAGAATATGTTCCCTATCTCGTGGGCTTGCCCTGGGTATTTTTAAACTGGACTTAAAAATACTGTAAGCTACGCAATTTAGTGCATCGACGTTTCCCCATTTAGTCCGGGGCTAAAAACTTTTGCCTAGTTGCATTGATTTCCTACCGCTACTTGCACCTGCAACTCGGAATGTTACGAAGTGAATTTTATTCAATTCTTTAAAGTTATATACTTTTAATACATAGGTTTATATAAAATATTTCTTTTGATTATTGAACCTTGATTTGCACCGCCTCACAACTTTTAAGGTCCGAATTCAAAATTATCTTTTCCGAAGTACTGCCATCCGTAAGCTCTATCGATACGGTGTTCGGGGGCGCGGTACCCAAGTTATGGGCATACAAAAAAAGCTCGTTCATCCTGTTCGGATCTAACTTAAAGCTGACTTTCTTCCGACTGTAAGTGAGATTGTGTTTCGAAACAACCGTCTCCCCGTTCAAGTAAATCGATACGATATCACCGTCTTGTCGGCCATGGTCCCAAAGGCTGACGCTTATATTTTCGTCAGCGAAGCTAAGTTCCTTAACATAGGATATTTTTCTACCTGCAAATTCGTTTCTTGATACATCAGCCTCAGTACTACTACGCATTGCAAGGGCTTCTTTTTTTCGGGCATCGGCTATTGGGTTGCGAATGCTAAAGTAGGAAGTCGCATACTTGGCAATCTGAAATTTATTGTCAGGAAAGAGTTCGATGCCCACGACTTGATATTGGTCGCCAGACCCAACATTTTTGGCCAGCTCTATGCCCTCGGCTAGGAAATTGTTCTTGAAACTGCCCAGTTCCTGTACCACCATGTCATCCTTTGCCAAGAAAAACCGTATTGATTTGCCCGTATCTATATTTTCGGTCTTCCATTCGATTTTCGCCGTTTCGGAAACAGTCCATACCGTGCCTTGGGTCGGATCGGATATTTCAATGCTCGATTTCAGTGGGGTTGATTGCTGTATTTCGGATGTTCCTTCGGATGCATCTACGGTAAGGGAAGACTGAAAAGATTGTTTCGCCTCCGCGCCGCATAGCGTATGACAGAAAAGGATACACATAGTGGAGAAAGCAAGATTGAATCTATTTAGGATGGTGAAATGGAATTGCCCGGTTGCCATAGTTCTGATTATCTGTATGATGACAACGCAGATTTCTTTCAAATGTTGAGCGGAAAGACTATTTTTTTAATTTCCATCCTGCTTTTTATCCTGAATAGGGTGAACGGCACAAGCTTTTTGAATTTATTTGTAGTTTTAATAGGAATTAACTGCCCTTATTAAAATGCAAAAAGAAGCACTGCTACGATGTTATAAAGAAATTCAGCCTTATATCCATAGAACTCCTATTTTAACCGCTGAATCGATAAATAGGATGGCTAAAACGGATATCTATTTCAAATGCGAGAACTTTCAAAAAGGAGGAGCCTATAAGATGCGAGGGGCTACCAACGCTGTCTTGCAATTAACGGATGTAGAAAAGGAACGGGGAGTGGTCACCCATTCTTCCGGAAATTTCGCCCAAGCCCTCTCCCTTGCCGCTAAAAATATAGGCATCGATGCTTTTATCGTAATGCCCTCGACCGCCCCACAGGTAAAAAAGGATGCCGTAGCGGAATACGGTGGTACAGTCATCGAATGCAAGCCCACGCTTTCCGCAAGGGAAGCCGCTGCACAAAAAATAGAACGCGAAACCGGGGCGACCTTTATTCATCCCTCGAACGATTTAAACGTAATAACCGGGCAAGGTACTGTGGCCATGGAATTGCTGGAAGCACTCCCGGATCTCAATTTTGTGATCGCTCCCGTAGGTGGTGGGGGCCTTATCGCCGGAACAAGTCTGGCCGCACATTATTTTGGAAAAGATTGTAAGGTCATTGGTGGGGAACCCTTTGAGGTCGACGACGCCTATCGCTCCCTTAAAAGTGGTCACATCGAATCGAATGAGACCACGGAGACCATCGCAGACGGACTCAAAACCAAACTCGGCGACAAGAGTTTTCCGATCATGCAGCAATATGTAGATTGCATCATCAGGGTTACGGAAGATGAAATCGTTAACGCCATGCGCCTGATCTGGGAACGTATGAAAATTGTGGTCGAACCATCAAGCGCGGTTGCCTTGGCTGCAGTGCTGTCCGATAGAGACCGATTCGCTGGAAAAAAAGTTGGCATCATTATTTCTGGCGGGAATGTTGATTTGAAGCGACTTCCTTTCTAGACTATTACATATATCCTGAATTTAGAGGCAGGCACAAAAATTTGAGGTTTAAATTGCTTCTTCGTAGCTGTTCGTTGTAAAAAAATGTATTTTTAGAACTAAATCAATATTACTATGTCATCACGAAGAAATTTTCTCGAAAAACTTACTATTTCTGCGGTCGGTCTGCCCCTTTTGGCCCATCCTACAAACATTTTTGCCACTTCCGAAGTGCCCTATCAAGGCCCGATGTTAAAGGTGGCTATAATGGGCCTTGGCAGTTATGCGGGCCGGGTGGCCGAGGCCATGCAAGACTGCAAGCGTGCGAAAATAACCGGACTCATCAGCGGCACGCCATCAAAAATAACGGAGTGGAGCGCAAAATATAACGTGCCTAAGAAAAGCTGTTATAACTACGATGATTTTGATAATATAAAAGACAATCCAGATATCGATGCTGTATACGTCATCACGCCAAACGGACTCCATAAAGACCAATCCATTCGGGTGGCCAAGGCAGGCAAACACGTCATCTGTGAAAAACCGATGGGCATCAATGCCGCGGAAGGCCAGGCCATGGTCGATGCGTGTAACGCGGCCAACGTAAAACTGTTGATCGGTTACCGTATGCATTTCGAACCGAAAACCGTTGCCGTTATCCAAATGCGGAAAGACGGGGAGTTCGGGCAACCAAAATTCTTTCAGGGACAATCGGGTTTTACTATTGGCGATCCCAACCAATGGCGGCTCGATAAAAAACTTGCCGGCGGCGGGGCGATGATGGATATCGGCATCTATTCCATCAACGGTGCACGGTATATGTTGGGGGAAGAACCCGTATGGGTAACGGCACAGGAAACCAAAACAAATCCCGAGAAATTCAAGGAAGGTGTCGACGAGACCATACAGTTTCAGATGGGCTTTCCCAGTGGGGCAGTGGCCAACTGTCTTTCGACCTATAACATGAGCAATCTTGACCGTTTTTATATGACCGGTGATGACGGATGGGTCGAGATGAGACCCTCGACCGGCTATGGCCCAATAGAAGGCCGCACCCATAAAGGCCCGTTGAACCAACCTCACGTCACGCACCAAACCTTGCAGATGGATGGTATGGCAGCATTGATATTTGACGGCAAAAAACCTATTGTGCCCGTAGACGGCGAAGAAGGTGTCAAGGATATGAAGATTATTGATGCAATATATAAGGCCGTAAAGACCGGGGATAAAGTTGAGATAAAGATTTGATACGTGTTCTTCTTCAGAAATAAGACTAAGAAGTGTGGTGGAGACCATCAAGGTTCAAATGAACATAGCTCACTATTATTAGATTAAGAAAGCCTACTAGCCTTACCGTGTCGTATCATTTTAAAATGTGATTTCGATTTTGATGCACGATCTGCAGCTAAACAAAAATAGGCTCCTTCCCCTGAGAAGGGGAAGGTGGTCTTTTATTTTGAGGTAGAAAAAAGAAAAGGTCGGAGGGGATGTGACGGTTGAAGTTACCTAGGAAGGTTTGAGGAATATCAATACTCCATAATCTCGATTTTCCTAAAATCAATGGGATGACTGTTTGACTGTAGCGAAATATAACCACCGGTTACGGCTGCATCCCCATTAATCATCAAGCTCTTGGCAGTCTCGTTTTTAGGGTCGTAGGTCGGGTTGGCGTAGTTTAGAATTTCTTCTCCGTTGACGTAGTGGGTAATTTTTCCGTCTTTGATATCGATTTCCATCGTCACCCATTGATCGCCGTGAAAGGTTCTCTCGACAACGGGTTGAATACAGGTGGTCGCATTCTTTTCGCCGTTGAATTCAAAGAACATACCATTGGCACAGGCGGCACCTACGGGCCGGTTGTCGGTGCCATTGCCCCCATGAAAGTTGTATTCAAGGCATACCGGAAAGGCTTGATCGAGCTTTTGGGTCTCCGGCGGTTGCCCGTGAAATTGTAGACCGCTGTCACGATAGCCCCATTCCGGTGCGCCCGGTGCGGTCTCGCCCACAAAGCGGTATTCTACTTTCAATCGATAGTCCGATAATTTTTTGTTGTAGTACAGCGTGCCAAAACGATCTTTGAGGTCATCGCCGTAGCCATCGTAGCGGATACTTAGAATTCCGTTTTCTACCCTGGCCGTATTTCCGAAATTTTCCCCTAGCGGATATCCCGTAATCTTCATCGTAAAGCCTTCGAGGTCCTTTCCGTTAAAGATCGGCACCCAGTTTTTTTTCTTCGTTTTTTCTGTGGAAGCCATGTGCGTATTTAGCTTATCTTTTTTTTGGTCGCCACAGGATATACATCCAGTAACCAATAGAAATACCAATAGTCTGTTCAAATTTGTATTCATGGGTCGCTTTTTTAAAAACATCCCTAAAAGTAAACATAAATACCATTTAGAATTTATCGAAATGTAAAGCAATCATAGGGATAATCCTCGCTAGGTTCGGTGAGAATCTGATGAAGCGCTGAAGCAGAGTAAATTTTTTACTAGCAGAAAATTATAAATAGGATATAATCCAAAATATTGGAAATAATCCATACCTTAGCTGTCCTTATTTTTAGGGATGCTATGGATAAAACAATACTTCACATCGATCTCGATACCTTCTATGTTTCCGTAGAACGGCTGATCAATCGCGAATTGCAGAACCGTCCCTTGTTGGTGGGCGGCACCGGCGATCGGGGCGTAGTTGCAGCGTGCAGCTACGAGACCAGGGGATTTGGGGTGCATTCCGGTATGCCCATGAAGATGGCGCGCGAACTTTGTCCCGAAGCTACGGTCATTCGGGGTAATGCGGGTACGTACAGCAAACACTCCGATATGGTGACTGAGATCATCAAGGAAGAGGTACCTCTTTTTGAAAAATCGAGTATCGATGAATTTTACGCAGATCTTACGGGAATGGACCGTTTTTTCGGCGCCTATAAATACGCGGCCGAAATGCGGCAACGGATCATTAGGGAGACCGGGCTTCCTATTTCTTTTGGCCTTTCCGTCAATAAAGTGGTTTCTAAAGTGGCCACAAACGAGGCAAAGCCCAATAACCATTTAAAGATAGATCAGGGATTTGAAAAACCTTTTTTAGCTCCCCTTTCCATCAAAAAAATACCGATGGTAGGTGACAAGACGTATCAAACCTTGCGTAATCTGGGGTTACGGCAAGTAAAGAACGTGCAAGAAATGCCCGTAGATGTGATGCAGCGTGTACTGGGTGCCAACGGAAAAGTAATCTGGAAACGCGCTAACGGTATCGATCATACGCCGGTAATACCGTTTTGCGAACGGAAGTCCATTTCAACGGAGCGCACTTTTGCCAAAGACACTATTGACGTGGTAAAGCTGCGGGGCATCTTGATTGCCATGACCGAAAACCTGGCGTATCAGTTGCGACGCGGAGAAAAACTGACCGCTTGTGTCTCGGTCAAGATCCGATATTCCGATTTCAACACCTATTCCAAACAATTACGGATTCCCTATACCAGTGCCGACCACATCTTGATACCTAAGATTCTGGAAATGTTCAAGGCACTATACAATCGAAGATTATTGGTGCGCTTGGTCGGTATCCGGTTCAGCCATTTGGTCAGCGGCAATTACCAGATCGACCTGTTCGACGATACCGAAGAAACCCTCAACCTTTACCATGCGATGGATACTATTAGAAAGCGTTACGGCGATAAAAGCGTGCTGCGGGCATCGGGTCTTGGGGCGAAGACTATCGGGCGAATGCAGAATCCGTTTAATGGATTGCCGCCGGTTGTGTTGGCACATCGGAGGCAGTAGTAAATTCAAATTCTAAATTCCAAAAAAATCATGAAAAAAAAGGTGTACAACTTAGAAGATAGAACTAATCTATTTGCGAGGGATTGCGGTCTCTTCGTAAAAACCTTTCCTAAAACACTGAATACTATTGAAGATGCGAAACAGCTGATTAAAGCTGCGGGCTCGGTAGGCGCCAAATATATGTAAGCCTATGGAAAATTGGGACATAAATATTTTCTGATGAGAATCAAGATTACAAGAAAAGAAGCTAAAGAAGCCCAGTGTTGGCTAAAACTAATTAGAGGCCTGAGCGATACTGTAAACGCTGAAGAAAAGGGACTTATAGAACAAGCCGGGCAGCTGCGAAGTATTGTGTCTTCGATCATCAATAAACAGACCTTAAAAATCGGATGCCGCATAATTTCACAGCTTCGATTACGGATAATTTTTGTTTTGGAATTTTGAAATTGGAATTTTTTGTTTCTAAACTGTCACACATATTACAGCATGCGCTACGGAACATTTTCCGAGGTCGATCTCTTACAGTTGGCCAAGGAGAATCACGTGACCCGTTTGGCGCTTACCGATATCAACAATACCTCGGCGGGACTCAATTTTGTCCGGAAGTCGGCGGAATACGATATCACTCCCGTTCTGGGCATCGATTTCAGGAACGGGGTCGACCCCTGTTTTGTGGGGATTGCCAAAAACAACGAAGGATATTTAGAGCTGAACGATTACCTTTCCGAACATCTGCGCTACGAAAAGTCGTTTGTAAAAAGCGCGCCCGAATTTCAAAACGCCTATGTCGTTTATCCGTTTGAAAAAGTAATGCAGGAACAGCGAAAATCATTTGCCGACTATGAGTTCATTGGCATATCGATTAACGATTTGAGGCGACTTCCGTTTTCCGGGGTACTTAAATTCAAGGATAGACTGGTCGTACAGCAACCGGTCACCTTTCGCAACAAACGCGATTTTAACGCCCATCGATTGCTACGCGCCATCGACAATAATACCTTGCTAAGTAAGCTCTCAACGATGGAACAGGCTTCTGAAGACGAAAAAATGTTCCCCATCGAAAATTTGGTAGCCGCTTTTTCGGAGTACACTTTTATACTGGAGAATACGGAGCGGCTGCTGAATTCCTGTTCCATCCATTTTGATTTTTCCAAGGGGCGAAAACCGCAGAACCTGAAATGTTACAATGCTACTGGTGAACAAGACGAAGCTATGTTAAGAAGGCTTTGTCAAGAAGGGCTGCCCTATCGCTATCCCGAAGGTGGCGATGACGTGATCGCACGTCTCGAAAAAGAATTGGGACTCATTATTGGAATGGGCTTTGTTTCCTATTTTTTGATCAATTGGGATATTGTCTCCTATGCCCGCAAACAAAATTTTTTCTATGTAGGCCGAGGTAGCGGTGCCAATAGTATCGTGGCTTATCTCTTACGGATTACCGATGTAGACCCCATGGAACTCGATCTCTATTTCGAACGGTTCATCAATCTCTACCGTGCCAACCCGCCTGATTTCGATATCGATTTTTCACATCGCGACCGGCCGATAATGACCGAATATATTTTCAAACGTTTCAAGAATGTAGCCCTTCTAGGAACTTATGTTACTTTTAAATGGCGAGGCATGGTACGGGAACTGGGCAAGGTTTTCGGCCTGCCCAAAGACGAAATCGATTTGCTATGCGACGGTAACTTTCAGGCATCCCGACTCGATAAGGTTTCCACTTTAGTCATCAAATACACAAGCTTGTTACAAGGCATGCCCAACTACCTAAGCATTCACGCCGGAGGAATTCTGATTACCGAGAAACCGATACACTGGTTTTCGGCAACCCATATGCCGCCCAAAGGCTTTCCCACTACACAATACGATATGGTGATTGCCGAAGATGTCGGCCTGTATAAATTCGACATCCTCGGGCAGCGGGGCCTATCGAAAATCAAGGAAACTTTGGATATTCTGGAACACGACCGACCGGAGGAGTTCGCCACATTCGATATCCACGATATCAAGGCCTTCAAAAAAGATCCGGTCATTAATAACTTGGTCAAGACGGCGCAGTGTATGGGCTGTTTTTATGTGGAGTCTCCCGCTATGCGTATGCTGCTCAAGAAATTGGAAGTCGACACCTATTTGGGGCTGGTTGCCGCTAGTTCGATTATCCGCCCAGGGGTTGCGAAAAGTGGGATGATGCGGGAGTATATTTTACGCCATCGAAACAAGGGCAGGGCTGAGGAAAAGGCACATCCGGTCATGTTAAATATCATGCCCGAGACCTATGGCGTTATGGTTTATCAAGAAGATGTGATCAAGGTCGCCCACCATTTTGCTGGCCTGGATTTAGACGAGGCCGATGTGCTGCGCCGGGGCATGAGTGGCAAGTTCCGTTCACGGGACGAATTCCAGCGCGTAGAAAAAAAATTTATTGACAACTGTCGGAAAAAAGGCTATGACGATACGCTCATTTTCGAGATTTGGAACCAGGTCGCCAGCTTTGCCGGATATGCATTTGCCAAGGGGCATTCCGCTTCCTATGCCGTGGAAAGTTACCAGACCTTGTTCTTGCGTGCCTATTATCCCTTGGAATATATGGTCGCCGTTCTCAATAACGGTGGCGGATTCTATCGTTCGGAATTCTATGTGCACGAGGCCCGGATGTTGGGGGCAAAAATTCATCCCCCCTGTATCAATATTAGCAACAACGGGAACCGCATCCAGGGAAAAAATCTCTACCTCGGCTTCGGCTACTTGCGCGAGCTTGAAGACCGGGTTTCGAAACGCATCCTAAAAGAACGGGCGGCAAATGGAACTTTCATTTCCTTAGAGGATTTTCTCGATCGGGTAGCCATATCCATAGAACAGTTAAGCATCCTTATCCGCATCGATGCTTTTCGGTTCACAGGTACGAACAAACACGAACTCTTGTGGAAGGCGCATCTGTTTTTGGGAAAGACCCAAAAAATCGATCACCCTAAACTTTTCAGGCCCGACCATCAAGATTTTGAAATCCCCTCTTTACATACCACCGAACTTGAAATGGCCTTTGCCCAGCTTGAACTGTTGGGGTTTGCCTTGTGCAGTCCGTTCGAGTTATTGATCGACCCCCCAAAGAACACGAGCGGAAGCAAAGATCTGGCACGTTATCTAGAACGGCATATCGATATCTACGGCTATCTCGTCACTGTAAAAAACACCAAGACCCACAAGGGAAGCCCCATGCAATTTGCCACGCTGCTCGACCAACAGGGCCAGGTGTTCGACACCGTGCTTTTTCCGCCCATAGCCGCCAAATACCGATTTCGCGGCAAGGGTATTTACCGTTTTTATGGTAAAGTCGTCAGCGAATTTGGGTTTCTCAGTATCGAGGTCGTCAAAATGCGAAAGGAAGATTATGTGCAAGACCCCCGGTATGCCGATATGAAGATGAGCACAAAGGTGTTCGAGGCAAAGAAGAAATCACAATCTGCTACTGATGAGCTTGAGCCAAGGTAGGACGGGTGCTGAAGCGCGAACATAAAAAAAGGAGCGTAAAGATTTCTCCTTCGCAGGAATGGCAAAACAGCCGTAAAAAAAAGGTCCCTATCAATGAAGAACAGACTCTTTTATCGAGAACACGATTTTAAAATGAAAAAAATTAACTCCGTAATTTAGTACATGTCAAACCAAGTAAGATGCTCGTCAATAGCTTTGATGGGAAGCTAAGAAAACTTGTGGCGTAGCAAGGTATTTTTTTTCTTAGGCAACCCAGCGAATATTTGTAGTGACCAAGAACCAAATCAATCTGTACTTGGCACCATAAATATGCTTATTTTAGAAGCATGGAAGATTTTAATTGGATATTTCAGCTTTTGGGCCGTTTTCATCCCTTAGTAGTACATTTTCCGATCGGCCTGTTGGTAGTTGCCTGGTTCTTCGAGTTGCTTACGATTGGCGGAAAACGACCAGGTCTAAGGGAGGGTATTCATTGGATGGTCTATCTCGGGGGGGCTTTTGCTATTCTTTCTGCCGTATTAGGTTGGTTATTGCGTACACAAGACGATTACGGTGGCGAATTGGTCGACAACCATCAATATGTGGGTATTGCCACCGCCGTTTTTGCCGTTGTTACCGCACTGCTATTGCGAAGAACCTTGAACGGGAAATCGCCCGATTTCCGCGTTTATAGGTCAGTACTTACGGTAACCGTAATCTTATTGACCGTGGCCGGTCATTTGGGTGCCAACCTCACCCATGGCGAAGATTTTTTGACCAGTGTTTTGCCGGGCAGCAAAAGTACCTATGACGACAGTAAGGGAGTAGCCTTACTGGCAGAACTGAAAAAGTTAGATTCCATTTCCGAGATACAGCAAGACCGACTGAACTTAGAGGTCAGGGCTATTTTTGCACATAATTGCTACCAATGCCATGCCGAGAACAAACAAAAAGGTGAATTGGTTCTTGAAAACAAGGAAGGAGTTTTTAGAGGCGGGGAATCCGGGGCGGTAATTGTTGCAGGTTCCCCAGAGGAGAGTGAGCTATACAAGCGTATCACCCTTTCCCCAAACGACGATAACGTAATGCCCAAAAAAGGTAAAGTTTTAGGGGATAGTGAAATAGCACTTATCAAATTATGGATTCAAAATGGGGCACATTGGTCCGATAAAGCTTTGAAGGTGTTTCCGGAGGCAGAATTGGCACTTGAAAAGCCTAAGTTGCCTGAATCGGATCTAGAACATCCCGTAGATAAATTGATTGCCGCATATTTCGGGAAGCAGGGTGTTGATTGGCCAGAAGTGGTAGATGACCGAATTTTTATCAGACGTAGTTATTTGGATATCGTCGGACTACTTCCCGAACCGGAAATTATTGCGGCATATAAAAAAGATACGAACCCCAATAAAAAAGAAAAACTCATCGATAGCCTACTGGGCGACAACCATAATTACACCCAGCACTGGCTAAGTTTTTGGAACGACCTTTTGCGCAACGATTACAGCGGTACTGGATTCATAACCGGTGGAAGAAAGCAAATAACCGATTGGTTGTATACCACCTTACTCCATAACAAGCCTTACGACGAAATGGTAAGAGAATTGGTCGATCCCATTGCCGGGTCAGAAGGCTTCATAAAAGGAATTGAATGGCGCGGGGTCGTCAATGCCAGTCAACGTACCGAAATGCAGGCTGCCCAAAATATTGGACAATCGTTGATGGGCGTAAATGTAAAATGTGCTTCGTGCCATAATAGTTTTGTAAGTAATCTTACCCTAGAGCAATCCTATGGTTTCGCTTCCATTTTTGCCGACTCCGTACTGGAACTCAATCGTTGCGACAAACCTTTGGGGAAAATGGCGACGGTGAACTTTCTGTATCCAGAATTAGGAAGTGTAGAAGCGCAAAGCATGGATGAGCGATTGTCAAAACTTTCGGAGGTCATGGTAAAACCTGAAAATGGGAGGCTGTATCGAACCATAGCCAATCGATTTTGGCAACGATTAATGGGCAGGGGCATCATCGAGCCTGTTGATGAAATGGATAACACCCCTTGGGATGCTAAACTGCTCGATTGGTTAGCGGCAGATTTTATCGATTCCGGGTATGACCTGAAACATTTGATTAAACGGATTATGACTTCAAAGGCGTATCAGTTGCCTGCCGCCCATTACACTTCACCTGTAGAACTGAAATCAAATTACGTGTTTGAAGGTCCTATAATCCGTCGTTTAAGTGCCGAACAGTTTTCCGATGCCGTAAGTCAAGTAATTTCTCCCATGTTTCAAGCCGTGGAATACAACCCTCAGGGCGACGAGATGGCTTCTTCCCGAATATGGCATCGAGAGATCAAGTTCGATCGCGACGTACTGCCAGAACCTGGCAAAAGGTTTTTCAGAAAGACCTTTTTACTTCCGACTAAAAGAATAGAAAACGCCAGCGTATTGATTTCGGTCGACCATGCTTACGTACTTCACTTAAATGGACGTGAAATAGCGAAAGGCTCCAATTGGGAAAAGGTGGATAAGCTTGATGTGAAGGAGTTTTTAAAAATCGGAGAGAATACCATTGCCATTGAGGGCATCAACGAAGGAAGTATTGCCAATCCTGCAGGTATATTGTTCGCCATGAAAATTGATTTCGACCAAGGTGAAGGTTTGACCGTAGACTCCGATGAAAGTTGGAAAAGCTATGCCGATACTCCCGATAATGGATGGACAGCGGTTACTTTTGACGATACTTCATGGAATCAAGTACGAAATTATGGAAGCACCAACTGGGGCCAACTCGTCAACTTCACTTTTGACGAACGGAAAGTAGGATTTGCGAGGGCGAGCTTGGTAAAACAACATCCCTTCTTGAAGGCTCTAGGGCGTCCCAGCCGTGAAAACGTGACCACATCACGAGATGGTCAAGCGACTTTGTTACAAGCTTTGGAATTAACAAATGGAGCATTTTTTAATGCCGTGCTGGAAGAGGGTGCCAACGAGTGGCTTGACCGGTATGGCGATGACAGTCAGAAAATAGTGGAAACTTTATATCGAAAATCGCTAGGTCGAGATCCTTCCGAAAAAGAATTGAAGCTAATGATCGGTGTTTTGGGTAATCGTCCAAGAAAGGAAGAACTGCAAGATATTTTCTGGTCAACATTGATTTTACCGGAATTTCAGTTTATAAATTGAGCATTGATAATGGAATCACAAAACTCTCGTAGGGAATTCATAAAAAAAATGTCGGCCGCAAGCCTAGCGGCATCGGCAACAACTATTCCGATGGCGAGTTTCTTGAGTTCGTGCACGGCTTCCGTTCCAAAAATTCCCTCAACGGCGGATACGGTTATTCTGTTATGGATGGCCGGAGGTATGGCGCATACCGAAACCTTTGATCCCAAGGCATATGTTCCTTACCAAAAGGGTGTTGAAAGTAAAAGGGTATTAAGTACTTTTCCCAAAGTGCCTACCGTGGTTGATGGCCTTGAATTTTCGCAAGGACTGGATTCGATAGGTGGCGTAATGGACAGGGGTGCCATTATTCGTTCGTATAAATCAGCAGATCTCGGCCATATTCTGCATACACGGCATCAATACCATTGGCATACCTGTTATGAGCCTCCCCAATCGGTACAAGCGCCCCATATTGGGGCATGGATTGCGAAAGAGTTAGGGGCCGTCAACCCGGTTATACCTCCATTTATAGCCATGGGGCAACGGTTTACCGTAGGTGAGGCGGAAGAGTTGAAGGCTTTTCATTCGGCTGGTTTTTTAGGTACCGAATACGGGCCTTTTTTGATACCGGATCCTTCTGGTGGACTTGAAAGTGTCCGTCCCCCCCAAGGCATGTCCCTAAAACGATTTGAAGCCCGATATAAGTTGTACAAAGAGTTGGCCACCAAAAGTGAGGTCATGGAAAAGGGCAGCGATTATCAGAGGGAATCGCTAATGCGTTCGATGGAACAATCGTATCGCTTATTGAATTCTCCGGAGGCCAAGGTATTCGATTTGTCACAGGAACCAAAGGATGTCTATGATACGTATAACACGGGGCGGTTTGGTCTAGGATGCCTTTTAGCCAAGAGATTGGCGATGAACGGGGGAAGGTTTATTAGTGTTTCTACAGAATATGAGCCCTTTTTAGGTTGGGATACCCATGAAAATGGTCATACCCGTGCAAAAAAAATGAAAGAGCTCATTGATAGACCTATTGCCCAATTGATAAAAGACTTGGATCAGAGCGGTCACCTTGATAGAACTTTGATTGTTCTGGCCAGCGAGTTTAGCCGCGATGCCATTATGGAAGGAAGGCCAGGCGTGCCGGTACAAGATCAGGTCGATCAACCCGATGTCATAGAAGATGAGAAATTCTATGGTATGCATAGGCACTTCACCGATGGCAGTTCTATACTGATGTGGGGCGGGGGCATCGAAAAAGGTTTGGTCTATGGGAAAACAGCGGACGAAAGGCCGTGTTCTTCTATTGAGAATCCTGTTGTAATAGATCAAGTGCATCAATCTATATATCACGCGCTTGGTATGCATCCCGAAACAAACTACACCATAGAAGGTAGGCCATTCTACACGACTCCTGATGGGCATGGTAAGCCTATACTCGAGTTATTCGGACAGCCTTTGAAGGCCGTTTCTAAGAAGGCCTCATAAGATTTAAATGCGTTGAACGGAGATTCATTCAGTGATCACAAACTAAAAAGAGCCTTGTCTTTCGACAAAGCTCTTTTACGAGAACACTATATGAAAATGAAAAAATTAACTCCGTTTTAATTACATCACAAACATAACACAGGTTTGGTGCGCTGCAAATAGTTTGTTGTGAAGTGTGCCTAAATTGTGGTGTAGGCTTGTTTTTTTGTTATTTGAACGCTTGATGGCCAGTAATATCCGCGCCTGTTATCAACAAATGTATGTCGTGTGTACCCTCATAGGTAATCACACTTTCAAGGTTCATCATGTGGCGCATGATACTATATTCACCTGTAATACCCATTCCGCCTAAAATCTGCCTGGCTTCGCGGGCAACCTTTATCGCCATATCCACATTGTTGCGTTTGGCCATAGAAATCTGGGCGGTGGTTGCCTTGCCTTCGTTTTTCAACTGGCCCAAACGAAAGGCCAACAATTGTGCTTTGGTGATTTCGGTGATCATTTCGGCGAGTTTCTTTTGCTGCAGCTGAAAGGCCGCAATCGGTTTTCCGAACTGTTCGCGTTCCTTGGCATAGCGGAGTGCCGTATCATAACAATCCATTGCAGCACCGATGGCGCCCCAAGAAATGCCGTATCGGGCGGAATCTAGACAGCCTAATGGTGCGCCGAGTCCGCTTTTGTTCGGTAGCAGGTTTTCTTTTGGGACTTTTACGTCGTCAAAGATCAACTCTCCAGTGGCGGAAGCGCGCAACGACCATTTATTGTGGGTTTCCGGAGTGGAAAAACCCTCCATATCGCGCTCCACGATCAATCCGTGTATTCTTCCTTCCTCGTTTTTAGCCCATACTACGGCAATATCAGCGAAGGGGGAATTCGATATCCATAATTTCGCGCCGTTCAAAAGATAATGGTCGCCCATATCCTTGAATTTGGTTTCCATGCCCCCGGGATTAGATCCGTGGTTGGGCTCGGTCAATCCGAAGCAGCCCATCAGTTCACCGGAGGCTAATTTGGGGAGGTATTTTTTACGTTGCTCTTCGTTGCCGTAGGTGTAAATGGGATACATAACCAAAGACGACTGCACCGACGCTGTAGACCGTACACCACTGTCGCCGCGCTCGATTTCTTGCATGATCAGACCATAGCTGATTTGATCGAGTCCGGCACCGCCATATTCCTCGGGAATGTAAGGGCCAAATGCGCCAATTTCAGCCAATCCGCTTAAAATCTGTTTGGGAAATTCCGCTTTTTGGGCGTATTCCTCGATGATGGGAGACACGTCGCGTTTGACCCATTGGCGGGCGGCATCGCGAACCAGTTTATGTTCTTCGGATAACAGGTCATCTAGATTATAGTAGTCGGGGGCTTCGAACAGGTCAGGTCTCATACAAAGTGCTTTCTTTCAAAGATAAGGATGAAATACAACATAAAATTACTCAATTGTTGTAAATATAATTCAAGTATATTCGTTCAGTATCTAATTTTGGAAGAAAAACTATGAAGAAATTATATTATGTTTGCTTCTTTCTGCTGACCCTATCCTGCAGTGAAGACGATGGAGGAGGACCTGGAGGATGTGTTACCGCTTCCGATTTTTCAGCTGACCTGAATGCTGCAAAATCATCACAAACTGGGAACGAAGACCTTGTGCTTGAATATTTGGACACCAATGGCAAAAACCTTATTGAGAACAACACCTACAATCCTGTTGATATTTCGATAAGGTATGGCAATAACACACTAACCGAAGTGGTCGACCTTCAAAACAAGGACACGAAATATTTAGTATACGTTTACGGATTTTCAAAGGGAAAGAATAGTTTTTCCGTGACCCTTTCCCCTTCCGAAACCGATACTATGCTCGTTTTTGCAAGCGAAGTGGGTTTTAGTCCCTGTACCGGCCCTGAATTCGCCATAGATTCTGTATACTACAATGATGAAAAACAGGCGATGACAAATGTTACGGATTGGATTAAAAAAGTTTCTATTGTAAAGTAATGACCACCACCTCACATTTTTAAGTAATACGCTTGGGTCAATGCGATATATTCCGGGGTGTATTCGTGCCGCTCGTGCTCAATGGTAAGGGTATCGTTATCGCAGTTGGTTTGGGTAGTGCCCAATTGCAGTAAACTTCTTTTGATATCGGCCGTGGGATTTCCCTTGACCCGTGTGATTTTTTGAGGATATAGTTTATACTTAGCCGCAAGAACTAAAAAATCGACTTCTTCTTTTTTGGGGATGATAGTGGCAAATACGCCATCCTCGGAAAGTAAAATCGAAACTCCATTTAAAAGTTCCTCAAAGGGAAGCGCCGCATTTTGCCTAGCGGTATCGCGGGAAACGTTTCCGCTAGAAACATCCTCGGTATAAAAAGGCGGATTGCAAACGATCAGATCATAGGTTTCTTCCCATTCATCTACAAACTCGTCGAGCGCGGCATGGTAGCAGAACAATCGGTCGCCCCATGGAGAGGCTTCAAAATTATCGACACATTGTTCGTAGGCCGCTTCGTCGATCTCTAGGGCATCGATAGTTTGTGCGTTACTTCTCTGGGCGAGCATCAAGGCAATCAGGCCGCTTCCAGCGCCGA
Organism: uncultured Flavobacteriaceae bacterium; assembly: GCA_963832345.1. Lineage (GTDB taxonomy): Bacteria > Bacteroidota > Bacteroidia > Flavobacteriales > Flavobacteriaceae > Pricia. Next base: position 186,931 of record CAWHTW010000019.1, on the reverse strand, counting down.
TATCCAAAACGGAATCAGGATTTTTATTCGTAGATGCCCATGCGCCTAATAAAACCCCATCCGTACCCACTTTCATCGCGCAGCGGTCCTGATTAATGGTAAATTGTTTGAATCGGAAAGATTTGCCCACAATTAGATTCTTGTTGGTTCGAGGCATAAAAACATTTTTTTAAAATTTTAACATTTAAAAACAAACCTTTTTTTAAAACCCCCGTATATACCTTTTATTTTTTACTCAATTTGACCTGGTTCGCGGGTTTCGTTCCCTTCGCTATCTGTCAATGAATCCCCCAATCGCGAACGCATCTCATCGGCAAGCTGCTTTATTTTTTTTACGACTTCTGGATGTTCGTCCGCTACGTTTTTTGTCTCGCTTTCGTCGTCCTCGAGATTATATAGTTCAATTTGCCCTAAATCGACCATTCGGTACTCCCCGGGAAGACCATCTTTGCCGGGTTCCTGACCGTCCATTGTACGATAGGCATGCGGAAAATAGAGTTTCCATGGGCCATAACGTACCCCGTGAAGCTCATTAATGCGGTAATAATAAAAATAGGCCTCTTGCGGACTTTCTTCGGATTCACCCGTTAACACTCTCCAGACGCTCTTTCCGTCAATTGTTCTTTCGGGAAGTTCTGAATCGGTGATTTCCGCAATCGTAGGAAGAATGTCGATGGCCATCACGGGAACGTCGATTATTTTTTTCGCGGGTAGTTTTCCCGGCCAACGGGCGATGAAAGGTTCGCGCTGTCCGCCTTCCCAAGCCGTGCCTTTGCCTTCCCGGAAAGGCAGGGCGCTTCCGGCGTGGTTTCCATACGACAGCCAAGGACCGTTGTCGGAGGTGAAGATAATCAAAGTGTTATCCTCTAGGCCATCCTCCTTTAACGCTTTCAAAATCTGTCCGGCCGACCAATCGATTTCCATGATGACATCACCATAAAGTCCACGGCTGGATTTCCCTTTAAATTTATCCGAAACGAATAAGGGCACATGGGGTTGCGGATGCGGCACGTACAGAAAAAAAGGATTTTCCTTATTTCTATGGATAAAATCAACACTGTGTTCGGTAATCTGGGTCGTTAATTGCGTCTGGTCCGTCAAGGTATCGATTATGGTTTCGTTCTCGTAGAGCGGCAACGGACCAAAGTTAAAGACCGGTCCTTGCTGCGGATGCAATGGCCACATATCGTTGGAGTAGGGGATACCGAACCATTCGTCGAATCCGTTTTTAGTAGGAAGGAAATTGGGGTGGTCGCCCAAGTGCCATTTGCCGTAGATGGCCGTTTTATAACCCTTCGCTTTAAGCATTTCCGCCAAGGTAGTTTCTGAAGGATGCAACCCCTTTTTGCTATCGGGCATCATGGCGTTATGGATGCCGATGCGGTTCGGATAACACCCCGTCAAAATACCGGCCCGGGAAGCGGAACATACCGCTTGTGCCGAATAATAGTTGCTTAGTTTGATGCCGTCGGCCGCCATTTGATCGAGGTTTGGAGTATCGATATCGTCCGCCCCGAATACGCCGACATCGCGATAGCCCTGATCGTCGGTGAAAATAAGGACAATGTTCGGCGGCCTTTCTATTTCGGTCGCGCTGTTTTTGACCTTAGTTTCGGTTTTACAGGAGAAAAATAGGATGGGGAGAAGTATAAAAACGATGTTCCTGAACATTGTATTCCGGTTTAGATAGTAATGCGGTTAAAGGGTCAAAGAATGGGCGTATAGGATAAAATATCCTATGAAAACCAAAAGTAAGAAAAGGGGAAGGCAACCACTACCGATAAATCCAAAATTATTCTACGTCAATCCGTAAAAATCCTTAAATTGATACGGCGATTGGACGTTCAACTAAGAATAGCGGAAATGAAAAACAACAAACTCACAAGACGGAAATTTGTCGGTACTTCGGCGGCATTATTGGCGGGAACAACTTTAATGGGATCTTCAGTTTTTGGAGCACCGGCCATTTTAAATACACTTAAAAGACCGAACTCACTTATTAACGGAGTGCAAATAGGAGTAATAACCTATTCGTTTCGAAGTATGCCAGATCAGAGTGCCGAGGCCATTTTAAAATATGTGTTGGATAGTGGAATCAGTGCCATCGAACTGATTGGGGATCCGGCCGAAACCTTTGCGGGTAGAATAGAGAATCCGGTTGAAATGGCCGGCTTTTATAAGCTAATGTCGAAGAAGAGGGATGGGGGACTTACCGATGATGAAGAAAAGGAATTTGCCGATATGCAGGCACAACTAGCGGACTACGGTAAGCAGGTATCGGAATGGCGTAAAACAGTCAGTATGGAAAAGTTCGTTCAATTCCGGAAAATGTACGATGATGCCGGGGTTAGTATCTACGCTTTTAAACCTAGGAACACTTTTGGGAAGGATAATACCGATGCCGACATTGACTGGGGCATGCGCACCGGAAAGGCGTTGGGGGCCAGCCATGTTACCGTAGAGCACCCAGGTGACGATGCCCATACCAAAAGGTTGGGGGAAATGGCAAAAAAACAGGGTATGTACATTGCCTATCACGGCCATGAACAACAGATTCCAACGTTATGGGATACCGCTTTACAGCAATCAAAATTCAACATGATGAATCTGGATCTCGGACATTATGTTGCCGCTGGAAATTCCGACCCTCTAGAGATTATCAAGGCAAAGCATGACCGCTTTAAAAGTATGCACCTGAAAGACAGGCAAACCCCTGCACACGGTAAAGAAAACCTAGCTTGGGGTAGGGGAGATACACCCATAACAGAGGCATTGCAGATGATACGGGACAATGGCTACAAATTTCCGGCAACAGTGGAGTTGGAATATGAAATACCCGAAGGTTCTGACGCGGTCAAAGAAGTAAGAACCTGTTTGGAATATTGTAGAAAGGCCTTGTCATAAACATTTAATGTATGGAACTCAAATGCCTAGATAAAGTGCTACCAATCCGTCGGGAGTATTGACCTTGACAATTTTACGCTCACGATTTAATCCGGTAAAGATTTCGTCGGTCACGGGAATCAACAGTTGCTTCCCATCCTTTTCGACTTCGAAAATGGCCTGTGAAGTAGTATCGTTGACTCCGGTAATAGTTCCGATATTCCCGTGTACGGCATCCTCAACCGTAAATCCAGTTATTTCATGGAAGTAGAATTTATCACCATCCAATTTGGGCAACATCGATAGGGGAAGATAGAGTTGATGGTTCATGATTCGGTCGGCGGCGGGCTCATCTTTGACCTCCTCGAAATCGATACGTAGCAATAATGATTTGTGTAGCCGGCAGCGGTCAATAAAAAATGGAACCAGGTTACCGCCTTTCATAGCGATAAGCACTGATTCCATATTTTCGTAGATTTCGGGCTCATCGGTATCGATTTTCACGAGTACCTCGCCCTTGTAACTGTATTTCGAAACGATTTTACCGAGGTAGAAGCAATCTTCCTTGCGCATCGTTTTCTACTTTATTTCTTGTCGTCCGCTTCTTCGTTCTCCGTAGGCTTAGGCTTGTCGGCATCTTTTTTAGAAAAATCGTCATCGGAAACCACTTCTTGAACACTTGGTGCTTCTGTTTTGGAATCGTCTTTTTTGATTTCTTCCTTCTCGACTACCGGTGCCGCGAAATTATCTTCAGCATTATCCCTATCCGTTTGTGCGGCTTCAGGAGTTTTGACGACATCTTCGGTTTCTTTAGCATCCTCTTTTTGAACTTCGGGCTTATCTTCCTCGGCTTTATCGGCAGGTGTCTCTTCTTTCGCCTCGGCTTCTGGTGCTTTTTCCTCGCTTTGCTCAACTTCAGCTTTAGGTTCCGGAGCGGTTTCAGTTACAGCTTCGACTTCTTCGGAAGCACCTTCACCTTCGGGAGTTTCCGGAAGTTCGGCTTCAGTGGCGGCTGCCATACGCTTTTCGTTAATCTCTTTTTCCGCTTTCAGGGCGTCGGCCTTGGCTTTTTCCTTTTCCTTATCTAATCCGCTTACCTTATCGGATATTTTGGATTCTTTCTCTTCCAACCAAGCGTTAAATTTTTCTTCCACTTGCTCTTCGGTAAGCGCGCCTTTACGAAGACCGCCTAAAAGATGATGTTTCATCATCACACCTCTATAGGAAAGAATATTTCGTGCGGTATCGGTAGGCTGTGCCCCGTTCTGTAGCCATTGCACAGAATTATCGAAATTCAAATCGATGGTTGCGGGATTGGTGTTCGGATTGTAAGTACCTAATTTTTCCAAATATTTACCGTCCCTTTTGGCACGGCTATCGGCGGCAACAATCCAATATAAAGGTTTACCTTTTTTACCGTGTCTCTGTAGTCTAATCTTTACTGGCATATCACATTAATTTTGTAGGGTGCCCGACCCAAGTTATTAATTCAATCTATCTTTTTCGTCATTCCCGCGGAGGCGGCAATCGCTTTCAGGCGAATACATTCTTCCAAAACCATGATGGAAATCTGTCCACTTTTTCCTGTAAAGCGGGTGCAAATATACTCCATTTCTTGACATGGGCAATACTCCTAATTAAATTATTGGCGAAAATCACGATGAGATATTTTTAAGGGATGTAGATGAATAAATAGAACTGAAAACTGCTACCAATACTGCATATTTTTTCAATCCCGCTCCGCAAGCATATCTTTTCCCTTCACCAACTTAGCGCGATGCTCGGCAACGAGGGCATTAATCTGATCAATAATTTCTGGATGCTCCTTGGCAATATCAAATTGCTCCGAAGGATCTTCGTTGACATTATATAGAATGGGCCTGGCATGTTCTTCGCGTTCTCCGAATTGTCCATAGGCGCCTTCGGTAATAAAGTGCGCCTTGTAGTCCCCAAGCCGTGTGGCATAGAGATCGGTGCCCCGATAATAAAACATATTTTTTCTAGGACTTTCGGTTTGCCCGAATAGAGGCCCACTTAAATCGACTCCATCCACAATGCGGTCTTTCGGGATTTTCGCTCCGCCAAGTTTGCTGAACGTCGTAAAGAGGTCCATCGTCGAACCGAGGTCGGTAATTACGGCCGGCTTTATTTTTTTGGGAGACCAAAAAATGGTGGGCTCTCTCATACCCCCTTCCCAAGTGGTGCCTTTTCCGGCCCGTAGAAGTCCGGCACTACCGCCATGGGTCTTGAACGGTAACCATGGGCCGTTGTCTGAGGTGAAGACTACGATGGTATTTTCGGCAAGACCTTCCTCTTTTAAGGTGGCCAAAATCATGCCCACACCGTCATCGATTTCGGCAACCACATCACCGTACAATCCGCGTTCGCTCTTTCCTAAAAAATCTTTGGAAGCGAAGAGGGGGATATGTGGTAGATTATGTGCCAAATACACCAAAAACGGTTTGTTCTTATTCTTTCTGATATAGGAAACTGCCTCTTCGGAATAGCGTTTGGTAATGGTGTTCTGGTCGGCCGGGCGTTCGATGATTTCCGTATTCCGCATCAAGGGCACGTTGTAATTCGCGATAGTTATGGCGGAAGGCCCGTCGTTGGCCGCCTCTTTGTAATCTTTGCCCCCAATTTTATCCATATCGTTGGAGTAAGGAATGCCGAAATAGTAATCGAATCCGTTATTGGTGGGCAGGTACTGTTCCTTATGGCCCAAATGCCATTTTCCGATACATGCGGTGCTGTAGCCCACTTCTTTCAATTGCTCAGCCAAGGTGATTTCGTCGGCGGGGAGTCCGTTTTTCGAGTCGGGAAAAAGCACCCGTTGTTTGTTGCTTGCCATACCGCTACGAACTGGAAGCCTTCCGGTCAACAAGGCCGCCCTACTCGGGGTGCAAACGCTTGCCCCGGCATAAAAGTTCGTCCATTTCTGGCCTTCGTGCGCCATCTTGTCCAGATTGGGGGTTTTGATGGTAGGGTGGCCGTAAACGCCTAAGTCGCCGTAACCGAGGTCATCGGCGAATATAATCACGAAATTGGGAGGTCGTTGTTTATTGGTTTGGGCAGATGTCAAACACATTCCTAGAAAGAGAAATAGAAGGCATAGCTGTCTTGGTGGTTTTAAGGGTAGTTTCTTGTCGTTCATATAAACATTTCATATCTGGATTTGAAGATAGAGAATTATCTCCAATATTCCTTGTCCTTGATAATACGGTAAAGGTTAATAACTCCTAAAAAATCCTTTTCCATAACCTTATTCGATTGTCTATTTTTACAGGATAATTTAGGCCGCTCCGCAATTCCTTAAACAGCCCACAATGTATTTAATCTTCGACACAGAAACCACCGGACTTCCCAAACGCTGGAACGCCCCGATTACCGACACCGACAACTGGCCGCGCTGCGTGCAGATTGCTTGGCAGTTGCACGATGCCATGGGCAACCTAATCGAACATCAAGACTATCTGGTGCGGCCCGACGGCTTTAATATTCCCTATGATGCAGAACAGATACACGGGATCTCCACAGCCTTGGCGGAAGAGCAAGGCGCGCCGTTGCCCGAGGTTTTGGAAAAGTTCAATGCGGCCATGGGCAAGACCAAATTTATTGTCGGCCAGAACGTCGGTTTCGACCTAAATATTATGGGAGCGGAGTTCCATCGGCTAGCGGTTGAAAATCGGTTACAGCAATTACCGGTGTTGGATACCTGTACCGAGGAAACGGCGAAGCTCTGCCAAATTCCCGGTGGGCGGGGCGGTAAGTTCAAGCTTCCGACCTTGACCGAGCTGCACGAATATCTTTTTGATGCACCTTTTGCCGAGGCCCATAATGCCACGGCCGATGTCGAGGCTACGACCCGGTGCTTCCTAGAGTTGGTACGCCGAAAGTTCTATCCTATTGAAAAACTGGATGTACAGCCAGATTATTTCCAAAATTTCTCGGAGGCCAATCCTCAGGAAATCCAACTGATCGGCCTAAAGCACATCAATCTTCAAAAGGCATCCCAGAAAATCGCCGCAAAACTGGGTGTCCACGAAACGGAAGAAATATCCAAGGAAGAAATCAAGGAAAATATCAAGACCCTTGAAGACGCCCAATTTTCGCATCTGCACAACCACAGTCAGTTTTCGGTCTTACAATCCACCATTAATATTAAGGACCTGGTCAAGTCCGCCGCCGATAACCAGATGCCAGCGGTAGCCCTAACCGACCATGCGAACATGATGGGAGCCTTCCATTTCGTAAAGGAAGTCGGCGCGCACAACAAATCGGTAAGGGAAAGAAACCAAACGGCGGAGGATAAGGGTGAGCCGGCCACCGAACGGGAAATCACTCCGATAATCGGCTGTGAATTCTTTGTATGTGATGACCATACCAATAAAAATGTAAAGGATTACGGATATCAAATTGTTCTGCTGGCCAAGAACAAAAAGGGCTATCATAACCTCTGTAAGATGTCATCCTTAGCGTATACGAACGGATTTTACTACGTACCGCGTATCGACCGAAAAATCATAGAACAGTATAAGGAAAATATCATTGTACTGACCGGAAACCTTTATGGCGAGGTGCCCGGAAAGGTTTTGAACGTCGGTGAAAACCAAGCCGAGGAAGCGTTACTTTGGTGGAAACGGCAATTCGGAGAGGACCTATATATCGAGATAATGCGCCACGGACAAGAAGACGAGGACCGTGTCAATCAAGTACTTTTGCAGTTTGCCCAAAAGCACGAAATAAAACTGGTTGCGACCAACAATACCTATTATTGCGCCAAGGAAGATGCCGAAGCGCACGATATCCTGCTTTGCGTTAAGGATGGTGAGAAACAGGCCACTCCCATTGGCCGTGGCCGTGGTTATCGTTATGGACTGCCCAATCAGGAGTACTACTTTAAGTCCGGCGACGCCATGAAATCCCTTTTTAAGGATGTGCCGGAGGCCGTGTTGAACGTGCAGGAAGTCGTTGATAAAATTGAGCCTTTTGAGCTAGCACGCGATGTACTGTTGCCTAAGTTCGACATTCCTACAGAGTTTAAAGTGGCCGAGGACGCAAACGATGGTGGAAACCGGGGGGAAAATGCCTACTTGCGGCACATCACGTACGAAGGGGCGAAAAAGCGATATCCCGAAATCACACCTGAAATTAGGGAACGTATCGATTTTGAGCTGGATACAATCAAAAATTCCGGATACCCCGGATACTTCTTGATTACCGAAGATTTTATCCGAGAGGCCCGCAATATGGACGTTTCCGTTGGGCCAGGCCGCGGTTCCGCTGCTGGTTCTGTAGTCGCGTACTGCCTTAAGATTACCAATATTGACCCTTTAAAGTACGATTTGCTTTTCGAGCGGTTCCTGAATCCCGATCGGGTGTCGATGCCCGATATCGATATCGATTTCGATGATGAGGGTAGGGGGCGTGTGATGGATTATGTCATCAAAAAATACGGAGCAAACCAAGTCGCGCAGATCATTACCTACGGTACGATGGCCGCCAAATCCTCGATTCGCGATACGGCGCGGGTGCTCGATCTTCCCTTGGGCGACGCGGACCGGATTTCAAAGCTGATTCCGACCATGTCCAAATTAAGCAAGATTTTCGGGGTGTCGGATGCCGACCTGAAAAAGAAATTTCGCCCCGATGATCTCGAAAAGGTCAATCAACTTTTAAATATTGCAGAGACCGATGATTTAGAAGGCCAGACGGTGAACATGGCCCGTATACTAGAGGGTTCGGTGCGAAATACGGGTATACACGCCTGCGGGGTGATTATAACGCCCGATGACATTACCAATTTCGTTCCCGTGGCGACCGCAAAGGATTCCGACCTGTATGTTACGCAGTTCGACAACTCCGTTGTGGAAAGTGCGGGATTGTTAAAGATGGATTTCCTAGGATTGAAAACCTTGACCTTAATAAAGGATACCGTTAAAATTGTAAAGGCCAAACACGGCATCGATTTGGTGCCGGATGATTTTCCGTTGGATGATGAAAAAACGTATGAACTTTTTCAGCGCGGCGATACGGTAGGGATATTCCAGTACGAATCCCCTGGCATGCAGAAGCACATGAAAGATTTGAAGCCATCCGTCTTCGATGATCTAATCGCCATGAACGCGCTGTACCGTCCAGGTCCGATGGAGTACATTCCGAGCTTTATCCGAAGAAAACATGGGGACGAAGCTATCGCCTATGATCTTCCGGATATGGAGGAGTATCTGAAGGAAACCTACGGGATAACGGTGTATCAAGAGCAGGTGATGCTACTGTCCCAAAAACTGGCGGGGTTCTCAAAAGGCGAAGCGGACGTCCTTCGAAAGGCGATGGGAAAAAAGATATTTGCGCTGTTGGCCAAACTTAAGCCCCAGTTTTTAGATGGGGGCGAGAAAAAGGGACATCCGAGGGACATCCTAGAAAAAATATGGAAAGACTGGGAAGCTTTTGCGGCCTATGCCTTCAACAAAAGTCACTCGACCTGCTACGCCTATATCGCCTATCAGACCGCATACCTGAAAGCACACTATCCTGCCGAGTATATGGCGGCGGTACTCTCGAACAATATGAACGACATCAAGCAGGTGACGTTTTTTATGGAAGAGTGTAAGCGGATGGGCCTTGAAGTGCTCGGCCCCGATGTCAATGAATCGTACTACAAGTTTGCAGTAAATAAGGCGGGGGCCGTACGTTTTGGTATGGGAGCCATCAAGGGCGTCGGTCGTTCCGCCGTGGAAACCATAGTCGCCAACCGGAAGAAAGACGGGTCATACAAGTCCGTTTTCGACATGGCCAAACGCATCGATTTGCGGGCAGCGAACAAAAAAGCCTTCGAGAGTTTAGCGGTCGCCGGCGGTTTCGATTCTTTTGGAGCGGCCCATCGGGCCCAATATTTTAAGGACGAGGGTGATGGTGTGACGTTTTTGGAAAAAGTAGTCAAATACGGCGCGAAATTCCAAGAAAACGAAAATTCCGCCCAAGTAAGTCTTTTTGGCGATTCTAGCGAAGTACAGATTCCCGAACCTACCGTTCCGCCCTGCGAAGAATGGGGTACTATGGAAAAATTGCGACGCGAGAAAGAAGTGGTGGGCATCTATATTTCTGGCCATCCACTCGATGATTTCAAGACCGAGATCGATGCCTTCTGTAACGCAGAGGTGTCTTATGCCAACACCTTGGAGAATTATGTTAACCGCGAATTATCGTTCGCCGGAGTGATTACCGATGTACAACATCGGGTTTCCAAAAACGGGAAGGGATGGGCCCTATTTACCATGGAAGATTACTCCGAGTCCTACGAATTCCGGATTTTTGGGGAAGAATATCTTAAGTTCCGCCACTTCTTGATGATCAATTCCTTCGCCTACGTGAAGGTCTTTGTAAAGGAAGGATGGACGAACCGCGATACCGGTCAAAAAGGAGATCCCCGAATACAGTACAATAGTTTTATGCTTTTACAGGAAGTGATGGAAACCTACGCGAAAAAACTGACCATCAAACTGAATATCGACGAACTGAAAGCCGAAGGTATCCACCAATTGAAGGATACCTTAGTCATGCATCAAGGGAGTCATCCCTTAAATTTTGTCGTTTATGAGATGGACCAGCAGATAAAAGTCAAGCTTTCAAGCCGGAAACAGAAAGTACAGATTTCAAGCGAACTTTTGGCGAGTTTGACGGAAAACGAGGTGCATTATACCTTGAATTGAGTCCCGTCCCCATACCTCCCAGTGGGAAGCAAACTCAAGGATTGCGAATCTGAACAATACGGCAAGGTATGGCCTGAAGATACTGTATGCTAAAATCGGTCTAGTCTTACTGCAACATTATTGTTCTTAGTTTTTCCCTAATCAATTGGCTTGCAATTGGGGTTCTCGATACCGATATAGTCAAAACGAATATGTTTGGAGTAAGTAATACAGGTAATATTTGACTAAGTTTGCATAATCAATAAAAGTAGAAATTATGGCATTAGAAATAACGGACGCCACTTTTGATGAAGTAGTCCTTAAAAGCGATAAACCTGTAGTAGTGGATTTTTGGGCGGCATGGTGCGGTCCCTGTAGAATGGTCGGCCCTATCATCGATGAGGTGAGTACCGAATACGAAGGCAAAGCGGTCGTCGGTAAAGTTGACGTAGACGCCAATCAAGAATTCGCGGCTAAATACGGAGTGAGGAATATTCCCACGGTACTGGTATTTAAAGGCGGTGAAATCGTAAATAGGCAAGTAGGGGTCTCTCCAAAAAAAGCCTACACCGATGCAATCGATGCAGTGTTGTAGCTTACTTCTTTCCTTTAAGGGAAATAATAATTAAAAATCCTGTCTTGACAGGATTTTTTGATTTTATAGGGCAAAGTTTTACTAGTCGACCAGAATAGAATTAAGGTTCAGTTGCCGATACGTTCCTGTTCGAGGTTTTAAAGTGATTAATCCTTACCTTAAACCTTCCAAGGGCAAATTAAACCTGAAAACATTTGGACCAAGAAGGGATGAATATGAGTACGCCTCTCCCATCCCAAAAACCCCTATCTTAGCGGTATGAACTTGCCATCGGAATTAAATAGAGCCTCCCTTTTCCAAAACCTCGAGTTATTGGCAAATCAAGTGGTTGAGGGTTTTATCAGTGGGATACACAAAAGCCCGTTTCATGGCTTTTCCGCAGAGTTCGCCGAGCATAAAATCTATAACAACGGCGAAAGCACCAAGCACATCGACTGGAAGCTTTTTGCCAAGACCGACAAGCTCTACACCAAACGCTACGAAGAAGAAACCAATCTGCGCTGCCACATGATATTAGACAGCTCGGCCTCGATGTACTATCCCGAAGTAAAAAAACTGGACATCGACCATCTCAACAAAATTGGTTTCGGAGTTTTGGCCATCGCGGCTTTGATGAATGTTTTGAAACGACAAAGAGATGCTGTCGGCCTGAGTGTGTATTCGGATGCGTATGATTATTATTCTCCTGAAAAGGGCAGCGAACGCCACCACCAGATGCTTTTAGCAAAGCTAGGCGAGGTGCTATTAGAAACCAAACCGGCACAGCAGACCGATACCTACACGTATTTGCACCTCATTGCCGAAAAGATCAAACGCCGGAGCCTTATCTTCTTATTCACCGATATGTTCCAGACCGAAACAGACGATTCAACCTTGTTCGAGGCTCTGAGACACTTGAAACATAATAAGCACGAGGTGGTATTGTTCCATCTACTGGATAAAGATACAGAAGTACATTTCGATTTTGAAAACACCCCCAAACGTTTTTTGGATGTGGAAACTGGGGAGCATATTGATCTATACTCAGATTCCATTAAAGAAGCTTATGAAAATCGTGTGGCCAAATATTTTGAAGACCTGAAGCTGAAGTGCGCCCAATACCGGATTAAGTATGTTGGTGTTGATATCGGCGGTAATTTTTCAACGATACTGAACACGTTTATGACCGAGCGGCAAAAATTTCTGTGAAGCTTCCGATTATTTTGCAAAAAATTGTTTGTGCAATTCAATAACCAATGTATATTTGCAATCGCTAAACGCCACGGTCTGGTAGTTCAGTTGGTTAGAATACCTGCCTGTCACGCAGGGGGTCGCGGGTTCGAGTCCCGTCCAGACCGCTTCAAAAGTCCCTGAGAATCAGGGGCTTTTTGTATTTTAAATATGTTTGTAAATTTACAATTTCTCGATTAATAAACTATTTATAAACAATTCGCTGCGAACTTAAATTCATTAAAACTGTCGCCTATTCTATTATTGAAAAACTGTTATATCATTTTATAGGAGCAGGAGGTCGCAGGTTCGAATCCTGCCACCCCGACGAACCGCCTATCAAGGCGTACAAAACCCTGCTAATCTAATGATTTTCAGGGTTTTCAATTTTCCTTGTATTCATTTGAATCGTTTTGAAACCATCCTTTTGGTGTGCAATTCGGTGTACAGAGCGGTACGTAATTTGTTGTAAATTTAAAAAGCCTTTACCCCATATAGATGTAGTCTTTAAATAAAAGATGTTTAACTAAAAGACTTACAACATGCTTCCGTCTTCACTTTTTCCGGTTCCCTACTATTAAAACTAAGTGCATAGCTCTATAGTTAATTTTGTTTTCAGGTCAAAGGCCAAAACCCTGTAATTTCATTGCAGCTACTTAAGTTTTTAAAAGCATTTGAGAAACAAGGATAATAGTTATTTGTCGTTCCGACCAAATAACTTGGTAATGGAATAACCGTTCGCAATTTCATTACTGCTTTAAGAGCTACAGATTTTCAATCCATATAGGTTTTGTAGAATTCTATGCAACCTTACCAAGGTAAACAAACGTTCAGTTTTTGACTCCAAGCACGAATTTGCTTCGCTAAGCCGAGTTCAACAGGGATTCCGATTTTTATTCTTTTTGCCTCATTATCGTAGTGATCATCTCCAGGTACCAGCACTGATTTCATTTTGTCTTTCGCAGGTTGCTTCCTTGCCGATTCAGCCATCTTCGCCACTACTTCGGATACATATTTTCCTCCAAAAAAACGATTTGGATCTAAAGCTATAACTAACGAACCCAAATGTCTTTTTTCTGAAAGGCCATCATACATAGCTGGTATATTAAGCCCGAAAGGCATCCCGTTTAGAGGCCCGCAAAGCAAATCGATCATAAAGGCAAGCGCATAACCTTTATGCTCTGCCATTGGTCTTAGGCTAGCAACATAATGTGGGTTCTCAGTCGGTTCTCCCTTCCTATCATAGGCTACATCGTTTGGTATATTACGATTTTCATTTCTCGCGTTCATCACATAATTAAAAGCTACGGCACTTGTCGCCATATCCAGACAAACAGGAGGGCCAGCTTCATTAGGCGCACAAATACAAATGGGATTCGTACCCATAAACTTTTCGTAACCGCGGTGTGGCGCAACAAAGGAATCTGAGTGGGTAAAAACGATTCCTATTAGACCAGCGTCAGCAATCATTCTTCCGTAAATCCCGATTGCTCCGCAATGGGATGATTCACGAATGCCTACAACACCAACACCGTTCTTCTTTGCCAAGGCGATTGCCTCATGCGTAGCTTCCCCAACCACAACAATCCCAAGCCCGTGGTCGCCATTTAGGTTTGAAGTACACGGTCCGGTGTTTTCAATAGCAATCTGGGGTTTCGGGTTTAAGGACCCAGCCTCAATACGATTTAAATAGTGAGGAAGTCGGGCTATCCCATGGGAATCGATTCCCCATAGGCTAGTTTGAACAAGATTTTTGCTAACAAAATGGGCATCCTTTTCTAAAAACCCTTTGGCTATCAAACAAGCTTTACCCCAGTTTTGCAAGGAATTGGAATCTACGTATTTTGGGTCGCTCATAAGCTTATGTTTACATGTAATTATTTTTCCCAATACTTAGCATCCGGTAATGATCCGTCCATTGTAAATCCGCCGTCTATTGTTAAATGCTGCCCTGTCATGTACCGTGATTCATCGCTAGCAAGAAAAACAGCGCCATGCGCCACCCATTCTGCTTTCGCGATTTCTGCGAGCGGTATTCTTTTGTAAAGGGCTTCCTTAACGGATTCTGTGTACATAGGAATCGTCAACTCAGTGTACGTAGCCCCAGGTCTTATGAAATTAGCCGTTATTTTATGGGGAGCCATTTCAGTAGCAACGGTTCGCATGTATGATTCCATTCCCCCTTTGGAAGCCGTATAATGACCACATTTTGGCTCACTCAATACCGAATGGATACTGGATATGGAAATAATCCGGCCTCCCATTTTAGCCGCTACCATTTCCTTCAGTGCTTTTTGAGTACATAGGAATACACTTTTCAGATTAGTTCTGATAATCAAATCCCATTCTTTTTCGGTGGTATCTAAAACCGAAGATTGGCGAATTATTCCCGTATTATTTACGAGCACGTTTAAACCGTCCATGAATTTTACAGCCTCCTTGAATGCGATACTGACTTGCGTTGCATCTCCTACATCGCAATGTATGGCACGTGCGTTCCCACCACTACTTTCAATCTGTTGAACAACTTTGGTCGATTCTGCATCGTTAATGTCCAAAATACAGACCTCGGCACCTTCCTCTGCGAAACGATTGGCAATAGCCTTACCAATACCGCAAGCACCTCCCGTAACAATTGCTTTTTTGTTTTTTAATCTCATACGTTGTTGTTCCTAATTAGAGTTGAACTTAAGGTTCTATATTCTTACTGTACTTTTGGGTTTATAACCAAATAGCCCATAATAGCCTAAGAAGACATAACACACGATAGGTAAGGCGAATGACATTTGAATGCCCACAACATCTGCTAGTGCCCCTTGAAGTAATGGAACAAGAGCTCCGCCTAGAATCATCATTACCAATAGTGATGATGCCTGACTCGTATACTTCCCTAACCCAACAATGGCCAATGTGAAAACATTCGACCACATGATGGAATTGAACAAACCTATTGCGATGACGCACCAAAAAGCTATTCTTCCGTTAGAAAAAATGACGGCCATCAACAAGAGGATTACGATTCCCGAAAAAATGGCCAAGGTTCTTTGGGGGTTCGAATTACCTAATCGAAAAGCTAACAAATTGAATAAGACAAAAAGTATGAAGGGGGATATTTCTTTGAACGTAATTCCCGTATTAACATACACTACTCCATAAATAACCATAAAAGTGACCAGGGCCGCAACCGCCATAAGACCTATTTTTTTTGCATAGGCCATAGTGCTTAATGAGATGGCTCCTAAAAAGCGACCTATCATGGTGCCCCCCCAATAAAACGATAAAAATGCGCTGGCATCGGTCTCGTTCAAACCCGCTATTTCAGGCAAACCGAAGAAATTGACCAATAAACTTCCTATGGTAACCTCTCCGCCCACGTACATGAAAATCGCGACCATTCCTAAAACCAAATGCCTATATTTCAAAGCACCAGCACCTTTCTCTAACGATTCGCTTTGCGTGATTATAGGCAACGGATATAATTTGATCACGAGGGCCACCAAAAGGAATAAAATAGTTAATCCAAAATACGGAATCTTGACCGCATCAGCACCTAAGACACTTTCTCCGCCAAAAAAACTAAAGATGAGATAGCCACCTATGACAGGCGCTATGGTATACCCAAAAGAATTAAAGCCCTGTGCTAAATTTAGTCGGCTTGATGCCGTTTTGGAACTACCCAGTATCGAAACGTATGGATTTGCAGCAATCTGCAAGATGGTCAAGCCGAGACCAAGACAAAATAATGCCGTCAAGAAAAATCCGTACAGTAAATAGGAAGCTGCTGGTATGAAAAGGGCACAACCCAGCGCTGCAATGACCAATCCTAATATTATTCCATTTTTATAGCCCATCTTGGCGATGGGATCACCGTACGTCATAGATATGAAAAAATAAATGACCGACCCAACGAAGTATGCACCAAAAAAGGCAAACTGAATAAGCATCGCCTGAAAGTAGCTTAGCTCAAATACCTCTCTTAAATATGGGATTAGAATATCATTCAAACACGTAATGAATCCCCACATAAAAAACAAAAGGGTAAGTACTGCAAAAGCACTTTTATAACCTTTGGTCAGTTCTCCTGAACTAATTGTGGAAGATCCCTTGGTAATTCCTGCCATTCTCGCAAAGTTTATTTCAATGAATTGGTGTTATTGTGAAACAAACAAATATGACTTCGTAGGGTTAATTATAGATTAAAATAGCCTTAAAACCCGATTAATATATCTATTTAGTGAAAATGTCAATTCATTCAACTTATTTCATTCATATGAAAGCATACGAATTGTATTTTAGGTTAGCCTATTTTCTCAATGCTGACCCAAAACGGAAATATCTTTTTACGGTTTACCATATAAAACGGGATCAATTCGCTTTGCATTTCTGGAAGTGAGATCGATTTCATCTCGATTATCTCATCATTGAATCTTTCAATCTTCTTTTGATTGATGATTCCATTAGTCTCCAAATACATTTTTCCACCTTCTTCTACTGGTTGTAGAAATTTGAAACTAAAGTTGTAAAGACCTTCTTTGATTTTCACGTTCCATTTACCGAAGATCTCTTCTTGAGCCCAGATTCCCCGCTCTCCGTCGGCGTCGTTTCTATTCAATAGTATTGGGTTTTCTTTTTCATCGCCAACTACAATCTTCGGTGGGTCAAGTAGATTCTCAGAAGTTATCAATTCTTGATACGTGTTATCGAGTTCTTTTTTTAGCCGGAGTGCAAACTGTTTATTCTCCGTTAGCACATCATTCTGCTCGTAAGGATTATCAACAATATTGAACATTTCAAAATCTTCAATTTTAGCGTCATAGTCCGTCATACCAACCAGCTTATGCTTCCCCTGTTGCAGGGCCATATTGTTGTAAAGTTCAGGATATCGCCTTGTCCAATAGAAAAACAACGATCTATCTTCCCAACTTACCTCTTCTCCCTTGAGAAGCGGGAGAAGACTTTTACCATCTATTTTTCTTTCTTTTGGAAGTTCTACATTACATATTTGGGCCACTGTGGGCAGGATATCAATATGGGCGGCTGTAGTTTCGATGTTATGGTTCTTTTTCAAATGCGGAAGGGTATTTTAAAAAAAAGGGCACCCTTATCCCACCTCTATAAACACTGGATTTTCGCCCTCGCAGGCCTGCGTTATAACGCACCTGTTGGGGGCCATTATCGGTCATAAAAATCACAAGTGTATTCTCTTCTATTTTCAGCTCTTTCAATTTGTAAAAAAGCTTATCCAGATTATCGTCAATATTAGTAACCATACCATAAACTTTACGTGCATCTTCCTTGTCCTTTTCCGTCATCTTTACAAATGGCCTATCATCATCTTCAAAACCTGATGAAGGATCTATGTCTTTATAGAGGTCATAGTATTTGTCAGGCACTTGTAATGGGGTATGTGGTGTGTTAAAGGATAAGTAACAGAAAAACGGCCCCGCCTTGTTTTCTTCAATAAAGCCAATTGCATTCTCGGCAAATATATCAGAGCAATAGCCCTCATAAGCTTCCTGCTTGTTAATATGCCAAAGGACCGGGTCAAAGTAACTTCGATCTCCTTTGAAATAGGTTACATCACCTACTTGCCCCATACCTCCAGACAGGTGAATTAGCGATTTATCAAAACCTTGATCACTGGGTCTGGATAGGATAGTTGTCGCCCAAATGCCATTTGCCGAAAATTCCGCACCTATAGTCGGCTTGTTTCAACATTTCCGCAATGGTCACCTCATTAGATGCCATTATTGCCCCCCATTATAAGTATCCCTGATGCCAGTTCGTAAAGAGTATCGGCCAGTCATCAAACTAGAACGTGTAGGTGCACAAACAGGCGACACATAAAAATTGTTGAAACGAATACTATTCTTGGCCAAATCATCGTTTACCGGTGTCTTCACGTGAGGATTTCCTGTGAAACCCAAATCCCCACAACCTTGGTCATCTGTGATGATAATAATTACATTAGGCCTTGATTTATGTTGTGCCATTACAAATACCAAACCCAGAAAAAAAATTATAGAAAAAATGAATTTATTAAAGTCGTCCATACAGAAATTTTTTTAATTCGACAATTGTCGATGTTCGGGGTCGCATTCCACTAACAAACAAACAAACCGTACCCAGCAATATATGAAAACAAAGTAGCGGAAGCACAAATGAAAAATTAACTTCAGGAACGACTAAAACTTTAGTTTCGGAACACCTTTACAACCTAAATCAATACCAAGGCTCGCAAGTTCTGCATAAAAGCAGCCCTGACAATCGACATAATGAAAGCTGCAAATCCAACTTTTGATTGTTCTTCGGTCAAATCTCCCAAAACTATACCGTAAATGCTAGGAAACATCAAAGACATACAAGACGAGATTTTAAAACCCAATCAAAACAATATTCGGTTTTTCCCCTGACCAATTACCTCTATTTAAACTTTAATAGAAGTGAGTATAGCAACCACAAAGAGGCTACGCAATATTTTCATGATTATTCATTTCTTTAAAATTTTGATTCATCAACCTGATGTAGCAAAGTTTTCATTTCAATCCTGATATCGGCATACTTGGTGTCTTCAGCCAGATTTTGATATTCAAGCGGGTCATTGTTCTGATCATATAATTCAACCCCTTGGTTTCCATCGTCCCATTCAACGTATCTCCATTGTTTGTTTTTGACCGATTTCCCGAACATATTTCCTCTTCTGATAAGTGCACGCACCTCCGTTCGAAATGGTTCTGAAGGATCATGTAACACATTTTTCAAACTTTTGCCTTCCAGATAATTCGGTACATTCTTCAAGTCGAATACTTCGGAAAGTGTGGGATAGATATCTACAAACTCAAACATCGATTTTGATATGACACCTTTCTTTCCGACAGATTGACCAGCGACAATGAAGGGTGCAGCCGTACCTTGCTCGAATAAAGTTACTTTGTTCCACCAGTTATGCTCGCCTAAGTGATAACCATGATCGCCAAAAAAGACAATTAAGGTATTGTCCATTTGACCTGATTGTTCAAGTGCATCCAATACCTTTCCCACTTGGGCATCCATAAACGTGGTGCAAGCATAATAGGACCTTAAGAACTCTTTTTTATCTTGCTCTGTAAACTTGTTGAAAACCGTGGTTTCATTTGGTAAAGTGTGGTCATAAGGTGCAGACCAGCCCTTTGGTGGATTATGAACTTCTAGTTCATCTAGAAGATACATATCGAAATATTTCTTGGGTGCGATAAAAGGATCATGCGGTTTATGAAAACCTATCGCCAAAAAAAAAGGTTGTTCTTGCTTTTTGTTGATAAACTCCGCTGCCTTCTGTGCTATTTGACCGTCGCGTTGATCTGCATCATCGCCTTCGGTTGCTTGCCATTCACACCAATTTAAGACATCGTTGGTAATATTTCTTGATTCGCCCTTTTTCCCAATGGCTGTGGTTTTAAAGTTGTATATTTCATCCCATGCTTTTAGGTCATTATGCTCTTCTTCTGGCCCATGGAATATTTTTCCCAAGCTCATCGTATAAAAACCGTTTTGCTTGAATAAAGCCGGTAGGGTAACCTTATTTTCTAAAATAGACTGCAGCGGTTTTATATTATCCGTGATGGTAGTCGATTCAGGTCTTAGGCCGGTAAGCAATGACGACCTACTCGGGTTGCATACGGCAAAATTACAATAGGCGTTATTGAATTGTACCCCCATTTTAGCCAAACGATCAATATTAGGGGTCTTTACTACAGGATGTCCATAAGTGCCCAGGGTCTTCGTCAAATCATCGACCACGATGAACAATACGTTTTTATCTGTCTTGGTCTGTTGTGATACCTCCTTTTTCTTCGTTTCTGAACAACTAGTGAACAAGGCTAAAAGAGTAAATCCAAAAAGTATATTTCTCACTTTGTTGTTTTAATGTTCATGTAATAATGTCTTCATCTCATTAATCACTGAAGCATATTCTGTGTTTTCCGCCAGATTGTTATACTCCAATGGATCTTCATCTTGATTATACAGTTCAGTACCCTGTTCGCCACCTTCCCATTCGATATAACGCCATTTTTCATTTTTTACAGATCTACCCATTATATCGTTTCTTGTCATTACCGCTCTCACCGCATTACGAAATGGCTTGTTGGGGTCGTCCAAAACTTCTATGAAACTCTTCCCTTCTAAATAACTGGGAACATTTTTAAGTTGCAACAGGTCGGCCAGCGTCGGATAAATATCAATGAATTCAAGCATGGATTCCGATTTTGACCCTATTTTACTTATGGACGGCCCGGCCACAATTAATGGAGCACTTGTTGCTTTTTCGTATAGTGTGAATTTGTTCCACCAGTCCTGTTCTCCTAGATGGTAACCATGATCCCCAAAAAAGACTATGGTGGTATTTTCAATTTGACCCGATGTTTCCAAACCATTTAGGACTTTACCAAGTTGTGCGTCCATGAAAGTGATACAGGCATAGTATGCCCTTAAAAATTCGCGTTTGTCTCGATCCGAAAAGTTTGCGAAGGTTTTAGTACCATCTGGAAAGACCTTCGTGGGGTGTGGGAAGGAATTTTGATTTGGAATCTCCCAATTTTTGGGTACTTGATGTAATTCCATATCTTCCAATGGGTACATATCAAAGTATTTCTTAGGTGCCACATAAGGGTCATGGGGTTTTGCAAATCCTACGGCCAAAAAAAAGGGCTGCTCCTTTTCGCTTTTTATGAATTCTACCGCTTTCTTTGCTATCTGCCCATCAGGCAAATCTTCGTCGTTGCCCTCTGTGGCCTGCCAATGGCACCAACTCATTAAGTTATCGGTCAAATTTCTTTTTTCTCCTTTTCTACCATGTTTGGTAGGGGTAAAGGAATGGATCTCATCCCATGCATTCAAATCGTTATGTTCTTTTTCAGCTCGATGAAAAATCTTGCCAAGGTCCATCGTATAGTATCCATTTTGTTTGAATAGCGCAGGTAAAGTAATCTTGTCACCCATTGTCGATTGAAATGGAGTTGTATTATTTAATATGCCTGTCGTTTCTGGTCGTAAGCCGGTAAGAAATGATGATCTGCTTGGGTTACATACAGCATAATTACTATGAGCATTGTTGAATTGAATACCCATAGTTGCCAACCTGTCTATATTCGGGGTCTTTACCAGAGGATGTCCATATGTCCCTAAAGTTTTATTTAAATCATCAACTACAATAAACAATACATTTTTGCCTACTTTATTCTCTTCGGAAACTGGTTTGTCTTTTTTCTCGGTACATCCTAGGAACACTGAGAACAAAATTAGTTGTAATACGATTCTCTTCATAAATATTAATTTCAGACTAGTTCTCTTTTCTTGTTGGAATCTCAAAACTCAATGGGAGTTCGCTTCTGAGCATTTTCGCTCCTAATCCGGTTAACCATAGGTGGTGGTCTGAAGGTACTCCGTCATTACCTGCAAAATGCGCTTTATCACTATTTGGGGGATTATCCGATACTTTAAATATGGCAGTACCTTCATCAATCTCGTCGAACATGGCCACATAGATCATTTCAGCTCCTGCCGAAATAGCCGTTGCCATTTGATCCCAGTAAAATCTTCCGCCTAGTCTGGGTATCGCCCCATAGGCAGTATGTTCGGCCAAATCGGGTTCACTCAGGGAGAGATTGCGCCAACTAAATCCTGGGGTAATTACTGGCACATAATCAATGTCACGTTCTATGGTCCATTTGATGTCGGCAATACTATGATCTCTAAGATCGTCATTTACTTTATGAACTAAGGGCGTGAAACGTTGCACCATCCACGGTAATAAAATATCCGCTGATTCGATAATCTCATGCAAGTAAGGGTCAGGCAGGCAATCTTTATTCAACTCCCCAAAATATGTAGGCACACCTAACAATACGGAGTACCCCCCATATACAGGGTCGTTTTTTAGGAAATCTATGAGACGGTTGATGCCTATTTTTCTAGTATCGTAAGGTCTATCGGGAAAGCCAACTCCCCAAATTGCTACCAAAGGTTTACCATTATGATGAAGATAGGTTTGGCCGTCGCCTTGGTTGGTCACTTTTAGTTCATCGACCAACATCTTCCAGTCCTCAATTACGGAGGAACAATCTTCGCCCTCTGCCTTTAGTCCCGATAAGTCATACATTACGGCAATAGCCCTTTGATTCTTCTTTGCCGCTTTCAAGGCGTTTCGAAGGATTTGATCTTGAGGTTTGTTCATAGTTTTATGTCCTCTAGTAACTCCGAAAAAGCGCTGCATAAACACGCCATCTACCCCATATTCTTTCATCCATTTAAAGTGAAGAATAGTCGTACTTTTATCTACTGAACTAAAAACCTCTGCATTTTTTCCATCAGGATATTTGAATTCCGTTTTATATGTCTTCTCATATTCGGAAACATCGGGCCAAAAATCAATTGTATTATGTTCGGTATCGAATTTTTCTTGCCTACCGAAATGGCCCCATCCACTATTGGAACCATCTCCCTCCGCACGAAACCAGCCTTGGTAACCTGCCATAACAAGGCCTTTATAGGTTGGGTACCTGGTTGTTTTACCGTGTTTGTTTTGGGCATTTAGGGCCAAGCTTAGCAGAAAAATAGATGAGAATAGGAGTAGCTTTTTAACTTTCATTTTGGCTGTTTCCATATGTATTCAAATAATTGGCCGTTCTTCTTTGCGCCCATTTCAAATTCATGTTTTAATCCGTTCAAATGTCACATGACTCCCAGTACCTATAAGAGTGTTTACATATGAAGTGTTGTCCGTGATTTAATACCACAACACTTTACACTTATAGGCCGATAACCTTATTAGTCAAAGATATTCTGTTTTGATTTTGCTTTATCAATATATTACACGCAATACAAAAGAAGTAGGGAATGATTAAAGAAGCGACAATAATCGCTTAATAAAGAATTAATATTTCCTAAATATGCTAAAAAGCGGATGTTCTTATCTTGAATTTCCGAATTTTACTTGCAATTTTTAGGAAAATGAGCAATTCATTTTAAAACACTGTTTGTAATACTCTAAAAATCAGTATTTGTATTTTGAATTGGCCTATGAAGAAACAATAAGCTCTATTATTTCTGATGTCAATATTTGTGCTATGCACTATTGTGGGTTGCCGCACTTCACAAGATTTTATGAAAAAGGAATCTGCAATCACAACCTTCTATGTTGGCACTTATACAGGGGAGCTAAGCGAAGGTATTTACAAAAATTCATTAGGTAAAATTGGCACTCTTACTAAAATCAGATTGATCGCTAAAACCAATAATCACACTTTTCTTGCCAAAAGCCTTGATTTAAAGTTTTTATTGGCCGTCAACGAAATAGGTGCCGAAGATGCTAATTAAACTGTATCTTCATATACAATTGAAGACGAGGGATTGAAATTTACCGATAAGAAATCATCCGGAGGAACGTACCCTTGTTTTGTGACCATCAATGAAAAGGGATATGTTTTGACCGCAAATTATGGGGACGGAAAAGTTTGTCTTCTGAAACTGAACACAAATAGTGCTTTGTCAGGTCCTTTGGATGTTCTGGAACACTACTGAAAAGGTTCTGCTTCTAGACAGGAAGGACCTCATGCCCATTCAGTTTGGATTACAGAAAATGAAGAGGTTATATCAATCGATTTGGGAACCAACGAACTTTGGTTCTCAACAATTGATGTCAAAATAGATAAATTGGTTCCGTCTACTACCCAAAAATTACTTATGCCAAAAGGAGCAGGCCCAAGACAGATGGCCTTTCACCCCAATGGAAAATGGGCCTATGTGGTCAATGAACTGTCGTCTACCGTGACCCTTATTAAAAAAATGGATTCGGGAACCTATGCCCTCGACGTTAAAATTTCAACTTTGCCGAAGGATTACACTGAGCAAAGTTCATGCGCGGATATTCGCATACCGCCCGACGGACAATTTGTATATGCCTCTAACCGCGGCCATGATAGTATTGCTATTTTTAAAGTAAATCCTAAAGACGGCACTTTAGTACTTGTAGGTCAAGAAAGTACACGGGGCAAAGTACCCCGCAACTTTTCTTTATCGCCCGAGGGAAATTTTTTATTGGTCGCCAATCAAAAGACAAACACTCTGGTTTATTTTAAAAGGAATCTACAAAATGGCACCTTAAAGTATGTCGATAAAACCGATGCCACTACTCCTGTTTGTATTATATTTTGATTAGCCATCGTTGATAGGGCTTAAATGCTATAAAAATCATATTTGATTTCCCATGTAAAGGTTTTACCGGGGGCTACTATCATATTTAGGTAAGGCTCGGGGCAAACTGTTTTTTGAGCGGACCAAAATACCAATCTTGATAAGGGTCGGTCGCAGGTGATCCGCACGCCAGCCCCTGAGATTTTATTCTCGATTCGGATGTCATATCCATTTTTAATTTCTTGATTGCCTGTAATAGATCCTATGTAAACATTATCCTTCTCTCCTAAATTCTTGATAAGAATAATCTCGTTTCCTTTAATTTCGGCGAACTCCCCAACACCCTTCATTTCACCTTCTCCGACAAGCTTGAAAGGAAATTTAACGCTGTAACCCGGTCCAATGTTCATGGTGTCCATAAAGAAGAAGTTATGGTTGTATACCTCAGTTTCAATAATCTTAGTTCCGGTATTTGTAAAAGTATGTTCCAACACCATAACAGATTTTCCTTCGGATAGACTAATGATTTTTTGATATTCATAAGGATAATCTCCCTTTCTCAAACTATGCCGAAATGATAATCCGTTCGGTAATTTTTTCACCTCCCATTCTCCGGTATCGCCTATTTCGTACGTTTTGAACTTGGAATATTGTGGCTCTTCGGTTTTGATCAGTGCCCCAACACCAACTTTCACAAAGGTCTCTCCAGTTTCCGCGTCATCATAGCCTATTGCATCAAATTCTTCTACAGGCCCCATAACGGACTCATGTACCTGTGGGTCATAATTCTTAAACCACCGTCCGAAATACGAATGTCCAGCGTATTCGAGTTCTGGCATGACCCCCGACCAATCAAAACGGGTAGCCCGATAGTACCCTTTTTCAACATCGGGCAGATATATTTTGGCCTTTATCAAACTATTGGAGATTTCGGCCTGTGGTACTTTTTGTGCTGCCCGGCAATTTAGCAGAAGTAGTATCGGCAATGCGTAAATAAAACGAATGTTCATCATCATAGTATTACCTTCAATTGAATAGGTCACGGCAGGGCGAAGGCCACATAATTGCCCCCGGTTTTCTGACCTCTACCCCCTCCAGCGGCGATTACGACATACTGTTTACCGTCAACTTCATAGGTGACGGGTGTAGCGAAGCCCCCGGCGGGAAGTTGATATTCCCATATCACTTTACCGGTTCTTTTATCGAAGGCTCGAATACGCTCATCCTTGGTTCCGGCAATAAAAACAACACCCCCTGCCGTAACGATAGGGCCTCCATAGTTTTCGGTACCGGTAATCGGAATTCCTTTTTCTGTCAGTTCGGGATATTCACCCAAAGGCACACGCCACAGATAATCGCCTCTATTCAAATCTATTGCGCTTAAAGTGCCCCATGGTGGCTTTACTCCGGGATAGCCATCTTGGTCAACAAGCCTTTTCCAAATTTCGGCGACATATTTTGGCCTAAAACCAAAATCACCGCCCTTTTCATTTTCCTCGGTTTTACCCGTGGCTACATTTTGTTCCTTGGATACCTCTTCCGATTTCGCGGAATCGGGATTGAAGACATAATCGATAATCATATGCCTTTCTTTCGGGGAAAGATGTTGAAAAGAAGGCATAAGGCCGCTGCCTTTTTTAATGATCTCGCTAACCTGTGATTTTGACAACCGTTGTTCAATGCCGCTAAGTTTGGGAAAGGTCGAACCATTTCCTCTTCTATCGGCACCGTGACAAGAGGCACAGGCGATACTATACAATCCTGCCCCCGAATTCTTGGCCGCAATTTGTCGGTCTCTAGAGTCCGCATCGACCATTTGAACGATCCATGGATCTTCGTTGGCATTCTGAAACAAGATTCCTTCATTGTCGATGGCGTTACCTCCCCATTCCGCTCCTCCACTATATCCGAACAGCAAAGCACCTTCGATATTGGGGGGAGTAAATTTGTTATCGGATTTGTATTTATCAAATAATTCCTTTACATAGGCATGGGATTCCGGGGAAATATCGGTAATCTCATCCTCGGTAAACACTTGCCGTGAAATCGGTGACGGCTTTTCAGGATATTTTTGGGTTGGAAACACATGCTCTCCAGGAAGTCCATCGGTCGGTACCGGACGCTCTTCCACGGGGAAGATGGATTCCCCCGTATCACGGTCCAGTACATAGACCAGGCCGTCTTTGGTAGCTTGTACGGCCACATCGATTCGTTGTCCGTTATAAGTAACTGTCGTGAGGTTGGGAGGTGAAGGGATGTCACGGTCCCAAAGGTCATGATGAATGGTTTGGTAATACCATTTTAACTCTCCCGTTTCCGCATCCAACGCAAGAACACTATTGGCGAATAGGTTTTTACCTTTGCGATTGCCCCCATAGAAATCGGAAGATGGGGAACCAGTGCCCAAATATACCTCACCCCGTCCTTCATCGATGGTCAAGCCGGACCAATTATTGGCGCCCCCTACTTCTTTATAGGCATTCTCGGGCCACGTATCATACCCTTTTTCGCCCGGTTTAGGAATGGTGTGGAACACCCATTTCAATTTTCCGGTGACAATATCGAAACCCCGTATATGCCCAGGGGGAGCGTTTCCTCCTTCCGACACGGTAGAACCCATAACCAGTGTATTCTTATAGACCACGCCAGGGCTTGTTGAAGCAATGCCCAGGTTGCTTATATCCTTAGCTTGATTCGTAGAAAGTCCGATATGCAAGTCAATGATTCCCTTATCGCCGAAATCAAGTATTTTCTCACCGTTACTGGCATTTATTGCGTACAGGCTTGGACCAACGGAATATAGTATCC
Organism: uncultured Flavobacteriaceae bacterium; assembly: GCA_963832345.1. Classification (GTDB taxonomy): domain Bacteria; phylum Bacteroidota; class Bacteroidia; order Flavobacteriales; family Flavobacteriaceae; genus Pricia. The sequence goes on along the minus strand of CAWHTW010000019.1, from coordinate 159,574 downwards.
GCTTGTCCTTTCCATTTTCCCAGTAAACAACCCCCCTGTTTTTTAGTGCATTTATTTGAGGGTCAAACTCCCATAACTCTTCTCCCGTGGCCGCATCGAGGGCGAATAATTTAAGCTCGAGGCCGGTTCCATAAAGTATACCGTCGACCACTATCGGCTGGCACTGTATTCCCTTTTGGCTGGTACTGTTTTGCTCGCCGGCCATATACATCCAGGATACTTCAAGCTCGCTAACATTATCGGTGTTGATCTGGTCTAAAGGGGAATACCGGTTTCCGGCTTTATTACCGCCGTATACCGGCCAATCTTTTCCGGTTTCCATTGATCGGTTATTTTCCTCACACCCCGTTAAAGCCAAAGCAAACAAGATCAAAAAAAATATACATTTGTTCATTTCCCAAAATAAATTTGCTACCAAGGTTTTCAAGGAGCCATAATTCACTGGTTTCCCTCGAAAAAATTTGATTAAACTTGTATGCCGATTTTTGAAGGATATTCAAGTTTTAGGATCACATTGATGCTCACGAAATACCCCTCAAAAATCGGACATTAAAAAGGTTGTTTGAATTATGGACGGATTGGTGTGCCATCTTTGCCCCGTACCTGTGTCCAGTTGTAGTTATAGGTGACCGGCGGGTATTTTTTCGCCAGTTTTTCATCTATATCTATACCCAGTCCTGGGGCCTCGTTTACATGCATATACCCATTTTTAACTGTGGGCGTACCCGGAAAAACTTCATAGGTCAGTTCTTTAAAATGTTGAGCTTCCTGAATTCCAAAATTCCATATGGCAAGGTCAATATGGGCATTGGCTGCATGTCCGACGGGAGATGTATCGCCCGGACCGTGCCATGCCGTGCGAACATTGAACCATTCACCCAGTCTGGCCACTTTCATCGCAGGTGTTATACCTCCTATTTGCGAGATATGTATTCGGATATAATCATAAAGCCTATTACTCATAGGTTCAAGCCACTCATGGGGGTTATTGAGCAATTCGCCCATGGCAATGGGCACACTTGTTTGTTCACGCAACATCTTAAACCAACCTATATTTTCGGGAGAGAATGGATCCTCGATAAAAAACGGCCTATATTCTTCCACTTTTTTGATCATATCGATTGCATCCATGGGTTGTAGACGCTCGTGCATATCATGCAACAATTCTATTTTATCGCCAAATCGCTCCCTTGCCTTTTTAAAAATCTCGATCGTTCCGCGTTTGTACGCCTGTGGATCCATTGTATTATCACCGGCACTACCAAAACCACCTTGTCTCCAGTCAGGGTTGCTGGCTAGATGCGTAGACCCATAGCCGCCAAGTTGAATACGGATGTTTCTATAACCTTGTTCTTTGTACTTTTCCACATCATCCATTACTTCTCCAGGCGACTTCCCAGATGCATGGGTATAGGTATCAACGGCAAATCTGGTTTTACCTCCAAGCAGATCGTAAACCGGCATTCCGGCCATTTTTCCCTTGATGTCCCAAAGAGCCTGATCTACGCCGCTTAGTGCATTGTTCAGAACAGGACCGTTTCTCCAATACGAACTTTGATAGGCCGTTTGCCACATGTCCTCTATGTTGGCCACGTTCTTTCCTTTGCAAAATGGATCTAGGTATTCTTCTATGGCGGAAACCACGGTATGCGCCCGTTGTGTAAACGTAGCGCAGCCCAGGCCATAGAGCCCGGCCTGATCGGTCTCTACTTTTACGATGACCAGATTTGTACCATAAGGTGCGGTAATTATAGCCCTTACTTTGGTAATTTTGACCTGCAATCCTTTTTCATAAGAAGGCGTAGGAGTATAGGGTTCGAGAGTCGATGCCCGGGCATCTGAACTTCCAAAAAAACCCAAAACTCCTGCTGTCGAACCAAGGCCTAGGGTTTTTAAAGCGTTGCGACGGTTTACTTTGCTTTCTGTATTTTTCATAATTCAATTATTTAGTTAATATAATGTATTGGAATTTTATTTTACTGTTAAGTCAATTAATCGGGGGGGGGTGTTGGGGGGGTCTGATCTTTTCTATCCAAGACATAGTTCCCCATTACTAAATAGTCAATTTCGGCTCGCATAAAGGCCAGATATGCATCTTGAGGATTGCAAACTATAGGCTCTCCTCTTACATTAAAAGAAGTATTGACCAAAATACCGTAGCCAGTAATCTTTTTGAAGTCAGTTATCAATTGCCAAAAGCGTGGATTTGATATTTTTCTTACCGTTTGTAGGCGAGCCGAATAATCGACATGTGTAACTGCGGGAATTTCAGACCGGAGATGATATAAGCGATTATACATATCCAAATTTTTATGGTCCTCAGGTTCCGGTTTTTGAATTTCTTTTTTTACTCCGGCCATAAATAACATAAATGGCGATGGCGAATCAATCGCAAAATAGTTTTGGTAATCTTCCTCAAGAACACTTGGTGCAAAGGGCCGAAATGCCTCCCTGAATTTTATTTTCAAATTCAGTTTTTTTTGTGTTTCAGGAAGTAGAGGGTTAGCCAAAATGCTGCGATTTCCTAAAGCCCTAGGGCCAAACTCCATTCGCCCCTGAAACCAGCCTACTATTTTGTCATCAGCAATCATCTGACTTATGAATATTGTGAGTTTTTCAAAATCTTGAAAATGGGTGTACACAGCATTGTACTTGGTAAGGGTACGCTTTACTTCGGTATTGGAATATTCAGGCCCAAGATATGCGTGATTCATCTGGCACTCATCGCCTGATACCTTCCTTTCCTTATCGAAATAGATGTAATGTGTTGCATAAGCAGCTCCCAAAGAACCTCCAGAATCTCCGGCTGCAGGCTGCACCCAAATATGGTCGAAAATTTTAGCCTCCAAAATTTTAGTGTTCCCAACACAATTTAGTGCCACACCACCGGCCATCACCAAATTGCTACAACCTGTAATTTTGTGAGCCGTTTTTGCCAATGAGACAACAATTGATTCAGTAATCAACTGAATGGCCATCGCAAGATCCATGTGCTCTTGTTTTATTTCAGTTTCAGGAACGCGACGCGAAACCCCAAAAAGTGCCTCCCATTTTTTATCATTGGTCATTGTCAATTTTGTGGTGAAATGGAAATAATCCATATTGAGCAACAAGGAGCCATCTTCTCGCATATCAACAATTTCAGAGCATATCTTTTTTCGAAAAGAATTTACGCGCTCCGAATTAGGATGACCATATGGAGCGAGACCCATCACTTTATATTCTCCTCTATTGACCTTAAACCCTAAATAATAGGTAAAAGCTGAATAAAGCAATCCAATGGAATGCGGAAAGTGTAGTTCTTTTAAGATTCTAATAGAATTGTATTTCCCGATACAAATTGTCGCAGTGGCCCATTCTCCAACTCCATCAATCGTCAGGATCGCAGCTTCATTGTAAGGAGAAGGGTAAAACGCACTTGCCGCATGTGATAGATGGTGCTCAGTGAATAAAATGGGTGCATTGGAATCCCCAAACTGTGATAATTCTTTTCGTAACAAATTCTTGGTAAATAATTTGTCCTTTATCCATACTGGAATTGCCTTTAAGAACATTCGGATACCTTTTGGAGCAAAAGCGTGAAAGGTTTCCAGTAACCTTTCGAACTTTAATAAGGGCTTATCGTAAAATGTAATAGCGTTTATCTCATTGAAAGGAATACCCGATTCTTTCAAAACATAACTTATGGCTTGTTTTGGAAATGCAGAGTCGTTTTTAATTCTGGAAAATCGCTCCTCTTGGGCGGCCGCAATTATTTTGCCATCTATGAGGAGTGTTGCCGCACTATCATGGTAAAAAGCCGATATACCCAAAATCACGATTCTTGACATTTCAAAATAATGTATAAACAAATGGGGCCAATGCGGAAGAGGCCGTTAATAAAATTAAAATTGAAAGCAAGAGCAATATCAGTATTAACGGTATTAACCAATATTTTTTACGTTGTCTAAGAAATTGAAACAGTTCGCTTAAAAATTCCATCTGATATGTATTAAAAAGATCTGGTCAAATCATCGGCACTGTACGTATGGTGCCGATCAATCAGAACTGATTTTCTGCTTTTATTGAAATTCTTTAGGTTCAAATTATCCTTTCCTAACATTCGCCTTACAATTCCTGTTGGCACGACGAGCAGAAAGAACAATATACTCAAAAGGATAGTTGAACTCATGATACTTAATATTTGCGAAAGCTTGAACCAGACGTAAGCAAATGGAGCTAGTAAAATAGGGGCGATAATAGCAATTAGGGTTATAACTATTAATGCGAGTAAGAGACTTTCCTCTTTTTGCCAAAAAGCCAATATGGCCAATGCAAGAATAACGACCAGACCAAAATCCATGGTTTGCTTTCCGGTAATTTTCTTGCGCCAATTCATTTTAATGTATATTTTTTTCATTTTACTTTATAAAGCTTTTCAATGAAATCGCGTCTTCATTGTTTGGGTCGATTTGCAAAACCGATTCAATATATTTCAAAGCACCGTCCTTATTTTCCATCTGAACATAGACTTGGGCTATTTCGTTTTTAATTTTCAAGTCCGTCGGACTTCTGTCCATTTTCTTTTTAAGTGCCATCACCTGTTCGGTCAATGCTTTTATGCGATTTAATTCGGGAACACTTGCATCATTGTTTGCAATGGCATAATCCAAATAATAAATTGCTTCAATCGGATTGTCCATTTTTAAATGATGAATCAATAAGAATCGTGCTTTATCAAAGTTGGGTCGTAGATGAAAAGATTTAGTTATATAGAAGATAGCTTTCCCAAGCTTTTGTTGTTGTGCGTTCAACATGCCTGCTTTATCATAAAAAACTGGGTCCTCAGCGAATTCCAATACCAAGGCTTCTGCTATTTTTATAGCTTTTTCGAGTTGACCGATTTGATTATAATAGGCAAATAGGCTGTCATTGACCTGCCTCCAACTAATTTTCTTTTGAAGAAGTTTGTAAGCTAGCCTTTGTTCATAAGTATCAGAAGTTATTTTATGTTTCGAGTCCTGTTCGCTATAGGGCCAACTTTCTTTTAAAATATGAATTCTATAGGCTCCAGCAATCGAATCTACTTTTGAAACGGGCATTTCTTTTAGCAATCGGTCGAATGAAATTTCACTGTTTTTAAGACTCATCGAAAGTAGTTCAGCATCCTCGATTGCTTTATAAAACGCATTGGACATCAATGCAAATCCTTTAAGATTCGGATGCACATGATCTACGACTAACTCCTTCCCGATTATAGATGAATGCGAGACATTTTCGAATTCTTTTTTTACATCCACCAAATGGGTGTTGGAATATTTAACGGTCAAATCGTAAATAATGGTATTAAAAATATTAGGTGCCCGAAACCGGAGTTCGTCCAGCTCCTTTGCCGTTTCAAAATAGATTTTAGCCTCTCTGTATTTTTTTTGTGCGTAACTCAAGGACCCTAAATAAAAATTACAGTCGGCATGTTCCGAAAAGGTATTGTTCGCTTTTTTAAAATGGTCGTAGGCAACTAATGAATCATGTTTTCTTAAAGATGCTTCTCCTAGGGCATAATGCTCCGAAAATGACTTTGAAGCTATATGTTCCTGGGAGACACTAATAAATGGAGCCAGGTCTTTTTCATTGCCGATCAAATTACCCAGAAAAACAGGAATGTCAAATCTTTGGAAAAGATCCAATATCTCGCTCATATTCGATTTAAATTGATTTTCACCTTTGTCGTATAATTCTGATCCGAAAGGAATCTGGCGTTGTGCTACCATCGTTTCCATTCTGGTGACATTCATTTTTGATTCCTTATTATCAAATGATTTTAGAAGTTTTTGGTAGGCGTTGTTCATCAGTTGCATCACCTTGAATTCGCGTAGGTAAAGTATGGTATTCACTACCCAAGGATTATTGCCCAGAGTTTGTGTAGAACCAACTCCCAAAGCTCCATAGTACTCATTATGACCTGTATAAATTAGAACTGCATCCGGCTCATAATGTACAACCTCCTTTGAAAATCCCAATACGGTATAAGAATTCACGGCTGTCAATGACAGGTTTATAATCTCAAAATTGCTATCGGGATAGGTTTGCATTAAGCGATATTGTAGCCAGCGGTGAAAAGAACCGTTATGAAAGTAGGGATAGCCGATAGTAGTGGATTCGCCCAATACAAATATTCGAAATGTTCTACCATCCTTTTGACGCTTAAAAAGCTCTTGGTTACCGATTGGGGCAAACTGGGAATTATTAAAATATCGTTGTGATGCAGACCGATTGAACCTTAAGTATTCCCCATCGACGTCATAGGGAACGAATAAATCGAGGTTGGTTCCGTAGTTGAACAGTCGTAAGAAAATTTCTAGAATCACTAAAAAAAGAAAGGGCAAGCTTATGCCCACTATCTTGAATGACAAAGTCTTTTTATGTTTCGAAGTCTTTTCCACTTTATTCTGAAATCTTTTTAAATATAGTTGTCCGGTTGGATATATAAAAAGCGGAATAAAATATTTTATTCCGCCTTCCCAACTAACTCAAAACTAACAATCTGTTTTGGAGAACCATTTTAGATACTCCATAAATTATGGGAGCAATCAATACCCGGGGTTTTGTTGCCATTGCGGGTTCTTAGCCATTTCGTTGAAGGGTATCGGTGCCAAATAATATGGGGATGGATCTGCCTTTGCTGCCTCTGCAATCGGTATTTCCCTGGAATCCCTGGCATCGATAACCTCTTGTAGTAGCTGTAGTCGAACGATATCGAACCAACGCTCCCCGAATTCTCCCGCAAATTCGTACGCGTTTTCATAGATTACCGAATCACGAAACTGCTCTTGCGGAAGACCCGGTGTCAGCGGTGGTAGACCTGCCCTATCCCTTACTAGATTGATTGCGCCATAACTATCTGCGGACGGCCCGGAAGCCATTGCCGATGCTTCCGCATAGTTCAGTAATGTCGAGGCGTAGCGTATTACATCAAGACTTTTATCCGTACTCGGGCCCATGGAAAAAATGGTCGAATCGGTCTCACTTACGCCATCGCCCATTAAACCGGAGCGGAATTTCTTAAAATATGGATGCTGTATTCTGGTTCTCGGGGAATCCCAAGGTACTAAATCATAACTTCCATCGTCTTGTCTTAGCTTTAATGTAGTATAAAAGGTATCATCTGTACGTTTGCAATCGGGAGCGTTGTTAAAAAATGTAATTTCGGTACAAAAGTCTTGCCATCCACTAGCTCCGGTTTGCGCTACCTCTTCCAAGGGAGTTGCGGAAGACCCGAATCCTCTTTGAGGTAACCCGCCAGCTACGTTGTATTGTAGACCAAATATGGATTCCGAGTTATTATTGGTGCGGAATACCTCACCATAGTCCGCTACCAGGGAATATTGTCCCGAATCAATTACTTCTTTGGCTTTCTCCGCTGCCTGCGCATAGGTATCCGTTTGATTCAATGGCCATCCGGCCATTGTAAGTAATACATCGGCATAAAGTGATTTTGCAGCGAATTTCGTGGCTTTTCCCGGTTCGCCGGCAAATGATTCCGGAAGTAAGTCTTCTGCGAGATCTAGGTCGCTAACGATAATGTCATAGATTTCCGAGACCTCGGCACGCTGGGGCAGATTGTTCACATCGATAGCGGTGGAGGTTACGGCCGGTAATCTTCCAAAAGTCCGAACCAAATAGAAATAGCTGATGGCTCTCAAAAAGCGGGCCTGCCCCTCTGCCCCATTTCTGTATTCGTCGCTCAAGTCGGCCTCTTCAAGGTTTTCAAGTACATTGTTCGCTTGGTAAATAGTTTGCCATGGGCCTTCCCACTGACGTCGGGCGAAATCATTATCGGATGTTCCCTGTAACCTATCAAATTCCCTAAACGGTTGTTTGTTCAATCCTGGGTCGGTGGTCAGGTCATCTGATCCAAAATAGGAAGTGATTCGAAAAGTAAATCCCCATCCGATTTCGGCTCCGGTAATAGGTCTGTACATTGCCGCAACCGCACCTTCGAATTCCGATTCGTTATTTAAAAAAGTTTCGGTAGTTAAAATCGATCTTGGATCTTCTTCAAGTTTTTGACAACTTGTAAAGCTTAGCAATGCCACCATCGCAAAAAAGAATAGATAGTTTTTATATGTATTTTTCATTTTTAATTCTTTTAATTTGATAAACAGTTCATTATAGACCTAGTTTTATACCAAGCGTATAGGTGGTCGGGTTGGGGAGCGCATTCCAATCCAAACCTATCTCCAATGGGCCTCTCAGGCTGGTTGCCTCCGGATCTAAACTTGGATAGTTCGTAATTGTCCATATATTCTGTCCGCTGACGTACATTTCGGCATAATTTATTTTTAGCCTGTCCAGCACACTTTTCGGAAACACGTAGGTCAACGATAAGTTCTTTACTTTCGCATATGAGGCATCATAAACGAAACGACTGCTATTCCTAAAGTTTTGTGTAGAAGGGCTATATGTCGGAAAATCAGTTTCATTTTGAGGGGTCCAAATATTCAAAGCATCCTTTAAGGTGGGTTGCCGTGCCTGGCCCAGACCACCGGTAGCAAATGCAATGGTCGATGAATAAATATCATTGCCTGAAGTACCTTGCACCAAAAGATTAAGCCTCCAATTACGATATTCCAGATCTGTATTGAAACCAAACGTGAAATCCGGTAAGGCATTTCCAATGGAGACAAAGTCTTCAGTAGTATATGCATTATCGCCATTAACGTCCAAATATTTTGCATCACCAGGTATGGCTCCGAATGTTGCGGCTTCCGTAGCCTCGCTCGTTTTCCAAGTGCCCAAAAACTCATATCCCGTAAACTCGCCCAGTGATCTTCCCGCTTCAAGAATATTTACTTCTCCACTTCTTAAATTATCTTGGCCCTCTAGGCTTACCACCTCGTTCTCGTTGAAGGAAATGTTAAAACTACTGCTCCACTTGAACTGTTCCTTATCGATTATTCTGGCATCGACCAAAAATTCGAAGCCACTGTTGTTAAGTTCGCCTAAGTTGGTGGAAATGTTACCGAGACCGGAGTAAGCCGGGACTTCCCTTGAAAACAATAGATCCGTAATATCTTTATTGTACCAATCCGCCGCGATATTCAGTCGTCCGCCAAATAACGTGGCATCTATACCGATATCGGTCTGTTTCGCTACTTCCCATCTCAAATCTTGAGGTGCCGGACTACCTAAGGGTGTTGTAACGGTCGGGGTGGTTCCGTCAAAGAATACGGGGCTTTCCACGTTTATTCGTGCTAACGATGAGTAAGCACCGATGGCCTGATTGCCCGTTTCCCCGTAACTTGCCCTTATTTTCAGGTCATTGATTATCTCACTATCTTTTAGGAAACCTTCTTCAGAAACCCTCCATGCCAAGGCTACTGAAGGAAATCCACTATATTTATCAACAAGTCGAGAAGAACCATCCACCCGGTAACTGGCAGTTAATAAGTACTTGTCGTCGTAGGAGTAATTGACCCGTCCCATGTAAGATTGCAAGGAAGAATCCCCAAAACCGGACGAAATTTGTTGTGAGCCCCCCAACCCAAGATTGTAATAACCATTGGCTTCCGTACTAAGGTCGAAAGCATTGGCCCTAAAATTAAAACCTTCGTTTACTTGTTGTTCATATAACGCCGTTATATTGAGGCTGTGGACCCCGAAAGTGTTTTTATAGGTGAAATAATTACTGTTTAGAAAGGAATATCCTTCATTGGTCTGTTGAAAAGCACGGGCGTTTCCATTTATATTGCCGACATCAGTAAGGAGCCCTCTAAAGTCGGAAATAAGATTTGAAAATGTCGAATATGCGTTGGTAGTCGTAAAGGTTAGATTATCTACGATTTTCCAGTTCAAGGTAGTAGTGGCCGCAAAATTTTTCTCGCCCACATCGTTGATCCTATTATTGGCCTCGGCGACAGGATTGAAACCAATAGATGCCAAGCCTGTTTTCTCAATATAATTGCCATTTTCGTCAAAAACCGGGGAAATCGGATTCCAGATAGTGGCTTGACCAAAAGGATCGGATAGACCACCACCATATTCCGCGTTTCTGGCCTTAGACTGGAACCCCGTTAAATTCACCTGTAAATCTAGTTTATCGTTCAACTGGAAATCCATATTTGACCTGAACGTGGTTCGTTTGTACGACTGGTTGATCAATGTACCAGGTTGATTTAAATGGTTGACTGAAAATCGGTACTTGAGTTTGTCGGAGCCTCCTGACAAAGCCACACTGTAGTTTTGAGTAATAGCCGTCCTAAAAATCTCGTCTTGCCAATTTGTACCAGGACCCCTATTTGCAATTTCTTGGATTTCAGAATCTGAAAAAGTAGGGGTCGACCCTGCTTGTGCATCAGTAAGGCTAACTATGCCAGCGAATTCCCCTGCGTTCAACATATCCAACCTTCTCGTAACTTGACCGATGCTGGACCAAAATGAAAAGTCCACCTTCAAATCTCCAGTTTTTCCAGATTTAGTTGTGACAATAACAACACCATTTGACCCCCGTGACCCATATATGGCGGTAGCAGAGGCATCCTTAAGTATGTCGATCGATGCAATTTCATTGGGGTCGATACCATCGATGCTGGCACCAATAAAGCCGTCAATTACGAACAATGGGGAAGTTCCGCCTGTAATCGAGCCCGTACCCCGTATTCTTATATCCAATCCTCTGCCCGGCTGTCCGGTTTGACTGGTAACTGCTACACCTGTAACCGTACCTTGCAAGGCTTGATCTATTTGCGTCAAGGGCCTTTTTGCAATCTCTTCCGCATTTACGGAGCCGGTTGCTCCGGTAAGGTCCTTTTTAGTAACCGAACCATACCCTATAACTACCACTTCATCAAGTGCTTGGGTGTCTTCCGATAGTTCCACGTCGATAGAAGACCGTTCATTTACGTTTTCTTCAATGGTCTGATATCCAATATAGCTAAAAACAAGAGTAGCATTTACAGGAACATTATCAATTGTGAAGTTGCCGTCAAAGTCCGTTTGGGTGCCGTTGGAGGTTCCCTTTACCAGTACACTAGCTCCCGGCAAAGGTCCGGTGGCATCGGTAACGGTTCCCGTAATTGTCCGCTCTTGACAAAGCGCAATTAGAGGAAACAGCAATAATAGAAAATTTAATTTAGCTTTCTTCATAATTTTCAAAGTTGGGTTCTTAGGTCGAATTAATTTCCGTTTTTAAAGCCAATAGGGTTTATGACTTTATTGATGACTACGAAAAAAGACGAAGGGGCTTAATTAAGGGATAATAAATGCTTAATTACGACTTAATAATTTATTAATATGGAAATATTATGCGGCAATTTTTGAAAAGAATGGAAATTTGCTTCTTGGAGGGGTAAGTCAATCAAGAATATTCAATTTTACGAATATTGGCTTATGATCTGACGGATATACTCCATCTATATTATATTCTACACGCTCGTAGCCAATAACCTTTACATCCCCTTTGTATAAAACCCAGTCAATTTCTTGGCCTCCAAGGATACAGTCCTCAAGTAAATTTTGATTACCCGAAGAGTTATCACCAACAAAGGTTTTATACACTTTACTGTCAGGTTGCGCATTAAAATCTCCCATCAGAAATACGGGACGGTCTTTGGTCCATTCACCAAAACGATTGAGGGAATTGATTTTTTCCATTATCAATTTGGCTGCATTATCTCTTGCCAGTGTGTCTTTAGTTCCGTTAAAGAAATGTGTATTGAAGACGTAAAGCTCTTTCGTGTTTTTCCAATGTCCCCTATAATCCATCGGATATAATTTTTGTTCTTCGTTTTTTGGCGAATTAATAAATGCCAAGCGGGCCCAGGTCACGATTCTCGGATTCTCATTTGGGCCACTCCCCAATATTTCCGGTGTTTTTGAGAGCGCAAAACTGTTCAATTGTCTTAGTCGGAACTTATCGCGTTTATAAAAAATGGCCATATGTTCATCGGCATCGCCTCCCTTTCGGCCTTCGCCGACCACTACATATTCGCCTAATTGCTCAGATAAATAATCGATTTGTTCTTTTAGACCTTCTTGTGTCGCTAAAATATCAGGATTGTATTTCTGAATCATATCCACCTGCATTTCACGTCTTTGCTCCCATAATGGCTTGTAGTCGGGGCTAGCAAATTTGAGGTTATAGGTCATTAAGGTAAGCGGTATGCCGGCAGCATTTTCAGTATTTACCGACTGGGCCTGTAAAGCAGTTCCCATAATTGACCAACTGAATAGCAAAAGACACCCCATCTTTTTAAAATCGTACATATTGTAAAATATGTTTAATTGGGTAATAGCCTTCATAAAGGCTTATTGTCTTTTTTCAAACTTTCTTTAAAATCTTCATAATCCCCCATCAATTCATTTATCATTTCTGCATTTGATGAAGCCAAATTATTTGATTCGGTCGGATCTTCTCTCAGGTTGAACAATTGAATTTCATTTTCAGGTTCTTCCGGCGATATCCCGGGATAGTCCGCAGGCGTGGCCTGTCCTTCTATTTGAGCTATAATCGTTGTCCCATCGGGGCCTCTCGGGTCTGACCATTTGCTTAAATCGACTTTTCTACGATGTCGAGGTTTATTGATGAATAATTTATAATCACCTTCCCTAATGGACATAATTTCATCATTGTGCATACTAAAGACCGGTGGGTGAATTTTATTTTTTCCTTGAAGAATCTCAGTAATATCTTGCCCATCCAACGTATTGCTTATGCTCGGTATTATATTCGTTAATGAACACAATGTCGGAAAAATATCGGGCGACCAGAGAGGTACATCGACCTTCTTATTTTCAGGAAAAACTTTTGGATAACGAATCATAAACGGAACTCGGATACCGCCCTCCCAAGTGGTCGCCTTCATTCCCTTCAAGCCCCCGGTACTGCCACCGTACCAAGGGCCGTTATCGGACATAAAAATTACGATGGTGTTATCTAATATTTCTAACTCATCCAAGGTTGACATCACTTCGCCAACGGACCAATCCAATTCGCGCACAACATCAGCATACAGGTCATTTGGAGTTTCAGGCGTATAAAATGTATCGGAAGCCGCCAATGGTTTGTGGGGCATTGCATGTGCCAGATACAAAAAGAAAGGCTCTTCTTTTTTTCTTTTGATAAAATCAATGGCTCGTTCGGTATATGTTTTAGTCAGAAACCTTTGATCAACCGGGTATTGAACGGTATCGCTATTCTCAATAATCTGTACCGGGCGCATATCATTGGAATAAAGTATTCCAAAATATTCATCAAAACCCTGTTCTAAGGGAAAGAACTTCGATGTATGTCCCAAATGCCATTTCCCGATAGCTTTGGTGGCGTAACCGGATTCACGAAAAACTTCCGCTAAAGTTATTTCATTAGGAGACAACCCGATGGTATCGACCTGCACACCCGCATCCGGTGTAGGATTTTTAATCAAACCATGACGAAGCGGAAACCTTCCGGTTAATAAGGTAGCCCTTGACGGTGCACAATATGGCGTTGGCACGTAAAAATCGGTACTCGTCACGCCATGCTTTGCAATGTTATCTATGTTGGGCGTTTGATAATTTTTCTGCCCGAAAGACGAAATATCCCCATAACCCAAATCATCGGTCAAAACGATAAGCACATTGGGTCTTCGATCTAATTTCAACCTTTTTTCAATTTTCTTGCACCCAATCAATACTATAAATAAGAAGAGCAAAGAAACTCCTCTAGATTTGTTCTTCATACCGAACTTGCTTAAAATTTTCCCACTATAGGCTTGCGACAGAAAAGAAAAAGTTACTTTCTGCTATTTCTGGATCGAGATTGGGAGAATTTCAATGCTATGGCAATCATAGCGACCAGTGGAAGAATCAACCAGGCCCATTCACCCACAAAAGAATCGTGCGAATGATGTTCTACACCTGGGTGTGCCAATAGTATTTGAGAACCCATCATCAAAAAGAAAATTAAAGATACTTTTTTCATTGTTTAAGAATTTAAAGGATTATTATTATTGAGTTTGTTGATAACCTGAAATGGGGACTGACCGGTTTTTTTTGCCAAATTTTTGATATCCTCATATTCAGGTTTCATCTTGATTTGATTTGTGGGAGTGGTGACGGCCTTGACCTCAATCTCCCCCATAGACGTTTGTTTTTTCTGCTTTTTTCTTGGGAGTTCAATGCGGTCGATACTATAATATCGAAGGCCGATAGTGCTGGTATTGTCAAACAGGTAGTTCGATACGTTATCTAAATTATCGACTCGAAGGAGTATACTGAGTAAAAAAGCAAACCTTCCTTTTTTCATAAGCTGCTGCGATATACTGAAATCTACTGCTCCGGCATCCAATAATCCTTGTTGGAAATCAGTTCCCAGATATTCTGGGGACATATCGTCTATCGAGGTTTCGAGTTGAATATAAGTATCCTTGTTTTTAGATCCGCTTTCTTCAAGAAGAGAAATCCGGACAACGTTTGGATTATTAAAGTTTTTTTTACCTGGCCCATAAGCTGTTTTCCGAACCGTATAATTCGAACTCTCAAAATCAGGATTGAGATATTTTAAGATTGCCGCTCCCGTTGGGGTAATTTTTTCTCCTTCTTCGTTGCCCGGATAGATTGGCATTCCCTGCAACAATTCTGCCGTGGCCGGTGCGGGTACCGGTAAAAGACCATGCTGGGTTTTTACCATTCCAAAACCCGAGCAGATGGGCGTACAAAAAACTTTGGAAATTTTCAATCTATCGATCATAATGGCATTTCCCACAATGTCGATAATCGAGTCAACACCGCTTATTTCGTGAAAATGTATCGTCTCAAGGGGCATTTTATGAATCTGAGATTCTGCTTTACCAATAAGCAGAAAAATTTCGTGGGCTATTTTCTTGGCTCCATCACTGATATGCGCTTGGTCAATCAGTTTTTGAATATCCGAAAGATGTCGATGACCATGATGATGGCGACTGTGACTATGGTCGTGTGAATGTTCATGATGGTGGTCATGGCTATGCGCATGGTCATGATTCTGTTCTTCACTTTTATGTGAATCCGTTTGCAAGTTCAAATCGATTACTTCCACATATTTGCAATTGATTCCGTTTTTATCGACTTCCGTAATTTCGATTTTCCCATCTGGCAAATGCAATTTTTTGGGTAAGTCGATAAGCGACTGATAATCATCGAGCAACTCGCAAAAAGCACTGAGTAACATATTTCCTGACAAACCAGAAAAAGCTTCTATATAAATTGCACTCATTGTTTTTTAAGATTTAGCATTCTAAATGCGCTCATAGCAGCGCCGTATCCGTTGTCTATATTAACGACGGTAATTCCGTTTGCACAACTTGTCAGCATGGCATGCAATGCTGTTTCCCCATTTTTGGCCGTTCCGTAACCGACCGATGTTGGTACGGCGATGATAGGTTGGGGCAACAGACCTCCAACAACTGTTGGTAGGGCCCCTTCAAATCCTGCGACAACGATTAAAACATCGTAGACGCGCAGGTCTTCGATTTTGTCAAGCAAACGATGCAAGCCCGCCACTCCGACATCGTGAATTATTTCTGAACCAATACCCATATAAGTCAACGTATAATATGCTTCATTGGCCACCCCTATGTCGGAACTTCCGGCCGAAATAATGCCAACTCTCTTTAGACCGTCAATCTTCCCTATTGGTTTTAGCATGAAGATTCCTGATTCTTCGTCAACAAAGGCGGACTTGTGTTTTTTCAATAGCTTTGTTGCTTTTTCACTTTGCAGCTTTGTAATGAGCACATTTTGGTTTCTGTTCTCGTATTCTTCCAGTAAACCTAGTAAAAGAGGAACACTTTTGGCGGCACCGTAAATAACCTCGTCAAAGCCCAAGCGCTGCCTTCTATCATAATCGATTATAAAGGGTTTATTCATTCAACACACGATTTAATTTCCCAGAAACAAATCCCTCCAAATCCACCTTAACTTTTAAGAAACCAAGTTCTTTTATCTCTTTGGATATATTCTCAAATTGATTTTCTAAGGAAGGTATTTCATTCGATGGGACTTCGATTGAAGCCTCATCTCCTCTATATCTTACACGTACATTGTGAAAGCCAAAATTATTGAGAATATATTCCGCTTGTTCTATTTGTCTTAGTCGTTCCTTATTTACCTGCGTTCCGTAAGGGATTCTTGAGCTTAAACATGGACTCGGTGGTTTGAAAGCGGTTTCAAGTCCTAAGGCATCCGCCATTTCAATAACTTCCTTCTTACTTATCTCAAGTTCGGCAAGCGGTGATCTAATCTGGTATTTTTTTGCCGCTTGTTGACCAGGACGGTAATCATCAAGATCATCAAGATTGGTTCCGTTCAAAATAGTGTATGTCGGATATTTATTTTTAATGATCTCAATCATTGCCTCATACAAGTGATTTTTACAAAAAAAACATCTATTAGTAGGATTTGCAGTATAATTCGAGTCATTTAGTTCATCTGTTTTGAGAACCTCCAATTTGATATGATGTGCTGTGCAAAAATTCACGGCCACCTTAAAATCCTTGGATTTCAAACTTTCCGAATTTGAAATCAACCCTATTCCCTTATCTCCCAATACCATTTTAGAAACAAAAAGAACCAAAGATGAATCTACACCCCCGGAAAATGCGGTTACCGTTCCCGGATGCTTTTCAAACCACTGTTTTAATAAATCTAATTTTGACATATATAAGGGGCTAAGCAAAAACTCTTTTATAATTTTCAACAATAAGACCTGCATAAGGTTTCGCATAGTTGACCAACCTATCCATATCTTCAACAGACAGTTTTTTAAAATCCTTTAATACCTTGACATTCGCCTCAAGCTCATACGTGAATCTGCAACCACTACATAGACTTGATACTGGTAACGAATACACATATTCATGTAAATTGGCGTGCGAGAGTTCAGTTTTTGACACCACATCGGGTATGTCTTTCGTGCGTATATCTTGAGGTGTAGTATCAATACGGCCTCCCATCATGCTGCCCCCGGCCATTGTTTTCATGGCTATTACGCCATAGCCCCTTTTGTTTAAAACCGGCAATACGTCATGCTGGAAAGATTCAAAAGAAGGGTCGCATACATTCAAAGGCATTTGGCAGGTATCGAATTCAATGCCCAACTCTTCCAATTTGTCGAGAAAATATAAATGTGTCTTCGGATTTTGATGTCCCGTAAACCCTAAGTAACGGGTTTTCCCCTTTTCTTTCGCCTCTAGAAAAACATCAAGAACACCATCGCGCAAACGATTATCAACATCTTCCGGAGTAGTAAAAGTGTGTATTTGCCAAAGATCCAAATAATCCGTTTTTAAGGCTTTTAACGATTCGTCTAACTGCTGCTGTACGCCTTTGCCGGTTTTTGCCGGAGCTTTTGACATTAAAAAAACCTGGTCACGATATTTTGGGGTCAGAAATTTGCCCATATACTCTTCCGAACGACCATCATGATAACGCCTTGCGTTATCAAAAAATCGCACTCCCAATTCCATGGAACGCTCGACCATTCTTTCGGCCTCTTTTGGATTTTCTGTAAAGCCCAAATGATAGCCTCCCAAACAAAAGGCAGTTACTTTTTCACCATTTCTTATCAATTGCCTCTGAGGTAATGTTTCCCCAAGTTTATCATAGATTGGCATTGCGGAAGCCCAATCGGCTACCAAGCCGAAGGCTACCGCGGAGGCTGATTTCTTTAAAAATTTTCGCCGATCTTCCATAGTTTTTAAAATATTTTAGTTCTAAGTTTTTATCTCAATTATGACCTCCATTTACCATGAACATTGGTTTGAGAATTCTAATAGTAAAATAAGTGCTTGGTCATTAATAAATTATTAATAAACCCTTAATATAAACATCTCCCCTGTAATCTGATATTTATTTAACATATTTGCTAGAACTTATTAAATTTTTAAAACACTATTATTCCATTGTTTGTGGTGTACCACCGAAAATGGAATTTTCTCATATAAACTATTTAAACATTCCAATATTTTTTTTGGCAACCAACTGACAAGAAGTAAAATATAGAATTTTACCAGTGGCAGTTTTAATTTGTTATTTGGTAAGTGCGTATACGTTGGTCGCGCTTGCCACAAAATTTGGAACCTTTAAATAGTCTCCGTTTATGCATTCGTTTATTCCATTTTTTTGGAAATCTTCGATGCACACCTCCAGCGTACGTTTCGAAAGACCAGGTTTTACTTTATCGTAAATAGGAGCTATCCAAGCAAGTGGAGTAGCCCAATATGCTCCGTTTTGATATGTACCGGGATCATTTTCAATAAATAACTTTTCCCATACGCCATCATTGTTCGCCAAGTGTCTAATTTGACCGCGTTGTACGTACTCATCGTAGTGTTCTACCAAAAAGTTGGAGATGCGGCGAGTCTGCTCAGGGTCAGTAACCCCAATGTCAATCGCATAGGCACTTCCCCAAACATCGATTTGTTTACAATCGATATCGGCTGCCCAGAACATACCATCTTTTTCGCTCCATAACCTGTAAATACTTTGCTTTACGTACTCATGATTCTTTTTGTAATAACTCGACTCATTAATACCGTATTTCTGGCAAAGTTTATACATTTCCAAGTTGGCTTTATAAAATAACAGCGAGGTGAATAGCAGGTATCCGGTTTTTTTTACGATATCAGTAAATCCGTAAACACACTGCGGGTTTTCTGGGTCATTATAGACCAGTCCGTTCTCTTTGACATATATTTGGTCAAGTCCATCCTTTATTCTCGATTCCAATTTAAAAAAAAGCTCTTTATCGTTGAATTGATTTACATAAGAGCATAGCAACATTGCCATAAACGGACCATTGTCAACTGCATGGTCAGCAAGTGGTTTGCCAATTGCACCGGGACTATAAACTGCTTCACCACTTGCATAAACACGATCTGGCATACAACCGTCATCTCTTTGTCCATTCACCAAATAATGAATTGAAGCCTTTATCTCATCTTTATCCATTAAATCGCCTGCATATTCTACCATGTAATAAAAATCCCTAGTCCACAAAGCTTTGTAGTTTCCAACCCCGTCAGGGGAGTGAATCCATGTTCCATCATATGCTTGTACACGACAGCCCTTCAATTGCGCCACGGTTGCTTCTTTCATCCATACCACTAACTCTTCGGAAAGTTTAAATGGATTTCCAATAGTAATACTGTCACTATTCGTTTGCGCAAAAATCCAATGGGTAGTAAGACTACTTGCAATAAACGCCGTAATCTTTTGAAGAAAACTTCTCCTAGTATCCATTTTGGTATGTTTAATTATTGAATAGTGAAAAAACTGCTAGTTTTCATTTTTCTAACAAGTAAATAAGTTGACCAGCTCAATTAAAAGTTTAAAAAAAGAAGATGTAGATTAATTAGTAATAAAAAATCGCTTAAAATTGAATTAATAGTAGATAAAATATGCTGTTTCTAAGAGAATAAAAGATAAAACTCCTCCAATAAATGGGGAAAGTTGGACGTTTGTTCGACCCGAAGCATATTTCTTTTTGAAGCTATTGTTTTGATAAAACAGGCAACAAAAAGTAGTAATACATTTATGTTATTTTTAGAACCCTCACTACAATTAAAATAAGTTTTAATATCTTATTGCAATTGCGGGCTTTATTAGAATTAAATTGAGTAGATTTTAAATAAATCCTTTACGGAAATTTTACTTAATTTAACGGTTTTCAAGTGGAAATATAATTGATGGGGAAGAGAACAATATATTTAGTAGTTATCCTAGTATTTTTAGCTAGTTTGTGCACGTATTCACAAGAATACTTAAATGAGGGGTTATTCTTTTCTTCTCATGAAGTTGCACAGGAAAAACGCACTTCTCTTAATTTGACCCCTGAAAAATCATTGCATTTTGAAAAGGAATTCACCTTGGCATTTGAGGCGAAATTTCGGGACGGGGACGGATATTTTGGGAATATTGTTAAAGTTATTGGGGATAATAAGATAAACTTTAGTCTTGTCGGCAATACAAACTATACAAATATAAGTTCGGAGGAAGCTAATTTTTGGCTAGTTGAAAAAGACTCAATACTGATGCGTTTTGAATGGTCCGACATTCCGAATGGCGGATTGAACAAGTGGATGAATTTTAATATTCATTTTGATATTATCAATGCGACAATAACACTGACCATAAATGGGGAGAAAACCGTTAAAAAAGCTGAAGGTCTTCATTTACTTAAGGATTTTGATATCGTTTTCGGAAAAGTAAATCTTAATAACGTCCATACCACCGATGTAATTCCGATGAGTTTAAAGCAAGTCAAGATTGAGGAAAATAATACGCTTATTAGAAACTGGACTCTTGGTAGACATTCTACGAACAATAATGTTTATGACGAAGTATCGAACGATGTCGCCGTAGCGGACAATCCAAAATGGTTGATTGATGAGCATGCCACTTGGCAAAAAAACGTGGATTTTCATTTTGATAACCTATTAGGGACAGCAGAGGACCGATTAGGTGAGCGTATTTTTTTTATAGACAACGAGGCGGTTTATACGTATTCACTGAAAAATCAAGTCCTTGACACCCTTGTATATGACGGAAGTCCCTTTCCTTGTCTGGATAATAACTTTATTTATAATCCATATTTCAAAGAATTGTGGTCATATTCGTTTGATAAGAATATGCTTAGCAAATTTAATTTCTCCAATTTAAAATGGACCCTTGATGAACTAGAAT
This sequence comes from uncultured Flavobacteriaceae bacterium, assembly GCA_963832345.1. GTDB lineage: Bacteria > Bacteroidota > Bacteroidia > Flavobacteriales > Flavobacteriaceae > Pricia. The sequence goes on along the minus strand of CAWHTW010000019.1, from coordinate 138,895 downwards.
GTCCTGAGCCCGCATTTTGGAACCATAATAAACTAATATCCCCCGTTGACAGTTCGCTGATCGCTTATGGCGGTTATGGTTTTTTTCGTTATAAAAGTGATATCAAGAATTTCAAAAATGACATATCAAAATGGGTTAACATCGATAAGACACAATCCATAGATCCCAGACACAGAAGTTCGTCAGGTATCTTTGATGAAAATTCATTTTTGATTTATGGTGGTTTAGGCAGCAAATCCGGTAGGCAAGTGGCTAATACAAAGCACTATTATGACCTTTATTCCGTGAGTTTGCATGATTTTAGCAGTGAAAAATTATGGGTAAAGGAGAGCTTACTTCCAACACCCACGGTGCCCGTCGAATCGATGGTATTGAATTCTAGCTTGGACGCTTTCTATACCTTGATTTATAACAGTACAAATTCGAATACAAGCCTAAAACTTGCGCGTTTTGATATAAATAACTATAGGATGACGATTTTTTCCGATTCTATTCCCTATAAATATTTGGGTAATAAATCAAGCACCGGCTTTTTTTTAGATAAGAGTAGAACAAAACTATACGCTTTTAGTTTGGCCGGTGACGATGTAAGTATACATTCACTTTCATATCCTCCCCTTCTATCTTCTGAAATTTTCCAGGAAGAACCCCCGCTATCAAATTCCTACACATATGTTTGGATTCTTGCATCCTTAGCTGTTGTCAGTGGTCTATTATTTTTGCTTAAGAAATTGTCAAAAAAAAGAATTACCTATCAGCTTAAGAAATATAACGTTACTGAAAAAGAAGAACAGCAACCAAAGTTTAGCTTCGAAAATCGTAAGAAATCTGCAATTTATGTGTTTGGCGGATTTCAAGCTTATGACAAAGAAGGCAATGATTTAACTGCGTTGTTTACTCCTACTTTGAAGCAGCTGTTCATATTGATTTTGCTATACCAATCTAAGAATGAAAAGGGAATTTCTTCTAATAAATTGACTGAACTTTTATGGTATGACAAAATTGGAACTAGCGCAAGAAATAATAGAAATGTCAATATCAGTAAACTAAGAATCATTCTTGAAAAAATTGGCGATGTTCAATTAGACCATGAAAATACCTATTGGACTATTATTTTGGGAGAAGGAGTGTTCTGCGACTATGTTTACGCAAAAAAACAACTCAAGCTTTTCAGAGTTGAATCTACCGAAGAAGAGGTCTACAAATTTTTAAAAACCGTTTCTGCCGGGGAAATTTGTCCTGACATACAGACGGAATGGATGGATGTATTTAAAGTTGATATTGAAAACAAATTAATCGACGGCCTAGAGCGGTTGGCAAAAGAACAGAAAAATCAAAATTTGCTGATACTAATTGCAGAAACTATTCTTAAATATGCCCCGTTGAACGAGGAAGCCCTCTCTCTAAAATGTCGTTCGCTCTATTCGTTAGGAAAGAAAGGGAGGGCCAAAAAGGTTTACGATTCGTTCTGTAGAGAATATACTACCATATTGGACACCGAATTTGAAGTGCCCTTTAATAGTATCGTTTCGTAGCATTAATTCAAAGAGGGGAAAGCTACAAAAAGGGGAAGGCTACATTAAGATAGTCAGTTATTGGAAAAAATAGGCCTTCTGCAGTTCTCATATACCCACCTATCATTTTCAGATTTTTATGTACCATTCTTCATTTATCTGCTCGAGTTGAGTAGAAGGGCACCGGCTCATCCAAATAAATGATACCATTCGTCTAAATGATTGACCCTTTGACCTATTTTCTGGGAGTAGATTATTATTGCACTTATCTTTTGGATATGAATTTCTCAGTCGAGTCTTTCGTTTAATTGCTAAAGATTAAAACAATGCAGGTAGTCTGTCTACAAGAGGAAGCTTTTTATGCCTTGTTCGATAAGGTGATGGAACATGTAGAGTCCAAACGTGTGGATAAGCCCGATAAATGGGTGGATGGTGAAGAGGCAATGCTCCTTCTGAAAATAAAGAGCACAACAACTTTACAAAAATTGAGGGACGAAGGAAAAATTCGATTTTCACAACCACAAAGAAAAATCATTCTTTACGATCGTGACTCGATCAATGAGTACATTGAGAGTCATGCACGCGAAACTTTTTAACTATGGAAGACAATCTAAAAGTCGATAAGGATTACAAAGAGGCATTTAATCTTGGTTATGAATTGGCAAAAGAGCTGAATTTAGAGTCACCAATGTTCAAAGATAATGAGTCGATCGGCAGCCGTATTGAGTCGATGCAGGCAGGTATGGCAGAATATAGTGGAGAAATTAAATACGAAAAAAACAATCAGATGGATAAATCCCAAGATTTTAATTCTAAAAAGGATAAAGGTACAGGATTAGATTTTTCAATTTGAGAAGTATCTTTATGATTCCGATGTGAGGCGATTAGGTAGTTTCGCTAACATCAATTGAGAACAACTTCATCATATTTTAGCCTCATTCTCAGGTCTCTCTGATTGCCTATGGTTAGGGTAAAAGGAATAAATCAATCTAGAAGCGCACAGACTGTAAATATCATATAAGCGAAACGAAATTCATACTGAACCACCTTTTAGGCAAATAAAACGACAAGTAAAGTATCAGCATCACTCCTATTAATAAATATTGACTAAAGAAATCGTTTGTTCTCCTTTTACCTCGTTTTACTTCCACCAGATTGTCGGAAATTATTCAATTTGCAAAAGGTAATTTAAAGGACCGTAAAGATTCCTCGACTTTTTCCTTATTGTAAAATCGTAAAAAAAAGGGGGATTGTTTGACTTTAGCCTTGGGTAGAATTTATTCGTAGGAGTAATCCAAACAGCCCATATGAAAATTAACTTGGTTTGAAACCAAACACTGGGAAGATGAAAATAAGCTTGATTTTTTATAGTGACAGGCTACTATAATACAGTTCTAAGCATAATGTGAGATGAATTAACGAAAAGTATAATTTTGCATGCTACCCTTGTTCCTGCGGAAGTTGAAAAAACCCTACGCTCCAAGCCTTCCCGAGCGAACGACCTTTGCCCGCCCGCATTGGTCGGCTTTACGCTCCATGTTTTTCCAACCTCCTCTGAAACGCCCTATAGTACCTATATTTTCGACTTAAGATTTTTTACCCCTTTAATATGTCGGCACCACTTATAATTTCCAAGATTTAAGCTGTAATGACTCTTAAAGGGCTTTGCTGTAAGTAGGTCTTGACTGATTCCTTATTTCGGTTCCGTTAACTATAGCGTTTTGCAGATGGTCATTCTTGCGCCATGTTCAGAAGCGAAAGGACAGGAAACCGCTTTGTACGAATACGTCTTTAAATGACGTCGGAAGCAACGGCTCAACGATTTTCCGTTTTAAACCTTCAAAAATGTAATCTGCGTTTTCTACAGATTACCTATCGCTGGAACGATAGGTAAAAAATGCTCCGTTTATGCTATTTGGTAGCACCATTTTAAATTGGTTTTAACCAAAGGTACTTGAACATATTCACGTGCGGCGAATTTTTCCCATGGTGCCAACATCCAGTATTCCAAAAAACTATCCAGCTTTTAAACAGTGCGCGAATTTACCTGACTCGACGGCATAGATTTGGCTATCGACGTCGTTTTCCGTTAAAAGGACTTTTGGCTCCCTATATAAAAATTGTTTAATTATTTAACAAAAAAATTAAACATATATATGTATCTTCATACAATCCCCCACCGTTATTCTTGACCAGCACAAAATTCACTTTCGATCGAAGGCACAGTGAGGTGCAAAAAAAATATACAGTGGACAACAAACTATCTAAAACGTGCATCACAAATTATTTTAAGTGCGGCATTATGTCGAGTTTGGTTTTTATGATCCCTTTGGTCACTTTGCCACAATCCGTCACATCTTTGACAATCGAAGAGAGCATTGCGAAAGATAAGGACCGATTAAGCGAAATCTACAAGGATATCCATCAAAATGCAGAACTTGGCTTTATGGAAACCAGAACAGCTGGTATTATCGCAAAAGATTTGAAAAATTTGGGTTTCGACGAAAAAAGGGGAATTGCCTTGACCGGTATTGTTGGAATTATGAAAAACGGTGATGGCCCAACTATTATCTATCGTGCCGATATGGACGGTAATGCAATACCAGGCTATTGTGAATCGAGCTATCAATCCCAAAAACCTGGCGGTCATTGCAGTGGGCTCTAGACAGGTCGGTAGTGACCATAATGTTATTCCTGCGACGTCCTTATTAAAAGTAAAGTTGCGTTGGTGCAGTGAACAAGACAGGCAATTGATGATAAATGGTGTAGAGCATATAAACGAAGGTATTGCTCATGCTTATAATATGTTGAAAGATAAATATCCAGAAATGAAGATGAAATCCTGCTCCACCCCTTTGGATAACGATACCGAGCTGACCCATACGGTCCAAAATTCATTGGTTGGCTTAGTAAATGAAAAAAATATTTTAAAGGAAGACAAAGTTCCTTTTTTAATGGGATCCGAAGATTCTCACCACTTGGTAATACATAACGATGTGAAAAAATATGGTTACCCAATAGTAGTGGGTAGAGCGCAACCAAATTTTTGAACAAGTTGTTAAATATGACAATTTAGTGCCATTTGGCGCACACAACGGGGATTTTCAAGTCGACCTTGATGCTATGGCGTTAGCGACTAAAATTAGTGCTACGGGACTTTTAGCCATTTTTAGTGATAGATAATAAAACCCACCGAATGTAAATGGAGCGTGTTCTAGCTTATAATCGGTGTTTTTTGTAAAGTGCTCTTGCGAAACCAAAAATGATTTTCTATCCTACTTAGGAAAATCTGAACAAACAGGATCTAAGACTATCTTAAAATGTAAAAATTCCCTAGAACAGGTCATCAATAATATTAAACGTAGTACTGACATTAAACTAAAAATTATGAAAAAACCAACAATAGCAGTTATCACCATGTTCCTTTTAGTTTGTTGTGTAAATGCGCAAACTACGGTACTTATCAACGATGTCGAAATTTTCAACGGAAAGGATGAAAAAACAATTATTGGGAATGTTTTGATACAAGACAAATTAATCACCAAAATTTCATCCGGTCCTATCCCGACCAATAAAAGCGCCAATACTGCCATAATTGATGGCAAAGGCAAGTTCTTAATGCCCGGACTTATTGATGCACATTCGCATATAATGATGGAATCGCTGTCGCAATCGCTGGCAATGACTTCAGAGTATGCCTATATCGCACTTTTTGCTGTCAATGCCTCTAAAAAACAACTGCTAAGGGGTTTTACTACCGTACGCGATTTGGGAGGAGGGGCCATAGTGGTTCAAAAGGCGATTGACCAGGGAATTGCCGTAGGTCCAAGAATTTACCCTAGTGGAGCGTTCATATCCCAAACAGGAGGTCACGGTGATTTTGGTCTCCCGATCGATGTGCCCAGAAAGATTGGTGAAATGTCATACGCCGAGCGCAATGGTGTGGTGGCCATTGCAGATGGGGTCGATCAAGTAACGCTCCGTTCCCGAGAACAGTTAAGACAGGGTGCAACGCAATTAAAGTTGATGGCGGGGGGAGGTGTTGCTTCCAACTACGATCCGATCGATGTCGTTCAATATACCGAGGCTGAATTCAAGTCTGCCGTCTCGGCGGCCGAAAATTGGGGCACCTATGTCACCGTGCACGCCTACACCCCAGAAGCTATTCAAAGGGCCATAAACGCAGGCGTAAAATGTATCGATCATGGGCAATTGGCCGATGAGGAAACGGCAAAACTTATGGCCGAAAAGGGAATTTGGTGGAGTTTGCAGCCTTTTTTGGACGATGATGACTCCATTCCCTTTCCTGAAGGCTCTGCCAATCGGGCCAAACAATTAATGGTAACCGATGGCACGGATAAGGCTTACAAATTGGCAAAAAAATATAAGATTAAAACCGCATGGGGCACCGATTGCTTGTTCGATGCCAAACTTGCCAAAAGGCAAGGGGCACAATTGGCAAAGATGACCAGATGGTACACGCCATTTGAAGTACTTAAAATGGCAACTTATGACAATGCACAACTTCTGGCTATGTCTGGCCCTCGAAATCCCTATCAGGATGGGAAATTGGGTATTATAGAGGAAGGCGCTTATGCTGATATTATTTTGGTAGATGGCAACCCGATTCAAGATATCAAATTGATAGAAGATCCTGAGAACAACTTTCTATTAATAATTAAAGATGGAGTCGTTTATAAAAATAAATTCAATGAAAAATAATATTGCATTACAACTAAAAGAAGAAATGACCTCCCGCAATACTATTCTTTTATGTATTCTAGCAATGACTTCGGCTGTCTGTTTTTCACAATCCTCGTGGAAATCACGTACCTATAAGAAGGGGGAATACCGAAATATTATGGTTTTGGCAAAAACTTCCGACGAACTCGCACAACGCCAACTTGAGGATGCCACAGTTCAACAGCTTGCCGATTCTGGAATCTCGGCCATTTCGGCGTATAACCATATCAAGGAAACCGATATCGATTCGGAAGAATCGTTCAAGAAAAAGGCCGATGAACTTCAAGTAGATGCCCTACTGGCATACACTTTCGACAATATTAAGTCGGAATACAGGAACACCCCCTCCGTCGATGCCCGAATTGGCGTACCTGTAAAGTTGGGCATTTTCCGGGCATTTTTAGGCACTAACGTGCCCCTAGCGGGGGGAGCCAAAAAAGTGGAGACCGTAAACGCCAAAGCTACTTTTTATACTCGGGTCGGCAACGAGATGCAATGGAGCCAATCACTGAATGGAAAATTAAACAATGGGACTGAAAAATTAGCTAGAGACTTTAGCAAAAAAACCGTGAAAAACATGATGAAAGATGACCTATTTTGATGAAATAAAATTATTTAATTCTGAAAGTTTATCTCGTAAAAAAGAGTATTACTGGTAAGAACAGCCCTAGGCTTATGATCCGCATAGGTATTGCTTTATTTATCTGTGAATTCGCCTACGGATAAGGGCAAGCAGTAGCTATTTCTGAAGATTATCGTAGGCACCATATGCAGGGATTGATAATCAGCCATACGCAATTAGCCAAGGTGTTCAGCAGGATGGGGAAAACGAATGGTTGGCATTACCGTCAATTGGCCTCAACTATACCTATAAATTTCATGCTAGATGGGGCCTTGGCCTTCACAACGATATCGTCATCCGGCAAATCGATGATTACTTTGTCAGGTACAATACCAAACGAAGACACAAAGGAATCGATCACCAAATTACGGCAGAGAGGTATCTGGTAAAACAACAAAAAGCAGCTTAAGCCAAAACCTGTCCCACAAAAGCGGGGATGCTCACAAAATCCCTACCCCAATTGAAGGGTATCTCATTTACTTACGAAATTCCCGTCATTTCCATTTTGTGTTAACAAAACCTGATTCAATTCTGTTCGTCATCGCCCATAACATCATACCCGCGCCATTTGAACTCCTTGGCAAGTTCCGATGCAGCTGGCCAAGCAATCTGATGTTGGTCGCTGGCCACCCATTTTCTTCGGTTTTCTTCCGTATCAAAGCTTATTTGGATTTGATAATTGAACGTAGTGCGCTCCGCTTGAATTTCTTGGGCCAAATCATCTGAAAAAAGCCGCAGTAACTTTGAGCTAAGATACCCATCCTGTACAGCCATCGCAGGTACATAGATGGAATAATACATTCTTTCAAAAGCGGTAGCATTTTTCTTGTCCACCACAAAATCCATCTCCAAGGCCATCGCTTTGGGTCGCTCCAAAGGCTTGGAAATTTTCAGTCCATTAAGCTTTGAAGCGGCAATACCGATCACAAGTATTTCAAGGTCGTCGTTGCCCGTGCTCGAAAAAGAAATTTCTTCCCCTAAACCGGCATGGAAAGAATCATCTTTTTGAATGTTTACCGTTTGAGAACCGACCGTTACCAATGCATTTCCCTGCATCACATAATACACCTCCTCGACCCCTTCCAATTGACGTTTTTCAGTTGTGCTACCCGATGGCACCCCGATATGGTCTACATGGTGCCAATCCGTGCGAAACACTTCAGGCCCCAAGACTCTTCGATATAAGACGCGCTCTCCCCAATGAATAGCGTCATCGGATTTTAACTTGTGCGGCTCCAATCGGGATGAAACAAATGTTGGAATGTTATCCAATTTGGCACCCACGCGATTATCTGCAAGGTCATAGGCATCTGCTTGCGCCTTTACCTCACTTACCGCAAAGTTGAGCCATTTGAGAGGCTTGCCCGTAGGATTATAAATTCCATGGGACGCCCCAAGTTTACATGGAACCAAAGCCGGACCTTTTATTTTTGAGGTTCTTCCGTTGATAGTGAACTCGGCTTCCCCATCCAAAATAACATACATTTCTTCAATAGTATGGTGAAAGTGATGTCCAATACCCGATTTCGGTTGAATTACACCTGTATGTAGATAAAGGAAGTTGGTTGCCAAATCATCACGACCAATCAACTGGGTAAACCCCATTTTGCCCGCTCCGGCATGTACGTTCGAAAGTTCCCTGTAGGTAGCAGGGTCGTTGTGAACCACACGTTCCCCAAGGTTTTGGGCCATGCACATACTACCTATCATACCGAACAGAAAACTAAATACTGATTTCATAATTAAGTGTTTATATGGTGAACTTATTTCAACTTTCATAATAAAGAATTCGTCTTGAGTTAACCCTTTACCTGTCCTAAACTACTTCTTTTTCGGTATTCCATAGATTACATAGCCTTTTGGCAATGCCCCAGGTTTTTTTGAATTGTCGTAACTATCCCTTCTAAAATTGGATGTTGCATTAATTACCAAATACTCCCTTCCATCTATGGTATACATACTTGGTTGTGCATTGGTCTCATGGCTAAGGGTAGTTTCCCACAATATGTCGCCATTATCGGCATCAAAGGCATATAACTTTCCGCCTTTGGCTGTGGCAAATACAAGGCCTGTAGAGGTAATCACCATACCTTTTCTTTGGATGCCGCCTGGGGCTCCTTTGGTTGTATCCCCTTGAACGTAGAGCGAATCTACCCCTACCGGTTGTCTCCATTTAATTGTTCCTTCGTTCAAGTCATATGCCAGTATCGAAGACCAAGGCGGATCAATTAATCCAGGCCAGTCGAGACCATAATCAGTAGTATACCGGGTTTCTGGATGTTTCAGGTCTTCTGGATAATCTTGAATCGGAGCTCCACGTTTTGCATCCGGAAGTAACGGGGCTCCTCCGGAAGCCACTACAGGACCTTCGATGGTATCTGCCTCCTGATCCCCAGGTCCAAAACTTTTACGTTCCGGGTCACCGCCCAGGAATTGGAACAAAGCTTTCAGGGAATTCTCATCTACATGAACCAGTCCAGGCATCACACCTTTCCCATTGACTACGATATTCCTGAATTCTTCGTAGAACATATGGTGACCCAAATTTACAAGGGATGGTCCCGCGCCGCCCTCCATATTTTGGCCATGACAGGCAACACAGGAAGAGCCGTAAAAAGCTTGTACTTGGTCCACATCATTCTCCGTCAGTTCACTTTTCGGAGGTTCTGCCTTCTTCAGTCGATAGGTCGATGCGTATTCCTGAGTCATAATATACATCATTCCGTTATGGGGATTAGCTGCGGTATTACCAAAATTGGAACCGCCCAATGCGCCGGGCATCATGATGGTTTCGTATTTATCGGAGGGCGGTAGGTACAACCCGGATTTGGCCGAATCCAGTCTTTTAATCCAATCTTGCCGTAGGCTATCCGTAAAATAGGGATTAAGGTTTTCGGGCGTCACCTCATGTCTGGTAAAACTTGGCAACGAGGTGATGGGTTGGGTTGGCCAGGATTCCTCCCCGGGCATATCGCTTTTTGGAAACGACTTTTCCTCTATGGGAAATAAGGGCTCACCGGTCACGCGATCGAATACAAAAACGAATCCGTGCTTAGTGGCAATGGCCACAGCGTCAGTTTTTTTTCCATCTTTATCAACAGTTAGCAGTTGCGGTGCCGGTGAAAGATCGTAATCCCACAGATCATGGTGTACGGTTTGAAAATGCCAGAGCCGCTCCCCCGTTTTGGCATCCACGGCTACCAGACAATTGGCAAATAGATTGCTTCCCGTTCGATCGGCACCGTAGTAGTCATAGGTTGGTGAACCAATCGGCAAATAGGCAATTCCACGTTTTTGATCTACCGATATTTCACTCCATACGTTCGTTCCACCTACATATTTGTATGCATTCTTTGGCCACGTTTCATAGCCATATTCCCCAGGACGGGGTATCGTGCGAAAAGTCCATTCCAATTCACCGCTCACCACGTTATAGGCCCTTACGTGTCCAGGCGGTGAAAAATACCCTTCGCCAGGCGCCGAGCCCAAAATCAAGAGGTCATCATAAATAACCCCTGGCATCATGGATTGTATTCTATTGATTGAAGTGGGGTCACGATCTAGGCCATATCGAAGATCTGTATATCCTTCGGTGCCAAAATCTATAAGTGTTTTTCCGGTCGCTGCGTCTATGGCCTGTAATGAATTGTTTAGTGTAAAAAGTAACCTTTTGTCTTTTTTATCGCCGCTTTCCCAATAATTAATCCCTCTCCGGGTAATTCCCTGCAGGTTCGTATGTATCCAGAGTTCTTCACCGGTTTTAGCATTTAAGGCAATGAGGGAACTGTTCTTACCCAGAACGAACATGGTGCTATCCGCGATGATAGGGCTGAAAAAGTAAGGGCGGTCGTCTCCCGAAGGGTAGGTCCACGACACTTCCATTTCAGCCACATTCGACTTTGTGATACCCGGGGTTTCGAAATATCTAGACTGGTCAGGGCTTCCCCCATAGTGCGACCACGTTATATGGTGGGAGATGTTCCCTTTTTTTTGTTGGCATCCTATAATAAAAATTAAGATGGTAAACACCATTATCGTCATTGGGGCACGGAATAGAAATTTAGACTTCAACATACATGAGGTTGGTAAAGGCAAATCCCTTACCATATTTAGATTTTAGAATTTAATGGTGCCCTTTTCCAATACGATTGAATATGTCATGTGGCGGATGGCATTGTAGTGCATTTCTGAAACTAAAAGTTATGCGGTTTATTTAATTTCAGTGTGAATTTCTTGAAATTTTCTTGATTATTTGCTCAAATTTAATCATTTAAGCCTAAAACCTTTCGGTGATTGTTTTCAAGGTGTATTCATAATTATGATTTTATAGAATCGCTATTACGCTAAAAATAATCGTTTTAATGTAATAAGTTTCTTTAAATTGCATCCTAAGTAGTACCACCTTTTTGTACTGTTTTTCGGGTTTAAGGTCTATTTTTTGAATTGTTGGCATTGTACTTTATTTCAGTACCACCTAAATCCAACCCATTAATCCCATTGGGGCCGAATTTGTGGAGAAAAGAAAATTTTAGCACTTTTAGGAGAGTCTGAACTTTATGTTCGTTTATCCAATCCTGCCGGAAATCTCTTTTGAAAAATCTGGAAATTTCGGGCCGCATCCTTATCTAATGATCTTGCATCACTGCAAATGCTTTTTTCCTTTTAATTTTTCGGCAGCTAGGCGTGAGTTGCTTGTCCGAAAATGTATACAGCCCAATTGCCGGTTTTAAGTTTAAGTCTAAAGTCTTAAAAAATGCTTTTATTTCGGTGTTAAAAGAGATGAAAATGCACTTATATGTACGAAAACGAAGTAGAAAATATATATTAGTACTTTATATATGGGTGTGAAGGATATGAGGGACATAGTGGGTAGGTATAAATGGAGTATTTTGCATGCTTACGCTTTATTTCTATGTGCATTACCCATAGTGCAGCCGTTATCCGCACAGGAAAGCACTTATACTTTTGAAGTTTTAGAAAAACCGATAACCCAGCGCGCCGTCTCTACCATTGTTCAAGATAAAAAAGGCCTTATTTGGATGGGAACCTACGGCGTTGGTCTCAACAAATACAACGGTATCGATCTTGTTGCCTACAAACAGGAATTCGAAAATCCGAACTCTTTGAACAGCTCATTGGTGCATACGGCCTATGTAGATAGTTCTAACCAATTATGGGTGGGCACGGAGGTCGGCTTAAATGTCTATCAAGATGAAGTTGATAACTTCAAACAGGTTTCTTTTTTTAAAAATGGCGTGCCGATTACCAATGTAGTGGTCACTGCAATTATTGAAATTGAAAATGGTAAATTGTTGGTAGGTACTATAGCCAATGGTTTGTTTGTGGTGGCTGTCAACACTTTGCACGGAGATGCGGTTTCTATCGGCACTCCAGATTCCGCTCCCCCATTAATCAATTCTATGGTCCGTCAAGGCTCCAGTACCATTTTTATAGGCTCCAATAAGGGACTTTTTGAATATGACGGCAAGGAAACAAAAAAAATCCTGTTCAATGAAGCAGCCCTTAATGGGGATTTGAATTCTTCAATTGATGTCGAATCGTTATTGATAGATGACGAAGGCTCACTTTGGATGGGCACCCATTCAAAAGGCTTGATTAAAGTGGCGATAAACTCCGAGAAACGGCATGTATTGAGTGCACATGATATTACCAGTGAACGCATATTGGCGATGGTTCAGGCCCCTGACGGCAACATACTTTGTGGAACCGAAAATGACGGATTATTTGTGCTATCGAAAGATGGTGAGTTGGTCAAGAATTACCGCCGTGATAAATTTGATTTGAACAGCATAGAATCGAACTCGGTCTGGTCGTTATTTGTAGACCGGCAAGAACGTATTTGGATCGGGTATTACAATAATGGGGTAGGAGTTTACGATCGGTTTTACGATAAATTCAGAGATATACAGAGCCTTCCGAATGTTCAAAACTCCTTGCAGTCTTCCTCCGTTACAGGAATCATCAAGGATACAAAAAATAGGCTCTGGATCGGTATGGACGGGGGTGGTGTAGACGTCTATGATTTGGAGACAGAGCAGTTCGTACACCTATTGGAAAGTAATAATAGCATTGCCGAGGGTTTAGAGGCAGACGATGTGCAAACCCTGTTTTTGGACAGTAGAGGTAATTTATGGGTAGGCACCTGGAATTCGGGCATCTTCTTTTTAGCAAAAAACAAGAAGCTCTTCCAGCATTTCCATATGAAGAATACAAATGGCGGCCTTAAATCAAACAGGGTCATGAGTTTTTCCGAAGATGTCGAAGGCAAAATATGGATCGGTACATTTTCGAATGGGCTTCACTATTTCGATTACCGAAATCGTTCTTTTGGTTTTGTGGACGATACGTTGTTCACCAATTTGAAAACCAACCGCGCAGAGATAAGAAAGGTGCTTGTTGACCGGAAAAACGTGATTTGGGTCGCCACTACAAGTGGTCTTTACAAAAGACAGGCCGATTCCGACGCAACATTTAGCAAGGTGGTACTCAAACCCACTTCGATAGACCCCAGTTCCCCTGAGACGACTGTAGATGTTATTGTCTCACTTTACGAGGATAAAGACCAAAACGTCTGGATTGGTGCCGATGGTGCCGGAATTTGGAGGTATGCCAAAGATTCCATTACTTGGTTCAATAAGAATCACGGCTTGGAACAGGAGACCATCGCCACAATAATCGAATCGAATGATGGCAGACTGTGGATGGCGGGCAACAGGGGTCTTTCCTGTTTTGATCAAGAAAGAAAGCATATTACGAACTACGATATTTACGATGGCTTACTTACCAATGACTTCAATTTCAACGCCGCTTACAAAGATGCCAATGGCACATTATACTTTGGCAATTACAAAGGGATAAATTTTGTAGATCCTTTGGCCATACCTGTCAATAAATATAAACCGGAAGTCTATTTTACCGATTTTAAGGTTTACAATAAGTCGGTCGACATCTACCAGAAGGATGCACCCCTTCAAAAAGTGATTTCAGAAACTGATAAAGTCACCTTAAATCATCGCCAAGGTGTTTTTACCATTGATTTTATGGGCATAAACTTCACAAGGCCTGAAAAAAATCAATATGCCTATTATTTGGAAGGCTTGGAAGACACATGGAATTATGTGGGCAATACCAGAAGCGCCACTTACACCAATCTTTCGCCCGGCGACTATCTTTTCAAGGTGAAAGCGGCCAACAATGACGGTATATGGAACGATCAGGTAAAAACCTTACAACTAACCATTTTGGCACCTTGGTGGAAAACCAATTTGGCCGTTGCCTGTTATTTCATCATACTGCTTGTTTTTACATCTTGGCTATATCGCCTTCTAAAAGAACGCCTTCGGGAAAAACGCCTCATACAGATTGAACGTGCCAGACGTATTCAAGAGGAAGAACTCAATGACCGGAAAATACAGTTCTTCACAAACATTTCGCATGAGTTCAGAACTCCATTGACGCTCATACTGAATCCGTTGAACGATATTATGTCAAGTTCATCTGTTGAAATACCCAAGGGAGTGCATGAGAAACACAAAATTATCCATAAAAACGCTACCCGATTAAAAAGGTTGATCGATGAATTGATGGACTTTAGAAAGCTTCAATTAAATAAATTTTCAATCAAAGTTTCTGAAATTGATGCCCATACGTTTATAAGGGAAATTACGAATCATTTTAAAGAGGAGGCCATTCTTAAGAACATCACCTTGCTCGTAGAATGCGATAAAATGTCAATAAGCCTTTGGAGCGATCCGGGTATGCTGGAAAAGGTGATTTTCAATATACTTTCCAATGCCTTTAAAGTAACCCCCGAAAATGGTGCCATTTCCGTTGGCGTTTTTCAGTGTAGCAACGACATTGTTTTTCCGTCGGTCGATGAAAACAAACCCTTACCCGCAGTTGAACTCTATATTGAGGATACAGGTAATGGGATTAACCAAGAAGAGGTAAAAAAAATATTTAACCGGTTTTATCAAGTGAAGAACATGAACAGCCAATACTATGGAGGCACAGGCATTGGGTTAGAGGTGGTAAAGAATTTCGTTGATTTGTTAAAAGGAGAAATACGAGTGGAAAGTGAAGAAGCGGTGGGCACAAAATTCAGAATATTTCTTCCCTTGGGGAAGGAGCATTTCAATGCGGATGAATTGTTTCTGAAACCTAGAAACGAAAGCTTTTTGCCCGATCAGGATTCCGCGAAGATACTAGTGTCACAAGAACCTGAAAACGATTCAAAAAAAACCTTGCTCATCGTTGAGGACAATACCGAACTGCGCACTTATTTAAAACATGAACTGTCATTGGAATATACCATTTTTGAAGCGACAAATGGTCAGCAAGGATTGGAAATGGCCAACAAGAAATTACCGGATTTGATCATTACCGATGTGGTCATGCCTGAAATGGACGGCTTTGACTTTAGCAACGCCCTAAAAAGTAATATTGGTACAAGCCACATTCCCATTATCATGCTTAGCGCCAAAACCATGGGAGACGACAAGATTAGAGGAGTTAAGGCCGGCGCCGATGTTTATTTGACAAAACCCTTTGATATGGGGCTTTTAAACTCTTATTTGAAAAGGCTGATCGAAAACCGTCAAATTTATATCAACAAAAACTTGAACGATCCCAATAAGTTGAGCCTGTTGGAAAAAACAACGGATATGGACAAATCTTTCATGCAGAAAGTATTGGACCATCTCAACAAGAATATTGAAAAGAGTGACTTGAACGTAGAACACTTGGCCGATGACATGCACCTCAGTCGAAGCCAATTGTATAGAAAAATAAAGGCCATGACCGGGTTGACTCCCAATGAGTTGATCCGAAAGATACGATTGGAAAAAGCCAAAAAGATAATTGAAAATGGTTGTGAGTCAATTGCCGAGGTTGGCTTTAAAGTTGGCTTTTCATCGCCTTCTTATTTCAGTCGCTGTTTCAAATCGGAATTTGGCATTTTACCCACGGAGCTGAAAACTAAGTAGCACTTTCGACAATTCGTATGTTGAGTCTTTTTGGAGGCAAAAACAACTCCAGGTTAACATTGATTTGCCCCGTGGCGCATCACGCGACTTCGAATGACCAGACACATCACAGCCCATAAGTCGAAGCCCACATACTGAATGTGGGTATTGATGATTCCTATAATCTCCCTAAAATAGCTTCCCAATTGATACAGCCAAGGATACTTCGGGTACGATTTTCTTTTGGTAAGCAATTTTCTAGAGTTTTTACGGAGTGATCCGTATTATGCTACCCATACAACATGTTTAAGAGATTAGGCTACAAATGTAATAGAGCTGTACTTCCATATGCCTTAATTTTATTATCTAAACCACGAAGAATGAAAGTGACGATAAAAAAGGGGCAACTCCGACAACATTTTATTTCAGAAACAAAAACCAACGGATTGCATAACAACGTGAAACCTATATCTGTAACGCTACTTGTGACGTTTTTTATAATGTTAGTGGGATGCTCGGATGCCCCCGCAAAAAGTACGGCTAAAGTCACGACATTACAGGATACTTTTAGGGAGAATTTTTATGTTGGCGCTGCGATAAACGGTAAAACAATCGCCCAAACGGATACCCTTACCCTAAACCTGGTGAAAAAGGAATTCAATAGCATCACCCCTGAAAATATCATGAAATGGATGCACATACACCCTGGTCAGGATACCTTCAATTTTGATATGGCGGACAAATATGTTGCACTGGGCGAAAACAATGACAAGCATTTAGTGGGCCATACGCTGGTATGGCATAGCCAACTCGCTGATTGGGTGAGCGAATTGAACGATAGCACTGCCATGGCCGATATGCTTACGAACCATATCAATACCATTGTAGGCCGGTATAAAGGTAAAATTGATTCATGGGACGTAGTCAACGAAGCTCTTAATGAAGATGGTACCTTGCGCGAATCTATTTTTAAAGAAGTCCTTGGGGATGGGTATATAGAGATGGCCTTTGAATTGGCCGAAAAAGCAGATCCGGAAGCCCAATTGACCTATAATGACTACAATATGACCAATCCCGAAAAACGGGCAGGTGCCGTTCAGTTGGTCAAAAGGCTGCAGCAGAAAGGTATTAAAATCGATGCTGTAGGTATGCAAGGCCATTGGAACCTAAAGGGGCCTTCCCTGGGGGAGATAGAAAAGAGCATTATTGACTATCACGATGCAGGTGTAAAGGTGTTGATCACGGAACTGGATATCACCGTGTTACCCAACCCTTGGGATTTGGAAGGGGCCGAGGTAAGCCAAAACTTTGAAGGCAGTGAATTCATGAATCCTTATGCCAACGGATTGCCAGATTCAGTGCAGGGCAAACTGGCGCAACGCTATCGGGATATTTTCCAATTGTTCCTTAAACATCAGGATAAAATTGAAAGGGTAACCTTTTGGGGCGTAAGTGATGGCGATTCTTGGCTCAATGGTTGGCCCATTAAAGACCGTACCAATTACCCCCTTCTTTTCGATCGTGAGGGTAAGCCAAAGCTGGCCTATGATAAGATTATGCAACTCAACACCCAACGAACGAATTAAGACCCCAAAACAGATATGAGTTCAAATTCTCAGAAATTATCGGTAGTAGAAAAAATTGGGTATTCCTTAGGTGATTTGGCGGCCAACTTGGTCTTTCAGACACTGATTACCTATCTCGCCTTTTTTTATACGGACATTTATGGGCTTTCGCCCAAAGACTCTTCGGTAATTATGCTGGTTGTAGGCTTGATTGCGGCCTTTGTTTTTAATCCCATTGTCGGTGCCCTGGCCGACCGTACCCATTCTCGATGGGGAAAGTTTCGACCTTGGATATTATGGACGGCCATTCCCTTGGGGGTAGTGGCCCTGTTCGCTTTTTCAACGCCCGACTTTTCCTATAAGGGAAAAATCATTTATGCCATAGTCACTTATACGCTTTTATTGTTGCTCTATGCGGCCAACAATTTGCCTTATTCGGCACTGAGCGGAGTAATTACCGGAAATATGGGAGAGCGCAATAGCCTTTCTTCATACCGCTTTGTAGCGGTCATGTTCGCCCAGTTCTTTGTTCAGGTCTTTATGCTCGGTATCATCAAAAGTGCAGGCGATGGTGACATGGCCGTGGGTATTGAAAAGGTAATGACCGTTTTGGCCATTGTGGGTACCTTCATGTTGGTCATTACATTTTTAACCACTAGGGAACGTATCGTTCCCCAACCGGAACAGAAATCGAGTTTGCGCGAAGATTTAGGAGATTTGGTTAAAAACAAGCCGTGGGTCATCATTCTTTCTGTGACCACATTGATTTTTGTCACCTTGGCCATGAAAGGCGGCTCTTATGTTTACTATTTTGAAAATTACGTAGATCGGCCGGCCTTGGCCGCGTTCATAAAACCAATTTTGGACTTTTTATCGGTAATTGGTCTTGATCAATTTGGTGAAGATGCAATCTCTGCCGGTTTCGGACTTTTTAATGCGGGGGGGATTATATTTATGATCGTAGGTATTGGTTTGTCCAAACCCTTAGCAGATAAATATGGCAAAAGAGATGTTTTTGCCACTTTCCTATTTGTATCGACCATTTTTATTATCGCGTTTTATTTTTTCGCACCGGAATCGGTTGGGTTAATGTACTTTTCACAAATCTTACATGGTTTTTTCTACGGTATTACCATTCCCATATTATGGGCCATGATTGCCGATGTTGCCGATTTTTCGGAATGGAAAAACTACAGGCGGGCCACTGCCATTATTTTTTCGGCGATGATGATAGGTTTAAAGGCCGGATTGAGTATCGGGGGATCCATCACTGCCTGGGTACTGGGCGTATTCGACTATGTTCCCAAAGTATCGGAACAAACTGAAAGTGCCATAAACGGAATCAAATTATTGGTCAGCGTATTTCCTGCCATTCCATTTTTAATCGGTGTGGGGCTGTTATTCTTTTATGAGATAAACAAAAAAATGGAAGTCCAAATTGAAACAGATCTGAACATAAGGCGCATTGACGGAATGGAAAATAGTATTCAATAAACCTTAAATCAAATAATTACAAAATCATGCCAGAAGATTCAATTGAACATCTCGATTTTGATGAATTGAACCAAAAAGCGATTTCACAACCCTTGGTGACCCATATCTATACGGCCGATCCCTCGGCACATTACTTCAATGGTAAAATATACATCTATCCCTCCCACGATGTGGATGCAGGCGAGGCGTTCGATGATTTGGGTAGCCATTTTGCCATGGAAGATTACCACGTTATCAGTATGGATACCGTAGGAAGTAAGGCGGTAGACCATGGGGTAGCCCTTCACATAAAGGATGTTCCTTGGGCCGAGAAACAGATGTGGGCCCCTGATGCTGCGTTTAAGAACGGGAAGTATTATCTGTACTTTCCGGCCAAGGCGCATGATGGTATATTTCGCATTGGGGTCGCCGTAAGTGATCATCCGACCGGACCTTTCGTTCCGGAAAAAGAGGCCATAAAAGAAAGCTTCTCCATAGACCCTGCCGTTTTTGAGGATGAAGACGGAAGCCATTATATGTATTTTGGAGGGTTGTGGGGCGGACAACTGCAACGTTGGCGCAGCGGGACGTTCAATGCCGACCAGCCCACAAGTCCCACCGCCCATTTACCCGCTGACCACGAACCGACGCTAATGCCCTGGGTCGCAAAAATGGCCGATGACATGTTACAGTTTGCCGAAAAACCTAAAGAGCTACGCATTCTCGACGAACACGGCGACTTGCTTTTGGCAGGGGACAGCGAACGCCGTTTTTTTGAAGCGGCTTGGATGCACAAGTACAGCGATAAATATTATTTCTCTTATTCAACGGGCGATACCCACTTTATCTGCTATGCCATTGGCGATTCACCCTATGGGCCATTTACATACGGCGGTCGTGTTTTGGAACCCGTAGTGGGTTGGACCTCACATCATTCTATTTGTGAAATAGAAGGAAAATGGTACTTGTTCTACCACGATTCCTCTTTATCAAAAGGAGTGACGCATTTAAGATCGGTCAAAATGACGGAAATCGAACATCAGAGCGACGGCAGCATTAAGACCATACAACCTTATCGAGATTAGCTTCAACAATTCGGGAATACTGTATGGATTGGTAATCGATTTCCTTATCTTAATCTTTTATCCAAGATCCAACTGCATTTACTTTAAATGACAACGTGCTATTCCGAAATATTTCAACATTGTGAGCTATAAAGTACATCATCTATTACTCCTCGGCTTCTTTCTAATTGGCTTAGAATGCCATGCCCAAGTTTCCCTGCCCCAAATATTGCGTGACAGTATGGTCTTACAGCGCAACGCGCCCATAAAAATTTGGGGATGGGCGGCGAAAGGAGAACAGGTAAAAGTAGTATTCAATGGGAAAAAACGGACTGCCACCACGATATCCGATGGAACTTGGGAGGTTGAGTTCCCCAAAATGAAGGCCGGCGGTCCTTACGACATTAAAATAAATGGGGAAAACGAAATAGAGTTAAAGAATATTCTAATTGGGGATGTTTGGCTGTGCGCCGGGCAATCCAATATGGCACATCAATTAAATATTCACGATGTTACCTATAACGATGAAATAGCAAACGCCAACTATCCGGAAATACGGCATTTTAAAATTCCGACCCAAACGAGTCTGACCGGTACGTTACAGGACTTTGAAGGAGGATCATGGCAAGTTGCCGTATCGGATGAAATTCGACCCTTCTCCGCAGTGGCCTACTTCTTTGCCAAAAAAATCTATGAACGCTTTGGAATACCCATCGGGTTGATAAATGCCAGCGTTGGTGGCACCCCCATTGAGGCTTGGACCAGTGCCGAGGGATTTAAAGATTTTCCCGAACTGCTGAAAATCATCGATAAAAATAAGGATACGGCCTATGTCAATGGCCGCAATGCCGTTAACCACATTTCGGATGAAGTGGGTTCCGAACCCCAAGACAACGGCTTGAAAGACCCGATTGCCTGGTACGACCCTAATTTTGAACCTAAAGATTGGCGAAGAATTAATATCCCGGGCTATTGGGAAGATCAGGGCATACGAAATTTAAATGGGGTGGTATGGTATCGCAGGGAAATTGAGCTTCCCGCATCGATGGCAGGAAAAGAAGCCCGCATTTTTTTAGGTAGGATCGTAGACGCGGACGAACTGTATATCAATGGTCAAAAAATAGGTCATACCACCTATCAATATCCTCAAAGGCGGTATTCGGTTCCAGAGAATGTTTTACAATCGGGCAAAAATTTCTTCGTCATAAAAGTGACTAATTTTAACGGCAAGGGCGGGTTTGTTCCCGATAAGCCGTATTATCTTTTTAGCGAAACTGACACGGTCGATTTAAAAGGCTATTGGGAGTATAAAGTAGGCGAAGTCTTTAAAATACAGGAGCCTTCGGCTGCATCGGTTAGACCCGTAATTGCCCAGAATGAACCTACGGCACTGTTTAACGCCATGATATCACCGTATACCCAGCTTTCTTTAAAAGGAATACTATGGTACCAAGGTGAGAGTAATGCCCATAGCCCTGAAAATTACGATGCGTTGCTTCGCGCATTGATTACAGATTGGCGTACCAAATTCAATGACCAGAATATACCCTTTATCTATGCGCAGCTGCCCAATTTTATGGAAGTGAATTATTTGCCCGAAGAAAGTAACTGGGCCGAACTACGGCAATCACAATTAGGTGCATTGACTGTACCCCATACGGCAATGACCGTAAATATTGATTTAGGGGAATGGAACGATATCCACCCCGATAATAAAAAAGATGTGGGCGAACGCATGGCGCTTGCCGCCCTGAAATTGGCCTATGATGAAAATATCGTTCATTCGGGACCTATCTACAAAAGCCACGAGATTTCCAGGGGTGAAATAATAGTATCTTTTGATCAAGTCGGAAGTGGTCTTATTGCAGATGACGGTGAACCCCTCAGTGAATTTGCCATTGCGGGTGCCGATAAAAAGTTTGTATGGGCCGAAGCAAGGATAATGGATGATAAAATCGTTGTTTGGAACGACGAAATTAAGGACCCTAAATATGTCCGTTATGCCTGGGCCGATAATCCGGATAATCCAAATTTATATAACAAAGAAGGTCTGCCCGCCTCACCTTTTGAAACTAGCCATTAAGGTAATGCTGGTATTTTAGAAAGTGCCGCACTTCGTGTGAATGCCCTTAGACTGTCATTTTGAAGGCCAATTATCAAAAGTTCATTCCCCTCTTTTGTCTTCAAGCTTACGATAGACCGTGCTTCTCCCGGAACTGAGAAACCACTCTGACGGATAGATAAACTGTTAAAACTACCTTTACCTGTATTTAATAGTACGTTACCGTTGCCCGCATCATAGTGACCCGTGAGAACTTCGGTATCGCTAAAATTACCCACCGCCAATACATCGGGTCTGTTATCACCATTCAGTTCAATTACCCTAAAATCAAAAATAGGTGACCATTGCACATCTTGTGGTAGGGGTATGCTTTTAAAACTTCCATCCCCGAGATTTTCTAGATACACCGAAGCTAATTCATAGGCTTTGAAGATGCCCTGTGCGTCAATGTTTTCTTTGTCGAAGAGTTCGGCGAAGGTTTTTTCCCCATAATCCTCATAATTTTTAGTCATTTTTCGGATCACGGGAAGCTGCTTCATCAAAGTGCCCCTTGGTTGAACAATGTATTCCTTATTTTTAACGAAATAGGTCATTATAGGTTCCACGGAACCATTATTGTCGAAATCCTTGGCATAAAGGCCCAAGGGCTCGCTAAGACTAGCATGAAAGGGATTGTTCAAACCCCAGTTGCCCGCTACAAAATCGGTATCGCCATCGCCATCAAAATCGGCCGCCTTGATGCAGTTCCACCACCCATTGGAATTTGTTAGACCATTATCGCCGCTGTCCAGCTCAAAACGGCCTTCTTTATTAAGAAACAGTTGAATCGGGCTCCATTCCCCCACAAGCACAAGATCTACCCATCCATCATTGTTAATGTCACTTGCTGCGGCATCGGTGATCATTCCTGGTAAGCGTAGTTCGGGCGCAATTGTATCGGTGGCATCTTTAAAGATTCCATTATTGTTTACTAGGAGAAAGGACCTTGGCGAAAAAGGGAAATTATCTGGATTTATGCGTCCTCCCACAAACAGATCTAGATCGCCATCTTTATCCACATCTATGGGAACTACCGTATTCGTAGGAAATGCTATTTCTGGTAGGGCATCCAATTTTCTTTCAAAATTACCAAGACCATCATTTATATAGAGTTGGTCTTGATACAACTGGGGACTTGCATAATGTTCAGAACTACCATTGGCAATAAACAGGTCGAGATCACCGTCGTTATCCGCATCAAAAAAGGATGCACCTGAATTTTCCGGTGCAACCTCCTCGCTGGTTTTTTGAAACTGCTGCGCAGTAAAACCGCTAATAGCGTTTTGCACATAAACGAGGGCTTCATTGTTCGCTGTGCCGCCCACAAAAAAATCTTCCAATCCATCCCCGTTGACATCCCCTGAGGTGAGAATTGGACCAGGTTTACTATACCCCCGAAAATTCAAGGGCCATTTTTTAAAATCATCAAAAAGGTTTTCTTGATGTGTGTAGGTAACGTTCTTTAATGAGGTCGGTTTTAAAATGGATTCATTTTGTCCATTTTTTGCTACCTCGTTAACCTCCGTAAGTTGTTTTTTAGGAAGGATTATTTTGTTGACCTCCACATCTTTGTAGCGGGAAATTGTTTGGTCTGGCCATAATATTCTAAGGGAATCTACCTTGGTGTCTTGCCCCAAACCAAAATGGAGCGCTGGCTCAAACGTGGACAAATATCCTTTATGTGGGTAAAATTCACCATATTTTAGGCCAGAATTGGAATACAGCCATACTTTTGCTCCTATGTGGCTCGCATCGAGGTTAAAAGCAACTCTTAGGTAATTGTTTGTTGTTTTATTAATGTCGTTAAGATGATTTTCAATCAACAGGGCTTCGTCATTAATGTTGTTGGTCACCAGGTCCAAGTCCCCATCCAAATCAAAATCGGCATAGGCGGCGCCATTGGAATACGATGGCTTTGATAGTCCAAAATTCTCGGTTTCATCGGTAAATGTATTTGAACCGCTGTTCCTAAAGAAAAAGTTGGATTTTTTCACTCCTTTCATTGTTTTCAACTGCGCTTTGAGTGCAGCCTCACGATCTTCAAGGGAGCCAAAAGTGCTCATGGAATTATAAAAATCCACAAAATCCATATCGGTAATATCCTTGCGGTAACCATTCGTAATATAGATATCGCGTAAACCATCATTGTCGAAATCTGCAATAAGGGGAGACCAGCTCCAGTCGGTTTCCGCCACTCCGGCATAATACCCTATGTCACTGAATGATGCTTCACCCGTATTTAACTGAAGCACGTTTCTTACATACTGAGGTTGGTAACCCACGTTTAAGGAGGTATTGAATCGATCAAAGGGAATGTCCGAAAACATTGTTTTTTTTCGCAGATTGTCATCCGGAAGCATATCCAGGACCAATACATCCTGTTCTCCATCATTATTGATATCGGCAACATCCATTCCCATGCTGTTATGGCTTTGATGCTTGAAATAGGAATTGATTTCGTTGGTAAACCTACCATTGCCCTTGTTTACATAGAGGATGTCGTTGGATAGGAAGTCGTTCGCCACATAAATATCGGGAAGCCCATTCTTGTCGATATCCGTTACGGTGACACCTAAAGACCATCCTTCGATGGTAATGCCCGCTTCCTGGGATACATCTTCAAAGCTGGGAATTCCATTTTTGTTGGGACCGTTATTTCGAAACAAGCGATCCGTACTCTTACCACGTCCATCCTTTTTTTGCCCGAAGGGATTGTTCTTTGGATATTCTTCCTTTGAATTGTTGGCCAAGAACATATCAAGATCACCATCTTGATCATAATCCAGCCAAACGGCCTGAACGGAGTAGGACGTGTCGGCCAGGTTCATCTCATCAGCCATATTCTCAAAAAGAACAGTGCCACTGTCAGTGGTCTTATTGATGAAAAAATAGTTTTTGGTACTTTCTAAATTGAGGTCATGGGCAGTTGATATATGAATGTCAGGTTTACCATCATTGTTGATATCTACAATTGAAACCCCCGTACACCACTTATTGGTAATAAAACCGGCTTCTTTGCTGACATCCTTAAATTTTAGGTTGCCTTGGTTGATATAAATACGGCTGGTAACCATGTTTCCCGTAAAACAAACATCAAGCAGTCCATCTGAATCAAAATCGGCTATGCCCACACCCCCACCGTTGTAGATATACTCATAGTCAAGTATGTTCAAGGTTTCATTCTCGACAATAGTGTTGCTGAAATCTAGGTGGGTATAATCGCTACTTAAGAATTGAAATAATCGGTTTTGGTTCTCTTCAGGATTACAGGCAGCCAGAAAACCAACGATGATTATAATCGTTATCCTTTTATAACTCATATTTAGTGAATCATACATCAGTTAAAAAAAAGCCGTGGCCAGGGGCCACGGCAACAAAATTACTAAACTAACTTAAACCAATATCGTCGTATTCTTAGTATCCAGGATTTTGATCTGCTTGTGATAATTGCGAGTTGTTGTCAATTTCAGACTGGGGAAGCGGTAATAATTCGTGTTTCGGTTCAAAATAGTCGATAGGATCTATATCGAATTTACCTTCTTTACGCCATCTTAAAATATCCCTGTTTCGAACTTGTTCTGAACTGTGCTCTACTCTTTTTTCATGAATAATGGCCCGCATTATTTCCGCATTACTATTGACCGGATAAGATGCTGTTGGATAAGGAGGCATGTCTACGCTTGGCCGGTTTCTCACTTGGTTCATTAATTCTATGGCCCTTGCCGAATTGCCTATTTCCAATTCACATTCAGCCAGACTAAGTAGTACTTCCGAATAGCGGATAACCCTCATATTAATACCACCGGTCAGAAAACCGCCCGGATCTACCTTGTACATCAATGAATATTTCCTCCAGCTTATTTTCGTGGTTTCTCCTTCAAAAGTAGTTTCTTCCCCTTGGGTATCTTCCAATACAGAATCGCCATTATTGTAGGTGTCACCTAACAAATAGAAACTTTTGTCAAAACGAGGGTCGTTTTTGGCATCTCCTTTCGAAACACGTTCAAAATCATTCAATAGACTTTCTGAAGGAATTAGGTTTCGCCATCCTACGGCAGAATATTCTTGGGTTCTCACCGATTGTTCGTTACCAACGCCATCTCCTGTGCCATCCCAGTTAAAACCACCGATATCGGCATATCCGATTTCTATGATAGACTCCTTATTATATTCGTTTTCTTCCTGAAAATTATCGTCATATTCGGCTACCAACTCGTAGTTACCTGAATTAACAATTTGGTCGTACGCGTCCTTTGCACCCGCATAATCGCCAGTGAACATTAGTGCTCTACCCAACATGGCCAACGCAGATCCCCTAGAGAAACGGCCCTCTAGTTTAACGTTGGTCACAGGGGGCAAACCAGCTGCCGCATCACGTAAATCTTGAATGGCTTGGCTCAATACCTCAGCTTGCGAAGACTTTGGTGAAGCCTCTTCAAAGGTCTCGGCATATGTGGTGTAAATGGGTGCCCCGCCCCATAGACTTCCCAATTCGAAATAGGCCCATCCCCTGGCGAACTTGGCTTCCGCGACAAGTGCATTTCGCTCGCTTTCGGAAATTTCCTCGACCTCCGGGCCTTGGGTGATAACAATGTTCGATCGGAGTATAACTTGGTAAAAACCATTCCAAACACTGCTGGCTACGGAGTTGGAAGGGTCGTTGCTACCGATTAATAGCTGATTTCTAGGCGTTTCCAGCTGCCCCCCTCCCGCTTTGTTATCATCGCCCCTTAAATCGTGTAGAAACCAATATTCACGGGAATATAGTTGCGCCGATTGAAGGGAGCCGTAAATGGCATAAACACCTGCCTCCAGTTCGGCGGCATTTTTGTAGTAGGTATCTACCACAACCTGATTTGGATTGATGATGCTTAAATCTTCCCGGTTACAGGAAAAAGTCAACAGCATAGTCAAGAGAAATACGATTAACGATTTTTTATTCTTCATGATAGTAATTTTTTCTTTAGTAACAATTTTTTAAAATCCAATTTCGACGCCCATTAATATGGTCAATGGTCTTGGATATTGGCCGTAGTCAATTCCCTGTGTACCAGTAGTGGTAAAACGGTTACCTATTTCGGGGTCATAACCCTCATATTCGGTAATGGTCAATAGGTTGTTGCCCGAAATATACCAATTCATATGGTTAAGTGCATTTCCTAAATTTTTCTCGAGCCAGTCATCAGGAAATCGGTATCCTATTTTTAGGTTTTGCATACGTAAAAACGAAGCGTCTTCGACAAAACGATCAGAGGTCCGAGTATTTTGATTGGGATCACCACTGACCATTCTCGGAATTGTTGTGTCGGTGTTGTTTGGGGTCCAAGCGTCGAGAGCCTTGATACCGTGATTGAACAAACGAAGGCCGCCTTCGGTATACACTTTGGTCGCGTTGTAAACATCGTTGCCTTGATTACCGTACCAGTACATGTTCAAAAAGAAATTCTTATAACTAGCGTCAAAATTTAGGCCATAGTTAAAATCAGGTATAAAACTCCCAAGAATAGTACGATCGTCAGCGTTGATTTGACCATCTGGGGTGATGTCGCTAAAAATAAGATCGCCCGGTGCGGCATTTGCCTGATACGGGCTTGATGCATCACCATCAAGGGCATTGTAGCGTTCGATTTCCGCTTGGTTTTGAAATATACCCTCTACCTCCCAGCCATAAAAATGCTGAAAAGATTCCCCAACGGAACTACGTGTTATATCGGTACCACCCGCATCAGCATTGCTACCTCCAAATATAGTACCTGTATCGGTAGCCAAGGCAGTTATTTCATTTCTGGTCAAACCAAAGGTCAGATTTGTATTCCACTGAAAATCGGTATCGGGCTTCGAATAGTAAGATCCCGAAAATTCTACACCCCAGTTTTCCATTCCACCGACGTTAGCTATGGTCTGCCCGGAGAAACCAAGGGAAGCCGGTATGGGGACCGCTAATATGAGGTTATCGGTACTTCTTTGGTACCATTCCGCCGAGAATTGCAGCCGGTTTTGAAGGAAACCTACATCGAGACCGACATTGGTCATAGTCGTAAGCTCCCATTCTAGTTCCGGATTTGCCAATCTATTGAAGAAAGCACCTTGGGCTTCCTCGTTGCCAATGATAGCGTTAGTATTGGTCGATATACCTGCTTGACTTTCATAATCTCCGATTCCTGTAAAACCAGTCTTTCCCCAGCTTCCGCGAATTTTTAATTCGGTTAAGTTATCGAGGCCTTCCATAAAAGGCTCTCGGGCGATATTCCATCCTGCGGAAACCGCTGGAAAGGTGGCCCATTTGAACCCTTCGGCAAATTTTGAGGATCCATCGCGCCTGATGGAAGCACTTAAAAGATATCTTCCGTCAAAATCATAATTAACCCTACCTATGAAAGAATAAATCGCGTTGTTAGCCTCTGTTCCCTGTACCGTCTGGGCCTCTGTACCTGAAAGCACCCCTAAATCATTATTCAGGCGTTGCCCTTGACCCGTTATGGTATATTGGTCAAAATCTTGCCGCTCTGCAACTGCAGTGACATCAAGATTATGATTGCCCCAGTTTTTCAAATAATTAAATTGGTTCGAAAAGTAGTTCCCCGTGGAAGTATTTTGTTGATCGATGGTGATGTTTTCATTTCTTCCTGCAAACCCATCAAAGTAAATTGGTTGTCTTTGAAGATTGCGAAAATTGTTCCAATCAATTCCTGCAGTAAAACGGTAGGATAGGCCGTCGGCGATTTTGACGTCTGCATAGGCAGTACCAAAAATACGAACATTCGTATTTAAATTGGTATCGATTAGGCCCCCTCGCAATGGGTTTTCAGGATCGGTGCCGTCCGCCCCATCAGGTGCGCGTAGACCACCTTGAAGGGTAGGATCTCTCAATGGGATATAAGGAACGCCCCTAATCGTATTCTGAATTGCTGTTCTGCCTCCAAGTTCCGCTTCGTTTTTCCGCTTTGCATTGGAGATGGTCAATGATTGGCCAACAGTCAACCAGTCTTTAAGGTCGTGATCAGAGTTCAATCTAAAATTGTAACGACTGAAACCGGTTCCAACAATAATACCATCTTGCTTAAAATAACCAAAAGAGCCAAAAAAACGCGATTTCTCGGAACCCCCTCTCAAACCGAGACTATGTGAGGTCGTCACCCCGGTCCGAAAAACCTCATCTTGATAATTCACATCGGTCTCGGCATAGGTCTGTGTCGCCCCTTCATAGATAGGTGTATTAAGTTGGCTCCATCGTGTAGGATAAGTAGCCCCCGCATTATCAAGCAACTCACGACCAAATTCCAAATATTGTTCCCTATTTAAAAGATCCAATTTTTTGGAAGCTACAGCATAACCTGAAAAACCACGATAGGTAAAATCAATTTCACCATTTGAAGGGCGACCTCTTTTGGTGGTAACTATTACGACACCATTTGTGGCTCTTGATCCATAGATAGCTGTGGAACTTGCATCCTTAAGCACAGAAATGCTCTCAATGTCGTTGTTGTCGAAGTCGGTCAAACCTCCTACCGGATATCCATCCACTACATATAAAGGATCGGATGCATAACTTACCGAGGAAATACCCCTTATTTGTACGATGGGACTAGTTCCAGGCCCCCCCGAATTAGTAACTTGAATGCCAGACACACGGCCCTGTAACGCTTCCGAGAAGCTAACAACGGGTAACGCAATGATATCTTGTGATGATATGGTGGAAACTGCCCCTGTCACCGATTCCTTTTTCTGTGTACCATAACCGATTACAACAACTTCCTCAAGTTGTGCCGTGTCCTCGACCAATTGAACATTAATAGTATTTTGTCCGTTAACCGACAACTGTTGTGCTAGAAAGCCGACATAGCTGACCGAGATACTCGCGTCGGAAGAAACGTTGGATAAGGTGTAATTGCCGTCGAAATCAGCTTGAGTACCGTTGGTGGTCCCGACAACTATAACCGAAGCGCCTGGGAGTGGAATACCGCTTTCATCGGAAACCACACCGGTCACTGTTATTTGTGAAAAAACATTTTGCACACACAGGATGAATAGTGCAATGCAGACAATTTTAAATTTAGTCATAATGAATCGAAGTTAAAGTTAGTTATAGTCGAGTATGTAATTTATTCGTTCAACGAGAGATATATCATAAAAAATACACTTCTCAAAAGTATCTAACTTAGGCATCGGACAATAAAACTTTTGAAGCGAAGAATGAGAAATTTGTTGCATAATCGTTTGTAATTGTTAAAAATTAACATTCTTACTTAAACCTACACAATAAAATGAATTGTTGCAATTGAAGCGCCGATAATTAACATATTCGTAATATAGCTTCTGGAGTGAAAGAAGGTCTTTAAGATTTCGACGCGATGCATTTTAACAAAAACACCCGTTATTTTTTGGCACAGTGAAAAAGTTTAGAGCTGTCCACCTCTAAAAAAAACTAGAATTTCAAAACAAAGGTTTGTAAATGGTATGTACACAGGTGATAGGCTCCATTCCATATGCTTTGGCCATAGATAAGGCAGAAAATGAGGCAGAACTTATCTATTTAAAAAAATCGTTTGACTATTTTCGGGTTGCATCCGAAATTTTTTTTTGGTGGTACTTTGTTCGGGTTTTTTAGAAGCCACTATAGCAGTCATTTCTGATTACCATGCCAAATGAAATGTATTTGAATACTCAATATGAGAAGCTTAAGAATCTTATTGATGCGTCTTTGCCTTTTTTATACAGAAAAAAATCTTTCGCAAAAGGTCGTCATACTCTATAATAAATAGGTTCCGCAAGAGAGCTATGCGGCCCATAAAATTTTTAAGATAAATTTGGATAAAGGTTGCACCATAGCCAACAGTCAATTGGACTATGACTATTTGATTAATCTGACGATTCACAAACCGGCATTAAAAGCATAGGCGTTTTCCATTATTCCAGAAAATAAAATCATTACAGCAAGTGGTGGGGATTACCGAGGATTGATCTATGGAACATTCGCTTTGATGGAGAGTTTTCAAAATGGGGCGAGGTTAAATGGTATTAAACCTGACCGACAAGCTCCACAGCTTCAATTTCGGGCCATAAAACATAATTACCTTGGGATACATACCGCCCGAGCCCGGTACTGCACCAATAGTTCGAAACTGCAACAGATTTGGGATATTGGGAGGCTTTTTTAGATACGATGGTCGAAAATAGGTTTAACGTGATTAGTTTATGGAATATGCGTCCGTACACTTTTATGTCGAAACCCCAAAACTTTCCAGAAACCAGTTTTTGATCCGAAAAAGAATTGGCCGAGCGGCAACATTTGTACCAAGAGATTTTTCGAATGGCCAAGGAAAGGGCCCTGGATACCTACATTGTACATTGCAGCATTTTCGTCAGTAAAGAATTTGCGAAATCCCATAACGTGGTCGAACAAAATAACTATCCGGATTAGTATGTGAAAGGGCTGCCATAATCGTACATCTTCCAAAAGTTCGGTTCGTATTAAAGTTCCTAAAACAGATTAACTCAAGACCAATCTACGAGAAAATGAAATTTCTTACCGGGCAATTTTTGATTACTGTTTTTCTTTTGTTATCCATTAAACAGCAATCAAACAAAGTCCTATCCAATTAGAAATCAAAGCCGTATTCTTAAACTTGACACTACAATTAATTAGTAGTGAAAAAAAAGTTGTCCGTGAATTAAGATTTTTGGTTATATTTATAAGTGTTATTTTTACATTTTAAAATTACGGTAATCACTTTTATGAAAACATTATTTTTTATTGCATCATTTCTCTTTTGTATACCAATTTTCGGCCAACAACCAGATGATTTAAAACTTTGGTATGATGAACCATCAGGAGATATCTGGGAAAATGCCCTGCCTTTAGGTAACGGCCGTGTGGGCACGATGGTTTATGGAAATGTGACTAAAGAAATATTTCAACTCAATGAACATACGGTTTGGAGCGGGAGTCCGAACCGAAATGACAATCCTGATGCACTTGAAGCCCTGCCCAGAGTCAGAAAACTAATTTTTGACGGAGAATATAAAGCTGCGGAGAAGCTTGCCGATGAAAAAATCATTACCAATAAATCACACGGGCAAATGTTTCAGCCTGTCGGAAATTTAGAACTTACTTTTCCCGAACATGATAATTACGAGGCATATTACCGTGACCTGAATATTGGTAATGCCATAAGTAACACCTCATACAAAGTTAATGGGGTTACTTACACTAGGGAAGCCTTTGTGTCCTTGGCGGATAGAATCTTGGTCATAAAACTGGGAGCGGACCAACCGGGTAAAATTTCATTTTCGGCAAACTTCACTTCCCCACATTCGGAACTAAAAACAGAAAACAACGGGAATAATCAACTTTCGCTTTGGGGCAGAACGAGTGACCACGAAGGTGTGAAAGGCAAAGTAGAATTCAATGCGTTGATGCGCATGAAAACCGAAAATGGCCAAACCAGTCAAATGGATGATTCCATAAAGGTTGAAAATGCGGATTCGGCCATTCTGATGGTCTCTATTGCTTCCAATTTTAACAGCTACCAAGATTTGAGTGCAGATGAAAAACAGCGTGCAACATCGTATTTGGATGCAGCATTTGATAAGGATTACGAATCATTGAAAGCCGATCATATTAAAAAATACCAATTTCTTTTCAATAGGGTCACCCTGGATTTTGGTAGTACCGATGCAGCAGAAGTACCTACCGATGAGCGGTTGGCCAATTTCAGGAATACGAACGACCCTTCTTTCGTTGCGCTTTACTTTCAATACGGTAGATATCTATTGATTTCCTCATCCCAACCCGGTGGGCAACCTGCCAATTTACAGGGTATTTGGAACAGCAGCATGAAACCGGCATGGGACAGCAAATACACCATCAACATCAATGCGGAGATGAACTATTGGCCTGCCGAGCGCACTAACCTCTCCGAATTGCACGAACCATTTTTAACCATGGTGCAAGAGCTTTCGGAAACGGGTACGGAAACGGCAAAAGTCATGTACGGCGCGAAGGGTTGGATGGCGCACCATAATACGGATATATGGCGGATTACCGGTCCGATCGACGGGGCATTTTGGGGCATTTGGAACGGCGGTGGCGGATGGACAAGCCAGCATCTTTGGGAACACTATCTATATACAGGGGATACCGCTTTTTTGAGAAAGTCATATCCGATTTTAAAGGGAGCGGCCCAATTTTACGCTGATTTTCTAGTGCAACATCCTAATTATCCTTATTTAGTGGTAGCACCAGGGAATTCTCCCGAGAATGCTCCCGAAGCGCATGAGGCTTCGTCCATTACCGCGGGTTCTACGATGGACAACCAATTAGTCTTTGATGTCTTTAGTACGGTGATAAAGGCCTCAGAAACTTTGGAAAAAGATGCTGATTTCGCCGATTCCTTAAAGATTTTACGAAACAAGTTGCCTCCCATGCAAATTGGCAAGCACAACCAACTGCAAGAATGGTTGGACGATGTCGATTCACCCGAAGATCATCATAGGCATATATCGCATTTGTATGGACTTTTTCCCTCCAATCAAATTTCTCCCTACCGCACGCCGAAACTGTTTGCGGCTTCCAAAAATACTTTGCTGCAACGTGGCGACGTGTCCACCGGATGGAGTATGGGTTGGAAGGTGAACTGGTGGGCGAAAATGCAAGATGGAAACCATGCCTATAAATTGATAAAAGATCAATTGACCCCAGTTGGAATCAACGAAGGCGGTGGCGGCACCTACAACAATCTCTTTGATGCGCATCCACCTTTTCAAATCGATGGCAATTTTGGCTGTACTTCCGGTATTGCAGAGATGCTATTGCAAAGTTCCGACGGATTCGTTCACCTGCTACCGGCTATCCCTGATGCGTTAGATTCCGGCTACGTTGGGGGGTTGAAGGCGAGGGGCGGTTTTGAATTAGCAGCACTGGAATGGGAGGATAAAAAATTGGTAAGTGCCACGATACAATCAAAATTGGGCGGCAACTTACGGATCCGTGTCCCGAATGAAGTGTCACTTATCGGCCACGGAACGTTGAAAAAAGCGGTAGGCGAAAATCCCAATATGTTTTTTGATGTTCCGAAAACGGCAAGCCCGATAATCTCAAAAGAATCCGACATTAGACCCCTCGACTTGCAGGATACTTACCTGTACGACTTGTCCACCGAGAAAGGAAAAATGTATACCCTTATTAGCAAAAATTGAAATGAATCGATTTCTGTTCTTATTAAGTCTTATCGTACTGCCGTTTCTTCAGCACTCGGTCAATGCCCAAGAAGATAATAAGGCCAGAAATCCGTTAATTTTTGCCGATGTGCCCGACATGTCGATGATTCGGGTCGCGGATACCTACTATATGAGCAGTACTACGATGCACATGAGCCCGGGGGTACCAATCATGAAGTCAAAAGATTTGGTCAATTGGAAATTGGTGAACTATGCCTATGACCGGCTCGGTGAAGTGGATGCGCTCAACATGGAAAATGGGGAAAACGCCTATGGCCGAGGATCTTGGGCGAGCTGCATCCGCTACCATAACGATATCTTTTACGTGTTCACGTTTGCTGCAACTACCGGAAAGACCTATGTGTATTCGACGGCAGACATCGAGAACGGCCCTTGGGAAGTCAAAGCTTTTGAACCTCCCTATCATGATTTGACAGTCCATTTTGACGACGATGGTAAAACCTACATGATATGGGGCAATGGTACCCTAATGATTGCCGAACTTAAAAAGGATTTGTCCGGTGTTAAAAAGGGTACGGAAAAAGTATTGATCGAAAATGCCAGCGCTCCGGCCGGTAGTGAAATCATGTTAGGTGCAGAAGGATCCCAAATATTCAAGGTAGATGGCAAATACTACATATTCAATATAACCTGGCCAAGAAACGGGATGCGCACTGTGCTGATATACCGTTCCGATAAAATTACAGGTCCTTATGAAGGAAGGGTCGCTCTACAAGATAGGGGTATTGCCCAGGGCGGGTTGATCGATACCCCAGACGGCGAATGGTTTTCCTATTTATTCAGGGATTATGGATCGGTAGGCCGTATTCCGTATTTGGTTCCCGTCAAGTGGGAAAAGGGATGGCCTATATTGGGTGAGCATGGAGAGGTTCCTGAAACACTGGACCTGCCCCCCAGCAACGGCCTGATTCCTGGTATTGTGGCCTCGGATGAATTTGACCGTAAAAAGGGAGATGAAGAGTTACCCTTGGTTTGGCAATGGAACCACAATCCGGTGGATAGTCTTTGGTCGGTATCGGATAAGAGAAGGGTTTTTGAGATTGACAACGGGTCGCACTGATTCCACTTTGGTGAACACCAGAAATACATTGACACAACGTACCATAGGGCCCGTTTGCGAGGGGACTGTCGCTATTGATATCTCCCACATGAATGAGGGTGATAAGGCCGGGCTCGCCCTGTTACAGAAAAATTATGGATGGGTAGGAATTTCAAAAAGTAATGGAGATAAAAAGATTCTGATGGTTTTAGGAAACGACGAAGGCGAAAGCATCGAAGCAGAATTACCCGTTGACCAAAATACCATTTACTTAAAAGCCCGATGCGATTTTACCGATAAAAAGGATGAGGCACATTTCTATTACAGCTTGGACGGAAAAAAATGGAACAGTATAGGTACTACATTGAAAATGTCCTATACTCTGCCCCACTTCATGGGATACCGTTTTGGACTTTTTAATTACGCGACTGCCCAAACGGGCGGCTTTGTAGATTTCGACTATTTCCGAATAAAAAATTAATTGAAAGAAATGCATTGAACATTTTATTAATGACAACACGTATGAAACAACAAATAAAGTTACTGGTAATCATAGTTGCTCTTGCCTGCAATATTCCGTTAGGGCTTGGCCAGCAGTCCACCAAAGTAATCGAAGATTTTAAACCTTCTACGAAAAACCAACCGGGAAAGGAATATCCTCAGGTAAATTCACAAGGCTATGCCCGTTTTAGAATAGAGGCGCCTGCTGCGGATAGCGTTCGGGTGAGCTTAGGGCTTGGTGGTAGGGGCGGCACCAAGCTTGAAAAGAGAGATGATGGTTTTTGGATGGGTACCACCGAAGGTCCTATGGATGAAGGCTTCCATTACTACCATGTGAATGTAGATGGTGGAACCTTTAATGACCCGGGCGCTTTAAATTATTATGGTTCCACAAGATGGGAGAGCGGTATTGAAATTCCTGCCCATGACCAAGATTTCTATGCTTTAAAAGATGTTCCCCACGGTAAGGTGGAACAGATTCTTTTTCCATCAAAAAGCACGAATACCACTCGTCGTGCATTCGTTTACACACCGCCCGGATATGCTGCAAATCCAAACAGAAAATATCCGGTATTATACCTGCAACATGGTTGGGGCGAGGATGAAACCGCATGGAGCAACCAAGGGCATGCAAATTTCATTATGGACAATCTTATCGCCGAGGATAAAATCGAACCCTTTATTATCGTAATGACCTACGGAATGACGAATGAAATCAAGTTCGGTGGGCTTCGGAATTTTGACATTACTCCTTTCCAAACCGTAATGGTGGATGAGCTGATTCCTTATGTGGATAAAAATTTCCGTACTGTAGCCGATGCATCGCATAGGGCAATGGCGGGTCTTTCCATGGGAGGTATGGAAACCAAGATGATTACCTTGAACAAACCGGATGTTTTCTCCTATTACGGCTTATTAAGTGGTGGTACCTACGCCCCTGACGACATCAAGGACAAAGAAGATGTAAATCTCATATTTCTAAGCTGTGGAAGTAAGGAACGCCCAGAGGCCATAAAAGCGGCAACGGAAAAATTAAAAGAGGGTGGTTATCCTGTGGCCTCGTATATTTCGGAAGGCACGGCCCACGAATTTCAAACATGGCGTCGCAGCTTGCGCGAAATGGCTCCAATGTTGTTTTCCAAGTAAAATTCTTAATTCCGAGAGCACATGAAAAATAGAATTTTCACCCTGGCACTTATAACTTTTTTCACACATGGATACAGTTCTGCACAATCCAAATCTAGTGATGGGTATCAGCCGTCCGTGACGAATCAGTCGGGAAAAGACTATCCGCAAGTCAATTCCGAAGGGAAAGTACGAGCCCAGATTTTGGCTCCCAATGCCACCGATGTTCGTTTGGATATCGGGGGGATTAAATATGAAATGATCAGGGATGAAGATGGAATGTGGACCGGGGAATCCGAACCACAGGATGAAGGCTTTCATTACTATCAATTGAATGTGGATGGGGCATCGGTTCCCGATCCCGGAACCAAGTATTATTACGGGGCAGGCAGATGGGGAAGCGGGATCGAAATACCGGCAAACGATAAGGAAATCTATGCCCTTAAAAATGTACCTCACGGCTTGGTTTCGGAAAAAATCTATTTCTCGGAGATAACCCAGGCTTGGAGGCGTTGTTTTGTGTATACCCCGCCAAAATATCTAACCGAAACAAACAAAAGTTATCCGGTGCTCTATTTACAACATGGTAGTTTTGAAGATGAGACGGGATGGGCCTCCCAAGGTCATGCAAATCTGATTTTGGATAATCTTTTAGCCGATAATAAAGCGGAACCCATGATTATCGTAATGGATAACGGCTATGCTTACAGACCGGAAGAACTGGAGAAAAGTCAGTCCGGTGGTAGACCAGCCTCCGCTTTTGAGGAAGTAATGATGACCGAAATAATACCTATGGTCGATGCTGAATTCAGGACCAAAACGGACGGGACGGAAAGAGCCATCGCAGGACTATCTATGGGAGCCAACCAGACCCTGCGCATCTGTATGAATAACCTAGATGCCTTCGCTTCTTATGGCGGTTTCAGTGGAACTTCCAACTACCCGAGTAGTGATGCAATAGAAACCGCCACTTTCTTGGACGGCGTGTTTGAAGATGGCGCATCGCTTGATGAAAAAATGGACGTTTTCTTTTTGAGTATGGGGACCAAAGAACCGGACCCTTTTCCCGGGTCTATAGGCGCCTTCAAAGACATGCTTGACAAACAAGAAATTGAATATAAATTTTACGAATCACCCATGACGGCACACGAATGGTTGACTTGGCGTAGAAGCCTTTATGAATATGCCCAGCTACTTTTTAAGAATTGAAGCAGGCAATGAAACTTTAAAACACTATTATGATTTTTAAGAATTTTTCTTTTCGGATTTTCGCATCGGCTCTGCTGTTAACAGCCTCACTTGGCTATGGTCAGCAAGCGAATGTTAATTTGGACTATAATCCCCAAGAGGACACGCAAGGGTTAATACCTTTTAGTGCAAGAGTAAACTCTCCTGAAGTGCATGATGACCAGACGGTTACTTTTCGATTGATGGCTCCAGACGCACAAAAAGTTGAATTAAATCCCGGAGCGATTAACACAGCGCTGGGAAGAGGGAGAGACCCGATTCCCTTTACAAAAGAGAACGATAGTATTTGGCTTCTGAACATTGGGCCACTTCCGCCTGATATGTATGCCTATCATCTGAGGGTTGACGGGGTGCAAATGGCCGACCCAAATAATACACAGGCCGCATTTACTGCCATGCCGCCTTATAGTCAATTAATAGTGCATGGAGACGCCCCGGCGTATTATGATGCAAAAAATGTACCCCATGGGAATGTCACGCGTCACATTTACCATTCGGATGTTACCAATGGTGAACGGGAACTTTATGTGTACACTCCTCCTGGCTATGATTCCAGTAAAAAATATCCAGTACTCTATTTGGTCGGAGGTAGTGGAGAACTTCCTTCAAACTGGATTTATGACGGAAGGGCAAACTTTATTATGGATAATCTTTTGGCAGAAGGCAAGGCAAAGCCAATGATTATAGCTATCCCCAACAATCAAATTATCCATAGAAATCATCCTGAACATGCAGAACTGACTTTTGATATGTTTGAAAAGGAGCTAAGAAACCATGTAATTCCCGTAGTTGACAAAAGTTATAGTACGATAAAATCTCCCAAAGGAAGGGCCATTTCCGGATTGTCCATGGGTGGCCGTCATAGTATGTTCATCGGTTTAAGGTCTCTTGATCTGTTCGCAAACTTTGGAATTCTAAGTGCTGGAGATACCGATGCGGAAACTTCGCTGAAGGATTTTTTGACCGATTCAAAAGTCAATGACAAGGTCGAATATCTTTTTGTAGGTCAAGGAACTAAGGAAGCGGAAGGTTTTTTCAACGCGAGGGTTCAGGGTCTCATCGATGCATTAAACAAGCATGATATAGAACACGAATATTATGTAGGTGGCAACGGAGGACATGACTGGTCTACTTGGCGGCATCTTTTGTACTATAGATTTCTACCCCATTTATGGAAGAATTAATCACAGGTAAAAAAGTATTTAAAGACAAACCTTATAACGAGAATCAATATGAATCGTTCGAAATTATACAAAATAGCTTTCCTTTTGCCATTATTAGCAATGGTAGGTTTTAGCGCATTTGAAATTGGGGAGGAAATTGCTCCAAAGAATGACCCGGTGTTTACTAAGGTGGTGTATCAAGGTAATGACCAAGTCTACAATAATTATCCATTAGAAGATGATGAGTTTTACAACCCCATCTTACAGGGTTGTTACCCAGACCCCGCCATTACAAGAAAGGGAGACGACTATTATTTA
The DNA here is from genome assembly GCA_963832345.1 of uncultured Flavobacteriaceae bacterium. Taxonomy (GTDB): domain Bacteria; phylum Bacteroidota; class Bacteroidia; order Flavobacteriales; family Flavobacteriaceae; genus Pricia. The sequence continues at coordinate 99,195 of CAWHTW010000019.1, read as the reverse complement.
GTATGCTCTTCGTTTGCCATGTTTCCTGGGGTTCCTATTTTTCATTCCAATGATTTGGTGAACTGGAAACAAATAGGACACGTTTTAGATCGACCCTCACAGCTGGACGTGAACGATACAGGTATCAGTCAAGGCGTTTATGCTCCCGGGATTACCTATAATCCCCAAAATGACACCTTCTACATGATTGTGACAGCCTTTGCAGGTGGACTTGGAAATATTATTGTGAAGACCAAAGACCCTATGAAAGGATGGAGCGAGCCGAAAAAATTAAATTTTGATGGTATAGATCCCGCAATTTTCTTCGACGATGATGGCAAGGCCTATGTTATTCATAACGATGCCCCGGATAAAGGTAAGGAACTGTACAATGGACATAGGGTCATTAAAATTTGGGAATATGATGTAGAAAATGATCAGGTCATTGACGGGACTGATAAAATAATAGTCGATGGCGGTGTGGACATTACCGAAAAACCGATTTGGATAGAGGCTCCCCACATTTATAAAAAAGATGGAAAATACTTTTTGATGTGTGCTGAAGGAGGAACCGGTGATTGGCACAGCGAAGTAATCTTTAAAAGCGATAGCCCAACCGGGCCATATATTCCCGCCCCTAGCAATCCCATCCTAACCCAGCGCTATTTTGAAAAGGATAGAGAAAATAAAGTGGATTGGGCCGGACATGCAGATTTGGTGCAAGGTCCAGATGATGAATATTACGGCGTATTTCTTGCCATTCGTCCCAATGAGAAGAACCAAGTAAACACTGGGAGAGAAACATTCATTTTACCTGTGGATTGGTCCGGTGAATTTCCGGTTTTCGAGAATGGACTGATTCCTATAGAGCCAAAGCTCAAAATGCCCGAGGGCGTAACCAACAAAACCGGACAAGATGGTTATTTGCCCAATGGCAATTTCACCTATGAAGAAGATTTTTCATCGGACCATCTAGATTTTAGATGGATCGGACTACGTGGCCCACGGGAAGAATTCATTACAAAAACAAAGAACGGACTGAAAATCACTCCATTTAGCACCAATATCAAAGAATTAAAACCAACTTCTACACTATTCTATCGGCAGCAGCACAAGACCTTTTCCTTTTCCACACAAATGCAGTACGTTCCAAAAACAGAAAATGATATGGCCGGGGTGACCGCATATCAGAATGAAGGTTCCAATTATGTATTCGGGCTTACTAAAAAGGGTAAAGAGAATTATTTGGTACTACAGAAAAACAGCAAGCCAAACAGACAAGGTGAAACGATTTCAGAAATCATCGCCACGGAACCTGTGGACTTAGATGGGTCAATCCATCTTAAAATATCAGCGGAAGGGAACGAATATCAATTCAGCTACGCCATCAACAGCTCCGATTTTAAAACGGTTGGCGGAACGGTTTCCGGCGATATCCTTTCTACCGATGTCGCCGGAGGGTTTACGGGAGCCATGTTAGGGCTTTATGCGACTGCGGGTAATGACATTGTACTGGAATAACATCAATAAAAATAAACCCATGAAAAAATCGGTAGTAAAGTTTTTTCTTTTGGCGGTAATCCTGATGTTTTCGGGAATAATGACGGCGCAGGACCCAAATTTCCATGTTTATTTGAGTTTTGGACAATCGAACATGGAGGGTAACGCCCCCATAGAAACTCAGGATAGCATTGGCGTTAATAATCGCTTTAAGGTCTTGGCAGCAGTTGATTGTCCCGACCTACAACGTGTAAAGGGAGAGTGGTACACCGCCGTACCTCCGCTATGCCGTTGTAAAACAGGGCTCACACCAACAGATTACTTTGGAAGAACTTTGGTTGAAAAATTGCCGGACAGCGTAACAGTTGGGGTTATCAATGTAGCCGTAGGAGGGTGTAAAATTGAGCTTTTTGATAAGGACCGCTATAAAGAATACATCAAAACGGCACCGGATTGGATGCTCAATATGATTAAGGAATACGATGGAAATCCTTATGGTCGCCTTGTTGAAATGGCGAAACTGGCTCAGGAAGATGGTGTCATTAAAGGTATTTTATTACATCAGGGAGAATCCAACACTGGGGATACCTTGTGGCCCAAAAAAGTGAAAATAGTGTATGACAACCTGCTTGAAGACTTAGGGCTAGAGGCCTCCAACACACCTCTACTTGCCGGTGAAATGGTACATGAAGATCAAGGGGGTATTTGTTCGAGCATGAACGAAATAGTAGCCACCCTTCCAGAAACGATACCAAATGCCCATATTGTTTCGTCAAAAGGGGTTCCAGATGCAAAGGATAACCTTCACTTCAACGCCGAAGGCTACCGTATGCTCGGCAGAAGATATGCCATTAAATTGATGAATGTTCTGCGGAATCAGGGCAACAATCCCCTTGTCGAAAGGCATGCACCCAAAGGATTTGATATAGAAAGCCCGGAAATAGCCAAAGGTCGTATTGATAGCATTCTTTACAAATCAAAAACGGTTGGAGTTCAAAGGAAAGCGCTTATCTACACCCCACCCGGTTTTAATAAAAAACAACGGTATCCCGTTCTCTATCTGCTGCACGGTATCGGTGGCGATGAAAAGGAATGGTATGTAAATGGTACGCCCCAGATCATTCTTGATAATCTTTACGCCGAGGGTAAATTAGAACCTATGATCGTAGTACTCCCAAATGGCAGGGCGATGAAAAACGACCGGGCCGAGGGAAATATTTTCGCCGAGGATAAAGTGGCGGCTTTCGCCAATTTTGAAAAGGACTTACTGAACGACCTGATTCCCTTCATCGAAAAAAAATATAAGGTTTTCAAGGATAGGGAGCATCGGGCCATCGCAGGCCTCTCCATGGGCGGTGGACAGACCCTTAATTTTGGGTTGGGCAATTTGGATGTGTTTTCCTGGATAGGCGCATTTTCCTCCGCTCCCAATACCAAGATGCCCGAAGAATTGCTACCCAATCCTGAAAAGGCGAAGGAGTTAAAGATGCTTTGGATCAGTTGTGGCGATGCAGATGGCCTACTGCCATTTAGCAAACGTACGAGTGATTATTTACGGGACAAGGATGTCCCACACATTTTTTACGTGGAACCCGGCGGACACGATTTTGAGGTCTGGAAAAATGACTTGTATATGTTCTCCAAACTATTGTTCAAACCGGTTAATGAAAAACTGTTCAACAAATACAGCCTATTGGGAATACCGGCCAGCACCAATGTCAACGGGGCAAATTACCCGCAGATTTTACCCGATAGCAGAGCAATTTTTAAAACAAAAGCTCCAGAAGCTAAACAGGTGCAGATAGACCTTGGTAAAAAATACGACATGGAAATAGATGATGAAGGGTTCTGGACGGTTACCACGGATTCTATCTCCGAAGGCATTCATTATTACTCCTTGCTTCTTGATGGAGTGGCTGTGGCCGACCCTGCGAGTGAGACATTTTACGGTATGGGCCGTATGGCAAGTGGTATAGAGATTCCCTTCAAAGGAGATGATTACTACAGTTTAAAGGATGTTCCGCATGGCGATATCCGAATCAACAAGTATTACTCAGAGGCATCACGCTCATGGCGCGAAATGTACGTTTATACGCCACCGGGTTATGATAAATCCTCTGAAAACTATCCCGTACTCTACATCCTACATGGTGGTGGCGAAGACCAACGGGGATGGGCCAATCAGGGAAAAACCAATTTAATACTGGACAATTTACTAGCCGAAAACAAAGCCAAACCCATGATTATTGCCATGTTAGACGGAAATGTTTCCTCGGGCGGCCTTGCTGGGTTCAATGAAAATTCGCTTGTGGCCTTTGAAAATGAACTAAAACAAGCAGCTATACCCTTTGTAGAGAATAGATACCGTGTAAAGACCGGAGCTGAAAGTAGAGCCTTGGCCGGACTCTCCATGGGGGGATTACAAACACTGCATGCAGGTGTTCAAAATACCGATATGTTCACTTATTTAGGGGTTTTCAGTTCAGGATGGTTTGCAAATAACAATGAGCTATCGGATCCTCAATATGCTTTCATGAAAGAGAATACCGATAAAATCAATACGAACTTGCACCGCTTCTTTATTTCAATGGGAGGCAAAGAGGATATCGCCTACCAGAACTGTCAAGTGATGATGCAAAAGTTTGATGAAATAGGAATTGACTATGAATATAGCGAGTATCCAGGAGGACATTCATGGCCGGTTTGGCGACATGACCTATATAAATTTGCCCAATTATTATTTGAAGAATAGGCGAATTACAAACATTTGCCTTATTAAAATCATACTAGATTCATCCTTTATAAAAAGATTATAACAAAGTTAAACCAAATTCAATTCATTAAATCAATACATCATTTACAAAAATGTAAATCCGCTATTGTTCCGCGCAACCACTCATCGCATGGTCGCAGATGGGTAATTTATAGCGTTTTTTGAACCCGTGCTGCCGCAATCAGCACAGTCTTCTCGCCATGGAATATTGGCAACCCTAATAGTGGCCACTGTAAATATTCCGGACGAATTCAAGTTCCCTGAATACCTTATTCAATTTCCAGAACCATGTGTTTTTAAAAATCTTAAAGTGATAAATTCAGTTGAATCACCGTTAACACATAGAACAATGCACTAAACCATTTTTGAATACTAATGGCACTTCTCATGCATAAACAAATATCAGGTAAGAACCGACCTGATATACGCATTGTTCAACAGATAGCTCTCGAAGATATCAGCATTTTCGGGTACGGCACCTTCAATCTGAACCCACCCTTCATACCCGATAGCGTCCATGGCCTTCCGGACTTCCTCAAAGTCGACTTTGCCCTTACCGAGAAGGTATCCGTTCTCCTTGGCATGGAATTCACATATATGCTCCTTGCCCAACCAACGGATTTCCTCATAAATATCATATCCCATTTTGTGAGAGTTGGCCACATCATAATATACTTTCACATTGGGCGAGTTGACCGCATCGATAATTCCCATATGCTCTTCGGCACTCAACCAAGACTCAATACCCAAGATTATCCCGTGTTCTTCCGCTTTTGGGGCTACTTTTTTTAGCCTGCGGATGGTTTCTTTTGTGCCATTGGGGTCATTTTTTAGGTCGCCATTGGCAAAGAACGCCATCAAAACCACCTGTACCCCCATAACTTTGGCAACATCGATACTATCGGAAACCCATTGTTCCGCCCGCGGGTCGGATTTATAGGGAATGTTGTTCATTTCTCCAATGGCAATGCCGCCGATGGCCACGCCAAATTTTTCACAGGCCTCTTTGTATTGTTCCTGTATTGTCGGTTGTCTTAGGTGCATGTTGTTGTCCAAGGTGCCCAAGCTGATCTGTACCCCGTCAAGGCCTATTTTTTTGCCTACTTCTATGGCATCCACCCTTGCCATTTGATCGATAGACCAATCACAGGCTCCAATCTGAAAACGCTGTGAGGGACGGTTACCCAAAATGTCGCATGAGGGTAAAAAGCTAAGGCCAAGTATGCCGATTGACGATTTGAGAACTTCCCTTCTTGAGATGGTATTTTTCATTATTGTATAGGTATCGATATAGATTTAGAGATTATTTTTTAAGGTCAGTAGGTAAGTGCTTAGATCCGCCAAGTCTTGGTCGCTAAGTTTCAGTTGTGCCGCACTGGGCATAATACCAGTTTTCATTCGCTCTTTATGTTCAATATTTTCGGGTGCAATTACAATTCGCTGCCCAATCGGGTCTTTCAATACCGTGGTCTCTCCTTCGGACAATAGAAAACCGAAAAAAACCTGCCCTTCCTTGGTTTTGACCATCATCGGTTCATATCCAAAAACGATGGACGCATTCGGGTCTATAATTGCCGCGAGGAGAGCGGCTTCATCGAATTTTTCCCCTATGGACGATAAATCAGGCCCGATATCGTTTCCGCCCTTGCCGTTCTTATGGCAGGTGGCACATTTATAGGAGAACAATGCCTCACCGTTTGTACTTTTTCCTTCAAGGGCCAATAGCTGTGGGATGGGTTTTTCTCGTAGGTTCTTGGCACCAAAATAGGCACTGGCCAGGGTACGTATTTCCAACATCGGATTTTTGAACAGAGCGTCAGAAACCCCTTTACGTACATCATTGGTCAGCTCGTTCCGGCCTGCCATGTACAGTAGGAGACGCCCCCCAATCACCGTGCCGGCCATGGTATTGCCGGCAGCGATTCTATCCTTCACCGGTTTTCCGGTATCTAATAGTATTTCTTTTAAGCCCGTAATTTCCGCTGGAACCTTAAAACTCGTCCCATCCTCGGATTGCCAGTCCCAGAGCGCGTACCAATCGTTGGTCATCCGAAAATCGATCCACCAATTGGCCAATTCGTTTACATTGGGGTTTCCTTGCCCATTTTTAAGTTCCAGCATTGCGGCGACGGCATCTTTATCCTTTATAAAGGCCAGGGCATCGACCGCTTTTATAGTAGAAGCATCAGGTAGTTTTTCGGACATTGCCCTTGCTTTAAGAGCGGCTATTGCCGATTTCGGATGCAGTCTCCAGACCAAGGAAGCAAATTCATCGGACCAATCCGCCGGATTTTCCGGTTGTTCGGAAAGTAATTCGGTATAGACTTCTTCTTGTTTCCCGTCCATGGCAATTCCTAAGGACTCAAGGTACCAAGGGTCTTTTCCATCGTATCCGTGAAATAATGATTTAAGGAGTTTTGCACTTCTATAATAAGGGACGTCCCTGAGCGATAGGGAAACCTCCCTGCGAACTTCGGCAGAGGGATCCTTAGCTGCTATTGTGGCATACCTTAAAAGTGCCTCGGTATCATCTTTGAGTGCCCTGTAGGCAACCACCCTTACCCTTGGATCGGGTTCTCGCTTCAAAATAGTTTCGACAATGTCGGTCCCCTTCGGCCCCAGTTTTGACAATAGCCATGTTGCCCGGGCCTTGTGTACTACATTATCGGATTCTAAAACCCGTTCAACCTCGGCAACCACCTTTTCTCCCTGGGCTGCCAACTTTTCGAAACCTAAATTCCGCACATTGATAGCCGGGTTTAGCAACGCATCAATCTGACCGTCGGTAGTGGTCAAATCCAGTTTTGGATTTTTCAATTGCTTACCTTGTGGCGTAAGTCGATAGATACGGCCATAGCCAACGCTATCCATCATTTGATGACCCCCTACTACGGGATCATACCAGTCGGCTATATAGATGGCGCCGTCAGTTCCTACGGCTACATCACTTGGGCGAAACCATTTTCTTTTATCACCGTCAACATCGTTCCAAATATACCCTTCCGTAGATTCTTCCATGGATGTGATCAAATCCCTTCTTTTAAGTTCGAAACCTGCGCCATTTTTTGAAGGTTGATAGGCGAAAATTACATTTCTTCCTGCATCGGCACTCAAGACCATGCCATTATATTCCGGCCCGAAGGCATCGCCTTCATAGACCACGACCCCGGTCGGCGATCCAGCGCCCGTATTATCACCAGCCGGCATTACCCCCGGGTCGTCTTGGTGCCAGTGAGCCGTAAACGTATCCTGACCCGGTTTTCGGTCCGCCTGCCACGTGCGCTTGCCATTAGCGTTGAAATAGCCCGCGTTGGCACCCTCCATGATCCATGTGACGCGACAGGTTTCTACTTGATCGTCATTATCGTTCTGCCACATATTGCCATAGGAATCCAAGGCCACTTCATAGGAGTTTCGAAAATTATGACCCATCACTTCAAGACCGGTACCGTCTTTTTCCATTCGCAAGGCGAGGCCACCGACCCAAATACGATCATCATCACTGACCTGTGCCGGTTCGTTCGTATCGTTGTAAGGCGTGCCACCGGTATAGACGCTGCCCGAACGAAGTTGCCAACCCGCCTTATCGGTCACTTCATGCGGGCCTGCATTACCTGTATTGAAGTAATATTTGCCATCTGGCCCTGCGATTAGGGAGTGAAGACTATGATCATGGTCAAATCCACCAAAACCGGTTAGAAAAACTTCTTTCTTGTCCGGTACGTCATCCCCATTTTCATCGGTATACACTATCAGTGAGGGCGCACAGGAAACAAACACCTTATTGCCTAAAACGGCTATCCCCATGGGCGCTACCAAATCTTTGTCCTGAACGAACACTTTCGATGAATCACTGACCCCATCACCATCGGTGTCCTCCAAAATCATAATGCGGTCCCCTTTTTCAAAATGCAATCGTTTTTTAGGATCGTTGTTGAAATCGCGATAATTTACCGCTTCGGTGACCCAGATCCTTCCTTTTTCGTCGACATCCATGTTGGTCGGATTGAAAAGGGACGGAGATTCGGCCCAAAGGGTAACTTCCCATCCTTCGGGAACCATAAAACCAGAACGTTCCGTGGTCTTGAAATCGAGTACGGGCACGCTGTATTCCGTCGATTTTCTGTCGGAACAGGATACCATGTTGAGTAAAAGGGCGATTGCGAAGGTGCAAAAAACGACGCCACTCCTAAAGCTTTTAGATTTTAAAGTGGTATACTTCACAGTTTTCATACTCGGTCAAATTGAAATAGGTTTAAAGCCATACCGGATCATTTTGTTGAGGTATGTACGACGGCAAAATCTTGCCACAGTATTCTGAAAATAGTCTAAACAGAAAAATGGGCGCCCCCAACAAGTACTTCGTGGCCTTGTGCTTTTGCCTTGGCCTCTTTTCTAAAATCATCGACATCTGCAGTATTGAAGGTGAACATATCGTAGTGGCAGGGAATGACATATTTCGCACCGATGGCCTTGCCCAAAGCTACGGCTTCCGTGCTATTCAGGTTTCCTGCTACTTTTCGTTCGGGTTGGTTGCCGTTGATAGGCAATAGGGCAACATCCACTCTATAGGGCCTTACTAGGTCCACCATCCCTTCAAACCACAACGTATCACCGCTGTGGTATAGGGCATATTTGCCGAATCGAACGACAAAGCCCATAAACTTGCAATTGCCATTTTCATCCCTGGCCAGTTCGTTATGTTTCGCAGGAAGACCTATAAATGTAAAACCATCAATGGAAACGGAATCCCCAGCGTTCATGCCTATGGGAAAGTCCAGGTCACATTGTACACGGTCCGCTACGAATTGACGATTTGCCTCAGGAATGATAAACTTGATTTTTGGATTATTTTTCAAAATAGGCTTTAAGGTCTCCGCGTCCAAATGGTCGGTATGGTTATGGCTTGACGTGACCACGGAAATATTTTTTAGCAATTCCGGACGGACGACCAGCTCGCTCATCCGAATATGAGGCTTATCGGTTTCGGCGTACTTTTTGGTGAGCGAATCCGAGAGATAGGGGTCGATAAGTATCCGTTTGCCGTACCATTGCAACAGATAACCACTTTGACCCAGCCACCAAAGACGGAAGCCCTCTTTTTCGGAAAGAAACGAATCCATTTCCTCAATTAGTTCTTCATTCTTTTTTAATGCGGGAATCAGATTGTTCATAACGATTCACGTACTTTTTTGGCACCGGCGACCATGTTGATGAGTTTTTGTCGTGAGGCCCACCGGGCGGTTTGGCTCAACCCACAATCGGGAGCTACCGATAGCTTCTCGGCAGGAACATATTTTAGGCAACGGTTGATGCGTTCAACGACATCGGCCACGGTCTCTATATAGTAATTTTTAACGTCGATGATGCCTACGGCCACGTTCATCCTTTCCGCAAAGGGAGCCAGGAGTTCGATTTCGGAAAATTCGCGATTGGCCATTTCAATATGAATTTCGTTTACATCCATATCCAAAAAATCGGGAAGCATCGGCTTGATACTTCTATAACCCACCGGTCTTCCCTTAAAATTTCCGAAACAAAGATGTGTACTGAGGTTGCACTTTCCTTGGATGGATTTTACGGTACGGTTAAAAATATCCACAAAACGTTTGGTGTCGGCCTTGTAGGCATAACAACTCATAGAGGGTTCGTCGACCGTTATTTCGGTACAACCGGCCGCTACCAATGCCTCTAGTTCATTGCTAATAATAGGGAGAAGGGCCTCGGTAATCTCAAAGCGGTCTTTATAGGTATCGTTGGGCAACAAGCGACCCGATAAGGTATAAGGTCCGGGAATACTGGCCTTGAGCATAGGACCTACGGGCGCCAATTTTTTGAGCCGTTCGAATTCCTTTACTGCACCGAGACCGTTCGGAGCGGTCAAAGCACCTATGATATTGTTTTTTCCGCGCTGGTCGTGTGCGGCAGGGCCGAACTTTCGAGTGTCCGAGGCATTGTTTTCAATACCTTCGATAAAACCGTAGAAAGATAGATTAAAGTCCAAACGTGTCTGTTCGCCATCGGTAATTACATCAAGGCCGGCAGTCGTTTGGTCATGTATGGCGGCGATGACGGCATCTTCTATAGCTTCTTCGATATCTGCCGCCCCGAATTTGTCGAGGTTTTGCGATACGAACTCAAGCCATCCCGGAAAAGGATAACTTCCTATGACCGTTGTTCTGATCGGAGTTTTGCCCATAATATTATATTGTGTTACTGTTTTTGAAGAAAATCAAGTCGAAGCTAATGTAACCAAAACAACTTGTATGTACAAGTAATAATTCATACTTTTCTATTCTGATTTTGAATACCATTGTCTAACTTAGGCAGCGTGAAAGGCGGAAAAATTAAAAACAGAAAATACCACACGATTCAGGACTATATCCGAAAACGCATACAGGGCGGTACCTATCCTGTGGGAAGTTATCTGCCTTCCGAAAATGAGATTTGCGGTCAATTTAGCACGACGAGGACAACGGTTAGAAAGGCTTTGGACGAGTTGTTGAAGGAAGGCTTTATTGAAAAGGAACAAGGTAAGGGCAGCAAAGTTGTGGAACGGCGAAAATCTTTGGGCCTTCTTACCGTCAAAGGTTTTTCGGGATCCATTGATTACGAAGTTAAGACCATTGTTACCAAGGCCCCAAAAATCACAAAATGGGATCCGATCATTCCGTTCGCACTAACGGAAGAGGAAAGGAGGTCAAATTGTGTTTATTTTCAAAGAGTTAGGCATATCAATGACCGACCGGTCGTTTTAGAGAATAATTGGTATGCCAATGATGCGCTTCACGTGATTGATTCCGAGGAGTTCATAGAGGGTTCCTTTTTCAAGACGCTCAGCCAAGCGTATTTTATCGAAGTGATGGGTGCGGAGCAGGAATTGCGGTCCATACCCGCAAGCCAAGAGGTGGCAAAAAACCTTGGAATAGAGGAAGGCATCCCTATTTTACACATATCCGTACGTTTTCGAACGAGCAAGCCGGGCTTAAACCTTTACGGTGACCTGTATTGCAATACAACGGACTATCCGATTCGGAACAGCTATTTTATATGACCTTTCAAAGGGGTGAAAAAGGAATACAGCCGCTTTGGATTCTCAAAGAACAATTTCCGATAGTATGCTTCCATTCCCTTTGCCTTCAGAAAATCTGGAACCGTCTCTATCAAATAATTCAGTCCCGGGGCGCCACCATAGCTTTTCCAATAGATGTTTTTGGCCAAATCCATCCCCATAACAAACTGATCCGGATAATCGGGCAGGAGTTGTTCCAGCAACTGCAAAGTGTAATTGGGCTCCCCTTTTTTCCATCGGAAGGCACTGTCATATTCCAGACGCACACCGGTATCCAACACGGCTCTGTTATAATCGATTTCTTTGGCCCGATCCACATGGGAAAGTACGACATGTTCGCGTTTTGCCCCCAGTTTTGCAAATAGGTGGGCCTGTTCCAAGGCCTGTCGGCCAAAATTCGTATGCGTTAAAATAGGAGCCCCGGTTTCTAAGTGGGCATTGACCACTGCCCTGAAAATCAATTTTTGATGTTGGGTAAAAGGGCCATCACCCGTAGCCAATTTGATAAGTCCCGCTTTGTGGGAGGTTCTTTTTACAAAAGGACCCGAGTAATCGAATTCGTCTATTCCCGACTCGATATCGGAAATAAAAAGTCTGGTCAGTTCGTCTTCCGAATATCGATAGCGCCAATGATTTTCGGGGTAATAGATTTCCAAATGAATTCCTGTTGAAGCAATAATGTTCACACCACTGCGTCGGCTCACTTCTGCGGATTTTAAGATATTCCGTCCGCTATTTGCGGGCATGGTATCGACCACGGTCCTTCCTCCGATAGCATAGAAATTTGAAAGCTCTTCGGAAATCTTTTCGACATCGTTCAACAAAAACTCTGGATGTTTTGCCGTCACATAACTATCTTCGATCACAATGTGTTCGTGGGAATAGGTCAGCCCCATTTCTGAAATTGGTATATCACCCAATACGGTTCTAAAAAATTCCATCACCTCGCCTTTAATTGTTGCCCCAACCGTCACGGGAAGTATCTGCCCTTTTCTGAGGAGTTTCTAAAATAGCACCTAAACGAAGAAGGGAATCCTGTAGTTTTTGAATATCGATATGTTTGGCCTCTTAATCCGAGTCCAAAGAAACAATGGCGGCGAGACCGGCCGCTTGCCCCATACTCATAGTCTGCGCCATGGAGCGGCAGGAGGCATGGGCATCATGGGTGGCCGAAAAACAGCGCCCTACGACCCAAACGTTGGTACTTTCCCTAGGAACGATAGTGCCATAGGGCACTCCATAGGTTCCCCCGTTCGGGACATATTCCCAAAACGTTTCAGAATTGCCGTTATCCGATTTTCTATGGTCTTCTATAGGTGCCCCACATAGAAAAATCTGGTCGCCAAATGTTTTAGCCGACATACAGTCTTCTTTGGTCAGTCGATATTCGCCATATACCCGACGGGTTTCCCGAACCCCGATCTGATGCGAGAGACCGATAATCTTTGCATTCTGATAGCCCGGAACTTCAGCCCGAAAAAAATCCTCAAACAGGAAGGCCTGTCTACGCCCCTCCATTTCGGCTTGAGTGATACCTTCCAAATCCAAAGGATCGAGATCGACAACTTTTACCGCAACCGTCGATATACATTTCGGCTGGCACATCTCGTGGGCAGAGCCTTCTTTTCGGGGTAGGGCATGCGTTCCTTTTTCATAGGCCTCCGCCATTTTTTCCTTCAGCATTTTTTTTCCTCCGGCGGCCTCATATTCACTGTGTTCTACGTTCGACATACGAAATGTGGTCGTCATACTTTGGGCAGGTCCGTTTTCGCCGGCTTTTTCATAGGGTATTCCCGCCCAATGGCAATAATCGGCATCCCCCGAGGCATCGATAACGCGCTTTGCGTTTATGGAAAAAAAGCCGATTCCCTTGTGAAAAAAGATACAATTTGAAGTTTCCCCCACATTTTCCACTCCTACCAAGGTGGAATGATAGAAGATTTCGACTCCGCATCTTAGCAATAGGTCGTCCCAAACCTGTTTCAGTTTTTCGGGATTGTAATTGACTCCTGTACCCGCACCATAGGTATTGGGGCGAAGAAAAATATCTCCCGATGCGTTCAATTCATTTACGATACTATCGGGTATGCCCCCGACAATTTTTTTTGGGGTTTCAGAGGGCGTAAAAAAGCCATAGAAGGTATCCAGCATTTGTGTAGAGGTGCCGCCGGGAAAACCATAGCGCTCGACCAAAGTGACTTTGTACTTGCCCTGCGCAGCTGCAATTGCTGCCGTCGACCCGGCGCTACCACTTCCAATAATTAGAATGTCGGTTAGGAACGATTTTGAAATGGAAGAACTAAAGGTCATTCGTATTCTTTTCGAGGACCGACATTTTCATATAATTTGGCCATTAAATGGGCGTGTTCGTCATAGGCAGATTCGAAAAGATCCACTGCTCTTTGTTCGCCAACGATTTTACCGCTGCTTAACACTTTTGGTGATTTCCCGTTCTCATGTAGAATTTTGGCAACCTCTGCCTTTAGGCAGTTGATAATCAGTACGCCGCCCAAGGTAGAGCCTGGGGCAACGGGAGTATCGAGTCCATCCAAATAAATCATGGCATCGCCCAAGGGTGCTCCCGTATCCAAAATACAATCGGCGAAATCGATTAATTTCTTGCCATCCGCTTTTTTTGAGGTACTTCCCTCCAAATGTAGGCTACTGACCAAAGCCACCACTTTGACCTTCCGTTTTTGAAATTCCTCTGCCATTTCGATCGGCACCACATTGCATCCGCTAGAGGAGATAATCAACGCCGTGTCTTGCGGACTTGTATCAAAATTCCTCAGGATACGCGCTGCAAGGCCGGGCACATTTTCCAAGAACATCGCCTGTCGCTGCCCATTGGCCCCAACAACTAAATTGTGGAAAGAGAGGGACAACTCTACAATCGGGTTGAACCCTGGAAACGAGCCATAACGCGGCCACATCTCCTCGACCATCATACGGCTATGCCCTGATCCAAAAAGATGTACCATTCGACCGTCCAAAATGGATTGGGCGAATAGTTTTGCTACTTCTTGAATGGTCGGTTCCTGTTTTTCTATCGTGGAAATAATGTCCCTTCCTTTTGATAAATACTGTTGTGTTACGCTCATTTTATCGTGTATAGTTTTTGGCGAAGAATGCCGCACCAATGGCTCCGGCGTACCCTCCTAATTTTGCTTCCGTAATTTTTGTTTGATACCCTCCGGGCCGCCATTCGTAGTCGAACATGAATTTTTGCAAAGGTTCGAAAAGGGATTTGCCCGCCCCGGCCGTTATACCTCCTCCCAAGATGATGAGTTCGGGCGAAAGAATGTTGGTCAACGAAGCTAAGGCCACGGCCAGTTTTTGAACGGATTCCGACCACCATGATGCTGCTTTGGGGTCTCCGTTTTCATAGGCATCGACCAGTTCTCGAACGCTTTTATATTTTCCTCCTGTTCTTTCGGAGACGGAAAAATTTCCCACGGCGTGCTCCAAACTCCCGGGCATATTGGTCATGGTCGGCACACCATTGACGTCAACGGTCATGTGGCCTACGTGGCCCGCCCGTTGCAAATTACCCTGGTAGAGTTTTCCGTCGATGATTATTCCTCCACCTACGCCGGTGCCCAACGTGAGCATCAATAGGTTATGAATACCTTCGGCCCGGTAGAAGGATTCATATTCCGCCAAGCAGGCCGAATGGCCATCATTGAGAATCCGAATGTCCCTATGGAGCTCGTGTGACCAGTTAAAGTTTTCGATGCCCTGTAACCGTTCGGGCATATGCAAGGTCATCTTGTTTTCAGGATCGACGAGACCGGGTGCGGAAATACCAAATTTCAAAGTTGCGGGATTTGATCTGGAATACTGTTCTGATTTCTCCCCAATTAACGCAATTATCTTTTTCTTCCAAAGCTCTTTTTCCGGGGACCCATCTTCGGTCAAGACCTCGTTTTGTTCCAATACCGTGCCTTCCTCGTCTAGAATGACCATCTTAATTTTGGTGCCCCCGATGTCGATCCCTAGATAGTGTTTTTTCATTCCGATACGTTATTGGTACTGTCCTTCGCTCAAGGTCCATCCGCCGTCCACCGCTAGAACCTGGCCCGTGATAAATTTAGAATCGGGATGTAAAAACATCAGTACCGCACTATTGATATCTTCGGATGCCCCGGGCCGTCCACCGTCCAGCGGTTGTTTGGTCCTTAAAAATGATCGTATTTCTTCATCTTCGGCGGCCCGTTTGGCCATTGGCGTTATAAAGAGACTGGGTGCGATGACATTGACACGGATACTATGTTCTGCGTAATAGGACGCTATGGATTTTGAAAAACCGATAATTGCAGACTTTGCCGCCGCGTATGCATGGGTCGTAAAGTATTTTGGGGAAGGGGAGTAGCCCAATACCGAACCCATATTTAAAATGACCCCTTCTTTACCATGTTCCAGAAAGTAATTGACCATCGCCTGGTTCGAGAGCATCATTGAAGTCAGGTTGAGTTCAAGGGTCTTGTTCCAACCTTCCAAAGTGATTTTGTCCAACGGGCCGTCGCCCCATTTGCGACCGCTTCCTCCGGCTACATGAAAAAGTCCTGAAATGTCGCCGAATGCGTCATGGGCCATTTTTATGGCGATTATCATAGTGTCTGGGTCGGTAGCATCTCCGCTTAACGAAATACTTTCCGCGCCCAACACCTCTTGGGCACTTTTGCGGCTATCGTCATTTCTTCCGACGACAAGAATATTCGCCCCATTTTCCTTTAAAGCAATGGCCGCGGCAAGACCCATGCCGGTGGTGCCTCCCATGATAATAAATGTTGTGTTGTTAAAATTCATAAATATTTGACTTTCAGCTTTTTTTGAAATTCTAGAGTCTAGTTGTTCATAACTCTGAATTCACAACTTTTTATTTTAAGTTGACCAAGGTTCGTTGCCGTGACGATATGAAATTCAGGCGTCTAATTTTCTGGGTACCGGTAGATAGTTCCGGGCCTGGGTCATTCCGATTTTCGAAGAAAAATGTCCTGAAATGGTCAACCTCTTTATAAGGTCAAAATAATGCGGTAATGGTTTTTCCATTCCTACCATCTTTAGTTTGTTGGGCGTTGCCTCTGTCTGCATTTTCCCTAATAATCGTTGTCTTAGGGTCGAATCGGCCGTAATAAAAGAGGTTGCATATGGCTTGGCAGAATGTGCATCCAATGCGTTGAGACCTTCTCTTAAAACCGATTGCTCTTTTGTTGGCATGCAGGTGTTATACATTAATACCATATATTTTCCAATTTTAGTTGCTGTCGCTCTTGGTGAATTTCTGTGGTAGGAAGAATTGTTTCCCCAATTTCATCCAATAAAGGAATATCGGCTTCCGTCAGGGCAGTCCGAGTTTTAGGTATGGCGTCATAGGTGTTTTCGGCGGCTGCTTTTGTGTTGATATACATGAAATACTTCTTAATCGGCCATGGTCGTTTTTCTAGAAAGCTCGCCTGATTCTTTGTGTTTCAGAATTACCGTAACATCACCATTCGGTAATATTTCCCGTTTTATTAAAAAATGATTATTGTCGTAGGATTCCCATTTTTTTTGGTTCTCTTTCGGTTCATCGCCCCGCCAATCTTCCAAGAGTACCGGCTCCCAGGTTTTGGTCTCGGCAGATGTAAAGGCCGCGTCCAAGACGGCATTGACCACATAGCCGTCATAAAAGGTTTCCAGTGGGTCCCGATTTTCCTCGATGGCTGTGAACATATCGGTAAACATGTGTGGGTAGCCGAGTTCGTGGGCTTCATCACCCACAGGAAACAACCAGCCCGTATTTGATTCCGCTTTTTCGGCCACGTAGCCCTCACCACCTTTTCCAGTGGTGAACATTTCGAAACCGGTGCGCAGAAAGCTGTTGACCCAAATCGTACCTTCAGTACCCATAACCTCGTCACGAAGGTCCATTCCGCCTCTGAACGTCCAACTGACCTCAAATTGACCGATGGCCCCGTTCGCATATTTTACAAGCCCAATGGCATGGTCTTCGGCTTCTATCGGATGCACTTGCGTATCTGCCCAGCACATCACTTCCAAGGGCTTAACATTTTTGCCGATAAAGTTACGACTGATTTCTACGCAATGGCAGCCTAAATCGATTATGGCCCCACCGCCCGATTTTTCCTTGTCCCAAAACCAATCGCTATGCGGACCGGGATGGGTCTCGCGCGACTTTGCCCAGAGCACACGACCGATGTCGCCACGCTTAACGCTCTCCATGGATTTTAAGAACTTTGGGGTATAACAGAGATCTTCCAAATAACCACCAAAAATTCCGGCTTGCTCTACGGCATCCAGCATACGCTTCGCCTCGGCAGCGGTGCGTCCCAAAGGTTTTGTGCAGATAACGTGCTTTTTAGCTTTTGCACAGGCAAGCACCGCTGGCTCGTGAAGATGATTGGGCAGGGAAATCAATACCACATCGACCTCAGGATGTTCAATCGCTTCTTCCATAGATGTACAGTAGTGCGACAATCCATAATCATCGGCAAAGCGTTTGGCATTTTCCCCATTTCTTGAATAGACCATTACGACTTGGTCTCTGCGTCTTTGGGCGTGCAAGGTTTCGGCATAAAAACGGGCAATAAAGCCCGAGCCCAGCATAGCGATCTTCATACGAATGAATTTTATGGTTTAGTTCTTTAAAAGTATTTTCGATTCTGCGTCAAAAGCACCCATGTAACCGTTAATGGGGTATCTGAAATTTTGATATAAATCCTTGAATTTTTGGGTTTCTTATATTTTTTATCTAGCGTCTAGATTCCTTTTTTACCATCCAAAAGTATTCCGTACGAATGTCCTGCTCATCTTCCAGTCTTCCCGTAATTCGTTCTTGGGAACAAAATCGTTCGGAAAGGCCAGTTCTATTGCGGCTTGACCTTCGAAATTTTGCGATTTCAAAGCGGCGGCGATAGGCTTGAAATCAGTATCCCCTTGCCCTACATATTCCGACCAGGTACCGTCTAGGTATTGATCTCGGATATGGAGGTAAACGATTTGCTTCCCGTAAGCATTGATGAATTCTACGGGATTGATACTGCCACGGATCAGCCAATTGAGATCTGGGCCCAATTTGAAATCGGGAATACGTGCAAGTGTTCCCTTTAAATCGTGCATATCATTTTCTACTTCGTAAGTATGGTTGTGCAGATTGGTTTCGATACCATGGTCTTCACAAACATTTCGTATTTTAATAAGCAGCTCGGCCTGGTCATCAAGTTCCTGCTCCGTTTTAACTCCGTCTTTGCCTCCTACTGAAATTCCGAAGGTTTTTCCACCAATTTCACCTAATCTAGGCAGTATCACCTCGATATCGTCCATTATGGTTTCATGTTGATTTTTGTCCCACATGCTAAAACCGACCCCGTAAGAAGATCCCGAAACCGGGAGGTTATATTTTTTGATGAGGTTTTGAATTCGTTTTACGCAATTGTCATAGCGTAATTGACTTTCCATAATTTCCAAGCCCTCGATGCCTGCATAGCTCAGGTCCGAAAAAACGGTGTCCAAAATGGGAGTTGCATCCCAGTTCGGAGGAAATTTACTGGCATAGACCCATAGATGGGCATTGACTGGAATATCCTTTGCCGTGGTCGTAGTAGTGAAAGAAGACATCATTAAGTTTGGAACCATTAAGGTTCCGGCTACCCCTAAAGCGGAAGCCCTCATAAAATTTCTTCTATCTAAGTTAGTTTTAATTTTCATAGGTGTGCAACTGTCCTTCAAGGATTGCTTAAAAACAATTTTTTCATTGCAGGTATAAACTTGTTGGGTTAAAAATAGTATTTTTAACTTGTATGTACAAGTTGAAATTGTAATTTTAAATTTTAGTATCAGTTTCTGACAACCCCCATTCAAAGCTTGATGATTTGCCTATTTATTCTGCAGTTTCTCAGGGTTTGGGACTTGCTAAGTGCAAAAGGATTGTAAATAAAAATAGATTTATTTACAATTCATTTTTCCTAAGAGTACTAATGAATTCACGTCATCGATTGTTACAATGCGCCTTGGCTTATCGGCGGCTTTTACTGTAGGAAGTTGCTCGGCTTGGCCATAGGAGATCCTAAAGCCAATAATAAACCAGCTGAAAAAACTCGAATACCAGTTTTATTTAAATGAAGTTCATCTTATTTTTTCTTTTACTTGGTATTGGTAACAAAAGCTATCCTTTTACTGTCCGGAGACCAACTGGGCACATTGATGGTGCCCTGCCCCCCGTAGATGTAGGCCATAACTTTTGGTTTTCCGCCCTCGTACGGCATAATCCGCAAGAGACAATGTTTGTAAAAGGGATGATCGCTCGGATCAATATCCTTCGGAAAAGAAATAAAAGCAATCCACTTTTTATCCGGGCTGATGTGCGGGAACCAATCATTATGGTCGTCAAAGGTCAACTGGGTTTGGTTCTTGCCATCGGTATCCATCCGCCAAAGCTGCATAGTACCCGTGCGAGCCGAATTAAAAAATACGTATTTCCCATCGGGGCTGTATTCTGGACCATCATCCAAGGTGGCCAAATCCGTCAATTTCTTTTCCTCTCCCGAATCGACATCGATCGTTAGAATGTTGTACGCCCCGTCCCTGTTTCCGGTAAATACCATCTTTTTGTTATCGGGAGACCATCCATGGAAATAGGAAGCTCCTACTCCAGGCTTGGTAACCCTCTTGGGCAACGAATCTCCTTCCGTCGGTAAATAGTATAAGGCGGAAGTACCATCATCCTCTTGGTTATGATTGCTTATCCCCAATGTTTTTCCATCAAAGGTCAATACATGATCATTATTGTTATGTACGGCAAACCCCGTGTTCAACGGCGTAATTTTATGGGACGCAAGTTCGTAATTGTATAAATGGCCCTTGGAGTTGTAAATCAATCGAGTTGCATCTACCGTCCAGTTGGGTGCCTGTATCGAATGGGCAGATCGGTAGATAATTTTCCGAATTCCTGTTGCAACATCCATGATTTCCAGATTGCTGCCGATATAGTCGCGATAAGGCGTATAATCGGAATCTACCGGTCGGATGATGCGAACATTTCGATACACCGCACTTTCCAGGACTTCCGGATTATGGGAACATACATAAATACCGATGTACACTTCATTATCCATTTTCACGGTGTTCAGTTCAACACTTGTAAATTCTTCCCCGAATTTTGCAGTGGACATGATGTAAGTTTCGCCTCTTCGCTCCAATTGAATAACGTCAGGAGCGGTATCGGTCGAAACAACCTCTCCAGTATCCCCTCCAATTTCCTTGCGGTATTGGATTGAAGTGAGTCCGTCTCCATGGATGGTAGCGTTCACATGCTTGGAATTGGTATCCAAATTGTTTCGGACCATCCAGCCTACTTTTCGATGGGCATCTACGCCATCACCAATAAAAGATACCTCGGCCCTTAGAATAAAATCCCCCTGAATAGTAGTCCATAGGTACTGAAAGTCATCCTTTCCGAACCACATATTAGTTCCAGAACCGGAAATTGCATAGGTTTGATTCTCCGGGGAATATTCGGAAGAACCCTCCAATGCGCAATTGCCGACATCCAAATTTCCATCGAAGATTCCTATTTGGTTTTGGGCGCCGACATTTGCCGTGTTGAGCAATATGGAGACGAAAACGATAATGTACACAAATTGGTTTTTCATAAGATTCTGGTTTTAAGCACTCTATTAATCCCAACGTGGTCGAATTCCCGGCGCAAATGGAAATTTTAATGATTTGAAGTATTCCAAGGTTTTTGTGGGCTTTTCTACACCATCGGGTAACTTCTGCTTTGAAAACGTCTGAAAATATAGCAGGCAGGCATCCCTCCACCATTTGGCTTCCTTCAATTGAATGTCAAGAAGCATACGGACTTCCTTGAATTGTTCTTCGGATATATAAGGTTTTACCGATTCCCACGTAGCAATCATATCCTCCACTTGGTCTACGCCTTCTTGGTACTTTAATGCGATTCCGTTCCAGAGGGTCTGGCCGTTTTTTAGTTGGTAGTCCCAGGGTAAATGATGGAACCACAATAGATATTCCTCCGGAACCGCTTTTGGATCGTTAAATATTTGTGCCACTTCTGGGGCGTATTGGGCCGTTGCATTGCTCCCGTTAGGGGTTCGGTCGAATCCGATACCATTTTCGTCCGCTTTGTGGTAGTAGGTCGGGTTCCATTCGGGACGGCTTAGTTCGCTGACCCAAGGTCCGGGACCATAATGATGGCCGGTATCGAAGATATGGTGCAGGCCTAGCGGGTCCATGTAATTGACCACAGTTTCCCTTGACTTTAACAGCATCTCTTTTACAGGTGCTATAAATTCCGGATTGTTGGAATATGTAGCGCGAAGCCATTCATCGGCGATGGTTTCAGAATTTAAGTACGGGTCCCACGCCAATCTGCCAAAGCCGTACCAGTTCGCTTGTGCAAAGGGATGCCCTGTCCAATTCAGGTCGTTTCCAATATTCGCCACGCCTGCCATTCCCGTTAACTTGTTTTGATGCAATGAACCGTCAATGACCTTGGCAACGGTCGAGCCTTTTCCCTTGCGGTAGGTATCGGCGTCTAAAACTTCCTCGAACAGTTTGGGCAGAAAGACCAAGTGGGTACTGAACCCCAGATATTCCTGGGTTATCTGAAATTCCATCATCAAGGGCGTTTTGGGCATGGCCCCGAACATGGGATGAAACGGCTCGCGGGGTTGAAAATCAATGGCCCCGTTTTTAACCTGTACCAAAACGTTATCCATAAAGCTGCCATCATAGGGCACGAATTCCGAATAAGCCTGTTTAGCCCGGTCGTCGGCATCATGTTCGGAATAGACAAAAGCCCTCCAGATGACATTTCCGTCATGAGGTTTTAACGCCTTTGCCAGCATGTTGGCGCCATCAACATGGGTTCTGTCATAATTTTGAGGTCCCGGTTGCCCTTCCGAATTTGCCTTGACCAAAAATCCACCGAAGTCGGGAATTCGGTCATAAATCTCGTCCGCTTTTGAGTTCCACCAGTTTTGTACCTCTGGGTTCAATGGGTCTGCCGTTTCCAATCCGCCGATTTCCAAGGGGGCTGAAAATCGGGCGGTCAAGAATACTTTTATACCATAAGGCCTGAAAATATTCGCCAAAGCTACCACCTTCTCCAAATACATGGGAGTCAATATCAAGGCATTGGCATTTACGTTCGTTAACGATACGGCATTGATTCCTATGGAGGCGTTGGCCCGGGCATAATCGATATAGCGGGGGTCGATATATTCTGGAAGTTTTTGCCAGTTCCACAGTGAAAATCCCGCATAACCGCGTTCCACGCTACGGTCGAGGTTGTCCCAATGGTTGAGCATGCGGAGATTTATTTTTGGCGAGTCGACCAGATGTATCTCGGCTAGGCTTTGTTCGGTCTGCATCAAATGCAGTATTCTATAAACTCCATATAGAATACCTATATCTTCGTTAGCGCTTATCACGGTAACCTCCTTTCCATCCCAGCCCATTTCTTTAAGGATAAAACCATCCTTTTTCAATTGATCAAAATCCGTTGTCAACTTTTCGCGTAGCGTCGGATCAAGACTTTCCTTTTTTGCAATGATAAGGGTGCTCGCCCTATCTTGACTATTCGCGAACTCAGCCTTCCGGCCCAATATTTTCCCCAGTCCGTTGACTAGCTCACCTCGGACCGTTTCCAAAATTTGGTTTCCGTCTTCCAGGTATATGGATTTCGACAATTCAAGATACTCCGAAAGCCTTGGCTCTTCAGCCTTGGAATAGCCCATCCACAGGTCATAGCCCTCCAATGATTGACTTAGGACCGATGTAACGGAAAATAGCGCAGTAAGGAAAACGATTTTTCTAATTGTCATAGGCATTGTCTAAAAATTCATACCTGCCATCCGTTTTGGCTTCTTGCAGTCCACTCTCCGTATCGATGACCATTACAGGTGGTGTACCGTCCTTAGCATTTGTCGGGTCCCACTGGGGCAAACCTTCGCCGTTCGGGTTTCCGTTCTTGACAAAATTGGCGAAATACTGCTGCATGGTTTCGGAAGCTTTATAATCGTCTGCTGTCCATGCGTAGTCGTCCACTAGATGCAAATTGCCCATGGCGTATTCGATTTCTGCGGCATGGGGCGCCCCGATAGGTTTTGGCGCTTCGGCAGCCTCGCCGCTTTTTTCTACGGTACCGCCGGCAAGTCCGGAAGATAGGCTGGTGTCAATTAAATCTGGTCGTAACTTACTGTACAGATAGCGGTACACAGGCCGGTCGCTGTTCTTGCGGTGCAGGTCGAACCATTTCCAAGTGCTGTAAGCAATAAATCGGTCTGAGGCCAAAGCGGTAGCCGAATGTTCTATTTCCTTTGGAGACCCATGTGGGTATAATTCAAGGACTTGCTGGGATTTTTCGGGATAAGCCTCTTTCACTTTGCCGATATAATTTTCTTCGGTGTAGGGGCCTTGCGTAAATGCCGTACCGGGAATTTCGGCGGAATTCCAACCCAATAGCAACGGAACTTGCGCCTGCTTTTTGTTTGCGAATATTTCGGGAAGCGTCATCGGCAGAAAATATCCGTCGATGACGGCCGGAAAACCAAAGCGCTCAGATTCATTATAGATTTCATAGACTTCCCGTGTACTTAGGTTCCGAAGTTCGGCCAATTTTTCATAGCCTGCATTTTTGGCGAATTCCAATCCAATATTCTCCGCTTCTTCCAATGAAATAGGTGCCATGGTAGGCTTAATACCTGCACCACTTTCGCCAATCGCCCCGGCAATAAGGTCTTTGGATAGGGGAGAGGCCATTTGCTGACTGACCCCGATCGATCCCGCCGATTCTCCGGCAATGGTTACTTTTTTAGGATCGCCTCCGAAGGCTGCAATGTTCTTTTGCACCCATTGTAAGGCGGCATTTTGATCGAGCAACCCGTAATTTCCTGAAGCCTTGTAAGGTGCTTCGGCACTCAATTCGGGATGGGCAAAAAAGCCGAAAATATTTAGACGATAATTGGTGGTAACTACGACCATTCCCTTTTTGGCCATGCTCTCGCCATCGTAGCGATATTCCGAGGCATCGCCCGCCACATTCCCTCCTCCAAAGAAGTACACTAGAACTGGCAGGTCCTTGGTATTTCGAGTAGCAGGTGTCCAGATATTTAAATACAGACAATCTTCGCTAACACCGTTCGAACGCGATTTCATATCTCCGAAAACCATCGTTTGCATGGGTCGTGGGCCAAAGGTTTTGGTCTCTTGTATCCCCTCCCAATTCTTCAATGGTTGTGGAGCTTTCCAACGCAATTCGCCTACGGGCGGTTGGGCAAACGGCACCCCAAAATAGGTCTGAAGGTTGCTATGGGTGTTATAGTTTCCTTCGATAGTACCCTGCTCCGTTTTGGTTTGAACCGGAAAGGCATTTTTGTCCTGCGCAAGAATAAAGTTCATGTGTAATGTAAAATATAAAGATAGTAGTATTCTCATAGTAGCGGTCTTCAATATATTATTGTCTCAATTTATTACAATAATACTTTGTTTTCTTGAATCAATGTTCGTTATTTGGAAAAAATTCCATTTTTGACCTCTAATAATCCCACTAAAAATCCAATCCAGGCGCTCAACCGTGAAGAATTTATACAAAACCTATCCTACGATTCCGTCATTTTCGGATTCAACGGGAAACAATTGAAAATATTGATATTACAATACCATAACACAGGATTGTTTGCATTACCAGGGGGTTTTATTAAGCGGAACGAAAGTCTCGACAACGCCGTTAAAAGGGGCGTCAAGGAACGTACCGGAATCGCAGAGGTCTATTTGGAGCAGTTCCGGACCTTCGGAAGCCTGAAGCGTTCAGATCCGTCTGCCATGAAACGGGTGTTGGAAGGCAACAATCTTGACGTAGCGGCCCATGACTGGATGCTCGACCGTTTTATTTCGGTTTCCTATTATGCCCTGATCAATTATGATGAGGTAACTCCCGTGCCGGATGCACTTTCCGATAGTATCGATTGGTATCCTATTGACGGGTTGCCTGTCTTAATGATGGATCATAAAAAAATAGTGGATGAGGCTTTACAGTTTTTACGCGATAATCTCCAAAAGAAATTGGTTGGTATAAACCTCTTGCCTTCAAAATTTACCATGAAACAATTGCAAGCGGTCTATGAGGCCATTTTGGGGGAGAAGTTGCGCCGTACTACGTTTCAAAGGCGAATTTTAGGAATGAACATTTTGGAACGCCATGAAAAACTTTTTCAAGGCAAAGCCCATAAGGCACCGTACCTCTACAGCTTTAAATCCATAACGCCATTACATCAGAAGAAGAACAGCTAATAACATAAAAAAGAAGAACAGATAATAACATAAAACAGATAAATATGAAAAATTCAGGAATCAATCTATGTATCAAGGGCTTACTACTATTTTTTCTCTTAGTGGGAAGCATTTCATGTAAAGAAGCTGCAAAAAAAGATAGTACCGAAGAAAAGAATAGTACGGAAGCCATGGAGGGTACCAACGCCGCAGAAAATTTCGGGGGCCTGGCTTTGTACACGGTCCGTGATGCCATGGGCGAGGATGCCAAAGCGACTTTAAAGGCCGTGGCGGATGCCGGGTATAGAAACATCGAGGCCGCCGGTTATGCCGATGGTAAGTTCTACAATATGTCCGTAGAGGAATTCAAGGCC
This sequence comes from uncultured Flavobacteriaceae bacterium, assembly GCA_963832345.1. Taxonomy (GTDB): domain Bacteria; phylum Bacteroidota; class Bacteroidia; order Flavobacteriales; family Flavobacteriaceae; genus Pricia. Next base: position 73,202 of record CAWHTW010000019.1, on the reverse strand, counting down.
TTATTGAAGGAATTGAACCTGACCCCCGTTAGCACACATCAGGGAAGCGTTACCCTCGACAACGCCGATGCCATGATGGCCGATGTCAAGGCAGCCGGATTTGAATATTTTGTAATACCGGTTCCACCGATGGGTATGTTCGAATTTAATATGGAGGAAAAAACAATGGGCATGAAGGGTACTGCCGCGGAACTGGCGGACATATTGGATACTCTCGGGGAGAAAGCGAATGCCGTCGGACTTAAATTATTATATCACAACCATGATTTTGAATTTAAAGCGAATGCCGAGGGTATCGTAACTATTGATTATTTGTTGGAAAACTGTAATTCGGATTGGGTCAATTTTCAGATGGATCTCTATTGGGTCGTCAAGGCCGGTGCGAATCCGGTTACCTATTTTGAAAAATATCCGGGGCGTTTTAAAATTTGGCATGTCAAGGATATGGATGACCAAGGACGATTTGCTCCCGTAGGGAAAGGAACCATAGATTTTAAGCAGATTCTCGCCAACAAGGCGCAATCGGGAATGGAATATTACATGGTTGAGCAAGACATGACCTTCGATGGACTTGAACCACTAGAGGCAATTAAAATAAGCCATGAAGGGTTGAAGGAATTTGGATTCGAGTAAAAGATTGTTTTGTGATTAACCTTCAACGCTAACACTAAGTAAAATGAAAAAATTGACCTTCCATCTTATGGTCATTGGAACGCTCGTATTGGTTAGCAATTTGTCTGCCCAATCCGAAATCAAGACCGGCGAGAACGTCGCTGTAACGAATACCAATTCGGGCAAAGTCCGAGGGTATATTGAAAACGGAATTTTTACTTACAAAGGTATTCCCTATGCAAAAGCAAAGCGGTTCGAGGCAGCTGAAAAAGCTGATTCATGGGAAGGTGTCCGTAGTTCAACCACGTATGGCCCGGTTGCACCCTTATTGACTCCGACTACGACTGTTCAAGATGAATCGGAGTTTGTTTTTGACCATGATTGGGGCTTTACCAATGAAGATTGTTTAAACCTCAATGTATGGACACCCAGTATTGATGACGGGAAGAAAAGACCCGTACTTTTTTGGATCCATGGCGGTGGTTTCACAGCCGGATCAAGTCACGAATTACCTTCCTATGACGGATTGAATTTGAGTAAAAATGGCGATGTCGTGGTCGTTTCCATCAACCATCGTTTGAACGTGCTAGGGTTTTTGGACTTGTCCGCCTATGGCGAAAAGTACAAACATTCTGCCAACAACAGCATTCTCGATATGGAGCTTGCCTTAGAATGGGTACGCGATAATATTTCCAATTTCGGTGGCGATCCGAACAACGTCACCATTTTTGGCCAGTCCGGCGGAGGGGCCAAGGTAAATACGCTGATGGCCATGCCAACGGCAAAGGGACTTTTCCATAAAGCTATCAATCAGAGCGGGGCAATGAGAGCCGGAATTCTGGAGAAGGATGATACCCAGGCGATTGCCGCCGAAACCTTATCCATTTTAGGTTTGGATGCCGCCCGAGTGGATAGCCTTCAAAATATTCCTTTTGACGTTTTAGCAGCTGCCAGCTCGAAAGCCATAAAGAATATCGAAGAGAAAATGAAGGCAGAAGGAAAGCCCATTATGGGTTTTGGCCTCAATTGGGGGCCAAGTGTTGACGGCGAAGATTTGCCCTTCCAGACCGCTTCCGTAGAGGCACTTTCACTTTCCAAAAATATTCCGCTGATGATCGGCACGGTCAAGAACGAATTTGCACCGTTTGCAAATATGCGTTTTGTAGGTGCTTCCGATGAAACCATCATGAACCACATTCGGGAAACGTATAAAGATAAAGCGGACGCTTATATCGCCGCAGTCAAAAAGGCCTATCCCAATGATACGAAAGCAAAAGATTTAATTGATGTGGATACCATGTTCAGGCCGGGATCTGTGGTGCAGGCGAATACCAAATCAAACCTAGAGGGTGGAGCTCCTGTTTATATGTATCTATTTACTTGGCAATCCCCTGTTTTTGATGGCAAATACAAGGCTTTACATTGTATGGAACTGCCTTTTGTTTTCGACAACATTGCAAAAGCTAACCAAATGACCGGAGGTGGACAAGAGGCATATGCCTTGGCGGATAAAATGAGCCAAGCCTGGATCAATTTTGCCAAGACTGGAAATCCGAACCATTCTGGCTTGCCCGAATGGCCAGCATACAATAGCACCGATACTTCAACGATGCATTTTGATACTTCCTGCGAAGTGAAACCACAACTGGACAAAGAGTTATTCGCAATCGTTGAAGGAAATTAATCCTCCTAATAGTTAAACGCATGCAATTCAATGAACTTAACATAGCCATATCCATTTCCACAATCTAATTATTCTTGACAAGCTGTTCGGAAAAATTTACTTCGGACCAAAAAGAGGGCTTCGTTCACGTAACAAATTCAGAGGGTAGCACCTTGGGATTTAGTTCTGAATCGGGCATCAAGTTATTAATGGTTGATAGTTACGCTTTCAAGGATTTAAATAAGAATCGTGAATTGGATGCCATTTTGCTTAGCTTTGGCATTCAGGATCAGGCATTATATCAGGCAAAGAAGAACCTTCCGCCCTATTGCCCATGCAAATGCCAGCGGATATGTTGACCGTAGAAAAACAATTTGAGGACGTACCATTCGATATGACACCCTATAAGGATTCTATAGGAAATACCTATGATTTTGCTTTTGGCATGAATTGGAATGGCGTAATTGAAGACGAAAGGGTTGAAATGTATCATTAGCATTAAAGCTAAAAGATTAGAAAAGTCAAAGGAACACTGCTATAAATCAAAATTAAAAATCATGCTGAAAAAAGTTTTAATTGGGCTGGGTATTGTTTTCCTCATCATTCAGTTCATCCGACCTGAAAAAAACGATTCGAACGACCTTACTAATGCCATTTTTACCAAATATGAGGTGCCCGCAGACGTAAATCGAATTTTGCAAGTTTCATGTAATGATTGCCATTCCAATAAGACGGAATATCCGTGGTATTCAAATGTGCAACCTGTGGCGTGGTGGCTCGACCATCATGTCGACGATGGTAAAAAGCACTTGAATTTCTCTGATTTCACTAAAATGCCGCTCTTTGTTCAAAACCATAAGTTTGAAGAGGTCATTGAAATGGTAGAAGACAAAGAAATGCCTTTACCCTCGTATACCAACTTTGGACTCCATCCAGAAGCCGATTTATCCGATGATGAACGAAAAATGATTACGGATTGGGCAAAGGTGCAAATGAACTATCTGAAACAGACCTATCCGGCAGATAGTTTGGTCTTTCCGAAAAGAAATTAAACAACGTATCTAATTGGGCCTATTTCAAAAAATGCACGGGCGAACCGTTTGCGCTACGTGACCCATTGTGCCCTTTCTAAATGCGAACCCTAGGCACATAGCATCCGTTAAGTGATTACGATAACATTGCAAAAGAATTTTCCGAGGTTTTCCGACTTAGGTAAGGCGCTTGTCTCCGCCGATGAAAACTCCTTTGAACGGATACAATTTGAGCGCTGAAAAGGTCATCGCATTTAATACCCATGGGGTTTATGGTGTGGGTAGCGGCTTCGGATCAGTAGAAAAACTTTATCAAGGTTGCCCCGTTTTAGAAGGTATTCCCATCAAAAGTGGGCTAGAAAGCGATGGCGTCTATCTAGCAATCAAAGACGAAAAGGAAACCGAGGCCCGTATTAAAGTACTACAATGACTGCACCGGATAAAATGAAATAAATCGAAAGGACACTAGGGCTTTTTCTTACCGATAAATTTCGTAATTTCAACGTATTCATCCCCTTACACTAAAACCATGGCAAATTTCAATCTGAACATCAACGGAAAAACCCAGCAAATTGATGTGGATCCAACCACACCCATACTTTGGGTACTGCGCGACCATTTTAAATTAGTGGGTACTAAATACGGTTGCGGTATTGCACAATGTGGTGCATGTACCATACACCTAGGCGCCACTGCGGTGCGCTCATGCCAATTGCCCGTATCGGCAGTAGGAGAACAAAAAATCACGACCATTGAAGGACTATCGGAAAATGGCGACCATCCCGTACAAAAAGCATGGTTGGAAGAAGATGTATACCAATGTGGGTACTGTCAGGCCGGCCAGATCATGAATGCCAGCGCATTCCTGAAAAGCAATCCGAATCCGACGGACACCGAAATCGAAACGGCTATGGACGGAAATATCTGTCGCTGCGGCACGTACACGAGAATTAAGAAGGCCATCAAATTGGCCGCTAGTTCTGAAAACCTTTAAAATTACAGGGCACTTCTTAACACAAAAATCATGACACAGATAAAAACGCAGTATAATCGTCGTTCGTTTATTAAGGTATCTGCCGCTGCAGGAGGAGGTATGCTTATCGGATTTAGTTGGTTGAACGGATGTAAACCCAATACCCCTGAACCGGAACCTGGCGTTGCGCTACCGAATGAGTGGTTCGAGATTAACGGCTATATCAAAATAGGCGATACCGGCATGGTTACCATATATTCCCCTAATCCTGAAATCGGGCAAAATGTTAGAACTTCAATGCCCATGATAGTTGCTGAAGAACTGGATGTGCCTTGGGAAAATGTGGTGGTAGAACAGGCACCACTTAATACAGGATGGTATCAAAATCAATTTGCCGGTGGAAGCCTTTCCATTCGATTGAGTTGGAACGCACTTCGCATGGCCGGTGCCACGGGCAGAAGAATGCTATTGGAGGCTGCCGCTAAAGAATGGGGATTACAAGTTTCCGATCTTACCGCCAATGAAGGAATCATTAGGGAAACCAATGGCGAGCGGAGCATTTCGTATGGGGAAATAGCCTCAAAAGCCGTAGGTGTTGAAATTCCCGAAGAAGTCGAGCTTAAAAAACCGAAGGATTTCAAATTGATCGGAACCAGCCAAAAAAATGTAGATGGTAAGAAAATTGTCATGGGCGAACCACTGTTCGGTCTGGATTTTCATAGAGACGGAATGCAGCTTGCCATGATTCAACATCCGCCCGCATTCGGTATGACGGTCAAAGATTTTAACGAAGAGGAGATAAAAAGTTTGCCTGGCGTAAAGGATGCATTCATCATTGATACTTCAATCGCTGAGCCTGGCGGATTCGATGAAAAAGGTTTTAAACAACTCATTGCCATTGTCGGGGAGTCTACTTGGCAATTGATGCAGGCAAAAAAAGCGATCAAGGCCAACTGGGAAACTGTAAGTGAATTGGAAAGCTCCGATATGCATGTACAACGATTGGAAAAAGCTTTGGTGTCTGGTGAGGTACAGGAAAGTAGAAAAGACGGTAATCCCGATGCAGCGTTTAAGAAGGCCGCAAAAGTCATTGAACGTACATATAGCGCTCCTTTCATAGCCCATAATACCTTGGAACCTATGAATTTCTTTGCACATGTAACGGATGATTCAGCGGAACTTATCGGGCCAACACAGACACCGGAAGCCTTAGAAGAATCAGTTTCAAAATTATTAGGGCTACCCCTTGAAAACATAACCGTAAACATGACCCGTATCGGTGGAGGTTTTGGAAGAAGGCTCTACGTGCATTTTGGTGTTGAGGCGGCCGCCATTTCCAAAAAAATCGGTGGCCCGGTCAAGCTTATTTATACGAGAGAAGATGACATGTCACAGGGTACCTATCGCCCTACATATCGTTCGGTGTACAAAGCAGGTCTTGATGAAAATAATAACTTGATTGCCTTCTCGGTCAAGGGGGCTGGATTGCCTGAAGGGCCGGTGTTTCCAAATCGTTTTCCCGCCGGTGCCGTTGAAAACTATTCCGCTGAAAAAATCAAAGCCGAAACCAATGTAACTACAGGCGCGTGGCGGGCTCCAAGATCGAATTTTACCGCCGGCGCCGAGCAAGCATTTTTGGATGAAGTGGCCGAAGCAGCGGGTAAGGATCCTATTGATTTCCGTTTGGAGCTTTTTGACCGTGCCATAAAAGATCCGGTAGGCGAAGAACATGAATACGAAGCAGAACGATATGCCGGAGTGCTGAAACTGATTAAGGAGAAAGCCAAATGGGGCGAGACAAAACAAGGGGTTCATCGAGGAGTAGCTGCCTATTTCTGCCATTCGACCTATGTTGCCGAGGTATTTGACATTGTTATGGAAAACGATGACCCAGTCGTCCAAAAAGTCTGGTGCGCGGTTGATTGTGGTATTGTCGTAAACCGCGATGGGGCAAAGAACATCATGGAAGGTGGCGTAATTGATGGCATAGGTCATGCAATGTACAGCCAATTGACCTTTGAAAATGGTGTACCAGGCCAAATGAATTTCGATAGATACCAGTTGATCCGCCATTCGCAGGCACCTAAGGAAATTGAGGTTTTCTTCGTTGAAAATGAAATCGACCCGACCGGATTGGGAGAGCCGGGATTGCCCCCTGCTATTGGAGCATTGGCCAATGCGTTATATAAGGCAACCGGGCAGCGACATTACCACCAGCCCTTTGTTTCTGAAAAGCAGGTAATAGGATAATATACATCGCATTGCGATGCGTAATCACCATGATTTTTGATGATATACGGTTTTACTACATGGGAATAATAAAAAAAATATACCCTAATCCCTCCTGCCGATTAATTTCTCAAAGCTATCCCGAAAGGTCTCGCCGACCTACAGCTCCTTTTCGCCCGAAAAATACTGTTCTTGCGAATGGCGGGAAGCTCGTTTATAGCCACGGAGTGCGATTTATGAACCCTGATGAATTTGTTTGGGAGCAGTTCCACTCCCAACGCCTTGAAACTGGTGTGGGCGACAAGTGGATGCGCGGCACTTTTTAAGTGCAACTTGATATCGTCGCCATAGCCCTTCAACCAAATAAGGTCATCGAATTTTAGCTTTAGTTGGCTGCCATTTTTATACCTTTCAAAACCGATTTATGCCCGACTACTTTTGATCCCGCAACCGACAGCTTTTGTTTCGGTCGTAGTTGGATCCTTACCTGAATCAATCGCATTAATGGCTTTTTCTAAGAACTTTTCTTCCACGCTATCGCCGTCACGCGGACTGTCATCGATAGCACCATGATACCGCACTATTAAGTCGGCATCTACCAAAAACACTTCGGGGGTTTTGGTGGCCCCATATTTTGGGAACACTTCCTGTCCATCGTCCAATAGGTACAAAAAGGGAAATCCTTTTTCCTTCGCGTTTGCCTTCATCGCTTCAAAACTATCGCCAGGTTTCATGGTGGGGTCGTTGGGTTGAATCGCCACCACCGGATAGCCTTTTGGGGCATACGAATTGTGAAGATCGATAAGGCGTTGTTCGTTGGCCTGGGCGTAGGGGCAGGTATTACAGGTAAAGACCACCACATAACCTTTGGGTTTCTTTCCAGTGGCATCCTTTATATTGTCAAAAGAATATTCCTTACCATCGATATTCTTTAAGTTGAAATTTGGGGCTTTGTCCCCAACGCTAACTCCTTTAGTTTCTAAATTGGAGATAAGAATATCGTTATGAAGGGTAAATGGCTCTGGATTTCCAAAAGAAAATAGAGCCAATGTCATAGTAAATAAGATTAATTTCTTCATGATTAATGTTTTATGGGTTTATAAAAAAGGTTTAACGGCTTGCGACAGTTCAGCGAAATTTTCAAAAGGTTCGCCCATTAAACGGTTTTGGGCTCCTTTGTAGATATAGGTCGCCGGAATCGCTCCAGACCAATTAGGGGAAACCTTATCGATCCAATCATTGTATTTACCATCCAAAAGTACTACCACTTTCGACTGTAGCTGTTTTTTTGTAACAAAGGGCACCAAATTGCTTTCCAATTGTTTAGGGAAATCTAGACTGACCAGAACGACTTTTACTTTTTCATTCTCATGCTTTGAATGGAATTCCTCAAAATAGGGTAGTTCCTTTATGCAGGGTTTGCACCAGGTCGCCCAGAAGTTGATAACATAGGTAGTATCGTTATCGAAACCGAACAAAGGTTCCAAACCTTCGAACGTATCGTAAACGGGAATTCCTTCAACATAGAAATCAGCTTCCGGCCATGCCGTTCCCTTTTCATCGGCTGTATTATGGGTAGCGGATAGTTCCGTATTGACTTTCTTGCTGCTTTTGTCCATACAGCCCACGATGAAGACTGCAACCAAAAGAAGGGACACTATTTTTAAGATTGAATATTTTGGGTACACAGTTTTCATTTTCCGTTTTAAAGTCTTCTACTAAAATCACTATCAAGTAAACTATTTTTATTGAATTCTTTGCCCAAGAAAACGTTAACGACAGAATAAACATCCTGAACGTCGATTTTTCTAGGTCGAAAAGGTAAATGGTTCAAAGGTCACCGTGTCATTGACAGGAAAAAATTGTTCTTCGTAGGACAGATTTTGACATTTAATAGTGAATCATTTTCTTAAGCTGTCAATGTGCGGTAATCTTAGGTCGAACCCAAGAGGGTTTTAATGCTAGCTAACTTAAAGCCAGGTATGCATACCCCGAAGCTTATAAAAAAAACTGCGGAAACGTATTAGGGATTGGCGGATAAACACAACATCAAAACTAGGGGTATGTGAATATAACCTACCGATTCAAAACATACGCCCTCTTATATTCCAAAGGTGTTCTTTTCGTGATTTTTTTAAACTGCCGGTTAAAATTGGAAAGGGTCTTAAATCCACTTTCGTAACAGGCATGGGAGACGTTGGTCTTTTTATCGATCAAAAGTTTACAGGCATGGCCAATGCGAATCTCGCTTACAAATTCCGAAAAAGTTTTGTTCGCGTGCACTTTAAAATAACGGCTGAACGAGGTCGGGGTCATATGTGCCAAAGCCGCTACCTCCGAAATACGGATTTTTTCGGTAAAATAATGCATTACGTGCGAATAGATACGGTTCATACGCTCGGTATCGCCTTCTTTTTGGGTATTGGTGTATCCGGCGCTCGCCAATATTAGGGTCTCATCACTTTGCGCTATCCGATTCAGTATCTTCATCAATTGCAATACCCTATCAAAGCCGTTAAGATTCAATAGCTTTAGAAGCATTTTCTGCACGGTTTGGGCCGTTTTCCCGGTAATATCCATCCCCCGACGACTTTTTCTGAAGAGCTGCCTTAATTTTATGGCTTCTTCTTTCTGCATAAGATTTTCACCAATAAAATTATCTTGAAAGTACACAACGATACCTTCTGCCCGGATGTCATTTTTCTCGGTAGATCTTTTCGTATCGCTCCGCCAAAGATGCGGCAGGTTAGGTCCCGTAAAGGTGATGTCGCCTTTTTTAAAAGGTTGTACATGGTCTCCGATAAAACGGGTTCCGCTTCCTTTTGACACCATAAAAATCTGATATTCGGGATGAAAATGCCAGTTGGGGTCAAAAACGGACTGGCTCAATGCTTTTGCTACAAAAGCATGGGTATCGGGAATTGGGGATTTTTGTAAGGCGGAGTTCAAATGAGGGCTGGATTTATGCGAAATATATCCGTAAGTTAACAAAAAACTCCCTGTTATGATATAATTTAGTCGGTATAAGATAGATGAAAGGCTCTTTTTCAGAATTCTTATTCCTAATTTTGAAATGTTCAAAAAACTTTTTGAAATCGATTCTAACAGCACTGTCATGAAAACTATCCCTGTTCAAATAATTTGGCTCGTTACCCTGTTTTTTTTCGTGGGATGCAAATCCGACCAAAAAAAGGAAATTGCCACAGACGATTCACCGAGGCAGATAGAGATGCTATTTCTTGGCCATGCCAGTGAACACCACAATTCAAGTGCATACGAACCTATTCTGGCGTCCGCTTTGGCGAAGGATGGCATTAACCTGACCTACACCGAGAATGTCAATGATTTGAATGCCAAAAATTTGGAACGGTACGATGGTGTGATGATGTACGCCAATTATGAAGACCGTCATCCCGCACAGGAAAAGGCCTTGGAAGACTACGTAAGGGATGGGCATGCCTTTATCCCCATCCACTGCGCCAGTTTCTGTTTTAAGGATTCCGAATCTTATATCGAAATGGTCGGCGGCCGGTTCAGCAGCCATGGTACGGGAACTTTTACGGCGGATATCGTTGACACCGAGCATCCTATTACCAAGGATCTGAAAGAATTTTCCACGTGGGACGAGACCTATGTGCACGACAAGATTGCCGACGATATTACAGTATTGATGGAACGTACCGAAGGAGACCGCCAAGAACCTTGGACCTGGGTCAAGAACTTCGGTGATGGAAAGGTTTTCTATACTGCCTACGGTCACGACGAGCGGACCTGGAACCGGCCGGAATTCCAAACCTTGATCAAGGAGGGCATCCTATGGGCGATAGATGCCAATACCAAGAAAAATTGGGAGGCTTTTTCCCAGGATATCCCAAAGCTGGCCTATGAGCAAAGGGACAGCATCCCCAATTACGAAAAACGCGATCCCGCTCCACAATATCAATTACCACTTTCTCCCGAAGCCTCCGCTAAACTGATACAGGTACCTGTCGGATTTGACCTGGAGCTCTTTGCTTCCGAGCCCGACATTATCAACCCCATTGCGATGAACTGGGACGAACGCGGCCGGCTCTGGGTCATCGAAACGGTCGATTACCCGAATAGCGTGCGCGATGAAAAAGGGGCGGGCGACGATAAAGTAAAGATCTTGGAGGACACCGATGGCGACGGAAAGGCTGACAAGGTTACCGTATTCGCCGAAAACCTGAACATTCCTACCAGTTTCACGTTTTACGATGGGGGAATCGTGGTTTCCCAAGCCCCACAATTTTTGTTCTTAAAGGATACAGATGGCGATGATAAGGCCGATGTGAGGGAGGTGATGATCGATGGCTGGGGTACTTTTGACACCCATGCCGGCCCCTCGAACCTGCAACAGGGTATCGACAATCAGCTGTACGGGGTCGTTGGCTATTCCGGTTTCGAAGGCAGTATCTTCGGGAAGGACCAAAAGTTCTCCCAAGGCCTCTACCGCTTTGATCCCGGTTTTGAGTCCTTTGAGTTCCTGACCAATACGAGTAACAATACTTGGGGGCTGGGCATTACCGAGTCCAATGCCGTTTTTGGTTCCACAGCCAACAACACCCATAGCGTCTTTCTGGGTATCCCGAACGCAAACCTTGTCGGTGTAGAAGGTATCCCTGCCCAGGGAAGCCTGAAGATCGACGGCCATTACGCAATGCACCCCATCACAGCAAACTACCGCCAAGTTGATGTTTTCGGAGGGTTTACCGCGGCCGCGGGTCACCATTTTTATACGGCCAGAAACTATCCCAGGGAATATTGGAACACGTACGCCTTTGTCTGCGAACCTACCGGTGGTCTGGTACACATTGCCAAAATCGAAAAAAACGGTGCGGGCTATATCGAAAAGGACGGCGGCAATCTTTTTGCAGGTGCCGACGAATGGGTTTCCCCTGTAGAGGCCAAGGTCGGTCCCGACGGTAACGTATGGGTGGCTGATTGGTACAATTTTATCGTGCAGCACAACCCGACCCCGAACAAAGAACGCGGGGGCTTCGATGCCGAGAACGGCGAGGGTAATGCCTATGTCAATCCCCTTCGTGACAAATCGCACGGACGCATCTGGCGGGTCGTTCCGAAAACCCAGGCAGATTATGAACCGAGGTCACTGGACGGTGACAAGCCCGAGGAACTGCTGAAAGCCCTTTCCGATGACAACATGTTCTGGCGTATGACGGCGCAGCGCTTATTGGTGGATCGCGGCAAGACCGATGTCCTTTCCGAGTTATACCAATTGGTAAATGATGCAAAAACCGATGCCATGGGCCTCGCCCCCGCCGCCCTGCACGCGCTGTGGACCATTGAGGGTCTCGGCGCACTGGAATCCGATCCGGAGGCTAAAAATGTAGTCGGCGGCGCACTCTACCATACCTCTGGTGCAGTACGCAAAGCCGGTGTGCAGATTCTTCCAAAAAACGAAACTACCGACGATGCGCTGCAAAGGGCGCGGGTATTGCAGGACAAGGACCCCGAAGTGCAACTGGCCGCCCTGCTGTATTTCGCTGACCGACCCGCCTCGGTCGACATCGGAAAAACCCTCTACCAGCTTAGTACTGAGAAAAAAATCATGAACGATTTATGGCTGTCGAAAGCGGTCTATGCCGCCGCCAGCAAACACCGAAAAGGTTTTATGGCCGCATATAAAAAAGATGGACTTTTTGCGAGATCCGGGAATATGGCGGCGGACTCAACGGCAACCTCGAACCCGTTCGAAAATGCATCGATCGCCGAGGTGTTCTACAATGCCTATAAAGATCAAGTCGACACTTCTGATATTACCGATATGTCAGACGTGGATGAAGGCGCAAAGACGCAGGTGGTCTTAATTAAAACCATCAAAAACGAAATGAAGTATGACGTGACGGAATTTGTTGTGCAGGCCGGAGAGCCCGTTGAACTCGTTCTGGAAAATGTCGACTTTATGCAGCACAACCTGGTCATCGTACAAGCGGGCGCCAAAGATAAAGTGGGCGCCGCCGCCGATAAACTGGCTGCGGACCCCAATGGTGCGGAACAGCAATACATACCGAGAATGGGCGAGGTGCTGTACGCGACCGCCCTGATAGATCCCCAGCAAAAAGCGACCCTAAAGTTCATTGCCCCCAACGAACCCGGGGAGTATCCCTTTATATGTACCTTTCCGGGGCATTGGCGTATTATGCAGGGGGTGATGAAGGTGGTTGGGGGAGATTTGTAAGTTATTTTGGGAGTAGTTCAAAGTTCCATAGCGCCAAAAGCAGGTTCAAATCTGCGTGGTCGCGAGTTATTTAGTATATATAAGTCTGAAAGAAGAATTTTTAAATGCTCCCCTCTTGAAATCAAGAGGGGTGTCAGCGATGCTGACGGGGAGATTGACCCGCACACCTGCTCATACACCGTTGAGCAATCGGACAAGGGCCAATTTCCCGCGAGCAAGTTTGCGGGTCAATCCCTCCGTCACGCCGTAGGCGTGCCACCTCCCTTGATTTCAAGGGAGGATCCGTCGAGATTATGCGACGAGAGTTTAGTCAAAGAAGATATGTATTCATTGTAGATGACGGCGAGAAATGGTTCAAAAAAAGTAACGTCTTTGCGAGCGTGCACTGAGCGTGGATGACAGGAACATAACAAATGTTGTTATTTTGGAGTAAGGATGCCGTGACGAAGCAATCTGTTCAATGTTCTAGAATGTTCAACAGATAGGCAGATCTTTTCGCTCCGCCGTTCCTTGCAATGCTAACTTAAAAAAAAGAAACCTGAAACAAGACAAATGGCCAATAAACTAATGTATGCCGTTAGCACCTGGCTCTGGCAATCGCCCTTTACTACGGAATCGATATCGCTCTTCCCCAAGATAAAAAAAATGGGATTCGACGCGGTCGAAATTCCCGTTGAAGATCCTTCGCTAATCGACGGGCCAATCGTGAAAAAGGCATTGGACGACAATGACCTAAAAGGATTGGTCTGCGGTGTGTTCGGTCCCACTAAGGATTTGACTTCCGATGACGTTGCCCTGCACGAAAACTGCTTCCGGTATGCCGAACAGTGTTTTGCCCTCTGCAATATTTGGGACGCCGAATTTTTGGCAGGCCCCATGTACTCCATGGTCGGCAAGGCAAGGATGGTATCCGAAGAACAGCGGAAAATAGAGTGGGGGAGGGCAGTTTCCAACCTCCGGAAAGCCTGTGCGATGGCTCAGGATTATGGATTGTCGATAGCCTTGGAACCCTTGAACCGTTTTGAATCCGACCTCGTCAATACAGCAGAAGATGTAATGCGCCTGGTTGGCGATATCAACCATAAGAGCGCAGGCGTATTATTGGACGGTTTTCACATGACCATCGAAGAAAAGAACATCCGAGAGGCCATAAAAACTGTGGGTGATAAATTGATTCACGTACAGGTTTCCGAAAACCATCGTGGTATCCCAGGAACGGGACTCACTCCCTGGAACGATTTCAAAGTGGGGCTTGAGGATGTCAAGTATAGCGGAGCCATATCCATAGAAAGTTTTACCCCTGAAATCAAGGAACTCGCCGGTGCCGTCTGTATCTGGAAACACATGGCCGATAGCCAGGATCAGTTCGCCTCGGATGGGCTGAGGTTCTTGAGAGAAACTTTTGATTAGTGGCGGTTGGCAGCAGCAGTAGGCGGTGAAAATTTAAGTTTTAAGCGCTGTTTCGCAGCTGTTTAAGCTTTCGGTTATTTTCATAAAACCTTAAGCCCTAAACCTTGAACCTGCCGAGTGTAGAGTTGAACCTTGAATTTTTTAAGGCGGTAACGTGATAAAACTAAATCCTAAATTATGAAACAAACTATAAATATTGCCATAGTAGGCCTAGGCTTCGGTGCCGAATTCATCCCCATTTACCAACAACATCCCAACGCCAATCTGGTCGCGATCAGCCAACGCAACGAGGCGAAATTGAACGAGCTGGGTGACGCCTTTGGCATTGAAAAACGCTACACCTCCTACGACGAGCTTTTGAAAGACCCCGACATCGATGCGGTACATATCAACACGCCCATCCCGAATCACGGGGAGCAGTCTATAAAGGCTTTGAAAGCGGGAAAACATGTGGCCTGTACCGTGCCCATGGCAACTACCGTCGAAGAATGCGAAGAGATCGTTCAATTGACCGAGGAAACGGGACTTACCTATATGATGATGGAAACCGTGGTCTACGCCCGGGAGTTTCTCTATATGAAAGAACTCTACGATAACGGAGAACTGGGCAAGATCCAGTTCCTGAAAGCGAGCCACCAACAGGATATGGACGGATGGCCCAATTACTGGCCCGGCCTGCCGCCCATGCACTACGCGACCCACTGTGTCGGTCCTGTTTTGGCGTTGACCCGCGGGGAAGCGGAATATGTGTCCTGTTTCGGGTCCGGCACCATCCGTGAGGAACTGATCAAGGAATACAATTCGCCCTATGCCGTGGAGACTACCCATATCAAGTTCCGTAATTCCGACCTGAGCGCACAGGTATACCGCTCATTGTTCGACGTTGCCCGGCAATATCGGGAGAGTTTTGAGGTCTACGGTTCGAAAAAATCCGTGGAATGGCCCTTGATCGAGGGAAAACCTTTGGTCGTGCACACTGCCAAAAAACCCGAACCGGAGATTCCAGAAGAAGTCGAGAGTCCCGATTTCGCCAAACTGCTGCCCAAGGAAATCCAGCATTTTACCACCCAGGGCGTGTACGACGAAGACGAACACCAGCATCTGTCCTTTACCCAAGGGGCGGGCCACGGCGGGTCGCATCCGCATTTGGTGCACGAATTTCTCAATGCGTTGGTCAACGAACGGTCGCCCTATCCGAATGCCAGGCAGTCGGCCAATATTACCTGTGTAGGGATCTTGGCGCATGAATCGGCCTTGAAGGGCGGGGAGATTATCCGCTTGCCGGAGTTTACTTTTGGGTTGTAAAAGGTTGAGGTGATATCTTACTTTTAAACAGCCAAAAATGTGTTAAAAAATGGAAATCTACTATCTATACACGATTATAGACGATTTATACAATTCCATTTCCTTTAGTAGTAGTTATTGAATACTTTTTGATTTTGAATCAATTGGTAGATATGGCAGCGGGTCAATTTAGATGAATTTGGCAACCATTGTTCCCTATTTAATAGATTTCTGCGTTAAATCGGGTGTCGATTAGTGGTTCTAAAAATAATGTCAAAACGATATACGTCCTTTCCCCCTACAACTCTTTCTGATAGTCTTTTCAAGTAGCTTGTGGTATGACTGAACAAACGCCCATTTATATTGCCGGTTATTGCCCCCTGATGCTTCACGGGCTTGAATTCATGTTAAAAGAGGCGCATTTTAAATTTGAGAAAAAAATTGCATCCGGCCATCCTTTTACTATTGAGAATTCCAACAGCAACTTTTTGTTATTGTTCCATTTAAAAAAGAACTTTGCAGAAAATCAGAAATCCGTTGGATGCTTTTTAAAACGTTATCCATTGTCTAGGGTAATTATACTTTCCGAAAACTATAAACAAGCACATATTAGGGCTTTTTTTAAATTAGGTATTCGAGGATATGTATTGCCTACTATTAATGATGTAAATCTGAAACAAGCCCTTGGTGAGGTAATTTCTGGCAAATCGTATTTAGATTCCTCAGTGAGTGAAAAGTGGATTAATGCTGCCCTACATACTTCGGGTATCGATGTAAAACTCACCCGCAGGGAGGAAGAGGTACTCGATTTGATTGTAGAAGAACATACTACCAAAGAAATCGCCCAAAAGCTTTTTATTAGTTCCTGTACCGCCGAAACCCATCGTATCAATATCATTCGAAAATTCGGGGTGAGAAATACGGCCGGTGTAGTTCGTGAGGCGATGCGCATGGGTAGATGAATGACTTTCCTATTCAAATATCATGGTTTTCCATGATATTTAGATTTACAGGTTTTCCGTGATGTATCTAATTCATACCTATTCTACATTTAGTCTTCCGTAAAAGTTCCCGCACCCTTCATGTGATTATGAAGAATGATACTGAGTGATTATCAACTATCATGCCCGCAGTACGAGACACTATATCCGACATTCTAGCCGTATTAAGGTTTAATTTGGAGGAGGGTTTAAACGACCTTGCTCCCATGCCGGACAATACCGATGATGACCGAGTGGTTCTCGGCAATATCGCTTTTCACGAAAGTTCCGATACTTCTATTACCACTGCCCTAAACAATCGCATTGTGGTGACCTTGGTGAAGACCGAGGAAGAATATGCAATGAAGAACCGCCCCAATCATAGGCGCAATCCGGTATCCGGTAATTTGGAGTATGCAAATCCCCCGGTTTTTCTTAACCTATATGTATTAATCACTGCAAACATCGTTGAGTATGAAGTTGCCTTATCCTTTTTATCGAGGGTCATCAGCTATTTTCAGCACCAAAATGTTTTCAATGAAACCAATACGGTAGCCCCTTCCGGTGGGTTTGTGTTAGAAAGTTTTCATTTTAATGTCAGCATGGTTTCTCCTAGTCTGGAGCAACTTAATCATCTATGGGGCGTATTGGGCGGAAAGATTATGCCGAGTGTATTTTACAAATTACAGTTACAACAAATCGAATACATTCCAGATGAACCGCTACCGGCAAGCCCGATAACAGAAATTACCTTAACAGAACAAATACATTAGTATGGGGTTTCAAATTACATACGACAAGCTTTTCGAAGTAGCCTTTTGGCACCATTCCCAACTTCGCACAAGCAGCTATGATCCTGCGCTATTTGGATATGATACTGTGGGATACGACCCCCTTACAAGCCCCTTTATAATTCCGTTATCTACGGTCGTGCCCGACGAAGTAGGTCGACGTCTTTTAAACTTCGACCTGCGGAACCTTTTGCACATCCGACCGAATCCGGAGACGACTGATCGGTTGAAGCAGCTAGGACTTATTTTCAAGACTACCACCCTAGGTTTTTGGGTGGTATATAACGAACTAAGGGACCTGCCCGCCGATGACGCGCTCCGGTTTACCTTCGATGTTGCCCTGGTCGACCCCGAGTTTATCGATCAGGTCGAGGTAAAGCCCGATTGGCCGAGAGGAAAGGTATTTCATTTGTCAAATGCCCTGCAACCTCCCGAAAACCGCTATCTACTAAGCGACAATGCCGCGGTAGGGGAAGTATTGCATAGCAATCATTTTTTTGAAAAACGGGGGCGCATCGTACGGTTGCCGCAGCTTGCTCCCGGATCAGCGACCACTTTGCAAGTGTTTGACGCTTTGGCCGCTGCCGCCGCCCCGCCGGTCTTTACGGTCGACTTCTCGGCCGTTAACGGTCAAACGGAGTACGAACTTGATCTGCGCCCTTTACGGGAAGGGCGATATCGGATTAATGGACCCAACATAAATGAAATCACCTTGTATCAGGGGCTGGAAAACCGTCCCAGTATACTGGGGGTTATAGACATCTTTCCGAATGCATGGGAAGGAACCATTTATGACATACGATTGGCCGAAGCAACAGTCTAAGGTCATTTAAATAAAGGAATATAAATTTAAAACCTAATTCTTATGCCAAGTAACTATTCAATACCAGGGGTTTATGTGGAAGAAATCACAAAATTCCCGCCTTCGGTGGCCGCGGTAGAAACGGCTATTCCTGCCTTTATAGGATATACCGAACGCCGCCTCGACACAGACGGCTCTGAACTTGACCCGAATTCACCGGTACGGATTTCATCCTTGACCGAATTTGAGACCCGCTTCGGTTTTGCGCCGAGGTTGACCGTAGACGAAGTGCGATTAGATGCAGAAGATAATTTTTTGGGAGCCACTATTTCCACTTCCCATTATCTTTATCATGCCCTACAGCTTTTTTATGCGAATGGCGGGGGCGATTGCTATATTGTTTCCGTAGCGACTGCTCCAGGACTTGACCCTGCGACCAATGCCATAACCCTAAGTGATTTTACGGATGCTATAGATGCCTTGGAGGCATTCGATCAACCGACCATAATATGCATGCCCGATGCTGCAAGCGTGGGTGGTGCTACCTATTACACGCTTTTGAAACAAGCACTGATCCAATGTGCAGCGTTGGGCGACCGTGTTACCCTTTGCGACCTACAAGAAGATGTCGCTGCCGACACACAAAACATAACGGATTTTCGGGATAGCATTGGGATTAACAACCTTAAGTACGGTGCTGCATATGTACCTTGGTTACAGGCAATTGTTCCTAAAAATGTAACCTATGCCGAATTGGCCGGTTCTATTTTTGTACGAACTGGAGCCGCCGCCGCAAATCTGTCGTCCCTAACTACGGATACGGAAATTACCACACTTATTAGTGACTATGATACCGCGATAGCTGGTACCGAAACACCGGAAGAACTGGCTGTTCGAGAACAGGAATTGATCAATAGCTTTGGTCTTTACAAAGCCATAATCGCAGGTCTTAATTCATTGACACTTCCAGTTCCACCTAGCGGTGCGGTCGCCGGGGTCTATGCTTCTGTAGATAGAACGAGGGGGGTCTGGAAGGCTCCGGCCAATGTGAGTCTTAATGCGGTGCTTAGCCCAGTGAAGATGTTCACACAAGCCCAATTATCATCATTAAATATAGACGTTGCCGCTGGAAAATCAATCAATGCCATACGCACGTTTACTGGTAAGGGTACTTTGGTATGGGGCGCCCGTACCTTGGCAGGCAACGACAATGAATGGCGTTATATCAATGTACGCCGTTTTTTCAATATGGTAGAGGAATCGGTGAAAAAGGCCAGTGGCCAATTTGTGTTCGAGCCCAATGATGCGAACACCTGGGTACGGGTACAGGCGATGATCGAAAACTTCTTGAGCCTACAATGGCGCGACGGTGCACTGCAAGGGGCTACCCAAGAACAGGCATTTCAAGTGGCCGTAGGTTTAGGGAAAACTATGAACGCAGACGATGTGCTTAACGGTCGTATGATTATACAGATCGCGATGGCCCCCGTACGTCCAGCAGAGTTTATTATTCTCCGCTTTGAGCAAAAAATGCCTGAAGCCTGATTTTTTTAGCATTCTAAATTAGTTTAATAACATCACTATTATGTCAAATTATCCACTTACAAAATTTAGTTTCCTTGTAGAATGGGGCGATGCGCGTTTGGGTTTCACCGAAGTTACGGGCCTGGAACGCACTATTGAACCTATTGAATATCGCGAAGGGTCCAGTAAAACGTTTTCGAAACTTAAGATGCCGGGAATGGAGACCTTAACGAATGTTACATTAAAACGCGGAACCTTTCAAGGAGATAACGGTTTTTATGAATGGTTCGATACCGTTCAGATGAATACGGTAGAACGGCGCGATGTTATCATCAAGTTGCTCAATGAAAATCTTGAACCCACCATGGTCTGGCGTATGGTGAATTGTTTCGCCGTTAAATATCAAGCTACCGAACTCAAGGCCGATGGCAACGAAGTAGCCATCGAGACTCTGGAAATCGGTCATGAAGGTTTCAAATTGGTGACTTAGTAATTTGAACCGATAATCAGCGATACCAATTATGGCCCACTACCCTCCCGTCGGATTTCACTTTCTCGTCCGCTTTGGTTTTAGCGGAAATGAAGACGATTCCCGTTTTCAAAGTGTTTCGGGCCTTAGTGTAGAGTACGAGACCGAAACTATCATAGAAGGGGGTGAAAACCGGTTTGTACATGAACTTCCGGTTCGTACCAAGTACAGTACACTGGTTTTAAAGCGGGGAATGTTGGTGGGGTCCGATGTGGTCAAATGGTGTTTGGATGCCTTTGAAAAACGCCAATTTGTACCGACCGACCTGCAGGTGCTGCTGCTAAACGAAAATTCCGAGCCTTTGAAGGTTTGGAAATTGGCACGGGCTTGGCCTAAAAAATGGAGCGTTTCCGATTTTAATGCCGAAGAAAACGCACTGGTGATCGAAACCTTGGAGCTGAGTTACCACTACTTTAAAATCGAATAAAATGCCAATAGAAATAAGGGAATTGATCCTAAAGGTAAAAGTGAACGAAAGGGAAAACAAAAATGCCGCGACCACAGATCCCAATGCCCGTAAACAGGAACGCGATGCATCCGAGGATGCCATTATTGCCGAATGTGTGGAACAAACGCTCTTGGTGCTCAATAAAAAAAAAGAACGCTAAATGGACTTTCTGGGAAAATTGGAAAAGATGAAAATCCTGGCTTTTAAGGATGTGGCCCACCAAAAGCCGGCCGTCCCTGCTTCTTGGCCGGTCTTGGTCAATCCCGAATCCTATGCACTCGACTATAAGATCGAATATAATACCGATACGGCCCAGGGCAATGACGGTACCGCAGCTCGTTACACCCGACATGATCCCGAAGAGTTTTCGTGTGACCTATGGTTCGACAATACCGGAATACTGGACAATGCGCCCCGACCCGATATCTATGTTGAGATGGAGGATTTCCGAAGTTTTCTATTGGATATTGAAAGCGAGACCCATGAGCCCCGGCATTTTATGATCATCTGGGGCAAAATGCTCTTTAAAGGCCGTATTACGGGACTGCAGATTCAGTATAAACTCTTCAAATCGGACGGTACGCCCATTCGCGCCATGGCCACGGTAAGCTTTAAGGGCAGTTTTGACGATGTACTGCGATTGGCTAAGGCCAATTTGCTCTCCCCGGACCTGACCCATAAAAAAGTGGTCAAGGCAGGCGATACCTTGCCGAATTTATGTGACGAAATATATGACAGCACGCGATACGCAACTCAGATTGCCAGAATAAACGATCTGGATCAGTTCCGGGAACTGGCCGTCGGTACCGAGCTCTATTTTCCACCTTTAAATAAATCCGAATAATCCTATGTCCGCACGATTGATACCCACACCGGTCGCCCCTAGCGTAAGTACTTTTACGATTCTTTCCGATGGGGAGGTCGTATCGGGGCAATACCAGGTCATGTCGATTTTGGTGTATCGTTCGGTTAATCGCATTCCCTCTGCGACCTTGGTAATTAAAGATGGTGACGCCGCCGCCCAGAACTGGGAAGTAAGTGAAACGGATTACTTTATTCCGGGTAAGGCCATTGAAATTCGAGCTGGCTATCAAGGTACGGAGGATACGATTTATAAGGGAATTGTTGTAAGTCATAGTATTAAGGTACGGGAACAACGTTCGGTATTGCGTATCGATTGCAGGGATGAAGCCTATAAAATGACCCTGCGTCCCAAAAGCCGTTTTTTTAGGGAACAGTCCGATAGCGATGTAATAGAGGATATTGTAAATCAGGCCGGCTTGCAATCGGAGGTGGAGGCCACGACCTATACCCACGGTGAGTTGGTACAGTACAATTGTACCGATTGGGATTTCATCCTTACCCGTACCGATGCCATAGGCAAAATATGTATTGTTGAGGATGGCATGCTGAAAATCAACAAACCGGACCTTGAACAATCGGCCAGTCTTGATTTGGAGTATGGCGCTACGGTTTTGAATTTTGATGCCGAAATCGATTCGCGAAATCAATTTGAGACTATCGAATCCACGTCATGGAACCCTGCAGATCAGGAAATTCGCTCGGTAGAGGAAAGTAATTTCAATGGCCCCCAAGTAAGTAACCTCTCGGCAGAAGCTTTATCGGGAACGCATGCCCAAAATCCGTTTCGTCAACAACATGGTGGCCCCTTATTGGAGGAAGAACTAAAAGACTGGTCCATCGCCCGTTTGCAAAAAAGTCGTTTGGCCCGTATACGTGGGCGGGCACAATTTCAAGGAATCGCCAGCATCTTGCCCGGACAGGTTATCAAATTGGCAGGAGTCGGGGAACGGTTTAACGGGGAAGTCTTCGTAGCCGGCGTTCGACATGAAATCGGGAACGGCAATTGGCTCACCGATGTAGAATTCGGTCTGGACGATGATTGGTTTACAGAACGATTTTCAATAACACAGGCCCAAGCAGCCTCCCTTATGCCCCCGGCTACCGGACTTCAAATAGGAATAGTGACCCAACTCGCCGACGATCCCCTTGGAGAGCATAGAGTTATGATTCGATTGCCCATTTTGAGTGTTGAAGATGAAGGGGTCTGGGCACGGATTGCCACGCTAGATGCCGGAGAGAATAGGGGCAGTTTTTTTCGTCCGGGAATAGGGGATGAGGTCGTGGTCCATTTTCTGAACAACGACCCGCGCTATCCCGTAATCTTAGGGGCATTGAATAGCAGCGCAAAACCGGCTCCGATCGACGCGACCGATGAAAATTTTGAAAAAGGATTCGTAACCGAGAGCGGCATGAAATTACTTTTCAATGATGACCACAAGAATATCCTACTGGAGACCCCGGATGGGAATCGGGTTGATATTTCTGGCGAAAACCAGTCCATTACGATTGAAGACCAAAACAGTAATAAAATTGTATTGGATAGCTCGGGCATCACCATAGAAAGTGCAAAAGATATTGTATTAAAAGCAAATACCAAACTGGAAGCTTCGGCTCCCGAAGTAAAAATCGAAGGAAGTGCTACAGCGGAATTTTCTGCGAGCGGTACCAATACCATTAAAGGAGGCTTGGTACAGATCAATTGAGAATATTAATACGTTCATCGGTAGATGTCATCTGATACATGCCATGTGAATAAAAGAAAGGTAATCATATGCCAGCAGCGGCCAGAGTTGGAGATATGCATATTTGTCCGGCGGCAAACGGACCCGTACCCCACGTAGGAGGGCCAATTTTGCCCCCGGGTGCCGCCACCGTATTGATCGGCGGAATGCCTGCGGCAAGGGCCGGGGACCAAGCAACCTGCACTGGGCCACCGGATATTATCGTGGCGGGTTCAGGAACTGTGTTGATCGAAGGTATGCCCGCGGCCCGTATGGGCGATTCTACAGCGCATGGGGGAACGATTGCGCTCGGGTCCCCGAATGTAATAATCGGGGGATGATAAAAAAAACGATGGAAGAAAAGAAGCTCAGTACGAATTTTTTAGGAACCGGTTGGAGTTTTCCACCGATGTTTCGACGGGAACTCCGTAGCGTAGTGATGACGTCGGCAGAGCAAGATATTGATTGCAGTCTGGAAATTTTGTTCTCTACGTCCCTAGGGGAACGCGTGATGCTTCCTGCCTATGGGAGTAATTTAGAGGAATTGCTTTTTGAACCGATGGATACGGGCCTACAGACACTCATTTTTGACCGCATCAATACCGCTGTCCTTTACTATGAGCCCCGTATCGAGGTCTTGGAATTAATTGTTAGCGATGACCGGATCATAGAAGGCATTTTGCTCATCAAGATGGATTATCGCGTACGTGCCACAAATTCACGGTTCAATTTTGTGTATCCATTTTATCTTTTGGAAGGATCTGAAGTCACTATTCCTAAATAAAATTTACAAATGGCAAGTCCATGTTCCAACATACGAAATGAATTTAGTTTAGACCATCCCGGAACGGCTCAATCCGAAAGGCAATCCCTCGCCTTGGATCCAAACTATGCACGGCTTGATGAACGCAGCTTTGCCGATTGGATAGTGTTTGTAAGGGACTACGCCCGATTCGTACACTATTTTAACAGTGATAACACCGCGGAGGGGAATTGGGAAGATTTTTGGAGTGCCAATCCTGCTATTATCCTTGCAAATCTCGCTGCTGCATCCATAGATAATTTCAGGGAAGCCGCCAGACAACTGCTCATTGAGCTGGAAAAACTGGAATTTCAGGATAACACGGCCAGTGATAATGAGCATCTGCAACAGCATTTTCAACGATTTTTTGATTTGTTCACCACCTTGCTTTGGCAATTGGACCGACATATCGCACTCTTGCCAGATACCTTGGCCATCAAAGATTCCCTAAGAAGTCGAATCAATCAGCAGCTTTCGGCGCCTTTTCAAAAATGGATAGCATGGCACAAACATGCCGTAATCGGGCCCAATATTTTGGTAGACACTAATACCGGCACCTTAAATGAACAGTTATTGAACTTTAAGGTGCTTGGCGCCGATATTCTGCCCACGGAAAACTTCTATTCCGCTCCGCCAACATCCCTTCTTTTTAGTGAAGACTGGTTGCCGGAGGGGGAAACCGATTGGTCAACGTTTATACAGAATATTGCGGAAGATGGGTCCATATTTGGCGCAGGTATAGCTATTCCAACGGATATCAGTGCCGCGATCAAACACTTTTTCTTCACAGGCGTATACGAACAGTTCATTCAATCTTTTGCACTGATCATTTCAGAATCGGAGAAAGCCTTGGAAGCACTTCTGTTTAACTGGAACCGACATGAACCTCATTTTGCGCTGTTCCTTGCCTTTCTACGACTACTGACCGAAGAGCAGGCCTCTTTGAATACGCTTACCGATAGGCACCTTCGCTTTTATTATGAACGGGTGCTTCGTATTGTTCCGCTTGCCCCTAGGCCACATCAGGCCTATTTGACGGCGACTTTGGCAAAGCATGTCACGGATTATTTGCTTCCAATGGGCACCCAGTTCAAAGCAGGTAAAGACGAGACGGGTCAGGAGATCCGTTTTGAGCTTACCGAAGATTTTGTAGTCAATAAGGGCAAGGTGACCGAACTAAGAAGTTTGTTCAAGGCACCGAATAATCTGGCGCTCTATCAATTCGGCGATGTAGAGCGACCCATATATAAAGAGGTTGATAAGGATAGGTATTTCGCTGCTGCTGTGAGTAACTCGGCAGACGGTATGGGTGAGAAGGAATTAGCTTCGCTAGAAGGGCGATGGCATCCCTTTGGCAATCGAAGTGTAGATACCAATACCGATCCAGATACCTGGAACATAGATTTACCGCGAGCGGAAATAGGCTTTGCCATTGCTTCACATTATCTCTTTTGCCGACAGGGAAAACGGACAATCTTTCTGAAGTTTGAAGGCAGTGGCTTAAGCAAATTAGTAGATGTAAGACTAAAGATTGCCTTGAGTACTGGAAAAGGCTGGTTGGAAAAACGGAGTGAAATTCCAAATGAGCCACTGGAATCAGATGAGGGTTTCCAATTGAAAATCACTATTAATGCAGATGAAGACGCTATAATGCCTTTTGATCCAAAAGTACATGAAGGTGATTTCAATACGGAGTTTCCAGTGTTAAAGGCCCTTTTGGAACATGATGATATGGTAGGTTTTCCTTATGAGGAACTAAAGAATGCCGTTGTAACCAAAATCTATCTCAAAGTAAAAGTAGAAGGAAAACGTGATATGAGCTGGAGCGGCAGTACAGGCCCTCTGGATGTGAGCAAGCCGTTTCACCCTTTTGGTCCTGCTCCGGGCACAGGTGCGGTTTTTGTCATGGGCGATAAAGAGGTATTTCAAAAAGAGTCAAAGTCTAAGCCTTCATGTTAATTGGAAACAGAAAATTGATAATACAACAATACTTTTCAGATTTTTTAAATGATTCTCCGAATACTAAATTTCAGATTCTCGAAAATGGAACTTGGTCAGTTGAAACGGACCTGGCGGATAAAGAAATATTACCAACTACCCAGAATAAAGTTGATTTGGACAACAAAATAATTTTGGGAGACCTTAATTTGATTGCACCTGATTTTACCGAAAATCGGCCTTATAGTTCCAAGACCACTGCAGGTTACCTGCGCTTTAAGCTCGATGGGGATTGGGGGCATGCTATCTATGCCAAAGCCCTTGCGGAATATGCAAAAAACGTACCTCCAGACGACCCAGCCCCCCCTGCGCCCCTTCCCTTATTCGACCCCCAACTATTGGAGGTAAGCCTTGATTATGACGCAACACAGTGCATAGACTCGATGAACCCAATGCGCCCGACGAGCCGGCGGCTACCTTTTACCATCTGCATCCGTTTGGTTTGGCCGCCCGTCACGGTGGTAGCGATAGGGTGCGAATGTTGCCAGAATTGGTTCCCCAAAGCAATACGATTACACCAGACGGTACGCAGAACAACGTAGGGAAAGACGGGGGAGAATGGCTGATTGGAATAGAAGATTTAGCCCCTTCGCAGGTCTTATCATTGCTCATTCAATTAGCTCCAGGCACTGCCGATCCCCTTTTGAAAAAACCTAAAAACCATATCAACTGGTGGTATTTAAAGGATAATGATTGGCAGCCCTTTGAAGAAAAAGACGTCGCCGATGGCACCCAGCAACTATTGCAGTCGGGTCTAATTCGTTTAAGCATACCCGAAGAGGCGAATACCGAACATACACTTATTGCCGACCGGTAAAACATGGATCAGGGCTACGGTAGAGACAGGGGTAGATGCCGTAAACCAGATCATCGGGGTACATGCACAGGCGTTTCCGGTTGTCATGAGCGATAATAGGAATGACCCGGCACTCGGGGCACTTCCCTTGCCTGCCGGAACCATTGCAAAATTGATCAATCCAGTAGCGGCCATCAAAAAAGTGGAACAGCCGTATGCCACTTTTGCGGGGAGTGCCAAAGAGGGAAGCATTGCGTATTATAACCGAACGAGCGAGACCCTTAGGCACAAGGGCAGGGCCATAACGCAATGGGATTTCGAACGCATATTGTTACAGCAATTCCCCCATATCCATAAGATAAAATGCTTGAATCATTTAAGGTATGAGCCCGGAACCACCGATTCTATTTATCGGGAATTGGCACCGGGGCATGTCACCTTGATTTCAGTAGCCGATCTGAGACAGCTCAACGGGGTAAATCATTTGCGTCCGTATACCAGTCTTGCCGATTTGACGGCTATGCAAGAGTATTTGTCCGGCCGAACTACATGTTTTG
This sequence comes from uncultured Flavobacteriaceae bacterium, assembly GCA_963832345.1. Lineage (GTDB taxonomy): Bacteria > Bacteroidota > Bacteroidia > Flavobacteriales > Flavobacteriaceae > Pricia. The sequence continues at coordinate 45,968 of CAWHTW010000019.1, read as the reverse complement.
CGGAAGTGCACCTACGTAACCCACAGTTCGAGCCGGTGAAGGCCTCTTTTAAGGTAAGGTTCCATACGGGCTTCGATAAGGGTTTCTATAAAAAACAACTGAACCAAGACATCGTTCAACACCTATCCCCATGGGCGTTCGACAATGGTATTAGTATTGAATTCGGTGCCGAAATGTCAAAATCGGTACTAATCAATTTTATCGAAGAGCGGGTATATGTAGATTATTTGGAAGATTTTGTTCTAAGCAATATTGTAGATGCTACCCAAAATGATGTGGAGACCGTAAGGCCCACAAAGCAAGTTTCCATACTGGTTTCCGCAAGGGAACATGATATAACTGACATTGACTCGGTAATCGAAAATGAATGGATTGAAGACTGCGGATGTACCGAGGAGCCGATAAGAGGACAAATTATGCTGATACGCCAGCAATAGTATAGAAAATGGAAGAGAAGTCTATCACCATATCAAAGAACGCACAGCTACCCTTGGCAGAGGATTACGACCGCTTAAGGGACAAAGGTTTTAGCGCGATCCAAGAACTTGGAAATGCCCAATGGACCGATTACAATGCGCACGATCCAGGGATTACCCTGCTCGAGGCACTAACCTATGCCTTGACCGAATTGGGGTACCGAACCGGAATCGACATCGCCGATCTCCTTACAGAACCAAGTGGCCATATCAGTTTTCGTCAGGCCCTCTTTACGGCACGCCGTATTTTAACCAATAATCCCTTGACCGTAAATGACTTTCGGAAGGCGATGGTCGATTTGCCCAAAGTGGCGAATGCTTGGTTTCTCTGTAAACGCTGTGCCTGTGAGACACAGTTTTATGCAGAGTGCGATAAAGATGCCTTGTTTCATGCGCCCCAATGGCGGCTGCAAAATGCCGATGACAGAACATCCGTTTCACATGAACATCCTGTTTTTGTCAGGGGCCTATATGAAGTGCTTTTACATTTAGACCGCGATACCGAATTAGGGGATTTAAACACCCAAAAACTCATACATACCACTACGATTTCTTCAGGGGTGGGCAATGAACGCCTTCCTTTGACCATCGAATTGCGCTTTTTCGATTGGAAAAAGGAGCAACCCGAAATGTATCGAATTTTTAGTGGGGAGCATCCTAATTTTACATTTACAAATATCCAGATAGACCGTTTTTCAAGGGATCGGGTTGTCGACGAGATAGTTACGGACGACTCTTTCGCCCAAGGATGGAGAAATCTATTCTTTGCCGATTTTACGGTGGCTTTTGAGACGATAAGTGGGGGTGCAGAACACAGTTTTCAACTACGGGCTGTACCCATTCGTTTTTTCTCATTGGCCCAGCAGGTAAAAAACAGTCCGAACATCGTTGCCACTGTTTTCGATATGCTTCAGGAAGTATCCTTAGGCGCTGTCTGGGATCGATATCGCAGAAAATTGCAGGCCATTTCCGAAGCGGTCGCTTCAGCTCGTTTTGCCTTGCATGATTTACGAAACCTAGGCGAGGATTTTTGTAAAATCGAAACGATTCAACTAGAGGATGTAGCGTTTTGCGGCGATGTTGAGGTTGCCATAGATGCGGATATCGAATATGTGTTGGCACATATTTTTTACACTGTTGAAAAGCATTTTAATCCGGCGGTTCCCTTTTACACGCTTCAGGAATTGGCCGAGGAAGGTCGAACTACGGAGGAAATTTTTCAAGGGCCTCCCTTGGAAAACGGTTTTATAAAAGATGAAGATCTGGTTTCCTCCCAACTGAGAGCGGAAATACATATTTCCGATCTTTATGACGAGCTGATGGAAATTCCCGGTCTGAAAGCGATCAAGCATGTCTTGTTTACCCGATATGACCATGTGGGCAATCCCGTAATGCCCGCGCATCAATGGCATATTCCGATACGGCCCCTGCATGTTCCTAGACTATATCAGCTGGCCTCCCGTGTACTGTTCTATAAAAACAACCTGCCATTTTTGGCACGAATGGATGAGGTACAAGCTATCCTTGCACAACTGCGCGGGCAAGACCTTCAGGGCAAAGTGCCGTTGACGGCCCGTGACTATCCCATTCCGGTAGGCCGTAACCGTAATCTGGCAGGCTACACGCCGGTGCAACACACCTTGCCGCTGACCTATGGAACGGGCCCCGCGGGCCTTGACCCGCGCGAAACCGTTTTACGGCATGCACAGGCCCGTCAATTGAAGGGGTTTTTATTGCCTTTTGAACAGCTCTTGGCAGATATGAACCAGCAATTGGCGCATACCCAGGATTTGTTCTCGACCGACGAACAGATAGATAAAACGTATTTCAACCACTTTTTTGATGCTTCATTAATGCCGCCCGAAATAGCGGACTTAGATGCGCTCGTAACTGCCGAATTTACGCAGGCCAATCTACGGCAGCTTTCGGAGAGTGCCACTTCCTACGAAAATCGTAGAAATCGTTTTCTCGACCATATGCTGGCTAGATTTGGGGAGCAATTTCGCGACTATGGGTTGATGCTCTATGCCAATGCGGACCGCATTCCCTTTTCCAATGAAAAATTGATCCGGGATAAAATCAGGTTTCTTCGATTCTACCCAAAAATCAGTTCCGATCGTGCGCGTTCCTTTAACTATCGCTATACCGATCGCTGGTGCGACCCTCGTAATCAAACGGGACTTTCGGAGCGCCTTGGCCGTCTGTTGGGAATGGAATCCTTAAAAGCATACTTCAATGTTGAAATTACCAGCCAGTTTGATGTTTTTTCGGCCAGTTTTGTGTTGGAGAATAGTAGTGATGGCGGACCGGGGACGCTGCTCCAAGAAGTAGATAGCCTCACCGCAAGTACCGGTGAGGCGGTCGAAGAAGCCGTTTGGGACTGGATCGGCAACGTCATCGCTAACTGTACGAACGCCGCCCAATATGTGGTTGCCGGTAGCGAAACCAAACTACAGGATGAGAATGGGGATGATCTTGCCCTTCTTGCTCCTGGGGTTACCACTGATCAAGTAGTTGATTTTTGCGCAGCTGTTTTAAGAAAAGAACGCCTTTTCACGGTAGAGCATATTCTTTTGCGTCCCACCTTTCCAGGCAGTCCTTTGATGGAGGTATGTTTGGATTCCGATTGCAATTTTTGTGGGGAAGAAGACCCCTATTCCTTTCGGCTTACCTACGTCTTACAGGGAAATTTAGAACCCTTTAGCTACGATATCGACCTACGGAACTTCGCCGACCGTATCATCCGCAAAGAGACGCCCTCCCATTTGCTGCCCAAAATTTGCTGGGTGGGAAATCTCGGGTTGGGGAAAAACGAATGTGCTCCCGTTTTCTCCGACCTGGTCGAACTGTTGCAACAAGAACAGGGGATCGACGCACAGGCCGAAGCAACCTTTGACTGCGCCAATAACCTTTACGATGGTTTTGATGTGATTTTCCAGACCTATATGGAGGGACAAGAACTCGCTTATCGAGACAGGGCGGCATGGGAGATGGGGCTACGGAATTTATTCTTGCTCCTGGACCCGAGTGATTTCCCTTGCCTGATATCCGATAACGGTTGGGACGTTCTACGCGATAGAATTTTAATTCATTTTGTGGACTTGGCCGTTACGGCCTATCAGTTCGATAGGTTCGAACAGGCCTGGTGCCTTTGGTTGGAGGCGAACAATCCATTCGATTGGTTTGTTCTAAGCCAACAATTGCAGCGGCAAACGGAACTTTGGCTGCAAGACGGCTTGGTGACAACGGGGGGTGGCAACATCTGCGCATGTACCGAACTGCTCACCGCCTATTTCGGCGACCGTTATCGGCAATGGATAGACCATCTCGTAGAAGAGGAAATCGATTTTGAAGATACCGTGGTCGTACAAGATCAACTACAGACTATGGTCTGGGAACCATTTCTTGAAGATTTAGGCAGGGCAAGGGAAAATGACCCGGAATTTTGTCAAGGAATCGATCTGATTGAAAACGATGAAAGATGGGAAGAACTCCGGCTGATTTGGTTCGGATTCTATACCGAATGGATCAAAGTCTCTTATCGCTTAAATATCCTATTACGCATTTTTACCCATTTAAAAAGTATATACCCGACGGCTACACTACACGATTGTGACGATGGTAGTGATGATAATCCCGTACGATTGGATAATACGATTCTTGGCAACCTTTAAAGTCCAAATTATGATACCTGAACAAATTTCCTATCCCAATTTTGAAGCAAATCAAGTGCTGTCAAGTGCGCACCTGAACGATTTATTTAAATATCTTGACGAGCAAGACCGTTTAACACGTACCAATCTGATCGGTATCGGAATTGTCTGTGGTCTAGAGCCGTCGATAGCTGCCTCGGGAGACAGCATGCGAATTAGTAGGGGTTGCGGTGTTACTTCGGCCGGGTACATGGTCGTATGGGAAGATGCAGCGCCTCTGGAATGGGTGCGATCTTATGGGGTACCTGTCGAATTGCCCTATCGCGAATTTGAAAATCGGGCGACCGACCCACCTCAAGCTTTTCCCATGTGGGAACTGGTAGCCGACCGAAACGATGATGCCACCGCAACTAGGTTATCTTCTGATTTTTTGACCGGAAATAACCAGCCTATAGGTAGCGATGATGAGAAAATACTGGTGTTGTTTTTGGAATGTTTGGCGGAAAGTAACCGTAATTGCACGCCTAATTCGTGCAACGATAAAGGCACTACGGTCACCGCCAGCGTCATACCCTTGTTGATAGGAAGAAGCGATATAGACTTGTTGCAAGCCCGTGTCGAGGCTTTGGGACCCGATGCCCAAGCCTATTTTACCATTGCCAATTCCACCAATGCACGGTATGGATTGCCTACCCTAAAACTTCCGCGGTACGATGTCTCCGCCACTATCCTAGGGAGCACTACCTCTGTCTTAACGGCTTTTCAAAGCACATTGAACGCAGCCTTTGTCAACTCCGTAACCACTGCCCTGAATGAAGCGTATACTGCCTTTCAACCCTTGTTGCCGGCTTTTCCGACGAATCCATTCCTGAATTTGGATGGTTCATGGGCCTTTCTCCACGACGGAAGCATAGAAACCAACAATCTATATCTGTGGTATCAATACTATTACGATCATTTGGATACAGTTATTCAAGCTTACGACGAGTTCCGACTAAAGGGAATGGATGTGTTAGGGCTATGTTGCCCCGATAAACGATTGTTCCCAAGACATCTGATGTTGGGAAATGTCGGGGTAAATCCCGTAGATTACGCCTATCGGCATACGTTTGTCCCTTCCCCTATCCATTCCAGTCAAAATGGCGAGATGGAAGAACTCCGGTTGTTGTTCCGACGTCTGGTAGAACTGATCCTTGTTTTGGAACTACCGCCAAGTCTGAACCTGGTTCTCGGAGAAGGCTCTAACCGTAGATTTGGTTTGGACTCTCTAAGGGCCAACAAATTTAATAGACCTATTCGAATTACGCCGAGCCATTTGGGCAAACCACTATCCCAAAAAGCGATACCCTATCACTATCGTCCCGTTCCGCTCTATGAATATTGGAACTTTCATCTGAACAGACAGGGGAAAGCCAATGAAAATCTGGGCTTCAGATCCCCAAGTTGGGATTCTGGAGTCCCGCTCATAAGGTTTCCCCTTGCCTATGATTTAGAACCGTATAGCTTTCTTCGAATCGAGGGCCATATCGGTAGAAACTTTCAAGACGTGCTCCAAGATCTGATACATCAAAAAGAGGTGAACAGGCTTCCCATTGATTTGGTAGCGGTAAAAACCGGATATAACGAAGACAATATTCCGATGTCGGCCGATGTCGAAGGCTGTCACTTTCAAGATTTGGAAAGCCTATACACGGCATTTCGCGAAGAGTTGCTCTGTCAAATCTGCGAACTCCTCAAACACTTGTATAACTTTCCGTACCCACCTGACGGTCCGGTCAGGACTATAGTGAATCAGGCACCAAAATTAGCGGCACTACAACGTTGTGCACCCAATTTCAGATATTATACGCGAACGGTCGGCCAATTCGCTGAGAATCCTGGCAATGTTTTTGGGTCCGGAGGAGGTTTTATAGGCGCCTTTGCCGTATCTGGATATGTCAATTATACCCTTAGTATTATTCAGAGATTGAACAATCTGGCCTTATCGGTGTCGGAAACGTTAACGGATTTTGATTTTGACGGTTTCCGAAATGTATATGCGCCTTTACTCAGCACCTTAGAACCGGTAAATAGAAACTTGATCTTTGCTACCAACGATGCGGAAGATCAAATTGCAAATAATTCCAACATTGATCTCGAAGAACTCTCAGATCAATTCGACCACTTTCTTTATGCTTGTAAACTGGATACATTTCGACGTATACATGAAGAATACGAACTACGGGTCGAAAATTTAAAGGAACGGTTGCTCTTGTCCAATTTTGCACGGAAGCATGTCGGATTACAGCATAAGGCAGGAGTGCCCATGGGAGGTACTTTTGTAATGGTTTATCATGGAGAGGACCAACAGGATGCTATTCCCAGGCGACAGGGGTTCTTTACGGTTAGGGGGCAAGTTATCGATGAAAATGAACCCTTACCGGGCGTTAATATCGTAGTTATGGGTACTTCAACGGGCGTGACGACCGACTTTGACGGTAATTTCACACTGTTTAGGGTGCGTTTGCCAGCGAAGCTAAAAGTATCATATATAGGTTTTAAAGATCGACACGTATTGGTAACTTCCAGTACCTCTCCCTTGCGGATCGATATGTCGTCGGACCAACCTGATGCAGGTTCGACGGATCGTTTTAATGACATAGCGATAGGTGCCGTCATCGCAGATTTCTATCTGCCTTATCTCTGCTGTTCCGATTGTGCCCCAGTACAGTTTGTATTGCCCAAGGCACCGCCCACCTTCACCTGGGAACAACAGGGTTGTACCGACCCCAATGGAACGGGAATGGTCGTTATCACCGCTAGCGGCGGAACCGCCCCTTATGAGTATAGTACGGATAGTGGGCAGAATTGGATCGCCCTTGGGGAAGATGCAATTGCCATGGCAAACGGGGCACAGATACAGATACGCGATTCGGAAGGCACTATTTCGGTTCGCAGAACCGTACAGTTGACCCCACCCTTTGTGGTAAGCCAATTGGGCCCGGGGGAATGCAATCCGCAGGGCACTGAGTTTACCGTGGAGTTTGCCATCAGCGGCGGAAGGCCCCCCTATACACTGCTTACCGAAAATACGACTTCCACCGTTCAGGCCGGTCAAAACGCAACACTTACTTTACCGAGTAACCAAGGTGCCGAACTGCGGGTTACAGACAGTAATGACCCCGCTTGTGAGCAACTGATTAAGGTCGAGCCCGTAAACTGCCCTGAACCTTGCGGCCTTCCGTGTAACGGAATTACTTTGGAACCAAGATATCCTTTTTGGCTGCAACGCAATAGCAACGCGGACTTGGTATACCATGATGTGCAGCTGATCGTAACCAATTTTGAGTTATTCCTCGAGAATGGCGATTCCCTTCCGGTAGATACCGGCCAATTGACGGAAATCCTCAATCCCGATAGGGATATTGTCACCAATAACTTCTTGCTATTCTGGAACAATGCAATTGCCAAAGCCAACGAATTTATCCGTCAAGAATTGGGCGATAAGCTAGGTATTGAGCGAACACCTATAAGGCTCACTTTGGTTCAGGGTAGTGCACCGAATCTATCAACGTTGCGCATTGAACATTTTGAATGTCATCGGTTTGAATTTAGCCTTGAAGTCCGGTTTGTGACAGATAGCGGGAATTTTAAGCCCTCTTATACAAGAGTGTTCGGCTACAACCAGCTGGGAACGACCTTTACCGAGAATATCGAAAATATAGAGGAGCCACGGGCAAATAATGGCGTCCTACCCGCATTCGATGTTATTCGCAGGGACCGCTGCAATCCTGATAGTAAGGAAATACCTTTATGTGAAGAGCCAAGGGAAACGACTATAACTTTTGAAACTAATGGGGAGAAGGTTTTTTTAGGCACGAAACCTTCAGTAAACCTGCCAACACTTTGGATATTGGAACACGGTATTCCGGCCCTGTTTCTTGGCACTGCCATGGAATCTGCGATAATGGGCAACACCGCCTATGAGGCCAAGGTAATTGTAGTAAATCCTGATACGACCTGTGCGGCAATTGCGGTTCGCGACGTGCGTATCGATATAATCATTTAACAGATGCAAAGACCGCAGCCCCATATCGTATTGAGTACCAAAATCATTCTTGAAAAGGAAGCCAGGGGCGGGCAGGGGAATCATCAAATGCTTTTGGAACGGTTGTCGGATCTGGCACATGATTCACTGCCCGCCCTGTTCGATGAAAACTTTAACGCGGTAATACCCGAAAATGAGATTTGGCGTTTAAATCGGTTGGCATTGGAAATAGAGGTAAGCGACCTGTCGCAACTGGAGGAAACCATCAGGAATCAATTACCCAACTTGATAAAAACAACCGTCACGAAAACCGCGTCCAGATCTGTTTACACCAAGTCACGGTTAATAGCGGAAACTCTTGGTGACAAAGATGTGATACTTCATTATTTGAAAACCGGGACCTTGTCCTGGAACAGTTCGCATAGCATTTCTATAATGGATGTTCATGAAGCATTTGAAAAAAGCTTGGTAGCGGATCTATCCTTCGTACAGCAATTGCGACGATTGTTCCTATCCAACGAAAAAGCTTTGGAACGCTTTCTCCTGTACTTTGAAAAACAACAGTATTGGCAATTCTACGAAGCGATGCGGAAGGCCTTTCCCGGGAAAAAACTACCTGATTATCCCTATGGGCTGCATCAATACGGGAAGATTGAAGGAAGTAGCCCGGCAACCATAAAAAGCTATTGGCGGCAGCTATTGAATAACGGGTCGCCTGAAGAAATAATGGGGATACCTGATAATCCCGAAGAATTCGATACAAAGGCAAAGTCCGAAGAAATATGGGAAGGACAATCTGAGACCAAGGACCGGGCGATTTATTTGGATCATGCCGGACTCATCTTTTTGCATCCGTTTATCGTACGCTTTTTAGAAAGTCTGGAGCTCGTTCGGGAACATGGGATACTTCGGCCCGATAAAGCTGCCTGCGTTTTGCATAGTTTAGTTACTGGTGCGCCTCCCGAATCGGAATGGCAGTTGGTTTTATCCAAAGTACTGTTAGGGCTTTCCATCGACACGCCATTAAAGCTTGAGCCTCTTACCAAGAAACAGTTAAAAAGTGGGACTGAAATGATACAGGCCGCAATCGGGCACTGGACCGCTCTTGGCCATACCTCGATAACGGGTTTTAGGGAAAGCTTTCTACAACGGCCGGGAAGACTTACCCCCATTAATGAAGGTTGGCTGCTCGAACTCGAAAAGGCACCTTACGATATGCTGATGGATCAATTGCCATGGCAAATGAGCTACATCCAACTACCATGGATGAAGACCTGTATACGGATGAATATTTAAGTATTGGGATGAAAGCTACCGCGGATAAAACGACCCACCATACCCATCTGGATGCCCATAGGCATGGAGATCAAGATGGGACGGTAGCGACCATGTTCATTCCCCCCACAGTACAGACTAAGCTTACCGTAAATACTCCGGCAGATCCTTTTGAACAAGAAGCGGATGCCATGGCCAAGCAAGTTGCAGGCGGCTCCCCCAACGCGCAAATGGAGGAGGGAAAAGGCCTACGGTTAAAGGAAGAAGAGGAAGAAAAACTCCAGCGTTCGGAAGTAGAGGAGGAGGAAACCGTGCAACGTTTGGAAGAGGATGAGGAAACTGTTCAGCGTTTAGCAGAGGAAGAGAAGGAAGTTCAGCGTAACGAGGAAGAAGATGAGGTACAGCGTAAGGGAGAAGAAGACGAAGAAGGTGAGTTGCAACGTGTAGAGGAAAAGGAAGAATCGGTGCAGCGTTCTGCAAATTCGCCAACAAATCATGGGGGTACAACAGCGCCTTCCATAGTATCCGAAGTGGTGTCCTCGGCCGGACAAAGCATGGACAAAGGTACCCAAAGTAGCATGGAAAACAGTTTCGCAACGGATTTTTCAAGTGTCCGGATACACAATGACGATAAAGCCCAAAAATCAGCAAAGTCCATCTCGGCACAAGCGTATACCTATGGTTCCCATATTGTATTTGGCCGGGGTAAATACGAACCTCATACCTCGTCTGGAAAGCATTTACTCGCTCACGAACTTACGCATGTAATGCAGCAAGGAGCAGCTGTGAAAAGAAGGGTCGACCCGGATGCCCGTAGTGTAAATGGCCGCGCTTCAACCGTTGATACTGCCACTGCCGAGCCTCCTACCTCCCTAGTGCCCGTGCCCGATTCTGAAGTGGCGCCTGCATCTTCGCCCGAAGCCGGTTTAGATAACGTTCCGGCCGCCGAAGGTGGGCCCTTGCCGACCCAAATCGAATTGGAACCTCTAATGCCACCTCCTCCCGAAAGTTTGAATCCGGAAGCTCAAAGCAGGTTGAATCGGGCACAGAAAAACGCCGGTATCGCGGCCTCGAATAATGCTGAATTGCCACCGGCCAGTGAACTTGCCGATGAGGCTCGGGGAGGGGTCACCGAACCAATTTCGGAAACAGATGGTAGGGCAAGTGGGCAGCTGACTGCGGCCTTGAACCAACGCGTGGCACCCAGCCCAGAAATCGAGGAACTCTGTGATAACATTCGCAGAGTGATTCGAGAAAAACGACCGCCGGATGAAGACTCCCTCCTTCAAGCTGATCCAGAGGAAGCTGCCAACGAAGCAGGTAACCAGCTCAATGAAAATATCGATTCGGATGTGGATCGTGTAGATAGTGAATACGATGAATTGGATGAATCCCCTACCGGCGAAACCGGGCAAATAGGTGATACTGTTGAACTACCCCCTGAAGAGGTCGGAGAACCGAATATCAATGCCCAAGGCGCCGCCCCGGATCCACTTACCGAAGATGAGATTTCTTTGGAGGCCGATGTAGCCGCTTCTGCTGAACAAATGCAGCAAGCCGGGATGGTAACCCCTGTAACCGAAGTAATTCCAGATGGTCCGATAGCGGAAGCACGGGCGGTTCACGGGGAGCTGGAGGAAACGGCTGCGGAAGATCCCGCTTTGGTACTCTTAGAACAAGACGAAGCCTTGGGCAATGCCCGTACCGATATGGAAGCGCTTCAACAAAAGGCATTACAGGCTTTGGAGAATGCTAGGGCGGGAAATGTACGTGACTCCGGTACCCAGCAAACTGATATGGTCGAAAGTGAAACCGATCAGCGGGAGGCTTTGGGAATCCGAGCCGAGGAAATCTTCACCGGTGCGCAGCAGCAGGTAAATGATCTGTTGACCCCCTTGACCCAAACCGCAATGAACATGTGGGAGACCGGCAAGACAAGAATCGCGACGGAATTCGAACAACATTTAGCTCGGGTACAACGGTGGGTAGACGATAGACATTCAGGTTTTGGTGGCGGTGTTGTAGAACTTTGGGATGACCTTACCGGACTACCGGGATGGGTTACCGATGAGTATAATGATGCGGAAGAAACCTTCGGTGATGATATCTGTGAGCTTATCCGTGAGATATCTATTTATGTAAATGGTATTGTAGCTACTTGTGAGCAGATTATTGATCTTGCCAATACAGAGATCAATACGATGTTTGACAATGCCCCCGCAGAATTGACGGAATGGGCCGAGGCGGAAAAACTGCGTTTTCAAGGTCGTTTGGATGGGTTACGGGAAGAAGTCACCAATACCCAACAGAACTTTAACCGTGATTTAGCCAATCGTGCTTCGCAGGCCGTTCAGGAAGTGCGGGAAAAAGTACATGCGTTACGGGAGGCGGCAAAAGGCCTATTGGGTAAAATCGCTGATGCGATAATCGAATTTTTGGAAGATCCGATTCGAGCGATTATCAATGGTTTATTGAGATTGGTAGGTATAGAACCTGCTGCTTTTTGGGGGTTGGTCGCCCGTATTGAACAGGTCATTTCCGATATTGCCGATGATCCGCTAGGTTTTGCATCAAACCTTCTCGCAGCCATTGGGGCCGGTTTTCAGAATTTCTTCGATAATTTCTTCGATCACTTGTTCGAGGGCTTTATCAGCTGGATTTTTTCCGGTCTGGGTGCTGTCGGGGTAGAAATACCTCCGGATTTCTCCCTAAAAAGTATCATCACCTTCTTCCTTCAATTGATGGGGATTACCTGGGAACGGATTCGAATGCTACTTGCAAGACATATAGGGGAAGAAAATGTTGCCTTGTTGGAACAGGCTTATGAAATAATAAGCGATTTGATCGAACTGGGACCTCAGGGCGTCTTTGAATTGATCAAGGAAAAGCTCGATCCAAGACAAATCTTAGATCAGGTCATAGAAATGGCCGTGAACTTTGTCATCGAAACTTTAGTCACCCAGGCGACCATACGCATTGTGGCCCTTTTTAATCCCGTAGGTGCCATTGCTCAAGCCATTGAGGCCATTTACAAAGTCTTGAAATGGATATTTGAAAACGCCGCCCGAATCTTTACCTTGGTGGAAACTGTGGTCAATGGCATTGCAGACATTATCGCAGGCAATATTGCAGGAATGGCAACCGCCGTAGAAAGTGCCTTGAAACAACTATTGGTACCTGTAATCGATTTTGTGGCCAGCTTTATGGGCCTCGGGAATCTGCCCGAGAAAGTGGCCGAAATGGTCAAGGGGTTACAAGATTGGGTAGAAGGGGTCTTGGATACGGTCATCGGTTTTTTGGCAACCCAGGCACGGAATCTTTTGTCGGCCCTGGGAATCCGTGAAGATGCCGATCCGGAAGCGGAAGAAGAAGCCGCAGAAGAATTAGAGGATACCGAGATTGGCGAAGTAGTTGACTTTAGTGCCGAGGGAGAGCAACATCGCATGTGGGTTGACACCGCCGGTAGTGGTGTCGAGGTAATGATCAGAAGTACTCCAATGTCCGTTGACAACAAATTGGATGAATGGACGGCCAAAGTACATGAACTATCCGAGGAAAATCAAGGTACTGCCACAGGTTTGATCGTTATGGCCAGATCGCAATACGAAACGGTAAAACAAGAGGGTGCTGAGGCCGAAGAGGAATTGAGCGAGGCCCAGAGTCAGGCTACCCCAGAGAACATTGCTGAAGCTAATCAGGCCGACGCGCAAGTGGAATCGGCACAACAGACATTAAAAGGTACATTGAAACAGCTTTTTGAAGTTTTTGAGGAGGATCCGATTCATATATATATTAATAAAGCCTTAATTGATATAGAAACTCAGGAATTCACATCCGAAGGCAATATACTAAAAGATGAGATAGAGGGTTTAGGCTATGAATTTAGAAAACAAAATGAAAAATACCATATCAGAAGAAAAAGTGCTGCGGATAGTCTGCAAGTTCATATTGATGATTTAGGTAAGCTCCAATTAGGTTCTAAATCAGGAACTAGTCAACCAGAACATTATAATTATATTCCTACCGAAAAGCAAATAAGAGAAACTCAAAATGGGTATGAAGTAGAGTACAAAACCAGAACAGATGAGGAAGAAACGGGTCCCGAATTTAGAATTAATATTTCGTACAGCGATGTTTTAGCCGAAAATGAGAATCAGATGGAAACTCGCGAAATCTCCGGAACGAAATTAAAACTTAAAAATACGGGGGGTGCCCGAGGTCGCACGAATTCGGCACAACAGGGTTTCCACAATGCCCATTTAATCGCCGATCGGTTTGGTGGTTCCGGTCAAAATAGAGACCTTAACATCTACCCTAGTTCCCCAAGCTACAATACCAGTACAATGAAAGGCAAAGAAGATAGTATTGCCTCAAGGTTATCAACAATTGAGGATCCGAATGAATTCGCACTTTCGGTAACTGCTAGAATTAAGGGCGAAAAGGCAAATAGCTCTGCTTTACTGGAAGCAATCAATGAAGAAGCCGAAAGAGATAACACGCTTGTAGTTCAAGAAATAAACACAGAAATGGCAGAAGATCTTGTAGCCCTGGTGCGTCGGGATATTCAAGGAATTCCTGGTCAGTTTATTGGTGTTACCTATAGCCTTAACGGTCAGAACTTAGGGGGAATAGGTACAGATACTGGCTACGACGATTTAATATTGAAAATCCTTAAAGAATAAAACCTGCAATTGCTATTGTTTAGTATTAAATCAATAGGAAAAAGAAACTGTCTGAGTGATATCTAGTGCTGTTTGATAGAATCAATAAGTAATTTATATAGTGTCAGTTATGAAACACAATATTCAAAAAAGCTTTTCCTACTTAAAAAAAGTTATAGAATATCGTTTGGATATTGGGTTTAAAAAAGTTAAATCCACTCCTCCGGCTAGTCTTAAAACTGAGGAATTTTTTTTCAATTCATTTTTTAAATCCTCTAAAATTACTGAAGAGGAAATAATAATCCTTACCCTTGCCCTAACCTGCCATATCAACCCCAATTTTTTAATTTCAATTATTTCAAAATATTTACCTCAAGGGGGGGAATTTCCAATGCTCGGAGGTGTAAAAGGAAAAAACCATCGCGGCATTCTCCCAACCGGAGAAACGGCCCAGTTTGTAATTGCTGGCAATGATTTGGCAAAACGTATCGCGGTGCAGAGCCTATTCGGTCCCGAGCATTGGTTTGCGACCGACGGTATTTTGAGGCTCGAAACCATGCCGCCTGGAGAACCTGTAATGAGCGGGCGGCTTATCCTGGATGCCGAATGGTTGGAACGCATCACCACCGGCAGTGTTGCATTGCCACGTTTTAGCCCCAGTTTTCCGGCGGAACAGCTACAGACCGGTTTGGAGTGGGAAGATCTGATTTTGCCGAAGACTACCCTGAAACAAGTACGGGAGCTTCTTACCTGGATAGAGCATCGAGAAGCGATAAAGGGCTACGAGTCATTGCAAAAACATTTGAAACCAGGGTATCGGGTATTATTTCACGGTCCTCCCGGAACAGGTAAGACATTGACCGCCAGCTTGCTGGGGAAAGCAACGAAACGCCCGGTTTTTCGGGTGGATCTTTCAATGGTCGTTTCAAAATATATTGGGGAGACCGAAAAAAACTTGGCCAACCTTTTTGACAAGGCGGCCAACAAAGATTGGATCCTCTTTTTTGATGAAGCGGACGCCCTCTTCGGAAAGCGCACCGAAATTCGGGACGCCCGTGACAAATTTGCCAATCAAGAATCCGCTTTTCTTTTACAAAAAGTCGAGTCTTTTCCCGGCTTGGTCATCTTGGCCTCTAATTTTAAAAAGAATATGGACGAGGCTTTCGCACGCCGGTTTCAGTCCATTGTATATTTTCCTTCTCCCGATGCCGAACACCGATTGCTTCTTTGGCTAAGTATCATCCCAAAACAATTAAAACTGGACAAGGAAATTGACTTGAAGAAAATTGCGGATACCTATGCATTTAGTGGTTCCAATATCGTAAACATTGTGCATTATTGTAGCCTCCAGGTTCTATCGACTGGTTCAAAAAGGTTGAGTTTGGACTTACTCACGGAAGGCATTCGCAGGGAATATCGAAAGGAAGAGCGATTGTCTTAAAATCGAAAGTCCCGATCACCACATCATCACCCCGGTCTCCCCACTAGCGTACTGCGAATACATCCGTATACGCAATACGTATTTTCGGTCGGGGTAGAGCCGCGGCTCGATCCGTGAGTTTAGGCTGGTCCCGCTGTCATCATCACCGGCCAGAAACCGTAATTCGCCGTCGACTTCCTCGAACAGTACGATTACGGTGTCCGAACGTCCAAAGGTCTGTATAGTGTAGGTACGGGTCGCATCCGGTTTTACCTCGTAGTTCTTTTGCTCCGCAGGTGCCAGGGTGAGCATTTTGAGGTTAAAAGGCTCTAAAGTGTCGTATTGGTCGGTTTCGATGGGTGGGTAGAAACGTTTTACTTCCTCCTTATCGATATCCGAGAGGCCAAGTTCGGGGGTGAGTCCGCCCGCATATTCAGGGGGACTGATAATCAAGCCCGGGCCGAAGCCGTAATGCATCACCGAATTCGGATCCCAGTTCGAGCCCTCGATTTCGCTATGTGGTAATTTCCGGAGTACGTTGTGTAAGGTAGATTCCCGCGACCAGTTGTTCGGCGGTCCGCCAAAATAATCGTATACGGCCTGCTCATCCCAAACGATACCGGAATTCGGATTTTGGTGCTCGTGTGGAAAACCCAAGGCATGGCCAATCTCGTGCACCGGGGTATCGACCCCGCGTGGATCTTGGGTCAGGTCCCATCCAAAATTCATGGTGCGTTCGAACTGCCCGGGATATTCAAGATTGTCGCGACCGACATAAGACCATGCGCTGCCGTCCCTTAAAAATCCGATACGCAGTTCGGCCTCGGTAATCTCGCTTACCTGCTTGAATTCGATTCCTATGCCTACGTCTTCCCAGACCTTGAACCCGTCCTTTACCAAATTTATGTTTGACGCTACTCCCGCAAAAGGCCCTTCCTCAAAGATAAAATAACGCAGTTTCGTACCATTGGCCCATTTCCGTTCGATGTAGCGTATGAGCATCTCGCGAAACGGCGACACGTCGGAATCTAAGGGTCTCTTGGGCACTTCGGGAAGACTGCAAAAATGGGAATTACCGTTTTTGCCGTTCTGTTTTGCCTGGGCGGCTGGTTTCTTGCTCAAGGTAGTTTCCATTTTTTGCATACGTCCGGACAGTTCCTTTACTTGAGCGGATAGTGTTTTTGCTTTTTTTACCATGATTTTAGGTTTTTAGTCTCTTCTTGATTTTAATCATTGGAATTCCCCCGGTGCCCTGCGTCGGGAGTCAGGGGAAAGTTTGAAAACTGATGGTTTTCATCAGTTAAATGATATTCTCCCCGTAAACCCTAATAGGCTTGTTTTCGGAATTATGTACTGAACGATTTTTAATCTCAATAAAGCACATTAGATGTATTCCAATAAAGGTAAATCAGCTTACAGGGTTTGTTTTTTGATTTTGTATAATCTGTAGGATTTGTTGTATGGATGGTGCGGTCGCGGGTAGTCACTTTTTTTTGTAAAAAGAATAATTCAAAACGCTTTTTTTATTTCTGCACGAAATAGTGACTACGAATTCTAGTTTAGATCCCACGAATTCTAAAAGCACCCCCTCCGCCTAACTTACCGCGGCTACATTTGATACCAAATAAAACTGAACTCGTTTACGCTTTTTGTTTACGGGTAAAAGAAAAGATTCAAACGATCGTGCTTCTTAATCCAAAATCATGAAAATCTTTATTACTTTTTTACTGTTTTGCCTGTGCTCAAGCGGCTTTGCCCAAGATGCTGGAAGTCCCTATTTATTAGTGTCGACCAAGGATGCCATCATTCCCCTGAAATCGTCAAAGACCGAAGTCCAGATTGCGGGTACCATTGCGCATGTCCGTGTGACACAGGTGTATCAAAACAAAGGGAAGCAACCCATCGAGGCGATATATGTATTTCCGCTTTCGACCCGTGCAGCGGTGCACAAAATGCAGATGAGCATCGGCGACCGCACGGTGAACGCGAAGATTTTAGAAAGACAAAAAGCCCAAAAGGTCTATGAAACTGCTTTGGATGAAGGCAAACGCACGGCAAAATTGGATCAAAATAGGCCCAATGTGTTCCAAATGAACATCGGTAACATTATGCCCGGCGATGAAATAGCTATTGATATGTACTACACGGAAATGGTAATTCCAGCGAACGGGGAATATCAATTTGTGGCCCCTGCGGTAGTCGGGCCACGGTTTACGGGCGAGAGCGAGGTTACCGAGGAAAGTTTTAATATGCCTTACACGGCAAAGGGTATTGCAGATACCTTCGATTATGATATGACGGTAACGGTGAACGCCGGGATAATCATCCAAAACATCGGAAGCAGCAGTCATAACCTAGACGTGAACTATCCGGATGCAAAAACGGCAGAAGTATTTTTGTCCGACGACAACGAAAACCCCTCCAATCGGGATTTTATCCTAAACTATAATCTACGCGGTAATACAATACAATCAGGATTGCTCTTATACGAACATGGGGACGAAAATTTCTTCGCCTATCAAATGGAGCCAACTACAAATAGTACATTGGAGGATATTCCCCCTCGGGAATACCTTTTTATCGTGGATGTCTCCGGTTCCATGAACGGGTATCCGTTGGATATTTCCAAGGAACTGATGCGCAATCTGCTCTGTGACCTCCGGCCGTCGGACGTTTTCAATGTGCAATTGTTCGCTTCAAGTTCCACCATTTTTAGTCCTTCGCCGGTTGAAGTTAACGGTCAAAATATAGAGTCGGCGATCCGTTTTCTTTCCGAAGGTCAGGGTGCCGGAGGCACAGAATTGTTAGATGCCTTAAAAGAGGCGTATCGATTGCCGCGAAAAGATGCCAGCAGTGCCCGTTCGATGGTGGTAATCACTGATGGCTATGTAAGTGTCGAGAAGGAAGCCTTTGAACTGATAAAAAACAATCTGGATCAGGCGAACGTGTTCACTTTCGGAATCGGATCTAGTGTAAATCGCTATTTGATAGAGGGCATGGCGAAGGTTGCCCATAGCGAATCTTTCGTAGCTACTTCGATGGCCGAAGCCCAAGAAGTGGCAAAGAAGTTCGAGTCCTATATCGCTACGCCACTTTTGACCCACATCAAAATCGAATCCAAAGGATTTGATATGTACAATCTGTCCCCAACCCATATTCCTGATGTTTTTGCGTCGAGACCTGTTGTCGTCCACGGAAAATATCGGGGCCAAGCTATGGGTACCATACGCGTTACCGGATATCAGGGCAAGAAAAAATTCTACCAGGAATACCAAGTGTCCCAAGGGCGGTTGAGCAAAGCCAACAAAGCCCTACGCTATTTATGGGCCCGAAAAAAAATTCAAGAACTTGACGACTATACAAAGCTTTTCAATACGGATACAAAGGAAAGTGTCGTCGCTTTAGGGCTGAAATACAATCTTATGACCGCTTACACCTCGTTTGTGGCCGTAGATGAAACCGTAGTAAACAAGGGTGGGGCTTTGAAAATCGCAAAACAGCCATTGCCCATGCCCCAAAATGTGAATAATTCGGCAGTTGGGGCGGAGGCCGAGGTGGTTGGCAAGACAAAATTCCGGAAATCTTTTCGAGTGGTTCTGGATGAAAGGATGTCGAAAGCGGATAAAAGAAAAATTACCATGGAATTTAAAGGGATATACTTCGCATTGGTTGATGAGTATTTAGCGAAGCATGAAAGCTTACGGGTAAAATTTAATGCAAAAGGCGAGATCATTCGAATTGAGCGAATGGAAAACGGAAAATGGATTCCTTCGGAAGAAATGACGCAGGAGTTCGCCAATTTTTCAACAAAGACCTTGAACTTAGATAAACAGATGGTGTTGACCCTGACCAAATAAAGGTAACCACATCAGTAAGATTCAATTGGTCCCCATTCTGGAAAATACCTGTAAGATTCACAAAATCTTACAGGTATTTCTTTTTGGGTAATCCTAGTTTTACAGGAATCCAACGAATTCTAGTTTATGTGCAACGAATTCTAGAACAGCAGCTTTGGGGCATAGGGTGCATAGTAGATTTGAGGTATAGAAAAAATAAATCTTTAATCCTTCGAGACTGTTTTGAAATATGTGATTAGAATTTTTATAGGTCATTTTTGTGGCCTTTTAGGCAAAATTTTCTAGCATAGCCGTAGCTACGGTATAAAATTTTAACGACAAAGGGCGCAAAAAGGGGCGTAAAAAAATAATCGACATATCTCAAAACAGTCTCTCTAAATTCAATATCATGAAAAGTTTGAAAAAAAGTATCTTAGTCCTAAGTCTGTTCGCCTTTGTAAAAATGTTCGGCCAGACCGCTCCCGAGGTAGTATTTGAAACCGTCGACCGCAATACTCCCATCGAAGAAATCACTTATAACTATCTTTTGGCGCACAAAGTTTTTCTACGGGAAAAGCCTTCTTTGAAAGCCAGAAAATTGACCATTTTGAATATCGGCACGCAACTGATTTTGCGGGAAGAGAGTGCAAATTCCGAAGAAATTGAAGGCATCAAAAGCAAGTGGTACCGTGTAGAGACCGAAGCAGAGACCGGATGGGTCTGGGGCGGGATGATTGCACAAAAGGCTTTCGGCAGTGATGCCGATTACGAAGTGAAATTCGTTTATGGGTACGAGAGCCATGTGGCGCGGGACACCGGTGTTGTAGAGACCAAATATCAATTTCGTGCCTTCAAAAATGGCATGCAGGTCGACAAAATCGTATTGGATAGCCTTGCCGCAGTTCCTGGTCAGATAACGAATTTGGGAAGCAAAGGCCTGTTCAATGTCGAGGACATTATTGCGGTAGACCTATTGGATCCCAAAACGGGTGCCGACATCGGAAAGAGCTACATTTTTTGGAACAACGGCAAGTTTACCAATGTTGCGAATTTGATCGACCATTCCGACGCCTCCTATTCCAAGACCGAATCCTTCGTTTTTCCTTCCGATATGGAGGGCATCAAAAGCACCATTGCCCTAAGAACGATTATCATCGATCACAAGGTAACCCGCGAAAACCAATGGATGCAACCCAATAAAACCTTTCGGATCAGTGCTTACGTTTGGAACGGCTATACCTTGTCCGAAAAAGAGGAAAGCCCCGAGATCTTAAATGACGTGGTCGCCAACAATTTGAATCTGTAGTAAATAGAAATGGTCTATCCTGAAATGAATCCCATGCGAATGTATCCGAGCGTACTATTGTTTCTAACCTTGATATTAGGCTGCCAAGAGCCGGTTCCGTTAACCACGGAACTGGCTCTTGGCCTACCTTTCAAGGTAGGGGAAACGAAAGAATCGGTCGTGTTTATTGCGGGTTATGATGAAGGGAACACCGCTTACTACACCAATGCGAAACACTATTTTCAGGGAACAGGAATGCAAGTGATAGACACGCTATTTTCCGTGAATGGAATTATAGGATGGCTTAATGCCAATACCGAAGGCCGAACCGAATGGGATGAAATACATATCGTGAGCCACAGTAGTGCCTGGTCGGGGATGTCGCTTAAAACCACAAAAACGGGCGAGCGTATTACCGTAAAAACATTACGGGAAGCAAGAAATGGCGATTTGATATCAAGGGTAAAACATGGTGTTACCATGGACACAAAAATCATTTTCCATTCATGCGGATTAGGCGAAAACCGAGTACTTTTGGAAGAGCTAAAGACCGTTTTGACCGCGAAATCGGCACCAACGGTTTACGCCACAGCCTTCTTCAACGTTTTTGGTGGAAAATTTGCCGGACACTATTTGGCCAAGCCTTATTACGGCTTTTATCCCACTGCGGAATCCCCAGGCCCCTTGCAGCTGTCCAAGGAATTGAAGGCTGCATATCCTGAAATACAAATCGACTGGATGACTGCGTTGAAGACCAGGCGGGAAGCTTTCTTTGGAGAAGCCTATACGTATACATTTAATATACCTGTAGATTGGGAGTATACTTTCGAAAAAACCGGCGATATCCCAAAATTAGCGGATAGTGACGCACTGAAGGACTGGATATCGGAATCCCCTGAAATGGCGGAACTTCTTTTGGAACTTAACATCCCTCTGGAAAAGTACCGATGGAGAAGTGAAATCCGAGGAAAAAAATTATGGATAAAAGGAAAAACCACGGTAGTTTGTGTACTGGCACCCCTTTTGCAAGACAAAGATATGTACGAGTACCGGATGCCAGTAGTTGAAGACCCGCAACTTTATCAAATATTATAGCGGTAATTTCGTTAGGTAAATTCCACAAAACAACAGAAAAATAATCTTTTTGAATCGCTGTTTAAAATACTTGTTTTCATTTTTCTGCTTCTTGACGATGCAGCAGGTAACAGCGCAAAACAGCCAATTAAGGGCATATACCATAGCCGACGGCCTGCCGCAATCGCAAGTCTACGACATCATACAGGATGATATGGGCTACCTTTGGCTCGGCACCCAAGGTGGCGGAATTGCCAATTTCGATGGGGAAACCTTTGAAGTCTGGAATGAAGACGATGGTTTGCTTTCCAACTACATTCACGCTTTGTACGCCCGGAACGATTCCCTGTATATCGGAAGCAAAAAAGGACTGTCGATTAAGGTGAAAAACAATTTCCTTAATTTCGAATGCCCACAAATACTCCAAATTTATACCTTTAACGAAGACATCTTTCTGGCAACGGAAAAAGGAGTTTTCAAATTTTCAAAGGATGGGGAGCTAACGAAGCTTTCCCTACATCCGGAAATTGATTTGAGTACGATCAATGCCATAGCTTTTGACGGGAAGCATTACTTCATGGCAACCAATAAAGGTTTTTGGAAACTAAGCGAACTACGGGATGCGGCATCCGAAATAATCAAATTGGAAGCCAATGATTTCACCGCGGTCCTCTTTCACAAAGACAAGATTATTGCTGCAACTTTTGATGATGGCGTTCGTATCATGGACCGAAACAATCCCTTGGATACCTTTGTAATGCCTGAACCTTCCCGTATCAATTCAATGTCAATCCAAAACAAAAATGAACTCTGGATAGCCGCGGAAAACGATGGCATTATCATCGTGGAAACCGAAAAATATGCCGAGATAAAGCGGCTGAATACCTCAAACGGACTAGCGGCCCCCCACGTCAGAAAAGTTTTCCGTGATAATCGTGATAATCTTTGGATCGCCACTTCCGGCGGTGGGTTCTACAAATATTTCCAAAATAACTTTAATCATTACGACAAGGCATCCGGCTTGAAAGGAGAGCGGATCTATGCGGTACATAATGTAAAAGACGGCGTTTGGATATCCCACTCGGAATCGGGGCTAACGAAAATCGATTCCTTAGGGATTCATCCCCTTACTGATGAAAGTCCATTTTTCGAGGTAAAAATAAGGTCCATTTCAAGTGATAAAAATGGAAATATCTGGGCGGGATCCGATAACAGGGGCATCCTTTTTAGGGAAACAAAAATGAAGGATAGTGTGGTATTTATGGTGAGCAACACCTTTAAAGTGACGCGGGACACGATATCAAAAAGGGTCACTGAGAACCATATCATTGACGAAAGCAAGGGTTTTCCTTCCGATTGGATACGTAAGATTATTGTCGGCGATAATTATATCTGGGCAGCCACTTATGCCGATGGAATCGTAAAGTTCAATTACGATTCGGAAAAAGACAGTCTTGCCATTTGGAAAATATTCGGTAAAAAAGAAGGTATCGCCGATCTGTTGATAAAAGATGTTGTAGAAGACCCCAAAGGCCGATTGTGGTACGCCACTCAAGACGGACATTTGGGCTATATTGAGGAAGATCGTGTAACCGTCATTGAGACCGAATTAAAGGGACAAACAGATATCGGTACGTTACTATTTTATCAAGATGCTATATTCTTGGGGACTTCCGGTAATGGCATTTGGTATGCCAACGTTAGTGAGCCTAATCATTTTCAACGGTTGAAAGGTGCAAAAGAGTTATCCTCGAAAAATATCTATCAACTGATTTTCGATGACCAAGGCTACTTGTGGGCGGGGAGCGAATTAGGGGTCGATAAAATCCAACTGAATACTGCCAATGAGATTAGCGATGTCTACCATTTCGGCAGAAACGATGGTTTTCAGGGCATAGAAACCTGCCTGAACGCCGTTGATAAAGATGCTAATGGCCATCTTTGGTTCGGGGCGATCTATGGGCTAACGGAGTATTTGCCCGGGGAAAGCACGACTAAAGCCATGCGCCCAAAAGTGTACTTTACGGGAGTGGAGGAGAGCTATAAAAGCATCGATTCGCTAGATTTGAAGGCTTGGACAAACAGCGATAAAGTACTACAATTGACCCCGGAGCAAACGCGGCTAGGCTTTTCGTTTCGGACGGTGGATCTTGACCACCCCAAAGAAATCGAGTACCGCTCTAAATTGGACGGGTCGGATTGGAGCCCATGGGTAAAAGAGAATAAGCAAAACTTTGCCGCACTTGCCTATGGACCGCATACATTTTCGGTGCAATCCAGAAACCACCGGTGGGCCGAAAGTAGCCCCGCAGATTTTCAATTTTTCATAGATAGTCCATTGTACCAAAAAGTTTGGTTTCAATCGCTAATTGTGGCTTTGGTGACACTGATTTTAATTGGCATTGGGCTGTTCTACATCCAAAGTATCAAGGCAAAAAACAAAGCGGTGCGGGAGCGGTTAGAAACCCAGAACTACCTGCTGACCTTAGAACAAAAAGCATTGCGGTTACAAATGAACCCGCATTTTATCTTTAATGTGTTGAATGGGATAAAGGCCATGGCAATCGACAAACCCGAAAAAATGAAGGATACGATCAATAGTTTTGCGGCCCTACTTCGGGAGACGCTGCAAAATTCACGAAAAGAACATATTGCATTGGACCAAGAAATCAAGACCTTGCGTCATTACCTAGAAGTGGAAAAATTGATGACAGCGCAGCCTTTTACCTATCACATTGAAACGCAAACGGAACCTGCTGCCGAAGAAATTTTGATTCCCCCCATGTTGATACAACCTTTAGTGGAAAACGCCATTCGCCACGGTATTTTGAACGGAGACAGGAAAGGGGTGCTACAACTGGATTTCCATACGTCCGAGAAGTATTTGTATTGCAGCCTCACCGATAACGGCAGGGGCATTTTCACATCCCAGCGCGAAAAGGCCAAGACCGACCATCAATCCATGGCACTATTAGTCACACAAGAACGCTTAGAATCGCTTTCCGGTCCGGAGGCCTTACAGATAGCGGAATTAAAAAACGATGATGGCAGTATTGCGGGAACGAACATCCGCTTTAAAATTCCTTTATTAACCGATTATTAGATATATTATGCCGACAGCGATACTAGTAGAGGATATGGCCGACACCTTGGCCCTTTTGAAAAAAGATATTGAGACGCTCCATCCGGACATTGACATAATTGCCACCGCCCAAAGTGTCGTGGAAGCCGCAAAAGTCTTGCGCAAAAATCCCCCGGATATCCTTTTTCTCGATATTATGCTCGGTGACGGAACGGGCTTCGATATTCTGGAGATTTTCCCTGATTTAAAATCCAAGATCATCTTTGTGACCGCAAGCGATGAGTTCGCCCTTAGAGCATTCAAGTTCGCAGCCATAGATTACGTTTTGAAACCCTATTCCCATGAGGACCTTAGCTTGGCCATCACGCGGGCGAAAGAACAACTGCGGCCCAATAAAGAACGCCTGCGAATTTTAAAGGACACCCTTTCCGCACCTGGGCAAAAGCCCGATAAGATTTCGCTGCACACGCTCGATCAGATCATTATAGTGAGTTTAAAAGATATCGTTCGCTGCGCATCCGATAGCAACAATACCGTTTTCCATCTTCAGGATAACCGTAAGGTCTTCGTAACGAAGACCTTAAAATATTTTTCCGATATGCTGCAGCCTTATGATTTTGTCCGTATTCACCAAAGCCATTTAGTTAATCTACAATATATCAGTGCCTACATCAAAACAGATGGCGGATATCTCATGCTGAAAAACGGGGAAAACGTACCCGTATCCGTCCGAAAAAAAACAGAGATTATCGAGATTTTAGATAAGATGCATCGCTAGTTAATGTTTAGAAAGCGATTTTCCGTCTCGTTAAAGACAAATGACCCCCCGGGTCTATCTATCACATCAATTAAAAAAGAAAGTGAAAAAACAAAAAGCCTAAATGAGTTTACGGTCAAAATGCTGCAGTGCGAATACCGAATTTCAGGATTCTATGATATCTTTGACAGGTACAGGAAGAAAAAATGAACACAAAAAAATTGTTTTGGATAGTGGGTATCGGACTGTGCCTATTGGCTATAGGTGTCGGCACAATGTCTTCTTTAGAGGCACATGAAACTGGCGTTGGTATCGAAAACGATACCACACCTACCCCTAGGCAATTGCGTCGGAGCCTTTTCGAAAGAAAAGCCGTTTTGGTTGTGTATGGGGCGACCGATAAAGCTCTTGCCGAGCAGTACCGAACCATTTTGCAGGAGCTTTCCAAAAGTCCCGAATCGGATTCTTGGCGAAATGTTTCCATATCGTTTAAGAATGCTTCCGAAGTTGACGAAACGGAACTAAAAGAGCATATCCTTTTTTTAGTAGGCACTTTCGAAGCCATCCCAATATTAAATGACTTCAGCAGAAATATTCCGGTAAAATTTCATAAAGCCGGGTTCGCATTCGATACTAAGGAGTACACCTCACAGGATATGAATCTTTCGGTCGGCTTTTATCCCAATCCACAAAACGATACGCTCCCGATAAGTTTTTTAAGCGGGAACGATGAAAAGAATGTTTTTGAACATTTCCAAAAGCGAGTTCGGGAAGATGGTCGGTCGTTTTTCCGGCAGAATATGGATTATGAGATTTACAAAGGAAATTCAAGAACGGTCATGGGCGATTTCAATCCGAAATGGGGAATAGACAGGTTCAATTATTTCGATTTTTCCGATGGGAATACTTTGGTCCATACCTCCGAACATTTTGATTTTATTTCACATCGGAATGCGACTACGCTGCCAGAAATGACTCCCGTGGCAGGCAAAATAGAACAGACCAGAACAGCTATTGTAAATTTCTTGCGCAGTACCGAATCCTTACCAAAATTCAGCTACCACATATATAAAAGTTCCGAGGAAAAAGGACTCATAACGGGCAACACCGATCAGGCCCATTTTGACACACTCGATAATTCAGTGCACACCATCATCAATGAAGCGTATGCCGATAATTTTCTAGAAAAGGAAAATGCACTTTTAATACATCTTTTGCTTGGGACATCAAAAACCAAGGCCTTGGAACGAGGGCTACCAATCTATTTTACAAATCAATGGCAGTGGGACGGCTATCGGTATTGGTCGGCGCGCCTTTTCGAATCGGGAAACACCCTTGCCCTGAAAGAGCTTTTTGACAATGAGCTTTTGGCTGTGGAATCCCCCTTGATAAGCGATTGCCTTTCGGCCACATTGGTCGCATTTCTATTGGATACTTGGGGAAAGCAAACTTTTCTGCAACAGTATCCGGTATGGAAACCTACCGAAAGCGAAATCCAAAAACTGGAACCCGCATGGCAAGATTATCTTGCCAAAAATGCGTCCGAACATGTGAAAAAGGAAAGAAACGAATCTAGATTACCCTATTTAAAAGGATTCAATTTTGCCCATGAAGGCTACAGTATCTACAATGGGTATACCGGCGGAAGAGCTACCAAGGCTTTAGAGAAAATGAAGTTTTTAGGTAGCAATGCCATGGCCCTGGTCCCCTACAGTTTTATGAGGGACAAAAATAGCCCTATGCCTTTTCGGTTCAGCAATAATGCAGGTTCGGAGAACGATGCAGGCTTGGTACATTCGGCATTTGAGGCCAAGAAATTGGGTATGTGCACCGTGCTAAAACCACAGATATTCGCTGGCGATAGTTGGCCGGGGGATGTAGAAATGTTGAACGAAAAAGATTGGGAAGCCTTTTTTGATTACTACTATCGCTGGATTCGGCACTATGCATTTTTGGCGGAAATACATCAAATAGAAGCCCTTTGCGTGGGCGTAGAATTTTCGAAAGCCACCTTGAGCCGGGAAGATGACTGGCGCAAGATGTTCAAGGGCCTACGCGGACTTTATCATGGTAAATTAACCTATGCGGCCAACTGGGGTGCAGAATTTGAGCAAATCGGTTTTTGGGACGAGCTCGATTTTATCGGTCTCAATTGTTACTATCCATTGAGCAAAAACGATACCCCGACCAAAAATGAATTAAAGGCCAACTTTGATAGTATAAAAACCAAGATTGCCAAAGTCTACGACAAATTCAAAAAACCGATTGTCTTTACTGAAATCGGTTTCCGAAGTATCAATGCCCCATGGAAAAATCCGCATGCAGAAGGCGATGATAGTTTTAATGCGGAGCATCAACAACTTTGCTACGAAGTGATATTTGAGGGTATAGAAAACGCGACGTGGTGCGCCGGAATTCTTTGGTGGAAATTCCCTTCATATCTTGAATATCGAGGGAAAGAGAATAGTGCGTTTACCCCCAACAATAAGAGGGCTGAGGAAACGGTAAGGGAGTGGTTTTTTAAGTAGTTGATTTTTATTAACTACTTTTAATTTAATCGCTGCTTGTTGTCGATTTTCGATTTTTCCATAAAAAGATATTGCAATATCAATTGAGACACGATACCACCAAGTTGATATTTTATAATCGGAGTAGTATTTATCCAATGTTTTCCAAATTTGAATTCTAATTTCCTGAATTAAGTCTGGTAGGTCTTCCAGTTTTGGCGCTAAGTGCTAGCGACTTTGAATGGAACTCGTTTATCGTTCTAAAAGCTACCCCAGAATTCGGATTACTTGAAATGGGAAAATTAAGTAACTATAAATTTAGGGATTGTGAAAAGGTAGTTTATTCGTCCGCCTCTTCTGGTTCCAGTTTCTTCAAAAATGTTTTAACTTCTTCTTGTCTGACCCTATCAAAATCTGAATAATTAAATAAAGTATAAAACGTACTAATCCTTTTATGCTTAAGTAAATCACCTTCTTTTTTTATAGCTTTTTGTTCGAATAACTGGGCCAAAACCTCTTTAGTACTTTCTTTATATTTTGTAATCAAATTACCAGGGCCCATATATTTCTGAACGGTATTCGTATACTCAAATACCGAATCGATTTTTGCCTGATTTATTGCATCACTTTCCTCCTGACTTATCGCATCACTTTGTTTTATTCGATCATTTATATTGAACCGTTGCGTTTGCAACATGGTATGTGATTGGTTTGCATTTAACCAAATTTGAAACTTATAGATTTTTCTTTCCTGGTTTAGGACCTCCTTCGCAAAAAAGAACAGTAGGGCAACTTGCATATCATTGATGGATTCGGACACATTTAAGGAATCAGGAATAACAATTCCCACAAGGTTTAAGGAATCGCGGGGAATCCGCCAATTTTTCCAACCGCCCTTTTGGTTCCATGTTAAAGGTAATTTATTGTCTTGAATGCAGATGAATCTTTCCATCCATGTCATAGAACCACCACATGGAGGCACTCGTGGAGGAGAATTGACTTTGATTGATATCAGGGTGGAATTCGACTGCTTGATGTCATCTTTAACCGTAAGCTTCACATCATAAATTTTTTCCGCATCAAAAGTGTGGGATATAATAGGGCCATTGGAGACATGGCCATCCCCAAAATTCCAATCGTAGCTGACTATAGTGCCATCATCGGTTGAGTCTGTTCCGTCAAATTCTACCGTCAAGGGTATAGAATCACTCAAAATTACATTGGTCTTAATAATGGCTATTGGCGGTTTGTCAGGTAGAACCCTTATTTGAACGGTATCCGTAACTGTTACGCCCTGTATATTTTTAGCGCTTAAACGAACGTCATGGATGCCTACACTGTCAAAGACATGCGTTGGACTAGCTAAGTCTGAAATAGTGCCATCCGGGAAAATCCATTTATACTGCCGAGCTGCATTGCTTACTTCAAAATCAACTTTGAATGGAGCTTTTCCTAGAGTATCAGAGACCGAAATTACGGACTGAGGGTCTACAGTAACTGTAGTTATAGCGGTGGCTTCCTGTCCATTACTATTTACAGCGGTTAGGCGAACGTTATAGGTCCCTACACTGTCAAAGACATGCGTTGGCTTGGCTGAGGTTGAGCTAGTGCCATCTGGGAAAAACCATTTATATTGTCGAATCGCACTGCTTACCTCAAAACCAACTTTGAATGGGGCTATTCCTATAGTGTCAGAAGGCGTAATTACTATTTTAGGCTGGCGTGGATCTGCAATTTTCACTAACGTATTAACGTTGCCAGTTAGGCTGTCAGAATTCCAAACCTTTAATCGTACATGGTAATCTCGGTTGGACTTAAAGGTGTGGGATGGAGCAACATCAGGTGAGGTTGCACCATCATTAAATTCCCAAAGATATTTGACAATTGCAACATCATCTGTTGAACCACCTCCATCAAAATCTACTTTAAAGCTATTCTCGTCGATACCCAAAATATCCAAAATCTTAATTTTAGCAATAGGTGCGACCCCTGGGGGGTCTTTCCCAACTCTTACTATCAAACTATCGGAGTATATATCTCTATTAGTGTCCCAGAGGGTAAGTCGTACATTATAAATGCCATCATTTCTGAAAGTATGAACCGGATTTTTCACAGTTGAGGTATCTCCATCATTAAATTCCCAGAGATATCTGTTGGCTGGAGCACTATTTGGAGAAAGAATTCCCTTGAAATTAACTTTCAAAGGAGCCTTACCAGAGTCAGGCGAGGCAGAAATATTTACTTTTACTATTGGCGATACCGATATCGTACTATCCACTTTAATTTTGACTTCTTCAGTACGGATGCGATGCACACTATCATTGGTTGTAACAGTTAGACGAGCAGTATACTCTCCGGGTGTTTTGTATGTATGCCGAACAGAACCTTTGGTATGAGAAATCGTGGTACTATCATTATAAAAATCCCAATAATAAGATAGGATATGAACGTCACCGATGGTATCAACCTGAGTAAAGACAAAATCAACGTCTAATGGGGCAGGGCCTTTCGTGGGAAATACCGTCGCAGTACCGATAGCATTAATAATCAAACCATTCGACACTTCTTCTTCTTGGGTAACAACAGAGTCGGTGTTTATTATTATGGGTGCGCTAGGATCTGCAGTATCCTTATCAAAATATGCCCACAAACCAAGGAACACTGACATAAGCCATAAAAATAGCAATAGAAAAATCAGTATCCACAACCTCCTTCGTTTGCGTCTTTCGACAGCGTCTTGAATGGGTTTAACCAGATTAAAATGACTTATTTCATAGCTTTGAATAAGTTTTCCTTCTTTGGGCTTGAACTCTGATCGCAGCAAATGTTCATCTTCTAATTTCCCTAACGTATCTTCATTTACTTTATATCGTCGGTGGATTTGAGATTCGGACAGCGCTACGCGATTACCATTGATAATAAGACCATTTTCTATTAAATTCTTCGCATTATTTCTTTTACGGAAGTCAAGGTCGTCTATAACTTTTTTGTAAAACTTCTTTAAGATATCCGAGGGCTCACCAAGGTCTTTACGGGTGTACTCGAATTTACCGGCATATGGAGTTACATTTTGTTTGCCTAATTTCGATTTCAGTTTCGCATTAGACTCGGCTTTTCTTTTTTTGGAGACTATCTTTTCTTCGGCATGTTGTCCTATCAATTGCAGCTGAAAGGTCTCAATGTCTTCATTCTCAAACTCGATTCCCTCCTTATTTCTTCCTTTTAAATAGCTGAGGATTTCTTTGATGGCTTCATCGGTGTATGTGAATTTAGGAGAAGAATATTTACCGTCTTTCTTGGCCGGTTCCTCTAGGGCTTTTTGAGCTTGTAATTCGGTTAGGGCTTTTAACTCATAAGCGTACTTGAAAATTTGCGGTAAAGAACGTTTTAACTTGTCAAGCAAACTAAGGTGGTCACTGGCCACCGAGAAAACCACTTTGAGGTTAAGGGGTTCGTACAATTGATCTAATTCTTCCTCGGTAAATGAATTTAGATTCTGACGTATCAGCGCCAGCACTTCATCAGGCGGATCAGAGTGAAGCAATGCAGCCATAGTAAGGCCAAACTGATCTACCTCTGCATCGTCGTAATATCTGAAGAGCTCCTCGAACTGGTAGAATACCAAGGTAGTCGCCTCAGTAATCTCTTTGGTTAATTGAATAAACTTGATATAATACCATAGTATCGCCGTGAGATTATTAGGCAATTGGTTTGGGATATCCAGTTTTTCGGTTAGAAAGCAGGATTTCCCATCTTGCCGCTCCAAGTCATCTTTAATAATCTCGATGTGGGACACTAAATGATTCTTGAGTATTTCAAGTGGTTTTGCCATCGGCCCATCCGTGCCTACATCTGGGGGCATAAAACGAATTTTGATAGGGAAATGATGTTTGTTATGCCGTAGGTATGGTATGACCCCGGCATTCAGAAGCGAAGATTTGCCATAGCCCGATTTTCCGAATAGCACTACCAGCTTTTCAAGGTCAATAAGATCGCCGAGTTTTTTCTTATCATGGTCCCGCCCATAAAACAAGTGCCGGTCCTCTTCCATAAAAGGGCGTGTACCAGGATATCTTGATAGGTTTGGCATTTGGTAATAGTTTGCTTTTTGGTATCGGTTATCGCTATTCAGTCTTTCTTAGCATTGCTCTATGCGTTTTTTCAATCTCCTTTCTTATTACCTCGAATTTCGTTTTACGGTGTTCATCTACAAATCCCAAATTTGATTTTTTTATCACGCGAGTAATGTCATCAAAATCTTTCAGAATCTGATTGTATTTATTAATATCATCCATAAATGTTCCCGCTTTACTAGGATCTTTAGCAATTTCTTTGCCGATGTCTTTTATTTTCTCATTCCAAAAGTCCTTATACTTGCCTAAATCTGTGGAGTTAAAAGTTTTTGCATCACTCAGAACAATGGGAAATATCCGTTCTACAAAATTTCCGTTATTGTATATTTCTGAAAGCTCGTACATACAATGTTCCGATTCAAGATAAGCATGGCTAAGCACCACCAAAATTCCATCCGCCTGCCCGATATGCTTTTCGAATTCCTCAATGTTTCCTTTATAGGGTAATTCTTCTTTATCAATTTTTACCAATATTTTCCTTTCCGTTAACGCATCTTTCAACTCATTGGCTATTTGTTCGCTCTCTCCCCCCCACTTGTAGGAAATGAATACTTTTGGCGGTGGCCCATCAAAGGAATCTTCTTTGTTCCTAGAGATTTTACCACTTTTGACGGCTTCGTTCAATACTTCAATTGCCTTTGACGCATCATCCTCAAAAAAATCCATACTGAACTCGTTCATAATAAAATTCTTTGTTTTCAATCTTTTTGCATCAAGATCATTGGAGTTTAAGACGTCACTATCATCATCAAAATCCATTATCTGTAAGAAGAGTTGAAAAAAGAGCTGGAAGTACCATTTGTCAAAGCTGCAACCAAAGAACAACACCGTCTTGGCATCGTGTATTTTCGTTCTCAATTCTATATCAAGGTTATCTTTTTGCATGATACTGTAGAGGTACTCATACATGTCTTTAAATGTCAGCACTAATGAACCATGATGATTGTAATCCCCAAAAATATTATAAATATGTGTGGTTATTTTATCTTCGGATTCCTCGACAATCTCGAAATTGTGCTCGTATTTTTCTACTGGTATACCCTTATGGTAGTAGGAGTAACTTGGGGTTACCCCTTTATCTTTCATGGCCTTTACAAGGAATTTATCTGGTGCGGTGTTAATTACTAAGGTAAATGGAACTTCAGCAAGTAGTTCATACACATCATTCGGTTTATACCCATCAAAAAAGGCATTTATCTTGGGCTGAAGAAAATTATTCCTTGTTTTCCCCGTCATGCCCAACACATCTTCATCTTCATAATAGGTCACATCTCGTTGTTTGAGTTGTTCAAAAAGTGTTTTATGCAATTCCGTCACTATGCTTGTATCATCTATAGTAGCCAGATGAGGCCCTAGTATCACCACACATTTTTCAGTATTTATTTTATCGATAAGATTTAAGAGTTCTTCTTCCTTCATTATATTTTATTCTATTTCAAATAATCGTTCACTAAGGCCGATATTTTTGGCATAGGGTAAGGTCTTCAATCGACATTTTCTCTATAAGAAGGGCGGTACCAATGGGTGCCGGCTTCATGGCGTTTCCTGTCTTCTGCCAATTCGTTAAGGCAATACTCTCGCACGGACACATACGTTTTCTTGGAGCGTTCATGCTAAGGTCTCGGAGTCAAAACTCCGCGAAGATTAATAGGGTTTGTAGTTACAAATTTGTATGTATTGTTCCTGATCTTTTGCCATTCTTGCAATAAGAAATAGCAACACCAAAATTGAGACCTAAAGTGAGCGGGGGGAGTCTACTAAAAGGAAATTTTTGAATTCTGAGCAGTGAGCGAATCAGCTTACAAGGATTCTTTAGCTATATATCGTTCTGACCTCTCGCCCTAAATTACTACTTAATTTATATTTAACATATAAAATGCCAACATTTTTAAACGACGACATGGCATGGGCCAGCTTTTCGACCGACGGGGGCAGCTTTTGGATTTCGGGCGTTTTTAAACACCATCCTATACGGGCGACATTTCGTTCCCATATCAATCTATATCCCTGGTTACTGATATGGCCACATAATTCTGGGCATCAGTTACTGCAATTCAATAATTCTAACTATCTTGAATATCTCAATCATATCCCCCTAATGTATGGATCTAATTAAAAATTAAGGAAATGACAGAGGAAGAATATATGAAGGATAGGGTGGACGATCAAATTGCTTGGTATGGTAAAAAAAGTGCCATTAACAAAAAATATTACTTATGGTCAAATGCCCTAATCATCATCTTTGCGGCACTGATTCCATTTTTTGCCGGACTGGATGCGGAAACACTCGTTTGGGCACGATATCTTATAGCCTTATTGGGCGTACTGACAGCAACGTTTACGGGTGTTTCAGCCCTATATAAATTTCAGGAAAAATGGATGACCTATAGGATTGCCGGGGAATCATTAAAAAGGGAAAAACTTCTGTATCTGACAGGTGCACATCCGTATGTTGGCAAAGCCTCTTCCTTTCCGGAATTTGTACGTACCATGGAAAATATTATGAACAACGAAAATGCCGTGTGGACACAGGTTATCCATAAAAAGGAGGACAGGTCAGAAACGGAAGACGCTACGGTAATCTCAAAATGAACCCAACTATAAATAAGCGAACGCGATTTGGCGGCCTTCCGAAATAGATCAAGATTGCCGATTGCCAACTCCTTTCCGGTCTATATCGACCAAGGTTTCTTTTACGGTATCCATAAAATTTGGATTAACAGTAATATCCAAAAAGTTGATATGGGTATATATTTCCGGTACGGCCTGGTATGAAAATACAATGGGCATGATGTCGAGTAATTTTTCTACCGACCGCTTATACGCCAAGTCCATTTCATTTCGGCAGTGGTTCTTTCCGTAATATTCCTCCGAAATTATAGGAATAAAAATCTTGGAATCTACTATGCCCCACATGTACTTGGATGTAAATGCTTCGCCTATCCCGATGCTCTTCGAATCGAAGAATATTTTTAGTGGGCTGCCATCGGGTTTGCGAAAATCCTTTAAAGGTTCAAAGATGTTTTTGATTACCCAATCACTATTACCATGTGAATAACTAATAAAGACATCATACTTTTCAGACCCTGGTGCAATGCCGGTCACCAAGAATTTATGGGCAAAACGCCATGACAGAATTGAAGTCAATAGAATGCTTAAAATGGGTAGTCCAACCGGAATTACCTTGCCCATAGCAAGAATGGCTGCGCCAACTCCCAAAAGTAATGACGTGCTAATGATAAATGAAAGCACTGCGATGACAAAGGGTTTGGTTTGCAGTATTTTAACGTATTTAAACAGTAAAGCGAATATAAGGGCGGTGAAAAACGCAATGAACAGGATAATCCCCAAAATAACCACTGGGTTATCAAGAGGTTGTTTGGCCAGATTATTGGAGTTTAGTTGATCGAATAGGGCCCAAGCCAACAAGTGTGTTCCCGTTTTCTGCCAACTGTCCAAATAATCGGCTTCAAGACTTCCGACAATGATAATTTTATCATTCATGGCCAAATCGGCGGAAAATGAACCCACGCTCGTACTATCGGTCAACGGTGTGAATTGATAGGTATTATTTTCGATGCTCTCCTCGTTTCCCACCGGAAGAATATAGCTTCGGGAACTGTTCGTTGTAGCGGTATTTTTCTTGCCAATATCCTTTGCCACCCTTGATGCCAAGGCCTCAACAAAAACGTATCCTCCGTTTTTTTTCGGAAACCTTAATTCAGAACTATAGGAAAGTACACCTTTTTTTTGCTCAAAAATGGTATGCAATCGGTTTCCTTCGAGATAGTTGTCATAAATTTCGACAGCTTGTAATTCCTCGTTCCTTTCAAATACGTCACGATCATGGTTCAACATATCGTAGACTGCATACACCTTGATATTTTTATCCTTTAGCCTTTGTAGCGCGCTTTTTAGAGTTTCAAGTCCTTCCGGTTCATTGGAAAAATAGATATCGAGTATAACGGCATCCGGTCTATCATCGGCATCATTATGGGCGCCGATACTATCCAATAAGTTGGAAAGCCTACTTCTATAATCGCCCCGGTCAAAAGCGGCACTACCTTCTCTCTTATGTGGAATATCGATCAGAACAATATCTTCCGATAATTCAATATTTTCGGAGTTATCCAAATAAAAGGTGCGGTACACAAAGTAGTCCAATGATTGCCAAAAGCTTGGCAAACTTGCCATGATGCCCAAAAAGACAACAAACAGCAACAGGTAAATCGCTAATCGTTTTATGGTAGCCATGCTGCTGCTAAAATTGTTGAAGATCTGTTTCGATTTCTCTGGCCATGTTGTAGAATTCCTCACTTTGCCCGGTGTCCGAAACGAGGTCATAGGCCCACCCCAAATTGTCAAGGCTGTCGACAAAGATCCAACCTATTGCCCAAGCCGTGTTATAGTCTTCAACACTTACGAAGTATTCAAAATCGACTTGATTGTTTTCCATGTCCTGAACGATCAATGCCACGGCTTTTTCCCAAGCTGCCATGCCTGCTTCTTGATCGCCGGCCATAAAATAGGCTTCTGCCAAACCTAGATTATTATCACCGAGCAGGGGATCTTCTGGATCAAGCTCTTCAACATATAAATCGATGGCGGTTTCAAAAGAATCGATGGCCTCTAAAGAAGCGCCTGAATCGAGGTAAAGTTCCCCTAAAAGAGTATAAAATTCTACGATATATTGCGCATCTTCACCATCGTCGTACAACTGGTCCACTTCATTTCTAAAAGCTTCGATGGCCTCTTCGTAAGAGGCATAGCTAATCTGTTCATTGCTATTATAGTCATAGGTTTGCTCATTTCCCGCATCCACATAGGTGGTCTTCATTGTTTCCAATGCGTGTTCCTTAGATCTCTTGCTTTGGGAATTTTCCGAAATTTTCAAAGGCACTTTTTGCTGTACTGCCACCCGGCCTTCCTGCGTTTTGAAGTTGACATTCTTGCCCATGGCAGTGACCGAAAAAATGGTACCCCGTACGGCCCCCTGTTGTTTATCACCGCTCGGACCACTTGCCGTATAAAAATTGAGTTTGTTCTTTACATAATGCACCACTTCCCCCCAAAATGTTTGATGGGACTCCCCATTGGGCCCCGCCGAGACCATATGTTTCGATCCGGGACCTAGCCGCTGACTGTTTCCATTGCTGCTCAGCCATACCACAGCATTCTCGGGGACGGCAAATATAGTACCCGACTCGAATCGGTCATTCACTTGAACCATTTTCTTTTGGGGCTGTTGTTGGGGTTTGGCCACCGTAATTTCAAGATGTGTTATGGTAGCACCGTTTTCTTCCAGCTTACTGATTGCCGATTGTGCAAAAGTTGCCGATGAGATCAAAAGAAATATAGATATGATGAGACTCTTGCGCCATAAGACTGGGTTTTGGTTCAAGCGGTTATCATTTTTCATAAGTTAGGTTTTTTAGTGTTGTCTTTAGATTGCTTCAAAGCATCGCATCGCGAATCTTCACAGTAGTATTACTGTCTGTCTTCAGTTGCAAATCACTGTAGTTTTGGTTTGAACTTTAAAAAAGCGTTGGTAATGTATTTTTTCCCAAAGTTAGCGTCGATATCCAATGATTTTTCCCTGCCCAGTGTATAAAAAATACTATCAATGCCGGGTTCGGAGTAGCAGACTATCAGATCGGCCAAAACATTATAGGCAGCTTTGGTAAATTTGCCGTCGCCCAATTGCCCATCTCCGTAGGCCGCAAAATGGGCACAGTCCACTCCTTCATCCTTATGGTTGATATAGCTTTGCCCTGCAATTACTTGGCAGCCCGCGGAAAAATTGGTCTTTCCTATCCCCGACCAATGAATATTGATGCTATGGTTAGGTTCAGGGTCTAGCCCCACCTCGAGATCTTCTTCGGTAAGTGCATTGTCATCATTTCGGTCTCGAAATACCAGCACTCCATTCTTGTAAGGCTTTAACGCGCGATAGACGCTATTGTGCCATCCAAATTTGTATTTGTGCTGTCCCTCTACCAAAAAAGCCTCATCAAAACGTCCCTTTTTTTTCTTCGCATTGTAGGCCATAGCCTGACTTGGGTCGGTAGAACCCCAGAACTTAAACACCATCCCCTTAATGAGCAATACGAAAAGATCGTCGCTTTCGCGAGCTGAACTGCCCAGGTTCTGCCCCCGACGTATACCAATCAGATGCACCTGTTTGGGGTCAAAATCCCAATCGTCTATCTTTAGGGTATCGGAATCTTTACCAAAGGCTGCCACTTGGTCTAAAATTGGATTGAAACTCTCCTTATAGTGGATTTTGGCCTTATTCAATAAATCCAACCACTGTTTATACTCGGGGGTCGGGTTCTCCGAAGACCATTTTTTCCAGTCGGAAACCTTTTCTTCTTCGGTTCGCCAACGTTCCACATGTTTCATGGTTCCGGGTCCGACGATTCCGTCGACATCTATTTTAAATCCTTCAACACTACGTATATATTCTTGAAAAAGTCGTACGGCGGCTTGGGTCACATAATCGAATACACCGTCAATAACCCCCCTAGGCATAAAGCCCTTCTGAAAAAGAAATTCCTGTAATTGGGTAACCTCGTTACCGGTCAATTCAGTAAACTCACGATTTTTTTTATGGTCGTCATCGTTGAATACCATTTTATCCGTTAAGCTTTCAATACCTCCCTTATGGTACTGCCTTAGGTAGGCTTTTTTATTTTCTTCCGTTCTAATTTTGCCGGCATCAAAGCTGCCAAGTGTCAATGTGCTCATGATGGTTTGATTTAGGTGAATAGTCGCATTCTATTTCTTTATATAATATGTTCGGGATGTGTAAATCGGGCCGCTGCTTTAGACCCTATTTCGTAAAGCGCATCCTTATTCTTTGCTTCATCCATCTTTCTAAGGGATTCCAGTTGTTTTTGATTGAAGTTCAATCCCAGTCCGTTCAGTTCATTTTCCTCCAGTAATACATTATAGCGCACATAATGAAGGGCCGGTTTCTCGGTGAGCAGGTCATCTTTGAGATCTAATATCTCGGAATCTATGGTTCGGGCCGTGGGTGAATTGGAAAGGAATTGCAAGATGGTTTGGTTCAGATAATTCGCATCTTCCATAAACATTTCTGGAATCATCTGCGCCCATCCCAACAGGTTTTTTCCGGCAATTTTTTTCGCATCATACCGCTTAGTATAGGTACCTGTTCCGATGGAGACAAGCGACAAATTATCTTCTCCCAATTGCCATCGATAGGGGAACTCCTTTAAGGTGGCGATCAGAAACAATTGCAGCCCCGGATTGTTCGCTAGGCTTACCCCTCCATCGACAAACGTGGCGATCTGGTTATCGCCCACATCTATTTGTTGCGCCATGAAGTAGCTCGGGGCAGCGGCACTGGCCCGGACTACCTGTCGCAGCAACATATTCTTGTTATACTTAAAGAATTTGCCGTTCGGATGGTTCAATATGGGCCATGTACTCAAGGTATCGGCCCGCTTGGTAATAATGCAAAGTCCGGTTTTAATTTCGTCTCCGCCCATCGTGATATTACCGAACACTTCGGCAAGGGCACGCTCAAGGGGTTCAAAACTGTATGCGGCCTTGATCCGCTTTATAGGATGTTTGAAGAAACTGTATTTTTCACCAAAAATCTTATCGCCAATGTTCAGGTAGAGCTCCTTAATATCACCGGCCGACATTCCAATGGAGAGTCCTGCCGCAATAATGGCACCGGTACTGGTACCGCCGATAAGGTCAAAGTAATCGCATAAAAGGAGATTGGGATTTCCTTCCCGCTCGCGAAGGATAGTTTCTATCCTTTCCAGGAATCCGAGGGTTAAAGCCCCCCTTATTCCTCCGCCGTCAAGGGCGAGAATTCGTTTCGGTAGTTCGGTTTTCATGTGGTTGATGCTTTGTAAGACAATTATCCGACGACCATAGATTACATCTAAGTACTACATCGGGGGATCTGCACATACATCAACAAAAAACAGTAACCGAGCAAATTGAAGGGTAAAAATTCTGAGGTTAAGTTAAGACTTTATCGATAAAGTCCGTTTAAAAAAATTAAATAAATATAATGTGGCCTATTCAAAGCAGCTTGGCATACCAATCGACCTTGAATATATTTAAGTGTTTTTTGGGGGAGACCTTATGCGATTAGTCTAGGATTCATGATGACTTACTGACATAGGTCGTAAGTTTTTCTGAAAATGTCGTTATCGATGGCCCACATTTCCCCTTCAATCCCGACCATAAGCCAGTCCCCGGCTTTCCCCTCTAAAGTTCCTTCGAGCGTTTCGATGGTAAAAGGCTCGTTTATCTGGACGCACTCCACGCGCAATGGTTTTTTAATGGCCTCTTTGAATGCTAAGTCCGGTTTTCGATTGGCCTTAAACTTTTTCATTGGATATGCCGTTAGGATAAAAGCTTTTCATGCAAGAATCGAATAAAATCATCTGTATGAGTATTGGTTTGCATCAATGAGGTGTAACCGGCGTAAGCATTTAAATGGATGGAAATCTTTTCGCGAATACCCGCTATCTCCGCAGCTTTTTTATAAAACTTCTTGGCCAAATCCAGTTGGCCCAGATACATATTAGCTTCTGCCAAAGTTGCAAATTTCCATAAATTGTCCCCGCACTTTTCACAAGCATCCAAGGCGATGTTGGCGTAGTGGCGCATCTTTTTTTGATCGTTTTCAACGACAATGCTAAGAAATGCGAGGTTAATGGCATGATAGTATACTTGATCGTAATTTTCTTTGGCAGTCGATTGCTCCAGTGCCAGTTCGTAATAGACAAAGGCCGCCTCACCATCGTTCTCGGAAGGAAATTTCAAATAGGCCCGTTTATATCTGCCCCCGATAATTCCCATCAAATCAGTGTCTGTCTGAGCTTTCGGATGTTCATTTAGAATTTGTAAGGCTTCATCCCTTCTGTCCAAACCTTCCAGGCCGAATATAAGCTGCTTCAAGCCTTTTTGGTCA
This sequence comes from uncultured Flavobacteriaceae bacterium, assembly GCA_963832345.1. GTDB lineage: Bacteria > Bacteroidota > Bacteroidia > Flavobacteriales > Flavobacteriaceae > Pricia. The sequence continues at coordinate 4,820 of CAWHTW010000019.1, read as the reverse complement.
AGTCTATTTTTCTCCGGCAATAATTTTTTTACTACCGTATCATATTTGCCAAGTGCGATATTTACTTCTTCCCTATTGGTGAATTGTTGGTGAAACTCGGAATTGGTCAATGTACTTCGGATAAGGATATAGCCGTCGTCATTTTCGGTTTTCGGTTTGACCATGGAAAAATGATTGCCCTCGATAGCAATATGATGCTCTCTTTTAAACGGGCCATAGCAAGAATCCATGTCCACAAACTCATCGTCTATGGCCGCCACTACTTTTAAGGTAAAGGGATATTCCTGATTGAAAAGCACGTTCCAATCCTTTCGCAATGTTCTGATAAATTGGCCCTCACTACTCATCTCGGAATACTTGCCGTTCCAGACTTTTTGAAGCTTCAAAGCCGGAATACCGGCACTCGGTGTACCCAGTAAAATTAAATGTGAAATTTTAGTTCGATATTCTTTCTTGAAATCCAAAATAGCCCTTTGGGCGATCAGCCCTCCGAGACTATGGGCTACGATAGCAATTCGGTCGTATTTTTCATACTTATATTTCACCGAAGTGCAGAGGTTATTGGCAATTCTATCAACATCCTCGATACCGGCCCAGACATCCTTGCCCATTTCAGGGGTTACATATTGCGAATATCCAAAGGGTTTCATATCCCATCCATCCATTTTAGGATCGTTGATGAGCATTTCAGGTATATCGCCAAAAGTACCACTCGCTTCTCCTGTAAAACCGTGTATAAACAAAAGCAGATTGTTGGCATCTGGGGACTCCCGAAAAATGGTTTTGGCATTAGTCACACCTTTGCTATTTTCAATCTGGGAGGCATGCGGTTCATTTAGCTCAAGCCGCTTACGCAATTTCTCGGGAACTTGACTAAGGATGAAGTTGTCGTACATTTCCAGATTCACATAGGGCTCTTGTCGGATAGTTAAGGGTGGGTTCTGTTGTGCAGCCACCTCTTCGATGGTCTGGGGAATGATGCGTAACAGATACCCCGCCACTTCCAATATGCGAACATAGGGTTCTTCAAAATGGATTTGATGATAGCCGTTTAGCGCTTTTAGCAGGTGTTTGGTAAACAAACTGTTTCTATCGTCGCCCAATTGATATGATTCTTGATCCTCCTTACAGGAGGCTACGATTGAAATACCTCTTTCATTATCGATTTTTTGGGCCAGGCCTTCCGCCTTCGTAAACGCTTGGGGCGATTTGTTGTTTTCCGCTACAGAACCCCGATTATTTTGATTTCCCGATATCCCACTTCTTGCGATTCCGGTGGCATGACAGCAATCCAAGAAGAAAATAAGTCTTTTCGTCCGCAGTGCATTTATGCGTTCCCTAATTTCATCGGCGGTTACCCACGCGGCCTTGTATTCCTCTTCGGTCATGCCGTCTTTCATGCCATGGGGCACAAAATGAAACGTTTCTTCGAAAACTCCTCCGTGACCGGAATAAAATATAAATACGGAGGAATCCTCATCTGTTTTCTTCTGAAGTTTTTCAAAGGCCTTAAGTATCCCATTTCTGTCAGCTTTCTTACCGGTGAGGAGCAGTACATTTTTAGAGGGATAGCCACAAACGGTTTCATCTTTAAGGATTGTAGCAATATCTTCGGCATCACCGATGGTATTTAGCCCGTCTTCATAGGCTATGCCTATTAGGAGTGCATAGGCTTTTTCTAATTTGCTCATTATATCTATTTTATCCCGGGAGTCGTTAGTCTATCATTGCCGCTGCTCAGTGCCAAAAGGTTAATATGCGTTTGAATCCTTCAGATTGAAGGTATGCTTTAAAAAAGGGGTCATTTTGAAAGGCGGACGTTTCATACCAATGTCCTTCGGCAACGGCGCGGACAAGGTAGTTCATGGCATTTTCTTCATCGGCAATAGCTGCATAATACTGCGCAAGGGCATAGGAAACACTCCCATATAGATATTTCGCTTTTATCGCTTGCAAATGTTTAAGTTGATTTTCCGCATTGGTAAGCCTGCCATTTTTTTGATAGACAATGGCCAATAACGCGGTTTGCGGTATTAAAGAAGGGTCTTCTTTAAGTAATTCTTCAAGAACAGCCTCGGCCTCGGGGTATTTCTCCCTTAGAAATAGAGCTTCGGCAAATACTATCTGTCTTTCCCTGCTATTCGTAGTGCCGGCAGAAACAAGTGCAGCAATAATCTTGTCCAAATATTGATTTGCCAATTCCTTATTATCCTGAATTACATATTCTTTGGATGTGAACAAATATATATCCATCCATTCCTGAGGGTTAGTGAGCATAATCCTAGAGAGTAATTTTTGGGCTGATTCGTTGTTGGCAGATTTTATGTAGGCTCTCAATAAAACTTTTTTGAGCATGGCATACCCCTTAAGGTCGGAGAAACCATCCAATAGGGCTATGGCTTCGTCATATTTCTTCAGTTCGATATCTGCTAAGGCTTTAACTTTATATCGTTCGGCGCATATGGCACAACGTTGAAGCATACCCTCTTTCATATCGATTACGCGAAAGATAGAATCGACGGCCTGAGGTTTGTTTACCAATTGTAGTGACAATATCATCATACTGGCATTGGTTTCTAGGTGAAATGGCGTGATATTGTACTCTTTCTGCTGGTATTCATAGGCCATTCTATAATCCGCTTCCAGTAATGAAGCATAGAGATTTAGTATATTTTGTTGGCGCCCGTCAATTTCGGTTTTTACACTAAGTTTGTTTAATAACGAATCGGTAGTTTGATATTGTTGCCTATTATAATAATACATGAACCTATACAGCTTTGGTTCAAAAAAGGTGCTATCCGCTGCCATGGCCTTATCAAGCAATCTCAGGTATTCCTTATCATTATAATTGTTGGCCTGACGCTTGGCCATTTCAAGAAATTGGTACGCTTCGTAACTAGGCGGGGTTTCCTGCAGGCTAATTATTTCGTTACCTTCAGTAACCAGATAGCCCAAAATGCGTTCTCTTAAGGCCTCGATGCATTCCAATGGGGAACTGGGATCACAATCTACCGGTTTAAAGGAAATTAAGGTTTCGTCCATAATTTCATCCCGAATGGAACATTGGAACAAAAGGCGGTTTTTGTTTAAAAAGAATTCACCCTCAATAATCTTTGAAGGTTTTAGGTAGTCGGTTACTAAATTATTCCCACCAGTAGAAACGACGGAGGCTTCCAGTATCTTAGAATAATCATCTATAATCTCGGGGGAAATAACCTGCCCCACCTTGTTTTGGGTAATTCCATGAATTATCCAATCTACGGCCATTTTACCGGCAATGTCGTATTTAGCGTTACCCGTATTATTGTCAAACTTCAAGACCGCTATCTTATCGCTCGATGTGGCGCCGCTTGCCTCGCCTAATTCAAGGGCCAAAACAGGGGTTTCTTCGGAAAGATTTCTTCGTACAATAAAAAAGATAACACCTAGGGCAATTACGCTAATAATGGATAAAAAAAGAAAGTACGCTTTTTGAAAGGGACTTCTAACAAATTTGTCGGGTACCGGTGTTCCTGTTTGGTCCAACAGCTGTTTTCTTTCGTCAGTTTCAATTAAATGAAACTTCCATATCGAATAAATGTATAAAGGAAAGCCAACTAACAAGGCTAGCAAAATATAGGCCACTACCTTTTGCGAAAAACCTAAAGGTTCGGCTATAAGTGCCACCACTTGTAAAAGAACCCAGCTTGAAACAATGTACACGGAAAGATATCTTAAAACACCTTTTTCACGGCATTCATTGATGAATTTTTCGAATTTCATGGTGGTAGTGAAAAGCCGTTAATACGTTGATTAGCAGACTAACTTTTGGTTTGTCGCGTATTTTTCACTAATATAGTGAAAGAAACCTTAAAACCATGTGTCATGTCCAAGCCAGAAACAGCTAAATCAGGTATCAAATCGAAATCAGGTCCTGCAATCAAATCCAAATCAGGCCCCGCGATCAAATCCAAATCGGGTCCTGCGATTAAATCCAAATCAGGCCCTGCAATCAAATCCAAATCGGGCCCTGCGATCAAATCCAAATCGGGCCCCGCAATCAAATCCAAGTCAGGTCCTAAGCCTGGATGAGCCGGTCAAAATGAGCCATTTGTACAGGATGAAAGTATCATGAAAACCAATGGTCTTTTACCAATTCTAACAGCTATATCGTACCCGTAAAGTTGGACAAAGTACCTTTTCCATATAAATGGGAAAATAGGTGCTCAAAGATTTTACGCCCCAAAACCATTTGTTCTTCGTACTGTGAGGGGAGCACTTTTCCGAAAATAGCCTAAAGTTCACTGCGTCGTTCCTTTTCCTTCCCATGATTTTGCAGAAACTGCATGAAAAAATGAACCCCGTTTACAAAAAGCAATATGAAAGTGTCGCTCGAGTTCGTACATAAAGAATGCCGAACAGACCCATGCCCCGTCTGAAAGATCGGCGAAGGACTATATCGCCCTTTTCAAGGCAAAGGGTTTTTATTACGTAAAAGGAAATTAGGCGTCGAGGTCAAATCGATGTATACCGACAACCGAACAAGTTTCGCTTTACTAAAACGGAAGAGCCGGTATTTTTGTTCTGTTCCCGATTTGACCATTTAGTACAGAATCAACACCCATCATCAACGAGCTTGTTGAAGTGGGTAGAAACAATCTCGAAACCCTAAAGGCAGGACATTAGATGGAGATGGGATTTTAAAACGATGTCGCCTTTTTACTGACAATTAAAAAGGATATTCTGATTGCCTGCACGAACAATTTAATGGGGTTCAATGGAGGCGATGCTGAGCATGTTCACGAAGACCGATGCCCAACGAAACCACACCGTTCAATACT
>CAWHTW010000018.1:0-96311 GCA_963832345.1 uncultured Flavobacteriaceae bacterium | reverse complement strand
TGGAAGTTTAATTCTGGACCCGCATGAAGGTGAGACCAATTATGACCCCGCCTGTGGTACCGGGGTATGTTATTGGAATGTGTGGACCACCTAAAATATAATAAAGAGGACTACCGTGCCCTTAAACTTTACGGACAAGAGAAGAACCTGACTTCAAGCTCTATTGCCAGAATGATTATGTTCCTTTATGGTATTGAAGATTTTCAGATAGTTCATGGCTATACCTTGCGCAACCCTGCTTTTTTTAAAGCAGACGGATTAAAAACTTTTGATTGTGTTATAGCAAACCCACCTTTCTCTAAAAAAGAATGGGATGCAGAAAGTTGGGCCAATGACCCTTTTAATATCAAAATTCCTCTTCCCTTTCACGGTTAGAACTTACACTAGACAAATCCATTGTGTTCTAGGATAACGCTGTTTTCAGTCCGAAGCCGTCGAGTATGGGCAGGTCCTGCTTTTCGAGTTTGGACCTGTAAGGCTTTGTTGTCCACACTTCTAAAATAATTGGATTTTTAAATTTTAGAACTTTTTTCCTATGCGGTACCGTTACAGCAGGTAATCCCTTTCATATCTCGACTACCCTCTTTTATAGAACCTGGTCAAAAAGAAACGTGGTAGGTGGTTGCAGGCGTATTCCCTACCACAAGTGCAAAAATATGATTATATAGACCACATTCGAAATAATGCATCAACGCGGCATTTTGGTCAAAAAGAAAAAAGCTTCGTGAGAGTTTGGGCGTGTCGTACGTAGCGCACGTTTCGTTCTGAACACCAGCATACAAACCGTTTTCGTAGATTGTTGCCGGTTCGCTGATAGAGAGTTCTGCATTGCGCGATTACGTGTCCCGGCAACACCCCCAATACTATATATATAATCACTGGTGGTCGTGTTCTAGGAATTACCTGTAATTCTGTGATATTCTGGGGTTTGCGAGACCCTATACATTTCGATTAGATGTTAAAGACAAAAGTTTGATGTATTGATCAGAAAATAAAGGATCCTTGGAATGGAGAGGTGTAACTTATTTTTAATAATAGCGATGAGGTTGACGCAATTTTCACAATTCGGATACCAGGATGGTTACATGGAGCAGTAATGCCAGGCAATCTATACATTATCTGGATAAAAAGAAAATTGGCCTAATCTATTAAGACAAATGGTGGAGAAGGCAATAAATAGTAGTATCGATATCTTATTTAGGTAAAAAAAATCGGTCAGTAGGAGATAGAATGACATTAAATTACGTTAAACTTTGGAACGGAAATTCGCAAAATGGTGTCCAATGAAAGCGTGGTGGTAAATCTAGCTAAAACTGCACTAGAAGAGGGCCGCTAGTATACTTTTTCGAAGAAGCTGATAAACCTTCAAATGTGCTTTCATAAAATTCCGGAACAAACATATTTTAACTACAGCTTTGATAATGATGAATTGAATGGATTAGGTAAAATTACAGGTGCGTTAATTCTAGCTGGTCAAAAAATGAAGATGGCTGCTATACCATGTTTTGCATGGGCTCATAGAGAAATGGGGAAAATGTCCGTATCGCTAAAGTCTAGATAATGAATTAGGGATGGTGAGAGGGATATAAAAAGATTTATTAGTTATTGAAGTCATAGCTTAAAACTAAAACCGTCGTCCACTTTTCTGCTGTACTTTTCTTCATCAAATTGAAATAGATAAGCACCTTTTTTCGATGAACTCATATCCTTCTCATTCAATTTAATAAGGATATCCAACGAGTTGAATTTGTTAATGAAGTTACGTTTGTCCAATTTTTTATCTAGAATGGCTTCATACAATTTCTGTAGCTGTCGCATGGTGAATTTCTCGGGCAGTAATTCAAAGCCAATGGGTTTTGTCAAGGCTCTTCTGCGCAAACGTGCCAAAGCCCGTTCCACCATTCGGTTATGGTCAAAGATTAGTGTAGGCGCTTTTTTGAGGCTAAACCATTTGGCGGACTCTTCGTTAAGGGTATGTTTGTCATGCTGGGCTATATCGATTAAGGCATAATAGGCAACGGACAAAGTTCTGTCGGCGGGATCACGGTCTACTTTGCTGAACGTGTACAATTGCTCCATATAAACATTATTCAATCCGGTCAGATGGTAAAGCACCTTGGTGGCCGCCTCGTCTAAGTTTTCATCCTGTTTTAGAAAGCCGCCAATCAAGGACCATTTTCCCTTTTCGGGTTCAAAATTCCTTTTAATTAACAATATTTTCAATTCCTCTTGGTCAAAACCGAAGATTATACAGTCGACGGCCAGAAATATTCTGTCTTCCTTGCTATATGTGCTTAGTGTCATCGTAACTAGAAATTTTTAAAGGCGACAAGCTACTTATTTTACCTGAAAAATTAGGTCTTAAGTAAAATAATTCCCACTACAAGTGTTTAAATTACACTTTTTTTAATTATTATTGTTCTTAATATACATCTATATATCATATAATGGAATTTCCAATCAAGTTGAATGATATTTATGATTAATCTTAGAATAAGAAAATAAGCTCCTTTCAATTAAAACAACATGTTCCCATGAGTAGACGTAACTTCTTGCCCATCTTGACCCTATTAATAATGGGATACTCCCAATTAAGTATGGGTCAGACCAGCATAAAAATTTCGATAGAGCCATCGGATACTGCCCCTGTCATAAGTAAACATATTTACGGTCATTTTGCTGAGCATTTGGGTAGATGTATTTATGAAGGCTTTTATGTGGGCGATTCTAGTGCTATCCCAAATTCTGCAGGTGTGCGACTGGACATCATTAATGCCCTAAAAGAATTACAGATTCCGAATTTGCGTTGGCCAGGTGGCTGTTTTGCCGATACCTATCATTGGATGGATGGCATTGGTGACTTGGAGAAAAGACCTACCATAGTGAATACTTGGTGGGGCGGAGTTACTGAGGATAATAGTTTTGGGACCCATAATTTCTTGAACCTATGTGAAGAATTGGGCGCAGAACCTTACCTGTCTGGCAATGTCGGAAGCGGAGGGGTGCAAGAGTTGGCCGATTGGGTGCAGTACACCAATTATAAAGGAAAAAGTCCGATGTCGGATTTGAGGCGTGAAAATGGTCGAGAAGAACCTTGGACCGTCAAATATTGGGGAATTGGTAATGAAGCGTGGGGTTGTGGGGGCAATATGCGTCCGGAGTACTATGCGGATATCTACAAAAAATATGTAACGTTTATGTCCGATGCCGATGTAGAAGGCGGCATTTATAAAATTGCTTCAGGAGCAAGTAACGATGATTATAATTGGACGGAAGTTTTAATGAAGAATATACCGAAGAATATGCTACAGGGCGTCGCACTTCACCATTATTCGGTAATCGATTGGAAAGCTAAAGGTCCGGATGTAAATTTTGATGAAGAAACCTATTTCAAGACCATGAAGGAATCTTGGTTGATGGAAGAGCTTATTGTCAAGCATACTGCCATTATGGACAAGTATGACGAGGATAAAAAAGTAGATCTGATTGTAGATGAATGGGGAGGATGGTATGAGGTTTCCGAAGACACCAATCCCGGGTTTCTCTACCAACAGAATACTATGCGTGATGCTATGATCGCCGGTATGAACCTAAACATTTTTAACAATCATGCCGACCGGGTCAAAATGGCCAATTTGGCACAGGCCGTCAACGTATTACAAGCGGTGATACTTACGGAGGATGAAAAGATGATTTTAACCCCCACCTATCATGTTATGAACATGTATAAAGTGCATCAAGACGCTACTTTGATCCCCTTATCCTTCGATTCCCCAATGTATACCTATGAGGATGAGTCGTTACCATCGCTAACAGTTTCGGCTTCCAAAGATGAGACCGAAAAAGTTCATATATCATTTACCAATATAGATACCAAAAACGCTAATTCGATATCCATTGATTTGAACGAGCTTGGACTAAAAAACATGTCCGGCTCGATTTTGAGTTCAGCTAATCTGCAAGACCACAACACTTTCGAAAATCCGAATGCCATAGTGCCGAAAAATTTCAAGGATTTTAAATTTAAAAAGGGGATGTTGGAAGTTGAGGTACCACCCTTTTCCGTTTTGGTTTTAGAAGGAACAAAATAAATTTCAGTTGTAATGCAAAAAGCATTCTTAACATCGCTGCTGACTTTATTTTTCGGCATTTTTTTCGGTTGCGAAGAAAAATCAAGACAGAATTCAGGTGCTATTGTTGAAAAACAGTCAGCCTACCAAATCACACCCGTCAATATTCAAAACGTAAAGTTGACGGACGAGTTTTGGCTGCCTATTATCGAACGTGTTCAGGAAAAAACAATTGCCTATGCGATAGCGAAGTGCGAGGAAGAAGGCCGCTTTGACAACTTTTTGATTGCTGGAGGTAAGATGGATGGTGAGGTAAAAGGAGTGATGCCTTTTGATGATTCCGACGTTTATAAAATAATTGAGGGAGCATCCAATTCATTGATAAGTGCCCCCAATGCTTCACTGGAAAAGGTGCTGGATTCATTAATAGGAATCGTAAAAATTGGTCAGGAGCCTGATGGATATCTGACAACCTGGCGAACCATCAATCCTGCTAAACCACCCGCAGATTGGGTTGCGGTCAAAGAGGGAAAACGCTGGGAGTCCCTCGCAACAAGTCATGAGCTATATAATGCCGGTCATCTTTACGAAGCAGCCGTAGTGCATTATAAGGCAACAGGAAAAAGGACATTTTTAGATATCGCACTTAAAAATGCAGATTTAATGGTGGCAACTTTTGGTGATGAAAAAAGGAAGATACAGGCAGTTCCAGGGCACCAGATCATTGAAACGGGATTGATAAAGCTCTATGAAGTTACAGAGACGGAGGCTTACTTCGATTTGGCAAAATATTTTTTGGATAATAGGGGAAATCCTAAGAACCACGAATTATTCGGTGAATATTCTCAAGACCATCTACCCGTAACCGATCAGGAAGAAGTAGTAGGGCATGCCGTTAGGGCCGTTTATATGTATGCTGCAATGACGGATATAGCAGCTATTAAAAATGATACTGCATACCATAAAGCCATCGATACCCTTTGGGAAAACATGGTACAGAAGAAGATGTACATAACCGGAGGTATTGGTGCAAGGCATGAGAACGAGGCTTTCGGGGATAATTACGAATTGCCCAATCTAACCGCCTATAATGAAACGTGCGCTTCCATTGGAGATGTCTATTGGAACCATAGAATGTTCAATATGACGGGTGACGTGAAGTATTATAACATTATTGAAAGAACCTTATATAACGGTTTGATTTCTGGACTTTCGTTAAGCGGTACTGAATTTTTTTATCCGAACGCCTTGGCATCTGATGGTATCTACGAATTTAATCAGGGAGCGGTAACTAGAAAAGCATGGTTCGATTGTTCTTGCTGTCCGACCAACCTAGTCCGTTTTATACCCGCGCTGCCAGGACTCGTTTATTCAAAAAAGGATACCGATGTATATGTGAATTTATATGCTTCAAACGATGCGTCTATCGATTTGAAAGAGAATACGATTCATATCGTTCAAAAGACCGATTATCCTTGGAACGGTAGGGTTCAGATAGATATAAAAGCGGATAAAGATGAAGATTATACCCTTAAATTACGGATTCCCGGTTGGACCCAGAATCAGGTGTTACCTGGCGGTTTGTACGATTATATAAACAAGGTATCCGAAAAGGTAGAAGTATTCATTGAAGGTAAAAAGGAACCTTTTAATTCCTTGGATGGGTACGTAACACTATCAGGGGAAAAAGTGAATGGAAAGCAGATTCAGCTTCGATTTCCAATGGAAGTACGTATGGTCGAAACATCGGAAAAAGTTGTTGAGAATCGTGGTAAAATTGCTTTGGAATACGGACCTTTAGTTTACGCAGTAGAGGAAGTTGACAATAAAGATAATTTCGACGCGATTACTATCCCATCCCAGGAAGATTTAGAGGTTAAAATGGAAAAAAATCTCTTGGGCGGTGTTAATTCCATCCAAAATCAAAACTTTAAAGCCATTCCCTATTATGCCTGGTCAAATCGTGGGCCTGGTAAAATGAAAGTTTGGCTGGATAGCGAAATACAATAATTTCATAAAACTCAATTTGGAACAATCATACGTGATAGGTTTGGATTACGGTACGGATTCCGTTAGGGCCGTACTTATTGATTCGTCAAATGGAAAAGAGGTAGCTTCCGAGGTACACTGGTACACTAGATGGAAGAAGAATTTATATTGTGACGCTTCTACAAACCAATTTCGGCAACATCCTTTGGACCATATTGAAGGCTTGGAAAAGACAATATCCGGGATCGTTTCAAAAAGTAGGATAAATCCAGAAGCAATCAAGGGTATCTGCATCGACACGACCGGATCGTCTCCTGTGCCCGTAGCTAAAGATGGAACCCCACTGGCTTTGGTAAAGGGATTTGAGGAAAATCCCAATGCGATGATGGTGCTTTGGAAAGATCATACCGCCATTGCGGAAGCGGACAAAATCAATGAATTGGCCGCTACTTGGGGTGGGGAGGATTATACCAAATATGTAGGCGGAATTTATTCATCGGAATGGTTTTGGGCAAAAATCGCACATGTGGTAGAAGCGGACAAAGCCGTTCAAGAAGCGGCCTTCACTTGGATGGAGCATTGCGACCTCATGACCTATTTACTAATAGACAATAAGGATCTAAAGTCTTTCAAACGCAGTCGCTGTGCCGCTGGACATAAGGCGATGTGGCACGAAAGCTGGGGCGGTCTTCCACCAAAGGAATTTTTGGGTCTGTTACATCCCTATACGGCGGAATTACGTGATAGATTATATGATAACACCTATACTTCTGATGAAGTAGCGGGACATCTGAGTGCTGAATGGGCAGAAAAATTAGGTCTTACTACCAATACTGTCATTGCCGCAGGCACCTTTGACGCGCATTCGGGAGCCGTAGGTGCCAAAATAGATGAAAATGCGCTAGTAAGGGTTATGGGCACTTCTACTTGTGATATAATCGTTGCCAAAGCATCAGAGGTAAACGGCAAGACGATTAGAGGCATTTGTGGTCAGGTAGACGGATCGGTAATCCCCGGATTGATTGGTTTAGAGGCAGGTCAGTCCGCCTTCGGTGATCTTTTGGCTTGGTTTAAGGATGTGCTTTCTTGGCCAATCGATAATCTCGTCATGACCTCCGACATCCTTTCAGAGACCCAAAAGGAAGAGTTAAGGATTGAAATAGACAGCAACTTCATTTCCAAATTATCCGATGCCGCAGAAGCTATTCCACTTTCGGAAAGTATTCCCACCGCCTTGGACTGGATTAATGGACGTAGAACGCCCGACGCAAACCAAAATCTGAAAAGTGCCATTTCACATTTGTCCCTAGGCACAAAAGCCCCCCATATTTTCAAAGCCTTGATTAATGCGATTTGTCTTGGTTCGAAAAAAATTGCGGATAGATTTCAAGAAGAAGGCATTAAAATAGAATCCGTAGTAGGTATTGGCGGCGTAGCACGTAAATCCCCCTTTATCATGCAGACCTTGGCAAATGTCATGAACATGCCTATAAAGGTGGCGGAGTCTGATCAAGCCCCTGCACTGGGAGCAGCAATTTATGCCGCGGTTGCAGCGAATATTTATCCAAATGTTACAGAGGCAAGCAAGAAAATGGGTAGTGCCTATGAGGCCGAATATTTGCCCAAGTCTCAGAGGGTTCAAGATTCGGCATATTTAGTAGAATCATACGACAGGTTAGGGGAGTTTATGGAAACTATTGCAAAGAAGAATTAAAAATGAGTTCGAAATACACCCAATTAAAGGAAGAGTGCTTCGAGGCCAACATTGAATTAAATAGCCTTGGGTTGGTTATCTATACGTTTGGAAATGTCAGTGCCGTTGACAGAAATCAAGGGGTATTCGCCATTAAACCAAGTGGAGTGCCCTATGAAATTCTAAAACCTGAAGATATAGTTATTGTCGATTATGACAATACTATAATTGAAGGAAGCATGAGACCTTCCTCTGATACAAAAACCCATGCCCATCTGTATAAGAATTGGAATCACATTGGCGGTATAGCCCATACCCATGCTACGTACTCCGTAGCTTGGGCCCAGGCACAGCGTGATATTCCTATATTCGGAACAACACACGCCGATCATTTAACGGCAGATATTCCTTGTGCCCCGCCAATGAAAGATAGTTTAATTGAGGGAAATTACGAGCACAATACTGGGGTGCAGATTATGGATTGTTTCACTGAACGCGGAATTTCTTCCGAAGAAGTTGAAATGGTTTTAATAGGCAATCATGGACCTTTCGCTTGGGGAAAGAATGCCGCCAAAGCGGTTTACAATAGCAAAGTTTTGGAGACAGTTGCTCAAATGGCCTATCTGACCTTACAGATTAACCCTAACGCACCAAGATTAAAAGATTCATTAATTAAGAAACACTACGAACGTAAGCATGGTAAAAATGCATATTACGGTCAATAAACTGAGATAACGAGTATGATTCAAACCATGAAGGATAAAGAAATTTGGTTCGTTACGGGCAGTCAACATTTGTACGGACCCGAAACTTTAGAGCAAGTAGCTAAAAATTCTCAAACCATTGTAGAGGGCTTCAACGCTTCTTCACATATTCCTGTACATATTGTTTATAAACCAACGGTAAAGACTCCGGATGAAATCACGGATGTTTGTCAAGAGGCCAGTGCTAGTAAGAATTGTATTGGCATTATCACTTGGATGCACACCTTTTCGCCTGCAAAAATGTGGATTAAGGGGCTTTCCATCTTGAACAAGCCACTTTGCCATTTACATACCCAATTCAATGCCGAGGTACCTTGGGAAAGTATCGACATGGATTTTATGAATCTCAACCAGTCCGCTCACGGGGATCGGGAATTCGGGCATATGATGACCCGATTGCGTAAGAATAGAAAAATTATTGTCGGTCATTGGGAAGTGGAAAGGATTCAGCAAAAAATCGGTAATTGGACCAGGGTAGCCTTGGGCTGGAACGAGTTTCAAAACCTAAAGGTTGCTCGCATTGGGGATAATATGCGTGAGGTTTCCGTAACGGATGGGGATAAGGTGGAAGCGCAATTCCGCTTCGGTTTTTCCGTAAATGGGTATGACTCCTCTGATGTAACCCGCTTTATTAATGAGCTTTCAGATCAACAGGTAGCAGAATTGGTCAAGACCTATGAATCGGAATATGAATTGGCCGATGCATTATTGGAATCCGGAAATAAACGACAATCGCTCATAGATGCTGCAAAAATTGAATTGGGGCTACGTTCCTTTTTGGAAGAGGGTGGATTTGGAGCTTTTACGGATACTTTTGAAAACTTGGGTGAATTAAAACAGTTGCCGGGGATTGCGACACAACGCTTAATGGACGATGGTTATGGTTTTGGAGGTGAGGGCGACTGGAAGACTTCCGCGCTCTTGCGTGCTTTGAAAGTTATGGCATCCGGAATTGAAGGTGGCACTTCATTTATGGAAGACTACACGTACCATTTCACGCCACAAAAAGCCTATGTAATGGGCTCGCATATGTTGGAAATCTGTCCGTCCATTGCCGATAAGAAACCCACCTGCGAGGTACATCCCCTTGGAATTGGCGGCAAGGAAGACCCTGTGCGCTTGGTCTTCAATTCACCGCCTGGACCCGCAATAAATGTTTCGCTAGTAGATTTGGGAAATCGGTTCAGATTGATTGTAAATGAAGTGGAAGCGGTGGTACCCATGGGTGAATTACCTAAGTTGCCTGTGGCCAGAGTGCTTTGGGATGCAAAACCTGATTTGGAGATAGCGGCCACGGCATGGATATTGGCCGGTGGAGCCCACCATACCGTCTACAGTCAAGCTTTGACTACTGAATTTATCGAGGATTTCGCAGAAATGGCGGGTGTGGAGCTAGTCGTAATAGATAAGGATACCACTATAAGACAGTTTAAGGAGCTTTTGCATGCTAACGAGGCCTATTACCATACATTTCAAAATTACATGTAAAAATTAATGGTATGGGAAAAAATAGAATGCCCTTTACATGGATGTTTATAACTATAATCCTTCTGGCAAATTTAGCCTGTAAGGAAAAGTGTAAAAACTAAAGGAAATAAAGAAACTACAAAAATGGAAAAAACTGTACATATCAGTTCAAGTGATTTTGGTAAAACTGCTAATGGTGAAAAAGTTACCAAATATAATCTAGCGAATAAAAACGGGATAGAAGTAGACATTATCACTTATGGAGGTAGAATAACAGCCATACGCACTCCCGATAAAAAAGGGAACATGCAGAATGTAGTTTTAGGATTCGATTCTTTAGCACAATACGAAAAGAAAAATCCTTTCTTTGGTGCGCTAGTAGGTAGGTATGGAAATCGAATTGCCGATGGTAAATTTACCTTGGGGGATACCGAATATTCCTTGGCTAAAAATAATGGGGAAAATAGCCTTCATGGCGGTGTGGAAGGATTTGATAAGAAAGTCTGGAAGGCGAAAACGGAAGAAGCGGATGACAACGTAAAGTTGATATTGAACTACCTGAGTGTAGATATGGAAGAAGGATTTCCCGGAAATTTGAATACAACCATAACTTATACATTGAATGCGGATAATAGTTTAGATGTTCTTTATGAGGCACAAACCGATAAGACCACGATTGTCAATTTAACCCAGCATGCCTATTTTAACCTCTCCGGAGAATTTTCTAACACAATTCTCGACCATATAGTAGAAATAGATGCCGACGCGTTCGTTCCAGTGGATAGCGGACTTATACCAACAGGTGAATTAAAACCCGTCGAGGGTACTCCTTTTGATTTTAGGGAGCCCAAACAGATCGGTAAGGAAATCGATGCTGACAACGAACAGATTGCATTGGGCGGTGGATACGACCATTGCTGGGTACTAAATGACCAAACGGCCGGATACAGATCAGTCGCTACTGCATATCATCCCGAAACTGGAAGAATTCTTGAGGTTCTGACGGATCAGCCGGGAATTCAATTCTACACCGGTAACTTTTTGGATGGTACTTTACCGGCACCCAACGGTGGAACATATGCCAAGCGATCAGGCTTTTGCCTAGAGACCCAGCACTATCCCGATTCACCCAACCAACCCGATTTCCCGTCAGTTACTTTAGCGCCGGGAGATATGTATGTAACCAAAACAACGTTCAAATTTTCAACCAAGTAAATAACCGCCATGCAACCATTAGATACTTTTGATTGGATTAGCATTTCACTTTACTTTCTATTATTGCTAGGTATTGCCATTTGGGTAATCCGGAAAAAAGAAAATAATACGGAAGATTATTTTTTGGCCGGTAGAAATGTAGGCTGGTTTGTAGTTGGGGCTTCTATTTTTGCTTCCAATATCGGTTCGGAGCATGTGGTCGGTCTGGCCGGTACCGGGGCTAGCAATAAGCTACCGTTGTTAATCTATGAAATCCAAGCTTGGGTAGTATTGATACTGGGCTGGGTATTCTTGCCTTTTTATGCTAGAAGCGGTGTATTCACGATGCCCGAGTTTTTGGAGAAACGTTTCGATGCGCGGTCAAGATGGCTTTTGTCCATCTTTTCCATTGTGGCCTATGTGCTCACCAAGATATCCGTTACCATTTACGCTGGTGGGGTAGTGGTCTCAGCATTGTTGGGTATCGATTTCTGGACAGGAGCCATAGCCACAGTTATTCTTACCGGTATCTATACGATCCTCGGTGGTATGCGTGCGGTTGTTTATACCGAAACCCTGCAAGCAATTTTATTGATTTTAGGAGCGGCGGTACTTACGTACATGGGACTTGAAAAAGTAGGGGGTTGGAGCAGTATGACGGAAACCTTGGGCCCGGAATATTTTAATATGTGGCGACCGGCTACAGATCCAGACTTTCCATGGCCATCCCTTTTGATTACGAGTACCATCGTAGGAATCTGGTATTGGTGTACGGACCAGTATATCGTTCAACGTGCCCTTACCGCCCGGAATATCAAAGAGGGTAGGCGAGGTACTATTTTTGGTGCACTTTTAAAATTGTTACCTGTGTTTTTGTTCTTGATTCCAGGTGTCATCGCCCTTACATTAAAGATGAGGGGCGAATTGCATTGGGATAGTCCTGATGAAGCCTTTCCAGTATTGATGAGTAATCTTTTGCCATCTGGATTACGAGGTTTGGTTGCTGCGGGACTTTTAGCGGCTTTAATGAGCTCATTGGCTTCGGTCTTTAATTCATGCTCAACCTTGTTCACGGTTGATATCTATAAGAAATTAAAACCTAACGCCCCTGAAAAAAAATTGGTACGTACCGGTCAGATTGCCACGGTTTTCGTAGTGATAATAGGTATTGTGTGGATACCTATTATGGCCAATATTTCAGGCGTGTTGTACGAGTATCTTCAGAGTGTGCAATCGTACATTGCACCTCCCATAACAGCCGTATTTATTCTCGGTATTTTTTATAAAAGGATTAATGCGACCGGTGCCATTTCTACGTTGGTAATGGGTATTATTGTAGCTTTTTTGCGTATCGTCCTTGAATTAATAAAAGCTGATCTTGACCCAGACGGATTCCTTTTTAAAATGGGAGATATGAATTTCTTGAGTTTTGGAGCTTGGTTCTTTTTGTTCTGCCTAATTTTCTTAACGACGGTGAGCTTACTGACCAAAGCTCCTGATAAGGAAAAAATAGTGAACCTTACCTTTGGTACGATAACGGAGGAAGAAAAGAAAAACAATAAGAACAGCTATACATGGGTTGATATAGCAATTTCAATTTTGATCATTATAATCGTAATAGCGGTAATGATATTTTTTAATGGAAAGTAAATCGTATTAAACAATAATGCGCAATGTTTTTGTATTATTTCTCAGAGCCAGAGGCTATATACAGATTTTCGTCATTTATCAATAGACCTGTTAATGCCTGCCTTCCATAAGTCGTGGAAGCGATTGCCATGTAAGGGTGTCGGTGTTCAGCGCTTCCATTTCGGAATGTGCCTTTTCTTGGGCAGGAGATTCGCCACCCAGAACTACAATGCTATCTTCATAAAGAATTGCGGTATTACCTGCTCTATGGGTAGGAATATCGTTTGGCAAAGTACTCCAACTATCACTCGCTATGTCGTAAAGATCATTTTGGCCAATGGTACCACCAAATAGATTCTCAGGTTCTTGCCCTGTATTTCGCCCGGAAACAGGATAAATTTTCCCCTCATTCAATACCGCTTGAAAATGGTCACGGGGACGTGGGTCATCGGCCAAGATTTTCCAATTTCCGGTATGGGATTCATAGCTGTCGAGCCAGTTTTTATGGTCACCGATATGTCCGTTCTTTATACCACAAGTTATATAGATTTTACCATTATATAGAACATTGCTGGTATACCCACGGCTTCTCTCCTCGGAAATTTCATCGCCACGGGACCACGAATCCGTAGCTGTATTGTAGTGTAATGTAGATGTAGATATGTGTAGTAGGGGTCTCGCTGGGCCAACCTCCGGTTAAGGGGGCGATAATATAAATCTTGCTTTGATATACCACCGGTTGAAAATGATGTAGTTCCCAGGGAGGCTCCGTGCCTTTTGATCAAGTTTTGGTCTTATGATCATAGATACTTACCGGTTGAATTCCTCTTCCTCCCAACAAATAAAATTTATTGGCGACCCGTACAAAAGCAGCCTCATGGGGCTTAACCGGTTTGCTGCCGTCTTCCGATTTTACTGATTGCCATTTTTTTTGACCTGTCTGAGGTATTAAATTTGGTTCCGGCTTCTTTTCAGAGAATTTACAAGCTGAAAGCAGCACCAAAAAATAAATAAACAAAAAGCGGTTTACCGTTCCTTACAGCTGCTTGAGAAAATAGGATTAATATTTAGGCCGAATTAAAGTAAAAGCAATTCTTTGGTGAAAATGGCTTCAACAATTGTGATATTGTACCAGAACCGTTTAAAAACCACGTTTTTGTAACCGAATGCACCAAAAAGTGTCTTTAGCTAATAAAAGGCTCTTACGAAAAGTGTTGGCAATTACTTGCGAGTAAATTTCGGTTACTTTCCGAGAGAAAGAGGCATTTTGAATTTCCATAACTTTAATTTTAGGTAAAACCTAAGCCTTGCCGTAAGCTTAAAAATTGACCCAGCTGCGGGTTAGTCAAACAAGACATTCGTAAGAAAAGTTGGAGTACCGTAGAGACCGTAAGTAAAAAAAGGGCCCTCAGGAAAGTAAGGGGGTTATTTTTTTTGTTGCACGTAGAAAGTGATTTTATATGGTTTCAGATACGCTTAAAAGATACGAGTAACTCTTGTATGTCCTTAGTCGTGGGATATTTTGAATCATAGTACCAAATACAATCTGCTGACAAGGCAGGTGTTAAAGTGCGCCGCGTAGGGTACGATATGCTGAATTTACTTCGTAGTAACCTCTACCCCGGTGAAATACAACTTAAAGTCACCTTCCTCATTTTTGTGCATTTCGGAGATTTTCAGTCCGCCTTTATCGACATAGTCTTCCCAAGTGGTTGTCATTGAGGGTTCGTCTTGATTTCCCTTTCTAAACACCCATTCCTGAACGATAAAATCATCGCCAAAATAGAAGTCGTAAGCGTCACCCGGAGTGTATCCTCCTTCTTGACCGTAGGTGACCGTCAGTTTTTGCATCGGTTTTTTGCTTATAGGCGCTTCGGCATCCTTGGTATGCTCGGTTGTAATGCTACTTTCGTCCCACATGATGTTAAGAGGTGCCATAAGCCAAAACTTGTCGTTCACGAAATTACCATTGGTTTTATAGACGGTACTGTCCATATCGGTATCTTTTCGGTCGTAGGTAAGCGTATCTTCAGCAGAAAGGGCAGTCACTTCGTTGGTCTTTGGTTTCCAGATCCATGAACGTTCGAAATGCGGATTACCTTCTCTATCAACATTAAAGGTAAATTTTAATTCTTCTATAGTTGACCAGTTGTCCATACCGTTGGCATTGGCTATTTTTTCGACAATGCTAGTCTCTTTGTCGGACGCCATGGCAGGCTTAGCAGTGCTGTTTTCACTAGTATTGTCAGCGTTACTTTGCGTTTTGGTATCGGTTTTACAGCTTGTAAAAAACACAAATCCTAATAGGGTAATAATGGCGAGGTATTTCATTTTCTATTGTTTTGGGCAAAGATAAACGTTTTGCAGTGAAACTTTCATGATGCAGGATGTAACTATAGAGGAGTTCGGACTATTGGTATCGAATTTTCAGATAATTTGAGTATTTTTGCATCCTACAAAAAACGAATAATGAGTTCTAAAAAAGGAAAAGTACAGGAAGCCATTCAGGAGAAATTGCTCGATGAAAGAAAAGTGTTTTTATGGGGCATGGTAGACGACGATTCGGCCAAGCACGTGATCGACCGCCTGATGTACCTAGATCTTCAAAATAATAAGGAAATACAGTTGATTATTAATAGTCCCGGTGGATATGTTACTTCCGGATTTGCTATTTACGATACCATCAAACAAATCAAAAGTCCTGTGTCTACGGTTTGTTCCGGGCTTGCCGCTTCTATGGGCTCTATACTTTTGTCTGTGGGCGAGAAGGGAAGACGTTTTATTCAGCCGCATGCCCGGGTAATGATCCATCAGCCCAGTGGCGGTGCACGCGGACAGGCTTCGAATATCGAGATACAGGCTAAGGAAATTGTTAAAACGAAAGAGTTGGGTGCTAAGATACTTGCCGAAAACTGTGGACAATCTTTCGAAAAGGTCATGAAAGATTTCGATCGCGACTATTGGATGGGTGCGGAAGAATCGGTAGAATATGGCATCGTGGATGGAGTTTTGGAATAGGGAAGGGGTTCCCCCGTTCTTCCATGAGTTAGTCATTAAATTGAAAAGTCCTTCACAATCGTATTGTGAAGGACTTTTTGGATATATATGGGCGCCGAAGCGGGATGTTTCTTTATGTATGGGGTCTGGAAGGGTTGGATGCGGCCTGAAGGTTTAGAAAGTATTAAAAGTTCAAAGGCAAGTGTCAAGTATAATAATGCAAAAATTCTAAACTACTTGGTAGTTGGGTTCAAGTTTTCATGCTATTTGTTTTGGTTTTAGACTTCAATCTGCCAAGTGCAGATGCGGTTGCTCGCCAGACGGTATTAAATCTCGAGCCTTTGCTGACGGAAGCTTTAAAACCGTTCGGGATGTTCAATAACTTCTTTTGCCCTTTCCTTTAACTGGGCCAATTCGCTTTTATCCTTTTTACCCAATAAGCTCATCATCATGTTCATACGGTGATTGTCCTTGAAATGTTCTTTTTTATCATCCAGAAAATTCCAAAAAAGTGCGTTGAACGGACAAGCATTTTCGCCCAGTCTTTTGGTATGGCTATACTGGCAATCGCTGCAATAGTTGCCCATTTTGTTGATGTAGTTTGCACTGCTGACGTAGGGCTTGGTCGCAATCAGGCCTCCATCGGCGAACTGGCTCATACCCCGGGTATTCGTAATCTCGACCCATTCTATGGCATCGATATAGATGCCAAGGTACCAAGCATCGATTTCATCGGGATGTACCTGGGTCAGCAAAGCGTAATTACCGGTAATCATCAAGCGTTGAATGTGATGGGCGTAGGCTTCGTCCAAACTTTGTGTGATGGCGTGTTTTAAACAATTCATCTTGGTATCTCCGGTCCAGTAGAAATCGGGGAGTTGGTTCTGGTTGTCCAGTTCGTTGCAATTGGCATAATTGGGCATCAAGGCCCAATACATGCCACGCATGTATTCGCGCCATCCTAAAATTTGGCGTACAAATCCTTCTACTTGGGAAATGTGAATGTCCCCCGTATGCTCGTAATAGTAATCCAAAACCTTGTCGATGACTTCTTTTGGCGAAATCAGTTTAGTGTTCATCGCAAATGACAAACGGGAATGGAACAAAAACTTTTGTTCGCTATGCAGCGCATCTTGATAATCGCCAAAATGGACCAACAGGTTTTTGCAAAAATAATTAAGCACCGAAAGGGATTCTACCCTTGATGTGGGCCAATTAAAACTTTTCGGATCTATGCTGCCCATGGTTTCGATATCGGCTTTTTCAATTTTCCGTACCAAGGCACTAATGTCTTTTCGAAAACCCCGTTCCTTTGGAATTTCAGGTTTGCCCGTCCATTTTTTGCGGTTGCTTTGGTCGAAGTTCCACTGACCGCCGTCAGGTTGGTTGTTCACCATCATAATGTCGTGTTTTTTACGCATCATGCGGTAGAAACTCTCCATCAAATACTGTTTTTTGTTCGAAAAGAAGTTTTTTAGTTCGTAACGCGTCGTGTAGAAATGATTGGAGTCGACGGCTTCCGTTTCAATGGATAAGTCTTTACAGATAGTTTTTAGTTGTTCGTCCAACCGATATTCATCCGGCAGTTGGTATTCGAATTTTTCGGCATTGGTTTCGTCTACATATTTTTGAATGATTCTGTCAAGTTTCTGCGGATTGTCATCATCATCAATTTCTAGATAGATGAAGCGATGCCCCATTTCCGAAAGTTCTTCTTGAAAAGTACGCATGGCCAAAAAAAAGCCCACTACTTTTTGAATATGGTGCTTTACATAATCAGTTTCTTGCCGCATCTCGGCCATTAAGTAGGTAACTTTGTCGTCGGTTTCATCGAACCAAAAATGTTTTTGGTTTAGTTGGTCGCCTAAAATTAACCGTATTTTTTTCATTTCGTAGATTCAGTAGTGGTCTTAATCATAGGTCAGCTGATGGCTATTTAGGCCTCGACTGCGCTCGACTCAAAAAAACGGAACATTTTTAGTTTTATTACCTTGTCTTCCGTCTTCCGTCTTCCGTTTCCCGTCCTCAAAAAAGCCTCTCCTGTAACCAAAGGCCTTGAAACTTTCCTTGACCATCATATCGCTCAGCCTGACTCTGAATATTGAACTTTCTATCTCTTGGGTCATTGCCAACACCGCTATTGTACATCCAATTGCCCCAATTACTGTGTACGTCGTAATCTACGAGTAGACTTTCGAAATAAGCGGCTCCTATGCGCCAGTCCTGTTGCAACTCTTTGGCCCAGAAACTGGCCACATTCTGCCGGCCGCGATTACTCATCCAGCCTGTTGCTGAAATTTCTTTCATATTGGCGTTAACGAAGGGTTCTTTGGTATCTCCCGCAATCCATCGTTTTTTGGCATCTTCAGAAGTCGCCCAGGCATACTCCTTATCCAAAATTCCACCAATTTGAAATAGTTTACTGCCGTGTTTTAAGGATACATATTTGAAATAATCACGCCATATCAATTCAAAAATGAGCCAATAAGTGCTATCATTTTTTTGTACTTCTTTTTCGAAACGGATAATTTCCCAGTAGATGGTTCGGGGAGAAATACTACCATTGGCCAACCATGCAGATAGTTTTGAGCTGTAGTCTTTTCCGATAAGTCCGTTTCTAGTTTTTTTATAATATCCCAATTTTTTGGTTTCCCAAAAATAGTCATCCACCCGCTTCAAAGCCTGGTCTTCACCACCCTTAAAAGGAAAAGCTGTGCGGGAATCCTGTTCGAAACCTGAAAGGCCCAAGGCTTTCAGGCTTGGGATTTTGGTGTTATTATTCCTCAAATTATTTTCCGGCATCGATGAGGGTACTTCGATGATGGACCTCACCTCGGAATATTTTTCACATTTTTTTCGGAACTGGGTAAATACTTGTGGGATTTTTTCGATTCCGGAATAGGGAATATCATCAGGATGAAATAAAAACTGGTCATAACTTTCCTCAATGTTTACCAAAGCGGGAATTTTGGAAATAACGACATCAAGCACTTGGTTTTCATCCCTGGTCCATTCCTTTTGCAGATAAATATTCTTGATATTTTGCTCTTTTACCAAATCGGGAATCACATTTTCGGGTTTGTCATGAAAAACCAACAGTGTAATATTTAGTTTCAAAAGGTTCGCTTTAAGCGCTGTAACACTTTCGATGAGAAAACGGGCACGATACTTTTCGGTTTTTTTGAATCCGAAATCGCCGACGGCGTAGTGCCGAGGGTCAAAAAAGTATACGGCGATAACCGATTCGCCTTTACAGGCCATAGAAAGGGAGTGCTTATCCGCTACCCTGAGGTCATGGCGAAACCAAATGAGATTGTTCATAATTCAAGTTCATGAGTCAAAAAGGTTTAGGCGTTTTAAAGTTTATGTAACGTATTTTACTACTACTACTCTGCATGACATCCCTAACTCCTCCGACATCTTTCGCTACAATACCTTACTTCTTCCCAATTTTTTTCCCATTTTTTGCGCCATGCAAATGGTCTACCACACGTTTTACAGATTTTCACAGGCAGATTGGGCTTCTTATGGGCCATATATAATTGTTTAATAAAAATAAAAAAAAATTAAACAATAAATGAACTTTTGGGTTTAATCTATTGCCGAGAAAGTCGTTTGGAACAAAACGAACAGCCATACCTTAATATTCCTTAAATTTAAAGCTTGTTATCGGCACCGACTTGTTTAACAGATATAAAAAATGACACAAACCCCAAAAGACATCGCTATCATCGGCTCCGGATTGGTAGGGTCGCTCTTATCGATTTATTTAAAAAAACTAGGACATCGGATTACGGTATTCGACAGGCGGGCAGACATTCGCGAAACCGAATTTTCGGGCCGTTCCATAAACTTAGCGATGAGCAATCGTGGATGGAAGGCTTTAAAGGAAGTAGGTATTGACGAAGAAATTAAAAAAATCGCTATCCCACTGGATAAAAGGGCAATGCACGTTATCGAAAAACCGGTTTATTTTCAAAAATACGGACAAGATAGCGAAGCAATATGGTCTATCTCTCGTGGCATTCTTAACCGTCGAATGATTGATATCGCCGAGGCATCGGGTGTCGAGTTTCGGTTTGACGAAAAGGTGTGGGACGTAAACCTGCCCGAAGCTAAATTATACACAGGGGAAACGGAAAAAGGAGAGTGGACCGAGTACGGTTTCGATATGATTTTTGGTTGTGATGGCGCTTTTTCGCGGGTTCGCCATAAAATGCAACGCCGCAGCCGATTCGATTATTCCCAAGATTTCATTGATGTCGGTTATAAAGAGTTGTCAATATTGCCCAATGCCGACGGCACGCACAAGTTGGACAAAAATTCTTTCCACATCTGGCCGCGCGGTAGTTTTATGTTTATCGCCATGCCAAATCTCGACGGAAGTTTTACCTGTACCCTGTTTATGCCTTTCGAGGGTGATGTTTCATTTAAGAGTATTAAAACAAAAACCGATGCCAAGTCCTTTTTTAAAGCCTATTTCCCAACGGTACAAAACGACATCGATAACCTTGCGGAAGATTTCTTCAAGAACCCGACCAGTGCCATGGTCACCATGAAATGCTATCCCTGGACCTATTGGGACAAGGTTGCCCTTGTCGGAGATTCAGCGCATGCCGTGGTGCCCTTTTACGGGCAGGGTATGAATGCCGGTTTTGAGGATATATTTGTACTGAACCAAATAATCGCCAAATTCGGTGATGATTGGGAACGTATTTTTGAGGAATATCAAAAGGAAAGAAAACCAAATGCCGATGCCATTGCCGAACTTAGTTACCGAAATTTTATAGAAATGAGCAGCAAAACGGCTGATCCCAAGTTTTTGCTCCAAAAGCAAATCGAGAAACGTTTTGCGGCCAAACATCCCGATAAATGGATTCCGGTGTACAGTCGGGTTACGTTTTCCGATAGGCCCTACGCTGAGGCTTTGGCGGAAGGCGATGCACAAGAAGAAATTATGAGGCAGGTGATGGGAACAACGGATATCGAGAAGAAATGGGATAGCGATGAGGTGGAAGAGCTGATATTGGAGCTGCTAAAAGATTAGTAAGTAGCGGTAAGCGGTTTTCGCTTGATGATGTGGTGAGTAGTAGTTTGGATATCTTGGATTAAGACGCCATGACACGCTATACCTATCTTTCATTTCTCAATAATTTTAAAATTAGGAATTTTTTCAACCTAATTCTTCCCGGACTCCCGCATCTCCCGTTTCCGCATGGGCATACCATCAATCAAATCAAAAATTTCCTGTGTGGAGACCACGAAAGGTCTTTTCAGCTTTACGCCACCATCCTTTCCGATAAGTAAAGTTCCCGTGAACTCGGAATCCAAACCACAATCGTCATATATTTTTTTTCCATTCAGTTTTGATGGGCTGCCATCGGCAGCGTAAACTGCATCCGGTGTAACCCGAAAAATAAGTATATCCCTTTCCTTCAAGGCTTTTTTATCGGAGGTCAGTTCGGCGAGCTGCGATTGAAGGGCATCAGTATCGGCACTGGCATCCACCAGAAGAACTATGCGGTTTTTCCATTGGTAATCGTCGAGGCCCTGGGCCGTTGAATTTTGTGGAATGGTCATCGAAAGCAGAACTAACAGTATAATTGGGAACTTCATAATATTTTTTGCTCCTTGAATATAACAAAAAAAAACCATCCGTTTATATCGGACGGCTTTCATATGAGCTTCGAACAGTCGGTAAAACGTTAAGCTACAATTTGCCGAACATCTTGTGCATTTTTTCCTGTTCCTCTTCTGCAAGTAAGGGATCTACCAGTATCCTGCCACTATGCTCGTCAGTTATAATCTTTTTTCGCGATGCGATTTCAACCTGTACCTGAGGAGGAATGGTGAAGAAAGAACCGCCTGAAGCTCCCCTTTCGATCGGCACTACAGCGAGTCCGTTCTTTACGTTGCTACGTATTCGGTTGTAGGCTTTTACCAAGCGTTCCTCGATTTCGGTCTGAAATTTTTGGGACTGGTCCAAAAGGGCCTTTTCTTCCTTTTCGGTCTCCTTTAAAATGGCATCGAGTTCGCTTTTCTTGTGTTTCAAGTGAGATTCGCGCTCGCTCAAACGTTCTTTTGCCTCTGAGATAACTTCTTTTTTCTGCTCGATCTGTACTTTGAATTCTTTGATATTCTTGTCGGCCAGCTGTATTTCGAGTTCCTGGAACTCCAATTCCTTGCTTATGGAATTGAATTCCCTACTGTTGCGAACATTTTTCTGTTGTTCAGTATATTTTTTTATAAGCTCCTTGGCCTCATCGATCAAATTCTTTTTGGCCCCGATTTCAAAGTTAATCGTCTCCACATCGGTCTTCAGCTTGTCCATCCGTGTTTTTAGCCCTGTTACTTCATCTTCCAGATCTTCTACTTCTAAAGGAAGTTCACCGCGAACATTGCGTATCTCATCGACCCTCGAATCGATCAGTTGCAGGTCGTATAATGCCCTTAATTTTTCCTCTACGGTAATCTCTGTTTTCTTAGCCATAAAATTCCTTATAAATAAGTGATGGGATTGGTTTTACTTTCCGATAAACGGATTGCAAAATTAGGTATTTTTTTCGTAAGATAATCAACTAATAGGGTTTTTGTAAACTGCTCGGTTTCATAGTGTCCGATATCAGCGACAACGATTTTGTCCTCCGCTTTGTAAAATTCGTGATATTTGATATCGGCAGTGATAAATACTTGGGCTCCGCAAGCCTTGGCAGCTTCGATCGCAAAGGCACCACTTCCTCCCAAAACAGCGATTCTAGTAACCTCTTGTCCCAATAAACGGGAATGACGGACGACCGATGCATTCATTTTATGCTTGACGCCAAGCAAAAATTCAGTTTCGGAGACCGGCTCGGGAAGGTCACCGATCATTCCCATCCCGATATTTTGGTCCGTATTTTGTAGGGTGAATAGTTCATAGGCCACTTCTTCATACGGATGGTTTGCAAAAAGGGCCTTTACAATCCGTGATCGGTGCCGTTTGGAGTAGATGACATTCACTTGCGTCTCTTCCTCATAATGAATTTTTCCGATATCACCTTTAACGGGATGGGCCTGTTCACCGGCCTTGAAGCTTCCAATACCTGCTGTGCTAAAGCTGCAATCACTGTATTGGCCTATATTTCCTGCTCCTGCCTCAAAAAGCGACGTTCGCAGGGCTTCTGCATCCTTTTGAGGCACATAGGTGACCAGCTTTTCGATAGTTCCTTTTTTGGGAATCAGGATTTTCGGACGGATAATCCCCAGTATTTCGCAGATTTTTCCGTTGACCCCTTCCCGAACATTGTCCAAGGCCGTATGCATGCTATATATGGCAATCCCGTTTTGAATGGCCTTGATGACTATGCGCTCAACGTAGGTTTTACCTGTCAGTTTTTTCAATCCCCCGAAAATAATAGGATGGAAGCTGACGATAAGATTACAATCAGTGGCTATGGCTTCGTCGACCACGTTCTCCAAGGTATCCAAGGTAACCAGTATACCCGAAACTTCCGCTTGGGCATCGCCAACCAATAATCCTACGTTATCAAAATCTTCGGCACCGGCCAAAGGGGCCAGTTCTTCGAGTATCTCCGTAACTTGTTTAAGTATCATTTTTGCAATATAAGGCATCCAAAGATAAAATAATCTAAATTCGCCTCCGTGGAAGTGCTAAGAAAACTTTTATTTCCTGTTTCGCTGATCTATGCCTTGGTGGTACATATCCGCAATTTTCTGTATGATGTGGACGTGTTTAAATCAAAGGCTTTTGAAACACCGACGATTTGTATCGGCAACCTTAGCGTCGGCGGTACAGGAAAGACCCCCATGGCCGAATTCTTGATTTCATTTTTAAAGGATGATTATAAGGTGGCCTTGCTGAGCAGGGGGTATCGCAGGAAGTCTAAAGGCTTTGTATTGGCCAGGAAAAATAGTACGGTCGGGGATGTAGGCGACGAACCCTATCAGGTCTATTCAAAATTCCCTGAAATATCGGTTGCCGTTGATACGGATCGACGAAACGGAATTCAGAAATTACATGATGTCGTGAAACCCGACATTATTCTGCTCGATGACGCCTTTCAACACCGAAAAGTCAACTACGGATTCTCAATGCTGTTGACCGCTTACGATAGCCCTTATGTGAACGATTGGTACCTGCCCACCGGAAACCTGCGCGACAGCAAACGGGAGGCCAAAAGGGCAAATCTGATTATTGTCACAAAGTGTCCCCCGGACTTAAACGATTCGGATCAACAGGGGATAATCCAAAAATTAAGACCTGAACCCCACCAGCAAGTATTGTTCAGCTGTTTGACCTATGATTCGCAATTTAAGGGAGATACGAATGGTTTTCCAGTAGATTATTTTAAGGACAAAAAGCTGACCTTGGTGACGGGTATCGCAAATCCGGAGCCATTGGTGACCTATTTGGAAACATCCGAACTCACCTTCGACCATTTGCGTTTCAAGGATCATCATGCCTTCAGGGAAAATGAGCTGCAACAATTCCGGCAAAAAGAATATCTGCTCACCACTGAAAAAGATTATGTGCGTTTAAAGGGAAAAGTAAAAAACCTATATTACCTGCCGATAAAACACCGGTTTCTAGGCAGGGGGCGAGAGCAGTTAGAGACTCACATAAGTAATTTTATGAAATCGAACTCTTGAAAATCTTTTTATCAAAGATATTTTCACCGATTTTTTGGTAGAACACTTCGGGCTTGAAGGGCTTGGTGACCACATCATTACACCCTGCGGCGTAGAAACTTTCCAGACTATCATCCAAAGAAATTGCCGTCAGCGCTATGATAGGAGTCAAAGTGTCGAATTTCCTGATTTCAATGGTGGCCTCCTCGCCGCCGATACCGGGCATGTGTATATCCATTAATATGGCATCGTAGGCATTCTTCCGTGCCATTTCGATTGCTTCGCCACCATGATTGGCGATATCACTGGTAATTTCTTTTTTGGTCAACATCTTTTTGGTGATGACCTGGTTGATTTTGTTATCTTCGACGATAAGCAGATGTAATCCTTTAAAGTTGTATTCGTTTTCGGTGATTTCAAAAGTTACATCATCGACAACGTTATCCTTGCTTTTTAGGTTCAACTCAAAAAAGAAAGAACTACCCTCGCCTAGTTCACTTTCCAATTGGATCTTACTGTCGAAAAGACCCAAAAGGCTTTTTACAATGGTCAGTCCGAGACCTGACCCACCATATTCACGGTTAATTTCTATGGAACCCTGTTCGAAGCCATCGAATATACTTTCCTGTTGGTCTGTCGAGATGCCTATACCCGTATCGCGAACCTCAAAATAGAGAACAACATCTTCTTCGACTTTTTTCATCAATTTGGCGACAACCGTAACTTTACCGTTTTTAGTGAACTTTAGGGCGTTGCCGACCAAATTCATAAATATTTGGGAAAGCTTTATTGGGTCGCTCATCAAATGGTTCGGAATGTCGTCGTCATATTCAAGAACGATTTCCGTATGATTGTTTTTGGCACTGGACTGCAGTGAATCGATAGTTTCCTGAAGTACCTTTTTGAGGTTGAACTCAATGTTCAGGGCCTCGAGCTTGTCCGCATCTATTTTATTTATCTGTAGAATATCGTTGATGAAGTTCAGGAGATAATCACCTGAAAATTTCAAGGATTTCAGGTGGTCTTTTTGGTTTTCACTAGGGTTCTCTTCCAATAAAAGATGGGTCAGGCCGGTAACGGCGTAAAGCGGGGTACGGAGTTCATGACTGACGGTAGACAAAAAGTTCGTCTTCGCCTGCATGGCACTTACGGCGGAATCCCTGGCCGCTTTCAGCTCATTGTTCTTGGTCTGCAACAGGTCGTTGGTCTTTAATTTTATCTGGTTATTGCGAAACAATGAAATCGCTAAGAGCGTTATGATGACTAACATTGCCGCAGTCAATATTGCGGCAATATCGGATTGGTTCTTGGAGGCGTTCAGTTGCTCAATCGTTTGTTCCTGTCGCTTAAGTTCATCGCCCATAAAGTCAAACTGTATCTTTTCTGCGGTCTTTGCCTCGGTCTGTAACTTGGCAATATTAAAAATGGAGTCGCGGATACGGAGTAGATTTTTAGTGTTTACCAAAGCCTTATCATAGCTTCTGACTACAGTATACACATTACTCAGCAACGTATTGGCCTCAATGATTTCCCTGAAAAATTCGTTCTCTTTGGCAAGCTTGAGCGCACTTTCACCATTTAAGGCACTCTCTTCAAAATTTTCGGTCTCGTATTCCAACTTTGCAATTCCCAAATAGGCCTTGGTAGCCAAATATTCACTTTCGTAGAGATCGGTGTTAATGATGAGCGAATTGAAATTTTTTGAGGCGCTATCATACTTCTCAAGTTCAAGATAAATAAAGCCTTCTACTAGTAAAATATTATTGAAAAAATTACGGTCGTTGTTCAGTTGTCTGGCTTCGTTCAGCATGAAGATGGCTTGAAAATTTCTACCGTTCCCAAATGCCAAAAGTGCCTCTATGAACTTGTCGACGGCCGAACCATATGGGTATTCAGTAACTTTCAGTAGGCTTTTCGCCCGGTCGGAAAATAAAAGGGTAGATTCTTCCTTTTTTAGCTTTAGATAGATCAAGGCGATTTTTTGATAACTATCTATAAGCGATTTAACATCATCGGTCGCCTCGGCAACCTTGGCCGCCTTTTCAAGGGATTCAAGAGCAAGGTCGGTTTTATCTTTATTCCCAAAAATTCTTGCGGCGTCAAAGTAGCTCTGCACCTCTTTAGCGGGAATGCTGTCTTGCCCCATAGCAATGGAGGATGTTATGAAAAGAATCATAACAAGGCAGCGGTGACAGTATCGAATATGTGCTAGTTTCAATCGCAAACGTATTGTTTTCTAAAAGGGCAAACTGCTCGGCAATACTCTCCGACAGTCTTTGGGACTGCTGGGGATATGTCACTTAAATTTTCTCGTCCGTCCGTCAAGCCGTTCTCCTTTTCAATAGGCAACCTTTCGGAGTATCAATTCCTTCTTAACATCAAACGCTCAAGACTACTAACTATTGTTTAAGAAGACCGTTTTGAAATCTGCCGATCAATTTTAATTTTCTTACCAACGCACCAGATGGTTCCTTGTTCAAAGGGCAAATCATTGGCCATTGAGCTTGGCCCTATAAAAAAAATATACCGCAGCTACGGCTATTCTAGAAAATCCTGGCTAAAAAGACATAAAAATGGGCTATAAAAATTCTAACCGCAACTATTAAAACAGTTTCCAATGCTAATCAATATGTTTATGTGCCTTGTAGGAAGATCGGACCAAAGCCCCGCTCTCCACATGTCGGAATCCCATGTCTAGACCGATGGTCTCATATTTTTTAAACTGCTCGGGAACAATAAATTCCTTAACGGGCAAGTGCTTTTTCGACGGTTGCAGATACTGCCCAATAGTGATTACATCGACCTGCGCTTCCCGCAGGTCGGTCATGGTCCGCAAAACTTCGTCCTCTTGTTCGCCAAGACCCAGCATTATCCCGGATTTAGTGCGGTTTACACCATTATCATGTAAGTAGCGCAATACATCTAGGCTACGTTCGTATTTGGCCTGTATCCGCACTTCTCGCGTCAATCTTTTCACGGTTTCCATGTTATGGGAAACGACTTCGGGGGCGACCTCGATAATCCGGTCGAGGTGCTTCTCAATGCCTTGAAAATCAGGAATCAAAGTTTCTAAAGTGGTTTCAGGATTCATTCTACGGATGGCCTTGACGGTCTCCGCCCAGATGATAGAACCCATATCCTTCAAATCGTCACGGTCTACGGAGGTAACCACTGCATGTTTTATACCCATTATTTTAATGGATCGGGCCACTTTTTCTGGCTCCGCCCAGTCTACACTTGAGGGTCTACCGGTCTGTACGCCACAAAATCCACAGGAGCGGGTGCAGACGTTGCCCAAAATCATGAACGTCGCGGTACCTTCACCCCAACATTCGCCCATATTCGGGCAACTGCCGGATGTGCAAATGGTATGTAGGTCATATTTATCGACCAGACTTCGAAGTTGGGTATATTTTTTACCTGTTGGAAGCTTCACGCGAAGCCATTTGGGCTTTCTTTTTTCGGGTGTTGCTCTTTCTAGGGTTTCCGTGCTCATAGATAATTGGAATTTAGATACAAATATACGGATTTCAGGATGCAGTACGCGCGTGTGCTTGGGTGGAGAACAATTTATCCCTTTATTGGTTTACAGGAAAGAAAATTTCATCTTAGCTACTGCTACTGCTACTGCTACTGCTACTGCTACTGCTACTGCTACTGCTACTGCTCGCCATTTATGACCTCTGCCAATAACTTCTTCGCCCTAAGTAACTTGACTTTGATATTATTGACGGGTTCACCGAGCTCGTTCGCGATCTCGGCATAACTAAGTTCTTTAAAGTATCTCAGATTGATTATTTCTTGGTAATGTGGTTTGAGTTTTTTTATATGCTGCAAGAGTTTGGCCAAATTCTGTTCATTGATTAATTGGTCTTCTGCAGAGGGCGCATCGTCAAGTACTTTTTTTACCGCTTCTTGGTTGCCACCGGTTTCTAAATTTCTTTTTCGCTTTCGAATTAGATCGACGTGAATATTTTTTGAAATCGCAACCAGCCAAGTCATGAATTCGTAAGAGCTGTCGTAGGTATGAAGTTTGTCGAATGCTTTCGAAAAAGTCTGGATGGTGATGTCCTCGGCATCATTTTCATTTTCGGTGCGTTTGAGCTGAAATCCATATACACCGTTCCAAAAGGTATCCAGTAAAGCGCTAAAGGCAATTTGGTTTCCCTCAAGAGCCTTTCGAATGATGGCTTGGGTGTCGTCAGTTTCGCCCAAAGGATAAAGGATTTAAAAGTTTTAATTGAAGGATGGTAATTCTGAATCTTTTCTACAATCCTGTTCATCGGGAAGTTTTCCGCACATGCCACAAGCTTCACCGTCTTGATTGAGAAATGGGCTTTGGCTAGCGCAGGTACCGGAGAATTTACCATCTTTTTTGGTCCAAATCTTTATGGCGATACCTGCAAAAGCAATGGCCAGCAAGGCTATTGTCAATACTATCAATTTCATCTTTGCATTTTGGGTAAAGGTACAAAATAAAGCCCCGAAACGGAAGTCTCGGGGCTAGTGTTAATTTAAGCCAAAATCGTGGCATAATCCAACGCGTCCTTTACGGCATACCTTTGTTAAAAAATAAAACCGTAGCTACGGGTATACATGATTTTTTTCTCTAGATCTGCCGCCAAATCCACGAGTGCCTTCAGTGCCGTTTCAGTTTCAATTTTACACTAGGTAAAATTCTCTGGAAAAACCGCCTAGTAAGCGATATTCGCCACAATATTCTCTACGGTAGGGCTGTCGTTACCGCCTTTGGGCTCGATGGTGATGTAGCCGACCGAGTTGTCGGAATAGGGTAGGGCCATTAGTTTTTTGTCCGCCTCTTTTAGTATGCCAAGATTAACCATCTCGCCGTTGACCTCTGCCCACATCTGATAGCACTGATTTTCCGGTAGGTGGGGCAATTTGCTTACGTTGAGGTAAGACAGTTTTTTAACGGGATTGACATAGGCCACTGCTTTTAACTCTTTGGCTTTCTTATTGCCTTTGACGCTGTACTGTTTTGTTTCGGGATTTTGCAATACGATAAACTGGTTTCTAACATCTTCGAGCTGCTCGCGCATTTCTTCTTGTAGGTCGTCGATTTTGTTGCTGACGATAGTATTTTCTTTCTGTAGGCTTTGATTTTGATTCCAGAGTACATAGGATGCCCCCGCGGAAACCACTATCGCAAAACTTGCGGCAATGGCAAATTTCATAAACCTATTTCCTTTCTTGTTCTCCTTCCGGATTCGGGTCATTATTTTTTCCTCGAGCTCATCGGGGAGATCTACGGCGTGCAATTTTGCAAAGGTTTCCAAGTTTTCTTGCAAATTATCGTAGGCCTTTCTTACTTCTGGATACTTTGAAATGTAATTTTCAACTTGTAAAGTTTCCTCATCGCTGGTGGCGCCCAAAAGGTAATTTTCCAGCAAATGGGAATCTAAAATTTTTTGTAGTTTTTTTTTCATCGAGCAATTTTTTTGATTTTGATGTAAAGCCTAAACGCCTGGGGTCACGAAAAAAAGTCAATAGAAATCCCGGTTGGTAAAAATAGGACACATTTAAGACTGTATTAAGACGGTATTAGGGGAATTAGGCTGATTGTAAGGGTCAAAAGCATCGTCGGGCCGTATATTTTTTTGAGCTCCCTCAGTCCAATCTTTAATCTTGATTTGATAGTGCCTAAGGGAATATCGAGCTCATCGCTCGCTTCCTGTTGCGTCATCCCCTGAAAAAAGAGGGCATCTAACACAATTTGGTACTTTGACTCTATCTTCCTCAGATTCTCACGGACGTCTATAAACTCTGGTCTTATGCTGTTGACACCTAAATTATATACGTCTGAAACATCAATTTGGATTTCCTTGTCGCTTTTTGTTTTAACACTTCTTAATTTATCTATGGCCGTATTGCGGGTGATCCGAAAAAGCCAAGTGAAGAGTTTTGCCTTGGATGCATCGTAGGAATCGGATTTTTTCCAGATTTTCACAAAGCTTTCCTGTAGTACGTCCTGAGCTAGTTCTTCGTCGCGTACTACTTTATGGGCGACGCCTAAAAGGGTGCTGCCATAGTGTTCGTATAACAATGAGATCGCTTTTTCATCACGCTCTTGAAGTAGTTCGACAATATGTTTTTCAAGTAACGAGCTCATGTTCGGTGTAGGTCTTTGAACGCGTTCTGAAAAAAAAGTATAATAGGGGGCATCCGATCTTATCTTTTAATCCGTATATGTACAAAAGCTTATGTATACCAAATGATTTTTAATGTTGGTAAATTGAAAATATGTATGCTATAAATGTGCAACTGGTAACTGTACATTTAGTTTTTGGTTAGTTTGGTTTGGTATAACCCCCGCTGCTTTTGGTAGCGGGGGTTATTTATTACTCGATGTTTCCATATTCTATCCTATAATATTGACTTCGGGGGCTATACATATCCCAAATTTCTTTTCGACCGCTTCAATGATTTCCTGTGCCAAGTCTAGTATTTCTTTCCCGGTCGCATTTCCATAATTGACCAATACTAAGGCCTGATTTTTATGTATACCGGCATCGCCGAAACGTTTACCTTTATAACCGGCTTGCTCTATCAGCCATCCCGCAGGAATTTTATAGGTGTCTTCCGAATTCGTGTAAAACGGTGCATTCGGATGGTCTTTGGTAAAAGTATGGAATTCGGATGCGGATATAATGGGATTTTTGAAAAAACTGCCACTGTTACCCAAGACTTTGGGGTCGGGCAATTTGCTTTGTCGGATTGCTATTACAGCGTTGGATATGTCCTTTATTTTTGGGTCGGAAATTCCTTTCTTTTCCAGCTCGGCCTCTATGGCGCCGTAGGACGTATTGCGTCGGTGATTGCGCTTTGTAAGTTTTAAGGTAACTGAAGTAATGATATATTTACCCTTTCCCTCGTTTTTAAAGTACGAATCGCGATACCCGAACCGGCAATCGACCTTGGTAAAGGTTCGTAAGGTCTGATCGGCTACGCTCATGGCGTCGCAGCTTACAAAAGTATCCTTAAGTTCTACCCCATACGCCCCAATATTCTGAATGGGTGCAGTACCGGTATTTCCGGGGATGAGGGACATATTTTCAAGTCCGCCAAATTCCTTTTCCAACGTCCACAGCACCAAATTATGCCAGTTTTCACCGGCCATGCTTTTTAGGATGACCTGATTGTCGTCTTCCTTGACGATTTCGATGCCCTTGATGTTTATATGTAAGACCAGCGCGTTGATATCACCGGTGATAAGCATGTTGCTGCCCCCTCCGAGAATGATTTTTTTTTTGTATTCTTCTAGTTGTAAAGCCTGCCGTAGTTCGTCAACGCTATTGATTTCGATAAAATAGCGGGCATTGGCGTCAATGCCGAAGGTATTATACGGTTTAAGGGATATTTTTTTTTGGATGTGCATCAGGGGGTTATAGGCTCTTTTTAGGATAGGTTTTTCATATCATCCACTATGAGTATAACTCTTTAGGGCTTCCTTTAGTATGTTCACTGCCCTTTTTAGGCTTTCCCTATCTAGTACATAAGCAATGCGTATCTGATTTTTTCCAAGCCCTTCGGTAGCATAGAACCCTTCTGCGGGGGCAACCATCACGGTCTCGCCTTCGAATCGGAAATCTTCTAAAAGCCATTGTGCAAAGTGGTCGGCATCGTCGATGGGCAGTTCTGCAATACAGTAGAACGCTCCCTGGGGATTTCCGATCTTAACACCCTCGATTTTTTCAAGTTCGGCTACGAGCAGGTTTCTGCGCTGGGTATATTCTTCCTTTACATCATCAAAGTAGCTTTGCGGGGTTTCCAAAGCGGCTTCACTGGCCATCTGTGCAAAAGTAGGCGGAGACAAGCGTGCCTGCGCAAATTTCAGGGCAGTCTTGATAATTTCTTTGTTTCTGGTCACCAGGCAGCCAATACGTGCCCCACACATGCTATAGCGTTTGGAAACGGAATCGACCATGATTGCATTTTCCTCAAGTCCTTCTTCCTGTAAAATGGAATAGTGCTGGCGACCGTCGTAAGCAAATTCGCGGTATACTTCGTCGGCCACTAAGAACAGATCGTGCTTTTTCACGATGGCGGCCAGTTTTTTGATTTCTTCCTTAGTATAGAGGTATCCCGTCGGGTTACCGGGGTTACAGATGAGAATGGCCTTGGTCTTAGGTGTGATCAGCTTTTCGAATTCCTCGATTGGGGGCAAAGCGAAATTGGAATCTATAAATGAGGTAACAGGCACTACCTTAACCCCCGCTGCGGTGGCAAATCCGTTATAGTTGGCGTAAAAAGGTTCGGGCACGATAATTTCGTCGTCGGCATCCATAATACTGCCCATCGTAAAGGCTAGTGCCTCCGAGCCTCCGGTAGTTATGATGATATCTTCGGCATTGACATGGATATCGTTTTTGTCATAATACCCAGCCAATTTTCGGCGGTACGCTTCGGAACCTTCCGAACGGCTGTATTCAAGCACCTCGAGGGTATTATTTTTCACTGCATCCAAAGCGACCTTGGGGGTTTTAATGTCCGGCTGCCCAATGTTGAGGTGGATTACCTCAACGCCGTTCTTCTTTGCGGCTTCGGCAAAAGGTACTAGTTTACGTATGGGGGATTGGGGCATGGTAAGCCCTTTTTGGGAAACTGATGGCATAATGATTTGTGTTTTTGCAAAAGTGGGAAAAAAAAGTGTATGCGTTTATACGTTTAGGCGTTTAGTTGGGAAGTTTGCGAAAAGGGGCAGCTGTCGGGTGTTCGAAGATGGATGTTGCAGGTTCGAAGTTAAATGAGGGATGCTCGCTAGTTTTAAATGGTCAATGCTAGTGCGTCGTATTGGGGATGACCAATTTGTCGCCCTTAATGGATTTTGCCTATTCGCTACCGAACACCGAGCATCCCGAATTCATGTGTTAAAAATATCGGGTCAAACAATAAAAATCGTATCTTAAACAAAGGTAACTTCTTTAAAACAAGAAAGTTGAACCGATTTCTTAGCCATATCGCCATTTTTCTATTGCTGTTTCCTTTTCTGGGAGTGGCACAGAACTACCATTTGCCGGATGGCAGAAAATTCGAAAAGTTGAAATTCCGCCTTATCAATAACCTAATTGTCATCCCAATGGAGGTAAACGGTACAGAACTTTTCTTTATATTGGATTCCGGGGTAGACAAACCCATCCTTTTTAACCTTTCCGATCAAGATTCGGTACAGATCAACAATGTTTCGGAAATTACGATCAAGGGGCTTGGGGATGGCAAGCCTATCAAAGCGCTACGTTCGCATGGTAATACTTTCCGAACAAGGCATATTGAGAATCCTGACCAACAGTTGTATGTGGTTTTGGACAAGACTATGAATTTTTCTACCGTTTTGGGCATTCCTATCCATGGTATTATCGGGTATGACCTTTTCAGGGATTTTGTGGTGGAAATTGATTATAGCGGTAGAACCTTAAAGTTTCACGACCCTAAAACCTATACGTATAGAAAAAGTAAGCGCCAAGAAATTCTGCCGCTATCCATACTTCAAAAAAAAGCCTACATCGATGGTAATCTATCGTTGAAAAATGAACGACCGGTCAAGTTGTTGGTCGATACGGGAAGTAGCGATGCCATTTGGCTATTTGCGAACAATGACATAAATATACCCGAAAAGTACTATGAAGACTTTTTGGGAAAGGGCCTGAACGGAAATATCTTCGGAAAACGCACCATAGTCGACCAGATTCGAATAGGACGTTTTACCCTAAAGAATGCCAAAGCGGCTTTCCCCGATAAAAAATCTTTCGGTGCCATAAAGAACCTGGGCAGCCGCAACGGAAGTGTAGGGGGCGAAGTGCTGAAACGCTTCCATATCACTTTTGATTACAGCCGCAATACTGTTGTTTTACGAAAAAACAGGAATTTTAATGCACCTTTCCGATACAATTTAAGCGGGCTAAGCCTGCAGCATGACGGAATGCGATACATTTCGGAGAGTATTTCAGATTCAAGGGGCGTGGCATATAACGACGAAAAATCCTTCGGTGATGTCCAAATTCTTTTTGAGACTCGTACCAGACTAAGTTTGGTGCCCGAAATTATAGTATCGGGCATCCGAGCCGGAAGCCCCGCCCAAGAAGCCGGCCTTCTGGAAGGCGATATTATTCTGGCCGTAAACGGAAAACGTGTTCACCGATACAAATTACAGGAAGTGCTCGAAATGCTCAACGAAAAAGAAGGGAAACGGGTAAAAGTTCAAATTGAACGCCATGCCCAAGACCTAACCTTTAGCTTTGTGCTAAAAGATATGTTCAAGAAAAAACGTTGATGTCAGGTGTTCAATGATTGAAATTTTTGATTTTCCATTGGCATCGAGCACCGAGCATCCGCGCCATTTTTCACTATTAGAAATAAAAAACCCCGAGCTTGCATCGGGGTTTCATCTAAATAAGATATTGTACTACTATTTTCCATCAACGGCCTTCACTTCACCCTTAATCTTAAGGACTTTCGTAGGCGTACTGGCATTAGAGATCACAGTTATCGCCTTTCGGATAGGTCCGACACGGTTTGTATCGTACTTTACTTGAATTTCTCCTGTTTTACCCGGTAGAATTGGGTCTTCTGGTTTCTTCGGGATAGTACAGCCACAACTAGAACTTACCTTGCTGATAATCAGTGGTGCATTACCGGTGTTAGTGAACTCGAACGCCCGAACACCATCGGCGCCTTTGGCTACTTCCCCGTAATCAACGGTTTCTGACTTAAACTCGATTTTAGCGGCCTTTTCCTGTGCGGTAAGGGTAAATCCCATTAGGCCAACAAACAATACAAGTGCTATTTTTTTCATGATTTTGGTTTTAAAGGAAGTCCAAAATTAAATCTTTTCGCAGGAACCTCCAAAATACTTTGTTTGAACCCATCTAGGATAAAAGAAAAACCCAAGACAAGTTCATTATCTGTTAACGTTGCTTATTTTTGTTTCGTATTTAAAATGGGGCAAAATTGCCATAACTTATCAACAATTAACAGGGTTTGGAAATTTAATTTTCCAAACCACTGTCTATTCTCCAAAAATCGTTCCAAACCATGGATATACCCTCGAAATACGACGCCAGAAAAGCTGAAAACCACTGGTACGACTACTGGACGGAGCATGAATATTTTCATTCCGTACCTGATGAAAGAGAGCCCTATACTATCGTAATCCCACCCCCGAACGTTACGGGCGTACTTCATATGGGACATATGTTGAATGCCACCCTGCAAGACGTTCTAATCCGTAGGGCCAGACTTATGGGCAGAAATGCATGCTGGGTGCCAGGTATGGACCATGCCTCTATTGCGACGGAGGCGAAGGTTGTCGCTAAACTGAAAGCCGAAGGCATAGACAAATCCGATTTAAGCCGAGAGGAATTTCTTAAACATGCTTGGAAATGGACTGACGAATACGGCGGTGTTATTTTGGAACAGCTCAAAAAGCTTGGCTGCTCCTGCGATTGGCACCGTACCAAGTTTACTATGGATGACGATATGTACAAATCCGTTATCAAAGTTTTTGTCGACCTTTTCGATAAAGGATTGATTTACAGGGGGCATCGTATGGTTAATTGGGATCCAGAGGCACAGACCACCTTATCCGACGAGGAAGTCATTTATGAGGAAAAACAGGGATTGCTCTACTATTTATCCTATCCGATTGAAGGCTCTAGCGAAAAAGTAACTATTGCCACGACACGGCCTGAAACCATTTTGGGCGATACCGCGATTTGTATCAATCCCAATGATGACCGCTTTCGGCATTTGAAAGGTAAAAAGGCCATTGTTCCCATTTGCGGAAGGGTCGTGCCGATTATAGAGGATGGGTATGTAGACATGGAATTTGGTACTGGGTGCCTAAAGATTACTCCAGCACATGATGTCAACGATAAGGCCTTGGGCGAAAAGCACGATTTAGAGACTATTGATATTTTCAATGCGGATGCCACTTTGAATTCCTTTGGATTGCATTACGAAGGTAAAGATCGGTTCTTGGTACGTAAGGAAATCACTGAGGAACTGGAAGAAAAGGGATTTTTGGTCAAAACGGAAAACTATGTCAATAAGGTAGGAACTTCCGAGCGTACCAAAGCGGTCATAGAGCCGCGATTGAGTGACCAATGGTTCCTTAAAATGGAAGAGCTCGCCCAACCTGCCCTTACCGCGGTGCTAGAAACGGAAGAAGTCAAGTTTTTCCCGAAAAAATTCGATAATACGTATCGGCATTGGATGGAGAACATTCGCGATTGGAATATCTCGCGTCAGCTTTGGTGGGGGCAGCAGATTCCCGCTTACTACTATGGCGACGGTCAGGATGAGTTTGTGGTTGCAGAGAGTAAGGAGGAAGCGTTGGAGAAGGCAAAAGCAAAATTGAACAGCCAATCCGAGCGCAATCGAGGGACGGCTGCGCTCAGCACAGGCTCCGTCGTGAAGCCGTTGCAGTTGCAAGATTTAAAACAAGACGAAGATGCGCTAGACACTTGGTTCTCATCCTGGCTATGGCCGATCAGTGTGTTCAATGGCATTCTGGATCCCGATAACAAAGAAATCAATTACTATTATCCGACCAACGATTTAGTCACCGGTCCCGATATCATCTTTTTCTGGGTGGCCCGTATGATAGTCTCTGGATACGAATTCCGGAATGAACGGCCCTTTCAGAATGTTTACTTTACGGGATTGGTTCGTGACAAGCAGCGGCGTAAAATGTCGAAATCCCTCGGCAATTCTCCCGACGCGCTCAAGCTCATCGAAACCTATGGTGCCGATGGCGTCCGCGTTGGACTCTTGTTGAGCTCCGCTGCCGGCAATGACCTGATGTTCGACGAAGACCTCTGCCAGCAGGGAAAGAACTTTGCGAATAAAATCTGGAACGGCTTCCGATTGGTGAAAGGGTGGGAGGTAAGCGACATGCCCCAGCCCGAAGCCTCAAAACTGGGCATCGCTTGGTATACGGCCAAGTTCGATCAAACTTTGCTAGAAATCGATGACCACTTTGGTAAATATCGTATTTCCGATGCCCTAATGGCGATTTACAAGCTAGTCTGGGACGATTATAG
Organism: uncultured Flavobacteriaceae bacterium; assembly: GCA_963832345.1. GTDB lineage: Bacteria > Bacteroidota > Bacteroidia > Flavobacteriales > Flavobacteriaceae > Pricia. Next base: position 58,822 of record CAWHTW010000018.1, on the reverse strand, counting down.
TTCTTGGCTGCTCGAAATCATAAAACCAGACTATCAAAAACCTATTGATAAAACGACCTATGAGGCCGTCATAAACCTTTTCGAGAAGAACCTGAAACTGTTGCATCCTTTTATGCCCTTTCTGACCGAAGAAGTCTGGCAGCACATCACTGAGCGGTCATCCGAACAAGCGCTGGTGGTCTCTGAGTGGCCAAAAGCCCAAAAAGTAGGTATCGATCTAATAAACGAATTTGATTTTGCCTCGGAGGTCGTTTCCGGCATTCGAAATATCCGAAAGGAAAAGAATATCCCCATGAAGGAGACCTTGGAGCTCTTCGTTTTGGATGAAGAAAAAAATGCAAAAAAATGGGATGTGGTTATCGGAAAACTGACAAATCTTTCGAACATCTCTTATGTAGATGCCTCGGTAGACGGTGCGCTATCATTTCGGGTAAAGAGTAACGAATATTTTATTCCGATAAGTGGTGCTATCGACGTGGAGGCCGAAATAAAAAAAATCGAAGAGGAGCTGAAGTATACTAAAGGCTTCTTGAATTCCGTGCAAAAAAAGCTCTCCAACGAACGCTTTGTAAACAATGCGCCTGAACAAGTAATCGACATGGAACGCAAAAAGCAGGCGGATGCCGCGGCGAAAATCGAGACTTTGGAGAAAAGTCTTGGAAGTCTAAAATAGGCCTTGGATAAAAGCGTCGTCCTCGGCTAGGGTTGGCGGAACGCGACGAAAACGGACACCGGAGGTGATTTTAACGGTGTTATTTTCGGATTCGAAAAAGAATCGCAAATGATTGGGCAACAAATAACGGATGGATTTTTTATATTTAAGGAAAACAAAATACCATGAAAAAATTATTTTCCCTTACATTGATTCTTGCCTTTATGTCATTGGCATGCCAAGAAAAGAATAAACCCGAAATCCTTCCCGTCGAAATCCAGATAAAGACGGCTACACTTCCTGCACCTGAAGCGGACAGGGCGGGTGCAATGGTATACGGTTACGACGAAAATGGTGAAATGGCGGTATTGCGCGATGGAACCAATAATTTGGTCTGTTTGGCCGATAATCCTTCTAAAGAAGGAATTAGTGTATCTTGTTACTCCAAAAAATTGGAACCATTTATGAAACGGGGGCGCGAACTAACCGCTGAAGGCAAGGATGCCGAAGAGAGGGAGAAAATCCGAGGAGCAGAGGTCGAGTCTGGCGAATTGCAATTGCCCAAGGAGCCCAGTATGCTGTACGTCTATTATGGCACTGACGGAGCTTACGACAAAACAACGGGCGAACTGGGCGACGCACAGTACCGCTATGTCATCTACACCCCATTTGCCACCACGGAATCAACGGGACTGCCCGATAAGCCGCATGAAAAGGGAATGCCCTGGCTAATGGATCCCGGCACCTTCAGGGCGCATATTATGGTCGGGCCTTTTAAATGATTTTGACAATCCAGAAATTAAAAAACGAACATGAGACCCTATATCCTTGCCGAAACCAATTGGAAAGCCCTAAAGGATGTCGAGATTGATTTGGCCGTTTTACCTTGGGGCGCTACCGAAGCCCATAACTACCATTTACCCTACGCGACCGACAATTATGAAGCAGATGCCCTTTCGGCGGAATCCGCCAGGATGGCTTGGGAGAAAGGCGGAAAGGTCATTGTTTTGCCGACACTCCCGTTTGGCGTAAATACCGGTCAATCCGATATTTACCTTGATATTAACTTGAACCCAAGTACCCAGTACGCAATTCTATCGGATATTATCGAGGTACTAAACCGACAGGGAATTTATAAACTATTGATTTTCAACAGTCATGGCGGAAATAATTTCAAGCCCTTGGTAAGGGAACTCGGTCTTAAATTTCCAAAGATGTTTATCAGTTTTTGCTTTTGGGCACAGGCATTGAACAAAAAAGATTACTTTGAAGAAAATGGCGACCATGCCGATGAGATGGAGACCAGTTTGATGTTGCATCTGCATCCCGATCTGGTACTTCCGAAAAATAAATGGGGCGATGGGTTATCCAAAGGCTACAGAATAAAATCCTTTTCGGAAGGATGGGTCTGGGCAGAGCGACAGTGGTCTAAGATAAGTGACGATACGGGAGTTGGCAATCCCCATAAATCTACGAAAGAAAAAGGAGAACGATTTTTTAACGACGTCACGCAAAAAATGGGAAATTTTATGTTCGAGCTTTGTCAGGCCGATTTGGATGATTTATATGAATGAAAGTCCTTGCAAAAAATAGAAAGCTTAGGGGTTTATTAGTTTAGGAGTATAGTGAAAAAAGTTTAAAAGCGTTTTGGATTGTACGTTTATAAAGAATTGATTTTTTCGCTGCCAGCGACTATCTAACTATCACCAACGTCTGCAAGCTTATTTTGGAATTTTTTATTTCATCACCTCGTTCTTCACCAACTTCACATAGGCCTTCATCGCATCGTCTCGGCTCATATTATTTGCCTGGATCAGGGCATTGGCCTTGAAGGCATTTATAAGTGGGGTGCTACTTCCTGGATTTTCGTAATTTTTGTTCGCGATTTTGTAGTAGGCATAAAGTTTTAAGAGAAGATCGGCGGGCATGGGTTCAGTGTAGTTGTTTACAAAGTCGACCGCCAGCGCAAAATTAGTATGTAGTTTCTCGTTCTTCATCCTTTTTAACGGCGACGGCAGCTATACAGGTTTTTGCGCCCGTTACATTTTGATTGAGTTTTACGGTTATCGCACAATCCAAAGGTAGGAATAAATCGACACGCGATCCGAATTTTATAAATCCGGCATCATCACCTTGTTGTACGTTCTCACCTTCTTCGGCATAGTTTACAATACGCCGCGCCATAGCTCCCGCAATCTGACGGTAAAGAATATCGCCGAATTTCGGAGTTTTTATGACCACCGAGGTGCGTTCGTTCTCGGTACTCGATTTGGGATGCCAAGCGACGAGATATTTTCCAGGATGATATTTGGAGTATTTGACAGTCCCACTTGCCGGGTACCGGGTGACATGTACGTTGACCGGTGACATGAAAATGGAAACCTGCTTGCGTTTTTCGTTGAAAAACTCAGTCTCTTCCACCTCTTCGATTACGACTACCTTGCCATCAACCGGTGCCAATATTTCATCGAAATTTTTCACAACTTTTCGGGTCGGATTACGAAAGAACTGTAATATGAGGACTAATAAAATTAAGGCGGCAATTTGAAGCCCCCAACGTAGCCATTCAATGTTAACATAGAATTGCGATACCAGTATTAAAGCGGATACGATAAAAAAGGTAATCAATATTATTTTTTGGCCTTCTCTATGAAACATTGGCGAAAATATTTAAGGTTAGATAAGCGAAAGGGGCGGCGAACACTAAACTGTCTAAACGATCAAGCATACCTCCATGTCCCGGTAGAATGGCGCCGCTGTCCTTTACGCCGGCACCCCTTTTTAATTTAGATTCTACCAAATCTCCCAAACCCCCGGAAACTACAATAATAGTGGCTAGAACTAGCCATTGCAATGGTGTGATAATAGGCTCATACTTCGCCAGAAGATAGGCAGTAGCCAAAGCAAATACCAATCCTCCCAAAGCACCTTCGATTGTCTTTTTAGGCGAAACCCTTGAAAACAATTTTGTTCGACCAAACAAACGTCCGACGATATAGGCGAACGAATCGCTTACCCAAATGAGAAGGAAGATTCCGATGATGAGAAATTTCACGAAGTCGTCATTGGTATAAGGAATCATGGTCAAAAAAATACAGCCTCCGCCGATATAGAATAATCCGATTATAAATTTCTGAAAGGTATTGAACAATTTCTCTTTTTTGGAAAAAAGATAGTACAAAAGAAGAAAATTAACAATCAGGGTGCAGAATAAAAGTACATAAACCAACCAAATATCGGTTACGAAATAGATAAACGCCCACCAGAGGGCTAAATAGGCCATGTAAATATATCGCCCCTCCAATCCCACTAATTTCTTGTATTCATTGAGGCAGGCGAGTCCAAAAACCATAAAGAGAAAATCGAAAGCGTCCGAACTTAGAAAAACGGCGGAAAGGAGGAGTATAATATACACTGCCCCGGTAAGCGAACGCCTTAAAATTTCCCTCATGCTTCAGATATTCAATTATAAATCTTCTAAAAGCAAAAGATACAAATTTTTGGAGCTACTGCCATAGGTCAAAAAGTCGTCGGAGTTCTCTTTGTTCGCTTGAAAGTGCTTTAAGGTGGTGATATTCGCTGGAATGTTGTGGCCATATTTCTTTTTAATGGTCTTTAAACCTTCCCCGATAGATTCCACTAGTTGACTGGTAGTGGCAAAAACGATAACATTGTAGGGCAGTTCATTCAGCTTGTTATCCATCAATTGGTTGGAACAGACCAAAATCGAACCGTTTTGGGCGATGAGGTGTTCGCAAGTGGTAAAGAAAACTTCACTCAGTTTGCTATTATCGATAAATCGTACATTCTCTTTTGAAAATTTTTCCCGCAGTTTGGGGTCAAGGGCATAAAAAGGATGGTTTTGCCAATCGTTTTCCCCAATAATATTCCGAAGTGCCTGTGAGATTTCGGCAAACGAATCGCAATAGAGAAACTTACCACCGTTCTTTTTAAAATGAATTGTAAATTTTTCATCAACGGGTATGTTCAAATCGGGCATATGTGCGCCTCTGGTCTCCGCAGTCTCTTTGGAAACTTTCTTCTGTTTACCGCCACCGAATAGTTTGTCAAATAGCCCCATTAATGAAATAAATCTCAGTGTAACTGTCCTTGATTAAAGAACAACGATAAATTTTATATTTTATTTTCTTTCGCCTCGTTCTCTAAAGTGTCTTCTTCTGCAGGTTTCGGAACACTTTCCTCTTTTTTCTCGATATTTTCTTGACCCAATTTATCGAATTCCTTATCAAATGGCCGTTTGCCAAATATTTTTTCAAGGTCTTCCTTAAATATGACTTCTTTGTCTAGAAGTCTTTCTGCCAAGGTAGTGAGCTTATCTTTATGTACCGTCAGTACCTCAATGGCTCTTTCGTATTGCTCTTCGATGATTTTCGAAATTTCGCCATCGATTTTCCGTGCGGTATCCTCGCTGTAAGGTTTCGAAAATCCGTAGGAATCCTGTCCTGAAGAATCGTAATAGGTAAGGTTTCCTATTTCCTCATTAAGTCCATAAATGGTAACCATGGCCCGTGCCTGTTTGGTCACTTTTTCGAGATCGCTCAGGGCGCCGGTCGATATTTTGTCAAAAATCACCCTTTCCGCTGCCCTACCGCCCATCGTGGCGCACATTTCGTCTAGCATCTGTTCAGGTCGAACAATTAGCCGTTCTTCGGGTAAATACCAAGCAGCACCCAATGATTGTCCGCGGGGTACTATTGTTACCTTCACAAGAGGTGAGGCATGTTCCAACATCCAACTTACCGTAGCGTGGCCGGCCTCGTGATAGGCAATCGTTTCTTTCTCACCGACCGTGATAATTTTGTTCTTTTTCTCAAGTCCGCCTACGATTCTGTCCACCGCATCCAGGAAATCTTGTTTGGTGACAGCTTTTCGTTCCTTTCGTGCGGCTATAAGCGCTGCTTCGTTACAAACGTTGGCAATGTCGGCACCTGAGAACCCGGGGGTCTGTCTTGCCAAAAATTCCATATCCAAAGTTTCGGCGGTTTTTATGGGCCGTAAATGCACCTCGAAAATCTCTTTACGTTCCCTGACATCCGGTAAGTCTACATAGATTTGTCTATCAAAACGTCCTGCACGCATCAAGGCTTTATCAAGTACATCGGCTCGGTTAGTTGCTGCCAGTACGATAACGTTAGTATTGGTGCCAAAACCGTCCATCTCGGTCAAAAGTTGGTTCAAGGTATTTTCACGTTCGTCATTCGATCCCGTGAAATTATTCTTTCCTCGTGCCCGACCAATGGCATCGATTTCATCAATGAATATAATGGCGGGCGATTTGTCTTTGGCCTGTTTGAAAAGATCACGTACCCTAGAAGCGCCTACCCCCACGAACATCTCCACAAAATCGGAACCAGAAAGGGAGAAAAATGGAACTTTTGCCTCTCCTGCTACAGCTTTTGCCAATAGCGTCTTACCGGTTCCCGGAGGACCTACCAAGAGCGCCCCTTTCGGAATTTTACCACCTAGGGAAGTGTATTTATCGGGATTTCTAAGGAAATCTACAATCTCCTCGACTTCTTCCTTGGCACCTTCCAATCCGGCAACATCTTTGAAAGACGTTCGGGTATCCGTTTTTTCATCGAAAAGCTTTGCTTTCGATTTACCAATGTTAAAAATCTGGCCACCAGCGCCGCCTGCGCCACCGCCTGACATTCGTCGCATCAGATAGATCCAGATTCCGATAATCAGTACGAACGGCAAGATACCCAGTAACAGATCCATTAGATAGTTGTTATCCGTATCGTAATCGACTATCGTTTCAAGGTTGTTCTCTTTTTTGATGTTCTTGATTTCGTTCTCGAAATTTTGAAGATCCCCATAGTCCAATACGTACTGTGGTACGGCACCGGTCGATGGCAGAAAGGGTTGGTCATTGACATCGTTGTGAACATCTTTGGCAAGCGCCTCATCGGTCAAGAAAACCTTGGCCTGACGGGTATTGGTAATAATCAGTATTTTAGCAATATCGCCATTCCTGAGATATTCCTGAAGTTCTGAGGTAGTCGTCTTTTTGGTAGTTCCGAGATTTCCGCTACCTAAAAATTGAAATGCGATTAACAATACGGCAATCAATCCGTAGATCCACCACGAACTGAATTTGGGTTTTTTCGGATTTGTTGTACTTGTATCTTTCTTAGCCATTATTTTTTTTTACGAATTCAAACTACTTTCCACCTCGGTTACCTTGGCATCTCCCCAAAGGCCTTCAATGTCGTAATACTCCCTGATCTGTCTTTGGAAAACATGTACAACGACGTTCACATAGTCCATTAAAATCCATTCGGCATTGTCCTCACCTTCTACATGCCACGGCTTGTCTCCGATAGCTTTGCTGACGGTTTTTCGTATAGAGCCTACAATGGCATTTACATGTGTGTTCGAAGTACCATTACAAATAATAAAGTAGTCGCAAACGGTATTTTCAATATCCCGGAGGTCGAGTAAATTGATTTTCTGTCCCTTTACTTCTTCGATTCCTTCCAAGATCAATGCAATTAATTCATCTGCACCGGCTTTGCTTTTCTGCATTCAATAATTTTAAACGACCCGCTCGGGTTCAATTTCTGCAAAGTTATTATTTTTTTGTTCTTTAGCCGATGTTTTCTATAAGAGATTCAACCAAGACGAACATGCAATTAATCAAACTTGATGCCACGGACTCTACCAACGCCCATTTACGACGGTTATTGATGTCGAAAGTACCTGAAGATTACACAGTAGTAACGGCTCGGCAACAAGAACTGGGTAGGGGTCAAATGGGCACAATATGGCAATCGGAAGCCGGTAAAAATCTAACTTTTAGTGTGTTGCGGCGTAATTTGAAACTACCGGTCAGCCATAGTTTTGCTTTGAATCTCTGCGTTTCACTGGCCGTTCATGCGGTTTTGAAACAGTATAATGTCCCAGATTTAAGTATTAAATGGCCAAACGACATTCTGTCAGGTAAATCAAAGATATGCGGAATACTTATTGAAAACATTTTAACAGGAAGTACAATTCATACATCCATACTAGGTATAGGTCTAAACGTGAATCAGTTGACTTTTAAGGACTTGCAAAATGTTTCTTCTTTGCAATTACTATTGGGAAACACCTTTGATTTGGATGTGCTCCTTCAGCGTATTGTGAACCAATTAAAACAAACTTTTCTAAGACTAGGTCAAAAAGAGGAAGCTCATTTATGGGACAGCTATGAAAATATATTGTTCAGAAAGGGGAAGGTATCGACCTTCGAAAATAAGGTAGGTGGGCGGTTTATCGGTGTTATAAAGGGAGTTTCAAAGAGTGGCAGGCTAAATGTCGAGCTTGAAAATTCAGTTTTGAAGAACTTTGATCTGAAAGAGGTAAAGTTGCTTTATTGATTCAAGTTGGCTCAGCCCTGCAGCCTAAACGCTCTACGCATATACTTTGAGTTTAATGTAGTTTATAAGATGGCGCTAAGCGCACTGGAAATGGCATTATAAGCTATATTTTTTCCAAATTCTCCGAAAGTGCACCCATAAAATTGGTGATTGGTTTTTTAATCATCATGCCCATCATCGCGTTGAACTCCCCACTAAAACGTAAGGTAACCTCGCTTTCTGCTTCACTCAGTTTCGCTATATCGGCAGTTAAGGTAAAGGGCAATTTTTGGCTTGCGGCCCCCAATACGATTTGGCTATTGGGCGTTTGACCTTTACGTTCAAGAACGATTTCGGGCATCCCTTTTAATGAAAAAAGAAAACGGTCTTGGTTGATAAGTTCAAACTTATCAATGTTCTCGGGCATTAACTTTTCGAAGTTTTTCAAGTCGGTCAGGAAATCAAAGACCTCTTGATCACCTTTTGGGATTGTTTTGTTCGGGGTTTCTATTAACATTTTACAAAAATTAGTAAGCTAGTGAACTAAAGTTTAACGTTTTAGGGGTATGATATACCTGGGATTTGGTCTTTCGACTCCGCTCAGGGTTTCAAAATTAGGGTCATTGTTTCCATTCGGCAGGTTTTTGCCGCCATTCTAAAAGGGTGTTCATTTGCTCTTCGTTGATGTATCGGGTTTCTAAGGCTTGTTCCATCAGATATTCGTAGTCGCTCAGTGTATGGAGCGTTACATCTTTTGCGTTGAAATTTTGGTCCGCGACTTGAAAACCATAGGTGAATATGGCTAACATGCCTTTTATCTTGGCACCTTCAGCCTTTAGTGCATCGACTGCATTGAGACTACTTTTTCCTGTACTGATAAGGTCTTCTATAACCACTACACTGCGGTTTGCTTCTAGCTTGCCTTCGATTTGGTTTTGCCTTCCGTGCGATTTGGGCTCTGGTCTCACGTATATAAAGGGTAGGCCCAAAACGTCGGCTACCAGAGCGCCTATACCGATGGCCCCTGTTGCCACACCTGCAATAATATCGGGCTTGCCGTAAAGCAACTCGACCTGCTTGGCCATCTCTTCCCGGATGTAATTTCGAATAACGGGATATGATAGCAGAATCCGATTGTCACAGTAGATGGGCGATTTCCAGCCCGACGCCCAAGTAAACGGATTTTCAGGATTCAACTTTATTGCATTAATTTGCAACAAGAGCTCGGCTGTTTTTTTAGCGGTGTCTTTATTTAAAACCATACCACAAATGTATAAAGTTTTTGTGAACGAACTGCCGTTGATCTTAACAAATAAACTCTCCGAAACGGCCAATGGCGAATATTTTTTGCTCAACGAAGATTCGATACAACAGGCCATAAAAGCCTTAAAAAAGAAGAAACTTTCCGAAGCCTATATTTACCATCCGAACCACGAGGAAATCCTTAAGAAATTCACGAAAAAGATTCCCTTGACCGTTGCGGCTGGCGGGGTAGTAACCAATCCGAAAGGGAAGGTTCTTTTCATTTATAGAAACGATAAATGGGACCTGCCCAAAGGTAAACTCGACAAAGGCGAATCTATCGAGGATTGCGCTATTAGGGAGGTTATGGAAGAGACTGGCGTATCGGGCCTACGCATCGAGAATTTTCTTAGAACAACCTATCACATTTACAAGAACAATGGTACCTACACCCTTAAAGAAGTACATTGGTTTGCCATGAGAACAGAATATGATGGCAAGCTTAAACCTGAAAAAAAGGAAGGCATCGTAAAAGTGAAGTGGAAAGGACCGAAGAAAATCCAAAAAGCCCTTCAGAACTCGTATACCAATATCAAGATTCTTTTTTAGTAATCGCTTGATTTGTCAACCGACCCGGGTCCTGAAGGGTTTCGACAAAGTGGCGATTTTATAGTGGTAAGTTTCCTAAACCCCTAACCCGTAAACTTGAATTTCACTCCGTTTTCATCAACCGATACACTGGATACTGCATGTAGGCATCCTCAAAGTGTTCGGATTGTTTGAAAAGCCAATCTAGCTGCTCATAGCCGCTAGCTGCAAATGCAGTGTCATTTTTCTGTTTAAGTTGGAAGCTATCCCGCAAGGCGGCATCGTTCCGTAACATCTCCGAAGCTTCATCCTCAAAAACATAGGGAGAAAACCCTTCTTTGCGCTGTAGGATGGGATCGAAAAAATTCCAGTTGAAAAAAGAATCGTGCGCTTCAGGTTCCAAGGTTTCCAATAGGTATCGAATGCCTGGTTGGTCGGTAGCTATTAAAACATCTCCCTGCTGGAAGCTCACGTTCTTCAAATTGGTCTTCACCCTCGTATTGCTATGCGGATAATGACCTTCATACGGAGCATTGGCTGTATCGAAGGTGTCGATTTGATAAGATTCTACGGCAAGCAGGGTATCTTTTTTAAGTACTTTAATTTCAATTTGATTCAACGTCAACAAGTTGATGGCTTTGCTCCATCCCTTTTTAATAATATAGGCTTCAGGAATTTCTATGGAATCGAGTGGCTTCATGTTGTTGTAATATTCCACCTGTTTGTTAAATGGCCGATTTCGATTATATTTAAGTCGGGTCCGACCGGTGACCTCGCTGGAAAGGGTATCGGCCTCAAACCCCTTAAAACTTAAGGTAGTGGTTTGGGTCGAATCGATACCCCAGGCCGTGGGATAGAACTTCCAGTTCTTATGGCGGTGTCTCGCTTCTATGCGAAGGCGTTTGATTTTTTCGTGATCCGCCTCCGCGATAGCGACCATTTTTTCCATTAGGCGATAGGTGCCTTCGACACGTTGTTCGTAGGGTTTCAGCATGTGGGTCTCTACCATCATGCCAAACGTATTCCACAGGCTGGTGTAACCCGTTGAATACCGGGGATAATCCATAAACTGCGAAAAGCCCTTTTCGGGTACTTGGTTGAAAACATTTACATAGGGGGTAATATCCCAATCGGCTTCTTTCAACGATTGCTCAAGGCCGGGCATCATTTCCTCGTTAAGATATTGCCCCAGTTTGTCCCCAAGTTTATCATGTTGTGTAAAGAGATGTGTCAGAATGTATTGATAATCCGCACCATTACTGACATGGTTGTCGATAAAGATATCAGGCTTTACACGATGGAAAATTTCATAAAAGGCCTGTGCGTTTTTGGTGTCGCCCTTTATAAAATCGCGGTTAAGGTCGTAGTTCAGGGCATTTCCACGAAAACCATAGGCTTTAGGTCCGTTTTGGTTCGCCCTAGTTGTACTGTTGCGGTTTAGGGCCCCACCGATATTATACACAGGGATTGTAACCAATACCGTATGCTTTGGCGGTTCGAGTTTTCCCGTAGCAAAATCCCGATACAGAAGCATAGTCGCATCAATACCGTCGGGCTCTCCCGGATGGATACCATTATTGATTAAAATAAGCGTTTTATCATTCCCGATTTTTTGGAAATTGAAGTCCCCATCGGGATTGTAGGTTACGATATGCAAAGGATATCCGCTATCGGTTTCGCCCATGGTCTGCAAATTGATTTCAGGGAATTCCTTGGCTAGTTGAATGTAGAAATCGACAGTCTGTAGATAGGTGGCCGTCTCTTCGCCGTCGGTCAGTTCGAAATGGGTCGGAAAATCGTCAGCTTTATCCTCTTGCTCGGTTTTACAAGCACAACAAAGAATTAGTACTAGTACAGCAAATGTTGCCTTCGACCAGAAGTGTTTTTTAGTGATTGGTACCATGCGCCAAATTTACATAATTAGCTGTAAAGAATGGCGTAAACCGTAACCCGCAAGCTACTTGGTTTTTGTGATTTTTTTGATGATTGCCTTTTGAATCGGCTTATGCGTATAACTGATTGTATGTTCGGTCTGCATTTTGTAGCGTTCAAAATTCTCGAGATCGGTTGCATCGATGGATGAGGTAACGATATTTATTTGCACCTTTTGGTCTAGGGGAAGGGCAATGAACGCTTCGAGAAACTCCCAACCATCCATAATTGGCATGTTGATATCCAAAAAAATCAGCTCTGGAACTTTTGCGGTGGCCTTGTACATCTCTTCTATTCCTTCGATGGCCAATTTGCCATTGGCATACGAGATGATGTTATCGCAGTTTACGGTAAGGTCAAGCATCTTTTTTATGCCATAGACCGTAATACGATCATCGTCGATAATACAGATGCAATTAATGTTTTCCATCCAGATAAATCTTGAAAGTAGATCCGATGCCCAATTGACTTTCGACACTTACTTTTCCGTTCATGGCCTCGATTTGATTTTTGGTAATGAATAGCCCCATTCCCCGAGCATCGCTGTGATCATGGAAGGTCTTATACATACCGAAAAGCTTAGATCCATCTTTTTTCAAGTCGATACCAAGGCCGTTGTCGGTGACCGAGAGAACGATAGTGCCGTTTTCACCAGTAGCAGTCAGGGTAATAATAGGGTCTCTTTCGGTATTCTTGAATCGTACAGCATTGGTAATAAAATTGGTCAAAATGCTATCGATATATTCGGGAATAACCTGTATTTCAATAGTTGCGGGAACCTTATTGACAAGTTTCGCATGGTTTTGCTTCAAATAGGAGGATAAATTGTGTCGTATACTTTCTATTTTATTTTTAAGGAGGATAGGCTGTTTGACTAGATTTGCTTTGGTATTAATGGTTACTATCTCGTTCAGGTTTTCTAAGGTCTCCATAAGATTATCGGATGCATCGGTGAGCATATCTACTATGTTATCTTTCTCCGACTCATCTTTTTCATGTGCAAGAAAATCTAGCAACATCGAAAAATTCGCTGTATGTGACCGTAAGTTGTGCGATACGATATGGGCGAAACTAACGAGTTTCTTATTTTGCAACGAGGTGACATTGACCAGATCGTGCAGGTCTGCTTCCTTTTGTTTGATATCGGTGATATCAATGCTGATGCCCACCAATCCGTTCGCTTTCCCATTATTGTCAATAAGCGGAATCTTTGAGGTCAAGAACGTGGTAGACTTTCCGCTTTTCTTTCGGCTCGTGGTTTCCTTTGCTAGAATGGGGTTAAGCGTTTCCATGACCCACAGGTCTTCATTTCTTGAAATCTGTGCGATGTCTTTGTCGTAGAGTTCGAAATCGGACTTTCCTAAAAGTTCTTCGGGGCCATCAACTCCTAAATAATCACATTCAGCCTTGTTGACCAGTATTTTTCGTGACTCCGTATCCTTAATAAAAATGTTGAGCGGTAGATTATCGACAAGGGTGCGCAACAAAAGTTCGCTGTCTTTTGTCTTGGTCTCCGATAGTACCTGATCGTTTATGTCTTGGAAGGTTCCCGTTAATCCGACAAGTTTTTCATCCTTAAAAATGGGCATTCCTGCAGTTTGCACCCAAATCTCCTTTCCTTTAGCATTTATAATTTGTAATCTTTCGCTCCAGCGCTTACCATTTTGAGTAGCTTCATGAATTATCATGGCGATGGTATTTCGGCTATGGCCGTCCTTATAAAACTTTACGGCATTGTCGATGGTTGGAACGAAATCATCGGAAACCTCGTGAATTCTCCGGGTCATTTCGCACCAAGTAAGCTTATCCCCCTCAAAACTATATTCCCAACACCCGATTTTGCCGATTTCGCACGTAGCCTTTAAGAGTGATTGCAACTTGTTCATTTGCAACTCGTCAAGTTTACGCTGGGTAATATCTTCCGTTTCGATAATCAATCCGATGATAAGCTCCTCTTCATTATACCAGGGAACACAGGTCCATTCGAACCAAGTATCGCTGGGTGTAGTATCGTGATTAAGATGAACCGTGGTTTCATCGGTCGTGCCCGATAGGCAATCGCGCAAGGCATTTTCCCAGTCTCGGCCCGTTCTTGTAAAAAGATCCCCGATAGGCCTTCCGAAAACATCGGATGATTCCAGTTTAAAGTCGGTCAACCACTTGTCGGAGGCATAGACGACTTCAAACCTTTCGTTGACGAAAACAATAGCTTTTGGCAGTTGCTTGATCAAGAAATTATTGGTTCTGATTTGGGGTTCCTTCAACATAGTAGTCCTAATTTCTGACTAAAGTAGGACGGTTTACCTAGATAACACAAGGTTTGTTGTGAACAGTGCTAAACACGTTGTCTGTATCCCCATACCTGTTGATAGCAGGTATTCTGCAAATATAGTAGGTTAATGCTTACGAAAATGTAAGTTTTTAAATTCTTTAAAGAAAACTTGAAAAGGCGGGTGACTTAGCGTGTCTTAGGAGGTACGAACTGTGTTAGGCACCAAACCGGTGTAGTCTCCTCCGTTTCGTATAACGTCACGGACTATTGAAGAACTGATGTACGACTTTCCGGAAGAGGTTAACAGGAAGACGGTCTCGATTTCCGAAAGTTTACGATTGGTGTGGGCAATGGCCTTTTCGAATTCAAAATCGGCGGGATTGCGCAAGCCCCTTAATATAAATTCAGCGTTCATTTTTTTGCAAAAATCAACGGTAAGGCCTTTGTAGGTAAAGACCTTTATTTTAGGTTCGGATTTAAAAGCGGCAGTAATGAATTCCATACGTTGTTCGATACTGAACATATACTTTTTTTCCGCGTTGCTACCTATGGCGATGATCAATTCGTCAAAAAGAGTTACTCCTCTTTGAATAATATCAGAATGACCTAAAGTTAATGGGTCAAAGGATCCAGGGAAAATTGCACGTCTCATGGAGAAGGTTTCGGGTTTACAAGTTACGGGTTTGCATTTAAAATTCAAGTACAAATTCAGCAGCTGGGTAAAAAAGGGTTTCGGGTTTTAGAAGTTTAGAAAGAGGTGATTTTCACCGAGCCCGTTGCTGGTAATACAAGGCTTGTTCTTTATTTCCTATTATCCGTCAGTCATGGAACGTAGTTGATTCGGACAACGAATTACTGCCATTTTCGTTCATAACTCCGAACTCATGCTTTCGAGTTTTATCGCATGTCCTAAATCTTTCATTTCACTTTTTTTTTAAAGCTTCCTCAATCGCACTTCCGAAAAGTTCTGCCAGCGAAATTCCCGCGGCTTTTGCTTGTTTAGGGAGTATACTTTCGGTGGTCAGACCCGGGGTGGTGTTCATTTCGAGCATTATAGGTTCATCGTCTACAAAGATGAACTCGCTACGGGAATAGCCTTTCATCTTTAATATTTCATAAGCTTTTTTCGCTACTTCGGTCACTTTTTTTTCTTGAGTTATCGATATTCTGGCCGGCGTTATTTCTTCGGATTTTCCTTCGTATTTAGCTTCGTAATCGAAAAAATCATTTTCCGTTACGATTTCCGTGATGGGTAGCACTTTGGTCTTTCCGTGATAGGTAATTACACCGACCGAAACCTCGGTACCGTCGAGAAAGGCCTCGATGATAATTTCATCATCTTCCCGGTAAGCGTTTTCAATGGCAGACCGTAGCTTTTCCTTTTCATAAACCTTTGAAATACCAAAGCTGCTACCGGCCTTGTTAGCCTTTACAAAACAGGGCAGGCCAACTTTCGCTACTATGGCATCTTCGTTGATTTCGTCGCCTAAATTCAGGTAATAAGAGGGGGCGGATTTGATGCCATAGGGTTTTAGTACACTGAGCAAATCCCTCTTATTAAATGTAAGGGCCGCCTGATACTGATTGCATGAAGTCTGCGGAATGCCCAGCAGTTCAAAATAGGCCTGGAGCAATCCATCTTCACCAGGGGTACCGTGAATGGCGTTAAAGACGCAGTCAAAGGTCTGTTTTCCATTATCGGTGCTTATGGAAAAGTCATTTTTGTTTACCGGCGATTCTTTGCCCTCGGCGTCAACATAAACCCACTTGTCTTTGTATATATGGATGCAAAAGGGGTTGAACGTATCGGCATCCAAGTAATCATGGACTACCGCACCGCTCTTTAAGGAAATTTTAAACTCGCTGGAATACCCTCCCATGATGATGGCAATATTTTTCTTCATAGAATCGTTTTGGTTAGAAGGTCTATAATAACGAACTCGAAAGTAAAGAAAAAATCAAGACGAGTTCACTATATTTGTCCGGTCAAACACACCCAAATGCGTAATTTCTTCCATTTTTTAAAGAGTAAGGTACTATTGATACAGCTTGGGTTGGCTCTTTTGGTGCTCATACTCATTATTTTCTTAGCGCTGCGTTGGCTAAATAGCACCACCAACCACGGTGAATTAGTCGAGGTACCCGACTTTGGAAAGATGTCTGTTCCTGAGATGCGAAATGCGGTGGAAGAAGCCCATTTGCGGTTCGAGGTGTTGGATTCGGCGAATTTTAATCCTGATTATCCGCGGTTTTCGATTATTGAGCAAAACCCTTCGGCAGGAAGCAAGGTGAAAGAAAATCGAAAGATTTATTTAACCGTAAATCCATCCGGATACAAACAAGTAACCGTACCAAATATTATTCAGGTGACCCAGCGCAATGCGACCTCAATGTTGCGTGCCGTTGGCCTTGACGTACAACGTACGACCTATATCGACCAATTGGGCAAGGATATGGTGTACTATATCAAACACAAAGGCAAGCAGATCAAACCGGGCGATAAACTGCCCAAGACTTCTAAGATCGAGCTGGTGTGCGGTAATGGTGATATTCCCGATCAGGCGAGAGTACAAGCCGAATCCCAATAAACTATGCAGTCAGAAGATAGAGACGAAACCGACGATGAACTTTTCGAACACCACCGGTTCGTGGCCGCCAAGGGACAAGAGCCTTTACGCGTGGATAAATTTTTGATGAACTTCATCGAATATGCCACCCGGAACAAAATTCAGCAATCTGCCAGAAATGGTAATATTTGGGTTAATGGTGCTGTCGTAAAGCAGAACTACAAGGTAAAGCCTGGCGATGAGGTAAAGGTGCTTCTTGAGCATCCACCACATGAGTTCTTGTTGGTTCCTGAGGATATTCCTTTGGATATCGTTTATGAGGATGATTCCCTTCTAATTGTCAATAAACCTGCAGGAATGGTGGTTCATCCCGGCCACGGTAATTATTCCGGCACATTGATCAACGCCCTTCTTTATCATATCAAAGACCTTCCTGAAAACAGCAACGAACGCCCGGGCCTGGTGCATCGCATAGATAAGGATACATCGGGATTGCTGGTGGTAGCCAAGACAGAAACGGCCATGACCCATTTGGCCAAACAATTTTTCGACAAGACCTCCGAACGCGAGTACGTGGCCCTGGTATGGGGTGACGTCAAGGATGAAACCGGTACGGTGGAAGGCAACATCGCCCGTAATCCAAAAAATCGATTGCAGATGCAGGTTTTTCCCGAAGGGGACGATGGCAAGGAGGCGGTAACGCATTATAGTGTGATGGAGCGTTTGGGATACGTGACCCTAGTTTCGTGCCAATTGGAAACCGGCCGTACGCATCAGATTCGTGTGCACATGAAATATATCGGCCACACGCTGTTCAACGACGAGCGCTACGGCGGAGATAAGATTTTAAAGGGTACTACCTTTACTAAGTACAAGCAGTTCGTGGACAACGCCTTTAAAATTCTTCCCCGACAGGCGTTGCATGCCAAAACCTTGGGATTTATTCACCCAGAAACCGGCGAAAAGATGCGCTTCGATTCCGAAATTCCCCAAGATATGGCCGATTGTATCGAGAAGTGGCGACATTATGCTAAGCATCGGTAATACTAAAAGCACCAAATTCCAAGCACCAAAATTTCAAAAGGAAAAACACAATTGCAGCTGCGTCAAGCTGTTTTGAAATAATGATAGAATTACTAGGCAGCTTTTAATTCATACCGGTACCATAAGTTCCGTCGATAGCTAGATAGACATCTGATTGATTACATTTGCAGCAATCAAAAAAAATCAGTTTATTTTAGTTGCTTATTGATAATACCTTGTTATGAAAATTGTCATTTCTCCGGCAAAATCGCTGGATTTCGAATCGGAATATCCCAAATTCAAACAAACGCAACCCCAGTTTTTAGAAGAGGCCGTTGCCCTGAATAAGCTATTGGCGAAAAAAAAGCCAAAGGCTTTAATGGATCTCATGAGCATTTCCGACAAGCTCGCCGAACTCAATTGGCAGCGCAACCAAGATTTTGAAACTCCCTTTACGACCAAAAACGCAAGGCCCGCCATTTATGCTTTCAATGGTGACGTATATCAGGGTCTCGATGCATATACGATGTCTTCCGAGAAAGTAGAAAAACTTCAGGATATGCTGCGAATTTTATCGGGACAGTACGGGATACTCCGCCCGCTCGACCTTATGCAGCCCTATCGGTTAGAAATGGGAACCAAGCTAAAAGTAGGTCGTAAAAAGAATTTGTATGAATTTTGGACAAAGACCCTAACAGAAAGCTTGAATGCCGAACTTAGCGAAAATGAGCTTTTTATAAATTTGGCGAGCCATGAATATTTCGGTGCCGTCGACGAAAAAGCCTTGAAGGTACCAGTGATTTCGCCCATTTTTAAGGACTGGACCAACGATAAACTAAAAATCATTAGTTTTTACGCCAAAAAGGCGCGGGGTTCCATGGTGCGTTATATCGTTGACAAAGACGTCAAGACCATAGAAGAATTGAAGGGCTTTGATTATGACGATTACATCTATAGCGAATCGCATACCTCAAAGAAAAATGAACCTGTTTTTATTCGGTGAGGCCAGTTTTTTAACCTGCCAAACCGCACTTTGATGAATCAAAGGTACATGCCTAACACTGCAAACCGCTAGTGCCCCTGCCAAACATCACTTACTATTTCTTCTTCCGCAAACTGATTTTCTCCTCGACCGTAGGCCGTTTTTTGATTCTACGCGGCCGCCTCGCCCCGAAAGATCGGTTCGCTATTTTACCTCTCCTCGATTTTTTATCCCCTTTTCCCATGTGTACCTTGAATTTTAATTAGATTCCCTAATCGATACAAAGATAACGCATTGCTATCCTAACCAAAAAAAGCTAAGTTTGTTAAATTACGACACAATAAAGAACATTTAAGGATTTCAAAATAGAATAGGTTGAAAATAGAAAAGGTTTTAGTAGCGAACAGGGGCGAGATCGCCATCCGGATTTTTAGGGCCTGCGTAGAGATCGGAGTACGTACCGTAGGCGTTTATACCTATGAAGACCGGTATTCGCTGCACCGCTACAAAGCCGATGAATGTTACCAGATAGGGGAGGATAAAGAACCCCTAAAGCCCTATTTGGATATCGATGCCATTATAAAGGTAGCCAAGGATAATCAGGTCGATGCCATTCATCCGGGATACGGATTTTTATCCGAGAACGCCAAGTTCGCCCAAAGGTGTGCCGAGAACGACATCATTTTTATCGGGCCAAAGGTTTCTGTGCTAAAGGCCCTTGGGGACAAGATTACAGCTAAAGAAGTCGCTACGGCGAATAATGTTCCCGTTATCGAAAGCAGTACTATTGATTTAAAGGATATTAAAACGGCCCTGTCCGAGGCGAAACGCATCGGATTTCCGCTGATGTTGAAAGCCGCATCTGGCGGTGGAGGCCGGGGCATGCGGGTAATCCGTACCGCAGAGGAACTTAAAAAGGGTTTTCCGGAGGCGAAAAGGGAATCGCTGAATGCGTTTGGAGACGATACCGTTTTTCTGGAAAAATTCGTTGAAAATCCGAAACACATCGAAATACAGATTGTTGCCGATACCTATGGCAATATCGTCCATCTCTACGAAAGAGATTGTTCCGTACAGCGGCGCTACCAAAAGGTCATCGAGTTCGCGCCGTCGATCGGGCTGCCCCAAGAAACCAAGGATAGCCTGTACAAATATGCCATCGATATCTGTAAGGCGGTCGACTACAATAATATCGGTACGGTAGAATTTTTGGTCGACGACGATGGAAGCATCTATTTTATCGAGGTAAATCCGCGTATTCAGGTCGAGCACACGGTGACTGAAATGATTACCAATATCGACTTGGTCAAGGCACAGCTTTTTATTGCGGGTGGTTATAAATTATCGGATACCCAGATAAAGATTCCCGATCAGGCTTCCGTTCAGGTTACGGGGGTCGCATTGCAATGTCGTATTACCACCGAAGATCCGTCCAACGATTTTAAGCCCGACTACGGGGTGGTCACCACCTATCGAAGTGCCTCCGGTTTTGGCATCCGGTTAGATGCGGGAAGTATTTATCAAGGTGTTTCCATTTCTCCGTTTTTCGATTCCATGTTGGTAAAGGTTTCCGCACGGAGCCGTACGCTTGACGGATGCTGCCGGAAGATGCGCAGGGCCTTGGCGGAGTTCCGTATCCGCGGTCTAAATACTAATATGGCGTTTTTGGACAACATTTTAGTGCATCCTACATTTCGGCAAGGCAAGGTTACCGTCAATTTTATCAAGAACGAGCCCAAGCTGTTTGAGTTCATAGAGCCCAGGAACCGGGCGAACAAACTGATCGAATTCTTAGGAGAGACCATTGTAAACGGAAACCCCGATGTAAAGAATTTTGATCCAAAACATGTCTTTTCAAAACCCGTGATTCCCACTTTTCCAAAAATGGAGGAGTATCCCAAGGGTACAAAAGACCGGTTGACGGAACTGGGTCCCGAAAAATTCGCAGCGTGGTTGAAGCAAGAGAAAAAAGTCCATTTTACCGATACTACCATGCGCGATGCCCACCAAAGTTTATTGGCCACGCGTATGCGAACGGCCGACATGCTGAAAGTGGCCGAGGGTTATGCCAAAAATCATCCCGAAATATTTTCAATGGAAGTTTGGGGAGGTGCCACCTTCGACGTTTGTCTGCGCTTTTTGCACGAGAACCCTTGGGAACGGCTGGCCTTGTTGCGGAAGGCGATGCCGAACTTGTTACTACAGATGCTTATCAGAGGTTCTAACGGGGTCGGCTATACCGCCTATCCCGATAACCTGATCGAAAAATTCGTGGAAGAATCCTGGAATACTGGCGTCGATGTGTTCCGAATTTTTGATTCCCTCAACTGGATGAAATCCATTGCCCCCTGTATCGCCTACGTCCGTAAAAATACCGGAGGCCTTGCAGAAGGTTCTCTCTGCTATACCGGAGACATCCTAAATCCATCCAAAACAAAATATGACCTCAAGTATTATGTGCAACTTGCCAAGGACATCGAAAATGCCGGGGCCCATATTTTAGGTGTAAAGGATATGGCCGGCCTTTTAAAACCCGATGCCGCATATGAACTTATAACCGCGTTGAAATCGGAAATCAATATCCCCATCCATTTACATACCCACGATACCTCTTCCATCCAATCGGCAACCTACTTAAAAGCCGTTGAAGCGGGAGTAGATGTCATCGATGTAGCGTTGGGGGGATTATCGGGACTCACCTCTCAGCCCAATTTCAATTCAGTGGTAGAGATGCTGCGTTTTCACGAACGGGAAAATACTATGGATACCGAAAAACTGGCCGAGTATTCCAACTATTGGGAAACCACCCGAAATTATTATTACACCTTTGAATCCGGATTGAAATCAGGAACAGGCGAGGTGTATAATCACGAAATTCCCGGCGGTCAATATTCCAACCTGAAAGGGCAAGCTATCGCTTTGGGTCTCGAAGACCGGTTTACCCAGGTAACCAAAATGTACGCAAAGGTCAACGCTATGTTCGGCGATATCATAAAGGTGACGCCCAGTTCAAAAGTGGTCGGTGACATGGCACAATATATGGTCAGTAATGATCTGACCGTGGAAGATGTAATGGAAAAAGGTGCCGATATCTCTTTTCCAGAATCTGTAAAGAGCTTTTTTAGGGGTGACTTGGGCCAGCCTGTTGGTGGTTTTCCGAAAAAATTGCAGAAAATCGTCCTTAAAGACGAGAAGCCCTACACCGACCGTCCGAACGCCCATTTAGAAGCCATCGACTTTGAAAAGGAATTCAAGGCCTTTAAAAGAAAGTTCAAGAAGGGGATGGGCCGAGAGCTTGAAATGACCGATTTTTTATCTTATATGCTCTATCCGAAGGTGTTTAGCGATGCGTATACTAACCACTTGAATTTCGGTAACGTGGTCAATATTCCCACCAAAAATTTCTTTTATGGAATGGATATTGGCGAAGAGATCATGGTCGAATTGGACAAGGGAAAAAATGTATTGATATCGTTAATGCTTAGGGGACAGCCCGATGATGCCGGCAACGTAAGTATTTTTTTTAAAATAAACGGGCAATTGCGAAACGTGATGATAAAGGACCGGTCGGTCAAGGTCGAAAAAATCACAAATGTAAAAGCCGAAGCCGATGATCCGAAACAAGTCGGTGCTCCCTTACAGGGTTTACTATCTTCCGTTCTGGTCAAAAAAGGGCAGGAAGTCAAACGTAATCAGCCGCTGTTTATCATAGAAGCCATGAAAATGGAGACCACAGTTACGGCCAATGCCGAAGGCATGGTCGAGAAAATTCAATTGGAGGGTGGTTCACTGGTCAATGCCGAAGATTTGGTGCTGGTGCTGAAATAGACGAACAAGTTCGAGTGCAATCACAATCTCAAAATTAAGTAAAGGGTTCAAAGTTCAAAATTACTTTGCAGGTTGATTAAAGGTAAAAGCGACATGGAACCTTAAATTTTTAAAACCAAACCGATTGTTTCTGCATACACATCCATATCCGCCTTTTCTTTTTCCAGAGGCCACCAAACTAATTGTTGGTACACTTCCGCCACCGCGCTTTACATCTCGTGAGATGAAAAAGGGCGATGTCGATTTTTGCTATGGAAGTCGCGACGGACAGCTATGGCCTATTTTAGACCGGATATTTGATTTGGGACTGGTGTATGAAACGACTCGCGAAGCTATCGAACAGCGTAAGCATTTTCTTTTCAAAAGGCGTATCGGTATTTGCGATATCGTTGAAGGCGCCGTAAGGCAAAAAGTCGATGCATCAGACCTTGGTATGCACAACATAGAGCTCAGGGATTTGGTGCGGATATTACAAGCCTATCCCAATGTCGACACGCTTTTGTTCACCGGCGGCAATAGTAAAAACGGCCCAGAATATTTTTTCCGGAAACATCTGAAGGATTATGGATTGCAATTACAGACGGTTTCAAGCGAAGTTCCCCGGATACATCGATTTGTACTTCCTTCGGAAAACGACCGGGTCATTAAAACCGTATCCTTAACAGCTCCCTCGGGAGCGGCCAATCGGGCAGTCGGCAGCTTGGCATCCTACAAAAAAATGAAAGAAGTGAATCCCGATTTCAATACCGTGGATTTTAGGGTGCTGCAGTATACGCCGTTTTTTTGAGGGTTTTATCAGATAATCTTCTTCTTTCGACTACCACACTCCGTGATTTCTACCCACATGTTGCTGGGAATCCAACACGATTATACTGTCATTACCGCCGGAGTTTATGCCGAGCCTTTCGACTTTAGTTTATACTGAGGGTAGTCAAGGTACTCAAGATGAACCTCGCCGAGGTGCTGGAACTACAAATAAACCTTATTAACTA
Source organism: uncultured Flavobacteriaceae bacterium (assembly GCA_963832345.1). Taxonomy (GTDB): domain Bacteria; phylum Bacteroidota; class Bacteroidia; order Flavobacteriales; family Flavobacteriaceae; genus Pricia. The sequence continues at coordinate 35,383 of CAWHTW010000018.1, read as the reverse complement.
AGAAGAGCCCTACCAGTTTGGGCAAGGCTCTTTTGGGAGAACACTTTATGAAAAATGAAAAATTTATTTTGGTCTTTGGTACATAGTAAAAGTAGCTAGGCATCCCGATTCATTGAATTTTTTGTTGTGAAACCTGTTGTTTTTGTGGTGTAGGTACATTATTTTGTTATTTGCGATTAAATCGTTCCTTCCGAAAGGCATTTATCCCGATATTTATACACTGAATAACATCCTCATTAATAAAAGAAATCACCCATATATGCACCAAACAGAAAGACTCGAAACCTTCAAACAATCGGTCACCAATAAATTTAATGTTTACAACAGTTTATTTTTAAACTTGCCGTACCGAAATATCGAAAATGTGGGCATGCTCATTCCCTTACTTTTTGAACAATGTGAAAAGGGACTGAAATCAGGGAAACATCCCCAAGAAATTTTGGACACTTTTTTCAAGAACTATGCGGATATCACCGATGAGAAAGACCAGATTGATTTTATGTTCCGTATCATCCAATATGTCGAGCGTCAAGTGGTGCTATATGATAGCGTTGAAGATGCCGCTTTTCCCAAACTGCAAGAACGTAGTAGCTCGTTATCCATCAAAGACTATTTTCAGTTCGTGGACAAGAACAAAGATTGGGACAAGCTGGCCGAACAACTCTCTACCTTCAGTGCCCGTATCGTTTTTACGGCGCACCCTACCCAGTTCTATACGCCCGAGGTGCTTGACATTATCGCTGAACTCCGTTCCCTGATCTTAGACGACCGCATCAACGACATCGACCTGACCTTACAACAACTCGGGCTTACCTCGTTGATCAATGCTACAAAACCTACCCCGCTCGATGAGGCGAAAAATATCATTTATATGCTACGACACGTGTACTACGATGCCGTTGGCCATCTATTTGAATACATTAAGGGTCATGTGCCCAATGCCAATTTCAACAATTATAATATTATGAAGCTTGGTTTTTGGCCGGGTGGTGACCGCGACGGAAACCCTTTTGTAACCGCTGATATTACTAAACAGGTGGCCGATGAGCTGCGTGTTACCTTGATGAAATGTTATTATAACGACCTAAAGGAACTCCGAAAAAAACTGACCTTTAAAGCGGTGCAAGAGCCGTTGAACAAATTACGGGACAGCCTATACGTTGCCATGTTCAATAGGGATAAAACGGTCGATTACCAGAACCTGATCGGGCCGTTGGAGACGATACGCCAAACGCTTACCGAAAAATACCACTCCCTCTATCTCAAGGATCTTGACCGACTTATCGATAAGGTCAGGATTTTTAAAACGCATTTCGCTACTTTGGATATCCGCCAAGATCAAAGCAAGCATATTCTGGTCGTGGAAAGCATCTTGAAACAAAATGGTTTTATTAAGGAAACCCTTGACGAGCTTGATAAGAACGAATTGGTCGATATTTTACTACATAAAAATTTGAAGGCGGATAAAGCTGATTTTTCCGAGGATATCGTTAAGGATACCCTGATCAATATTTCACAGCTAAAGGAGATTCAGAACAAGAACGGCGAGGAAGGATGCAATCGCTACATCATCAGTAATTCAGAGGATATCTTCTCGGTGCTTTTCGTATATGGATTGTTCCGATGGTGCGGATGGGAGGCCGATAAAATTACCTTTGATATCGTTCCCCTGTTCGAAACCATGAACGGAATGGCTGGTGCAGAGGCGACCATGAGCGCTCTGTTCGAAATGCCGGAATACCGGGCACATCTCCAACGCCGCAATAATGTGCAGACTATTATGCTCGGTTTTTCCGATGGCACCAAGGATGGAGGTTATCTTAAGGCCAACTGGTCCATTTTAAAAACCAAGGAAACCCTTTCGAAGGTCTGTAAGAAGAACGGTATCAAAGCCGTATTTTTTGACGGCCGTGGCGGCCCGCCGGCACGTGGTGGTGGAAAGACCCACCGTTTTTATGCCGCACAGACCAAGGATGTCGCCAACCATGAAATCCAGCTGACGATTCAAGGCCAGACGATTACGAGTACTTATGGTACTAAAGAACAGTTCATGCACAACTCGGAGCAATTGCTCACCGCCGGCCTTTCGAACAACCTGTTCGGAAAGGAAAACGTGATTTCAAAGGATTCCAGGAAGTTGATGGAAGAACTTTCCGAACTGAGTTTTGCCAAATACGATGCGTTGAAGCAGCACGAAATGTTCATTCCGTATTTGGAAAATAAAAGTACCTTGAAGTACTATACCAAAGCAAATATCGGCAGTAGGCCCGGTAAACGTGGCAATAAGGCCAAACTGGAACTGACCGATCTTCGTGCCATTTCTTTTGTGGGTTCTTGGAGCCAATTAAAACAGAATGTACCCGGTTATTTCGGAATCGGTACGGCGATAAAGACCCTGAAAGACGACGGAAGAATCAAAGAGGTCAAAGCCCTGTTCAACGAAGTACCTTTTTTCAAGGCCTTGATGCTGAACAGTATGATGTCATTGACCAAATGCTATTTCGAACTTACCAGTTATATGAGAGAAGATCCGGAGTATGGCGATTTCTGGCAAATCTTGTATAGGGAGTACGAGCTATCCAAAGAAATGCTATTGCTTATTAGCGGATTCGATATTCTGATGCAGAACGAGGGTATTTCACGGGAATCAGTAAAGATTCGTGAAAATATCGTTTTGCCCTTGCTGGCCATTCAGCAGTATGCACTTCAGAAGATTGGGCAAAATGCAGGCTTCAAAGAAGAGTATGAGAAAATTGTAACCCGATCGCTCTACGGTAATATTAATGCGAGCCGGAACTCTGCCTGATTTCGCTCTGCCGCCACAACATAAAAATAGACCCTGAAATCGCAACGTTGCGATTTCAGGGTCTATTTTTATTCATTTAAAACCGAAAATCATTCAGCTCTTATTCTGCTGATTTTTAATCGTTCTTTCATCGACATCAAATTTGTTGGTATCGATGTTCACGTTACCTGAAGGATTTGTCGGATTATGTTGATTTTGTGTCTTTCTCTTTAATTTTCTGTCTTTTATAATTCCCATACAATATCTCTTTTTATGATTGACCTATAAGATAGGGGTCAACGACCGAAATATCCGTTAAAGGGTTTGTAAGTCTTTGTTAGTGGATGTTAACGAATAGTTCCGATAAAATCAGCTATCGAATTCACACCATGTTCGGTCAAATGCTTGATAAATGCCGAACCAATAATCGCCCCCTTGGCAGTTTTGGTAGCTTGAGCAAAAGTTTCGGAGTCTTTGATGCCGAAGCCTACGATTTGCGGATTGGACAGTTGCATGGCTGAAATCCGTTTAAAATAATCGGTCTGTACATCGCCGAACCCCTTGGCCGAACCCGTAACGCTGGCCGAACTGACCATGTAAATAAACCCCTCCGAGACTTTGTCGATAAACCGGATGCGTTCTTCGGAGGTCTGCGGTGTAATTAGGAAAACATTTATTAGTCCGTATTTCTCGAAAATCTCCTGATATTCCTCCTGATACACATCGACCGGCAAATCGGGAATGATGAGTCCGTCTATGCCAATCTCCCGACATCTTTTGCAAAAAGCCTCCAACCCGTACTGTAGCATGGGGTTGAAATACCCCATAATGACAAGCGGAATCGAAACGGATTCGCGGATATCCCGTAATTGATTAAAAAGGATTTCCGTGGTCATTCCGTTTTTAAGGGCGGCGGTAGAGCTTTCTTGAATGGTAGGCCCGTCGGCTAAGGGATCGCTAAAGGGTAGTCCTATCTCGATCATATCAATGCCGTTTTTTTCAAGGTCTTGGATGATTTTTACGGTGTCGTTCAAACCCGGGTAGCCTGCCGTGAAGTAGATGGAGAGGAGTTTGCCCTTGGAAGCCATTTTTCCAGTTATTCGATTCATGCGTTTATGTGTTATGTATCATTCATTCCCGCCTACGCGGGGATGACAAAATTACAAGCTAAAGCTTAAAATAATTTATGTACGTATCCAAATCCTTATCCCCGCGTCCCGATAAGTTGACTACCACAACATCATCTGGCTGAAACTTCCTGTGGTCAAAAATTGCAAAGGCATGTGAGGTTTCAATGGCGGGAATGATACCTTCCAACTGCGCCATTTCCAATCCGGCGGTCATGGCCTCATCGTCGGTAATCGAAATAAATTCCCCACGGCCAGATGTATACAGATGGGCATGCATCGGGCCAACGCCGGGATAATCTAGTCCTGCCGAAATGGAGTAGGGTTCGGTTATTTGCCCATCGGTCGTTTGCATCAATAAGGTTTTGCTGCCGTGGATGATACCGACCTTGCCCAGTGCGGAGGTAGCGGCGCTTTCCCCGGAATTCACTCCTTTGCCCGCCGCTTCTACCGCGATGATGCCCACATCGGGATTATCGAGATAATGGTAATAGGTGCCGGCGGCATTACTGCCCCCGCCGACACAGGCGACCACATAATCGGGATGCTCACGCCCTTCTTTTTCCTTTAACTGCCATTTGATTTCCTCGGAGATGACGGACTGAAACCGTGCCACCATATCGGGGTAGGGATGAGGGCCTACGACTGACCCGATGATATAATGCGTATCCACCGGATTGTTGATCCAATCCCGAATAGCCTCATTGGTGGCATCTTTCAAGGTACGGCTTCCAGAAAGTGCCGGCCGAACTTCCGCACCTAGCATTTTCATTCGCGCGACGTTCGGGGCCTGTCGCGCGATATCGATTTCCCCCATATAAACGATACATTCGATACCCATCAAGGCACAGACCGTAGCAGTGGCCACACCGTGTTGTCCGGCACCGGTCTCGGCGATAATCCGGTTCTTGCCCAGCCTTTGAGCCATCAAGATCTGGCCGATGGTGTTGTTCACTTTGTGGGCACCCGTATGGCAAAGATCTTCTCGCTTGAGATAAATTTTAGTTCCATATTTTTCGGATAGCCGTTTGGCGAAATAGAGGGGCGTGGGGCGGCCTACATAATCTTTTAGCAACTGATCGAACTCCTTTTTAAAGGAAGGTTCCTCCATAATTCGGATGTAATTCTGGCGCAGCTCCTCACAATTGGGATAGAGCATTTCGGGGATGTAGGCGCCGCCGAATTCACCGTAATAGCCTTTTTGGTTTGCGTGGTATGTCATAGCATTTTTTAGTCTTTTTTCCCTATCTAATGAACTGGTGCAAAAATTACACTAGTTACTTTAATCATATTATTCGTAAGCTACTGCGTCTTGCCCCGTACTTCAACAGTGGATTACTGAGATGTTGCATATTTATTATTTTTTCTAGTATGTCTTACTTCTTGCAGAAATACATCATCTTGTAATTGGTGAACTCAAAAATCAAAAAAGGATTTGAACAGTCATGGATTAATATCTATTATCGATTTAAACTTGCTGTTTTCAAATGTTGAAAGGCACATCAAATTTTAAACTGTTTTTAGATGAATACTAACGCGTTTGTGTATGATTTCGTTGCGTGTTTTAGCAACTAAAGTAGCAAATACAAACTGGATAGAAAATCCGATAGGATTTTCATAAGTAGGCGAATACTAGCAATGAATTAAACACGGTGTTGGCAATAGAAATTTCTAAAATAAGCTATTGAGATACTACAAATGTTTTTAGCATATTTTTACTTGAAGCGTATGGCACTTCCGAAATTAGGACATATTCCCCAGGTTCAAGTTCAGCTGTAAAAAAACCTGTGTTTCCAGCAGGCATATCATTAACACCACCAATAAAAGTAACAGCATTGGGCGCTGGTTCTATCAATCCTTTCGGATCTGCCCAATTCATCCAATTTTCCAACTCCTTAAGATTGGCATTTTCATCTAGCTTAACAAGATTAATATCGTGTCCGACAAAATTTTCATGTACAATCTGATCTTTATATTTTACGGAAAAAGTGTGTTTACCCGAACTAATGGAGTCATTAAATACAATTCCATCAGTACTCGAGATATTAATATCAATATCCGCAGTGGGTTCATTGTTTCCCGAATCAGTTCCTGAAACTACAATATCTTTTGTCATACCCATAGAAGTATGAAACACGCCATTGCTCATTTTTACATAGCATTCTAAGATGTATTTTCCAGGCTTTAAATTAAGTGTTGTTTCTCCTAGTTGATTTGGAGAGAGTAGACCTGATCCACCAACAAACACAACTTCGGCAAACCATTCAGGAAGTTTTGAAAATTCAGCAAATCCTTCTTCAGTTTTTCCTTCCATAATTAGTTTCATGGCACTGTCAAAAACTGGAGCTACTAGTTTTTCTGCATCTTCTGAAGTCTTTCCTTCTGGGTACTTATCTATAAGAAAAAAGTGTGTTTGAGGTGAAAGATTCTTATAGCGAAAGGTATTCCATCCAGAGGAAATAGTATCAGCTATTTGAAAATCCATATTCTTTGTTATAATTTCTATAACATTAGTTTTTTCTTCAACAACAATATCATGTTGCTTTTCTTTTTTATCACTTTTACAAGACTGTATGAACAAAAATGTACACGAAAAGATTATAAACACTGCCAGCAAACCAGCTTTAACAGAATAATTTTTAAAAGTTCTCATAATATGGTGTATTTGGTTACCGGTTATTACTGCCAACAATTTAATATCATCACTGAAGATATTAAATTTATATTGATAAAAGTTTTCTAAATTGCTTTAAACCCTCCACATCCTTCAACCCCGGCTCAACCTCAAACCGGCTATTCACATCGATAGCATAACAATATTCCGCTTCGGGTCTTTTCATAAATTCTTTAACGGCCTCAACATCTTCCAACCCAATACCCCCACTCAAAAAATAGGGTTTGGTCGAAGGGTAGTTTTCAAGTACCCTCCAATCAAAGGCATAGCCGTTTCCACCGGGGAGTTTGCCTTTGGTATCGAAGAGGTAATAGTCGCAGGCTGCTTCGTAGGCTTTTAGGAGGTTAAAATCGAAATCGTGTTTTATCGAGAAAACTTTGATTATTTTAAGATATTTACCCACATGGGAGGTCTCGACTGTGTTCAATCTGGCACGGATTTTATTTGACCTAACCCGTAGTTCATCACATAATTCGGGACTTTCTTCACCGTGCAGTTGCACTGCCTGCAAATCATACTTTTTTATTTTATTTATAATTTCTTCTACCGAAGCATCCACAAAAACGCCTACTTTTTGGATGTGATCCGGTAATTCTGGAATCTCGACATCAAAAAACCTGCTGGACGGTTCCCAGAAAATAAAGCCAAGGTAATCGGGCTGCAGTGCGGCTACCTCGGCCGTATTTAATTTCATTCCGCAAATTTTTAGTTTCATGGACCTTAGACTAAATTATCAATAAACCTTCTAGCAGATATCCCAGGATTTTCCGTCCTCATAAAATTCTCTCCAATTAGAAATCCCTGATAGCCGTAAGGTCTCAAATCATGGATTGCCTCGATACTGCTGATACCACTTTCCGAAACTTTCACAAAATCATCGGGAATCAATTTTGAGAGCGTTTTACTGGTTTCCAAACTGACGTCGAAGGTCTTTAGGTTTCGGTTATTCACACCCAACATATCGAGGCTGGGCATGATGGATTTGTGGAGTTCTTCTTCGTTATGTACTTCGAGCAGTACGTCAAGTTGCAAGCTTTTTGCCAGTTCGGAAAAACGTTTGATTTCTTCTTTGTCCAAAATGGCTGCAATCAAAAGGATGACATCGGCACCGTGGGCCTTAGCCTCCAAGATTTGATATTCGGCTATGATGAATTCTTTGCGTAACAATGGCATTTGTACGGCTGAGCGCGCCAAAAGCAAATCATCTAAAGAACCTCCAAAGTATTTTCCGTCCGTTAAAACGGACATGCCGCAAGCGCCGGCATTTTCATAGCCTTTGGCGACATCTTGTACATTCAAGTCTTGGTTGATTACCGATTTTGAAGGCGATCGTCTTTTATGTTCGGCGATAATGCCTGTTTTACTATCACGGAGCACACCGGCTAAAGAGACGGTCTGGCGCTCGAACAACGCCGATTTTTCCAGTTGTGAAACTGGAATTATCGAATTTTTTAATTCGACTTCTTTGCGCTTATCCGCTACTATCTTATCTAAGATGTTCATTTTTTCATCGTTATTCCGAGCTTTAGCCGAAGGCGGAGAAACGAAGGCATCTGTTGAATTTGACCCGATACTCTGATAAATAGGCCTTCGCTCGTATCCCGTTTTTTAGGGTTCCCTTGTACCGCTGCCTCTCAAGCTCAAGAAGCTTCGCTCAACTCCTGTAATGTCTTCAAAGCCTGTAATCCCCTGCCGCTCAAAAGCGACTCTTTCGCCTCTTCAAATCCTTCTTTCACCCCCAAATGTTTGACTGTCGCAATCGCGACACCGGCATTGGCGCAGACCACGTTGTTCTGTGCTTCGGTGCCTTGGCCTTGTAGCACCTTCAAAAATATTTTGGCGGATGCTTCGATGCTATCTCCTCCAGTAATTTCGGACTGCCTGATGGTTTTTACTCCAAAATCTTCGGGTTTCAACATGCTTTCGGAATGGTTTGAAATCGTTTTTGTATTTCCGGTCAATGAGATTTCATCGTAACCGTCAAGGGCATGCAGTACGGTGAATTTTTTATTGGTATTTTGATAGAGATATCCGTACATACGCGCCAATTCGAGGTTGAAAACGCCGACCATTTGATTTTTTGGAAAGGCGGGATTGACCATCGGCCCCAACATATTGAAAAAGGTTTTAACCCCTAAATCGCGGCGTATGGGTGCCACGTTTTTCATGGCAGGATGAAACAGGGGCGCGTGCAGCACGCAGATTCCTGCTTTGTCAATCGATTTTTCCAAAAAATCTTTTTCGCTACTGAACTTGATGCCGAGAAATTCCATGACATTGCTGCTGCCACATTTGCTGGAAACGCCGTAGTTGCCATGTTTGGTAACTTTCACTCCGGCCCCGGCGGTCACGAACGATGCCAATGTCGAAATGTTGAAGGTGTCCTTACCATCGCCGCCCGTACCGCAGAGATCGATGGGGTCGTATTCGGAAAGGTCTACCGCCAAGCACAATTCCAACAGCGCATCACGGAAGCCTTCAAGTTCTTCGATGGTTATGCTGCGCATCATATAAACCGTTACAAAGGCTGCAATCTGACTGGTATTGTAGTCACCTTTGGCCATATTGACCAGTATTTTCTTGGCATCCGACTTTGAGAGGATGTCGTGGTTTATGAGTTTGTTTAAAGTTTCCTTCATAGTTTAATGGTATTGTGTACTTCGCATTACGTAGTTAGTCAGACGTAAAGGATGAGTTTTTGGCGTATGGTTCATTTTGTATTTTTTAAGTGATGCAGTACCCCGTTTGTTGTTTGCTTCACTAGTTACTCAGAACTAGATACCCCGTACTAACTACCTAACCAGTTCTCTAATATTTTTTTACCATCGGGCGTCAACACCGACTCCGGATGAAATTGCACCGCGCATACGTCGAATTCTTTGTGGCGAAGGGACATCACCTGTCCGTTTTCATCGACTGAAGTGGCCTCTAAACTATCTGGTAAATCAGGATTCACGACCCATGAATGGTATCTGCCTACATCGATTTGTTTTGGTAGACCGGAAAAAATGGGATCTTCTTTTGTGATTTGTATCTGGGTAGCGATGCCGTGATAGACTTCATCTAAATTGATGAGGGTTCCACCAAAAACTTCGCCAATGGCCTGTTGGCCTAGACACACCCCGAAGATGCTCTTTGTCGGGGCATATTTGGCAATGATCTCCTTGAGCAATCCCGCTTCATCTGGGATACCGGGTCCGGGAGATAGTACGATTTTATCGAACGCATCTACCTCTTCAAGCTTCAGTTGGTCATTTCGCTTTACGGTCACCACGCAGCCTAGGTCTTCGAGATAATGAACCAGGTTATACGTAAAACTATCGTAGTTGTCGATGACAAGAACGGAGGGTCCCTCTTGCTTTACTTCGGTGCGGGAACCCTTATTCTTATGGCTGTTTTTTGTATTCATTTCTAAATTGTAATCATTAAAAGTTACCACTGGGACTTGGCATCCTATATTCCCTCTGCAATCTTCAAAGCTTTGGTCAGCGCACCCAATTTGTGATAGGTTTCCTCCAATTCATCATCGGGATCCGAGGCGGCTACCAACCCTGCTCCCGCTTGATAATGCAGTTGATGATTTTTGCTCACAAAGGTCCGGATCATAATGGCATGGTTGAAATTGCCGTTGAAATCCATAAAACCAATGGCGCCGCCGTAATAGCCGCGGCTCGTTTTCTCATATTGTTCGATAAGCTGCATGGCCCTATGTTTTGGAGCACCGCTCAAGGTTCCAGCGGGAAAGGTGTCAGCAACTACTTTAAGGGTGGGGATTTCCTTTTTAATTCGTCCCGTCACTTTCGATACCAGATGAATGACATGCGAAAAGAACTGTACTTCGCGGTAGTTGGTAACCTCTACCATACTTCCGTTGCGGCTGAGGTCGTTACGGGCAAGGTCGACCAGCATAACGTGTTCGCTATTTTCCTTGTCATCTTCGGTAAGTTGTTTCGCTAAGATCGCATCCTTTTCATCGTTGCCGGTTCGTTTAAAAGTGCCGGCGATGGGGTGTATTTCTGCTATTCCATCCTTAACTACCAATTGGGCTTCCGGGGAACTACCGAAGATTTTAAAATCCCCATAATCGAAATAGAACAGGTATGGCGAAGGATTTACGGAACGTAAGGCACGATATACATTGAATTCATCCCCCTTAAAATCTTGCGAAAAACGTCTTGAAAGTACCAATTGAAACACATCGCCGCGTTGGCAATGCTTTTTAGCCAATCGTACGTGTTCTTTGTATTCTTCGTCCTTTAAATTGGAAGTGGCGGCACCATTCATCGAAAAATTGTAGGAAGCAAAATTGCGAACATTCAAAATGCGTTCGATTTCCACCGTATTTTCATCGGCCTCAAAACAATGCGCAAAAATATAGGCCTCGTTCTTGAAATGGTCGATGGCGATTACATTTTTATAGACGGCGTAGTAAATATCGGGAATAGCAATACTATTTTCTTTCTTTTGAAGTCGCACATCCTCAAAATAGCGAACCGCATCATACGCCATATACCCAAAAAGTCCGTTTACGATAAATTTAAAATCCTTGTTTTCGGTCTCGAACCTCTGGCTGAACGCGTCAATGATTTTTACCACATCGGTGTTCGTTGTAATCGTAATTTCTTCTAATGTACCATCGGGGAATTGTTGTACGATAGTTTCGTTCTCAATTTTGATCGAGGCAATAGGATTACAGCAGATATATGAAAAGCTGTTGTCATTGGCGTGATAATCGCTACTTTCCAAAAGGATGCTGTTGGGAAAGCGATCCCTTATTTTTAGGTAAACGCTTACGGGTGTAATCGTGTCCGCAAGAATCCGTTTATAGCTGGTCTTAAGTTTGTAATTTGTCATGTCAAAAGCTATGAAATAATAAAGGCCTGTCGTGAAGACAGGCCCTATATAGTTATACTACAATGATGCTCAGCTCACGATGCGTATCGAAAGTTGTTCCACCACCAAGTTTGTATGCTATTGTGAATCATTGCTCAAATATAGAAATCATTTTTAAAACGACAAGCCGATCGAGCAAAAAAAAAGGGACTAAAAATTTTCAGTCCCTATAAATCAATTTCAATGTATGAGACCACTAGAATTCCAAATCTACGACCAAATCAAACTCGTCGTAAATTATTTTATCGCCTAAATCCTCGAAAAAGTTACCTGAATTGTATTTGATATCATAGTTGGTTCGATCAACCTTAACGGTTGCGGTCGCCTTGCTTCCATAAACGGAAACGTCAAAAACGACCGGTTTGGTAATGTCTTTAATAGTAAGATCGCCAGTCACTTCGTAAGAATTTTTTCCAGTAGACTTTACTTTTGTAAATACCAATTTTGACGTGGCGTGCTCTTCGGTATGGAAGAAATCCTCAGAATTCAGGTGACCTTCCAACTTTCCTTTGCTTTCTGGATCCCCTTCTAGATCTGTTGAGACTAAGGTTGACATATCGACCGTAAATTCACCGCCCGTAAGTTTGTCACCGTCAAACATCAACGAACCCTTCTCTAGTTCAATGGTTCCGGTGTGAGAGCCAGTGACTTTATAGGCTTTCCAAGTAACCGTACTTGCGTCCGTCTTTACTTCTTTCTTTTCGTCAGCGACGGGTTCAGTAGCTGTTGCTACTCCGAAAACCATAGCCAATGCTAAACTAAATACTGTTTTTTTCATAAGTTGATAATTTTGAAATTCCCGTTTCAGCGGGTGGAGTTATTAATTAGTGATTCTATTTAAAATTTATTGAACAAAATGTTCAGTTGTTCCAATTCTTGGTGGGATAGGTTTTTTAATATATTATCCTCTGCATCTTTCATGGCCCGGTCCATTTGCTCCAGTTGTTTATTGCCTTGCTCTGTGATGGTAATTTCGATTTTTCTCCGATTGGTGGGGCATGTTTGACGGTTTACATATCCCTTTAGTAACAGTTTGTCTACCAACCGGGTCGTATTGCTCATTTTAGTCACCATGCGTTCGTTCAAAGTAGATAGATTGGCCGCTTTCCCGTTCTGCCCCCTCAAAATGCGTAATACATTGAACTGTTGTAATGATACTTCGTGTGGTTTGAGCATAGTAGAAATTTTTTCGTTGATTTTAGCATACAACAACATAAAATGGATGATCGTTCTACTTTTAAGTGGAATTTCTTTTTCCGTTTTTATGATTTTTTCTACATTCATACACGAACAATAATTGTATATACAAATATACATTGTCTTTTCGAGGTGTTGTATTGGGGCAAGCCAATTTTTTGTTAAATTTCACCCGGACAGTTTGTGATAAAAAAGTTACATTTGAAATTTAGGGTCGAGCACCGGAAATCGCTAGGCCAAATCTAAATTTTAACATCTATACAAAATGAATCTATCGCAACAAGAATGGGAAGACCAATTAGAAAAGGATGATAATGCCTTTATTTTGGACGTGCGCGCGCCCGAAGAATTGGAGGATGGCTACATACCGAATGCCGCCAATATCGATTTTTATCTGGGGCAGGATTTTCTGAAGGAGGTTGAAAAGCTCGACAAAAGCAAAAACTATTACGTCTACTGCCGAAGCGGTAACCGCAGCGGTCAGGCCTGTGCCATTATGAACAGTGTAGGCTTTAAAAACGCCTACAATTTGGAAGGCGGATTTATGAATTGGGAGGGCGAGATTGTTGAGGGGTAGGCGGTAGCGGTTGTCAATCGCAGTTGGCAGTAGTTTCAAGTTGTACACTACACCATAATGATTTGAGGTTCAATCGCTGCTTCGCAGCTGGTCAAGGTTCACAGCAACCCAAAACAACTTGGAGTCTTTTAAAGGGAGAATAGAGCACCGAGTACCAAAAACCAAATACTTTTGAAAGAAGACCTGCTACATTTCATCTGGAAATACAAAAAGCTGCAGTTGACCGATCTGGTCGGCACACGCAACGAGCCTATCGGTATCGTCGATACCGGCACGCATAACCATTTGGCGGGTCCCGATTTTTTCAATGCCAAGGTAAACATCGACGGGCAGCTATGGGCGGGCAATGTCGAAATACATCTGAAATCTTCAGATTGGTATGCACACCATCATGAACAGGACGCCAATTATAACAACGTGATACTTCATGTCGTCTGGGAAGACGATGCTTCCGTTTTCCGTATGGATAATTCCGAAATTTCGACGCTTGAGCTGCAAACCTATATCCCGCAAAGTATTTTAGAAGCCTATCAAAAACTATTGGATAAAAATGGGGTTCAATTTATTAATTGTGAGAAAAGTATTGCGGACGTAGATACCTTTCTTTTCGAAAATTGGCTGGAACGTTTGTATTTTGAAAGGTTGGAACGGAAGTCCCTATGGGTTTTCGAGTTACTGGAAAGCTCCAAAAACGATTGGGAACAGGTGCTTTTTGCAATGCTTCTTAAAACTTTCGGCTTGAAAATAAATGGGGCATCCTTTTTAAGCTTGGCCCAGGCATTGGATTTTTCGACGGTACGTAAACTACAATGCGACACCTTGGCCTTGGAAAGTGTTTTCTACGGGATGTCACATTTTTTGGATTCGGCAGAAATTCTGGACGAGCATTACATCCGACTAAAGAAAGAATACATATTTCAGAGGCATAAGTTCGCTTTGGAAGCCGCAAGCGTGCAAAAGCCGGAATTCTTCAAACTAAGGCCCCCGAACTTCCCCACCATCCGGCTATCACAGTTGGCGAACCTGTATACCAAACGTCAAAATCTTTTCAGTAGGGTGATACATGCATCAAAACTAGAAGCCCTATATGAACTATTCGAAGTTTCGGCGAGTGCATACTGGAACGACCACTTTACATTCGGAAAAAAATCCAAAAAAAGTGTCAAAAGGCTTACAAAAAGCTTTATCGATCTTTTAATTATCAATACCCTTTTGCCCCTCAAATTCTGTTATGCAAAATATCAGGGTAAGGAGGTCAATGACGAGATTATCCAAATTATATCCCAAATAAAAAGGGAAGAAAATAGTATTATCGTTAACTTTAAAAACCACGGCGTCGCAATCGAGAATGCCAAGGACAGTCAGGCTATCCTGCAATTATATAATGAATATTGTACTCAGAACAAATGTCTGCAATGCGCAGTGGGGAATAGTATTTTGCAGTGAAATGGTTAATTTTACGAAGCATGGAGCAGGGCGGACGGAGCACGAAACAGTGTACCAGGTTTTTCTATACTTGTAACATATTAATGTCCTAACTTTTTTTAACTAAACCCATAAACTTTTTCACCACCGGACCAATAAACTCCTATATTTCTTTGAACTTGCGCTTGACACTTGAACTTGAAACATGAACATTCTATACCAACTCCTCTATTATTTCCAAAAACGCGGCTTTGAAGTCTGTCGACGTATTGCCGAACGTTTAGGAATCAGGGCCCGAGTGGTGCGAACCTCGTTTATCTACCTTACATTCGTGACCCTTGGTTTTGGGTTTGCCCTATATCTTTTCCTGGCCTTTTGGCTGCGTATCAAAGATTTGGTCTATACCAAACGCACCTCGGTTTTTGACCTATGAAACTATTGAACATCTTTCGGTCTAGAATTTATCTCGCATTGGGCTTGATTGTACTGGTGCTGACCATAGGTATTTTAGGATATCGATATATTACCGACTTTTCATGGATGGATGCCGTGTATATGACCGCAATCACGATTACTACCGTCGGATTTTCGGAAGTAGGGCCTTTAAGTGAAGAGGGTAAAATTTTTACCGTATTTTTAATAATCTCGAGTGTTTTCATATTCGCCTTTTCCATTTCATTGATTTCGGAATACATCTTAAGCAGAAACTCCCTACAACTTATAAAAAAGAAAAAAGTGAAAGACAGAATAAACAGGTTGTCCGAACATGTAATCGTATGTGGTTTTGGACGTAATGGTATGCAGGCGGCCGAGCGTTTAACGAGCTATAAAAAACCTTTTGTCGTCATTGAAAGAGATAAGGAAGTTATTGACAAATTTGATGAGGAAGACCTACTTTTTGTAGAGGGCGATGCCAATGAAGACGAGATTTTGAGCGAGGCGGGTATAGAGCGTGCGCATTACCTTATTGCCGCTATGCCCGATGACGCGGCGAATCTTTTCGTGGTGCTGTCCGCAAGGCAAATGAACAAGAACCTTTTCATCATCAGTAGAGCCTCTTTGGTAACTTCGTATAAGAAATTGTTGTTAGCAGGTGCCGATAAGGTAATTATGCCCGACCGTATCGGCGGCGATCATATGGCTTCGTTGGTGGTCATGCCCGACTTGATCACCTTTATGGACCAGCTCGGTACTGAAGGTAAAAACACCACGAACCTAGAAGAAGTGGCCATTGAAGATTTTAGCGATCAGGTGGATTGCAAATCTCTGCGCGATCTTGATCTTAGAAAAAAGACGGGCTGTACCATTATAGGGTATATAGAACCTGATGGTAACTATATTATTAATCCTGAAGCCGATTTGCAGCTGCAGCCGAAAAGTAAAGTAATCGTTTTGGGACGGCCCGAGCAGATACGAAAACTACACGAGATGTTCCATATCGAGTAATTCATTACTAGTTTCGAGGGAATGTTTGAAAGCTGACCCGAGGTTAATTCGGAAGTATTATTTGATTGTTCTGCTTATTTTTAGGATATTGGGCTTTCTTTAACAAGGTCAACCCAAACATTTAATAACAGTTACACAAAAACCACACATGGTATACCCTATGAAAAACTATCTTTTTTTATGCTTAATCCTGTTCGCTTTCACGGTGAACGCACAACAAGAGCTTAGGGTCAACGAAGCGGTGATGAACCCTTCGGAACTCATTAACGACGGCGCGATAGATGTACAGGTGCTCGGTGGAACACCCCCCTATACTTATAAATGGAGTAACCAAAGTACCCCACTAAACAGTAATAAGGCCGTTGGTCTTACCGAAGGAGTGGCCTATTCGGTAACCGTTACAGACGCAAAGGGAGCTTCTGTCACCAAAGAGTATACAGTAGAGACCGAAGCGCTGACGGAGGTTTTCAATGGTGTGATGACCCCGGCAGTGGCCGCTTTGGAAACTGTTCTTTTTTGGGATCCGTTTGCAGCCATAGGCATATACGACCCCATAGCCTATGCCGATGTAAAGTTGGTGCCGACCCCAGGATGGTCAGCCAACGTAGAGGACAAATTTATGCTTAAAAAATGGTTGAAACCTGAAGGTACGCGAGTGAGGTCCGGTGATGAGATTGCTGTGGTTTCCAGCGATAAGGGTTCGGACGAAACCGTAATTGCTTCCGCCAACGGAGAGCTAAAGTATCTAGTCGAGGAAGGTAAGGCCATCTATAATTTTGAAAATGCCGAACACGTCATAGAGCAGGGCGCTCATTATTTGGCCGAAATCAAATACGATGAACCTACGCCCTTGCTGCACCCTAATGGCGATCCACTGACGAAACCGATACCTTTTATCGTTATTTGGCTCGTTTTTGGGGCACTTTTCTTTACCATCCGAATGGGTTTCATCAATATTCGCGGGTTCAAACATTCAATCGATCTTGCACGGGGCAGATACGACGATCCCAATGCGCCGGGGCAAGTCACCCATTTTGAGGCTTTGGCTACCGCAGTATCCGGTACTGTAGGTCTGGGCAATATTGCCGGGGTGGCCGTAGCGATATCCCTGGGCGGTGCAGGGGCAACGTTTTGGATGATTGTCTGTGGACTTCTGGGCATGTCATCAAAATTCGTAGAATGCACCCTTGGTGTAAAATATAGAGATATTTTGCCGGATGGCAGGGTGTTTGGGGGCCCTATGAATTATCTTCGTTACGGGTTGGCCAAAAAAAATATGGCCGGTCTTGGAAAGGTGCTTGCCGCCGTGTTTGCCGTATTGGCCATAGGGGCATCCTTCGGTGGTGGAAACATGTTTCAGGCCAATCAATCCTTCGAGCAATTGTCAGGCCAGTTTCCGGCACTTGAAGGTAACGGACTTTGGTTCGGGATTGTCACCGCGATTTTGGTAGGCGTCGTAATTATCGGGGGCATACGCAGTATTGCTAGGGTAACGGGTAAAATTGTGCCTCTTATGGCAAGTATATATGTTTTGGCGGCACTGGCCGTAATCATTATGAACATACAGAACGTAGCTCCAGCATTTGCAGCTATTGTTGATGGCGCTTTTAGTCCCAGTGCTTTAAAAGGTGGGGTTATAGGGGTACTGGTCATTGGTTTTCAAAGGGCGGCATTTTCAAATGAAGCAGGAGTCGGTTCGGCGGCCATTGCACACAGTGCCGCGAAAACCAACCATCCACCATCGGAAGGTTTTGTAGCTTTATTGGAGCCTTTTATTGATACCGTGGTCGTTTGTACGTTGACCGCACTAGTACTTATTTTTACAGGTATGCACGAAGTCGAGGGTATGGCCGGTGCGCAATTGACATCAGACGCTTTTGGTAGCCAAATTTCATGGTTCCCATACGTTTTAGGAATTGCGGTTTTCCTTTTTGCCTTCTCCACCATGATTTCCTGGTCGTACTACGGCATGCGGGCTTGGACATATCTGTTCGGAAAAAGTACAAAATCGGAATTGACCTATAAATTACTATTCTTGGTATTTGTAGTAATCGGGGCCTCGGTAAGTTTGGGCGCCGTACTGGTATTTTCCGATATGATGATACTGGCAATGTCCTTCCCGAATATCATTGGTCTTTATATCATGTCAGGGGAAGTGAAGGCAGACCTTGAGGGCTATTGGTTAAAACTAAAGGCGAACGAGCTGTTTAAGAAGCAGAAAGTAGTAAAAAAATAAGTAGTGGGCACCGGTAAGAATGCCATCAGTTTTCACGACCCGGTGTTTCTTGAAAGGCAATAATGTAATGGTATCAGACGTTTTAAGAGGTTACTGACACAAACTGACCTTTCGTGAACAAGTTAAAATCCCACTTTCGTTTCAATAAACAGGAACGAAGTGGGATATTCTTTTTACTCCTTACTATAGTATCGCTTCAGCTAGGTTATTATTTCTATGTTCATTTTTCTGAGGATGCTCAGCACGATACTTTCGTAGTAGATTATGAAACACAAACGAAAATCGATGCACTAAAGCAGGCGGTTTTAAAAAAGGATTCCGTTAAAATCTATCCCTTCAACCCTAATTTTATCACTGATTATAAGGGATATGTCTTAGGGATGTCTACGGATGAAATTGACAGGTTACATGCCTTCCGCAAAAATGGTAAATTCGCGAACACTGCGAAAGAATTCCAAATAGTCACCCAAGTATCCGATTCCCTGCTGGATGCAATATCTCCCCAGTTCAAATTTCCGGAATGGACGAAAAAAAGTAGGCCATCGACGGTGAGCAGTAAGCAGTATGCTGTTGGTCGCCGTTCCGATAAAAAGGTTTCCGACTCTCGAAATGGCTTGGGTGGGGGACAGCAAAATGTGGTAATCATGGATTTGAATGCCGCCACTGGCCAGGAGCTAAGAGCTATCAACGGTATAGGCGAAAAACTATCCGCCCGTATTCTAAAGTTTAGGGATAGGCTGGGCGGCTTTCTTAGCGACGACCAATTGTACGATGTGTACGGTCTAGAACCCGAGGTGGTAGAGAGAACGCTGGAAAAGTTTAGGGTGCTTAAAAAGCCTGATATACCCAAAATAAACGTTAATTCCGCCTCAGCCTATGAGATAGCGACTTTGGTATATATTCAAAAACAGGTCGCCGAAAACATTGTTGAATACCGAAAAGTCAATAATGGCATCCTTTCGTTGGACGAACTTGAAAATATTGAAGGTTTTCCATCCGACAAGATCGATAGAATAGCTTTATATTTGTCCCTTTAAAAAAAAGCTATGGAAAGTAGATACTTCACCGAAGAACATCATCTGTTTAGGGAGAGTCTCAAAGATTTTCTGCAAAAAGAAGTAGTGCCCCATATCGAGAAGTGGGAGGCATCCGGACAGATAGAACGTTTTATTTGGAAAAAATTTGGTGAAATGGGCTATTTCGGGCTCGCCGTGCCAGAATCCGATGGCGGATTGGGCCTCGACCTTTTTTATACCGTTATTCTATTGGAAGAGCTACAGAAAATTGATTCGGGAGGGTTTGCCGCCGCTATCTGGGCGCATGCTTATCTGGCCATGACCCATTTGCACAAAAACGGCAACGAAAACCAGAAAGAAGCATTTCTGACCCCCAGCATCAACGGCGAAAAAATTGGATGTCTCGGGGTCACCGAGCCCTTTGGCGGCAGTGATGTAGCGGGAATGCGAACCACCGCGACCAAAAAAGGAGACCTCTACATCATTAACGGGTCTAAAACCTTTATCACTAACGGGGTTTATGGTGATTATATCATTTTGGCCGCAAAAACCGACCCGGACGCCGGAAATAAGGGTATTAGTATATTTATCGTTGACCTGCATAGTAAAGGGGTGACCAAGAACAAGCTGAACAAGTTGGGCTGGCGGGCTTCCGATACCGCCGAATTGGCCTTTGACAATGTTGAAGTGCCCATGGCCAATCTTATGGGGTCAGCCGGCAAAGGCTTTACCTTTATTATGGAGGCCTTTGCTTTAGAGCGTTTGATTATGGGCGTCAATGCCCACGCCCGGGCGGAATATGCGTTGGAGTATGCCC
Source organism: uncultured Flavobacteriaceae bacterium (assembly GCA_963832345.1). Taxonomy (GTDB): domain Bacteria; phylum Bacteroidota; class Bacteroidia; order Flavobacteriales; family Flavobacteriaceae; genus Pricia. Next base: position 15,190 of record CAWHTW010000018.1, on the reverse strand, counting down.
TGCAATATATGTCGGAACGTGAGACTTTTGGTAAATCGATCGACCAATATCAGGCCCTGCGCCATCGCTTTGTCGACCATCATGCCGATATGGATATATGCAAGCAATACAATTACGGTGTTGTAGAGAAGATGGACCGTGGCGCATATGTGGTTCGGGAGGCAACGATTTCAAAGTTGAAATCCACAAAAATGGCCGATGAGGTCATTTACAGCTGTCTGCAATTTTTGGGCGGTTATGGCTACATAGAGGATTATCCCATGGCACGCCTAATGCGCGATAGCCGATTGGGGCCTATTGGTGGAGGTACCTCTGAAATATTAAAAGAGATAATCGCCAAAATCGTAATCGATAAAAAGGACTATCGGCCGCCATCGAATTAGCATTTCACTGCTCTCATAAATCGTTTAAGCTATACACTTTAGTACATTTACCTTGAGGTTCTAAAAATTTTTGCCCAATAGCAGTAGCAGTGACTGCTTACTGCAACTGCCGCTTGGAATGTTGCAGAATGGTTTTTATTCAACCTAAAACCTTTGTACTATTAATGCATTGAGTCATTTTTTTGACGTAGTTTCAAACTTTTTCAAAAGTAACGCATGCCTTTGGAATTTAGTCCAGCATCTGGGCTCTAGAACTTGGAATTTAAGATTCACCCTTTGGCGGGCAAGATATTTATCACTAAAGTAGTGCCCATTTATAAATTAGTTTTATATTTGTGCCTTTAAAATTAATCACTAAAGAAAGGAGGTTGTAGCCAATGTTAATTATACCAGTTAAAGAAGGAGAGAATATCGATAGGGCTTTAAAACGTTTCAAGCGCAAGTTTGACAAAACGGGTACGATGCGGCGATTGCGCAAGCGTCAACAGTTTACCAAACCCTCCGTAGAGCGCAGAGCGCAGATACAAAAAGCTGAATACATACAAGGTTTGAGGGATAAGGAAGAAATCTAAGTCCTAATTCGTATTTATTCACAGAAATTAAATCCCGCGAACAGCGGGATTTTTTGTTTTAGTATCTTCGCTATATGTCGCTGAATCGTTTCATTTCCTATCTATCCCTAGAAAAAAAGTATTCCGTTCATACGGTAACGGCTTATCAAAAGGATATCGAGGCCTTTGAGTTGTTCTGTAAAGGTGAACTCGGTTTGAAGGGCATAGACGATTTGGAGTATCCGCTTATCCGCAATTGGATCGTATCCTTGGTAGATTCAAAAATATCCAATCGTTCCATTAATCGAAAGGTAGCTTCCTTAAAGGCCTACTATAAATTTCTACAACGTATCGGCCGCATCACTACCAATCCATTGGCAAAGCATCGGGCATTAAAAACATCCAAAAAAATTGAAATCCCTTTTTCCGGAGCAGAGATGACCAAGGTGCTTTCGCATATTGAGTATACCAATGACTTTGAGGGTGCCCGTGATAGATTAATTATCGAGCTATTATATACAACGGGTATCCGCAGGGCCGAGCTCATCCATATGAAAATGGCCGATGTTGACCTCGCCGCTGGTCATATCAAAGTATTGGGCAAACGGAACAAAGAACGTGTACTGCCTTTACTGCCTGCTACGGTTCGGGCTTTTGAGGGGTATTTTGAAAGGCGAGTTTCGCTTGAAATAATTGTCGACACGGCCTATGTTTTTTTGTTAAAGTCAGGTTATAAAACCTATGAAAACCTTGTCTATCGATTAATAAATTCCTACTTTAGTAAAGTGTCATCAAAGGTTAAAAAGAGTCCCCATATCTTAAGGCACACTTTTGCTACCCATTTACTGAACGAAGGAGCGGATTTAAATTCTGTGAAGGAACTGTTGGGGCATTCGAGTTTGGCCTCTACACAGGTGTACACGCATAATAGTATTGCCGAACTTAAAAAGGTACATGCATCAGCCCATCCGAGGGGCAAAAAATAATAGTTTAACCTAAAAACTCTTACCTATGCAAGTAAACGCGCAATCGGTCAATTTTAATGCCGACAGAAAACTTATCGATTTTTTACAGAATAGAATGGATAAATTGGAAACCTTCTATGATAAGATTATAAACGCCGATGTCTTTTTAAAAGTGGAGAATACCAGTGCGAAGGAGAATAAAATCGTCGAAATAAAATTGAATGTTCCAGGTGATGTATTTATGATGAAGAAACAGTGTAAAAGTTTTGAGGAAGCGGTAGATTCCGCTTGTAGTTCACTTGAGCGAAAGCTTATAAAACGCAAAGAAAAAATGAGGGTTCAGGCCTAATTAAAATTTTTGCGAATTTGTTTTGAATAAACAAATAAATCTATACATTTGCAGTCCGTTAGAAATAGCGGACTTTTTTTTGCATTAAAAAGAAGTAAAAGGCCGATGTAGCTCAGCTGGCTAGAGCAGCTGATTTGTAATCAGCAGGTCGTGGGTTCGAGTCCCTCTATCGGCTCTTAACGTTCTTATGAAAATTAGGTCGGGGAGATACTCAAGCGGCCAACGAGGGCAGACTGTAAATCTGCTGACTACGTCTTCGCAGGTTCGAATCCTGCTCTCCCCACAGTCTTGGAAAACACCAAAATCCAAGCAGCAAATTCCAGATTTTGGAATTTGGAATTTGATTTTTTGGATTGTATTCGAAGAATCGCGGGAGTAGCTCAGTTGGTAGAGCGTCAGCCTTCCAAGCTGAATGTCGCCGGTTCGAACCCGGTCTCCCGCTCAAGATTGACAGGTTTTGTCATTCCTGCGAAGGCAGGGATCTCTTCCTTACAATACGGTTGTAGTTAAGGATGAAGATATAAAACACTTTACGCCGACGTAGCTCAGGGGTAGAGCGTTTCCTTGGTAAGGAAGAGGTCATGGGTTCAATTCCCATCGTTGGCTCAAATACGGCACTATTACACACTAATATATAACTAAGATTAAATTTCACTAAAATGGCAAAGGAAAAATATGATCGTTCCAAACCGCACTTGAACATAGGCACTATTGGACACGTCGATCACGGAAAAACAACATTGACTGCAGCAATAACCAAGGTGATGGCAGATGCCGGCTATTCAGAAGCTAGCGCATTCGATCAAATTGATAACGCACCAGAGGAAAAAGAGCGTGGTATCACTATCAACTCTTCACACGTTGAGTACGCGACAGAAACACGTCACTACGCACACGTTGATTGTCCTGGTCACGCAGATTATGTAAAGAACATGGTTACTGGTGCTGCCCAGATGGATGGTGCTATTTTAGTGGTTGCCGCCACAGATGGTCCAATGCCTCAAACTCGTGAGCATATCCTTTTAGGTCGTCAGGTCGGTATTCCACGTATCGTCGTTTTTATGAACAAGGTGGATTTGGTCGATGACGAAGAGCTTTTGGAATTGGTTGAAATGGAAGTACGTGAGTTGCTTTCGTTCTACGAATATGACGGCGATAACGGTCCTGTGATTTCAGGTTCGGCACTTGGTGCCTTGAACGGTGATGACAAATGGACTAAATCTGTTATCGAGCTTATGGAAGCCGTAGATAGCTGGATCGAAATTCCTACTAGGGATGTTGAAAAGCCTTTCTTGTTGCCGGTTGAAGATGTATTTACAATTACAGGTCGTGGTACGGTTGCCACCGGTCGCATCGAAACTGGAGTTGCCAATACGGGCGACCCTGTTGAGATTATCGGTATGGGTGCCGGCAAATTGACTTCTACCATTACGGGTGTTGAAATGTTCCGTAAGATTTTGGATCGAGGTGAAGCTGGTGATAACGTAGGTATTCTTTTGAGAGGTATCGAAAAATCACAGATTACCAGAGGTATGGTAATTTGTAAGCCAGGCTCCGTTAAGCCGCACGCCAAGTTCGAAGCTGAGGTGTATATACTTAAGAAGGAAGAAGGTGGGCGTCACACGCCTTTCCATAATAACTATCGTCCGCAGTTCTACGTTAGAACTACAGATGTAACCGGTAACATTGCGCTTCCATCAGGAGTAGAAATGGTAATGCCCGGGGATAACCTTACAATCATTGTCGACCTTATTCAGCCTATCGCATTGAGCGTTGGTCTTCGTTTTGCTATCCGTGAAGGTGGTAGAACGGTAGGTGCTGGTCAGGTTACCAAGATTGTTGACTAATTTTAGTTTAAGTGGGTTAAAGGGTGTTCCGTCCTGAATGTTTATAGGGGCAGAACACCTTTACCTGCAATTATACTTAGGGTATTTCAAATACCAAGGGTATTGAAACGGGTGTAGCTCAGTTGGTAGAGCACTGGTCTCCAAAACCAGGTGTCGGGAGTTCGAGTCTCTCCTCCCGTGCAAATTCACCTAACCATCGAATTTTATGTTGACCTATATCAAAGAATCCGTAGAAGAACTTCGTAACAATGTTACGCTGCCGTCAAAGGAAGAGTCTTCAAATCTTATGGTCATTGTGGCCGTATTTTCCATTCTATTCGCCTTGGCAACCTGGGGTGTAGATACGGTTTTCAGCAAATTGGTACAGTTGTATTTCAGCAACGTCTTAAATTAATCGATCGCTATGTCAGAAGTATTGGATAAGAAATGGTATGTGGTGCGAGCGGTTAGTGGCCAAGAGAACAAAATCAAGGGCTATATCCAAAGTGAAGTTGAGCGGCACGGTTTCGCCGACTATTTAGAGGATGTTCTTGTGCCCACTGAGAAGGTTATTCAAATACGGAACGGGAAAAAAATCAATAAAGAAAGGGTTTATTTTCCAGGATATATTATGATAAAAGCCAACTTAGGTGGTGAAATGATCCATGTTATTCGTTCGATTACGAATGTCATTGGCTTTTTGGGAGAAACCAAAGGAGGGGATCCCGTGCCCTTGAGGAAATCCGAAGTAAACCGAATGCTCGGCAAAGCCGATGAATTAGCGGTTAATACGGATAGTGTTGCGATTCCGTTTACACACGGGGAGACCGTAAAGGTAATTGATGGCCCGTTTAACGGTTTCAACGGTACGGTAGAAAAAATTAATGAAGAAAAGCGGAAACTTGAGGTAATGGTAAAGATTTTCGGAAGAAAAACACCATTGGAATTAAGTTATATGCAGGTAGAAAAAGTGTAGGTAATTGTAGTGGTGAAATGTACCGCGAACGCCTTATCTTCAACCTATAAAATAAATGTTACATATATAAAAAAGTTGTGTTGCTTCCAACAAATACAACTTCAATTCAATTAGTAAAGAATGGCAAAAGAAATAGGTAAAGTAGTCAAACTACAAGTTAGGGGAGGTGCAGCGAATCCATCGCCACCGGTCGGACCCGCCTTAGGTGCTGCCGGAGTTAACATTATGGAGTTCTGTAAGCAGTTCAATGCTCGAACGCAGGACAAACCAGGGAAAGTATTGCCCGTTGTTATCACCGTTTATAAAGACAAGTCTTTCGACTTTCTTGTAAAAACACCACCAGCGGCAGTTCAATTGATGGAAGCGGCTAAGATTAAAAAAGGATCTGGCGAACCTAACCGGGTTAAATTAGGAAGTGTATCTTGGAATCAGGTCCAGGCGATTGCCGAGGACAAAATGGTCGACTTGAACGCATTCACCGTAGAATCGGCCATGAGTATGGTCGCCGGTACGGCGCGCTCAATGGGCATGAGGATTTCAGGAAAACGACCTTTTTAGGAACCTTTTAAAATCTTAAAAGCAATTTAGAATGGCAAAGTTAACGAAGAAACAAAAAGAGGCACACGCCAAAATCGATAAGGATAAAATATATTCCGTCGATGAGGCTGCCGCTTTGATAAAAGAGATTACCAGTACAAAATTTGATGCATCCGTTGATTTGGCGGTACGTTTGGGAGTAGATCCTAGAAAGGCCAACCAGATGGTACGTGGCGTGGTAACACTTCCTCACGGTACCGGTAAAGATGTAAAGGTTTTGGCATTGGTCACTCCCGATAAAGAGGCTGAAGCTACTGAAGCTGGTGCGGATTTTGTCGGATTGGACGAATATTTGGATAAGATCAAAGGCGGTTGGACCGATGTTGATGTCATCATCACCATGCCCAGTGTTATGGGTAAATTAGGACCTTTAGGACGGGTCTTGGGTCCTCGTGGCCTTATGCCCAATCCGAAAACAGGAACGGTAACCATGGATGTCGCCAAAGCGGTCTCCGATGTAAAGGCCGGTAAAATCGATTTCAAGGTCGATAAAACAGGCATCGTTCATGCAGCTGTAGGAAAGGTTTCTTTCTCCGCAGATAAGATTGCGGACAATGCAAAAGAACTTCTCGATACTTTGATTAAGTTGAAGCCTGCTGCCTCCAAAGGGATATACATGAAAAGTGTTTTCATGTCAAGCACTATGAGTCCGAGTGTTCAATTAGATCCAAAGACCGTTTAACGAACTGGTAGTTCAAAACTTACAGTATGACAAGAGAAGAAAAAGCAAATGTAATAAAGGACCTGACTACCCGGTTGGCCGATAGTCCCACCATTTATTTGGCAGACATATCAGGCTTAAACGCAACCCAGACCTCTGATTTGAGAAGGGCGTGCTACAAGGCGAACGTACAACTTTCGGTAGTCAAGAACACCTTGCTCTCAAAAGCAATGGAAGCTTCGGAAAAGGAGTTTGGGCAACTGCCCGATGTGTTGAAAGGCAATACCTCGTTGATGTTTTCCGAAGTGGGCAATGCACCGGCAAAACTGATCAAAAACTTCAGAAAGAAAACAAAAAAGCCACTTTTAAAGGGCGCTTTTGTGGAAGAGGCGATTTATATCGGCGATGACTATCTGGATAAATTGGTAGAGATTAAGTCGAAGGATGAAATGATTGGCGAGATTATAGGATTGTTGCAATCCCCCGTCAAGAATGTTATTTCCGGACTTAAAGCCAGTGGCGGTAAATTGGCCGGTATTCTAAAAACATTGTCCGAACGGGAAAATTAAGCACACACACTAAGGCACTAACACACTAGTGCACTAATTAACTAAGTAAGTATATTTTTAAAATTAGATTAAACGATAGAAAAATGGCAGATTTAAAAGATTTCGCAGAACAATTGGTAAACTTGACCGTAAAAGAAGTAAACGAGTTGGCCGGTATATTAAAAGATGAATATGGTATCGAGCCTGCAGCCGCTGCAGTAGCCGTTGCCGCCGGTGGTGGTGGAGGTGAGGCCGCTGAGGCCGCCGAAGAAAAATCGGAATTCGATGTAATCCTTAAGGCAGCCGGTGGTTCCAAGTTGGCCGTGGTGAAGTTGGTTAAAGAATTGACCGGGTTAGGGTTGAAAGATGCAAAAGACATCGTCGATAGCGCACCAAAAGCCGTTAAGGAAGGTGTGCCGAAAGATGAGGCCGAATCCGTTAAAAAACAATTGGAAGAAGCAGGAGCGGAAGTTGAGCTTAAATAATAGCCGCGACATTAGTCCCCGAGACTTCGGGGTTGGTTTAGGTCTTTCCGTTTTTGCGGTTAGACCTAAGCCATTTTATACTTAGGGTTAATTAAAGCTGAAAAGTAATTCATTATAGGTGCCATTTTGGCTTAAACCCTTACTAGCATAGTTTTTGTATATTATAGGATATACTACCCGAATTAGTATTCACGTTCAAAACACTGTCCATAGATGTTCACACAACAGACTGAGAGAATCAATTTTGCATCCGCTAAGAACACACCGGATTATCCGGATTTCTTGGACATCCAGATAAAATCGTTTCAAGATTTTTTTCAATTGGAGACTAAATCCGATGAAAGGGGTGCCGAAGGTTTATATAATACCTTCCAAGAGAACTTCCCGATTACGGATACCCGAAACCAGTTCGTACTTGAATTTTTAGATTACTTTATCGATCCCCCGAGATATTCCATTCAGGAATGTATCGAGCGCGGACTTACCTATAGCGTTCCGCTAAAGGCACGTCTAAAATTATACTGTACCGATCCAGAGCACGAAGATTTTGAGACTATCGTACAGGATGTGTATTTGGGTACCATCCCCTATATGACACCGAGCGGAACCTTCGTTATCAATGGCGCCGAAAGGGTCGTTGTGTCACAATTGCACCGATCTCCAGGGGTGTTCTTCGGACAGTCTTTCCATGCTAACGGAACTAAGTTGTATTCCGCCAGAGTAATTCCTTTTAAAGGATCTTGGATCGAATTCGCGACAGATATCAACGGCGTTATGTATGCCTATATCGATCGAAAAAAGAAATTACCGGTGACTACCCTGTTTAGGGCTATCGGTTTTGAACGGGATAAGGATATCCTTGAAATTTTTGATCTTTCCGAGGAAGTAAAAGTATCCAAAGCTGGATTGAAAAAAGTATTGGGCCGAAAATTGGCCGCAAGGGTATTGAACACTTGGCACGAAGATTTTGTTGATGAGGATACCGGTGAGGTCGTTTCCATCGAGCGTAATGAAATTATTTTGGACCGTGATACCGTTTTGGAAAAGGACCATATCGACGAAATTCTCGATACCGATGCCAAGACCATCCTGTTACATAAAGAAAACAATGCGCAGAGTGATTATGCCATCATTCACAATACGCTGCAAAAAGATCCTACGAACTCCGAAAAGGAAGCCGTAGAGCATATTTATCGGCAGTTGAGAAACGCCGAGCCGCCCGATGAGGAAACGGCACGGGGTATTATCGACAAGTTGTTCTTCTCCGACCAACGGTATAATTTAGGAGAGGTCGGTCGATACAGAATGAATAAAAAATTGGGACTGGATATCGGAATGGACAAGCAAGTCTTGACCAAGGAAGATATCATTACCATTATCAAATACTTGATCGAATTGATCAACTCCAAAGCGGAGATCGATGATATCGATCACTTGTCGAACCGTCGTGTGCGTACGGTTGGCGAGCAATTATCATCGCAGTTCGGCGTTGGATTGGCCCGTATGGCGAGAACCATCCGTGAGCGAATGAACGTTCGTGACAACGAGGTGTTTACGCCGATCGATTTGATTAACGCGAAGACCTTGTCATCGGTTATCAACTCTTTCTTTGGTACGAACCAGCTGTCACAGTTCATGGACCAGACAAATCCTTTGGCCGAAATCACGCATAAGCGGAGATTGTCGGCATTAGGGCCAGGTGGACTTTCGCGTGAAAGGGCCGGTTTCGAGGTTCGTGATGTACATTACACCCACTATGGTAGACTGTGTCCGATAGAAACTCCGGAGGGACCTAACATTGGTCTGATATCCTCTTTGGCCGTTTTCGCCAAGGTGAATCCCATGGGCTTTTTAGAAACGCCTTACCGTAAGGTCACCGATTCGAAAGTGAACACCAAAGAATATACTTATTTAAGTGCCGAGGAGGAAGAGGGTATGAAAATCGCGCAGGCGAACATCCCATTAAAGGAAAACGGCCAAATTGATACCGATAAAGTAATCGCCCGAGAAGAAGGCGATTTCCCGGTGGTGGATCCGGGCGAGGTCAACTATACCGATGTAGCACCGAACCAGATTGCATCGATTTCTGCATCTTTGATTCCCTTCTTGGAACACGATGATGCGAACCGTGCGTTGATGGGCTCGAACATGATGCGCCAAGCTGTGCCGCTTTTAAAGCCACAATCGCCGATTGTAGGAACAGGACTCGAGCGTCAAGTAGCTACTGATTCCCGAGTATTGATCAATGCAGAGGGAGATGGAACGATTGATTACGTCGATGCCGAGAAAATTATCGTGAAGTATAAGCGTAGCGAAGCCGAGAAATTGGTGAGTTTTGAAGAAGATTCCAAGTCATACAACTTGGTGAAGTTCAGAAAGACCAATCAGGGTACCAGCATCAACCTAAAACCTATCGTCAGAAAAGGCGACAAGGTGAAGAAAGGTCAGGTACTGTGTGAAGGATACGCTACCGAAAAAGGTGAATTGGCCTTGGGTCGGAACCTTACCGTGGCGTTCATGCCTTGGAAAGGATACAACTTTGAGGATGCTATCGTAATATCTGAAAAAGTGGTACGTGAGGATATTTTTACCTCCATCCACGTCGATGAATATTCTTTAGAGGTACGGGATACCAAATTGGGTGCGGAGGAATTGACCCATGACATTCCGAACGTATCGGAAGAGGCAACCAAAGATCTCGATGAAAACGGAATGATCCGTATCGGGGCCGAGGTGGAACCCGGCGATATTTTAATCGGTAAGATTACACCGAAGGGAGAATCAGATCCAACACCGGAAGAAAAATTGCTACGCGCCATATTCGGTGATAAAGCAGGTGACGTAAAAGATGCTTCGTTGAAAGCCTCCCCATCGTTACGTGGTGTTGTTATCGAAAAAAAGCTGTTCTCCCGTTCGGTGAAAGACAAGCGAAAGCGCTCCGAAGATAAAGAGGATCTTAACAAATTGGAACTAGAATATGAAGTGAAGTTCCAAGAGTTAAAGGACATCTTGGTAGAGAAGTTATTTACGCTTATAAATGGAAAAACGTCACAAGGCGTACTGAACGATTTGGGTGAGGAAGTATTACCGAAGGGTAAGAAGTATACCCAAAAGATGTTGAACTCCGTCGATGATTTCGCCCACTTGATAGGTGGAAGCTGGACAACGGATAAGGATACCAACGCGTCGGTGACCGATTTGTTACACAACTATAAAATCAAGTTGAACGACCTACAAGGGAATCTGAGAAGAGACAAGTTCACGATTTCGGTAGGTGATGAACTGCCTGCGGGTATCATGAAGTTGGCGAAAGTCTATATTGCCAAAAAGCGCAAGCTTAAAGTGGGCGATAAAATGGCAGGCCGTCACGGTAACAAAGGTATTGTTTCCCGTATCGTTCGGCAAGAAGATATGCCGTTCCTAGAAGATGGTACTCCTGTCGATATCGTATTGAACCCCTTGGGCGTACCATCGCGTATGAACATTGGACAGATCTATGAAACCGTTCTGGGTTGGGCAGGTCTTAAATTGGGTAAGAAATTTGCGACCCCGATTTTTGACGGAGCCACTTTAGATCAAATCAATGAATATACCGACGAAGCGGGCATTCCGAGATTTGGTCATACCTATCTATATGATGGAGGTACCGGTCAGCGTTTTGATCAACCTGCTACGGTAGGGGTGATTTACATGCTGAAACTGGGACACATGGTCGACGACAAGATGCACGCGCGTTCTATCGGACCCTACTCCTTGATTACGCAGCAACCTTTGGGTGGTAAAGCCCAGTTCGGTGGTCAGCGTTTCGGGGAAATGGAAGTTTGGGCCTTGGAAGCCTACGGTGCATCGGCAACACTGCGCGAGATATTGACCGTGAAATCCGATGATGTCATCGGAAGGGCGAAGACCTATGAGTCCATCGTTAAAGGTGAGACCATGCCAGAGCCTGGCCTACCGGAATCGTTCAACGTATTGATGCACGAACTGAAAGGTTTGGGTCTCGATATCCGTTTGGAGGAATAGTAGGCAGGTCAGGCTAAGTCCTGTCCAAAGGTAGCGCAGTCCAAATTGTCAGTTCAAGCCTTTCGGCTCCGCTCAAGATAAATTAAAGTCGAGACCTAGTAGGTTAAGAACACAACATTAACAAATAGCACAGTATAACTATGGCTAGAATGAAAGATCATAATCCAGTAAAAAGGTTTGACAAGATTTCCATTGGGTTGGCATCGCCAGAATCGATTTTGGCGGAGTCGAGAGGTGAAGTCTTAAAACCGGAAACTATAAACTACCGTACGCACAAACCTGAGCGTGACGGTCTGTTCTGCGAACGTATTTTTGGTCCTGTAAAAGATTATGAATGTGCCTGTGGAAAATACAAGCGTATTCGATATCGCGGTATTGTATGTGACCGTTGTGGCGTAGAGGTTACCGAGAAGAAAGTACGTCGAGATAGGGTAGGGCACATTAATTTGGTAGTGCCTGTTGCCCATATCTGGTACTTCCGATCTTTGCCCAACAAAATTGGATATCTTTTGGGATTGCCCTCCAAAAAATTGGACATGATTATCTACTACGAACGTTACGTAGTGATTCAGCCCGGTATCGCCAAAGGTCCAGAAGGTGAGGAACTCAACAAATTGGATTTCTTGACGGAGGAGGAATACTTGACCATTATGGAGTCCATTCCGCCGGAAAATCAATATTTGGAAGAATCCGATCCTAACAAGTTCATCGCAAAAATGGGTGCGGAATGTCTTATCGATCTGTTAGGACGTATCGATTTGAAGGAATTATCCTACGAATTACGCCATAAGGCCAATACAGAAACTTCCAAGCAACGTAAGACCGAAGCTTTGAAAAGGCTTCAGGTCGTTGAAGCACTTCGGGAATCCCAAGACAATCGTGAGAACAATCCCGAGTGGATGATTATGAAAGTGATTCCGGTTATTCCACCCGAGTTACGTCCTTTGGTGCCGTTGGATGGGGGTCGTTTTGCGACTTCCGACCTTAATGATCTGTATCGAAGGGTAATTATCCGAAACAACCGTCTGAAAAGATTGGTGGAAATCAAAGCACCCGAGGTTATCCTAAGAAACGAGAAAAGGATGCTTCAGGAATCCGTTGATTCGCTTTTCGATAATACAAGGAAGGCTTCCGCGGTTAAAACGGAATCCAACCGTCCATTAAAATCCCTTTCCGATTCTTTGAAAGGTAAACAAGGGCGTTTCCGTCAAAACCTTTTGGGTAAGCGTGTCGATTATTCCGCCCGTTCTGTAATCGTTGTCGGTCCTGAAATGAGATTGTTTGAATGTGGACTTCCAAAAGACATGGCGGCAGAGCTCTATAAGCCTTTCGTTATCCGTAAACTGATTGAACGCGGTATAGTCAAGACTGTAAAATCCGCAAAGAAAATTATAGATAAAAAGGAGCCTGTAGTTTGGGACATCCTTGAAAACGTCTTGAAAGGGCACCCGGTACTATTGAACCGCGCCCCGACCCTTCACCGATTAGGTATTCAGGCCTTTCAGCCGAAACTGATTGAAGGTAAGGCAATTCGACTGCACCCCTTGGTATGTACCGCATTTAATGCGGATTTCGATGGGGATCAGATGGCCGTGCATTTGCCTTTGGGTCCAGAAGCTATTTTGGAGTCTCAGCTGCTGATGCTTGCTTCTCATAACATCTTGAACCCCGCTAACGGTTCCCCGATTACGGTCCCCTCTCAGGATATGGTACTAGGTCTATACTACATGACCAAAGAACGAAAATCTACTCCAGAGGTGCCTATTAAAGGTGAGGGAGCGACTTTTTATTCTTACGAAGAGGTTGAAATTGCCTTCAACGAGGGCATGGTCAACCTTAACGCCGGTATTAAGGTAAGAGCCCCGGATTTTAACGAGGAAGGTGAATTGGTAAACCAAATCATCTCGACTACCGTCGGGCGCGTCCTTTTCAATATGGAAGTACCCGAACAGGCCGGTTACATCAACGATGTTTTGAACAAAAAATCCTTGCGTGATATAATTGGTAGGATTTTGAGCGTGACAGACGTTCCGACGACCGCTGATTTCTTGGACAAAATCAAAACCATGGGGTATGATTTTGCCTTTAAAGGAGGATTATCGTTCAGCTTGGGCGATATTATCATACCTCAGGAAAAGCATGAGATGATCGCCGACGCCAATGGGCAGGTAGATGGTATTATGGCCAACTACAATATGGGTCTTATTACCAATAACGAACGGTACAACCAGGTTATCGATGTGTGGACGTCTACGAACGCCATGCTGACCGAATTGGCCATGAAACGTATCCGTGAGGACCAACAGGGTTTCAACTCCGTTTATATGATGTTGGATTCCGGTGCGAGGGGCTCGAAAGAGCAGATTCGTCAGTTGACCGGTATGCGGGGTCTTATGGCCAAGCCTAAGAAATCTACCGCTGGTGGTGGTGAGATTATTGAAAACCCGATCCTATCCAACTTTAAGGAAGGCCTATCGATCTTGGAATACTTTATTTCTACGCATGGTGCCCGGAAGGGACTTGCCGATACCGCTTTGAAAACCGCCGATGCCGGCTACTTGACCCGTCGTTTGGTAGATGTTTCACAAGATGTAATCATCAATATCGAAGATTGCGAAACTTTAAGAGGTGTCGAAGTACAGGCGTTGAAAAAGAACGAGGAGGTAGTAGAATCATTGAGCGAACGAATTTTAGGTCGGGTTTCGTTGCACGACGTGTACAACCCCTTGACCCAAGAACTTTTGCTTAGCGCAGGACAGGAGATAATGGAGGCCGACATGAAACGGATAGAAGATTCTCCCGTTGAAAAGGTTGAAGTACGTTCTGCATTGACCTGTGAGGCACCTAAAGGTATTTGTGCCATGTGTTATGGTAGAAACCTCTCGACCAATAAAATGGTACAGCGAGGCGAAGCCGTAGGTGTTGTTGCCGCACAATCCATTGGTGAACCCGGTACCCAGTTGACCTTGCGTACCTTCCACGTGGGCGGTATTGCCGGGAACATTTCCGAGGATAACAAGTTGGTCGCCAAATTCGACGGTGTCGCCGAAATAGAAGATTTGAGAACGGTAGATGGTGAAGATAAAGCATCTGAAATTGTTATCTCAAGAACTTCTGAAATCAAGATTGTAGATAAGAAAACGGGAATAACCCTAAGCACAAATAACATTCCTTATGGTTCTCAGCTTTTCGTGAAGAACGGAGCTAAAGTTAAGGATGGTGATATTATTTGTCAGTGGGATCCCTATAACGGTGTCATCGTTTCAGAATTCCCGGGCACTATTGCTTACGAAAATATAGAGCAAGGGGTAACGTATCAAGTAGAAATCGATGAACAGACCGGTTTTCAAGAGAAAGTAATCTCTGAAACACGGAACAAAAAACTAATTCCGACGCTGTTGATTAAAAATAGCAAAGATGAAGTGTTGCGGTCGTATAACCTACCCGTTGGTTCGCACATCATGGTCGATGACGGTGATAAGATCAAGGAAGGTAAGATTTTGGTAAAGATACCGCGTAAATCGGCCAAGGCCGGTGATATTACGGGTGGTCTACCAAGAGTAACCGAACTTTTCGAGGCCCGTAACCCGTCGAATCCTGCTGTGGTTTCTGAAATCGACGGTGTGGTATCCTTTGGAAAAATAAAAAGGGGTAACCGTGAGATTATTATCGAATCAAAATTAGGCGAGGTCAAGAAGTACTTGGTCAAATTGTCTAACCAGATTTTGGTACAGGAGAACGATTATGTTCGTGCAGGTATGCCCTTGTCGGATGGCTCCATTACACCAGAAGATATATTGGCAATCAAAGGCCCATCGGCGGTTCA
>CAWHTW010000017.1:0-31212 GCA_963832345.1 uncultured Flavobacteriaceae bacterium | reverse complement strand
CAAACGACGATAACGAAGAAGACCATGACGAAGAATCAAGATGGAACATCTACCGAAAGAGTCTGGACGATTACATGGGCCGATACTCCTGATTTTCACTGAATCCTGACCTCGCAGATATAAACAATGATGGATACCGAGTGTTATAAGTCTACACTATGTTGCCCGAGGGTAATTCCCGCCAAAAAATGGTATCCGGTTCGGATAACTACGACAAATATCAACTTTTGGTACGATCAGGATTTTACAATCAGACCATGCGCAACATGTTACAATTGAACAACCAAGGGCAGTCGTTTTCCGAAATCGGGCAGTTTTCGGGTATTTCGAACACTGACTGGAGCTGGGCTTCCCTCTTTGCCGATTTTGATAATGACGGATTTAAGGATGTCTTCATTACCAATGGATACAAAAGGGACTATACGAATATGGATTTTATGAATTTTGCCGTCCAAGAAAAATTAAAGGAAAACAAGACCGGAAAACAGACGGCAATTATGCAACTCCTAGAAAACATTCCCTCGACCGTCGAAGAAAACTATACCTACCATAACAACGGCGACCTGACATTCACCAAGGTTAATTCCGATTGGGGCCTCGACCAAAAGTCCCTTTCCAACGGGGCGGCTTATGCGGACTTGGACAACGATGGCGATCTCGATCTCGTCGTAAACAATATCGAGAAAGAAGCCTTTGTATACCGAAACAACAGTGAAAAGTTCAACAAGAACCGGTTCCTAAAAATCCGATTGAATGGGGACGGTAAAAACACCTTCGGCATGGGACTAAAGTCACCGTTCACATTGGCGGACAAGCGCTTTTGCAGGAACAGATGCCGACAAGGGGCTACCAATCTTCAGTGGATTATACCTTGGTCTTCGGTCTCGGGGATGCCGAACAGGTCGATAGTCTTACCGTTCTATGGCCCGATGCTAGGAGACAAGTACTTACCGGTATAAAGACGGACCAAACCTTGGTCATAAAGCAAAAGGATGCCAAAGAAGTTCAGAAAAAGGCGAGCGCGTCCAACCGATCCTATTTTGCCGATATTTCAAAGGATAGCCTCATCCCGTTTATCCATAAAGAGAACAACTACAGTGATTTTAAACGGGAGCAATTACTGCCCCACAAACTCTCGACCCAAGGTCCGAAAATGGCCAAAGGAGATGTGAACGGTGATGGTCTGGAAGATATTTTTATCGGAGGGGCCAAAGGGAGTCCCGGTGAATTGTTGGTGCAGACCGTCAAAGGTGGTTTTAAAACAGCAATGGCAGCATTCGATGCCGATTCCGAATCGGAAGACGTTGGCGCCCTCTTCTTCGATGCCGACAGCGATGGTGATCTAGACCTTTACGTGGTGAGTGGAAGCAACGAATTTAAAAGGGATGCCCCTGAACTTCAGGACCGGTTGTATTTGAACGATGGGAAGGGCGGTTTAGAAAAAACCCTACTTCCCTCCCACCGATGGCCGTTAGCGGTTCTTGTGTAACCGCCAACGATTTCGACAATGACGGCGATCAAGACCTGTTCGTAGGCGGAAAAGGCGTGCCCGGTCGATACCCGATAGCTTCCAAAAGCTACCTGCTTGAAAATGACGGGAAAGGAAACTTTACGGATATCACCGCATCGGTGAGTACAGCCCTGGAATCCCTTGGAATGGTGACTGATGCGATATGGACCGATTTTAACGGGGATGGCAAAGCCGACTTGATGCTGGTTGGAGAGTTTATGGCCATCCGCGCTTTTGAAAATACCGGTAATCAATTGATCGAAATAAAAGCGGATTCCGGATTAGCGGATTCCCAAGGCTGGTGGAACCGTATCGAATCGGGCGATTTTGACAATGATGGTGATATGGATTATATCATGGGCAATTTCGGCTTGAACTCCCAATTGAAAGCATCCCCTGACGAACCCGTCCGGATTTACTATAAGGATTTTGACGATAACGGATCCCTTGATCCGATCCTGACCTCCTATATCATGGGCGAAAGTTATCCAGTGTTCTCGAAAGATGATTTATTGGGCCAGCTCAGTGGTCTAAAAAGAAAGTACGTAAATTATTCGGACTACGCCGATCAAAAAATCACGGATATCTTTACTACCGAAGAACTGTCCGATGCTCAAATTTTGAAAGCCAAAAACTTCGCGACCAGCTATATCGAAAACTTGGGCAACAACCGATTTAAGGTATCACCCCTACCCACTCCGGCACAATTTGCACCAATTTATGGAATTCTAATCCAAGATTTTAATAGCGATGGCCATTTAGATGTAATCCTCGCGGGGAATTTCTTCGGCACCCGGGTAAAATACGGCCGGTACGATGCCAACAAAGGATTGCTCCTCTTAGGAAATGGCAAGGGTGATTTTAAACCGATAACCACACAAGAAAGCGGACTCAAAATCGATGGCGAAGTTAGAGATATCGCTTCCATACAATTGCCGGATGGAAAAGCGCTTATTCTTTTTGCAAGAAACGATATGGGCGTAGAAACTTATGAAGTTCAATAATTTGGGATAGTTCGATAAACTTTAAACCAAACCACCAATGATTCGACGGCTAAGCCACTTTGCATTTCTCATACTGACCATCGTAATGGTTTCGACGATTCAAGCACAATCGGCAACCATAAAGGAGGACATACAATCCCTGGAAACCTATGGATTCTCAAAGCCCAATCCGGTTCCCATCCTTGCCGAGAATCCAAAAATATTTCCATATTTCAAATTTGAGGGGTATGAGCATACTTCCGAGAAAAAAGATTGGAAAGTCGTTACCTTAGAAAACGATTATATTAAAGTAACGGTCCTACCCGAAATAGGTGGCAAAGTCTGGGGCGCCATTGAAAAAAGCACGGGGGAAGAGTTTTTGTACAAAAACGAAGTCATCAAATTCCGCAATATTGCCATGCGTGGACCATGGACCTCGGGGGGTATCGAGTTCAACTTCGGTATCATCGGCCATCATCCTTCGACCGCTACGCCCGTCGATTATATCACCAGAACTAATCCAGATGGCAGTGTAAGCTGTATCGTGGGCAGTACCGACCTACCATCAAACACCTCTTGGACCGTCGAAATCCGTTTGGAAAAAGACAAGGCCTATTTCGAGACCAACGCCTCTTGGTACAACGCCTCGCCTTTAACGGAAGCCTATTACAATTGGATGACCGCGGCGGCCGTTACTTCCGAAGACCTTGAGTTTTTCATTCCGGGCAACGCCTATGTGGAGCATAGCGGTGATGCAAATTCTTGGCCCATCGATAATCAGGGCCGGGACCTGGCCTTGTACAAAAACAATGATTTCGGCCCCGCAAAATCTTATCACGTCGTTGGAGAATACAATGATTTTTTCGGCGGCTATTACCATGACCGTAATTTCGGTTTTGGTCAATGGGCCCCCTATGAAGAAATGCCCGGCCAAAAGCTATGGCTATGGGCCCTGTCGCGGTCTGGAGGTATTTGGGAAGACTTACTTACAGATTCAGACGGACAATATATTGAATTTCAGGCGGGCAGGTTGCTCGACCAGTATTCTGGAGGGGCCATCAATCCCATTAGTCAAGTTGGATTTGATCCGTATATGATGGATAAATGGCATGAAATCTGGTTTCCCTACAAGGAAATCGGGGGTATGGTAGATGCTTCCGAAGAAGGTGTCCTAAATGTAGGAAAAAATGGGGACGAGCTGAAAATTGGACTCAACGCCCTTCAAAATATCGATTCCGAAATCAAGGTCGTTCGCAATGGAGAAACCGTTCTAGCTGAAAAATTGAATCTGAAACCGATGGAAATCTATTCAAATTCCCTTCCTGTAAAAACAACGGATAGCCTACGGGTTTTTGTGGAAGGTACCGAACTATCCTATACCCTTTCCTCGAAGGCCAACCTTCTAAAGAGGCCATTTCATTCCGATATGGACTTAAAAATTTCCGTCTCGGAACAACTTCTGGCCGATGCAACGGAAGCCCTGGAGTTTAGGGAATACCCACTAGCCCATAAAAAATTAACTGAATTGGTGCAATTGGACCCTTCGCATCGTGCGGGCCGTATTAAGTTGGCCGAATTGGAATACCGTAAAGCCGATTACGAAACCGCCCTATCGCATATCAATGCCGTACTACGCATGGATACTTACGATTCGGGCGCCAATTATGCTGCGGGAATCACCTACCGCGCGATGAACGATACTATCAACGCCTTGGAATCTTTGGGTTGGGCGGCCAGGGATGTCAAATACCGCTCGGTCGCCTTCGCACAAATGGCGGAACTCTATGTGGCCTCGAAGAACTACAAAAGGGCCGAGATATATGCCCGAAAAGCGTTGGATTTTAATACCTTCAACCTAAATGCCAGAAAGGTATCGGCCGTTACCGCGCGAAAGAACGAACTAAAAGAAAAGTTTGATCAAGAAATCAATGCACTATCTGAAATTGCGCCCTTGGATCGTTTCGTACAAACGGAAAAAAGCTTTATGGAAGGAGCAAATCCCATGTTGGTCCTTTCCAATGAATTTCCATCGGAAACCCTTTTGAGTCTAGCCATTCAATATCTGCATCTAGGATTCCCTGAAGAAGCCCTTCGCATCATAGATGGTGACACTAGCGACACCAAAATTAAACTATGGAAAGCCTTTTTACTTAGAAAAACGGATACTACCAAAAGCAATTTGCTTTTAGAAGACATCGCAGATCGTAAAGTTGACTTTGTATCCCCATATAGACGTGAAACCCTTCCCGTTATAGAATGGGCCATACAACAGTCCGACAATTGGAAGTTCGGCTATTATCTGGCCCAAAACTATTTGGCCGTGGGACAAATCGAAAAGGGGAAGTCCCTTCTAAAAGCGCTAGGCGATAGACCAGATTCCGATATTTTCTACAGGTTTCGCGCTAGAATGACTAGGGATGACGCTGCTAGCGCATCTAAAGACTTAACTTACGCCTTGGAATTGCAGCCCAGGGACTGGAAAGTCTGGGAAGAGAGCATCCAGTTCCACATTAAAAATACCGATTATAATAAAGCCTACGGACTATCAAAAAAAGCGTATTCCAAATTCCCGAAAAACTACAATATCGGTTTGGCCCACGCCAAAGCTTTGCTGAACACCGGTCGGTTCGAAAAAGTGCTATCTGTTTTGAAGAACATTCACGTACTGCCCTACGAACATGCCAGCGAAAGCCGTGATATCTACGAGCGGGCTCATACAGTTGTAGCGAAGTCATATTTGGAGAAGAAGAACTATCAGAAGGCGATACAAATATTGGAAAAGGCTAAGGAGTGGCCCGAAAACATCGGTGTCGGAAAACCCTATAATCCCGATGAAAGGGCACAGAATTATCTGCTGGCCCTGGCCCTGAAAGAAACAGGGGCTGCCGAAGAGAGCAAAAATCTTCTTAATGAAATCGTGGAATTTTCCCAAAATCACCTGGACGGTGACTCCTTAAACCATTTGTATGGCATTTTGGCCCTTCAAAAATTGGGAGCCTCGGGAGAGCGCGCAGAATTTGTTTCAAAACTAAAAGAAGCTACGGGCGACAAAAATCTCAAAAGTGCTCTGGCATTGGCTCTTTATGAACAGGATACCAATGGCTTAAAAAGAAATGCATCAAAACCCTTGGTACCCAAAGATGTATGGGAAACGGCCGATTGGGCCATAAAACAATGAACCCCGACTTCAGTAAGTTACGGGGGATATATTATAAAAGGTCAGGACATTGCCACCAAACCTTCAATGAATCCGTATTCATTTTGACATAAGCATCATAACTCGCCTCCTTGGCTTTGGCAAGGGATTATTTGGCGGTTTTTCGGGCCGCTTTCGTTTATCTGCCATGGCCTGGATTAACGACCGCTGACGGCATTGTCAAAACGCCTGTTTATGGGTCCTTTCCAGCGCTAGAACTATAAGCAAGACAGTTGGAAATGGAATCACTGGAAGTTTTGGCCCAAAAAGTTGGCAAAGTTTCAAACGTGGCCCTTCAGGGTAAAATGTGCAATGGATCCGGTATCCAAATCAAAGTCCCATTTCTAGAATACCCTGGTCAGCGGTTCGACCAACGGCTCGTACCATTATTTACCAACTACGGCTTCTTGCTCCCAAGGTCTCGAAGGTTTAATCCTACTATAAAGGGATATGGAACCACGCCGGGAACAATGGCTTATGGGATTGTGGGCGGTAAGATACTAGCAACCTCGAGAGTTGCATAATTGAATACTCTCTATGTTGTAAACCCATCCCAGGGAAGGCAAAACCGTCGAACCAAAACATAACCGCCAAAGAATAAATTGGATCGGATTCCATATGCATTATATCTCTATATTTGAGCCGTGGATTTATAACTGCCCTGTTAATTTGCCGCAACCCTGTCCCAAATAATCTTTCGTACCACATGAAGAAAAAATATACGATCAAGGATATCGCCAAATTGGCAGGGGTATCAAAAGGTACAGTAGACCGGGTACTGCACAAGCGTGGTAAGGTATCGGAGAAAGCACATAAGAAAGTAGAGACGGTACTCAGGGAAATCGAATACCAACCCAACCCGATAGCTAGAAATCTTCGGGAAAATAGAATCTATAAAATCTGTGTTATAATTCCCGATATGGCCAAGGATCCTTACTGGATACCCGCGCATGAAGGTATTTGTGAGGCGGCCAGGGAATTTCGGCCCTTCGGCATTATGGTAGACGAGTTTTTTTACGACCCCAAGGACAGATCTGCATTTGTAGAAAAATCAAGGGAAGCCATAGCGTCATGCCCCGATGTACTTCTGATGGCCCCACTTTTCCAAGTGGAATCTTCGTTGATACTACAACAGTGCCGTAAGAAACAGGTAAGGGTAGCCTTCTTCAACAACTACATCAACGCCCTGGACAACGCTATCTTTATTGGCCAGGATTTACACCGGACGGGAAGGATAGCTGCCGGACTGATACACAAAATGGTAGGTCCCGGAGCGAAAATAGCCATAATCCACCTGGATAAGGAACCCCATATGCAGCTGAAGGAAAATGGATTCCTGTCCTATTTCGAAATCCAGAAAGAAAAATATGAATTCGCTTCCCACTGTATTTCAAGTACCGACGATACCGCCGAATTCGAAGCGACAACGATGAAGTTCTTGCAACAGAACCCAGATGTATCGGCCATTTTCGTCACCAACTCAAAGGCCTTTAAGATGGTAGAACTACTGAAAAAAAATAATTTGCACTGTGTGGTAGTAGGATACGATCTCTTGGAGAAAAATATCGAATATCTAAAAGAAGGCACGATAGACTTCCTTATACATCAGCAACCCAAAAACCAGGCGTATCTGAGTATCCAATATTTTTCCGAGTTCTTTCTTTTCGGAAAGGACATTCCGGACAGAAAATTTCTACCGATAGATATCGTAACCTCGGAGAACATAGATTATTATCTGGAATGATTTATTTAAAAAAACTTTACGCTATTATAATAAAATACATCTTACACGCTTGGCTACGAATTGTGTTCGAACACATTTCTTTTTCGGGCTTTTTGGTTCGTAATAGAAAAAAGTCTAATTTCACATAAAATTAAGAATTCCTTAAACTAACTTCTAACTCAAAAATCATAATTATGACCAAACAATTACTCTTATTTTTTGTGACGATGCTGGGGGCCTTTCCTCTTCTCGCGCAGAGTCTTACCGTTACCGGTGTGGTTTCCGACACCAACGGAGCTCCGCTTCCGGGAGTGAATGTCGTAGAAAAAGGTACCACAAACGGAACATCAACAGATTTTGATGGAAATTATAGCATCGATGTTGCAAACGATGCGACCTTGGTATTTTCATCACTAGGTTATGCTACGAACGAATTGGCCGTGAACGGTCAAACGGACCTCAATATTTCATTGGGAGATGACGCCAGTCAATTGGACGAGGTTGTCGTAACTGCTCTCGGTATCACAAAAAGCGAGCGTGAGATAGGCTATGCCGTATCCGAAGTTGGTGGCGAGACCCTCGATAGGGCAAGAGAAGTAAACGTTGCCACCTCCCTTCAAGGTCAAGTCGCAGGTCTCGTAGTCAAGGGCACTAATGGTGGCCCTGGTGGCACCGCTAAAGTTCAATTAAGAGGTGTTTCAAACCTTGGTGGTACCGACGGCCCCTTGTATGTAATCGATGGAGTACCGATGGATAATACCCAGCGAGGTTCAGCTAGTCAGTGGGGCGGTGCTGACCAAGGCGATGGTATCGGAAACATTAGCCCTGATGACATCGAAAAAATGACTGTTCTAAAAGGACAGTCCGCTTCGGCACTTTATGGTTCAAGAGCCTCAGGAGGGGTTATTTTGATTACGACCAAAAAAGGTGATAAAAGAGGGGATTGGGCATTGACCTATAACAGTAACTATATTTCTGAGCAGGCCGTTGATTTCACCGATTTTCAGACGGAATACGGTCAAGGTCTTGGCGGTATAAAACCTGTTACTGCAACAGATGCACAAACAACGGGCCGTTTCGCTTGGGGACCAAGACTTGATGGAAGTCAGGTCATCGGTTTTGATGGAAATCAATACCCCTACAGCGTTGCAGAAAACCGGCCTATCGACTTTTATCGAACAGGAAGCAATTTTACCAATAGTGTTGCTGTTTCTAAAGGTTGGGGTGAAGGTTCTTTCAGATTGTCCGTAACCGATTTGAATTCTAAGTCCATCGTACAAAATAGCGGTCTTAAACGGAATACCATTAATTTGAATGTAAGTCAAGACCTTACCGAGAAGTTCAATGTAAGTGCTTCGCTTATTTATACAGATGAGCGCTCCGATTTAAAATCGAACTTGAGTGATGGCCCGTTAAACCCGAACAACTTTCTTTTCCTAGCGCCTAATATCGATTATACGATTTTCGCGCCGGGGTTCGATCCGGTTTCAGGGGCAGAGACTGTTTTCAGTGACGACATCTTTGTTACCAATCCTTATTTTGTAACCAATCAAGGGGTAAATGATCCTACGAGAAAACGTTTGATTTCAATTCTTTCTGCCAAGTACGCTTTTACACCAAACACTTACGCTTTGGTTCGTGTGGGTAATGATGCCATTAATGATACCCAATTTAGTGTTAATCCTTGGGGCTTAGCGTTTAGCCAAGACTTACGAGGTAGCTTAGCGCGAAGAGGCAATGAAACCAGAAGGGAACTGAATGTAGACGCCCTTTTTGGTACCGACATAGATGTTACCGAAGAATTTAGTATCGATGCGCTTATCGGTGGTAATTTACGTAAGAATGATTTTGAACAAGTTGGTGTAGGTGGCGGACCTTTTGTACTTCCCTATTTATATTCCCCAACGAATGTCGTAGATTTCAACAGGTCTTATGGCTTTAACGAACGGGAATCGCAGTCGGCTTTTTATTCTTTAGGCTTTAATTACAAGAATTTCTTGTCGTTGACGACTACAGGTCGATATGATGTGTATTCCACATTGAGTTCACCTATCAGCGATAGCAATGACATCTTTGCACCATCGGTGACCGGTGCACTCATCTTTAGTGAGTTTTTAAATTCAGAAGCGATTGATTTTGGTAAACTGCGCGCATCCTATGCACAAACTAGTGGTGAACCAGGAGCAGCTTACACAAACCAACTCTACTACAATTCAGGAAATTCCTTGAACGGAGTGCCAACAGGTAGTGGTCCAGGAGGGCTTCCAAATCTATTTTTAAAGCCTTTCACCACCACTGAGATAGAAGTAGGTTTAGATTTGAGATTTTTCAAGAACCGCTTATCTTTTGATATTTCTTACTTTGATAAGAAAACGGAAGATGAAATTCAAAGTGCGAGTTATAGTATCTCATCTGGTTATGGGGGGGGAGTTGTTGCCAATGGTTCAATCCAAAACAAGGGCCTAGAGGTTTTGGTCGCCGGTGTCCCCATTCAAACAGAAGATTTCCAATGGTCCACTTCTTTCAATTTTTCAAATATTAAGAACGAAGTACTGCAGACGGATTTGTTGGACAACCAAATTAATCTTGGTCAAAATCGGGCCACCTTGGGCAATGCGGTAACCGCTTTCGTTGTTGGGGAAGCTGGCCCACAAATTAGGGCCTTCGACTATGCATTTGATGCTGCTGGCGATATTGTTCTCGATGCCGGTGGTTTACCCGTTCGAGGAGAGTTGAGAAGCTTTGGATCCGTACTACCGACCTTTTTTGGTGGGTTTAATAACAGTTTTAATTATAAAGGTTTTAACCTATCATTTTTAATCGATTTCAATTATGGAAATAAAGTCCTTTCCGCTACGGAATTCTACTCCACTTTCAGAGGTTTGAATAAAAATACCTTAGTGGGCAGAGATACCGGTGTAGGTAGCGCGACAGCGGAAGACTACTACAGGGCCTTGGCTCAAAACGTTACCGGTACAAGTGTAGTCGACGGTGATTTTATCAAGTTTAGACAGTTAACATTAGGTTATGCATTACCTGCTGACCTTTTCGAAAATGCAAACTTTTTGAAAGGTGTAGAACTCTCCTTAGTTGGCAGAAACTTGGGTATTCTTTGGAGAAAAGCTAAGAATATAGATCCTGAGAATACGTTCGGCTCACAATTAGCTTATCTAGGCATAGAAGGTACCAGTTTACCTTCAACACGATCCATCGGTCTGAATGTTAATTTAAAAATTAAGTAATTATGTTAAAGAAAATAAAAAATATTGCCTTGATTGCTTTTGTATTTGCAATTACGGGCTGCGACGAAGATTACCCAGAACTAAATACCGACCCGAACCGCCCTAGTGCCGAAATCTTTGATCCGAATCTGATGTTACCGAATGTCATCAACGGTAATCGTGTCGCTGGATACAGTCAGGGGGTTTTGTTTCAGTCGATGTGGGCGCAAATATTGGCCTCTACTTCTACCGGCGGAGCCAACTACTATTCTAACGGGGATAAATATGTTCCTTCGTCAAGTACCGTCTCATATATTCAAGGAATATGGGGCTACTACGGTACGGCTGGACAAGCCCGTCAAATGGAAGAATTGGCTACGGATAAGAATTTTACTAATTTGGCCGCAATCGCCAAGATGATGCAGATTACAAGTATTGCGCTTATATCAGATACCTATGGTGACGTGCCATACGCAGAAGCTTTGCAGGCTAAAGACGGTTTGACGGCTCCTGCTTATCAAGCGCAAGAGGCCGCATATACTCAAATGTTGGCCGATCTAGAAACGTCTATTTTATCGCTTAACAATTCAGCGGATATGCCCACTAATGATGTTATGTATCAAGGTAACATTGACCAATGGCGTAAATACGGGTATTCCCTGATGTTAAGAATGGCCATGCGCGTTTCTGAAGTCGACGCCGCCCTTGCACAAACGTATGTAGCTAAGGCTGTAGCCGGCGGTGTATTTACCTCTTCGGATGATGATGCCCTAATACCGGCTGACAATGCCAATGGTTTTGCAAATGGCACCGCAAATGCCCTTAACGTAGTAGATGATGTTTATGAAGTCCGTTGGTCAAACACCTTAATCGACTTTCTTTCGGCCACCGATGATCCGCGCTTACCGGTCATTGCCGAAATACCCCCTGCGGGACTCACTGCAAATCGTGATCCCTTGTCCATCGGTGATAGTGATCCAGCAATTCAAATCGGCTTACCGAACGGTTTTGACCTTCGTGGCGGCGCAACGGATATTTCCAATCACCCAAATTTTCCCGGGCCGACCGGAAGTGGTGATGATATTGCACCGATTGGAAATTATTCTAGACCCACTGGAATTTACCGCAACAGGGAAGCACCTTGGTTCATTATTACCTATGCCGAAACACAATTTCTTTTGGCAGAAGCGGCCGTTAGAAATCTTGGTGCTCCCGGATCTGCAGCGGAATACTATAACAATGGGTTAATTGCGGCCATGGCTACGATGAACAAGATGGGAGGATCTCAAATCGTTACAGCGGAAGCCTATGCAGCTGCGAACCCACTTGATACGAGCAGTACCGAAGCATCTATACAAATGATCAATGAGCAATATTGGGCAACTGTCGGTATGTTTGGAAATTTTGTGGAAGCGTGGAGCAATTGGAGAAGGTCTGATTATCCAGTGCTGCAAGATGTAAACTATGTAGGTAATTTCTCAGGCGGCACCATACCCGTTAGGCAGCCTTATCCTGCTGCCGAGGCGAATACCAATTTAGAGAATTATCAGGCAGCGATTAATTCCATAGGGGGTTCGGAAGACTGGACAACCAGAGTTTGGTGGGATGTGAACTAGGGAAACACTTTAGTTAGAACTAATTTAAAGAGGAGGGTAAAACCTCCTTTTTTTTATGCACTGAATTTGATAAATTGTATTCATGAATAGTAAAGCCATATCAATAGTTCAACGTATTGAATATAAGATACTTATTGTTATTTTTCTTTTGATAACCTCTTGCGCAGAAGAACCTTATGCAGTTCCAAGCACCCTGTTTACTTTATTGCCGTCTAGCGCAACTGGTATACATTTCAATAACCAAATAGAAGATAATAGAGAAAGTAATATTTTACTATACGCAAACTTTTATGGTGGTGCCGGAGTTGGGGTTGGAGATTTTAACAACGATGGTCTTCAAGACCTATATTTTGCCGGTAATATGGTACCTGACAAACTTTACTTCAACCAAGGGGGGCTTGTTTTCAATGATGTAACGACCCAAGCTGGAATACAGGATGATGGAGGGTGGTCTACAGGAGTAACCGTCGCAGATATTGACAACGATGGCGATCTTGATATTTATGTCAGCAGAGAGCTCCATGATGACAGACCTGAATGGCGCAAAAACTTATTGTATGTAAATGACGGGAAAGGTAATTTTAAGGAAGGTGCTGAAAGTTTCGGTATTGCAAATACGGATAGGACTAGGCATTCAACGTTTCTGGATTTTGACAAGGATGGAAAACTAGACTTATTGTTACTTACACAGCCCCCCAACCCAGGGGCATTATCAGCACTATTAGGTGCTGATTTGTCCAAAACGGAATACGCCATCAAGCTCTTGAAAAACCAAGGTGATTCTTTTGAAGATGTTACGGAAGCCGCAGGTGTTCTAAAAACGGGATTTCCGAACGCCGTTTCGGCCAGTGATTTAAACAACGATGGGTGGACGGATATATATATTGCCAATGACTTTTCCGCTCCTGATTTTGTCTTGATGAATAACCGAGATGGCACATTTACAGACGTACTACATGAGTCGTTAAAACAAACCTCGTTCTATAGTATGGGGGTTGATGTTGCGGATATAAACAACGATGAATTACTAGACATCTTTGTCTTGGATATGGTGGCCGAAGATAACTTCAGGCTAAAGTCGAATATGAGTGGTATGGATATTGATTCTTTTTGGAAAGTGGTCGAAAATGGTGGTGGTCATCAATACATGTACAACACACTACAAATAAACAATGGAAATTCGACATTCAGTAATGTGGCCCAATATACCGGTATGGCAGCTACTGATTGGAGCTGGTCAAATCTTCTGGCCGACTTTGATAACGACGGATGGAAAGACGCTTATATCACCAACGGTCTATATCGTGACATTCGAAATACGGATGCGGATAAAAGTGTTGCGGCCTATATCAATAGCATGCGGGAGAAATGGTTAGAGAAACATCCCGACGGTGGGGACTTAAAGAATATTTTAGATATTGTAGATTTAGAAAAAGCTGTCGGTCTAATTCCTTCACAGCCGCTAAAAAATTATGCCTTTAAGAATAAGGGGAAATTAGATTTTGAAAAAAAAGCTGAAGAATGGGGGCTGGCTGATGAGTCTTTCTCCAATGGATCCGCCTATGCAGATTTGGACAATGATGGAGACCTTGATTTAGTAGTCAATAACATCAACGAAGAGGCATTCGTATACAGAAATAATTCTGAAAAACTGAATGATGCGAATTTCTTGAGAGTCGACCTCATCAATTCTAAAAACGAGCCAGTCTTTGGGTCAAGAATAACATTATATACTGGAGATGAAATTCAAACGAACGAAACTACCAATGTAAGGGGAATTTATTCTACGAGTGAGCCTACCGTTCATTTTGGTGTTGGTGCGGTCGAGCAAATTGACAGCTTGGTAATCATCTGGCCTAATCAAATGAAAACGGTAAAGAAAAATATTAAGACCAATCAACAGCTAGCGTTTTCGATAAACGAGGCTAAGAATGCAACAATCGTTTCAACAAATAATGATTCTGTCACGATTTTCGAAGAAAATACGGAACTATTAGGAATTGATTTCATTCACCATGAGAATGAATATGATGACTATAAGAAACAAATACTGCTACCTCATAAACTTTCCCAATTCGGACCAGCGCTTGCCACTGGAGATGTGAACAATGATGGTTTAGATGACTTTTATGTTGGGGGTGCTGCAAACCAGGCTCCTGAATTGTATATAAATCAAAATAATGGGCAATTCAAATCGGCCAACACAACCTTTTTTGAAAAAGAAGCTCCTTACGAAGATACTGATGCCATTTTCGTGGACATCGATAAAGATGGCTTTCAAGATCTTTTTGTCGTTAGCGGCGGTAATGAATGGCCTATAAATGATTTTCATTACACGCACCGTCTTTACCTGAACAATAGAAACGGCGGGTTTAAAAAAGGTGCGATAATAAATGCGGAACGAAGTAGCGGTGCCATTGTCGTAGCCGAAGATTTCGATAATGATGGTGATAGCGACCTTTTTGTGGGAGGACGTCATGTACCTGGGGAATATCCTTCACCAGCTTCCAGCATGCTCTTACTCAACGAAAATGGACAATTGATCAATGCCACGGACGCTCTAGCCAAAGACCTAAAAAATATCGGGATGGTCACCGATGCGTTGTGGGCAGATTACGATAGTGACGATGACGAAGACCTGATCATTGTTGGCGAATGGATGCCTTTGACCATTTTAGAAAATGATGGGGAAAGGCTTTCGAGAAAATCCATTGCTGATATTGAGGAAACCACGGGTTGGTGGTTTAGTATCGAAAAAGGTGATTTTGATAATGATGGTGATTTAGATTTTATCGCAGGAAATATTGGCCTCAACTATAAATATAAAACTACAAGAGAAAAGCCCTTCGACATTTATTTCAATGATTTTGATGAAAATGGGAGTAACGATATAGTACTCGGCTATCATAATCAAGGTAAGCATTTTCCGTTGCGGGGCTTTTCGTGTTCCTCCCAGCAAATTCCAGGACTGAAAGATAAAATTAAAAAGTATGATGTTTTTGCAAGTTTGGAGTTAGAGGACATCTATAGTCCTGAAAAATTAAAAAACTCATTGTACTACAAAGCTGACACGTTTGCCTCGCTTTATATTGAAAATCGCGGTAGTGATAAATTCAAAACTACCAGGTTACCCTATTCGGCGCAACTATCGAATATAAATGATATTTTGGTCAAAGACATGAACAATGATAACAACTTGGATATTCTCGCTGTTCAGAATTTATATGTTTCAGAAATTGAAACTCCAAGAAATGATGCCGGCACAGGAGTTTTTTTATTAGGTGATGGCAATGGCAATTTTCGACATAGCCCGGCAAGCGAAAGTGGTTTTTTTGCCTTTGGCGATGCAAAAAAAATCAAGATGCTAAAATCTGGAACTAAAGAGTTTTTGCTGGTTGGAAATAATAATGATGCACTTCAGTCCTTTCAACTGAAAAAATAAATGGCCCTACACCCTACACTAAAAGTACATATTTTGTAAGTAGTGGGAAATCATTCTGCCTCATTGCCAGTTGCAGTTGCAGCAGCGGTTAACAGCTATTGCAACCGCTACTGCAACTGGACAAAAGTTTCTGGCCCGAGTCAATCAGGGAAAGGTAAATGCACTAAAATGCATAGCTAAAATTGTTTTTGTGACCAGTAGTGATAAGGCTATTACTTCGCCCCCCACTCCTTCAAAGAATCGGTATTCATTTTGACATAATCATCATTACCCGCCTCTTTAGCTTTGGCAAGCGATTCTTTGGCGGTTTTAATGGCCGCTTTCGTATCACCTGCTTTGGCCTCGATCAGCGACTGCTGACGCAATTGCCAAAATGCTGGTTCGTCGGTCATTTCCATTGCTTTGCCCATCCACTCCTGGGCCTTTTTGATATCCTTGTCCGATTCGAGGTAGTACACGGCCGCGGTATAATAATCGTCGCCTTTAGGACTCCCGGCCATCGTAGTCTCGATACTTTTTGAGACCATTTTTTCGGTGGGCACCTCTATTTTCAGAGGCACATATACATTTTCCCACATTATTCCCAAAACGGCAGAACCTGATTCCAAATCATCGAAACCCATAGTAAAGGTTTCGATGTTCATGGGCAAGGGATATACCTCTGATGTCGTTTTTACAGCAATTTTGCTCTCATCCAACTCTTTTGGAACCCCACCTTCAGTATCGGTATATAAAATGATTTCCCAGCTGGCTTTGCCCGGTTTTGTAAAAACGGAATACGTACCGGCCTCCACCTCCTTATCGGCAATGGTCACATCATCGCCAAAGCTAATTTTAGTGTTCGCATTGGCTCCGGTGCGCCATAGTTTATCATAGGGTACTAAATCTCCGAAAATAGTACGGTCCCTCATCGCTGGGCGGGAGTATTCCAAGGTTACATCGGTCAAGCCCACTTTTTGTTCCACTTTTGAAAAGGGACTGGGCGCTGGGGTTTCTATTTGCGCTTCCAAAGAAAGGGACGCAAAAACGAAAGCGGTTAGTACAAGTAAATTTTTCATCTGTTCTATTTTAAAGTTTACACAAAGCTACTCTAAACAGGCACTTCACCTGTTAACAATATCTTAAATCGAAGTTCCTTTTCAGCAAAATCCAATTCACCTTACAGTGTCCACCCTTGGTAATTCCAAATTTGTAGGGTTTCAGGATAGCACAATTCATTTCACCGCACTAATTTTAATCGGACTCACTTTATTATTTGTTTAACCCATATAATTGGTTGTTAAACAAAAATGCATTTATATTTGTTAAAATCGAATTTGTGAAGCTGTACCGATTACATTCCAAACAATCCATACCCATTTCAAAGCAAAAAGCTTGGGACTTTCTTTCAGAACCTAAAAACCTGAAGGTCATTACCCCAAAACACATGGGATTCAACATTTTATCTGGTGGCAATAGGCCCATGTTCGCGGGGCAGATTATTGTCTATAAAGTATCACCTTTTCCGATGTATTCCACTAAATGGGTCACGGAAATTACGCATGTGAACGAAGGAGACTATTTTGTCGACGAACAGCGATTCGGACCCTACGCGCTATGGCATCACAAACATTTTCTCCATACAATCGATGGCGGTACGGAAATGGAAGATATTATCGATTATAAGCTCCCCTTGGGTATCTTAGGCCAATTGGCACACCCCATTTTTGTGAAAAGGCAATTGCAGCAAATTTTCTCGCATAGGGAACAAAAGTTGATCGAACTTTTTGGTACCGTTAAAGGAAGTATTAAACAGCTACAATTTACCTCAACATAGAAAGTAACCGGTTTCAGTTTTAAAAAAAGAAAATGATAAGAAGTACCTTAATAAATCTTTCATCTAAACCCATAGGCCAATAGATAACAATTTTTTTTCACTAAACGCTAATCTTTTCTAAACCCATAAACCCTTTTCATGAAAAAGAACATACTATTAATTGGTGGATCACACGGCATCGGATTTTCATTGGCGAATCAATTAAAAGAAGAACATAAAGTATTTATTGCTTCCCGCACGAATGAGGCCCTTGTAAACCTTGACGTGGAACATATTAAATTCGATGCTACATCCGACGAACTAGACACCTCTTCGCTACCCGATGAATTACACGGCTTTGTATACTGTCCGGGGAATATAAATTTGAAACCCTTTAAGATGATGAGCATGGATACCTTTCAGGAGGATATGCAGCTCAACTTTTTCGGGATGGTCAAGGTCGTAAAGGAAATCATGCCGAAAATGGCGGATGGTGCGAGTATGGTCTTTTTTAGTACCGTCGCCGTGGGTGTTGGAATGCCCTTTCATACCAGTGTAGCGGCAGCAAAGGGAGCTATCGAAGGCTTTGCCAAGTCATTGGCCGCAGAATATGCCCCTAAGTTAAGGGTGAACGTCATTGCACCTTCCCTAGTGGATACCCCTCTTGCCGAACGGCTTCTCAACAATGATAAAAAGAAAGAAAAAATGGCGGAAAGACATCCGCTAAAACGTGTGGGAGAGGCTAAGGATATTGCCGATATCGCCAAATTTTTACTCAGCGATAACAGTACTTGGATGACCGGACAGGTTGTGGGTGTTGATGGGGGAATGTCTACGTTGAATATCAGCTAAACGCCAATTACTTTACACCAATCGCTACGTCGTACGGTTGGTCGAGAGGTTCAAAAGAATCAAGAAATAGCGTATGGCGTTCCGCGTACTGCGCATAGCAACAAAGCATGAACAAAAAAATATCCATTTTCTGGTTTCGAAGGGATTTACGTCTGGATGATAATGTCGGATTTTTGGTGGCACTTAAGGGAAATTTTCCCGTATTGCCCATTTTTATTTTCGACACCCAGATTTTAGAGACATTGCCAAAAGACGATGCGCGTTTAACCTTTATCCACGAAAGACTTCAGAAAATGCGTAACGAATTGCAGAAAGAGCACAGTAGTTCGCTTGCCCTATACCACGGCAAACCGGAGTCCATTTTCAAAGAATTGTGCAAAGAATTTGAGGTTCAAGAGGTCTATACCAATCACGATTATGAGCCCTACGCCAAAAATCGTGATGCAGGTGTCGCGGAATTTCTGAAGGATAAAGATATCGATTTCAAAACCTTTAAAGACCAAGTTATTTTTGAAAAGGATGAAGTGGTCAAAGATGATGGGGACCCTTATGTTGTTTATACGCCCTACAAGAACAAATGGAAAGAGCGGTTTAATGCCGATGCACATTTGACCATACACTATACGAGCCAGTATCTGGATAATCTGATCGAGCACTCCCGTTTGCCCAACATTTCCTTATCGGATATGGGTTTTGAAATCTCATCTATAAAAGTCCCGGAGTATACAGTTACACCGACCTTGATCGAAAACTATGAAAAAACGCGTAATTTTCCCGCTAAGGAAAACGGGACTTCCCGATTAGGTCCCCATTTAAGATTCGGTACCGTATCCGTTCGAAAAATGATGAAAAAAGCCATCGCGGAGAAAAACGAGGTGTTTTGGAGCGAGCTTATTTGGCGGGAGTTTTTTATGCAAATTCTCTGGCATTTTCCCCGCACAGTAGATGAAGCCTTCCGAAAAAAGTACGACCGCATCGAATGGCGTAACGATGAGCAGGAATTCGAAAAATGGAAAAAGGGCAAAACGGGATTTAAATTGGTCGATGCCGGTATCCGTGAACTCAATGAGAGCGGCTACATGCATAACCGTGTACGCATGTTAGTTGCCAGCTTTCTCTGTAAACATCTATTAATCGACTGGCGTTGGGGCGAGACCTATTTTGCGGAGAAGCTGCTGGATTATGAAATGAGCAGCAACGTTGGCAACTGGCAATGGGCAGCTGGAAGTGGTGTCGATGCAGCTCCCTATTTTCGAATTTTTAACCCCATGACCCAAGTCGACAAATTCGATAAAGATCGAAAGTACATCTCGAAATGGGTGCCCGAACATGATCAAGAATCCTATCCTGAAAAAATGGTTGACCACAAGGAGGCGCGGGAGCGTTGCCTGAAAGTGTACAAAGAAGCGGTAGGTTGAAAAAATTCCAAATAAAAAATTTGTCCCCGCAAATGTGGGTACAAAGTTGGTCGGAAGAGGGCAAGACGCAAAGTACCCTCCGTAATTTTAGGGCTAAGTTTTAGACATCGGACATCCAACATCCAACTCAAAACCTCTATCGTGACAATTGCTGGTTCAGTAGGCGTTCTTCTGACATTCGATTTCGAAGAATATTTACGTAGCGTAGCGCATCTTTATTTCGGTAGTCCGAATATGATTTTGATGCCCATTCCAAGGCCGTGTCCAAATCACCATTAATTTCGTTGATTATGGCCATATTGTAGCATGCCCTTCCTGCGACCTTTTCCTTTTTGTTACTTAGCTCTTGTTCCCAAAGGTCTGCCGCTCCTTCCCAATCGTTAGTTTGGGCCCTGCGCTGTGCTATCTTGAAATTATCAGTGCCCCTGACAAAATAATTTCTCGCGATACGCTTTCGTAACGGGCGTACATCCAATCCGTATAAATTTCCCAAACCGGCACTGTGCTGCAAGACAGCTTCCTTTCTTCCGATTATGGCTTCAATGGCTTTTACAGGATTTATGCCCTGCCCTACCGATACAATTTGGTCATTGGATACGAATTCGTCAAGTAACCTTCTGTTCTTAGGGTCGTAAATACGCCATCCGTTCTTCACTAAGGTGTTTAGCGTTACTTTGTGCCCCGGTAGTGACATGTCGATTCCCAATTGGTTCGGAACGGAAACCATTTCCACCTGATAATTCGCCTTCGTATCGGTATCGTAAAATTCTAAGGAGAACAAGACATCTACCCCAAATTCCTCACAAATTTGTTGTACATCTTCCCATTTAAGAGCGGCGGGAAACACTCCAAGTCCCTTTCGCTGTACCGAAATGCTGTCGATGATAGTAATCATTTCGAACCTATCGTTTTGGGATAACTCATCGAACAAACCCGCTATGGCAGATTCCGCGCCTTCCTTATCCAAATTTCGACCCTCCAACGATAACAATTTATCGATTTTATCTATGGATTGGTTAGCTTCAGAGGCTAAGCTGCGATTGATAATTCCAATGTTCACGACCTCAGAGGGTATAGATATCCGAGCGGGTTCTATCGCATTCATCGTTAATCTATTTGTTGAACTGCAAGAGAAAAAAACTAAGGATAGGTATAGGAAGCAGATAAGCCCTTTAAAATTTTTCATAAAACAAGGTTTGGTCGGTTGTTCGGTAGGTCTTGGTAATGGCCAAGGCCTTGCTATTAAACAGTTACTATTGCCATTATATTGTTCAACACTACATAAATAAAGGAAAAGGTATGTTCATTACTTGAGTCCCCTTAACTACCTACGCTGAAAATATACAGATGAAACTACACTTAAAAACAGCGCTGCTGCTCATGGTCACCGCTAACTGCCTAATGGCCCAAGCTTAATCCTTAGCGTTGAATTTCGGTCATCTCTCTACTATTGTGGAAGATGTAGATAAAAGTGCAGCATTCTATGCAAACGCCCTTGATTTGGAAGAAACGCCCCACCTTGATAAAGCGCCGGAATCTCGTTTGTTGGTTATAAATGTCCCTAACAAAATTCGGCTCATTCAAAAAGAATTCGCGCCTTCAAAAAAACAAGTCTTTGCACCTAGCATTGACTACCCTAAATTTGGATGGATTTATAGCACATTTAAAGAAAAACATGAAGTTATCGATGATTGGACGGCGGCGAAGAAGAACAAC
Source organism: uncultured Flavobacteriaceae bacterium (assembly GCA_963832345.1). Classification (GTDB taxonomy): domain Bacteria; phylum Bacteroidota; class Bacteroidia; order Flavobacteriales; family Flavobacteriaceae; genus Pricia. The sequence continues at coordinate 9,740 of CAWHTW010000017.1, read as the reverse complement.
TTCAAACACCGACCGATGCGATGGGGTGGATTAAATCTACATGCAGGATCCGGATGGCTATTGCATTGGAATCAATGCCTCACTAAAGTAAAATTCCAAATTCCAAAAAAAGCTTTTTTGAACCTCGACAGTTGTCAATCTGTGTTTTCCGCAAGTTTCGGATTGGGATAGTTATCGGTTTCGTCTTCCACCCTCTCGTCTAAACACACAAAATCCTTTTCCAATGTCAGTTCCAATTTTTGGCCGTTATTCAGAATCTGGGTATGGTAAAATCCCACTTGCTCATTGGTAGACCAATCAGCTAGGGTATCCTTGGGAACGAATAAGATTATGCCCTGGTCTAAGAAGGAGGCTTGTAAATAATCATGTTGATTGGAAGCTTCTACAGCATAAACAAAATGCGCTTCGTTGAACTGCGTTTTTTCCCTTACCATGTCCCGCTCACAGATGGCTTTCACCTCAGTTTGGGTCAATCGAAAGCGAATAGAGTTTCCTTTAATACGTATTTTCATGATGAAACTATTAAGCGCTGTTCGATGATCAACTTACCCCTCTTTCGATATCCAGGTCTGCTTAGTTCTACCAATAGGCTCTTGACCACCTTGCCGTTTAAAAGTTACAAAATTCAACTTGAAACCTTAAACATTTAACATGTAATTTGGTTACACCCTAGTAATCTTTGCCCCAATGGCACGAAGTCGCGTATCGATATCTTGATACCCACGATCAATCTGTTCGATATTGTGTATTGTGGAAGTACCTTTAGCGGAAAGTGCCGCAATTAACAACGAAATTCCCGCACGAATATCGGGAGAGGTCATGGTAGTGGCCTTCAAAGTAGATTTAAAATTATGCCCGATGACAACGGCACGGTGCGGATCGCAGAGAATGATTTTGGCACCCATGTCGATCAGCTTGTCCACAAAGAACAAACGGCTTTCGAACATTTTTTGATGAATGAGTACCTCTCCTTTGGACTGTGTGGCCATGACCAAGATGATACTCAACAAATCGGGCGTGAGTCCCGGCCAAGGGGCATCGGCAATGGTCAAGATAGAGCCGTCGATATACTTCTGTATTTTGTAGCCGTCGGTATGTTCGGGTATAAAAATATCTTCGCCTTTGCGCTCCAGTTGAATTCCCAGCTTTCGGAATACATCGGGAATCTGTCCCAAATCGTCCCAACTCACGTTTTTAATGGTCAGTTCGCTTTTAGTCATTGCCGCCAGACCGATCCAACTGCCGATTTCGATCATATCGGGGAGCATGGTGTGTTCCGTTCCGCCTAGTTCGGTTACGCCCTCAATTATCAAAAGGTTGGAACCTACACCTGAAATCTTGGCGCCCATGCGATTTAGCATTTTGCACAATTGCTGCAAATAGGGTTCACAAGCGGCATTGTAGATAGTGGTCGTACCTTCGGCCATAACCGCGGCCATGACAATATTTGCCGTACCGGTCACGGAAGCCTCATCGAGCAACATATAGGTGCCCTTCAATTTTTTCGCTTCTACGCCGTAAAAATGTTCTTCTTTATTGTACCTGAATTTGGCGCCGAGGTTTATAAAACCTTCGAAGTGGGTATCCAGTCTGCGGCGTCCGATCTTGTCACCGCCCGGTTTCGGAATGTAACCCTTTCCGAAACGGGCCAATAAGGGTCCGACTAACATAATGGAGCCTCGAAGCTCTCGACCGTCTTTCTTGAATTGGGCGGACTGTAGATAATCCATATTCACTTGATCGGACTTGAAGGTGTACGATCCCTTGCTTTTCTTTTGGACCTTTACCCCCAAATCTTCCAAAATGGAAATCAATTTATTGACATCCACAATATCCGGTATGTTGTTTATCGTGACTTCTTCGGCTGTTAGGAGCACGGCGCAAAGAATTTGTAAGGCTTCGTTCTTGGCCCCCTGAGGCGTAATTTCTCCGGAGAGTGGGTGGCCGCCCTCTATTTTAAAAGTGCCCATGATAGGTGGTGGGTTGTAGGTTGATAGGTATTAATAACGCTTTTTACCGCGATTATTGTTATTATTCCGTGAATTTTTCTTCCCGCTGTTACTTCGTGAGGACTTCGCAGAGGTTCTTTTGTTCAAGAACTGTCCGCTATCTGTCAGGGTTTCGTCCTCAGCGGCGAGGTCGATTTGACCATCGCTCAGTTCGTAGAGATGCTTAAAAATGGCGTTGTCGTCAACCATGTCCTTATTCCAGTTCAGGTAACATTTTTTCATGTGGTTGGCAATGGCATATTCCAGGCCCTCGCGCTTATCCCCTTTTTCCCAGCTTACGGCAACATCGATCATTCGCTTGATGTTGTTTCCATAGAAGCGGTACTTCGGATGGTTCTGCGGATATTCAAGTGCCTCGGGGCGTTGCTGCAAGACTTCCTTGCTCGTAATCGGGAAAGGAGATTTTACATCCAACTTGAAATCGGACATGATAAACAACTGATCCCACAGCTTGTGCTGAAAGTCGGGCACATCGCGTAGATGCGGCTGTAAATTGCCCATTACGGCTACGATGGATTGTGCGATGCGATTCCGTTCCTCGTCATCTTCGATGGAAACGGCATGATCGACCATTTTTTGAAAATGTCGCCCGTATTCGGGAATAATCAGATGCGATCGCTCGGTATTGTACTCAAGGTTTTCTACTAAATTCAAATTGAAGGATTTTGCTTTAAAATAAAAGAGAAGTATTGAACTCCTAGCGAGTTCTTTAATAACGCACGCAAATTAAGAAAATTATGGATGAAATGCTATTTCCACGGATTATTTGTGATACAACGGCGGGTTTCCCTAATGTTTACCCTTTTGAGTTTCTATGTATTTCCAGTTTTTGAGGTTCTACCACGAACGCTGTCAAAAACTATCCCTGAATTGGCTTGACTTAAAACTTTTAGACATAGGACTTAAGACCAACTACAACGGCATTATAAATACCAGTTTCATAAACATACCTGAAAATTAAATGGTTCGAAAATAATTCCAGAGTCATTGGTCCCATTGACTTATATCGAAGTTAAGTGATGATAATTTCCACTCACAGAAATAAGCATAAAATCGTTTTTGAATATGAATTTGGAGTTTCTATTTTACAAAGAGATTACTCCTTCTACTTTTCCTACTTCCTTATACTTTTCAATCACCGCTTCCGGGTTCTTGAGGTTAACGGTAACCGACACGCTGGTATACTTTCCTTTTTTCGATTGCTTTAATTCGATTACGGCACCCGTATTATTGAAAATCTCATGAATCCTGGCAATTTTTTCCGGATCACTCTCAACAATGAATTTATAAAGATAATCGCTCGGCCAAGTCGTACTTTCCCTTAACTGCTCTTGCAAACGATTATAAAATTCCTCGGGGTTCTTGGTATCCATACTGCTTCTTTTAAACAAAGATAATGAACTTGCCTTTTGGATATTGCCCTATTTTCAAATGCTTGGTGGATTGCTTACTTTTACTGCGCTAAACGCCTATTGTCTCAGTTAGAAAAGCGTATAATTCCCAAATTGAAATTCGCGTATTGAAAACAAAAAAAATAGTGATCACCGGTGGTCCCAGCACCGGCAAAACCTCGGTCATTAAAGCCTTGGAGGACAGGGGATATCTCTGCATACACGAATTCGTTCGCCATCTGACAGCTACGGAAAAGGGAACCGACACCGTCAAAAATTTTACCACTAATCCTATTCTTTCCGTCGAAGACCCCACGGCGTTCAATTTGAAGTTGCTCAAAGGCCGCATAGCACAATACGAATCCGTAAACGAAACGGATAAAAAAGTTGTTTTCTTCGATCGTGGTATTCCCGATGTGCACGCCTACATGTCATGTTTCGATCAGCAATTTGATGAAAGCTTCAAACGCCCAGGATTCGATTTTCGGTACGACCATATATTGCTGATGCCGCCTTGGCTTGAAATTTATACCACCGATACCGAGCGTTTTGAAACCTATGCAGAATCGGAACGCATCTTTGCGGCCTTGGAAAGAACGTATCAAAACTTCGGTTATGAAATCACCCTTATCCCCAAAGCCAGCGTAACGGAGCGGGCGGATTTTATTCTGAACGTGATAAATTGCAAATAATGCACAAATATCCTGAGGAAATTTTAAAGCAGTTCTGGGGATTTTCCAGTTTCAGGGGTTCGCAGAAAAAAGTAATCGATGCCGTCTTGAACCAACAAGACGTGCTTGCGCTTATGCCTACCGGGGGCGGGAAATCGCTCTGTTTTCAGGTACCGGCACTGGCACTGGACGGTCTCTGTATTGTAGTTTCACCCTTAATTGCCCTTATTCACGACCAGATCAGCAACCTGAAACAAAGGGGGATAAAAGCCATGGCACTGACCGGTGGCATTCCCTTCGACGAGCTTATCACTTTGTTGGATAATTGCCTGTATGGCGGATATAAGTTCGTATATCTATCCCCAGAACGCTTGCAGCAAGAGATGGTGCAGGATAAAATCAGACAGATGAACGTCAACCTCATCGCCATCGACGAGGCGCATTGTATCTCACAATGGGGCCATGACTTTCGGCCCGCCTATTTAGAATGCGCCACGCTTCGCGAACTGCTTCCCAAAACCCCTATAATCGCACTTACCGCAACCGCTACCAATCGGGTGGCCACTGACATCATTGATAACCTCGTTTTAAACGAGCCGTTGATTGTCAAGGATTCCTTTTCCAGACCCAATATCGCCTTCGGCGTTATAACCTGTGAAGACAAGTATTACCGATTGAAGCAACGCTTCGAGAAAAGCGATAAAAGCGGAATTGTCTATGTACGCACCCGTAGAATGACCCAAGATATTGCCCGTTTTCTCAACGAAAATGGTTGTAAGGCCGATTTTTTTCATGGAGGAATCGCAAAAAAGGCGAAAAAGGAAAAACTTAAGCTGTGGCTAACCGACCAAGTTCAAGTGATGGTGGCCACAAATGCTTTTGGTATGGGCGTAGACAAACCCGACGTGCGCACCGTGGTACACTTTCAGATTCCCGATTGCCTTGAAAACTACTACCAAGAGGCCGGAAGGGCGGGAAGGGACGGCAGCCCGGCAACGGCAGTACTATTAACAAATAATTTCGATATCGCACAAATGCGCCAACAGTTTCTTGGCGCACTGCCCGATGCGGTCTTCCTAAAAAAAGTATATAACAAGCTCAATAACTATTTTCAGATATCCATCGGAGAAAGCACCAACGAAATTTTTCAATTTCCTTTCAAGGATTTTATAGCGGCATACAGACTGAATTCTTTTCTTACCTACAATGCTTTACGAGTGCTAGATCAGTATTCCGTGATAGCCCTCTCAGAGTCATTTTTCAAAAAAATAGAGATACAGTTTATCGTTTCTCAAAATTCCATTTTTGATTATCTCGATAAAAATAGCGGTTCCGCGCCGATAATTCAGACCATTCTCCGAACCTACGGTGGCGTCTTTGATTTCGAGACAAAAATTGACCCATCCCTAATTGCCAGAAAAACCATGGTTTCAGAAAAGCGGATATTCGACCTTTTGAAAAAACTAAAAAACGATGGGATTATCGATTATAAATCGAAAAAGACAGATCTTGAAATCACCTTTCTAGTGCCGAGGGACGATGACCGAACTATAAACGTTTTTGCCAAACAGGTCGAAGAACGCAATCAGATTAAAGTTGCAAAAGTCGATCAGATGCTCGATTACCTCCATACCGATGGGATTTGCAGAAGCAAACAAATTTTAAGCTACTTTGGCGAAAAAAAGGTTCAGGCTTGTGGTATTTGCGATGTATGCCGAAAAAGGCAACAAAAAAAAGCTGTGGATTTTCAGTCCCTATCCTCAGAAATATTGGCTATTTTACGGGAGAAAAGCTGTACTTCAAGAATTCTAATTAAAATACTCGACTATAGTGAAGCACATGTTTTACAAACCATTCAACGAATGCTGGAAAATGGCCAGATCAAGGTCAATACGACGAACGAATATGAAATAAGGTAGTCAAGGGATTCAGGGTTCTAATGAAAAATAACAATAATACATTTGCAAACCATACTAAATAGTTGATTAAAATGCACGATTTAAGAATCATCTTTATGGGTACACCGGAATTTGCCACTGCCACCTTATCCAAGCTATTGGAAGAAGGCTATGCCATTGTGGGCGTCATCACGGCCCCGGACAGACCTGCGGGAAGGGGCAGAAAACTACAGGAATCCGATGTTAAAAAATATGCGATATCGAAAGGTCTTACCGTATTGCAGCCCAGTAATTTAAAAAACGAGCGGTTTCTATCCGATCTAAAAGCTTTGAACGCCAATCTTCAGATTGTAGTTGCCTTCCGGATGCTACCGAAAGCGGTTTGGGCCATGCCCGAATATGGTACTTTCAACCTGCATGCATCCATTTTACCGGATTACAGGGGCGCGGCACCTATCAATTGGGCCATTATCAACGGGGAAACCGAAACCGGGGCGACGACCTTTTTCATAGATGATAAAATCGATACAGGAGAAATCATCCTCCAGGAAAAAACAGCCATAGCAGAAAACGATACCGCCGGCACCCTACACGACCGTTTGATGTATCTGGGCGCGGATCTTGTAGTCAAAACCGTACGACAAATCGAAAAAGGGTCAGTAAGTACCAAAAAGCAAACAAATACATCCACCCTAAAAATAGCTCACAAAATACATCGGGAAACCTGTGAAATCGATTGGTCCGATTCGCTAGAAGCTATCCATAATAAGATAAGGGGACTAACCCCCTACCCTGCCGCATGGACAAACTTGGTCAATGGAAAAGATAGAATAACCTTAAAAATCTATGGGTCATCCAAAGAAAAAACAGCGCACGATGAAAAAATAGGTACCGTTCTAGTCGACGACAAGGTGGTGAAAATAGCCGTTAAAAATGGATTGATACACCTACTTGAAATCCAGTTACCCGGGAAACGAAAGATGAAAACACAAGACCTGTTGAACGGCTTCAATTTCGATAAAAATGCCATTGTAACCTGAAGCCCCGCTACCATTGGGCTGCAAGAACCGTAAAAAAAGCCCTACTTTATTAACAAACTACCCGAGTTATCAACAAAAACAGGGATTTACCCCTATTTTACTTGCGTTCACGGCAAATCCGTATAAATTTGTTGAACGTTTAAAAGCATTTTTAACAACTATTAATTTAATTACTATGAACAAAACAGAATTAATTGATGCTATGGCATCAGATGCAGGTATCACAAAAGCCGCAGCAAAAAAAGCATTGGAGTCTTTCTTGGGCAACGTCGAAGGATCTCTTAAGAAAGGAAACAGGGTATCATTGGTAGGTTTCGGATCATGGTCCGTATCTAAAAGAAACGCTAGGGAGGGTAGAAACCCTTCTACAGGAAAAACAATTCAGATCGCAGCAAAGAATGTAGTAAAGTTCAAAGCAGGTTCTGATTTGGCCAGTTCGGTAAACTAGTATTTATCTTATCATATTTAGAAAGCATCCCGCTATTCCGGGATGCTTTTTTTTAAAAACGTAACTGATTTTTATCGGAATTGTCTTATTTTAGAGCGATGAAGTCCAAAAAACAATGGTCGATCTAAAACCAAAAAAGGGCAAACTACTCATTGCCGAGCCCAGTTTGACAGGCGATGTATCCTTCAACCGTTCAGTCGTACTTTTGGCAGAACATGGTGATGAGGGTTCGGTGGGCTTTATCCTGAACAAGCCTTTGGACTACCACATCAACGATTTGGTTACCGAAATCGAAATTCCCTTTCAAGTGTACAATGGTGGTCCCGTGGAGCAAGACAATCTCTACTTTATTCATAAAGTACCACATTTGATAACCAATAGTATTGAAATATCCGATGGTATTTATTGGGGCGGCGATTTTGAAAAACTTATCGACCTAATTAACAAAGGAATAATATCCGAAGGGGACATCCGGTTCTTCTTGGGATACTCAGGTTGGTCATCTTTGCAGTTGGACCAAGAACTTTCGTCGAAATCTTGGGTCGTAGTCAAGAACGATTACGAAAGTGGAATCATCCACAAATCATCCGATGCCTTTTGGAAGGAGAAAATGATGGAGCTCGGGGGCAATTATCTGCTATGGTCGAATGCTCCAGAAAATCCGAGTTTGAACTGAACTCAGAATTTTTTACCCCAACCTTGCGAGCGCGTTCAGCTTGCCCAATAAATCCTTTGCAGTCAAATTACCAAATTCCTTTTTTCGGTATTTGGTTATGGGTCGAATACCGATAATGCTGTTGGTTATAAAAAGCTCGTCGGCCTTTTGCAGTTCGAAAGGGGAAATGGAACTCTCCTCTACTTCGTAACCTTCCAATTTGTTCAGTATTTCCATCAGTTTTTTACGGATAATTCCGTTGAGACAGCCATCTTCTAATGGGGGGGTCTTAATGGTGTTGCCTTTAACCAAAAAGAGATTCCCGTTTAAAGCTTCAACAACCTGCTTGTTGTTGTTGATCAACAGACAGTTCTCGTAATCGTTTTCTTTGGCAAAAATACTACCGACTACGTTGATAATCTTATTATTTGTCTTCAATGTTGATAGCATATCGGGATTTACATAAAAATCCTTGAAAAGTTCTACCTCGTAGCGACCGTCGTCTAGAACATAAAAAGGATGTTCTAAAGGGTTTGCCTCTATGATGTAGGATATAGCGTTGGTTTTCGGTAAATAGAGTCCGCCCTGATCTCTGAAGACCGTAAGGCGGATGCGAGCCGTGCGTTCCTTTAAATCATTGGCCCCAATAACCCCAAGAATTTTTTCTTCGAGGAATTCCATAGTGAAATCCATAGGAATTTCCATACGTAACATGCGCATCGAGGCCATCAAGCGTAGATAATGGTCTTCCCAGAAAAAGAGTTTTTCATTGACCGCCCGCATGGATTCAAAAAGGGAATCGCCATAGCGCAAGCCGCGGTTTTGATGATTTAAAAATGTATCGGTATCGGGGAGAAGCTCCCCGTTGAAATTGACCATCATTCAGTTGGCAGTTGCGGTTAGAAGTTGGCAGTTGCAGTGGAGGTAAGCAGTTGGAAGAGGTTCGGTGCCAAGTGCTCGGTTTAAGAAGACTTTTTCTAAACTCCTAAACCGTCGAAAAAAATCCTGAATTCCTTGCCAAGGTTCGGTAAAATTAATAACCTCTCCCTAAAGAACATCTCATTTCGATCCCAACACCTGTTTCAGATCAGAAACTTGGTTGGTCCATAGCATTTTCGATTCCTCTACCTCGTCTTCGTCGGCGAAATCGGTGATAAAAAGGGATACGTCTTTGGTGATTTCGTCTACGATAATTTTCATTTCAAAAAAAGAACCATCTTCGGATTCTTCCCAAGCGAATTTAACGAACTCATCGCTCTTCCGCTTGAGTAATTTAGCCTCTTCTTCGGAACCGTCCCAAATAAAAATGAACTTTTCGCCCCGGGAGTTCACGTTATCGGCGAACCATTCTGAAAGCCCGGATGGGGTAGACAGATATTGGTAGAGTAACTGTGGTGAGGACTGTATTACAAATTCAAGTTGATATTTTACTTTATCGTCCATTTGGGATATTTTCTTTTGGGCAATATATAGATTTCCCTATGATAAAAAAACAAAAGCGAAGTAATATTTTTAGCTGGCTAAGGTTGATGGACATAAAATTTAACTCTATATTTGCAGCCGCTTTCGAAAACAATACCATGGCGTGGTAGCTCAGCTGGTTAGAGCGTCGGATTCATAACCCGGAG
>CAWHTW010000016.1:0-225236 GCA_963832345.1 uncultured Flavobacteriaceae bacterium | reverse complement strand
CTCATAATCAGGTGGTCCCTGGTTCGAGCCCAGGTGGGACCACTAGTAAAATCGAGCAGTTACGAAATTTCGTAGCTGCTTTTTTTATTGGGTGGCGTGCTTTTGGCGTGCTCTTTTCAAATAGAGGGTTTGGTAATTCTCCCTTTTATTTGGCAATATTTGAAAGAACGGAGCTTCAGAATAAGCGGTAGGCTTTACTCTGTATTAAAATGGCTCTAGAAAGATTAAAGAGGAATAGAGATAGAGTAAGAAAAATCTATTTTGAAACATATAACGGCGCCGTTAATGGCAATGTGTAAACGAGCTATAAACAAAAAAACACATCTTAAACTAGTGAAGGTTAAAAGATTTTGAGTTGCAACCAAACCAAATCATTTTAGATACTTCTACAAATCTGCTTCCGTTAATGCAAAAAAAGTAACTATACGCAATTTCCAAATACATTTCTTACCTTAGATATTCACAATGCCTTATTTTGTTTAGGTTGTGATTTTTAAACTTGATCGTTTGGATCCAAATGCTACTTTGAGGGAAATACGGAACCGGAACCATTTTGTTTTCCAAAGACTTTTTGAGGACCATTATGGTGACTTGGTCAAATATGCCAATGAATATCTATTTGATAAGGATTCAAGCGAAGATGTGGTTCAGGAAGTTTTCATCCAGATTTGGGAGAAATCATATAAGATTCGAATTAAAACAACATTGAAAGCATACTTATATACTATGGTTCGAAACAGATGTTTGAACATTCTAAAATCTATCAAGATTACAGATACGGCGAATTTCATTGAATTGCGGACAATTTTCGATTCGGAGTATGATTTTTATCCACTTTCCAACGACGATAAAACTATTAGGTATGATCTGGCATTGAAAATCGTGGAAGCCTTGCCCTCTAAAATGCGGACCATCGTAAAACTGAGGTTCGTAAACCAATACCGATATGCCCAAATAGCCGATGAGCTTGGGGTTTCGGTAAATACCGTAAAAACCCAGTTAAAAAGGGCTAAAATCAAGTTCGGTGAATTGACTGTTGCTATTGTGGCCATTTTATCTTTCTTTGGATAACATGACGATTTTTTGTCAACTCTGTCTTTGATTCTTCAAAATTTTCAATTTTCTTTAAAAATTTGTCACCCATTTTACATATTTGGTTGTCTTATATATAAAGACCATCAACCAAAATATGGAATTTAGGCTCATTATAAAAAAGATAAATGATTCGCTTTCGGCTGAAGAAGAAGTCATCTTCAAGGCATGGTTAGCCGAATCGGACACCCACAGTGCCTATTTCGAGAAAGTACGTGAAAACTATCTTGAGGGATTAGATGATGTGAATATCCAAAGAGGGTGGAAAAGAGTTTCATCTAAAATCGGTCCAAAAAAAGAAAAAGGCTACCCCTGGAAGTATTCCGCGGCGGCAGCAGCAATTTTCATCCTGGGCTGCCTTTTTATCCTTTTTAACGACAAAGACCAAGAACAGGATGCCGAAGCCTTGCCGCTTGTGAAAAGTGCCCCAATACAAATCGGTACCGACAAGGCTACGTTGACTTTAGGCGATGGCTCGAAGATGGTTCTGGAAAAAGGGGAATCCTATGAAAACGATAAAATGACGAGCAATGGAGTGAAATTGACATATAGGGACCAACCCAACGGCAAAGAAGAAACTATCACTTTCAACACCTTGACCATTCCCCGCGGAGGTCAATTTTTACTAACCTTGGCCGACGGCACTAATGTTTGGTTGAATTCCGATTCAAAATTAAAATATCCCGATGCCTTTGCTGCGAATAAGCCCAGAGAGGTCGAATTGCTTTATGGAGAAGCCTATTTTGAAGTGTCCCCGAGTACGGAGCACAACGGGGCACATTTTATCGTAGCCACTGAAAAGCAAAAGGTAGATGTCTTGGGAACGGAGTTTAACATCAAGGCGTACAAAGAAGATACCATTATCGCTACCACCTTAGTCGAAGGTAAAGTGCGGGTGGGAAGAGGATTGGTCGCAAAGAACTTAGCGCCCGGCCAGCAATCCAAATTGAACATTAAAAACGACGAACTCAATTTGGTTGCCGTTGATGTGTATAATGAGATTTCCTGGAAAAATGGATTCTTCAGCTTTAATAACAAGAATTTGGAAGATATTATGCTGGTCTTATCAAGATGGTACGACATAGAAATTGTTTTCAAGAACGACTCCCTAAAAGAACTAACCTTTAACGGGGTTTTTAGAAAAAGTCAAAGTCTTGGCGAAATATTGATGAGCATACAAAAAACGGAAGAAGTAAACTATTCGATTAACGAAAAAACGATAACTATGGAATAAAAAAGGGAATGGAGTTTAGACCTTGAAAATTTAAAGCTCCATCCCCGTAAATAGCATCAATTAATATAAATTAACTAATACTCAAATTTATGAAAATTAAATCAATTGGGTTTCCGTTTCCAACGATAGGGAAACTACTGCTTGTTACCATGAAAATCTACATTTTTCTATTTTGCGTATTGACCTTCGGTTTAAGTACTGAAAAAGGTTTTTCACAAAATACGAAAATCTTATTTGCCTCGGACACCGAACTTTCGATCGAGGAAGTTTTTGAAACCATTAAAAAGCAGACCGAGCATACCTTTATCTACAAATCAAACCTGTTCGAAAATGCTCCTAAAGTCAAGGTCAAAAAGGGAAAAATCAAAATAGAGGACTTGCTCGGCAAATGTAGGGAAATAGCCCAATTTGACTTTCGACTTACCGACAACGGTACCATTTACATACAGGAAATACCACAATCGGTAGCAGAAAGGGTACAACAATCCGTTAGCGGAACGGTGCAAGACCAAAATGGGGCGCCGCTACCTGGGGCCAATGTGGTCGAAATGGGTACAACCAACGGGGTAACCGCCGATTTCGACGGAAACTTTACTTTGCAGGTCGCCGATGAAAACGCCGTTTTGATTGTATCCTATATCGGTTTTGCCACCAAAGAGGTTCCGACCAACGGTCAGACCACGGTGAGCGTGACCCTTGAAGAAAGCGCAGCGGGGCTAGACGAAGTAGTGGTAGTAGGTTATGGAACGCAGAGCAAGCGCAAGGTGACCGGGGCCATTACGTCGGTCAAGGCCGCCAGTATAGAGAACAGCACGACGGCACAGGTCGATGCCCTATTACAGGGGCGTGCTCCCGGGGTACAAGTGGTACAGAGTTCGGGCGCACCTGGGGCGGAAGTTTTTGTCAGGGTACGGGGATCAGGTTCTTTGCTTGGGGAAAGCCGTCCACTTTATGTTATCGATGGTGTACCGATGAACAATATCTCCAGCTCGTTCTTGGGTTCCAACGGACAGCGGCCCTCGGCCTTAGGGGATATCAATCCCAATGACATCGAATCCATGGAAATTCTAAAGGATGCCGCGGCTACCGCAATTTATGGGGCCAGAGGGTCGAACGGGGTCGTGCTGATTACCACGAAGTCAGGTAAAGACGGCAAGGCCCGTTTTAATTTTGATGCCTTTACAGGCCTGCAAAACATTTCGGAACGCTTCGATTTGTTGAACGGCCAGCAATTCGTAAATCTGTTGGAAGACGAGCGGCTCAATCGCGACCAGCCTGTTTTCCCCGAAATACAGGTCACGGGAATCAACACCGATTGGCAAGACGAAATTTTCAGGCCGGCCTTGATACAGAATTATAACCTCTCGGTCAGTGGTGGAAATGAACGCCTCAAATCCTTTCTATCCGTAGGCTATTTCAATCAAGAGGGCACCATCATCGGGCAAGAATTCGAACGCCTGAACACCCGGGTCAATCTCGATTATCAGGCCACAGATAAGATAAAGGTCGGCACTAGCACGGTAATCAGTAATACAAACCGAGAGGTCATCAACAACGATTTCAGCAACTACTCCGTTTTAGGCAATGCACTACTCCGAAATCCGAACCTTCCCGTTTACAATCCCGATGGCACTTATAACATCGACCCTTTGCTGAGTTCCGAAAATCCGGTGCAGGTGGCCAACGAAATCACCAATACCTCGGTACAGAAGCGTGCGATTTCCAACCTGTACGCGGAATGGGAAATAATCGAAGGGCTTAAACTGAAAACAACTTTCGGATTTGATTATCTGGATATTAAGGAGCAGCGTTTCATACCCAGTTCCATTATCGGACAGTCCGGTGTAGCAGATGCCTCGGCGCTCCGTTACGAAGAGCTGACTTGGCAGAACGAAAATACCCTGACCTATAGCAAAGACTTCGGCTCTCATTCATTATCCGCGCTATTGGGGTTGAGCTATCTTGAATCGGAGCAGAACAGGTTACAGGCTGGGGGCAGTTCGGCAGGTTCGGATCTCATAGAGACCGTGGCCATCGCCATTCCATCAATCCCCCAAAACGTGATATCCGCTTGGGGACTGGAATCGTACTTCGGACGGGTGGACTATTCCTACGACGATAAATATCTTTTGAACGGAAGCATTCGGGCAGACGGGTCTTCGCGTTTCGGAAGTGATAACCGGTTCGGAATATTCCCTGCGGTATCGGCCGGATGGCGGGTCTCCGCAGAGCCCTTTATGGAGAATTTGGAAGCCGTCTATGATCTCAAATTGAGGGCCAGTTATGGCGTTACTGGAAATCAGGATGGCCTACCGAACTTCGCCTCACTGGCATTATACGGTACTGGTAATAACTATGACGGTGTTCCCGGCATCGCCCAATCTCAATTACCGAACGAGGACCTGGGATGGGAATCTACCCAACAAGTCAACTTGGGTCTAGATTTGGCACTGTACAACGGTAGAATAAATTTTAATGCGGATGTGTACCTGAAAACGACCAATGACCTGATTTTCATACAGCAGTTGCCACAGACCTCCGGTTTTGACCAGATCGACCGTGTGAATCTGGGTGACCTTGAAAACAGGGGTGTCGATTTGGGAATTTCAACCCTGAACTTTGATAGCGACTTCAGGTGGTCAACGGATTTCAACATCAGTTTCAATCGGAACGAGATTACCTTTTTGCCCGAAAACGGGGCGCTGGGGTCTGATTTTGTGTACAAACTACCGGATGCGTTCGGAACTGAGGGTCCTTACAGCATTTATCGTGTAGGGGAGTCGGTAGGTTCGTTTTACGGTTATAATTTTCAGGGTGTTTATGCCTCCGATTCTGACGTGCCTCAAGAATTTTTTGACCTTGGTGTTCGGGCCGGGGACGTTATTTATGAGGATATAGATGGAGACGGTACCTATTCTAGGGACAATGACCGAAAGATTATCGGAAATGCCCTGCCAAAGCACACCGGGGGCATTACCAATACCTTTGGTTACAAGGGACTCGAACTATCCATATTTATGAACTGGTCTTATGGCAACGATATCTATAATGTGACCCGTGGCGTACTCACTGCCATGTCAGAAGAGTTCAACCAAAGTGCGGAAACGTTGGACCGATGGATGCAACAAGGCGATGTCACCGATGTGCCTAAGGCCCTCTACGGAAGCTCGTCCGTTAGTGGAGCCGCCAATACCGATGCGTCGAGCCGATATATTGAAGATGGATCTTTTCTCAGGGTGAAAAACGTCAACCTCTCCTATCAATTTCCTGCCAATGTATCGAGCCGATTGGGATTGAATTCCCTAAGGTGCTACATTTCAGGTCAAAACCTGTTTACGTTTACCAACTATTCCGGACTGGATCCAGAAAATCAAACCTTTACCGGTGGCGGCGGTGGCGTACCGGTTTTAGGGGCGGATTACATTACGCAGCCCCTGTCTAGAATTTATACTGTTGGTGTTAACCTATCCTTCTAAATTAAAAGAACTATGAAATTTTCAAACTATATTTTCGTACTGATGCTACTCTTCTTTTCTTGCGATGTCATCGACCAATCACCGGAAAGCAGCATTTCGCAGAACAACTTTTTTCTTACCGCCAGTGATGCGGAGGCCGCCATTGTGGGGGCCTACGATGGCTTTCAAGGTAACGGGTTTGTAACTATGCTCTATATTTTGCAGCCCATGGTCGCCTCCGATCTGACGTTTCCCTCGCGAGGTGGTAACTATACACGCATCAACAATTTTGAAGTAACACCGACTTCGAACGGGGACATTAATAACTTATGGCAGGTAGTCTATCGCGGAATACATCGGTGCAACGATGTCATCGAGAACGTGCCAGGAATCAATGACCCTGCGATAGATGATCGGCGCGATCGTATTCTCGGGGAGGCTTATTTCTTGCGGGCTTACCATTTTTGGCACATGACCCGTTGGTTCGGTAAGATCCCCCTACCATTGACCACCACCCAATCCCCCGAAAACCTCGCTATCCCAAGAGAAGAACTCGATGTGGTCTACGCCCAGATTCTCAATGATCTACAGCAGGCCGAAGATTTGCTGCCCGCCAATCGCGATAATAAGGCATTGGCATCAAAAGGGGCAGCACAGGCCTTGGCCGCCAGGGTACTGTTATATCGAAATCAAGAGGGGGATTACACGAATACGTTGAATAAGACCGGGGTAATTATCCAAAGTGGCGATTATGATTTAGTGGCCGGTGAAAACTATGCCAGTCTTTTTCGGGTCGGGGCCCAGAATACGATTGAAACTATTTTCGAGATATCAGTAAGACCGATTGTCGAACAGGAGAACCAAGGGCTAGATGGGGAAACAGCACCGGCGCAAGGCAATAATTTTAGGATACGCCCGGAACAGAAGGTAATTGATGCTTTTGCCGAGAACGGACCTGCGGACCTGCGAACGCCCGTGGCACTGAGTACGATAGACCAAGAGGGAGAACTCGTTCCCTACATCAATAAGTGGATTGTAGGCCCCGTAGATCAAATCGAAAATCGGAGGGTTCAAGATCCGAACGTTCCGATGTTGCGTTACGCGGATGTTCTTTTGATGCACGCCGAAGCCCTGAACGAGACCGGCAGTACTGGCGACGCCATTCCCTTTTTGAATTTGGTCAGGGAAAGGGCCGGGCTTGACCCCACCACCGCCACCGGTCAAGCGGACGTTCGTCAGGCCATTAAGGACGAGCGTTTGGTGGAATTCGCTTTCGAGGGCCTACGTTACCATGATCTGGTCCGCTGGGGGGATGCGATCGAGGAGATTGAAGAGCTTACCGACCCCAATAAAATTATATGGCCGATTATCGCTAGGGAACTCGACTTGAACCCAAATTTATTGCCGCAAAATCCGGGGTATTGAGAAATCGAACGGTTATTTTGTCTTTACCGATCTGATTTTGAAAACCTTTTGCAAAGACTTAATTTAAAATAAGAGAATGAGAAATTTGAATCTTGTAATCGTACTGGTTTGCGTGGCAGTCCTTAATTTACAAAGTGCTTTCGCCCAAGAAAATGAATATATCTACAATAGCGAGACCCCGGAAGTTTTCAATTTATGGCACCGTGTTGCCGATTTTTCGGAAAGGTTGAGGGCGGTCGAATCGGCGGAACTTTCGCCCGATGGAAGATTGGCAGTTTCGGGATCGAAATTCGGCTACAAAGTAATGCTCTGGAATACGGCCGACGGTTCGTTGGTGTGGGAAAACGAGCACGAATCCGAAGTGGAATGCGTCGTTTTCTCGCCAGATGGTAAGAGGATTGCATCGGGCGGGGAAGACTACATGGTGCGTATTTGGGATGTGGATACGGGAAAGCAATTGGCATCCTGGGAACATGACAGCGGCCTTGATGGAGTCACTTGGTCACACGACGGTTCGCTCATCGCCACCGGTTCCGAGGCAGGAGACGCTTGGTTGTGGGACGGTGACAGCTACGAAATGGTCGGTAAAATCAAGACAGGCTCTACCATCAATTCCTTGCAGTTTACAAAAGACGACACATCTTTAATCGTTGGCGGCAATATTCAGAAGCAGAACCCCAAGACCAACAAAACCGATTATTTCGGTTTTGCGTCGCTTATCGATGTAAAGGAAAAGAAGGTAATCCGTGAATATAGAGGTATGGAAGGGTCGGTAAAGTCGGTGCGGATATCACCCGATGAAAAGCGCATCGCTACCGGAGGTTTCGATAATACGGCAAGAATTTTCGATTTTGCAACCGGCGATCTTTTAAAAACGTTTGAACGCCCTTTAAAGGTAGAGGCTATCGCCTTCACGCCCGACGGCCAATATTTGGCCATTGGGGGACACGAACTGCAGCTAACTTTTATTCGCCTGAGCGACTTTAAGGAAGTAAGCCAAATAGCCTGCCCCCGTATCGAATACATTGATTTTTCGGAGGATGGCCGATTGTTGCTGACCTCCCATGAAGACAGTGGGCTGGTTTCGCTGTAC
Organism: uncultured Flavobacteriaceae bacterium; assembly: GCA_963832345.1. Taxonomy (GTDB): domain Bacteria; phylum Bacteroidota; class Bacteroidia; order Flavobacteriales; family Flavobacteriaceae; genus Pricia. Next base: position 216,937 of record CAWHTW010000016.1, on the reverse strand, counting down.
ATGCTATTGAGCAACACCCAACAGTCGGGAATGTACCAGAAAATAGCGGACAAGCAGTTGAATAATCGAGATCTAAAGGGTAATTGATACGAATTTTCCAATAATAGGAAAGTTGGTTTGGGATGAGTAGGATATCAAAATAATTGTTTGAGTTAGTTCGGGCCAGTGGTACGACCTTTGGACGCCACTGGCCTTTTTTTAAAACCACCAAAATGACATTCAACGGATAGCTTCAAAATCATGAAAAAAACCGAGCTGCTAATTGTGTTGTTTTTATTATATGTCATGGGATTATCCGCACAAGAACCATGGCCGTTTGCGCCGGTCGATGAAGGTGCACAGTCCATCATACTTTTGGGCGATACCAATATCCAGTACAGAGAAAATCCCGCCGACGCGTTTCAATACATCATGCCGACCCTAGATGATGCCGATTTCCGTATCTTGAACCTCGAAGGACCTTTTGCGAGAGGCACCGACGATTCCACCCAAACGGATATCCCCCACAAAGATTGGCGCTATTCCAATCCGGATCAGGTGGCCGCACTAACTGCTGCGAGCATCGATGTGGTAGGGGTGGCGAACAACGTGACCTATCCATGGCAGGCATTGATGAAAAGCATTAAGGTTTTGGATAGTGCCAAAATCAAATTCGCTGGGGGCGGAAAAAATCTTGAAGCGGCCCATAAACCGGTGATACTGGATAAAAAAGGACTAAAAGTCGGCTTTATGCAATACGCGGCCACCGTATTTCCCTTCAACCACGCCGCCGCCAAAGACCGACCGGGCATAGCGGAAATTAAGGTGTATACAGCTTACCAACCACCGGAAAATTTGGATAAGCCCGGGCAACCCCCTGTAGTAATAACTTGGATGGACGAAACCTCAAAAAAACGTATGGTCAACGATATTAAAAAGCTGAGAACCCAGGCCGATGTCGTTATTGTTAGCTATCATTGGGGGGTATCGGGTACCGAGACCCCCGTATCTTATCAGACCGATGTCGCCAAGGCCGTCATCGATGCCGGGGCGGACGTTGTTTTTGGGCACGGTCCGCACAAATATCAAAAAGTGGAGGTCTACAAGGGCAAGCCCATTTTCTACAGCCTGGGGCAAGGGGTCTTTGATGACCTCCGTGGCGGAAACCGTTCCGATCGCTTTCGAGAAGGTCTCATGGTTCGTTTGGTGACAAAGGACCAAAAGTTACAGTCGGTCTCTTTGGTGCCCACTTGGCGTGAAGATGATAATTTTATACGATTGTATGATCCCAATGATGGCAAAGGCGAGGAACTGTGGCACTATTTGAAACGGGTAAACGAAAATGGGGCCGAACTTGAGATCAGGGACAAGGAAATAGTGGTCAAAGGCCTAAATTAATACTTTCTGATACAGGGGCTTCAAATCGTTTTGGCTATTTCACCAAGACTTGTCCAGTAAAATTTTTGTAATCTATGGTCGTCTTTTTTTTACAAAACTCGGAACTTAGAATTTGGTCCCATAATTTCGAGATAATGGCTCTTGCGCGTGCCCTGAGAATAGTTGCTTTTTAGAACATAAAAATGAAGGATAACAGAAGAAATTTTTTAAAAAAGGGAATCGCACTGGGCACCGGTCTAGGGGCATTACCATGGATCGGCCATACCATGGAAGTACAAAAATCTTCATCCGAACAGTTTTACGATACGGATAAATACGCCAAGATCGATGAAGCCGCCGCACTTCCCGTGCTTAAAAAAGAGCTTTTTAAGGAGCCGCTGATTATCGAACAGGTACAACTGTTGCATTATCAGGGCAATTATATTTGCAAGGTACGCACCAAGAACGGGGCAGAGGGCCTCAGTGTAAGCAACAACCTGCGCATGAACTATCTCTATCCCATCTTTATCAAGCAGGTCGCCCCTTTTTTTATTGATAAAGATGCCCGGGAGCTAGACCAGCTTTTGGAAGGGGTATACGTGTACAAAAGCAACTATAAACTGCAGAATTACGCCCTATGGGTTCCCGTGGCGACGGTGGAATTTGCTATCCTCGATCTGTTGGGAAAGCTGTCCGGCAAACCCATTGGGGCATTGATAGGCGAAGTTAGGAATGAGAAAATCGGTGTGTACCAAGCCAATAACTTTAGGGGGAAATCCGCCGAGGAATCCATCCAACTCATAAAAAAGCAAATGGAGGAGACCAGTTCCAAGGCCTTAAAGTTTAAGGTCGGGGGACGAATGAGCAACAATGCCGACGACCCCGCCGGAAGAACGAAGAAACTGATTCCCCTAATACGAAAAACCTTTGGTGACGATATGACGGTCTACGCCGATTCCAACGGTTCGTACACAACGGAGGAAGCTATTCGAATAGGCCGTTTGATGGAGGAACAGGCCTTCGATTTTTATGAAGAGCCCGTTCCCTTCGATTGGTACGAAGAGACCAAACAAGTAAAGGAGGCCCTTACAATTCCAATCGCCGGCGGGGAACAAGAAGCGAGCATGCACAATTTTAGATGGCTTCTCGGTAATGATGCCTTGGATATAGCGCAACAGGATATTTTTTATTTTGGGGGAATGATCCGATCGATGCGAGTGGCCCGAATGGCCGACGCGATAGGCAAGACCTGTGTGCCGCACATTTCCGGATCGGGGCTTGGCTATCTGTACATGATGCATTTCGTGTCCGCCTTGCCCAATGCTGGCCCCTATCATGAATTCAAGGGTTTCAACGGAGAGATACCTTTAGAGTTCCCCACATCGGACCTGAAGATTAGGGAGGGACTTATCAAAGTGCCTAGCGGATCGGGACTCGGTGTTGATATAGACCCTGATTATATTGCGAAGCACGAGAAAATAGAGGTGCTATGATTATGCCAGCAGGGCAAGAATAGCTAAAACCAAGCTCATGAAAAGCTCAAGAAGAAAATTTTTAAAATCGGGACTGTACGCCGGAATAGGGTCGGCAATGTTGACCCCTTCCCAAGTTTCCGCCGCCGAGCGATTTTCCGAAATGGGACCGGTGGATTATTCCCAATTGGATGCAGCGTTGCAAAAATCGGTATTACGGAAAGAATTCTTTTCAAGTCCGGTTATTATTGAAAGCTGCGATTTATTGGAATATCACGGCAACTACATGGTGCGCGTGCGCTCAAAAGACGGCGCTGAAGGCTATTGTGTTGGACATAATTTTAGGATGACCCATTTGTACCCTATGCAGACGCTACTGGTGAATCCGTTTTTTATAGGAAAAGACGCCCGTGACCTTGACAAGCTGGTCGATGAGGTATACCTGTACAAGAACAATTATAAATATCAGGGCTACGCTATCCATATTCCCGTTGCCACTGCGGAAATGGCCATATTGGATATGCTCGGCAGGATCGCCCGAAAAAGTATGGGTGAGCTGGTAGGTGAAATCCACAATACAGAAATCGCCATCTATCAAGCGAACGACAACCGTGGAAAATCGGCCGAGGAAAGTGTAGCGAACATTCAGGCGTTACGGGAAAAGACCAACGCAAAGGCCGTAAAGTTCAAAGTAGGCGGAAGAAGGGGCAATCCTGAAACTCCCATTGGGCGCAGTGAAAAGCTGATTCCCCTGATGCGCGAGGCATTTGACAAAGACATCACGATCTATGCGGACTGCAACGGCAGCTTCGACGCTAAGGAAGCGATCAGAATCGGCAAGATCGTAGAGGCCAACGAGCTCGACCTTTTTGAACAACCGGTGCCCACCGATTGGTATGAAGATTGGAAAATGACGGCGGACGCGCTCAATGTGCCCATCGCCTCGGGCGGTGGCGAAGTGAGCCTTCGCAATTTTAGATGGTTGATCTGTAACGATGCCGTGCAAATGGTACAACAAGACCTATTCTATTTTGGTGGGATGATCCGCAGCATGAAAGTGGCGCGCATGGCCGAAACCAAGGGATACCCGTGTACGCCCCATATATCGGGTACCGGTTTGGGATACATCTATATGATGCATTTTGTTTCCGCACTGCCCAATGCCGGTCCGTTCCACGAATTTAAGGGCGTGGGCGACGAGGTGCCCTACGAATGCAAGACCTCTTCGCTTATACCCGAAAATGGCATTCTGCATTTGCCAAAAGGCATTGGGAGTGGCGTTGAGATCGACCCTGCTTTTATTGCTAAGCACAAGTTGATATCCAGTTGAAGCTATTTATTACGATAAAAAGACAAACACTTAAAATGAAAAAAATACTTGCATGTTGTGTTTTGGGCCTTTGTGCCATTTCGGGTATTTCACAGGAATATTTAGATTATCAACTGCGATTAGAACCCGTTTGGTCGCGAGTCGCCGATGCCTTGGGCGAACCTGGATCCGTAGAAAGCGCGGAATTTTCACCGGACGGAAAATATGTGGTCAGCGGAACCAAGTACGATAATTCCGTTATCATGTGGCGTACCTCCGACGGTAGCGAACTCTGGAGGCAATCAACGGAGCAGGAGGTCGAACGCGTTGGCTGGTCGGCAGACGGAAAATACGTAGCAGGAGCGAGTGAAGACTATTTGGTAACCGTTTACAACTCTAAAACGGGCGAGGTAGTCAAAGTAATTAAGCAAAACAAGGCCATAGACGGTCTAACATGGTCACATAAAGGCAATCTATTAGTGGTAGGGGAAGAAAAGACGGAGTTGAAAGATGATAAAACGGAAGGTTTCGTCAGAATATATGAAATGCCGGAAGCGAAGGAAATCAAGGCCCTAAATTTCGGCAATACCGTCAATGAACTCTTCTTTACCCAAGATGACGAATACCTTTTGGCGGTCGGGCATGGCGCGGTAAAAGTGTATAAAGTTTCCGATTGGTCTTTGGTGCAGACCTTAAAGCCCGATTATTTCACGGTATTTACCAGTGGGGTATTCTCCCCGGACGGAAAACATGTTTTTGCCGTGGGGCAAGGCGGCACTTCCCGTGGCAACGCCTATTTGTGGGAGTGGAAAACAGGCAAACTCTTAAAGACTTTCAACCACACCGGCAAGAAAATAGAATCCGTATCCTGGCATCCAAACGGTCAATATATTGCACATGCCGGCCATGACCCCTACATTTATATCTACCGAGTGGCCGATATTCTGGAATACGGAAACGACGCTATTCCGGTCGCCCATAAAACCTGGGCGGGCGATCATGCGGAATACATCGATTTCAATGCGGACGGTAGCTTTTTGGCCAGTGCCCACCAAAACGGCTTGATCAAACTTTGGGTCTGGATGGGCGAAGATTCCGGCTTGAACGCCAAAAGGCACGAGTCGATACGAAAAACACAGACGGATAAGTATTAGAGTGCTCGATCAGGATATCGGCCAATCATCCGAACCGAAAAGCTTCAGAAAATTATTAAACGATTTATCATGGGTTTAGATAGAAGAAAATTTATGGGGCAAACGCTTAAGGCAAGTGCTTTCATCTCGACTTCGTCCGCACTTCCCATGGCCAGTATTTTTGAGGGAACTAAAACTCCCAACAAAATCGATAAAATAGAACTTTACAGGTATGACAATGATATACCTCGATATTTCTCATGGGGAACTTGGTACAACCGGCAACAGATTTTTATGAAGATGACATCTGGTGATTTCGTTGGTTGGTCGGAAACCAATGGTAGTAAAAATAACCCTGCTCTGGACTTGAAAAAATGGGGCGAATTTTTGAAGCCGTTCACGGGAATGAGGGTAAACGACGCCTATGCCCTTATCAAGGCGAACCAAAATTCCAACGGAAAATTTAGTGTTTCACAGCTGGAATTTATCGAAATGAGCCTATTGGATCTTTTGGGAAGAATCGAAGAAAAACCTGCAATAACCTTAATCGGTCTCCACGCGCTAGATCCCGTATCGGGTCTTTTCTGCATCCTCAACAATGATTTAAAGGAAATCGAACAAAACATCCATAAGGCCATCACTCAAGGTCTCGACACCCATGTAAAATTCAAGATGTACGGCAAGCGTGATTTTGACCTTGAAATTGTCAAGCTGGCGCGGCCTCTACTAGGTAAGGATGCCTTTATTCTTTCCGATGTAAATAAAGGGTATAAAAATTGGCGGAACCTTGATGAGCTGGCCGAAATTTTAATTGAACTACGGGAAGCTGGTCTCAATGCCTGTGAAGACCCCGCCAAACTCACCCAAGAAGAATGGATACGATTGCAGCAAAAAGTAGGGGAACTATCCTTGGTCCCCGATTATGTATTACGTCCTTCGTGGGAAGGAATACACAACCTAAAAACAGATATGGGTCGATACTATAACATGCACCCTGATACCATGGGTAGCTTACATGGTCTTTCCGCTCTTGGGAAAAAGATAAAAACGCTCGGAGGCGGTATTATGATCGGTGACGCCAGTCTGGTCGGTCCGGCATGTAGCGCTTGGCAGCAGATAGCTATCGGGTCGGGAGCTTCCTGGGTAGAGGCGATAGAAAAGAACGAAGATTCTGAGGGATATCTAGAGTGTCTGATATCAAAACCAACCTATAGGGATGACAATGGCAAATTTGCCGTAAACCCTACCCCTGGCTTCGGAGTGCATTTGGACGAAGAAAAGTTAATCGCAATTGCTAAACGATATACAACGGTATAAGTTTCTCGTAATGGAAATAAGCCGCATTTTATTTTAGCATAAAATGGATAAAAATAATATATAATATGCTTCAACGGGTCAATTTAAGATGTACGTATTCTTTTTGCCTTTTGATGGTTGTCAGCTATGGGCAAAATAATAATCGAAACAGCGATCGGTACCTTCTGGCAGAAAACTGGCCCCAACTACAATCTGAAGACGCGTTGGGCCAACCCTCCGGCTTGGGTATGGACAGCCAAGGCAATCTTATCGTATTTCACAGGGCGGGTGCCGATCCCGATGCGGCCTCACATTTGACCATCCCTAAGAACACCATCGCAAAGCTTGAAGCAAATTCGGGTAAGCTTTTAGATGCTTGGGGGGCTGATCTGTTCGGTTGGCCGCACGGTCTTACCGTTGACGAAGATGATAATGTTTGGGTGACCGACGTAGGGCTACATCAGGTCTTTAAATTTTCTTCCAAGGGAAAACTACTGATGAAATTGGGCGAGGAAAGAAAGCCGGGCGATGACCAAATCCATTTTAATGAACCTACCGACGTGGCAGTTGCCAAAAACGGTTCGTTCTACGTCAGCGATGGCTATGGCAACAGCCGAATCATCAAATTTTCCGCTTCGGGAAAATTTTTGTTCCAATGGGGTGAAAAGGGAAAGGGAAAAGGACAATTTAATCTGCCCCACTCCATAGATTTGGATAGTGAGGGCAACCTAATCGTCGCCGATCGTGAAAATGCCCGCATTCAAAAATTCGATGCTAACGGCAAGTTTTTGGCCGAGCGGAAGAATTCTGTAGATGGCAAGATATATGCCGTAAAGACCGACCCGGTTACCCCCAACCTATGGGCCATCGATTATCTAGTGGAGGATGACAACCAAATTTTTGGTTCCAATGTTTTGCAGTTCGGAACCGAACTTGGGTTCGAAACAAAGTTTGGCAGAAGTACCGATTATGACGGCCCTATTTGTCGCTATCATGATATTGAAGTCGATAAGAATCAGAACATCTTTGTGGCCGATCTGCTTGAAAACCGAATCCAAAAATTCAGTCCTGCGCAAAATACTAAAGAATAGAAGGCTTTTCAATGGGACCAAGAAAAACATCTCGGAATGTGAGCAATTTTCCACAAAATGGATATGCATTAAGAAGATACTTTTTTTTAGGGGCATTACTTTTAGTAACTACAAATTTGGGGGCGCAAACCCAGCAATTGAATTTTAATCTAAGCAACTATGAAGACCAAAAAGGTCTTAGGGCAACTGTAAAAGATGATGTGCTTACCGTACGCTGGAAAGGTGACAGAAATAGCCACCTACGTTTACGGTTCGGTGTAGATAATGGCGTACCCACCATTCATGAACTAGCGATGCGGAATGTAAAAAATGACTGGCAGGTACTCGCGTCGAACCTTGTCCCCGAGTTCCGGGTCGTAGCTGGCCTACGCCGGGTCACCCGGCAGCAGACTAAGCCTTTAGAAGCATTGGCAATACCCTTGACGGAAAAGAAACTCAACGAGATCAAATGGAACGCCTTTTGGGATGCCCCACTGTATTTGGAAGACGAACCACCGCCGACCCATCAAAACTCCATTCCAGCCACCCAAGCTTTTGCCAACCATCCGGGTATGCCCCGAGAACAGGATGAAGTGGTACGAGCGACCGCAAGTTTTCGAACGACCCGCTGCGAGGTGCGTACCAACGGCGCTCGATTGGAGATTAGATTTCTTGGGGTGGAAGCGGGAATTTTCAAAGGCTATCTGCAATTCGACATTTTCAAAGGTTCCAATCTAATTCGGCAAATGCTCGTCGCAAAGACGGACCGTTTATCCACAGCTTTCAAATATGATGCGGGACTAAAAGGGCTATCACTCGAGCCATCTTCAAAGGTTGTTTGGCGAGATTTGGAGAATGTCTACCAAGAGAACGATTTGAGTAGATCGATCAACCATAATCTCGAAATCGTAAAAGGGAACAACCGTTTGATAGCGGCCGAAATGCAAGGAGGTTCGATTGCCATGTTCCCGCCCCCCCATCGATTTTATTGGTCGCGTGAAACGGAGCAGAACTTAGGATATGGTTGGTGTCGAAAAGACAGCGACCGGACGTTTTCCTTAGGGATACGGCAGGCCGAAATGGAAGAGGACCCTGAATTCTACCACAATTTTGCCCTCTACAATGCCAGGCCCGATAATTGGCAATATATGCCCGTATTCCTATACGTACGTGCCAGGTCGGGAGCGAGCGCGATAGACGCGGCACTTGCATTTACGCATGGTGACCGCTTCAAGCCTTTGCCAGGCTATAAGGTAATGGGGTCGCATTACCATGTGGGGCTCGTCAAAAGGCTCGAAGAACTTGGGGGCCTAGATCAAAAATTGAACGATGTGGAGACCATAAAAGGGGTCGGGATAGATATCTACGGGGTGGTCGATGGGGCCCGTGGACTGGGCCGACACGATAAGGGAGATTTGTACCTCAACGATCTTGCCGAATACTATGAAGCGGCAAAGAGCCAGTCGGACGAAAACTTTTTAGTCATGCCGAACGATGAGAACAGTACGGGCGGTCGGCCTCCATTTTTGGGCGGCCATTATGATATTATCCCATCGAAACCTATTTATTGGAGGCCTCAGCGCAAACCGGATCAACCACTAGCCGAAGAACATCCGAAGTACGGGACAGTCTACAATCTAGGCGACCCAATGGATATGATGGATATGGCCGAACGTGAGAACTTTCTGATATCGATGCCGCATCCCGACGCCAAAGGATCTACCGGTTTTCCGGAAGCGATAAAGAACGAGCCACAGTTCTTGCATCCAAACTATTTTGCACTGGGATACCGCTGGGGCATGGGCATCGATGCATCGGAGATACGTCTAGGTGAGTCACGGTTTCTGCCCCTTTGGGACGAAGCCAACAATTGGATGGCCGAAAAAGGTTTTTCCCCAAAATTCGCGTTGGCGATATCCGAGGCACGATCGGATTATGGAGACCGCGGTAAACCGGCTGTCGATGATGTATATGGCATGTCGCCGGTTAATTATTTGAAGTTGGACAAAGTACCTTCGTTGGAAGATATGAGTTCTATAGTCGATGCGCTCAAAAAAGGGGAGTACTTCGTGACTACGGGCGAGGTGCTGATCCCCTCTTATGAAATCAAGGGAACCGGAAATACGCGTACGATTGTTGCCGAGGTGGAGTGGACCTTTCCGTTGGACTTTGTCGAGGTCGTTTGGGGAGATGGTGAAAAAACGGACCGACAAATCATTCCGACGACAGACCTATTGCCTTTCGGTACCAATCGATTCGAGATTCCGTTCGACGCAAAGGGCAAAAAGTGGGTACGGTTCGCCGCTTGGGACGTTGCGGCCAATGGCGCTATGGTACAGCCTACTGACCTGACCAAAACAATGGATTAAGTTAAAACCGTTTTGTCCCTCATCCTATTTGAAAATCTTACTCAATTGATTCACTTCCAATTAGAACTTATTTTATCGACCAACGAACAGGATATTCCGTTTGCCAAAGTTTATAAGAGGCTGTCTTAATAATTGTGCATCCCATTTGATTTGGGATATTGGCAATAATTCCTAACGTAAAGGAAAATCTTCATCATAGCGTGTTCAAGGGGATACAGTCATTCGGAAATTTTCTTGAATATTCTGCGGAAGTCGAGCAATGCTCCACTCCAATCCTCCCCCAGCGGACCCGCTACGCCGGTCCGCCCGTGAAGTCTTTTCGTTCCAGTTTTGCCCGACCTCCTCGGCCGCGCAAAAGAACAAGCGGCGAAATAGCCGCTTGACCTTTCCTCTCCCTACCCACAAAAATTTGGATAATTCCCAAATCCCCTATTTTTTTCGACACCATATTAGACCAGATAAATCGTTCTCCTGTACCCATATGGTCTAATATGACTCCATCTGATTTGATGACTTAAAATATTGACTATTAGATTATTATAATTAAAATTGATACGCTATATTTATCCACGAAGGTGGATAGCAAGTGATGTTTTGCGCACCGCAAAACGCCTACTTCTGACGAAGTGAAAACCGATAAAAATCGAGTTAAATGATGGCAATTAATCAAGGGGGCAGAAAACGATTAGGGGACAGGAAAAGGGAGCATGCCATAACGCTCAGGTTCAATGCCACGGAACTGGAAAAAGTAAAGGCCATATTGCAGTCCTATAACCTTGATTTCGGAAAACGGGGAACTTGCGGACCTTTCCTAAGAAAGCTCATTTTGAACGGAAAAACCACGAAGGAGAAACAGATTCCCGATGGTATCTGCAACCTCAGTTACCAGATCAACAAAATAGGTGCCAATATCAACCAACTTGTCAAGGTGGCGAATTACAAGAACATGCGCAGTCCGAACGCGAACCTTGAACGGGAAATGGAAAAGGCGAGCGAACTGATGCTGGAACTGATTGAAACGATGAACGCCAAAAACCAGAAATGATAGCAAGGGTACTTTATCGGAACAATGTACAGGGTGTACTGAACTATGTTTCGGGTAAACCTGAAAGCACCGTACTCGGTTTCCAGAACACCTATTCCGATTCCGATACCGACATGAAGTTTTTCGGCAGGGTATTGCATCATCTTGGCAATCGTCACGACTCCGAAAAACGGTTTGCACACATCTCCCTTAACCTGCCCCGGGGCGAGAACTTGAACGACACCGACTTTTTCGAACTCTCCAAAAACTATATGGAACATATGGGCTATGGCGAACAGCCGTACGTCGTAATCCGACATCACGATACCAAACATGAGCATGTGCATATCGTCTCTTCCACCATAAAGGAAGACTGTTTGCAGATCAACCTCTCCAATGATATACGAAGGAGCATAGCGACCCAAAAATACCTCGAAAAAGAGTTCGGGCTTTCAACATCGCCCGAAACAACGAATACAAAGGAACTTCCTGTTTACGAAATGCCCGAATTCCGAAACCGGGACATCAACGGGGTCAGGTTCTATATGCAGGACATCGTGAACAATACTTTGCAGAAGTACAAGGTGTGTAGTTTCAAAGAACTTGCAGAACACCTCAAACGTCACCACATTGAGTTGAGGACCGTTGAACATAGTGGCAGGATTGGTGTATCATATGGTGTCGCAGTACAGGATGGCTATATGTCAAGATTTATCAACGGCTATACCGTCCATCCACAATTAAGTGGTCCAAAACTGCAAGCAGTCTTTGATCGCAATCTAAAATCCAAGCTATTGCCCACGGTCAAGAAAAGGTTGGAAAAACAACTGTGTATAACCTATAAACTTTTTAGGACAATAAATTCCGAAGATCTCCCCGACATCCTAAAGTCCCATCATAATCTGGATTGCAAGATCGAATATGATGAGGAAGAAAAAGCTGTGGATTTTACCATCTATGACAAATCGGCATATGTCCTCAAGAGCGATGAAATAGGGGGTGATACAGGAATTCTTCAAAACCCCGAATTGTTCGGAAGCGAACATACTCAGATGAAAGGGGAAAGCGAACAGCTGCAACTTGAACTTCAGCGTTGCATCAAGGAAGCATACAGAAGCACCTACCAGAATTCGGGAAACAAAATTATTTATTCCCAACATATCTACAGGATGCCCGTTTCAACAATAGTAACAGAAATGGCCAAATCGGAACGTTTTCAGTTTCTAAAAAAATATCTGCGTACCGACAACCGAAATCTGGGCGAACTGATAAAACGACAATTCGATATTGTAAAAGATAAGCTATACATTACTGAATCGGTGAGGGAAGAACGGCAATTAAAAGGCAAGGCCGAACTTATAAGACAGGCAAGCGACAAGCGACTTTTCGGCACACCAAACCAAAGGGAAATTCTTTTCGAGCTTATGCAGAGTCTTGGTACAAGATATGATAGGGGTAATCTTGCCTTCGAGAATTCCTATCGGCATCAGGTCAAACTGGATATGGGCCATGTATCGTTGCCGGACCAAATCGACTTTTATGCATCCCCTGGGTTTATCAGGGAAAATGAAAAAGTATTGGACGCACTTCTGAACGATAAGACCGAAAAAGAAATTGGCCCCGGCCCGACCGCGATATTCCTTCCATTGATGTTTCCGAACCTCTATGCGGCCATGACTCCAAAATACAGACAAAGATTTGACCAAATAAGCTTGAAGGCCTATCATAAGTATGCCGAGCGCATGCAGGTATCTTTAGAAAAATCCCCGAACGACTACATAAGGCTTTTCAATGCCAAGGGCTTCTATTTTAAGAGAACGGAAGGGGAGCTGTGCATCGGTTCCATATATTCCAAGTCTCCTTTAAACGTTCCGCTTTCGCCAAAAACACAGGCCTATATGGAATCAACTAACGATTTGAGCAAGTCCTTGGAAAATCAAGCGAGAATTATGGAGGACATCGAAATTGGCGGGAGGGAAAGTTTGAAAAATCTTTGGTCGGGATATTTGATGGAAAGAGGACACTATAAAAAGGCCGCCTATTTGTTCGTGCTGGAAGGGGTACGACCCAATCTACCTTTTGAGATATTGGAACACCATATGGAAAACGGATTCAAGGAAACCCTAGTTGCCATTTCCAAACAACAAATGGATAAAAAACAGTCCCGTCTGCTACGAAAGGGTGTCTATGCGTTGGGCAATCTCTTAGGAAGCAAAAGCCCGAGAGAGGAAGAAGTTTTCAACGGCTTTAAGGACGAGCTTACGGATTACTCCAAGTACAAGGGTGGGAGGTTATGGAGGTAAAATTCAGAAAGAGGGTTTGGACACAAAAATTTGCGCCCGATAGGGCGCTTCTTTGTGGATAGGGAGAAGAAAGAAAAAGAATCTGTTTACTGGAAAAAATAGAACTGAGGTCATTTTAAATATATACGGATAACCCCGACATTTTTACGGAAACCCCTTTAGAATAAAGTTTCCATCCCGACAAAATTGTATTATAATGTGTATAATCAGAGTCCTATTCCTGTGGTTAGTTTAACTCCTATGATGCCGTGATTTTTGCATTGATCTCGTCAAGTATTTTCTCAGAAACACTCTTGCCATAATGTTTCTCAGTAACCTGCACGCTAGAATGCCCAAGCCCCGATGAGATTTTACGGATGTCGATACCCATATCCAAACCGATGTTTGTCCAAGTATCTCGGAGGGTGTAAGTCGTAATCTTTTTGTCGATTTCCGCTAAGGCTGCAATGCGAGCAGCGTATTTATTGAAGGTTTTAACCTTTCCCTTATTTACTCTATGCAAGCGTTCAACGGACGTACCGCTCGGTATAATGGGAAAGAGATAATCATTGGCGTCTTGTCCGTTCAAATAGTGATTTATCATTTCTAAAGATTCATCGTTCTGAAGAACGCTGAAGTAATCACCTTCATAATGTGTTTTTTTACGAAAATATTTGATACGGTTTTCGATAAATTGAAACCTTTTCAAAATCGCCATGTCAAAGAAGTTCATCCCCATATTATTGAACATAAAGAGCAGATAATTACGATTGTCCCAAATTGGCGTATGCGGCACCAGCTCTAATGTCCGTATCTTATGGATATCCTCTAAATCAAGAGGCGCGGGGGCATTGGCATGGCTTTTCTTTTTAATATTCGACAAGGGTTTGTGGTCCTTGAGATCCTCAAAGGTTTTACCCGCATCGTTCATTATAGCTTGCAAGCTCCGCAGATATATTGCAGGGGTGTTTTTTGAAGCATACCGGTTGGTCAAATAGGCTTTGAAATCTTTCGAAAACCCATAATCTATGGCTTTGATTTCCATATCCAGATGTTTGAATTCCTCTGATGGAATCATTTTGTCTTCATTGATTTCGTAAAGCGTTTTGATTTTGGTATCCTCCATGCCCTTTAGATGCCTTCTGTATTTAATTAAAGACTTTAAGGCATCCTCATAAGAACTGGCCGTAGAAAATCTACCCTCCATGCGCAGACGGGAAAGATATTTGGCTCCATGATTTAAGATAGTCCGTGATGGGGACTTCTTGAAAAACCGCTGTTCGATTTCCGATTTTAGACGGTTCATTTCCCAATTTTTGATTTCACCCTCATTCTCATCGAGCCATAAATCCACGTCGGAATATGTCTTTCGGGTTCTTTTGGTATGGCGCACGGCGTTCATTATGCCCTTGATTTTACCCGTGATAAAATCATATTGATTTTCTTTCAGATGCAAATTGAAGGGTATATCCCGTGTTTTTCTGGCGTGCCCGATACGCAGTACCAATGGAAATTTATTATCTTTCGTTGTGTGGTCCGCCCGTTTATCGAAGGTTATCTTAATTGTGGCCATATTTACAGAGGATTTTAGTGGCGTGCTTTCGGCGTGCTTTTTTTGGTTTGAAGTGGTTTAATATGATGTTAAAGATAATTAAAATCCCCGTATAATGGGCTTTTCGAGGCATAAGAAATCATATTAAACCATAAAGGGACTGACTCATAATCAGGTGGTCCCTGGTTCGAGCCCAGGTGGGACCACTAAATAGAAATCCAATCTCTTAATCTAGATTGGATTTTTTGGTTTAGGCCTAATATCTATAAAGGTTTGAGATTCCTCCAAATGTGTTGTCAATGAACGAATCAATCTTCAACTTGAGAATTTTCGGTATTATTAGGATGCATACAACAATTAAACATCAGGTAATGAGTTTTCAATAGAAGATGTTTTTGACAATTACATACGAAAACCGGCCGGCAAAACGTACGGGTTTATCCAGTGTTTCAAATGAATTCAATATACAAAGAAGAAGCTTGCGGGGATAGACATTCAATTGGGAACGTGGGAGAAGATTAGTTTTGCCAACCAGCAAGTAAAGGACTTCATTACATCCAAATAGGGCAAACAAGATTATGATTTTCATTAAGCCAAATCTCCAGTTCTTCCACGATTTCGAGTACTACTTTAGAACCGAACGGAGTCTATCTCAAGTAACCTCAACATGGCTATCCAGCACTTCAGAAAACCCATAAAAGAGGCTATACTCACATGCCTTGATAAAGGTTTTTAAGGAGTTCTGCTTATCTTTTAAGCATTTGAGTAGAAATACCAAAATTTAGATTTAGATTTAATCCACGGGTCAGATTTACTCAGAAATATTTATTAATGAAACAATGAATTTGACTTACATCGGACGGGGGCTAAATCTAAATTTACGTATCCTTTTTTGATAAGCAAAGAATCAAACTTTCAAATCGCAGAATATAAAGACATATTAAGCGAATCACCCTTAAGCAGCATTGATTACCTTAAACTATGTAAATATGAAACTTGATTTGCAATTTGTGCGTTCACAATTTCCCGCTTTTTCGGAACCTTCTTTGAAAGGCTGGGCCTTTTTTGAAAATGCGGGGGGATCCTATCCTTGTAAACAGTTTATAGATCGACTGACCGACTTTTATATAAAGAACAAGGTGCAGCCCTATTATGCATACCCGGCCTCCAGGCTGGCCGGGGAAATCATGGATGCTTCCTATGAGAGAATGGCAGCGTACCTGAACGTAGATGCTTCCGAAATTCATTTCGGTCCTTCCACCACCCTAAATGTTTATGTACTGGCAAATGCCCTGCGTCCCATGTGGAAAGACGGTGACGAGATCATCGTTTCATGTCAGGATCATGAGGCCAATGCAGGGGCATGGAGAAAATTATCGGTACGCGGTATTAAAATTGTAGAGTGGCATGTAGATTCGGAAACGGGTCTGTTGGATATAAAGGATTTGGAAGGGCTAATTTCCGACCGAACCAAAATGCTGGCATTTCCCCATTGCTCGAATGTAATCGGCCATATCAACCCTGTAAAGGAAATAAGCGGAATAGCCCACAAACATGGGGCACTCTGTATCGTGGACGGTGTGGCGTATGCACCACATGGTCTTCCGGATCTAGAGGATTTGGGTGCGGATATTTATCTTTTTTCATTGTACAAGACATTCGGTCCACATCTGGGGTTGATGTTCGTCAACAAAGAACTGATAGGAAAAATGGAAAATCAATCCCATTTTTTTAAGGAGGGGATTACCAGGAACATGCTGACACCAGCAGGGCCCGATCATGCCCAGATAGGGGCTGTGCAAGGCATACTGGATTATTTTGATGCGGTCTATGAACATCATTTTGATACTGACGCTCCACCAAGTCAGAGAAATCGACTATTAAATGAAGTCTTTCGGGAGCATGAACGCGGGCTTTTAGAACGATTGCTTAGTTTTCTGGCATCTCGTGAAGATGTCCAGATTGTCGGCCCCAATACATCGGAAGACCGGGCGCCGACAGTTTCGATTATTCCCAGACACAAAACCGTTAATGAGGTTTATGCAACACTTACCGAACACAAATTGATGTTAGGAATGGGTGATTTTTATGCAGTTCGTCCTCTCCTGGATATGGGTATCGCAAGGCCTCCCGGGGTGCTGCGGATTTCTTTTTTACATTACACGAGTCTTAAGGAAGTCGATCAGTTGATCACGGGTTTAAGGGCCGCATTATAATCTATATACGTTAATAAACTACCGAATTCGTAACCACCGACCTCCTATTCTATTTTTATTCGTGATGACCGACCGCTATGACGTCTTTCACTTTATCCAATGTGGCAGGGCTGCGTAATCGCATTCAACTATTTGCCATAATGCCCTAACAGCCATATTCAGTCCTTCAAATGGCATAATTAAGAACTTTTTTCCTAAGAAAAGAACCGTTTTCAATATCGGAAATAAGATATTCTCTTTTTTTAGTATCTTCTAGCCAGTGTGCCGAGCCATAAGATAGTTACTTATAGACCTAACTTTTGGGTTTAAAGGCTAGGGCATTTCCGAGTGAACTATGAAAATTCGTTCAGCTCTTTTCAGTAACGATGGCAGGCTTAAGAATAATACTAAATCTTAGTTTTTATGAAGACGAAACTAGGTGTGTTCAGTTGAGAGATCGGAGTGAAGTTCAATGAAAAGAATTCAATAAAATCCATTATGTACCTAATTTAATCAGATATGTATAACAAACTTTTCCTGCTTGGCATTTGTCTGGTAGTATGTATTTGCTGTAATTCTAATACCGCTAAGACGAATAATCATAAAGATAATGCAGCTGCAACGATAAGGGATTATGAGGACATACTCGAGGATGGCAAATTAAAAGCGCTAATTGCCTATAGCAGCACAAGTTATTTTTTGTACAAAGGCAGGCCGATGGGTTATGAGTACGAGCTTTTGCAACGGCTGGCAACTCACTTCGGTCTAGAACTTGAGCTTATCGTAGCGGAAGACCTAAATTCATTGTTGTCAGAATTAGAAAAAGGAAATGTCGACCTCGTGGCATACGGGTTGGCTGTTACTTCCGAACGGAAAAAGAAAGTGACTTTTACCGATTACCTTTATCTGACCAATCAAGTATTGGTACAAAGAAAACCTGATAATTGGCGTCAATTGACCTTAGATCAAATAAGGGAAAATTTAATACGAGACCCAATCCAGCTCATAGATGATACCGTATCGGTACGATTCAATTCTTCCTATTTTGAAAGGCTTGAGAATCTCTCCAGAGAAATTGGTGGAACCATCAAAATAGATACCATATTGGGAAAAATATCTACTGCAGAAATAATAAAAATGGTAGCCGAAGAGGAAACAGATTATACTATAGCAGATAAAAACCTTGCTACGATTAATGCTTCCTTTTATCCGATTCTAGATGTATCCGTTCCTGTTAGTTTTTCCCAACGTATCGCCTGGGCGGTTAATAAAGATTCCGGAGTATTATTGGAAAAAATCAACGAATGGATTGAAAGTCAGAAAAAGACGACCGACTATTACGTTATCTACAATAAATATTTTCAGAACAAAAGATATTTTAATCGGCGTGTAAACAGTGAGTTCTATAGTCTTACCAACAATCAGATTAGCCAATATGACGAAATCATAAAGCAAAATGCTCTGGAGCTTGGTTGGGATTGGCGATTATTGGCCTCTTTGGTATATCAAGAATCTCGTTTTGACACTGAAGCCAATGCATGGACAGGTGCTCAAGGATTGATGCAATTGATGCCACGTACGGCGGAAGAATTAGGTGTTGCCAACAGCTCTGAACCCATTGAAAATATTAATGCAGGTTCCAAATATTTGAAAAGTATTTACGCGAATTTTGAGGAAATTACAGATACGGTGCAACGTATTAAATTTACGATGGGCGCCTACAATAGTGGCTATTACCATATCATGGACGCTCGAAAACTGGCAAAACTGAATAACTTAAATGCAAATATTTGGGATGACAACGTAAATGAAATGATGTTGGCATTAAGCTACCCCCAAAGCTTCAATCATCCATCGGTAAACTATGGTTACGTAAACGGCATTGAACCTTATAATTACGTGAATCAAATTTTTGAGCGATATGAGCATTATAAGAATTTTATCAAGCAATAGCACTGATATAAATGAAAGATAGGAGTGCAAATGTGTGGTCTAAAAGCCATAGGCCTAGTTTTTTATGCTTTGAAGTGGCGTATTCATCCAATAATCATCGAAATTGTCTGGGCGAACAACTGGCTGATCTTCGAAAATAGGTTTTCTTTTGTTCATAAATTTGCCCAGAGCAGGCAAATGGGTATCGGGTTTTACCTGTTGTACGAAGTACTCTCGAAATTGGTCATAGTCATGCTTCTCCCATTTGTTAAGTACGTTGCCATCTATATCATGAATCGGTTCGACATCTATTGACAGTAATTCCTTAAGAGCATCCGGATTCTTTTTATTTTCACCAAGCCGTGCTAACATTTCAATTTTCTCTTCTTGAGCCATATCAAGAAAAAGTGACGCACTATTTTCAAAAATAACTACCCTTTTTATGTTCAATCTGTTACCTTCAAAGCGGACGTTATAGTTTTCAGGTTTTATCGCCTCTGCTTCCAGTGGCATTCTATTATACTGAACTTTGAAGGAGCCATCCTTCAGCAGCACATTCTCTTCATATTTTAAATCGATACGTATATCATCAATTTTAAACTTAGGGGGCTCCCACAAAATAAAACTGTTGTGAAACGAAATATAATTTAGATACATCTTATTATATTTCCGACGATACTCTGTTACTACATCGAAAATGACTTGACCGCTATTATTATGTTTGTTCGTACCCATACGTCTTTTCTTCCGATCATCATATAAGGTGTACTCCAGTTTGTGAATGGCAAAATCATTTTTAGAAATATAGAGGGTGCCGTAAGCGCTATATCTAGGATGACTTGTTCTAAACTTGACAACATACATGGCTTCATCATTTATATAAGTACTCTCGTCTTTTGAGAAACTATGATTTTTTAAAAGATCCGAATCAAAACGATTCACAAAAGAATACGAATTGAGGTTGTAATTTCGAATGGCGTCATGTACCCTTAAAAGTGTGAATTCATTGCCGCCATAACTTCTGAGAAAGGCATTGTCTACTATTTTCTGTAATCTTTTATAGTCGTAGGGGTCATCGGCCAATGTGTCCCGTTCAAAAGCATTATTCTTTCCGTAGTCATAAATCTGGACTTTTGTGGTTAGTGAATCAACCCTGGAAAAACCCTGATCATGAACCTCAAAAATAGCCTCGTTAAGATTGATATAATTCCCTTCTTTTAGTTGATAATCCCGATAGTAACCTACGGTTGAAGATAAACGATTCGGATAATTTTTCGCAATATTGGCAATAGCTTTTCGAACAATTTGCCTTGCTGAAAGTTTTCGTTTTTTCTCTCCTCTGACAATGGTCTCTTCTAGTTCAAAAAGTGCGGGGTGCAAATAAATTGTTTTTGGGTCATCGATCGATAGGGTAGTAATCAAAACTTCCCTTGGTTTATATCCCATTGAAGATACCTGTAAGGTATCCCCATAAGATTTGAATTTTTGTGGAATTTGAATACTGCCATCCGCATTCGAAATAACACCTACTGCCCCGCCCTTTAGTCTAACGGTAGCGAAAGGAATAGGCTCACTGGTCCGTGCATCGATAAGTTTTCCTTTCAGAAATTCTTCCTGAGAGGAAACCGATAACGTAAACGTCATCACAATACATAAAAGTAAACCTCGAAATTTCATGGTAATTGGGCGTTATCTCGGTGATGGTAACATACTCGAATATAGCAGATAATGCCACAAGGACCAGACCATTTCTCCAGCCCAATTTTTGGCCGGTCGGCAGAAAGACCAAAGGAAAAATCTGACCTCCTTCAATGTTTAGGTACCGGTCATAATTGGAGAATTTCTGCTATGGGCCGCCTTGTTGATCGTGGAACATGGCTACAATAATTCCGAAGCGGGCTTCATGGGCGGTTAAACTGACCCGAAACATTTTACCAAGTGCTTTAAGGATGAATTCGGGAAACCGCCAGCGGCTTCGAAAAGGGAAGGAAATCGGTTTATGTGTGGGTAGTTTTAGCCCGCTCGATCTTAGATAAAAGTTAAACCCGCTGTTATTATTAACTTACACGGTAAATTGGATAATCCCTCGATAACCTTTTACAAGCTTACCCCATTCTTTCTCACGCTTAAATGCCCCTAACTATCGCTTGAAATCTTGAATGGGCCGGACTAGAAATTTTCGATACGTGCCTACGCTGTTGAAATGATACGAGGCATTACCATCACTGAATCTTAAAAGCCGAGCCTGGTAATCATCAAATGGGGTTGCGCTCCAATATAATTCATCAGCAAATTCGCCCCTATTATCTGCACCCTGTCCAATATTTTTGTACATAAGGCGTAATTCATCTAAAGTGGGTAACCGCCATCCTTCACCTATTTGCTCGTGAATATTCATGGCGTTGTTCCATGTCATTGGACCTTCGTCATCCATATAAGCGATTTTTCCCGTTTTATTCGATGGGTCAATGGCAAAAACAATACCCCCCTTATAAATATCCCCTATACCTAGTTTTAGGATAGCTGCTGCCTGATTCTCCGGATTAATATTAGTATTGGCACCAGCATCTGAATCTACCGCTACGTTCTCAATTTCCGATGGCGTAGTTGATTGTTTTTCAGAATCTCCTGTAAATACGTAAATCAGTATTCCAAAAATAACAATGGCCGCGATTAAGTATTCATAACGAATTTTTCTTTTTTTGTTTGTGTTGATGTTATTTTTCGCCTCTTTCAAAAATTGATTGATTGCATTAGCGCTTTTGACTTGATAATTTTGTACTACCAATCGATTTTTTTTGAGGGCTCTTTTTAGCACCGCAACTATTTCCCAAAATCTTATCTCTTCTACTGCGACTTTAGCTTTCGTTTCTTGAAAGAATTGATTGATTGTATTAGCGCTTTTGACTTGATAATTTTGTACTACTGATCGATTTCTTTTTAGAACTCTTTTTAGTGCCAAAATTATTTCTCCTAGTCTCTTTTCCCGTTCCGTGTCCTTCTGGGAATTTACTGGTTTTCCGCGTCTTTTATTCGCTACTGCCGTTTTGGCTTTTGCTTCTTCATAGCCCCGCCTTTCTTCTTGAACTACTGTTTTGGGCTCGACCGTTTTTGCAGTTCTAAACTGATGATTATATCTTGCAAGGCCATTTTTTTTTGTGGTTCTTTTCTGTTCCTCAACTATTCCCCCCAGTCTTTTTTCCCCTTCCGTCTCTCGTTGCGATTTCATTATATCGCCACGTCCTTTCTCCTCTACTTCTATTTTGGCTTTTGTTTCTTCATTGCCCAGCCTTTCCTCTAGAACTACTGTTTTGGGCTCGACCGTTTTTGCGGTTTTAAATTGATGGTTATATCTGGCAAGGCTATTTTTTTTCGTGGTTCTTTTTTTTACCGCGACTATTTCCCTCGGTCCTTTTTCCAATGCCGGCTCTCCTTGGGATTTTGTTGTTTCGCCCTGTCCTTTCCGCTCTACTTCCGGTTTGGTTTTTGCTACTTCATTGTCCCGAACTCCTTCTTGAGCTACTCTTTTGGCCTCGACATCTTCGTCAATTTTCCTATCTTTTTTCGCTTTTTCCTTAAGGCTTTTCTCTTTTTCAATTCTTTTTTGAATTTCGGTTTTCTGCCTTAGCCTTTTAGCCTTTCTAATTGCTTCTTTCGCGTCAGCCTCTTCCCTAAGTCTATTATTTTCTTCGACTCTTTTTTTTGCTTCAGCTTCTTCTTTATGTTTTCTCTCCCAGTCGGCGTTACTGTTGGCTTCTCTTTCTTCGAAAAAATCCATCGCAATTTGCTCTTCTTTTTTTGTATTCCGTATTTTCTTCCCTCCATTCAATACGGGTTGTTCTAGAGCCCTCTTTGTAGAAGATGAAGTAAGTAAACCCCTAACATAATAAGCGACTTGCGTAAATACCTGGTCAGTTGGGCTCCAATCGCCCATTGGTTTTTCATCTTTGTGAAAGACCAGTAGTTCCCTAAAATTAAAATTATAGTCGTCGAAGGTAAATTCAACGTCCCACGGGCAATCATCGAGAAGTATGGGTATAATGATTGCCTTGCCCTCTTTATAGCGGTCTATAACCATTTTAAATTCATCTTGTTTCATAAATTCAGATTGCATTAAGGTATTGCTCAGTAAAAGCACGAATACATCTGCATGGTCTAATAGTGATATATTTCGAGGTTTCCATGTCTGCCCACGTTTAATGGCATCGTCACTCCAAATAGCTATATTGAAGTCCTTTTCCAAGGGATGTAAGTGAGCTAAAAGATACTGTAGTACATCTTTATCGTGACTGGCATAAACCGCAAAGATGTTTTTCGTTGAACTCATTTTTTAAAAAAATAACCGTAAGTAAAATCTTAATACAAATTAAGGTTAAAAACTACTTGAAGTTTTTAATTCGAGAAATTCCCTCCTTCCTCTGAAAAATAGAGAATTATATTAGTATAAGTGGTACTATTAACGAATTATTTTTTGTTTTGGGCCGGGATTGATCGGTAAAGCTTTTTGCTTTTTTTGTCATTGCGATTTTCTTAACATTATTGTCCTTCTTCCTACTAGATACGGTGTCGGTTACAAATGTAAAATAGATGGGGTTATTATTATAATTGTAAGTAGACATACTAATATTTTGACAATTCTTCGGAGCGATATTTTTATGGTTGCCTAAATTCTCAATTGTTGAATGAACATTTTGTGAAGAATATCAATTTTGGAGAAAACCCCAAGATTATTTTCTAAGCACAAATGCAAAAAGAACCTGGGCGCTCTATTTCACCCGTGGTGATTACCAATGAAAAATGCATGGGTAGTTCGTAGAAACTGCAATTTCTTCACGGTTGATGTGCCTAACTGGGGTAATCCGTATTAAGG
This sequence comes from uncultured Flavobacteriaceae bacterium, assembly GCA_963832345.1. Taxonomy (GTDB): domain Bacteria; phylum Bacteroidota; class Bacteroidia; order Flavobacteriales; family Flavobacteriaceae; genus Pricia. The sequence continues at coordinate 193,077 of CAWHTW010000016.1, read as the reverse complement.
TCATTGGGAAAAGGGTCGGTAGAAATTGTGGGAATCGACGAAGGCACATTACCACCGATTTGGACATTTGAAATTAAATGGAGCAATGGATATACAGAAATACCTAACGCGTTACAAAGCAATGGAAAAAGCGAGGGGTATGCCACCAGGAAAGCCATCGAGGGACGCATAGGAAACGCCGAACAGGTGCTGTCGGTGAACCACATCAGGGCAAGGCTAAGGGGTACGTAGGAATCGTGGATAGTGGCGACACTGTTCGTGCTGAACCTATCGGTCACCGCACAGAACTCTGACATTCCCTTTTGAGCAAGCCCTAACTAAATCTCAAATGATACGATTTAGGCTGTACAAAGGCACGGATTCCTTGGGAGGATAAAGTTGTACCCAAACCGGAGTTTTTTCTTCCGGACCATGGCACATTTGGGCTTACCCTATCACAGCAATTCCAATATACCGTTCCGGTATCCATTTCCCTTAGTATCTGCAATGCCCGTTCTTCATTGGTTGAAAAAACCGAGGCTGTTAGACCGTATTCCGTATCCTGCATCAGCGCGATTGCTTCTTGGTCGGATGCTACTTTTTGAATACCGATAATGGGGCCGAAAGATTCCTCAAGCATTATTTTCATGTCGTGGTTGCAATTGATAAGTACCGTGGGTTCGTAGTAATTTCCCTTCCCATCAATAGCTTTCCCCCCATTTTTTAAACGGGCGCCATTTTTTAGTGCGTCCTTAACCTGACCATCAAGAACGTCGACCTGTTGTTTTCGGGTCAATGGCCCAATAAAGGTGTCTGTGTTTAAAGGATTGCCGATGGTGTAGGATTTGACCTCAGCGGTAAAAGCAGCTACAAATTCGTCGTAAATTTTTTCAGAGACATAGATGCGCTCTACAGCACAGCAACTTTGTCCGTTATTGTAAAAAGCACCCTCTGCAGCATTGATGGCAGCTTGTTTTATATCCGTCACATCATCGGTCACATATAAGGGATCTTTACCGCCCAATTCCAATTGTAACGGCACCAATTTATGGGCTATTGTGGTCGCAATGTGCCTGCCCGTCTGATAAGAGCCTGTGAAAAAATATCCATCAAAATTCTCCTCCAAAAGTGCCTGGCCCAATTTACCGTCGCCTACCACACATTGGAACACATTTTCGGGGATACCGGCCAAGTGCAGGTATTTCTCGAACTGTTTTCCGGTCAAGCTAGCATACTCCGAAGGTTTGTACATCACTGCGTTGCCCGCCACCAGGGCATACAAAAAGACATTGTAACCTACGTTGTACGGGAAGTTCCACGCCGAAATATTGGCAATGACCCCGAGGGGTTCGTAACTAATCCGTTCGTGGGTTGCTCCGGTATCGACCAAGTTCTCATCGGCAAGCCACTTTTCGGCATTGGCCTTGAGATGATCGATACGGTTCTGTGCCCCTTTTATTTCGTTGTGGGACTGTTGTATAGGTTTGCCGGTCTCCGCAGTCAAAATAGCGGCCAGCTCATCGCTGTTTTGCCGTACCAACTCCCCAAATCTTTCTATGCACGCCAACCGTTTCCCGACCGAAAATTGGGCCCATGCTCGCTGCCCTTGGCGCAATGATTGTAGCTTGGCGCTAACCTCTTCTTTACGGTCCGCTGCTAATTCTGCTATGATTTCACCTGTGGCGGGATTTATTATTTTCATTGATGTGCTGCTATTTTAAATGTTCTAAAAATACATCGAATACGATATCTGCATCGATCACTTCTTCTTTAAGGGTATTTGAAAACTCGGGATGCCACTGTACCCCCATGATTTTCCCATCGGGTTCTTTTGCGTATCCGAAGGCTTCTATAAACCCGTCTTCGGAGGTGGCGTACACTTCTAAATTTTTTCCTAAATCTTTTACCGCCTGATGATGTACCGTGTTCACATAAGGGTTTTCCACGTCACTATAAATTCGACTTAATACAGTGTCCTTTACAAAATTAATAGGATGTTTTATGGTGTCGTATAAGGCTGCGGAACGGTGTCGGTCGGCATCGGTCTTTTGTGTTTCTATGTCTTGATAGAGTGTACCTCCGAAATACACGTTCATCACCTGAAAGCCCCGGCAAATCCCAAAAAGGGGTACTGAATTTTTAACGGCAAAGTCCACGATTTTCAATTCGTAGGCATCCCGATGGGCATCACCTTTCCATTTTCCGATCGGTTTTTCCCCATAAGACTCAGGAGCCATATCACTTCCTCCCTGCAAAACAAATCCATCCATTTCGGAAAGTATATCTTTTAAATACTCATCTTCCACGTCAGGAATGAGCACCGGAAGTATTCCCTTTCTTGTCACATAATTCGCCATATCATTTTCCAAATAGCTTAGCGACTTGGGGCCAAAAACAATTCTGTCGACGTCTGGATACATAAAACAGGATGATATGCCTATTTTTTTCATTTAATACAAAGGGTTTAGGGGTTTGTACTTCGACAAGCTCAGTAATCGTAAGTTCGGGAGTTTACAAAGAATATCCGGTTATCGGTCTCTTCTTTATTTATTTTCTTGCTTCCTAGTCCTTTTACACAAACTACAACGCCTCAGTATACAACCGTTTAAAATCTTCCCTGATAACCGGTTTAGGATTATTCGGGTGGCAAAAATCGGCTTCCGCCAAAGCGGAAAGTTCGTCAATATGTTCCGTTTTGACACCTATTCCCGATAGTTTTGTTGGCAGGCCCAGTTTTCGGTTCAGGTCAAAAAGATAGTCTACTACCTTGTTACCGGCACCGCTGCCCAGACCGAGGGCAAGCGCTATCGAATTGAACCTGTTTTCAAAACCATCATAGTTGAATTTCATTCCATAGGGCAGGTTCACCGCGTTAGCCAAACCATGGTGGGTATCTAAAAGACTTGATAACGGATGGGCCAAACTATGCACTACGCCCAATCCTTTTTGGAATGCAACTGCGCCCATCAAAGATGCCAATAGCATTTTCGACCTCGATTCTACATCGGGGTCTTTGGTTGCTTTTTCCAAAGATTGTGCGATCAAGGCCATACCTTCCAATGCGATACCATCGCACATGGGATGAAAATTTTTCGCGAGGTAGGCCTCTAGGTTATGGGTCAGGGCATCCATGCCCGTAGCGGCAGTGATAAAAGGAGGTAATTCCATGGTCAAAAGCGGGTCCGCAAATACAATTCTTGCCATTAATTTGGGACTAAAGAGTATTCTTTTTCTCTTGGAAACGTCTTCGGAAATAATGGCGCTCCGGCCCACTTCACTCCCTGTACCTGCAGTGGTGGGCACGGTGATAAAGTGAGGGACATCTTCGGTAACGTATTTGTCCCCGCCAATAAGGTCGTCATAATCAAAAAGGTCGCGGGTATGATTTACGCGCAAAACAATGGCCCGGGCGACATCTAAGGCAACGCCTCCGCCAATTCCTACAATGGAATCGCGTTGGGTCTGATGGTACATATCCCCGCCCTTAATGACATCTGATTTTACGGGGTTTTTGTGCATTTCCTTAAAAACTTCTATATGCAGTCCTTGACGCTCCAGAGTTTTATTGATTTCCTTAAAAAAACTAAGATCGGCTACATTGGGGTCTGTAACCAAAAGCGGTCTTTTAAGTCCGTTTTCCTTTAGGTAGGCGCCGAGCGCATTGATTACTCCAGCCCCGAAACGAATCGGAGTCGGAAAATTAAAACTATAGGTGGTGTTCATTGCTAACATATACTTCTTAAATAATTTCAAAATATCTTTTGATTTCCCAGTCGGTCACTTGAGCGGAAAATTGCCGCCATTCCCATTCCCGAGTACAAGTAAAATGGTCTACGAACGTTTCGCCGAAGAGTTTCTTAGCCATCTCGGAGGTTTTCATCTTGGTAGCGGCCTCCAATAAATTGTTGGGCAAAACACCATGCTGTGTATCTGTATAGCCATTGCCCTTCGTTGCGGGAATGTCAAGTTTCAATTTATGCTGTATGCCATAAAGACCACTGGCCAAACAGGCGGCCATAGCCAAATATGGATTCACGTCGGAACCAACTACCCGATGTTCTATACGTGTCGCCTTTTGGGATGGCGTCAAAACCCTTAGGGCACAGGTTCTATTATCGTGGCCCCAAGTGAGGGTGGTGGGTGCCCACGCACCTTCGACCAGACGTTTGTAACTATTGATGGTCGGCGCGAACATGGGCAATATTTCCGGTAAACAGTGCAGTTGTCCCGCTAGAAAACTTTGCATTGTACTACTCATATGGTCTTTTGAATCAGCATCGTAGAAAAGATTTGTTTTCTTTTCCAAATTCCAAAGACTTTGATGGATATGTCCGCCGTTTCCGGGTAAATTGCTTGATTGCTTTGCCATAAAACTGGCCATAATACCATGCTTTTTGGCAATTTCCTTAACGGCGGTCTTAAAAAGTACTGCCCTATCAGCCGATTCAAGTATGTCGCCGTATTGTATGGCCGCCTCGGTTACCCCAGGCCCCGTTTCTGTGTGCAAACCTTCCAAGGGCACCCCAAAACCCTCCATAAGTTCAAAAAGATCCTGAAAGTATTCATGGTTTTCCGACATTCTCAAAATGGAATATCCGAACATACCTGGGGTCAATGCCTGTGGCGTTTGAAAACTTTTGTTCTCCAAGGATACGGACGTTTCACGAAAATTGAACCATTCGAATTCTTGGGAAAACATAGGGGCATACCCCTCATTTTTGGCTTCGTCTATTATTTTTTTCAGCAAGCTTCTTGGGCAAATAGATAGTTGTTTTGACCCCTTCCCACTAAAATCGGCCAGAATAAAAGGAGCACCATTTTCCCAAGGAATAGTTCTATAGGTATTTAAATCCAAGTGGGCATCAAAATCACCGTACCCTGTGTGCCATCCGACCATTTTAGTATTGTCATAAGATCCATCGCCCATATCCCAACCGAATACCACCGAGCAAAATCCGAATCCGCTATCCAATGCGCTAAGAAGTTTGTCGCGATGCACGTACTTTCCCCGGAGTACCCCGTCTATATCGGTAATAGCGACTTTTACCTTTTGGTGATCACTCTCTCTTAAACGGGCCTTTATTTCTGTTTTGTCCATAAAGATTACATTTTTTTGCTAAGGAACAGGATAAAATAGAGATACGATAGTGCTATAATACCTATAAATATTAAGGCTATCAGAGGATTGTAGATGGTCATCGCAACTAGTGCGATAGTCGCAATAACCAAGGCAATCATCGGAAACCATGGATAAAGCGGTACCCTAAAGGGGCGCTCCATATGGGGTTCCTTTTTACGCAGGGCGAAGAAAGCTATCATCGAAACAATATACAAACAGAGCGCCCCAAAACATGCAATTGTTATGATTTCACCGGTTTTTCCAGTAAGCAAGGCAACGATTCCAACCAACATATTCACTATCAACGCATTGACGGGGGTTCTAAATTTAGGATGCACTTTCCCCAATCCCTTTGGCGCATAACCTACCCTTCCAAATTCGAAGGTGCTTCTACCACCGGCGAGTATAATGCCATGAAATGAGGCTACTAACCCCAAAAGGCCAATCCCCACCAATAACCGGTACATGATATGGCCGCTATCGACCACCTGCGATAAGGCCAGGGGCAGGGGGGAATCCGAGGCCAGGCTACTTCCCGGAGGATAGACCACAGCTTCCCATCCGGCCACACCTACCGCAGAAACAAAAGTCAGAACGCACAAGACCACCAAGGTCAGAATGGCGGAACCAAATCCGATAAGCACGCTGCGCTGGGGATTTATAGCCTCTTCGGCAACGTTGGCCACCCCTTCAATGGCCAAAAAGAACCAAATAGCAAAGGGGATTGCCGCAAAAATACCGGAGAATCCGTTGGGCAGGGGATTTGATTGCAGATTTTCAAATTGAAATTCAGGCAAGGTAACCCCTGCAAATATGAACAATTCGATGACAGCGAAAATAGTTATCACCAGTTCAAAAGAAGCTGCGATCTTTACGCCCAAAATATTGATTGTGGTAAAAATGAGGTAAGCCGCTATGGCAAAAACCATCAGGTCGACGGATGGGTGCAATAGATTAAGATATGCCCCTATAGCGGCCGCTATAGCCGGTGGGGCAAAAATAAATTCGATGTTCTGGGCGATTCCTGCAATAAACCCTAAATTTTTTCCTAGTCCCCTATTGGCATATTCAAAAGCACCGCCCGCCTTAGGAATGGCACAGGCCATTTCTGTATAGCTAAACGTGAAAGTCAGGTACATTATGATTATAAAAAAGGTCGCTATGGCCAAACCGTAGGTGCCTCCTTCGGCCAAGCCTAGATTCCATCCGAAATACATTCCTGAAATCACATACCCAACGCCCAAGCCCCACAACATTAAAGGGTTGAGTACTTTTTTTAATTGAACGTCGGCCATTTTACAACTTAAATTTGATGCGTTACTATAAAAATAATTGTCCTTTTGAGAATTTAAAAAGGCAACGGATTCCCCGTTCGTAATCGGTTTAAGCCTTCGTTAAAGTTTATGTAAAAAATAATTTTATCCTAATAAAAATTGAACAAAAGTAAAATAATACGGTTATTCTGACGTGTTTAGATTTTATCTTCCGTTAGTTAGAAGGGTATTCTCTTTTTTAATACAAAATCACTGGCGAAATGAAACTTTGATAAAAAGAACTTAAAGGTATTGAATCTCTTACAGGAAAATACCAATATCAGTGACAAACAAATCAAGACCACCACCCATCTTAGGTTGAGGTCTGTTTATCAGTGCGTTAAAAGCGCAAGACCCTTGGAACATACAAAGAAAGGTTTTCAATGGATACAACAAAAATGGGCCTTAAGGTAATGGAATTGGTTTCGGCAAGTCTGGAAAGATGCTCTAAGGAAGGTGCGGTTGCGGCAAACCGAAATCTCATTGACCATTGCAATAGAATTTGTTTAAAGGGCAAAAATTTTGAATTTACGGAGCTCAATCAATGGCTGCGAGTTACAAATTTTCAGTTGTTTGGCACTAGATCATAAATAATTTTATCCGTCCTAAACGGACCCACTGGCAAACCGGACCGATCAAAAAGATTTCCGATAGCACCGTTTCCGAACATATACCGTACAAACAAGGGTTTTTTAACTTTTTTTGACTTTACTATGAGCGCATTTGTCTTTATGTCGATTTTTACGTCGGCGGAATAAAATTTTTCATCCTCACCCGCGATTTCTAGGGTCTCGACACGATCCCCCTTAATGACTAGACCTTCCCCAACATTTTCTAAATGGATGCGAATGTTACGGCCTTCGATATTTTGTTCCTTTAAAGTTGCGAATTGGTATTTGGGGGTGTCTTCGTTATAGGTTTCCGCCAATGCCCTATTGGCCAATCGATTGCCTACTTCTTTTTTATATCTGGGATGGATGTCGTCCACATCGTCCACCAAATCGGAGATGACCACCATTCCCGTATTTTCAAGGGATGCTGCCTTTTGCTGCTGCTCCCTAACGATAGCTGCACTAAAAGGGACGCCATATCCTTGATAAGGAGCAATTTGCACATAATAAAATGGAAAATCGTTCTGGAATTTGGTGCGCCATCCCAGAATCATTTTGGTAAAAAGATTCGAATAAGAGGTTGCATTTGGTGTGTTCGATTCCCCCTGATACCAGATAGTACCCGCAATTTTCATTTTTGTAATGGGATGAATCATGGCATTATAGGTAGTAGCGATATCACGGTCCCAACCTTCACTTTCGTTTAAATTCTTGACTTCGGCCTGTACCTTTTCCAAATCCTCGATTTGGTCCTTTGGAATCCAGGTCTCTACGGGAGTACCTCCCCAATTGGAGTTAATAAGCCCGATAGGAGTTGTAAGTACTTCGTTTAGTTTTCTGCCAAAAAAGTAACCTACCGAACTGAACTTGCGCATACTCTCTGGGCCGCATACCTCCCAATGCCCCGTGAGCTCATCTTGCGGATGATCCGAAGTTGCTTTTTCAACGAAGAAAAACCGTATCTGGTCATTTTTGCTATCCGCCATGGCAGCTTCCGCATCGATTACGCCGTTGTTGACACTGTATGCCATATTTGATTGCCCGGAACAAATCCAAAGTTCACCGATCATTACATCCACTATGGTTGCGGCTTCTTCTCCCGCTAAAACTTGAATGCTATACGGACCACCTGCCTTAGGTGTTTTCAGTAAGGTTTCCCATTTCGCTTTATTGCTTGCCGTTATTCTAAGGGTATCGTTGTTCCAATCTGTGACGATCTGTATTTTTGAACGCGGATTGGCCCATCCCCAAAACTTTACTTCCGAGTCTTGTTGCAGCAACATATGGTCGCCAAGAATATCGGGCAGTCGCAATGATGATTGTGCAAAAAACAGATTGGGAATGCATAGGAGGTAAAAGAGTAGTTTTTTCATTTGGATCGCATGGTTAATTTATTCTAGGTTCAAAGTGTCTAAATAGTTTCTAAAATCGTATGATTTCAATATCCAATTCTTCGGATAACTGATGAAAAACGTTCATAACCGTATCCAATTTGTTCAGGTCATGGGGTTTTATTCGGGTTCTTTGTGCTCTGCAATTGGTCTCGATAGCGAATCCTCGTTTTTGCAGGAAGAGTTTGGCGGTATACGGATAATTATGATGGATGATTGTATCCATCATGTTTAGAGCATCATTAAGTTTTTCGACATCCTTTTTCTTTCCTGTATCTTCTAGACGGGCCAGAAGCTCGGTAAAAAGTTCAGGATATAGGTTGGCCCCGATTGGGGAAAGTCCCCAGGCCCCATATCTCAAAGATGCGATTCCGGTAGGCACATGGGCGTTATAGAACCCCAAATCGGTATTCCGGGTTACATCGATTTTTATTTGAATGTCGTCAAGATCGCAACTGGTATCCTTATGGTAGAGAAACCTGCCGGAACCGGCAAGCCACCCCAAGGTTTCCGGGTTCATCAGCCGTTTGTAGGGTACCGGGCATTCGTATATCCCCAACGGAATGCTAGCCGTCTTGGCCATCAATAGTTCCAACTTGGACTTCAAGACATCGTCCTTGCCTTGTTCGGCGCAGGGCTGGTTCGTACTGATGACTGCCGCTTTTATACCGGTATCATATATTTTTTTTATAAAGTTTGCCGATACATCCATGTCGCGGCTAAAGCTTCCGGTCGCGATTACCGGTAGTCGCCCGTTGACCGTTTCGACCACGGTTCGGGTGATGCGCAGGCGTTCGTCATCGGTCAACTGGAACATCTCGCTAGAAAGGCAATTGGCGAAAAGCCCGTCGGCACCACTAGCGATATAGAATTCGGTCAATCGCCTTAAGGCATCCAAATCGAGTTGGTTCGAACTGTCGAAAGGCGTGAGCATTACCGGCCAGAGGCCTTTGGGCAACTTTTCCAATTATCTGTTGTTTTTCAAATAGTAAAAATGACCGTCTTCGGCGCCCAGTAATAGATGTGGTACTCCGTTCGTGTCCCAATGAACTGGGGTCGGCGATGTGGTATGCCCGGCAATCTTTTGCTCTGAAAGGTCACCTTTGAATCGTAGGCTTACTTTTCCATTTTGTGTTCCCGTATTTTCGAACAGCGCCGCATTTGAGCTATTCACGATCAGGTCGAGGTCACCATCTTGATCCCAGTCCGTAAAACATAGTTTTCTTCTGCCACTGCTGCCGTATTTACCCGCATTTAAGCGTAACGGACCGGAACTACTATCTTCTATCTTGTTTTTGTTGTCGAATTTCGAACCGTTCGTTCCATAAAATATGCGCTGTCCCGGTTTTAGCTTTAGGCCGTCAGCGCCCCGGAACCGTTCGAAAAAAGCCAAGTAACCCTCATGGTCTAACATTATTAGATCCATTAAACCATCACTGTTCCAGTCGATGGTGCACGGGGTGGTACGCCACTGGGTAGCAAGTTCCGTTTTCTCGGGCTTCCACCAATTCCACTCGGGCGCGGGTATATTTTTGCTTTCCCAGTCGACGGTGATGGGCTGGGCGGGCAGTAACATGGCGTTTCCTTTTTTACCGACGTTCTTATGCCATTCGATCTTTCCCCATATCGAGTTGACGATGATGTCCTTTTGGCCGTCACCGTCCCAATCGTTGACGGAGACGGTGGTATAGCCCCATTTCTTTTCGGCCGGGCCTTGAATCGAGCCGTTATCACCGGCCAGATAGCGTATCTCTTTTCCATCGGCAGTTAAACGTTTCGGTGCGGCCCATTTCGGGGGATTACCGGCATCCAAATTTTCGATAAAGCTGATATACCCGGCGGAGTTCCCCGAAACAAGATCTTCGTCACCATCATTGTCCCAATCTACACTGACAGGAGTGGCCAACGCGCCGAACTTGACATAACCGGCCTTTTGTTGAAAGTATTTGGGCGAATTGAAAACGGGCATATTTTCGGCTACAACCCCTGAATTTTCGATCAAGGCCACCCGGCCATCTTCATCGCCTACGACCAAGTCAATGTCGCCATCTTTGTCCCAATCGACCGCCGAGGGGATAATCATTTCCAAATCCATTTTGATGATGCCCGACGAATTGCTCAAAAAGCGACCTTCTGAATAGATAGGCTTTTCTCGGGTACCGGTATTTTCGTACCACGTAAGCCGGTCGACGAACTCCCCACAGATGAGGTCTAAATCGCCGTCACCGTCAAAATCGTTCATATTGGGCGAAGGCGCGCCATAAACATCGATGATCTTTCCGTCAGCGATGAGCTTTCCTTTGTTTACATAGTTTCCATCCACATTTTCCAACAGGTAGACGTAGCCGTGAAGCGGGCCGTTCGTCCAATTTCCCTTTTCATCAAAAGCATTGTCCCATCCGTAGTCGCCCCAATCGTCTATACCAACTATCAGGTCGAGGTCGCCATCCTTTTCATAATCCACATATTTCCATTGGCTAAAACGGATTTTTTGATGCCCTTTCTCCAGTTCTTCCTTTAGAGGCAACACTTTTACGTCGGAAAAAATACGGTCTTTGAATTCGAGATATTCCACACCACGACCTAGAACCTTGAGCTTTCCATCCTCCGAATGTACTTGAAGATTTTTCATTCCCTCCCCGATTTTCACCGGTCTTTCAAAAATCGGCATTTTGGAGGGCCCTTGGGAGGTGTTCTCGAAGAAATACGTGCCGTTAAAAGGCGTATCGGGACAGGAGACCACTAAATCCATATCGCCGTCATCATCGAAATCCATGGGTAATGGCCACGCCCACAAGCCTACGCCCAGGTCGACCGAAAGGTCGGAATTGTTGTACTCCAGCATAGAAAAATCCTCGCTTTCAGCTCTGTCCTGTGATTGGGCTACGGTGCAATTTTGAAAGAGGATGCCCAAGAATAGGATGGCTAGCATAAATCGGCGCGAAAACAGACTATTTTGTCCTATACATAAAAGCAAAGGATATTTTTTATCTTTGATGATGTTGAATGTCCATATATCTAAGATAGGATTGATAATTGCCATTTTGGATAAGGATGGTTTGGGGATAAATTTAAAGCGTGATTTTTAATATGCTGTTGAAGATATAAATAATCCCCGTATGATGAGCTTTTAAAGCATATAAATACTATGAAACCCCGTATTCTATTATGCTTTTTGGCAGGTTTGTTCCTATCCTGCAACCAATCCAAGGAAACCACAAACCTCGTACGCGATTCACCTGCGGTTTCAGGGCTTTCCGGCAAGGCATTAGCTAATATTCATTGCGCTAGCTGCCATTCGTTCGTAAGTCCCGAAGCGTTATCAGAACCGATTTGGAAAAATGATGTGCTGCCCGCTATGGGCAATCGATTGGGCATCTTCAATGGCGAGCATCAGCCCGATAGCATCTTTGGCTCTTTCCGAAACGCATCTATTGTCAAAAAGGCGAACGTCTTTCCCGAAAAACCGGTGTTGGCCAGGGAGGACTGGGCCAAGGTAGTTTCCTATTATTTAGACAACGCTCCTGATACTGTTCTACCCCCGAAACCCAATACCACAATCAGAAAAGGCCTGAGACATTTCAAGTATGCCGAGGCCCCATATTCTAATGGTCCCCCGCTAACTGCAATGCTTAAAATCCTCCCTAATAAAAGAGGACTTGTATTCAGCGACAGCAAACGTAACCGCAATAGGTTGACCTTTTTGACCGCAAATCTCGAAAAAGATTGGGATTTACCGTTCACGAACACCCCTATTCACTATTATGAAAATGCCGACTCGGTCTACTTGACCACCATTGGTAAAAATGTTTTCCCCAATGACCTATCCGACGGGGCGCTTCAAAAATTCGAAAAGGATAAAATTCCACAAAATCCGGAGACCGGAAAAGTGTTGATTCCTGATTTACAACGTCCGGTAAATATGGTGTTCGGTGACCTGACCAACGATGGGCTTGAAGATATCATATCCTGCGAATACGGCGACCTTACTGGTAAACTTTTATGGCATGAAAATTTGGGTAACGGATCTTATTCCCCCCATATTTTAAAAAACAAACCCGGTGCCATTAAGGCGGTTATCAATGATCACAATGAAGACGGGCGAAACGATATTTTTGTTTTGATGGCACAGGGCGACGAGGGTCTTATTTACTATGAAAATATGGGTGATGGTGTTTTTAAGGAAAAAAGGCTGCTGACCTTCTCACCGCTAAACGGAAGCCAATATTTCGAACTGGCCGATTTTAACGGGGACGGCTTCGATGACATTCTATATGCCTGCGGGGATAATGCGGATAAAACCCCGATACTGAAAGCGTATCACGGCGTATATATCTTTCTCAATGATGGGAAGATGAATTTCGAACAATCCTATTTCTACCATCAGAACGGTGCCTACAAAGCCATCCCTAAAGATTTTGATATGGACGGGGATCTGGACATAGCCACTATCTCTTTTTTTCCCGATTACGCCCGTTCGCCCGAAGAAAGTTTTGTATATCTTGAAAACAAGGGGAATTTAACCTTTGACGCCTCGTCGTTCGCGGAATCGACCAAAGGAAGATGGATTGTTATGGACGCCGGAGACATCGATGGCGACGGCGATATCGATTTGGCACTTGGGTCTTTTGTACAGTTTTTAGCAAAGGGGGATACTACCGGGCTAAGTAAAAGGTGGTTGACGGATAGCCCGTCGATCATTGTTCTTGAAAATACGCTGCGGTAAAACAGAGTCAATATTGGTTTAGGGCAACTGTTTTTTGACGTTCCATCTCAAGGCGCTTAGCCTCCCAACCGTGATCGATGTAATCCCACGAAAAGTCCTGGCCTGTGACTTTGATCCTCACAAAACCTTCCTTGGTATTATGCCTTCTACCTTTCCAGCCATTGCCCGCTATTGAGCCTCCGGTAAGAAAGTGGAACCGGTCATTGACGTAACCAAATTCTTTCCAGTGGATATGGCCTTGTAATACCAATTTTAAATTGTGATGTTCGAGTATTTTGAAAACTTCGAAAGCATTGTCTACCGTGCGATTGCCACCACCCCCGTTCAGATGGGTATAGGTACAGATCATAGGAATATGGGTGGTAATTACGATTGGCGTTGTCTTTTCTACGCTTTCAAGGTCTTTTTTTAGCCACTGTAATTGTTCTTCATGAAAAATCCGTGCATACTTTTTGTCCTCGGTTACATCCAATGAATTCAAGGTGATAAAATGCCATCCTTTGTGGTCGAACGAATAATACGTCTTTCCAAAATAGCGTTCCCACATCCCATATTTATAATCCGGATGGCTTTCCGATTCGGGACTCTCTTCATAAATACCGAACAGATCATGGTTTCCAATACAGTTGTGCACGGGCATTTGAAACCCTGCGCTCATGTTGGTGTACAGGTCAAAAAGAGATTCGCATTTGCCCTGATTTCCCCGCATCGCATCATATACAAGATCCCCTCCTGTTAAAACAAAGTCAGGTTTCATCGTATTTACCGTATCGATGGCCATCTGAAAACCGATAGGGGCATTCAGTTCCGGTTTGATGTGGATGTCGGTCAGAAAGGCAAATTCGAAGGAATTATGACCTTGATCCTTCTCCTCTATTTTTTTACAGGATAAAGGAAGCAGGGGGAGAGTCGCTGCCGCTAGTCCTGATCTGACTAAAAAGCGTCTTCTGCTGTTGTGCTTGTTTTTTTCCATTAGCTCCATACTAGGTTTTTAAAAGGAAGCAACAAATTCTTAGCTTCTGTTTATAAGTGATGCTCATCAAAGATAGACTGACGAAAGCTAATAGCTTTCAGAAATTCTACTCGATTTGCATGGTTTCTTGATGCCTATATTTTCAACCGAAGTATTGCAAAGCTAGGGTGTAGCAAATGGGTTCAATGCCAAATTTCAACTATTCTAACGTTTTAAGGGCGAAATTCAGACAAATTCGAATATTGGGATAAAATAGCATGTAAACCCCATAATATACTGGAAGTAAAACAGGTTTTAATTCGGTTAATTTGTTACGGCCGTGTTACAAACAACCTCTAACTTCTACCACCATGAAAAGACCGAACCTGCACCTTCTAGCCGTTTTCGCCACTCTCGTATGCCTATCCTGTTCCGACGGCGATACAAAATCAGGGCCCGTTACGGCAATGCCGAAGTATGACGATGTGCCTTATCTTCAGGATTATGCTATCAAATACGATTGGGAAGAAGAAAACACTGCCCTTTCCGAAGTTTTTATGGATAGGAATGGCGTAATCCAGGTCGCATCGTCTGACGGTATTCTTCGTACGCATGACGGGCAGTTTCTGTATCCAGGCGTGCTGGTCACAGATAAAACCTACCGCCCGATGACCGATAAACAGGTAAGTGGAATCTGCGTTTACCAAGACCAATTCGTCTACGTCAACGACAAGGCGGTTTTCAGTAATGCTTGGGCTGGCTCCCTGTATCTAAAGCATAATCTGCCGGGGGCATTCATGTTGACCGCAGGCGAGGGTTTCGATTTTATGATAAGCGATGGTGCCTCGCTTGAGTTTTTGTCAAAATCAAAGGTTTCATGGAATGGCAAATTGATGGACGATACCGTAAAGGATATTCTTTATGATGAGGCTGGCAAAAAGTTTTGGGTCTTGGGCGAAACATCGGTGGCGAACTTTGACACGATTACGAATGAATTCAAAACTGTGATGCAAGGGGATGCCTTTACCTCGTTCGGGTTGAACAATGGCCAATTGATCATTGGTACAAGTTCGGGCTATTTGGTTGTGGAGTCGTCTTCGGGAAAGCAAATCGGTAATAAACATACCGAACTTCCTGCCACTGAAATTACCGATGTGGAAACCATCGACGGCCAATTGTGGTTCGGTTCTACCCAGGGCGCGTTCAAACTGCGGGAAGATGGCAAATTCGATTATTACTACGGCAAACGCTGGTTGCCCGGCAACAGGGTCGAACACATTTCAAAAGGCACCGATGGTTCCATATTGATATTGACAAATTCCGGCCTGGGCCAAATTGTATTCGAGGAAATGACTTTGTTCGACAAAGCCCAATATTACGAAAAGCAGGTTCGCGACAGGCATATTCGTTACGGCTTCAACGCCTCGTTAGTAGATTTGGACAATGGGGACATCGATTCTGGAAGGCTTTCCGATTCTGATAATGATGGACTTTGGACAACCATGTACCTTGCAGGCCAAGTGTTTCGCTATGCCGTCACCGGATCTGAGGAAGCCCTGCAAAACTGTAGAGAATCGATGGATGCCATGGAGCGTTTGTTCAGTATCAACCCCGTTCCCGGTTTCCCGTCCCGATCGTTCGACCGCAGTGGGTATATCGATGTGCTGCACGACCCCGAACGCTGGCAAAATAGCCCGAATCCGGAATGGGACTGGAAGGCGACAACCAGCAGCGATGAGGCCATCGGTCATATCTTTGCATATGGAGCCATGGCCGAACTGATGGACAACGCGCTGAAAGACCGCGCGATTATCCTAATAGATACCTTGATGAGCCATGTCGTTCGGAACGATTTGTACATGGTCGATTATGATGGCAAACCGACCACCTGGGGCCGATGGAACCCCGAGTACGTCAACGCAAGGCCGAAAATGGTAGGGGACCGTAAAATAAATTCTTCGAACATCATCGGAATGCTTCAGACCGCGTACCATTTTACCGGCAAGGAGAAATACAAGGAAAAAGCCTTTGACTTGATGCAGAATCACGGATATCTCGAAAACCTCATGCTGCCTATGAAAGAAGTAGCGCAAGCACCCGATGATGCCGATGACTGGAGCAAGATGTTGTCCGAATCCTGGAACCATTCCGATGATGAAATGTATTTTGTGGGCTATTGGGGATTGTACAATTATGCCTTTAACGACACCCTGAAAGCTAAATATAAAAAGGCGATTATCGACCATTGGGAAATCGAGCGCCCGGAAAAGGAAGGTTTATGGAATATCATGACCGCGCTCACCGGCACCCCCGAATTTGACTTAAACGAAGCCGTATGGTATCTTCGGGAACATCCAATGGACTTGATAACCTGGGACATTGAAAACAGCCACCGAAAAGACATCGAATTAATCGCCCCGAACTTCAGGACACAGACCACCTCTGAAGTATTGCCTCCGGACGAAAGGCGCATACAACGGCACAACGCCAACATGTTCCAATTGGATAAGGTAGGCGGCGATGGCACCGAAGAATATTCTGCTGGCGATATCTGGTTGCTTCCCTATTGGATGGGGCGGTATTTGAAGGTGATCAGTGAGCCTGTTCAAAAGAATGAAGTCCGCAAAGCGATGTAGTTGAAACCATTATCTTCATATCTGCACTGAAAAAAAATAGGCTATCAGCTAAAATCAGGCCAGTACTCTACTATTTTATTACGCAAAAATGCAACACTGCGTTCGAGTTGTTCCATACCGTCGACCCCATCCTCGATGCTGATCCAGCCGTCGAAGCCGACTCGTTGCAATTCCTTGAAGATAGCATCGTAATCGTTAAGCCCTTTGCCTATTTCCCCATGGCGCAGGCGTTTGGCATAGCCGACGGCCCCGCCCTCTTCCTTTCTTAGGTCTTCGATGGTGCCTTCTATGAGGTAACGGTCGCTGGCATGCATGGTCACTACGCGGTCGGATATGCGGTAGAGCAGTTCCAAGGGGTCTTCGCCCGCCAAAAACGTATTGCTCGGGTCGTAATTGACCCCGAAATTCGGATGGTCGATTCGCTCGACCAAGCGACAAAACACCTCCATTTTTTGGGCGAATTCCGGGTATTCCCAAAAATCGTCCTTATAATGGTTTTCCAATATCAAGGTAATGCCTAATGCTTCCGCTTTAGGCAGACAGGCCTCAATACACTCCGCGGCCAAAGTTATGCCCTCGTCCATGGTAAGCTGGGGGCGTCTTTGCCCCGAAAGCACCCGGCAATACGAACCGCCCAAACTATGCGTCATCTCGATCCAGTGTAACTGTTTTTCGACCTCTTTTTGGCGGAAGGCAGTGTCGGGATGGGTAAAATCAGGGGAGCAACAAAGCATGGGAATGACCTTTCCATAATCTTCTACCTGTTTTCGAAAGCCTGCCCATTGTGAACTATCGGCCATTTCTAAAAACCCTGCGTACCATTCCAGCCCATCGATTTCCAGTTTACAGGCCAGATCGATCCATTCGGTCAGCTTCATCGTACCCTCTTTACAGAGCGCCTGCATAAAGGCTTTGGGAAATACGGCTAGTTTTGGCATATTTTGTTTTTTGTTGTTGGGGTGCCTACTTGAAAAATTTGAGGTTTAATCCCACTGCTTCACTGTTTAAAGTTCAAGGGTAACAGGTTTCAGGTTGGAAGCTAAAAAGCTAAGAACGTCTTGACCTTGAATCTTAAACCTGAAATTTTTTGTCGTTCGTCGCTATAGGCAATCGCTCACTCTTTTCCATGCGACCCCTCCCATTTTTTGGGAAGATTTCGTCCGATAAGTGGAAATTGTTCCAGTTCCATCACCTGGGCACTTACCGGGCCACATTCGTCGGATAGCAGATAAACGGCTGCGGCCGCAATCTCTTCCGGCGAAAAAATACGTTGGGCAGGGGCAAAGATGTCCGGCAGGTCTTTGTACCAGTCCTCGCGCATGCCCTGTTTCTTTTTATCCACGACTTCCCGTTCGGTCAACACCCAACCCGGATTGATCTGGTTTACCCGTACCCTGTTTTCCCGAAAAAGCGTATCACCAAGGTTACGGCTCATGGTCATCAAGGCACCTTTTGACATGCTATAGGCCAGCAAATCGGGTTCGCCGCACCAGGCATTGATGGAGCCGATGTTCAATACACTGCCCCGCGTTTCGGTCAATTGGGGCAGGGAGGCCCGGATTAGGGCCAAGGGAGCAATGGTGTTGACCGCCAACACACGCTCTAGGAACGCGCTATCGGTGCTCGCTATGTTCGAAGACAAGACCATGGCGGCATTATTTACCACGGCATCCAGCTTTCCGAATTTTTTTAGGGCGGCCTTTACCAATTCTGCCGGGGCATGTTTATCCGTAACATCTATGGTATGGTGCAACGCGTTTTCGGAGCCGAGTTCATTGACCAAGGTTTGTCCCTTAGACTCCTCAAGACCGTTGACTACAACTGTGGCACCCTCCGCTACGCAACGTATGGCAATGGCACGGCCAATGCCCGTGTACCCGCCGGTTATCAATATCGTTTTGTGCTTTAGACGCATATTTTTTGAATTATGGGAGTTGCCCATTTTGTGTTTGTAGTTTCGACGGATCGGTTGGGCAGCATTTTCAATAATCGACACTTAATCTTATGGGTCTGAAATTTCCGGATGCTTGATTCATAGACTCCAAAAGCAGCTTAATCAGGTTTGAGGACACTTTTGACTACTTTGCCTGAATGCATTTCCTCAAAGGCACCGAGCCAATCCGAGAAGCCCCAAACGCCTCCGATTATTGGTTTGACATCCAATCGACCGGAGGCCAAAAGCGACAGCACTTTTTCCCAGATCGGCCAATTATGGCTAAAACTTCCCTGTAGGGTGATGTTTTTCTGTACTAGGGCATCCAAGGAAAAATTCAAGGGTTTCGGGCCCCAGCCCACCTTGGTAATATGGCCTTTCGGGCGGACGAGTTGCAGCGCGTTTTGCAAAGCGGCACTGGCACCGGTAGCGTCTACGATACAGTCCGCTCCGAGTCCATCTTGTTTCCTGGCCCATTCCGATGCGTCACCTATAATTGGGGTACAACCATATTGACGGGCAATTTCGAGCCTTTCCCGATCGGCCTCCAGGCCAACAATGGCGACATCGGCCCCGCACAAGCTACCCATGGCCGCGCATAGGATCCCGATGGTTCCCGGGCCGAGTACGATGAGCCGGTCACCGGGGGTGATATTGGAGTTTTTGACCACTGCATTGTAGGCCACGGAACAAGGTTCGGTCAAACAGGCCTGTTCGAAGGGCAGGTTTTCTGGCACCCGGTGTAGGCATCGGGCGGGCACTTTTACATAGCGGGTCATTGCCCCGTCGACCCCGTAACCGAATCCCTTTCGGGAAGCATCCAGATTATAGAGCCCTTGTCTTGAAAGTGGACTGTTGGGGTCGATGACTGCCGCGGTCTCACTGACGACCCGGTCGCCTTCCTTCCATCCGTTCACCCGTTCACCTAATTCAACAATATGGCCCCCGAATTCATGGCCTAACACGACCGGATAGTTCACGGGCCAGCTATGATCGGCGGTCCATTGGTGCAAGTCGCTACCACAGACCCCTACGTTGGCGACTTCCAAGAGCACGTCTTCCTCCCCGATGGAAGGTCTGGCGATTTCCCGAAGCTCGACACTTCCCGATTTGGGAGCAAAGTTCACAACTGCTACAGATTTCATAGTATATTTTTTACATTGCAAATTGACCGCTTTCAAAAAAATGCAGGGATTAGTGTAAAGTGTAGGCAGGGAAGTACACTAGTTTTCACTAATTTTTTACGCATTATTCAGTACTGATTACTATTTCGAAATTTCCCCATACGCATGAATCTTGTCACAGATCAGCCGAAGGGAAGACTCCAGGTCACCGTCGGCGGTCTTGAAGGCATCGGCATCTATGGTCAGGGGAGCGCCCAAGACTACCATCGGCGCCCCGTATTCCGGACAGCGGATGGCCTGCTCCAAGGTCAACCCACCTACGGCTTGCACAGGGACGTTCACGGCATCTACCACTTCCTTCAATTCATCAAGTGGACTAGGCATTCGCTGACCCTGTGCGGCAATCCCACGACGTTCGTCATACCCGATATGATGGATTACGTAATCACAGCCAAGGGCCTCGAGCCGTTTGGCGCCCTCTATTCGATCGTCACAGCCCAAATTGTCGCCCATGACCTTTATGCCATAGTCCTTTCCCGCCTGAACTACCACCTTTATGGTCTCTTCGTGTGCCCGTGCCATAACGACCACATGGGTCGCACCGGCCTTGGCCATCATTTCCGCTTCGAGATAGCCTCCGTCCATAGTCTTCAGGTCGGCCACTATGGGCACATTGGGGAAGGCCTCCCGTAATTTTCGCACACCGTGCAGGCCTTCCGCCAAAATTAACGGGGTTCCGGCCTCGAGCCAGTCCACACCCGCGCGCATGGCGAGGGCGGCTGTTTCCAACGCCTCGTCGATATTGGTCAAGTCGAGGGAAATCTGTACAATTGGTTTCATAGGCGTATTCTTGACGTATAAAAATAGTGTTTTTTGATTTATGGAGTTTGTGGGGGTTGCCGCAGAAGCCACATATCTGTGACTCGTGATTGTTCTCGCCAGTTCAAATGATCTTCAGCGGGTTTGTCGAAGGTGATTTTTAGTTTTCCGTTCGTTATTAAATCTTTGGACAAAGGAAATTCCTTAAATTGTTCGTATCCCTTTTCGTATTTCGTCGGTTTTAGTCGCTGTCCGTTCGCCCGCAATAGGGCTTCCCCATATCCCGAAACCCTAATCAAATAATCTGCATCGGGGTCAAGTTCATCGTATTCCAAAGTCGGCCTAAACTGGAAGAGTTGCGTGGACAGCCGTTTTCTGCTTAGACCATCGTTTTCCCACAAATAATCGATGGCATCGTCGGTTTTGGAGGTAACGTGTTCGGCGTCGGCACTTGAAATATTATCATAGAAACTGCCTTGCCCAGGGTATGCATAGGTTCTTATAAATTCGAGCCTGGCCAATTTTTCCTTCTCTGTTTTGAATTCCCTGATTTTTTTGAATTCATCTTCCAGCCACCATCTGTTATTCAGTGGATAATCGATAAAATCTAAAATAGCACCTCTTTCTGGACTTTTCGCGCCATATTTTGGCACACTGGTCTGGGCGCCTATCGAATGGAACAGTTTTTCGGCATACTGAAAAACCTTTGTCTTGAGGGATTGTGCCACAGGTGCCCGGTCGGTTTGGAGCAGGCGTGTTAGGGCCTGGCCCATGGCTTTGTCAGCTCCTATGCGATCCGCATCAGCAAGAATTCGGTAGGCCTCTTGTTCTAGATTTACCTCGAAGGCGAGACGGTTTTTTATGTAGGCATCGTAATACGCACGCATCATCAGTTGTTGCCACCTCCAGTTATCCTGAAGTTGGGGATTTTCGGCTTCCAACGTTTTCCAGAGCGTCAAGGTTTCTGTAATCGTCTGGTTACCCGATATCGGACCGTCCCAATTTTGTTCCAAATCGAATATGCCGTCTGCTGAAGCATTCGCGACTTCCGGACCGAAAAAAAAGCGGCAGTATTCCATCACAATATCCCTAACATTCTTATTCGGATTCCAGCCCAATTGACTCCACACAACCTTGTTAACGTCATCGTGTGAACCATCGGAATAGGTAATAAAACCATCGGTATAATCAACGTCGCGCCGAAAGATCTCGGCGTACCGAACGGGCTGTGGGTTACAGGGTTCGCGCCCCAAGGTCAGGGCATAGGCCTGATCCCAATTTTCTACTGGATAATGGCAGCGTACGGTATGTGTGATATCGGGATAAAAACGGTACTTGTACTTCTTAGGAAGGCGGTCTCGTTCATATTCCAACGGAGGGCTGCTGGGCCCATTGACCAATCCCCTGAGCCAATCTGGGCTATTCACTTCCAAATAATTAAAAAAGTAATCGATTTTTTCCTTGTTAAACCCCTGCAAGGAGACCCAAATTCCGGCATCCGGATGGTACTTTTTTAGTAGAACCGAAAGGTCTTTTAAATAGGGAATCAACTCGGAGGGGTGATTGTCTCCGGGATCGCCGCCGGGCACGAAAACCCCATCCAATCTGGGGCAGCGGGCATAAAAAGCTTCTTGCTTGCGAAGGCCTTCTTCCTTGGCGTTTTTTCTGGTCAAATCTTCTGGGGCGGGGGTCCATGCCCAGTAATCGGCATCGTATTTATCGCATATTTTACTCAGTTCGATCTCCATTTCCTGCGGGTCGATCTTAAAATGGACGCTAGAGCCGGGGTCTTGAAATGGAATATTTTCAAAACTATTGGCGCCGAACAGCACTTGTTCCCGAAAATGTTGGTCGAACCGGTCGACCGTCCAGGCATCCCATGAATTGGCGGTGTTACGATAGCCGAATTGGTGGCCTCGAAGTGTATATTTGGGCGATTCGGACACATCCGTTTCTTCTTCCAACAATAACTGGCCTTGTCGCATGTTCGCAATGCGCAAAAACTTACCGATTCCGTATAAAATTCCTCTTTTGTCCGCCCCGATAATCCAAAGAACTTCCTTTCCGTTTTTATTTGAATGTACAATACGGTAGCCTTCTTTTTTTTGTTCGGGATGGGTATCGTTTCTGACAGGCACGGAGCTCCCATGTAAATCGCTGTCCCCGCTTAGGGCAATGGCAATAACGGTATCAGCATCCCAAACATGGTTTCGAGAGAACTTTAGGCCAGTTCGTTTTCCGATTTCTTCCGATAAGATTGTCTCGGTGGTTTGTTGGAACGTTTCTTCCAGCGCTGGGGAAATTAGAAGGCTTGCTTGGGATAAGTTCAAACCAATCCCTTCCTTCTCGTTACAGGATAAGATTGAAATCATTACTAACAAAAACAAAATTCTTACGTTCATAATATTTACTGCTTTAAACAAAACTACCCAGGTTTCCCCGGGTAATTTCTAGCTAACTCAACTAACAATACTTGTAGAACGAATAGTCTCCCGATTATTTAACGATTAGATTTAAATCCCATTATTATCACTAAACGAATTTTCGATTTTTTGGAATTTTGTGCTTGTATTCTTTTCACCAAGGTTTGGTAACGCCCTGTAAAATCCAAGGTTTTGACCAAGGCGTGTCGTTTTCCACATATCCGGGCACAGCATCGGTGTATTCCGTCGTTTCCAGGCTTTCCAAAGCGGCATTGTAATTTTCGCGGTTAAAATTGCGATCGTTGTCCGGGTACACAAAACGGACGGGGATAACTTCCGATCTGGCAAATGGGCCGGGCCTTAGATTGGGCAGACCTGTTCTTCGCCAATCGAGGTAGGCCTCCGATGCCGATGAAAAATTTGCGATCCACTTCTGCTCCATGATTTGTTCCAATGTACCATCATAGGCCACTCCTTCGCTACCTAAATAATCCGCCGCAAGATCGCCGATTCCCCAAGTATCGAATGAAGCCTGTATACCAGTGTTGTAGTTCTCTTGCGCATCGGTTCCCCATCCTTTCAATGCGGCCTCGGCTTTCAAAAAGCTAACTTCCGCATATGATAAAATACGGGCTTTCAAGTTAGGCCCTGTTACTTCGTCGAACTGGGCGTTCATTTCCGAAACATGCACATTACCTCCCCCTTGTGTCGGCTGAGGGTTGAGGTTATACGTGTAGGGTTCCGTACCTTGGTTCGACACGGGGATGCCCACGTAAACGGAACTCGTATCAATCATGGTAAGACCGTCCAAGCGATCTTGGAACCAAGTCTCGGGGTCGTAAATGGTAAAATTATCGGCCAAACTTGCCTCGTTGATATAACGCACTCCGTCAACGACCACATCGTCACCGCCACCGGGAACTTCTTCTGCGGGTACTACCTTAATCGGAATGGCCACCGGTGCGAACCAAATATCCCTTCTTGGATCGTTCAAATCGACCAATTTGTTGGTCAACGTCGCACATGGTTTCACCCGCGTAAAACTAGAAGGGGAGCCTTGCCGGCCGTTGCTAGGTTGCGAATCATCCGGGCTGACCCCCACATAGGGTACGGCACACTCTTCATCGATACTGTCTATCAAGGGTTTGGCCAAGGTCTTTTGAACCCCGGCACTTGCAAAAGAAGGGTCCTTTTCCGAGAGGCGCATATAATATCGAAGGGTCAAAGAATTGGCATACTTGATCCATTTTTCCGAATCGCCTTGAAAAAACAAGTCCTGAGCGGGGATGAATACCTCTAGCTGCCCTTGGTTGCTCGACAATAGGGCGGAAGCTGCCTCAAAATCGGCAATTATTCCTTTGTAAATGGTTTCTTGGGCATCGTATTTGGGCAGATCGACATCGGTATCACCACGCAGCGCTTCGGAATAGGGTACATCCCCGTAAAAATCTGTCAAAAGGCCGAAAAGATGCGCTTTCATGATAATAGCCACGGCCTGATGGAATTTCATGTCGAGTTCAAGTGAACGTTCTAAGGCTAAATCGGCAGTTCGCAGGTTGTTGTAATAGGTATTCCAACCATCGCCTTCCCAATCGTATTCGTTGTTGCCCCAAGCGTCTTTTTGTACGTATTGCATAAAGGCCGCCAAGGGTTCGGCATAGCCTTTATCACCCAAATCTTTGGCGGTTTTGGCCATTACCTCACTAAGCAGGAAACTCGGATTGGCCTCGTCTAAGTTCACGCCGTTCGGGTTTGCGTTTACCTCGGTAATATCTTTGTCACAAGACAGCGCCAAAAAAACGGACACTGCTAGGATACCCATGATTATTTTTTTTATTGTATACATAGCTTTATTATTTGTTCGTTGCGGTCTGTTTAGAAACTTAGGTTCAATTTAAAACCTATGGGAACGGCCCAAGGATTTACGTTAAAGCGTTCGATACCTTGCTTGAACTGTATGCCGCTTCTACCTTGGTTGCT
Source organism: uncultured Flavobacteriaceae bacterium (assembly GCA_963832345.1). Classification (GTDB taxonomy): domain Bacteria; phylum Bacteroidota; class Bacteroidia; order Flavobacteriales; family Flavobacteriaceae; genus Pricia. The sequence goes on along the minus strand of CAWHTW010000016.1, from coordinate 168,071 downwards.
CGATTCGGGTTGAAATGCCAGCTCGGGGTCGATGCCAATATCGGCCTTGGTCCATAGAATCAGGTTTCTGCTAAAAAGGGAAATGGACATGTTCTGAATACCTATGTTTTGAAGGCTTCGCGAGGGTATGGCATAGGATAATGAAATCTCACGAAGTTTGACAAAATCGGAATCAAATGTTGCCGTTCTGGTAAAATCCCAGCCATAATGGTCTTGATAGCGTGTATAAACCGTGCCTTCGCCACCAAGGTTTTCTGCGGTCGCCACAAAATTGCCGTCATCATCATAGTCGCCTTGAACCCCTGGCATAAAGACCCCGTCGTTCAAGGTGATACCACCATCGTCGACCGGAAAGCCACCTTCTTCGGCCGTAGGTCCACCGACCAAGACGTAAAACTCATCACTATCGGGCGATAAAAACTGATCTGCATTTTCCTGTAAATATGCAGGAATATCACCTACATCGTTCAAATTATGCAATTTATCCAACCAACGTTGGGTATGCATGTCCGACTCGCCATATCGATGGGTCTGTGAAACGAATTGACCGCCTTTGCGCCAATCAAAGTTCATGGAAATCGACCAATTTTTAAAAGATACTGACGTGGTCATACCAATGTTAAAATCAGGATTAAAATTTCCTATGATAGGTGCAACTCGATTGCCATCTTCGTCATCTCTATTGCGGTCGCTACTTTCAAAACCTTCATCGTCGATTATGGGCCAACCGAAATAAGGGGAATTGGGATCGTCTACCCGAATCATTTTAGCATCTACAATATTACCGATTTCCTCTCCCAGCCAGGTAATGGCCCCGCCTCTCGCATCGGTCCATAGGGTTATCGAGGTCATGCCCTCGGCCAGTTCGATTACTCTAGTTCGGTTTTTGGTAAAGACAAACCCCATATCCCAGTTCCAATTGGTATTGGCCACAATGGTACCACTAAGACCGCCCTCAACTCCTTCGCTCGAAAGAAGGCCGGCATTAATGAATTTAGTGTCATACCCAGAAGAAATAGGATTGTTTACTGGAAATATTTGGTCTCTGTTATCACTTTCGTAATAGGTGCCCTCTAACCGCAAGCGATTACCGAAGAAGGCTAAATCGGCACCTACTTCCCAAGAACTCTGCGATTCGGGCCGTAGCTCTGCGTTCAACAAAGCATTGGGTACTGAAAGCAAGGAAGCACTGCCCCAAGTGCCGCCACTGTTCAAAACGGGTTCTAAATTATAGGGGTCCGTATCGTTGCCCACTTCTGCATAACCGGCTCTTAGCTTGACCAATGATACTTTATTGCCCATATCAAAAGCGTTGTTCAGCAGCAGGCTTCCCGATACGGATGGATAGAAATACGAATTATTGGCATCGGGCAACGTACTGGACCAATCGTTTCTTCCGGTGACATCCAGATAGAACATATCCTTAAATCCGATACTTGCCAGCCCATATAAACTGTTTACTTTCTTTTCTTGGATGCTGGAGCTGTAGTTCAAATTATTTGGAGCAATATTGCTTAAGGTAAACAGATTGGGAGTCAAGAGCCCTTGGCCCCTGTCTATGGTCGAATTACTCACCGTAGTGCCACTAAATTTTCTTTGGTTACCACCAAAGGATACGTTAAAATCCCAATCATTGATTTTCTTCTTGTAGCTTAATAAAAAATCAACATTTATTTCGTTTCGAAAAATATCGGTAATTCCGTAGGCTCCGTTTATTTCATTAGTATACCCGTTCGAAATTTTCGTTTCGCGCTGTTCGTTGATCTCATCAAAATTATAGCGTACCATTGCGGAGAAGTCATCGGTAATCTGCCAGTCTCCACGAATGTTTCCGTAAAAGCGATTTCTTAAAAACCCGTTATTCACCTCATTGGCCAAATAGTATGGATTGTTCCATTCGGTCTCGGTGGGATCATCACCAAACTCGAAGGGCGAGTTCTGAAAAAGTCCCTCGAACCCGGGTAACCAATATTGTTCAAGATCTCGAACATCGATATGTGGGGCAAGTTCGTACATGGCCTGTATGGGGTTGGCGCCACGGTTACCTGCCGGCCGGTTGTCAGAATAGGTCTTGGTGTAATTCAAGCTCGAACTTACCGAAATAGCTTCGTTAAGCTTTAACGATGAATTCAGATTGATACTGTGCTTGTTCAGGTCGGTATTCGGTATAAAACCTTTATTTTTAAGGTTGTTGTACGAAAGACGATAGTTCACCTTTTCGGTATTGTCCTGTATCGAAATGTTGTTGGTCGTTGTAATGGCCGTATTAAAAAAGTTTCTGGCGTTGTCGTACGAACGTAGTTCCCTGGCAATGGGTATACCGCTTTCCAATTCTTGTGCCGTATAGGGCCAATGGATAGCATTTATTCCTTGGTCTAAGGCGGGACCTGCCCAAGCCGATGCAGTTTCGCTAATCTGGATTTGGCCATATTCATTGGTAGGAAAATTATCCGGGGTATAAGGTCTTGAACCGGCGGCATATTTCGTATGGGTATCCAAATAGCGATACGGTATATCAAAAACAGTGCTTGAATTAATGGTTACGCCCAATCCCTTTTTGGCTTTGCCCGATTTGGTGGTAATCAGAACAACCCCGTTTCCCGCACGTGAACCGTAGAGGGCAGCGGCGCTGGCCCCTTTCAATACGGTCATGCTTGCAATATCATCTGTGTTTATGTCTGAAATTGCGTTTCCGTAATCGACACGGTTGTCGCTTCCAACTCCTCCTACGTTGTTCAATGTGTTGAAAACAGGTACCCCGTCAATTACGAACAAAGGTTGATTGTCGCTTGAAAGCGAAGTGGCACCCCTAATGACCATACTTACGGAAGAACCTGGAGAGCCCGTGTTGTTTATGGCCACCCCTGAAACTTTGCCCGAAAGGGCGTTCAAGGCATTTTCTTGTGGGACGTTGTCCAAGGCGTCGCCATCGACTTCACTAACGGCGTAACCCAACGATTTTTTATCCCTCGTAATACCAAGTGCCGTTACTACGACCTCATCAAGTTCCTGTGATGAGCTCTCGAGAATAACATCGACGGTCGAACGATTGCCTACCGTTACTTCTTTAGTCGACATTCCCAAATAAGAAAATACCAGTACGGCTGTATCGTTCGGAACCGAGATACTGTAGTTTCCATCAAAATCGGAAGTAACCCCAGTAACGGTACCTTTTAGTACGACAGTTACCCCGGGCAATAATTCCCCTGTGTTATCTGTAATCACTCCGGTTACTTCTTTTTGGGCAGACAGGGTGCCTATGAAGATACTGAAGAAAAGGAGCGTCAAAAATGATAAATTTCTTTGTTTCATAAGGCTGCTAGTTTTGGTTAAGCAGTTAGTGCTATTCAAAACTATGTTAAAAGTTTTGGCAAAACATACAGTATATTATTAGTTATTGGTGATATTTTGCCCCTAACCTTATTTTTTGTTTTTAAATGTAATTTTAAGGTTAAAATAGTGTTAGTACAGCATAACATTGATACATAACATTCCTTTTATTGCAATAATTTTTAAACTTTAAGTGAATATGATTTCTTGTAACCGATGAATTTTTACCTTAATTATAGTTTAACGAAAAGTAATGGAATATTTGGGTTGATATTCCATGCAAAGACAATAAGATTTACTATACAATTTTGTGGTAATTCGGTTTAATTTGTAGTGTTCAGTGAAAAGTGAGGAGTGCAGTGAGAGAAATTCAGTTTTGCTGCTTTATACAACTGCCACCAAATATAAACCATGCTTTCAGGAATTGATTATTTTATAGTTATAGCGTATATCGTCGGAATGCTTCTGCTGGGACTTTATTTTAAAAAATTCGTCAGCAGTTCCGAAGATTATTTTCTAGGCGGTAAAAGCTTGCCATTTTGGGCCATCGGGATGTCGATCGTGGTTTCCGATATCGGTGCCTTGGATTTTGTGGGGGTCTCGGGACAAGCGTATCGATACGGTATTGCGGTCGGTAATTTTGATTGGGTAGGTTCCGTTCCTGCCATGTTACTGGCGGCGTTTATTTTTATTCCCTATTTCTGGCGTGGCGGCATGTATACCATCCCCGAATACTTGGGAAGAAGGTATAACAAATCGGTACGTACCATCGCATCGGCAACCTGGATCTTGTTCTTTGCCCTCGATCTCGGCGTACTCTTTTGGGCCAGTGCCGTTCTTTTGAACGTATTGATGGGATGGCCTATTTGGATATCGATTTTGTCAACAGCGGGAGTGGTAGGCCTATATACCTATTTCGGGGGTATTACGGCAGTGATTATGACCGACGTGGTTCAAATGATTATTATGTTCATCGGTGGGTTCGCCCTCGTATTCCTTAGCTTGGATGCCGTAGGTGGATGGGAGAATATGGTGGAAAAAATTGGCGCCATGGGTCCGGAATACCAAAGCCATTTCGATATTATCAGACCTATTGATACCAAATCGCCCTTTCCGTGGACCGGAATTTTGTTCGGACTCACCTTCGTCATGGCCAATGCTTACATGATTGGCAACCAGTCGATCGTGCAACGTTGCCTCACGGCCAAAAATGAATGGCACGCCAAGGCCAGTATGATCTTTGGTTCGGCCCTGAAAATGTTTATTCCGATTTTGGTTCTGTTTCCCGGGTTAATGGCCGTTGTGGTGCACCCCAATCTTGCCGATGGAGATCAGGCCCTACCGATGATGATCAAAACCATATTGCCGCCAGGGCTGGTAGGCCTGATGTTTGCCGCCTTTTTTGCCGGCCTGATGTCGAGTGTAGATTCTTTGTTGAATTCCACGGCTACATTATTTACCAAGGATATTTACGAACCTTTTATTAAAAAGAACGCCGATGATAAACATTATCTAAAAGTCGGTCAAATGACCACTTTGGTTTTGTTGGGTCTTGGGGTGGCAACAGCACCGATGAGTAGCGACTTTCCGGGTATCTATGTGGCCATACAGACCTTTATGTCATATTTTCAAGGGCCTTTGTTTGCCATTCTCTTATTGGGAATTTTTTGGAAACGCAGTACCCAATGGGGTGGACTTTCGGCTTTGGTCATCGGTATCGGTTTTGCCATTTTCCTCAATGTGTTCAAAGCGGGGTTCTTTACTATAGAAGATCCCTTCCTCTATATTTCGTGGTGGTCGTTTTTGTTGGCCTTCATCATTAACGTCGCTGTAAGTCTGATGACTAAAAAACACACGAAGGCCGAGCTGGATGGCTTAGTATTCAGTTCAAAAATTTTGACCAAGACAAGTTCCTTAAATAAAACGTTGTGATATGTTGAATTTCGATTGGCTTTCGGGAATTTCACAGGAAACGGCAAAGTTAATATTTTTCGGCCTCTATTTTCTTATAGGCGCTTTGGTGCTGATGCTACCAAACGACTATGTCTACGAAGGCATTGCCAAAGAGGACCGCCACTGGTGGAACAATTTGAAACTATGGTCCTTGGCCGTGTTAGCTATTTTGGCAAGCGTGTATTACCAATTTTGAATTCCAAATGACCATGAACGATTCAGATCGAACGGCCAAAATTAAAACGGCGCAAATAAATCAAGCCTTGGGTGTTTTTATCTTCATATTTGGAGTTATCATAACCATTGCCATGGTCTTTACCGAAACATTCGTGCAACAAATGACCGATTTGGTCGCAGGTCTGATATTGATGACCATAGGTGGGGGTATGCTATGGAAGTCGAAACGGATGCTAAAAAAGTACAAGCCCTAAGAAGCAAACCAATCGTACAGGTATGAACAAGAGCTTCAAGATGCGTCTTTCTAATCATTGGAAAATACAAACCTCAAAATTAATTCGAGAAAACGGCGCAATTATTTCGACTATCGACCATGAGAAAATAACATGGATTCCTGCGCATGTTCCGGGAACTGTTATGGGCGCTTTGGTCGGTAATAAAATATACGAGAACCCTTATTTTGGGGATAACCTGAAAGCGATTCCCACTGAATATTTTACGTTGCCCTGGTGGTATGCAACCCCATTCACGCTTGAGGATCTGGAATCTTATCAATTGGTTAGAGTATATTTTGAGGGCATAAACTATAAAGCGAATGTTTGGCTAAACGGAAGCCAAATAGCAGATGTCAAAACAATCAACGGTGCCTATCGCCAAACGTCGGTCGATGTCAGCGAGCACGTTGTTTCAGGGGAAAATATGTTGGCGGTGGAAGTTATTCCGCCAAAACTGGGTGATTTTAGCACAGGATTTGTCGATTGGAACCCCGCCCCGCCCGATGGAAATATGGGAATCTTTAGACCTATTACCATAGAACTTCATAATGGGGTAAGAATTGAAAATCCCTTTGTACGGACCAAGGTAGACCTAAAAACCTTAAAACGCGCAGACCTGAGTATTTCCGCCGAATTGAAAAACGATACCCCTGACGTTATTTCAGGGATTTTAAAGACACGGATAGAATCCCTAGTATTTGAAAAGAAAATAACTATTCAGCCAAAAGGAGAAAAAAAAGTTGAGTTTACGGCAGATGAATTCCCCCAATTGGTGTTCGAAAACCCGAGGCTTTGGTGGCCGGTCCATTTGGGACGCCCCGATCTCTATGACCTGGAATTGGAGTTCACCATCGACGGCCAAGTTTCAAGTACCGAAAAAACTAGGTTCGGTATTCGTGAAGTCGAACAATATTGGCTCAACGATATCCATCGCGGGTTTAAGATTAACGGAAAAAAAGTGTTGATCAAAGGTGCTGGCTGGACCGATGACCTTTTTTTAATGGATTCGGATAAAAATCTCGAAGCACAGATTAAATACGTCAAACAGATGAACCTTAACTGCATCCGACTGGAAGGTATCTGGGGAAAAGACCATAAACTGTATGATCTGTGTGATGAGCACGGGATTTTATTGATGGTCGGATGGAGTTGTCATTGGGAACATGAAATCCATATGGGCGTACCGGTCGACGAACGCTTCGGCGGGGTATACAAATCAGAAGACATCGAACACGTGGCCCAGGCTTGGGAAGACCAGGTCATTTGGCTGCGCAACCATCCCAGTATATTTGTTTGGACGGTCGCCAGTGACAAAGTACCGATTCCGGCCTTGGAGCAAAGGTATATCGAAACCTTTGCCAAATATGACCCGACCCGACCTTATCTGAACTCAACCGGTGGCGTGGGTAGTGACCAACACGTAATCGGCAGCGAGGATGTGGAAAGCGAAATCAGCGGTTCATCGGGAGTGAAAATGTTAGGTCCTTATGCCTACACCGCCCCGGTGTACTGGTTTACGGACACTAAATTTGGCGGGGCCTACGGATTTAATACCGAAACGGGACCGGGCGCGCAAGTCCCCCAGTTGGATAGTCTGAAAAAATTCATTCCCGAAGATAAGTTGTGGCCCATAAACGAAATATGGCAGTACCACTGCGGGCGATACGAATTCTCCGACTTAGGCCGCTTTATAGATGCAATTGACGCACGCTATGGTAAACCCGATACCATTGGGGAGTTCGATAAAAAGGCACAGGCCATGAACTACGAGCTGATGCGTCCGATGTTCGAGGCTTTTCAGGTCCATAAAAAGAAATGCACGGGTATCATCCAATGGATGTTGAATGCGGCCTGGCCCAAAATGTACTGGCAGCTCTACGATTATTATTTGATGCCCACAGGAGCATTTTACGCAACACAAAAAGCCTGTTCGCCTCTACATTTAGCCTATAGCTATGGCGACCATCACATTTATGCCATCAATGACCATCTCCATGAGGTAAAAGATTTGAAAGCACATATCCGCATTTACGATATCGATTCAAAACTGCTATTGGAAGAAAATCAGTTTTTGGATGCACCTGCCGACAGTGCCCGTTCCCTATTCAAGATTGAGCCTTTGGAGACTTTCTCGACCACATATTTCTTAGATCTGCGTTTGTTGGATGCTCAAAACGAAGAAATTAACGTTAATTTCTATTGGCTGTCTACGCAAGAAGAAACGCTGGATTATGAAGCAGATCTCGGCGAATTCGCCTATCATACCCCGAGCAAACAGTATGCGGATTTAAACATGCTCAACGTCTTACCCAAAGTGGGCTTGGAGGCATCTCATACCATAGAAAAGAATGGGGACGAACAGACCATGACCGCGACAATAAAAAATGCAGGCGAAACCATCGCTTTTTTGATCAACCTTAAAGTAATCGAAAAAGATAGCAAAGAAATAATTCTTCCTGTTTTTTGGGAAGATAATTTTATCAGCTTGCTACCTGGCGAAAAAAGAATCTTGCGAACGACCTTTGCAAGTGCCGCTGTGCCGGAATTAAAAGTGGAAGGCTGGAATTTAGACAAAACAATAAAAATCGATTATGCAAAAATTAGCGATTCAAGGTGGAAAGCCCTGTCGTGATACGACCGCAAATCCATGGCCGAAATGGCCGGTTTGGGGCAAGGAAGAAGAACGGGCGTTGATTGAGGTCCTGAACAGTGGCGTATGGTCTTACAATGGCCCAAAGGAAATGGAATTCAATCGGCTTTTTGCCGAGTTTACGGGCACGAAATATGCCATTTGCACGGTAAACGGTACATTGACCATGCAACTCGCCTTGGAGGCAATGGGTATAGGTCTCGGCGATGAGGTTATCGTGCCAGGTCTGACTTGGCAGGCCACTGCCGCAACGGTCATTGATGTAAATGCGACGCCTATCTTGGTCGATGTGCTCGAGGACACTTGGTGCATCGACCCGGCAGCTATAGAAAAGGCGATTACCCCAAGAACAAAGGCGATTATTCCTGTGCACCTGTATGGCGCCTTTGCCGATATGGATGCCGTAATGGAAATCGCCAAAAAACATAGTTTGTATGTCATAGAGGACTGCGCCCATAAACACGGGGGCGAGTGGAAGGGCAAGAAAGCGGGCAGCATCGGCGATGTCGGTAGTTTTAGCTTTCAACTGTCGAAACACCTAACTGCAGGTGAAGGCGGTTCCATGACCACGAACAATACAGATTTAGCGGAAAAACTGGATGCCCTACGAAACTGCGGCCGAAGACCTGAAGGCGATTCCCTAATTGGAGTCGACAAAGGTATCGGCGACTACGGTGAAGACGGGAATTTCATTCAATCGGGCAACCTTAGAATTACGGAATTTCAAGCCGCCATTCTGGTCGAGGGTCTAAAACGGCTACCCGAACAGAATGCCGTTCGCGACGCCAACGGAACCTATCTGAACGAGCTTTTAAGCGAAATCGCCGGTATAATCCCTCTAAAAAGGGATGTTAGGGAAACCAAAAAGGCGTATTTCAATTTTGCCTTCCGTTACGATAAAAAGCAATTTAATAATCTACCCATCGAGAAATTCCGAAGCGCGCTGGAAGCTGAATTGGGTATTATGGTAGATGCATGTTATGAACCTTTGAATAGATGTCCGCTATATGTGCCGCATACCAAACCCGCACGGCATATGCTGAACGATGCGTATTGGGCGGCCATCGACCCCACCCGGTTTTCTTTACCGGTCTGCGAACGTATTTTTAAGGAAGAATCCGTCTGTTTACACCATAAAATTTTACTAGGAAACCGTATGGATATGGAACTCATTGCAACGGCTATAAAGAAGATATACGATAGTGCAGAAAGTTTGATGTAAGGGCTTTTATCGTTTTACGAAAGTGCCCCTTTCCACTTGATTTCCTGCCATCAACCCATTATCTAATCTAAAAAGAATTACACTTTAGAAAAGGCAATGACTAAAATAATTTCAAATATCTTAGTGAATAACGTGTCCAGGTCCTAATGGCTTCTCTTTTGCTATCGATTAAAGTTCTATTTTTATGGGAACTGAATTCTTACTTAAATTTTAGCTTTCAAACCGTTACGGCTACATCACGAATTGCAAAAAGAGACGTAGTTTCGAAAGGTTTTTAAAGACGTTTCATCCAAAATAGATCCCAACGGACAAAAATGAAAAACTACCGGCTACTTAATACGGTATCCATCGTACTCCTTCTTGTATCATGTTTCAGCGCTTGTCGGTCTGAGAATAAGAGCGAATCGGCGCAGCGCCAGGTACGCGATTCAACACGTATTGATCGTGAATATGTACTTGAAGCGAGCATGCTAGGTTATTTTGCCCCTGACGGAACCCGAAACCCTACCCTGCGTGCCAACAAAGGGGATCGGGTTCGTATTACCATAACCAATGGGGAGACCATGACACATGATGTTGCCCTTGAAAAACTGGGCATTAAAAGTAACACCCTGCTTGAAGAGGGGTCAACTACCAGCATTACCTTTTGGGCAGAGGGCGATGACACGTATTATTGCACGGTGCCAGGCCATCGCGCCGCCGGAATGGTTGGCGCGTTTAAGATCGTCGAAGGCGATATTTCCGTTCCCATAATTGCCGGGATAGTACCCATGAAAGATGGAAAACCTTTGAACGTGGGTTTTGAAAGGGGCAACCTGAGTGATTGGAAGTTTGCGGGCAAGGCATTTAAGGACCCACTTTTCAACAGACTTTCATCGGTTTACAAAGTGGATACCCACATAAACTTTGACGGCGATTTCTTTTTGAGCAGCGGTGGAAGCGCTAATTACAAATTAAAGGGGACCCTGACCTCGGTGCCTTTTGAGGTTACCCACCCGTTCGCTTCCTTTAGGGTTTCGGGAGGTGCGTTGGCCGATACCCGCGTAGAGATTTTGGAGGTAAAAACGAATAAGGTAGTTTTCAAATCCACTGGACAGGGTCGCCCCACCATGCAGCCGGTAGTGGTCGATCTGAGAGATTATTTGAACGAGGAAATTTTTATACGTATCATCGATAACGAGACCGGCACATCACCTATTCCTTACATTCAAGATGATACTTGGGCGCATATCAACTTCGACGATTTTCTTTTTTATCCTGCGCGACCCAGCTTCCCGAATGAACTCTTCCAAAAGGATATCAGTATTCTCCCGCCGTTGGATCCTGTCCTAAATTCCGGTCTATCCGGAAAGGAGGCGGCAAAGGCCATGACCCTTCCCGATGGTTTCAAGATTACGCTAGCGGCCGCGGAACCCGATATTGTCCGTCCCATCAGTTTTACCATCGATGCACGGGGAAGGTTGTGGGTCGTAGAGGGCCACACCTATCCCGTTCCTGCGGAAGAGGGTAAGGGCCGGGACCGTATTTTAATTTTTGAGGATACCGATGGCGATGGCACTTTGGACAAAAGAAAGGTCTTTATTGAGGGCCTGAATATGGCCAGTGGTATCGAACTGGGCATAGGCGGTGTTTGGGTCGGGGCGTCCCCTTATCTTTTGTTTATTCCCTTGGATAAAGAAAACGACAAACCATCAGGACCGTCTGAAATAGTACTCGACGGTTGGGGTCTCGATGATACGCACGAGGTGTTGAACAACCTCCGGTGGGGGCCGGATGGTTGGCTTTATGGGGTACATGGCGTGTTTAACCATTCCAATGTCGGTAGGCCCGGGGCCACCGACGATGAGCGGACAAAATTGAACGCCGCGGTATGGCGGTACCACCCGACACGGCAAGAGTTCGAAATCTTTTCGGAAGGCACCAGTAATCCCTGGGGATTGGATTTCAACGATTACGGACACCCGTTTATTAGCGTCTGCGTCATTCCGCATATGTTTCACATCGTTCAAGGTGCCAGATACCAACGCCAAGGAGGCCAACATTTCAATCCGTATACCTATGACGACATCAAAACCATCGGCGATCACGTGCATTGGTTGGGGGATCGCGGTCCGCATGCCGGTAATTTCAGGTCGGCCACAGCCGGGGGCGGTCATGCCCATGCCGGCGCCATGATCTATCTGGGTGGGGATTCCTGGCCAAAGGAGTATCACAATACCATCTTTATGAACAATATAAACGGATCAAAACTGAACAACGATACTTTGGCCCGTTCGGGCTCAGGTTACGTAGCTTCACATAAAGATGATTTTTTGGCAATGAACGACTCTTGGTCGCAATGGCTCAATTTCAAGTATGACCCGAGCGGTTCGGTGTTCGCGATAGATTGGTACGATCAGAACCAGTGCCATAGTCCAAACCCAGAGGTACACGACAAAACCTTGGGACGCATCTTTAAAATTACACACAAAAACGATACATGGGAGCAAGTAAATCTGTACAAAGCTTCCGATATGGAACTGGTCAACTATCAACTACATGAAAATGAATGGTATGTGCGACAGGCCAGAACTATTTTGCAAGAGCGGGGCGGAAGTCCCGAAGTACACGAGAACCTGAAAAAGATTCTGACCGAACATCCCGATGTGACCCGAAAACTGAGGGCGTTATGGACACTTCATGTGACTAAGGGACTTTCAGAAATGGAGCTAAGGGATTTGTTGAAAAATTCGGACGAATACATCAGAAGCTGGGCCGTTCAACTATTGATGGAAGATAAAAACCTTTCACCTGCAACCATGGAACAATTTGTACAACTAGCAATAAACGACGATTCCGCCTTGGTTCGGCTTTATCTGACTTCCGCTACGCTGCGATTGGAGCCGGAACACCGCTGGGAGGTATTGGAAGCACTCGTTCAAAGACCGCAGGACAGTAACGACCACAACCTGCCCTTGATGCTCTGGTACGCATCGGAGCCTCTATCCGTTTTGGATGCCGACCGCGCCCTGAAAATGGCGGAAAGTGCTAAAGTGCCGAAACTGTTGCCCTATATGATTCAAAGGGTACATGCCATAAATACTGCTAATTCCATAGAATCATTAAGGAATTTGAAGCGGGGATTAGTAAAATCCAGTTCCGCCGAAAAAGATAGCGTTAAAATTCTGATCGACTCCCTCTTGAAATAAACTAGGAAAAATGAAAAATTCGAACTCTACCATATTTAGTCGGTGCTTGGGAAAAATTGCGACACTTTTATGCTTCATACAAATAGCCTACGGCCAAACCGATCGGTCTACGGAGTTTAAAAAAACCACGATTACCCGGGATTTTATTTCGGAAGGCGTGGCCGTGGCCGACCTGAACAAAGATGGCCAATTGGATATTGTCGCCGGCTATTATTGGTTTGAAGCCCCCACATGGTTGCGCCATGAAATGGCCCCGTCACGCGTATTCGATCCGTACAAGGAATACAGCGAGTCTTTTTTGAATTTGGGGATAGATGTAAATTTGGATGGTTGGCACGACGTCGTTATTATCGATTATCCCGGAAAGTCGGGTTTTTGGTTCGAAAACCCTAAAAATGAATCAGGAGTATGGCAAAAACATATGATTGCGGATGCTATGGGAATCTCTAACGAATCGCCCGGCTTTATCGATATTGATGGCGATGGCAGGCTTGATATTCTTTGCGGCGATGTGGACAAAAAGCAGATTGTCTGGTTGCAGGCGCCCTTAAAACCGGGACAAACCCAATGGAAGCGTTTCGCACTGAGCGAAGAAAATGTTCCGGGAACTGAACAGTACTCACACGGTATCGGATATGGCGATGTCAATAATGACGGTATCGAAGACGTGGTCGTAACGGAAGGATGGTTTGAAGGAAAAACCGATAAAGGCTCCGGGGATTGGGAGTTTCATCCCGGTAGTCTCGGAGAACCTTGTTCCCACATGCAGGTACTGGATGTTAATGGAGACGGCAACAACGATGTCGTTAGTGCGTCCGCGCATAAACTGGGTGTCTGGTGGCACGAACAGTTAGACGACCAAAACTTTGTCACCCATTTGATCAGTAACACCACTGCGCAGACCCATGCTTCCATCATGGTCGATCTCAACGGCGATGGCCGTTCCGACCTTATATCCGGAAAGCGATTTCTCGCGCATAATGGCAACGATGCCGGTGATGCCGATACCCCATACTTGTTCTGGATAGAATTCACCCCAGGAGAAAAGCCTTATTTCAAGGAGCACTTGATTGATTCCGATTCTGGAGCCGGACTAAATATAGCCGTCTACGACATGAACAAAGACGAAAAGCCCGATATAATTATCGCTAATAAAAATGGGGTATTTCTCTTCGAGAACGGGATGCGGGATTGAGATATACGGCAACATATCAGTTTGATTTGTTATATTCAATTAGCCATAACATATTAGGTTGCATAGATTTAGGTTTTTTTCTCGCAGGTCGGGCGCAAAGCCAGCAGAGCATACCATATATTTTCATTCAACTCTTTGAGTTTCTTTGCGCTTTTTGCCCCGCGAATTTTAAATGATTCAATGCATTGAAAATTAATTGAATACATACGGTGATTGGTTGCTAAATACGAATATTGACAAACCATCAACGTCAATTTATCCTTTAAAACACCATGGACAAAATCAAAGTAGCCCTGATCGGCTCTGGCTTCATCGCCCACTATCACGCGCGCGGCCTAAAGGCGATACCAAAGGTTCAAATCGCTGCCGTTGTAGCTACAAAAAAAGAAAATGCCCAGAAATTTGCGTTGGAATACGCTATCGAAAACGCTTTTACCGAGATATCAAAAATAGTGGCGAATGATGCCATTGATGCTGTGGTAATCTGTACTCCGAACCAATTCCATGCGCCCTATGCCATTGAGCTCCTAAAAAGCGGCAAGCACGTTTTTCTTGAAAAGCCCATGGCCATGAATGCAGAGGAAGGCCTTCAAATCGAAAAAATTTCCGAGCGGTATAATCGGTTCGTTATGGTCGGGCACATGTGGCGCTTCGATACCGATGTGAATTATGTAAAAGAAACTATAGCATCAGGAAAACTAGGAAAAATTTTTAAGACCAAGGGCTATGGTATACACGAAAATTGGGGCCCAACGGGATGGTTTACCAAAAAGGAATTTGCCGGTGGCGGTGCCTTGGCCGATATGGGGGTACACGCCATCGATGCCGTACGATATCTGTTGGGAGATCCAAAGCCCGTAAAAGTCTATGCCAGAATCGCAACACACTTTGGAGACTACGACGTTGACGACACCGGAATCATAGTCATAACTTGGGACAATGGTACGGAAAGCATCATCGAAAGCGGTTGGTGGCAGCCCCATAAGGACGGTCCCGAAGCGGGTGCTGGTATTTTTGGAACCAAGGGCTACGCCAACCTATTCCCCACCTTTTTGAAAATCACCAAAGGGGAGGAGTCCTTCGAGAAAATTATTCCCGATTTACCCGAAAGGAAAGAGCACTGCGATCAAATCATTTATGACCGGCAAATGTTACACTTTATAACCTCCATAGCAAACAAAAAGCGGCCTAATCCCGGTCTGTTGGAAGGCCAGATTGTTTTGAATATTGTTGATGCCGCCTATGAATCGTCAAAGACCGGAGAAGTCGTGAATTTGTAATCCGATGGACTTCAAAAAGCGCTGTAATGATAACAACCATAATTTTCGATATGAATGGCGTCATAATTGATGACGAAGATTGCCACGAACTGGCTACCAAAAAGGCATTTAATCAAGTGGGCGTATCCATAACCCCTGAAATTTATAGAAAATTTTGTTTGGGAAGAACCGATGCTACAGCATTCAAAGAATTGACAGCTGAATTTCAAATTAAAAAAGGAAATACCGCAGATCTGATTTCCGTAAAAAAGCTGTTTTATTTGGAATTGATGAAGGATAACCTGAAAATTTATCCGGAAGTAGTCGAATTGATTCGAAAACTTCACGGCACATATACCTTGGCCCTTACAACCAGTTCTACCCACAATGAGGTCGAAACGGTAATTTCGCAACTCGATATCGGCCGCTATTTAAAAACAATTGTCACTGCGGACGATGTCAAAAATGGTAAACCCGACCCAGAACCGTATCTCTTAACCGCTGAAAAGCTAGATGTTAACTGCAACGATTGCTTGGTAATAGAAGATTCTGAAAACGGAGTACAGTCGGCGAAATCCGCTGGCATGAAGTGTATTGCAATTACCAACTCTGAACACCCCGATAAACTTCAACTAGCCGATCGAATCATAATCAAGTATTCAGAAATTACAGAGTCCCTTATACAAAGCCTGTAATGACGATCTTTGCTTCTAGGAATGTTTTTGAGGCAGATAAGCGCCCTGTTGCAAGTGCAATAAAAGCTTCCTGATGGCCCGTAAAACGGCCACGGCCGTCTTAAAGAACTAAAAATCCTTCGAACTTATTAGTATCCCCAACCTTATGTCTGCACTTTCTCCGGGCTCATGAAAAATTAATTTATAGGTGCCATTCCAAATCCGATTTCGGTACCCAATATGCGGACCAAGAAGATGCCGTTTTCCGTTGGTTCGTAAAAAATTACAAGGGCTTTGTAATTGTTCCTTTTTTGGAGCGGCTTATTTTCGGCGGCACTAGATTTGGTTTATCCGCTGAGTATTGAATACATGGCAGCAATTCGGGGGAATGTTTCCGGGGCAAATTTTTCCCGGCAATTTCTAAAGTTTAATCCGGTACCTTATCAAGGTCATTATCGGACTTAGATAAGAGGATAGAGCAATGCATCGTTTTTCCCTTGAATTTTGTTCATTTTACAATGTATCTCAGTTTTCGTAACCTCGTTGCAGAAGTTCGTTTTTTATATTAAAATGAAAAGCTACTTAGAGAAGAACGCTGCCACTAAGATTGCTACGGTAAATCCTAATTATTTTCCGTAATTTAATTGCATGGATATACCAAATGAGTTTTTCTATATGATAATTTCAGTGACTTTACTTGCCGTAGCGCTGGCGCTAGTCGATTACCTGACAAAAGGCAGTAGGAATTTTAGGAGTAGTAGAAATAAAAAGGCGAGAAATCAGCATTGATTCGCTAAAGCCTACCTAAAATCCATTCAATAGTATCAAACTTTTTTGTTGGGCGATTTTAATCATTTGGAAAACTATCAGAGTTACAATTCCTTGAATTTTGAAAGACCCTAAGAACAGGATACCACCGTATTTGCCACTGACAGAATTGATGTCGATATCGCATTTAAGAAATACCATCAGCTGCAAAGAATCGGACGGTTAGGTGTGCAAGATGCTTTTGCAAGGACTTTTCCAACGAGTGCCACGGTATAGCATTACTGTCTATCTGCAGCTCACGCCCGTTGGCCTATTCGAGATTAAATAAAATGGACGATTAAGAACTGAGTATTTTATCAACGGGGGGTAGCGCACTCGTTACTTTATTAAACCGATGTAATGCCTTTGATCCGAGATAACTCTTAAAATTAAAATAGAATGGCGCATAATTATATTGACTTGGAAACCCTGAAATTTTTATTGTATGGGGTACATGACCTTCAAAGTGTTTTGGACCAAGAGCGATATGCCGATTATGATGAGGCCTCAGTGGATCTTTTTTTGAATGCGACCAAAGATTTTTCGGATAAGGAGCTTTTCCCTTACTACCGTGAAATGGATGCGACGCCTGCACATTATAAAGATGGAGAAATCGTCGTCCACTCGCAGGTTGGAAAATATATGAAAAAAGCGGGGGAGATGGGTCTGATCGGCGCCTTGTTCGATTATGATGCTGGAGGGCTGCAAATGCCGAATATTGTAGTGTCGGCCGCTGCCTATATCCAGGAGACGGCGAACAACCATTTACCCGGTTACGCCGGGTTGACCCTTGGGGCCGCCGAGCTGATTGTACACTTTGGGGATGCAACATTGAACGAAGCCTACGTTCCAAAAATGCTCACCGGCGATTGGGGCGGTACCATGTGCCTTACGGAACCACAGGCGGGTAGTTCATTATCCGATATCGTTACTTCAGCCGAACCCAACGAGGATGGCTATATGATTTCAGGACAAAAAATATTTATATCCGGTGGCGATTATGAGGCGGCGGAAAATATTGTCCATTTGGTTTTGGCTCGAATCAAGGGAGCTCCTGCAGGTACCAAAGGAATATCCCTCTTTGTAGTTCCCAAAAAGAGGCGGACCGCAAACGGTGACCTGGTGTCAAATGACGTAAATACACTGGGGGATTTTCAGAAAATGGGGCAGAAAGGATATTGTACTACCCATCTTTCTTTTGGAGATAAAAATGACTGCATGGGATGGCTTGTGGGGGAAGTCAATAAAGGGTTGAAGTATATGTTTATGATGATGAACAGTGCCCGTATCGGTGTCGGTCGTGGCGCGGCCGCAATCACCATGGCGGCCTACCAGGCATCATTGACCTACGCAAAAGAAAGACCGCAAGGACGTAGTTTGACCAGCACGGGAAAAAAGGATGTTTCGCAGGAACAGACCTTGATTATCAACCACCCCGATGTCAAAAGAATGTTGATGTTCCAGAAGGTGGTTTCAGAAGGGGCTTTGAGCTTGGTACTGTTAACCTCCAAATACCTGGACCTTTCCACCACCCATTCCGATGCAGGGGAGCGCAAGAAATACCTACTATTGTTGGAAATACTTACCCCGATTGTTAAAACCTATCCTTCGGAAATGGGCTTCCTCTCAGTGAGCAATGGTCTCCAAGTACTTGGAGGTTATGGGTTTTGCAACGATTTTGTCCTTCAGCAGTATTTCAGGGATATCCGTATTTTTCCAATTTACGAGGGCACGACGGGAATCCAGTCCCTCGATCTTTTGGGAAGAAAGGTCACTATGGAAAATGGAAAGGGCCTTCAGCTGTTAACGGCGGAAATCATGAAAACTATCAGAGAGGCGTCGGGGCATGACACCTTCGCAGCGTATGCCCAACAACTTGGCGATAAACTGGAACTGATCCAGAAAGTGCTTCAATTTCTAATGCCGTTTGCCCAAAAGGGAGACTACGAACGCTTCCTCTCAGACGCTACCGTCTTCATGGAGTTTTTCGGGAATATGGTCATTGGCTGGTTGTGGCTGGACATGGCCATTCAGGCACAAACCGCATTGGTGGCGGGCGAAACAGACTATACTCCCGACTTTTATAACAGCAAAGTTCATGCGATGAAATTTTACTTTAAGTACGAGCTTCCAAAAACCACTGCACTTGCCGAGGTTTTGATGAACAAAGAGGTACTTACTGTAGCTGAGGACAACAAAATGTTTGCATAGCGCAAGGCCCACTATACGACCAATTGAGACAAGCAATACTATAAATCCAGAGAGCTGACAATACATTATGGGAAAGATAAATTCGAAATTCGATTTAAGCGGTAAAGTAGCTATTGTAACAGGATCAAGTAAGGGCATTGGAAAGTCAATCGCCCGGGGCTTGGCCGAAAATGGGGCCGAGGTTGTGGTAAGTAGTCGAAAGCAGGAGGCGGTAGACATCGTTGCAGAAGAATTTAGGGCCGATGGACTTAAGGCAGTAGGGATTCAGTGCCATATCGGGGATTCCGAACAACGCAAAACCCTTATTTCCAAAACGATTGAACGGTACGGTAGGATTGATATCATGGTAAATAACGCCGCTATCAATCCCTACTATGGCCCTTTGGAAGGTTCTGACGAAGCGGTATTCGATAAAATTATGGCGGTGAACGTCAAAGCCCCTTGGATACTCTCCAATCTCGTCCTTGCGCATATGAAGGAAAAAGGAGGAGGCAGCATCATCAACATATCCTCCGTAGAAGGGTTACGGCCGGGCTTTGGTTTGGGACTATACAGTGCCACCAAATCGGCGTTGATTATGCTCACTAAGAATCAGGCAAAGGAATGGGGGCAATACAAGGTCAGGGCCAATGTGGTGTGTCCCGGCCTTATCAAGACCAAGTTCAGCGAGGGACTCTGGGCCAATGAAAAACTGGTCAGCGGACTTAAGAAGGCCTTGCCTCTAAACCGCATTGCGGCTCCCGATGAAATGGCAGGTATCGTTATGCTTTTGGCTTCCGATGCTGGTTCTTATATGACGGGCGGGGTATATGTCGCCGATGGAGGTTATATGATTTCGGGCTAACGATTGATCTAAGAAACAGTGATGTTATGAATTTTGAATACAGCAAAAAGTCCATTGCGCTACAGGAACGGTTAAAACATTTTATCGCACAAAACATACATCCAGTACAGGAGGAGGTTGAAGCGTTCCACTCCGATCCGGCCAGCGCTTGGAAAAAATGGCCTGGTCTTGATACCCTGAAAGAAAAAGCAAAGAAGGAAGGGCTATGGAATTTATTTTTACCCAAGGCTTATGGAGATCTCAGCCCTGGCTTAACTAATTTGGAATATGCCCCGCTGGCCGAGCTCATGGGAAGAATTCTTTGGTCTTCCGAGATTTTTAATTGTAGTCCGCCTGATACCGGAAATATGGAAGTGTTGGCCAAATACGGCACTAAAGAGCAGCAAGATAAATGGTTGCGCCCATTGATGAACGGTGATATCAGATCTGCATTTTTGATGACCGAGCCCGATGTGGCTTCCTCCGATGCCACCAATATCGAGACGGCTATCGTGGCCGATGGGGATGACTATGTAATTACTGGAAGAAAATGGTGGTCGTCAGGGGCCGTGGACCCCCATTGTAAGATTGCCATTGTCATGGGCAAGACCGATTTCAATGCCGCAAGACATGTGCAACAGAGCATGGTATTGGTGCCATTAGACACCCCTGGATTAAAAATAGTGAGGCCTTTGAGTGTATTTGGTTACAACGACTCCCCTGAAGGACATGCGGAAATTGTTTTGGACAAGGTTCGGATATCCAAGGAAAACCTTCTGCTGGGCGAGGGCAGAGGATTTGAGATAGCCCAAGGGCGTTTGGGTCCGGGTAGAATGCACCATTGTATGCGGCTGATCGGCATGGCGCAGCGCGCTTTGGAACTAATGTCGCAAAGGGCTTCGGAACGTAGTCCGTTTGGAAGACCCCTAGACACCTATAGTAGTATACGGCAAGAAATTGCCCATTCGGCCTGTGAGATAACGCAAACAAGACTCTTGGTGCTTTCTGCAGCGGATAAGATGGATAAGGTGGGAAATAAGGAGGCCAAAGACTTGATTGCCATGATTAAGATAGTGGCACCGAATATGGCATTAAAAGTAATCGACAGGGCCATCCAGATTATGGGGGGTAAAGGGGTGAGCGGCGATACTCCATTGGCTCATTTTTATGCCGTGGCCCGAACCTTACGGTTAGCAGACGGACCCGATGAAGTTCATCTAAGCCAATTGGGAAAAAGTACAGTGAAAAAATATACGGAAGCCTAGATATGCCAGAAAAAGAGATGACAAAGACCGTTCGAAAAGGGGAGGAACTTCATAAAAACAACTTGAAGCGGTTTTTGGCGCAAAATGGATTGATTGAGGACGAAAAAAGTGATTTGGCCGTCAGTCAGTTTTATAACGGTTATTCGAATCTGACCTACCTGCTGAAAATCGAACACAAAAAATACGTACTCCGCCGTCCCCCTTTTTCAGCGCCCAAACGAGGCCACGATATGGGTAGGGAATTCAAAGTGCTTCACAATTTGCACAAGGTGTTCAGTAAAACACCTCAGGCCTATGTGCATTGCGAGGGTACTGATGTACTGGGTGCGCCTTTTTATATTATGAGTAAGGTAGAGGGCATTATTCTAACCGCTAAGGAGGCGACCGATCGAAAGATATCACCTCATGAATTTAAAACGATTGCGGATACCTGGTTGGATACCTTTGTGGAACTGCACCAAGTGGACTATAAAGCGGCAGCACTAGAGACTTTGGGTAGGCCCGAAGGCTATGTTGGGCGCCAGATTACGAATTGGGGAAAGCAATACCTCGCTGCGGCAACGGAAGAGGTGCCATCAGCAAAGAAAGTCATGGCATGGATGGAAGAACAGCAACCTAGGCACTATCAATATAGCCTGATCCACAATGATTATAAGTACGACAATATCATTTTTGAAGATAATCAATGGACCAAAGTGGCGGCGATACTGGATTGGGAAATGTGTACTCTGGGGGACCCATTGATGGATTTGGGAACATCGCTGGGGTATTGGATTACTTCGGATGACGCTGATTTTATGAAAAACGGGCTTCCATCCCCTACAGTGATGGAGGGCAATCCCCCGCGTACAGAATTAGTTCAACAATATGCACTAAGAAGCGGTCGTGACATCGATAATTTAACCTTTTATTTCGCGTATGGCCTTTTTAAGATCGCAGTCATCGCCCAGCAAATCTATTATCGATTCAAACATGGGCATACAACCGACCCCCGCTTTGCTCAACTGAATAAAGTTTCGGCCCTATGCTGTGATACGGCATGGCGGGCGATACAGAAAAAAAGGATAGACAATTTGTATTGATTGGCACCCATCGATTTTAACCCAGATTAAGTAGTGAAGAAGTTTTTTAAGAACGAACGAATTGGAAATATGATGTTAGAAAATAAAGTCGTGGTCATTACAGGTGCTGGCAGTGGTATTGGGGCGGCAACAGCCATCTTATTGGCTGCCCACAAAGCATTGGTAATCGTATCCGACATTAACCTGAAAAGCGCCCAAAATGTCGTCGATAGAATAAAGGAATCAGGCGGAACGGCACATGCACTTCAAGTCGATGTAACACAGTTTGGGGAAGTGGAAACCTTAATTGCTGAGGTAGTCAAAGACCATGGGTCATTAGACGTCATGGTAAACAATGCCGGTATCGGGGGCAAAAGCCAAAAAAAGACAGCCGAACATACCCACGAAGATTGGCATAATGTCATTGCTGTCAACCAGACCGGAGTGTTTTATTGCATGAAAACAGCCCTGCGGCAGATGATGAAACAAGGCTATGGGAACATAGTGACAGTGGCTTCCCTAGCCGGTTTAAAACCATCGGGCTACAACCTGTCGTACAGTGCCAGTAAATTTGCAGTGATAGGGATGACCAAATCGGCCGCTTTGGAGTACGGTCGTAAAAATATAAGAATCAATGCGGTTTGCCCGGGGTACACGCAATCGGCGCTTTTGGATCAATTACTGTCGAGCCGGCGCGATATGGGGGATACGCTTAAAGCCTTGATTCCAATGAATAGGTTCGGGGAGTGTGCGGAAATTGCGGAGGCCATCGCTTGGCTTGCTTCGGATAACTCGAAATATATGACAGGCCAGACCATCGTTTTAGACGGAGGAGCATCCCTTTTATAAAGCCTAAATGAGTTCAATAGAAGAAAACAGAACAAAATGAACAAACAATTGCTATTTGTAAAAAGACCCGAAGGTGAGGCCGATGCCTCGACTTGGTCGTTGGTAACCAATCGCATCCCCGAAATAAACGAGGGTGAAATTTTGGTGAAACAACATTACGTTTCGTTAGATCCGGCGATGCGGGGCTGGATGAACGATGCCAAATCCTATATAGCCCCTATGGAAATCGGTTCCGTGATGCGTGCAGGATCTGTCGGGGAGGTGGTTGCGGCAAAAAACCATCCAAAGTTTAAAGTGGGGGATTTCGTTTCGGGGACTGGCGGTGTGCAACAATACGCTGTTTCAGATGGTACGGGGTACTATACCGTAGATCCCCAACAGGCCCCGCTCCCTACTTATATTGGCACTTTGGGTATGCCGGGCATGACCGCTTATTTTGGTATTTTGGAAGTAGGGAAAATCAAAGAGGGAGATGTAGTGGTTGTTTCCGGCGCCGCCGGTGCCGTCGGCAGCATCGTCGGTCAGATTGCCAAAATTAAGGGGTGTACTGTCATCGGAATTACCGGTGGACCGGAAAAATGTAAATATATTGTAGAGGAATTGGGTTTTGACGGCGCCATTGACTACAAAAATGAAGATGTTAAAGAACGCCTGAAGGAAGAAACCCCCAAAGGCTTGGATGTGTATTTCGATAATGTAGGAGGTGAAATTCTCGACATTGCATTAGGCAGGTTGAGAATGAACGCAAGGGTGGTCATATGTGGGGCAATATCGCAGTACAACAATAAAGCGGCTATCAAAGGGCCAAGTAATTACCTCTCTTTATTGGTCAATCGTGCTACGATGCAAGGAATGATTGTATTCGACTGGACGGACCGTTATGGTGAAGGCGCACAAGCCATGGGTGCTTGGCTCGCGCAAGGAAAATTAAAAAGTAAGGAGGCGGTTTACGAGGGGATAGAGAATTTCCCGGAGACCTTCAATCGACTGTTTTCAGGGGAAAAGCTGGGCAAATTGGTATTAAAGGTAATTGAAGATTAAAAACAGATGAAGGCAATTCGATGTAAGGTATATGGACCACCATCATCCTTGGTCCTTGAAGAATTAGAAAGCTTAAAGCCAGGGGCCAAAGAGGTAGTGGTGGGCGTGAAGGCCTGTGGAATCAATTTTCCGGATACGCTTATTATTCAAGGATTATATCAGTTTAAACCCGAGCTACCGTTTACTCCGGGCAGTGATATTGCGGGGGTGGTGAACGAAGTTGGGAAAGAAGTATCACATCTCAAGAAAGGGGATGAGGTGTTTGGATTTGTACCCTATGGCGCCCTGGCCGAAGAGGTTATTGTACCGTCTAACTCTTGTTTCCCAAAACCAAAAACGATGGATTATCCTGTGGCCGCATCATTTATGATGGCCTACGGCACCTCATACCATGCCTTGAAAGACCGAGCCCAGCTTAAGGAGGGAGAGACTTTGTTAGTGTTGGGTGCTTCAGGAGGTGTTGGTCTGGCAGCGGTCGAATTGGGCAAGTTGATGGGGGCAAAGGTCATCGCTGCGGCTTCCACCGACGAAAAATTGGAACTATGTCGTGAATATGGTGCCGATCAGACCATCAATTATAACAAAATGGATTTGAAGTCAACCATAAAGGAGTTAACAGGAGGTAAGGGTGCCGACGTTATCTATGATCCGGTTGGTGGAGACTATTCCGAGGCCGCATTGAGAGGCACGGCCTGGGATGGAAGGTTCTTGGTAGTAGGTTTTGCCGCAGGAACCATCCCCAAGATACCTTTGAACCTTCCTTTGCTTAAAGGAGCTTCCATAGTTGGTGTGTTTTGGGGCGGTTTCGCCATGGGGAATCCTAAAGCCAATATGCAGAATACCATGACCTTGATGCAATGGCACGATGAAGGCAAACTTAAACCTCATATCCATCGGATATATAATCTCAAAGATACTGGCAAGGCATTGGAAGAGATGATGGAAAGAAAAGTTAAGGGCAAATTGGTCATACAGATGTAAAGGTATAAATCGCAACCGATAAATTTTTTTCAATGAGACTAAAAGATAAAGTCGCCATCGTAACCGGTGGTTCAAGAGGTATAGGCCAAGCAGTAGCTGAACTGTTTGCAAAAGAAGGTGCTACAGTGATTATAATGGACTTATTGCCTCAAGGACAAGTGGTAGCGGATGGTATAACTGCAGAAAATGGTAAAGCGGAATATCACAAGGTTTCCGTTACGGACAAAGCTGCGGTGGAAGTCCTTTTTCAGCAAGTAAACCAGCAATATGGTAAAATTGATATTCTTATCAATAATGCAGGCATCACACGAGACCGTACCTTAGAAAAAATGAGTGAAAATGAATGGGATGCCGTCATCGAGGTGAACCTGAAAGGTGTCTTTTTGTGTACGCAAGCCGTTGTACCCTATATGAAAGCCAACAAATACGGCAGAATTGTAAGTGCCGCATCCAACGTAGGTTTACGTGGTAATTTCGGCCAAACCAATTACGCCGCGACCAAGGCTGGAGTCATTGCCATGGCCAAGACCTGGACGGTAGAGTTTGGAAAACACGGTATCACTGCCAATGCCATTGCCCCCGGTTTTACGATGACCGACATGGTGTACCAAATTCCGGAAGAACATTTTGATGCGATTAAGGCGAGTATTCCACTAAAGACAGTGGCCCAACCTATTGACATTGCATATGGCTATCTGTATTTGGCCTCGGATGAGGCACGTTTTGTCTCGGGAATTTGTTTAACAATTGACGGAGGAACCTCACGATGAGCTCATTTAGACTATTTTCCGGAACCGAGAATTACGGCTTCCCGCCCGCACCGCTCGGGAGGTTTGTGCCTTTATGAAGGTTTTTTATAACGGCATTGCCTTAGCTACGCTGTGACAAAAAGGTGTAATTAGGGAGCAAAATGTGAAATTCGTAGGTAAAAGAAAAGGTCTGACGGAGTTCAATTAATCAGTAGTATGGCGAAACTTGAACTAAAAAATTTTGAAGCGTTTCGGGCATGGGAAGGAAAGTCTCTTCCGTTAGGGGACTGGCTTCCCGTGACCCAAGAAATGATTAACGATTTTGCGAAAGCTACGATGGACTTCCAATGGATTCACGTCGATGTCGAAAAGGCAAACTCACACTCCCCCTTTAAAAAGCCTGTGGCCCACGGCTTTATGTCGATCGCCCTACTATCGAAGTTATTGGGAGATAGTATAATGGTAAAATCGGCAAAGATGGGTGTTAACTATGGTTTGAACAAGGTAAGGTTTCCCAGTCCTGTTCTTGTGGATAGCCACCTTAGATTAAGCGGAAGGATTCAAAAAATTGAAGATTACAGAGAAACGGGCCTTAAAATTACATGGAACTGTGTTGTGGAAATAGAAGGAACGGAAAAACCTGCCTGTGTGGCGGAATTCATAAGCCTGATGTTTGAATAAAACGGAGGGTATGTAACTTATATCGATTTTTTTTGAACCTGAACACCATACCTATGACCAGACTTTTCGACCTTCTCGATTATCAATTGACGCATTTTCCTTTAGAAGCTTCTGTGAGCGGCCGCGATGAAAAAGGCAATTGGCAATCCTATAGTTCAAAAGAAATATTGACTACTGCGGAACGTGCGGCATCTGGCCTGATTAAACTAGGGCTGCGACCTGGCGACAAAGTGGCCATGGTAATCTACAAAAATAGACCGGAATGGTTGGTCTTGGATTTTGCACTTCAAATGGCGGGACTGGTAAGCATACCGCTTTATCCGACTATTAGTACTTCAGAATACGAATATATCTTGAACGAGGCGGAAGTTAAAGCTATTTTTTGCGGGGGGCTAGACCTTTTTGACAAACTTAAAAATGCCCAAGTCAATGTACCCACTCTAACACATTTATATGCCTTCGACAAGGCAGGCGGAAATCCCTTTTGGGAAGATATTTTCGATACAGAAGGCCTAAACGAGTTGGAAAACATTAAAAAGAAGGTTAAGGGTAAAGATTTGGTTACCATCATATACACTTCAGGTACAACAGGCAAACCAAAGGGAGTGATGTTGACACATACTAATATAATGCATGTCGTCTTGAAGACATCCATTCTTTTAAAGGCGAATGATGGGGAAAAGGTATTGAGTTTTTTGCCGCTTTGCCATATTTTTGAAAGGGCGGCCTTATTTGCCTACTTCTATAATTGTGCTTCCATTTATTTCTGTGGAACGGACAATCTAAGTGGCCCTAATGGTGATTTATTACATGTGAAACCTGTTGCTTTTACCACGGTTCCAAGGCTACTAGAAAAAATATATGAAGCCATATACAATAAAGGGCTATCCTTGGAAGGCACAAAGAGAAAATTGTTCTTTTGGGCGCTTAGCCTTACCGACGATTTCGAGCTCGATCAAAAGCTTTCGTTCGCCAACCGTATCAAATGGAAGATTGCCGATAGTCTGATATTCAGTAAATGGCGTGCTGCCTTGGGGGGAAACGTTAAAATGATTGTTACCGGCGCGGCGCCCTGCCCTGTAAAGATTATGCGGGTTTTTTGTGCCGCGGGAATCAATGTACGCGAAGGATACGGACTAACGGAAACGTCCCCTACCTTGACGGTCAACACTTTGGAACCGAATGGGGCTATGTTGGGTACGGCCGGCCATGCGATTACCGGGGTGGAACTTTATATCGACAGAACGGGAGGGACTTACAACGAAGGGGAGGGCGAGGTACTCGCCTCGGGCCCGAATGTCATGCAGGGCTATTACCAAAAACCGGAAGCCAATGCTCTGGTATTCAAAGAAATTGATGGCAAAAGATGGTTTTGTACCGGCGATATTGGAAAACTGATCAAGGGGCCGGGTGGAAAAGAATTTCTAAGAATAACAGACCGAAAGAAGGAGCTACTGAAAACCTCTGGCGGTAAATACGTGGCTCCCGCACCAATCGAGAATAGGATTAAGGAGGAATTTCTTATAGAACAAATGATGGTCATCGGGGACAAACAAAAATTTGTCTCGGCACTCATCGTTCCCGCCAAGGAAGCCTTGCAAAACTGGTGCGCACATAAGAAACTCGAATGCACAAATCTAGATGAAATGATACGGCACGATAGGGTCATCAAAAAATATCAGAAATTGATTGACAAATACAATCGGGAATTAAGCCATATTGAGCAGATCAAAAAATTTCGCTTGATTGCCTCACCTTGGCTACCCCTCCACGAAGACCATTCGGAAGCCGAATTGACGCCGACCTTAAAACTGAAGAGAAGGGTGATTCGGGAAAAATTCAAAGCGGAGATTGCAGAGATGTACGCTTAATGTCTCTGATTTTCGACGCTATTAAGAAATCATCGATCATAGAATGTCGATTCATTAAAACCTAATAGATATTATGCGCGAATACCATTGATTATTCAAAATAGGCGTGCCAAATGATGAAATTTATATAGTTATGTAAACCGATGTTTCATGAAAAGAATGCGCAATTCTCCTCCATCTGAGCGCAAAACGGAACAAAAAAAAAGGAGCTACTGCAAATCGTTTATTACCTCGACCAATGATTTGTAGATAAAAGGGCCTGTCTCTGGGCCAAGGGAATTTTCTTCGCCATAGGTGTCACCTTCATCGTTGTATAGGTAGGGTTTGCCGGTATCCCACTCGCTTTTTGGAATGATATAGCCAATTTCATCGTTTGAAAGGCCCAAGTAGAATTTGTATTTGTCTTTTATGAGATTTTGGATTGGAGGAACTTCCAAGGGCTGTATGTCAAACTCCCGACCCTCTGGCGCTTCTATGCCGCCGAATACGATTTCAGGGTAGATTTCCCCGGGAATGCTCAAAAATAGTGCGGGGCCAATTCGAATGGCACCGACTTCCGTTCTTGTCTTGAAATATTCGGGCATGCCCAAATTGATCAAACCGATTCCACTTGCGATTTTAAAAGTGGTATTGTCCAATGCTGGAAATATTGTCTTTGCCCGTACCGAAATATTCGAAGTAGTTAAGGTATCTCCTTTCTTTCGGAGCGCGGCTAACGACATTAAAGCAATTTGGTCGCCTAGCGCCTTGGTCTTTTCAAAGCTAGGTTCGGCGTATTCGATTCCCGTAAAAGGATCGGAAATCGAAATGGAAGGATGTGGCGCCATCAGCCCACCGATGGCTCCTGAAAAATAGATGGCCATTCCGCCCAAACCTTCTTCCATTTTTTCAGTGCCATTGTAAACGCCTTTCTCCATGGCTTCGCGCACATAATGCGGAAAATCGGAACTAATCAATAGATTTTGGCTCCACAAAGTTTCCGGATGGTTCGACCAATTGATCAACGTACCAAGTGTCTGATCGTTTTCCGCATCCAATACTTGCATCAAGCGAATGCCGGTGGCTTTTACGATAGGTTTTCGAGTATCTTTCATCAAGGGCGCATCCTTTCCAGAAAGGTCTTCGGCGAACACTAACTTCGCCGCCCGAAGATTTTTGGTTGCTTCGATTACGGCTGCAACGGTTTGGTCTTTCACATATTCCATCAGTTCAAGGTTTACCCCTGAATTAAACATATTTTTTCCCCAAATGCCGACAAGATCATTGCTTTCATGGGTGTGGGTAGAAGAGAGTAGGGCATAGTCAATGTCTAATTCTTCCGGAATACGGTTTCTGATATCGATGACATCGCCATGCAAAAAACCAATGGCATCCATAGAGATCATGGCAACCCTACTTTTGCCATCGTCCAAGACCATGACCCTTGACCAAACATCGTCATGAACGCCCTGTGCCGGTTTTGCGTTGCTCATGCCGGCAATCCAAAAGGCATCGAACTTTCCGTTGTTATTATTGTCATTGTAAGTATCGCCATCATCTTCGCTGAATTTGTTGTTGGCGTTGGCATCGTTCCAGGTATCGACGATGGTAGGTGTAATAGGTCTTTTAGCAAAACCGGCTTTGATGGTGCTTTGATTTTTGTTTTCAATTGTCACATCGATGGAATAATCAGGACTCCGATCGCGCCAGTTATACATGACAATACAGCTGCCAACAATAATGGCCAAAAGGACGCATAATGCCAACCACTTTAAAATCCGTTTCATTTATAGTTTGTTTACAACCTTGAATCAATGAGTTCATTGGCCAGTCTAAAGTTCAATTCCATCAGATAATCTCCCATACTAGGACCGTACCATCCCATCAATCGTGGCTCATAATTGTCATAGTAATAATATTTCTGAGGTACGATGTAGCCGAGATATTGCCCGTTGAAACTGGTCAGGGCAGAGTTATATCCCGCTACTTCCAGCGCATTTTTCAAATCGATACCGTATTCACCACTAAGTTCATAGGGCATTGCGATCCAGACCAGATCGTTAAGTTGAATCCCTTGCAAGTAAATGGATTTCATTTCCGCCATCAATTGCCCCCCGGCCCAGGGAGCAAGTCGCAGACCGTCTGAAATATAAAAAGCCTGAAGCTCTGGAATTTCTATTTCAGCGGTTACTGCGGTCATGGTCAATACCGAATCAAAAGCCATTTGGTTTATGACCACTTCGGCCGAATCTGCCAACGTCTCGCCGATATACCGGGACTTTTGAAATTTTTCGCCGTCACCTTTATTGGAATGGCTACCTACCGTTCCTGCAAAGAACATGGCCAGATCGATTCCCTTCATTTCTAAGCTTCTTTGAAAATAACCGGGATAATCGCCACTGAATGTATTGTTCCAAGGGCCAATAGTAGTTGCATGGGCACCAAAGATTCCGATGACGGCTTTTTTGCCACCTTGCTGTGCAAAAGTTACCAAGCTTAATTTATCGTTTAGCCTTCCTGTTTCTCCAATGATGCGATTACGGATTAAATTTGGGGCCCTGATATAGCCCGACGAAAACTTGGCAAGCTTCTTGTCTTTTTGGGCATCAAGAATCAATTGCGTAAATTTTTCTCCCAACCATTCAACTACTTCTGGCCGAAAGTCGCCCCCAAAACTTTTACCGACGAACCCGGGAATACAGTTTCCTATGCTGGCATGGGTATGTGTTGCCCCGAACACAATTTGCTTTCTTGAGATTTCCCCTTTTAGATTTGCTTCGACCTTCAGCACTACCAGTTCGGGTATGACAACCATATCGGCACTTAAAAATATAAGTTCGTTACCATCTACGTCAACCGCAATAGCCTTGGCAAATAGTGAATCGTGAGCGCCAACAGCTATCTGTCCATCGCCAAAGCCGGCCATTTTGATGGCGTTGAATTCGCCTTTAGAGGCATTTGGCGAAACTTCTACGAATTGTGGGGTAATATTTATGCGGGCAAATCCTGCTAAAAGTTCACCGTTGGCTTCTATTTTTTTCTCAAAGGCGGCATCCATTTTTGCCACGGTATTTTTATAATACGAGGCCTCAAAATAGGGGTCGGTTTCAATGGTTTGTGTTGAAAAATAGAAAAGGAGCCCTAGAACAAGGGCCAATGTGCCAAGAACCCTTAGCAATCTTCGCTGCCATCTTCCCGTTTTCATCTATTTGATTTTTGAAGGATCCAAAACTATATATTTTACTGTTTTTCGGTTCCAGGTATAGACGATGTGCACATTGCCATCAGGAGCTTGAATTACGGTAGGATATGAATATTCTTCGCCCTCTTTGTCCGTAGATTCCGTGAGCGGTTCAAGGTCAAGTACACGGCGCCATTTTTTCCCATCCGTCGAAATTCCTAAACTTAACGGCACCCGATCTCCCCAATTTTTCCCGGTCGGGTTATAGACCAACAGATGCCGACCGTCCTTTAAAGTTACTCCGTCGACCCCCGAGTTCGGATTGGGAAGCGAAGTTGCCGTCATTTCTCCCCATGTTTTTCCGTAGTCTTCGGACCAATTTTGCGCGACCACATCATTTTTGGTGCGGCTAAGCAGCTGCAGCTTCCCGTTACCATGGTTTAAGACTACCGGCTGTATAGCTCCGAACTCCTCGGGATCGTTCAGGGGTTCGGTCTTGGTCCAGGTTTTGGCGCTATCGACACTTCGCTCAATATGTATGGTCCAATCCCCCGTTAAGGTTTCGTTGCTCGACGGCGAAATAATGGCGCCGTCCTTCAATTGAATCGGCTGGTTTTTTATGGGTCCTAAAATACCTTTCGGAAGCCTTACGGGTTCCGACCAGGTTTTACCGTCATCTTCGGAAGTCATATAAAGCCCCCACCATTCCTGCGGACTTGGCCCGACTTTATAATAAAGATATAGAGGCTGTTTCTCAGGTTTGAACAAAACCGGATTCCAACAGGGGTGGCGCGTGCCATCTTCTTGTACACCGTTAACCACCTCTACCGGGGCAGACCAAGATCCGTTCGTTTTTCGGGATACCCAAATCCCCACGTCTTTGTTCTTTTCCTTGGTGCCACCGAACCAAGATGCGATGACCGTTCCGCTGCTTACTTCCACGGTCGAAGCATGGCATTCCGGGGTAGGCGCATTTTCAATTTCGTAAATAAATTCTTGTACAAGGATCGAAGGATGTTCCAACGGAACCACTTCGGGCAATTTTTTTTCCTGTCCATTACAAGAGAAAATAAAGATAATGCTAAGGCAAATGCAAAATGTTCTCATAGTTTTAATTTTTGTTTAGGTTCTTATGACTTTGGAATATACTTCTCAAAAAACCGATCCATATAATATTGGCAGTAAGCGTTTACCTCTTTCGCCATATCCATGGTATGCGGCCATCCCTCTAGTTTGTGATATTCGGAAACCGCACCCGCCTCCCGTAATGTTTTGTCAAGGATGTCAGATTGCCGAAAAGGTACTAGTTCATCTAATGTACCTTGAAAAGTGAGCGTGGGAGGCACATTTTTAGAGATGGCGAACAAAGGGGATGCATTTTTGTAAAGTTCGGGAGCTTCATCATACGTTCTGCCGATTAAATATTGTACGGAAGAGGCGTTAATCGCTATTTCATCGGTGAGATCGGAAGGGCCATAAAAATTAACCACGGCCTGTACATCTGCAGAAATTCCGTTTTCATCCACATCGTCGGGGGTATTCGTATAGGCGCTCATCATCACCAAATGCCCACCTGCGGAACCCCCGATCATGGCCACCTTATCTTTGTCGATATGGTATTTTTCCGCATTGTACTTTAGCCACCGTACGGCATCTTCAACGTCATGGAGTTGGATGGGATATTTTGCGACATCGGTCAACCTGTATTGCACGGTAGCGGTAATGTATCCTTTTTGGGCATAACTACTTAGGTAGACCAGATAATCGTGTTTGTCACCTTTTTTCCAAGCACCACCATGTACAAAAACCAATAAAGGGGCATCGGCCTTTATTTCCTTGGCATGGTAAATATCCAATTTCAAATCGATGGAATCTGTCGTCTTGTAAATGACGTCCTTGTACTCCTTTATATCTTCCGGTATGGGAAAATCCTTTTCGATCAGCTTTAACGCGCCTGTAGCATAGGCGACCTTTAAAGTTGTGTTATTGGCGTATCCTTCCGGTGGTTGTGATACATCATGGGTCGGGGTCTTACAACCTATCAAACAGGAAATAATAAGAAGTATGGTAGCTATGCTATTATTAGCCATGATGTTAATTATTTATTGCGTCACGCCCAACGGCTTTCTTATAAAGATAAGAACCGTGGCCGAAACGAACATCAAGAGTCCGTAAACTGCTGGAACTATAGAGTATTCTGCATTGTTTAGCGCTATGGTTGCCAAAGTTATGGCCAGGGTGCCGTTCTGTATACCGGTCTCTATGGAAATGCTAATAGCTTGGGGTCTTGTCAACTTAAACCAAACGGCCAGTAAAAACCCGAGGGTCATGGTGCTGATGTTCAGCAATATGGCAGGAAGCCCCGCCTCTTTCAGATACATCATAAACACATCTTTGATACTAATGGTAACGCCTACCACTACAAGAACAAAGATGATAGCAGAGGCTATTTTTACCGGTCTTTCCATTTTAGCGGAAAATCTAGGAAACTTGCCTTTTACGTACATTCCTATACCAACAGGAATAAGAACGATTATGAGCAATTGCTTGATCATGGTACCGGCATCCACGGAAACCTTTTGGTCCATGTCGGAAAACTCGGCCATGGCAAATTGCATGACAAAAGGAATGGTCAAAATGGATAACACGCTGGCCATGGCCGTTAAGGATACCGATAGGGCCAGATCCCCTTTGGCCAGATAGGTCAGCATATTAGAGGTCGGGCCGCCGGGACATGCGGCCAAAAGCATTATGCCGATGGCCGACGTAGGCGATAGATCTAAGGATGTTGCAATGAGGTAACCGATCAACGGCAAGGTTATAAACTGGCATGCTAGGCCGATAACCATGGCTTTGGGGAAACTCAATACCCGTTTAAAATCGGCTAGGGTAAGGGAAAGCCCCATCCCGAACATGATGATGATGAGCGAAATGGCGAGGATGATTCCGGAAGTAGAAGTCATTAGTTTATGTTGGATTCCTGTAAATAAACCTTTTTATGTAGTAGTTTGCTAGTCATATTTTGGATGATTTGCATTAAATGTTGATCAAAAAGAGGGCTCTTGCTGAAGCAATGATTTTGAACCTTAGAATTGTTGAATTTTATTTTTTCATTATTTCATTTTCCCGAACCGCTCCATAATCTCTTGCCAATTTGTAAAAACGATATCCTCATCCTCAAAAAATTGATTGAGATCAGGATCCGAAAACATTTGTGCCTCCCAAGATCGCTGCTGCCAGGACCCGGTTATTCCTTTTAGATTTTCCGTCAATACCGATGGGTGAAATATGATTTCCGTCAACCCCGGTTCCAAAGCTTTGACCAGCTCCTTGAAACTATCGATTTTCTCCTCGTAGGTCTCGGCTTTCGGAGCGCTGGTAAAATAATCCAGTTTGGGCAAGGTATAGTTTTCCGACATCTTGACCACGGTATCGTCCATGGGATAGCCCTTGCTTCTAAATTCCGCAAGGACCGTTGGATTCGAAATGTCGATAATGTTTGCCGGAATACCATATTCCTCGGCTACTTTCATGTAGACCTTTACGTAACTGGGATCTCCAAAAAGCGTTCCCATATGCGTATCAATGTGATCGGGTCTGTGCCCCCATGCAATGGACTGCTCAATCTGTGCACGGATTTCTTTTTCGACTTCCTCGGCGGATGCGTGCTGTACCACTTGGGGTACGGTATGCCACAGTTTTTTGTCCTCGTCCAGCAGACCGGGCACTTTGGCATCGTCGGTTACGGGGCCCCAACGATGGGTTTTCCATTCGCTGGTGAGGGTGAGGTGAAGGCCAATATCCAATTTAGGATTGTTTTTGGCGTACGTAATAAACGCTTCCGCATTTGGGCATGGAATCATCACAGCCGCGGATTGGATATCACCCGCTTCCAATTGTTGCTTCGCTGCTGTATTCGCCTCTGGACACATACCTATGTCGTCGGCATGTAACATAATTACCTTTTTACCGGCAGGCCATCCCAATTTTTCGGCCCATGTTTTTGCGATCTTCTCGGCCGTCACCATTTCTGGCTGGGTTTGCTGTTGTGCCGTATCTTTTTTCTTATTTCCACAATTGGCAACCGTCATGGCCACCACGCAGATGATTAGCGTTTTGCTGATCGTGATTTTTTTCATTATTTTCCAGTTCTAGTTTGTTTTAAGTAGGTGTTGAACCATTGCAATCCATCGCTATAGACCTTATCTAAGGGGGCGTCACGATGTTTGGCGTCATACCAGATGATTTCCTTGGGTTCCTTGGCCTTTTCAAAAAGCAACTTGCTCATCTCCGGGGGTATTACCTCATCGTTCTTGGCGTTGATCATCAGAAGGGGCCGAGGCGATATTTGCCCGACAAAGTTCATTGGATCGATAAAGCTCACAAAATTCTTGGCTTCCGAACTCGTGATTTTTTCTTCGAACAACAGGTCCAACTGTCCACCTGCCAAAACGATTACCGGCACTTTAATCCGCCTTTCGACACCGCAAACGACCGTACCGATTATTCCGCCAAGGCTTATCCCGAAGTATCCGATTTGTTCAGCATCAAGTTCTTCCCTACTTTCAATAAAATCAACGGCACGCCTTAAATCAAATACAGTTTGGCTGATAACGTTTCTTGACCAGTAGCTATACTTTCCCGTGAAATCGAATTCGTAAACATCTTTTTTTCGGTCACCGTGATCGCTAATATCCAATCGCAATACCGCATAGCCGTTCTTTAGGAAAAATTGGTTTCCAAACTCCACATAATCCACGGCTTTGTGATCGCCGAGGCCGTGCATCAGAATGACTACGGGAGAGGGAGCTGTGGTATTCTTGGGGAGGCTTAACAAACCCGTCACCTTCTGATGGTGTACGCTGGTAAAACTAATGTTGAACAGTTTGTAATCGGCCTTATCCGAAATCAATTTTACAGAATCCTTCAAGGGTATTGGCCTATCGTATTCGTAGTACTGTAGAACGGGCAACGATTGGGCTGACCCCAGGTCACATATTGCGATATAAAGTAATGTAAATAAGGCGAATTTCACTTTCATATTTAGTGTTGTGTTGAGCCTGTTTTCGCCGGCCCAAACCTGGTTATTTTCTCCAGACCTTTGTTCAAAAATCATTTCTACGGCTAGGCCTTGCCTTAGCTTCGACTCGCCCACAGCTTTCGCTGTATCGTCCTTGAGCTGGTAAAAAATAACGATAGCTAAACTGACACAACAGACGTAACACAACACTGGTAGGGTTCATCATTTCTTATAGCACCTCATCATCATCAGCAACGTACATGCGAGTACTTTTAGTGTATGTGCCACCATTGGGATCGGCATATTCCAAATCCATATAGAACGCCTTGAAGCCTTTTTTCGGGAAAGGAATTTTTTCCACGGCCGCTTTGCCAGTCTTAGTATTTACTTTTGTCGACGTCCAGGTTTCGTCCCTAAAATCCCGGTCCTCTGAATCCGCGGACCACAGATAACCTGTTTTGAGATCTTTGGAATCTGATTCCACTGAAAGTGTCGCGGATGTTTTGTCCGTCGTTAGCTCGTAATTGAGGTCGGCATAGGATGTTTTGGCCAAGGTCTGGCCCCAAAAACCGCTCAATGCTTTTAACGCTTTTTCCCCCCCATCAAGATTATGGCCGGCGTTCGGTGTATAGTGAATATAGTTCTCGCCGGGTATATCCTTGATATAATTCTTGATGGCATCAACCGGCCAGTACTCGTCATTAGTGCCTATGAAAATTAGCTTCGGCATGGTCAATTTTTCACGATATGAATAAGGGTCGATCATCTGTGTAAGCGCATTACCGTCTTCGGTATTTACCGTTTGTGGAATTTCCAATTTGATGTAGTCATTGATCTGTTCGCTGTATGCGTTCCATGCCGTGAGATGGTAGTCTAAACTAACGGGCATATTCAATACGTCAATGACCATAGGCCCGATGGCCTCGACCCTTTCATCACTGGCGCCTGTTAGCCAAGTTGTCCATCCTCTTTTAGAGGCTCCGGAAACGGTAAATCTTGTAATATCTTTGTTTAGATTTTGTCTCGAAAATTCCTGTACGGCATCCATCCCGCGAACGGCACTTTTTACCATCGGAAAAAGTAGCGGCCAAGTAAGATCTTTATCCTTTTTATAATTGTGTAGCGTAAAAGAAATCAACTGGTCTTCTACAAGGTCGCCATCATATAAAGGCTGCATCGGAACTTGACGTAGTATCGAAACGATGGCTTTGTTGTTTTGGGCCATCTGTGCCATAGGTGCTGATTCACTACCGTTTTTTTCCTTATCCTTCCAGTTGGGCATACCATCTTTCAAACTACCTCCCGTTATGAACAATAGGCCTCCATCGTAGGTGATTTCTTCGGGTACGAATATGGTCAACTGATGTTTCCAAACATGGTCTCGCCAGGTTTGACTCGTCAATAGAAGGTCAAACGCCTTTACCTCACCCAATTCAAAAGAATCTTTAATTTCCCATGCATACGAATCATCAGCAGTTTTCAGATAACTTTCCAGAGCGTTATTAGGGGTTACTTCGATTTTCTCGACTACCGCGGTTTCAATATTTTTTTCGGAATTCTCTCGGCATGAAGCCAAACAAGTAATTGCCGCGACAAGCAAAATCTTACATCCTGTTCTCATATTTATGGGTCTATTTATTTATTGTGGTTTTGGATTATTTTGTATCATTTCCATCAGTCCCGACACCAGAATTTCCCCCGTGTTTTCGCCAAGACTCGTGCGACTTACGTAGTCATATCTTTCGAAACTGTTAAAATCTTCTTTGGTAAGGATGTATCCAAAGGCGTCATTGGTCAAGCCGAACAGAAAAGCATGTTCCGTGGGCATTTTTCTTTTTAGATAAAATCCAATATTGGGCAATGCCTCTCCGGGTATGGTCAAAATTTGCGCGGAACCTATATTTAAAAGATTGAGTGTTGTACTGATGGAGCTTTTATCCGATGAACCCATACCCAATGGGGAATTTTGCAAAATGAAACGCATCATTTCTGAATCGATAGGAAATTCCACTTTCTTATTGGCGGATAGGATAGTGGGGTTTTCTTGAACGGGGGCATCCGAAACTATACGTAAAGCTTCGTCCGCCAATGCGTTACCAATTCTTATGCATTCTTCCCAACTACCAGCTTCTTTTCCATCGCCTAACCGGTTGTCAGCAGTGACCATTCCCCCTAAGGCACCGTTCATAAAGATGGCCATGCCACCGGTTTTTTCCTCGATTCTATCATAAAGCGGCCCAACCAAATCAGGACTTAAGATTTTTCGTTTACTTCCGATAACTTCAGGGTGTATAGCGTAGTTGACCAAAGTGACCAAAGGTTTGTCTTTGTTCTTTCCCGAGGTGCCAATGGCTTGAATCACTCCGCAACGTGGATCATATAACTGGGGAGCGTAATAATTGTAGGCAATTTTACCCGTTGCTTTGCCGACTGATATTTTTAGGTGGGCCGGTTCCCTATTTTTAAAAGCTTCATTTACGGCATCTGCAATCTGCACGGTACACCATTCTAAGTATTTAAGGTTTGCCCCATGATTGCCATCTTCATCTGGAAATGCATAGGCATCGGGAGCACTATGGGTGTGCGTAGCACCAATAAGAATATTATTGAACGGAATATGGGGTATCAATTTTCTGGATTTATTACCAAGAACTGCGGGCCAACCAAGATTATCAATGTTCACGATGGCGATTGTTTCGCCACCATTCTCCAAAACCATGGCTCTAACATATAACTCTCCCTTTTTTGCAGTGACCGGTTTGGGCATCCCTACTCCGCCAGAAACGGGAATCAATGGATTTGGCGTCAGTACCCGTTTTGCAGATCCCACCAACAGTTCTTGGGAGTTCATGCTGCTTGTAAAAAATAGCAATGAAATAATAGAAACCGAAAGGAGGGACTTTAAAAAAATAACACCACGAAGATTTTTGTTTATCATAGTTGGATGCTAAAAAAATCAAGTTCTCGACCCGTCTTTTCAATTTTAAGAAGAGTAAAATATACCACAAAAATATTGGTAAAATATTAAATCGAGGGTTAATATTTTATGTAAAACGAACAATATATATGGATTAGTTCTAAATTTTTTAACATATTTTTGTTTAATACGGGGTTTAATTAAGTAAAATTAACATAGTATTAACTTTAAGTTATGAAATTGATACTACGTTAAATACGGCGTAAATTATCTAATATTTGACCGTTTGTATCCTATAAATTTTAAGTTGAGAGCTATGATTAAAAAGACTGGATGGGCGTCAATTGGATTATGGGCTATTTTGCTAGTTGGGGTAACTTCCTGTAGTTCCGATGATGATTCTGGAGCTACTGATTTCCCACTTTCTGCCGTTATATTTCAGAGCGTTGACGGCAAAAAAGTAGCCTTTCAGGGCTTGACCCATAGCGCCTCTAGTTGGATGTGGGATTTTGGGGATGGAAATACTAGCACGGTCCAGAACCCGGTTCACGTTTACAAGGAAGGCGGTTACTACGTGGCGACCTTGACAGCGACAGACGAAAACGGGGCCGAGATAACATCTGAAGTAAGTTTGGCCCTGGCGCTGACTCCCTATTCTTTGCTTACGGGCGACCATACGGCAGAAGGCTATCAGGGTAAAACTTGGAAACTTTCGGGCACGCATTCGGAGTTTGATTATTTTGCCAATGCGGATGCGGAACTTTCTCCGGTCGCCGGTACTCCTGTACCGTTATCCGCAGGAATTTTTGGTGCAGGTCTAGGCATGGGAGAAGTCTACGAAGATGAGTTTACCTTTTATTTTGACGGGAGTTATCAACATGACGTTAAGGCCGATGGTGCCTCATTCGGAGGTATAGTCTATCAATTCGTAACAACACAAGGGGCCGGTATCGTAAACAGTAGCGGAGCGGATTTTGGTCTTTGTACAGGATTGTACTCCCCAGAAGATAATGCAACGTTTACCTATGTGGAAAATGAAGATTTCACAGTTTCGTCGGTATACGGCCCCGGAGGATCCTTAACTTTTAACGGGGTAAGTACCCTTGATTTCTCCGGAACCGAATTCGTAGGTTTTTTGGATTTCCAAAGAAAAGTAATCATCCAGGAGATTACCGGCAGTTCTATGCGGCTCATGCTGTTTATGGCCGCAGGACAAGACCCCGAAATAATCGGTATCAATACCAATGTATTGATTCTGACTTTCGAAGTTGTTCAGTAGTTATATCATTAGCATTAAATAAAAGAATAACCAGCCTTAAAACCATACTATGCATATCAATTCTAAAAATATCAAACGGCGTATTCTACCAATGCTACTTATGATATTGCTTTTGGGAACTTCAGTAGTCATAGGGCAGTCGGAAGTTACGGGCACGGTTACTGGTGAAACGGATGGTATGCCGCTACCTGGAGTCAGTGTTGTTCTAGAGGGCACCACCAGAGGGGTCTCCACAAATTTTGACGGAAATTACACCATTACCGTTCCCAATACCAATGCCACGCTGATATTTTCTTACATCGGTTTTAAGACGCAAGAAATTATCGTTGACGGCAGAACAACGATTAATTTGGTGATGACGGAAGACGCCGAAGCCTTAGATGAGGTGGTCGTTACTGCTTTGGGAATAAAGCGCGAGCAAAAGTCCTTGGGCTATTCGGTACAGGAAGTTGAAGCGGAAGAACTGACCAGGGTCGTCAATGAAAATGTGTTGACGGGTATGTCCGGTAAGGTATCCGGGGTCACTATCAATGCGACCGGGGGCACGGGTTCTACCGTGAGCATGGTCATTAGAGGGGCTACCTCCCTAGGTTCGGACAATCAACCCTTGTTTGTTGTAGATGGGGTGCCCATAGATAATACGGTAAACAATGCAGGGGGATTTGGTGATCAGGTTCGGGTAGATTATGGTAATGCCATTACCGATCTTGATCCGGAGAGCATCGAGAACATTACCGTACTAAAAGGGGCAAGTGCAGCGGCGCTCTACGGTTCACGGGCGGGAAACGGAGTTGTTCTTGTTACCACAAAAAAAGCCACGGACAAGGAAAAGATGAAGGTGACCTATACCAACAATACGGTGTCCGATATTCCGGTACGATTTTTAAACGTACAATCGCAATTTGCTTCGGGATTTTTCTCTTTTCGGCCGGAAGATGTGGGGAGCGAAATCTTGCCGAATGTTTCCGCCGGTGATGGAACGGGGTCCGGTCCCGAGCTCGATAAGGGCTACTGGGCCGTACAATGGGATGCACCCTTGGATGCCAACGGAGTGCCTATTCCTACGGAACTAAAATCATACCCAAGCAATGTAAGTAGGTTTGTAAGGCCGGGGCTTACGTCGACCAATACCTTGCAAGTAACCAATAGCACTAGTGCCTTGAATTACAGATTGGGTGTTTCCAATATGACCCATACGGGTATTGTACCCAATTCCGATTTGAACAGGAATAGTTATTCCTTGTCGGCATCCTCGAAGCTCAATGAGAAATTGACGATAAGTACCAACGTAAACTTTAATCATACCTGGGCGCAGAATCGACCGGTCGGAAACAGGGGGGCCAATCCCTTACAGTGGGCTTATGCTACCCCGGCCAATATAGACATACGGAATTTGGAGGATTATTGGGTTCCCGGAAGAGAAGGTTTTGAAGTACGGAGCGTATCCGCAAACCATGATAATCCCTACTTTTTGGCAAACGAAGTCAACAATAGTTTTGACAGATATCGTGTTTTCGGAAATATTATTGCCGATTGGCAAGTATCCCCTTCCGTAAGCATAAGAGGAAGATATAACCTGAACAAATTCGACGAGGTGCGTGAGACGAAAATAGCACCGGGGTATACCAGGGAAACCAATAACGGAACGTACGGCATCGACATAAGTAATGGCCTTGAAAGAAATATTGATATCTTGGGAACGTATGCGAAGGATTATGGCAAGTTTGATTTTACGGCCTCAGCTGGGGGTAACATCTTATATGAAAAAGCAAATTCTGTACGTAATGGTGCTAGATCGGGTACCGGACTGGTAGTTCCAAATCTTTATACCGTCGATAATATCAATGCCGCATCGCTTAGTTATGTAAGTGCATTTAGGGAAAGGTCTATCAACAGTTTATATGCATTGGCAAATTTTGGCTGGGACAATATGCTTTATTTAGACTTTACCGGTCGGATAGACTGGTCAAGTACCCTACCGGTAGGTGCAAATGATTTTGACTATTATTCGGCGTCTTTTAGTTTTTTGTTAAGTGAATTGATGGATGTTAAGAAGATCAGTCTGTTGAAACTAAGGGCGGGGTACGCAGAAGTTGGTAATGATACCGGCCCCTATAATTTAGTCCAGGCTTTGCAAAATGCTGGTCAATGGGGCAGTGCTACCAGACTTACTGTGCCGGGAACCTTGCTCACACGCGACCTGAAGCCGGAAGAAGCCGCTTCGATTGAATTCGGTCTGGATCTTAGCGCCTTTAGTAACCGTCTAAGGTTCGAAGGCACGTATTATACCGTAGATAATGAAAACCAAATTTTGAGCAACATACCCTTGGCCTCTTCTTCAGGGTTTAATAGTATTAATATTAATGCGGGCTTGGTACGAAGTGAAGGTGTTGAGTTGTTATTGGGATTT
This sequence comes from uncultured Flavobacteriaceae bacterium, assembly GCA_963832345.1. Lineage (GTDB taxonomy): Bacteria > Bacteroidota > Bacteroidia > Flavobacteriales > Flavobacteriaceae > Pricia. Next base: position 125,023 of record CAWHTW010000016.1, on the reverse strand, counting down.
ACGCCGATACGGACAGACAACTGGCAATGGGATTTGGATTTTAATTTTACTCGCAATATATCCACCATAATGGAGCTGGATGAAGGCATAGAATTTATTGAGTTTTGGAGCGATAATAAAAGTGCATCCAGAGGCTATGCCAAAAATCTGGCTACCGGTGAGGATGGTCTGGTGGGAAATATCTATGCCCCGAAAATAAGACGTGTTACGGATACCAATTCCCCTTACTTTGGATATCCGCTCATCGGCAGTGGCTTGGATGCAGAATGGTTGCCAGAAGATGAATTGACCAAAGTGGGCAATTATAATCCGGATTTTATTATGGGGCTACAATCCAGATTATCCTATAAAAATCTTTCCTTGAACATGACCTTTGATTGGCGTTCGGGAGGACAGTATATGTCACAAACGCACCGATATATGTCAGAAAGTGTGCTTACCCAGACCTGGTTGGACAATTTGGTGAATCCTGGGGATTTACGCCCCGGACAAGAACTAAGAGACTGGGTAGTGGCAAATGAGGATGAATTAGTATTGGCGGAAACGTTTAGGCCGGTCGGTGGCCCCACACCAGAGTACGGTGGTTTCCCGGAAGATTTTAGCGGAACTACCGTAAACGACGGAACCTTTGCGCCGGGTGTCGTCGGCTCGCATGACGAGAACGGGAATTTTATATTGGAACAAGAAAACTTAGGTGGTGAGGGTACTGTCTTTCTGCCCTATGTGGTCAGTTTTCCTTGGGAGTTTGGAACACCGAACATGTTCGATTCGGATTTTATTAAATTGCGTGAGATTTCTTTGACATATACCCTGCCAAGTAAAATCTCAAAAAGGGCTGGTCTGGATAATATAAATTTTTCAATCTATAGCAGAAACGTTATCCTCTGGACAAAGGACTCAGAATTTGGCATAGACCCGGAACGGGCTTTTGAAATAGAAACTTCTAGCGGAAATAGGGGAACTCAGTTCAAACAAGGCATAGAACGGTATAATGTAGACCCTTGGGTGGTACCTATCGGGTTTAAATTAGGACTTACATTCTAAGGTAAAATATAAGATGATGTATAAAATAAAAAATTGCATTAGGGCATTGGTTTTAGCTCTGGTCTTATGTGCTTCATGCGAAGATCTGGAGGAATTGAACATTAACCCGAACGCGGTCGACCCTGCGGTTGCCGATCCCAATTTATTGATGCCGACCGTAATTACAGGGCTGGCGCAGAATGTCGTGTCCCTTGGCTTTGGCGACATTGCCGGGGTGATGCAGCACACGCAAAAAGATGGGTGGTCGAGCGGGCATAACGATTACGACTGGGATGTTACTAACAAAAGTTGGAGTAGCTATTATAGTGTTTTAAGGGATAATGATACTTTTTATGAAAAAGCCGTTGAAAATGGATTTGAATTTCATCAAGGGGTAAGCCTGATTATGAAGTCGTATACGTTTGGATTGATTACGGACCTATGGGGAGATGCACCCTATTCCGAAGCGTTAAGGGGCGATGAGAGTGCCGAATTGCGCCAACCCGCATTCGATGACCAGAGGGATATTTATATGGGCATCTTATCTGATTTAGAACAGGCAAATGTGCTGTTGTCCAATAGCGCTTATCAAGGTATAAGCAATTCACAGGATGTATTGTATAATGGCGAGGCTTCGAAATGGAGAAAATTCGCAAATTCCCTGGCCTTGAGATATTATATGCGCTTGTCCGCGAAAGAACCTGCCATGGCGGAAGCCGGTATTCGAAAAATCGTTTCAAACCCTACGACGTATCCTCTTATCGTAAATGCTTCAGATGATGCCAATGTAAACTATATCGGGGCTGCTCCGGGAGATTCTTGGCCGAGCAATACCGTTTTTGATGAGAGTACTTCCGGAAGTTATTTTAGAATTAAGATGTGCGCTACCTTGGTCGATACCCTACAGGCCTTAGACGATCCCAGATTGCCCGTTTGGGCCAACAAAATAGCGATTCCATTAGAACTAGACCCTACTGCACCGGACGATACCGATCAGATAGTAGGTGGAAAAAGAATTATCTCACAAAAAATCGTGGATGATTATATCGCATCTTGGCAAACTCCGGTGGATTTTGATGAGGAATACGTGGGCATCCCACCTTCTACTTTTGCGGCACCTTCATATAACTTGAATCCAAATTTAGAACAAGGGGTATTCAATCCACATGCCTCCCAGCTGAACGATAGATATAAGGATGCATCAGGTCCATTATTGTCCTCGCGATTGTTTTCTGCCTCTGAGGTTCATTTTATACTTGCGGAGGCTGCTTTGTACGGTTGGGCTTCCGGTTCCCCGGCGGCCCATTATAATGAAGGTATAAAACAATCGTTCAATGCATGGGGCGTCGGCAGTTCCTACGATAGCTATATTGCCGGTGCGGGGTATACCGGGCTTCAGGACATTATGCTGCAAAAATGGATAGCCAGTTGGACGTCTGCAGCCGAATCATGGTTTGACTATAGAAGAACGGGCCTGCCCGACCTGCAGCCAGGCGTAGCCGCCATAAGACAGGCACTGCCCTTACGTTTTTATTATAATTTTAATGACGAGATCTCGATCAATCCGGAAAACGCCGAATCGGCCATTGAAAAATTGGTACCTACTGAATTTAAAGGAGATGATATAAGCAACAATAGCGCATGGTCTAAAATGTGGTTGTTGCAAGGTACGAATCAACCGTATTGATTTCAACGATTGTCTGGCGAAGTACCGAAAAGCGCAATTATCATGTCACATCGTTCCCAGTCCGGGCGCTTTAACCATGGCTTCAACTTGGTTTGAGCCGCTAAAGTTTCTTACCGTTCCAATTATTGGGAACAAAACATAGTAACCTTAGGATAACATTGAAACAAGTGCTCAAAAAAAAGGGTAAGATATAATATGTTTCTCACAAGATTATAGTGGTCAATGGCTTGGTTTTAATGTTAATTTGTTGAAACCCAAATATAAATTTATGAAATTGCCCTTGAATGGAATCATCCCGCCGATGATCACTCCCTTATTGGAAAACAAGGAGTTGGATAGCGCGGGCCTAAAAAATCTCATCGAACATCTTTTGGATGGAGGAGTACACGGAATCTTTTTATTGGGAACCAATGGGGAGGGACCAAGTTTGGGTTATGGGTTACGGAAACAACTTATAACCGAAGCGTGTACCATAATAAATCAGAGGGTTCCGGTCTTGGTAGGCATAACAGATACTTCTTTCGAGGCAAGCTTGGAAATCGCACATCATGCCAAAACTTCTGGGGCTGATGCACTTGTGGTTGCCCCACCTTTTTATTTTCCGTTGTCCGAAGAAGAAATAAGCGGCTACTTTCGGATGCTTGCACCCTTACTACGGTTACCCTTTTTAGTCTATAATATACCTAGCTGTACTAAAATCAGCCTTTCCCCAGCTAACGTAAAAATAGCAAAGGAACTTGGGGCTATCGGTGTAAAGGATAGTTCAGGCGATCTCAAATTGCTATATGCGTTTATCGAAGCTTTTAAAGATACTCCCGACTTTTCGGTAATCGCTGGAGATGAACTCTTATTATCAGATGCTATTTTGAAGGGAGCCAACGGTGGTGTTACCGGAGGAGCCAATGTTTTTCCTGATTTATTTGTTGGTCTATATGAAGCATCCCTTTCCAACGATATGCAGCGGATAGCGAAAATCCGGAAAAAGATTCTGCACATACACGACACTATGTACAATGTAGAAAATTCGCCCACAAGAAGTATAAAGGCCATAAAATGCGCCCTGTCAATCTTGGGCATTTGTGAAGATCATATGGCTTCTCCCTTGCAACGACTAGATACGGTTAAGCGCAACAAAATTAAACAGCATCTAGACCAATTCCAATACGGTAAGCCCATCCGTTCAATTTTATAGCCTTACGCATAAAGCACGATTGATATGAAAAGGACAAGAACACAGAACCTCGTCTTTGCGCTCATCATGCTATTAATTATTTTACTGTCCTCCGCGTTTCATTTTCAAGTGCATTTTGAGGATGTCCTGACTCAAAGTCCGGCAGTCGATTACGCGGTTGACGTCTCTATCTGGCGCATTATTTTCGAGCCGATTCTTGGGCCTTTGCTCTATTTGAACCGATCTATTTATGCGTTACAAGAAATACCGTTGTTCCTATGCTGGGGCTTGTTATTTTACATTGTTCTTAGCTTAGCGGCAATTTATAAGGAAAGGCTTTTCAGAAGCAGTATTGCCCTAAGAAAATTGGCAAATCTGCCCTTGGTAATCGGTATTTGCTTTGCCGTCTTTGTGGTGGTACTTTTTGTACCCTTGCCGAACAATACGATTATCAACACTTCCGATGATACGGTCTTGGTAACGACACATGCCCATACTGAATTCAGTCATGACGGCTTGATTTCCCAAAAAAACATGTGGGAGTGGCATGAGAGAAATGGTTTTGACGCCTTTTTTATTACCGACCACGCCAACCACAAAAAGAGTTTACAATTCTCCGAGGCTCAAAAAAACGGTAAGTTTTCCAAAAAGCCCTTAGTGCTGGTAGGTCAAGAATATTCGGGCACCAATCATATGAGTCTGCTAGGGCTTACCGGCAAATTTGAAACCAAGGGAATGGAAGATAAAGCGGTAATAGATTCAGTACATCGATACGGAGGTGCGGTAATCATAAATCATTGGTTCGACGGCAAGGGAAAAGAGAAAGAATTATATGCAGCACTCGGGGCGGATGGCTTTGAGATTGAAAATTCAGGGAAAGACCTTTATTACGATAGGCATCTTTTCGGACAGTTGAAAAAATTCTGCAAAGAGAATGGACTTATAATGATCGGGGGACTCGATTTTCACGGCTACGGAAGGGTATGTTCGTTGTACAACGCTTTCGAGATTCCCGATTGGGACGCTTTCGGTTACGACGAACAAGAAAAGGCCATTCTGAATATACTAAAGAACGGACCGCAAGAAAAGGTAAAGGTTCTGCTGTATAAAGACCGGTATTATTATACGGATTCTAAACTTTTCTTTCATTCTTTTATGACGGTTGTGAACTACTTCAGAACCTTAAATTGGTCCCAAGTGATATCATGGGCCTTCTGGTTGTTTCTTTTTCAGCTTATTTCAAATTGCGTTAGCAACAGCAGCCTTTTTAAAAATAAGGGACTTCTGCTTCTATCCTTGATTAGCGCAATATTTCTGATTGTTTTGGGCGTTCAATACTATTTTCGAGCAAAGACGGTTGCCGGATACAGCGAGGTATATTCCGAATATAGTATGTTGCTGGGGCCTATTGGTCTGGGACTGCTGCTCTATATTTTTGCAGTGGCGTATTTCCGGTTTTATTCAAAACAAAACACTGAAAATACTCCGGGCCATAAATCAGTTACTAATGATAATTAAAAAGTTCGCCGTTAAAATAGCGGTAGTGGCCCTATCGCTAGCAACGGCCTGGGCAATTAGGGGCCAGTTCGGGCACGAACAAGGCGCTGCATGGGCCGGTGCGATTGGTGCGCTGGCGATAGTTGTAGTTTCCAAAAGAAAGGACTGGTACTTCAAAATGGTGCCAATAGCTTTGGCGTCCGCCATGGGTTGGGGCGCAGGGGGCATGATCAGTTATGGTCAGGTTGTGGGTTACGGCAAGGCGGATAATTTCATAAATGTATTTTATGGTCTAGGGATGCTATTTGTAATTGGTGCCCTGTTCGGATTGTTGGGTGGCGGCCTGGTGGGCCTAGTACTTGAAGAAAGTAAAAAGACTAAAGTCAATTGGGGAGGTCTGGTATCGGAAATGGTGGCAGGCGCATTACTTACCTATTTTTTTCTGATAGAGCAGATTGGGTTTAAGATGACCCCTCCAAGATCGGAGGCTTGGGCTTTGATTTTAGGTGCAGGAATCGCCATGCTTTTGCATATGGCCCGTTCAAACCGAAACTCCGCAATACGCGTAGCGATTTTTTCGGCTTTGGGCGGTGGTTTTGGTTTTAGCTTTGGCAATTTTCTACAAGTGACTGGCAACGTTTTTGAAATACCTTTCAACATGTGGAACGTCATGGAGTATAGCATCGGTTTTTTTGGCGGTACGGGAATGGCGTATGGGGTATTCAGCTCAAAATGGCCGGTCGACGACGAGGGGAAACCTAGAGCCTGGGTCAACATGCTAAGTTTGCTGGTATTGTTGGTGTTTATCCCGTTGATGATATATAGGGAATCATTGGCCTATGCACATATTTTAAATCGTTTGGGGGGAATTCCCGATATAGAACAGATTGCCCTTACCAGCGCCTTAGCCTCCGCAATCGTGCTATCGCTAATGGCGATCTCCGTATTCTGGAAGCTAAAAAACGGCTCGTATGGCACAAAGGATGCAGGGTTCTTTCTCTTTGTCTATTTGGGGGTTTACGCGTTGCTAAGTTATGTGGTTACAGGATTATTTGCTGGAAAATTGGATTTGAACCATCACCTGTACCTCATGAATATTTTGATAATCTACATCATGGTCCGTAAGGAAAAAGTGGCGTTTCCAAATGTTGGTTCCAAAGCATTACCTGCAAAAAAATGGGTTCGATGTTTTTTGGCTATCCTCGTTTTGATAGCGATACTTTCTTTGGTAGCCATAAACATACATAACGAATTGCCTGGAAGCTATAACAGGTTCGAGTAAGTGAAAGGTAAAGGGTCTGTTATTGGAAAGTGAATTAATGTTGTACACCGGCAAAATCGCGCGCAACTTTCATTGAAAATTTTTACGGTATTCCGAGGGTGTTTTCCCCATATTGGTCTTAAAATAGTGGTTGAAATTGGCCAAGTTGTTATAACCGCTTTCAAAACAGATCTGGGTAATCTGTTTATCGGTTTCCGCCAATAATTTGGCCGCTATGCCGACCCGCACGTTTTTTACGTATTCCATAAAGGTATTGCCCGTTTTCTTTTTAAAAAACCTACAGAACGAACTTGGGGCCATGTTCAATACGGCCGCGGCTTCATCGAGCCGGATACCCTCATGTATATTTTGAAAAACATACTCATAGACCTTGTTTACCTTTTCGATATTTTTTGAAAAAACCGAGGATTGGTTTATGGGATTGGAGAGCCGGACGGTATCTTCGATTTTTATAAGAAGATTGAATATTCTTAGTAGTCCGATATAATATTCCAAACCTTTGCTAGAGGACATATCGGTTAAAATCTCCCGAATAGGGGTGTCGTTTTCGGTTTTAAAACGTATGCCTCGATTCGCTTGTTTTAATAAAGCGACCACTTTCTCAAGTTCCGGCATTTTAAAGAAATCCGAATCGATGATGTTTTCCGAAAAATGGGTTACGATACATGCGGGTACTTCGTCTCCCTCGCTATCAAGCACCTCCCAGCAATGGGGTAGGTCGGGTCCCATAAGAACCAAATCTCCTTTTTCAAAACCAGAAATATTGTCACCCACGATTCTTCTACCCACCCCCGACGTGATATAGTTCAACTCGAAATTTTTGTGCGAATGTATTCTGGCATTAGATGACAAAGGCAATTTACGTGAAATAAAAGAATGGTTGCTAGGCACGAATATTTTTTCACAAACAAATTCCATATCAAGGTTTATTAACTCATATATCAATAATACTCAATTTATCTGACATTTTAAGTTAAGATATGATATGATTTATGTAATATAGTTGTGGCATAATTAATCCGTTTAAATTTACTTTGCGCTTAACGGGATTGCAAAAAAAATTTCCACACCAGTATATTATGAATTACCAACTAGGAACAATCGATACCGCCATCTTGGTGCTTTACGGGTTGCTCATGGTCGCTATGGGAATTTATTTTTTACGGAGGACAAAGACTTCCGACGATTTTATGGTGGCCGGTAGAGGTATTCCAGCATGGGCAGCTGGTATAGCGGTAATGAGTGCCTATACGAGCAGTATATCCTATATCGCAGTACCGGGAAAGGCGTTCGATGAAAATTGGCATCCGCTGATCTTCGCCCTTACGGCGATTCCGGTCACGTGGTTCGTGGCCGAATATGTTATTCCACATTACCGAAAACATAACATAATTTCGGTTTATCAGTACCTTGAGGATAAAATCGGCAATTGGGGCCGGATATACGCCTCCCTTTCATTCGTTTTGTTTATGATAGGGCGAACGGCGGTAATTCTCTATCTCTCCTCCCTCTTATTGACGTCCTTCATAGATGTTGATATACGGACGCTGATACTGATTATAGGTATCTTGACCATTGCCTATACCTTGATGGGCGGCATGGAAGCTGTAATCTGGACCGACGTTTTACAGTCCATCATAATGATCGGTGGACTTTTGTTCAGTGCCTATCTGTTGACCACGGAGATTTTTGCCCAACCTGATTTTCTAGTTCAAAAAGCATTCGACGCCGATAAGTTCAGTCTGGGAGACACCTCCTTTTCGTTGAAAAGCAGAACCGTTTGGGTCATGATTATCTATGGCGTTACCGAAAATATAAGGAATTTGATGGCCGATCAGAATTATACCCAAAAGTACAGTGCAGTCGCCACGGAGAAAAAGGCTAAAAAATCGATTTGGATTGCGATGCTGATTTACCTACCGCTGACAGCTATTTTTTTATATATCGGATCTGCGATGTTCGCTTTTTATTCAGGGGCAGGGCACGTGTTAGACCCTTCAATCGTGAAAGGCGATGAGGTTTTTCCTTTTTTTATCGCCACCGAACTCCCGGTAGGTCTAAAAGGCCTGATTATCGCCGCGATATTAGCGGCTTCGATGAGTACCGTCGACTCTGCCCTGAACTCCTCGTCGACGGTACTCTTTTTAGACTATTATAAAAAGTATTTTAGACCCAAGGCTTCCGAGAAAAGCAACATCGGCTTTCTTCGTATCACCACCATTATATGGGGATTCTTGGGTATTGCTTTTGCGTTTCTTTTGATCGATGCCGAAAGCGCGCTTGATATCTGGTGGCAGATTTCGGGTATCTTCGGAGGAGGTATTTTAGGGCTCTTTCTACTGGCCTTGTTCAACGTAAAGATTTCACGTTCCCAGGGAATACTGTCCGTCGTATTTAGCATCCTGATTATTATCTGGGGCACTTTTCTAAGGGATTTGCCTTCGGAATATGCCTGGTTGCAATGCCATCTAGATCCTATTATCGTAGGCGCAGTGGCTACTGTTGGATTGATTTTACTGGCCTTTCTTTTCGTGGGCTTTAATAAACGCAATAGCAATTCATAAAATCTTGGATTTGCTGGTGATAGGTATCTAACTATGGATAAGCAGGTGAAATGGGGCATTTTGGGGACTGCTGCTATTGCCGTGGAGCAGGTCATACCCGCCCTTTTAAAAAGTGAATATTGCTCCGTTCGGGCAATCGCATCACGAAGGAAGGATACTGCGGAGAAAGCTGCAAATTCTTTTGGTATTGCCAAGTATTATGGTAGCTATCAAGAATTATTGGAGGATGCCGAAATCATGGCGGTCTACATCCCGCTTCCCAACCACTTGCATGTTGAATGGGCTATCAAATCCTTAAGGGCTGGCAAACATGTACTCGTCGAGAAACCTATTGCTTTAACCAGTATGGAGGCGCGAAAATTAGTGGAGGAATCAAACAGGCATCCGGAGCTACTGGTGATGGAGGCGTTTATGTACAGGTTCCATCCGCAGTGGATAAAGGCAAAACAACTGGTAGATGCCGGTGAAATCGGGAAACTGAAAACAATTCAGTCCTCTTTTTCCTTTTTTGAAGATGACCCGAGTAGTATTGTAAACAGCGCGCAGTTCGGGGGCGGTAGTTTAATGGATATTGGGTGTTACTCTATTTCAATATCCCGATATTTGTTCGGGGCAGAACCGAAAAGTGTATGGGCGAATATCGAATATCACCCCGAATTCAATGTAGATGTCTTGGTTTCGGGCATCCTTAAATTTGACAAGGGGCAATCTTCCTTCTTTTGTGCCACACAGCTGGTTGAGAATCAACAGGCTCAGGTTTTTGGCACGAAGGGCAGTATAATTTTTGAAATCCCTTTTAATCCCCCGAAAGAAAAGCCGGTAAAAATTTGGCTGGTCAAGCAAGATAAAAGAACAGAGATAGTATTCGACACCTGTGATCAATATAGATTACAGGTAGAGGCTTTTTCCAGAGCCATCCTAGGGCGTAAGAAAGTTCCATTAGATTTGGAGGACGCAATTTATAATATGGTTGTGATAGAAAAACTTAAAGAAAGCGATACCTTGGGAAAACGCGTGGAGGTAACGGACAGCTACTAATTTTTGAAACAAATGAATTTCATCATGAACACTCGGAGAAGTATTGTATTATTAGTACTCGTACTAGTATCGAATTTTGTAACAATCGCACAAAAACCGACCGTAAGTGAACATCACGGTCATAGTCATTATGTCGAACATGATACCGTAGCCGGGCATAAACTGCTTTACCCTTCCAAAACTCCCGATCGCATAATAGCGAACCTGACCCTTGACCCCGCGCATAGTTTTGCGGTCAACTGGAGAACCAACCAGCAAATAGATCAAGGCGTCGTAGAAATTGCGGTGGCTACCGATGGCCCTGAATTCTTACTAGGGGAAGTACGTAAAATCGATACCAAAACAGAGATGTTCGAAAACCAAAATAGAAAAGAGCCCTTGGTGAAAGCGGCGTATCATTCGGCCGTAGTATCTGATTTAAAGGCGCAGACCACCTATGTTTATAGGGTTGGTGATGGCTCGGATGATGATAACTATTGGAGCGAATGGTTTCAGTTTACCACCGCAGGCACCGATATGGGCGAACCCTTCAGTTTTATTTATTTCGGGGATGCCCAGAACAATGTAAAGTCCCTGTGGTCGCGAGTCATTCGAAGTTCTTACCGGCAATTTCCGGAAGTGGATTTTATGTTGCACGCCGGCGACCTCATCAATGATAGGGATGCGAACATGGAGTGGGGCGAATGGTTCTATGCGGGCAGTTTTATACATGCCACCGTGCCGAGCATGATGACCCCCGGAAACCATGAGTACCGCGATGGGGTACTGTCATCTTTATGGAGACCACAATTTACGCTACCCGAAAACGGACCTATAGACGCATTACGAGAAACCTGTTATGCGTTGGACTATCAAAATATGAAACTGATATCGATCGATGCCGAAGGTTTTGATGAAAGTAGGGAAGCGCGCGAGGCACAAGTAAAATGGCTAGATTCGGTATTGAGCGCCAATACCAAAAAATGGACGGCTATCACGATGCACTATCCGATTTTCTCCACGGCCGAGGGCAGGGACAATAAAGAACTACGGGAAGCCCTAAAGCCAATTATCGACAAGTATAAGGTCGATTTGGTTTTGCAAGGACATGACCATACGTATGCCAGGGGCTATGTAAAGAACGAGGGCAAGGGTCTCACTGTAGTAAAGGATGCCGGAACGGTTTACGCCGTATCGGTAAGCGGACCCAAAATGTACGAATCAAAAGACCGGGATTGGATGGTTCGAAGAGGCGAATTCACCCAACTTTTCCAAATCATTACGGTTTCTAAGGATACCATAAAATACGGGGCTTATACCCCCACCGGAAATCTGTATGATGCTTTTGAAATCATCAAGAAAAACGGTAAAAAGCGATTGATCAATAAAGTGCCCGATAGTCCGACCCGACTCAAAAAGGATTTCGTCAAGGAGGAATAGTGGCAACGGGTGATATTAGTAAAAGTTCGCAAAAACAACACGAATAGAAGGTCTGGAAGTGGTAAAAAAACATTCTGAAAAAAAAATGGACACTTTAACTTTAGCTTAACCCTCAATTGGTTAACTTTTTAGGTTAATTTGCCTATGTTTATCGTTAATTAAAATTACGAACAAATTTAAGATAGTAGTATTATGGGAAGACCTGCCACAAAGCCGACGGAACTTCGCGATGGATATTATATAGAAGTCCGCAATAAAAACCAAAAATCAGGAATCAAGATTGTTAGGGAAACCAAACAGCAATTGATCATGGCCATAGATGAATATAAAAAAACAAAAGACGTAACCGTTCTAGGAAAATTGAAGAACGGCAAAATGGAACCCATACCCGGGCTCTCAACTTAAAAAATAGGTAAGGGTTGGAGCCCTGACTTAGCGGAATCAAAAAAGCCGATAATCGTCACGATTATCGGCTTTTTATTGATTTTCAATTTTTGAAATATACATATCCAAAAGTCTGTAAAACAAATTACATTTGGAAACCCTAATTAGTGAGCTATGAACCTAAAGGATGGTGTAAAGACCGCCGAGAACAAAGTATCTTCGGAAGCCAAGAAATTGGCTGAATTCGTAAGGGACAAAAGTAAGTCCCTCGTGGATCGTTTAGAATCGTATGAAGATATTATCAACCTAGAGGTTGGCGATACGGGACTGCAACGCGCAAAAACTTTGGAGAGGGAGTTCGACATCCGGCAGCTCTATGTGAAATATGAGGGAGACAACCCGACCGGCACCCAAAAAGATCGTATCGCCTTCGCACAGGTGTACGATGCCGTAAGGCGCGAGTTTGACGCTGTGTCCCTGGCGACTTGCGGTAATTACGGGGTTGCCATGGCGTTAGCCGCGAACCTGGCCGGCATTGGTTGTAAAATCTACATCCCCGAGAGCTACCATACCGAGCGCATTTCCGAAATGCTTGGCCTAAAAGCAGAAATCATCAGGCTGCCCGGCAGCTATGAAGATGTGGTGAAGAAAAGCAGCGAACTTGCCAAGGAAGAGGGATGGTACGACGCTAATCCGGGGGGCTCGAATACACCTTTACAGATTTCGGCCTACTCACAGATTGCCATTGAGATTTTTGAAGAATTGGGGGATGCACCGGAATACTGCGCCGTACCGGTATCGAACGGTACCCTTTTCGCTGGTATCTATCGTGGATTCGTAAGTTTGTACAAAAGAGGAAAAACATCGCGTATCCCGAAAATGATAGCGGCCTCGTCAAGCCGAAAGAATCCTATAGTACAATCGTTTCTGCAAGGTCTGGACCACTGTCAAGATTTAGATCCCGAGGCGATCAAGGAGACCAAATATAACGAACCCCTGATCAATTGGCATAGTTTCGACGGGGAGGAAGCCCTTTACGCGCTGCGGGAATCCAATGGCGAGGCTTTCAATATTAGCGATAAGAAATTAAGGCAGATGACCTCTGTCTTGGCCAAAAAAGAAGGTTTTCGGATTTTACCGGCCGCAACGGCCGGCCTCATTGCGCTTTTAGAATTGGATGAAAAAATGGATTTCGAACCCGGCCGCTTTGTCGCGGTGTTAACAGCAAAAAACTAAAGAACATGAAAGAATCAATTGACGGAAAGGCACTGGTATACTGCGAAGGTGCTTTTAATACGCCCAATGGAAAAACGGCGCACGGTCTTGTCCGCTTTACCGAACGCTATGAAATTGTGGGGGTTATAGATACTAAATATGCCGAACAGGATGCCGGAATGGTTCTGGATAAGAAGAACAATGGTATACCGGTTTTCAAAGATTTGGACGCTGCCCTTGCCGAACTAGAGGCTAGCGACCAGTTCCCCCAAAGCTTGGTCATAGGCCTTGCCCCCGATGGAGGCCGATTGCCAAATGAAGCCAAAGCGGTTATAAAAAAAGCCTTGGAAATGGGATGGAACGTCGATAGCGGCCTGCATGATTTCTTGACAAACGATGCCGTTCTCAATCAGATTGCCGCCGAAAACAACTGCCGTATCCGAGACGTACGAAAAACCCCTGATCGTGATAAACTCCATTTTTTTACCGGGGAAATCGAAGAAGTCGATTGTCTAAAACTTGCCGTACTCGGCACCGATTCCGCTTTGGGAAAACGGACCACAGCTTGGCTTTTGGTCCACGGCTTGAGGGATGCAGGACTAAAAGCGGAAATGATCGGCACAGGCCAGACCGCTTGGATGCAGGGTGCGAAATACAGTATGGTGATGGACAGCTGCATCAATGATTTCGTTTCCGGCGAGATTGAACATGCCGTGGTAAGTGCCTACAAGAACGAAAAGCCCGATGTTATTGTTATCGAGGGACAGGGCAGTTTGATGAACCCGGCCTATCCCGGCGGTTTCGAAATTTTAGCAGCAGGCCGACCGGACTATGTTATTCTACAGCATGCCCCGAAACGTTTGGAATACGACGGATTCCCCGGCTATAGAATGCATTCCCTGCCCGAGCAGATTAACGCTATAGAGGTCATTTCTGGTAAAAAGGTGATCGCAATAACCGTAAACCACGAAAATATGGCCGATGACGAAATTTTGGAGGCTTGTAAACAAATTACACTCGAAACAAAATTGCCGGCGTTCGATGTTTTGAAATATGGAGTGGAGGCGTTGGTTCAAGTAGTAAAGGAGAAAATATGAAAATCACCAAAGTATCCTACGAACGTCTTGATCTCAAACTCTCCAAACCCTACACCATTGCTTACGAAACGATAGGCAAAACTACCAATTTCATACTAAAAGTGGAGACCGATGGTCTATTGATCGGTTATGGCTGCGGCGCACCCGATAAAGCGGTTACGGGGGAAAATCCCGCAGAGGTTGAACAGGCAATCAAAGATGTCATTTCTTCCTATTTGATTGGGAGAGACCCTTTTACCTATGCCCTTATCATAAAGGAACTAAAAACGATTCTCGGTAAAAAATCCTCCTCGCTGACCATGGTAGACATGGCCCTGCACGACCTGATATCGAAAAAGGCCGACGTACCTTTGTATAAGTTTTTGGGCGGATATCGAACCAGCATCGCTACCAGTATCACCATCGGAATCCTTCCTGTCGGGGAAACCTTGCTCCAAGCCGACGAGTTTGTGCGACAAGGATTTTCTATTTTAAAAGTTAAAGGAGGTCGCAGTATGCTCGAGGACATTGAAAAAATGAACCGGCTACATGAAAAATATCCTCAGCTAAGGCTACGTTTTGACGGTAATCAAGGTTATTCGGTGGTAGATTCGGTAGCTTTTGTCAAAGCTACGGCACATATTGGAATTGAAATTTTCGAGCAGCCCACAAAACTGGAAAAGGAAGAGCGCCTTGGGCAGGTGACCGATCAGGTAAATATACCCGTAATGGCGGATGAAAGCATTAAAACGCTTAGGGACGTATTTCGCTTGGCGCAGAACGAACGTGTCGATATGGTCAACATCAAATTGATGAAAGTTGGGGGTATTTTAGAGGGCATGCATATCAATTCGGTGGCTAAAGCGGCCGGGCTTGAAAGCATGATTGGCTGTAACGATGAGTGTGCCCTAGGGATTTCGGCAGGCCTACATTTCGCCCTTTCCCGCCCCAATATCCATTTCGCCGATCTCGACGGGCATTTAGAGGTGGTAGATGACCCCTTTAAAGGATTGTTTCGTTTAGAAAAAGGGGTTTTGTACCCAACGGAGACTTCTGGATTGGGGGACGTGAAAATGAGATAAATTTCATACAGCGAATTAAACCCTTACCGCTATCATTTCTTTAATTTCGATGTCGCACACTTACCCAGAATCGCCAATACGATGTTTCAAACTGTTAAGGATTAAATCTAAGTGCCCCTAGATTTGATTTTTTGATTTGGATTTTTTTTAATTCCACTTCATCTTCTGCAACCGTATCGCATTCAAAATAGTCAACATCGCAACCCCTACATCGGCAAAAACTGCTTCCCACATGGTGCCCAAGCCTCCTGCGCCTAAAATTAACACAAAGGCCTTGAACCCGAAGTCCACCGCAATATTCTGCCAAACGATATGTCGGGTTGAAAGGCCGATTTTAATGGCCCTTGCCATTTTGCTCGGTTGATCGATCTGGGATGGGGCATCTGCGGTCTCGATGGCCACGTCACTGCCCGCAATACGTACATCGCTTGCTGCGAGCACTGGCGTTATCGTTAATGCCGTCTCCGATAAAAGCAACCTTGGTGTCTGGCTGATTTTTAACCGTTCGACTACGTTCAACTTATCCTCTGGGAGCAAGCCGCCTTTCGCGTGATCAGTTCCGAGTTCGTTGGCGACCTCTTGCGTGATGGAATCTTTATCGCCCGATAGCATGATTATTTTTGATATCCCCGCTTTTCGGATTTGCTCGATGGCAAGATGGGCATCAACCTTCTTTCATAGCTTGAAGCCCCACGGGAAAGTAGGCGACCCCATGCCGAACAACGCGCACTCATCCATCGAGATAATCGAAGGCAATTCCTACTATTAAAAATATGAAGCTGAAAATCGCCGGAAAATAGGTTTTGAAGTTCGATGTGTTGTCGGGGTGGTCGTGACTGCCTTGACCTTGATTATCTTTGGTGCTACAGCGGTCTATATCTGGTTTTATAGTCCTTTTTTGTATTTTTCCATTCTACATATAGGGTGCAAGATGGCTATATTTTCAATGCAGTGGAAGTGCATTTATTGTCCGCTACATTTGTCACATATACCTTTCAGCACCAAATTTGCATCTTCGGCGATGTAGCCTTCCGGTAAATTGATATGTGGAATTTTATGCTCGGTCAAACAAACAGTTTTGTCACAATGGCCGCAATGAAAATGTAAGTGTAGATCTTGATCGAGTTCGCAATTACAGCCGGGTTCGCACAAGGCATATTTTGTAATTCCCGTTCCGTCTTCGATTTGGTGTACGATTCCGTTTTCCTCGAATGTTTTTAGGGTTCGGTAAAGTGTCGTCCGTTCTGCTTTTACAAATGCTTTTTCGATATCCGTCAGGGCGACGGCGATATCCTTTTCGGCCATGAATTTGTAAATTAGAATTCGCATGGCGGTCGGCCGGACGTTTTTTTTAATCAAAAACGCTACGGGTTTTTGTGTCATATTCCTTTTTTCCAACGGCATATTGACTTTTTAGTGCTTGTATTACCAAAAGGTATACTTTTCGAAGAAGATAATAGCCAAAAGTTAATTTTAGTATGTGATACGGATAGCTTTTCGCTCGATATAACACAAACACCCTTGAGTCGGACAATTTATCTTTAAATCAAAAAATTAAGTAGGGATTGCTCTGGGTGGACTTACTTGGTAGCGCTCGAAAGCAAGTTGAATAGAAATCAGAAAGTATTGAAAAAATCCTGTGGACCGCGACAGCAACTACCACTTACTGCTTACTTTCCACCACTTTCCTTGATAGAAACATCCCTTCGAAAGGGAATGAAAAGCGGATCGACATCTTTGGTTTCGCCGACAACCGTAGCTATTTCCCTTTTCAGGTAATTTAGGTGCGCAATGGTCAAGCGATCGGTCATCACAGGCAGGGTGCGCTTGATTTTTCCTTGTAAAGTTAAAAGCTTATCCAGAGCCAACGAGCGCACATCGGTATTTACAGTGTAGCCTTCCGAAAGTTTGGCCAATATGCCTTCTACCATTCCCTCCGCTTCATCGGGCTTATACAGGGTAATGAGGTTCGATACGTATGATTTTTGAAGTTTTCTGCGATAGGAAGTAGTCTGATAAAAAACGTTCATGTCGCCCCAAACCACTTGCGCGAGGTCGTCCATATAGGCTTCTGGGGTATATGGATCTTCTTCCTCATAGCGCTCGGCGATAAAGGTCATACGGCTCAGTCGGCTGCCACCGAGCAGATTCATCATGACACTTTCCATGGTCTTGGTAACCGCTTCCTTTGATTGTGGGGATTGTATGGCATTTAAAATATCGTTGCGCAACAACCATTTGGGCTCCTTGAATATATAGTCGTTCAAGAAAACCAATGCCTGTTTTTGCGTCATTTGATCTACAGGCCGATATACTTCGCCTTCCTCGCCCATGGTCTTGGGGGTAACATATATACCGCCGATATTTTGTGCTACGTGAAATACATAGTCCTTGTATTGATCGACGAGGTCTTTGTATACCTGATCTAGATTGGCATAATCATCACTATTTTTCTCCTTTGTCCATTTTTTTAGGAACGGGGCTATCCGCTGCAGATTGAGAATACCGTACATGCTGGCCTGCATGGCGTCGTCGCCGAGGTCTTCAGTTTGTGAACGGGGGTCGAAATCGCGGCCCTCGCCACCGAACCAAAGTCTTGGATTGTTCGAAACGCTGTCGACCACCATCTGACTCAGGAGTTCTTTTTCCTCTGAAAGCTCCATTTCCTTCGGAAAACGTGAATAGCCCCATTGAATGGCCCATTTATCATAATCACCGATACGCGGCATCAAATCTTTGGGAGGTATGCTATCTTCAGGTTGTGCGACGTAGTTGAAACGCGCATAATCCATAATAGAACTTGTGTGACCGTTCTTTTTAAGCCATACGGGGTTCCGTAGATTTTCTACGGGGGTGGCCGAACTGGCGCCCATGTTATGGCGAAGGCCCAAAGTATGTCCCACCTCGTGGGAGGCTACAAAACGGATAAGGCTGCCCATAAGTTCGGTCTCGAATTCCATTTTCTGGGCACGTTCGTCAACAGCTCCTGCCTGCACCATGTACCAACTATGCAATAGGCTCATCAGGTTGTGGTACCATCCGATGTGGCTTTCCAGGATCTCGCCGCTTCGGGGGTCTACGATGTTCGGCCCATACGCGTTTTTAGAGGGAGAGGCGAAATACCGCAGTACAGAAAAACGTGAATCCTCCAAACTCATAGTCGGATCGTTTTCAGGCCATTCCACCCCGATAATGGCGTTCTTGAAACCTGCCTGTTCAAAAGCGACCCGCCAATCGTTGATCCCTTGAATGAGATACGGCCTCCATTTTTTAGGTGTTGCGGGATCGATATAATAAACAATTGGTTTTATGGGTTCTACAAGTTCGCCGCGTTGCCATTTTAGGGAATCTCCTGGTTTAGGTTCCAAACGCCATCTGTGGATGTACGTATTGCGGTCGACTTTTTGCTGGTCGTCGCCATATTCCAAATAGGAACTGGCGAAATAGCCCACCCGGGCATCATACAACCTTTTTTGCATGGGCTTTTTCGGAAGAAGTATAAAAGAGTTGTTGATTTCCAAGGTGACAACACCGGCCAAGATGGCGGCGGGAAGTTCTTTGCGCTTGTCAGATCCGGCTTTGGCCTTATAGGTTTTTACCGTTTTGATTTCCGTGTTCATCGGAAAGGAATTGATAGCTTTGATATACGACTTGTTTTTCTCCAGCGACATCAGCTTATAGTCGTCTTTGTCATCGTTGCCCAAGGCCAATAAAGGATTTTCCCCATTGATAAAATCGGTAACGTCGATAACTGAGGAATTCTCGTCCTCGTTGTTGGCCTTGATGTCGAAGGCTTCCAAAATTGGGGTGATGTTGGCATTGTTCACCGCTTTTGAAATGGCATCATCTTCATTGGCGGCACTGACCAAGGTTGAAATCCGCAGAAAGATATTCTCGGTCGGTCCTTTCTCAAAAACTATTGTATTTTCTGAAATTTTCTCTCCGCCGTAGTTGCTTGCTCCCGATGGCGTTTTTACAAATCGGGTCACTACCAGCATTTCACGGTTCAATAGACTGTCCGGAATCTCAAAATAATACTTCTCACCCACCTTATGAACATCGAACAGGCCATTTTGAGTAACGGCCTTCTCGTTAATCAGCTTTTCGTATGTTTTTGAACTGCTGAGAGCAGGACCATCGACCTTGGCGGTATAGCCCGATTTGCCGGCAATGCCCAAGACGTTGCAGGAGCTTGCTACCAGAAGTATTCCTAAATATGCGAAAAACTGCTTCATATATGTAGCGAACGTATCAATTGTTCTTTTAGTATAGATTTTGGTCGGATAAACGGTGCTTTTAACAGAACATGGCAATAGCTAAGGTCGATAATGGTAGAATTTGGGATTGGATCACAGCTGTCTGGCAACGTTCAGGGCGACACATATTATAAGCAATATACAATTCTAGATTGCGGGAATCAATAAGATGACGACAAAAACCCTAAAATTTCACCTTATATTAAGAATCAATCTCCGTTTTAGTGAGTATAAAATCCCCTTTTAACATAGTGATCACATTTATTAGAGAGCGAATAGTGTGATAATTCACTTTCCAGATTTGTGCTTTCGGCGCCTTTTTTGCTTCGGCATCGGTATCAAGTCCCTCCGGATACCATCCGCCATGTTCGTGGTCGATAAGATAGGTTTTAACATACTGCCATTGTTTTTCGAATAGCGTTTCATATTGTTTATCTTCGGGATGCAATTGCGACATAAGCAATAGGGAGTTCAGTGCCTCGGCTTCTGCCCACCAGACCTTTGCCCGGTTTTCGACGGTTCGTTTGCCGGATGCATCCCAGTAGTAACCACCGTCGTAGAAGCCGCCGTTTTGTTCGTCCCAACCCCATTCCAAGGCATGGTCGACCATTTTTTTTGCCTTTTGGGCGGTAAGGGTATCGTGTTTTCTTCCCAGAACATGGGAAGCTTCCAGCATCAGAAAAGCGGTCTCAACATCATGGCCGAAGGAAACATGGTCCAGATTAAAATGCTGTTTTCGATAGGTTTCGGATGAATCCCGAAGGGATACGGGCGTCCAATCCCTTTCCAAATGTAGGGTAAGATATCCTTTTTCTGTGGTGATGGTATCGCGAACCAAGAGCAAAAGTTCTTCCAACCGCTTTTTCAAGAGCGAATCGGGCCAAACGACGTATAAGGCTGTAAAGCTTTCCAGAAGATGGATGGAAGAGTTCTGGTCTTTCCAATCCTTTCTAATGAAGTTATCATAGTTTTTGTCGTTTTTCTTTACATCGAGCATCCAAGCACCGTCTTGTTGCAGCACATCGAAATATCCGCCGTATATGGAATCACGGGCATGTTCCTCCAACCAGTAAAACGTTTTTTTGGCCAGCTCAAGAGCGTTTGTATCCTTCGAAACCTGATGATATTTGGCGAGCCCGTAAATGGCGAATGAATTGCCATAGGCGCTTTTTCCAGTGGATTTTACCGCTAAGGAATCTCCGTCGATGCCTAAAAGCGTATAGAACCCCCCATTTTCACTGTCCCACATCCTATCCCGTAAAAAGGTATAACCGTGGTGAGCGATTTCCTCATATTTGCCATCCTTATAATACAAGGCTAGTTCTGAAGCCGTCCAAATATGTCGGGCCTGGCTGACAAGCATTTTATCTTGTTTACCTTTTTTGTCCCATTTATAGTCAAAATCAGACCAAAACCCACCGTTGATGGTGTCGATGGTTTTGGGATACCAGACGCTGACCAGCTTATCTAGAGAAGCCTCGATTTGCGGGAGGAGTTGTTCGGACGATGGAGGGGAAGTATGTTTCTTTTTACAGGATGCGATAACCAACATGAAAACGAGCGCTAAGCACGCATAAAATCTTGGAATTTTCGGTAGTCGCTCCATTTGAGGATACTTTTATTTGGTTCTTCTTCCACAACCCAAAGTCCTTGGGAGCCTATGTGATATAAAGACCTAAATCAAAAACCTAAAGCTAGTTAAAATTTCAATAGGATGCTTGGTGCCGAAAACCTGATTTACCTACGTGCAATCACCTAAGCATAATCATTACGGCCCCCAATGCCGTCAGCACCAAGATCATTTTCCGATAGAAATCGTCTTTGATAATCTTGATCAAACGTACGCCGACTAGCATTCCCAAAAGTATACCTGGCACCAATTTTAGGTTAAAGAGCAGTGTGTCGGCATTTACTGTTTCCCAAACAAAAATGTGGAAGGGAAGTTTAATGAGATTGATGATGAGAAATAGCCAAGCCGCTGTTCCGATGAATTCATTTTTTTTTACCCTCATTGCCAAGAAATAGAGGTTGCTGAAAGGGCCTCCCAAATTGCCGATCATCGTGGTTATGCCCGCAAGTGTACCTACGAATCCCGCAAAGGCCCAGTGCTTGGGTACGGAAGTCGATTTACGCCTATCCCACCAATACATCATGGCGACACTTACCAAAATAATAACCGCCATATATACTTTAAAGACACCCTCGTCTAGGTCGTTCCCCAGAAATACCCCGAAAAGAATACCCATGATGACCCAGGGCAAGAATCGGACGATATACCACCAATTGGCGTGGCGGTGGTAATATATTACGGCAATAGTATCGCCAACGATCAGTAAGGGAACTACGAGTCCCGTCGATGCCTTGGCCTCAAAGGCAAGTGCCATAAGGGTCACGTTGACAATAGCGATACCCTTGATGCCGGCTTTTGAAAGACCGACTATAAAGGCGGCAGTGATGGCAAAAGCCCACGCGGTGATCGAAATGTCGAAAGTAGATGCTACTGACAAATAGAAGGTTTAACGGTTGGAAGGCAAAAGTATCCTAAAAAATAATATCTTTAGAATCTGTTAACAACAAACCGAAATCAACCTTCCATGGAATTATCTACGCTCGATTATAGCTTTATCATTGTATTCTTTTCAATCGTACTGGGCATCGGGATTTACGTGTCGAAAAAATCTGGCAAAAATTCCTCAGAGTTCTTCCTCTCAGGTCGAAATATGCCTTGGTGGTTACTGGGCATTTCGATGGTAGCCACTACTTTTTCGACAGATACGCCCAACTTGGTTACGGACATTGTCCGAACCCATGGGGTCTCGGGTAACTGGGTCTGGTGGGCATTTTTGTTAACGGGACTTTTAACTGTTTTTATTTATGCCAAACTATGGCGTCGATCTAATGTCAACACCGACCTCGAATTTTATGAAATGCGTTATGGGGGTAAGCCTGCCAGTTTTTTGAGAAAGTTTCGCGCCATTTATCTCGGCGCACTTTTCAATATCATCACCATGGCCTCTGTCACCCTTGCCGCTATCAAGATCGGCGGCATCATGTTGGGGCTTGAGCCTTGGGAAACCGTCGTCGGAGCGGGCCTTATTACGGTTACTTTCAGTGCCCTAGGCGGCTTTAAAGGGGTTGTATATACCGATTTTTTGCTGTTCTTTGTAGCTATGGCTGGTGCCATCGGTGCAGCATATTATTTGGTCAACATTCCTGAAGTGGGTGGCATTGAAGCTCTAATCAACCATGAAAATGTACAAGGAAAACTGGACATACTGCCCGATTTCAGCAATAAAAGTGCGTTGATTATGTTGTTCATCATTCCCCTGGCCGTGCAGTGGTGGAGTTCTTGGTATCCCGGTGCGGAGCCCGGCGGAGGTGGTTATATCGCTCAACGGATGCTGGCTTCAAAAGATGAGAATCATGCCATCGGGGCAACTTTCTTTTTCAACATTATGCATTACGCCCTAAGGCCTTGGCCATGGATTTTGGTGGCACTTGCCTCTTTAGTCGTTTTTCCCGATGTGGCCAGTATTCATGAGGCATTTCCTAATATTGCCGTCAATAAATTAGGAGAAGATTTAGCCTACTCGGCCATGCTGACCAAACTGCCGAGCGGTCTTTTGGGCGTTGTTCTAGCTTCATTGGTAGCAGCTTATATGAGTACGATATCCACACAATTGAACTGGGGGTCTTCCTATATCGTTTTTGATTTTTATAAAGAGCAGATTAACCCCGATGCCACCGAAAAACAAATGGTAGCGGTAGGGCGTATTTCGACGGTAGTGCTTATGGTGCTAAGCGCTGTTTTAGCTTTAGCCTTGGAAAATGCACTACAGATTTTCGAGGTCTTGTTGACTTTTGGCGCGGGTACGGGACTCATTTTTATTTTGCGATGGTTTTGGTGGCGGATTAATGCATGGAGCGAAATTACGGCAATGTTTGCATCCGGTATTCTATCGATTGCTTTAAAGTTCACCTCACTTGGGCCTTTGCTTTTTAATCCCGAAACGGGAGTTTTCCCCGATTATTTTGAGTATCCGTTTGTGGTTATTGTTACTACGGCAATATGGCTTACAGCTACCTATATGACACAACCAGAATCTAAAGAAACACTCAGATCGTTCTACCAAAGAATTCAGCCCGGAGGGCCTGGTTGGTCAAAAGTGGTCAATGAGGCAAAGGCCGACGGCGAAAAAATTGCCAAGGACGAAAAATGGAGCGTTCCACAGGGAATTACCGCTATGCTACTGGGCTGCGTGCTGATATATACCATTATGTTCGCAACCGGATATTGGATTTATGGGCGTACGGTATCAGCCATGGTGTTGACGGGGGTAGCCATTGTTTCGGGTTTCTTGCTAATCAAGGCATGGAATCGGATGAAGGAAGTCATCATGTAAAACTAGTAGCGGATTTGGCAGGTTTTGGCGTTCGGGTTTTTACTATTCAACCTGTAACAATCCAATCGGCTGAATTTTAAAAAGGTAATCTCCAACTCAAAATCAAAGCAACATAGTAACAAAGAAATGAAAGATCGCATCCTCTCCGTGGACATTTTCCGTGGTATGACCATAGTTCTTATGATATTGGTCAACACCCCCGGCACTTGGACTGCCGTGTTCCCGCCGTTCAGACATGCTGAATGGCACGGGTATACCCCTACAGATTTAGTATTTCCGTTCTTTTTGTTTATCGTGGGCACTTCCATTGCCTTCGCCTATAAAAACAAAGCGGTCGACGCGAGCACCTATAAAAAAATTGTAATCCGCAGTTTGAAATTGATAGGTCTTGGCCTTTTTCTCGGCGCTTTTACGTTGAGTTTTCCTTTCATCAAAGATTTTGCCGACATTCGGTTTCCTGGGGTGCTGCAACGTATCGGGGTGGTATTCTTTTTTGCGTCCATCCTCTTTATCAATTGCAATTGGAAGACCTTGATCGGTATTTCTGTAGTTTTATTAATAGGATATTGGCTTTTGATGGGGTTTGTTCCCGTGAACGGCATGGAATCCACTTTCGACCGCGCCCCGAACAACCTGGCCAATTATTTGGATGTCCAGGTATTCGGCACACATAACTACAAAGAAGATTACGACCCGGAAGGTTTGCTCAGTACCATTCCGTCTATTGTTAGTGCTTTGCTGGGTATTTTTACAGGCTTGATTCTAACATCGAAACAATCCAAAAAAGCGACAATTCTCATGGGTCTGGGCGGGGCTCTTTTAATCATTGGATACCTTTGGGATGTGGTTTTCCCGATTAATAAAGCCTTATGGAGCAGTAGCTTCGTACTTGTAACCGCCGGATGGGCCAACCTCATTTTGGCCTTGATCTACTATCTGACCGATGTAAAGGATATACAATTTGGAAGCATTTTTCGCTATGCAGGGGCGAATGCCATTGTCCTTTATTTTCTTTCCAGTTTCATAGCGAAGATTATGGGCATGATAAAAGTAGACGATGGCATTTCGCTGCACGGCTGGCTGTTCGATACCATCTACGTGCATGATTTTATGTCATTGCAGCTTTCATCCTTGTTATATGGGCTTACCGTAGTAGCCTTTTATTGTTTGCTGGCCTATATACTATATACCCGCAAGATTTTTATTAAAGTCTAAAATTTTCGGAATCCGACAGTTTTTGTTCTATGGACAGATAGGTATCGGCTAGAAGAAAATTCAGAATAGAAAGCAGGCCTAACCCCACAAACACCATAAGGGCAATGTTCGATACCGTAAGTTTTTTACAATAGCGTGACTATTGTAATTCATTCCCATATATATTTCCATGAAAAAATACGACGTTATCGTAATCGGCGCAGGTAGTGCCGGGCTTGGAAGTTCGGGCGTTGCCAACGTTTTGGGCCTAAAAACCCTGCTCGTCGAAAAAGATGGCGACAATTTTGGCGGTGATTGTACGAACTTTGGCTGTGTGCCCAGCAAGGCCTTGATCCATATCGCCAACCAATTTCACCAAGCGAAATCCGCGGAACGATTCGGACTCAAAACCAGCGGAAAGGCCGATATGGGGGGTATTTTAGACCATATCCATCAAATGCAGACCTTTATTAAAGATACAGAAGATGCCGCGGCCTTACGCAAGAAAGGCATCGATGTGGTAATCGGTAAGGCTGTTTTTGATTCAGGGCATACCCTTAAGGTGAACGACGAAACCTATTCCGCCCGTATCATATTGCTCTGCACGGGTACCTCGCCCAGAATGCTCGATATAGAGGGGATGGATTCCGTTGACGTCTACAACAATGAAACCATTTTCTTCGACTGTCGTGAATTACCTGAAAACTTGATAGTCATCGGCGGTGGTCCCATCGGTTGCGAACTGGGGCAGGCGTTTTCTAGGTTGGGCTCTAAAGTTACGATTGTCAATAGGGGCGGCCGATTGTTGAACAAAGAAACTGAAAAGGTGTCCGAAATTTTGGAAACCCGGTTTAGAAAAGAGGGCATCCAAATCTTGAATGGGGCAGAGGTCCAATTTTTTAAGGATGGAAGAACAGGTGTCGCAACCAAAGAAAATGAAATTTTTGAAATGCCCTGTGATGCCGTTTTGATTTCCGTAGGAAGGATAGTGAACGTAAAAGGGATGAATTTTGATGCAGCTGGCATTGAACTGACGGAAAAAGGAAAGATTAAAGTCGACGAATACCTGCGTAGTACCAACAAGAAGGTATACGTCATCGGTGATGCCGTAGGAAGCTATATGTTCTCGCACGGTGCCGAGAAAATGGTGCGGCAGCTCTGGCGCAACCTGTTGGTTCCGATTTTCAAGAAGAAAAATACCTGGAACGACCTCAGCTGGGTCACTTTCACCGACCCCCAAGTAGCGCATTTCGGACTTACAGAAGAAAGGTTGCACGAAAAAGGCGTCAAGTACCTTCGCAAGTGCCAAAGTTTCGAACATGACGATAGGGCTATTGTTGAAGAATATACCTATGCCCAGATGTCCTTATGGCTCGACGACAGCAACGGTATGGGAAGAAAAAAAATACTTTCCGGCAGCATGATCGCACCACGGGCCGGGGAACTGGTGCAAGAACTCGAACTGGCCAAACACGCGAACATCCCCATAAGTAAATTGAACGATCGGGTATATCCGTATCCTGTCGCCGCACGTATCAATCAAAAAACGATACGGGGGGTCATGGAAAAAAGTAGAAAAGCCTGGAAATTGAAACTGGCACGCATAGCCTTTCGGTGGTTCAATTAGCCATTAACCGTCAGTTCGAGTGCAGCCGAGGGCTAGTTGACCGTAAATTACACAAATTAAAAACCGCTGATAAAATAGAAACTCAAGACGGGTTCGTTATATCTTTGGTGAAAAGCAATTGATGCTATAAGTATGGAAAAAAAACTAAAAAACGTTCTTGGCACTGAATTACAATCCTGTTGCCAAAACCCCGCGACTGGCTTCTATCGCGACGGTTTTTGCAAGACCGGAGATCAAGACGTAGGCACCCATGTCATTTGTGCCATTATGACCGACGATTTTTTGGAACATACCAAGGCCAAGGGCAACGACCTTTCGACCCCAAGGCCGGAATGGCAATTTCCCGGACTAAAGGCTGGCGATTCATGGTGCCTCTGCATATCACGCTGGATCGAAGCCGAAAAAGCGGGCAAGGCACCGCAGGTTGTTTTAGAAGCTACTCATGAAAAAGCTTTGGAGTATACCGATTTTGAAACTTTGTTGGAGTATAAAGCTTGAAAATTGCGTTTTACTAGTCTCAATTCTTGTATTTGTAGCTGCAACCTTCAACACAAACAGGGCCGCTAGTTGGAGTAACAATAAAATAATGGGAATAAAATTCCAAAGTGTAGGTGATCAGGCCTTCATCACTTTCGGATACCGCATCGAATCCTTCACAGTCGTATTGCAAAAGCAGTTCATTTTCTACTATCGAAAAACTCCCCTTAGAGCACTCGGTAAATCTGTTCGAAGCGAATGTTCCGTCATCAAAGAAATTAATTTCCTCTCCGTTTTCGACATCCGTCCAATATTGAGGCCCACCAGAACTAATATAGGCTTCGGTCAGTGTCCATTTACCTACAATTGACGATTCATCGGCGATTGTTGGCTCACTTTCATACGTATCGCAAGAGCTAAAAAACAGCAGGGCAGCGAGGAAGGGGTAAGTATATATCATACAATGCATTTTTTAAAAGATGCACAGTTTGGCAAAGGTTGCGTTGATTTTGTATGTTTAATTGCAGAATTATTTCCCAAAAGCCCAAACCACAAATTCTGGAAAAACTTTCTCCCAGGTGGGCAAATCGTGTTTGCCACCTTTGAGTTCCACATATTTGATAGCGCCGGGATATGAATAGCCCTTGGCGCGCAGTTCCTTGATAACATCAAGGGTGTCGTCAATGGAATCTATGACCCCATTGTTGTTGCGATCGGCTTTCTCATCTTCGGTGCCCGTTTGCAGCCAAAATTTTAAGTGGGGCGACTTCTTCCCGTTTTTGATCAAATCGAGCAAGATGCGGCTGCGATCGGCGACATCCTTTTTAACATAGGCTTTCTTGCGCCACCAGAAAGAGCCACTGAACACACCGATTTTGCTAAAAATATCAGAATGGCGATAGGCGATGTCGAAGGCCGACAATCCTCCTAAAGACATCCCGCAGTACACCCAGTCCTCTTTTTCCCTAGAGACCTTGAACTCTTTTTTTAAAAAGGGAATGAACTCTTCAATGACAAACTTGGAGTATTCGAAGGCCCTGCCGCCACGCCCCTTAAAATCTGCGGTAGCCGCGGTACCGTATTCGTGTATACGGTTCTCGTTGCATTCCAGACCTATGTATACGAAAGGATGTATGGCTTTCGAAGCATAGGCTTCCGAAAAGGTTTTCTCGAGTTTCATAGCCGTAAAATCTTGCCCGTCGTTCATTAAAAGCACGGGGAATTTATAGGTCGCGCCCCAATAGTTGGCAGGCGCCATAAAACGAAAAGTGACAATACGGTCTAAATATTTTGAAAAGAAGCGGCCTTTTGCGCCGATAAAATCGAATTGAAATTGCATAGGTTTCGGTACAGGAGTGCAAGTATAACGAATCCTAAAAATAATAGTATCGTCTGCAATAAAATAAATTACTTTTGCACACCTTAATCCGCTGATCTTTACCTATTATACAACATTTTACTATCTATGGCTAAAATTGAACATATACCTTACTATTCAAATACCCTTGGGCGAAACATCAATGTTGAGGTTACCGGGCATTGGGGGCATCCTATACTGATGTTTCCTTCTTCTGGCGGTCAATTTACCCAAAATACCGATTTCGGACTCACGGGGGCGGTAATGCAGTTTGTCGAGGCCGGGCGTATTAAGCTATACAATGTCGAAACTTTGGATATGCTCTCTTTCTACCACGACCATATGATAACCGAAGAAAAAATCCATAATTACGAACTGTACATGCAGTTTTTGCGGAACGAAATGATTCCTTATATTCAAGGCGAATGCAATACCCATCGCATCGCGGTTGCCGGGGTAAGTTTTGGGGGCTATCACGCGGCGAATACCGCATTTCGCTTTCCGGATCTGGTTTCTCATTTAATTGCCATGAGTGCGGCATTCAACATTCGAAATATGGCCCAATTGAGTGATGACATGCGTATTTATTACAACTGTCCCGATGAGTTTATGCAGAATGAAGAGGGATGGAAATACAATCACATGCAAATCGTACTGGGCACTTCGGATTGGGATATCTGTAGGGACAAAAACCTGCACATGTCGGGTATTTTAAACGCCAAGGGCATCGACCACTGGTACGACGAAAAAAAATGGACGCCCCACGATTGGCCACTTTGGAAAATGATGTTTCCTGAGTATATTGATAGGTATTTTTAAACGTTTTCGGGCTGTAGAAATTCGTCCGGAAGAAGTTCAAGGTTCAATGGCTGCTGCGCAGCTATTCAAACTTTATGGTTGACAACCCTTGACCTTAAAAACTTGAACCTGCCAAAGGCAGTGTTAAAACGTAAGCCAAACAAATTAAAACGGTAAACCAAACAAAAATGTTTCTGCCTTCGCAGGAATTACAAATACAAATTAATTATTATGGCAAAAAAAGTAGGAATAATTTTCGGTCAGGAAAACACTTTTCCATGGGCCTTTATAGACAGAGTGAACGAATTGGGTAACGGCAAGGTAATTGCCGAACCCGTTCAGATAGACAAGGTACAGCAAGGTATTGATTACGGGTATCATGTGATTCTCGACCGGATGTCACAAGGGGTTCCCTTTTACCGATCGTACGTTAAAAATGCAGCCCTAATGGGTACCGCGGTTATCAACAATCCGTTCTGGTTCAGCGCAGACGAGAAATTTTTCAATAACTGCTTGGCGATGGAGTTGGGCATTCCGGTACCAAAAACAGTATTGTTGCCCTCGAACGCAAGGCCCGATGATACGAGCGAGAAGTCGTTCCGAAATTTGGTGGGCCCCTTAGACTGGGATTATATTTTTAATTACATCGGCTTTCCGGCGTATATGAAACCTTTTGATGGTGGTGGATGGAAAGATGTATATAAGGTAGAAAATGCAGATTCGCTCTTCGCTAGCCATGCTGAAACCGGCAAATTGGTGATGATGTTACAGGAAGAAATCGTATTTGATGATTATTTCCGGGTGTATTGCCTAGGTCAAAAATACGTGCACATTATGCCCTATGATCCGAGAAAACCTTTTCACGAGCGTTATGTGAGTGAAATCAAGGCCACTGGAGATGAACGGAAGAAACTTTTGAAAACGGTACACGACTATACCCTGAAGCTCAACAAGGCGCTCGGCTATGATTTTAACACCGTAGAATTTGCGGTGAGAGATGGTATACCGTACGCCATTGATTTCTGTAATCCCGCACCCGATGCGGATTTACATTCCGTTGGGCAAGAGAATTTCGATTGGATCGTTGAACACTCCGCCAAATATGCGATTGAAAAAGCAAATGCACATAAACCCAAACAGAATAACACCTCTTGGGGCGGATTTGTCAAAAACTCGATTGCACCGCCTGCTCCCAATAGAGGTAAGGTCAATCTGAAAAGTGCCGACGAGGTAAAAAAGGCCGCTGCGGCCAAGAAAAAAGTGGCTTCCGATAAGAAAATGCAGCAATCCGATAAAAAAGCGGCACCGGTTAAAAAATCTCCCGCTAAAGCAAAAGTAACGGCAAAGCCGAAAGTAACTGCCAAGGCAAAGGCTCCGGCCAAAGCGCCTGCTAAAGGTAAAGTGCCCGCCAAATCAAAAACTGGCGTGACCAAGAAATCCCCGGCGAAGTCAGCACCGAAAAAGACCAAATAAGCAATCCGATTAAAAGATTACCATCATGCATAAATTCACACTGGGTATTGAGGAAGAATTTCAGGTTCTGGACAGCGATACGTTCAAGCTTCGGTCACAGATGTCGAAAATAATCGATGGGGGCAAGGTATTGCTGAAAGAACGGATCAAGGAAGAAATGCACCAGTCGATGATCGAAATGGGCACCAATGTATGCGAGAACATACATCAGGTGCGGGACGAGGTTTCCTATCTTCGGCAACAAATCATTAAACTGGCCGATGACGAAGGTCTCAAAGTGGCCGCCTCCGGTACGCACCCCAGTTCACTTTGGCACGAACAACTGATTACTTCGAAGCCCCGGTACGATGAGATTGTCGAGGAAATGAAAGACGTAGCCCGGGGCAACCTTATTTTTGGAATGCATGTGCATGTAGCCATTCCCAGTCGCGAAGAGGGCCTTGAAATTTTGAACGTGGCCCGCTATTTTTTACCGCATCTCTATGCACTTTCCACGAACAGTCCGTTCTGGGAAGGGCGCGAAACCGGGTTCAAATCGTTTCGGAGCAAGGTTTTCGATAAATTCCCCAGAACGGGTATTCCACCGTTTTTTTCAAGCGTAGGCGAATATGACAAGTTCGTCGATATTCTAGTGCGGACCAGTTGTCTTGACAATGCCAAGAAGATATGGTGGGACATCCGTTTGCATCCTTTCTATCCAACGATAGAGTTTCGTATTTGTGATGTTGTCATGACGGTCGATGAGGTAACTTGCATAGCGGCCTTGATGCAATGTATCGTGGCCAAATTGCATAAATTACATCAAAAGAACCAAACCTTCAAAAACTACCGTCGCCTGCTCTTGAACGAGAACAAGTGGCGTGCCGCAAGATGGGGCGTAGAGGCCAAACTGATCGATTTCGGCAAGGAAAAAGAAGTACCTTTCGCCCAGTTGATGAACGAGCTGCTGGATTTTATCGATGACGTCGTTGACGAACTTGGGTGCCGTTCGGAAGTAAACTACGTTTATCAAATACTCGAACAGGGTTCTGGTGCCGACCGTCAACTTAAGGTGTTCGAAGAAACCGGAGACCTTTGTGAGGTATCTAAATATATCGTGCAGCAGACGAAAAAGGGCCTGTAAGGCTTTTTTAGGCATTATTTTAGTTCAGAAGGCGTTATATTAAGAACAATTGCGAGCCAATGACGCCTTATTGCAAATTCACATGGCCATCTCTTAAAAGGGGCGGGTAGTTTCATGACAGCGTTCGGCCAAGTTCAAAAGATTGCTACGCCCTATAAGGGCCCAAGGTCTGTGAAGCTCGCAATGCGATTAGAAAGAAACATGGTCAAAAAATATAGAATAGCAATTCTCGATATGAATGCCGGGGAGCCCAATGAGGGTATGCGCTGTCTGAAAATGCTAGCGAGCGATTTTTTAGCAGAAGACGGCAGGCAAGGCCATTACGAAATTTTCGAGGTCAGGGTCAAAGGAGAAATTCCGATTTTGGAAAACTTTGATATCTATCTATCCTCCGGTGGTCCCGGTTCTCCTTTGATATCTGAACAAGAGTGGGAATACAAGTATTTCGGTTTTCTGGACGCACTGCTACTACATAACCTGTCAAAACCCGATAAAAAACACCTCTTTTTGATCTGCCATTCCTTTCAGCTCGCCTGTGTGCATTGGGATTTGGCCAAGGTCACGAAGCGCCGCTCTACCTCGTTCGGAATTTATCCTATCTTTAAGACCATAAGCGGAGAGAACGAAATTTTGTTCGAAGGATTGGCCAATCCTTTTTATGCGGTCGATTCGAGGGATTATCAGGTCGTTGGCCCTTCGGAATGGAAGCTTGATACTTTAGAGGGGAAAGTGCTGGCCAAAGAAAAAGTTCGCTCGCATGTACCCTTGGAAAGGGCGGTCATGGCGATTCGTTACAGTAAGGAGATATTTGGCGTGCAATTTCATCCCGAAGCGGATTCAGAGGGGATGTTGCGCCACTTTAAAAAAGAGGACAAAAGGAACGCGATTATCAAAAAATTCGGCAAACGGAAATATCTCAATATGCTGGAGCAATTGGTCGACGACGAAAAGATAATGAAGACCAACCATACGATTATTCCCAATTTTTTACGGTTGGCAGCAGAAGCCATAGATACCCAAAAATTACTATTCGTATGATATCAAAAATCAGGGAAAAGTTCAATAGGGAATTCAAACCCGAATATTACGAAGACCTGCTCAAGCACATAGAGGATACCTATACGGAGCCCAGTGCCTTCAGAATTTCCGAAACACCGGTTTTTATCGATGCAACCCTGAAAAGGGATGTGTTTTCCGCCTGTGATGCCATCATCGGGCAGCTTGAGGAAATCGACTTTCAAAAAATACGGGATACCTTTATTCCCAAAGAATTACAATCGCCACTTCCAATGGGCAATCCTGATTTTTTGGCTATAGATTTCGGACTTTGTGATAACGGTAAGGGAGGTATAACGCCCCAGCTCATCGAACTTCAGGCTTTTCCAACCCTATTCTTTTATCAGCCTTTTTTGGGGAAAGCATTTCAAAAGTGCTATCCGAACATTCCCAAAGAGGGGCTGCACTATTTTTTCAGCGGATTGAACGAAGAAAGCTACCTCAAGGAAATCAAGCAGGTCATCCTTGGAAATGAAAAACCCGAAAATGTCATCCTTTTAGAGCTCTTTCCCGAGAAGCAAAAGACACGCATCGATTTTTGGGCCACCAAGAAGGCCTTGGGCATCGAAGTAATCTGCATGACGAAGGTCATTAAGGAAGGTAAAAAACTGTTCTACGAAAAGGACGGTCGAAAAACTCCCATCCACAGGATTTATAACCGCGTTATTTTTGACGAACTACAACGGATAGAAAACCTTGATATCGCTTTCAACCTCAACGACGATCTTGATGTGCGATGGGTCACCCACCCCGATTGGTTCTTTGTAATATCAAAATGTATCATGCCGCTGTTGAAACATAAGAACATACCGGCATCCTATTATCTGAACGACTATCCAAAAAATTTAAATCTGGAAGATTATGTGCTGAAACCTTTGTTTTCCTTTGCGGGGCAGGGCGTAAACCTTCATCCCGATAACGCCACAATTACTAAAATAGACGACAAACAGAACTATATTCTTCAACAAAAAGTGAAATATGCACCGCTGGTGAAGACCAATACGGTAAAAAATTCAAAAGTGGAGCTCCGGATGTTATATGTCTGGAGTAAGGAAGAAAATCGATTGAAGCCGGTTATCAACCTGACCCGTATGAGCAAGGGCGAGATGATCAATGTATCACATCAGGTCGATGAAACTTGGATTGGTTCGTCAATTAGCTTTTTTGAGGAATGAAATCATTTTAGCGCTCTCCCTTCAGACCAGTTCTAAGCTTACATCTATTTCCCCATCAACTTCGCGACGTACTTTCCGATGACATCGAACTCCAAGTTCACGACGGTGCCAACTTCATACGAGTTGAACCGCGTATGGTCGTAGGTATAGGGAATAATGGCCACACTGAAGGAATTGTTTCCGGAATCAACTACGGTAAGGCTTGTTCCGTCAATAGTGATTGATCCTTTTTCGATGGTAGGATTGCCTGTTGAGGCGTCATATTCGAAGGTAAAGACCCAACTTCCATTTTCTTCCTTTATAACCGTACAGACACCGATTTGGTCTACATGGCCTTGAACAATGTGTCCATCGAGTCGGCTTCCCAGAATCATCGCACGTTCTAAATTGATTTTTTCGCCTACCGCAAGCTGATTCAAGTTGGTTTTTTGTAGGGTTTCGGCAATCGCGGTAACTTTATAAGTAAGGTCATCGACAGCAACTACAGTTAGGCAGACACCGTTATGGGATACGCTTTGGTCGATTTTCAGTTCACTGGCCAAAGCCGACTTAATGGTGATATGAAGATTGGTTCCTTCATGGTCTAACCGCTGAATTTCCCCTAATGTTTCGATGATTCCCGTAAACATGTTCCGTCTAAATTAACTAGTTTTGTAGCTATTGCAATGGCAAAAATTAATCGTACAAAGGTAAAGAATATCATGCAGGAAGACGGTAAAATTAAATTGGGCATTTCTATAGGCGATTTGAACGGCATCGGATGCGAGGTCGCGCTCAAGACTTTTGAAGATTCCCGTATGTTAGATTTTTGTACCCCGATACTCTTTGCCTCTAGCAAGACGATTTCCTTTCAACAAAAAGAACTGAATATTGATATTAAGTACAACGGCGTTCGAGAGGCCGCAATGGCCATTGACGGAAAGGTCAATGTCGTCAACGTCTGGAAGGAAATTCCCAATGTCAAGTTCGGTGAGGCTACCGAAGAAGGCGGGCAGTATGCCTTGAAATCTTTACGGGCGGCTGTAGCCGCCTTGAAAAACGGGGACATAGACGCTTTGGTCACCGCACCGATCAATAAAAATAACATTCAAACGGAGGACTTTAACTTTCCGGGCCACACCGACTTTTTGGCGCGGGAGCTTGAAGGCGAAAGCCTGATGTTCATGGTCACCGAGGGATTAAAAGTGGGTCTTCTTACCGATCACGTAGCCGTTAAGGACGTCTCGGCGACCATTAACCCAATCTTGATCCGAAGTAAGGTCAGGACCATCGAAAAATCGTTGCGGATGGATTTTGGCATTCGTGCGCCCAAGGTAGCCCTTTTGGGAATCAATCCGCATAGTGGTGACAATGGGGTTATTGGCAAAGAAGACGATGAGGTGCTCAGGCCGATAATCAAGGAAATGTCAGACGCCGGCCATTTGGTATTTGGGCCCTATTCGGCCGATAGTTTTTTTGGTTCTGAAAATTACAAAAACTTCGATGCCATCTTGGCCGCCTATCACGATCAAGGCTTGATTCCTTTTAAAACCTTATCGTTTGGAACGGGCGTGAACTTTACCGCAGGTCTTTCTAAAGTCCGTACCTCACCCGACCATGGCACTGCCTACGAAATTGCCGGACAGGGCAAAGCAGACCACAGCTCGTTCAAGGAGGCGGTATTTACGGCCATCTCTATTTTTAGAAACCGGAAAGAGTATCAAGAGCTCACCGAAAATCCTTTACAGCGGCAGAGGGTCCGGCGATAGCTCAAAATTAGGTGATAAATTCCTTAATGACCGACTATGACTCTTTTGGTCACGCGTCACTCGGCAAACAGCGTACACTTCCGAATGCACCTAGCATTTTAAGATATAGCTCTAGCGATTTCTGCACCAATGGCCATCAGTTCCCTCCGCTCATCTTCCGTAAATTCATAGGGCACCGGTTTTGCAATGCCCAAAGTACCAAATAAACCGTCATCGAGCATTAGAGGTACCGCAATCGACCCCTCAACCTTGGTTTCTTTCGCGGCCGGACGGGCGACCCCCGAAGTATCGGTCTGAAGATTACACATCTCCACCGGTTCGCGTCTCTCGGCAGCGATACCCGCCATCCCTTTCCCTATTGGAATCTCCGATACTTTGGGAAGTAAAAAAGAAGGGATGCCGATTTGGGCCTGTAGTTTTAGTAAAGAGGAATCGGTTTCCAAAAAATGGAGCGTCCCGGTCGAACAATCAAAAGATGCGATACAATCGGAAAGTACTTTATGCCAATCCACAGGAGTCTGTTGCAACAAAAAGGTAATGTTTTTGTATTTTGAGGTGTCCATATTTGTTATTTTTTATCGTTTTATCGAATGTATTAAACCTTGCCATATCTGCCTATAATTGTAAACATGGCTTTAACGTGTTCAGAGTTGTAAAAAATTTTTCTCAATGGGATTTTGATAAGGTTCAAAGGGTTAGACCCCACATTTTTCTGGTAATGATTTACAGCGGACCAAGTTTCAAGGTAGCCCGTAAGCTGCTCGAAGGTCCAGTTATAGGTGATTTCAAACCTCGGCAGTTGAAACTCCTCGAAAGGAAAAGGGATTGACCTATAGTGGTCATCGATATATTTACGTTCGGCATCCCAATAATTACCTAAAATATCCTTATAAAAATAAGCTATCAGCCGATTGAGTTCTGAATTTTCGGTAGTCAATAACGGATAGCCGATAACCGCAAGTATTCCATCCTCTTTTAATACTCTTTTCACTTCCGTATAAAAATGGTCGAAATCGAACCAATGTATGGCCTGTGCGACTACAATAAGATCCACGGATGTATCGGGGAATGAGGCTTTTTCCGCCCTTTCGACCTTGTAGGTTATATTTTCTTTCGGTAGGGCTATTTTGAGCTGTTCATGGCTAATATCGGTGGCGATAACATTTTGAAATCTTTCTGAGAGAATAGTTGCGACTTGTCCGTTTCCGGTGGCGCAGTCCCAAGCGAGATTTCTAACAGGAAGATGTTCGCAAATCCTGTCGATCAAGGCTTCCGGATAACGGGGCCTAAACTTTTGGTAGCGTGCCGCTTGTTTCGAAAAATTATCCTTTTCCTTTTTCATGGAAGGCCAATTGCATTATAAAGGTACGCATGTTTACATGTTCACACACACATTTTGAGACAATTCAAACAATCACTAAGACCGTTTGCGGCGGTTTGGTATTTATGAAATTAATAGTATCTTTGCATCCGCCTTGAAATAGGCTTTTTTGTTAAAATTAGTGTTGAGATGATGAAGCAAAAGGAGTTTGACATTCCTTTCTCGGGTTTAAAGCAAGGAAAGCACAATTTTGAATACAAAATCGATAACGCGTTCTTTGAATCTTTTGGGTATGATGAGTTCAACGCGGCCAATATCGCTCTGAATGTTATCTTAAGGAAAATGAGCACCATGCTTGAATTTGAGATGGAGGCTATTGGTACGGTAAACGTTAATTGCGATTTGACCAATGAACCGTATGACCAACCGATTTCTGCCCAGTTGGAACTTGTGGTAAAGTTTGGCGACGAATACAATGACGAAGACGATGATATTTTAATCGTTCCCCACGGGGCACATCAAGTCAATATTGCCCAGTATATATATGAAATGTTGGTTTTGGCCGTCCCGCTGAAGCGCATACATCCAGGGGTTCTTGACGGCAGTTTGCAGTCTGAAGCTTTGAAAAAGTTGGAAGAATTACAGCCTAAGGAAATAATTGAAAATAAAAAGGAAAACGACCCCCGGTGGGACGAATTAAAAAAACTGTTAACGGATAAATAAGTAACGATGGCACATCCCAAAAGAAAAATTTCAAAAACTAGAAGAGACAAGAGAAGAACCCACTATAAAGCCGTAGCCCCTACTTTGGCGACCGACCCTACGACAGGTGAAATGCACCTGTTCCACAGGGCTCACTGGCATGAGGGCAAACTATACTACAAAGGTCAGGTTTTGATCGATAAGACCGAAGAGATAGAGGCATAGGGAAATCGATTATGCTTCTCTGAAAAATTCAGGACTCCCGTGATGCAAACGGGAGTTTTTTTATGGATGGAACTTTCCCTTTTTACTCCTAGCATTATCAATGCTGTAATACTCCATGACTATGTGAAGATTACGGCGGATTTGGTAGCTGGCGAATCAACGACCTGGTTTAAATTTGAAATACACATGGTTTTTGGGATATTTTCCATGGAAAATGATTAATTTTCACGAGTTTTGAAGGATTTTAGATCAAATTGACTTTAAGATGGGTAGATTAACGGCAGCGATTACGGCTGTAGGGGGTTACGTGCCAAAATTTGTATTGACCAATCAAATGTTGGAAGGCATGGTGGAGACCAATGATGAGTGGATTGTTAGTAGAACCGGAATCAAAGAGAGGCGCATTTTAAAACCAGAAGAGGGTGAAGGAACTTCATTCTTGGCTATTAAGGCCGCAGAAGACCTTATCCGAAGAAAGAATATCGACCCTGTTGAAATTGATCTGGTAATCGTCGCGACTGCTACACCTGATAGTATGGTAGCTTCGACGGCCGCTTTCGTGGCCTCCGAAATAGGGGCCAAGAATGCCTTTGCCTATGATCTTTTGGCCGCATGTTCCAGTTTTCTTTTCGGGATGTCGACCGCGGCCAGCTATATTGAATCCGGAAGATATAAAAAGGTGCTGCTGATCGGTGCAGATAAAATGTCTTCGATTATAGACTATACCGACCGTACTACGTGCATTATTTTTGGTGACGGAGCCGGAGCGGTACTCTTCGAGCCGAACCACGAGGGCCTTGGCCTGCAGGATGAATATCTCAGGGCAGATGGAAATGGCAGGAAATATTTGGGCATGGATGCCGGGGGTTCTTTGATGCCGGCCACAGAAGAAACGGTCAAAAACCGAAAACATTATATTTATCAAGATGGAAAAACGGTATTTAAGTTCGCCGTTTCCAATATGGCGGACGTAGCGGCGCAGATTATGCAGCAGAACGGTCTCGACCATACCGACGTGGCTTGGTTGGTGCCCCATCAGGCCAACAAACGAATCATCGACGCGACGGCCAACCGAATGGGCCTTGATAGTTCGAAGGTGATGATGAACATTCAACGCTACGGAAACACCACTTCAGGAACCCTGCCTTTATTGTTGTCCGATTATGAGAAACAGCTTAAAAAAGGAGATAATCTAGTTTTTGCGGCTTTTGGCGGCGGATTTACCTGGGGGTCAATATACTTGACATGGGCGTATAATTAAGACAGAACAAAACCGATCCAACACCTTAAAATTCAAATTCCATGGATATAAAAGAAATTCAAAGCCTAATTAAATTCGTAGCGAAATCAGGAGCCAGAGAGGTGAAACTAGAAACCGATGACCTAAAGATTACCATTAAGACTGGTCCTGCGGAATCTGACCATCATGAACCAACCTACATCCAGCAAATTCCTATGGGGCAGCCCCAAATGACGCAACCGGCATCACAACCTGCACAGGCCGGGGAAATTACTACAAGTGATACTTCCAAAGAAGCTAAAAAAGAGGATGATTCAAAATACATCACCATCAAATCGCCCATTATAGGCACATTTTATCGAAAGCCATCCCCTGACAAGGATACTTTTGTTGAGGTCGGCACCGCTATAAACAAGGGCGATGTACTTTGCGTAATCGAGGCGATGAAACTTTTCAACGATATCGAATCAGAGATTTCGGGCAAAATCGTAAAAATTTTGGTGGAGGATTCTTCTCCAGTAGAGTTTGATCAGCCTTTGTTTTTGGTTGATCCATCCTAAGTAAAAACTCAAATTCCAAATTTCAAATTCCAAGTCGTATTTTGGAACCTGGAATTTGGACTTGGAATTCCAAAGATTATGTTCAAGAAAATACTTATAGCAAATAGGGGTGAAATTGCATTACGGGTCATCCGAACCTGTAAAGAAATGGGCATCAAAACGGTGGCGGTCTACTCCAAGGCCGATGAAGAGAGCCTTCACGTGCGATTTGCTGATGAGGCAGTCTGCATCGGGCCTGCAGCTAGTAGCGAATCGTACCTTAAAATTCCCAATATCATTGCTGCAGCAGAAATTACCAATGCCGATGCCATACATCCAGGTTACGGATTTTTATCTGAAAATTCCAAATTCTCTAAAATCTGTGCAGAGCACGAAATAAAGTTT
Source organism: uncultured Flavobacteriaceae bacterium (assembly GCA_963832345.1). Taxonomy (GTDB): domain Bacteria; phylum Bacteroidota; class Bacteroidia; order Flavobacteriales; family Flavobacteriaceae; genus Pricia. Next base: position 84,466 of record CAWHTW010000016.1, on the reverse strand, counting down.
ATTGGGGCTTCCGGCGATCACATCGACAAAATGGGCGATAAAGCCTCGGCAAAAGCCACCATGAAAAAAGCCGGCGTACCAACGGTTCCAGGCTCCGACGGATTGCTGAAAGACCTTGCCGATGCTAAAAAGGTGGCCAAAAAAATGGGCTATCCCGTAATGATAAAGGCAACGGCCGGCGGTGGCGGAAAAGGGATGCGTGCCGTTATGAAAGAGGAGGACATGGATGCGCTTTTTGAGAGTGCCGTTAAAGAAGCATCCGCTGCATTCGGAAATGGAGATATGTACATGGAAAAGCTTATCCAAGAGCCAAGGCATATCGAAATCCAGATTGTTGGCGATCAATATGGTAAGGCCTGCCATCTGTCGGAGCGTGATTGTTCGATTCAGCGCCGTCATCAAAAATTGACCGAAGAAACGCCTTCGCCCTTTATGACCGATAAGCTTCGGGATGCCATGGGAAAAGCAGCGGTCAAAGCAGCGGAATTCATCAAATACGAAGGCGCAGGTACCATTGAGTTTTTGGTCGACAAACACCGTAATTTCTACTTTATGGAAATGAACACCCGCATTCAGGTCGAGCACCCGATTACCGAGCAGGTCATCGATTACGATTTGATCCGTGAGCAGATATTGGTCGCCGGCGGGGTGCCTATTTCCGGAAAAAACTATCTGCCAAAACTGCACTCCATCGAATGCCGAATCAATGCAGAAGACCCTTACCACAATTTCAGGCCATCCCCGGGAAGGATTACAACCTTGCATATCCCAGGAGGGCACGGTGTACGAATGGATACGCATGTCTACAGTGGATACAGTATTCCGCCCAACTACGATAGCATGATTGCTAAGCTCATCACCACGGCTCAGACGCGTGAAGAGGCCATCAATAAAATGAGACGATCTTTGGACGAATTCGTAATCGAAGGCATAAAGACGACCATACCCTTTCACAGGCAATTGATGGACCACCCTGATTATTTGGCAGGCAACTACACGACCGCATTTATGGACGATTTCAAAATGGAACCGCAGGCGGAAGAGTAAACTCAGAAGCAGCTGCAATAGTCACTATTTTTCTACCGCGCACTGCCACCGTCACTGCCAACCGAATAAAATGAACCTCAGCTACTGGGAATACAAAACTTGGCTTTCTAACATCGATTTTACCATCGTCGGCAGCGGTATTGTTGGTCTCAATTGTGCGCTGTATCTGAAGCAACGATTTCCGAAAGCAAAAATTTTGGTTCTCGAAAAAGGGTTTTTACCCCAGGGCGCTAGCACAAAAAATGCGGGCTTTGCCTGTTTCGGTAGTATTTCCGAAATTTTGGCGGACTTGAGACAGCATTCCGAGGAAGAGGTTTTTGGTCTTGTCCAAAAAAGATGGAACGGCATACAGCTGCTTCGGAAGACCATAGGCGATAAGGCCATAGATTTCCAGCAGCTTGGTGGACATGAACTATTCTTAAAAAAGGATGGTGAGCTTTTTCAAAACTGTCTCCAAAAACGAGGTGAAGTTAATCGGCTGTTATTTCCCATTTTTGGTGAAAATGCCTTTCACGAACATCCCAATACTTTTGGGTTCGACAATATAGGCGATCGCTACATCACAAACATCCTTGAAGCCCAATTGGATACTGGGCAATTGATGGCGCAGCTGTTGAATCTTGTCCAAAATAATGGTGTGACTGTTTTGAATGGTATTTCCGTTGAAGATTTTTCGGACAACGCTTCGAATATCACGGTCAGAACCGACCGCTTCGAATTCAATACGAATAAGCTTCTAGTAGCCACCAACGGATTTGCCGCCCAATTAGTAAACGAATATGTAAAACCCGCAAGGGCCCAGGTCTTGATTACGAAACCTATCGAAAACCTTTCTATCAGGGGAACCTTTCATTTTGATGAGGGCTATTATTACTTCAGGAATATTAATAACCGTATCTTGCTCGGCGGTGGTAGAAACCTCGATTTGAAAACCGAGGAAACCATTGCATTCGAACAAACCGAACGCATTCAAAATCAACTTGAAAAGTTGCTCAGGGAAGTTATTCTGCCTGGCACCCCATTTGAAGTCGACCGTAGGTGGAGCGGCATTATGGGCGTGGGCGACACAAAACGGCCTCTTATAAAGCAAATTTCGGAAAACGTATTTTGTGGAGTACGTTTGGGGGGTATGGGTATCGCCATAGGCAGTGTGGTCGGCAAAGAGTTGGCCGATTTTGTTTGACCCGCAAAATTTTACGCCGGCGGTGACACCTTGCAGGTCTTAAGGATTATAACTACCTTAATCTTTCATTTAAATCATCATTTCCATGGCAAAAAAGAAGCACCTGAGGAGCAGCGAATGGTTTGGGGGCAAAGATAAAATGGGCTTTGTACATCGTTCCTGGTTGCGAAACCAAGGCTATCCCGACGATTATTTTCAGGGGAAGCCCGTAATTGGAATCTGCAATACCTGGTCCGAACTGACGCCATGCAACGGACATCTGCGGGATTTTGCCGAGGTGGTCAAAAAAGGAATTCTGGAAGCTGGCGGATTCCCCATGGAATTCCCCGTAATGTCGTTGGGCGAAACCCTGATGCGCCCGACTACTATGCTGTTCCGGAACTTAGCTAGTATGGATGTCGAGGAGTCCATTCGGGCGAACCCCTTAGACGGTATAGTACTTTTGACCGGTTGTGACAAGACTACGCCGAGTACCGTCATGGGCGCATGTAGCGTTGACTTGCCTACAATTGTCGTGCCGGGCGGCCCCATGTTGAGCGGGCGGTTTCGGGGCGAGAAAATCGGATCGGGGTCTATGAACTGGATGATTAAGGAAAAACAAAATCTGGAGGGCTATACTGCCGCTGATTTTACCGAGGCCGAAGTCTGTGTGGCACGTAGTATTGGCCATTGCAACACCATGGGAACCGCCTCGACGATGGCAACGATGGTCGAAGCCCTTGGGCTGACCCTACCGGGATTTTCTTCTATTCCCGCTGCCGATTCCCGAAAAAAGCTGTTTGCCCAGCTGTCCGGAAGACGAATTGTCGAAATGGTCAGGGAAGATTTGAAACTGTCGAAAATACTGACCCGAGAAGCGTTCGAGAATGCGATTGTGACCAACGCTGCGGTCGGGGGATCCACAAATTTGATAATTCACCTCACGGCTATCGCTGGCAGAATTGGAGTAGATCTAAAACTAGAGGATTTTGATGTAGTGGGAAGCAGAGTCCCATTACTGGTCAATCTTAAACCATCGGGCAAATATTTGATGGAAGACTTTTTCTATGCGGGGGGTCTACCTGTGGTTTTAAAGGAATTGGAAAAACGTTTGCATCCAAATACTATAACGGTCAACGGAAAAAGGATTACGGAGAATTATTCACAAGCGATCTGTTATGACCGGGATGTTATCGCGTCCTTAGAAAAACCCTTTCAAGAAGAATCCGGTATCGCGGTGTTAAAAGGTAACCTATGCGAGAACGGGGCAGTGATAAAACCTTCGGCGGCATCGAAAGAACTGATGAAGCATAAAGGCAAGGCCGTAGTTTTTGAGAGTATGGAAGATTATCATCAGCGTATTGATAGTCCTGATCTTGAAATTGATAAGGATAGTGTGATCGTGCTAAAGGGAGTGGGCCCAAAAGGCTATCCCGGAATGCCGGAAGTCGGTAATGTAGATCTTCCTAAAAAAATAATCCTGCAGGGTGTTACGGATATGGTGCGTATTTCGGATGGCCGCATGAGCGGTACTGCCGCTGGGACAGTCATTTTACACGTATCCCCCGAATCTACCGTAGGCGGTACTTTGGCCTTGGTTCAAAATGGGGATTCCATCGAACTTGACGTGGAAAAGCGAAAACTGCATCTTGATATTTCGGAAGAGGAACTTAAAAAACGAAAATCGGTTTGGAAATCGCCCGAACCCATGGCCGACAGAGGTTATGTCAAATTATACATCGATCACGTCGAACAGGCCGATAAGGGCGCAGATCTTGATTTTCTGGTTGGGGGTTCCGGGTCTAAAGTGGAGCGGGATTTACATTAGGGTTACAAGTGGTCGACCCTTGAATACCTGACAGGTATAACTCGAATTGCAGCAACCAATCGAACCTACAAGAAGGCCTTCTACGTGGGCGACACACTTCGACACCCCCGATGGCATCGCCTTGTAGGTTTTCTTTCTATTTCTAAAATCGAAATATGCCATCAAAAACAATCCTATACGACTTTTGCCACAACTTTATCGAAGGCCGAATAACCCGTATCAAAAATAACATTCGCGAAGTACAGGAAGCCCTTGCCTCTGAAACTAAGAGTAGTGCGGGCGATAAGCACGAAACCGGTCGAGCGATGCTACAACTTGAACGGGAAAAGTTAGGCCATCAGCTGGCCGAGGCCGAAAGGACGAAACAATTGCTGGCGAAAGTACCTTTGGAAAAATCTTCAAAAGTCGCTGGTTTAGGCAGTTGGGTAAAGACCTCAAATGCCGATTATTTTTTAGCGATTTCAGCGGGACAATTTACAGATGGGGAGGTGAAACTGTTCTGTATTTCTGCCGATACACCTATTGGACAATTATTACTCGGAAAATCGGCCGGAGACACTTTCCTTTTTAATAATAAGGTAACAGAGATTTTTAGCGTAAGCTAGTGGAGAAATCCCGCGCCATTAAGCGAATACTTTAGTTTGATTTGCTGTTCGCTTTGCGCCGTACGCAAGAAAAAACCTAAAGCGATCTGCGGATGGTGTTGGGCCGAACGGTCGGACTTTAGCCGACTTTGAGTTTGAATCAAAACCCATCGGTCTTTAGCCGATAGGTAGTAGTTTAGTCTAGCACTGGTATTACAGTGGGGCATGCAGAGTATGCTATGACATTCCCTTCATCGAGGCCAAGGTTGCCGACCAGATAATGACGGATGAGAAGAAAATACCTATGGCATTTGCCCAAAATGCTTTCTGTTTTTCAATCTTGAATAGATAGGTTGCTATGCTACCTGCATAGACACCGGTACCGGGCAAAGGAATCATAACGAATAGAATGAGCCCCCAAAAACCGAAACGCTGTATTTTTGCTCCAGACCCGGTCTTCGCCCTTCTCGCTACAAAGATGGCCGATTTTTTATAAAATACCCAGCGCAGAAAATAGCGGTTTATCTTTTCAAGAAAGAACATCATCATAGGGAACACCAACACGTTGGCCAAGAAGCAGGCTATAAATACTAGATAAATGTTAAGACCGCTAAGCATACCATAGGGAATACCTACCTTGGCCTCCCCAAAGGGAGACAGGCTCCAAAGTACCGCGATTAGTAAATCTACAAACATAGGTGTATTAGAGGGTGCAAAAATACCACTACAATCAGGCAAAAATACGCTGTTAAATCACAAAAAAGAATTAAAAGAACGAATTCAAACGGTAATCATAATGTTAATCGAAGTCTCAGATTTGTTAAACAAAATTGGATTTCGTACTATTGATAAATAAATAGGTGTTTGTTCGAAAATTATACGAATTGTCCAACCAATGATATCCCATGAAAGAGTACGATAAAGCCGCATATCGGTATTACAGCGCATTGGATTTGAAAAGTCTACCGTTAATGTCTTGGGATATTTATGGACTATATTTCGATATTCTTTGCAAGAACTACGATGATGTCGTTGCCTTACTTCGTTTGTCGGAAGACAACAAATGGTCGTATGCCTCAAAGTTCAATGAAGCCTTATTACAGAAAGAGCAGGTCATTCTAGTTACCGATACCCAGCTGAATATTGTACATGCCACTCATAACCTGGTGCATATGAACGGGTATTCTCCCCACGAGATTTTAGGCAAAAGACCTAAAGTGTTCCAAGGCAAAGGAACGAGTAAAGAGACTACGGGACAAATACGCAAAGCGATAGAGAACCGAATACCGTTTGAGGCCGTGATCCTAAATTATAGAAAAGACGGAAGTACTTACAATTGTTGGCTTAGGGGAGAACCCATATTCGACACTAGCGGTGAATTGGTAAACTTTATCGCCTACGAAAAAGAGGTTGCATAATAAATGCCAAGTATAAAATTCCAAACCGGTGATTTTTACGTCCTTGGTTTAATTTGAAGTTACGTTAGGCGTAATATCAAACTTTCTTATCTCTTTTCTTAAAAGTCATTGCTCTCTATTTCAGACACTCTCAAAGTATTGACCATTCCCTTATCTTTGATTGGCATAGCGGCTAAACTGATTAGCATATCGCCTATTTCCAAAAATCCTTTTTGACATGCAATACGGTTGACATCTTCGATGGTCTCATCCGTAGATACGTATCGGTCATAAAAAAAGGCTTTTACCCCCCAAAGAAGGTTCAATTGTGTTAGTATCCGTTTGTTGGATGTAAAGACCAGAATATGTGCACTTGGTCGCCATGCGGAAATTTGAAATGCCGTATATCCGCTATTGGTCAAGGTAGATATCGCCTTTGCCTTGATTTCATTGGCCATTATGGCAGCGTGATAACATACTGATTTTGTGATATACCGTTTGGTACGAATATGTGGTGGGTCATGAGGCACTTGAATGAGCTCAGAATTTTCGACACTCTGTAAGATACTTGTCATTTTTTGGATGACCTCTACAGGGTAGTTGCCGACAGAAGTCTCCCCCGATAACATTACCGCATCGGCACCGTCCATAACAGAATTGGCTACATCGTTTACTTCGGCGCGGGTGGGCGTAAGACTTGTAATCATAGTTTCCATCATCTGGGTGGCAATAATGACGGGAATCCGGGCCTTTTTCGCCGTGAGCACCAGTTGCTTTTGAATAAGCGGCACTTCTTGGGCGGGTACTTCGACACCAAGATCACCGCGGGCCACCATCAATCCGTCGCAATAGGCCACAATTTTATCGATGTTTTCTACAGCCTCAGGTTTTTCGATTTTGGCAATAATGGGAATTTTGTGCTCGGAATGTTCGTTGATGATGTTTTGAAGGTCGATGAGATCTTGGCTGAAGCGAACAAAAGAAAGGGCCATCCAGTCTACATTCTGTGAAACCGCAAATATTGCATCCTTGATGTCTTTTTCGGTCAAGGCAGGTAGCGAAATGTTCGTGTTTGGTAAATTGACCCCTTTATTGGATTTCAACGGGCCTCCTTGAATGACTTTTGCGACAACTTCCGCCTTGCCATCCGTAGATACGACCTCGAAGATCAGTTTTCCGTCGTCCAACAAAATGCGTTCGCCGGGTTTTACGTCCTGAGGGAAAGTGGCATAATTCATATACACTCTTTCGGAGGTGCCCTCGAACGGTTTTCCCGTCACAAATGTAATCTCGTCACCGGGCCCAACAACAACCTCACCGGCCATAACCCCTACGCGTAATTTAGGACCCTGTAAATCAGCGAGAATAGAGGTATTGCTGCCCATTTCTTCGTTCAGTTCGCGAATCATCTTTATGCGTTCGGAGACATCATCATAGTTGGCATGTGAAAAATTAATTCGAAAGACGTCTACACCGGCTTCGATCATTTTACGAAGCACTTCTTTCTTACTGGTAGCCGGCCCTAGGGTAGCTACTATCTTGGTCTTTTTTTGTATTGGCATTGCTTTAAAAAATTAAATTGTTTTTAGATTTCAGTTTTTGGGTTTCCACGGTATAGGCCGTAATCACTTTTGGTATGGTGAGTAACTTTGAGATGGTGTTTTCGTTCGCTGCCTGGCGATAGTTATCGGCACCGTCCTGTTCGATTTTTATAAAATAATCGACTTCGCGATGCTCCAAAAGTATATGGTGATACCGGTAGGATGGTTCTTCTTTAAATAGTCCATTTTCCGCCGCTATGTCCTTTGCTGCCCCCTTGTTGGTAAAAAATGTCCAATATCGGTCATGCAGGTCATCTTTCCATTCAAAAATCGGAATCGCAAATCGACCGGAAATATCGAGATCTCTTCGCCGTCTTTTAAAGTTCGATTTCAGCGCAAGATTGAGGGCGTACGCCAATGCAAAGTCTTCAAGGCTGCTGTGCAGGGCAATAAGGTCAAAGGTACCTTCATACCAATCTTCCGTAAGTTTGTGTACTGCTGCCATTGGGGGTAAAAATCGTAAATATAGGATTTTTTAAGGCAATGTGCACATGACTTTTCGCCAAACACCTTATGCTTATCATTTCCCCATCTTGTCCTGCAGCGCATAATAGGCACGTTTCGACGCTTTCTCTTCTGCCTTCTTTTTTGAAGTAGCCCGTGCCTTTGCAATAATCTGGTCTGCTATGGTCAGTTTTACGGCAAAATGTTTCAGTGCGTCGTTGCCGGTGTCGTCGTACACTTCGTAATTAAACGATTTTTTTTGTTTTTGGCACCATTCGATGACCAAGCTTTTATAGCTGATGACCTTGCCCTCGAGCTGTTCTATATCTACATAGGGGGCTATCACTTTTTCGTGGATGAATTTCTGGCAATACTTGTAGCCCCGATCTATATAGATAGCTCCTACCAGTGCCTCGAAGACGTTGCCATGTATATTTTCACCAAAATGCGATTTAGGTATCCGGCTATTTACAAAATCGATGAGTCCGAGATCTTTGCCCAATTGGTTCAGATGTTTACGGCTTACGATTTTGGACCGCATTTTCGTCAGGTAACCTTCGTCACCATCGGGAACTTCGACGAAAAGATGCCGTGATATAATAGTGCCTAGCATCGAATCACCCAGAAACTCTAAACGCTCGTAGTTCATCGGGTGGCCTTCATTGTCCTTTTGGTTGGCCGACCGATGTAAAAAGGCCCTATTATAGAAGTCGAGACGTTTCGGCCGGAAACCAAGAATTTTGGTCATCCCTATATAAAAATCCCCATCCTGTTTAGAATGGGAACCGAATATTTTGGATGCAAACCCCATTGAATTTACTCGCTAAGTTTTTTGAAAATCACACAGGCGTTGTGGCCGCCAAAGCCGAACGTATTACTCAAAGCTACATTGACCTCCCGTTCTTGTGCTTTGTTCAGGGTCAAGTTTAACCTTGGGTCAATATTTTCATCGACCGTGGTATGGTTGATGGTCGGGGGTACAATACCGTGTTTCATGGCCAGAATGGAGGCGATGGCCTCAATGGCCCCTGCAGCGCCCAACAAATGTCCAGTCATCGATTTGGTGGAATTAATATTGATATCCGGTGCGTGGTCTCCGAAAACCTCTACGATAGCCTTGAGCTCAGCAACATCACCTAATGGGGTTGAGGTTCCGTGAGTGTTTATGGCATCTACATCTTCAGGTTTCAATCCCGCATCGCGAAGGCAATTTTTCATTACCTGTACCACTCCTATTCCGTCAGGGTGGGGGGCGGTCATGTGGTAGGCGTCACTTGAAAGTCCACCACCGGCTATTTCGGCATATATTTTAGCTCCCCTGGCCTTGGCATGTTCATATTCTTCAAGAATCAGTGCCCCTGCCCCCTCACCTAGAACAAATCCGTCACGGGTCGCGTCAAAGGGCCTGGACGCCGTTTCGGGACTTTCGTTTCTCGTGCTTAGGGCGTGCATGGCTCCGAAACCACCCATGCCGGCAATGGTTACCGCTGCTTCGCTACCGCCGGTAACAATAACGTCGCAATGGCCTAGTCGAATATAGTTCAGGGCATCTATCATGGCATTCGCGGCGGATGCACAGGCGGATACCGTGGTATAGTTAGGCCCCATGAAACCGTGCTTGATCGAAATATGGCCCGGAGCGATATCCGCAATCATTTTTGGGATAAAGAAAGGATTGAAACGCGGTGTACCGTCACCCTGGGCGAAGTTCATTACCTCGTTCTGAAAGGTTTCAAGACCACCGATACCGGCACCCCAGATGACCCCGACCCTAAATTTGTCTACCACGTTAAGGTCTAACTTTGAATCTGCGATAGCCTCGTCGGAAGATACTAGGGCATATTGTGCAAAACGATCCAATTTTCGTGCTTCCTTACGATCAAAATGATCTTCAGGATTGAAACCTTTCAATTCACAGGCGAATTTGACCTTGAATTTTTCGGTATCGTAATAAGTGACGGGAGCAGAACCGCTCTTGCCGTTTTTTAGAGCTTCCCAATAGTCATCGATATTGTTGCCGATAGGCGTTAAGGCGCCCAGCCCGGTAACCACAACTCGCTTTAACTCCATTGAACTTGGTTTTGGCTGTAAATTAAAAAAAAATATCCATGCGATAGGGTTACCACATGGATAATTTAAGATTTCTTCAAGAAATCTTGAAAATTACTTCGCTTCTTCTATATAACTGATAGCTTGGCCGACGGTTGCGATGTTCTCGGCTTGATCGTCGGGAATCTGAATATCAAATTCCTTTTCGAATTCCATGATCAATTCCACGGTATCCAAAGAATCTGCCCCTAGGTCGTTCGTAAAGCTAGCTTCCGTTACAACTTCATTTTCATCAACCCCCAATTTATCAACGATGATAGCTTTTACTCTTGATGCAATGTCTGACATAATAATATTGGTTTTAAATTTTAATTGATGGCAAAAGTAAAAAACTTTGTTGTAATAATACCATTTGCCGTTAAAATGTATGGTAATTTAATGAATTAAAGGATATAATGGTCGATCGGGACTGAAAAACTTCAAGGAAAGTTTCCTTTTGTGAATCTTGAAACTAAAAGCTGCCTTGGGCAGGGTTTACCGATGAACCAATTCACTACAACCATCTGCTATTTCAGGAATTTGATGCTTGGAATTTGGAATTTCATCCCAATTGTAGGTATTTTGCTTAAACCTAAATTTCATCGTGAAAACCAAAAACATTGTTCTTCTCGCCTCCGGTTCCGGATCTAATGTTGAAAATATTGTACGCTATTTTCAGGATAGTCCAGATATTGTGATTTCTGCCGTACTGACGAATAACAAAAAGGCCAAAGTGTTGGAAAGATGTGATAGGCTCGCAATCAGTGGATTATTTTTTAATAGGATTGCCTTTGATGAGAACGATTGTGTGTTGGATGTTTTAAAAGCTCTCGATCCGGAATTAATCGTGCTCGCCGGATTTCTTTGGAAACTGCCGGAAAAAATAATTCGGGCATTTCCAGATAGGATAATCAATATCCACCCTGCTCTCCTACCTAAGTATGGGGGTAAAGGGATGTATGGTAGCAAAGTACACCAAGCCGTAAAATCTAGCGGGGATACGGAAACGGGCATCACCATTCATTATGTCAGCAAAAATTATGATGAGGGTGCCATTATCCATCAGGCGAAAACTACGATATCAGCGGATGATGATGTCGCGCAAATCGCCCAGAAAGTACATGCATTGGAATATGAATATTTTCCGATGATTATCGAGAAGCTTGTTCGTGGTGAAACGCTATATGCCAAATAGCGATATGTCAGGCTGAGCGCAGTCGAAGACCCTTTCAATCAAACAAGCCCCTTGGCCACGCTCGGGACTGCAAAATATGTTATGTCCAAAAAACAAAAATTCTATACCGTTTGGAAAGGCAAACGCCCCGGTATCTATGACACATGGCAAGATTGTAAGGCCGCCATTACCGGTTATAGGGGTGCACAATACAAATCTTTCCCCACCTTTGCCGCCGCCAAAAAAGCCTATAACGGCAGTTATGAGGAATATAAAGGAAAGAAAAAGGGGGAACCTTCACTGACCCCCGAACAGCTACTGCAATTCGGAACCCCCAACTACCATTCCATTTCCGTAGATGCCGCCTCCAGCGGAAACCCCGGTGTGATGGAATATCAAGGTGTTGATACAAAGACCGGCAAAAAATTGTTCCGCCAAGGGCCCTTTGCTCAAGGCACCAATAATATTGGAGAGTTTCTGGCCCTTGTGCACGGGCTGGCTTTTCTCAAACAAAAAAACAGCGATCGTATCATCTACACTGATTCACGCACTGCTATGAGCTGGGTACGTAAGCAGACTTGCAACACAAAACTCAAGGAAACTCCAAAGAACAAGCCGCTCTTTGAGCTGGTCCGCCGCGCCCTCGACTGGCTTAAAAACAATTCTTACGATACGCCAATTGTTAAATGGGAGACCAAGGCATGGGGGGAGATACCGGCGGATTTTGGGCGGAAATGATTTGGATAATTTATTCCTCCGTCATCAATTTAATTTATCCAGAGCGTAAAGACGAAAATTTGATGCCAGTTGTTTTGCCTTTTTTGATAGAGGTAAACATTACCAGCACCGTTTTCAGTGCTGTTACTATTTCCTCCTTTAGAAGAGCTTATCGATTTTTGTTTTGAGCCGATACGCAAACATAGAATTTAAATGTGTATAAAATCGAACAACAACGACTTGAGCTAAATCACAAAATATTCCGAAATGAGACGTAATACTTTTCAATAGTTTTTCAAAAATTGCCAAAGTTGCTCCAAAGCCCTAAATTTGTCATCTTATCAAGCCGCCATGATCGATACGCTTAAGAAACACATTGTTGAAGTAGAATCTTTTACTGCAGATTCGAGGGAAGCCGTAGAAGCCTTCCGAATAAAATACCTAGGAAAAAAAGGCCTTCTCAACGATTTTTTCGCGGAGTTCAAAAACGTGCCCAACGACCGGAAAAAGGAATTCGGACAGACCATCAACGAATTAAAGACCGTCGCCACCGATAAGGTAAATAGGTTAAAGGAGGCCTTGGAAAAGAAGACCGATTTCAAACCAGTTTACGGGGATCTTACGCGCCCGGGAGAACCCATCGAACTGGGCGCGCGTCATCCTATTTCCATAGTAAAGAACCAAATTATCGAAATTTTTTCTAGAATAGGCTTCAATGTTTCCGAAGGCCCTGAAATCGAGGATGATTGGCACAATTTTACGGCGCTGAACCTTCCGGAGCACCATCCGGCAAGGGATATGCAGGATACCTTTTTCGTGCAAACCGACCCAGACATTCTCTTAAGAACGCACACCTCATCCGTTCAGGTGCGCTATATGGAAAACAATAAACCTCCGATCCGGACCATTTCGCCCGGAAGGGTATACCGAAATGAGGCCATCTCGGCGCGTTCGCACTGTTTTTTCCATCAAGTCGAAGGTCTATACATTGATAATGATGTATCCTTTGCCGACCTGAAACAGACGCTACAGTTCTTTACCACAGAACTATTTGGGAAGTCGAAAATCCGTTTGCGCCCCTCCTATTTTCCCTTTACCGAACCCAGTGCCGAAGTCGATGTATATTGGGGCTTGGAGACAGAGACCGATTACCGGATGACCAAGGGCACCGGATGGCTCGAGATTATGGGCTGCGGTATGGTCGACCCTAACGTGTTGGATAATTGTGGCATCGATTCCGAGACTTATTCCGGATTCGCGTTCGGGATGGGCATTGACAGAATCGCATTGCTGCTGCACCAGATTTCCGATATCCGCCTGTTGAGCGAAAACGATGTCCGGTTCTTGGAACAATTTAGAAGTGCTTTGTAATATCTTTTGGATAAAAGACCTTAAGTGGCTCTAAGGGGAAATAGACATCCTATTAAACACGAATTAATTGCCGCCCTTATAGTTTTGGGGTTTCTAGCTATATGAAAAAGGATATCGAAATACATATCGCCAAAGACGTTCATGTGGCCATCATCCATGAATGGAACGACGATTTTCTGTCAAAGGATTGGAACGTCTACATTCTGAATGGAAGAAAAACTCCTATAGAAATGGTGCTGGTGGTCTCCCGCGGCTTCGAAGCCGAACGGAAGACTTCCACCATGAGGCATGGCATTGGATCGGTCGCGTCAAAATCCTTTGAAAAGATAGAGTTGATTCAAGAAGACGTTCTCACCCTGAACAATGAATTCCTGGTCACTTTTTTTGCGGAAGATAAACTCTACGAAAGACGGTTTGTGTTTCCTAAGAATTCCGTAAGACAAAGCAATTTAAAAACCATTCCTATCATTGAAAGGGAAGGTATTTTGGCAAAGTAACAGTTCTACCCGGCCTTAACAATCTATTAACTTCAAAACATCCTTTCGCTATTCCCCCCATTGTAATTTTAGGGTGAAAGAATTACTTAAAATCCGTTTTTGGGAATGAATAAATGGAATTAACACAAGTTTGTATACGATTAGTTCGGTTCTATCCGAACTAATCGTAGTTTTGCGCCCTGTTAGAACTAAAATCACCAAAGGTTTGCTAGATTTTCACCATTTTCATGGCGCATCCTTTACATCGCATGCGATTTTTCCAAGACGTGGAAAAAAGATTCAAGCCGGTTCAAAGACGAACTTATGACAAAACAAGAACTGGTTGCAAAAAAAGAACATCTGATAGAACGCTTGGGGGTCTATATAGAATGCAAAGATCAATTAGCCCCTGTAGCGGCCCGAATTCTATCCACTTTGATTCTCACGGGTAAAAAGGGGATGACCTTTGAGGAACTTGTTGAAAATTTAAGTGCCAGCAAAAGTACCATTTCGACGCATCTCAATAATTTACAGCAGGTCGATAGGGTCATGTATTTTACTAAATCCGGTGATCGCAAGAAGTATTTTATTATGAATCCCAATGCGACGATTCATACCCTGAATAAAATGATCGAAAACTGGGAGCGCGAAAGAGATCTTCACGTAGAGATCATCGACTATAAAAAACAGATAAACGCAAACCTTGATGAGGCGGACAGCTCAAGGTTTGAACTAGGATTCCATGAAGAGTATCTTAACTTTTTTGACCAGGTAATCGCTTCGATGGAAAAGGTCAAGAACAAACTGATGAAGGACGAAAAACTCAATTAAAAACACACTATTGGACCAAAACGCTATCCCATTGCATAAAAAAAACAGTATGAAAAAGCGAATCTTCCCATATATGCCTCTGTTCCTGATGATGATTTTCCTGCTCAACGGATGCGGAAACAGCAAGAACGACGAACCGCAGACCGGTCCCGGTCAACAGGGCAGCATCCCTAATTTTTCAGTTATCGAGATTCCCAAGAAAACGGTTACCGGTTATACCACTTACCCCGCCAGCATCGAGGGCATCGTGAACAGCGAGGTACGGGCTAAGGTTAGCGGTTATATCACCGACGTGCTCGTCGACGAAGGCCAAAAGGTGCGAAGGGGGCAGACTCTTTTTAAGCTCGAGACCCAATCCTTGGACCAAGATGCCGCCGCGGCAAAGGCGAACGTAAACGCAGCCCAAGTCGAGGTCGACAAGTTAAAACCGTTGGTGGAAAAGGATATTATCAGCCAAGTACAGCTCGAGACCGCCAAAGCCCAGTTACAACAGGCCAAAAGCGGCTACAGCAGTATAGCGGCCAATATAGGCTACGCGAATATCAAAAGTCCAGTTAACGGTTTTGTGGGATCGATTGATCTTAGAAAGGGTTCTTTGATCAGTCCCGGCGATCAAAATCCATTGACAACGGTTTCCGACATTAGTAAGGTATATGCCTATTTCTCAATGAACGAAACAGCGTATTTCGACTTTATGCAAGATGCCGAGGGGAAAACTACCACGGAAAAAATCGAAAAGTTGCCCGAGGTCAGCCTGCTGCTGGCCAATGGCAGCGAATACGGGCAAAAGGGACGTATCGATGCCATCAACTCCCAAGTAAACGCCAACACGGGCTCGATACAGTTCAGGGCCATTTTTGATAATCCCGATCTGTTGCTTACCAATGGAAACAGCGGAAAAATCAAGATTCCCAAGACCTATACCGATGCCCTGATCGTACCGATATCATCTACTTACGAGCAACAGGGAAGCACCTACGTTTATAGTGTGGGCGAGGACAGTACCGCCATTTCGACACGTATCGACATCACCGCCGAGGTCGACAACATTTATGTGGTGAAAAACGGCCTCGAAGAAGCGGATCGCATTATAGGGAATGGTACGGGAAAGATAAAAGGCAAGACCAAGGTCAACCCCCAGTTGGTGCCTTTTGACAGCATTGCCAAACCCCTCGAAAAATCGTTTAGATAAGGGTCGACAGTGAACCGTCATTTGATAATCCCTTAATAACAGAACACCTATGTTAAAAACATTTATAGAACGCCCCGTTCTTTCCACGGTCATTTCCATCATCATCGTGATTTTGGGGATACTTGGCCTTACCGCACTTCCAATCACCCAATATCCTGATATTGCGCCGCCTACCGTACAGGTCACTACGACCTATCCCGGGGCCAATGCGGAGACTATTCTGGAAAGTGTGGTCATTCCCATCGAGGAACAGATCAATGGTGTCGAGGGCATGACCTACCTGACCTCGACGGCAACGAACAACGGTTCCGCCAATATCACGGTGTTCTTCGATCAAGATACGGATCCCGATATTGCCGCGGTAAACGTACAGAACCGGGTCGCCCGTGCCAACTCCGTTTTGCCCGCTGCCGTGCTACAGACCGGAGTCATCACCCAAAAACAGCAGACCGATGCCCTGATGTTTATTTCCTTTTATAGCGAGAACGACGATTACGACGATACATTTATCCAAAACTATCTCAAAATAAATGTTATACCGGAGGTACAGCGTGTGAAGGGTGTGGGCAACGTCACCGTTTTCGGACAAAAGGACTATGCGATGCGCATTTGGCTCAAGCCGGAAAAGTTGGCCGCCTACGGCCTTATTCCCACCGATATCACCGCCGCGCTTAACGAACAGAGCCTTGAGGCCTCCGCAGGGGCTTTGGGCGAGAATGACGGGGAGACTTTTTCATACACGATAAAATATGGAGGGCGCTTCAAAACGGAGCAACAGTATAGCGATATTGTTATAAAAGCCCTAGGCAATGGCCAATTTCTGACCCTTGACGATGTGGCCGATATAGAGTTGGGCGCCCAAGGTTATTCGTCATCCTCCCGAACCTTCGGCAATCCCTCTGTGGTCATGGGTGTTTTTCAGACCAAGGGATCCAATGCCCAACAGATTATAGAAAGCATAGATGACCGGCTAGAAACTATAAAGTCCGAACTCCCCGAAGGCATTAAGCTGTTCACCCCCTTTAATGCGAACGATTTTTTGGAGGCTTCCATAGACAAAGTGACAGAGACGCTTATAGAGGCCTTTTTGCTGGTATTCTTGGTCGTCTTTATTTTCTTGCAGGACTTTAGGTCCACCCTAATTCCCGCCATAGCGGTGCCTGTCTCGATTGTAGGCACCTTTTTCTTCCTGAACCTTTTCGGCTATTCGATAAACCTATTGACCCTCTTTGCTCTGGTACTGGCTATTGGAATCGTGGTAGATGATGCCATTGTGGTGGTCGAGGCAGTACACGCAAAAATCGATGCCGGGGAAAAAAGTGCCAGAAAAGCGACCCATGTGGCTATGAGCGAAATTTCGGGTGCGATTGTATCCATAACGCTTGTTCTTGCCGCCGTTTTTATACCGGTTACCTTTATAACGGGGCCGTCAGGGGTTTTTTACGAACAGTTCGGTATTACGCTTATTATAGCGATCCTGATTTCCGCCGTGAATGCCCTAACGCTGAGTCCGGCCCTTTGCGCCTTAATTTTAAAGGGCCATGAAGAAAAGGAAAGTGGAAAAAAGAAAAATTTTATACAGCGCTTTTTCGACGCTTTCAATCGGGGTTTTGATGCGACCGTGGATAAATACGGTAAATCGGTCCACTTTTTATACCGGCACAAATGGATTACGGGCGTTGCTTTGCTTCTAGCGGTGGGCGCTATCTTCTGGTCCTCTGCCGTAGTGAGAACCGGTTTTGTGCCCCAAGAAGACCAAGGTATCATCTTTATGAACGTAGAACTGCCGCCGGGGTCATCGGTCGATAGAACCCGGGAGGTCAATAACATGCTGTATGACAAAATACATGAGATTCCTGGAGTCGAGGGTATGTTTGTCATCGATGGTAGAAGTTTGCTAAACGGTGAGGGCAGCAATTACGGTTTTGGTATTGCCAAGCTTGACGACTGGGAACAACGGGGAGCCGATTCCCTTTCTCTGGATAGCATCACGGCTAAGATGTTCGGCATTGCCTCGGGGATACCCGATGCGGAGATCATCTTTTTTGGCCGCCCCAGCGTACCCGGTTTCGGGAATTCTGCGGGGGTCGAGGTCAATCTGCTCGACCGCACCAATGGCAGCTTCAAAGATTTGGATGAAGTAAACAAGGAGTTCATGGGAAAACTCACCCAAAGGCCGGAATTCAAATTTGCGCAGTCCGCTTTCAGCACGGAGTATCCACAGTACGAGTTGCAGGTCAACGTACCGTTGGCCAAGGAAAAGGGTGTATCGATCAGTAGCATCTTTTCGACCTTGCAAGGCTATATCGGTAGTATATTCGCAACGGATTTTTCCCGTTTCGGCAAGCAGTATCGGGTCTACGTGCAGGCCCTTCCGGAAGACCGGGCGAATAAAGACGCACTCAACGGTCTTTTCGTCCGCACCCAAAATGATGAGATGGCCCCGATTACCCAATTTATAGACCTAAAACGGGTCTATGGCCCACAGGCGGTTACGCGTTTTAACCTTTTTAATTCGACCAAGATCACCGCTGCCATGAATCCCGGATTCAGTACTGGAGACGGTATCACCGCCGTAAACGCAGTGGCCGAAACCCTTCCCGGTGATTATACTACGGCGTATTCCGGCCTCTCCAGGGAGGAAGTCAATGCGGGTAACCAAGCTGCGATAATCTTTATGCTTTCCATCGTATTCGTCTACTTTTTGCTGGCGGCGCAGTACGAGAGCTATCTGATTCCCTTCTCCATTTTGTTGTCCCTGCCCTTAGGGGTCATGGGCGCCTATCTGACGACGCAGTTTACCGGCCTGCAGAACAACATTTATTTCCAGATCGCCCTGATTATGTTGCTGGGGCTATTGGCGAAAAATGCCATTCTTATAGTGGAGTTTGCCCTACAGCGTAGGCGACAGGGCGCAAGTATACTCGATGCCGCTATCGATGGTGCGGAATCACGGCTCAGGCCCATCCTGATGACTTCGTTTGCGTTTATTTTAGGGCTGATGCCGCTGGTACTCGCCAGTGGTGTCGGCGCCGCAGGAAACCGATCCATCGGTACCGGTGCCGTAGGCGGACTCTTCGTGGGTACCGTACTCGGGGTTTTCGTGATTCCCATCCTATTTATCCTTTTCCAATGGCTGCAGGAGAAAGTGACGGGAGTTCCCGAGGCCGCGAAAGAAAAAACGAAAACCGAAGAAAATAAGTGATATGAAGACGAGCATTTTATATAGGATTTTTTTGATGCTGGCGGTACCCGTAGTGCTATCCTCTTGCTTTGCCGCAAAGAATTACGAGCGGCCGGATGAAGTGGTCAACCAGGCCAATTTCCGAACCGACAACCTGCCACAAGACAGTCTGACCATGGCCAATGTATCGTGGAAGGAATTGTTTACCGACCCCTTCTTACAAGCTTATATTGAGGAAGGCCTAACTAACAACATCGATATACGCATCGCCCTACAGCGTATTTTGGCGGCCGAGGCTTATGTTAAGCAGGGCAGGGCAGGTTTTCTACCTACCCTGCAGGGTTCTGCACAGTATACCCATCAAGAGCTTTCGCCCAATAGTCAGTTTGGAAACTTGTTTTCTACTTTGGACCAATTTCAGGTAAGCGGCGAACTTTCATGGGAGGCGGATATTTGGGGGAAGATACGTAGTAACAAAAGGGCCTTTCAAGCGAGCTACTTACAAAGTGTCGCGGCCCACAAAGCGGTAAAGACCGATTTAATTGCCAACATCGCTACGCTGTACTACCAGCTATTATCCCTAGATGAGCAGGTACGGATCACTGAGAAAACTGTGCACACCCGACAAAATTCACTGGAAACTACGCAGGCCTTGAAAGACGCGGGAAATGTGACGGCAGTAGCGGTAAAACAGACCGAAGCGCAGTGGTATACCGCACAAGCAATTCTGATAGACCTTAGAAATCAGACCCGCTTGATGGAAAACACTTTGTCTATATTGTTGGGGAAAGAACCGGGAGATATTCAGCGGACCACTCTGGAGACCCAAAAAATCAACACAAGCTTGAGTGTGGGCGTTCCGGTGCAATTACTACGAAATAGACCCGATGTCATTTCGGCGGAATATGCGTTGGTCAATGCCTTTGAACTGACCAACGTAGCACGTAGCAATTTTTATCCCGCTCTGACCCTTAGTGCTACCGGAGGATTGCAAAGTCTCGAACTTAGTACGCTTTTCGATTCTTCGTCACTATTTGCTACGATTATAACCGGTCTTACCCAGCCCCTGTTTAATGGTAGAAGAATCCGTACACAGTATGAGGTGTCCCAAGCACAACAGGAGGAGGCGAGATTGAATTTTAGACAGGCTATTTTGACAGCGAGCAAAGAAGTGTCCGATGCCTTGTACAGTTATGGGGCGGCTACTGAAAAAATCGATATCAAGAACAAGGAATTTGAGGCTTATTCAACGGCAACCGACTATTCATCAGAGCTATTGGCCAATGGTTTCGCCAACTATTTAGAGGTGCTTACCGCACAAGAAAATGCGCTGGGTTCGAACTTAGACCTTATTGATGCACAGTTCAGCCAGTTGCAATCGATGGTCAATCTCTATGTAGCGGTGGGCGGTGGATGGCAATAGTATATGGAAATGATAGCTGTTGCCACATTTTAGACCGGTATTACCTTCTGCAGTTTACCGGATTTTTGGTTAGCCCTTACGATTATAAGAAATACGACGGTACCCTTTATTTTAAAGTTTACTAGATTTTTATTTGAAGCCCTAGTCATTTCTTGCGCCATGACTTAAAAGGTTTTTTGCTAAGCTGTGAATTGTAATACTGTATATCTCCTGTAACCTCTTTGCCTAGCCAATCAGGTTTTTCGAAAGCCTCATTTTCGGACTGTAGCTCTATTTCGGCAACGATTAGACCTTTGTTTTCACCGTGAAACTCATCTAGCTCGAAAATATGTCTGCCGGCTGGAACTTCATAGCGCGTTTTCTCCAAAATACCATCTTCACATAGTTTGAGCATGGCTTCTGCGTCCGCTAGGTTGATTTCCTTTTCCCATTCGAAACGAGAGGTACCGGATTGGTTCGATTTTCCTTTGACGGTTAGATATCCAGAATCTCCTTTAATCCGTACGCGGACTGTGCGCTCGGGGTGGGTGTTTAAAAAACCTTGCACAATCCGTTCTTCGGAGGTTGTTTCCGATCTGAACTTGTCGGAGATTATCAAAAATTTACGTTCGATTTCAATCATTTTTTTCCTATTTCCTCGATTTCATCCGACTCGAACAGGTGTTGGTCGCTTTCATTGTTCGCCAGCCAAACCATACAATTGGCAATGGTATTAGGCTTGATTGAGCGGTATTTTTTTAACGGCCCGAGCAGTATGTTATCGAGTACCTTCATCGCTTTTTTAAAAAGCCATTCGCCCAACCTTCTTTCATCTCTTTCCCCGCCGATCAGGGAAGGACGTAAAATGCAGGTTTTAGCTATGCCGATTTGGAGAACTGACTGTTCCATTTCTCCTTTTATGCGCGTGTAGAACGTGTTGCTTTTTGCATTGGCGCCCATGGATGAAATAACGATAAAGGTTTCTATACCTCTGTGCTTGGCGATGGTTGCGGCCTCAACGGGAATACCATAATCGATACTTCTGTATTTATCCTTATCAGGGGTTTGTGATGCCGTTGTGCCGATGCAACAGAAAACCTCATCACCCGTAAAATCTTTTTTAAAACGTTCTAAATCCATCAAATCACCTAGATATTCCCGAATTTTAGGATGTTTGAATCCTGCGCTGGAACGAGAGAAGAGTTTAATCTGATCATATCGTCCGTCACTGAGCAGAAGTTGTAGTAGTTTTCCCCCAGTGAGACCGGTTGCGCCAAGTAGAATTGCTGTTTTCATGTACGGTGTTCCATCCTTTTTAAGCGAATAAGACCTTCGTCTACCATCTTTAAAGTCCTAAATTTACGATATGAATGCGGATATTCCTTTACGAAAGATCATCCACGTCGATATGGATGCTTTCTACGCCTCCGTAGAGCAGTTAGACAATCCAGAATTGCGGGGAAAGCCAATTGCCGTTGGGGGTAGTTCGCAGCGCGGGGTGGTAGCGGCGGCAAGCTATGAAGCGAGAAAATTCGGGGTGCGCAGTGCCATGAGCAGCGTTTTGGCGAAACGCAACTGCCCCGAATTGATTTTCGTAAAGGCCCGTTTCGATAGGTATAAGGAAGTTTCGAAACAGATCCGAAAAGTATTTTACGAATATACCGACCTGGTGGAGCCACTTTCTTTAGACGAGGCCTATCTGGATGTTACCGTTAATAAAAAAGGGAATCCATCGGCGACTTTAATCGCCAAGGAAATTCGCCAAAAGATTTTTGAGGAAACCGGGCTGAACGCATCCGCTGGTATTTCCATCAACAAGTTTATAGCCAAAGTCGCTAGTGATATCAACAAACCGAACGGACAAAAAACTGTTAACCCTGAAGGGGTCATAGCCTTTTTGGAGAATTTGGATATCCGAAAATTCTATGGCGTAGGCAAGGTTACCGCTGAAAAAATGTATGGCTTGGGCATTTTTACCGGTAAAGACCTAAAGGAAAAAACGCTAGAGTTTTTATCGAGTAAATTCGGAAAAAGTGGCAGTTATTATTATTATGTCGTGCGCGGGATACACACCAGCGAAGTAAAACCGCATCGCATCCCGAAATCCGTCGGGGCGGAGCGCACCTTCAATGAGAACCTGAGTAGCGAGATTTTTATGCTCGAACGTTTGCAACATATCGCCGAAGAACTGGAGCGCCGGCTTAAAAAATCGAAAATCGCCGGTAAAACCGTGACCCTGAAAATAAAATACAGTGATTTTACGCTGAACACCCGTAGCAAGACATTATCATATTTTATCGCCGATAAAAATCTGATCCTGGAAACTGCCAAAGAACTGCTGTATCAAGAGGAACTTCAAAATTCCGTACGCTTGTTGGGCATTTCGTTGGCCAACCTGAATACCGAGGATAAAAAGGCGAAGCAAAAAGAAGAATCGGTTTCGGTACAGTTGAAATTTGATTTTTGAATGAGATTTATCGCATATCCGGCCGTTGCCGTCGAGCCTTCTTTTCCGCATTTCTCTTCTTCGACTTCAACCGCTTCTCTATCGCAGATCTCTTGGGTTTTGTCTTCCTACGAATTTTGGGCACCCGTAGACCCGTTCGCATAGTTTCTAAAAATCGTTTGATGACCAAATCTTTATTTCGGTGCTGGCTTCGGGTCTCGTCACACGACAGTTGCAGTATGTTGGCACTGGTAAGCTTACTGCCTATTTGGCGATAAACACGTTTTTTTTGGTTCGGGGTGAGCGCTTTCGAATTTTCGACATCGAAACTCAATTCGACTTTGGTAGAAACCTTGTTCACATGCTGCCCGCCTGCACCACCGCTTCTCACGGCTTTAAAACCCAATTCTTGTATAGCTATCGTTTTGTTCATTGTAAGGTGTGGACCATCCTTTGGTTAATTGTCTCAATGGAAATGTTCAGAAAAACCACCTTACCGCTTTCTAAGGGTGTGTGGTGGTGAAAAAAAATGTCCTGTCCTTCGTAAATGCCGACAATCATAAAGTAATAACCCATGTAATAGGCGCTTTTTACGACAACTTCAAGCCCCGATCGCCCCGAAACCTTGAATTCATGGGCGTACACGATGATGCGCCGTTTGGTATCGGCATAGGATTTTACAATATTGATAGGAATTTTATTGGCCTCCCCAAACAATGAGGCGATATATAGCTCTTTGGGATGTTCATAAAGATTCTTCGGGGTATCCTCGGCGATAATATAGCGATCCCTTAGTACGACGACACGGTCGGCAAAAGGCAGCATGTCGTTGTGGTCGTGGGTGGCGGTCAAAACAGTTATTTTCTTACGTTTCAGATATCCAAAAAGGTTTCGCCGTAGTTCATTTTTTCGAAAGTTGTCAATGTGGCTAAAAGGTTCGTCGAGAATCAAGATTTCAGGTTCTTGGGCAAGTACGCGGGCGAGTGCCACCCTTTGTTGTTGGCCACCGCTGAGATACCGAACTTTGGTTTCCGCGAAATCCGTCATTCCTAACATTTCCAAAAGTTCCTGGGTACGGGCCTTCATTTCCTCAGGCTCGAAAACGGACAGAAATTCACCAATGTTCTCTTCGACCGTGATGTAGGGCATCAAGTCAAAATCTTGGGAGAGATATTTCATATAAGGCTCGCCTGGCACCAGATTGTGTGAAGGGCCTAGTACCTGGGTATCGTTCCAATACACTTCGCCGACCTTGATGTTCAGTAGTCCGTATATTATTTTCAGTAAAGTACTTTTACCGCAACCGCTCTCCCCGATTATCGAAACATGTTCGCCCTTGGCCACTTCGAGGGTGATGTTCTCCAGTACGGGAATATCGTTGTCATAGGCGAAGGAAACTTCATTTACTTGTAGCATATAAAGGGTATTCGTGGAATAATTAAAAATCCGCCTCAACAAGAAACGGATTTTCCCTCAAAACTTTGATGTTCAAAAGATTATTCTTTGAACTCTTTTAATACCTTTTGGTTGGGTAATTCACGGAAGCCCATGTTGTAAAAGGTAAAACCGAAGATGTCGGCATATTGTTCGATGGTTTTACTCACTGGCGTTCCGGCCCCATGACCCGCATTGGTCTCGATACGGATCAGTGTCGGATTGTCACCAGTTTGTTTTTCTTGCAATTCGGCGGCGAACTTAAAACTGTGGGCGGGTACGACTCGGTCGTCATGGTCTCCGGTGGTTACCAAAGTCGCCGGGTACTCGGTGCCTTCTTTGATATTGTGAACGGGGGAATAGCCTTTTAGGTAATCGAACATTTCGTTGTTATCCTCGGCCGTGCCGTAATCGTAGGCCCATCCTGCACCAGCGGTGAAAGTGTGGTAACGCAGCATATCCATGACACCTACTGCAGGAAGCGCCACTTGCATCAAATCGGGCCGCTGGGTCATGGTCGCACCGACCAGAAGGCCACCGTTACTGCCACCACGGATGGCTAAATAATCGGATGCGGTGTATTTATTGTCAATTAGAAATTCCGCCGCTGCTATAAAATCATCGAAAACGTTCTGTTTCTTCATTTTAATACCCGCTTGGTGCCATTTTTTACCGTACTCGCCCCCTCCTCGGATATTGGGCACCGCGTAGATACCGCCCTGTTCCAACCAAACCGAATTGGCTATACTGAAAGAGGGGGTTATACTGATGTTGAAACCTCCATAGGCATATAGTATGGTCGGGTTTTTACCGTTCAGCTCGAGTCCCTTTTTATGGGTGATGATCATCGGGATTTTCGTGCCGTCCTTCGATGCATAAAAAACCTGTTTCGACTCGTAATTGTCGGATTTAAAATCAATTTCAGGTTTCCAGTATAAACTGTATTCGCCGTTCTCTACATTGTATTTATAGGATGAACCGGGCGTAATGTAATTGGTAAACGAAAAATAGAAGTCCTTGTCCTCTTTCTTCCCGCCAAAACCGGAAGCGCTACCTAATCCTGGAAGCTTTATTTCCCGGACCAATTTACCATCATAATTATATTGCATGACTTTTGAGACCGCATCGACCATGTATTCCGTGAAAAAATAGCCGCCGCCTGTACCCGGGGAAAGGACATTTTCCGTTTCCGGGATAAAATCTTTCCAGTTTTCCGGGGTCGGTTCGGCAGCATCTACCGTTACTATTTTATTGTTCGGGGCGTTTCTGTTGGTAACAATGTAAAGTTTCGAACCGACATTGTCGATGAGGTAGTTATCTGAGTCCGTATCGGATATTATGGGAATCAGTTGTCCTTTCGGGTCCTCCAAGTCTTTGATGAAAAGTTTGTTACCGGAAGTCGATGTAGCCGCCGATATGGTCAAATAGCGTTGGTCTTCGCTGACCGAAGCCCCTATATATCGGTGTTTCTCTTCAGGGCTATCCCCATATACCAATCGGTCTTCTTTTTGTAGTGTTCCCAATTTGTGAAAATATACCTTGTGCTGATCGGTCTTGGCCGATAGTTCACTGCCTTTGGGTTTGTCGTAACTGGAGTAGTAGAAACCTTCGTTGCCCTTCCATGCCAATCCACTAAATTTGATATCGGTCAGGGTATCCACTACGATTTCCATGGATTCCGTATCGATAACGATGGCCTTACGCCAATCACTTCCGCCCTCGGATATCAAATATCCAGCTAAGGTCCCGTCTTTGGTGAAGTTCAGTCCGGCAAGTGAAGTCGTTCCATCGTCTGAAAACGTATTGGGGTCGAGAAATACCTCTGGTTCGGCGTCATTCTTTTGTCTGTAAACCACGTATTGGTCTTGCAACCCATCATTCTTATAGAAATAAGTGTAGTCGCCTTCTTTGAAAGGTGCCCCTAATTTTTCGTAATTCCAAAGTTTTTCCAAACGGTTTTTTAATGCCTCTCGAAAGGGAATCTTTTCCAAATATTCAAAGGTCACTTTGTTTTCCGCTTTGACCCAGGCCTCCGTTTCTGGACTGCGATCATCCTCTAACCAGCGGTAGGGGTCTTTGACCTCGGTATCGAAATAGGTATCAACGGTATCGACTTTTTTGGTATTCGGATAGTTCACTGCAAGGGTCTCTTTTTTGGATTCGGATTGACAGGCAATGAGGGAGGTCATAATGACCGCCATTGCGATTAGAATTTTCATAATTCGGATATGAGTGTAAATTGCTAAAAATACCAATAGGAAATGGACGAAGGTTGGGATTTAACCTAAAATTTACATACATGGGCTTTCGAACTTGATGCTCGAAATTTTTAGTTTACCAATTTGTTTTCCACCAAATACTCCGCAATCTGAACCGCATTGGTAGCTGCGCCCTTTCGAAGGTTATCGGAAACAATCCACATATTCAAGGTATTGCGCTGGGTCTCGTCTCGACGGATGCGGCCGACAAAAACCTCATCTTTATCATGGGCATAGATGGGCATGGGGTAGGTGTTGGTATCTGGATTGTCTTGCACCGTTACACCGGGAGTGTTATGTAACAGTTTACGGATATCGTTGAGATCAAAATCTTCGCGAAATTCTACGTTGACCGATTCCGAATGTCCTCCGGAAGTCGGAATACGTACGGCGGTAGCACTGATTGAAAAGGTGCTATCGTCCAGTATTTTTTGCGGCTCTCGGGCGAGTTTCATTTCTTCTTTGGTGTAGCCATTTTCCATAAAAACATCGCAATGGGGTAGGGCATTCCGGTTTATAGGGTATGGGTATGCCATCTCGCCCTCTATACCGGCCATTTCGTTTTCAAGTTGCTTCACCGCCTTAATGCCCGTTCCAGATACCGATTGGTATGTTGATATTACCACTCGCTTCAATCTGTATTTTTTATGTAAAGGTGCCAACGCCATCACCAATTGGATGGTTGAACAGTTAGGGTTCGCAATGATTTTATCGGTTTTAGTCAAGGTATCGGCATTAATTTCGGGAACCACCAATTTCTTGTCAGGATCCATGCGCCAGGCCGAAGAATTATCAATTACGGTGGTGCCTGCCGATGCGAATTTGGGTGCCCACTCTAAAGAGGTGTCACCTCCCGCAGAAAAAATTGCGATGTCGGGTCGGGCCGATACGGCGTCCGCCAAACCTATAACGGTATGCTCTTCACCCTTGTAGGTTAGTTTTTTACCCACGGAACGTTCCGAGGCGACTACTAGCAATTCCGAAACCGGAAAATTGCGTTCCGCCAATACTTTTAGCATCACTTCGCCTACCATTCCGGTGGCGCCAACAACGGCTACTTTCATATTGAATAAGTTTTGAAGGGCAAATGTAATTTAATGTACTGTGCTGGACAAGCTAAACCATTGGATTGATAAAAATATAACAAAATGTTGCATATAGCACTTGATAGTATCCTTTTTTGTCCCTCTGACCACAGTTTAAGCCCAGGTGCTCTAAAGCCTTTTTCGACTGCGCTAAAGATGACTATTAAAAAAACCGCCATAGGGGATTGCGAATTCCCATGGGCGGTTTAGGATTAAATATGTAATGCAGCGGTGACATTCCGGTTAGACCGGAACAGGGATGCGATTTTATTTAGTTCTGCTTCTTCAACTCATCGCGAATCTCTGCAAGTAGCTCTTCGGTGGTTGGACCTTTGGGTGCAGGTGCAGGCTCTGGCTTACGTACTTTATTGTACGATTTCACAATCATGAAAAGCACAAAACCGACAATTATCAAATTAATAATTGAGTTGATCCAGGCACCGTAACGGATGGCACTTTCCGGTTTTTCCACTGTCCCGTCCGCGGCCAGTACCGCTTCCGAAAGTACCACTTTCATATCGGCAAAATCCATACCTCCGGCAAAATATCCTACTATGGGCATCATAATGTCATTAACAAATCCGTTGACCACAAGTCCAACGGCGCCTGCCAAAATTACCGCGACGGCTAAATCAATGACATTGCCGGTCATTATAAAATTCTTAAATTCTTTCCACATGGTTTTAATTTTTAGTTGTCAACTGTTTAACGCTTGCAATGTACTAAAAAAAAAAGTTCACAACGAAATGTTAATTCATATTTGTTCGCTTAGAATAAGCCTTTTTACACGTTGGGAAATTCCTGTCAACAGCTCATAAGATATGGTTGAGGCATTTCGTGCGAAGCCATCTGCTGTTTGACTTCCTCCAAAAACAATGACCTCATCCCCTGCTTGACAATCGATACCGGTGATGTCTACCATAATCATATCCATACAGACATTACCGATGATGGCCGCTTTTTTTCCTTGGATGGTCACGAATGCTTTTCCGTTGCCATATTGCCGTCCGATACCGTCTGCATGGCCGATGGGCAGGGTCGCCGTGACCCGAGGGGATTGCGTGACGAAGGCCCGATTATAGCCAATACTTTCACCGGGCGCAATGCTATGTATTTGCGAAATCACGGTTTTTAAGGTAGCAATGGGCCGTAATTGCTTATCGATTTTGGCATCGTTGCCAAAACCGTAGAGGCCAATACCGCTGCGTACCATATCATATTGGGCTTCGGGATAGTTCATAATGCCAGAAGTATTCAACAAATGACGAAAGGGACGGGCTCTAAGTTTTTTATGGATTTCAAGGGATATTTTTTCAAAAGCTTTAATTTGATTTCGAGTGAACGCTCTTTCATTAAAATCTTCGGAGGCCGCTAAATGGGAAAGGATGGATGCCACTTTAAGTTCTTTCCGACCGTTCAGCTGTTCGGCTACATAATCAATATCATTGCCCGTAAAACCCAACCGGTTGAGGCCGGTGTTAAATTTTAAGTGTATGGGGTAGGCTATTTGCGCCTGTCTTTTGGCAGCTTCCAGAAAGTTTTCGAGAATTTTTGGGGAATATAGACTGGGTTCCAGACAGCGTTCGATCATTTCATCAAAGCTGACCGGTAAGGGGTGCAGTACCAAAATGGGCGTCCGGATGCCGGCATCCCGCAGTACCACGCCTTCCTTTACATAGGCGACCGCCAGATAATCCGCCCCCAGGGCTTCCAGTTTCTTGGCGATGGTGACCGAATCGCTTCCGTACGCAAAAGCTTTTACCACACCTAAAAATCGGGTTTCGGGACGTAACCTTCCTTTTAAATATTGATAGTTGTGTTCCAAGGCCCGAAGGTCGATCTCAAGAACAGTTTCGGTCGCTTTAGCCATCCGATTTTTTAATGCCTGCAGTTACATCCTCTATATCAACATCCAACTGGCTTACCCTTTCCTTCAACATCGCCTTGTAGAAGGCTCCTCGGCTCAAGGGTTCATACGATTCCGTTTCTCCTAGAAGCACCAGGTCGTCATTGTTCGATTTCCGGAAACTATAGTTGGCCAGATTACCGGTTCGGGTGCAAATGGCGTGTACTTTTGTGACATATTCGGCGGTCGCCATCAGGGCGGGCATAGGGCCGAAGGGGTTTCCCTTAAAGTCCATATCAAGGCCTGCCACTACCACTCGAATGCCTTTGTTGGCCAAGTCGTTACAAACGGTCACGATCTCATCATCGAAAAATTGGGCCTCGTCGATACCGACAACATCACAGGTGTCCCCCAAAATGCGGATATTGGCGGCAGCGGGAACGGCGGTAGACCGGATTTCATTGGCATCGTGCGAGATTACCTTATCCTCATCATAGCGGGTATCGACAATAGGTTTGAAAATCTCAACGTTCTGCTTGGCGAATTTGGCACGCTTCAATCTGCGGATGAGCTCTTCGGTCTTTCCGGAGAACATAGAGCCGGAGATGACCTCGATCCATCCGAATTGTTCCTTGGGGTTAACAGTATTTTCGAGAAACATTTTGTAATTTTAGAGACCGTTTTGTAGTCTATGAGTGCCCCGAAACTTTGGGATTTATTGATTATTCTTGTTCAGAATAGGGCAACCCCTACCGTTAAGGGCCCAACATCGCAGGGCTGCCGTTTAATTTTTTAGCGAAATTATGTGCAACAAGGGATATAAAAAAACAATTGATAGATTTTAAAACGTACTCTTACACGAAAATACTAGGTTTTTCGTTAGTAGTTATAGGATGCTAAAGTTAACAAAAATATACATACCATCATTTATCAAAGGTACCGGAATAAAAAATTGAACCATGAAGAAAAGGCTGAAGGAAGAACTGAGGAAATTATCCACCGACATCATCACTTCGCGCGATATGGATACGATTGGGGAGCTGTACGAGTCCGCCAAAAATCTATACGAAAAATTAGCCGTTTTACGGTTTATCGAAGAAGAGTTGAACCATTTGGAAATCGATGCATCCAAAAACGTCATCGCCGCCAAATTCGAAAAGATGGCCAATGCGGTGCTCAGTGAAAACTCGTCAGTACCCGAAAGCAATCCGCATCAAGAGGATATTATGATACCCGGTATCGACACTATCAAGGATATGGTATCAGAAATGCCCGGAAATATACCCGTAGATGAGGTTTTAGCTGAATTTCTGGCAAAGCCGGAATATATGAAGAACGATAAAGAACTTTTTATGCCGCAGGAAGATGCGGTTGCGCGGAAAGATTTACGCACCAAATCGCTCAATGAAAAGGTGACCAACAAACAGCTCAAGGTCGACCTGAACAATCGCTTGGCTTTCGTAAAGCATTTGTTTAACGGTAGCACCGAAGATTACAATCGGGTGCTTTCGCAACTGAACACCATCGATAGCCACGAACGTTCGATTTCGTTTATAAAGAATATGGTCAAGCCCGATTACAATCACTGGGCGGGCAAGGAGGAGTATGAAGTGCGGTTTATGTACTTGATAGAGCGGAGGTTTTCGTAGAGATGATGTTTGAATAGTCCTTTCCTTCGAAAATATAGTGCCGGAAGTCGTTCAATCGATTTCCGGCTTCTTATTTTCGTCTAAACGCAGAACGTATAAACCAGTTCAATGGGAAAATTGTATGTAGTGCCGACCCCAATTGGCAATCTCGAGGATATGACCTTACGGGCTATCCGCATTTTAAAGGAAGTCGATGTCATTCTCGCGGAAGACACCCGTACCAGTGGTAAGCTTTTGAAACATTTCGAGATTACTACCCCGATGCAGTCCCACCACATGCATAACGAACACAAGACGGTAAACACTTTGGTCAAACGCATGCAGGCCGGGGAGACCATGGCAGTGATTTCCGATGCAGGCACCCCGGCAATCTCCGACCCCGGCTTTTTGTTGATCCGAGCCTGTGTGGAGCATCAAATTGAAGTGGATTGTCTTCCCGGAGCTACTGCTTTTGTTCCCGCTTTGGTGAATAGCGGACTTCCGAACGACAAATTCGTTTTCGAGGGATTTCTTCCCTCTAAAAAAGGCCGACAGACTCGACTGAAAATTTTGGCCGAAGAGCCCCGGACAATTATTTTCTATGAATCTCCTTACAAATTACTCAAAACCCTCGCCCAGTTCGTAGAATACTTTGGCGCGGATAGGTCCGTCTCCGTTTCCCGTGAACTCAGTAAGCTTTATGAGGAAACCGTGCGAGGTACTGCCGAAGAGGTGTTGCGACATTATAACGATAATCCGCCCAAAGGAGAGATTGTCGTTGTCGTTGGGGGCAAGAAATAAATTGTTTTCGGGCTTTCCAACGCATATCAGTCAGACTTTCGTGCTACTTAATTATATACAAATCGAAACTGGGATAGAGGTGGTTATCCTCGTAAACATCACCTTTAAATTAGAAAAGTGCAAAAACTACTCTCCGAAATAAAAGGCTGTTTAGTTTGTGAGTTACATCTGCCATTAGGGCCACGACCGATTATTGCCGCTAGCCAAAACTCAAAGATTATATTGGTCAGCCAAGCCCCGGGCCGTAAAGCCCATGAACAAAACAAGGCGTATGCCGATCCCAGCGGAAAAAAATTAAGGGAATGGCTCGGGGTGACCGAAAAACAATTTTATAATCCCGATAATTTTGCAATACTACCGATGGGGTTTTGCTATCCCGGAAAAGGAAAGACGGGAGACCTGCCGCCCCGCAAGGAATGCGCGCCCTTATGGCACGAGGCCGTCTGGAAAAAATTGGACAACGTAAAATTGATTTTGTTGATCGGTAAATACGCCCAAGATAAATATTTAGGGGAAAGGTCTAGGAAGAATCTTACCGAAAATGTTGCTAATCATGCCGACTTTTTACCGGAATACTTTCCAATACCACATCCTTCACCCGTCAATCGTTTTTGGATGGTCAAAAACAGGTGGTTCGAAGCCGATGTCGTGCCCAAACTTAAGGCCTTGGTACACGCTGCTCTGCGCGAACATTGACCTTTAATCGATTAAAATGACTGTTCGTATTTTTCACAACATGCTGGATGTACTTCACAACAATAATTTAGGGAAATTGAAGAACTGTCGTAGATTTACATTGTAATTAAGTGCTAGTGTTGCTCCCAAACCGACATGACCACGACCCAATCATCATTGAACTTAACCGAGCGTCGAAGTGAAAATTTCCCCAAAATTGACACATGACCTACGAGGCTTAAAATGAACCCAAACAGATTTCCCTAAACCTACTTTGATGAAAAAACCCTCCTAAAAAGAGGGTTTTTTTATGTCCGTAACTTCATGAAACGTATCGGAATAATCTTTTTGTTGTAACAAAATAACGTAGCATAGTATTAACAAGCCCTCATATAGCAAACAGAAAACTGATTTTTTTGATTAATAGGCGTAAAATTCATTGAGGACGCAATCTTGATTTACCTCTTTAAATTTTATCAGCAATCAAAGTACATAATCCTATAAAAATAAATTCCTAAAATAGAAATCTAAAAAAAACATCAATAATCTTAGCGATAAGAATCACGAGGGGTTACTTTGCAGGGTTTCGCACCTTTTTTATTCCGTTACACTCAGGTATAGCAAAAAGTGGGATAATTTTCAGGATACCCGCTTCGGAACTTGCTAATTAAAAGTTAAACATTTGTATATACAAGTATAATTGGAATTATGTTTGTATGTTTAAGAAATAACAAAAAATAAAAACATGAATTATAAAGAAAAAGCAAAAGACATTTATGAACAGCTGCAACAAGGTAACCTGTTGGATGCCTTTGATAAATACTATGGCGATGATGTAGTAATGACGGAACCTCGCGGTACTAGAACGGGAAAGGCCGAATGTCGAAAGTATGAGGAAGAGTTCTTGGCAAGTATCGAAGAATTCCATGCTCTAGAGATTGTAAACTTGGCTTCGAACGAAGATAAGGCCGTAACCTTTATCGAATCTATGATGGATGTTACGTTTAAAGGCGGGCAGAGAGCTAAAATGGAGCAGGTCGCTGTGCAACGTTGGGAAGGTGAGAAAATAATCCATGAGCGTTTTTACTATAATAACGAACAGTAATATATCATCTTTTTATTCAGATATAGACAACCCGCCTGCAGGCGGGTTTTTTTTTAAATCAGTGGTATTGTAAAGTCATAAGTCGTCTTCTTTAATTTTGAACTTAAGGTTTCAGATTTAAGACGTACGCTAGTCATGCTTTCCCTTCTCCCAACCATGTTTCCCTAAATATCGCTCACCACTTTCGATGGCGCTATCTTCCAGTACCGTCCCCATCGAATCGTTCCAACGATTGAGATATCCGAATAGTGATATCACTCCGAGCATTTCAACAATTTCCCCTTCATTCCAATGCTCATATAAACGTGACTTGATTTCGGTATCTACCGTATTGGGCACTTGTGAGGCGGCGAGGGAGAAATCTAGCGCGACGCGTTCTGCTTCCGAAAAAGAGGGATGGGTGCGGTACTCCCAAATATTATTGAGCTGCTCCTGTTCCGCTCCGTACCGTTCTGCGGCGCGAATGGCATGGGCTTGGCAGTATCGGCACCCCGTGGCGTTGCTACTTACCCAGGCAATCATACGTTTTAATGCGGATGTCACCCGGCCTTCGTTGGCCATAACCGCTTTGTTGAGATTGATAAAGGCCTTCGAAA
This sequence comes from uncultured Flavobacteriaceae bacterium, assembly GCA_963832345.1. Classification (GTDB taxonomy): domain Bacteria; phylum Bacteroidota; class Bacteroidia; order Flavobacteriales; family Flavobacteriaceae; genus Pricia. The sequence goes on along the minus strand of CAWHTW010000016.1, from coordinate 50,094 downwards.
TGCCAGGCCGATGCTGCATGGTCAATACGGAATTCGGACAAAATCCGAGAGTCTCGTTAAAAAATTCAGCGAGTTTTTTGGTCTCGGGGCTATGGCCGGAGGCAAGAGGGTCTACTAAAGGCATGATTTGAATATTTAACGTGATACGTTATATCGAGCCTTTCGGCTTCGCACAAGACAAACTAAAGTCGAGATGCGTGTTCCAAAGTTCTGGACTGCGCTCGATGAAAGTTTAGATTATTGTATTTTTGGAACAGACAAGAAACGAAAAATTATGCCCACTACAAATCATATCACCACCAAATGGCTTGGTAAGATGGCCTTCCAAAGCAACAACCCGTCAGGTTTGGACCTGAAAATAGATGCAGGCCCCGATGATGGGGGGGAAGGCAGTGGATTTCGTCCAAAAGCGCTAATGCTCTCCGGCTTGGCCGGATGTTCGGGCCTGGATGTCGTCGGACTTATAAAAAAAATGAAACTGGAGGTCGACGATTTCCATATAGAAACCATTGCCAATTTGACGGACGAGCATCCGAAATTTTACGATAAGGTCGTTGTAGAATACCATTTTTACGGCAAGAACCTCGATGAAAAAAAATTACAAAGAGCAGTTGATCTCTCCGTTGAGAAATATTGCGGTGTAATGGAGATGTTTCGGCAGTTTGCGGAAATGGAAATTAAAACGGAATTTCATTCCGTTTAACACGCACATACAAAAGTCAAACACAAATACAAAAATTGGGCCGATAACCTGTATAATTTTGTAAGAATGCCTGGTTAACTTTGCGGCAAACTCCGCCTTTTTTGTCATGATATACCGAGTGATTTTACAGGTCAATATTATGGCAACCAATTATTGCCTTCGAGCTGAAGTTCGGCACTTAACTTTGGTGAAATGCAAGGTGTACAATCGGACAAAGGATTTTAAGAACAAGGCTACTACTCTTTGAATGAGCTCAAAGAATCTAGAATGAATTTGAGATTCCTAACTAGCATTGACTACGGTATAGGTTCAAAAAGAACCGATGTTTTAGATGAAGTTGAACAGCTCATTATAAAGATTGCCACACTAATTAAACATAAAGGTTAAAACAAATATTTGAATTTGTGTTTGACTTTTGAATTTGTATTTACCAAATGCGTTGGACCCTTAAACCAAAACCGCTTCAAGCCGATATCGACGCTCTTTCACAGGCCTTGAACGTCAATGGCCTGATCGCGCAGTTACTCATACAACGGGGCATCACCAATTACGATACGGCCAAGAAGTTCTTCCGCCCCCAGCTCTCCGATCTGCATGATCCTTTTTTAATGAAGGATATGGATGTCGCTGTAAACCGCATCGAAACGGCGATTGCCCACAACGAGAATATTTTGGTTTACGGCGATTATGACGTGGATGGCACAACCTCCGTCGCCTTGCTTTCATGTTATTTATCCAGCTACTATCCCAATGTTGCCACCTATATTCCTAACAGATATACCGAAGGCTATGGGGTCTCGTTTCAAGGTGTCGATTTTGCCGAGGATAATGGGTTTACGCTCATAATCGCGCTTGATTGTGGCGTGAAGGCTATCGAAAAGGTCGCTTATGCCAAGGAAAAAGGTATTGATTTCATCATCTGTGATCATCACCGGCCCGGCCAACATCTACCGGATGCTGTGGCCATTCTCGACCCGAAAAGGGAAGACTGTCTATACCCCTATGATGAACTATGCGGTTGCGGCGTCGGTTTTAAATTGATACAGGCGCTGGCATCGCATCGGGGGGAAACCATCGACGATTTGATTCCCTATCTAGATTTGGTCGCCACGGCCATCGGTGCGGATATTGTTCCCATGACCGGTGAAAATCGAGTTTTGGCGTATTTCGGTCTACAGGTAATCAATACGAACCCCCGCATCGGTTTCAAGGCTATTATCAACCAACTCAAAAAGCCACAGCTTACCATTACCGATGTCGTATTTATCATTGCCCCCCGCATTAACGCTGCGGGGCGTATGGAACATGGGCAACACGCAGTAAACCTACTGAGGGAAACTGATATGAAGCGGGCCAAGGTACTGGCCGCCAAAATCGAGAAATTCAATATCGATCGACGTGGTTTGGATAAAGAAATCACACAACAGGCCCTGGCTCAGATTCGAGAAAATAAGGAAGAAAAGCGTTTTACTTCGGTGGTATACCATGAATCTTGGCACAAAGGGGTCATCGGCATCGTCGCATCACGCTTGACCGAAACATATTACCGTCCCACGCTGGTTTTTACCAAAAGCGGTAATAAACTGACCGCTTCCGCCCGATCCGTAAAGGGTTTTGATGTGTACAACGCCCTTCAGGGCTGTAGCGATTGTATCGAACAGTTCGGGGGCCATAAGTACGCTGCGGGCCTAACTGTGCTCGAAGAACAGTTCGAACCTTTGAAGGCTCAGTTCGAAAACGTTGTCTCCCAAAGTATCGACCCGCATTTGCTCATCCCCGAAATAGTTGTGGATGCACTAATCGAGTTTCAACAAATTACGCCTAAGCTGTTGCGTATTATCGGTCAGTTCGCGCCCTTTGGTCCTGGGAATCTGGCCCCAGTTTTTATGGGCGAACATTTGAAAGATACCGGATATGCCAAAGGTGTAGGGGAGGATGGCGCCCACTTGAGACTGTCCGTAACCCAGCACGGTATTGGACCTGTCGGCGCCATCGGTTTCAATCTTGGCGACAAACTGTCTTTGGTAGCTCAACGAAAATCGTTCAGCGCAGTTTTCTCTTTGGATGAAAACACGTGGCAGGGCAATGTGAGCTTGCAATTGAAATTACGGGATTTGAGGTGATAGGCTGATGAGATGCTTGCAAATACACTGATGGCTTCCGTAATATCATCTTTTGAGGGTAATAATCTCTCTTATTTAGTTCAAGCGTGCATTAGAAACCCAAAGGACGTTAAGCTTAAGAACCCCTTCAATAAACCAACAAGTCTGTTATCGGGTCGAAATTAATGAGATACGCCTTATTTTAATCATTCCGGTCATTCAAGAGTACCGATTATCGGTTAATTCACCTGCTACGGTCTTTGTCAAAGACCCCAAAACAGACCGTTCAGTCGATTGTCAAAAAATCAGAGGGGTTCAAAAGAAAAACTAGTATGCAGAGCTCCCATGAACTGGAACGCTATCTTTGCACCCAATTTTTTACGAGAAAGTAATACATGGACCCCTACGCCGCCCTCCGAATTCGGGAATTTAACATCTTCATGCTGGTCCGTTTTGCCATGGTATTTGCTTGGTCGATGCAGTTTATCGTTATTGAATGGCAGGTATATTCGATGACCAAAGACCCACTTTCTTTAGGTATTATCGGTTTGATGGAGGTGATTCCCGCAGTCTCGACAGCCCTTTTTGCGGGACATATCGTCGACCAAAAGGAAAAGCGCAACCTCTTGGTAAAATGTATCCTAGGTTTTTCGGTTATCAGTTTTGGACTCTTTATTTTAAGCCTGCCGTCCATTCTAGCCCAAACGTCAACCCAAAACATACTTTACGGAATTTATTTCTTGGTTTTTTTAGGGGGTGTCGTACGCGCATTTTTAGGCCCGACTATTTTTTCGTTGATTGCCCTGATTGTTCCAAAACGGATATATCCGAACGCGGCGACTTGGAGCAGCACTACGTATCAGCTCGCTGCGGTGTTGGGTCCGGCCTTGGCGGGGTTTTCCATTAGCTGGTTCGGCGTGCACTGGTCTATGTGCTTAATTTTTGGGTTTTCCGTTTTGGCATTGACTTTCCTTTTCCAAATAGCAAAGAAGCCGATCATGAACCCAAAAATAGGCGAACCTATTTTTCAGAGCCTAAAGGAGGGTTTAAAGTTTGTTTTCGGTTCTAAAGCTATTTTTGGGGCGTTGACCTTAGACATGATTGCTGTACTTTTTGGTGGGGCCATAGCGCTATTACCAATTTACGCACAAGATATCCTACACGTTGGGGCTGACGGTTTTGGAATTTTAAGGGCGGCGCCAGCGGTCGGGGCGGCATTAATGATGTTCGGATCGACCCGTTTTCCGTTGCATAAAAATGCCGGTAAGAAATTGTTGCTGGCGGTGTTCGGCTTCGGTATCTGTATCATTGTATTTGGTCTATCCACCTCATTTTGGCTGTCCGTCATCGCTTTGTTCTTGAGTGGTGGGGTCGATGGGGTTTCCATGATTATCCGCCAGACCATTCTGCAACTTAAAACCCCAGACAATATGCGGGGTCGTGTGGCCTCCGTGAATTCGATGTTCGTGGGATCATCTAATGAACTAGGTGCTTTCGAAAGCGGCCTGACCGCCAAATTAATGGGTACGGTGGCGGCAGTGGTTTTTGGGGGAACGATGACCTTGTTGACCGTTGGGATCACGGCATTTGTCTCGCCGACCTTTAGAAATTTAGATCTGCAAAAGGATGTCGAGGAACATGAAAAAGGGTCGTAAAAATACGATTCGGTTTACCTCTTATTACCTCTTAAAGGTAGCGAATAGTACATTTGCATATATCAATTCATCATTGATGACTTGAATAATGCCTTGCGTCGAATCATTAATCACTAAAACTTCATCTTCATCAATTTCCTGAATTTCATAGGAATAAGCCCCGGTATCCGGCCCGAAGTATTCCAGCTTATTTCTAATGGAGATTGTTTTGTTGATAGTATCAAAGCGCCAAGTAACACTTCCTTTGTCGTATTCGGTAAATTGCCCTGAAAATCCGCCACCGTAACTTTTTAGATTCCAATTCCCATTCAATGAATTATTCTCAAAGGATTCGGTATGGGAATCATCATTAGTACAATTTACTAACCAAGTTGAAAAATATAGAACTGTTACTAATGTAATTACCCTTAATGCCATAGCCTTTATTACTTTATTTAGAGATGCTAAAATTTGACGAAGGTTGCGTCATAGTGTACAACTAAATTTGCTAGAGGGTATCGAACGATATTGGGATAAGAATTTCCCGGTAGTTTTGGAAACTATTGAACTTTATATTCCTTCAGCAAGAGTTTCTCCCCATCAAAGACCGCATACGTATAATATGTTATCCAATCGCCAAGGTTGATGTATTTTGATTTCGGATTAAGGTCTATTTCTAAAGGAAGGTGGCGGTGACCGAATATAAAATAATCGAAGTGGCGGGTTTCCAATTTACGTTTGGCGTATTGTACCAGCCATTCTTTGTCCTCTCCCAAAAATTGGGCATCATCGTCACCGGAAATCAATTTGTTCTTTACTGAAAAATACTGCGCCAACCGAACCCCTATATCCGGATGTATCCATCTGAAAAACCATTTTGAAGCTGGGTTGGTAAAGAACTTTTTCATGCGTTTGAAACCCTTGTCATTAGGTCCGAGGCCATCGCCATGGCCCAAAAAGAAGGAGACACCGCCCATATCGAACTGTTGCGGTTTGTGAAACACGGTGATGTTGAGCTCTTCCTCAAAATAGCCGTGCATCCAAAGGTCGTGATTACCCACAAAATAAAATAGGGGAATGCCTGAATCGGAAATCTCGGCCAGTTTGCCCAAAGTTCGCGTGAAACCTTTGGGAACAACGGTCTTGTACTCGAACCAAAAATCGAAAAGGTCACCGAGCAAAAAGATTGCGGCGGCATCGTGCTTGATTTCATCCAGCCAGGCCACGAATTTTTTTTCTCGCGGATAACTTTGCTGATAGGTAGGGGCTCCTAAGTGATTATCGCTGGCGAAATAGACCTTTTTGCCCTTTGGGATGTTGATGGTCGTCATTAACGGCAAATATAGGAAAAAGTAGCCCTGCAGCTCTAAAAGGCATAAACAAGGCCGTATGCATCTAAGTAAAAGTCCACCATTGCGATAAAGGGCGGTTAAAATTCATTATCGTTCGCAAACCACTCTGCATACGAGGTTTCCGTTTCTTGAAGTCTAAGGGAATGCAATTGGATATTTTCCGGCAATCGCGCTCTAATTTTAGCGGCAAAATCAATGACCATGTTTTCACTGGTAGGCTGATAATCGGCCAAGATGACTTTGTGTTCCCTGTCCATCAATTCCTTGGCCAGTTCGATATGTGGTGTATTCTTATTGAAAACGGTGGCATGGTCGAACGGATCTACGATTTCTTCTTTCACAATTTTTTTGAGGTCACCGAAATCGATGACCATTCCCAATTTGACATGCGATGTGTCGGTTATCGGTTTTCCGATAACGGTTACAGAAAGTTTATAGCTATGGCCGTGAACGTTGCGACACTTGCCATCATAGCCGTAAAGGGCGTGGCCGGTCTCGAAATTAAACTGTTTGGTAATGCGGATTTTGCCCATGTATTTAGGTTAAAAGGCAAAGGTAGCGATTCTTGCAAAGAAGATGAACGACTTTACTTTTAACGCCCATATTTCCTGCGCATGCGTTGGCGGTTTATAACGAAAATCACGAGTACAAAAAGAGCCAAAAACGGCAAGACGAGGTTACTGTTAAGCAGATTTAGTAGATTCATTGTATTCGTTTAAAAGATACAACGTGGCCGAAAAGCGATTAGTATGATTTAGTAATAAAATGTCCGTTTTCTGAAATAAACTTAGCGCCAGTTCACATCTTTTATTGACATTAGAACACTAAAATAAGTACAACCACTACATTGTTATTCAAAATTTAATCTACCTCTCTTCCTTTTACGGGTCTGTTCCGCCTGTTTTAAGTAATAGTTATATAGAAGTCGACAACACATTTGTTCTTTAGAGCTTCCCTAAAGTTGTATTTGTAGATTTCACAAGGATTTGCATCCGCTTTCGTTTAGCAGGTTCGTTCATCCAAATAAATAGTTTTCTCCAAACCAAAAAACAAAGGGCGTGACCCCCATTCTAAGAGACTCACGCCCTTTTCAACAGGTTTTTTTTTAACTATGTACCGCTTGTTTTTTAACGGCCAATGCGTATATGACAAGTCCGAAACCGATTTTATTGATAGCATCCGCAATATTGTAGACAACATCGACACTACCGGTGCCGATAATACTGGTATACCAACCGTCGGTACCTAGCATATATCCCAATGGATATATGGCCCATCCCACGAGTACGAACCAGCACAAAATCTTATGTGAGTTCAATATATCCCCACCCGCGGCAACTGCGAGTTTTTTGGCGCCTCCGAGCCAGATTTCATATACAATATAAAAATAGGCTATACCTGAAATACCGCCCCACAGCGCTGCCTGACTCATAAATACGGCTTCCCCGAAATAACCCGTGACCAACATTATAACGGAGGCAAAAATCAATTTCCACATCAGTGATTTTTTGGCACCGGCTACCTTGAGGATGAGGTAAAACTCCACGCACATTAAAGGTACGGTCAACAACCAGTCTACATACCTAAAAAATGTCGGCGACTCCACGTTGGCAAACCAATAATCCCGCATATAAAAGTAATGTACGGCCGCTATAAAGGTAATTAAGCCAGATACCAGAATAGAGGTTCTCCATTTGTTATCAAATTGACTTAGGGAAAGAAAAAAGAAAGCAGAAGCGGCCATCATGGCCATGCTTCCTACAAAAAAGGTAAATCCCACGTAATCCGTAGGATCTAGTTTGCTGCTTACATCGGCGATAAGAAGTAATGAATTCATAGTAATTGTTTTTTAAGTTATATTTTTGTTTAACTAAAACTGTTTAAAGTTAAACAAAAGTGTCTTGATACCGTAAAAAAATTTACTTTAATTTGATGAATAATCTAATTCTTTGAAAAATTTGAGACAAATAGCAATTCTGGCCAGTTTTTTTAGTATCTGGTTGACTTCGTACATTCACGGCGAATATGAAATTATCTTAAGTTTTCTCCTCATTTTGTCTTTTGGTATTTTACACGGGTCCAATGATATTTTTTTGATTTCTAAAATTCGGGAATCCGGTCCAGTCACTTCTTATTATGGACGCGTTTTAGGTTTTTATATTGTATTTGTGCTTTTAGCTTTGGGCCTTTTTTATTTTGCCCCGATTGTAGCACTTTCGATATTCATTCTATGCAGCGCCTACCACTTTGGGGAACAGCACTGGGAAAATGATATTACGCTGGCCGATGGTTTCTGGAAGCGTTTTTTTTGCCTACTCTATGGAATGTTTATACTTAGCCTGTTATTTTGGCTAAAGAAAGAAGAGGTTATTGAAATTGTTGCTGCTATCAGCGGGTATGATGTTTCGAAAGCGTTCATTTCATATTTGTTCTACGCCAATTTGATTGTATTGGTGCCGGTGTGGCTATTCTTACTTGTCAGAGACAAAATGTTTAGGAACCAAGTGCTGGCCGAGCTATTTTACCTTGTTATTTTTGCAATTATTTTCAAGGTTTCGTCAATCATATGGGGATTTGCCATTTATTTTGTCTTTTGGCACAGCTTACCGTCACTGTATGATCAAATCTATTTTCTTAATAAGAAGGTCGATAAAAAAGGAGTTTGGGGTTATTGGAAAATGGCGCTCCCATTTTGGCTGATTTCCGTGATTGGGATTGTAGCACTATATTATGTCTTTAAAGACCTTGAGATTTTTTATGCCTTGTTTTTCTCGTTCTTGGCGGCAGTTACTTTTCCACATTCGTTCGCGATTCACGAAATGTTCAAGACTAAGAATTCTAATGACGATAGAAGTTGATTTTTTTAAGTTTTTGGTTATTTTCCTCTACTCGATAGGTATGTACATATCCACAACAACTTTTCCCTCAGGATGCTCCCTGAAATCGTTGTGATAAATTTCGACGGGATTTCCCTCTGCTTTGTTAAAACCATTTTCGTTCATCCAAATAAAAAGGCTACTCCAGGCTTTATCAAATCCGTCAGGTACGATTTCAAAGCGACCGACGATGCATTTTGATTTTATAAGGGTTGTTTTGTGGATTTCACCAGTGGTTTCGAAAGACTCGTCGGTAAGTAGACCAATACTCATACGGACTTTTTCCGGTGCGGTAATTTTAAAGCTATCGTGAAAAATACGGGCCATCTTTACTTTGTTATTTTTCATTAGGCCCTTGGGAGTTGCCCAACGTATCAAGCGTTCAAAGGCCTGTTGGATGTCATTGACACCGATTTGGTTGATACATGCCAAGTTCATTTCCGGCGTTTCTACAATTTCAATTTTGGTGTTCATTGTCATCCAATTAGCTAGGTTATCAATGTTGCAAAGGTATCTTTCGAAGAGGTCGTTCTTTTGACCGTTCTTGCTTTCCGCTTGACGAATCTTGCTATTTCGGTTCCGGTGTTGCTTCCTGAATTCCGTTGGTGGCACCCCGTAAAACTTCTTGAATGCCCGTGTGAAGGAAGAATTTTCGGTAAAGCCATATCGCATTGAAAATTCCCAGACGGACACATCCTCTTTATGCATTAAAACGGATGCCGCCTTTTCGATACGTCTTCGATTTATGTAAGCGTTCAGGGGTTCCCGTGTGATGGCCTTGAACAACCTGTGAAAATGATAAGGGAAATAGCAGCCCATTTACGAGACGGATTCCAAGGTCAGAGGATTGTCTAGATTTCGGTCGATAAGCACCAAGGCTTTATTGATGCGATGGAAGTATTCGGGCCGTATCCGGTTTTCTTTGGATGTAATAGGCTGGTAAAATAGACACGTGGTTGCTCAGGCATATTTCTATTTTTAGGATACTTCTTTTATAAACCCCATCTGTTTCAGTGCCGCAAAAGTCAAATCTATCCTTTTCTGGATAAAAGTATCGAAATCAAATTCTTTTTTGGGCTCAATGTTGGTGGCAAAAAAGTAAGTTTTGTTTTCGATTTCAACATATCCGACGAACCAGCCATTATACAATTCATTGTCTTTTGATAGTCCGGTTTTTCCCCGTATAACGTACCGTTCAGCTTTCTCGATGATTGTTAATTTCTTCATGATTTTTTCGGTTCGCTTCGAAATTGGAAGTTCAGAGAAGTAAAATCGCTCTAGGAAATCGATTTGTTGCATTTGCGTAATTCGGGAACTCCCTCGCAACCAAAAGTTATCAATGGAGTTCGAGTCGACTCGCATGTTTCCATATTTCAATGTGTCGAGATAACGGTTCATCCGTGGGCACCAACTTCGCGTGCAACATCTTGGTAGCAGGGTACGCACGAAAAATGAAAGGCATCCCTCAAAATCAAATCCTGCTCCCAATTTTTGTTTCCCTTGGGGCGGCCATCCCATTTAAAAATAACACTATCACTTTCGATTACACCCGTTTCAAGCCCGATAATTGTATTCGCAATTTTGAAGGTGGATGCAGGTAGTTTTCCTTTGTTCGCCCAATCAAAGTCGTTAGAATAATAGATATTCTTTTGATGATCATAGAGTAAAATCGCCCCAACAACATCCGCGGAATCAATAAGGGATTCAAACTCCGGTTTAACGATGTAATTATTAACTCCGGATTTTTCGTTTTGGTCATCATGAACTTTCTTTACTTTATGACAGGAAGCAAAACAGATGAGGGCTACCAGAATTGAATAAATTTTCATTTTTATTGGGCATTTGACTACTGTCTGCGGTCGAAGCGGCTGTTTTAAGGTATATATTTTATGAAGTGGCCTGTTGATACGCTTCCTTTAACCATTCCTTTAATGCGCTATCTATCTGATCGGTATCCGATAACCTGACGCGGTGCGTACACATCGTGCCGAACGGGCCGGAATTTTCAAGTCTCATTGTGGTCGGTTTGTCCTTCAATTTCAGTCCTAGGTCGATTCTTGTTTTGGTGGCCGGTTTTATCAGGGCGAACTGTTTTTTTCGGATGATACTTACACTTGTCTTTTTAGGTGTAATCGTAACATCCTCGCCAAAACCTTTCACCACGGCGAGAAGGCTTTTATAAATGGGAAGTAAATTTTCTTTGCCTTTGTATTGCCCGGCAATAAGGTCGGTCGGGGTTTTGCTTTCCTCTTTGGATAGGGCCACTATGGTATTGGCAAATCCATGGGTTACCTGATGTTCTTTTTTTAGAAAATTCACAGCCTCCGAGTGTTTGGCAAACGATTTTGTCTTGAGCACCGATTTCCATTCGGGCAATGATTTGCCTGTCTTTTCGGGCATGTTATCAATCATGGTTTGTAGTGCTTTTTCCATTTCGTATGATATTACGTTGGCTTTTCTTCTCGGGCCTATTTCATCCGCGACTACGCTAAGTTACTTAATTTCAATTGTTCCGGTTCTATATAGATTCAAAGCTTTATTCAAAAATGACTCAATGGTCTTTACGGGGATATCTTCGTTAGGGTTTACCCTTAGAATCTTCATCCGGGCGCGATTTCCCTGTTCAAGCTTTGGATGGTCAAGGTGTTTCCCTTCCACAAAAAGGATGTAAGGCTCTTTCGTTTTCTTGTCAATCCACAGATAGCAGAACATCTTTTTTCTGTAGCAGAAGCAGGGCATACCCCATTTCCGGGTTTCGGTGACCATATCGTCTTGTTCTAGAATGATTTTCCGCAAGGCGAGCAGGCAGCTTTTGTTGGGTTCTTTTTGGCTGAGGTAATGACTGTCGGTTTCCCGTATCATAATTTAGGGCTTTAAATAGGTTCAATTATTTTACCGCTACTAGAAAATCAACTTCTGCAGCTTTCGGATTTTGGGCCATTGGGCCGAAAACTTCGAAATCTACAGTGTAGCGTCGTTCCAAATCCATTTTCCAAATCTTTGACCATTCCTTTACAATCAGTCCTTGTGACAAGTCGCCTTTTGCCGTGGTCGTTACATAGTTGCCACCCTCGAATGACCGGCCTACCATTCCTTGGGGCACCACATTCAGGTTTTCTACTTTACAGCCTAAAATAGCTGTATAGGGTTTAGTGTGGTCGCTTTCGTAATCGGTGTACAGCGAATATACTGTAGCGTCTACTTTATTGGGGATACCCTCTAGGATGTTTTGGGCCATAAACCGACCCCATAGTTCCCCGATTTCTCTGGCCGCGCGTTTGTTTTCATTGGTGGTCCGTATGGCTATTCCGATGATTTTGAACGGTTCGATTTTTACTTTGTCCATTTTATTCTTTTATAAGATTATGGGACAAAAATATTCTAACCGTATGTCAACCCTATGTCAGGGGTACGCTTCCATTTGTCCCGACAATTTTCCAAATAGTTTTGCAAGGTTAGGTTATGGGGTTCAAATTGGTAATCTAAGAGCTGCAACTTCTGTATACAATCGAGCCTAAAGGCTCTGAAATCTTTTTTTGACCGACAATATGCGATAAGAATCCAATTGTCCTGGGTGGTGTATAGGGCGAACGGCTCTATTGTACGTTGGCTCTTGTTGTTTTCTAGGGACAGGTAGTCGATTTTTACGAGTTGGTAGTTCGTGATGGTGGATTGCAGCTGAACCAGATAATTGCTGGTTCGGGTATTTTCAGGATTGTTACGGACCTGAATCCGCTTATACAGCAGTTCGGTCTTTTCTTTTTGGGAATGCCTTAAAACGGACTTGATTTTTTGAATCGCATTTTGAAGTTGTGCGGATAGGGATGCATCCTTATTTTTTTGGATGAGCCGTTCGGCGGTAATCAGGGCATTGGCTTCTTCCTCGGTGAACAGCACGGGCGGCAGCGTATAGCCTTCCATAATCGAATAGCCCTTGCCCTCTTCGGTTACCACGGGCACACCCGATTGCCCTAAAGTACGGATATCCCGATAAACGGTTCGGATACTTACCCCGTGTTTTTCGGCAATTTCCTTTGCGGTCACGATACGCTTTGCCTGCAATTGTGTCAGGATGGCGGTCAGGCGAACGAGTCTGGGTTTAGCTTCTGCCATAGCAATCGGATTATTGAAAATCGGTAATAGGCGAGGATACATCAACCAAGGTTCCATCAGGGTCTTTCAGTAGAAGCCTTCGCTGTCCGTAAAAAGTATTATGGGGTTCTTCCACCACTTCGAAGCCCTCACTTTTGGCAATTTCGAACAGTTTGTCGGCATTGTCCGTTACGAAAGTGAGGTAAAACCCTGCTGGGGCGTTGCGGTATTCCGCTGGAACGAGCTTATGTTTGCGGTCGATGATGCCAAGTTCAAGCTGTTTGTCCCTTGCTTTTAAGTTTATGAACCAATCGCTGTCGAAAGCAACCTCAAAGTCGAACAGTTGGGTGTAGAAATTTTTGCTGGCTGCCAATTCTTCTGAGCAGATGTTGGTCAGAAGTCGGTTGATTGATTTCATCATTGTAGTTGATTCAAGTTTAGATAGCCATTTTGTGACCTTTCTTCGAACGGCGGATAATAATTATGTAGAGTGGTCACTTTACTGCACGAATGGTCAAGTTAAGAAATTTCATTGCCCAATGTATTCTTTCACAATACGATATTGCGTATCGACCACGGCCTGATTGTGCCCATGTGCTGCATCGGGTAGTAGGAAGTATTCCTTTTCAGGAGCTTTAATCTTATCGAAATAAGCCCGGGTAATTTCGGGGGGCGTTAAGATGTCTTTGTCGCCCTGAACAAAATATACGGGGATTTCAAACTCCATTCCATCCTCTAGAAAATCGACAGTAGCGTTCATGGCCTTGATTCCCATTTTTTTGTGACCTACAAAATGCACAAAGGAATAGTCATCGCCATCGTATCGGTGCCTACCATCTTCTTCGTTGTCATATCCCGGGGCCAATTTCCACCACGAATCAGGTGCTGGAGTGGAATGCTCGCGTTCGTATTGTTTTAGGATACGGAAAAAATTTCCGGTATTTTGGGCGTTTTCGTAAGGTGGGAGGCCTATGGAATCCAATCTTTTCAACGATTCCACGTCTTTTTGCCCCTTGGCAATACTAAGGGTTTTATGATAGGCAGTGATAAGGTTTTTGGCGGGACTCACCATTTGGGCGTGCCCCACGTATGCATGAAACAAGTCCGGACGCTTCAAGGCCATTTTGGCACCAAGGACGGAGCCCCAGGAAGTACCCAAAATAATGATTTTATCCTTATCAAGCCGTTGAATGAGGTACTCCGATAAAGCAATACCGTCATCGGTCATTTGTTCCACGGTCAACGGGTTTTCTATCCAATAGTTTTCATCGAAATCGGATGGAATGTTTTTGCCAAATGTTCTTCCGGCACCACGTTGGTCCCATTGCACCAGCACAAAGTCCTTTTTCCAATCGCCGTAGATGGTATCGTCATATTGGCTCATAGTACTGCCCGGCCCCCCGTGCAGGAAGAGAAGAACGGGCTTTGAAGTATCATTGCCGTGTATCGTTACCCATTGCTCGATTCCTCCAATGGTGACAAATGTTTCTTCTTCTATGGTTTGTGCGTTGGATATACAGGAAATCAGGCCGATCAAAATGCTTGTAAAATGGTAATGTTTCACGCGTTCATCGATAAAGTTGCCAATAGCGTTTATTTCCCGTCCGGGTTTGCACTCTTTTTAATCGGTATCCAGACTTCTTCTTTGGAATTCTCATCGGTCGGGTCGTATTTTGGACCCAAAAGTTCAAAATGGGGGCGGTGGTCCAGCTCATACTCCGAATTTGGAAGCCAATGTCCGAAAATATACTGCGAGGTTTTTGGAAAATCCTTTGCGGCTCCTTGATGTAGGAAGACCGCATACAGACCGCTTTCCAAAATCCGGGTTTCCATACTTTGAGGAATATTTTCAAAATCGGAGGTCTCGACCATTGCACATTTTGTGAATTCGGTATGCGGTGTGAAGCTGTCAAAATCCAAGGAATCGTCGTAGTACTGGAGGGAAAAAAGTTCCGGTGCAATGGTGTTCTTAATTTCTTTTCTGTGTGGCATGAAACTCCGCCAAAGTTCGGCTGTCCCATCCTTAGCCAGGGACATTCGCATCGACTTCCCGACCAGTCTCTTTTCGGGCAGGTTTTCTATTCTTGGGTTCATTTACGCTTCTGATTACCCCTAAAGATAAAAAGCAATAGGGATAAACACCATTTTTTGACACAAAAATGCTATCAAAATTAAATTCAGAAGTTTTAGGTTAGTCCCGGGGTTCGTAGATATAAATCCGAAGCACCTGCATATATCGTTACCCTTTTACCGGCGACTTCACGTTCGAAAAAATTTAAAATCACCTATTACAATGTCATGGTACACCATCGTAGCGGAAATCCGATTACGGCTTTTTGCTAAAGCCATTGCTGTGCCCCAGCTTTTCTCACTATTCTTTCGATAGTTTTCCAGTTTCTAGTGGTTAAATCCTTTCCATAGTGCTTTTCGAGAGTTGCCATCGCTTTTGGTGTTTTGGAAGCGGTCAGGTCGAGGGTACTAAAAATGATTTTATTTTGTTTTTTAATGATTTGAAATGAACGATCCTCGCTTGTAAATGGCAAGTCCAATTGTGCTCCCGTATCTTGCTTTAAGAACGAGACATATAACCGGGTATCTTTAGAGACTTCAATAGATCCAAAGGGGTTATCGCTATATAGGCCGGCAATCGTCTCAAAATTTCGCACCAATGTTGGAACCTGAAATCCAAAAACCGTTTGCAAACGTTTTGAAATCTTTTCTTCGAGATTGTTTTTGGAAGCCTCGAACAGAATATTCCCCGAATTTAGGATTGTGGAGATATTTTTGAAATCCATCCCTTCAAATTCAGCGCGCAATTCCGCCATCGGAACTTTATGGTGTCCGCCCACATTTACTCCCCTTAAAAAGCCGACATATTTTTTCATTCGCTAAGTCTTAGAAAGGTCAACTTTATCGAAACAACCCCGTACCAGTGCGAACAGTCTTAGCGAAAACAGCCGCTATACCCGCTCTTATTTTCCATGCATCTTTTTTCCGCGCCAACGGTTGATAATCCAGATTACGATTACGATTACCGCAAGTAGAAGAAAAATAATATTTCCATCCATAATTTTTAATTTTTTTGGCATCCTCAAAGATGGCCAATTAAACATTTGACGTTCTGATAGGCCTTGTGAAAACGCTTGTTACTTCTTGAATTTTGAGAGTGCGTTTTTTGTGAATTCGGACAATACCAGTTCACCTGTGATGGCTGCGCGCTCCTTTAATAAATCATCCCAATGCGACGTGCCTTCCCATAGGACTTTTTTCCATGCTGCCAGAGCATCAGGGTTGTAGTCGGATAATTTATGGGCAAAAAAATCGAGCTCCTTATCCAATTCCTTGATGTTGTCGAAAACCTTGGAAAACAACCCTTTTTCCTGTGCCCAATAGGCACTTTTCCATTCGGTGGGGGAAAGGGACATTTCGGATAGGGCGGCCGTACCAATTTTACGTACTACCGCTGGGGCGATGACCAACGGGGCAATGCCTATAGAAAGCTCCGACAGCCTAATGGATGCTGCTTCCGAGGCGAATACATAGTCGCAGGCGGCAGCCAGACCTACACCTCCGCCCACTGTTTTGCCCTGTACCCTGCCAATGATGACCTTCTTACATTTGCGCATAGCATTGATGACCTTGGCAAAGCCACTGAAAAAAACCTTTCCTTCATCGAGATTTGAAATTGCCAGCAGTTCATCAAAGGATGCCCCACCGCAAAAAGCACGGTTGCCTTCCGATTTCAGAATGATAACCGAGATGGCGTCATTGTCGGACAGTTTTTGGATTTCATCCGCAAACCGATCTAGCATTTCAAGCACGAACGAATTACCGGCGCGATGGCCGAATTCGACGGTGGCGACTTTGTCATTTATACTGGAAAATAGGCTCCCCGAATCTCTACTTGTTGACATACAGTTGAATTTGTCCTAAATGTAAGGCTTTATCACAAAAATCTAAATGAGTTCGTTTAAAAGAGGCTACAAAACAAAAGATAACCTAGACCGGTAGACGGGTTGTTCTGAGTGACAGAAATTTAATCTTTTAAAAAAAAGCCGATGAGTGACCACCGGCTTTATCTTAGAATATGCAAAATCCTATAAATATTATCTAGTATAAATTGTTTTAGCATTTTTTATTTTGTCGTTCAGAGCATCCATAGAATCGACATAATAATACTGATTGTTCAGTACGTTATCGGCTTTTTCGCCCACTATATAATGAACAACGTCTAAATCCGGAGCGTTCAATTCCACTTGATCTTGAATGCGCATGGTCTTGTCATTTAGGCTTTCCTCCATTTTTTCCAACATGGAAATGACGTAGAGTCGATTTTCGCTAGCCCTGATTTCCTTGATTTCCAAATTATGCTCAACATCGGAAACTTCTGCTTCGACCACGACAGTTCGCTCCATCTTATCTTCCCCGGGGGCGTCAACGTCGATTACCGGCACCTCGACTTCTTCCTCTTCCATAACCACCATAACCTTCGGAACTTCTACGGTTTTAGTAGTGGTGCCAATATCTACAGAAGCCCAGTCCACATCATATTCTGGCAGTTCCCCTTCATCGGCCGCTATGTCGACGTCCACTTCGGGCATTTCTCCTTTTTCTTCTTTTTGTACGTTACAGCTACTTATCAAAGCAAGGGTTGCTGCAGAAAGTATTAATTTTTTCATGTTTATGTATTTTTGATTCGCAAATAAAGTCGATAAAATTATAAGAACTAGTTTGCTCTATGCTACGAATTATTGACCTAGAAGGATATTTATAGCCGGAAGAGTGAATCTCCGCTTGTAAATGCACAACCTATCGGACAATTTTGAGACCTTGCTAGGAAAGTAAAGGCCGAAACTTTTTTCGAAACTTCCAGACCAGGGCGCCACCGCGAATAAGCATCCAAACAGTAAAGGCTATCCAAATACCATAAAGTTTCCAATCAAGATACTTTCCTAGATACAGTACGGGAATAAATCCTAAAAAAGTAGCAATAAGTAAGGTGTTGCGCAGATATTTCATTTCCCCCAATCCCTTGAAGAGTCCATCCAAAACAAAAGCGACGGTATTGATGGGCAACCCTAAAATCAGGATAAAGAATACGGCATAGAAGCTTTCGAGGACAATCGTGTCATTGGAAAATATATTCCCGATGGGCCGGTAAAACAGAAATGCGGCCAACATCAAGACAGCACTGACCATAAAGCCGTATAAGATTATTTTTTTGAGCAGTTCCCAGAGTCCCTTATAGTCTTTGGCACCTAATAGTCGCCCGCCCATGATGTTTCCGGCGGCAGCATATCCGTCGATAAAGAAGGCTGAAAATAACCATAGGTTAATGGCGATAGTGTGCGCTCCGATATATCTGGGGCCAAGGTCGGTCGCTTCCCGCACTGCGAGGACCAGCGCGATATTCAGGGCAATGGCGCGAACGAAAAGATTGAGGCTCATGCCAATAAGCCTGCTGAGCTCTGGGTTGAGGGGCAGCCGTGGAACGAGGCTTATATCCGTCTTGGTATAGAGCAGAACGAAGGCCATAATGGCCATGACCCCCTGTGCGGCCAGGCTGGCCCAAGCGGCACCGTCGAGATACAGGGCGGGGATCCATCCTTCTATTCCATATACCAACATAAAATCGAGACCAATGTTGAGTACGGCACCGGTAATCGCAATGAGCATGGGGTAATACGTATTCTGCATTCCCCTGAAAATACCCATGACGGCGAACACGAATAACGTTAACGGAAAGCCCCATACGCGAATGGAATAGTACGAGACACAATAATCCAAAATGGTACCTGAGGCATTGAACAACTTGAAAATATCCTCTATTAAAAAAATCGTGGAGAGCAGAATCAGCAAGCTTAAAGCAATATTGAGGAAAATGGCCTGTGCAGGCAAAGTTTTGACCTCATCGACCCTTCCGGCGCCCAAATACTGTGAAATGATGGCGGAAATAGCGCTGCGGGTCTGCCCGAGCACCCATATCAGCATTGAAAGAAACGAACCAACGATACCCGCAGCGGCCAGTGACTCGACCCCATCAACAGGTATGTTGCCTACGATAGCTGTATCGGTAATCGACAGCAGCGGTTCGGCGATACCTGCAATGGTCGCGGGAATTGCCAGACGGTTGATGGTCTTAAAATTCAGGGACGTTTTCAAGTGCGGCAAGATATGCGGAATTTACTGTTTTGCCAAGTGAGGCGGGATTATCGAAACACCAATTCATAGCAATGAAACGGATATTCGCTCTGGTTTGGAAAAAAGATATCGTCCAGTTTTTGGTATCCGCGTGATTCATAGAATTTTTGATTGCGCGGGTTTTGGCTAAAGGTATCCAACCGAACGGAAGCGTATCCGTTTTGTCGGGCGTAGTTTTCCGCAAAATCCATAAGCTGCTGTGCAAAGCCTTTTCCTTGAAAATCGGGATGAACTGCCAAGCGATGAATGTAGATGTTATTTTCATTTGGGGTCAACCAGTTTGTTTGGGAGTATTCTTCATCCATAAACGTAGAAATCACAATAGTACCGATTATTCGATTATCGTTTTCCAAAAGATATAGTTCGGCACGTTCGATATCTTTTTCAAAGTTCTGCGTGGACGGATAGTCCTCATTCCATTGAAAGATTCCCTTTTGAATCATATCTATGGTACATGTTCTAGTAATGCTAAGAATAGCAGGTAATTCAGTTATCTTTGCCCGTCGAATCATCTTTGGTTAATTTTATTGTAAATTTATTGTATAAATACTGACCGCCATGATAAAAAATATTTTGGTACCCATAGGTACATCCCCTGATTCCTTTCACACGCTACAGTATGCTGTAGATTTTGCTGTCGAGTTTTCTGCAAAGATTTATGTCATGGAAGTGTTCAACGTCTCGGTCGGCGCTGGGAAAAGTTTGGCCAACGTTGAGAAAAAAGTGGCCGAAAGCAGTAAAGAACATGTGAAGGAGGTCATCGATAAAGTAGATTCCAAAAACGTTGAGATCAAGATTGCCACCTACAACGGCGATATCGTCGACGGTTTGAAGGATATTGATAACGAATTGGGTATCGATCTGATCATTATGGCGCCACGGAGCAACGATGTGAAAGAAGAACTTTATTTGGGATACACTTCGGGAAAAATAGTCAAAAGAACCAATATTCCCACGCTTATAGTGCCCAAAGGAACCACACTCAAACCCATGAAAACGATTCTTACCGCATTTAAGTCGGGCATTTTGAAGCGCAAACGCATTCTTGACCCGCTGATAGCTATCCAACAAAAGTTCGACGCCAAGGTCAATCTGCTTATGGTGAAGACCCCTGGGTATTCCGACGATGACCTAAAGATCAATACTGCCCTGATGGATATCAGTTCCCAACTGACACTTACCGAAGCCCCCAATACTTACTTGGGCGTATTGGAACATTTGCAATTACAGCAACCCGATATTTTATGCGTGTTCAGAAGAAAGCGCGGTTTTTTTAAAAATCTTTGGGAAAAGAGTACGATACCAAAATCAGAGTTTTCGGCGCGGATTCCCGTTTTGGTGTTGAGTGTTAAAAAAGATTAAGGAAAGAAGAAGCAAGCACCAAGTTTCCGATGTAGCACTTAAGACAGTTTAAAGTCCTTGATTCTTTTTTAGCAGTTTGGTCGACGAGCTAGACGATTGTTGAGATTCGAGCTTAACGCGGAGATAATGTTCAATTACTTTTATAAGTATTTTGATACTTTCCCAAAATGTATTTCCTTTGCGCAACCAATAGGGGGATTAGCTCAGCTGGCTAGAGCGCTTGCATGGCATGCAAGAGGTCACCGGTTCGACTCCGGTATTCTCCACAGATTTTTACCTCAACTGTTTTATTTTAAACATGTTGGGGTTTTTATTTTAATATCTTCACGTTTGTTGTACGCTAACAAGCGGTTAATGTCCTTGCAGTTTTGTAGCACCTTGATGAGATAGAATGCAGGCTGACACAAGCAACCGTTCTGCGTTTTATGCATCTTGATTTTATGAAAAGATTCCTTCTAGTTATTCTAACGGTCACTATGCTATTCTCCTGCTTTGGTGAAGTATTTCTGTTATGCATGCATATGCCCAAATTTTAATTCACATCAAATGAATAAGAGGTAAGCATTTCTTAACTTAAAAAAATTTACAAATAGTAATTAAATATCGAATATTGTAGCGTCGTATTTACTATTTGTAAACTATTTTTACAATCCTTGCGAATCGATTCGAAAAATATACGCTTTTTGGCTTATGGCGCCCTAGCATCCTTCGGCACCTATTTCTGTATGTACGCATTTCGAAAGCCCTTTACCGTGGCGACCTACGAAAACCTAGATTTTATCGGGATCGATTACAAGATTATTTTAATTATTACCCAGGTCATGGGGTATATGCTGTCAAAGTTTATAGGGATAAAACTGATTTCCGAATTAAAACCTGAAAACCGCTTAAAATATCTTTTGGCAATGATTGCCTTTGCCGAATTGAGCCTTATCCTCTTCGCTTGGATACCTTCTCCGTACAATATATTTTTTATGTTCTTGAACGGACTTTCATTAGGAATGATTTGGGGCGTAGTTTTTTCGTATGTGGAAGGCAGAAAGTTTACCGAAATTCTTGGGGTGATTCTCTGCGCGAGCTTCATTGTTTCCAGCGGGGTGGTAAAATCGGCCGGCCTACTAGTTATGACCTATTTCAACGTAACCGAATTTTGGATGCCGGCGGTTACAGGAGCTTTATTCTTGGTGCCATTTATAGGTTTTTCTATGATGCTAGACCGTACACCACCACCGACCGAAGAGGATAAAATTTTAAGGGAAGAAAGACTGCCGATGAGCCAAAAAGACCGTAAAAAAGTATTGGTCAACTTCTTTTTCCCCATCCTTATTCTTGTATTTTTTTACGTCTGCCTTACCGCGATGCGCGATTTTCGCGATAATTTTTCCCGAGAAATCTGGGATGCCGTCGGGTATAAGGGCGATGTGGCCATATACACGCTTTCCGAAATTCCGGTTGCCTTAGTTGTACTTATATCCATCGGGATGTTCGCGTTTATCAAAAACAATTACAAAGCTTTCCTTTCATACCACTATCTGCTCATTTTTGGAGCATTGTCCATAGGTGTCAGTACCCTATTGTTTCAATCCATGCTAATAGGACCTGCCCTTTGGATGATACTGGTAGGTCTGGGACTGTACATTTGCTACGTGCCCTTCAACTGTATCTTTTTTGATAGGATGATCGCGACGTTCCGTATCAAGGGCAATGCCGGATACCTTATATATATCGCCGATGCCTTCGGATATCTGGGCAGCATGGCCGTACTGCTCTACAAAAATTTTGGCCAGAACACGATTTCTTGGTTGCAGTTCTTTATCTACGGTACCTACATCATATCGGGTATCGGTGCCGTAATATCGATGGTGTCGCTTTGGTATTTTATTAGAAAACATAAGAAGGCACAGCGGGTACCCGAAAACAACTACAGAGCGAAGACCTATGAACAGCCAGTATGATTTGATTGTCGTAGGCGGCGGGGTGCTCGGCACCTTCCATGCCTACCACGCCATGGATAATGGATTAAAAGTGGCCTTGGTGGAAAGGGACGGACAACCGCAGGGAGCGACCGTTCGTAACTTCGGACAGGTAGTACCCTCGGGAATGGATTCAAAATGGCAGGTTTTTGGGCGCGAAAGCCTCAGAATCTACAAGAAAATCCAGTCCAAATTCGATATTTCGGTAAGGCAGGAAGGCAGTATTTATTTGGCCTCCAACGATGAGGAAGTCCAGTTACTTGAAGAACTGCATTCCATCAATAATTCCAACTCGTATGCTTCAGAACTATATACAAAAGAAAAATGCTTACTAAAATATCCAAACCTGCGCAGCGATTATGTGAAAGCTGGCCTTTTTTACCCTGAGGAAATTATGGTCGAACCACGGGTAATGATCAACCGATTGCACGCATATCTAAGGCAATCGGGGGTCGACCTGTTTATGGGAGAAACCATTCTCGAATGTGATGTGCTGCGAAACGGAGTTCAATTGCGCACGGGACAAAATCACACGTTATCGGCCACAAAGGCCATTATCTGTAACGGCAGCGATTTTAAGACCCTCTATCCGAAACTGTTCAACGACAGCGACCTTATCGTTTCAAAATTACAGATGATGCAGACCAAGGTGCAACCCAATTATAGATTGCCAAGTTCGGTCTTGACCGGTCTTTCCATCCGTCGGTACGAAGCTTTTGCCGAATGCCCTTCCTTCGCGGCCATAAAGGCAAAAGAGGATACAAGTTCGTTCGAAAGGAAATGGGGTGTACATATCCTTTTCAAACAAGCAATGGACGGTTCGATGATTCTCGGCGATTCTCATGAATATGCGCCGGTCACACGTATTGATGAACTTGGAATGGATTTGAATATGGATATCGACAACTTCATAGTACAAGAGGCCAAGAAAATCTTCAATCTGCCGACCTACGAAATCCAAAACCGTTGGTTCGGGTTATATTCACAGTGCAAAACGACCGACATCTATCAGCATACTATCGACGAAGACGTTCACATCGTGACCGGAATTGGCGGTAAAGGCATGACGGGCAGTGCCGGCTTTGCCAAACAAAATATCAATTCAATCTTTAACATAGCACATGCATAACATAGAACTGGTAGTATTCGACATGGCCGGTACGGTCGTCAACGAAAATAACGTTGTTTACAAAACCTTGCAAAAGGCCATAAACAAAAAAGGGTATGACCTGGGTTTGGACTTTGTACTCGAATATGGCGCCGGAAAAGAAAAACATCAGGCCATTAAAGATATCCTGGCCGCTGTCAATGCAGAAAATGAAATCTCTGAGCCTATTTTTGAGGATTTCAAAGCGATGTTAGATGATGCCTACGATACGCTAGAGGTAACATCGTTTGCAGGGGTAGAAAAATTGTTGGCAAACCTTAAATCGCAAAAAATAAAAGTTGCCCTGAATACGGGATACAATACAAAGATTGCCAAACTGCTGCTTAAGAAAATGAACTGGGTAAAAGGCAAGCACTATGATACGATTGTCACCGCGGACGATGCCGCCAAAGGAAGACCGCACCCTGATATGATTATAAAAGCGATGGAGATTCTGAACGTGTCCGATGCTTCTAAAGTAGTGAAGGCCGGTGATTCGATCATCGACATCGAAGAGGGGAAAAATGCCAATTGCGGGGTTACAGTTGGCGTTACCACAGGGGCCCATACCAGAGCACAGTTGCAATCTGCCAATCCGACTTACGTTTTGGATTCACTTTCAGAACTTCTCGGTTATATAAATGGTTGAAAAGGAGTAAAGAAATGTAACCCTGAGCGCAGTCGAAGGGGTTGCGTGTTTCAAAGCCCATCGACTGCTGCGCTCAGGGTTACATATCAAATAAGAAAATAGACAACCAGCATCTTCGAGGTAACCGACCCCCTATTTTCAGGCACATGTGGAATTCTTCCATCAAAGAAAATCGAATCCCCCTCTTTCAAAAGCACTTGTTCGTCGCCGATAATGTAAAAACACTCCCCAGACAATACAAACTTAAATTCATAGGCATCGGTAGTGACCGTGTCCCGTTTTGAATCGGGCGCTACTTCTAATAAGACAGCTTCAAAACCTAATGAAGAGAACTGCCTCCCAAAAATATAAGTGTAGTTGAACCCAACGGCCTCGTCCTCTTTTTCGATAACCGAATTTTCTTCCTTTCGCGATACGATAAAATTTGCACCGTTTACCTGGGGCAGACCGTTAAAAAATTCGGTTACCTCGATATCCAGGGCACTAATGATTTTAAGCAGCACAGGTAGCGATGGTATGGTACGGCCATTTTCAATCCTTGAAATCAATCCTCCACTAACATCGGCTTCGGCGGCAATTTCGCTGATGACCTTGTTGTTGTTTTTCCGAATCTCTTTGATACGTTTTCCTATACCGATGAGGTAGTCTTCCATAAACATTTTTTTATATACAAACATACCACTAAAATAATGTCGGGCAACTGACACTTGACCTTGGCAAGTTTGTGATTGTTTAAAAAAGAACGATAGATGTTGAGAATATTATATTGAGTATTTGTAAAAATTACTATCTTAACATTTCGATAACGTTTAGACAGTAAATGTATCGATTATTTAATATGAATAGTATATTTACCTAACCTTGACCTTTGACATTTGCATTAATTACCAGAATATAAGTTTACAAATACGAAAAAAAATGAAGAGAACACTACTTTTGACATTTTTTGCGATATTGGTCGGTTTACTGGCCCGGTCGCAGACCACATTTACCGGAACGGTATTCGATGAGAATCAAGTACCGCTTCCCGGTGCTTCCATCGTCATTAAGGGAAGTGCTACCGGGGTGGCAACCGATTTTGACGGTAATTTCCAAATTGATCTTCCTGAAGGCGATGAAATTTTAACTATTTCCTACATTGGTTATATTTCCAAAGAATTCGATACTTCCGGCCAGACCTCAACAACCATACAGCTGGAACCGGATTCCGAACAACTTGATGAGGTCGTGGTCACGGCCTTGGGTATAAAAAGGGAAAAAAAGTCGCTGGGCTATGCATCGCAGGAGCTGGGCACCGATGAGGTTACCGCCGCTAGGGAGCCCAATCTATTGAACGGTATTTCCGGTAAGGTGGCAGGACTGCAGGTTACAAACAGTCCCTCAGGTTTGGGTGGTTCGGCAAGGGTCTCCATTCGGGGCGATGCTTCCCTGAACATCAACGGAAACTCTCCCTTGTTCATCGTTGACGGCACCCCGATCAGTAACGAAATCGTAGGTTCGAGCGGTTCGGGTACCCAGGAAGTCGATTACGGCAACGGGGCCTCGGAAATCAATCCACAGGATATCGAATCCATCAACGTATTAAAAGGGCCCGCGGCAGCCGCGCTTTATGGTTCCCGTGCGGCGAACGGTGCCATCATCATCACCACCAAAAAAGGAAGCAATCGAAATGGAAGGCTTGGTATCTCCATCAACTCAGGGGTCACTATGGAAAAGGTGCTCTTGTTACCCGATTGGCAAAACCAGTACGGACAGGGCAACAACCAACAATTCGCGTTCGTAGACGGCAGCGGGGGCGGCAGCGCCGACGGTGTAGATGAAAGTTGGGGGCCACGATTGGACACAGGGCTGTTGATTCCACAATTCGATTCCCCAAGGGCCGACGGTACCCGCGGCGGCGATATTGCGGTCAGCGATTCCCCGATATCGGCCACTCCTTGGGTTTCCCGACCTAACAATACGGAAGATTTTTTTCAGACCGGCTTTACCAAGACTAACAGTATTGCCATTTCAAAATCGGGCGACCTGGGCAACATACGATTTTCCTATCAAAATTTAGATCAAGAAGGCATCGTTCCGAACACCGATCTGAGCCGAAACAGTTTTAACACTAGTACAAGCCTTAATTTAACGGACAAGTTGACGGTTAACGCCAATATCAACTATATCAAAACGGATAGTGATAACCGACCCTCGCTAAGCTACGGCACCGAGAGCATCATGTACCTTTTCATCTGGTACGGGCGACAGTTGAACACCAATAGCTTAAGAGACTATTGGCAACCGGGTCTAGAAGGTAGGCAGCAGTTCAACTACAACTACAATTACCATGATAACCCGTTTTTTAATGTTTTCGAGAATACCAATTCACAGGACAAGGATCGGGTCTTCGGTAACGTCAGCATGAATTACAAATTCCATAACAACTGGAACCTATTGTTACGTTCGGGAAGGGATTTTTACAGTGAACTTCGCGCCAAGAAAAGAGCCTTCAGTACACAGCGTTTCCCATTGGGATATTATCGGGAAGACGATGTGTTCTTCGAGGAATCGAATACCGATTTCCTATTATCCTATGATAAGACCTTTAATGAAAAATTCAATGTCAATATCTCTGTCGGTGGCAACCAGTTACGGCAAAAGCAAAATTACAATCAGACCGTTGCACCACAGTTGATAAACCCGGGCGTCTATTCCTTTAATAATACCCGTAGACCCTTAGAGGTGTCCGTAAACAATAGTGACAAACGTATAAATAGTCTTTATGGTTTTGCACGTTTTGCCTATGATGAAGTTCTTTATTTGGATATTACTGGGCGAAACGATTGGTCAAGTACCCTACCAACGGACAATAATTCGTATTTCTACCCTTCGGCAACCTTAAGCGCCATTGTCAGCGATATGTTCGAAACGCCCGAATGGATTTCGTTCGCCAAACTCAGGGCCGCCTACGCAGAAGTCGGTAACGACACAGACCCGTACCGTTTGACGAGCTTTTTTATGAATGAAGCGCCTTTCGGGGATAATCCTGTCTTGACGGAATCCCGTTTGATACCCAATGCAGATTTGAAACCTGAAATCACATCATCTTATGAATTTGGATTGGATCTGCGGTTCTTTAAAAGCCGTTTGAACTTGGATGCGACCTATTATGATGGCCGTACCAAAAACCAGATTATCCCCATCAGTACCGATATCTCCAGTGGCTATACAAGTAAATTGATCAATGCCGGGGAGGTTCGAAACCATGGTATCGAAGCCATTCTGAATATAATTCCCGTTCGCAGCGACAATTTCACTTGGAACACAACCTTTAACTTTTCCAGAAACCGTAGTGAGGTGACCGATCTTGGCGGAGTTGACTACACGTTGACCGATAGAAACAGCGTATTCATTCAGGCCAGGGAAGGGGGTTCGATCAGTGCTATGTACGGTAGGGGCTTTCAAAGGGTGGAAGACCCGAACAGTGAGTTTTTCGGTCAGTTCATCATCGATGATAACGGTATTCCACTTCGCACCGACGACTTGGTCTATCAGGGCGATTACGCGCCGGATTACACTTTGGGCTGGCTCAATAGCTTCAAATACAAATCGTTCGATATAGGATTTTTGTTGGACACCCGACAGGGAGGCACCGTGGTTTCATTTACGAAAACAATCGGCTCTACTTCCGGTCAGCTCAAGGAAACCTTGGTCGGCAGGGAAACCGGTATCGTAGCGGAAGGCGCAGTGAATACAGGTACAGTCGATGCGCCGATTTATGTACAAAATACCACGAATGTAGATGCACGTACCTATAACAACCGCTATTACGAGCGGGATAATGTGGAAGCTGCAAAGTACGATGCCACCTATACCAAACTCAGGGAAGTAACCTTGGGCTATTCGCTTCCTAAAAAGGTTGTGGACCGATTGCCGGTCAGTGGGGCACGATTATCCTTGACGGGAAGAAATCTACTGTTATGGACTGACAATCCACACTTTGATCCCGAAACAGTTTCCTTAGCTGGAGGTACTTTGCAACCAGGCATTGAAAATATGTCCTACCCCAGCTCCAAGACGTACACGCTTAATTTGCAAATCGATTTTTAAACTTTAGGAAAATGAAAAATATAGAGATAAAAACGAGCCTATTCCTTGGGATATGGATACTACTATTTTCGGCAGGTTGTACTAAAGATTTCGAGGAAATTAACCAAAACCCTAACTTTCCCGAGCAAGCCGCTTCCGAGCTTTTACTACCGGGCGTTATGCGTCAGATGGCCTACAATTGGGGCAATCAAGGTTGGGAAGAAGGTTTTACCGTAGTACAGTACGGGGCAAGGCTACAATTTACTTCGGGAGATCGTTACAATTGGTCGCCCACCAATAATCCCTATTTTGACGCATACGACAGTATGCGCGATATCGAAAACGTGATTAGGGACAACAAGGACAATCCCGACGGTCAAAATTACTATGGCGTCGCCTTGGTCATCAAATCATGGATTTACTCCTATCTTACCGATGCCTACGGCGATGTACCTTATACCGATGCCATCAGGGGCCTAAGCGATGACAATATCACCCCGACCTTTACGCCCCAACAGGAAATTTATGACGGAATGCTAGCCGATTTGAAAGCAGCCAACACTTTACTGACTGATGCCGATAACATTTCAGGTGATATTGTGTACGGGGGCGATGTGCTGAAATGGCGCAAATTTGCCAATTCGCTGCGGTTACGTTTGTTGATGCGGATCAGTGATGTTGATCAGGCAAAGGCAACTGCTGGAATGAACGAGATTGCGAATGACCTTGCCACCTATCCCATTTTTGAAGGCAATGCCGATAACGCGACCCTACAGTGGAATTCTGATAATCCACAACCTAAATACGATACGCGCTCGGGTAGTTTCGATGAGGTACGGTTGAGCCTAACTTTGGAGACGCGTTTAAAGGAACTGAACGACAGGAGGCTAATCGTGTATGCCCAGCCCACCTCCGCCTCTGAGAAGGGCATTTATTCCGATAATCTTGATGATTATGTGGGAATGCCCAATAGCCTCGACGATGCCAAGGCGTTAAGCTATAGTCCGACCGGTAATCCCGACCAATCAGGTTCTAACTATATTTCGCGTTTGGGCGTACTGCTGACCTGTAGGGCCTGCGATGTGGAAAATGCTTCCCCGACAGCTTCCCAGACCATAATTATGGACTTTGCAGAACTTCAATTTATACTGGCCGAAGCACGTGAACGGGGTTTTATCTCTATTGGGGACGCCGGGCAATTTTATGCCAATGGAATACGTGCATCGTTCGCGTATTACACGGATAGGATTGTCGCCGGTGGATGGAACGAGATAGCGACCGATCTTCAAAGCTTTGATTTGGACGGATACATCGCTCAAGCCGATGTAGTTTACGTAGGGTCCACAGTTGAAAGGCTGGAAAAAGTTGCCCTTCAAAAATGGATTGCCCTTTTTTACACGGGTTTCGAGGCCTGGTCCGATTGGCGACGTACCGGAATGCCAGAAATTGTACCCGGTGCCGATGCCGCGAACGGTGGTGTAGTGCCTGTACGTTTCCAGTACCCAAACGAGGTGAAATCGACCAATGCGGCAAATTATGAAGCCGCGGTTTCGCGCCAAGGCGCCGATGGCCTGAACACCAAACTATGGTGGGATGTAGATTAAGGGGTGTCTCAAGCTTCGTGTTGGACAAGAATCGATACATTTGGGATAGTGGAAATTGAGATGCAAAGCGACAATAAAAGAACTGAAGGCGATATCAACGACACCCCGGCAAGGGAAAAGTGGTTGAACAACGAAGTGGACGAAGCCACTAAAAAGCTTTTGGATAAGGATGCCCGCTATTTTTTGCACCAAGCCCTTTCAACGCCCTGTTTAGATGTTCTTAAAAGTTGTGAAGGGCCGTATATCGAAAATGCTTCCGGTAAGAAATACCTTGATTTTCACGGTAATAACGTACATCAGATCGGGTTCGGCCATCCTAAATTGGTGCAAAGGTTGGTCGAGCAGATCCAAACACTATCGTTTTCGACAAGACGCTATACCAATGAGGTGGCCATTGACTTTGCCCAGAAGCTGACCTCTTTGATGCCCTCGGACCTGAACCGGGTACTGCTGACCCCGAACGGCAGCTCATCCATAGGTATAGCCCTTAAACTGGCTCGCGCGGTAACGGGAAAGTATAAAGTTGTTTCCTTTTGGGATTCTTTTCACGGGGCTTCTTTAGATGCCATAAGTGTTGGGGGGGAGTCGGTGTTCCGCGAGTATATGGGACCTCTGATGCCCGGTGTGGAACGGATTCCGCCCCCGGTAACCTATCGTGGTATTTTTGAAGGAAACGAGTCAAAATGTTTGGAATACCTTGAATATGTATTTTCAAAAGAAAGGGATATCGGGGCATTTCTAGCCGAGACCGTGCGCAACACCGATGTACAGATTCCATCGAAATCATTTTGGATGGAAGCCCGAAAACTTTGCGATACTTATGGTGTTCTGCTGATATTGGATGAAATTCCCATCGCCTTGGGCAGAACTGGTAAAATGTTCGCTTTCGAACACTATGACATCGAACCGGATATACTCTGTTTGGGAAAAGGATTGGGTGGCGGTATCATTCCGCAGGCCGCTATTATAACTAGGGATAGCTATAACAGATTCGGCGATATTTCCTTGGGTCATTATACACATGAGAAAAGTCCGTTGGGATCTATGGCGGGTCTTACTACCCTTGAAATTTTAGAAGAGGAAAATATCCTGGAAAAGGTCAAGAACGACGAATCCTTTATGCGCGAAGCAATGAGCGAATTGCAGCAAAAACATGAAGTTATCGGTGATGTTAGAGGTTTGGGATTACTATGGGGCGTAGAATTGGTCAAAAATAGAACCACCAAAGAAAAAGCGATTGACGCCGCAGAAAAAGTAATGTATGAATGCCTGAAAAACGGATTAAGTTTTAAAGTTTCGGCGGGTAACGTACTGCAATTGGCACCGGCATTGATTATTTCGAGGCATGACCTGAACAAGGCATTACAAATTCTTGACGGGGCGCTATCTTCAATAAAAACAGATTGAAATGTTCAAGAACCAAGCTTGGCTTATTTTAGGCCTTACCTTTTTTATTAAGCTTCACGCACAAAACAAAGATGCGGAACTTTTGGTACATCCTTATTTACAAGATGCCCATCCCAATTCGATTACCATTCTATGGGAAACTTCAAAGGGAGAAGAAAGTATCGTGGAATGGGGACTGACCCCAAAGCTCGGAAATACATCCAAAGGTATCGCATACGATGTCAATTTTAGTGAAGCCCGCATACACAAGGTAGAAGTCGAAAGGCTTGAACGTTTTACATCCTATTACTATCGTGTGCGGACGGGCAATATGGTTTCCTATATTTTTCAATTTAAGACCCCACCCTTTGCCAGTGACGAGCAATCGTTCAACCTATTGGCCATGAGCGATATGCAGAAAGACCATCAAAACCCGGATAAGTTTTCGGAAATTGTAAATCAAGGGATTCTCCCCTATTTGAAAAAGGAATATGGGAAAACCTTGCCCGAAAATTTGGCTTTGGTCATGGTTCCCGGCGATTTGGTAGAAAACGGTACCAAGTATGGGCAGTGGAAGAACGATTTTTTTGACCCGGCCCAAAAATTGTTCTCGGAAGTGCCCGTTTACCCAGTTTTGGGAAACCATGAAAAAAATACCGCCTTCTACTTCAAGTATTTCAGTCTTCCTGAAAACGGTACCCCTGCCTATGCCGGTCACTGGTGGTACAAAGATTATGGCAATACTCGCATCATCGGGCTGAATAGCAACGAAGGCTACCGCGATTTGGAAGACCAATATGAATGGTTGGAAAAGGTCTTGATCGAAACGGCCGAGAATATGGATATCGATTTTGTTTTCGCGCAATTGCACCATCCGCATAAATCGGAACTATGGATTCCCGGAGAGGAAGCCTCCAGCGGAAAAGTGGTGAAACTTCTAGAGGCATTTTCCACGAAAACGGGCAAACCCAGTCTTCACTTTTTCGGCCATACCCATGGGTATTCCCGGGGCCAATCCAAAGACCACAAACACCTTTGGATCAATGTGGCATCTGCTGGGGGTGCCATTGATAATTGGGGCGAGTTCGAAGGTCGCGATTACGACGAGTTCACAGTGACCCAAGACGAATATGGCTTTGTCATGGTAGAAGTTGACGCTAACCATGAACAGCCCAAGTTTACGATAAAAAGGATAAGTCGAGGAAACGAAAATATATTCAGGGACAATGAAAAGACCGATCAGATTACCATTTACGCAAAAAAGCATAAACCTGAAGCCCCTGAGGTAATCTCCCCTAAAGACCACACTATTTCTGTCAGCGGCAATGTGCTAAAGGCCGGGGAATTTAGCAGCTCTTTTGATGGGGCCTATCATGCCGCATCACATTGGCAGATAGCGACCGATACGGATTTTTCTAAAGTGGTGCGTGATAGTTGGAAACAGTCCGAAAATTGGTATTATCTTGAAAACCGACAAAAAGATGATGATTTGAACGACGAGCCTACCGAACGCCTGAAGCCGGGTACTACTTATTTCTGGAGGGTCCGTTATCGCGACCAACACTTGAACTGGAGCGATTGGTCAACTACAGCAACATTTAAAACCGAAGCAAATGAAAAATAGATTCCTAATTATCATAGTTTTTTTAATACTACCGCTGTTCAGCACGTTGGCCCAGGACAAGAATACCAAGGTCGTCTTGATTACTTTGGATGGTCTCCGCTGGCAAGAACTCTTCACGGGGGGCGATTCATTGCTCATTGCGAACCCCGCATTTGTAAGCGACACTACCGAGTTGAAGACAAAATTTTGGAGGGAAGATCCAGAAGAGAGGCGAGCGGCCCTAATGCCTTTTTTTTGGAAGGAAGTCCCAAAAATGGGACAGATTCATGGTAACAGGATGCTGGGTAGCAAGGTGGACCTGACCAATAAAATGTGGTTTTCATATCCCGGATATAACGAAATTTTGACCGGTAAGGCGGATGATTCCCGAATCGATAGCAATGATAAAATACAGAATCCGAATACCACCATACTGGAAATTGCCAACAACAATCCAAATTATCAGGGCAAAGTTGCGGCTTTCGGTAGTTGGGACGTTTTTCCCTTTATTGTCAATGAAGAACGCTCGGGCGTTCCGGTAAATGCAGGTTTTGAATTGGCACAAGACAACGATTTGTCCGACCGGGAAAAATTCCTGAACGAAATGCAGCCTCAAGTTCCAAGTCCTTGGAGTACGGTACGATTGGATGCTTTTACCCACTATTATACCCTAGAGAAAATGAAAAAGGACCATCCAGAACTTATCTACATTGCCTATGGTGAAACCGATGATTTTGCCCATGACGGAGAGTATGATTCGTATTTGAAATCGGCTCATACTACCGATGCGTTCATAGAGCAGCTATGGAATTTTACCCAGAGCGACCCCTTCTATAAAGATAACACTCTTTTTATAGTCACCACCGATCACGGTCGCGGTACCGACCCTTTAGAAACCTGGAAAGGCCATGGTAGCGATGTAAAAGGCGCCGGAAGTGTCTGGCTGGTTCTTTTTGGGAAAGATGTATCCCCCAAAGGGGAAGTTAAACAACAAGAACAATTCTACAGCGACCAGATTGCGCCTACGGTCCTAAAGATGCTTGGCCTAAAAGCCGACCCAGACCAAATGAAAGGGAAACCGTTTGACATATCCAAAAAATAGACCATCTGTTCTTTATAATGATAGGTTGACGTTCAGTTAACTTAAAACCAAAATCAAATACATAGTTTTGACGGGTTATCAGTTGAGTTAGTTTGAGTTAGTTTGAGTTCGTTTGAGTTCGTTGAGGAAAACCGATGTATCTTTCACATCGGTTTTTTTATGGAGATACGCGAAGATTTTTCTCACTATTATGGCAGGCTTGCTAGGGAAAAAAAACGTAAACTCTTTTTAAATTTAAAATTATTTAATCTTTAAAACCAAGTTAAGCACTTAACCTTTAAATAATTGGAACATAAGATGATCTTCATTTTCAGTTAATCGCTTCAGAGACTTGTCTAGGTATTTTTGTTAAAATTCTTAACGCTTAAAACCCAAGAACAAGATGAAGAAACTTACAACATTAGTGTTGCTTGCAGGTGTGGTCGCCACGACTTCTTGCGACAAACTTGAAGACTATCTCGGTCACCCTAGCGATGGTGGTGGCGAGGAAACAGGAACTATTTTCGAAAATAAATCGGAATTGGAACCTTTGGTGGCCATTCAATCGCAGTTCAACTTTGTCAAGGCCTATTCTTTACTTAGTTCCAACGACGTGCTTGACGATGGCTTCCGATTGGTCGGCGCCCAAGACGGTGCGGGCCTATTAAAGGACGGGGATGGCTACATCTACCTCTCCAACGCCGAAGATGATTACGCTGTGAGCCGTATCCATTTGGACAAGGACTTTAATCCCATGGGCGGAGAGTGGCTATTGAATTCGGGAGTGGACGATTTTGCCCGTCAGTGTTCCGCTACGATGTGGGAGAAAGATATACATGGTGGCCCCAAGGACATTTTTCTGTCGGCTTCGGAAAGCTTCAACTACGATGTGAAAGCAATCGACCCCTACATAGCTACACCGGATCCAACAGCCGATTATGGCCTTGATGCCCTGGGCGAGTTCGAATGGGAAAATGCGGTACCTTTACCTAGGGATGCCTACAAGGGAAAAACTGTCATCATTGGTGGTGACGACGATTCTAGTGGTTCCGAAGGCCAGGTAACCCTCTATTATTCCGAAAACGGGAACGCCGATTTGAACAACGGCAAAATCTATGTGCTAAGGTTCAGGCAGATTGCTTCCGGGGAAACCGATGAAGAAGGTAACCCCATTAATCCCATAGCTTGCCAGGAGGGAGTTATCCACAACGAAGGCGAATTGGCTTTTGGTGAAACCTATGACGTAGAATTCGTAGAAATCGAGAACGGTGCCGCCATGACCCAAGAGGAAATGGAAGCAGCTTGTATAGAGGTCGGTGCTTCCGGTTTTATGCGAGTGGAGGATGTCGATTATCAAAAAGGATCAGATGCCAACAACAGAAATATCTATTTTGCGGTAACCGGAAGGGGTCCTGGAGCAGGCACATACAATGATTGGGGAACGGCCTATAAACTAGAGCTGGATGAAGACTCGCCCCTGGAAGGTAAGTTGACCCAAATTGTAAGCGGTAATACGGATACTAACAATATGGACGGAAATCTGGCAGAGTTGCAAAGTCCGGATAATATTACCGTTACCGAAAACTTCGTTTATCTTCAGGAAGATCCCAACTCTTTCGACCGGGGCCATTCCGCCTACATCTATCAGACCGATCTTAACGGCAACAATCCCAAGGTAGTCTTGGAACTGGTCATAAGAAATGACTTAGATCCTTCAGGAAGCAGTGGTTTTAGTGGAGAATACGGTGCCTTGACCGATATTTCGGATAAAGTGGGCATCGATGATACCTTTATGTTGAATCTACAGCCGCATTATTGGGAAAGCGAGGATTTCAAGAACGTAGATGGCCACAATATGGAAGATCGGCCGGATGCCATTGCCGCAGGAGCACGTGAAGACGATCAAGGTGGCCAAATTATTATTTTGAGGGGATTGCCTAGATAACAATTTATCCTATTATGCTTTGACAAAGACCTCCATTTTCTGATGGAGGTCTTTACCTCTTTAATTCTTTTTCAGTTTCAAAATATAGTTTCCTATGACCAGATATATGTTTTTTATCTTTCTTATCATTTTGATCCTATCCTGTACGAACCGGCCTAAGGAATTTGTGGAAACGCTTAATGACGGTCCCGATTGGTCTACTGCCCAGCAATATTATACAGATCATATTACTGAGGCGATACAATTAATGGATTCGTTGTCAAACGTAAAGGTTGACAGCGATGCAGCTAAGGTATTCTTCGGAAAAGTAAGGAAGGAATTCAAAAAGGCGGAACCCTATGCCTCATATTTGAACCCCCAAGTAGGGCACAGGGCCAACGGTCCGGCCCTGCCGATATATTTGGAGGATACGGGCAAGGTCATTAACCCTTTCGGTCTCCAGAAAATAGAGGAAAGTATCTTTGAGGGCGAAGTTTCACAGGCCGAATTTGAAAAGGAAGTCCGCCTGACCAAAGGGCTTATGCACAATCTTCAAAGTTATATAGTGGAGAAAAAGCTGACGCCACAGCGTTTTTTTATCGCGACCCACCAACAATTACTCCGTATTATCAGCCATAGTATATCCGGTTTCGATACGCCCGTCAGCCATTTAGGCATCCAAGAAACCGGTATTTCTTTGGAAAGTCTGTACGAAGTGTACCAAAAAAGCATCCAGTCTTTGATACGGGATAGAAATCAGCAGTTGGATACATCCTTTAAAAGAAATATACAAAAGGTCGTTACCTATATAAAAAACAACCCTGATTTTGACACTTTTGATCGGTATACCTTCATAAGGGATTACATGAACCCGATTACGAGAAACTGGGTGGACATAAGAAAAGAAAGCGGCCTTTGGGAAGGCGTGGACAACCTGCCCTTCAATTTCGAAGCGCCTACTTTTTTTGAGGGCGATAGTTTTAACCCGACCTTTTTTACCCCGGTGACGTTTAGAAACCCCACGGCGGAAATAATTGCCTTGGGCAAAAAACTGTTTTACGATCCCAACCTTTCGGCGGGTAAAAATATGTCATGCGTTACCTGCCACACACCAGAAAAGGCATTTGCAGACGGTATCGTGGCCAATAAAGACAATTCGGGCAATCCCTTACAGCGCAACACTCCGACCTTGATCAATTCCGTTTTTCAAAAAAGTTTCTTTTGGGACGGGCGCTCCCCCACATTGCGTGATCAGATTTCGTCCGTTTTTAGCAATGAGAAGGAGTTCGCCAGTAATGTACATCAGTTTTCTACGGATATTTTACAGGACAGCACCTACAACGAACTATTCAAGGATGCCTTTGGCAAAATGTCGACTAAAAATACCGACGTCATCAAGGCGATATCCTCCTACGTATCGACCCTAAACGCGTTCAACTCTAGGTTCGATAGGAACATGCGAGGCGAAGTGGCGGATTTTACCGCATCCGAAAAACTGGGCATGAACCTTTTTATGGGAAAGGCATTGTGCGCCACCTGCCATTTTATGCCGCTTACCAACGGCACGGTACCTCCTTTCTTTGCCGAAACCGAAAAAGAGGTCATCGGGGTTCCAGAAACCGCAAGTAACGAGCAATTAGATGATGATACCGGTTTTTATTGGCGATATAACGAAGAATTGCACAAGGGCATGTTCAAGACCCCGACGGTCCGAAACGCCGAATTCACTGCTCCCTACATGCACAACGGTGTTTATGGAACCTTGAAGCAGGTGATGGATTTTTACAATAAAGGCGGTGGAGGTGGCATGGGTTTCGACCTCGAACACCAGACCTTGCCTTTTGAAGAGCTAGATTTGACGGATGCCGAGCAGCAAGCCTTGGTTGACTTCGTAAAAACCTTGTCGGATGCTGAGGTCGATGACGCTACAAAAAATATTGGATTGGTAAGCGTTTCGCCTTAGGTGGAACACCGAATAACATGTGTTCATCTCAGCGGAATAGTTCTAATGACCGTTTAGGTAGCCCACTATTTGGTAAATGAAAAGTCCGATTCCTGCAATGATCAGATAAAAATTTGCAGCACGATAAAAGGCATCATAGCTTTTCTTTGATTTCCATTTGGTAATCAGAAAAACAAATGGGATCAAGGCCAAGACTTGACCCAATTCTACACCTACGTTGAAACTTATTATCTTCGCCAAGAAGTGTACGGTTCCGACTTCGAAGGATTGCAATCGGGTCGATAGCCCGAAACCATGAATGAGTCCGAAAATAAAAACCATCAATAGCAAATTTGGGGATTTTATTTTAAACGTCTTCTCAAAACCGCCCACGTTCTCAAAGCCCTTATATAAAACACTTAAAGCAATGACCGCATCTATCAAATGTTCATCGGCACGTATCCCCAAATAGGTGGCTCCGATTAGCGTAATACTATGGCCGAGAGTGAACACACTTATGAAACGTACTATGTCTTTAATTCCACTTAAATAAAAGATGACACCGGCTAAAAATAGTAGATGGTCGTATCCTGTGATCATGTGTTTGGCGCCGACAAAGATATACGCCAATAGCCCTCCGTTACTCAAAAATTCTTGGTCGGCAGAACTGACACCATGTGCTGATAGTAGAAAAGTACATAGTAACAAACAGCAGGTAGCAAGAATTTTTTTTGTCCGTAGAATCATTTATTTTTTTCTATTAAACCAGAAAAAGAGTCCTCCTAGCACTATAAAACTTCCAATCCAAAATACGTATGAAGGGATATTTCCTTCGTCTTCATCGGTATGGCTATGAGAATCTTCGCCATGGCCGTGGGTCACTTCAAAGGTCAGGGTAGCCCAGTTCGATTCATGGGTCAATTCCGGCGCATCGACCTTGACAAGGTTGATAGTGCGTAGATACCAAATACCATCGGCCTTAAGCTTGACATTTATGATTCCATTGCTATCTGTACGAAGCTCAGAACCCGAAGTGTGTGGAGCGTCTTTACCCGCTTCGTCGGAATTTTGCTCATGACTATGGCCAGCGCCATTTTCTTGGTCTTTAGCATGGCTATGACCATGTTCTATCGTGTCATCATTTTCGTGTTCGTGGGCTGCATTTTTGCCTTCTGCCGCGTCGTGATCATGACTGTGTTTCACGCCGTTTTCATGATCTTTCTCATGTCTGTGCGCCTCCTCATTTTCATGTTCGTGTTCTGTCGTTTTGGCCCCTACTTCGTCACGGTCATGACTGTGTTCAGCGCTATTTTCTTGTTTTTCACCGTGGGTATGAGCGTGTTCGGTCGGTGCGGTTTCAACGGTATCATGGTCATGATCGTGTTCTGTATTATCTTTTCCACCTTGATCATGACTGTGACCATCTCCTGTTTTTTTATAATCAACATATACCAATTGGTCGGCCAAGGGCTGGCCCTTTAAGAGAAGCTTTACCCGTAAGATATCGCCAGTGTGCGCCTCATACGGATTATTAAGAGGAATAAATTCTATTGGATATCCCAGCTCAGTTTGCCAATCGCTCGTTTTTTTATCCCCTACCTGAAATATAGCCTTGACGTGCTTTGAGTATTTTTCAGTTGCATCATTTTCAAGTTCGTCGTTTTTACGACGCTGGGCCAACACATCCAGTACGCCGTCATGCTCAAGATAATCATTGAAATCGGTAGCGGCCATTTCGATAGTCCTCGGTGCCGTAGACACACCCGCGACCCAAGTACCTGACTCGCCCGTTTTAAATTTTAAAACTGTAATACTGTCTTCCTCGCTCCACTGGGTGTCGTCAATCTTAGCACGAATTCCATTTCCTAGAAGACTTGCATCGGTCATACGATCGAGATCGATAACGTTTTCACTCTTATCGAAAGTTCCGTTGAAGAGGTTAATAGTTGCCGATGTATTCGGTTGCATGAAATAGGTATCCATTTTAAGATACAGGTCATGACTACTGAAAACGAAAATAACAATCAGTGCAAAGAGAATTTTTTTCATAAGTATCAAAAATAGATGGCTACGATTTTCAAAATGAGGAAATATAGTCTCAAAATGCGATAGTCGAAGGTAAAAGAAATAGTCTAAACAAGCTCATTAACTAGTCTGTTCAAAAATAGTTAAAATCTGCATGATTGGTAACGCTAACGAGATTTAGTGAGTTTGCCGCTTGCCGCAATAGTTTTGTCTACAGCAAAGCAATAATTCGCCATAAGAAAAATGAAGCATCGAATTTTGCACAGATATTGTCTTGCATTTTTTGAAATAGCTGCTCAGGGTTGGCGTACCAAGCTCCCTAAATCTCAAAAGGAAAAGTTCTTTTCGTCGTTCATGGCTACGAAACGTCAGTTTGGGAAGGTAGAATTTAGAGGCACGGTGAATGCTTCACAGTCATCGGTTTCATGCATAGTCAGGTTGACCGCCTTGGTAAAGGAATTATTTTTCTTGAAAATATATTGAGTTCGACTAACTGTTGGTTCGAAACAATCAAATAGCCTTCTCCGTTTGGGTAAACGGGCAAACCTATGTCTTCGATATTGTCTAGAAAATACTCTCGGAAAAAATAGGGAATTTCTGCGTTTCCCTTTACGGCTTCTGTATGGTATTTTCTGATACACACCCCCTCATGTGAATAGTAGACAAATCCGTTTTCATCGTCGACCGCCAGGGCCTCTATTTCTGTTTCACAACTGAATTTTCCGGATTTCCGTACCATTTCCAGTTTGACCGGCGGAGAAGTTTGCGCTTCTATTTTGTCTTGGCACAAATAATTTTCAAGAGGTCCGGATTTTCGGCCTACGGTGGCCGACAGCCGGAACCGCTGTGGGGAAGTCCGTGAAATCAAGTTGACCGAACCACTAAGGGCATCGATATTGGCCGTTACCGCCTTGCTGACCTTGATGGTCTGTATCATATCGGCAGGAATCAAATCCATTAGTACGTTTCGGTTATCTCCTTCGGCGGATGGAATTTGGCTACCGTTCAATGTCACCGAGTTCAATTGCGGCGACAATCCACGGGGGATAATGTTCCTCGCCTGCCCTGATCGACCTGCAGGCGAATACCAGAAATACGTTTTACCGCATCACCGATATCTGCAGGCTAAGGTTAACCCTTTTTTCAGAACAAGATAAATTTAGATAACAAAAAGGTAGCTATTCAGACGTTTTTGATAGGCTTATTTCATGGAAGATCATGTTGACAACCCCCAGTACCTAAAAACAGATCTTTTCCCCAAGCCAAAGGATTCACTTTTAAGTCCAAAACTTCCGCTTGACCCATATTTATGTGTGTTGCACGGGTTTATTTGTTTGTTTTGATTCGAATTGAAGAATGGAGGACGAGGTAAAAAGCGTCCGAAAAAACAAATAAACAGTAACACTTTTAACAAAATCAGAAAGATTATGAAAAACAAAAACCTTAAATCGATTTTTAATTTTGGCATGTTAGCGCTCTGTTTGACATTTTCCGTATCGTGTGATGATGAGGAAAGCTCGACCACGGCTATACTTGCAACATGCGACGACGGTATCATGAACGGTGACGAAACCGGCATTGACTGTGGAGGCATCTGTGCGCCTTGCGAAGAGGGTATGGAGCTGGGTCGAAGGGCGGAACTGTACGTGACGAACAATGCCAACGGCGACATCACCAAATATAGTGTGACCGGCGATTCGGCAACCACCTACAGAACGGCATCCGAAGCCGCAGAGGGTATCTATTTTGACAAGGACGAGGATTTGATAGTCCAGGCCTCTCGATCCGGACTTACATTGGATGCCTACAAGGGTTTGACCGCAATAACTGAAGATGTAGACGCAACCGCTGATTTTAGCGGCGCAGCCGATTTGGAGAGCCCACGAGAGTTGGCCGTGAGCGGTGATACCTATGTGGTTTCCGACAACGGCTCCAACAAATATTTCGTGTACTCTAAAAGCGGTGACAGTTTTATGTTGACCGCTACGGTCGAAGTCCCTTTTCCAGTTTGGGGCATTACTTTTAAGGGAACAGACTTATACGGGGTTGTCGATACGACCGGTGATCTTGCCGTATTCAACAATTTTGTGGCCAACGCCAAAGACGGTGTGATGATGCCCTCTAAAAGGGTGACCATTGGCGGAATTATCAGAACCCACGGTCTTATCTATAACGGTACCGACGATGTTATGGTACTGACCGATATCGGTGATGCAGCGAACGCTACAGACGATGGCGGATTTCATGTGATTGAGGATTTTACTATGAAATTCGATGCACTTTCCGACGGCGAAATACTGCCTACGAGTATGCAGGTGCGTGTTGCCGGTACTTCAACCGGATTAGGAAACCCAATAGATGTAGCCTATGATTCAGAGACCGATGCCGTTTATATTTCGGAGGTCGGAAACGGAAAAGTGTTGGGCTATACATCTATAGCTGACGGTGGTGATTTGACGCCATCTTACAGCCAAGACCTGATGGCAGCATCTTCGATTTATTTTTCCAGTGATGAAACTGATGGCGATATCGGAAACGAGACCGTAGGACAACGTTCGTTATTGTATGCAACAAGTACCGCCAATGGAAACATCAGTGTGTACGACGGTATGGGTGCATTGCTTAAAACGGTAACTTCCGAGTCCGAAGCGTCCGAAGGTATTTACTATTCTGCGCTATACGACTTCGTAACACAAGCTTCGCGATCGAACCTCCAATTGGAATACTATGGCGGTTTTTCAGGAATAGCCGATGGAAGCATGGCAACTGCAGACTTTGTTAGTTCTGCAGATTTGGTAAGCCCAAGGGAAATTGCGGTATCAGGCGACAAAGTAGTGGTTTCCGATAACGGCGAGAATAAGTTCTATATTTATAGTTTCAACGGTTCTTCGTTCACCTTGACAAGTACTTTGATAACCAATTGCAACCTTTGGGGCATTACCTTTAAAGGCGACGACCTTCTAGCAGTAGTAGATATTAGCAGTGATTTGGCGGTTTACGAAGATTTTATCGCCAACAATACGTCTGATGGTGTAATTGTACCTAGCAAGCAGATTACTATTGAAGGTATCGTACGAACGCACGGTATCGATTACAGTGAGGCCGATGATGTATTGGTCATGACCGATATAGGTGATGCAGCGGATGCCAATACTGATGGTGGGTTCCAAGTAATCCAAAATTTCAGTGCCAAGTTGGATGCTACCTCCGACGGTAGTTCCATCGCACTGTCGGACCAGACTAGGGTGGCAGGAGCTTCCACACTAATGGGCAACCCTATTGACGTCGCCTATGACAATAAGACTAAGACGGTGTTTATCGCAGAAGTCGGCAACAGCAAAATTTTAGGCTTTAGCGATGTACTGAACGCAAGCGGAGATGTGGCTCCAGCGATCAACAACGACCTTATGTCTGCTTCTTCGATATATCTGTACTCTAATTAATCGGAAAATTTAACCATTTTCACAG
This sequence comes from uncultured Flavobacteriaceae bacterium, assembly GCA_963832345.1. GTDB lineage: Bacteria > Bacteroidota > Bacteroidia > Flavobacteriales > Flavobacteriaceae > Pricia. Next base: position 6,899 of record CAWHTW010000016.1, on the reverse strand, counting down.
AGAAAAGTCCCGGCATCTTTTTGTCGGGGCTTTTATTTTTAGGATTTTAGGAGGATGAATTAAAGACATCCATCCTTTTGAAGTCAAAAATATCTCAAATGAGTTCAAATGAAAACTGGCCCGAAAAGGGGTAAAATGCCTTTCTTTACCTATCTTCCAAAAATGGGATATACGCCAAAACATCCAAAGAGAACATCGTAAAAAATCAGCGAACAAACCCTATGAAATCAAAATTCAAGATAGCGATAATCGGTTTAACTGTATTGCTGGTCGGATGCTGCTATCTGTACCTTGAATTTTATAACAGTCACAAAAAGGACATGCAAACCGCCAATACCGATGTGCACATACGTTCGAACCAATTGGCCGGCTCTTTCAGTGCCGATGAACAAAAGGCAAATTATGATTACGTCGAGAAAACCATAGAAGTGGTGGGAAGTATCGAAAAAATAACCAAGGTAGATAATCGATATACCGTATTATTGCAAGGGGAGAACAGGGCTTCCTACGTTATGTGCGATCTATTGCCCTCCAATTCAAAAATGGCAGAAAAACTGAGACCGGGGCAGGTGGTTCGGCTGAAGGGCATCTGCAAGGGGTATTTAATGGATGTTATTCTATTGAACTGCATACTAATCAAGGGATAAACCGATGAACAGAACACTTACCCTACTTTTTATTTTCCTCTGCAGCTATGGGTTTTCACAAGATAAGATTATAGCGCGCCAAGGCCAAGTATCCTTCTTTTCCTATACCTCGGTAGAAAATATCGAAGCGGTCAATAATCAGGTGCTCAGTATCATCGACCTTTCTAACGGTGATATCGCTGTAAGCATGCTAATGCGGGCCTTTGTCTTTAAAAAGGCCTTGATGGAAGAGCACTTTAACGAAAGCTATATCGAAACCGATCTCTATCCCAAACTACAATTTGAGGGGAAAATCCCGGATATGAGCACTATTTCGGAAGCCCGTACCAAGATGGTCAAGGGAGAAATGACGCTGCACGGCAAGACAAAAGACGTAGTGGTAAAGACCAACATAGACCGGGTGGACGGGGCCTACGTACTCACGGGAAATTTCGAGGTCGGTGTTTCGGATTTCGACATCAACGTACCCGCCTTGCTGAGGCCCAATATTGCCAAAATGATCAAGATCAAGTTTAGATTTGAATACGAGCCTTATGAAAATGAATAGATATATCTTTCTAACCATCCCTTTTTTATGCTGCGCTCATGTTATGCAGGGGCAGGATTTGCTTGATGTTCTGGACAATGAGCTAAAGGATACCGAACAGTATACCCGGGCCACTTTCAAAGGAAACCGGCTTCTATTAGGTCATTCCGTGGAGACCCGAAGCAAAGGGTCGCTAGAATTCGTGCTGGGCACCAAATACTGGAACAAACCGGAAAGTGACAGGGAAAGTTTTGCCGCTGATTTGTTCAGTGGCCGCTTTGGTCTGGATTATGCCGTTTCCGATAGATTTACACTGGGAGCGGGCATCGCCTCTTTTGATGGTATCATCGATGGTTACGGAAAGTACCGTTTGACAAGGCAACGTAACGGCACGGGTGGGTCGCCCCTTAGCATCACGCTTCTTCAGGGAACCTCATTCTTCACGCGCAATTATAGCAGAATTGTTTTGCCCGAAAATTCGGACCGGTTCAATTTTGTTTCCAAGGTGATGTTCGCCCGAAAGTTCAGCCGTAATTTTTCTTTTCAAGTTGCGCCGATGTATCTGCATACCAATTCTAGACAACTGGGCTATGAAACGAACGATTTTTTCGCCCTGGGCGTCGGTGGTCGGTACAAGTTGGGAAACCATGTTTCCATTGCCTCCGAATATACTTGGGTGGCTGATCGTAACGAAGGCCCTCAGGGTTATAATACCTTTGTTCTTGGAATAAATTGGGAAGTAAGCGATTTGTTGCTTCAGTTTTCGATGACCAATGCGGTCACTTTTGATGAAACGGCAACCATTTTGTTCGGCCCCGAGAATTTTAATATGAAAGATGGCGCATTGCACATTGGTGTCAGTGCTACCTATATTCTACATCTTAAAAAACGAAAGCTCGACATTGGAGAGTATTAGTCTACATATTAAGCCATTGTTTGAACTCCGCGGCCTTATTTTTACCGATTATGATATCCACCTCACATTCGGGCTCCATCAGTATTTTCAGTTTGGTCTTTCCGTACCGGATGATTTTTTCAATGGATGAGATAGCGATGATGAACTGACGGTTGGCCCGATAAAAGAAATTGCTGTCCAAAGCCGAGTATAGATCATCTAGGCTGGTGTTGACCGTAGAACGCTTGCCGTGAATGTCCACCACATAGGTAATGGTATTTTCAGTATAGATATAGGCGATTTCCCCGGTAGCCACGGGCAAAAGTTCATGTCTTAAATAGGTCAGTATCCGTTTTTTGCCTTTGTCGGTCTTTGGGGCTACGGTCTCCGGCACGGGTTCCGGTCGCTCTTCGAAGACTTTTTGCTGGTACCGGTCCAAGGCTTTGTTTAATTTAGCCAGTCCGATAACCTCTTCCTCCAATTTCTCTTTCTGTACAATCAACCGCTTTTCGTAAATGCTTCCGAGAACTCGAACCGTAACCACGGAAGAAAGGATAATGATGAACCCCATGATAACGAGAATGACATAAAAGCGGTTGCGCAAATAACTAATCTGGCCCGAAATTTTCTTGATGTTGGCATTAACGCCTACAATCCAGTCGGAGTTGGCGACCGGGTAGAGATAGACAATTTCGGTCTTCATTTCAGAATTAGAGCCTTCTTCCGCTCCCTTTTTGCTTATAAGATCATAAAAATCCTCAGGCGTGATTTCGTTATCCACAGTCGATAGAACGGATTGATTGGCCGGTACTTTTTGGCCCACCCGAGTGATATCCGGGTGGCAGATTTCAGTGCCCGACCAATCTATGACGCTGATGAACAGTGATTCCGGATTGGTATTCTGTATACTTTTCTGGATGTTCTCAACTATTGTTTGCTTGCTAAGATCACTCTCCAATTGGTAGCCCGCCAAACTTGCGATTTCCTTGGCCTCCCTTCTGCCGGATTCCAACTGCACGGCCAACAATTGATTGGCACTTGCTTTGACAAAATATTGGGCTGCAATGCCCGCAATGAGAATAAATATGGCGGTTATGGCCAAAAATGTATAAAGATAGAGTCTGTCCTTTCTCATTAATTTAAATGAATTTCAGGGGCTTTCAAAGATATACCTTATGCCCTTAATTTCATCCATTCTTGTTCTACCTTTTAAGATTACAGCGATGAGGGCGTACATGCCGCAGCTGGCCGTAAGCCTTCCAAGAATCAATCGCCCCAATACTTTAACCTACACCTAATCATAGGGTAACCTTATACTTGCTGGAAATTTTAATCTTTGCGGCGCACCATCCAGCGTACGTTCTTATTTGAGTTAGTTTAGTTATCGGCCGATGGGGACATCGGCTTTTTTGTTTTTAAGCCTTTTTTAGGGGGACTTTACCTCTTTTCCCAAACCAAGAAAATAACCGTACCAGTGGCCCGAAGATTTGAGGGTCCGCTTTTGGTTGGAAAAGTCCACGTGCACCAATCCGAATCTGGGGCGGTAGCCTTCGGCCCATTCGAAATTATCGGTAAGCGTCCAAACAAAATACCCGGACACTTTTAAGCCGTCATTTCGTGCTTTGTGGATTTGTTCAAGATGGGCCTGTAGATATTCGGTTCTAGCCCTGTCGGCAATTTCCCCGTTTCGTACTTGATCTTCGAAGGCGGCCCCGTTCTCCGTAACCAGAATCTTTTTGATGCCAGTATACGCGTTGAATTTAGCGACCATCGCATAGATACTCGGCGGATATACCTCCCAGTCCATAAGTGTAGTTTTCACTTTCCGCCGGGTCGCCTTTACGATTTTGGCCCGTAGATAGGGTACAGTGTAGCTGTGCCGCACCACCTCACGGGTGTAGTTTTGAATGCCGATAAAATCGAAATCGAAAATACTATTTTTCAGGTCCTCTGGCTTTTGGTACCTTTCGATGCGCTGCAGAACCGGAACACTTTTAGTAGGATATCCCATTCCTAGACTGGGTTCGATAAAAAGGCGGTTGAGAAGGGCATCGGCTTTTTTCGCCGCGCATCTATCTTTAGAACGGTCGGAAAATGGGGTAATCTGCGAACACGAAAAAGTGGTGCCAACACTTGCGTCGGGTATGGTTTTGCGCAATATCCTTCCCCCTAAGGCTTGGCACAGCACTGCATGATGAACGGCGGGCAAGAAATTTCTCAGGCCTTTCCTGCCCGGGGCGTGTTCACCCAGAAAATAGCCCGCTCCCGTAAAGACCATGGGTTCGTTGAGTACCATCCACTGTTTAACCCGGTCGCCAAATCGTTCTGCACAAAGTTTTACATAGGTTTCGAACCATCCTAAGATATCCCTGTTCGTCCAACCCCCTTTTTCTTCCAAGGCTTGGGGCAGGTCCCAATGATAGAGGGTAATCCAGGGTGTAATAGCGCATTCCATGCAAAAATCGATGACCCGGTTATAAAAAGCTATGCCTTCTTCGCTTACTTTTCCTGTCCCATTGGGGAAAATTCTCGTCCAAGATAACGAAAAACGAAAATGCGGAATGTTCATCGCTTTCAAAAGAAGAATATCCTCTTGGTAACGATGGTAAAAATCACAGGCAATTCGGCCATGCTGCCCATGTGAGATATTTCCTTTTTTTGAAACGAATCTGTCCCAGATGGAAACCCCCTTGTCGTGAATATCGTGTGCCCCTTCTATTTGATAGGATGCCGTAGATACACCCCAAACAAAATCCTTTCCAAAATCACGAGGCGTTAAAACGAACAATGGATATTCGGAATCTTCGGGCATTTATAGAAATTCACGTATTGGCCTCACCAAAGATTCCTCGAGCAGGCGATCGATGATATTTTCGGTGACATCGGGGTAGAATATATCCACTTGGGTATCGCTGTCGACCCAACCTTTGATTTTGTCGAGATGTTTCTTTTTTAATGATTTCACAACTGGTACGCCCATTTCCAAAAGGGCGGCGGCGTTGCACTGTTGCTCGTATTGCCCCTTCATGGGTATGACCAACAATTTCTTTTGCATATGCAGTGCCTCCGCCGGGGTCTCGAAGCCCGCCCCACACAGAACGCCTTTGCTACTGGCCATACTTTGTATAAAAGCGGCGTTCTCGATAGGCCGAAAGGTCATATTCTTATAAAAGAACTTCGTTCGGTTATGTTTGGAAAAAACATCCCAATAAACGTTCGGAATAGGCGAAAGCATGTCCATGATTTTTTCATCGCTATAGGATGGCAGGTACACTGTATAGTGGTTTCCCGTGGTTCTGGTCGTGTTCCGCACCTCCTGCCGAATGATGGGGGTAAACATCGTGCTGTCGTACTTTTTAAAATGGAAGCCGTACTGCGCCGAAAAAGGCGCATATTTTTTAAGGATCAGTTGTCCCAAGGCATCCTTTTTTTTGGGTCTTGGCGTATGTGGGGATAGCAATGCGGCCTGATGGCTCAGCGCAATACAGGGTTTCTGCCGTAATTTACAGGCCCATGCAGATACAGGTTCAAAATCGTTGATAACCAAATCGTAATCTGCAACCGGAACGCTTTTGACCTCTTTTTGAAGTCTTGACGCATTGGTTCTCAAATAGGTGCGCCACATATCGACGCCTCCTTTTTTTCCGAAGATAAAACTCCATCCGCTGAGTTGATATTTTATAGGATAGGGTATGCTGATGTCCGCTTGTGTACCGCTCACCAATATATCGAGATCAATGTTTTTTCTTTGAAGTGCGGGGATAATATCGCGCGCCCTGCTCAAATGGCCGTTGCCCGTTCCTTGAATGGCATAGAGTACTTTCATCGAACTATCGTTTTTAGGATGCTTTCTTTTTAGTCTCCGGTTGGTCAAGATGCCTAAATTCCTCCATCATCCTTTGAAAGAGTTCTTCTTTCTCAAGGTTTTCGATGGGGTCGTCGACCTCCATGGAATAGGTTTCGAGCTTCATATCGTCTTCATACCGGTACAGGCGCCATTTGCCTTTATAGTATTCCAAGGCAGTCAGGTTCTCTACCCAATCGCCTGAATTGAGATACGTCACCGATCCGTTCTGATTTTCTACCGTCTTGATTTCTGGATGATGTATGTGGCCACAGATAACATAGTCGTACTTGTTCGCTATGGCAATATCGGTTGCCGTTCGCTCAAAATTATCGATGAACTTGACCGCCGATTTGACCCCGTTCTTTATTTTTTTGGACATGGATACCGGTCCTCTACCCATTTTTTTAAAGCAGAAATTTACCGCCCTGTTGATCAAGATTAGCATATCGTACCCTTTCGCCCCGAGTTTCGCCAGCCATTTGGAGTGTTGCATGGTCACGTCGAAGACGTCACCGTGAAATAACCATGCCTTTTTTCCATGTATACTGAGTACCACTTTGTTCGAAATGCTGAACGAGCCCAGTTTGAAGCCGACGAACTTGCGTAACATCTCGTCGTGGTTGCCGGTGATGTAATGCACCTTTACGCCTTTTGATACCCACTCCATCAACAGTTTTACGACCTTCATGTGCGATTTTGGCCAGTATCTTTTATTGAACTGCCAGATATCGATGATATCCCCGTTCAGTATGACTTTTTTTGGTTCAATCGATTTGATATAGGTGGTAAGTTCTTTAGCGTGGCATCCGTATGTGCCTAAATGTACATCGGAAATGACCACGATATCGACAGGTCTTTTTTTCATGGGATAGGAAAAAGATTACACGCCGTAAAGTTTTTAAAATTAAGTTGACATTGTGGTCAATACCAGATTAACATTTTGTTAGCATACTATTATCATTATCGGCTTAACTGTTAGGGAAA
>CAWHTW010000015.1:0-299803 GCA_963832345.1 uncultured Flavobacteriaceae bacterium | reverse complement strand
CCCAAGTCTGCTGAAAGCGAATATAGCGGGAGCGGATCAGCCGGACCATTTAGAGGGCAACCTTAGAACCCGAAATTATTTTGAGGAGTTGGGCGTCCGAACCTATATCAACGCCGCAGGAACCTATACTTCACTTTCCGCTTGTTTGATGCCCAATGAAGTTGTGGAAGCTATAAAATATGGTGCGACCGAATTTGTCAAACTTGACGACCTACAGGACAAGGTCGGCGAGCGCATCGCGGAACTGCTCGAATGTGAATACGCCACGGTTTCATCGGGTGCTTTTGGAGCAATTACCCTTGGAACCGCCGGTGCCATGTGTGGAATGGATACGGATAAGGTAGCTCAATTGCCCGATACAAAGGGAATCAAAAACGAGGTCATCGTTCAGGAATCCCACAACATTGAATACTGTCATGCCATTCGAAATACTGGAGCAAAGTTAATAGTCGTCAAAACTGCCAAAGAACTTGAATCGGCCATCAACTCAAATACCGCCATGCTCTGGTTCTTGAACCACGCTACCGAGGAAGGCGAAATTAAGCACGAGGAATTTCTGGCCCTGGCAAAAAAACATAATATGCCTACGTTTATCGATTGCGCCGCAGATGTTCCCCCGGCTGAAAATCTGTTCAAGTACACCAAGATGGGTTTTGATATGGTCGCTTTTTCTGGGGGGAAAGGCCTCGTAGGTCCACAGAGCGCCGGACTTTTATTGGGCAAACGTAAATATATCGAAGCGGCCAGATTGCACACCCCGCCAAGAGGAACCACCATAGGTCGGGGAATGAAAGTCAACAAGGAGGAAGTTTTGGGAATGCTGGTCGCCCTCGAACTTTTCTTGGCACGTGACCATGAAAAGCAAAGGCAACTCTGGCAGGGTCAGATACAGTATATCAGTGATGTGCTCTTGACCGTCGACACGGTGAAAACCGAAATCTATGTACCGCCCATTGTCAACCATGTGCCTAGTTTACGATTTACATGGGATGAAAAGGCAAAAAAATTGACTCCCGATGAATTGCGAAAAAAATTACGGGCCGGCCATCCGTCCATAGAAATCGGTAAAGACGAAAGAACCGCCACCCTCACTACGTGGATGATGGTTCCCGGACAAGAACGGATTGTGGGGAAACGAATAAAGGAGGAGCTTTCGAAAAGCTAGTTTTTGTTTATTTGAACGCCGCCAGTTTTGGAAACAGATTCTCGCCATCTCGGGAATGATAAAAATGTATTGCTGTATGGAAAGTAGAAGAAAAGCTTTAAAAACCTTGTCCGCCCTTCCTTTGGTAGGAAGTATATTGGGGCCAAGTATATTGACAGCCAAAGGAATAGAAGAAACCGTGGCGACACCAATGGTCCGTAATTTTTTTAAGGAATTGGGGCTGCGCACTTTTATCAATGCCGCCGGCACTTATACCTCCATGACCGGATCTTTAATGCACAAAGAGGTTACAGATGCCATCGAGTATGCCGCTACCGAATACGTGAATATCGATGAACTTCAGGACAAGGTAGGCGAGCGGATCGCCGAATTGCTTCAGTGTGAATATGCCACTGTGTCCTCTGGGGCATTTGGGGCGATGAGCATCGCAATGGGAGGCGTAATGTGTGGGATGGACACGGAAAAAGTTATGCAACTACCCGATACGACGGGCCTTAAAAACGAGGTCATCCTGCAGGAAGGACATAACATCGGTTATACCCAAGCGCTGACTAATGCCGGTGCAAAATTAGTCCGAATCAAAACGGCCAAAGAGCTTGAAACGGCCATCGTTAAAAACACGGCCATGCTCTGGTTTCTCAATGCCAGTACGGACATTGGCGAAATCAAACATGAAGAATTCATAGCCTTGGGCAAAAAGTACGGCATTCCCACTTTTATAGATTGTGCCGCCGATGTTCCTCCGGTGGAAAACCTGTTCAAGTTTACTAAATTGGGTTTCGATATGGTAGCTTTTTCAGGAGGGAAAGGATTACGGGGCCCTCAGAGCGCGGGACTGCTGCTGGGAAAAAGAAAATACATAGAGGCCGCGCGTTTGCATTGTCCGCCGCGCACTGCGACAATCGCAAGGGGCATGAAGGTCAACAAGGAAGAAGTGTTAGGTATGCTGGTAGCCTTGGAACTTTATTTGGCCAAAGACCATAAAAAGGAGTGGGCATTGTGGGAAAAGCAGATCCAATTGATTCATGACAGTGCCGCATCCGTAAAGGGCGTGACGCCGGAAATACATGTACCGCCACATGCCAATCACGTGCCGAGTTTATATATTCGATGGGACGAAAATATCGTGCCACTTACCAAGGACGAAATGCGCCAACAACTTCGCGAAGGTCATCCATCCATAGAAACCGTTGGCAATAATGAGATGGTCGGAATAACAACCTGGATGATGGAACCCGGCCAAGAAAGGGAAGTAGCCCGAAGGGTCAAGGAAATATTGAAGGGCGCTTAATTGAATTACGTAATCGTACAACTTTTAGATTTATGAAGAAAATCATATACCCACTGGCCATTATTTTGATTGTTGTTTCCTGCAACATCAGCCAAGAAAACAAAAAAGTAGTAGAACCGGAACCTGTTGAACAAGAACAATCGGACCCAGACTATGACCCAGAAGGAAAACTAGCGGAATTGAACATTCAATTACCTGTGTCGCCGCCACCCATTGCCAACTTTGTAAGTGCGGTAAGAACCGGAAACTTGATATATCTATCCGGACAAGGCCCATTAAAAAAAGACGGTAGCCTCGTCACTGGTGTAGTAGGGGAAGATTTGGATATCGAACAGGGCTATGAGGCGGCACGGTTTACCGGTATCAACCTCTTGGCGGCCTTAAAAGCGGAAATAGGCAACCTGAATAAAGTAAAACGTATCATAAAGGTGTTAGGGATGGTAAACGCAGCAACGGACTTCAAAGAACATCCCAAAGTGATCAATGGGCATTCCGATCTGATGGTCGAAGTTTTCGGCGAACGTGGTAAGCATGCCCGTGCGGCAGTGGGTATGGGTTCTTTGCCCGGTAATATCGCTGTGGAAATCGAAATGATCGTTGAGGTCGAGGATTAGTGGTTGTCGATAATCTAAACCACTCCAAAGGCCCCGGTAAATTTACTCTTTAGGGACTGGTATTCGATAGATGGAAATCATTCTTCTAATGGAGGATTTTTTAGCAATCTGTCAAAGCCTTCAAAAACAAACGCTATCAAAATAACCATACCCGATCCGATAAAGTTGAGCCAGAGATACCCTAGTTTTTCATCACCTTCGGGATAGTTGAATATAAGGGTGTAGAAGAGCACAAAAATAATTAGCTGAGTCAAGATTGCGGCAAAAAATACGGCGTTACCTTTTACGAATTTAAAAAACAGGGCCAAGAGGAATATCCCGAGAACATTACCATAAAATATAGATCCGATGATATTGACCAGCTGTATCAGGTTATCGAAAAGATTAGCTATGCTGGCAATGCCTATGGCAATCAATCCCCATAATAGTGTAAACCCTTTAGTGGCCAACACGTAATGTCGCTCGGTGAAAACTCCAGTTTTGTTTCTCTTGTACAGGTCCAGTGCGGTAATCGTACCCAGAGCGTTAAGCTCGGAGGCGGTAGAAGACATTGCTGCAGATAAAATTACGGCCAGTAAAAGTCCGATAAGTCCCGTTGGTAGGTTGTTGAGAATAAAGTGAATAAACACATAGTCCTTATCATTGGTTTCTACGACACTGTCGGCCTCCGAAATTAAGGTTTTAGCGGCTTCGCGGTTCGCCCTATCCTTTTTATTGAGGGCGATAATCTGTTGTTTGGCCTCTTCTACGGCCGTGTATTCCTTCAACTCCAGGGCGGTGGAAAACTTATTCTGGGCCATTTTCTTTTCTTCCTCGAGTTTAGACTGTCCCTGTTGAAGTATCTCATAATCCTTGGCATAGACCGAATTCATAACGGCGTTGGTTGCAGAAGGGTTGAAGTTAAGGGGCGAAGGGTTATACTGGTAAAAAACGAATACCATAACGCCCACCAAAAGAATAAAGAACTGCATGGGAATCTTAAAGATACCGTTAAAAACCAGCCCTAATTGACTTTCTCGCACCGATTTTCCCGAAAGATAGCGTTGTACTTGGCTTTGATCCGTCCCGAAGTAAGCCAAGGCCAAAAATAGACCTCCGGTAATACCGCTCCAAAAAGTATATCGACTGGTGGTGTCAAAACTGAAATCAAGAATTTGCAGTTTATTGCTGGCGCCGGCGATTTTTAACGCTTTGCTGAAATTAATATCCGCAGGCAAATATCCCAAGATATAAAAGAAGGTAACGAACATGCCCGTCATGATAATGAACATCTGTTGCTTTTGGGTCACGCTAACCGCCTTGGTGCCTCCGGATACCGTGTAGATAATGACCAAAACACCGATGATGACATTGAGGGTGCGCAGGTCCCATCCCAACACGGCGGATAGTATGATAGAGGGGGCAAAAATGGTGATGCCTGCCGCCAAGCCCCTTTGGATTAAAAACAGTATGGCGGCCAACGAACGGGTCTTCAAGTCGAACCGGTCTTCTAAAAACTCGTAGGCGGTGTACACTTTAAGCCGATGATAGAGTGGTACGAAGACCAAACATATAATGATCATCGCGAGGGGGAGTCCGAAATAAAACTGTACAAAACCCAGTCCATCGTGAAAGGCCTGGCCGGGAGTGGACAAAAAGGTAATGGCGCTGGCCTGTGTGGCCATGACCGATAGGCCGATGGTCCACCATTTGGCATCCTTACCGCCACCGACGTAGTCATCGACGTTTTTGCTTCCCCGCGTTCTCCAAACGCCGTAGCTTACTATAAATAGCAGGGTACTTGACAGTATGATCCAATCGAGTGTGCTCATGTTAGGTAAAAGCCGTCATTAAATAACTGAAAACTAGCACGTACACAATGTTCAAAGCAAGTACCAAGGTATATTCTTTTTTCCAATCGAATTTATCAAGCATTTTTTGGAAGTTAAGTATTCGTTGTCTTCAAATAAAAGAGCAGTTGTTCCAGAAATTTGTCCGGCACAAATGGGTATGCGTTAATAGGTTTATGAGTTAATATCAAGTAACGCTGACTACTGGTTACTATCCTTTCCAACGGAAAGCATGTTAGCAAATAGCTTATACGCTCCCGGAACTCCTGCGGGCAACTCCCTGAAAAAACTCAATCCGGTATAAATATAATGACCCTTGCCATATTTTGCTATCAAAAGGCTCCCTTCTTTATCAGCTTCCCCATCATCTTTCATGGATAGTATCGGCGTAAATTCATTTGCCCATTCATTTGGGAAATACAATCCGCGTTCCTGTACCCAACCTTCAAAATCGGCGGCGGTAATCGCGTTCGGGAAATTGACCAACGGATGCTCCTTGGCTACTATTTTCACTTCCGAATTTTCATCCGTAACCCGGTCACTTGACAGGGTCAGCGCATAGGGAGCGATATTCTCAAACTGCTCGTTCCATCGCCCGGCTGTATTATATTGCACAATCAACGTGCCACCATTCTTAACATAATCGAGTAAAAATTGCTGTTTGAATTTGAGCTCGTCGACAACATTATAGGCACGGATACCGACGACCACTGCATCATAAGCGTTTAAACTGCCGAGACTGATTGAGCTAGGTAAAACTGTTCGTACACTGTAACCGATCTGTCTCAAACTTTCAGGGACTTCATCTCCTGCGCCGACAATATAACCGATTTGTTCCCCGGCCTTTTTGATATTGAGCCGTACCGTTTTGGTCTCTGAGGGCAACAATACGGATTGGTTGGGGATGTGGTTATAGGCAATCGTGACCAATTCATTGGTAGTTTCCTTGCCATCTATTTTAAGAATTGGAGAAATATAGTCCTCATTTTCATCGGCGGGAGGGGATAGGGTAAAGAAAATAGTTCTTTTGTCTCCTTTCTTGGCGATTTCAAAAGTTTTGGTATCCGCGTCGACCGACCAGCCTTCGCCGTGGCACAGCTGTATTTCTCCCTCTATATTATCTGCGTTGGCCACGATAGTAACGGGCACCTGTTTTGATTCCCCGTCGGCAAAGATCAGCACCTTGTCGGAAAAGCTTGCGGTGGCCTTGGGCAGAACTTCGAAAGGCTCGTACAGTTCCCCCATTTCCGGTTTTGCGTAATGGTAGATTACGGGTTTTTCGAAACTGATGGTAGTGCCGTTGAAATCCATTTCGAACTCCGCCTTGAAAGCCCTGGGGGTTTCCGGTTTGCCTATGAGTTTTTGATCTGGGACTTTGTACATCCCCAAGCTTCCTTTTTCCTTTAACCAATAGGGGCTTGTATATGACGTATGGGGTGGGACGTTCAGTGAAAGCTCAAAATTTTGCTTAGCATTGTTTTTCAAGGGGATGTTCGGATTCAGGGAAGCATCCGAAGACGGAATCCGAATCGATTTTAGAACCATATCGGCATCACTTCGATTGATGGCCTCAATGGTGACCTTTACCTGCCCACCGGGATGAGCAAAGGCCGATTCGGAGGAAGCTTCCAGATAGAGTCCTGTAACATCGGCAATCAGGCCTTTCAGTGCTTCGGATTTAATTTCTTTCCAATGCGTATCCTGTATATTTTGAAGCAGTCCATAGGCCTCCAAGAGCTGAGGAAGGTGCTTTTCCGGATTCTCGAAATCAAAATTATTCTCGACCGCATATAAGATGGTTCCGATCGCTTCGCCTCCTTCGATACGGGACCAAGACGTATCGATACCGTCAAAAAGATCCGCTCTATCCTTAGGAAGTTCTCCCTTTAACAATTCCAAATATTCGTCTTGGGCACCGCGCTCTGAAAGCCTTCCAAAACCTTGGGACAAATGTTGACTACTGGCCAAGGATGCGATTTCGTTGTTCGATGTTCCTAGAACAGGGTAGTAGTTCCCGACATCCAAATTCAGCATATTCGATTTGTCAGCCTTTTCAAATTTCTCTTCGCTGCCATAGAACCACCAAGAAGTATTGAAAAATAGGCGTTTGGGCTGCCAAGTATCGGTAAGTTCCAGTTGATCGGAATAGGCGGTCTTGTCAGTGGCCAAATCAAAGGCCTCGACGCTCAACATGGCGGAAGCGGTATGGTGGCCGTGGGTAGTACCGGCACTCCGATGGTCGAACCGGTTGATGATCACATCGGGCTTAAAATGGCGTATGACCCATATTACATCAGCAAGAACGGCTTCTTTGTTCCATATTTCCAAAGTTTCATCGGGATTTTTGGAATATCCGAAATCGTTCGCACGGGTAAAAAATTGCTCGCCGCCATCGACCCTTCTGGCGGCCAAAAGTTCTTCGGTTCGTAATACGCCTAAAAGTTCCCGAAGTTCAGGACCTATAAGGTTCTGCCCCCCGTCGCCCCGAGTCAGTGAAAGGTATCCGGTACGAGCATGTATGCCGTTGGATAAATAGGATATGAGACGCGTATTCTCATCATCGGGATGTGCGGCAACATAAAGAGCGGTACCTAAAAAGTTCAATTTTTGAAGGGAATGGTGAATCTCGGAAGAAGAAGCTTGGTCGGGTTTTTGGGCAAAAGAAGTTGCAATGAGGAAGAACATCCCTAAAAAACCTACCAAAAAATGACGCATAGAATTAATTTTATTGCGGATGACATCCAATTTGGGAACCTTCCCAAAGATAAGAAGATTGGTGGGCGAGCCTATTTAAATTTACTTCTTTAACAAAAATCGTTCTAGCATACTTAAATTATACCAATATGGCTTTTGGAATGGTTCGTAAATATTTCGAAAAAATGTTTTGAATGCATTAAAATGCAGCATTATCATATCGTTCCCTCCTCTTGCACCGGCACTTGGGGTTCTTGGTGGTACAACAGGGTAACCGCCTTTTGCATCATCAGGTTATTGGGGTAGACCAACAGTTCACCATTGTCCTTTCTAAGGCTAACGTGAAATGCCCTGATATCTTCGATGAGGTAGGGTTCTTCGCTTTCGATATCCTTATCCATTATTTTGACGCGATCCCCGATTTTGAACGGAAACGAGAAGAAAAGAACCACCCCAGCCGTAATATTACTCAAAATGGACCAGCTCGCGAAAAGGGCGACCCCGATAATCGTGAAGACAGAGGCGAAGGCGATGCCGACATCCTTAAATTTGATGTTCCAGATGAAAATCAAAATACCAAAGCCTAGTGTCGTAAATAAAATGGAGACATATTTGGTAATCAGCAGTGTACGGGCCTCGACGATATCGCTGAGCCGGCCCACCCTGCGAATGGCCTTGGTCGCAATAAATTTTAACACCAGCAATATTACAATGAGAATACTGGTCGCGAGCAATTCATTTTTGTACGTGGCAAAAAACTCTTCCATTGAGATCATAATCCTAAACTATCGCGTAAAGATAAATCCTTATTTCCGTTTTGTTGCCAATACGGGGTTTTTAAAGTTTTCATTTTTGTGGCCGTTGAGGTCATCTGTTTCGCGCTTTTTCCAAACCCGCTTGTCGCCGTTTCCGACCAACCTTGAATGGTATGGGGAAAATCGGTTGAGAAATTGATTTTGAGCGTACGTTCAAGTTCAGGATAGTTGATTTCATACGTGCTGCTACCTTCCTTATCGGTAAGCGTTAAACTAGCTTTGTAGGCCTTTAATTCTTTATGGGATAGCCGAATATGCTCCATGGACGGAATCACATCGAAATCACCAACTGGTAGACCGGCGGGATCGATCCTGATTTTATTCCAAAGTTCGTCTTCCAGAATGGTCTTATCCAGTGACAGGTCTTGATCGGCCTCGCTTTCGAAATAAGAACGCGACATCACATCAAACTGTTCGCGGTTGTTCAATTGCGCATAGACCTGTCCGCACCATTCCTGGGACGAAAAGGCGACCTTGATGGCGTGTTGGTTGTCGTGTACCGGATAAAAGGTACTGGTCATAATGGAATAGGGGTAGATGCCCGTTAGGTAGTTCTTGGTCGTGTTCAGTTTGAGCACGGGAACATTATCTGGATGGGTTGCATCTGCTTTTACCTGTACTTCGGGCAAAAAAGGTTCTGTGACATAAACGAGCACCGCTTCACCATCGCGTATCTCGCCGTAACGCGCCTGTTTCAGCTGGTAGGAGGTAATTTCGGCCTCGCCAGCGTACCAGTAGGTTTTGAAGGCTTCGGATAAAGGATTTTTTGGTGTTGACTTGGCCATTTGCCCCTTCGGTGTTACTTCTTGTTTATTAGCGGACATTTTTTCGTTGCAGGATGTTACCGACAGCAAAAGCCCGGCCAGACTTAAAAAAATGCACTCTAATTTGATGTAGGCTTTCATTTATTCTATATTTTATTTCTTCAAGAGCTTTGTGTTTTTTACGAATCTGTGTGTATAACACTGTCGAATTACTACACGAAGATTCTCATATTTATAAGGAGTTATGAAGAATATCGTCGCTACGACGAATTTACGAAATAAGCCTTAGGTCGCGATATCCAAAAGGGTTTTATAAACCAAATGCGTCGGCAACCCTACCACATTCGGATAAGACCCTTCGATTTTCTCGATACCAATCAGTCCGATCCATTCTTGAATGCCGTAAGCACCCGCTTTATCGAATGGCCTATAGTTTTCAATATAGAAACCGATTTCCTCGTCGGTCAATGCTTTGAACTTGACTTTGGTGGTGTGGTTAACGGTCTTTTGGTAGTTTTTGGTGGCGAAACAGACCGAAGTAATCACCTCGTGCCAATCGCCCGACAGCGTTCTTAGCATGCCGAAAGCTTCTTCGGAGTCCTCAGCCTTCGCCAAGGATTCATTGTTGTGCCAGACCACGGTATCTGAAGTGATCAAGATTTCATTTGCAGCCAAAGTTCCATCAAAAGCGGATGCCTTTAATTCGGCCAAATAGTCGGAAATCGCACTGCCTATTAATTTGTTTGGATACACTTCATCCACCGACTTAATGCGCACCTCGAAATCCACTCCCATTTCCCTGAAAAATTGCTGCCTTCTTGGAGAAGCGGAGGCTAATATGATTTTGTAATTTTTTAGTTTGTCGGATAACATATATGTAATTTAGAATTCTGGATTTCTCCCTTCCGAAATTCAAGTGCTGTGCTGTCAATTGTCTGAATATGTTTGGAATTTGGAATTTGAGTTTTGGGATTTTCCTTAATCAATTGCCGCATCAAAATTCGTCATCCAGTCTCCTCGAACCTTCAAAACTTGTTCGATAACATCGCGAACACAGCCTTCGCCCCCATTTTTATGGGACACATATTTCGAAACGGCCTTCACTTCAGGAACCGCATTCTGTGGACAGGTAGGAAGTGCGACCGTTTGCATCGGGGGAATATCGGGAATATCATCGCCCATATACAACATGGTGCTGGCCGATATTCCGTAGATATCCATATACTCCTCCAAAGCATCCATTTTATGATGTGCGCCCAAATAAATATCGGTAACGCCAAGAGCTCTCAAGCGATTGCGGACCCCCTCGTTGGTGCCGCCGGAGATAACACATACATTATATCCTTTTTGAAGGGCGGTTTTCAGGGCGTACCCGTCCTTCACACTCATCTTACGTAACATTTCCCCCGCGGTGGTAATAATCAATGTGCTGTCTGTAAAAACGCCGTCCACATCAAAAACGAACGTATCGATACTTTTTAGATTTTCTTTGTAACTTTTTTCCATGAGTGGGTTGAAGGTTAAATGTGTAGCTAATTAAAAGTTACCGGCTTCTCTGTGTAAACGCGCCTCGCAGGAAGGCCGGTGCATTTTCCGCATAAATTTGTAAAAAATTTAGACCTACTGCAATTTGATATTTGGGTTAATTCGTGTTCTGGTTATACAACTTTTTGATCGATTCGCTTAAAACCTCGTAAACTTCCTTGTGTCCAGAATTTTTCAACTGTTCTAAATGCCTTCTGATTGTCTCGGAATCTCCCCGCCGTGCCGGTCCGGTCTGCGCATCGTAAGGCGTCAATTGCTCCGTTTTATAAAAAGTCTCTTCTATTAAGGGTTGCAAAATCTCGAACGGCAACCCATTTTGATCACAGATTTCTTTTCCGATATGGTACAAATGGTTGGCAAAATTATTAACGAATACCGCTGCCAAGTGAAGCACCTTCCGCTGTTCTGAATCCACTTCGTATACTCTTTCCGATAGTTCGCCGGCTAGTTTTTTTAGCAATTCCAAATCCGTTTCATCATGGGCCTCCAAACAAAAGGGAACGGAATTCATAGCTGCTTTTCGGTCTTTCGTGAACGTCTGTAATGGATAGAAAATGCCGTATCGGGAATGGTCGGATAAGACATCCATGGAAACACTTCCCGCGGTATGAACTATCAGTCCCTTTGTATATAATAGCTGCTCTGAAACTTTGGGTATCGCCGTATCGCTGACGGCAATGATGACAATAGCGGCCTCGGCCATGTTTTTGAAATCCGTTGAAGTGGCCGTTGATTTTTCAAAATACGCCAAGGCTTTTGTATTGCGGCCAACCACCTGAACGATATCGGTCGTGGGGCACACCATAAAGGCATCGTACAAATGACGGGCCAGATTGCCGGTTCCGATAATTGCAACGTTAAGCATCCCGCAAAAATAAGGATATATCCTACTTCAAGCAGATCTTTCGTATTTTTATGTCCTTGGTTTTACGAATGCTTTGCCGCAGTATAGATGGGCTCCGACCAACACCATTCTTTCCCCTCGCTGCGTTCTTCGGATGCTGAATGCGGGGGAATAGATTAGATGAACGAGAAAAATAGGTTGAACCAAGCTGCTCTGAAGTAGGAAAAATAATGAAAAAACAAGATATACCGAATCAAGGGTCTAGAAGAAACTTTATCAAGCAAACGGCATTCGCCTGTGCGGCCTTCCCGTTTATGACCCGAGGGATGACATCCGAGGCAAATTTTACCAAATCTTTCAAAAAAAGTACGACAACCATGAACTTTTCCGACAAAAGTATCATCGGCGCCTATGGACAATGGGCGGCCGATCTTTCGAAGGATCCGCCCAAATTATCCTTCAGAAATACACAATGGACGGACCTCGAACTTTGGAGAAAGGAGGCTCTGGAAAAGGCAAATGAGCTTGTTTCGGAGCCCGATATAAAGCGAACTTCCAAGGTCAAGGTGCATAAAAAATATGTTTATGACGGTCTGGAAATCGAAGAACTTTCCTGGCAATTATCCACCGGCGGTCCGCGAACGGAAGCCATTCTATTGAGGCCTGAGGGTGTGCAGGGTAAATTACCGGCCGTATTGGGTCTCCACGATCACGGAGGCAACAAATATTTTGGAAAACGCAAAATTACTAGGGTGTCCGACGATGTGCATCCTTTGATCGAAGCGCATCAGGACACCTATTATGAGGATAGGGCTTGGGCCAATGAAATCGCTAAAAAAGGATATGTAGTGCTGGTACATGATACCTTCACTTTTGCGAGTCGGCGGGTGAGATATGAAGATGTCGATGGCATTACTTGGGGCGATTGTGCTATTGCCGGTCAAACAGATGAGAATCCCGAGAAATCCGAAAACATTGCTGCCTATAACGAATGGGCCGGCCACCATGAGCACATTATGGCCAAATCACTGTTTTCTGCAGGAAGTACGTGGCCGGGGGTAACCCTGGCCGAAGACCGTGCGGCACTCGACGTGCTTTGCGAGCGTGTCGATGTCGATGTTGAAAAAGTGGGATGTGCGGGACTTTCAGGAGGTGGACTGCGAACCGTTTATCTCGGTGGAATGGACCGCCGTATAAAATGTGCGGTCTGTGTCGGGTTTATGACGACCTGGCGCGATTTTATCCTCAATACATCCTTTACCCATACTTGGATGGCCTACACCCCCTTGTTGCCGAAATTTCTTGAATTCCCGGAAATTTTGGGATTGCGGGTGCCGCTTCCCGTCATGATTCAGAACAATAATCAAGATTCCTTGTATACGCTGCCCGAAATGGAAAAGGCAGCTACTATTTTAAAAGAGGTGTATGGCAAAGCAGGGGCTCTGGATAAATACCTTGCAAAATTTTATGAGGGAGGCCATAAGTTCGACCAGCGAATGCAGCTCGATGCGCTCGCGTGGTTCAATACTTGGTTGAAATGAAAATTTTGATATTTTAAGGTATCCGTAAATTTTCACTTACAATTAACAGTTTCGTCTATCCGAATATGCAGTTATCACCCTCAAAAATCACAAAAAGACCCGTATTTTTGCATCCTGAAAACCAATTCAGCTGCTGATGACAGATTTGCTCAAAAAAT
Source organism: uncultured Flavobacteriaceae bacterium (assembly GCA_963832345.1). GTDB lineage: Bacteria > Bacteroidota > Bacteroidia > Flavobacteriales > Flavobacteriaceae > Pricia. The sequence continues at coordinate 286,543 of CAWHTW010000015.1, read as the reverse complement.
TTTTCTTCTCCACCCGCCTAATGGCTGTCCTTTTTATTGTTTTTGCCACTGCAATGGGTTTCGGCACTTTTATCGAAAGTAAGTATAGTACGGAGACCGCGCGGATTTGGGTCTATAATGCCTGGTGGTTCGAGGCTATCATGGTCTTTTTTGTCATTAATTTTATGGGAAATATGTTCCGCTATCGGCTTTTCAGATGGGAAAAATGGCCGGTACTCACCCTGCACCTTTCTTGGATATTGATTATTGTCGGTGCCTTTGTTACCCGCTACATCAGTTTTGAGGGCATGATGCCCATTCGTGAGGGGGAAACCGAAAAAGTGTTTTATTCCGACAAAACTTTTTTGACCGCCTATATCGATGGGGAAATCGATGGACAGCCAAGACGCAAAACCTTACAAGAAGACTTGATTGTTACCGCTGAGGCACTCAAATCGAATTTACCATGGAATTCGGATTATAACGGACAGCCCTTTACGATTTCGTACGTTGACTTTATCGATGGCGCCAAAGAAGGCTTAATTCCCGATGAGAACGGTAAAGAATATCTTAAAATAGTCGAGGCCGGTGATGGTCAGCGGCATGAACATTTTTTGGAAAGCGGACAGGTAGCCAGTATTCACGGTGTTCTTTTTGCCTTGAATACAACTACAGACGGAGCCATAAACCTCATGTCGACGGATAGTTCCTATCAAATAACATCACCATTCGAAGGTAGTTTTATGCGGATGGCAGACCAGCTTCAGGGTCAAGTCGCTAAAGATAGCCTGCAAGAATTTCAGCTGAGGTCACTTTACACTATCGCTGGGATGCAATTTGTTGTTCCCGATCCTATCATCAAAGGTTCATACGATGTAGTCAAAGTGCCTAAGAAAGAGATGGACGAATCCACTCCGGATGCTCTGGTTGTGGAAATATCCACTAACGGAGAAAAGGTGCAAAGGAAATTAATTGGTGGTCAGGGTACGGCGGATTTTTCAGAAAAAATAGCGCTAGGAGGGCTCGATTTTAGCTTGAGTTACGGGTCTAAGGTTTACGAGTTACCATTCGGCATCAAATTGAACGACTTTATCGCTGAAAAATATCCAGGTACGGAACAGGGCTATAAATCGTTTATGAGTAAGGTTACCGTTGAAAACGAACGGCCTTATGACTATGATATATTTATGAACAATATTCTCGATCAGGGAGGGTATCGTTTTTTTCAGTCCAGTTTCCATCCCGATGAGAAAGGCACTGTACTTTCCGTAAACCATGACCAGTGGGGCACCTGGATTACCTATATGGGGTACTTCCTTTTATACGCAGGCCTTATGGGGATTATGTTCTTTGGAAAGACTCGTTTTAAGGATCTAGGTAAATCGCTGGACAAATTAAAATCCAAAAAAGCGGAGTTGACCACGGTCTTCATCATAATGGGATGCCTCGGAATACAGTCACAAGAACCTAAAAAAGCAACGGCGGGCAGCGAACCGGAGCAAGTTCCTATAGAGCAAGCGGCCGACCTGCAAGAGCATGCGGTCGGCGATGGTCATGATCATAATGCCATGGGCCCGACGCAAGCGCAGATCGATTCATTGATAAAGACTACCATCGTATCTGAGGAGCATGCCGAAAAATTTGGCAAACTGGTTATTCAGGATGACGGGGGCCGTATGAAACCTATACATACTTTTTCCTCGGAACTGCTGCGAAAGCTGAGTTTAAACGATAAATACAAAGACATGAACGCCGACCAGGTGTTTCTGTCTATGATGCTAAGTGCACCTGCATGGTACAACGCAGAGTTTTTGGCCATCGACAAAAAAGGAAAGAACGATAGCCTTCGGCACGTTCTTGGGCTGCCCGAAGGTCAAAAATATGCAAAGGCCACTGATTTTTTCAGTGCCGATGGTAACTATAAGCTAGAGCCCTATCTCAGGGAGGCTACCACTACGAATATTCCCAATAAGTTCGAACAGGATTTTAAGGATGCCAATGCCCGGTTAGGCCTACTTGACCAGGCTCTGAGCGGCCGAATTGTCAAAATCTTTCCCTTGTTGAACGACGAGAACAATAAATGGATATCCGCACTCGAATTTCGAAGTGGACAATATCAGGTGGCCGATTCATTATATGCCAACTTTATCAAAAATTCCATTCCCTATTATCTTATGACCCTGCGGACCGCGAACGAAACCGGGGATTATACAAATGCCGATAAATTGCTGGAGGCCTTTGGCCAGAATCAGAGAAATCATGGCAGTGAGGTTTTACCATCCAAAGAAAAAATCGACACAGAGATTATCTACAATAAATTGGATATTTTCAATCAACTTTGGAAGTGGTACCCGGTAACGGGATTGATATTGTTTTTCGTGCTGATATTCCAAATATTTAAGGACCGTTCCATTTGGAGGGTTTCCGTGTATTTTTTGAAAGGGGTGATCGTCATATTTTTTCTATGGCACACGGCCGGGCTGGTATTGCGGTGGTATATTTCAGGTCATGCTCCTTGGACGAACGCGTATGAAAGTATCCTTTATGTCTCTTGGGCCACTATGGGTATGGGGCTTTTATTTGCTAGAAAGAGCAACATGACCCTAGGTGCCTCAGCCTTCGTCACAGGGATTTTATTGTGGATTGCCCATCAGAACTGGGTTGACCCTGCTATTTCAACTCTTGTTCCGGTGCTGGATAGCTATTGGTTGATGATTCACGTGGCCGTAATCGTTGCGAGTTACGGGCCCTTGATTGTGGGGGCGATCCTCGGTCTGGTATGTCTTATTCTGATGATACTCACTAATACAAAAAACAAGGCCAAAATGGACTTGAACATTAAAGAACTGACCATCATCAACGAAGTTGCCCTTACCGTTGGCCTGATTATGCTGACTATCGGTAATTTCTTGGGCGGCCAATGGGCCAACGAGAGCTGGGGCCGGTATTGGGGCTGGGATCCCAAGGAAACTTGGGCACTAATTTCCATCATGGTCTATGCCTTTGTCATCCATACCCGTCTAGTCCCGAAACTGCGGGGTAAATGGACCTTTAACTTTTTAAGTCTGATTGCCATCGGAAGTATAATGATGACCTACTTCGGCGTCAATTACTATTTGGTAGGACTCCACAGCTACGGTCAAAGTGGCGCCGCGGCCATTACCCCCGATTATATTTGGTACATTGCCTCGGGTGCTTTAATTTTAGGGGGAGTCAGTTATTGGCGGTATCGGGTTCATTATGTGAATTAAATGCTATTCGCGCACGATCGGGGGCACCATCCCGACTCGAAGTTTGATTTGGAGTTGTCGTTAAGGTGATTCGAGAGATACTGGCTTAAAATATTATCGAACCTAACTTTTGCATGATAAGACTGCTATTTTTGCTTCTGCTTTCGACCCTTTCCTCGCATTCCCAACAAAAGAATCAGCTCCAGTTCTTCCAGACGGACTGGGGAAGGAACGTTTCTTGGGATGCGTTCTGCGAAAAAACCAAAGCGGCAGGATATGACGGTATCGAGACTTGGTTTCCCAATAATCCAGAAAATCAAAAGGAATTAAAGTCGGCATTGGACAAGTACGGACTGACCGTCGGCTTTCTTCACGGTACGGATAAATCGCTTCCCCTTGAACAAGGCCTAAAGACGTATATCGAAAACTTCATGAAAATTATAGCATGGAAGCCCGTGTATATCAATTGTCATACGGGGAGTGACTTTTTTACTTTTGAACAGAACAAGGCCTTTATCGATGCTGCGAACAAAATCGCCAAAGAAAACGGTATCCCCATTTATCACGAAACGCATCGGTCACGGTTCAGTTTCAACCTCCCGGATACCAATCGTTACCTGAAAGCAATTTCCGATCTCAAATTAACGCTTGATATCAGCCATTGGATGGTCGTTCACGAATCGCTCTTGGAAAGCCAAGACAAAAATTTAGAGGAAGTTATCGACCGCACCTACCATATCCACGCCCGTGTCGGTCATGCCGAAGGTCCACAGGTCAACGACCCCCAAGCCCCCGAATGGCAGAACGCCTTGAAGCGCCATTTGGATATTTGGGAAACGGTAATTCGCAAAAGGTGGAGCGAAAACGACAGACCGTTTACGATCACCACCGAATTCGGACCACCTACGTATATGCAGACCTTGCCCTACACCCAAGTTCCGGTGACGGACCAATGGAAGGCAAATGTTTTCATTATGGAGGCTTTAAAGGAAAGGATGAAGGGGGAATGAAGTACAGGTTAAGAAATACGGGTATGAAGATATGAGTTCAGACCTATGATTGGTAGTTATCTGTTTGCCACAATTACAAACAAACAAACGCAATTTCCTAAACTCCTGAACCAATTTATCCTATAAACTACGGTTCGGAAATGATTAATATGTAAATTTCCGATCGCGTTAAATTATTACATGGACGTATTATTACAAGTCATAGGCCGTTTACATCCGTTGATTGTGCACCTTCCCATCGGATTTATCCTTTTGGGCCTTCTTTTGCAATGGCATGACAGAAAAACCCGGCATTATCGTAAAGTATTAAGCCTCATCTTTTTTTGGGCGGGCATCAGTGCCGTTCTGGCTTGTAGCACCGGATATCTGCAATATTTGGGAGAAGGCTATGCGTTCGATACCGTAAAATGGCATTTATGGTCCGGTATCGTCACGGCGCTTTTTTCGTTCGTCATGTATGCCCGCATGCGGAAATGGGAACGGTCGGATTTCCTTTCCAAGATTCCCATGGTCGCATTTTCCATCCTTCTTTTTGTATTGATTTCATTTACGGGACACCAAGGCGGGAATATTACCCACGGCGCCGATTATTTGGTGGAACCTTTGCCGAACTCCATAAAATCAGCATTGGGCTACGAGACTTTCGAAGAAAAGAAAATCGTGCTGAATGAACAAAATTGGGAAGAAGCGCTACTTTATGAAGAGGTAATCCATCCCATTTTGAACAACAAGTGCGTTAGCTGCCATAATCCCAAAAAAACAAAGGGCGAATTGCTATTACATTCGGAGGAAGGTATTTTGACGGGTGGTGAGAACGGCGAGGTGGTCGTGAGCAACAATGCTTCAGATAGTGAAATTTTTATCCGTATGAACCTGCCCAAGGATAATGATGACCATATGCCGCCGGAAGGCAAGACGCAGCCATCAAAGGAAGAGATTGCACTGATCGGTGCTTGGTTGGATGCCGGGCATCCCTTCGGCGCAACCGTTGCGGAAAGCGGTTTGAACAAAGAATTGTTCCGTCCATTTTTTCCCATAAAAGTGGATGACGATTATCCCAATATCGACATCGCCGAGGCATCCCAAGACAGTATCGATGCCATTAAGTACAAAGGCATCCATATCGATAAGATCAGCAAGTCAGTTAATTTCCTTAAGGTTTCCTGCCTCAATAAGCCCTCATTTTCCGACTCGGATTTTGCCCTTTTACATCCTCTGAAAGAACAGATAGCTATCCTAGACCTGGGGGGCACCCAAGTATCCGACGCCATCTTCGAAAAGTTGGCAACGCTCCCCCATTTGACTATTTTAAATTTGGATGATACTGCCATCACTGGAAAAGGAATCGAAAAACTGGCCTCGGCTTCCGAACATCTAAAATCCATCAACCTGACCAATACCAAATTTCAGAAACCCTATCTTCAAACACTGGCGGATTTCAAAAAATTGAAAAAAGCCTATGTCTTTAATACCCAACTAGATGCCAACGGTACCAAAAGCCTAAATAACGGACAGATTACTGTCGATTATGGCAATTACAATCTACCGGCAATCGCATCCGATTCCATTGTGTATTGAAAAGGATTGGGTGATGTATACTGCCCCGGAGTTCGATAACCCGCTCTTATCTACGGATAATTTAAAAACCGATTTGCTTTAAGTAAGTCGTGCACAATCACAAAGTCATTCCATATGCTTCGAACTTTTCACTAAATTCGTTCCAATATTTTCAAAAAGAGCGATACGATTATGAAAAGCCCGCTATATTTTCTCTCATTCCTGTTCATAGTCTATTTCACGAACGCACAATCGGAAATACACGATGTCGTAATTTATGGAGGAACGTCCGCCGGGGTAGCAGCCGCGATTCAGACGAGTAGAATGGGCAAATCGGTGGTGCTCATCGAACCGACACAACGTATTGGGGGATTGACTACGGGTGGTCTGGGGCAAACCGATATCGGAAACAAACAGGCCATCGGGGGAATTTCAAGGGAGTTTTATGGGCATATCAAAAAGTACTACGATAATCCCAAAAATTGGAAATGGGAGACGGAATCCGAATATACAAGCAACGGCCAGAGGCGCAGCGAAGTAGGGGAGACCACCATGTGGACTTTCGAACCCTCGGCCGCCCTTGCAGTTTATCAGGAGATGACGGCCAAGGAAAATATTGCGTTAGTCTATAACGAACGGCTGGACCGCAGGAAAGGAGTAAAGAAAACGAATGGAAAAATTACGGCCATCGAAATGGAAAGTGGCAAAGTCTTTTCCGGGTCTGTATTTATCGATGCTACCTATGAGGGAGATCTTATGGCGGCGGTAGGCGTTTCCTATACGGTGGGTCGTGAAAGTAACGACCAATATGGTGAAACCCTGAACGGAGTTCAGGCGAATATTTTGAATACCTCATTGACGGGGATAGTCTCAAAAAACGGGTACAACCATAATTTCGTTCCCGGAGTAGATCCTTATATCAAAAAAGGGAATCCGAAAAGTGGCCTTTTGCCCAATATCATCGAGAAACCTGGACTTGAAGGTGCGGGGGACCAAAAAATCCAGGCCTATTGTTTCAGGATGTGCCTGACCGATATCCCAGAAAATCGTATTCCCTTTAAAAAACCGGAAGGTTACGATGAGATCAATTATGAATTGTTGATTCGTAATTACGAGGCACGTAAGGGACCGATTCGGGAGATGTACAGCTACGGAAATTCTTTGTTGCCCTGGATCAATTCTGCTATGCCCAATCATAAAACAGATACCAATAACAAATTCGGATTTTCTACTGACTATATCGGTAAGAATTATGCCTATCCCGAGGCCTCCTATGCCGAACGGGAAAAGATTGTCGAAGAACACCGAAAGTACCAAATGGGCCTAATGTGGACATTGGCGAACCATACCAGAATTCCGAAGGAGGTGCGTGATGAGGCTTCGCGGTGGGGAACTGCCAAAGACGAGTTCGAAAGGGCCGACGGTTGGCAAGAACAACTCTACATAAGGGAAGCCCGGCGTTTAGTAAGCGACTATGTAATGACCCAATACAATTGCGAAGGCATTTATGTTCCAGATGATGCGATCGGACTAGGTGCCTACGGTATGGACAGCCATCATATTCAACGCTATGTAGATGCCAACGGGTTCGTACAAAATGAGGGCAATGTGGAATGCCATGTCGCATCTCCTTATCCGATCAGTTATAAATCCATCGTTCCAAAAAAGGAGGAATGCGAAAACCTGATCGTCCCCGTTTGTTTAAGCGCCTCGCATATCGCTTTTGGGTCCATCCGCATGGAGCCGGTATTCATGGTTTTGGGGCAATCCGCGGCCACCGCAGCTGTTCTGGCTATTGATGCCGATATTGCGGTGCAAGATGTACCATACCGGAACTTGAGAAGTGCCTTGTTAAAGGATGGCCAGCGGTTAAAGTAAACTTGAAGACCAGAGATGTTATAAAACCAAACTCGACTGAATTTATGAGTAGATCAAAACCAATTCTTCAGACAATCCCATTGATTTTACTGCTCCTTGCAATGACTTTAATAAGCTGCAAGCAAAAAACCGGGACAGCAACTGACGAGAATACCGCAGACATTATCATCTATGGGGGCACTTCCGCTGCTGTTACGGCGGCAGTGGAGGCTAAAGAATCAGGCAAGTCGGTTATCGTCGTATCTCCGGATAAACATTTAGGCGGCCTGTCATCAGGTGGACTTGGGTGGACGGATACTGGGGATAAAAGTGTAATCGGTGGTCTTGCAAGGGAATTTTATCACCGGGTATGGCAACATTATAGCAGCGATTCCGCTTGGCAATGGCAGCCAAGAGAGTCGTATGGCAATAAGGGACAAGGAACACCTGCGATGGATGGAAAGAATCGAACGATGTGGATATTCGAGCCCCATGTGGCCGAAAAAGTCTTCGAGGAAATGGTAAAGGAACATGAAATCCGTGTGGATCGTGACGAGTGGCTAGATCGCGAAGGAGGGGTCGAAATGAAAGACCAAAAAATTATATCCATTACCACTCTAAGTGGGAAAAAATATTCCGGAAAAATGTTTTTGGATACCACCTATGAAGGTGATTTGATGGCCTCGGCAGGCATAAGTTATCACGTAGGCCGGGAAGCGGCGGACCAGTATGGGGAAACGTGGAACGGCGTGCAAACCGGCGTATTGCACCATAAACATTGGTTCGAATCGGATATTTCGCCCTTTATTACGCCGGGCGACCCATCGAGTGGACTATTACCGAGAGTAAGTGACGCACATCCTGGAGAAAAATTTAGCGGCGATGATAAAATACAGGCCTATTGCTTTCGTACCTGTATGACCAACCATGACCCCAATAGACTGCCCTTTCCCAAACCTGAAGGCTATGACCCCATGCAATACGAACTTTTAGGACGTGTTTTCGATACAGGGTGGGATGAGTGGTTCGACAAATTCGACAGTATTCCCAACCACAAGACCGATACCAACAACCATGGTCCGTTTAGCAGTGATAATATAGGGATGAACTATGACTACCCGGAAGCATCCTACGATAGAAGAAAGGAAATCATCAAAGAACACGAACAATACCAAAAAGGACTTTTGTGGTTTGTGGCCAATGATCCGAGGGTGCCGGAAGATATCCGTGATGAGATGTCAAAATGGGGACTTTCAAAGGACGAGTTTATCGATAACGGTAACTGGCCACACCAAATCTACGTTAGGGAGGCGCGAAGAATGATTGGGGAATACGTCATGACGGAAAACGAGCTGTTGAAAAAGAGGCCGACACCCGATCCCATTGGAATGGGCTCATATGGCATGGACTCCCACAATGTACAGCGCTATGTCAAAAATGACGGCTTTGTACAGAATGAAGGTGATATCGGGGTTGGTACAAATGGTCCGTATTCCATATCTTACGGTTCTTTAGTGCCAAAAAAGGAGGAATGCAATAACCTTTTGGTACCCGTTTGCGTATCGTCTAGCCATATCGCTTTCGGTTCTATCCGGATGGAACCGGTTTTTATGATATTGGGACAATCCGCAGCGGCAGCGGCGGTTCTAGCCATTGACAATAACAGTAGCGTGCAGGACGTGTCCTATGATATATTGAAAAAAGTTTTGGAGGAAAAAGGGCAGGTATTGGAACAAGGAGTAAACGTTGACCATTTATAATTCTAAATGAAACGAAGAAATTTTATAGGAAACTTAACGGCTGCCGGGGCGGTGATGGCATATCCTTTTTCAGTTCATTCTTCCATCTTTCCGGAAACTGCGAGAAGTGTAGAATTTAACGCTACATCCAATAGCTTGACTGCCGATCTAGTAATAGCCGGAGGAGGTCTAGGGGGATGTGCCGCAGCGTTGGCAGCCTTAAGAAACGGTCTAACCGTGATACTGACCGAAGAGACGGACTGGCTCGGTGGGCAATTGACCCAACAGGGCGTTCCGCCCGATGAACATCAATGGATAGAGACCCATGGGGCGACCGAACTATATCGTACACTACGAAAAGGCATCAGGGCGTATTATCGTCAGAACTATCCCTTACGCGAAGCGGTAGCCGCCGAACCCCATTTTAATCCCGGTGGCGCGTCGGTGTCCGCCTTGGCCCATGAACCCCGGGTAGCGCTTGCTGTATTGGATGAGCTTTTTGCACCCTATATCAGTTCAAGGCAATTGCTAATACTTAAGGAATACAGGGCCGTTTCCGCTGAGACTAGGGAAACCAAGGTTTTGGCATTGCAGGTAAAATCTTTAAGAACGGGAGAAACGAAGGAATTAAAGGGTCCCTATTTTGCCGATGCTACGGAATTAGGGGACCTCTTGCCCATGACAGGCACCGATTACATCACCGGGGCGGAGTCTAAAGAACAGACCGGTGAACTGCATGCCGCCGATACCCTGGAACCAAACAATAACCAGTCCTTTACGCATTGTTTTGCAATCGATTATGTCAAGGGCGAGGACTGGACCATAAAAAAGCCGGAAGACTACAAGTTCTGGAGGAACTTTAGGCCAGATATGAAGCCGCCCTGGTCAGGGAAGTTGTTAGAACTTAACTATTCCAATCCAAGAACCCTGGCCCCCAAAAAACTAGGTTTCCATCCCGAGGGAATCGACATGGGCGATATCCTAAACCTTTGGAACTACCGACGGATCATTCATAAGGATAATTTTGAACCTGGGTCTTATAAAAGTGATATTACGATTGTCAACTACCCCCAAAATGATTACGTTTTGGGTAATATTGTAGACGTTGATCAAAAGGAATTTGACACCCATATCAATCAGGGGAAGCAGCTTAGCCTCTCCCTGCTGTACTGGCTGCAGACCGAGGCCCCAAGACCGGATGGCGGAAAGGGATGGCCCGGCGTCAGATTGCGGTCCGATATCATGGGCACGGAAGGTGGGGACGGTCTGGCCAAATATCCATATATCCGTGAGTCAAGGCGAATCAAGGCTTTATTTACGGTTCTGGAGCAACATGTAGGAAAGGAGCAGCGTTCAAAAATTACAGGTCTTCAGGGTGACAGTCTCACGGCGGAGACGTTCTCCGATAGTGTGGGGGTAGGATATTATCATATCGATCTGCACCCCAGCTCCGGAGGTGACAATTATATTGATTTTGGGTCGCTTCCCTTTCAGATTCCGCTAGGGGCATTGATTCCGGTAAAAATGGAAAACCTATTGCCGGCGAACAAAAATATTGGCACCACCCATCTGACCAACGGCTGTTACAGACTTCATCCCGTGGAATGGAGTATCGGGGAGGCGGTAGGAATGCTCGTTCCTTTTTTAATGCATAAAGGCATCGGACCGCAGCAAATGTACAAGAATCCCGATGTAATACGCGAGTTTCAGGCCCTCATTCGGCAACAAGGTGTAGAAACGGAATGGCCAACGAATGCAGGATAGTATACAAAAATCACAACAATATGATATCATTTTTGGCTTCCATCGGTGTACTGATCTTAGGGTATTTCACCTATGGTAAATTTATAGAAAACCTGTTTGGGGTGGAAGAAAACCGAGAGACCCCGGCAATGCGTCTAAGAGATGATATTGATTATATGCCTTTGCCTACGTGGCGGATATTCTTGATCCAGTTTTTGAACATTGCCGGGCTGGGTCCCATTTTCGGCGCTATTGCGGGGGCCATGTTCGGGCCGGCAGCCTTTCTTTGGATCGTACTGGGCAGTATTTTCGCCGGGGCCGTTCACGATTACTTGTCCGGAATGCTGTCCGTGCGCCACGATGGCCTGAGCATCAGCGAGATTACGGGCATCTATCTGGGGAACAATATGAAACAGGTCATGCGCTACTTTACCATAGTACTGCTGATTTTTGTGGGCACCGTTTTTCTGATGGGCCCGGCCAAAATTATCGATGGCATGACCGAAAATGCCTTTGGGGTCTGGATTTGGGTCGGCATTATTTTAGTTTATTATATCCTGTCCACGCTGCTCCCCATAGACAAGCTCATCGGTAAACTCTATCCCGTTTTCGGGTTGGCGATGTTGTTGATGGCGATAGGGTTGTTGATTGCCCTTTTTTTTGGGGATTACCATATTCCCGAACTGGTTCCTGCGAACCTTAGAAATATGACGACCGACCCGGGGGCCACCCCGTTGTTCCCCATCCTGTTCGTGACCATCGCTTGTGGAGCGATATCCGGTTTTCATGCCACGCAGTCCCCCTTGATGGCGCGATGCATGAAGAACGAAAAATTAGGACGAAAAATATTCTATGGCACCATGATTACCGAAGGTGTCGTCGCCCTCATCTGGGCCGCCGCCGCGATGACCTTTTTCGGGAATGTCGGCGAGCTTAATGCGGCTATGTTCGCCAACGATAACAATGCGGCCTGGGCGGCGAACGAAATATCGCTCAACATGCTGGGTGGTATCGGCGGCATCCTCGCTTTATTGGGCATTGTGGCCGCACCCATCACTTCAGGTGATACTGCTTTTCGGTCCGCGCGCCTTATTTTGGCGGATATTTTTAGAACCGACCAAAAAAAGATTAGGAACCGGCTTCTCATCAGTATTCCCCTATTCGTTATCGCCTTTGCGCTGACCCAGATCGATTTCGGTATTATCTGGCGCTATTTCGCATGGAGCAACCAGACCTTGGCCACTGTGGTATTGTGGACTGTCACTGCCTATTTGATTTATGGGAACAAGTTGTACTGGGTCACGTTGCTGCCCGCTATCTTTATGACGATGGTTTGCACTACCTACATTTTAATTGCGCCAGAAGGCTTTCATCTGCCCAATACCATTTCGTATTGGGGCGGCGCATTGCTTACTATTATAGTGACTATTTCCTTTTGGATGTATACCGCAAAAGAGAAGAAGGCTTTCGTGGGATTTTCTTAGGAAGTTGTACAGCGGGAAAATCGTTGTGGTCAGCTAAAAAAGACTAAAAACGAAGCTAGTTCTGTTTTTGGGTATCTTGCCAGATTTTCATAAATTCAATAATTCGAAGCTTAAAAACATAGTCCGGATTGATTTTTATACATTTGGGGTGCTGCTAATTCCAACGAAAATGAAAGAGAATAAAAAAGGCCTCAACACCATTTGTACCCACACGGGCGAAGTAAAGGACGTACAGTTCAAGGGAGCGATATCCCCTTTGTACATGAGCACTGCGTATGCGTTCGAGGATGTCGATATCAAGCGTTATCCCCGTTATTTCAACACACCCAACCAAGAATCCCTCTGCAAAAAAATTGCAGCCTTGGAACATGCGGAGGCCGGTTTGATATTCGGTAGCGGCATGGCGGCGATCAGTACCAGTTTAATGGCTTTTTTAAAGGCCGGTGATCACATCGTGTTGCAACAGACCTTATACGGCGGTACCTATAACTTAGTGACGGAGGAATTCAACAAATACGGAATCGAATATTCGTTTACAGAAGGGTGGCAACCTGAGGCTTTTGAAGATAAAATTCAAGGCAACACCAAGGTCATTTATATAGAAACTCCGTCTAATCCGCTCTTGACCATCACCGATTTGGAAGCTATCGGCAAACTATCCAAAAAACACGGACTGATTTCTATGATAGACAATACCTTCGCCAGCCCCGTTAATCAGAATCCCATTGATTTCGGCATCGATATCGTCATTCATAGTGCCACAAAATATATGGGCGGACATTCCGATATTTGTGCGGGAGCAGTCGCATCGACGGAACAGCATATCAAAAGGATATTTGCCTTGGCCAAGAATTTCGGAGGAAGCCTCAGTGACTATACCGTATGGCTTTTAGAACGCAGTATGAAAACGATGGGCATCCGTGTAAAGGCCCAGAACGAAAACGCACACCGCATGGCCGAATACCTCGACGGCCACGAAGACATCGCAAAGGTGTATTATCCCGGCCTACCGGAGCATCCCGGTCATCAGGTGGCCAAAGCACAGATGAAGGCTTTTGGAGGGATGTTGTCCTTCGAATTGCAGGAAGGTTTAAATGCGTCTAAATTTCAAAAATCGCTACAGTTGATAAAACCCTCCATGAGCTTGGCGGGCGTTGAAAGTACCGTCCTTTCGCCATCCCAGACCTCACATTCCCTATTGGGTGCTGAAGAAAGGAAGCGACAGGGCATTAAAGACAGCCTTATCCGTTTTTCAGTAGGCATCGAAGAGCATGAGGATCTCATTGCGGATATTGAGCAAGCACTTTATGAAATAAAATCAAAGGTTGCGGCCGCAGCTCAGTAGTGACCTGCACGGCCTCTCAAAAAAAACCGTGCAACGTATTCCCGACTGCAGGTAGGGTACGTTGTAGGTGTAACAGGTTAGGAAGACACATCGAACAAAGCTTCAAGCATCGCTCGTGCCTGGTTCATACCTTTTAGGTTTTAAAATATTGGCCCAGAACTCGCCGCAAGGCAGCATTGAACGTACGCTTGAAATAGCACTTGAACTTGAACTTGAAATGAAACTAGACATATTAGTATTCGGCTCTCACCCCGATGACGCCGAATTGGGCGCAGGGGCATCCATCGCCAAAGAGGTCTCCAATGGAAAAAAGGTCGGTATCGTCGATTTGACCCGGGGAGAACTTGGAACAAGGGGATCCGTTGAAATCCGAAATAAGGAAGCGGCCAAATCCGCAAAAATTTTGGGAGTTTCGGTACGCGAAAACCTCGAATTCGCCGACGGGTTCTTCGTAAACGATAGAGCACATCAATTAGGTGTCATCCGCATGCTGCGAAAGTACCGACCGGAAACGGTGTTATGTAACGCCATCGAGGATCGTCATATCGATCATGGCAGGGGTAGTAAATTGGTCGCTGATGCCTGCTTTTTAAGTGGATTGATAAAAATCGAAACAAAACTGGAAGCTAGCGATGAAGTACAATTACCTTGGCGTCCAAAAGTTGTCTACCATTATATCCAGTGGAAAAATATCAAGCCCGATTTTGTAGTGGACGTTTCGGGATATATCGAAAAGAAAACGGAAGCAATTCTGGCCTATTCCTCGCAATTTCATGACCCGAATAGCAAAGAACCTGAAACTCCCATCTCCAGTGAAAACTTTCTTGATAGTGTAGCCTACCGAGCGAGAGATTTGGGACGTTTGGTAGGCGTGGAGTACGGCGAAGGTTTTACTGTAGAACGGTTTATTGCAATTGACCGTTTGGGCGATTTAAAATGAAAAGTGACCTATATAAATTAAGTCATTGTGAAAAGTAGTGTGAAAAGTTTACGATACTTTTTACTGCGACTGCAACTAAATTTACCCCGTTTGTCGAAATGACTTTTTTGTCTTCGGCACGGTAAAATGAAACGTACTGCCCTTTCTAAGCAAACTTTCTACCCAAATGGTACCCCCGTTTTTTTCGACCATTTCCTTGCACAGCGAGAGTCCTAGTCCGGTGCCTTTTTCATTGTTGGTGCCGTAAGTAGTGTGATTGGAGTTTACTGCAAAAATCTTTTCAATAGTGTTTTTGTCCATACCGATGCCCGTATCCCGAATGGAAACCTGCCAGTATTGATCTTTCTCGTGGGCAGTAATGCTCACCATACCGTTTTCTGGCGTGAACTTGAGGGCGTTGCTGATGAGGTTTCTAATGGCAATATCGATTTGATGGCTGTCTGACCATACCATGGTATTCGTAGGTACGTGACTCACCAGTTTGATGGACTTATTCTCGGCGATTTCGGACAATAAATGAATGCTATCCTTTACAATCGATTCTAAACCCACTACCGAAGGTCTGGTTACGGAGCCGTTCATCTGTGTCTGGCCCCAAGTCAGTAAATTGTTTAAAGTAAAGGAGATATGGTCGATGTCGTGTCGTAGCTTAGGTATGAATTGCATGAATTCGCCCTGTTCGATATCGCCATCCTTTAATAGCTTTAGCAACCCTTGAAGTGCGCCGATAGGACCCCGAAGGTCGTGACCGATGATCGAAAATAGTTTGTCTTTGGTCCGGTTGATTTCCAGAAGTTCGCTTTCGGTTTTCTCTAGGTCCGTGGTTTTCCCTTTTAGGTCGATGTTGAGGTTTTTCTGTATTTTTTCACTTCGGCGTACCAAAAATGTGATCATCACAAATATCAAGAGTATGGCCAACGATGCGTTTACGTAGTTTCTTTGTTGCGCTAGCTGCTTTTGGTTCTCTTCGATCAGATCTTGCTTTTGTTTCTCATGCTCCATCTTGGTCTTGAGCAGGGTAAGACTTTTTTTGTTCTCGTTGCGGGATAGGGTGTCCGATAGTTTTTGGTACAGTTCGTGATATTCTAGGGAGCCCTTGAAATTCCTTTTGTTCTTATGGATCTTGTACAAGGTTTTGGCGCACTTTTGTTTCCCTTCCATAAACTGTAGTTTATCCGAAACTTCAAAGGCCTCTAGCGCATAGCGTTCCGAAATGCTATCTTGTTTTAAGCCAAAATAAGCTTCTGCCATTCCGTTGAGCAAATCGATTCTTGCGCGGTCGTCATCAAGGTTTTCATGTAGCATTTCGCTTTGTTTGTACCAATACAGTGCCCATTTAAATTTGTTTTCTTTGAGATAGGTTTTGCCCTTTACTTCATAAGCAAAGGCGAGCCAGTCCATAATCCCGTGCTTTTCGAAAATTGTGATACTGCTATTGGCATTGAACATGGCGTAGTCGATTTGCCCCATTTCGGCATATAGCGATGCGATATTGCTCATCGTTTCCGCTGAATTGATCTCGTTACCGATTTCCTGATTTATCTTTTTTACTTTTTTATAGAATTCAAGGGCTTGAACAAAATCTTTTTGCGAGACATACAGGTTGCCTATGTTTTCGTTCATTATAGAAAGCATTAAGGAATCGTCGTAGGCTTTGGCCAAATCGATGCCTTCCAAATACCCCATTAAAGCTTTGGCATAGTCGCCTTTATAACTATATTCCCCCGCCAGATTGTTTTGTGATTCTAATGTCAATTGTTGATTATTGATCTTTTTACCGAGGGATAGTGCTTTTTTGTAATAGGCAATGCCTTTTGTATGGGAACCTTTATCGGAGTAGTAATCTCCAAGACCCAACAGTGCTCTGTTTTCACCAATTTTATAGTCGGCAGCTTTACTTAGGTCCAACGCCTGTTTCGATAATTGAAGAAGGCTATCACTGTTATAAAAACGCATTTCGTTGCCCAAGGCGTTGATAAGATCGATATAAACGCTGTCTCGGGTGTTGAACCTTGGTTGTGACCGTTTTATTTGAAGCTGCTCTTTTAAACTATCCTTGACATTCTGCTGGGCGTTGGTTTGAATAGGGATGAACAGGATAATCGCCAAAACACTCAGGTGCTTTCTTAGATGCAAAGACAACATCAAAAAATGGGTTTTGATCATATTCATGTATGGGACGAATTATGAATAATCTAAATTACCCGTTAAAGCGATGTTCAGGTAATTAATGTTGTGAAAACCAATATTTTGTGTGTTTTGTCTTCAGTAGGATGCATTTTATCGGGATTTTGGAAAACCTTCCAGGCTAAGCATCAAAAAAATAAGACCTTGATAATTTTGAAGAATACCCTAAAAAAAATTATCTTTGCGCCTTCGTAAACTGCAACGGCTAACTGATAGGCGTTTCCTTTTTTTTTTGAATTTCCCGCTACAAAAGGATTGAATTCGAAAAGTTTACGGAAAATGTGAACATGGTGGTTGTAGCTCAGCTGGTTAGAGCGCTTGATTGTGGTTCAAGAGGTCGCCGGTTCGAAACCGGTCTTCCACCCCAAATAGGATCAAAGTCCCTTCGTTTTTCGAAGGGATTTTTTTTGTTTGCGTATTTCCCGAAGGGTGTTTTCCGTCACTTTCGAAGGACCTTGTTATAGCGTTTTAGAAAGAGCGAAACTGGGCTGAACCTACAAAGATTTCCCGTGCCACGCTTTGATCTAATAGCCTGTCAAGGGAGCGCCGCTTTGCCTGTCTGCCGCGCGGTTGGTCCATTGCGGATGGGTTCGAAATTATTGGCTCGCCTTGTCGACCACCACTCGTTGATTACGGTTCGCTATTTCCCAGGCCGTGTAAAAAATCAATCTTGTTCGGTTCTCCAAAAGGTCATAGTTGATTTTTTCCACTGTATCGCTGGGCTTGTGGTAATCGGCATGTGTTCCATTGAAGTAAAAAATAATCGGAATGTTGTTTTTGGCGAAATTGTAATGATCGCTGCGGTAATAAAAACGGTTCGGATCGTTTTCGTCATTGTATTTATAGTCCAATTCGATGTTTGTATATTTTTTGTTCACCGCTTCCGATAGCTCGTGCAGGTCCGTACTTAGTTTGTCGGAACCTATCAGGTAAAGATAGTTGCGGTCTCCCTCGTGATTGGGATCTATGCGACCGATCATATCGATATTCAGGTTCGCGACGGTATTTTCTAGCGGAAATATCGGGTCGAAATCGGTATAGTAGCGAGAGCCAAGCAGCCCTTTTTCTTCACCGGTGACGTGAAGGAAAACTACAGATCTTTTGGGTCCCTGTCCGGCATCAGCGGCTTTTTTAAAGGCTTCCGCAATTTCCAAAAGTGCGACCGTACCCGAACCGTCATCGTCGGCACCGTTATTGATTTGCCCATCGGCTGTGATACCGATATGATCTAAGTGTGAAGAAATCACCAAATATTCATCCGGTTTTTCGCTGCCTTTGATGACGGAAACCACATTTTCGGAATCCACTTCCGTATTTTCACTTTGAATGGCGATATTGAGGTCCACCGGCAAAACTTCGGGCGTATGGTTCGTTACGATATTCGGTAGTATGGCCTCGGCAAGTTGGGCATCTATGAAGAAGGTGGCAAATCCGGCCTCCTCGTCGTCAGTAAGTTCCATGCGGCCGCTATCGTTGTTCTTCATATAATTGAAACGGCTTTTAAAACGGTCATAATTTCCCTCGTCGAAATAGAAAACTGCGGCTGCACCTTTGCTGGAGGCTAATTCCATGCGCTTGGCTATGGATTCGGACAGATTGCTCCATATCGATTTTTCGTCCGATCCTGAAATGGTAAAAGACCCGTCTTTGTTTTTTGGTTCTCCCGCTTTCATCAAGATTACCTTGCCTTCAACATCCAATCCCTTGTAATCGGAATAATCGCCATCTTCAATCCCATAGCCGACATAGACAATGTTTTCATAGCTACCTTCCGCTTGCGAGAAAGTCAAAAGACCATCGCCTAACGCATATTTTTTTCCGTTTACGGAAATCGTACCAACGGGCAATTGGCCAACTTCTAAAGGTACTTTTTGAAAGTAGTCACTGTTTTCTTTCGCTGCGGGAATTTGCAATTGCTCATATTCTGCCTTTAGATATTCTACGGCCTTTTTTTGGCCTGGCTCTCCTGTTTCCCGTCCTTCGAATTCATCGGATGCGTAGGTATAGAGGTGTTCCTTAAGTTCTTCCTCTGTAATCGTTTCGGCATAGGTTTTTGGATCGGAGGCTATATCGGGACCTGCCGTTCCGGTAGATTCGGATACCGTTGGCTGCGAAGAATTGCAGGCCATGAATAGCCCCAATGCTAAAAATGCGATGTTTTTCATGTTATTTCGTTTTATCTGGAATAATTGGCAAAAATAGGAAAAACAAATGGAACGCTGTATTCTATAGATGGCGTTAAAGCCCGAAATTACCGATTGTTAAGATGATTTTTTTTGATATAAAATCCGATATTTGTGGATACTGGAAAATATCTAAATGAGTTCATTATCATCTCTAAAAAAATAAAAGCATATGCAATTCGAATGGAAGGGGGTGATGCCCGCAATAACGACAAAATTTACGGACAAGGATACCTTAGATCTAGAAATGTTCGGGCTGAACATCAACGCCCAGATCGATGCCGGTGTACAGGGTGTCGTATTGGGAGGTTCCCTAGGGGAAGCAAGTACCTTGACTTCTAACGAAAAAGTCGAACTTATCAAGGAAACGGTACGTCTTGTCGATAAAAAAATGCCCGTTGTGATGACTATTGCAGAGCAGGCCACCAATGTTGCCATAGCAGAAGCAAGAAGCGCACAAGAAAATGGCGCGGACGCCCTGATGATTTTGCCTCCTATGCGTTATAAATCAACGGATTACGAGACAGTCGAATATTTTAAGGAGATTGCGAAAAGCACTGATCTACCGGTCATGATATACAATAATCCCGTGGATTATAAAATCGAGGTGACCCTCGCTATGTTCGAAAGCCTTTTGGAGCTCGATAACATTCAAGCGGTCAAGGAATCTACACGCGACATTATCAATATCGGAAGGTTGCACAACCGTTTCGGGGATCGGCTTAAAGTGTTAACGGGTGTTGATCCCTTGGCACTTGAAAGCCTGCTGATGGGTGCCGACGGATGGGTAGCCGGATTGGTATGTGCATTTCCCGCGGAAACCGTTGCCATCTACGAATTGGCCAAGGCCGGGTACGTTAAAGAGGCGACTGCAATTTACCGATGGTTCTTGCCATTGTTGGAGCTCGACATTAGTCCGCAACTCGTTCAGAATATTAAGTTGGCCGAGGTAGCCACGGGAATCGGTACGGAGAATGTCCGAAAACCAAGACTACGCCTTCATGGCGAAGAGCGAAAAAGAGTATTGAAGGTTATTGAGGATTCCCTTAAAAACCGACCCACGCTACCGGATTACAAGAACTTGCGGCCGATAGGAAATGTTTTTTCCGTGTAAGGACTTAAAATGTTCGACGTGAAGTATTATATTTTCTCAAGCCACCCGTAAAAAAGCTCACATCTCAAAACTTAAATCATCCTTAACATCATTTCTCCGACGCTTCTAGTATCTTAGCAAAGAACCTAAAATAAGAACACCTATATGATTACCGGAAAGAACTACATCGGAAAAGAACGCTCTGCCAAAGGAAGTAGTACGTATACCACTTTCAATCCCCAACTGAACTCTGATACGGAGTGGACCTTTTACGAGGCGACAAAGGAAGAAATCGATGCGGCCGCGGACAAGGCCTACGAAGCTTTTCAAGTGTACAAAACTTTTTCCGGCGAGAAAAAAGCGGAATTTTTAATCGCCATTGCCGAAGAGATTGAGGCTTTGGGCGAACCCCTGATTGAAGCGTATACTAAGGAATCTGGCTTGCCCGAGGGTCGTGCCAAAGGCGAACGTGGCCGAACGATGGGCCAATTAAGGGCGTTTGCCACCTTGCTCAAAGAAGGTTCATGGGTCGAGGCGACCATCGATACGGCCCAGCCAGATCGGGAGCCGATGCCGAAAACGGATATCCGTAAAATGTTAGTACCTATCGGACCGATTGCGGTGTTCGGTTCCAGTAACTTTCCTTTTGCCTTTTCTACCGCAGGTGGTGATACAGCCAGTGCCTTGGCTGCCGGTTGTCCGGTTATCGTGAAAAGCCATCCTATGCATTCCGGTACGGGGGAACTGATTTCTTCTGCCGTTATCAAGGCGGCGGAACGAACAGGCATGCCCGATGGGGTGTTTTCCAACCTGAACAGTAGTGGTATCGATGTCGGTCAACAATTGGTACTGCATCCGAAAGTAAAGGGCGTGGGATTTACGGGAAGTATCAAGGGCGGTACCGCCCTCTATAAGTTGGCCAACGACCGTAAGGAACCTATCCCCGTCTTTGCCGAGATGGGCAGTATTAATCCCGTTATCGCCTTTCCTTCCGCTTTGACTGAAAAAGGAGACGACTGGGCCAAGCAATATGCCGGCTCTATCATGTTGGGCGCTGGTCAGTTTTGTACCAATCCCGGGTTGATCTTAGGGATAAAGAGTACAACTTTGGATGGCTTTATAGAGACCTTGGGAACGGAAATCGAGAAGCTAGAACCCACTTCTATGTTGCATCCGGACATCCACAAAACATATGAAAAAGGAAAGCAAGAGCTTTCCGCACAGGGTGGTATTACCGTAGCGGCTACCTATGAATCTAAAGTTGCACCCAATGTGGGCCAACAAAAGGTGCTTACCGTAAACGGGTCGAATTTCTTGAAAAATGCGAAGTTGCACCAAGAAGTGTTCGGACCTTTTTCCATCGTAGTCCGTTGCGAAAATGCGACCGAATTAGAACAGATATTGAACAAATTGGAAGGACAGCTTACCGGTACTATTTTGGGCAATGCCGAAGAGCTCAAAAAATATTCTCAAATCGTCGATGCCCTAAGGGGTAGGGTAGGGCGTATTATTTTTAATGGTGTACCGACCGGCGTTGAGGTTTGTCCGTCCATGCAGCACGGCGGACCGTTTCCTGCTTCAACCGATAGTCGTTTTACCTCGGTGGGGACATCCGCAGCTAAGAGATGGGTACGGCCGGTTGCCTTTCAGAATTGGCCGGCAGCTTCCTTGCCCGATGCGTTGAAAGATGAAAATCCGTTAGGTATTTCTAGGTTGGTCGATGGAAAATATACCGATGCCAAAATTTGAGCGTATGGCAATACATAGCTTAAATAAAGTGCTTGCTTTTTAATGCCTTGTCTTCCTGACGATGTCATCGTATGCACAGGATGTTAAACTCACTTACGAAATGTGGCACGCCTGCCGATTGGTCGTCGATAAAGTTATCCATGACAAAGGCTGGACGCGGGAGCAGGACGTGGACGATATGCTTTGCAACACCGCTCTTTCGCAACATGAGGTGAATACCGAGCCCGATCGGTATATTGCCGGGCCCGGGCAAGCCATTTCCTAGAAATGGGGGATTTAAAGATTTTGGAGCTCCGAATGAAAGCTAGGGAAAAGCTCGGTACGAATTTCGATATCCGGCAGTTCCATGAAATTATCTTGGAAGAGGGTACGGTAAACTTGCCGATTTTGGAGCGAAGGGTCAATGCCAGTATTGAATCCGTAAATAAGCACGAAAAGCAAAGCCGTAAATCCAAAGACACTTTAATCAAAAACACGATGCCACGGAGTACTTTTGTCTGTATCGACGCCCATACGGCCGGTAATCCCGTTCGCGTGGTGGCCAAAGGCGGTCCCGAATTGCTGGGTAGTGACATGAGCGAAAAAAGACAGCATTTTTTACGGGAATTCGATTGGATTCGCAAGGGATTGATGTTCGAGCCGCGGGGCCACGACATGATGAGCGGCAGTATTTTCTATCCGCCATCCGACCTGCAAAACGATTTTGGCATCCTTTTTATCGAGACCAGCGGTTGCCTGCCCATGTGCGGCCATGGTACCATTGGTGCAATTACCATCGGTATCGAAGAAGGATTGCTGAAACCCAAAACTCCCGGAAAGATCAGGATGGAAACTCCCGCGGGACTGGTTCAGATTGCATATGTAATGGACGGAAAAAATGTGAAGTCGGTAAAACTGACCAACGTAAAATCGTATTTGGCGGCCACCGAACTCACGGTAGAAAGCTCTGACTTGGGCCTGCTCGTGTTCGATGTGGCCTACGGCGGCAACTATTATGCAATTCTAGATGTGCAAACTAATTTTTCGGGTATCAATGACTTTTCCGCCGGTAAATTGGTTCATTTTAGTCAGGAAATTCGCGAAAAGATCAATCTGAAATATCCGGATAGGTTTATCCATCCCGAAGACAATACCATCCGCGATGTAAGCCACTTGATGTGGTCGGGCAAACCGATTTCTTCACTGGCTACGGCACGGAATGCCGTTTTTTATGGAGACAAGGCTATTGACCGCTCTCCCTGTGGTACCGGCACTTCCGCACGCATGGCGCAGTGGCACGCTAAGGGCAAACTAAAATTGAAGGACGAGTTCATACATGAAAGTTTTATCGGCTCGCAATTTATCGGAAGAGTAGAAGAAGAGACTACTTTGGCCGGTATACCGGCAATCATACCCAGTATTCAAGGTTGGGCGAAGGTGTACGGGCATAATACGATAACCATTGATGATGATGACCCCTATGCGCATGGGTTTCAGGTTATTTAATTAATCAATGTAATAACGTATTGGTGTAAAAATGAAGTAATGGTTTTATGTTTATTTGTTCCTTGATACATTTGCAAATTATGTAATCGTTACATGGACATGGGTACATTTAGAAATTAAAAAAATTGATACATTGAAAATTATCATTATCGGCGGTGGCATTGTAGGTTTAAGCGCCGCTTACTACCTGCAAAAGGAAGGCCATCAGGTCACAGTCATCGACAAATCTGATATTAGCTCCGGTGCATCCTTTGTAAATGCGGGGTATATCACGCCCAGCCATATCATTCCTATGGCATCTCCCGGGAAAATTGCACAGGGTATCAAATGGATGTTCGATTCCTCAAGTCCCTTTTACATAAAACCCCGCTGGGATACCGATTTTTTCAAATGGTCATGGTACTTTCATAAATCCTCGACCGCGGCGAAAGTCGAAAAGGCCATTCCCGTAATCAAGGATATTAACATTTTAAGCCGTGGACTTTATGAGGATATGAAAGCTTCCGGGGATTTGGGAGATTTCCATCTCGAACGAAAGGGCCTCTTGATGATTTATAAAACGAATGCTGCATTCGATCACGAAATAGAAGTGGCGAAAAAAGCAAGTTTTTTGGGGCTTGAGGTCGCCGAACTGAACAAATCCCAATTGGAAGCCATCGAACCCAATATTAAAATCGATGCCAAGGGTGCCATTCATTATGAGTGCGATGGCCATATGTCGCCCACCGAACTGATGCCCAAATTATTGGCGTATCTCAAAAGTGCCGGAGTTGAAATAATAACGAACGAAGAGGTACTCGACCTAACGGTATCCAACGGAAAAATTAGCAAGATTAAGACATCAACAAGAAATTATACCGCCGACGAAATTGTACTTGCCGCCGGTTCTTGGAGTAGTATCCTATCCAAAAAAATGAATATCAAACTCCCGTTACAAGCGGGAAAAGGCTACCGAATTAACGTCTCGCGTCCTACGGGAATAACTATGCCCTCTATTTTGATGGAAGCCAGCATGGCCGTAACGCCGATGCGGGAATTTACACGCTTTGCAGGTACCATGGAGTTTTCCGGTATTAATACTATCATCAGAAAAGAAAGGGTAATGGCGATTGCCAATGGAGCCAAAAACTTCTATCCCGAACTGGAAATCACCCAAAAGGAAATCGATGGTGCCCAAACCGGTTTACGCCCCGTCTCCCCGGACGGACTCCCCTACATCGGAAAGTCTAAGGAAATTAAAAACCTGACCTTCGCCACCGGCCACGCCATGATGGGGTGGAGTCTTGGTCCCGCTACGGGAAAATTGGTTTCTGAAATAATTGACGGTAAAAAAACAGCCATGGATATTTCGGCGTTTGCGCCCGAGAGGAGGTTTTGATTTTTTCGACATATCAAATTTGATTCGCTATACTGTCAAGTAGATATTACGGCAGGTATCTGTTTTGAAATTATCAAGTTAGGGTGGGTGCATTTTATTTTTAAAATACCTGCTATCACGCTTAGCCTATGTTATTTCCTTTGGTAACTCAATACGGATTTTCATTTTATTAAATTGTGTATCAGGTCCCTTTTCATTTCGTGCCCCCCTTCAAAAACAAGTACCTCTGCTTTTCCGTTGAATAATTTTTCAATCTTTGTGAACTCCGTTTTTCTCCGTTTCTCGGTCAAATATTCGTCTTGGTCACCAACAATAATACTTACTTTGGTTTTATTCTTGTGGAGAAAATCAAAATCTGAAGCTTGCAGTTCATCGGGGATGCCGCCTGCATACAATACTAACTGAGCGCATTTGATTTGCCTTTTCGCAGCCCAGCGTGAGGCGATGGAAACGCCCTGTGAAAAACCGAGGACTATAAGGTTACAAGTTTTGGGAATTTGTTCTGCGCCCAATACCGCATCCAAATAGGTCATGACGTTTTGGGTTTCCCGTTGCCTATCTTCCTTGGTCAACCAGCTTGCGCCCACACGGGTGTAGGTGGTATTAAGATAGTATTTCGATGGCGCCTGAGGGGCAATAATATAGTTTTTATCTGCGGGGAGTCCGTCGAAATGTCGTATAAAATAACGGCTCAAATATCCGAGGCCGTGCAGTACAATCCACACGTTCTCCGTAGACTCGGACAACATGTTCAATGTACTGTAGGAATTGGTGCTGATATACGTGACGGTGTTTTCCGAAGGAGTCATAAACAATTGCGTTAAAGGAGGTAGATTTTACTATAGTATGATTAATTTTGGAGGTCTGTATTCCTGCCATTTCAAAATTTCCGAATTTCGAAATGTTCAGAGAGTTAAGGCCAAAAATAAAGGTTATGGGCGACTACAAGGAAAAAATACTCAAGGTTTGCAACAATTCCTCAAAAAATACATTGATGGAAACCCTGCAAATCGAATATACCGACGTTGGTGCGGATTATCTTATTGGAAAGATGCCCGTGAATTCCAAAGTTTACCAACCGGATGGTGTTCTGCACGGTGGTGCCATGGTGGCCCTGGCCGAAAGCGTGGGCAGCATGGCCTCGTATATCTTTCTAGATGCGCAGCAATTCGTCATCAGGGGCATCGAAATTGCGGCCAACCATGTGAAAAGTGTTAGAGATGGCGAGGTCTTCGCCAAAGCGACGGTGTTGCATAAAGGCCGTACAACCCAGTTGTGGGACATTAAGATTACCGATGCCGAAGGGAATCTAATATCCGTTTGTAAGTTGACTACCATATCAATGCCTAAAAAATAGTATGCCGTTGGATTTTTTTGAAAGTATTGCTACCCAATTTAAAAAAAAATTTCCTTTCGTAGTTTACAGGAAACCTAGAGAGCATACGGTAAAGGCCATCTTTCAGGCCGACGATCGACTGCACCATCTTAAAACCTATGCGGAAACGGGATTTATTTTCGCCCCCTTTGATTCGAAACATCCGACCATCCTTCTTGAAATTGACAAATTGCTGGAGATTACGGATAAAAATATACAGACGAGCACTGCAAAACGGGTGAACGTTAGGGCGACATCCGATGGAGGGGGTAAAGAAGCCTATATTCATCTCATAGAAAAAGGAATCCTCGAGATAGGGAAAGGCACACTCAAGAAAGTAGTCCTTTCCAGATGTATCGAAGCCGATTCGAAAGTACACCCAATAGACTTGTTCCAAAAACTTTTGGTCAATTATCCCCATGCCTTTTGCTATCTCTGGTATCATCCGAAAGTTGGTCTGTGGTTGGGCGCGACCCCGGAAATTTTGTTGATGCTTGGAAACCGGCAGTTGACTACGATGTCATTGGCCGGAACCCAGAAATATACGGGGATTGAAAATCCCAAATGGGGTCTTAAAGAACTTGAAGAGCAGCAACTGGTCACAGATTACATCACCGATGCCCTGAAAAACCAGGTTGAGCAACTCAAGCTCAGGGACACCGAGACCATACGCGCGGGAGAATTACTGCATTTACGCACGAAAATTACGGGTCATTTAGATGAAAAAAATTTAGCGTCCATTGTAAGTGCGTTGCACCCGACCCCTGCCGTCTGTGGTTTGCCGAAAAAAAGTGCGAAGGCATTTATACGGGATAACGAAAATTATCAAAGGCAATTCTATACCGGTTTTTTGGGCGAGCTAAATATAATCACCCAAAAACAAAGAAATAACCGTAGTAGAAATCAAGAAAATCAAGCCTACCGTTCCGTGGCGAAAACCACGACACTGTATGTCAATCTGCGCTGTATGCAATTAAACGATGACAAGGCCTATATTTATGTAGGCGGTGGCATTACCAAAGATTCGGACGCGGAGCGGGAGTGGGAGGAAACGGTCGCAAAAAGTGAGACAATGTTAAAGATTCTAGAATGATGTTCAACGGCTAGATCATGAAAAGTTTAACCTTCAATCCTACTGTTACCGGTTTTAGATTCGGTATATGGTAACCTTACACCTTGAACGTCTACAAAGTAGCGATCGAACCTTGATTTTTTTTTCAACTTGAACTTGAACTTGCGCTTGAACTTGTACTTTTGCACCTCATGAGACACTCCAGTATTCCCTCGGCGCAATTGGTCGTGCAGCACTGTAAGGCCAAACGGATCAAGAACATCATCATCTCGCCGGGATCAAGAAATGCCCCCTTGACCATCGATTTTACCGAAGACTCCTATTTTACTTGTTTTAGTATCGTCGATGAGCGAAGCGCGGCCTTTTTTGCATTGGGTATTGCCCAGCATTTGATGGAACCCGTAGCAGTAGTCTGTACATCGGGCAGCGCCCTTTTGAATTATTATCCTGCAGTGGCCGAGGCGTTTTACAGTGGCCTTCCTCTGGTGGTTATATCTGCGGACAGACCTGTCTATAAAATCGACGTTGGCGACGGACAGACCATTCGGCAAGACGACGTTTTCCATCGCCATATTGGATATTCCGCCCATTTGAAGCAAGATGTCGTTCATGCGGTCGATAGGATAGAAAAATATGCTCCCGAATGGCTAGTGGGCGAATCGGTAGAAATTTCACAAAATGAAATACAGCAACACAATGACAGCGAATTGAACACCGCGTTGAACGTGGCTTTAAAGCTTAAGTTGCCTGTACATATCAATGTTCCTTTTGAAGAACCCTTATATGATACGGATAGGAAACCTGCAGCTGTGCCTCTGGTAGTGCCGGCTGAAATTACGCAAAGCCCTGCAATTACCGACATACAAAGCTTCGTGGATGTGTGGGACGCCGCCAAGCGAAAGATGGTGCTTGTCGGTGTCAACCCCCCCAATGCGCTCGAACAGCAATTTTTAAACCAGCTTGCGGAAGACCCTTCGGTCATAGTTTTCACAGAAACCACATCCAACCTTCATCACCCGAAATTTTTTGCCAGTATCGACAGTATTTTGGCACCTATCGAAAAACGGGAGAATTGTGAAGCGCTTTTCGAAAAATTAAGGCCCGATATTTTGCTCACGTTCGGCGGTCTGGTAGTGTCGAAAAAAATAAAGGCTTTTCTCCGGGAATACAGGCCCAGACATCATTGGCATATCGATTCGTTGAAGGCCTATGACACTTTTTTTTCGTTGAACCATCATTTTAAAATGGCGGCCGAGCCGTTCTTCCGACAGTTTCTTCCGGTTGTTAAGCCCAAGGCAAGTAATTATTTTTCCTATTGGAATAGCCTAAGAAACACTTGCAAAGTAAAACGCGCGGCGTATGTCGACAGCATCCCCTTTTCAGACATGTTGGCTTTTAAGCTTTTTTTGGTCGGTATTCCCGAGGGGTATCAGGTACAATTAGCGAACAGCTCAACGGTGCGTTATGCCCAATTGTTCGACCTACATCCCTCCTTAAAGGTATACTGCAATCGTGGAACCAGCGGTATAGATGGCTGTACTTCGACGGCGGTGGGTTCTTCCATATATTCTGAAAATCCTACCTTGCTGATTACGGGAGACCTGAGTTTTTTTTATGATAGTAACGGATTGTGGAACAATTACATTCGTCCTGATTTCCGCATTATTCTCATTAACAATAACGGAGGTGGTATTTTCAGGATTCTACCGGGAAAAGAGGATACCGAAAATTTCCAGCGCTATTTTGAGACGGCCCACCAAATGAATGCAGAACACCTGAGTAAACAATTTGGTTTTGAGTATGTGTCGGTAGGTGACGAGAAAAGTTTGAAAGCGGCGCTAACGAACTTTTATACTTCTTCTGAGCATCCGAAAGTTCTTGAGGTTCACACCCCTAGAATATTGAATGACAAAATTTTGCTTGGTTATTTTGATTTTTTATCTTCGGTTTATCGTTGAACTCAAAATGGGTTCATTGAAATCGTCTAAGCTTTTTTTTGAAGCGAATACTCTTAAGTAAAAGAAAAAGCTTGAACTATTTCAGTACCTAGTAACCAGAATTTGTTTTTCTATTTTTGCTTGTATTCGGCTTTTGGGTACCCTACCGGAGGTGAAATAACGTGGACAGGTTCGTATATAACACCAACAATTATGAGTAGTAAAAGAGATGAATTGATCGAGAAGTACGCGGCCGACATCAACGATAAATTCGGAGAGCAGCCAGATATGGATTTGTTGACCAAGGTTGCCATAGGCCTCGGACCGGCCATTTACAATACCGACGCTTCAAAAGTATCTGGTGGTGACGACAAGGAACTAGATACGGTTAAAAAGAATTACCTGATCAAGAAATTGGGTCTGAATGACGAGCCAAAACTTATGGAAGCCATAAAATCTGTGATGGATAAATACGGCCCTTCAAATAGAAATAAGCACAGGGCGGTTGTCTATTACATGCTTTGTAAGCATTTTAATAAGGCTTCAGTATATTAAAGAACATCAGTATTAATGGCAATTGACCGTTCACCGACCGTGGGCGGTTTTTTTTTGCAAGCGATAATCAAACTCAAACGCAAAGGTTGAGCACAAACATAAAAATCCAATCTGTAACTTTTTATTCAATAAGTCTTATTTTTGCCATATGATAGAACTGGGAAATTACAACGAGCTTGAGGTATTACGCGATACAAGCGTGGGTCTGTTTTTGGGCAGCAAAACCGGCGTTGAGATTCTATTACCGAATAAATACGTTCCGAAGGACACGGAAATAGGTGATATGCTAAACGTGTTCTGCTATTTGGATTATGAGGAAAGACCGATTGCCGCCACTTTGACGCCTACAGTAGTCCGGCATAAATTTGCCTTATTGCAGGTGGTAGAAGTCAATAATATCGGTGCGTTTATGGATTGGGGCCTTGAAAAGCATCTTTTAGTGCCTTTTAGTGAGCAGCGGGAAAAAATGAAGGAGGGACAGTGGTATGTAGTACATTGTTATCTAGATGATCTTTCTTTTCGCTTGGTCGCTTCCAACAAACTCGACAAATTTTTAAGTAACGACGACCTTACCGTGAGGGAAAGGGAAGAAGTCGAAATACTGTTTACACGAATGACCGATTTGGGGTGGGAGGTCATCATCAACCATCTACATAAAGGTTTGGTGTACCACAACGAAATTTTCAAAAGTGTAGCGGTTGGAGATACCTCCAAGGGTTTTATTAAGAATATTCGTCCCGATAACAAAATTGACGTTTCCTTACAACCACTGGGAGAAAAAATTCTGGAACCGGCCGCCAACAAAATCTTTGAGCGGTTAATGGCGCACGGCGGGTTTTTGCCACTACATGACAAATCTGACCCCCAGCATATTAAAAAAGAGCTTCAAATGAGCAAAAAGACCTTTAAAAAAGGTATAGGTACGTTATATCGTGAACGGAAGATAGCTATTCAGGAAGATGGTATTCGGATGGTCTGAAAACCGTTCTACCAATCCTTAACATCGTTTAAAACCTTCTATACTACATAAATACCTATTTTCGCAACATTACGGAAGTGTATTTCATCGATCTTTCGGTATTTTGATTAACTTTATCAACGATCCCAAAGCGTGGGTCGAATTAATTTAGAAAATACTGTAGTATGCCATTTATAGAAGAAAGCGATCTTTTGGAATTGCACAAAGATATAGACAAGGCGCAAATTATCAACGAACGTCTTCTTGATCAAATCAAGTTCAAAAACAAAACGATTCGCAAGAACAAACTTCAGCGCAATATATTTGCCGGTGTTACGGGCCTATTTCTTATCGGTACGCTTATTATATTTTCGTTTACTGCTGGTAGAAGTGTCTCCAATAATTATGAAAGCCCGAGCAACCTTTTGGTTTCCATCGATAGTTTGGATGCCATAAAATCGCGTATCGATAATTTAAAACAACAGAACGAGGAATTGAGTTTGGTCAACGAATTCTATTTGGCCAAGGAATTTCTACAAAAAGAGAAAATTTATTCCGTGCAAATTAAGTCCTTTGTCGACAACAATATGACTTTGGCCTCAGAGGCGCTAACGAACACAATGTTTGTAAAAGCGAATCCCTTTTATTCGTACTCTTTGGGTAATTTTGAGACATTGAAAGAGGCCCAGAACTTTCGGGAGCAATTGGTCGACCTTGGGTTTCCGGATGCTTTTGTAGCGTCCTATAGAGACGGAAAACGGGTTCAAATAGAAGATGCCGAATAATTGAACTTTTCACAGAAAATCGGGCCATGGCTCAATGCGGCCAGATTAAGGACACTTCCGTTATCGGTCTCCGGGGTTTTGGTCGGTACGGGTCTTGCCAATTATTACGGTAAAAGCGATGTATTGCTTTTTATACTTTCATTGTTGACGGCCATAGGCTTTCAGGTCACCTCGAATTTCGCCAATGATTATGGAGACGGGGTGAGGGGTACTGATAATGATGATCGCATCGGTCCGAAAAGGGCGCTTCAAAGTGGTATTCTGACGAGAAAAGTATTGAAGAAGGGTATATTAATTTCCGTGGTCGTCGACGCGCTTTTGGTAATTGCATTGATTTATGCCGCATTCGGGCCCCAGAACCTTATCTTTTCGATTTTATTCTTGATTTTAGGTGCTGCCAGTATTTGGGCCGCATTGAAATATACTTTAGGGGCATCGGCGTACGGTTATAAAGGTTTAGGCGATATATTCGTATTGCTTTTTTTCGGATGGGTGGCGGTTTTGGGTAGCTTGTTTTTATATACTAAATTTCTGTCCCCCTTGATGTTCCTACCGGCAACAGCCATAGGATTGCTCAGTGCCGGTGTACTGAACCTTAACAATTTAAGGGATCTTAATTCCGACAAAAAGGCAAAAAAAAATACGTTAGTGGTATACTTGGGTTTTGTAAATGGAAAAATTTATCATTTCATACTGTTGATATCCGCGTTTGTATGTTTTTCCGTATTTCTGTATTGGAATTTTGAAAGTTGGCCAAAAAGCGGTTTCCCATTATTGGCTTTCATTCCTATATTCGTACATTTAAAAACGATTTATCGTACTAATAAATCTGATTTAATTGACCCTGAGTTAAAGAAACTGGCTTTAAGCACATTTCTTTTGGCGGTACTCATGTACATCAATTGTAATATTTTTTTGTAATTTTAAGATTTAAAAGTAACTAAACCCTACCTATTTTGGAAAAACCCATTAGAATTCTTATCGTAGAGGACAATGTTATCATTGCCGATGATATGCAATCAATGCTCGAGGAAATCGGTTATGAGATTGTAGATAATGTGATTGTTTACGAACAGGCCGAAGAAGTTCTGAAGAACCAACATGTAGATTTGGTACTTATAGACATTATTTTAGCCTCGGATAAAACAGGTATCGACCTCGGAAAGCACATCCGTGAAAACTACGATATTCCTTTTATTTTCGTAACCTCCAACTCCGATAGAGCTACGGTCGAGAATGCAAAATCGGTGAAGCCCAATGGCTACCTGGTAAAACCCTTTGAGCAACAGGATTTGTACACTTCCATTGAAATTGCACTTTCCAATTTTACACATTCGGATAAAACAGCGGCTGCTAGCGTTACCGATGATGATGTTGCAATGTCGAATACGGTGTTAAAAGACTCTATATTCGTTAAAAAGCAACACCTGTACTATCGTATTCAGTTTGCCGATATCCGTTTTATCAAGGCGGATAATGTTTATTTAGAGGTTAATACGGTCGATAAGAAGTTTTTGGTCCGTTCTCCATTAAAAGATTATTTGGAAAAATTGCCCAAGAATAAATTTTACAGGGCTCATAAATCCTATATCGTAAATGTAGATCATATTGATGCCATTAATTCGAGGGACATTATGATTAAGGACACGCTTATTCCGATATCTAAGGATTTCAAGGAATTTATAATCTCTGCCATGAATTCATAAAATAATTCTATTAAATATATGCTTTAAGGGATGCTTTCTGTGTCCCTTTTTTGCGTCCTTTTTTTTAACACTTTTCACCACAACTTTTCGACGTTTCACAACATAATTTTCATCCTATCTTAGAATTACGCTAGTTTAGCGACGTGATACCGATAGCGGTATTGCTATAAATACGTAAATTTTTTCATTTTCATATCGTGTTCTCGTAAAGGGTCTTGTCTTAAAAAGATAAGGCTCTTTTTAGTTCAGACCTTAGAGACTGTTTTGTGGGTTGCCCTGAACGTTTGCGGTTACAGCTTATTTTGTACCATTTTGGGCAATCTAAATGAGGCTTGTGGCTAGTATAGCCATCGCAATCGAAAATTAAACGAAGTCCGCCCGATTCGGTACCAGTGGGAATGTCTAAAAACAGGGCATACCTGTCTGCCGGACAAGCACGAAAAAAATAGTCGATTACAGACA
Source organism: uncultured Flavobacteriaceae bacterium (assembly GCA_963832345.1). Classification (GTDB taxonomy): domain Bacteria; phylum Bacteroidota; class Bacteroidia; order Flavobacteriales; family Flavobacteriaceae; genus Pricia. The sequence goes on along the minus strand of CAWHTW010000015.1, from coordinate 252,734 downwards.
GTCTCTTAATTGGGAATCCGTCTCGAAAGAGAAGAACGCATCCGATAGATTACCAGTCTTAGTAGCTTTTACAACGGAAAAGCACAGTTTCACAACAATAGCCCTATGGAGTTGCTTATCCCCCGATGGGATGACATTAATGACTGAAAATTGTTTAATCGTGTTCCGAAATTATAATGAAAAACTCTTGGATAGCATTTAAATCAGTATTAACTGTTTGTATTCCAATATGTTATAAATAAACTGATTGAAATTATGGTCAGCGAGATGATGAAAATTTTTTAACAAGAATTATCGAATTTGCCCGTTAAGGTTTTATTTTTGCGGTATCGAAGCTAAATCCGGCAAAGGGCAGACAACAAAAATTAAGTAAAACTGCCGAATACTGCTATTTTTGAATTTTGCCTGTGCTTACCGATATGAAAAAACTACTAAGCAAGAAATTTTCTTTTATTTTGCTCTGTTTCCTGGGTGTCCTTCTTTGTAGGGCGCAGCAAGCAGCGGAAACAGAACGGGACGCATTTATCGAATTCCAAGATTTAGAATCCGCTGACGAACGCTTCAACTTCTTTTTTAATACCCCAAATAGGTATAGTGAAAATTCTATGTATGATTGGCTTGATGCTGTAAATCGGTATCTCAATGAAGCCACCAAAGCCGTTGATAAGCAAACCATTATAACATACGAGCTGATACGTGCCCGAATTTATTATGATCTGGGCGATTATGACAAGAGTCTGGCCATAGCGAAGGACCTCCACACCAATATTGAACAATTAGATATCTATTTAAAATCAAAACTCTTGGATTTGATGGACGATAATTATGGGCAATTGGCCATGTATCCTGAACAGATTGAGATTCGAAAGCAGATACGGCTTTATGGAATAAACGAGGATGTAGCATTTTATGATATTTATTCCAATTTAGGTCTGTATAGAACGGCCATGGGTGATTATATCGAAAAAATCAAAAAAACCGTTGAAGAAAATGATTTTTATGCCCAAGCGGAATACTATAATAATTTAGGTAATTTTTTGAGATTAGACGAGTCGACCACAACGGCCCTTACCAATTATAAAAAGGCCAAAAGTTTTATAAGGGTATTCTTGAATGATGTTACTCGAAAGAAAAGTGACAGCGAACAGACCGAAGCCAATCTCTTGAACGGAATTATTGATGGCAACATTGGTAAATGTCTTGTGCAGCTTAAACAATTTGAAGATGCTATTCCCCATTTGGGAAGCGCCATATCTATAATCAAAGAGTTTGGTAATGGAACCTTGGGAGGAGAAATAAGCGAAAACAGTCTTGCCATTTCCGAGTGCTACCTGCAGTTAGAAAATTATGCTAAGGCGACAGACTACCTCAGTGATGATTTACAGACCAATTCAATTGATAATCTATTGCAAAAAAATAGATTATTGTCGTTGTACTACGATAAGACCGAAGATTATAAAAATGCGGCATTTTACCTGAGAAGAAACCTGCGCATACGTGATTCCATTATTGGTACCGAGTCTGAATTACGCAAGCAACAGTTAGCAACTGTTATGAGTGAAGAACGCGAGTTGTCAAAAACGATGATGGCGGAGCAAAAATTGGCTCTTGAGCAATCGCGAAGCGAGATGCTCGCTCAGGAACGCACAAGCAATTTAGTGTTGATATCGTTCTTTTTTACGCTTTTAGGCTTTGCAGGCCTTGTCTATGCCTACCTCAAGAGTATCAAGAGCCAACGCTTGATCGCAGAACAAAAATATATCATCGAGAACTCATTGGTCGAAAAAGATTCCCTTCTAAAAGAAATCCACCACCGCGTAAAGAACAATCTGCAGATGGTGTCAAGTCTTTTAAGCCTTCAGACTAAAAATACGAGGAGCAAGGCCGCCATCGAGGCGCTTGAAGAGGGCAAAAGCCGAGTAAAGGCCATGGCACTAATCCATCAAAAACTATATCAGAACGAGGATCTTTCCGTAATCGAGATGCAAAGTTATATCGAGAGCCTTATTAACAGCGTACAGTCCGTTTATCGAAAGGGTGGCCATAATATCGAGATTACCATCGATGCGGAAGGGGTTGAACTCGATGTCGATAGAGCAATCCCCTTTGGGCTTATCCTTAACGAACTGGTTTCAAACTCCTTTAAATATGCCTTTCCCGAGGATGACGATTCCGATAAAATTTACATTAAGATACGGAAGAATGACGATCTAGATGGCTATTTCGAGTATTCCGATAACGGCATCGGTCTACCTGAAGACACCGAAGATCGCACCAACACTTCCATGGGTATTCGCCTGATGAACCGTTTGGCGAACCAGCTTCAAACGACCTTGAACATCGATAATAATGGGGATGGCGTCCGCTATTGGTTCAATTTTAAGTAGGCCTATGCCTTGAAACGACCCGATGTAAAATTTTAGGGAAAAATCGTTTCAGATACACCCCAAAAACTTCCTTTTTGCCCATATAGACCTCGAACTTTTTACGTTCGATCGCACTGATAATTTTTTGCGCGGCCACCGCTACGGGGATACCGTTGGCAATGGATTCACTTTGCTCGTTTTTTGGATTCCCATCGCCCTTAAGCGCATTTTTGGCCACATTGGTACGTACAAAACCGGGGCAGACCATGGTTACACCAATGTTGTCCGCCTCATGTTCCATCCTCATGGAGTCAAAAAATCCGTGCAGTGCATGCTTTGCCGCACAGTATCCGGAGCGTTGGGGCGAAGAAAACTTGCCCATCAAGCTACTGATGGTGACAAAATGGCCTCTTTGACGTTCTACAAAATGGGGAAGTACTGCTTTTGAAAGAGCAACAGCGCCGAAAAAATCTACGTCCATAATCCTCTTGTAGACCTCCAAGTCCGTATCGATAATCAAAGAGCGCTGGCTAATGCCCGCATTGTTGATAAGGATATCTATGCTGCCAAAAGCGGATTGCGCGATAATGGCCTTTTTCGGAAGGATGTCGAAATTAGAAACATCCAATGGAACGAGCTTTACGTTTTCGGGATGCGCACAATGCATTTGGACTTTTTCGAGGACATCCTTTTTTCTAGAGGACAAGATTAAATTACACCCTCGCTCGCTCAGGGCATAGGTCAAAGCCTCACCAATACCCGACGATGCGCCGGTAATCCATATTGTTTTGTTTTCGAATGTCTCCATACTTGAAATATACTTAAATTTGCGGGCATTGTATGAAAGCCTTTTATAAAAAATATATTCTGGATTTCAAACGCCCCAGCGGAACTTCTCGCGGGGTGCTCCGTCAAAAAGAGACTTGGTTCCTGATCTTAGAGGAAAATGGGAAAAAGGGTATCGGTGAATGTGGTCTACTGAGGGGCTTGAGTTTCGACGATATCGATGGATATCAGGATAAACTGGCGTGGACCTGCAAAAACATCGATTTAGGGAAGGATGCTTTGTGGGATGCTTTATCGAATTTTCCCAGTATCCAATTCGGCATGGAACAAGCGTTTTTATCGCTGCACTCCGAAAATCCTTTCGTGCTTTTTGCCTCCGACTTTGTAGAAAAGGGAAGTTCCATCCCTATAAATGGACTAATTTGGATGGGCGACGAAGTTTTCATGCACGAACAGATCGAACAAAAATTGGTTCAGGGATTCCGATGTATCAAAATAAAGATCGGAGCGCTCGATTTTGAGACGGAGGTTTCGTTATTGGCATCCGTCCGAAGAAAATATTCCAAAGACCAGATTGAACTTCGGGTCGATGCCAATGGTGCTTTCGAACCCTCACAGGCGATGGAAAAACTACGGAGATTGGCGCAATATGATTTGCATTCCATAGAACAGCCCATTCGGCAAGGCAAGCCCGAAGCTATGCGGCATCTCTGCGAGATAAGTCCTATTCCGATTGCTTTGGACGAAGAATTGATCGGCGTAACGAATGTAACGGACAAGCAAATTTTATTACAAACCCTCAAACCGCAATACATTATTCTCAAACCAAGTTTTGTGGGCGGTTATCGGGGAAGCGAGGAATGGATTGATTTGGCCGAAAAAATGGATATCGGATGGTGGATCACCAGTGCTCTTGAAAGCAATATCGGCCTGAGCGCCATTGCGCAGTGGACGTATACTTTAGGTAATAAAATGCCACAGGGTTTGGGTACGGGAAGTCTATACACCAACAATTTCGAAAGTCCACTTGAAGTAGAAAGCGGTAAATTATTTTATAAAGAGAAGTCAACCTGGGAAACTGGAATAATTGAGAAATTATGTATATAGCGCAGGCGTATAAGGGTTTAAGTGAGTCATGGAGATATGTTGTGGGTATTTTGGGCGTATTTTTCTGCTGGCAAATTTTGGGCGGTGTTCCGTTAATTGCGGCCTTGCTGCTAAAAGCTGATTCAATCTCGGTCTTGGCCAGCGGTGACCTTGGTGCAATAGCCAAGGTATTGGGAACAAATCCGTTTTTATTTTTAATGCTGTTAACCTTTGCAATCGGACTGCTGTCGTTGTTCGTCTATGTTAAATTTGTGCACAAGCAAAGTATAATACAATTGACGACCTCCAGAAAAAAAATCGATTGGAGCAGAATAACTTGGGCTTTTGTACTTTGGGCGGCTATTTCGACAGTCTTTATTATCATTGATATTCAACTTTCCCCGGAAGATTATGTCTTTAATTTTAATGTAGAGCCGTTTCTGGTTCTTGCCCTGATCGCCGTTATAATGATACCCGTTCAAACGAGTATGGAAGAATATTATATGCGTGGCTATATGATGCAAGGTCTGGGTATGATGGCCAAGAATAGATGGCTACCCTTACTGGTCACCTCCCTGTTATTCGGGCTCGCTCACCTTTTTAATCCCGAGGTCGAAAAATTGGGGTATGGTATTATGGTCTACTATATAGGTACCGGGTTTTTTCTGGGGATACTTACCTTGATGGACGAAGGCCTGGAGCTAGCCCTTGGTTTTCATGCGGCCAATAATCTTACCGCCGCACTTCTAGTTACCGCTGATTGGACCGCTTTTCAGACCGATTCCCTCTATCGCGATATTTCGGAACCCGTTCTGGATTGGGATGTTTTGGTACCAGTTTTTATAATTTATCCCATCCTACTATTTATTTTCTCACGAAAATATAAATGGACCGATTGGAAAGAACGCCTAACGGGTAAGGTACCCTCAAAAGAACGCTTCCTAGAACAATATGCCGATGACACCGCTCTACAGGAAAATTCATAGCCATTTCAAACTTAATGGTATTGCGTTCTCGCATGACGAACTCAAGGAAGTCGCCTATAGTTTGATCAAGGAGGGCGAACCTTTCGAGAAAGAAATTGGTGATTTTCTGCTGGATTGGTTAGATGATAATCCGACTTTGCAAGTACATACTTCGGGCTCTACCGGAAAGCCGACGGCCATCACGTTGCAGAAACAGCATATGGCTAACTCCGCCTTGGCCACCGGTGAATTTTTCGGATTGCAACCGGGTAATTCCGCCCTACTATGTCTGCCCGCAACCTACATTGCAGGTAAGATGATGCTGGTCAGGGCTATGGTATTGGGGCTGGAACTTGACTATATTTCACCTTCTTCCCATCCCCTCGATGGTATCTCAAAAGCCTATGACTTTGCAGCCATAGTACCGCTGCAGCTTGAGAATTCTTTAGATTCCCTCAGCCAGATAGTCACCTTGATTGTTGGGGGTGCACCATTATCGGAAAAAATTCAAACCCAAGTTCAAGTTCAAAGAACGCAAGTTTTTGAAACGTATGGGATGACCGAGACCATTACCCATATCGCCTTGAAAAAATTAAATGTCGCACCTCAAGTTACTGCTGGACTTAGTCAAAGCACGGTTGAAGCAAAAACGCAAAAGTCAAATTTCAAGGCCTTGCCGAACGTGACATTATCGATTGATGAAAGGAATTGTCTGGTCATCAATGCTCCCAAAATCACTGATGATGTGGTGATTACGAACGATGTGGTAGCACTTTTTTCCGAAACCGAATTCGAGTGGCTGGGCCGGTTCGATAACGTTATTAATTCCGGAGGGGTCAAGTTGTTCCCGGAACAGATCGAGTCCAAATTGGCTGCTGTGATACCAAACCGTTTTTTTGTGGCCGGACTTCCAGATGAAAAACTAGGCCAAAAACTGGTTTTAATTGTGGAAGGTACGCTTGAGGAAGAAAAATTACTTCAAAAAATTCGATCGTTGACCACTTTGGAAAAGTTTGAGATTCCAAAGAAAATTTACCCAATTGCCAATTTTCTGCAGACTGAAAGCGGAAAAATTCAAAGGCATAAAACAAGGGTCCTTGCCGTGGGGTAAGGCTCGGATAAACAACGAATCGCATCAGCTACTTTTTCCGTATTTTCATGGCCAAAACTAATTTCATGAAAAAAATAATTCTTTTCTGTTGTCTTTTTACCCTCCTATCCACGTACGCCCAGCAGATTCTCCCCGAAGGCGAAAGGGCAAGGGTCGTCAACGAAATTTTAGCGGACCGTTTCGATAATCTACTCCCGAAATTAATGGATGAAACGGACATTGATATGTGGGTGGTCATCTCCCGGGAATATAACGAAGACCCAGTACTGCGTACCATGCTGCCCGCAACTTGGCTTAATGCACGAAGAAGGACAATTCTTCTGTTTTACAGGGATGCCCCGAACAACACCTTTGAAAAACTGGCGGTCGCACGATACAATGTTGGGGAAAATATAAAATCGGCATGGGATAAAGAAAAGGAGCCAGACCAGTGGAAACGTTTGATGCAACTGATCGAAGTTCGCAAACCGGATAGGATAGGATTGAATTTTTCGGAGGATTTCAATATCGCCGACGGCCTTGATAAAACGGATTATGAAGCTTTTATGGATAAACTTCCGAAGAAGTTGCATAAAAATGTTGTTTCCGCCGAATCCCTGGCCGTACGTTGGATCGAGACCCGTACCGAACGCGAAATGATTATCTATGACCAACTGGTCGATATCACCCATGATATTATCGCCGAAGCCTTTTCAGAAAAAGTCATTACGCCCGGCATTACCACAACTACTGAAGTGGAATGGTGGATGCGCCAAAAAGTCACTGATTTGGGATTGGAAACCTGGTTTCATCCAACGGTTGATGTACAACGCAGCCATGATAGCTTGATCGGCCATCTCTATTCGTTTTCCGGTCGCCCAGACGATACGGTAATCCTACCGGGCGATTTGGTGCATTGTGATTTCGGTATTACCTATTTACGCCTGAACACTGACTGCCAAGAACTGGCCTACGTTCTAAAATCCGGTGAAAAAGAAGCACCGGAATTTTTGAGGGAGGGATTGAAGGCCGGAAATAAGGTACAGGATTTTCTAACCCAGAACATGAGCAAGGGACGCACCGGAAACGAGATTTTGGCAATATCGCTTGCTGCCGCAAAAGCAGCAGGTCTACGCCCGGCAATATACACCCATCCTTTGGGCTTGTACGGCCATTCTGCCGGTACCACCATTGGGATGTGGGATTCCCAAGATGGCGTAATGGCGACCGATGGGGAAAGCTATCCCCTTAATCCCAATACCGTCTATGCTATCGAGCTCAACACTACGGTAACGGTTCCTGAATGGAAAAGGGACATCCGCATCATGTTAGAGGAAGCGGGATTCTTTGGTGAAGAGGGTTTTCGATACGTCAACGGTCGGCAAACGGAATTGCTTTTGATTCCGAGAACAAAACCACATCAAGGAAATTAGAAAATTTATTATTCTAGCCTCTAGCCTCTAGCCTCTAGCCTCTAGCCTCTAGCCTCTAGCCTCTGGCCTCTGGCCTCCAGCGTCTATTGCTGCAAAATGGCAACTGCAAAAATTCCGAACATATCTCTCAATTCCATTCCAGTTGCGAATTCCTTGCACTACTTTTGCCGGATGCAAAATGAAAACGTAAAACCGAACTTCGAGTTTATCGCTTTAATGGCGTCGTTGATGTCTATCGTGGCTTTGGCCATCGATGCGTTGTTGCCTGCGATTTCAAATATCGGAATTGCCATTAACAGCTTAGATCCGACGGACAATCAGTTGTTGATTACCATGATTTTTTTAGGATTGGGCGTCGGGCAACTATTCTTCGGTCCGCTATCGGACAGTTTTGGACGGAAACCGATAGTCTATATGGGTTTTGGGCTTTTTGCCGTGGCCAGTGCCGTTTGCGTATTCGCCCCTTCTTTAGAAATAATGATTTTTGGTCGCATAATGCAGGGAATTGGACTTTCCGCACCGCGTACGATTGCAATATCCATCATTCGAGATACCTATAAAGGCGATTATATGGCCAAGATTATGTCGTTCGTCACTGCCTTTTTCATTTTGGTTCCCGTGGTCGCCCCGGCCATAGGCAAATGGATTATGGATGCTTTTGGATGGGAGGCCATCTTCTACGTACAGCTCTTTTTTGCCTTGGTGGTCGCCATTTGGTTTTGGAAACGGCAGGTCGAAACCTTGAGGCCACACTACAAGATTCCATTTTCCGGAAGGGTCTTTGTAAGCGGACTTCGGGAATTTATTAAACACCGCGAAACCGTTGCTTTTACCTTCACTTCGGGCTTTGTAACCGGTTCTTTTTTGGTCTATCTTAGTGCTTCACAGCACGTTTTCGAAGACCAATACGGACTCACTGAATCTTTCCCATATATTTTTGCGGGGCTTGCCTGTTCGGTAGGCTTATCTACATTTTTGAACGGTACACTTGTTATGCGTTTTGGGATGCGAAAATTAGCCTTGATGGCTCAGATGGCCTTTTGCGCTATTGCCGTTATCTACGTTATTGTTTTTTATGGAAGTCCGAATCCGAATGTAGCGGTACTTATCTTATTTTTATTCGCCCAGTTTTTCTGTCTTGGCTTTCTTTGGGGCAATTTTCGCTCCATTGCGATGGAGCCCATTGGCCATATCGCCGGTATCGGTGCGGCCATCAATGGGTTCGTTTCTACGATTATGGCTGTCCCGATTGCCAACTATATCGGCAGTTTTGTTCTGGGAACCGTTTGGCCCATGTTTGTAGGCCTTGCGATTTGCGGATTGTTTTCTTTGGGAATTATGTTATTGGTGCGGCGGAGCAGCGTGATGGCAACGGCTTAAGGGAGTGAACCTAATTCTTTCGTCCATTACCGATAGACCTGTCAAGTTTGCTTCTTCTAGATTTTGCCTTTGTATTGAACCGGACTTGGTTAAAACAACACATCCTGACAGGCCGTAATTTTTGTGCTTTTCCAGCTATAGCGAATTCTCCATAATTTCTTCGATTACTTCGGGGTTCACCAAGGTGCTGGTATCCCCGAGATCGGCCGCATCGTTTGAGGCGATTTTCCGCAGGATACGCCGCATGATTTTGGCACTCCGGGTTTTAGGAAGCCCCGAAACGAATTGGATTTTATCTAACTTGGCGATCGGACCGATATGTTCGGTGATATGTTGGTTGATTTCCTTTCGAAGGTTATCACGGTCCCTGCTTTCTCCTGTTTCCTTCAAGATCACGTAACCGTAAAGCGCGTTGCCTTTTACATCGTGTGGGAAACCGACAATGGCACTTTCAGCTACCGCAGGATGTTCGTTGATGGCATCCTCGATGGGAGCGGTGCCTAAATTGTGACCTGAAACGATGACGACATCATCGACGCGGCCTGTGATTCGGTAGTAACCCACGGCATCCCTAAGGGCACCATCCCCAGAAAAATACATGTCTTTATAGGCCGAAAAATAAGTGTCCCGATAGCGGTCATGGTTGCCCCAAATGGTTCTCGCTATTCCCGGCCAAGGGAATTTGATGCAAAGACGGCCATCGACCTTGTTTCCCTTTAATTCTTTGCCATCCTCGTCCATAAGGGCTGGTTGGATGCCGATAAAGGGCAGTGTCGCGTAAGTCGGTGTTGTCGGCGTTACATAGGGAATCGGTGTAATCATAATGCCTCCGGTCTCCGTTTGCCACCACGTATCGACGATGGGGCTATTGTGTTTGCCAACATTGGTATTGTACCAGTGCCAGGCCTCTTCGTTTATTGGTTCACCGACGGACCCCAAAACTTTCAGGCTTGAAAGATCGTGTTTTTCGACAAACTCCAGACTTTGCTTGGCCAGGGCACGAATTGCCGTAGGCGCCGTGTAAAACTGATTAATTTTATGTTTTTCGATTACTTCCCAAAACCGGCCATAATCGGGATAAGAGGGCACGCCTTCGAACATTACCGTGGTCGCGCCATTGGCCAAGGGACCGTAGACAATATAGGAGTGTCCTGTAATCCAACCGATATCAGCGGTACACCAATAAATATCATCTTCCCGGTACTGGAATACGTTTTTAAAAGTGTAGGCCGTGTAGACCATGTAACCTCCTGTGGTGTGCACCATGCCTTTGGGTTTTCCGGTCGATCCCGAGGTGTATAGAATGAACAGGGGATCTTCGGCATCCATAATCTCGGCCGCACAATCGGATTCGGCATCATCTAGCAGAGGTTGAAGCCATTTGTCCCTTCCATCTTTCATCTCGATGTCGCTATCAATACGTTTGACGACCAATACGTTCACTATACTGGGGCAATCATCTAAAGCTCTATCTACTATTCCTTTTAAATCGATGGTCTTTGAACCGCGGTACGATCCATCCGAAGTCAAAACTATTTTACAGTCCGAATCTTTGATGCGGCTTGCCAAGGCATTTGAAGAGAATCCGGCGAAGACAACGGAATGAATAGCGCCGATTCGCGCGCAGGCCAATAATGAAATAGCCAGTTCGGGAATCATCGGCAAATAGATACAGACGCGATCACCCTTTTTAATTCCATGTTCTTTGAGGACGTTCGCCATTCGACAGACCCTTTCATGTAATTGGTGGTAGGTAATATGTTCCGGCTCTTCATTGGGGTCGTTGGGTTCAAAAAGCAGGGCGGTCTTATCGCCTCGGGTGGTCAAGTGACGATCGATGCAGTTTTCGGTGATATTCAGTTTCGCACCCTCGAACCATTTGATTTCAGGTTTTGAAAAATCCCATTCTAGCACATTGTCCCATTTTTTGCGCCATACGAAATGTTCTTCCGCAATTTCTTCCCAAAAACTTTCAGGGTTTCTGACGGATTTCCGGTAGACTTGAAAATACTCCTCTAGGTGTTTAATGTGATAGTTGCTCATGGTGGAAAAAAGTTAATGAATTATCGAGTTAATTGTGAATAGGTATTTATACAGCATCCTAACTTCAATTACCTCGGGTTATTTTTTGTTGAAAATTCTTCAAGGGAAACGAACTAAATTAGTAAAAGGGAAGTTACTCAAAAATCTTGTTACCGTCGAATAATATTCAATGCCCGGTGGCCTCACCCGCTCCGCTGGGAATACGGATATCCTCAACAATTTCCTGAACGTCTAAAGGTGGGTCCGGAGTAAATTGCATGACGATAATGGAAACCGCAAAATTAAGAATCATGGCTACCGTTCCGAATCCTTCGGGAGAGATGCCGAACCACCAATCTTCCGGAGTACCGCCTCCGAACATATCAAATTTAAATTTCAACATATAAAACAACATGGATACTATACCTACAACCATACCGGCAATGGCACCTTCCTTGTTCATCTTTTTGTAGAAAATGCCCAAAACGATGGCAGGAAAGAATGATGCTGCGGCCAGCCCGAAGGCCAAGGCGACCACGGCCGCAACAAAGCCAGGGGGATTGATACCGAAATATCCTGCAATGACTACCGCCACGGTGGCCGAAAGACGTGCCGCCCATAGTTCGCCTTTATCCGAGATATCAGGCCGAAAGGTTTTTTTGATCAAATCGTGCGCCACCGAGGAGGAGATGACCAAAAGAAGTCCGGCCGCGGTGGACAGGGCGGCAGCAAGTCCGCCTGCCGCCACCAGACCGATGACCCATGCCGGTAACTGGGCTATCTCGGGGTTGGCCAACACCATGATATCATTGTCTATGGTCAGTTCGTTAGCTTGGCCGTCCGCTACATATTGTATTATTCCGTCCCCGTTTTTATCGTCGAAAGTTAACAGGCCCGTACTTTCCCAGTTCTTGAACCATACCGGCATATCGGCATAAGCGGTATCGCTCACAGTGTCGATCAGGTTCGTTTTGGCGAATATGGCAACCGCTGGGGCAGTGGTATATAGAATAGCGATTAATAGCAAGGCCCATCCGGCGGACTTACGGGCATCCTTGACCCGTTTTACAGTAAAAAACCGGACGATGACATGAGGCAGTCCTGCCGTACCGACCATCAAGGCCAAAGTGATGGCAAAGACATCGATAATCGATTTTTTTCCTTCGGTATAGGCCGCAAAGCCCAGCTCTGTCGATAATCCATCCAACTTATCCAACAAATAGGTCCCAGATCCATCGTTCAAGGTAGATCCCATCCCCAGTTGAGGCACAGGATTTCCGGTCATCTGTATGGATATAAAAATAGCCGGTACCATAAAGGCAAAAATCAGTACGCAGTATTGCGCGACCTGGGTATAGGTGATTCCTTTCATCCCACCTAAAACCGCATAAAAAAGCACGATAATCATCCCGATAACGACCCCGGTATCGATATCCACTTCCAAAAAACGGGAAAAGACCACACCGACACCTCGCATTTGTCCTGCTATATAGGTAAAGGATACTATCAAGGCACAGATTACCGCAACGATACGGGCCGTTTTGGAATAGTACCGATCGCCAATAAAATCGGGGACCGTAAACTTGCCAAATTTCCGAAGGTAGGGGGCAAGTAATAGGGCAAGAAGCACGTAACCGCCGGTCCATCCCATTAAATAAACGGAACCGTCATACCCCGCAAAAGCGATAATACCGGCCATGGAGATAAAGGAAGCGGCGGACATCCAATCCGCGGCAGTTGCCATGCCGTTGGCTAATGGCGATACCCCGCCACCGGCGACATAGAACTCGCTGGTCGACCCAGCCCGCGACCAGATAGCTATACCAATGTAAAGGGCGAAAGTAATGCCGACGAGCAGATAGCTCCAAGTTTGTACATCCATAAATTAAGGATTTTTTGTCATTCCCGCACTTTGCCTAGGCTCTGCATAAACTTCGGCGGGTATCTGTGGTTTGTTAGTTGTTAATTGTTAATCGGTCTTTGCTCGCTGCGTGTTGGAATGGACATCAAGCAGCCAACAGCGAGCCTCCGACCTTTACTCATCAAAGCCGTATTTCTTGTCCAGCTTATTCATCAATCGGATGTACACGAATATGAGGATGACAAAAACATAAATAGAACCCTGTTGTGCGAACCAAAAGCCTAATTTAAAGCCACCGATCCGAATATGGTCCAAGGCATCTTTGAATAAAATGCCCGCACCGTAGGAAACGACGAACCAAATGGTCAAAAGAATAAAGAGGTATCGAACGTTTTCTTTCCAATAGGCGCTTGCGTGTTTTTGTTTTTTTGACATTAGGATTTTTTTTGATGGAACAAGATAGACAATTATGATAGACCTGCAATAATTGCTCATGCACTTCGACCATGCTCAGTACTGCTTCGTGCGAATATACTTCGATCGTGGTTAGTACATCGCCTTTAAGTTCGATCAAATCGTCAACTAGGCATAAAAACTACCCCGCTAGACGAATCCTTCTTCGCCCCGGTCACCGAGCGCAGCACATTGGTTTTTCCCTCCATCCGCAGTGCGCCCATTAGGGCAAAGACCAAGGCTTCCTTAAATTCAATTAGTTTTATATCCGGGACCATGACTTTAGTGTCGGTATCCAATTTTTCTTGCAGAGTTTGTATTAGAAAGTCGTTCAAAGCTCCTCCTCCCGTGGCTAAAAGGCTGTTGTTCGACTTGCTGGAGTTGACTTTCACCTGTGTGGCAATCTGTTCGCAGATATGATGGATGCCTGTGCACAACAGGTTTTCCATACTTTCGTTTGTACTATCGACCAGTGGCACAACTTTTTCCACAAACCATTCATAACCGGTAGATTTAGGGTAAGGAAGCCGATAAAAGTCCAAATCGTTCAGTTTTTTTAAAAGTTCGGCATTCACTTTTCCGCTACGTGCCATTTGCCCGCCTTTATCATAATTTAACCCGTTTTTTCGGGTAATGTGGTTCAGGATCATATTCGCCAGTCCGATATCGTAGGCGATACGCTGGCCGTCTTTGTCGAATGATACATTAGCAATTCCCCCGAGATTTAGGCAGAAGTCGTACGCTCCAAAAAACAAAGTATCGCCGATAGGTACCAACGGGGCTCCTTGTCCGCCCAAGGCCACATCGTTGGTACGAAAGTCGCATACGACCTTCTGTCCACTGGCATTGGCTAAATGCTGTCCGGATCCAATCTGAAAAGTGAGTCCCATTTCGGGGCGATGGTGCGTGGTATGACCGTGGCTGGCGATACCGTCGACATTTAGATTATGTTCATCGATAAAAATTAGGGATTGTTCACCCAGCCAAGTACCGTAGGAATTATGGAAACTTAACAGATTTTCTGCAGGAAGAAAAATGGAATCTTGCAATTTAGCTTGCATCTCAGTAGAATAGGAAATGCTCTTGGTTTCCTTAATGCTGAATTCCCACTGGGTACCGGACTGCCAGAGGTGGCAGTGGGCCAGGTCGAGCCCGTCTAACGAGGTGCCGGACATTAGGCCCAGGATTTTGTATGTTTTCATTTTAAATTCTCTTTTTTAAATTTCGCACCACACTGGCCGCATGGGTTGTACAAGCTATGCAGTTTATTTGCCTTTCACCGTATTAGTTGGGGCAAAAAACTTGCGCCCAGTAGTAGTATCAGCTTACCGCTACCGCAACAGCAACTTCGAATGCTGCGGTATAAATTTTATTCCTTTCTTAAAAACTAGAAATTTATGGTGCAAGTAGTTACGCTTTCTTTTTAATATTAACAGGTAATTCCCCTTTGCTCTTGAACCTACCCAAGAAATGTTCCGCCGCCGTTTCCTGAAACACCTCAAAATCTTGGTAGGCGACCACCACCGCTTTTGTTTTTTCAAAATCGATATGGTTTAATACATACGGATTTCCAAAAAGGTACAGCACTACATTTTTTGTCTGTATCAATTCATTGATTAAAATGAATTCTTCTTTGGAAAATCCGAAATTATTTGTCGGTTTTACTTGTGGCGGAAATAGTGCCAAAAGTATATTTTCGGTATGTAGTGACGAACTATCGGTTAAAGAAATCGATTGAAAAGCTTTGTCCTTTTGAATGCATTTAAAAAAATTAGTGTTAGTGCCTTGAGAGACGGAAATACCTATTAAATCACCATACCTAATATCTGAAATTATGTTTGTCGAGCCTTTCAGTAAAGACAGACTTTCTTCCGCAATTTTCTTGTTCAGTACATCAGGGTTGGTCAAGTTTGAATTTTCGTCCGTATTTGAATTTGAGCTTGGCTCATGTGCCTGAACTTTCAGCTGCCAAACGCGCTTAAAACTTTCTTCGATTTGTTCTTCGGATGCATTTTTTAGTATGGTTTCGACGCCGTCTGCAATATGTTCGGTAAAACAAAGCACATCGTTTCCGGCATCGAAGGCCAGCCATTCCAGTTGGCCTTTGGTCGGATGGTCTTTCGCCACCGCGTGCATATTAAGCGCATCGGATATAATGACGCCGTTATACCCCCATTCATTCCGAAGCACTCCTTTGATGATTTCTTTGGATATGCTCGAGGACATGGTTTTTCCATCTGCCAACGCCGGAACGGACAAGTGGCCTACCATCACCGAATCTACGCCTTCGCTGATCAATTTTTGAAAAGGGTGCAGTTCGTTTTCGAGGAGCTCTTGTTTTGATTTGTCTATCAATGGCAGTGCTAAATGGGAATCCGTAGCCGTATCGCCATGACCGGGAAAATGTTTAATACTGGTCAAGACGCCTTCGCTTTGGGTACCTTTGATAAAGGCCAACGCTTTTTCGGTCACCTTGCATTTATTGGCCCCAAAAGAGCGATAGCCAATTACGGGGTTGTAGGGATTGGCATTGATGTCAACACAGGGTGCCAAGTTCCAATGTATGCCTGCTACCCGGCAATCTTTGGCGATATTTCGCGCTACTTCGTAAATTAAATTTGAACCCTCATCAGCCAGTGCCCCCAAGGTAATCGCATAAGGATAGTGCGGCGTATTTTCAATGCGCATGGCCAAGCCCCATTCAGCATCGATGGCAATTAGAAGGGGATATTTGGCCGCTCTTTGATAGCGCTGGATTTGGCTCTTAAGCGTCTCAAAACTGTTCTCATTGTGAACTACGGCTTTTGCTCCTTCGAAATTTGTCGCAGCGCTGGCGCGACTGTGGAAGAAACAAAGGCTACCGACATGATGTTCGCGAATCAGTTTTTCCAGCTTTTGAATTTCTTCTTCGGAATCGTTGATGAAAGCAGCGGGCATAAATAACTGGCCGGCTTTTTCCTTCAGACTCAGATTGTTCGTTGCTTCACTATAAGGTATCGTCTTACGCATCCGTATCGCTGGTTTTTTTCCCAAAATCTGCGGGATATTCGATAAATTTCAATAGAAAAACGGCGGGAAGCGCGGCAATCACCACCCAGATAAAAAAGCCGCCGTAGCCCAGCCATTGTTGTATATAGCCTGAAATCATACCCGGAAGCATCATGCCCAAGGCCATGAAGCCGGTGGCAATGGCGTAGTGGGAGGTCTTTGACTTTCCCTCCGCCACATAGATGAGGTACATTAAAAAAGCAGCAAAGCCGAAGCCGTAGCCAAATTTTTCAAAAACAACCGTTGCAGTGACGGCGTAGACATTGGTGGTGCCTGTCATGGCTAAAACGGCGTATAGAATATTGGGTACATTAAGGGAAAGCACCATCGGGAACATCCATTTTTTAAGCCCGTCCCTTGATATCAATATACCGCCAAGTATTCCACCAATGGATAGAAAAATGACGCCTGCCGTCCCGAAAATTGTTCCCAATTGTTCCGTAGAATATCCTAAACCTCCTTTTTCGGGGGTATCCAGCAAAAATGGTGCTGCCATTTTGACCAGTTGGGATTCGCCTAACCGAAAAGTTAAGATGAACGCCAAGGCGATGCCAATGTTCTTTTTTTGGAAAAAGGATGCGAAAACGGCAAGAAATCCTTCCGGTTTATCCTTTACGATGGCGGCGGAGGATTCAAATCTCGGGGTGGTAAAAAAGTTGGTAACTGTCAATGCCAGCATTAAGAACGCGGCCGCGGTCATGGTGATGCTCCAAGCCTTGGTGTTGTCGCCGTACTTGTTTTCCAGAAAACCGGCCATCACAACTATTAGGCCTTCCCCCGTCACCATGGCTAATCGGTAAAATGTACTTCGCATGCCCACGAAAAAAGATTGCTTTTGTTCCGTAAGTCCGATCATATAATACCCATCGGAAGCGATATCATTGGTTGCAGAGGCGAAAGCGGCCATCCAGAAGCAGGCTAGGGTAGTGGTGAAGAACATACTGGTCGGCAGCGTCAGTCCCACACCCAAAAGCGCGATGGCAATCAATAATTGCATTCCCAAAAACCATTTGCGTTTGGTGCTTTTAAGGTCTACAAACGGGCTCCAAAGTGGTTTTAACACCCATGGCAAATATAGTAGGCTGGTATACAGCCCGATATCTTCATTGCTGACGCCTAATTTTTTGTACATGATGACCGATACGGTCACCACCAATACATAAGGGAGCCCCTGTGTAAAGTAGAGTACGGGTACCCAAGCCCAGGCCCATTTATCTTTTTTTATCAAGGTGTTGGTTTTTGGTATAAACATCGTAAATCAATACGACACTTACAACTATTGCTACTGAGGCCCATAAATGTGCCTTTTTGTTCATTTCTATTTTAAATTTACAAGCATTGGTTCGGATTCCCTTCCAAATCGATCAATAAAGATCAGCGCAATCTGTCGTTGTTTACCAAGTATTGTTGTTGGAAGAATTATAGAACTACTATCGCCTACAGGTAATTTTGCGAGCAGCTTTTTAATAGGATACTGGGATTTTATATTCTTCCCAGAAGGATAGACCATCGTAAATCGGTATTCATTTAGATCCTTAAAAGTAAGAATAGTTGAACCATTTGCACCTTGTATCGATTTAAGTTCGATATCTGCCGTGGCTCGACCGGACATCCACGGGGAGGATGGGGGCAGGGCTTCCCTTTTATAATATTTTCGGCGTAAGTTTTTTACCACATCCGAATTACTTCCCATTAGACTTTTGGCACTGAAAAAAACATTGCCCTGAACCGTTCCCGTTTTTCTGGCGAGACGTAACTGTTTGGGTAGCTCGCTCTTTCTGTCCCACGCCTTGTCGCTGTTATTACGGATTTTATAAGGCCCGTTTCCGATGTAGAGATTACTGTTTGTTGTGTTTTCTGCCCACCATTCCACAATCTTTCGGTGGGATGCCACCGGTAGGTCCATGCTCCAGTACACTTGCGGCACCAGATAGTCAAGCCATCCTTTTTCCATCCAAAACAAAGGGTCGGCGTAGAGGTCTTCGTAGGTGGTCTGTCCCGCTTTTGTATCCGAACCCCTGATATCGGTGGCCTTGTTTTTCCAAACCCCAAACGGACTTATGCCAAGCTGTACCCAAGGCTTTCGGGCTTTTATGATTTCATAGCTGTCTTTGACCAGCATGTCAATATTGCTACGTCGCCAATCGGCAAGTGATTGGCCCTCGTGGGCATGCGCTTCGAAACTCAGCGAATCGGCGAATACCTCTCCGGCGATGGTATAGGGATAGAAATAGTCATCGAAATGCACGGCATCTATATCGAAGTTCGAGACTAGCTCGTCGATTACCGAAACCATTCGCTCACGTACTTTCGGAAGTCCGGGATCATAGTAGAATTTTTTGCCGTATTTCAGCATCCATTCGGGATGCTTATAGTAATCATGATCTGGACTCAAAATCTCAGTATTCAGATCAAAAGTCGCCCGATAGGGATTTAGCCAAGCGTGGAATTCCATACCTCTTGCATGCGTTTCCCCAATCATCCACTTTAAAATGGGTTCTGAGGTTTCGGGAGCTTTGCCTTCTTGCCCTGTCAAAAATCGCGACCATGGGGCATATTGGGAGGCATAGAAAGCATCCCCCGCCGTTCGTACTTGAACGATGGCCGCATTAAAATTGAGACTATCGTAAAAGTCGAGGATTTTCAGATAATCAGCCTTCTGTTTTTCGAGGGGGTCATTCCCGTCTTTGGGCCAGTCTATGTTCACTACTGTCGCTATCCAGAACCCTCGGAATTCTCTTTCCGGTTGAGGGATGGGGTTGAAAACCGCACAGGAGTTCAAAATTGGAAGCAAAAGCAGGGACAGGGAAATTCTCTTGACCATATTTTGAATAAAAATGCTTGTCCGTACGAGTTTCCAACGGCTAAAATAGACAGAAGACGAAACGACATATGATTCAAGACCGTATTCATTTCTTCGAAATGGACGGCTGTTTCGAAATTTTTTAGTTCTATGTCCTAAATTAAAGTCCTATGTCATCTTTAGATTTCTAAACGGATAGGCATATAAAAAGGAGGTCCATTTGATATCAAAAATAAATCTTTAAATGTTGAAATCATTTAAAAAAAACGCTTCATTGAATTTTGCCTCTTTTTAATTTTTGGTTCCAAAATTTCGGGAAATTATTGATTTTACTAGAACTTATGCCTTACAAACGCCTCCATCGCCGCATAATCGGCCAAGCCAAGGGCGTGGTAGCGTTCAGCGGTTTCTTTGTTGCGCTCCTCGGCCCGCATCCAAAATTCCCGCGAATCATCGCCTTGGAACATGACCCCATCTTTTTGGGATTGATGGGCGAAAATAGCGTTCCGTTTTCGCAATACTTGACCGGGACTCATAGGTACGGCCATTTCGATTTCATGGGTATCCCACTCGTGCCAAGCGCCGCGGTACAACCAGACCCAGCAGTCTTTCATGTACGGCTCCGATTTTAAACGTTCAAGGGCCGCAAATATAGCGTCTAGACAGACCTTGTGCGTCCCATGGGGATCGGCCAAATCGCCGGCGGCATAAATTTGGTGCGGCTTTATCTCTTCGATGATATCGGCAACAATTTTGATATCGGCTTCCGAGAGAGGATCTTTTTTGACCCGTCCGGTTTCGTAAAAGGGAAGGTCAAGAAAATGTACATTATCATCATTTAGACCGAGATATCGAACGGCTGCGTACGATTCCCCCCTTCGTATATCCCCTTTTAAGCGTAATACCTGCTTCGAATCGTAACTGCTTTCTTTTTTTTGTTTAATATAATCGATGATTTCCTGTGCTTCTGTCGATTTGTAGATGCGCTTTGAAATCTCTGCGAATTTAAGCGCTTCCTTGTCCGATACGGCGATGTTGCCGGAGGTCTGGAAGGCGACGTGTACTTCGTGCCCCTGATCGATAAGCCTGTCAAAAGTACCGCCCATTGAAATAACATCATCATCGGGGTGCGGGCTAAAGATAATCACCCTTTTCTTTGCAGGTTCGGCGCGTTCGGGCCTGTGGGTATCGTCGGCATTCGGTTTACCGCCTGGCCAACCGCTAATGGTATGCTGTAACTTATTGAACATTTTGATGTTCAAGTCGTAGGAATCCTGTAGCGCCAGTAGGCCCGACATGCCGTTGTCGTTATAGTCCTTATCTGTGAGACTTAAGATAGACTTACCCGTCAAAGTGCATAGCCAGACTACGGCCTTTCCGGTGAGTTCTTCCGTCCAGTCCAAGGATTCATCCACCAACCAAGGCGTTTTATTTCGGGTAAGTAGGCTGCCCGCACCGGTATCGAGAACGAACGTACAGTTTTTATGCTCTTGAAGATATGTGGCCGGAACTGCCGAGGAAATTTCGCCTTCGACCGTCTCTTGAATAATTTCTGCCTTGTTCTGTCCCCAAGCCAGTAGCACAATTCGTTTGGCACTGCGTACCGTAGCTATGCCCATGGTAATTGCCTTTCTTGGCACATTGTCTATACCAAAAAATGCAGGGCCGGCATCGACACGTGTAATGTAATCTAGGGTAATGACCCGCGTACCCGAGTTGTAATGAGATCCCGGTTCATTAAAACCAATGTGCCCCGTACGGCCGATACCCAATAGCTGGAAATCGAGCCCCCCGTACCTTTTAATCTCTCTTTCGTAGGATAGGCAATAGTCGATTACTTCGTCGCCTTCGACGGTTCCATCGGGGATGTTTATATTTTCTTTCGGAATATCGATATGGTCGAACAAATTTTCATGCATAAAATACCAATAGCTCTGACGGTTTTCTTTCTCCATGGGAAGATACTCGTCGAGGTTGAAAGTGACAACGTTCGAAAAGCTAAGTCCCTCTTCCTTATGCAACCTTACCAGTTCTTCGTAAACACGCAGGGGAGATGAACCCGTGGCAAGACCCAACACACATTGTTTATCCGCCGCATTTTTTTTACGGATAAGGGCCGCAATTTCATGTGCGACTTTCACGGATGCTTCGTTGGAATCGGAGAAAATAACATTATGGATTTTCTCAAAACGGGTCTCCTCAAATTGGCCGACCGGTTTGTAGTGGATATCTACTTTTTTCTTTTGTAAATCTGTTTTCATAATGCGTTCTATTTTTGGACGGAACTGCAAATGTAGCCAATAAATGTACGTATTGCAGTTTTTTGCTTTTTATTTTGCGTTTTTTTGCTATTTTTAGGCCTAATAGGATTTTAAGCCGTAAAAAACGGCATGTAGTTTTAATTCTTATCTTTGGGTGATTTCATGCTCATCTTGTAGGCCTATACATTACTGGTGAACGCGGAAACCTTAAATCTGCCATAAGGCAAGATGTAACCTTGAAGAATGCCCCATGTTAAAAGAAGAACGGCAACAGACCATTCTAAGCGAGGTCGAGCTCCACAACCGGATATTGCTTACCGATATCGCGGAGGCATTGGATGTTTCAATTGATACCGTCCGTCGCGACGTGAAAGAACTTGATGGGGACCACAAACTGCGCAAGGTACACGGTGGTGCCATATCATTGGGCTTTACTACGAACAGTACCCGAAACAACAACATTTATAGGCTGGAGGACAAAACCACTATTGCCGAAAAAGCGCTGGTACTGCTTAAGGACGGTGCCGTAATCTTTGTCGACGGCGGTACGACCTGTTTGGAGCTGGCTCGTTTATTGCCTGCCGGACTTGATTTGACCTGTTTCACCCATAGTCTTCCGGTGGCTATGGAATTGTTGAGCAAACCCAATGTTACCGTAATAATGGTAGGTGGCCAGGTTAGCAAAGAATCTCAAACCGCAATTGGTGCAAACGCCATACACAATCTCTCGGAAATCAAGGTAGATTACAGTTTTATTGGTACGGGTTACGTAGACTCCCAATACGGATTGACCGAATTCGACTGGGATATCGTTCAGGTGAAGAAAGCCGTAATCAAATGCGCCAAAAAAACGGTACTTTTGTCGATCTCCGAAAAGCTGAATTCCCAACATCGGTACAAGACTTGTGAGATCAATGCCATCAATACCATGATAACGGAGCTCGACCCGGCAGATAAGCTTTTGAATCCGTTTCGGGAGCATGATATTGGGTTGCTTTGACCAAGGTTGCAGCTGAACATTGCAGTCGGCAACCGCAGGGGGCGTCGCCAAAATAGCGTTGATGATGTCAGGTGAAAAAAATTATGATTTTTATGAGCTTATAAGGTTTAGAAGTTTAGTAAAATTGTTTTTATTACCAGACCTATGACCTATGACCTATGACCTATGACCTATGACCTATGACCTATGACCTATGACCTCTAACCTCTAACCTCTAACCTTTTCCCTTAAACCAGATCAACTCTCAATTCACTACTCACTATGAACTATAAAAAAATAACGGAAACTCCCTCGAACCACGATAATTTGGAGCAATTGGATACTTTTTCAATTCTTTCCAAAATGAACGAAGAGGATAAAAAGGTGGCAGCGGCCGTGGCCTTGGTCCTTCCAGAAATTACGAAATTGGTCGATGCGCTGGCCGAACGTTTTGAACGGGGTGGGCGTTTGTTCTATATCGGAGCGGGCACAAGTGGCCGGCTGGGTATTTTAGATGCCTCTGAGATTCCCCCTACCTACGGCATGCCACATACCCGGGTCATCGGTATTATAGCCGGTGGTGATACGGCCATCCGGAAATCCGTGGAACATGCCGAGGACGATAGGGAACAGGCTTGGAAAGATTTGAAGGTGCATGACATCGATGTCAATGATATAGTAGTGGGTATCGCCGCATCCGGAACTACACCATACGTTCTCGGTGGTATCGAAGACGCCAAGAAAAACGGATTACTTACGGCGGGTATTACGAATAATCCAGGATCGCCTTTGGCGAATTCGGCAGATATCGGAATCGCCGTTAATGTGGGTCCGGAATTCGTGACCGGAAGCACCCGAATGAAGAGCGGTACTTCCCAAAAATTGGTTTTGAACATGATTTCAACGGCATTAATGATAAAGATCGGAAGGGTTAAAGGCAACAAAATGGTCAACATGCAGCTCAGCAACAATAAACTTGTCGATCGTGGTACCCGCTACGTGATGGAAGGGCTGAATGTGGAGTATGCCGTAGCTGAGAAATTACTGAAAACGCACGGTTCCGTAAAAGCAGCCTTGGAGGCGGGGAAGTGATCGGCAGCAGTAAATGCGAGGAGCCACCTCGTAGTTTGAACTTGGCAAAATGATTAAGCCGACCCGGCAATTTGCTGAACGCGGGATAGTGAAAAGACACGGTAATCGGATGAACTTGCTAGAATGTTCAACAGATTGCTACGCCCAGCCGGCCTTCGACGCCTGAGGCTCGCCATAACTGCTGGTATTCAATTTTCAGAAATACCCTCGACCTCCTCAACGGTCACCATTTCACCCGAAGCATTTCCCCAAGAATTGAGAATATAGTTCATTACATCGGCGACTTCTTCGGCTTCAAGCCCCGGATCGGGCATGGCGGTATTGTAAGTGATACCATTAACTACAATTTCATGCTGCTGCCCGTATTTTACACCGCGGATACTGGCCTCTCGATTTTCCATCAGATAATCCGCTTTCGCCAAAGGTGGGAAGGTATTCGCAACGCCCTCGCCTTCCTGCAAATGGCACGTCACACAGAAATCTGCATAAATTTCACTGCCACGTTGCATGCTTTCCGCTAGTTCTGGCTCTTGATTTTGGAAGAGGTACAGAGATAGACTGACAACAGCGGTGATGTAGGTGAGAAGGAATGTTTTCATGGCTTTGGAACAAGCTTATAAATACCCTTTCCCTCAACAGCAACATAAATCAATCCATCTGGCCCTTCCTTCACATCGCGCACGCGGCCCATATCGGCCATCAATTTTTCCCGTTTGGTTACTTCGGTCCCGTCCATTGCCAGGCGTTCGAGGTATTGGAATTTCAAGGAGCCGACCAAGACGCTTCCCTTCCAATCCGTTCCGTATTTTTCCGAGGAAATAAAAGCCATCCCACTAGGCGCAATACTGGGCACCCAGTAATGGATGGGTTGTGTCATGCCCTCCATTTCGGTCTTGTCCGTTATTTCCGTACCGCTATAATTGATGCCGTAAGTAACTACAGGCCAGCCGTAGTTTGCGCCGGGTTCGATGATATTGATTTCGTCACCGCCACGGGGACCATGCTCGTTATCCCAAATTTCACCGGTTTCGGGATGCTTTGCCAAGCCTTGCGGATTTCGGTGTCCATAGCTATAAATAGCTGTTTTGGCCCCCTCCGTGCCAACAAATGGATTGTCATCGGGAATACTGCCATCATCGTTGAAGCGATATATTTTTCCGCCATCCCTCGTAATATCCTGTGGATTTTCATCCCGTGCCCCACGCTCCCCTATTGAAAGATAGAGGTAGCCGTCGTTGCTGAAAACGATCCGGGACCCGAAGTGCTGGCCTTTGGTAGTGTTCGGTGTAGCCTTGTACAATTGCTCGATATCCACCAAGCCGTTATCCTTGAGTTTAGCGCGGATCAAAGCGGTATGTCCCCCTTTTTCCTTGCCTTCATCCGAAGAATAGGATATATATATCCATCCGTTACTTTCGTAATCAGGGTGCAGCGCTACATCCAACAGACCGCCTTGGCCTCTTTTATAAACTTTTGGCACATTCTTGACCTTATTTTTTTGTCCATCCTTAAAATGAATCAAATCCCCCGAGATTTCGGTCACCAGCATACTGCCATCGGGCAAAAATGCCATTCCCCAGGGAATAGGTATTTCATCGATCAGTAATTCTGCCGTAAATGGTATTTTATCAGGTGTATCTACCTTGTTTACAGTGTCCTGTGCGCAAGAGAAATTAATAGACAGAGCGGATAGACAAAAAAGAAGTACACTATTTCTCATGATTTGACGTTAAATGTAATATTAATATAGCTGTAGAGACGGTCTCTCAGCGCTAAAGATAAACAGATTTTTATAAGTTTATAAAATTACACGAAGAATTTGTCGCCACCCAAATCGCGGCTGTTCTTGCCAAAATACTACTTAACCTATGCTTCCAAAAAAATCACGGCGACTTTTGTATGCCCTAGTATTGCTTGTTTTTTCTGCAGTAGGTACCACCGCTATCGCCCATAATAAGGTCCACGCTATTTTCACCGAGGTCGCTTCCGTCATTAAGGAAGTTGCTTCGCCCGATAAGAAATCGGACTCCGAGGATGTTGCTGCAATCACGGATGACGTTGCAAAAAATGCGAAATCTGCTTCCGCTAGCATTGCGCCTATGTTTATGACCATCATTCAGGGTGCCGATGATGTGGTTACCTGCAGCAATGACGGTGCTACAGTGGCCCGATTTAACCTTTGTGGTGATTCCGACAATCGAACGATTTCACTTTCCGGTGCTTCCGGTCCTGTCTCTTGGCAGCGCTTAGGTGGTTCGTGTACTCCTGATATCAACCAAGACTGCCCGAACACTACGAATGCATGCTATACCCAGGTGTCAACAGCCCCTACATTTAATCTTAATGCCAGCGGTATCTCTGCGACTACGGGTGCGGAGTTTCGGGTCATTGCCAATGGTCAAACGTATTATTTTAAGGTTAAGAAGAGTACGATTACCCAAAGCTTTGTCAAAAATGACTTTATCTGTGGTGTACCGGGCCGAATACAGATAACAGGTCTTTCGAGTGCCTACGAATTCAGTATTAACAACGGTGGTGGATTCGGACCTTGGCAGGGACCGATCTTCAATAATCTGCTGCCCAATACCTACATTGTAAAGGCTCGCTTGCGTAATACGGCCAACACGTGTGAATATCCATACGCACCGATTATTATTGAGCAGCAGGATATCGATATCGATGTGACCTTTACCGATGCCCAGTGTTCGGGAGAGACCGGTACGATAACGGTTACGGCAGGTAACGTACCAGGTCCATTCAAGTATACGTTATTGGACGACACCGGAACCGCACAGGAGTTTACCGCTTTTATTCCCGATAATCCCTACACCTTTTCGGCCGTAGGTTTTGGTACGTATATTGTACAGGTAGAAACGGCACAATGTACCGGTGATCCCTTGGCCGGAATAGATCCGCCAAGAGAGGATAGGGATACCTCCAACAATCCTATAATAATAGGTGCCGGAGTTTCGGCTTTGGATGCCCGCGCAGAACCCAATAACAGCTTTAGCACGGCCTGCGGTGTTAGTAGTGTTGATATCACAGTGTACACCTCTGGAGGAACGGCGCCCTATACCTATGTTGTGAACGGAGCGGGACCCTCTAGTCCCAGTTACGCTGCGTCAAGGGTGCAAACGGTGACCAGTCCCGGTACCTATGAATTCCTGATTACCGATGCCAATGGATGTACGATTATGGCCTCGGCCAACGTCGCCGAGCTAACACCGCCGGATATTATGGTATCAGGGGTGGACGGAACCTGTACCAATGGCGGGGCGCGGTTGGAATTTTCGATTGTGGATGCCAAAGGATACGATTTAGAATTTAGGGCTGCACCCGGCGACCCATGGAGTCCCAATCCGGTACTTTCGGTAGCCGCGACCACTGGGGGAACGACCTACAACCCGATACAGGTACAATATTCTTCGGGAGCCTTTAGCTGTATTATGGACGTGGACGGCGATAACAACGGTACCGCAGATAGCGTGACGGTTAGCTCGGTCGGCTCCCTTACGGGTACGGCCATTAAAAATTCCGACGTTACCTGTAATCTGGGCGGCGGAACCACCGGCGGCGAAATCGAATTTAACGGCCCCTTCACCGGGGGATCTGGTCCACCCTATGAATACAGCCTTGACGGTACCAATTTTTCGACCAATACCTTGTATTCGGGACTTTCCGCAGGGGTATATAACCCGGTAATGATTGATGGCAGCGGATGCCGTAGAGATTTGACGGCCATTACCATTAATGGGGTGACGCCACCTACAAACCTTGATTTTGCTCAGAGTAATATCAATTGCGGGGCAGGTACTTCCGATGTGCAGTTGACACCGACGAGCACCAATCCGATTGCTACTTATGAAATTGTAAGCCCTACGACTGCCAGCAATGGTACCGGACTCTTTACCGGTCTCAATACAGGTACTACCTACACGTTTCGCATAACGGATGATAGAAACTGTAGCTACACCGAAACTTTTACTCCTGTAACCATCAGTTCGATTCGGGCGCGGGTAAAATCGGGTGGAGACCTACGGGTCTGTACCGGTGCGACGGACGGCTCCGGGACCTATCTGATAGACGGCTTTGGAAACAATTATACCTATAATATTAATGGAGGCCCTGAAAGCGCACCCCAGAACGATTCGGAAGTAGACTTGCCATTATCGGGAGTAGGTACCTATGTTATCACCGTTACCGATGCGGATACGGGCTGTACGGATACGGCAAGCTTCGCTATTGAAGAACCGGGTGCTGCGATAGATCTTACCGGTAATGTTCGCGACATGAGCTGTGCCAATGGAAATAATGGTCGGGTCATCGGTAACACCACCGGAGGTTGGGGCGGTTATCAATATACGTTGACCTATCCTAATGCCAGTACGGTCGGACCTAGATCGAACCGCACGTTCAACAACTTGACCGTAGCGGGTAACTACATCCTGTCCGTAGTCGATGCCGAAGGCTGTACCGATACGTTTCCCTTTACTTTGACTAGCATAGACGCACCTGCCATTGCCTTGGATGCTGCTGCATCCGATTATTGTTACATACCTGGAACGGGCGCAACCATTGGAGTATCCTCTACGGCAGGAACAGCGGCGGCAGGTACACACCAATATAGGATTAATGGGGGCTCGCTTCAGGCAAGTCCCATTTTCACGGGACTTACTCCAGGAAATTATAATATCGAAGTAGTCGATGGGAATAATTGTAGGGATGATCTCAATGTTACGGTACGCCCGCAATTACGTGTGAATACAAGTATCGACACCGATATTCCCTGTGGGGGATCCCCCGGTCAGATAAGGGTAAGCGTTACCGGAGGCTATTTAGCCAATGCAACGCCAAAGGCCTATCAGGTAAGTGATGACAATGGAGCAACATACGGAACTCCGCAGCCGTTGACCGCGAATAACTTTTTATATCCGGTAACTGCTGGGGCAACTTATGTTTTTAGGGTTACGGATAACGAAGGTTGTGAGGCGATTTCTTCCCCCTTGGTTGTAGACCCCGCGCAACAGATTGCTGCCGCCGCGGTCGATGTAAATGATGTAAGCTGCGCCAGAACGGATAATGGGATTGTTACGATTACGCCCGATGCGACCAGCGGAATACCACCGTACGAAGTTAGTTTTAACGGAGGGCCTTTTACCTCGCAAACCGTATATTCAAATCTGACGGTTGGCACCTATCCTTTTGTGGTACGCGATGCACGTGGTTGTGAAACTCCTGCTGCCAATGCAGTAGTAGGTACTGATTCCACTCCTGCACCTGATGCTACGGTTAGTGAGTTGAGCGCCGTTTGTAGTCTTGGCGGCGCTGTCTCCGGGGGTATCCGGATAGATAATGTGGTCAACGGTTCGGAAACCTTTTCTTTCCGTATCGAGGATAGCACGGGCACTATTGTGGTCCAAGAGGATGATATTGCCCGCGCAGCTCTTCCCTATGACATCAATGATTCGGTATTAATACCTGGCACGTACACCGTCATTACTTTGGATGCCAATGGTTGTAGGGATATCGATACCGTTGAGATCACACAATCGGAAGTAACGGTAGTACCGTTGCCTGTACCGTCACCGGCCTGTGATATTGCCGGCTTCAGTGAAACTGTCGATATTGTAGGAGGTACCGGGCCTTTTTTAATCCGGTTGGAAAATGATCCAGCTTTACCGGGAAGCCCCAGCAGTCCGCCAAGAAGACATACGTTCAACGGACTACAATTCGGTGTGACTTACACCGTGGAAGTTACCGACACCGCCACCGGATGTATCTATTTGGATGAAATTCCTCCTATTTACGGTCCTTCCCCATTGGTGGTAACCGCCACTTCAACCCCAGGTGTCTGTAACATAGCGAATAGAAATGGTGAGATTGCTTATGAAGTTACCGGATTTAATCCAGGAACGGACAATCTACGTATTGAAATACTGGACAATGAAGACGGTTCTATTACGCTGATCGAAACGATTACGCCCGGTGCCGACCCATATGTGAACACGTATGGTGCACTAGCCGGCGACTATCAGATTATCGTAACCAATTTAACCGACAATTGTTCCAACGCAACGACGGTACTTATAGAAGAAAACCTGCCTGCCATAGATATCTTGGCCGAAGAGCCCGCAAACTGTAACGCGGCGGGACAGATTACGGTGCAGGGCCGGGGAGGCGATGGAGGTCCCTATGAATTTGCCTATCTGAACCAAGGCGCTCCGGAACCATCGGTTGGTGATCCGGCCTGGACCACGGAGACCACTTTTGTTGCCATTGCAGGGGATTATGACATCTACGTACGCGACGGTAGTGGCTGTACTTCCTTTGATATTGCAACCGTGATTCAATTAGATCCCGATTTGGTGCCCCCTATCGTCGATGTGGTGAACCAATGTATCGTTACGGCGACGGCCTTTGATATTACCGTATCGATGCCGCTGACCGTAGACACCCCGCGGTTTACACTGGCGGGTGATACTCAATTTGGTACTGACATCGGTAATGGTGTTTATGAATTTACGTATCAGGTGGCGAGTCCCGGTTCGTATGTTGTCGATGTGGTTGATGCCAATGGATGTACCAGTCAAG
This sequence comes from uncultured Flavobacteriaceae bacterium, assembly GCA_963832345.1. Lineage (GTDB taxonomy): Bacteria > Bacteroidota > Bacteroidia > Flavobacteriales > Flavobacteriaceae > Pricia. The sequence goes on along the minus strand of CAWHTW010000015.1, from coordinate 222,518 downwards.
CTACCGCCGAAGTATATGAATTTCTGTCCGCTTCGGGCGATTTCAGTGGGATGCCTACTTGTAACGCTGCCGATGGTACCATAACCATTGAGGTAATTGGTGGAAGCGATGATTTCACCTATCAATTACAGGATGGCGTAGGGTCCAATATCGGATCCGCCGTTATCGGTGACAGAACGGCGGGGATTATATCCGGTGTAGCTCCGGGTACCTATCAGGTCGAAGTGACAGATAACGAGACCGGTTGCGATTTTACGGTCGACGTTCAATTGGTAGCGGCCGTACAACCCGTAATCGACAGCGAAATTAAACAGGATATTACCTGTTTCGGCTCTGATGATGGCAGTATCGATATCATTTTAAATCCTGCAACCGCCGTAGATACCCCAATTGAATACATCTTGAACAATTTGGATACCGGCACCGAACATACCAGAAATAATACAGGTTCGTTTACCAGCTTACCGCCTGCCCAATATCAGGTAGAGGTGATTACGGTCCGGAACTGTACTGTACTCTCGAATCCCATAGATATTCTCGAACCTAGCGATTTTGCCATTACGGCAATTGCCCCTGATTTTACTTGTGAGCCTGCGGCCAATCGCTTTAGTTCTACAATAATTACAGTGACCGTTGATGGGGCAAACCCAGGTACTGTCGGTAGCGGCTATCAGTACAGTATTGATGGCTTCACCAACTATCAGACATCGAATACCTTTGAAATCGTCGACAACGGTTCTCCAAGAAATATTACCGTCTATGCCATTGATGGCAATGGTTGCCAGACTACTTTTGATCTGCCAACCATTAACCTCCCTTCGGATGTGGTACCATCAGTTTCGGTAATCGCAGCATTAAATTGTGCAAACCCCGAACAGGTAGAAATCACCGTAACCGGCACTACCGACTTTACGGTCACGACCACGGGACCTGCTATGGTAGCCGACGTTTCGATTATCGGCGGAAACACTGCTACGGTATCTTTACCGAATGCAGGTGATTACTTCTTCGTAATTCGCGACGATTCCCCGAGTGGTTGCGATTATCCCTTGCCCGTACATACGGTCAACCTGCCAATGAATCCGACCGTTACGATTACGGAATCCAACCCGGTGCGCTGTGCCTTGCCAGGGGATAGCGGGGCATTGTTTATTTCGGTTTCCGACTACACCGGAACTTATAGCTATCGAGTGTTCGAAGCATCGGATACCGGCAAGACAACTCCTATACTTGCAGGGCCAGGAAGTTTTGATACTGCCAACAATCCTGAAATAATTATGGGACTGCCCGGAGGAAATTACTTCGTGGAAGTGGTTTCAACACAGGTACCTTTTTGTTCTGCAGATAGTGGTGTCGCTACAATTCGCGTACCGAACGGCCAGCTTGATGTGACTGCAGTAGAGATAGGCAATGTCACCTGTGACGATAACTTAGGAACAATTTCGGCGACCGGAAGCGGTGGTTGGGATACCGACCCTTACGAATATCGCTTATTGCGGAATGGCCTTGAAATCGTTCCTTTCAGCACGTTAAATATGTTCAATAACCTGTCAAGTGGAGACGATTATCAAGTGGAGATCCGTGATGCCGAAGGTTGTACCGATTTCGTCGACATTGAATTGCCTCCAATTCCTGCCATAAACGCAGATATCCGCGAACCCCAGGGCCTTGTGTGTCCAGGCGGTAACAATGCAGTTTTGGAAGCTTTCGATCCGGCCACAGATAATCTGGGTGCCGTAGGTGGCGTTGCGGGAGCCGGCTACAAATACCAGTTGATTTATTTGGATAGTGAATTGACAGGAATGCCCACACCAAGTGGTCTCGATGAGCGGGATCGTAGCGGATTACAGGACGACCCAACCTTTACCGGTACTTCCGGTGGCGTAATTAGCGCCGGATGGTACGCCATTGAGGTGACTTCTAGTTTTAATTGTAGTTTTGTAACCGACCCTTACGAGGTAGATACCGCCACCACCTGTTCGCCCGCGATTGGTACAGACCCAAGTACCAGGATGTGGTGGCCGTGGCGAAATGGAACTGACCATCGAAAATCCCGATCCGGACCCGACCGTTATCTACGAGTATATATTGGTTGAAAATGGAATCCAGTTGGGCACCTATGCCGATATGACAAGCACAAGCTTCCGTTTTCCAGGTGACGCCGGCATTACCTATCAGGTCGACGTACGTAAGAAAAACCTGAGTAATGTTTGCGCGGCAGTACGATCGAGCGGGATTACCATGACCGATGCTTCAGGGATTACCCTGCTACCGAATGCTCCTGGTGATATTTCCTGTGCCTCGGAAAACGATGGCCGTATCGAATCGTTTACGAACGGTGGCGTGGGTAACGAAGAGTTTCGCCTGTACATCGGGGATCCAGTTAATGCTTTTAGTCCCGATGCCGGGGCACGCTTAATCCGTACCCAGGATTTCGGCACCTTTGAAGGTCTTGACGAACAGTCGAACGACTATTATATCACGGTGACGAGCGGGGCTACCTGTAGCGACATCTTCGGACCCATTGCCATTGTTCGGCCAGATCCGATTGTGTTCACATCGACCGAAACGCCGGTTAGTTGTACCGGGGAATCCGATGGTTCGATTACTCTAGAGGTTACTAGCGGTGGTGAAGGTCTTATCCAATTTGCCATAGCCCCGAACTTTAATGAGTTTTTTACAGATGTCACTAATCCGGGAGTATATACTTTCGAGGATTTGGCCGCGGGAGATTACGAAATCCTAATTCAGGACGAGAACGGTTGTTTTGAAAAGGATTTTATAACGGTCATCGAACCCGATCAACTGATCGTAACCGATGTATCGACGACTCCCGAAACCTGTATCGCAGCCGCAGATGGTACGGCACTGCTGACCATCGCCGGAGGAACGCCCTTCGTCGATGCCACCACTTCGGTGCCCTATTATGAGACCAAGTTGATGGGTCCCGATTCCGATGGCAGTGAAGTATTTGAAAGAAATGACGACCTGTTCTTTGATAACCTGGCCGGTGGTGTAAGCTATATCGTATTTGTACAAGATGCGAATCTTTGCGAGACCTTTGTTGAGGTGCCGATAGAAATCGGTGTGGACCTTACCGCAGAGCCTATTGTACAGTACGGCTGTGAGGGAATATTCCCGAACAGCACCGCGCGTGTAGCGTTGCAGGACAACAGCCGTATCTCGGAAATTCTTTTCGCCTTGGATCCCATTGATCCGACCGATGCCGTAACCGCTATGGCAACTACCGAGTATTCATGGGGCGACCTCCCGGTCGGTGACCATATCGTATACATCTATCACGAAAACGGGTGTACCAATTCCGTTGAATTTATGATAGAGTCTTATGATCCCTTGACATTGGATGCCCAAAAAACAGGACCGAACGAACTGACCGCCATTGCGGCCGGTGGTTTCGGCGGCTACGAGTATTTCTTTAATGGGGAATCCTATGGTAGCGAAGGCATCTATACGACCACCGAAAGTGGAATCGTTGAGGTGCGGGTTGTCGACCAAAACGGATGTGTTGCCGTAGCTTCCATTCCCTTCGAATTTACGGGAATGTTGGAAATCCCGAACTTCTTCACCCCGAACGGTGATAATGAGAACGATTTCTGGTCCCCTAAAAATAGGGAATTCTTCCCGAATATCGAAGTGATTATCTACGATCGCTACGGTAGGGTAGTGGCCGAGCTGAACCAAGTTAGTGAATGGGATGGTCTTTACAATAGCAAGGAATTGCCTTCCGGCGATTACTGGTACGTCGTCAACCAGAACGATAAACGTTCAACGCGGTATGTAGGGCATTTTACACTCTATCGCTAGTAGCTAGAATTTTAGAATTTGTAAGACGGATGTTTCCTTTGGGGCATCCGTTTCTTATTGGTAATCGGTACTTGTAACCTACTGTTTAAAATTTTCAGCTAGGATTACCATCAAATCACAATAGACTGCTTTTTAATGGGCAGACCCATTCCACCTAGCTATATCCTTATCATAATTTGATACCTTTAGGGCTTACTATTAAGTCTACGGATGTCCAAAAATATAATCTTCCTCCTGCTCATTACACTAACCTTGCAAAGCTGCTCCGCCCAATCGAAATATCGGCTAATCGATGCCGAGCAGGAAACAGTGCTCAAGGACACTTATAGTTACTATCTTTATTATCCAGAAAATTATGAGGATGTCGTGCATCAAAAAGATATCGAAAATAACGAGGATGTTGCCGATAAAAAGGAGGTAAAGGTTGCTCAGGAGAAAAAATTCCCGTTATTGTTGTTTCTGCATGGTGGTGGGGAATCAGGGGATAGTCTGGTCAAGGTTAGGCGTAACGGCCCGCCGAAACTGATTGCCCAGGGCAAGAAATTCCCTTTTTTAATATTGGCACCTCAAAACCCGCATAAAAAGAAATGGTGGGATACCCGAGCGGTCAAGCAATTGTTGGATACCATCGTTGCAAATAATAACGTGGATAAGCAACGAATTTACCTCACCGGATTGAGTAGGGGCGGAGGCGCCGCTTGGGAAATGGCCGTTCAATATCCGGAAACTTTTGCAGCAATGGCGGTGGTCTGTGGTATGACCCCGGTGCCGTATGCCTCTTGGATTAATAAGAAAATGCCCATGTGGGTGTTTCATGGGGCGGACGATAAATCCATACCCGTTTCCGAATCGGATGAAATGGTAAAGAAATTACGGGAGATGGGCTATGATGTACGGTATACAAAATACAAGGGTGTGGGCCATGATTCGTGGATACAGGCGTATGATACCGAAACCTTGTACGATTGGTTTGTGCAGCAGAAACAATAGATAGGAGGTACGCTATGCAGCGAATGTCATTATATTTTATTGTATTGATTCAGGCCGTACTAGCGCATGGCCAAAGCTGCTCGTCTCTGGTCGAACCCCGTGATGGGGACGTAGATGTACCCGTAGATATTCAAATCCGATGGTCGGAAGTGGCTGATCCCATCGGTTACGTTCTTTCATTGGGGACTACACCCGGGGGCGGGGATATTTTGAAAAATCGTTCTTCGGGATTACGCAATTTCTTTTTTCCCGAAACGGGCCTTCCAGCAGATACCCAAATCTACGTGACCATAGGTTTTTACAAGGCCGGTCAAGATTATACGACCTGTGGTGTAGAATCTTTCCGAACCGCAGCAGTTACCTCGCCACCTGCTTGCACCAAGTTGACAGAACCCTTAAATGGAACCGATAACATCGCAGCGGAAACAGCACTTGAATGGAACTACGCGCCTACCGCAACAGGATACTTGCTTTCCGTAGGAACGACTTTGGGGGGAAGAGATTTTCTGGATAATCTCGATGTTGGCAATGTTCTGACCTTCGAGCCCCCCGAGGGGCTGCCGGCAGATGGACCTGTATACGTGACCCTGACTCCGTACAATGATATCGGCATGGCGCCCTCTTGCCCTGAGGAAAGCTTTACAACCACCTCCGCCGTTATCGATTGCGGACCATTTTTTGACTATAGGATAGGAGAATTGGTCTCCCTAAGTCCCGAACTGGATTTTCCAGATCGTATCGGTTTTTGTAAAGAAACCTCGGTCATCAACCTAGAAAGCAGCGATACCGCAGATGGATATCGCTGGTACCTCATGAATTCCGACGGTACCGAAACCCTTTTATCTACGACAAAATCCGTAGAGATTACGAGAATAGGGGAGTACCGCTACGAGGGCTATAATACGATAACCAGATTGACGAATACGATAGAATGTGCCAACTCGAAAATCTTTACCGTTACCGCCTCCGAAAGAGCGGTAATAGTGTCTATCGACGAAACGAAAAACGGCAATAGTAGAAAGTTGGAAGTAAACGTAATCGGTGAAGGAAATTACGAATATGCATTGGACAACAGTGATGGGCCGTATCAGAACAGTGCCGTTTTCGAGAACGTTTCCAACGATTTTCACAACATCTTCGTCCGTGACCAAAATGGTTGTGGTATTACCGAATCTCCGGTACAGCGTAACCTAAGTCACGACGATTTTCCAAAATTTTTCACGCCTAATGGCGACAACGTGAACGATTACTGGCAGTTTATTGCGCCGGAAGTAGTAGGCGAAATCGTTCTGAGGGAAATCTATATTTTTGATCGGTACGGGAGCCTGCTTGTGGTCATCGATCCGGAATCCAAAGGATGGGACGGTTCATCCAATGGGGGCGACCTTCCTTCTTCCGATTATTGGTTTAGGGCCATTGCCCTGAACCGAGAGGAAGTCAGAGGCCATTTTACCTTGAAACGCTAATGCCAAACCAGACAAGGAAATTCCATAAGTTCGGGGGTCTTCCACCAGTGAAAAACGCTTCAGTTGATCCGCCAATAAAAATTAGCCCAAAGCTTTCCCATATTTTTAGTAAATTCCCCTTGTTAATAGATATATCCTCCATCACAAAATCGCTCCATGAAAAAAATCCAGTTTTTAACCTTACTAATCTTTGCCCTTCTTTTAACGGGTAAGAGCAACGCAAATATCGATCCCGAAAATCCCCAAAAAAAGAAGCCCCGAAACGTCATTTTTATTCTCACCGATGACCATAGGTATGACTATATGGGTTTTACGGGAAAAGTACCTTGGCTTGAGACGCCTAATATGGATAGGTTAGCATCGGAAGGAGCGTATTTGCCGAATGCCTTTGTTACCACCTCATTGTGTTCTCCAAGTAGGGCATCCATTTTAACGGGACAGTTCTCCCATTCCCATACCATAATCGATAATCAGGCCCCGAACCCTGGCAATCTGACCTTTTTCCCCGAGTATTTGGAAAAGGCTGGGTACCAGACAGGTTTTTTTGGCAAGTGGCATATGGGCGACCATGGCGACGAGCCCCAGCCTGGTTTTACGCATTGGGAAAGTTTTGTTGGCCAAGGGGTGTATTACAATCCCACCATGAACATCAATGGCAAACGTACCACCTATAAAGATTCCACCTACATCACGGATCTCTTGACCGAACATGCCGTGGATTGGCTGGACAAGCGGGACAGGAAAAAGCCTTTCTTTATGTATCTTTCCCACAAGGCCGTACATGCAGGTTTTCAGCCCGCCCGGCGTCATAAGGGAAAGTATAAAGGCAATACTATCGAATTGCCCAGTACTTATAAGCAGACCCTAACCGGAGAATGGCGCGACTTGAAATGGCCGGAATGGGTCGCCGATCAACGTACTAGCTGGCACGGCGTAGATTATATGTATCATGATGTTCTGGACATCCATAAGATGGTGGTAGATTATTGCGAAACGCTTTTGGGCGTCGACGAAAGCATCGGTTCCGTCATGGAATACCTTAAAAAAGAAGGTCTTGATGATTCAACCTTGGTCATCTACATGGGCGATAACGGCTTTAGCTGGGGCGAACACGGACTCATAGATAAGCGCCATTTTTATGAAGAATCGGTAAAAGTCCCCTTACTGGTGCGCTGTCCAGAGCTGTTCGAAGGCGGAAAGACGCGCAAACAGATGGTGCAGAATATCGACATCGGACCGACCGTTTTGGCGGAAGCGGGCGTCAAACAACCGGAAAACATGCCAGGGGTTTCGTTTATTCCCATTTTGACCGGGGATATCGCTACTAAATCCCGTGAGGAAATTTTTTATGAGTATTATTGGGAATATGATTTTCCAATGACCCCGACGGTATTCGGTATGCGAACCGACAAGTACAAATACATCAAATATCAAGGAATCTGGGACCGCAACGAACTCTACGACCTCGAAAACGATCCCGACGAGATGTACAATCTGATAGCAGACCCCGATAAACAAGATATTGCCAAGTCGATGTCTATCGCAATCTACGACTGGCTTGAAGAGACAGGCGGCATGCAAATTCCGCTAAAGCGAACCGTCAAGTATCGATTTGGGGATTTTAAGCATAAGGGGGAATATTGATTGACCAACATCGTCCGATTGGTTTGATTAGCTTAAAGTATCTTTGTGTTACTATATGTACAACAAAATATTTCCCACACTTTTAATCATTTTTTTACTCGCCAATATTTCCTGTTCAAAATCTGGGGAATCTAGAGGAAAAATATTGTTCGAAGCAAAATGCGCGACCTGTCACTTGGCGCCTGACATCCAGGACTTACCCAAGCAATTATGGAAAAACGCCGTACTGCCTGAGATGGGAGCACGAATGGGCATTCGAGATTCCACGTACTCTCCTTACAAAAAATACACTTTCGAAGAGCAGTATGCCATAATTCAATCGGGTGTGTATGGCGTACCTCCCTCCATCTCAGACGAAGACTGGAAGCTGCTTGTTGACTATGTGGTTTCGAATGCTCCCGATAGCCTAAGAACCATAGCAAATACGGGTTCACAGAAAGAAATCGACCAATTTACCGCAACGACAATCGATGTGGATAGTTCGGACGGAAGTTCGATAACATTTGCAAAATTCAACCCGCAAAGAAAAGCTATGGTTGTCGCGGATTTGCAAGGCAGGGTATTCGAATATAGTGGAGTTTCCGAGGTACTTAAACAAAGGTTAACTTTAGGCAATACGATAACCGCGGTCAACGATACAGAAAGTACTGAATTTTATACGACCGTAGGTATTTTGGACCCTTCCGAGATATACGCAGGTAAGATTAATGTTTTGCGCGATGGAACAGGTGAACAATTGCCCTTCGAATTGCATCGTCCCGTACATACTTTAGTGAAAGATCTCAACCAAAATGGCAAGAATGAAATCTTGGTTTGTGAATTTGGAAATCTTACTGGGCAACTCTCACTTTTGGTTCAAAAAAAGGATTCTAATTTCGAGAAGAAGGTATTGTTGAACCGTCCGGGGGCGGTAAGAACGGTAGTTCGTGATATGGATCGAAATGGAAAGGATGATATCATCGTCTTGACTGCCCAAGGTGATGAGGGTATCAGCATTTTATATCAATTCGAAAACCTTGATTTTAAGGAGGAACAGGTCATTCGTTTTAGTCCACTCTATGGTAGTAGTTGGTTCGAAATGTTGGATTATGACGGGGATGGTGACCAAGACATCATTACTGTGCACGGCGATAATGGCGACAAAACGCCTGTTCTAAAACCCTATCACGGATTGAGAATACATCTGAATGATGGATCGAACCAGTTTTCTGAAGCTTTCTTTTATGCCTTTTATGGCGCGACACGTAGTATCAGCAGGGATTTTGATCAGGACGGAGACGTTGACATTGTCCTGATTTCGACATTCCCCGACTACAGCACTAGCCCCGAACAATCTTTTGTTTATCTAGAAAATAAAAACAGTTCGGATTTTAGTTTTGAAAGGTATCATCTACCGAATGATATCTCAGGAAGATGGTTTTTGATGGATGCCGGTGATATCGACAGTGACGGTGATGAAGATATTATATTGACCTGTTTTACCTATTCCTTTACACCTTTGCCCGAACAGCTAGCCAAAAGTTGGCGCGAGTCTGCCTTTGATATGGTGATTTTGGAAAATGGGTTGATTAAATAAGTATATGGTATCAGCTACGTTCAGAAATAACATTTTGATTTAAAATGTTTTTAATGTAAAGGCTCCTCCCTTGAGATCAAGGGAGGTGGGCCGCTTTAGCGGGTCGGAGGGATTGCCCCGCAAACTTGCTCACCAAAAGTTGACTTCTGCCAAACTAGCTCACGGTTGTGTTAGCTGGTTTGCGGTCACATCTCCCCGTCAGCGAAGCTGCCACCCCTCTTTTTCTAAAGAGGGGAGCCTTTGATCATAAGAATTCCCATAGGCTCTGCCCCGAGGTAGTTCATTGTAAAGGCTCCTCCCTTGAGATCAAGGGAGGTGGGCCGCTTTAGCGGGTCGGAGGGATTGCCCCGCAAACTTGCTCACCAAAAGTTGAATTCTGCCAAACTAGCTCACGGTTGTGTTAGCTGGTTTGCGGTCACATCTCCCCGTCAGCGAAGCTGCCACCCCTCTTTTTCTAAAGAGGGGAGCCTTTGATCATAAGAATTCCCAGAGGCTCTGCCCCGAGGTAGTTCATTGTAAAGGCTCCTCCCTTGAGATCAAGGGAGGTGGGCCGCTTTAGCGGGTCGGAGGGATTGCCCCGCAAACTGGCTCAGCAAAAGTTGACTTCTGCCGAACCAGCTTACGGTTTTGTTAGCTAGTTTGTGGGCACATCTCCCCATCAGCAAAGCTGCCCTTCTCTTTTTCTAAAGCGGGGAGCCTTTGATCATAAGAATTCCCAAAGGCTCTGCCCCGAGGTAGTTCATTGTAAAGGCTCCTCCCTTGATATCAAGGGAGGTGGGCCGCTTTAGCGGGTCGGAGGGATTGCCCCGTAAACTGGCTCAGCAAAAGTTGACTTTGCCGAACCAGCTTACGATTGTGTTAGCTGGTTTGTGGGCACATCTCCCCATCAGCAAGGCTGCCACCCCTCTTTTTCTAAAGAGGGGAGCCTTTGATCATAAGAATTCCCAAAGGCTCTGCCCCGAGCTAGTTCATTGTAAAGGCTCCTCCCTTGATATCAAGGGAGGTGGGCCGCTTTAGCGGGTCGGAGGGATTGCCCCGCAAACTTGCTCAGCAAAAGTTGACTTCTGCCGAACCAGCTTACGATTGTGTTAGCTAGTTTGTGGGCACATCTCCCCATCAGCAAAGCTGCCCTTCTCTTTTTCTAAAGCGGGGAGCCTTTTATAGGGTTGATTTTTAAATTTCAGGATCAATAACCAGAGTAGATCAATGATCTATGGTTATTTTACGGGTTTCCTTTCCAAAATTGTCGAAAAAACGAATTTCTAAGGCCTTTTGGGGGACAAAAATCGATCGGCTAGACTGCGATTGAAACGTACTGCCCCAGTAAAACTCCCGCAGTTGCTTTTTGCCATTTAAAAAGCTGATTTCTGCTTTTACTTCACCTGCTTGTAGCGGGATCGGTTTTATGGGATTTATTTGGGTATGCTCGAAGACCTTCAATGAATCATTGTTTTGGGAAGCGACAATCAGACTTTTTTCATCGGAAATGTTAAGCCTTACTAAGCTCTTACCATCGCCGGGTACGAAGAAATGACTTTTGTTTAATGGAATGGGCGTAAAATTACCATCCCCCTCGTTCGTAAGGGCAAGCCCAATCATGGCGTCTGCCGGGCCTTGCTGGACCTCCATTCCGAAATCGTTACCGATAAGTAGCATATCCATGTGGTCATCCCCATTTAAATCTTGGGGTAAGATTCCGTATACCGGTGCAAGTTGGGCAGCTACGGGGAGGGCGTGTATTTTAAATTTCCCATTGCCCAAGTTTTCTATCCAAGCTGTTTTCATATAGTTCAACGAACGTACGGTAGCATCGTCCAACAATCCATCGGGAAACATTTCCGGTAGGGTCACTTCCCCGAATTCCCCGAACGAATTGAATCGTTTTCGAATGCCCACGTATTGTTTGGTTACATCCTGCCAAGGGTGGTAGAGATATTCTTTTTTGACACCAACACTATCCCTTAAATAATAGGAAATCAACGGATCTATGCTGCCATTGCCATCAAGGTCTTTGGCATAGATACGCACCGGTTCTTCTTTCGTGCCTTTAAAATTGATATTTTCGCCAACGTTCCCAGCAATATAGTCCATATCGCCATCGTTGTCGAGGTCAGCGGCGGCCAAGCTGTTCCACCATCCCAAATCATTGGCGATTCCGGTAGTTTCAGTGATTTCTACCAATTTTCCCGATTCGTTCCTAAAGAAACGAAGGGGCATCCATTCGCCTGCCAATATCAGATCGGGCCAGGCATCGCCGTCAAAATCCGTCCATAGGGCATCGCTGATCAGGCCGGGAAATTCCAATTCGGGGTTCATTTCTTTGGTAATATCCACGAATTTTGGATGGCCCTTTTCGCTTTCATTTCTGAGAATATACGAACGGTCGGGTTCGGGATAGGAAAAAGGGAGTACCCTGCTGCCGACGAATAGGTCGAGATCGCCGTCACGGTCAAAATCCGCCGCCTTAACTGTGGAAGAATTGGAACGCATATTGGGGAGACCGTTTTCCGAATCGGTAAAATTGCCCTTTCCATCATTGACCAGTAGCACATCGGTGTAAAATTCATGGCCCGAAGGATATTGGGCGCATCCCCGAGCGATATAAAGATCTAGGTCGCCATCGTTATCCGCATCGAAAATAAGTGTGCCTGCGTCTTCTTCGTGTAGTTCAGGAGAATTTTTATAGGCAACTTCTTCTTGTACAAAGGTTTGATCTTTTTGTTGGATAAACCATTTTTCGGTAAAACTGCGGCTCGCGCCCACGAACATATCGTCAAGACCGTCGTTATTTATATCTCCGACGGCGAGGGCAGGGCCATACTGTGAAAATTTATGGGGTAGGGTGCTTTGGAAGTTAAAATCGACAAAGTCATGGTCTTCGCTCAGATGGTTCAGGTTGTGTTTTGTGGATGCCTTTTGAAAAATGGTAGCCTCTGTCTTGTCAGAACGGGTTCTTGGCACCAAAGCTTCCGGTTTATAGGAAACAGTCAGCACGGTATCTGCTGCGATTGTTGCTAATTTTTGAACCTTGCCGTTTGGCCAGTGTATACTTAGGCTATCAATCGAGTTTCTTTGTCCCAGACCGAAATGCAATGTGCTTTCGGGTTGCGAAAGATAGCCTCGACCACTTAACAGTGATTTTTTCTGACTGAGACCCTCCGTAAAAATTTCAACGGTGGCACCAATACCTGCCGGGTTTTCTTCTGTACCTTTTAGCTTAATCCTAAAGTAATGGTCTTCAGCATTGAGTTCGTTCGATTTATTTTCGAGCAAAAGGACATTATCATTGATGTTGTTCACGACTAAGTCCAGATCACCGTCCTGATCGAGGTCGCCGTAGGCGGCGCCGTTGGAGTAGGTCGGAAAATCAAGTCCCCAGTCCGCCGTACTATCTTCGAATTCATAATTTCCCTTGTTCCGGAACATAAAATTAGGAATCTTGATCTGGGGGATAGCGGCTATCAACTTTTCCTTACTCACAAATTGTTTCGCTGTGGAACGAAAATCACCAAAGTCACGGTCCGTAACGTCTTTTGGAAAACCATTGGTTATAAAAAGATCTTGCAGTCCATCATTGTCAAAGTCGGCAAATAGTGGCGCCCAGCTCCAATCCGTTTCTTTGACATCCGCGAGCATGGCAATTTCCCCGAAGACTGGGAGTCTTGTTTCGGGGTTGATACCCAGGTCAATTTGCAATGTATTTCGGGTATATTGCTTTTCGTAGTCGAATTTTTTTGTAAAGATTTCCTTTTGATAGTTGCTCGGTCCCTGAAATAGTTTTTTACGTTTGTTGTAATAGGGCTGCATTTCGGTGGTATAAAGCGCCATTTGTCCGTCGTTGTTCACATCGGCGATATCACTTCCCATGGAGGAGAGGCTGAAATGTTTGAACATATCCCGTGCCCGGTTGGTGAAGGTTCCGTCTTGATTATTGATGTACACTAGGTCGTTGCTCAAAAAATCGTTGGCTACATAGATATCGGGCCAACCGTCGTCATTAAAATCGTTAATGATCGTGCTATGGCTGTAGCCATGGTAGCGAATACCTGCCTTCTCGGAAACATTTATAAAGTGCGGCCTTTTCAAACTATCGTTCCAGTGGTTTTCATAGAGCCGATCTTTACTCAATGACGAACCATCATCTTCTAAAGGTCTGAACTGGGTAGGGTCGATGCCTTCGATACGATTCACTCCAATGAAAAGGTCTAGATCACCATCGTTGTCATAATCGAAAAATTGGGCATGGGATGAGTAGCTATCATCCGCTATACCGTACGCTTCTCCCATTTCCCTGAATTTAGGAATACCTTCGGTAGTGTTCCCTTGATTTACGTAAAGCAGATTTTTACGCTGTGAACCTACTTTCCTAAAGGTATTGCACACGTAGATATCCAGTTTGCCATCGGTGTTGATGTCGATGATTGAAACTCCAGAGGACCATTGCAGAGAATCGATTTTTCCAATTTCAGCAATTTTTGAAATATCTTCAAATTGAAGCTTTCCCTTGTTCAGAAAAAGAGTGTTGTCTACTTGATTGCCCGCTAAAAAAATATCATCCATGCCATCGCCGTTCAGGTCGCCCAAAGCTACCCCGGCACCGTTATAAACGAATTCGTTATCAATGATATTGATGGAGTCGTTTTCAGAGAGTTGGTTGTTGAAGTCAAGGCCTGATGTTGATGAATCGATTTTTACGAAACGGGTAAACTTTTCCGAATCGGTAGAACAGGAACTTAAGATCAAGAAAAATATCCCGAGCTGGTAGATGTGATACTTCAAAAAAGGACGTACACGGTTCATGAATTTTTTTTATTCATTGGTTTGGTGAAATACAGGGCAAAGATGCGGGAACGGCTGGGAAGAAACAAAAAAAAGCTGCCGGAATAGGCAGCTTTTTGAATAATCCTGTTAGTTTATAATTACCATCCAGGGTTTTGCGTCAACACGCCAGGTTGTAAGTCAAGTTGCGTCTGTGGTATTGGCAAATATTCGTTCTTACCAGCGGTAAAATTACCGCCACCATAAGCGGATGCTAAAAATTGAACCTCATAATCCATGTATTCATTGATTACGTCGGCAGCTACCCCCCAACGGACAAGATCAAAAAACCGATGTCCTTCCCCCGAAAGTTCCAGTTTACGTTCAAAACGTAGCGCTTCGGTAGCGGATGCCGCAGTGGCAAATTGTGCAGGGGAATATTCGGCGATTACATAATTAGCGGCATCAGTGCCGTCATCGTTCTTTACCCAGAATTCCGATTGGGCCGCTCTGGCCCTTACCTGATTGACATAGGTGCGTGCCTGTTCCAAATTGCCAAGTTCGATTTCGGCTTCAGCGGCCATTAATAGTACGTCCGCAAAACGAATAATCGTATAGTTCATTGTAGCATAACCGCGGGTCCATGAACTGGCATCGGTATATACACCGTCTTGGTTTACATAATATACGTACTTTTTGGGTGCATAAGGACCTCCATAGCTTTGCACCCGTATCCAAGCGGCGCCTGGGAAGGGTTGCCATCCTAAATAGGGGATACCTCTTCTTCCAATGGAAAAGTCGAGTCGCGGGTCGACAGTTTTGGTATCTACTGTGAAAGGTTCGTCCGAACCAACGCCATAATCGGTATCCAGTTCGTTTTCAGGGCTTCTATATGATTTGTCCAATAAGGGGAGACCGGCAGGGGTTGTACGAAAAGAATTGGCCAGTTCAAAGCTGGGTTGAAAGAAGCCACAGCAGTCTCCTGGTCCAGCAGAACCGGTTTGATAGGGATAGTTCAAATCGTCCCACCAATTGGAGTTTTGTACGGTACCGGTTTCGTTCGAAGATTCCACATCCATAACCACTTCGGCATGGTTGTCGTTATCTGCGTTGAAAATTTGTTGATAATCATCCAATAGTTGATATTTAAGACCATTGGAAGTGACCCCATTGGCAATAACATCGTCGAACCAAGTTTTTGCCTCAGCATATTTCTGTTGGAACAATTTGGCCTTTCCCATATAAGCTCCGGCTGCCCACTTATTCACTCTACCCGCATCAGTTACTTCGTCTAGGTTGTCGTATGCAAATTGAAAGTCCGCCTCTATTTGTGCCCAAGCATCCCCGTTATTGGGAATTTCGGCAATTTCGGCAGCTGTAAAGGTTTCATCGAACACTACGATATTATTAAAATGTTTTTTCAGATCAAAGTAAAAATGACCCCTTAACATTCTGGCCTGAGCCCGTAAACTGGCGGCCCTTTCGGCAGGTATCAAATCAATCGATTTCTCAATTGTGGCCAATACCGCATTGCACCTACTTACGCCTTCGTAGCGAGCGTTCCATAGAGCGTTAAACCTATTATAGGTAGGATCGTTCTGAAAACGCTGTATGGTGGCCAGTTCGGCATCATCTCCGGGATCTGTTCCTTTATTGGCGTCACCGCCTAGAATCGATCCTGTAATCCAATGGTTCGGAGCTGCAGCACGGTCACCGTTGAAACCACCGTTAATCATGGAATAGGCACCGATTAAAAGCCCTTCGATACCCTCAAGCGTGCTTACCTGCGCGTCCGCTAACGTACCGGTAGGTGCTACTTCTAAAAACTCGTCGCTACAGGAGACTCCCATGGCAACCAGCACGGCCGTCAAGGCCACTATTTTTGTTCTAATTACTGTTTTCATATTTTTATTTTAAATATAAGTTTTTTTGTCGAATTAAATATCACAGGAGTATTATGAGTTATTAAATTCCGATTTCAAAATTAATAAGGTACTGCGGGGCTACCGGATAATTTCCGACATCGACACCGAAATTGGTATCTACTGCGCCACCCACTTGCGGATCCTGACCGCTATAATTTGTAATCGTCCAAATATTATTCGCCGCAAGTCCGATCTTTAAACGGGTCAACCCAAGTTTCTCGGTCAAGATACCCCGAAAATCATAAGAAAGGGCCAAACGCTGCAAGCGCACATAACTGCCATCTTCCACATACCAAGAATTGCCTATGGCATTGGTACTAAAATTGGAAGCACTTTCCCAAATCGGTGCTGCAGCGTTATTACCAAGTTCGGGAGTCCAAGAATTAAAAGCGGCGACCCCTTTGGCCGAGCCTTCGAAAACCCCGTAGAAATCGGTATACCATTTAGACTGGTTCCAGATTTCGTTGCCGAAAGACCCGAACCAATAGGTTTCGAACTCAATAGCCTTATACTTTAAATTTAGGGTAAGACCACCGGTATAATCGGCTACCGGACTTCCCAGAAATTTACGGTCCTCAGGGGTAATAACACCATCTCCATTGACATCCTCATATCTGAAACGCCCCAAACCTTTACCATCTTGTGCAGGAGAATTCTCCACTTCGGCCTGCGTATTATAATATCCAACTACATTGTAACCGAAGAAAGAAGAAAGGGACTGCCCGACAGCATTTCGTGTTGCGACAATATTTCGAAGCGCTGGACCATCAAAAAATTCTAGACCCGGGGCCAAGGATACAATCTCATTTTTTAGGAACGAGTTGGTCATGCTCACTTCGAAACTAAAGTCTTCGGTAAAGTTACCCCTTCCAACGATTTCAAAATCCAATCCCTTATTCGACATTTCGGCGATGTTAACCGATGGCGCAGCGGCATAATTACCGGTGACACCTGGCAAAGGCAATTGATATAATAAATCTTCCGTATCCTTAGTCCACCAATCCACAATAAATTCCAGTTTGTTGTTAAAGAAACTAGCATCGAAACCGATGTTCAAAGTGGTACTTGTTTCCCATTTCGCATCGGGGTTTCCGATACGGCTCAGGGCAAAACCTTCATCGGCACCGGAAGCCTGACCCGTGGTCTGATACCAGGTTCTTTCCCTATTGGAGTTATACAAAGAAAATTGGTTGTTGGGATCTACGTTGTTTGAATTTCCCATTTGACCCCAGCCTCCACGGAATTTGAGGTCGGTGATAAAATCCTGATTCTGCATAAATGGTTCTGCAATGACCCGCCAAGCGCCAGAAACCGCGGGAAAGATACCATATCGGTTATTTCCCCCAAAACGGGAGGCTCCATCGCGACGTAGTACGCCAGTAATGTAGTATTTCTCGTCGAAATTATAATCCACTTTTCCGAATACTGAAAAGAAATTCACGCCTTTAAACTGATTACTATTGACGACGGGGCTTTGTACAACGCTTAAGCTTTGAAAATCTGGATCGGTGGAGAAAGGATTCAGTCCCGAACCGCTGATATTTCGACCAATTCCAGTATTTAAGGCTTCTACGCCGGCCAAAGCCTTAATGCGATGTACACCAAAAAGTTTGTCATAGCTGGCCGTATTGGTAAAGGTCCAGTTGAAGTTAAAGCCGCTTCCTTCATTATAGCTATCGTTTGCAATGGGCTCGGCATCCCCTAAATACGCAAAGTTGTAACCGGTAAAGTAATAATTGCTATATCCTCCACCAAGACTAGACCTTAGCGTAAGACCGTCAAAAGGTTTCAACAGCAGATATACATTACCCGTACCGCCAATGGAATAACTGGTGTCATCCCTATCGTTAGTTTTCAATTCCCGTACTGGGTTACGTGGGTTCCCGAAACCTGCAGCCTTGGTACTCGCAAAGCTACCAAATTCATCATAAACCGGTATAATAGAAGACATCCTAAAGGACGATAGAATAAACGATTCGTCGTCTGCACCACCAATACCTCCAGCATCTCCAAACCCACCGGTCTGGGAGCGATAGGTTACCTGAAAATTCTCACCGACACTTAACCATGGGGCAATGTCCCATTCGGAGTTGAACCGTGCTGTATATCTTGAAAAGTCATTGTTCAATAATATACCGTTCTGATTTTGCCCTGAAATGCCGGAATAGAAACGTCCATTTTCCGTACCCCCTTTGAAACCCACTGTAAATCGGCTTATAGGCGCTATTCTCGTGATTTCCTTGTACCAATTGGTACCTCTCAGGTTAGGTCGGATCAAAAAAGTATTGTCAGGATCGTTTTCATAAGCCTGACGAATTTCCGCGACATTGACCTGGCTTTCGGAAACCCCACTAGGGCCATTTGCATACAGGTAATCCGGTAAGGTAGGTGTAGGGTTGCTGCCGTATTGCGGATGGTTGTATACGACCGGTTGGCCCAAGGCTGCGGCGTTATTCTCATAGGCTATGTGCGTGTATCTCGCCTGATCAATAGGGCTCAATATTTGTTTTGCACTTCCTGCATTCGGATCGGAAACCCCACTGGAAATGTTTACGGTCACCTCGGTTTTTTGCGCTCCCCTGGAACCCGGTTTCGTCGTATAGACCACGACCCCGTTAGCCGCCCTTGCCCCATAAATGGAAGCTGCAGCAGCATCTTTCAAAACTGTGGTCGTTTCAATATCATCCGGATTTAGAAATTCGGTATTACCTACTGGTAAGCCATCGACCACATATAAAGGTTGGTTACCACCAAAGGCACCAAAACCCCGAATTCGAATCTGACTCGTTGACCCGGGTTGACCATTTGTTATAACGGTAACACCGGCCACACGTCCCTGTAATTGCTGTTCTACGTTACCCGAGGGTACGGCCGCCAATTCTTCGGCTTTAACGATAGAGACCGCAGCGGTAGTTTCACGCTTGGTCTCCGTCTGATAACCTGTAACGATTACCTCGTCGAAGTTGCGGCGGAGTCTTCCGCCAAGGTCACGTTAATGGTAGACTGGCCATCAACGACAACCTCTTGCCTCATAAATCCGATATAGCTGATGACTAATGTAGCACCATCTTCGACCTCTAAGGTATAATTACCGTCGAAATCGGTCTGGGTACCATTGGTGGTCCCTTTTTCGAGTACGTTGGCACCCGGTAACGGAATACCCTCACTATCGACTACCGTACCGGTAACCGTAGACTGAATAGGGTTATTGGTTTTAACTTTACTAGTTGTTGCCGAATTGGCCAGGGCGAGTTGAGACCCTAGACAAATTAGCATTGATAAAAGACCGACACCCAAAGAAATGCTTTTTCTTTTGGGCCGTAACACATAATTTGTACGCTTTTGATTCATAATAATCGTTTGTTTGTTAGTTTATAGTTGAGCAATTTTTGCTAACAAAAAATTAGTTGCAAGGTGTTAACAAAAACCAAATTCGCCGGTAATGATACTAAATTTTTATGTAATTATGGATTGAAAATTTTAATTTTTAAATTATCAACTTCCTAATTCTATTGGCTAATATTTCGAAATTGCCATTAAATTGTTGATTTACTTGGATATGTACTTTTTGGGATATGGTTTTTTACGAATGTTAAATTTTCAGTGATTGTTAACAAAAACAGTCTTTATAAAGATTTTTCTTTCAATAAGATACCGCAGCGAAATCATGGGTATTCTTTGTTATTTAAAACTTCGGGACTAAATTCTTGAGTATTTAAGTAGAAATGGCATGGTGGAACATTTCATTTCTTCGAACAGCATAGAACCTTTCGCTTTTCATTACTATCGGTTATGCATAGAAGATACTGCGTTCCACCATCGGCAATTTTAAATTTCTTCCGTATGTCCGACACGCTTTCCGGAAAGTTCTTGGTACTTATGTTTGCCTTTTTGATGCCCAAGCTTTTGACATCCTTTTTGGTGTACGGCACAACTTGATCCAACTTGAACCGTCGCCCAGGGAACGCTATCGATTCTTCAGAGGTGTACAAATGCGTATGCTCATGAAGTTTGTTGAGTCCGAAATAAGCTCCCGTTAGCTTAAAGGCCCCTGATTTTAGGATGGCCGCGTTGGGTTCATATATATAGGATAAGGGTCGTGAAAACCGGGGAACCACTTTCTTTTCTTCGGATAGCTCGAAATTGAAGGTTTCGGCCCCGGTTTTGGAATAGTTAATGGTCTTGACCGTAATTTGGCCCATATATTCCTTTTTCAATAGCCACAGCAGTTCCTTTACTTCATTGTTTACGGCAACGACATGTATTTGCTGCACAAATTTCAATTCCGCAACACCGATGGAAAAATCAAGTAACGGTGATGTTTTTAAGAGGATGTTATCCGTTTTGGACAATAGGAGTTCGAGATGCTCCAGAACATTGGGCATGCTATCCGACAATCGAAATACTTTTCCTTTGCTATTGTTTCTTCGGGATGGGTCGAGATATATCCAGTCAAAACGGGATACTAACATCCTTTATGTATTCTATGCCGTCTCTTGGGATGGTTGTAATATTTCCCGCACCTAAAACTTCGAAATTATGTGCCGCGATTTTGGATAGACTTTCATCAATTTCACAGTGAAATACCTGTTCGATTTTTTGGCTGAAATAATAGCTGTCCACACCGTATCCGCCAGTTACATCCAAGAGGGATTTACCGGCAAGGATTTCGGACTTGTACCTAGCCGTCGTTTCGGAGGACGTTTGCTCGATATTGAGCTTTTTAGGATAGTAGATTCTTGTTGTCTCGAACCACGTAGGGAGCTTTTTTTTACACTTTTTTCGGGCTTCGAGCTGTTGGGCGAGTTCTTGGTTCGAAATTCCCTCGAAAATAGGCTTTTTGAGAAGCACTGACATGATATCAATATTCCAGTTTTCCGATATAAATTTTTGAACATCGGTATGTAGCATTTTTCTGTTCAAACCTATTTATAATCTTGCGGTCAGGGATCTTACGACCTTGTTATCCGCCAAAAACTCCTTGAAGATTACTTTAATGGCGGTATATCCGGGAACCGCAACGATCATTCCGACGATTCCGAAAAGCAATCCGGCAATGATAATAATCAAAAAAATTTCTAGCGGATGTGATTTGACGCTGTTGGAAAAAATAAACGGCTGGGAAAAGAAGTTGTCGACCAATTGCCCCACCCCGAGTCCGATCAGAACATAGCCTGCTTTCGGTAAGATAACAGTACTAAAATCCAATCCCAAATTACTGGTCATTGTGAGCAGTATCATTACGGTGCCACCCATGATGGGCCCAACGTACGGAATGATGTTGAAAAGGGCACATAAAAAGGCGATAACGATAGCGTTCTCGATGCCAACTAGCAGTAAGGTAACGACATAAACGACAAAAAGCACAAAAATTTGAAGTAAAAGACCGACAAAATATCTCGACAAGAGACCATTGATCTTTTCGATAGAGTGCTTGGTCTTGGTCTCGTTGGATTCGGGTACTAAAGCCAAAATTCCCTTTTGCAGTAGCAAGCGGTCCTTCAAAAAGAAAAACGAAATAAAGAGCACCGAAAACAATCCGATACTGGCCGTGCTCAATACCTCTAAAAAAGTATTTAAAAAATTGGGTATAAAGCCGATATCAACGCCTTCCCAAACGCTTTTTTCGAAATTCGATTCCTGTAATAGACTATTGAAAACTTCTGGCGAGGCACCAAAATATTGGGTTATCTCTTGGTATAGGGATTTCAATTTCAGTTGCAGATCATCAATGTCAAGTAGTGATAGATTTTTGCCCTGCTCCGTCAATAAGGGGACGAAAAGGGCGATAATGCCTGCAAAGATGCCCAACATTAGAAGCATGGTGAGAATGACGGCCAGCAGATTGGGGAATTTCAATTTTTTTCTTAAGAAATAGACGACGGGACTACCGATCAGCGCAATTACTGCAGCAATCGCCAAATAAGCGATTACGGACTGAATTTGCCAAAGAAAATACAGCAGTAGGGCAATTCCCACCAGTATGGCTGCTGCTCTAACTATACCGTTAGCTATAGCTTTTGCGGTCATTTAAAAAAAGTTTAGGAGTTTATTGGTTTAGGACTTTAGGGTGTAAAAATTTATAGTTTATTGGTTCATGAGTTTATTAAAAGTAACTTTTGGCTACGGCTACTGCGTTCATTGTCCAAATGCATATGCTACAATATTTGCCCCCATTTCAAGAGCCTTTTTTCGTACTTCCTCGGGATCGTTGTGAACCGAGGGATCTTCCCATCCGTTGCCGAGATCACTTTCGAAAGTAAATAACAGTACCAGTCGGCCATCATGGATTATTCCAAAGGCCTGCGGCCGTTTTCCGTCGTGTTCATGTATTTTTGGAAGGCCTTCCGGAAATGTGTAGACTACTTTAAAAATAGGATGTTCCGCGCCCAGTTCCTCCAGTTCTGTTTCGGGAAAGATCTTGACCAGTTCTTTTTTGAGATACGGTTCCATCCCGTAATTGTCATCTATATGTAAAAATCCTCCGGATAAAAGATACGTACGCAAGTTTTCGGCCTCCTCCTCAGAAAAGACGACATTACCGTGTCCCGTCATGTGCAGAAACGGATATTGAAATATAGTAGGGCTTCCCACTTCTACGGTTTCAGGTTTTTCGCTGATTTTTGTACCTATATTGGCGTTACAGAACCGTATCAGGTTGGGTAGCGACGTGGGATTGCTGTACCAATCGCCACCACCGTTGTATTTTAAAATGGCGATTTCCTGGGCGTTCGCCATAACCACAAAGAGGAGTATAAAAGCAGTACCCAACATAAGTTTTCGCAGGCTTAAACGGACTAAAATCATAACACTACCGATATTTAATCAAATGTATGCATTATGCAGCTTAAAAAAATTGCAATTGTCCTAATTGTTTTTTCGGGACTATTCATCATGGCTTTTACCAAGATTTCATCGGGTGACGAGAGGGACTTCGATACTTTATCCAAAGCCGTCGAAAAATAAGTACCTGTTGTGGTTTTGGAACGGTTCACCCGCCAAGGCAGTTCCATTGCTCCGCCTGCAAATTAACGAAGTTCAGGACAAAAATAGCTACAAAGCCATAGCGTCAATATAACATTCAACGTTGGGGTGCAGCCATAAAAAAGATGCAGGTAGCTGCGTTGTAATCCGTTTGGCCAGTAGTTGTGAAATTATGTGTTGCTTGTCCGGTCCGGCAAGCAATAATAGTATTTTCTTGGACCGGAGGATATTGGCCATTCCTAGGGTCAACCCATAATGGGGCTTAGGCTTCATGGTTTTTGCCATTGTATGTTGTAGCGATTTTTCTGAAAGTTTCGCAACGTGGCAGAATGGCGTTAGCGTGGACGCGGGTTCGTTGAATCCGATATGGCCGTTCTTCCCCAATCCCAAAATACAGATATCGATTGGGCCATTGCGCCCGATTTCCCGCTGTATCCGTTCGCATTCCATCTCCGGGGAAGCCGGATTGCTGTGAAACGAGATATACCGGTCGGAGGAAATGTGCAAGGGCCGGAGTAATTTTTCAATGATAAAAGTTTCGCACGAATTGGGGTCGGCAAAGGGAATGCCGCCCCATTCATCCAATTTTAGTATTCTTACGTTTTCAAAACTTTTAGGTTCATGTAAATAGGCATCCGCTAAATGTCGATACACCCCTACCGGCGAATTTCCAGTGGCGGTACACATCATTTGTCCGGGATTTTCGTGAAGGCCGGAAACAATCACATCAGCACATAATCGGCTCATTTCCGCATAGTCCGCGCAGTATTGAATTTTCATTGTAGAATAAGGTTGGGGGTAAGTCCTCAAATATAAGGTGTGGGTTCCTAACCCCAAAACATCCTAGAAATATCCGTATCGTTTTATTTTGATATTCCAATAAGAATGGGCCATTGTAAAGAATTGGGGAATACCGATTTTTTATTACATTTATAGATGCACTATTTGTTCATGGAAAGTTTGTTCGAAATGCTACGGAAACTGACCGTTGCCCAAAGTATCTTGAACCTGCCCACGCGGTCGCCCGATGCTAAGCGGTTCGCCCTTGTCCGTTATAGGTAGGGATGGGTTATTCATTGAAACATCCCTAAAAAATAAAGTAAAACCTCGCGTCCCATGAAGCAAAGAGACTATTCCCGTAGAAATTTCATCAAAAAATCCATGGTCGTCGGCGCTGGACTGAGCATAGTACCCAATTTTGCCGTCAGCGGATTGGGCCATAAAGCACCTAGTGATAAACTGAACATTGTCGGTATCGGCGTCGGCGGTAAGGGACTTCATAACCTCAAGGCGATGGACACCGAAAATATCATCGGTCTCTGCGATATCGATTGGAATTATAGCCGACGTTGTTTTGAAACCTTTCCCAAGGCAAAAAAGTATTACGATTGGCGCATAATGTTCGATGAACTCGGTACATCGATGGATGCAGTACTGGTGGCGACGGCGGATCATACGCATGCGGCGGTGGCCGCCACGGCAATCACAATGAACAAACATGTATACTGTCAAAAGCCACTCACGCATTCGGTTTATGAATCGCGTTTGTTGACCAAGCTGGCGGACAACTATCCAGTGGCTACCCAAATGGGAAACCAAGGTAATTCCGGTGACGGGGTTCGGCAACTTTGCGAATGGATATGGAACGGCGAGATCGGCGAAGTAACGGAAGCCCATACGTGGACCGACCGCCCCATATGGCCACAAGGTTTGGAAAGGCCCGCTGAAAAAATGGAGATCCCCAAAAATTTTGACTGGGACCTGTTCATCGGCCCGGCGACCATGCGCCCATACCACGAAATTTACACCCCATGGAACTGGCGCGGTTTCTGGGATTTCGGTACCGGGGCCTTTGGCGATATGGCCTGCCACATTATGGATCCCGTATATCGCGCCCTGAAATTGAAATATCCGGAGGCGATATCGGGAAGCTCTACAACGGCCAATACCGAAAGTGCCCCGCAGGCGGAAAAAGTGCTGTTTCAGTTTCCAGCGAGGGAAAACATGGAAAAACTAAACCTACCGGCGGTTGACGTACATTGGTATGATGGTGGATTTTTGCCAGACCGGCCCGGTATGATAGAGAACGGAATGCCCTTTATTAAAGATGGTCTCGGAGGATGTATTTTTGTGGGTACCAAGGACACACTTATCTGCGATAGCGGCGGATTCAATCCGAGATTACTTTCGGGCAGGGTTCCTCAAGTTACCCCTTATTTGCGAAGGGTTCCGAATTCCGTAGATTATCGTGATGGCCCCCATGAACAAGATTGGATCCGCGCCTGTAAAGAATCGCCGGAGAACCGGGTCGAAGGATCGGCCAATTTCAGCTACGCCGGACCTTTCAACGAAATGGTGCTATTGGGCGTGCTTGCCATTCGGCTCAAAGGCTTGAACAAAATTTTGAAATGGGACGGAGACCGGATGCAGTTCACCAATATTGATGCAGACGAAACTATGAGCGTGGTAAAGACCAATGGTTTCGAAATGGTCAACGGTTTACCGAAATGGAATACCGAGTATGTAACGCTGAACGCATTGCAATCTGCCACTGAATATATACGGCATACCTATAGAAATGGATGGGACCTTCCGGAAATGCCGACGTAGCGTGATTTTAATGCAGCATGCTAGGGGAAAATCCCTCCCCTTTAGGCAAAGACTTTAGTTCGATTTGCTGTTTGCTTTGTGGTAAACGCCGAACCTAAAAAAAGCGTAAAGCGTTCTGCGTGGAGGGTGGGGCGAACGGTCGGACTTTAGCCGGCTTAGAGTCGGAATCAAAACCCCTCGGTCTTTAACCGATGGTATCTTAGTCCATAGCATACCTCTGGTTCATCTAAGTTTACGGGGGCGATCGCTTTACTTTGGGCGAAAACTTCAGTATATTTAATTGTTCGTTTTGTGCTATACACGTACGCCAAAAAAGCATAAGGCGATATGCGTATGACGATGGGCGAATCGTTGATCTGGCATTGATAAAAAAGAACTATATTCACATCTATTTAAAATGGAGAATTCATGAAAAGAAGACAATTTTTGACAAAGGGAACAATGGGAATCGCATCATTAGGTGTCCTCTCCCACATCCCAACCGCGATGTTTGCGACTGTAAATGACAAGTTTGTAACCATGCCGATTGGTTTTCAGTCTTATGTGCTGCGCGAAGATATCGGCAAAGACCTTGCGGGAACCCTAAATGAAATGAAGGGCTTGGGTTACGAGTACGTCGAGATGTGCTCGCCCGCAGGCTATTTGGGTCCTTTTGAACCCTTGGCAAAATATTCGGGAAAAGAGTTGATGCAACGCATTACCGATACCGGAATGAAATGTAACAGCAGCCACTTTACATGGGGCGAGATGAACGAAAGTCTAGATGAACGAATAGCGTTCGCCAATGAAATGGGACTCGAACATTTTGTAGCTTCGGGTGGACTGCATTCCGAGACCTTGGAAGAATTGAGGGAGAAATGTAGCTATATGAATACTGTGGGCGAAAAAGTAAAAAGGGCAGGGATGGTCGCCGCCTTCCACAATCATATCGTGGAATTCGAGACCAAGTTCGATGAAAAATACGAATATGATTGGATGCTCGAACTTTTGGATCCAAACGTCGTGAAAATGCAATATCAGACCCAGCCCATTACGCTGGGTGTTCGCGGTTCAGCCTATTTTGAGAAGTATCCAGGCCGATTTATTTCCACCCATATGCAGGATTATGACCCAAAGGATACCACCAAGGAAATTGCCCTTGGGCGAGGTATTGCCGATTGGAAGAATTTCTTCGCCGCTGCTGAAACAGGAGGTATTCAAGTGGCATACGTCGAGATGGAGTCAAACCCGGGAACGTTGAAGGATAGTGTAAAATTTCTTAAAAACCTTTAAAGAGTTAAGGGTTAATTTTTTAATAGTTATGTGTTATGAGTCTATCGCCGGGACCGGTGGTTCGGGATTCTAAATAAAGTCTGGCAATTTAGCAGTTTATACGTGTATTGGCTTACGAGTTTATAAAAATAACTTATAGATAATCAATTGATTGTATATCAGGTTAGTTTATATTTTGGCTTGAATTGACACTAGCCATTATTTATTATGTTCACCGTAGTGCAGGCCACTATAGCTGCGGTCTCGGTTCGCAGTCGAGCTTCGCCGAGCGAAACTGCCACAAAACCTTTGTCTTGTGCAGATTTTATTTCGTTTTCGGAAAAATCGCCTTCGGGACCTATAAGTACGGTAATGTCATGATCGGGGGCGACCCTTCGCTTTAAGTCGACCTTTTCGGTATCCGCACAGTGGGCAATGAACAACAGTCCCTTTTTTTCTTTTTCCAAATAGGCTTCGAAGGAGATGGCTTTGTTCAGTTGGGGAAGGAATGCTCGCAGGCTCTGTTTCATAGCAGATTGTACTATCTTTTCCGAACGTTCATGTTTGACAGACTTACGCTCGGAGCGTTCGCAGATAATCGGGGTAATCTCGTTGACGCCGATTTCTGTCGCTTTTTCCAAGAACCACTCGAAGCGATCATTAGATTTCGGTGGGGCGACCACAAGATGAAACCAGTGCATTCGAAGGTGCTTTTTATCGCTCGATAATAGGTGTACTTTACATTTTTTAGGATTGGCCTCGATAATCTTGGCCTCGAAGGTCTGTCCTTTTCCATTGGTAATGTGCAAGATATCGTCCGCTTTCTTTCGCAGCACTTTGATGATATGTTTGCTTTCATCTTCGGGAAATGTGAAATGTGAAGCGCTCTGATCGAGGTCGGGGTTGTAGAAGAGTTGCATCGGACTAAAATACGGAAAAAGTTTAGGAGTTCAGAAGTTTAGGGGGTTAGTGAAAAAGTTTATACGTTTTTTGGTTTATAAGTTTATAAAAAGTCAGGTTTGTCAGTCCTGCTATTGATACGCCCTAAAATTCCGAAACACCTACTGCCGACCAATTCCATATCTCGCCTTCGCCGTAACCCCTTGATCGGCAAATAGCGCCTCTTTATATTTCAAATACCCTACAATACCGATCATTGCGGCGTTATCGGTACAGTATTCAAATTTAGGTGTATAGGTGGTCCAGCCGTGTTTTTTTTCAGCTTGTTTCAGGGCCATCCGGATACCGGAATTGGCGGAGACCCCACCACCGATGGCAATACGGGTAACACCGGTCTGTTTCGAGGCCTTTTTGAGCTTATCCATCAAAATACCTATAATGGTTTTTTGTATGGAGGCACAGATATCCTTTAAATTATCCTTTACAAAATCCGGATTCTTTGCAGTTTCCCGCTGTACGAAATAGAGAATACTCGTTTTTAAACCGCTAAAACTGAAATTGAGTCCGTCTACCTTGGGTTTAGGGAAGGGGTAGGCATCGGGATTTCCCTCCTTTGCATATTGATCGACCAAGGGTCCACCGGGATAGGGGAGTCCTAATATCTTCGCACTTTTATCAAATGCTTCCCCAACCGCATCGTCCAAAGTTTCGCCCAAGATTTCCATATCGAACGCCTCTTTGACCAGAACGATTTGGGTATGTCCACCGCTGATGGTCATGGCCAAAAAGGGAAAATCGGGATGTCCGTCCGCCTGTCCCTCGATAAAGTGCGCCAAAATGTGGGCTTGCATGTGGTTTACCTCGATTAATGGAATGTTTAAGCCCAAAGCTAGGGACTTCGCAAAAGAGGTGCCCACGAGCAAAGAACCCATAAGGCCCGGTCCGCGCGTAAAAGCTATGGCAGATACCACTTTTTTGTCGATATTTGCCTTAACCAAAGCTTGTTGCACAACCGGAACAATATGTTGTTGGTGCGCCCGTGAGGCCAGTTCGGGTACAACGCCCCCGTACTCCTCATGAATTTTTTGGGTGGCCACCACATTACTGAGCACTTTTTTATTTTTAAGAACCGCAGCGGAGGTGTCGTCACATGAGGATTCGATAGCAAGAATGTAAATAGTTTTATCTTTCAAAGGGTTTGGAATAAAATTTGACCGTAAAGTTATTTAATTTTGAGCTATTCGTAATAACAGGTCTTAGGAGAGAGCAGCGCAGCGAAAAAGTAAAGTTTAATCGCTGCCTCGCAGTCGTTCAAGGTAAAGATTCCCGTAATTTAACCTTAAACCTGCCGCCTGCAGAATTGAACCTTGTACAAATTCATCGAGCCCGCCCGAACGGTGCTGGCAGACATCTAATTATATAACATTTTTCATCCATCAAAAAACTGAGAAAAATACTGATCCGGACCGTACTGGTGCTTTTGCTGATCAGTGTTTTGGGTACGCTCATACTATCATTGCCCATCGTTCAGACCAGTTTTGCACGGTACGCAGCCGATACTATCAACAAAGATTTTGGAACGCACATTAGTATTGAAAAGCTGCGCATATCCTTGATTTCTTGGAATACCAATTTAAAGGGCGTTTATATTGCCGATTATCAAAGAGATACGCTTTTCTACGTAAATGAGTTTACCACGTCCATTTTGAGCGTTCGAAATCTGGTCAAGGGCCAACTGCAATTCGGCGATATCGACATCGACGGGCTCAATTTTAAATTGAAAACCTACCGGGACACAACCAGCACGAATTTAGAGGTGTTTATCGATAAACTCGACGATGGCCGCCCAAAAGACCCGAACAGGCCGTCCTTTTTCTTTTCTTCCTCCGATGTCAAGATAACCAATAGTCAGTTTAACCTCATAGACGAAAATCGGGAAACTGAACAAATGCTACACTTCACCGGTCTCAATATCGGCGCGAATGATTTTGAAATATCGGGGCCTCAAGTTACCGCCGACATCAAAGCGATGTCCTTTAGAAGCGATAGGGGTATCGAAGTCGAGAAAATGGCTACCGTATTCAAGTATACCCGAGAGCAGATGCGCTTTGATTCATTGCTTATCAATACCCCAAGATCACATTTGAAGGGGAATCTGGTATTCGATTACAAGCGCGAAGATTTTGCGGACTTTTTGAACAAGGTAAAGCTGACCGCAGATTTTGACGATTCATCAGTGGCCTTCGATGAAATCAATATGCTCTATGATCAGTTCGGTAAGGGCAAAGAAGTAAACTTTTCTTCCCGGCTTAGCGGGGTTTTGAACGACCTATCCGCGGAGCGGCTATTCTTGCAATCCGACAATACCGGCATTCGTGGGGACTTCAATTTCAAGAACCTGTTCACAAAAGCAAAGCCGTTTATCATGCAGGCCGATATGAAAAACGTGAGTTCGAGTTATTACGAGCTGCGGGCCTTGATGCCGAATATATTGGGAAAATCCATTCCATCTACCTTCGAAAAGCTGGGCCAGTTTACCATAAGGGGCGATGCAACGGTCACCGAAAATTCCATTCGCACAAAGGTCAACTTGAATACGGCCATAGGTAGCAGCTATGTCGATCTTGACCTTACCGATGTCAACAATATCGATAATGCTACCTATAAAGGCTTTATTTCCCTCATCGATTTTGACCTCGGCGAGTTTGTCAATAATTCAAAATTGGGGAAAACAACCCTTGACGTTAACGTTGAGGGAAAAGGTTTTGTTCAAAAAACCCTGAATACAGAGGTTATAGGTGAGGTTTACACCCTCAATTTCAACAACTATGACTATAAAAATATCAAGATTTCGGGTATTGTAAAAGACCAGCTGTTCGATGGAAGCCTAGTTGTGGACGATGAGAATGTCAAATTCGATTTTGATGGACTGGCCGATTTCGGATCTGCCCAAAACGACTTTAACTTTAATGCCGATGTGGAATATGCGGACCTTAAGCGGCTAAATTTTATCAAGGATAGCGTTTCCATTTTTAAGGGTAATCTCTCTATGGAAGTTACGGGAAATACCTTGGACAATTTGGTGGGGGATGTGAAGTTTACCCAGACCGTTTTCAAGAACAAAAACGATGTCTATTACTTTGAGGATTTTAAGGTATCCTCAAGTTTCGAGAACGATTCCACTCGAATCATCGATATCAATTCCCCCGATATTATTACGGGATACCTGAAAGGTAATTTCAAGGTAAGGGAGCTGGGCAAATTGGTCCAGAATTCCTTGGGAAGTATCTATACCAACTATCGGCCTTTTAAGATATCCGGCGGGCAGACGCTGGCCTTTAATTTCAAGATATACAATAAAATCGTCGATGTTTTCTTTCCCGAGGTAAAGTTCGATCCCAATACGTTTATCAAGGGGGATATTGTGGCCGACGCAGGCGATTTTAAGCTCAACTTTAAGTCGCCGAGTATAGAGGCCTTTGGCAATGAGGCCGACAATATCGATATCCAGAATCGATAATAAGAACCCTTTGTTCAACACTTTTGTTTCCGTTGGCGACCTTTCGAACAGCTATTATGATGTGAAGGACTTTAACCTGATTAACACTACTTTGAAGGATACCCTTTTTTTTAGAACGGAATTTAAGGGAGGCAGCGACTTTAACGATAGTTACAACCTCAATTTTTACCACACCTTTAATGCCGATAACAAATCCGTTATCGGTTTGAAGACCTCTGATTTGAGTTTCAAGGGCAATACGTGGGTATTGAACAAGAATAACGATAACAAGAATAAAGTGATTTTCAATAGTACCCTCGATAGTATCAGTATACAGGAAATAGTCATGAACAACAGCCAGCAAGAGCAGATTCGACTTCGTGGTGAACTGGCCGATTCTACGTATAAAGATCTCGAACTTCAGTTTAAGATCGTATCGTTGGACAAAATTACGCCTGCCATTGATAGCCTGAAGTTACAGGGCGAGGTGAACGGTACCTTGAATATACTTCAAAAAGACGATATTTATCTGCCATCCTCGAACTTGGGTATAGAAGATTTTTCCATCAATAATATCCGATTGGGCGATTTGGCCCTCGGTATCGTAGGCAATAAAGACCTCACCGAATTCTCTGTAAACTCGCAGATAACGAACAAAGGCCGTGAAAAGCTCAGCATCGTTGGCAACGTAAACAATCAGGGCGATATGCCCTTGGCCGATCTTTCGGTCAGCCTTGACAGCTTCGACCTGGAACCTTTTGCCCCATTGGGCGAAGCCATTCTCCGCAATATAAGGGGCGACGTTAGTGGTACGGCAACCATAACCGGGCCCGTTAACAATCCTGATTTTGAGGGGGTACTGACCTTGGACAATGCCGGATTGGGCGTGCCCTATCTCAATGTCGATTACAGTTTTGCGAACAATTCACGGGTGAACCTCTACAAACAGACCTTCGATTTCGAGAATGTTCAAATAACCGATGTGGCCAAAAAGACAAAGGCGACCCTAGATGGTACGATAAGCCACTCCTTTTTTGACAATTGGTTGTTGGATCTTAATGTGGATACTAACAACAATCGATTGCTCATTTTGAATACCGATTTCGAAGAGGAGATATTGTACTATGGCACAGGATATTTAAATGGAAAAGGAAGGATTTTTGGTCCCACTAAGGCACTGAATATAAAAGTGGAAGGTGAAACGGCCCGCGGTACCTCCTTGAAAATTCCGTTGAGCGACGTGGCTTCGATCGGGGATTATTCCTTTATCAATTTTGTGGAAAAAAATGGACGTGCCAATATAAACGAAACACGCGTCTTGGATGAATTTCAGGGGCTCGAGCTCACTTTCGATCTTGACGTTACCCCCGACGCCGAGGTAGAGATCGTTACCGACATCGAAACAGGAAGTTCGCTCAGGGGAAGCGGTGTGGGCATTATCCTCATCCGTATTAATACACGCGGGGCCTTCGAGATGTTTGGGGATTTTGTTGTGGTTGAAGGGGAATACAATTACAAGTTCGGGGGCGTGATCAACAAAACCTTTCAAGTGAAACCGGGCGGTACGATAGTCTGGGACCGCGAGCCACTCAAGGCGACGTTAGACCTTGAAGCGGTCTATGCCCTGAATGCGAATCCGGCGCCCTTACTTGACAATCCTGGTTACACACGACGCATACCTACCGAAGTGGTCATAAAACTGACCGATGCATTGGAGAGTCCCGATATCGAGTTCAAGATTGATTTTCCAGGTGCGAACTCCATTATCCAATCGGAATTGCAATATCGATTGCAAGATCCCACAGTCGAAGAACGCAACGCGCTTTTTCTGTTGGCCCAAGGCTCTTTCGTCAACGACCAGACCGGTATCAACCAGCAGGCGGTAACCGGCAATTTATTACAATCCGCATCTGGACTTCTGAATCAAGTACTGGGCGAAAACGATAATTTCAATTTGGGCCTTTCCTACGAACAGGGCTTTATTGACCGTAGCACGGCCTTTGAGACAGAAAGCCGGGTCGGGGTCACGGTCTCTACACAGATCAGCGACCGCTTGCTGTTCAATGGCAAGGTAGGTGTGCCGGTTGGGGGGACTCGGGAAACGGTAGTTGCCGGCGATTTCGAGATTCAGTTGTTACTGAACGAAGAAGGTACCCTAAGCGCCAAATTTTTCAACCGTGAAAACGAAATACGTGAATATCTGGCGGATAGGCTAGGCTACACCCAAGGTGTCGGTATTTCCTATGAAGTTGATTTCAATAGTTTCAGCGAACTTTTTCGAAATATCCTAAAAAAAGATACAGCGCCCAAAAAGGATGTTCCTTTACCGAACGAAGTGCCTACCGCTGTGATGGGCAAGGATAGTCTGTTGCGGTTTTATCCGAAGTCGAAGGGGAGAAGATAAAAGGTTAGTTGCATGGCGTTCGAAGTACGATGCCTACTATAGTAATTATAAGATCATGAATTTTCAAAACAAGTTTACATTTGAAAAATTAATTTCTTGGTAAAATTCTATGGATTTAGGAGATTATATAGACGTATTGGTAGATAAATTTCCTAAAAAGAGAAACTTATAATCTATCTTCTCAATTGAGAACATCTGCGGATGCTATACACGAAATATATCGGAGGGATTGATGGGTCACTGATAAGCGGAATTCCGAAAATTTATGGGTTAAGCAATTTGTCCACTTGGATTCTTACTAAGTTGATGGATATGATGATTGCGTTCAGAAACAAAATTTGATTGGGTAACACCAAGCACCCATCCCAAAAAAAAACCATAATTTTTCATCTTTTTGCCAATTTTCCTCTATTATTTCCACGAAAACGTTTTAGAGGTTAAGAATAGTACAAATTAGAAGCCCAAGCCCTCCCTGAATTGGAACAAGTTTTGTAATTTTGCAGCTTAGTTTTTTTAATGGGTCCAGAAATAAAGAAAATAGGGGTTTTGACTTCCGGCGGCGATTCCCCCGGCATGAACGCTGCCATACGGTCCGTTGTTCGCACCTGTGCTTATATGAAGGTCGATTGTGTAGGTATCTACAGAGGATACCAAGGCATGATTGAAGGCGATTTTAAGCCAATGGATGCTAGGAGTGTCAACAACATCATTAATAAGGGGGGTACCATATTGAAGTCCGCCCGATGTGACGAGTTCCGAACACCCGAAGGCCGAAAGTTGGCCTATGAACAACTACGGGCCGAAGGTATCGATGCTTTTGTAGTTATCGGAGGCGATGGTAGCTTTCACGGCGCAATGAAGTTCAACGAAGAATTCCACTTTCCGATCATTGGCATACCTGGCACGATCGATAACGATATTTTCGGCACTTCGAACACGGTGGGTTTTGATACCGCGATGAATACGGTGGTCGATGTAATCGATAAAATTAGGGATACCGCCAGCTCACACAATAGGCTGTTCTTTGTGGAGGTGATGGGCCGTGATGTCGGCCATATTGCGCTGAACGCAGGTGTTGGTGCCGGTGCCGAGGAGATATTGATTCCCGAAGAAAATAGGGGACTTGAGCGTTTGCTCGAATCCCTGAAACGCAGCAAGAAATCCGGAAAATCGTCCAGTATTGTAGTGGTTGCCGAAGGCGATAAGATTGGTAAAAGTGTTTTTGAGCTTAAGGAATACGTTGAGGAACACCTTCCTATATATGATGTCCGCGTTTCCGTCTTGGGCCACATGCAGCGGGGCGGCGCACCTTCGTGCTACGATCGGGTGCTAGCGAGCAGAATGGGGGTAAGGGCCGTCGAAAGCCTTTTGGAGGGGCAAACCAATTTTATGGTCGGCGTTCAGAACAACAAGATTATTCTGACCCCGATAAGCAAGGCCATAAAGGGACATACAAAAATAGATAAGGAACTCATACGGGTCTCGGAGATTATGACCACGTAGCGAATGGGAATATATCGATCAAAAGTGAGTGTTGAAGACGACAAATGCTCAAGTAGTTTTGGGAGTTGAAAAACGAAGTGGACTTAGGCCTATACCAGCTATATAAATATAAAACATAATTTTAATTTAAAAACAGAGTACTATGTCAGATTTAAAAATAGGAATTAACGGATTTGGACGCATCGGAAGATTGGTCTTTCGCGAGACGGTCAGAAGAAAAGGTGTGGATGTAGTCGCTATCAACGATCTTTTGGAAGTAGAGCATTTGGCCTACCTATTGAAATACGATTCCGTTCACGGCCATTTCGATGGAACTGTAGAAGTTGAAGACGGGCACCTAGTGGTCAACGGTAAGACGGTGCGGATTACAGCTGAAAGAGATCCTGCTAATATCAAATGGGATGCCGTAGGTGTTGAGGTCGTGGCAGAATGTACCGGAATTTTCAAAACCTTGGATATGGCTCAGAAGCATATCGATGGCGGAGCTAAGAAAGTTGTGATTTCCGCGCCTTCGCCCGACGCACCCATGTTCGTAATGGGAGTTAACCATACAGAGGTCAAGGCATCCGATACCATTGTATCGAACGCATCGTGTACCACAAACTGTTTGGCACCGATGGCCAAAGTATTGAACGATAGTTTCGGTATCGAAGAAGCCTTGATGACAACAGTTCACGCCACAACCGCCACACAAATGACCGTAGATGGCCCATCCCAAAAGGATTGGAGAGGCGGCCGAAGTGCGTTGTTGAATATCATACCTGCTTCAACCGGGGCCGCTAAAGCCGTAACCAAAGTAATTCCAGCCTTGGAGGGAAAATTGACGGGAATGGCATTTAGGGTACCGACCGCCGATGTTTCCGTGGTGGATTTGACCGTGCGTCTGGAGAAGGAAACCTCTTATGAGGAAATTAAAAAAGCATTCAAAACCGCCTCTGAGGGAGATTTGAAGGGAATTTTAGGATATACGGAAGAAGAAGTGGTTTCCCAAGATTTCGTTAGCGATCCCCGAACCAGTATTTTCGATGCCGGTGCAGGAATGGAGCTGAATTCCAAATTTTTCAAATTGGTATGCTGGTACGATAACGAAGCTGGATTCTCAAATAAAATGGTAGATTTGGCGCAGCATGTCGCGAGTTTATAATTATTGAGGTATTTTTTTAAAGGAATCCTGAAATAAGGCAAAAATTTGCTTATTTTCAGGATTCTTTTTTGCTGGTAGTGCAACTCGTTAAGAAATTTTAATTTTTTTGGGAAATTTTACGGTCGATACCTCTCAGTGCTAATCCTTTTAAGGCTAGTATTGGTTAGGTGTTACTGATTACAACTCTTTTAAACCGGCTCTTAAGGCCTATCCATTTTATTGCGTATTTCAGATTTTTTTGGAATTTGGTGCTTAAAATTTAATTACACAACTTATGATATTAATAGTAGATAGCGGGGCGACAAAATCCGATTGGATAGCCTTGGACAAGAAAGGAAACCAGTTGTTCATCACCCAAACGCTAGGTCTGAGTCCCGAAGTATTGACCCGAAACGTCATTGAGGACCGGTTGGCCAACAATTTTGAACTCTCGAAGAACAAGGAGGAGGTGACGCATTTACATTTTTATGGAGCGGGTTGCGGTACTGATCGCATGAAAAAATTCTTGGCCGAAATTTTCAAGGATTTTTTCCCGAATGCCAAAGCCGATGTGAGGGAAGATACTTTCGCGGCCATTTTTTCCACGACCAAAGTGGGTCATCAAGGTATTGTATGCATTTTAGGCACGGGGTCGAACTGTAGCTATTATGATGGGGAAAAATTACATCAAAAAGTTACTTCTTTGGGATACATTCCCATGGATGACGGGAGCGGAAACTTCTTCGGAAGAAAATTGATTCGGGACTACTATTTCAATAAGATGCCCAAAGATTTGGCGAAAAAGTTCCGCAAGGGCTATAATCTCGAGGCCGATGTTATTAAAGAGAATCTGTACAAACAGCCTAATCCGAATACCTATTTGGCTACTTTCGCCCGCTTTCTTGTGGATAACAAAGATCATCCGTATTCAAAGGGCGTCATCGACAAGGGCTTTCAGCAGTTCATAAACAATTATATCATGCAATTCGATTTGGCGACGAAAGTACCCATCAATTTTGTCGGAAGCATCGCCCATTACCTGCGCAAAGAACTGACCGCTGTTTTAGAGCGTAATGACTTGATAGTGGGTGTCATTCGCCAAAGGCCTATTGAGGGATTGATGGAGTTTCATCGGGAGACGCTTTGAGTTCGTATACAGTGGCCGTTGCAGTAGGGAGTAACAGTTAATTCTACGAGTTAGTTGAGGATTGGTGTTCAATGCTGCCTGCTGCAGATTTAAGGTTAAGATTTGCAATACGTTACTATTAACCGTTAACAGCTACGAGGTAGCGATGGGACAAACCATTGTCCTGCCTACTGCAGTGGGTATTTGCAACTTTTGTCAGCGTCGCCTTCGCGTTGGCTGACTACGGTTTTCCCATTTAAGATCACTAAGTATAGAACTCTTTATCCCGATAAAAAAATACCAGCGGGAATAGGTGCCGAAAGGCGTCCAGTTGAAGTTCATGCGGAAGCTTTTCAGGTCGCGTTCGAAACGAAGTTGGGTGAGGGTGAAGCCTTTGTTCTTAAAATCATAGCCTGACGAACCGCCGACCTTCCACCGTGGTGATAGCTCAATATCGCCGGAAAACATCAGGGAATGGCTGCTGAACTCGTTCTGCCGGGCTGAGTTGAAGTAGCTGGCGGAGTAGGCCAACCTGAAATTCCAAGGGATTTTTGTGGCGTAGGGAGGGTTTTCGATATCCTCATCCTCATCTTCGCCATACTCGTCATCGATCAAACGATTGTTATAATTATCGGCACGTCCGAAAAGGTCATCGTCACGTCCGCCACTTTGGGCCACATAGTCATAGGCACCGGTTTCATCTTCTTCTTCATCCTCTTCCGTCTTTTTGCCAAAAGTCTCGCTATCGATGGAATATCCGATATTGATATTGGCTGCCGTTAGCCTAAAAAGACTACCGCCATTATCGATATTAAAGGTATTGATACGCCTTCCATTATTGTCAATCGCATACGGATCAAGACCTGCGGAAAAGTTGATTGACATTTTATTGTTTAGTATATTGGTGCCGCCATTGATTCGTAAAGGGCTGAGTCTAAGGGAATCCGACTCGAAATTGTAGCCTGTAGAGAGATTGAAATTACTCAGAATGGGCACCTTTTTGGCCTCGGTGGCCGTAGAATCCTTATCCGTTACTTTGGCCTCGAGCGTGTTGGCCAACGAAAAACTGAGACTGTTCGATTTGCCGAGACTCGGCGCCCCGTTTAAAGTGCCTTCGAACCTACTGTATTGTACAAGCTCGTCAAGGTCTGCGTTGAAATATTCATCGTAAAACTGATCGAACGAGGGAGCGTATCCGTAGCTCAAGGAGGGACGCATAACATGCCGAATGGCCTGTATCTTTTTATCTTCCCCGAAAGTAAAGGTTCCGTATACCGTAGTACCGATACTTGCGCTGAGATTATAGGTATTATATCGGTCGAAACCAGGAATGGTGTCCCTGACCACGACGCCCCGATCGACGTCGGTGGCCGGTACATAACGCTGACGGAAGGTTTCCAACGACCATACATCCTCATAACTACCGCCCATACTAACACTAAAAAATTTGGCGACCTTAAAGTTGGTGCTGATGGGGATACGGTGCCGGGCACCTACTTTCGCGTCATCGAACATTTTAGCAGTAAAAAATTCGGCATCATTGGTCACCAATTGGTTACGTGCGTTGACGTCGTACTGGAAGTTAACGTTCTGAATCACGCCTTTCTTGATGCCGTCCCGTTTGGCAAAGGGGAAAATCCGCTCCATACTGGCCTGAAAGGTAGGCAGAGTCATTTGGATGTTTTTCTGATCGGGATTGTCTCGGGCAGACGGACTCGTATTTTGGGAGTGTGTCGCTGTAAGGCTCATATTCACGGAAGGGTACTCGGGAAACGTCTTCGAGTATGAAATGGATGACGAAAGGTTGTTGTTCTGGGTCAGCGGCAGGTTCACCTGATTCAACGACTGCTGATAATACGAGGTACTACCGAGGTTGACGGAGGCCGAAAATTGGGAATTCGGACTTGCCTTTTGATCCTGTGAATGTGATATTTGGATGTTGTAGGCTGTGCTATTGCTATAATCGTCGAAACCTTTCTGGCTTGTCACCAAGTTCTCGAACCGAAAATTTACGTTGCCCCGATATCTGTAGCGTTTGGTGTAGACACTTTGGGTACGAAAGCCGTAGCTGCCGTTGGTATAAAAATCGCCGGTAAGGGTAATGTCCGCATATTCGGAAAAAGGAACATAATACCCTCCGTTCTGCAGAAAGTAGCCCCGGTCAGGGTCGTTGCCGAAGGTTGGCATCATCAGGCCGGCCGTACGCCCGGTGGTCAACGGAAAATAGGCGAAAGGTAGGCCGATGGGTGTCGGTACGTCGGCGATATACAGGTTGCTGAAACCGGCAATCACTTTTTTCTTGGGTACGAACTTGGCCTTGCGTAATCGAATGTAATAGTCGGGATTTATAGTATCCTTGGACGTAGTGATTTTGGCCTCGCTCATAAAATAGACCGAGTCGTTTTCTTTTTTAGTGACTTGGGCATAGACCTTCATGGCATCACTGCCCAGTTGTCCCAATCCGGCCTGCTGTTCGGTACGCGAATTGAAGATCAAGGCCTTCTGGGTATCGAAATTAAAGCGGATGCTGTCTGGGCGAACCTCATTGTCGCCCTGTTTGAAAAAGGGCAGCTGGGTGTAGTTGCCAAGGGAATCCTTTATTCGGCCCGCGTAAACCTCGTTTTTCACATAATCCATTGTGATCTTTCCGGCCTTGAGTTCGGTATCCTGATAATAGATTTCCGCCTCGTTATAGAGGTATATTTTTTGGTCTTTTTGGCTGAGCTTTACGTAATCCGTAGCCTTATAATTGATTTTGTCAAGTAATAGGGGCTGTTGTCCGTTGGTAGGTTTTACGACGGTGGAATCTACGACTGCAAGGGTATCCTTTTTAATGGGATTGGGAAACAGGGGTGCGATGATCGTATCTTTCTCGGCCTTAATCGGCAGGGGTATCAAACCATCTTCCTGTGCAACCACCGACCAAGTGCCGACAAATAGCAAAACGAGTAATACTAAACGACGATTGTTTGATTGCAAGGCTATATATCCTATTTTTGTAATCGTTTGGCATGGAATTTTCGTTACAATAGCTAGCGGACCATAGATAACAAAGCCCAAACTTACATATATTTTTTGTTCCCTTAATAGGGAGTTACCACAAATTTAACCAAAA
Source organism: uncultured Flavobacteriaceae bacterium (assembly GCA_963832345.1). Lineage (GTDB taxonomy): Bacteria > Bacteroidota > Bacteroidia > Flavobacteriales > Flavobacteriaceae > Pricia. The sequence continues at coordinate 181,819 of CAWHTW010000015.1, read as the reverse complement.
ATGAAGGCATTGAAACAGGCTACAAACGTAGGTTCCAAAAGGTTTATTTGGTTTACGTTCAGTATTTTGCTCGCCTTATTGCTGACCTCCTTTCACACCAAGGTAGATGAACTACACAACGACGATCCATTCACCATCGTTCTCGATGCGGGTCATGGCGGACATGATCCCGGAAACTTGGGCAATGGCTATTACGAGAAAAATATTGCGCTCAACATCGTTCTGAATGCCGGTGCGCTGTTGGAGAAGAACTCCGATATCAAGGTTATCTATACGAGAAAAGACGATACGTTCGTCGACCTTTACGTCAGGGGCGAGATTGCCAACAAGGCCAATGCCGACCTGTTCGTTTCGGTACACTGCGACTCACATACCTCACAGGCCCATGGGGCCGGTACATTTGTATTGGGTCTGCATGCGAACGAGCAGAACTTCGAGATCGCCAAGAAGGAAAACTCCGTAATCTATCTAGAGGATGATTATAAAAGTCGGTATGCGGATTACGATATAAATTCCCCTGAATCAGTTATCGGCCTGACGATTATGCAAGAGGAATTTTTGGATCAAAGTATCGCTTTGGCTAAAGCCATTCAGGATAATTTTTCAAACAAACTCAACCGCGTCGACAGAAAAGTAAAACAAGCGGGTTTTATAGTGCTGCACCAAACGTTTATGCCCAGTGTATTGGTAGAGACTGGTTTTCTTACCAATAAAGAAGAAGGCGCCTACCTGAATTCCAAAAAGGGACAGTCTCAAATGGGTACCGCAATCGCAGAAGCGGTGATGACCTATAAAGAAGACGTGATGGCCAATATCGCCGATTTTGGCGGCCAACCGATTACCGAGGCCCCTAATTCCGACAATAGGTTTGAGAAGGATCAAAAAAGTGATATTCCCATTAAACAATCCTCGAAAAAGAATTCCGAGTGTGGAGTCCGGTGAAAGCCTTGCGAAGGGTAGCACATCCAAAGAAACCGCGCAAATTATCGAAGAAGCGAATAGAACGTCTAGTGAAGCCTCTAAATCAACCAACAAAAAAACCGGGGAAGTGGTGGTAAGTACCCATCCTGAAATATCGGCGACCAAAGCGGACATAGCCATCCAAGGACGAAGACACGAAGGCAAGGGATGACCAAGCGGAAATTACCTACAAGGTTCAGCTCATGGCCAGTGCCAAAGATTTTCCTTTACGTCCCGAATCCTTCAATGGCCTGAACAGGGTTGCCAAAGAGCCTATTAAAAATCTATATCGCTATGTTTACGGAAGTACCCCATCTTTAAGAGAGGCCAAAATGTTAAAATCCAACGCCGATATGAAGGGGTATCCGACATCCTTTATAGTAGTTTATCGCAATGGTGAACGGATAACGTTTCAAAGAGAGCCAAAAATATGTTTCGGGACAATAGGCACCGGGTGCAAATCGCTATGCGCCTTTCGCATTGCAGATTGTACTATTGATATGCCCGTAGCCCGCAGCTACAGGTGTTTTGTGAAAATCGCATCGCGCAAGGCGAAAAGGGTATGGCGAATGGCGAAGACCGGCAACCAAGATATTTCCCACTATATTTGTAGTGAGCGTAAATTACCGGGGCGCTTCCGTTTTTTATTTCTAATTTTGTAATCAATCAAAAGACATCCATTTGAAAATATCCAGGGAAATCAAGACAGGTATTATTGTAATAGGCGGCATCCTATTATTCATAATGGGCTTTAGCTATTTGAAATCTTCTCCTTTGTTCGAAGATGGCAAAACATTTTATGCTATCTATAATGACGTTGGAGGCTTGCAAACGGGCACGCCGGTAACCATCAACGGTCTGGTGGTCGGCAAAGTCAACGGAATCAAATTCAAGGACAGCAGCGGTGACCTGGTGGTTACGTTTTCTGTTAAGAACGATTTCGGTTTTTCCGAGAACAGTCCCGCAGAGCTTTACGACACCGGTATCATCGGTGGAAAAGGCATTCAGATTAAGCCCTTGCAAGATGGTGCGGCCAACGCAAAATCAGGGGATACACTAAACAGTAGGATTCAGCCCGGCCTTACCCAATTGCTGCAGACCCAATTGACCCCGCTGCAAAAAAAGGTAGAGGGAGCGGTTACCAATGCCGATTCTTTGTTGATGAATGTCAACCAGGTATTGGATGGCAAGGCAAAAAAAGATTTACGTGAAACCCTTTCCGGCCTGAACCAGACCGTGGCGAGTTTTCAGAAAAGTGCAGATGCGCTCAACCGCATCTTGAACAATAATGAAGATAAATTGGGAAATTCACTCGATAATTTTGAAAAGTTGACCGCTAATTTTGCTACGCTATCCGATTCCCTCAACAATGCTGGACTGAACCGGACCTTGGCCAGTCTGGAATCTTCCGTAGCGAACCTTGATGAGTTAATGGCCCGCATGAACAGTAATACCGGTACCTTGGGAAAACTGCTGAATGATGAAAAACTTTACACCAACCTCAATAATGCGTCAAGGGAACTTGACCTGTTACTGCAAGACCTACGCCTGAACCCTAAACGCTATGTAAACGTCTCGGTATTCGGTAAAAAACAAAAGGAATATGAGCTTCCGGAAGATGATCCGGCTATGGGGCCCGTTCAACCCGTCAACGGTGAACAGTAGGCAGTAAAATCAACCCGTACTACATGCAATACCTTCCCAACATACTTTTCATCATCTTGCTGCTGGTCGGCATCGGATATTTCGCCCGAAACGTAGCACGTCTGCGCAGGAATATCAGGTTGGGAAAGGATGTTGACGTATCGGATAATCCTTCCCAACGTTGGAAGAACATGGCCAAGATAGCCCTAGGGCAGACCAAAATGGTGGTCCGACCGATTGCGGGTGCACTTCACGTCATCGTTTATTTGGGCTTTATCATTATAAATATTGAAGTGCTGGAAATTATTATCGATGGCATTTTCGGCACCCATCGCATTTTTGCGCCCTTGGGCGCGGTATATGATGTACTGATCGCCTCTTTTGAAATACTGGCTTTTTTGGTCATTGTTTCCGTGGTGCTTTTTTGGGTACGTAGAAATATCATCCGATTACAACGCTTTATAAAGCCCGAAATGAGAGGCTGGCCCAAGACTGATGCCAACCTGATCTTATATATCGAGGTCGTTTTGATGGTGCTGTTCCTGACCATGAACGGGGCCGATTATCAGTTGCAACAGATGAATGTGGCGCATTATACCCAGGCCGGCGCTTTCCCTATAAGCCAGTTTATGGCTTCATTTTTTGAGGGGATGTCCGTTTCAAACCTTATTTTGGTCGAACGTACCGCATGGTGGTTGCATATTGCGGGTATTCTTTTCTTTTTGAATTACTCTGTATTTTTCGAAGCATTTGCATATTCTATTGGCTTTTCCGAACACGTACTTTGGACGGTTGATTCCCCAAGGTCAGTTCAAGAATCTCGATACCGTAACCCAAGAGGTCAAATTAATGATGGACCCCTCGGCAGATCCCTATGCTTCCCCTGCAGAGGGTGGGGAGGAAGCAGAGCCTGAAAAATTCGGGGCTTCCGATGTGATGGATTTAAGTTGGGTACAGTTATTGAGTGCCTATACCTGTACGGAATGCGGTCGGTGTACCGACGAATGCCCGGCCAATCAAACCGGAAAAAAATTGTCTCCCAGGAAGATAATGATGGATACGCGGGATAGGCTAGAAGTCGTGGGAAAAAATATAGAAACGAACAAAGGCCAATTTGTAGCCGATGGTAAACAGTTATTAAACGATTATATCACCCCGGAAGAACTCTGGGCCTGTACCACGTGCAATGCTTGCGTGCAGGCTTGTCCCGTTAGCATTGATCCGTTATCCATCATAATGGATATGCGCCAATATCTGGTCATGGAACAATCCGCCGCCCCAACCGACCTGAACAATATGATGGGGAATCTGGAGAACAACGGTGCCCCATGGCCTTTCAATCAGATGGACCGGTTGAATTGGGCAGATGGCAAGTAGCGGTCGGCAGTTGCAGTTGGCAGTAAAATTTAACGTTTTATGGCTGCTTCGCAGCTGTTCAAAGTTCAAAAAATTTAGGAGTTGATCAGGTTTAGAAGTTTAGAGAAAATAATTTTTCTTAAGGACCATATTCTTTAGAAACACTGCTGTCTGACACCGACAAGAAAAGTAAAACGTACTACATTGAATAAAGAAACATTGAACGTCCCAACCATGGCCGAACGCTTTGCAGCCGGTAAGCAACCCGAAATCCTTTTTTGGGTGGGCTGTGCGGGAAGTTTTGACGATAGGGCCAAGAAAATCACCAAGGCTTTTGTGCAGATTTTGAACAAGGCACAGGTTTCCTTTGCCGTTTTAGGTACTGAGGAAAGCTGCACGGGAGATCCTGCCAAAAGGGCGGGCAACGAATTCCTGTTCCAGATGCAGGCCATGACCAATATCGAGGTGATGAACGGATATGCCATTAAAAAAGTGGTGACCGCTTGTCCACACTGTTTCAATACCCTCAAGAACGAGTATCCCGGTTTGGGTGGTACCTATGAAGTGGTGCACCACACCCAATTTTTAAGGCAGTTGTTAGAGGAAGGTAAAATTTCTTTGGAGGGTGGAAAGTTCAAGGGAAAGCGTATCACCTACCACGACCCCTGCTACCTTGGCCGCGCCAATCAAGTCTACGAGGCCCCAAGGGAGCTCATACGAAAACTGGATGCAGAGCTCGTTGAAATGAAAAGCTGCAAGCAACGCGGGTTGTGTTGCGGAGCGGGAGGGGCGCAAATGTTCAAGGAAAGCGAAAAAGGGGAAAAGGAAGTCAACATTGCCCGTACCGAGCAGGCCGTAGCAGTGCGACCCGAAATTATAGCCGCCGCCTGTCCCTTTTGTAACACCATGATGACCGACGGGGTAAAAAACAAGGAAAAGGAAGACGCGATCGCGGTCATGGATATCGCAGAGCTGATCGCCTCGGCGGAGGATCTTTAAAAGGAGGCTATGACAGTTACGGTTTACGTCATGGGCAATTAGGCGGTTTAGGCACACGAAACTGCGAAAAGCTTTGGATAAGTTTACTTGCTTACGCTAAGTTGTCACCTACTTGGCAATCGGTTGAAGCTGCTGCTAAGTTCATCAGATCGCCTCATCGCTTTGTAAATTCCTCGATTACCATACTTTTGCCTGCTCCTCGCAATTTCCGACAATGATTTAACAGTATGCACACGATAATTAAACTTTTACAATGTTAACAGATTTCAAAACCTTACCCGAAACCTCGCGAATTTGGATTTATCAAGCCGATCGCAGCTTTACACCTGATGAACTGGAGGAGATTCAAGAAGAAATGGATGCCTTTTTGAAAGACTGGACGGCGCACGGCAGTAACCTGAAAGCAGGCTACGAAATCCGTTATAAGAGATTCATCATTATCGCGCTGGACCAATCGCAGGCCCCGGCTTCGGGCTGTTCGATAGATGCCTCAGTACATTTTATCCAACATCTGGAAAAAAAATACGATGTACAATTATTAGACAAGATGAACGTGTCTTATAAGCAAGGCGAATTTATCGCTTATAAATCGCTGAGCGATTTCAAAAAAATGGCGAAACAGAAAGCGGTATCCAAGAACACGGTTGTTTTTAACAATCTGGTCAATACCAAACAAGAATACGAGGAATATTGGGAAGTTCCCGCATCCGAGAGTTGGCATGGGCGATTTATGTAAGGAAGATTCGATGAAATGCAATAATCCTAGCGGTTTTTAGTTATCTCCATAGACCTATCAAACACTATGCGTTTTTACCACTGGTTCCCTTTACTTCTTTTACCCTTTACGTACGTCAATGCCCAAAAAAATCCCTTGGTGACAAGGGATAGCCTTGACCAGCAAAAATGGGTAGATGCCCGATATGAGGCGATGTCCCTTGATGAAAAATTGGGGCAATTGTTCATGGTGATGATCGCTTCCGATCAAAACGCTGGGGATATCAATCAGGTCGAATCCCTTATAAAGGAACAGCATATTGGCGGGGTCATATTCTCTACAGGTGGTCCCGTGCGACAGGCCAAACTGACGAATCGGTTTCAAGCCGCTTCAAAACTGCCGTTACTGATAGGGATGGACGCGGAATGGGGACTTTCTATGCGGCTCGATTCCACCTATTCCTTTCCCTGGAACATGACTTTGGGGGCCATCACCGACAATACCATCGTACAGGATGTAGGCCGGCGTATCGGCGAACATGCCAAGCGTTTGGGTGTACATATCAATTTCGCCCCGGACATAGACATCAATACGAATCCCAATAACCCTATCATCGGAAACCGGTCTTTTGGCGAGGATCGCGAAAATGTCTCCAATAAGGGCATAGCTTTTATGAAGGGCATGGAAAGTGCGGGCGTTCTATCCAGCGGAAAACATTTTCCCGGACATGGCGATACGGAAACGGATTCCCATCACGCCTTACCCATGATCAATTTCGAGCGGGCACGTTTAGACAGTGTCGAGCTTTATCCCTTTAACGGATTGATCGAAAATGGTCTGAGCAGCGTTATGGTCGGACATTTGGAAGTTCCCGCTCTGGAAATTAAAAAAGGGCTTCCCTCATCCCTATCCGAACAGATCATTTCCGGCCTACTGAAAGAGGAAATGGGATTTCAAGGTCTTGTTTTTACCGATGCCCTTAATATGAAAGGCGTAACCGACCATGGAAAAAACGGGGATGCCGAGCTGGCGGCTTTTATCGCCGGAAACGACATCCTATTAATGCCTTTGGATGTCAGTAAAGGCCAAGGATAAACTGGCCAAGGCTTACGAAAAGGGCAAAATTTCCGAGGAACGCCTATCCGAATCCGTAAAAAAAATACTTCAAGCCAAATATAAGGTAGGTCTGAACCGTTACAAACCTGTGGAACTCCAAAATCTTTACGACGATTTGAATAGCCGTAAAGACGATTTGATCTACGAAAATGCTATCGAAAATGCGATTACGGTGGTCAAGAACGACTACTATTTAATGGGCATTAAAAATCTGGAAAACAAAAAGATCGCCTACGTCAAATTTGGGGATGACGATAGTGACCCTTTTGTCGAGACCCTGAACAAGTACGCCGAGGTAACCCAGGTCAACGCCAAGGATATCGCAACCCTAAAGGATAAACTGAAGGACTTCAATCTGGTGATAATCGGATACCACAAAAGCAATGAAAGTCCGTGGAAACCCTATAAATTCTCAGAAAAAGAGCTACAATGGCTGGAAGAGATTGCTGCCGAACGCAGTTCGAACCTCCTGCTTTCAGTATTCGCCAAGCCGTATGCGCTAATGGATATTCCATCGTTCGCCAGTATCGATGGCGTAGTTGTAGCGTACCAAAACAGTAAATTGGCACAGGAAAAGGCGGCACAGTTGATTTTTGGGGCACTACCGGCCAAGGGAAGGTTGCCGGTAACAGCACATCCGGACTTTCCGGTTAACCTCCAGTTGAAAATAAAATCACTGATGCGATTGGGGTATAGCTTTCCCGAACGGACCGGACTAGATGCCCAAAAACTGGCCCAAGTGGATACACTGGTGCAACACGGCCTCGATTCATTGATGTTTCCAGGGGCACAGGTTTTGATAGCGCGCAAAGGAAAGGTGGTGTACAATAAGGCCTTTGGCAAACCGACCTATGATTCCGAGGACAGTATTACCACCGAAAGTATCTACGATTTGGCTTCCGTCACCAAGATTTTGGCTACCCTGCCCATGGTCATGAAAATGGACGAGGAGGGCGATATTACGTTGAACAATACTTTTCAGGAACTTCTACCCGAATATGCCGAAACCGAATTAAAGAATGTTACGGTTTTAAAGGCCCTTTCCCACTATGGAAGGCTACCCGCATGGATTGCATTTTATGTGGATACCTTGGATAAAGACCGGAAACCCTCCGAGGAATTCTATCGGGACGCACCAATGGACGGTTTTCATATAAAGGTAACCGATAAGTTATATTTGACCGATGCCTATAAAGATTCCATTTATAATCGTATAGGGCGGCAAGATCTCAAATCGAATCGCTATCGCTATAGTGACGTTGCGTATTATGTGATGAAAGAATACATCGAAGCCAATAAAAAGCGGCCGTTGGACAAATTGGTCAGCGATTTTCTATACGGACCCATCGGTGCTTATAACACGAGCTATAATCCCTTGGAAAAATTTCCCCAAAACAGGATCGTACCTAGTGAAGAAGACAACTACTATCGGTATCAGCGGGTACAAGGCTATGTACACGACATGGGTGCCGCAATGCAGGGCGGGGTAGGAGGGCACGCCGGCCTGTTCAGTACTGCCGGCGATGTGGCCAAGATCATGCAGATGTATCTTCAGGAAGGTTATTATGGGGGCACCCGCTTTCTGGATTCTAGAACGATTAAAAAATTCAATACCTGTTACTTCTGTGATAACAACGTAAGACGGGGCGTCGGCTTCGACAAGCCCGACCTAGACGGTAAAGGCAATACCTGCGGCTGCGTTTCCCGCAAAAGCTTTGGCCATAGTGGTTTTACGGGTACCTATACCTGGGCCGATCCCGAAGAGGAAATCGTTTATGTCTTTCTATCCAACCGAACCTATCCCACCGCCTCGAACACCCTCTTGATCAAATCAGCACTGCGAACACGGATTCAGGAGAAGATTTATGAAGCGATTGTGAATTGAGGTTCAAGCGCAAGCGCAAGTAAAAGCTCAAGTTCAGATTCAGATTCAAAAAAATTTACGGTTTAATCGCTGCTTCGCAGCAGTTAAAGGTTGAAAAAGTTTAGCAGTTTATCCGTTTATCGGCTTGGTGCTCGGTGTTCAACAATTTCTTCAATCGGTTTCCAGCGAATATTGCAAATACGTTAGGCCCTGAGCGAATGCCTTGTACGTCATACCGGATGCGTGGTCTAGGACCCTTTGTGTTCTGCGATACATCTATTGCCATCCTAAAGTGCCTTGGCAAATCGACTAAAGCGCTCGCCCACGAGGCCTTGGATTTCCTCCCGAAGTCTCGGGAACGATCCCACCGTAATTCCGGGGCAAAATTCCAAATAGTTTAGTTACATTTAGCCCGTACACCCAACCTTTAACTGACGACATCCGACTTCCGTCTTCTGTCCTCCGTCACTTGAACTTGAACTTGTGCTTGAACTTGCACTTTTTTTCCCCGGCTTTTCCCTAACTTTGACGGATGAAGATAGCAATAGTATGTTACCCGACTTTCGGGGGTAGTGGCGTAGTGGCTACAGAATTAGGTATTGCACTTGCCCATAGGGGCCATGAGGTTCATTTTGTTACGTATCGCCAGCCAGTCCGCTTAGAACTATTGGGCAATCGTATGCATTTTCACGAGGTGAACGTCCCTGAATATCCGTTATTTCATTATCAGCCCTACGAGCTAGCACTGTCTAGCAAACTGGTCGACACTATCAAATTGCACGATATCGACCTATTGCACGTGCATTATGCCATTCCGCACGCCTATGCGGGTTATATGGCCAAGAAAATGTTGGAGGAGGAAGGTATTTACGTCCCCATGGTCACTACGCTTCACGGTACTGACATTACACTGGTTGGCAAGCATCCGTTTTATAAACCTGCGGTGACCTTTAGCATCAACCAATCGGATGTGGTCACCTCGGTATCGGAAAACTTAAAACAGCGGACCCTGGAGTTTTTTGATATTAAAAAAGAAATCGAAGTGGTGCCGAATTTTATCGATGGAAAAAAATACAGCACCTCCTATACCGATTGCCAACGTTCATTGATGGCCGCTGACGATGAAAAAATCGTGACCCACATCAGTAATTTCCGGAAGGTAAAACGTATTCCCGATGTTGTCGAAGTGTTTTACAGGATACAGCAAAAAATTCCCGCTAAACTGGTTATGGTAGGCGAGGGTCCTGAACGGGCTAATGCGGAGAACTTGTGCAGAAAACTGGGAATCTCCGAAAAGGTTATCTTTTTGGGCAACAGCAATGAAATCGATAGGATACTTTGCTTTTCCGATCTGTTTTTGCTGCCTTCCGAATCCGAAAGTTTCGGTTTGGCCGCGTTGGAAGCGATGATCAACAAGGTACCGGTAATTTCCAGTAATACAGGTGGTATTCCCGAGGTAAACGAAGAGGGCATTACGGGCTTTTTAAGCGATGTGGGCGACGTCGATGATATGGCCAAAAATGCATTGAAAATATTGGGCGATGATGCTATCTTGGAAAAATTCAAGGAAAACGCGGCGGTCTCGGCCCAACGATTTGATATCCGTAAAGTGGTACCGCTTTATGAAGCCCTCTATGAAAAGGCGTATAAAAGCCGGTTCGACAAGGTTTACGATCGATGAAAACTACGGTACTTTTTTTGATGCTCATTTTTGTGACCTGTAACGCTCAGAAAAATAATAGGGCCACAACTGACGGGACAGAAAGTCAAGATACGCACCAGGGTTTGGTATGGATTCTTAGTGACCCATATAGCGGTACCGATGTAGCCGAAACCCTCATTGTGAAAGATGCTAAAAGCTTACAAAAATTCTATTCACAAATCAATCGCACCCGCAAACCGGGTCTCCCCGTACCCAATATCGATTTTTCAAAAGAAATAGTAGTCATTCGCTGTAGTGGAACGACACGTGAAGCGGTCGCGCCCCGTCTCTTCGTTAGAGAGGTGACCGATGACAAAATAGTACTCGGAATAGAAAAAACTGATAAAACCTTTAATTCTTCTGCGGTTACAACCCCTTTTTCGGTGTATAGGATGCCACGTACCAAAAAGGAAGTCCTTTTGAAGGACTAGCCCATTATTTCTTCTTCAAAAACATCTCTTAGTACTCATTTTCTGTCATCCAACGAAAATTCCTACCGTTCAGGGCATTATTTTGACAGGAAGTAGCTTTGACCATTACTTTGTACTCAGAACACCCAAATCTCATACCTATGAAACATTTTGCGTTATGCGTGCTTTTTGTGGCATGCCTTTCCCACAGCTCCCTCTTCGCTCAACAAGAAGAGCTACAGCTTACTTCTAAAGATAGCATCGTACAAAGTTCTTGGATGTTCGGTCTCGGATATAATTTTGTAGACGATTCCGGTGATATGTTGGACGAGTTGTTTTCGTTCGATGACCAATGGAATGCAGTTGCCTATCCGTCACGGGTCAGTTTCGGCAGGTATTTCAAAAGTGGGATCGGCGTAGAGGGTATTGCTTCCTATAACAAATATAAGGTCGGTAAGTTGATCGATGGGGTTATTAATCCCGAGTCAACCGACTATCTCGGTCTTGATGCGCGATTATCCTACGACCTAAACAAGATTATCGGGGAAACCGCCTGGTTCGATCCCTATGTTGGGGTGGGATTGGGATATACGGATGCCAACAATCAACCAAGGGGCACCTATAATGCCATCATCGGCTTTCGAACCTGGTTTTCGGACCAATGGGGCCTCGACCTAAGTTCTTCCGGAAAATGGGCTATGGATATTAGTGACGCCTCCAACCATTTACAACATTCCGCAGGCGTAGTATATCGGTTCGGAATCGAAAAGGGACTGTCCAAAAAAGGTGCCGAAAAACTGGCCCTGATCGAAGCTTTGCAAGCAGAGAAACAACGGAAACTAGATTCCATTGCCGCTGTGGATCTTGAGAAAGAAGCCGCTGCCTTGGCCATGCAATTGGCAAAAGAAAAAGAAGCCGCCCAATTGGCCGCTGCCGAAAAAGCCAGACAAGATGCTGAAAACCGCAGAAAACAGCAAATTCAAGATGAAATCGATGCTTTGGGCTTTGTTTATTTCAAGTTGAACTCCTCATACCTCGATACGACATCAAAGAAAATTTTAGATGCTTTGACGGCCATTTTAAAGAAAAATGATGGCGTAGTGCTTAAGGTGAGCTCTTATACCGATTCGAGAGGTACGTCAACCTATAACGATTGGCTCTCAAAACGGAGGGTCGAGAGCACCGTTGCCTATCTGATAGAACAAGGCATTGTCCCAGAACGATTGCAACCAGAAGGATATGGTGAAGAAAATCTGCTTAATGAATGCGATGATAACACATATTGTCCTGAAGAGAAGCATAAAATCAACAGAAGGTCGGAGTTTACAATAGTGAAGTGGTAAAGAATTTTTCTTTAAAGAAATAGCAAAAAGATTCTCCCTTTTCCACTTGTCCCGACGAATTATTTAGGAGTGCGAGGAAGGCATAGGTAGCTATCTTTTTGATCTCAAGAGAGTGGTGAAAACAGTTGGTACAAGCTCCTCCCTTTGGAAAAGGGAGGTGTCAGCTTCGCTGACGGAGGGATTCGTGGAGAAAGGATTTTTGGTACTTCGCAGGAAATGTTGGAAAAACCAATCGTACGTGAGCAAGTTTGCGGGTCAATCTCCCCGTCAGCGAAGCTGCCACCCCTCTTGATCTCAAGAGGGGAGCTAAAAACAGGTGGTGCCAGCTCCTCCATTTTTCCCTGCCATCGACGAACGAAGTATGAGGGAGAGGAAGGCATAGGTAGCTATCCTCTTGATCTCAAGAGGGGAGCTTTTTTTGGTAAACCAAAAATTTTTGATGGGAGAAAAGCAAATCCACAATAGAAAAGAACTTCTCGAGTTCCGAAGGGAGCTTAGAAAAAACCTTACCCCGGCAGAAGCTTTTCTTTGGAAACATTTAAAAGGCAAACAGCTTGACGGTAAAAAATTTGCAAAACAGCACAGTATAGGAAACTATATCGTAGATTTTTATCTGGCATCTGATAAACTAATTGTTGAGTTGGATGGTGAGGTCCATCAAAATGCCACGGCGGTCGAGTATGACGAAAAAAGGACTGCTTATTTGAACGGTTTAGGGTTTACCGTAATTCGGTTTGAGAACAAAATGGTCTTCGACAGTTTGAAATCCGTTTTAATGGAAATACGGGAAAATTTCAAGTGAGCGGATAGATGTTGGTAAAAGCTCCTCCCTTTTTCACTTGCCTCCGACGAACGAAGTATGAGGGAGAGGAAGGCATAGGTAGCTATCTTTTCGATCTCAAGAGAGTGGTGAAGACAGTTGGTACAAGCTCCTCCCTTTGGAAAAGGGAGGTGTCAGCTTCGCTGACGGAGGGATTCGTGGAGAAAGGATTTTTGGTACTTCGCAGGAAATGTTGGAAAAACCAATCGTACGTGAGCAAGTTTGCGGGTCAATCTCCCCGTCAGCGAAGCTGCCACCCCTCTTGATCTCAAGAGGGGAGCTGAAACGGGTGGTACAAGCTCCTCCCTTTTTTCTTGCCTCCTGTGAACGAATATGAGTGGGAGGAAGGCATAGGTAGCTATTTTTTTGATCTCAAGAGAGTGGTGAAAACAGTTGGTACAAGCTCCTCCCTTTGGAAAAGGGAGGTGTCAGCTTCGCTGACGGAGGGATTCGGCGTGAAAGGATTTCATACCTCGCGAAATTTCGAAAAACCAATCTCGTATGTGAGCAAGTTTGCGGTCAATCTCCCCGTCAGCAAAGCTGCCACCCCTCTTGATCTCAAGAGGGGAGCTAAAACAGGTGGTACCAGCTCCTCCATTTTTCCCTGCCATCGACGAACGAAGTATGAGGGAGAGGAAGGCATAGGTAGCTATCTTTTTGATCTCAAGAGAGTGGTGATAGACAGTTGGTACATGCTCCTCCCTTTGGAAAAGGGAGGTGTCAGCTTCGCTGACGGAGGGATTCGTCGAGAAAGGAATTTTGGTACTTCGCAGAAATTTCGGAATAACCAATCGTGTGTGAGCAAGTTTGCGGGTCAATCTCCCCGTCAGCAAAGCTGCCACCCCTCTTGATCTCAAGAGGGGAGCTAAAAACAGGTGGTGCCAGCTCCTCCATTTTTCCCTGCCATCGACGAACGAAGTATGAGGGAGAGGAAGGCATAGGTAGCTATCCTCTTGATCTCAAGAGAGTGGTGAAAACAGTTGGTACAAGCTCCTCCCTTTGGAAAAGGGAGGTGTCAGCTTCGCTGACGGAGGGATTCGTGGAGAAAGGATTTTTGGTACTTCGCAGGAAATGTTGGAAAAACCAATCGTACGTGAGCAAGTTTGCGGGTCAATCTCCCCGTCAGCAAAGCTGCCACCCCTCTTGATCTCAAGAGGGGAGCTAAAAACAGGTGGTACCAGCTCCTCCATTTTTCCTTGCCATCGACGGACGAAGTATGAGGGAGAGGGCAAGTAGCTATCTTTTGATCTCAAGAGAGTGGTGAAAACAGTTGGTACAAGCTCCTCCCTTTGGAAAAGGGAGGTGTCAGCTTCGCTGACGGAGGGATTCGTGGAGAAGGGATTTTTGGTACTTCGCAGGAAATGTTGGAAAAACCAATCGTACGTGAGCAAGTTTGCGGGTCAATCTCCCCGTCAGCAAAGCTGCCACCCCTCTTGATCTCAAGCGGGGAGCTGAAAAAAATACTCATTTTGCCATGCGTCATGCGCCGTACGCAAAAAAGTGTAAAGCGATAGTCGCATGGCGGAACTCCCCTCAAGATATCAGCCCCTTGCCCATCCACTTTTTCTTAAACCAAAAATTGAACTTGATGTAATAATAGGTTAGGTTTACCAGCCATGAGAGCGAGTATAGACCTTTGGAGTACATAAAAGGTTTGATTTTTACCAGATAGCGAAATAGTTTTTCGGGGGATTTTATGAATTGGGCGAGAAGGGTCATTTTAGACTCTTTCAACTGTTTGGGGCTGTAGGCGACGCCTACTTTGTTCTGGCCGATATTTTGGTAAAAGCCCCGCGATAGCCGGTCAACAAATTCAATGTTCTGTTTTTTTCCAAAAATACCGCTGCGTAAGGCCATTTTGGTCATAAAACTCTGGGCAAGGTCTTGTGAGTAATCGACGGGGCGCAGGCTTTCGAATAAAATTTCGAACTGCGCGAACATAAATTCCTGAACCGGTCTAATTAAATTTTCAAAAACTTTTTTTTCATGTTCTTCATGAAACCTTTCCGCATAGCCATGTGAATCATTTTGGGAATACCCGACGGTAGTACCGTGTGGGGCGGATAGAAGCTGCTCGTACAATTGTCCGTTGGCCTTGAGCACCTCGTCGGAATAACTACGACTGGGATAGACTGAAAAATTAAGGCCGTATCTCTTGGTGTCGGGCTGAATATCGTAGACCTCCTTAAGGCCTAAATAGTATCCGTATACCGGAATTTTCTTCTCCAAATATCGATAGAGATTTTCTTGCATTGTACCGCCCCATCCTACGTCGACCAGATGGATGCCTTCCTGTTCGAAATCTACGTCAAAGCTGCGTATATAGTCATTGAAGGCCGTTTTTTGAAGCTGGCGATGGTGTTCGTACTGTATGCGGAAGAGAGCGTTTTTCCGTAGTTTTAAGAAGCTGTCCGACTGAAAAAAATGGAGATATACTTCTGTTGGCACCTCGCTCAGGTCGTCAATTATACGCTTTATTATCCCTTCCGAAAAGCCCAATCCATTTAAAAAATCCAGTACGGACATTCTTCCTAAAGCACCCTTATAGGCGCTAAAATCTTCTTCTTGCAATGGCCTTAGCGCAATTTTTAAGGCCGAATTTCTTGACATTTCGAGATAGTGCGTATTGATTTTGCTTTGATCCGTAAACCCGTTCATTTCCTGATAGGCATCGAAAAGCCGTTTCAGGTAGAGCCCCTCACGGGCAAGAAAGAAAAAGTTTTTGATTCCGTTTTTTTTCGCCTTAATGTATAGCCGTTCCGTAAAGAAATAAAAATGCAATACGTATTCGCTAAACGGGTGCGGACTCTTTCGACATTCCCGTTCCATTCGTGTACAGACCTTTTCAAAATCATGGGCATCGGTACCAAAAAGATTTTTCTTGTTACGGATTTTATGGGATATATGTTTTAAATGGATGGCTTTGATACCATGCTTCTCCGCAAGCAGAACGTCACTTTTTTTATTGTCTCCAATCATGATGGCCACCTTCGGGTCGATGCCGGTTCTATTGAGGACAAAAGGATAGATACTGCCTTTTTCTTTGCTTTTCCCGAGGGAGCAGGATATGAAAATAGCCTCGAATAGCGGGGTTAGTCCATGATATTCCACTAACCGTGCAATCACCTTCTCGGATAGATAGAAATCGGAAATCAAATAGATACGGTAGCCTTTTTCTTTAAAATGCTGGAGATCTGCAATCAAACCCTCGTTCTTGAACTGCACTGAAATTTCTGCTTCATAGTCCGCTTGTTCAAAAATCTTCTGAAAATGTTGGTAGGAAACATCGTTCAACGCATCCGAGGTAATCAGCCTATGATAAACCTCGGCAATGACAGCTTGGTAATCGACCTCGACAGCCTTTAGGTGTTGCTTTTGGCTTAAAGCGCGCAGTGCCGCTGCCCGAATGGAATACAGGGTGTCCGTATCAACGAAAAGCCCAAGTTCGCGTATGACAAATTTCGCCCAAAGTTTTAACGTGTAATTGGGGTGTACTTTACGATGTACGAGCGTATCGAACAGGTCTGTAAAAATGACGTTACATGAGCGTTCACTCTCGATTTTTCGTTGCAGACGGGTCAAGTGGGATTATGTAGGAATTAAATCAGTTTCTCAGGACTGTCTAACAAATAGCATAAAACAAATTGGCGAACGCTCGTAAATGTAAAGGATGATATCTTCTTTTACTTCTTCGATCCAAGTTCGAAATTTTGCTGCATGTGAATTCTCCGGGGTTTTCAAAATAGGTCTCTTTTCAGGATTAACTACGATAATATACGATGAACTGTAAGTTTTGGACCTTTATTAAGAAAAGATTACCTAAAAGTTCGTTGAAATGCAGCAATTTTATTTTTCTTTAACATCTCTAATGTACGCTGCAATCTCCTCGGCTATCAATTCCCGGCCGTGCGAGTTCCAGTGATGGTCGTAAATAAGATTGGTCGATTTTTTGGATTGTGCAAACCGTTCTGCAAAATCGATATAGCGTATCCCATTTTCCTGTAAAAAGTATAAAAACCGCGAACTGGTCTGTCGACTGTCCAAAAGAATGGCGGTTTTACTTTTGTCGAAACCGTAAAGCGCCATGAGATTTTTAAAATTGGCGATGCGTTCTTCGTCTTTTTTTCTTTTTTCGTCATCGGTTTCGCCATTCATTGTATTATTCTTATAGGCGTCTTCCGTATCTTCGAAGGCATCCCCGCCTTGAGCTAATTTTTTTAAGGGCTCCACGATTCCGATTTTAGAACTGTAGGCCAAAAGTTTAATATTGTCCCGTAATTTGAACAGGGTAGAGGAGAGCATTTTGATGCGGGCGTGGTTCGGTTCGTAAACATCGCGGCCCAAATCGTTCTCGTAGTTCAGGTAGAGGATAATTTCATCGATTAGTTTAAAATTGGCGGCATAGGCGTTCACCAAGTGCAATTGGTTCGCAAAATCGTAGCCTGCATAGCCATATTCATAGACTTCTATTCCTTCGACCTTTTCCTCGATCCGTTTTCCGGTAGAACTGTCATAATCTTGATGGAAGCCCTCGATAAATGAATCGCCTACCAAGGCCACTTCGTAGGTGTTCGCACTGGGCTCGAATTCCCTATGCGAATTGAATCCCGATGCATTGATATGGAACTCCGAGAAATTCTGGTTCCGGTTGCCGGTTACGGCATATCCCGAATTATCCGGCACCCTTTTTTCTACGCCGTATTCATCGATAAACCGTGGCGGGTCTTCGGTATAAAGGTGCAGCACTCTCACGATACCTTCCAGTAGAAGAAGGATTAAGAAGATGTAGAGTACGGATTTTAAAATAAACTTTTTCACGTGAATAGACTTTGATTCATTGGAGGACTATCATGTCTCTTAAAATAGAGCATAGAGATTGATTTTTGGGTTTATGGAACGGATGGTCAAAATGCTTGTAATTTTCGTGCCTCTTTCTTTTTCCCTTGGCTTTTTTTTGTCGCTACGCTTTATGCTCTCTATTTTTTTCTAAAACTGAAAATATATGAACGAACGGTTGACCCCATCATCATAGAACAATAAAATACTTAAAACCACTAGAACATACAACAATAGCCTTACCACTCGATTTTTGAATTTGAAGGGATTGCGTTCGTCTTTTCGGATAAGATATTCGTAAAAAGTAAACACACCGATGAGTACGAAAAAATCGAGCATACGGTATCCCATGGGATGTACATAGGGCTCGTAACGAAAATCGGTAGCGATACGATTGATATAGTCGAAGGCCACACTGATCGAAGGCGATCGGAAAAAAATCCTGGAAAAAGTGACCAGCGAAAAGGTCAGCAAGACCTGAAAGATTTCTTTTACAGACGGCAGCCAAGTATTTTCGCCGATAACATTATCGGAATACAATCGGTTTCTTCCCATTAAAAATACGGGGATGTATAACAGAGCGTGTAGGCCTCCCCAAAATACAAACGTCCAGTTGGCACCATGCCAGAGGCCGCTGACCAAAAAAATAACACAGATGTTCCGGACGGATTTCAGTTTGCTCACTCGTGATCCCCCTAGGGGGATATAGATGTAGTGCCGAAACCAGGTGGAAAGTGATACGTGCCATCGTTGCCAATATTCTGCGACATTCCTCGAAAAATTCGGAAATTTAAAGTTCGACATCAGTTCGATACCGAACAATTTGGAGGTACCGATGGCGATGTCGGTATATCCACTAAAGTCTCCGTACACCTGAAAACTGAACAGGCAAACCCCAAGAATCAAGGTCGAAGCCGGATAGTCGCTATAGTTCGCAAAAATATCGTCGACAATGGGAGCCAGCGAATCGGCGATGACCAATTTTTTGAAAAAGCCCCATAGAATGAGCTGAAGTCCGCTTGAGGCCTGGGCATAGGTAAACGTCCTACGGGAATTGATCTGGCCCAATAGGTTCGATGCCCTTTCGATAGGCCCGGCTACCAACTGCGGAAAAAACGCAACGAAAGCAGCGAAGGAAACGAAATTTTTAGTCGGCTCGAGTTTTTTATAGTAGATGTCGAACGAGTACGACATCGTCTGAAACGTGTAGAATGAGATGCCCACTGGCAAGATGATGCGCAGCGTCCATACACTTTTTATTTGGTAGCCCATAGCGGCAAAAGCATCTACGAACGAATCGACAAAGAAGTTATAGTATTTGAAAAAGCCCAACAGGCCGACATTACAGATAACGCTGACCCAAAGCCAAGCTTTTGCTTTTTTCTTATCATCGCGATTATTATAGATGTACTGCCCCACATAGAAATCGAGTACTGTACTGAACACGATTAGAAAAAGAAAACGCCAGTCCCACCACCCATAAAAAACATAGCTGGCGACAATCACCAATAGATTCTGTATACGTAGGCTCTTTTTGAATACGAACCAGTATAGCACGAAAACTAGCGGTAGAAACAGTAGAAATTCAAGGGAATTAAATAGCAATTCGGTTGTTCTTTAGGGATTGGGAAAAGGGTTTTTATAATCAGTTGAGTTTAGGGGTTTAGGTGTGTATCAGTTCAGGACTCATAGACTTTTGAATTTTTGGTCTTGTCGTGGTCTTAGCTTTCAGTACCCCACTAAGGTTTACTAATTAAATAAACCCATAACCCACAACTCTACTCAAACGTAACTAAAACCCGTTTAGTCTTACAGCGTAGATAAAATTGATCGATTCTACTTGTCGCATACACCTGGATGTCCTTATATTGCCCGTCGTTCAGATAGAGGTATTCGAACACCAACAATCGTACATCACGGTTTTTGGGTTCTTCCAAGGCTATTTTAGTAGCGGTGTCCATGAGTTCATCGTCGCCCATTTCGGCAAAGGTATAGCATCGGTTCTGAAGGGGTTTCGGGGTTTTATTTTTTAACCGGTAGGTTATGCGGTGCAGTTGGTCGTTGATTTTCTTTTTCCGTAAGGCTTGTTTTAGGTCAAAGAATTTTTTCAAAACAAAGGCGATACTCTTGGCACGTGTCGATTTGGTATCGTAATAGATGTGATATTCAAAATCGTAGGTTGTTGTAGCCCATCGGGTTTTATAGTCGAAATATCCTTTTGAAAAGTCGAAAATTTTAAGGTTATTTTCAAGACACCAGTCCATCATCGCCATAATAGTGATCGATCCCAAATGGAATTTTGCGTAATCGATATCGAAAACGGTGATGGCATCGAAGAGAATATCCTCGGAAAAAAAGTTTAAGGTAACGCCGATAGGCTTGTTCCCGTTATAAATAACGAATAAAGCGGCTTTACCTTCCAAAAGCATCGGGTGGGTAACTTCATAGTAGAATTGCCATTCGTTCGCTTCTAAGTTGTTATTGGTAATCTGCTTGTCGTCGAAGCGTTTTTCCAGCATCTCCCTAAAACTTTGGAAGATGAAATCGTAGGTTTCCCTGTCCATTTCGCCACGATACATCACATAATCCACATCAAAAGAGGTCTCGAAGCGTTTTTTATATTTCTTCAGCTTGTACCTACTACTCTTGCTGAAGTTCGTAGCTAAATAATCGGTACTGGTTTTGAAGTCCTTTAGATCGATCAGAAAACCGGGATATTGCGTACTACGATAGAAGCCGAGGTCGGAGGCGGAAGTCTCCGTATGCACCTCAAAATAGCTGGGCACATCGTAGATTAGGAACGTCCTTTTTTTAAAATCCTTCGCATTTTCGGCATCAAGGCGGTAACTGATACCCTTTGTAAAGGTTTTGCCGATATTGGTGTATAAGGGTAATACTGGATTTTTCATAAAACCGAGGGAGGGCAGGAATCCAAATTGACGGCCCGATGTATCGGCAGCAAAATGTTTGGACCAAATGGCCGTAAAAGTTTTGGATAGAAAGGGATTGTTCAACATGCGGTCGTTATGCCTCAATCTTGACTTGTTGGCGATAGGCCGGGAAGTAGTCCGTTTCCCCATGCTCTTCATGTTCATTCCCTTTTACGGATTGGGCCACCAAATCGTCGTAGACTTCTTTATTAACGATATATTTCCAAAATCCGGCCGGTCTGAGATCTTTGGAGAAGGAGGCCTTAAATCGAAAAAGGGAATCTTCCCTCACCCCGAGACCGCCACCAAGGTTAAAATAGGTGTAGTTTTCGGTCGTTGCCTTGATCCGCATCTCATCGATCAATAATTTAATGGGGTTCAGGGGTAGGTATTCTTCCTTGCATCCTGATAGATGGTACTGCACGATATTACCGGTTTTGATAAACATGGCACCACCGATCAATTCCCCGGTTTCCTTTAAGGAACACAATAAGAGTTCTACCTTAAAAAACGAACTTATCATAAGTTGGTAGAAATACCGTTTATTGAAAAAGTAATACGCATCGGCATCGACCCTTCGCATATTTTCATAGTACATTTCGATGAACTCCTCGATTTGCGCCTCTTCTTTTCCTTCCACAATATCATAAACCCTTCTGGCCTTGTTGACATAGGTTTTCAAACGGCTGTTGTATTGTTGTCTTTGCAATTCGACCGGCAGGGTCAAGTCGATGTTCACTACGCTACCGGGACTGGACAAACTACCGATAGTATTTAATAGGTTCACTTGATAATCGATGTAGGGGTGCAGTCTCGAAAACACGGAAACAATTTTGTTCTCCATAAGAAAACGATGTAGTTCGGTTTTAAATCGAGCGTTGTCGATAATCGCAGGGTCTTTAGATTCGGTTTTACACAAAGGACCCGCATATCCATAGACCGAAGTGGCATCCTTATAACTGGTGCCTTCTATTTCACGGACCAACAAGGGTAGGGCAATTAGGACATCGGCTTCCCGATAGGCTATAAGCATGGGTTTCTCGCCGTCCTTTTTAGACAGAAAGTGGTAATAATAGCTGTAGTAGAAGTCAAAATGGCCAACCAGCTTCATGAAGCTGTTCCATTCTTCCCTATCGGTTATAATCTCTATCATTCAGTTTAATCTATTTTGACAAAAGTACACTCTTACCTACAAAATCTTAAACGTTTTAAACGGAACTTTTGATTCTGAACCCATTTAATCATTTGTTTGTAAACGAAAATATCGGCTTTTGTGGCCAGATGCAGTCATTTTTTAATAGCATATCAGGACTACGGTGATTATAAATAGCGAAAAATGGCCTCAGAATATAAAATTCATAGATAAGAGAAAAGGTTTAAATGAGTTCATTGTTTGAATTTGTCGCAACCTCGAACTGGTTTATCCGATGCTAAAGCTTACTGGTATTCAAATGGAATACACCAAATAAAAAGGTTCCGCATATTCGGTACCTACCAAGTTGCCAAAATACTTCGCCGAATTCCGAAGCGCCTCAATACTTCGTGGATGCGGGTAGTCCCGTATTTCGGTGGTGTACGCTGCCATCGCCTTTAGTTTATCTTCGATAGTATCTGAAATATCGATAAAAACGCTAGGATTAAAAGGTTCTTTCTTTAATAGATTGCCCCATTCTGTCGACGAGTTAACGTAGTAAGACAATAAGTGCCTGACCTTTTGCCCGGGATAAGGCCTACAGGCCACCAAGGTACTTTCAAAAAGTTCGTTATGATCTTTGTTGATATCGGTACGGTCCTGTACAAATACCGTATCGTATTCGCCGGCCGAGATAATCTTGCCCAACGCGATATTTTTATCCACATGGGCAATCGTATCCAAGCGCATATCAGGAAAATCAGCTCGGGGCAGTACTTTAGACCCCAAAATATCGTTGGCCGCTTTGGCCTCATGGAACTTGTCTTCCAAGATGGCATCGTTGTCAAAATATTGGGTACTGCTGCCATCGGTAAAAATAAGTACGTCGACCTGCTTGCCCATTTTGACCAATTGCGGAATCGTACCACCGACGCCCAATATTTCATCATCGGGATGTGCGGCTATTACCAGTATTTTGTTAAAAAGTTGAAGCATTAGTTAGCTATTAGATTTGAAACATGGGATATGGGTTGTGTGTTTTCAGACTTTGGGCGAAACTAAATTTCTCAAGTCACAAGGCGATTTTTAAGTTTGAATATTTCATCTTGAATATTAAAACCCAATTTATCGCCGATTCTGAAGAATTTTAGGTCTATAGAATTACCATCTTCATCACTCGGGCGATTGAGCCAAAGCTTGCCGTCGGAAAATTGTACCAAGATTCCGTTTTTATTTTTATGGAGGATTTGCCCCAAAGTTCCGAAATATTTCTCCTCTTCATCGAATTCTACGGCCCAAAATACAATTTTCTCCTCTTTATAATAACAATAGGCACCGGGATAGGGCTCTGAGACGGCGCGTACCAGCTTTTCGATATCACCGATTTTTTTATCAAATTCCAGCAGACCATCCGAGGGTGTGCGTTTTCCTCTGATGGTTACCCCTTTATCGTCTTGGGCCGAAAATGTGATGGGTTCCTTGCTGCAGATGGACTTATATAGCTCATGAAACCCAAGGCCCAATTGTTTGGCGACTTCGCTATACAGGTCTTTGACGTAGGTTCTGGGCGGAATTTCGAACTCCCTTTGAAAAATTAATTTTCCCGTGTCGACACCGGTATCGATCTTAAAAAAACTGACTGCCGATGTCCTTAAATCCTCTAAGATGGTCCAGGGCAGGGGAGCGCGTCCCCGGCCGTGGGGTAACTTCGAGGGATGGGTGCCCACGACGAATTCGGAAAAACATCCTATAAAATCCGTCTTAAAAATTTGGCTCCATCCTAAGGTAAAGAGATAATCGGGACCGATTTTCTTTAATTCTTGGATGGTTTCCGCCGAATTTACGTTCGTAGTATCCACTACGTTGATCGTATGGGTCTTGCAAAAATCATGCAGGTCGTAGTAATCGGATACGTTCTTGTTATGCCCGCTGGGCAAAGTAATTAGCGTATGGATGATACAGCCTTGATCGACCAAATAACGCAGACACTCGAAAGATTCGAGGTTGGAACCGATGCAGCAGATTTTTGTGACCATAGCGTTTTTAATATTTTTCACTTTACTAACTCAAAACTCCTAACTAACTACTTATTACCAATCACCCATCACTGAAGAACTCAAACAATAGTAATTTCTTCAAAAGAGGTCACAAACTGCTGTGGCCTATGCATGTCATCAAAATAGCTGTGCCCATCAAAGTGCATGTTCAGTCCGTTGTCGACTAGTCCCACCGTCTGCCATCCGAGTTTATTCGGGGCGATAAAATCTTTTCGTAGGTTGTCGGCCATATATAGGTAGGTACAGTCGGGAAATGCCTTTTCGATGATTTGATAATTTCTTTCGTCAGGTTTTTCTGAGCCCACTTCTTCCGAAATAACGATTTTATCGATACGGTCGACGAGGTTTAAAGCCTTTAACTTGGCCCGTTGTGTGGTTTTTCTTCCATCGGTGATAATACCGATTTTTCCTTTTTTGGCCTTGATGTTGTCCATAGTTTCCAAAACGTTATCGAAAAGGTGTATGGCGGGGATGTGTGTACGATAGGAGTTCAACAATTCCGATTTGTTTATAGGGTAGTTTGTAGAAACAAACTCAAAAACATCCTTTTTATTGCGGAAAAGGGAATACATTCGGGCAAAAAGTTGTCTCCAATGCGCGGAATCTACGTTTTTGGCGATTTCCGAAAACGCCGATCGTAGATATTGCATTTCGTTATATAGGGTGTCATCGAGGTCAAATACAATGACCGATTTTGCATCAACCTTTATATCCATGTACCAATATTTCATCGTCATAGCGTATCATCAGCAAATCTTTTTCCCAACAGTCGAACTGTTCGTCG
Organism: uncultured Flavobacteriaceae bacterium; assembly: GCA_963832345.1. Lineage (GTDB taxonomy): Bacteria > Bacteroidota > Bacteroidia > Flavobacteriales > Flavobacteriaceae > Pricia. The sequence goes on along the minus strand of CAWHTW010000015.1, from coordinate 157,151 downwards.
ATTTTTTCATCCCGTAGAAATTCCTGAATGATCCACTTGGGGTAATTGGCACCGGAGAGGTAGGAGAGGGGGAAGCCACCTCCGAACCTCGGGTTGATCTCGATACCGTATATTTTATCTTCGGTCTTATGTTTAAAAAATTGGGAGGTCAAACAACCGACCGCCCCCTCGATATATCCCAAGCGGTCCTTGATATAAGGCACTAAGGAGTTGGCGACGGTCAAGGCTTTGTACACTTCCCCATCACGTACTTCAAGGCGTTTTCTGGGCACGATACATTTTAACCTATGGTCTTTACCATAATAAAGGTCACAGGTAAACTCATCGTGCAGGTCATGGTCAAGATACTCCAGAAACATGAGTTTGTCATTGGCGAAGTGATAGTCCGTCAAATCGGTTTCTTCCTTGATCAAATAGGTATCGATACTTCGGCTACCGTCTATAGGTTTTATGAACAGGGGTAGCTTGTAATCTACTTTAGCGTATTCTTTGGCAAAGGCCACCCTATGCGATTCGAAAAATTTATGAATCTGTCTTTTGTCCCTGCATTTCCCGACAAAGTCGACGGATCCACTGACCGCTTTAATACCGCTTTCGGCGAAAAGTTTCGAATTGACTGCCAAGGGAAGTAATTCGGCATCGATGGTCGGGATCAGCAATTTTATATCACGGTCCCTGCATTGCCGTATCATCGAATCAGGGTAGTCGGGATGGGTTACCATAGGCACCTTAAAAAAACCGTCGGCCACGTGGCATGCCCCCGAAAGCTCGGGATTGGCATCGGAAGCGAATACTTTACCCTGCGGATACAACTTCTTGAGTTCCTTTTGAAAGGCCCTTACGAGCGAAACCCGTCTTCCGGCTGATGAGATTAAAATATTCATCTTACGAATGTATAAAAAGTTCGGAACATCTTGATAAAGGGACTGATCAATGGTTTGCGGTTAAAAATAAATACTAAAAACGAATAGGCCATTCCTTTGTAGTCTTCTCCCAAAAATTTTTTTAAGGGGAATGCATCTATTTTCTCGAATCCGTTCAACATTTCCGGGATTTTCTTTACGGAAATATCCGATTTCATCAACCGCACCATTAAAAAGAAGACAAAAGACTGTTGGCTGGTCTTCAAGCGTTTGATACAGCCTTGGGCATTTGGGTGCTCTTCTGGGATGTTTTTGATCAGTCCATCGTACACATAGGCGGCATTGGCATTGTCATAGATTACCTTGTTATAGTGTTCCTTACTCTTGTTGCGCATCGCGGAGGTGGGCAAGATACGGTATCTGTGTACATCAAGTGGTACATGGGCGATTCTTCGGGCCTCACAGAACAGTTGCGAGGTCAAGATGGCATCTTCCATCCACTTGCCCTCTATAAAACGGATGCCTGTCGAGCGCATAAAATCTTGCTTGACAATAAACCACCAAATTTCATTCTTGTGCTTTCGCGTGGCGATATAGGTTATGCCATCTTTAACATCAAGGTGCTTAATGGGTTGGTCGATATTTTCTGATAATGGATAGCGTTTGTGTACCACTGATTTGCTCTCAAAGGTCAGGATGTCAAGATTATTATCTTCGAGTAGTACCAAGAGTACAGGCAGAATGTTTTCCGCCAAATAGTCGTCGGGGTCCAGAAAATAGAGGTACTTTCCTTTGGCTAGGTCGTACCCTGAATTCCGCGCGGCACCAACGCCGGCATTTTTTTTATCTAGTACAATGATATTGGCGTGTTTTTTGGCGTAGCCATTTGCAATACGCAAGGTATCGTCTTTTGATCCGTCGTTTACTACGATGACTTCAAATTCGGAAGTATCCAAATTTTGACGCAACAGGCTATCGAGGCATTCCGGTAGGTAATGCTCCATATTATAGCAAGGGATGACGATACTAAGTTGCATGCTGTTGTTATTCATTTCCGGTAAAAAATTCCATCGTGGCACTGGTCTCCGAAGAGATACCGTCCCTTTTTATCACCTTTAGAACCGTAAGCCAAAGGATTTTCACGTCTAACATAAAGGAAACGTTGTTTACGTACCAGACATCGAGTTCGAACCTGCGGGGCCAAGGCACAGTATTTCTTCCATTTACTTGTGCCCATCCTGTTATGCCAGGGCGAACATTATGCCGTTTGCGCTGTTCCTCGCTGTATAGCGGTAAATATTGGATCAAGAGCGGTCTAGGGCCGATAAGACTCATGTCTCCTTTTAGCACGTTGAACAATTGGGGTATTTCATCCAAAGAAGTCTTTCGTACGAATTGACCGACCTTGGTGATACGCTCGCTATCGGGCAAAAGTTTTCCGTCTTGCCCTTTTTTGTCGTTCATCGATTTGAACTTAAGGATTTTGAAAATCCTGGCATGTTTCCCCGGTCGTTTTTGCACAAAAAAAGCCTCGCCTTTATTCGCAATGGTAAGTAGGATGAAGGTGATGATTAAGATGGGACTGCATAAAACTAAGATGACAAACGAAAGGATAATGTCAAGGATTCTTTTGATAAAGTGTTTGTACATGTACTGGTTGTATCGGAAATTTCCGTGAAAATAAAGATTATACCCCTGTATGGTCTAGTGATATAGACGAAGTACGATTATTTTTGTTAAAAGGATGTTTTTTAGTTGTTATTCTTAACAATTTCTTCCCTTATCACGGAAAATAATAAAGTAGGAAAGCTGAAAGCATAGTTTTTAATGTGTCTATCTGGGCAAAATCCCTCGCTTTTAGGCATAGACATTAGTTTGGTCTGTTGTTCGTTTTGCGCAATAGGCCGTACGCGAAAAAAGCGTAAAGCGAGTTGCGTATGGCATTGGGCCAAATGGTCGGACTTTACCCGACTTCGAATCGGTATTAAACCCCTTCGGTATTTAGCCGATGCTAGTCTGATCGATTGATGGCTTATTTTCCAATTGCCTATATTCCGATAGTTGAGCCTGCCAAACCAATTTCTGTTCGTATTTCTCCGCAATCAACGCCCGGTAGGTTTCATTGGCACTTTTATATTTTGAACTGTTTTCTACCACGTCTAGCATGGCATTGGTAAGTGACGGAACATCTTTTACGGGTATGATGGTACCATTGATTCCGTCTTCAATGATTTCGCTTGAACCGTTGATATCGGTAACGATACAGAACTTGCCCATGGCACCCGCTTGTAGCACCACATTCGGGAAACCCTCACGATAACTGGGAAAAACGAATACATTGGATATGGCAAAGAACGGCCGTACATCTTTTTGAAAACCAACCGAAATAATATTGGGGTTGTCGTCTATCTCTTTTTTTATATAATTAGGAAGAGGATCAAGTTTTTTTTCAAAGGGACCTACCAACAAAAGCTTTACATTGTTATGGTGTTTACAAAGCTTTAAAAATGCGATTACCATTTCTTCAATGCCCTTGTCGGAAACGATCCGGCCTATAAAAGAAAGTAAAAAATCCGGTATCCGCAAGGCCTAGCTCCTTTCCTATAAGCCCTCTTTTCGCTCCGCTATAAAGCCCAGGGTCAAAATAGGTCAGATCAATACCGTTTACATTTCCGTTGGCTATTACCTTCAGCGGCTTATTGGTTATTCCATAGCGCTCAGGTCGTTTTTTACGCCTTGGCCTTCGGGGTAGACATTGGTGGCACAATGGCAAATAACTTTGTCAAAGAAGATGAGCAGGTGTTTCATAAGTCCTTTTTGAGTAGGGAAAATAAGACCGGTGAAAGTGTGCAGACGGTGGGGAACACCCGCAAGGTAAGCGGCCATCATACTCAAAAGACCCGCTTTTGGGGTGAGTGAGTGTACAATAAAAGGTTTTTCCCTTTTAAAAATGCGATAGAGTTTGTATAGGGTCAAAAGGTCCGTCGCAATACTGATTCTCCGTTCTATCCGTACGGCAATCGTATCTACACCTTCGAATTCATTAAGTGTGCGGTGCTGCATACCATCGGATGCTATACCCGTCACCTCATAATAGTCGCTCATAAACCGCAACTGACCTTTTAATAAGACCGATAGGGAGGCCGATGCCGCAGCGACTCTGAATAATTTCTTTTTCATAGTTTAGGGAACTATTTACCGATTATACTCCTTAGAGCGCCGTTCTTCAAAAGTTATGGTTCAGATAATGCCAGCTCGTAGTCCTGCAATATGTAGTTCTTCTTCTGAAAGTCTAGCGTACATCTCTGATTTTATCATACACGTCTTAAGAGAATCGATATTATCTTTTAAATATTGTATCCCTTCGACCATCCGCGCTGAATTTCCGACGGGGGTTAAAATACCATATGAAGTTTTCATGATGTGCTCGGAAGACGATTTTCCTAATTTCGTAATCGCTGCAGACCTGATTTACAATTGGTACTTAGACTCGGAAGGCCGCAACATATTGCCTCGAGCAGCACGTCGGGGAACCCTTCGTGATGGGAACCGAATAAAAAAAAGTCTGCAGACCTTAAGTATTTACAGGGGTTTTTTTAAATCCCAAAAAAATACGCGATTTACCAACTACAATTCTTCCCTAGGTAATAGATTCTAATAAGCATTTATGTATAGCTTCCGGTTATCGTAAAAACCAGAATGGCTAAACTTATTTAGGATGTAATTTTATTGATGTTAGCCCCGAAATACACCAAGATGGTCAGTCAAAAATTATTTTGTCTGGTTAAGACGCGCGTATTTTTCATTTCAGACTTTCGACCATACGACCCTGTTGATATAATCTACGTACGAAAGAATGATACGGACGACCTTCTCGCTGACATTGGGCATGGAATAATCTGCGACGGGCCTGAAATTACGTTCGGGATTTCTTTTCTGAACCTCTAAAGCGGCAAGCGCCTGCATGATGCGTTCTGGGTTCATGCCTACCATCATGACCGAAGCTTCTTCCATGGCTTCGGGCCTTTCATGGGCATCGCGAATATTGAGTGCCCTAAAGTTAAGAATCGATGACTCTTCTGAAATAGTACCACTATCCGATAGTACCGCAAACGAATGGTATTGCAGTGCATTGTAATCCGTAAAGCCCAAAGGTTTAAGAAATTGGATATTTTTGTGGGTCTTTAGATTTTTTGAATCCAGCATATTGCGGGTTCGAGGATGTGTTGATACTATAATAGGATAGTCATATTTTTCCGCAATCTGGTTTAGCGATGTTATCAATCCCTCAAAATTCTTAGGATTGCTGATATTTTCCTCACGATGGGACGATACGACGAAATACTTCTCCTTTTCCAAGTCCAATTCTTCGAGTACCCCCGACTTTTCAATTTTTGGCAGAAATTGCTGAAGCACTTCATACATGGGGCTGCCCGTCTTTATAACCCTATCGGCCGGCAGGCCTTCTCTCAACAGGTATTCACGGGCAATATCGCTGTAGGTCATATTGACATCGGATACATGGTCCACGATTTTGCGATTGGTCTCCTCGGGTACGCGCTGATCGAAACAACGATTGCCCGCTTCCATGTGGAACACGGGAATTTTCCGTTTCTTGGCGGGTATAGCGCAGAGACAAGAGTTCGTATCGCCCAGTACCAAAAAGGCATCAGGTGCGATATCTTCGAGTAGCGGATCAATTTTAATCAAAATATTGCCAACGGTTTCGGTGGCATTTTTTCCGGCTGCATTCAGAAAATAATCCGGCTTGCGGATGCCAAGGTCATCAAAAAAAATTTCGTTGAGCTCATAGTCATAGTTCTGACCGGTATGTACCAAGGTGTGGTCTATAGCTTCGTTGTCGTCCAGTGCATTTAATACGCACGACAAACGAATGATTTCAGGTCTGGTGCCGACTACGGTAAGTACTTTTAGCTTTTTCAAGGTGGGAAGGGAGTTTATACTTCGGCTGCGATCAGTAACCGGAAGTTTATGGGTTTATAAAAAAGTGCAAGTTCAAGCACAAGTTGTCAATTGTAAAACATTTTTCCAGTATTCTACTAACTACTCAATTAGACATCTTCAAAATACGTATCTGAATCTTCGGGATTGAAGGGTTCGTTGATCCAGAATAGGGTAATCAAATCTTCATCGCCAATATTTTTTATATTATGGGTTGTCCAAATGGGCATATCTACATAGGCGGGTTCTGAACCATCTAGGTAATAATCGATAATTTTGTCTGTTCCTATCTTTCTGAGCTGGATCAGTGCTTTACCGCTTATGACCGCAAAACGTTCCGCTTTTCGGGTGTGAAAATGATTGCCACGGGTAATGCCCGGTACGGTGGTTGAAAACGAGAACTGTCCACTGGTCTGCGTCCTTGCTATTTCTACAAAACTACCTCTGGGATCTGTATGCTGTGTATATTTTACGGGATAATGTTCTTCAGGAACATAACAGCGAAAGGTATTGAATAAAGCCTTTTCAAAACTATCCTCTAAGTTGGGGAAGACACCATTGCCCATATATTCCTTATGATAGCTTTTTAGCAGGCTCAATATTTCAGATACTTTTATATGGCTGGTAGGTGGTATCGCTAGTTCAAAGCTATTTTTTCCGAGAGATTTCGCAGCGACCTTGTCCTTAATTGTGTCTATAAAGCGCGCAACAAGCTCATTGATATAGATGAGGCCGACTTCGCCATCGTTTAAAATGGTAGCTTCTTCATTGCGGGCGACTTTATGGCAGAAAGTAGCTACTACCGAATTGTAATTGGGTTTCCCAAAGGGACCGAAGACATTGGGTATGGTCAGCGAGGTGAATTTTCCGTTGCCGGTATCCGCCCATTCCGTAAAAAGGTGCTTACCTTCTTTTTTCGATTTTCCGTAAAGATTGTCCCTTTCTTCTTGAGAAGAAGACGAGAAAATAATATGCGGTGATGCGGATGTGGCCTCACTTGCAGCAATTAGCTTTTTTACGAGGCCTAAATTGGTATCGTAAATAACCTGCGGGTCATCGTGCCTGTTCATGGCTGCCAAGTGTACGACCACGTCGCAATTGGCTACAAAAGCTTCCAGCTTTGCCGTATCATCGAAAAAAGAACGTTCGAACGGTATCAATGCCACTGAGTCATCCAAAGACAGGGTGGTGTAGAGATGATATCCCATAAAACCGGCCTGGCCTGTTATTCCTACTTTTATTTTATTTTCCATGCAAATATCTGTCAAACGTACAAATTAAAACCTAATGCTTTATCATAAAGCACCTACATCCAAACTTATTCCCAATCGACCTCCCATTTCTCAACGGGATACCTGTAATCATCTATTTTCGATTCCTCCAAAGAAAAATTTGAAAAGACCAGCAGCTTTGAACTTTCGGCCATTGCCTTAAATCCATTGGCATATCCACTGGGAATCTGAAGAATCACCGGATTTTCGGCATTCAATATAAATTTTTCCGACAGGCTATTCTGTGAGGGATGGTCGGCAGTTTCCAATTTTACTAAATGCACAATGAAGACCCCTGAATTGCAATACAGCCATTTTTTTTCTTTTCTATGCCCTTGCCAAGCGCGGACCGTCTGCGTGTCGGAAGGGGAAATCTCATAAAACCGCACCACCTCTCGCATATCGAAGTTATTAAAAAAATGAAGTTTGCCCCTTTTATCTGAAAAACGGGAGCCCTCTATACGCTTTGGTGCCGTCATTTAAAGCTGCTCTTTGATATAATCGAGGTTCAACAAGGTGTTTTTCAATTCTTCATCGGTCAATTGGGTGGTATTGTGTGAATGGTAATCTTCGATGGTACTGGTATCGGTTTCGCCTTCCGAAAAATACCGGTTGTAATTGAGGTCCCTATTATCTGCGGGAATCCTGTAGAATTCGCCCATATCTTCTGCCTTCTGCATCTCTTCACGGGTACAAAGGGTTTCGTAAAGTTTCTCACCGTGGCGGGTTCCAATAATTTTAATTGTATTGTCCGCCTGAAAGATATCTTTAATAGCCTGAGCCAAATCTCCAATGGTACTTGCCGGGGCCTTGTTCACAAAAAGATCACCTTGATTACCGTGTTCAAAAGCGAACAGGACCAAATCGACAGCATCTTCCAGAGACATTAAAAATCGGGTCATCTTTGGATCCGTAATTGTCAATGGCAATTTCTGTTCGATTTGATTAACGAACAAGGGAATCACCGATCCCCTTGATGCCATTACATTACCATAGCGGGTCAAACATAGTATGGTATCATCATTGGGAATGTTTCGCGATGCGGCAACGGCCACTTTTTCCATAAGTGCCTTGCTGATACCCATCGCGTTGATGGGGTAGGCGGCCTTATCGGTACTTAGGCAAATGATACGTTTCACCTTATTGGCGACTGCGGCATCAATGGTATTCTGTGTGCCGAAAACGTTCGTTTTGGTGGCCTCGATGGGAAAGAATTCACAAGAAGGTACCTGTTTAAGGGCTGCAGCATGAAATACATAATCTACACCGTGCATCGCCTTGGCAATACTCGCATAGTCCCTGACATCACCGATATAAAACTTTACTTTTTCGTTTTGAAGCCGAGTTCGCATATCGTCCTGTTTCTTTTCATCGCGGGAGAAAATACGGATTTCCTTAATATCGGTTTCCAGAAAGCGGTTAAGTACGGCATTACCGAAAGAACCTGTACCGCCCGTAATCAAGAGGGTTTTATCTTTGAACATAATTGCTTTTTAATTGGAGCTGTTGCTTAGCTTTTCAGATAGCTCAACGTTAGAATATCAAATATATTTTTAACGGACCTTACTAAAAACCATGCAAATATAAAGAGTTCCTTTTCAGTTTTGATAAGAAAATGGATGATCGGCCTGTTTGATCGGAAAGATGTGGTATTGATATTCGCGAGATTTATATCTCCTTACCCTGGAAAAACGCCTGACAAAAGAAGATAAAATCCATTCGACATAGAAGTACTTTTAAAAATTTCAGAAAAAGTAATCTCACCGACACAGATGGTTTTAAATCGATATTGACACAAGAGACAAGTATACAAAGTGAAAGGCCCCGCTTGCTAAAAACCGGGGCCTTTGTAAGATAAATTTTATGAACTGTCTTTTAAAAATCTAAATTAAAATGGTTCATAAGCTGCTGGTAAGACATTTTTGTAAGGGAATCAGATGAATTTTTACCGGTGAGCGTATTAGCTGGTATGATAAAATACTTCACTGCATCACAGCGAGATACTTCCTCGATGGGAAATCCGTCTTCTCCTTGAACAATAAAATTGATTGCAAAAGAAGTTCCGACAGCTTCGTTTAAAAGATTATATGAAAATTTCTCTTCAGCGATTTGATGGGGAAACTGAAAAATATATTCCTCGCCATCGGACCAAATTCCAAATACCATTATAACGGAACGGTTGACAACATCAAATGTCAAATTTTGGTCTTCTACTCTCATTCGCCCTGAAATGAAATCAGCAGGTATCCATCCGGAATCAATAACGTTAGCATTTCCATCTTCACCATCCTGCCCATCGTTTCCGTCTTCACCCGCCTCTCCTTGCGGGCCTTGCTCACCTTGGATTCCTTGCGCACCACGTTCTCCTTGCATGCCTGTTTCACCCTGCTGACCTTGCTCACCATCTACGACGCCTCCAGCTTGAGATTCTCCGTCGGTGCCTTCTTGTGTTTCAACAGTCTGTCCGGCAGGTCCCTCTGGACCTTGGGGACCCTGTAGTCCCTGTTCACCTCTAGGACCCATTGGGCCTACTTCGCCCTCTTTAGAACAGGAGGACAATAGAAAAAATGATGCTATAAACAGATGCGCTAAAAATTTGATGGTCAGTTTCATGGTTGATACATTATTAAGATTAGAATTCTTCAAAAATAAATATTAGAATAGAATTATTGGATATTAATCCACCAAATTACTTACATTTTTGATAAAAGGCTCTTTTTATGTAAGATTTATCTTGTTTCGGGAGGTTTTCCAAATTGATTTCATTTGCTATTTAAGATTATAGTGTTGGATAGGAAATAATATTATATGATTTCAAAATCCCTTACCAATATCCGCGGATTGATTATCTTCAGGACAAAGTAAGCATTTGAACGTGTTGAATTTTATGGAAGAGTTCCCCTAATAGGTTTCGCGCCATTCGCATTTTCTAAAAGTCCTGCGAAAAGCAGGGCATAGAATACAATAAATGCAGTGAAAAGGAGCAGTGTTGGTTCGAGGGTATGGGACAGTGGTATTGTTCGGAATGCGATTTCAGGACAACCCTGCGCTGCGGTGTAATTAAGGAAAACTCCAAACGCCCGGCAAAGGTCATGGTACATGCTATGGCGTTCATAACCTATAGCCAAAAGAGGATTTCCGAGCGGGAGCTGTAGCGCCGGCAGGGCCAAAAGCGCTGGGATACGATTTGGTCGCCCATGCTTACAATCTACCATAAGTTAAAGGGGAAATAAATTCAGAACTACCTTGACAAATTCTATTGCAGAATAAACAGGGATTACTTTGGCGAGAGACTGTTATTCATATTGGCAATCGAAATCATTGCTAACTACTTTATAAACGGATAAACAATTAAAATTAAGTGATAATACTGCTAATAATAATTTGATACTATGGGATAGCTTATAATCTAAGCTAAGCTACAACGAAACTAATGCCGTACCCTCATTATTTGACTAAATATGTGTAAATGATTGCCCTGTGCCCAGCCTTCCGGTTTCTATTGATCTGTTGTGTCATAATTTTCTAACGACCGATATTCTTTTAGTAGCTCACTATGAAAATACTTGCGGTCGAATCTTTTGGCAATTGACTCACGGCAATTTTCAGCCAATTTACCGAGTGTCCTTTTTTCTTTATATACTTTAATCATTGAATCCCTTAATGCCTTTGTATTTTTTGGTGGTATAATTATTCCGTTCTCACCATCTATGATAATTTCGTTGCAGCCATTAATGTTAGACACAATTGAAGGTAAGCCCATAGCTCCCGCTTCTAAAACAACATTAGGAAATCCTTCACGGTAACTTGGAAAAGTTAAGACATTGGATACAGCCATATAAGATCGAACATCTCTGCGATGGCCGATTTCAATAATATTCTTATTTTCTTGAATAATTTTTATAATTTTCTCCGAAATGGGATCTAATTCTTTTTCAAAGTACCCCACCAGTAATAATTTGACATCGTCAAGTTGGTTGTTGACTTCATCGAAGGCTTCTACCAATTCTTCGATGCCCTTATCCTTCACAAGTCGACCAACAAAAAGAAAAACAAAATCTGTATCGTTAATTCCCAAAAAACGACGGGTACGTTGTTTGCGATATTCGTTATATCTATTTGGGTCGAAAAAAAATAGGTCGACACCGTTCGAGCTTCCTTTGCCAAGTACTTTTAGTTTTTTAGTTGTTGTATATTTATTTTGGAGTACAATGGCCATCATTTCAAATGAGTTAGGATATACCCTTGTGGCAAATTTGTAAGTAATTTTTTCAACTATATCTAAAACCTTTCTGGTAGCACCTGTTTTTTCAAGTAATGGCAGGCCTGCGATAGTATGTAAGCGGTGGGGTACTTTTGCAAAAAAGGCCGCAATCATACCCAAGGTTCCAGCTTTTGGTGTATGAGTATGAACAATGAAAGGTTGTTCTTTTTTAAATAGAATATAAAGCTGCCAAGCAGCTTTTAAATCTTTGATAGGCGTTATTTGTCTGGTCATTTCAACTGCACTAACCTTAATTTTTTCCTTTTTTGAGTAATGTTTTAAATAACCGTTCCCTTCGGAAGACACCGCAAGCACATCATAATATTTGGACATAAAGGGTAGTTGACCTCTGAGAAGACTACCCAAAGATTGAGGAACAGTCGTAACTCTAATTAGCTTTTTTTTCATCGTAAATCAAGTAAATACCTTCGAGCAATTAAGAAGTTAGGCCTTTGTCTTTAATATAAACTTTTTGTAGGCAATAATCATTTTACTAATTAAATTTTATTCTCTGTAATTTCTGAAAATTCATTGAAGCTCTTTTTTGGCAATCAACAATTTTGAATAGTCTCCAGAAATTTGGTCAAAATTGTTTCGGTGTCATAGTCCAATACCCGCACGCCACAGTTCTTTCGGCAGAATTTTAAAAACTCTTCCTCGGTCGACATATGGTTTATCGCCTTTGCCATCAAATCTACATCGTTAACCGGTACAAGAATGCCATAATCCGTAGGCATCAAATTATTCTTTACTTCTTTTAATTCCATTAGTTCGCTAGGCCCGGACATACAGTTGGTGCTAACTATTGGAAGTCTACAGGCCATCGCCTCTAGTAGTACATTCGGGAAACCTTCATGATTTGAACTTAAAGCGAAAAGATCCGCACTCTTAAGGTATTTGTAAGGATTGTTGTCGAAACCTAATAGGAACACCCTGTCACCTAATTTTTCTTGCTTGATAATACTCTCGAGCTTAATCTTCAACTCACCTTGCCCCAAGATATAGAGCCTGACGTTATCACGTTTTTTGACTGCTCTAATAAGCAACTCATGATTTTTGACCGGTTGCAATCGCCCTACTGAAATTACATTAAAGTAATTGGGGTCAAAATAATCTTTGACTGGGTGAATTTGATCAATTTTCTCTTTGTCAATGGGATTATAAATAACTTGTATTTTATCACTATGGCAGTTGAAATTATTAGCGAGATCAAACCCATTTTCCTTACTATTGCAGATAATGGAATCGGCTGAATCATATAATTTTTTGATTAAATATTTATTGATGTTATCCTTTAAACCTCCATGTCCGTATTGTTCACTAGGATAATTACGTTCACTAATAATAAATTTGTACTTTTTACTTGAAAACCGTTTGACCAATAAATTTATATAGTTCGGCCGGGTTAGCAAACTGAAGGAGTGGGTGGCCCCTATCTTTTTTAACAACTGCGAATATCGATATGCCAATAAAGGTAGCTTTAGCAATTTGAAAGTTCCGCTTTCACCTGCCTTCGCTTTATCAATATAATGTATCGGTATTCCTTTAGGAATGTTATAACTCACGGTCGAATTCATAAGAATTAAATGAACTTCTATGTTTCTTTTCTCTAAAAAGGGTAGAAAATAGGAGATAACACGTTCGGCACCGCCACCTGCCATAGACAAAATTAAAATGGCCAATCTCATGGGATTTTGTTTCATATTTAATTAATTCATTTTTGGCATGTTCATGCTCGTAGATGATTGGTTTTATTCGCTTCGATGCAATTTTCTAAGACGAGTTCATCTTTCGACAAATTCGGTCCGAATACTCGGTTCCTCTTATTTTAAGAAATTTCGTAGTTTTTTTGAATATATTCTATAATCAAAATCCTCTTTTGAAGTTTTTAATGCGTTGAGGACCACTTTTGATTCGAGGCTATCATAACTTTCCATAATGTATTTGATTTTTTCATACATAGCAGCTTTGTCATCAGGGGGAACGACAAAACCGTTTACGTTATCTTTAATGTACAACGCATTGTCACTAATGTCGGTCACCAAAACCATTTTCTTATGGTTTAAATAATCAGATAATTTAGTCGAAAAACCGTAATCGTTCTGTAAGGTAAAGCCTCTTGGTAGTATCAAAAGGTCTTGTTGACTTAAAAAGGTCGATAATTGCAATTCGTCTAGAAAACCATAATAGTTAATAGCTGTTCCGGCGCATGTTCTTCTAGTGAATTTTTCGTTATACGTATTTTTGACAGCGCCACATAAATTAAAGGCAACGCGGTGTCCATTATCATTGAGTTTTTCAATAACTTCAATAAAATTAGCCAAATCTTCCTTTATAGGGTCTATGCTTCCTGAAAAACCTATGTTGAAAGCATCCTTGTTACAGAACTGCCCGGTCGCAACCTCCAAAACTTTATCTGGATCAGTTAATATAGGAATACGTAGTGTGTTTCTATTGAATTGGCGTCCGTAGTTTTCAATTCTTGTAGAAATACAGACCAAACCGTCATAAAAATATAACAATGGTTGAGTTACGTTAAAAATAGTCTTAAACAGTATTTTTTCAAGGGAATACGAAATTTTACTAATTGTCAATGGGGCTTCATGCGATGATGCATATTTTCTGACCTCATTTAGTTCATAGTAAATCTTCTTTTTTTTATAAAATTTTAAATAGAAAATAGAGAGAATTTCAAAAAGCATAAAAACCGTTGGATACAAAAGGAAGGATTTGTTACCGCCCTTGCGATCAGAAAATGCATTTAATCTTCTCAAAAACGATATGGTATCGAGAAAGCCTAAGGATTTTTTTTTCTCATTTAAAACAAAAACATTCGATGAAATCTCTTCAAAATGACTTTCAGACAATTGGGTTGAGCAACAACTGATTAAATAAACACGGTGGTTTTTTGTGGCAAGTGCTTTGGCATAGTAGTTCATACGGGTACTACCGGCACTATTTCTGGAGAAATCATGGGTGCTAATTATATAAAAACTGTGGTGTGTTGAGGTCATCTATTTGGCAATTCTACTGTGAGCTTAAGATTTTTAAAGTTATTTGAGTTTTTTACGATAAATTCAGAGTATATCACATACCGGACTAAAAAAAGATTCAATGACTTGCATAATCGTAGGCAAAGCGCAGAAAAACTTTTGATTTGGAATGAACTACCGTATGTATTGCCGTGCTAAATGGGCAAGTATGATTTTAGCTGTCTAAACTAGCGACATCTATTTTCTTCTTTATAAAATGAGAATAGTAATACCACATTACAGCAAAATATAATCCACTTGCCAAAATTTTGGTCCAGATAGCACCCTCTACATCAAAAAATTTAATTAAAAGCGTATAGCCCAAAATATTAACTATACCAACGAGATACGCGGCATTTCTCAGCAACTTTCCCTGACCTTTTGCACCCAAGAATCGATTGAACATATCTCCGAAACCATGAAAGATAAAACCAATTATCAGGACTTTTGATATACCGACAACTGGAAAATAATCTTTGGAATAGAAGGCCACTACAACAACTTCAATTAGAGAGTAAAATACGATAAGGGCGGCGACGGTGCCTAAAATACTGAAATAAACAACCTTTTTCGGTATGGCCTCAATAGTTGCAAATTGTTTAAAAAAGATAGTGCCAAGTACGGAGGGAATCACAAGCATCGGAGTACAAATGGTTAGGGACAAGGTGAAAAACCCTACTTGAGTATTGTCCATAAAGTACGATATACTTAAGCCTGCGATGTGTGTCGTTGCTACACCCGCCAAGCTTCCGTAATAAATTGGTCTGCCATTGAATTTATTCTCATGCAATAATTTAGCGGTCAAAGATTTTTTAAAGCTAAAATCGGGCTTTAGCTGTATTATGACGATGACAAGTGCAATCAGCAGCATCCCGTAATAAACAAAAAATACCCACCCAATGTCTACAGGGGTAAATTCATTGATTGTATATATTATTATCAGGTAACATAGTGCTGGAACGATGCTTATAAAAGAAATGGTATATATTTTATGAAGACCCTTTAAAATTTCGGCCAAAGCCAAATGTCCCAGGATTACCGGTACAATAAAGAAATATTTTTGAAAAATAGTTTGTAAATCATTGTCAAAAAAATAGGGTTGAATAAATGAAAAAATTATGAAAAGCAGTAAACCTATTATCGAAGTAATCCCAAAAATAACAGTAAAAAGCCCGATGTATTGACGCTCCTTAGCTTGGTCGGTATTCAATGCCAAAAGACGGGTAATCGATATAAAGACACCAACGGAAACCAAACTGGCTATAAACCGGGCTACCGTTTCGATAAACTTAAAATCTCCAAAATTTTCAGGTCCTAGCACCCTTGAATTGAATATGCTGACTAAAAACCCTATGGCGATACCAAGGATGCTTGCGCCATACATAGTAATTATCTTTTTATAAATTCCCTTTACCATTATCTTTGTCCTGTGCTATATTTGTGCAACACTCTACCCAAAATTATACTGATAATAAAGAAGAAAAATTCCACTGACATAGTGCTAAAAATAGCCAATCCGGTTAATCCCAAGCTCCACATTATTAAAACATAACACTCGACTTTTGTCTCGTACGACAATTTGCCCTTGAAGATCATTTTTACCGGCACTACGACACAAAGGAAAAAATAGCATATGACAGGGATTATGCCGCCCCACCACAGCAAAAACAGCCATTGATTATCTACAGCTGTCCACAGTTCGTTGCCGAACCGATAATTTGCAAAGTGCCCATTTCCGGAAATAATTCCAAAAAAATCCAATTGGGCTAAGAAAACTTCTAATTGTAAGGTTCTTGTATCTGGGTCCCTCGGTCAATCAAAAGTTCTAAAGAGGTGCTGAATATTTTCGTGTTCAATATCAAATAGGCCAGTCCAATATACCGAATACGAGTACAAAAAAATAACTTCGTTTGTTTTTTGTATGATAAAAATCAAAAAGCAAAGTGATAAAGTAAATGATAAGGAAAGACCGCGTCTGTGTAACCAAGGCCAAAATAATCCCCATAAACAAGACCAGTAGCCTTATCCACTTTAATTTTGGATTATTTTTTAATGTTAAAAAAGCATAAGGCGTAAGCCATACTAAGTTAACAGAGTAAACTTGGTATTTGCTCAGTGCTTGACCTCGCCACATACCTACCCCAAAATTAACAAAACTGTATATGGATAACGCTGAAATAAACAAAATCGAAAAAAACAAAAATTTTTGAAAAGACCGGTACCTTTCATCATTGTAACCAACAAAAATAAGGCCCAGGCATATCCAAGGACCAATACCTCGATTCGACATAAATTGCGTCATATCGAAAATATCCGCACCACTAATTAAATAATTCAGTATAACCGTAAGAATTAAGACCAAATACGCAAAAAATATTGAGAATCGATACTTTGTCTTCGCAAGAAAAATAGAAAATATAACCGTAAGAAAAATAAAGATAACCGAAAGTATACGAAGATATTTTTCAAGTCCGAGCACAATGAGCCTGTGGTCACGGCTAAATAGCCTTTCCTGATCGAAGTACACAAAAAAGAGACTGAGAAACAAGCCAACAAACAAAAAGTATGAAACGAATTTCTCTGCGTGCGTTGATTTGTTCAAATTAGAGATATTCTTACAGCTTACGGAGTATTTAAGTAAGCAATGTTCGGTTATTATTCACCCTTTTTGAGTGAGTCCTCTAGTGCTATAATTTTTACTGCCTTTGCAACTTGGTCTGCAGCTTGTTTGTGACCGAAGCAAGTCCAATGGTGGTCGTAATCAAATGACCATTGTTCATCGCGATTATCTAAAACAATAGTTTTGAAGCCTTTTTTCTGAGCTATAGATAGTAATTTGGACTCAGTTTCTGGCTTAAAAACTAAAATTTTATCGTCTATGTTATAATGATTTTTTATATAATCCAAAAGTTTTCCGTATTGCTCAACTTGGTAAACGGTACTATCGATATTTTGAGGATTAAGATTTACCTGCGGCTCAATGTTTTTTTTGAAATTCAACGGAAACCTATTAAATAAATAATACAGGAATTTCCAATTGTAAAGAATTTTCTTTAAAAAAGGGAGAATTCATCTTACCATACGTAAGCCTTTTGTTTTCAAGGCTTAGCTGTGTAATATCGCTTCTGCGTGTAATCTCAGAAATACTCTGATCAAAGTCCCTATCATTAAGATAAATTAATTGGTACTTTGGATTTAAGGTATCTATTTGCTTGCTAACCTCCATAGCTTCGATTAATGGCATACCAGAACGTGCTGCCTCTATGAAATTATTTTCTGGCAGGAGTTTTTTAAGGAAATATGCTTGGTGGCACTCATCGGGATTCATAAAATTTTCTATGAACGAATCACCCAAAATTACAATCAAATTATCATAATTATTGGGCAATGGTCCTGCCCAACCCAATTCATTAATCTGCCACTGATGTTTTCCATCCGACCAAATACCTGTTTGGTTGGGTTGATATTTTTGAATATGGTCTTCGTCAATAGTTCTGCTGGGTATGTCTGAAGTGAGGGTGAAAATCCTTACTATCAACTCTCCAACGATTAAGGCATATATTCCATATATGACTAATGTTTTAAATAACTTTACCATTTTAAAATTGAAAGTAAATAAATGAGCGTTGTGCGTTGTCATCATAAAAAAACGAACATACAAATTACCACAGCGGTGTATAGAGCGACGCGAACGATTCTAGATTTAAATTTAAAAGGATTTCTTTCATCTCGCCTTATTATATATTCATACGCTGTAAATGCCACTATAAGAAGTAAATATGCGGTCAGGTCTCGCCCCGTCGAGGGCTCATATTTTTCAAATTGGAAGTTACTAAATATGCGTTTTATATATCCAAAAGAATCTTGCAAGGTCGCGGAACGGAAAAAAATTCAGAGAGAAAGTTACAATTGAAAATGTCAAAATAAGTTGGAAAATTTCCTTCAAATTTGGTAAATAGGAATTTTAAGCTTAATTACAGGCTCAAATATAAATGTATTTCTCCTAAATAGGTATATAGGCGAGAGCATGAAAACCACCCCAAAAAATAAAGGTCCAATTGGCACCGTGCCAAAAACCACTTACTAAAAAGATAATAGAGATATTACGTAAGGCTTTCCATTTATTCACTCGTGATCCTCCAAGTGGTATATATAAGTAATGCCTGAACCAGGTAGATAATGAAACATGCCATCTTTGCCAATATTCCGCAACATTTCTCGAAAAATTCGGGAACCTGACCTTTCATTGCTATACCGAACAACTTTGCTTGTCCCAATTGCAATGTCAGAATATCCACTGAAATCACCGTAAACTTGAAAACTAAACATAATGACACCCATAACTAGTGTTCCACCAGAGTAATTATCATAATTCCCAAAAATATCATCAACCATGGGCGCCAACGAATCCGCAATAACAACCTTTTTGAACAGCCCCCATAAAATTAGCCTAAGACCCTGAACATTTTGTTCATAACTAAACTTTCTATTGCTGGTAATCTGGTTCAATAAATTTGAAGCCCTTTCGATGGGCCCGGCCACCAATTGAGGGAAAAAAGCAACAAACGTGGCGAAAGAAAGAAAATCTTGAGTCTGTTTTAGTGAAAATAGGTACGACTAATACGACATTGTTTGGGTGTAAAAAGATATACCGACAGGGAGTATGATACTTAAAGTCCAAGAACTTGTTATCGTATATCCGAAAACTTCGAACATATCCATAAATGATTCTGCGAAGAAATTGTAGTACTTAAAAAATCCAAGTAAAGAAATATTGAAAATCATACTTACCCATAACCAGAATTTTCCTTTTCCCAGGTGTCTTTGTTTTTCCAAATTGCGATTCCAACTAGATAATCAACAACTGTACTTGCAAGAATTAAGGAAAGAAAACGCCAGTCCCACAATCCATAAAAAAAGTAACTTGCGGCAAGAATTAAACAAATTTTAAAAGTCAATTAAGTTAATAAACTCTTCCAGGTTGGTATACCCATTATTATTTGAATCTAGATTATGGTCCTGTTTACTAGGATTAAAACCCCTGATATTTTCCCAAACATCTGGCATACCGTCTTTATCGGTATCTCGGTCGTCGGGATGCGTTTTTAATGGAGTGCTGCTGACATTGCTATAATAGTTAATATAGCGACTATTTTTACTTCTATCCTGATAATAATCATGGGTAATTCCTGTATTAGTTTTTACATTATGAATGAACTCTTCATCTATGACATCCCTGCCAACCACCTTTCTCTCCGGAAGCACTAAGAACTGCAGACGCACCTACCTGGTTTGGTAGATTACTTAGCGCCTCCATGGCTGTTGTAGGATTAAAAGAATGGCCGATTTGAGGAAAAGGAGTGTTTACAAATCTATTGGATGAATTGTTTTCACTCACTTGTAAAGTGCCAGTAGAGTTGCTTTGAGTATTTCCTGTAGGCCCATTAGTCCACCAGTGGAATAAAGATAAGTTGTCTTCGTTCGAATTAGTAAATTCACCGCCAATAATATTTCCTTTTGCGTAAATCGACTGTCTTCATTTACATCATAATCAATATGTATGACCTTGCCTTTGGTAATGACGCTATTAGTTTGCTTTCCTCTTTGCAAATAGTTATTGAGTAGATTAATTTTTATTTTCGAAGGTGGGTTCATGGCCATAAATTTATTTCGCCAATCGTGAACAATATTGTTAATTACATCAACTCTGTCGTGAGTTACCGGATTTGGAAACCTATGACTAATATGAGCAAAAACATTACTGTTGACAGAGAAATCACCACCGGTTGTACCTTTGGTATTTTTATCTTGATAATTTGAAAATCCAACTATCATGCCTTTCGCCGAGTCGCCCAAAAGATTATATTGAAAGGAAATGTTGTAAGTGGCAAAATTCTTATTCGGGCTGCTACCAGTAGATCCTACAAAACTCACAGTTTCGTCGAATCCCCAAGAAACGGAAATATGATCGAAAATAGCGTTTGTAACCCGTGTACATTCCAAGGCATCGTTGACGCCAAAATTACTGTGATTCCAAACTGGGCGAAATCTTACGTAACGAACAATCAAATTATCAACATCTTGGAACTGCATTCTAGGTCCGGTAATAGAAATGCCTCCCTCAGGTGCTGTTTGACCAGCAATTGTAAGGTTGTCGGCAGTTACAACTAAATTTGAGGTTAGACGAACTGTACCCGATACATCGAAAACAATTGTTCGATCTCCTTGACTAATGGCGTCCCTAAAACTTCCTGATCCGCTATTGTTTAAATTAGTGACATGGTAAACCGATCCGCCTCGGCCCCCTGAAGCATTTGATCCGGCACCATAGGCCGTAGGGAAAGCTTTCAATACGCCATAATCCCTTTCTGTGTACGAAATCGTAACGGTTCCCTCTTGTTCGGTTACCGTTCCGTCATCTTCTTCAACTTCTACCTTGTAGTCAAAATTATCGTCGGATTCTTGTTCAGTTTCAGTATTCTGTTTTGGCTCAGGTGCGGGAATTGGTTCCGGCTGTGGTTCTGGCTGTGGTTCCGGCTGCGGTGTTGGTTCTGGCTGTGGTGTTGGTTCTGGCTGTGGTGTTGGTTCTGGTATTGGTTGAGGAGCAGGTTCTGGCTGCTCGTCGACTATTGGAGTTTCCGGTTCGTTGGGCGCGGCTTCTTCGCCTTCAATTGGTTCTCCCTCGCTATTGGTTCCGTTTTCCGCTATCGAGTTTGGGTCTCCACCGGGTGTATAGGTCAATGTCTTGTCCTCATTGATCACCACGCTACCGTTTGATGGCTGGGTAACTTCTACGATTTTAACTTTATCAGGGTCTGTAAAACCATCGTTTGCCAATACGTCCAGGTTTATTGCTGAGCCTTTTGAGGCGAAGAACACATCGTCTTGCACGAGTCCCATGAAAAACCTTGCATTTGGAGTATCGGCTATGACATAGTCAGCCAAAAGATCGGTGTCTTTGGTACAAGCAAAAATTGAAAAGACGGCAATAGAGCATACGGTCAATTTAATGACTTTGGAGCGGGGAATTTTCATAAGTAGGTTTAGATTTCGAGTTTTCATCTCAAGATGGCACTTTGGGAATGCCAATCTTGAGCTTGACGTTTTAAGTCGTTTTAGTTAAAAATTCATGTTATCTATAAGCCCAAAAAACCGTTTTTATTGTTGAACGGCAGTATTTTTCGATGAACTACGTGTTTTGTTAGCAATAACAAATTTTTTTAGGGGAATGTGGAAATAGCGATGTAATGCGAAAGCGTACCATCTAGGTCAATTTGCGTAATTTTAGCCCTTAGAATATATTTGACCTATGAGGCTATCGATCCTAGTGTTTTCATTGTTATCTAGCATATATTTATTTAATAGCCATTTTGACAATAAAAATTTAATCAAGATCTACGAAATATCTGTTTCCAAAATTTATAAGGTCGATCAGCAGCAATCCAATACTATTATAGCCAGCTCCATTAGTCCTGGCTTCAATGGATTTAACGCTACGGCTTGTTTTGTAAACGCCATAAAAAGTGCTACAAGTGGAGACACCGTGATAATCGACTATAAAGCCGGTACTACAGGGGTCTGGAATATCGAAGGCCGGCACCCCAATTGGTTTGACGGGAAACGAGGCGTAGATAGAGTTGCGGAGAATATAACTATCATTTTTGAACAAGGGGTGACTCTCAAAGCTATCGACCAATCATATGACCACAGCAGTGGTCTCGATATGTTATTTCGTTTAGAAAACGTTACTGGATGGAAAATCTTCGGCTATGGTGCAAGATTTGTTATGAATAATGCTGTTTTGCCGAAGGGGGAGTTTAGAAACGCCATAGCATTATATGATTGTAAAGATGTGTTATTTGAGGGGCTTACCGTAGACGGAAGCGCGGGCGATGGTATTTTTATCGGAACAAGAACGCCAACAGGTTTTTCAAAAAACATTACCGTACGGAACATGATTTTTGAAAACCATCGTCGGCAGGGTATCACTATTACTTCCGCTCAAGACATATTGGTAGAAAACGTTAAGTTCAACTGTACCTGGGGCAGACGGCCAACGTCAGGTCTGGATATAGAACCGGATTACGTAACGCAGAGATTGACTGGTATTAAATTTAAGAATGTAGAATTTGCCCATAACGGATATACCGGAATTCTATTTGCACTATCGAAATTAGACAATACAGCGATACCCATAGATGCAGAACTTGATGGTATTTATATTAGGGAGAACTGGCAAGAGCAAGGTGACCTTGATCCCAAGTACAAAAAGGCGGCCATTGTTATGGGCCTTGGTGGAGGCGGTGGAAATGCGTTACAAGGTTTGGTTCGCTTTAACAACGTTCTTATAAAAAATGAGAGGTTCGACGGCATTTACACCTTAAAACATCATGATGCCTATCAATTGGTGTTTAATAACTTGGTTATTGAAAATGTCGGATATGACAATGTATCTGCTGCTCAACATGCCATTCATACCAGCAGGTACAATTATGATTCTCCTACGCCTGCCGTCGGAAACATCGGGTTCAACGGTCTTTTGATTCGAGAAGAAAGAAATATGCCTTTTTGGCAATTGGAAGGGGATTCAAACGATGGCTGGAGTATTGATAATTTCAATATAAATAATGCGCTGATTATAAGCCCCTATGCGAATGAAAGGGGTATAAATAATACGACAAATGCCGAAAAGGGTTTCGGAACTTCATTAAATTATAAAATGGTGAACAACATACCGTCAAATATACTGAATATTAAAAGTAACGGTTCCGAAGTCCAAAGGGGTTCGCAAAGTTTTTTTACCGTTTCTCGAACCACCCCTGATCTCTCCTACCCACTTGCTGTGGAATATGAAATTTCAGGCACTGCCGACAATATGGACGATTACGATCTTTTGCACGGTTATGTCATTATTCCTGCCAATAAAACCAGTATAGACATTCCGGTAAACGCTAGGGCCAAGAAAGATGACGACGAAACACTAACTATTACTTTGCGAAAAACGCCCAATTATAGTTTAGGTGATTCGATGGAACAAACCATAAACATCATTTCCCAATAGTCGTATTACAGTCTGCCGCTAACTTTGCCTTTAAGAACACCTTTTACATCGTACAAAATACCATCATTCTTCAGTAGTGCGTGCAGATCCAAGTTCAAATATTCGCTATGTGCTACGGTCAGCACCACTGCGTCATATTTTTCATCGGTCGGGAGTGTAGGGATAGTCTCCAAACTATATTCGTGCATTACTTCTTGGGGAGAGGCCCAAGGGTCGAATACGGTCACTTCGGTTCCATAGCTCTTCAAATTTTTAATGACGTCTACCGCTTTGGTATTTCTTACGTCGGGGCAGTTTTCTTTAAAGGTGATGCCCAACACCAAGATTTTTGAGTTCTTGATTTTGATATCCGACTGAACCATCAGTTTGATGACTTCAGATGCTACATATTGTCCCATACTATCGTTAAGCCGCCTACCGGCTAAAATGATTTCGGGATGATATCCGAAGGCCTGAGCCCGCTGCGCCAAGTAATAGGGGTCGACCCCAATACAGTGACCACCGACCAAACCGGGTCGGAAGGGCAAAAAGTTCCACTTGGTACCTGCTGCTTCCAAAACGGCATGGGTATCGATATCCATAAGGTTAAATATCTTGGCCAATTCGTTGACAAAGGCGATATTGATGTCCCGTTGGGAGTTTTCAATCACCTTGGCTGCTTCGGCCACCTTGATTGATGGTGCCAAGTGTGTACCGGCAGTGATGACCGATTTATAGAGTTCGTCTACTTTTATTCCGATTTCAAGGGTAGAGCCTGAAGTAACCTTAAGAATTTTTTCAACGGTATGTTCCTTGTCACCAGGATTGATGCGTTCAGGAGAGTATCCGACAAAAAAGTCGCTATTGAATTTCAGGCCGCTTACTTTTTCAAGTACGGGCACACATTCCTCTTCAGTAACTCCCGGGTACACGGTAGATTCATAAATTACGATATCGCCCTTTTTCAAAACCTTGCCCACGGTCTTGCTTGACTTGTACAAAGGCGTCAAAACTGGCCGGTTTGTGCTATCGACCGGGGTGGGAACGGTAACGATATAATAATTACAATCGGATATATCATGCAACTGGTTCGAGCAATATAGACCGGTTTTCATTTGTGATGATTCCGAAAGAACTTCCTGTAACACCTCATCTTCCACTTCAAGGGTACTGTCTCTGCCGGATTGCTATTCTTTGACCCGTTTTTCATTAATGTCGAAACCGATTACCGGATATTTGGTGGCAAACAAACGGGCAAGGGGCAGGCCGACATAGCCAAGGCCGATTACGGCTATTTTAGGTGTATTCATCTTTAGTTTTTGTTACAGTTTGAAAGGTAAAGGCTGGCGATTTTCAGTTTAGGGAATTTACTTGATTTTGTCTCCGATTTCCAGCGCTTCAACGCTCTAAATGCTCCCAATACCACCTGACCGCTTGTTTTAACCCCTTGTTGATATCGAATTCGGGGTCATAGCCCAATAGCGTTTTTGCTTTTTCAACGGATGCCAACGAATGCGGAACATCGCCTGCGCGCTCTGGACCGTAATTCACTTCAATGTCTTTTATTTTTGAATCAAACTCGGAAAGATATTTACGTAGCAGGTTAATCAATTCGTTCAATGTCGTACGTTCACCGTAAGCCACGTTGTAAACCGTATTTGTCGCTTCGGGTTTTTCGGCCAGAATTGAAAGTAGGTTGGCTTCTATGACATTGTCTATATAAGTGAAATCACGAGAAAAACTACCATCACCGTTGATGGTCGGGGACTCATGATTTACAAGTTGAATAACGAATTTGGGAATCACTGCGGCATAGGCTCCATTCGGGTCCTGATGTCTACCGAAAACATTAAAATAGCGGAGTCCGATAGTTTCCAATCCATAGGTCTTCGCGAATACATCGGCATAGAGTTCGTTCACGAATTTGGTGATGGCGTAGGGGGAGAGCGGTTTGCCTATAACATCTTCGACCTTGGGCATAGATTTTGAGTCACCATAGGTCGAGGAACTGGCGGCATAGACCAAGCGTTTGACGCTGGCATCGCGGGCCGCGACCAACATGTTCAAAAAGCCGGAAACGTTGACATCATTACTAGTTATCGGGTCTTTTATCGAACGTGGAACGGAGCCAAGGGCAGCTTGATGCAGTACATAATCCATACTCTCACAGGCCATTTTACAAGTATTGAGGTCTCTAATATCGCCTTCTATGCAAGTGAAATTCTTATGATTTAAGAAGGGACGAATGTTCTCCTTCTTTCCAGTAGCGAAATTATCGAGGCAACGGACTTTATTTCCGTTATTCAATAGCCACTGGCATAAGTTCGATCCTATAAAGCCGGCACCACCGGTTACTAAAATAGAATGATTTGGATTAAATAAGGTGTTTTTTAAAGACATTGATATTTTTTTGGAGGGTCATTCTTACGGCTTCTAAAGGCCTGTCTGCGCTGCATGTAACTAAACGGTAAATTTTCGATGCCCAAATGTAATAATTCTCACATTCACACCTTAATCGGCTACAAAGATATGCGAAATAGCGAAAGTTTATTGGAAGTGATCTAGCATCGGTTAAAAAGCCGCTTTCTCTTACGAGTCTTATTCAAAAAGCAAAAGATTATCCCTGTGAACGCAGGGATAATTCTTATAAAAAAATAATCAGAAAAATTTAATCGTTAACTACCCTTAAATTTACTGACGAAGAATTACTTGAAAGCGCATTTTTAGTGTCATTTAAGTTTATTCCCCTTGGGGACCGTACCCTAATTGTTCCACGCATATCTTTCAAATCCCAACTGTCATAACTTGGACCGTGCAGTTCGAGAGAAGGATCAACCCCATCGTAATCAATCAGTACGTTTTCGAAAGTGAACCCCCCCATATGCGTATTTGAACTACTGCCATAACCCAACAAGCCAATATGGATAGCAGCCTCGCTGCTGCTTTTGCTGACATTTTTAATGATGGAATTTTTGATAGTAACATGATAGGATTTCCAAGTCTTCTTGGTGCGGATTGCTCCCCATCTGCTGTTCTCCACTCTCAGGCCATCGAAGACAATCGAACCTTTAACTGGATTGGATATATTGTTAGAGCTATTTCCCAAGTCAATCTCGGTCGGATACCTTTTATTCTGGGTCGAGAAATTATTGGATACGTAGATATTCTTAAAAGTAATGTCTATAGGGAGTGTGCTTCCATCTATATGATTGAACGCCGTTAAGATTCCAGGACCATAATTATCCTTGAAGCTACAATTCTCGAATAGTATGTTTCGAAGTCGCTCCACTTTAAGGTCTGGCTCCAAATCAACACCTGCCCCAGGGGCTTCGCCAGATGTATTAGAAAAGGTGGAGTTTTTTACAACCAGACCATCGACGCTGGTGATTGTCATGCCTTGTCTGCTATTATGCGTGGCTAATATATCCTCTAATCGTATGTTTCGGCAGTAGGTTTGAGCCGTGTATTCCGATATGAATACACCATCTCCGCCAGCTTCTCTGACAGTTAAACCTTTAACTGTAATGTTGGAAGAGCTTACTATCGATAGTGCATGATTTTGCTGGCCTGAGTATTCCGATTTGTTCATGGCGAAGGTGGCACCATAGCCCTGAATTTCCACATTATCGGAATTGGTCAACTGGAACAGCCTATCCGAAGACCGATATGCACCGCGTTTGGCCCTTAGAACCACCCCCTTTTCGAATATGATTTTTTTGTTTCTCAATTTATTGAAATACAGTGGACCAACGACCCAATCCGTGGATTGTTTGTCGACGATAATGGTACTGTGCGAAGACTCGATAGCAGCTTTTAACGCCTTTGTTGCATCATTGGAATTATAGCCAAAAGTAGAGGCCTTAACAGCGTTGGAGGGAATGTCATTACTACCTCCGCTACTGCTATCACCACTGCCTCCCGTGCTTCCAGTGCTGCTACCTCCTAAGCCGCCGGATCCACTATCTCCTCCGGTACTGGTTCCCGTTACCGTAACGACAACAATACGTGAATTTGTTAAACCGCCTTTATCGGTGGCCGTCATCACAACCTTATACGTGCCAGGTTTGTTGAAAGTATGGGTGGGGCTCGGGCCGGTGGTCTTATTTCCGTCCATAAAGTCCCATGCATAGCTTGCAATTCCGGAATCATCGCTGGACTTGCTGCTTCCAAACTTCACCGTGAGGGGTGCTTTGCCCGAAGCGGGACTGGCATCGGGCCGGGCATCGGGCGCTTTGTTTGTGCCCCCGGTTACGGTAATTATGATAATACGCCCGTTCTCCAGGCCTTCTTGATCTTTAATCGATAATATGACTTTGTAGGTGCCGGCCTGTGTAAAGGTGTGGGCAGGATTCGGACTGGTTGACGTGGTGCCATCCATGAAATACCACTGATAGCTGGCGATACCTTTATCATCGCTGGAGTTGCCTTTACCGAACTGTACTTTGAGCGGAGCTTTTCCAGAAACGACGGATGCCGAAGGTCTGGAGTCGGGCCGCTTATTGTAGCTGTTTGACGCGCCAACACGAATTATAATGATACGGCCGTTTTCGAGACCTTCTTGGTCATGGAGGGACAAAATCACCTTATAGGTTCCCGGCTTTGTAAAGGTGTGGGAGGGATTTGGGTCCGTAGACGTAGTTCCGTCCATAAAATACCACTTATAGCTGGCGATACCTTTATCATCGCTAGAATTACCTTTTCCGAACTGGACTTTAAGCGGCGCAACACCGGAGATGGTCGAAGCCGAAGGCCTGGAATCGGGGGGGCGGTTGCCCGTAGAGGCGGTGGCCTTTACCGCCATCAAAGGTTGTCCACTAGAAGAAGTAGCCGTAGCATTGATGTCCTGATCGCTAAATTTATCCTCTTTTAGTGCCTTGGCACCTTGGGGTACAAAATAATTTACCGTAAGCACCGGGGCGCCAGTGTTCGTACCCTTTGCAGCTGCCATGTTTATCGCAACGTTTTCGGTATTAGGTATGACCAGCGTAAGTATCTCAGAAAGGATTTCAGATTTTTCTAGTACAATTTCCTGAGGTTCTTCCGAAGAGAACGTACCTTTTAATTCGCCGAGAAGCGCTACGGGCTCAGGGGCATTTTCGCTAGACAGGGCGGTTTTGTCCCAATCATCCGAAGTTCCCTTGAAAACGGAAACGGCAGCTTCTCCATCACCGCCCGTCATCGTGAATTGCAATTTGGCCGAGTCAAGGGTACCACCTATCGAATCGATTTGACTCAGGTCGTACCTCAGATAGCTGTACCCAGGGTCCACTTCAGGGTGGTCGGGTTCTGTTTCATCGTCTTTCGCGATTTTGGGGTCTACTTGATTCTCCATAGGCCGGAAGACGGCCGTACGGGTTTCAAAACCCATTTCGGCAAGGTCATTCTCGCTGAGATAGTTCTCTTCTAAAAATGCTTCGCCATCTAAGTTTTCTTTTTCGACAGAAGTGGAAGCCGGATCAAGTGTCGCGTTTTCCAACGTGTCATCATCCTTGTTACAGGAATAGTTGAACGTCAGTGAAATTGAAATTAGGCAAAGCCATTTTAATGAATTTGGGGCATAATTTGTTTTCATGAAAATTGGGGATTATTTGGATTTAAACAAATCCGATTAGGTTAAATACATCGTTGATTTTTTTAGTACGATGGACTGGAATGAAATTGGGGTTTGTAATTTATAATGGAACATTATTCAACTTACTTATTTCGCGATTTTCCTTTATGTTAGTCTTCGACAATGCTTAAATTAACCGACGAAGAACTTCTTGATAGTACATTCTGAGTGTCATTTAAACGAATTCCTCTGGGAGACCTTACCCTTATCTGACCTCGCATGTCTCGTAACTCCCAGTCACTATTACTTGGGCCATGTAATTCAAGAGAAGGGTCCACACCGTCGTAGTCAATCAGTACATTCTCGAATGTAAATCCGCCCATGTTCGCGTTCGACTTGTTGCCGTATTCTAGTAGTCCGATATGTATGGCAGCTTGATCGCTACCCTTACTCACATCCTTGATGACTGCATTTTTGACAGTTACCCGATAAGACTCCCATGTTCTTTTGGTACGAATTGCCCCCCACCTGCTGTTCTCTACCCTCAAACCATCGAAAACTATGGAGCCCTTTACAGGATTGAATCTATCGTTGGTGCTTGTTCCCAAATCAATTTCGGTTGGGTATCTGCTGTTTTGGGTCGAGAAGTTATTGGATACAACTGTATTCTTGAAGGTGATATCAATGGGGAGACTACTTCCATCTATATGACTAAAGGCGGTAAGAATTACCAGGACCAAAATTATCCTTGAAAACGTAGTTCTCGAAAACTATATTTTGCAAACGCTCTTCTTTGAGATTCAGGTTCTAGGTCTACGCCGGCTCCTGGGCGCCTCACCAATTGTGTTGGAAAAGGTTGACTTTGATACAATCCATCAACACTGTCTACCGTCATACCTTGTCTACTGATTGTTGGTAGCCAAGATATCCTCCAATCGTAAATATTGCGGCAATAGCTTTGAGCCGTATATTGAGAGATACAAAATGCCGTCTCCGCCTGCACCCTTGACGGTCAGGCCTTTAACGGTGATGTTGGAAGAGCTTGACTATGGATAGTGCATGGTTCTGCTGCCCCGAATATTCCGATTTGTTCATTGTAAAGGTAGCCCCATACCCCTGTACCTCAACATTTTCGGAATTTGTCAACTGAAAGAATCGGTCAGAAGGCCCGAAAGCTCCCCGTTTGGCCCGGAGTATAACTCCATTTTCGAATATTATTTTTTTATTTCTTAATTGGTTGAAATACAGCGATCCGACAACCCAGTCACCTGCTTGCTTATCAACGATAATCGTACTATGTGAAGATTCAATCGCAGCTTTCAACGCATTGGTCGCATCGTTCGAATTATACCCGAAGGTAGATGCCTTTACACCGTTGGTTGTATTGTCGTTGGAACCGCTATCGCCTCCTCCAGAACTTCCGCCTCCTCCAGAACTTCCGCCTCCCCCGCTGCCGGTATCACCGCCTCCAGTATTTCCGCCATCACTATCTCCGCTACCGGAATCGCCACTACCATCATTCGATACAGGTTGGGTTACTCTGACAGTAATCGATGTAGAATGGGTAAGACCATCCTTGTCCCTGACATCCAATTTGACTTCGTATTCCCCCGCCTCGTTAAAAGTATGCGAGGGGTTGCTGTTGGTTGTGGTCGAACCATCCTTGAAATCCCAGAAATAACCAGTGATGCCTACATCGTCGGTCGAATCGCTTCCCTTAAACTGTACGTTCAATGGGGCATCTCCCGATAAGGGATTTCCACTGGCTTTCGCTACTGGCGCCTCGTTTTCCGCTCCGGTAACCGTTACAACGACAATTCTGGCGTTAGAAAGGCCCTGTACATCTTCGACGTTGAGCACTACCTTATATTCGCCGGGTTCTTCAAAAGTATGCGATGGGTTTGCCGTATTGGCTTCGCTACCATCTTTGAAATCCCAGCTGTACTTATAATTTCGTTATCGTCAGTCGATTCGTCTCCGGTGAACTGTACGTTAAGTGGGGCCTCTCCTGAAGCGGTCGATGCTTTCGGCAGCGCAACGGGTTCTTCATTTTTGGCTTCGTTGACGGTAACCTTAACGATGCGAGAGTTCTCTGCTCCATCTTCGTCGCTAACCGTCAAAACAACTTCGTAGGTGCCCGCTTCAGTAAAAGTATGCGATGGGTTTGCCGTATTGGCTTCGCTACCATCTTTGAAATCCCAGCTGTACTTTGTGATTTCGTTATCGTCAGTCGATTCGTCTCCGGTGAACTGTACGTTAAGTGGCGCTTCACCTGAAGCTATGGAAGCTTTCGGAGCTGCCACTGGGGCTTCATTCACTTTTTGTTCTTCGGTAATGGTAATCGTTACGGTATCGGTATGCGACGCCCCTTGATCATCGGTAACGGTGAGCCGTACCGCTAAGGTTCCGGTCTTCTCAAAGGTATGCGTAGGGTTGGCTTCGGTGGAGGTCGACCCATCACGGAAATCCCAACGATATTGTTTGACCCCTAGGTCGTCTCTCGAGCTACTGCCTTTAAAGCTTACTTCTAAAGGGGCATCGCCACTAGTGGGGCTGGCTTCGGCAACTGCTATCGGTGATTCGTTTATCGGGGCATCCGCTTCGTTGTCGATTTCTTCTGCCGTAGACGCTGATTCTTCAGTAGCCTGTTCTTTGATTTCTTCTTCCGTTGCTTTTTCCTCCGCAACGGCTTCCTCGATGGATTCTTCCTCGGAAGTTTCCGCGTCTTGGACTTTTTCTTCTGTCTCTTCTGTTGTAGCTTCTTCGGTTACTTCTTCAACTGTAGATTCTACTTCCGTCTCTTCGGTTGGTTCTTCCTCAATGGCTTCCTCATTTATAGTCTCTTCTTCGGTTGTGTTATCTTCCGTAGCTTCCTCGTCCGTGGTCTCTTCTACCGCTACGTTTTCCTCCGTAGTTTCCTCGTCCGTGCTCTCTTCTTCCGCTGCGTTCTCCTCCGTAGTTTCCGCTTCTGTGACTTCCTCTTCAGTAGCTCCCTCATCTGAATTCGTAGATGCTTCGTTTGAAGTGTTTTCTTCCACGGTGTCCTCCGTGGCAGTTTTGGTTTCCGCTGTCGCTATCTCTGCTTCGAGCTCCTTTTCGACTTCATCATCAAAAACAATGGCTTCGGCGTCTTGAGGAGCGCTATAGCTTACCACTAGAGCGGGTCCTTTTCCGTTTGGGTGCTCTTTGGAGGCGAAAGCAAGGTCGTTTCCTTGCTCATGAGTCATAACTAGGGTGAGAAGCTCATTTTTTACAAAAGCGGTATCAAGAGCGATTCCTAGGGTTTGACCCACATCGTATCGGGTGTCCAGTTCGCCCATCAAAAATTCGGTCTCCGGTGCTGATTTGGCGGATAGTTTTTCTTCGGTCCAGTCGTTTGAAATAGCCCTAAAAATCGAAATGCTACCGTCACCATTATCGGTATCTATCGTAAATTCTAAATCAGTAGTATTTACCGACCCGCCTATAGAATCAATGGGACTAAGATCAAACATGAGGTAGCTGGTTCTAAAACCTTCTTGAAGACGAACGATATTTTGGTTGAAACCGATGCCGTCTTGAAGGTGTGCATCATGGATTGCCGGGAAAATGGTAGTCCGGGTCTCATACACTTTCTCGGCCACAATCGCTATGGGCTGTTCTTCTTCAATAGTTTCCTCTGTTACGACGTTCGATTCTTCTTCTTCCTCAGCGGCTTCACTAACCTTTGTTTCCGAGGCGTCCAAGACCGTTTTTTCGAATTCGTCATTATCCTTTGTACAGGATATGACGATTAAAAAGGCAAAAAAAATGAAGCATAAAAATCTTGGGGAAAATACTACTGGGGTGGGGTTTCATAAGTGGGTTAAGGAATTACAAATAATGAAAAATTAAAGCGTTTTGGGGGATTTCTTTAATCGGTGAAATACAATTTTAATCGGTGAAATGCACGTTGTAAGAATGCAAAAATAAACAGATGATTTACTTTACCAATTTTTTTAACAGTTTATTTTTGAAAAGTTGTACGATGAAATACATTTAAAATCGATGAACTACATATATCTATTACGGAGCGATGATTAACAAAAGATTATAATTCAATTGGTTTTAACTAAAAATTAACAAAATAGTCGATGAACTACAGGGTTTGTTTAGATGAATGGGATGAAGAATAAGATTCGCGATGGAGGGAAAGAACAATAGAAATCCGAACCAGGATTGAATACTTTTAATTAGGTATCTTATGATTTAAGGCGTTGATAACATCGCTCGCTTTTGTATTGCGAACGTCGGGGCAATTGTCTTTAAATGTAATATCCAGAACCAAAATATCCGCGGCATTGTTTTTTAAATCCCGTTGCACCATCAATTTGTTGATTGCTGTAGCCACATATTGCCAATATCGTCGATTATACGGGGCCAATCAATATAATTTCGGGAAGATAGCCATAGGCCAGAACCTTTTGGTCAGAGAGTATAGGGCACCACCCATACAGTGACCCCCTGCGAGACCTGAACGGAAATGAAGAAAGGTCCCACTAGTGGCGACCGCTTCCGGCAATGCAATGGTGTCGATGGCCATGAGGTTGAAATTTTTGGCCAATTCGTTACTGAAGGCGATATAGAAGTCGCGCGGGGGAATTCTCGATGACTTTAAGCGGCTTCGGCAACCTTGAAGTTCGGTGCCGAATAGGTCACTGCCATAATCACTAATGCATACAGCTAATCGACCTTTTTCCCTCGGTAGAACCCGAGTTGACCTTTATAATTTTTTCAACGGTCTGTTGTTCGTCCCCAGGAATGATTCGTTCGGGGGAATAGCCAATGAAAAAGTCTTCGTTAAATTTTAAACCGCTCGCCTGTTCGACAATGGGAACCCATTCCTCTTCAATTACTGCAGAACATACCGTAGCTTCATCAATAACGACATCGCCTTTTTTTGGTACGTTACCTATCATTTCGCATGATTGGTAAAGCGGCAACAATATTGGTAGATTGATGCTATATATAGGCGTGGGCACCGTAACGATATAATAGTTGCAAGCGGAGATATCTTCGAATTGGTTCGAACGGCTATATGATTCGCACCAGAATACTATAATTAATTAACTTTCCTAGTTTGCCAAAAGTGCACTTTAAGATAAGACCTTATAGTAGCTATTAAATTTCTTTTGAGGGTATTAAAAATCGCATTTGGGAAAATTTGTAATAAAAAGCATGTTCTCGAAGGTCCTGTTAGTTTTACATGTTAGTCGCTTTTTATTTTGATAGATAACCATTTTGTTGGAGTACGACCTAATAAAAATTATCCTTTCCTCACTAAGTGTTTCTTGGACAAGAAATTCTCGAGAGAAATCCAATTCTTTCCCAAGCAAGTAACTCCACATATGATAGGCCTCAGAGGGTTTAAAAATGTACTTGTTAATCGGGGATATTTTATTTAGCTGCGGTTTTCGCCTAAATATTCTCAATAAAGAGTTATCGAATATCCTTCTTACAAGGTTTATTTTAGGATGGGCTGGATATCTATTTTGATAGGTATTAGGAAAAGCCAAATCGGGGTGTCTATCAATAATATCTGAAATTATTGTTGTCCATCGACTTTCCAGTCTATATAAATATAATAAGCTTTGGGCTAGGTGTCTTTGGGAGACAACTTTTCCTTTACGCAACCCATTGAGAGAATACTAAACTAAAGGTTATCACCAAATACCTATTTTTTCTCAAGGTATATAGTTTTTATACCACTCCACAAATTTCCGAATCCCATCATCCACGGAAGTATCTGGCCGATACTCATAATCCGCAATAAGATCATCGACATTCGCCCAGGTACGTTCTACATCGCCCGGCTGCATGGGCAACATCTCTTTTTCAGCTTTTTTGCCCATATGATGTTCAATAGCTTCGATAAACTCGGAAAGCTTTACGGCTTTATTGTTACCGATGTTATAGATTTCATATAGCTTTCTGTCCGTTACAGGTTTTTCTATTACTCGGGCGACACCTTCAACGATATCATCGACGAACGTGAAGTCCCGCTCCATTTTTCCATGATTGAAGACTTTAATAGGTCGATTGTTCATAATGGCGTCCGTAAAGAGAAAAACAGCCATATCAGGTCGTCCCCAAGGGCCATAAACGGTAAAAAAGCGTAGTCCGGTCGTGGGAATATCAAAGAGATGGCTATAGGTATGCGCCATCAGTTCGTTACTCTTCTTGCTAGCAGCATACAGGCTTATGGGATGATCTACATTGTCTTCGGTCGAAAACGGAATTTTTTCATTTAGACCGTAGACACTTGAACTGCTAGCGTAGACTAAGTGCTTTATCTTGAAATGGCGGCAACATTCCAATAG
Source organism: uncultured Flavobacteriaceae bacterium (assembly GCA_963832345.1). Taxonomy (GTDB): domain Bacteria; phylum Bacteroidota; class Bacteroidia; order Flavobacteriales; family Flavobacteriaceae; genus Pricia. Next base: position 121,830 of record CAWHTW010000015.1, on the reverse strand, counting down.
GTTCAGGAAACCAACAATATTACTGTCAATGTAGGTCTCCGGACTTTCAAGGCTGTACCGGACCCCGGCCTGGGCGGCCAAGTTACATACGATGTCAATGTTTTCCTGCTCGAACAAACGGGGCAGGGCCTTTCGGTCTTCAAGGTTCATCCGAACGAATGTGAATGTATCGGTATGTTTGGAACCCGAGCAGGTTTGATTAAAAATTTCAGCATCCTTTCTTGAAATCCCTAGCTGCTTTAACCGGTCGAATTTTAGGTCAACGCTGTAATAGTCGTTTATATTATCCAATCCTATAACTTCGAAACCTCTTTTTAAAAGGGCTTCGCATAGATGATATCCTATAAAGCCGGCGGCCCCGGTGACTAATATTTTCAAAATGTTTCAATTAAGTTAATAGCTCCCTTAAAAACCATAAGTGCAATGATTCAATGTTCAATCGCTAATTCATAGCTGTTCGAAGTTAAAAGTTCTTTCGATTCGACCTTGAACCTTAAACCTGCCTTTGGCAGAATTGAACCTTAAACGGTTTAAACCAAAGACCGAACTTTGCTTACGACTGCCCGATTTTATAGTATTGAAAGCCTTTCCCTTCCATTTCCGCTTTCGATAGCATTCGTCTACCATCGAACAAAAAGGCTGGCTTTAGCATATTTTCGTAAATGGTGTCCCAATCATAGGTTTTAAATTCGTCCCATTCCGTCAACAGGGCTATGGCATGGGCTTCCTCCGCTGCTTGCATCGGTTCCTTGACTACTTTTAAAAGTCGCCGATTCTCTTCGGGTGATCTGGTTTCCAGATAATCCAGGTCGGCATAGATACGTTCTGCTGAAACTTTTGGATCATAGACGGTGATTTCCGCCCGTTCTTCCAAAAGGGCATCGGCGACGTAAATAGCTGCCGATTCGCGGGTATCGTTGGTATCTTTTTTAAAGGCCCATCCGTAGAAAGCTATTTTCTTGCCCGAAACCGTATTGTAGAGCGTGGAAATAATATGGTCGGCAAAGCGCTTTTTTTGATAGTCGTTCATGATGATGACCTGCTCCCAATAATCCGCCACTTCCTGAAGACCGAAACTTCGTGAGATATAGACGAGGTTGAGGATATCCTTTTGGAAACAGGAGCCCCCAAATCCTACCGAGGCATTCAGGAATTTTGATCCTATTCGGCTATCGGTACCGATGGCACGGGAAACTTCCGCAATATTCGCATCCGTTCGTTCACAGAGCGCGGAAATGGCGTTAATGGAAGATACGCGCTGTGCCAAAAAGGCATTGGCAACTAGTTTTGATAGTTCCGAAGACCATACATTGGTCTGTAAAATGCGTTCTTTTGGTAGCCAATGGGCATAGATGGAGCTTAAGGTATCTTTAGCTTCTTTACCCGATGGGGTGTCATCGCCGCCGATAAGTACCCGATCCGCATTTAAAAGATCCTCAACGGCGGTTCCCTCGGCTAAAAATTCGGGGTTGGACAAAATTTCGAAATTTACCTTATTGCCCGTATTTTCGAGGATACTTTTTATAGCACTGGCCGTTCGAACAGGGAGCGTTGATTTTTCTACCACGATTTTATCGGTGGTGGCGACCTTGGCAATGTTGCGTGCACAGAGCTCTACAAATTTAAGATCGGCCGCTTGTCCCTTTCCCTTTCCATAAGTTTTGGTCGGGGTATTTACAGAAATAAATATAATTTCGGCGTCATCGATGGCTTTATCCACTTCCGTAGAGAAGAATAGGTTTTTACCACGGTTGGCGGCTACAATTTCCTTGAGACCGGGTTCATAGATGGGCAGCTTATCTAGGTCTTTATCGTTCCAACGGTCGATACGCTCTTGATTGATATCGACTACGGTTACCTGTATTTCCGGGCATTGGTCCGCGATGACCGACATGGTGGGTCCTCCAACGTAACCGGCACCGATACAACAAATTTTACTGACTTTTTTCATTTTTGTTTCCATTTTTAAGGGAGTGCAAAGATTGTTAAATATCTCGTCAATTAGAACTCATTTAAACTTTTTGTTTGGTATCGCGTCCCGAAGCTTCGGGAGGCTTTTACAGGCTAGATGAAGTCATTTTTTAAAAGTCCGGCCCGCCCCGGTACGGGAAGGTAGCAGGGCTAGGCCTATCAAAAATGACGAAATTAGGGTGCAAAATGTGATTTTTGTAGGTAAATGAAAAGTTCAACCAAGTTCATTGATTATAAATATAATGGACAAAACCTGAGGTTTAGACCTTATAAAAATTAAAGCTTTTTCTAAAGCTTTTTGTCAGGAAGCGAATACGGTATTTGGCCAATTTTTTAAATAGTATTTTTAAATATTGGCCCCCGATCAGTTTGGGCTGCTTTACCAATTTTTTTGCGTGCTGCACCGACATAAAGTGGTTTTCACCATTGGCCATACTATACAGGGCGGCGGCAAAGGGTAAGGGCATTAGTTGTGTGTTTGCTTCATCGGGCAGTTCGGTACGTTCGTGGAAATAATAGAGCCAGGGCTCCGTTCTAAAGAGGTGGTGAAAGAGATCGGGCCTGATAATGATGCACGAACCACAAAGATTATTGAACGTATGTTTGTTCAAGAAAACGTATTTGGCCCCTTCCTTATAATAGTATCCTTTTTTTACATACCAGCCTGGGGAGTTTTGGTCCTGTTCCGCTACAAAGGAGACAATTCGATTGCTGACACAATCGTCGGAATCGACCACCATCACATAATTGGGGGTATCTTGTTCGGCATGGGCCATTCCCTGCTGTATTTTCTTGGCCTTGTCCCCTTCTTTGAGTGCCCTGTTTTTATCCCAATCATTCTCGACCAGTTCCGGGGGCGGAAAATCGACCTGAATATAAGTCACCTTATCCGATTCGAAAGCTATGGTCGGTATTTCATGACAGACCACTACAACCTTAAAATCGGAATTCAGTTGGTTGCAGATAGACTTTAACGAACGTTCGAAAAGTTTACAGAAAGCCGGCCAATCTGCCGCCAGTTTTTCGCTTTTTACGGGTACTATAAAGGTCAGCATGGTATCTGTTAGGTTAGATGTATATAGAAAAACAAGTGCAAAACAAATCAAAATAAATGAATGTAGGATAAATATTTCGATTAAGTACGTCTTTATGGGATGATACTGGTATGACGACTTCTAAATCAGGATTACATCTCACGAATGTCGTTCATCTAAAAAAAGATTACGTTCAAAGTTTTTTATCCTACAAGAGTTAATGGTATGATTGCTTTGTTTTATATTCGTAAAAAAACCTGAACTATTTTGAAAAAAATACTGATTACCGGAGCAGCTGGGTTCTTAGGATCTCACCTCTGCGACCGTTTTATTAAGGAAGGCTACCATGTCATTGCGATGGATAACCTGATTACGGGCGATCTGCGAAATTTGGAGCATCTTTTTAAACTCGAAAATTTTGAATTTCACCACCATGATGTAACCACATTTGTTCATATACCCGGTAAACTGGACTATATTTTACACTTTGCATCCCCGGCCAGCCCTATAGATTATTTAAAAATTCCTATTCAAACCTTAAAAGTGGGCGCTTTAGGAACCCACAACCTCCTCGGCCTTGCCAAGGAAAAAAAGGCCCGGATATTAATAGCTTCCACGTCTGAAATTTACGGTGATCCCTTAGTACATCCCCAGACCGAGGCCTATTACGGGAACGTGAATACCATCGGGCCACGTGGTGTGTATGATGAGGCCAAGCGCTTTATGGAATCCATCACCATGGCCTACCATCGTTTTCATGGGGTAGAAACCCGTATTGTACGTATTTTTAATACCTACGGACCTAGAATGCGCCTAAACGATGGGCGTGTAATTCCGGCTTTTATTGGGCAGGCGCTGCGGGGAGAAGACCTAACGGTTTTCGGTGACGGTGGCCAAACGCGATCTTTTTGTTATGTCGATGACGAGATCGAAGGTATTTACCGCTTGTTATTAAGCGATTATGCCCTTCCGGTCAATATTGGCAACCCCCATGAGATTACGATAAAGGATTTTGCGGAGGAAATAGTCAAGCTTACCGGTACAAATCAAAAAATCATTTATAAGCCTTTGCCCAAAGATGACCCGATGCAGCGCCAGCCCGATATCACGAAGGCCAAAGAACTTTTGGGTTGGGAGCCCAAAGTAAGCCGCGCCGACGGAATGAAAAAGACCTACGATTATTTCAAATCCCTTCCCGAAGAAGAGCTGTATAAAAAGGATCACAAGGATTTTAAATCTTATAACAGAAAGTAATTGGGGAGGGGACCTTAAACAGGAAATCTCCCCCACTCACTCCCCAAAGACCCAAACAACGAACAGACTCCACTTCAATCCACTGGTCTTAAGCAATCAACATTAAAATTTTATGATATTTTTAGGATGATTTTCTTACCTTGTCCTCTCAAACCGCGTGACCGAAGAACGTCTATGGGTACGATTTATACGTATGTAAGGGCGGACAGAAAGGACTATTCCTTACAACTGACCGATTTTTTTGGGCATTCGACCATTTTTGTATTATTGCGAGTCAAATAGCGGTACATTTACCTACCCAAATGGTTGAAGCCCTAATCGGTTCGCCTTGCTAAATAAACGAACAAAAACCAATATGCTTTGAAAACTGCCGTACACGATAAAATCTGGTTATCATCACCCCATATGGGCGGATCGGAAGAAATGTATGTTCAAGAGGCCTTTCGATACCAACTGGGTCGCTCCCTTGGGCCCGAACGTCGATAATTTTGAAAAATCGATTGCAGCTTATGTGAACCAAGACATTCATGTGGCCGCCTTAAGCTCCGGAACCGCCGCTATTCATTTGGCGCTTCAGTTATTGGGGGTAACCCACCGAGACGAGGTCATCTGCCAGAGTTTTACCTTTTCGGCCTCTGCGAACCCTATTCTGTACTTGGGGGCAACCCCTGTTTTCGTGGATAGTGAAAAGGATACGTGGAACATTTCTCCCGAGCTTTTGGAAAAAGCGATTTTGGATCGAATGGCCAACGGAAAAAAACCGAAAGCTATTGTGGCGGTCCATTTATATGGTATGCCGTATAAGATCGATCACATCTCAAAAATTGCCGAAAATTACGGAATCCCTATCGTTGAGGACAGTGCCGAGGCCTTGGGAAGCACTTTTGGAAATCGCAAATGTGGAAGTTTTGGCACTATCGGAATCCTTTCCTTTAATGGGAACAAAATCATAACCACTTCGGGGGGGGGAGCCTTACTGACCAAAAGCGAGGACATCAAAAAGAAGGCGGTATTTCTGGCCACGCAGGCCAGGGACGACGCCCCACACTACCAACATTCTTCGGTCGGCTATAACTATAGGATGAGCAATATCCTCGCCGGTATCGGCCGTGGTCAAATGGAAGTGCTCGATGATCGTGTAGCCGCCCGCAGAAAGAATTTCGATTTTTACAAGAAGCACTTGAGCGATCTCCCCGAAATAGAATTTTTAAATGAGCCGGAAGGATTCTTCTGTAACCGCTGGCTAACCTGTGTGCTTACGCCGTCATTTGCGTATAGGGAAAATTTACGGCTGGCCCTTCAAGATGCCAACATTGAATCAAGGCCCTTGTGGAAACCGATGCATTTACAGCCCATTTTTGCAAAGTATCCTACTTATAGCGACGGCACCTCCGAAAATCTGTTCGAACGTGGTCTTTGTTTGCCTAGTGGTTCGAACTTGTCAAAAGATGATTTGGAGAGAATCGTTGAACTTATCCTAAAAAACCAATAAAATGATTAAAGACTATTTAGTTAGCAATGCCCATAGGTACGCGTCTAAATGGCTGGTACTTGTTATAGATGTGTGCGTGATTTCCGTTTCATTCGTGTTTTCATACCTCATCCGTTTTAGCCTAAGCCTGAATTTTGATACCAACAAGCTGTTTATACAGTTACCTATCGTAGCCTTGATAGCCACGGCCGCTTTTTTATTTACGGGTTCACACAAAGGCATAGTCCGTCATACCGGTGTTAGGGACGTATACAATATTTTTAATGCCATCTGTTTGTCGAGCATCCTATTGATAAGTATTGTGCTCTTAAATCGGGAGTTGGGTATTCTCAACGATTTTACCGTGCCTTTGGGAATCATTATTACACACAGTCTATTATCCTTTATTGTATTGACGGCTTCACGGTATGTATTCAAGTCGATTTACAATAATGTTATGGCCCAAGGTTTTAAGGCCTATAAGAATGTATTGATTTATGGGGCTGGCGAATCGGGTATCTTAACCCAAAATGCCTTGGCCAATCATAGTAAAAGCAAGGCCAGGGTGCTGGGGTACGTCGATGAAGACGATAAGAAAGTCGGCAAAAGTATTAATGGGGTAAAAGTATTCCCCCAGGCCATTCTAAATCGCGATTTTTTAGTTAAGAACAATATTTCGGAGGTCATTTTTTCCATGCAGAACATTGAGCCGAAACGCTTAAAGGATTTGGTCGAAGGGCTGGTCGATTATCCAGTACAGGTCAAAATTGTACCCCCGGTCGAGCAATGGATCAACGGTGAATTAAGGGTGTCGCAGATCAAACAGATCCAGATCGAAGATCTTTTGGAAAGGGCGCCTATCAGCATTCGAAATTCCAAAATCTCGGAAGAAGTCAAGAACAAGGTGGTTCTGGTTACAGGGGGTGCAGGGTCTATTGGTAGTGAAATCGTCCGGCAGCTTTGTACGTACGATTATAAATCGCTAATTGTTATCGATCAGTCCGAATCTGCATTGTACGATCTACAACAGGAACTAAAGCAGAACGGGTATCATAACTTTTTGCCCATTGTCGGCGATGTGCGCGACAAGAACCGCTTGAACAATATCTTTCAGGAACATCGACCGAACATCATATTTCACGCCGCTGCCTACAAGCATGTGCCCTTAATGGAATACAACGCGTACGAGGCCATCAAAATAAATATTGCGGGCACTAAGGTGGTCGCCGATTTGGCCATCAGCCATAATACGGACAAGTTTATATTCATCTCAACCGATAAAGCGGTCAACCCGACCAATGTTATGGGAGCGACGAAGCGAATTGCCGAAATGTATGTAAGCTGCATGCAACAGCAAGGAAAGACCAAATTTATTACCACCCGTTTTGGCAATGTTTTGGGATCGAACGGTTCCGTAATTCCCTTGTTCAAAAAACAGATCGATAAAGGCGGACCATTAACGGTTACCCATGAAGATGTCACCCGATATTTCATGACCATCCCCGAAGCCTCACAGTTGGTTTTGGAGGCGGGGGCCATGGGTGACGGAGGAGAGATATTTATTTTTGATATGGGCGAATCCGTAAAAATTTACGATTTGGCCAAGAATATGATCAAACTTTCCGGTTTACGCTATCCCGAGGATATCAATATTAAGATTACCGGATTGCGCCCAGGTGAGAAATTGTACGAAGAATTGTTGGCCAATGGTGAAAATACCTTGCCTACCTATCATAAGAAGATAATGATCGGAAAGACCCGGGCATTGGATTATACCTTGGTACGATCTAAAATAGATGAACTATGCGTTTCAAATATGTTCTTCAACGGCAGTACGGTAGGTCTAATGAAAGAAATTGTACCCGAGTATATTTCGAACAACTCCGAACTTTGTTCGCTTGACAAAAAGAAGGAAAAAGAAAAAAGCAATCACTCTTTAAAGAAGGTGCTGTAAGACTTGGTACATTGTCAAAGCCTATCTGCGAACCGTGGATTCCGTTTTAGAGGTGCTGATTTCTAAACATGGATTTATTTTTTCCCCTCCTATGCAACCGAAAAATCGTCTATTTTTTTAGTAATATTGCACTAAATTTTAAAATATGAAAACTAGTAAGCATCTTAATTTCCGCCATTTGATACGCTCCACGGGTTGGGCGTTACCCCTAATCGCGCTCAGCGTCGTAATAATGACTTCCTGCGCGTCTAGAAGAGATGTGGTCTATTTTCAGAATACCGGCGATTTTGAAACGTTGGTCGATAAAAACAGTATCACTCCAAAATTCAAGGTCGATGACGTTTTAAGTATTTATGTCTCTACGTTGGACAATGAAGCCAGTGCACCCTTTAATTTATTTCGAGGGGGGTCGGAAGGTGGGATACGTCCCGAACAGGTCGATTACCTTATCGATAAAGATGGGGAAATCGATTTTCCCGTAGTCGGAAAGATTAAAGTTGCCGGACTTTCTTCGGAAGAATTGAGGGTGATGCTTCGTGAACAACTTTCGGAATACTTAAAAGATCCTATTATCAATATCCGGTTGCGTAATTTTACCATAACCGTACTGGGCGAAGTCAATCGCCCTGGCACCTATCCTGTTGAAGGCGAACGAATCACGATAATGGAAGCTTTGGGCTTGGCGAACGATTTGACGATAAAGGGAAAAAGGGAAAACGTTATGGTCATACGTGATTTTGATGGTACCAAAGTGTATCATCGCATCAACCTGAAACGAAAAGAGGCGATGAGTTCCCCCGTATACTACTTGACCCAAAACGATGTAGTGTATGTAGAACCGAATAAATCCGCAATTACCTCTTCGGCGCTTGACAATCGGGCTACAATTGCCATATCGATTGCCTCGATTATAATTACGTCTACCGTTATTCTGATTACTAGAAACTAATAATCGGTATTGTATCAAACCCAAACAAAACAATGAGTACCACTTCTCAAAATACAACTGAAAATAATTCAGTGGATTTAAAGGAAATTATTGCCAAATATACCACCCATTGGAAGTGGTTCGTACTTTGTGCCCTACTTGCCTTGGGCATGGCCTATATTTATATTCGATATTCCATTCCGAAATATGCCGTGCAGACCCAAATCCAGATTTTAGAGGATAAATCTTCGGGGTCGGAACTTGATGTTTTCCAAGACCTAAGTTTTCTCGGTGGCGGAAAAAATAAGGTTGAAGATGAGCTATTGCTTGTAAATTCCCGCTCTAATTTTATTGAAGTGGTTCGGGAATTGAATCTGAATACCAAAATTATGATTCAGGGCAATATTATAGAGACCGAAGTCTATACGAACCCCCCCGTTAATCTTAATTTTATTGCGGAAGATTCCATTGTGAACAAGGCGAAATTTGATTTTTTTATTACCATTTCATCCTCGACCACGTTCGGGTACACTGAAGAGGAAGATCAGCCCGTCAAAATATTCGCTTTTGGAAAAAACATTCCCACCCCGATCGGTGATATCATTATTACGCCCAATGTTCAGGTTTTTGAAAATTACAAGGATAAAAAATTACGGATTTCGGTAAGTCCGATCGAGGATGTAGCACAAGGCTATAGAACCAAAGTTGTAGTTTCCAATCCCGGTGAATTTTCCAATATCGTCAATCTCACCTTAGAGGATGCGATACCGGAGAAAGCCAGAAACATTTTAAATGCCCTAGTCCGTATTTACAACAGAAATGCGGTTCAGGACAAACAGGAAATCGCCGACCGCACTTCCAATTTTATCAATGAAAGAATCACCGATATATCGACCGACCTTAGCAGTGTAGACCAATCGGCCCAAGATTTTAAGACCGAGGCCGGTGTATCCGATATTGCGGCAGAGGCTAATGTCAACCTGAACGTAGGCGTGGCCAACCAACAGGAACTGGCCAACGCCAGAAATCAACTGAACATGGCGTCATCGATGCAAGATTTGGTTGCCAATCAAGAGAGCTATGAGGTGTTGCCCACCAACATAGGCCTATCAGACCCGACAATTGCCAGTACGACGGACCGGTACAATCAATTGGTGCAGGAACGACAACGACTGTTGAAAAGTTCGAACGAAAAGAATCCGGTCATCGTGAATTTAGATCAGCAGATTGCCGGTCTCAAGCGGAGTATGCAACAGAGTTTGAACAATAGCGTCAATACGCTGGGAATGACGGTAAACTCGTTAAGCGGTCAACAGGCGCGTTTCAACTCTAAAATCTATTCCTCCCCGGCAAAGGAAAGAGCGTTGCGGGATATTACCAGACAGCAACAGACCACGGAATCTCTATATCTATACTTATTACAAAAACGGGAAGAAGCCCAGATATCAGCGGCATCCAGTTCCGCCAAATCCAAGGTCGTAGATCTTGCGTATAATGTCAGCAAAACTCCGGTAGCCCCAAAGAAATCATTGATATTCCTAGCGTCCTTTATTTTAGGGTTGTTATTGCCTTTCTCGATAATCTATGCCAATGACCTGCTGGATAATAAAATTCACAATATGAATTCCTTGGAGAAATTGGTGAGCGATGTTCCCGTATTGGGCGAACTTCCAAAATTATCCAAAAAGGACAATAAATTCATCATAAAGGAAGATCGTTCGGTACTGGCGGAATCCCTTCGTATCATACGAACGAACCTGGATTATATCATTAAGACCAAACAGCTGCAAAAAGGCAAGAGCAATATAGTGTATGTCACTTCAAGCGTTCCAGGGGAAGGTAAAACATTTTTATCGACCAACCTTTCGATGATATTGGCGAGTACGAACAAAAAAGTGTTGTTGATAGGCGCCGATATTCGAAATCCTAAATTGTACACTTTCTTTACCGTCAAGCGATGTCGATAAGATGGCGAAGCCCAGCCGGAACAAAGATGCCGGTCTTACGGAATATTTATACGATAATACCTTGGAGGTCCGTGACATTGTCAACCCCATGCTGATACATCACAATACCATCGACGTTATCTATTCAGGTCGAATACCCCCTAACCCGGCCGAACTTTTAATGAGTAGGCGTATGAAAGAACTCTTTGAAAACGTGGCCCAAAGCTATGACTATGTGATTGTAGATACGGCACCTTTGATGGTGGTAACCGATACCATTCTTATTAGCGATTACGCCGACCTGTTGATTTATGTAACCAGGGCCGGTGTTACCGAGGCCAAAGCGGTGAATTACCCTATTAAGTTACAGGAAGAGGGAAAAATCAAAGGGCTGTCTTTTGTAGTCAACGATGTAGACGCCTCGAAGCTGGGGTACGGTGGAAAATATGGCTATGGCTATGGCAAGACCCAGAAAAAATGGTGGAAGTTTTAAACCCGTTTCAACCCTAACTTTTTTGACGTAAAACCTTGGATAACTTCAAGGTTTTTGTTTTTAAATGGCTTAAAATGAATAATGTACTTAATCGATATTCGGTTCTGGTTTTATCGAATACCGGTAGGGTAATTACCTGTTGAAATGTTATTGTTTTATATTTGTGAAGGATAGGTTGAAAAACTATTCGAAAAATCGGCCATGATTATGAAAAAATATTACCCTGCGAATGCTTTTATTTTACTATTTCTGTTTGCGATAACGAGTGTACATCAGAGTTTTGCCCAATTGCCCGATGAATTTGCGAAGGTAAATTTGGTCACCAATCTTGAAAATGCCACTACCTTCAAGTTTCTTCCGGATGGGCGAATCATTATTCTCGAACGTTTCGGTAATATTCTGATTTATAATCCGGATACCCAGATTGCCACATCCGCGGGGACACTTCCGGTGTTTCAACAGTTGGAAGATGGACTGGTCGGTATCGCTATCGACCCCGATTTTGAAAGTAACAACAAGATTTATCTCAACTATTCGCCGGTCGAATTTGTAGGTAACCGGGTCTCAAGATTTAGCCTAATCGGCGATCAAGTGGACTTTTCTTCCGAGGAAATATTGCTGCAATGGCAAACCTCACGAACGGCGGCGTATCATTCGGGAGGTGATTTGGACTTCGATTCCCAGGGTAATCTTTTTATAGCCACCGGTGATAACTCCGGTTATCCTACGATGGGTATAATTCCATATACGAAACGAATTCGGACCTAAGTGCAGAAAAGTCCTCCTCGAACACCGAACGATCTACGTGGGAAGATTTTACGGATCAAACCGGGTCCTGGTGCCACCTATACCATCCCTTCCGGTAAACCTCTTTCAGAATCCTGCCCAGGGTAGACCGGAAATTTATGTTATGGGTGCCCGTAATCCCTACCGTATCCACATCGACAAGCAAAATAACGACTGGCTGTTCTGGGCCGAGGTCGGTCCCGATGCCCCAAGCTCAGGCGCTCAGGGTCCCTTAGGTCTTGATGAAATCAACCTGACCAAGGCTCCGGGCAACTACGGATGGCCCTATTTTTCCGGGAGAGGACAATGCCCCGTACCAAATAACCTATGCTAATCCACCGTATTTTAACGATCCATCCGCCCCGGTCAATATCTCGCAGTGGAATACGGGCGCGACCAATCTTCCCCCTGCACAACCGGCCTGGCTCGATAAACCTAGCGAGTGCTATCTGGTGGGATTTCGCTACAATTACGACCCAGAACTGCCCGATGACCAGCGCCTTCCCGAAGAGTTCGATGACCTCTTGATCTATTATGACTTTAATAGTAGTCAAATCTGGGCTATAGATACCGATGCCGAGGGCAATATACTATCCGAGGAGCAAGTGGCAGCAGCAGTTTTTCCAGATAATAGTGACGGATTTATCGATATGGAAGTCGGTCCTGATGGGAAAATGTACGTTATGGCCTATGGCGAAGGTTGTTGTGACGATAACGTGGGTTCCGGCCGTCTGGTGAGGATCGATTATACCGGTATAACCGACAATACGCCCCCCAACGTAGTGCTAGAGACCGATGTGACCAGTGGTCCGCTGCCTTTGACCGTTAATTTTAAGGGCGATGGAACCACCGATCCGAACGGCGATTCGCCGCTGACCTATGCCTGGGATATCGATGTTGACGGAACGCCAGAAAGCACACTAACGAATTATACCCATACCTATGAGACCGCCGGAACCTTTACGGCCCAATTGAGAGTCGATGACGGTCAAGGGGGCATAGCATCAAAGACCGTGGTCATTTACGCTGGGAACAGCGTTTCAAGCTTCGATTTTGTCTCGCCTGCCGACGGTGGGACTGTTCGGTTGGAACGATGATATCCCTATCGATCTGAACGTTACCGACGCCGAAGAAGGCACAATACCTTGTGCCAACGTCAATGTCGTGCCCTCCGTGGGCCATGTCAACCATTTTCACGACGACCTTACGATAGATGGATGTCCCCAAAACGATTACGATTTCCGATAAAAACCACAATATTGATGGTGGGGAGGATATTTTCTTCGTTCTGGGCGCCAACTACACCGATTCGGGAGGGCTTACCTCGAGAGACCAGATTCGGTTGCATCCCAAACGCAAGGAAGCCGAGTACTACGATACCCAGAGTGGTACCGAAATCATTGAAAATTCCGCAACCTTTGGTGGTGGAAACAATGCCATTAGCGTCGATAATAATGGCTATATATCGTTTGACGGACGTAACTTGTTGAACATGACTGCCGTTAAATATCTTGTTGCCGCTGACAATGCCGGTGGTAGCATTGAATTCCGTACTGGAAGTCCAACCGGCACCTTGGTAGCAACTACCGTTGTCCCCGATACCGGCGGAAACGATGATTGGATCGAAGTACAGACCCCGATTACCGATCCAGGGGGCAAGAACGATCTCTTTTTCGTATTCAAGGGTACTTCGAACGATAACATCTTTCGGGTAAACTATGTAGAATTCGTAGGCACCGGTGTTTCGACAGACAATTCACCCCCGACGGTAAACTCGGTAAAACTCGATGGCAATACCAGAGTGAACGTACTATTCTCGGAGTATGTTAGTCAAACTACGGCCCAGACTATTGCCAACTATTCCATTGACAACGGTATAAGTATCTCCTCGGCACAACTCCAGTCCGATAACCGGACAGTGAGTGCTGACCACATCGCCCCTTGCTACAGGGATTCCGTATAACTTGACTATCAATAATGTTCAAAATACGGTTGGGCTACCCATGGTCACCGATAGTTTTTCCTTCTCGGTGTTCGAGCAGATTCGAATCAACGCAGGGGGAGGGGAAGTCACCGTTAACGGCAACACCTTTAGTGCCGATCAGTACAACCTCGGCGGTCAGGAATTTTCCAATACGACACCTATCGCAGGCACCACCGATGACCAGTTGTACCAGACTGAACGCTATGCCGAAGGCACGAACAACAATGAGGGAACCGGCGGTTTCGGCTACGAAATTCCCGTTGGCGTGGCCGGGGAATACGATATCCGTCTGCATTTTGCCGAGATTTACTTCGGTCTTCCCGCTCCCGTGGTACCCCTGGTGGGCCCGGTTCACGTATCTTTAACGTAGTAATCGAGGGTCAACAGGTACTGGTCAATTTCGATATCCTAGCCGAGACCGATCCGGCTACTGTCTTGACAAAGGAATTTGACAACATTGCGATCAACGACGGTTTTGCAAGCATTATTATCAACGGTGTCGAAGGCGGTGCGAAATTAAACGGTATCGAGGTACTGTCTCCCGATGCTTTCGGAGGCGGGGAGACCGATGCCAATATTACGATTACCTCCCCATCAAACGGTTGGGACGTAAAGCAGCCCTTTGAAGTGGCCTTTAGGGTAGAGAATTGGGTCATCAACGAAGGCGATACCCACCTGCACTACTATGTCGACGGAACGATGATCGGTATGTATTATGGCTACGAGCCAATTCCCATCGAAGGCTACAGTGAGGGCGAACATACGATAAGGGTAGAACTTTTCAACGCCGATCATACCGCTACCGGTATCTTTGATGAAGTAACGGTAAATATTACCAACGCAAACACTTGTAACGAAACGCCCTTTCCGGAATCATGGACCGTTCATGAGTTGGAGGAAAACACCTATACTTCGGTATATACATTTGCCGATGACGATTTCGACGGCGACGGCTTAAAGGATATCGTTACCGGTGGATGGTGGTACAAAAACCCGGGAAGTGCCTCTGGCGATTGGGTCAAGAATACCATCGGTGGAAATTTTGGAAATGTCGTGCATGTGTATGATTTCGACGGTGACGGCGATATGGACCTTTTGGGTACCGCCTTAGGTATCGCTCCCGATGAAGAATATGAAAGTGCCCAACTATTGTGGGCGCAGAACGACGGAGAAGGTAATTTTACGATATTCAATAATATTCCCGCAGGCACTACCACCTTTGATGAACCCTTCTTGGCCGGCTTGGCCGGGGGTGTGTTCGACGTGGGCGGTCCCTATCAAATGGCCATCAACTGGAACGGGGCCGAATCGACCGGTTCTCCCGTGCAGATGCTAACCCCTTCGGAGAATCCCACCACGGGTACCTGGACCTTAGAGGATGTGAGTCCGGATTCCTCCGGTGAGGATATGCAGGCCGGTGACATCGATCAAGATGGCGATCTTGACCTTTTTCAGGGCATCAATTGGTTAAGGAATAACGGAAATAATATTTTTGAGACTTTCCCTACCGGAATTGAGTACGCTAGCATCGTAGATAGAGCGCAATTGGCGGATTTCGACCGCGATGGTGACCTTGATGCCGTGGTTGGGCAGTTAGGCCTTGGTGGGTCAGGTAATCGAAACGAGTTCGCGTGGTTCGCAGCGCCGGCAGATCCGACCCAGCCTTGGGTCAAAAATGTGCTGGATACCGATATTAGGGGTAGTTTGAGCGTTTTTGCCATAGACATCGATTTTGATGGCGATACCGATATCGTAGTAGGGGAGTGGCTCGGTGAACATCGTCTGCTTGCCTTCGAGAACGACCTTTGTGGTACGGGTGAATTCAATTTAAGGGTTCTTGATGACGGAGCCCTAGATTTGGAACACCATGACGGAGCACGGGTAACCGATATCGATAATGATGGGGATTATGATGTGATTTCCAATGGATGGCGTAACGACTACGTTCCTAGAATCTACGAGAATACTACAATACCGCCCAGTGATGATCGACCTTTGGTCAATGCAGGCGAAGACCGTACAGTTACTCCCGGAAGCAGTATTACTTTGACCGGTTCGGGCACGGATCCCGACGGAGGTGATATCGTGACCTATCTATGGACACAGGTCAGCGGACCCACGACTACCTTGAACGGGGCGAATACAACCGAATTGACCCTAAATAATTTGGTCGAAGGGGTATATGTGTTCCGCTTCGCGGTTACCGACGATGAGGGCGATACAGCCATCGATGAGGTTACCGTCAACGTCTTGGCGCAAGGCAATGTAAATCGGATCAATGCCGGTGGGCCTGCCTATACATTCGATGGAACGGCTTGGGCCGCCGACCAGTATTCTAATGGAGGTATCGCCTTCTCGAACAATACCCCGATCGCAAATACAGAAAATGATCAGTTGTACCAGACGGAAAGGTACCGGGAAGATGGAACGCTTATCTATGAAATACCAGTAGCCAACGGATTGCATAGTGTTGTCTTACACTTTGCCGAGATTTATTGGGGCTTGCCCGGTAATGGTGCCGATGGGGGCGCCGGTTCACGGCTTTTTAATATCGACGTCGAGGGTCAGGCCCGAATAGAAAACTACGATATTTTTACGGAGGCGGGTGGCCCTGCGACCGCCGTGGTCGAGAACTTCCCGGATATAAACGTAACCGACGAAAGTCTGACCCTCACGTTTGAGCGTATTACAGATTTTCCAAAAGTATCCGGTATCGAAATTAGGCAACCTGTGATGCTCGGAGCCCCGGTGGCCGACGCAGGACCGGATCAAACGATTGCTTTCCCCGGAACCAGCGCAGTACTTCCAGGTTCTGGCTCGGATGCGGATGGTGGTGAGGTGACTTTTTTATGGACACAACAAAGTGGTCCCGACGCTACGCTCGATGGTGTAACTACGGCAGAATTAACTGTAAGCGGTATGTTGCCCGGTAGCTATGTTTTTCGATTAACGGTGACCGATGACGAAGGGGAAACCGCTTTTGATGAGGTTAGCGTATCCGTTTTACCGGATGGAGGCATACTGGCCATTGCCGAAGCATCCCCGACATCAGGTGATGCGCCCTTGGAGGTTTCTTTTACGGGCAGTAATTCTTTAGGTGATATCGTAAGTTATCTGTGGGATTTCAAGGATGGTAATACGGCAACGGTAGCCGATCCCGCACATATTTTTATTGCCGAAGGAACGTATGATGTTGAACTCAGCGTCACCGATGTCGGAGGTATGACGAATAGCGATACCATTACGATAGTGGTGGGCGAAACCGGTACGGGAGATGTCATGGGTGTTTTATTGGAAAAAAATCCACCCACAGATGGTATTGCCATCATACGCATAATGAACCAACCCGATAATTTTATGATGTTGGGTGTGAACGTACACGATATACAAGGCCGTTTATTGAATACCTATAAACCAGAGGATATCATTGTTAATGACGATACCTACGAAGTACCGGTACACATCTTAAAAGCCGGACTCTACTTTTTTGAGATTGCCATGAACCAAGGAAAACCGGTAACCTTAAAAGTACTCATCAAAAATTGATTTTAATCGGGACATGAAAAAAGGGTGCTTCCAATTTGGAAGCACCCTTTTTTCTATCCTTAAACCTGCCGTAAGGCAGCCTTGAACCTTAAACTTTTTCCATCTTCAACCTACAACGCGTCCTCAATAAAAAGTTGCGATTGTATTGTTAATCAACGGCAACAGCTGTTCCACCACTTTCCGGGATAAGGTCAGTTTTTTAAGGGAATCCAGTTGACCGAGGTTATGCACATCGGAAGCCAAAAAATCGATAAGGCCTTCCTGTAGCAGTTCGTTGGCCACTTTAGGTACTTCCTTTCCGTAGTATTCACCGAGCGACAAAAGGTTCATTTGAAATAGGATACCCTGCTCTTTGTACTCGGTGTACTTTCGCATGCGGTTGTGCAAAAATCCGTAGCGTTCGGGATGGGCTAGAATAGGATAAAATCCGTTGGAGGCCGTTTTGATAATGGCTTCCTCAAAATTGATCGGGGGTTGTAGGTACGACATTTCAACCAAAAGATACGCCGTTCGAATCGGCATAACTGAACCCGTCTCAAGCAGGTGCTCAAAATTGTCATCGATCATGTGCTCGGCGGCGGCATCAATCGAAATATGCTTCTTGTCATGAATAATCATCGCCTGTTGTACCTGTGAAAGCGCATTATCGATGGTCTCTTTGGTATTGGGATAGTAGTTATGCATGATATGGGGCGTAGCGATAAAACGCGTCACCCCGAATTCTTCGAACGCCTTTATAAGTGCAATGGAGTCATCTACGGTCTTGGCACCGTCATCGATACCGGGCAATATATGGTTATGGATATCGATAAAACCGTCAAGGTAATCGATCAGGAATTTTTTTCTACTGAAAAACTGCATCATCTGTTTTTGGTTCTGGTCAAGAAATCGAAAGTATAACGGACAATATCGATTTTTATGATTGAACTCGTTTACACTTTATGTTTGGAACCGAGAATATCGGCATTTGTGGCCAGATGAACTCATTTTTTAACAGCATAGCATAGCTATTGTGCTCAAAAATGAGGAAATATGGCCTCAAACTGTGCTACTCGCAGGTAAAAGAAAAAGGTTAAACGAGTTCATTAAAGATTCGGTAGACTTAGGGCAAAGATAAGGCAGAAGTACTGGATTTCAATACTAAGGATCTGTTCTGAAATACCCTGCCGGTTTCTACGTGTTCTTTTGCTCGCCAATTGCGTTAAAAATTCTCGCCGTAGCTACTGCTATGAATGCTTTTTTTGCCTTGTTGACGAACAAAATAACTGCCTATAAATCAAGCACTTTATTTCAGAACAGATTCTAAGCGAAGCGCTGAGGCCTAATTTTCTCGAGGAGGGTCCTTTGGATTTTTATTTCAAGGATAAATGAGTCGGACATCGAGCTCGCTAAGGGATACATTTTTTGGAATTTGGAGCTTGGAATTTGATTCGTGCAATTTCAACCTCACAAGCCCTTGATTGCAGCTTCGGCGCAGCGCTCTCCATCCATAGCGGCTGAAACGATGCCCCCGGCATAGCCACCACCCTCCCCGCAAGGAAAAAGGCCTTTAATTTCCGGATGCTCCAGATTTTCGTTTCTGGGGATATTCACAGGGGAGGAGGTGCGGGATTCTACCCCCACGATATTCGCTTCGGAGGTATAATATCCTTTCATCTTTTTTCCGAATTCCTCAAATCCCTTTCGCAAACGGCTGCCGATCAGTCTTGGTAAAAGGGAATGTAAGGGGGCACTTTGCAATCCCGGTTGGTAGGATGTAGGGTTCAAATCCGTAGAAATCCTTCCTTCCACGAAATCCGTTACCCGTTGAGCGGGGGCCTTTTGGGTACGTCCTCCCGAGGTAAAGGCCAAGCGTTCTAGATCTTTCTGGTATTCCAAACCTTTTAAAGCCCCGAAACCGTCGTATTTCCGGATGTCTTCATCCACATTTATTTCTACGACCACCCCCGAATTTGCAAATAAATTATTTCGTCGCGAAGGTGACATCCCATTGACCACCACCTCTCCGGGAGCAGTCGCAGCGGGAACGATAAATCCACCGGGACACATACAGAACGAGTATACCCCCCTACCTTTTACCTGCTCGACCAAGCTGTAGGCCGCAGCCGGAAGCAGTTCATGGCGTTGCCGCCCGCAATTGTACTGAATGGAATCGATAATGTGCTGGGGATGTTCGATGCGTACCCCCATGGCAAAAGACTTCGCTTTGAGCGCAATTTTCTTACGGTCGAGCAGATAGAAAATATCCCGGGCGGAATGGCCGGTCGCCAATATCACGCGGTCGACCTCCATTTCATTTTTGTTATTTAAGACAATGGATTTTACTTGGTGGTCCCGCACTACAATATCCGTTATTTTAGTATTGAAATGCACTTCCCCACCATGCGCTAAGATGGCTTCGCGTATATTTTGAACGATTTTCGGTAGTTTATTTGTGCCGATATGCGGATGGGCATCCACCAAAATTTGCTCCGTTGCACCGTGGTGTACCAAACTTTCGAAAATGCGCCGTACGTCGCCGCGTTTAAGGCTTCGCGTATAAAGTTTCCCATCGGAATAGGTACCTGCCCCTCCTTCACCGAAGCAGTAATTGCTATCTTCGTCGACCAAGTGGTCTTGGTTGATGGCCTTAAGGTCGCGGCGTCGGTCTTGGACGTTCTTGCCGCGTTCTAGAATGATCGGTTTAACCCCGAGTTCAAGACAGCGGAGTGCGGCCCACATGCCGGCGGGGCCGAATCCGACAATATGAACGGATTTGGCTTTGGAAACATCTTTATAATCAAAAGAGTAGCTATTTTGCGGTAGGTCTTCGCCAATATAGGCAGCCAATTTGTAGTTAAAAACTACAGTAGGCTTTCGGGCGTCAATGGACTTACGGATGGTTTTTAGAACAAATTCCTCCTCGGAAAGCCCCAAATAGAGGGCCGCCTTTTTTTTCAGGCTTCCCTTTTGGGCCTCTTCTTCAAGATTTAGGCGAATTTGTAGGTTTTTGACCATGCCACGAAATTAAGGGAAATTGCACAATCGATCCCACAAAGATTACAGTTCGGTCTTCCTTTTTTTGCTTTGTATTATATTTGACGCTTGAACTTTAACATAGACATCAACTGCGACGTAGGAGAGGGCACGGGAAACGAGGCGCAATTGTTTCCCCTGATATCTTCATGTAATATTGCCTGTGGCGGCCACGCTGGGGATGCATCCTCAATGAAAGAGGTAGTCCGATTGGCGAAGAAATTCAACGTCAGGGTAGGGGCGCATCCATCCTATCCCGATAAAGAAAATTTTGGAAGGTCGGCTATGGATATTCCATCCAAGGAACTCATCCAAAGTATCCAAGAACAGATAGCTCGGCTAGTGTCCATTCTCGGAAAAGAAAAATTGCCTTTGCATCATATTAAGGCCCATGGTGCCCTGTACAACGAAATCGCCAGGAATTCCGAATTGGCCGAACGATTTTTGATGGCCATTGCCGACTACAAAAACGATATCCTCATTTATGTACCGTATGCTTCCGAAATAGCCAAAAAAGCTGAGGAACAGTATTTTTCGATAGCCTATGAAGCTTTTGCGGACCGCAATTACAATACGGACCTCAGTCTGGTTTCCCGAAGCCATCCGGAGGCATTGATCGCGTCCCCCAAAGCAGTTTTGAAACACATGGTCCAGATAGTAAAGCAACATAAAGTTCGGACCTTGACGAAAAAAAATGTAAAAATTTTGGCCGATACTTTTTGTATTCATAGCGATACCCCTTCTGCATTTGAAATAGTATCGTATCTTTCGAAAGAATTACCGAACCATAGCATACAGATCAAAAAGTGAGCACTTACGATATTTCGATACGGCCCTTCGGTATACATTCTATTTTAGTGGAGTGGCCCAACCGTGTTGAAGAGGCCATTCTTGAAGATATACTGCAGTTTATACAGCACCTGGAAAACCATTGTTTTGAGGATGAACTATGGGAAATGGTGCCAGCATATAATTCCCTCACGCTAATTTATCGGGAAAAACCAATTGATTTTGATAGCTTCAAAGAGAAGCTTTTGGAGTGGTATGCTGCCGATAAAAAACAGGTGTACCGTGAAAAACTCTTATGGCGGCTTCCAGTGTGTTATGACCCTGTATTCGGAATAGATCTCGAGGAGGTTTCGCAGCATTCGGGTTTGTCTATGGAAGAAATCATCAAACTGCACACCGAAAATCGATATACGGTTTACGGTATCGGCTTTCTGCCTGGTTTTATGTATCTGGGCGGTATCCCCAAAGCCTTGGAAATCCCTAGGAAATCGAAGCCCAGGCCCAAGGTGCTCAAAGGGGCCGTCGGTCTCGCCGGAAAACAGACGGGCATCTATCCTCAGGATTCCCCAGGTGGATGGAACATTATCGGCAACTGCTCAGTACCGATGTTCGACCCGAAGAAATCCCCGCCCTGCTTTGTAAGCGTGGGCGACAAGGTGCAGTTCTACCCCATCGAAAGGGCGGAATACGACCTGCACAAAATCGAGGGTGAAGTGGGTATCTATAAAGTGGAAAAAATTATATTGGATGCTTAAGGTATTAAAATCGGGCCTGTTTACGACCGTTCAAGATACAGGTAGGTACGGGTATTTGAACAAGGGAGTTCCGGTGGCCGGATATATGGATTCGTTTTCGGCGCAAAAGGTCAACAGACTGCTAGAGAACGATGATCATGCCGCGGTCATCGAAATTACGATGACAGGGCCTACCCTAGAATTCGGGGAAGCAAGCTATATCTGTATGGGAGGTGCCGTGATTTCGGCAACGCTCAACAATGAACCTGTTCAAGCGTTTCGGGTACTTAAAGTCGAGAGAGGAGACATTTTATCATACGGCAAGCTGAAAAAAGGCTTTCGTAGCTATTTGGCAATCAAGGGTGGGTTTATGGCTCCCATGGTTCTGGGTAGCCGTTCCTTTTTTTCTTCCATAACCGCCAAAGATCATGTAACCGACAGGGATGAAATACCGTATAAAAGCCTAAAGCAATTCCTCCCGAAAATAACGGAAATCAAGGTAGATTCCTTTTTGGATGAAAAAGTGCTGGAAGTCTCCAAGGGGCCCGAATATGAGATGTTGGGCGACAAGCAATTGGAAGCCCTATTTTATAAGGAATTCCATATTTCCAACGAAAACAACCGCATGGCCTACCAACTTGAAGAGCAACTCATCGGTCATGAGGTTTCGATGCTTACTTCGGCCACTCTGCCGGGCACCGTGCAATTTACCCCATCGGGAAAACTGATCATTCTTATGAAAGATGGCCAGACCACAGGCGGATATCCGCGTATTCTACAATTGTCCGACAAGGCCATATCCATGTTGGCGCAAAAGAAGTACCACGACGTGGTTTCCTTTAAATTGGTTTAATCGCTGTCGCTTCGTACGCGTCTTTCCGAAGCTCCTCGTAAACACAAATGGATTGATCAAAATAATTCAAGGCTTTCCTCTTGAGATCAAAAGGGGTGAAAACTACGCTGACGGCGAGATTTACCCGCGAACATAGCAACTACCGTTCATTAATTAGCACGAAAGCCAATCTCCAGTGAGCCAGTTTGTGTGTCAATGCCTCCGTCACGGTAAAGGTGAGACACCTTCCTTGTTCTCAAGGGAGGTGCCATCAAAATTCTGCACCGAAGATTAAGTCAAAAATATAGCTGAACAGGGTGCCTACATAGAAGCAGCGTCTCAAAATTTATTTTTCCGGGTATTGGAATATGAATTGAATATGATAAAAGTATGAGTTTATAATACTGATTTTCAATAGAATACAATAATAACCCGATGATTGACATTCGATAGGTTTGAACTGTTAAATTCCAAGGAACCTAGAAACCTATATCTTTGAAGGAATACTTGGTCAAGCTACCTAAAAGAACTTATTGGAATGGAATTGAACAAATACAGTAAAAACGTTACCCAAGACCCGACGCAACCTGCCGCCCAAGCCATGCTACATGCCATTGGGCTTACGGATGACGACCTGAAAAAACCATTGATCGGTATCGGTAGTACGGGTTATGAGGGCAATCCTTGTAATATGCACCTTAACGATCTCGCACAAGAGGTCAAAAAGGGCATTAACGAAACGGGATCGGTAGGCTTGGTGTTCAACACCATCGGGGTCAGTGACGGTATTTCAATGGGTACCTACGGCATGCGGTATTCGCTGCCTTCCCGTGATTTGATTGCCGATTCCATGGAGACCGTAGTGCAGGCCATGAATTATGACGGGTTGATAACGGTTGTAGGCTGCGACAAAAATATGCCCGGTGCACTGATGGCGATGATTCGTTTAGACCGCCCGTCCGTTCTCGTTTATGGCGGAACTATTGCCTCCGGCTGTTTTAAGGATAAAAAATTGGATATCGTTTCCGCATTCGAGGCCTGGGGCGAAAAAGTCGCCGGTACAATGAACGAAGCGGACTATAAAGGGGTTATTCATAATGCCTGTCCCGGTGCTGGGGCATGCGGTGGTATGTATACGGCCAATACGATGGCCTCTGCCATTGAGGCTTTGGGAATGGCCCTGCCTTATAATTCCTCAAACCCGGCCATTGGTAAAGAGAAGCAGCAGGATGCCATAAATTCCGGGAGGGCGTTACGCCATTTGCTCGAAAAGGATATCAAGCCCAGTGATATCATTACCCGAAAATCCTTCGAAAACGCCATACGCCTGTTGACACTTTTAGGAGGGTCTACCAACGCCGTACTTCATTTTATGGCCATCGCCAAGGCAGCGGACGTGGATTTTAGCTTGGACGATTTTCAGAAAATTAGCGATACCACTCCCTTTTTGGCGGATTTAAAGCCGAGCGGAAAATATTTGATGGAAGATCTGCACCGAGTCGGCGGAACGCCCGCAGTCATGAAATTCATGCTTGATAATGGGATGCTGCACGGAGATTGTCTGACGATTACCGGCAAGACGATAGCCGAAAACTTGGCAGAACTCCCCGGTTTGCAGGAAGGTCAGGAGGTAATCAAACCTTTGAGCGCCCCGATCAAGGAAACAGGACATTTACGGATACTGTACGGTAACCTGGCCGAAGAGGGCTCCGTAGCCAAGATTACGGGGAAAGAGGGACTCCATTTTTCAGGTCCCGCAAAGGTATACGACGACGAATTCCTGGCCAATGCGGGTATCGGTAGGGGCGAGGTGAAGAAGGGCAATGTGGTAGTCATCCGCTACGAAGGCCCCAAAGGCGGCCCGGGAATGCCCGAAATGCTAAAGCCCACCGCCGCCATTATGGGCGCGGGACTCGGCAAAGAAGTCGCTTTGATTACCGACGGGCGTTTTTCGGGAGGAACACACGGTTTTGTCGTAGGCCACGTATGTCCAGAAGCCCAAGAAGGTGGCACCATCGCCCTTTTGAAGGACGGTGATATCATCACCATCGACGCCGAAAAGAACAGTATTTCCGTAGACTTGTCCAACGAGGAATTGGCCGATCGCCGAAAAAACTGGAAACAACCCGCATTAAAGGTAAAACGCGGAAGCCTGTACAAATATGCCAAAACAGTTTCATCGGCCTCACAAGGCTGTGTTACCGATGAAATTTGAAAAACAGAAAAAGGAATAGAATGAAACAAGGTGACTCTTAAGACGTACGCGCCTCAAAGCAGGAAATTAATATTCAAATTCTTAGGAGTTAAGTGTAGTTTGTTAGGAAGGTTGACAAACTAAACTCATAAATCAATAAACTCATAAACTTGCAATTACCGAGCCCGGCCGAAGTATAAATGCTTACTGAACTTGCACGTGTTACTTGCAATTGAACTTGAACAAATGGAAACATTAAAAATAAAAACGGAAGCCCCTAAAAAGAAACAGGCCAAACTAAGGATTACCGGAGCCGAGGCCATCATTCACTGTCTTTTGGAAGAGGGTGTTGATTTGCTATACGGCTACCCCGGTGGTGCCATAATGCCCGTTTACGATGAGCTTTATAAATTTCAGGATAAACTGACGCATATCCTCAGTCGTCACGAGCAAGGGGCGACCCATGCGGCACAAGGTTACGCCCGGGTCACGGGAAAAGTAGGTGTTGCCATGGCCACATCGGGACCGGGTGCTACAAATCTAGTCACCGGATTGGCGGACGCCCAGATCGATTCGACGCCTTTGGTATGTATCACGGGTCAGGTACCCCGACATTTACTGGGTTCTGACGCCTTTCAGGAGACCGATATCATTGGTATTTCCACCCCCGTTACCAAATGGAACGTTCAAATCACTAGAGCCTCCGAGATTCCCGAGGCCATAGCCAAGGCGTTTTACATCGCCAGGTCCGGACGGCCCGGACCCGTTTTGGTCGATATTACCAAGAACGCCCAGTTTGACGAGTTCGATTTCAGCTATGAAAAATGCACCGGGGTCCGCAGCTATAATCCGTTTCCCCAGCCCGATGCCAAGGCTATCGAGGCAGCTGCCGAACTTATCAACACGGCCAAAAAACCCTATATCGTTTGGGGGCAAGGTGTTATATTAGGCCAAGCCGAAAAACAGTTGAAGGCTTTGGTCGAGAAAGCGGGTATCCCGGCAGCATGGACGATTATGGGAGCTTCCGCCCTGGATACGAGCCATCCGCTGAATGTGGGCATGGTCGGTATGCACGGTAACTACGGTCCGAATTTGTTGACCAACGAATGCGATGTGCTGATTGCAATCGGCATGCGGTTCGATGATCGTGTAACGGGCAGCTTGGACACCTATGCCAAGCAGGCTAAAGTCATTCATTTTGAGATAGATCCCGCCGAAATCAATAAAAACGTCCAGGCAGATGTCGCCGTTTTGGGAAATTCCAAAGATACCCTCGAATTGCTACTCCCGCTGATTCACGAGAACCAGCACAAGGCTTGGCATGAACTTTTTAAGGAAAAGTATCAAATCGAATTCGATACGGTAATTAAAAATGATATCCACCCTACAAAAGAAGGTCTTACCATGGGCGAGGTCATCGAGGAAATCAATTTGGCTTCCGGGAACAAAGCGGTCATCGTTTCGGATGTAGGGCAACATCAAATGATTGCCTGTCGTTATGCGAAGTTCAACCAATCGAAAAGCAATATCACCTCCGGCGGTCTGGGTACCATGGGCTTTGCCCTACCTGCAGCCATCGGGGCGAAGATGGGCGCAATGGATCGTGAAGTGGTCGCTGTTATAGGCGACGGCGGCTATCAGATGACAATCCAGGAATTGGGGATTATTTTTCAGCATCAAGTACCGGTTAAAATTGTCGTGCTGAACAATGACCACCTAGGAATGGTTCGCCAATGGCAAGAACTGTTTTTTGAAAAGCGCTACGCGTCAACGGTCATGGTCAATCCCGATTTTGTGAAGATTGCCGAAGGCTATCATATAGAGGCCAAAAGGGTCAGCGAACGCAAGGACCTGAAATCGACTGTACAGGAAATGATGGCTTCTGACAAGCCTTATTTCTTAGAGGTAAAAGTCGAAAAAGAGGATAACGTATTCCCGATGATTCCTTCCGGCGCGTCGGTATCGGATATTAGGCTGAAATAATTAAATGTCAGAATTGGCCCAGTCGAAATGCTTTTGCACACCAAAGGTTCGACTGCGCCCAGACCGACAATAGTGATACAATGAACGACACCAACATCCAAAACACACCAAAAATCCTACCCTATATCCAAAGAAAATCCGAAGAAATAGGTTTCACCATGCCTTCGGACATTTATATCGGTACGCTATTAAAGACCCTAATCGCATCAAAACCGAAAGGGCGATTTTTGGAACTGGGCACCGGAATCGGCTTAAGTCTGTCGTGGATGGTCGAGGGAATGGATGGCGATGCCCATTTAATTACCGTAGACCAAGACCCAGAGCTGATCGATATTGCCAAGACGTATTTCGGCGATGATAAGCGATTGGAAATCATCTGTCAAGAGGGTTCAGAATGGATCAATTCATATAAAGGCGAATCCTTCGACCTCATTTTTGCAGATGCGTGGCCTGGAAAATATAGCGAAATAGATGAAATTCTGGCTTTGGTCAAAATAGGAGGCTTTTATGTTATCGACGACATGAATATACAACCGAATTGGCCTGAAGGACATCAGCAGAAAGCAGATGAATTGGTCGCCTTTTTGGAAAAACGGGATGATTTCACAGTAACTAAAATGAATTGGTCGACGGGATTGATTATTGCCGTAAAAATATAGACCAGTCGCGTTATCAAAACCAGTCTGGTCTTACAGCGAAAAAAAGGATGCAACAACCAACAAATACATGGGACGCCCAATTATACAATGAGAAGCACAATTTTGTGTACAATTATGGTATGGGCCTCATTGATTTGTTGGCGCCTAAATCGCACGAAAGAGTTTTAGATTTGGGCTGCGGGTCAGGGGAGTTGACTGCCGAAATCAACAAATTGGCGAGAAGTGTGGTCGGTATGGATACGTCTCCAGACATGATTGTAAGGGCCCAGGAGCAGTTTCCTTCCTGCGATTTTGAAGTGGGCGACGCCACCGCTTTCAATTTTAGCAAACCTTTCGATGCCCTGTTTTCCAACGCTACCCTGCATTGGGTGCTGGATTACAAAAAAGCCATCGCCAATATGCATTCCAATTTGGCCGATGGGGGAAGAATGGTCGTAGAATTCGGTGGTAAGCACAATGTGAAGACTATAACCGACGCCCTGAGAGCAAGTCTAGGTCAATGGGGCTACGCACGGCAGTCGGAGTTAAGCTTATGGTATTTCCCTTCGATCGGGGAATATACAAGTGCTTTGGAATCCCAAGGTTTTACAGTTATATTCGCACAATGGTACGACCGGCCGACCCTGCTAGCCGACGAAGTAACGGGAATAGAGGATTGGTTGCAGATGTTCGCAAAACCTTTTTTTGATAAAATTCCCGCTGATGATGCCATCAAAATACGAAAAGAGGTACAGGAAAGTCTACGTGACAGACTTTTCAAGAACGGAAATTGGTATGCCGATTATAAAAGAATTAGGATTGTCGCACTTAAATAGCTGGTGTCAAAGCTGAAATGGTTTAGAAGATGCATTGGATTGTACGACGATTTTGGCTTAGCTTAACACAAGATAGACCTTTCAAATATTCAAAGCCTAACAGGTCTAAAATGTGCAAGCAATAATGAATAATGTTTAATCAATAATTAGTAATGAAAAAAGCTTTGTTTACTATATCGGTCTATTCCGAAAACAATGTAGGGCTGCTCAACAGAATATCCGGAATATTTTTAAAAAGGCACATCAACATAGAGAGTCTAAATGTCTCTCGGTCAGAAATTGATGGAGTCTCTAAGTTTACCATAGTGACCTTCACTACGGAAGATTGGACTCGAAAAATCGTGCGCCAGATCGAAAAACAGATTGAGGTCATCAAAGCCTTTTACCACACAGACGAGGAGACCATATTTCAAGAATCGGCGCTTTTTAAAATTGCCTCCAACTTGTTGTTCGACGAACGGCAAATACAGAATATCATCAAAGAGAACCATTCGGAGATCGTCACCGTAGCCCGCGAATTTTTTGTGATTTCAAAAACCGGAAGACGAAGTGAAGTCGATAAAATGTACGATGATCTAAAACCGTTTGGTATCATGCAGTTTGTGCGCTCTGGCCGTATATCCGTCACGAAGGATGTCATGGAAATCACCGCGCTGCTCAATGGATTTCATGAGAAGGCTTAATCCGTTGCATTTTTCTATATTCGTTAGTAACTTTCAGTATCAAAATTTCATCAGATTCCTGCCTGCGCAGGAATGACAAAAAAGAGGACGAACCAATAAATGAACAGATTTCCGCCTGAGTTTATGCTGAGCGTGGCCGAAGTGCGGAAATGATAAAAAATTACAATACCTATGGCAAATTATTTTAATACACTATCGTTACGAGATCAATTAACCCAACTGGGAAAATGCCGGTTTATGGAAGCCAGTGAATTCTCCGATGGTGTATCCGCTTTGAAAGGAAAGAAAATCGTTATTGTGGGCTGTGGGGCCCAAGGCTTGAACCAAGGTCTCAATATGCGTGATTCCGGACTTGATATATCGTATGCCTTACGGGAGGGGGCGATCAAGGAAAAACGAACATCCTTTCAAAATGCGAGCGAAAACGGATTTAAAGTAGGCACATACGACGAATTGGTGCCCACGGCCGACTTGGTCATCAACCTGACCCCTGACAAGCAGCACACAAATGTTGTGGGAACGGTAATGCCCCTGATGAAAAAAGGGGCAACGCTGTCGTATTCCCATGGATTCAATATCGTGGAAGAAGGCATGCAAATCCGAGAAGATTTGACAGTGATTATGGTGGCACCCAAATGTCCCGGTTCGGAAGTACGGGAGGAATATAAACGTGGATTCGGGGTGCCGACACTGATTGCCGTACATCCGCAGAACGATCCAGAGGGTAAGGGCTTGGAACAGGCAAAAGCGTACGCGGTCGGAACCGGCGGACATAGGGCAGGTGTGCTGGAATCGTCTTTTGTGGCGGAAGTGAAATCAGACCTCATGGGCGAGCAGACCATTCTTTGTGGACTTTTACAGACCGGAAGCATCCTTTGTTTTGACAAGATGATTGAAAAGGGCATTGATGCCGGTTATGCCTCCAAACTCATTCAATACGGATGGGAAACCGTGACGGAAGGCATGAAATACGGCGGTATCACACATATGATGGACCGGTTGTCCAATCCCGCTAAAATCAAGGCCTTTGAACTATCCGAAGAAATGAAAGACATTATGCGTCCGCTTTTCCATACCCATATGGACGATATTATGACCGGCCATTTTTCAAAGACGATGATGGAAGATTGGGCCAATGATGATAAAAACCTATTGAAATGGCGTGCCGAAACCGGTGAGACCGCTTTCGAGAAGACGCCCGCGGGGAACGATAAAATTTCCGAACAAGAATTTTATGACAACGGCGTGCTGATGGTCGCTATGGTTCGGGCAGGCGTTGAGCTGGCTTATGAGTCCATGACCCAATCGGGGATTATCGGTGAATCCGCCTACTATGAATCTTTGCACGAAACCCCTTTGATTGCCAATACCATCGCAAGGAAGAAGCTTTTTGAAATGAACCGCGTAATTTCCGATACCGCCGAATACGGCTGCTACCTGTTCGACCATGCCTGTAAGCCACTCTTGGCGGACTTTATGAAAAAAATCGATACGGACGTTATCGGTAAGCCTTACGGAGAAGGAAAAAACACTCAAGTCGACAATGCAAAATTGATTGCCGTGAACAAAGCATTGCGGGAGCATCCGGTCGAGAGAGTGGGCGCACGATTGCGGGCGTCCATGATAGCGATGAAGCCTATCGTCTAACGCAATTGCGAGGAGCTCAACGCAGGTGTAAGAAAGTAGAACGTGGAAAGTGACTTAGCAATCTGTTGAACCCCGAGCGAATTTAAAAGCGACACGGTACTTTTGTCAGTTAACAGTAGGTTGAAAGATTGCAGCTTTGCCATTCTCACCTTCGCTACGAATGGCAGCTCGCAATTGTCCTTTTATTTAACAGTTTAAACCATTTTTTATGTCCAATACAACGATTCCCGAAGAATTCCTGATCAAAAAGCCGCTTCACCAGAAAAAATACTTGGTCAATGGCGAATTAAGAACTTGGGACGGAAATACTGCTAAGGTATTTTCTACGATTTCGTCAACCGATGAATACAAACAGACCCTGTTGGGCAGCATTCCCGATATGGGAGAGCCGGAGGCGATAGATGCCTTGAGCGCCGCTGTAAAGGCATTTGACCGGGGAAAGGGTATATGGCCGACGATGCATGTAAAGGACCGGATCGCGTGCATGGAAAAATTTGTGGGCCAAATGGAGACTAAACGTGATGAAATCGTAAAGCTCTTGATGTGGGAAATCGGTAAATCGCTACCCGATTCCCAGAAGGAATTCGATCGTACAGTGGAGTATATTCAGGATACCATTGAAGAGTACAAAGATCTCGATCGGAACTCTGCCAAGTTTCAAAAACACGATGGAGTTTATGCCCATATCAAAAGAGGGCCTTTGGGCGTTGTTCTGTGTCTGGGTCCATACAACTATCCTTTAAACGAAACTTTTGCCCTGTTGATTCCCGCGATTATCATGGGCAATACCACGATTTTTAAACCGGCAAAACATGGGGTTTTATTAATTACGCCTTTATTGGAAGCTTTTCAAAATAGTTTTCCCAAGGGTGTAGTGAATGTTATTTTTGGACGCGGTCGGATTTTGGCCACCCCAATTATGCAGAGTGGGAAGGTTGATGTGCTGGCCCTTATCGGCAATAGTAAATCTGCCAACGCGATACAGGAACAGCATCCGAAAAGCAGCCGATTACGTCTTGTTTTGGGCCTGGAAGCCAAAAACCCCGCCATCATACTTCCGGATGCCGATCTCGATCTGACCATCGATGAATGTATTTCAGGTACCTTGTCCTTCAACGGGCAGCGCTGTACCGCTTTAAAGGTGATTTACGTGCATGAGGATATTAAGGAAAGATTCCTTAAGCAGTTTGCCAAACGGGTCGACGGACTGCAATTTGGGAATCCATGGGAAAATGGTGTGAACCTAACACCCCTACCCGAACCCGAAAAACCGGCCTATATTCAAGAACTGATCGATGACGCCGTTGAAAAAGGAGCGAAAGTGCTCAACGAAAAAGGCGGACAACATTTAGACAACTATATTTGGCCTGCCGTATTGTATCCAGTAACCAAGGATATGCGGGTGTATCAAGAAGAACAGTTCGGACCGGTGATTCCTGTTCTTTCCTTTTCAGATATCGAAGAACCCTTAAATGACATGGCCGAAAGTAATTATGGCCAACAAGTAAGCCTTTTTGGGAAGGATGTCTATGCGCTTTCCCCATTAATTGATACCCTTGTCAACCTCGTGTGTCGCGTTAACCTGAACAGTTCATGCCAGCGCGGTCCCGACGTCTATCCGTTTACGGGAAGAAAAGATTCCGCACAGGCAACGCTGAGTGTTCACGATGCCCTGCGTTCATTTTCAATTCGGACTTTTGTTGCATTTAAGGACAACGACCTGAATAACCAAACGATTCAGCAACTACTGGAGGCGAAACTATCCAATTTTGTGAGTACGGATTATATCCTATGATTCTTTTTGTCATTCCTGGATAGGCAGCAATCTTTAGCTCCAAGTAAAAAAGAATCATTTTTTTTGGATCGGATAGCCCTATCAGATATTTGTGGCCAACCAATCACCGACTTCACTGGTCCTGTACGATTTCCCGTCCTCGGCCAGATCTTCGGTCACGATACCTTGCGCTAAAGATTTGTTCACTACCCGCCGAATGTCCTCTGCTTCCTGTTTCAGGTCAAAATCCTCAAAAAGCATGGCGGCGGAAAGAACCGTAGCCAACGGATTCGCAATATCTTTTCCGGCCGCTTGTGGGTATGAGCCATGGATCGGCTCATAAAGAGATACGTTGCTCCCCACCGAAGCGGAAGGCATCAAGCCCATGGACCCTGAAATAACGGAAGCTTCATCCGTCAAAATATCCCCAAAAAGGTTTTCGGTAATGATAACGTCATAGCCTTTGGGCCATTGTACCAAACGCATAGCCGTGGCGTCGACGAATTCATAGGAAACTTCTACTTCTGGATAGTCTTTTTCCATGGCCTGTACGGTTTCACGCCAAAGCCGGGAAGATTCCAATACATTGGCCTTATCGACGCAGCACAATCTCTTGGAGCGTGTCATCGCCATTTCAAATCCCTTTTTCGCCAAACGTTGGATTTCGGCACGGGTATAGGTCATGGTATCAAAAGCGGTATTACCATCGTCTTTTCGGCCGCGCTCGCCGAAATATACACCCCCGGTCAGTTCGCGTAGGATAATCAAGTCGGTGCCTTCAATACGTTCCCGTTTTAATGGGGATTTATCGATCAGGGACGGAAATGTAAAGGTCGGACGCACATTGGCGAATAATCCCAATTTTTGTCGCATCTTCAGCAATCCCTGTTCCGGACGTACCTTGGCCAAGGGATCATTGTCAAACCGGGGATGTCCGATAGCACCGAAAAGCACCGCATCCGCATTGGCGCAGATTTCATGGGTTTCATCAGGATAAGGTTCGCCGACGGCATCTATAGCCGCGGCACCTGTCAAGGCGGGCTTCCATGTAATTTCGTGTTTATATTTTTCCGCAATGGCATCGCAAACTTTTACAGCTTGGTCTATTACTTCGGGGCCGATACCGTCTCCGGCGAGTAGGGCAATATTTAGTTTCATAATGGTGTTATTAATGTACAATTGCGAGCGCAGCGCAGCAATCTGTTTAACTTTTTCTGTGTTGTGTTACAGCACATCCTTTGATTCGTGTTCTTACCGAATTTGAACAGATTGCCGCGTAAATGACTTTCTGTGAAAATCATCTCCTCGCAATGCGTGTTCCTAAATAATATTCAACATCTTCTCCGTTGCTTTAATCGCCGAAACCGTCTGGTCGGAATCTAGTCCTCTGGAAGTAAATTCCTTGCCATCAGTCTCCCAAGTGATGATAGTCTCACAAAGCGCGTCGGAATTACTTCCTGGAGGAATCCGCACCGCGTAATCCACAAGATTGGGCAGCTTCTTTTTTCTGGACTGATATATTTTCCGCAAGGGCATTCATAAAAGCATCGTACTGGCCGTCACCGGATGCATTCTCCTCAAAAGTTTTTCCATCGATTTCCAAGGAAAGGGTAGTGGAGGGGCGCAATCCCTTGGAGTGGGTAAGCACATACGATTTGACGAAGACCTTTTGTAAATAATCCGTATTCAGAACATCGGAAATGATATAGGGCAAATCGTCTTTGGTTACTCGCTCTTTTTTATCACCGAGTTCGATGATACGGGCAGTTACCTTTTTGAGTTCTTCATCATTTAGGGTCAGACCGAGTTCCTGTAAATTTTTTTGGATATTGGCTTTCCCCGACATTTTACCTAGCGCATATTTGCGTTTCCGTCCAAAACGTTCTGGCAATAAATCACTGAAATAAAGGTTTTTTTTGTTGTCGCCGTCGGCGTGTATACCTGCTGTTTGCGTGAAAACACTATCGCCAACAATAGGTTTGTTCGCCGGAATTCCGATTCCAGAAAACGCGGATACCAATTTGCTCACTTTGAACAAAGCGGATTCATTGACGCCGATCTCGACCTCGGGCAGAAAGTCGTTGATGACCGCAATCGCACTGGCCATCGGCGCATTCCCAGCGCGTTCGCCCATGCCGTTAACGGTCAAATGCAATCCGTGACAACCGGCCTTTACAGCTTCCATAACGTTGGCAACGCCCAAATCATAATCGTTATGGCCGTGAAAATCGAAATGGATGTCTGGATAACTTTCGATGATTTCACTAAGAAAGTCATAGGTTTCGGTATGGGTCAGTATGCCCAGTGTATCGGGGAGTAAAATGCGTTTTACGGGTTGGGTGGACAGGAAATCCAAAAACTGAAAGACATAGTCCTTGGAGTTGCGCATGCCGTTGCTCCAATCCTCCAAATAAATATTGTTGTTAATTCCTTTTTTTTCTGCGGATGCGAAAACGTCGGCAATTTCACTGAAATGCTGCTCCGGGGTCTTCTTAAGTTGGAATTTTAGATGGTTTAGCGAACCTTTTGTCAAAAGGTTTTGGGTCTTTGCACCGGCTTGCCCCATCCATTCTAAGGACACGCCGCCATCAACAAAAGTCAGCACTTCTACCTTGTCCAAATAGTTTTTGGATGCCGCCCATTCGGTAATCTGTTTTACGGCTTCCAGTTCCCCGTCGGAAACCCTAGCGGAGGCTACTTCGATTCGATCGACCTGCAGTTCGTCAAGCAACAGTTTGGACAAGGTCAATTTCTCGGAAACGGAAAAGGATACTCCCGAGGTCTGCTCCCCATCGCGAAGCGTGGTATCCATAATTTCTATCCGTCTTTTCATTTTAATTCAGTATTTCTTATCAAGCCCATTGGGCGTCAGGCTTAGCAATCAAATAAGGCTTGTCTGGCCATTATCAGATTGTCATTATTGTCATTTCCCTTGGAATTTGGGGATTGGAATTTGGAATTTTCTTCACAGAGGTCTGTCCCCTGCAAATTCCCGAATCTGCTCCTTAATATTCAACAGATAGTCGATATCGTCAAAGCCATTGAGCATATTCGCTTTTTTGTAGGCATTAATGTCGAAGCTCTCCTGGTCTCCGGTAGCCGTAATAGTAATGGTCTGCTCGGGAAGGTTGACCTCCAAAAGTGCATTGGGATCCGCTTCGATGGCCCGGAAAATCTTTTCAAGAAATTCGGGACTCACCTGTACCGGAAGAACACCGATATTGAGGCAGTTGTTGCGAAATATATCTGCGAAAAAGCTGGACACCACACAGCGGAATCCGTAGTCATATACCGCCCAAGCCGCATGTTCGCGAGAAGATCCGGAACCGAAGTTTTTTCCACCGACCAAAATACGGCCGCTATACATCGGATTGTTCAGTACAAAATCTTGCTTCTCGGAATGATCGTCGTTATACCGCCAATCACGAAAAAGATTATCGCCGAAGCCTTTACGTTCCGTCGCTTTCAAAAAACGTGCGGGTATGATCTGATCCGTGTCCACATTCTCTATAGGAAGCGGTACAGCGGATGTTGTTAGTATGTTGAATTTATCGTATGCCATTTTTTTGAACTTTGCGCATAGCACTTATCGCTATACGCTGATTACTTATTATTTATAATTTCCGAATTTGGTTATTCAAGCTGCGTTTGACCTTATTGACATCATCTTCTAGCAAATTGAAATCTGGTTCTGCCAAATATCTCAAAGCTTTGGCAGGAATAGTAAAATATTCAAGTTCGCTTGCTGACCCCTGTGAAATGATTAGGACACGTTTGAATGCTGTATCCGAATCCCTTCCCCAGCCTTCTGCACTGTTGGGAGGTATGCATTACGCCGCCCGACGCATTTGAGTTGTAATATCGTATATTTCTTCTTTAGGAAATTTCTTAGATAATTTATACAACTTAAGCGTAACTTGATGACCAAGTTCCCAAACTTTGTACAATTTGAAATCTCGCATGATTTTAATTTTAGGCTTTTTAGCGTGTATGGCATAAAGCGTTTAGCGCTAAGCGGTTTCCGCCTCCATAAGTTCCCTAGGATCTGTAACCTTCCCGGTAACCGCAGCGGCAGCTGCAACTAACGGACTCGCCAAAAGCGTCCGTGCCCCAGGCCCTTGCCTTCCCTCAAAATTTCGGTTCGAGGTACTGACCGCATATTTGCCCGCGGGCACTTTGTCATCATTCATCGCCAAGCAGGCGGAGCATCCGGGTTCTCGGAGTTCGAAACCGGCTTCCTCTAGAATAGCCAACAAACCTTCCTCTTTTATGGCTTTTTCGACTTTATGGGAACCGGGTACTAGCCATGCGGTCACATGGTCCGCTTTTTTTCGTCCTTTTACCAAAGACGTAAACAGCCTAAAATCTTCGATACGGCCGTTGGTACAGCTTCCAAGGAAAACGAAATCGATAGGTTTCCCCATCATGGAATCGCCCTCGCTGAAATTCATATACTTCAAGGACTTGTGATACGTCGCCGCCCCACTATCCTTGGCATCCGCTAACGGGATACCATGGGAAATTCCGATACCCATCCCCGGGTTGGTACCGTAAGTGATCATCGGCTCGATATTCGCAGCGTCGAAGGTGATCTCCTTATCAAACTCCGCATCGGCGTCCGTGGAGAGCGTCCTCCAATAGTCCATTGCGGTATCCCAAGCGGCTCCTGTCGGAGTGAATTCCCTTCCTTTTACATATTCGAAGGTTTTTTCATCGGGTGCGATCATGCCACCTCGCGCGCCCATTTCGATACTGAGGTTACAAACGGTCATACGCCCTTCCATCGTCATATCACGAAAAACGGGTCCCGCATATTCCACAAAATAACCGGTTGCTCCGGAAGTGGACAATTGTGAAATGATATATAAAGCGACGTCCTTGGGCGTCACCCCGAAATTCAGCTTGCCCTCGACGTTGATACGCATGCTTTTAGGCTTGGTCTGCATAATACATTGGGTGGCCAATACCATTTCGACTTCCGAAGTACCGATTCCAAAGGCAATCGCCCCGAAAGCCCCATGGGTTGAGGTGTGGGAATCACCGCAAACGATAGTGGCACCAGGTTGGGTAATACCGTATTCCGGACCTACCACATGTACGATACCGTTTTTTTCATGGCCAAGACCCCAATAAGATATTCCGAATTCATTGGAATTTTCTTCTAACATCCGCAGCTGATTGGCCGAAAGCGGATCTTCGACGGGTAAGTGCTGATTGATGGTCGGGGTATTGTGATCGGCGGTAGCAAATGTTTTTTCGGGATACATGACCTCGATAGCCCGGTTTTTAATACCTAAAAAGGCAACGGGACTGGTCACTTCATGCACCATATGGCGGTCGATAAAGAGCACATCCGGACCGTTCTCGATGTGTTGTACCACATGCGAATCCCAGACCTTATCGAACAATGTTTTTTTGTCGTTCATAGTGTTTGATTTGTAAGCGAACAAATTTAACGAAACTGAAGCTTCCAAGAAATTATTGTAGGTGGAAATTACGATGGTCAACCTAGGTTGTTCCATTGGCAAAATCGCCGTGCGCTATACCTGTGGTCTTTTGTAGGCTTGGCGTAATGCGATTAGCGATGCGGTATTGTCCCTTTTCTATCGATAGAACACACGAAACGGCAAGACGTTCGCCGACCGCACCTGCAGACTGATCAACAGCTCTTTTTTGAGATGTTCCCAATCCGCTTCCATATAATCGATTTCGGTATTTTTGGTGATGTGGATATCCGTAGTGGGCGTATAGCCAACATCTTGGTGTTGAGAGACCATCATCCCTTTTTCGATAGTTACCCTAGTAATACTGCTCTTGTAAATACTAAAACAGTGTTGTATGATGTCCTGACGGGTGACGACCCTACCTTTTGACAATACATGTTCACGGTAGGCGTAAATCTTGTCACTGGGAGAAGGTTCGTTCTTGCCGCCCAAAGTTCCGGTGAGTAGCGTTAGTGAATCGGGCTGAAAGGCGGAACCGACCTTGGCGTTCATCTTCACATACGGATTGATCTTATTGGCTTTCTCGCCCGCGGTCGTCCAATATGCTACATATATGTTCTTATCCCTGTTTTCTTGTATACTGTTCCGGTTAACGATCAAATAGGGAATCTTATTTTTGGTATATTTTTTTTGTTCGATTTTCTGTTCGATACGTGAAATGATTTTTTTCAGATTTTTCAGGTTGCCGTCGATAAAATCACTGCCCATTGTTGAAAATGCGGCACTATCTTCCTTTAAAAGATCTAGGGTATAGTTCAAAAGTTCGGAGCCGTCGCGCTCATCGAATCGAGAAACACCCCCGAACCGAAGATAGGCGTTTGGGTGTTCATGTTCTTTCTGTCCCCGGTTCTGCATAAAATACGTGTTGCCGGTATCCCCACTAATTTCTTGGATGTCAAAAAAGAAATCCTCGTTCACTGCCAGAGGCAGAATGTTGAAATAAGGCTGTAGGCGTTTGTTCAATTTTTCCGATTTTTTATTGAGCACCGGAAAACAGTTGATATGGCACCGCAGGTTCTCGAGCACTGAAGTGGATACCACGGTGGAGAATTCAATTTTTATCCATAGTAAGGGTTCGCTGAAGTCTTTTAAATGTTTGTCCGAAATGAATTCCGAAAATACCTCGGGATACCTTTTCAGATTTTTCTTGACATCCAAGGAATTATTAACGGTATAAAAATGATGCTCGTAAAATTCCTTGACATAGGATTCATAAAAACGGATTTTACTTTGGATGGATTCATTGATATAACCGCTAAAGTCGTCTTTGACCTCCATTTGTTCGTTGTAGCCTTTTACAATATCCAAGGTCTTGCCGTTCAGCGACCAATCGGCGATACCGATATGGTGCGCCAACAGTTCATTTTGCGAAAAATTAAGCAGGTCGAAATAGCAGAGCAGCTGATCGATGCTCTTAACACCCTCGCCTGGCCGGATGCCCAAATAAATGCAGTTGGCTTCTGGACGGGCCTTAAGGTCTCCTTGATTTATAAAGGGAAGATTTCTATGATGTTGATGCTTCGAAATTTTATCGGGATACGCGATGTACCGAAGTTCACAATTGTTGATGGTGAACTCACCTGCGGGACAGAATTCATAATCCTCAAAGGCATTATTTCCGTCTTCCGTAAAAATAGGCTTACGTTTTCGATGGTAGAATTGGCTACGGGCATTTATTTTGATACGCGATTCTGTGGGAAGCACATGCATGATGGCGTGCGCCGGTTTTGCCGTCACCGAGATCTCCGGAGTCAATAAATCCACCAAGCGCTCCGTTATCTTCGTGCGGCTGGTTTTGATGCTTTCCGAAATACGCTCGAACTCGTGCGCACAGGCATCAAAAAGAATACCGACGATGGGATCGAAAGAAAACTCAATTTCCATCTCGTCAACCCCCCAAGCTTCAGCTGCCCGTCGTATCAGTCTATCTTTTATTTCGTCTTTGGTAAGGGTGTTCATGATTGTGAAGGTTAAAGGTTAAAAGAGTTTGCAGGATAAAAAGGTTGCAGGTTAATCGTGTTGTGGGTTTGTCGTTCAATAGGTTTAATCATCCTTGAAACTCTTATTGTTGGAAATTTTTTGATTGCGCATCAATGCAGCTATCTTTTTAGCTTCAATTTTGGTTTTTTGCAATGTGCTATCAAAACTGAACTTGTCAATGTAATATCCTAATCCTCAAAAGACTTTATTTTAGTTACAATTTAATTTTCAGCATCATTTCAATGCTATTTTATTTTTTCTAACCCGTATCCCCTCA
The DNA here is from genome assembly GCA_963832345.1 of uncultured Flavobacteriaceae bacterium. GTDB lineage: Bacteria > Bacteroidota > Bacteroidia > Flavobacteriales > Flavobacteriaceae > Pricia. The sequence goes on along the minus strand of CAWHTW010000015.1, from coordinate 81,577 downwards.
TTTATAGGATAAGGGCGCCAAATAATAATCCCCGGTAAACCGGAAAGGTTCGTCAGTTTTGATGATGGTGCCGGTAACGATAATAAGCAGGTATTTTTTCAACCGTACTGTGTTGGCTTTTTCCGTTAGGCTTTCCTTGAGTTCTACGCTCAGGTCAATATGGGTCAGTCGTTTTTCGTACCGATATATTTGGTCCGTCAGGGAATTTTTGATTTGCTCTTTGAGCACGTTTGCGTTTATCAGCAAATCGAAATCGGTCTCCCAAATCTCGCTGCCGAATTCCTCATCAAAGGTATATTCCTGGAAATAGGTGGTGATAATGATGCTGATGAACTGTGAAATCGAATCACGCAAGGACAGCCTCTTTAGCGCTTTCTTTTCAAAGAAGCGCTTAAAATTGAACGGGGCTTCGTAGTAAGGTTTTGCCATAGGGGTTTAAATTCAAGCACTATTTCAAGTGCAATTTCAAAAAAAAGGTTTATGAATTTAGGAAAGAAGTGTTTCGGTCACGTGTAATATGTCATGTGTCATGTGTCATCCAGCGTCCAACATCTACAATCTAACCTCTTACATCTAACATCTATTTTATCACGGTAAAAACGACTTCCTTGTCCTTCAATCCGACTTTTACTTTCTGCGGCGCCTTAATCTGTCCGGAAATGATCATTTTCGATAATGGTCTTTTCAACTTATTACGGATGACCGCTTTGAGGGGACGAACGCCATATGTGGATGAAAACCCGTCAAGCGACAATTGGTCTTTGGTCTCTTTGTCGATTTCCAAGGTGATGCCCAATTTATCCGTTAGCGCTATCAATTCTTTTTTAAGATGCAGGTCGAAGATGAACGGGGCATCGTTTTTCGAGATAGGGGCGAAGGGTACGATTTCGGTGATACGGCCTAAAAATTCCGGACGGAAATAGTTGGCCATGATTTCCATTAGCTCGTCCGAAGTAGGCACATTTCCGCTATCGAAGGATTTGGCGATAAATTCGGACCCGATATTCGAGGTAAATAGGATAACGGCATTAGAAAAATCGCCTTCCTTACCCAAACGGTCGCTGAGCCTACCTTCATCCAGTATTTGTAAAAAAACATCGAAAACGGACAGGTGCGCTTTTTCGATTTCGTCAAAAAGGATAATGGAATAGGGCTTTTGCCGGATTTTGTTCACCAGTACTCCACCTTCTTCATAGCCGACATATCCCGGAGGTGCCCCATATAAAAGAGCGGCGGAATGGGCTTCCTTAAACTCCGACATATCAAAACGGATGATGGCGGATTCGTCGTTAAAAAGAAACTCGGCCATCGACTTCGCCAACTCTGTTTTTCCAGTTCCGGTGGGGCCTGAAAAGAAGAATGAACCAATGGGTTGTCCACCTTTCGAGAGTCCAGATCGTGATTCGATGATGGCCTCGGCTACGGTCTGCACGGCATTATCTTGTCCAATAACGCGTTTCCTTAAGGAATCTTCCATATCCATCAGCCGTTCGCGTTCTTGAATCTGTACTTTTCCCGCGGGTATTCCGGTAATGTTGGAAACCATGGCCGCCAAGTCCGCGGCATCGATATCGGTACGGTCTTTTTTGGCGTGTTCTTCAAGGGAGGTCAATAGCCCTTTGACATACTTAATTTTTTCAGTGTGTCCGGGCAACCTGAAAGCATCCTCGGTATCGAATTTTCCGAGTACGATGGTACTTAAACGATTCTTCAACGCTAGGTAGACCCAATCGATTTCCTGATTTTTTTCGTCATCAGAAAGCTTTTCCCACTTTTTTTCAAGGGTATCGATCTCTGATTTCAAGGCTTCGAGATCTCCCGGAAGGGATTGTTTGGAAACCTTGGCAGCGGCCATGGTTCGATCTACCAATTCCAATGCCGAATTCGGAAGGCTTTTTTCCTTCAAGTAGCGTTTTGAAAGGCGAATGGATTCCCGCAGCGTTTCCTCTTCGATATCAAGGCCGTGATGTTCCGTATAGGACTGTCCGACACTTTTCAAGATCCGGTAAGCCGTTTCATTGTCCGGCTCCTCTAAAGTGACGGATTCGAAACGACGATGGAGTGCGTCGTCGGCAGCAATATGTTTGCGATAGCTGTCGGAGGTGGTCGCTCCTATTATAATGACTTCGCCTTTGTTCAATTCCGATTTGATGACGTTCAATATGCCTTGGTTTACAGTGGCATCCTGCAATAGGGAATGGAAATCATCGATAAAAACAATAGGTTTTTGCAGCGGCTTGGCTTCGTTGAAAATGTTCTGCAAGCGATCTTCGATTTCCCCTTTATAGGAAGCGCCGGTGAGTAGGGTAGCAGTGTCGATTTCCAAAAGAGTGGCATCCTTTAGGGTATCTACAATTTTTCCATTGTAAATTTCCGAGGCCAGATTTTGGATTAATACGGTCTTACCCACGCCGGATTCGCCCTGAACTATGACGTTAGGTTTGGACTTTCGGCTAAGGATCTCCGTAATCATTTTCAGTTCCCTGTCCCTATTGATGATATGGTCGTAACATCCATCTTTTGCACCCAATAATAAATCTTTGGTATATTTTTTAAGGATGTCGCTCGCCGCGTTATTATCCACGGCCAATGCGTTATCGCATACGCTCACCTTGGCTTTAGAAGAAGCATTTAGATGGGTCATCAAACTATCCAGCAATTCGGTGCTGCTGACCGGTAAGGATTTCAGCTGGTCGAAACTGAAACCGACACCCGGAGTGATTGCGGATACAAAAAGGCAGACAAGATCTACATCCGCTTTATCCAATTTGAGTTGAATTTCCTCTGCCTCGACAACGACGATTTTGGCCGCTGAACTCGCTCTGACATCTAAGGTATGCCTTGATCTTTTGGGATAGCTTTCCAAATTCTCATCCGCCCATTCCTCGATGAAATACACATCTACTCCCAAATCATATAAATAGCGTAAAAGGGACAAATGCCGGTTCAAAGCGGCCTTCATCAAATGCGCCGGGCCGAAACTTTCATGCTGGTGCTCTTCGGCAATCTGCGTGGCAATGTGTATGGCTTTTTCTAGTTCTTGGTTCATAGGTCGGGTTGTGAGAACGTCTAAGTTCTAACGTCCAATATCTAAAGTCTATCTTCAATTTCTTAAGCGCTGTGAAAGTTCCAAAGCTTTTTCAAGTTGCCCGATTTCTTTCTCCGATGCGCTGAGCTGCTCGTTCAAATCGTCGATTTCCTTCTTGGCATTTTCGACCTGTTTAAGATCGCGTTTGGCGTCCATCAGTTTCTTGTAGGTCAAGATCAGGTTATCGTACATACTTTTGTCATCGAGCGAGTCTTTTGGTATTTCACTCTTGATATCGATAAGATCAGCGTTGATGCTCTGTTCTAAAAAGAAATAGCCTTCTCGAGTATTTTCTAGCGAATCGATAAGTATATCGACCTTTTCGAGATCCTTGATGAATTTCTTTTGATAGAGAAACTCATACCTGATTTTTTGGTTCTCGGTACGTAATACCATATTCTCTTTCCACGGCAATTTATAGCTGAAGAAAAATGCTGAAAAAAGGATGCCGACCGTGATGACGAACATCAGTAAAAAGAGAAGAAAGGAATTGGTTCTTTCCTTTTTGTTCAATATTTCCATTTCTTTGATATTTGATATTAAACGTTTACCATCTTATTCGGCCAAAAACGAAGGTCCGCTTGACGTATCCGACGGGCTTGATTTTTCCCGAACTACATTTTCATGTACAAAAATGCCCATATCGCGACGCTTTCCGATATAGTCGACCTGCGTGAGAACGCTGAGCAGCCTGTCGAGGGTCTTCATAAAAGCGGATACCGTTTTTATATTTTCATTGACATCGAGGTGGTTGTACTTCAGGTTGATGATATCCGTGAACGTTTTTTCATAGACACCACCTTTAAGATCCGTCCATTCCCCAAAATAATTGAATAGCTGTTCTTTGTTTTCTGGGGATGCTGTATCTACCGAACCTTTGAAAATACGGGCGAAACTCACCAAAATTTCCAAGAGGTCTTTGGGATGCATGTCGTATTGTTCCCATTTTAGTGAGGTCATTTTTTGGGCGAGATATACATAAATTTTGTCGACGGCAACGAACATCGTATCCGAAATGGGATTTTCGTTCTGCTTCGACTTGATTTTTTGAACTATGGTGATGGCGTTGCGTTCCGCCATCTTCAAGAATTGCTCTGCCTCATCGTAGAAATCTACCAATTGGGCGTGCGCTCCCAAACTGGTGCAAGGCGGAACGTAATCGGTGGTCGCCGATAGGCCGACACCATCTTTAACGATTTTTGCAATGGGTAATTGATTGCCCGAAAGTCCGGTTTTTTGAAGTGCCTCGGCATCGATAAAAGTGAAAAAGTGCCCATTGGTAAGAAACGGATAGCGTGGAGGTATTTCTTTGGGATTCTTTGTGCCGAAGGCAACGGAATTTTCGGTGTCTAGGTTGATAATTAGGTAACCTATCTCACTATTCGTCTCAAGGAAATCGGTAACGGTAATATCGTCTTCAACACTTGGCGTCTCTTTGGTAATTTCAATACGGTTGCCGTTTGGTGTGATCGCCCGAAGTTCTTTGATGGATATTTTTAAACTTTTATGGATATCGAGATTAACGACACAATCATTTTTACCAACCGTATGGGTGGCTAAAAACCCATAACCATGGCGTCCCTTTCGGCTTACGAAAGCATCCTTTACACTATTTTCGGCAAAATTCTGAAGGCTCTGAAAATGCTCCTTGGAGATTTTCATCCCGTCGATCCAATTAATTTTAAAATTTTTGATATCCTCGATCATCGTACTGAATTTTATGGCGATTGATTCAACTTTGAAACTCCACTTAATGATAGTTGATGGAAGTCATAATGATTATTGATTCATTATCATCCCAAATACTCCAATGAATTTCCTTCCTATTGCAATTTCTATTTTCATCTAACATCTAACGTCTTGCTCCTACAGTTCATATCCTCTGGCAAACCACCACATCCCCATCTTTAAGATTGTTCCTCTCAACGGTCACTCCAGAATCAATGTGCTTCGACGAACCGTACCAATTAGGCTTGATATAAAAATACCATCCGTAAGGGTCACCTGAATCTTCGGTCATCTCTATTTTTGTAGTCGCTTTTTTTTCATTGTAATCGTTGATGAAGAAAAAGAAAAGCCTCCCGAAATTCATATCCTTAGGTGCTTTCGCCTTAAAGCACGTCATATGTTTTTCCTTGGTATTCTTATGGAACATAAAGTTGAGAACCATCATGTTATTCAGTTCGTAATGTTTCGGAGTGTCATATTTATTTCCCAAGGGATAATACCATTTAGAATAAAGCTTAATGGGGATGGAAACTGAATAGTTGAAAAGCATGTAAAAACAGGTGGGAATCACAAAAGTAGCGGTCATTACAAAATAGTAGGGTAAATATTCCAAATCCTGAAAATAGGAACCTACCAGGATGACGGGGATAAAAAGGACAATGGACGTAATGAAAGCGAACACCAATTCCTTAACCTTATTGTCGTCATTGAACTTCGTAAATGAGATCCGATAGAAATAGACGTGAAGCCCCCCCACGATAAATGCGCCGACCAGCAGCGTGAGATAGCGAAGCAGTACGGTAGATTGGCGTAGGTTGTAAACTATTGCGGCCATTACCGCCATAACGACCATATGGATGAGCAAATAGTAGTAGAATTTATTCTGTTGTTTTTTGAACCCGGGTGTTTTTGACCCCATCAGACGTAGCCCGATTAACACTACTAAAAGGATTAGCGTAAAAGGTATCAGGACATCAAGGCTGATGAATTTCGAAAAATAACTTTTAATCATAGTACTCTAAATTGTCGCCGATATACCCAGCCTACCTTCATAGACTGTCTCGCTAAGTACGAATGTTCTTTTTGCTTCTGCCATGGTAAAATCGATTTCAAAATCACTTTCAAAAGGCAGGGTATGCTCGAGAAAAAATTGAACTACCGAGGTAATTTTTCCGTTCGGCAGATAGTCTTCGATAGCATCGGGCCGTTCAATATCTTCTATGGTAAACGTATATTTTGGAAGAAAGGTCATGGGCTGTCCGGCCGTTGCCAGGTTTACGCCTAATTGCCAAGGTGTTCCATCGGATGGATAAGCGATGGAAACAAAACCTTGTTCTATGGATACCTTTTCTTCGATTATGTTTTCCAATATCCTTTGTAACAACGGTAAATTTCCGGCAATCTTGTACATGAAAGGCATCGTCTTAATAATTTTGGCGGCCATTTTTTTGGGAATATCGGTATCGACGTTCCAAAGATCGGTGAGAAAGTCTACCAGATCGGGACTTGCTAGTGATTGAAATGTTTTGTCCTCGTCTTTTTCAATAGCTACCCTATGCAGAAAAAATTCGGTTTCCAAAGGTTTGAAAAATTTTCGCACCTGTGCTTCTTCTAGCTTTCGACTTTTGTAATCGGCCACCATGTTCTCGACAAAGGGGGTGCTGCTGTAGGAGGTATGAAAAAACCGTTCGGGAAATATATTGTAGAAACTGCGACGACTTAAATGCACCTCAAGCTGTTGCCCGTTTTCGTTATCGTCGCTGATTCGGGTGATGTCCTTACCAAAACGTCGGTTGAAATAATCGGATAAGTTGATATCCAATGCCACGTCGCCTTCCATGAGATGGGCGGTAAACGTTTCTGCCTTAAGATCAAAACCCAAGTCAAAAACCTGTTGTTGAATAGAGGGATCGGAATTATTTTTTTTCATCCTTAAGTTAATTTTGGTAACACGATTTTGTACCGCGTTGGTCTTTTAACTGAAATTTTTAGTTTCCAAGGGTTTAATTCCTTTATGCTATAATAGTTTTTCCTCTTTTTTTGGTCGCGGGAACTCTGGAGGGATTTGTTTACTTCCGAATTTGATACCTCATGTGCTTGCCTACCAATAGTTTCGGGTTATCAATGGGTCAGCAATCTGGCACTGGCTACATATTTATCTTGCCAATAATGGGTATCCAAATCTGTAATTTCCACGCCTCGTGGTGCGTTGCTGCCTAAAAATCTCCCATTTTGAAGGTAAATACCCACATGTGATACGATTTGGTCTTGGTAGCGCAGTCTAAAAAATACCAGATCACCCTCCTTTAAATATTTTTGGCTTTTAAAATGGGCACGGGTGTCGAAATAGAATTGTTGCAAAGAAGTTCTAGGAATTTTTTTACCATATACCTCGTAGTAAATCTGTTGTGTCAAAGACGAACAATCTATTCCATTTTGGGATTCTCCACCCCATTGATAGGGTGTATCCATCCATTTCGTGATTGTCGCATATAGTTTTTCATTACCCAGGGAATCAGGGTTTATATTCAACAATGCTGCGTACCGCTCTTTTTCCGCGCGGGTCAAATACTTCGCCTTTTTGGAGGTTGTCATGTCCGATTTTGACAGGATGTCCTCCTTTTTTTGGACTTTATTTTTGGAATTATTGAGCTTTGTGATTTCTCGTTTATAGAACGAATAATCCGTCTTTTCATAGGTTTTTTTTGCACATGAACCTGAGAACACAATAACTAGGAGAAACATCAGTTTTAAGTTCATGGTAAAAAAAAATTACTTTTCAAGGGTATTGACCGCTTTCATCAAATAGGAATTTTCTTATGGAAAATAAAAGAATAAAAACCCACTTTGACCGAAACGTATTTATTACCTTTTTAGTATTCTTTTTGGTCGGATTTGCGTTGTTATCCTTTAAGATTAACTCGACCGTCGACTGTGCGGATGTCGGTTTTAAAGTCATTTCAAATGCATATACCACCGAAGACCTTATCGAATTCAAGAGTACCGATACCTCAGGTGTGGAATGGATGTGGGAATTCGACGACAACAGTCCACCGGAATACCGCTCCGACGTAGTACATCAATTTACCGAACCGGGAAAATATACCGTCTCCCTGCGAATGAACGGTCAATGTTTGGCCGCCAAGGATATTGCTATTGTTGAGCGAAAAAAAATAATCGATCCCGGTTTGATACCTAACATTATTTTACCCAAGTATGTAAGGGTGGGTGATGAGGTAGAATTTGTTAACGATTCGAAATTTGCAAAAAGCTGGCAATGGAGTTTCGGGGAGACAACCGGTATTGATGGAAGCGGCAAAAAAGAGAAATATACCTATAAACAGCCGGGCGAGAAAACGATTTTACTGGTAGTCAACGAGGATCGCAGACACGAGGCCAAGCAGCGTATTATGGTGCTTCCCGCCATTAGGGAGCGTAAAAAAAGAAATACTGTGCGAAGAACAGATCCGATAGAAAACGTTTTGCGCCAGCAGATTATCGACAAGCCGATTGCGGAAACCGAAAGTGAGGAAAAGGAACAAAAGAAGAAGGAAGAAGAGGAAATAAGCCGTATTGAGGTATCGGAAGATAAGTTGCACCAATTCTTTGTAAGCTATTCTAACCGAAGAATAGACGACACCACCATTCGAAATTATTTTTGCTACAGTAATATTCCTGTTTTCAATAAGACCGGTGAGCGATTTACCGTAAGTCAATTCTTTAACGAGATAAGGGACGTCAAGCTTGAACTGAACGGTATAAAGCTGGTGCGTGATAAAAAGACAGGATGTATCAAGAGTATGACGGTCGATATGCGCACCAAGAAGGGATTGTTTTGGAAGAAATTTTGAATTTGCTCCTGCGTCCTTAAATTAGAGGGATTCGTCTGCAATATTTACGCTTTTTCTGTAATTGGCAGTAAGCAAAATCAAAATGATCCGTAATCTAACAGGTAAACACAGACTTAAATAGCAATAAACTGCCAAAGAGCAAGTCGTTCATCGAAAAGAGTTTTCAAAGTAAGCCGCTCATCGAAATAAATGAACCTTTCTGAAACAATTTAATAATTTAGTTCCGTCTCTTATGACATTATATAATTCTTAATCAGGCAATTATTGCCAAAAAATCATTTTTATGTCTTTTAAAGCTAAGTTGAAGTTAGGAGGAAAAGAATACAAGGTATTGCACTGCTCCTACGATTTGAACCAAGAAGTAGATCCTACGGGAAGACCTTCTTCCGTAACAAGAGGAGGTAGGGTAACCCTTACTGTTGAATCTACCGGTGACACCGCTCTTTTCGAATTGATGACCGATAATTTCGGCAAAAAAGATGGTAGTATCATCTTTACCAAAAGAGATACCGACGCAACCTTGAAAGAACTTAAACTGACCGAGGCCTATATGGTCAAATATAAAGAGCATTTTGACTCGACAGGTCAAAATCCCCTAACGGAGTCCTTTACACTTTCAGCCAAAGAAATTACGTGTGGTGGAGGCCAGCACAAAAACGAATGGGTGATCTGATGTATCCGTTCAATTAAATCAATTAAAGCAAAAAGAGGCTGTCAAAAAAAGGCAGCCTTTTTTTTATAGTACCGGAAAGGAATGTAAACTCAGGTAGGCACGAAGAAGGTCGGTCGCATTTCTCGCTTTCACTTTGTGAAACATTACATATCGGTCGACGCTGCCCTGGGGAACGATTTTCTTTTGAGTTCTTCTACAAATGCTCTTGGACCAACATCGAAGTTTTGCTCATAATTTGGTTATATTTGTCTCAAATTTTCAAAGAAATCCATGCACAATAGTATCCGAATTTTTACATTCCTTTTTTCTTTTATTTTTTTAATAGGATGTAAGGAGGACAAAAAGACAGCGACTTCCTCCAGCGAAATTTCCCCAAGTACAAAGAAGCTAGAAGTCTCCGTGCAGGATACGACCGTCACTAAGGAAAAACCGAAAGGCATCGACACCCCCGACGGTATGGTCTGGATTCCTGGTGCAATCATGGAACAAGGTGCCGTGCCCCAAGATAAAATGGCTATGGAACATGAAAAACCTGGCCATACCGTAGCTATTGATGGTTTTTTTATGGACATCACAGAAGTAACCAACGCCGAGTTCAAAAAATTCGTTGATGAAACTAGTTATAAAACGGTCGCGGAACGGGAAATCGATTGGGAAGAGATGAAAAAACAGCTGCCGGAAGGCACTCCGAAACCCCATGACAGCATAATGCAGCCCGGGTCGCTTACTTTTAAGAAAGCCAAAACTTCAGTACCCAATCTCTATGATTTTTCGCAGTGGTGGCAGTGGCAGATCGGTGCGAACTGGAAACATCCCGACGGCCCAAAAAGCTCCTTGGTCGGAAAGGAGAACGATCCCGTAGTCCATATCGCCTATGAAGATGCCCTTGCCTATTGCGAATGGGCCGGTCGACGATTACCCACAGAAGCGGAGTGGGAACGCGCAGCACAGGGAAACCAGTCCGAATCCATTTACTTCTGGGGTGATGACGTATCTGAATTGGCAAAAAAAGCAAATACTTGGGAAGGTGAATTTCCGGTGATCAATACCAAAGCGGACGGCTTCGATAAGCGCGCCCCCGTAAAATCTTACCCCTCCAATGATTTCGGACTTTATGATATGGCCGGCAATGTGTGGGAATGGACGAGCGATTGGTACAACACGGGTTACTATGATACGGTAGCTTCCCAGAACACTATCTTAAAAAATCCTCAAGGGGCGGAATCTCCTTTTAACGCAAGGGATCCCTACGCCAAGGAAAAGGTGATGAAAGGCGGATCCTTTTTGTGCAATGCATCTTACTGTGCCAGTTACCGTATTTCGGCGCGAATGGCGACAAGTCTTGATTCTTCGTTGGAGCATTTAGGCTTTCGGACCGTAGCGAGCATTGATATGGTGAAAAACAGTAAGCAGTAGCAGTTGCAGTTGGCAGTTCGAAATATAAAGGTCAACTGTGTCTTGCGGCACGTTCAAGGTTCAAGGTTGTTTACTTCGAATTTTAAACCTTTTCACTTACAAATTTCAAACAAGCTATGGAGTTCTTAAAAACCTTCACCCCCGAACTGACCATTATATCCCCAGGACGAATCAACCTTATCGGCGAACATACCGATTATAATATGGGGTATGTATTACCAACCGCCATCGAAAAGAAAATTATTTTTAAGCTTCGAAAGAACGGTTCCGATGCTGTATGTCATGTCTACAGCGAAACGTATGATACGGGTTTCGACCTCAACCTGAACGCCATTGCGAGAAGTGAGGTGGAGTGGCAAAACTATATTTTGGGTGTTTTGAACGAAATTTCAATGCGTACGGACAAGGTGAGAGGCTTCGATTGCGTACTACAAAGTGATTTGCCGACAGGATCGGGCCTTAGTTCCTCCGCGGCATTGGAATGTGGACTCGCCTTCGGCCTGAACCAACTCTTCGACCTCGGCCTGTCGCAACTTGAAATAGTACAGTTATCCCAAACGGCCGAACACACCTATGTGGGAACGCAATGTGGTATCATGGATCAATTTGCTTCGGTAATGAGCAAATCGGGACACGTCATCCTTTTAGATTGTGAATCTTTGGAATACGATTACATTCCCATTGATCTACATCCATATAAATTCATTCTATTGAACACCAAGGTTTCACATAATCTAGCGTCTAGTGCGTACAATACCCGAAAGCGGGAATGTGAGGAAGGGGTCGCCATTATCCGAAGGAAACATCCAAAAGTAAAATCTTTACGAAATGTGACGGAAGAAATGTTATATGATAGCCAACTGGAAATGGATGCCACCGTATTCAATAGGTGTGCCTTTATAGTAGCGGAAAACAAGAGGGTGCTTCAAATGGCCAACGCATTGCGGAAAAAAGACCTGCTGTGGGCGGGTCAACTTTTATATGCGGCCCATCAAGGTATCAGCAAACAATATGAGGTGAGCTGTGAAGAATCGGATTTCTTGGTCGAATTCTCAAAAGACAACCCGAACGTATTGGGGGCACGGCAGACCGGCGGCGGATTTGGCGGCTGTACCCTGAATATCGTTCACGAAGATGAGGTCGATGCCTTTATAGCCACTGCCAGCAAAGCGTACAAGAAGAAATTCGGTATTGCCCTTGAAGCTTTTGAGGTAAAACCTAGTGGCGGCACCTTGGTCGCTTAAACCTACTTCGTAGGCGTGTTAAGCAAGGCCTTTTCTAACAATGTTTTCTTATGCCTGCTCAAGGGTAGGCGATGCCCCGAAACTTCTACCTCGGCCCCACTGAAATTCTCTACCTTTTCCAGATTGACTATATAGGATTTGTGTATCCGCATAAATTTTTCTTTCGGTAAGTTTTCCAGCAGCGACTTCATGGTCATAAGTACTAGAATTTTTTCAGTTTCGGATACGATTTTAATGTAGTCGCCCACACCTTCTATCCATCGGATATCGTTTACCGATACCTTTACCTTTTTGAGCTTGCTATTTACGATAATATGCTGTTCTTCAGATATTTCCGGTTCCATTTCCGTTCTATTGGCCAAAGCCTTTTTGACCGAAGTGTCGAAGCGCTCGGCGGTAATCGGTTTGAGCAGATAATCCGTCACATCGTAATCGAAAGCTTGCATGGCATAATCCGCTTTTCCGGTCACCAAGATAATCTGTGGCCGATCTTCTAAGGATTCTATAAAGTCAAAACCGCTTATAATCGGCATCTCGATGTCGAGAAAAACCAGATCTACAGGGTGCTCTTTCATGGCAATACGGGCTTCGATACCGTTCTTATAATCTGCCGTGAGTTCCAGTTTTTGATGTTTGCGTATGAGTTCGGTGATTGCGGTACGCTGCAATTTTGAATCGTCGATTACAATAGTTTTGAGTGTGCGGGGCTCCATAGTGAATTTGGTATGTTGATTAGGTCAAGCTGCCATGGGTCAAAGATAGAGGATAAAATTCGATGGGGAAAAAACTGAAGACTATTTGTAAGTGTAAAATAAATTTATGGGTTATAGGCCCATAGTAAACCTTGAACTTGAGCGTTGCTTCACTGCACTCTAAGCGCATCTAACAATTTTGACTTTCTTTTTCGGCTAATTGGCATTTGTTTTCCGCACACTTGAACTGCGGTAGTATTAAAATTCTCTACGCGGTCAAGGTTGATAATGTAGGATTTATGTATCCTGAGGAAACGATTTTCCGGTAATTTTTGCTCAAAAGCTTTCATAGAAGTCAAGACAAGAATGTTCTTTTTTTCGGTAATCAATTTTACGTAGTCGCCCAAAGCTTCGATCCATTTGATGTCTCTGTAGTCTACCCGAACTTTTCTAAAATTACTCCTTACAAAAATATGTTCCTCCTTCGGTTGCCGGTTTGAAGTACCGATATTGCGTTGTGCTTTTTTAATGGCCGTATCGAATCGCTTGGCTGATACAGGTTTCAATAGGTAATCCGTAACGTCGTACTCAAACGCCTTAAGGGCATGGTCGGGCCTGCCACTGATCATGATTACCTGTGGTCGCTTCTTAAAGGATTCCAACAGGTCGAACCCATCTATAAAAGGCATTTCCACGTCCAAAAAAATCAGGTCCGCATTTTTTTCGCATTCCTTATTTTTTGCCTCTATACCATTACGATAACTGCCTTCGAGGATTAAATCGGGATGGTTTTCAATAAGCTTTTTCAGCAGGGTGCGGTGTGTGGTGGAATCGTCGATGATTACGCTTTTCATTGTTTTGGTTTTCATTAAAGCAGGTGTATACGCTATAAATGCCTTTTCTTTGTTTTAGAGGGATGTTATTACTAGTACCTACGAAATAGAAAAAGGGATGGTTTGGTTTTCTTTGGAATTTTACCGGAGTGTATTGTTGCTGTAAATTCTGTACGATGATTTTACAAGTCTGTAAGCCTTTGTGTGGAAAAACGACTAACATATTCCCAAATTTTCAAGGCATAGGTTTCGGATATGGGGGTATAAATAACTTTTGATAACTTTAGGAATACCTTTTTTCGTAAAATGGCTATTTTTGTTATTAGCATTAATTAGATAGAACTCAAGAAGTATTTAGATTATGTCAGACAAGATCGAACGATTGAAAACGATGATTATAGGGTCCGGCCCGGCTGGGTATACTGCTGCGATTTATGCCGCACGCGCCGATTTAAAGCCGGTAGTATACACGGGAATGGAACCTGGCGGGCAGTTGACCACCACTACGGAAGTCGATAACTTTCCCGGTTATCCAAACGGTATCGATGGGCCGAGCATGATGGTAGAATTGCAACAGCAGGCCGAGCGTTTCGGAACCGAGGTGCGTATCGGTATGGCAACGGGGGTCGAATTGAGCGATGAGGTTGGCGGCATACATAAGGTAACGATAGACGATGATACGATGGTCGAAGCCGAAACAATCATCATTTCCACGGGAGCCACCGCCAAATACCTGAATATTCCCAGTGAACAGCGGTTGCGGGGTGGTGGTGTTTCTGCGTGTGCCGTCTGCGACGGATTTTTTTATAAAGGACAGGATGTAGCTATTGTTGGGGCGGGTGATACCGCTGCCGAGGAAGCCTCATATTTGGCGAATATCTGTAACAAGGTCACCATGTTGGTGCGTAAGGATTATATGAGGGCCTCAAAGGCAATGCAACATAGGGTCGACAGTTTGAAAAACATTGAAATTCGTTACGAATCGGAAGTCGATGAGGTGCTTGGTGACCAAGTGGTAGAAGGCCTACGGATCGTAAACAACCGGACCGGTGAAAAAGAGGATATTGCCATAACAGGCTTATTTATTGCCATTGGGCACAAACCGAACACCGATATTTTCAAAGGTCAGCTGAATATGGACGAAACTGGCTATATCATTACGGAACCTAAGTCTACTAAGACCAATAAACCTGGCGTTTTTGCCAGTGGGGATGCGCAGGACAAAATTTATCGTCAAGCGGTCACAGCCGCAGGAACGGGTTGTATGGCCGCACTCGATGCAGAGCGATATCTAGCCACTATTGAAGCGGCACCTGAAGAAGTGGTGTGAAATCCGCTAGCATTCATAAAAAAGCCCCGCTGTTCATGAACAGCGGGGCTTTTTTTGTTGTAACGACCTCTTTAATCAATCCGTCTGTAATTTTCCGAAAAGCTTCGTTTTCCTTCCTCGTCGACCGTAAACTGACTGTAATTGTCCGCGTCAAGTTGCAGTTCAAATTTGAAAATTTTAACAGTATCTTGAATATCCATCATAGTTTTCGATCCGTATTCAAGGCGTTCTTCAAGTTCGTTTTCGGTATTGGTGTACGATCCGTACCCGAACCATTCCGAGGGATCGTCGGGGGAATACCGGGTCCACATAACCTTACCTTCACTATAGATCTTGACCTGCCGATATCCATTGGTGTTGGGCAGTGTATCCGATATAAACCCATCGTCCCAGTTATAACGATTGATGAGTTCCCATGTGCCTTCCAGTGAATTTTCCGCCTGGGGTCTTGACGATATAAGTGCTGTGACAGAAATCAATAGCCCTAAGACAACGGCCGATTTAAGTAGCTTTTTCATGATATAGTTTTTTTAAGGTTCTATATAGCGTTTAACTTTATTAAATTACAATTTATTTTACAATTACGATAATTTTTACTTTTAAAATTTATCAAAATGTTAATTTCAGAAAATTCTGTAAAATAGGGCATGTTTCATCTAAACTACATATAACTAACAGGTTGTCTTAAAACCTTTTTAACTTCATCATTCCTCTTGTTGGGAAAATATTTTGATATTGAAATTATTTCTTACTTTTAAGTATTAACTAACTCTAAAATATATGAAATATACTACAGTATTGCTGTTTGTCCTGGCGTGTACCTACAACTCTTTTGGACAGACGATTACCGGAAACGTTACCGATGCAGCCGATGCCCCCCTACCAGGGGTGACCATTATCGTTGGCGGGACAACCAATGGAACCACCACCGATTTTGACGGTAATTATTCGATAGCGGCAAGTTCGGGCGATGTATTGCAATTTTCCTATATTGGCATGCTCTCTAAAGAAGTTACCGTTGGATCAAGCAACTCGATTAACGTAACCTTACAAGAAGATTCCGAACAGCTGGATGAGGTAATCGTTACTGCGTTCGGTATCTCACAAGAGAAAAAATCCCTAGGCTATGCCGCGCAGAACATTGATTCCGATGCCATTACCAAAACCAAACAGACGAATTTGGTCAGTGCATTGCAGGGCCAGGTCGCCGGTGTACAGATTACGAATTCCGGCGGGGCTCCAGGGCAGAGTTCCCGAATAATTATTCGGGGAATAAACTCGTTGGATCCATCTGCCGATAACCAACCCCTATTTGTGGTCGATGGTGTACCGATCGACAACTCCACCATTGAATCGGGTCCGAACGATACCCCCCGTGGCCTTACAAACAGGGCGGCGGATATTAATCCTGCGGATGTCGAATCCATGTCCGTACTTAAAGGTGCTGCAGCGACCGCGCTATACGGAGTTAGGGCGGCAAACGGTGCAGTAATCATCACTACAAAAAGAGGGAAAAGTGGTAGGGTCAGTATCAATCTGAATACTTCCGTAGGTTTTGATGAACTGAACAGTCTGCCCAAGCTTCAAAGGGAATACGGACAGGGCTTCAGCGGTGAGTATGATCCGGAAAGTTTTTGGCCGTCATGGGGTGCCCCCATTGCTGAGGTGGCCCAGACCGTACCGGGACACAAATATCAGGACAACTGGAACCGGGCGTTTAATACAGGGCTTCAAACCGACCATAGCCTAAGTGTTTCGGGCGGTGGTGAAAATGCCACATTCTATGGGTCGTTCGGACGTCTCGACCAAAAGGGCATCATTCCCTTCAGTACTTGGGCTCGAACGACCGCAAAACTCTCCGGTACGGTAAAGGTCAGCGAAAAATTCGATTTTAGTGGATCGATCAATTATTCCAATTCCGGAGGCAACCGAGTACCTCACGATGCTTTTATGGAGCGAATGATGTACTGGGCCGAAACCCAAGATGTAAGGGATTATATCAATCCTGATGGAACAATGAGAACCTACGGCAATACGAACCCAATATACGATGCCCGTTTCAGGACGTTTCGAAGATGATGTCAACCGAATGATCGGTAATTTGAACTTTAACTATAGTCCCACCGATTGGCTGACCCTATCCTATCGCTTAGGTACCGACTATTATAGCGATTCAAGAACCGCCATTACTCCGGGGCCAAAGGGCGTAGTCGGTGAAGTACCGTTAAGTTCCACGGGATCGATTGCAGAGACCCGTATCAACAGCAAGGACATCACCTCGAACTTTTACCTAACGCTGAAGAAACAATGGAACGATGACTTGAATACCACCCTACGATTGGGCAACGATGTTTTTCAACGTAAATTTGATCGTGTTGATGCTAGGGGCGTAGATTTTGTAATTCCGGACTTTTACAATCTAAATGCCACTAGTCAAATTTTTACGGGACAAGAAAAAAGCATTCGAAGATTGGTCGGTTTCTATGGCGATCTTATGGTCAATTATAATGAATATCTCTTTTTGAACGTGACCGCTCGAAACGATATCTCTTCTACTTTACCGAAAGATAACAACTCCTTCTTTTATCCTTCCGTCAACTTGGGCTATGTTTTTAGTGAACATTTAGGACTTCCTTCCTGGTTTACCTTCGGGAAACTAAGAGGCTCATGGGCACAGGTCGGTAAGGATACCAATCCCCATGTCTTAGGAATTACCTACGTTGCCCCTGATGTGTTTCCGCTCGACGGGCAAGTAGGCTTTAGTAGAAACAGTTCTTTCGGAGATCCCGAACTAAAACCTGAACTTACCACATCGATTGAATTTGGCACCCAACTATCTTTTTTTGAGAGCCGGCTAGATTTGGACGTCACCTACTATAAATCGAATGCGGTCGACCAAATTATTCCGGTACCCATTTCCGACGGAACCGGATTTTCCCAATATATTACCAATGCCGGGGAAATCCAGAATAGCGGGATCGAGGTCGTTCTAGGTGGCGACATCATAAAAAATGAGGACTTCCGATGGACGGCCACGGCTAACCTCTCTATGAACAATAATGAGATAAAGGCCATTCGCGAAGGTATCGATGAAATCGTAGTGGGTGACCAGTTCGGATACGCTGGAAGCAGTGTGACCATGAAACTTATACGGGGAGAAGCGTTTGGTAACCTTTATGGTACCAGTTACGAACGTTTCGGAGCCGATGAGGATAATATATTCTTGGATAGCGAACTGCCCATCGTCATTGGAGACGATGGTTTTCCAGTTACGGGCGAGAATCAACTGATTCTTGGAAATGCCGTTCCGAAATGGTTCGGGGGACTACGAAACGAATTCACCTATAAGAATTTTGAACTCAACGTTCTCGTGGATTTCAGGACCGGTCTTGAACAATACAACCAATTCGATAACTTTCTTTCGGCTTTTGGGAAACCCGAATATTCTTTGGCCAGAAACGATTTTAGGGTTTTCGAGGGCGTTTTGGCCGACGGCACCCCAAATACCCAAGAGGTATGGCTGGGTCAAGGGGTAGGACCTGATGGTAGGGACTATGGTGCGGGATATTGGAGAAACGCATACCGGGGCATTAGTGAAAATTTCATACAAGATGCCAGTTTTATAAAGCTGCGAAATATTTCCCTTGGGTATAATCTTGATGGAAAGGCTCTTGATAGACTTCCTTTCAAGTCATTGAAAATTTCTTTGGCCGCTAACAATATTATATTGTATTCTCCGTGGGACGGGTTCGACCCCGAATCTTTTTCCGCAGGTGCCGGCGGTAATGCCGTTGGTTTTACAGGCCTCGGCTTTCCGGGTACGCAGAGTTATTTCTTGACCCTTAATTTTGGACTTTAGATAACTTGATTCTTTAGTCTTGTTGATAGATTGTATACAAAAAAAAACGAACTGATGATTTATAAAAATAAAAGTAAAATGGTTTGGATGTTAGGGCTGGTTTTTCTGACGATGTCCTGTGAATCCTATTTAGATGTCAACGAAAATCCGAACAACCCCGAAGATGCCCCGATATCAGGCTTGATGATAAATACTACCTACGAGTCGGCCAATAATGTATTTCGTGTGGGAGACATCACCTCCAACTATGTACAGTATCTGGCATCACCCAATCCCGGTAGTTCTTCAGATACGATGGAACCCGTTAGTAACAACAATACCTGGTTTAATCTGTATAATGTTATGACCGATCTGAGCGTACTAATGGATAAGGCTGAACAAGAGGGCGCCAGTCATTATCAGGGAGCGGCCCAAGTTCTAATGGCGCTGAACCTCGGCACAGGCGTGGATATTTTTGGGGACATCCCGTTTTCGGAAAGTTTTGATTTCGAGACGGTAACGCCGAAATATGATACCGATGAAGAACTTTATGCAAACGTAATGACCTTATTGGACCAAGGTATCGCCAACCTCCAGGGTGAAACGACGGCCACGCTGGGGGCCGACGATTTTATCTACCAAGGGGATATTGATAAATGGATTGCCTTCGGAAATATGCTTAAAGCGAGGTACATGATACATTTAAAGGATGTACAGGGGTATAATGCAAACGAAGTGCTGACCGCGGTCGAAAACGGATTCCAATCCAATGATGACAATGCCCACGTCGATTTTTTTGAACAATCGGTCAATCCGTGGTTCGATGTCGCAAGGGACAATGCCGATCTATTGTTGGGAGGTTGGATTTCCGAACAGTTTATTCAAGCGTTGGACGGAACTTCCTACGATGTGGTAGACCCTCGGTTAAAATTCATGGTCGGCACCACCGATGATGGGGAATTCATAGGCACTGAAAATGGTGCAGGTAGGGGTAATGCACCTGAACAAGGGGCAAGGTCAACACTTATAGAGGGTCAGTATTATACCTCCGAAACGGCACCTGTGTTGATTGCTACCTACAGCGAACAAAAATTTATTGAGGCCGAGGCGGCTTTTGTCGTGGATAAGGCCAGATCTTATCAGGCCTATTTGGACGGTATCATAGCCCATATGAACATGCTGGAAGTTCCGCAAGCCGAAATCGACGCCTACTTGGCCAGTCCGCAAGTGGGAATGGGCGAAGGTGCATTTACGATTGATGCCATCTTCAAGGAAAAATGGGTTGCCCTGTTCTTACATCCAGAGACCTGGAACGATGCACGACGGTTCGATTATCAATATACGGACATGACTTTACCGGCCAACTTAAATTCAGGACTGAACGGCCAATATATTAGAAGATTGCCGTATCCGGATAGTGAAACAAGTAGAAATGGGAATAATGTGCCTTCCGTCAATTTGCTGGACCGTATTTTTTGGGACGCCGAGTAAAAGACCCGAATTGAAATTAGTTTGCACCTGAGATTCATCATATTTTATTGATTCATCATCATGTAGTCGTAGAAGGTTTTGGATATTCCGGCCAGCTGGTCCGTAGCCTTTTCAAAATACTTTAAATTTTTTGAAAGTAAAACTAAGACATAGCTGCGGCCATTGGGTAGAAATACAATGGCCGCATCATGATGGACTCCTGTGA
The DNA here is from genome assembly GCA_963832345.1 of uncultured Flavobacteriaceae bacterium. Lineage (GTDB taxonomy): Bacteria > Bacteroidota > Bacteroidia > Flavobacteriales > Flavobacteriaceae > Pricia. The sequence continues at coordinate 61,188 of CAWHTW010000015.1, read as the reverse complement.
TAAATCCCGTTTTATGGGCAACGCTTACTTCCTCAGGAAGATAAAGAGGAATCAAATCATTGAATTGTTGCTCTTTTAAAATGGCGACCATCGCCTCGCAATCTTGTGGTGTGCCCGCTGAATCCTGTACGATGGCCTTCATAATCAGCATTAGATCTTTGGCGGTTGTCGAATTGCTCAAACCTTGGTCATAGGCTTTTTGATCTTCTACACCTCTCAATACCTCAATATTTTCAGCACCCAAATCTCTCATGGTCGCTGTGACCTTTTTTGCGTCTACCAATTCGATAAGCACATTGGTCGCTAGATTACTACTCACCGTAATCATACTGTACATCAAATCTTTAAGAGCGACTTTCGACCCTATTTTGTCATAAACCACGTCATCGCTATCGTCACTTACGTCCATGCTGTACGAACTACCATCGACAATACTTTTAAACTCGTTCTTCAACAGTATCGAATCTTTCAAATCGATTTTTCCCTGGTGGGCCTGTTTGAACAGCTCTATCATAACCGGGACTTTCATCGTACTGGCGGCATGAAATTTTTCATTTTCATTGAGCAAAAGACTGTCCTGTGGATCGGAAAGGTTATAAAATGCCACGGCCACATCGCCTGCAATCGAATCGATTTGGGTCTGGACGGTCTGTTGCAAGTTTTCTGCCTTTGACAGTTTATGCTGGCAGGAACCAAGAAGGCAAAACAGTAGGATTGCACTGGTAGTCTTAACGGTATATGAAAACATAGATTTTTGGAATTTAATGCTTATTATTTGAAATTGTAAATAGGCGTGAGTTTGCCCTAAATAGCCAGTAGCTTTCACCATCATTGGAAAAAAATAAATATTCAATGACGGTACATCTCATTGTTGAAGAACTTGCTACGGCAAGCAAAGGATCTCATCAAAGTGGATTTAAAATTTTTTGAACGGCCGTAAGGCGCTTTTGTAAAAACGATACAATAGAATTAAGGGCCTTAATAGATAAGGCCTATTGAAAATAGTATTGATAGTACGGTACCTTGGTATGATAAAATCGCTTATTTTATACAACGAATCCATAGGATAAATACCCATTGATTTGAACTTCTGAAGTTGTTTTTTTAAATAACTGTAGGGCAGGTCCGACTGAATAAAACGCATAATCAGTATGGTTATATAGCGTTGTTGCTTTACCCTCAATCGTAGCAGAGCCGCCTTATTCTCTATCCCGTTCTCAACTAAAATTTGTCTCAAAGCATGACATTTTTCTATTGCCGTATCAAGACTTTCCAAATGCATTTTTAAATGTTCCCGTGATTTTTTATTGACGATCGAATTCGGGGTTTTACGATACCTATATACATCATAGTCGATATGGCCAACTTTCTTGGCCAATGTCAACAGTTTTGAGGTTATATATTGATCTTGAGAAAATTTACGCTCGTCATAATATCTTACAGCGGATTTTTGGAAAAAATTGCGATTTATAAAATAAGACCATACTTCATCCCTATAGGGACGCTGACCAATAAATGTTATACCGTCGCTTACAGTCAATTGCGGTTTCTTTTGATGAAAATCGTCTTTGGATGTTTTTATCGAAGAATCTCTGACGTGTCTCATCGAGAAAAAAAGTAAGTCCAATCCATTGGTTTTTGCAAGTCGAAGTACATGGTGCAAACTATTTTGAGCCACATAATCATCGGCATCCATAAAATAAATATAGTCACCTTTGGCGTTATCTATGGCCACGTTTCGAGCCGCTCCGTTGCCTCGATTCAAATCGTTTGATAAAAAATGGAAATTACTTTTTTTTCCGCAAACGGATTTTGCTATGGCTAGCGTATTGTCAGTAGAAGCGTCGTCAATAAGCAATACTTCATAGTCCTCCTCTCTCAATTTTTGGTTTAAAAGGCTTTCTAGACAATCTTCGATATATAAACCTGCGTTATAGGCCGGAATAAGAATACTTAATTTCATGTTAGAAAGTATGGACTAATGTTAGTGAGTACTATTAAAATAGTAAAAAATTCGTCAACCTGGTGGGCAAAAGAATCGATAAATATGTTCATCGAATCGTGGACAACCATTTTTAAAATGAACCCATTATCTTGGCCAGTAAGTACTTTCAATACCCAACGGAGCCCCCATCAGGACTAGAAGAGTCGGAAGCACCGATATAAATATTTAGTTCAGGGTCATAAATAATTCCCATCAACCGCCCTAAATTTCCCACTTCCCTTGTCTTATGTCCCATTTTTTCGAGGGACCGTTTGGTATCCGGAGAAAGCAGATATTTTTCGTAGACCAACTGATCAGGTAGCCATTGGTGATGTATTTTCATAGTTTCTATTGCCTTTTCGATCGGCATTTCGTAACCCAAAACGTTCAACACGGTCTGAAACACGGTGTTAATTATCGTTCTACCGCCGGGACTGCCAATTACCAAGTAGGGTTTTCCATTCTTAGCGACAATGGTGGGCGTCATACTCGAAAGCATCCGTTTTTCGGGCCGGATGAGGTTCGGGTCGCTTCCAATCAGGCCACTGCTGTTCGTATAGCCCGGCTGCGGGTTGAAATCTCCCATCTCATTGTTAAAGATAAATCCCAATTTGGGAGAACCCATTTCCGATCCGTAAGAGTGTTCCAAGGTGTAAGTTAGCGATACGGCATTATGGTCTTTATCGATTACCGATAAATGGGTCGTATTCGTACCGTCATAAAGCTGTCCGAATGTTGTTGAGTCACTGATGGAGGCCTTATCAAAATCGATATGGTCATACCGCATTTTAGCAAAATCTTTTGAGGTCAATTTGTCAAGGGGCAGATCTGGATTAAAATCGGGATCTCCAAGATGTTCTGCCCTATCGGCAAAAGCGCGTCTCATGGTCTCTGTGACAAGGTGAACGTATTCGGTGGAATTGAAGGGTACGGAATCAAGATTGGCCCGCTCCATTACGTTCATCATTTCGATCAGGGCAACACCGCCTGAACTAGGTGGGGGCATGGAATAAATGTCATAGCCATGGTACGTACCTTTTACGGGCTCACGTTCTATAGCGGTATATTTTTCTAAATCCTCAAGACTGATAAGCCCACCGTTTGTTTTCATGTAGTCGGCAATTTCTTGGGCCACCTTTCCTTTATAAAATCCGTCCTTCCCGTGTTTTTTAATTTTGTTTAAGGTCTTGGCCAGTTCTTTTTGCACCCATTGGTCTCCATGCCCTAGCAACTTGCCCTCAGCATCGGTAAAGTAATTTTTCATGAAATGGGGAGAGGATCCCGATTGAAAATTTTTGGCATGCGAAGCCAGCGTATAGGAAAGAACGACCCCTTTCTTGGCCAGAGCTACTGCGGGCTGCACCAGCTTTTTCCAAGGCAACAAACCGTATTTGCTATGGGCCATGTAGAGTCCTGCCACGGTTCCTGGAACACCTACGGATTGAAGCCCGTTGTGGTTACTGCCTTCGACCAGCTGGCCCTCTTCGTCCAAGAACATATCGGGCGTGGCAAGCAGAGGTGCCTTTTCCCTAAAATCGATGGTCGTCGTCTTGCTGGTGGCATCCATAAATACGATGAATCCGCCACCCCCAATATTTCCGGCCTGAGGGTGCGTAACTGCGAGCGCAAACGCAGTGGCAACAGCAGCATCTATGGCGTTGCCTCCTTTTTTTAAAATGTCGATTCCCACCTGTGAAGCCACGGTATTATCGGAAACGACCATACCTTGTTTGCCGTGTGTTTGCGCCCATGTCGTTGTAAGCGTTACTAGGGCTACCAAAAAGATTCCCGTACTTTTGTTTCGAAAGTTTTTCATAATGCCGGTCAGTATTTGTTGGTTTTTTTCAATGTTATATTACTTAGATAAAACAGTAAGCGTATGGCGTGTACGTTTTAATATCGTTTGCTATCTCATTTGTGCTTAACACCGTTTCAAACCCTTTGTTCATTGAGCAAATCCGTCAACCTTGTAATATCATCTTCGTGATGATGGGCACTGAGTACGATACGGCTCATCAATTGGGAATGTTCGTCTGGATAGGGGAAATTGGTTAAAATTACGCCTTCTTGCGCCAGATATTCCGTTAGTTGTTCATCTGCGAAACTATACGCGGGATGGTCTTTCATGCTGCTGAATTTCTTTGGATTTTTAAGGGTGCTTAGAAATAGGGCGATAGTGTTCCGTAATTGCGTTCTTTTTTCCGAATAGAGCGTTTCCGCATCCAACAGTGTTGCCAAGGCGGCCGGTGCTGCGGGACTGGAACCTCCGAAAAAGGAAGTTTCCATTAGTCGGGACATTCGATTTTTAGTGCCGAAAACGGCGCCCCCTTGTATGCCAAAACCTTTACCGAGCGAACAGCATACCAACAGTTCTTTTAAGGGTAATCTGGAAAGTATCCTAAAAACGCCACTTCCATTTTCACCAATGATGCCGATGCCGTGCGAATCATCTACTACGAGTATAACTTCTTTTAAAGGCAACAGTTGTAAAAGATTAAAATCGGGATAGTTGCAGCCCGAAAAGTCGATGGCATCCAAAAAGACTACAGGAGTTTTTCCAGGCTGGGACCGTAGGTGTTCCCGCACGGCTATGTTAAGTGCCGTAAATGTGGTATAGCATTTGGTTTGGACAGGATAAAGTGCGGAATGGGTGTTGGGCGCATAAAAAAATCGATGCGCTTTAGTGTTCAAGGCCTGTGCCACGAATTGCCCGGCCAAATAACCAGAGGATACGGTAACACAATCCTCGGCTCCTACAAAATCGGCCAAATAGCGTTCGACTTTTCCGAAAATGGACATCCGCAGGTTCGATTTTCGCGAAGCCCCATAGTTCGTTCCGTATTTTTTTAGATTAGCGACAAAAAGATTTTGAAAAACATCATCGGTCTGTAGACCTAAATAAGCGGTACCTCCAAAATACAAATGTTTTTTTCCATCTATCAAAATCTCACGGCCCGGAAAGGAATCAATATACTGCGCCATCATCTTAAAGTTACCCCACTTCCTCCCAATTTTGGGAAGATCAGTTTTCCGCCCTCCAGAATTTGGATGCCGTCGGCGATATCTTCTTTGATCAATAATGGTCCGTCCATGTCTACATAGTCGAGCTGTGGCAGCAATTGGGCAATGGCCGAGGTGCCTACTGTGGATTCCGTCATACAGCCGACCATAGTTTTTAATCCCAATGCTTTGGCCTTTTTGATCATACGTAGGGCAGGGGTGAGGCCGCCGCATTTGGTTAGCTTGATGTTGATGCCGTTGAAATGCAGTCCGCATTTTTCAACATCTGCTTCGACGATGCAGCTTTCATCGGCAATGACAGGCAAGACGCTTTTATGCATTACTTTTTCCATACCTGCCCAATCATCGGCTGCTAGCGGCTGCTCCAAGAACTCAACGCCCAAATCTTTGAGTAACGGCGCATTTTCGATAGTCTCTTCGGCGGTCCAAGCACAGTTGGCATCGATCCGAAACACGGCATCAGTATGTTTTCGGAGTTCCCTCACGATGCCGACATCATCTTCCGTACCCAGTTTTATTTTATAGATGGGCCACGGGGTTTCCTGCATCTTGGCGAGCATTTTTTCTATGGATGCGATACCGATCGTATAATTTGTAATGGGATACTGTCCAAGATTCGTCCCCCAAATTTCATATAAGGGCTTGTCTATTGATTTCCCGTAGAGATCATGGGCAGCTAAATCCAACGCACAAAGTGCAAAATTGGATAGCTTTTTTTGTGAAAGGAATTTATAGAAAGCTTCCGGTGTTTTAAAAGGGAAGCTTTCAATATCGTCCCGTACCGCTTCAATTTCAGCGGCAAGACTTTCCATCGTAATTTTATAATAGGGATTGGAAGTGGTTTCACCGTATCCAGACTTCCCATTTAAAGAAAGCGTTACGATCATCGTGTCCTGAAAATCATGTGATTCGCGGGAAATACTGAAAGTATGTCTTAAGGGTAAAGTGAATTTTTCGAATTTCAGTTGCATTAAAAACGTTTTGACGAAGATAGCAAAAGACCCGAAAGGTTTCCCTCCTAAGCAAAAAAAGCTTCGGTGGGCAAACAAAAACCTGACAGGTCTATTTTGAAAAGCGTTTTAAGTACAGCGGAATCAATTCGTCAAAAATTAATACTGATGGACACTGCCGGAAAGTGATTTTTTGTTCTGTATTTTCGGATTTCCCGAGTACCCAATATTTCCGCCGCTGCTGGCATTGGCGGTCAGGGCGTCAGAGACTTGTATCTTTACATTGCCCCCGCTGCTAGCGTCGGCGTTGCAACTTTTGGTCTGTAGGTCTTTGGCGTTGATGAAGCCACCACTACTTACATCTACTTCGGCATGGTCTGAATTCCCTGAAATAGTCACGTTTGCCCCGCTACTAGCATCGATTTCAAGGTCGTTGACTACCATTTCCAATCGAATCTGGGCACCGCTACTACCGTCGACTTCCAAACTGTTGCTTTCTATTGTGTTTTCGCTATGCAATTGAGAGCCGCTAGAGCCTTTTAAAGCGCTTATTTCGGGCAACGACACGTGAATTTTCTTGGTCGCACTACCGATATTCTCCCGGGCGTGAATACGGAGTTTCCCGTTTTTAATGTCAGTGGCAATTAATTCAATGACGTTTTCGTCCGCCTCGACATCAATTTTGAAATCGTCTGCTTGCGTTACATAGACCATCAGGCCTTCAGAAGTGGAAACCTCGGTGAAATCCTCGGTAATTTCTCGGGTTTCGGTCACTACCTTGCCGTTTCCTTTTTTGCCGGACGTAAAGTCCCCAAGGTTGATGTCGAATCCGCAGGAAGATAAAAATAGGGCCACCAATGCGGCTACTGCAATACGTACTAATGTTGTCATGACTGTTGTTTTTGTGCTGCCCCCGTGATTTCAGGGATTCCTGAACCTATTGATTCTTCGTCAGCGTTGATTACTAATTGATTGTTGATGTAAAAGTGTTGATTTTGATTGATAAGTGACAGTATTTTGTATCGAACTGTCATATGTTGCTTCTGAATTGTAATCCCTCCGTCAGTTAAGCTCATACTTTGCTTTAAAAAAAGGCTGGAGCTTTTTCAGGTAACCCTTTCACTGCCGCAGCGAATCCCCTGTACGCTGCCCATCAATATCTATCCCGTTCCGATCTATATTGATTTCGTTATCGTCGTCGTTTTCATTTTCCTTCGCGTTTATTTTGACGCCGTTTTGGTCTATTTTGACTTTAAAGGATTCGCCATCCTCTTTAATATCAATATCGACACCATCCTCATTTATTATGATTTTATTGTTTGTTTCGGCATCCGATTTTTCGGCTTCGGGACAGCCTTGACAGTTAAGTTCGCCGTCGGCACCCATTATCCATGTAAAATCTTGAAGGTCACATCCTCCTAAATCCCTATCATTCTCAAAATGAAAGCGCCAGCAGCGATAGTTCGAGACGTTGCTGAACTTCAGTAGTGTACCTTCCGGAAGTATTAGGTTGATACGGACCTCTTGGTACATTACCTTGTTGTTGCGTGCGGTGGTTATAAAATCGTTCAAAAACAGGGTGTTTTCTTCTATAGCATACTCATAGACGATTGCGGTTGCGAGTTCTTCCGCCCTATCGAACGAGGGACCGTCCGATTCTTTTATGATTTCGATTCGGGCCAAGGAGTCCTTAGATTTTTCAAGATACATCTCAACATCGTCAAGAACGATAACCTCTTCGCCCGCTTCGTTCCGGCTAAGAATGCTACCATCACCCATCTTGACCGTTCGTTTATTTCTGTAGGCGCGGTCGTAAGAGGCGATATCGATATATAGGGTGTCTTTCACATCTTGAAAAACAAGTTCTTCTTCGATTTCGACGGAATCGGAGTACGCCCGTGCGGTCGCCTGTCTTACTCCGAAGACGATAAGCAGAATTATGGATATCAACCAGAGCCCAAGTAAAGCGAATTTGGCAATTTTTCCAATGGAATTCAAGTTGTTTACCAAAATTTTCAACCCTAAATACAAAAGGAAGAAAAACGGAATTCCGATAGCAAAGAAGCACAACACTGATACAAACCAAATAGGCATATTACTAGCGTCGACGACATGGTAAAGATTGAGGCCGGGGATGTTGACGACATCGGCGATGCCTACGGTTATCATACCGATAAACAATCCGATGATGGTTGATGCACCTACGATAATCAATAAGATACCGATGAACTTACCGATAATTTTAAAAAAGAACATCACAACATCGCCTAGCGTATCGAAAAAAGTCTTGCCGCTGCTTTTGACCCTATTCCCGACCCCTTCGTAATCGACGCTCTTGATTTTTTGGGCAACATCATCAAAGCCTTCCTTGACCTTACGTTCTATATTGCTGATGTTGACATCCTCCCCCCGCATATCGAGTTTTTGGGAGGTAGTGACCGCCTCTGGCACCAAAAGCCACAAAAGACCATAGACCAGAATGAATCCGCCGCTCGAACCGATGGTCAGAATGATCCACAACAAGCGAATCCACAACGGATCGATGTTGAAATAATGCGCCAATCCCGAAGATACCCCTGCCACATATTTCTGGTCGGTGTCGCGATACAGTTTTCTAGACCTTTTCGGTTCGGTACTACGTTTATCCGTTCGGGGCTCATCTTCGAAGATATCCTCGTCAACGATGTAGTCTTCGGGCTGGCCCATAATCGCGATGACCTCGTCCACTTCCTTTTGGGTGATGACCTGCCGCTCGTTTTCTAGTTTTTCATAAAAGAGTTCGGCAATTCGGGCCTCGATATCGGCCAGAATCTCATCGCTGCCCGGCGTGTTGGCAAAAGAACGTTTTACGGATTCTAGATAGCGCTGCATTCTTTGATACGCTCCCTCATCGATATGAAAAAGCCTATTGGCGAGATTTATATTGACTGTCTTGTTCATTTTTTGCTTCTTTTCTCCTGAACTGAGATGCCGGTTGTCATCCAAGCTCAGGGCTTATTAGTTGATTGATTTACGTTTTTCTAGTTTATGTATTCTGTGTCACCAGATTGGTGGCCGTTCTCAGCTCGTCCCAAGTGGTATCAAGCTCCCTCAGAAAAAGGATGCCTGTTTCCGTCAGGGCATAATATTTTCTAGGCGGTCCCGAAGTGGATTCCTCCCAACGATAACTAAGAAGGCCTGCATTTTTTAATCGGGTCAAAAGGGGATAAATGGTACCCTCGACCACGAGCATCTTGGCGTCCTTCAGGGTATCGAGAATTTCGGAGGCATACTTATCTTTTCCGTTGAGAATGGAGAGGATGCAGTATTCCAGCACCCCTTTGCGCATTTGTGCTTTTGTATTTTCTACGTTCATAATTTCTTTTTGCTTTTTATGCAGATCCGCTAATTCCAAGGAACGCGGTTTTTCATGTAATGTGTCTGTCTGCATTGATTGACTGCTTGTTTCTTGTTGATGAATAAACTCCTATTTGTACTAGCGGGTTTGATTAAGACCCACGGATGTAATTGATTCGTATCTATTTACTCTTTTCTCACTATTCTAAACACGCTGTTCATTTCCATCTATTTAATAAACTTTATGGTTATCGGATACTGGAATACCTGTCCCTCGTTCGTACGGATGGTCGCCAGAATGGTATAGACGATATTCACGATAAACAATGTACCTTGAACCAAGCCTGCAATACCTAATGGCAGCAACCAAGAGCTAAAATTGAAATCGTCGCTATCAAATTGGATATCCAGATTGTTATAGTTGTTCAGCCGGTCGAACCCGAAAAACCCGATATCGAAGATGTCGGGAAAGAATCCTATAAAGAAAGGAATGCTTAGTATTCCTAGGACTATGGAATAGAGGAGTAAGCTTATCTGAAAATTCAGGGCCTGCTTTCCATTGTGGTCTACAAAGGCATACTCCTGCTTATTGGCTGTCCATAATACCAATGGAATGATAAAATTTCCGAAAGGAATTAAGAATTTCGAAAATGTCGAGGCATGGATTGCCGCGGCCAAATTCCGCTCGTGTTTTGTCAAGGTAGTTTCCATTAGATATTAGTTTCTTATGCAAATATATATCTAAAAGAAGGTACTATGCAAAACAGAGTACTGTAATTTAATATAAAATTAACATTTATAACTCCGTAAATTTTGGCTACTTTTGAGGAAACCGCAAATCAGAATGGGCGTTACAGCTAGAAAATTCAATACGTTTACTTTTTTCAAATTACCTGCCGCTTGGTGGACCGGAGTGAGGGTAAAAGCCATAACTGGGCAGCAATGTGTGGTCACCGTGAAGTACGGATGGCGAAACCAGAATCCGTTCAACTCCATGTTCTGGGCAGTCCAGGGAATGGCCGCCGAGCTGAGCACCGGAGCAATGGTCATCAACCAAATACGGGAGAGCGGGAAGAAAATTTCGATGCTGGTACAAAACAACAATGCCAACTTTTCTAAGAAGGCTACCGGGCTAATCACCTTTACCTGTAAGGATGGACATCTTATAAAGGAAGCGATTGACAAGACCATCAGGACTGGGGATGGGCAGACCTTTTGGATGAAATCCGAGGGCGTTAACGAAGATGGGGTAGTGGTTTCGACGTTTAATTTTGAGTGGACGGTGCGGGTAAAAAATAGTGATGCTTCTTAAAATAGTTGATAAGTTAAGGCGTTTATTTGTAACATTATGCTGTTCTAATGAACCTATCAATACTAACCATTTTAGCTCATAAACCAATAAACCCATAAACCCATAAACATTGTAAAAATGAATGCACACGAAATTGATTACCAAATATACGGCGAGGAAATGCAATACGTCGAAATCGAACTTGATCCCAATGAGGCGGTGGTCGCCGAGGCGGGGAGTTTTATGATGATGGATTCCGGTATCAAGATGGATACCATTTTCGGAGACGGCTCCAATCAGGAAAAGGGCATTTTAGGTAAGATTTTTTCGGCCGGCAAGCGGGTCTTGACGGGGGAAAGCCTTTTTATGACTGCTTTTCTTAACGTAGGTCAGGGCAAGAAGCAGATCAGTTTCGCTTCTCCCTATCCGGGAAAGATTTTAACTATTGACCTTTCGGAAGTTCAAGGGAAGTTTATCTGTCAGAAGGATGCTTTTCTTTGCGCGGCACAAGGGGTATCGATAGGTATTGAATTCTCGAGAAAATTGGGACGCGGTCTTTTTGGTGGCGAGGGTTTTATTATGCAAAAACTGGAAGGTGACGGGCTGGCGTTCGTACATGCCGGAGGTACGTTGGCCAAAAAACAATTGGTTGCCGGAGAAGTCTTAAAAGTGGACACAGGCTGTATCGTAGGCTTTACCCAAACGGTCGATTATGACATCGAGTTTGTTGGCGGTATCAAAAATACCATTTTTGGAGGGGAGGGTCTTTTCTTCGCGACTTTACGGGGCCCTGGAACCGTTTACATTCAATCCCTACCCTTTAGCCGATTGGCGGGTCGGGTGCTGGCCGCCATTCCTAGGGGTGGAAAAGATAAAGGAGAAGGCAGTGTCTTAGGTGGCCTTGGTGATCTTTTGGGCGGGGATAATCGGTTTTGAAAAAGCGCGAACAAGCGAAGCAATCTGTTGAACGGGAAGACCAATGCGACTCGATTAGTTATGACCAAACCTAGATGGAGTCTATTGCATCACATTTTTTACCTTCTTTACCGAGTTCAACAGATGGCCACGCCGCAATTTTGGCGGAGCCAAAAAACGGCTCGCAATTACGGGCGTTCCTGTTAATCATTAATTTGCAAAAATGAGTTTCAATAAACTATACGATTTCCTCCGCGACCTCGAAAAGAACAACTCCAAAGACTGGATGGACGATAACCGCAAGCGGTATCACGAAAACCGAGATTGGTTTGCCGCCTGGATCGAGGAATTGAATGTTAAATTGCAAAAGGTAGATAAAGACTACACTCCAAAACCGGCAAAGAAAGCACTGAACCGTATCAACAATAATCTAATGTACCACCCAAACAAACCGACCTATAAAAATCATTTCGGGGCGGGCTTGGACAATCCCAATAAATCAGGGGATTTCTACATCCATATTGGCACTAACGAATCCTTTATGGGCGGTGGGTATTGGCATCCCAGTATAAAGGTGCTAAAAAGTATCCGGGATGCAATCGATTATAATGGTGATGAATTTCAAAAGATCTTGGATAAAAAATCCTTTAAAGAAATGTTCGGCGGTTTGATAGATGATAACCCTTTAAAGACTTCTCCGAAGGGGTATCCTTCCGATCATAAACACATCGAGCTCCTAAATCACAAGAGTTTTGCAGTGGCCCAACAAGTAACGCAAAAAGAGGTGATGCAAACTGATTTTCAGGAAAAAGTCATCGAAACGTATAAAGAAATACTGCCTTTTCGTCGCTATTTGAACAAGGCGGTTACCGTCTGATACTGTACTCGCTTTCATTTTTTCCTTTGCCTACGAATATCTCATTTTGGGGTCGTATTTTTTCATTTCTAACCACCGTACCGCTGCTATGCGGTTAAAAAATGGAGCGCATCTGGCTACAAAAGCCATCGATGCGTCGGGAATCGTTTCCAAACAAAAATTTTAACGAATTCACAATTAAATACAAATATGTGCGTTAATTGGATATCATTTGAAAGTGAGTTTACAATAATTGCCAACCAGCCAAATATATACACCATTGACAACACTAGCTAATACTACGCCTTTAGTTATTTGGATTATTGACGATGACTTGGTTTCTTTATTTGCTACCCGCTATCGGATAAAACAATCTGGAAGTAATGCCAAAGTTTTGGATTTTGATACTGCAGAAATCGCTTTACAAGCCTATAACAAGAATAAACAGAAAGGAAAGGAACTACCCCATATCATCTTTTTAGATCTGATAATGCCAGGCATGAGCGGATGGCAATTTTTGGAACATCTTGCCAAAATTTCGGAAGCGCGAAAGAAAACCCAGATCTTTGTTCTTTCAGCTTTTTCGAATTATAAAGACCGGATGCAGGCCAAGGCGCATACTTCCATTATTGGTCATTTTGACAAACCGCTCTCCAAACTGGATATGGATACGACGTTGCGGACTATTCATCCCTAAAGTCTGTCCGAAGCCGGTATCAGCTTAGCACTAAGATCTGGCTGTTTCATGTTTTTGTCTAAGGGAAACATGGGTCTTTTGATACGTTTATAGCCAAGCCGTTGTAGATCTTGGTCTACGCCGCCAGGAGTCAGTGCCATAATCCAATCCCCACGCATGTCGTAGAGTTCGGGCACGAGATAGCCGATTTTGACCACTATTATATCGGTTTTTTCAGGGTGGAGTCCCAAATCCGTAAAATCACTTTTCTGATGATACGGCTTTCTTTTCTTGGTCACGATAATGTGACTGCTTCCAACTTTTACGACCACTTCGGTTTCCGCATTGATATCGCCATGCTTAATGGCGGTGATCGTGCCCGATAATTGAATGGGTGGTGCAAATCGGTCGTCAACTTCGGCACCGACCGGAGCGCTGACTTTTCCCCCGACCCCGACTTTAAGGGCTTCTTTGATAAGCTCAGGCCCTGGAATAGAGGCATATATCAACGAGGGTCCGTTTTCGGACTTAAATTCCGGTCTAGCAAGGATTTTTTCCAAGGTCCATGTTACATCGCCAGCCCCACCTGCCGTCGGGTTATCGCCCATGTCACTAATCATGAACGGCTTTTTTTCGCTGGCAAGCGCCATGTCAAGACTTTCCTTTAGCGGGGCTACAGGCGCCACGAACTCGAACGCTTCTCTAACATCCCAAAAGCTTTGTGCCAGTTTTTCTGCGCCATTTTCCACTTTTTTCTTGTCATCTCCCGTAACCATTACCACGGCATGGTTGCGGGGTTCATCGGCCCAGGCATACCCGATCCAAATGGCTGCATCGATGACGCCCTCTTGATTGGCGACCGAAGGGACTTCGGCATAGAGACTTTTCCCCGGTTCGATACGGGTACTCGTCATCTCGCCGGGCAGTAGAATGGGAACCGGTACATACGCCTTGTATTTTGGTTTCCCCTTTCCGTTTTCAAGACGATCCAATAGATTGTTTACCGCCCGTTGTTTTGATTCGATGGCATCTTCATGGGGCGCCATACGATAGCAGGTAATCAAGTCGGAGTGCTGTGCCAAGCGTTCGGATACATTACCGTGCAGATCCATCGAAGTGGAAATTAAAGGTTCTGTACCGATGACTTCTCGAATGCGCTTGATCAAATCGCCTTCAGGGTCATCGAGACCTGTTACGCTCATCGCCCCGTGGATGTCGAAGAAAAGCCCATCATACGGCCCTTTTTCTTCTAACATTTTTAGAATTTTACCCGTTAGCGATTCATAGGCCTCCCTGGTGACGATGCCGCCGGGAAGGGATTTCCCTACTAGAATCGGCACCCATTCCGCCCGTTTTCGCTCGCTCGACCCGGTCGTCATAAAAGGATATTTGCTATAGATTGAATCTCCCGTTCTGGCATGAAAAGCTTCTTCGGTCGATTGTGCGGGGGAGAAAGTGCTCGATTCTATGCCTAGGCCTGCGATAGCGATGCGGGGAAGTCGTTTGGATTGTGCAAAGAGAGTAATAGCAGCGAGTTGAAATATTATGGCGAGGATTAGGATTTTTTTCATAATTATGTTTCTCTCTCAAAGATAATTTTAATTGGCAATTTTAACAACCCATTCGAATAAATGTTGCAACCATACAGAACTCATTTAAGTTCAAAAGAATGCCCCGGAAATTTATTCTTTATCTTTATGCTGTAATTTTAAACTCATCCCATTGAAAAACGGTGGTATAAAAAATACTAAAAAGGAAATCCTATCCGATAATTGGTATACGCTCAACAAATACACGTATGATTATCAAAAGGAAGATGGCACATGGGAAACCCAAGAACGGGAAAGCTATGATCGTGGAGACGGGGCCTGCATCCTTCTTTACAACAAACAAAAGGGAACGGTAGTTTTGACCCAACAATTCCGGATGCCGACCTACGTCAATGGCAACGAAAACGGGATGATGATCGAGGCGTGTGCAGGTGTGCTTGATGGTGCCGAGGCGGAAGTTCGAATTAAAAAGGAAGTGGAGGAGGAGACGGGCTTTCGGATAGCTAATGTCGAAAAAGTGCTCGAAGCCTACACCTCCCCGGGAGCCGTTACGGAAATCATGCATTTTTTTGTTGGCGAGTACGATGACGGCATGAAGCTAAGCGCGGGCGGCGGGGCCGAAGACGAGACGGAAAATATCGAGGTGCTGGAATATGCTTTTGATGAGGCGCTACGGATGATCGGTACGGGACACATCAGGGATGTCAAGACAATCGTTCTGTTGCAGTATGCCGGATTAAGAAAGTTGTTGAGTTAAGAGGCCCTCGCCCGGACCGGTAGTTCGGGATTTTGAACTATATCCAACCATCGAGCAGTTTAGAAGTTTATGAGTTAGTAAAAAAGTGTATTGATAGTCTATCTATTGTATATCATGTTAGATGATAGTTAAGCCTTGTGCTAGGGTCTCTTTGTAAATGTAACTGCTGACGCTGCACTCCTACTCGTAACTTTTCAATACGTATCACGAATCTCCTCAAAAATACGCTGCATCCTTTTTTTGACTTCCGAGCTGGAGTGGCGAAAATGGTTGTTCATAAAACTAAAGACCAATGTTTTCCCGGATTTTGTGACCAGATAGCCGCTGACGCAGTGCACATTGCCCAAACTTCCGGTTTTGGCAAAGAGGTAAGGCCCCGTATCGCCAGGGTACCAACGCTCCAAGGTTCCGGAAACGCCTCCTGCAGGGAACAGGTCGAAAAGGCGCTCTTTCGGAATTTCCCTGTACAATTTATGAAGTACGTGAACCATGGATTCGGGAGTGAACAAGTTATATCTTGACAGTCCCGATCCATCGACCCATCTAGGGGTTTGTTTAAGATCGGAAAGTTGATTGTTCAAAACGGAGTCCCGCACCCTTCCACCATTGAGCGTGTCGGACAACGTGGAAGATGCTAGCAGCAAAAGCTGCTCCGCGATCATATTGTCACTTTCATGCATCATCCGACGGTAAAGGGAATCGGAGGGGAGGCCGGATAGAATCATCTTATCGCCTGAAGGCATGCGTTGTGCTACCCGAATCTTTCTTCCCAACACATTCTCTAAAAGCATTCTGGTTAAAGTGGAATCCGTTTTAAAGGGAATTTCAACGGTGTCTTTGCGCGATTTTCCGAAATAAAAAACGTTTTCCTCACGTTCACGCTGCATCGTATAATCGATTGGAACCACATGGTCCAGAAAATACGATGGGGACACCATTGGCGTATCCGTATTATGTAGCGTCGCTACATTGCCGTAGAGCGGAAACGGACTTCTTTCGGGCTGGTAATAATAGGCATAATCGCCCCATGACCATCCGGGACCGAACTCGTTCTCTTCAAAGTTATTAAGGTAGAGGGCGATGTTCTTATGGGCACGCAAGAAGTTTAACGCCGTACTATCCTTAAAATACGGATGCAAGAACGAGGGATCTCCCGTGCCCTCTATATAAAGGGTGTCATTTTCTATGAGGTATTTCAGCGCTGGAATTCTATCCGGTAAGAACTGAAGGGCAGTAAACAATGTGAAAATCTTGGTATTGCTTGCGGGGGTGAAATATTTGTTGCCATTGAGGTTGTATAAAGTATCTTTCGAGTTCGCATCCAACATTAAAAATCCCGTAAATTGATTGTCGTAGAATGGGGAATCGAGAACGGTTTTGGTGGTTTGCTGTAGGTTTCTTTTGGCGGATGCACATCCGATTAAAAATAATAGGACGATGCATACATATAAAATTTTTCTCATTTTTTTTTCACGTTAGACTCCCAAAGATAGGGCATTTAACAAGACTTTGGCGAACTTTTAACTAGGTGCCCGCAACATAAATTCAGCTTTTTTGTTTAACTTTAGGAATCATTACACCAAGCTAACACCTAATCCATTAAACATTTTGAATATGGCTAGCAGCATGCTTGAGTACTCTAAAACGGTTCTCAAAAAGGTCAGTTTCGATACAAAACTATTTTGTAAGGAATTGGAAAAAGCGATGTCAAGATTGCTTCCTGAGGAAATCGAAGAACTTATAAACTGGTTACAACACTTTATAACGGACAAACCGGAACTTCGACAAAGCCTCGTTTACCTTAAAGTTTAATCCAAAGCCCTCTGACATTTCGGGGGGTTTTTATTGCATCAATGTGAAAATGTGCCATTGCAAAAATTTTCCATTGTAACCAATATAGGTAGCTGGACTATTACATTGGTTGATAGGTACACTACTTATTATTTCCGACTTATGGGACTAATGATCTTCACGTCCTGAAAAGCGATAGCACCTCTTACAATCGCCGATATTACATCTTTCAAGGCTTCCGTAATCTGTATTTTCAATTCACTTTTATGATAGATAAGGCTGACTTCCCGAGCAGGGGAGGGCTTCTCGAAATACCGAAGATTTTTTTTCTTTCTTTCATCAAGCACTAACGTATTCAAAAAAGGTAGAAGGGTCATGCCCAAGCCCTCGTCGGCCAAATTGACCAGTGTTTCGAAACTGCCACTTTGAAGTTGGAAATTTGCATTTTCGAAATTATGTGGGGCTTTGCAAAGGTTGATGATGCCATCCCGAAAGCAATGGCCGTCACGCAAAAGTAGTACGTCGTTAATTTCTAGTTCTTCAGGGGTTATCTTTTCCGCCTTTGCCAAACGATGGTTGTCCGGCACATAACCCACGAAAGGTTCGTAATACAGGGGACGCTCCCTGATATATTCTGTCTCGAGCGGGGTGGCGGCAATGGCGGCATCCAAATGGCCATCTTGCAGGTTGCGGATAAGGCTCTCGGTATTCTGCTCCTTTATTATCAGGTTTACTTTGGGATATTTGGTAATAAAGGATTTTAGAAACATAGGCAGTAACGTAGGCATGACCGTTGGGATGATTCCGAGTGTGAAATCACCACCGATGAATCCTTTTTCCTGATCTACGACATCTTTGATGCGATTGGCCTCATTGACAATATTTTTGGCCTGCGCAACGATTTTCTTACCCACTTCGGTAATGGCTATCGGCTTTTTTCCACGATCAAAAATGAGTACGTCAAGCTCGTCTTCCAGCTTTTGCACCTGCATACTCAGGGTCGGTTGGGTCACAAAGCTTTTTTCGGCCGCTAGGGTAAAGTTCTTGTACTCGGCAACGGCCAGTACATATTGTAGTTGGGTAATGGTCATGTCAAAAGTGGTTCAACCGATAAAAATAGGAAAACTATCGATATTAACTATGGTTCGCTTGAATTGTGCTATTTATTTCCAAGCAGCGCATCCATACCCGGAATATCGGGCATTCCCTCCTTGGCGACCGCGGCCAGTTCGGCTTCGTTCACTTGGGTTGCTTTTTGGATCGCTTTGTTAAGGGTTAGGATCAGGTAATCTTCCAATTGTTCCTTATCGGCCAACAAACTATCGTCGATTTTTATTTCCCTCACTTGTCTATTGGCAGTTATGGTAACTTGTACAAGACCTTCCGCAGAACGCTCATCCAATAGCACCGTATCCAATCGCTTTTTGGTAGCGGCCACTTTTTTTTGGGTTTCCTGGAGTTTCCCCATCATTCCCATCATATCTCCGAACATAATTATTGCTTTAAAATTTATATTTCAAATTTACTAAATTGCCAGCTGAAAAATGCAATATGCATATGGCAATGCGACTTTCCTTAAAAGTTTTGATCTTGTGGACAGCGCTTGCCGTACGGCGGATGGTGTTTGACGAAAGGCCGTCCGGTAATTGAATAAGAAATGACATCAATATTATCAACGATGAACATATCCTTTAAAATCATGGCGATGGTTACGGTATGCCTTACATTTACGCCTTCGAGTTATAGCCAAGAAAAAGATATGCAAAAAATTACCGCTCCCGTGGCCAAAAAAATACCCGAAAAATTGGAAAAGCACGGCGATGTCAGGGTAGACGATTATTTTTGGATGAAGGATAGGGAAAATCCCGAGGTCATCTCTCATCTAGAAGCGGAAAATACCTATTACAACCTTTTGACCGCCCATACCAAGAGCTTTCAGGATTCCCTTTTTACCGAAATGAAATCCCGAATTAAGGAGGATGATGAATCGGTACCCTATAAACAGGACGGCTATTGGTACATCACCCGTTATGAAACGGGTAACGAATATCCGATCTATTCCCGGAAGAAGGAAACTTTAGAGTCCCAAGAAGAAATCATGTTCAATGGCAACGAAATGGCCGAGGGACACGATTATTTTAGTATCGGCGGCATAGCGGTGAGTCCTGATAATACGCTGGCCGCTTTTGGTGTGGATACGGTTTCGAGAAGGCAGTATCACATCCAAATCAAAAATTTAAGTACTGGGGAAATTTACGATGATAAGATAGAGAATACTACCGGCGGATCGGTCTGGGCGGACGATAACAAAACCTTGTTCTACACTAAAAAAGATCCGGTGACCTTGCGCTCTGATAAAATCTACAAACACAAATTGGGCACGGCTTCGGAGGATGACGAACTGATTTTCCATGAAAAGGACGATACCTTCGGAACGTTTGTTTATAAAACGAAATCGAAGAAATACATTGTTATCGGGTCTTCCAGTACGTTGACTTCTGAATATCAGATTATACGAGCCGACCGGCCCGACGGGAAATTTAAAATGTTTTCACCCCGGGAAAGGGGACTTGAATACAGTATTTCACATTACAAAGACCATTTTTATGTGCTGACCAATAAGGACGGCGCAACCAATTTCAAACTGATGAAAGTCGGGGAAAAGGAAACGACTTCGGACAAATGGTCAGCATTTATCCCGCATAGAAAGGATGTTCTTTTAGAGGATATCGATATTTTTAAGTCGTATTATGTGCTGTCAGAGCGTGAAAACGGCCTCAACAAAATAAAAATCGTTCGTTGGGACGGCTCAGACAGCTATTATCTGCCTTTTGAGAGCGAGACGTATACCGCAGGGGTCAGCCGAAATCCCGAATTTGATACCGAGACGTTACGCTATGGATATAATTCAATGACCACCCCGAGTTCGATTGTTGACTTCAACATGCGTACGCAAAAAAAAGAAGTTAAAAAGGAACAGGAAGTACTTGGCGGCAAGTTCGACAAGAACAACTATGTGGAAAAACGTATATGGGCCACTGCTGCTGATGGGGTGAAAGTGCCTATGTCTATGGTCTACCATAAGGACACAAAATTGGGTAAGCACACTCCGCTTTTACAATATGCTTACGGATCTTATGGCGTGACCATTGATCCTTATTTTTCAACGGTACGTTTGAGTCTTTTGGATCGTGGTTTTGTCTATGTCCTCGCCCACATTCGTGGTGGGCAGTATTTGGGCAGACCTTGGTATGAGGACGGTAAATTACTGAAAAAGAAGAATACGTTCACCGATTTTATCGATTGCTCGAAATATTTGATTGCACAAGGCTATACTAGTAGTGATCATTTGTATGCGATGGGCGGCTCTGCCGGTGGACTTTTGATGGGGGCGATCGTGAACATGGCACCCGAACTTTACAACGGAATTATTGCTGCGGTACCCTTTGTAGACGTCATTACGACAATGCTCGACGATTCTATTCCCCTGACTACCGGAGAGTACGATGAATGGGGCAACCCCAATGAAAAAGAATCGTACGACTATATGAAGTCCTATTCGCCCTATGATCAGGTCAAGGCGCAAAAATATCCCAATATGTTAGTCACCACAGGACTGCATGATTCTCAAGTCCAGTATTTCGAGCCGGCCAAATGGGTAGCGAAACTGCGCGAGATCAAGACCGATACCAATCAGTTGCTGTTCGATATTAACATGGATGCTGGCCATGGTGGGGCTTCCGGGCGTTTTGAAGCGTTGAAGGAAGTAGCAAAGGAATATGCTTTTTTGTTGGATTTGGAGGGGAAGGTTTTAATTTCCAAATTCTGAACTCATAATTCAGAATTTCCCTTTTTCCGCTTTCAGATGGAAGCTTTCCAAAATAATTAGTAATTTTGCATTTAGAATTGGTCAATTCCCTCCTTACTTTCAGGGGATTCCAAAACCGGACATTCTGTATGGCACATAAGATAAACGCTTATAACAACATCCTAGAACTTATAGGAAACACGCCTCTAGTTAAACTCAATAAAATTACCAACGGCTTTACGGGCAACTTTTTTGCCAAGTTAGAGGCCTTTAATCCCGGTCATTCCTCCAAAGATCGCATCGCGAAATATATTATCGAAGAAGCGGAACGAAAAGGCATTCTGACCAAGGGTAGTACCATTATTGAGACCACTTCGGGCAATACCGGTTTCAGTATTGCCATGGTCAGCATAATCAAAGGTTATGACTGTATTCTGGCGGTGAGCTCAAAATCCTCCAAGGATAAAATAGATATGCTGCGCTCTATGGGCGCTACGGTATATGTCTGTCCTGCCCATGTAAGTGCCGATGATCCAAGATCTTACTACGAGGTGGCCAAAAGGCTGCACGAAGAGACTCAGGGATCTATCTATATCAACCAATATTTCAACGAGCTGAACATTGAGGCCCATTATATCAGTACCGGTCCCGAAATATGGGAACAGACCAATGGCCATATCACCCATCTGGTAGCCTGCAGTGGTACGGGCGGAACGATTTCTGGAACGGCCAAATATCTAAAGGAGCAAAATCCGAACATTAAGGTTATCGGTGTAGATGCTTATGGATCGGTCTTGAAAAAATATCACGAAACTAGGAAGTTCGATTCCAAGGAGGTATATCCATACCGAATCGAGGGATTGGGAAAAAATTTGATTCCAGGGGCGACGGATTTCGATCTGATCGATGAGTTCATCAAGGTGACCGATTCCGAAAGCGCCCATACCGCCCGTGAAATTGCCCACACCGAAGGCATCTTCGCCGGCTATACCTGCGGTGCTGTCATTCAAGCTATAAAACAACTGAACGAACGCGGCGAATTCGGTGCGGACGATAATGTGGTGGTAATTTTCCCCGACCATGGTTCCCGTTATATGAGTAAGATTTATAGCGATCAATGGATGGAAGACCAAGGTTTTCTAGACAGCAAGGTTGTCGAGGAGACTCAGGAGATACAGTATATTAAAGAGTAATGCTGCAAAAGCATAAGATCAAAAAGGCAACGGTTATCAACACCGTTGCTTTTTTTTGGGGATAAAAATTTCCTAAATATTCCCCATAAACGCTTACTTTTGCAAACGAATCATAAGTGAAAATCAATGCAAGATTTATTCGACAGAATACTGGAAAATAAAGGCCCGTTGGGCAAATGGGCGTCTCAGGCGGAAGGCTATTTTGTTTTCCCCAAGCTTGAGGGTCCGATTTCGAACAGAATGAAATTTCGAGGTAAGGAAGTGATTACTTGGAGTATCAACGATTATCTAGGTCTGGCGAATTTGCCCGAGATAAAAAAAATAGATGGTGAGGTAGCGGCAGAATACGGTTCTGCTTACCCCATGGGAGCCCGAATGATGAGCGGCCATACGGAGTTTCACGAGCAATTGGAACAGGAGTTGGCCGATTTTGTGCAAAAGGAATCTGCCTATTTGCTGAATTTCGGCTATCAAGGCATCCTGTCCGCAATAGATGCATTGGTCTCTAAAGCCGATATTATCGTTTACGATGTGGACTCCCACGCGTGCATCATCGACGGAGTGCGTTTGCATATGGGGAAACGCTTTACGTTCGTGCATAACGACATGGATAGCCTTGAAAAGAACCTGGACCGTGCCACCAAAATGGCCGAGCAGACCGGTGGCGGAATCCTGGTAATTTCCGAAGGCGTATTCGGTATGCGCGGGGAACAGGGAAAGCTTAAGGAGATCATTGCACTAAAAGAAAAATACACATTTCGACTACTTGTCGATGACGCGCACGGATTCGGTACCCTTGGTAAGACTGGTGCCGGGGCAGGAGAGGAACAGGGTGTTCAAGACGGTATCGATGTTTACTTTGCCACCTTTGCCAAATCCATGGCCAGTATCGGGGCTTTTTTGGCCGCGGATAAACAGATTATTGATTATCTAAAATATAATTTGCGTTCACAGATGTTCGCGAAGTCCCTGCCCATGATTTACGTCAAGGGCGCGCTAAAGCGTTTGGATATGTTGCGAACGCAGCCTGAGCTAAAAGCGAAACTTTGGGAGAATGTCGATGCCCTTCAAAATGGACTCAAGGAGAAAGGCTTTGATATTGGCGACACCAACTCATGTGTTACGCCCGTTTACCTGAATGGCAGCATCCCCGAGGCGATGGCCTTGGTAAAGGATTTACGTGAGAACCACGGCATATTTTGTTCCATCGTCGTTTACCCGGTTATACCCAAAGGATTGATTCTGCTTCGAATGATTCCTACTGCGACACATACCATGCAAGATATCCAAGAGACTTTAAATGCTTTCTCTGTCATTCGCGACCGGCTGGAAAACGGTACCTATAAAAAGTTGTCGGCAGCGGTTGCTGCGGCAATGGGGGAATAGGATAAAATCTACGATTTTGTCCTATTCTAAAAACAAATCCCAAATTCCAATCTACTTTGTTTGGAATTTGGGATTTGTTTATTGGATTTACCGTCTAGCTACTCGCGTTAAACGAAGCTAAGCAATATCAAGGCGGTAAGTACACCTTTTTTTATGCACCGTGGGCTTCACATGTTTCCAAATCTGCCGTGCAGCAGTATTATCACTTAGTTCCGGTGTTCGTATACCGGTGGTAATACCTCTTTTATTGAATGTTTTGTAATACTGGTTGAAGATAATGGCCGTGACCCCCTTGTTCTGATAATCGGGATGCACCCCGATCAGATAAAAAATGGCACGGTCGCAGTTTTTACGGGCCTTCATTAAATAATACCAACCAAAAGGGAAAAATTTTCCTTTGGCCTTTTGCAGAGCTGTGGCAAAAGAAGGCAAGACTACGGCGAAGGCAACGAGCTTATCTTCTTTATCTACAACGAACTTGATAAATTCTGGATCTACAAAGTTCATAAAGCGATTTTTAATATACTCCCTCTGCTCGTTCGAGATTGGTGCGTAAGAGGCCAAATTTGCATAAGTAAGGTCGAGCAAATCGAACATGGGGTCTATGTATGGCAACAACTGCTTTTTGGTTGTTACGTTCACCTCCCGCAGCGAATACCTTTTTTTGACCATTTCATTGATACGGACAAAGAATGCGGGATCCGCATTTGATGTAGGTAAACTATTTTCAAAATATTCCTTTTCAACTTTAAATCCCAAATGCTCGTAATGCGATTGATAATATGGGTGGTTGTACCAAGTCACCATGGTGCCGAGACTTTCGAAGCCTTCAGTCAGTACACCGACTTTGTCAAGGTTTGAAAAGCCTATCGGCCCTTCGAGGTGATTCATATGCTCGCTTTTGGCGAGTTCGGTGACCTTATTCAGTAAAGCTTCAGATACTTCGAAATCATCGATAAAATCGCACCATCCAAAACGCATTTTTTTTACGTTTTGCTGCTCCACTTCCAGTGTGTTGATTATGGCCGCAATACGCCCTACGATTTCATTGTTTTTATAAGCGAGGAAGAGCCACATACGGGCGGTTTTAAAAGCGGGATTTTTCTCTCTATCAAAAGTATCCATCTCATCGGCAATCAACGGTGGAACCCAATATTTAGAGCCCTTGTAAAGCGAAAAGGGAAACTTGACGAACTGTTTGATCTCAGTTTTCGATGTGGCTTCCTTTAGAGTGATCATGTAGTGAATTTTCTGACCTCAATATTAGGGATTATTGCGGAAGGAATAAAACCAAAGTATAAATAATTAATCCAATCAGTAGATATTTCGGCGAGTCAATCCTTCCATCCCGGTTCGCGATTTAAGAGCATGCTGATAATTGCGCGAAACGGTAGCAGATTTTATCCCCCGCATATATGTAGTAAATATACGCCAGGTGTACTAATGTCAACAAGGTCGGCCCCAAGTTATGGTGATGGTACAAATCAATGGATAAGGATTCAGAAAGTAGGGGATACCAATGAGCATTTTGAGGTTTGCTTACTGATTTTCACTTTAAAACTCAATCTCTCCGTTAGCATCATCCCGCGTATTTTTCTTCTTCTTTTTCTCGGCCTTCCTCATTTTTTTTAGCTGCTTTTTCGAGGGACCCAAATCGATATCCTCTGCTCCAGTCCCATCTCTGTCCCCTTTTCTACTCTCTTTTTTCTTCATAGCGTTTTTTGCGATGGCCCCGCCATTACCGTCCGCATCCTGTTCGTCGATGGCTACGGCAGTGTCGGTATGCAGGTCGAAGCGGTACGAACCGCCCATGCTTATAAAGATTCGGGAAGGTGTGTTCTTAAAGCTAGCACCTAGGTTGAAATCTACCTGAAGGTCTTCGGTCAGCAAATGGGCCACACCGCCACGCAGCAAGAGATCGGAATACCGGTCGCTCTGAATACCTTGATTCTCCAAAAATGCGCTCCATTTTGGGTTTCGAAAACCGTGGGACAACGATACCAAGTAGCTTAATTCGGGAAAATCTGTACTGATCCGGTCGTAGGCGATATTGGTTATCAGAACGAACCTCGGTGTAAGTTTGCTCTGTGTCGCGACCATTCCCCGATAAGATACCGTAGGGTCGCCCACATAAAAGGGATTCTCTCCCAAATTAAATGTAGCCCCACCATAAATGGAAACGGAGGGAATCAGATTTTTCCATTGAAAAACGTTGTTCGCTCTCCAGCTGTAAAGATTGGGGGTATTGCGCTCTTCGGATTTGTAGCGGTCATAGATTAAATATTTCAGCCCCAAACGATTCCGGGAAAAATCCGTTTGGTTGGCCGAGGTGCCGAAATCGGTAAACGTGATGTTCTGGTTTTGGTAGCTGCCCTCGTAATTGAGTTCCAGCTGTTCGAATAACAGTCCGTAACGCAAGGAAATATCGGTACCCCAGATGTTGCTCTCGGTGTTCAAAAGTTCGTGGTCGCTTTGTTCGTAGAACAGTCCCGCTTCCAATTGAATGACGTTCTTCCCAACCGCGTAGGCGCTGACCGAGAGTCCCGGTCGGTTCGAATTGATAACATCGGTATATTGTGCCAAGGTGGTCAGGGGTAGGGCGAATGCGATTATATAGAGGATATGTTTCATTGGATACATAACTTTACAAAAAAAGTTGATGGGCCTGTTTTCCTGCCGGCACTTAAATCTGTTTAAATCAAATCGCTTGGTTAAAATACTGCCAACTGCGACTGCCACTGCCTGCTGAAAACCGGTTTTACCATTATTTTAGCGTTTCAATCTTAACAATACAACGTTAGATTTGTATTTTTGATATATTAATATCCAACAATTATGGTATTTTTTAAGACAATCCTCATTATTCTATTGGTCTATTATGGCCTAAAGATTCTAGTGAAGATGTTCGCACCCAAGATTTTTGGGTATGCCGCCAGAAAGACGGAGGAGCATTTTAAGGAAAAATTCGGGGAGTTTGCCCAGCAAAATCAGCGCAATGAAGAGCGTGTCGGAGACGTAATTATCGATAAAAACCCTTCCAAAAAAAATACCGCTAAAAACGACAGTTCCAATAAAGTCGGTGACTATATCGATTTTGAGGAAATTGATTAGTTTTGCCTTTAGAACTCGCTAATTCAATTCATGCAAAAAGGACTAAAGGCTTTTTTCATCCATTTTTTCGTTGTTGTTTTCTTTGTTATTGCCGCCTTGGCCTATTTTTATCCGGTTCTTCAGGGTAAGGTCATCAAGCAATCCGATATCGAGCAATTTACCGGTATGGCCAAGGAACAGGTCGATTTTCGGAAGACGACCGGCGAAGAACCGTTCTGGACAAATTCCGCCTTCGGAGGCATGCCGACCTACCAATTAGGCGCTTATTATCCTCATGACTATGTCAAGAAACTGGACCTTTTTATCCGGTTTCTACCGCGTCCGGCGGATTATCTCTTTTTATATTTTATAGGATTTTATATTCTTCTATGTTGTATGAAGGTCGATTTTCGATTGGCCATACTAGGGGCATTGGCCTTTGGTTTCTCCACTTATCTTATTATTATCTTAGGCGTTGGCCATAATGCGAAAGCCCATGCCTTGGCCTATTTACCGCTACTTTTGGGGGGTATTATCTTAGTCTTTAGGAAAAAGTACTTAACGGGATTTTTAGTGACCGCTATCGCCATGGCCTTGGAGATCAGGGCTAACCACTACCAAATGACCTATTATTTTATGTTGCTTGTCCTCGTGTTGGGCGTGGTCTTTTTGGTGGATGCCATACGCAGGAAAACTTTGAAAGAATATTTCACCGCGGTGGGACTGCTTCTTGTTGCCGTGGGATTGGGTATCGCCGCCAACGCGACTAGCCTTATGGCTACTAAGGAATACGCGGATTGGAGCACCCGTGGAAAGTCGGACCTCACCATAAATCCGGATGGCTCGCCCAAGGGTAATACGGACGGACTCGAAAAGGAATATATTACCCAGTGGAGCTATGGTATTACGGAATCATTGAACTTATTTGTACCACGTCTTTTTGGGGGATCGAGCAGCGAAGACCTTGGCGAGAACTCCAAAAGCTATGATTTCTTGATAGACCAAGGCATTTCCCGTAGTCAGGCATTGAACTTTTCTAGTGGCTTACCCTTATACTGGGCCGACCAACCGGGTACTTCCGGTCCGGCATATATCGGGGCCATAATTTTTTTCCTTTTTATCCTCGGATTGATCATGGTGAAAGGAAGGTCCAAATGGTGGCTTTTAGGGGGAACCTTGCTATCCCTTTTTCTTTCCTGGGGGAAGAATTTTAGTGCTTTGACCGATTTGATGATCGATTATTTCCCGCTCTATGATAAGTTCCGGGCGGTCTCTTCGGCACAGGTGGTCTTAGAGCTTTGTGTTCCTATTCTCGCTATTTTGGCACTTCGGGAAATTTTCAGCTCGTCTGTGGAAAAAACGGAAAAAATAAAATCCCTGAAAATTTCCTTTTTCATTGTTCTAGGATTGGGTGTCTGCCTATTCCTGTTCAAGGGGATGTTCAGTTTCGAGGGTCCTAACGATGCCTTCCTGAAAAAGAATTACGGAGATGAATTGGTTTCCCTCATTCAGTCCGATCGAAAGGCGGTTTATAGCAGTGACCTTTTTCGCTCCCTGATTTATGTTGTTTTGGCGACCCTTGCCCTTTGGTTTTTTCTAAAGGAGAAACTAAAATCCAATATCGCCATTATCGTTCTAGGATTGCTGATTGTTGCGGATTTAGCGGGAGTGGCCAAGCGGTACGTCGATAACGACGATTTTGTGGCCAAGCGGAAAATGTTACAGCCTTTTCCTGAGACTGCTTTAGATCAGCAAATAAAGAAGGATAAAAGTATTTTTAGGGTTTACGATCCTTCCGAGGGCTTAAATGGTGCACGTGCGTCGTACTTTCACCAGTCTATTGGCGGCTATCATGCGGCAAAACCGGCGCGCTTGGAAGATTTGTTCAGTTTCCATATTTACA
The DNA here is from genome assembly GCA_963832345.1 of uncultured Flavobacteriaceae bacterium. GTDB lineage: Bacteria > Bacteroidota > Bacteroidia > Flavobacteriales > Flavobacteriaceae > Pricia. Next base: position 32,681 of record CAWHTW010000015.1, on the reverse strand, counting down.
AGGGCAATATGGGCGTGCTCAATATGCTCAACGTCAAGTACGTCGTGCAACAGGATAAGAACGGTGCGTCATATCCCGCTGTTAATCCAGAAGCGAACGGCAATGCGTGGTTCATCAAAAAACTGGTCAAGGTCGAAAATGCGGATGCCGAAATACAGGTTTTGGATACGTTGCAAACAAAAAAAATAGCGGTGGCTTCTACAGAGATGATGAAAGGCGTTACCGGTTCCGATTTTAAGGTAGATTCCCTAAGTACAATTACCTTGACGGATTATGCCCCCAATCATTTGACCTATACCTCCAAAAATGAATACGACGGAGTGGCCGTATTTTCGGAAATGTATTATTCCCATGGATGGAACGCCTATATTAACGGTAAACCGGTAACCCATTTTCGGGTCAATTACGTCTTACGTGCCCTAGAAGTGCCCGCCGGCCAACACACCATAGAATTTAAGTTCGAACCTCAGGTTATCAAGACCGGAAGCCAGATTGCGCTGGCCAGTTCGATTATTTTTGGACTCATATTACTGGGAGGAATTGGGTTTGCGTCTTGGCGTTCCCGTAGGGAAGAAGAGACGTAATTTCCGTATTCGCTCGCCTGTAGTTTCTGTGATGAAATCAGCTTCTAGCAACGCAGGGTTTGAGGTTGAATCGGTGCTAAAGCAGCGGTTAGAGGTTAATGTTGTTTGTAGTACACCTTCAAACAGCTTTGAAACTTAAACGTGAGTTAGGCACACTTTAATCCTAGACCCTCGAGGTTAATAGGTTTTGGCGAACACCAGCGCCCAATCAACGCACCGTTATTATGAAAAAAGTGCTAATCATCACCTATTACTGGCCGCCTGCGGGTGGGCCCGGCGTGCAGCGATGGTTAAAGTTCGTGAAATATTTACGGGATTTCGGGATAGAACCAGTGATCTATGTTCCTGAAAATCCGCATTATCCCATAGTTGATACCTCTCTGGAAAAAGAAATCCCAAAGAATATTACCATCTACAAACAGCCCTTGTTCGAACCTTATGGTCTGGCCAAATTACTGTCTTCCAAAAAAACAAAACGAATCAGTTCGGGTATTATTCAGGTCAAGAACCAATCCGTTTTGGAAAAGGCAATGCTGTGGGTTAGGGGAAATTTTTTTATTCCCGATGCCCGAAAATATTGGATAAATCCCTCGGTAAAATTTTTGTCCGAGATACTTAATAAAGAAAAAATTGCTACGGTCGTCACTACCGGACCGCCTCACAGCGTTCATTTAATCGGACAGCAATTGAAGGCGGAAAAAGGGATACAATGGCTGGCGGATTTCCGGGATCCATGGACCTCCATCGGATATCATAAAAAACTAAAACTGACCACATCCTCTGAAAAAAAACACAAGGCATTGGAGCATTCGGTCTTGAACAAAGCCGATCATATTATCGTGACCAGCCCGGCGACCCAAAGGGAATTCCAACACATCACACAACGGCCTATTACCGTGATCACAAACGGCCATGATTCCGATTATCAAGGCGGCGCCCATTTAGACAAAGACTTCACCATCTCGCATATAGGATCCCTGCTAACCGGCAGAAATCCGAAAAACCTGTGGAAAGTTCTCTCCCAAATTGCCTCCGAGAACTCTGTCTTCCGCGCCGATCTGCAACTGGAATTTATGGGCGTTATCAGTAAAGACGTGATGGACAGCCTCTACCGCCTCGAACTCGGCCCATACATCAAAATACGGGGTTACGGATCCCATGCCGAGGCACAGCGCCGACAACAAAGATCACAGGTTTTATTGCTGGTCGAAATCGATTCGGAAGAAACGAAAGGTATCATCCCAGGAAAACTTTTTGAGTACATGGCCGCTCAGCGTCCTATTTTGGCTTTAGGTCCTAAAGATTGGGAGGCCGGAAATATCATTCAGGAATCCCAGTCCGGTGCCGTTTTCGATTACGAAGCCCACAACGGACTTAAAAAAACGATTTTAGCTTGGTACGCCAGCTTTAAGAAGCAAAATTTATTTTCGAAGGCAAAGAATCTTGAAAAATACAGCAGAAAGGCGCTTACCGAGGAGTTGGCAAAAATTATTTAAGGAATGACTACCACTCTTTTAACTCATTACAGACACCCTGAATCGATGCAGAAATTTCACATTTAACATCAATATCCCATGTCTAACATCTCACGTCTTACATCTAACATCTATAATGGGCGTAGTCTTTAAACAATCCTTGAATAACACCATCGTCACCTACCTTGGATTTGGGGTGGGGGCGGTCAACGTACTTTTTCTATATACCAACTTCATGTCCGATGAATATTTCGGACTTGTTAATGTGGTACTCTCTGCCGCTATCGTATTAATGCCGGTTTTAGCCTTCGGGGTTCCGAATGGTTTAATAAAATTTTACAGTAGTTTTAAAGATGAAAGGGCAAAGGACGGTTTTTTGACCTTGATGTTGTTCCTACCTTTGGCCCTGATCCTTCCCGTTGCCGGTCTGACCCTTGTGGCCCAGGAGGCCATAGGTGATTTTTTATCCAAAGAAAATGCAATCGTAAAGGATTATATCTGGCCTATTTTTTGGATCGGTATGGCAATGGCCTATTTTGAGGTATTTTACGCTTGGGCCAGAGTGCGAATGCGGTCCGTTTTCGGTAATTTTATGAAAGAAGTTTTTTCAAGGGTCGGGGTCACCTTGCTGTTGCTATTCCTATATTTTGATTTGATTTCCGTAGAAACTTTTATCCCTTTCGCAGTCGGAATTTACCTACTGCGCACACTCATCATGGCCATTTATGCTTTCGGCATTCGGAGGCCACGATTGGCCTTTGACTTTCCGAATAATACAAGGGATATCCTGCTGTATTCAACGATGATTATCCTGGGAGGTTCCGCAGCGATAGTCCTGCTGGAAATAGACAAGGTAATGATCAACCAGTTCATCGAAATCGAAAATGTGGCCTACTACAGCGTAGCCGGTTTTATCGCAATGGTCATCGCCGTGCCTTCGCGCTCCATGCACCAAATTACCTATCCGTTAACGGCGGAGTTACTAAATAAAAGGGACAAGCCGGCCCTTGCAGCATTGTACCAACGCAGTTCACTAACGCTATATATCGTTTCCGGCCTTTTGTTCATCCTCATTCTATCGAATTTAGACGACCTCTACAAAATGCTTCCCGAACCCTATCGCAACGGCTTCGTCATCTTCATTTGGCTGGGACTGGCCAAAGTATATGACGCGCTTTTGGGAAATAATAATTCCATCCTCTATAACTCCGACTATTATCGAGCCATATTGTTCATGGGGGCACTTTTGGCGATCTTGACCATTCTTCTCAATCTATGGCTGATTCCCGAATACGGACTTGACGGTGCCGCCATCGCCAGTTTTTCCGCTTTTTTTATTTACAATACTATCAAGTTAATCTACGTAAAATCCAAATTTGGTATCCTTCCGTTTACCCAGGAAACCTTGAAAGTATCCGCATTGTTATTCGGCATCGGATGTGGCTTCTATTTTTTGGATTTTCCTTTTCATCCTATCCTAAATATCGCCCTGAAAGGTATGTTGATCTGTGCTATGTATATCGGCGTTATTTATCGTTTTAAAATTTCGGAGGATGTTTTCGGGGTGCTGACCAAAATCTTGAGAAAATAATTTATCCTGTGTATTTGTTTTACCTTGGGTCAATCACTATTTTTATTCATATAATTTATCCGGCCAAGGTTAAGTAGTACGCCGTTTTCGTCGATACGTATGCAGCGTTCTTTACTGTCTAATGCATATCGTAGTAAGTGTTTGGATATGTAGGATAATTTTACGTTTTAGAAGAATAGGATAGCGTATAGGTCCGATAAATTCAGCAGCCCGAAGATGATACGATACGGGTTTCGAAAAGGAGTAAATGAGAGGGAAATATGAAGGATGACATTAGAAGGAACGTTTCGATCCATGGTTCACAAGAATTTTCGGATAATTTTGAATTTAAAGATCCGATACAGCACGCTGCCGGCATATTGGGCGTAAAGGAAGCCCTTAAACATGGCTTTAAGGAAATGGGAATCGCCCGATCTATGCGGGCGCTGCTCGATATGAACCAAGAAAGCGGTTTCGATTGCCCCAGCTGCGCTTGGCCCAATCCTGAAGACCCTTCACCCGTTGCCGAATATTGTGAAAATGGGGCAAAAGCCTTGGCCGATGAGGCAACCACGGAACATATCGGTTCTTCATTTTTTGCTCAGAACTCCATCGAATCATTGTCCCAACTAACCGATTACCAACTCAACAAATTTGGGCGGCTGACGGAACCTTTGGTCTTAAGGCCAGGAAGCATTCACTACGAACCGATTTCGTGGGAGGATGCCTACAGGCTGATTTCCGAAGAACTGCGTAAACTGGATTCGCCCGATGAGGCCATCTTTTATACTTCCGGGCGTTCTAGTAACGAGGCGGCGTATCTTTATGGTATGTTCGCCAGGGCCTTTGGCACCAACAATATGCCCGACTGTTCAAATATGTGCCACGAATCAAGTGGCATCGCCCTAGGCGAAACCTTGGGTATCGGAAAGGGATCTACCAAATTAGAAGACCTCTACGAAGCCGACGTCGTTATCGTGGCCGGACAAAATCCCGGTACAAACCATCCAAGGATGCTGTCCGCACTCGAAAAATGCAAACAGAACGGCGGAAAGGTTATCAGTATCAATCCCTTGGAGGAAACGGGACTCGTAAACTTCAGAAATCCCCAAAATATTAGAGGGCTGATAGGGGGGGGAGAAGACATGGCGGACATCCATCTGCAAGTACGAATTAATCAGGATATCCCTTTAATCAAGCTAGTGATCAAAAAACTGGCAGCCATGGATAAAGCGAAGAAAGATGTCTTCGATCATGGGTTTTTACGCGAATACGTAGCCGGTTACGAAAGTTTGATGACAGATATTGAAAACTATGATGAAAACGCACTTTTACGACAGTGCGGCGTTGAAGAGGGTAAAATAGAGAACACTGCGCTTCTGCTCGCAAAAAAATCCAAGATTGTCGTTTGCTGGGCAATGGGGCTGACCCAGCATAAAAATGGCGTCGCCAATATCCAGGAGTATGTCAATTTACTCTTATTGAAGGGATCTATCGGAAAACCCGGTACCGGCACCTGTCCCGTCCGAGGTCACAGTAATGTTCAGGGCGATCGTAGCGTCGGCATACAGCATTTTGTCGATAAGGCAATGAACCAGCGTATCCAAAAGCATTTGGGGTTCAAGCCTCCGAATAAACCAGGCGTGGATACCGTTGGCGCCATGAAGGCCATGCACGACGGAGAGGGCAAGGTCTTTATCTGCCTAGGTGGCAATTTTCTGATGGCCGCTTCCGACACGGTTTACACCGCAAAGGCCCTGCAAAATTGCCAACTGACCGTGCAGGTCAGTACCAAGCTTAACCGTACGCATCTGGTGACCGGCAAAACCGCGCTAATATTGCCCACTTACGGTCGCTCGGAAAAGGACATGAAAAACGGCGACCTTCGCTATCTCACCATGGAAGACAGTATGGGCCGTGTCCGCCAATCCAGGGGACTACTGAAACCAGCCTCCGAAAACATTAAAAGCGAACCCGAACTGATCGCTGAACTGGCGGACACCTATTTTCAGGGAAAACACTCCGTACCGTGGAAAGCCATGGGTGAGGACTATGCCTTAATCCGGGAAAGTATTGACCAGGTCGCCAAAGGATTTGAGAAAACAGCAGAACGTTCCAAGGGTATTGGTTACTATCTGCCCAATAACGTCCGAGCCCTTGATTTTAGCATGCTACCCGATGGAAAGGCACAGTTGACCCTAAATGCACCGCCCGACCACCAGTTAACCGCTGATGAGTTAATACTCATGACCATCCGTTCGCACGACCAGTTCAATACCACGATTTATGGTCTTGATGACCGCTACCGAGGGGTCTACAACGAACGAAGGGTTCTATTTATGAACCCAGAAGATATGACGTCTAGAAATCTCGTAAAAATGGATGTGGTCAACATTCACAGCAACTATGACAATATACTGCGGACCGCCCCGAAGTTTTTGGTACTTCCTTATAATATTCCCAAAGGAAATTTGGCAGCCTATTTTCCCGAAACTAATGTTCTCGTGCCTTATAACCATTTTGCGGAGAAAAGTAAGACCCCGATCAGTAAGTCGATCAAGGTTACAGTGGAAAAAAAAACCCCCGCAGCGCATAAATCCGCTACGGGGGCAAACAACTAACCAACCTAAAAACTACTATTAATATCTTCTGGCACTTCGTGATGAAGAAGTACTTGCTGATGAATTCCTACTGCTTCCCGACGACGATCTGCTAACCGTACTTCTTGAGGGCGCCTTACTAACACTTCTTGAAGAAGAACTTCGCGTAGCCGCACTACTTTTGCTTCTAGAAGGTGCTTGACTTACGCTCCTCGATGAAGAGCTTCTTGAGCTTCTAGAAGGTGCTTGACTTACGCTCCTCGATGAAGAGCTTCTTGAGCCAACACTGTTTTTGCTTCTTGAGGGCGCTTGTTTAACGGACCGATTCGAAGTAGTTCGCTGTGGACTTTTATACGTTTGGGTACTTCGGGTCACTGTGCGACTGCTGGGGGTTTTAGAAACCGTTCTTTTGCTGACCGTACTCTGGCCGGTCGTATTGCTTCTATTGGACCGTTGCGCAACGCTATTTCCATTACGCGGGCTATTGGAACGTGTGGCACTACTTCTATTGGTACCTTGAGTACTTTGAGTTCGACCGTTCGCCCGTACGGCATCGTTACGTTTGGCTATCGAACGGTTGCTTGTTGCAGCACTATTGCCTCTTTTTGCAACCGATCTACTTGAGCGCACTGAGTTATCCCGCACGGCGACCCTTTGATCGTTTCTATAAATTCGCGAACGTTCGCTGCGTACTTTATTATAACGATGGGTATGTCCTAATTTGGCATAGGCCCTTCGGGTGTTATATCGGTAGGGGTTATAATAGGTATAACGTACCGGGCTGTAATACCTTCTATAAGGTCGGTTGTATACCAAACATAATCCTATGGTCGGTCTGGCAAAAAATGCATGAAAAGGTCGGTAGACGTACTGTCTGTTATAGACGTTGATATATCCGGTATGATAATCGTAGAATCCGCTACGGTTATAGTAAACGTACATACCGCCCACACGGTTTACCCTGTTCCGAGTATAAGTGATATCAACACCCCCGATTTGAGTGACACGGCCGTAATAATCGTAATAAATGGGTACATCCTCAACCTGAATAACTGCACCATAATCATCATATTGGGCAAAGGGACTATAATCGTACCCTGAGTTGAATGTTACCCCATTCCTGCGTCCCGTGACCTGATTATCGATATAAAAATCAAATTCCCCATCGGGATATACCGAAAACGTAATGCCGTTCTCAACAAATATAAAGGAGTCGTTATAGCGATAGGCTTCGTTTTCCGAAACCTTATCCGCAGAATTACTGGTAGCTGAGGCTATAGCACCTGAGGAGCCTAAAAGTATAGCCGATAAAAAGAGGACTACGTTTTTCATGATATAAGGTTTAAATTCAGAATGCAACTATTTACATTCGCCTTATATAAAACAAACAACGTGCCAAAAAAAAATATCGATTTCAACTATTTGATAATCAAATGGTTGTAATCAAGTAGTAGGTCAGTAATACCTATCATCTCACAGCTTCCCCTTCAAATACCCCGCAGTAAAAGAAGCTTTACTCTTAATAATCTCCTCTGGAGTACCTTCCGCTAACAATCGGCCGCCGTTCTCACCGCCTTCCGGACCTAAATCAATGATATAATCGGCACATTTGATAAGCTCGATATTATGCTCGATAACGATAACCGAATGGCCTTTAGCAATTAGGGCGTCAAAAGACTTCAATAATTTTTTAATGTCGTGAAAATGGAGCCCGGTGGTGGGCTCGTCGAAGATGAAAAGCGCTTTGTCCTTGGTCGTTGCCTTAACTAGAAATGATGCGAGTTTAATCCGCTGGGCCTCACCACCGGATAGAGTGGAGGAGGACTGTCCCAAAGTCACATAACCAAGCCCTACATCTTGCAGGGGTTTCAGTTTGTTAACGATTTTATCCTGTTTATTACGATCAAAGAAGCCGATGGCGTCGTCGATGGTCATGTTGAGTACGTCGTCGATATTGGCATCTTCGAATTTGACTTCAAGCACTTCCTTCTTAAAACGTTTGCCTCCGCAGGTATCACATTCAAGATGTACGTCCGCCATGAACTGCATCTCTACGGTGATTTCTCCCTCGCCTTTGCATTTTTCGCAGCGCCCACCGTCGACATTGAATGAATAATGTTTGGCCTGATAGCCCCGAATCTTGCTCAGTTTTTGGGAGGCGAAAAGATTCCGGATGTCATCGTAGGCCTTGATATAGGTAACGGGATTGGAGCGTGAAGACCTGCCAATAGGATTTTGATCAACGAATTCCACATGTTTTATGGACGTATATTGACCCTCAACCTTGGTAAACTGCCCGGCTTTTTCACCATAGCCACCGGTTTCCTTTAATATAATAGGATAGAGCAGCTTTTTGACCAAGGTGCTTTTGCCACTTCCGGAAACCCCGGTCACCACCGTTAGCATGTTCAGGGGGAACGTGACGTCGATATTTTTTAGATTATGTTCACTTGCTCCTTTGATAGTAATGTGATTTTTTGAGGTTCGCCTTTGCTTGGGTACTGCAATCTCTTGGGTACCGTTGAGATAGTCCGCTGTGAGCGAATTTGACTTCAAAATTTCGTTCAAGGGACCATAGGCCACCACCTCGCCACCGTGTGTGCCCGCTTCGGGACCGATATCGATTACCTCGTCGGCCGCTTTCATGATATCTTCATCGTGCTCGACCACAATAACTGTATTGCCCAGGTCGCGAAGGGATTTTAGCACATCGATCAGGTTTTCGGTATCCTTAGGATGAAGGCCGATGCTGGGCTCATCTAAAATATACATACTTCCTACCAGGCTACTGCCTAATGAAGTAGCCAGATTTATGCGTTGGCTTTCCCCACCGGAAAGGCTGTTCGATTTTCTATTCAGGGTCAAATATCCTAATCCTACTTTATCCAAAAAAGCCAACCGGGTTATGATTTCCTTTAACAGGCGTGCGGCTATTTGGGCATCATGTTCACCCAGTGAAATTTCGGCAAAGAAATCGATCAATCGTTTGATGGGCAATTCGACTAAATCGGAAATATGCTTGCCATCCACTTTTACATACTCCGTCTCTTTACGTAGACGCTTACCTTTGCACTGGTTACAACGGGTCTTGCCCCGATAACGTGAAAGCATCACCCGATTTTGAATTTTATAGCTTTTTTCCTCTAAAGTTTCAAAAAATTTGTGCAGTCCGATGAAATGGTCATTACCCTCCCATACCAGTTGTCTTTGGTCGTCCGAGAGCTCAAACCAAGGTTTGTGTATGGGGAAATCGAACTTGTAGGCTGAATTCACGAGTTGGTCACGATACCAGCCCATACTTTCCCCGCGCCAGGCAAAAATGGCATTGTCATAAACGGATAAGGCCGTATTCGGAATTACCAAGTCTTCATCGATGCCAATAACATCACCGTAGCCCTCGCATTTGGGGCACGCACCATAGGGATTGTTGAAACTGAACAGATGTACGTTCGGTTCCAAAAAGGTCATCCCGTCCAATTCGAAATTATTGCTGAAATGTTTCCGGTTTTTAGTGGCTAGTTCTTCCAAAATCAATTCCCCTTTTCCCTCAAAAAAAGCGGTATCCGCCGCATTGGCCAAGCGGTTCAGGAAATCTTCGTCATCTTTGGTAATGATACGGTCTACTACCAAATCGAATTCCCTACCGATATCCTTGGGTGCAGCATCGATTCGAATGACTTCTTCCTTAAATTTTATACGGGCGTATCCTTGCTTCGATAATAATTGAAGGGATTTTAAGGTGTCCCGTTTTTCATCGATTTTCAAAGGGGCCAACAACAAAAGTTTCGTACCCTCGTCAAAGGTTTTGATATAATTGATGACATCGGTGACGGTATGCTTTTTGACCTCATTTCCTGAAATTGGCGAAAAGGTCTTCCCGATACGGGCATAGAGCAATTTCAGATAATCGTAGATTTCAGTAGTCGTACCCACTGTGGAACGGGGGTTGGTCGAATTTACCTTTTGCTCAATGGCAATGGCCGGAGCGATTCCCTTTATATAATCGACTTTGGGCTTATCGAGTTTACCCAAGAACTGGCGGGCGTAGGAAGAAAGACTTTCGACATAGCGTCGTTGTCCCTCTGCATAGAGCGTATCAAAGGCCAGACTCGATTTACCCGATCCTGATAGTCCCGTAATAACCACCAATTTGTTACGGGGAATAACGACATCGATGTTTTTCAGATTGTGCAGTTTTGCACCCTTTATAATGATGTTTTCCTTCGGATTTACGTCTTGTAATCTGAGTGCTTCTGTGTTCATTTTGCAAAGATACAACTTGCACCTAGCTTGATATCTCCTTTTAAGACCAATTTTTTACGGTACATTTTCAAACCCGCTAGCTAAACCGACCATTGTGAGTTTCTAACCTATTCAGGCATTCCAAAGTATAAAAGTGGCAGATTACGCTCAGTGAAAAGCGCAAGGCGATAAAATTAATGAACCATCCTGAAAATTTTAACGTATATCCATACAGCATATCTAACTATCTATAAATGATTTTTTCAGGTCGATTATTTTTTATCTATATTTGACACCTAACGAAACGTTAATTCCACTACACGCCTATAGCATAAAATTACTTTTTTAAAGATTCAGTCATTCTTTATCAGGTTCTTTTCATATTGAAGAGCACTTGGGTATAACCAAAAAAAGTAATTGTTATGGAGCCACAACTCGAAGATTCCCTTCTTATTCAACGCTACGTTTCCGGTGACGAAAGAGCCTTAAAGGGCCTTATCGATAAACACAACCAACGTCTTAGCAGTTTTATCTATTCCAAGGTAGGCAACCGCAGTATTACCGAGGATATTTTTCAGGATACCTTTATAAAGGTCATCAAGACCTTGCGCAGGGGCACCTATAAAGAAGAAGGTAAATTTTTGCCATGGGTTATGCGAATCGCCCACAACCTAATAATAGACCACTTTAGAAAAAGCAGTCGAATGCCGATGTTCAATGGAGCGGACAGTTATAATATCTTTTCCATGATGGGCGACGATAAACTCGATGCCGAGCGTCAAATCATCAAAGACCAAATCGATTTGGATCTTGGGGTACTGATAGAAGAACTGCCTTTGGACCAAAGGGAAGTATTGGTAATGCGTATCTATAAGGATATGAGTTTCAAGGAAATTTCCGAAAATACAGGTGTTAGCATAAATACCGCCCTGGGGCGGATGCGCTATGCCCTTATAAATTTGAGAAAGATTATCGTCGAGAACGATATAGTTTTAACGAATTAACCAGTAGTAGGTCGGATGGGGATATCCTTTTTAGGTTCGGTAGCGTTATAGTAGCGAAACAATATCGAACAATCATGGATAAAATATACTTTGATCTACAGGGCACTTGTACATTGATAAACGCGAGTAAACACAGTGTGGACTTTTTACTGGTGTACTCAAAATCCCTACAAATAACCGGATTCAAGGGTACTTATTTCGAAACGCACTTGAACTGAGGTTATTACAAATAAATCAAAAGCCCCTGCAACAATCTGTTGCAGGGGCTTTTGATTTTAAGGGCATTCAAATTGCGCCATCCAACGCAATTGAAACGGATTTATTTTATGGAAACTGCAAAAAGTAGGATTTCACATCAAAAATCGAGGGTTTGACAACATAGTTTTTTCCAAACGCCTACTTCTGTCTAGTTTTACTTCAGATAAAAAAAACAAAGCTATCCCCCACAGGATAAACGTAACACTCAAAAATTTAACTATAAACTCAGGAATTTTCCTCTCGAAAGTCCCAAACTAAAAAACCCTACAAAATGACCCAGCAAATCGAAGATTCAGTACTAGTAAGCAATTACATCAGCGGTGACGAAAAGGCCCTCGAAGTTTTGATCAAACGCCACAACCAGCGTATCAGTAGCTTTATTTATTCTAAAGTGTTGGATAGGGATGTTACGGAAGATATTTTTCAGGATACCTTCATAAAAGTCATCAAAACCCTGAAAAAAGGTTCCTATAGTGAGGAAGGTAAATTTTTACCATGGGTCATGCGTATCGCCCATAACCTGATCATTGATTATTTCAGAAAGAACAAAAGGATGCCGATGTTCGAGGGCACTGATGATTTTAATATTTTCTCGGTAATCGGCGACGAAAAACTCAATGCCGAAAAACAGCTTATTCAAGACCAGATTACTGCAGATTTACAACATCTTATCGAAGAGCTACCCGATGATCAGAAGGAGGTCTTGATTATGCGCATTTACAAAGATATGAGTTTTAAGGAAATCTCTGAAAATACAGGGGTTAGCATCAATACCGCTTTGGGAAGAATGCGTTATGCGTTGATCAATCTTCGCAAGATCATCGATAAAAACAATATCGTATTGACCAATTAGTAAAATATATTTTCATAGTTTTTATATCTTGTCTTTTATCTTTGACAATATTTCAGATGTAGTTGCGTTATTTATGTATAACAAAGCTACTATTATGGAAAAAATCTACTCCGAAAACCTTGAGAAAGGTAAAAACATTACCGCTAGACCTGAAACCGTACAGTTTTTGCTGGGTTTCTCAAAATCGCTTCATATCGTGAAATATCAAGATTTCCGATTCGAGAATAATTTGAATTAGGCTTTACGGCTATGCGCTTTTCGCCAAACGCTTTTCGCATTTTTTAGCGCGATGCGCATGGCGAAAAGCGTTTGGCAATTCAATCAATAGTGCTTCTATATCAGAAAATGATTCTCTTGATATAGGCCTATCCGTTTTTACGGTAATAGGCATTCAAGACCGACTTCCTTCCAATGGTCTTTGTAATAATATCGGTGTCCAAATTCCAGCCTCTTGCTTGCGAATATTCCCTACCGTACCAAATAATTTGAAGGTGTAAATCGTTCCAAAGTTCTTTGGGAAAAAGACGTTTGGCATCCTTTTCGGTCCGTACCACATTTTTTCCGTTTGAAAATCCCCATCGGTACATAAGGCGATGGATGTGTGTATCGACCGGAAAAGCGGGAATTCCGAAAGCTTGGGACACCACTACACTCGCCGTTTTATGGCCTACCGCGGGTAGTTCTTCCAGTAATTCCATTTTTTGGGGCACTTGCCCGTCATACTTTTCAATCAAGATTTTCGAAAGTCCGTGAATACCTTTGGATTTCATAGGTGATAAGCCGACCGGTTTTATGATTTCCCGAATTTCTTCTACGGATAGTTTAACCATATCATAGGGATTGTCCGCTCTTTCAAACAATAAGGGAGTTATTTGGTTTACTCGTACATCGGTGCTTTGGGCGGACATCAGTACCGCGATAAGTAAGGTGTAAGGGTCTTTGTGGGTAAGCGGGACAGGAATTTCAGGATAGATTTCTTGCAAGGTCCGTATCGTGAAATCGACCTTTTCGGCTTTCGTCATTTTTGTTTAATTTCGTTACGTTTTACAAATTTAATACAATAAACAGCTATGAACAGATTGCAAGTGGGGGATCAAGTTTCCGAATTTTTATCTAAAGACCAAGATGGCACCATTATAAAGCTTTCCGATTACCGCGGTCAGAAGTTGGTAGTTTTTTTCTATCCAAGGGCCAATACACCGGGCTGCACCGCCGAAGCCTGTAATTTACGCGATAACTATTCAGAATTAAAGGCGGCTGGTTATGAACTTTTGGGGGTTAGCGAGGATACCGGCAAAAAACAGGCCAACTTCAAGAACAAGTACGATTTACCCTTTCCTTTACTGGCCGACGAAGATCATTCGGTCATTGACACCTTTGGCGTTTGGGGGCCTAAAAAATTTATGGGCCGGGAATTCGACGGTCTTCACAGAACTACCTTTATACTCGATGAAGATGGGGTAGTGGAAAAGGTTATTGACAAGGTTAAGACCAAAGATCACGCCGCGCAGATTTTGGAATGAAAAGGGCTAATTTTTAGGATCTGTCGTTGATATCTAAGAAAGGGCTGAAAATATTTAGCTTTCAAAGGCGATTTCAGGAGTTTATAATCGGTCGAGACGCAGTGCCTTGCGTTTTTGCCGTAAGATGCTACACCTTTTCATTCTCGGTCTTCAACAATTTTCGGGTAAAAAGATTCTTTTCCTTAATCGTTTTGGCAATCCCCTTGGGCAGCATTTCTTCCCATCCTTTTTCGTCGCTGATAATTTTCTTAAGTACGTCCCTGGAAAAGATGTGCATGATTTCGGGATCGTAGTCGATAATGTCCATCACCTTGCCATTGTACTTAAAGAATTTATAGAGTTCCTTCATTCTAGGATGTACCTTGACGTTGTTGCTGGTCATGATCTGTCCTGTATCGGTATTTTTCATGGGGTAGAGATATACTTGAAGGTCTTTGAAAAACAGTTTTCCGAAGGCTTCGAGTATACCACCGCTCAAATGGCGGTAATATTTTTCATCGAAAATATCGATGAGGTTATTGATTCCCATCGTCAGGCCGATTTTCTCCTTCGTATAGTTGTTGAAATATTCGACCAATTTGTAGTACTCCTGAAATTTGGATATCATTACTGTATGGCCCAACGCACCCAACAACTCTGCCCGATCCATAAAATCGCGCTCATCGATCTCACCAGAGGCCTTTAGGTTCGATAGGGTAATCTCGAAAATCACGATGGTACGATCTTGGTCGACATTTTGATCTCGAAGAAAAATATCGTACGATTTATGGAACATATCCATATTTACTTTGGTTACCGGCCTAAAGCTGCCCCGTAATGCCAGAATATTCTTTTTGTAAAGGAGTGTCGCCGGCAGTAAATTATTGCCATCGGGCCCGAACATGACCGCATCCGTCATATCGTTCCGTATCAATTGCAGACTCATCAACCGATTGTCTACATCTTTGAAATTCGGGCCCGAAAAATTGACCATGTCGATTTCAATCGTGTCCTTATCAATATGGTCATAGAGATATTTCAGTAGTTTTCTGGGCTTATGGTACTTGTAGAAGGCCCCATAAATTAGGTTAGTGCCTACCACACCCAAGGTTTCTTGCTGTAAACGTGCCTCGTTCTGTTTGAAACGTATATGTAGTACGATTTCGTCATAATCTTTTTGTTGGGGATCTAGCTGATAGCGAATTCCCAGCCACCCATGACCTTTATAGCGTTTCGAAAAATCGATGGTAGCCACCGTATTCGCATAAGAAAAGAAAAGCCGGTCGGGGTGTGTCTCCCTACTGATGCGTTCTTCCATCAGCTTCATTTCGTGGGTCAACATTTTTTTTAAACGGGGTTGAGTCACGTATCTGCCGTCTTCCTCGATACCATAGATAGCGTCGCTAAAGTCTTTATCATACGCACTCATGGCTTTCGCTATGGTACCGGAGGCCCCGCCAGACCTAAAAAAATTACGAGCGGTTTCCTGTCCAGCGCCTATTTCAGAAAAGGTGCCGTAGATATCGGGATTTAAATTGATTCTCAAGGTCTTGGCCTTAATCGAGGGGATGTTTTCAAACGCAGCGTCCCTATCTAGAACTGAAGCCATAGCTTTTTTTTTGTTAAACAAAGTTAACAAGTTCGGGCAATCTATTAAATTATTTAGTTATAAATTTGAATTTAGATGAACGAGACGTTGCGAATTACTTTTCTAGGAACCGGTACATCCCAAGGTATACCAATTATCGGCAGTAAACATCCGGTTTGTTTAAGTGATGACCCAAAGGATAAAAGACTACGGGTATCCGTTTTGATTTCTTGGGATAACTACAACTATGTTATTGACTGCGGCCCTGATTTCCGGCAGCAGATGCTTACCCATCCGGTCGATCGATTAGATGGCATCCTCTTTACCCATGAGCATTCCGATCATACGGCGGGGTTAGATGATATTCGTCCCTATTTTTTCCGTCAGGGCGATATTCCTATCTATGCCCATCAAAGAGTCGTCGCCTCTTTGCGTCAACGTTTCGATTATATTTTTTCAGATACCAATCGGTATCCAGGCGCCCCTTGCGTTGCAATTAATTTGGTCGAAAATGATCATTCGTTTGCTTTAGGGGATATATCAGTAGTACCCATATCGGCCAAACATAACCGTATATCAGTTTTCGGTTACCGCTTTAGGGATTTCACCTACTTAACGGATGTAAAAACCATTGAAGAAAAGGAAATTGATAAAATCAAAGGCTCGAAAGTTTTAGTGATCAATGCCCTCCGGAAGGAGGCCCACCATTCCCATTTCAACTTGGAGGAAGCGTTGGCATTTGTCGAAAAGGTAAAACCTGAAGTCGCTTACTTCACACATATGAGCCACTTATTGGGATTTCATGGAGAGGTGGAAGAAAAATTGCCGGAAGGTGTGCACTTGGCTTATGATGGTTTAGTGGTGGAGATGTAAGATTTAAGACATAACATTTGAGAGATATACCAGTAGGAGGTTGCGGTAGGTTGTTATGAAATACATGGCCGGTCGGAAATAGGTTTAAGAGTTTATATACCTTTAGAAATGATTTCTATCAAATTCCAAAAATGAAAAGCAAAATTTTCCTTTACCTATTTTTATTTATGGCACTCATTAGCCTATATCTTTTTGTTAGCAGTGGTAAATTGGCGGAAGCCAAGGAAGCGAAGATCGAAAATCTGCAGGCCGATGTGAGACAATTGCAGGATTCCGTTAAAAATACCCAACTAAAAGTGCTGGAAATGCAGTATTTTTCTTTGGATAACAATGATGATGCGCTGGCTTATTACGATCATTTATCGTTGAAAAACCCTTCGGGCTACATAGCTGACAAACTACTGGAGACCAATGAAAGCAAAGGCACCAACCCACTTGTACCTTATGAAGGTATGGAAGGTGATTTTAAGATTAACAAAATCAAGGTGCTGAACCACAAATGGATATTAGCGGATTTTTCCGATGGAAAATATTGGGGCGAGCTGCTGATCAAATATGAACTTAAGGACGATTTAGGCGTGGACTTTACCTTGATAGACCACCTGTTGTATACGCGAAGTAATTGAATGGTAACAGCACACGCAGTAGCAGTCAAAAATTTAAGGTTCAAGCCCTAAATTGTAGCTGTTCAAAGTTTGAGGTTCATTTTAGTCAACCTTGAACCAGCCGACGGTAATATCGATCTTTAAATTCTTTCAGATAACCACTTGCTAAACGAACGAAAATTCTGGGGCGAGACACCGTGCCCGACGGGAAACTCCTCGTATACATTCTCGATGCCCAGTTTATCTAAAAATGGTTTGGCTTTCTGTGCCCACTCCGACGGGATCACTTGATCTACTTGGCCATGGGAAGCATATATTTCGAGATTTTGATGGTCTTTATCGGTATAACCGTCCACTAAGATTTTCTCGTTGATATATCCACTGAGCGCAATAACATTTTTTATCCTTTCGGGATAGGATAGGGCCACCGCATAGCTGAGAATAGTTCCTTGGCTAAATCCGAGCAAGGTAATTCTCTTATCGTCCAGTCCATAGGTTTTACAGGCTTCAGCGATAAACGAAACAATTTTTTCGCGGGATTGTGCGGCCTGCTCATCATCGCTCCATTTGCCCTGTTGCGCATCGAAATTGATGGCGTACCAAGCATTTCCGAAAGGCTCCATAGGGTAGGGGGCACGGACGGAAATAATGCATAATTCTATGGGAAGGTCGGATGCAAAAGAAAAAAGATCTTCTTCATTGCTTCCGTAGCCGTGGAGCATGAACAGTACCGGAGCTTTCCCTTTTGTAAGTGAAGAGGGGCGAATGATATGTTTTAGGGACAATGGCGCTGTGGTCATATATGAAGACTGGGTTTAAGAATTTGTAAGGGAGGATTTCAATTTTAGATAATTTCCTTGATGCTTGATGCTTGATGCTTGATGCTGTGTGCAAGATTTCAGCTTGTAACCGTTAACTGTTAATTTATCAACCATAAATCGCAAACTCCGAGCATCCTGCATCCCCTTCAGCTTATAAAAGTAAACCATTTTTGAAAAAGATTGCCCAAGATAGGTACGGCCTGCTTCTTCTCTTGCAGGGCACCGATGAAGCCGTACCCCCAGAGGACGATATAACCGATGTACAAACCGTAAAAAGCATAGCTATTGAACCAAACGCTCAGAAAAAGGGCGAAACCCAAAAAAAACAGATGTAGTCCGAATGCCTGCCGCGTATGAAACCTTGCGAATTCATTCTTTGGCTCGTTGTTCATGCTTATAGCGATCAAAGCACCAACCAGGGTGAAATAGGCGATGATAGCTGTTGTCTTTCCTTCTTTAATGGAATTCATGGTTTTAGCGTTGAGGCAAGTATGAAGAGCGAAAAATAGGCCGCATCCTAATATTCCTTCTTTTGTGTTTCTATTGGCTAATCATCCTATAGTTCCAATCACCGGTAGCGGGGTTGTTTTTCCGTTTACGGCGTTTACGATTCCTAAAATGATAAGGACAAAAATGCCTAGACTAATTATGGAGGTGATCAGGCTCAAAGAATAAGGTAGTACCCATGCCAGCAAATAATTGGCAAATGCCAGCACAACTATCCTCACCGATTGTCCTATATGAAATTGCGCAAAGCTGTTATTTTTGCCGTTGTTCATGAGGTAAGCTATAACTAGCCCGATAATGGTTATGTAACTGATAATCGCAATTGTTTTTCCCTCTTCGATAGTTGTTTGGTCCATACTTTTAGTTTTAAAGGTTAGAATGAGAAAAGAACCCAAGTCGAATTCTTCTGGTTAAAAGTAATCAAAAAAGTGCTTGCCCATTATTGATAACCCCATAAACCTTGCCCTTGAGTTCGGCATCCAAAAACATACTGTTCTTGGAAGTGGAATGGATATGTATGGCACCCAAATTATAGTCCACATCAGGGTCGAAAAGTGTGAGGTTGGCCGTTTCGCCTACTTTGATTTTCGGTCGTTCTATACCATATCTATCCCTTCCCTTCGTGAGAAGAGCTATGGCGGTTTCGGTATCGAAAATTCGGTTTAGACTGCCAAAAGCGCTTTCAAGCCCAATACTTCCGAAGGCGGCATTCTCGAACTCCACTTGTTTTTCCTCGATATTCATCGGTATATGGTCGCTGGTCACAAAATCGATGCTACCGTCCTTAACCCCTTTAATCAATGCTTTGGTGTCTTCTTTGGTGCGCAAAGGCGGCAATACCTTGTAGGCCGCGTCGAACTCGGCTAATTTGGAATCGACATATACGAGGTTGTGAATCGCGACGCTACAGGTGATGTCCAATCCTTTTTTCTTGGCATCGGCAACCAATTTTACCGCACGTGCGGTCGATAGGGTGGGTATATGTAATTTTCCACCGGTATATTCTAGAATAAAAAGGTCTCTAGCAATCCGTAACTCCTCCGATAGGGCAGGAATTCCCTTTAATCCTAGTCTTACGGAGGCCTCACCTTCGTTAACGTTTCCCTTACCGGCAATAGCGGCATCCATCGGAAAGGAATAGGCCAAGCCCCCGAAATTCGACACATATTGCAGGGCGATTTTCAAAAGGTTCGCATTTTCCAAGGGATGTTTAAAATCGTAGAAGCCTACCGCTCCGCTCTTTTTCATGTCGTAGAGTTCGGCAAGGTCTTTTCCCTCTGCCCTCATGGTTAAAGTGCCCAAAGGATGCAGACCGGTCAACTGGCCTTTGGCCGCATTTTTAAGAAAAACGATATCTGGACTACTATCCGGAACCGGATGGGTGTTCGGATTCAGGACAATATCGGTAAAACCACTTTTGGCGGCTGTTTCCAGTCCGTTTGCTATCGTTTCCCGTTCCTCAAAACCAGGCTCGCCAAAGCATACACCACTATCGAACCAGCCTACGGAGACATGTAGGTTTTTTAAGGTCACGGTTTCCGTCTTGCTATCGGTGGCTATTTTGGCGGCTATCTTTTCGATTTTACCGTTTTTGATGAGGATATCCCGCTTTTTGGAATGAAGGTCCTGGTTGGAGATATCACTAATCTTTGCGGATTTAATCAGTAAGTTCATCGGAATTAATTATTGAATATAGAATATTGATTATTAATTAAATAAAATCACCAGTCTCTATCTTAGGTTTAAAAAATGTGTTTATTTTTTCCTAATGATTGTAACTATGCTTTAAGAAATATACTTTTGAATGAGCACCTCCACCAGCAACATCAGCAACGCTAAAATAGCGAACCATTTCCAAAGTGCGGTGATGCGATTGTCTTTTTCAAAGGCGTCGAAGAGCGATGCTATGGAAGATGCTTTTGACGTCCCTTTAATTTCGTTTAGGTTTAGGTATGTGAGGTCGCTTTCTTTGCGGTCAAAATTGAAGCTTATGTTTTTAAAGGATGTATCGTCCTGAGAAATCGAATAAATACCATCCTCTTTTAAATTTTCATCGAAACTCAGTGTAACCTTGTTCGAGAGGGCCTGTTGTCGGGGAATAAATTCGTATTCCCCCTTAGAGACCTTTAAAATGGTGTCTTCGGGAAGACTGGCGGAAACGTCAACGGAGAAAAGATTTCCCAGAATTCCGTATAGCGGAGGCAATCGCAGACTATTGCTGCCCATATTATAGAAGGTCGGTACGATCAATGGGGAGTTCTTAAAGTTTGAATTTTCCGCAGCAATCGATGCGGTAAAAATGTATTTGCCGTCGCCACCGACCAAGAACGGCGAACTGTCTTGAAACGATAGGGCAGCGGGTGCGGCGGTCTTGACCCTGAAATATTGCGATACTTCAGGATATTGAAAATTAGCCACATTTTTCTCGAAAACATTACGGTATAAGGGATTGGAAAATGAAATGTTAGTGATGGAACGTTTGGATTCAATTTTCTGTGTAAATGAGGTAGAAAAGTAATTGGAAGTCAGAAGGTTATAAGATTTTAATTCTATTTCATCGGATGGTATTATGGCAAGGCTTCCACCCTCTTCCGAGAACGATTTGAGACTAGTGGCCAAGGCAGTCGGCACAGATGGTAATTCGTTCAAGACAATTAAGTTTTGATTTTCCAACTCGCCGTAATTCAGTTTTTCCGGGGCAGTTGCCGTAAACACAAATTCATCATCGGTATAGATTCTTTTTAGATAGTCGGTATCGGCATCTCCAATGGCGAGCACTTTTATTTTGTCTTTGGTATCAATAGTGAAAAATAGATGGTTGTCATAGGCCAATCCCGTATCTGAAACTTCGAGTTTACCATTGATACGCTCATTTTTACGAATGGTAAATTTCACCTCTGCCTGGTCGTTTTCCTGAAAAACGGCCGCGGTTTTTGCGATAAGTTGTTCGCCGTTGAAGAGGGAGACGGGGGTACTTTCTATTGAACCCTTACGTGATATTATTGCTGTAAGTTCTATATTTTCAGAGTTTTGACCATCAAGGTATATGGAATCTAAAGCTATATTTTCCATATTTTCGGGAATCAAGGGAACAAGATGTATTTGCAGGGTACCAGTGGTATCGATTTCGGACGTGACCATCCGCTGTTGAAAATCGGACACCAGAACGAGATTACGGACCGCTTTTGGATTACCATCAAAAAAGGTGTTTCCTTTTAAAAATATTTCGTGCAGTTGAAGTTGTTTAGGGTTGGGCTCAAGAGCCAGCAAATCGTTCTGTACCTCGGGAAGGGAGACCTGTTTGAAGACCTTTTCGTTCGTGAACAGTGTGAAGTTTTGGTTTTTTGGTATGGATTTTATAAGGGATTGCACCGCATTTTCCAACAATGTGGCTCCCTCGGATTTGGCTTGCATACTAAAGGAATCATCCAAATAAATAACCGTTTCCTTTTGTTGCAGTGCGGATTGCTTCGCAAAAAATGGTTGGGCAAATGCAATCACCAATCCTGCAAGCATGACCAATCTTGTTAGTAAAAGAAGCCATTTTTTAAGCACATTACTGCGTCGGGATTCCGACACGACTTTCTTAAGAAACTTGACATTGGTAAACGGCGTCTTTTGAAACCGCCGCAACTGAAAAAGGTGAATAAGAATGGGAATCAGAAGTAGTAGGAGGGCCCAAAGAAGTTCTGGATGTGTAAACTGCATTTCCCGGTTTGAGATTGCAAAGGTAGGGAAAAAAAGATGTGAGAACGCTCTGTTGTTAGATATTAGACGTGAGAATAAATTGTTTGGAGTTTGTAGTTTGGAGTGCGTTACTACACATTTACAACCTCTCAACTCAAAACAAGTGACTTAACAGAAAAAGAAAAAATCCGACATATGTAATTGTCCCAATTTTTCAAAATAATCCTTTATCATTACCTGCGCGTTCGGGTTGGCCACGGTGATGATACTCTGCGGATGTTTTAACGCCTTCAATTCGCTATAATGCTGCAGCTCTTCACCATAGATTTTCTTCCCGATTTTATTTGGATTATCGCAAATCCAATAAAATGGGATATTTACTCTTTGGAGTCCCTTTACAATTTCTTTACCCTTGTTTCCCGCTCCCCAAACGGTCAACGGTCTGTCGGGACTATAATCCAATTGAAGGAAATAATGCAGCTTGATGTCCAAAAAGTAGTTCTGGGCGTAATGTTCACTGGTGCGGGAGGTGCGGAGCTCGTAATCCCGCCAATGATGAAGTACTTGTTTGCAGGGAATACACTTCAATCCTTTTTCATAAAACCGAAATGCCAGATCGTAATCCTCGGGATAGCGATCGGGATTGAAAGCGCCACAAGCATCCAAATCCTCACGGAAGGCCATCCAACAAGGGGATGGGATAACACATTCCTTATAGATTTCGGAGTAATTGCTGCCCGTTTCCGTAAGTGCGTTCAACCATTTCTCATATCGGGCATATCCTGCACTAATACCGTGATCGGAGAAATAATTGACCTGTCCTATCGCCAAATAACCAGTACCATGATTCAAAAGCGAATTGACCATTACCTGCAGCCTGTTCGGGGTCATAATGTCATCGGAATCCATTCGGGTAATAAGGTGGCCGCTACTTTCGTTGTAAGCAGTGTGTAGGGCATCTATTATGCCGACACCATTTGTATCGATTGCCTTTATGCGTTTGTCTTTTATCGATAGGTTATCAATTAGTGCCCTACTAGCGTCGTCGGAGTGGTCATCGACAGCCAGAATCTCCCAATTTTCATAGGTTTGGGAACACACCGAATTTATGCATTCAAGAAGAAAGCCTTCGGTATTTTTATATGGGGTTAAAATGCTTACCAAAGGATTTTTCATCGTCGGCAAGGTATAAAAAACAGCCGAAAAATCAGATTTATGGTATCTGCGAAATTACATGGCAAGAATTATTCCTAGAAAACCTTTTAAGAAACAGAAAAAGCTTTCTATATTTGCGCTCGCATTGGAGAAATGGCAGAGTGGTCGAATGCGGCAGTCTTGAAAACTGTTGAGGGTCACACCTCCGGGGGTTCGAATCCCTCTTTCTCCGCTGGGAATTTACCAAATTCCACCAAAAGCCGATAAACACTATGTTTGTCGGCTTTTTTCATTTTCTTCAATTTCAAACAAAATCATCTAATATCAAATAAAAAGTGCGGTATTCGGTGCGGTTTTTTTTAATTCATTTTACGCACCGAATTATTGGTTAAATGTTGCTATATAAGCATTTATATGATTTTTGAATCATTATTTTTTGTATCTTTAAGGATAACAAAAAGCACGCACCGATGCAAACTACATTTTCCATATTATTTTATCCACGAGGAAACGACATCGATAAAAACGGCAATGCCCCTATTTATGCACGAATCACTGTAAATGGAAAAAGAAGTGAGTTTAGTATAAAACGTAAAGTTTTATTAACTAAATGGAATTCTGAAGCTGGCAAGATGAGAGGAACAACCTCTGATGTTCGTGAATTGAACAAGTATATGACCTCAATACGAACCAAACTCAATAAGATTCAAGAACAACTTTCCGAAAAAAATGCTTCTGTAACGGCACAAAAAATCAAAAATATATATCTGGGAAAAGATATTAAGCAAAAAATGCTATTGGAAATTTTTCAAGAACATAACGATAAGGTTGACAAGTTAATAGGTAAAGATTTTGCTGCGGGTACAGCTGAACGTTATAAAACTGCCAGAAAACACGTTAAAGATTATATCTCAAAAGAATACAATGTAAAAGACATTCCGGTTAAGGATGTTGACCATACATTTATTACTGGTTTTGAATATTACCTCAAAACCACAAGAAATTGTGCCCACAATACAGCTATAAAGTACATTACAAATTTTAAGAAAATCATTCGAATCGCTTATGCGAACGATTGGATAAATAAAGACCCTTTCATACATTGGAAAGCTAAACTCAAAATTGTTGACAGAGAATTCTTGACTGAAAAGGAACTTCAAAAGCTTGTTGAAAAAGAATTTGGAATCCATCGTTTAAACCAAGTCAAGGATATCTTTGTATTCTGTTGCTTTACCGGATTAGCATATGCCGATGTAAAAAAACTTTCCCAAAACGATATTGTACTTGGCATTACGGGTGAACGTTGGATAAAAACCAAAAGAAGCAAAACGGATTCACGAAGCAATATTCCTATTTTATCAATTCCAGAAGCTTTACTTGAAAAATATGCTGAAAGCCCTGATTTTTCAGATAGCGAACTCTTGCTTCCAGTTTTGAGCAATCAAAAAATGAATGCCTACTTAAAAGAAATTGCTGACCTGTGCGGAATAAACAAAAACCTAACTTTCCATCTTGCTCGTCACACGTTTGCAACAACGGTGACGTTAACAAATGGTGTGCCCATCGAATCTGTGAGCAAAATGCTCGGTCATAAATCTCTTAAAACCACACAACACTACGCCAAGATAATTGACAAGAAAGTAAGCGATGATATGAAGGCGCTTAAAGATAAATTGACCAATTATTCCCAAACTGCGAAAACTTCTGTCAGTAATTCATAGATATTTTACTTTAAGTCTCATTCAACCAACAATAAATTACCCAACTGTCAAAAAGTTATGGTAACTTTATATATCTGGTCATTTCTAAATCACACTTATGATTAAGATTTTTACAACTGGCGGTACCATTGGTGGTCTGGAATATCAAAATGCTGAAGATAAATCTGGACAGCGCGCAATTGATATTTCCAATTTTTTGGAAACTGCGAACATTTCTTTCGAATATAAGATAGAAACCCTTTTTGATAAAGACAGTAGGCATATCACTGGTGCGGATAGAGAACTTTTAGTCGATAATATCATTCAATCAAAAGAAAATAAAATTCTGATTACCCACGGAACTTACACAATGGCCGAAACTGCCAGGTTTTTGGGCAAACTAAATCTTAAAAAAACCATTGTACTGGTTGGTTCTTTTATTTTGGGTACAGTAAATTATACAGATGCACCTTTTAATCTTGGATATGCCCTTGCATCACTGCAACAATTAGATGAAGGTGTTTATATAGCAATGCACGGGAAAGTCTTTAATTGGGACAATGTGATTAAAAATATTGATAACAATAGATTTGAGCGAGAAAATGATTAAAAACAATGTTCAATACATCGATACACTGGACAACATTCTTTTATCTGTTGATAGATACTGTCATTGTATTGATTACACTTTACCAAGCTCTCAATTCAAATCGTAATCTGAATCGATTTCTTTATTTAGGTTTACTTTTTGTCGCTTATAATCTTTCTGGCGGTTTTCTTCCAATCGATGATTTTCCTGGACCAATTTTGATTCAATATATCATTACCTACGGTATAGCAATTACGTTGTGCGTTTACATTGTGTATTATCTTTATAAAGAATATGATATCGAAGTACTAAAATTTCATTCGTCCATTCGGAATCTTTCCTTTGTTGCTGGTGGAAGTTTTGTTCTACTCTTTGTAATACCCTATTATTTCACAAACTCAATCGATTCTTCAAGGCTGTTGTTTACCATCCCTATATCAATTATTGCATTTTTCTTTTTGATGCTCTTCTATCGAAGAATTTCAAATCCGGTAAATCCGAATAAATTTATTTTACGACGTAACAAATTATCGATTATAAGTGTGAGTGCAGTTGCGTTGTTACCTATTTGCACGGTTATTGGCGATTATCAATGGATAACATTCACAGTAATGAATTCTGCATTTTATGCCATTACCATCATTGAAACTGATAGATATTTATTCTTTCTGGAAAACAAAAACAAACTGTACGAAGTGTTTTTGTTCAATAAAGAACACGTAGAGAAAGTAAATGAATCGAAAATTATCTATGGCAACTTAACTCGAAGGGAAATAGAAATCGCAATGTCCATATTAAGTAATTTGAGCTATCAGAAAATTGCCAATGATTTATTTATTGCCAAAAGCACTGTGTCAAAACACGCATCCAATATCTTCAAAAAAACGAACGTAAGAAATAGAACCGAGTTTGCCAAAAGATTCAGTAGTAAGAAAAAATAGTTCTCTAAACCGTTATAATTGTGATAAGCGTATTAATATACATTGATTCCGTAGATAAATACGCACAAATTTAACTCAACTTTTTCTCTTAAATTCTTAACTTTAGAAAAAAAGCTCTGGAAAAATTAATTCCCAAATATACTTGTGGATAAACTTATAATACGCCATTTTTAGCGATTTCTGAATTGATTTCCGAGACAGTCAAAAAACTGATTCATAGGATGATTTTGGATTTCAAAGACATATCAAGCGTATTTTTAAATGAACTGGAAAAGCTTCAGCTCAAGCATACAGATGTTATTGAATTATCTGAAAATTGCATAAAATTGTGCAGAAATGTTCTAAACCGTTTCAGAAAAAAAATCATAGATTACAACTTCAAAACCTTGGATGAAGAAATTGATTTTTTTAAGAATATCAAGCAAGATACCATTAGGCCCATTAATTTATTATTCAGAAGTTCGCTCATTTGAGATTCAATTTCCAAAAGCGAATGAGGACAGTCAAAAAAAATACACCAAACGAAAAATCAATAAAATCAATAAGTTCTTTCTCTACAATATGGACTTCGTTCGTTATGTAGAGTCGAATTCCACACATTTTGACCAACAATATTTTATCCGTGACTTTTTAGACACTTATATCATTACCTATTCTAAATTTTACTTTCAAGACCCTGAATTTAGTACTGCAAGGGATATGCTTTTTGGTAAAGTAAAGGCTTATCAAAAGTTTATAGACTATCTGCAAAAACGTTTGTGGAAAAATGGTAAAAAGCTACAGAATAAAATCAATGGTTTTGACCAGATTTCGTCATTAAAATGGACAGCTTCAAAAACAGCCCTAACCGAATTGGTTTACGCTTTACACTCAAATCGCGCCATCAACAACGGTAATGTCGATATAAAAGAAATTGCGACAACCCTTCAACACATCTTCCACTACGATTTGGGTGATTTCTACAAAACATATTCAGAAATCAAATCCCGCAAAGTAAGCCGCACAAAATTTTTGGATGAGCTTTCTTCTGCGCTATTGTCACAGATGGATAAAGCCGAAGAATAGCTTAATAATTTCCTTATAAAAAACACCGTACTCCGGTTGACCTACGGTCTTTTGTTTTTTGGCGGTTTATTCATTTTATTTGGGATGATTTTGCACACCATTTTCAATTTACAACTGTCAAAAACACTACAAAAGCTATCAAATATCAAGATGTTAAATTTTTACCGTAGTTCGGTTGGACTGGGGAATAAAATCAATTAATACTCATCAAATTTGTAGAACGAAAGTCAAATCAAGTCAGGGGCTATTATATTGGTTGACAACGATGTGATAGTCCCTTTCTTTAAAACCGTTCTATTATGCCGACAAGTATTATTACCACAGACGACCTTCGGGAATTCAAAATGGAATTGCTCGATGACATTAAAAATCTTCTTTCCAAGCAAGCTACCGGAAAACTGAAAAAGTATTTGAAATCTTCCGAAGTTATGGACTTATTGCAAGTTAGTCCAGGGACTCTTCAAACGCTTCGTATCAATGGTACAATACCTTATAGTAAAATGGGTGGTATCTTATACTATGATGCCGATGAAATTCAAAATGTGATGAATGCAAATCGTGTTCAACACGATGCAAATTCGTAAGCGATGAACTATATAAAGCTACTGAATGCGGCTTTTGAAAAGTTTTATTTTGATGACCGCCTAAATCCCACTCATATAACTCTCTATATGGCACTATTTCAGGAATGGAATAGCTGCCGTTTTGCGGATGAATTCTATGTGAACCGCAGAGATTTAATGAGAGTTGCCAAAATTGGTTCTAAATCCACCTATCACAGATGCGTAACTGATTTAGATTCGTGGTTATACTTATCCTACTTTCCTTCAAACAATCCATACAAAGGCAGTAAAATCAAGATGGCCATTATTGGGACAAGTGATGAACCTGATACGGGACGGTACAATCCCATATTAGAACAGCTTGCGGAACAGTACAATCCCAAAGGTGTACCGCTTGAGGAACACTACCATCCCACAAATGGACAAATAGTGGACTCGCACCGTCCCGTGAGTGGACAAGCGTTGGTATCTACTATAAACAATACCAAACAAGTAAACAATATAAAACAGCCAAAGGGCAGGCAGGCCGTTATTGATTTTTTTATTGAAAAAGGTTTTAGTGCTGATGAAGGAAAAAAATTCTTCGACCATTACGAATCGAACGATTGGAAAACAAGCGACGGAAAACCAATACGCGACTGGCAAGCATTGGCCAAAAACTGGATGGATAGAACTGAATTATTCGACAAGGAAAACAATCTAAACAAAAAACAACTGTCCCAAATCAAGGACAACTTGCGAACCACTAAAAACAAGGATTATGGACAACCCCTCTAAAATTACCGAAGGTGGCGTGGAATACTCGCTCGGAAAGTTTGATGGCAAAAGTGTCCTCTATGATTTTCCGAAAATTTTAATTTACTTGAATGCCAAAGGAAAATTATTGTTTGGCGAAAAGTTCAGGATTTATGACGATGATAAGGATATTTTGTTAAAGCTCTGTTACTACTTCATAAAAGATAAAGACAACTGTGAAACTTACGGAATTGACATCGATAAAGGTATCTTGCTCTCTGGACCCGTAGGCTGCGGAAAGACCAGCTTAATGAAACTTTTGCGCCATATCGTGCCTATGCAACGGCCGTATGAAATGATTCCTTGCCGAAACGTAGCGTTTAGCTTCAATCATTTGGGATTTAAGACTATCGAGGAATTTGGTAATACCAAATTCTATTGCTTTGACGATTTAGGCGTTGAACCGTCTGGCAGATTCTACGGAAAGGATTTGAACGTAATGGGCGAAGTGCTATTGTCTCGATACGAGCTTTACCTTCAAACTAAACATAAAATTAAAACTCACGCAACCACAAATCTTAATGCTGAAGAACTGGAAGAACGCTACGGCAATCGTGTACGTAGTAGGATGCGGGAACTGTTTAATTTGATTGCTTTTGATACAAAAGCTGCGGATAAGCGGAAGTAAAAAGCGCCTATTCTAAATATTATGTATAGAATTTTTTCCGTAACCAAAATGAAACTCGAACCAATAAAATCAATGCAGGAACTTCAACCAATGGACCAATTACTCCTGCAAATGCTTGTCCTGAATTCAGTCCAAAAACTGCTATTGCAACTGCAATAGCTAATTCAAAATTATTTCCTGCTGCCGTAAAAGCTACGGAAGTTGTCTTGTCATATTCTGCACCTGTTGCCTTGGTAACGAAAAATCCAATGATAAACATTAAAGTAAAATAGATAAGCAAGGGAATTGCTATAATCACGACATCCATCGGAATTTTTACAATGAGTTCGCCTTTTAGAGAAAACATTGTTACAATCGTAAATAAAAGTGCAATCAATGTAATTGGCGAAATAGTCGGGATAAATTTTTGGGTGTACCATTCTTCGCCCTTGATTTTTACCAAAATAAGTCGGCTCAAAATTCCCATAACAAAAGGAATACCTAAATAAATCGCTACACTTTCCGCAATAGTTCCTATTGAAATATCTACAATAGCTCCTTCAAATCCAAAATAAGGCGGAAGGACGGTAATAAATATCCAGGCATAAAAACTATAAGCAAATACTTGAAAAATACTGTTCAAGGCAACCAATCCTGCGCCATATTCGCTACTGCCTTCCGCAAGGTCGTTCCAAACCAAAACCATAGCAATGCAACGAGCCAAACCAATTAAAATTAGTCCAACCATATATTCGGGATAATCTCTTAAGAAAGTGATTGCCAAAACGAACATTAAAACAGGACCAATAATCCAATTGAGTATAAGTGAAATGGAAAGGATTTTTGTATTTCTGAAAACTTTTGGCAAGAGTGAATAATTGACCTTGGCCAAAGGCGGGTACATCATCAAAATTAAGCCGATGGCAATGGGTATATTGGTACTACCGCTTCTGAAGGAATTGACTATTTCTGGAAAGGATGGTGCAAAATAACCAATGCCCACGCCCAATGCCATTGCTATAAAAATCCATAATGTTAGGTAGCTGTCGAAAAAGCTTAATTTTTTATTGGCCATATTATTTTTCGATGTTTTTTTGATAGTCCTCTTCGCTCAAAAGATTTGAAAGTTCCTGTAAATCCTCAATTTTTATTTTAATCATCCAACCTTCCTCAAAAGGTTTTTCGTTTACAAGCGCTGGATTTTCCCAGTAAATCCTCATTAGTGGCAGTCACTTCGCCCTTTAAAGGCATAAACAAATCACTAATCGTTTTTAATGCCTCGACCGAGCCAAAAGCTTCGTCCTGATTAAATTCTTCGCCAATGCTGGGCAGGTCAACATAAACTATTTCCCCAAGCTCGCTTTGGGCAAAGGGGGTAATCCCAACCGTTCCGGTTTCGTTTTCAATTTTTATCCAAGTGTGCTCTTTGGAAAAATATAAGTTTTTAGAGGTTTTCATTTTTACGAGGTTTTAATATCCGTTTCTCAAATTTTCAGCATAACTGTTGGGCAAAATACTGTCTTCAATCGCTTTTGCTGCTATCTCAATGTCGTATTCAAATTTTACAAATTTTACCGAAATACTGTCCTTGTCCAAAACAGAAGCGTTTTCGTCGATTTCCAAAATAGCATAGCTACCTCGGTTATCGCTGTCCTTTGGTTTGCCTATTGAACCAATATTGATAGCGTGTCTAAAATGTGGTGTTTTTTCATCTGCTGAATTGAAAGTTCTGTGGTATGGCTTATGTGTATGTCCAAAACACATTATATCCGCATCGGCTTGTTCCATTATCCGTATCATACTTTTTTCAGCTCTGTCCTCAAAGAGATATTCGTTTATTTTTCGTGGACTGCCGTGCACCAACAATAAATTCAATTGGTCATCATTCAGTTTAAATTCCACTTTAATGTGTGCTGGAAGCGTTCTTAAATAGGCTCTGTTATCATCGTTTATCAATTCATTGGTCAGCGAAATAGAAACCGCACCATTTGCTTTTTCTTCATCTGTCTTGTAGGCACAACCGCAATCATCACTTTTTCTGCCTATACCAAAATCATAGTTTCCCGCAATTGTTGGAATTTTTCTTTTTCTTATTTCTTGGACAACCTCATTTGGCCAATATTATAGCCCACTAAATCGCCAAGACAGTAAATGGCGTCTGCATCCCTTTTGTCCACATCGTTAAAAAAGGCCTGCAATGCAGGTAAGTTTGAGTGAATATCACTAAACAGGATAATTTTCATAGTTATAGCTTTTTAAAGTTTAACAACAACCGCTGCCTGGTGCGCAAGAAGTTGCGGTTTGAATTTCAGATAATCTCTTTTTGGGTTTTTCTGTGGGAATACCACATTGGTCTTTAGCTAAACAGTCGGTTTGTTTAGATGTCAGCAAGAAATTCCTTCCGTCAAAATTAAGTCCGAATTTTCCAATCGTATCTGCTTGATATGTCTACTTCGATTTCCAAATCGCCTATTTTCAATATTTTTTCGGAAAGCTCTATGATGTTCAACAGTTTTTTAGGATGCAATCTGTGGTCATAATCGTTCGCGTTCCACAGTTGAAAATTTGCAACTTCCTCTTTTCTTTCGGTTCCGCCACAGTCAATGAAATGTTTTGTGATTTTGCCCACTTCGGTAACGTGAAAGTGATTTGGTACCAAATCGCCATTTGGTAGTTGAAATGCGATTTTATCCAACTGCGTAAGTTGGGCTTTGATTTGTGATAATTTCATAAATTTAATTTTATTGTTTTGTTTGCAATAGATTGTTTATTCGCGTTGCCATATAGAGCATTTCTTTTGGAATGCTTGATGTATCTGAAAAAAGTAATTCAATGTTGTTTTTAGTCTCGTCGTCAGATAAGTTTTCCAGATATATATTGCAAGTAGTCTTGCTGTTTAAATTTAAGGATTGAAAAGATTTTGGATATACGGTCCAATTGCCAGAACCGAAGTCAATCTTATAGGACATTGGGTTTTCCCCGCGCGTATTACTTATGCTGAAACCATATTCCTTTAATTCCGCAAGTTTTGGCATAGCTTTAATCTTGGGCGAGAAGCCTGCGGATTGGATGTTGAACATATCGCTATGTCCATAAT
>CAWHTW010000014.1:0-67495 GCA_963832345.1 uncultured Flavobacteriaceae bacterium | reverse complement strand
GGTTCCGAAAACCGGCTTGTCTCTGGCAAAGTTTTTACCTTTGCCAAAAATCAAAACCCTTAATGTTCCCATCCAAAACATATATCGAAAGACGCAATCAACTGAAAAAGAACCTTAAATTAGGACTAATTCTTTTTCCAGGAAACCGCGAAAGTCCCATGAACTATGCCGACAATTGTTATCCGTTCAAACAGGACAGTTCGTTCTTGTACTACACGGGTATCAACGGCAGACCTAATCTGTATTTCTTGATCGATATTGACAACGATAGCGATATCCTTTTCGGCAACGATGCCACGCCCGAAGAAACGGTCTGGACGGGCGCTGCCGAGACAGTGGCGAACTTGGCCGCAAAATCGGGCATTACGAAGGTTAAGCCTTTAAAGGAACTTGAAGTCTATGTGAAGCAGCAAAGTAAAAAGGGGCAACGGATACATTATTTGTCCCCATACCGGGCAGACCTCAAAATACAGCTTGCCGAACTTTTGGGTATTGGAACGGGCGAAGTGGATAAAAATAAACCCATCGACCTGATTAAGGCCATTGTCACCCAGCGCGAGATAAAGACTGATGAAGAGTTAGTTGAAATCGAAAAGGCGGTCAATACCACAGTGACCATGCATACCCATGCCATAAAAAATTCCCGCCCGGGAAGGACCGAACTGGAAATTGCGGGTGAACTTCAATCCATTGCCATTGGTGGTGGCGGAAATATTGCCTTCCCCATCATCCTGACCAAAAACGGACAGTATTTGCATAAACACGCAACACAAGATATTCTTTTGGAAAGTGATGTAGTGCTCTGCGACTGCGGTGCCGAAAACGTCATGGGCTACACAGGCGACATGACCCGCACTTTCCCAGCCGGGGAGCGGTTCAACACCTTGCAGCGAAAAGTATACAATATTGTGCTAGACGCTCATAATACGGCTGTTTCGGGCTTAAAACCAGGCGTTTTGTATAAAGATCTACATCTGCTGGCCGCCAAAAAACTGGTGGAGGGCCTGACCGACATGGGCCTGATGAAAGGCAACGCCGATGATGCCGTGGCTGCCGGAGCGCATACCCTGTTTTTTCAATGCGGACTCGGACACATGATGGGACTCGACATTCACGATATGGAAAACCTAGGCGAGAAATATGTTGGCTACACTCCCGAACTTACTAAAAGTACCGAATTTGGATTAAAATCCCTGCGTTTGGGGAAGGCTTTAAAAGAAGGTTTCGTGGTGACCGTAGAGCCCGGTCTTTATTTTAACCCTTTTCTGATCGATGCTTGGAGGGCGAAAGGTAAATTCAAGACGTTCGTAAACTATGACGCCGTCGAAAAGATGAAAAGTTTTGGGGGAATACGGGTCGAGGAAGATTTTGTTGTTACCGAATCCGGAAGTCGTCTCTTGGGAAAGCCATTAGCGAAAACACCTGATGCGATTGAAGAGCTTAAAAATTCAAAATAATACTTTCGGCAATCGTATCCAATAACGCATCCGGTAAATCATGCCCCATATTATCCAACCAAAGACTATCGGCATTGGGAATTACCGATGCCATTTTTCTGCCATGGGCTATCGGAATGACAGGATCTTGCTCACCGTGCACAATAAATACTGGAACGTTCAGTTGCGCAAGGGCATCATATCTTGAATCCGATTGCTCTATCGCTTTTTGATGATGCCGGCCTGTAATAAAATTATAGCCGTTGCGTTCTTTCAGATTGTAATAGGCCGCTTCGGCAATGGGTTTTACGGCAATGTCACCAGTGGCTTCGCCCATCAAAATCTTCTTGTGTACGACTTGTATTTTGATTTTTCCCTTTTTACCGCCCAGAATGCCGTGTTTTACAACAGCACTTATCATCTTGGGAAGTATTTCGGGATCCGTTCGGGGCAATTCGCTATCAAAAACATCCCCTGTCGACATCATCGAAGTCAGGCTAAGTGTACGTTCTGGATGTTCAATAGCGATGATCTGCGCTATCATCCCGCCCATTGATGCGCCAACAAAATGTGCCCTCTGAATACCCAGTGTATCCAATATGGCAATGGGGTCTTCGGCCATATCGGCAAGGGTGTATGGATGTTTTTTGTCCCGACCTTCCTCTGAATCGGTTAGTCCCGTGCCGCGATGGTCATAGCGAATAACGCGATATCCGGCAACGGTAAAAGGGGATATGAAATCGAGCGGCCAGCTTAGGGCGTCGTTGGCAGCGCCCATTACCAAAACTACGGTTGCTTTTACGGAGTCTTTCGGGCGGATGTCTTCATACCAGACTTTCCAACCTTGTGAGTTGGCATACCCGGTTTTTCCCTTTACCATTTCAGGAATAGGGTTTTGCATAACCTTCTTAATGGTCTCTTTGTTTTCTTTGGATATTTTAGGGACGGATGCACAAGTATAGATGGTGGCACCGGCGCTGAGGGTCAACGTTACAATGCCCAAAAATTTAAGGAGTTTTGCCAGAATTTTCATTTTTTCTTCGGAGGGATTGCTTTCTGTAAAAATAAACGATAAATCCGATGGCCAGGCAAGTTCCTAAAATTGAAGGTAAAAATTGACTGTAGGGCTTATAATCGGGAAGAATATTTCCGGCAGCCGCTGCCGTTAAAGCGGTAAAGGCACTTATCATTTTATAGATGTGTTCATAAAACCACAGGTTGCGGTATTTATTTTTTGGTATGAGGTATCTCAATAGATCGTAACCTATGATCAGAAACAGATACCCCAACGTTGAATAGATGATGATTGGAGCCCAAATCATGCCAATGGATTCGATGTAGTACAAAAAGAATATTCCGGAGCAAAGGGTGGCCGAAGCTACTACTATATCAACAAGTTTAGGGCTGTTCGATTTCGTCTGCAAAGTACGAAATCCCGAATATCCGTTGTATCCTGCTACCATGGTCAGTACTAGTAAAAATTGGTTGGCGTTGAACGCGAAAAAACCAAGTAAAGCGGTCAGAATTACAATGGACAATACCAATAGAAACCATCTGCCCATTTTCCGATGGGTTGCCCCACCCTTTTTTTTGTAGATTATAAAGAGGCCGAGCAACAAACCTATGGTACCGATGCCAGCATGGATGATGATATTGGTTTGGTGCCAAAACGTGTAGTCTTCCATCTTAAAAGTTTTATGCAAACTTCTTTGAAAGCTTTAACATGGGCGACCCAACCTATCGGCTGAAACCCATGAACACTATTTTTTCTTGAATTCGGAAGGTGATAAACCGGTATTCGCTTTGAAATATCGATTGAACGAAGATTTGGATTTAAAGCCACATTCAAAGGCGATACCTAATATGGATAGATGTTCGAAATTGGAAGAACCGAGCATTTCTTTGGCAAGCTCGATACGATAGCTGTTGATAAAATCGTAAAAATTCATCTGAAAATGCTGGTTGATGATTTGGGAAAGATGTGTCTGAGAGCATTTAAACTGTTCGGCAAGTAAGTTTAAACTGAGGTTTTCATTTAAATAAGGTCTCCCAGCGTCCATATGGGCGGCAAGTTCTTGTGCCATCCTCTTAATTTTGATGGGGTCAAGTCCAGATTTGGCATAAGCGGCGGTGGGACCCTCGTTTTTTTCTTCGGATGCTGTTCTATTTAAATTTGGCTCCCGATCGAAAAAAATGCTGGTTTGCCGGAACCCATAAAATCCAAAGGCAACCAGCATGAAACTCAATAGGATGCCGACCAATGCAAAAGCCTCATCCAATGGAAACAATTGAAACTGGGTGGCGCCAAAGACAAAAAATGACGCCAAAATAAAAAGTGCGAAATATCCGAAGACCACGTAGCGCAACCAATCGAGGCTTATTCGTTCGTCGAAAGAAAATAATTCACCAATAGTTCTTTGGTGGCGGCGCAAGAGAATTATATCCCAAACACAGTATAATAGTCCAGAAACGGCGAGGGGAATCGCGTAGTAAAACATCCACGGTGCTGGATTTGATGGGATGAGAATATAGCCATTGGCGGCGGTCAGGGTTAAATTATCATGTTCTTGCAGCAAAAAAAGCAGTGCTACGAATAGCGGATACACGCCGAGATGACCCATTTTCACTGGCCATGAAATATAATGACCGGTCAATGAAAAAACATACAGGAACAGCAGCGGTGCGCCTAGCAGCGGAAGACCAAAACCCGCGATGGCCCAAAAGCCATGCAGTTGGAAGCGGTAGATGGTGATGTGATAAAAGGCAATCTGGAGTAGCGTCGCCAATATCCAGCACAGGAATATATAGTCTTCTTGACGCTTATTTTTCTTTACCAGCAGCAATACGAACAGCATTGCTCCTATGCCAAGACCTGCGTTGAGTAAAACTTCCATGTATCTTCACCGTTTTGACCCCAAACTACTGATTTGTTGGTAAAGGTGGTGGTAATCAGTCCTTTTTAAAAGAACTCCACCCCTGCGCCGTCAAAGGAATCTTGGCATTCCCCCGGGTAACCAGATGCGCTCCCTCACCCTTATCTGTCATGTGGCCGATAACGGTCATGTTGGGATTGCCTTTTATCTTATCAAAGTCGTTCTGGTCGACGGTAAACAACAGTTCATAATCTTCACCGCCGCTGAGGGCGACTAGGGTACTGTCTATTTTAAATTCTTCGCACGCGGAAATCACGGTCGGGTCAAGGGGAATTTTTTCTTCGAACAGATTGCAGCCGACCTTACTGTTTTTACAGAGGTGGAGAATTTCAGAGGATAGCCCGTCACTGATGTCGATCATTGCTGTCGGCCGTACTTCCAATTTTTTCAAAAGTTCTACGATATCCTTTCGGGCCTCGGGCTTTAATTGCCGCTCGACGATATAGGAATAGGGCGATAAATCAGGCTGCGTGTTAGGGTTTACCTTAAAAACTTCCTTTTCGCGTTCAAGTACCTGCAGGCCCATATAGGCACCTCCGATATCTCCGCTGACCACCAATAGATCGTTGGGTTTGGCACCGCTGCGGTACGCAATTTGGGTTTCGTCGGCCTCGCCCAGGGCGGTGATGCTGATCAGCATTCCGGTGGTCGATGACGTCGTATCACCCCCGATGAGGTCTACCTTGAACATGTCGCA
The DNA here is from genome assembly GCA_963832345.1 of uncultured Flavobacteriaceae bacterium. GTDB lineage: Bacteria > Bacteroidota > Bacteroidia > Flavobacteriales > Flavobacteriaceae > Pricia. The sequence continues at coordinate 62,429 of CAWHTW010000014.1, read as the reverse complement.
GGCTAGGGCGATGCCTGCATACAGTTCTTCCAAGGCTTCCAACGGGAACCGGTTCGAAACCGCCACGGAAACTGTGATCTGTGTAGCGGTGGCGTTCATGGCATAGACATCCGAAAGATTGGCCATGACCGCTTTATAGCCTAGATGCTTCAAGGGCATATAGCTGAGGTCGAAGTGTACACCTTCGATAAGCATATCTGTGGTGACAATCGTTCTTTTGCCCTTAAAATCAAGTACCGCGGCATCGTCGCCGATACCTTTTATGGTTGATTTGTGGGCAATGGCAAAATTTTGGGTCAGATGGTCGATAAGTCCGAATTCGCCCAATTGTTCCAATGCGGTGCGTTCTTGGTCTTTGTTTTCTAGCATAAGGCAAAAATAGGGGTATTTTACATATGTATTTAAAATGTTGCGGTTATCAATATACAATGGATGGGATGCGTGTAAGTTTTGAACCGTTCTACGGACAAATACGTATCTTTAACAGGTATCGGTAATCTGCCATTCAACCATGAAAAATTATCACGTTTTCTTTATGCTTTCAATGTTGCTCCTTTTAGGATGTTCGAACGATGACAATAATCCCGATGACGGCAAACCCGACGTGGTAGAAGCTCCTGGTCCTAAACCCGTGGTCGACACATTGACAGGGTTTACGCCTTGTGAAAACGGTATGGCCGGTATTTATCCTTGTAACGGATATGATTTGTTAGGTCGTATTTCCCTCGAGGTTCTTACTGCGGAATCAGGTAACGACAGTTGGGGATGGACAGACCCGGACACTGGGAGGGAATATGCTTTGATGGGTTTGGACAATGGCACGGCTTTTATCGATGTTACGGATGCTGATAATTTGGTGTATTTGGGAAAACTGACCACGGCTACCCAACCCAGTTCTTGGCGTGATATTAAGGTGTACTTGAATCACGCCTTTATTGTTTCAGAGGCTGAAGGCCACGGCATGCAGGTTTTCGATTTGACACGGCTTCGCGAGGTCGCGAACCCTCCCGAGACTTTTGATGCCGATGTGAGATACACTGGTTTCGGCAATGCGCACAATATTGTCATTAATGAAGAGACAGCTGTCGCTTATGCGGTGGGCACGAGGACTTTCGACGGGGGGCCTCATTTTGTGGATATTGCCGACCCTAAAAACCCCGTTGCCCTTGGTGGGTATGTTGGGAACGGGTATACCCACGATGCCCAAGTAGTTACGTATAACGGTCCTGACACCGATTATACGGGCAGGGAGATTTTTATAGGGGCCAATGAAAATATTGTGGTTTTGGTGGATGTCACTGACAAAGAAAATCCTACGGCTATTTCTTCTATCGGCTATGAAAAAATCGAATATACCCACCAAGGATGGTTCACTGAGGATCAGAGATATTTCTTAGTGGGAGACGAGCTTGATGAAATAAATCAAGGTTTCAAGTCGCGAACGCTGGTTTTTGACCTATCCGATCTTGATAATCCGGTACTCCACCACACGTATCTGGCCGACTTCTCTGCCATCGACCATAATGGTTATGTAAAGGATAACGAATTTTTTCTGGCGAATTATACGGCAGGCATCCGTATATTGGACATTTCTGACATTGCCGGAAAATCAATGGTCGAGACTGGTTTTTTCGATACTTTCCCGTCTACCGATAATGCCCAGTTCGACGGAGTGTGGAGTGTCTACCCCTTTTTAGATAGCGGTAAGATTATCGTAAGCGATATTAATTCCGGATTGTTCGTAATAGAGAAATCCCAATGAAAAAAATATTCTACATACTCGCCGTTGCCCTATTATTTTCATGTTCTAAGGATAGGGACGATCTCATTCCAGAATCTTTGACCCAGTTTCAGGGCCAAGTGGAATGGACCAAGAATTTTGGAGGTTCGGGCGATGACACGGCACAGGCCATCGTAACTACCTCTGATGGTGGATATGCCGTTTTGGGTTTTTCCAACAGCATCGACGGCGATTTGACCGACAAGTCGACCGAAGTCAACGATTATTGGCTTTTAAAGCTGGATGCCGACGGAAACTTGGAGTGGAACAAGACCTATGGCGGTAGCAAAGACGACCGTGGCCAAAGTTTGGTACAGACCGAGGATGGCGGCTATGCCATAACCGGCTATGCCATGAGCGACGATGGTGATGGTAGCAATAACGAGGGCTTTCATGACAATTGGGTCCTGAAACTCGACGGCACCGGTACCATAGAATGGGAAAAGAGCTTCGGATTTTCTGGACACGACCATTCTTACGACATTATACAGACCGACGATAACGGTTTCTTTTTTGTAGGATTTTTGGACATTACCTCTGCACGGGCCGATGGCAATACGGAAAAACGGAATTCCTCGCCCACCTCCCACGGTGTTGGAGAATTCTGGGGCACTAAGATCGACCCCGAGGGCGATTTGCAATGGCGCGGCTATTTCGGGGGTACCAACAACGATAGGGCTCATGCGGTCGTACACTCCGATGACGGTGGTTTTGTGCTATCTGGCTTTACCGAAAGCGACGATTACGACATTAGCGATACCCGAGGCAGTTATGATTTTTGGATCGTTAAAGTAGACCATAACGGTAATCTGCTTTGGGAACGTTCTTTTGGAGGTACAGGTATCGAGATTTCACAGGATATTGACAAAACCGGCGATGGTGGATACGTGGTGGCCGGCCATACGTTCAGTAGTGATATCGATATATCGAAGCATAACGGGGAATCGGATGTGTGGTTGGTCAAGACCGATTCTACCGGCAATCTGGTATGGGAGAAGACTTACGGTGGCGCACTTTTCGATGCGGCCCAAGCCGTAAGTGCGAGCAAAGATGGCGGGTATATAATTGTTGGCAATTCGAAGAGCCGCGATATAGATGTCACAGAAAATGCAGGTGAAAACGATATGTGGGTCTTTAAGACCGATAGAAATGGTGAAATTGTTTGGCAAAAAACCTTCGGTGGATCTGGGCTCGATTTCGGTTTTGACGTTTTGGAAACGGAAAACGGAGGTATCGTTTTAATAGGAGAAACGGCAAGTGCCGATTTTCCTGGCATTGGTCATAAAGGGAAGACGGATGCTGTTCTGATAAAAATCAAATAGCGGTCGGAGACCTGTAAAAAAGAAAAGAAAAAACCGGAGCTGTCAAGCTCCGGTTGTAAAAAATTTCTGAAATAAATGAAATTTATCCTACAGAATACCCATCTGGATAGGTACGCTTCACATATTTGTTCGCAGGTTCAAAATTGGTGATTTTCATGTTTTCCGCATCCCACTGAAGACGTTTTCTGCCCAAGAACTGGGCACCGCCACCCCAGAAACTTTTATTTTCGGCGTTGGGATCGACTTCAAAATACGCTTTCAACGCCAGATTTCCTATTAAAATACTCTCGGTAAACGGCCCGGCATAATCGAACGACGAGCTAGTCTCCGCATTGCCGTAACCTGCCATACAGGCATTGACCCATTGCAGGTAGTGGCCCTCGGGCACACGCGGAATCGTTTCTTTTACGCTGATTTGCTCGTTAAGCGACAGGGGCAATAATCGGGGTTCTGCACCGTAACAATCGGCCAATAATTTTCCGTTAGTACCAATAAATAGCACGCCACCGTCCCAGTTGCCGAAGGCGTCGTCATCACCGAGCTCATCAGGTCTTGCCGGACGCAGTCCGCCGTCCATCCAAGTGACATCAATACTACCAGTACCGTCGGTTTTTGGATATTTTAGATGAATCATGCTGCTATTAGGAAAGCTTTTGGGATAGTTAGCAGTTTCGAATTTACCCTTGAAAGCATCTGAAATACTACATTCCACTGTTGTCGGATATAGAATCGGGAGAATTCGGTATACGGGATCCATGATATGACAGGCCATATCGCCAAGCGCCCCAGTGCCGAAATCTGACCAGCCCCGCCAGTCAAAAGGCAGGTAAGCATCATTATAGTCTCTGTTTTCAGCAGTACCCAACCAAAGGTCCCAATTTAAACCTTTCGGTATTTTATTTTTGCTGGTGGGAGTTTCCAGCGCTTGCGGCCAAATAGCCCTATTGGTCCAGCATTGTACGGATTGTACGTCGCCGATCAATCCGGCATCGTAGATTTCCTTCATTTTACGAACCCCGTCTCCAGACCCGCCTTGATTTCCCATTTGTGTGACGACCTTGAATTTTTTGGCCGCTTCCGTAAGCATTCGAGCTTCCCAGATATCGTGGGTAAGCGGTTTTTGTACGTATACGTGTTTCCCCATTTCCATGGCCTTATAGGCGGCAACGGCGTGGTTATGGTCAGGGGTGGAGACCGAAACGGCATCGATATTGTTTTTTTCCTTGTCCAACATTTCCCTAAAATCATGGTAGTATTTGGCTTTTGGATAGGCTTCCCTTGCCTCAACAGCTTGGCGATCGTCAACATCGCAAAGGGCCACGATATTTACATTCGGACTTTCTGCAAAGGACGAAAGGTCACTTTTTCCCTTGCCACCCACGCCTATGCCAGCTATGTTCAGCGTGTCACTGGGTGCAACAAAACCTGGCCCACCGAGCACATGCCGGGGTACTATCATGAATCCTGCGGCCGCAAGTCCGGAATGTTTTACGAAGTTTCTACGCGATTTGCTTGTGAGCGAACTTTTCTTCTTTTTTGACATAATGCTAGTTTGATTTTAGAAAGACTGAAGTGGCGAACAAGGTACTTGAATTATTTTTTATTACCAATTAAAAAGTTTGGTGCCCCGTCGGCCGCAATGCGCTTGGCACATTTTATTCAACCATAAAAATCACCGATAGTTGCATACGTTATAATAATGTTATGGGCTATGGTCAAACCCTTTGAAAGGCTTATATTTGTAGACTATTTCGTCCAATACCAATGAATTATGATTCAAGTTTCAGAAACAGCTAAAAATAGAGTTGTCAATCTTATGACAGAAGAGGGTTATGACGCTTCTAAAGATTATGTTCGCGTCGGCGTAAAGAGCGGCGGGTGCAGTGGTCTGTCCTACGAACTAAAATTCGATAACAAAATAGAAGAGTCCGACAAGGTTTTTGAAAACAACGATGTGCGGATCCTTGTGGATAAGAAGAGTTTCCTATACTTGGTAGGCACCGTTTTGGAATATTCCGGAGGCCTAAATGGAAAGGGTTTTGTTTTCAACAACCCTAACGCACAACGTACCTGCGGGTGCGGGGAGAGTTTTTCATTATAAAATTTGAGACCAGGGAAACAAAGGAAAAAAGAAATGGTTTTGGCTTTAAAGTATGGTCAATTTGCTTGCCTTAACTATTTAGCTTTTTCACTAATTAACTAAGAAAGAACATGGCATATACAGAAGAAGAGCTAAAAAAAGAGCTGGAGACAAAGGAATACGAATACGGTTTCTATACGGATATCGAGTCGGATACCTTTCCCCCAGGGCTGAGCGAAGAGGTCGTTATTGCCATTTCCAAAAAGAAGGAGGAGCCGGAATGGATGACGCTCTGGCGTTTGGAAGCCTTCAAGTACTGGAAGGAAATGGAAGAGCCGGAATGGGCCAACGTACATTACGAAAAGCCAGATTTTCAGGCTATTTCCTATTATTCCGCACCGAACAGTAAACCTAAATATGACAGTCTCGACGACGTGGATCCAGAGTTGTTGGATACGTTTAAGAGGCTAGGGATATCCGTGGATGAGCAAAAGAAACTGACCGGTGTGGCTGTTGATATCGTTATGGATTCCGTTTCCGTCGCGACCAGTTTCAAAAAAACATTGGCGGAAAAGGGGATTATTTTCTGCTCGATTTCAGAGGCGATTCGAGAGCATCCGGAATTGGTAAAAAAGTATATTGGCTCCGTAGTGCCCAAGCGGGATAATTTTTATGCCGCATTGAATTCCGCCGTTTTTTCCGATGGTAGTTTTTGCTATATTCCTAAAGGCGTACGCTGCCCGATGGAGCTATCAACTTACTTCCGTATAAACCAAGCGGGTACTGGCCAGTTCGAACGAACGCTTGTCATCGCCGAAGAGGGTAGCTATGTCAGTTATTTGGAAGGATGTACCGCACCCTCTCGAGACGAGAACCAATTGCACGCCGCAGTGGTCGAATTGATTGCATTGGATGATGCCGAGATAAAATACTCAACGGTGCAAAACTGGTTCCCCGGAAATAAGGAAGGTAAGGGCGGAGTTTACAATTTCGTGACAAAAAGGGGAATATGCGAGAAGAACGCCAAAATTTCCTGGACGCAGGTTGAAACAGGTTCTGCTGTAACGTGGAAATATCCATCCTGCATTCTAAAAGGAGACAATTCCATTGGTGAATTTTATTCCATTGCCGTGACCAATAATTTCCAACAGGCCGATACCGGCACGAAAATGGTGCATTTGGGCAAGAATACCCGAAGTACTATTATATCCAAAGGTATATCTGCAGGGAAATCACAGAACAGCTACCGTGGATTGGTGCAAATTAATAGCCGTGCCGATAATGCTAGAAATTTTTCGCAATGCGATTCCCTTTTAATGGGGAACGAGTGCGGGGCGCACACTTTTCCTTACATCGAGGCCAAAAACCCTACGGCGATGATCGAGCACGAAGCCACTACCAGTAAAATAGGTGAGGATCAGATTTTTTATTGTAACCAGCGCGGTATCGATACTGAAAAGGCCATTGCTCTGATTGTTAATGGGTTCAGTAAGGAAGTGTTAAACAAACTGCCTATGGAATTCGCCGTAGAGGCGCAAAAACTTCTGGAAATTAGTTTGGAAGGTTCTGTAGGATAGATTGCCGAGGAAGGCCATGCTGAATAAGATGAAGTTAGCACAATTTTTAAAAATTACGTAAATAAGTAAGAACATGCTAAAAATTAAAAATCTACACGCAAGTGTAGAAGGAAAAAAAATATTAAAGGGAGTCAACCTTGAAGTGAATGCCGGTGAAGTACATGCTATTATGGGCCCCAACGGTTCAGGTAAGAGTACCTTGGCGTCAGTAATCGCCGGGAAGGAAGAATTTGAAGTGACCCAAGGTTCTATAGAATTTGAAGGGGAAGACCTTGACGAAGCCTCTCCTGAAGAACGAGCGCACAAAGGTGTTTTCCTTTCTTTTCAATATCCTGTTGAAATCCCAGGAGTTTCGGTCACCAACTTTATGAAGACCGCCATCAATGAATCACGCAAGGCAAAAGGCTTGGAAGATATGCCCGCCAAAGAAATGTTGAAACTGATTCGTGAAAAATCCGAAATGTTGGATATTGATAGAAAGTTTCTTTCCCGATCTCTCAATGAAGGTTTTTCCGGTGGTGAGAAAAAACGAAACGAAATCTTTCAAATGGCCATGTTGGAACCTAAACTCTCCATTTTGGACGAAACAGACTCCGGACTTGATATCGATGCTCTTCGCATCGTTGCGAATGGCGTCAACAAACTCCGTAGCGATGATAAGGCGACCATCCTAATTACGCACTACCAGCGGTTATTGGAATATATAATTCCCGATTTTGTCCATGTTATCCACGACGGTAAAATCGTTAAATCTGGGGGCAAAGAATTAGCCTTGGAGTTGGAAGAGAAAGGTTACGATTGGTTAAAACAGGAGGCTACCGTTTAAAAGAGTATGCAGTGGCGATGCCCGTATGCAGTTGAAATAGGTATTTATTTTTGCTGTTGTTTTAATTTGCGGATGCTTGTCCGAGACCTCTTACTGAAGCATCCTATGAGATTGGTCAAAAGGAAATTTTCAGTTTGCCACTATTTACAAATTACTCATTACTAAGTGCTCAATACAATTTTACATGGATTTAAAAGACAAGTTAATATCATCTTTCATGGCGTTCGAGAACAATGTCGACGTTGAACATTCGGTACACGATATCCGTACCGCGGCCATGAAGAATTTCGAGATCAAGGGCTTTCCTTCCAAAAAAGAGGAGAATTGGAAATATACTTCCCTGAATAGCCTTCAAAAGACCGATTTTAGCATTTTCCCAAAGCAAGAGAATACGCTTGAATATAAAGACGTTAAAAAATACTTTATACATGAAATCGATTCCTATAAAATCGTATTCGTCGATGGTATTTATAGTTCTTACCTCTCCGAGACCACTCACGATGGGGTAGACATCTGTCTTATGAGTTCAGCCTTGACCAAACCGATGTATAAACAGGTCATTGATGTGTATTTCAACAAAGTTGCCTCGAAAGACGAATCATTGACTAGTTTAAATACGGCCTTTAGTAGGGAAGGGGCCTACATCTATATTCCCAAGAACAAAATGCCCAAAAAACCGGTCGAAATTCTACATTTTGCAACGGGTAATGAGGCGTCCTTGTTATTGCAGCCCAGAAACCTTATCGTGGTAGAGGAAAATGCCGAACTTCAGGTCATTGAAAGACATCAAAGCTTGACCTCCAATGAGGTACTAACCAATTCGGTGACAGAAATTTTCGCTGCCAAAAGTGCCATCGTCGATTATTATAAAATTCAGAACGATAATGCTACGGCCTCATTGATTGATAACACCTACATAGATCAAAAGGATAAAAGTCTGGTGAAAATCCATAGTTTTTGTTTTGGTGGTAAATTGACCCGAAATAACCTGAATTTCTATCAGAACGGTGAATATATAGATTCTACTATGAAAGGGGTTACCATATTGGGGGAGAAACAACACGTCGATCACCATACATTGGTACACCACAAACAACCCAACTGCGAGAGCCACCAAGATTACAAGGGAATCTATGGTGAAAATTCTACCGGAGTTTTTAATGGTAAAATTATAGTTGATAAAATTGCCCAAAAGACGGATGCATTTCAGCAAAACAATAACATTCTGGTTAGCGACAAGGCCACTATTAATTCCAAGCCGCAGTTGGAAATTTTCGCCGATGACGTGAAATGCTCCCATGGCTGTACAATCGGTCAGTTGGACAATGAGGCGCTTTTTTATCTACAAACGCGCGGTATTCCAGAAAAAGAAGCCCGGGCACTTTTAATGTATGCTTTTGCCAACAATGTGCTTGCCAGTGTGCGGATACCGGAATTGAAGACGCGTATAAACAAACTAATTGCGAAAAAGTTGGGAGTTAATCTGGGCTTTGATTTATGAGGTCTAAGATTTTAATCTCTTTTTGAATAGCTCAATTCATCTTTCCAGAAATATATAATTAGCGGAATAACAATTCATTACATTTAAGATTATCGTTGGAAATATAAGCTGGAAAGATGCGAAATGATGTTTCCAGTTTCTAATTTTTATCAAGGTAAAATATAATAACGTCACTTCATGATGCGTTAGAGGAATCGATCTAATTAAGTTGATTCCATTTTTATGAAATTTTACCTATTTTTAATAATGCCTTTGTTTGCATTTATCCAGACAATCCAAGCTCAAAAATCTTCTTTCGGTGTCGTGGCAGGGCCCAATGTCTCTTCAGTAATGGGAGATTTAACAGAATCCAATAATCCTAGACTTGGGTATCACTTCGGAGTTTTTGCTGAAGTTCTATTGTCTAATAAGCTTTCATTCAAACCTGAACTATCTTATAGCTCCATTGGTTATATTTTAGATACGGATTTTAGGACTAGATTTCCATTTTCGGAAAATCCGGGAGACGGTGAAATTTCTTTCACCTCTGCGGAACGTTCAAACTATTTAGCAGTACCTCTGGCTTTACGAATAAATTTCACGCAATTGTTCGGTTTGGAGGTCGGGCCCCAAGCATCGTTTCTGATTAACTCGGTCAGTAAGCTGAAAAAGTCAGAGGGTTTTGAAAATCAAGATGATAGAAATTCATATTCCGGGGATTTTCGGCTAGATTATGGTGCGGTCTTGGGTATCGGATTCAATCTAAACGATAGATTCTCGCTTAGATTACGTTACTATCACGGACTTCGTGATTTATTTAGAGGTGAAATAGGAGATTTTGCAAATTACAATCGTGCTCTCCAGCTTAGTTTGGGATACTCGTTTCTTTAAGGAAACATCTCATATCTTTTTTATATATCAAAGTCTACTCGGTATCTTTGTAGTCTATGGAAACTACAATGCTCGACGTACAAAAAATCCGTAAAGATTTCCCCATACTATATCGGAAAGTCAACGGTAAACCCTTAGTGTATCTTGATAACGCTGCGACCTCCCAGACCCCGAAACAGGTCATGGACGCCATTGTCGACTACTACTCCAATTACAACGCGAATATCCATAGGGGCGTTCATACGCTCTCGCAGGAGGCTACTGATAAGTACGAGGCGGCTCGCCATAAGATTCAACATCATTTCAATGCTGCGAAAGCGCACGAAATCATTTTCACATCGGGTACCACCCATAGTATCAACCTCGTCGCTAACGGATTCTCAACATTGCTAAATAAGGGAGACGAACTATTGGTGTCGGCCATGGAGCACCACTCCAATATTGTACCCTGGCAAATGTTGGCCGACCGAACAGGGGCTATACTTAAAGTGATTCCGATGAATTTGGAGGGTGAACTTTTAATGGACGAATACGACAAACTGCTTTCAGACAGGACCCGACTGGTCTTTTGCAACCATATTTCGAATGCCTTGGGTACCATCAATCCTATCAAAGAAATCATAGAAAAAGCGCACGCCGTCGGAGCGGCCGTATTGATTGATGGCGCGCAGGCCGCACCACATATGGTAGCTGATGTTCAAAAGCTCGACGTAGACTTTTATACCGTATCCGCCCATAAAATTTGCGGCCCTACTGGTGTGGGAATGCTTTACGGGAAAGAAGAATTACTCAATAAATTGCCTCCCTATCAAGGCGGCGGCGAAATGATTGCCGAAGTAACTTTCGAAAAGACGACCTATGCCGACCTTCCCCATAAGTTCGAGGCCGGTACGCCCAACATCTGCGGAGGTATCGCCTTTGGGGCGGCGTTGGATTATATGAATAGTATCGGTTTTGAAGCTATTGCTGCCTATGAACACGGGCTTCTAGAATATGCCACCCAAAAATTGTTGGAAATCAAGGGGCTCAAGATTTATGGAACCGCCAAGAACAAGACTTCCGTGATTTCTTTTAATATTGAGGGCGTACATCCTTACGATATAGGTACGATTCTTGATAAATTGGGTATTGCCGTAAGAACAGGGCATCATTGTGCCCAGCCGATAATGGATTTTTATAAAATTCCCGGTACGGTACGCGCCAGTTTCTGCTTTTATAACACCAAGAATGAGGTCGATGTTTTGGTGGAAGGCGTGAAGAGGGCAGCAGGCATGCTTACATAAACTTTGATACTGTCGATGGTACTAAAAACAGCCGCTCACAAATTTCATGACGCAAAGTTCATACCTATCTTGACAAACTTTTTCGAAGTTGAACGTACACAATCCCATAACTATCACAAAGCTTTGATGGGCAGCCGTACTTATTGTACTTTTGTACAAAACACGTCCAATTTTTTTGTCTAAAAACGAAAAAAGAATATTTGTTGGGAAAAGAAAAGGTTTAACCAAGTATTGAAATAGTTAGAATGGAAATTAAGGAAATTCAGCAAGAAATCGTCGATGAATTCTCCATGTTCGATGATTGGATGCAGCGGTACGAATATATGATCGAACTGGGTAAGTCGCTTCCATTGATCAATGAGAAGTACAAGACCGACGATAATATTATTAAAGGCTGCCAAAGCAGGGTTTGGGTACACGCCGAACTTGAGGATGACAGACTAGTTTTTACAGCGGATAGTGATGCAATTATAACGAAAGGTATAATAGCTATCTTGATTCGTGCTTTCAGTGACCAAAAACCCCAAGATATCATCGAAGCGAACACCCAATTCATTGACGAAATCGGGCTAAAGGAGCATTTGTCCCCCAATCGGGCCAATGGCTTGGTGAGCATGATCAAACAATTGAAACTATACGCAGTGGCGTATCAGACACAACTTAATTAGTTTAGAAGTTTAGATGGCCTCCGGCCTTAGTTGCGGAGTTTACTAAAACTGAAGCACTCCGAAACTCCTAAACCTCTAAACTCTTAAACTTTTTCAAACATGAGCGAAGCAACAACAATAGATACCAACGAACTCGGCGAGAAAATCGTCACTGTTCTCAAAACTATATACGATCCAGAGATTCCTGTGGATATTTATGAACTCGGACTAATTTACGATGTGTTCGTAAACGAGGATAACGAGGTGAAAATACTTATGACCTTGACGTCACCCAACTGTCCGGTAGCCGAATCTTTACCGGCGGAGGTTGAAGAGCGAGTGAAATCATTGGATATGGTTAAAGATGCAGAGGTGGAAATCACTTTCGATCCTCCATGGAGCCAAGATTTAATGAGCGAGGAAGCCAAGTTAGAACTCGGCATGCTCTAATTATATATTTTCGTCATTCCCGCACTTCGACTGCGCTTGGCACAGGCTTCGCCGGGACTTTTTATTAAACCGAGGACACTAACTATGCAAGACGAACCCATTCTAAATAGAGTCGCCCAAAGCAAAATCATCACTTTTGACCTTGAGGATTATTATCCCAAGGGAACAAGAATTCTTTTGGATATAAAGAATTGGTTATTCGAGGGAATTATCCTCAAAGAAAAGGAGTTCAGGGCAGCCTTGGCAGAACACGACTGGTCGCAATACCAAGATGCCTTTGTGGCCCTGCACTGTTCGTCGGACGCTACTATACCGGCATGGGCCTACATGCTTATCGCGACAAAGCTAGAGCCTTATGCCTCGAAAATCTTACAAGGTAATCTTGAACAGCTTGAAACTTCACTTTATCAATCGGTTATCGAAAACTTGGATGTTTCCGAGTTCGAAGACCGTTTGGTCATAGTAAAAGGCTGCTCTAAAAAACCTGTGCCTCCCAACGCCTATTTGTTGATAACTCAAAAGCTTCAACCGTTTGTTAAGTCCCTCATGTACGGCGAGGCTTGTTCTTCCGTTCCTCTTTTTAAGAAAAAATAGTTGTCAACAACTCTGCGATAACTGTTGAGAACGCCTTAAAATTTGTTGAAAAATCTGTTTGTTTATTGTTAACAATACCTACTTTTGTCCTCTTAATTTGAAAAAATAAATATTCACAAGGATGAAAAAAATTGTATTGACATCTCTGGCTTTTCTTACAATTATTGTAGGCTCGGCGCAGACATTGGAGGAATTGAAAGCTGCTAAAGCTGCAAAAAATGACTCTATAAGTGCGATTGAGAGTAGATTAAATGGCATTCAGAGCCAAATCGATACGTTTCCAGGATGGAAAATAGGCGCTTTTGGTACCATTGGCGCCAACCTGTCCAATTTTAACAACTGGTATTCCCAAGGTGTGCCCAATAATTCGTCGGGCAATATCGGTGTTACCGTAAACGCATTTGCGAACCTAGATCGTGAGAAGTTCTTTTGGAAGAACTCTGGTAATGCCAATCTACAATGGGTAAAGCTTGACAATAAGGAAATCGAGACCGATAGCGAGGATTTTGAGGGCACGACCGATGTTTTTACGATAACCTCCCTTTATGGATACAAGTTAAGCAAAAAATTCGCTATCTCGGCTTTGGGCGAGTACCGTACCTCTCTCATCAATAACTTTAATGATCCCGGTTATCTCGATTTAGGTGTAGGTGCCACCTGGACACCAATTGAAAATCTGGTTGTAGTTATCCATCCTTTGAACTATAACTTCGTATTCACAAGTACCGACAATATATACGAGTCATCTGCCGGTGCAAAAATTGTCGCTGATTATACGCGGAAATTTGGAAAATTAAACTTTAAATCTAATTTCTCGACCTTTCAAAGTTATAAAAGCTCTAACTATTCCAATTTCTCTTGGATCAACTCTTTGGGATATACGATATGGAAGGGTATTGGACTTGGTTTTGAATTTGGCCTGAGAGGTAACCACCAAGAGTCCCTTGCCAATGCTCTTGCACAGACTCCGGTCCCGACACCAACCCCTACATTCGAGAATACCGACAACGATTTACAAACCTATTGGTTGTTCGGACTTAACTATGCATTTTAGGTGCTGTAGTAGATTTTTTTCAATTAGGTTATAGGTTACAACAAGAAATTAAAAAGCCCTCCGGTCAGGAGGGCTTTTCTGTTAAAGTAAGGTTGGTTAAGTTTGGTTACACAGTCAGTAATAAGTCAAACTTTAGGTTTCAAATACAGAGCAAATCTAAGCCACTAATCGATGAACGGTAAATTTTTGTTGTGAAAATGCATTACGTTGTTGTGTAGCCTGTTAAAATGTAGGTTATAGTCAAAAAAGTGTGTTTTAAATATCGTTTACGAATTAAAAGACCTTTTATCCATTAAAGCCCATTTTTATGCTGACCGTACGCCAAATATTCCCATCCGCACAATTAACGATTTCAGACAAGGGGATACCGTTATATTTGAGTAAATTAGAGTTTGTTCAATATAGTCTTGAATTGCTGTTTTTAAAGTAGCCTAAAGGCTTGAGTAAAAAAGTCTTTTAATCTTAACCTAATACAATATCAGATGTTAGAAGCCGTAATCGTAGACGATGAAAAAAAGGCATTACAGAGCCTTACTTGGGAACTGACCAACTTTAGTGATGAAATACACGTCGAGGCCTCCTTTACCGACCCTTTCGAGGCGCTGGATTATTTAGAAAAAAATACACCCGATTGCCTTTTTTTAGATATCGAAATGCCGACGATGGATGGTTTTCAATTTATTCAAAAATTAAAGAACAAAAATTTTCCAGTGGTTATCACTACGGCCTATAACCAATACGCCATTAAGGCCTTGAAAAATGAGGCCATCGATTATCTTTTGAAACCTATCGACTCCGACGATCTTAAAGAGACCATAGTAAAAATCAGAAAATACAACGCAAAGAACTTTACGGCAGAGCGTTTAGAGAAAATACTGTTGAACTTCAACGCAACCGCCAAACATAAAAAAATAACCTTCAATACGGACGGCAAGTTGGTTTTTTTAGATAGTGACGATATTCTTTACGCCGAATCGGATGGTAATTACAGCACCATATTTCTGGCCGACGGTCACAAAATGGTGCTTACGAAAAAATTGAAGGAAGTCAACGAACTCTTGCCGGAAGATTCCTTTTTTAGGATTCATAATTCATATATCATCAACCTAAGCAAGATAAAGGAGTTTCTGAAGACCGATGGCTACGTTGTTTTGAAGTCGAACCACAAAATTCCCGTTTCCCGGCAAAAAAAATCGGGATTTTTAGATATGTTGTAGCACTTGATTTCATGCAATCCCAGCTCCCTTATACCGTAGGTTTCACCCGCTCGAGTTTTTTGCGTTCCGCGCAATTTTATGTTTCCTTGTTTTTCTTCTTTTTATTTTTTGGGGGATACGCCCAATCGATTCCCGATACTTTTTTTAAAACTGTCGATAGCTTTGTACGAGCCGAACCGACAACCTTTACCGAAATACACCGAACCTTTGGTAAAAATAGGGGCGATACCCTGCTTATGCGTTATTTCGCCAATACCTCCGGCAAGAGGCGTTATGCTGCCGGGCAGGCCTATGCGCTTAATGAACTGGGCCGTACCTATCGCAATACCTCGCAATATGAAAAAGCCATCGCCTTGCATAAAGAGGCGCTCCAGATTGCCGAAAAGTCCGATCATTTGGAGTTAAAGGTGTATAGCCTGAACAATCTCGGTGTTGTCTATCGTAGGATGTATTCCATCCAAATGGCCATGGATTACAATCAACGGGCCCTTGAACTGGCCCAGACCGTTGATAAGCCTCCGGAAAGCCTAAAAAGAGGCATCAACCTTTCATTCAACTGTATCGGAAACCTCTATCTAATACTCGAGCAGTATGGACCGGCCATTGTCTATTTTGAAAAGTCCCTGAAACTGGAAGCCGAACTTGACAATACTCGGGGAGTTGCAGTCAATTATCATAATATCGGCAGATGTTTTGAAGAGCAGGGCCAACTCGATTTGGCCTTGGAGAATTACCGTACCTCGTTGGCCTATGACGAGCAGATCGATAACGATTTGGGTCGCGTGATCTGTAAGACCAGTATCGCACAGGTTTACCTGAAACAGAATCTAACGGATGAAGCTCTAAGCTTGCTCAAAACAGCCTTGCCTGTGGCACAAGGCCGGGGCGACGGATTTTTGATTGCTCCTATATACATCAATATGGGCTGGGCACAAATGCTATCCGGACAATTTGACAAGGCGGAAGATAAGATGGTCGAAGGCCTGAAACTGGCCGATTCATTAAAATTGCTAGGAGCATCTGCACGGGCCAACCATTTTTTATCGGAGTTGTACGGAAATGCCGGCGAGTATAAAAAAGCCCTGGACCATAAATTAAAAGCGGACCAGATCGATGACCAGATTCAGAGCGAGAATTCCGTTCGCTATATAAATGATATCATTTATCGTTACGATTCCGAAAACGCCAAAAACGAGATGCAGCTGCTGGCACAAGAGAAAGAAATGATTCAGAGGGAGCTGCGCACGAGCCGAACGACCTTGCTCATTAGTGGTATTGCCCTAGCTTTGTTGGCGGGTATTTTTTATATTCTTTATCGGCAGTACCAGCTCAAGAACGAAAAGAAACTGTTGACCTTGGAGCAGAGTATGCTTCGAAGTCAGATGAATCCGCATTTTTTGTTCAATTCACTGAATTCCATTAAACTATACATCATTAACAACGAACAGAAAAATGCAGTGCACTACCTGAACAAATTTGCAAAGCTGGTGCGAAAAATTCTGGAATCATCCTCGGTTCGGGAAATTCCATTGGCCGATGAACTGGAGACTGTCGAGCTTTATATGACCATCGAGAATATCCGGTTTTCCAACGAGATAAATTTTGAAATTACCGTTGATGAAAATATCGACACCCACACGGCGCGCATTCCCTCGCTAATTTTACAGCCTTTTCTCGAAAATGCCCTTTGGCACGGATTGTCGAGCAAGGAAGGCGAAAAAAACATCAACGTACATATCTCGAATGATAAAAAAGGGTATACTCATATCGCCATCACCGATAACGGTATTGGGAGGGCCGCCTCCGAAAAGTTAAAGGCAAATAAAGTATTGAAGCGAAAATCGGTGGGCATCGAGATTACCAAAGAGCGTTTGGCCAACTTTGCCAAGGATTATCAAAATTCGTTTTATTTGGAGATTGTCGACTTGTATGACCAAATCGGAAAAGCTAGCGGTACGAGGGTCGTACTACATCTTCCTACTATTTAAAATAAATTCCAAGTACCAAGTATCAATTCCAAATAAGCAGGGATAGTGGCATCGCCAGCTTGATTAAATCCGTGAGAATTTAGCCGAGTTACCTGAAATTTTACTGTTGTTGGTGATACTTGGGTTGCATGGTCTCAGATTAGGGTTTGATAATGCAAATGCGAAAAACCTGATTTTAGGCTTAGTGTCAGAAGGCTCTAAATGATTGCGCTTTTGACCAAATAATAGGCGCTCGCTAAAATCTTGGAATTTGGAGTTTCATCTGTGCTCAGCTGCAACCTGTTCCAGTTCCGCGTACCATTCGGTCCCGAACTTTCTGATCAAGGCTTCCTTCACGAATTTGTAGATGGGTACTTGCAGTTCCTCACCCAAAGCACAGGCGGGATCGCAAATTTGCCATTTGTGGTAATTCACGGCGGTGAGTTCGGTATATTCTCGCACCCGAACGGGATAGAGATGACAGGAAACAGGTTTTTTCCACCTTATGGCACCTTGTTCGTAGGCCTCTTCGATACCGCACTTAGCCGTTCCGTTCTTGGTAAAGGTCACATAGGCGCATTCACTACCGTTGACTAGAGGGGTTTCCCATTCCCCGTCATCGCCCTTGACAAAGGCCCCGTGTTTTTCGATAACGTCGATACCTTCTTGCCGTAAAAAGGGTTTGACCTTGCTGTAAATATCCACCAGGATCTCGGTCTCTTCGTCGGCTACGGGCGCTCCTGCATTACCATCGATACAACATGCGCCTTTACACGCCGTTAGGTTGCAGACGAAATCTTTTTCGATAATAGCTTCGGATACTATCGTTTTTCCTAGCTGGAACATTTTTGAAAATTTAATGCGCAAAGATAGCTTTTCCAGAAAGGATTTGCGACGCGTATTTTATTATAATATCCCTACGGTAATCCTCTTAATAAACTGTAATTTTGCGGAAATTTTTAAAAGCTACTATGACGTTTCATTTTAATATTCGGGAAATCGCCACGGCGACCATGGTGCTTTTTGCAGTTATCGATATTTTGGGTAGTGTACCTATTATCATCGGATTGCGTAAAAAGGTAGGCCATATCCAATCGGAAAAGGCTTCCGTTGTTTCCGCGGTAATCATGGTGGCTTTCTTGTTCGTCGGGGAGGAAATCTTGAAACTTATAGGTATCGATGTCTACTCGTTCGCAGTTGCGGGGGCATTTGTAATTTTCTTTTTGGCTATTGAAATGATTTTAGGGATAAGCCTTTACCGTGAAGAAGAAGCTGAAAGTGCCTCGATAGTGCCCATCGCTTTCCCATTGATAGCCGGTGCCGGTACATTGACCGCCATATTATCGCTACGTGCGGAATATTATGTGGAGAACATTATCGTTGCTATTATCGCAAATACTATCTTTGTGTATCTGGTTTTGAAATCATCAAAACGGATTGAAAAGGTACTGGGTAAAAACGGCCTTAGTGTCATCCGGAAGGTATTTGGGGTTATTTTGTTGGCGATTGCAGTGAAGCTTTTTGCGACCAACATTAATCAACTGTTCTAACTCCTGACCTATTAGAACATTCGTATGTACCGCATCGCATTCCTACCCTTAAAATAGTAGCAGATGAATAAAACGCTAAACATTGTCCTAATCGTTCTGGCCTTGGCGCTTTTGGCCTATAACGTAACCATAGTCGATTTTCAAAATCCTTTGGAAGGGGATAGTACTGTGGCTTTAATCGGCGTTTTAGCACCTTTATGTGCTATTGCACTATTGCTCATTTTTAGAACGAGCAAAAAAATCCAACAAAAAGTTGAAGGGAAGTAATGCGGTTGGCGTTCATCACCTGTACGTACTTGGTTCAACGCCGAACGAATGCGCCACAAAAAGGTGCTTAGTGCATGGCGGATCGCGCAAATCGTTTTCTAGTTGTTCGCCTCGATAGCTTCTGCATCCTCTTGTTTGAAAATTGGGTTGTCCAATTCCAAGACTTTATTAAGCATCGCGTCTTCCGAACTTTTTATCTTGGCATGGACGTTGGTACCGAACAACTGCTCGGCCAAGGCCGCTTTCAAGTATATTTTGATAGGGCTTTCATAATCGTAAAAATTCATCTTCAAGTTTCTTTGAAGGGAGTAATCCACAAAATCTTCGAAGAGAATATCGTCTACCGAGAAATCTTTTATAAACTCCTGCTCCGAATAAGCAGCGTATTGCTTCCTGTTTCCATCCAAATGTTCGAAGATAAAATAGGAAAGCCAGCCATAACTGTCCATACTCTCAACAGCCTCCTCCTCATTTGTGCCAATCGGTACGAAAACATCGGGAATGATACCCCCACCGCCATACACCACCTTACCCTTAGGAGTGGTAAATTTTAAGGAATCGGCCACTTTTATACTGTCCACCGAAATCATCTCCCCACTGTGATACCGGTCGGTAAAGGTTTGATAATAATCCTTTGTCCCATTTTTATACGATTTTTGGATGCTGCGTCCAGTAGGGGTATAATATCTTGAAACGGTCAATCGCACGGCAGACCCATCGCCCAGGTCCATTTCTCGTTGTACGAGTCCCTTGCCAAAGGAACGGCGGCCGACTATGGTGCCGATATCGTTATCTTGTAAAGCCCCGGCAATGATTTCACTGGCTGAGGCGGAACGCTCATTGATTAAGACATAGACGGGCTTATTCTCAAAACTTCCCTTTTCGGTCGCACGGATCTTATCAATTTTCCCTTTTTTGTTCTTAGTTAGGAGAATCAATTTGTCATCTTGTAAAAACTCATCGGCCAGTTGTTCGGCGACCCCTAGATAGCCTCCGGGATTGTCACGAAGGTCTAAGGTCAGTTTTTTTGCGCCCTGTTTGCTCAATGTAGCCAAAGCGGACTTGAATTCTTTGTAAGTAGATTCCGCAAAACGGTTTATCTTGATATAGCCCATATCGTCCGTTATCATAAAATAGGCCTCTACACTTTTGATGGGTATCACGCCGCGCTTAACGTTTACGGTAAACGTTTTATCAGTGCTCTTTCGATAGATTTTTAATTTTACAGAGCTTCCTTTCTTGCCTTTTAGTTTGCTAACGATGGCATTGCTGGCGAAATCCTTACCGTACAGTGTATCGTTATCGGCCATCAAAATACGATCTCCTGCCTGAATCCCGTTAAGGAAACTGGGGCCTTTGGGTATTGTGCGTATGACCGCAATGGTATCTTTGTAGGGATAAAAATTGATGCCGATACCTACAAAATCCCCTTTCATGTTCTCCGAGACCCTTCCCATCTCATCTTTTGGGATATATACGGAATGCGGATCCAATTTTTCCAATATTTGGTTTACCGTGACGTCGACAATGCTATCGGTATCGATGTCATCGACATATTCATAGTCGATATAATCGATGAGCCGGTTGAGCTTATCTTTTTTTGAATTGGTGCTAAAGAGTTTTTCCGGGGAATCGTTAAAATGCAGTTTGCCACCTACGAAAATACCTAAAGCCAACGCGGCGGCTATGATGGTAGGCCAAATATAGCTGTGTTTTCTTTTCATAGGTTTATTAGGCTATTTAGCACTAGACCGAAGTCCTGATTTCGGGTAGGTGAACGAGCTCGACCCCGGCCCGATCCAGGAACGTTAATCCGGAACCATCTTTATAGGCAACTTGGTATACTACACGTTTTATGCCAGACTGGTGAATCAGTTTACTACATTCCCTACACGGCGATAGCGTGATGTACAAGGTAGCTCCTTCGCACGATTGCGTCGAAGCGGCAACTTTACTTATAGCATTGGCTTCTGCATGCAAAACATACCACTTGGTATACCCTTCATCATCTTCGCAGATATTTTCAAATCCCGTAGGCGTACCGTTGTAGCCATCAGAAATAATCATTCTGTCCTTGACGATTATGGCACCCACTTGTCTGCGTACGCAATAGGAAAGCTTACCCCATTCTTGAGCCATGCGCAAGTAAGCTTTGTCGTATTTTTTTTGTTTACTTTCTTTCATTCCACTTCGGGAAAGATTACTAAGGTAGCCGCTTTATGGCATCCTTACAATAATAAGGGGTTAATTTTACGTGAAAATCGATGAGCCGTCATTTGTGTGGTTAGTTAAAGGGAAATGTTTCGATTAACATAGGTAGGGTCAAAATGATGATCAAGAAGGACAAAATAGCGACAAAAATGGGATGTTTCAGTTTGGTAAGGGATGAAACGAGCAGTGAGGCGACCAAGACCGATAATACGATGATTACCTGTGATATTTCGATGCCCAGTGCGAAACCCAGTAAAGGAGATAAAGTATTGTCTTCCTCCGCCATCAGCATCTTAAAATAGTTGCTGAAACCGAAACCGTGAATCAATCCAAAAAAAGCCGTAGCTAGCACATGCAGCCATAAGTTGTTACCTTTCGTGCCCGACTTGACAAACAAAAGGTTGAAAATAGCGGTCATTACAATAGTAACGGGAATCAAAAATTCGATAAGCCCGCTATCCATAAGTACCAAATCATAGGTGCTCAACGCCAGCGAGGCGCAATGGGTTATCGTAAATACAGTGGCAAGAACAACGACTTTTTTCCAACTCTTGAACGTAAACGGTAAGGCCAATGCCGTCAAGAACAGAATGTGGTCGTAGGCGTTGATATCGAGTACATGGTCGAGCCCGAGTGTTGTGTAGAACAAAAAGTCTTGCATATTTTCAGTATTCAGGGGCAGTTGCGGCGGGAAGTAAAAATTCAAACCTTGGCCTGCGCCCCCTGTGCTAGGGTTCGATGCTGCCTGCGTAGCGTTTACGTTTACGTTAGTTTTGACTCCAAAAAGGCGCTGCGTCGAACGGATACCATTTACAGTTCCTGCAAACCTTTACCCGATTCCCCTCTCGGATTGAATTTCTTCATAGGCTTTTTGAACTTCCTTGAATTTCTCTTCGGCACCGCGCTTGATGGCTTCATTTTCAGTGTTTACCCGGTCGGGATGGTACTTCTTGGCCATTGTACGGTAAGCCTTTTTAATTTCGTCATCGGTTGCCGATTTTTGGATTTCTAGAATCTTGTAGGCGTTGTTGACCGATTTGATGAACATGGCTTTGATACTTTCAAAATCACGTGCCCCGACCCTGAGATATCCCGCAATTTCACGGATTTTTTCAATTTCGGGATTACTGACCGAACCGTCGGCCTGAGCAATACCAAAAAGAAAATGCAACAGTTGAAGACGGACTTCATAACGCGTTCGCTGGTTTAAAAAGGCACAGATCCGTTGGGCGGATATTTCCCTTTTCTTGATGACATCGTTAAATGTCCTAAAAATAGCATTGGCTTTTTCTTTGCCATAAGTGCTTAAGAAGTATTGGCGAACATAATCCATTTCGCGCTGGCTGACCTGTCCATCCGCTTTGATAACTATGGAACACAGCGAGAGTAAATTCAGCTCAAAATCAGCAGGAGATACACTCTGTCTGGTCATATCGCTAAATACCGACTGTGCCCCGCCGCCTTTCTTGCTGAGGTTATCTATAAAACTACCTACTAAAAATCCGAGAATCGCCCCAGGAAACCGAAAAAGGTAGTATCCTACGATGGCCGCAAACCATTTGATCATGTCGTTCAAAAATTTGGGCAAAGATACTAAAGTAGGCAGTAAGCAGTAGCAGTAGGCGGTACAAAATTCAAGGTTAAATCTGGCGCCCAATTCTGTTCAATACTTTGACTACTATCAATACAAGAGCTCAAGGTTCAACAAAGTCGAATTTTCTTTGAGCGTTAAACCTGTCGGGGTCATCAATCATTGAAACATTTCTGCCTACGTGCGGGTAGTGTCATCCAATTTCTGAACGAAACGTTAAGTAATCCTATAAACGCGACTAATTGAGTATCTTTGTTTTCCAAATTAAAAACACAAAATTATGTATCCCGCAGAATTAGTAAAACCAATGAGAGACGACTTGGCCTCGGCCGGGTTCGAAGAATTATATACGGCCGGAGCGGTCGAAAACGCAATCAACAAATCAGGAACAACCTTGGTGGTTGTAAATTCGGTCTGTGGTTGTGCAGCGGCAAACGCAAGACCTGCCGCGAAATTGAGCCTGCACAACGCGAAAAGGCCAGATCATGCTGTTACGGTTTTTGCCGGTGTAGATGTCGAGGCCGTAAAGGCCGCAAGGGATTTGATGGTACCTTTTCCACCGTCATCACCTAGTATCGCCTTGTTCAAAGACGGCGAATTGGTGCATATGGTTGAGCGTCACCATATCGAAGGCAGACCTGCTGAGCTGATTGCCGAGAATTTGATTGGGGCTTATGAAGAATTTTGTTAGTGCAAAGTTCCTTACCAATCCATATATTCCTCTAACCATCGCCCTTCGGATGTAAGATGATGGGGAAGGCAAAAAAAAGCATTGAAAGACCATTTCCACAATGAATGGTCTTTTTTTTGTTTTGTACTGAGCACTGAGCACTGAGCACTGAGCACCGAGCGCCCATATTCTATTGTCATTTTTCTTTCCAAAAACATTCCCAGTAGCTTATTTTTGTAGTATGCAGAAGCTATTGGCATATCCGTTAAGCGTACTCTACCTGATGGCATTCAGTTTGACGTTATTGGTGTTCCATCCGATACAATGGGTCTGTTACACTCTTTTTGGCTATGAGGCCCACGGTAAAAGTGTTGCGTTGATGAACCTTTGCCTAATGCGGTGTACCCATTTTTTAGGGACTACATACCAATTTGAAATTGAGGCCGACCTCCCGACCGAACGCCCTTTGATTATCGTTCCCAACCACCAAAGTATGCACGATATTTCCCCTATACTTTGGTTTATGCGGAAGTGGCATCCCAAATTTGTCAGTAAAAGT
The DNA here is from genome assembly GCA_963832345.1 of uncultured Flavobacteriaceae bacterium. Taxonomy (GTDB): domain Bacteria; phylum Bacteroidota; class Bacteroidia; order Flavobacteriales; family Flavobacteriaceae; genus Pricia. The sequence continues at coordinate 38,413 of CAWHTW010000014.1, read as the reverse complement.
GAACTAGGCAAGGGAATACCTAGTGTTTCCTATAATCTACGTCATGGCGGTTCCGTTTTGATCGATCGCAAAGATAGTAGGCAAGCTTTGGTGGAAATTTCCAAATTGGGCCGATATATAGAAGCCCACAACCGTAGTGCCGTCATATTTCCGGAGGGAACGCGCAGTTTGACCGGGCATCCCAAACCGTTCAAGGTGACCGGACTGAAAATTTTAATGAAGAACGCCCCATCGGCCTTAGTGGTGCCGATCAGTATAGATAATTCTTGGAAAATGCTACGCTATGGGAAGTTTCCGAACGGTATTGGCAACCGTATCAGCTTTCGGGTACATGCGCCTATCGAAATTACTGAAAATTTGGATGCTGTTATCGCATCCACAGAAAAAGCAGTAGTTTCAGGTATAACTTCCTTTGCCACAAAATCACAAATAAATGATGCGACCGATGTCTAAGATGACCGATACCGAGATTGTGGAACAGACCATCGCCTTCGTCAAGGAAACCTTGTTCGGGGCGGAAGGTGGGCACGATTGGTTTCATATCCAACGTGTTTTTAAAAACACTTTATATATTGCCAAAGATGAAAAAGTGGATGTTCTGGTCGTCAGTCTGGCCGCACTTCTACATGATATTGCAGATGCGAAGTTTACTAATGGCAACGAAACCATCGGACCTGAAATGGCAGAAAACTTTTTAGGGGAGCTCAAGGTAAAGAAAAAGACCATCGGCCACGTGATCAAGATTATAAAGAACATGTCATTCAAGAACAGCTTGCAAAAGAAACGGGGGCGTAAGTTTCGTTCTAAAGAGCTTGATGTCGTGCAAGATGCCGATCGTTTAGACGCCATGGGAGCCATTGGTATTGCTCGGGCATTCAATTATGGTGGCTTCAAAAATCGTGAAATCTATAACCCTGAAATTGCACCGAACCTTAAAATGACCAAGGAAGAATACAAAAAAAGCAAAGCGCCGACTATTAACCACTTTTACGAAAAACTACTTTTATTAAAGGATAAAATGAACACGCGAACCGGAAAGCAACTGGCCGAGGAACGCCACAGGTATATGATGGATTATCTAAAACAGTTCTATAAGGAATGGGATCCGCTGACATTATCCGGCGAAGGAACGCATTCCCCTTAAAAACTCCGCCTAAAACAATCGCATTTGTCTACTTTTATATTGCTCATGCAATTCATGATTTAAGGGCGGAAAACTTTTATCCTTAAAATAGGTATGTCTTGCCAATCGTACCAAGTCGTGGATCTGCGTTGCAATCTTGCCTTCGCCGCGGCTTCGAATTCCGAACCTACTATCGTTCAGACTACCACCGTGGCATTCCTCGATTTGATGCAGTACTTTATCGGCCCGGTTGGGAAGCGCTTTTTTTATCCAATCTGTGAAAATACCGCCAATCGCTCCGTTAAGCCGAACAACGGTGAAGGCAAATGAGCGCGCCCCGTTATCGGAAACTGCTTTGGCCAAGTTCATAATTTCGTGGCTATTTATGCCCGGAATGATAGGGGCCAACATGGCGTTTACGGGAATACCGGCTTCGGACAAAATCCGGATAGTTTCCAGCCGTTTTTTGATACTTGCCGTACGCGGTTCCAAAATACGGCGGGTTTCTTCGGATAACGACGTGACCGAAACGTTGACACTGATCAGTCGATCTTTCGCCAACTCTTTCAGAATATCAAGATCCCGGAGTATCAGGGCATTTTTGGTGATTATGCCCACGGGATGCCTATATTTTAGGAAGACTTCTAGACAAGCACGGGTAATGCCGAATTTTTTCTCCGCCGGTTGGTAACAATCCGTATTGCCGGATAGTACAATGGTCTTGGTCTCCCAGCGTTTACTTTTCAATTTTTCCTCCAATAGTACGGGCGCTGCTTTTTTGACCAATATCTTCCGTTCGAAATCCAAGCCTGGGCTGTAGCCCCAAAACTCATGGGTGTTGCGAGCGTAGCAATAGATACACCCGTGCTCACAACCTTGATACGGGTTCATGGAATATTGCATCCCCACATCGGGACTGGTAACCTTATTTACAATGCTCTTTGGAAATATAGGAATGTACTGTGTTTTGTTTTTGTCTGCCTCTTCACCTTCGATACGGCAGAACTCCAAGAAATCGTTTCGGGTCTCGTGACTGTTTTCTAGGAATCTATTGGGGGTGTTTTGTTGGGCGCCTCGGCCTTTTATGATAGGATCAGTTTTCAAGATATGGATTTATTCCAAAATTATGGAATTAGTCCTATATCCTAATCATCTAAATTGTTAAATTAAAGTCCTGACCCGCGCTTGCAGCCGATGAGCGAACAAAGAATCGAGAGTAACGCAGTTGCTGTAGTTGAAGGGGATGCTCAAAGCGAGTTGAAATGTGCCATTAAAGACATTAAGCTCATTTTGTCGAAACCATCACCAACTGCTTTCGACTTCCCCGCTTCGCATAAAACAATAGCGCGTGGGAAGCTTTGTTGATTAACGGTCGCGAAACCATGATTGGAAGGCGTACATCCTTATCGTCGACCAACTTTTTATGGGAAAGCGCTCCCTTTTTATCGACCTTGATAACGAACATATTCGGATTACGGCTATACCCTTGTTTGAACATAATCCGTTCGTTGCTCATTGTCTGCGGATTTTCACCTGAATTGATAAAGAAGTACATGTCGTTTCCATCACCATAGGCGGAGTAAGAGGCGTACGAGGCATCACCTTGAGTCACTTCTGACTTATTGATGTTACGTGCCCATTCCATTTTACCGGAGGCATCCAGTTTGGCTACTACGATGTCGTTATAATGATACCGGTCGGTAATCTGGGTGCCGCCTCCGGAAATATCTTCTCCCTTGGTCACATAGTACTCTTCGGCACTGAATAAAATATCGTTTTCGGGAGTGATATGAACATCCTTAAAAATCAAATTCTTGAGTTCGGAATCAACGTCGCGGCCGAACTTGTCCATCATAAATTGATCTGAAAATGGATTGTATTTTTTGTTCTTGATGTTCAGCGAGTTGGCATCCAAATTAAAATAGACCAATCCGTTGTATCGGTTATCCTTGCGATCGGCGTAAAAACCGACGACCTTAAGGTCAGCGTCTGACAATATAGGTTTTAACGATTCTGGAAATCTGCCGGTGTCGTTAAATTCTTGAATCTGATGGCCGGTATCATTAATTTTGACCAGCTCATATTGAAATCGTCTTTCGGTGGCGTCGAAACGGCGTTTGGTAAAGAAGGCCTTTCCCGTCAAATATAGGGTCTTTAGATCTTTTGATACTGCAATATTTTCAAAAGCATAGTTTTTGTCGGCAATCTCGGCCGTAAAATCATGGTTTAATTGCTGTTTTAGATCAGTTCCATAAAGATACAAATGGTATTTTTCATCCCTGCCTTGGCGGTGGTGTACCGTAATGGCAAAGGCCGAACGCTCATCGCTGAAATGGACTGCCGTTGAAAATCCGTTGCCAAATTTTTGATTGTATTTGCTGATGGCAAGCGGGTTGATCACTTCCTTGGAAGCAACCGAGAGTAGTACACGTTCCGTAAAACTAAAATCGTCGAGCGGGCTTTGGTGTACAACATATTGATACGCCTCTTTACCAACATTGTAAACCAGTTCGAGTAAGTACAGTTGTCCGTTTTTCACAAAGCCGTCGACCATGTGCTCTCCGGCATATTTGTAATTATAGTCACGTACCAAGTTGAGGTCGGCATCGTATATTTCGATAAAATAACCTTTTGGGTGAAGGGGATATCCTCCATAATAGGTGCGTACGAAAACGGTCTCGCCTTTAACGGAGCTATCACTGGTGAGAAGGGTAGAATATTTATACCTATCGGAATAATTTTCGCCAAGGCTGTACGCTACGGGTATATCCTGGGCCGTGCTAATTGTCAGCACTGTCAAAAGGAATAGGGCGGCAATGCCTTGGGTAGTTTTCATAGGTATGCTATCGTAAATTCTGAATTTCTATTTCCCCGGAAACTTGGCCTTGCGCTTGTTTAGAAATGCGGTAGTACCCTCATTGAAATCGGCGGTACCGAAACATTGGCCAAAGGCTTTGATTTCAGCGGAGTATCCATCGGTATTCTTAAAACCCGTATTTATCGCTTTTATTGCATGGCTGATTGCAACAGGGGAGTTTTTCGATATCTTGCCCGCCAGGTCTTCACAAAAAGGCAGCAGATTTTCTTGCGATACTACATGGTTTACCAAACCGTAACTTAGGGCATTGCCCGCATCGATCATTCCGGCGGTCATGATGAGTTCCATCGCCCGGCCCTTGCCGATAAGCTGGGGCAAGCGCTGGGTACCACCGTATCCGGGGATTAGTCCTAATGAGACTTCGGGAAGTCCCATCCGCGCATTATCGCTGGCTATCCGAAAATGACAGGCCATGGCCAGCTCAAGCCCTCCTCCCAAGGCAAAACCGTTTATGGCGGCCACTACCGGTTTGGATAGGTTCTCTATAAAATCGAACAATAGAGTTTGTCCTTTTGCCGCAAGTTTATTCCCTTCCTTTTCTGAAAAATCGGCAAATTCAGAAATATCGGCCCCGGCCACAAAGGCTTTTTCGCCGCTACCGGTCAAAATGATTATCTTGACTTCTTTTTTGGACTCCAAGGCTTTAAATGCGTCATGCAGTTCTTGAATCGTTTCGCGGTTCAAGGCGTTTAGCTTTTTGGGGCGGTCTATGGTTACGGTGGCAATAGCTTCTTTTTCTTCTACCAGTATGTTGTTGTAGTGCATATCTTCTTAAATTTAGGTTTTGTGTTTACATTTTACGAGCTGTTGTTTATAGGTTAAACCGCGGTAATTCTAGGTCAAATCCAAAAATTCATACGATTAGAGGTGATTGACAACTGTCACACTGTGTTGATCCAAAACTCAGGTTACATTTTCCCGGAGAAACCGCACCGAAAAAACCGTCCCTTTACCCGGTTGTGAGGTAAAATTAATACTGCCCTTGTACGTTTCGACAATGGTCTTTACCATACCAAGGCCAAGACCCATACCGCTAGATTTGGTGGTAAATTTTGGCTCAAATATTTTTTCCCGAAAATCGTCCTCGATACCGATACCATTGTCCGCGACACAAATTTTGATGAAATCACCGTCGGCGGCGACCGAGACCAAAATACGAGGCGCTTCCACTTCGGGCACGGCCTGAATGGCGTTTTTTACCAGGTTCGTCACCACGCGAATCAGTTGGGTGCGATCCAATTTGGCGATAAGTTCTTTTTCCTCTGAAATAAAATGGATATAGTCCTCATTGAAGATATCCAATGCCAGCTTAACAACATGCACCACGTCTAGGGTTTCGTTCTGTTGCGCTGGCATTTCGGCAAAATTGGAAAACGCCGAAGCTATGCTACTCATGGTATCGATTTGCTGTATAAGCGTCTTCGAATATTCTGCAACCTTTTTCTCTATTTCCGGATCTTTGGGGTCAAATTTATGTTCGAAGCTCTGTACGCTTAACCGCATGGGAGTCAAAGGGTTCTTGATTTCATGGGCCACTTGTTTTGCCATTTCGCGCCAGGCCTGTTCGCGTTCGCTACGGGCGAGTTTTACCGCACTATGTTCAAGTTCATCTATCATGGCATTATAGGAATCGACCAGCTTTTTGATTTCTTCACTGGGGTTCTCGATCATTATCTTCTGGTTGCTTTTAGACAGATCGGTCTTATCAAGCCTATCGGATATGGTTTGCAATGAACGGGTAATGTAGGTGGATATAAAATAGGCCAGCCCGATGGCAATCAATAACATCAAGAAATACACGGCGGCAAGGCGCATTAAAAGCTCCCTCAATTCCATATTATTGAACGAATCGTCTTCGTAATAAGGGAGATTCAATATACCGATAGGTTTAAATTTAGCATCTTTGATGTAGGTGTAGGAGGCACGATAGTGGTCACCGGCCAAAGCTTTTTCTTCCACATAGCGTTTATCGGGGCTGGCCTCGAGTCTTTTTAGAACGTAGTAGTCCAAACAATTGGATATCGAATCGGTTTCGAACTTGGCCCGCGAACTTTTGATAAGCTGTCCATCAAGATCATAAATGTTCAAACGTTGGTTCTGTACGTTCGCGATCTGATAGATTTGTTGGGAGAATATCAATCCTAAATTTTCGGATATGACCGGGTATGTCGTACTTTGTAGCGCATATTCTACACTTTGTCGTACCTGTTCTTCCTTACGCTCCAATCGCTCTTGGTGATAGTCTTGTACCTGTTCGCGTGACTGAAATATGGCAACGCCCGCAATCAGCACTGAAGAAACGACCACCAACAAGATCATGGACACGAATATGCGCGATCTTAAGGAAAGTTTTTTAAACAAAGGGTTGGAATTTACTACTAAGGTAGCAAATATTGAACCAAAAAAGTTCGAGCTCAAGTGTCAAGCTCGGGTTCCAAAGAAATACTAATCGTAAAATACATAGCTATCAAACCACGATTGTTACTGGTAATATCAGATAGCCATTGTACTTGAAACTTTGAACCATGTGCGTGCACTGTTCAAGCTTCCGGATTCCTTTTCCTAATCCGTTTGTAAAGCTTGATTCCCAACATTAAAAGAATCCCTAAAACAAGAATACCGACGACACCAAATATCCATGTGAACGTACTTTTAAGGATGACCAAAAAAACAACGGCAAAAAGTATAAGCGTTGCGCCCTCGTTCCAAATGCGCATAAAGTTCGAGGTGTATTTGATTTCATTGCGCTGAAATTGGTTGAAAATATGATGGTTTTTCAGATGATAAGCGATAAGCAGCAAGACGAATCCGAGTTTAATATGCATCCAAGGTTGCTGCAGCCAGACCGGCATAAGCACCAAAAGCCAAACGGCAAAGAAGGTAGCTAGAATTGCGGAAGGCCAAGTGATGATGTACCATAAGCGCTTGGTCATCAGTTGCAATTGTTTTGTCAGTATTTCCTTTTCAGGGGATGCTTTTTCGGATGCCTCTATATGGTAGATAAAAAGACGTGGAATGTAGAAAAGACCTGCGAACCAGGTAATTACAAAGATAAGGTGCAGGGCTTTAATGTAATCGTACAAAGAAGTCTCGGGTTAGAGGTTACAGGGCTCAAAGTTAGCCAATAACTGCTAACCGATAACAATTGCCTGCCATAGCTATTTTAAAATATCAAAAATTGCCGTGATCCTCGAATCGATAGGTACGTTGGCGCTTTCTTTATCCGGAAAATCCGGAAAGATATACTGGAGCTTCCCGCTCTCATCAAGAACTAAAAATTTAGGGGATTCGGGAATGGATAAGTTTTCGATGTACCAACCGATACACTCGTTCAAGATGGGGAAATGCGCTTTGCGTGTAATGGCCTTCACCCCGTTTTTGGCGATAAGCGCCACCGCATTATACCGTCCCGTTTCTACGAGGTCGTTCATAGCTTTGATGTGGGAATTTCTCAGCTGCCCGGGTTCTTTATACAGGCCCAAGACGGTGTATTTGCCTAGAAAATCCGTGTTGGTAACAGACGCTCCCCTATCATCCGAAAAATTATATCCGGGCAATGGTTTTCCCAAAAAATCAAAGACGCGATATACTCGATCGTCATCCTCTTCATTAAGCACTACAATGGCAATATTCTCGATAACCGAATCTTGGGCTTGCACTCTTTCGAATGTTTTGTAGGTAACAATTTGCTGGTGGTACTCCTGCGCCATCAAGTCCAGTCCTGCGTTTAGGGTGCTTTCGTCGACCACATCGTTCGCTATCTTATAATATTTTTGGGCGCATACAGCTGTGGTACACAAAAATAGTGTTATGGAAATACGTATTAGGTTAGATTTCATAATTCCATGCTCTAAATTTAGAGGATATCAAATATAATGAAAAACGAACTGTATTTCTATTGCACGTAACCGGAAATTATCTGGTCAATGTCCCCGGATTCCTTAAGCTTTAAGATTTCAAGGTTTACGGTGTGCCTCAATATACTGTTCATAGGGAAAACAAAGCCGTAGTGTTGTGGATTTATATTTCTTTTGCTCAATTTGAGATCTTTCTGCGGTGTTGTGTTCGAGATGAATTCCAAGGGTACGATGTCGTAAACTAGCGCATCTACCTTGGCATCGGTTAAAAGTTTATACCCTTCTTCAACATTATTGACCGTTATCGGCTTACCGCCCACTGCCTTGAAATTATCCAGCATCTTTTTATAATTGGGCACAGCAACCGTTTTGCCTTCAAGCTGGCCCAGCTCGGTAATGGTTTTTTCACTTTGCCCGGTTAACGAAAGGGTGGTAGCGATACCGGCGATGAAAGAAGTTGCCATAATCAGCGAAATAATCATCCATGCGCCTATAACCACCCTTCCTGCTGCCGTCTTAGGTGCCATATCACCGTACCCGACCGTGGTCATGGTCACCAAGGCAAGCCAAATGCCGGAACCTATACCTTTAGAGGGTTTTTCTCCATATTCCTTGGGATATTTTCGTCCCTCGACCAACCAAAAGATGAGGCCAACAAAAGTCAATAGCAGTAAAAAGCTAACCACGGCAATCAGAAAATTTTTGCTGAAGAGAGGTTTGATGCGGTCCCAAAGCGTCTGCTCCATGACAGGTGCCAATATGCCCATTTCGGTATCGAAAAACGGTTGCGAAAACGAAATGTTCTCCGCCCGTAGTGAATTGATGGTTATCGGGCCGATTAAAACGTCGAGCTCACCTGATTGAATGGCGGCGACTCCAACATCGATTGACGCATAAGCTCTGAATTCATAGTCTAGCTCAGCGTTAAAGGCGACTTCCTTCCAAATGTCGGGAGCGATACCCTTGGCTTCATCGCTGGCCATTACAAAAGGTTTGGATCCGGCAAAACCGACTCGTAACCTGCTGTCTTTCTTTGTTTGGGCGGAAAGATGGACTATTGAGAGGATAAAAAATAGGGATAGGAATATTTTGTACATATATTCGAGGGTATGGGAAATTGGTTTTCTTACCGGTAAAACTGGTTTGTGGCTAAATGTAACCATAAAGATTTCCGAATGAAAACTTCAACGGGATAATACCACTATGTTTAGGATTGCTTATTTTAGGGCTTAGAAAAATGCTAATAGCGTCTTTACTGTTTTGTGAACAACTACTTTAAAAGCCGAAATATATTATATGACCTCAAAAAAGACCCTCGACCCAGAAGACCATCTGATTCTCCGCAGTGCCAAAGAAAAAATGGAGGATATCGGTTGGGCCATGGAAGGCCTTAACAAAATGGGAAGTTTTATCGATGGCCGCGTAAAACTCTTGCCCGAAAAGCAACAGAAATGGCTGCAACAGATCAGTTTCAAGGTATTGCAAAAAGTAGTGGAAACCAATCTGCTCTCGATGAAATCGGATAAGGCTAAAATACTTCCGCTGAATAACGCATACAAGGCAATGGTCACTTCATCGGGAATTCTCGGTGGTGCTTTCGGGGCTACCGCCTTTGCCATAGACCTCAGCCTGAGCACCAAAATGATGATGCGCTCGATTATGGATATTGCCCGAAGCGAGGGCGAAGATTTGACTAGCCTCGACACCCAACTCGCCTGTCTGCAGGTGTTTGCCCTGGGCGGAAAGTCCAAACACGACGACAGCTTGGACACGGGGTATTTTGCCAGCCGCCTTACCTTGAACGCCGCGGTAAAGGGTTCGACGAGCAAATTGGTGGAAGGCCTTTTGGTCGGGGCTTCCCAACCGATGCTCCGGGTACTTGCCGTTGTAGCGTCCCGATTTAGCATTCAGGTCTCCGAAAAATTTGTGGCGCAGGCCGTTCCTGTGGTCGGTGCGGTCGGTGGCGGAGCGATCAACCTAGCGTTCATCCGCCATTTCCAGAATATGGCGCAGGCACATTTCGGCATCCGGCGATTAGAGCGGCAATATGGAGCAGCGCTGATTGAGGCGATGTATAATGATATTAATGTCCACACCTAAATTTCCTCATCAGTAAGAGCCCTTAGTTTTTGTTCTCGACCTGTTCTTTTTCCAGATCTCTGGTGTCAAACAGCCCCTAAGCCCCAGTCCTATGGGCCAATTGCTCTTTTTGTGCTTTGTATCCTGCAAAAATTGCTTCGTAATCATTCCGAAGTTTATACTTCCTGGGGATACCTAAAGCCAGTTCTCATGCCTAAAGAATTGTTAAGGTTTGAGTTAAAGTAAGTTAAAACGATTTTGCTTTTCAAAATGCGGCGTATATTTGTGGGAGTAAGGGGTGGTTCCCTTACAACTTTAAGTATTGGTTTTTCATAATTTAAAGTTTGGTTGGTTATTTAGGAAAAGCCCTGGCAATTTTGTCAGGGCTTTTTTTTCAGTTGTTTTTTGTCATTTCCGCGAGGTCACAGAGCCTAGTCGAGGTGAAGTAGGAAATCTGTATTGCCGGCCCTTTGGTTACTTTTGGTCATAAAGTAGTTCAAGGCCATACAATACTTTGGAATAAATTTTGTTTAAGTAATAGTTACTAAACAAGTGTTTATAAAAGCATTTTGTAATTTTATTTTAAATTGAAAGCTATGAAGAATGTTTTGATGCTGTTCTTTCTATCGCTCGGATTGCTGACCAATGCGCAGCAAAACGAATCCGGGGACCTTGCATCAAATTCTGAGGTACATATAACCAATAGCAAAAACAGGAAACACCCAAAGAAGGAATCCACTTTTCAACCGGGAGAGTGGCTTAAATTCCGCATGCACTACGGGCTTTTGAATGCCAGCTACGCTACATTACACGTAAAATCAAATACAATTAAAGGTGTGCCTGTGTATCATGTGGTCGGAAAAGGTGCGACCACAGGCTTTGCAAGTTTAATTTTTAAGGTAGACGATACCTATGAAAGTTATTTTGGGATGGACGATATGAAACCCTATAAGTTCGTTCGTAAAATCGATGAGGGCGGATACATCAAAGATTACGAGATAAATTTTGACCATAATAAGGATACAGCAGTACTGAACGATAAAAAAAATAAGAAAACCTATAGTTTCGATTTGCAAGACAGTATTCAAGATCTTCTGTCCGCTTTTTATTATTTGAGAAACAACTATGACCCTAAAGATTTGGTAGAGGGTGAGGCGGTCAAATTGAAAATGTTGTTTGACGATGACGGTATTTTCGATTTTAAGCTCAAATATCTGGGCACCGAAGTCTTAAAGACCAAGTTTGGTAAGGTGGAGTGTTATAAATTTAGGCCTTTGGTACAGTCCGGTAGAATATTCAAGGAGCAAGAAAGTCTTTCATTATGGGTCTCTACCGATGATAATCGTATTCCTATTAGAATACAGGCCGACTTGGTCGTAGGTTCGATCAAGGTAGACCTTGAGGCATATAACGGACTCAAAAACCAGTTCAAAATAATAATGGATTGAAAAGGGTATGCCTAATGCCTTGCTATCCGGTATGTATGAAAGATATGCAGCTAAAGATCGGCATAAAATAATCCTTTTTCTCAAACTGATTTTGGCAAAAGTTTGGTTTCCAGTAAATTTGTGGTTTGATGCTATACAATGAAGGATAAAGAGCGAATCGATGGGCAGATTCAAAGACTTGGGGAAAAATATAAAGACTCGGGCCAAGATTTAAGTTCTTATCTCGATGGATTACTGTACCAGCGGTATCTCACATATTGGGACTATATCAATCTCGATACCCTTTTGAGCCTTCAGCAGCCGCGTACCTACTTCCCCGATGAAGAAATTTTCATCATGTACCACCAGATTACCGAGCTGTACTTTAAACTCATACTTCACGAACAGAAACAACTCGTCGACGACCGTTCACAGAACCTCGATTTTTTCATTCAAAAGGCAAAACGAATCAATAGCTATTACGAGGCAATGATTTCTTCCTTTGGTATAATGATCAAGGGAATGGAGCGCGAACAGTTTTTGCAATACCGAATGGCACTGCTTCCGGCCAGTGGCTTTCAGTCCGCCCAGTTCCGCATGATTGAAATTTATGCTACCCCACTGGAGAATTTGGTACACCACAGTAAACGCGACCAATTTTCCTCAAAAAACAGTATTGAAGAACTCTACGAAGCTATTTATTGGAAAAAAGGAGCGACCGATTTGGCTACCGGAGAAAAAACCCTTACGTTAAAACAGTTCGAGTACCGGTATACGCCAAGATTGATACGTATTTCGAAACAGGTGCATAGTAATACGATATATCACAAATATCTAGGCCTTTCCCCGGAGAAAAAAGATACTAAAGCGCTTATCGAAGCGTTAAAGACATTAGATATCAATGCGAACATAAACTGGCCCTTGATGCATATGGGGGCCGCCCATCGACATCTGGCTAATGATAAGGGCGAAATAGAGGCAACAGGGGGCACAAATTGGAAAGAATTCTTACCGCCCGATTTCCAGAAAATTGTATTTTTTCCGGAGATATATTCTAAACAAGAGTTAAATGATTGGGGAAAGCAGTGGGTAGACCATATCTTTAATCCAAATAAAAAATAAGGAATTACAATGCAAAAATACTGGGGCATCATTTTTTTTCTGGCGCTATCCTTTTCATGTAAAGAAGAGGAAAAGCAGATTGCCGATACACCTTCGGCCGAAATAACGTCCATAGAAATACTTGAAAAACCTATTGTTAAACATTTCGGTTTTAACCTTGAAGAATTTGATGTTCAGCTAGATACCGTTAAAAGTGGTGACAGTTTTGGCGAGCTTATGCTAGAAAACAAGGTGGATTATCCAAAAATCGCCAAGATTACCCAAGAATATAGAGATACTTTCGATGTTCGTAAAATTAGGGTAGGTCAGCCGTACCTCATTTTAAAATCAAAGGATACTACACAGGGGGCACAGGTATTTATTTATGAAAATGATGCCATCAATTATACAGTAGTCGATTTGCGTGACAGTGTAAGGGCATATACAGAAAGAAAGCAGGTAAGGTATAAAGAGAAGGAATTATCAGGCGTTATAGAAACCAGTTTGTCGGATGCATTATTGCAGCAGGGAATAGATTATATGGTGACCCATAATTTGGCTAACGTCTATGCTTGGACCATTGATTTTTCACGGCTTCAAAAGGGAGATAGGTTTAAGGTAGTATATAAAGAAAAGTTTATAAACGATTCCATTTACGCCGGATCCGAACCTATCGAGTCGGCCTATTTTGAGCATAACGGAAAGCCTCTATATGCTTTTGCCTACGAAAACGATTCGCTTAAAAGTATTGTGGATTATTACGATGAGGAAGCCAATAACTTAAGACGGACTTTCTTAAGAATGCCCGTTGAATTCGGGAGGTTATCCTCAAGATATAACCTAAAGCGAAGAATACGGTATTACGGCAACCGTATAAGACCGCATAAAGGCACGGATTATGCGGCGCCGGTAGGCACTCCTATTATGGCGACCGCCGATGGTACCGTAACCGAATCGACCCGAAAGGGCGGTAACGGCAAATACGTTAAGATCCGCCACAACGGCACTTATTCCACCCAGTACCTGCACATGAAAAAGCAGAAGGTGAAAAGAGGTGAATACGTAAGACAGGGCGATGTTATCGGATGGGTCGGAATGACCGGTAACACTAGTGGTCCGCACGTCTGTTACCGCTTTTGGAGAAATGGCCGTCAGGTAGATCCCTTAAAAGAAGATCTTCCAAAGGCCGAACCTTTGGCCGAGACCCTCCAGCCCGATTATTTCACCTATATTACTCCAATCAAAGACCAGCTTGATTGTATGGAGTATCCTGAAAAGGCTATCGAAGAGGAGGCGGGGACAGAAGATTTGGCTTCGCTAGACAAATAAGACGGTTTGTTATAAATCGACGTTTCCGAAATAATATATTCAATCCCTGTTTCATGTGACTCTGATAATATTTTAAGGGTTACAACGACAATTTCATACTTCTTGATAACCTGGGTATAACTTCTCGCCTGTAGGTATGGTTAATCCCAATTATCTGTTAATTTTGCCCTGACGATAATTAACGTTCTCTTAATGTTTGAGAGCAAAAAATACGTCACTTTTGCGGCAAAATTGAAAGAACATTTAACACTCAAGAAAATGAAAAAATTCTACTTCGCACTGGCTGCGTTTTTGATGACGGCCATTGCTTTTTCGCAGGGAACTATTACGGGAACGGTTATAGATGGGGAGCTCAACGAGCCTCTACCGGGAGCCAGTGTCGTTGTTCAAGGCACTACAAACGGTACTTCTACCGATTTTGATGGAAAGTTTACTATCGAAGTTCCTGCAGACACGGGTACTTTGGTAATTTCATATATTGGATTCGTATCCAAGAGAATACCATTCACCTCTACCGGGGAAATCGAACAGATCGTACTACAACCTGATTCCGAGGAGTTAGATGGTGTGGTCGTCATTGGTACGGGTATTATCGACCTTGCGAACGATCGTCAAACTCCGATAGCGGTTTCCTCAATTCCGGCAAAATTAATACAGGAAAAAATTGGAACGCAAGATGTCACCATGACCTTGGTTAACACTCCATCGGTATATGTTTCGGGCCAATCAGGCGGTTTTGGGGACTCAAATATGAGGGTACGGGGTTTTGAGCAGGATAACACGGCGTTTCTTTTGAATGGGCAACCTATCAATGGTATGGAAGATGGTTTGATGTATTGGTCGAACTGGTCCGGAATGTCTGATATAGCGAACGGCGTACAGATTCAAAGGGGTTTAGGGTCGTCAAAACTGGCGATATCATCCGTTGGCGGTACGGTGAACTTTGTTACCAAAGCAACTGATATGGAGCAAGGCGGGTTTGCCTATGCCACCATCGCAAACGATGATTACATCAAAACAACAGCTGGATATAACACCGGTATTTCCGAAAAGGGTTTTGGTCTTAGTGTAATGCTTACCCATTGGCAAGGAGACGGTTATAACGAAGGGATGTTCGGCGAAGGACAAACCTATTTTATTTCTGCGGGCTATAGGCCAAACGATTCACACAACTTCAACATTTTGCTTACAGGGGCCCCTCAATTTCATGATCAAAACTTCAGGAAACCAATTTCGGATTATCTGGAATATGGCAAAAGATACAATAACAACTGGGGCGTCTATAATGGACAATACACTACGGAACGAAGAAATTTCTATCACAAACCCGTGGCGAATTTGAACTGGGACTGGAATATCAATTCCACCACCAACCTATCGACAGTGCTTTATGCCTCATGGGGACGCGGCGGAGGTACGGGTAATTTGGGAAATCGCATTAGAACTGATGAAGGACGAATCGACTACAATGCTATTTACGAGCAAAATGCGCAAGTTACCAATGGTATCGGTGTGAATTTCGGAGACGAGCCGGCATACATAACCAGGTCTTCCATGAACTTGCATAGCTGGTACGGGATGGTCACCAACTTTGAAAAAGAATTGTCCGATAATTTGACCTTAAATTTTGGGGCCGATTTAAGAACCTATTACGGAGAGCATTTTAGGGTCGTCTCAGACTTTCACGGATTGAACGGATGGAGAGAGGATATCCGTTTATTGGACCCGAATAACGACCATCAGCCTTATGGCTCTTTTGGCACCTACAAATCCTCTTTGGCTACGGAAGCGTATAGACCTTCGGCATGGTCGGCAACCTTCGATGATTATCCTGAAGAACAAAAAACCGATTATAGCAACGATGAGCGAATTTCCTACGGAGGCCTATTCACCCAGTTGGAATATGCGACCGATAAGGTTTCGGTCTTTTTTCAGGGTTCTATTTCCAGCCAGTCGCACCAAAGGTTCGATCATTATCAATATGCAGACCAATCACTGGTCGACGGCACCTCGTCACAAGGAACCGACGAACCTCTACCTGCCGGAATCACGGATGGTGTAGACTCCGAGAAAGTCAATAATTTCGGATATAACGCAAAGGCCGGTTTTAGCTACAATCCGACCGAAGAGCATAGTTTTTATGTGAATACAGGATACTACTCCCGTCAACCTTATCACGACAATATTTATTTGAATTTTACCAATGCCATAAATCCCTTGACCGAAAATGAAAAGATTTTTGGCCTAGAGGCAGGGTACGGTTTTACCAGTTCTATTTTTTCTGCAAACCTTAACCTCTACCGCACATCGTGGAAAGACAGGGTTGTGACAAATTCTCGTTTTGACGATGCCGGGGTATTGACCTTTAATACAACTTTTGGCGCTGAGCAATTACATTCCGGTATCGAGGTAGATTTCAAGGTAAGGCCTACGGATGATTTAAGCTTTAACGGCTTTGCCTCATTAGGTGATTGGATCTATAAGGGCGCTTCCCTTACAAGGCTATCCGATGAGAACAGGAATATTCTAAGTGAAGAAATAGAGGATTACGATGGCGGAAAGGTAGGGGGTGCCGCACAATTTTCTGGCGGCCTTGGAGCTGTTTATAGAATTGGTCAGAAACTGTCCCTTGATGCTGATTGGAGGTTTTATGACAAACTTTACGCCGATGTGGGTACCATAAAAGAGAACCTGGAATTGCCTTCTTTTTCTCTTTTAGATGCAGGCGTTACCTATACAGTTCCCGTTGGGGCCGACAAGACAAAATCGATAAAACTAAGGGCGAACGTAAATAACTTGCTGGATACAGAATATATATCGGAATCATCTACCGCGAATTTCGTCGAAGCTGGAGACGAGACTTTTGATGGATTAAATGTGTCTAACCAAGTTTATTTCGGATTTGGGACCACATGGAACCTTACCCTACGATATGATTTCTAAAGGGTAAACGGGAGTTGATATTCCATTCCAAAAAAACCGCTTCATAACTTTGGGGCGGTTTTTTTTTGTCCCACAAAATTCAGTACTTTTAAAAAAATTTAAACGTAATTCAAATGGAAGAAAGCACGATGGGCTATCAATGGATTCAACAACTCCATTCTTATTTGGCCTACGTAGTTTTGGCCATTCTATTTTTGGCCGTCGCCAACGCCATTACAGGATGGATCAACAACAGGATGTTCACGATGGAAAAAGACTTGCGAATCAGTCTTTTTGCCCTAATACTCTCGCACATTCAGCTTTTGGTAGGACTGTTGCTCTATTTCATATCATCCAGCGGGTTGCAAGCAATCCAGTCTTTCGGCATGGGCGGTCTGAACGCTCCCGCCAGATTATTGGCCGTTGAGCATCCATTTATCAACATCATTGCCATCGTGCTGATAACCATAGGCTGGTCACGGCATAAAAAGTTTATGGAAGGTAGAAAAAAGTTTAAGAGCATCACCATCTTTTATGGTATCGGTCTTGTGCTGATTCTAAGCCGTATCCCATGGAGTCAATGGTTCAATTAAACAGGCGTTTATTTGTCATTTCCTCGAAGACGGAAATCGCTAAAATTTAACTAAAATTTGAAATCTCAACTACTGCTTGCATCGAATTAAGGGAGTTATCCCCCTGCCGACGACCTAAATGAAAGGAACGATAGACACAGAGAGCGAGCTTTTTAAGCAGAATCCTTTTTAATAACTATCCTTATTCAAAATCAAAACGAATACACTATGAAGCAAATTCTAACTTTGTCAGCACTCCTTTTAACAACCTTAACCTTTGCCCAAAAGACATCCTTGTTCAACGGCAAAAACCTTGAGGGCTGGACGGTCTACGGCACCGAAAAATGGTACGTCGAAGACGGACTTTTAATCTGCGAAAGCGGTCCTGATGCGCAATATGGCTATCTGGGTACCGATGAACACTATAAGAATTTCGAATTAACGTTGGAGTTCAAACAAGAGGCCGATGGCAATAGCGGAATCTTTATCCGATCAACGGTTGACGGCACCAAAGTAAATGGTTGGCAGGTCGAGGTCGCCCCTCCGGGACACGATACTGGCGGAATTTACGAATCCTACGGCAGAGGTTGGCTCATCAAACCCGACCCCGAAAAGGACAAGGCCCTAAAAATGGGTAAATGGAACAAAATGAAAATCCGCGTCGACGGCGATACCGTAACCTCATGGCTCAACGGTACTGAAATGGTCACGTTCACCGATGAAAAGATCGGCGAGGGCGAAGGCGGTATTGCCCTTCAAATCCATGATGGCGGTGGTATAAAGGTGAAATGGCGCAAGATCAAGCTGAACGAGTTGAATTAAGACGTAGTTGCGAGAAGTGAAGCCAAAGGCGATACGACGGGGCAATCCCTGCGAATTCTAGGAGCTCAAACATTCTAGAATGTAAAACCGATTGTCGCGCCGTAATCTGCCTACATCAGACTACGGCGCGCAATTACTGCTACTTTTTACCATTTTCTGACGAAACTTCCCGTATTAAATACATATACACAGGAAAATGATCCGAATACCCGCCGGCATAACTCCCGCCAGCATACGTACGGTACGGATATCCCTTATATTGCCCCTTTTTTGTAAGCAAATAGGGTGCATTGAACACCCCGGCCTTCCAGAATCGATACGTTCCATTTTCGGGACTTAGTATGTTCTCGGTAAAATAAATCTGATCAAAAAGATTCCACTTATCCCGATAGGCCAAAGAACCGATTCCTTTTCGGTATAGGCCCTCCATGGGGTTGAAAAGGCTTGGTGGTTTCATGAGCTCATCCCTTGGGGCCATCCCTTTTCCGCCCGCCACCCGGTCGCGGTTTGGTTTAAAGGACTCAGCTTTACCATCCTCTCGCTTTCCCCTCTTTTTTCCCCCTATCCTTTTCCATAACCACTTACGCTTTCCTGCATCCTCGGCTTTATCCGCTTCTTCGGGGTCGGGATTCGTCTTCAGTATCTTTTTAAAACTGTCATTGTCGGGGTCATCGTTAAAATCGCCCATACCGACGATTTTGGCTGAGATATTCATTTTTTGGATGGAATCGACAATCCGTCGGCTCAGTTTGGCAGCCGCCATACGATTGGGCCTACTCCGTGCCTCTCCACCACTTCGGGAGGGCCAGTGGTTGACCAAGAAGTAATACTGCTCGTCGTCAAGCAGTCCCCCAACAATCAACTGGTCCCTGGTGTAGTTGCGCTCCCCCTCGTCGTTGATAAGCAATAACCTACGGCTGTCAAACGAAGTAGGCATAAATACCGATTTTTTGTAAAGTAACGCCACGTCGATACCCCGTTCATCGGGCGAATCGAAATGGACAATGCCGTAGTCTTTGGCCAATAAAGTCGGATGATTGACCAAGTCTTCAATGACCTTCAAGTTCTCCACTTCACAAATACCGATGATATCGGGAGAAGTTTTTGTGACTTCAGATCCGATTTCGGATAAGACCTTTGAAAGATTGTCCAGCTTGTTGTTATAGCGTTCTAGGGTCCAGTTGTCCTTTCCTTCTGGCGTGCGGTCATCGTCAAAGATGAGGGTGTCGTTTTCGGTATCGAACAGGTTTTCGAGGTTGTAGAAGGCTACGGTTCTTACTTTGTATTGCTTTTCTTCTTGTGCGGTGGCGAAAAGAGAAAGAATGCTAAAAGTTAATACTAGATTAATTTTCATCGTACTACGATATTGAAATTCCAATTAACGAATAAACGACCGTTTCAAAGATTTTATTTGTTTAATGGTTGTACTACTCGATAACTTGACAAACTTCGCCGATAATCTAACCCGATCCGATGCGATTTTTGACCTTTTTTGTGCTGATTTTAATTTTTCCTTCTGCACTCCTGGCACAGAATAAAACCACTGTTTCGGGAACGGTTATCGATACGCGGACTAAAGAACCCATTTCTGGAGTTTTGGTGACCATCGAATCTACTCAGATTGAAAATACAACGGATCGTGATGGCCGATTTAAGGTTACCACTTCACTTAACGGGGATTATATTTTGAACCTGACGGTATCCGATTTTGTGACGAAACGAATTCCAATAATCATCCAAAATAAAATCCTCAATTTGGGCATTCTCTATCTAGAAAAGGATATTTCCGTCGAACAGACTGACAATCTTATCAGTCTTACCGAATCCGAGCTTCTCGATGATGAGATCAATTCGAATTCCTCCGCTCTGCTGCAAGCTACTCGTGATGTCTTTCTCACCCGTGCGGCCTTTGATTTTGGGCAGGCCTTTTTCCGCGTACGTGGATATGACTCCCAAAACGGAGAGGTACTTGTCAACGGCATCGCAATGAACAAGTTCTACGACGGCCGTCCGCAATGGAATAATTGGGGAGGCTTGAACGATGTAACGAGAAACCAACAGTTCAGTAACGGCCTGGCCGCTTCCGATTATACGTTCGGTGGGATACTCGGGAATACCAATATCGACACAAGACCTTCGGGAATGCGGCCTGGCACACGATTGTCCGCCTCTGCCTCGAACCGTACCTATGCCGGACGTTTGATGGCCACCTACACTTCCGGATCACAGAAGAACGGACTCGCCTACAGCGTTTCAGCTTCCCGAAGATGGGCCAAACAGGGCTATATCGACGGAACTTTGTACGACGCCTATTCAGTTTTTGGGGCTTTGGAGTACCGTTTCAATGAAAGCAATAGCCTGAACTTTACAGGAATGTTAGCCTCGAACCGTCGCGGTCGCTCTTCGGCGATTACAGAAGAAGTTTATGAGCTGGTAGGCAAACGCTATAACCCCTACTGGGGCGAACAAGATGGAAAAATCCGGAATTCAAGGGAGCGCAGGATTGCCGAGCCCATCTTGATGCTAAACCACTTCTACGAATCGGATAATTTCAACATGAATACGGGCTTCTCCTATCAATTCGGCACCAACGCACGGGGCCGATTGGGATATTACAATGCACCTAATCCTGATCCTACCTATTATCGATACCTTCCCAGTTTTTACATCAACAGCCCGATCGGAGCCAATTTTATCAGTGCCAATACTGCCAAAGAGGGATTTTTGGAAAATCCACAACTCGATTGGCAAAAAGTCTATACGGCGAATGACCGTGAAAAGGCGGCCTATGTTTTATACGATGATATTGCCGATGATACACAATTTACCGGAAATACGGTCGGGAATTGGATCATCAACGAACGCTTTCATATGGATTTTGGATTGACCTATAAAAAATTGACCTCCGCTAATTATGCGGAAATCGACGATTTGTTGGGAGCGGATTTTTATGAGGATATTGATCCTTTTTCCAACACCTTAAATGACCGTAACGGCGAAGTCCAGAAAGGGGAAGATGCTATTTTCAATTACAATTATAGGATGCAAGCCGCAAAAGCCGACGGCTTCGCCCAATTCAGATACACCCGCACCAAGTGGAACGCCTTTTTTGCTGGAAATTACTCCGCAACGAACTATCAGCGTGAAGGATTATTTCAAAACGAAAGGTTTCCAGATAGCTCTTTGGGAGATAGTGACCAAATAAAATTCGCGGATTATGGCATCAAATCCGGCTTCACCTATAACCTGACCGGTAGGCATGGTGTGAGCCTTCAAGGCGGCTATTTGACGCGCCCACCAGTGTTGCAGAATGTCTTTATCAATCCCAGGGAAAACAACCAGATCGTTCCCGCCATCCAGACCGAGACCGTTTCGACGGTTGACCTGAGCTATTATCTGCGGCTTCCCAAATTGACCGGAAGATTGACCGGTTTTTTTACCCGTTTTCAAAACACTACCGATATCAATTTCTTTTTCGTCGATACCGGCGTAGGCTCCGATTTTGTTCAAGAGGTACTTACCGATCTCGATAAGCTGCATATGGGCACGGAACTCGGGTTGGAATATCAAGCATCTTCCTCGGTAAAATTGACTGGAGTGGCCGCCGTTGGAAAGTATCTATATGCCAGTAATCCAAACCTCACCATAAACTTCGATACCGCCGGTCGGGAAGAAGACCTTATTAATTTGGATGGCATTAGCGACCTTGGCATTGCCAATATCAAAGACCTTAGATTGGCCCAAGGCCCGCAACAGGCCTATGCCGTGGGTATCGAATATCGCGACCCGAAATACTGGTGGGTAAGTATGACCGCCAACTATTTGGCCGATAACTACGCCGGTATATCGGCCATCACACGAACGCGGAGTTTCTATCTCGACCCTGAAACCGGGGAGGCTTTTCCCGAGGCAACGGAAGAAAATGTAAACAAACTTTTGAGACAAATGCCCTTGGATAATTTTTACTTGCTGAATCTGGTAGGAGGAAAATCGTGGCTCAAAAAAGGCAAGTACATCAGCATTTTCGCCAGTGTCAACAACCTGTTCGACAACGTGTTCCGAACCGGCGGCTATGAGCAGAGCAGAAACGGTAATTACGGACAGCTAAAACAGGATAACCTAAGTGGAACGCCCTCCTTCGCCTCAAAATATTGGTACGGCTATGGGAGGACCTATTTTTTGAACTTGGCATATAGCTTTTAATACATGCAAATGGAAATAATAGCACATTTGAGAGTATTTATCAGACGCCATACTGTTGTGCTGGTCGGGTTGACATTGCTGCTTTCGTGCACTAAATCCCGCAATTTCGACCCACTCTCCACGGAATGTGCCACAGAACTGACGGCCAATACCACTTATGCGGAAGTTAAAAACCTTTATGTAGACCAAACCTTCCAAATTCAACAAGACCTGATTATTGAAGGCTTTGTAAATTCCTCGGACGAGGCCGGCAATTTTTTCAGCGTTCTTCATTTTCAGGATAGTCCGGTGAATCCATCGGAAGGTTTTGAGATAGAAATCGACTTGAGAGATGCGCATTTGTTCTATCCGATCGGCAGCAAGATTTATGTCCACCTGAAAGGTCTGTATCTGGGAAAAAGCAAAGACGTATTCAAGATTGGCGGTGTTTTCACTTCTTTCGGAAATGCATCTGTTGGCAGATTGCCTTCCACGGTAGTCGACAAGCATATATTTGTGGCCTGCGGCGAAAGGACACAGATCGAACCTAGTCTGATATCCTTTCCTGATATTCCAAAAAATTTCACGAATACCCTTGTACGGTTTGATGGATTCGAGTTGTCCGAGACCGAACTCGGCCAAAGCTTTGCCGTAGAACGCGAAGAGACCGAGCGCACGTTGACCGACTGCAGCGATAATACGCTCGTACTGCTCAACAGTGGTTTTTCCGATTTTCAGGCCGAACCGCTTCCGTTAGGCAACGGAAGCATCACTGGCGTATTGCTGCGCGAAAATGAGAATTACCGGCTGGCTATTCGTAGTTTGGCGGATATTGATTTCAACAATGGGCGTTGTGCGGAACTGATCGATGAATTCACCTCCAACACCATTTTCATATCTGAACTGGCCGACCCCGACAATAACCTAGCCGCACGTTTTGTAGAATTGTACAATTCGGCAAAAGAACCCTTGGATTTAAAAGGATGGGAGCTACGTCGTTATACGAATGCCAACACCGAAATCAGCTCGACCGTCGACCTCTCCGGTTTTACGATGGGTGCCGAAAGCACCCTGGTCATCTCGCCCAACGCCGACGAGTTTGAAACGGTCTACGGCTTTGCGCCTGACTTGGCCGTCGGCAAAAACAGTCCCGCAGATTCTAATGGTGATGATAACTTCGAACTTGTCGACCCGTTCGGAACGGTCGTAGATGTATTTGGGCTTATTGGTGAGGATGGTACCGGCACCGATCACGAATTCGAGGATGGCCGGGCCGTGCGAAACACAGGCATAATGGAAGGTAATCTAAATTATTCTTTTAGCGAATGGACGATTTATAATGATTCAGGCGATTCGGGAACCACTAAAGAACCACAGATGGCCCCCCAAGATTTTACCCCGGGAAAGCTAGACTAGTGGTAGTAATTGCGAACCAAAAGTACGAAGTGCAATTGGGCGCCGCAATCTGTTAAACATTCTAGAATACGCAACAGATTACCGTGCTGCGCTCGCAATTTTAGGTTCCTAACCCACAATCCCCTCTAAAACATCCGCAGAAACCGGTTTGATCAAATAATTGGTTTCAAGACCGTAGATTTTGGCCTTTTCCACATCTTTGGTGTCGATAGATGAGGTCATAATGTAAATTTCTGGCAAATCCTTTTGGGAGGGTTTCAGCTTCGTAAATTCCCCCAGAAAATCCCATCCGTCCATCACGGGCATGTTCAGGTCGATAAAAATTAAGGAAGGCAGTTCGGAATTATTCTCCAGTAGTTTTTCAAAATGTTCAAGGGCGTCAAGTCCGTTCTCGAAAAGCAATAGGTCGGGTCTATGATCAATGCTTGCCATGGCCCTTTTAAGTCCGAAAACAGCAATGGCGTCGTCATCTATAATACAGGTTCGGTAATGGGTTTTCATGGAAGTTAAGGATTGATTTTAGGAAACATTTTCAAGTACGCTATTCAAATCGTCCTTAGAAATAGGTTTCAGGATATAGCTGTTGACTACTTGGTAATTTTTTATCCTTTCTAGATCTCTAGGATCAACCGAAGAGCTAATGATATAGATAGCGGTTTTCTTCCTGTTATCATTGGTAATTTTTTCGAAATGCTCCAAAAATTCCCAACCATTCATGATCGGCATGTTTAAGTCCAAAAAAATCACGGACGGAAGTTTATCACTGCTGGCCATAATATTTTGTAAGCCATCAATGGCGTCCTGCCCATTTTCGAACACCAATATGGTTTCACAGAATTCGATTTCCGTCATCAATCGTTTTGTACCATAGATGAAGATAGGATCGTCATCTATAATACAGGCTGTCTCAATTTTTTTCATTCAATTTTTATTAGCAATTTTAGATTAGTCCAATTTGGACTCAAAATACAGTTTGAAGGTGGTACCGACATCGACGGTGCTCTGTACTTCGATACTGCCGTTCATAGCTTCTATTTGATTTTTGGTGATGAATAATCCGATGCCCTTGGCATCTTTATTTCGATGAAAGGTTTTATACATACCAAAAAGTTTATCACCGTGCCGCTCCAAATCGATTCCAAGCCCATTATCCGAAAAGGAGAGCATAGTCTTATCCCCGATTTGCTCTGAAGTGATTTTTATAACCAGGGTTCTCTCGGGGGAACTGTACTTGATGCCATTGGTAAACAGGTTAAGAAAGATACTGTCAATATAGGCAGGTACACCTTTAATTTTAAGATTTTTAGGGATATCAATGTGACATATTGCATGTTTCTCCTGCAATAGAATGGCTAGATTCTTTTCCACGTCTGTAATCACCTTATGAAGATTTACGAGCTTCATATTGTCAAGGGCATTTACTTTCACCTGTACCACTTCGTTCAGATGCAGTACGGTCTCATTTAGGCTCTCGGAGGCATGACAGAGCATGTTCGTTAAATTTTCTCGTTCTTTCTCGTTCTTCTCAGTACTTAAAAATCCCGATAGCATCGAGAGGTTGCTGGAATGGGATCGCAGGTTGTGCGAAACGATATGGGCAAAGTTCAACAGGCTATCGTTCTGTTCGGAGGTCACATCGACCAACCGCTTGAGCCTCTTTTCTGCCCGTATTCGCGGGGAAATATCGGTAATCTGAAAAATGAAATGAGATAATTTGCCGTTCATTTTTCGAACCCCTGTAATGGCCAGAATGGTATGAACTATTTGACCATTTTTATGGCAATACCGCTTTTCGATCTGGTAGCTTTCCCGCTCTCCACAAATCAGCTCTTTAATCAACTCCATATCATTTGTCTGATCCTCGAGGTGGGTAATTTGCTGTAAGCTCATTCGCATCAATTCCTTTTCGGTGTACCCTAGGCTGTTGCAGAGACTTGGGTTAACCCGAATCCAATTGCCATCTAGACCGACAAGCGCTATTCCGATATTCGAGCTATCGAAGGCCGCCTGAAAGGATTCTTGGCTTTTTCGGAGTTTATCTTGAACAATTTTGAGTTCGGTAATATCCCAATTGGTACCGATCATCTTTATAGGGTTGCCAAAATCGTCTCGCTGTATCACTGCAATAGCCTTGATATGCCTTGTTTCCCCATTGGGCCAAATCACACGTAATTCGGTATCATATTCCTTCGCCCCGGAGATAAACTTGTGCTTTTCTTCCTCCCAACGCAATTTGTCATCGGGGTGCAAACCGGAATGCCATGCTTCATATTCGCTATCGAAATCATTTCGATTAACACCGTACAACTGGTACATGTTATCGTCCCATACCATTTTGTTTTCAATGATATCATAATCCCAGATACCAATTTTAGCTCGATTGGTAGCGATGCCCAACCTTTCGGTGGCCTCAAGCATTTTTAGCTCGGTTTTCTTTTTTTCATCGATATCTTGAAAAGTCCCATAAATACGAACTTTTTTACCATTAACAGTTTCGACCCCGCCTTTGGTCCTAACCCACTTTTCATTGCCCTTAGCAGTTATAATAATGAATTCGGAATCCCAAGGTTTGCCGGTTTCAATAGCTTCACTTACGAGGAGCGTAATGGCCTCTCTGTGCTGACCTTTTTTGTAAAAGTTGATGCCATCTTCGATGTTTGGCACATATTCTCTGGGTACTTCATGAATTTCTTTTGTGACTTCTGTCCAATAGACCTTATTATTGGCCATATCTACCTCCCAACCCCCAATGCGTGCTACTTTTTCCGCCTTTAATAAGAGTTCTTCCCGACGTTTGGTCTCGGTGATATCCTCGAGCGTAATGATAACTCCCCCGATGTTTCCCTGATCATCTTTCCAGTTATTAACTTTCCAGCTGAGCCACTGAATTTTACTATTGGTGGTAATTAATCTTTTTCCTTTTTCGCTGTGGGAGGTCCCTTTCAGGCAAGCGTCATAAATTTTTCGGAGCTCATCGGGCGTATCCGGAAGCATGTCATAATACGAATTACCTATGAGGTTCTCGGATTGTGGGCAGAACTCCTGTTGCCAGATTTTGGAATGGATTATAAATTTCATATCAGAGTCTAGGACGGCAACTGCAGTAGGGGAATCCTTGATGAGAAAATTTATAGATAATGTTTCCAAGATGATTTTGGGTTTGAAGGGTTAAATACAGATAACTCTAACGTAGGAAATTACTTAAAATTATCTACATTGCTATAGGATTTTCTAACTGTTAAAATTCAGACCGTCTGAATAGGATAAACCTATCAGTTGATAATATTTTAGTATGGGATATCTATTTTTTTCATGCAGTATTTTTTAATTTTAAACAATTGATACTAATTTCATTGCGCAATCGCAATTCAAAAATAGGATATAATGAGTACTGACAACAAAAACACATCGGAAAATGGCAAGGTTTGGGACGTTAACGAATCGTCTGCAAAATGCCCTTTCTTGGGGGGAGAGAATCATCATGTGGCAGGCGGAGGAACCGGTAACCGTGATTGGTGGCCGAACCAGCTGAAAACAAACATTCTTCGCCAGCACGGACCACAATCCAACCCTATGGATGCCGATTTTGATTATGCCAAAGAATTTAATTCCCTTGATTTAAAGGCCGTAAAACAAGATTTGTATGAATTGATGACCGATTCACAGGATTGGTGGCCCGCGGATTACGGGCATTATGGTCCGTTTTTCATCCGTATGGCATGGCACAGTGCCGGTACCTATCGTATTTCCGATGGTCGTGGTGGTGCCAGTTCAGGTTCTCAACGTTTTGCACCCTTGAACAGCTGGCCCGATAATGCAAGTCTAGATAAAGCTCGGTTATTGTTATGGCCGATAAAACAGAAATACGGTAAAAAAATCTCCTGGGCCGACCTTATGGTGCTAGCCGGGAATTGCGCCCATGAATCAATGGGATTGGAAATGTATGGTTTCGCCGGAGGTCGTGTCGATGTTTGGCAGCCTGAAGATGATATATACTGGGGTTCAGAAACGGAATGGATGGGGAATGATGCACGTTATTCCGGTAATCGCCAGCTTGAACAACCTTTGGGAGCATCGCATATGGGGTTAATCTATGTAAATCCGGAAGGACCTAATGGCATTCCAGATCCTGTGGCCGCTGCCCATGATACCAGAGAAACTTTTGGGAGAATGGCTATGAACGATTATGAAACAGTAGCCTTGATTGCCGGTGGACATACCTTTGGCAAAACCCATGGCGCTGCCGATCCTGCGGAATACGTTGGTGCAGAACCTGCCGGTGCCGAAATCGAGGAAATGGGCTTTGGATGGAAAAATTCCTATGGCACAGGAAATGCCGGCGATACCATTACCAGTGGTCTTGAAGGAGCTTGGTCACAGACCCCGACTCAGTGGAGCCACAATTTCTTCAAAAACCTTTTTGAAAATGAATGGGAACTGACCAAGAGTCCGGCTGGCGCCCATCAATGGCGACCCAAAGATGGAGCAGGTGCAGGTACGGTACCCGATGCGCACGACCCGAACAAAAGACACGCTCCTTTTATGCTCACTACGGATCTATCTTTAAAAATAGATCCGGAATACGAGAAAATTTCAAGGCATTTTTATGAAAATCCTGAGGAGTTCGCAGAAGCTTACTCAAAAGCTTGGTACAAACTTACGCACCGTGATATGGGGCCAACGTCGCGGTATTTGGGTCCGGAAGTACCTCAAGAAGAACTGATCTGGCAAGACCCGGTGCCAGCGGTCAACCATGAACTGATTACTGATGAGGATGTCAGGGCATTAAAGGCCAATATTTTGGCATCCGGTCTATCCGTAGCCGATCTGGTATTCACCGCTTGGGCTTCGGCTTCGACCTATCGCGATTCCGACAAGCGCGGCGGTGCCAATGGCGCCCGTATCCGTCTTGCTCCGCAAAAGGATTGGGAGGCAAACGAACCGCAGCGGTTGGCTAATGTTCTTGATACGCTCGGAAGAATCCAAAATGAGTTTAACAGCAACCAATCTGGTGATAAAAAAGTATCACTTGCGGATCTTATTGTCTTAGGTGGATGTGCAGGTGTCGAACAGGGCTCCAAAAATGCGGGCCATGAGATTGAGGTACCATTCAGACCAGGCCGAACCGATGCCTCCCAAGAGCAGACCGACGTGGAAGCTTTCGAGGTTTTAGAACCAAAAGCGGACGGTTTCCGGAATTTTGATAGTACAACGCACGACATCTCCGCGGAAGAAATGCTCATCGATCGGGCTCAATTACTAACATTGACAATTCCCGAAATGACAGTCTTGGTAGGCGGTATTCGCGCGCTTGACGCCAATCACAAACAATCACAACACGGTGTTTTCACCCAGAATAAGGGGGCGTTGACCAACGATTTCTTCGTGAGCGTGACCGATATGGGTACAAAATGGGAAAAGACCTCCGATTCGGAACAGGTTTTTGCCGGTCGTAATCGTAAAACGAACGAGGTCAAATGGGCAGGAACCCGGGTAGATTTGATTTTTGGTTCGAATTCCGAACTTCGCGCGGTTGCCGAGGCCTATGCAACCAATGATTCCCAAGAAAAATTCGCTAAAGATTTTGTGGCAGCGTGGAACAAGGTAATGAATCTTGACCGGTTCGATTAAATTGTATTGTAAGCATCAATATTTTCTAGATAAGAGCTGCGGTAGATACCGTAGCTCTTTTTTTTATCTTTATCCTGCAAAAACATTCTGCGCAAAACAATATATTCCGGTCTGGATAGTTTGAGTAGTAAGGTCGAGTAGAATGCAACTCTGTGATCAGTTAATAAACAGTTTCCTGCTCAAATTTGTGCTAAGCACAGAAGAGATACAGGAATGACAAAAAAGGTTTAATTTGAAAAAGCGACTTTTGCTGTGGAATATAGTAGCGGTAGTGACCGTTATCGTTTGCTCATTGGCGTTCGTCATGCATTTCAAAAACTGGACTACATCAGACGCGAAGGAAATAAAAATTCTTTCTGGATTCTACTATGAAAAGCTGAAGTATTCGGAACTTGATAGTGTCAGGTTCGTAGAAAAGATTCCGCCAATGGAACGTCTAAACGGCTTTTCGGCCCAAGAAAAGGGCAAAGGCATTTATAGGGAATTTAAAGATTCGCTTACCGATAAGAAAGTGTACGTATTCGTCGATAATTTTTCGAATCAAAAAATTGCAGTAACGTATCAAGATTCCCTCAGACTATACCTTAATTTTGCGGATTCGACCGAAACCCAAATCCTGTACCAGTTTTTATTGGATAGAATTCCCAAAACGTCAAATTGATTTTGGTATGTTTTTTGGATATCGGATAGCGCTGAACTTCAAAAAATATCGAGGGCATGAAAATCTTTTCGCTCATTCTTTTATTTCCCATATGTACAATGGCACAATTCAATCTTACGATTACCGCTGAAAATGTTAAATCGAACGATGGAAAGGTTAGTGTGGCAGTTTACGACAGCGGGGAAAATTGGCTAAAATTTGATAAGGTGTTCAAGGCCGATAGTGCGCCCAGTCAAAAGGGAAGCACGAAGATCATAATCAAAGACTTACCCACAGGTAGGTATGCAGTGGCCGTGTTTCATGATGAGAACAGCAATGACAAGCTCGATACGAACATGCTAGGAATACCAAAGGAGCCCTTAGGATTTTCTGTAGGGAAGATGAAAACTTTTGGTCCGCCAAGTTTCGAAGATTGTGCGTTCGAACTTACTTCAGACCTGTCAATATCCGTACCCATTAAATAGGATGCCATTTTACCGTTTTTTACTTTTCACTGATGAGATACATGCCGGTTTTGGCACTACGCTACCTTTAAAAGCTATTAAGTTTTGTTGAGCTGTTGTTTTCCAAAGCGATGTATTGTAATTTGTTGCTCTGATCAATAAAGAACGTTCGTATGGAAACAAAGGAAATTGCCAAAAAACTAGTGGATTGGTGTAATCAAGGGGATTTTGAAAAGCCCTACAAGGAATTATACAGTCCAAAAATCGTAAGTATTGAAAATGATGGAAAGGCCGAAGGTGCCTACGTCGAAGGCTTTGAGGGTATCAAGAAGAAAGGGGAGTGGTGGCAAGAAAATTTTGAGGTACATAGCAGCACGGCTTCGGACCCAATTATCGCCGACAACTGGTTTTCGTGCGTTTTTACGATGGACACCACGCACAAACCGTCGGGCAAACGCTCAAAAATGGAAGAAATTGCCGTCTATCAGGTTCAGGATGGCAAAATTGTGAAGGAGCAGTTTTTTTATGACGAATAGGCGTGATTAATCGTAGAATAGCCGTCAAGAAATTTAGAAATAACGAAACATGGTTCTAATCGCCCAGTCCGTTGGCGCATTATTCGGCCTTCTGGCCGTGATTTTCGGTGCCTTCGGTGCACACGCCCTTAAAAAATCTTTTTCGGAAGAACAGCTGAAAAGCTTCGAGACCGGGGTCAAGTATCAGATGTACCACGCCATCGTGTTGCTTATGGTAGGTTTCAATTTTAATTTGGATACTGCCCAGCAGAAATATATGGTTTACTTTTTTGTAATCGGTACGTTTCTATTTTCGTTCAGTATTTACGGACTTACGTTAAGTGCCTCCACAGGAAAAACATGGAAGTTTCTCGGGCCGATTACACCCTTAGGCGGATTGCTTTTGGTTGTGGGATGGGGGATGCTACTGTACCAGTTTGTAGGTCGATACTTCTAATGCTGTCAAGAGTTTGAACCAAACTTCCGTATCGATCGTGACTATGCCGATTAATCTACCAGTTCGGCATCAGTAGTAAACGCTTTGATTGCCTGATTGGGCTCCATAATGTTATAGCCTTTCCAAAATTCAGGGTCGTAATTGGGCATATATGTTGGTAGCACTTCGTTTTTTACCTTGAAATAATTGAATTGTTCCTCATTGATCGGTTCTTCATCGAAGACAACCAGTTCGTACCGGTTGACATTGCCGAAGGCTGCATCAACTTTCATCGATAGCTCGTTCTGTTTTCTCCGGCCTTTTACGTTTTTGTTCTTTTCAATAATCTTTAATGGCCTTTTGACACCGGCCCGTACCCCCTTTATGATGTCATAGTACCGCAAATGGTATTTTTCGTCGGAGCCTTTAGCAAACAGAATACTACCTTTGGCCAGATATTCGTTAATAGAGACACCGAGCAGATTAAAGTCTCGCAAAGCTTCGGTGTTTTCGAAATCCATACGTATCAGAGCAAAATCGTCCGCGTTGATAAAAAGCTGTCCCTTATATTCGGGGGAGCCGTCGGGCACAAATTCAATAACATAGACCGCTTGGTCGCCGAGATAGGTGAAATTTTTTAGGGTGAGATCGTACCTCCCGGGCCTAAAAATTACATTATATTCCGTATCGTTGAAAATCGGGAGATTTTCAAACAGGTTTCCCAAGGTTCGTCTTTTATACCCTGAAAAAGACTTTCGGCGGTCTTCCCGTTGTTTCTTTTCTTCTTCCAACCTTTTATTTAGGGCGGCCACATCGGTAGAATCTACATCTTCCTTAAAAAGGTCTCCCATATCGTCGGCATCGATTTTAGTGCCAAAAAACCAACCGGACTTGATTTTAAAGTATGAATCTGACTTAATATTTTCCTTTACGATTTGATTGAATTTCTCCTCTAATTTTTCCACATCAAGATTTTTGTCCTTATCATACATTTCGGACGCTTTGATCAAGTCCAATTTTTGCTCGTCGGCGTCATCGTTGCCATATAGGTCGCCCAGCATTTCGGTATAATAGGTGTTTTGCTTGGGGAAAGAGCTGATAACATTGTCCAGAAAACTTTCGTTGAAAGCAGGGATCGTAGATTCCTTGAGTTCGTAATCGGTCTTTAGCACCTCGTTCTGGTAGGTTTCGCGTAAGAATACCCGTTTTTTGGTGAATTCCGTATAGTAGTTTTTTTCAATATTATCCTCGACCATTTCAATAATCTCCCTAGGTGTATAGTCCTTATTCGAAACGATGACCTCTTTCAACTCAATGGCCTTTGGACTTAAAACTATAACGCTATCGGCAAATTCACCAATCGGTTTTCCGATGGACTCATAGCCGATGCTGGAAATAAAAAGGGTATCGCTTTCCCCAATTGCCGAGTCAAATGAAAATTTGAACCGCCCTTCTTCATTGGTAATCATTCCACGGTTGTTCAATTGTACTGTAGCATAGGGAACCGGTTTTCTTGTGATGGAATCAATGATAACAGAGCTCAAATTTTGAGCCTGTAGCGCTGCTGTGGTACAAGGTAGTAAAGAAATAAGAATGATTATTCGGAGGTTCGGCATGGACTTTCGGAGTTAGTTCCCCAAAAAAAGCTATAGGAATCGAACAAAGCTTCCTGTTTTTGATTTTTTTAGTACGGAATTATTGTTTTTTTAACGGAACTGAGGGGGATTGATTTTGTTTAAACAGAAGATGGCAGAAATAAATGCACAGATATGATAAAATCCATTCATAGAGTTGCTTGGAACCAATAAAGCTTAGGTCAATTTGTTTAATGGCACCCACAATCATCCTGTCCGCAACTTTTAGCACTTCCTTTTCCAGAAGCAAACAGTGATTTAGGTAACAGAAACTTTTTGACCAAATAGCCCACCGCAACAGCTAGAATAATATATACCAGTATGTTTTGAAAAAAATCCATTCGTTTTGATTTAGGTGAAAAGTGTAAATGTGTACCTCCCACCAAGTCTGCCCACCTTTTTCTCTATTCTGTTCGCTCCGTTCTATTTCAATGCCTGATATGCCACTAAAGCTACAATATAAGCAAAAGCACTCATAAAAACCAATTGGCCCATAGGCCATTTCCAGCTATTGGTTTCCCGCTTTACGATGGCGAGGGTGCTCATGCACTGCATAGCGAAGGCGTAGAACAGCAATAGCGAAATGCCGGAGGCCAAATTGAACAAGGGTTTTTTGGTTCTGGGGTTGACCTCCGCCGCCATCCGGTTTTGGATGGTCTGTTCCTCATCGCTACCGACGCTGTAAATAGTGGCCAAGGTGCCAACAAATACTTCTCGGGCGGCAAAGGAGGTCAATACGGCAATACCGATTTTCCAATCATATCCGAGGGGTCTTACAATTGGTTCTATGGCCTTACCCATGTATCCGATATACGAATGCTCTAATTTATAACTCGCGATTTCCTGATTTTTTGCCCGCTCTTTCAGAACTTCGGACTGTTTTTGTAAACTATCCTGAAGGGTAGTTATGTCCATGGGATTCGGCTGCTCGATGACACCTGCATTATTATTTTCCGTGTTATAGTCAGAAAGTTTTTTGGCCATATAGTTTTGGCTGTAGGTCGAAAACCCCTGCGCTTCGATGCGTTGGGATACGATACTTTCGGCATTCTTAAAATCGTCTGAGAATCCGTTCGAACCCAAAAACCAAAGGACGATCGATATGGCCAAGATGATTTTTCCGGCACCGAAAACAAAACTTTTGGTTTTTTCCCAAACCGTGTAGCCCACGTTTTTAAAAAGGGGAAGTTTGTAATTTGGCATTTCCACTACAAAAAATGAACGCCCCTTCATTTTCAGTATCTTGTTCAATAGCATAGCCGACAGGACCGAGGTGGCGAAACCGATCAAGTACAGTAACATCAGTGTCAGCGCCTTAAAGCTAAATCCTATAAAGGTACCTTCGGGAATAACTAGGGCAATAATAATGAGGTATATCGGCAAGCGGGCGGAACACGTGGTAAAAGGGATGACCAAGATGGTAATCAATCGTTCTTTCCAGTTTTCTATGGTACGGGTGGCCATTACGGCGGGAATGGCACATGCGGTACCTGACATCAAAGGTACCACGCTCTTACCGCTAAGCCCGAAAGGACGCATTAAACGATCCATCAAGAACACGACACGGCTCATATAACCGGTCTCCTCTAAAAGAGAAATGAAAAAGAACAAAAAAGCGATCTGAGGAATAAATATTACAATACCACCAATTCCGGCCAAGATGCCCTCGGCAATAAGATTCGTAAAGGCTCCCGAAGGTAAGGTAGCTTTTACCCATTCACTGGCGGCAGCAAAAAACTCATCGATCATATCCATAGGGTATTCGCTCCACGAATATATGGCCTGAAAAATGAGCAATAATAACATCAAGAAAAACACGTAGCCGAAGACTTTATGCATCAGTATTTTATCAAGGGTTGCCCTGAGACCTTTTGCCGCTGTCGGATCTACTTTATAGGTCTCTTTGAGAATGCCATTGATAAACTGGTAGCGGAGAATAGTCTCTTTCTGTTGTAGGCGCTTGAGTTCCGATTTTGGTTTGGTGTACAAAGATGTAGTGTCCTCGACCAGCTTTTTATCTATACGCATAAAGTTGACGTCTTGGGTGATGACCAACCACAACTTGTACAGATCTTGCTTCGGAAATGTTTTCTTAAGGTTTTCGAAATATTCGGGGGCGATCACAGTGACATCCACATTTTTTGAAGTGGAAAGCGTCCTATAATCGGCAATACAATTTTTTAGATTTTCGATGCCCGTGCCGTTTCGGGTGCTTACAAGGGCGATTTTGGTATCGAGTTTTTGCTCCAAGAGATCTACATCCAAAGAAATACCCCTTCGTGACATCCGGTCAGACATATTGACAACTAGAATTGCTGGAATATTAAGGTCCTTTACTTGAGTGAACAGCAAAAGGTTGCGCTTTAGGTTCTCGACATCGGAAATCACGACAGCTACATCAGGATGGTCTTTATCGTTTTTGTTCAGTAGGAGTTCGACGGCAACGCTCTCGTCCAAAGAAGTTGTGTTCAGGCTATAGGTGCCGGGGAGATCGAGAATATGGGCCTTTACGCCCCTTGGCAGTTTGCAGATGCCTTCCTTTTTTTCGACGGTAATGCCAGGGTAGTTGCCGACCTTCTGTTTAAGACCTGTCAATTGGTTGAAAACAGAGGTCTTACCGGTGTTGGGGTTGCCTATGAGGGCCACGTTGATCTGCCTGCTCATAGCACACGGTTGTCTTCAACAATGTCAAGCTCGATATGTAGTGCCGTTTCGCGGCGAATGGCGATATGGCATCCGTTGACATTGATATAGATAGGATCGTTGAAGGGGGCAATCTGTACGAGTTCGATGGCATTGCCTGGCAAACAGCCCAGTTCCAATAATTTTATGGGAAGGATGTCATCGGTAAACTCCCGAATGATTCCTTTTTGCCCTCTTTTTAATTGTGCTGCCGTCATTGTACTCGTTTCACAATCTTTATTTAGATTGATTATAAGGAAGACAAATTTAAGGGAAAATGTTGGATTAACGGGATGATTGACGGGAAAAAGAAAAATTCGGAAATTTTATGGGCAGCTACCCTCGATTTTTGCTATTGCCGCTACCTATTCATGACCTTCCCGATACGAATTCTTCAAAATCTGCAAGTCTCCCATTAATTGGTCAACATCCTCCTTCTTTGTTCCGTCGTAAAATCCGCGAATTCGTCGTTGTTTGTCGACCAAAATAAAATTTTCGGTATGAATCATGTCGTAAGGACCGCCATCACCATCCTCTTTGACGGCCAAATACGATTTTCTGGCCAGTTCATAAATCTGCTTTTTATCCCCCGTGACCAAATTCCATTTCGAATCATCCACCCCCTTTTCCATTGCATACTTTTTAAGTTGGGCAACAGAATCGATCTGCGGGGTCACGGAATGCGATAGGAGCATAACATCGTCGTCATTCTTGATGCGTTCTTGAATATCGGCCATGTTACCGGTCATAATGGGGCATATAGTAGGGCATGTGGTGAAGAAGAAGTCGGCGATGTAGATTTTATCTTTATACGTTTCATGTGTAACGGTCTCGCCGTTCTGATTGGTCAACGAAAAGTCGGCCACGGTATGGTATTTTCTCTTGTACTGCAAGGTACTATCCACCAATTCTGGGTTCACCATCGACGGCTGGTAGATAGTCAGTAATTTTTGGGGCTGCAACGCGTTGTAGAAAAGATAAATGATTACTGCGCAAAGGCAGAAGAATACGATTCCGAAAAGTCGGTATTTGGCGAAAAACGAGCGCATACGCTTTTTGGCAAAGATACGGGAGTAAAGGTTGGTGTTCAAGTATGATTAAACCCCTAGCTGCCAAATGTTTCTTAAAAACGGGCGGCCGAAAACACTTTCTTTTTCTAAGCGACGTTAAAAGCGTACTTTTGTGCCTTCAAATTTTAAAAGTTAAAATGGATTTGCTAATTCAGATACTCACTTTTGTTCTAATCATTTCGATACTGGTGGTTTTACACGAGTTCGGACATTATTTACCGGCGAGATATTTTAAGATCAAGGTCGAAAAATTTTATTTGTTCTTCGATTGGAAGTTTTCACTGTTCAAAAAGAAAATAGGCGAAACGGAATGGGGCATTGGCTGGCTCCCGCTTGGTGGTTATGTCAAAATTGCGGGTATGATCGACGAAAGCATGGATACCGAGCAAATGAAAAAAGATCCGGAACCATGGGAGTTTCGAAGTAAACCGGCCTGGCAACGTTTAATCGTTATGCTCGGTGGCGTGACGGTCAATTTTTTACTCGCTTGGATTATATATACGGGATTGCTTGCCGTCAACGGAGATACCTACATACCTGCCAATAATTTGAAGTACGGCATTGTCGTAGACTCCATTGGAGAAAAAATAGGATTGAAAACGGGAGACCAAATCGTTGCCATAGATGGAAAAAAGTCTAAAAAGTTCACGGATGCCCAAATCGATATTTTATTGGGAGATCAATTGACCGTAAACCGGGATGGACAGGAACTTACGTTTCCAATAAAAGAAGAGGCGCTTGCCGATGTGCTGTCCAGTCAAGGAAAAAGTTTTTTAGGATACCGTCAAAAAACGGTGATAGATAGCGTTTTGCCAGATTCCCCCGCCGAGAAGGCTGGTGTTCTTGCGGGTGACGAAATTGTGTCGGTAGATGGCGAGCCGAATACATTTAACAATGAGTTCATCAATAAAATATCTTCGTCGGCAAATGCCTCTATTCAAGTCGGTCTTATGCGGGATGGGAGATTGCAAAAGTTAAATCTTAAGGTTCCAGAAGAAGGTGTTATTGGCGTTTTTATGAGCAGGGACGACCTTTCCGTAACCGATGAATATAATCTGCTCGCGGCAATTCCCGCCGGATTTAACGAAACGATAGATGTGCTGACCAATCAGGTGAAGCAGTTTAAAATCATCTTTAATACAAAGACCAAGGGGTATAAAGCGGTCAAAGGTCCGATTGGTATCGTAGAAATGATGCCCGCCAAATGGAATTGGAGTTTCTTTTGGAGTTTTTTGGCGATGTTTTCGGTCTGGTTGGCGTTTGCAAACCTATTACCAATTCCAGCCCTCGATGGGGGTCATGTCATGTTCTTGCTCTATGAAATGATATCGGGCAGACCACCGAGTGAAAAAGTTCTTGAACGTGGTCAAATTGCAGGATTCATTATCGTAATGGGCTTAATGGCGGTAATCTTTGGAAACGATATTTGGAACATTATCAAAAGATTTCTTTAGGGACTGAAAAACCCCGTTTATTTTGTTTGCGATATTTTAAAAAGTGCTTATATTTGCACCCTCTTACGCCGCTTTTGACGCAATGATGTGCCGATAGGCCTTAAGAAAAATTGATAAATTCCTCCTTAGCTCAGTTGGTTAGAGCATCTGACTGTTAATCAGAGGGTCCTTGGTTCGAG
>CAWHTW010000013.1:0-66453 GCA_963832345.1 uncultured Flavobacteriaceae bacterium | reverse complement strand
GAGGTCACTACAAGCAGGGAACCACTCCAATTTTTGGCGTGGTTCTTTGTTTAAACCAAAAATTCAAAGCATTACTTTGAAAATTTTAGGTGTAAACACTAAAGCGATAGCCACTAGTTTGCTAATTGCCTACTGCAACTGACGCGGGACAGGATGAGCGAGTGGAATGCTCCGAATAGTCAGGATATGTAATCCTGCCGCGGTCACTTATTTCTTTATATACGGCATATAAAAAAAGGGGCCGGAACTACGTCCCGGCCTTTTCAAATAACCCTTTCAAAAGTAAAAAAAATCTAATCGTTCATTTCGCTCAATACCGTTCCGTCGGCATCGAAAACTACTTCTTTATCATCATCCCCACGCTTTTCAAGTTCTACCTCGTAGGTAGTGGAACCGTTTTCTTCGATCATCTCGACCGAGTCGATGGTATACCCCTCATAGTTGCCCGCAATGACGGATTTAACCGCATTGGGCAAATCGTTTTCCGAAATTTCTTGTTCCATTTTCGAAGTGTTGCCTTCTGAAGTGTACCAGATTTCGTGGTCTTCGCGGGCGATTTCGAATTCCACTTTAAAACTATCGCCTTCCATTTCCCATTCTACATCTTTCGCATTGGGGTAGGTCTGTTCAAAGCTCGTTCGGATATCCGATGGTACATCGTTCGCGTTCATTTCTTGTGCCGAAACGGCTGCTGTACCCAGAAGGGCAATCATTGCAATTCTTGAATATTTCATGTGTTCTGTTTTTAATTCAGTACAAACAAAAGCCAGAAAACTGGAAGGAATTGGGAATCGGTAACGGCAAAGCTTTCCTTTCAATTGAAATTACTCTATTGCGTGTCCATGTCTGAATTAAAAGCAAAACCAATAGCGAAGTGTTCCCATTTCTTTCTAGATTTCGATTATATTGTTGTTGGAAATTGGAAGCACCATGAAAATCCTGATCATCGAAGACGAGCCCCAAATGTTAGATAATATGCGCCAGACCCTGGAGCGCGAACTTTATACGGTGGAAGCTGCATCGGACTTTAGAACCGCCAGCGATAAAATAGGAGTGTACGATTACGACTGCATACTTTTAGACATCACCCTGCCCGATGGAAACGGCCTGGAATTGCTAAAACAGCTCAAAAAGTTGGGCAAACAAGACGGCATTATCATCGTTTCGGCCAAAGATTCGCTAGACGACCGGATAAAGGGCCTTGATCTGGGTGCCGACGATTACTTGGCCAAACCCTTTCACATGGCTGAACTCCATGCACGGGTTAAGGCGGTTCTGCGCCGACGGAATTTTCAAGGCTCGACCAAAATTGAAGTGGGCAATATGAGAATATCCCCTGAGAACAGAACTATTCAAGTGTCTGAAAAAGAACTTATTTTGAATCGAAAGGAATTTGATGTCCTTATGTATCTCGTCACCAACCATACAAGACTGGTCACAAAGACCGCTTTGGCCGAGCACGTCTGGGGCGACCATATCGATCAGGCCGATACTTTTGATTTTATCTATTCGCAGATCAAAAATTTACGAAGAAAATTGAGCAAGGCAGAGACCACCGTTGAAATTGAGGCTGTTTACGGGGTTGGATATAAGTTGGTAATCGTTTAAAGGGATATATGAAGCTCCTCAACCACACTACGAAATACTTTGCACTTTTACTGATCGTACTTATCACGGTATGGGCGGTCATTTTTTATTTTGCGATGCTCGATGAAATCTATGATAGCCTTGACGACGGACTCGAAAACCAAAAAGAATTGATTGTTCAGGCTACCAGAGACGATCCTAGCCTATTGAACGATTCCGATTTCGGGGTCAATAACTTCACGATTCAAAAAACCACTTTTGCTACGCCCGAACGTCTTAAAGACCGCTATAGAGATACCTTGATGTATATGCAGAACGAAGGTGAATATGAGCCTGTGCGTATTTTAGAGAGTATCATCGAAGTTGATAATGCCTATTATAAAATTAAGCTGATCACGTCGATGGTCGAAGAAGATGATCAGATCGAAACTTTGTTCTTCTATGTTTTAGGGCTTTATCTAGCGCTCATTGCTAGTATTGTGCTGCTCAACAACTTTGTTCTTAAAAAAGTATGGAAGCCATTTTATAGTCTGATCGGTGAGTTAAAAGAATTTCGCATCGAGCGTGACCAACCTATTAGAACAAATCCCACCAAGGTCGATGAATTCAATTTGCTCAATGAAAGTGTTGAAAGATTGACTTTAAAATCAAAACAGAGTTATCTCGCGCAAAAGGAATTTATCGAAAATGCGGCCCACGAGCTGCAGACTCCTTTGGCCATTTGTATCAATAAGCTTGAACTTATGCTGGAAGAGGGCGAAATGACTATAGTTCAGTCAGAAGCCGTTGCCTCCGTACTTCAAAATCTGGGGCGTATGACCCGTTTAAACAAATCTTTGTTGATGCTCTCCAAAATCGACAACAGCCAATATGTGGCGGAAGAACTTATAGATTTCAATGCATTGATAAGAAAATTAGCTTCGGATTTCAAAGATTTTGCAACACATCGTGATATTGAAATTCAATATATTGAAACGGATAAACTAGAGTATCCTATGAACCGCGGTCTGGCGTCGGTGCTGATATCCAATCTCATCAAAAACGCCATCGTTCATGGTACCGCCGGTAAGCCCGTAGGTCTCACGATTTTGGCTAACAAAATTATGGTTAAGAATTTTGGAGCCCAAACGGCACTGAATAATGACCAGATTTTCAAGAGATTCAAGAAGACCGGCTCCGACCTGCGTTCTACGGGCTTGGGCCTCGCCATAGCCAAGGCGGTATCCGATAGATATAACCTGCAAATGAATTACTATTTCTCGGATAGACATGTTTTCGAACTTCGGTTTCCAATAGATAAAATGTGAGAAAAGAAGTTCGAACTTTAATATTCCAAATTCTTTACAGATTCGTAGCTGACTTTTGAAAGGATTTTGTATTAATTACCATAGCGATGAATAGAATGAAAGTATGGACACTGTTAGGCCTCGGCCTCGGATTTGTTTTAATAATTGCAGTGTTTACCGATATGGCTCCACAAAGAAAGCAGGGCGATCTTTCGTTTACGGTGTCCCAGCGCTGGAACCTTCCTTCCGAACTGGATGAAATTTCTGGAATTGCTTGGTTGAACGATGACAAAATGGCCGCTGTGCAAGACGAAGACGGTGTTATTTTCATATATGACCTGAAGGAAAAAAAGATAGAAAAAACTATCATATTCGGTGGTCCTGGCGATTACGAAGGGCTTGCCGTGCACCAACAAGATGCCTATGTGTTGAGGAGCGATGGTGTTATCTTTGCCATTCAAGACTTTGAGACCTCAAATAAAACGGTAAAAACCTATCAGACTCCTTTTTCGGACAAAAATAACATGGAAACTATGGAATTTGACATGAAAAGAAACAGCCTTTTGATAAGTCCGAAGGATAGGGATTTAAGTTCGGACCGGTACAAGGGCGTTTATGCCTTTTCATTGGATACCAAGGAAATGGAAAAAACACCCGTTATCAAATTGGATATGGGCGATAAAACCTTAAAAAGATTTAGGGAAAACGAATTATATAAAACGTTCAGGCCTTCCGATTTGGCTATTCATCCAAAGACCAATGAAATGTATATGCTAGAGGGTTCTAAGCCTAAATTACTTATTTTGGATGCCGATGGAAATGCCAAGAATGCGTATAAGCTTGATAAACAACTGTTTCCTCAACCTGAAGGGATTACGTTCAGTACCGATGGTAGCTTGTACATTTCGAGTGAAGCGAAAAATGAAGGCAATGGCACAATTACCAGGTTAAAATTGAAAGAATGAAAATGGACGAATCAAAAAATGGCACCCCTTCGGTAGAAAAAAGCAAGGCTCCCTTATTTATTTCGATATTTTTTATAGCGGCACTCATAGTCTCCTATTTTTTTGTTCCGCAAGTCGAGATTTTTTTTAACGAGGCCTGGAACGTATTGACCAGTGATGATGAAAAACGAATAGGGTCTTGGGTCGACGGTTTCGGGTGGTTCGGCCCGTTGCTATTGGTTCTGTTGATGATTGTGCAGATGTTTTTGTTGGTCGTACCTTCCGTTTTGTTGATGGTCGTTTCAATTTTGGCCTACGGCCCGGTTTGGGGCAGCGTCATCATCTTCGCTTCCGTTTTCGCGGCATCCTCGGTCGGATATCTTATCGGAAGTTATTTTGGAGATTCAATAGTTACACGTATCATCGGCCATAAATCGGAAAAAAAAGTAGAGGGATTTCTGGATGAATATGGTTTTTGGGCCGTTATCGTAACCCGAATCAATCCCTTTTTATCCAATGATGCCATTAGTTTCGTAGGTGGATTGCTGCGAATGGGGTATTGGAAATTTATCGGGGCCACTTTGGTCGGTATAGCTCCGCTTGCCATTTTTATCGCCTTCATGGGAAAAAGCACCGATAGTTTAAAAACGGGATTACTCTGGGGTTCGCTGGTGAGCCTTTTTGTTTTTGGAATTTATGTTTGGTGGGATAAGCGTAGAAAATCCAAGGAGCAAGAGGCACCTAGTAAATAAAAAGAGATAAAAACTTAGTTGAACTCCAAAAAAAACACTTGAAATTGGCTTTCCTATAATTGCGCAAGCCTGCATGGGTAAGTACAGTCTCAACCATGCGGTGCCAATACGGGAACATCCCTAAAAGATCCCAATCTGGCTAAGGCGGGCGCACCGAAGCCCAATTTTTCCCAAAGGGATGGCTTGTTTTCAATAGAGTTGATCATGTTACTTTGCTCGGGTTTTCTTCGGAGAAAGTAAGCCGCTGCAAGATATTTCCCAAGCCTTCTTCTGAACGAGTTTTAGAAAGTTTCTTGAACGCTTCGTCGGGATTCAAGCGATTGATATTTTGCCGGCCAGTTGTTCACTTCTGCCTTCTCCTTGTTTAACATGATGCTACTATCGGATTCGTGCGTATAGAATAGTTTGGTAGTGTTCATAGCACCATATTTACATTTAGGTATGTATTTCCCTGCTCTACTTTTTCAATGGTCAGTTGCTGTTCGCCCGAAGGGAATTCCCAGCGTATGGCATCGCCCTCGGCATATCCCATCACGGCAGCTCCCATTGGGGTTAGAATGGATATTTTATCATTTTTGATGTCGCTATCGGTAGGCAGCACCAAACTGAATTTTTTTCTCCATCCGTTGTCCGAAACTATGGTTACGGTGGAATTGAAACGTATGACATCTTTGGGCATATTGGCCTCATCGCAAATCTCCGCCGAGTCCAGTTCCTCCAATAATTTTTTTACAGATTTACGAAATGTGTCGTCCTTATAATATCCTGAAAGGTTCATGTACCGTTTTAAGAGAACGTACTCCTTTTTT
This sequence comes from uncultured Flavobacteriaceae bacterium, assembly GCA_963832345.1. Taxonomy (GTDB): domain Bacteria; phylum Bacteroidota; class Bacteroidia; order Flavobacteriales; family Flavobacteriaceae; genus Pricia. The sequence goes on along the minus strand of CAWHTW010000013.1, from coordinate 61,075 downwards.
TCGATGACTATAGTATTGTATTTCATATTTATCGTTTGTTCAAGGAAAAATTCCCCGTTGTACATAGGTTTCCTCAAGACGGCCTATGGCGATAATAAAAGCGGCCGTACGCATATCCACCTTTCTTTTTTCTGATGTTTCGGATACCCTGATAAAGGATTCCCTTAACTTTTTTTCCAATTTTTGCATGACCTCCTCCAAGGTCCAGATCTCGCCATTTCGATTCTGTAACCATTCAAAATAGCTGCCGATGACTCCACCAGAATTACAAAGGATGTCAGGTATGATATCGATCCCTTTTTTTAATAGTATTTCTTCGGCTTCAACGTCGGTTGGTCCGTTGGCCCCCTCGGCAATCAAATAGGCTCTTATCCGTTGTGCATTTTCGGCCGTAATCTGGTTGCCCAAGGCTGCGGGAATTATAATGTCGCAATCCAGCCCGAAAAAATCGGCATTGTCGATGGTATGGGAACCGCTAAAACCTAGAATACTTCCTTTATTCGCTGTGGAATATTCGAAAAGTGTTTCCACCGATATCCCGTTTGCGTTGGCAATGCTTCCATAGGCATCCTGTACAGCGATCAATACTGCACCTTCTTTTTCCAGAAAATGTGCGGCCCAATAGCCCACGTTGCCAAATCCCTGAACAATGAATTTTTTACCCTTCAAATCGACTTTTTTATTTTCCGCCCAAAATTTTATGGTCAGAAAAACCCCATAGCCCGTAGCCCTGTCGCGACCTTCGGAACCTCCTGCGCCAAGCGGTTTTCCGGTAACTACGTGCATGTTCGTAGAACGTTCCGCCGGAGATTTGGTAGACATATATGTGTCTAAGATCCAGGCCATAGTCTGGGCATTGGTATTGACATCGGGTGCGGGAATATCGAGTTCAGGTCCAATATTATCGCCTAGGGCATAGGTAAACCTTCGGGTAATGCGTTCCAATTCAGAATTTGAGTATTTGGTCGGGTCCAATTGTATTCCCCCTTTTGCACCACCATAGGGCAGCCCCGCTAACGCCGTTTTCCAGGTCATCCACATGGCTAATGCCCTCGCGGCATCGATATCTACGGTTGGGTGATATCGCAACCCGCCCTTATAAGGGCCTAATGAATTATTATGCTGAACCCTATAGCCGGTAAAGACTTCTACAGCCCCATCATCCATCCGAGCGGGAAAATGAACCACGAGTTCGTTGTTCGTCACCTCGAGAATTTTACGAATGTTGGGGTTGAGGTCTATAATATCCGCAGCATGATCGAACTGTCGCATGACGTTGTCAAGCATACCTTGTTTATGGAACTTCTTTTTTTTCAATACTCTAGTTGTCATTATTTTTTAATTTGATATCATTTTTATAGGGCCCGATTTTTTTTGGTTCGATAGCGGCCAACTTCATAAAGACCAAGGGCGATGCTAGAATAGCTTTATCAAAATGGTGAATGTTTTCGCTACAAGAGCTAATATTGCGCCCATACTTTGTTATCGAACAAGTGGAGAGGTATCTAAACGTGGAGCATAGGCTGCGAGATTAGCTTTTCATTGAGGCTATATATTTGTTACGGGAAAATTTATTGGAAAAGATTGTCAATTAAAGACACGTATTTTTTCAATGGGGTGAAAAATGAGGGCCAGCATGGCAATTCCAATGACTATTAGAAAGCCTACTTCAAGTTTGGACAGTAGAATATTCATGCTCAAAGATTTGTTCGAAACCTGCGTCAATTTTCCACTTTCTTCAAGTTGAATTTCAGCCAGACCATTCAAGCTCCTTTTTATACCACCTAACTTTTTAACAGCTGCTGCCCTGGTATTTTCAGAGAACAAACCGGAGGATTCCAAACTTGCACTTTCCAGTTCCTTCAAATGAATAAACTGTTCATTGAGTTTCTCGAGAAAGTCGAATTCTTTAGAGGTGAGATCGGTAGTCCTGAAATCAGTTAATAACTCTTCTATTTTGAGATTTTCGGTTCCAACGGTCTTGAAATTGTCGTTAAGAACAAATCGAAGTTCTTTAGTATGAAAAATGGTATTCAATTGATAGATAAGATCCTGCACTACGACTCGGTCTTTAAACACTGAATTGACCGTCGTCTGAATGGTATAAAAGTGCCTTTGGTTCAATCTATTGGACCCCAAAACCAGCAGAAATGCCATGGCTAAAACAAAGCCAACTTGTAGACGCTGTGATGTTGAAAGTTTGGTGAACATGATGTAAGGGGTTTATATTTATAAATATTTAGGATGCTATGTCAATCAAAACAAAAAATCCATCTGGGATTATCCTTTATTTGATTACATCAAATTGTGCTAAAACCAGATGGATGATATCAACCGGCTAGAAATATTATTTCACTCGTAGCTCACCCGCCGCCACAGCCTTGTTAAAATCAGCTGCAACTACGGTATGGCTTCCAAAAAATCGGCCACCGTCATTACGTTTGATATTTACTTCCTTGGTACCGTTCTTCTTTTCCTTTACTGCGGTAACGACCACTTTGTATCCTTCAGCGCGTTTGTAATCTGCGATACCACCTCTCTTGATGATAAAGTTGGCGCGTGGAAAATTTATGTGGTTGTACTTGTGGGTTTCGGGAGTACCGATTTCGAAAACATCTCCGACCTGTACATCGGCCTGTTCTTGGTCGGTACTATTTTGGGCGTTTAAAACGCTAATTGAAAATAAAAGGGCCATTGCATATTTAATCATAATTATATATTTAAGGTTACTAAATTTAAGTCGTGGTACTAAAGGCAAATGGCGTGCCCCAAAAAAGAAGGAACATGCCATTATTAGCAATTATCTAGTAATCAGACAGTAGGATGGATAAAGTAGAAAGTGAAGATATTGTAAATCGGGGATTTTCTACCCGACCGGGGAGAATATCCCCAGATTTTTAGTTTAATTTACTACGCAACGTCTTACGGTCTATTTGAAGAATATCGGCGGCCATGGTTTTGTTGCCTTGGGTGTGGATAAGTACGCGGCGTACATATTCTTTTTCCATTTCGCGTAACGGTAGAAAATCTGCATCGGGAAATTCAATTTGATACTTCAGAAAATCGGGAAGATCTTTGACTTCGATCGTACCGTCAGACATGATGACCGAACGTTGAATGATGTTCTCAAGCTCTCGAATATTACCGGGCCAGCTATAGCGTTCCAAGACCCGTAGCGCTTCAGGGGAAATTCTTAGAAGCCGATCTTTATATTCAACGCCGTACTTACGGAGGAACTTTGCTGTCAATAAGGGGATATCGGATTTTCGTTCCCGTAATGGGGGTACATTGATTTCAACGACGGTCAAGCGATAATAGAGATCTTCCCTAAAACTTTTGTTTTTGATGTCTTCCAACAGATCGGCATTAGTGGCGGCGATGATTCGAATATCTACTTTTTCCACTTTTTGAGACCCGACTTTTGTTATTTCTTTTTCCTGTAATGCACGAAGTAATTTGGTCTGTACAGCGAGGGAAGCTGTGCCGATTTCGTCCAAGAACAACGTACCGCCTTCAGCTGCCTGAAAAAAACCGTTGCGATTCTCATTGGCGCCCGTAAAGGCCCCCTTCGTGTAACCGAAGAGCTCGGCCTCTTGTAAATTTTCCGGGATTGCCCCACAATTGACCGCTATGAAAGGAGCGCGGGAAAACTTGCCGGAATAATGAATGGCGCGCGCTACCAACTCTTTACCAGTACCACTTTCTCCTTTTATGATGACTGTGGCCTTATTGTCCTTCACCCTATCAATAAGATTGATTACCGCACCGAAAGCCTCTGATTCCCCGACCATATCACCTTGGATATCCGCTTGCATGTTTCGGGCTATGGGTTGTTCTTTACGACGTAAACTACCTTTGGCAAATGCCTTTTCAACACCTTGTTTCAGCTCATTTTTCGTAAACGGTTTGCTCAGATAATCCACGGCACCCGATTTCATGACTTCCAAGGCCCCATCAACGGATGGATATCCGGTGACGACCAGTTTAGGTATTTCTGGGTAATGTTCGTTTGCAAATTTCAGGAGTTGCAGGCCATCGATTTCTGGCATCTGAATGTCGGTGATCAGTAGATCGATATAACTATCTTTGAGTATGAACAAGGCCTCTTTTACCGACACCGCCTTATAGGTATGATAATCCATAGCCTTTAAGTGCCGCTGCAGCAGCTCAAGAATATCGATATCATCGTCTACAATAAGAATATTTTCTTTGCGTAATGTCATGCTGATGATTTAGGAAAGTGGACCGTAAAAATGGTCCCGGTCGGTTTGTTCGGTTTGTGCGATATGGTCCCTTTATGACTGCTGATGATACCATGAACTACGCTCAGGCCGAGACCGGAACCTTCTCCCAGGGGTTTAGTAGTGAAAAAGGGTTCGAAAACCTTGTCCTCGTTTTTTGGTTCGATTCCCTTGCCTTTATCGACGATAGAAATTTGTATGTCGCTATCGGTTTCCGAAATAGTTACGGCGATGGTTTCTCCTACGGGTGAGTAATACACGGCGTTCATGATCAGATTGAACAAGACCTGTGTCAGTTGTACCGTATCTGCGCGCAGTTCGATGTTTTTGGTCCCAAAAGATTTGCTTAGCTTTATTTTTTTGTGCTGCAGTGAAGGCCTTAACAGATTTAGTACATTTTCGGCCACAGGTACTAATTGAATGACTTTCATTTCCTCTGGCATTTCACAAGCAAAGAACATCAATTTTTTGACGATCTCACGGCTAAAAATAGCATTGTCTATGATTTTTTCAAGGTCGTGAACGTTCTCGATTTTTGTTACTTTTTCTTTTAATAATTCGGCGAAACCTAGAATATTGGCTAAAGGTGTATTGAGTTCATGAGCGATACCTGCAGTGATTTCACCAAGAATATAGAGGCGGTCGGTACGTTCCATCTTTTTTCTTGTGGCTGCCTCACTATCTCGAATCTGTTTTCTTTCTAACAGATTTCCGATGGCCAAGCTCACATTGTCAAGCAAGGCCCGTTCTTCATCCAAGAAATCGGAAATCGTATATTTTTCGGATGGATACCCTACAGTTATCTGTCCATCAACTTTATTGAAAACCCTGATATCTGAAGTGATGCTAACCATTCCGGAAAGAAAATGATCTGTTTTCACTTCGTAGTCCCTAACCGATAAATTGACTTCTGTATCATCTACAAACTGCCATCCCCGTTTTAGGCAATATACAATGGCTTCAAGGGAAGTTTCCAGTTGGTCATAATCAGAGTTTACAATTATGGAAGTAACCTCATATAGACAGGTTAGCTCTTTTACGCGTTCCTTTAGTTTTGCCTCTGTTGATGTCATTGTCATTGTCATCTGAACCCCTAGGCCCTATTTTATAAAGTGAAGTTCTTAAATATTTTTTTGATATTGAAATTTAGCCATTGAAATCGAACATGGGCATCCGAAATCGAATGGGTCCATCTCGAATCGGGGGGGAGTAGTAAACTACGCGCAAGGAACTGTACTCCTGACCATTCCGTTGCAATTAATTTGGGTGGCGATTTGTTATAGAGGTGTATTTACCGGGCTGATGATACCTATGGCTTTTGATGATTTGGATTGTAGTTTTTCCAAGATATCCAGGGTTTGATCCAAGGTTTGGGGATTTTGGGTTCCAAATACCTCATCAATCAAGAGACTATTGATTTCTACTTTGCTCAAAGCCAGATCGGCATCCCGTAAAACTGAGTTGCAGCAACCACTAGCTCTTCTTCCCCGGATGTATTTAATACGGGGAGGAGCGTTTTGGACATTCCGGCTTTGACCGAGATATCGCGTTAGTTAAGAATACGGGCCTGCCCCGTGTTCTTATTTTGCGGCCATAAGGGACGCCCCTTGTCGCTCCTGTTCCTTGAGCTCTTCCACAAGTTGCAAGGCCTCCGATACCACATCGCTGCACAAGATAATCAATGCCCCCTCAGGTACATTCTTCATGGCATGGAAGATAGCTTCCTTTTCCGATGTGATGACCGTAGTTTTTATATTGGGATTTTTGGACGCAATCCCGTCTTTCAACATCTTAATCAATTCTTCCTCCGATTTTCCGCGTAAATGTTTATCCTGTCGGATAATGATTTCATCGAACATTTCGGCGGCTATACTTCCTATTTCGTTATTGTCCTCGACGCGCCTGTCCCCGATACCGGCAACGATGCCCAATTTATGGGAGGCCTCGATCTGATCCGTAAATTTTTGAAGGGCCCGCATTCCGGATGGGTTATGGGCATAATCGAGCAGAATTTGGAATTTGTCGAACTTAAAGAGATTGAGGCGTCCGGGCGTTTGGGATGCGGAGGGGAGGAAGGTTTCCAAGCCGGCCTTCATGTCTTCAATCGTAATATTCTTCACGTTGCAGGCGATAATGGCCGGAAGTACATTCTGTATCATGAATTTTGCTTTTCCACCAAAAGTTAGGGGGATGTTTTCCGCTTTCATGATCCTCATTTTCCAAGTGCCACGGCATAGGGTCACATATCCGCTTTCATAGACCGCTGTGATTCCCCCTTTACGTTGAAGGGCCTTGATTCTAGGGTTTTCTTCATCCATAGAGAATAACGCCACATTACAATCCAAGCCTTTGCGCATATTATAGACGAGGTCGTCATCGGCGTTTAATATGGCATAGCCATCGGGGAGCACGGTTTCTGGAATAACGGCCTTAACCTTGGCCAATTGATCTATAGTGTGTATGCCTTTCAGGCCCAAATGGTCTGCGGAGACATTGGTAACGATACCGACATCACATTTGGAAAAGGCGAGTCCGGCACGTAAAAGCCCCCCTCTGGCACATTCGAGTACCGCAAAGTTCACAGTCGGATCACGCAATACGAACTCGGTACTTAAGGGGCCGGTACAATCCCCTTTCATCAATAATCTGTTTTTGATATAGACGCCATCGCTAGTCGTATAGCCAACACGATATCCCGACATTTTGGCCATATGGGCTATAAGCCTTGTAGTTGTCGTTTTTCCATTGGTACCTGTGATGGCCACAATGGGAATACGGCCCTTATCGCCCTGATGAGGAAAAAGCTTGTCCACAACCGGGGCGGCCACGTTTCTGGGGAGTCCTTTCGTAGGTGCCAAGTGCATTCTAAATCCTGGGCCGGCGTTTACTTCGAGTACGGCACCATTGGTTTCGGATAATGGTTTACTGATATCGCTGGTCATGATATCTATACCGGCAATATCGAGATCGATAATTTTTGAGATACGCTCGGCCATAGCTACGTTCGCAGGGTGAACGATATGTGTGACATCTTCTGCCGTACCGCCCGTGCTGAGATTGGCCGTATCTTTTAGTACCAGTTTTTCGCCTTCGGGTAGGATGGAGTCTAAGGTATATCCGGCATCTTCGATTTTGGCCTTGGTCAGGTCGTTAATTGTGATAACCGTCAGTTCCTTTTCATGGCCATATCCTCGTCTGGGATCTCTATTTTTATCGGCAATCAGATTGTCAATGGTCGATTCACCGTCACCGATGACATGGGCTGGAGAGCGTAGGGCCGCGGCTACCAAGATGTTGTTGATAACCAGCAACCGGTAGTCCTGACCGGTAATATAGTTTTCTACGATAATACGGTCCGATACTTCTTTAGCGATGCGAAAGGCTTTGAGCGCCTCATCATAAGAATTGATATCGACCGAAATACCCCGGCCATGGTTCCCGTCAATGGGTTTGATCACCAGTGGAAAGCCGATGGAATCACAGGCGACTTTAAGACTAGTTTCCTTTGAGATAATATCGCCTCGGGGCACCTGTACCTCAGCCTGTTCCAAAAGATGTTTGGTGTCTTCCTTGTCACAGGCCAGTTCGACACCGATACTACTTGTCTCGCTGGTAACGGTAGCTTGTATGCGTTTTTGATTGGCACCGTAGCCCAATTGACATAGCGAATATTTGTTCAGGCGTAACCACGGAATGCCCCGCCTTTCGGCCTCTTCGACAATAGAACCTGTACTGGGTCCTAAGCGTTCGGCCTCGCGGAGCTCGCGCATACGTTGCAAATCGGGATCGATGTCGTAATCCTTACCTTTTATCAATGCCTCGCAGATATCGACCGCAGCTTTTGCCGCATAGCGCCCGGCGTTTTCCTCGATGTATGAAAAAACGACATGGTAGACACCTTCTTCACCGAAGCCTCGGGTGCGTCCAAAGCCGGTGTCCATACCGGCCAAGGTCTGTATTTCCAATGCGATATGTTCGATAACATGTCCCATCCAAGTGCCTTCTTCAACGCGCATAAAAAATCCGCCTGCGCAGCCCTCGGAACAGCGGTGTTCATACATTCCCGGAAACAAAGACTTTAACCGGTCGCTAAAACCCTCTATTTTATGGGTTGGGAAGTCTTCCATCGCCTCTAGGTCAAGCACCATTACAATCAGCTTTTCTCTGCGAATTGACCAATAGTTGGGTCCGCGCATGGCATTTATTTCTCGTATTTTCATTTAGTAATTATTAGTCGGCATTCTGGAATTTTATAAATATAATCCTAAATTTCACAACATTACCTGTATTTTTGCGTTCAAATGGTAAATTTTTGATGCAAGTAAAAGGTATACTGATTCCTATTGGGGGAAACGAAGATAAAGGGATAGAGACAAAGGAAAGATATCATCTGGAGTTTATTGAGGAGGGTATTTTGGCACGCGTGGCAAAGGAGTGCGGGGGCTGTGATACATCTATTGCTATTATTCCGACCGCTTCAAGCATACCCAACGAAGTTTCGGATAACTATATAAAGGCCTTCGATAGATTAGGATGCACTAATGTCAATATCGTCGATATCCGGGAGCAAACGGATTCCGAAGACCCGCAGAATATCGCGACCATTGAACAAGCGGATTGTGTTATGTTTTCTGGTGGCAGTCAATTTAAAATTGTCCAAAAAATAGGTGGAAGCACTATCCACAACATTCTTCTGGAACGGTATAAAAACGAAAAAATCGTTATTGCCGGAACCAGTGCGGGTGCCATGTGTATGTCGCAGGAAATGATTTCGGGTGGTAGCGGCAAAGAGGCATTTATTAAAGGGGCTGTGCGTATGAGACAGGGTATGGGATTTATACCAAACCTTGTGATAGATTCCCATTTTATTACGCGTGGGCGTTTTGGACGATTGGCGGAAGCAATAGCCAGGTTTCCACAGCTTTTGGGTGTCGGTCTAGCCGAAGATACCGGTCTGGTTATCAAAAACTGTAATACTTTTGAGGTAATCGGCTCGGGAATGGTCATTCTTTTTGACCCGGCCGAAATTAGGCACAACAACGAAAAGTTATTGAAAAAAGGCATGCCCATGTCGATTTCAAACCTTAAGACCCATATTCTGGCCAACGGTGACCGCTTCGATATTCAAGAGCGGAACCTTAAGGTTATGCCTTCCGATAAGGCTTTTATGGTGGGTTAAAATTTAGGATTCGGAGTATTTCAATCTCCGTAGATGGAAATCTTCTTTACCCCTAAGGATGTCCTACTCCCCCGGTACATACCTTCTGTATTGAAGGGCATTGTGATATTACCGTAGATATCTACCGCTATCAATCCACCATCACCGCCGATATTCAGTAAACGTTTGTGGATGACTTCGGACGCTGCCTCCCTCAATGAAAGACCTTTGTATTCCATGAGGCAGGATACATCATAGGCGACGACACCTTTAATAAAGTATTCTCCGCTACCGGTACAGCTAACGGCGCAGGTCTTGTTGTTCGCATAGTTGCCGATACCAATGATGGGGCTGTCACCCACACGCCCGAAGCGTTTGTTGGTCATCCCACCGGTCGAGGTGGCAGCGGCAAGGTTGCCTTGTTGATCACAGGCCACCGCACCTACGGTACCGAACTTGGATTCTTTTTTGACGGAATGATCTAGTTGAAAACTATCGGAGCCCTTAATTTCCTGCCACTGTTGATAACGGAATTCGTCATAGAAATAGGAAGCATCCTCTAGGTTGTATTTTAGGCTCCGGGCAAATTGCATTGCCCCTTCTCCCGCCAAAAAAATATGATCACTTTTTTCCATGACGTCGCGGGCCAAGGCAATTGGGTTTTTGATTCCATGAATCAGCGACACTGCCCCGGCATCCAAAGTCTTTCCGTTCATGATGGCCGCATCCATTTCGTGGGTTCCATCAGCGGTAAAAACGCTGCCTTTGCCAGCATTGAATAGAGGAGAGTCTTCGAGTACCGCGACCGCTTTTGCTACGGCGTCGACCGCTGAGGCGGCATCTTCCAAAAGCTTATAGCCTTCGTTTAGAGCCAATTCTAGGGCCTTTTTGTAGGCGATTTCCTTTTCAGAGGTCATTTGGCCCCTGACCAAAGTGCCCGCACCGCCATGAATGGCCAAAGAGAAAGGCTGTGTCATGCGTCGACAGTTTCGTGATTTTTATGTAGAATCGCGTTCATAATGATTTTGGCATGTACCCTTGAATTTTCGATAAACCATTTGTGGGTTTCCATGCCGCCACAGATTACGCCGGCGAGATAAAGCCCGTCGACATTGGTTTCCATGGTCTCGGGATCGTACTGTGGAAGCTTTTTCTCGTCATCGGAAAGTGCGATGCCGAGTTTTTTTAGGAAAGCAAAATTCGGGGTGTACCCGGTAAGGGCTAGCACAAAATCGTTTTCGAGAGTTACCGTTCCGTCAGGGGTATCTATTAGCACATCTGATTCCCGGATTTCCTTAACATTGGAGTTGTAGTAGGCTTTAATACTTCCTTCTTCAATACGATTGATAATATCGGGCCGCACCCAATACTTTACCCGCTGCCCGACCTCCGGCCCGCGAATAATCAGGGAGACTTCCGCACCTTTTCGCCAACATTCCAAGGCAGCGTCGATAGCGGAATTGCTGGCACCTACGACGGCCAGTTTCTGGCTGGCGTAAAAGTGGGGGTCGTCATAGTAGTGAGAAATTTTTGGAAGGTCTTCACCGGGTATGTTCATTTTGTTCGGCAAATCGTAGAAGCCCGTGGCAACTATGACGTTCGAGGCGGTGTAGGTATCCTTATTGGAAATGACGGTAAATTGACCATCCCTCTTTTCTACATTTTCTACTTTTTCAAAAAGATGGATGTCCAATTGGTTCGAAGTGACAATTCTTCTATAATACTCCAAGGCCTCGTTGCGCTTAGGTTTGGCCTCGTTGCTGATAAAGGGTATGTCATCAATTTCAAGCTTTTCCGAGGAAGAGAAAAATTGCATGTTTACCGGATAGTGGTACAGGGAATTCACTATCGGCCCTTTTTCAAGAATTACGTAGCTCAGACCCTTTGTTTTGGCTTCAAGACCACAAGCGATTCCGATGGGCCCACCACCTACTATAATAACATCATGCTGCTTCATTGGTCCGCACTTTCTTTAAGTTCTTTAATGGTTGCGGTCGGGTCGTCGCTCTTAAATATAAAACTTCCGGCAACCAGCACGTCCGCGCCCGCTTTGATTAGGTTTTTGGCATTGCTTGAAGTGACGCCACCATCGATTTCTATCAAAGCCTTTGATTTTTTGTTCGTGATGAGTTCCCGCAATGCCCTTACCTTCTCGTAGGTATTTTCAATAAAGGACTGCCCGCCGAAGCCCGGATTAACGCTCATGACCAGTACGACATCAATATCTTTAATCACATCCTCTAAAAATAAAATATTGGTGTGTGGATTCAACGCCACCCCAGCTTTCATTCCTTCCGCCTTGATTGCCTGTATGGTTCTGTGTAAATGGGTACAGGCTTCGTAATGAACAGTCAGGATCGAAGCGCCCAGGTCGGCAAAGGTCTTAATATATCGGTCGGGATCAACAATCATCAAATGCACGTCTAAAGGTTTGGTGGCATGCTGGGCCATGGTCTTTACCACGGGCATCCCATAAGAGATATTGGGTACGAAAAGACCGTCCATAATATCGATATGGTGCCAATCCGCATCGCTTTTATTGACCAGTTCGATGTCGCGCTGCAAGTTTCCGAAATCGGCAGCGAGTAGGGAAGGGGCTATTTTGGTTTCGCTCATGGCTTCGTTTTAAATACCGATTGCAAAGGTAACTAATTGTTGAGGTTCCTATGAACATTGCGTGTGCTAAATAGCGGATAGTGCCGCTTAGCTAAAATTATTGTTAAATATTCTGTATGCCGTAACAGAAGTTGTATATTTTTGGATTTCGATAGTTTTAAGTAATGAATTCTCTTTTGAATAAACGTTATACCATAGACCACTTTCAAAAACAGGTTACCACATTGGCACCCGGTGAAAGAACGGTACTGAAACTGCCCGGTGGTGGAGTTCTTTTTTTAGAACACGATGTGCCTTATTTGATGGTGTACAGAAAACGCAAAAAAGATAAGCAAACTATGCGTTTAGTTAAAACTGCGGCTTCATTTCTTATTTTGGGAAAAGATACCGAGTCACTATCGACGGAATTTCTTGATGAACTTCTAAAAAAGATGTCGCAGCGCTTCCGTAATTTTTTAGTTCTCGAGGTCAGGGAAGGCGCAATCGCGAGCACTGAATTTGTCATTTCAGGTCCCAGCGAAAAACTTTCTTCCACCCTTGAGACCCTAGCAAATAACCTGGAGAATATAGAGGTCATTTATGGTTCCGAACTATCGTCAAGAATTGTAGATAGTAAGAACGATTTAGCGGAAGATGCCATCGCTCTTTTCGACACCAAAAATCTTCGGGCTTTGGGCGGTACCTATATCGGGTTAGTGGTGCCACCGGTCTATCGCGACGGCGCAGGCACTGAATTTCCCGTTTATTTCAGAAAGTTCAGAACCCAATTCGCCAAAAGTGTACAAGGGGCACTCTTTGAATTTATTCGGGTACAGACCACTTCGAAAATCGCAAGTTACCACGCATTGGGTAAAAGAAAGATCCATGATGAGGTACTCACCATCGATAGGAAAATTACCGAAATACAGAACAGCTATTCCTTTCTATTATTGGTCGCGCCTATCAACATATCGGAGTTAAAACGGCACTATCTGGATGACGGATGCCAAAATATCGGCACCTATCATTATCGCCTGTTACCGATTGATCCCGATATGCTAAAGCGCAAGCTATACAATCTTGATATCCATGAAATAGATGACCCGGCACTGGCTTACATTTATGACGAAAAACGAGAGGAAATAGACCATGAGCTGACCATGCTAAAAGAACGTGGTTCCCAAAATTTTTTCTATAGTGGCATACGAATGTACGGAAGGGTATCCAACGAACTGTTAGAAGAGGCCCACTGTATTCTGGATAAAGTTCCCGAACAGCTGCCAGCGCAGCGCCAGAACAGTATGAATGCACAAGACTTCGAGCGTTTGGCCGAAACTGAGTTTGACTATTTCAGAAAGATGGCGCCAGATTATAGCAGTAAGGTACATATCCGTAAAGATGTAAATATAATGATGGTGGCGCACGGCGAACTGTATCTTCCGGCGGATTATACCCTCACCGCCATAGAGGCAAGTGCCCTGATTCAGCATGAAATAGGAACGCATGCCTTGACCTATTACAACGGTTCGCGACAACCATTGCAGCAAATGGCCTCCGGACTTGCCGGGTATGATGCCCTCCAGGAAGGCATCGCGGTACTGGCCGAATACCTTGCCGATGCCTTGGGACCTAACCGGCTTCGTACTTTGGCGGGTAGGGTAGTTGCTGGCGATGCTCTGAGCAAGGGGGCTGATTTTAATGGGATTTTCTACCTTTTGCATAAGGATTATGGTTTTTCAAAAGACCGCTCATTCGATATCACAGCTCGAATGTTCCAGGGCGGCGGCTTTCTAAAGGATATCGTTTATTTAAAGGGATTATTGGAATTACGTGAACATTTGGCCGAAGGTGGTACTTTAGAACCCTTGCTGGCAGGGAAATTTGCGCTGAGGCATTTAAAAACTGTAAAGGACCTGACAGAAAGGGGATTGTTATATCCTCCGAAAATTAAGCCACGTTATTTGTTGAACGAAACCTGTCACCAAAAACTCCGGGAGTTCATAAAAGGCATGCCGCTCTATAAAATGGTATAATTAGAGATGAAGTTTGTAATCTGGGCGTGCAGGCGAGGCCCAATAGTTGCACTATCTTCCAATCGGATAATGCCCTCATTCTTTTAAAGACAAAAAATAATCCTTCTGAGGTTAAAGGTTTGTCGAATTAGTTTTACCCTGTCTTCAGTAACATTAAATCATCAAAATGAAAATATGTTTTGTAATCAGTGACCTGAAAAAAGAATATGCCGGATCTACGGTAGCAATGCTCAAAAAGTCCTTTGAGAGAGGTCATTCTAGCTATATAATGAATGTGGGCGGATTTAATTTTGTGCACGGGTCGCCAGTGGATATTCGCTGCAAGGAAATTCCCAAATCCCTTAAATACGAATCGCCTGACGATTTTTTGAGACAAATTCAATCGGATGAATTGGAATGGAAGACCATTTCTTCGGAGCAACTCGACGTTCTTTTCGTGCGGAACAATCCAACCGAGGAAGCTATGGACAGGCATTGGGCCGAGCATTCTGGTCTTGCCTTTGCCAGGGCGATACAGCAGCAGGGTGTTCTAGTCTTGAACGATGCCAATGCCATGGCGCATTCGTTTATCGATAAAATGTATTTTGAGGAATTGTCCAAGACTATAAAACCTGAAAGTGTTATCACCCGTGATCCGCAGGTAATTCTTGATTTTTGGAAAGCATCGAACAAAAATATCGTCTTGAAACCCTTAGAAGGCTCTGGCGGCCAAAATATTTACTTAATGGGAAAAGACAAGCCGAATTTTAAACAGATTGTTAATTCCCTTCTTAGTAAAGGCTATGTGATAGCGCAAGAATTTCTGCCGGGCGTAAGCAAGGGAGATGTTCGTGTGCTTTTGATGAACGGAAAAATCTTGGAAAAGGATGGTGAACTGGGATTGATACGCCGAATAAATTCCGATAAGGACGAATTTAGAAGCAACTTGGCCTTGGGCGGGAAAGCGGAAAAAGCAAAATTGACACCCGAAATCGAACGTATCGTCGAGCTAACAGGACCGAAATTAATTCGTGACGGTTTTTTCTTTGTAGGCTTGGATGTTGTTGATGATAAATTGATCGAGATTAATTGTATGAGTCCTGGTGGTTTAGCCTACACAGAAGAAATTGGTTTGCCTGATTTTACCGAAACGATTATCGAATCTATAGAGCGTAAGATAGAATATAAAAAACTGAACAAAAACGAATTGAGCAATAAGGAACTGGCGACTATGGATTGATCCAACATTCCCAATGGTGAACCGTAGAAAGTAAATAATACACGACATTTGAATCAAGAAGATAGTAGAATTATAGGCGCATACGAAACAGGAACCGAGGGACCGCTTCTCTTTATTTCGGCGGGCATTCATGGCAACGAACCGAGCGGCGTTAGGGCCCTGAAGAAAGTCTTTAAGGTGCTCGCTAAGGAACGTCCGGAAATTAAGGGAAAAGTAGTTGGGGTGTACGGCAATCGAACGGCCCTGAAAAAAGGGGTACGGTACATCGACGAGGACTTAAACCGCACTTGGACCGAAAAAAATGTGAATGCGAAAATCAAGGACACCAACGAAAAACGTGAAATGTTTGAGATTATCGATGTGCTCAAATCCCATTCGGATGAATCTAATTCAAAAAGTTATTTTTTGGATTGCCATACCACTTCGTCCGATAGTTTGCCCTATATCTCGGTTCAGAATGTCGGGAACAACGATGCCTGGGCCCATCGTTTCCCTGTGTATATCATTCGCGGTTTTTCGGATATTGTTTTCGGTTGTATCGACCATTACCTAAGCCGTACCGGCGTTACTGGTTTCGTTTTTGAGGGCGGTCAGCACGAGAGTAAAGACGCGACCGTTTATCATGAGGGAATGATGTGGCTTGCGCTGGTCGAGGCTTGCGGATTAGATTTAAAAACGTTTTCCGATTTTCCCAAAGCTGTAGAAGAACTTTTGAAACAAAAGGAAAAACAAAAGACTTTCGAGATTATCCATCGCCATAGCCTTGGGGAAAACGACAGTTTTGAAATGCAACCTGGCTATGAAAATTTTCAGGCTATCGAAAAAGGTGAATTTCTGGCCATCAAAAATGGAGAACAGGTCTTAAGCAGGTGGGATGCCTTTATCTTTATGCCGCTATACCAGTCCCAAGGTAATGATGGTTTTTTCGTAGTAGAGGAAGTTGACGGAATGTAGACTATTTTAAAAGGATGATTCGAATTGTCGTAACCCCTCATAGACCACAATACCGACCGCATTAGCCAAATTCAAACTACGGATATGCTCGCTGTAAAGGGGAATTTTATAGAGGTTATCGAAGTTTCTTTCCGTTATAGCTTTGGATAACCCCACGGATTCTTTTCCAAAGACTAAAAATAAATCATCACTATAGTTCAATTGACCAGTGGTTTTGTTCGCCATGACTTGAGAAAAAAGCCAGTTTTTTACCCGAATGCCTGTTGAAGAATTCAGCACTGTTTTCATATACTGATACAGAGAGGTGCTGCCAGTAATCCAATCCCGCACGTTTTAGCCTTTTGTCGCTCAGCTCGAAGCCGAACGGTTTTACGAGGTGCAAGTTGGAGCCGGTCGCCAAGGCTAACCTCCCAATATTCCCCGTATTATTTGGAATTTCGGGTTCGATAAGAACAATGTTCAGTGCCATTTATTTTCGGATGGATTTCAGGAACAGCCGTTCGACCTTTTCTCGGGCCCATGGCGTTCGCCGTAAAAATTTTAAAGATGATTTGATGGATGGATTGCTCTTGAAGCAATTGATGTCGATTCGGTCGGCGAGTTCTTCCCATGTATACTTTTGGGTAAGATTTTCCAGAATATCGGCCAGTTTTACACCATGCAGCGGGTTATTGGGTTGATTTTGTGATTTTTCGGTCATAGTAGGAAAAAAAAACTCCGGTAATCAGCCGGAGTTTATTCATCAATCAAAAAACGAACAGTCATGATAAACTGTTGTTACTATAAAGGTACAATTAATATGCCACATTTACAATAGATGTAGAATTCAGCAGGTACCTGCTTTGTTTATCCTAAATATGTCTTTAATATCTTACTTCTCGAGGTGTGCTTCAAACGTCTGATCGCTTTTTCCTTGATTTGGCGAACGCGTTCACGGGTCAGGTCAAAAGTTTCACCAATTTCTTCCAAGGTCATTGAATGTTGTCCTGCAAGCCCAAAATAGAGACGAATAACATCGGCTTCCCTTGGGGTCAAGGTTTCCAAAGAACGTTCAATTTCTACGCGAAGCGATTCCTGTAAAAGTTCTCTATCAGGGTTGGGAGATTCGCCACTGCGCAATACATCGTAGAGGTTGGAATCTTCACCGTCGATTAGAGGCGCATCCATGGATACGTGACGCCCGGAGTTTTTCAAGGATTGTTTTACGTCTTCCACGGTCATATCCAACTCCTTGGCGATTTCCTCTGCGGAGGGCATACGTTCGTGCGCTTGCTCCAAGAAGGCAAAAGTTTTGTTGATTTTGTTGATTGAACCGATTTTGTTCAATGGCAAACGTACGATACGCGATTGCTCGGCCAAGGCCTGTAAAATCGATTGACGAATCCACCAAACGGCATAAGATATAAATTTAAATCCACGGGTCTCGTCAAAACGCTGTGCGGCCTTAATCAGGCCAAGATTGCCCTCGTTAATCAAATCGGGTAGGGTAAGTCCTTGGTTCTGGTATTGCTTTGCGACCGATACTACGAAGCGAAGGTTGGCTTTTGTCAATTTTTCAAGGGCAATCTGGTCACCTTTCTTGATGCGCTGCGCCAATTCTACTTCTTCGTCTGCAGTAATCAAATCGACTTTGCCGATTTCCTGTAAGTACTTGTCCAGTGATGCGGTCTCCCTGTTGGTGACCTGCTTGGTAATCTTTAACTGTCTCATCGTTAAATTTCCTTTTTCTAGTTAAGCTTCGAAGCGCCCGTTTACATGTGGGAAAAACAGGTTCTTCGCATAAGCTGCATATACTTATACGTAAAAATCCTTGAAATGTTACAATTAGGGTTAAAAAAGTTGAGTTTTTCGGTGAAACCCGTCAAAAAGCCCCGTTCATCGAGTTGAACGGGGCTTTTTTAATTTTTGTCTAACGTCTAACGTCTAACGTCTAACGTCTAACGTCAAAATCAATCACGTCTCGGCTTGCGATCGCGACTATCCCTTCCACCACCACGACGGTCATCGCGGCCACCACGGCTTCGGTCATTGCTTCGGTCATTGCTTCGCGGCGGTCTTTCGGAATAACCTTCAGGTTTATCCATAAGTACCTTGCGCGATACACGATCTTTCCGGGTTCGTTTATCGATACCCATATATTTTACATCGAATACATCGCCCATGTTGACCACATCGGATACGTTTTCGGTACGTTCCCAGGCGAGTTCGGATACATGAAGCAAAATTTCGTTGCCCGGGGCATCCTGATATTCGACTACGGCTCCGAAATCGAGCATCTTTATCACTTTAACCTCGTAAACGCTACCTTCTTTGGGCTTGAACATCAAAGATTCGATTCTGGCCAATACGGTATCGATTCCATTCTGATCAGTTCCTAGAATCTCTACGATACCTTCTTCGGTAACGGGATCCTCATTGATAACGATAGTGGTCTTTGTTTCTTTTTGCAATTCCTGAATCACTTTACCACCGGGACCGATCAGGGCGCCGATAAATTCGTTCGGAATTACCGTAGTCACCATTTTCGGTGCATGGGGCTTCACATCGGCGTTTGGTGCCGAAATGGTATCCGTCAGTTTTTCTAGAATATGCAAACGACCGGCTTGAGCTTGCTTAAGTGCTTTGACCAAGATTTCGTATGAAAGTCCCTTTACCTTGATGTCCATTTGACAGGCGGTAATACCGTCGGCGGTACCGGTCACTTTAAAGTCCATATCGCCCAAGTGATCCTCGTCTCCAAGGATATCGGACAGTACGGCATATTTTCCGGAGTCACCATCGGAAATCAATCCCATAGCGATACCCGAAACCGGTTTTTTCAATTGCACACCGGCATCCATTAGTGCCATTGTACCTGAACATACGGTCGCCATCGACGAAGATCCATTACTTTCCAATACTTCGGAAACTACACGAACGGTGTAGGGGCAATCGGCTGGAATCATACCTTTAAGAGCCCGTTGCGCAAGATTGCCATGGCCTACTTCCCTACGGGATGTCCCGCGAATAGGTCGTGCTTCACCAGTACAAAATGGTGGAAAGTTGTAATGTAGATAGAACGTTTCTTCGCCTTCGTATGAAGGCATATCGATTTTGTTCGCCTCTCGAGACGTACCTAGTGTAACGGTAGCTAGCGCTTGTGTTTCTCCCCTTGTAAAAATGGCAGATCCGTGGGTGGATGGCAAATAATCGACCTCGCACCAGATGGGTCGAATCTCGTCGGTCTTTCTACCGTCCAATCGTAGTCCCTCGTTAAGGGTCAAGTCCCGAACCGCCGCCTTTTCGGCCTTGCGATAGTATTCGGAAATCAAATCCCCTTTTTCCCCTAATTCTTCCTCGGAATAGCTGGCCTTGATTTCATCTTTAATTTCTGAGAATGCTGCACTTCGCTCGTGCTTTGCAGAACCGGCTTTCGCCACGGCATATACCTTATCGTATGCCAGCTCATGAATTTTTTTCTCTAGGTCAGCATCTTCCGGAGATTGTTCCCACTCGCGCACCTCTTTTCTTCCGAAGGCATCGGCCAATTTCATTTGGGCATCAATCTGTTTTTTGATGGCCTCATGGGCAAATTTGATGGCCTCGACCATATCCTCTTCGGAAATCTCGTCCATCTCACCTTCTACCATCATCACAGAGTCGGCGGAAGCGCCGATAATCATATCGATATCGCTTTCCTCCAATTGCGCGCGGCTTGGGTTGATAATGAACTCACCGTCGACACGGCCGACACGGGCTTCGGAAATAGCACATTCAAACGGAAAATCCGAAAGTTGAATGGCTGCAGATGCTGCCAATCCGGCCATTGCATCGGGCATAACGTCATCGTCGTGAGACATCAATTGAATCATGACCTGAGTTTCGGCGCTATAATTCTTTGGAAAAAGCGGACGCAAAACCCGGTCTACCAGTCGCATGGTCAATACTTCACCGTCGCTAGGTCGGGCTTCCCTTTTAAAGAATCCCCCAGGATACCGGCCTGAAGCCGCAAATTTTTCGCGATAGTCTACCGTTAGGGGTAGAAAAGGCAAATCTTTTTGTTCGTAGTTGGATACAACCGTACACAACAGCATACATTTACCGGATTGAACGACGACAGACCCGTGGGCCTGCTTCGCCAATTTACCGGTCTCGATAGAGATTTCCCTACCGTCACCGAGGTCGATGACCTCTCTAAATACTTTTGGAATCATACTTGTGAATTTGTTACCGATTTCGCATCGGGTTTTGTTAAACAATGGTCTTTTGTACCACCAAGACGCAATGCATCGCGTCTCTGCAGTGATTTGTTGTGTTGTGCTGACCAATGAAAAACCGTGTGTTTACTACCAACACACAATATATTTTAAAAACGTAAGGGCTGAAAACTTTCAGCCCTTACCTCTTCATACGGGCAAAAGTATTCTGCCCTATTTTCTGATATTCAATTCCTTGATGAGCTCACGATAGCGAACAACATCCGTTTTCTTCAAATAATCGAGAAGACTACGTCTTTTACCTACCAATCGCACCAATGAGCGTTCGGTATTATAATCTTTTCTGTTATTTTTTAAATGCCCCGTAAGGTGGTTGATACGGTGGGTGAAAAGAGCCACTTGCCCCTCGGTGGAGCCAGTATTCTCCGCTTTTCCGCCATGTTTTTTAAAGATGTCGGCTTTTACTTCCTTGGTTAAATACATGCCAATATTGTTTTAAATGATTTTTATGTATGTGATTTTCTCTAAATCAGGGCGCAAATATAAGGTTATTTGCGTAGATATAGACCATAGCCGATGATTTAATTCAAAAAGCGCACCCGTCGGGTAGGGGAGCTACTTTTTCCAAATCCATTGCGAACTGCACATCCAGTTCCGTGGCCTGAAAACCATCTTCGACACTGCCTTTTTGCGCCTTTATGGCATATCCTGAATTGTTCATGTGCACCCGGACATAGACCTCTTTATTCTTGGCAAGTGCTATATTTTCACCAGAGCGCACAAACGGTTGTTCGGTAACGTGGCTGTGATCTAGAATTCTTCGATAGACCAGATTACCATCCAAATCAACGACCTCCCACCAGTCGGCGTATTGGTCGCATCCGGTATCAGGACTCTCAATAGCAACTGCAAAAGTATAGGCGTTGGCATCGCCCGAAACTTGGATTTTTACCACTTGGGTAACTCCTTGTGCTAAAATGGAATCGTTTTCCGCCAGCATTTTTTCCTTGTCCGTAGAGCAGCCACTCAGCCAGACTAAAATTAGTGCAAGGGGGAAATGTTTCATAAATATGGAATGTAGGTGAGAAAAAAAGTTTATTAAAAGCTTTTTCATTGGAGCGATACACGATTCAGCAGTAGACGAAAAATCAAAAAGTTTTGTCCTTAACTTTCCTTTTCTAAAACTTTTATTTTTTTGAACGCGAATCTTTTAACCCCTGATTGGATTGTTCTCGATCAAATCAATATATAGGTTGATTTTCTTTTTCAGGTTCTTTCGGTGGACGATAAAATCCAAAAAGCCGTGTTCGAGTACGAATTCGGCCGTTTGGAAACCATCTGGAAGCTCTTTTCCTGTGGCTTCCTTTACAACCCTTGGGCCCGCAAAGCCGATAAGGGCACCCGGTTCAGAAATGTTAATATCGCCCAACATCGCGTAGGAAGCAGTGGTGCCGCCCGTTGTGGGGTCGGTACAAAGCGAAATATAGGGTACTTTAGCTTCTGCCAACTGCGCCAGTTTGGCGGAAGTCTTGGCCAATTGCATCAGCGAAAGCGCAGCCTCCATCATACGTGCACCGCCAGATTTCGAAATCATGACAAAGGGAATCTTTTTCTTGATCGAATGATTAATAGCCCGGGCGATTTTTTCACCCACTACGCTGCCCATGGACCCGGCGATGAAACTAAAATCCATACAGGCGACGACCATTTCCTTTCCCAAAGAGTTGCCTACAGCGGTACGCACGGCATCTTTAAGTCCCGTTTTTTTCTGGGCGGCTTTAAGGCGGTCGGAGTACTTTTTTGTATCCTCGAACTTCAGGGGGTCTTTAGAAGTCAGTTTCGCATCGAGTTCCTTAAACTTGTTATCATCAAAAAGAATCTCAAAATAGTGCTTACTACCGATTTGTACGTGGTAGTCGTCTTCGGGACTCACATAATAGTTCTTTGCGAGTACTTCGGACTCTACTATCTTGCCGGTAGGCGATTTGTACCACAGCCCTTTTGGAGTATCCTTTTTCTCTTCCGTGGCCGTTTGGATTCCCTTTTCCTTTCTTTTGAACCAAGCCGTCATGTTTTCCATATTTAGGTTAGTGCGGTAATTAGAAATGAACCGGTTTGAATAGGTCCCTTGAACTTATTTATAAGGTATTTATATTGTTCAAGTCTTCAAAAGCCTTTTTCAAGCGCTCGATGAAGGTCTTTTCACCTTCCCTGAGCCAGACTCTAGGGTCGTAGAATTTTTTGTTAGGCTCGTCAGCGCCATTTGGGTTTCCGATTTGCGATTGGAGATAGTCCTTTTTATCCTGAACATAATCCCTTACCCCCGCAAGAAAAGCGTACTGCAAATCGGTATCGATATTCATTTTGATCACTCCATAACTGATACCTTCGCGTATTTCCTCTACGGTTGAACCAGAGCCACCATGAAACACAAAATCGATATGGTTGTGGCCGACATTATATTTTTTGGAAATATAGTCCTGAGAATTCTTCAGGATTTTAGGCGTCAATTTTACATTGCCCGGTTTGTATACCCCATGCACGTTTCCGAAGGCTGCAGCAATGGTAAAACGATGGCTTACTTTTGAAAGTTCTTCATAAGCATAGGCCACTTCTTCGGGCTGGGTATATAATTTTGAGTCATCGACATCGCTGTTGTCGACCCCATCTTCTTCGCCACCCGTAATACCCAATTCGATTTCGAGCGTCATATCCATTTTGTCCATGCGTTCCAAATAGCCCTTACAGATTTCAATGTTTTCTTCGAGAGGCTCTTCCGAAAGGTCGATCATGTGGGAGCTGAAAAGTGATTTTCCCGTCTGCTCGAAGTGCTTTTCGCTGGCATCAAGCATCCCGTCGATCCAGGGCAACAGTTTTTTGGCACAATGATCGGTATGTAGAATAACCGTGGCACCGTAGGCCTCCGCCAATTGATGTACGTGCTTGGCACCTGCCACCGCACCGAGAACGGCTGCTTTTTGTCCCTCGTTCGACAGGCCCTTGCCAGCATTGAACTGCGCGCCCCCGTTTGAAAATTGAATCATGATTGGGGCTTTCAAGCTTGCGGCGGTCTCCAAGACTCCGTTTATGGTATTCGATCCTATAACGTTAACCGCCGGAAGGGCGAAGCCTTTTTCTTTGGCGTATTTAAAAATTGCTTGTACTTCATCGCCGGTGGCTACGCCAGGTTTTATATTGTGGGCCATATTTTATCTTCTTAGTGTTTCTAATGAATTTAAATGCAAAAATACTAAAATATTGCTTGAACTTTAAAACGGATAATTTATCCCGATTTGCAATACGGCGTTCTTAAAATTATAATCTGCGAACCATCTTTCCGAAATGTTATTGGCGGGGTTGTAGGTCTTGAAGCCTAGGTCGGCCCGGAGTACAAAAAACGTGAAATCGTAACGAAGTCCGAATCCGGTGCCCAGCGCCGTATCCCCGAGCGATTCTAAGCCGGTAAACGTAGCTTCCGGGTCTTCGACGTTGTCAAACACGTTCCAGATATTTCCTGCATCGGCGAACAGGGCGCCCTTGAAACTGCCGAATAGCGGAAAACGGTATTCGAGGTTAAGGCTCAATTTTAAATTCGCCTCGTTAAAATCGTTTATGGCATCGATACGCCCCGGCCCTAGCGAATAGGGTGACCAAGCCCTAATGTCGTTGGCACCCCCTGCAAAATAACTGCGAACGAACGGAATGTTATCCGAATTGCCGTAGGGTACGGCAATGCCTAAAAACGACCGGAATGCCAACACACCAGTACGTGATACGCTCCAGTATTTTATATAGTCGATTTCGGTTTTCACGTATTGGCTATACGGAACATTAAAGATCAAGCGGTCTCCATTTTCGTTTTCATCGAAGGGGATTAGGGCCGAAATACCGGAAAGTAAGTTTCCCGCACTTTCAAGCTTGAAACGCAACTGATAAAATTTGTTGTCGGTAAGGCCGTTGCGACTGGTATAGTTCAACGTATAGTTGCTGGCAAAGATTAGGTTGTTTTCTGTGAGACGTTGTCTTCTTTCTTCGATACGGCTAACGGCCTCAAAATCGCCTGCCGAGGTCGGTATTTGTCGATCGAGTATGGCCTCGGTAAAATCGGTGGTGCCTTGTGGGATGATCAGACGGGGACTTTGCGATGGGTCACGAGGTTCGAAAACGTCCGATAGCGTGGCGTTGTCCTGATATATATCGGCCGAAGCAATATCGTTCAATTGTGAATACGAGTTACGATATACATTAAAGAAGCGATCTGTATTGACATTTCTGACAAATTGTACGTTAAGCAATTCGATATTGTGTTTTATATGGTCGGAGGGGATCCAGTTATAGCCCAAAATGGTATTAAAAGCCTGTTTATCGAGTCCGATATTCTTTTGGAAACTGGTCCCTAATGAAAGACGGGTTCGCGGAAGCGTATAGCTCGGTATTATCTTCTTGGTATTGAAAAAAGGAAACCAAATACTGGGAATATCCAAATTGGCATCGGCGCCATATTCCTGAAGATTAAAAAAGCGGCTATCGGTGATGCTTTGATCGTTAGAATTTCCAATGCTCAAACGCCCTGAAATACTTAGGTTTTCTGCGCCCCCGAAAAGATTTCTGGCCTGTAACGATGGGTTGAGGGCCAGCCCGACCTGTTGAATGTTCGACCGTGTAAGCTCGAAAGACATACCGAGCGAATATCTTGGCCGTGCCGCCAGATAGATATTGGTATCAAGGGTAGCCTCTTCTTCATTGGGCACCGGTGTAATCGTTGGGTACTTAAAAACACCGAGATTGGTAATCTGACGGTAGGTGCGGGTGCGATCGATGTCGCGATACACGCTATCCTGCTCAAAAAATACGGCATTGGCCAACGTATTGGGATTGAACCGCAGCTTGTCTCGATAAAATATGGTATAGTCCTTGAAACGGATGAATTTTTGATTTTGGTCACGTTCGTCGAAAAGATAATCTGTGTAGATATTTATCCTGTTGAAGCGATACACCTTATAAGGGGCCGTGGTTATAGCGCTGTCACCCCGTTTTTTAAAGTTGTCGATATTTAGTTCGATGTTCATTTTTTGGTCATCGGCCAATTTGGTGGTATCGGTAGCGATATCATACGATATGGAGCTTTCCTGAAAATTGTAGATGCCCGTATTTCGAAATATAGTACTTAAGCGTTCCCGCTCTGCACCGAACTTGGCAAGATCGAACTGATCCCCTTTTTTTACGAACGATTCCTCGGTATTGAGGGCATAAATCGAATCGACCGCTTTCGAGGCAATTTGGCGCGAAACCGAATCGATAGTAAAAGGTTCGCCCAATTCGATGTTATAGTCCACTATCGCCCTTTGCCTTTGGGGTATCGTATCGATCTCATAGGCGGTGTTGCTATTGAAATACCCTTTGCTGTCGTAGTAGGCCTTGAATCTTTCCAAAGTGCGCCGCGCCATTAGCGTGTCGAGTATGGCAGGTTCTTCACCGGTGTTTTTAAGCCATTCGTTAATTCCCTTTACCAAAAAGGAATCGCCCAACCGGTCTACCTGTTTTTCTGAAAGTAAATTGATGAGCCGTTGTTCCCTTTTTTCTTTTCGGTGCAACCAACTTTGATAGGAAGAATCGGGGTTCTGCTTCGCCAAGTTGTACAGGTTCAGCCGAAGCGGATATCCTAAAATAGTACGGTTCGGTTCTTGTAGGATAAGACTTTCAACATCGGCGTCCTTAACCTCGGTAGAATCGACGGTGATTAGTGTTCTTTTGTAGCAACAATTGGTTTTCGCCTACCCTTTTCAGTGTATCGCAAGCGTTGAACACCACGACTAGAAATAATAGGCTTATTTTAGCGGTGTTTTTGGTAAAGGGAAACGATATGCCCATAGCCACCAAAAATACATTGAAATCATGTAAAGTTTGAGGGATTTGGACACGAATTCTGCGAATTATTATAAATTTAGCTAGGGGATAAGGGGTTGTTGATTTAGCACTAAGTCGAATTGTGATTCGTTGGGCCGGAAAATCGGTGGAATAGATTGGGACCTGGATTTTGAGAAATCGAGATCGGACTTTTGAATTTGGCTCCCAAGGGTTTTGGAATTTCTTATCTCGTTGTATGGAAATGAAATTGAAGCAGTACAGTAGAATCGTTTTAACCTGATGGTAAACGTATGGTCAGCAAAAATCAAATGAAGCTTGTGAAAAGCCTTCAACAAAAAAAATACCGCAACCAACATGGCCTGTTCGTAGTCGAGGGTTTCAAGGGAGTACGGGAACTGCTGGATTCTGAATTTCGGGTTTTTGGATTGTTTACTACAGATGTTTCCGCCTTCAATGGTCATGATGTGCCTATCGAATCCGTCACGGATGCTGAACTTCGAAAAATGAGCGGTCTAACGACGCCTAGTACGGTTATAGGGGTATTCGAGATGGCAAAAGCCGGAAACATCGATTTTTCGAATTGGATACTTGCCGTTGACGACGTGCGAGATCCCGGAAATTTAGGTACCATCATCCGGTTATGCGATTGGTTCGGTATCGAACATCTCATTTGTTCTACAACTACGGTAGACTGCTATAATCCCAAGGTCCTACAGGCCACAATGGGCTCCATCGCCCGGGTTCAGGTCGGTTATACAGACCTGGTAGAATTTTTAGGTAAAACGGACCTCCCAATCTTCGGTAGTTTCATGGAGGGGCAACCGGTTCAAAAAATGAAAATACCCGAAAGAGGGATACTGGTGATGGGAAATGAGGCGAACGGTATTTCTTCTGGAGTGCAGGCTTTGGTTTCCGAAAAAATAAGTATTCCCCAGTTCGGGAAGGAAACTGCGGATAGTTTGAACGTTGCAACGGCCACGGCGATTCTATTGAATGAAATTAGAAGAGCCTGAAAAAAGATGCAAAATTTAATCGCCGCTTCTCGGCTTTTCAAGGTCCAAGGTTTTTTTGGCATTTGAACCTTGAACCGAATCGCGCTATCAAACGTCTTACCATTGGATCATCCTATTAAATGCTAATCTAAATACTGTGAACCACATGAACATCCTAAAAAAATCCATCTTACTTTTAATCTTACCACTGTTCGCTTTTACGATGGCGCATAAATTCTATGTGAGCGTTACCAACGTCAGGTATTCCGAAGATGACCAGGCGATACAGATCACATCCCGTATTTTTATTGATGATTTTGAAAGCGTGCTACAAGAACGGTACGGCTTTGACGCTAAATTGGCTACAAAAAACGAATCTGAAGACGCTGACGCGTACTTAGAGAAGTATCTTCGGACCAAATTTGTGGTGGACATCAACGGGAAGAACGCATCCTACCATTTCATCGGAAAAAAATACGATGCCGATGTGATGATTTGCTATATCGAGGTCTCTAAAGTTGATTTGGCCCAGACGACATCCATCCAAATAACAAACGAAATACTTACCGACCTCTTCGACGAACAGCAGAACATCGTCCATTTTAACATCGAAGGAAAAAAGAAAAGTTTTGTGCTCTTAAAATCTGATACTAAAGGAATGTTAAACTTGTAACATTTACTAAAAAAATCCTTAGAAAACTTTATTTTTCGCAGCTACATTTTAAACCCTATCATTTAGATGAATTTACTTAAATATTGCCTAGTCCCGGTCCTGTTTTTTTCCGCGAACATTTTCGCTCAGGAACAGGAAAAAGAAAGGGAGCCCGGTCACTACAACCAGAACAAGTTCAAACAACTTTATGAGGAGTTCTCTACCCCTAACAGCTACCGATCTGCTTCGGGTGCTCCAGGTCCGGCTTACTACCAGCAACAGGCAGATTACAAGATGGATATCGAGCTAGACGACAAAAATGCGAGTATATTGGGAGAAGAGACCATCACTTATACCAACAATTCACCCGATGAACTGGAATATCTTTGGGTACAGTTAGATCAGAATATCAGGGCCAAGACTTCAAAATCGCCATTGCGTGACGGTGGGGGAGTGCCCGCGGCCGAACAACCGGCCGCTTTCGCCGCCAAATATCTAAAAGAGCCATTCGACGGGGGGTTCAACGTTGATTTTGTGAAAGATGCGAGCGGTAAGCCATTACCTTTCACGATAAATATGACCATGATGCGTATCGACATACCCAAGCCGTTAAAGAGCGGGGAGAAGCTATCGTTTTCGATCAAATGGAACTATAACATACCCAATCATACTACGGACAGGGCGCGCTCGGGCTACGAATATTTTCCGGAAGACGGCAACCGTGCCTATGTCATTGCGCAGTTTTTTCCACGGATGGCCGTATATAGCGATGTCGAAGGTTGGCAGAACCATCAGTTTTGGGGCAGTGGCGAGTTTGCGCTTCCGTTCGGTGATTATGATGTCAATATTACGGTGCCCGCCGATCATGTTCTAGATGGTACCGGAGAGCTTCAAAACCGAGATGAAGTATTCTCCAAAGAGATGATGGCCCGGTACGAAAAAGCCAAAAAATCGTACGATAAACCTGTACTGATCGTCACGCAAGAAGAAGCGGAGAAAGCCGAAAAGAACTTTTCGGAAAAGAAAAAGACATGGAAGTTCAAGGCCAAAAATGTTAGGGATTATGCGTTTGCCACCTCCCGAAAATGGATTTGGGATATGCAGGCGGTCAAAATGGGCGATCGCGACGTCATGGCCGTTTCGATGTATCCAAAGGAAGGCAATCCGCTTTGGGAAGAGTATTCTACCATGGCCGTGGTCCACACCTTGAATTCATATTCGGCGCATACTTTTGAGTATCCGTATCATAAAGCAATTTCGGTACATGCCAAAAACCAAGGTATGGAGTATCCCATGATTTGCTGGAACTACGGTCGGCCGAACGAAGACGGTTCTTATTCCGACCGGGTAAAATACGGGATGATCAGTGTGATTATTCATGAGGTTGGGCATAACTATTTCCCGATGATCGTAAATTCCGATGAGCGACAATGGGGCTGGATGGATGAAGGGCTCAATACCTTCATGCAGTTTATGGCGGAACAGGAATTCGGAGATCTCTATCCAAATGCCATAGCGCCTAATACCAAATATCCCTCAAGAAGAGGAGACCCGTCGAGTGTGATTCCATACATGTCGGGAGATCAAAGTACCATTGCACCAATCATGTCAAACCCCGAAAACGTGTACCAATTGGGTCCCAATGCCTACGGAAAGCCTGCTACCGCACTCAACATCTTAAGGGAGACCGTCATGGGCAGGGAATTGTTCGACCACGCCTTCAAGACCTATTCCCACCGTTGGATGTTCAAGCATCCTACCCCCGAGGATTTCTTCCGTACCATGGAAGATGCCTCCGCGGTTGATTTGGACTGGTATTGGAGAGGCTGGTTTTACACCACCGATTATGTAGACATCGGCGTTAAAGACATCAAAAAATATTATGTGAGCGACTCCCCCAACAAAAAAATGCAAGAGTATATGGCGGTCAGAAATATTACGCAAGCCGATTTGCCCCCTTTGGTCTATTTGACCGAGGAGGGCAGTGAAGAGTTTGATGCCAACCTCAAGGGGAAATCACCCTCAGAAAGTTCGAAGACGCTCAAAGAATTTATGATGGACAATATGACAGCAGACGAACGTGCCAAGGTCAAGGAACCCAAGTATTTTTATGAGGTCACCTACGACAAACCGGGCGGCCTGCCGATGCCATTGATC
Source organism: uncultured Flavobacteriaceae bacterium (assembly GCA_963832345.1). GTDB lineage: Bacteria > Bacteroidota > Bacteroidia > Flavobacteriales > Flavobacteriaceae > Pricia. Next base: position 31,010 of record CAWHTW010000013.1, on the reverse strand, counting down.
GTAGAATATACCTACGCCGATGGTACAACCGAGAATATTACCTACCCGGCCGAGATTTGGCGGAAAAATGATAAAGAGGTCAGTGTTGTGGTATCTTCCCAAAAAGAACTTACCGGGGTAATCGTAGATCCAAAAGCCGAAACCGCCGATATCGATGTCACCAACAATTCCTGGCCGAAGGAAGAAGGAGAATCCGATTTCGACCAGATGAAGAAGGAAAATATCAAAGGGGAATAGGGTTCGATCTGTAAGGGAAGATAGCATCTGGCCTGCAAGGTGTTTTTCGCCATTTTAGGTAGATTTTCTGTTATGTCTTTACGGTAGGGAACACAATCCGCATCGAACCTTGACCTACAACAATGGCCCGGGTTTGCCTTATACACTTTGACAGCTCAGTGCAGCACTATGCAGAAGGTCTTCCTTTTGGCAAACCTTCCCTATATTTTTTTCGTAAGCATTGGTAAACTTCATTATATTTGTATCATGTTCGCAATGCATTTTCTTTTTATTAGCGGGGCCGAGATATTCTTTATCATGTTTATTGTGGTCATGGTCTTTGGTGCAGATAAGATACCCGATATCGCCAAAGGTCTAGGAAAAGGTATGCGTCAACTTAAAGACGCTACGGAAGATATCAAGTCCGAAATCACGAAAAGTGCCAACAAGCAGGGTATCGATACCAGCTTCGTCAACGATATTAAAAAAGACATCGATGATGTTAAGAACAACGTCAGCAAAAACATTGGTACCGATATCAAAAAGCAGATCGACGATGTCAAAAAAAATGTGGATGACGTTACCGGAACCATCAAAAGAAAGTAGGCTTTGCTTGAACGGATTTTGGAATGGGATAGGGAAACGTTTATCTATCTTAATAATTTAGGGATCGAACAATATGATCAGTTTTGGATCACGGTCACCAACTTCACCACTTGGATTCCACTTTTTCTCCTATTTATCCTCCTTATTATCTGGAAATATCCGAAACGGGAAGCGGTCTTTGTACTTCTTACGATATGTATGACCATATGGTTCGTAGGTACGATAACCGATCTTACCAAACATACGGTCGCCAGACTTCGCCCAAACAATGTTGAAGAAATGAATACGCTTATCCGCATATTAAAAACCCCCTCGACCTATAGTTTTTTTTCTGGGCATTCATCCAGTTCATTTTCCATAACCACTGCGGTAGTGCTGTTTTTGCGGCATCGCTTCAAGTGGAGTTGGCTTTTCTATATATGGCCGCTCTTGTTTGCTGCCAGTAGAATTTTTGTGGGCGTACATTTTCCGGTCGATATTATAGTAGGGTCGACGGTAGGTGTGCTCTCAGCACTATTTTTTTACATGCTCTACCTACGGCTCATCGCACCCTCGTTAGGGTTAAGCCGTCCCTGACCGGTAGTAAAACGGTTTCAACCCTTGGGTCTTCCTTTAATTTTTTATTGTATTCCAAAAGTATCTTAGTCGTTTTATCGGTAGAGCTCGACGCATCGACAACCTTCCCCGACCAGAGCACATTGTCAGAAAGAATAACGCTGCCAGACTTTGTTTTTTCCATGACCAGCTCGAAGTAATCGGGATATTCGTTTTTTTCAGCATCGATAAAGACCAAGTCGAAAACGCAATCGAAAGCAGGAATGATGGTTTTGGCATCGCCGTTATATTGTACGATTTGATTTCCGTAACTGCTTTTGTTAAAATATTTTCGTTGTATTTCGAGAAGTTCTTCGTTCGTATCTATGGTATGTAGCTTTCCGTCTTTTTGAAGACCTTCCGAAAGACAAAGGGCGGAATAGCCGGTATAGGTACCGATTTCCAATATGTTCTTTGGATGGATAATTTTTGAGAGCATACTCAACACCCTACCTTGAAAATGACCGGTCAACATTCTTGGGCGTACCACTTTAAGATGTGTTTCGCGGGTCAAATCTCGTAGCAGCGGCGGTTCTTCTTCGGATTGCTGTTGAATGTAATTTTCCAAGTCGGGGGATAGAAAGTGCATAGGGTGGCTTTTCAACAAAAATAGTGAAGATAGCGAGACTTGATAGTTCTAGTTTTCGGTGGCGAAATCGTATTTTTGAATAAAACACGGCTATGCAATTTGAGAACACCTTGGCCTTTGCCCAAAAGCTCGACACCGAAGACCCACTTCGCACCTATCGGGAGGAATTCCACTTTCCCAAAGTAAATGGCAAGTCCGTAATATATTTTACGGGTAATTCCTTGGGATTGCAGCCTAAACGCACGCAAAAATACGTGGACGAAGTAATGACCGATTGGGCTGAGATGGCCGTCGAAGGGCATTTTCATAGCGACAAACCTTGGTGGGACTACCACGAGCGCTTGGCCGCTCCGTTGGCTAAGGTGGTGGGTGCTAAAACGAAGGAAGTTTCAGTGATGAACACCCTTACCGTAAACTTGCATCTTTTGATGGTTTCCTTCTATCGTCCCACAAAAAAGCGTTTCAAGATTCTTTGCGAAGAAAAGGCTTTTCCATCAGATCAATATATGCTGCAAAGTCAAGTCCGTTTTCACGGTCTCGATCCGAAATCAGCCATTGTGGAGGTGGCAAAACGGGAAGGCGAGCACTTTTGGCGTACCGAAGATGTTTTGGCCAAGATTGATGCGATAGGCGATGAACTGGCCTTAGTATTGATTGGCGGGGTAAATTATTACAACGGACAGGTTTTCGATATGGAAAAGATTACCGGCGCCGGTAAATCCGTCGGTGCCTTTGTCGGATGGGATCTCGCACATGGCGCGGGAAATGTCGCCTTGAAACTCCACGATTGGAACGTAGATTTTGCCGCTTGGTGCAGCTACAAATATATGAACAGCGGGCCCGGCAATGCTTCGGGAATCTTTATCAATGAAAAGTATTTGGATAAAAAGGATATCCCCCGGTTCGAGGGCTGGTGGGGCACCAAAAAAAAGAATCGATTTTTGATGAAGCCGCAATTCGAACCGATGCCGAACGCGGATGCCTGGCAAGTAAGTAATGCTCCGGTATTATCGGTCGCTCCTTATTTGGCGTCCCTAGAAATGTTTGAGGAAGTCGGTATGAAATCCCTTATTGCAAAGCGGAAAAAAATTGTAGCCTATCTGGAATTCATCCTGCAGGAAATCGATAAACAGACCGATGGCTCCTTTGAAATCATAACCCCAAAAGATAGGGGATGCCAGCTTTCTGTCTTTCTGCACGGTCAAGGTAAATCATTATTCGACTATTTGATGAAGAATGGAGTCATCACCGACTGGCGGGAACCCAACGTCATTCGCCTAGCGCCTGCACCTTTTTATTGCTCCTATGAGGATATGTATCGATTCGGACAGATTTTGAAGAATGGCATCTCCAGCCTTTAAACATAGAATGTCGTTTTTTTTTGATGGTTAGGATGCTGTTTATAGTATAGATTTTTATTTGTACCTGAAAATTAACTTCTTTAGATTTCGCATTTTTTCAAAATGCAAACCCCAATCAGTCAAACAACCAGTCAAACATTCAAATGAGATCTCTTCGCCTTATACTTTCCAACCCCCGTTATTTTGGTCCGGCCTGGGTCTTTGCCAGCCTAAATATTCTTTTCGGTACTTGGGCAATTTACATACCTACCGTAAAGGAAAATTTGGAAATCGACAAGTCACAACTGGGTATTGCCATCTTTTTTCTGTCCTTAGGGGTATTTGTTGTTTTTCCCATCGCTTCGAAGATAATTAACAAGGTAGGGGTGGGGAGGTCAACGTGGTACGGGGTAGTTTTAAGTTGTCTCACTGCGCTATTACCCCTTTTGGCGCCGAGTTATTATATGCTTATGGCCGCTTTGTTTTTGTTTGGTGCCTCGAACGGCTTTACCGACATTTCGATGAACACCTTGGTAACGGAACTGGAAAAAAAGGACAAAGAAAAGTTTATGTCCGCTTCGCACGGCTTTTTCAGTTTGGGTGGGGTTCTGGCCGGTCTTGGGAGTTTTTTGATCGGTCCGTTGGACAATCCGATAGTGCACATGTGTATTGCAGTGGCCTTGGTGCTGACGGTGAATCTGTTATACTTCAGAAGATATATTGACATAGTGGCCGCTCCGGTTGAAAAGGATTCCTTTAGTTTGAAGCTTTTCAGGCCATTGTTGCTGTTAGGATTAATTTCCTTCGTAGCCATGGGCAGTGAAGGCGCCATCGTTGACTGGAGCGGACTCTATCTCAAAGAAATCAGCATGGCACCGGAAGCTTTGTGGGGCGTGGGTTTTTTAGCCTTTCAGGTGACGATGACCCTAGGGCGTTTTTTGGGAGATGGCATTAGTTCGAAAATCGGTTCGATAAAAATTGTAGGCCTTGGCGTTCTGATAGTTATGATAGGATATGGCTTTGTACTATCGACCGAGACTTATCTGGCGATTTCGGGATTCGCCCTAAGTGGCCTCGGATTTTCGGTTATGATTCCCGAGGTCTTCCGGATCGGTGGTAATGTGAAAGGGATAGATTCTTCGCAAGGGGTCTCTTTCATTGCAGGAACCGGGTATACTGGATTCCTGCTGGCCCCTCCTATTTTGGGCTTTATAGCCGACCATTCTTCTTTAGTAACCTGCTTTATTGTGCTGTTGTGCTGTGCATTTTTGATTCTCGTAGCGACCTTTATTTTACAACGGAGAAGGTCTGTAATCTAGACAATTGACTGTTCATGTTATGATCTGCCGGTGACGCAGGGGGTCGCGGGCTCGAGTCCCGTCGAGACCGCTAGGAGGAATCCAAAATGGTTGTAAAAGCATATAAATTAATTGTTTACGGCCTAATTTATTTTTCTTGTTTTCTTGATTCCAAAAGAATTCGTTAGAACCCGTAAAAAAGGTGAGCGATTCGGTGCCCCTTTTTCGGCCTTGATAGATTTGTAAAAACGCCCTATTTTGACTTTTAACGAAATCCAAGCAGGTTTTTTTGAAGGATTTTTTTTAGAATTTCAGTCATGAACATCATAAATTTTATTCAGGTCCGGCCAACCCTCCGTACTATTCTATCCAAAGAAAAAGCGTTCCGATAAGGAAGGTCTGGTCACCATTTATGCTCGTTTGACGGTCAATGGTGAACGTAGTGAATTCAGCTTGGGAAAAAGGGTAGCAAGGCGATGGGGCCCGATGAGCGGAAAACTACTGCTCACTACCAAAAAAGTCCACGATTTCAATACTTTTTTGGACCATGTACGAAACCATTGCGACACGATCCACGATAAGCTTCTAAAGAACGGCGAAGCAACATCCGCCAAGATCATTTGCGATATATAGTCGGGAAAGGGCGAAAAGCGATGGAAACTTCTAGAGATTTTCAAGAACCCTAATGATGAGATGGCCAGTCTCGTAGGCAGTGCGTATTCATCGGAAACCTTGCAGCCATATAAGACCTCATATAAACATGTTTTTCATTTTATAGTTCATAAGTACAATTGAAATAATATACCCATCGAAAAGGTCGATTACGGTTTCATAACCGGCCTCTAGTATTTTTTTGAAATCCAATAATAAATTGAGGCATAATTCGACCATAAAGTATAATGGTTTGTTCCTACCAAAGTTTTACGAAGTTTGTGTCTATGATTTTCTAAGATTCTAGAACGGAATCGTGATTGCCGATTGATGTATCAACTTTTTAATCTTTTTCAGGTTTTATTTCCCCAGGTCCTGTTTCGATAGTTTTAATTAATGCTACCCAATCCTGTCGTTTTGCAGTCGAATTCGTTGTAGGTGGCAGACCCAACTCCCTAATACCCCCTCCCATAATGTATTTTATAGGACTTTCCTGTAGTTCACCGCCCTTTAGCGGGTCGAACCATTGTAGGCTGAATTTACCCTTAACCCCCCTCAAGTCTATGCTATATTTTTTTGAATCCGGAAGATATAGTGCATAGACCTTGCCTGGCAAGGTAAAGCAATAGGAGTCTTTCGAATTTACCAGCCGGTGTTCCGGATGCATCTCCCAATAGGGCAAATGCTTTTGAAAGAAGTCTGTCGCGTAGTGAGTCAGCTCCCATAACCGATCTCGCGAGCGCCAGTCTTCGGTATTTAAATCGTGGTATCGATTATGCGCACCGAAGTACCATTCGACCCCTGCTGCCCCTGAGAGTAGAGTTCCCCAAAGTACCTGCCCTCGAAGGCTATCGTGATTGGCATCCAAAGAGTCTGAACGGGCGCCCGTGTGCCACATACCGATTTCATCCATCGTAATTAACCATCCGTGCCCAGTTTCGCTTGCCTTTTCTTTCCATTTTTTTACTACTTCGGCCGCCTCTTCACGCTTATCTACTTGCAGTGAAAGTCCGTCTAAAGGCTCAAACCCTAAAATGGAGTCAAGTATATCCCCTCGGGCGGGTTCGTGCGAATGGGTATGTAACAGGATGGGGTGGTTATAGGGATCTATTTTAGTGATAAAATCAGTCATTGACCTACGTTGGGAATCATTTTGGGCCACTGGGGTGAATTCGGCAAAACCATTTTCTTCGCCTAGGTTGAAATTCATTCCTAGGTGGTGGCCAAAACGTGACATCAACTCCCTTAGGTATAGTTGGCGCATCGGACCGGTATCGCCACCATCTAGCATTGTTTCATTTTCCGTTTCCTGCAGCACCATATGAAGTAATATTCCCTTGGATTGCATGTGTTGAAATACGATTTCCCATTGGTCAAGCTTACTGACATCAAATCGGGTAAAGTCTTCTGGATCGGTATAAGGCCATACGTCCTTGCCATCGCCCAAAATGTTCAGGGTCAAGAAATAGGCCACGTTCATCCCTTTGGAAGCTAGGTAATTGATTCCGCCAATCAGGCCTTTACCCTTGCCGTTTCGCCAAGTGGGGTCGCCCAACTTCCAATCTTTTTGGTGTGGTTCATAGGAATGTATGGTTTGATCGGTATCCGCTTCCCCGTCCGTTTTCGAAGTTTCCATTCGGTAGGTACCGTCAAAATCGGAATAGGCCAACAGGTTTTCAGGACTATCCGTTCCTCCCTTCAACCAATAGTTTCCCGAATCTTCGAATCTAAAATATCCGTTTGAGGCTATCAACCGTCCATTTGCACGAAAGTCTCGGCCATCTTTATCCGAAGGTACCACCATAAATTCTCCCGAAGCTTCCTCGATTGCGATTGGTTCGCCTATATCTAAATCTTCGCTCAAGGCAATGCTATCCCCTTGATGAAATTGTGCGGAGTAGGTCCACTTTCCGGTATGGCCGGGAGTAAAGCGCACTTGCCATACATCTCCCGAGTCGGCACCGGATTCAGCGGCATTTCCGTCCGCTGCGTAAAAACCACGAACTATTTTCTTGGTGGCCCCTTGGGTAAACGTTACACTCAGTCGATAGTCCAAAAAGGGATTTTTGACGTCTTTTTCAGAGGTTTTCGGGCCATGGAAGGACAGTGTTAAAGTGTGCCATCGCGAATAGACAGGGGTTCTGTCGGCCTTCGCGGTATCTTTTTTATCACCTTGTTCCGGTAGTGCCAGTCTTTCTATTGATGTAAGTTCAGGGCCACCTCCTCGATTTCCGCTTCCGGAGGCTATGTAGACATGATCGCCCACAACGGCAAAGCCCGAACCATGACGGCCATTTTGCAGCGATGGCCATTTTCGCCAGGTACCATTGGTGGTACTAAAGGCTTCGACTTCGCTATGGGCGGCTTCTTGTGCCATACTTTCTCCCCCGCCAATGATTACCTCATCATTCCATACAAACGCGGAATTTCCTGCCCGTTGCGTGGGGATTTCTAAATTGTGTGTTACCGTCTGCCAATGGCCTGTAGAAAAGTCATAAACATTCCCATGCCTGTTGGTCAACGCCATGTCCTCACCGGTCCTTTTGGAGGTCCTACGGCCTGCAAAGGCATATAGCTTGTTGTTGGCAACTACCGCTTGAAAATGGTCACGTGCATATGGAGCATCTTCTAATACACGCCATTCCCCGGTTTTTGGATCGTACTCGTCCAGCCAAGGTTGGTAACCATCCATATGTCCATTGGTAATACCTCCTGCTAAGTAGATTTTGCCGTTGTACACAACAGCACCGGCACCACCACGACGACGATTTTGCGGTATGGTATCGCCAAATACGAATTTGTCTTGATCGGGATGATAGATAACGACACGTTTCAAGGGTTCTTCATTGGGCCAAGCGCCAGTCATGGCACCAACTATATATACGGCATCGTCGATGACCACAGGTTGAAAATGATGCAGTTCGATAGGAGTGGGCGATTTGGCCGTCCATGTTTTCGTTTTAGTATCAAATTCGTCAGTGGGGTTTATATTCCTACCACCAATCAAAAGGAGCTTGTCTTTATAAGCCACCAGTCCCGCTTCATGCCGTGCAGTGGGCTCTCCCTGTACGTCTAGGATTTCCCATTGTGAATCGACCCTATTCGGTTGTGCATAACATGCAGTAACGGGGAGGGCTATACTAATGGTTACGATGATGGTAAATAAATCTTTAATTTTCATAAGGTAAATATTAAGGAGTTGAATGTTTACAGAAGCCCTTAAAATACAACTGTCGAACGAGTTGTTGACTTTTCGGGTTGATTACGATTACTACTTATCGCCGTGTTTTCAAGGTATAGAAGGTCGTTTTTTATCTCACTTTTGAATCGATTCGAAGGAAACTTGGTAAAGTTTCCTAACATGATATCCACATCACCATCTTGATCGAAATCTCCCTTCTCCATGACCAACCAATTTCCACTTTTTGCATCTTGCGTAGTATGTGGGACAAAAAGATAGCGGGATGGATCTCTATTTTCTAAATAAACAAAACCCTCTTCAGGGCAATTGGTCAAATCTGCGAAAAAGGACAGAACCGCAAAATCAATATCACCGTCCATATCAAAATCTTCGGCCAATACACGGGTCGCACCATTAATTGGAAAAAACCACTCTTCTTCAAATTTATTCATCCCATTATTAATGAACAGCCGAATACCGTGATAAGGTTTTAAGAATCTTGAATAGTCTGCATTGTCTCCATTGGAAAGAACAATGTCTTGATGCCCATCATTGTCATAGTCCATTAGCGAAAACCAACTCGAGCCATATTCCGGCCCCATCTCTATTACCTGCTCAATTTCAAATTGCAGGTTTTCCCCTTGGTAGAAAATAAATATCCCTTCCCTCCCTTGAGCAAATAGTGCAACGATATCTTTCTTTCCGTCACCGTTCATATCCACAACCTCCACTTTAGTGCTACCAGGAAGAGCTAAAAGCGTCCTTTTTTCGAAAATAGTCCCTTTCTCAACAAGTAGGGAAAGTTCACCGGTTAGATGCCCAAATTCACAGATAATTATTTCTTTAGCGCCGTTGTCATCAAGATCGATTATTTCGGTGTAGACAGGTCTATGCAATTTTTTAAAAATTGGTATGACTGTATCTGAACTAACCTTATACAACACCCCTTTAGGTATTTCACTCGGATTCATAATCCCGATTTCCGTGAGATAAAGTGAGGTACCATCTGCTAAACTGGAAATGATAGGAGAATTTAAGGACAGCGGTATAGTCTGCCCGTCCCATTCGTACATTTGACCATCATAACTGCCGATGAGTAATTTGTCAGTGATACTGTCATAGGTAACATTGACAATCCCTCCAGCAGATTGATCATCGTTCAGAACTGTTAGTGAAGATGCAAACTGGGTGAGTATAGCGCTCCGACCTTTTCTTATTGGAAGATTAGAAATACTGGCGGGAGCCATATTTAGAACATAGTCATATATCCGTTGCCAATTTATACTGTCTATTATCGAATTTTTAGGGTAGGCACGGTTCATTTCTATATGATAGTTTTCTTCATCAGAATACCTTGAACTTTTAACGCTAGATGTATAACCCATTCTTTCAGCCATTTCGGGCAGAACTTTACTTTTCCATATAAATTTTGGAATGTTTGTCGGATCGGGTGCCAGATGGCAACTTCCACAGTGCACCGTGTACTCCTTTATTGAAACCGTCGGCTCTTCCCTTTTTCCTTCGAAGAAAAAAATAAAAATGACAACTACACCAATTACCATACACGCGGTTAAAGTAATAATCAGGTTTTTATTTTTAAGTCTTGGTTTATAAGTTCGTTTTTGTGACATCATACTTGTTTCAAACGGGCTATAAGGTGTTGTAAAAATACGTAAGCATCAGAGGGTTTATAAAAAACAATTGAATAGGGCAGAATCCCAATCATAGACTTTTTGCTAGATGATGCCCATCATGCATAAACAGGTATATCTATATCTCGGCAATCTAAATTTATTTTTTGTATACCGTATACAAAAGTAAATAATTTTTATATATTTGTTTTCAATATTGGAATTATGACCTATTAATAAATAGAAAAAGACAAAAAAAGAATCACTGTTTCGCAGGTTTCGTAATTCTTTTCAATCTCCTTAAAATTTCGATGGTCAACAAATTAAATTTTAAATCGATTAAACCAATGAAAGACAATTTATTTAAAAAAGTACTTCTTCCGGTATTTTTGATGCTCGGAGGGATGATTTATTCGCAAACAACAATTACCGGCTATGTTGCTGATGAATCTGGACCTTTGCCGGGTGTTAACGTAATAATTAAGGGGTCAACAACTGGCGCGGTTACTGATTTTGATGGGAATTATCAAATTTCTGTAAATTCGGGAGATGTATTAGTGTTTTCCTATATAGGATATGTAACCCAGGAAATGGAATTCACAGGGCAATCTTCAATCGATGTAGTCTTGGGAGAGGATGCGGCTCTATTGGATGAGGTAGTGGTTGTCGGCTATGGCAAGTCCGTTAGAAAAGAAGATCTAACCGGTGCTGTTTCCGTGGTAGGAGCAGGTGATATAGAGAAAAGCCCGTTAACGAATGTAGATCAAGCACTGCAAGGTAGAGCCTCAGGGGTTCAACTAACCCAAAGTTCCGGTGCGCCCGGAGCTGGTTTGAAAATTAGGGTAAGAGGAAGTAATTCGATTACCGGAAACAACTCCCCTTTGGTTGTCGTCGACGGACTTATAGATGTAGATATCAATTCTGTCAATCCGGCGGATATCGAATCCATCAGCGTTTTAAAAGATGCAAGTTCCTCGGCAATATATGGTAACAGGGCAGCCAACGGTGTAATAATAATCAAAACAAAAACAGGAACCCCAGGTAGATCCTCAGTTGAATTTGGATCGTACTTGAGTTTTTCGCAACCGTCCAATTCCATCGGTCTTTTAAGTGCTTCGGAATTTGTTGATTTTGCAAACACAAAAAATACTGCTGCCAGTGGCAATCCTATCCCTGTTTTTAATACACAACAAAAAATCGACAATTTAGTTGCCAATTCTGTTGACTATCAAGATGAGGTCTACAGAACGGCCATTGCCAATAATTATCAACTGTCCTTTCGAGGAGGTGCGGAAAAAATGGATTATTTTGTCTCTGGGAACTATTTAGACCAAGAAGGAGTTGCTATCAACACCAATTTCAAAAGATACGCGATACGATCCAATATTAATGCCGATCTTTCCGATAAGCTAAGCTTGAGTACTTCACTGAACCTTGTTCGTCAGGAAGGGTTGAACAACGACCCTGCCTTTGGGGCGAATCTAGCGTTAGGCGCCGTAGGTTTTGATCCTACTACCCCTATTTTTGACGCGACAGGTGCATATAATAGGCAAACCATAGTGCGGGGTGGTATTCAAGAATCGGTTCTGACCAATCCGGTTTTTCTCGCTCAGGAGACTAACGGGAAAAGTACCACGAACAGGGTTCAGACGAATGTTCAGTTAAATTATAATTTGCTGCCCAATCTTGATTTTAACATAAGTGGGGGTGTTGATTATGCTAATATTTCAGTTGCGTTTTTTAATCCGCCCAATAATGAGGGCGCGGATATTGTGGCAGGGCAAAATACCTTGAACAACAACAATACACAGTATGCTTTAAGGCTTACTTACGATAATAACTTCAATGAAAAGCACGATATAAATGCGACTGCCATTTTCGAAGAAAGAACCAATAAGTCTGAAGGGTTTAATGCCGATGGCAGAGGATTTTTCACCCCTGGTGTCGGTTTTGACAACCTAGGTATTGCAGACCTTCAGACTATTGGGAGTATATTTTCACAACGCAAATTGAGATCCCTGATAGGTAGGGCCACCTACAATTATGACTCTAGGTATTTATTAACAGCTTCTGTACGATATGACGAATCCAGCGTTTTTCTCGGGGATCAAGGTGCTATCTTCCCCTCTCTTGCCGTAGGATGGAACATTAATAACGAAGCTTTCTTTACATCTGAAACGATAAGCAGCCTAAGACTTCGTGCCGGATGGGGCGAAACAGGTAATGAGCTCATTCAAACTACAGACGCACTTAATTTATTAAGAAATAACCCTTGGATACCCGGGGGCGGTGGAACCGGTAGTACCGCTATATTGCCGGGAACAAGACTTGCCAACCCTGACCTTACGTGGGAAACGACTACACAGACAAATATTGGTTTCGACCTTGGTATTTTAAACAATAGGTTCAATTTGTCTTTTGAGTATTATGTTAAAACGACAGAAGACCTGTTATTGGTGCGTAGCCTCCCTCGTTTTACGGGTCGGGTGGATCAGGTTGTGAATGCAGGAGAGGTCGAAAACAAGGGTATTGATTTGTCTTTGTCCGGAAGGATAATTCAAAATGATAACTTCTCTTGGGAACTTGGCGCCAATATTTCAAGTAATAGAAACGAAATTTTAAGTTTGATCGGTGATCAAACCGAAATATTCCCTAGCTTATCGGTTGGCGGGTCCATTCCTGCCCCCTCGATTGTTCGGGTGGGTGAGCCTATAGGGTCTTTCTATGGCTTTGTTTACGAGGGAGTCAATGAAGCTGATGGTAACGCGATTTATGCGGAAGAACAAGATATTATTGGAGATCCTAATCCAGATTATACGTATGGCATTAATAATAACTTTGTTTACAAAGGCTTTGATTTAAATTTCTTTATTCAAGGGGTTCAAGGTAATGATGTATTCAACCGTGCAAGAGCGCTTATAATCGGTCGCGATGGTAGGATTCCATTTGGTACTTCCGAGGAGCTTAGAAATACTTGGACGGCAAGCAACACATCGGCGCCACTCCCATCATTAAATGCTACAAATACCCAAAATCTCTCTTCCGAATTCATTGAAGATGGTTCATTTGTACGATTGAAGAACCTATCCTTAGGGTATACATTGAGAGGTTTACCTGCCTTGGAATCTATTGGCGCCACATCGTTGAGATTGTACTTGAGTGGTCAAAACCTCATAACCATTACAGACTACTCGGGCCTAGATCCCGAAGTAAATAATGGGGGGGAGAATGATAGGCTTGCAGGGGTCGATATAGGGGCATTGCCTACCTCAAGAACATTTACTTTGGGTCTAAACGCAAAATTTTAAAAAAATGAAAAAGAAAAAACCAGTGTTAAATTTACAGAGAGAGATAATTTGTGCATGTGTACTGCTAGGATTTTCCATTTCTTGCGAAGGTGATCTCCCTACCGATGTAAAAGGAGAATTGGCGGCAGAATCGTTTTACGGTAGTGTTGCCGATATAGAGACGGGTACTCTAGGTGTATATTCCGTGTTGTCGGATAGACTGTTCGCAAAAAGTGAAAATTACTGCCACTTTTGGGCCGCAGATGATAGAACAGCGGCAACGGGGTCCAACAAAACATTTTATTTGCAATATGATCAGTTACAGCCTTTACCCACAAATACTTGGCAGAACAATACCTGGAACCAATTATGGGAAATAGTAGGAGCTGCAAACACGTTTTTGGACAACGAACCTCGCATGCGTTCTGTGGTTGAAGGAAGTCCGGAGGACGAAGCTACTCTGAACAGATCCCTTGGGGAGGTGCGTTACTTAAGGGCCTTAGCATACTTTGAAATAGTAAGGACATGGGGTGAGATACCCCTGCTCACATCGCAGCAAGGAGTGACCGGAGAAGAACCTTTAACTTCTTTTGACGAGATATACACACAGATTATCGACGACCTCACTTTTGCCAAAAATAATTTGGAACCACAAGCCGTAAACGGTATTTACAGGGCGAATAAATGGAGGGCTCAGGCTCTTTTGGCCAATGTCTATTTGACGACAGCAGGTTTTCCGCTCAAAAAAACCGAAAATTACACTTTGGCCGCTTCAGAGGCAAAGGAGATTATAGATAGCGGTGTATTCGCTTTAGAACCTGAGTTAAGTGGTATCATGGGGGACGAGGTCAATAACCTTAGCGCTGACGGAAATACAGAGGCTATTATTGCGTTGCCCGCAAATGTTGGCCTTGACGGATGGGGTTCGGCAAATTTTCAAGCTGAAGCCATCCTATTTGGTGATATTTGGGTCGAGGTAGCATTTTATGATATGTTTCCTGAAGGCCCTCGCAAAGAATTTACTTTTGAAACCAGTGAGGCAGGCCAGGTATTATACTCTAAAGCAAAATTCGGCGCACAAGATAATGCCAGCGTCAATAAGGATATAAATTACTTACGATATTCCGAACTGCTATTGATTTACGCAGAAGCGCAGATTAGGGCCACTGGCAACAATTCCGACGCAAGTGCCCTTGAAGCCTTGAATAGAGTAAGGAACAGAGCTGGGCTTGACGATGTAGGCTCGGCCACCTGGGAAGATGTTGTCTGGGAAAAAGCCTGGGAACTGGCAGGTGAATGGTCTAGATGGTACGATATTATTAGGACCGAAACCTTGGACGAAGTTAGGGCCTTAAGATCTCCTATCGACAACGCCTTGACCCCTCTCGGCACTGGCCTAACCGTAGAAGATCCTTTTGCACCCTATCCAGAGAATGACAATTTGGAGTAGAATAAATTATTTGAGTTGAGTTTTTTATTAGCCTCCAAATTTTTTCGATATGGAAATCTTTTGGGGGCTTTTAATTAATTACTAATATACCTATATACTTTCCATAACACCCAATCACATAACAACTGTTCAGATGTTCCATACTAGAATAAAGAATTTGACAACGCAACGTGTATCCCTAATGGCCTACTCCATTTTGGTGTGTTTGTTTTTTCAATCTTGTGAAGAGACCTCAGATAAGACTTTTAAAATTGAATTCGATAGCAGTAAGAAGGTTTCGGGTCAGAAATTTGCGATAAAAGATATAAGTCCGGGACTTGATGAAGACTGGAGCGACTATAATTTTGTGGTGCTGGAAATGATGGTCAGCACCGCTCAGCGGTTTCAAGTCGGCTTTACCACAGATGAAGGCTACAACGAACTTCGGGTAATGGGCTATGTGCCGACAGGATGGGTGAAACAGGCGATTCCATTACGATTTTATACCCAGCTGCCCGATGCGGCAAACGATATAGCCGGTACAATGAATCAGCCGCGGTATACAGGTTGGTTCAATCTAGGTGGAAATCGGGGGCCGTTGACCGGGGTTGACTCGATTGGTTTTAGAATGCACGTACCCATAGGAAATCCCACCATAGAATTGCGTTCCATCAGTTTACATAAAACCGATCCGGGCGACGAATATTTGGGCGAAGTACCGGTGGTAGATGAATTCGGGCAATCAAACCTGTTGGATTTTGAGAATAAAATTGAATCCATAGATCAATTAAAATCCGAATGGAAGGCCGAAGAGGCCGACCTGAAAAACACCGGAAATTTCAACTATTCGAAATATGGAGGGTATCTAAATGCCCAAGTCGAAGCGACAGGTTTTTTTAGGACACAAATGGTGGATAATACATGGTGGTTTATAGACCCCGAAGGCTATCAGTTTTTGTCCCTTGGCATTGATTGTATTGCCCCGGGCAATGGGGGCGATGTCAATCGATTGGATAAACGTACCAATTTTATCAAACAAAAACCACCGGAAGGTATGGGGTCCGACCCTGAAAATCCTAACACGGTTTCGTTCGGAAAATGGAATTTACACCGTCGATTTGGGGAAGACTATGCTTCTAAATCGAACGATATGATTATTGATAGAATGTCGAATTGGGGAATTAATACGATAGCGAACTGGTCGAGCGATGAAATAATCGCCATGAACCAAAAGCCATTTACCCTTCAGCTTTATGGCCTTGGAATCGGTGAAGGCATTATGGGCCTTGCCGATGTGTACGCGACCGATTTTAAAAGCAAGATTGAAAATGTTGTGAAAGAGACGGTTTCCCAGTACAGCGAGAATCCATGGCTGATCGGATACTTTACAGGTAACGAACCTTCATGGTTGGGCCAAGAATCCAGATTATGTGACTTAATTTTGGATGCAAAAGGCGAAAAACCGATTAAAACTTCTTTAACTAGCTACCTGGAAGAAGGAGATACTGACGAAAGAAGAAAGGAATTTATCTTTGAGACCTTCGAAATATTTCTTCAAACAGTAGATGCCGCTGTACGAAAATATGATCCCAATCACCTTACCTTGGGAATTCGATTCGGGCATATTCCCGAAGACGGTATTTTAGAGATTTGTAAAGACGTGTTCGATGTTTTTAGCTTTAATTGCTATGAATTGGTACCGCCCAAGCCAACAATGGATAGAATTATGAACGTTACCGGCCTACCCATGATGATAGGGGAATACCATACCGGGACGGTAAATAGGGGAATGGCACAGGCATTGGTTCAAGTTGAAAACCAAGAGGAACGTGGGGTCGCTTATAGACTCTATACAGAACAGGCATTTGACCATCCGGGATTGATTGGCGTTGCCTACTTTCAATGGTCCGACCAAGATCTGACAGGAAGAGGTTATGATGGGGAGAACTACAATTGTGGATTGGTAGACGTTACCGATCGCCCGTATGAGTATATGGTAGGAGCCATTAAGGAAACGGCCAAAAGGATATATGATGTGCATTCGCAGAAAGTGGATGCTTATGACCAAAAACCACTAAATCCAGCTGGCTACGGACCAATTCCCGACGTATGGAACGAATAAAAGCCTAATTGACAAACCTATTTCCTTGCTAATCGAATATATCGACCCAACAAAGATTGATTCACAATGCGCCCCTTAGTTTTTATACTTTTTATTCTTATGGCCTTGTCCAATAGTTGTGTCGGTACGAACGACAAGACCTTTGTTCTGCTATCCGCTGAAAGAACAGGTATAGACTTCAATAATAAGATTACAGAAACAAAGGAATTGAATCCCCTGAATTTCATCTATATGTACAATGGTGCAGGTGTGGCCGCTGGCGACATCAATAACGACGGTCTGCCCGATCTTTTTTTTAGTGGGAATAGTGTCGGATCAAGACTGTACATAAACAAGGGGAATTTTCAGTTCGAAGACGTTACGGCCACTTCGAAAATCTTGAAAGAAGGTTGGGCCACAGGGGTTAATTTTATAGATATCAATACGGATGGATTCCTGGATATTTATGTCTGTATGGCCGACAAGGATTATACCTCAAAAGGAGAAAATAGATTATATATAAACCAAGGGAACAACACGTTTGTTGAAAGCGCCAGTAAGTTTGGGCTAAATGACCCAGACTATAGTACCCAGAGCGTATTTTTTGACTACGATAAAGATGGCGATTTGGATATGTACCTACTCACAAACGCCATCGAAAGTTTTAGCCATAACTCTATCCGGCGGATAAAGGTAAGGGGTGAAGGCAAAAGCACCGACAAGCTATATCGGAACAATGGTGACGATACTTTTACAAATGTGTCCGATCAGGCAGGCATAACAATTGAAGGATATGGATTGGGGGTTGCTATTTTAGATGTAAATTATGATAGTTGGCCGGATATATACTGTTCCAATGATTTTATCACAAACGATTTACTGTGGATAAATAACGGAGATGGCACATTTACGAACGGTATTACTGATTTTATTTCCCAGACGTCACATAACGGAATGGGCATCGATGTTGCCGATTACAACAATGATGCATTGCTAGATATTGTTGAAGTAGACATGTTACCCGAATCGAATATGCACAATAAGATCATGACACCGGCCATGAATTTCAACAATCAAAACATGCGATTTAATCTGGGTTACATGCCCCAGTATGTAAGAAATACATTGCAGTTAAGAAATAACGAAAGTAATTTTTCAGAAATTGGCCGTTTGGCCGGAATACAAAAAACAGATTGGAGCTGGGCGCCCCTTTTTGCGGATTTGGACAATGATGGACATAAAGATCTTTTTATTTCCAACGGATATGGCCGGGACATTACGGATCTTGACTTTATTAACTATTCGCAAACAAGCAGTAATCCTTATACCAGTAAGGAGATCAGGGAGCAAAATAGGTTCGAGGCATTGGACAAGTTACCACCAATCGATTTGCCCAATTATTTCTACAAAAATAGGGGCGACCTGACCTTCGAAAATGTTACCGGGGAATGGGAGACCGGAGCAAAAAGTATGTCGAATGGCGCCGTTTATGTAGATTTAGATGGAGACGGAGATCTGGATATCGTAACCAATAACATAAATCAAGAGGCTTTTGTTTACAAGAACCAAAGTGTCGAAAAATCCAAAACCGATTCCAACTTCTTAAGGCTCAAACTTAAGGGGCCGTCAAACAACCCGGATGCAATTGGGGCCACGGTTTATTTGTACGAGGGAAATGTAATTCAAAGATGCGAGCAGACCCCCGTAAGAGGATATTTATCCTCAGTGGATTATATTTTGCATTTCGGACTGGGGTCCCGTGATGACATAGATAGCCTAAAGGTAGATTGGCCGGACGGTAAGGTTCAATTGATCAAAAAAATAAAAGCGAACCGTCTCGACACTTTGTACTACAAAAATGCCAAAACCCCCCAGGTGGAAAAAGAGTTGCCGGATAGAACATTATTGGTAAGTAGTCAGAACCTTACAGATGATATTTCCCATCTTGAGAATAGTTATATAGACTTTCAGGAAGAACCCCTTTTGCTAAAGATGCTTTCACGCGAGGGTCCGGGACTGGCTGTGGGGGATGTCAATAATGATGGACTGGAAGATTTTATGATGACCACCGCATTAAACGATACTACATTCGTTTATTTACAGAATAAAGAAGGTGGTTTTGAAAAAGGCCCACGAATGCCACTATCCTGGAAGCACGAACAACTTGGAAGCCTATTGTTCGATGCGAACGGTGATGGTAAATTGGATGCTTATATAGCATCTGGAGGTAACGAGATATCCTTTCCATCCGATTTATATCAAGATCAGCTTTATCTGCAAATGGATGATGGAAGCTTTGAAATATCTAATAAGCTTCCAACAATGTCCGCTAGTTCTAGCACAGTAAACGCCTGTGATTTTGATAACGATGGAGATTTAGATTTGTTCGTGGGATCCAGACTGCTTCCCAAAAGTTATCCGTATCCTGGGAAAAGTTTTATTCTAGAGAACGATAAAGGTGTTTTCAAGGACGTTACTTCCACCGTGGCACCCCAGCTCTCCGATATAGGCTTGGTTACGTCGGCATTATGGACGGATTTTAATAACGATAATTACACAGATCTTATCGTTGTAGGTGAATGGATGGAAATTTCATTTTTTGAAAATAAAAAGGATAAACTGGTCAATGTGACCTCAAAATCCGGTGTTGACCAGCTGCGTGGATTCTGGAACAGTATCAATGGGGCTGATTTTGATCTTGATGGAGATATCGACTATATAGTGGGTAATATTGGTGGCAACGTTGAATACAAGGCTTCTAAAAAGGAGCCCCTTACGCTATTGGCAAAAGATTTTGATAACAATGGTAGAATAGATCCCGTCTTGGGCTATTATTTGAATGGTGAAAATTTCCCATACCCATCTAGAGATGCCTTGGTAAGCCAAATTAGTGTTATGAAGAAAAAGTTTCCGTTTTATCGTGATTACGGGAAGATAACCTTCGATCAACTGTTCGAAGAGGAAGAGTTGGTAAATGCAATTTCAGAGGAAATCAATATTACTGAGAGCATTTATATTGAAAATAGGGGCAACGGAAACTTTTCGTATAAAAAACTGCCCATACCCGCCCAAAAATCCCCTGTATATGGAATTAGTACCGAGGATATAAACAACGATGGATTTGCAGACATCTTGGTGGTCGGCAATAGGAGGGATACCGAAACCCTGAGCGGATATCTCGACGGATCCATAGGCAGTGTCCTAATTGGAAACGGCAAGGGATTTTTTGAGCCTGCGACGGCGAACGAGAGTGGGTTTATGGTCGTTGAAAATGCCAGATCTCTCGCCCCGATAGCCACTTTAGAAGGAATGAATCTGCTGGTAGGAAATAACAACGGGGCCCTACAAAGTTTCCGTGTCAATAAAAAAGGAAAATTCATAGAAATTGCCCCGGACGATAGGTATGCGCTGGTAACCTTGAATGATGACCACCAATACAAGATTGAATTTTATCATGGTTCAGGTTATTTGAGTCAAGGATCCAGAAATATGGTTCTTCCTTCCGATTTTAAAGAAGTAACCATATTCAATAGCCGATTCCAAGGCAGGGCAATCCGGAATTATTCATCAACACTATAAAATTAAACTTATGAAGAGTGCTCTTTTTCTATGCCTGATTTTGGGTATCTGCACCCTTGCCCAAGGGCAAACTTCGAGCGATGATACTGTTTTCAATCTTTTGGTCGGCACCTACACCGAACCTGGTAAAAGTGAGGGCATATATGTTTACCGCTTCAATAGTGATACAGGTGCGCTAACATATAAGTCTGAAGCAACGGGTATCGAGAACCCATCATACTTGACGGTTTCGGAGGATGGTAATTATGTGTATTCCGTCAATGAAGTCGGTGGTGGGAACGGGGGTGTTTCTGCATTTTCATTCGACCCGGCCGCAGGTAGGCTTGACTTTTTGAACAGGGTAAGTTCTGGTGGGGATAGTCCCTGCTATATTTCGGTCGATGACGCAAACAAATATGTATTTGTAGGCAACTATGGTGGTGGAAGCTTATCTGCGGTACCTATCAAAACCGACGGTTCGTTGGACTCTGGTATACAGACGGTGCAACATCAGGGAAGCAGTGTAGGAAGGGGTCAGGACAACCCGCATGTCCATGCTGCGGTTCTGTCCCCCGATAGTCGCTATTTGTTCGCCCCGGACCTCGGGACCGACAAAGTGAATATCTATTCCGTTGCTATGAGTAAAGAGGATCCATTATCCCCCGCCAATCCGTCTTTCGTTGAGGTCCAGAAAGGGAGCGGGCCTCGGCATTTCACCTTTCATCCCAATGGCAAATTCGCGTACGTCATACAAGAGATCACGGGCGATGTGACCGTTTTCGACTATAAAAACGGAAAATTGACTGCTAAACAGACCATTACGTTGGGTTCCGATGGCTATAAAGAAAAAGGCGATACCGCCGCAGCGGCCGACATCCATATCTCGCCGGATGGAAACTTTCTGTACGGTTCGCTACGTGGATCTGCCAATGAGTTGGTTATCTATGCCATCAATAAAAAGGGCAAACTGAAATACAAGGGGCGTCAGGCTACCTTGGGAAAAACCCCTAGGAATTTCGCCCTTGACCCGACCGGGAGATTTGTTTTGGTGGGCAATAGTGGCGATGACACAATCGTGATCTTCAAACGGGATATAAAGACGGGAATGCTTACGCCAACGGGGGAGAAAATTCAAGTGAGTTCACCAGTATGTCTGAAATTCACCGATGTGAAATAGAGCTTGAATAAAACTTTATCAGTGGTTTGCACAGTGGCAAGAGTGTTTCTATTAATACCTCCGTCTGTGGATGGAGGTAAGGACAAAGAAAAGATTGCGCCGCTAAAAAGCGTGGCCTGAAAATAATTTAGTCTGAAAGGGCTAAGCACAGAAAACAAAAACTTGCTTATATTATATTTTTAACTTCTAACTTTTAAGCTTACGATTTATGAAAAAAACAGAAAATCAAATCAATCGCCGTAACCTTCTGAAGACACTGGGTCTAGGAACGACGGCAGGAGCCCTTGGCCTTTTCGGGAGTACCCCAGTTTATGCGGAGGCCTATGAAACTCCCAACTATGCCAAAGGTTTGGCACCGGTAACGATTAAAAATGTCAAGACTATTGCCACCGCCCCTCGGGGAAGCAACCTGATCGTAGTAAAGGTAGAAACCAGCGAACCTGGGCTCTATGGTTTAGGGTGTGCGACTTTCACACAGCGTGCTGCCGCCGTAGTGACCGCGATCGACAGTTATATGAACGACTTCTGCGTCGGTAAGGATGTCGATAACATCGAAGATATGTGGCAGTCGTTCTACGTCAGTTCCTATTGGCGTAACGGGCCAGTACTTAACAATGCGCTGAGCGGCCTGGACCAGGCACTATGGGATATAAAAGGGAAACGTGCCAACATGCCGGTTTACCAATTGCTAGGGGGAAAGTCACGCTTTGCGATACCCTGCTATGCCCACGCCGGAGGCAGAACCCCGGAAGCGGTGGCAGAAGATGTCCAAAAGTTTATGGATAGAGGGTACCGGCACGTAAGAATCCAGCAGGGGGGTTACGGTGCCGTCGGAACGGATCAAAAGCCCGCCGATTTTAAGGAGGCCGGATATGCCTACAAGGACGATAATTACATGGATCCACAAGTCTATCTCAGATCTGTGCCCAAGATGTTCGAGATGGTACGCAAGCAATGTGGTGAGGATGTGGAGCTGCTGCATGACATCCATGAGCGGGTACAACCTACCGAAGCTATCAACATGATCAACCAATTGGAGGAATTCCGTCCTTTCTTTATAGAAGACCCCTTGTCCCCTGAAAACAAAGGTTGGTGGAAAGAACTTCGTCAAAGTACGAACGTCCCGATTGCCATGGGCGAACTTTTCAACAACATTAATGAGTTTTTGGAACCTATGGCCAACCATTATTTCGATTTTATACGTTGCCACGTCTCCCAGATCGGTGGCCTCACCCCGGCCATGAAAGTAGCGCGGTTGGGCGAGTGGTTCGGTATTCGCACCGCATGGCACGGTCCGGGCGACGTTTCACCCGTAGGGCACGCCGCCCAGGCCCATATCGACCTTGCCATCTGGAACTTCGGGATTCAGGAGGGAAGGGAATTCTCTGAAGAGGAACAGGCCGTTTTTCCCGGCTGCCCAACCATGGACAATGGTTATATGGTCGTAAACGAGGCTCCGGGCTTTGGCGTGGAGGTAAATGAAAAGGAGGCGGCCAAATACCCCCTCAACCTGAAATCGAATTGGCAGGTACGGAACGAGGACGGAACCATTATAAGGCCTTAAAAAAGCATGAAACCAATATATACATGCTTATTGCTGACGTTTGCAATTTTCAGCAACCTATGGAGCGGCTATTCGCAGGAGGTGCCAAATACGTATATTTCAAATGGTACGATAGGCTGCGAGATATACCTGCCAGATACGGAAAATGGGTATTACAGGGGTACCAGATTTGATTGGGCAGGGGTCGTTGCAAGTTTAGAGTATAAAGGGCATACGTATTTCGGAAAGTGGTTCGACAAATATGAACCTACTATCCATGATGCCATTATGGGCCCTGTCGAGGCCTTCGACCCCATCGGATATAATAGTGCCAAACCCCAAGAATCGTTCGTCAAGATCGGAGTGGGAATTTTGGAACGACCCGATTCAACCGATTATCATTTTTCCAAATCCTATAAAATTTTGAATCATGGGAAATGGAATATTGAAACCAAAAATGAGGAAGTTCGATTCACCCATCAAATAACCAAGGGGAAATATCCTTACACGTATCATAAATCGATACAGCTAAAGGATGACAAAATGATAATCGAACATACCTTGGTAAACGATGGGGACAAGAACATAGAAAGCCGGGTTTTTAACCACAACTTTTTTGTAATAGACCAACAAAAAACCGGTCCGGGGTTTTCAATTCAATTTCCTTTTGGCATCGAAGGGGACGAAAGCCGATTGGGAGGCTTTGCGGAAGTAGTAAAGGGGAAGAAGATCAAATTCGTAAAGGAGCTGGGAGAAAATGACCATCCTATGATCGTCAACCTCTCGGGTTTTAGTACTTCAGAGGACGATTACGATATAAGGGTCGAAAATTCAAATACCGGTGCGGGAGTACGGATTACCTGTGACCAGCCGCTATCGCACATGGTATTTTGGTCAGCAATCAAAACTTTGTCCCCAGAGCCCTATATCGATGTCAACGTAAAAAACGGGGAATCTTTTTCGTGGACCATTTCCTATGAATTCTATACTTTTTAGTACGATGACTAATAACCTGATCACACATTCTTTGCTCGTTTTTTTCGTGTCGGGACTTTTTTCATGCGAAGATCCCAATTCCATATCCGACCGATCTATTCAAGAAACGGGAACAAATTACCCGGTGTACGGGGGCAATAAGGCCGGCAACCGATATTCACCCTTGAAACAGATCAATAAAACCAACGTCACGAACTTGGAAGTGGCTTGGATGTACAATGCCAAGAAGCCCATCGATCCTGAAAACCCTGGATCTCGATGGACCAGGCAGATTCAATGTCAGCCCATTGTGGTAGATGAGGTGCTGTTCGGCACTACCCCAGAACTCCATCTCTTTGCCCTTCATGCCGGCACCGGCAAAGAACTATGGAAGTTTGACCCGAATAACAAAAATGTAAACGTAAGTAGGGGTGTTACCTACTGGCAGGATGGAAAAGATCGGCGAATTCTGTACACCGTTGGTTCCAAACTATATGCCGTAGACGCAAATAATGGAAAGGGAATTCCTGATTTTGGCGAAAACGGGATGGCGGACCTGCACGAAGGCTTATCGACCAACCGCAAAGGCGACACTGATTCCCTGAGCGTCAAGGCCACAAGTCCCGGTGTGGTCTATAAGAATACGTTCGTCATCGGTTCCAGTGTATCCGAATCCGGGGATGCCGCTCCCGGCCATATCCGCGCCTTCGATGTTGTTACCGGAAAGTTGAAATGGGTATTTCACACTGTTCCACATCCAGGGGAAGAGGGGTATGATACTTGGCCAAAAGATGCCTACAAAGAAGTTGGGGGAGCCAACAGCTGGGCAGGTATGGTGCTCGACGAGAAACGTGGGGAAGTCTATTTCGGGACGGGATCCCCATCCTCCGATTTCTATGGCGGAAATCGCGAGGGCAAAAACCTGTTTGCCAATTGTATCATCGCACTGGAAGCGGAGACCGGAAAATTAAAATGGTACTACCAGACCGTATACCATGATGTATGGGACCGAGATTTACCTATCCAGCCGAATCTCACCACCATCGAACTTAATGGAGAACAGGTAGATGTGGTGGTCCAGACTACCAAGGATGGCTTGGTCTATGTTTTGAACCGAGATACCGGCCAATCCGTTTTTCCGGTCGAGGAACGGCCGGTACCGGGCAACGGGCTCCCAGGCGAGGAGTTATGGCCGGTTCAAAAATTCCCCCTAAAACCAGCGCCTTTTTCAAGGCAGGTTTATACCGCGGACGATATCAGTGATATTTCCCCCAAATCGAAAGCGTACACCAAGGAGGCATTTGAAAAATTCGATACCGACCATAAATTCACACCGCCCAGTAAGGAAGGCTCTCTTCTTTTTGGATACAGTGGAGGTGCTGAATGGGGGGGTAACGCTATCGATCCCGATGGTATCCTTTACCAGAACGCCAACGACAATCCTTGGGTCCTCCAAATGATAGATAGTAGTAGCCGTAACCAAAAGTTTGCCTCACTTTCCTATGGAAATACGCTGTACGCAAAGAACTGTGCCTCTTGCCATGGCCTAGACCGAAAAGGTAGCGGAACGGAATTCCCGAATATTACAAACATAGGAGAACGGTTTCAGAAGGAACAGGTTGCAGAGATCCTTAAACTCGGAGTCGGCCGTATGCCGTCTTTCCAATACTTGTCACCGAAGGAGAGGGCCGGCATCGTAGAATTTTTATTCAACCCGAATTCGGGCGGATCAAAAAGCAAGGTAGTTGGCGAATTTGGAGACCAGATGCTTAAGGAAACCCATGAGAATTTTGGTTTCGAACCGGCTTATCTTATCAAGGTATGGGAAAAATTCACCGATCCAGATGGATATCCTGGATTGAAACCGCCCTGGGGGACCCTGAACGCTATAGATATAAACACCGGCGAATATCTTTGGCGTGTACGATTAGGAGAATATCCGGAATTGACCGAAAAAGGTATCCCAATCACAGGAACGGAAAGTTATGGTGGACCCTTGGTCACCGCTGGGGGTCTTGTTTTCATCGCCGGTACTAAAGATGAACGTATTCGGGCCTTTGACAAAAATACGGGAGAAACAGTTTGGGAATATCAGCTTCCCGCAGGTGGTTTTGCCACCCCGATAACCTATGAGGTCGATGGCAAGCAATTCATTGTAATCGCCGCGGGAGGCGAAAGAGGACAAAAGCCAGGGGGGAATTATATTGCCTTCGCTTTGCCAGATTGATGGTTGCTAATAACTATCTCCGCTGAGAAGTTTTTGTATACAGTATACAAAATATAATTTTTATCCTTATTTTTGAATTATGCAGATTCCTGAGAAGTAAAATTGGGATCCGCTGTTAAATTTCGGATGGTTTTATGGTTTCTTTCTATACCGCGAACATTGAAAGTCAGTCGATAAATGTTCTGCAAAGCTTAAGGTAAAATCGCAAAAACATTCCTAAAATAACGCTATGTATTTGCCCTAACATTGATAGGGTTCCTTGTCGACTTTTGATTAGACGAAAGTGTTCCGAAGTGGGTAATTTTTAGAATTTTCATCTTTTTTGAAAAACGCAAATAAAATCAAAAACTTTTCATGTTCAAACTATCCTTGATACTCGCAATTTCCTTTTCGTTCAGTTTCGTAGCTACCTCATTGAGTCAGTCCATTAAAAAGTGTGATGATGGAGTTTTCCAAGAGAAGAATGGAATAATCGTTTTTGAAGCGGAGAGCATTCCATTGACCGAAGGTTGGTCTTTGGAAAATTCAGTGGGGGATTATTCGGGAGAGGGATATATAACATGGATAGCGAGTACCAATATAGAGGCTAACGGTCAAGGTTTGTTGGGCTACACTTTCGAAATAAATAAGCCGGGTACGTATACGGTAAAGATGAGGAACTATCATTCCTGTGAAGATTTCACGGAATGTAATGATGTTTTTTTGAGAATGGATGATGGTGATTGGAGAAAAAACTTCAATCATACAGTCAGTGAATGGGATTGGAATTCCCAGCAGGATATTGAACATGTTTTTTCCGATGCACAATATCTCTTGGAAAAAGGAGAGCACACCCTATATATTGGCGGAAGATCTCAGGATTTCAGTATTGATAAAATAGCCCTTTTTCATGATGACACTCCAAAAGATTCTTACAAAAAGGCAGATCTATCCAAGTGTAATTAAGCTATACCAAAAAGGATAAATTCAGGTTGAATTATGAAACTAACGAACGTAGAACTGGGCAAGATAGCGTATGAGGAGGTGAAAAAGCTCATCACCACAAAACAACTAAAACCGGGCCAAAAGATTGTTCAGGAAAAATTAGCGGAACAACTTGGTATAAGTCGTACTCCACTTCGCTCAGGCTTACAGATGTTAGAGGCTGAATCATTGATTGAGTCGATTCCGCGGCGAGGGGTCGTCGTAAAGGAATTCAGTGATAAGGAAATCCTAGAAATTTATGATTGCCGTATTGCTCTTGAAGGCATGGCAGTTAGTTTATTTACCCAAAAAGCTTCGCAAGAACAGATTAATAATCTTTCAGAACTTTTCGTGCCCTTCTTGAATAGTGCGGAAATACCTCAAGACGAATATCAAAAGGTAGATAGCTTATTTCATAATACCTTAATTAGAGGTTGTGGCAATAGCTTTTTATACAATCTGTTCAGAAAAGGAAACCTTCTTGTATGCATAGACCTTATAGGATTGGTACGGCCACCATCCGAAACTCTCCAAGAGCATCTAGATATTATCGGAGCGATTAAGAAAAGGGATATCGATTTAGCCAATGAGCTTATAAAAGAACACCTCCATATTTCCAAGGAGCGTATTTTAAGAAACCTGAAGAATGGGGCATAAAATCGTATTTCCCGTACGGTATAAAATGGTGTTCGGCACCTTTATTTTGGCCTTGATTGTTTTGTTGGATCGTATTTTACTTTCTGTGGCAAAGGAGCCGGTTGCAGAATCATTACAATTGAGCGATAAGCAAATGGGATGGGCGATGAGTATTTTTGCCTTGGGTTATGCGCTTTTTCAAACGCCTTCGGGATTATTTGCTGATAAGTATGGTCCCAGAAAAGTATTGACTGCGGTAGTAGGCCTATGGTCACTTTTTACGGCCTTGACAGGAGCAGTTTGGAACTATGGAATCCTGTTGGTGGTAAGGTTTCTGTTTGGCGTGGGCGAGGCCGGGGCATTTCCGGGCATGGCAAGAGCTATCTATAGTTGGATTCCCATTCAGGAAAGAGGTATCGTCAATGGCATCAATTTCTCTGGAGGCAGGGTAGGAGCCGCCTTTGCGTTGCCCATGGTGGCCTTTTTAATAGATTTTTTCGGATGGCGATTGACCTTTGTAATACTCGGCTTTGTTGGCCTTATTTGGGGTGTTATTTGGTATTGGTGGTTTAGGGATGACCCCAAAGACCATCTAGGAATGTCAGAAGCAGAGGTCAGATATATTCAAGAGCATACTAATAAAACGGTTCAAGGGGAGGAAAAAGCTAAGATCGATATCGGAAGGTTATTCAAATCTAAGCAGATGTGGTTGCTGATGGGCCAATACTTTGCTAGTAACTTCACTTTTTTTTTCTGTCTCACCTGGCTATTTCCACACCTGCAAGTCAAATATAATCTTGAGGCCATTGAAGCAGGGTTCTTCGCCTCAGCCCCTTTGATTTGCGGAGCCTTGGGTAATTGGTTTTCGGGTTTTCTTGTAGATTTTATATATAAACGAAAAAAGTGGGCGCTGTCGCGGAAAATGCCGGCAATTATTGGTTTTTTATTGGCTTCCGTTGGTATACTGACCAGTGTTTATATGGACGATGTAGCCTCGGCTATTGTATGTATCTCCATTGCTGTTTTTGGAGCAGATATGACCTTGAGTCCATCATGGTCCGCATGCGTTGATATCGGAAAGCAATTTTCGGGAGCGGTGAGCGGTACCATGAACATGGCGGGAAATATCGGTTCGTTTCTCACGGCTTTAGCTTTTCCGTATATGTTGGATATGACTGGTTCCGACGTTCCTTTTTTCTACTTGGCAGCAGGGTTGAACGTGCTGGCCATAGTTCTTTGGACCTCTATAAAACCACAAACACCTTTACGAATAAAACGATAGAGCTGAAATGATAACGAAAGAAGATTTTAAATACGTCTGTGAAAAATCGATAGAGCTGATTGAGGCCGCAGGCATTCACCTTACCGAAGAAGATAAGGAAAAAATAACAGCGGCCGATTTTGGGCTGAATAAAATTAAAGAGGAAGGGGTGCAGATTCTTACGCTTTTTGATACCGACCGCATGGCTGCCAAAATCCTTGTATTGCTCCCCTACCAGACCGAACCTGAACATTGGCACCCCCCTGTGGGCGATGACCCGGGCAAGGAAGAGGTGATTCGTGGTATCTGGGGTGATTTGGTTTTTTTCATCCCTGGGCCCGATACCCTAAAGCAAGGATTTATTGTCAATGGAAAGGAAGATTGCTATACCATGCGTAACGAAATTGTGATAGCCCCTGGAGATCAATTGATATTGCCACCGGGTACAAAACATTGGTTTCAGGCAGGTGAAAGGGGAGCGGTGATGTATTCTTTTTCAACCAAAGTGACAGATTTAAAGGATCAATTTACCGATCCTGACATTGTTAGGGATACCATTATTGAATATTGAGACGTAAACACTAAAATTAAAATTTTCCTCTTTTTTGGAAAATAGACATAAAGATAATATCAAATGAAACAGAGTATTATAACAGCCTTTTTAGGCAGGACACAGGATCGTTTTTCGGAGTATCAAGAGCCCACTTCTTTAAAAGAGAGATTGGATTTGGTAGTTAAAATTCCGGGAGTTGACGGTGTGGAAATAGTTTATCCATACGAAACCGAAGAAGCGGCAACCACTAAAAAAATGTTCGATGACAGGGGACTAAGTTTTGCGGCAGTTAATGCAAATATCAAAAAAGAAAAGCAATGGGTTCCCGGCGCTTTGTCCAGAAATGACAAAAACCTACGTCAAGGTGCTATTGAAATAATCAAGAAAGCGAAGGATTATGCTAAAGAAGTGGGTGCGCCATTAGTGACCTGTTGCCCTTTATCAGATGGGTATGACAACCTTTTTCAGGTTGATTATCCAAAAGCCTGGCGAAATATGGTAGAAGCGGTTGCTGAGGCTGCCGATCATTTACCGGAAATCCCATTGTATATTGAATATAAGATAAATGAAACCAGGGTTCATGCCCAATTGGATAACTGTGCAAAAACAATTCTGTTCTTAAAAAGTGTCGGCAATGCGGCAACCGGTGTAACTATAGATTTTGGCCACGCCCTTTTGGCAAAAGAAAACCCGGCCCAGGTCTTGGCCCTATGCGAAGAAACAAATACTGAATACTACCTTCATACCAACGATAACGATTTCAACTTCGATTGGGATTTGATTTCAGGCTCCAGGAATTTTTTACATACGGTCGAATTCCTTTTTTACGCTAAGGAATATGGGTATGATAAATACTTCACTGCGGATGCCTCTCCAAGAGTTTTCGATATGATAGGCTTCTTTACGGAGCACGCTGAAATGAATCTGGCCCTCTGGAATCTGGTTGATAAATTGGACCGTAAAAAATACCGTCAGTATATGCAAGAAGAAAGACATATGGATCTAATGAAACTGGTACGCAAAGAGATTTATAGACTTTAAATGCATCATTTAAGCGAAAGGTATAGGGGCAAACTATGGGCTGACAGTATAAATAGAATAGGACAACGTTCATTAACGGTTCTGTAGTTGTAGAAGGTTGAGCGGCCTATCTTCAATCTCAAGAAAATCATCCGTATTGCCTATACCAATGAG
>CAWHTW010000012.1:0-74827 GCA_963832345.1 uncultured Flavobacteriaceae bacterium | reverse complement strand
GGCATAAAAATCGTTGGATATGTAAAGTTTTATTTGGTAATCGTAGGCAAATTTTTCATTGTATGTACGCATAGTTTCAAATCATTTGGTCTTAGTCAACAGAAGTACCTGTGGAAAGGAAGTTATCCCTGAAGCGGAACTTAAATTCATCATTTCGGAAATATCATAGAGGAAAGCGCCGAGCATAACATCCAAAAGTCCGTCCTTATCGAAATCGGCGATTTCCATAGTCAGCCAGTTACCATGGATGGGTGAGGCCGGAAAACTGGGAACAAAATCTAAATTTCCAGAATTTTCCAAAAAAACAATAGCATTCTCGGCCTTTTTCCGATCTGTATAATCGGTGTACAATGTGGCGGCAACGATATCTAGATCCCCATCATTATCAAAATCCCGCGCCATGGCTTTATTGCAATCGTACATCGGGAAAAAATAAGTTTCTTCAAAATTATCATTACCGTCGTTCAGATAAATTCGCACACCGTGATAGGGCTTATCCGTACTAGAAAAATCGCGATTATCACCATTGGTTACCAAAAGATCTTGACGGCCGTCTCCATTAAAATCGGCCAGTTCAAAATAGCTGACCCCATAGACCGGCGAAAATTCGAGAACGGGCTTTTCCTCAAAAATCCCATTTCCATTATTGTAATAAATGGAAATACGTTCAAAGGCCTGGGCCATCATAGCCACTATATCCGGTTTACCATCTGAATTGAAATCCGCAATTTCTACTTTTCTTGCCCCTGGCAAGGAACTTAGAATATGTTCCTTGGATGGATCAAAATTATTATACCATGCCAATTTACCTGTATTATGCCCGTAACTGCAGATAATGACATCCTTTTTTCCGTCTGAGTTCAAATCCTCGATTTCAAAGCTGACCGGTCTTTTTAAATCGGAAAAGCCGTTCATGGATTGGCGTACACTCTCCGACATATCGATTCTACCAAGGCTCCCTTTATTTTGGTCTGATGGCGCCAATTTGCCAATAGTAAGGAGTAGAGGATCTGAAGCGATCGGAAATGCAATGTCCACGGCAGGCGAGGTCATTTCCAAAGTATATTCAAGCGCTCCTGATGCATTTAAGCCGTAGAGGGTCGAACCATCGCCAATATAAAGTCTTGAACTAATAGTATCATATTTCAACAAGGTTACTTGTGGTATTTTTACATCATCAATGGCAATCCATTGTTCCTTAAAAGGGAAAGCCGTCGACGCATAGTTCGGCAATTGCTTTTGCAATGGCATTTTTTCTGGGGCATTGAGAAGGTAATAGTCCGTAATTTTTATCCAATCTTCTTCTGTAATCAGGGGACTATCAGGGTAGATATTCAAACTGTCAACGATTGCTTTCTCCAGCGGATCCTTACTTGCAACGTACCCTTTCCCTGCCATTTTTAATCCCAAACGCAACGCCATGTTCGGTAAGACCCCTTTTTCCCACGTCTCCCTATCCAACGATTCTGGCTCTGGAAAGAGATGGCAAGACGCGCAATACTTTTCGGCAAGTTGCTTTTGCTGATTTGTTCCCAATTGAACAGAACTATTCTCGGTACGCTGGCCGTTAGCCTTCGGCGAAAACATAAGGCAGAGTACTGGAACAACAAATGCTCGTAGTATAAACAACAGACTACTCCGGGGTATTTTCCGCAAGAAGCGAGTTCTATTTAAAATTTTTATAGGGATGAGCTTTTTTTTAAACACCATAAACTACGACAACCATTGAAGCAGCAAATTTACTTTATCATTTTGAATTTACGAGACCGTTTGTGGGGGGAAGCATAATAAAGCTCAACACTTTATGACTATAAATTTTAAATCGCCTACTGCCCCTTAATCAGTGGGAAGGTTATGAACTAAACTGCCATAAAAATACTTTAAGACAAGAGCGTTTGACGCTTTAAAGTCGAAAGCTTCCCCATGCATTTAGCTTTTCAAGCATGTGTAAAACAGATTGAATTCCCTCGAATTTCCTCATGCTACAGTACTAGACTATTACAAAAATGTCCATTTATTTGACAAACACTGTACATTTATTTTACACTTACAAAATTATCTAATCACAAGTCATTTATAATCCATTGATTAATAATCTAGTTATGATTTTGGCATAAATGTAGGTATAGAAACCACGGATGTACTCAGCTTTTACACCTTTCGCAATCAATTACGTAAGAAATTTTCAATTGCCATAAGATTATCTCATCAGCCAATAAACAAAAACCATGTTTAAAAACTATCTCAAAGTTGAATTAAGGAACATCGTTCGTAATAAAACCCGAGGTCTGAAAAATAAATCGCACGCTATCCTGCTTTTTGCTTTTGCCACACTGACCGTAAACGCGCAAATTACCCTTCCGCCCGATGGTAACAAGAAAGCCACGGTTTCCGAATATATCGGTATCACCGAAGTAAAGATTGCCTATTCCCGACCGGCCGTAAACGGTCGTGAGGGAAAAATATGGGGGCAGTTGGTGCCATATGGATTTTCCGATTTCGGCTATGGTACCAGCAAAGCTGCTCCCTGGCGTGCTGGCGCCAATGAAAATACCACCTTCGAATTTTCTTCCGATGTTACCATAGAGGGAAAGCCCTTGTCCAAAGGCAAATATGGATTCTTTATCGCCATGGGAAAGGAAATGGCGACCTTGATTTTTTCGAGGGTCAATACGGCTTGGGGAAGCTTTTATTACGATGAAAAAGATGACGTTTTACGGGTAGACGTCCCTCTAGACAAGCTATCGGAAAGTGTAGAACGCCTAAAATACGAATTCAACGAGCAGACCGAAAATAGTGCTATCGTGTCACTGCAATGGGAAAAAATAAAGATTCCCTTTACGGTTTCGGTCGATTTGCATCAGGTGCAAATAGCATCGTTTAGAAAAGAGGTCAACTCCGGTCTGTTTTACCGGTATTGGCAGAATCTGCAAACGGCGGCAAACTATTGTTTGGTCAATAACATCAATCTGGAGGAAGGTCTGGGTTGGGCCGATCGTTCGATCAACAGCTATTTTGGGGAGTCCAATTTTAAGACGCTTTCTACCTATGCAGGCCTTCTAGAAAAGTTAAACCGGAAAACAGAAGCGGATGCTATCATGAAAAGAGCCTTGCCGATGGGCACTTCGGAAGACTTATTCACTTATGGCATAGGTCTGAATAACAGTGAACGTCATCAAGAAGCTTTTGAAATTTTTAAAAGCAACTATGATAAAAATCCGAATGATGTTCGTGCCCATTTGGGCATGGTAAGCGGGTATTTTTATCTCGGGGATAAAAAGGAAGCCCTGAAGTTTGGCGAATCCGCCAAGAAAACTACAACCAATCCCATGTATCTAACCTTTATCCATAGTGTGATGGACGATATAAATGCTGGGAAGGATATTTTTAATTAAACCAATCCTAAAAGGTAAAAAATCATGTACAAGAACTATATAAAGATTGCTTGGCGGAACATCCGCAGAAACAAACTACACGCTTTTATCAACATTGCCGGGCTGGCGATTGCGTTTTCAATTAGCATTTTATTGTTCTTGGTCGCCTACTTCCATTTGAGTTACGATTCTTTTCATAAGGATAAGGATCAACTGTTCAAGACATCCCGATATGAAAACACTGCACAAAGTATCCAACGAAGTGATAATATGCCGCTGCCCCTTTCCGCTGCTTTGACAGATGAAATTCCCGATATTGAATCTGCCGTAACCGTCCAAAAAGGCAGACCTGAAAATATTTCTTATGGGGATGTAAGTATTGAAAAGGCCGTTATTAGGACCGATTCCGAATTTTTCAACATTTTCAACTTTCCTGTTGTGAAGGGCAGCCATAGGGCCACACTTTCAGATATTCAAGATATCGCATTGACCGAAAGTACGGCCAAAGCACTTTTTGGAAAAACTGATCCGGTTGGAAAGCAGGTAGCAATCGGAAAAACAGGCGAACAAAAATCCTATACGGTGTCGGCATTGATTAAAGATGCCCCGAAAAATTCCAGTTTTGGGTTCGATGCCGTGGCAAGAATTGAAACCCTTCCGGATTATGGCACCAATAAAGATAATTGGGGTTCCAATGCATCTGAAATTTTTGTGAAGATTTCCAAGAATAGTACCCGGCAGTCGGTAGAAAGCAAACTAGTCCCCTTTATGGAAAAATATTATCCAGAGCTATTGGCACAGCTTAAAAACGAACATCCCGAGTCTAAGCAAACCAGCGAATTACTGAGCCTAAATCTGACCAATATTGAGGACATCCATTTTTCGGGGCAAAAGGGTGCCCCCTTGGGATTGATTTATGCCATCATGGGCTTGGGCGTTTTCATTCTATTGATAGCCTGTTTCAACTTCGTGAACCTGAATATGGCCCGCTCCTTTAAAAGAAGCCGTGAACTGGGCGTGCGAAAGACCCTGGGGGCGTTTAAGGGACAACTTTTTTTACAACTGTGGGGAGAGGCCTTTTTACTCTATTTTATGGGATTCTTGATAGGTCTGGGGCTTGCCTATCAGTTGGTGCCCGTTTTCAATGGACAATTTGGTGGAGGAATTGAAATTTCAACTTTATTGCAGCCCGCTTTTTTAGTCTTAATGCTGGGAGTTTTCGTTTTGGTCACATTGATCGCTGGAGGGTATCCCGCTCTAAAAATGGCTAATTTCGGACTGGTGGAAATCCTAAAAGGCAACGTATCTACCAAACGGCCCGGTGCCCTTCGCAATTCCCTACTGGTAAGCCAATTCGCGATTTCCAGTTTGCTGATATGTGTCAGTGTCATCGCCGGACAGCAATTGAATTATTTGAAGGAAAAACCCATAGGTTTTGAAAGGGATCAGGTCATCAGTATTCCGGTAGGCAATCAGCAAAACGGTAGAAAAGTATTGGCTCGCATGCGAAACGAATTGGCTAACGACCCCAGTATCGTTTCAGTTACCGGTGCAGAAAGTAATTTAGGGAGGGGCCGCGACCGAGTAACTTCAAGATCGACCGTAGGATTGGATTACAATCAGAACCAAGTTTCCGCCGATTGGCTTTTGACTGATTTCGATTACTTGAAAACCCTGCAGATTCCTATTGTAAAAGGAAGGGATTTTAATCGAAACTATGCCTCCGATACTATTAATGCTATAGTGGTCACGGAAAGTTTTGTAAAGGCCATGGGGGAGAACGATCCGATAGGAAAATTTATCGGAGGGGAAGACAGCACCTCCGGCAATCAAATAATAGGGGTAGTGCCCGATTTTTATGCCTATTCCCCATCGGAAAAAAGCCAGCCGATAGCCCTGCATATATCTGCCGATAAGGCCATCAACTATATATTTTTAAAAGTCCGGACGGATGATCCAACTGCTTCTATGGATAAACTTTCCTCGGTCTGGGAAAAAGTAACATCCGATGCGGTATTCAATGCTTCTTTTTTAGACGAGAACCTTCAAGCCTGGTACGAAGGGGAACGTGTAATGACCACCATTTTCGGACTTGCATCCGCAATAGCCATTTTCTTATCCTGCATGGGACTATTTGCTATTTCATTATTGGTCATTGAATCCCGCACCAAGGAAATCGGAATACGAAAAGTAATGGGCGCATCCGTAAAGGGTATAGTCAAGATGATTTCGTTTCATTTTTTAAAATTGGTGCTGATCGGTCTTTTGATTGCAATACCCTTAGCTTGGTATGCCATGCAAAATTGGATCGAGGGGTATGAAAACCGCATAGAAATTAATCCGTTAACCTTCCTTGGAGTAGGTTTTTTGGTGGCATTGGTTGCGGTAATTACCGTTAGTTTTCATGCGATAAGCGCAGCATTGACCAACCCTGTTAAGAGCCTCCGAACGGAATAGCCTTTAACTCCATAAGGATAAGAATGCCTATTCATATGAAAAAATAAAGACCGAACCAGTTCCCCCTCCTTGGGAGGGGGTTCGGGGGAGGACAAAAAACGAGAACCATGTTTAAAAACTATCTGAAAATCGCTTGGAGGAGTCTAAAAAAGCAACCCTTTTTCACCTTCCTGAACACGTTCGGCCTTGCCGTAGGAATGGCAGGAGGCCTATTGATATCACTGTACATCTATGATGAACTGAGTTTTGACAAAATGTTTCCCGATGCCAATCGTATTTATCGCATCAACGCCGACATTCGGTTTGGAGGTTCCGATATGAAATCGGCGGAAGTATCGGCTCCTATGGCCGCGGCTATGCAAAAAGATTTTTCGCAAATAGAGACTACTACAAGAATACGAAACCGTGGCAGCCTACTACTCAGAAAAAGTGGTACCGAGTCAAATACAAGGGAGTCAAATGTGGCCTTTGTCGACTCGACTTTCTTTAGAATGTTCGGTCTCGATATGTTGGCGGGGGATGTGAAAACAGCGTTAACCGAGCCCAATACCCTAGTACTCACCAAAACTGCGGCGGAGAAACATTTTGGGGTACAGCAGGCGTTGGGCCAGAAAATGCTATTGAACAATTCCGACACCTATACGATTACGGGCGTTATAAATGACCTGCCAGCAAATTCCTTCTTACGGGATCATAGTGTCTTTATGGCCATGGCCGGTTTCGACGATGCACAACAAATGTTATGGACAAGCCATAATTATTTCACTTTTATCAAACTCCTTCCAGAGGCCGATATCGCCGATTTGCAAGAGCCGCTTGAATCGATGATCGATTCTTACATAATGCCCTATGTACAGGGTTTCTATCCTGGCATTACCAAAGAGGGTTTCATCGCCTCTGGCAATTATTTGAATTACACTACAATACCCCTAACCGATATACATCTGTATTCCGATAGGGATGTTGAACTCAGCGCCAATAGCAGCATTCAGAACGTGTATATTCTCTTTTTTATTGGTCTATTCCTAATTGTGCTTGCTAGTGTAAACTTTATGAACCTTTCTACGGCGCATTCCCTCAAACGGGCCAAAGAGGTGGGTATTAGAAAGACCTTGGGTTCCAATAAAGCGGAATTGGTGCGTCAATTCTTGACCGAATCCGGACTGATTGCGTTCATATCCCTACTATTTTCGGTAATTATTACAATAATCGCCCTTCCTTTTTTCAACCAGCTATCGGGCAAGTCCGTTTCCATTCCTTTTACCAATCCTTTTTTCTGGCTCATTTTGCTTTTGGCCACCTTGCTTTTAGGGCTTTTCGCAGGTAGTTATCCAGCCTTCTTTATGTCGCGGTTCGTGGCGGCCAAAGTACTTCAGGGGAGTGGTCAAAGCAGTATTGGCGGGGGTCGTATTCGTAACTCCTTGGTCGTTTTCCAATTTGCGATTTCGGTCTTTTTGATAGTTGCGACCTTGGTGGTATTTCAACAACTACAATATATTCAAGGCAAGGATCTCGGTTACGCCAAAGATCGGGTTTTGATTTTGGAGGATGTCAGTGCTGCAGGAGACCAAGTTCAAATCTTCAAGGAGGAAGTGCAGCAGCTTGCCCAGGTATCGAGTGCCACATTAACCGGGTATTTACCTACCCCGTCGTTTCGAAGCAACAGTTCCTATTTTAAGGAAGGGGCTTCAGAGCAGGAAAATGCCTTGCAAATGCAAGAGTGGCGTGTTGATCATGAATACCTTTCCACTTTGGATATTCAACTAGTGGCCGGTCGAAATTTTGACAGAGGTTTCGCTACCGATTCGACTGCGGTGCTTTTGAACGAGTCCGCAGTGGACCTGTTGGGGGTTTCGCCCGATGAAGCCCTTGGCATGCGAATCTCTGACCAGTTGGGCGAAGAGAATCCCATATTCCTCACGGTTATTGGGGTAGTCGAAAATTTCCATTATGAATCCCTAAGGGAGAACATCGGGCCATTGAATCTTACGCTGGGCGCTTTTCCGGGTTCCATGGCGGTAAAAGTCAATACGGGTGACCTTACGAGTACCTTAAGTCAAATAGAAGGTATTTGGAATAATGTGGCGCCTGGCCAGTTGTTCAATTACCGATTTATGGAAGACGCTTTCAACACTACCTATGAGGCGGAACAAAAGTTAGGTCGCATTTTTATGGTCTTTACCACGCTATCCATACTTATCGCATGTCTTGGTCTTTTCGGTTTGGCCGCATTCAATGCACAAAAACGCACAAAAGAAATTGGTGTACGCAAGGTTCTTGGCGCCAGCGTAGGTCAGATAACTTTTCGATTGACGACCGACTTTTTGAAAATGGTCGGGATTGCAATTCTGATATCCTTGCCCATTGGATGGTATGCCATGAATAAATGGTTGGAAGATTTTTCATACCGTATAGAAATACCTTGGTGGATATTGGTCATGGCAGCCGTATTGGCCACCGCCATTGCGATTATAACGGTAAGCTATCAAAGTATCAAGGCGGCCGTTGTCAACCCGGTAAAGAGTTTACGAACGGAATAAAGCCCCCTCTAACTCCCCCAGTAAGGGGAGAATATATATTTGAAAGAGATAAAAAAGATAAATCCTATACCGAACCGGTGTCTCCTCCTCTGGAGGGGGTCAGGGGGGGACAAAAACGATAACCATGTTTAAAAACAACCTAAAAATCGCTTGGCGGAATATCATACGACACAAAGGCTACAGCGCGCTTAATATCGGT
Organism: uncultured Flavobacteriaceae bacterium; assembly: GCA_963832345.1. GTDB lineage: Bacteria > Bacteroidota > Bacteroidia > Flavobacteriales > Flavobacteriaceae > Pricia. The sequence continues at coordinate 66,257 of CAWHTW010000012.1, read as the reverse complement.
GGAATTGCCATCGGGCTGGCCGCTTTTTGGCTGATTGCCGTATATGTCGCCGATGAACTCAGCTACGACCGATCTTTTTCAAAGGCGGAGCGGATTTACCGAATCGCACAACACGCAAATTGGGATGGGGGGAACTTTGACATGGCCGTAACATCCCCTCCGTACGCAACGACTTTCAAAAGTGACTTCCCGGAAGTGGAAGAAGCCGTCAGAATCGGTATTGAAGGAGGTGATGTTTTACACTATGATTCAAAGAGTATCGTGCAAGGTGATATTTGTTTTGCAGAAAACTCCTTTTTCAGCCTATTCGATCATCCATTTTTGTACGGCGACATCAACACTGCTTTGGCCAATCCTAAATCTATTGTCATTACCGAGAGTCTGGCCATAAAACTTTTTGGAGACGCTTCCCGGGCCATTGATGAAATCATAGGTTTTGGCACCGAAAAAAATCCGGTCAAGGTAACCGGGGTTATCCGGGATATGCCAGAAAATTCACATATGCAATTCAGTGGCATCCGCTCATTTGGAGCTGAACATCTCAAAGGGGAAAATTGGAATGAAGCTTTTCTTTATACATATATACTGGTTAAAAAAGGCGCTGATGTGGAAACGCTCAAAAAGAAGGGTATCGCACTTGAAAAGGAAATCGCGCAACAGATGGGTGTCACTAAATTTAAGATGGAACTACAGCCACTGACCGACATTCATTTAAATTCCGATTTGGATTACGAACTGAGCAGCAACGGAAGTTTAAGCCGAGTCTATATGTTTATTGTCATCGGTCTACTCGTATTGTTGATTGCCGTTATCAATTATATGAATCTTTCCACGGCTCGCTCGACCATGCGGATGAAGGAAATCGGGATACGGAAAGTTGTAGGCTCCGGAAAAAACCATCTGATTGGCTTGTTTATATCCGAAGCCATGCTTGTGACCCTGATTGCTGCATTAGTCGCCTTTTTTATAGTGCACTTGGCACTTCCATTTTTTAATGAACTTGCCGACAAGGATTTGGGACTTTGGCGATTCGGTGTTCTGAACACTGCTGGGGCGATCCTCGTTTTCACGCTGTTGACGGGTCTTGTAAGTGGCAGTTATCCCGCCTTGTTCCTGTCCCGGTTCAAGATGATTCCATCCCTCAAAGGGCAGCTGGGGAATATGCGCTCTAGCGTTGTCTTCCGTAAATCTCTGGTGGTGGTTCAATTCATCATTACGGTCTGCTTGATAAGCGGCTCCTACATTATATACCGGCAAATGCAGTTCGTATCGCAAAAGGACCTTGGCTTCGATAAAGAACAGATATTGATATCCCATATCGATAACATGAAATTGCGCAGCGAGATCGGGGCATTGAAGGAGGCACTTTTGAAAAGTCCGTTCGTGGAAAGTGCCGCTACGGCAGGTAATCCTATCGGTACGGGTTATATCGGTAAAAATGGTTTCAATTTTGAGGTGAACGGTCGACTACAGGAAACACCGCAAGTGGCCAATTTCCTGTATGTGGATGAAGATTTTCTGCCGACCAACGGTATGGAATTGGTACAGGGAAGGAATTTTTCAAAGGATATGCCAACGGACAAGGATGTTGCCGTGATCATCAACCAAACCCAGATGGAAGCGCTCGGCTATTCGGATGCGATCGGAAAAAAAGTTCAGTATAAAACAGGAAACGATAGCACGGTGTACCGCAAAGTCATCGGTGTGGCCAAGGATTTCCACTCCACTTCGCTACTACATAAAATCGAACCTATGGTGATGCTAATGCCGCCGGAAGATGGTGAACGGGACAATCTATATGTAAAAATCGCGAAAGGCCAAGCCGCGGCCGGTATCGCCTTTGTGAAAAGCACCTTCGACAAATTTGACCCCGACAATCAAGCGGACGTTCATTTTCTCAATGACAATTTTAACCGGCAATATCTGGCCGAACAAAAACAGGGGAAACTGTCCTTTATGTTTACCATTCTAGCCATTGGCATTTCGTGTCTCGGACTTTTGGGTCTTGTCATCTTTATCTCGGCACAGCGCAAAAAGGAAATCGGTGTACGAAAAGTACTTGGGGCTTCCATTAGCTCGGTAACGCTAATGCTGAGCAAAGATTTCGGTAAACTGGTGGCCATTGCGGCGCTGATCGCTATTCCAGTTGCCTGGTACGCCATGGACAGATGGTTACAGGATTTTGCCTACCGTATCGAACTAAAATGGTGGATGTTTTTAATTTCCGGAGGTATCGCCGTAGTAATTGCTTTGCTAACCGTATGTTTTCAGGCCATAAAATCGGCGATGGTGAACCCAGTAAAAAGTTTACGTACAGAGTGAAACAATTTGGAATTTAGTGAGTCTTTACTATAGAAACGGTCAAATCGAAAAAAATCATTGTCAAGGTCTTAGGGCCATGATTCCGGGAAAAGCTTCTCCTTTTTTAAAGGGAGGTGGCCCGATTTGTCGGGACGTAAGGATTAGTCAGCCCTTCTAGCAGGAATGTCAAGGGTTAAAAAAATTCGTTAGCAAATTTGCGGACTAATCCCCCCTTATTCCGCAAAGCGGAATTCATTCTCCGCCATTGAAAAAGCGGGGGGAGCTTTAATAAAAAACGATAAACGAGAATCATGCTAAAAAACTATCTAAAAATCGCTTGGCGAAACCTGCTCAAAAACAAAGGCTATTCTGCCATTAATATCGGAGGTCTTGCGCTTGGTATGGCCGTTACTTTAATCATAGCGCTTTGGATACAGGACGAGCTAGCTCACAACGATTATTTTGCAAAGAAAGAAAAGTTAGCACAAGTCTTTCAGTCTCAAACTTTTAATGGAAAAACCGGCACTGGTCCGGCTATTCCCCGACCTTTGGAGATGGCACTTCGTGAAGGCTATGCCGATAATTTTAAGCATCTCGTAATGTCGTCCTGGAATAATTCGAGATACCTCAAATACAAGGACAAAAGCCTTTCCAAAACGGGTAATTTTATGCAGCGGGAAGCACCCGAAATGTTAGAATTAAACATCCTCAAAGGAGAGAAAGACGGCCTTCGAGAGTTAAACTCCGTCATGCTTTCCGAATCGGTCGCCAAAGCGCTTTTTGGTGATGATGAACCTATCGGAAAGATTGTAGAGGTCAATAATCAATATGATGTATCGGTGAGCGCCGTGTATGAGGATATTCCCTTTAATAATTCCTTTAACGATGCCCAGTTTTTAATGCCTTGGGACAAATTGATCGCTACCCAAGAGTGGATGAAAAATGCGGAAGATCAATGGGGTAACAATTCGTTTCAGATGTTCGTACAAATTGCGGACAATACAACGATGGATGCGGTTACCTCGAAAATTAGGGATGTCAAAAAAACATTGAACGAAAATTCCGTAGAGTTCAATCCGCAACTGTTCTTGCATCCCATGAAGGATTGGTACCTGCGCAGTAATTTCATAGACGGAAAACAGGACGGGGGCCGCATCAAATACGTATGGCTATTCGGTATTATTGGTGCCTTTGTACTACTCTTGGCCTGTATCAATTTTATGAACTTGAGTACTGCCAGATCTGAAAAGCGTGCGAAGGAAGTTGGAATACGTAAATCGATCGGTTCACAACGGGGGCAATTGATCAACCAATTTCTAAGCGAATCATTCTTGGTCGTCCTGTTCGCATTTTTTATGGCGGTTTTGATTGTGCTATTGTCCTTAAATGGGTTTAACGCCTTATCCAAAAAGGAGATTTCCTTTCCATGGGACAACGGTATTTTCTGGTTGAGTTCGGTAGCTTTTATCGTGTTGACGGCTTTAGTGGCGGGCAGTTACCCCGCATTGTACCTATCTTCATTTCGCCCTGTCGATGTTTTAAAGGGCACGTTTAAGGCAGGCAAGTATGCTGGCCTACCTAGAAAAATCTTGGTAGTACTTCAATTTACGGTATCGGTGGCCTTCATCATCGGTACCGTTATCGTGATGCAACAAATCAATTACGCCAAGAGCAGACCCTTGGGATATGATAAAGAAGGTTTAGTTCAAATACCAACGTTCAGTGAAGATTTTACGGGGAAGTACGAATTGATGCGTAGCGAATTTTTAAATTCTAATGCCGTGGTCGAGATGTCGGCCTCCAGTAGTCCGACAACCCAAATATGGTCCAATCGAAGCGGTTTCGAATGGGAAGGAAAACCAGAAGGATTTCAAGAAGACCTTGCCTGGACGGAGGTTACGCCCGAATACGCCAAATCGCTAAACTTAAAAATTGTGGAGGGAAGGGATTTTTCAAGGGAATTCGCTACCGATTCCAATGCAGTACTCATCAATCAGACCGCCAAAAAATATATGCAGCTTACCAACCCCATCGGTACATTCTTAAAAGACGATGACGAAGAGGATCCAGGACCACCATTGAAAATTATCGGTGTAGTCGAGGATATGATTACCCAATCGCCTTACGAACCCGTAAAACAAGGCGTTTATGTATATGCCAAAGAAGGTTCGAGTTATTATAATTTACGGCTAAACCCGAAACAAAGTGCCACTCAAAACTTGGCCGTCATCGAGCGCGTCTTTAAAGAACATTTTCCAGACCTTCCTTTTGAATATGATTTTGTGGACACCGAATACGGCGAAAAATTTGCCGCCGAAGAACGTATCGGGACCCTATCGGGTATCTTCACGGCACTCGCCATATTAATCAGTTGTCTGGGCCTCTTCGGGCTCACATCATACGTGGCCGAACAGCGCACCAAGGAAATCGGGGTACGGAAAGTTTTGGGCGCATCTGTCTTCAATGTTTGGAATATGCTTTCCAAAGACTTCTTAAAGTTGGTTATAATTTCATGCTTTATCGCTATTCCGATTTCCTATTACGTGATGAACGGTTGGTTGCAAGACTATCCGTATCGTGTTATTCTTGAGTGGTGGATTTTTGTACTGGCCGTTGTCGGAGCAGTGGCGATTACAATTCTCACGGTAAGCTTTCAGGCCATTAAGGCGGCCAACGCGAACCCGGTGAGCAGTTTACGGGCAGAATGAATAAGTCCCCCCGCTACCTTCCCCGAAGGCGATGAACGCGTCACAGCATTATACAAACAAGTATCAAAGCGGTAGAAGAAGTTAAACAAACAAGAACAAATTAGCGCACTCCCCTCTTGCATCCGTCAATCGAACACTTGCAACCAATGCAATAGACCTTTGCTATCGAGTTTTTGAAAAATATCCGTACTATTTCTATATCTTTCAAAAAAAAAGTCGAAATGAAAAAAATCAGCGTTCTTGTCTGCCTTACTATGGTAACCGTTATCACCGCCCAAAACGACTTTAGCGATGTGGAAATCACCTCCGAAAAACTTACCGACAACATCTATAGCCTATTTGGTGCGGGAGGCAATATCGGTCTTGCGATTGGCGATGATGCCGCTTACCTTATCGATGACCAGTTTGGTCCATTGACCGAAAAAATCGTATCCCACGTCAAAACCATCACCGATAAACCCATCAAATTTGTGCTCAATACGCATTTTCACGGGGATCATTCCGGTGGGAACGAAAATTTGGCCAATGCGGGGGCTATGATCTTTGCACATGACAATGTGCGCAAAAGAATGGAAGCCGGTGACGAGCCCACTCCCAAAAAGGCACTTCCCGTTGTAACCTTCAACGATAAGATGACCTTGCATTTAGGCAATGGCAAAAGTTTGCACGCCCTGTCGGTCAACCCGGCACATACCGATGGGGATACCTATTACTATTTCCCGGAGGATAATGTAATTCACATGGGCGACAATTTTTTCAGCGGTCGCTACCCGTATATCGATATCGATTCAGGGGGCGATATAGACGGACTGATATCGAACGTCACTATGGCCTTAGGTATCGTCGATGACACCACCCAAATAATTCCCGGTCACGGAAAGGTATCCTCAAAAGCGGATTTAGAAGATTATAAATACGTTTTGATGACGCTACGCGAGCGTGTCAAGAAAGCAAGGGATGAAGGAAATTCGCTGAAAATTACCCAAAATCTGGGCCTATCGAAAGAATGGGACGCTACCCATGGACAGGGGTTCATTAACTCGGACAAGATTGTGGAATTTATTTATACGTCGGCGGATTAAGATGAAGAGACTATTTGAAAATTCGACTGCTCCAGTTTCACGATAATAACTTCAGAACGCCTGATTAAGGACATTTTTTTATTTAACCGAATCCCTCAAAAACCCTAAGTCGAGCCTATTGGTCTGCTTCCCCTTTTTGATGGCTATGTAACTGTTAACCGTGTTTAACTCAGAAATAAGCGATAGTTTGGTCTCAACAAATACTTGATACCCCTCAATGTCCTCTAGAATCACTTTGAGCATGAAATCATAGTTACCTGCCACTTGATAGCACTCCAGAACCTCGGGGAAATTACTGACCTTTTCAAGAAATTTTTCCAAATAACTACGGGTATGCCCTTTAAGCGTAATTCCAATAAAAACGATTTGTTTTAAGCCCAACCTTCGTTCATTCAATACCGCCATATAATTTTTTATAAAGCCTTCCCGTTCCAACTTTTTAATCCTTTCAAATATTGGGGTCTGGGAAAGGTTAAGCTGCTCACCAATTTGCTTGGCGGTCATCTTCGCATTCTCTTGAAGTAATTCTAAAATCTTAATATCGGTACTATCCAATTCGTTCCTCATGTAGTTAAATTGTTTGTTTGGCACCTAGTGGGTACCATAAATCAGGTTATTTCAATAAATTATACAAAGTTATTAGCGAATATAACCAAAGATAGTCCTATGCTTGGTGAAAATCTATATTTTATGATATTCGCACAGTACCTTTACAACTATGAATACAGACGTAGTTTTTAAGCCCTATATCAAAAAGAAGGATTACGCAGGCGGCATTACCCGGGAAGAGGTACAGGTTGATAGCGATATTGAAAAGATTTGGAAACTTTCTTCCAATGAAAATGCGCTAGGGCCCTCTCCCCTTGCACAACGAGCGATTTATGATAACCTTCAACATATACATGAATATAAATTTAGGGATGACCATTTATTAAAGAACGCTATTTGTGGGACATACCCTTATCTGACTTCAGAAAATATCGTAACCGCAAACAGTGGCATTGAAACATTGGAATTGATAACAAGGGCTTTTTTAAGTCCTGGATTGGAATGTATTATCAGCCACCCTACTTTTGTGGCTTATGAAAGTATGATCGAAAATGAGGGCAGCAAAGTGGTTAATGTTCCTTTAAATTCCGATGACTATACCTTGAACGTTGATGAAATATTGAAGGCCGTTACCAAAAACACCAGGCTTGTTTTTATCACAAATCCTAACAATCCCACGGGCACCTACACCGGAAAGAAACAGATCGATTATCTTATTGATAATTTACCGGAAGATGTTGTCGTAGTGTACGATGAAGTTTATTTTCATTTTGTCGATACCCCCGATTATCCTAGGGCTTTTGACTATATTAAGGAGAATAAAAATGTAATCGGTGTACATAGTTTTTCAAAAGCTTATGGTTTGGCCGGTATACGATTGGGCTATGGCATTTCAACGCCGCAGCTGATTTCATACATTGAAAATATCAAAAGACCATTTATAATCAATACCCTATCTATGGTCGCGGGGATAGCTGCCTTAGCGGACAAAGAGCACTTAAGAAAAACGGTGGATCTTATCCGAACGGAAAAAAAATGGCTATACACAGAATTCGATAAAATGGATGTGACCTACTGGCCCAGCCAAACCAATTTTATTTTTATAGCGCCAAATATAAAATTAAACGACTTTACCGCTCAAATGCTGACAGCGGGCATTATGGTTCGCCCTTGCGATAAATTTGGGGCCCCCAATGGCGCGAGAATCACTATTGGCACCCATGAAGCCAATCGTGCATTAGTAGCGGCTATACATAACACCTATTCCTATGCCTAGATATCATACATTGGGGAAAATACCCCATAAAAGACATACTATTTTTAAAAGTGATACCGGTGATTTCTATTATGAGGAACTGTTCGGGACGATAGGTTTCGACGGAATGTCATCGCTTTTGTACCATACGCATCGCCCGACACAGGTCAAGGATATTTTGAAATCGTATAACGTAGCTCCTAAAATAGCCGTAGAGAAGAATATGAAAGCCTTGAGTTTAAAGGGCTTTGATATCAAGGCAACGGACGATTACTTAGACAGTCGTAAAATTATTTTGGCCAACAGCGATTGCTATATAGCCTTGGCGGCGCCCAAAAAATCGTTGCGGGATTATTTTTATAAAAACACCGATTCCGATGAAGTCCTGTTCGTACATAAGGGAACCGGAAAATTGAGAACGTTTTTAGGAAATATTGATTTTGAATATGGTGATTATCTGGTTATACCTAGGGGGATAATTTATCAACTGGATTTTGATACCGAAGATAACCGCCTGTTTGTTGTAGAATCCAAACATCCTATCTATACGCCAAAACGCTATCGCAACTGGTTTGGACAGCATTTAGAGCATTCCCCATATTGTGAACGCGATATGCATCCGCCGAGTGAACTGGAAACTTTTACCGATAAGGGGAATTTTCTTTTAAAAGTAAAAAAACAGGACATGATCCATGAATATGTATATGCCGGCCATCCTTTTAGCGTGGTTGGTTGGGATGGATACAATTATCCTTATAAACTATCCATCCATGATTTTGAACCCATCACGGGCAGGATCCATCAACCGCCCCCAGTACATCAGACCTTTGAAACCAGTGCCTTTGTCATATGTTCATTTGTACCCAGGTTGTACGATTATCATCCGCAATCTATACCGGCGCCCTACAATCATAGCAATATAGATTCCGACGAGGTTCTGTATTATGTGGATGGCGATTTTATGAGCAGAAACAATATTGGTATTGGGCAGGTCACCTTACATCCGGCCGGAATTCCCCATGGGCCACATCCCGGAGCAATGGAACGCAGTATCGGAAAAACGAAAACAGAAGAATTAGCGGTAATGGTGGATACCTTTAAACCCTTGATGGTTACGGAGGAAGCAACTACTATCGATACCGGGGATTATCACACCTCTTGGTTGGATGAAAATCATTGACAACTAAAAAACACCTATCATGGCAGGCATAAAGCATCTAAAAGATTTACAGAATACCGAGTATGGTCTGAAGAAAATATTCGAGGAAGCGGAAGATTTTCTTCCATTGAATGGAACGGATTATATAGAGTTGTACGTCGGTAATGCAAAACAGACGGCTCATTTCTACAAGACGGCACTCGGATTTCAATCAGAGGCCTATGCAGGTTTGGAAACAGGCATGAAGGACCGGGTTTCCTATGTTTTAAGACAGGATAAAATACGATTGGTATTCACGACTCCCCTTGAAAAAGACGGACCGATAAATGCGCATATCAATACCCATGGAGATGCTGTTAAAGTGGTGGCGCTATGGGTCGACGATGCAAAAAAAGCCTTCGAGGAAACTACCAAAAGAGGTGCCAAACCCTTCATGCAGCCCACAAAGGAAGAAGATGAAAACGGACACGTCATTCGTTCCGGCATTTATACCTATGGCGAAACAGTCCATATTTTTGTTGAGCGAAAAAACTATAAAGGAGTCTTCTTACCGGGGTACAGAAAATGGAAATCACACTATAATCCAGAGCCGGTAGGATTAAAATTTGTCGATCACATCGTTGGCAATGTGGGCTGGAACGAAATGAGAGGATGGTGCGAATTTTACGGTAAAGTATTGGGTTTTGCCCAAATTGTTTCCTTTACCGATGATGATATTTCTACCGATTATACCGCCTTGATGAGCAAAGTGATGAGCAATGGCAATGGCAGGGTAAAATTCCCTATCAATGAACCTGCGGAAGGGAAAAAAAAATCGCAGATAGAAGAATATCTGGACTTCAATAATGGTCCCGGGGTGCAGCATATTGCCGTTGCCACGGATGATATCGTAGCGACCGTTTCCGCGATGCGGGATAGAGGGGTAGAGTTCTTATACGTTCCCGAGCATTACTATGACGATTTATTGGAACGGGTTGGCGAAATCGACGAGGATGTAGAGGTACTAAAAAAACATGGTATTTTAATCGATAGGGACGAAGAAGGCTATTTATTACAAATTTTCACAAAGACCATAGTCGATAGGCCCACAATGTTTTTTGAGGTAATACAACGTAAAGGCGCGCAATCTTTTGGCGTAGGTAATTTCAAAGCGCTATTTGAAGCTATTGAACGTGAACAAGCCAGTCGGGGTACATTATAAATTAAACTATCTTGGGAAAGCGCAGGAGACTTTAAAATTCCATGCACCAAATTCCAAACAGAAAATACTTTGTGTCGATTAGTGAAATTCGTGTCCAATCAACCTGTTGAATACATTAATACGTTCGCCTCGAAGAATTAAACACAAAAGTCATAAATTCAATAGAAAGTAAAAGGTTAAAGGTTATCCTGGAATATAAATCATACTATTTTAAAAAGTAAAGACATGGATAAAAACATGACTTCATGGGTAAACGTTCCCAATGATTCAGATTTCAGTATTCACAATCTTCCCTTTGGGATTTTCTCCGTAGCTAAAGGAAATAAAAAAATAGGTGTTGCCATTGGCAATCAAATAGTTGACCTGTTTGCTATTGCCGAACAAGGATATTTTAATGATTTAAACGTCGATAAAGAGGTGTTTGTCACCAACTATCTAAACGACTTTATCAATCTAGGCAAACCGGTCACCAAGGCGATTAGATTAAAAGTTCAGGAGATGCTTTCTAATAAAAACACTGCACTGGTTGATTATACAAACGTGTTAGTGGCCCAATCCGAAGCTCAAATGCATCTTCCCGTTCAAATAGGGGATTATACTGACTTTTATTCCAGTATAGAACATGCCACGAACGTCGGAAAAATGTTCAGAGATCCTGAAAATGCGCTATTACCCAACTGGAAACACCTACCTGTCGGCTATCATGGCAGGGCTTCATCCATTATCGTCAGCGGTCAAAATGTTTACCGACCCAAGGGACAGGTGTTGCCGTCCGATGGCAAAGGGCCCGTTTTTCAAGTTTCTTCTAAAGTAGACTTCGAGTTGGAAATGGGCTTTATTATTGGCAAGAATACCCAATTGGGCGAATCTATAAAAACCTCGGCTTCAGAAGATTACATATTTGGAAAAGTACTTTTTAATGATTGGTCCGCCAGGGATATCCAAAAATGGGAGTATGCTCCCTTAGGTCCATTTCTCGGAAAAAGCTTTGCTTCCTCAATATCACCTTGGATCGTCACCTTGGAAGCTTTAGCACCTTTTAAAATTCAAGGACCCGTACAAAACCCCCAAGTATTACCGTATCTTTCCTATGACGGCCTAAAAAATTATGATATACATCTTGAAGTAGACTTAAAGCCTAGGGATGGTGAAGAAAACAGAATAAGTACGACCAATTTCAAATATATGTACTGGAATATGGCGCAACAACTGGCCCATCATAGCAGTAACGGCTGCAATATGAGAGTTGGGGATTTGCTGGCATCAGGAACGATTAGCGGAAAAGATGAGCATTCCTACGGATCTATGTTAGAATTGGCATCGGGCGGAAAAAAACCGATTACCCTATCGAACGGGGAAAAAAGAAAATTTATTGAAGATTTTGACACGGTAATTATAAAGGGCTATTGCAAAAAAGACGGTTTCAGGGTCGGATTTGGCGAAGTAAGAGCCCAAGTATTACCCGCTTTAAATTGAAAAGTATGGAAGAAGTTACATCAATTGATGTTAAGTCGATCGGCACATCGGAAATATACCAAATTTTGACGACGGCCATTGCGCCCAGACCCATAGCGTTTGCAAGTACTATAAACGCGCACGGTGATGTAAATTTAAGTCCCTTTAGCTATTTTAATGTTTTTAGCGCCAATCCTCCAATTTTAATTTTCTCTCCGGCCCGAAGAGGTAGAGACAATACGGTCAAACATACCCTTGAGAACGTACGTGAAGTAAAAGAAGTGGTCATAAATACCGTCAATTATCCCATGGTCGAGCAAATGTCATTGACAAGTACCGAATACGACAAAGGCGTAAATGAATTTATTAAATCGGGACTAACTCCGATTGACTCTATAAAAGTGGGCCCGCCACGGGTAAAAGAATCCCCGGTTTCCTTTGAATGCGTAGTAGATAATATCATTGAATTAGGAGACGAAGGAGGTGCAGGCAACCTGATAGTCTCAAGAGTCGTAATGCTCCACATCGATAACAGATACTTGGATGAAAATAACGTCTTGGAAACGAGAAGATTAGACCATGTGGCCAGAATGGGAGAAAATTGGTACACAAGGGTTACGGAACAGTCCCTATTTGAAATCCCGAAGCCCATTCGTACAAAGGGCATTGGTGTAGATCAATTACCAAAACATATTTTTAAAACGGATGTACTTTCCGGAAACGATATCGGTAGACTGGGCAATGCCGAAAAAACCCCTTCGGAACAAGAAATATACCATTTCAAGGAAAAATCAGGGATTACGGAAATTCTAAAAACAGGTACCGAGGATGAAAAAATCTCACGATTACATAAAATCGCTAAAAGTTATCTACAACAAGGCAATTTGGACTTTGCGCTTAAAACGCTTTTCTCAGTTATAGAGTAGCATATATACGATATATTTCTAATCTGTTTGCCTGGCGCCAGCAGGCTGGGCAAATTTAAGAACAGAAAAAGCCAAGGAGTATTGAAAAGAAAAGCGAAAGGAGTACACTCCCATAATTTACGTTCAAACAATCTCCGCACTAAGACCTGCGCGTAGGAGTCCACTGCAGCGGGGCTCCAAATCTTTATACTCTCCGGTCTTGACCGTACATTTTCCGTTGTAATGAACGATAAGCGAACATTGCTCCGCCTGCTCGGGCGTGTGCTCGCAAACATCCATCAAGGTTTCGATTACGTGGTCGAAGGTGTTGACCTCATCGTTAAAAAGAACAATTTCGTTTTGTTTTACCGTTTCTTCCTTAAGAAGAACTTCCTCCAATACTTTCTCTCTGGTACTCATAGCTAATGCGTTTTTCCTTCAATTTTGTTTTCTGACATTATCTCTAAAATACATATTTTACTGCAACCCAATGGTTCCTTTCAAGATTATTTTTGAATCTTAGGCCACTTTCCAAGCATTTTTTAGAAATGATAGAGATGTCGTCGGCATAAAATCCGCTCAAGAAAAGCATTCCTTTTTCGTTCAGGTTTTGGGCGTAGACCGGAATGTCTTTCACCAGTATATTCCGATTGATATTTGCCAGGATAATATCATATCCTCTAGTGCCCAACAATCGGGAATCACCTTCGTACACATTGATTTGTGCGCAATCGTTTCTTGCTACATTTTCCCTGGCATTTAGCGTAGCACCAATTGTCTATATCGATGGCATCGATATGCGACGCACCTTTCATGGCAGCAAGGATGGCGAGTACGCCGGTACCACTTCCCATATCCAAAACGGATTTCCCCTCGAAATTGTGTTCCAAAATAAGTTGTAGCATCATATGGGTCGTTTCGTGATGACCGGTGCCGAAGCTCATTTTAGGTTCAATCACGATATCATAGTCCACCTCGAATTTTTTATGGAATGGTGCGCGCACGGCACATCGTCCATCTATTTGGATGGGATTAAAGTTGTGTTCCCAAGTCTCGTTCCAGTTTTCTTGGGCAATTTCCTTAAAAGTATGCGCCATTTGGAATTTGGCGCTTCTTAAAATATGGATATTTTCCAAAATATCATGATGCCAATCCTCTTTTTGGATGTAGGCAAGAATCCCCTCTTCACTCTCCACAAAACTCTCGAAACCCGCCTCGCCCAATTCGGCGATTAGAATATCGGATGCGGGCTGAAGCGGCTCAATTTTGAAGTTATATTCTATGTAGGTTGACAAGGTTTCAGTTTGAATTTTACAGGGTAGTAATTAGGTTTGAGGTTCAACCGCCGGTGGGTAACTGTTCAAGGTTTGAGTACAAAGGTTGCAGGTTTGCCGGTTCAAAGGTATTGCTTACTGGTTGAAAATTTGAAGGAAATGGCCACTTCGTCGCTGTTTAAGCCCTAATGTGGTTTCGTACGCCAACCTTAAACCTTGAACCCGTTCAATGTAGAATTAAACCTTACATCCTTTATTCGTTTCGTCCATCGCTAGTGATGACGCTCAAATAGCATTGATTATCGCCACGAAATCATCCGCAACCAAAGATGCCCCTCCAATGAGTCCGCCGTCAACGTCAGGTTTTGAAAAAATCTCCTCGGCATTGGCAGGTTTTACGCTGCCGCCATATAAAATAGACACATTATTAGCGATTGAGGTGTCATAAGCCTCGCTGATGGTCTTGCGGATAAAGGCATGCATTTCTTGCGCCTGTTCCGGTGATGCGGTTTCTCCGGTACCTATGGCCCAAACGGGTTCGTAGGCTAGAACAATGTTGGTCCATGCCGAGGCATCCAAAGAAAAAAGGGCGTTTTTCAATTGGGTTTCCACCACTTTGAAATGATTTTCGGATTTTCGATCCTCGAGTTCCTCCCCGAAACAGAACATGACGCGCATATTCTTCTTCAAGGCCGTCTTTACCTTTTTGGCCAGAATCTCATCGGTTTCACCAAAATAGGCCCTTCGTTCAGAGTGACCTATGATTACGGTATCGATTCCAATATCCAAAAGCATATCCGGGGAAATTTCACCGGTATAGGCACCACTTTCTGCAAAATGCACATTTTGGGCAATCACCTCTATCGTGGAGGTCTCCAGTTGCTTAACTGCCGAAAGTAGGCTGACGTATGTTGGGGCGACCATAACCTCTGCTTGAGTATCCGGCAGTTTCGCCGCTAGCGCTGTGAGCAATGCTTCGGTTTCTTCTAAATTTTTATTCATTTTCCAGTTTCCTGCTACTATCTTACTTCTCATACCTGCGGTGTTTAGTGTTTAATTTTCAAATTCCAATTCATCCAGATCATTATAATGCACTTTTTGCTTTATCGTTCCCTTTTCCAAGACCAAGACGCCTGGATTTGAACGTACTATCGTTTTCAAAGTAGTCTCATCGGTGAAATAAAACTCAAAATCAAGCTTATGATCTTTTATCAGTTTTGAGGTCTGTTGTTCGTTCGAAGCGGACATTCCTATTACTTTATACCCTTTCTTCAAAGCTGCATCGGTTACTTTTTTTACCTTGGAATAGATGTCTTCATTGGTCTTTACCAAATCATAGGCGATGACCATAACCAATTTTGGCTCCTGCAATAATGAAGCGGCAAAATCCTCGCCTCCCTGTTCAATGGTGAAATCATGTATAGGGGGTTCATATCCCTTTTGTACTTCGGTGGTCTCAACATCGATAAATTCACCTTCTATCGATGGGTAATCCCCTTGGGTCACTATTATTTCTTCTTCCCCGTCTACCATAAATCGCCAGGTATAATCATAAATCGGTTTTGGCGCATCCTCGGGTACGGTCATGCCATCCTCGATATTGGCACCGATTTTATAGGGCCTGAAATCAATGACTGGCAAATGGTTGAGCACATGGTAGCAATATACAATACAAAATATAACGGAGACCAAGGTGATGACCCGAATCGTATTCGATCGGAATATTGGGGTTATGTATTTTCTTCCCACAAATAAAATGATAATCAAAACCAGCAGAATAACATCCTTGGTAAACGATTCCCAAGGGGTCAATTTGATGGCATCCCCAAAACAGCCGCAATCGGTTACCTTATTAAAATAGGCGGAATAAAAGGTCAGGAACGTAAAGCCAACAATCATAATGAGAAGGCTCCATACCGTGAATTTTACTCGCAATCCCAACAATAGTATAACCCCTAAAAGGACTTCAAAAATGACCACAAAAATGGAAATAGCCAGCGCATAGGGTTCAAAAAATGGTAGGTCGAGTACGCCTTGGCCGAAATATTCTTCAAGCTTGAACGAAAAGCCTACAGGGTCGTTCAACTTAATCAGACCGCTGATTATGAAGAGAATACCTACAAAAAATCTACTGATGTTTACAATGTATTTCATAAGTTAAAAATTCCAAGAACCAAATTCAAAATAAGAATATGATGCCAATATTGGAGAATTAAATTTTTGTACTGATTGCCGAAAGAATTCTTTTTAATTCCTCCGCTTCTTGAATTAGAGTCATAATTTCTTTGCTATCAGAATTATTGGCTTTTAACAATCGTAACCAATACTTTGATTCCTTCGCTTCTTTTCTGTCTATTATTAATCGAAAACCGAAATCCTTATCTCCTAGTTATTCATTCGCTTCGGTATAATTTGCGCCTTCCGAACCTGAAGATTTAACTAATTGCCTACCATCTTCAATATTAGCTATTGTCGTCTTGAGCGAATTAATGAATGCTCGACATTCCATAGCAATGTACAAGTGCGCTCTTCCAAATCATACGACGTTCCCATGTTAACTCAATTGGAATTTGGTACTTGCAATTTGGAATTGTTGTCAAGATGAATCATCGCGAATATCGAATAGTTAACCATATCTTGATAATTGGCGTCCACACCCTCACTGACGGAGGTCTTGCCCTTATTATTTTCAATTTGCTTTACGCGTAACAGTTTCTGCAAGATCAGATCCGTCAATGAGCTTACTCGCATTTCGCGCCAAGCCTCACCGTAATCGTGGTTCTTCTTTTCCATTAACGCCTTTGTAACCCCCGCATGTTTTTCATAGAGTTGGATGGCCTCTTGTGTGGATAGATCAGGCTGTTCGGCAACCCCTTTTTCCAATTGGATAAGGGCCATGATGGAATAGTTGATGATACCGATAAACTCCGAACGCTCGTCCTCATCAACTTTACGGACCGTATTTTCCTGCAAACTTCGGATACGCTGTGCCTTGATAAATATCTGATCGGTCAAGGATGGAAGCCGTAGAATGCGCCAGGCACTGCCATAATCTCCCATCTTTTTTTGGAAGAGCTCCCGACAAATCTCCATAACCTCATCGTATTGCCCCGAAGTATTTTGCATAAATGAATTTGGATTGCTTAAATTTCGTCCGTTTTACCGAACTGCCCAAAGTTCGTGTTTTAATGTGTGTTAATCAAGTCATGTCCAAATCATTTATGACCCTCAACTGCAAAGGTGACCTCATCGACCTGACCCGCCCTAAAGTCATGGGGGTGTTGAATATTACCCCGGATTCTTTTTATGATGGTGGAAAATACAAGGATGAAAAATCAATCTTAACCCAGACCGAAAAGATGCTGAACGAAGGTGCCACCTTTATCGATGTCGGGGCCTATAGTTCGCGACCGGGTGCGGATGTTGTTTCAGAGGATGCCGAATTGGGTAGGATACTGCCTATTGTCGAAGTCTTGCTTGAGGCATTTCCTGAAATCATTTTATCCATTGACACTTTTAGAAGCAAGGTGGCAGAAAAATGCCTGGAAGTAGGTGCGGCCTTGATTAATGATATCTCCGCAGGAAAGCAGGATAAAAATATGCTTCCAACCATTGCAAAGTATAAAGTTCCTTATATTATGATGCATATGCGCGGTACGCCGCAGACCATGCAAAAACAGACCGATTACAAGAATCTTTTGGTCGATATTTTAAATTATTTTTCGGAACGTATTGCCGAGGCCAGAAAGCTCGGTATCTCGGATGTCGTCGCCGACCCCGGATTCGGCTTTGCCAAAACACTGGACCAGAATTACGAACTGCTTTCAAAACTGGAGCTGTTTCAAAACCTGGGGCTACCCATATTAACCGGACTCAGCAGAAAGTCGATGATCTACAAAACTTTGGATACAACTCCGGAAAATGCCCTGAACGGCACCACCGCCCTGAACATGGTCGCTGTAATGAAGGGAGCTAATATTTTGCGCGTACACGATGTTAAGGAAGCCATGGAATGTATTACACTTGCGGTCAGAATAGCAGATAATGACGTTATGCAGTAGCATTGGCGCTCATCGCTCATCATCGGTAATCGGTATTGAGGGGTCGCTCTTCTAAAATAGTTCCTTCTTAACCCATAAACCTTTAAACTCACCTGTGCTGAGCACAGTCGAAGTATAAATTTTTCCTAATTTTACAAAAACGCCAACGGATTGGATTTTCTTGATTTTCTAGAGTTTCGCATTACCGATGTCCTCGACATCATTTTGGTAGCCATTCTTCTATACTACATCTACAAACTGGTGCGCGGCTCCGTTGCCATCAATATTTTTATCGGGATCGTCATCATATGGGCCTTTTGGAAACTTACCGAACTGCTTGATATGGAGATGATCAGTAGTATGGTAGGCGGCTTCATGCAAGTCGGCCTTATTGCCTTGATTATCGTATTTCAGCAAGAGATCCGCAAGTTTTTGTTAATGGTCGGTTCTACCAATTTTGCCAATAAACGAAATTTTCTCAAGCACTTTAAGTTTTTAAAAACGGAAAGTATTGGCCCGACTGTCAATGTCGATGCTATTATTTCGGCCTGCGAAAAAATGAGCATGACCAAAACGGGTGCCATTATCGTCATAGAGCGAAACAATTCGTTGGATTTCGTGAAGTCCTCCGGTGATAAAATGTACATCGAAGTGAACCAACCGATTATTGAAAGTATCTTCTATAAGAACAGTACCCTGCACGACGGGGCCGCTATTATCCAAAACAATCATATTGTGGCGACGCGGGCTATCCTTCCCGTATCGAACGAACGCAACATTCCCCTTCGCTTCGGACTTCGCCACAGAGCGGCTGTTGGCATCAGTGAAAAGACCGATGCGCTGGTTCTAGTGGTCAGCGAGGAGACGGGAAACATTTCCTACATTAGAAACGGGGAATTTGTTGATTACGAGGGACCCAAAGAACTTGCCTCTATGTTGAAGGAGGATTTAATCAACTAAAGATCTGTTCTGAAATAACCTGCCGGTCTCTACTTGTTCTTTTGCTCGCCAATAAATCAAGCACTTTATTTCAGAACAGATTCTAAGCTACTTCCTCCGCCAAAAACTGGGCCTCGTAAAGATTGCTATAGTACCCGCCCTGTTTAAGCAGTTCTTTGTGCGTACCAGTCTCAACAATTTTTCCGGCGTCCATGACGATGATCCGGTCGGCTTTTTTGATGGTGGCCAAACGGTGGGCGATGATGATGGAAGTCCGTCCCTCGGTTATTTTTTCGGTAGCGCCTTGTATCAACTGCTCGGAATAGGTGTCCACCGAAGAAGTGGCTTCATCCAACACCAAAATACTGGGATTACTGACGTAAGCCCGTAAAAAAGCTATCAATTGACGCTGTCCGCTCGAGAGCATGGAACCTCTTTCCTTTACATTATATTGATACCCGCCGGGAAGGCTGGTAATGAATTCATCGACCAAAATCTGTTTGGCGGCGTCTTCGATACTTTCAACGGTAATCGAAGGGTCTTTAAGGGAAATATTGTTCGCAATGGTATCGGCGAAGAGAAAAACATCTTGAAGAACGACGGCGATGTGCGATCGAAGGGAAGTCAACTTAAAATCCTTAATATCAATACCGTCAACTTCGATGCATCCGGAATTGATTTCGTAGAATCGGCTGAGCAAGTTAATGATTGTAGATTTTCCGGCACCCGTTGCTCCCACTATGGCAACGGTCTCTCCTGCTTTCACTTCGAAAGAGATTCCGTGTAGGACTTCCTCATCATCCAAATAACCAAAATGGACATCCGTAAACTTAATATGGCCCTGAACTACTTCTTTTTCTATGGAACCGACGTCTTGAATATTACTATCGGTATCCAAAATACGAAAGACCCGATTGGCCGCCACCATGCCCATTTGTAGGGTGTTGAATTTATCCGCTATCTGTCGCAAAGGACGGAAGAGCATATCGATCAGTAAAATAAACGCGAAAATAGTTCCGAAATCCTCCCGAGATAGATTCGAAACGTTAAGCAGACCTCCATACCATACGATAAGCCCTACGGCAATAGACGACACAATTTCCGCGATAGGGAAAAAGATAGAATTGTACCAAACCGTTTTCAGCCAAGCGTTTTGATGCTTTTCATTGATAATCCTAAACTTGTCGCTCTCGATTTTTTCACGGGTGAACAACTGAACGATTTTCATTCCGGTAATACGTTCTTGCACGAAGGAATTCAGATTGGCCACTTGGGCCCTGACCTCGGTAAAGGCTACTTTCATTGCCTTCTGGAACTGTCGGGTTGCGTATATAATTATCGGAAGCAGCACAAACACAATCAAGGCCAGCTTCCAGTTCATATATAGCATTACCCCAGCGGCAACGAACATCTTAAGCAAATCGGCTACGATCTGAAAGAATCCTTGGCTGAATATTTCCCCGATACGCTGCATATCGGCCACGGCCCTAGTAACGAGCACCCCCAAAGATGAGTTGTCAAAGTACTTCATGCGAAAACCCAACATATGCTGAAAAAGATTGACCCGAATATCCCGAATGACCGATTCGCCCAACCAGTTGGCATAGTAATTAAAGCCTAGCTGACTAATTACTTGTCCAAGAAGTACCACGAGCATGGCCAAAGTCAAGTACAATAATCGGTCGGCGTTGGCCTGCTTTATCGCATCGTCGATAATCTGCTGCAGGATGATCGGAGTCATAACCGCGAAGACGGACAAGAGAATGGCGGCCAAGGCGACCCCGTAGAAGGTTAGTCGATACGGGCGGGTCTTTTTCAACAGGCGGTTGAAAAGTCGTAGGTCAAATGCGTTTCCGGTATCCTTATTATCCATGCTTTTCTGAATTCCCATCGGGGTATCGAACGGAGGTCAAATATAAGCCTTTTGCGGGTACTGATGGGCCGGCTTGACTTCGGTCTTTGCTATTTATTATCCTTTTAACATCGTCGACGGAACTTTTACCCTGCCCAACCTCCAACAAGGTGCCCACAATGGCCCGCACCATGTTGCGCAAAAAACGGTCGGCGGTAATGGTAAAAATCAGTCCGTCATCTCTCTTCTCCCAAATAGCCTTCGTAATATCGCACCGATAGGTTTTGACATCGGTGTTCGATTTTGAGAAACACTCAAAATCCTTATAGTTAATTAAAACGTCTGCCCCTTCGTTCATTCGTTCTATATCCAAATGATGTTTTATACAATGGGCACGGTCGGAATAAAAGGGATTTTTTTCTTGGACTATCCAATATTCGTAAGTGCGGGAGATAGCATCAAAACGGGCATGGGCATCATCGGATACTTCAAAGATGTTTATGAACTGCAATAGCTTCGGGTAGCAAAGCGTTCAGGCGGTATACTAAATTTGCTCTATCGGCGATATCATCCGTCTCGAAATGGGCGAACATCTGCTTGGCATGCACCCCCGTATCGGTACGCCCCGCCCCTACCGTTTCAACGGGGTGCCTCAAAAGTGTGGACAAAGCTTTCTCCAATACCTGCTGCACCGTAATCGCATTCGGCTGTTTTTGCCAACCATGGTAGGGTTTTCCGAAGTAGGAAAATTGGATGAAGTATCTCAAACGGATTCTTTAGTTTTGTGAGCATTCAAAGATAAACAGATATGAGATAAGAATTATGAGTTATGAAAATCTTTCACTTTTAACTTATAATCCTTAACCCATCACTTAGAAAGATGACTAAAATCCTCCTCCTTTCCGATACGCATTCCCATATCGACGATGCGATTCTAAAATATGCCCGTCAGGCAGATGAAATTTGGCATGCGGGCGATATCGGAACCCTAACCGTAACCGATGCACTTCGCAAATTAAAACCGATCCGCGGCGTTTACGGAAATATCGACGACCATACTATTCAAATGGAGTTTCCCCTGAACAATCGATTCAGATGTGAGGGTGTCAATGTTTTGATGACCCATATCGGAGGCTATCCCCCTAAATACAATTCGCGTACAAAAGCGCTGATTCAAGAAAATTCACCTAAACTTTTTATCTGTGGCCATTCCCATATACTAAAGGTGATGTGGGACAAAAGATTAGGCGTTTTGCACATGAACCCAGGTGCCTGTGGTAAGCACGGCTTTCATAAGGTGCGAACGATGTTGCGCTTCGTTATTGATGGAGAGGATATTAAGGATCTAGAAATTATAGAACTCGGGAAGCGTGGTGGTTGAGCCAACACGCTGAATAAAATTGCCGGAAGTAAAAAAGGGGGAACGACCCCACGACGTTCCCCCATTGTCAGTTATGTGTTCTCGTATAAAACTACATAACCTTCACTATACCTACCCTCATAAATAGGACCACAAAAGTATGATACTATACCATACATCATCAAATAGGTAAAACCAATGTTTTCGATCGCAATCTGCACGGTCTCAAAAATAGCAGAAAGTCTTAACTTATTCTGCCTTAATTGAATACATAACCTAACAACCAAAACAATATAATAAATGCAATTATAGCGAAACAGCCACATTTTCCGCCGCTCAGCTTTTTGGCACCCCACCCGGCCAACAGGGCTCGTAATATGTTTTTCATTTTCTCTTTTAAAAGTTTATCAAGTTCTCTACGTAAGCGGGTAGATAACATCGCCCCATTTGTGTCGCCAAAAATATCAAAATAAAAGCGTACTCATCTATTAATTTTGATTTTAAACCAACACCCAGTCCCACGGCTTACACTTCTTGGCTACAGCCTCTTGTCTTCTATTGCACAGCTATCCATTGGTCGCAAAACCGGGATAGCAGGTCATTCCCCCATCCACAAAAATCGTGGTACCATTGATATATTCAGATTCGTCGGAAGCCAGCCAACTGGCCACACTGCCAATATCTTCCGGCACCCCTATGCGCTTATAGGGAATCAATTTTAAAATGCCTTCGGCACCTTCCTTGGTACTCCAAACATCTTTGTTGATATCCGTTTTAACCGCACCGGGACCAATACTGTTGCACCGTATTTTTTTTGAACCGTACTCCTGACAGATACTTTGCATCAACATGGTCAAGGCCCCTTTGGTCGCCGCATAGTTGGCATGGCCCGCCCATGGAATAACCTCATGAACCGAACTCATATGAATGATTTTTCCCAACGATTTAGATACGTCCTTGCGCATCCCCCTTTTTAGGAATTCCCGGATGGCTTCACGGGCGCACAAGAACTGTCCCGTTAAGTTCACATCCAATACTTTCTGCCAGGCATCTAACGGCATTTCATGCAGAGGATGGTCGATTTGAATACCAGCGTTGGCCACACATACATCTACGGTACCAAAATGGGATATGGTCTTTTTGAACATGGCCTGAACCTCGTCTTCATTGCTGACATCGCATTTAAAAACAATGGCCTCACCACAATCAGAGTTTTTGGATATCCAGTTAGCAACTTCCTCGGCCTCGGCCTTACCACTGTGATAATTGACGACAATATTGGCACCTTCGGAACCCATGGCCTTGGCAACTGCCTTCCCGATTCCGGAACTGGCTCCTGTTATGATACAGGTCTGGTTTTCTAATCGCTTATTGGGTTTCTGCATATTTCCTAATTTCTACTCCTATCCCATAAATGTATATAAAAAAATCATCCTATTGCTAGAATATCCTTTTGGGCCAAAACTTTCGGTAAATGCATTCAAAAAAGGCCCGGGAAACTACCCCCAGGCCTTACACACTAATACTACTAAGTAGATTTTGGTCTTATCGTAAACGATCCACAGATTTCACGAGATCTTCATCCTTCTTGATGGCCCTATTGGCAAGGACCAGAAAAACGATAGAAATAATAGGAATCAGCATCCCAATACCCTTCTCCGAGACCGAAATCTCTCCGGATAAATTTAGCGATCGATAAACAAAAAATCCCAATAAAAAAAGATTCAATATGAGGTTCAGCCTGTTCAGTACAAACTGATTTTTTCTTTTCTTGTAAATAACAATGGCAATCAAGGCTAAAATCGCGGATACGTAGAATGCACCGGAAATCAAGATATCGTGCTTGGCATAAATAGCGTTTCCATCCGCATCCGACCACAGGTTCACCCAAAACGGCAATATTCCCGAAATTAGCATCACAAAAAACAAATACACGGTCTGAATTCTTTGAATCATGGCACGAATTGAATTACAAAGGGCAAAAATACAGGCTTTTTAAAAAAAATCGTCTCCGTATTGAAAATAATTTGTAATATTGTCACGTTATAGGTTACAGTTCTTCCTCAACGGAATTCTTTCCCGAGTAATATCCAATCGAAAATACACTTCTTACTGTTCTTATATTTAGACACATAAATTTATATCATACTTAATGTTTGAAATTTCAGATTTAAAAGCAAAAAAGCTGCCTGAGCTTCAGGAAATAGCTAAAAGCCTTAATGTTCCCAAATTCAGGACCCAAAAAAAATTAGATCTGGTCTACCAGATTCTAGATTTACAGGCGTCGAACCCAAAAATTGCCGCGGAAGTCGCTTCATCGGACAAAAACGAGAAAGAGGATAAGCCCAAGCCAAAACCTAGACCACGGGCAGCCAGGGTAAAGGCCACTAAGGAAAAGACCGACAAAGGTTCATCCAATTCTTCCTCCAACTCCAAAGATTCCAATGAAACTAAGGATTCCAAGAATTCGGATGCTGGCCCAAAGGAAATCAAAAAGCCGAGACCACGCCCACAGAGTGCGAAATCTCCTTCCTCTAAGAAGGACCAAAAGGACAGCTCGAGCCATAAGAACCAGAACAACACCGGTAAAAATCCGAGGCATCAGAAGAGCACTTACGACAAGAGCAACTATGATAAAGATCTGAAGAACCGGTATAAAGCACCGGAATTTGAATTCGACAGTATTATCGAAAGCGAAGGGGTTCTTGATATTATGCAAGATGGCTATGGCTTTCTTCGTTCTTCAGATTACAACTACCTCTCCTCGCCCGATGACATTTACGTATCGCAATCGCAGATTCGTTTGTTCGGCTTAAAAACCGGGGATACGGTATTGGGAAATGTTCGCCCACCGAAAGAAGGCGAGAAATATTTTCCGCTTATCAAAGTGAACAAAATTAATGGAATCGATCCACAAGTCGTGAGAGATCGAGTTTCATTCGAGCATTTGACTCCCTTATTCCCCCAAGAAAAATTCAATATTGCGGATCGACAAAGCAATATTTCAACACGGATTATGGATTTGTTCTCCCCTATCGGGAAGGGCCAAAGGGGCATGATCGTTTCCCAGCCTAAAACGGGAAAGACCATGCTATTGAAGGCTATCGCCAATGCCATTGCCGCCAACCATCCCGAGGTATTCCAAATTGTTTTATTGATCGATGAGCGCCCGGAAGAGGTTACGGATATGCAACGGAACGTACGTGGTGAAGTTGTTGCCTCTACTTTCGATAAAGAGCCTTCCGAACACGTACGCGTCGCCAACATCGTACTCGAAAAAGCAAAGCGTCTGGTCGAATGCGGCCATGATGTGGTTATTCTTTTGGATTCCATCACCCGTTTGGCGAGAGCCTATAATACGGTACAGCCCGCTTCCGGAAAGGTATTGAGCGGTGGTGTGGATGCCAATGCGCTTCACAAACCCAAACGTTTCTTCGGTGCAGCCCGTAACATCGAGGGCGGAGGCTCACTTACGATCATCGCCACGGCATTGACCGATACCGGATCTAAAATGGACGAAGTTATCTTTGAGGAATTCAAGGGAACCGGTAATATGGAACTGCAACTCGATCGTAAGATCTCGAACCGCAGAATCTATCCTGCCATCGACCTGACTTCTTCAAGCACAAGAAGGGAAGACCTTTTATTGGACGATAATACCATTCAACGTATGTGGATCCTCCGTAAATACTTGGCGGATATGAACCCAGTTGAGGCTATGGAATTCATAGAGCAACGCATCAAACAAACAAAGAACAATGAGGAGTTCTTATTGACGATGAATCAATAGGACCGCTGATGCGGTACATTCCCAAAAAATAAATCCCAGATTCCAAACGTATTGTTGGAGTTTGGGATTTTTTTTGGTCAAGAACGAACATCTAATTTTAAGTTTTCGATCAAATGATCATCGAACTAGCGCACTATTAAAGGTGACGCGTTATCTGTTTAAATACTGTTATTTCTAAATCAGAAAACAGAATTTCTTATTAATTTGTAAATGAATTCTTTATAATTTTTGAAGAAGTATCGGTATTTTAAAATATCTTTATGCTGTAAAAATCATTTCTTCCCCCGGATTTTTCAATTCCCCCATACCTGCCCATCCCCCGTAGGCGACAATTATATGTTAAAATTTAACCATAAAACCTAGGTCATGAAAAATGCTCAAAAGTTCGTTTTAAAATTTACCATCGCTCTTGTACTATTATTGGGGATTATTGGCTGTAATTCTG
Organism: uncultured Flavobacteriaceae bacterium; assembly: GCA_963832345.1. Classification (GTDB taxonomy): domain Bacteria; phylum Bacteroidota; class Bacteroidia; order Flavobacteriales; family Flavobacteriaceae; genus Pricia. The sequence continues at coordinate 39,942 of CAWHTW010000012.1, read as the reverse complement.
AAGTTAAAGTCAGTAATATTGAAGAGCCTGCTCAAATTATACCGATACCCCTAGCGAAAAATCTATATGATAACTATACCGCTCATAGGGTTCCCATTATTGATTTCTACGAAGATTCGGTTAGAAATAGAAAAAGAGACAGGGTATATATGCAAAAACAATATGAACAACAGAATGATGATGAAGGAGATGTGGCACAAAACAACACCTCAATGACCCAAGGCGGTTTTAAGGCGGCCCGCTATGTCTCATATGATTATGAAACCATAAAGAACTATCTGAAATATATTGAACAAGAGGCGCAAGCAGCCGATATAGAAATTTCGACGCTGCGCTTTTACTTCAGCAACTATCCGGAAAGCAAAACCTTACCTGGAAGAACAAAGGAAATTAATCCGAAAAAAAATTCCATTATGATTTCGCCGACCACTAAAGACAGTAAAGGGGAAGAATTTCTTTTCTACCTTGAAGTCGGAGATAATTTGAAACCGAAGGCTATACCCCTTACCGATGAGTTTGCCTCTACCGACAACCTGGACACAGGTTTTGATCATGGCTTTGAAATAAGAAATGAAGCCTCTTTATTCCCGAATCTGAATTTTACAGCCAATACTTCCTTGCCGGTGTTTGCAGCGAAAAGTGTAACCATTAACGAAGGGAATTCTCACCCATAACTATTGATATTGAGGTAACATTTTTGAATAGTTTGATAAAATTTACGACCCTTGTTGTATTTTGATACCTTCTTGGATTACATATTTGTTCCCCTATATGCTGTAACATTGTTATTATCCTTATATAGATATCCTAAATATTACGATACGAATCTAAAATATTTACCAGTATTGTTCATTTATACATTTCTGAATGAGCTTCTAGGTGGAGTTATCCGAAATTATGAAGAGTTCAGTTTAATATCGAAGGAGATTTATTTAGATTATAATTGGTTGATCTACAACCTGTATATGGTTATTGTCTATCTATATTTCTATTATATATTTTATTGTTATGTCGAAGGAAAAAGAGAAAAAAGAAACATAGTCTATGGAGGTTTACTTTTTTTAACCAGTTGCTTAATAAATGTGTTCTTAGATGATTTCACTAAGATACCACAGGTCTATTCGTATGTGGTCGGCGGTCTGGTATTGATATACTGCCTAGTCATCTACCTAAAAAGGTTCGTTGACCAAAGCGATAGTTTTAAGATTAAGGAAAATATTTTGTTCTGGCTTAGCATGGGCCTGCTGATTTTTTATATGGGTTATCTACCTATCAAAATAATCCGATATATCACTACTATGGAAGGGCTATCACCTCATCCATTGGTGAAAAGAATCCATCTTTCGTTAATTATCATATGTTACACCTCTTTCATAATCGGCTTTCTACGAATGAAAAAACACCTTTCGAAATAAGGCAAAGAAGTGCTGTGCTTCCTGTAGACTTTTGGACAAAAAGCCGAAATCACGAAATTCCTGACAGTATTGCAGTCCAAAATCGACAAAATTTCAGGGTATTGGGTGTAAAAAGGTAATTGTATAGCGTATCAATACTCTTTTACTAAAAAGCGGATTACCGCTTAATCACTTTGTCGTAGGGGCTAAGAGCGTATCGAAGCAAAAATCACACATTTCACCAAAGAAAATCAGCAAATTCTATCCCTTTTTATGGGCTTTCGTATGGTTGTTGCACCATTAGCGTCAGAACAAACAACAAAACCTAAAAAACTTAAAATGAAAGTATTAGTAATAGGCGCAGGAAATATGGGGTTGACCTATGCCGAGGCCATGTCAAAATCGAAACTGCTCAAGAAAAAGAACGTGATGATTTTGGACAACTCCCCCGAAAAAATCCTATCCCTTCAAAAAATTTCCCATTTCGATGTGTTTGAAAATATGGAGGAGTGCCTTCCCGAAGCTGATCTGGTATTTATAGCCGTAAAACCCTATCATAGTGCAGCACTATTTGCAAAAATGAAACCGCTCATCAATCCGGGACAGATCATTATATCGATTATGGCGGGCATCACCATAAAAGCTATGAAGCAAGCCTTGGGTATCGACAAAGTTGTTCGGGCAATGCCCAATTTACCCGCGCAGGTCGGTAAAGGGATAACTTCGTATATGGCTTCGGACGAAATAAGTCGAATCGAATTACTTACCGTGGAAAACCTTTTGGATACCACCGGGAAATCCATTCGCGTACAATCGGAAAACTATATCGATGCCTCTACCGGAATTTCTGGAAGCGGGCCGGCCTACGTTTTTTACTTTATGCACAGCATGATGGAAGCCGCCCTAAAAATGGGATTTTCTAAAAACGATTCTAAAGTTCTGGTTAGCCAAACTTTTGAAGGAGCGGTCGAGTTGTTTAACCGGTCCGATCTCTCGCCCAATTCCTGGATGGATAAGGTAGCGTCAAAAGGCGGTACTACCCGTGCAGCATTGGACTCCATGGATGACAATAATGTAAAAGACTTGATTGAGGAAGCGGCTTATGCAGCATTTAACAGAGCCGTAGAATTAGGTAAAGAAAAATAATATGTACAAGCAAAGAGTAGTTATCAAAGTCGGTACCAATGTAATGACCAATAAGGACAATCGTATCGTTCGGCCTATTTTAAAAAAATTGGTCAAACAGATTGCCGAACTCTACGAGAACGATATCATGGTGGTCTTAGTTTCATCAGGTTCGGTAATCGCAGGCATAGAGGTCATGGGTGATTGTAAAATCACGGACAAGACCATCCGCAGACAGGTATATTCGGCAACGGGTCAACCCCGCATGATGCGGCTTTATTATAATATATTCAGGGATTATGGTATGAAGTGCGCCCAAGTACTCGCCACAAAACGCGATTTCAATCCCGGGGTACACCGCGAAAATATGATTAACTGTTACGAGGGTTTAATGTCAGAAGGAATCGTGCCTATCGCCAATGAAGACGATGCAGTTTCAGTGACCAATTCGATGTTCTCCGATAACGATGAACTGGCAAGTTTGGTCGCGGAGCTTATCAACGCCGACAAATTCATAATCCTTACCGATATCGACGGTCTCTACACGGGGCACCCCGATGATGAACATACCAAAGTGATAGAGAACGTCGGCGTGGACGAAAATGTTGAGAAATATGTCAAAGAGGTGAAGAAAGGAGAGGCCGAAGGCCGTGGCGGAATGAGCTCAAAACTTAGTATTGCCAAGAAGACCGCTGCGAAAAACATTCCTACCTTTATTGCCAACGGAAAACGGGATAACATCATTCTCGATATCGTAAAAGGCAAACAGGTGGGTACGCGGATAATGGCGTAACAGACGGATGACGGATGACGGATGACGGATGACGGATGACGGATGACTTAATTTTAAAAACGTTCAATAGATATGAAATTACTGGATACTGAAATAAAAAATAACGTGCTGAAATCGATGATTTCGATTTTGGATGAAGACCGGAATAAAATATTAGAAGCCAACAAAAAGGATTGTCATCTTTTTGAAAGAGACGACCAAGCACTTTACGACCGACTCGTCGTTACCGACAAGAAAGTCGATGGTATGATCGCATCAATCAAAGAAGTGATGGGGCAGGAAGATCCTGTGGGTAAATTAAAATCCGACCGGACATTGGAAAACGGACTTGAGATACAAAACAAGACCGCCCCGTTCGGTACCATTATGATTATCTACGAATCCCGGCCCGATGTTACGGTTGAAGCTGCCGTATTGGCGTTTAAGGCAAATAATAAGATCCTCTTAAAAGGCGGAAAAGAAGCCTTCCACAGCAACCAAGTCCTTGAAGCCTGCTGGCATCGCGCCCTAAAGGAAAACGGTTTGGATACGGACTGGATCCGATTGCTGATTATGGATCGGACAGAAACACAGGCATTCTTAAAAAATCCTTCTGAAAAACTAGACCTCATCGTACCCCGCGGTGGTGAAAGACTGATTGCTTTCGTAAAAGAACACGCGCAATGCGCCGTGCTGGTCAGTGGCCGAGGAAACAATTTTTTATATGTCGATAAAAATGCGGATTGGAAAAAAAGCCTCAATGTCATTCTTAATGCCAAAACCCATAAAATATCGGCCTGTAATGCCTTAGATAAAATCTTGGTCGATAGTGCTATTCCCCATTATCCTGAAAAATTAAAGGAACTAGATGCTTTGTTAACTAAAAATGGAGTATCGATAGTAGTGGATGAAAAATCAGGTTCCGTATTGAAGGAAAGACCTATTATAAAGGATGACTCGGTATGGAAGGAAGAATTCTTGGCCATGAAATGCTGCATCGGCACCGTGAATGGTCTAGAGGATGCTATCGAAAAAATAAACACGTATTCCGGAGGACATTCGACAACCATTATGACGTCGGATAAAGATGCTGCCGTACAATTTATGGAACAAGTAGATTCCGCAGCGGTGTATCACAATGCCTCTACCCGGTTTACCGATGGCGGTGCCATGGGTGTAGGTGCGGAACTTGCCATAAGTACCGACAAACTGCATCATCGTGGTCCGTTAGGTCTTGAACAATTGGTCACCAATAAATATTATGTATATGGCGATGGTCAAGTAAGAATTTAATCTGACAGAACGATGCTGTCGGTTCACATTTCAAGAACTGAAAAAGCCCCAAAGGAATATATCCAATGGGGCTTTTCTATTTTGAAAACTATCCTTTCGATTATAAAGCCGCAATGTGCTTAGCCAACTTACTTTTTAAGTTCGCCGCTTTGTTGTGATGGATAATATTGCGTTTTGCCAAACGATCGATCATGCTATAAACACTTGGCAGCAAAGCAGCAGCATCTTCTTTCTTCTCCTCCCCGCGCAATTTCTTGATTGCATTACGCGTAGTTTTATGCTGATACCGGTTGCGAAGACGTACCGCCTCGTTTCTTCTGATTCGCTTTAAAGCCGATTTGTGATTTGCCATGCTATTTTGATAATTATTGCGTTACTAAGTTATTCGTTTAACGGGTTTTGAAATTAACAACGGTCAATTCACTATGTTTAACTTATACCTATTAACTCGTTTATAGTAGCCCGTAGGGGAATCGAACCCCTGTTACCAGGATGAAAACCTGGCGTCCTAACCCCTAGACGAACGGGCCTTGATTAAATTCTGAATTCTGAATTCAAAATTCAGAATTTAAAGTAGCCCGTAGGGGAATCGAACCCCTGTTACCAGGATGAAAACCTGGCGTCCTAACCCCTAGACGAACGGGCCAATAGAGGTACGAACTAAAAAATACAAAGTGCGAAATAAAAAAAACCTTATTTCGTACTTCTAATTACGCACCTATAATTGCGGATGCAAAAATACAATTATTTTTCACTATCGCAAGACCTCTCAAATATTTTTCAGCGTTGTGGTCGGCTTACCGATAATCTGGATAGTTGACGTAGAAAATGTAGCTTTAGCAGAACGAAAGTTCAAGCGCTTAATCTTGAGATTTTCAATAAGCCTTCGCGAACAACACACGCCTTCCCGAAGGTTTCCCAGTGACCATACAATTGCCCGCTTCCCGTTCGGAATCTACTGGAATACATCGAATAGTGGCCTTGGTCTCATCCTTGATACGGTTTTCGGTTTCAAGGGTCCCGTCCCAATGTGCGGAAATGAATCCACCTTTCTCCTCAAGTATTGTTTTGAATTCGTCATAGGTATCCGCTTGCGTTATATGGGTGTCTCTAAAATCGACTGCTTTTTTGAATATGTTTGTTTGAATATCGACTAGCAAAAATTCGATTTTGGCGACAACCTCGTCCATAGGCACGACTTCTTTAGTCAGCGTATCCCTTCGGGCGACTTCATAGGTGCCATTTTCGAGGTCACGCTGTCCGACGGCCAAGCGCACGGGAACACCTTTGAGTTCATACTCGTTGAACTTGAATCCAGGCTTATGGGTGTCCCTATTATCGAATTTCACCGAAATCCCTTTAGATCGGAGTTCTTTGACCAAGGGGTTTATTTTTTCGGAAATAGCATCCAACTGTTCCATTCCCTTATAAATAGGTACGATAACAACTTGAATGGGTGCCAACTTTGGCGGCAACACCAATCCGTTGTCATCGCTATGCGTCATAATCAGGGCGCCCACCAAACGTGTCGATACGCCCCAGGAGGTAGCCCAAACGTATTCCTGCTTGCCCTCTTTAGTGGCAAATTTCACGTCGAACGCCTTGGCAAAATTTTGGCCCAGAAAATGCGATGTACCGGCTTGCAATGCCTTTCCGTCTTGCATCATTCCCTCTATGCAATAGGTTTCGATGGCCCCGGCGAAACGTTCACTTTCCGTTTTTGTGCCCTTGATTACCGGCATGGCCATATGGTTCTCAGCAAAATCGGCGTAAAGGTTCATGATTTTTTCGGCCTCTTCGATGGCTTCCGGCTCAGTAGCATGTGCCGTATGGCCCTCCTGCCAAAGAAATTCCGCAGTACGGAGAAAGAGGCGCGTACGCATTTCCCAGCGCACGACGTTGGCCCATTGATTAATCAAGAGGGGCAGGTCTCGGTACGACTGTATCCATCTTCGATAGGTATCCCAAATAATGGTTTCCGATGTGGGCCTTACAATAAGTTCTTCCTCTAGTTTAGCGTCGGGATCAACGATAATACCGCTACCATCCTCGGCATTTTTCAGACGATAATGGGTGACGACCGCACATTCCTTTGCGAAACCTTCAACATGACTGGCCTCTTTGCTCAAATAGGATTTGGGTATGAACAATGGAAAATAGGCATTTTCATGTCCCGTTTCCTTGAACATCCGATCCAATTCCGCCTGCATTTTCTCCCAAATGGCAAATCCATAAGGTTTAATGACCATACAGCCCCTGACCCCAGAATTTTCGGCAAGATCGGCGCCGACCACCAATTCGTTGTACCATTTAGAATAATCTTCGTTGCGCTTAGTTAACCTTTTACCCATGTGTTGTAGTTTGGCATAAAACTTGCTTTATATAACTAAAATAATTGGGTAAAACTACTTATTTTTACTAAGTTCAACAATGAACTCCCCTTGAGTTTTTCTTTTACCTGCAAATTTCACATTTTCAGTTCCAAATAAAAACGCAAGAAAAGTTCGCTAAAATTACTGCTATGATCCACTCTTTATATGTTCCAAAAATCCGTATTGCCGCCTTTTTTGCCCTAGCAGGTATCGTCTTGGCCTCTTGCGGGTCATACCAGTCCGCGTCTTATTACGACAATGACGGTATTTATTCCAGCGACAATCAGGTAACCACGGAAAGGCCACAGCGCACGGAAGCGAAAAAACAAGATACCCGTAACGACGTTTATACCGATTATTTTGGGCGGCAGGCAGCGGAAACCCAAAAGGTGTTGGATAGTGAAATTTTTACCGACGTCGATGCGTATAGTAGCGACAACCAAATGGAAAACGATAGTGTGCCGCAAGGCCAGCTGACCGACTATTATGATAACAATAACGATTATGCGGGGTATGCCGCTTGGGGAGATAATGCCACAAGCGTAAATATCAATATAATCGACAACGGATGGGGCTGGGGCGGTTTCGCTTCGCCGTGGATGTACGATCCCTGGGGATGGGGCGGTTATGGTTTCGGTTGGGGCGGTAGAGGTTTCGGCTGGGGTGGCCGAGGCTGGCGAGGTGGCGGCTGGGGCTGGGGCGGACCTGGCTGGGGCTGGGGAGGCGCAGGTTTTGGTTGGGGCGGCTATGGCGGCTTCGGATGGGGAGGTTATGCCGGATATGGCTGGGGAGGTTATGGAATTTGGGGCTCACCCTACGGTGGATATTACAATGGTTTCTACAACAACTACTATGGTCACCGAAATTATGCCTACAATTCCGGTCGAAGAGGTTATTATGGCAATAGCATTACTGGAAACAGTTCAAGAAATACCTTAAATAGCAGATCGAACGTCAATCGGAACAGATCAACGTCACGTATTGGCGAGAGTACGCTACGGTCGAATACCGATAGAGGTTCGGCTTCAAGACGCTACAGCGGTGATAGGAACAATTCACCCACATCGAGAAGAACTGTAGGGGTCGACCGAAACCAATCGTACCGTACGAGCAGAAGTACGCGGGCCACACCCAACTATAACCGGTCTTCTAGAAGTAACCAGACGTATAGAAGTTCTTCACCTAGAAGTTCTACGTATCGCAGTTCGGGCACCAGAACCCAGAGCAGTGCTAGAACTTACGGAAGTTCTTCACCACGAAGTAGTAGCAACAACAGCTACAGATCATCAAGTAGCCGCAGTTCAAGCCCTAGTAGCAGTTACAGAAGCTCTGGAAGTAGTTCTAGAAGCTCGTCGTCTGGCAGCGTCAGAAGTTCAGGGAGTTCCTCTAGAGGCTCCAGCGGTTCGTCACGCTCTTCCTCATCCGGTGGAAGAAGAGGGAATTAAATTCCAAAATAAAAAATTGTGTTGACCGGTAAGCATGAAATTGAATTGCCAAATTTGAGTAGAAGGTCGATATAAATTGCCGAGTGAAGCCCGTAATGACAAATCCAGAATTGATTTAAAAATTGCTTAGAATGAAAAGACTTATGACTTTCATCGCGCTGTCCGCATGCGCCATTTCAAGTGCCCAAAACATCAACGATGTATTGCGCTATAGTAATGAGAACCTTCAGGGTACTGCCCGATTTCAAGGAATGGGGGGTGCCTTCGGCGCTTTAGGAGGCGATTTATCGGCCTTGGGCGCCAATCCGGCCGGTAGCGCCGTATTCAATAACAGCCTGTTTACCTTTACGGGAACCTATTTCGACCGCCAGTCAGAGGCGGACTACCGAGGTAGCATATCCAACGACAATTCGAATTCACTGGATTTCAATCAAGTGGGCGGTGCCTTGGTTTTTAAATCCCAAGACCCTGATTCGAAATGGAAAAAGATAACCGCTGCGTTCAACTACGATATGGTACAGAATTTTGACGACCGTGTCTATGTTGCCGGGCTTGGTACCGCGGGAATCGATAATTATTTCCTAAATTTTGCGGATGGAATTCTGGCTGAGGATATTAAAACCCGCGATAATGAGACCCTCAACGATGCCTATTTGGATATCGGTGCCACGGATGGCCTTGGATATCCAGCTCAACAGGCGTTCCTTGGTTTTCAGGCCGGTATTATCGACCCCACCAATCCCGATGACCCCAATGAAACCACCTATGTTTCGAATGCCGATTATAGCGAGGTAATGCAAGAATTCCGTCAAACCGTATCTGGGCAAAACAGCAAGTTTACGGTAAATGCGGCCACACAATATGGCGATTATCTACAATTCGGTGCCTCCCTAAATTTTCACAACGTTTTGTTCGATAGACTAAATCGTTATCAAGAGGAGTATTTCGATTCCAACTCGGATACACGCAGAACTACTTTTGAAAATTTGTTGCAGACCGAAGGTAGCGGATTCTCGTTTGGTATCGGCGCCATAGGAAAGTTAAACGACTTTATACGAATGGGCGCAAGCTATCAATCACCAACTTGGTACCGATTGACGGATAATCTGGCGCAACGTATCAGTTCGAACTATGATCAAAGGGGACCTTTAGTCGATGGATCTCCTTTCTTGGGCACTACCATCTTTGACTACCAAATCAAGACACCTGGTAAATTGACCGGAAGCATTGCCGCGGTTTTCGGCCAAAATGGATTATTGAGTTTCGATTATAGCTATCAGGATTTCTCGACTGCGGAATTGCGCCCTACTAGCGATTCTTTTTTCGCCTCTGAAAATGCTCTTATTTCGGAAAGTCTAGGGGCGGTTTCCTCTTTTAGGGTCGGTGGCGAATACCGAATCAAAAGAATAAGCTTAAGGGCGGGATATCGCTATGAGCAGAGCCCCTACGGAGATGGAAACCTCATTGGCGACCTCAGCGGTATTTCAGGGGGACTCGGTTTTAACTTCGGAGGAAGCCGATTAGATTTCGCCGTTAATCGTTTGGAGCAGGACGAAGCTCGCTACTTGATAGACAACGGAATCAGCATTCCGGCTGTCGTGAATAAAATCACTATGGGCTACAGTTTGGGGTATACTTTAAACTTCTAGGGCGTGTGCCATTCATTTCATGCTAGCCGTGAAACGTTTTCGCTTGATGAAGCGTTCAGCGCGTACCCGTTGGCGCTCAGCGAAATTACCGCTTCAACGTAAAATGCGTACGTGTCGATTTAGCTACCAACACCCCTTCCTGTTGCCCGCCGTATTCCAGTCGAAACCAATAGTCGGAAGAAGGCAACGGACTACCGTTGAAAGTGCCGTCCCAATCTGCGTTGAGACCTAATTGGGCCAATAATTTTCCATATCTATCGAAAACGAACACCGATGGGTCGACCAAAGTCTCCATGCCACGTATATTCCAGGTATCGTTAGCGCCGTCGGCATTTGGGGTAAAGAACTTCGGATAGCCAACGACCAAAAATTCCAGCGCATCTGTAATGCCACATCCATTTTTATCATTGATCACGACCGTGTTGATTCCCGGTGGTACATCATTGAAAACAGGATCATCTTGAAATCCACCACCGTTGACGGCATATTCGTAGTCCCCTACGCCGTCCACAAAAATTTCGATATTGTTTCGATCTGGATTTAAGGTTAGGTTGGAATTTAGAAGCTCTACCCTGTCCAAAACAGGAATTCCATAGTACGTAATCAAGATATCGTCGGTCACCTGACCAAAACTGGTCGTGATATCGACAAAATAACGGCCGCTACTCGGGCTGGCAACCATAATTTCAGTGGCTGAAGGGCTCGATTCCAACGGCGCGTCGATAGTACCATCGTCATCGTAATCGACGGACCAAGCGACATTTAGAATATCAGGACCTGCAGGAGAATTCAGTGCGCTCAAAGGGATATCCGGATCGCCCTCGCAGGCTATGATATCCAATCCTAAAAATTCGTCCCTTAAGGTGCAGTCCAAGGCGCTGTTCTGATCGGCATCCACCGAACTCCCGGTAAACGTAAGCATAAAATGTTCGGCCTCGTCATCGAAATTTGTGTTGTAATTGTTTATTAGGATGTAATACATCTCTCCCGGTAACACGTCCAACCAAGGGGCATACGTATTATTATTTCCTTCGGTAACATCATCCACAAAAACACCGCCTTGCTGACCACTTACGGGATTCACGCCTATACCGGTAAAGTTGGTATTGTTGACCTCATAATTACAGGCGGCTACAGGGGCCGTTCCGTTACTCATAGCGGTACAATCGGGATCGGGACCAAAAACGATAAAATCCCACTCCGCAGTCGGAGTTCCAGAACCGCCGACCGGCAAGGCCTCGATATCAAAACCTACCTGCCCCCCAGTGCCTGCACGAAACACGAACCATGAGGCATTGTTTTCTATGTTGGCCGAACTGACACTACCTTTCTCAAGACAATCGTATAATCGGATGACTTCTGGATCAAAATCATCGATATCGCCACTACCATCGGCATAGCCCATGATAGGCGCATCGGCACAAACGGGGATGGCGGTTCGGCAATCTGGGGAGTTTTGTGCGTGCATACCCAAACAAAACATCAGAAATAGGGCAAATAAGGCGTTGGGTGCAGGTCGCATAAGAGTCGGGCTAAAAATGCTTTTACCTATAACTATTTAAGACTCTGTTTAGTATGTTTCAACGGGATAAATTGGCAGTTAATCGATGAATGGGAGTAAGGCAGTTGCAGTTGCGGTGGGCAGTGAAAGAAGATATGACTAAAGAGTTATGAGCTAAAAGAAAGGTTTACGATTTGGGTGAATGTGACCAATAGCGTAACAACTATGAAATTTATAATTCCAAAATCCTAATTCGGGCAATCACCGCTTCAACGAAAAGTGATTGGTAATATACTTGGCCGCGACGGTCTGGCCGTTATCATCGGTATAGGTGAGTCTAAACCAATAATCGGATTCGGGAAGGGGTCTTCCACCATACATACCGGCCCAATTATAGGTGTTCCCGTCAAGCATGGCCATTAACTTTCCGTAGCGATCGAAAATTGATATCGATGGGTCTTCTAAAAGGTCTAATCCTGAAATAGTCCATACATCGTTCGAACCGTCATTGTTGGGCGTAAAAAATTTTGGGAATCCGATGACGACGATTTCTTCGGTTACGGCTCCACAACCCAGTGGGTCATTAAGGGTTAGGGTATGTCTGCCTGGCAATACGTTATTAAACGTGTTCCCGTTTTGGTAGGCACCGTCGTCCAAACGATATTCAAGGGCATTTGGCCCATCGGCCAATATTGTTATCGTATTGTTGCTGCTCAAATCTTCGATTACGATGTCGGTTATCTCAGGAGGTCGCGATAGGCTCACCCTAATTGTTCGCGAATCGCTACAGCTTAATCCGGATTGTGTGTTGGTCACCGTTAGCGTGTGGCTGCCCGCTTCGGCAACCGCAAGGGTCGGCGTAGTTTCCCCGGAATCCCAACGGTAGGTGTAATTTGGGTTCGGATTATCCATACCCACTATCATTCCCATATTGGCTTCACACAGGTAGGCGTCTTCGGGAAAATCAAGGATCGGCGTTTCTAAATTGATCAATTGAAAACTTTGGGATACGTCATAACAATTGGGATTATCGTTGGAGCCGACCCGAATGTAGATCTGTTGTGAGCCTGATTGTGTTGGATACCGTTTGGGCAATGCATTCATCGCGTTGGCCGCGTCGGCCAAGGAAGCATAATAACTCACGACAAACCTGGTAGGGTCTTGGCTTCCAAGAATTACGGCATCCTTTTGTGAAAAATCTACGACATCCAATGTTGTACATGAGGCTTCATCAGCTACTGGATGGGCGACCGGCATTTCGGTAAATGCTACCTGTATTTCACTGAATATCGTATTTGAAGGCCGCAATACTTCAACCCTGTAGTTTGCGGAGACATCGGCTTGTAGCGTCGATTCATTGGCACCGGGAATTAATTGGAACCCGTTTCCCAAATCCTTGAACCAAGTATATTGCGAAGCGTTTGGTGTAGCCGCATTTAAGATTACAACTTCGTTTTCACAGGCCAATCGCGGTGGACCGAGAAGGTTGTCAACAATCGAACAGTCGAGGGCATCGTAGGGGTTGGTGACAAATATATTTCCCGAGAACTGAATCGAGAATCCGGAATTTACGTTACTGTAATTGTTGATTAAAAGATAATATTCCTCTCCAGGCGTCACCTGCAACCAGTCTTCATATTCAACATTGTTCACATTGCCGGTGGGGTCTTCTCCAACCCCTATAAATGCATTTATCTCATTGTCGTCGAAAAAATTACAGCGTACCGGATCTCCCAAATTCGTGCAACCGTTTGTTCTATAGAGGGCAAAATCCCAATCCTCGTCAGTACTGATATTGATGTTAAATCCCAATTCTCCCGAAGCACCGGTTCGAAAACGGTACCATGCGGAATTGGATTCGATAGTGCCGTCAAGGGCCTCCTCCAGACATCCGCTTTGCAGTACGCCGTTGAAGTCATCCATACCAAATCCGTTCGTTCCACCGTTTGTCGGTGTATTGCTACAAATGGGGATGGCATTGCCACAGTCGGAAGCAACTTGGGCATGGCCCAACATCCCGACAAAAAATAAGGGAAAGAAAATTCCTAAAAAATGGTTCATAAGAAGCAAAGCATTGGGCAACGTAAAAATAATCTAGCTTTTTGCTTAACACCAATTTATGTTGTGTAACGGTGCTTAGTGGGCATAAAGTGCCATATAATGTATATCTTTGCATCCGTTTTACAGTTGAATCACAATCGGTTTCTGTTGATTATCATGTGTTAGGGATTTTAATTTCTTTAGGACATCAATACAAGCGGAGTTTTAAAAAGCTATAGTTTAGGATGCTTATGAAAATAGACAACACTTTAAAAAAGCAATATGAAGAAATGGGCGATGACCATGCCTCCGCAGCGGAAGGCACGCCCCTTCGTGAAGACGCCTTCGACTTGGAAGATTCCGAAAAAATAGCCCGTATTCGCAGTAATGTTCACCAAATCATGCTGACTTTGGGCCTTGATCTTGAAGATGACAGCCTAAAAGGTACACCGGACCGGGTGGCCAAAATGTTCGTCAAGGAAATTTTCGGGGGATTGCATCCCGATAGGAAACCCAAATCGTCGACTTTTACCAACAAATATAAATATGGCGAGATGTTGGTTGAAAAGAACATCACCCTCTACTCCACATGCGAGCACCACTTGTTGCCGATCGTTGGTAAGGCCCACATCGCTTACATATCTAACGGCACCGTTGTCGGACTTTCAAAAATGAACCGTATCGTCGATTATTTCGCCAAGCGTCCACAGGTGCAAGAACGTTTGAACATACAGATAGTGCGCGAGCTTCAGCAAGTTTTGGGTACCGACGATGTGGCCTGTGTCATCGACGCCAAGCACCTTTGTGTTAACTCGCGCGGTATTCGTGATATCGAGAGCAGCACCGTCACCGCGGAATATGGCGGAAAATTCAAAAACGAGGCCGTACGCCGGGAGTTTTTGGATTATATAAATTTAGATACCAATTTCTAAACCTTTCCCCCAGATATGCAAGCCTACCAAAACCAATCCATAAAAATCTATAATTCACTTTCCGGCAAAAAAGAGGTTTTCGAGGCTTTGAACGAAGGCCATATCGGTATGTACGTTTGTGGTCCGACGGTCTACAGCAACGTCCACCTCGGTAACTGCCGCACATTTATGTCTTTCGACATGATTTTTCGGTATTTCAAACATTTAGGTTACAAGGTTCGCTATGTCCGCAATATTACCGACGCCGGACACATGGTAGACGACGCTGAAGATGGCGAGGATAAGATTGCCAAGAAAGCACGCTTGGAACAACTGGAACCCATGGAGGTGGTTCAGCGATACACCCTCGATTTTCATAATACACTTGCAAAATTCAATCTCCTGCCACCAAGTATCGAACCGACCGCCACGGGACATATTATCGAACAAATAGAGATTATCAAAGAAATATTTGAAAAGGGATATGCCTACGAAGCGAACGAATCGGTATATTTTGACGTAGCCAAATTCAACAAGACTCACGAATACGGAAAATTAAGCGGTAGGAAGTTGGAGGATATGATCGCCAACACCCGAGAACTGACCGCACAGGACGATAAGAAAAGCCCACAGGATTTTGCCCTTTGGAAAAAGGCTGAGCCCCAGCACATCATGCGGTGGCCGTCTCCTTGGGGCGACGGTTTCCCAGGATGGCATTTGGAGTGTACCGTAATGAGCACCAAATATCTAGGGGAGACTTTCGACATTCATGGCGGTGGAATGGACCTGAAATTCCCACATCACGAATGTGAAATCGCACAAGCGGAAGCTAGTTATGGCCAATCACCGGTGCGCTATTGGATGCACGCCAATATGCTGACCATGAACGGGAAAAAAATGGCGAAATCCACCGGCAACAATATTCTTCCTGGAGAGATTTTTTCCGGTGAGAACGAATTGCTGAGCAAGCCCTATGCCGCATCGGTAGTTCGCTTTTTTATGATGCAGGCCCATTATGCCAGTGTGCTTGACCTAAGCGACGATGCCCTATTGGCTTCCGAAAAAGGCTTTACCAAATTGATGGAGGCTTTCGATGCACTCGGCAGCTTGGAAACAGGCGACAGAAGTGATTTCGACGTAAAATTGTGGGAGCAGCAATGTTACGATGCCATGAACGACGATTTCAATACACCGATTCTCATCGCCCATCTTTTTGAGGCCGTACGTCATATCAACCTGATTAGGGAGGGTAAGGAAGCAATAACCGCAACGGACAAGGAGGCCTTGCAACGCACCATAAACAACTTTGTTTTCGACGTACTTGGCCTTGAAGAAAAAGCGGGAAATGCCGCCAACACCGAAAAACTTTCGGGCGTGGTCGAAATGTTAATCCAATTCAGGAAAGATGCCCGTGAAAATAAAGATTTTGCCACTTCCGATAAAATCCGAGACCAATTGGCGGAACTGGGTATTCAATTAAAAGATGGCAAGGAGGGAACGACTTTTAGTTTGCATTGAATCAGGAGCGCGACATGAAAAAAATTCTGATAGCCCCTTTCGTTCTGCTGATCCGGTTCTATCAGGTCGCGATCTCTCCCTACACCCCTGCTACCTGCCGCTTCTCCCCTACCTGCTCGAAATACGCCTTGGAAGCCTTAAAAAAACACGGCCTTTTCAAAGGCGGATGGCTTTCATTAAAAAGGATACTCAGTTGTAACCCGTGGGGCGGAGAAGGGTATGATCCGGTTCCTTGAAAAAATTCGATTGATAGTCATCAATAATAGTAGTACTTATAATATCGACAGTTTCAAATATGTGAAGTATGAGCAACGAGACCTATAGAAAATGTTCCGAATGTGGTACCGTATCTATAAATAGCGATTACTGCGATAAATGTGGTGCACTGATTAACACCATTCTTCGCCGGAAACTGGAAAGGGAAGAAAAAGCTAAAGAACAACAGGCCAAAACCGCAAACAAGGAACCGAATGCGATTACGGCATTTTTCGAAAACGCGCGCAAACATAAGAATCCAATTATTAGGGTAATTGCAACTATTTTCTATTCCATTTGGATGGTCGTATTTATGATAGGGGCCTTTTTCGCCTACATAATCGGTTATATAGCCGCTTGAAAAGCCTTTATGATACTTCAAAACGACATGACAATCCTTTGTAGGAGATGGGTGGGTAGATTTTACTTTCCCATTTTCCTCTGCATTGCGATTACTATTTACGTTATGCAGCAGTGGGGCCCGATCTTACCGAGTTGGGCAAATAACTATGTAAACGATTTTTTATGCATGCCGATTGTGCTGTTTGTCTGTCAATCTGTAGTTCGCGAATTGAAATCCAATAAGGAAAGACTGCCGTGGTCGTTAATCTTTATGGTTACCCTTTTTTATAGTGTTTATTTCGAATATTATCTTCCCAAGGTAAACCCCCGCTATACTGCCGATTTTGTAGATGTACTGTTGTATTTTATGGGAGCGGTATTTTTCTGTATCATGGAAATATCCGGTCATAGTGCGACCTGGAAAAAGCCGTCCCATTTGTGAAATTAATTGATTTCGACATCAGCACGAAGATAAGAGTTCAATTTGAAGATAAACATTATAAACCCAAACCGATTTCCTTATCTTAGCCGCTTCAAAACTGAACCATATGTATTTTCTGGGTATTATTTGGAATCCGAACGAAACGCTTTTTACACTTGGCCCCATACAAATTAAATATTATAACCTTCTTTGGATAGTCGCATTTGCGCTGGGTTGGTTTATCATGAAACGGATTTTTCTCAATGAGAAAAAGACGGTCGAACAACTCGATTCCCTTTTTATATATACCGTACTCGCCACCATGCTCGGTGCACGACTGGGCCATGTTATTTTTTACGATTGGCCATATTATCAAGATCATTTATTGGAAATTTTACTCCCTATCCGGGAAAGCGCCGATGGTGCGTTGTTCGGATTTATAAACGGCTATGAGTTTACCGGATTTACTGGGCTAGCCAGCCACGGGGCTATTATTGGGGTGATTATTGGCGTATACCTTTATACCAGAAAACATCAAGGGTTTACAATGCTATGGTTATTGGACCGGATGGTGATCCCCTTTGCAATAGGAGCTTTCTGTGTGCGGTTGGGGAATTTTTTCAACTCCGAAATCAACGGAAAGGTAACGGATGCTTCTGCTGCATTCGCAGTAAAGTTTATTAGGGATTCCGATGATATGCATCCTGCGAAGGCTCTGGCGATTACCAAAGAGAAAACGGTGACCTCAGCCTACAACGCCCTAGAAAACAATCCGCAATTTTCGCAATATCTAGCGGAAATCCCCTATCGGCATCCCGCTCAGTTGTATGAAGGTGTCGCCTATATTTTTGTCTTTATTATCCTGTATTTTCTCTATTGGAAAACCGACAAAAAGAATAACAGGGGGTTCCTCTTCGGCCTCTTTTTAGTTTTGCTGTGGACCATACGCTTCTTCGTAGAATACGTCAAGAAAAGTCAAGGCGGTTTCGAAGAATCATTGGGGATTTTTACAACGGGGCAATGGTTGAGCATTCCATTTATCTTGATCGGTCTTTTTTTTATGTTCAAACCGAGTTCCGTACGCGGTGGCAGTAACAATAGGCAGTAATTGCTTTACGACCTCCCCCTCCTTAGCGAACGAATCCACTTTACTTCGTCAATGACCCACCCGCTAGGAGACGAGCTGCTAAACTTTTAAAAAAAACGATAACAATGAAATACTTTAAATCAGTAATCTATTTTTTTGTATGGATTATCCTCCTCCATTCCTGCAAAGAGGAATCTGAAAAAGTTATCAAGACCGAACCGATAGCCTTTACAAAGGAAGGCGAGTTGACCTTTTTCAGGGCCGAAACCGATTCTGTGTTGCGTAAATTGAACATTGAAATCGCCGATAACGAATACGAGACCGAAACGGGACTCATGTACCGTCAAGATATGGAAGAAGATCAAGGTATGCTATTTGTTTTTCCCGATGAAGCCATGCACTCTTTCTATATGAAGAATACGGAATTTGCCTTGGATCTCATCTTCATTAAAAGCGACATGAGCGTGGCCAGCTTTCAAGAAAATGCGAAACCCTTGAGCCAAACAAGCCTATCCTCAAAAGTACCGGTAAAATACGTATTGGAGGTGAATGCAGGTCTAGTTGAAGAGTGGTCACTGCAAATTGGCGATAAGATAGCCTACAGTAAAATATAATATCCCTTCACAGTTGAACGGATACCAAAACACTACATCCATTGAAAGTCGAGGTACAAGAAATCATGATCCCGACAAAGCGGGGCTATCCAATCGCTTCCTGCAAATTCTCTTCTGAAAAGGACCTCCAAAAAACCATGGTGATTTCGTCCGCCACTGGGGTACTTCAAAAATTTTACTCCAAATTCGCTTCTTTCTATGCAAATCAGGGCTTTACCGTTTATACTTTCGATTATCACGGTATCGGAAAATCGGGATCTTCGATTGCCGAACTCAAAAAGACCGATGTAGACTTAACGGATTGGGGACAGAACGATCAGGCAGCGGTTATTGCTTTCGCCAAAGACCATAACCCCGATGCGGAACTACTATTGATCACACACAGTATCGGGGGACAACTAGTCGGCTTGAACCCTAATTACCAGCTGTTGGACAAAGTCATCATGGTAGCTTCGCAAACCGGCCATTGGACGTATTATAAAGGAATTCACAAACCCAAAATGTGGCTGTTCTGGTATGTCGTCATTCCCGTGATGACTTCTTTGTTCGGGTATTTTCCGGCAAAAAAATTAGGGCTTTTCGAAAACTTGCCGAAGCATATGGTCTACGAATGGGCTAAATGGGGCAAGCATAAAGAATATATGATGTACTTCTACGACAAACAAACCTATTTTTTTGATGCCATCAAGATCCCGATGCTCTTTTTAAGCTTTCCCGACGACATTTTAGCACCCCGGAAAGCCGTTGATTGGCTTTCAGACCAGTATAAAAGCGCAGCAATAACAAGGGTACACTATCGGCCGGAAACCGGAGGAAAGCAACCGGGCCATTTCGGCTTTTTCAAACCTGAATTTCAAGAATCTTTATGGAAAACTAGCATGCAATGGATTTTAAAGGATTCGTTCAAATGAAAAACTACCTTCTTAATGGCTTAGAAACGGATCGCTTATTTTTTCGAAAGTTACTCCCTTCTGATTTTTTGGCTTGGCTACCCTTCCACCAAGACCCAAGAAGTTCTCAATTTTGGAAAGGATTACCCGAAAACCCTGTATCCGCCTGTCAACAGCAATTCGCAAGGGTTTTCGAACGCTACGAAAAAAATTGGGGTGGTATGAACGCCTTGCTTCTAAAAACATCTGGAAATCTTATCGGTTTATGCGGATTGTTGCCGCAGACCGTCGATGGTATTGACGAATTGGAAATAGGCTACTCTATCCTACCTCAATATTGGCAAAAAGGATTCGCCACGGAGGCCGCTAAAAAATGCAAGGAATTTGCCTTTAAAAATAATCTCGCCGATACATTGATTTCCATCATTCAGGTTGACAATCTCCCTTCCCAAAAAGTAGCTTTGAACAATGGGATGTCTTTGGATAAGACCACCACCTACTGCGATAATCGCGTTCATATTTTTAGGGTCCACCAAGGTCGGACGTTTCAGGATTAGGTTTGTTTCAGCATAGTTGTCGACTGTGAAATCAGGATGTTAATAAACAAGAACCGACAGGTCTGGGTACAATTTGAACCTGAACGGCCTAAACGATTTTGCCCATCACCAAACTTCCTCTAAATTAGCATCTCAAGCATCCTCAATGAAATTAGAACACTGGGCCATTTTTATCGATAATACCTCGAACAAAGGCCACCTCATCGATGTGCTTCTACAAGGGCATCCTCCGAAAAAACTTCGAGCGTTTCATGATGCCAAGGGTACACTGTTTTCAAAACTTGCAATTGAGCGTTTTATCGACGAAGAAGACCGCCATGGCACCAAAATATTGACGTCGGATACCGAACAGTCCCTAAAATCAATGTCCAGCGGCGAACAGAAAAAAGCCTTGCTCAAATATATTCTCGCGGAGGATTGCGAGTTTATCGTTTTGGATAATCCATTCGATAACCTCGATAGCGATACCCAAACGGAACTTAAAATGCGACTGGAGGCGGTTTCCAAGAAAATAACGATAGTGCAGTTGATCAGTAGAAAATCTGATCTGTTGCCCCATATCAATAACTTTGCCCGACTCGAAGGCGACCGGTTGGTTTCAATCGAGACGAGTAAAGTACACGAATCTTCCTCGACAAACCAACCGTTTGATGGAGAAATTCCTCCTCCCGTAGAAGCGATGGATTTTGATGGGGATATATTGGTAAAACTAAAAAAAGTCAATGTATCCTATGCCGATAAACCGATATTGATTGGCATAGACTGGACAATTAAAAAGGGCGATTTTTGGGAACTACGCGGAAAAAATGGGAGTGGAAAAACGACCATTCTTTCAATGATAACGGGCGAAAACCCAAAAGGCTACGGTCAGGAACTCTATATTTTCGGTCGGAAAAAAGGTAGTGGCGAAAGCGTTTGGGACATCAAGAAAAAAATAGGGTATTTTACGCCATCGATGACGGACAAGTTTACGGGGTATCATTCCGTCGAGCATATGATTATATCCGGACTTACCGATTCTATCGGGCTGTACATTAAACCAACAGAAGTGCAATTGCGACTTGCCAAAGCGTGGTTACAGCTGATCGGTCTTTGGCAGACCAAGGATAGGCTTTATCATGAACTTTCGATGGGGCAAAAGCGTTTGGTCATGTGCGCCCGGGCCATGATCAAACACCCAGTTCTTTTAATATTGGACGAGCCCACTGCCGGCCTCGACGATGCCAGCGCAGCTTTATTCGTAGCCTTGGTCAACAAATTCGCCGAGGAAAGTGAGACTACGATTATTTTCGTATCACACCGAAAAGAACCGGGACTTGAACCGGATTATATCTATCAACTGGTGATGTCGCAAGAAGGATCGAGTGGCGTAGTGAAGTCTTAGACAGTGAAAAATCTATCCTATTCCCTTCAATTGCATCTCAAGAATTAGTAATATAAACGATAATTGCGCCAATGGATGCACTGAACTCAGTGCATCCATTGGCGCAATTCTTATGACATATGGTGGTACAAGAAGCATTAAAATTGTTGCTTCTTCATGGACGCTAAGCCTTGACGGCTTCAGCAGCTTTTGCTTTTTTACCGGGCCCAATCCTAGTGGAGCTTTTCAAGGTATCGAACATCACAGGAGTTGCAATGAACACCGAAGAATAGGTACCTACGATAACCCCCACGATCATTGCGAACATAAAACCCCTAAGTGACTCCCCACCAAAGATAAATATGGCCAATAACACGATTAAGGTCGTCAGCGAGGTATTCAATGTACGGCTCAACGTACTGTTCAAGGCCAGATTGGTATTCTCGCCGGCACGCCATCCTTTTTCGGCGATAATTTCACGAATACGGTCGAATACGACCACAGTATCGTTCAAGGAGTATCCGATTACTGTCAGTATCGCGGCTATGAAAGCTTGATCGATTTCCATATTAAAAGGCATAACCGTACCGAACAACGAGAAGATACCGAGCACAATGACGATATCGTGAAAAACAGCAATTACGGCACCCAAAGAGAACTGCCACTTTCTAAAACGTAGCAATATGTAAAGGAATACCACGGCCAAAGAGCCGATAATGGCCAAAAACGCATTCTTTTTAATGTCATCGGCAATCGTAGGCCCCACTTTTATAGATTGTAAGATTCCGATCGACTTTTCACTACCACCTACCTTAAAATCCTGCAAGCTGGTGCCATCGGGCAAATATTTTTGTAGCGCATCAAAGAGTTTGGACTGTATTTCATTATCCACTTCAATTCCTTCTACATCGACCTTATAGGGCGTAGTGATTTTTATCTGGTTCGCATCGCCAAAAGTCTTGACGTTGGTACCGCTACCGAAAACATCGTTAAGTTCTGAAGCTATTTCAGAGGGATTCACTATTTTCTCGAAACGCACTTGGTATGAACGACCGCCTAGAAAATCCACACCTTGTTGCAGCCCATTGGTCATCAAAGAGAAAACTGCAATGGCCAACATTATCAGGGAAAATATATAGGCAATCTTTCTTTTGCCCAAAAAGTCGATATTGACGTTTTTGAACAAGTTCTTGGTTGCGCCCGTAGAGAAATCCAACCTTCGTGATTTCCCGCCAATGTACCAATCTACCAATAAGCGAGTGATGAAGATAGCGGTGAACAGCGAAGTGACAATACCGATAAGCAGCGTAGTCGCGAAACCTTTTATCGGACCTGAGCCAAAAACAAATAGGATTATCGCCGTAAGTCCGGTGGTAATATTGGCATCCAAAATCGAGGACAATGCATTGCCGAAACCGTCGGCGACCGCTTGGGACTTTCCTTTGCCTTTGGCCAGCTCCTCCTTTATCCGTTCAAAGATAAGTACGTTGGCATCCACCGACATACCTATGGTCAAAACTATACCTGCAATACCGGGCAGGGTGAGCACGGCGCTAAGACTCGTCAGCACCCCAAATATCAACAGAATGTTCAATAACAGGGCAATATCGGCAAAGATACCGGCCTTACCATAATAGAATATCATCCATAGCAATACGAATAACATGGCTATAGCAAATGAATTAAATCCGCTGTCAATGGCTTCCTGACCCAAAGAAGGCCCTACGACCTCGGACTGTATGATATCTGCCGAAGCAGGTAATTTTCCAGCGCGAAGTACATTGGCGATATCTTTGGTCTCATTGACCGTGAAGGAACCTGTTATTTCAGTTCTGCCCCCAGAAATGACGCCCCTTGCACCTGGTGCGGTATACACCTTATTGTCTAATACAATGGCAATACCGGTTTGATTATTAAAAGAATCGCCAGTGAGCTTTTCCCACTCTTTGGCGCCACGGGTATTCATGGCCATAGTAACTATCGGGCTTCCATTTTGGAATTCGTCCCTGGCATCGCTCACTACATCCCCACCCATTCGAGGGGTACCTTCCCTATTCGATTTCAAAGCGTACAAGGCCGCGACCTCGGAACCTTCAGAAGGTCGCTCCCATAAAAATTTTACGAATTGTAGGTTTGCTGGAAGTAATCTACGAATTTCCCTCTTCCGAATCAAAGCACCGACCTCGGCGGTATCTTGCACCGCTGCAAGACCCACAGCGTAGCTTCCTGTCTGGCCGAGCTGGAATTTATCAAAAAGTGGATTTCGTCCGGTAGCAATATCCAAAGAATCTTGCGAAACATCTGACAATAGGGAATCAAGTTCGGATTCCTGCTTGACGGGCTTTTGATCCGTGGCCGTAGTATCGACCATCGATTTCAGCTTTTCGTTCGCCTCAAAAAAGAAGGCTTGCAACTCTTGATTGGTAGGCTGGTAGGTTTCCCAGAATTCTAGTTCCGCAGTACTTGAAAGCAGGTCTTGGGCACGGGCGATATCCCTGGCACCCGGCAGCTCGACCAAAATTCGGCCTGAATTACCTTCGCGTTGTATATTGGGTTGGGTCACCCCGAAACCATCGATACGTTCGCGCAGCACCTCAAAAGCGGACACTACCGATTCATCGATTTTTCTTCGAATAATAGGCTTGACGGCTTCATCGCCCATCTGAAAATTGATTTCGTCGCTAAGGCCCTTGTTGGCAAAAATATCGGGAGACGCCAATTTGCTGTCCCCTTTGATATTGTCCCAAGCCTGAAAGAAAAGCTCGACATACGTATCATCACTATTTTTGGAAGCGGCATCGGCGTTGGCCAAAGCCTTATTGAAAACCGGATTTTTAGAGTCATTGGCCAAACCCTTTAAAATGTCTTTTACCGAAATCTGTAGGGTAACGTTAATGCCTCCTTTAAGGTCAAGCCCCTTGTTGAGCTCCTTTTCTTTGGCCTCGTTGTAGTTCGTGAACCCGAAAACAGTCTGATCGCCTATGGAATCTAAATATCTGGTTTCCAGTTCTTGGCGTTTGGATACATAATCTTCCTCACTTTCCGGAACCTTGTTAATAGCATAGGTTTCCGCATCGCTTTCAAACTTGTTGCCGATAAAAGTGTAGGAGAGTTGGTAGATGCTTACCAGCCCGAATAAAAGGGCGAAAAGCTTTATAAGTCCTTTATTTTGCATTGGTTGTGTAAATTTGTGGGTGCTTTTTCTTACAGCGTGCAAATATATGGATTTTCCAAACGGATTGGGCAATATATTCGGGAGTTATTGCAAAGGAAATACACACGGGCACTAGACTTCGACAAAACCGATAATCCCCCGAATAGAAACGAAACTTTTGTCGACCATATTCAAGAAATCCATACTTACCAGTGAACAGCAAGGGTTAGAAATGAAAACATCCGCGACAAATTGCTTCGCTCGCGGATGTTATCTATCAAGGATGTTAACTTGTCACCACTCTAGCAGTGCGTTCGTTTTTTTTACGCCTTCGGCACTTTCTTGCATTTTAGATTTTTCGGCATCGCTAAGCGGGATAGTAACGATTTTTTCGATACCGCCGCGGCCCAAAATCACGGGTACGCCGATACAGATGTCGTTAAGATCGTATTCCCCTTCTAACATTGTGGAACAGGGAAATAGTTTCTTTTGGTCACAGGCAATGGCCTGTACTAAACCGGATACCGCGGCACCGGGCGCATACCAGGCGCTAGTGCCCAAAAGCTTGGTCAAGGTAGCCCCACCTACTTTGGTATCTTCGGCCACTTGCTGCAAACGGTCTTCGGATAAAAATTCCGATACCTTAATACTGTTACGTGTCGCGTGCGAGGTCAAAGGCACCATACCCGTATCGCTATGGCCGCCGATGACCATGCCGTCTATATCGGATATCGGTGCCTCCATGGCTTCGGCCAAACGGTACTTGAAACGGGCACTATCAAGCGCGCCGCCCATTCCGATAATCTTATTTTTAGGCAGTCCCGTTGTCTTATGCACCAGATACGTCATGGTATCCATAGGATTGCTTACTACGATTATAGTGACGTCGGGGGAATACTTTACCAGATTCGAGGAGACCGTCTTGACAATTCCGGCATTGATGCCAATCAGTTCTTCACGGGTCATGCCCGGTTTTCTGGGGATACCGGAGGTGATTACGGCAATCGCACTATCGGCGGTTTTGGAATAATCGTTGGTCACGCCCGTGATTTTAGTATCGAACCCGTTCAACGATGCGGTCTGCATCAGGTCCATGGCCTTACCCTCGGCGTAGCCTTCCTTTATGTCTAACAAAACGACCTCTGACGCAAAATTCTTAATGGCAATATACTCCGCGCAACTTGCGCCTACGGCTCCTGCCCCTACTACGGTTACTTTCATGTGTGTGAGTTATAATTATTAATGAACTGATTAGTTAAAATCGAGCTTCCCAAAAATAAACATTCTCCTTTTAAAAAGTCCGATGAAATGTACATATTTAAGATTTGGGATTTTGTAAATAACCCGATGAACTGCACAGATTGTTAAAAAAAATCACCGTTCAACGAAGAATGCACAAATTTACGAACCGTACATCGAATATTAGCAATAGCGGACGGCTGTTAGGCGTTCTTTTCATATGACAGACAGAATCCTAAAAAAACCTACACAGTGAAAAAGTTATTATCCCTTCTAACCATTATCTGTATAATTCTGGTCAGTAACTGTACCCGAATCCCCGAAAACAACGATCCGGTTATCGGAATTTGGTCCGATATTGAAGTTTCAGAAGCCACAGATACGGCTAAAAAAAAGACCCTCCGCCAAGAATGGATTTTTAACGACGCCTATCTAGGCCGATACCACCAAAAAAGCGATGGCAGTGTTATATTTAAAACGGATTTTCGGTGGACCTATGAAAATGACACCTATACCATTACGTATCCGGGCACCGACATGAAAGAAGAAATAGTATACATGCAAAGCGATGATGAGTCGGAGATGCTTGCCGATAATGATGGAAATATAATGGCAACAAGAGAATAAAATTTCTTTACACAGAACCTTAGTCAAGTTCTACATTTTCAAATACGCTAAAAGCCGCAGTTGTAATGACTACGGCTTTTTAAATTCATATCTGTTAAAAACAAACGACTTGGATCAACTATGCATCAATATTCGCATACTTGGCGTTCTTCTCGATAAACTCCCTTCGCGGGGGTACCTCATCGCCCATCAGCATACTAAAAACGCGGTCGGTTTCGGTGGCATTTTCAATGGTAATCTGCCGCAGGATCCTGAAATCTGGGTCCATGGTGGTATCCCATAATTGTTCGGCGTTCATTTCCCCTAGACCCTTGTAGCGCTGTATACTGACGCCTCCGCTGTAGCTATCTGCTATTTCATCGCGTTCTTTGTCGGACCAGGCGTAGCGTTTTTTGGCTCCTTTTTTGACCAAATACAGTGGTGGAGTAGCGATATACACGTGGCCGCCTTCGACCAATTCTCGCATATAGCGGAAAAAGAAGGTAAGAATAAGGGTTTCGATATGGCTACCGTCGACATCAGCATCACACATGATGACTACCTTGTGATAGCGTAGTTTTTCTAGGTTGAGGGCCTTGCTATCATCCTCGGTTCCTATGGTAACCCCTAATGCGGTATAGATGTTCTTGATTTCCTCGTTTTCGAAGACCTTGTGCGTCATGGCCTTTTCGACGTTCAATATTTTACCCCGTAAGGGAAGAATGGCCTGGAACTTTCGGTCCCGTCCCATTTTGGCGGTACCGCCTGCGGAATCTCCCTCGACTAGAAAAACTTCACAATTGACGGGATCTTGATCGGAGCAGTCGGACAGTTTTCCGGGGAGTCCGCCAATACTCATTACCGTTTTTCGCTGCACCATTTCGCGCGCCTTTGTGGCCGCATGTCGCGCCTGCGCCGCAAGAATCACTTTTTGTACGATGACCTTGGCATCATCGGGATGTTCCTCCAAATAATTGGTCAACATTTCCGAAACTGCTTGGCTGACCGCAGAGGATACTTCACGATTGCCTAATTTCGTCTTCGTCTGTCCCTCGAACTGGGGCTCCCCAACCTTTACGGAGACGATGGCGGTAAGACCTTCCCTAAAATCATCACCCTGCACCTCGAATTTCAATTTGTCGAGCATTCCCGAGGCATCGGCGTATTTCTTCAAGGTGGTGGTCAATCCCCTGCGAAATCCCGAAAGGTGGGTTCCGCCTTCGTGCGTATTAATATTGTTCACATAAGAATGCAGGTTTTCGACATAACTATCATTATAGATCATAGCGACCTCAACGGGAATATCGTTCTTTTCCCCTTCCATGGAAATCACTTCCTTTATCAGCGGATTTCGGGTAGCATCTAAAAATCGGATAAATTCCTTTAAGCCTTCATCGGAATAGAAAACTTCGGAAACAAATTCTCCGTTGTCTTCCTTTTGGCGCCTGTCCGTTATTGAAATCTTTACCCCTTTGTTCAAAAAAGAAAGTTCGCGCATGCGACTGGAAAGGGTCTCGTAATTGTACTCGATACTATCCTTGAAAATCTGTGTATCGGGATGAAAAGTAACCTCGGTGCCCCTTAAATCAGTTTCGCCTACACTTTTTACGGGATATAAGGCCTTGCCTCTTGCGTATTCTTGTTCCCAAACCTTACCATCGCGATAAACTGTAGCTTTTAAATCATCGGAAAGCGCGTTTACAACGGATACGCCGACACCGTGCAACCCACCCGACACCTTATAAGAATCCTTGTCGAACTTGCCCCCGGCACCGATTTTGGTCATGACCACTTCAAGTGCAGAAATCCCTTCTTTCTTATGAAGGTCAACGGGAATACCACGGCCATTGTCACGCGTGGTAATCGAATTGTCTTCGTTGATAATAACACTGATATTGTCGCAATGCCCGCCCATGGCCTCATCGATGGAGTTATCGACCACCTCATAGACCAAATGGTGCAGACCGCGAACCCCTACGTCTCCAATATACATAGAGGGACGCATACGTACGTGCTCCATGCCTTCAAGGGCCTGTATGCTATCTGCGGAATATTCTTTTGGAATTATAATCTCTTGCTTATCGGGAGTTTTCTGGGGTTCTAGTCCAGAACCATTTTCTTCGTTCAATTCTTCTTCGTTATTAGGTGCTTCGCTCATAAGATTTTAAGGTTGTTTCTAAACTTAATTTAGCAATCCTGCAAATATACGCAAAACCCTATGAAACATAGGGTTTTGGGATATTGAATAGGTTCGAAGTTATCAACAAAAAATGTGGAAAAAGTAGCTATTTTTGATAGGCATCCGTATGCACTTTGGCCACTGCCCTACCCGATGGATCGTTCATATTTTTGAAAGCTTCGTCCCATTCCAGTGCAATCTGTGTACTACAGGCTACCGAGGCTTCCTGTGGCACGCATAAGGCTGCGGCGTCGGAGGGAAAATGTGATTCGAAGATAGACCGATAGTAGTATTCTTCTTTCGAGGTCGGGGTCTGTAAAGGATACCGGAATTTGGCACTGGCCAATTGTTCGTCAGAAACTTCTTCGTTGACGACTTCCTTTAGGGTATCTATCCAACTATAGCCTACACCATCGGAAAACTGTTCTTTTTGACGCCAGGCCACGCTTGCGGGCAGCATGTCTTCAAAAGCTTTCCGCACCACCCATTTTTCCATGCGCTCGCCGTTAATCATCTTGTCCTTGGGATTGATGCGCATGGCGACATCCATAAATTCCTTGTCCAAAAACGGTACGCGCCCTTCGATGCCCCAAGCGGCCAAAGATTTATTGGCGCGCAGACAGTCGTACATGTGGAGCTTGCTTAACTTTCGAACGGTTTCTTCGTGGAATTCCTTATCATTGGGAGCTTTGTGAAAATACAGATACCCCCCGAAAAGTTCATCGGCACCTTCGCCCGATAGTACCATTTTTATACCCATGGACTTGATAACGCGTGCCATCAGGTACATCGGGGTCGATGCCCGAATCGTAGTAATATCATAGGTTTCCAAGTTATAGACGACATCCTTAATGGCATCCAGACCTTCTTGAATGGTAAACTTTATCTCGTGATGTACCGTGCCGATATGGTCGGCCACTTTCTGCGCGGCGGCAAGATCGGGGGAACCGTCCAAGCCTACTGAAAACGAGTGCAATTGCGGCCACCAAGCATCCGTGGTATCGTTTGATTCAATACGCTTTTGGGCATATTTTTTGGCGATGGCCGAAGTAACGGAAGAATCCAATCCACCGGAAAGCAAGACTCCATAAGGCACATCGGACATCAACTGACGGTGTACGGCAGCTTCCAAGGCCTTTTTGATTTCCTGTATGCTAGTTTCATTATCCTTAACAGCATCGTACTCCATCCAATCCCTTGAATACCATTTTTTCAATTCGCCGTCACTGCTGTGCATGTAGTGCCCTGGAGGAAACAACTGGATTTTGGTGCAAGTACCTTCCAAAGCCTTCAGTTCAGAAGCCACGTAAAAGGTGCCGTTTTTATCCCATCCTATATATAGAGGGATGATGCCCATATGATCTCGTGCTATGAAATATTCGTCCTTTTCGGTATCATAAATGGCAAAACCAAAGATGCCGTTCATCTCGTCGAGAAAATCAGCTCCTTTTTTTTGATACAAGGCCAATATAACCTCACAATCAGATTCCGTTTGAAAATCATAGTTGCCCTCGAACTGCTTGCGCAATTCCCTGTGGTTATAAATCTCACCGTTGGCAGCGAGGACCAGTTTTTTATCGGGACTGAACAACGGCTGCTTTCCTGAGGCCGGATCCACAATGGCCAGTCGCTCATGCGCCATTAACGCTTTCTCATTGGCATAAATACCGCTCCAATCCGGACCGCGGTGCCTGACTTTTTTAGACATTTCCAATAACTGCGGGCGCAAGACCTCACTGCTTTCCTTTATATCGAATGCACATACAATTCCACACATGATTTAATCTTTTAATATTAATTTCAAAGCAAAGATGAGTAGTAAAGTTTTAATATAAAACCGTAAGGTTAATATAAGTTATAAATTTTTGTATATTTTTTACCTTTTATTACAATCCATAACTATAACATACCTAAAAAAAGCTTTAGCACATCAGAATGTAAGAAGCCTGAAATTTAACGACTTTTTAGTAGAGAAAATGGGGAAATCCAATTAGTTTTAACGGAAATAAAATTTTAATCATTTAACGACCCTGAAATCATTTCAGGTTGAATC
Organism: uncultured Flavobacteriaceae bacterium; assembly: GCA_963832345.1. Taxonomy (GTDB): domain Bacteria; phylum Bacteroidota; class Bacteroidia; order Flavobacteriales; family Flavobacteriaceae; genus Pricia. The sequence goes on along the minus strand of CAWHTW010000012.1, from coordinate 9,162 downwards.
AAACACCATTATGAAAAAAGTATGTACAATGGCCTTTATGGCATTTGCACTGGCCTTTTCAACAGAGGCCATTGCACAAGAATTTAGCGGAATGGATAAAAGCCCTATGGATATGGCGGCCTTCCCGACCAGCTACAAAGAAGCAAATAAAACAGTTCGTGTTGTTTACAGCAGGCCCCAACTCAAAGGAAGGTCCATGGCCGAACTGGCCCCCGATGGAAAAGTTTGGCGAACAGGTGCCAATGAAGCCTCAGAAATCACCTTTTACCAAGACGTAAGTTTCGGAGGTAAGGATATCAAGGCAGGCACATATTCGCTATTTACCATACCCGGAGAAGGGGAATGGACCGTTGCTCTTAACAAGAACCTCAACCAATGGGGTGCTTACAGTTACGACGAAGGTGCCGATGTGGCACGAGTGAAAGTTCCGAGTAGTTCGGATGGAAAGTCACTGGAAGAATTTTCCATCGCCTTCAAGGAAGTGGACGGTGGCGCCCATATGGTCATGGGATGGGACAAGACCCGTGTTGCCGTGCCGATCATGATGAAAATGTAATTTCCTGAAACCCTTATAATCGGAAAACCGAAGGCTGCTGTCTTCGGTTTTTTTTATCGGGTAACCCCGTTAACAAAAGTCTGCTCGGCCATGACCGTTGGAATTTCCTGCACCGGTATTTCCATCATATCTTTATCGTAGATAACGAAATCGGCAAATTTCCCCACTTCGATGCTTCCCTTTTCATTTTCCTCGAAGTTCGAATACGCGGCCCATATTGTCATACCCCTCAAGGCTTCCTCACGGGTAAGGGCATCCTGCATCTGGAATCCCTCCTTTGGATTTCCGTCAAGATCTTTTCGGGTAATAGCGGCGTAGAAGGTCAGAAACGGACTCACATCCTCCACGGGAAAGTCAGTTCCCAAGGCGACCATACCTGCTTGGTCCAAAAGCTTTTTAAACGCGTAGGCACCCGGCATCCGCTCTACCCCCAATCGCTCTTCGGCCCAGTACATGTCACTAGTAGCATGGGTGGGCTGAACAGAGGGAATGCTGTTTTTTCCGAAATACTTGAAATCGACGGAATCGATGACCTGTGCATGCTCGACCTTCCAGCGGCGGTCGGAACTATCGTTTAAAACCTTTTTATACGTCCGCAGCACTACTGCATTGGCGGAGTCTCCGATGGCATGGGTGTTCATCTGATATTCAGAGATGGCGAGTCGCCTGGCCAAATCTTCTATGTCTTCAATGGGAGTAACCATGGCACCATAATGTCCCCATTGGTCAGCATACTGTTTCTTGAGATAGGCGCCCCTTGAGCCCAAAGCGCCATCGGCATATACTTTTACAGAGCGCACGTTCAGGCGATCGGTCTTTATTGGGCCTTTATAGATGTAGTGATTTACGTTTTCAGGGGTGTTGCTCACCATGGCATATACCCGTATGGAAAGTTCGCCGGCCTGCTGTAGGCTATCGATGAGCTCAATGGTCGAACGGTCTAATCCCGCATCGTTAACCGTGGTTAGACCGTGGTTCAAACAAATGCGTTCCGCATCCTTTAAAGCTTCGACCCGGGTCTCCAAATCAGGTTCGGGCATAATCGAACCAATCAGCTGCATGGGGTTGTCAATAAGCACTCCGGTGATGCCCATAGCCCCCTTGACAATTTCACCTCCTTCGACTTGGGTATTCCAGTCGATGCCCGCAGCATCTAAAGCAACCTTGTTGACAAGCATGGCATGCCCATCGATTCGACGAAGCGCCACAGGGGTATTTGGAAAAAGTTTGTCGAGTTCTTTTCGAGTAGGATATTCCTGGTTTTCCCAATCGTTCTGATCCCATCCCCTACCTAAAATAAAGTTTTTGGGATTTTCTCTTTGGAATCGCTGCACGCGCTCCAGTACCTCCTCGAAGCTTTTAGTGCCCGTGAGGTCGACCACTTGTTGGTTAAGTCCCAACCCGTAAAAATGGCAATGTGCATCGATAAGTCCTGGGGTAATGGTACGTCCATCGGCGTCGACCAATTGGTCACTGGTATATTGGTCACGTATTTCTTCGGTAGTACCGACGGCAATAAACTTTCCTTTATGGACAGCAAAGGCCTCAGCTTTTGAAAAGCTGTTATCTACGGTGTAAATATTGGCGTTTACAATGACCAGATCCACTTTTTCCTTGAGGTATTCGCAACCGGTAAGAAAAATTAAAAATAGGGGCAGGATTTTTTTCATTTTCTTGGAGCTTTAACGCTTGCCGTCCCTGAATAGGTTGAAAAGGCGTATATGCTGAAAGGGCAAAACAATCGTTTATACAGGTCTTTGGGCTAAGTGACTTTATTGACCGCTATCGATCAATCCATCGAAATTGTCTTCTCACCTTTTATCGAATAAGAACCTTCAGATGATGTACCCTTACCGGAGATGGTATCACCTTTTGCGGTTAAGGTTACAGCTGTTTTACCGCCCTCGACCATAACATCGAAACTTATCGTATTGCCCTTGACCTTTACGTTATCGCCCAATAGGGTACCACCACCGACCTGCACTTGCACCTTGTATTCATCACCTTCCTTTACAATGACCAGAAGTCCCTTTTCATAGCCTTCAGGAGCCCCCTCAACGGTATAGCTCCAGCCCCCGACGAGCTTATCGGCGATTAGAATAGATTCGGTATCAATGTCGGTAGAATACTGCGACATGGCCCTGATAGGTGATACTGAAATAAGACAAAGTATGGCAATGATTAGGAATATCCGGCTTTTGACCTTGGTTTGTTTCATGGTGTTTATATTAAAAAGGTTTGTATATTTTCCGTCTTGTAAATATACAGTTTTCTACCTAAAAAGAGGTCTAGTATGATGATTCGGATTTTCAGATAAGGGCTTTATAACCGGCACCCGCTTTATTTTTTTTTGCGGCCGGTGCGCTCCTTTTCCTTGATTTTAACATACACCAGTTTCTTTCGGCCCTTTGAATCTTCGCGGCGTTCGATCTCAAAATGGGGAATAGAGGAAATTAGTGGCGTCAATTTTTGGAATCCGTAGTTCCGGGAGTCGAAATTCGGCTGTTTTTTCTGCAAAAGACTGCCCACATCGCCCATGAAGGCCCAGCCATCGTCGTCGGATACATCGTCAATGGTCGTGGCAATGAACCGAAGGTCTTTGGGCGTGATTTTTTCAACACCGCTTTTCGAGGTAGACATATCTCTCGAATCGGTGGACGCCGTGCTTTCCGGCTTTTTCAATATCTCGATGTAGATAAACCGGTCGCATGCCACGATAAATGGGTTCGGGGTTTTCTTTTCGCCGATACCAAACACCTGCATCCCCGCTTCACGAAGTCTTGTCGCCAAACGCGTAAAATCACTGTCGCTGCTTACAATACAGAACCCGTTGACCTTTCCCGAGTACAGAATATCCATCGCATCGATGATCATGGCCGAATCGGTCGCGTTCTTACCCTGGGTGTAGCCGTATTGTTGAATGGGCGTTATGGCGTTTTCCAAGAGGATGTTCTTCCACTTCCCCAACCGCGGGTTGGTCCAATCCCCATAGATACGCTTGATAGTCGGGTTGCCGTATTTGGCGATCTCTTCCATCATTTCCTTGACGTAGGCCGAAGGAATGTTGTCGCCGTCTATGAGTACTGCTAAATTAAGATCCATTAGGAGCTAGGAGTTATTGGGTTAGGAATCGATGTGCTTGTGGATTAGTGAACCAGTGGCTTGCCAATGGATGTTTTAAGTCGACTGTCCGCAATTTACGTGGAATTTATTTTGATAGGCTATTTTAAATAGAAAAATCAACAGAGAAACGTGCTAATATGCCTGAACTTCGCTAAGTTTGGAAAATACCATTAGAAATCGCTATGAAAAATAATCTTTTTGCCTGCTTTCCGACCCTTATCTTAATCATTGCCATGAACTTAAGTGGCTATTCCCAAGAGCAGAATCGCCAATACTACCAGTTAAAAACCTATACGCTTCAAAACGAAAAGCAAGACAGCGTAATGAATGCTTATCTCAAGGATGCCTATCTGCCGGCACTTAAACGCGCGGGTATCGAAAACGTAGGCGTTTTCAAGTATCGCCCCAACAATTATCTGACCGCTAATAAATTATTTGTCCTGATTCCCTTTGTTTCGTTGGAGCAGTTCGAAACGTTGGACGATATGCTGGCACAGGACAAAACGTACATGACCAATGGGTCGGACTACGTTAACGCCAAATATGACGAGCCGCCGTACGAGCGAATCAACTCCGTTTTGATGCGTGCCTTTACGGGAATGCCCCAGATGAAACCCTCCGAAGTACAAGGCGATAGAAAAGACAGGGTCTATGAGCTTCGCAGCTACGAATCGCCAACGGAGGCAACGTATCAAAATAAAGTGGCCATGTTCAACAAGGGTGGCGAAATCGAACTTTTTGAATCTTTGGGCGCGAATGCGGTTTTCTATGCGGAAGTACTTTCGGGCGACCGAATGCCGAACCTCATGTATATGACCACGTATCAGAATATGGAAAAGCGGGATGCCGTTTGGAAATCTTTTTTTGGGTCCAAAAAATGGGGCGAACTATCTACCGATCCAAAATACATGAACAATATGAACAAGGCGGATAAATTATTGCTTTATCCTACCGAATATTCGGATTATTGAATAAAATTGCAAGTACCAAATTCCAAATTCTTATAATCGTACTCCTTTGCTTATTCAAATTTAAGGTTTCTTTATCACGAACTCCACTCTCCGATTGCGTTTCCTTCCTTCTTTGGAGTCATTTGATGCTATTGGCTGTTCTCCGCCGCGACCTTTCCATATAATTCGTTTTTTTGGTAGGCCCATTCGTATCAAACAATCCGCTACCGCTTTGGCCCTTTTACCAGATAGCTGCTGGTTGTAATCCTCTGGTCCTTTGGAATCGGTATGGCCGCTTATGACAATGTGCAAACCCGGGTTGGCCTGGAGATAATCGAAAATCCGATGAATTTCATCAACAGCCGATTCAAGGATTTCAAAATGGTCGAATTCGAAAAGAAGGTTCTCGAAAACATGAATTTTTTCCAACGTAAAACTTCCTTTTTGTTGATCGGTTATTTCAAAAGAATTTTCATTTGAAGCGGCATCGGCAACTTCGGTCGCTTGCACCTCGACCATATCGACATAGTAGTAGGCCCCTTGCTTGGCCGTATATTTCGTCTTGAACTTTCGGGTACGGGCATTGTTCTTGAAATTGCCCAGAATCATATATTTTTCGGTTCCCTTTGCCACGAAGCGGGTGCGAACAGAAGTCCAACCTTGAGTATCTGAGTAGAAGTTGGTGTAGCCGATTTCCATATAGGTATAAGCATTTCCCTTCTGCCGGTACCAGTGAGATTTGGTGAGTTCTGTTTTAATGGGAATTGCCAATTTATCCTTCGCGAATAGCACGCCGAATTCCTTGATGGCAAAATCGGAACGCTCGGCGAGGCTTATGTAAAACGAAACTTGGTACGTTCTGCCTTTTTCTAACGGACGGGTCAGTTCGGCCTGTAAATATTCGCGATAATTGTCAGGGGCGTAAAGGTAGAACCCTGCGTAGCCCTTTCCAAAATCGGAGGTTTGTTCGCCGTTGAAGTTTTTCGGGCCCATAGATGCACTACAGGCGTTAAAATAGTCGGTGGTGCCCTCGGTCGGCGTCGTCCAAGAAACGACATCCGTATCGAACTTTCCCAAACGTTCGGGACATTGGACAAATATTTCGAAACTGGGATTTTTTATCAAGTTTTGGGCGGATACCAGAAATGACAAGAGGAAACAGAAAACAAGGATGCTATTTTTTTGGCTAGGAAACGAAACCATAGGTAGCGGTTAACTTCCTCAAAAATAGGGAAATGTTATTTTGATTGCGTTGTTCATCGCTGATGTAGGATGTTTTTAGGTTTTACTAGCTTTCCTTAAACTATTCCAACGAATTGATATACTCTTGAATCAAGGCCACGCCTTCCGTATGCAATTGCGTTCTTCCGACCAACGGCATCGAGGGACCAAAACCTGAGGGAGTTGATACACGGTTTCTGATATCCACCTTGAACCCATAAATATTGCTATCTTCATAAGTGGTTTCGTACCTAAAATCGGGACGTACGCCGATAGTAGCATTATGCATGCCGCCGGGTTGATGGCAATGGGCGCAGTTGACATCCATGTAGGCACGGGTTCGGGCTTCAAGGGCTACCGAGGTATCCGCCCAATCGGGTATAGTTTCAATTTGGGCGATGGCAGGTGCATCCGCAAGCCATCCCTTGTCCACAAAATGCTGTAACTGGTTTTTTCCGTTGAACGTAAAATTCAGGTTTCTTGCCTTGGGGCCAATCGGCCGGCTTAGGTCGTTGACGTTGTGGCACTGTATACAATTGATCGAAAACGGCACCTTATAGTCCACTGAACGGGCGTTACCGTCCATATCGATCCAATCGACGGCGACAATCGGGGCGGCAGTACCGAATACGGCTTCGTTCTGTTCGTCGTTCCACAAGTAATTGCCCATATTCCAAACCCCGTTTTTCTTAATGAGCAAACGGGTCTCTATCAGTTGTTTTCCCAAGGAGGGATTACGTTCGTCGTTGAAATAATAAAAGGTTTTGCTGATAACGGTGTTGTCGGGAAATTCTAGTAAACCTTGCCCGTTGTAGGTCATCTGCGTTCCCTCGGGGAGGGAAATGGTACGGAATTTATGGGAATAGTCAGAATACAACGGGGTAATCAGGCGGTACTCGGTCGTGGTGCTGTTGACCGTTAATTCCGATGGATTACCCTTAAAAATCTGTAATTCGGATAAGGTGGGAAGAAATTCTGCCTTGGCAAAAACCACATCGTCAAGATAAGGATTCGTACTGGCCGCAACCTCATCGCCATTGCTAACGCCATCGGCGTCGCAATCGGAATTGGCCCATGTCGTACTAAAAGCGTTATAGCCCGTATACGTCTCGTTCTGAATAGGATCACAGGCGTTATCTTTATCCGTTCCATCGACAATTTCCTGAAAATCGGGAATACCGTCGCCGTCGGCATCCTTGAGTTCATCCACGAAAGGATCGGTACCGTCCGCCAGTTCTTGGGCGTTGGTCATACCATCGGTATCGCAGTCCGCACCCAGCCAAATCGTGTTGTCGGTATTGTATCCGGAATATCCCGAAGCCGGTTTCGGGTCACAGGGGTTGTTCTTACTGGAACCGTTCAGTACCTCATCGCTATCCAAAATTCCATCGCCGTCCGTATCGAAATCGACTATGGAATCGGTTTCGGTACTGTCGGTTTTACAGCCCGCCAATGCCAAAATAAATATCAGAATCAAGAGCACGATATTTTTCTTGGTGGTAAAATTTTTGAAACATCCCAGGCAACGGCAAAGACCGTTTGAAGCGTTTAGAACAAAATATAGCATAGCAACTATCTTTTTTCAATACTTTGCAAAAGTAGGGAATACTTCATCTAGCAGGTATGGATAATGATGACATACGGGAATACTCGTTGAGTGCATTCTTGCCGCCTCCTGCTAAAGATCGAATTTATAGGTCAATCCTCCTAAAATCTGCAAGCCCTGAACGGGGTAGTTGGCCCAGCGCTGGTAGTTATTGTTGGCAATGTTCGCCGCTTGAACGAAAATAGAGAGCTGCTTGTTCCACCGGTAACCCAAATGGGCATTGGCATCGAAGAAACTGTCCAACGTAATTATTTCTGCCGCAAAATTCGAGGGAATGCCAGTCTGATCGGCAATCGTGGCGACATCTTCTCGCTCGCCTACAAAAAATAGGTTCGCCCCTGCATACCATTTTTCACCGATCTGATAATCCATAAATAAAGAGCCCTTCAAATCGGGACGGTTCCACGCAGGATTATCGGTTTCTGTGGAATAGTTGAAATACTCCGCATTTATACCCAGCGTAAAGTTCCGGTTCACGTCTACGTTCAGCTCTCCGAAAACGCCGACAGTCTTGATATCGTCATAGAACACCTCGAAAGAATTACCGTAATAATAGCCTTTTTCATCGTTTCGGAAGGTATTTTGGGGATTCAGTTTGAAAAGGGGGCTCCGATCTTCAGCCGTGTACGATGCTTTTACATTATAGCTCAAAGTCGGCATAAGCTGACCTCTCAATCCGACGTACCCGTCATATTTGGTATCGGTAGGTACAATATTCAAAGTCGGGGATATATAGGGATTATCTTTAACAAAACCGTAATAGGAATTCTGTTGCAGTCCGCCTTCCACCCCACCATAGACAATAGCCAGTTGATCGAGCAATCTGTAGGATGCCGTCACAGCGGGATAAATATAAAAGTTGCCATCTTTATTCTCCAAATCCATACCGTAGACCAGGTTTACGCCCAGATTCAGGGAAAAATCTTCGTTCAACAATTGCAGGTAGGGATTGAGACCCGTCTGCAGATTGCTGTACTTTATCCCCGTCGCATTCGTCGCATCATTCAGGCCGGCATTTTCAAAAGTACCGTTGACAAAATCGACCTTGGCTTTGATACCGAAGGATTCGTCCGCCACGGGAAAAGCAAAACCCGTTTTGAATATGGCCCGGTTCTCACCAGATTTTATGGCATCCCAAAAACGGCGGTATTGCAGTTCCGCATTTTCGAAATAAGAATCCTGAACATCGATATGCGCCCCTGCTTCGGCCATAAAATAGTTTTGGCGCTCTTCGATCGAATTGACAAGTTCTTCGGTAAAGACCCCGTCGGGAATTCCGTACCAGTTGTACAACTGATGCTGCGCGCCAACATCAAAACCCCAGTCAAAATCACGATCCCTTTTCACGTAAGAACCATCCAATTTCGTGTTGGAATACACATTCTTAAGCGCCACCCCGTCGATATCACCCGCGGAGGAATTATGGTCTAGGCCCACCGTATAGCCCGACTCCCGGTCAATCTCTCGGCTTGTATAAACCTTTGCGAGAAGATTCGCCGGGTTTCCACCGCCTGCCGTGGCGTAAGAATTAAATAGAACGGGCGGAGGCGACTTCTTGACCGCAGTCGCCGTGGCCTTGGCCGGAGTAAAGGTCGAGGCCACCGGTACCGAATAAATCGTGTATTCAATTTTCTTCTTTTGCAAGACGATAGAATCGTTGAACGTTGGAACCGTCTTAATCTTGAACGCGTCTGAAATCGTCGGCG
>CAWHTW010000011.1:0-170701 GCA_963832345.1 uncultured Flavobacteriaceae bacterium | reverse complement strand
CAAAACAGGCTCTAATGCTAAGTACATTCCTTAATGAATTAGGTCAGAAAACTAAACTTATTACAGGTCTTGAAGGCTTTAGTCTTGACCACTTATTTGAACTAAGAACTTTTACAGATTATTTAAAACTTAAAAAAAATGATGCTGGCTTAATTTTTAATAACGAATGGACTGAAGCAAAAACTAAATTTAAATCAGAACATCATTCTAGTATCCACTTTGATACTTGCCAAGAGATCATTAAAAAGTTCGAATTGAATTATGATAAGCAAAAACAACTTATTGATTGGTACGAATATATTCGTGAGATAAAAATGGAAGACGCTATAAATGCTGATGCCAATGGAATAATAATTGCAACAATGCATAAATCAAAAGGAAAGGAGTTTGATCATGTATATCTGCTTTTAGAAGATTATGACTTTAAAAACCCCGAGTCAAAACGAGTATTGTATGTAGGTTGCTCTAGGGCAAAATTGAGTTTACAGATACATTGCAACTCTTCGTTCTTTGATAATTTTAATACTGATAAGTTATCCATAATTAAATTTGAAGGTCAGACAAAACAGCCTGATTATTTTGAAGTAATACTTGGGCACAAAGACATTAATTTAGGGTCTCAAAAATACATAAACACATTAAATAGAATTAAAACTCTAAAATCAGGGGAAAACCTTAAAAACGATTCTGTAGAGTTTACTGATAATATAGCGATTGGATTAGCCAAACAAGATGGCGGAAATGTTCTTCTGTTTTCAAGAGATTTTATGACTAAAAAACACGACATTTTTATCAAGGATGGCTATAAACTATCCAACGGAAATGTCGAATATTTAGTGTATTGGTACGACTCTAAAGACGATAAAGAATATAAAGTTGTTTTACCTAAGTTGAAGTTTGATAAAAAAGAAAATCACATTAATGAAACAGCCAACGCCTAAAGCCATACTCATTGCCAAGTCGCTCTGAAGTGCAAAAAACGGTCAAAGTGAACCACTGAAAACAAAGAAGTAACAATTATTGTTCAGAACGAATTATTGGCAAATTTAAAATTCAATTGGGATGTGCATATGAACTTTGGAGAGTGTAAACTGAACTCTGTCCGAAATAAATTTAATCATTAATTTTATTCAGACAGAACCATGAGAAAAGAAGAGCAAACTGAGCATTCCCCCAAAATTAGGTCAGTAAGTTAAGTTCAAAAATAAACTTAAATTTACTGATATGACACGAAGAAAGTTTACTCCTAAATTCAAGGCCAAAGTGGCTTTGGAAGCCCTTAAAGAGCGGCAAACTACGATACTCCCAATCTGTAGGACAGCTTAAAGGCATTGTTTAGTTTATTATGATGCTATTTTCTTAGTGGCATACATCCGGTCCGGTGGCACTTTACCTATTTCCGTATGTCTTCTTTTGGAATTGTAAAATTCGATGTATTCGCTTACCATTTGATATAGGTCGAGTCCTCCGTTGGGAGGGTTCAGATATATCTTTTCGTATTTAATGGACTTCCAGAAACGTTCGATATAGATGTTGTCCAGTGCCCTTCCCTTGCCGTACTAATTTTGGGGAAATGCTCAAATTCGACATTGAACATTTTCATGACCACTCAATCCTGTGCTTATGGAGCCACGGAGACTGATTGAATATCTATTAAGTATGTATTTTTCCCACAATAGATATAATTACATTCATATCTTGGCAGCAATAGATATGCAAAATTTTCCCACCGTTCTACCATAGTAATACTCGCTATTTGCTTCTAAATATATCGGCTAAAACCACTTCTGACCTTTAAGATAAATTCAAGGTCGAAAATTTGAGGGAATACTCCATCGAAACAATATACTCCCGAAGCTCGTATTTTGTTGTGCCAACTAAATTTTAAGACCAATACTAATTCGACATTGAACCTCTGGGTTGGTATCAAGAATGGTTTTGGCTCATCCCATAATTTTAAATTTTATTTTAAAAGACAGGCCAGCTACTTCAAATATTCCTCAACAAATCTTTCCTTAAATGCGCGACCAATGGGCACAAAATTCTCCTTAGTAAAGAAAATACTGTTCCCCGAAACCTTTACTATCTTCCGCGTATTCACGACATAGGATTTGTGCACCTGCGTAAACTGGCCTGAGGGCAAAGTCTGCAACCAATATTTTAGGGAATGCGAAGTGAGGTGCTTTTTCTCGGAAGTTAAGATTTCGGTATAATCCGCTTCTGATTGAATGAAAAGGATGTCATCGGTAGAGATCCTAAGATGCTCATAACCTGATTTGATGAATATATCCGGTGCGGAATTATTTTCTTTAGCTACAGTGTCTATCTTTTTATCACGGACGTCAACGGGAACTTTCGATACCGCTTGTACAAATCGTTCGAACGAAAAAGGCTTTAAAAGATAGTCCACCACATCATACTCATAGCTTTCCAGTGCATAGTCTGAAAACGCCGTAGTCAAGATGACATGGGGCTTGTGTTTTAGTGCCTTTAAAAAATCGATACCTGATATTTTGGGTAAATGGATGTCCAAAAAAATCAAATCCACGTCTTTGGTCTTTAAAAAATCCATCGCTTGTAAGGCATCGGCAAATGTACCCTTCAAATCCATATTGCCGATGTCGGAAATGAACTTTTTCAGTACGCGTTGTGCGGGCGGTTGATCCTCGATGATGATGCAGCGAATCATACGGACTTTGATTTTAATTGCATTTTTAGATGGACGAGATACACATTGTCATCCTCTTGAATATAAAGCTCATGCGCATTCGGATATAATAGCTGCAAGCGTTTCTTCACATTTTTCAGGCCAATACCCTTGGAAAGGTCATCGGTATTGCCGACAGGCAAAAACGAGTTTCTACACGTAAAATCCAGTAAGCCCTTATCGTCCAATTTTGCGTTGATTTCGATAATAATACCTTCCGATTGGCTGGCCGTACTGTGTTTAAAGGCGTTTTCGATAAAGACGGTCAATATCAAGGGTGCAATTAGATATCCTGTTCGGATGTTTTCCGTACGGAAGCTGACCTTGCCACGTTCTTCGATCTGCAGTTCGTTCAGTTGGGTAAAGTTTTTCAGGTGCTCTATTTCTTTCGGAAGCGCAACAAAATCTTCCTTACAATCATACAGCATATAGCGGATTACCGAAGAAAGTTCTAAAATGATGGAAGGCGTTTTAGGCGATTGCTCAATGGCGTACGAATACAGATTGTTGAGGTTATTGAACAAAAAATGCGGATTGATTTGCGATTTGAGAAACTGAAGTTCGCTTTCCTTGACGGACGTTCGCAATTGTTCGACCTCCCGTTGTTTGATAGAAGCGTCCCATGCAAATTTGAATCCCGCCAAAATGGTAATCACGGGCATTACGTCCAAAAGACTAAAAATAACCCCTGGAAAATGTTTGCCCCGCGTATCGGGATAATAAATGCGTTCTAGAACCAATTCCTCAATGGCAATGATTATGGCAACCATCAGGGCAACATATAGAAAAAAAAGCACATATTTTTTACGATAAAAAAAATGGGGCAGCAGTACATAATTGATGACCAGGGCGCCCAAAGCATAGTTTATAAAAGCCACAATTTTAAACTCCTGAATTTGAGGTTGGTTTCTGTCGAACGAAAAGAAAAGAAACAGCACAAGGTTCAGTACTACCTGAAATAAAATCTCCCTAGAGATGCTGCTCAACAAGAGTTTTTTTTGTGCCATATTCCAAAAGTACCAATTTAAGGGGAGTAGCTTTTGCAAAACCCGCCATCGACAGATTTGAAGGGCTCAACGTCACCTAATATTCCATATGTCGTTCGCAGCACAACATCGGTCGTTTACAGAAAATTAAAAGAAACCCTCATAAAAATCGGCATCTTTGAACTATAAAATTTTGAATACTTTACCATGATCCGCATATCTTGCTGTATTTTACTGTTTGCATTTTTCTTTTTTAAAATGGATGTGCTTTCTGCCCAAAACCGTACGGTTACCATAACCGGAGCGGTCATCGAGGAAGGTGGCGTTCCCATCGAGTTCGCTACAGTTCTGGTAGGTAATACCGCCGATCAAAAGCCTATAACGGGAACTACCACATTGGAGGATGGAAGTTTCGTTCTGGAAACGGATGCTACGGATTTTTATATCGAGGTCAGTTTTATTGGATATAGTAAAAAGACGATAGACAATCCTACGATTGTCGACGGCCAAATCGATTTGGGTACCGTTACCCTTTTGGAAGATTCGCAGCAATTGGATGAGGTGGTGGTCGAAGGGGAAGTATCCCAAACAGTATTCAAACTTGACAAACGCGTTTTTAATGTGGGCGCCGATCTGAGCAGCACGGGGGCAAGTGCTTTGGAAGTATTGAACAATGTACCTTCGGTCAACGTAAGTATCGAAGGGGCGGTCAGTCTGCGCGGTAGCCAAGGGGTACAGATGCTTATCAACGGCAAGCCATCGGCCATCGCAAGCGAACAGGGCAATGCGCTCGGCACTCTGACCGCCGATATGATAGAACGTATCGAGGTCATTACAAACCCGTCTGCCAAATACGATGCGGAGGGCACTTCGGGAATCATAAATATCGTATTGAAAAAAGAAGAGAAAAAGGGACTGAACGGCGCCATAACCCTGAATACCGGCGTGCCCAACAACCACAGCCTCGGTTTGAGCCTGAACAAGCGCACCGAAAAATTCAACCTGTTCAGCCAATTGGGCCTTGGCCGTCGCACTTTCCCGAGCGATAACGAGACGGAGAACCGTAATTTGGTAAATGGCACCTACATCAACAGTATCGGCGAAAGCGACAAGAACGAGACCTTTTTCAACCTGATCCTGGGTACCGATTACCATATCAACGATTATAATGTACTGACCCTTTCCGGAAATTTTGCTTACGAATGGGAAAAGGAGACTTCCGATGCTGTTTTTAGCACATTTGATTCGGGAAATACCTTGACGGATGCCTTTAACCGTCGTGAACTGACCACGGCGACCAACCCTAAATATTCTTACGAACTACAATACAAAAAGGACTTCGAGGGAAATGAGGACCAATCCCTACTTTTAAGCGCCACGGGAAACCTGTTTGCAAAAGACCAAACCTCCGATTTTGAGAACACTGTTGCCTTGGGCGATGGCGACGACATGCTACAGCAGGCCCGTACCGACTTCAGTCAGGTCGATTACACTTTCAAGGTAGATTATACTCATCCTTGGGCCGATAAATATACTATAGAGACAGGCGCGCAATACCAAATCAATGATGTGGAGAATGACTTTGCCATCAGCGATTTCGAAAATGGCAGTTTCTTGGAGAACCCCGACCTGACCAATGTGTTTTCATGGGTGCAGAAAGTTTTGGGCATCTACGGTACAACGGCCTACGAAGGCGATAAATGGGGCGTGAAACTGGGTGTTCGGTTTGAAGATACAGACGTAAACACGTTACTTAGGAACACCAATACTAGCAACGATCAGAAATACAATAACTTTTTCCCAAGCGGGCATACTTCGTATAAGGTCAATGATGACCTATCGCTGCAAGCGGGCTATTCCAAGAGGATATTCCGACCAAGGTTATGGGATTTGAACCCGTTCTTCAACATCCGTAATAATTTCAGCATCCGCACCGGAAACCCCGATTTGCAACCGGAGTATACGGACAGTTACGAGCTGACCAGTATCTATAAACTGGGTGCGCTCTCCATGAACTTGGGCGTATTCTACCGGCATACCGAAGACGTAGTGGAGAGGGTGGTCGCTTTCGAGGACAATGTAAGTATATCCCGCCCCGAGAATATTGGTATCAACAATACCACGGGCGTTGAGTTCAATGCCAAGTACATCCCGACCAAGTGGCTTTCGTTTACGAACGATTTCAACTATAGCCATTTTACGCGCGAAGGGGATTTCGAAGGCACTTCGTTCGACTTTAATGGCGACCAGTGGTCGACCCGGCTTACGGGCAAATTTAAACTGCCCGCCGATATCGATGTGGAACTGACCGGAAACTACCAATCAGGCTACCGCACCCTGCAGCAAGAGATCACGGAAAACCTGTTTATGGATTTCGGGGCACGAAAGAAAATATTCAAGGGCAAGGCCATTTTGAACCTAAGCGTCCGCGATGTGTTTGCCTCGCGGATTCGGGAAAGCATTACCACCCAGCCCGAATTCTATCTGAGGGATTTCAGTCAGCAGGGCCGATTCGTGACCTTTGGCATCAGCTACGGTTTCGGCAAGGGCGAGGCGATGGAATTTTCGGGACAGAAACAGTTTTAAAGGCAGCAGTAGAAGAAGCATGAAAAGAAAGGAGTTTTTGACCAAAGGTATCGTAGGCTTGGGAGGCGTGGTCGCCATAACTTCCGTTTTTGCTTCTAAAGGGAAAGATAGGGGGTCATTAAATGATACCGCCGAAGATTGTACCGTTTCACCACGGGAAACCCGCGGACCATTTCCGAATAAAACGCCTTCGGATTACGTAAGGGAAAATATTATCGGGGATAGAAAGGGAATAGCCTTGGTGATGATCCTGACCTTATTGAACAAAAACGATAGCTGCAAACCACTTGCGAACGCCAAGGTCGAGGTTTGGCATTGCGATGGTCAAGGTAATTATTCAGAATATGGTGGAAGAGATATGACGAAGAAACATTTTTTAAGGGGACGGCAGACGACCGATGCCCATGGAAAGGTTTCTTTCATTAGTATTTTTCCTGGATATTATCGGGGCAGGGCGCCTCATATTCACGTAGAGGTGTTAGGGGAGACCGACAAATCGGTATTGGTTACGCAGATTGCCTTCCCAGAGAATATCTGCAAGACAATCTATGCCACCGAAAATTATCAGGGAATGAACTTTGTTTCAAACACCCGTGATGGTGTTTTTCGCGATAGTCTTGACCAGAACATGGCCGATGCGGTAACGGGGAATCTCAACGACGGCTACACTTTGCTTAAAAGCATTGTAGTCGATGCTTAAAAACGGAATCGAAATTTAAACCTTCAATACTTCAAATAGTTACTAACAATTAAATCACACACCATGAAAAGAGCATTATTTATTTTATCGTTTATCGCCTGTGCCACCCTTACCGCGCAGCGTACTTGGAAGGCCGACAACGCCCACTCCAAAGTCGGTTTTGCCATTACCCATTTGATGATTTCTGAGGTCGAAGGCCATTTCGGAGAATTCGATATTACCGCCACGGCAGATGACTCCTTTAGCGAACCTGAATTTACCGTAGACCTGAAAACGGCCAGTATCGATACGGATAATGAAAAAAGGGACGAACATTTGCGAAGTGCAGACTTTTTCGATGCCGAGACACATCCATCTATCGCATTTAAAACTAATTCATTTGAAAAAACGGGCGAGAAAACTTTTAAGTTAATGGGCGACCTGACCATGCACGGAGTTACCAAACCCGTGACCTTAGATGGAAAACTCAATGGTATCATTACGGACCAAAGAAGTAAAAAATTAAAAGCCGGACTCAAACTGACGGGTACGGTTGACCGCTTGGAATTCGAAGTCGGTAGCGATACGCCCACCCTTGGCGATGAGGTAGAAATGACCATTAATTTGGAAATGGCCCAACAATAACAGGTAAATAAGTTGTTTGTTAGTAAGAACGGTTCGAGGGTCTATTCTTCGGGCCGTTTTTCAAAATCACCACAAACACAGAGAAAGATACCATCGCTAGTATGGCACAAAGCGTAAAAAAATATTTCAAATTTATTATTTGGTATTTGATATATGTCGCCATATTGATTGGTATTATCATGGTCAATTAACTAACTAATATAAAATAAGATGGGAAGGAAAACCGAACAAACTTTTAGGGTAATACACCGATATTTAGGATTTTTTCTTGCAGGGATTATGATTGTCTATGCTATCAGCGGCATCGTATTGACCTTCAGAAACACGGATTATTTAAAAAAGGAAATCCACTATGAAAAGACTTTAGCACCCAATATTGCTGCCGAAAATCTGGGAAATGCTTTGGAAAAAGGCCGTTTCAGTGTAGACAAGGAAGAAGGCGACCTGTTGTATTTTCAGGGCGGCACCTACAATAAGAAAACAGGAGTTGCGAATTATACCGAAAAGAAGCTTCCGATATTGCTTGAAAATATGAACAACATACATAAGATGCATTCGGGACATCCGTTGTTTTGGCTCGGAATTTTCTTTGGCGTTTCGCTTCTCTTCTTTGCAATTTCGGCTTTTTGGATGTTTCGGCCAACCACCTCGGTATTTAGAAAGGGGATGTATTTTACAATAGGGGGTATTGCGTTGACTTTGATTTTGTTGTTAGTTTGAAAGTGTAAAATAGACTTTCATTCATACCTCCTTCATTGAGATAGATTCATAACCCTATCGTGAGCCCGCACGACAACTACATCCGCCCCATCGTATGCGGAAAGCATACCAGGGCTGCGCTCAACATAAGAAGGCGCATGGCCGGAGCCCTTACCGAAGGTGCGACCTGAGAAAACCATTTCGGGCCTTCATGGAACAAGGTATGCCGATTGCCAAAAAATACCCCGGAAAACGATCGGAATAACAGTTTTAGCGGAAGAAGCGTACCGAACTCACATGAAATCCAAGTGCGGAGACCTGTATTGGACAATATTCCGGTTTTAAATTCGGTCAATTTTGACTTACTTCTGAATATACCTTTATATTTTTTCGAAATTGGTCCCACGATGTCAGCGGGATTTGGTATTCTCTTAAACCCTTGTCAGTTTAATAGGATACGTCTTCTCGGAAGCCCATTGGGGTACGTACAGATTTCCATCGCCATCTACCAGTACATCGTGCGGGTTACGGAAGGTCTTTCCGTCGTATTTGGGATGTGATAGTTTACCACTATTGTAATCGGGCGCACTTCCTCCAGGCAGGGAAACAATTTTGTTATCCGAATCTAAAACGGCGAGCATGCCGTCGTAGCTGTCCCAAGTCTTGGTGATAATAACGGCAAAATAGATATGTCCGTCGTGTATGACCGGACGGCAAATGGAACATCCGGGTAGGGGGATGGTTTCCAGATGTTTGCCATCCAAAGTAAACCTTTTGAACTCTTGACTGGCGCGTGAGGTTATCAAAAGGGTCGGATTCTTGGCATCCCTGCTATCCAAAGTAATACCGTGACAGCAATTGAATTGTCCATCGCCTTCGCCCTGGCCCCCGAAATGACGGATGTAATTGCCTTTGGCATCATATTGTATGATATAATTTTGACCGTAGCCGTCGGCGATATAGAAATCACCGTTGGGCATGATGGCGGTCTCGGTCGGCTTGAACTGGTCGTCACTAGTGTAGCCGTCGACTTCTTTTGGCCGACCAAGGGTCATTAGAATCTTACCGTCAAGCGTAGTTTTATGTACTTTATGGGTTTCGGGGTCGGTGATGAATAGAAACTGGTCGCTGCCCTCGCCCATTATGGATAGCCCGTGAGCGCCTGGAAATTCGGTGCCCCAGGAATCCAACACTTTTCCCGATGTATCATAAATAATGATATTATTGTTATCAGCTCCGGTCGTGGTCATTAAGATACGGCCTTTGCTGTCGAGCACCATTTCATGACAGTCGTTGACCGGAGTTTTAGAGGGATCTTGCACGCCCCATTCCTTATCTACGGTATATTTAAAATTACCGTGGCCTACGGTCTCTCCCAGCGTGTTTTTTGAATGTATTATTCCAAAGGTAAAGGATGGCGCAATTATTCCTGCTCCGGTAGCCAAAGCTGATTTCTTGATGAAATTTCTTCGCTTGTTGTCTGTATTTTTAGTATCCATGGTATTCATGTTGTTTTTCAGGATTAAAAATACAGTATTTTAATTTAAGTTTTCGGAATTCAAAATTAGCTTTATCTTTGACAAACGATTTTAGGGTCATTAGCTCAGTTGGTTTAGAGCGCTGCCTTGACAGGGCAGAGGTCACTGGTTCGAATCCAGTATGTCCCACCAAATTTTTGGTTACGGTTTCCCCACAGTCCCGGGGCAGTTTGTCCCATTATAAATTTCTAAAGCAACTCCAACACCCGCTCCAACGCCATCCCTCTGGAACCTTTAATAAGTATGGCGGAATTTCTCTCGATAGGGTTTTCCGCAAGATATTTCGAGAGGGCATCGAATGTATCGAACTTTTTGAAACCGGTATCCGTTTTGTGGAAGTTTTCCCCGATTAAAAACACTTCATGAAAATCCATTGAAGCAGCAAGGCTTGCGATAGCCTGATGTTCGATGGCCGCAGTCTGGCCCAACTCGAACATATCCCCTAAAAAAGCGATTTTCGGAACCGCATCCATCCCATCGAAATTTTCTAGGGCAGCGCCCATACTTGTTGGATTGGCATTGTAGGCATCCAAAATAATACGATGTCCGTTTTTTTCCAAAAGTTGGGAGCGGTTGTTTTTCGGGGCATAGCTTTCGATAGCATTTTTTATATCGGCGAAAGGAACGGTAAAATATTTGCCCATTACCACAGCTGCCGCACAGTTTGTGAAATTATAGCTTCCTACCAATTGCGATGTTATCGTTTGCCCTTCCACAACCATTTTGACGAATGGATCGGCACTTACGAACGAAATCCTATAGAATTCCTTTTTATCCTTACTGAATCCGAATTTTTTAATGTGGGCTCGTAATTTCTCGAATTGGATAGGGTCATCCGCATTCATAAAAATGGACCGATCGTTTGCCATTAAAAAATCGTACATCTCGCTCTTCCCCTTAATTACCCCTTCCTCGCCACCGAAACCTTCGAGATGTGCCTTCCCGAAATTGGTAATGTAACCGAAATCCGGCAGGGCGATTTTGCACAGAGATTCGATTTCTTTTTGGTGGTTGGCACCCATTTCGATTATGGCCATTTCAGTGTCCTCTGTAATGGAAAGCAAGGTCAACGGAACACCGATATGATTGTTGAGATTGCCGATAGTTGCAATCGTGCGGTACTTCTTCGACAATACGGCATTGATCAATTCCTTAGTCGTAGTCTTGCCGTTGCTTCCGGTCAGGGCAATGACCTTGGCGGTGCTGAAATTTCTATGGAAGGTGGCTAATTGCTGTAAGCACTCGAGCGCATCTTCGACCAGCATATAGCTGTCGGAAACTGCATATTGACTTTCATCGACTACGGCAAAGGCCGCCCCTTTGCGCAGCGCTTCTGCAGCATAGGTGTTCCCGTTAAAATTATCGCCCTTGAGTGCAAAAAAGACACAATCTTCAGTGATTTTTCGGGTGTCGGTACAGATTCGGGGATGCGCCAAAAAGCGTTGGTGCAGTTTCTCTATTTCCATACAGCTAAGATAAAAAAAAGCCCCAACGCTAGGTCAGGGCTTACTCAAATTATGTGAATAGTATTATCGAACCTTCTTGCCGCGAGGGGTCTTGTTCTTTGTTTTGGATTTTGAACCTACCCTTGACATGGCACATCGGAATCCGATATAATCCGTTGCCATATATTGGGGCATGTACCTTCGTTGTGCCGGGTCTAACCAAAAGGCCCTGTCTCTCCATGACCCTCCTTTGTATACCCTTACTTCGTTGTTAATCAAAGTAGACCTGTTATTCGATTCATCGTACTGCCGTACAATATTTCCCGCTGAATCGACCTCGATTTTATTTTCGGGCGAATTGTACATTTTATCACTATCGGCTGTCTCACTTTCATCGGCGAACTGATCGAAAAACCTTGAGGAACTTGGATCACCATCTCTATAGCCTCGGTTATCGCTAGAAGAGAAATTCGTTCGTAAAAAGGTCTCTTCTTCGCCAACGGGCACCATTTTAATCTCTCCGGGCAGGTTCACGGCAACAATCTTACCGTTCGGAAGGGTATCGTACATGACGGAGTCACGAAGTATGTTCACTTTACCGTCTTCGCCGATAGCCGTCTTCATATAGATGTTACCACGGTAGTAGTTAAAATCACTTACCTCATCGTCAACGATCGGTCGGTAGACATCTGCGACCCACTCCGCCACATTTCCGGCCATATCGTAAAGGCCAAGATCGTTAGGCTTGTACGACATTACCTCGGCGGTAATATCGGCACCATCATCGGACCATCCGGCAATTCCGCCGTAGTCTCCTTTTCCTTGCTTGAAGTTGGCCAATTGGTCACCTCGACCTACACGTTGACCGTTACGGGTGTACTCACCATCCCAAGGATATTTTTTTCTACCTCTATAATTGTTGTACTCACGGGTACCTTGATTGGCCTGTGCGGCATATTCCCACTCTGTTTCGGTAGGTAATCTGTATTCGGGCATAATAACTCCGCTGCTTCTGCTCGCATAGGTATTGATACTGTCTTTTTTCTTGCTTCCCTGAAGAGAATCGATTTGGCCATTGTAGACCGATTCGGGGCGGTTCAAATAGGCTTCGGTACTGAAAGTACCTGCAACCTCACCGGTGGCGGCCTGATATTTGGCATCTTCGGCCAAATAGCCCTCCCTTTCCAACATTATTTCGTTGACACGGTCGGTACGCCATTCGGCAAATTGCGTGGCCTGTACCCAGTTGACTCCAACCACAGGATACTCCGCATAGGCAGGGTGTCGCAGGTAATTATTAGTCATCGTCTCGTTGAAACCCAATCGGTTTCTCCAAACCAAAGTATCAGGCAATGCGCCTTTGTAAATATTGGTGTACATCGGATTTTCAGGTGGATAAACACTTTTCAGATAATCGAGGTATTCCAAATACATCACGTTGGTGACTTCTGTTTCATCCATATAAAAAGACTGCACGTGCTGCGAGGTCGGAGTATTGTTCCAATCGTGCATCACATCATCTTGCACCTTACCTTTGGTGAATGTACCCCCCTCGACAAATACAAGCCCGGGAGCGGTCTCCTGTTCCTTAAAATCCGTATTGTATTGAAAACCGCCCTCCTTGGAATTGATTTTCCAACCTGTGGCTCTCGATACATCTTTGTTGCCGGAATTTTTACAGCTGGTAACCGTAAAACCTCCCGCAACTACTGCACAAGAAAGTACAACTTTGATAAATTGTTTTTTCATAATATGGACTTGAGTTCAAATGGATCGACGCCTTGTCATGTAGCGGTCGGAATTTGTATTTTGATTAATTTCAGTATCACTTTCGGCATATAAAACGATGAAACCTGTATAATATTTTATCCGCCAAAAATATTTTATCGAAGGGCTGCCGGTGCAACTATTGACAACGCAGGGCAGTTCTTCACTGGAATAACGGGATAAATAAGATTATAGTATGGCCTTGACCGTTTCTTTTTGAACAAGTTTTAAGAACGTTCAGCGCAATGTAACATCATCAACCGGGGCGAAAATACGAGTATTCTTCGTACTGTTGCACCCTACATTGCGAGAAACTGGACAAGATTACCAAAAATAACGTACTTGTTATATAAGATATTGCCAAAAACCCCGTTTTGCATGTAGTACATCTATTTTTTTTTAGAAATTAGATGCATTTACCCATATTTGACCGATTAAATCTAGACCTGTTTAAAAATGAAAAAATTATCAGTACTGATTCTGTTTTTCGGTGTATGCCAACTATCTGCCCAAGAAAATCCGATTGAAGCACGCGACCGCGTCATAACTACGGCCGTTCCCTTTTTGAATATTACCGCCGACGCACGTGCCGCTGGAATGGGTGATGTAGGCGTAGCTACTTCTTCAGATGCCTATTCGCAACAATGGAACCCCGCAAAATTTGCCTTTGCCGAACGTAAAATGGGAATTTCCCTTGGTTACACTCCCTACTTGAGTAGTGTAGTTTCCGATATCGGTCTTTTGAACGCCAACTATTATAATAAAATCGATGATAACAGTGCCTTTGCCTTCAGTTTGCGTTATTTTACCTTGGGCGAGATAGAATTAAGACAGACCTTTGATGAGACCCCAACAATAGCGAAACCGAACGAATTAGCACTAGACGGCTCGTACTCGTTAAAATTAAGTCCTACTTTTTCCATGGCGGTCGCTGGGCGATATATCCGTTCTAACTTGAAGTTTCCGAACGAAACCAGCATTGATACGAAACCGGGCAGTACCTTCGCCGTTGATGTCGCCGGATATTACCGTTCACGGGAAATTGGCTACAATAGTTTTGACGGTCGATGGAGAGCCGGTTTTAACATATCGAATCTCGGTGGCAAGATAGCCTATGATGAAAACGGACAGGACAACTTCATTCCGGCCAACCTAAAATTAGGTGCTGGATTCGATTTTATCCTGGATCAAGACAACGTTTTGGGCTTTACGGCTGAAATCAATAAGCTTTTGGTACCAACCCCCCAAGATTTTAATGGTGACGGCCAGCTTGATGCCAGCGATAACGACGAGTATCAGAACATCGGCTTTTTAAGCGGTGTCTTTAAATCGTTCGGAGACGCCCCCGATGGTTTCAGCGAAGAGTTGCAAGAGATGACCTGGGCCTTAGGTGCCGAATACGTGTACCAAGATGCTTTTATGTTCCGTACCGGATATTTTAACGAAAGCGATGTAAAAGGCTTTCGAAAGTTCTTTACCCTTGGCGCGGGATTCAGATATAGGTCCGCTCAAATTGATTTATCATATCTTTTCTCTACCTCTAGAATCACCAACCCGATAGAAAATTCGTTGCGGTTCTCGTTGACCTTTAATCTGGGAGAGGAGTTTATCAATGATTAAGGATACAGTTCAAGTTACAGCAATGAACCTGCCTTGTGCAGGTTTTTGTGTTTTTAGGAGAAAAGAGCTCATGAGTTTATTAGTTTAGGGGTTTAGAAAAAATCAAATTAAGGACTACCCCCTAAAACCTAAGGGCTGATTGCCAATTGCCTCGTGCCTTTTAACCTGTTTATTTTGAAACGATACAAAATTTCCAATTTCCAAATTCATCCAAACGGTGAACGGCTCACGAACTCACTAGCCCACTGAAATAATCATGAAAAAACAAAAACTAAGCTTTGAACTGACGATTTTTGATGAATTGGCAGAGCTTTCGAAAACAGATCAATCACTGATTTTAAAAGCCGTAGCGGCGAGAATGAACGCATATGCTCCCTATTCCAATTTTCAGGTCGGCGCGGCGGTGCTGATGGAAAATGGTGAAGTCGTTATCGGCAGCAACCAAGAAAATGCCTCGTACCCATCGGGACTCTGTGCCGAGCGAGTGGCGGTCTTCCAAGCAGGAGCGCTTTATCCGGGAGTGTCCATCAAAGCCGTTGCCATCACGGCCGCCTCAATAAATCACCTGGTCGATTCCCCCGCCGCACCATGCGGCAATTGCAGACAATCTATGTTGGAGTATGAGACGAAACAGAAAAAACCCATTAGGCTACTTTTGATGGGGGAGACCGGTAATGTAGTTCAATGCAATTCGATTGCGGATATACTGCCTTTGGGGTTTGATAGTTCTTTTTTGTAGTAGGATTTCCCTATATTTAACCGAACAAATAGCTCTTTTATGAAGTCCAATCTCAACCAGCGTAGACAATTCGTAAAACAAAGTGGTTTAGGACTTTTGGGTTTGACCCTATTGCCCTCGGCATACGGCAGAATTTCATCAAGTGATCGTCTTCAGGTGGCACATATCGGTGTGGGAGGCATGGGCAATAACCACATGAAATGGTTCGCTGGCCTACCTGAAGTGGATGTGGTAGCACTTTGCGATGTTGATGAAGAGCACCTAGCGACAAGCCTTAAAACGATGGAAGCCCTTCAGCCGGGCAAAAAAGTGAAAGGTTACGGTGATTTCCGACATATTCTTGATAGAAAAGATATCGACGCCATTACCTGCGCCACGCCGGATCACTGGCATGCCCAGATTGCCACTCTCGCTTTTCAGGCCGGTAAAGACGTGTATGGCGAAAAACCTTTGTCCTATGACATAAGGGAAGGGCAGATGATGCTCAAAAACATGAAGAAAAATAATCGCATTTTTCAATTGGGCACTCAGATACATGCGACCGATAATTACCACCGGGTCGTAGAGCTCATTCAGGCGGGTTCCATTGGGAAAGTACATACGGTACGACTGTGGAAAAAAGGTCCGCCACCAGATTTGGGACATCCAAAAATCGCGGCTGTTCCCAAAGGTCTGAATTGGGATATGTGGCTAGGGCCAGCACCCTATGTAGACTATATACCCGAGAGATGTCATTTCACGTATCGCTACTTCTTGGATTACTCCGGTGGTATTTTTGCAGACTTTTGGTGCCATATCGCCGATGTGGCCTTTTGGGCCCTACAACCCAAAGGTTTAAAAAGCATTGCAGCGCGAGGAGAGGAACAAGAAGGTATTGCCGACACCCCTAACTGGATCGAGGTCGATTATGAATTTGAGGATTTAAACCTGTATTGGACCACTGAACCCCCAAATGTACCGGGTGCCGCAGAACGTGGTATCGGTGCCTATTTCGAGGGAGATAAGGGTAGCCTTATTTGCGATTACGAAACGCGTGAAATCAATATCAATGGTGAAACGCTCACCGATATTCCTGAAGTGCCCAAAACCATTGTTCGCTCTTCAGGTCACCAGCAGAATTTTGTTGATGCCGTAAAATCAAGGAATCAGCCTGAATCGAATCTCGCCTATGCCCGGGAAATGACCCTGCCCATGCACTTGGGACTCATCTCATACCGCTTGAAAAGAAAACTTCAGTGGAACCCTGATAAAGAAAAGTTTATCGGTGATTCGGAGGCCAATGCCCTGTTGTCTCGAAAGGCCCGAAAAGAATGGCAATTGGTAAAATAAACAGTCCTATTTTTAACCGTTTACAAATCTAATAAGCCATTACAAAACACCCCATTCGAGTGAATTGTATTTCCCTCCTAATGATTGCCTCCCATATCCTATATGAGGAGGGCATCGCAAACATGGGTGGGCAGATGATGCCTTGAAAGACCAAATAAACCCTTGTCCAAGAAAAATTCAGAAGGAAATGTACGCATCTATTCTAAAATAAATGCCCAACGCCTTTGTTCTTTTCCCTTCTCATGAACTCACGCGTCTCCCTTGGCGCTTTTTAATTATATAGGCTTCCAAGGTCGTTTAGTCGTAAATTTCATGGGTAGCCGTATCAAGCATAGGCTTATCTCAACACTCGGCATCCTGCATCTGAAGCCTCTCGTATAAATGGACTGTTCAACTATTTTGACTTTCTCTTCATTCACCGGTCACCGTTGGGCATCAGCCATAACTCGTCATACTGCTTTCCAAGCCTTTTCATCTAAAATAGACTATTTACTGATTTTAACACTCTCATCTATCACCCACACCAGCACTCCGCTTCCATGCCCATTACCCATCAGCTATCAAACCTATCCACATCAGCACCCCTGCACCTCGTATCTATGCTAATCACCCATTACACGTCTCCGCTCACTATTTTATTCTCCTTTTTCTTTTTTTCGTTTTTTTTTCAACTAATGATTTAATATGTATTTTTGTTCTTCTTGCCCCATTTCGATAGCTCCGTAAATGTGTTCAAGGGAATAAAAATCAAATGAAACGATTTCAATGGAAAAAATTACCAAGGAAACCTATCTGAAGTGGTACGAGGATATGTACTTCTGGCGGAAGTTCGAAGATAAACTGGCCCAAGTGTACATTCAGCAAAAAGTTAGGGGATTTCTACATTTATATAATGGACAGGAAGCTGTTTTGGCCGGTTCACTGCATGCCATGGATCTCACCAAAGACCGTATGATTACGGCCTATAGAAACCACGTACAGCCGATAGGTATGGGGGTCGACCCTAAAAGAGTAATGGCCGAACTTTACGGTAAGGTCACGGGTACCTCGAAAGGTATGGGCGGATCTATGCATATTTTTTCGAAGGAACATCGGTTTCACGGGGGGCACGGTATAGTTGGGGGGCAGATTCCCCTAGGCGCCGGTATGGCCTTTGGCGATAAGTATGCTGGTAGGGACAATGTTACCCTATGTTATATGGGTGACGGTGCCGTACGGCAAGGTGCCTTTCACGAAGCCCTGAACCTGGCCATGCTCTGGCAATTGCCGGTGGTATTCATTTGTGAGAACAATGGATATGCGATGGGTACATCTGTTGCTAGAACCTCGCACTCCACAGAAATTTGGAAACTGGGTCTCGGTTATGAAATGCCTTGTGGTCCCGTAGACGGAATGGACGCCGTAACCGTGGCACAAGAAGTAAGTAAAGCAATCGAACGCGCGCGAACCGGTGGTGGTCCTACTTTTCTGGAAATGAAGACGTATCGTTATAGAGGGCATTCCATGTCAGACGCACAGCATTATCGCACGAAGGATGAGGTGAAGGAATATCAAAAGATAGACCCCATTACACAAGTACTCGATGTGATCATGGAGAACGAATATGCGACCGAAGACGAGATTAAAGCTATAGATAAGAGAGTGAAAGATCTGGTTACGGAGTGCGAGAAATTTGCCGACGAATCCGACTACCCGCCTGTAGAGCAGTTATACGACATGGTCTACGAGCAAGAAGATTTTCCATTTGTAGAACATAAATAAACAAGATAGATGGCAGAAGTGATAAACATGCCCCGACTGAGCGATACCATGGAAGAGGGTACCGTGGCGAAATGGCTGAAAAAGGTCGGTGACAAAGTGGCCGAGGGTGATATTTTAGCGGAAATCGAAACGGACAAGGCAACAATGGAATTCGAATCCTTTTACGAGGGTACCTTATTGCACATCGGTATCGATGAAGGCGATGGTGCACCTGTCGATTCCCTTTTAGCCATTATCGGGGAGGAAGGAGAGGATATTTCAGGAATGTTGAACGGTAACGATGGCGGTTCCGAGGATGAAAAAAAAGCGGATTCTTCAGAGAATGAGGATAAAAGTGAAGAAACCGACGTAAAGGAAAAGGATAGTAAGGCATCCGAAGGAAAAGATACTAAAGATTCCAGCACAGAGGATACCGATTCGAATGGCGGTTCATCCGAAATTCCGGAAGGTGTTGAGGTAGTGAAAATGCCACGTCTTAGCGATACCATGGAAGAAGGCACGGTCGCCTCTTGGTTGAAGAAGGTTGGTGACACGGTAGAGGAAGGCGATATTCTGGCCGAAATCGAAACGGACAAGGCCACGATGGAATTCGAATCCTTTTACTCCGGCACGCTATTATATATTGGAATACAGGAAGGGGAATCTTCTCCCGTTGACGCCGTATTGGCGGTAATTGGCCCGGAAGGCACCGATGTCGATGCGGTATTGAACGCTAAACCATCCAGCGGTAAAAAAGAAAGTAGTTCAGCCGATAAAGAGGATGAGTCGACATCCGAAACCTCAAAACAAGATTCGGAAGCATCGGAGAAATCGGATACCGGTTCAAAAGCAGCCCATGACGGGAAGCGCATATTTGTGTCTCCCCTCGCCAAAAAAATGGCCGAGGAC
Source organism: uncultured Flavobacteriaceae bacterium (assembly GCA_963832345.1). GTDB lineage: Bacteria > Bacteroidota > Bacteroidia > Flavobacteriales > Flavobacteriaceae > Pricia. The sequence continues at coordinate 151,312 of CAWHTW010000011.1, read as the reverse complement.
AAAGGTATAGATCTCGCGAACGTCTCCGGGTCCGGCGATAATGGAAGGATTGTTAAAAAGGATATCGAGAGTTTCAAGCCGGCCGCTAAAACGCAACCGCAAGAACAAGTAAAAGCACCTGCGGAAGAATCTGGTTCTGCCGCGGCTACAGCTGCAATGAACCTGCCGACGGGCGAGGAAAGCACCGAAGAGGTCAAAAATTCACAGATGCGCAAGGCCATTGCCACTACCTTGAGCAAATCGAAATTCACTGCGCCTCATTATTATTTGACCATTGAGGTAGATATGGATAATGCCATATCCTCACGGAAACAGATCAACGACATACCCGAAACCAAAGTATCTTTCAACGATATGGTGGTCAAGGCCTGTGCGATGGCACTGAGAAAACATCCCCAGGTCAATACCTCTTGGAGCGATAATGCCATGTTGTACCACCGTCACATCCATATTGGGGTTGCAGTTGCCGTACCGGATGGCCTAGTGGTGCCGGTGCTCAAATTTGCCGATCAAATGGGTTTGTCCCAAATAGGGGCTTCCGTTAAGGAACTGGCGGGAAAGGCAAGAAACAAAAAATTGACGCCCGCGGAGATGGAAGGAAGCACCTTTACGGTATCTAATCTAGGGATGTTCGGGATTTCGGAATTCACCTCGATTATCAATCCGCCTAATTCCGCTATTCTGTCCGTTGGGGCGATCGTAGAAAAGCCGGTTGTCAAAAATGGTGAAATCGTGGTCGGAAACATCATGAAGGTGACTTTGGCCTGCGATCACCGCACGGTAGATGGGGCAACAGGGTCACAATACTTATTGACCTTAAAGACGTATTTAGAGAATCCGGTGACTATGTTGGCATAAGATGATTCTTTAAAATTTCGAAAAGGCATCCTTGATTATTTTGGGAAGCCTTTTTTTATGAGTACTTTATTCCCATGTTGTTCAAACAAATTTCGAATAAAAATAGTCAAACTATGAAAAATAGAATTCTTACGCTAGTTATCCTGTCTGCCCTTGCCTACGGTTGCGGATCCACTAAAATAGAGGAATCGGTTATATTTACGAACAAAGAGCCGGTAGGTGCTAGCTACAAACCTGAAAAGCTCTATAAAAAGCCGAGTGATATAGAAGGCATCGACGAGATTGTCAGAGCTAAAGCCGCCCAGTTTACCAATCGCATCAAAGTTGGATTTATTATGGATTTTTTAGCTTCCGACGAGCTACAGGGCAGGGATACCGGAAGTGAAGGTATCGAAAGGGCCGCCGATTTTATAGAAACCTCTTTTGTCAAAAATGGAGTGACACCCTATTTTAGCAACTATCGGGATACAATTTCCGATTCCAACCTTGAAAGCTATCGCGATACGATTTCCGACTTTAAAGGCCCCGCTTATAACGTAGTCGGGCTTGTTGAAGGCAACGATCCTGAGTTGAAAGATGAATATGTCATAGTCGGTGCCCATTACGACCATATAGGCCTTATAGCTGCCGAAAACGGTGACGCAATTGCCAATGGTGCCAATGATAACGCCTCCGGCACCACTACAGTCTTGGAACTGGCCCGGTATTTCGGCACTTCTAAATCTAATAAGCGAAGTATTATATTCGCGCTGTTTAGTGCCGAAGAAAAGGGACTTGTGGGCTCAAAACACCTAGCGCAAAAACTTAAGAAGCAGAATCTAGATCTCTACACGGTCTTGAATTATGAAATGGTCGGAGTTCCTTTGGTCGATGCAGCGCACCTGATGTGTCTCACCGGTTATGAAATGTCCAATTTAGCGGAGGTTGCCAACAACTATTCCGATGAAACATACGCCGGTTTTTTTCCAAATGCCAAGGAATTTAATCTGTTCAAAAGATCTGATAACTATCCCTTTCACGAGGTGTTCAATGTGCCTTCCCAGACTTTCTTTACTTTCGATTTCACCAATTTCGATTACTACCACAAGGTCGGCGACGAAACTTCGGAAATGGACTATAGCCATATGGCGAACATCGTGAACAAAAGCATACCCGTAATCGAGGGCATTGCGAATGCGGCTTCAAAAGAAATCAAGTATAACTAATGGCAAACGTTATTATTACGGGCACCAGTAGAGGCATCGGCTTCGAACTGGCACGTCTTTTTGCGGATGATGGTCACGAGGTATTGGCCCTCTCCCGAAATGATATCCCGGTTTCCGAGCTAAATCATAAGCATATTTCCTCCTTCCCATTTGATATCTCACAATCGGAGGATTTAAAAAAGATGAGCGATTTTGTAGCTCAAAACTGGAAATCCGTCGATATTTTAATCAACAATGCGGGAAAACTGTTGAACAAACCCTTTTTGGAAACTTCCGCACAGGAATTTGAGGAAGTTTATAAGGTTAACGTATTCGGAGTAGCAGCAATCACTAAAGCGGTACTCCCAAAAATGTCCGAAAACGGACATGTGTTGACCATAAGCTCTATGGGTGGGGTGCAAGGCAGCATGAAATTCCCCGGACTTTCAGCCTACAGCTCAAGCAAGGCAGCGGTCATAACCTTGACCGAGCTCTGGGCAGAAGAGTTCAAGGAAACCGGACCTTCCTTTAACGTGTTGGCCCTAGGTGCCGTACAGACCGAAATGCTGGAGGAGGCTTTTCCCGGCTATGAAGCCCCGAACTCGGCCTTGCAAATGGCCGAATATATCATGGAATTCGCATTGACCGGACAGCGATTTTATAACGGGAAGCTGTTACAGGTTTCTAGTAGCACGCCCTAATTTTGAGCATCCATACATCGGATTTTGAAAAGACGGATTTTGCTGATTTATAAAGTTATTGTCTCATGTCGACCAAAAGGCCAGGGGTATCAGTGTGACATTTCGATCTACTTACCTACAATTTCGAAATCCCTTAAAATTTCTAATTAAATGTTTTTGACACCCTAAATCATTATTTTTGTAGGAATGGACAACACCTTACAGAAATACCTCCCTGAAAGAGCTGTGGCCCCATGTTCAGGGCTTATCAAACAGAATAACGTCCACCTTAAAATAGTTAATGAACGCATAACCCGACACGGCGATTATCGGCGTATGCCCAGCGGTGCCCATCAAATTACCGTAAACGCCAGTTTGAACAAATACCGGTTTCTGATTACTTTGGTGCATGAAATCGCCCACTTGGTGGCTTTTGAAAAATTCGGCCGACGTATTAAGCCTCATGGACGGGAGTGGAAACAGACTTTTCAATATATGATGGTTCCTTTTATCCGGCCCGAAATATTCCCTTTACAGTTGTTGCCACTTTTAGCCAATCATTTCCGAAATCCGAAGGCCAGCAGCAGCACCGATGCTAAATTATCTATAGCTTTAAAGACCTTTGACCAAGCAGCGAACGATAAAATCTATATTTTTGAATTGCCTACCGGTAGTGTTTTTCGTATCTATAATGGTAAAATATTCAAGAAGGGCAATAGGCGGGTAAAACGTTACGAGTGCGTCGAGGTGGCGACGGGTAAAGTATACCTTTTTCAACCGAATGCGGAGGTAGAATTGATAAACGAATGACAAGGAAAATGAGAAATAATTATTATGCCGTTTTAATGGCCGGAGGGGTCGGTTCTCGATTCTGGCCGGTAAGTACCTCTTCTTATCCCAAACAGTTCCACGATATGCTGGGTACGGGCGATACCTTGATACAGAAGACTTTTAAGCGATTAAATAGCTTTGTGCCTACGGAAAACATTCTCATTTTGACCAATGAACGGTACAACGATTTAGTGCTAGAACAATTACCGGAGGTAAAGCAGCATCAAGTGGTATTAGAACCGGCCATGCGAAATACCGCGCCCTGTATTCTGTACGCGGCTTTGAAAATCCAGAAAATGAATCCTGATGCGGTGATGATCGTTGCCCCGAGTGATCATTGGATCGAAGACGAAGCCGCTTTTGCCAAAGATGTCACTGCTTGCTTCGAAAAGTGTGAAAACGAAGAAGTGCTCTGTACCTTGGGTATCAAACCCTCTTTTCCCAATACTGGTTTTGGGTATATCGAGTACGAGAAAAATGACGGTCCGGAACGTTCGGGACTCAAGAAAGTTCGCCAATTTCGAGAAAAACCGGATTATGACACCGCAAAGGAATTCTTGGCGCAAGGTAATTTTTTATGGAATGCCGGTATTTTTATGTGGAGCGTTACTACCATTGTCAAGGCATTTAAAAAACACCAACCTGCTCAATACGGGCTGTTCGAATCTGGAATTGCCGACTACAATACTTCGAATGAATCTACGTTTATTGAAGAGCATTATCCCTTGGCGGAAAACATATCGATTGACTACGCCATTTTAGAAAATTCGAAATCGATTTATGTGCTTCCGGCGAGCTTCGATTGGAACGATCTGGGCACTTGGGGCTCGTTGTACGACAAATTGGATAAAGACGAAAGCAACCATGCCGTAGTCAACGCCAAAGTGATTTCGGAAGATGCATCCGGCAATATGATCCTTTCCCCAAAAAATAAGATAGTAGTTGTCGATGGCCTTAAGGATTATATTATAGTTGATAACGACGACGTGCTTTTGATATATCCCAAATCAAAGGAGCAGGACATCAAAAAAGTGCTGAAAAAGGTAAAGGATATATTTGGTGACAGTTACACTTAGAGACCAATTTAAAACATGAGCGAAAATCTTAACCAGGATAATATCACCCCGACAGAAGATCCCTCAGGCAGCAGGGAAGAAGTTAAAAAAGATTTTAAGGGTCTACTGGCAAGTACCAAAACCTTTCTCCACGAACTCCTTGATATTCGCCCCAATACCGATCAACAAGCCACTAAAGAAGCCATTGTTGCCGATATTCCATTTAGGGGCCATACCTCATGGATTCTAGTCTGCTCTATATTTATTGCCTCCATTGGTCTTAATGCCAACTCAACGGCCGTGGTCATCGGGGCGATGTTGATTTCCCCGCTGATGGGTCCGATTTTAGGATTGGGCATGTCGTTGGCCATCAATGATGTCGATACATTGCGACGCTCATTGAAAAACTTTGCTATAATGGTCGTTCTGAGCGTGCTGACCGCCTATCTGTTTTTTGCTGTGTTCCCCATACGGGATGAGTCCTCCGAACTATTGGCCCGCACGGCCCCGGATATACGGGATGTGCTTATCGCATTTTTTGGCGGCTTGGCACTTGTCATCGCCCGTGCCAAAAAAGGTACGATAGCCAGCGTTATTTTCGGGGTTGCCATCGCTACGGCATTGATGCCACCTTTGTGTACCGTAGGTTTTGGAATTGCTATCGGTAATTGGGATTATGCGTGGGGCGCCTTGTACCTGTTTACCATCAACACGATTTTTATTGCCCTCGCCACATTTCTGGTGATTAAAGTTTTACGCTTTCCTATGGTTCGGTATGCCAATTCGCAGAAACGGAGAATGACGGCTCGAATTGCATCGGTCATTGCCGTGCTGGTCATGATACCTGCCGGGATTACCTTTTTCAAGGCTCTTAAAGCCTCAAGTTTCAGTAATCAGGCCCAGCAATTTATCAATCAAAAAGTGGCACCGTACCAATTTTCGAAAGGTGGCCGCTTTATGGAAAATTTTACCAATATTCATTATAACGATGGTGTCAATTCGTACATAGAACTTGTTTTTATGGGAGATGAGGTGATTCCCGATAATATTATTGCTACTTGGGAGAGTCAAAAAAACAAGGAGTTTCCGAAGTTGCAGGATACCAAGTTACATATTGTACAAGGTTCTAAAAACGAACAGGTCGATCAGTTGCGATATGTAAACGAACTGTATGAATCGCAAAAGAACCAGCTTATAGGCAAGGACGATAAAATTGTATTTTTGGAAACAGAATTGACCCGATTGAAAAAAGCCGCATCCAAACAGATTCCGTTTCTTGATATTAGTGCGGAGGCCAAAGCGAACTATGAAAATTTGGTATCCTTGGAGTATGATAATGCATTAGTTACGGACTTCAATAAAGTAGACACCCTGACCATTTTTCAAGTAAGCTGGGCAAAAGGCTTAGGGGAAGTGAGAATATCCGCTGAAAACAAAAAGTTGCATCAGTGGTTGAAGATTCGTTTGAAGGATAGTACGGTTCAACTTCGGCAATAGCGTCAAAATATATTTTCAGTTCCGCTCCTCGATATACATCTGCCGGACCTTTTCGAAGAGTTCCGAGGAATACACAAAGCTGGTGACGGCCTCGTTATCGGTCTTGAAAATTTCGTGTTTGGTGCCTTCCCATTCCTTTATCCCATCCTTTAAAAAAATAATTTTTTCGCCGATTTCCATAACCGAATTCATATCGTGGGTATTGATAACGGTCGTAATATCATATTCTTCGGTTATCTCTTGGATCAGGTTATCGATCAGGGTTGCGGTTTTAGGATCTAGTCCCGAATTGGGCTCATCGCAAAAAAGATATTGTGGGTTCATCACTATGGCCCTTGCAATGGCTACCCGTTTTTGCATGCCTCCCGATATCTCTGCGGGAAATCGATCGTAGGCTTCCGTGAGGTTGACCCTTTTCAGCACGAAGTCGACCCTATCCTGTTTCTCCGATTTCGATTTTTTGGTAAACATGTCCAACGGAAACCTGACATTGCCTTCCACGGTCATAGAGTCGAATAGGGCGCTTCCCTGAAAAACCATCCCCATTTCTTGGCGTAAGTCGCGGCGTTCGTCACCAGAAAGATTCGAATAATCCCTTCCATCGTAGACTATACTACCTTCCTCGGGACTAAATAGTCCGAGGAGGCATTTCAGGAAAACAGTTTTCCCCGAACCACTTTGGCCGATGATCAGATTGGTCTTTCCCTTTTTAAAGCTTGTGCTGATTCCTTTTAAGACTTGGGTATCGCCAAAAGATTTATGTATGTCATTGACTTCGATCATTAGCCCAATAAAAGTTGAGTGAGTGTATAGTTCATTATAATAATAACTACGCTTGTCCAGACGAAGGCCGTTGTACTGGCTTTCCCGACCTCCAAGGCTCCGCCCTTCATGTAAAAGCCGTGATAAGAGGGCACCGTAGCCAAAATCCAGGCAAACACCAAGGTTTTGACAAAAGCGTAGAACACCTGATAAGGAATAAAATCGATCTGTAGGCCTTCGGTAAACTCTGCGCTGGTAAGAAATCCACCGAAAACACCGGCTATCCAACCCCCTAATATACCCACGTACATAGAGATAGCTATCGCAAATGGATATAAAAGCATGGCTACAATTTTTGGGAACACCAGATAGTTAAGGGCATTCACGCCCATAACTTCAAGCGCATCGATTTGCTCCGTGACCCGCATCGTACCAATACTGGAGGTGATGTACGAACCCACTTTACCGGCCATGATAATGGAAACGAAGGTCGGCGAAAATTCGAGGATGAGGGATTGACGGGTCGTAAAACCGATGAGATATTTAGGAATGATCGGGTTGGTCAAGTTAAGGGCCGTCTGTATGGTCACTACCGCTCCGATAAAAAAGGAAATAAAGATAATTATGCCCAGCGATCCAAACATAAGCTCATCGATTTCCTTTAAGATTAACGATTTCATAATCCGCCATTTAACCGGCTTCTTAAAGACCTCCTTAATCATAATAGCATAGCTGCCAATCGATGCAAGATAGCTCATGTAGTTGGGTTTCGTGGCGTAAAAATAGCAATAAGCAATCGATTTGGCGGACTGCTTGCCAACTTTTAAGGAAGAAATTATTTACTTTTGTTTCTTACAGAAATCTACGCCCCTTAAAACAAATCCACGATGACCAAAAGAGTGCTTACCTTATGTTTAATGCTCTTCTTAATAGTTTTTCATATTTCCGAAGGTTTTGGGCAAAATGAATCAAAAACCAGCGCCACAAATGTAAAGACAAGCCCTAAATTAGTAGTGGGCATTGTTGTCGACCAGATGCGTTACGATTATATTCCCAGGTTTTATCATCGGTTCGGTGAAAGCGGTTTTAAACGCATGGTCGACGGAGGCTTCAATTGCAAGAACAATCATTTTAATTATGCACCGACTAGCACAGGCCCGGGCCATGCCTCGGTATATACGGGCACTACTCCGTCAACCCACGGCATTCTCGGTAATAACTGGTACGATAAGGTTTCAGGAGCAGATTTCTACTGCGCGGGCGATGATAATTACCAATCCGTTGGAACCGATTCCGATGCCGGCCAAATGTCGCCGCACCGTTTGGAGGTGACCACGATTACCGATCAATTACGCCTTGCCACCCAAATGCGGGGCAAAACTATTGCCATAGCCATTAAGGACAGGGGTGCAGTACTCCCGGGTGGACATACCGCCAATGCCGCATACTGGTTTGAAGGCAGTGACGAGGGCAAGTTTATTACCAGTTCATTTTACATGCCCAAAATGCCCAAATGGGTCGATGATTTCAATGCCTCGAATGCTGCGGAGAAATATAAAAAACCATGGACGACCTTGAAACCCATAGATTCTTATGTGGAAAGCGGTACCGACGACAACGCTTACGAAGGTGCGTTCAAAGGTGAGAAAGCACCCGTATTTCCGCACGACCTGCCGAAAATTTGGGACACGAACGGAAAATTCGGTTTAATAAGCGCGACGCCATACGGTAATAGTTTGACTACGGACTTTGCCCTTGAAGCTTTGGAAAAGGAAAATTTGGGCACGGACGACGATACCGACTTTCTAGCCATCAGCTATTCCAGTACAGATTATGTCGGGCATAGGTTTGGCGTAAATTCCAAAGAGGTGGAAGATGCCTACCTTCGATTGGATGAAGATTTGGCCCGGCTTTTTGACGCCTTGGATAAAAAAGTGGGTAAAAACGAGTACACCGTATTTTTGACTGCCGACCATGCTGCCATAGACGTTCCCGCTTATCTGAAGGATCAAAGAATTAAGGCTGGTTATTTTGTGTGGGATGATTCGAAGCCCAAGTTTGAACAATTTTTGAAAGAAACCTTCGGAACGGCAGAAATCGTTAAAAACTTCTCGAACTATCAGTATTTTTTGGACCATGAAATTATAAAAGGTCTCAATATGTCCCATTCCGATGTGCAAGAGGCCATAGCCGCAGAATTATTGAACTATGAGGGCATTGAAAAAGTCTACACGGCCGATCAGATGTGGAAAAACGAATACACCGAGGGCATTCCTTATATTTTACAAAATGGATATAACCAGAAACGTTCCGGTGATGTATTGGTAGTTTTGAGTCCTGATTTTGCATCATATTCCATGACCGGTTCCACACATGGCTCGCCCTATATTTATGACACGCATGCACCCTTGTTGTTCTACGGCAAGGGAATACGGAAGGGTAGTACGGTAGCAAGAACGGAAATACCCGATATTGCGGCTACTATGGCTACATTATTAGGAATCGCCTTTCCCAGCGGTACGACCGGCAAGCCTATTGTAGAGGTTTTGGATCCCAAATAGCGTGAGGTTGACAGATGTCAAAAGTAGGCTGGGTTCAACCCTTTAATATCCGCTGAAAGGGCGGTTATTGTTACACTACGGTTTGGTTAAAATTTGGTACTTGAGATTTGAAATTTATTTCGGCAATACAGCTACTACCAAATACCGCCCCGGAATTTCATGAGGATTCATTTTATGGGATTTTTTTAAATGACACGAACAACGCGCAAATAAATGGACAACACCCCCATTGGCATTTTCGATTCAGGAGTAGGTGGGACTTCCATTTGGAAGGAAATCCAAAAACTACTTCCGAACGAGGACACTTTGTATTTGGCGGACAGTAAAAATGCGCCGTATGGAGAAAAATCTGCAGGGGAAATCCTTCGGTTAAGCATCAAGAACACCGAATTTTTGCTGGCTAAGGGATGCAAAATTATCGTTGTAGCCTGCAATACCGCCACCACTAACGCCATCGATCATCTACGTGAAAAGTATCGGGTGCCCTTTATAGGTATTGAACCGGCCATCAAACCGGCAGCGCTGCAATCTAGATCCAAGAAGGTAGGCATCTTGGCCACCAAAGGCACCTTGTCCAGCCGACTCTTTCAGAGCACTGCCGAAATGCACGCCAAGGGCATAAAAATTATCGAACGGGAGGGTGAGGGCCTGGTACAGCTTATCGAACAGGGAAAAATCGATTCGGTAGAACTCCGGAATTTGTTAGAAACCTATCTTAAGCCCATGCTCGATGAAGGTATCGATTACTTGGTCTTGGGCTGTACGCATTATCCCTATTTGGTTCCCGTTTTAAGGGAACTACTTCCGGTTAACGTTCACATTATCGATTCGGGGGAAGCCGTTGCGAGACAGGTCAAGTCCGTTTTGATAACCAGCGATTTGCAAAACCCTTCAAAAGAAATTGGTAACCATCATATTTACACAAATACCGAAATAGCGGTGTTGAAAAATCTACTCATTGATTTTAAAGAAAATGTGGAGATCTCATACTTAGATTTCTAATTTAGATGTTTTTTTTTGTAAAATGGCATCATGTCCTAAGGCATCTGCTAATAATGGCACTCTACATAATTTCTAAACCAGACCTTTGATTGAGATGCAACTTATTATTCCTGCTCTTCGTATCTTGGACCAAAATTTTGAACATGGCGACCACCGATAAATTAACAGAAGCCTTTCAAAGGTTCGACGCGGCAAATGGAAAAGATCCCAACACCGATCAATATTTAGGTGAAACTTACCCTAAAGAGGTTTTATACGCCATTCGGATGACCGAAAAACTAAATAGTTTCGCACCTGATGCCTCCGAAGAACTGCAACTGTCCGCGCGTTGCCAGCATATTTGCCGATGGGAGATTCCTAGGGATTCTTATGATATGAACAGAACGGGCTATCTGAAGTGGCGACGGGACCTTAAGCGGTTCCATGCTGAAAAAGCGGCCGAAATCTTGGAGGACGTTGGTTATTCTCAAGAAACTATCCATAAAGTCTCTTTTCTATTGCAGAAAAAAGGCTTAAAGAAGAATGATGATACCCAAATTCTGGAGGATGTGATTTGCCTTGTGTTTCTTGAATACTACTTTGAAACCTTTACGGCTGAGCATGAAGAGGATAAGATTGTTGATATCGTTCGCAAAACCTGGCGAAAAATGTCTGAAAAAGGGCATCATGCCGCTTTGCAATTACCGCTTTCTGAAAAATCGTTGACCTTAATTTCAAAGGCCATTTCTTAGAAAGTAAAAGAAGCAGAGCTTATTTTTTCAGATAGGTCAGATATGTAAAAGCATATGCATGCTTACCATCCTGGGAATGATATTCCTCCTCGATGAGTTCCCAATCCGTTTTATCGATTTCCGGAAAAAAAGTATCCGCCCCGTTGAAAGTGTGATGAATTCGGGTCAACTCGATTTTGTTGGCGAATTTTTCGCCCTGTTTGTAGATTTCCCCGCCTCCGATAATGAACGACAGGGGGTCTGTCTTGACCAAATCCATGGCATCCTCTAATGAATGCACTACCACGCACTCCTCAAAATCTACGCTATATTCTTTATCACGTGTAACGATAATATGCCTGCGGTTCGGCAGGGGCTTGTCAAAGCCATCGAAAGTTTTGCGCCCCATAATGATTGCATGCCCTGATGTCAATTTTTTAAAACGCTTAAAATCATCCGGTAAGTGCCAAGGAAGATCTCCGTCTTTGGCGAGGGCATTGTTTTCCCCTGCGGCGGCTATCATACAAACGGTGTTCATGGTTCTATTTTCTTATTGATTTTCGACAAAGGGAAATCCGTTTCGATTTCCTTTTGCATTTCGGCGATACGCAGTTTTTGCTTTTTCACTAGTTTTTCGCGTTGGCTGCGTTCCCAGGCCTGTCCCATAAATTTTTGGGTCACAAAAACGTTGACGGTATGGATGATGAAAAGGAATGCCCAAAACGTAATCGTCCAGATAAACCAATCATAATTTGACCAGTAATTTAAAATCTTATTGATAAAGATCATAAAGACGCTACCGATCAAAAAAATCACAAAGTGTACGTACAGCCCCTTTTTCTGCTTGATACGGGTCTGGGCGTGTTCGAGCAGCTCGTGCTGTTCGAGGTCAAGTTCGCTTTTATTTTTATTCTTTGTGAACATGTTAAGTAGTACCTTTAAATTGTCAGAATTTTTGAAGACCGACCTGAAAATAACTCATATACAAAGATAAGGCAATTGCCGAATACCCGATCAATGCTATGGAAAATACTCGAAAACACTTTCCGGTACTCAGTCATTCTATTTACGTCAACACCGCCTCGACAGGATTACTGAACGACGATTTGATGGAATGGCGCCAAGAGCACGATCTTGATTATTTGATCGGCGGCAGTACCATGAAAACGAAGGCGATGCGTAACGACATTCCCGAAGTACGAAAAACCGTTGCCAATTTCTTTGGGGCTAAAACTGAAAATACAGCTTTGGTGCCCAATTTTTCATTGGGACTGAATATGCTGTTAGAAGGTTTGGAGCGAGGTTCAAAGATATTATTGCTTAAAAACGATTATCCCTCGGTCAATTGGCCGTTTGAATTTCGTGATTTTAAAATTTCATATGCGGCCTTGGATGCGAATTTGGAAAATAACATCCTTGACAAGATAGAATCGGAAAAAATTTCGGTGCTAGCCTTGAGTTTGGTGCAGTGGGTCAACGGTATCAAAATCGATACGGATTTCCTGAAATCCCTTAAAAAGGAGTATCCGGATTTGATAATCATCGCCGATGGTACCCAGTTCTGTGGTACGACGGATTTCAATTTTGAAGCTTCAGGAATCGATGTGCTCGGAACCAGTGGCTATAAATGGTTGTTGGGCGGATATGGCAATGGATTTTTTCTTTTTAAGGATGCAATAAAAAATAATTTCTCCTTAAAAACCGTTGGTTTCAACGCTGCCAATATTGACCTAAACGGACGCGACGATATCCGTTTTGCCAAACATCTAGAACCCGGACATTTGGACACCCTCAACTTTGGAAGCCTGAAATTTTCTTTGGAATATTTACAATCCTTAGGAAAAGCGAACATCGAGAACCAATTGAAGAGACTCTCCAGCAAAGCAAAAAGGGAATTTACCGAACTCGGCCTTTTGGAAGAGGCCGTAGTCGTCCGAAAATCGCACAGTACCATTTTTAATATAAAGGCTGGGGATGAAGTATTCAAGAAATTATCGGACAACAATGTGATTTGTTCGCAGCGAGGTGACGGAATTCGGCTCAGTTTTCATTTTTACAATACCGAAAAGGATATCGACGCCATTGTAAAAATCTTACAAACAGGAATATAGATTTTCATTAAAGTTAAAATTCCACAGTGCTTTACTAAAGGAAAGCTAATTAGGGTTAAATAAAGTACGAAAATGATAAAAATACCTTAATCCTTGGCAATGAGTACTTTAATATAGTACTTTTGCGGCTGATTTTAAACTAGTCACTAAATAGTAATCCAAAAATAAAATAAAATGGCAATTTCAAAACAGTATCTTAAGACAAAACCGGTTTGTAAAGTAACTTTTACCGTACCTGCCGAGGAAGCAAAAAAAGTAGCAGTTGTTGGCGATTTCAATAACTGGAAGGCGAACAAGGCCAGCGCCTTGAAAAAGTTGAAAAACGGAAATTTTAAGGGTACCCTTGAACTTCCTAAAGAAACTACTTACGAGTTTAAGTACATCATCGATGGCAACTATGTAAACGAATCCGAAGCCGATCGTTACCAGTGGAACGATTTTGCCGGTGCCGAAAACGCGGTATTGGAGCTTTAGTCTTCAACTAACAAAAATGAAAGCCGGGGCGTTCTAAACGTTCCGGCTTTTTTATGCAGTAATTGCGAGTAGCCAATTCAGTGTAAAACCCTGCAAAAGGTTCTGCGGCGACGCGGCAATCTGTCAAAATGCTTGAGTCTGCCATCGCTAGTCGGTTACATTTATTTCTCGACGCTCACCCCTTTCCAAAATGCCACGCTGCCTTTAATTTGCTTCGCCGCCTCTTTTGGCTCTGGATAATACCACGCTGCATCCTCATTCTTCTTTCCATCGACTTCCAAAGTGTAGTATGATGCCTTTCCTTTCCAGGGGCAGGTTGTGTGCGTGTCACTAGATTTAAAATATTCCTTCTTGATACTGTCCGCCGGAAAATAATGGTTACTTTCAACCACTTCGGTAGCGTCGCTTTCAGCGATTAAGGTATTGTTCCAAATTGCTGTCATACTAAAAAAAGTTTATGAGCTAATGACTTATGCGGTTAGGGGTTTGGAAAAAGTAATTTACTGCCACTGCTTTTACTTCCGCCTGAATACATAATTTTTATACTGACCCTTGGCATCGCCGAATTGGGTCACGATTTCGAGACCGGATTTATCGGCCAGCCTTTTAATGGTTCGGTCATCGTATTTTTGGGAAATCTCGGTATGTATAGTTTCCCAAGGTTCGAAATTCACTTGCAAATCAAGTTTTTCCAAGGTCACTGTTTGGCCTTCCAAAGCGACTAGATAACTTTTGGCGGTGCCCGTTTCGGGATCATAGACTTCCCAATGGCGGAATTTGTCCAGATCAAAATTTCCGTCAAGTTCCCGATTCATTCGTGTCAGCACATTCTTGTTGAAAGCGGCGGTGATTCCCTTCGGGTCGTTATAGGCATCTAGAATAACCTGCGGATTTTTCTTCATATCGAAGCCGACGAAAAGCAGATCGTCCTCTTGCATTACTTCTTGAATATTTTGTAAAAACTCCATAGCCTGCGGATGCAGTAAATTCCCGATGTTCGAACCTAAAAACAAAATAACTTTCTTAGTGCCATTCTCTTTATTGATGGCGGATAAGGTCTCGAAATAGGTGCCTTGTCGGGTTTCAACGGAAACTTCCGGCAATTCATTCCGTAAAGAATTTTCAAGCCCGTCAAGCGCATTTTGACTGATATCGATGGGCTGATACTTAAAATTAAAATTATTTTCGGATAAATATTTTAGTATGATTTTAGTTTTCTTACCATCGCCCGCGCCCAATTCCGTTAATTTAAAGGATGCGTTTCCACGGGCAAAAAGTTTTGCAATTTCCGCTGTATTTTCGGACAGGATTTCGAACTCCCGATCCGTGAGATAATACTCTGGCATGTCCATAATGTCCTGAAACAGTTTGTCACCGGTAGCGTCATAAAAATATTGAGAGGACAAATGCTTCGGATAATCCGTCAAGCCTTTGTAAACGTCTTTTTCGAACTGTGTTTCTAAAGCGGGGGCAATAAGTTCTTGCATGCGAATACTAGATTTATGAATTGTACATTATACTGAATAGGGCTGCCATGTTGCGAAAACGATGTGCTACCGGGCATATTCACCCTGATTTTAAATCATTGACTTTATTTGCGGTAAGTCGCAACCTTTACAATTTGCTTACGGTTAACTGATGTTTATCTGGCCAATCGCAGTCCGGTAAATTGCCACCGGAGTCCGGTCTGGAAAAAGTTCCGATACGTCGGCCTGGTGTGCATTTTCGGAGTGGCCACCGAGCCGCCGCGCAGTACTTTTTGGTTGACCATAAACTTGCCGTTGTATTCGCCCAAGGCCCCGTCAGCCTTTTGGTAGCCGGGGTAGGGGAGGTAGGCACTTTCGGTCCACTCCCATCGTTTTCCCCAAGGAAAGCATTCTTGGGCCGCTTCCCATTCGAATTCGGTAGGCAGTCGGCACCCCTTCCATTGGGCAAAGGCGAAGGCTTCATAATAGGATAGGTGTGTTACCGGGGCATCGTCATCAATTTTTTGGAGTCCCCCCAATGTGTAATGCTGCCATTTTCCGTCGATAGTATGCCAATAGAGCGGTGCCAAAATCTTGTTTTGGTTCACCCAATCCCATCCCTCGGCATGCCAGAGGTCGAATTTTTGATAGCCACCGGCCTCGATAAATGCCAAATACTCGGAATTGGTAACCAGTTTGTTCGCTATTTCGTAGGGATGTAGGTACACTTTGTGCCTTCCCAATTCATTATCATAGCAGAAACTGTCGGAGTTATGCCCGATTTCATAAATACCTTCATCCATTGAAATCCAATCCTTTTGATGGGTTTCGGTATAATGCTCATTAAAACCTGTCGAATACACGGGAAGTAGCGGATTATTTCCCAAAATATACTTGATATCCGTTAGCAGTAGTTCTTGATGTTGTTTTTCATGGTGGATACCGATTTCCAACAAATCATATACTTTTTGATCCTGATTTTGTGCGAAAAGGGTTTTGATGGCCTGAGTAACGTGGTCGCGATAGGCATAGACCTTTTCTACGGACGGACGCGAAAGATTACCACGATCCGAGCGCACCACTCGTTTCCCCACCGTTTCGTAATAGCTGTTGAAGACGAAGGAAAAGTCGGCGTCGAAGATCTGATACTTCTGAGCATGGGGTTTTAAGATAAACTCCTCAAAAAACCAGGTGGAGTGTCCCAAGTGCCATTTCGGTGGTGAAACATCGACAATGGGCTGTACCACATAGTCTTCGATTTCCAAAGGTTCGCAAATTTTTTTGGTATGTTTTCGGGTCTCCAGAAAGAAATCCAAAAGAGAATCGGTAAGAATCATAGCATTCTTGTTTTGCCCCTAAAGATAATTAATCTTCAAAAGATGTCGAGGGCTCTATACGGTTTTAGACTGATGCATTTGTGATTTAGTCCTAGAAACCCAACTAATTGGAATTATTTTTCTAATTTTCATCGGAATAACAAAAGAATCATATGATGAGCAAAATCGGAGTAGTAGTTTTATTTTTAATAGGCTGTGTTTATAGTTCCAACGCACAGGAACCTAAAATGAAAAAAGTGTTCAACGGTAAAAATTTAAAGGGATGGTCTGTACCCGAAAATAACATTTGGTGGTCGGTCAACGACGGAATGCTTATGGCCAAAAGCGGTCCGGAAAAAACTGGTAATATAATTTGGACTGAAAAGAACTACAAAGATTTTGTGATTGAAACGGATTTTAAATATGGGGAAGGCACGGTCGACACGGGTATTTTTCTGAGGAACGAAGACCAGCAGATACAAATGGGAATTTCTGGCTCCCTTAAACGTGACATGACCGGTTCGCCCTATATCCCCGGAAAAGGATATCCGGTAGAGGCCGAAGGCGTTGCCGAGGTTTTAAAACCGAAAGATTGGAACACCATCAAGGTCAAGGCGGTCGCCAATGTCTACACCGTTTGGATCAACGGCACCGAAGTACTCAACTTCGAATCCGAAGACGTACCGGAAGAAGGTCCCGTCGGCTTGCAACTGCATCCCGGTAACGAAATGCAGGTCAGTTTTCGGAATGTTCGGGTCGGGGAGATCAAATAAGTAAGCCATTAAAAGCTATTTGGAATACAAAGGTTACCGGGGCTCCGTAATTTTAGTACGGCCGATGATGTTTACTACGGGAAATTAGTAGGTATGGACGGTTTGATCAATTATGAGGCTACTATAAAAACCAGTTTGTAAAATAGTTTAAAAACGCTATAGATTATTATCGACAGACTTGCATTACATTAGGCAAATTTGGACGAAGACCTCAATAGATGGTTTTTTGTAGAACATGTTGGATAACTGATGAAGGCTTACCTCTGTTTGTCAAAGAATATATCAGCCGTAAAATAACATGGCGTTGACGAACCATCTTTATCTTTAGCCGCGTTTTCCATTTTTAATGGGTTCTTAAAAAAATTTTCTATCAGAGTTTGGAGTTCCTTCTGCGAGGAGATTACATTCAAATTTGAAATTTGTTTGTTACTATCCAATTCAAAATAGACTTTCGCAGAGGTAACTGTTTTCGACCTGTATTCTTTATTCCGAACGAAGATTTCGATATCTTTAATTAATGTCCTTTTAAAACATTTAGCTCCTTCAACATTTGTGCGACTATGGTAAACAGGAGGTTTGAATGTTTCATCGTAACTTAAAATTTTAGTTTCGGCCACTTTTGAAAAATCCACTAGGGTCGTCTGCTTTTTTAGGTAGCTTTCGTTGCCGAAAATTACATTGAAATCTATCGGAAAGCTGTAGACCATAGGCACTTGTTTACCGCCCAGCTCGGCAGCCTTCAAAATCGGTATTTTACGTATAATTCGTTGTGCTTCCTTTTCAAAAACTTCATATTGAGAACGTGTTCTTATATCGGTTACCGTACCCGCGGTATCGACTACAAATTGCACGTATACACTACCGGTCCATTGCTTTTCAAGCGCTTCCATCGGGTATTTGAAATACGTTGAGATGTGAAGTTTTATTTGCTCTGTAAAACACCCTTTTGAACCCTTATCAGGGCAATCCGCATCTTTAAAGTACGGATAGGAATCGACCTCATTCGGAGTGAAGATTTTAGGATCCTGTGAAAAGGCCCAACAGTACGATACACTTACTGCTAAAAAAAGAAGTATATTTTTCATTAGCTAAATTCAAATCGCCACAACCCCCTTAATATGCGGATGCGGATTATAATCCGTCAACGTAAAATCATCAAAGGTAAAATCAAAGATATCCGTTACCTCGGGATTAATGTGCATCTTCGGCAAAGCCCGTGGTTCTCGACTTAGCTGTAGCTCGACCTGCTCCATATGGTTGTTGTAGATATGTGCATCACCAAACGTGTGTATAAATTCTCCTGCCTCAAAGCCACAAACCTGGGCCATCATCATCGTAAAAAGTGCATAGGAAGCAATATTGAAAGGTACGCCCAAAAAGATATCCGCGCTGCGCTGATAGAGCTGGCACGATAGTTTTCCGTCGGCCACATAGAATTGGAAAAACGCATGGCAGGGTGGCAACGCCGCCTTCCCGTTCGCCACGTTTTCGGCAAACGACTTCGACGTATCTGGCAGTACACTCGGGTTCCAAGCCGAAACCAGCATCCGCCGACTGTTCGGGTTGTTTTTTAGCGATTGCACCACCTCCTTGATTTGATCGATTTCATCGCCGTTCCAGTTGCGCCATTGCCGGCCGTATACGGGGCCCAGATTACCATTGTCATCGGCCCACTCGTTCCAGATACGCACGCCGTTTTCTTTTAGGTACCCGATATTGGTGTCCCCTTTTAAAAACCAAAGCAATTCATATACGATGGACTTCAAATGCAATTTTTTAGTAGTCACCATCGGAAAGCCCTCGCTAAGGTCGAACCGCATCTGATAGCCGAAAACGCTCAGCGTTCCGGTGCCGGTGCGGTCACCTTTTTGATGGCCGGTTTCTAGGACGTGTTTGAGCAGGGTGTGGTATTGTTTCATAATACTTTTCTTTCTTACGTAAAATTTTAACGGTTGAGCTATGAAAAGTACGGGCGCAAACAAGCGTTTGCTTTCCGCCACGCACAAAGCGAAACTTTTGATTTTGTTTTTTGTTTTTTCGTGTTCAAAGCGAAATGCAAAAGAATTCGCGACATAAAAATACGTAAACCATTGGTTCAAGCCCGAAGCCCGTATTGTTAATAGTCTGTGTTGTATAAAGTATTTCTTATTTAATCACTTTATTTTTCATCAAATTTGGCATTAATTCTATCTCGTGTTTTAAAGTAGGCTAAAGTCATACACACAAGAAAACTTATCATTACACCCCATAAACCCCAAGCAGTGTTTTGTTCATGAACAAAAAATCCGAGTACCGATGTCAGAAATGGAATCCATGAATATTTCATCAAATTTTTGGCAAACACTTTTTGCGAAAAATCCCATTGCCCTTGGTTTTTCATAGAGTGTTTATTTCGAAATCCATTTAACTGTCCGATTTTTGTTGTTTTCTTTTTAAGTATTAATCCAATAATTAATACAATTAAACCCATCATCATTGAGGAAAGTGCTAAGAGAAAATTGAAACGCATTTATATGAACAATATTTTTTTAGTCAGTATTTTGTATAACGGTCCTGCTGTGGCAAGTGTGGCGGGCAGGGAAACGTTTCGTGTCCGCCTCCGCCCGTAGCCAAAGCTTTTGCATTTAGTTCTTAATTTTTTTGTTCCAAGAGCCTAATCAAAAAATTTGCTGGACTTACCAAACATGCCCAAGCCAATGAATTCAAGGCCTAACGCCCTATTTGTTATAGCAATTGTTATGTAATGTTTGGAATTTCAAATGTCAAGTCCATTTTTAGTAAACCAGTTATGAAGTCATCACTTCTTATTGTTATTATACCTTGGACTGGATTCATTCTTTTTACTTTCAGTAATAAGTTTTGGTTGAAAATATCAATCGATGAATCTTTCTGAGCAAGTCTATATTTTGAAGCCCGCATATCAGAGAGTATTATTGAATTACCAGTATCCTTAGAACTAAAAAATGGGTCAGAAAAACTAACAAATGTGCCTGAAGCTCCAAGAACAGAATGAGTATTTTGATGATTTTCGTGTAGTATTTGACGCACCTCTTTTTCTGTAATTAAAACATGGTCGTCTGACCTAAAAACTTCCAAATCAACCTCATATTCTATTGATTTATTTGAAGTATTTAGAATTTCAATATCAATATAACGAAATCCGAGTTCATACAGATCTCTGTCATCTGGAATTCCGACAACTGGATTAATTTTCAAATCATTCTTTCTGTCTTTTGGCTTAAATCGGTTATCATAAATGATTTCGAGGTCCTTACGAGTAATTTTATTTGTTGAACTTCCAACCCTTATAAATCCATCTCCACGTCTATATTCTATTTCATTAGTTCCAGGTTTTTTTACGTGTTTTTTAAAAAGATATGGCCGTGCACCATTTTCAAATATTTTGAGGTAACCAATTAGCTTTCCATCATATTCAAAATTCCGATATTCAAATTGCAATTCAGGCTCGATGTTTTCCTTTATATATTCTTGGTAATTTGCATCGTCCAATGGATTATTAATGTGAAAGAATTCACTGGCCATTCCCTTACTCGCTTTAACTCCTACAAATATATATTTGTCCTCATTTGATGGGTGATTGGCCAGCGCCATCAAGTCCTTAAGAATATCATTTTTCTTATAATGTTTGCCAAGCCTATAGTCCTCTTTCTTAAAGTCTAAAGTTGGACCTTCAGAATTGTAGGATAAAATATTTATTACCTCTTGTTTCATCTAGACTCAATATTGCATAACAATGGAATATAATCATTGGCTATATACTTTTTATATGCGTGTAGCGATAAAAGTATGAGCTTAAACATGGTAAAAATAGCGGATTCCTGTAGCTAAAAGCGTGTACTCTTAGCTCTAGTTTTCAGATTTTATCAACGAAGAAGAACTTGATTAAAAAGTACGCCATCATTCGTTTTGTTTGGTGAGCGCGGTCTGATGTTCACGATAGAGCCATCATATCCATAACCAATGGCTTCATTTACGCGTACTTGAACCGTATCCCGTCGAGGTGCTATTTAATTCATTCTCAAAATACTGGGTAGTAACACCACAGAGATTAGGTTTACCTTTATTGTTGGCGGGATGTGTTGTGCTTTGGTTATTCTTTGTTACATTGTAACCAACTAAACCCATAACCACCGTATGAAAATCTTTTCTAAACTCAGTATCGTATTCCTCTTCATTGGAGGCTCTGTCATCGCCCAAACAAAATCCGAGGCACTTTCTAAAATTAATACCGAGGGCTTTCAGCAATCGCAGGTCATGTCTCTGATTTCCGACTTATCCGATGTTTACGGTCCTCGGCTGACTGGAACGGATCAATATTATACAGCGGCGGAATGGGCGAAGACGACCTTGGAAGATTGGGGTGTCGATAAGGTGTATTTCGAAAAGTATTGTGACGACTGCATGGGTTGGGAAGTTAAATCGTTTAATGTAGAAATGACGGAACCTGCCTATATGAAAATACAAGCGTATCCGTATGCGTGGACAGAAAGCTCAGACGGTGTTCAAATCGGTGATTTGATTTGGATCGAAAGTTATACGGATTTAGAAAAAGTAAAAAAGCAATGGAGCGGAAAATTACAGGGAAAGACCATATTGGTTGGATCCCCACCGGAACAAAATATGCTATTTGAGGCACTTTCAACACGATTTACGGACGAACAAATTACGGAAGCTGAAAAATCAATTGTACCGGTAACGAACAATCCCTTGGGGCCATCAGCTGGGGATATGGATTTAATCGAGGATTTAGAAGTTATTTTCGCGAGTTTTATGAGAAAGGATGATGCCTTTTTTTCATTCTTAAAAACGGAAGGCGCCTTAAGTATTTTAGGAACTACACCATTTTTTCCGGGCATTGTACATCCGAGCGGCTCGTATAATTTTAGGGAAAAGCATGTAAAATCAGTTCCCTATTTTGCCATTTCGCCCGAAAGTTTTGGGAAATTAAAACGCTTGATAGACCGGGAAATGAATCCAAAGATAAAATTTCATTTGGATTCGGAACTCTACTTAAAACCTGAAAACAATGTGAATATTATCGCAGAAATTACCGGTTCAGATTCAAAATTAAAGGATGAGGTTGTGATGATCGGAGCACATTTTGATTCTTGGCACCCGGCATCCGGCGCTACGGATAACGGAGCTGGATCTGCGGTGATGATGGAAGTGATGCGAATCATTAAAGCTTCTGGATTAAAACCAAAACGAACTATTAGAATTGCACTTTGGGGTGGTGAGGAGCAAGGCTATCTCGGTTCTATGGCCTATGCAGAAAATCACTACGGAAAGGTACATGAGACCTCTAGAAAAAAAGAAGTCGAAAAAATTTCGGCTTATATTAATATGGATAATGGTGCCGGACAAATGCGAGGGCTGTATTTGCAAGGAAACGAAGCGGTAAAGCCTATTTTTGAGGAAATGCTGTCACCCTATGAACATTTGGATGTCAATAATTTAACCATTCAAAACACAAATTTTACAGATCATGATGTGTTTGATTATTACAAAATTCCCGGTTTTCAGATCATTCAAGATAAATTAAACTATAGTACCGTCACCCATCACACGAATCTAGATGCTTTGGAATATGTTCCAGAACGTGATATGATGATAAATGCAACGGTAATTGCGGCTCTTGTCTATCAAATTGCAGAGCGGGAATCACGTTTACCAAGAGAAGAGTAAAGGTCAACACAGTATACACTACTTGCTTTCGGTAAGGGCAATTTTTAAACGGTTTTTCTAGCAGGGGCCCTAATTGGATAATCGTGTCCGTAATGCGGCTCGACGTCTGTGTAAATGAAAGGTGGGATAGTTAAAAGGGTAATTTCTACTTTTTGGGCCAAATGGTTTCAAATCTTTCGCAGACTATGAGCATGTCTTCGGTCGGCTTCTTTCCGCTTTCTTCCAAAGCGTTCGCAAAAAAGTCCCAATGCGCTTTTTTCCATTTTTCTAGCGGTTCAATGCTCGTTCCCATATCCATTTCAGCATATGCTGCGGAAATTTGATGGAAAGGGATTGTATCTACTTTTTTGGTTTCAATTATCGCCCGTGCTTTTCCGTCAAAATCCGTTACAATACTTTTTGTTCCGATTTTTGGTAAATCGGCATTAGCTTCCTGGTACCAATGATATAAATTGGAACCTGCTTTCTTTTTTCCGATTACAATCAATTCCGCTAAGCGATTGGCGTCCGATTCGTTGTCATGGAAATATGTCGATTCCGGAAGTTCTTCTTTTATAAATTCTGGATTTGACTTTGTAAAATCGTTCCACATCACGTAAACGCTCTCGTCAATGCCGTTTTCAGAGTTTATTTCATTCTTGGTTTCGCTTTTACAGCATAATAACATCAAAGACAGAAGGATTGCTGGAGGTTTCATTGTTTTAGGGTATTCGTGGTACAGTTGGGCATAGCGTATTAAAATCATCCGTTGGTTTCGTCTATCTTCACAACTGTCGGAAGTCGTTCACGTATTGCTTCCCATTTTCTTTGCTCACTCGAAGTGTATATTGTTTTGAATGCGAAGGCTTTTTTTAGGATTTCCTGAAGTTTAGAACAAATCAAGTTTAACGTTACGCCCATCTATGATGCCGTTAAATCATAACGGCTATTGGATTTTAAGATACTGTCCCAAAAGGGGAAGTGCTCTGTATACGTTGCCTAAGCTCCAGAATAGACGTACGGTAGTATCTATTTTAGCAACAAGACCTTTCGGCGATAGGCATAAACAAAACTTAGACTAAAGTAAAGTTGTTCACGATGGTGAGGTCCAAAGGCCTGAAATGTTTGGCATCGATAGCATAGCCTATACTAGTCATTGTGATCAAAACCCCGATCCGCACCAGTCGTGCTATTACTCCGCAGATTTGTCCGCCATAAAGCCATTAACATCCAACCAATGTACAAACGCATCAAACCAACGGTTACTGGTTCGATCAGGATTTCCGAGACCAAAACCATGACCCCCATTTTGGTACAAATGAAACTCAACCGGGATGCCCGCTTTATACCAAGAATCAATAACGCCAAACTGACCCTTGAATAGAAAATCATCGGTGGCTATGACATTGAACATGGGTGGGGCGTTTTCAGGAACTTCAACAGGCCCCATGCCACCGTATATGGGACCGATAAAGGCTAAATCCATGGTTTTGGAATTCAGCGTTGAATGCATGGTAAGACCGGCGCCGGCAGAAAAGCCAATCATCCCGATTCGATCCGTATCGACGCCCCACTCCTCAGCACGCTCCAGTATCAGGGCGTAAGCGGCCTCGGCATCCTCAAGTTGATCAGACAGGTCATCGCGCTGTGGTTGTGGTGGCGCTACCGCTTTGGTAGAATCGGAAGGCGCTGCAGATTCGCTAGGTGGAGTTCTTGGACGATTCATCCAATTCGTGAAGTCATCGAGCGACGCTGCGGTCGGGCGAAGCCGGTATTTAAGCACGAAAGCAGTAATGCCCTGTTTTGCAAGTGCCTCTGCGACCTCCCATCCTTCGTTACCCATCGATAGCCATCGAAAACCTCCACCGGGTGCCACAATCACCGTTGCGCCGTTCGCGGTGCCAGGTTCAGGAAGAAATGGGGTAAGGGTCGCGGTGGTAATGTTACGGGCCATCGGGTCTCCCCACTGGCGGAACCAGGTTTCTTCGGCAGGTTGATCATCGACACCACCTGTACCGAGCGGAATGGCGTTTGGCTCTTGCGGTGCTTCTAATGGTGTAATCGTTCCATCTTGTGCCAAAGTTGATTCGGCAAACACGAGTAGGACAACATATAAAGCCGATTTGGTCAAATTTCTAAGCGTATGGGTCATAGTGAGTTGATTTTAAAAATGTAGCATTTAAATATAGTGTATTTTTGACACTTATGCTTAATTTTTTATCTATTTTGGTTTAAAATGAAATTATGGTAGGTGTATGACGTGCATTAGTAAGATAAGGATGTATTCTGCATTACCCGATGAACGACCTGCGGACCGATCCTGAATAATTTGGGTTGGAGTTAATAAATCAAAAGATGACAACCGCGTTACCCCAATATCATCCCCGCAATTGTGGCGGATAGCAGCGAAGCGATAGAGCCGCCAAGCACAGCTTTCAGTCCAAACTCGGAAAGCGTTTTCCGCTGTCCTGGCGCCAACGAGCCAATACCGCCGATTTGAATACCGATGGAAGCGAAATTGGCGAAGCCGCAAAGCATGTAGGTGGCCATAATGACGGATTTGTTGTAGGTGAAATTGGCTCCCGTAGCCAAATCTTTGAGTTCGGCCAGTTGAATGTAGCCAACGAACTCGCTGGCGACCAATTTGATTCCTAGTAATTGGCCCATGAGCATGATATCTTCGTTGGCGACGCCGATCAGCCACATCAGTGGAGCGAATAGGGTGCCGAGAATGGCTTCCAAAGAAAAGTTTTCGTAGGCGGTATTGGCAGCGATCCAGCCGTTAAAGGAGGTAAGGTCGCCGGCATATCCCAAGATACCGTTGACCATGGCGATTAGGGCGACGAATACCAAAAGCATTGCTCCAACATTTACGGCCAGTTTTAGGCCTTCGGTGGTACCATTGGCGATGGCATCGAGCGCATTCGAACCTATTTTGGCGGTGGAAACTTCTACTTCGGTGTTTACAGGCTCGGTCTGGGGATATAGTATTTTGGAAATGACAATCGCGCCCGGTGCCGCCATTACCGATGCGGCTAAAAGGTGCTTGGCAAAGACCAATTGTAATACCTTGTCCTCGCCTCCCAGAAACCCGATGTAGGCGGCCAGTACGGCTCCCGCAACGGTGGCCATTCCGCCGATCATGACCAGCAGGATCTCGGAACGCGTCATTTTTTCAAGGTAGGCCTTGATCAACAAGGGAGCTTCCGTCTGGCCCAAGAATATGTTGCCGGCTACGGAAAGGCTTTCCGGTCCGGATATACCTAAGCTTTTGGATAATAACCAGGCAAGGGCTTTCACTACTTTTTGTATCACGCCCAAATAGAAAAGTAAAGAGGTCAGCGCGGAAAAGAAGATAATGGTCGGCAATACCTGAAAGGCGAAAATATAGCCGAAGGTGTTGGTATCTACCACGAGCCCCTCGAACAAAAATTTACTTCCTGCCCTCGTATATCCTAATATACTGATGAAAATGGCACCTACGGCCTCGAAACCTTTTTGAATAAAGGTTACTTTCAAAACGCCTATGGCAATAATCAATTGAAGTGCCAGCCCAATGCCCACGGTCTTCCAATTGATTGCTTTACGGTTCGAACTGAATACAAAGGATAGTAAGATTAGCACCAACATCCCTAATATGCCCCGGGAGACACTGCCGACGGAAATACCTTGATTGGGAACAATTTCAGAGGCGTTTTCAGAAAGCGCATCATTCATGGTAATTCCATCAACGGCATCCAGCCCTAAAGAATCTTGTGCTATGGCCGGAAAAAAGAAGAAGAGGGCCAGCAACAGAATCCAAAGGGTACGTGTCATGAAAGGATTGGTGAATTAGTTGCGTTTCGAAATCTCATCCCGAAGCTTGGCGGCCTTTTCGTAGTCTTCATTGCTGACGGCCTTATCGAGTTCTTTGTTGAGTTCATCTATGGAAAGCTCGGTATACCCGTCTGAGGCACCGGTTTCTATTTCGACGGTTTCGCCTTCCTGTAAGATTTCGTCTACCACGATGCTTTCGTCATTGCCTTCTTTTTTGCTGTCCTTTGCGGAAAATTTGAGAAAAATACCGGCCTTGTCCAAAATGGTCTTGTACGTAAAAATAGGGGCGTTAAAGCGGAGGGCCAGTGCGATAGCGTCGCTAGTACGGGCATCTATAATTTCCTCGATTTTATCCCGCTCACAAATGATGCTTGAATAAAAGACCCCGTCGACCAATTTGTGGATGATAACCTGTTTGATGACGATTTCAAAACGATCGGCAAAGTTCTTGAACAGGTCGTGGGTCAAGGGCCGAGGTGGTTTGATTTCCTTTTCGAGGGCAATGGCGATGGACTGCGCCTCGAAGGCCCCAATGACAATAGGCAGCTTGCGGTCACCTTCAACCTCGTTCAAAATGAGGGCGTAGGCGCCGTTTTGCGTTTGACTATAGGATATACCCTTAATTTTTAACCGGACTAAGCTCATAGACTATAAAAATACAAAAAGGCTATTTAAATATGGGTGACCCAGTATTCAAACAGCCCCATTGGGCGCGCAAATTAACAAATATTACGCGTTTTGCGCTTTAAATTCCTTTAATTTTTCGACGAGTTTGGGAACTATTTCAAAGGCATCGCCGACAATTCCGTAATCCGCTGCCTTGAAGAAAGGGGCTTCGGGGTCGTTGTTGATGACCACTTTGGTCTTCGAGGCACTCACTCCCGCTAAATGTTGAATGGCACCGGAAATACCAACCGCCACGTAAAGATTGGCTGCTACGGGTTTTCCGGTTTGTCCCACATGCTCGCCATGTGGTCGCCATCCCATATCGGATACGGGTTTGGAACAGGCCGTCGCGGCACCTAGCACATCGGCCAGCTCTTCGATCATTCCCCAATTTTCTGCGCCCTTCAGTCCTCGGCCACCGGATACCACGACCTCGGCATCGGCTATGGTTACCTTGCCGGCAACTTTATCGATATTTACGGATTTGACTGAAAAATCCCCATCCCCCAATTCGGGACTGAAATCTTCTACAGCGGCATCGACCTGATTTTCTTTTAGTCCGAATGCATTATTTGAAACGCCGATGATTTTGATATCTGTACTGATTTCGGTATGTGCAAATCCTTTGTTACTGAAAGCGGTGCGTTTTACTTTAAAAGGTTCGGTGCTATCAGGGGCTGCTACCACGTTAGGTACGTAGCCGGCTTTCAATTTGGCTGCCAAAATGGGCGCCAAGAACTTACTGTTGGCACTAGAACTGACCACCACGACCTTGGTGCCTTCCTTTTCCGCCGCTTGCGCAATCGCTTTTGCATAGGCTTCAGCGTTGAAGGTGTTTAACGTATCATTAGTAACGTTCAAAACTTTCGAAACGCCGTATGCTCCCAAACTTTCGTTTTCTGAGGCATTAAAAGAAATCGCGGTTGCCGCAGTACCCATTTGATCAGCCACTGCTTTGGCGTAAGAGGCCACTTCAAAAGCGTT
The DNA here is from genome assembly GCA_963832345.1 of uncultured Flavobacteriaceae bacterium. Classification (GTDB taxonomy): domain Bacteria; phylum Bacteroidota; class Bacteroidia; order Flavobacteriales; family Flavobacteriaceae; genus Pricia. The sequence goes on along the minus strand of CAWHTW010000011.1, from coordinate 122,881 downwards.
CTTTTTGAATTTTCCGTTTTCGGATTCTGTGTATACTAGTATTGACATGTTTCTTTGATTTAAATTTTTACTGGAATTTGAGTCTGAGTGTTCCTAGAACGTCTTAAAATTTCAAATTCCAAGCACTACATCCCAATTCGTGGCATTTGGAATTTATTCTTATGGAATTTGTCGTCATCAGATGACTTTCGCTTCATTGTGCAACAAATCCACCAACTCATCAACCGAGTCGACCAATTTCACCTGCCCTTTGGGTGCAGGTTTATCAAAACTGACATCTTGGGTGGCTTTCGTTGCATCGACAGGCTCGACAACGTTAAGCGCTTTTTTTCGGGCCATCATGATACCACGCATATTGGGAATTTTCAGGTCACTCTCCTCTACCAAACCCTTTTGGCCTCCGATGACAAGGGGCAGGGAAGTTTCAACAGTTTCTTTTCCACCGTCGATTTCACGGATTGCGGTTGCAGTATTGCCGTCTATTTCGAGGCTGATACAGGTGTTCACAAAGTTCATACCTAACATAGTGGCCAGAATACCCGGAACCATCCCACCATTGTAATCGATGGATTCCCGCCCTGCAATCACCAAATCATATTCACCATTTTTAACCACTGCCGCCAGTTGCTCGGCTACATAGTACCCATCCGTAGGCACCGTATTTATGCGAATACCTTCATCGGCGCCTATCGCCAGAGCTTTGCGCATGGTCGGTTCGACCGTAGCCTCACCAACGGTGGCGATGTGTACGGTGGCACCCTGTTTTTCCTTGAACCACATGGCGCGGGTAAGGCCGAATTCATCGTTGGGATTAATGACAAATTGCACCCCATTGGTATCGAATTTGGTATCATCTTCGGTAAAATTTATTTTCGATGTCGTATCGGGTACGTTACTTATGCAAACCAATATTTTCATTTCCTTTACTCTTTTAAAATTCTCTTTACGAAGATAGCTATTAATTCCGAAAAAAGCTATGCATGCATAATAAAATTATCCTTTTTTTGATGGGATGTTGTCATGGAGTGCCATATAATTTCCTATTTTTGCTTGCGCTAAAAGCATCAGGAAAAAATTAAGTTTATGAAAACCTTACAATTTAGGGAAGCCTTAGTCGAAGCGATGTCCGAAGAGATGCGGAACGATGAATCCATATACCTTATGGGCGAGGAAGTGGCGGAATATAACGGGGCGTACAAGGCTTCAAAAGGGATGTTGGACGAGTTTGGTGCAAAGCGGGTTGTCGATACGCCGATTTCCGAGCTGGGATTTGCCGGTATCGGTGTAGGCTCAACGATGACGGGATGCCGCCCAATTATTGAATTCATGACCTTTAATTTTGCCCTGGTCGGTATTGACCAGATTATAAACAACGCGGCAAAAATCCGTCAGATGTCAGGCGGACAGTTTCCTTGTCCCATCGTTTTTCGCGGTCCCACTGGTTCTGCCGGGCAATTGGGTGCCACGCATTCACAAGCTTTCGAAAGCTGGTATGCGAACTGTCCCGGTCTAAAAGTAATTGTTCCTTCCAATCCTGCCGATGCTAAAGGATTATTGAAATCGGCCATTCGTGATGACGATCCAGTAATTTTTATGGAATCGGAGCAGATGTACGGTGATAAAGGCGAAGTGCCAGAGGGCGAATATACCATCCCAATAGGTGTCGCGGAAATTAAAAGGGAAGGCTCTGACGTAACTATTGTATCCTTCGGAAAAATTATAAAGGAAGCGTATAAGGCTGCGGAAGAACTTGAAAAAGAGGATATCAGTTGCGAGATTATCGACCTGCGCACAGTAAAGCCTATGGATTACGAGGCTATCTTAACGTCCGTCAGGAAGACGAACCGCCTAGTGATTTTAGAAGAAGCCTGGCCTTTTGGAAACGTTGCGAGCGAAATTGTCTTCCACGTGCAGTCTAATGCCTTCGATTATTTGGATGCGCCCATCGAAAAAATAAACACGGCCGATACGCCGGCGCCATACTCACCTGTATTATTGGCCGAATGGCTACCCAATCACGAAGATGTCATCAAGGCTGTTAAGAAAGTGTTATATAAATCATAGTAACCTCATACTAAAGGTACCTTTGCTTCGTTGATTAGTTTTCGGCGGAGCAATTTTTATTGGTATACCTTTTGTTGTGCCCTCCCCATTATCCCCGATCGTTTTACATGAAAAAAATTCTCATATTCATTTTCCTACTAATAACGGCCTTTGTCCACGCACAGACCAAAGTAGGAGGTGTCGTGATCGACGAAGCTGGCGCGACCGTGCCTTTCGCCAACGTGCTTTTTAAAGATTCGCAGGAAGGTACCATTACCAATGACGACGGCAAGTTTTATCTGGAATCGGATACTACCTATCCAACTTTAATCGTATCCTTTATAGGCTTCGAGACCCAAGAAATCACGTTGTCGCAAAAGGTGAACTATAATATGGAGATTACCTTGGCCGAGTCTAGCGAGCAGTTAAAAGAAGTGGTACTTATCGCAGGTAAACAGTCTAAAAAGAACAATCCCGCCATTGATATCCTAAGGAAAATCTGGGCAAATAAACGGGAGAACGGACTTCGTATGTTCGATCAGTACAAATACGACAAGTACGAAAAGGTGGAGTTCGATCTTAATACCATCGACAGTTCAGTAATAAACAGCAGGGTTTTTAATGGGCTTGAATTTATGTTCAAAGACCTTGATACTTCCCGGATTACCGGAAAGACCTATCTGCCAATATTCCTGAACGAAAAATTCTCGAAAGTGTTCGGCGATAATCGTATGGGTATCGAGAAAGAAGACGTGCTGGGGAGCAAGAATTCCGGTTTCGAGAACAATCAATCCATCACAGCCTTTATTCAAGACATGTACGCCGAATACGATGTGTACAATAACTACATCAAATTTTTTGACAAGAGTTTTACGAGTCCCCTTTCCAAGACGGGTATAGATGTCTATAATTATGCTTTGCGAGACAGTGCGTTTATCGAGGACAAATGGTGCTATAATATCGTGTACTACCCTAGGCGTAAGAACGAACTCACCTTTAAAGGTGATTTTTGGGTCAACGACAGTACCTATGCCATTAAGAACATCAATCTACAGGTGGTCAAAAGTGCCAACCTGAACTGGGTAAAGGACATTTATATAGAGCAGGATTTCGACGTACTCAACGACAGTGTTTTTCTGTTGAAGCGAGATTATATGTTGACGGATTTCAGTTATAGTAAAAAAGAAAAGTCCCGCGGTATTTATGGAAAAAGAACCACTGTCTATGACCGCCATGAATTTGATAGGGAGCGGGGAAGGGATTTTTACAAGACCAAAAGTAATCCGTTCGATCCTATCGTGATGACCCGTGACAGTACCTTTTGGGACAATAACCGGTTGGAATCGCTGAACGAGGATGAAGCAGGGGTATTTGCCCTCTTGGATACCCTCAAGACTGTGCCGAAGTTCAAGACGTATTATAATCTGGTCAGTATATTGAATTCCGGATACGTGGAAATTGATAAATGGAACATAGATATCGGCGATGTTTACAGCGTATTTGGCTATAATGACGCAGAGGGAATCCGTTTAAGAGGAGGTGCCCGAACCTATTTCGGACAAAACGACCTTTGGCGGCTCGAAGGGTATATGGCCTATGGTTTTCGGGATCAAAAGGGCAAATATGGCATTTCCGGAAAGTGGCTGGTCGATAAAAAGTCACGGTTGATTATTTCGGGAGGAAACCGTCGTGATATAGAGCAATTGGGACTCAATCTGACCGCCACCAATGATGTTTTAGGAAGGAGTATCGCATCCTCCTCCATTCTTACCGTGGGGGCAAACGACCGGTTGACCAATATTAATTTGAGTACGTTTAACATTGAGATGGAGCCGATTCCCAATTTTCGGGTACGTATCGGTAATTCGTTCCGAACGCTTAGTTCGGCGCTGCCCGATGCCTTTAGCTTGGATTATGTCGATGCCGATGCTCCCGGCGGAATAGCCTCGGAAATACAACAGTTTGACGTGAATACTACGCTGATCTATACCCCTGGCAAGCGTACCATCGGTTATGGTGTAGAACGGGCCGATATCAATGATGATTATAGTACCCTGTTATTGAACTATACTAGAGGCTTGGAAGGTTTTCTGGAAAGTGATTTCAATTATGGCAAACTCCAGTTTTCCTATAGCCAACCTTGGGTATTAGGCGGTTTTGGGCGGTTGCTGAGTACCGTGGAAATAGGAAAGACTTTTGGGGAAGTACCTCTGGGTCTGCTGAACGTCATCCCCGGAAACCAGACCTTGTTTTCGTTGTATAACACTTTTCCCAATCTTGATTTCTATGAGTTTGTAACCGACACGTATGCCGCTGTACATTTAGAGCATAATTTTAACGGACGCTTATTTTCGAGGATACCTTTACTTCGAAAACTCGACCTACGGGAAATTGTAGGATTGAGAGGAGTCTGGGGGGAGCTATCCGACGAGAATATCGCCCTGAACGCCCCTACGAACATTCCATTATTGGCACCTGACGATAAAATCTATTACGAATATTCCGTTGGCATAGGCAATATCTTCAAGATTTTCCGCATTGACTTTAACTTCAGGGGCAATTACTTGGAAGCGCCCGAAGCCCGTCCATTTAGTGTGACGGGGTCGTTCGGGTTTAGTTTCTAACTTGTTTTTGTCATTCCGGCAATGGCGGGAATCTAAGAATTGCACCTTGTAGTGTCCCTCATTTTCGTACCTTTACGGAACTATAAAATTCAAAGAAATGTCCAAAAAAGCCGATATAACTTTCGATGTTCTGATCGAAATTCCTAAAGGAAGCAGAAACAAATACGAATACGACTTTACGCTAAACAAAATTCGTTTTGATCGAATGCTTTTTTCTTCGATGATGTATCCAGGCGATTACGGCTTTATTCCGGAAACTTTGGCATTGGACAAAGATCCGCTCGATGTGCTGGTCTTAGGGGCCGAACCGACCTATCCGATGGTGGTGATGCGGGTCAGGCCGATTGGTGTCTTCCACATGACCGATGAGAAAGGGCCCGATGAAAAAATTATTTGCGTACCCGTTTCCGATCCGATCTGGAGCAATAATGCCGATATCAGTGATTTAAATCCCCATCGTTTAAAAGAAATAGAACACTTTTTTAAGGTCTATAAAGATCTTGAAAAGAAAAAAGTCGATACCGGGGGCTGGGGCAATGTTGACGAAGCCGTCGAGATATACCATCAGTGTGTAAAAAGATATGTGGAAAGCGACCATAAAGATCGACGTACCTTTATGATTTAGAGCATAAAATTATCCCTGAAATATACGGGTAGAAAAAGCCGTCTTTATAAATAAGGATGGCTTTTTTTATTCTACTCAATTTTACTACTTTAGCCCCCGTTAAAAAATACCTAACTGAATATGGAAATACTAGTAAATTATTTATGGGCCTTCGGAATCGTGGCCCTTGTGTTCGTCTTTATCAAAAACTCGTGGGTTGCCAAGCAAGATGAAGGCGATGCGAAAATGGCCCGGATTGCCAAAAATATCTCAGATGGGGCGATGTCCTTCTTGAAAGCGGAGTACAAGATTCTTTCCATTTTTGTAGTGGCAGTGGCCATTCTCCTCTATTTTAAGGGAAGCGCGGAAGCCGGATCTCATGGTATGGTCGCGCTCTCATTTGTTGTAGGTGCCATTTGTTCGGCCTTGGCGGGCTTTATCGGGATGCGTGTCGCAACCAAAGCCAACGTTAGAACTACCCAAGCGGCCCGTACATCTTTGGGTAGGGCTTTAGAAGTGGCCTTTGCCGGTGGTTCCGTAATGGGCCTCGGTGTGGTAGGTCTAGGCGTTCTAGGATTAAGCGGACTCTTCATGATTTACCAAAGTATTTGGCCCGGTGCCGAAAATTTGCAGTTGGTACTGAACGTACTCTCCGGCTTTTCTTTGGGCGCTTCATCAATAGCTCTTTTTGCCCGTGTGGGCGGTGGTATTTATACGAAAGCAGCCGATGTTGGTGCCGATTTGGTAGGCAAGGTCGAAGCGGGCATTCCCGAAGACCATCCCTTGAACCCTGCGACTATTGCCGATAATGTGGGCGATAACGTAGGTGACGTCGCCGGTATGGGCGCCGACCTTTTTGAATCGTATGTCGGTTCGATTATCGGAACCATGGTGTTGGGGGCCTTTATTATTACTCCGGATTTCGCGGGATTAGGAGCGGTTTATCTTCCGTTGTTGCTTGCCGCGGTTGGAATTATCATGTCCATTATCGGAACCTTTTTTGTCAAGGTAAAGGACGGCGGAAATCCGCAGACGGCTTTGAACGTAGGGGAATTTTTATCAGCGGGACTGATGGTCGCCGCTTCCTATTTTCTCATCCATGCCCTGATTCCTGAATCCGTAGAAGGTTTACCGATGGGGGCGATGGGAATATTTTGGGCCACAATTGCCGGCCTTGTTGCTGGTCTTGGTGTCGGTAAGATTACGGAATATTATACGGGAACCGGTATGAAGCCGGTAAACGATATTGTTAGACAATCCGAAACAGGTGCTGCCACGAATATAATCGCTGGCCTCGGGGTGGGGATGATGTCCACGGCCGTGCCGATTATCTTAATTGCGGCCGCGATTTTGATATCACATCATTTTGCCGGATTGTACGGTATCGCCATTGCCGCAGTTGGCATGCTCGCGAACACAGGCATTCAGTTGGCGGTTGATGCCTACGGACCGATTTCCGATAACGCCGGGGGTATTGCGGAAATGGCTGAATTGCCGAGCGAAGTCCGTGAGCGTACGGATAAGTTAGATGCCGTTGGAAATACGACCGCCGCCATTGGAAAGGGCTTTGCTATCGCTTCTGCGGCATTGACCGCTTTGGCCTTATTTGCTGCTTTTATGAAAGTCGCCAACGTACAGACTATAGATGTTTCCAGGCCCGATATTATGGCCGGGTTGTTAGTAGGAGGAATGCTTCCCTTTGTATTCTCCGCCTTGTCGATGAACGCCGTTGGTCGTGCCGCCTTGGCGATGATCGAAGAGGTCCGTCGCCAGTTCCGCGATATTCCCGAACTGAAGGCTGCTTTGGCTGTTATGCGGAAATATAATTCCGATATGTCAAAGGCAACGGTTGAAGACCGTGCTATTTTCGATGCTGCCGATGGTGTAGCCGAATATGATAAATGTGTGGCCATCTCTACACAGGCATCGCTTAAGGAAATGGTATTACCCGGACTGCTAGCGATCGCCGTACCCGTTGCGGTAGGCTTTATCGGTGGCGCCGAAATGTTGGGCGGTTTACTTGCAGGTGTAACGACAGCCGGAGTCTTGATGGCCATTTTTCAATCTAACGCCGGTGGTGCGTGGGACAATGCCAAAAAAATGATCGAATCCGACGGCCGTAAAGGTACCGATGCCCACAAAGCAGCGGTCGTAGGAGATACGGTCGGAGATCCTTTTAAGGATACTTCAGGACCTTCGTTGAACATCCTTTTGAAACTGATGTCCGTTGTCGCACTCGTTATCGCCCCCAGTATCGCCATGAGCGAAACCGGAATGGCAGCTACCGGGAACGCAAAAGAGATTCAAATTGAAATGACTGCTGACAAGGGAGATTTGGCCGAAGCTACTATTGCCTACACCTCAGTTGTCAACGGCGAAAAAGTAACGGAAGAAAAGACCTTCACAGGTACGCAGGCCGAAGTAAAAAGTCAGTTGGAAGCTTTTGAGAACACCATGGTCGAATCTAAAGGGTCGGAGACCGAGGTTACTATTGAAAGTATTGATATTCGGAAGTAGAAGAAATTACGACATCATAAATACAGCGGAAGCCATCTAAAAAAATTTAGGATGGCTTCCTTTTTTTTTGACACTTGCACCGTGCACGATGTTTGGAGATACGCTATTGTAATTTGAAAGTAATGGGAATACTAAAGGGCACCCTCACCGCCTGTCCCCGCTGCTTGCCCGGGACCATTTTTGGTAATTTCTCTATGATTCGCTGCGCTTCCACTTCCAAACTTTTATCGGGGCCTCGCATTTGTACGTTGCCGATGCTGCCATCCCTTTGAATCACAAACATAATATTGACCCTGCCCTGTATGCCCATTTCCTGAGCCGGTTCAGGATATCGGAAATTCTTGGCGATATGCTTGTTCATCATTTCTTGGAAACAGGTTCGTTTATCTTTTGCGTCTTCGCATCCTGGGAAAACAGGAACATCTTCAATGACTATAAAAGAAACTAGGGGATCTTCTTCAAATTCATCGACCTCTACATCCTCGACCGCTAGTAGTTCTTTTTCTTCACTGCTCTCTGTAGACTCAATAACATCTTCAATCACTTCTTCTTCGTCTGGTACCACTTCGATGACCGGGGGGGCCTGAACTTGCTTTGGCGGTGGCGGAGTTTTGATGTGCATCGTAATCGGAACCTCTTCGATCAGCTCATCTTGTACGTTCATTAAAGTGTCGTAAGTGTTGTGATTATCATAAGTTTTCCACTCAAAAGCCATAAAGGCCAGCAGCAAAACTAGCATCATTCCGATGACAAAAAACAGTCCACTTTTTCGGTTCAGGTCTTTTTTCGGATTTTTCTTCGGTTCCATTTCTTTGCATTTTTGGCCTACCATGGGGCAGGCGTGGTTAACGATGATATAAACCTAAGCAGAGCTGCTCAGTTATAAAAGGGCCAATGAGCGAATGGTGCCTTTCGTTGAGCGAACCGGTAATAGCATCCGATTGTATCACACCAAAGCGGTTTAAGACAACGAAAAAATATGTTGTCGGTGAAATTTTTGATGCAATACGTTCAAGAACTCTATTTTGTTGAAGTTTATTAGCGATTTTTAATATATTCATGGCCTATGGATTACCAGGATCTCACGACGTTGGGTATTGCATTCGGACTGGGCCTGTTGGTAGGCTTGCAGCGACAGCGTACGGACAGTAAAATGGCCGGGATTCGAACGTTCACGCTCATCGCAATTTTGGGTGTCTTGTCGGGCTTTTTGTCACGTGATTTCGAAAACCCACTAATCGTTCCGATTATGGGTATTTCATTGACCGCCCTTTTGATTATGGCCAATGTCATAAAGTTGAAGAAGTTCCCCGAACCCGATGTCGGTCAGACCACCGAGGTAGCGGCATTGCTGATGTTCGCCATCGGCGCCTATCTGGTTATGGGAAACCAGGTCATAGGCGTCATTGTAGGTGGTTTGATGGCCGTATTGTTATACGTTAAAGAAAATCTCCATGACTTTATAGAACGCCTGCAAAAAAAAGATTTTGCCGCTATAATGACCTTTGCGGGTATTTCGTTGATTATTTTGCCCATTCTGCCCGATGATACCTACGGTCCGTTAGATGTGCTGAACCCACATAATATTTGGCTGATGGTCGTGTTGATCGTGGGCATCAGTGTCATCGGCTACTTTATTTACAAACTGGTCGGTAAAAAAGCGGGTATCATTTCTAACGGTATCTTGGGCGGACTCATCAGCAGTACGGCAACTACGGTAAGTTATGCCCGAAAGACCGCCAATGCCCAAAACATTGATAAAATCGCCGCTTTTATCATTACTACGGCCTCGGCCATCGCCTTGGTACGGGTGCTGGTCGAAGTTGGGGTCGTGATACCTGAAAAACTGTCCCAAATCATCCTCCCATTAGCGGTAGAATTTGTGTTGATGGTCGTGATTTGCGCCGTACTGTTCTATCTGATCAATAAGGAAAAATTAGATGACGAGATGCCGGAGCCGAAAAATCCGGCCCAGTTCAAAAGTGCTTTGGTTTTCGGGCTTCTTTACGGTCTGATATTATTGGCCGTGGCGTTTACCAAACAAAAGTTCGGCAACGAGGCACTTTATGCGGTGGCGGTCATAAGTGGCCTGACCGATGTCGACGCAATTACCCTATCGCTCTCACAACTGATGAAAGACGACGGTCTTGATACAGCTACCGGATGGCGGTTGATTTTACTGGCCTCCTTGTCAAACCTATTGTTTAAGGGTATCATGGCCGGGGTTTTGGGTACTAGAAAGTTGATGAAATGGATAAGCATTTCCTTCGGGATATCTATAGTCGCGGGATTGTTACTGATGTGGCTATGGCCCGAAAACTGGCATTTATAAAAGATGGGATGGTTCGGTAAAAAAGATAAACTTCAGATTATCGCTTTTCAGAGCTATGGAACCGATGGGCATTTCTATGCCCGGGGCAGAACCTTGGAAGATGAGGAAATCGATCTTTCGAAAAAGGGCTTTTTTAATTTGTTGTGGAATTCTTTCCAGCGTTTCGAGGTGGACGAAATCCGAAACACAGGGGTCACCGTGCAGTTTCGGGATGGTAGAACCCTATCGGGAACCACTGATAATCGCGGCTACTATCGCATAGATACAGCGGTCGAAGGTCTGAGCCAGCTGGCTAATGATGAAGGATGGGTAAATTTCGAAATCTCGTATTCGGATACTGCCCTGAACAGGGAAATTCTTCACCAAAACCGCTTTCCGGGAGAGCTATTAATTCCCTCAAAATCAGCCGACTTTGGGGTCATCACCGATATTGACGACACCATACTCCACACCGGAGTCGTCTCTTCCCTAAAGTGGAAAGTAGTTTTTAATACCTTGCTCAAAAAAGCCGGAAAACGCACTCCCTTGGAGGGCGCCGCCGAGTTTTACGGACTGCTGCATCGGGGAGTATCCGGCAAGGCCGCCAACCCAATTTTCTACGTTAGCCACAGCCCTTGGAACCTCTATCGCTATCTGGAACTATTTTTGACCAAAAACAATTTTCCTAAAGGGCCTATATTGCTCCGCAATTTCCCGAAATGGGGCGGTATTGGGTCGAGCGACGAAAAACCTCAAAAACAGAAGGAGATTATCAACATCCTAAAAACTTACCCAGATTTCAAATTCATTCTGATTGGGGATAGCGGCGAACACGATGCGGATATCTATATAGAAATTGCGGAACTGCATCCCGATAACATCTTGGCGATTTATCTGAGGAGCGTCAACCACAAACGAAAGATGCAGCGGGTAAAGGGCCTGTTCGAAAAATATAAAGTAACCCCTGTGCTATTGGTAGAAAGTAGTGAGCAGGCGGTCGAACATGCTCGGGAAAATGGGTTTATTTGATCAAAATAATCCATTGATTTCCGCATCGATTTTATTAATGACCGTACCTAAATCTTCGGGATGGTCCACAAAATTGATGTTGTCCACATCTATGATCAAAAGGTTTCCCTTTTCATAGTTGTGGATCCAAGCCTCATAGCGTTCGTTCAAGCGGCTGAGGTAGTCTATTGAAATACTATTTTCATATTCCCGCCCGCGTTTATGGATCTGGCCTACCAGATTGGGAATCGAACTCCGAAGATAGATTAAAAGATCGGGCGGCTGCACCAGACTTTCCATCAATTCGAACAAGCTTTTATAGTTCGTGAAATCGCGATTGGTCATCAGCCCCATAGCATGAAGGTTGGGGGCAAAAATATAAGCATCCTCATAAATGGTGCGGTCTTGAATAGTATCCTTGCCGCTTTCCCTGATTTTTAGGATTTGACGAAACCGTTGGTTGAGAAAATAGATCTGTAGGTTAAAGCTCCATCGTTCCATTTGATTGTAAAAATCATCGAGGTAAGGGTTGTCTACGACATCCTCAAAATTTGCTTCCCAATGATAGTGCTTGGCCAACAATCGGGTCAACGTCGTTTTGCCGGCACCAATATTTCCTGCGACCGCAATATGCATAGAGAATCAAATTAATGGTTAGTTACAAAAGGGGAGTACAATATACAAAGTATCTCGGGGAAGATGAAAATTATAATGGGAAACCAATAGGCCAAAAATTTTTATTTCTTTTCCAATTATGTATTTTTACCGCAGAAAGAAGGAGGAAGGATTTGACTGATTGCAACCTCTTGCCCTGAACCTGTTTCAGGTACTAGCATCAATAAATTGCTAGAACCGGGTTTAGGATGAAAAAATGCTAAAGCAGTTGATAACTTGCTATTATCCGCTACTTTAGGTACTGCTTTCAAATCCCTTTCTACTATAAAAAACGAAAGTTATGTCCTATTTATTTACATCCGAATCCGTTAGTGAAGGCCATCCCGATAAGATAGCCGATCAGATCAGCGACGCTTTACTCGACCATTTTTTGGCTTTTGACCCCGAAAGTAAGGTTGCTTGTGAAACCTTGGTTACTACGGGCCAAGTGGTATTGGCCGGGGAGGTCAAGAGTACTACCTACCTCGATGTGCAGCAAATTGCCCGGGATGTTATTAATAAAATTGGGTATACGAACGGCGAATATCAGTTCAGCGGTGATTCATGCGGAGTTATTTCGCTAATTCACGAACAATCGAAGGACATCAACCAAGGCGTAGATCGCGAATCAAAAGAGCAACAGGGTGCGGGAGACCAAGGGATGATGTTCGGCTATGCCACCAAGGAAACCGACAACTATATGCCACTGGCTTTGGATATTTCGCACAAGATACTTCAGGTGCTCGCTGATTTAAGGAGGGAAAAAAAGGAAATCGGATACCTAAGACCGGATGCCAAGGCCCAAGTAACCATCGAGTATTCCGACGATAACTTACCGCAGCGAATCGATACCATCGTGGTCTCTACCCAGCACGATGAATTTGATCCTGACGACGAAAGAATGCTGGCGACAATAAAAAAGGATATCGTAACCAAATTGATTCCAAGGGTCAAGGCACAGTTGCCAGCGGCCATACAAGAACTTTTCGATGACCAAATTACATATCATATAAATCCAACCGGAAAATTTGTTATCGGAGGTCCCCATGGAGACACGGGTCTTACCGGCCGAAAGATCATTGTGGATACCTACGGTGGAAAAGGGGCCCATGGCGGTGGCGCCTTTAGCGGAAAAGATCCGAGCAAGGTTGATCGTAGTGCCGCCTATGCCGCCCGTCATGCAGCGAAAAATCTCGTTGCCGCCGGGGTGGCCGAAGAACTATTGGTGCAAGTCAGCTACGCCATTGGAGTTGTCGAGCCTACTTCTATTTATGTAGATACCTATGGTACTTCGAACGTCGATTTGAGCGATGGCGAAATCGCTGAAAAAGTAGCGGAAATGTTCGACATGCGTCCTTTTGCTATTGAAAAACGCTTAAAATTGCGAAATCCTATTTATTTGGAAACGGCAGCCTATGGCCATATGGGCAAAGAGCCCGTTACCGTCAAAAAAGTATATGAATCGCCGTATAGCGGAAGGGTAGAAAAAGAGGTAGAGCTGTTTACTTGGGAAAAATTGGATAGGGTCGAGGAGGTAAAAGCGGCTTTTGGATTGTAGTCTTATTTTGATGGCATCCATTTCATTTAATGAACCCTCAAATTTAAAATCGTATATCCCTTTATCCTAACAGGTCTTTAGGCCCGGTTCAAATTTTATCGACGAATATTAGGAAAATCCCATATCCCATCCTTATATTTGTTTTTCAATATGCTCACGCTCCCTGGGCAGTTGAGAATTTTGAAAAATTTATTTTTTTCTTTGACAAGGCAAAATTTTTAAGCATAGCCATAGCTACGGTCAAAAATTTTAACGCGGTCAAAGGGAAAAAGAAAGATACAAAAACTCGACTGCCTAGGGAACGGGAGTATAAAGTTCAAACACATATTGATCGGTTATCAAGAAAGGTGGAGGGATTAGACCCTTTGAAACCTTAGCAACCCTTTGGCCTCCGGTACCTGTCGGAATGGCTCGGAGAAGGTGCTACATTCTACTTCGTACCGCCCCGAAATTTAGGGGGTTTGGGTTACTTGGCAGATAACATAACAAAGTTACTTCCCGTAATTTTCTTTCTTCATAACTTATCGATTTTAGCTTTCCATGTTTGCATGGGACGGTCTGCCAATGGGGCATGGTGTTTTGAATGTTATAGAACGGAATGCTAACAATTAAAACCAAAAATCATGAGTGATCCAAAATTTTCAACGAACGCCCTGCACGCTGGTCATGACGTAAAGGCCCATGGGGGAACCCGTGCCGTGCCGCTGTACCAGAATACCTCTTACGTATTTAATGACTCCGATCATGCGGCCAATCTGTTCAACCTATCGGAAACAGGATTTATCTATACCCGGTTGAACAACCCGACCAACGATGTACTCGAGCAACGCCTAGCAGCTTTGGAAGGTGGCATTGCGGCTGTGGTTACAGCCTCCGGTATGGCGGCTATATCGACTACGCTCCTGACCCTTTTAAAGAGTGGTGATCATATCGTCGCCAGTAGCAGTATGTACGGAGGTACCTATAACCTATTGAGCGTGACCTTACCGAGATTAGGCATTACAACGACATTTGTGGACCCATCGGATCCTTCGAATTTCGGCAAGGCCGTCGAGAAAAATACGAGAGCTATTTTGGTAGAATCCCTAGGCAATCCTAAATTGGATGTATTGGATTTAAAGGCTATTGCTTCTGAGGCGAAAGCTGCCAAAGTTCCATTTATCGTGGATAATACGGTCGCTACTCCGGCGCTTTTAAACCCGATCGAACACGGTGCCAATATCGTGATCCATGCCTTGACCAAATATATCAACGGCAATGGAACAGCTCTAGGTGGCGCGATAATCGACGCAGGTACTTTTGACTATAGCAACGGAAACTTCCCTGAATTTACTGAACCTTCGGCCGGTTATCACGGCTTGGTCTATCATGAAGCTCTAGGGCCAGCGGCGTTCATCGCCAAAGCCAGAATCGAAGGACTAAGGGATTTTGGGGCGGCCGCGAGTCCGTTCAACTCTTGGCAGATCATTCAGGGCTTGGAAACGCTCAGTGTGCGAATGAAGTATATCAGTGAAAATGCCTTATCACTTGCCGAATGGCTGCAGGGTAGGGACGAGGTGACCTGGGTCAACTATCCGGGACTGAAAACGAGCCCGTATTTCGAACAGGCCAAGGCCTATCTTCCAAAAGGACAAAGCGGTCTTATAACTTTCGGGGTTAAAGGGGGCTTTGATTCGGCAAAAAAATTCGTAGATAACACCCATCTCTTTTCATTGTTGGCCAATATCGGGGATAGCAAATCATTGATTATTCATCCGGCAAGCACTACCCACCAACAATTGGACGATACCGCGCAGGAATCTACGGGAGTTACTAAAGATTTGATTCGCTTGTCTGTCGGCCTTGAAGATCTCGATGATTTGAAAATCGATCTTGAAAATGCCTTTGCTTCCATTTAAGAGCGGGGTTTTGACCTGAAAATTTGATTGCTAAAGGCTCCACCCCTAAGATTTGTGCTGAGTGCGGTCGATAAGCAGGAATGTTGTCAGCTTTGCTGGTGGGGCCCGGCCCGAACGGTACGGGTGGGGGTCAAATCGTCCATCCTGCCCGAGTACTATTTGCTAGGGACTATTCGACAAACTGAATCTGTCCGTCAGTAAGCTGCCACCTGCCGTTGCAAAAGGGAGAAGTTAAATTAATGGTATAGTTAGATGCTGCATCGTTTACAATTACAGAACTACACCACGCTTAGCGGGGTGACCCAAGACATCGAACTTTCGTATGAACTGTTCGGCCGTGAACTACATTCTTCACCGATTGTACTGGTAAACCATGCCCTGACCGGAAATTCGTACGTTACGGGAAAAGATGGATGGTGGTCTGCCCTCATCGGGGAGGGCAAGCGTATCGACACCGATCAATTCACCATATTGTCTTTCAATATTCCCGGTAATGGCCATGACAAGTTCATCATAGATAATTACAAGGATTTTGTGGCCGGCGATGTGGCCCGAATATTTTTATGGGGATTGGATCAGCTTAAAATCAACAGGTTGTTTGCCATAATTGGCGGATCTCTAGGAGGAGGTATCGCTTGGGAGATGGCCGCCATGAATCCAAAGATTACCGAGCATCTGGTTCCGGTAGCTTCCGATTGGAAATCCACCGATTGGTTGATTGCCAATTGCCAGATACAGGAACAGTTTTTGGTGAATTCGAAGCAACCCGTACATGACGCCCGTATGCATGCCATGTTGTGCTATCGTACACCAGAATCTTTCAAGGAGCGTTTTAAGCGAAGTACCAACGAAGAGCTGAAGGTATTCAATGTAGAAAGCTGGTTGATGCACCATGGTGATAAATTGCAGGAACGTTTTCAGCTGTCCGCCTATAAGTTGATGAACCAGTTGCTCAAGACCATCGACGTCACCCGCAATGGACAGGAGAATTTTGCGAACTTGCAGCATAGCGACACCAACATACACATCATCGGCGTCGATTCCGACCTGTTTTTTACGGCGAAGGAAAATAAGGATACGTTCAAACGCCTTGCCCAAGCGAACAGTAATGTGACCTACGGGGAAGTCAATTCTTTGCACGGCCATGATGCTTTTTTGATCGAGTTCGAGCAGATGGAGCAGTTGTTAAAGCCAATTTTCGATACGAACGGAAAGGCCAAGCGCATCAAGGTTTTGAAGTTCGGCGGAAGGTCGTTGGCCAATGGGGAAGGCTTGGGTAGGGTGCTGGATATTATTACCGCCAGGGTGAAGGACGGAGAGCATATCGCTGTGGTCTTGTCCGCCAGGGATAAAGCTACCGACCAATTGGAACTTCTGCTGAACAAGGCGGCGAAGCGAAAAGCGTATAAAAAGGACCTAGAGACCCTTGAGAAATATCAGAAACACAATTTTAAAAACATTGATTTATCGGCTGAGTTTACAGCTTTGACCAAACTCCTCGAAGGGGTGGCCCTGCTGGGCGATTATAGCGCAAGGATAAAAGATCAGGTGCTGGCTTTCGGCGAGCTGATATCCGGAAAGGTAGTCAATCAATTGTTACGGGACAAAGGCATCAATGCACAGTTTCTCGATACAAGGCAGTTGGTGAAAACGGATTCCAATTTCGGGGATGCCTCGGTACTTGAGGCAATATCCAAAGAAAACATCCTGAAAAAATTCGAACAACTTGAACACGATGCGGTACCCATTATTACCGGATTTATAGCCTCCGATGAAAATGGGGATACGACCACTTTGGGCAGAAATGGTAGTAATTACTCTGCCGCACTGTTCGCCAACTTCCTAAATGCCGAAGAGCTGCAGAACTTTACCCATGTCGACGGTATTTTTACCGCGAATCCCGATTTGGTTTCCGATGCCAAGCGAATCGCCAATCTATCTTATGGCGAGGCCAACGAGCTGGCCAATTTTGGGGCTACGATCTTGCACGCGAAAACCATTATCCCGCTTATTGAAAAGAACATTCCACTGCGTATCCTAAATACCTTCAATAATGATAACGAGGGTACCTTGATCAGTGCCGAGACCGAAAAAGGCGGTATCAAATCACTCTCCGTAATAGATAATGTATCCCTCATCAATCTAGAGGGCAGGGGCCTATTGGGAAAGGTCGGCATCGACGCCCGTATTTTCAAGACCCTCGAACGCAACAATATCAATGTAAGCATCGTCTCGCAAGGTTCTTCTGAACGTGGCATCGGACTGGTAGTGGAATCCGATAAGGCACAACGGGCCAAAAAAGCCCTGGATATGGAGTTCGAGGGCGATTATATGAGCAAGGATATCAACATGATCACGGTTCTAGAGGAAGTTTCGGTCATTTCCATCGTCGGTCAAGATCTTAGTACCTTTCATCTACCGTACAATGCCTTGATAAAAAATCATATTGTACCCTTATTGTTCAACAATACTGTTTCTGGAAAGAACGTAAGTCTAGTGGTGAAAAAAGCGGATCTTAACAAGGCATTGAATGTGATGCACGGCCAAATTTTCGGAATCAGCTATAAAATAAACCTCGCCTTGTTCGGACATGGTAATGTTGGCGGCACTTTAATTGATCAGATTTTAAAATCCGCAAAAACTATTGAGAAGCGTAAAGGTATCGAGGTCAAGATTTTTGCGATTGCCAATTCCCGCAAGGTGCTTTTGGATAAAAAAGGCATTTCTAAGAACTGGAAAAAAGGCATCGAAGAAAAGGCCATTCCCTATACGATAGCGGACATCATCGCCTATGCGCGCGAAAACCATCTCGAAAACCTGATAGCCGTAGACAATACGGCCAGCCAAGATTTTGTGGCGCACTATGTTGATTTTGTGAAAAACGGATTCGATTTGGTATCCTCCAATAAAATCGCGAATACCTTAGGATTCGATTACTATCGTTCGCTGCGCCGTGAGCTGGTCAAAAATCAAAAGCAATATCTTTATGAAACGAATGTCGGAGCGGGGTTACCGCTGATAGACACTATTAAGTTATTGCATCTTTCTGGTGAGAACATTACCCGCATCAAAGGTGTTTTTTCAGGTTCGTTGAGCTATATTTTCAATACCTTTTCGGAATCGGACAAAGCCTTTTCCGAGATTTTAAGGGATGCCATGGAGAGCGGCTACACTGAACCCGACCCAAGGGAAGACCTGTCGGGTAACGACGTAGGCCGTAAATTGCTGATTCTGGCCCGCGAACTCGATTTGAGCAATGAATTCTCGGATATTGACATACAGAATCTGATTCCGGAGTCCTTGAGAAAGGGAAAGGTTGAAGATTTTCTTCAACACCTTGCTATCCTCGACAAAAATTTCGACACTATTAAGGAAGAACAAAAGCCAGACTATGTCCTTCGGTATGTAGGCGACCTGCACGGTGACCTGCAGAAAGAAAAGGGCATTTTGGAGGTGAAACTAATTTCCGTGCCCAAACAAAGTGCCCTTGGGCAAGTAAAGGGGTCCGATTCCATCATCGAAATCTATACGGAATCCTATGGCGAGCATCCGCTGGTTATTCAGGGCGCCGGAGCTGGTGCTGCGGTTACGGCAAGAGGTGTTTTTGGGGATATACTGCGGATTGCGGAGAAAGGATAATGAAATACGAAATTAGAAGTACGAAATAAAAAATGGATAAGAAATTCGAAACAAACGCGATTCGTACCCAAGTGAACCGTACGGAAAACTTGGAGCATTCCGTACCCCTATACCTGACCTCGAGCTTTGTTTTCGAGAATGCAGAAGATATGCGGGCCTCTTTTGCGGAGGAAAAGGAGCGGAACATCTACTCGCGATATTCCAATCCCAATTCCTCCGAATTCATTGAAAAGGTCTGCCAAATGGAGGGTGCCGAGGCGGGCTTTGCTTTCGCCTCGGGAATGTCGGCCGTATTTTCAACTTTTGCGGCTTTGTTGAACAGTGGTGACCATATCGTTTCCTCGCGAAGCGTCTTTGGATCCACACATTCCCTTTTTACCAAATTTTTCCCGAAATGGAATATTGGGCACTCCTATTTTAAAGTAAATGAAATTGAAAGTATCGAAAATCTTATACAACCCCGCACAAAAATTCTGTATGCGGAAACGCCAACCAATCCCGGGGTAGATGTTTTGGATATGGAAGCCTTGGCCGATATTGCGAAAAAACACAATCTCATATTCATTGTCGACAACTGTTTTGCTTCCCCTTATCTGCAACAACCGATAGTATTCGGCGCGGATTTGGTCATTCATTCCGGCACCAAGTTGATGGACGGGCAGGGCAGGGTATTGGCAGGTATTACCGTAGGAAGCCATGAACTGATTGATAAAGTATATCGCTTCTCTCGGATAACCGGTCCCGCATTATCCCCTTTCAACGCCTGGGTACTCTCCAAAAGTCTCGAAACCTTGGCCGTTCGGGTCGACCGGCATTGCGAAAATGCATTGAAATTGGCGGAGTATCTAGAGAGCCACAAAAAAGTGAATTGGGTGAAATATCCCTTTTTAAAATCCCATCCGCAGTATGAGATTGCCAAAAAGCAGATGAAAGCCGGCGGCTGCGTGGTCGCCTTTGAAGTCAAAGGTGGACTGGAAGCCGGTCAAAGATTCTTCGATGCCATCAAATTACTGTCCTTGTCAGCCAATTTAGGGGACACCCGCAGTATCGTTACCCACCCCGCCTCCACCACACATAGTAAATTAACGGTCGAAGAACGTGCCGAAACGGGCATAACCGATGGAATGGTCCGCGTTTCGGTCGGGTTGGAACATATTGATGATATTATTGGGGATGTTGGGCAGGCGTTGGGGTAAACTACTAACAAGGGCGAAACAAGTACAAAAATTCCGACAAAGATCAAGCTCACACTTTCATGCTGTCTCGGCAACGGGAGTTTTTTGTTCCGCTCATTGGCCTTTGAAGCTCTAAAAGGCGTTCCGTATTTTTTGCAGTTCGATATGCCTGAAATCGTTGAGAATGTCCTGATTTCGGAGGTTCCCAAATGTCGATAAGAAACGAAATTGGTGAATTGGGCAACACGCTTATTGCCGATTTTGGTCTTCATCCGGATGTGCCAACACATGCTACAACTTCATAGAACACTTGAGCTTCGCTGTTTTCCATTGATCGAAGTAAAAGAAGAATCAGAATGATAAATTGTCCAATATAATGGAAGAAAGCGAAATCATTCCAATATATTTTCCATCCTCCTCTACGGGAGCCCTACGCAATCCTGTCTGAACAAGTAATCTAGCAACATACCTAACATCCATTGTGGCGGGTACGCTAACGATAGGTTTGGTCATAATCTCAAAAACATTTACTTCCTCTGACGTCCTTTCCTGAATGATTACCCCCTTGATAAAATCCTGTACAACTACAATTCCATAAGCGTCATGTTCGTGACGTTTTTTAACAAGAAGGGCCTCTACGCCTTCTTTACGCATAAGCTCTACGGCTTCTTTGGCGGTTGCCATACCATCAATAAAAACAATGTTTTTAGTCATGGCATCTCTAGCACTTTGGTAATCTCTTTTAACTCTCATGACGTAGCTATCTTATTTTTTTCTTTCAAAAATAATCATCTCGGGCTTGATCCTTGAAAATTTTCATCTGACTGCCCAATCCTACTGCATGTTCTATAGGCAGGGCAAAAGCGATGCCGGTACCCGGCTGGTCAAAATCACCGGCAGTTTCAATGACTTTCAAAAGTTTTTCCACCACATGTTCTTCGACCAAAAATACAAGAATATCCGTTTGGTCTTCAATACTTAGTCCAAAAAAGGATTTGGCTTCATGTACTCCAGTACCTCTGCCCGGGATTATCGTGGCACCGGTTGCGCCTTCGCTTTTCATGGCGTCCACCACCTTGTCGGTGATGTTCGGTTTTACAAATGCCAGAATCAACTTAAATTTCATGGTTTTCTTATTTTGTTAAACAACTTTACTCTCAGATGCATGAATTGGGCATACCCCAATACTGAAATGATCGGGAACACACTCGCGAATGCAATCAATCCGAAGCCATCAATTGCAGGGTTTCTCCCGGGCACCGCCGTCGATAGGCCTAAGCCCAATGCTGCTACCAAAGGTACGGTGACCGTCGAGGTGGTAACTCCCCCGGAATCGTAGGCCAGTGCAATAAGTTTCTTTGGTACAAAAATAGACTGGATGATTACCACAATATATCCTCCCATAATATATAGAAATAAAGGCGTTCCCGTGACGATTCGAAAAGTGCCTAAAGCAAGTGCGAAAGCAACACCCAATGCCACTGTGACCCTGAGCCCCCATTCACTGATTGTACCTGTCGAGACCTCATTTGCCTTCATGGCAACAGCAATAAGGGCAGGTTCGGCAATTGTAGTTGAAAATCCGATCAAGGCCGCAAAAATATAAATCCAGTAATACGATTTCCAATCAAGTTCTTCGCCGGCGGTAGCTCCCAAAAATAACGGATCAGATAATTGGGTTGCCATTATCTCACCAATGGGGAATAAAGCCTTCTCCAATCCTAAAAGAAAAAATGCGAGTCCCAAAATTACATAGACCCCTCCTAGGACTACCCGTTTTAAATGTGGTATGGGCTGTTTCAACACCACCAGTTGAAAAAACAATATCAATATGAGAATAGGTGCCACGTCGCGTAGCGTATACAACAGTATTTGAAAAAAATCCTTTAGAATAGAAATCGCCATCATATCTTAAAACCAAAATAAACCATAGCCCATGACAAATATCATGGGTAAAAGGGATGCGAAGGCAATAAGCCCAAATCCGTCGACCAAAGGACTCCTGCCCTTGATCGTGTTGGAAAGCCCAACCCCCAAAGCCGTTACGAGTGGAACCGTAATGGTTGAAGTGGTGACGCCCCCTGCATCGTAGGCCAAGCCTATAATTTCTTTGGGGGCCACTATGGTCATAAGCATTACAATAACATAACCGCCGATGATCAAATAATAAACGGGCCAGCCCTTAAGTATTCGCAATACACCGATTACAATAGCCAACCCTACCGAAATAGCTACCGATAACCGTAATCCCATAGCGTAATTATCAATCGTATCATTTGCATTATCTATTAATCCGGCCTCTGCCGCTATTCTTCCAGCTTCTTTCGCAACTGCGATAAGTGCCGGTTCAGCAATGGTAGTGGAAAAACCAAGGGCAAATGAAAACAACATTAACCAAAATAGGCTTCCTTTCTTGGCCAAAGCATATGCCATGGCCTCTCCTATTGGAAATAATCCGATTTCCAGACCTTCAATGAACAACATTAACCCAATTATCACGAAAAAGCTGCCGAAAATTACTTCCCCAATATTGGGAAATGGTTGTTGGATAACCACCAGTTGAAAAAAAACAACTACCAATATTATGGGTATCAAATCGGTAATTGCAGAACCAAGTTTTTTTAGGACAATCATCAAAATATCTACTTATAATTTAGCGAACACCCTTTCAAATTAGTGAAATAAAGTTATGATTGCGCCTTAACTTTTATCGAGACATCTGTTCTAACCCAAAGAATTGCAAGCAACAAGGCATCTAAGGTATGGTGTGTCAAAATAATATGACTATATTTTCTTGAGCCATATCCTGTACTTTCTGCTAAACTAACGATATAGCGTATATAAAAATAAGTTTTCCTAGTCTAAAAGAGGCTGTGATATTTCTAATACTATAATTGGCTTTACCATCAAGGTTCTGATAATCAAATAATTTACCAGCCCGACATAAGACCCAAAATAATGAACCTTAGCCTTACACCGAATAATCGCCTAAAAGTCGGAGATTTATTTTGAGAAGGTTTTAATGTTTGACGTCCTTTTGTCTTATGTCAAATTCCAAGAACTAATTTTTTTGCCCGCATAAATAATTGCACAGCCATTATCTATATCATCCCTTTAAAATTCCAATTTTAATCCCGATTGCCAAATACCTTATTAAATTCCTGCTTCATTTCGGCATTTCCGATCATGACGATTTCAGCTCCAGAAGAAAGTATGGTCTTGGCCGTCAATTCGGTAATGACTTTTTGATTTATATTAATGGCAATCACCGAAAGTCCTGTCTTGGCTCCTATGCCTGATTCAGTTAGCGTTTTGCCAACCAATGATTTAGGGACTGGAACAATAAATAACGTAACCCCTTCTCCGAGGACACTTAGTTTTTCACCTTTAGCAATAGACATTACTGCAACAGAACCCAAGGTGGAATAACCCAATACAAAATCGGCTCCTGCCCGATGAATGATATCTAAATTTCTGGCATCCGAGATTCGGCTCACTATTCTTACGTTGCTATTTAGCTGTCGACAATAAGAGGCAAGATAAATATTCATGGTGTCGTCATTGGTCGTTAACAAAACCGAAGGCGTCTTCAGTATCCCCGCCTCTTTTAACAAGCCATAGTCAGCAGCCGTTCCTTCAAACACCTCATTACACAGATGACTTATCTTTCTGCATACATTGGTGTCTTTATCGATTAAATTTACTAAAATGCCATTTTCGTTTAAAGTCTCTGCAGCAGCCGTACCCACTCTACCGCCGCCAATCAACAGAATGGGATTCGGATTCACATCGTAGTTAAGAAATAACTTGTCAATGCTTTGGAGTTGATTTTCGTTTCCAATAATCATCAAAACACTATCCTCCATGAGTTTTTCATCACTCAACGCTGGTTTTAATCTACCTCTTTTCCACACTGCGGCAATACTAACTCCAAATTTTTGTCTAAGATTGGTCTCACGGATAGTTTTATGAACCAAGGGGGTATTATGAACGGCCAATTCTGCAATTAAAAGATTTTCATATTGTCCAATAGGATGAGATTTTGCATGTTGGGCATTTACCCTATTGGCCAGCTGTGATCCCAGCCATCTTTTTATAGGTAAAACATGTGTAGCGCCACTCAACTCCAATACGTCAATAGACGCATCCTCATTTGCTATGGCAACTATGGGGACGTCAGGTGAGATGTGTCGAATGGTAAGGATGATTTTAGTGTTTTCAGTATCGTTTCTGTTTACCAAAACTAGCCTTGCATTGTCAATATTAGCCTTTGCGAAGGTCTCCTCATTATCCAATTCTCCCACGATTACCGGAATATTGTTATCATGTCTGCGCAGTGCAACTTCCGGATCACTTTCAATAATATAATAGGGTATTTTTTCTTGCCGTAATTTCTCCGTCAGGTCTCTCGCAATGGCATCAAGAGAACATATGATAATGTGGTCTTTAGTTCCTACCGGCACTTGGCGGGGAACCCTGTTCTTATTACTTGATTCTAAATAGGGTACGTAGAAAAACCTTAGAAAGGCAAATGGCAAAACGACCAATAACAAAATTATTCCAGAAAGCAGTACGACCATAGTAAAAAGCCGACCAATATCAGATTCAAAAGTGATGTCCCCAAAGCCCAAAGTGCTCATTACGGTAAGTGTCCAGTAAAAGCCCGTAACCCAAGAAAAATTCCGGTCTTCCACAGTGAGCATAATGACGTGGAAGAGAATGGAATGTAATACGAGCACCGCACCTAGAAGCGCCAGGTATCGTAGAAGTTTTCCTAGGTTTCTTCTAAACGCGCTATCCTTCAAATAATATGCTAATTGGCTACTTACAAATTTCATAATTTGTATTTGAAATACTATCCGTTAAATTAATTCATTTTTCAGTAGACCGATATATACTCAAGGACTAAACGGAAGAAGAAGGATTTGCGGTCTGGATATTTCAAGAAATCATTAGCTATTTTTTCTTTAGCTGGGTCACTTGGAAAAGGAGGATTGGATTTCGGTTGTCGCCATTTTGAACTATGATTATGTTAATAGGGGGTCTTCAAATGTTTTACTTAAAATGGTAGTTGATGATGATTTGCAAGAAAAACAAACTGCTTTTATTGGGAATTGCGGACAACGTATTTCATTTCTACTTTGTTTTAAGCAATGATTCAATTATAATCATTAGTACCATAAAAAGACCGAGGCCGTTGCAGAAGTGGTCTTCGCACAA
Source organism: uncultured Flavobacteriaceae bacterium (assembly GCA_963832345.1). Taxonomy (GTDB): domain Bacteria; phylum Bacteroidota; class Bacteroidia; order Flavobacteriales; family Flavobacteriaceae; genus Pricia. The sequence goes on along the minus strand of CAWHTW010000011.1, from coordinate 97,630 downwards.
GATAGTGACGCGAAAAGGCTGTTTTTACCAAGCAGTCGTTAGAACCGGTTTTGAACGGATGTGCAGGAAAAAAATGGCCAGGTAGCTTTGCAAGGCATCGATAATCGTCCTGTAGATGCCTATGGAAGGTCTCCCTCCCCTTACACAATAGGGCTGACCGTTACTTAGGAAAGAGCAAATCAATAATGTTCCTCTCCCATTTTACTTCTACCATAATGGATTTTCTATCCGATATGTTAGGTGTACTCATTTTTGTTTCTCTAGTTTAGTTCTGTCCCAAGTAGAAATATTGACCGCAGCTTCATAAGTGGTCTGTAGAAAATCAAACAGCATCTTTTCTGGATCATCCGATTTTTGGACGTCTTCATATTTTAAAAAAAACTCTCCCATTTCCGCGCTGTAAAAAGCTTGGGAAGGGGCGACCTTTTGTTCTCCAAAAGTGGCATCACTAGGATAGGCGTAGGCATAAAACACGGGTGTTGGGGAGTCTTTTGAACCAGGCCAAAATCCGGCGCTGCTCACTTCTTGCGAGTAGGCTTCCTGCATGACTTCCAAAGGCATATTGGGCATTCCGCCCTGATGCATCGGGGCAGAATTTCCAGAAAATCGGGTAACCGCCAGGTCAAATGCACCCCAAAAAAGATGGACAGGACTGCATTTGCCGATAAACTCACTTCTGAATTTATTGAAAACGCAATTGGCTTTTAACATCGCTTTCCAAATGGCATGGGCTGCCTGAGGATCATAAGACGTGTTGAGCGTGTTTTCTGCAAACGGAATTGCAGGTTCCATTTCATTGGGTGCACCGTGAATTTTAATATGAAAACCGATACTGGAAAGGTTCTCAAATAGTTCCGTATAAAATTCGGCAACCGATTTGGGTTTCAATTCCATCGTTAAGGTTTCATCGTCAGAACTTTGTATGAGGAGTTGGTGGTGCTTAAAATCAAAATCTATTTGAAATATCCGCCCTTTATAGGATATGCCCTGTGTGGAAAATCCATTTGGCGTTATATAAAGGGCGGTATGCCACGAGTGATTTTGCCAGGGCATGGTCCTCAAACGGATTTTACCCACTATTTGAATCCACTGGTGAAGTGTTTCAAGCGTATCTTGAATTTCTGTAAAATTAAGAACGGGCCATTCTGAAGATTGTTTTGATTTCATTTTGGTACCATTTTATTTAATTTCCTCTTTTCCGTCACTGTGTGAGGCAAATCGTCCTTTTTCCCTAGGATGCGCTACCTCTCTTTCTTCCCAAGGCCAGCCTCCGAACTGTGTTTTTCCATACTCCTTCATAGCATCGCGAATTTCTTCTTGTGTGTTCATCACGAAAGGGCCATGTTGAACTACAGGCTCCCCAATTGGCTTTCCTTCCAGAATCAAGAAATAGGCTTCAGTATTCCCATTTTTAATTAGGATGTCTTCACCGGCCATTACTTCTATGATGTGATTTGAATCAATTGTCTGTCCTTCCACTTCCATAGTCGATCCTTTGTAAAAAAAGAGGGACCGGTTGGCACTTGGACTGGTTTTGGTTACGGTCCATTCCGCCTCGGCTTCCATCTTCACTGTATAGACTCCCACTGCATTTTCCAGGTTTGCCGCCCATGAATCGGGTGTAGGGTCTAAAGCGGTCACCCCGTTAAAACCACCTGCGATTACCTGAACGGTTGTTGTTCTGTTCGAGGCATCTTTATGGACTATTACAGGAATATCTTCATTCCATAACATCTTGAAATGCGGTTCTACCATTTTTGATGCTTTGGGCAAGTTGAGCCATATCTGAAAAATCTCTAATGGATTTCCCTTCTCTTCATTGATTAGAGGAAACATTTCAGAATGTTGAATGCCCTTTCCTGCCGTCATCCACTGCACATCTCCGGACATAAAGCGACCTGCCGCCCCTAAAGAATCAGAGTGGTCGACGACCCCTTCCTTATTAATGGTTATGGTTTCAAAACCCCTGTGTGGGTGGTAAGGAAAACCGGGCATATTTGACCCGTGATACATTCTCCATCCATCTTTTACCAGAAAATCCTGACCTATATTCCTTCCCTTTAACAGGTCGAAATCAACTCCCATTTGTGCATTTCCTTTGGGATATTCGTCACGATGGTAGGCACAAAACAAGAATGGATCCTGCGTTTTCCACGGAAACCCAAGTGGCGCTATGTTCAATATTTTATTCATGGTTAAAGTAGCTTAAGGCCCCAGAAGGACATTTATCGATTTGATTTTTTAATTCTTCAGTCGTAGCGTTCTCTATAGCAATCCATGGAGATGCTTTTGGATTATAAACTTTAGGTAGGATATTTACACACACGGCAGCATGTTCACAAAGTTTAGGTTGCCATCTTATAGTGATTTCACCGTTTGAATATTCTTTAGTCATAAGTTAGAAATTTAACTTCAAATTTCAAGACTTAATTTTTACTATGCATTCATCTAGATGAAGAAAGTAAATTAAAGTCGCCCGAACGTGCTATTTTTCCTCGCATAGTGCTAAGCGCTTGAGGTGTAATCCCTAAAAATGTAGCAATCATGCGTTGGGTTACACGATTGGATAATTCTGGATAGGTATTCAAAAAATAAGTATAACGGTCTATTGCCGGCGAACCCAATAACATGAGGACCCTATGTTGTAGTTTTCCCATTCGTCTGTATAAAAGGCGGACGTGCTCAACTAATTTCGCTTTAGGTAAATCAGCTTCGAACAGACAGTCATTGTTAAAGATAATTACTTCTGAGTCTTCAAGACAATCAATATAAAGTTGTACGGGTTCATTAAATTCAAGCGCTTCTACATCTGCAATTATCCAATTTTCTGGAGCAATCATAAAAATATGTTCCTTCCCCTTGCTATCAATAATGTAACTTCTCAAAAGCCCCCTTTTTACGTAAAAGGTCAAAGCTTTAGTATCACCGGCACGTTGAAGTACATGTCCTTTTCTGAACTCTTTTACTTTGGCTTTGGGGTCGATACTTAGTATGTCGGTTATGTTTACCATTTGTTTGGGGAATGCGTTCTATCGGTGCAATAAGGAACCAAAAATCTTTATCCACAATATACGCAGAAAAGATTCACATCCCAATATAACCTTCTTCATTGTTGGGGTGCCAAAGCGCGTTGCTCAATGCTTTTATTTGGCTATTGGCCTTAGTAATGTTGTTTGTGATACCTGTCCCATAAATCGACTGTGGATGTTGCATAACTCCAAAGCTCTTTACTAATTACTAGTCATTTAGAGTTTTTAAATTCAATAAACTGGAAAATCAAATAGTTACAATATCCAAAAAGTTTAATTAAAACTAGTATTCAGTATTTTTAGGGTGCTGCAACAGCACGGCCGTTTTGTGGACTTATTTAAAATACGCTTGATATTTATCGCCTTCCAATTCCATAGGTCGTTCTTTTGAGTACCTCCGTTACATAACCTTATGGAGTGCCAAATGAATACATAAATTTTTGGTTTTGAACTCATTTCTCTAATCGAAAAAAATCTTCTTTCGAAGTTTTGCGAAAGATGTGCTAATGCGCAACTGTCCAATGGCACAGTCTGCAAACAACTCTTTTTCCCTATCTTAGCGGTATGCTCTCCAAAAAAACAAAATACGGCCTAAAAGCCCTTACTTATCTGGCTTCCCAAAAGGAAAATACCCCGGTTCAGATCGCTGAAATCGCGGAAAATGAGAATATCTCCCAAAAGTTTTTGGAAAGTATTCTACTTTCCCTTCGAAAAACCGGATTTCTAGGGTCCAAAAAAGGAAAGGGTGGGGGGTATTATCTTATTAAAGACCCGAAAGAAATTTTAATGACCGACGTTATGCGTATACTTGAAGGCCCCATTGCCATGGTGCCTTGCGTGAGCCTTAATTTTTACGAGAAATGTGACGACTGTCCCAGTGAAACCATCTGTTCTGTTAATAAATTGATGCTGAAGGTCAGGGACGCCAACCTAGAAGTGTATCGCAATAATACCTTGGCGGACTTGATTATGTAATTGGTTTTTATCATTCCCACTCTTGGACTCCGGTAGATGCAGAATCAGGAGGTATTCTATGTATTGTATTGCGGCATGGTCAACGTTCAGGGCCGAAGCGTAGACAAGAATCCGATGGTTGTGACCTCTGCATTCGACCAAGCTTGCAGCATGCTTCAATCAAAATCCGCTTATCCGTATTTCGCAATTTTTTATTTAAAGTTTACAGAAAACCAAGAACCAAAACACTTTTTTCTGCAATTTACGGGGCCTAATCCGATAATATTCAGGGTTTAGTCCATAATTCTGCCTTCCACATCTTTAGATTGATTGAATAATCTACAATTTGAACGGAAAAATTTTATCAATCTACTAAATCTATCGACTAAAAGTAACTTCTGTCGATTTTTCCTGTCTAATACAATAATTATATGCTATTTTTGTTTACTCTATTAAGTTGATGGGGTAATTAGATTTGTGAACCAATGATTGTTGAGCAATTGATTTTAGATAAGGGCGCATCCAAAAGAAAATTTACCGAAGACCAAAAATCGGAGCGGCCCTTGCGCAGTATTGCCAAAGCGATAAGCTGGCGGATAATAGGAACTTTAGATACACTTTTGATTTCGTATTTGCTGACCGGTGAAGCCACTATCGCCGTCTCAATAGCTTCCGTCGACTTCGTTACAAAGATGATGCTGTACTTTTTTCACGAACGTATTTGGAACAATATCGGTTGGGGTAAATAAAATTTTTAGACTATGGGATTTTCACAAGAGTCGATTAGAAGATTGAACGGACAGTTCAAAGGTATTCCGCCCGAAGAGATTATTTCGTGGGCGATAAAGCAGGCCACTACACCTGTGGTTACGACGAACTTCCGTCCGTACGAGGTAGCGATTTTAAATGCTGTTTCTGAGGTAAAGGTTGATATTCCGGTAATTTGGTGCGATACGGGCTACAATACGCCCAACACCTATAAACATGCTGAAGAGCTTATTAAAAGGTTGCACTTGAACATCGATTTGTACGTGCCCCAGCAAACCACCGCTCATAGGGACAGCCTAATGGGAATTCCCCAAATCGACGACCCGAAGCATGCCGAATTTACCGAACAGGTAAAGCTCGAGCCTTTTCGAAGAGCTATGGCGGCGCACAAACCGGATGTATGGTTTACTAATTTGAGAAAAGGACAGACCGCACTACGGGATTCTTTGGATATTTTGAGTCTCAGTAAGGACGGGGTGTTGAAGGTGAGTCCGTTTTACTTTTGGAGCGACACCCAATTGGACGCTTACCTAAAAGAACGCCACTTGCCCAATGAACACAAATATTTTGACCCGACCAAGGTTTTGGAGAACCGCGAATGTGGGCTGCACACGTAGAAAAATTCAAACGAAAAAATCAAATACAAATAGAAAAGTTTTGAGCTTGCTCTTGATACTTGAACTTGAACTTTAGTTATGACAGACACTTCCCACATCAATGCTCTAGAGAACGAGGCCGTATATATTTTCCGAGAGGTAGCGGCGCAGTTTGAGCGGCCTGTGCTATTATTTTCAGGAGGAAAAGACTCGATAACCTTGGTGCGTTTGGCACAAAAAGCCTTTTGGCCGGCGAAAATTCCCTTTCCATTGATGCATATCGATACGGGCCATAACTTTCCGGAAACTATTGAGTTTCGGGACAGACTGGTCGACGAACTAGGATTGGAACTGATTGTAAGAAACGTTCAAGATTCCATCGACCAGGGCAAGGTAAAGGAAGAGTCCGGAAGATATTCGAGCCGGAATTCCCTACAGACCATCACGCTATTGGATGCAATTGAAGAATTTAAGTTTGACGCTTGTATCGGGGGTGCGCGGCGCGATGAAGAAAAGGCCCGCGCCAAGGAACGTATATTTTCAGTACGCGACGATTTCGGCCAATGGGACGAGCGCAACCAACGCCCCGAACTTTTCGATATGTTGAACGGTCAGATCGAATTGGGACAAAATGTACGTGTTTTCCCCATTTCAAACTGGACCGAGCTTGATGTTTGGTCATACATAAAGGAAGAAAATATTGAAATACCATCCATATATTTCGCTCATAAGCGAAAGGTGTTTTTGAGGGACGGGCTAATTTGGTCGCATTCAGACTATGTATACCAAGAAGAGGATGAGGAAGTCTTGGAAAGAATGGTACGTTTTAGAACGGTGGGGGACATGAGCTGTACCGCGGCGGTTTTTTCGGAAGCTTCGGATATCGAATCTGTAGTCGCCGAAATCCGCGATTCTACCATCTCCGAACGTGGAGCACGTATCGACGACAAACGCTCAGAAGCCGCCATGGAGAAACGGAAGCAGCAAGGGTACTTTTAATAGGCAGTAGCGGTGGGCGGTGAAAAGTGTAAAGAACCGGGAAGAAGGGATAGTTATTTTTTCTTAAGCGCATTCTCGATGAATGCAGCAACAGGATGTGTCAACCTTTAGACCTAGCTACTAAATAACTTAATACGAACTACTACTTAGTACTAAACAAATGGAAGTCTTAAAAATAGCAACCGCAGGTAGTGTAGACGACGGCAAGAGTACCTTGATCGGCAGACTTTTGTACGACACCAAATCCTTGACCACCGATAAACTGGAGGCCATAGAAAAAAGAAGCAAGAAGAACGGGTATGATTATCTGGATTTCTCTTTGGCGACTGACGGTCTAGTGGCCGAACGTGAACAAGGCATTACCATCGATGTGGCCCATATCTATTTTTCGACCAAGAAGAAAAGCTACATTATCGCGGATACGCCAGGTCATGTCGAATATACCCGAAACATGGTCACGGGCGCATCTACATCGCAGGCCGCCATCATCTTGATCGATGCCCGAAAGGGAGTTATCGAGCAGACCAACCGTCATTTTTTCATTAATAACCTGTTGCGGGTAAAAGAGGTTATCGTAGCTATCAATAAAATGGACCTTGTCGAGTTTTCCGAGGAAAGATACAACGAAATCAAGGCCGATTTTGAGCGATTGATGGCCAAGCGTGACTACGAAGACCAAAAAATCACCTTTATTCCCGTCAGTGCCCTAAAAGGTGATAATGTGGTGAACCGCTCCAAAACTATGACTTGGTACAAGGGCGAAACTTTATTAGAACATTTAGAGGGATTGGATCTGGCAGCGGTTTCCAATGTGGGAACACCACGTTTTCCGGTACAATATGTCATCCGTCCAAAAACTGACGAACACCATGATTTCAGGGGTTTTGCAGGAAAAATATACGGGGGCGAGTTGAGCGTGGGCGATGAGGTCGTCGCGCTTCCATCACAAACACGTTCCAAAATAAAGGAAATTTATTTCCATGATAAAAAATACAAAACGGCTTCTAGACGCTCATCGGTAACGATAACCTTGGAAGACGAAATCAACCTCAGCCGTGGCGATATGTTAGTCAAGGCAGGCGATTTACCCACCATCGATAAGCAGTTTACCGCAACTATATCTTGGATGGATTCCGAAAATCTGAGCCCTGGAAAAAAATACGTGATGCAGCACGGTGTTCATAAAGTATTGGCCAAAGTCGCGAACATCAACCATAAAATACATCCAGACTATTCTGGGGTCGACGAAAAGGCAGATAGCTTGGGCATGAACGATATCGCCGAAGTTACTTTTAAGTTGAACAAACCGATTTTTTACGATCAGTTCAAGAAACACCGTACCAACGGCTCGTTCATTCTGATCGATACACAATCGAATAATACCGTTGGAGCAGGGTTCATCAATTAATATGATAGCCCTATTCTAACATCTAACATCTAGAATCTAACAAAATGCAAAGCTTCCGAACAGAAATAGAAAACCCGATAGTCGAAAAGGACATTCTTGAACTGGATAGAAAAATCCATGAGTTTAAAGAGGGCAAACTGGACGAGGAAAAATTCCGAAGCCTAAGATTGGCGCGTGGCGTTTATGGCCAGCGGCAGGAAGGTGTTCAGATGGTCCGTATCAAATTGCCCTATGGCAAGGTGACGTCCAAACAGTTGCATAGAATTTCCGATGTTTCCGATGAGTATTCCCGGGGTCGCCTCCACATAACTACACGTCAAGATATTCAGATTCATTATGTCGACCTTGACCGCACTCCCGAACTTTGGGCGCAGCTGGAAAAAGACGATGTTACCCTTCGCGAGGCATGCGGAAACACGGTACGTAACGTCACAGCCAGCGAAACCGCAGGTATCGATAAAGATGAACCTTTTGATGTTTCACCGTACGCGGATGCCTTGTTCAACTATTTTTTAAGGAACCCCATTAGCCAAGAAATGGGTCGAAAGTTCAAAGTTTCCTTCTCCGCCTGTGATGCCGATACAGGTTTGTCTTACATGCATGACCTTGGATTTATTGCCAAGGTAAAAGATAATGTAAGAGGATTCAAAGTGATGTTAGGGGGCGGATTGGGCTCACAGCCCCGCCATGCCGATGTGCTTTTCGAATTCCTTCCATCGGACAAAATAATTCCCCTTATGGATGGTGTTATTCGTGTTTTCGACCGCTACGGCGAACGAAAGAGCCGGGCCAAAGCTCGCATGAAATTTTTGGTAAAGGATGTTGGTCTAGATGGCTTTAAAGAGTTGTTGGAAGAAGAACAGAAGGCAATTCCATACCATACATTTCCCATTGATGCGGAAGCGTATCCAACCGTGAAAATAGCCGAGACAGAGGCTCCTAAAACAAGTATTTCAGATACGGAATCTTTTGAAAAATGGAAATCCACCAATCTCGTTCCCCAAAAACAGGAGGGTTACGTGGCCATCGGTATTAAGGTTTTATTGGGCGATTTTTATACGGACAAGGCCCGTTTATTGGCCGACTTGGTCGAAAAGTATGCCGCTGGTGAAATCCGGTTGTCATTGAGACAAAACATTTTGATTCCCTATGTGAAGGAGGAATTGCTTCCTTTCTTTTACACGGAATTGCAAAAGCTAGGCTTCACCGAAATCGGATACAACACCGCCTTGGATATCACTGCCTGCCCCGGTACGGATACTTGTAATTTGGGTATCGCCAGCAGTACAGGCATTGCTGAAGAACTGGAACGGATTATCAAAGCGGATTATCCGCATTATATCTCTAATCCCGATGTCGCCATTAAGATCAGTGGTTGTATGAACGCTTGTGGCCAGCATAATATGGCGAATATCGGTTTTCAAGGGATGTCGGTCAGAACCAAAGACAAACTGGTCGCTCCAGCATTACAGGTGCTGTTGGGCGGGGGTAACATCGGCGACGGTGAAGGTCGCTTTGCAGATAAAGTTGTAAAAGTGCCCAGCAAGCGCGGGCCTGAAGCTTTACGCATGATTTTGGACGATTTCGACCAAAACGGCAACGGAAAATCCTACGCCGATTACTATGCGGAAAAAGGACAAATGTATTTCTATGATTTTCTGACGCCATTATCGGCTACGGATAACCTAACACCTGAAGATTTTATCGATTGGGGTAACACAGAGCGATACGAAAAGGCCATTGGCGTCGGTGAATGTGCGGGCGTGGTCATCGACCTGATCGCGACCTTGTTATTCGAAAGCGAGGAGAAAATAGAAAATGCGAAAGTGAGTTTAGATAACGGAAAATGGGCGGCAAGCATCTACCATTCGTATTCTTCGATGGTCAATTCCGCCAAGGCGCTGCTGACTTCCGAAAAGGTAAAGGTCAACACCCATGCCAGTATACTAAAAGATTTTGACGAAAAATTCGTTGCCGAAGGCAAGATTCCCGTTGAAGGTGGATTTGAAGCTTTGGTACTGCGGCTAAAATCGAACGAACCCACCGAGGCCTTCGCCATAAATTATCTAAAGGATGCCCAAAGATTTCTAAAATCCGTTGAGCAATTTAGGGAACAAGAATTGGCAGAAGTATAGCAGTTATGAAGAAGGATGTAAAAAAATATGCAGAAGATACCTTTAAAGCCGGGCACCTAGACGGGGCCGCCAATGCAGTGCGACAATGGCAAGGTCGTTTGACCGTTATAGGCGCAGGTCCGGGCGATAAGGAACTCATTACGCTAAAAGCCCTAAAGGCCCTGCAAAGTGCCGATGTGGTCTTATACGACGCTTTAGTGAATCCAGAACTTTTGGAGCATGCAACGCATGCCGAACATATTTTTGTCGGCAAGCGGAAGGGCTGCTATTCTTACCAACAGCAACAAATCAACGAGCTGATCGTAAGCCGGGCAAAATTAAGGGGCCATGTCGTACGTCTCAAGGGCGGAGACCCTTTCGTTTTCGGCCGGGGAGCCGAAGAAATGGAATATGCCGCCGAACATGGATTAGACGTAGCGATGGTGCCAGGCGTATCCTCTTGTTTATCGGTCCCTGCCGCACAGAACATTCCCGTAACCAAGAGAGGGGCAGCGGAGAGTTTTTGGGTCATTACGGGCACTACCAAAGCGCATAAATTATCCGATGATGTGGCCTTGGCCGCAAAAAGCAACGCGACGGTCGTAATTTTAATGGGAATGTCAAAACTGTCCCAAATCATCGCACTTTTCAAAAAGGAAGGAAAATCGCAGACACCCATCGCCATCATTCAAAACGGTACTCGGCAAGATGAAAAAGTAGGTGTAGGTACAATAGCATCCATCGAAAAGGAAGTACAACGACAGCAATTGGCCAATCCGTCAATTATTATAATCGGGGAAGTGGTGCGGCATCGAGAGGACATCCTCGAAATACAAAATAAGTACCAAGTACTTTGTACGGAATATGAAGATATTACGTAATCGTAATTATTCAATACTAAATACTTTGTACTGATTTCTAAATACTTTAAAAAATGATAAAAACAGATCTTATAATAATAGGCGCAGGCCCAACCGGACTTTTCACCGTATTCGAAGCGGGATTGTTGAAATTAAAATGTCATTTAATAGATGCCTTACCCCAGCCCGGCGGGCAATGCTCCGAGATTTATCCCAAAAAACCAATCTATGATATTCCGGCTTTCCCGGAAATTTTGGCGGGCGATCTGGTCAATAATCTGATGGAACAAATAAAGCCCTTCGAACCCGGATTCACATTGGGCGAACGCGCCGAAACCTTGGACAAGCAAGAGGACGGCTCCTATGTCGTAACGACCAATAAAGGCACAAAACACCAAGCTCCCGTTGTGGTCATCGCCGGTGGATTGGGCTCTTTCGAGCCCCGTAAACCGCCCATCGAAAATATTCTTGATTTTGAGGACAGGGGTGTCGCTTACATGGTCAAAGATCCCGAAGTGTATCGCAATAAGAAAGTAGTGATAGCCGGTGGCGGTGATTCCGCATTGGATTGGGCCATCTTTTTGGCCGACGTAGCCTCAGAAGTATCTTTGGTACACCGCAGAAAAGAGTTTCGAGGAGCCTTGGATTCCGTCGAGAAAGCGGCAGAATTGGCCAAACTGGGAAAAATCAAGCTTTTTACCGAGGCAGAGGTCAAAAAATTATACGGAGACGAACATCTAGAGGCCGTCGTGATCAAGCATAACGATTCGGAAAAGGGTGAGACGTACGTTGAGGTCGATAATTTCATCCCTTTGTTCGGTCTTTCCCCAAAATTGGGTCCTATCGGCGATTGGGGACTTGACATCGAGCGCAACGCTATTAAAGTCAACAATGCCAAAGACTATCAGACCAATATCCCCGGTGTTTTCGCTATCGGCGATGTGAACACGTATGAGGGCAAATTAAAATTGATTTTATCCGGCTTCCACGAGGCTGCTGTGATGTGCCAGTTCGCGTATCAACGCATAAACCCTGGAAAACGCTATGTAATGAAGTATACCACCGTTGGCGGTGTTACTGGCTTTGATGGCTCTGTAAAGGAGGCAAAAAAAGAGGTGGTGCAAAGTATTGCCTAAGCGCAACATATAACTTGTCCGGTAGTTTCGGATGCACTGACCTGCAAGAGGTTGTCGCGCAAGCGAGCTCCTTGCAGGTCTGGGGCGGTAAGGTCAATCGGCTCCGGTCAGACTAGAAATTCTCCCAACAATCGGGAATTCCTTTTACGGCCCTCAGGTGCCCTGCAAAAACAACTAACTTTCCTTGCTTTTCATCCAACCGTGCCGTTACTTTGTATCCAGTTCATTTAAAAAATTGAAATGTTATCAAGAAAGGCGGAGGGATTAGACCCTATGAAGCCTTAGCAACCCTTTACTAAAAGAAGGTGCTACGTTCTATCCCGTCTTTGGCGCGACAGATAACCTAGAAAAAGACCATAGGTCTAATTTTGTCCCTTGCTTGTTAACAATTACTTTAGCTAATCCCGTTCAAACGAATGGGTTGCCAAGTGTATATATATGATCAAAGACTTACTGCAAGAGCGGATATTGATTCTTGACGGTGCCATGGGCACTATGTTGCAACGCTATAAATTTACAGAGGAAGATTTTCGAGGCAAGCGTTTTGCGACCTGGGAACATCCCCTTCAGGGTAACAATGACCTCTTATCACTGACCCAACCAGAGGCCATTGCCGAAATTCACAGGAAATATTTTGCTGCCGGGGCAGATATCGTGGAAACCAATACTTTTTCAGGAACCACAATTGCCATGGCCGACTATCATATGGAAGAACTGGTGTACGAACTCAACTACGAGTCCGCCCGGATTGCCAAAAATGTTGCTGACGAATTCACCGCAAAGGAGCCCGACAAACCCCGATTTGTGGCTGGCAGTATCGGCCCCACCAACAAAACGGCCAGCATGTCGCCCGATGTCAATGACCCCGGGTTTCGCGCCATCTCTTTTGACGAATTGCGTATCGCTTACAAACAGCAGGTGGAAGCTTTATTGGATGGAGGTGCAGACCTACTTTTAGTCGAGACCATTTTTGACACCCTTAACGCCAAGGCCGCCCTTTTTGCCATTGAGGAAGTAAAGCAAGAACGCAATATCGACCCGCCGATCATGGTCAGCGGTACGATTACCGATGCCTCGGGAAGAACCTTGTCCGGACAAACCGCAGAGGCATTTTTGATTTCCATCTCCCATATTCCTATAGTGTCCGTTGGCTTCAATTGTGCCTTGGGTGCTGACCAATTAGTACCCCATTTGGAAGTATTGGCCAGCAAATCCGAACATTTCGTTTCGGCACATCCCAATGCGGGACTTCCCAACGCATTCGGTGAATATGACCAAACGCCAGAGCAAATGGCAGAGCAGATAAAAGAATATCTGGAAAAGGGATTGGTCAATATCGTCGGTGGATGCTGCGGTACAACACCTGCGCATATTACGGCCATTGCTAAGCTTGTTGAAAAGTATGATCCAAGACCCACGTTCGTCGAAAGTGTATAAATGAAAGAAGCGCGACCAAAATATCTCAAATTAAGTGGTTTGGAACCATTGATCGTAACTCCCGAAAGCAATTTCGTGAATGTTGGGGAGCGCACCAATGTAGCCGGTTCCAAAAAATTTCTGCGTCTTATTAAAGAGGAAAAGTTCGAAGAGGCCCTTGATGTTGCCCGCGAACAGGTAGAAGGCGGTGCACAGATCATCGATATCAATATGGATGATGGCCTAATCGATGGCAAGGAAGCCATGGTCAAGTTTCTGAATTTGGTCATCGCTGAACCGGATATTTCCCGAGTGCCGATTATGATCGATAGTTCAAAATGGGAGATTATCGAAGCCGGATTACAAGTGGTGCAAGGCAAATGTGTTGTGAATTCCATAAGCCTGAAAGAAGGGGAAGAAGAATTTATCCATCATGCCAAGCTTATAAAAAGATACGGAGCCGCCGTTATTGTTATGGCTTTCGACGAAACAGGTCAGGCCGATAATTACGACCGCCGTATAGAAATAGCCAAGCGATCTTACGATGTGTTGGTAAACCAAGTCGGTTTTCCGCCAGAGGACATCATTTTCGACCTCAATATTTTCCCGGTAGCTACCGGAATGGATGAGCATAAGCTTAATGCCCTTGATTTTATTAATGCCACGAAATGGGTCAAGGCAAACTTGCCGTATTGCCATGTGAGCGGTGGGGTCAGTAACGTTTCCTTTAGTTTTCGGGGCAATAACCCCGTTCGGGAAGCCATGCATTCGGTCTTTCTGTATCATGCCATCAAGGCTGGTATGAACATGGGCATCGTCAATCCGTCAATGTTGGAGATCTATGACGATATTCCAAAAGATTTGTTGGAACGCGTTGAAGACGTCATTCTCAATCGTAGGGACGATGCCACCGAAAGATTGTTAGATTTTGCCGAGTCCGTTGTAGGAACGGCCAAGGAAAGCAAAGTGGATCTGTCATGGCGCGAAGAACCTTTGCAGAACAGAATTACTAGGGCCTTGGTAAAGGGAATCGACCAATACATTGTCGAAGATGTCGAGGAAGCCCGCCTCGCGGCCGACAAGCCCATAGAGGTCATCGAAGGCAATTTAATGACCGGTATGAACGTGGTGGGCGACCTTTTTGGCAGCGGAAAAATGTTCTTGCCCCAAGTGGTGAAGTCCGCACGGGTGATGAAAAAGGCGGTGGCCTACCTTTTACCTTATATAGAGGAAGAAAAATTGTTAAATCCCCAAGAAGGCGATTCGGAAGGGAATGGAAAAATCTTGATGGCCACGGTAAAAGGAGATGTCCATGATATCGGAAAAAACATTGTCAGCGTAGTTCTCGCTTGTAACAATTATGAAATAGTCGATTTGGGCGTAATGGTACCCCCGGAAAAGATAATTGCCAAGGCCATTGAACACAATGTAGATGTTATCGGCCTTAGCGGATTGATCACCCCATCACTCGACGAAATGGTGCATCTCGCCAAGGAAATGGAACGGAAAAATTTCAAGGTTCCACTTTTGATCGGGGGTGCCACAACGAGCAAGGCCCATACAGCGGTCAAGATCGATCCTCAGTACAGCCAAGCCGTTGTACACGTCAATGATGCCTCACGGGCGGTTACCGTCGTAGGTGATCTGTTACAAAAAGAGACTTCCAAAGCCTATAAAAAATCCATTAAAAGCGATTATGAGGTCTTTCGGGAAAAGTTCAAGAACCGATCGCAACATAAGGAGTATAAACCTTTAGAGACAGCACGCGCCAATCGCTTTAAAATTGATTGGGATACTTCGGAAATCGTAAAGCCCAAGGAACTTGGAATTCAGGTCATCGAGGATATTGAAATGGAAAAACTTCTCCCTTTTATCGATTGGACACCCTTTTTCCGAAGTTGGGAACTACACGGAAAATATCCCGATATTCTCGAGGATAAAGTCGTTGGTAAACAGGCCACAGAACTCTTTGCGGATGCACAATCCATGTTAAAGCGTATTCTAAAGGGAAAAAAATTACAGGGTAAGGGCATCTTTGGGTTGTTCCCTGCCAGGACTTTGGAAAATCACGACGATATCGAAGTCCATACTGTCAGTTCGAGCGCAGTTGAGAACGCTGTCGAGAAGAAATATATTTTTCGCACCTTACGCCAACAGTTAAAGCGTCGTGAAGGCATACCCGATTATGCCCTTTCGGATTTTATCGCCCCCAAGAAAACAGAAAAACAAGATTATATCGGCTGTTTTTGTGTCACCACAGGTTTTGGGTCCGATGAACTATCTGAAAAATACCGGAAAGACCTTGACGATTACAATTCGATAATGGTCAAAGCCCTGGCCGATCGGCTGGCCGAGGCTTTTGCCGAATATTTGCATAAGGAAGTTCGAACAAAACATTGGGGGTACGCGGCAAATGAAGCCTTGGACAACGAAGATCTGATCGGTGAAAAATATAAAGGTATCCGACCCGCACCGGGGTATCCCGCCTGTCCCGATCATTTGGAAAAACTAACGATTTGGGATATGCTGCAAGTCGAGGATCGCATTGGCGTAAAGCTCACTGATAGTTTGGCCATGTGGCCTGCATCGTCGGTAAGCGGCTATTATTTCGGAAACCCTGAAGCTAAATATTTTGGGTTAGGAAAGATAAAGGAAGACCAAGTAGCCGACTTCGCCCAAAGAAAAGGGATATCATTGGAAAAGGCGACCAAATGGTTGGCGCCAAATATAGCCGATGATTAATAATTTTGAAAAACCCAGAAGGTTTCTCAACCAATGTACGTGGAAGAAAAACGAAATTGTGCGTCAGGGATTGTAGCGGCATCTTTTTTTGCTTTTTGGCAAAAAAAATATAGCGGAAAGCCCGCCCGGACGCCCAAATAGTATATGAACCAAGAATCTTGAAATCTCCCGAAGGAACGGGACAGCAAACATGAAAGTAACCGATCACATAAAAAACGCCAAAGGAAAGACCTTATTTTCGTTCGAAATCATTCCGCCATTAAAAGGCCATAGAATCCAAGAACTTTATGAGAATATCGATCCTTTGATGGAGTTCAAGCCACCGTTTATCGATGTGACCACGTCCCGCGAAGAATATGTCTATATTAATCGTAATGGACTTCTCGATAAAAAGTTGACCCGAATGCGCCCCGGAACGGTCGGTATCTGCGCCTCTATCAAACACAAATACGATGTCGATACCGTACCCCATTTACTTTGTGGCGGTTTTTCGAAAGAGGAAACCGAATACGTACTCGTCGACTGTCATTATCTGGGCATCGATAACGTGATGGCTCTACGAGGCGATGCCATGAAGGATGAGAAATATTTCACGCCGACCAAGGGCGGTCATGATTACGCCATAGGCCTGGTAAAGCAATTGTACGACTTGAACTGTGGTAATTATCTGCATGATGCCGTAGAGACCGATAATTGTGCCGATTTCTGCATAGGGGTCGCGGGATATCCCGAAAAGCATTTAGAAGCACCCTCCTTAAAATCGGACTTGAAACGCTTAAAAGAAAAGGTCGATGCAGGGGCACATTATGTAGTGACCCAAATGTTCTTTGACAACCAAAAATATTTCGAATTCGTCGATGCCGCCAAGGAAATGGGAATACATGTCCCAATTGTTCCTGGTATCAAACCCATTGCTGTAAAACGCCATTTGCAGTTGTTGCCACAGGTATTCCGTATCGATATCCCCCAAGATTTAATCGACGCTGTCGACGATTGTAAAGATAACAAGGCCGTGCGCCAAGTAGGGGTGGAGTGGTGCATCGAGCAATCGAAAGAACTAAAAGCAGCTGGAGTTCCGGTGTTGCATTACTATTCCATGGGAAAATCAGATAACATTAAGGCTATTGCCGAGAAGGTATTTTGAAAGGAGTTTATGTGTTTTAAAGTCTATACACAGTGCGGTGTAAAAAAGTTTAGGGGTTTAGATTTGTTTTTACTGCTAATGCCACTGCCACTCATACTACTACTTTTCTCCATACTTCGTACTTCGTATCTCGCACTTCGTACTTATATTTGCTTCCCATGAACCCAAGGGTATTTCTCTTATTTTTATGTACTATAGGATGTAGTTTCGCCCAAGAGGATGTACCGAGAAATAATTATTCCTTTGATGCGAATGCTTTTTATGGGTCGATACTATTGCATAATCCCGATATTTCGCATTTGATCGCCGAGCATCCGATGGGATTGATTTTGGGGTATAACCGAAAAACCTATGGGCGGGAAGATTGGCAACAAGGCTACAATTATCCTGATTTAGGTGCCTCTTTTATCTATCAGGATATGGTCAACCCTACTTTGGGGAAGAACTACGGCCTTTATGCCCATTTCAATTTTTACTTTTTCAAACGAAACCTTCAATTCCGCTTAGCCCAAGGCGTCGCCTATACCACGAATCCATATGACCGTGATGATAATTTTCGCAACAATGCCTATGGATCACGGTTCTTGAGTTCCACAGTCATGATGTTTAATTACCACAAAGAAAATATCTATAAAAATCTAGGCTTTAAAGCGGGCATTTCTATCATACATTATTCTAACGCCAACGTGAATGCCCCCAATACCTCGACCAATACGATAGCTTTCAATGCGGGTCTTGTCTATACGTTAGCGGAGTCGGAAATGGAATACATTCGAAGGGAAAAAGTCAAGATTACCGAACCAATTAAATATAACGCGGTTTTTAGGGGAGGCATCAATGCCAGCGATAATATCGGCCATGGGCAATACCCGTTCTATATATTTTCGGGGTACGCGGATAAACGGCTAGGCAGAAAAAGTGGCGTACAAGTAGGTACGGATATATTTTTCAGTAATTTTCTCAAGGAACTGATTGAATTTCAGTCCATATCGT
Organism: uncultured Flavobacteriaceae bacterium; assembly: GCA_963832345.1. GTDB lineage: Bacteria > Bacteroidota > Bacteroidia > Flavobacteriales > Flavobacteriaceae > Pricia. Next base: position 79,471 of record CAWHTW010000011.1, on the reverse strand, counting down.
TCCCTGAAAACAATATCGCCGCAGATACCGATTACAAAAGAGTCGGACTTTTCGTAGGCCACGAACTATTCATCAACAAACTATCCATAGTGACCCAATTGGGCTATTATGTGTACTATCCGTTTGATTTTGAGGGACGGGTGTACAATCGCCTTGGTATTAAGCGCTATTTCGGGGATAAGATGTTCGGTGTCGTCAGCCTTAAATCCCACGGTGCCGCTGCGGAAGCCGTTGAGTTTGGAATTGGGATACGATTATAAGTTCAAAAATATACTGTTTAAAGTAGAAACGTGAAAAATTCAGAATTTGGAACTTGTGAACTGGGAGTTTTTCCTATTCCAAAATGTGGAATAAAAAATTTAGTGTGGTTATGGGTTGCCCTATTTTTCTTTGGATGTAATGCAGAGAATGCCCCCGACTGTCTACAAAATTCCGGTGATCTTATTCGCTTTGAAGTTCCTGTTCCCGATTTCAAAACAATCACCGTCTTCGAAAATGTGGCCTTGGTACTAAAACAGGGCGACGTGCAAAAAGTAGAGATTGAAACAGGTGAATATTTGCGTGATGAGGTATCCGCAACTGTTGAAGGTGATCGTTTGTTGCTAAAGGATACCAATGACTGTAATTACTTTCGGGAATATGGTCTGACCACCCTTTATATAACATCACCCGATATTACTGAAATACGCAGCAGTACAGGATGGCCGATTAAAAGCGATGGAGTGTTGGTCTATGAGAGTCTGTCCCTTGTCTCGGAAAGTTTTAACAATCCAGAATCCGAAACAACGGACGGGGAGTTCGATATGGAGGTGGATACGCAAAATTTAGATGTCGTTGTCAACGGCATCGCCTATTTTCAATTGAAAGGAAATACTGAGAACCTCCGTTTGACCATTGCCGCAGGTGATTCGCGTATCGAAGCCGGGAATTTGACGGCCCAGAACGTAAGTCTCAACCATCGCGGGTCTAACGATATGTTCGTAAATCCGCAACGTTCCCTCAGCGGTACCATTCGTAGTGTCGGCAATGTAATCAGTTCGAACCGGCCCGATACCGTAGCGGTCGAGGAGCTGTATAAGGGGCGGCTGATTTTTAGGTGAGATTCAAAGACTATTCGACAAAATGCCGCGCCAAACTTCGCCTTGCGGTGGTTTGGATCACAATTTTAGATGCAATGAACCCTGTTCAAAAATATCTTAAACGCCTTTTCGCCAAACAGCGGGTTATAGGTAAGGATCCCGCTCTGAAGGGGTTGGTCAAAGCAGACGTAATTCTAAACAAGCTAATAAACGATAAAAGAGTACCGGGACTATCAATAACGGTTTTAAAGGAAGGAAAAATCCTGCTTCAAAAGGGCTACGGCCATGCTGATTTGGAAAAGCAAACTCCTGTTGACCCGACCAAAACGATATTCCGGATTGCCAGCGTATCCAAACCCATCGCCGCCACCGCTTTGGCTCAAATGGTCGCCGACGGATTGATTGATTTGGATGCTTCTTTCTACAAATATGTGCCCTACTATCCCAAGAAAAAATGGGATTTTACCATCAGACAACTGGCGAGCCATACAGCAGGGATTCGTAGTTATCAAGGTGCGGAATACGGACTGAACCATCCCTACACCATAAAAGAGGCTATTTCCATTTTTAAGGATGACGACCTACTTTTTGAGCCAGGCCGGGGTTATCTCTACAACAGCTTTGATTGGGTATTGGTTTCGTTGGCCATGCAAGAGTCAAGCGGTATCCGCTTTGAGGAGTATGTACGGCAGAAAGTATTGGTTCGTTTAGCAATGGAAGATACCTTAGCCCCTTTGGTCTCTGGAAACGAGCCAAGGTCAGATAACCTGACCACTTTTTATTCCAAGAACCGGCTAGGTTTCCGCCCGGCCATCCCTGTCAATAATTTTTATAAATTGGCCGGCGGTGGCTACCTTTCTACATCCTCGGATATTGCAAAATTCGGACAAAGGTATTTGGATGGGGACATCCTTCCCGAAGAAATACGCTCCCAATTCCTGACTTCGCAGACCGTAAAAGAAAAGCCGACCCATTACGGACTAGGCTGGCAAGTTAGCGAAGATGCTAAAGGAAGATGTTTTTATGGGCATGTGGGAAGTGGGGTAGGCGGGTATTCCAACTTTTTTGTATATCCCGAAGCGCACATGGTGTTTGCCATTTTGGTAAATTGTACGGATCCGAAGGTGCAGGGGGAGTTGGATGAGGTAATAGACGCATTGTTAGGTGAAATTCAATAATTCTGGTTTTATTTGAATACAATTTTATTTTTAACCCTGAAACTCCCATTTCCGACTAGATATGAATATCTTTAAAGAGTCACTTTAAACTACCCTAATACCATGAAACAACTACTATTTTCTTTGATAGGTCTTGCACTTCTTTCGGGATGTCGTTCTGTTACCGATGAAAAATCCGCGACTAAGGTTGCCGAAGATTCATTTCATATGGATTCTATTCAGAAAATTGACGTACATGCGCATTACAGCTATTCACGAAATTATTTTCCTTCTTTTTTCAAGAAATGGAATATGCAGGCAGTGTTGGTCGACGTCGCCAAAGCTGATTCTACCGGGATAGATCGTAGTTGGGAAGCCTATGTGGAAAATTCGAAATCCAATCCCGAGTTATTTTGGCTTTGTTCATCGTTGATAGGGGTTGGCATAGATAATCCTGATTTTGCAAAGGATAATATCGAGCGATTGAAACGAGAAATCGATTCTGGCGCTAGAATGGTCAAAGTCTGGAAGAACTTTGGCTTAGTTACCAAAGACAATTCCGGAAAATTCATACAGATCGATGATCCCCGATTACAGCCGATATGGGATTTTCTCAAGGAAAGGGAAATTCCAGTGATGGCCCACATCGGCGAACCCGTGCAAGCTTGGCGACCCTTAGACGACCCTAATAACCCTCATTATGGGTATTATACCGACCATCCTGAATATCATGCTTATAATTTTCCGGAGATACCATCCTACGAAACTATAATTGCCGCACGTGACCGATGGATTGCAAACAATCCTGATTTAAGGATATTGTGCGCCCATTTCGGAAGCATGTCCCACGACGTGTCTATGATTGCCGAGCGATTGGATAAATTCCCTAATATGTACGTCGAGAGCGCGGCCCGATTCGGAGATCTTGTTGGACAAGATTCGGAAAAAGTAAAATCCTTTTTTAATAAATACCAAGACCGGATATTGTTCGGTACCGACTTTGGCAACAATACTCCGCAAAGAGATATGTCAGCTTCAGCTATCGAACAGGAAAAGGCAGAATTGGACACCAGTTATCAGATGTTGTGGAACTATTTAGGTACTGCCGACTCCGTTAAGATTAGGGGTCAGCAAAATGTCGGTCTAAAACTCCCGGATAGCATTCTTAAAAAAGTGTATTACCAAAATGCGGTTGACTTTTTGGAGTTGTAGTCTTTGAGAACAGATGAAATAAAGATTTTAGGGGTATTCTTAAAATCCCTAACTTTAAGTTTACCAATTCACAATATTGTATAAGTTCAATCAACGATGAATATCATGAGATGCAATATAATCTTGTTACTCTTTTTTAGTGTGTGTTGTAATGCCCAAACGACCATTTCCGGGCATATAGAGTTGAAGGAACCCGGGGTTGGGGCTACAAAAATTTATTTGACCAAACTTGACATAGACCACCTAGAAAGTCTGAAATATGCCAAGGAAGTCGCTTGGTCTCCCATTAATGAGGATGGCTATTTTTCCTTCGATCAAAAACATATCTCCGATAAAAACGCCATCTACAATTTATATGTACAACGGATGGAAAACGCCCTTGAGGATACCATCGTCACGAGTGCCGCCTTTATCTTGTCCAGTTCCGATACGATTACATTTCATAAGAGTGAAGCCTTATTGGGCAGTTACACCACTACCAATATAGCTGACAAAGAATGGCAACGTATGCGGGAATTCGAAAAAAAATTGCTGCAGTCGCAATTGGCCGATGGGGAAGAGGCTTTGCAATTCAAAAGCTACGCCAAAGATTCGCTTCGTATTCTTATAGTTAAACTGCTAGGTGTACGACAACTGGAGGAGAAACAACTATTAGATCAAGACATCGCCAAGAATCCAGAGCACTATCTGACGCTTTTAAGCGAATTGAAAAAAAGCGATCTGCCGCCGACCCAATATCAATTTTTGGAAAAAAGACTTGCCTTTTTGACCCAAGAAGTAGTCGAACGAAAATATGCTTTGAGTGCCACTATAAATTTTATCCTTGGATTTCTGTTACTTGGTCTCGGCGTAATTTTGATTTTTCAAAGGAAGCGACGAACCGTCTTGACCAATTTAAGCAGACAAGAACTAAACATTCAAAATCTTATTCTTGAAGGCAAGTCCAACAAAGAAATAGCCAATGAACTTTTTATCAGTCTCAGTACCGTTAAGACGCATATTACCAACCTCTACAGCAAGCTAAAAGTTTCAAATCGGCAGGAGCTGCTGCGGCGATTTCAAAATTAGCACGGGTACTAGCACCTAAATACGACCGTTTTTTCATTCGTTACATCCATTTACAGGCGTACTTGCATCGCAAATACTTCCGATGCAATGGCTGATGATCATACTTTTATTTCTTGCCTCCTATTCGGTTCGGGCACAGGAAACCTTTGTAGTTTCAGGTAAAGTGACGGACGGGAAAAATGATGCCGTTTCTATTGGCGATGTACTTCTTTTCCCAAAAGAAAGCGATACGTTTTTCAGTTACACAACCCTTATAGAAGGGCGATTTTCGTTGTCTAATATTCCAAAAGGAAGCTACCGTTTACAGTTATCCTGCTTGGGATTTGAAACCATTGAGCAGAGGCTTGAAGTCAACAAGAACATTTCAATCCCAATACAGCTTAAAGAGAAAATTACCGATCTCGATGAGATAGAACTGGTAGCCGCCAAACCCATAGTGACCAATACGAACGGAAACCTAAAAATCGACGTGACGAATCCCGTTTTCGCATCCGTTCCCGACCCAATGGAACTGTTATCAAAATTACCTGGCGTTCAGGTAAGTCCTGATCGGGAATCCTTGTCCGTTATCGGTAAGGGAACACCTTTGATATACGTGGGAAACCAACGGATTTCATTGGAAGAATTTAATGGGTTATCGGTAGACGGCATAGCCAGTATCGAAATCATTAAAAATCCATCATCAAAATACGAAGCAGAGGGTAGGGCTGTCCTTTTAGTTAGTCGGAAAATAAGCGAAACCGAAGGAGTAAAGTTGGATGTATCCGAGACCGTATCCTTTAAGCAAAACTTCAACAATTACACTGGTCTCAACAGTAGTTTTCAAAGGAAACGTGTTAGCCTAACGGGAAACCTCGCTTATAACAAATTGGGGCATTGGGAAAGCCATACGTTCGCGTTCGATATCCCCGAAAGGGATATCTTTTCGGATTATCTTGTACTGGTCGATAACAACGATAGGGTGGAAATTAATACTGGAGCCGGACTATATTATCAGATTAACGAATTCGATTATCTTTCTCTACACACCACTATGCAATTGCAAACAAACGATTTTCCTATTGACACGGACACTTTTTTAATTCAAGAACTGAAAGAAGATTTTATCGTCACTAAAACCCTGAATGACAACGTTGAAAAGTTTAAAAGCGGTAATTTTAGGTATAATAAAAGACTTCATCCGACACTTAACTTCTTCACGGGCCTGCAATTTTCTTCCTTTGAACAAGATTTGGATTCAGAGGTTGCCAATAATTATAATGCTACAGCTTTTGTCCGGTCTGAAGATCGCCAACAGAACTATCGTATAGATGTTTTGACCTATCGAATGGACATGGAAAAGACTTTCGATACCCATCTTAAAGCCGAAATCGGTGCAAATATGAGCGAGGCGAAGGCTAAGGCTTCCACAGATATTCAAAATTTTGAGAGTATTGCGAGCACCAACACCGATTTTGATTATACCGAGAAGACCTTTGCCACCTATGCGCAATTATCGGGGAAAATTGGTGAAAAGCTGAATTTCGGCATGGGCTTACGTCTAGAAAACAATAGGGTAAGGGGCGAGGAAGGTACCGGTACGAATCCTTTAGTGAATAGGGATAATACCACCCTGTTTCCCAAAGCAATGCTGAACCTTGAAATCGATAGTACCAAAAGAGTTACACTCAATTATGCTAAAAACATCGAGCGACCGGAATATTCAAGGGTAAGTTCTATCAGCGTATTCATCAATCCATTTTTAGAGGGTACGGGAAATATAAACCTGCTTCCTACCTTTACGGAAGAACTATCGGTCAACTTTCAATATAAGAAGAGTTCTCTTTCGGTCAATTATTCGAAAAGAAAAAACCCGATGTACTTTACAATTGGTTTCGAGGATAATACAGCTAAGGCCATCTTTTCCCTTAAAAACTTGGAGAGGGAATCCGGTTTCGATATCAACTTGACCGTGCCGATTTCAAAAGGTATCTGGACGGCCACAAACTCGGCGATTCTTTTTAACCGACGGATTGAAGACTCCAAGGCCCAAATCGGTAATTCAAGGCCATATCTCTATTTCTATACAGACCATCAATTTAAGGTAGCCAAAGGCATATCGATTTCTTTTGGCGGATGGGGAACTACAAAAAGTTCAGAGGGTATCTTTCGAAGGAATGGTTTGGTAACCTTCAATACGGTAATTACCAAAACCTTTTTCGAGAAGTTGCATTGTGCTCTTAGGTTTAACGATATTACCAAGGCCCAAAACTTCGACGAGCGATATTCGATTAATGGCGTAAATGCCAACGGCACTTATTTTGCGGACGCAAGGGAAATTGCCCTTTCCTTAAAATACACTCTTGGAAAAAGCAAAGAACCCAGCTACGAAAATAAGGATGTGGACGAAAATTTGGATAGAATCCGATAAAATGAGAATACGCTAATCCGCGTTTTAATCGATAAGTTCATTGTTAGAGACATCTATATTTTCTTTCTCAAAACATAAAAAATTTGTTTACATCAAAATACGTTCTTAAACAGTCAAAACTGTCTAAGCTTTTTAGTACTTTTGTTAAACGAAAATTATAAGTACAATTATGAAAGTATTAAAGACAATATTCGCGGTCGGCATCATTGCTCTAGTTTCCACAAACCTTTCCGCTCAAGAAATCACTGCCTTTCCAGGCTCATGGGGCGAGCAGTTTTACCAAGATAAGGAAAAATTGACTTGGAAAGAAGTCAACAAGATTATGATGGAAAGTTCTGTAGCTGAAGCGGAATGGAAAAAATCGAAAAAATTGGCCCTAGGCGGACTCGGCTTCGGTTTGGCCAACCTAGGTTCCACAATCTGGTTGGTTACCAGCTTGGATCAAAATAAGCCCTTGACCGGCCCCATTATTGCCGCTGCAGGTACCGGTCTTGTCGGAATGATTTTCTTTAAGGCATCTGGAGATAACAAACGCAAGGCCATTTTAAACTACAATGATAGTTTAGGAGGTGGAACTTCATTTCGCCTAGTACCGGTTAACAATCAAAATGGAACGGGGTTGGCATTGAAGTTTTAGTCTCCGCAACCGCTACTGTAAGTAAAATAAAAGGATAGCGCAGTTTCAAATCAAACTGCGCTATCCTTTTATTTTATAGAGGGTTATTTTTAAGAATTGAATCATACTATTTGAAACTTTGTCTCGTTTTAGTAGCCAATTCGTATCAATTCTACCATGAAAATTTTAAAGCCAATCGTTTTACTTTTTATAATTACAATTTCTACTACAAAGCTTAGTGGGCAGGAAATAACTATGTTTTCTGGTTTCTGGGGTCAAAAATATTATCAAGATGACCAAGAGATAACCAAAAAGCAACTGGAAATATTACTGGAAAAAAGCGAAGAATTGGAAGGATATTGGAAGAAATCGAAAGTGCAAAATACCCTGGCATCCATTGCCTTGGTTTCCGAAATGGGATTTGCATTTTGGACAGGTGCCGAGATGGCGCAACGAAACGATAGTACAGTTCCTGTAATCGGCACCTTGGGTTCTGCAACGATTGCTGCTATTTTCTTCGTTTCGGCGAATAACTCAAAAAGAAAAGCCATTTTGGGATATAATAAGGAACTTGAGAATAGAACTTCCCTTCATATGGTGCCGATTGGAAATAAAGATGGGATAGGTCTAGCCCTAAAATTTTAAATTTGGCTTTTTTTAAAACCCTACGATGTTCGTTCGAAAAACAAACGCTCCAAGTTTTTGTTCTTCCGGCTCAGCTGTAGTGTTTTGAGCTTATTGTCATGAGCAAAATCAAAAACTGCAGGCCGCATGTCTTTTGAAGTGTCAAACGTAATTTCATATAAGAAACCGGCCGTGTTTTTTACATGCTGCACGTGGGGTAGCCGATTCAAAAAAGCTTCCTCAACCCGATAGTCAAATTCTACTTCTATAGTTTGCTCATCCTCATTGCGTAAATCGGATAACTTTTTGTCCGCCACCAAGATCCCTTTGTTAATGATCAGTACCCGATCGCAGACTGCTTCTACTTCTTTTATGATATGGGTCGAAAGCAGCATGGTCTTTTTCTTTCCGATTTCGCGAATTAGTTTTCTGATTTCCAGCAATTGCTCGAGGTCGACCCCAGTAGTAGGCGCGTCAAGAATCAACACCTCGGGGTCGTGCAACAGAGCTGCTGCCAATCCGACCCGTTGGCGATAGCCTTTTGAAAGCGTTCCTATTTTTTTATGGACTTCCGTGGTAAGTCCCGTTTGTTCGATGACCTGCGCTATTCGGCTTTTGTCATTTTTATGTACGTCGGCTATGAAGGCCAAATGTTCGTTTACGTTCATATCCAAAGACAACAGATTGTGCTCTGGTAAGTATCCGATACTTTTTTGTACGTTCTTTTTTTCTTTGGCCACATCGAACGAATTGACATATGCCTCACCTTCATCCGCCTGATAATCGGTGGTCAAAATTTTCATCATTGTGGACTTGCCCGCGCCGTTCGGCCCTAACAATCCTACGATTTCTGCTTTATCGAGCTTGAAAGAGATACCTCGAAGTATTTTTTGGTTGCCGAAAGATTTGGTGATGTTTTTGACGGTTATGGACATTGGAAGTTAAATTCTTTTTTGTCGCAATCTTTTCGGTTTAAAAACAATGAAAGCGTTTATCCTGTATCAGCATTTTTACTGTAAAATAACGATTTCAGCTCTAAAATAACGGCGCTTCTTATATGGGGCTTCTCTTATGAGATGGCAAAAAGATATTGATTTTTTGGGGCTCCGTTTATCAGTGCGGTCAAATCCGTTGCAAAGCGGTGCTGTTCTTTTTCGAAACATATATTAAAAGATGTTCTACTATTTCGGAAAACGCTAAAAGTGAATACTCCGTGCTTGTGATTTTATAAGCATTTTCCAATCAATTTTCTTTTTTCGGTGTGTGGTTTTGATCGACCTGCATTTCTATCTGCGATTCCTTTTTCGATAGCTTCTTTTTCTGCGTTGGAAATTTCTTTCCATCAATCTGTCATCTCAGTTTTACGCAATTGGATAATTTTTCCGATAATCAATATGGCATCCAAAGTAGATAATCATGGCATCAATTCGATTCTTTTATCTTTATGTTGAAGTGTATGCACCATAGATTAAAGTTTAGGTATGTGTTTGAAGACGGATGTATCCCTAAAAATTAAAAAATATAAGTCTAAATAATTTGATTTTTAATTAAAATTACTACTTTAGCGAAAGTTTAAGTGTACCATGTCAAAACAATATTTCTATAACGGTTTCTATTTTTACTTCTTTTTTAAAAGAGAAGCGGGACTGTTGTGATATATTTGAACATATAGACAAATGAAGTCCCGCTGCAAGCGGGACTTTTTTTTGAATGCAATCCAAATTACAGGTACTAAATAAAATTTAAATTTCCAATAGGCGCAAGATATAAACTCCCCCTTCTCCATAGGGGAAAGCGGGAAAGACAATGAGACAAAAAATAGCCATACAAGGAATAAGAGGTTCTAACCACCATCAGGTGGCCCGGGAATTTTTCGGAGAAGATACCGATCTGGTCGAGAGCATGTCTTTTGACTACTTGGTCGACCGATTGTTGGACAAAACTGCCGACATTGGCGTAATGGCCATTGAAAATTCAATCGCGGGTTCCATCATTCCCAACTACGCATTGGTGTACCATAACAATTTGCATATTATCGGCGAACATTATTTGAACATTAACCATAATTTGATGGTGCTGAAGGGCCAGACCATCGGTGATATCGAAGAAGTACGTTCGCATCCAATGGCCTTATTGCAGTGCAAGGAGTTTTTCCGTGATTTTCCCCATATTAAAATGGTGGAGGATGTTGATACTGCAGAAACGGCAAAGCGTATCCAAGCGCAGCAATTGAAACATATAGCAGCCATAGCACCCGAGGTTGCCGCCCATCTCTATGATTTGGACATCGTAGCACCGCAAATTCAGACCATTAAAAATAATGCGACACGCTTTATCATTGTAAGTACTAAAAACAAGGTAATTCCAAAGAGCGAGATTAGTAAGGCTTCCGTACGTTTCGTGACGGACCATAAACGCGGTAGTTTGGCCGCAGTGCTTAATGTAATGAGCGATTGCAATCTGAACTTGACCAAGATACAGTCCCTTCCGATTATTGAGACCCCATGGAAATATGCCTTTTTTGTAGATGTTACTTTTAAGGGACATGAATATTTCGAGAAAGCAAAAGCCCTATTGGGCATCATGTCGGAAGACTTTAAGGTATTGGGCGAATATAAAAATGTAAGGGTATGACCATTTGCAAAATAAGCACGGCGGATAGATTACGGAGCGTAGAGGAATACTACTTTTCAAAAAAGTTGCGTGAAGTGCGCAGCCTCATGGCGGAAGGCCGGCCGATTATCAATATGGGCATCGGCAGCCCTGATCTGGCACCTTCAAACGAAATTGTGGAAAGTATTCAGAAAGCCGTGTTGAATGTCGGAGCACATCAATACCAAAGCTACCAGGGCCTTCCCGAACTACGGGAAGCTATATCCTCGTTCTATGCAGATAAGTTTGGCGTTGATGCCAATCCGAGCAACGAAATACTGCCGTTAATGGGATCCAAGGAAGGTATCATGCACATTAGCTTGGCCTTTCTGAATCCCGGGGATGAAGCGCTTATTCCAAATCCCGGCTATCCTACCTATACTTCGGTTACAAGGTTGGTAGGCGCGGTGCCCAAATATTATGATCTATCCGAAGAAAATGGATGGTTTCCCGATTTGGATAGTATCCAAAAACAAGATGTGTCCAAAGTAAAAATTATGTGGACCAGCTATCCGCACATGCCAACCGGGGCTACCGCCGATGCCGAACAGTTTCAACGTTTGGTGGCCTTTGCCAAAAGAAATTCCATTTTATTGGTGAACGATAATCCGTATAGTTTCGTACTGAACGAAAAGCCGATGAGCATACTATCCGTCAAGGGCGCCAAAGAGGTCGCCTTGGAACTGAATTCACTGAGCAAGACGTTCAACATGGCCGGATGGCGTGTTGGCATGGTCTTGGGCAGTGCCGAACACCTCGATGCCGTGCTAAAAGTAAAAAGTAATATGGATTCCGGCATGTTCTATGGTATTCAAAAAGGGGCGATTACAGCCTTGAAAAGTGCTTCGGATTGGTTCGAAGGATTGAATAAAGTGTATAGGAATAGAAGGAATTTGATTTTTGAACTCGCCGACACTTTGAATTGTACGTACGATAGAAATGCCGTAGGAATGTTCGTATGGGCCAAACTGCCCGAAGGCAGCAAATCTGCCGAAACATTTATCGATGAGGTCTTATATGATAAAAACATTTTTATCACCCCCGGAACGATTTTCGGAAGCAATGGGGAGGGTTATATCCGGTTTTCGCTTTGTGTTACCGAGGATAAGATTCGAGAGGCAATCGAGAGGTTTTGAAAAAATACGTTAGGAAGTTATAGAGTACAAGAGTTAAAGCTAAATCGGGATTCGGAAAAAACTAAACACCAAACCATAAACCCTAAACAACAAACATCCCAAAAAATGAACATTTTCATCGTCGGTATCGGCTTGATCGGAGGCTCCTTTGCGAAGGACATCAAACGCCTGCGTCCGGAATCCAAAATTCATGGCATAGATATCAATCCGGCTCATGAGGAGGCGGCTTTGTCCTTGGGCATTATCGATTCAATATCGAGCTATGATGAACTTGGTAATGCCGATATGGTAATCGTTATGGTTCCCGTGGATGCCATGGTCGTGGAGCTTCCCAAAATATTGGATGCCGTGAACGATGCTTGTGTAGTCTTTGATGGCGGATCGACCAAAAGCCTGGTCTGTAAAACGGTTGCCGATCATCCCAAAAGAAGAAACTATTTATCGGCGCATCCCATTGCGGGAACGGAATTTTCCGGACCGTCCGCTGCTATCGAAAATTTATATTCCGGTAAGACGAACATTATTTGTGAGGTCGAAAAAACAGCTTTTAAACTTCAGGAAAAGGCTTTGGAGCTCTTTCATGAGATGGGCATGCGTATTTGTTATATGAACCCCGAAGCGCATGATAAACATATCGCCTATGTGTCGCATTTGTCACACATCAGCGCTTTTATGTTGGGAAAGACCGTAATTGAAAAAGAGAAGAACGAACGTGATATTTTTGATATGGCCGGTAGTGGTTTTGAGAGCACCGTAAGACTTGCCAAGAGTTCGCCCGCCATGTGGACGCCCATTTTCAAGCACAATAAAGAAAATGTTTTGGATTCATTAAGCGAATACATTCAAAACCTACAGGATTTCAAACAATTGATAGAAAACGACGATTATGAGGGTATTTATAACGAAATGAACGATACGAACCGGATTAAGGAAATTTTGAAAGGGATACCTTTGAATAAGTAAGTTAAGAGTTAAAAGAGTTAAATAGTATGGAAAACACAAAGCAAATGAGGTCATGGTTAGATGATATGAACCTAGACCATCCATTGGTAATCGCCGGGCCGTGTAGTGCGGAAACCGAAGAACAGGTAATGGGCATTGCCCATAGTCTAAAAGACACCGATGTCAATTACTATCGGGCCGGTATCTGGAAACCCCGTACCCGCCCCGGAAATTTTGAGGGCGTAGGGGCTCTAGGCCTAAAATGGCTGCAAAAGGTGAAAAAGGAAACCGGAATGAAGACCGCTACCGAGGTCGCCAACCGCGCGCATGTAGAGCTCGCACTTGAACACGATATCGATCTTTTATGGATCGGGGCCCGGTCAACGGTGAGTCCGTTTATCGTTCAGGAAATTGCCGACGCTTTAGAGGGTACAGATAAGGTAGTATTGATCAAAAACCCGGTAAACCCAGATCTTTCTTTGTGGTTGGGTGCCGTTGAACGATTACACACTGCGAATATCAAAAAGTTAGGGGTCATCCATAGGGGGTTTTCTACTTACGAGAAATCCAAGTACCGAAATATTCCCGAATGGCAATTGGCTATCGATCTGCAGACCCGTTTTCCTGATCTGCCCGTCATAAACGACCCTTCGCATATCACCGGAAAGCGCGATATGATCTTCGATGTTTCGCAAACGGCTCTGGACCTGAATTTCGATGGATTGATGATTGAAACGCACCATGATCCCGATAACGCATGGAGCGATGCCGCCCAGCAGGTAACCCCAGACCGGTTGAAGCAGATCATGCGCGATTTGCGCATCCGAAAGGAGAGCTCTCCAGAAACGGAATACAACACTAAATTGAGTAATCTACGAGCCCAGATCGATGTATTGGATAACCAAATCATCGAAACAATGGGCAAACGGATGAAGATTTCCGACGGAATCGGGGGCTTGAAAAAAGAGAGAAACGTGGCCGTTTTGCAATCCACCCGTTGGAACGAGATTTTGGGCGCGATGATATTGGAAGGCGAAACAAAAGGATTGAGCGAGGAGTTTATTTTAAAACTGTTCAAGGCCATTCATCAAGAATCGATCAACCATCAAGAAAAAGTAATAAATGGATAGTTTCAAATAGCATATCGGCATGAAGGGAACCGTCTATAAATCGACCGGAAGTTGGTACAGTGTTAAGGCCGAAAACGATGAGTTCATCGAATGCCGCATCAAGGGCAAGTTCCGAATACAGGGAATCAAAAGTACCAATCCGATTGCGGTTGGTGATGTGGTGAAATTTGAGATCGAGAAATTGGGAGACGATGAAGTAGGCACGATTTCCGGTATCGAAGACCGTAAGAATTATATTATCCGAAAGTCGGTCAACCTTTCGAAGCAGACCCATATTATCGCTGCCAATCTCGATCAGGTGTTTTTATTGGTGACGCTCAACAACCCGACTACGTATACACTTTTTATCGATCGTTTTTTAGCGACCGCCGAGGCGTATGATATTCCAGTAGTTTTACTCTTTAATAAAGTTGATACCTACAATGACGAAGAGTTGGCCGAAATCAAGTTTTTGGCAGGCTTGTATCGCGAAATTGGCCACACATGCATCGGAATATCAGCCCTGACAGGTAAAAATATTGAAAAGGTTAGGGAGTTGATGAAGGAAAAGACCAGCATGTTTGCCGGGCATTCGGGCGCTGGAAAATCCACTTTGGTCAATGCCCTGGAATCGGGATTGGATCTGAAAACGGCGGCCATATCCGAGCAGCACCTACAGGGGCAACACACCACAACTTTCGCTGAAATGTACGATCTTAGTTTCGGCGGCCGAATTATTGATACGCCAGGTATCAAAGGCTTCGGCGTGGTGGATATGGAAAAGGAAGAGATCGGAGATTATTTCCCCGAGTTCTTTGCCCTTAAAGACGGTTGCAAATTCAATAATTGCCTGCATTTGAACGAACCGCAATGCGCCGTCAAGGATGCTTTAGAAAATGAGGAAGTTTCATGGAGCCGATACCGCAGCTACGTACAGATAGTGACCGGAGAAGATGAGAATTATAGAATGGATGTTCATGGACAGAAGTAATTTTGATGAACAACGGATGACAAACTATTTCAATAACCGAGCGTGATCAATGAAAGCAGTTATCCAAAGAGTCCGCAAGGCGAGTGTCACGGTTGATGACAAAATTACTTCGGAAATAGAGTCCGGACTTTTGATTCTATTGGGAATCGAGGATGCCGATGGTCAAGAAGATATCGAATGGCTATCCCGAAAAATCGTTAACCTCCGGATTTTTAACGACGCTGATGGCGTGATGAACGAATCGCTCTTGGATATAGGTGGTGATGCTATCGTAGTAAGTCAGTTTACCCTGCACGCCTCCACTAAAAAAGGCAATCGGCCGTCCTATATTAAAGCGGCGAAACCAGAGGTGGCGATTCCCTTGTATGAGATTTTTATCCGGCAGCTAGAGAGGGACTTAGGCAAAAAAGTAGGTACCGGAATTTTCGGGGCCGATATGAAAGTTGACCTGCTGAACGACGGTCCCGTTACGATACTGATAGATACGAAGAACAAAGAATAATGAGCTTGTACTCCCACCATTTCGAAAATCGGTTTTTAGTATCTTCCCTTTTTCCTTTAGCGTCATTAAAATTTTATACCGTAGCTACCGCTATGCTAGAAAACTTTGCCCTGGCAAGAAAAATATAAATTTTTTAAAATCCTGAATTTCCAAATGTCATGAGTATCACAAAAGCACAACAGGAAGTGGATGGCTGGATCAAAGCGCACGGTGTCCGCTATTTCAACGAGCTCACCAACATGGCACAGCTCACCGAAGAAGTGGGAGAGGTGGCCCGTATTATAGCACGCCGGTACGGGGAACAGAGCGAAAAGGAATCTGATAAGGCCAAAGACTTGGGTGAAGAACTGGCCGATGTCCTTTTTGTGGTACTTTGTCTCGCCAACCAAACCGGAGTGAATTTACAGGATGCTTTCGATAAAAAACTGGAGCTCAAAGCGAAACGCGACCACGAAAGGCACCAGAACAATGAAAAGCTGAAATAATAGCATCAAAATCAATTAAAAAATTGAAACTACACCTCTCCGCCCCTCCCAGCAATCGTATCACAGCTGACGTAGAAATTACAGGCTCCAAAAGTGAGTCCAATCGCTCGTTGTTGCTCCGGGCATTATATCCTGACATTACCATCGAAAACCTTTCCAATTCCGATGATGCCGAGGTGATGGAAAAGGGGTTGCAAATCGAAAATGGGGTAGTAGACATTCACCATGCCGGTACTGCCATGCGGTTTCTAACCGGCTATTTCGCTTCCCAAGAAGGCAAAGAAGTTACGCTCACGGGCTCGCAACGCATGACCGAGCGGCCCGTACAGGTTTTGGTAGAAGCCTTGCGAAGTTTAGGTGCTGATATTGCCTTTGAGAAAAACGAAGGCTATCCCCCGATACGGATAAAGGGAAAAAAACTGATTAAAAATCGGGTGAGCCTTCCGGCCAATATCAGCAGCCAGTATATTTCCTCGCTTTTATTGATTGCGCCAAGTCTAGTAAACGGACTCGAACTCGAGCTGATCGGAGAAATAACCTCGGTACCCTACATAAAAATGACGTTGGGGCTGTTGTCCCAAATCGGCGTAAAAAGTACCTTCGAAGGTAATGTCATCAGGGTTTCGCCGAAAACCGAGGTGGCGCCGACCGTTTTGACCGTAGAATCCGATTGGAGTTCCGCATCCTATTATTATAGCATCCTAGCTCTTTGCGAGATAGGTAGTGAAATTAAATTATCCGCCTATAAAAAAGACAGTTTGCAAGGTGATAGTGTCCTTTCCGAAATTTACCAAGATTTTGGCGTGGAAACGTTTTTTTACGATAACCATATCCTACTAAAAAAAACCACCGATTATCAGTTGACAACCTTAAACTACGAACTGGCGAATGCCCCCGATATCGCCCAGACCATCGCGGTCACTTGTTTCGGTTTGGGAATCGGTTGCCACCTGACAGGCCTTCATACCTTAAAAATTAAGGAAACCGATCGGCTAATGGCGCTGTATACCGAACTCACCAAATTTGGGGCCGATATTTCTGTCACGGATAAAGCCTTAACACTCCGACGGTCGACCGCTATCAAAAAAGACGTGACCATCGATACCTACAACGACCACAGAATGGCGATGGCGTTTGCGCCCTTGGCCCTTAGGTCATCCTTACGTATCAACGATGCCGAGGTGGTATCCAAATCTTATCCTGATTTTTGGGAAGACCTCGAAAACCTCGGATTTAGCGTAAAAGAAATTTAATATAATCACCCTTTTACTTGACATCCCCTATCCGCAGGTCGTATATTTGCAGCCGCAAAAAAGAGTACGCGAATATCGCACATTCAACAAAATCGCACTATGCCTATAAAACCCAACAAGTACCAGAAGATGAAATTATCGCATTTCAATTTTGAACTGCCCGATAATTTGCTGGCCGAATATCCTGCTGAAAACCGGGACGAATCTAAACTGATGGTCGTTCATCGCGAAACCGGAAAAATCGAGCATAAAATGTTTAAGGACATGATCGATTATTTCAACGAAGATGACGTGATGGTGTTGAACAATACCAAGGTTTTTCCGGCGCGTTTGTACGGTAATAAAGAAAAGACCGGGGCTAGAATCGAGGTGTTCTTGTTACGTGAACTCAATGAAGAGCAACGCCTTTGGGATGTTTTGGTAGATCCTGCCCGTAAAATTCGAATCGGTAACAAGCTGTATTTCGGTGATGATGAAGATTTGGTGGCAGAGGTTATCGATAATACGACTTCAAGAGGTAGAACCTTGCGTTTTCTTTACGATGGCTCGTATATAGACTTTAGAAGAAAATTACGTGACTTGGGCCAAACGCCACTTCCAAAATATATTAAAAGGGATGTTGAGCCGGAAGATGAGACGCGTTACCAGACTATTTATGCCAAGCATGAAGGAGCTGTTGCGGCACCAACTGCCGGACTCCATTTTTCAAAGCATCTTTTGAAGCGGTTGGAAATTAAGGGTATCGATTTTGCCGAGGTCACCTTACACGTGGGTCTGGGTACGTTCAACCCCGTTGAGGTCGAAGATCTTTCGAAGCATAAAATGGATAGTGAAGAGCTTATTATTGACGAAAAGGCAACCGATATCGTCAACAGGGCCAAGGCTAAAAAGAAAAAAATATGTGCGGTAGGTACTACCGCCATGCGTGGACTTGAAAGTGCCGTTTCTTCAGACCATTTGCTCAATACACATGACGGTTGGACCAACAAATTCATCTTTCCACCATACGAGTTCAGTATCGCCGACGCCATGATAACCAACTTTCATTTGCCTAAATCGACACTTTTGATGATGGTATCGGCCTTCATGGGGCACGATCTCATGAAAAAAGCCTATAAGGAAGCTATTTTAGAGCAGTATAAATTCTATTCGTACGGTGATGCGATGTTGATTATTTAATGTGTATTTTTAATTCCCGCTCTTTGGGTCCGCTCAGGATACCCTTCGGCGGGAATCTGTCCCTTCTTTTGATTTTATAGACTTCAAGGAAGGGATTTTTTTATAGTATAAACTGTGCAGACCAAAAAAAAAGACATCCGGGCCCTGACCAAAGAACAGCTTCGTGATTTCTTTGTATCAGAGGGCGATCAGGCCTTTCGGGGCAATCAAGTCTATGAATGGCTCTGGCAAAAATCCGCACATTCCTTCGAGGGCATGACCAATATCTCCAAGGAGACGCGTGATATGCTAGCAGCTAATTTTGTCATCAACCACATCAAGGTCGATCAGATGCAGCGTAGTAATGACGGCACCATTAAAAATGCCGTGCGCTTGCACGATGATTTGATTGTGGAGTCTGTACTCATTCCTACCAAAACGCGCACGACTGCCTGTGTGTCGAGCCAAGTGGGCTGCAGTCTTGATTGCCTTTTCTGCGCTACGGCCCGCTTGAAACGTATGCGGAACCTGAATCCCGATGAAATTTATGACCAGGTGGTCGCCATCGATAACGAAAGTCGGCTATATTTCGACCGACCCTTGAGCAATATTGTTTTTATGGGGATGGGGGAGCCGTTAATGAACTACAACAACGTGCTCAAGGCCATCGATAAAATCACTTCGCCAGAGGGCTTGGGCATGTCGCCGAAGCGCATCACGGTTTCCACGAGCGGGGTGCCCAAAATGATAAAAAAAATGGCGGATGACGAAGTGCGGTTCAAGCTAGCCGTATCCTTACATTCCGCCATCGATGAAATCCGTACCTCGATCATGCCCTTTAATGCGACCTTCACTTTAGCCGATTTGCGCGAAGCCTTGGAATATTGGTATGCCAAAACGCAAAGTCGAATTACCTATGAGTACGTAGTATGGCAGGGTATCAACGATACCCAAAACGATGTAGATGCCTTAGTCGAATTCTGTAGGTTCGCGCCTTCGAAAGTGAATTTGATCGAATACAATCCCATCGATGATGGGGAGTTCCGACAAGCTACCAATGCGGCTTTAGATATGTACGTTTCTACTTTAGAGCGCAACGGAATTATCGTCACCGTTCGCCGCTCAAGGGGAAAGGATATCGATGCGGCCTGCGGGCAACTGGCGAATAAAAAGTAAGCACCTGCAGTTGGTGGTTTTGATCGACCTTCATTTTGATCATAGCGACCTGCCCCGTATAGTTTAGTGTTCAATGCTGCTAATTTCAGTTTTAAATTTTAAAGTTGTTTAAGGGTCGAATTACAAGTTAACTTTTCCAACTTTGAACAGCTGTTTTGCAGCGTTTGGACCCTAAGCCTGACTGCCTAAATGCCCATTCATACTAAAATTGCCAACTGCATCTGCCTACTTTATTTTCCCTAATTTTACGGAACCCAACCTTGAATCCGCATTTTTGAAAATAGTATCCCAAATAAAACAGCCCGTTGAGCAGGAAATGGAACTTTTCGAAACCAAGTTCCGAGAGGCTATGTCTTCCCAAGTGGCACTATTAAACCGGATTACCTACTACATCGTAAACCGCAAGGGGAAGCAAATGCGGCCCATGTTCGTATTTCTCACCGCTAAGTTGTTGAACGATGGTGCGGTCAACGAACGCACGTACCGAGGGGCCTCGGTCATCGAACTTATCCACACCGCTACCTTGGTACACGACGATGTGGTCGACGAAAGTAATAAACGCCGAGGCTTCTTTTCCATCAACGCGCTGTGGAAAAACAAAATTGCGGTATTAGTGGGGGATTATTTACTTTCTAAAGGCCTATTGCTGTCCATCGACAACGGCGATTTTGACTTGCTACGTATTATCTCCGTGGCCGTTCGCGAAATGAGCGAAGGTGAGCTTTTGCAGATTGAAAAGGCTAGGCGTTTAGATATCACCGAGGAAGTTTACTACGATATTATCCGCCAAAAAACGGCCACTTTGATTGCCGCTTGCTGCAGTCTTGGCGCTTGTTCTGTAAAACCGGACTCCCCAGACGTAGAAACGTTTCGGAAATTTGGGGAACTCTGTGGGATGGCTTTCCAGATTAAGGACGACCTATTCGATTATGGCGCGAAAAAAATTGGAAAGCCTACCGGTATCGATATTAAAGAACAGAAAATGACCCTTCCCTTGATTTACGTGCTGAACAAGTGTTCGGCATCCGAAAAAAAGTGGCTTATCAATTCCGTGAAAAACCACAACAAAGACAAAAAGCGGGTAAAGGAAGTCATCACCTTCGTGCGCGATCAGGGTGGGTTGGATTATGCGGTTCAGAAAATGCTATCTTTTAAGGAAAAGGCTTTGCAGCTGCTGGCTATGTATCCATCCTCAGAATACAAAAGTGCATTAGAGCTTATGGTGAACTATGTTGTGGATCGGAAGAAGTAGTACGTAGCCTTCATGGGCATTAGTACCGCAGATTTCAACACTATAGTGGTGCAAACGAAGAAAAGAATCTCCCCGTGAATCATAGTTCATTCGACATACCGCTCCCTCGCTTTACGTTTAAGGTCATAATCAAGCAGTGATGGGGCTGTTTCAAGCCGACTACCAAAAAAAATGCGATACTTCAGGCAACCATTTCAATCCCTTCTGCGTCTGTTATAATAGAAGACAACTAAAGAACTTTGAAAATTATACCTTTTTACAAAAGCGAAAAGCAGCTGATCAAAAAATCGGCCTCCGGTAATCGGGAAGCTCAGCGGTGTTTGTATGAAAAGTATGCGCCAAAAATGCTGGGCGTATGTAGAAGGTATATCAAAGACTTACAATTTGCCGAAGACGTCATGGTGTCGGGTTTTGTCAAAGTCCTTAAAAACCTGGAAACTTTCCGGCATGAGGGTAGTTTCGAGGGATGGATACGTCAAATCATGGTCCGGGAAAGTATATCGTATTTACGAAAAAACCAGTTCGTAGTCTATGACGAAACGGTGATGGAAAAGATTCGTCCCCAAACGACAATCGATTCGTTCGATTGGGACACGGAACACATTCAATCCCTGATCGATTCCCTTCCGGATGGGTATCGCACTGTTTTTGTGCTATATGCCATAGAAGGGTACAAGCATCAAGAAATAGGCGAGATATTGGATATTTCGGAAAGCACTTCTAAATCACAGCTGTTCAAGGCAAGACGGATATTGCAGGAACAATTAAAGCAACAAAATAGCATAGGATATGGGACGGAATAAATTTGAAAAACAGCTAAAAGAGCAGTTGCAAGGCCGTGAGATAAATCCTTCGGAAGGAGCTTGGGAGAGAATTTCGCAGCAGTTGGAAGAATCCCAGACTCCGAAACCAAAGAATTTCAAATGGTATGGTATCGCCGCTGGGTTTATCGGGCTACTTTTTATTTCAGGTTTGTATCTCACGACAAGAGGGCTGCCTGCAGATAATGATATCCAAATAAGCAATGTTGAGAAAGATTCCATCCGACCGAACAACACACCGGAAATTATCTACAAACCAAAAATCGGGGAAGATAGGGTCATTGTCGATAGTAAAGTTCAGGAACAGGTAGAAGAACTCAACCAAAGTAGGAATAAACAAAATACGGATATCGCTAAAATGGATGCCTTGGGCAGTTCAAATGAGGAAATAAGAAAAGTTGAAAAAGCGACTTTCCCATTAAAAACATCCCAAGAGCTTATGGACATCAAAATTGCAGAGATTGTTGCTCAGGTAGCGCTATTGGAAAATGGAAACCGCACCGTTACAGCTGTAGAAATCGATTCCCTATTGAATAGTGCACAACGTCAACTCTTGGAAGATAAAACATTCATTAATGACCGATCGGTCGACGCCATGGTGCTTTTGGCCGATGTTGAAGACGAACTCGACACCTCTTTTCGCGACCAAATATTTGACGCTCTGAAGGAAGGTTTTCTAAAGGTGAGAACCGCTGTTGCAGACCGTAATAAGTAATCCAAACATTAAAAATAATCTATTTTCCCCAAGCATCATACGCAGAGGGACCTGTAGGAGTTTATTCATCAATCAATCATTATCATCAATCATTAATCAAGTCCAACATGAACGCCTCCCCTTTTGGGGAAAGGCTGGGAAGGGGGACTTTCTAAATCAAAAAGTCATGAGAGCTAGTATCACGTATTTTCTATTATTATTTCTTTTCCTATTATCACAACAACTTGTGGCGCAAGACGACGAAACCTTAAAATACAAGGTGGAACAGTTGGAGAACAAAAAGGCGAGCGTTGTCCAAGTTGAGCGCGAAGCCTTGAAAAAAGAGGTGGAGATGATAAACAAACGGCTTGACAACGGTGAAATTTCCAAAGAAAGGGCGCAGGAACTTAAAACGGAGGCCGCCGAAAAACGAGCTAAAAATATTGACAACAAAGTAGCTATTTTAGAGAACACCATTGAATTGCTAAAACGGAAGGGAGCGGTAGACCTGAATACCGACATTAACACAATTGAAATAGGTTTTGGTGCCGATGATAGTGAGGGTGACGTACTTTTCGGAGTCAAATATAATTCGGGAAAACAGAAAAAGGTACGCTATGATCGACGGACCTATGGAGATCCCATCATTGCCTTTGGCTTGAACAATGCTATTATCGATGGACAATCCCTAAACGACTCGCCTTATCAAATTGGCAGTAGCCGGTTTTTTGAAATTGGATGGGCCTGGAATACCAGGGTACTCAAAAATTCCAATGCCGTGCGTTTGCATTATGGTGCATCGTTCCAGTTCAACGGTTTAAAACCAGAAGAAAATCAATACTTTACGGTCAATGATGGCCAAGCCGAACTTGCGGAATTTGCGTTCGACCTCAAAAAATCAAAACTCCGGATGGATAATCTGGTTTTCCCGGTACATTTTGAATTTGGCCCATCAAAACTGAGACAAAATGAGGATAATATTCGCTATTCTATCGTCAACCAGTTTCGTTTCGGAATCGGAGGCTATGGCGGGTTGAACTTGGGCACCCGCCAAAAGTTAAAGTATGAAATAGACGGCGACAACGTAAAAGATAAACTTAAACGGGATTACAATACCAGTAATTTGATTTATGGACTCAGCGCCTATGCAGGATTCGACACTATTCTATTGTATGTGAAATATGACCTGAACCCCATTTTTCAAGACGCTACGGTCGAACAACACAATATTTCGCTGGGCTTGAGGTTCGACCTTAATTAATGCGCCTCAATAGCTTTTTGCATCGGCTCGGTAAATTCTTCTTGATAATAAACCCGCTTACAATGTGAACATTCAACGATGCTGTTGGACGATATTCGAAACAGTTTAATCCAGAATAGATGGAACCAAATACTGGTTTTTGATAGGGTCAATGTGCCTACTTGTTCACAAAAGGGGCAAGAGCAACCCTTAAGCTGCTCGATTTTTGTTTTGCCGGAACGGGTGCCGAAGAAGAAAATCATGTTGTTGTAATTTAAATAAAAACTAGTATAAATGCTTGTTAAATTAATATTAAAGAGAGTGAATGTCTTTAAATTTGTGTTAGCATGACTTACCTTTCTATAAAACAAGATTTATGAGAAAAGTACTATTATTTATAGCATTTACAGGTATTATTTTTGGCTGTAAAAATGAGAAAAGTGTCTCGAAGGAAACCAAGAATGAATTGGCGGACAATGGAATCACGACCGTCGAAACCGCTATAGGACCTTTGGAATTGGTGGCGCCTTTTTCATCGGAATCGGTTACCAAAAACAGTGATGTTGTCGGATGGGCCGATGGTGAAATGCCAATAGCTCCGGATGGTTTTACGGTTACTAAATTTGCAGATGAGCTAGAACATCCCAGGTGGACATACGTTGCACCCAACAACGATATTTTTGTGGCGGAGTCGAATACCAAAAATAGTGCGGACCGTATTACCTTGCTCAGGGATTCCGATAACGATGGGGAAGTCGACGAGCGGCATATTTTCCGCGAAGACCTGAACCAAAATTTCGGAATGTTGGTTTTGGACAACTATTTTTATGTAGCAAATACCGATGGTCTCTACCGATATCCCTATTCAGAAGGACAGAACAAATTGGAGGGCGAAGGTGAAAAAATTGTTGAGCTCTCTGCAAGTGGCTACAACAATCACTGGACCCGAAATATCATCACCAACAAAGAAGGGAACAAAATATATATCTCCGTCGGGTCGGCAAGTAACGTGGGCGACCAGGGAATGGAAAAAGAAGAACGCCGTGCCAATATTCTGGAAGTGAACCCCGATGGCAGTGGCGAAATCGTGTATGCCGACGGACTCAGAAACCCCGTTGGAATGGATTGGAACCCGGTCACCGGCGACCTTTGGACGGCCGTCAACGAACGGGATAAGTTGGGCAACAATTTGGTTCCCGATTATATCACAAGCGTCAAAAAAGGAGGCTGGTACGGCTGGCCCTATAGTTATTACGGTAAGGTCAACGACCCGCGATGGGAAGATGATCCGCACCAAGATCTGGTCGATAAGGCCATTGTGCCCGATGTACCGATGGGCAACCATACCGCATCACTTGGGCTAACCTTCTATACGGCCGATCAGTTCCCTGCCAGCTATAAAAATGGAGTCTTTGTGGGCCAGCACGGTTCTTGGAACCGAGCGAAATTTGCAGGATACAAAGTAATGTTCGTTCCCTTCGAAAACGGACAACCCCAGCAGCCTAAGGATTTTTTAACTGGATTTATTTCCGATGAAGAAGCAGGCGAAGTTCACGGCAGGCCTGTCGGGGTGGCCGTAGCTCCCGATGGCTCGTTGTTGGTCAATGATGACGATAGTGGGGTTATTTGGAGGGTGGCAACCCAATAATAGAGTTATATTTTTCATCCTTATATATAAGAATAGAGCCTTATCTTTAGGCTCTATTTTATTTTCATACTGTTTAATTTGATATCCAAGGCTACTATAGACCAAGTATACGAAACCGCCCGATTAGAGGAGGTCATTGGCGATTTTGTGCAGTTGAAAAAATCCGGTGCCAATTTTAAGGGCTTGAGCCCATTTACCGACGAGCGCTCACCCAGTTTTATGGTATCCCCCGTAAAACAGATTTGGAAGGACTTCAGTAGCGGTAAAGGCGGTAATGTAATGGCCTTTTTGATGGAACACGAGCACTTCACCTACCCGGAGGCTATTAAATATGTGGCCAAAAAGTACAACATCGAAGTCGAGGAAACGGAGCGTACCGATGAGCAAAAGCAGGAAGCCAATGAACGTGAAAGCATGTACTTGGTATCCGAATTTGCCCAAAAATACTTTTCGGATATGCTTTGGGATACCGAACTGGGCAAAGCTATTGGCCTGAGCTATTTCAAGGAACGCGGTTTTACCGATGAAAGCATTAAAAAATTTGGACTCGGCTACTGTCTCGATCAATGGGACGGCTTTACCAAAGCGGCACTGGATAACGGGTATCAACTGAATTATCTCGAGAAAACCGGACTCACCATTGTCAAGGACGACGGTCAAAATCCGAACAACCCCAAAACCTTCGATCGTTTTAAGGGTCGGGTGATGTTTCCGATACATTCCATGAGCGGTCGAGTGCTGGGTTTTGGAGGGCGCATTCTGAAAAACGACAAAAAGGCGGCGAAATACCTGAATTCCCCGGAAAGCGATATCTATCACAAAAGCAAGGTGCTGTATGGTATATTTTTCGCCAAACAAGCTATCGCCAAAGAAGATAATTGCTATTTGGTAGAGGGGTATACCGATGTCATCCAATTGTATCAAAGGGGCATAGAGAACGTGGTATCTTCCAGTGGCACGGCCTTAACCCCCGAACAGATTCGGTTGATCAATCGGCTGACCAAGAATATTACGGTCTTGTTCGATGGCGATGCCGCTGGGCTTCGTGCATCCGTTAGGGGTATCGACCTGATTTTGGAGCAGGGTATGAACGTAAAGGTATGTACGTTTCCAGAAGGGGAAGATCCCGATAGTTTCGCCAAAAACAACGACTTAGAGGAGGTACAGAAATATCTCGCCGATAATGCGAAGGATTTTATTCAGTTCAAGGCCAACCTTTTGGCCAATGAGGCCGCTAACGACCCCATAAAACGGGCCGAAACGGTACGCGATATCGTGAACAGCATTGCCAAGATTCCCGATCCAATCAAACGCGAAATCTACCTTCAGGAATGTGCGCAGATTATGAAGGTTTCGGAAGGGGTTTTGTTCAGTACACTGGCACAAATCAATAAAAAATCGGTAGCGGATACCGCAAGGAATACCAAGCAAGAGCAAACAGCTTTTGATGTGGTAAAGAACGAAGCTACAGCCGAAAAAGTTGATGTACAGTACGAACTGGAAAGGAAGATCATTGAATTACTTTTGCTTTATGGCAATGAGCAACAAAAATTCGAAGATTTGGTATTGAAAGAAAATGATGCCGGCGACCTTATTTTAGAACCGCTTTTTTTGGATGCCAAAGTATATGAAAAAATTTACCTTGATCTTCAGGAAGATGAAATCGAACTCGCCAATGAGCACTTCAGGGGTATTTATTACAAACTTATCGAAACGCTTAATGAGAGCGATGATTTTTCTATTAATACATTCCTTTCAAACTTAGATCAAGAAATGGTATCCGAAATTTCATCTATTTTAATGGAAGAGGAAAAGTATGTTTTACATAATTGGGAACGGAAAGACATCTATCCGAAGGAGAAGGAGGCCGGTGTGGCACAATTGGTCAGCGAGACCATTTTAACCCTACGCTGTTTTTTGATTAAGAAAAGAATGTCGGCCCTTCAAAAAGAGACCCATGAAAGCACCGATGACCACCGCGAAACACTAGAGGAAATCATGAACTATCTTAACCTCAACAAGCTCTTGAACAAGAAATTGAACAGGGTGCTGTCATAATGCAATGAGCCCCAAAGTCCTGTGCTGAACATGTCGCCGTATTCTCGTTGGAAAGGGATAAACTAAACTTCTCAACTCGTAAACTGTTGAAAAAGAAAAACCCCGATGATGGCATCGAGGTTCGAATTTTAAAAATGTATACTTCTTAATACAGTTCCAGCGCCTTCGCCTGCTGCAAAAGGTCGACCATATTGTCAACATTCAATTTTTTCATTAACCGTGCCTTGTAGGTGCTAACGGTTTTTTCGTTGAGATTTAGTCCGATGGCGACATCTTTATTACGTTTGCCACTGGCCAACAATTTCAATACTTCTACCTCACGCGTAGAAAGCTTTCTGAAGAACCTTCTTGGTTTCTGTGTACCTTCGTCAAAAGCCAAGCGCTGCGCAAGTTCATTGGTGATGAACATGTTGCCTTCGCTTACTTTTCTTACGGCCGATATGATGTAATCAATGTCAGAAGCTTTCGAGAGATAACCGAAAGCACCGGCCCTGATCGTACTCAAGGCATAAACATCCTCTGATTGTCCACTATACATCAATACTTTGATTTCAGGATATTCCTTTTTGATCTTTCGTAAAGTGGCAATACCGTTAATTTCGGGGATGTCCATTTCCAGCATTACAACATCGGGACTAACCGTTTCTAATTTTTCGAAAAGTTCGGAAGTTGTAGCTACGGCATCGATAACTTCGAAACCATTGGCGTCATCCAGAACCTTGGTAACACCCATGCGAATGATGGGGTGGTTGTCGGCAATTAATACTTTAATCATTTTTGATAGTTTTTATCTAGATAAAAAACACAGGTTAGCATGTGTAAAAATACTGACATGCAATGTAAGGCTTTAAAATCTAATTTGTTTAACAAATGTGATTTTTTTTTCCCAAAATCCAGCATTTTTGCGATTATATTCGATTAGATTACACGCTTTTAGGTTAAATTACTCTTTTAGCACAACCGGAATTTCACACACCGGTATCGGAATCATCTTATGTCGATTGGCGGAATTGAATTTCTTAAAGATATCAAATACCTCTTTTTCCCTTCCTGAAAAAGTGGTTTTTCCTTCTTCTTGCATGCGCATGGCCCATTCCAGTTCAGGATATGAGGCTCCGATTTGGTCTTCATCGGTTCTGTCATCGCCCCAAAGGCCATCAGTAGGTGCTGCCCGTATTATTTCGTCGTTAATTTTCAGAAACTTGGCAATTTCATAGACCTCGGTTTTCAACAAATCGGCAATCGGGCTCAAGTCTACCCCGCCATCGCCGTATTTGGTGTAAAATCCTACACCAAAATCCTCTACTTTATTGCCAGTTCCGGCTACTAACAGCGAATTCAATGCCGCGAAATAATATAGCGTTGTCATACGAAGACGTGCGCGGGTATTGGCCAATGACATAAACCGCTCTTCTTCATTCGCTACGGCGGGCAGGGCATTGACGAGACTGTCAAATACCGGGGTAAGCTCGATAGGTACTCTTTTTACCTTGTCAAATTTTTCCTGTAGCCATTCAATATGTTTTGCAGCGCGATTTACCTGACTTTCGGCCTGATGTATCGGCATTTCCAAAACGAGCAGTTCCAGACCGGTTTTAGCGCACAGGGTAGAGGTGACCGCTGAATCAATACCTCCTGAAATGCCTATGACGAATCCTTTCATTTTGGCCTTTTCGGCATATTCCCTTAACCAGTCTACAATATGTGCCGTTACCTTTTCTGTTTGCATAACCCTTTCATTTTATCTAAATCAATTAACTTTGTAGGCTAAAAATAATGCCTTGACCGTAAATTATAAAATGAATAGGGAATTACTTTACAGCGCTAAGAAGATTTTTATCATATCGGTAATTTGCGCGGGGTTTATCGCTTGTAACGATAGCGATAGGGTTGAAGAGGAAGTCGAAAAAATTGACTTAGATTTACAAATTGCCCGGTTTGACCGTGAATTTGCGAAAGCGGAACCATTGGATATTCCCATTTTAAAAAAAGCATATCCCTATTTATTTCCTGCACAATACACGGATAGCGTTTGGGTTGCCAAGTTGCAAGATAGCCTTCAGGTCGAGCTTTTATCAGAGGTAGGTGCTACGTTCACCGATTTTTCCGAAGAAAAGGATGATCTGGTCCTCCTTTTTAAACACATCAAATATTATTTTCCCAACTATGTTCTGCCCAAAGTAGTTACCGTAACCTCGGATGTGAGTTACAATAGCCGAATTATTATGACGGATAGCTTACTGTTGATCGGCTTGGACAATTATCTGGGTTCGGAGCATAAATACTACGAAAGCTTTCCAAAATATATTGCAGCTGGACTGGATAAACAGTATTTGATAAGTGACGTGGCGAATGCATTTGCAAAACAGGTGGTTCCCAAACCTAAAGACCGTAGCTTTTTGGCTCAAATGGTTTATTACGGTAAAGAATTGGCGCTGAAGGATAAGCTAGTCCCTTTTATATCCGATGCCCAAAAAATAAA
Source organism: uncultured Flavobacteriaceae bacterium (assembly GCA_963832345.1). Classification (GTDB taxonomy): domain Bacteria; phylum Bacteroidota; class Bacteroidia; order Flavobacteriales; family Flavobacteriaceae; genus Pricia. The sequence goes on along the minus strand of CAWHTW010000011.1, from coordinate 49,706 downwards.
CTATTCGGAAGAAGAATTGGCTTGGACCGAGGCCAACGAAGCGCAGATTTGGCGTAACTTTATCGAGAGCGAATATTTATACAGCACAGACGGCAAATTGGCCCAACGCTTTTTGGATCCCGCGCCGTTTTCGAAATTCGGACTCGAACTCGACAATGCATCCCCCGGGCGTGTCGGCCGTTATGTCGGATGGCAGATAGTCAGGGCTTTTATGGAAAAGAACGGAGTGACCCTACAGCAAATGCTACCCCTTTCTGCGGAAGAAATATTCACAAAATCGAATTACAAACCTAAAAAATAAAATGGCAAAGCTACATAACTCGGAAATAACCTTAACAGTAGGTCTTGATGAAAACCGTGTTCCCGAGAAGCTCCAGTGGTCTGCCCAAGATGGCGGTATCGACAACGAAGAGGCCAAAGCGATGCTGCTTTCGGTCTGGGACAGCAAGAACCAAGAATCTCTAAAAATCGACTTGTGGACGAAGGATATGCCTGTGGAAGAAATGAAAATTTTCTTTCACCAAACACTGGTCTCTCTATCGGATACTTTTATGAAGGCTACACAAGACGAAAAGATGACCGCAACGATGAAGGATTTCTGTGCCTATTTTGCGGAGAAAATGGGCCTGACATAAGCGCTTACCTGTTCAGGAAAAAATATTTTGTCCTATGCGCTTTAGAGCATCTACCTTTAGGTTCTACAATTTTTACCCAGTGGCAGTATCAGTTGTAGTCATTGACTGCTGCTACTGCAACTTGGAATCTGAAGAATGAATTTTTTTCAGTACTCAAAAGCTATGAACTTTAAGTACATTCTGGTTTATTACTTTTTATGTAGCCCGTTTAACTGTACAGCTCCTCATAATACTGCCGTGCCATTCTATGGCTCGAAAATGCCGGGGAAACATCGTCCATAGCCTTGAATGCAATCTGTTGCCACTGTTTGGGGTCATCGTAGAAGGTCGGCATCACCTTTTGCGTTAAGATTTTATAGAGTTGGGTCGCATCCAGATTGTCCTGTTCCCATTCAGGTAGCCTATGGTCAATATTGGGCAGCACGAAACAGTTTTCTCCGTCTTTGGCAAATTCAGGTATCCATCCGTCGTTGGTGCTTAGGTTTACCGAACCGTTCATGGCAGCTGTCATACCGCTGGTGCCGGAAGCTTCCCGGGTTATTCTAGGGGTGTTGAGCCATACATCAGATCCCGTTTTCAGCTTTTTTGAGAGTTCTATCTCGTAACCTGTAAGAACGGCCAGATTTGAGGAATGTTTGCTCATGTGCACCAAGTGATTGAAAGTTTCAATTGCACCGTGATCGGTAGGGTAGGGCTTGCCCGCCCAGATAATCTGAACCGGATATTCGTTGTTTGACACAAGTTGACGGAACTGTTCGAAATCGTGAAGCAGCAGATCCGCTCGCTTGTAGGCCGCAAACCTTCTGGCCCAAACGATAGTGATCACATCTGGATCAAAAAGTTTCCCGGTCTGATCGAGCACGACTTCAAATAGCTCTTTTTTAAGTTCCACCTTCCTTTTCTTAAAGGCTTTGCCGTTATTCTTTTCCCAGGCTTTTCTCATTTCCAAATCTTGCCAAAACCCATCGTTTTGAGCGTTGGTAATAGGTATAATTTCAGCAATGTCCTCAAATTCCTTCCACATATCTTGGGATATCTTGGCATGTACTTTTGATACAGCATTTGCTTTTTTGGAAAGCCTTAATGCCGAAACTGTGTAATTCAGGAGACCTCCATCGATGGTTTCTTTTTTCAGTTCTTGGTTTGATAATTTTTTTCCAAAAAAGCCGAAATCATTCAGTCGATGACCGCTCCGTTCCTCATTTCCTGCCTTTTCGGGGGTATGGGTTGTGAATACCATCTGCGACTTTTTAACACCCCGGTCGCGCAAATAATAGAAAGCGGGTAGGGCGTGCCCTTCGTTAAGGTGATATACATCGGCACCGCCCAACGCCTCGACAATTTTGGCCCCGCCTATGCCCAAAATAATACTTTGCGCGATACGGGTATCATCATTGCCATCGTAAAGACGGTCAGTGATTGTTCGGGAAAGGTAATCGTTGCCCTCCACATCAGTGGTCAAAAAATAGATCGGCGCCGATTGCGCCGTTTCCGGTTTCAAAACGTAGGCACGGACTTTTACACAACCATTGCCGTTGATTCGTACTTCGACCTCCAAACCCGAATCCTCTAAAAAACTATAACATTTTTCTATGGAATTGACTTGTAGCGTTTGGTCGTGATTCCTTCCTTGGTCATAATAACCATATTTCCATAACATGCCGATGCCAATCACGTTCTGTTTCATGTCAAAGGCCGAGCGCATGTGAGATCCCGCCAAGAAGCCCAATCCACCCGAATAGGTCTTTAGGCCTTGATGAATGGCGAACTCCATACTGAAATAGGCGGTTTTTTTATTGAATTCCTTTGCAGGTTTGTACGGATGGTACCAGTTGCTGTAATTGCTTTTCATAATTACGTGTACTATTAAACCCGGTGAATGTAGGCTGATTACGTGGATATTGCAAAACTGAGTCGCTAAAAGTGGGTACGTTCCGGGTTATTGGGGATTTATGGCAGCCATTTTTGAAATAGGTAACGGAAAGCGGTAGTTTTGGATTTAAAATATGTCAATGTCAATAGCCGATTTCATAGGTCAATATGGCCAGCCCATCATTAAAAATATCATTTTGGGTCAGGCGAAGTTGATGCTGCTTTTGGGAAACCCCGAATACACGGATGCCATCTCCTAAAATCAGAGGGTTGAGTTTTACTTTAAGAACGTCGACCATTTCATTTTCCAACAGCCACCCTGCAAACTGGCCACCTCCACAGAGATAGATGTCAGTTTCCGATTTTTTTTTAAGTTCTTTAATTATGTCAAGCTCAATATGGCACAGTGTAAGCTGTTCGCTTTGCTTTTCGAATTGTAAGGTTTTTGAGAAAATATAGTGTTGCATGTGCGGATATGCCGGTTGACCGGGTTCCAAACCATATTTATAGCCGAACTCGTAGGTTCGCCTGCCCATAATTACGGTCTTGAAATCCTTTAGGTCTTCTAAATACTTTGACACCCCTTTGCCGGCCGCAGTAAACCCGCTCACATCGTCGTTGGGGCCGGCGATAAAGCCATCGATTGAAATCGCTACATAATATATAATCCGGGCCATTGTATAAAGGTTACTTATCTCTCATTTGACATGTTTTTATTGGAACGAATTTTCATTGAGCAGTGCAAATCTATGCTCCTCCCAAAACTTTCCGTTCTTAAATATCGCCTTTTTCGAAATGCCCTCTTTCGCAAATCCGTTCTTTTCCAAAACGCGCATCGAACCTAAGTTGTATTCAAACACCCCGGCGTGCAAACGTACCAAGTCCATTTTTTCAAAAGCGTACAATACCAAGAGACCAATGGCCTGAGTAGCGATTCCCTGGCCCCAAAAGGGCTCCCCGATCCAATAGCCGATCTCGGCTGATTTTCGATAGACATCTTTTTGTAGGATCAATCCGCATAAGCCACTCAACTTGCCGTTGAAATCGATGGCAAATACCTTTTCGCTATCACTTTGGGCCTGCCGTTGTATGAATTCTTCCGCGTTTTTTTCGGTATAGGGGTGGCCAAAAGCGTCTCTTACGTTGTCCCATATTTTTTTGTTGTTGGCGAGTTTTGCCATAGCACTGCTATCCGAAAATTCCAATTTTCGTAATTCAATTTTTGACTGCATCATCTAATAAAGTTAAGCATTGCCGAGTCCATTTCGAAATGAAATAAAGCATGACAATCCTTTTCGTAATACATAATTTTAGTGTTCGGCCAAAAATTCCATCACCGCCCGATCGGCTTGTTCAGGTTGTTCAAAATACAGACCATGCGAAGAGTTTTCTAGGGTCAACCTTTGGCTATCGGGAAGCAGACGGTGCAATTCCTCGGAAATCTCCTTTAGGTAGACCGGAGAGCGATTACCGTCAAGCAGCAGGACGGGAATGTTCAGAGATTGAATTGCAGTAGAGTCCAACCGTACAAAATCCTCGCTCATGGAGAGTCCCCAAGTTTCCAAGAGGTTGTCCATCCAAAGCTGTTTTGCCTCCGGTGGCACTTGGGCCAATTGAAAGCCACTGCCAAATACACCCTTGAGAAAATGTTCCAAAGCCTCTTCATCCTTATCTGCCAAAAAATCTTGTTTCGCCGGTCTAAGATCATCCTTTATGAATGAATCCCAACTCTTCCTTCCTTTTTCGGTATTTTCTGCCAGGGAGATTATCGGGGGTTCCCCCAAGACCAACGATTTTACCACTTCGGGATGCTCCAAAGCCATGGTCAGGGCGGTAAGGGCCCCATAGGAATGACATACGAGATGTACTTTCTGAAAACCGAGTTTTTGAATCAGTGCATACAAATCATCGGCATGGATGCGTGCGGAATAATCCACCGTTTTGTCAAATACCTGTTTGTTCGGCCAAGCATATCGACGGCTATAGGTTACCACATGATAGTCCTTAGAATAGGGTTCCACCCGCGAGAAAAATGAACGATAGTCGCTAATGCTACTATGTACAAAAATCAGGGGTTCACCTTTGCCCTTGTCAATATAATGTAGCTGCTCGCCACGGATGTTAACCACTTTTGGTGCGTCCATCGAAGTGCTGGTCTCATCTTGTTTCTTTACGGCAGTGTTTTGTGTTTTGCAAGCGACAAGCGCTAAAACTAAGAGTATTGCCAAAAAACATTTTGAAATTTTCATAAGAGTATATTTTAAAAGGTTATTTTAATATATGGAAATGGTCTAGTTATTGTTTTTGTAAAAATCTACAACCACCGTATTAAATCCTAGGGGGTTTTCACCCTGTAACCCATGCGAGGCATTCGGTAACAATTTCAGCTCGCTGTTCGGCATGACCACATTCAATGAGTCGCTGGCCGTAGCTAAATACGACGGGGAATATTCTCCTTTTATGAGTAGGGCAGGTGCCACTATTTGACTTAGTTCCTCACGCGAGATGGAGGCCAGATCTTGGGTTTCCGCGATGCATATTCCTTCCACCAAATTCTGCAACCAGCCGTCCCTGACGGCTTGGGGTACGACATCATAGGCTTCATCCGACCCCAATACGGTTATTAGAAATTGACGAACGGCCTCTTCATTCTTTCCGGCTTTATAGAGACTGACTGCGAGTCCACTGGAACGAAAATCGGAGATCAGGGAATCGCCCCTAACTGTACCCGAGATTATGGATTCTACTGCAGGTTCTCCCAGAACCAGTGATTTAACTAATTTGGGCTGGTCTATGGCTGTTCGCAATGCAATCATAGCTCCGTAGGAATGACCCATCAAGTGGGCCGACGGAATTTGCATTTCCTTCATGAAGGCAATCAGATCTTTTGAATGGATTGACACCGAACAATCAAAGGAATCCCCTTGTTTAGGCTGGCGGTTGGGCCAGGCATAGCGTCGGCTGATGGCGATTACGCTATGGTTTAATGCTAAGGTATCCATTTGTAAGGCCCAAGCGTTGTAATCGCTGATTGCCCCATGAATAAGGATGATGGGTTCGCCTTTCCCTTTTTGGACATAGTACATTCGTTCACCGCGAACCATGACCGATTTGGGTCCATCGACCGCAGCGGTTTCGATCTGAGGCGGTACGGTGGGGTTTTGGGTTTTGCAGGTGGCAAAACCACCTAGAAGCAGCAGTACTGGAATGAATTTTAGGATTTTCATATGATTATTTTTGTTGATCCCACTTTCCGGTTAAAAATTCAAGTGATACCCTTAAAAACTCAGGCTGAATATCGGTCTCTAAATGTGGTAAATGTCCTCCATTAGGGACAATCCAAAGCCGACTGTTGGGTATGCCCTGGTGCATTTCAATTCCAAGTTGCAACGGGATGACAAAGTCATTGTCTCCTAATACTACCAACCACTTTGCCTTGATGGTATTTAACTTATCCGGCGTAAAGTAAGGGTCTCCATCAGAAGGTTTTCGATCTTGCCAGAACGCCTTTGCCAGATACTCCTGTTTTTCAGGATTTTGCCCCCAGTTTTCCGCCCATACCCTCCCTTGTTCCATTCCTAATTTTGCTATCACCTCCCTCGAATGCGTACTAAAGTAAATATGGCCCCCCACGGTAATAACCGATTTAAATCTATCTGGCTGCATTGTGTTGAGATAGTGCAGTGTAGTGCCGCCACTGCTCGCCCCAATGGCATTAACTTTATCTAACTTTAAGGTGTCAAGTAAGGCAAGAATCATTTTGGCGTAGTCCCCATGCCTAAAATCGAAATCGTCTTTTTTATAAATGTCAGATCGTCCGTGCCCCATCATATCCACGGCAATGGTCCTGAATTGCTTTGCGTAGGTCTCAATGAATGGTTCCCAACAGTCCGCCGTGTTAAAAAAATTATGTAGCAGCAGAAGAGGTTCTCCGCTACCGGTATCTTCGTAATAAATTTGGGTGCCGTTATAGTTAAAGAACTTACCGTTCGGTTTAACTTTTACTTGCCCATACGTGGTAAAGCAGGCGATGAAAACTAAAATTAAAACTGTAAATTTTTTCATATTTTAATTTTTTTAAGTTACTACGGCTTTGGTGCTACAATCACTTTCTGTTTAATCAGAAGAATTCCCCGATGCTCTGCATCGGAGGTATTGGAGGAAAGTTTCAAAACGGATGGTTTTCATTAATGGTAAAACTCTCTTCCGCTGGATACCTCGTGGGCTCTGCCCTGAGGTAGTTCATTGCTTATCCATTTCAGTTAAAAGGTGTAGGACAGACCCATATTCCACGAAAATCCGGGATCGGGCGAAACGGAGGTAGCCACGGGTTGGTTCATCTGCATAGATAAAAACATCGGAAGTTTTTCATGACCGATACCAAAGACGCCGGAAACAAAAAAACTATCAGTATCACCATCCAAATTCAAATAAAATACTTGCGGGAAGATGCTGCAATAGAGTCTTTTTGACAGCCCCACTTTTGTAATATTCCCCACCAGCGAAATAAAATGCATTTGTTTTAGCGAACCCTTATCAAAACCGCGACCCACAAAAACGGCCGACCCAATACTGAATTTTTCCGAAAGCTTATAAGTAGGTACGAACTCAAAGACAAGATACCGATCCGCTTTCGTGATGGTTTTTAAAATACCATTCTCAATGACTTCAGGATAACTGTGAGATACATTCCAAACGGCTGCCACTTTTATGCCCAATTTCTTCTTATCCAAGATTAGATACCGAAAGCAACTACTGAAAAACCAAGGTGTGCCGTCAGTAGCGTATGCGATTTCGGGATCAAAGCTGAATCTATTCTTCCGCAATGAAAAGAATCCCATGATAGCGGGTTTCCCCAACGAAAAGGCAGGTACCGGAGAAATACCATTGGTGTTCAGGCCAATAGTACCTGAAAATTTAAAATCATTGTCATTCCCATCTTGTAATTTCTCATCAATAGCTTCTTGCCCATATGAAAATAGTACCATAAACAACAACGTAAAGATCAGTTGTAATCGGCTAAAATACATGGCGTGATTTCCCATTTTTCATACAGCTGTCATATGTTTGTGTTTTACCCCCTAGGTCGGCTATTATTTTGCCGACATGGGAAGTCACTTCGTCGAAGTCCTTTGATGGACTAAAGTCGATCAGCTTAACATCTTCTCGCACAATGACCGTATGTCCGGAGGCCCAATAAAAGACTTCACCTGCACCTACGGTCTCTTCTTGGCCATCGTCATACTTTACCATTTTCTTTCCTTCGGTAACATAGCTCCAATGCGGGCAATGGCCAGCTATCATTGCTCAATCCCAGCAATAAAGGGGTGAAATCCGTTCCTTTGGGCAGTTTGTTGAAACATACGGTCTACCACCATAATTGGGCAATGCGCGTATAATGGTTCTGGAGGTTCCATGGTGAATACCTTTTTTGTTGATTTTCATGTTTGTTTTAGGATTGAAATGTTGGATTCATGTCCGGGCTCTTATATAGGGTCGAACGGTGTTTAGATAGCTTTTTTAAATCCGGTAAACCCACTCGATGTCGCTACTTCCCGTAAGCGTCTTTTTACTTGGGCGCCTATGGCAAGACCTCTTGGTAAATGGGGGAGCTAGTTATAAAAGTTTCAGCTCGCCGGTACGATGTTCTGATTGATATGAAAGAAATTTTCGGGATCGTATTTCTTTTTAACCGTTGTCAATCGCTCGTAGTTGCCTTTGTAGGCTACTTTCACACGTTCTTGCCCTTCTTCCATCATAAAGTTGACATACCCTCCACCGGCGGCGTAGGGCTTCATGCCCTCATAATAGTCCCTGCACCACTGGGTCACTTTGTCAGCATCCTCCGGATCAGGGGATACGCCTACTATGACCTGTGCCCAACGAGCGCCCCGATTGGCCCATGCAGTATCTTCCTGTGCGGTCTCATGTACCTTACCGTCTATGGGATACAGATGCATCGTGGAATGAAAGTTAGGGGGATTGGAACCGTATTTGATATTTTCTTGGATGCAGCCATCCGTGAGTTCGTTGATATAATGTCCTTTCCAATACCACTGCAGTCCCTTGGGATAAAGATCGTCAAAAAGACCGTTGAGCGTTGGCATGGGCATTTCACTTACCCAATCGAGAATGGGCGGACCAAATTCACGAATGGGACTGAAAATCTCCTCCGCTTTTTCCATCGGCCCAGTATAGCACCATACGACCCCACATACATTTTTGTTATGCAAATGTTCGGGAAAAGGATCGCCCGGCGGCACGATCAATAGGGCAAAGAATCCATAGAGATCGTCAGAGGCGTCCTTTGTCATCTTATCGTAAAATTTCATGGCTTCCTCAGCTTTTTCCACTGGCCAGAACATGGGACCGGCATATACGTTTTTAACAGGAATTAGATTAAACGTAAAGGATACCACCACCCCAAAGTTTCCTCCGCCTCCCCTCAGTGCCCAGAACAAATCAGGATGGCTCGTTGTATTGGCGGTTACCAACTCTCCGGATGCCAAAACCACTTCGGCTTCCAAAAGATTGTCGATAGCTAGACCTCCCTTACGGCTCAGATAGCCCAATCCACCGCCTAAGGTCAATCCGGCAACGCCGGTCGTGCCATTTATGCCAACAGGCAGTGCTAGCCCATATTCGTGGGTTGCCTTATCCAAATCCCGTAACAAATTGCCCGGCTGTACTTTTGCGGTTTTGGTATCGGGGTCAACTTCAATGGCCTTCATTTCCGAAAGGTCGATGACCAGGCCATCGTCTACCAAGGCAAAACCGGCACCGTTGTGTCCGCCACTTTTAATGGAGACTTCCAGATTGTTCGCCCTGCCAAAATTTACGGCTTGAACTACGTCTTCCACATCCTTACATTTGAAGATAATGCCTGGATGTTTATCGATCATGGCGTTGTAGATGCTTCGCGCCTCGTCGTAAGTTTTGTCTTTGGGCACAATGATTTCTCCCTTTGCGCTTTTTCTTAACTCCTTGATTTGTGCTTCCATTTCTATACTATTTGCTAATTATTGTTTTTGCATTGCCGCCACTTTGGCCTCAATATGATTTACGACCGCCTTGAATTCCTGCTGAGGACTAAAATCAATGAGCTTAGCATCTTTTTCTACCGCGGCGATATGCCCCGGTGGCATGTAGAATACTTCGCCCGCATTTAAAATTTCCTCTTTGCCGTCGTCATATTTCATACGAATAGTGCCTTTCTCTAAATAGCCCCAATGGGGTACTTGGCAACTGTTGTTTTTCAATCCTTCCAATAAAGGGGCAAAGTCAGTGCCCGCCGGTGGTTCATTGATGGCAACGGTGATGCCGCCCCAACCCTCGACATGGTTGACAATCATATCCTTTGGAAATTCTTGCACGGGTATATGTGTTTTACCAGTCACATGGCTTGCGTTCAACAAATATTGCTGTTCCGCAAATGAGGTTTGGTTGATGATATTGGAACCTATAATTTTCCAATCCTTACCCATACGTTCCAAGGTCCTGGACTCATATTTTTGGGTGGGAACACCGTCCAAGGTATCCGTTTGCATAAAATGAGTCCATGCCATATTGCCGTCAATCTGTACGGTATGATACTCCCGCGAAAAATGGGGGGATTCATTATTTCCCATAGTTTCCATGGTACTTTTTATCATTTCGCTTAATTGTTGCCAACCTACGGCGGTGTTACTTGCGTTGTTCATCGTATAAGTAAAGAGAATATCGGGACTTTGCTTCCAATGGGTTGCCCACTCTTCAAAATTGCCTTGTGCGAAGGTCTCAGTTTCACTTTTTAAGAGTTCTAAAATCGCCGTCTTGTCCCTTTCCGGATTATTATTTTCGCAGGAGCCCAGCAACATTGTACAGAGTATCAAAAGCGATAAATTTTTAACTTTTCCTGTTTTCATGGTACTTGATTTTTGATTTAAAGCATCATATTCCCAATCCAAATTCGGCCTGGTGTGCCGCTGGTGGCCAAAATTGGCAACTGGGAAACTTTATCTTCTTCTGTCTGGACCAATGGGGGAAGATTCGAGGCCATGTCCGTTGGCCGAATGCTAGCGATTATCTTCTTATAAAATTACGATAGAAACCGTTATAAAAATGTAAGTTTTGTATCTAAGGATGAAACAAATGTCTCATTTTAACCCTGACGGCATCCCCCGATTGGGCGCCCGTATAAGATTCTATACAAATAGCTCCTTGTAAAAAATACTGATTGCAACCATAAGCACGAACCAGCCAAAAGTCTGTTTGAGCCTGTCACCCTTGACAAAAGAGGATAGGTACATGCCGATAAAAATCCCTAAAATGGAAATCAACGTAAAGCCCATCAGGAATGACCAATTGATTTCCAAGTGGCCTATATCACCCGTAAATCCAATCAGTGATTTTAGTGCGATGATGAGCAGGGAGGTCGCCACCGCTTTCTTCATCGGGAGTTTGACACAGAGCACCAAGGCCGGAATAATCAGAAATCCCCCACCAATACCTACGATACCCGTTAGTGTTCCAATGACAATGCCTGCGAATACGATTAAGGGATAGTTATATCGGGCGGGACCATTCGCCTCGGTCGATACCCTTTTTTTCCGGATCATGCTGCTCGAGGCGACTGCCATCAACACCGCAAAAAAGACCATGATTCCCATATCCCTAGTCAGGGTAAACCGCTCCGTCGACCATAGCTCTACAGGAATAACCCGTAATACAAACTTTCGTGCCACATAGACAGCAATAAAGGCGGGGACAGCAAAAATAAGGGCAACTTTAAGGTCTATCAGTCCCTTGTTAAAATTTTTTAGAACACCGACCGAAGCTGAAGTTCCCACCACGAACAGCGAATAAGCTGTGGTTGTTACCGGACTGATATGGAATAGATAGGTCAATACCGGGACAGCCATCAGGGAGCCCCCACTTCCCATTAGGCCCAATATAAGACCTATGGCCAATGCCCCGAAATACCCGAAAATGTGTATGGTTTCCATGTTGTCCTAAAAAATGGGCGCTTTCTATTTCCCTTCCTTTATGTATCCCCAACCATCTTTTTGTTTCATAAAAATTTCATAGATCCCGTTCGGAACCGTTGCTACACCGGGTATTAAATCGGAATCGGTTATGTTGTGTCGGTCTATGGTGGCCTTGCAAACCACAAACGCCACATTGCCCTTTTTTGCCAATTTTTCCAGTTCCTCGGCAACGGTCGATTCGTTCTTGTTGACCATGTTGTAGGCACCACTGTACATAACCACCTGAAATTGGGAATCCGGGTATTCTTCAGACATGTATTCCACATGCCGGATCGTCGACCCATGTACGGCCGTATCGTCGCTGGTAACATCGAATACAATTTTTATCGGCTCTTCTTGCGCCAATACCAACGTGCTGCCCATAAGCATGCAAAATAGAATAATATACTTCTTCATGTTTTAAATTTTATGGTCTGCCTAACGGACAAGCCGGTTCCTACGCATTAATTACTCGCAAAAATATAGCCGCAGCCCTTTTCCTGAGCCCTTCCTAAGGCCCAAACACCAGAGGGAACCACTTGAATACCCGGTTGTACGCCATCTACCCATTCTTGATACACATCTTTTGGGTCAAGTCCCATCTTTTGGGCAACTACACCACTATATACTGAAAGAGCCAAATTGCAGACGCAGAACATTGCGCCCCTGGCCTGCATATCTTTTATGCCCTGAATAACCGGCATTGGAAAATCACCCTCCTTTGGTTCGTAATAAGGATTACGTAGAGACGGAGCTTTGGTAGCATTATCGTTTACACCGAAAACTTCACCTAAACTGTACTTTTTCCATAGTTCCGATTTCAACGAAAAGGGAATAGCGTTGTGCCGTAGAACGGTCATCGCCGTGATATCGTCATCGCTCGACCCGGTTTCGTTATTGCTGAGGTAGAAGGCCCAGTTCCAGATAATAGGAAAACCGTCATGAGGCGTAGAGCCATCGTAGACAATGCGATGCTTACCCTTGATTTTCTCAAACCAGTCTTCGGCTTCCGACATTTTTGCATCATCGAAAGAGGGCACATTGGCATACATGGGGCTCGTAATCATCGATAGGGTACTTGCAGTAGCCCCCATCAGTACTGCTCCCATAAACTTTCTTCTTGAATTGTTCTCCTTTGGTTCCATAATTATCTATTTAGATTTAACAATATTATATTCATTTTTATAGTAATCCATAATGGGTTTAAAAGGCCCCAATTGATGCTGTGCCAACGAAAAGGTATCGGCATACGGTGGATAGGGCGTTGAGACCGGTTTTTTCTTTAAGTCTGGAAAATCTTTTTCGCTGTTCGGTTTTTTCGGGCGTTCTTGTTGATTGATATAACCGGCCACATCGTAGGCTTCATCGTCTGTCAAGACCGGGTTGTCATACGTCGTCCCAAAGGGCATATTGGCTTTTATAAATTGGGCGGCGGTAAGTACACGGGTCATTCCTGCGCCATCATTGTAAGAATCTTTGCCCCAGAGTGGCGGATATTGCTGTTTAAATTCATCTACTGATTTTGTTCCTTGCCCATTGCTGCCATGGCATACAATACAGTGTGATGAAAAAACCCGTTTTCCATTTTCCAGATCAACTCGCCGATCCGGTATTTCTATTTCAACGAATCCTTGGCCCTCGATTTTTCCGTCCTCCGGTGCATATCGGCTCAACCAATTTAGATAAGCGATCATGGCCTTCATTTCTTTGCTGTCTGGCGGTATCATGCTACCGTTCATACTGCGCTCCATACAGCCGTTAATACGTTCTTCGATAGTTCCTATTTTATTTTCCCGACCACGATATTGTGGAAACCTCTGTATGATTCCGATCAGTGGGGCGGCATAGGGTTTTGTTCCCGACCCTAAATGGCAATTGGTACAGGATAGCTTGTTTCCCGCATAGGCAATACCTCTGTTTTCAGTAGTTGGCCCCAAATATTTCGGAGTGTTCCGGAATACTTCAAAACCGTATTTAATATCTTTGTTTTCCTTTGAGTTATCCAATACCGATACATCATAGTTTATATCATAGATATCAACTTCGCCATAGTTGTCCGCCAGCGCCTTTCCATTTATGTCAATACACCCGGATAGCACTACCATTGTTATCAACAAAACAGATATATGTCTGGCAGGGCCTTCCAAAAATAGACCTGTATTGGTACGTGATTTCTCGTGGTTTTTATTGGTAAACATGGGTACTGAGGTATCAAATTCGTTTTTACTTTTTCGCTTAGGATTTGGAAAGTAAAGTCCTGACGGACATAGCATGTCCACCTCCGTTTAGCGTGTATGTTGGGGGAGTATTAGTTACCGGCAAGGCCAGTGATACTATTGATAATTTATAGGGTAAAACTACAACAAGATGATGTTGAAAAATGTAAGTTTTGTTTCAAAGGTTCGCACATTTGAACCATGGGTGTACTTTTCAAATCAAATTCTGTAACAAATGGTTCATTTATATAATCTGCCATATTTATTTAAATAGATATGGCAGATTTGCATTCGCAAAAGGCTATAATAGGTTGCCTTCCGTATCAATCTTCACATTCGTTTGAAGATCCCCCTTCGCCATTCTCACCTTATATACCTTTTTTACACCAAGTTTACTGTGGTAGGAAACCAAATAGGCGTTTCCGACCATAGTCCAGCCGGTATAGGCCTTGTAAACCGAGTTCCTTACCGCTGGCGGAAGCTTAAGGTCTTTATACCTTTCAATGGTGGACTGAATTTTACCGTTACGGTCATAAATTGCGGTGATTCTTCCATTTTTTTTAGAAAATCGAATTTCAAACGTTTCTTCATGATTATTAAAGAATGGAGATTCCTTAATATTATACCGCGATGCTTTCTTTTCCATCGTAAAGACTTTTTCCGATATGGCACCTTCACGCACCTTATCGATATAGTCCAGATTTATCGGGCTTACGGTGACATCCGATAATTTTACCTGTTTGAAATTTGCGTCGGAACTTTGTGAGAATCCTAGGCTGGCAAGGCCTAAAAATAACGTGCCGATTACTGACTTTTTCATGATATATAGTTTTAAAGATTAATACTCAATTTACGTGCTAACTACTTTTTACTTTATCTGAAGGATAAGGTGTATTAAATAGGCTTGTTTTCATTTCAAATTGTGTTGTTGTAGCGTTGGTATGAATATCCAGCGATTTCTACATATATTTGATTCTGATTAACTTAGATTTCCGTAGATGTTTAATTTTCTATCGTTTACCTTTAGTCAGTGCCAAAACCAAAAGGGTTAACATGGACCTGAAAAAAAGTTTCTCAATGGATAAAGAAGAGGTCGAAATCCTGAAGTCCGATGATAGGCTAAGGCTTAAGGATATGTACAATAGCTATCGGCCAGAATTTTTGGGTTTTGGGAAGCGGTACGGCCTAGACCAGGATGCCCTGGCGGATGTATATCAGGAAGCTTTTTTGGCGTTGCGAAAACAAGCAATAAAGGGAAGGCTCGATAACATTAAGAGTAGTATGAAGACCTATCTTTTTGGTATTGGTAAGTTTAAGATCTATGATGAGTTGAAGAAAAGGCAAATGAAGGTGCCATACGAGGCCAATTTACATGTGGCCGAACAAGATATGCCCGAAATTGCATTGAACGATACCCGACCCTTGACGCAAGAGCAGCTATTATTGCGCAAATATTTTAAACAACTGGGGGAAAAATGCCGTCAAGTGTTAACCTTGTTCTATTATCGGGGACTAAACACTAAAGAGATTGCCGAACAAGCCGGATACAGCAATATTAATGTTGTAAAGGCCCAGAAGTCCCGATGTCTAAAGACCCTCAAACAACTTATCAATAGCTAATACTATGGAACGAGAAACGTTGTTGGAAAAATACCTACATGGAGAACTGACCGCAAAGGAACGGTCGGAATTCGATGCGCTTTTAAATAGTGACGCTGATTTTAAAGAGGAAGTGCAATTCCATACCGACCTCAAAAGCGTTACCGAGGCCGAAGATGACGATCAGTTCAGGGAAATGCTGTCTGATTTCGAATCCAAAGCAAGAATGGAAAAGCCCTCGGTAAAAAGATTTCCCGTAAAATGGCTGGTGGCTGCCTCCATCTTACTAGTGGTGGGCCTGACCTATTTCTTTACAATTGACCCTTCCGTCTCTACCCAAGATCTTTTCGTCAGTAATTTTGAGCCCTATCGCAATGTGGTGCATCCCGTAACAAGGGGCGAAGATGCTACCGACACCAAGACAGAGGCATTTTCGTCCTATCAAACCAAAGACTATAAAACTGCCCTATCTTTGTTCACCAAACTTTATACCGATACCCAAGAACCGTATTATCTGTTTTATAGGGCCAATGCCCTTATCGAATTAAATCGAGCGGAGGAGGCTATTCCCTTATTACAGGAACATTTAGGTACCGAAGACAGTTTGGTCAAAAATTCACGCTGGTATCTGGCCATGGCCTATTTAAAGCTTGATGATCTGGAAAATACAAAAAGAATGCTGCGCGAGGTCGTTCGAAACGCTGCGTACAAAACAGAAGAGGCCCAAAAGCTATTGGATGCCCTTGAATAACTTTCCCCTAAAAAGCAGGAATACGAGCACCAAAATCCCTGTTACCAAAAGTACCCAATACCCGTACGAAATTTCTACTATAGGGGCATTCTCACCTAAAACAATAAAACCTGCCCAGTAATAGGGATGTTTAAGTTCTACTTCTTCGGTGGTCTTTAAATAGTCCAGTTTTGATTTTCGGAGCGCCTCGGATTTTGAATCCCCCTTATTCAAATTTTTATAAAAATCGATCAGAATATCCTTTCCGGCTTCGTCGGCCACAGGCCATAAGGTAGAGACCACGCTTTTGGCTCCCGAATAAAAGAAGCCTCGGGCCAGGCTCATGACCCCTTCGCCACGTTTCAGTTCGCCGTTCGAGGTATTGCAGGCACTGAGTACCACCATATCGGCCTGGTTTCTGGTGGCATAAATTTCCTTTAGGTACATTTTTGAATCGCTAAAGGCGATCCACGGGTTTTCCTCGTCGCCAATATCGGCATGAGTGGCCAAATGGACTATATTATGTTGGTCTATATTTTCAATAAAACTGGCTTTTGATGCTTTGCCATTCAAAAAGGCTTTGCCCGGATACATATCGGAGATACTGGTAATTTCATTTTCGCTAAAATAAAGTTGTGGCAACCCCATTTCGTCGAATTGTACGGGGGCGAACGCTACTAAGTCGTTCGGGGCATTCTTTTCCTTTCCTTTCGTTTGATTTAATAGTGACATAGAATAGGCATAGCTTATCTCCACCTCCTCGATAAGGTATTTGAGTTCAGCCTTGTGGTTGAGCACCAATGCCTCAAAGGGAACACGCTGTAAGGTATAATCGGGAATAATAAGGAGTTGCTTCCCTTTGATTTTATCATATATGTTGTTGGGTAGCAACTGCCCGAATACCGAATTTGAAACTTTTCGGAACGTACCTATGTCAGAAACCCCATCTGAAAGGGCGGCGATTAAAGTGTCAACATCCTTGTTTAGCATTGGAATATCGCTCATTTGGAACAGTAGCGTAGTATCGGGCAGGGTCAACAGCCCATAGCCCTGTTCTTCGTTTAGTATATAATGGAGTACTGCTCTATTGCCCGAAACATAGTTGGTCTTTAAATCTTTAAATGCCAAGACTTTATCTCCTCGTTTAAATTTGGCATAATCCGGAAAATTGCTATGTAAGGAATCCATAAACTCCTGATAAATGTATTTGCTTTCCCTGACTAAGACCCTAATCGTATCTACAGCATTTTTATTGTCACCATCGGTTTCATATAGTTCGTTTTCTGCCAAAAATATATTGTGCTTTAAATTGTATTCCTTTTGAGAAAGATTTTGGGGCAATCGTGCTAAACTCTTCGCCTCTTGATGGGTAAGATCCTCCAATAGAAGTAGAGCCTTGTTACGCTCCATAAAATGGTAAGCTTTCTGAGCATCATTTAGCAGAAAAGATAACTTCACCGCCTGTCCGTAAAGTTCTGACCCTTGCTCTCGCCAGAATAGTTTCGATTTTATCTCATGGCTCTCTTGACGGATGATATCTACCAAGTGGTCAGCCAAATCAATAGTCTCTAAGGCTTTTTTTAGCTCTTCGGGATTCTTATTCTGTTCGTAGTAAGCTATCCAGCCCTTGGTCTTAAATATAAGATGGTTGAGCAATTCAGCCTTCAGCGGGGCCTGCCGAATCTGTTCTATGGTTGGTAGTTGGTGGTATGGTAGGTTTAGATGTTTATCTATTGCCCGGTCCACGGCACGTTGATAGGATTGCAAAGCCTCTGGATACAAACCCTGAGTCAAATAGATATCGCCGAGGTTGTTGTGCGGCGAATCGTAATACAGATTGTATTTTATTGCTTGATTAAGGTGATGCATGGCTTTGTCA
This sequence comes from uncultured Flavobacteriaceae bacterium, assembly GCA_963832345.1. Classification (GTDB taxonomy): domain Bacteria; phylum Bacteroidota; class Bacteroidia; order Flavobacteriales; family Flavobacteriaceae; genus Pricia. Next base: position 31,770 of record CAWHTW010000011.1, on the reverse strand, counting down.
TTATCGCCATTCTTAAAATAGGATTGCCCCAAGCTGTTGTGAGCAATTGCCAACTGAATACTATCGTAATTTTCTAAATTGTTTACGACTCGTTGATGCTTTTGAATAGATAGCTGATATTTCCCGATTACTGATAAGCGGTTCCCATCGAGCTGGTCAATCCGATTCTGATAGTCGCAACAATCAAATTCTTTTTTGTCAATATATTTTTGAGCCTTGGATAAATAAAATCCAATTAATTCAGAGTTCGAGAATAAGTCCATAGCCATGTAGATCTCTGCCATCCTGAAATAGGCCCAAAAGGGTCGATCATCATTTATGTTCGGATTCTGTTCTAATCGTTCAATCATATGGTCCAACAAAATCATGGCTTCGTGATAGTCACCAATCTCCAAATAGGTCTTGGCCGCAAATCTATAAGCAAGGTCGATTAAGAAATCGGCCCTATTATCATCGGCACAATAGCTCGATCCATTTCGTGTGACATCAATAAAATAAGATAGTGCTGTATCAGGAAGGCCCTTATGATAATGGAACAATCCAAGATTAAATAATGTTCGATTTATACTGCACATCTTATCAGGGTTCAAGTTCCTTTTTAGTGCCAATGCCTTTTTTGTGAAATATATGGCTTTATCCAAATCCTCACGGTTGCGCGAAACTTTATAGTTATTGTAATGCCAACGGCCCCCTCGGTCATGGTAACATTCTGCCAACTCGCTTTGATTCAGAATGTTTGCGTTGAGTTGAAAAAAGGAATCTATTTTTTGCTCCATAACCTCAGCTGGAACCTCTCGATTTAGTACGTCGATGAACGGCTGATAGACCTGGGCCATCAACGTATTTCGAATAATAAAAGTAAGACCAAATATGAATATAAACCGTATGCGAGTCATAGCCTAAGGGTTTTGACTAATCAATTATAGTTTTACGAATACTAACAAGATTCAGTGTGGGTCTATTCCTTGGAAATAAATCGACCTAAATTAATCTTACCTCCGAGTTGACTTGAATTGTAGTCCACCCAATGATTGGGTTCATCTCCTAAAAACAATGTTTTGGCGGCGTTCGGATTATAACCCGGATTCTGTGCATCGCCCTTAAGTTCAAAAATTAGTTCTGCCAGGATTGCAGTAGTATAGGCTGTGGAGAATGAGCTTCCTTGGTTAATTTCTTTAAAAATTAAATGTTTTGGAAACTCAAATCTATATTTGGCGGCAACATCCAAACTATTTGGACCGAAATTTCCAGCGGCTTCTAGATTACCATTTTCTAATAAATAACCCCCTACGCCTATTAGGTTACCAGAAATAAAACTGGCCGGGAAGTTGCTTTCCACCACACTGTCAATATTGTAATCTACATTCCCTGCGGAAGCGGAGACGAGAGTGGTTTCATTTAGGTCATCGATCAACGACTTAAAAATACTTTGCTCTTTATAAAGATCCATGTCTTCCGGTGTGAGATCCAAGCCAGTAAACCCGTACCCGAAACTGGCATTCACAATTTCGATTTTCTGATCGGTGTTTTTGTTGATTTGATTTACATAGTTCATAGCACAGATCATATCCCAATAACGGGCCTTTCCTTCAATGTTAAAAACCTTAATAGGTAGTATTCTAAATGGGACATTAGCTTTCTTCAACTTTCTACTTAGAATCCACATCACTTGGTTGCCATGACCATGGTCATCAAAAATGTTTGTATTGTTGCCTGCAAAATTCCAACCAGATTGCTGGGAATCGCATCCTTCGGTCAGATTCTTTGTCGGGTATAAAAAAGAACCTAACGCGTTAAATTCTCTTACATCTAATCCGGTGTCAATGATAGCAATATTAACAGTTCTGTCAGTTATGCCACTGGCTGAATCAGTTAATGGAATATCTGACACTTTATCATTCAAATATCTTGAAATTATTGTATCAGGATTTTGCTTGATTGTATCCAATAAAATAGTTGTATAAGAATCAGAACCTTTAGTCAATGGATATATGCTCATAGTAAAATGTTCATCACTTTGTGCATCTCCATCTTCTTTCAAATTGTTCCTAGCAGATTGGATTTCAGGTGCTGAGTATTTATCGTAGTCCCAACTAAGAAACTCGATATCAGTTTCTCCGCACTCACAATGGGTTGTATCGTTAGCCTTGAACTTATTTTTTTCTCTAAATGCTTTTTTATCATCGGCGTTCATCCCTGCACGATACTTAACCACCATGTGAAGCGTGTCAGGAATTATTCCCATGCCCCTGGTAGGGTTCTGTTCTTCGATAATTTTCGAAGTTGTACAATTGCTAAGTACTGCAAAAAGTAAAAAAAGGGCGGAATAGAGGTAGAACTTTTTCATTTTATAAGATTTTTTGGTTCACCCCTTAGTCCCCACAAAAACCCAAAAGGTTAACATCGGTCTTAATTATACAGTATTAAGTTTCGAAAACGAAGTCGGCAACATTTCATATCTTTTGCTAAAAACCCTTGTAAAATAAGTGGGGCTATTAAAACCCAGATCATATGCGATTTCGGCCACGGTCTTGCTGTTCTTTTTAAGGGCACTGAGCGACCGGCGTAATCGCATTTCGCGTATCAAGATATTCGGTGACATACCCGTGAGCGATTTTATTTTTCTATAGGTCTGGGTTTTGCTAAATCTTAATTCTTTGCCGAGGCGTTCGCTGTTAAAACTGGAATCACTGATTTGGGAGTCAAGGACTTTATATAGTTTGGCCAAAAAAGAAAAATCATTTGTGGATATGAAAGTGACTGAAGCTCCTTCCTCAACGGGCATCTCAAAATCTTTTATGATGAGCGCTTTTGTATCCGAATCGACATAGATTAGTTTACTGCGGCCGATTCTGCAGAGCATCTGCAAACGTGTTTTGGCTTCCCCAAAAAATTGCGAACCCACTTCGTCAACTGGTTTTCCCGTTACAAGGGCCATGGTATAATCGATATTTCGCGGTTCGGTTTTTAATAGACGGGATGCTGCCAAACAACATAAAAGGGCATCCGAGGCATTTAAAAACGAAGCCATGACCCTATCGTTGGGTTGCATGATTTTACTGCCTTGATACTTTTGTATCAACTGGTAAATTTCATCGATACAATGCCCGTTCTTCCCTGAAAAATCGGCTAGGCAAACCATCATTAAAGTGCGGTAGCCGGTATCGATTTCCCCAGACAGGGTAAGGGCCAGGTCTTTCTCATTTTTGGTACCCTCGCCCAAATAGGGGTAAAATTCAAATTCGGGCGAAACTTCTATAACATTACATGCTCCAATACCGTGCGCCTCATTGTGGCTCGCCACACAAGCTTCGATACTTGGGCCTTTTATAAGGCAGCAAGCTGTTTTTTGGGATAAATTCAAATAGAATTTTTTGTAGACCAATCCATATTTGTTCTGAACGGCGATATCTTTCAAATGGGCCTTATAGATATCTTCCTCAGTATAGGCATCCGAATCTAAGGTGTGAAGGTCTATATATAATGGCATGGCATATTTATTTTTTATGCAGTATTAAGTTTGGCATAGGAAGTAGGGAGTACCTCATACCGATTTCTAAAAACCCGTGTAAAATAAGTTGGACTATTAAAGCCGATATCATAAGCGATTTCTGCAACGGTTTTATGATTGCTTTTTAAGGCCTTGAGCGACTTGCGAAGTCGATGTTCCCGTATTAAAGTGTTTGGGGACATGCCCGTAAGTGATTTTATTTTTCTGTAGGTCTGCGCCTTGCTCAGGCCCAATAGTCTACCCAATTCTTCACTTTTGAAATTAGGGTCGTTACACTTATCAGTTAAAATTTCAATTAATTTCTCACAAAAAGAAAAGTCAGCTGCATCGACTATCTTAACATGAGCGTGGTTTACCTTGGGAATATTCGACTCTTTTTGTGATAGTGCCTTGGTATTTGCATCTAAATAGACTACATTGTTTAAGCCGATTTGGCAAAGTGTGCGTACTCTTTTTTTGGTTACCTCAAACAGGTCGATTCCCTCTTCGTCAACAGGGTTTCCGCTGACCAATGCTAATCTGAATTCAAAATTGTCGGGAACGGTCTGCAATAAATTGGCTATGGCCATGGCTGCAATAATAGCATCGGAAGCCAACAAAAAAGAAGCCATTATCTCATCATCATTTGGTTGGCGCACTATTTTTCCGTGAAATTTTTCTATCAAACTTTTTGATTCAATTATATAGTGCTGGTATTTTCCCGAAAAATCTGAAGTGTTTACCTGTATAATAGTTCTAAACCCATTATCAAGATTGCCGTCGGCCATATAGGCCAAATCATCTTTTTGTGTACTTCCCCGTGCCATAAAAATGTTGTATTCGTCATCGGAGACCTCGATGATATTACAGGCGGTCATACCATGCGATTCCTCATGTGTCTTATGGCAGGCCTCTTTGTTCGGGCCTTCCATAAGGCAAAATACCATTTTGTCTTTTTCATTTACCCAATACTTACGTTGTATGACCCCAAAACGCTCTTGAACCGCAAGATCTCGCAGATGGGCCTGGATAACATCCTCGACGGTAAAGTCATCGGAATCAACCTTGTGTATGTCCATGTAAAGTGGCAAAATATTTCTATTTTTAAATTTTTCAACCTACAAGAATGATTTAACGTCTAAGCATTTGGCTCTCCATTGATTACAATAGAGAAAAGGAAAATAGATTTGATTTGTTTTACTTTTGATCTACTATCTTGTCTATGCTCATTTTCTACATTCTCTTTCTTTTAATCATTCCTTTTTATACCTGTTTTCATAAGTTTACATCGCATATGATCTATGTTTTATGTTTGTAATTTGGAATAGGTTAAGGGAAGCAGCCCGAACCGCTGCTGAAAGCATTTGATGAAATACGATGGACTGTTAAAGCCCGCATCAAAAGTGGTCTGGGAGACATTACGCCCTTCCTTTCCCAGCAATTCCAAAGATTTTAGCAACCGGTACTCCCGAAGTAGGGCATTTGGCGATTTTCCTGTGATCCCTTTGCATTTTCTGTACAATTGTGATTTGCTTATTGAAAGCTTTTGACAGAAATCATCGATGCCAAATTCAGGATTCTGCCAATTGCCATCTAAAATTTCGAGAAAAAGCCCTAGCGATTTCTCCGAGGTCGCTTTGAGCCTTTTAATAATGTCAATAAGGGTTCCGTTCTTTTGAATATCCGGCTTGTTCAAATCACTTACCATAGACGACATTACAATGGGCTTTTCGAAGCCAATAGTGCATAGGAAACGGGCCAATTCAACCGTTTTTCCAAAAAGTTTTTTACTTTGATCTATGGGTAGGCCCGCATGTAGTCCCATGCGCAAATCGATAAGTTCGGCGGCCACATGTAAGGCTTTTAGAATGGCAATGGCACATTCGACCCCCATTGAAACTGAGGCAAACGAAACCACGAATGCTTCTCCTTTCGCCTCGACTTCACTACCCTCATATTTTTGAATTTGTTCCCTAACGGTTTCGTAATACAGTGAAAAAAGTTGCTTGGCACGGTCAGCGCCTAGATAATGGTGCAATAATCCTGCATCTTTTGTCTTGATTACTAGAATTACACGAAAGGCAGGATCATTAAAAATTTTAAGTCCTGGACGATCTGTGTCAAAATAGGGTTCAGGATCGGCTATTCTTCCCAAAAATGCCTCTACGACCCTACCGTTTACGGGTATAATTTCATGGGGCACCAACCCATGGGAATGCTTGTGCATTTCCCTCACGGCCTCCTCGTTCGGGGCATCGATCAAGCAAAACACCCGCCCCCGGTCCTCATCGATCCAATAGGTCATATTCCTGCAACCGAACTGATTTTGGATGCCAAGATCTTTTTTATGCGCTTCCGCCGCATGTTTAGCCTCCACCCCCGGAACGATATGTGAATCCATATAGATTGGCATGGCCTAAAGTTTTAAAATGAGACTTTTGATTCAACAAAGCGGGGAAGTAGATAAATATACGGATTCTACAGTTGTAAAATAGAACTTTTAGTTCAAAGAATCGTACAATTGGTTCATGTTCAAAAACATCCTCCTAGTTTTTGAACGACAAGACACAGAAAATAGACCTTATTAATTTTTCAGCTGCGATTTTCAAAAAATTTATCATTTACACCATCAATATACTCCAAAACCTCATCACGCCCGACACTCTTAGAAGATGAGGTGACAAAATAGTGCGGCGATTCTTCCCAAACTCCAGAAAGTAATTCCTTGATGTAGGCCTCCACGTGCCGGTCAAGGGCTTTAGGCTTTAATTTATCGGCCTTGGTAAAGATGATACAAAACGGAATGGAGTTTTCTCCCAGCCACTCCATAAATTCCATATCTATTTTTTGAGGCTCGTGGCGAATATCTACCAAAACAAAGGCGCAGACCAGTTGTTCGCGTTTTACGAAATAGTCGGTGATGTATTTTTGAAAGGTCTTTTTGCTTTTCTTGGAAACCCGCGCATAACCGTATCCTGGTAAATCGACTAAGAACCAATTACCATTGATTTTGAAGTGGTTGATCAATTGCGTCTTTCCAGGTCTACCGGAAGTTTTGGCCAAATTTTTTCGTTCGGTCAGCATATTGATCAAGGAAGATTTTCCAACATTGGATCGACCGATAAACGCATATTCGGGCAGAGGCTCGTTGGGACATTTGGCCACATCGGTGTTGCTGATAACGAAGTTGGCGGATTTTATGTGCATAAGATTAAAAGTTCAAGTTCAGAAAAGTTAATAAGCTTATTCGCTTAAAATTTTAGATAGATAATCAAGGCAACTGGTTACCATGAAAAGCTGCGAAGTAGGGATTCGAGCTCACCTGCCAACGTTAAACCTTGAACAGCTATTTAATAGCGATTGAACTTTGAATACCAGCAGGCTGCAACCCAAATTTGAACTTGACATTTGAACTTGCACATCTCAAAACCCGCGCTTTTCTAACCAAGCGTTCAAAATGGTATTGAACTCGTTAGGATGCTCCATCATGGGCGCATGTCCGCACTTGTCGATCCAGAATAGCTCGGAATCGGGCAACAGCTCATTGAAAAGATCGGCTACATCAGGTGGGGTTACATTATCGTTTTTACCCCAAATAATACAAGTAGGGGTGTGCATCGACGGCAAATCGTCTGCCATATTATGGCGAATGGCACTTTTGGCGATAGCCAAGGTCTTTAAGATTTTGTTCCGGTCGTTGACGGTGGCGAATACCTCATCGACGATTTCTTTTGTGGCTACTTTTGGATCGTAGAAGACATTTTCAGCCTTTTTTTGAATGAAATCGTAATCGCCGCGTCTGGGGTATCCATCCCCCATGGCACTCTCATATAGTCCTGAACTTCCTGTAATTACCAAAGCTTTTACTTTCTCAGGATACATCTTGGTGTGTAAAAGTCCAATATGTCCGCCCAACGAATTGCCCAACAGAATGACGTTCTTTAAACCTTTGAATTCGATGAAACTTTCTACGAACTTGGCGAACTGTTTTACGTTGGTCTTTAACATCGGCATACCGTAGATGGGCAGCTCGGGCAGCAGTATTTTATAGCCCTTTTCCGGAAAAAAATCCATAACCCCGTGAAAGTTACTCAAACCGCCCATTAGGCCGTGCAGTATAATGATAGGCGTGCCTTCCCCTTTCTCGATATACCGGTATTTACCTTCCTTGATAATTTTCTCTTCCATTCAAAATGGTTCTGGTGCTTGCGTCAAATATAGGCAATTCAAAGTAATACAAGAGTAACTTATAGGCATCGAATCTCTACCCCATCCAAAAAAACTATGCTCTTTTTTCAGTTGATTAAATGAAAACGACCCTCAAAATCCCACTATTTATCAACAATGTGGTAATTTGTGGTAAAATGTGGTAATAAAAATTGTATTTTTGAGTTATAGTACTGTAAAAAGGTGAATTGGTTGCCTTTCTGGGCTACCAGAATCTATCTGAAATAACAAAACTACTACGTGATTAATTTCATTGGAACATATGATTGTAAGGCTGACTCCAAAGGTAGGATAATGATTCCGGTTGCCCTAAAAAATCAATTGGCTCCGATTTCAAGTAAAGGTTTTGTGATTAAAAGATCGGTTTTTCAGCCGTGCTTAGAGTTGTATCCGAGGGAAGAATGGGATGCGCTGATGTTGAAGGTGAACAAGAAGAACAAGTTTAAGAAAAAGAATAACGATTTCATTCGCCGTTTTTCCGCTGGTGTCAAAGAGGTCGAAATCGATGCGACCGGAAGATTATTGATTCCTAAAAATTTAGTTGATTTTGCCAATATAACGAAGGAAGTGGTATTGAGCTCGGCCATAAACATCATAGAGTTTTGGGATAAGGATAGCTACGAAAAAGTATTGGAGGATACGGCCGAAGATTTTGCCACGCTGGCAGAAGAGGTAATGGGTGATGACGAAGACGATGGCGATGTATCATAATCCGGTTTTGCTGTCGGAGTCCGTAGGTGGACTCCATATTAAAAAGGATGGGGTATATGTGGATGTCACTTTTGGCGGCGGCGGACACTCCCGAGAAATCTTGAAGCATCTGGGCGGCGAGGGCCGTTTGTTGGCTTTTGATCAAGATGAGGATGCCCTTGAGAATACCATTGATGACGAGCGGTTTACCTTGATCAACGAGAATTTCAGGTTCGTTACGCAGTTTTTAAAGTTCTATGGCATACGGAAAGTGAATGGTATTTTGGCCGATTTTGGCGTCTCGTCGCATCAGTTCGATACCGCCGAAAGGGGATTTTCGACCCGCTACGAGGCCAGTCTTGATATGCGGATGAGCAAACGCAGTACGCTATCGGCCTACGATGTAATCAACAAATATGATTACGATGCGTTGCGAAAGGTTCTCTTTCAGTTCGGCGATTTGCGTAATGCCAACGCCATGGCCAAAGTGGTTTTGATCGAGCGGGAGCAGGCACCGATAAAGACAACGGAACACTTGAAAGCGACAATGCAACAATTTTTGCCAAAGGGAAGGGAACATAAAATACTGGCACAGATTTATCAGGCCATCCGCATCGAGGTAAATCAAGAAATAGCGGTAATCGAGGAGTTCCTTTTACAGACGCCGGATTTGTTGGAAAAGGGAGGAAGACTAAGTATTATTAGCTACCATTCCTTAGAAGACCGATTGGTCAAACGCTTTATTCGCGCCGGCAAGTTCGAGGGAGAGCCGGAAAAGGATTTTTACGGGAACATTGACGTGCCCTTTAAAAAAGTTGGTGGATTGATTGTACCATCCAAGGAAGAGATAGCCCAAAACAAAAGGGCCCGAAGCGCCAAACTACGTATTGCCGAAAGGGTTTTAGGAGGGAGAGGGAAGTAGGAAGTGAAAAGTGGTAAGCAAAAAAGATTGAAAACATCGAGAGGATTAATATATAAGTAAAAAGGTAAAAAGAACTGACACTTTTAAAAACATATTTGTGAAAACCGGAATACTGAACATACTAAAGGGAACATTTCTTATCAGCGGTGACGCGCCCAAAAACTGGTTGTTCATCATATTCACTTCTTTTTTGGCGACGGTTATGATCGGAAGTTCGCACAGTGCCGATAAGAAAGTCCACCAGATAGCCGCCTTGAACGAAGAGGTAAAGGAATTACGTAGTGAGTTTGTAGACGTCCGTTCCGATATGCAGCAGTTGAAACTAGAATCTACGGTAATGCACATCGTTGAAGAAAAAGGCCTGTACCCATCAGAGGTGCCTCCAAAACAGATAAAAGTAAAATCCCAAATCAATTCAAAATCCCAAACCAATTCAAACCCCCCAAATTAATTAAAAACCCTAAACCAAAGTTATAATGCCTACTAATGACAAAAAAATTATGACCCGCTTGTATGTCGTCACGACATGCATGTTCCTCTTCGCCTTTGCCGTACTGTTCAAATTGGTAAACATACAGGTGGCCCAAGGCGATAAGTACAAGGCTTTGGCCATGGAACGTACCGAAAAGATGTTTACAATCGCCCCGAACCGTGGTAACCTGTACTCAGATGATGGTAGTCTTTTGGCCACTTCGGTGTCGCGCTACACCATCCGTTTTGATGCGGTAACCGTCAGTGATGCGGATTTTAAAAAATACATCGTACCACTGTCAGATGCCCTTTCGGATATGTTGGGCAGTTCATCGTCCCATTATCAACAAGTGTTGCGCAAGGCGAAGGCCAATAAGAACCGTTATGCCCTCATAGCCAGAAATCTTGATTATTCAGATTACATGGCCGTTAAAGATTTCCCCCTTTTCAACAGAGGACCGTATAAAGGCGGTCTGATTATCGAGCAAAAAACGGTGCGCGAACATCCGTTGGGGAAGATTGCGGAACGTAGCGTAGGCTATGAAAATGTAGATGAAAATGGTTACTATTCCGGGGTAGGTCTCGAGCGGGCTTTCGGTCCCTATTTAAGGGGAATCGAAGGAAAGCGCCTAAAGCAAAAAATCGCCAAGGGCCAGTGGAAGCCCATCGGATGGGATAACATTATCGAGCCTAAAGATGGTTACGATTTGGTATCCACCATCGATATCAATATACAGGATATCGCACACCACGCCCTTTTGGGTCAGCTCGAAAAATATAAGGCCGACCATGGTTGTGTTATTGTTATGGAAACGGAGACCGGTGAGGTAAAGGCCATCTCTAACTTGGGTCAGACCAAAGACGGTAAGTATTACGAACGCCTCAATTACGCCATCGGCGAGTCACATGAGCCGGGTTCTACATTCAAATTAATGTCTTTAGTGGCCGCGCTTGAGGATAAGGTCGTCGATACGAGTACCGTCATCGATACCGAAAAGGGACGCTGGCGAATCTATGACCGGATAGTAAAGGATTCGAAATGGGGCGGGTACGGAAAGATATCATTGGCCAGGGCTTTTGAAGTGTCTTCAAATACTGCTTTTGCCAAGATGGTACATACGAATTACAAGGATAATCCTGAGAAATACGTCAACCGTTTGTTGCGAATGAACTTGGGCCGACAACTCGATTTGCCTATTAAAGGGGAGGGAGAACCGGTGATACGCTCTCCGGGGGATAAAGGCTGGTCCGGAATTTCATTGGCTTGGATGTCCTACGGATATGAGGTATCGCTAACCCCGTTGCAAACCTTGACTTTTTACAATGCCATTGCCAATGACGGTGAGATGGTTAAACCACGCCTTATAAAGGAAGTCAGGGAGTGGAACCAGACCATCGAAAAATTTGACAAGGAAGTAATCAGTGCCGCCATCTGTTCGAAAGAAACCGCCGCAATGGCTCAAGATTTACTGAAAAAGGTGGTCGAGGACCGCCACGGTACGGGACATAAATTGTATTCGCCCAATTTCTCGATGGCCGGTAAGACCGGAACTGCACAAAAGAACTATGCGTCGCAAGACCCCGATAAATTGAAATATATTTCGACGTTCGCGGGCTATTTTCCTGCGGATAACCCCAAGTATTCCTGTATTGTGGTCATCCATGAACCTGATAAAAGTGTAGGCTATTACGGCGCCGATGTATCCGGGCCCGTGTTCAAGTCTATTGCCCAAAAAGTCTATGCCACATCTCCTATAATAGATGAAATCGATATGGATCGGATGAAGGATGCCGATTTGGAAACCTCCTATCAAGAATACTACGCCGAGGCGCAAAAGAACTACATTAAAATGCCAAACGTACAGGGAATGAGCGGTATGGATGCTATATCCATATTGGAAAATCTAGGAATTGAAGTGGAAGTCAAAGGCAACGGAAAAGTAAAAAAGCAATCCATTTCACACGGAACGGACCTTAAGAACGTACGCAGCATAACCCTCGAACTATCGTGAAGCTATTAAAGGACATATTATACGGTGTATCCCTTTCCGCGGTAAACGGTTCGACCGATATATTGGTGAACGCCGTTTGCTTTGATTCCAGAAAAGTGGGAATGGATGATGTGTTCGTTGCCATTAAAGGAACACTCACCGATGGCCACCTGTATATTGGAAAAGCCATCGATACCGGAGCCAAGGCCATAGTCTGCGAAACACTTCCGGAGCAGATCGTGAACGGGGTGACCTACGTTGCCGTAAAGGATGGGAATACCGCTTTGGCCGTGATGGCATCTAATTTTTACGATAACCCTTCCAAAAATTTAAAGCTGGTAGGGGTAACCGGTACAAATGGAAAAACGACAGTAAGCAGCCTTTTGTACCAACTTTTCAAAAAAGCGGGATACAAGGTTGGATTGCTATCCACAATTAAAATATGGGTTGATGAAAAAGAGTACAAGACCACCCATACCACTCCCGATGCGTTGACCATCAACGAGCATCTTTCGTTGATGAACGATGCAGGTGTAGAATTTTGTTTTATGGAAGTCAGCTCGCACGGCATCCACCAGAAACGGACCAAGGGATTGGTCTTCGCTGGAGCGATTTTTACAAATCTGTCGCATGACCATCTCGACTATCACAAAACGTTCGCCGCATACCGCGACACGAAAAAGATTTTGTTCGACGAGTTGCCAAAGAAGGCATTTGCGTTGACCAATATCGATGACAAGAACGGAGCTGTGATGTTGCAGAATACAAAGGCCAAAAAATATTCCTATGCGCTACGGACCTACGCCGATTATCGGGCACAGGTGCTGGAAAACCAATTTAGCGGGCAATTATTGAAAATCAACGATAACGAAATCTGGTCTAGGTTGATAGGCCATTTCAACGCCTATAATCTGTTGGCCATTTATGCAACTGCCGACCTTTTAGGTTTGGAACAATTAGAGACCCTCCGCCTGCTGAGTGAGCTGAAAACGGTAGACGGTCGATTTCAATACTTTATATCCGAAACAAAAATCACGGCTATTGTCGATTATGCCCATACGCCCGATGCGCTTAAAAACGTACTTGAAACCATCGGAAATTTAAGGACTGGAAATGAAAACGTCATCACCGTCGTGGGCTGTGGAGGCGATAGGGATACGACGAAGCGTCCCATTATGGGGCATATCGCTTCCGAAATGAGCAACAAGGCGATTTTCACTTCGGACAACCCTAGAACGGAATCCGCCGCAGAAATTATAGCGGCTATGGAAGCTGGCGTCGAACCTCAGAACGTCAAGAAAATCCTTTCTATAGAAAATCGAAAACAGGCCATCAAGACAGCCTGCCAATTGGCCGATGCCAACGACATCATATTGGTAGCTGGCAAGGGTCACGAAACCTATCAAGAGACCAACGGTACCCGGGTCGATTTTGATGACTTTAAGATAGTTAAAGAGCTTTTGAAAGATATGAACAAGTAATAAGAGTAGCCTAGGCAGGAGCAGTTGGCAGTAAGAAAATGAAATGACCTTTTTAAAACATGCAAATAACAATAAACACCAAACCCTAAAAACCACACTATAAACCCATAAAATGCTGTACTACCTCTTTGAATTTTTGGAAAATGAATACCAGTTGCCCGGGGCGAGCTTATTTCAGTTCACCACTTTCCGTGCGGCCATGGCTATTCTATTTTCATTGGTCATTGCAACGGCGTACGGTAAGCGCATCATCGTCTTTCTACAAAAAAAACAGATTGGCGAGAGCATCCGTGATCTAGGGCTCGAAGGCCAAAAACAAAAAGCCGGAACACCGACTATGGGCGGGTTGATTATCATTATGGCCACATTGATTCCTGTATTGTTGTTCGCCAGATTGGAAAATATATACATCTTATTGCTCATCGTAACCACAATTTGGATGGGCCTGATCGGTTTTGCGGACGATTACATCAAGGTCTTCAAAAAAAACAAGCAAGGCCTGAAGGGCAGGTTTAAAATAATGGGTCAGATTGTATTGGGTCTGGCAGTCGGGGCCACGCTCTATTTTCATCCAGAAGTGACCATGAAAGAAGAGGGTACGACCGTAACTACAGAACAAAATGAAGTAAAGAAGGTCGAGGGGGTTGAAATTAAGTCAACCCGGACGACGGTACCCTTAATCAAGAACAACGAGCTTGACTATGCCGATTTCATTGGTTGGGCAGGTGAAAACGCTAAGAATTACGCCTGGTTAATATTTATTCCCATCGTCATATTGATTGTCACGGGCGTCTCGAACGGGGCGAACCTTACCGATGGTATTGACGGGCTCGCGGCCGGTACTTCGGCCATTATTGTTTTTACGCTAGGTATTTTCGCCTTTGTTTCCGGTAATGTCATCTTTTCGGATTATTTAGATGTCATGTACATTCCGAATTCGGGCGAGCTCATTGTTTTTATAACGGCTTTTGTGGGCGCCTTGGTAGGCTTTCTCTGGTACAATACATTTCCCGCACAGGTATTTATGGGCGATACGGGCAGTCTGACTATTGGTGGAATCATAGCCGTTATCGCCATAATCGTCCGAAAAGAACTTTTGATTCCCGTGCTTTGCGGCATCTTTTTCGCCGAATCGCTTTCCGTCATTATTCAGGTAGGTTATTTTAAGTATACCCGAAAAAAATCCGGAGAGGGCAAGCGCATTTTTCTCATGTCGCCCTTACATCACCACTATCAGGTAAAGGGCTATCACGAAAGTAAAATTGTCACTCGATTTTGGATTATTGGAATATTGTTGGCGATTATAACGGTTGTGACGCTGAAGGTGAGGTAGTTTAAACTAAAGTGAAGAGTGAAGAGTGAAGAGTGAAGAGTGGGGAAGAGTGAAGAGTGAAGAGTGAAGAGTGAAGAGTGAAGAGTGAAACTTCGAAAGGTAATGATTGGATGAAGAAGGATGAAAAAATGAACGGGAAACGATTGGTTGTTCTTGGAGCCGGTGAGAGTGGTGTCGGTACGGCCATCCTTGGAAAAAAAAAGGGATTCGAGGTTTTCGTTTCCGATCGAGGGAAAATTAAGCAGAAGTACAAAAACGTTCTTGAACATTTTGATATGGATTGGGAAGCTGAAAGGCATACGGAAGCAAAAATCCTGAATGCCGACTTGGTAATGAAGAGTCCCGGTATACCTGATTCCGTTCCTTTGGTGAAAGCATTGCGGGAAAAAGGGATTCCTGTAATCTCGGAAATCGAGTTTGCATCCCGCTATACCGATGCCACGATTATCGGCATTACGGGAAGTAACGGCAAGACCACCACCACGATGCTCACGCACCATTTTTTAAACCAAGGCGGTTTAAACGTGGGAATGGCTGGGAACATCGGCGATAGTTTTGCCAAAATGGTGGCCGAGAGCGACCCTGATTTCTACGTTTTGGAAATCAGCAGTTTTCAATTGGACGGGATTACAGATTTTAAGCCGCATATCGCTATTCTGACAAATATCACCCCCGATCATTTGGACCGCTACGACTATAAGTTTGACAATTATATCGCTTCGAAGTTCCGAATCGCCGAAAACCAGACCGAAGATGATTTTCTCATTTATGATGCCGATGACCCGGTAATAGTTGACTGGCTCAAAGCACATCCTATCAAAGCAAAATTGCTTCCTTTTTCCATCGAACGATCGGTGGACGAAGGGGCTGACTTAGTGAATAAAAACATACGAATACAAACCAATAACGAGACAATAAAAATGACGACTGATACACTGACATTGGAAGGAAAACACAATCTAAAGAACACCATGGCGGGCATGACCGCGGCAAAATTGGTAGGCATACGCAAGCAGGGCCTCGCGGAGAGCATCGCTAATTTTGAGGGGGCACCGCACCGTTTGGAAAAGGTATTGAAAATACACCACGTACAATATATCAACGATTCAAAGGCGACCAATGTTAACTCCGTTTTTTATGCTTTGGATAGTATAAAGACCCCAATAGTCTGGATCGTAGGTGGTGAGGATAAGGGTAACGATTACAAGCCGCTGATGAGTATGGTACGTGAAAAGGTAAAGGCAATCATATGTCTCGGTATGGACAATGAAACCATTAAAGAAGTTTTTGGAAACGCAGTAGACCTGTTGGTCGAAACATATGCCATGTCGGAAGCCGTAAAAGTGGCTTACAAAATAGCCGAACGCGGGGATACGGTTTTATTATCACCGGCCTGCGCCAGTTTTGACTTGTTCGAAAATTATCAAGATCGAGGAGATCAGTTTAAGGAGGCCGTCAAGAATTTATAGTCGAAAGTTAGTAAACAGTGGCAGTTACGGTAGGCAGTGTGGCGTTATAGATTCTTGGGTTTGGGACTTTAAAAAGACATGTTGAAGAGGCGTAAGAATTGAAGCTTACATATTTGCCTTTGAAGAATTGAATACGAATGCTACAATTAAAAATCAATACTTAGTAATCAATAATAATCCGTGAAGGGAGTATTCCAAAATATCAAAGGAGACAAGACCATTTGGGCCGTAATAACGCTATTAGGTCTGTTTTCGTTCTTGCCGGTCTATAGTGCCAGTAGTAATCTGGTGTATGTAGTCGGCAGTGGTACCACCTTTGGATATTTGGTTAAGCACGGACTTTTATTGGTGCTCGGTTTCGGTATCATTTATGGGGTACATAGCATTCCAACGCGTTTTTTTAAGGGACTTTCCGTTATCGCTATGCCGATCGTCTTGGTGCTTTTGGCATTCACCTTGGCGCAGGGCACGACGATCGATGGGGCGAATGCCAGTCGCTGGATCAGTGTGCCGCTGGTAGGTATTTCGTTCCAGACTTCTAATTTGGCAGCGGTGGTTTTAATGATCTATGTCGCGCGCTATCTGACCAAAGTAAAGGATAAGACCGTCACTTTCAAGGAAAGCATCCTGCCGTTATGGATGCCCGTCTTTTTGGTAATCGCACTAATATTGCCGGCCAACTTTTCGACGGCTGGAATTATCTTTTCTATGGTATTGTTGCTCTGTTTTTTAGGAGGGTTTCCCATGAAATATTTATTTGGAATTATTGGAACGGGATTGTTGTCATTGACCTTGTTTGTATTGGCGGCCAAAGCATTTCCCGGCGTATTCCCGAACCGCGTGGATACTTGGTCAAACCGTATCGAAAGCTTTAGCGATGGGCAAGATACAGAAGCGGACTATCAGATCGAAAGGGCCAAAATAGCCATCGCCACCGGAGGTGTCATGGGAAAAGGTGCCGGAAAAAGCATCCAAAAGAATTTTTTACCGCAGAGCTCCTCCGATTTTATCTATGCGATCATTGTTGAGGAATACGGACTCGTAGGCGGTTTCGCGCTCATGTTCTTTTACCTGCTTTTTTTGTTCCGAATCGTTATAGTGGCCCATGCGAGCCCCTCCATATTTGGAAAATTGGTCGCCTTGGGCGTCGGGTTGCCCATCGTTTTTCAGGCCTTGTTGAACATGGCCGTGGCGGTGGAACTTTTTCCGGTGACCGGCCAGACCCTGCCCTTGATCAGTAGCGGTGGAACTAGTAGCTGGATGACCTGTTTGGCCATCGGAATAATACTCAGTGTGAGCGTTAAAAATAGCGAGCGCGCAGTTTCGGGCTCCAAGGTGAAGATTGATGAAAATAACCCTTTAGAAGTACTCAGTGGGCAACTATAGATTCATATTGTCCGGTGGCGGAACGGGTGGTCATATCTATCCGGCCATCGCTATAGCCGATGAGTTGAAAAAAAGACATCCCGATGCCGAATTTTTGTTCGTAGGGGCGGAAGACCGCATGGAGATGGAAAAAGTGCCCGAAGCGGGATACGACATAGAAGGATTATGGATTACCGGGTTACAGCGGAAACTGACCCTGAAAAATTTGATGTTTCCATTTAAATTGATGAGTAGTTTGTTAAAAGCGGGAAGAATACTAAAGAATTTTCGTCCGGATGCCGTCATCGGCACCGGGGGTTTCGCCAGTGGTCCCACTCTACGAGTCGCGTCGGGCAGGGGCATTCCGTGTGTGCTACAGGAACAGAATTCCTATGCCGGCATCACCAACAAACTACTGAAGCATAAAGTGGCAAAAATTTGTGTGGCCTATGATCATATGGAAAAGTTTTTTCCGGCGGATAAAATAGTAAAGACCGGCAACCCCGTTCGTGGCGACCTGGTAGAAAATTTTAAGGATAAGTCCGAGGCCCTCTATCACTTTAGGTTAGATAGCCATAAATCTACCCTACTGATTTTAGGGGGCAGCCTCGGCGCAAGACGCATCAACCAATTGATCGCTAAACATTTGGCGTATTTCAAGAAACACGACATCCAGTTGATTTGGCAATGCGGCAAGTTATATATCGATGAGTACGAAAAATATGCTTCAGAGACCGTAAAGGTCCTTGATTTTGTAAATAGGATGGATTATGCGTACAGTGCCGCCGACATCATAATTTCAAGGGCCGGTGCCGGATCGGTTTCTGAACTCTGTATCGTGGGCAAACCGGTACTGTTCATTCCCTCGCCAAATGTCGCGGAAGATCACCAGACAAAAAACGCCCAAGCCTTGGTCGCTGAAAATGCGGCGCTCATGATTAGGGAAACGGAATTGGATGAAAAATTTGAACCTGAGTTTACGGAATTGCATCAAAACAAAGACAAGCAAAATGAATTAGGTGCCAACATCAAAAAATTGGCCCTGCCGAACGCGACAAGCGATATTGTCGATGAGATATTGAAATTAGTGAATAGTGAATAGTGAAAATAAAAATTGACTGTTGAAAAATTTGATAGTATATAGATAATGATCAGACGGCAAAAACAAACAAGTACATCAACAGCATGAACACATTTATAAATTAACGCATTAACGAATAGGACAAGTGAACTTAAAAACCCTAAATAACGTCTATTTCATCGGCATCGGAGGCATCGGTATGTCCGGATTGGCGCGTTATTTTAGGTTTATCGGTAAGAACGTGGCAGGGTACGACAAGACCGAGACGCCACTCACCCACGAACTGAAGGATTTGGAAATAGATATCCATTTTGAGGATGATATTAGTTTGGTTCCAGAGGCGTTTTATGACACGGCCAATACTTTGGTGGTATACACTCCCGCTGTTCCTATTGACCATTCCGAATACCAATACTTTATGAATCGGGATTTCGAATTGAAAAAGCGTTCAGAGGTACTCGGTTTAATTACAAAGGATTCCTTCTGTTTTGCAGTCGCGGGCACACACGGTAAAACGACTACATCCTGTATTTTGGCACATTTGCTGAAGGAAAGCAATATGTCTTTTATGGCTTTTTTAGGGGGAATATCCGAAGATTTCAACAGTAATTTTGTCTTTGAGGGAACGGACTATTCCGTGGTAGAGGCCGATGAATTTGACCGCTCCTTTTTGCGGTTGTTTCCCAATGTGGCCTGTGTGACCTCTATGGATGCCGATCATTTGGATATCTATGGCGACGTAAACGAACTGAAAAAATCGTTTGTGGAGTTTACCGAACGTATAAAACCTGGGGGAGTACTTTTCGTGCGAAAGGGACTTCCGCTAGACGGTATCACCTACGGTATTGAAGATGATTCGGATTATTGTATTCGAAATATCCGTATTGAAGCTGGTACCTACATATTCGATATTGTTACACCGGAAACAAAACTATCCGACGTAAAATTCAACAAGCCCGGAAGGCATAACCTGCTCAACGCATTGGTAGCTTTCGCCATGGCAACAACGACCGGGAAGCCAGCTAATGCGTTGGCCAAAGCCTTGGAATCCTTTAAAGGGGCGCAACGACGGTTTTCCTACATAATCAAACGCGAGGATTTTATTTTTATCGATGATTATGCCCATCATCCTACAGAGATTGATGCGGTGTATCAGGCAATTTCCGAAATGCATCCCGGTAAAAAAATAGTGGTCGTCTTTCAGCCGCACCTATTTTCAAGGACACAGGACTTTGCCGATGATTTCGCCAAAAGTCTATCCCAGTTCCATAGTATCCTACTGTTGGATATCTATCCGGCTAGGGAGAAACCGATAGTAGGAATCACGTCTGAATGGCTCTTGGAAAAAATAGACCGTACAAAGAAAAAAGTCCTACAAAAAAGAAATCTATTGGAAGAAATAAAAGAACAGCGTCCTGAAATACTCGTCACCTTGGGTGCTGGGGACATCGGACTCGAAATAACAAAGTTAAAAACAGCGCTTGACCATGCAGATTAATTGGAATTACATAAAATTAGTGGCCTTATTGGCAATTTTGACAGGGCTTTACGCTTTTTCGAACGACAGAAGCGAACATAAAAAAATACAAGGAATAGACATCGAGTTTGTAGGAGATCAAAATCTATATATCACACAGGGAGCGGTTAATAAATTGTTAATACAAAAATTTGGTAGCCTTGAAAATGTAGCTAAAGAAAAATTAGCTTTGAACACTATCGAAAAAACCATCGAGGCCAATAAAATGGTGAAAAATGCCCAAGTCTTTCTTTCCATAAACGGCAACCTTGCGTCCAAAATCGTTCAGCGCAAGCCCATTGGCCGTGTAGAGGCAGATTCGAAATTTTATCTTGATGAAGATGGAAAACGCATGCCGTTGTCGTCGAGCCATTCCGCTCGGGTACCCATTATTACAGGTAAAATAACAGGTGATAGTCTCGAGGATGCTTATGAAATATTGAACTATATCAATGCCGACGATTTTCTACGAAAAAATGTGATAGGTATTCACGTCGCAGCCGAAGGAAGGTATCAGTTGCGTTTTCGTACCGAACAGTTCACCGTGAACTTGGGCGGCGTGGAAAACCTTGATGAAAAGTTCAACAAATTCAAAGCATTTTACGCCAAGGCAAATCTGGACGATACCTTGGAGAATTATGACATCGTAAGCCTGGAGTTTAACAATCAAGTAGTTTGCACCAAAATTTAAGTTATGGAAATAGGTAATTATTCGGTAGGATTAGATATTGGAACGACCAAAATTGTCGCCATTATCGGCAGGGAAAATGAGTACGGTAAAATCGAGGTGTTGGGAATCGGACAGTCCAAAAGTTTGGGAGTGCACCGCGGGGTGGTCAACAACATCACCCAGACCATAAGATCCATACAACAGGCCGTCGAACAGGCTGAGGCCAATGCCGGATTAAAAATTGGTACCGTGGTCGTAGGCATCGCCGGTCAACATATCCGTAGTCTGCACCATAGCGATTATATCACGCGGGCCGACTCCGAAGAAGTGATCAATGAAGAGGATCTCGACAAACTCTGTAACCAAGTCTATAAATTGGTGATGTTGCCGGGCGAGGAAATTATTCATGTGCTTCCACAGGAATATAAAGTTGACGGGCAGGCAGAAATAAAAGAGCCCATCGGTATGTACGGCGGCCGTTTGGAAGCGAATTTTCACGTGGTCGTAGGCCAAATATCCTCAATTAAGAATGTCGGAAGGTGCATCAAAAGTGCCGGTCTCGAGCTTGGTAATATAACCTTGGAACCTTTGGCCTCTTCGGATGCAGTTTTAAGTAAGGAGGAAAAGGAAGCAGGAGTCGCGTTGCTCGATATTGGTGGTGGTACAACAGATTTGGCCATTTTTAAGGATGGCATCATTCGCCACACTGCCGTTATTCCCTTTGGGGGCGGTGTTATTACTGAAGATATTAAAGAAGGATGCTCCATCATCGAAAAACAGGCGGAGCTACTGAAAATTAAATTCGGATCGGCATGGCCGGGCGAGAATAAGGATAATGAGATTGTTTCCATTCCAGGTCTACGCGGCAGGGAGCCCAAGGAAATTACGCTCAAAAACCTTTCGAAAATAATCCATGCCCGCGTGGTCGAGATTATCGAACAGGTCTATACTGAAATCAAGACCTACGGACATGAAGAGCAAAAAAAGAAATTAATTGCCGGTATCGTACTGACTGGTGGTGGAAGTCAATTGAAGCACCTAAAGCAATTGGTAGAATATATCACCGGAATGGATACCCGAATCGGCTATCCCAATGAACATTTAGCCGGTGATTCGGATGCCGATATTGCCAGTCCGCTTTACGCGACCGCCGTTGGTCTTTTGATGAATGCCGTTTCCACTGGTAGTAAGACCAAGGCTGCTGCATCTAAAAAGACGGCGGAAGAGGAATTGGTAATGGCAGGGCATGAAGAAGAGGAGTTGGCAGGTACAAATAAGCCAACACGAGAGCGGCAATCCGTTTTCGATAAATGGTCCGAGAAATTGAAAGATTTTTTAGACAATGCGGAGTGAGAGATAGAACAGAGAAAGGAGATTAAAGAAAATTGATAATAGAATAAGGTGATGGTAAAAGTTGATAGTTGAAAAAGCACAAGTGCAATTCATCAAATCAATAAAATCCTGTAATCCTAATAAAACATTAACCAGTAATAAAAAATACTATGAACAACACCGAATTTGAGGGAATTTCTTTTGATCTCCCCAAAAATCAAAGTAACGTAATAAAAGTAATCGGCGTAGGCGGCGGTGGAAGCAATGCCATTAACCACATGTTTCAGTCGGGCATCAATGGAGTGGATTTCGTCATCTGCAACACCGACGCCCAAGCACTGAACAATAGCCCTGTTCCAAATAAAATACAATTGGGCGTCTCGTTGACCGAGGGATTGGGTGCTGGGGCCAATCCGGAAGTAGGGGAGCAGGCCGCTCTGGAAAGTATGGAAGAGATAAAGCAAATGCTAGCCCGTACCACCAAAATGATATTCATAACCGCGGGAATGGGCGGCGGTACAGGTACTGGGGCCGCTCCCGTAATCGCCAAACAAGCTAAGGAATTGGATGTGCTTACCGTGGGCATCGTTACCATGCCCTTTGAGTTCGAGGGCAAAATGCGCTGCGAACAGGCCCGAATAGGTATCGAAAAACTTCGGGCGAACGTTGACTCCTTGATTGTAATCAATAATAATAAGTTGCGCGAAGTCTACGGAAATCTTGGTTTCAAGGCCGGATTCTCAAAGGCGGACGAGGTCTTATCGACCGCTGCAAGAGGTATTGCAGAAGTAATTACGCATCACTACACTCAGAACATTGACCTTCGTGATGCCAAGACGGTATTGTCCAATAGCGGCACTGCTATTATGGGTTCTGCCACGGCTACCGGATCGATGCGGGCCAGCGAAGCCATAACCAAAGCCTTGGATTCACCGCTCTTGAACGATAATAAGATAACCGGCGCAAAGAATGTATTGTTGTTAATTGTTTCAGGCGGACAGGAAATCACAATCGACGAAATCGGTGAAATCAATGACTATATACAAGTCGAGGCCGGTCATGGCGCCAATATTATTATGGGGGTCGGCGAGGATGAAGATTTAGGCGAAGCCATTGCCGTAACGATTATCGCTACAGGATTTGACGTCGATCAACAGAACGAAATCGTCAATACCGAGGCAAAAAAGATAATCCATACCCTAGAAGACGAGCAAAAGGCCCATCGCGATCTCACGGAAAGAAGGAACGTTGTACATACCATGGCGGAACCAGAGAAAGCAAAGCCTGAGCTAATCAAGCATACTTTGATTGAAGATGTCGAAGAACCCGGTATGGATTTGGTGCCTACTTCGAACTATATTAAGAACTTCAATGTGTTCTATGAAGAGATTGTCGAAGAAGTTGCTCAAATAAGCGATAGCGATGATGATTTCGTAATTATAGACTCCAAAGATGCTTTGCACGACATGGTAGTGGTCGATCCCGTGACGGTGGCCTACGAACGGTTGAAAGAAGAGCAGATGGCGATGAGTTTCGATATGCCCCTGGCCGAAACTCAGGATGAAGAAGAAGTGAAACAGGAAAACGTCATCACCTTCAGCCTTGACGATGATGTAAAGGATATTGAAGTGAAAAATCCGGTAGAGGTCATCACAGTGCTCGAATACAATAAAAAAGGCGAGACCCGTTATAGTTTGGACGATTATATGGATTTGGAAAACAAATTGACCAGTGCAAAGGCAAAATCTGGCTCTAGCGTTCCGAAGGCTGCGGAGCCGGAAATGCATATAGAAAAAAGACCCGTCGTTGAAGCCAAGGCGCCGGAACAGAAACCGGTCGCTGAAAATAGCGAACCAAAACAAGAATCGTTCGGTGCCGTTAATCCAATGGACAGTCCTATCGATGCCCTATTGAAAGAGCGGGCCGACGAGCGACGTAGAAAGTTGAAAGATTTCAACTACAAGTTCCAGAACAGTGTAAGTAGCATTGACGAAATCGAAAAAGAGCCTGCCTACAAGCGTCAAGGCATCGATTTGAGTTCGGGCCCGAGGCAAGACGGTAAAGTATCGCGCACCACGCTCGGGGAAGATAGCAACGATGAGATACAGCTCCGTTCGAACAATTCGTTCTTGCATGACAACGTAGATTAACTTTATACCCCTAATGCTCTACTAACTCAAACCCTAACCCGGAAAATTCTAATTTTTTCGGGTTTTTTGCGTCCTATGTCTTGGGATATTTTCTATATTCGCAGTCCGAAAATAAGTGAAACGATGAGCTTACAGCAACAGGTAATGGAGCAGATGAAGACCGCTATGAAGGCCAAGGATAAAGTTGCTTTGGAGTCGTTGCGCGCCATTAAGTCCGCTTTGTTGTTGGCACGGACCGAGACTGGTTCCGCCGCTGAAATGACCGAGGAAGATGAGGTGAAACTAGTTCAAAAACTGGTAAAGCAACGCAAAGACAGTGCCGCCATTTTTAAGGAACAGGGAAGAGAAGATCTTGCTGAACCCGAACTGGCGCAAGTAGCCGTAATCGAACAGTTTTTGCCCGCACAGCTTTCGGAGGAAGACATAGAAAAAGTAGTCGTGCAGACCATCGATACCACTGGTGCTACCGGAATGCAAGATATGGGCAAGGTCATGGGAATGGTTTCCAAAAAATTGGCTGGTCAAGCGGATGGCAAGACGATTTCGACGATAGTGAAGGCAAAGCTTTCGAATTGATTTTTAGAAAATTTTAAAAGATTCCAGCATTTTGCTCGGAACACGGCCGCGTGGCGCAACTGAATAGCGCATCAGATTTCGGCTCTGAGGGTTGCAGGTTTGAATCCTGCCGCGGTCACTAAAGGGGATTTTCCATGATTATTGTGGAAAATTCCCTTTTTTATTTCTTTAAAACTACCTGAAAATGAGCGGATTGCACCAAAAATTTCGTTGACCCGAAAAGTTTGAACTAGCTTGTTTTTGAAGTCATACTCAATCCCGTCAGGGAATACCATATATTGTATGGCCCTTTTAGTTTCCAGATTACCTAACTCCCACAGGGAAGGTAGGTTACAGGCGTAACCAAGTGCCAGTTTTACGGATTTTTTGAGGTTTGAACTATTGATTCCCCCATTCTCCAGTTTTATCTCCAGTTCCCTTTGTTTTGCTTTTAGTTCCGGCATAAAAAGTTCGTACTGGGACTTTGTAATCTGGTTCAGTACAACGAATCTTCTTTCCAAAATATTAATTCGTTCTTTGAGCTGGCCGAGTTCCTTGGTCAATCGCTTTTGGTCGTCAAGTGCCTCTTGGTTTTTACTTATCAAGGTGTCGTGAATTATCTCGGTCAACGGTTCGATATACTTTCTATCTGCTATTCTGAACCTCCCCAGTAAATTCAAAAATTCTACATGGAGCTTTTTGGCGCTTCTGTTTTCCTTGCTTCCCTTACGCCTGTTTTTGTAATAATACAGCCCTTTTTTCTTTACGATAAATCCAGTATAAGGTGTTCCGCAGACCGAGGATTTGACGAACTTTTTCAATGGTAGGTTTTCATCGTCGAACGAATATTTCTTGGGTGTGTCACCTGAGTGAAGTAAATTATGTATTTTCAGGAAAACCTTTTTTGAAATAAGGGCATCGTGTTTTCCCTGGATTACCTCTCCCGGAATTAAACTATTGACAATAAGTCCACAATAGAAAGGATTTCTGAAAAGGTCGGTCAGTTTTTTAGCGTTTATATTCAGGCCTTTTTCCTTCAGACGTTTTGCAATCTCGACATGGGACATATTGGCGTTCGCCTTCCATAAAAAGGCTTGCTTCAGTAATCTTCCTTTTTCCGTAATCACGAAGTTTGGAACCTTACCTTTTCCTGGGTTTTTATTAGTGTAACCAAAGGGATACGCTCCTGTCCAGTATCCTCTTCGTAACTTTTCCTGCATGCCGGTGATGGATTTGTCCCTGCGGATCTGGTTGTCGAAGTGGGAAAACATATGAAAAAGATTCTCCTGGAACGTACCGGCACTTGTGGTCACATCGATTTCCTGAGTGGCCGAAATCACGGCTACTCCCTGTTTTTTTAACTGTCCGCTGATATAGGCACCGTTCGCACCCGTTCTTGAAAACCTGTCGTAGGAATAGACAATGATATAACCGATGTTCTTTCTTCTTTTGACATAGTTCAGCATTTTTTGGAACTCCCTACGTTCATCGCTCTTTGCCGATTCATAGGTTCCACCGAAATATTCTATTACCTCCAGCTCTTTTCTGATCGCATACTCTTGGCAATACTTGAGTTGGGTGGTTAGACTGGCATTGTTATCGAATTGCTCTTTGCTGGAAACACGGGTGTAAATAACGCAGGTATCACTTTTTCCTATGACCCTTCCCTTTTCCTTTTTGGCAAATTGCCCGAATATCTCTAAGTCCATACTACTATCTTTTTGGTCCTCCTAAGCCCTTTTTTCCTTTACTCCCGTCCTGGATGCCCAAGTTGAAATTCTTCGAAAGGTTTTTTTTTTGACCTATTTCCTTTTGCATCCTCTTGATCGACGTATCATAAAAAAAGTTGACTATCGCCAACATATTGTTGTGTTTCTCGGAAGCTTTGAGCGCATCGATGTATTCTTGCCTATCCTCCTTCAAAATTATGATATGGGGATGTTTGAACTTCTCCAGAATAAAATTGGACAGCAAGCGGCCCAACCTTCCATTGCCATCCGGGAAGGGATGGCTGTAAATGAACATTTGGTGGAATATGGCACTCAATTCCAAAGGATGCGTTTTTTTATTTTTGATGGCATCGTCAAAACTGGCCAGAAGCCTAGGCATGTTCGCTATTGCCTTTTTGGTGTCACGGAATACGGTATCACCGGCCGCCATTTGGGTCTTGGTATATTCCCCGGGTCTATGGCCTTTATAGGGTAACGTGTTTTTGGTCAATATTCTATGTACCGTTCTAACGAAGGATTCATTGAAGTCGGAACCCTGGTTTTTCAAAATATGGTCGTACGCATTGAAATGATCCATTATTTCGAACGCTTCCAAAAGCGTCTTGTTGACAAGATTAACGGCATATCCCTTTTCCTTAAGTTCCCTGGTGTCGTCCACGCTGAAGCTATTGCCCTCGATACCACAACTATGGGCCGAAAACAGGATTTCATTGTATTTCCTGAAATCACCGGCATCAAAGGCAGATACGATTATTTCATCGTATTTTTCCTTTAGGGAGTCGTATTTTTTCCTAATGGCGACGAACGGATCTTTTTCTTCCATGGGTTAGTTGATATTTAAGTCGATTGCTACTTTCTTTTGGGCCTGTCTTTCGGCTTTCCAGAACATTCTTTTGGTCCTGTTCTCATTGTCCGACCCTGTTTTATTTTAAGACTTTGTCCTCGTTCTTTACCAGATAATCAAAGGCCTTGTTGACCAGTTCGTTCAATTTCATTTTTTTCCTTTCGGCCATTATCGAGAGCTCCCTGTGGATTTCACTGGAGGTACGGATATTGAACACCCCCCTGTAGAACCTGTTAGGTTCTTTGCCAAGCTCCTTGCAGGTGTCAAGATAATCGTCGACGGACTCTTCAAAGGCCTTCTTCAGCTCTCTCACGGACCCGCCCTCATAGGTCACCAGATCGCTTATTCCGATCACCTTTCCGTGCAGCAGGCCGTCCCGTGAAATATACTCCACGGTACCGAAATAACCATTATGTTCCAAATTGTCCGACATTGATTCGATTTTTCCTGATCCTCTTTATTACCTACTGTTTCGGTCTTTCGTGAACTTGACAAAAAGCTTTTTCATTATATCCATTACCAAAGATACTAAAATGCAACTATTATTTAGTTACTTTATATTTTTTATGGTAAGTTCATCTCCACTCCCTTTTTGGACATGGTCACAAACTATGTTGGCGAGTGCCAGAAGTTGTTCTACTATTTTTTCCGCATCTTCTTCCGAACAATTCTCAAAACCTTCGTAAGTTCTGAGCCATTTACTGTTGAATATTTTGTTTTTCTGCTTTTGCTCAACTATTGAGTTTGACATTTTTCGCGCATATCGGCAGCTCCTGTGTCTTGAAGGTGACTTCCGTATTTGTAAAAGCAGGCTTTAATTTACCTTTTTTATTTTATGAGATCCTTTGCGGAACCTGTATTTTATTCCATACTTATGAATACCGGTCAACAACTCTTGGTATTCTTGGCTGGACGGATTTTTTTCCTGAATATCCTGTTCACACAAACGATCTTACCATTGCTTTGCTTAATTTCCAGATTTTGAAAATCATGCTGTTTCAACATATCGATGATACGTTCGCCCGTACGTATCCTTTCCAGTCCTTCGATGACATCGACCTCGCCATTTTTGATAATCAACTTAATGGATAGGAACCTTTTGTTCCGTATCATCTCCAATACTTGGATTTCGGAGAGCGACAATCCTGAAGGTTCTTGTTCGTTACTGTTTTTCATACGTTTTAATTTTAAAGATTCGATCCTTTCCTTTTTTTCTTCTTTCTTTTGGACTTTTTCCTGATATCATCATCCATGAGTTCCAGCCTGAAAGGAGTCCATTCCGATTCTTCAATTAAAGGCCCGATTACTCCATCTCCTTCAATTTTTCCCAGATGACCTTTTGATTGCCCAGAAGGATTTTCAGGGCCTTTCGCACTTCTGTCAATTCTTGGTTCAGGCCGGATTGACGTTCCATGGTTTCTTTTGCCAGTATGATGAGTTCCTCGTTCTTTTTCATTAGCCGATAGTATAACCGGACGGTCTCTTGTTTGCTCATAAGAGATGTGTTTTAGAATACTGTTCCATGAAAATTTTTTACCGAGTGTACTGCCCTTATATACAATATTCTGATATCTAAACGATATTCCCGAGACCCTACCCGTGGTTTTGCTAAGGTTGAATCTTGGCGATATATGTTGCCCCTCCAGTAACGTGATAAATTCCGTTGTATCGGTTGATTCTGAAATCGCTGAACCGATTTTGTCCTGAAGAACAAGTCTGATCGGAACATTGCCCGTTCTCAGCGTCTTCTCTATTTCTTTTTGTGTAAGCGATTTTTTGGTACCCGTGTTACCAACGATTTGGGTCAGTCTGTATTTCTTTTCCAGACCGTTGAGTATTTCCCGACTTCTTCTTTTAATATTGCTGTCGTTTACCGTTCTGCCGGAATACCTGACCCTATTGGCTATAATATGGATATGCTCATGTTCGGTGTCAGTATGCCGGTACATAATGAACTGATTGTTATCGAATCCCAAGCCCATTAGGTAGTCACACCCGAACGATGCAAATTCCTTATCATCTAAATAGTCCGAGTGCGGCAGGTTCAGGGAAACATGGAGTACCGCTTTACCTAGGCCTGGACGCAAGTTCCCTGATAAGATTGAATTCTCGGGTCATTTCAACGGGGCTGGAAAGCTCGATATTGGAATCGATCACGTACCCGACGCCTTCACGTACCTTTTTTTGATTGTAGGCCAGTACTCCATAGAAATCTTTTCCTATGGCTATCTTACCTATCATTGTTCGCGATATTTGATTTGAGATATTGCAAAACCGTTTTTACCTCCTCTAATTGTCTATGAATGCTGAACGGGTCACGGATACCCGAGTTAACAACCTTGGCGATTTGGTTCAGGTTGTTTCCCACTCGGCTCAATTCAACAAAAAGTTTGCGGTCGGACGGACTTACCCTTTTCTTCGGCAGGGACTTTTCCGTAATTTTTCTTCGGATATATTCGGCAACGGACAGTCCGATGGTTTCCGCATCGGCAGATACTTTCATATAATCGTTTACGGTCATCCTGACATTGACCTGTATTATTTTCAACGACGATAGTTCCTTTTTTGGCCTTCCCATTTCAATGTATTTGTGAGCATCACAAGGCAACCTACAAACGAAGTGCGTAAGGGTTTTTGTTAGCAAAAACACAACTTGCTTCGTGACCTCCGATTAACATAGGCCAAACCTAAGACATAACGCAAGTCAAAAGGGTCTTTGCCGTACACTGAGTGTTGTACGGTAAATTGATTCAGCAGAGTTTTACGTTCTCGAAAAGGACTTTGAGGGAAGATTGCGGCCTAGGGAATCGGAAAATAACTTTGGAGTTTAGAAACCAAATGTTGCCGTCCATGCCTTAAAAAGTACCGGAGCGGGCATTTGCCAAAATATGTTGATAGACCTTGGACTTTGGGTCTTCTGTAACAATCTCCGAATCGTTCAGAGCCTTATAGGTCAATTGAATTTCACGATTGGCCAATTCCAAGGCCAGATTATGGTCATATCCGGATCCGATAAACTCCCGCTGCCAATCGGAATGGATAACGTAGGCGTTGATGGCAAAATCAATTCGATACTCAATGGAACGCAGATAAGCGTTG
This sequence comes from uncultured Flavobacteriaceae bacterium, assembly GCA_963832345.1. Classification (GTDB taxonomy): domain Bacteria; phylum Bacteroidota; class Bacteroidia; order Flavobacteriales; family Flavobacteriaceae; genus Pricia. Next base: position 1,354 of record CAWHTW010000011.1, on the reverse strand, counting down.
AGATACAAATAATCATCCAGCAAGGTCATACAAAAATAAAGGTCGGGACGGGAATTCCCGTAACCTATTTGCCTTTCCCATTGGGCAGTTAACTCGGGATAGGAGTTTCGGAATTCGATAACCGGTCTGGTCAATAAAAGGGATCTCGTTCACTTTTTGACTCAAAGTTAAGAGGATTTCGTTTTATCGAAAGCAAAAAATCAATGTCAGTTATCAAGCATTTTTTCTTCCCCTAACCACAAAAGTCCAAAGCGCTGCTTTGGGTTTTCTTTGGAACATTGTTTTTTAAAGTTGCGGAGAGGGGAAAAGAAGATTGCTAGGTCTTCAAAAAGATTGACCTGAACGATCGAGGCTATCCTAAAACTGGATTTTTACGGACATTCTAATCCTACAATTTTATAGCATTCACGTAGCTATATTCTATCTATTGGTCATACAGGCATTCTAGCTATAATCAACTGCTATATTGCCATATTGCAATAATCATATGACGCTATGGTAATATGACCATAGCGTCCTATGATTATATGGGTTTATAAATTAACATCCATCTAACCCATCACTCAAACATTCCAAAAATTTTTCTAAGCATTCTCTTTAGTATTGTAATAAGGGATTGATGTTTATCGGAGTTCTGCAACAGCCACGATCGTTTTATGGCACATTTAGAATTTTGACCCTGTGTCTATTGCATCTTATGGATAGTACTGCTTTTAAAATATCTTCTCCTTTCTATAGAAAATACAAACTCCTGCAATAGCGAGACCCATTACAAATAGATAAGCAGCCATACCAATATTTTGAACGTTCGCTTCAAATCCTTTTTCGACAATTGCTTCCCATATGCCGGGTTTGCCCTTAAACCCGACTGACCATTGGGCAAAATTCCATGCGATATGAAGTCCCAATAGTAAGGCGAATCCTTTTCGATAATCTGAACGGGCTGTACGAAGACCAAATATTCGATTATGAACAGAAAAAGGTATTGGACAAACAAGTATTTATCGAAAGTTATCTAAAATATACTTAATTCCATTTCCACAGCCCTAGATTAATTCAGAAAATATGGGCTTGAATATGCTACGTAAATGAGCGCAAAGGCAGGGCGAGTGCAAAAATTTCGGAGTGCTTCCCGTGCACGTCCCTTTCGGCGGTGGATGGCGCGATGGGGAACGGGCGTGCGGGAAAGAAGCGTGGAGAAAATTTTTGCTCTTGCCGGTCCCGAGGGGGTCGCAAAAAATGGAGAGGGCCGGTCTTTTTCCGGACGGCGGAGTTTTTTGCGACTTCCGCAAGGCGATGGCCATTGGTATCTTAAATTGGCCCTTGAACCTATACTAAATGAAGATTCAGTAAA
>CAWHTW010000010.1:0-31074 GCA_963832345.1 uncultured Flavobacteriaceae bacterium | reverse complement strand
TAGCATCAAAAGATTTAAAGGAATTGGATTTGCCCTCATGACTATCTCAAAAATATTTCATGTCAACCCTAATTTAAATTAAGGATGGTGAAGAACAGATTCTAACTGACACCGGTACAATAAAAGCGTTTTGCGGACTTGAGTGCTATGCCTTTTTAGAAAGTGCACAAATACCCAAAAGCTATTCTTGGAAGATATTGAAGGGGCCTGTCAGGGGACTATGGGCGACGTAAAGCTAAGTCATTATCCCAAATTCAATCCGAGATTTAGAAACGTTTTAGACTGGGCAAAGGTCGATGCCTCTAAAAAATATACCAAACAATGGCGATTCACGTAACTACTTCCGGATACACGATAGGTAATTGAACTGTTTTCAAGAAAAACATTCACATCCGGAAAAACAAGAAATATAATAGGCGCTTTTATAATTCCTCCCCATCCAGAAATAAAAAAAGATATTTCCTTCGGCGTGTTGAGTTGCCATGATAGTCATGCGGGTGGATGGGAACAGCAAAACATATTCCCAGAACCTCGTTTTCAAGGGTGAATACTTTACTGGCACGATATATCGAGACAAAGAAAAAGTACATCTTAAATTCGAGCATCGTAACGTTGATAGGGACGTTGTGCAGAAAGGAATTTTTTTTAGATAGTCATCGAACCTGTCGAATATCGAAATATGGTGTATTTTTGATGAAAGCGACACCTGCTGGTCGGGCAAGCATTTCACTCGTAGAATTTCGGCAGGTCTTCAGAAAAAAGGTTATTTATCCATTAATTCTAACTGATTTTGATAAGCCCCGTTGTAATTTAACACACGATAAATATTATTGACTAAATTTATGGATGATAAAACTCTTAGAAACTTCGTATTAACATTGTCAATGGTAATCGGTCCTCTTTCTACTGTACTGGGTCAGGCGTCTGCGGCCGAAGAATTCAACCTTCTGATCGGCACCTATACCGAACCCGGCAAGAGTGAGGGCATATACGTCTATAAATTCAACGCAAAAACGGGGGAATTTAGCTATCGTGCCGAGGCAACGGGTGTTAAAAACCCATCCTTCCTGACGGCTTCCAAAGACGGAAAACATGTGTATTCCGTTAGCGAGGTTGGTGACGGGCAGGGAGCAGTCAGCGCATTTTCCTTTGACCCCACCGTCGGAAAACTTGATTTTTTAAATAGTGCAAGCTCTGGCGGTGACGGGCCTTGTTATGTTTCGGTGGACGATAAAAACGCATTTGTCTTCGTGGGCAATTACGGGGGAGGAAGTGTATCTGCCGTTCCTGTCAACGCCGATGGCTCATTGGGGTCCGATATTCAATCCATTCAGCACACGGGAAACAGTATCCTCAAAAACCAAACAAAACCGCACGTGCATGCCAGCGTTTTATCCCCTGATAACGAATATCTATACGTGCCCGATCTTGGTACGGACAAGGTTAATATCTATAGTGTAGACCTCACCAAGTCCGCCCCGTTGACCCCAGCGAATCCAGCTTTCATAAGCTTCAAGTCCGGAAACGGTCCACGACATTTTACCTTTCATCCCAACGGAAAATTTGCATACCTGATACAGGAGATGACCGGAAACGTGGAGGTGTTCGATTATAAAAAAGGCAAGCTTCATCCCAAACAATCAATCACGTTGCCGTCCCAAGGTCATAAAGGCCGCATAGACGCCGCCGACATCCATATTTCGCCCGATGGCAAATTCCTTTACGGATCGCTACGGGGAGATATCGATGAGATCGTCATCCATGCTATAGATAAAAAGGGGGAATTGACCTACGCAGGCCGCCAATCCACCTTGGGCAAAAACCCCCGTAATTTCGCCATAGACCCCACGGGAAATTTCCTGTTGGTCGCAAACGGAGCTAGCGATGAAATCGTTGTTTTTAAACGGAATAAAAAATCTGGATTGCTGGCGCCCACTGGAAAAACTATTAAGGTCGGCAAACCGGTATGCTTGAAATTTGTGCCGATAAAGTAAAAGTGTGGATTTGCCATTCTTAAGAAAGCGAGGTCGACATTAAATACTTTTAAAAAAATTAGATAGTTTTTAATTGATTTGGGATATAATATTTTTTTTCCAGAAGACCATAGGATTTTTGTTAACTATACATTAAGTTTATTCGGCATTTTAGAAGTCTATAGTCACTTCTTTATGATAAAGGATAACTTTTGAAAAAAGCAGACACCTATTTCTTGGTAAAAAGTTTGAAAAAAGGCAATCTTTCTTCTCTGGAGGCATTGTACAAAATTTATTATTCAAAATTATATGGGTTTGCAAAGCAATTCCATGCTACTGCAATGACCCCTGATGATTTCGTACAACAGACCTTTTTAAAGATATGGGAAAATAGAAGTCAATTAAAAGAAGATGTATTATTTGACAAACAGCTGTATGCTATTTGTAAAAATCTCATATTAAATATTATAAAAAGAGATGCTAAATTGACATCGTTAACGATAGAAAAACACATCCCTGCAGATACTACAGATACTGTCCAGGATTTTGATACGATAAATAATAAATTAGAGTGGTTGTATGCCACTATCCAAAAACTTCCCCCTAAGAGACAAAAAATATTCGTTCTGCATAAAATGCAAAATCTTACCTATGAAGAAATTGCGACAGCCTTGGAAATATCTAAGAAAACTATCGCAAATCATCTCTACTTAGCCAACAATTTTCTTAAGGAAGAATCACGAAAAAAATAAAATTTTTAAAAAAATTAGGAACATTTCCAATCCCAATTGTCATACGTACAGAGGTTGACCTTAAAAGGCCTATACTACTGATATCGTATGGAGGAAAAATTTAAAAAAGTTTGGGAATCAGACCACGATACCGTTCCGAAACATCTTGTCGATCAATCATGGAAATCCTTTGAAGGAAGCATCCGATTAAAGTCCAAACTTCGAAAACGAAGAAGGATATTATATATGGCAGCCTGTATAGCTGCACTTCTCTTTTCAACCTATTACTTTTCCGAAATTTATAATCCTACCATTACTATCGGCAATGATTCAGCCATGGGTAAAGAAGTAAATTTCCCTGATGGGAGTATCGCATTATTAAGTCCTGGTTCTGAACTACGATATAAAAAAAGTTTCAATGAAACGAGGGGTGTCTCTCTTAAAGGAGAAGCTTTTTTCGACATAGTCAAAGATAGCAGCAGAACTTTTAAGGTAGAAACGGAGTTTACAACGACTAAAGTATTAGGAACAACTTTTTTGGTAACGGAAACCGTCGATTTGAAAAATACAGAAATCAGGCTCTATACCGGGAAGATTTCTATGTCACTTAACGTCGGTCAGAATCTGTCTTGGGAGGTTTCGCCCGGCGAACGTTTTGTTTACAAAAATGGGGTGGCTTCCGTCGAAAAATTCAGGAAGCTACAGAATCTGGAAGGGGAAAATCGATTTTCCGATTTTAACGGAATTCCTCTCGAAGAATTATATGAGTTCATTGAAAATCGATTCAATTGTCAGTTTGTTCGAAATGAATATACAGGTAATAATAGGGTAACCTTGCGAATAAGCCAGTCAGATTCATTACTGCAGATATTAAATGTGCTTTCTGTCATAAACCATACCAAATACGAAATAAACAAAGAGACCAATAAAGTATATGTATACGAAAAGTAAATACTGACAAGCCATATAACCTCGTTTCCGCAATAATCGATGCCAAAATAAGGACTTTAATCATCAATGGCAGGCACATTATTATATAATACCATGTAATCTAAACGAAACCATCATGAAGAACCTATTTTTAACTATTTTTTTTGGAGTCTCATCCTTCGGGGGAAATCCACAGGACATATCCCTTTCCTTGAGTGACCCTAGCCTTCAACAGGTAATCACTGAGATAGAACTACAGACCGACTTTAAATTCGCCTATGGAGAGAATATAAATACAGATAGCAAATTAAAAGGCTTGTTTTCCTTCGACCACACAGATATTCAGCAGGTGCTTGAAGAATTTGCCAACCGGACACCTTACACATTTCGCATTTTGGGAAACAATATTGCCATAGCATCCGATAAGGAACCAAACCTGGGTATACTGGAGGAAAAGAACCAGACCAAAGTGGTAACCGGCACCGTAACCGATGCGGACGGAATACCGCTACCCGGAGTCACCGTACTAGAAAAGGGCACTAACAATGGTGTACTTACCGATATCGACGGTAATTTCACCATTGAAATTGAATCCGAATCTTCCATATTGGTCATATCCTATCTTGGAATGAATACTGTCGAACGTTCAGTTGGCACCAACACCACAATGGATGTTACCATGGAGGAAGGGGCCCAGGCGCTTGACGAAGTTGTTGTAACCGCTTTGGGAATTAAGCGGAACGAAAAGGCCCTGGCCTATTCCGTATCCGAGGTAGGGGGAGATGAATTCACAGAGGCACGGGAAAGCAACGTGGCCAATGCCTTGACCGGTAAAATAGCAGGTGTCAATGCTACAGGTGTTGCTACAGGCCCTGGGGGTTCAAGCCGTGTCATCATTCGCGGTAATGGATCTCTTTCCGGTGATAACCAACCCTTATATGTGGTAAACGGTATGCCCATTGATAATACGGTTCCAGGGGGTGGATCCACCACAGATGGTCAGGGCATCAATGTAGACCGGGGCGATGGTATTGCGGGCATAAATCCCGATGATATTGAGACCATAAGTGTGCTTAAAGGCGGTGCCGCAGCCGCGTTATACGGTTCGCGTGCTGCCAATGGCGTTATTTTAATTACAACCAAAAGTGGAAGAGCCCAAAAGGGCATCGGCGTTGAATACAGTAGTAACCTGACCTTTGATACTCCTTCTGTCTTTCCCGATTACCAATATGAGTATGGGGCCGGGGCCAATGGAACAAAACCTCAAACACAGGACCAGGCCATCGAATGGGGCCGTCTTTCGTTCGGCGCACCTATGGACGGTACACCCGTCGTACAGTTCGATGGGGTTGAACGACCCTACTCCCCTTTTTATGTAAAGGATAATATCAAGAATTTTTATCGCACGGGAATCAACTTTGTGAATACGGTAGCCCTTACAGGCGGCAGTGAGGCCATAAACTTTAGGCTTTCCTTGTCCAATATGGATTTTAAGAGCGTTGTACCCAACTCTTCGTTCGATAGAAAGACCGCCAATCTAAGCCTAAACGCCAAATTGGGGGAAAAACTGAGCGTTGAGGCGGTTGTGCAATACAATCTTGAAGAGGGAACCAATAGGCCAGGTACTGGATATGCAGACTACAATGCAGGATGGGCGACCCATTTGGTATCCAACACAGTAGATGTGAGAAATCTGGCTCCCGGCTATAATGAAGACGGAAGCGAGATTTTGTGGAATCCTGTTAATGTTGCCAACAACCCCTATTGGGTAGTGAACCGATACAGTAACAATGATACTAAAAACCGTTTTATCGGGCAAGCGAATATCCGCTATGACATATTAAAAAATCTATATGTCAGGGGAAGCGTTAGCCGCGATTTTTACAATTTTGACTATGTGGGCATTACGCCATCCTATACCGCTTTTAGGCCGGGCGGAAGTTATGAATCATTACAGGCCGATGTGTCGGAGACCAACCTTTTGTTTACGGCGAATTACAATACGACTTTTTTTGATGATTTGAGTTTTTCTGCCTTAGTGGGAGGGAATAAACAAAAAAACATTAATAATTCCACCGCCATTGACGGGCAGCAGTTTACCATTCCTGAATTCTATTCCTATACTAATTTGGCGACGTTAACGACCACGCCAAATAATAGGCGAACCGCAATCAACTCCTTTTTTGGATCTTTAGACTTTGGATATAAAGAATTGGCTTTTCTAACGTTAACGGGCAGACAAGATTGGTTCTCAACTTTGAGTCCGGACAACAACAGCATTTTTTATCCTTCCGTAGGCGGTAGCTTTCTATTGTCGGAGACGTTCAATTTACCGACAGCATTTACTTTTGTGAAATTGAGGGCTTCTTGGGCCCAAGTGGGTGGTGGCACCCCAGATCCCTATCTTATCAACCAGACCTATGGTGTTGTTCAGGGAGGGCATAATGGAAGGGCCTTGCAAGAAATCTCGACAGATTTGGTCACTAATCCCGATTTAAGGCCCTTAACGTCAACTACATATGAGGCCGGAATAGATGTTAGAATGTTCAAAAATCGCTTCGGCATAGACTTGACATTATATAATCGAACAACTACCGACGATATTGTCCAGACCGATATATCAACAGGTTCCGGCTATACCCGTGCCTTACTGAACGTTGGGGAAATAAGCAACAAGGGCGTTGAACTATTATTAACTGGTTCACCAATGAGAGAAGAAAATTTTCAATGGGATGTTAGTTATAACTTGGCCTATAACAAAAGTGAGATAAAACAATTGGCCGCGGGTTTGAATACCATACAAATAGGTTCGGGAATCGGCGGAGGATCTATTCAAAACAGGGTGGGAAGACCCTATGGTACGGTTTGGGGATATAAAATGGCCGTTAACGAAAGCGGACAGAAAATATTCGATGCAAACAGTGGTTATGAGCTTAGAAGCGATGTGATGGAGCTCGGTGAAGGAGTGCCGCCACTTACCATGGGGCTGACGAACACCTTCAAGTACAAGAATTTTTCTTTGAACATATTATTGGACGGAAAATTCGGTAATTCGATGTTCTCCAACCTGGCCCAATATTCCCATAGATTCGGTTTGACCAAGGCAACTCTTCCGGGAAGGGAAAATGGTCTTCCCTTATCCGGTGTGGACACGGAAGGTAACCCATATTCGAGGACGGTACCTGTCGAAGAATTGGATACCTATTACGATAATCAGAAAAATTACACTGATATCTTTGTATACGATGGGAGTTTTGTTAAACTGCGGGAAATCGTTATCGGCTATAACCTTCCTGTCGATAGACTGAACTTTGTCAAGTTGCAGTCCGCCTATATTTCCTTAGTTGGGCGCAATCTTGCCATCCTCTATAAACAAACAGACCTCTTCGACCCTGAGTCAAGTTATACGACGGGGAACGCCCAGGGCCTTGAAGCCTTTGGCGTGCCCAGAACAAGAAGCTATGGTCTGAACCTAAATATCAAATTTTAACCGTAAATTCCGTACATCATGAAAATCAATTTTTATAAAATAATAGGTGTGGCCCTGGTTTTTATGGCCATTGTGATCAATGTATCCTGTGACGATGGTTTAGAGGAACTAAACCAGAATCCGGATGCCTATGACGACATCGTTCCTGAATTTCTCTTTACCAAAGCCCAATTGGATGCCGTAGATGTCAGTTACTTCGGAACTGCAGCGCTTACCATTGGAGGTTCTATGCAGCACTTTGCTACCTATAAGGAAGTGCCTGCCGCCGGTGACAAATATTTTAACGATGGGTATTCGAAAAATTATTTCACGACCGTCTATCCCAATGCGGTAAATGAAATTCAAGAAGTGGTAAATGCCGTTTCTGAAGACCCCGAAAACATAAACAAACTTTCCGTGGCAAGAATATGGCGCGTCTTTATTTTTCATCGAATTACCGATTTGTATGGTGATATACCATATACGGAAGCCGGAAAAGGGGTAAGTGAGCAGATATATACGCCCAAGTACGATGAGCAGTCCTTTATTTATGCCGATATGCTGAAAGAGTTGGAGGAAGCTGCAAATGCGTTTGACCCCACCAAAGCTACATTCGGGTCAGCCGATTTATTGTATGATGGAAGCGTCGATCAATGGAAGAAATTTGCCTATTCTTTAATGCTTCGGTTAGGTATGAGGCTGACCGAGGTCGATCCGGCAATGGCGGAGACTTGGGTCACAAAAGCAATAGCGGGAGGAGTTATTTTAGAGGATATTGATGTAGCGGTTATCGATTATGTAGATGGTTCACAAGTATCCAGTAGAAATCCGATTGCCCAGGGCCTACTGAACGGCGATTACATAGACCCCCAAAGCGTTGAAAATGTCGAAGGTGGAAAACTTGCAGAAACCCTTATCGATTATCTTAAGGATACCGGTGACCCGAGGTTAAACGTCATTTCCGTTTTGTGGGTCGAATCGGGTAGCGGATATGTAGCCGATACCACCACGGCCTTGCAAAAAGGGATGCCCAATGGGGCTTTTAACAATAGGCCGGAAGATTTTGCTACGTACTCCGAGCCGCATCCCGACACTATTTTGGCTTATGATTCCCCAATGTTGATACTGACCAACGCGGAAATGAACCTGCTTTTGGCTGAGGCCGCGATTAGAGGGTGGTATACGGGTACCGCGTCAGACCTTTATGCCGCGGCAGTAAGGGCGGGCATGCGTCAATGGGCGTTGTTCGGCGGTGCGGGGACAATAACCGAAGAGCGCACAGAAACCTATTTAACAAATAACCCTTTCAATGCGACGGGGTCAGTGGAAGAACAAATGGAACAGATACAGACCCAAAAATGGGTAGCGTTATTTTTGGATGAATATGAAATATTTTCCAATTGGAGGCGTACCGGATACCCCGATCTTGAACCGGTAAATTATCCCGGCAACCTTACTGGAGGACAGATTCCGACCCGTTTTGTGCTTCCCGATTCGGAAGGAACCATTAATATGACTAACTTTCAAGAAGCAATAGATCGGCAAGGGCAGGGAAATTCGCTAATTAGCAAGGTCTGGTGGGATATTTAAAACTTTACCAAGAAACCATATCCCGTATTAACCGTTTAGATTTCATTTGTTAATCCATAAATGAAAATCAAGTTTTATGTTCAGCCTGTTGTCGTTATAAAACAATTCTTGAAGAGGTATTGGCCATGGTCTTGGCCCTAGCAAAATTTTAACGCTCAACATGCAAATGGGTATAATAATTCAAAATGCACGATAGGCTCCGCCCGGGCAACAACTATCACTGATTAACACAATATTACTATGAAAAGAAGAGAAATTATTAAGTGGGCCGCGATTACACCGGCCGCCGGTGCGATTGCCGGAAGCCTAATCCCTTTCCAGTCCGTATTCGGTGCCCCATATGCAAAGCCCAGTCCTAAACGCGACCTTATCAAAGAACTAGGCTTACGAACGTTTATCAATGCCGCAGGAACATACACCAGTATGACGGCCTCGTTAATGAACGAGGAGGTCATGGCGGCCATCAACGATTCTTCCCGCGAATTCATTATGCTTAACGAAGTACAGGACAAGGTTGGGGAAAAAATAGCCGAAATGGTCCGTTCCGAAGCGGCCATGGTTACCTCCGGTGCCTCTTCAGCCCTAACCTTGGGTATGGCAGGCATACTTACCGGAATGGATGAGGAGCGCATTAAACGCCTTCCCCAACGTTTGGAAGAGGCAGGAATTAAATCGGAAGTAATTATCCAAAAAGCACACTTTGATGGTTATCAACATGCGCTCGAAATCACGGGAATCACACTGGTTCCCGTAGAAACGGCAGATGATGTCGAAAAGGCCGTAAACGAGAAAACGGCCTCGATGCACTTTTTGAATTGGAAAACCCAAGAAGGGAAGATAAAGCATGAAGAATGGCTTCAGCTTGCTAAAACCCACAATCTTCCTGCGACTATCGATATCGCTGCCGATGTACCCCCGGTATCGAATCTTTGGAAGTTTAACGATATGGGCTTTAGTTTTGTGGCCCTTTCTGGAGGCAAGGCGATATGTGGTCCTCAAAGTGCCGGTGTTTTAATGGGTAAAAAGGATATTGTTGCCGCCGCAAGGCTCAACCATTCTCCAAATGGGGGCACCATAGGCCGCGGAATGAAGGTCAACAAAGAAGAAATGTTGGGTATGTACGCTGCGTTGGACAGTTATCTAAAAAGAGACCATGATAAAGAATGGAAAATGTGGGAAGACCGGGTCGCCGTCATTACGGATACCGTCAAGAAGGCTGATGGTGTCGAGGTCAGTGTCACCGTTCCCCCGATTTCCAATCACACCCCGAAAATGAACATAAAATGGGACAATTCAAAAATCAAAATATCCCGTAGTCAGCTGGGAGACAAATTAAGGCAAGGAAATCCTTCTATCGAGGTGATCGCTTGGGGAGAAGATGAAAAAAGCATCGACCTTACCGTATTCATGTTGAAGCCTGGACAAGAGAAGATTGTCGGGAAACGGATTTTTGAGGAACTTTCGATGGCATCTTCTTAAATTGCACCCTGACCGGATATAGAATTCAATTAGTCTATGTTTACCCTTGTAGATTGATTGCCCTGTCATAATAGTCAATAAACAAAGATCAAGGCGAATTTTCAATAGGATATTAAACATATTATTCCGTAACAACGCTGCATACCCATTTAACAGAGATGCGTACGGGAAATAATTACAATGAAATTAAAGAACTAAATTTTAACCATTTTGAAATCAATACTTCAGAAAACTATCTGCCCATTTTTCAAGAGATGGCTAGCCTAAAGTAGAAGTAATAGATATTTTCATTTTATTATCCATAATTGATTAAACTAAATTACTAGGGCAACATTCTTTTTACCGAAAGGTTGAACGTTATGGCAAAAAAACCGATGGATAGGGTCGAAGAAGCAACAGGTTCGTTCCCCATCAGCGAAATTATAGATTCAAATTCTCACTTCACACGGCGTCAAATGCTGGGAATTACCTGTACGGTAGGGTTAACGGCCTTGACCAGCACCGCGGCGGCCGCTATTCGGCCGACTTTGCAAGAACGGCCTCGTATCGCCTGTCTTGTTAGTTATTGGGGAGAGACAAGATCACATGCTGATTGGATCATCAACAAGCTTATTGACGGTTATTGGTGGAACGGCGCTTACACTAGTTCGCGAGTTGACGTTGCCTCTATTTACATACATCAGCATGATGAAAGCTTACTTGGTCGGAAGGTCGCCAGAGCGAAAGGCATTCCAGTCTTTAAGACCGTAGGTGAAGCTCTCACTATTGGGGGGAAAGACCTTGCGGTGGATGGTATTGTAATCGTTGCCGAACACGGTAATTACCCTAAAGATCTTATGGGACGCTGGCTTCTGCCCCGCTGGTGGATTTATCAGCAGATTATCGAAATTTTCGAACAGAGTAAGCGCTCGGTCCCGGTATTCAACGATAAGCATCTTTCCTACAGTTGGAACGAGGCCAAGTGGATGTATGATAAATCCCGTGAGCTGAAATTCCCGCTTACAGGGGGCTCCTCAATACCCATATACTACCGCCAGCCTGAAGTGGAACTCGATACCGATACCCCCATAAAAAATTCTATAGTATTAGGCGGCACTGCTGATGAGGGAGCCATTTTTCACTGTATCGACGTTCTTCAAGCCTTTGTAGAACGCCGCAAGGGAGGCGAGACAGGCGTCAAGTCGGTGCAGTCCATTCAAGGACCAGAAACATGGAAGTGGGTTGAAAGAAGCCCTTGGGCCACAAAGTTGCTTAATGCAGTAGAGAAAAAATTTGAACTTATTCCGGGACACTTTCGGGAGAACTCCCAAGCAAATATGTGTGTTGTGGAGTATAATGATGGAACCCAAGCGGCCGTAATTTCTGGTCGGGACGTGGGGTGGACCTACGCGGGCGAAATCGAAGGTCGCAGTGACCCGACCATCATCTCTATGCTAGGATGGGCAGGTCCATTCGATCAGTTCCACGCCTCCAACGCTCAACCCCACTGGATCACAGAGATGATGGTGACCAAAAAAGAGCCTTATAATGCGAAGCGGCTGCTTCTGTCAACCGGAATAACGAATAATTATATAGAATCAAATTGGGAGAATGGTCGCTACTCCCCTGTGGGACGGAAGGTCGAAACGCCATGCCTGAACATGTCATACCGCCCCACAAGGAATGCGCAATTTAACAAAGGGGAAAGGCCGCCTAACCGACCCTACATTCGGGGCTTTTCCCAATAGGCATTGTTCATGGGAGAAAAGTAGGGACCTTTATAATTTCTAGGTTAGTAGCTAGAAGCCCGTGACTTCTAAATTGAAACCTGAAAGTAAGGATTTGAAAAAACCGGAGAAGATGAGTTGTTTATGTGAACGGATTAAAGTAGAAAGTCAATAAGATAATACATTAATGAAACGAAGAGACCTTATTAAGGGCTTAACACTAATGCCGATTGCCGGAAGTCTTCTTCCGATAAATTCATTGCTAGCCGCCGCTCCCGTCGGTGGAAATGATGTTTCTCTGTTGAGGCCTCAGAACCGGTCTATGCCTGGACTTCATCGCGAGGCATTTGTAATGGACGGACATACACATGTGATGACCCGAGAACTTTTGCTCGGAACTGATATAGGTCAACGTTATCTCGACGGCACTGTCGATCTTCCAAGGGCTAAAGAAGGTGGCTTGGATGCCATGTTCTTCTCTGTTTATACACCTGAACAATATTATCCAGGGAGGTTCGAGACGAAAAACACATTTCGGGTCGTGAACCTTGCTTTGGACCAGATAAAAAAGAATAATTCAATCATAGAGCTGGCAATCACGGCTTCCGATATTGAACATATCAATAAGAAAGGCAAAATGGCTGCTTTCTTGGACTTAGAAGGGGGTTATGACCTTGATGGCGATATAAACCTGCTCCGAGCGCTATATCGCCTAGGACTCAGGTCGATGCAGCTTACCGCACATAATACCACAAATGCTTTTATTGATTCCTGTAATGACGTTAATCGCTGGGGAGGCATCAACGATCTTGGAAAAAAAATCATCTCTGAAATGAATAGCCTTGGCATGGTTATCAACATTGCCCATGCCTCCAATGACGCCATTCTGCAAACTGTTGAGGCAAGTAAACATCCTGTGGTCTACAGTCACGGAGGATTCTATGGTATCGTACCCCATCCACGTTGTATCACCGACGAAGCGGCAAAAGCTGTCGCAGCAAAAGGTGGAGTGATCGGTATTCACTTCGGAAGCCTCTTTAACAATCCGAAATACTGGGCGTGGCAGAAAACACAAACCTCGAATGAGACTACACGGGCATCGATACAGGGATCTGATATAACGTCAATTGAAGACGCGGATAGAGTCCTGTCGAAAGAGGTTCCACTAAATTTCAAGGGAACCATCCCAGACGAATATTGGATGCATGTAGATCAGCTGGCCAAGGTGATTGACTACGGCGTAAATTTAGTTGGTGAGGACCACATGGCTATAGGCTCCGATTTAGATGGCGGCCCTGAACTGCCGCGTGAAATTAAAGATATCAGCGATTATCCACAAATAACCATGGCGATGCAAAGGCTTGGTTACAGTAATGGGAGAATCAAGAAGATACTTGGCTTAAACTGGCTTCGGCTAATTCGGCAGGTAACTGAGCAGGGGAAGAGGTAATGAAAGTGAACAAGGAAGAAAAGAATATTGACCATGCTGTCTTTATGTTAAAACCGAAACGTGAGAACAATCGTTGGAAAACGAATTTTGAGGAACTTTCAAAGGCTCCTACCAAACAAATTAGATGCATATTATGTTAAAACCCGCTAAAAATTTATGAATCCTAATTTTGACCCCTCCGACATTAAAATACTAACGGTCAAAAACTGGCCGCCATTTATTCGCTGTTTTTTGATTTGTTTGGTTTGCTGTCAGTGCTCCACCAAATCCCCAGTCGGAGATTCCGATAATGGTGGACTTTTTTTACCGGAAGGTTTCGAAGCAGTAGTAGTTGTCGATAGCCTAAAAGGGCGTGCCAGGCATTTGGCCGTAAACGATAACGGTGATATCTATGTAAAGTTGCGTTTTCCCGATTCTCTAGGGGGAAATGCCGCCCTACGCGATACCGACAACGACGGCAAAGCCGATATCATAGAGACCTTTGGTAATTATCTCGACAAAAGTAGCTACGGAACGGCGATGCGAATCCACAACGGCTATCTATATTACAGTTCCGTCACGCGTATACTCCGCCAGAAATTGACCGGCAACTTAATTCCGGACAGCGAAATGGAACTTATAGTGCAAGACACCCAGCCCCCAAGACAACATGATACCAAACCGATAGCGTTCGATAAAAAAGGAAATCTCTACACCCCCTTCGGAGCGCCCTCCGATGCCTGTCAAGTAGATGACAGGGTTTTTATGTCCCCCGGAATGAATCCCTGTCCCATCCTAGAGCATAGGGGAGGGATCTGGAAGTTCGATGCGAATAAAAAAGGGCAATTGCAAAAGGACGGGGAAAAATTCGCCACGGGCCTTCGAAGCGTCGTGGCCCTGGAATGGAACGACAAAGACGACAACCTGTTTACCCTAGTCCATGGCAGGGACCATATGCACAATACTTGGCCAGAAAAATATACGGTATGGGAAGGCGCGATGCTGCCATCCGAGGTTTTTTTAAAGCTTAACAAGGGTTCTGATGCTGGCTGGCCTTACTATTATTATGATCAGATGAAGGAAGACTATTTTCTCAGTCCGGAATATGGCGGGGACGGAGAAAAGCAAGACGAAAAGCGCGATTCGTTAGTAAAACCCTTAATCGGCTTTCCAGGACATTTTGCGCCAAACGATCTTCTGTTCTATACGGGAAATCAGTTCCCCGAACGTTATAAAAATGGTGCCTTCATGGCATTCCACGGCTCCACAAGTAGGGCTCCCTATCCGCAAGCGGGCTATTTAATCGCCTTTGTACCCATGGAAAACGGAATGCCTTCAGGACCTTGGGAGGTTTTTGCAGATGGTTTTGCCGGGGTCGATACCATAATCAATACCAGTGATGCCAAATATCGGCCGATGGGGCTTGCGATGGGGCCTGATGGCTCAATATACATATCCGATTCGAAAAAAGGCAAGATATGGCGCGTCATGTACAAGGCAGATAAGAGAAGTTTCGGCGAGCCACAATTGGCGAAAATGGAAGAAAGAAAGAAACAGGCGCCGAACATAAAAACTCCAGATGAGGAAAAGGATATCGTGGCTTCCGAAGCGGACGGATTTTTCCCCAAAGCGGGAAATATGGCGGAAGGTGCAAGATTGTATAATACCCACTGCGCACTATGCCATCAAAAAAATGGGCGGGGCAACGACCGCTTCCCCCAATTGAACTATTCCGATTGGGTCAATGGTGATAAAGACCGGTTGATCGATGTGGTATTGAACGGACTCTCGGGTGAGATTATGGTAAACGGCAAATCGTATAACAATGTCATGCCAAAGCAAGATCATCTCAAAAACGAAGATATTGCGCTCATCCTGACCTACATCCGGCAGAATTTTGGCAATCGCTCTAACGGGGTAGACCCTGAAGAAGTGGCCGAAGTCAGAAAAACAGGCGGTAATTCCAAGTAAGTTTGATTAACAAACCACAACAAGCAGCAACCGATGAAAACTGAAAGAAGATCAGCGATAAAGAAAATAGTGGCCTCGACCACTGCTTTGATAGGACTTGGCCCGATGGCCGTGGCGAACAGCAAGCAGGAAAACACCGAGAAACCATGGGAAAAACCTATCCCTTCCCCCAAAAAATACGACTATTTTGAGGAACTGGGCGTTACCCGGGTAATCAATGCAGGGGCGACTATGACCTTCTTATCCGGTTCTTTGATGCTGCCCGAAGTATTGGAGGCCATCCATGCAACGGCGCACGACTTTGCCGATATGTACGAACTACAGGACAAAGTTGGGACCAAGATAGCCAAAATGCTGCATTGCGAAGCGGCAATGGTCACCTCTGGGGCGGCAGCTGCCTTAGTACTGGGTACGGCGGGCATCATTACGGGTACCGATGCCGATAAGAGAAAACAATTACCAAACCTTCCCGGGCCACGCCCCGAGGTCATCATGCAAAAAAGCCATCGCTACGTTTTCGACCAGGCCATTACCACTACCGGTGCTACGATCATAGAAGTGAATGGCCCAGAGGAAATGGAAAAGGCCATCAACAAGAATACGGTAATGGCCCTTTTCTTTAATGCCGCTGTTTCATGGTTTGGCATAGAGGATACCATAAACCATGAGACGTTTGTTGCCATTTGTAAGCGGAATAACATTCCTTCCTTTATAGATGCTGCAGCGGATGTTCCCCCGGTCGAGAACCTTTTCAAATACCAAGAAATGGGCTTTGACCTGATTACATTCTCCGGTGGCAAAATGATTCGGGGCCCACAAAGTACGGGACTGCTTTTTGGGAGAAAAGACCTCATCGAGGCCGCCAAACTGAATAATAGTCCCCACGAGGCCCCTATCGGCCGGCCGATGAAAGTGAACAAGGAGGAAATGTTCGGCATGTACGCTGCACTCAAATCCTATCTGGAACGCGACCATGAAAAGGAATGGCAGGATTGGCTCGATCGCGCCGACAACATCCGATCGGAGATAGTTACGATCCCGAGCGTAGAGGGCGAAACGAACGTGCCCGAGGGACCAGCCAATGTGGTTCCTAGCCTGCACGTAACCTGGGACCAAAAACAGGTCAAAACAAGTCCGAAAGAAGTGTATGCGGCCATGAAAGGCGGAACACCAAGTATCGTTTGTGGCGGCGTAGGGCAAAAGGATGGCAAAGAAGTATTGAGCGTCGGCGTCGTACTGCTCAGACCTGAACAGGTGATCATTGTAGCTAATAGACTCAAGGAGATTTTACAGAAGGCGGTCTCATAAACGTTAACTGCCCATCCACTTCTTGGAAGGCTTGATTTTGAGATAATAGATAAACTTGCTACAAGTTTGATGAATAAGCATTTAAAAACCTAACCTAAACGATTTAAAACATGAACAGTTCTTACATCCTAATTTTTCTAATCGCATCATTTTTCGGAAATGTAGTGGTGGCCCAAGATTATGACATCGTAATCAAGGGCGGCCATGTCATCGACGCGAAGAACAATATCGACGCGGTAATGGACGTGGCCATCAAGAATGGCAAGATTGCCAAAGTGGCAAATAATATCGATGTGAAACAGGCCTCACAAGAGGTCGATGGAAAGGGCTTATACGTGACACCGGGCCTAATCGATATCCATGCGCATGTTTTTGCCGGAACGCTTCCCGACCGCTATCTCGCCAATAGTTTTACCGCCCTTCCCGCAGACGGGTTTACGTTTCGGGTAGGTGTGACCACCGTGGTTGACTGCGGGGATCCCGGATGGAAAACCTTTCCGACTTTCAAGGAAAATATCATCGATAAATCGAAGACCCGGGTGCTCGCCTTTCTGAACATCGTAGGCGAGGGAATGCGGGGCGGTGCCTACGAACAGGACACTAGCGATATGGATGCCGAACTTAGCGCTAATATGGCCAATCGGTATAAGGATTATATCGTAGGGTTCAAGGTTGCCCATTTCGAAGACCCGAGCTGGATTCCCGTCGACCGAGCGGTAGAGGCCGGGGAACTGGCCGGGGGAATTCCTGTAATTGTTGATTTTGGCGGAGACGATAGTCATCCCCCTTTATCCATAGAAGAACTTTTTTTTGATCATCTCCGGCCTGGTGATATCTATACACATACCTATACCGAGCTGGACAGAAGAGACCCTATAGTCGATACAAAGAGCCGACAGCTAAAGCCTTTTGTTACCAAGGCTAGGGAAAGGGGGATTATTTTTGACGTGGGCTACGGCGGTGCCAGTTTTGATTATGGACAGGCTATCCCGGCGACCGAAGCTGGTCTCTATCCTACTACGATCAGTACCGATTTGCATACCGGTAGCATGAATAATGCCATGAAAGATATGAACAATGTCATGTCCACCTTTTTAACCTTGGGCATGCCGCTTCCCGAAGTCGTAAGGGCAAGCACCTGGGCACCCGCACAGGTCATAAAGCGCGAAGCTTTGGGCAATCTTTCCGAGGGTTCCCCAGCCGACGTGGCCGTGTTCAATTTGCGACAGGGCGACTTTGGCTTTTGGGACAGAAAGGGTAAAAAATTGATGGGGAAGCAAAAATTCGAATGCGAAATGACCATCAGGGACGGAAAAATCGTGTACGATCTGAATGGAATTGCCAATCCAATAATCGTTCGTTAAACTTATTTCTACTATGCTAACTAAATTAATTTCACGACCATGAAAAATTACTATGTATTACTTACATTGATTGTATCCTTAGCCGGAAATACCGCAATCGCCCAAGATTATGATATAGTTATAAAGGGCGGCCATGTCATCGATGCGAAGAACACCATTGATGCGGTAATGGACGTGGCCATCAAAGATGGCAAGATTGCCGAGGTGGCGAAGAACATCGATGGCAAAAAGGCCATTCAAATGATCGATGCCAAGGGATTATATGTAACTCCCGGCCTAATCGATATCCACGGCCATGTTTTTGCAGGTACCGAACCCCGCCATGCTTACAGTAACGGGTTTAATGCCCTTCCACCTGATGGTTTTACCTTTCGTGTAGGGGTAACGACAGTGGTAGACTGCGGCGGTTCCGGTTGGAAATCTTTTCCCACCTTCAAGGAAAATATCATCGACAGGTCAAAAACCCGGGTGCTTGCTTTTCTCAACATTGTAGGTGAAGGTATGCGCGGCGGAACCTATGAACAGGACACCCTTGATATGGATTCAAAATTGAGCGCCAATGTAGCCAGGCAATTTTCGCAGGATATCGTCGGTTTCAAGGTGGCCCATTATAGCGGTCCCGAATGGACACCCGTGGACCGGGCGGTAGCGGCCGGAAATATGACCGATCTTCCGGTCGTCATCGATTTTGGCGGAAGCAATCCCCCGTTATCCATCGAAGCTCTTTATATGGAACACCTTCGGCCCGGGGATATCTATACACACGCTTTCGGCCAGTTGGACAGTAGGGAGGCGATTGTGGACCTGAAGACGAAAAAGGTAAAACCCTTTGTATTTGAGGCACAGAAAAAAGGTATTATTTTCGATGTAGGGTATGGGGGTATCAGTTTTGCCTATTCCCAGGCCATTCCCGCCGTAAAAGATGGTTTTCATCCCAACACCATCAGCACCGATCTACATACGGGCAGCATGAACAACGCGATGAAGGACATGCTGAACGTTATGTCAAAATTCTTGTTGATGGGCATGAATCTCAAAGAGGTCATCGCGGCCAGCACATGGCATCCTGCAAAAGCCATCCAAAGGGAAAATTTAGGGAATCTTTCGGTTGGTGCGCCCGCTGATGTAACCTTGCTAACTGTAAGTGAGGGCAACTTCGGTTTCTTCGATTACACCGGCTATAAAATGGAAGGGGATAAAAAACTGGAATGCGAACTCACCATACGTGAAGGAAAGATTGTGTACGACCTCAACGGAATTGCAGAACCCATCGTGGTAAGGTAAAAACTATAGAATTCAACGGCATTAAAAATACAACTTTCAATCTATGGGCTTCAATTGCATTACTAAAACACGAAAATGAATTGGTCATCATGGCTAAAAGGCAGGAGTTACCTACATTTATGGCTTACACGACGAAATAGTATAATTAAATCAAGGAATAAATAATCAAAACAACACTAAAAATGGAAAACAAGACAACTAGAAGAGCATCTTTTAAAAAAATGGGAATGGCACTTGCGGCTATTTTCGGAGTAGGTACCGTCAATGCGATGGGCGAAAAATCGGGCAAAGCCAAAAAAGAAGTGGTCGGAGATATTGTTATGGATCAGGAAATACCTTTATTTTCTGGAGGTGTCAAACACGGCAATACTTTATACATCGCTGGAAAGGGCGCCCATGTAGAGCCTTTTGAAATAAAGGCACATACCGAAATCGTACTGCAAGAACTTCAAAAAGAGCTTGAAAAACACGGCTCCTCAATGGAAAAGGTTTTGAAGGTCAATGTATACCTTGCCGATTTAGGCGATTATAAGGGCATGAACGAGGTGTTCAGGGGCCGTTTTGGAAAAAACCCTCCCGTTAGGACTACGGTTGCGACCTATGGAGGGGTACCGGGAGATTCTTTAGTGGAAATGGACTGTATCGCCTCTTTAGATTAAATTCATAAATGCTTATTATAAATCCCTTCTATTCTTTGATATGAAGCATGCCCCCTATTTTATACTGTTGTGCATCTTATGCTTTTTTCTACCCAAAGCACTTTGTTCACAAACCATTCCGAAAGAGGAACTGATTTTTCTTACTTCGGAATGGGAAGGTGATCGTTTCGATGATGGCCGCCCCAAACTACCGGATGCGCTTTTGGAACGGGCAAAGAAAATCGGGATAGACGATGCATGGACCGTTTTGGAGAACCAAGGTTACACCAACCAGTTCGAGGGCGATTGGAAAATGGTACATGATGATGTGCCCGTAGTGGGGCGAGCCCTTACGGCACTTTTTATGCCCAGTCGTCCCGACGTTGAGAAAAACATCAAAGATAGGGGCATAAATTCTCAAGGGAGAAAGGGAAATACCAATTCATGGCCTATAGAAGTACTCTCAAAAGGCGATGTATATGTGGCCGATAGCTTTGGCAAAATTGATGCTGGCACGCTTATGGGGGCCACGTTGGCGACCTCCATTTTTAGCAAAACCGGTAACGGAGTGGTTTTCAACGGTAGTGCAAGAGATCTTGAGACCATTAGCAAAATTGAGGGTTTTAATGCCTTCGTACGCGATTTTCACCCTTCTTTTCTCGAAGAAGAAGTGCTTATGGGCCTAAATACTCCCATCCGTATCGGAGGTGTAATGGTCTTGCCGGGTGATATGGTGTTGGCCAAAAGGGAAGGCGTCCTATTCATCCCCTCCCATCTCGCGGAACAGGTAGTAACCACAGCGGAATTCGTTGCCTTAAAGGATGTTTTTGGCTTTGAGATGGTCAAATCCAAACAATACACCACAGGAGAGATAGATAGTCAATGGACTAATGAGATCAAAGACGATTTTGTAAAATGGCTAGAAAAACATCCTGAACTTGGTAAAATGACCAAGGAGAAAGTGGATAAAGTATTGAGCAATAGGACTTGGTAACACCCCGCTAAATGGACGTACAAATTACAAAGTTTTTTTGGAGGGTTGTGATTATTACAATAACCATCTTCAAACAAGCTTTTCAACTTTAATCGATACGCTCAAAAGAAAAAAGGATCAACCTGCGTTCCCTGAACCTAGAACTCCCTACTTTATTGTTATCATCATACTGGGTTTGATTTATACTAGAAACAGTGTTCGTGCCCGTTCACATGTGCTAGTTTTTTTACAGTTTTGACAGTAGGCTTATGGGTATACGGATCCCTGAACGGTTAGGTATTTAACACCATAATCTCTGCAGGGGTGTCGCAACATTATACCACCCCGAATAATGCATATATTGGGAATTTTAAGCGGGCCCATTTGATTATTCCGCTGATTCAGATTATCATGTTCGGCATGGGCAACCAATTGGGCCTAAAGGACTTTGTGACGGTATTCAAAATCCCAAACCACATAATTATAGGCGTCGCCGCACAGTCATTAATCAAGCCTTTGTTCGGTTTTGAGCTGGCCAAGTTCAGTAATTTTCCTACTAAGAAAGGAGCTGTTACCGTATTGATAGGATGTTCGCGGAGCAGTATTAGTATTTAGCTTAGATATTATGTCGCCCTCATGAATTATATAGACTCTACGTCTGTCGGTTCTTCTGCCGAAGAAGTGAATAAATCTATATGATATTTCTTGGCTAGTATCCGAAGTTGTTAAATTAGATTAAAATTTGGTGAACTTTCTCTAGAAATTATAATTGTGCTGTAAAACGCGCATCATCTTCGTCTCTCCCAGAAAATTTTTTATTCAAAATACGAGTATTTGTTGATATACCTATTTTGTATCCAACATTCAATATTTATCAAAAAAAAGATATTCTGACTTCCATTTTATAAAAATCAAATGGTTAAATCATTAAAAACGGAAAACTGACGTTGATTTTTTTTAAATCATTGTTTATCAAAATTTTTACATAATTTTAACTACCACAATTGTTGGCTTCATTACCAACTAATTATGAATTCTACTACCAAAAAGAAAGAATTATAACACCAAAACCATCAAATTATGAAGAAACGTTACAAAAATGGAGGGCCACCACTGCAATTCCGAGGGATTGGCCTTAAAATGAAATGGATTGTCCTTTTCCTGATTTTTCCACTATTTCAGGTGCAGGCCAATTCGCACGAAGGGAAAATCGAACTTCAACAAGAGGTGTCGGGAACCATTACCGACGCCGAAGGCGTTCCTTTAGCGGGTGCCAACATTTTGGAAAAAGGTACCACAAATGGTACCCAGACCGATTTTGACGGTAATTTTTCAATCGAAGTGGGCGATGACGCCGTATTGGTCGTTTCCTATATTGGGTTTGCCACAAAAGAAGTTAATGTTGACGGCCAATCGGATATTTCGATAAGTATGGAGGAAAATGCCGCCGGACTTGAGGAAGTCGTAGTAGTGGGCTATGGAACGCAGAGCAGGGCAAAGGTCACCGGGGCGATCAGTTCCGTTGACGGCGATGCCCTTACCCAACGCCCCCTTACCAGTACAACTACCGCATTGCAAGGACAAACACCCGGATTAACTATCATCAATCAGGGCGGTGCGCCCGGGGTCGAGGATGCCGGTATACGGATCAGGGGGGTCGGCACCTTGAACAGCTCCGACCCATTGGTTTTGGTAGATGGTATCGAACAGTCGCTCAGTTCCGTCGAACCCCAGAACATAGAATCGATTTCAATTCTAAAAGATGCATCCTCTGCGGCAATATACGGTTCACGGGCAGCCAACGGGGTTATTTTGGTAACCACGAAACGGGGTACTTCTTCGGGCACCATCTTATCGTACAATATGTTCGCGGGCGTTCAAAACCCAAGCTTCTTTCCCGAAAAGGCGGATACCGAATCGTGGTTAAGACTGGAAAACGAAGCACAGGTAAATGCAGGTGGATCGCCAACCTTTTCCGAAGAGTATATTGAAAATGCGGTGGCGGGAACGAAGCCTTTTGAATTTCCATGGGCGAATTGGGAAGAAGGCATTTTCAACAAAAGCGCCTTAATGCAACAACATACGTTTTCCATCTCGAGCGGTGGTGAAGTTGGTAAAATTTTCGCATCCGTCAATTATAACGACACTGATGGCATCCTGAAGAATTTCAACAATAAAAGGACCACCATGCTTATCAATGCAGACCTGTATGCCAACGACAAGTTGACCTTTAAAGCAGGACTTTTGTACCGGAACGGGGACTTCACCGGACCGGGCCACGCCATAAATGCCTCCGGGATCGCAGGCCAACAGATAGTTCAAGGCCTGCTTCATATCAATAGGAACGTGGTCATGGAATATCCAGATGGAACTTACGACCTCGTTTCAGGACAGTGGAACCCTCGCGCTATGGTCAACGAAGGGGAAACTACACGAATGTCGGATGCCGTGGTAGCCCAAGGCGGCTTTGACTATACCATCAGCGACGCCCTATCGCTTGAAGGAAACGTCACGTATAAATTCGATAACGTAGGTACTTCCCGGTTTATGAACAGTCTCGCCGGTATGAAAAACTACGTAACGGGAGAACCCCAAACGGTAGGGGGATGGTTTGCCACCAATGAAATGTTCGAAACTACCCGGAGGGAAAGGGAGTTTAGCCAAAGACTGTACCTAAACTATTCCAAACAGTTCGGTTCCCATGAACTTGAAGGGCTGGCCGGATATGAAGAAATTCATAACAAGCTGAAGAACGTGGTTGCAAGTCGCCAGAATTTCTTTAATAACGACTTAAGAGACCTTGATGCGGGAGGGGTGGAAAATCAAAATATCAGCGGTTATAACGAAGAATGGCGCCTACGATCTTTCTTCGGGCGGCTTAATTATTCCTACGATGACCGTTATCTGCTTCAGGCCAATTTGAGATATGACGGATCTTCGCGGTTCGGTGACGGTAATCGCTGGGGAATTTTTCCGTCTGTTTCCGCCGGCTGGAACCTTACCAACGAGGCCTTTATGGAGAACATCGTCGACAATACGATAATCAGCAATATCAAGTTAAGGGCTTCTTGGGGCCAATTGGGAAATCAAGAGATTGCAGGTGCAAACCGGTTTAGAACAGGTCTCAATAGGTTCAGGACGGCCTACGATTTAAACCAAAGGTATCAGTTCGGAGGAAATATTGTATCAGGTTCCGCCATTCGGGAAGCTGGCAATCCCGATATTACTTGGGAAACCTCTACTATGACCAATATCGGTATGGACGCTTCATTTATCGATGGACGGCTGGCCCTAGTTGCCGAATATTTCTGGAAAAACACCGACGATATTTTATTGGAACTTCCAATTTCGACCACTATCGGTGTAGATCCCCCGGTACAAAATGCGGCAAAGGTGTCAAACAATGGTTATGAAATCGGGCTAAACTATCGAGGGGCGTTCAAAGATGATAACGGATTCAATTATTCCGTAGGAGTTAATTTTTCCGATGTGATAAACAAAATAGAGGACTTGAACGGTGCCGGGCCTTTCTTCCCCGATAATTTTACGATTTGGACGGAAGGCGAATCCATGAATACCTTAAGGGGATTGACCTCTCCAGGATTGTACCGTACCCAGGCCGATATTGATCAATATCCGGCGACCTTACATCCAAGTGTTGGCATCGGCGACATCATTTACGAAGATATTAACGGTGACGGACAGATCTCACAATCCATCGCCCCTGGCGGCGACCAAGTGATTATCGGCAACGAAGATCCCCGATACGAGTTCGGTTTTAGATTCGAAGCTTCTTATAAGGGCTTTGACTTTTCAATGTTCTTGCAAGGGGTTCTGAAGCAAAAACATTTGCTCGACGGAGCCATTCCAGAAGGGCCTGCCTTCTCAAACTTTGTCCATAAGGAGATGGCAGAAAATGCCTATCATCCAGAAAGGAACCCGAACGGTTCTTGGCCCCTGGTAACCTCCGGTAACACTTGGAACATTGTAAAGTCGGATTTTTGGTTGATCGATAACAAATATGCCCGATTAAAGAATTTTCAAGTGGGTTATACCTTTCCCCAAGAAGTTTTCTCCAAATTACGTATCTATGTATCGGGTGAAAATATGTTGACCTTTACCCCACAAAAGCTTTTCGATCCGGAAACACCAAGGGGAAGAAGTCAGTTTTTCCCCCAGACAAAGACGATGAGTGTGGGTATGAACATTGTATTTTAAAATTAGAAGACTATGAAAACATATAACAATATAAAAAATATAGTGTTGGTCGCCGGCATTCTGCTAACGGGCTGTAGCGACGGTTTGGACGAAGGTCTTGACATACAGCCGACGGGAGCTGTTTCGCAGGATGTATACTGGTCTACGGACAGGGATGCGGAATTGGCCGTTAACGCTATTTACAATGAATTGGACGGTACACAATCGGTAATCGCCCTGGACGGCGTGACAGACCTTGGGTTTCATTCCGCTTCGAACGTACCTACCTTCAACGATGTCCGTTTGGGTGAAATAGATGCTGCTAATGGCACTATTACGGCAATTTGGGAAAGGTATTATAGAGGAATCGCTAAAGCCAACGATGTACTCGCCAATATCGATCAGGTATCCGAAGGTGACCCCGATGTGCTGGCAAGATTAACGGCCGAAGCCCGATTTCTAAGGGCTTTTTACTATACGCAGCTCTCAGGTCTGTGGTGTAACGCCCCCCTGATCATGGAGCCCTTGGATGTAAATGAGCAACGCCCCGCAAATAGTAAGGAAGAAATCGTAAGCTTTGTAATCGCCGAACTTGACGATATCATTAACGCCGAAGCACTTCCCTTAAATTATAATGCCGATAATACGGGCAGGGCGACGCTCGGAGCCGCATTGACCTTAAAGGCCAGAGTGGCCATCCGCAACAGTCAGTTCGGGCTTGCCCGCGATGCGGCAAAGGCCGTAATGGATTTAGGTATCTACGGACTTTATAACGATTATCAACAACTCTTTCAGGTGCCCGGACAGAATTCGCAGGAAGTTATCTTCGACAGGCAATTCGCCGTCGGAGGGGACACCTATAATAACTTTGGCTATTCTGCCGGATCCATCGGCGGTGGTTCAGGTGTTGAACCTATGAAGGGTCTATTCGACATTTACGAATATAATGGTCCCATCAATCCTGATGACCCTTATGAGAACAAAGATCCAAGATGGAATTATATCACCTATTACACGGGACAGCCGATAGGCATTAGCATTTATAATTCTTGGCCTACTAGCAATACGCCAGACAGGGTCGCCAGCACTGAATTTTCTACGCTCTACGGCCATAATCTGAAAAAGTGGGTAGACTACCCTGCTTTTGCCGCCAATCCGGGCCTTGGTGATATCAATATGATCATTATGCGTTATGCCGATGTGCTGCTCATGTACGCGGAGTCCAAAATCGAATTGAACGAGATAGACGCATCGGTTTACGATGCCATCAACCAAATCAGGGAAAGACCGACAGTGGAGATGCCAGCAATCACGACCGGAAAGACCCAAGAAGAATTAAGGCAGATAGTCAGGGACGAAAGGGCGCGCGAATTGGCCTTCGAAGGTTTGAGATTATTCGACATCAACCGTTGGCAAATAGGCGAGATAAAAGCCGGTCTTTTAGAAGGCATGTACTATATAAATGAGGCATCCGGGCAATGGGAAATTCTGGATTATGGACAGGTGGCCAATTTTAATCCGAACAGGGATTACTGCTGGCCTATCCCTCAACGAGAAATGGACATTAACGATGTAATCACCCAAAACCCGGGGTACGCAAATTGAACGATCATGAAAGAAACTGAAGCAATGAACAACACCAACCGCAGAACCTTTATAAAAACTACTGGAGCGGCAACGATCTACAGCGCCGCCGCGTTGAACATGGGGTTTGCAAACCCTCTTTTTTCCGGAATCAAGGAGACTTTGAAAGTCGGTTTGGTAGGCTGTGGCGGCAGGGGCACGGGAGCTGCATCACAGGCAATTTCCGCAGATCCGGATACCGTCTTGTACGCTATGGCGGACATCTTTGAAGACAGGCTCAACAGTTCCTTGGGAATATTGAAGAAGACGCACGGACAAAAAGTACAGGTGGAAAAGGAAAGGCAATTTATCGGTTTCGATGCCTATCAAAAACTCATCGATTCAGGAGTAGATGTGGTTGTGCTAGCCTGCCCCCCAGGGTTTAGGCCGAAGCATCTTTCCGCTGCCATAGAAGCGGGTAAACACGTATTCTACGAAAAACCGGTCGCGGTCGATGCGCCCGGTGTCCGCATGGTATTGGCAGCCGCGAAGAAGGCCAAGGAGAAAAACCTGTCGATGGTATCGGGATTCTGTTTTCGGTACGACCTGCCCAAACAAGCCCTTTACGGAAAGGTGCTTGACGGCGCAATCGGGGATATCAAGGCCATCTCGACGACCCGCAACGGCGGCGAATTGTGGTACAAGGAAAGGCAGCAAGATTGGAACGATATGGAATACCATATGCGCAATTGGTATTATTACAATTGGCTTTCAGGGGACTTTCTAGTGGAAATGTTCGTGCACAGCCTCGACATGATGGCCTGGGCCATGGGCGAGAAAATGCCTCTAACAGCAACCGGAACGGGAGGCAGACAATGGCGAACCGATGAGAAATATGGCAATATCTACGATCATTTCGCATTGGAGTACGATTACGATAACGGTGTCAAGGGATATGCCTTTACCCGCCAACAGAACGGAGGCTCCTCAAAAAATTCCGTCGAGATAATGGGTACCGAAGGCAACGCCTTTTTCGAGGGCAGTCGTCATGAAATTACAGGCGAGAATGCATGGCGCTATCGTGGGGAGGAGAACGATATGTACCAGGCCGAACACGATGCCCTTTTTCAATCCATCCGAAATGGAAAGGGAATCAACGACGGCGAACTAAGTGCAAACAGTACTTTGTTCGGGGTCATGAGCCGAATGGCGGCCTATAGCGGCCAAACTGTTACTTGGGAAGAGGCCATGAACTCGACAAATGTTCTGGGTCCCGAGACCTATAATTGGGATTTAGAGTATAAAGGGCCTGAAATAGCGATTCCCGGAGTCACAAAAGTGTTGGGGTGAAATCGTTAAAAGTTTCAGGTTTAAAAAATTAAAGGAACTTACATTATGATGTCACCAAAAAAGAAAAACGAATCCTGTTCATCAAGAAGAAATTGGTTAAAAAACGTTGGCCTCCTTGGTGCCGCCTCAATGACCCCATCCTTGACGATGGGGGGTTCCAACAACATAAGGAAGAAAAGCTTTTTCAATAATCAGGCCATAAGGCTTATCGTCTCCACCTATTCCTATTGGCATTTTGAATCGGAAAAGTATCCCATCGAAAAAGTAATCGAGAACGCCGCACGTATCGGTTTTGACGGAGTAGAGATCCTGCACCGTCAAATGGAAAACGAAACGGTGCCGTACATGAACAAATTGAAACGGATGGCCTTCGAAAGAGGGCTGGCCCTTCCCTTTTTATCCATCCATCAAAATTTTGTGGAACCCGATGCGGCCAAACGTCAAGAACACGTCGAGCATACCCTAAAATGTATCAAACTGGCCGTACAGATGGGCATCCCCGCCATACGGATGAATACGGGCAGTTGGGAAGGAAAAAGGCCGCCCGATTACTACCAGACCGGAAAAAAGGATCCTGGAGCGGGTTATACCGACCAAGACGCCATAAAATGGGTCATCGATAGTATGCAAGAATGTCTTGAGGAAGCCGAAAAGGCCGGCGTGATTCTCTGTCTTGAAAACCATTGGGGCCTGTCGACCAACGTTGATTATCTTGAAGAAATCTATAAGGCCTTAGCCTCATCCCCTGCGATGGGATTAAATCTTGATACGGGGAATTTTGTCGGGGAACCTTATGAACAATTCGAAAGATTGATCGGGTACGCCGATATCATTCAGGCAAAGACCTATTACGGCGGTGGGGAAGTCTATGACAAGGACATGGATTATGACCGTTTCGCCAAAATTATCCGCGATGCCAATTTTACGGGTTACGTTTCCCTGGAAATGGAGGGAAAAGAAGACCCCGAGACCGCAGTACCCAAAAGTTATGAGATGCTTCGGAAAGCGTTT
Organism: uncultured Flavobacteriaceae bacterium; assembly: GCA_963832345.1. GTDB lineage: Bacteria > Bacteroidota > Bacteroidia > Flavobacteriales > Flavobacteriaceae > Pricia. The sequence continues at coordinate 2,108 of CAWHTW010000010.1, read as the reverse complement.
GATATTTAAATTCGTATCTGCACGAAGTCTCCAAATTTAAATTAACAGAAAATGAAAAATACAATAAAAAATATCTTTGTACAAATATCCGCATTCCTGACTGTATCAGTCTATGGCTTCACCTACGCCCAACAGGAAAATTTCGAATTTGAGTTCGGTACGTCGACTAGCTTGGAAAATACGCTTACCGGCAATACTGATGAAGCATCGACCATCAAATGGATCAATGTCAACACGGTTAAAAAGGGATGGACGGTCAACGAGGATGGAATCTTGGTCAATATGGGGCTTCCTATCGGTGTCGTGCGATCGGAAAAACAATATGAAAACTTCATACTGCATGTTGAGTGGATGCATACCGAGCCAGGCGGAAATTCAGGGGTTTTTGCCTGGAGCGGTGCCAATCCACCGACAGATTCTCCCCTGCCCGACGGTGTGGAAATCCAGATGCTCGAACTCGATTGGGTAAATATCAACGCAAAGGATGGTGTTCAACAGCCCATCGCCTATGTTCATGGGGAAGTTTGGGGCGTAGGCGGGGTGGTTACCGATCCCGATAATCCCAGGGGCGAAAGAAGCAAATCTATCGAAAACCGCGCCAAGGGAAAAGGAATATGGAACACCTACGACGTCGTTGCCGTAGACGGCGTCATCAAACTATCGGTCAACGGGAAGTTTGTAAACGGCATTTCCAAATCCACACAAAAGAAGGGCTATTTATGTCTTGAATCCGAAGGGGCGGAAATCCATTTTCGGAATTTTAAGATTATAGAGCTTCCCCCCGGAGTAACTTCCGATGAGCAAAAGGCGCCCAAGCTTTAGCAGTTGGCATACGCAGTAATACGGCTAGAAATTTAAAAAGGTATGAAAACAATAGGGACCGCCACACTACTTGTAATGCTTATTTTTTCCATTATACACAATGCGGAATACTATACCTTGGAGGATTTTTCCACAGTCGAGAAAATAGACGTCCATACCCATGTCTGGACAAACAGGAACACTTTTGTCGAGCAGGCCAAAGAGGATAATTTTCGGATGCTAAATATCGTGGTCGACCTTTCTAGAGGACAAGAATTTGTCGAGGAGCAGTACGATCATTGCATGGACCAAAAAAAAAGGCACCCCGAAGCCTTTGAGGTCGCTACCTCTTTTTCAATAGCCGATTGGGACAATCCTGACTTCACAAAAAACACGATTGCCTGGCTCGACAATTGTTTCGCCAAAGGGGCGATTGCTGTAAAGGTCTGGAAGAATATCGGGATGGGCTTCCGAGATCGGAACAACGAACTCGTCATGGTCGATGATCCCAAGCTGGATCCTATTTTCGAGCATTTGGCAAAAAAGAAAATCCCTTTGTTGGGGCATTTGGGCGAACCCAAAAACTGCTGGCTTCCCTTGGACGATATGACAGTAAACAACGACCGGGAGTACTTTGGCGAACATCCCGAATATCACATGTACAAACATCCCGAACTACCGTCATACGAAGAACAGATCGCTGCCCGCGATCGGATGCTCGTAAAACACCCTGATCTTGTCTTTATGGGGGCGCATATGGGCAGTCTGGAATGGAGCGTGGACGAACTGGCCAAGCGTTTGAACAAGTTTCCCAATATGAGCGTGGACCTCGCCGCCAGAATGGGACAAGTATTTTATCAAACCATTGAAAACAGGGAAAAGGTACGCGATTTTTTCATCAAATATCAAGACCGCATCCTATATGCGACCGACAAGGCCGATGATGGCGAAGATGATGCAAGAACCCTTCAAAAAGAAATTCACGATAGATGGTTACAGGATTGGCGCTTTTTCGTTACTGATGATACGATGCAAAGTGAGCGGGTAAACGGAGAGTTTAAGGGACTAAAGCTTCCCAAAGAGGCAATCGACAAAATCTTCTCGGAAAATGCTAAAAAATGCCTCGGCATATTTAGTGATTAAACTGCTATCGGCCAAACACCTACAGTTTAACTTAGCACAATACATATCACACTTTTGGCCCAATTTCAGCGTAGAACGTTTAGCGCAAAGCGAACCGCTAGTCAAAATTAAAGGCTAGGGATATTTCTTCAAGTCAAAACATCAAAAACCTCCCCATAATTCGG
>CAWHTW010000009.1:0-72986 GCA_963832345.1 uncultured Flavobacteriaceae bacterium | reverse complement strand
ACCAAAAACTCCAGTTTTCAATATACCACAAATCATGGTCGACCCTTTTGTTTTTTTGTTCAGCTGTAACTGTTGGCCCACGCCAACCGTTTACTTGAGCCCAACCCGTAATGCCTGGCTTTACATAACTTCTTACCATATAATTTTGAACGCTAACGCGGAAATCATTTTGAAGATGTACTCTATGGGGCCTTGGCCCAATCACACTCATATCGCCCCTTAACACATTATAAAATTGAGGTAATTCGTCCAAGTCCGTTTTTCTTAAAAACTTACCGATTTTGGTTATTCTTGGGTCATTGACTTTTGTAGACTTAGTGCAATTCATAGGGTCTTCACAAACCGACATTGTTCTAAACTTATAGCATTTAAAAGTTTTGTTGGCTTCGCCCTTTCTGTAGGGCGTATACAGAATAGGTCCTTTATTATTTAAGTATATAAGAATTGCTATCAACAAAAATATAGGGAGAAAAAACAATAAGTATAGTGAGAGCAAATACGAAATCGAAAATCCGTTTTAATACGGTCAAATTGAAATTATCCAAAGGAGATTGGCGAAGTCTGAAAACCGCAAGATTCCCCATAGTACTAGGTTTGAAACTTTTTGAAATCAAAAGAGGATTTTCCGGGATTAATTTCACCCGGACTCCGAAATCGTCTGCAATTTTTACTATGGACAATATCTTTTCTTCCTGCATATTGGACATAGAAACAAAAATTTCATCAATGGAATGATTCGCCAACACTTTGGGCAGATTATTAATCCCATCTAAAATACTTAAGTCCACGTTATTTGTTGGGGTATTACCGCTACCATAAAGATAGCCCATAACATTATACCCATACTGAGTCATGGCGTTTGTAAAACCGGTAAGACCATTTCCGCCATAGCCAGTGCCTATGAGAAGCGTATTCGAAAAAAGATGTGAGCCTCTTTTTTTTAAGAATTTTAATAAATTCTTGGTGCTTATAAAAAGTAAATATGAAAATATAAAAATCGGAATAATGAAAGTAGATCTTGCGAAATAGCTAATTTTCAGTAGTACAACTAAACTCGTGACAAGTCCTACAAAGAAAAAAAGCGAAGTTAAAACATTTTTAAAGTACCCATAATCTTCGTTAAAATAGAATTCATTATCCCGTATGAAAAGAATAATAAATAGCCAGCTCAAATTATATACTAACACGAGTTTGGCCATATTACCAAGAAAAATAGTATCACTAAACGAGAACTCGGGAAGTCTTAAATAGAGAAACAGAACCAACACGATATTCAACAGAATGAATTCAATAGCGAGTAAGTTCACAAGTACGAATCTATTTTTAGAATTCATTGGTAATTGGTATGAGTTGGTTCTACTTTGTAACTTCTAGGGATTAAATTCCCCGTTGCTGCATGGTATTATCTATTCCTTGATATTAGGAATCTGCTTTATTTTGGAATTTGATACCTCGGATGCCTGCACCGAGGTGGTTCATTATTTTTGACTGTCAGGCTTGCCATAACGAATCCATCGAAAATTCTTACTCCGAAACGATTTCTTGTAAGGGTGTACGCGAATTCAACTATTATTATCGCTCACCTAAAAGTGGATGATAGTCAACAACTTATTAAGATCGCGAATAGGCTTTCACAGAGATTTTATAGGGGGAAGAAATGTTTATTTCTCTGCTAAGTAAATGTAAATAATATCGTTCTGTATATTGAAATTGATCGCTAAAACTTAAAAGAATCTAGATGAACTACCAAAAAAACGGATAAACCGAAGACTCAAGGTTGACTATTTCTGGAAATTAGCGTATCACATCTAAAATCTAACTAAACTGATAACTGATCTACCATGTCTCAAGCGCGGACGATTGCCGACAAACACGAATGACAATTAAAAGTGAAACTATTTGGCAAAATGCGTCTGAAATTATAAGGTTACCTCTACGTAAAACAGTGAAATACAACCTTTTGATACCGATTATAGGGTAGGGATTTGGTTTCATACCTGTCTTCCTACCCCACCGTGCTTGTTTTTCAATACTCGGCGCTTCTTTAATTTATGGTATTGGCTTTCGTGTAGGAATCGGTGAAATAGAATACCCTGCCTGTTTCATAGCTCGAGACTTCTGGTGCCAAACGCCAAATGCAACTACATCGAAAGTCTTTAAGTTTATTAACCTTCCCTTCCTTATTTCTAACATTCAAATTGGGTGTTCATTTTTTAATCCCCCATTTTGATTAGTTAATTTCATCTATCCCGTATTTTCTATTTTTTTTGAAAATCTTACATTATCTATCATTCTAACAATAATGAATTTAGTTCCAAATCACTTTAAAACAAGGATAATTGCTTGAATAAATGCTGCGAGTTCACTAAATACTGATATTGAACGACCTATATATACTATAGTTACTTCTCAATGTGCCCTATAAATAAGCGTATTCCCTAGCGCGTATTTTTTTGTAATTTGCTGGGTAGATAACCCATCGTTTTTTTAAAGGCCACGGTAAAGTGCTGCGGATTGGTATAGCCCACCTCATAGGATGCCTGTGCAATCGAAAAGTTTTTATCAACCACCAACTGTTTTGCTTTTTCCATTCGCAAGCGCGTAATATATTTGAAGATAGTAGTTGTGAAAACCTTCTTGAACTCATGTTTTAGTTTTGTTGTATTCAGCCCGGCTACCGACGAAAGGTGGTCGATGGTCAAATGCTTTTTCAGGTTTTGCTTCACATAGGCTTCCACCTTAAGAATGGCCGCATACTCAGTGACTGGAAGAACAGCGTTCGAGTCGGCAGTAAAATAAGCGTGCTTCCCGAGAAAGAATTCTATCAAAATGCAATCGATTTTTGCCTTTATGAAAGACTCCCTGGCACGACCTGAATAAGAAGATTCCGTGATGCCTAATAGGAAGGACGTAAGCTTTGGAGGAGTCATTTTGCTATTCTTCCAAAGGCTATGCGCATCATCGCCTGACGGAAAATTTCCTATGTTGTCAAAAACTTGTTCATACGATTCGCCGAACAAATATTTTAAGTAAGATTTTGTAAATAAGACCTCTACTGTTTCTATTCGTTCCCCGATAAACTTTTGGATGAAGTTTATTTTAGAAATGTGATAAAGATTGCAATAACCATTTGGTACTTCAATGCACTGTTCGTTATTTAAAGGGTGGAAATGAGACGAACCCCTGATGGTAAAATGAAGTTTGAACATCGAAAAGTCGTTGGACAGCCGATCCTCGAAGCCCTCGGAAGATGCCAGATTTCTAATCCAAACGCAGACTCCGTTAAAATTGAATTCTTCAAACGTTCCAGTCACGCTACCATCTTCGATATTATTTTTTTTAGAAGAATTTTTGTTAGATAAAAAATCCGCCCCATACGTTCTAACCACTGAAATTTCCTTATTTGCAGTATTCTGAATTGTTATTTTCAATTATTCCTATTTCGTTATTAATACTTCCTTTCTCGTTATCCGCAGCCAGACTTGCTGGTTATTTTTGCAAAGTAATATTATTTAGATTTAATCTTAATAAACTTAACTTCAATTTCTGACATAAACAAATGGATAGGTTTTTTTGGCTCATTATTTTTTTCATAGGCATGACCTTGCAAGCGCAAAATTCAGGAGGTATTTCGGTCTTAGGACGCGTATCGACCCATAAAGGAGAACCCCTACCCTATGCAACCGTTGCAGTCGAAGGGACCACGTTGGGTGCAATGACGGACGAACAAGGCCAATACAAAATCGAAAAAATTCCCAACGGTAAGTACACCATTGCCGTCTCGTTCATCGGTTACGGCAAACGTTCAAAGTCCATTGAAATCAAATCCGATACAGGCGAGATTCAACTTGATTTTAGCCTAGATGAAAATGTGGAATACCTCGATGAGACAATCGTCAGCGGCAAGACCAATGAGACTAAGCTTGAGACTAAAGGCTTCGCCGTAAGTGCCGTAAACACAAAGGAAGCTAGCCTGCGAAATATTCAAACGAACGAACTATTAAATACTACCGTTGGTGTGAAAATTCGTCAGAACGGCGGTTTAGGTTCAGATGTTAACTATAGTATAAATGGATTGTCAGGAAACGCCGTACGAATTTTTATCGACGGTATTCCTATTTCTGTATACGGTTCTTCATTTAACCTGAATAGCATTCCCCCTTCAATGGTTAAGAATATTGAAGTATACAAAGGGGTCGTACCCGGGCATTTGGCCGATGATGCCCTAGGCGGGGCCATTAATATTGTTCTTCATAAAGAGGCAAAAACTAATTTTAATGCCTCCATATCCTACGGGTCGTTCAATACCTTACAAACAAGCGTTAATGGCTTATACCGTTTTGACGATTCCGGATTTACCGTTAAAGCATCCCTTTTTCACAGTTATTCCGATAACGATTATAACGTTTCTGGCAGAAGTGTGGTCGTTACAGGTATAGGTGGCGTACAAATACCAATTACGGCCAGAAGGTTCAACGATGCATATAAATCTACAGGTGGCATGGCCCAAGTTGGTTTTACCGACGTAAAATGGGCGGACCAATTTTTAGTCGGGGTTACAGGTTCAAATGACTATAAGGAAGTGCAGCATGGAGCATTTATGACCATAACACCCTATGAGGGTCGATTTTATGAATCGAATGCCATGTTGGGAAATTTAACCTATCAGAAGAAAGATTTCTTTACTAAAGGGTTGGAAGTAAATGTGAACGGTCTGTACGGCACAAGAAACCGTGCTGTCAACGATACCGTTGCATGGGCCTATAATTGGAATGGGGAAAGGGCCATTGATTTTCGAGGGGATGAATACATGTACCCTTGGGGCTCCCAGCAAGAAGGAGGGCCTACGCTAGCTAAAATCAACAGAAACGTAGCCTCTATTAGAACAGGCCTGTCCTATGCCATAAACGACCATCATAAGTTTTTAATTAACCATGTCTACAACCGAATCGACAGGGAAGATAGCGATGCTTTGCAATCCGTTTTGGAAAACACCTTTCAAGGAACAAGGGACCTGTACAAGAACATCTACGCTGCATCTTACGAGTTATCAGCTTTTAAAGAAAGGCTAAGCGCTAGCTTATTTGCAAAGCATTATCAGCAGAACACAAAAAGTGTTGATCCCGCTATAGAAACAGACTCCAACGGAAACGACATTATAGTAGACGAAGTTGTAGATAGCAATAAGAAATATGAAGGATATGGCTTTGCTGCCTCTTATGCAATTATTCCGAACATCACCTTATTGACCTCGACTGAAAAGGCCATACGATTGCCTAACGAAACCGAGGTATTCGGTAATGATGGAGATAATGTAGTGGCCAACCCAAGTATCAATCCAGAACGTAGCGACAATTATAACGTAGGGTTCCGATTGGGAGCGCTTAGGGTTAAAAATCATGAATTCACTATTTCAGCCAATGTCTTCACGCGAAACATTAAAGATAGAATTGGTTTGCCCATCGAAACATCGTTGAATGTTGATGATGAATTAATACTATATGTAAATCAGGGTAGTGGCACCTCAAAAGGCATCGACGCACAATTAAACTACACCTACAACAACAATTTTGGATTCAACTTTAATGTTTCCCGTTTTGATTTGAACGTCGTGAGCAGAGGCGTAGAGATAGACGTACCTAACACCCCATTTTTTATAATGAACGGTAGTTTACGTTATTCGTTCAAGGATGTAATCAAAAAAAATACGCGATTAAATCTATTTTACACCATTTACTTTACCGAGGAGTTTTCATTCTTGACCTCCCAAGGGTCAAATGTTGTAGGTGATGATTTCTTCAAAGTTCCCCAACAATTGGCACAAGATTTCGGATTGAGTTACACCTTCCCGAACGATAAGTTCGTTATGAGTTTTGACATCAAAAATATATTCGATAAACCGGTCTACGATAACCTATCCGTACAAAAACCGGGAAGAGCTTTTTACCTAAAACTAAATTATAGAATCAATAATTTTTAACCCTTTAAATATCATAAAAATGAAACGTATCTTTTTAAATTCTAATATTTTGGCCGCTATTGTTTTTACCGTAGGGCTAATGACATCTTGTAGTAGTGATGACAACGCTCCTACCCCAGAACCCGGAATCGAGAAACCAGAGCCTGGAGAGGATGGAAGATGGATTACCGTTGCCGGAGCAAAGATAGGAGAGGATCCGGGAGATGGGAATGGAGGAACCCTAATTTATGCCGTGACCAGCAAAGAGGCCAAAGATCCTACTAAGTCAATTGCACCTTTTGAAAATGGATTTATCGCACCATCGAACAGAACTGCTAGATTACAATCTTCCGAAGATGGTAACACAATATTCAATATTAGCTACGCTGGGGATACTGGTGGTAATTTTACCAAATACACCGTAGAAGGTGGGCAAAACTTCACCCCAACAGGCTCAGAGGTCAGTATTGCGCCTTATGTAGGATCGGCTCCAAGATGGATAAAATTATTTGATGGGGATAAAACAGGAGCTGCCGTGTATGTATCAACAGAAAACGAATTTGACGAAAATGGTACATATACGCGTACAGACGCCAGCATTGGTGTGGTTACCTTAGACTTGGAGAATTCTTCCATTAAAGAATTTCAAGAGCATAGTATAACTTTAAGTATGGAAGAAGAGGCACTCGGATATTATATCTCTAGAATTGATATGCCTGTTTTAAATGAGGCCGGAGATAAATTATATATCGGTGCGCGCGTAAGCAAGGTTGATCCCGCAACCGCGGAAAATGATGGAAATGACTACGAAATATTAGGTTCCAAAACCATCGTATTGGATTATCCTTCTTTATTAAACCCCTCGGTAATTACTTCTACCGTAGGACATGGCAATACCAACGGATATCGTAGTATTAATGCTTTTCTTTATAACGGAAGTGTTTATCAAGCCAACCAGAGTGATCCGGAAGGTTCCCATATTTTAAAAATTGATTCTGATAACGAATACGACCACTCCTATGATTTTAATTTAGATGATGCTCTAGGTGTTGAAGGGGCTTACATTCTTGCTTGGAGACCTGCAGGAAATGGTAAAGCTGTGGTAGCGTACCGCCATGAGGGATCTGCAGAAGGACTCGCAGGAGCTCAAGGATTTTTTGCCCTTGCCGATCTGAACACTAAAACTGCACAAAAAATTGATGCTATACCCTATGATCCAGACTTTTACTTGTTCCAGTACCAAGGTTTTGTAGTTGATGGGACAGAGATTTATATCACGCAAGCCCCTGTAGGCCAAAACGGAAACATTTATGTTATAGATACTGAAACAGGTGAAGTAACCAAAGGGGCCGAGTTGGTGAATGTAGCAGGAAGCCACTTCATCGGTACATTTTAGCATATATAATATAGTCTTTGCTTTAAAGCCTAGATGACCAATGCAATTTGATGGTTGAGAAAGGGAACACAAAATGCATATGCGATTTGAATATTTCGAAAAACTAAGACAGCGTTTTTGAACAATTTGGTTAAACCTATCGTAGAAAAACCTAAAAGGCCTGGGGTTACCCATGAAGATTTTAATTCCCTTTTGTGGTAACAGACAGAATAGTAAGCCAAAGGGAATGTGGGGTCAAGACGCCAACTTCATTTCACCTAATGTTTTTGGCAGATGCTCTGAAAGAGCATAGGGTGTTTCTACCCGATAATGAGCATAAATCTTTACCAATGTTACCTAAAACAATTGCTAGTGGTGCCAATGATAACGTAGCGAAGGTGTGCGCGTCAAATGACAACATTCCTCATGTTAACACCAAAAATACTAGAAGTTGCGTGGAATATAACCTGGTTTTTGACCAGGTATTTGATGCAATAGGGACAAAATTATTCCAGGTTAGCTTCTAGTTTGAACGGCAAATCAAAAAAGGGATGGTTTTATCCCACATTTTATGCAATTACGATAAAAAGAATGGTAGAAGAGCGTTCTATGCTAGAAATATTGCACTACTATTATCAAACTAATATATGATTCGTACAGCACGGATTTTAATGGTAGGATTTACATACTAACCCTTCCATTGAATCGGATAATAAGTAGGATTGCGGTTAACGAATCACCTAAAAAAACAGAAAAGATGACATCAAAAATTTTGGGAGTTGCCTCCGCCCTAATTCGGAGCCGTAAATACACGCTATTACTTGTAGGTGCACAATTCGCTTACTTAGGGTACAAATATTTGGTAAAAGACAAAAAATCTAAAAAGAAGGGGTAACCGATAACATTTTGTATTGGTTTTTTCCTCGGTTGCATCAATACTCATTTCGGAGTATTGATGCAATTGCTGTGGTCAGGAACAACATAGAACACTTCAGTACCTATCGCTAACATTATTTTCTTATTATGGACAATTGGATGGTAGAACCATTAACGACATTGATTACCGTTTTTTTCTCGGTGCTGCTTATTTTCAGTATCATTATTCTTATTACAAAAATTTCTGGCTTGCGGACCTTTGCTAAAATGTCAAGTTTCGATTTCGCGTCAACAATCGCCATTGGCTCGATATTAGCGTCGGTCATAATGAACACTGACCAATCGATACTTAAAGGAACGGTTGCGCTCGGAACCATCATCGCTTTTCAAACCCTGTTTTCCTTTATGAAGCGGAAGTCTGATAAACTAACCGCGATCTTGACCAATACCCCAACACTGATTATGGATGGGGATAAAATACTATATGATAATTTGGCAAAGACCAACGTAAGCGAGGAAGATCTGATCGCCAAATTAAGGGAGGCGAACGTCAGGAACTTTAGCGAGGTCTTGGCTGTGGTATTGGAATCAACGGGCGACGTTAGTGTACTTCATGCAAGTGACGACATGAAATTTGATCGAGATCGATTGTTAAAGGGAGTTGAGCGTTGATTCAATTCAAGTTTGATGATAATGTTAACCTCCTATTATCTCACCTCCGTTGATATGCAGCACTTGGCCCGTCATATAACTGCTATCTCGACAAGCCAAATATACGTAAGCGGGACCTAGTTCCGACGGCTGGCCTGGCCTTCCCATGGGAACTTTTTTACCGAAGTCCTCAAGTTTATCCTTATCAAAAGTCGCCGGTATCAAAGGGGTCCACAAAGGGCCTGGAGCAACTGCGTTTACGCGAATTCCCTTTTTAGCCAGAATTCCTGAAAGGCTTCGTGTAAACGCGACAATAGCACCCTTGGTACTAGAGCATAGTCTACCAAGTGCTTTGACCCGCGATATGCTGTCACCGAAGTGGTGTTGACTATGGTATCACCCTGATCTAAATGTTTCATGGCTGCACTAACGATATAAAAATAGGCGTAAATATTCGTCTCGAAGGTGGTATGCAGGTTAAAAGTGCTTATCTCCTCGATATTTTCCTAAGGGAACTGCACAGCGGCATTATTCACAACGACGTTCAACGCACCGAAATGCCCGACCACCTTCTGTACCGCATCCTTACAAAAGCGCTCTTTTTTAAAATTTCCCTTTTAGAAGGAGACATTTTCTTCCTTCGCGTTCTACCGCCTTTCGCGTATTCTCGGCGTCAATATCCTCATTTAAAAATACGATGGCCACATCTGCACCCTCCCGTGCAAAGTGCACGGCTACGCTCTTACCTATTCCGCTGTCTCCTCCCGTTATCAAAGCAACTTTACCATCAAGTTTTTTGCTGCCCAGATACCCTTCTCGGATGGTTTCGGGCTGATTTGCCATGTAATGCTCTTTACCAGGCTGTTCGCTTTGCTTTTCCTTTTCAGGCGACTCGATTTCTTTCATGACTACTATTCTACACATCGTTCCTTAATAGGGCCGCCGGTATAACGCGACGGCCCCATCTTTTTTACTAATAGTTTTTAACCCCAGTTTTCAATGTCTTGACGAACCTGAAAAGGCGAGCGCTTCGTTCTTTGCCCGATTCGGTGGAGCGTTCTGTCAAATCGGCCCGGTTCTACATTGACATCTTCGTCGGTAAGGTCAGGGTATGTTTCCCTGTAATCGGTCTCGATCTCGTACCATTGATCTTCCAAATCTTCATATTCGGTTCCGAGTTCATCATCGAAATCTGTATCGCGTGCATCGTAACCCTCCCGATTTTTTCGGTCGCGACCTTTCGACGTTATGGCAGTGCCTTCAAATTCGTCGCCGTCTTCATCTGTTTTCCTGTACTTTTTATTCTTGTCCATACTAATATATTTAGAGATTAATATATTAAAAATAGCTCTGTACATCGGATGTATATACTCCATTTGACACGTATGTTAGCGTAATCGACAGCAATAACGAAGGTTGTCTTTTACGGTCAAATATTTGGTTGATAAGATGCACCGCCAATCAAACAACGATATAAATTAGACTATATTTTTAACTTAAAAACGCAAATATGAAAACTTTGGAAGAACTTTTTGAACATCAAATCAAAGACCTTTATAGTGCTGAAAAACAGCTGATAGAGGCACTGCCTAAAATGGAGTCGAACGCTACCAATAGTGATCTTAAAGAAGCCTTTGCCAGTCATTTGGAGGAGACCAGAGGTCAAAAGAAACGCCTAGAAGAAATCTGCGAAGAACTGGACATAAGTCCCAATGGCGAAAAATGTAAGGCGATGGAAGGTCTTATTAAAGAAGCGGAGAGCTTTATCGAAGAAGCTGGAAGTGATGATGTTATGGACGCGGGACTTATCGCGGAAGCTCAACGGGTAGAACACTACGAAATCTCTGGCTATGGTACCGCGGTACGTTATGCCCAAGAGTTGGGCTATGACGATATCGCAGACAAACTTCAAGAGACGCTGGACGAAGAGTATGATGCCGATCAAAAGCTCGACGATTTGGCGGAGGGACGTTTGAACGCGAAGGCGATTTCGTAGTCTGCAGAGATTGATATACCGGACCATATGCATTGGGGGGCGACTAAAGTCGCCCCCCAATTTATTTTACAGTACCCGTTATCTTGGTGACAAAATCAACGAATTCGTATTCGCATATTGGGAGTAACTCTAAGGTTTGTTACTTTCGGTCGCTCTTTAAAATACTACTGTCCGCTTTCGAAATCCTCAAAAGCCATGCGCGCCAGAAGATAGCAAACCGTTGATTCGGCACCTTGATTAAGGTTGACATTATCGAATTCAAGTCCATCATAGCATCCTCCGGTGCAGGGGTTGTATATAGATTCGTGCATGGGGTTGTCACCCATAAACCAATTAAAAGCCTCGTCCATCTTGACGTCATACCCCTTGAACGGGAAAATCTTGTTAAAAAGCTGTAAGGCCAATATAGTATAAGCCACATCTATGGGCTGTTCCCCGCCCCTGAACCGACCATCGAACCGGTCTTCCAACTTTAACCAGTCTTGATTTGATATCACACGAATGGACCCATCCGAAAACGTTTTTGACAATAAAAAATCGAACGAATTTTGAGCTATTTTTCTATAGCTTCCATCCAGTGTTCGTATGTAGGCCATCAACATAGCTTCAGGCAATACTGCGTTTGCGTAATTGAGCGACTTTTCAAACCAATGCCAATCCTTGACCGCGACCGAGGCATAAAACGCTCCGAGCCTGTCCGCCATCATACAAAGCTGTTGGTGCACACAAATTCCTTCTGGGCTGCTAGAATAATAATAAAGCCCTTTTATGATAAATGCAATCGCCCTAGGGGAGTGAATTTCTTTACTTTTAATGAGGCTATCCTCAAAAATTTCATTTACCCGTTTTACAAGGCGGTCGAAGTCGTTGGGTAATTTTTTGGAAATAGAAATAAAATAACCAATGGCCCATACGGCCCTACCAAAGGCGTCCTCTAAATTCTCTGTATCGTTCTGTTCCGTAAACCGGCTGTCTTTGTCAACATAATTAAAGAATTGCCCATCACATCGAATACATCTCAATATATAGCACAGATAGGTTCGAATGTATTCTAAATCGGTTTTATCTTCCGTTAGTACATAATGTTGACATGTGGCAATCAGCGCGCGTGCATTATCGTCTACCGTATAACCACTCTCTATATCTGGGTGATTGATTTTTGAGAACTGTATAAAACCGACCTCGGTAGTCATATTCCGCAGGTGGTCCATTTTTAGTACAGGTTTTCGGTAGTGGAGCCTAATTTCGCTTTTAGCGTGTTTCTTAAAAAACTGTGCGTGCGCAATTGCGGAATTTTCCCATGCCGAGGAAGCCGTCGTTCGCAGACCGTTCAGGCCCATTTGCTCTCTTTTTATATCATCCTCCAACAATTCCAAAACAATATCCTTCAACTGATCGGCATTACCAAAATCAAAGATTTGTCCCGAACCGTTTTTCAAAACTTCCTTGGCATGGGGAATTGGCGTTGAAATTACGGGACAACCACAGCTGATAGCGTATGAGAATGTACCGCTAACCGCCTGATCTGGGTCTTTGGAAGTAAATAAGTAAATATCTGTCAATTGTAGGTACTCGAGCAGTTCATTCAAGGGCAGAAAGCGATTGATAAAACGGACATTATCTTTAATCCCCAAATCTTCAACAGTTTTCTCCAGGGAAATACGGTACTCCTCTCCGCTCTGCTTGACCAGTTCTGGATGGGTCTTTCCCAATATAAGGAACTCGGTATCGGGATGTTCCGCCACAATGCCCGGTAAGGCGTTTAAAGTGGTTTCGATACTCTTGCCCGGCCCTAAAAGGCCGAAGGTTGAAAGCACTTGTTTTCCCGATAGATTATATTTCTTTTTTAGTTCATCCCGGTCTGCGAACGGTACAAGGTGGGTACCATGTGGGATCACCGTCACATCGGTAGTCAGCACCCCGTAGTCATCATAAAGTATATCGGCCGAAGTCTGGGTCATCACTATAATACCTTCGCAAAGCTTGACAATGTCCTGCACCTTTTTCTTCAATAGCTGGTTAGGCTTTGGCAGAACGGTATGCAGGGTCATGACCACGGGACAGTCTATCATTTCAAGAAAGCCCATAAATGCTTTCTCGTTATTCGCAAATAGTCCGAACTCATGTTGCACAACGACTAAATCAATATTAGGGTCTGAATCGATCCAATTGGCTACCGTCAAATAATCGATATCACTATCCGTATGTAGAACCTGTCCTATTTCGGACGGATAATCATGATGACCACTGGCAGATTCCAGAGGGCAGACAGTTAGCGCAAGCGCGTCACCAAACTTTTGTTCGAGAGCAGCCATTAAATCGGATGTATACGTAGCGATGCCACATTCCCTCGGTGGGTAGGAGCTCAGAAAGACAATTTCTGAACGTTGTTTGCGCACTGCAGTTTTTGTATCTGTGGAATGCTCACTGTGAATTTCTTTAAATGTACGTCGTCTTTCAGCACGTCCTTTAGTTCGAATCGATATGTTCTCTTCCATAGTAAGCTTTTTATTGTTAAATGGATGCATTACCTAGTAATCATTCCCGTAGCGAATACGGAATCTAAACATCGAAATTAGCTTTGGAATATCCGTACTTCGGCACCTATCACTCAAAAATTTAACTCTAACGATTTGGCCGTGCAATCGGGATAATTATAGTGCCAATACTGTTACCTATCCGTGTCATAAAGATGGAATTTCGTCCTACTTAATAGAACTTGTATATGGGATTCTGGAACAATCCGAAAAAGCAGAATACAGTATTTTGGGCTATTGTTGTCGTTATTGTTATTGTGATTATCTTATGGTCGAGATAGGCATATAGTCGTTCTACAGCATTTTTTGATTCGGCCCATTTCTTTACATAGACGTGCTATTCGAACCTTAAACCTAAAATGATTCTTATGGAAACCTTGACCTCTCAAAGTATTTTTCAATTATTATCGGCACCTTCGTTGCAAGTACCGGTCGCGAACGATATCATCGTAGATTCTAATTTCTTTATTGTAATTGCCGCCGGTGTCATCTTGGCACTTGCCTTTCAGTTTATTTTGACCGCCGTGTCGGTAGCCGCTGGTGTCACCGCCATCGGAGATGTCAAGAAAAGTTACGTTAAATCTAAGGTTAATCCTGCTAGTTCCGACACCGAGAACGAGCACGAGTTTGATCAGGATGCTTCTCCTGATATGGCCATGGGCGTAAAGATTACCACCGTATTTGGTATCTGGAGCCTCATCACCACCTGTATTGCCCTTTTCGGAGCCACCGCCTTGGCGCTAAATATTAATGTTTTGGAGACAGCGGCTACGAACACCACTACGGCATTGGTCATTTGGGGACTTTTCTTTTTGATTCTGTTTTACCTTGAAACTCGGATAGTCGGGTCGCTACTGGGCAATCTTTTTTCCGCCGTAAGCACGGGCCTTAAATCTTCAGCGGGTACCCTATCTTCGATGTTTACCGCCTCGCCCGATAAAAAAATCGAGAATGTTCTGGAAAATACCATCGATAAGGTTCGCTCGGAATTCGATTCCGGTTTCAACATGGACAAGGTCTCGGACCTATTGGACAACTTCTTACAACGGGCAGATAAGAAATTACCGGATTACGATCAACTAAAAAACGATTTGGAGGATATCGCCAAGAAATCCCAGAGCAAGAATACCACCGGAAAATGGATGGCGGTACAGCAGGTGCTGACCAAGGCCATCTCTAAAAATGCCGATAGTCCAGACCCCGACAAGAAAGATAAGGCTAAAAAATTGCAGGACACCCTAGACAGCATAGTCCAGAAATACGACGAAGGGGACACCGGTGCGGAGGGCGTCAAAAATGTGGTAGCCGATATATCAGCCATGGACCGTAGAGAAATCGATGACCGTATCGCACAGATAAAAGATTACCTGTCGACCTCCTCATCCTCAAATCTTTCCGCGGATAAAATAAAAGTGGCGTTTCAGGGCATCATAGACCATCCGCAAATGGTGGGCTCGATCTTACAAAACCAATTCAAAGATCTGAACAAGGAAAGCTTGATCGAAGTGCTCGCGTCCAATACAAATTTGGAGAGAAAAAATATCGAAAAATATGCAGATAGCGCATCAGAAATGATGCAGAAGGTATCGAAGGAGTTCGACACCGATAACGAAAATCGTTTGGTCAAAAGAATGGAAGCTAGCATAGCCGGTTTCTTCGATGGTACCGGACGCGACGAACTGGATTACACGCTGCTTAAAGATGATGTACTGAAGATGCTCGATAACCCCAAAGATAGTCTCGACGTGATTAAAAACCGTGCCGCTACCTTCGATGCCCAAACCCTACGTGCCCTGTTGACCAACAATAAATATATCGATGATGAGAAAATCGATAGCGTCGTCGATACGATTACCAATGCTAAAAAAGAGGTTTTGGATAAAGTACAGCAGATCGAGATCAAAGCGCACGAACAGTGGAAGATGGTAGAGCGAAAAGCGGTAATTCAGGCCGAACATGCTAGATTAACTGCGGCCTCTGCGGCGTGGTGGCTTGTTTTGACCGCCATCGTATCGGGAGTGGCGGCCATCGGCGGCGGCATGATAACCTTATATTAATGATAATGGACAAGCTTCTTGAATTAAGTTGGAACTCAGTGGGATTAATCGTTTTCAGCGCGTTGGGTATCTATCTATCGGTAATTATCATGACCCGCATCTGTGGCAAGCGGAGCTTTTCGAAGATGTCGAGTTTTGATTTCGCCATGACCGTGGCCGTAGGATCCATTATTGCGACAACGGTACTTTCGTCGACAGTCAGTATGCTTCATGGCATTGTGGGGCTGGTCACCGTATATCTGCTGCAGATAGCGGCCGCTTTTGCGCGACGGAACAAGCGGATTCGGAAACTGATGGACAATTCTCCGTTACTATTGATGGACGGAGAGACCATTCTCGAAGACAACCTCCGCAAGGCGCGTGTCACCCGTGGCGATTTGCGTTCTAAGCTGCGAGAGGCCAATGTTACGCAACTATCGCAAATCAAAGCGGTGGTTTTTGAAACCACCGGAAATATTTCCGTGCTTCACAAAGATGACGAAGAGCCCTTACATGTATGGTTAATGAAAGATGTGATGCGAACGTAATGCAATAAAAACTTTGGAATTTAATAATAGAAAGATATGGGAACATCAAAAAACGGTCACACTTTGTTGGCGTTAACCATCGGTGCCGCCATTGGTGGTGCGGTAGCGATACTATATGCGCCCCGAAGTGGTAAAGAAACCAGAACCAGGATTAAAATGGATGCCGAACTGGCCTCAATGCGAATTAACAACGCCGCCAACGAATTGAAGGGCAAGGTGCTTTATAATATGGAAGAGGGCGGCGACGAACTAGGTTACGTCATCGGTTCTATAATCGCTCGAACTACCCTTGGCGTCAAGGAAATAATCAAGGCCCTAGAAAAGGAAATCACGAAGTTGCAGTCCGAAAACGGGCAATAGAGCGATTGGCAACCTCCCTTGAACATTGATTACGTTACCGATGGACTATATAAAGGATAAGAGTATAGACATACCCAAATGCTATACCGTGGATAATGAAGACTCTCCAGAGTTTGGCATAGCCCTGTTGAGGTCAATGGGTCTATTGGGTTTGAATGTGCCCTTGGAATATGGTGGGATGGGTCATGGTAATGACCGTGGAAATATCAAAATCCTGAAAACGCTCCATAAAATTGGAAGTTATGATTTGTCGTTGGGAAGAATTTTCGAGGGTCATCTTAATGCACTCTTGCTGATAGACGCCTATGGTTCGCCTACACAAAAGGAAGACTATTTTCACGAGGCCTTATCGGGTAAACTTTTTGGAATTTGGAACTCGGAACTTCCTTCGGAACCTTTAAAATTCAGTTTGATCGAAAACGGTTATATCCTGAACGGGGCAAAGGTTTTTTGCTCCGGTGCGTCTCACGTAACCCGGCCGATCGTTACGGCCGAAGGACCTGACGGGGGTTTTATGATCATTCTACATTTAGACGAACTAGATACTACCGAAGATTTCACTTACTGGCGCCCCATGGGGATGAAATCATCGGTCAGTTGCCGCTTCGATTTTACCGATATATCTTTTCCACGGCGCCAAATTCTTGGGAAACCCTACGATTATTTTGGCCAGCCCGATTTTACGGGGGGCGCCATCCGGTTTGCCGCCGTTCAACTTGGCGGGGCCGAAGCGGCCATAAATATCACTATAAAACACTTGAGAAAGCTGAAAAGAACCGATGCGCCGGAACAGCTCAGACGATTGGGCCAACTTTCGATATTACGGGAAACTGGCCGACTTTGGTTAAGAAAAGCCGGAAAGACGCTAGACCGTCGGCACCAAAATCCTGTGAGCTGTATAGACCATGCCGATAAGTTCCGCACGATTGTGCGGGAAATCTGTGAGGAAGTTCTTTCCTTGTGCGAAATGTGCGTCGGTCTTCAAGGTATGATGCAACCGCATCCATTAGAACGAATACATCGCGATCTGAGCGTGTATCTCAAACAGCCCGGTCCGGATAAAGCCTTGAACTCGGTCGGAACGGCATTTCTGAGAAATCATACCGAGAAATTATGAGGAGGTTATCAATGGCGCACATTGCCGAGGCGCCCCACCTCAATACCTGCCGGTTAGCGCCTGACCTTGGCAATTTGTTAGTCCTTGCCCCGCATCCAGATGACGAAAGTCTGGGCTGTGGTGGCCTAATTACATTTTTAAAGTTAGGGGGAAGTTCCGTTAGCGTGATTTTTGTCACCAGTGGTTCGGCCTCGCACCCGAACTCCCGTTCACATCCCCCCAAAAAATTATCGAAGTTACGGGAGGCCGAGGCCATAGCGGCTTGTGCAAAACTGGATATCCCGAAAGAAAATGTACATTTTTTAAGGGCGGCCGATTCCGCACTCGTGCATCTAGACCGTCAATCACTATTGGATTTGAGCGGGCAAATGGACATGATTTTCGAGTCTGGCAAATTTTCGTCCTTGGCACTTCCATGGCGTAGAGACCCCCATCCCGATCACAGGGTGGTCTACGAATTGGGGAACATGATGCTAAAGACAGGGTCTAAAAATTGCATTAAAATTGAGTATCCTATTTGGCTATGGAAAAACGGTGAGACCATTGACTGGCCTCTTGAGAGCGAGATAGTCCCCTACCAATTAAATATTACCGATGTAGCGCAAAAGAAACGGGAAGCTATAAAATGCCACAAGTCACAGCTGGGCGAGATTATTAACGATGACCCGTACGGATTTGTGCTGACTGAAGCACTTTTGGAACCCTTTTATAGTGATACGGAATATTTTTTTATGACGCATCGCGACCTCGACACCCTCGATCAATCGTATTTCGATGGCTTGTACGACCAGCAAGAAGATCCTTGGGACTTTCGCAACAGCACCTATGAGCAAAAGAAATACGAAAGAGCGCTGAAAGTTTTGGAAGGAAAAACCTATGCTTGTGCACTTGAGCTGGGTTGCTCTATCGGCATACAGACCCGAATGCTTTCCAAAGTATGCCGATATCTTATGGCGGTAGATATCAGTCGTGAAGCGGTCGATACGGCCTTCAAATATTGCTCAGACGCAGTCAACGTCCAGTTCAAGGTAGCCGATATTACCAAGGAGTTTCCAAAAGGTCAATTCGACCTGATAACCTGCTGTGAGATAGGATACTATTTTAGTGTGAAGGACCTCGAAAAAATGTTCCGAAATATTTCGGACCGACTTTTATCCGGTGGAAGTTTGCTTATGGTGCATTGGACGCCTTTTGTTCCCGACTACCCATTGAGCGGAGATGCCGTACACGACCGTTTCGAGAATTTTGCCGAACAATCTGGCCTGTTCCATGAACTCGCACATGAACGGCATGAGCGCTATCGTCTACAGATCTGGACTAAGGTTTGAAACCATGGCTAGGCGAAGCCGACAGATATTGCTCTAGCTCGGCACATGCTTGCCTTACCCCAACTTTCGGATACCGAGCCCGCCAACTTTCGAGCCCGTCTAAATCTTTCTCCAATTTATGGACTATGGCCTTGCGGCCAACAAAATTTTTAAAATAGTTTCGAAGCATCCCCTTTTCTAATCCACTTCGTTGCGCAATAGAGCAAAGGTCCGATTTTTCTGGGCGATCACAATACTGCTCGACCAATCGGTAAATGGCGAACCGCTCTAGCAAGGCAAGCAAGCCCTCTACCTCTAAATCGCAGGTATCGTTCTCACTCCATACCCTAAGCTCCGCGCCGAAACCCCAAGGCGTGCGTGGGTCGATACGTCCCGAAGTCGTAACTTTTGTTAGCGGACAGTGACGCACTTTGTGTCCGCCCCATACCACCAAGTCATAAAAGGCGATATCTTCACAGAATCCAATGGGGGGCATGCCCCCTACTCCATCGTAAACATCGGCCCTGACAGCCAAGTTTGGACCGGAGTTGTGGGAATGTCTAGGGGCGGGATCCCACGGATTGGGAATAAATCTATCCTCCAAATGCGTCCGTAAAATCTCATACTGCCTTTTGAGGGCCAATATCCTAATACTATTGTCGCTCATCCCTAGCGTTTGAATGTCGATGTGGCCACCGATGCATCCGTAACCACTTCCGAGGTATCCGAGGAGATTAGCCATCCAATACCTTCCGACGATAGTGTCGGCGTCGGTGGTGGCAATATATCCTTTCGGATACGTCACTCTTGAGCGGGCAATACGCATGAGAATTCGCCGCACCGCACCTACATTGTTCACTTCAGGCCTAGCTGTATCAAGTATCCTTAAATTAAAATTTTTATGCCCATCCTGTATGCGTTGACAAATTCGCCTTGTATTGTCGGTACAGTTATGGCATAATACCAGCACCTCAAATTCTTGAGGGTCTACGAAATTATCGAATACGGTACGTTGGTCCGCCAGAGATAGAAGACAGTCCGCAATATTACCTTCTTCGTTATGTGCGGGTATGGTCACTACCACCTTCGGCCTTATCTTAGGGTTCCTGATAGTTAAGGCCATCGTATCGGCAATACCATCCAATACCCGCATGTCGGTGGTGTGGTAATAATCAAGCCTAGTTGTACTCGCAATTTTCTGTTCCATAAGTGACAATGATTAAAATGCCAATGCCTATCCTGGATCGTTTCTTTCAAAATAGGCGATTACCCTGGGTCCGGAAAGCCCGTGTACCACAATACTTACAAGAACTACCCATGATACCACCGAATACAACTGCGCCTCAGCGTTGAACTGGCCTTCCCCGAGCGCGTACGCTAGGTAGAAGAAAGAGCCTATGCCCTTAATCCCGAAAAATGCTACCGCCCACTTCTTTCGCAACGAAAAGTCCGCACGGAAAACGGCTAAAATTGCCGCCATGGGGCGAAACAGAAGTACGATGACGAGAGCGGCACCGAAACCCATTAACCCTGTCTCCAACAATATACCGTTCGCCAAAAAACCGCCGAATAAGAGTACCCAGACGACCATTAGCAACTTTTCAGTTTCCTCGGAATAGAAGAGCATTTCATCCTTTGAGCTATCCTTCGATTTTTTGTGGTGATGGTACTGCGCGAACAGACCTGTAAAAAATACGCTCATAAATCCGTAAGCGGAAGCCGTTTCGGCCAGAGCGAAGGAAGCCACTGCCAAGGCAATGGCTACAAAGCCACTTAGGGGCATTTTCATAACGTTGGAGTGTAGCTTGTGAACGGAATAGCTGTATAGCAATCCGAAGGCTGAACCGATTAAGATGCCCACAACGATCTTGTATAGTAGGTAAAAGGAAGTCCATTCCCAGAAATCGACCCCTTGGATATCTCCAGCCGTAGACCATAGAATAGCCAAATATACAAACGGAAAGGCCATACCATCGTTAAGTCCCGCCTCTGAAGTTAACAGATACCGCAAACCCGTGTTCTTTTTCTCGTCCGACCCCCCTCCTTCCCCTTCCAACTGCATGTCGGTGGCCATGACCGGGTCCGTCGGTGCACATACGGCCGCTAGCAACAGCGACGAAGCCCCATCTAGTCCAACGACATAGAAAAAAATGAGAAAGATTGCCAAAATGTAAATAGGCATCGTTATACCTATAAGCCGTAACGGATTCTTCCAATGCTTTGCACTGTATCGAAAACCGATTTTAAGACCGGCACCCATCAGACTTAAAATGACGATGAGCTCCGTGACCACCTTGACCCATTTATGCTCCCAAAATGGGCTCGGCCAATCCACCGGCACTCCCAAATAAAACAAACTGGCTCCGATAACCAACATGGGGAGGGTATATGTAATCTTTAGTTTCTCGGATATAATAGGAACGTAGGCCATCAAAACCGTTGCCAAACCAAATCCCAAGAGAATAAGATGATATCCCTTCATTTCGATGTTTTTGAATTTTAAAAATTCAGCGCTACGAATGTAAGGGTATCAGCGCATAACACGTTCACAAAATGAACATTTTGATGCAATGAGATACAAATAGAACGCAATGTATCAACACGAGAGGAAATACGTCAGTATTATTGATAAGCTTCGAATTTGGAATGATAGCATATAGCCCAAACATATGATTGTAAATCACCACGAAAAAGGATGGAAGATAATCTCACATTATACCCATGGTCTCTTGACCGGTAAATTCGCACGGCAGCTACAATTAAACCTTAGACCTGAGCCGTGGTTGGATATTCTTACCGGAATCATTGAGCATGATGATTATCTAGTGGATTTCGAAAAAGGAGATTACCTAACGGAGAACGGCAGTCCCAAAGACTTTACGATGTCAGAGGGAAGCGACTCCGATTCGTTAGATCATGCGCAGCGCGTATATTCAAATGCGAACCAAAAATCGCAGTTGACCGGCTTACTGGTAGGCAGACATCTGGACTTTCTCTATAGAGATTTGGGGAAGGAATTTCCACCCATGGACGAATTTTTAAAGACCGTTCGTACTAATGCCAAAACCCAACGAAAATTATACGGATTTTCTAAGAAGGGCGAAAATGACGCCTATGACCTAATGCGATTTTGCGACCGGTGTTCTCTCATCATTTGTCAGAACGAGGTTCCTATCACGGGAAGGAAGTTGGAAATTAATAAGACCATCGGGAACAAACGCTACTATATTTATAGAAATGACAACCACAAATATACCATCGAACCTTGGCCGTTCGAAAGCCATAGTTTCGACGTTGAATATGAATTCCGAATGCTGACCCAACCGATTTTCAAAACTCCGAAAGAGCTCAAAAGGGCCATAGAACGGGCGACGGTCGAACTGGCCAGTGTTGGGTTTAAAAAGGCTTAGGACAGTTCTAAATCAAAGGGTGTTCCAGCGCGTGCATCGGAAGTAGCGCAAACCCTCAGAAGATTAACCCAAAAGCTATCGTTGCAGCAACCGACGCAATTCAGCTAACGTTCTAAGGAAGTCAAATATAATTTTGCAGCAAGAAACGCTGTATGATATGAAAATCTTGGGTCGAATAACCTATTTTCCATGGGGTTATGCTATGATACTACTTACCATAGCCCTGCTCGCGATATACGTTCCCTTGGCACTGACGGTTGCCATATCGATGCTAGTCTTGGCCATGTGTCTTTTAGAAGGGCTGAAACTAAAACTGTGGACCGGGTTCGGAAAGCGGCCTGAATCTCAAAAGTCTGATCATACACCCAGAATATCGGTGCATTTGGCGATTAGTAGCGAACCTTCAGGTATGGTCATCGATACGATACGCAGTATTCTAGCGCAGGAATATAGCAATTTCGAGATTATTGTGGTGGATAATAATACGAAGAATGATAGGCTGTGGAAGCCGGTCTCAGCGTTTTGTAAACCCTTGGAAGATGTTCGTTTCTTTCATCTAAAACACTGGCCGTTCTATAAATCGGGCGCTTTGAACTTTGCCCGTAAAGTCTCTGACCCTGAAGCGGAGTTCATTTTTATCGTTGATGCAGATTATAGACTTACCCCGGATGCCTTAAACTTGGCGGTTTCCAATGTCGAAAGTCGTTCCATTGCCTTAGTACAGTTTCCCCAGGCCTATAGCTGCCATCATGAACGGCATATACCGCTGCTGAAAGAATTCGACCACTTTTTCGATTACTATTGTTCGAAGGCAGACTCTTGTTACGGTGCGTTGGCGACGGGAACGCTCAGCTTGATCCGCATAATGGCGTTGGACGCCGTCGGAGGTTGGCCCGTCAATTCAATAACCGAAGATGCAGAACTAGGGGCACGTTTGCAGGCTCGAGGCCATGACATCAAATATGTGCATCGCGTCATCGGAAAAGGTATTGCACCTACAAGTCAAGAAGATTTTTTAAAACAACGTAAGCGATGGATATTCGGTAATATACAGACCTTGCTCAACTATTCCCTGAGCCCGGTAAAGCATTTTGACAAATGGATTTCGGGGGTATCACAGCTAACGGCTTGGGCAAACGGATTGGGCGTACCTATTCTTTGCCTGCTTTGCGTCATTTTACTTTCTCCCTGGATGGAAGCCAACACTTTCGGAAAAATTGTCGCCCCTTGTTATTGGGCTTTCGCCGTATTTGTATTGTCTAAAATGTTACAGTTACAACTATTGAACGGCCCTAAATACCGCCGTTCTTTCCGTACTTTTCTCATTCATTTTTCAAGTTTGGATATTGGGGCTTTCCATTGGTGGCCCGTTCTTTTAGGAAGGGAAAGGCCATTCATTCGCACCGATAAATCCGGTACGCAATCTGAATATCGAATCAACATATTTTATCCGTGCCTTCATTTCGGAATATTCCTTTGCTCGATCGGTCATGGTTTACCGCTTATCGCCCTCGGCGCACTCTGCATGGCCATGCTTCACCTAATGTCCATACTGCTGGACTATCGTTGCCGATCTGATGCTACCACAAATGTCATGTTCAACTTGAAAATACATCTATGAAAATAGCTTTGATCGCCCACGGTTTACATCCCATTAAGGAACCTTTTGAGGGCGGCCTTGAGATGATTACGTTTCTTCTATGCCGGTCCCTTATGCAACGTGGGCATGAAGTACATTTATATGCACATCGGGAATCGGATCAAAGGTTCGATGTACGGCCCATACCGACCGACCGATTACGGCCCGAATGCCTCCTATCGAGCATGGCTGGGATGGGACAAGACGAAGCGGCCGTCGGAGAGATGCTCGCGTACACCGAAGTAATGAATACAATTGCTTCTGAAGGTTATAACATTGTACATAACCATTCGCTACATTACATTCCCATAATTATGGGTAACCTTCTCAATGCTACTATGGTTACCTCTATCCATACACCGACCTTTCCTTATCTTCAGTTAGGGGCGCTAGGGGTTGCGTCACATAATCACCAGACCTTTACAATGGTCAGCAAAAGCTTGGCCCGTACTTGGAAATCGATACTACCTAAGGCTACTATTGTCTATAATGGAATTGAATTGTCTAACTGGAAATTCGTTGAACGACCCATAGGTAATTATCTGTTCTGGTACGGTAGGATATGTCCGGAAAAAGGTACGGATTACGCCATCGAGGTCGCCCAACGCTCGGGTCGAAAAATAGTTTTGGCCGGCCCCATCAGCAATCGAGACTATTTCAATGATAAGGTGGCCCCCTTGCTCAAGAGAAAGAATGTAGACTATGTCGGACATTGTCCGCAAAAAGAAATTGCACCGCTGCTTGCAAATGCGTCTGCCCTTCTTTTTACCAGTACCTGGGAAGAACCCTACGGGCTGACCCTGGCCGAATCCTTGGCCTGTGGCACCCCGGTTGTGGCGTTCGAGGGAGGCGCAACCCGTGAGATACTCACGGAAAACACGGGTTTTGTGGTACCCAAATACGATGTCGAGCGGATGGCCCGAGCGATTGGCTCCGTCGCGAAAATAGATCGTCGCGCATGCCGTCAACGTGCAGAGACCTTCTGCTCGCACGAACTGATGGTCGAGAACTATCTAGACCTCTATAAGAGGATTTTGGAACAAAGGAAGTACCATTTGAAAGTAGATATATGTTAGGATACTATGCACACAGCCACGGTTCTGGGCACTGCAATTATGCCAATCTGTTCGGTAAGATATTCGGAAAATCCATTACTGTATTTACCGATAGAGGCCATGCTTTTGATTCCGATCTAGACGTCGTATTGTTGGAGAACGAAGATCCCGACGGTTCTGAGTTCGATAGGGATACCTATTCCGAACCCAGGGCCTTACATTATGCACCAGTAAATATTTCAAAGATTACAAGAAGGAACCAACTTCTGCTGCACCGGATTATCGAAAAGAACATTGCGCTATTGATCATCGATGTCAGCGTTGAGATGGCGATGCTGGCGAGAGTCAGTTCCATATCCTACGCCTATGTCCGATTACACGGTGACCGCAACGACCTACCTCATTTAAATGCCTATGAGGGCGCCAGTTTTCTCTTGGCCTATTTTCCAAAGGAACTAGAACCCGAAAATACACCGCCTTGGATTAAAAAGAAGACCATTTATTTGGGTTTTCTTTCGAGGTTTATGTTCGATAAGGGCGAAACCGCTAGGCCCAAAGAGTTTAGGAACGATACCCGCCCCTTACTGTTACACATCAGCGGCTTTGGAGGTACTACTTCCGTAGACTTCACTTCACTTTCCGACTCATATACTATATACAGTATCGGTCCAGGTCGTATTCTAGATAGCGCATCTAAGGTAACCCACCTCGGAGTGGTGACCTGTACGCGTGCCTTCATAGCTCATGCCGATGCCATAGTAGCGGCCAGTGGCTCGAACACCGTAGCGGAAATTTTGTCACTCGGAAAACGGTTTGTCGCCATACCCGAACCTCGACCTTATAGAGAGCAAGATCATATGGCACAAATTCTCGATACTTTGGGATGGGCCGTTGACTACACTAAATATGCAAATTTAGGTGATGCCATTAAAGCCCTTGAAAAATGTAAGGATGATAGGCTTCCACATTTTTCGCTTCACGCAATATCAGCATTTAAAGACAGGTTGGAACGTGCTGATTATAGGGCGGATAAATTTGTGGAACGTCACGGAAAAATGACACCTAATAAAGAAAAAGTTGCCACAGGTCCCGTTGCGTGGGCCAAACTATAAATGAGAATTTTGTGATACATTATACTGTAATTATTACCCACTACCAGCGAGAAGCAAATTTACGGAATACCTTAGAGGGGCTTCGGCGCCAAACCGTGTTACCGATAGAGGTCATCGTAGTCGATATGGGTAAAGGCATCAAATCTTTGGGTGCGTTTCCTTTTGAACTACAGGTTATTGACTTCGATATAGAAGGAGCATTCATGCCCTTGGCAGCGGCCCGAAACCATGGCGCCTACCAAAGCAGTACGGAACAATTGGTCTTTCTTGACGTCGATTGTATTCCCGCGGAAAACTTTGGAGAAAAGATGACGGAAATCAGCTTAAGAAAAAATGGACTTGTAATGGGTACACCGCTATACATGTTAGGTGCTGTCTCTGATTCTAACACTCCGCAAAATCTAAAGGAGCGGAGTATATATCATCCCGCCCGGCCGAAAGTCAATGGTGTCAAAAAAGAGAACTGCTATGAATTATTTTGGAGCCTGTGTTTTTCCATACCAAAACACCGATTTATGGAAATGGGCGGTTTTGATGTAAAATATGAGGGATATGGTGCCGAGGATACCGATTTTGCCCTCAATATGAAGGTTGCAGGCATTCCATTTTACCTTTCAGATGCCGAAGTGTATCACCAGCAACATCCTATCTACATACCGCCCTTGAATCATTTAGAACCAATAGTAAACAACTGTAACCGGTTTTATCAAAAATGGGGGTATTGGCCCATGGCCGACTGCCTCCATGATTTTAAGGCACTTGGTTATATCGATTGGAATACCGAATCGAATAAAATGATTCGCTTAAAACGACTACCGAGCTCCGAACAGGTTCAACAGCGTTTGCTGAAGAACGCACCTTACAGGTAAAGGATATCTTACCTAAAATTTTCTGGGTTCAGGCGTGGTACTTACTGTCTTAATATTCAATCTAATAAAGGTCCATCTCGCCCCCCTATTCTTTCATACTGAAACTCTGGGCAATATGGCGAGCATTTTCAAGATGGCAACAATCGTGCAGCGTACAATCAATGTTCCTCGCCTTATATTTGAGTAAGGCGCATCATTTCAAAGCGGTGTACATATCGAAGTAACCGGTTGTACAAAATGTAATCGTCATAGTATCAAAAACCCAATAGCATACGAATTATGGAAAGCGTATCATACGATGTGAATTGTGTTAAAGAACGTTTGAAAAAAATCAATAAAAAAGGCAATGTTTTGGGTACTTTTGATGAGTTATCAGGTTATCAATCGTCAAAATCTACCCATTGTATAATGGGTAGAGTCACATTCAATAAAATCAGTAATCATGAAAATTTCAAATTACACCAAACGCGCGCTTATCGGCGGCGTTCTTTCGCTAGGAATAATCGGTCTCGGGACCTTTCTATTAGGGCATTTGAGCGGCTACGAAGCCAAGCAGCTCATTAAGGCGAGCATTAGTGGACTCAACACCCTGTGTAACACAATAGTTCTGGCATCCGCAACGATTTTAGCGTTAATGCTCACCCTATTGGGTGTCAGTACGGGTACCTCCTCCCAGTTGAAAAAAGACCACTATCATCATATCATGCGTATAGCTAAAGTCGACACGACCATTTTCGTGGCCGCCCTATTATCGTTCTTATTGCTGAACTTGCCCGTAACGGAAAGCGAAAATATACCCAACCATTGGTTCGATATTATCTATTACATCTCCTTAGGTATTAGCACAGTCTTGAGTTCTGCGCTAATAGTGGTCGTATTGATGCTTTACAGCACAATTGTCAATATTATCAAAATTGTTGGACTAGGTTTGGACGATCACCCACTAATCAGTTCGGATGGTCAAGAGACTGAGGAAAATCGCACGAACACAAAGAATGACTAAGTATTTCTAGGAAAGTTTATATTCTTGAGCTCATCCAAGAATTCATTTTTCTTTTCATGGTTCCTTTTAAATTCGGAAGGGAGCACCCCGTACATTGCCTTAAATTCTTTTGACAGATAACTTTGGCTTTTGTAACCTACTATTGAGGTTATCGAATACAGCGTGTGATCCGTATTTAATAATAGGGTCCGAGCGGTCTCTAACCGCTTCTCTCGAATGTAGTGGTTAACGGTTTTTCCGAAAAGCTCTTTGAAGCCCTGTTGCAGTTTATTTGAGTTCAGCCCTATCTCGCTTGCGATTTCGCCTATTGCGGGCAAATCGCCAAGTCGGTCTTCAACAATCTTTACCGCATTGAATAACTGCTTCATTTCCGACTTCCGCAGAAGGGTTTTGTTCCCTTCTGACTTTAAGTCGTCTTGAAATTGTTCGATTTGAAGAACAAGTATGTTATAGGCCATACCTTCTAAGTTCAATTTCTTTAGAAAATTGTTTTCGTGATAATTATCCCACTGCGAAAAAATCTCCGATAATTTTAGACTATAAAATCCGTCATGATAAAAAGTTTTCTTTGCGGTAACATCATTGAGCATCTCTCGCCAAGATTTCGCAATAGAACGTGTTTCACAGCTTATTTTCCCCTGAAATTTTCTTCGTTCCAGTTCCAGACTATTAAACTCGGTCCGTTCCCCTCCGATAAATTGAATGCTGTGTCCGTGGTGCTCCGAACTGGCAACGACCGCACTTTTATATTTAGGAATTTGATGCCACAATGATTCGTTCATGAACTTATGGCAGATTTCGCCCTGCATGGCAAACAGGAATTTCACCGGGTGAATCCGATCAAGCGAATATTCGAAAACAACATCTTCCTTAAAAAGACAATCGTATCGAATCAGACCAAGCCCGTCATCAAAATCCGCTCCGGTTATCGTTCCCTTTCCGAAATGTTCCGGGATGCAGACTTGATAAATACCGCAATTTTGGGAATAATCGGTTTCGAATTCCTTTGCGATATCCGCAATCACCTCCTGCAATGGTAATGAACTGACCTTTAATTTTTGCATAACTTGTAAATTAGCATAATATAGATTAGCGCTTATCAAACCACTAACGCATACGAATTTTTGTTTACTCCAAAAGACACGGTTATATACGCCAGAACATAAGCTAACTGAAGATATCATTTCAGTCTTAGACGAATCGCGATTGTAAAATATCGGGGTCGTTGATTCTATTAAGATATCTATGCGATTACATTAAATTATTAACTGAAAACAGCAAATGCTATCCAGAAAGAGTTCTAGATTGCTTATGAAAATTAACGATAATCTCGGAAGACTTCTGAGGTTGCATAGTAATAATTTAAAACAGATATTATGAAAATGAAATCATTTATTTCGATGATTATGGTATTCGCCACTGTGACCGCAATTGCTCAAAATAAGGACAATAAGCGTATCATGGCCGATGCAGAAAAAGCCAAGGCCAAAATTCAAAAGATGAACGTAGGCCTAGATCAGTTCTTTGACAATGCTTCCGGATATGCCATCTTTCCCAATGTGGGCGAAGGCGGCTTCATACTGGGCGCTGCGTCGGGCAACGGTGTACTTTATGAAGGTGGACAGGTGGCCGGAATGGCAGACCTTAAAAAAGTGGATGTTGGCTTCCAGGTCGGAGGTCAAGCCGTATTAGAAATAATCTTTTTTGAAACAGAAGATGCCCTCAACGAATTCAAACAAGGAGAATTCGAATTTACTGCCGAAGTTTCCGCAACGGCTCTTGAAAAAGGAAAATCTATTAATGCCAACTATGATGATGGTGTTATAGTTTTCGTACAACCTAAAAAAGGCGTGATGGCCGATGCATCCGTAGGCGGTCAGAAATTTAATTATACCGCTTTGGAGGAATTGGAGCAGTAATGCTTTATCGATAAAATCAGTTGTAATATATTGATTTGAATCCGATTTCCTAAACGTTATTGGAATTAAAAAAATGCCACTTGTCTTTGAACAAGTGGCATTTTTATATGATGTTTATGTATCTATTTACTAAAAGTGCGCTAACTGTTTACAATAAACGCATGTATAATGCCCGGAAGCCATGCAAGCATGGTCAAGAGTATGCTGATCAAGAAAGCGGACCCCAGCCCGTGGTTCATAAAAACAGCCAGAGGTGGTAAAAGAATGTTCAAAATAATGGTTACTAATGACATAATAGTATTGTTTAAAATTAAAAATTATTTATATAAATGTTGATAAAAAGAAATTGTCGTAGCTAACGGATGCAGCGAACTTAATCGTTGACAAGCCTCCGCGATTTTCCGCGGCTTGCACGATTCTCATCGACCAAAACGGCATATTCGGGTGAACCGGTAATACCTCCGAAGAAAGCGGCACCAGCACCCAATAGCAGGATCAAGAAGGCAACAATGCCAGCAGTCCCTGCGGCATCCGCTGCTTTATCGCTATACTCCACTACCTTTTGCTTTGCTTCTGCATAGTAATTTTCGGCCTTTTTGACAACGGCCTGCATTCTAGCCTCCCATTTTTCAATGACCCCGTTGATTTCCGCTTCGCTGAGTTCGGTATTTTCGGTAAGGGATTCCTTGATTCCCTCTTTGTCAAAAAATTCATCAGACCCCTCAGTAGTGATTTTTAAGTTCCCGTCCTTATCCAAATCAAAAGACAGATTGTTCACATAACTCTCGATATCGTTTTCAAGGTTCATTTGCTTAAGTTCCCTTTTGGAATCTTGCAGAAATTCACTGGTTTCCTCGGAGGTGTCCTCGGGCAGAATATTATACGCTTCACCGGTACCGATCAAGTCGAACATTTGCTGTTTTATAGTATCAGAAGTGTTCTGCGCCTGGTCCTTGCCTGATTTAAGGGCCTCTTCGACCTGAACGGTAATATCTTTGGAACTGTCGCCACCGACCACTCCAGAAACCATATTTCCGAGACCGTTAAGTATACCGCCGACCGCTGATGTAAGCATAAAAATTCCGATTATCAAATAAAGTGCCCATGTCAGGAAACCATGAAGCGCGCCATCTACGTTCGAGGTGTAGCCCGACATGCGGGCGGCAACCAAACCACCGGTGAAAAGGGCAGCCACGTTTGAGAGTATCCACCAAATGGCAGTACCCGCTCCAATACCGGCAAAAGGATCGGATTCGGTCATGGGGTCGATAGTGGTCAAGCCAATTCCAAGACCCAAAAGGTTCAGTAGAAACATGAGGGCCACGGTGGTCAGCGTTCCCGCCAAAACGGCCCCCCAAGAGATTCGAGAGACCTTCTTTGGGTTCTCGTTAGTTTGTGCAATAGTAGTATTATTGTCCATAAGTTTATGGTTTTTAAAGCATTAGAATTACTACTTTCCAAAATACTTTAAGTACACAACACATTCTATAACAAACGAATAAACTTTTATCCCATATGCCATTTTAACTGCATATACCTATGTTCATGACGTGTTTACCAGGCTAAAGCTCTACGGCGATTTCCGTAAAATTGGGAATAATCGAAACGGATACATCATCGACTACGCCTTGTGATTCACCATCAATTTGAAAGGCGACCGGTTTTTCAGTAGTGACTCTAGCCGCTGTAGTAGCAAAGGCCTCCACAAAATCGGCATCCATATCTATATCTCCCCTTAAGGTCTTGAATATTTCGGTAAAATTCAATTTTTTGAAAATCAGCACTTCGAACTTGCCATCGTTAATTTTGCCTTTGGGGTTGACCAAGGCCCCGGTACCGAATTTCTTGCTGTTTGCAAAGGCGACCATTACAGCGTTCACCTCTCGCTCTACCCCATTGGCCGATATTAAAAACTTATAGGGACTATCGGTTTCCAGAAGCGTTGGGATGCTGTTCAAAAAATAGCCGAAACGTCCCCGTATAGCACTCTCGGAATAGTTTTGGATCAGTTCTGCGTTGATACCCAAATCACTTATGTGAAGGCCGATCGAATCGCCTATCCGAAGCGCGTCCAACTTTGTAGTTGTTTCGCCCATGGCGACCTGAAGGGCTTCACTACTATCTTTCGGCAGATCTAGATCGGTCGCCAGACCGTTGGCAGAACCGACGGGAAGTATACCCAGCACCTTGTCCATATTTTCACAGGCCTGTGCGGCCATTTTGACCGTACCGTCACCCCCAGCCACCAAAATACGCTCCGGCTTAAAATCCTTTACCAGTTTTCGGAGCTTAGGGATATCATCGTCACCCGTAGTTTTGAAAATCGTAAATTCGGAATGCTTTGCCAAGAAGCCTTGTACCATTTTGATGATGGGTTTTTTATCGGTATCTCCCGCAATGGGATTTACGACCAGAAGAACTTTAATTATATTCGTATCCATTTAAACAAATATCATTTTCGGGTTAGTGCAGTACATAGATGTTGTCAGAGACGGTTTGAAACGGCTAACTAGATTTCCTATGTCGTTTATCATTCCCTTCCGGGCAAAATGTTCAAGGAAGCTTATTTGCGCTATAAAATTTCAACGATAGACCTGCGAGAAGAGACAAAGGTTTCCGCCGCTGATAAAACAAACTCGCTGTTTCGAAGGCTGTGAAAATGGTCATAAAAACGTACTCGTTATGTGTTCAAAACGTCTATTACTTAAATGTACTCCAAATATACATCGGGCATGGAAATTCAACTGAAAATTTACCGGGGCTATGCGAACGAGCAACAAATAATCGTATTCGGCCACGTTTTCAATAAAAACAGCCTAAGCCAATACGATTTGCAGGGAAGACGACTGCGGCACGCTTACGCCGTTTTGCGGATGTTCAAAATAAACACGCTGGGAAACGTTTCCGTTACCCTGAATTTTGGCGGGTATGACATCCGGACCAAAACTTCGGAGGACGGATATTTCCGGTTCGCCCTGCCCTACTTCGAAGCGTTGCAGAGTGGTTGGCATACGTTTACGGTCTCCGCCGCCATTAATGGTACCGTTGTTGAACAGGCTGGGGAATTTATTAAGCCGTATCCCGGGGAGTATGCCCTGATTTCTGACATCGACGATACTTTTTTGGTTTCCCATTCCAGTAGCTTTTTCAAAAAACTATATGTGCTGCTTACCCGCAATGTCAATAAACGTAAAATTTTCGAGGGTGTAGTAAGACACTATAACTTGTTGAGCTTGGCAGGAAGAAATAAGGAAGGAGGTAAAAACGCATTTTTTTACGTTTCGAGCAGCGAATGGAACTTGTACAATTTTATCGAAAGCTTTGCGCACCTTCACAATATGCCGAAGGCCGTATTAAAATTGAAGAGTATAAAGACAGGGCTGGGCGATTTTCTTTTTACGGGCGGGGGAAGCCACAACCATAAGTTCCACAAAGTAAAACATTTGCTCGAATTTTATCCCGAACTGAAATTTATCCTTCTGGGCGACGACAGCCAAAAAGACCCTTTTATTTACGAACGTATCGTTAAAATTTTTCCAGAAAGGGTCAAAGCCATCTATATCCGAAGTACGTCCAACAAATACAAACCTAAGGTTGAGGATGTGCTGGCCAACATACAATCAATGAACGTTGAAATTTGCTACTTTAAGGATAGTACTATTGCTATACGACATTCAGCGGAGATTGGCCTGATTTCAAATATGGAAAATCATAGCCTCTAAAAAGCCTGAATTTGCTTTTCGCAGCGCAAAGCTAATTTCGGGACTGGAACGAAGGTTATTTTTATTGTGCTAAATACCGTGTGATTTGAGTTCTGACCATCTTTGAATTGCGATTATATTTACATATTTAATGTATGATATAGGAATTGAGCATTGGATAACTTGAATAGGAGTATCAAATGGTCAACTATTCTTGAAACATAATGTTATGTACAAAACGAAGGAAATAAGGTGGTTCTTTAAAAAACAAAATCAATCCATTGAAACTTGGTTTGAAACGCTTCCATTCGACTCATTTGAAAAGCGTGAGGATATTTACCTATGCCTTGGAAAAGATGATGTGGGAGTGAAGCTTAGGGATGGCAATATCGAGATAAAGCACCTGATAGGCACTCGTTCAAGAGGATGTTTGGAGACAAAAGCGTGGGGCTATTTTGAGGATTGGGTAAAGTGGAGCTTTGTTGCCGATTCAGGTCAAGAAATTTTGATGAACATCACTGACGGAAAGCGTAAAAGATGGCTTAGCGTTAAAAAGGAGCGCCAAGCGGGCCAGTTGACTATGGAGGACGGAGCCATTTCCATCAAACCTAATCATGTCAGCTTGAAATATGGATGTCAAATCGAGTACTGTAGTATACAGGTGAATGGGGAGCAGTGGTACACGTTCGGATTAGAATGGTTCGGCAATCGTGGTTTGGAACTGGATGCCTCGTTATTACATACCATACTTGGCAAGACCACACTAAAAATGAATCAATCAATGGGATATCCGGCCTTTTTGTCCAAATTGAAAAACCATAAAGAAAGAACGCCGCTAGAATCATTATTAATCTATTTAGAATTCTGATATTGAATGATATATGGGCTTAAACGGAAGACCTAGGGTATTCAATTTTTGTTCGCATCCACTTTCATGGCATAATTTTGTAGACGTTGCTATCTTTAAATCGTAATTAATCTTCAGGGACCTTTTCGCCAAGACGGCAGAACATTTACATAGTATGAAAATTGCAATGCTTTCTCCTATCGCTTGGCGTACACCGCCCAGAAACTACGGCCCATGGGAACAAGTGGCTTCCATACTTACCGAGGCACTGGTCGACCGAGGTATTGACGTAACCCTGTTCGCCACGGGAGATTCCATGACGGCGGGAAAATTGGAGTCCGTTTGTTCTAAACCGTATGCCGAGGATTCCGGCAGGGACGCCAAGGTATGGGAATGTCTTCATATCAGCCATTTGATGGAAAAGTCAGGAGATTTTGACATCCTCCATAACCACTTCGATTTTTTGCCTTTATCATACTCCCGGTTGATCGAAACGCCCATGATTACGACCATCCACGGTTTTTCGTCGGAAAAAATTATTCCTGTATACAAAAAATACAATCCGACCGCCACCTATATTTCCATTTCCGATGCTGACCGCCATCCAGAACTGGATTATCACAGTACCATCTACCATGGCATTGATTCCAACACATTTAAGTTTCAAGCTAAGAAAGATGAATACCTTCTGTTCTACGGAAGGATCCATCCGGACAAGGGTACGGCCGAAGCCATCTCAATCGCCAAAAAAAGCGGTTATGCCCTAAAACTTGCAGGTCTTATCCAAGATCAAGACTATTATGACCGGTATATAGGTCCGGAAGTAGACGGGATTCAAGTAACCTATTTGGGCAATCTCGACCAAAAGAAAGGAAGACGGTTATTGGGTGGTGCCAAGGCCCTATTGCATCCCGTTCAATTTGATGAACCTTTTGGCCTTAGCGTTGCGGAGGCCATGATGTGCGGCACGCCTGTCATCGCCTTTGAAAAAGGAAGCATGCGCGAACTTATTTCAGACGGAAAGACCGGATTTCTAGTCGACAACGTAGCAGAGGCCATTGAAGCCGTAAGAAAGTTACATAGAATAGCACCTGAAAACTGTAGAAAACATGCTATGCAAAAGTTTAGCGTAGACGCTATGGTTGACGGATATATGGTGGCATACCGCGAAACCATGAGAAGTTAAGGATCTGTGGCATTTTAACGAAAAGTCTGATGACCTATTCCGTAGGCCGGAAAAACGCTTATTTTTTCAAAGCGTGCATCAACTCCGGAATTTCCACAGTAGCATATGAAGAAGAGTAATCGGAGACGGCATAGGGCAAAATAAGGTGCTTATTGTGGATGAGTGAGCCGCAAGAATAGACCACATTCGGCACATAGCCTTCGCGTTCTTCTTCAAGGGGCGAAAGCAAAGGTTGTGACAATCGTCCGATTTCCTTGGTGGGATCATCGAGGTCGAACAATGACGCTCCTATACAATATCTGCGCATGGGCCCTACCCCGTGGGTTATGACCAACCACCCCTCCTCGGTCCACAAGGGCGCTCCACAGTTTCCGATCTGTGTAAATTCCCATGGATATTTCGGCTCTTGAATCTTGATGGGGTTGTTCCAAAGGGTATTCCGGTCAGAATACATTAGATAATTGTTTACACCATCGATGCGTGCCAATACTGCATACTTACCGTTTATTTTTTTCGGAAACAACGCGAAATTTTTGTTCTGTGCCCCCTTCCCGTGCATAGGCATAATTCTGAACGTGTTGAAGTCTTCTGTAGATAGCAGTTTTGGAAGTATGGTGTGCCCATCATAGGCGGTGTAGGTCGCATATACCTTTTCGGTACCATCGTCTTCGGTGAAGCGCACAAAACGTGCATCTTCGATACCCTTGCTTTCTGACGGGGAGATGGGGAAAATAACCCTTTCTGAAATGTCCGAATCCAAATTGAACTCTATGTCGTAGTAAGAATCTATAAGCCAGGTCATTTCTTCCAAGGCCAATTTGTTGTTGAGGCTCAATCCGTTCGAAAGCACCTTTTCTACCGATTTTTTCAGTTCATGATACTCAAAATGTTCCGGCAGAGCGTCCATAATAGTAGATGAATATTGTTTCGAAATATCCATCTCTCGAAGTTTTTGCACGAATCGTCCTTTATCGTAGGATTTTTTCTGCGTTATCTTCGCCATATCGATATGGTTGCGCGTTTTCATCATTTTCAGGTCGTTGTTTCCATCCAAAATCCCTCTTCGAAAAACAATCGATGACAAGTGCCCTTCTCCCGTGGCACGAAATGAAATAATGACCCGCTTTTCATCCTTTGCCAAAAAGGATTGATCGAAATCCTCGATGATAGAGGGGTTGAACATCGCTGCGGATTCGATCGAATATTCCATAGTCGCATAAGATCCTATCAAGAGTCTTCGCTCTTTTGACATTTTCGATTCATCCAGTTCCATGCTTTCGATAAGACCCCTATGGTTATCGAAATGACGCATAAAAATTTGGGAAATATTTCGATGGCGACCGACAAACTCCCTAAGGGTATGATCAAGTTCTCGGTTGACCGAATCATCGCTTAGTGAAACGACACGCCGAACAAGATTTCTGGTGCGTTCTTCTCCATTGTTGAAGAATCGGGCCACCACACGGCTTGAGTCCGGTAAAAA
Source organism: uncultured Flavobacteriaceae bacterium (assembly GCA_963832345.1). GTDB lineage: Bacteria > Bacteroidota > Bacteroidia > Flavobacteriales > Flavobacteriaceae > Pricia. The sequence continues at coordinate 36,000 of CAWHTW010000009.1, read as the reverse complement.
TTGAACATTCTTTCGTTGTACGGATGCCTGCATGCTGAAAAGGAATTTTTAAAGTTGGCTACTTTCTATCCAAAGTAAAAGTCGGTGCTAAAAATAAGATAATTTCATGTTTGGAACGGATAATGTCCCTCAAATATTGCTCCGTAATCCACTTTTGTAAAAAAATCAGGATTGCAGTTAAGGCCCAATTGTGATTTCCATCGTTTCATGTCAAATATCGTGTTAGCAAGCGTAGTGCAATTGTACTATCCTTCTAAATTTTGAGGCCATTAAGTAACGGAGTTAACCGCTTTACAAATAGCATCAATCTGCGCACGGCTGGTCATAGAATGACGCTAAAGGTTCACTTTATTCTGCTGGGGGGCCATAGTGCAAGACTTTTATTTCAAGCTTACGGAGATCGGGGTTCAAGCGACTATGATGTTCTACTGAAATTTGGGAAAGCCCTTTAGGTAAATATGTTACCAAGCGAATGCAGTTTCCGCGGTTTTATGAACCCCAAATAATTTTTCAAGAAACGAAACCCTTTAGATACGGATTAACTGCAAAAGAGAACACCTCCCAAAACAAAGATTCCGATTAGCAAAAACAACTCAAAAACATTTATCTTAGACCCAAAAGAAAGCCGCTGACCAGTAGGCAGGGCCTAAACGTAATGGGTACTAACAATTCTTTAAAGGAAGTGGAGCACGGGGCCACGCTCTCGGAGGATTTCATGCTCAGGGAAAAAAAAACACAATTCCGACCATGAGCGTATTGTTTAAAAGAATTCTAAAAATAATCATGATAACAACCCTAATAATAGTAGGTGTCCTGATCATAGCCTTTCTAGCCTTCACCAGTTCATATCCCAGTTTTGGTGGTAAGGTTTCGAAAGAGCGGCAATCGGTCTACCAACGGTCATCGCAGTTTGCCGATGGAAAATTCAACAACACCAAAGCGGTTCCGAAAAACTTGAGCTTCTCGGAGACCGTAGCATTGGCCTTTACGTTCTTCACGGCCAAAGTACCTAATAGCCGTCCGCAAAAGGATTTGAAGCCTATCAAAACGGATTCCGTCAGCATCGCTGATTACGATGGGGCGGCGAGATTACTATGGTTTGCACATTCCTCATTTTTGCTGCAAATGGGCGGGAAAACTATCTTGATCGACCCCATGTTCGGTAAAGTACCAGCACCGCATCCCCTTTTGGGAAGCAACCGATTTAATAAAGAATTTCCTTTAGACATCGAAAAAATCCCACAAATCGATGCGGTCATTTATTCCCACGACCATTATGACCATCTGGATTATGGGTCACTGCTGCAAATAGAACAAAAAACCGGCCATTTTTTTGTACCCTTGGGAGTTGGGGTACATTTGGAAGCTTGGGGCGTGCCATCCAACAAAATAACCGAAATGGATTGGTGGGAAGAAACCCAATTTGACGGATTAAAGTTAATTTGTACACCCGCCCAACATTTTTCCGGAAGAAATTATAACAACAGTCAAAGTACGCTTTGGAGTTCTTGGGTCATTCAGTCCGAAAATGAAAACCTTTATTTTAGTGGCGACAGCGGCTACGCACAGCACTTTACCGAAATCGGCGAAAAATTCGGTCCTTTTGACCTTGCCTTGATGGAATGTGGTCAATACAACGAGCGATGGGCCGACATCCATATGATGCCGGAAGAAACGGCGCAGGCTGGTATTGATGTGAAAGCCAAAAGAATAATGCCCATTCACTGGGGCGGATTCAAATTGGCATTACATTCGTGGACCGACCCCATTGTTCGTGTTGAAGCGAAAGCCAAGGAACTGAATCTCGAACTGATAACGCCTAAAATTGGACAGGAAATCCTCATAAAAGACTCCAGTGACAACTACACCGATTGGTGGAAAGATTTATAACTTCGGCATCTTACGAGAAATGAAAAACACCTATTAACCATAATAAATCCAGAACGTTTTTGAGATAATACTAGTTGCTAAAATTCGACAGGATAAGTTGTCCAACATTTAAAATAACAATTAATGCCATGAACGCGGAACAAAACAAAAAAGCAGCTATCGCCTTCTATAAGACTGCCTACGAAGGCAACCCGAAAAAAGCCGTCAAACACTATTGTGCCGGTGAATACATTCAGCATAATCCAGATGTGGCGGATGGCACCCAAGGTTTTATCGCTTATTTCGAAAGGATGCAAAAAGAGTATCCCGTGAAATCCATCGAATTTGTGCGCTCGATTGCAGAGGGCGATTTAGTGGCACTGCATACCCACCAAATCTGGCCGAACGAAGACCAGTACGTTACTATGGATTTCTTCCGTTTTGACACCAACGGAAAAATTTACGAACATTGGGATTGCATTCAACAGATTCCAAAGACATCGGCGAATCCGAATACGATGTATTAAAGCGTACGAGCTTTCAAAAGCGGGGAATTATAAGGGGTGGCATTAAAGAGCAAAGAGCAGAAAAAGTTGTGTTAACCCGTAATTTGATATGAGCGAAAATATTCTTTTTCAGGCCATAGTTTTTCTCGCCGGAGCGGTCATTTGCGTGCCTATCGCCAAACGATTAGGATTAAGTTCGGTAATTGGATATCTCTTGGCTGGAATGCTGATCGGCCCGTACGTCTTTGGTTTTGTAGGACAAGAGGGAGAGGACATCCTCGAATTTGCCGAGTTCGGGGTGGTTATGATGCTATTTCTAATAGGTCTAGAGATAGAACCCAAGGCCTTTTGGAAGATGCGGAAAATAGTTTTGGGCATGGGAATGGCACAGGTCTTTGGCACCATGCTTCTTACCTATGTTGTGTTGTACGCTTTTGGTTTGGATTGGAAAATCTCCTTGACCGCTGCCATGGCCGTAGCACTATCGTCAACTGCGATAACCCTTCAGACCAACAAAGAAAAAGGCCTGATGCAAACTACCTATGGCACTTCGTCCTTTTCCATTCTACTGTTCCAGGATATTATCGTTATAGTCATGCTAGGGCTACTTCCCTTATTGTCGAATGTTTCGGACGGTTCCGCAAGCCAAAGCCAAACGGAGTCCGCGCATACCAATCTTCTTGCAAATTTGCCTTTGGCGCTCCAAGCCTTGGGTATTGTACTTTCTGTGGTCGGTATCGTATTTGCCGGTCGCTATTTAATCGTTCCCATGCTGAGGCGGGTTGCCAGGGCCGCGGTCAGGGAGCTTTTGGTGGCATCGGCCCTACTCATCGTTGTAGGCATCTCCTTTCTAATGGAGTTGGTCGGTTTAAGTCCTGCGTTGGGGGCTTTTCTTGGCGGAGTAGTTTTGGCGACGAGTGAATTTAAGCACGAACTGGAAAGTACGCTCGACCCTTTCAAAGGTTTGCTTCTAGGACTTTTCTTTATGACCGTAGGTGCCTCTATCAATTTTGTTGTCATTGGCGAAAATCCATTGCTAATCGCCGGACTTGTCATTGGGGTGGTCTTGATAAAGGCGTTGGTGCTCTATCTTGTCGCGCTCATTTTCAAACTTAAAATCGATCAACGGCTGCTGTTGGTGGTCGGTCTGGCACAAATTGGGGAATTCGCTTTTGTTTTGCTTTCTTTCGCCTTTCAACTGAAGATTTTTGAAAGGGAACAGCTCGATATCCTATTGGTCGTAACTGCATTGACCATGACCCTTACCCCTATTCTTTGGATACTGAACGAAAGACTGGTGCTACCGCGCATTGGTACAAAAGAGACCGAGAAAAGACCCATGGACGATATTCAAAAAAGCAACAAAGTGCTACTTTTAGGCTTTGGACATTTCGGAAGTACCGTTGGACGTTTCCTCCGTGCCCACGGGATTGCTGTAACTGTTTTGGACAGTGATTCGAACCGGGTCGATTTTTTAAGAAAGATGGGGTTTGAAGTCTATTATGGCGATGCGACAAGATTGGACCTTTTGGAATCCGCTGGAATTACAGAAGCGGACTTTCTGATTTCCGCTATTGACAACCCGGATATCGTTGTCGGTTTGATGAAAAAGCTCCAAAAAAAATATCCGAAACTCAAATTGATGGTCCGTGCCAAGAACCGATATGATGCCTATGAACTCCATAACATGGGCATTGAACATATCTATAGGGAATCGCTTGACACCTCGGTCAAACTGGCCGGTGATCTGCTGCAACTTATGGGCTTTGACAAAGAAGCAACCACCGCACAAACACATAAATTCATCCAATTGGATGTAGAGAGCCTAAAAAGATTAGCTGCTGCACCAAAAGACGAAAAGGAGTATATTTATAGGGCCAAGGAGGAAATTGTCCAGCAAGAAAAACTCCTCATAGAGGACCTGAATATTGGGCGCAGCGAAATCAATGCGAATCGGCTCAAAAAAGCATTGAACGAAAACAAATAAGCAGAAAATTTGAATGGAAAACCGTATTGCATTTTCAATGACGGTATCTACGGGATTCTCTGCCATAATTAACACCATCTCAATTTTTTATCCTGAGCGGGCGCTCGGATGAAAGGACAAAACAGAACATTGACAGAAAAGCGGTTTTGATCGCCTTTGTTATAATTGCTGTTTTCGTTGTATTGGGGAATTTGATTTTTGAGTTGTTCGGCATAACCGTACCTACATTCAAAATCACCGGCGGCATTCCGACATCTTTTTCAGGTTTTGAGATGCTACATTCCCAAAAGTTAAATGTAAAGCACTTGCATGCCAAAGTGGACAAGCGTATAAGCGTTTCGCCATTGGCAGTACCTACTTTGAGACTTATTTACCGGTTATTTTCAAGAAAAGAAAAAAAATAATATTCCCGTTCAATAAAATCTTCACATCTCAGGACTTTTCCCAATCCCAAGTACAGTTAAACCTAATAGGAGAAGATTTATGTCTAAGTTGTTTCAAAAAATAAAATTGCGGTAACGAAGGCAATTACTGCTATTATAATACCGTACATGAAAATATTGTAGGCAACCCGAAGGTAATTGTATTTTTTTGCCAATACGATACCGAGGAAAAAGATATCGTCGATCAAGCTGGAATATAAAAAGGACGCATTTTCCATCAGGCGGTTCATTCCCCAATGATAATCTTCCCTTTTCATTTTATGGAAATTACCAAAGAAAAGCAGGTTGGTGTTCTGATTTTCAATATCCTCTCTTTTAAATTTGCCCGAGGTAATATTGGGTCTTAAAGACAACACCGAGTAAACTATAGAGGACAAGGTTACGATGAGCAAAATAATTGTGGGGGGAATAAGGTGTGGGTTACTGTCGAGTTTTTGCATTAATGACCCCAAAAGAACGGAAATGATAATGGTGTTGATAGAAATCATGATATTCGCTTTGCTATCGGCCATTCCACTAATGTCAATATGGTTCTTGGAGGTTAACCGGAACATGGTTTCAATACCCTTTTCAGGTCTTGCCCCGGCATTTTTCAGCTTTTTTTTCAAAGCTTTTAATTCCTCTGGGCTTACGCCCAGATCAAAGGTCAATTTTGAGTCAACGTCTTTGTCTATTTTTTTAACTTTTTTCCGGATTCTCTTAATAATTCGTTCTTTTTTGTCCAACAGCAACTCCCTGGCATAGTCTGTATGAAATTCATGGCTGGTCAAAAATTCGAGGTTAAGACGGTTCCATTCCATTTCGGAATAAATTTTATCATAGACTAAGGACCATTCTATTCTAAGTTTCTTTGCAAAATCATCATAGTCATCCTTTGAGAGATGAAACATATCTGCATCACGAATTATTTGATGAATTTTTTCTTTAGGGATTGTCATAGGTTTGGTAGCCAATATACATTCCGATACCTTAACAATAAGTTCATCATCCACGTTTTCTTGTTTAAGAAACCAGGTAGCAATTTGCACACTTTCTTCTTCATGGTCTTCTTTAGTATGGGCTAATCCGGTATCATGAAACCAAGCGGCAATTGAAAGAACTTCCATATCTTCCTCGGTAAGACTCTCGGCGGTCCCGATTGCCATTACCCCTTCTACCACAAGGGTGGTATGTTCAAGGTTGTGATACGTAAATTCTGGAGGAAGCTTATTGACCAGCAAATCGGTTACAAATTGCTCAGCCTTAAAAACAAGTTCGTTCATATTGGTTTTGATTCTATTCTACATTTAAATTAGCCCTGAATTTTTGTAATAAAAAATATACGGACGCCTTTTATTAGATTAACATCCGTATACTTTTTTAAATGAAAGAAACCAACTCCTTTTTTTCGGCTTTCGCCTAAGCCTTAATCGCCTTCTTTTCTTTCTTATCTTTTTCTCCTGGGCAATTATCTGTTTGAGTAGTTTGATAATCTCTTTTAGTCTGATATTTCTGGTTTTTTAATAGTTAATAAAGCTATGTACATGCATTAGAAAGACGTCAACTAGATGCAAAAGCCCTCACTACATGATTTAAGGATTACTTAATCTTTTCTCAACGTTATGCTCATCAACTCCATCGCCTCTTTCTTCCCCTTAAGGGAAATTTCCCCTTTTTTTTCAAAAGACCAGCCCGAGTTTTGCACATTGCTTAATTCAAACAATTCCTCGGAAATCAAAAAATTACTCTGTAGCGCGTTACACATGCCCTGAATCCTAGCCGTGGTATTGAGTATATCTCCCGAATAGGTAATGTCCCGTTTGATAACCCCTATTTCACCTGCGATCACGGCGCCATAATGTGCACCCGCTTTAAACTGCGGTTTAGTGTTAAAAAGCCGTTGGTACTTATCTTCCTCTTTGAGGAGCAATTGCTCAATGGCGTAAAAGCATCGTATGTAATTTTTCAAGTTCTGCGGATGGTTTAGCTCCCAGGTCAAAACAATCTCGTCCCCCACATACTGATAGATTTCCCCATTGGTGCTTAAAATAGGTGACGTTACATCGGAAAACAGTTCCTTGAGAAAGAGGTGGTATTGAACGCCGTCCATTTGTTCCGCTATAGTTGTTGAAGATTTCAAATCCAGAAACATAAAAATCCGTTTTTCTTCAACAGGGGTATTGAACTTGCCCAAGAATATTTTTTGCAACTTTCCAGGCCCGAATTTGTTGTTCATTTCCAGGAAAAAATAGGCAAGAATAACAATCAGCATCCAAAAGACGATATTTTTTATATCGGTACCGTCAAATGAAAAATGAAAGGGTTCGCCCATTTTCATTAATAATATCCCTTCAATTATATTCCTGATTGCCCATACGGACATGAATACGGCAATCAATATAAAAAGGCCTTGGTAATATGGTTTTGTCCGGTACTTTATATCGATAAAATTAAGCGTTAACGCGGCAATGAGACCACCTCCAAATCCGGATGCCATATTAAATAATAACGCTGAGTTAAAGTGATACAGCTCCGACGGGCCTACGCTAAAAATACTGGTTATGGTAGCAAAGTCATAAACCGACTGAAGCCCCCCAATGAAAGCCATGGCGAGGGCAATTAAAAATATACGTTGAAGTCTTATTTGTTTCAAATCAATCTAGAATCAGAATTCTGTTAGGGTAGCTACATTATTTAATAGAAAATCGGCTATTCCTTAATGGGTGAGCGTTTAATCAACCTGTAAAATATATAGATATGACTAATCATATTGACCACACCAATCGTTGAAAATGCCCACCACATCGTACCCAAATCATAGTTGTAAAATTCTATTGCAAAAACCTGGGGAAAAGCAACTAGTAAGTCTGTAAAGCCAAAGATGTTGAATGCCCAAGCAAGTGGAATCGCATACTTCCAATGCTTTCTTAAAGCAAAAGCTGTAATCACTGCTAGTACAGCCGTGCTATAATCCCATATCCCTACCGTAAAAGCCAGGTCGTCAGGAAAGGCATCATATACTTGGGTATCTACCATAAAGACCATCCCCAAATAGCGCAGACCATGAATAAGCACCATGGGTACGAGTGCATCGTAAATGTTGAGTTTAGCCAATTTTGGAAAGACAAACCATCTAAAAGCTAAATAAAAAGTAATCAAACCAGCCGTGGTTTGCATGTTGAAAATAATGAAATTGTCCATGGGTGTTTTAATTGGATTTATAAAAGTGATGAATGACGTCGTTTCTAAAGAATAAAATGATTACTACAACTTGAAATAGCAAAGTTGACCATAGTGAAATAAATACTACCGATGGACTGGCTGTTTCAAACGGTAATGGGTGTAGCCATTGTGTAACCAAACCAGTAGCATAATCAAAAGCGCCTAGCACACTGTAAACAATTAAAAGTGCCCAGGTCTTTATACCCTTACCCTTCAAAATAAAATAAATGACCACAGGTAAAAGCAATCCTAAAATACCATCGGTGACCCAAGGTCCAAGCCATTCATTTGGACTTGTGCCACCGAGCATATTCAATGTGGGTAAAAATGTCAAAGCCATCATTCTTGAGATGGTCAATCCTGTTAAGATGGCGATTATATTAAGCTCTCTTGGTCGTTTGCTTTTATTCATTTTTAATTACTGTTTAGGAATGACATCCTTATTGAGTTGTTTGAAGATAAATTTGGGAGCCAATCGGCTCATAAATTTAAGCTGACTCGATATTCCGGGCGTAATTTCTTCCTTTCCATTGGTAAAGTCTTTCCAAAATAGCTCGGCCAATTTTTCCGCTGGCATCGGTTTCAAGTTATCGTCGGTGAGATCCGCATCTTCCGCCAATTTGGTAGCGACAACTGGCGGTAAGAGTTCAACTACTTTTATATTGTGTAATGCCAATTGTGGTCTAATCGATTTGGTCCAAAAGTGAACGGCAGCCTTCGTACCCGAATACACCGGGGCCTGTGCAAATGGGACATAGGCTAAACCGGAAGACGTGTTTACAAGGATGGCGTTTTTGCTCCTTTTCAATTGTGGTAAAAAATAATGGAGTACACGAATTGGGGAATTAAAGTTGATTTCGATTTCGTTCATTTGGCTGTCCAAATCGTTGCTTTCATTACCGGTGTTCAAAAGATTCATTATTCCGGCATTGTTAATTAATATATCAATGCCTCCAAAGTTTTTTTCTACCTGGTTGGCCAGCGATTCTACATCCTTTTCGTCCGTGACATCACTTTGAACAATATGGATTTTAGGAAATTCTGCCTGTACTTTTACCAGTTTGGAAAGATTTCTGCCGGTAATGATGACCGTGTTATCCTTTTCCATGAACTTTTTTGCCAAGGCCAATCCAATGCCGGACCCGCCACCCGTAATTAAAACAGTGTTATTTGATTGTTTCATATGTTTTTTATGCTGGATTAGTTTTTTTAGTGTTTTATTTCTATTGGACATCAAAGTGCTACATGTGTAAAGACTTTAAATCAAAAAGCCGAACAAAACATGTTCGGCTATGAAGTTAAAATGTAGATTTATCGTTAGTTTAAGTTTAACCTCGATTTCCAGTTCACATCATCTAGAATATCTTCAATAAAAGTTTTTTTATCGAAGTCTTTTTTGAAAGATAGATTTTGATGCAGTTCGGCCACCTTTAGATCAGCCTCGCCCGTCAAATAATCCGAATCTTCCCCTAGATAGGATTGAAAAGTTTTGTATTCCTTTTTATTATGGAGCAAATCTTTGGCGTCAACGATTTTATGGTCGACTGCGGCCTTTACTTTTTTGTGACACCGACATGGGTTGGCCTTATCGACCAAACCACATTGGTTGGTCATAAAATGGTACAGGTCCTTTCTAGCTTTGCCCAGTTTCATCCTAAAATTAGCCTTGCTTATATTCATGATTTCCGAACCTATGGTATGGTCCGCCGCAAAAATATCGCCTATGATATAGATGAGCCTTTGTTGTTTGGTGAGGCAGAGTAACATCCCTGAAAGACATTGTAGCCGTACCTCCCTTGTAAGCTCTTTTTTTTCCTCCATTTCCCCAAAGTCCATATCGTGGTCCGGGGTCCCGTTCAAGCGCATCCCCAGTTCCTCAAAGTTAGTGGCGAAGACATTTTGCGCTTTTTTCCGGTCGTTGATAAAATGATTGAAGACGATGCGGTAGGCCCATGTTCGGAAAGTGCTTTTGAACTTGAACTTCGCAAGGTTGGCTATGATCTTAATCATGACCTCCTGGCTCAGGTCCTCGGCATCGGTAGGATTTCCCGTCATTTTCCAGGCTACGTTATATATGAAGGCTTGATGGTTCTTCAACAATTGGCTTAATGCTGTTTTATCACCGTCAAGAACCATTTGTATTAGCTGTTCATCTTCTAGGTCCGATCGATATGATTTTGAAAATGGATTCATCCGTTTTTATTAAAATTAGTAATTTAATTATATAGTTACATCCACACTTCCATCCTTCTTTTAAAGGTATGTACTCGCCTAACTATCATCGCCTGTAAGTGGTTTTGTTCAAAAAGGAAAAAGCGAAACCTAGCGTTTACGTTTTTTGTATTGAGTTTATAGGTAAATGTCGAAAATGCCAAAGTCAACTCAGTTTTGATATTTGAGACAAGGTCCAGGTCCATTCGTATCAATGTCATGTTCGGTCGTAGTTGAATCGATTTGAACCAGACCGCGTAGGTAGTGGAAGAAGTGTCTGCGTTGCCCGCTCCAAGAATTCCAGTGCCTTTGCTTCCGAAATAATTGTTCGGATCGATTTTTGAAATACCTCATAATCCCTATGTATTTTACATGTAAGACGAAATTGTTTTTCATTGCTATTCAGTTTTTCGTTAGTCCTGCTCATTGTAGGAGCTTTTGATATTAATGGCTTTTAACTGATTTTTGAAATCCCATGATTGCAAAAACGGAAGCCACTATCGCTACTATAATCCGCACCCAATGGAAAAATACCCATCCCTCAAGTTTAGAGGTAGCTTCGGCCGCGCTAAATTTCAGCTCCATAAATTCCAGATTCATCGGTAAATGATATGCCGCCGTTTGAATGATGGTAAGCAGCAGGCATGTAAAGGCATACCCCCAATAGCGTCTTGCCTTCTTATTATTTTTATGGATAATGAAAAGGGAGAGTGTCGACAGAAATGCGGGCATAAGTGTTGCAGCCGTTGGCCCTAACAATAGTGGAAAATCTACCTTAAAGGTTTCCATAAACTGAATCGGGTCCAAGGATTGCCAGTACACGCAATAACTTAACCCTATATTTATCATGTTGCCCACAAAAGCGGCCGATGCGATAATGGCTATGAATGGTAGTATCTTTTTCATAAAGTATTATACCAAAGGTTAAACGCTTCACTCATCGCTTTAGGATGACTTTCGGTCAAAAAATGCTTCCCTTTTCCTAAATATACTTCGGTGTAATTTTTAAAGTTTTTCCGGGTGTATTCGACAGCTTCTTTTTGGTTGATGAGGCCTTTTTTGGCATAGAAAAAGAGAATTGGTTTATCGGCTTTCGTCATTCCGAGCGCCATCGTATTTAGTAAGGTTTCAAATTCACTATCTCCTTTTCCCTTATTGGAATACAATGAACGCGGATCAGGACCATTTATAATTGCCCAACGTCTCTCAGGATCATCCCAAGGCTTTTTATAGTTCTCCTTGATTTCCTTGTATAATTTTCGACCCGTAAAAAAGTTTGCCGAAATATTCGTCCCCGCAAAATTCTTTTTTACCATCCAACGTTCTGCGCGTTGTCTCCTGCTTATAAACCAAGTAAAGGCTCTCATAGTGAAAGGGAATTAATCGTAAAATTCAGCAGCAGGCATAAATGGCGACGCGAACAGGGCAATGGCCTTTATGTTTTCTGGTTCGCGAATAGCATAAAGCATTCCAACTATAGCACCAATATCCTGCACGAAGAGAGTGATGTTCTTTAGGTTCTTGGCCTCGATGAAATCGGTCAGCATTTTGTACTGGACCTCAATGGAAATGTCCCTGTCCTCGGGAAAACTGGACTTACCAAAACCAAGGAAGTCCAATGCAATGACCTTTTTATTGTCGTCAAGGTTAGGTATGACGTTCCTCCACAAATAGGAGGAGGAGGGTAATCCGTGTAAAAGTAGCACGGGATCTCCCTTTCCGGACTCCACATAATGTATGGTGTCTTGCCCCATGTTCAGGACTTTAGCCTCAAAGGGAAAATCTACGGCAACGTCCTTTACTGGTTTGGCAGCCTTGCCCGGATATATTTCCTGAGTGTGCATATGTTGTATTCCTAGAAAAACGAGTACCACAAGTAGGATGTTCTTCATTTGATAGTTCATCTTATTTTGTCTTTATGTACCTTATAAGTTTGATAAAAATATAAATATGACTTAGGAAGGCTATCAAGCCATAGGTGACAAACATCAACCAAATAGTGCCTAGGTTATAGTCATAAAGTTTTAACGAGAAAAATTGTGGAAAGGCAGTAATCAAATCGGCAAACCCGACTACATTAAAAATCCAAACCAAGGGAATGGTATATTTCCATTTTCCTTTCAATGCAAGCACAGTGATGATGGCAAAAATGGAAGTCAACATGTCCCACAAACCAACCGTCGTTAAAAATTCACTTGGGAATCCTGAATAGAATTGTTCCTTGGCCATAAAAGTTAGTCCTAAATACCTGAACGTATTTAAAAATACCAGCGGCAGCAAAGCGTCATATATTGAAAGATTGGCTAAACGTGGTTGAATCCAGATTTTAAATCCTATGATAATACTTATCGATCCAAGAATTGCCTGTACGTTGATAATCGTGAAATTGTCCATACCCTTTAAATTGCTTTTTAATATCAATTAATCACCAATTGGACATGAAAGTTTTGAATGTGTAAAGACTTTTGAGAAAAAGAAAAATATTTTTCCCTTGTTGAGAACTTCAGGATACTCTTTTAAAGCTAATATGGATATCGTTCAATTCAAATCATCCCAAATAGTATTATCCTTCACCGTACTACTGGCAGAAGAACTTGTGGAAATAACCACTGATTTGTTTGCCAACTTAATTTTTGGCATTAATCAGGAGATGAGTAAATGATGTCCCAAAACATTGTACGCTTTTTCAGGTTCGCACCCGTCCACTGAATTCTTACATTCCGGAAATGCCATAAAACCTACATTGAGTAATAGCCCGGCTAAATGCACAACAGTGTGCTTCTAGTTTATTTTTTCGGCAAATTCCTGGACCCAATTAAATAATTAGGAATTGCTCGTTTAGTTCCAAACACCTGCCAATGCCTTGCGCTCTATGTCTTCTGCAAATAATGGTGTTTCTTCATTGATGTGTACCTGAAGCGGTGATTTATCAGCTGGTACATCTTTAATTGCCGCGTGTAGATGGTTCACAAATGCTTCATTGTCACTTTCTGATGAAGCTCTGCAAGTAAGCTCACAGCTGTTCTCATTAATTTTTGCCACTTTTAGTTCCCAGCTAACCTGTGCAAGCACATAATCTTTATCGTTTTGCCAAAATGTGGTATTAGGGGAAACACCCAATACGTGATCTCTTTCCGAAATGGTTTCAACGTAGTGTTGCACCATAAAAGTGCCTCCAACATTTTCTACGTTCACTGAGAATCTTTTTCCAGAAGGTAATTGTCCCTGTGCTGCACTCTGATGTCCTTCAGCACATGCTGCATATTCTTCTGAACTAATTGTAAACATCCATTCGCCTAAATTGATAGCCTCTATGGGTGCGTTAATAATCGCTTTCGCGATGCTTTCTCCGATTTTCATGATAATTGTCTTTTTAATTATTTATGAAATTATTTTTTTAGGTTCTTCGCGCCCTGCGAAGTAGTATAAGTAAACTATCATAGGTAGATAGGTAAACACTAACGATAGCATGGTGGTGTTAAAGGGTGCATCAAACTCAGGTATATTAAACCACTTGCGAAAAGAGACGCTAGCTATCGACAATATAAAGACTATGCCGAACACGAACAGCCCTGCTATTTGTAGCTTGTTTTTTCGGCTCCGTGGTTTCCTCTTTTTAGAATCCACCCTAAAATAATACGCCAGAGCAATAGCTGTTAGCACTGCCTCTATTAATATGGCTAGATACACATTAGCGTAGTAGAGTCCCAAGCCTACCTCATGCGTATCTACACCAAATATGTGATGTGGATAGCCTGATAGCAGATCAAGCAGGTAATGACCCAACACTAACAAGGCACCTGCTAAGGCAATGCCATTCTTCCTAAACCATAGACGGCCTATAATATAGGTAAGGGCCATCCATATAAGTTGGGGTAATAGGTCGTGGCTGTATATCATGTCTGCGGTTATACTCTCTAGGGTAACGTTGAGCAAGTCTGCCGGGCTTGTGGGTTCCAAACCCAAATAGTGAAAGCTTAACCAAAGCAAATCTTGCAGTTGCGAAACAATCAAGAAGAAGAGCAATGCTCCCTTCTTAGGAAATTTTTGATGAGCGATAAGGGCGGTCGAGAAGTGTCCTGCTAGCATAATAGTTGATGTTTTTTTGTTTTTTGGTCTTAAGGTTTAGTCCTTTTATTTTGGTAAGTAATTTCGAATACCACAAGTTTGCATTTAATTCTTCGCATCTATTTTAAGGCTTGGTAAGCTTTAGGATTTCGCTGCTAATTTTTTCAAACCTTCTAGGTTCGTTATTGTTTGTGCGTATCTGCCTAGTGTTACCGTATAATCGGTAACATTCTGACTCGGGTTTGTTAATGCTAGTGCATCGGTCACAATAGCAACATGAAAATCGTTTTGAATGCCATCTCGCATTGTTGAATCTAAAGTTAAATCAGCCACAGGTCCAGCCAAGACCAGATGCTCTAGGTCGTGTTTCCTAAGTGTTTTCTCTAAATCAGTTTCAGCAAACGCACTTAAAGTTGTTCTTGACGGCAAGGTGATATTTCCCTGCTCGACATACAAAAGATCCTTACTGGTTGGCAATGCTTTCAATTTTTTATCCATTAGTAACTGAGCAGGTGATGGAAATTTTCGCTCCTTGTAACCAAATGGCGCATGAATTATTTTCCAGCCGTTCTCTCTAGCAACGTGTGTAAGCTCTTCTAGCTTCGCTTTAATTTGTGGTTGGTCGTCAAGAAATCCTTTTTGACAATTAATAAGTACCAAGGCTGTATTGTTTTTAGGAAATACTTGATATGGTTTTAAAGCCTTTCTCATCGCTGTTACCATTGGGTTTTCTGAATTTGTATTTGCCATGATTAATATGTTTTTAATTTTTGAATAATGTTCTCTGTCGTGTTCACAACGTGTCCAAGAAGCGGATAGCGTTCTATGGTTGCTTGTTCATGTTCCAGTGCCGAAAAAGCAGCAACCGCATCTGTAACTAAGGTTACGTGGTAGTCTAAGTCAATGGCACTTCTTACGGTCGCTTCAATACATGAATTCGTAATCATGCCAACAATTATTAGATGGGTTATTCCATTTTCTGTGAGATGTGCGTCTAAATTTGTATCGGCAAAACCGCTAGAACAAGAGTGCTCAGAGGCAATAAATTCGTTTTCTTTCGGTGCAAGTCTATCAGCAAAATCCCCACCCCATGTTCCTTTGCTGAGCATATGTCCTGGCCCGAGTTGCGCTATATGTGTTGGACTCAAATATTTCCGTTCAGCATAGCTTTCTTCACGATAGCGATGGTGAGGCGCAAAGACTACAGTAATCCCTTTCTCTCTGGCAATGCTTAATAGCTCTTCAATATGCTGAACGGTTTTGACGTCTTGAATAACTGTACCTGCCATAGGCCATGCCATACCTCCTTCGGATATAAGGTCATTCAGCGGATCTACCACAAGTAATGCTGTTTTACCTTTAGGATAAAGCGACTTTTGTTCATTTTCCATTTTTAATCTTTTAATAGTTATTAGGCACATTATTATGTTCCTTCATAAGTAGGACAATCGATTTAGGTAAGTGTAAAGACTTTATAAAACATTTTTAAGTTCTTAAAGCGAACCAGTACTTAATAGTTTGGCGTGAAACCATAACATCAAAACGGGAGGAATCAATTCTATTGCGATAAGAAAAATGAGAAACGGAGTCGCTGAATAATTCATTAGTGCAGCGGCCCTAACTATACCACCAATGAAAAGGGCTATCATCAAAAATCGAAATAAAGCTTTCTCTGAAGGATTCCAAGCAACATAGAGAAATGCGAGTGATGTCGCCATCCAGATAGCGGCCACATAGCGGTGGTTATTGTCGGTCACTGCATCCGTTATGGCTGCATTGTATTTGGCCGTTGTACCCATGAAACCTGTGGCAGCAGCAATAAGTCCATATAGGATTAAGGAAATACGAATAAATACTAGCATAATTATAAATTTTTGGATGTTGGCTTTAGGAAACAGTAAGCAGCTATGATAATTGGTATGGCGAAAGGTACATGTTGCAGCACATCAAAGGGCTGTACATTGGGCACATACCTTCCCCAAGTAATCATATCCAACCCAATGACCAACAAAAGAGTTACTACGTGGAAGTAGCCCGCTAATTTGAATTGGCGAAGGCCAATGGCGAGCAACACGAAAATGGGAGGAAGCACATCCCCAACCGCTTTAAATAAGGCCGTTATTTTTGAAAAACGAACGGCTGCATCAGAGTCTGGGGTTATGGAAAAAGAAGCTTCCGCAGAAGTTGGATGTAACACCCAAAAAAGACCAATACCAATGAGCATAAAGGCGGACACAAAACTTGCCCAAACCCCGATTCTAACATTTTTGGAAAGATTTTTGTCTAGAGGATTTCTGAGATAGACTTTTTCCATAATAGCACAACAGTTGTTCCTAACAAAGCTAGCTACTGGCCTTTCAATTCTGCTTGACAAATGATAAGTTAAACCGTTTCTAGGAATAAAATCGAAGTTTTCTCAATCTGCTTAGCGTTTCCGGTGTTACCCCAAGGAAAGTGGCGACATCCTTTAATTGAAAACGCTTAAGTATTTCAGGATGTTTGGCTTCGATATACTCATACCGCTGCAAGGCATCCAGCTTTAAAAACATGCGGCGCATGCTGAATTCTTCTATGAATTCCTCTTCCGCCATGCGTCGTCCGATGCGTTCGATGTAGATGGATTTTCTATATAATTTTTCAAGCTTGGTTACATCCAATTCCAGAAATTCACAATCCTCCTCACAGACAATGGCAAGGTCACTAGGATCCCCGGTAAGTGCACTGTGTAGAACCGTAAAGATCTTAGGCGCCGTATAGAAGTGGGTCGTTTTCTCAAGCCCATTGTCCATTTCAAATTTTCTTACGCTTCCCTTTGTCATATGCCAAACGGTTTTACATGTCTCATTTAACGGAAGAATAGTTTGTCCTTTCTTTGTTTTGACGAACTTTAAATGCAGTTCGTACAATTTCCAATCGGCATCGGGCAGCGCCCCTGTAATGTGTTCAATATAGGTTCGCATAGCAATGCTATTAAAACGATTCCAATCAAAAACTAAAACCTAGACCAAAGTTCAGACGTCCACCATCATCACTATAGAATAAGGAAGCTCTTGCAGTTATAAGGTTAAGCCCGTTGACAAAAATACCTCCGCCATAAGAGGTATGCCATATATTGGAAGGATCGTCTGACATCCAGACCCGGCCATAGTCGAAACCGCCATATACACCCACCACTATTGGAATAACACTGGTCTTTACTCTTTTAAGGCTTACCCTTAAATCGGTACTTTGATAAAAAGATGATTTTCCGGTAAACCGCTGAAACCGATAGCCTCTTAGTCCATCCTCGGCACCGATACTGGCACCTTGGTAAAATTCAAAGTCCTCTCCAAAATTGATCTGGCTCTTAAGCTTGGAAGCCAAAACTACGATTCCCGATGGATGCAACTGGTAATCTATGGCAAGGCTTGGGATTACATACCCAAATCCATTTTTTTCACTTCCGATGGTTAGGTAACTTTTATATCCCGTATGGAGGGAAGCTGCCAACCCAAGGGTAGGAAAAGCACCGCCCGTGGCATTTTCAAATGAATATTGGGCGTCCACTCCCACGAAACTATTATCCTTGACCAAATCTGTATTTACCGCATAAAAGTCCTCCACGAACCTGCCCTCGTTGTCCTCGATTTCAATACGCTCATACGAGGCACCCAAACGAAACTTGGAACCAAACCTACCCTTCCATAGTAAGGAAGGGGCAAAGGATTTGTTCTCTATTTTTACGCGGTTAAAATCAAAATCAAGGCTATCGTCAAAATTTGGAGTTTCGTTGCCCAATCCAAAAAAATTGATGCTGAAATTTGGGCTGGTATACTTCAAAGCGAGCTCAAGGGAAGCATTGCCCAAGGTTCTTGCAAACTCCCCGGTATACGAAAAATCATATCCACTGGTAGCGAAATAGAAAGCCGCGTTAACCGTATGTTGGCTCGTAAAGGGTTGCTGTATAAAACCATTACTGGTGTAGGTATCGGAAAGGATGATTTTAAGACCATCATCAGGATTAGCCCCAATGCTGGGTATCAGTTGGTTGATGCTGTTCTTGGCCTTGAAAGGGTCGTAGGTATTGATGTTGTAGTTATCCGTTAGCCTTTGTACACCTCCATTGGTTTCAAAAGTGTTTTTTTGGCCTTTGTAATCATAAATCTTGGTCTTTCTTCTTTTTTTTACATTGTAAATGTCATTGTTCTGCCCGCCTATCAGTTTTAATTTTGGCCCGGTTTTCTCACCACCGATGACCTCAAAATAATCATCGTCATCAAGGCCATAGATCCAAACGTCTTTAGTAACTTTTTTATCTAGTTTCTTCTGGAAGAAAACATCTGCTTTTTTACCATCCTTGATGCGATGACCTGTTACCTCGGTAATACCCTTACCAATATCCTCGATTACGAAATGGTCATCCTTGTCCGTGCCTAGAATTACGATCCGTTTACTGATGATTTCAAAGTAGGTCGCTGCGGTTTCCCGAAGTTTTCGTTTTCGGGACAACAGGTTCTCCTTAATGTCCTCGGCCCTATCATCTTGTACTTCAATTGGAAAATCTAAAAATGCTTTTGAAATAACCTCTGCATTGATATGTTCTTGGATAAATTTTGCCTGTTCGATCCATTCTTCCAAATAGGTCTCAGGTAAAAGATATTTATCCAGTGAGAACGTGTTCGGAGATGAGTTGAAACCCTTGACATTCCTAATTTCCGGATGAAAACCTTCCATAAGCTTAAGGGACGGTATTGCCCGTGTTGCGAATCCCATGAGAAAGCCGTCCCCCATAATGGAGTATACCTGATCCCGGTCTCGCGGAACGGGTCTATATTTAATAGCCCCTGTTTTTTCATCCTTGAATTCGGCCCATCGCCACTGGTCGTTATGCCTGTCCCAATCCCCGATTAACATGTCAAAAAGCCTGGCCCTTATATAAGCATCCGTATCAACACTATACTTTTCATCAGAGGAAAGATTTTTGATGAGATCCGCCGTACTGATCAAAGTATTGGAATATCCAAAACTTTTCTGGTCGCCATGTCCATCACCGGCGTGTTCCTCGATCATGTGGAGTTTGTCGCCAAATTCATCGTTGTACACACCTAATGCCTCTTGTTTGGGCACATAGTAAAGGACCGGATTTGTATGATAGACGCCTATTGCGTCCGCCAGTTTTGCTACGGTAAAGGGCGCGAAAGGATGGTCACCAGTATAAAAATCCTTGAGAATACGATTAGGTGCAAGTCCTTCGGTACTGCCCATGATAAAATCCTCTTTTACTATAAATTGTAAATAGGCCTCCGCACTTTTTTCCAATGCCCGCATCACGTACTGTTTGCCCGCTTTGGTTTCCAGACGTAGGGACAAGGACTGGTGCCCGCCTCCCTTTTTAACGATTTCGACTCCTCCGAACAATGTATCCAGATTAACCGTAGGGGCTTTCACCTTCTGCGCATAATAGTTGCGGTACCGGTCACCCCACAGAAATTTATGGAATCCATTTTTATCGGTCTGTGTAGAGTCATAGATAGAAGCTTGTACGCTTTGGGGGAAATTTTGAGAATACGAAAGGTTTGCCTTCTCTTTATCTGCGGGTAGTACCTGGCTTTGGTATACGACTTTGTTTTCGTCCGCTTCGAAAAAGCGGACTTGGGAAGAACCATCCGTAAATATATCCAACCTTACATATCCTTTCTGACCATAGCCGAACTTACCTTTTCGAATATTCCGAACTCCTGTTTTTCCAGCTCCGGAACCGCTGATGATTTGGTGCACGTCCTTGTTGAAAATATATTGAAGGCTCTGTTCGTGCCCCGAAAGAAAGATGACCTTATCGCTGTAGCGGGAGAGCGTGGTCAATCGCTTTCTAAATGTTCGATATTTCGAATTTTGTAGGCTTTTGGGCGTAAAACCACCCGTTTTTTTAAGAACGTTCTTTAAGGTACCTAAAACCGGCAAAGGCGTCATATTTTCACCAAATGTGTAGTGGCCACCATAAGGACCATTACTGAACATTGGGTGATGCACTGCGAATAAAATTGTTTTCCCAAGATTGTCTTTTACAAGGTCCTCTATTTCCAGAAAAAAAGATTCCCGGTCCTTGATATCACAATTATCGTTGATTTTTGGGTATTTGTTCCAATCTGAAAGGTACCATTGACTGTCGACTACAATCAATACGATTTTATCTGAAATTTCCACTTCTGCTATTGGGCATCCTCTTTCAGGTAAAAACGTATTCTTTCCAAATACATCGTCCGTGTTTTTCTCAGTAGCCCTTAGGTTGTCAATGTCTTTACTCCATTCCAACTCCCCTGGAATAAAAATGGTATTGCCCTTAAAGTTTTCAAGGGCCTTTTTTTCTTTTTTGAAATATGTTGAATCTGATCTCTGACCCGAGATGGAATTCCCTAAAAATAGTAAGGTGCTTTTGGTTCCGGTATTTTGAAAGGTATTCGACAGATATGGTAGTATACTATTGTTCTTGCTATTTTCAGATAGTGCGGTATTGCCAATTAAATATAGACTATGGTCTATTTCTTTATAAAGGTTAGGTTCGTACGCCCTTATTTGGTCACTTTGCATTTTATATGTTGCACAACTTTGTATAAGAAGACCAACTATAATTAACTTAAGTATTTTTCCCATGGACATTTTCTATTTTCCCAGTTAAAGTATTAGACAACAAATGATAGTGAAAAGAAGCTTTTGAAAGCCTAATCCTCCAATTCCTCACATTCCAAGCCTCTAATTCCTGCTGCAATTTCATTCATGAAACGCACGCTGGTGATTTCAAGCCCCAAAATATTTTCCCAATCTTCCATAGCTACATTCCATCTACTATTTTTTTTATGGACGTCAAGCATTCCGGCAATTATTTGAACATCCTCTTCGCTTTGCAAAGAGGTACTGAATTCCAATATGCTCATATAATTCTCGTCGGTTTTAAGTCCTTAAAAATTAGACAAGAATTTTTGAAATGTGTAAGTAGTTTAATGACTGTAATTGATTGGTTTTTGAATTAGGACTTCAACTGTCAATTGTAAAATGAGTTTGTAGCCGGACATTGAAGTAAATTGACAACCCGTTTTGCTGGGGCATTATTTCCTAGCGCTCGATGTAGTTTCCTTCATTCACCTTTTTAAGTTCAAATCCTGGTTACCCAATCAACCGAATTCCGGAGCATCCTGTTTGCCAAATATTAAAAAAAGCGAAGGTGACTTGTTGCCCGATTTATTGACTTTCCAAGACAATTTTGATGCAAATAAGAACAGTGTTCACAAAGTCTAAAAAATAAAACCACCAAAATCAATTGATTGTAGGGGCTTAAATATTAAAAAATGCTAAAGTCGGGGTGGTGGAATTAGAACCCCTACCCTATTCCCTTACTAAGCAATATGTTATAATCAATTTTCTTAAATAGGAAACCGAATAGGTCTACCTGAAAGACGTTTTGATGCTTTCGCATCATTACATGAAGAAAGGTATGCCGAACCAGCGTAAATCGATTTGAATTTAATTGGTTTTTGTAATCTTATCAATTCATCAGGGTGTAGGTGATACCCCAAAGAGCACATCAAAACAAAGAAAGTAGTCCGGACCATTTACTTTTGACAAGTTCGAGAGTGTAAATTGAACTCTCTGCCCAAAGTTTTCTCGCAATGCATTTCATACTGTCCCGGTATCATCTACTTCCTTAGATTCAAGATTAGAGCGTTCAATGGTGTTTTGTTCAAATACCTGTATCCTATGTTATTTTGTAATAACTTGTAAAGGCCTCAAAGCATGGAACATAGCGCTTAAGAACTGATAAAAGTCGAGCTCCCTACCTTACACATCAATTCTAACCTATTACACAACATATTTTTTTATGGGATTGCAACATCGAGTAATATTTGTAATGTGGCAACATTGGTCAACAATACTATCTGGCAATCCTTTGGCGGGTCGACTTCTTTTGGCTTCAAAAGAGTGTTATTATGTCTATTAGTGATTTCTCCATTGTTTTCAGGTTTAGGATATTCCCAAACCACTATTTGGAGCGAAAATTTCAATAGCTATGCCAATGGTACTGAAAATGGTGCCGGAATTGGTTTTGCCCCTCAGAACTGGACAACCACAATTACAGGAAAAGTTTGGGTACAGGGGGGTAGATTGGAAGCTACTAATCTGGGAGCCGAGGGAATCTGGCAGACGAATGCCATTAATATTTTTGGATTTGAGTCCGTAAGTTTCAATCTAGATGTCGCGACCCAAGCGGATACCAGTCAATTTGAGCAGGGTGCTGACTATTTTATCGGGGAATACCGTCTAGATGGGGCAGCAACTTGGACCCAGTTCGAAAACGCCTCTGGGGATTCTTCCCCCGCCGATATTTTGCAATCCAGTTATACAGTAAATCTGCCGACGACCGGAAACACTTTGGAGATACGGATACGATTTTACAATTCCGCAAATAATGAATACTATTATATCGATAATGTAAGTGTAGCAGGAACGCTCCCCTATTGTTCCGGGGAAATCGATTTTGAATTTTATGATTTGGTTCCAAGTGGGGCGACCGTAGACAACATTCCGACCTCGGGTGCTTTGGGCAGTGGGGTTTTCACAAGCTTTGACGTAGACGCACTGCAAAATCAGGAAGACCCTGGTGATACGGATAGTTTTTCAATTAGATATAATGGTTATATCGAAATCGCAACCTCGGGTTCCTATACGTTCTACACAAGCTCCGATGACGGTTCCAAATTATACATAAACGGAGTCCAAGTTTTGGATAATGATGGTAACCATGGCACCCAGGAAAGATCGGGAACAATTACTTTAGACTCGGGATTACATGAGATTCAAGTTTTATTTTTCGAAAACGGCGGAGGTGAAACTTTAACGGTACAGTACCAAGGGCCTTCGATTACCAAACAAAATATTCCATTTTCCATATTATATTCCAATTGCTCCAGTTCGATAATCGATACAACGGATACCGACTCGGACGGTATCTATGATACCACGGATGTGGATGACGATAACGATGGAATCTTGGATGTTAACGAGTGTGGCGGGGTTTCGGGTGGTGAAGTACTGACGGCAAGCAATATTCAACATTTCAGTAATGTTTCCAATGCAGAGGGAGTTGCAGGTACTACGTATGCACAAAATTCAACTACTTATCCTGGAGGGAGTTCAGTTCTCTTGATGCGATTTCCCATAAATCTGCCTACCGGGACTCAAGTGGTAGTTTATTTGGGCGCTGATCCAGCGGTCAGTGATTCCGATATACAGATACAACGCTCCAATGCCGCTGGGGATAACAACGGCTTCTTGGTGGATGCCAACAATACGCTTCCTGGATCTATTAGGCAAGTATCATTTACGACTACTAGAACCATGAGATACATTCGCGTAGAAGCTTATAATCAAGGAGCACGTGTGTATGGAGCTAGCTACAGTGGAGGTTCCACCTGCTATAGTCTTGATACGGATGTTGACGGTATTTATAACCACTTGGATTTGGATAGTGATGACGATGGTATACCTGATAATATTGAGGCTCAGTCCACTCTCGGATACACGGGGCCTTCGAACGTGGATAGTGACGGAGATGGGCTAGACAATGCTTACGAATCCGGTGGGTCTATTACACCTGACACGGACGGTGACGGTATTCCAGATTTTATGGATACAGATAGTGACGATGATGGGTTGACCGATGACGCTGAAACATGGTTTGTGTTGACGGGATCGGATAGTGATGCTGATGGTCTGGACGATGTTATGGATGATTCAAACGGATATGCAGATCCGGGAGGCAACATAGACCATCCTTTGAATACATCTGGAGGATCATATGTATTGCCGGATTGGGACAATGATGTGAATACAGGTGGGGATGTAGACTACCGCGACGATACTGACGATTCTATTTCAAGCGACCCCCCAGTAGTGGCCGCTGCAGGTGATCAGATATATTGCCCAGGCACCCTCGTTCCAATTGTTGAATCCATTTCTATAACAGATTCGGACGATACTTCCACCAGTTCAGTTTTTATACAGATTTCAACGGGCTATGTGAATGGGGAAGACCTCCTGACATTGACAGGAACGCATCCGAATATTTCAGCTTCTTGGGACGTTGTCGAAGGTAAGCTGACTTTGACTGGCCCTGCGCTTTATACTGAGTTCGAAGCAGCAATTGCGGATATTACCTATTCAAGTAGTGCCGTAAGTCCTTCAGGGATCAAGCAGTTTTCAATTACGGTGGGTTCGGCAAACTTTTTACCTTCTACGGGCCACTATTATGAGTATATTCCAAGTTTGGGAATTACATGGACTAACGCAAATTCTGCTGCTAGCGCAAGAACGTACTATGGTCTTCAAGGGTATCTTGCGACACTAACTACACAGCAAGAAGCTGACTTTTCCGGATCTCAGGCCGCGGGAACTGGCTGGATTGGCGGCAGTGACTCCGCTACAGAAGGGGTTTGGCAGTGGGTGACCGGTCCAGATGCTGGAACAACTTTTTGGAATGGAGGGGTTGCAGGAAGCTCTCCAAATTTTGCGTTTTGGAATACGGCAGAACCTAACAATCAAGGTGATGAAGACTATGCACATATAACGCATCCTAATGTAAACCCGAATGGCTCTTGGAACGATTTATCAAATACCGGAGCAGCAAACGGTGATTACCAACCACAAGGATATGTTGTGGAATACGGAGGGATGCCGGGTGACGCCACACTCGATATCACGGCGGTTACCACAATCACCATAGATAATGAAGCACCTACGGCCGGCAACCCAGCGGCTTTGACAGTCTTTTGTCCGGCAGACGTCCCCCCTCCAGATATTAATGCTGTCATCGATGAAATCGATAATTGCGACCCAAGCCCAACAGTTTCCTTTGTTAATGATGTAAGTAACGGCGGGTCGGATCCTGAAATTATTACTAGAACCTATAGAATTTCTGATGCTGCCGGTAATCAAACGGATGCTCACCAAACAATCTTTCTTTATCCACTAAGTGTTGCAACCCAGCCGGTGGCTAGTACTATCTTAGTTGGAAACACTGCCCTCTTTTCCGTAGTGGGAAATAATACAGATGCTTATGTATGGGAGGTTAGTACTAACGGAGGCGTCAGTTATAATATTATTTCTGACGGAGCCGAATATTCGGGCTCGAATACGGCCACACTTACGGTCATAAATCCGAAATTGGAGAAAAACAGTTCCGTTTATCGAGTTATCTTATCGAATTCAACTTCACCCTGCGAAGCGGTTACTTCAAACCAAGCCGTGTTGAATATACGTGTTGGCAGTGTTATTAAAAATCGCAGAATAACATTTAGGGTCAAAAAAGATTAATTCTCGGAAGACATACTTTCTTTTGAACAGCAGGACGATTTCCTCTGTAGCATATTACATAATCGGGTAACAAATTTGTAAATAGAAACCACTTGATGGATAGGCAGCTTCTCACGGTTTTGATGAATTGAGCCATTAGCCCAGATTCTCTAGCTATGACCGGCACCTAAATAAGGGGGGGTTCACTATATTAATATCATCCTACTGTTTTTCTGAGCCTAGGTTCTGGGTAGACAAGAAAAGATACAATCCAGAAGAATTATCGGTCGCCTACCTATCTTATTATAATCTCCAGTAACAGTATTTGGGTTACGAAACTGAGTTCAATATTTAGGAAAACGTTTACAATACAATGGGGCAATGTTCGATACCTCGAACGGCGGCAGAAGTTTTACAGAAGTTGCATTATATCGGATTGTCCGTAACGTTCAATTGTTTAGAATGCGGACAACATCACAAAAAGACCAGGAACTGTGATGTATATCAAATGCTATGAATTTTCTTGTTTCCTATTATCTTACTTGTAAAATAACCATCTGAGGAAATATAAAGAACCCAACATTTCCAGTACCGGACCTACTTAAAAATTTAATATCGGAATCTTTTTCGTAGGAATTGTTGACAAAGTATCTTAAATCAACAATTTGTACTTTTATTGGAAATTAGAGTAATGGCTGCAACCCTTTTTCAAACCATCTACCGTCACCCACTTTTCACCCCGATCGATATGGAAGAGATTGTTTCCTTGCATAAAAGAGAAACTGTGCCTAAAGGAAATCTTTTGCTTGAGAAAGGGGAAACATCCAATGCTTATTATCTTGTTGAAAAAGGTTTGTTGCGCTTCTATGTTCACGACTACAATGGCAATGAAATAACCACACAGTTCATTTGTGAGAACGAGATTGCCAACGAAGCATCCTCTTTATTTCAGCGCATTCCTTCGGTGCAGAATATTCAGGCCGTAACCGATGTCACGGTTTGGAAAATCGATTTCAATGATTTTCAGCATTTGTACCACCATCTTGAATCGGTACGGGAATGGGGACGTGAGTGGATGTCGGCACAGCTCTTTCTAGGCCAACAGCGTTCCATCGAAATGATTACCCAATCTGCTTCCTCACGCTATCTAAATTTGATGGAGCAGAGGCCCCGGATTATACAGTTGGCCCCGCTCAAGCAAATTGCCTCCTATTTGGGCATTGCAGATACTTCCCTTAGCAGAATCCGAAAAGAAATTCTTGCGCCATAGCATTTTCTTGACCTATGTAAAGTCCATTTGCTTTTTTCATTTTTACATTTGAAGAAAGAAAGGAGCGTAGAATGAAAAATTCAAATACTGTATCATTTTCCATCCATATCGATGCGAATCGGAAAAAAGTATGGCATATACTTTGGAACCCTGTGACATATGAGAAATGGACACGTGTTTTTATGGAAGGTAGTCACTATGATGGGGAAATGAGGCAAGGTAATACCATACGATTCTTAGGAAAAGATGGTAGTGGTATGAGTTCGTTAGTCGAAAAGCTGGTAGAAAATGAGCAAATGGTCTTTGCACATCAAAAAGAAGTGAAAAACGGTTTGGAAACAGATTCCACTTGGCAAGGAGCAAGGGAAATTTATTATTTAAAGGAGACGGACACCGGTACGGACTTGAAAGTAATCATTGAAGTCACCCCAGATATGGAGGTCTATTTTAAAAACACATTTCCGAAGGCGTTGAGCCTTGTCAAAACACTAACGGAACAGTAGGTAAAACTATAAAAAACACTATCATGGATACAGCAAAATCAAAAAAACTGGATATCGTCATTCCCGCGTACCGGATGCATTCACAAATTTTTCAAAATGCCTTGAAAGGCATTACTGAAGAGGCAGCATTAAAACGCATTGACAATAAAACGAACCACGTCGTGTGGATGGTGGGTAACTTGGGCAACTGCCGTTATTGGACAGGCAGTGTGCTGGGGATAGAGGATAAAGATCCTTATGAAGATTTGTTTAAGGAGGCCAGGGCATTAGATGAGGGTTTTAACTATCCGACATTAGAAGAGTTGAAAAAAAGTTTTGCGACCATTTCTCCCAAAGTGTATCAAAAACTGCTAACGGCAAGCGATGAGCAATTGGACAAAGCCTATTCGTTCGGTATGGAAATTCCTTTTGTAACCGAAAATGTTTTGAACATGATTGGCATGTGCATCGGCAGGGAAGACTATCTGTTGGGCCAGATTGGTCTGATGCGAAAGTTGCTAGGCCTAACAGGGATGAGTTACGAAATGGATAAAAATATAGCGTACTGAATCACTTAGTAAATTTTAGATTATGGTTGAAGTATATCAAACCAATGTAAAAACTCCGAAACAAGCAAAATTTTTATTGCAGCAATTATTTAAAATTTTCCCCGAATATATAATCAATTTTGATTTGGAGGATTGCGATAATATTCTTCGGGTGGAATCGAATTCGGGTACTATTGAGGTTGTTAAAGTCGCTGCACTGCTTAACGAATTCGGATTTTCAGCTGAAGTACTTCCAGATACACCAAAAGGCTTCAAGGGATTGATACCTTTTAAAATTCAAACCTAAAGGATAGCGAAAGTCACTTGATTTGCGGTCTGTCTATACGAAACTTGAAACCCATGCTCAATAAACATTGAAAAACCGTTCCAAGGTGCCATAATTCACTTCATTTAGGCGCTCAAAAGGGTGAATGATACCGGCGTTGTTGATGAGTCCGTGAATATTATGCCTTGGTAGACAAGAATAAGGTAGCCCCACAATTGACACAATTCGATGTTCCCATCGAATGGTATCCATAAATGACGTACCCGAACTATTACTGCATTATGACGATTTTTTTAAAGTCGTATTGAAAACCCTTAAAGCCGACATTTATCAAAAATTCAATGCCTTCAACTGACTCCCAGAGAAGTTTACCAAGAATCAAGTACAACAGGTTAAGAGACCATTTTTGATAAGAGATTTACTCGTACTAACTTTCAGAAGAAAGCATATGGAAGTACTGGAAAGACTTGAATAAAGTCCACTGGGGCGAAGAACAAAGCACCTTATCTATATAAAATAAGATAAACACCATCAAAATTTTGCCAACCATCATCAGTAGTAAAGAGCTGGAATCCAAACTAGTTTTATTCAAATTTATAAATGTTACCGTCAAAAGCGCATACATACAACTCCTGGTTGGAATCGATTCCAAATGAAGTTATTCCCAAACCAGTCTCTGCGAGTAATCTGTTGTTGCCGCCGTCTTCATCCAATGCCCATATTCTTCCGCTAACGAAATCACCGTAAATGTACTTATCTACAATTGAGGGATTTTCAGTGCCTCGGTAAACATAGCCTCCCGTAATCGAACGGTCACCGCTGCTTTGGGAGTATTCAAAAATTGGATCGACCAAACCTGAATCATTGCAATTCCCCGAAAAACAATCGGTGCCTTCGTAAAGGTTCCAACCATAGTTTCCGCCCTTCTCGACCAAGTCGATTTCCTCGATTAGATTCTGACCCACATCACCGGTCCATAATTTACCGGTTTGGGAATCGAAGCTCATACGCCAAGGGTTGCGAAAACCATAGGCATAAATCTCGGTCCTAAAATCGGGCTCGGCCACAAATGGATTGTCGGCCGGAATAGAATAATTCATGTTT
The DNA here is from genome assembly GCA_963832345.1 of uncultured Flavobacteriaceae bacterium. Classification (GTDB taxonomy): domain Bacteria; phylum Bacteroidota; class Bacteroidia; order Flavobacteriales; family Flavobacteriaceae; genus Pricia. The sequence goes on along the minus strand of CAWHTW010000009.1, from coordinate 6,703 downwards.
CCCTGGGTATTATCGATGTCGATACGCAAGATATTTCCCAATAGGTTGGTCCTGTTTTGAGCGTTTCCATCGGTATCACCAGCACCTCCGCCATCGCCCACTGCAATGTACAAATACCCATCAGGGCCGAAAGCTAGCTGTCCTCCGTTATGATTGGTTTGTGGCTGAGGGATTTCTAAAATTAGCGTCTCGCTGTCCAAGTCAGCCATACCCGAATCACTTTCAGATATGGTAAACCTGCAAACGCGGGCAACGCTTGCCACTGGAGTATAAAAGATGTAAAAGAATCCATTGGAACTAAAATTCGGATGGAAGGCGAGACCTAACAATCCTTGCTCACTAGTGGTCGAAATAGTTCCAAGATCTAAAAATGTTTCAGTCATGCTAACCTCCGGATCGTTTTCGAATACTTTAATCGTTCCTTTTTTTTCGGCAACATAGATTCTATTTGAAAAATTGTTATCCGATTGCAAATCCAAGGGTTCTGAAAATGACAGATTTGGAAAAGCTTTGACGAGAGTTAACGTTTGCTCTTCATCGTTTTGTTCCTCGTCACCACCTTGGCCGTCAGGGTTTTCCATTTCAGGTGCGACCTCATCATCGACAGCGCTTTGTTCGGCACAGGAGAGAAGAAAGCAGAATATTGTCCCCAAAATCAGTATCCTCGTATAATTCATAAAGCGTTCTTTTTATGGATATACGTAGAACATTAGCCAAAAGTTCTTGAAGGGTGAGTTAATAATGGGTGAAGGAGAACTTTGAACCGCCAAAATTCCTTACTTGCTTGACAAGACCTATGTCATCTCAGGTAATTAATGAATCTCCTAAAACGCAGTGATTCTATAAAACGTATCAATACAGCCTTTCCGATAGCTATAATTACAGCTTTTGTTGGATATGTTAAGTTATGAACATATAATGTCCATGGCTCAATTATATTCGGGAACGGTGCTTATGGGCAACTTTACGGTCGCTATTTCCACAAGACAATTTTTCTGAAATTTGATGGATTTGTTTTAAGAAATTACTAATAAAGTAAGGGAGATTTAATAAAAAATGATGTTTTTGAATTCAATTTTTTGTTCCATAGTTGTTGTTTCTGTCCAGGGCACAATAATTTGATTTTAATCTCAAATTATAACCTTAAAAGTGTAAACTATGTCCCTTTAACTTTGTAATGGATGTCCCTTTAACGTACCAATGTTGACTATAGCTTTAAGTAACTACAAAGCTGTTGTTTTATTGGGTGTTGAAAAGCAGTACCAGTTTCTTCCTAAATTCTAATTCAGCTTGAATGTGAATCTAGTGATAGTGATTACCTACGAAGGCACTCACGATATTCACGTATTAATCACTTGGCCCGATATCGGAGGACACCGCGATTTTCGGTAATAAGAAATGTCGGTAATTGACCTACTTATCCAAATTTAACGAGTTCACATTTTTACCGATCTGATATCCTTGTTCCAGCCCTAATTTAATGGACTCCTGGAAATGGATACCTCCGTATAACCTTGATAAGGCCGCTTCTTCCGCCAAGTTGTAAAAACTGTCGAAGGTTCGGGGCGTTCCGTCCATATCTGTACGTCCTTCGTGGGTATGGTCCGTAAATTGATAGTTATCCCCGAAGAAATCGGTCATAATTTCGGCTAGGGTACCCGATTGAACGGAATGACCCGAGGTATATTCTGGAAAGGGAGGAGTATTTAGAATGGGCATCCAGCTAGGGTCAATATACTTATTTATATAGGTGATCGGCCGAATATAATTGGTTTGATACTTTACCTTCCAGCACGATATGAACGCATCGGAGATTCCTATGCCCAATTTGGCGAAGGCCTCGGCGGCAATGTCCAAACTTGTATTGTTCTCTTTGATCAATTGGTTGAGTATGGAAATGGAATGTCCTGGCGGGGTAGCTGTGGTTACGGGATCGTCGGACCAAAATTCAGCTATGTTGAGTTGTTCGGGTGTAAGGGTGTTCACCACTTCATACACTTCCAAAGCTCGTTGATAGCAGACGGAATTTTCCTCGACGGAAAACGGAGGGGGGGGCGGAGCAAGTGCATCCCCTTCAAAGTTAGCTCTCAAAAAGGGCCTGTTTGAGCCCCAGAATGGCTGTAAAGCGGATTGAAAACCAGGGGCGGTCGGAACCCAAAATTGCTCCCCAGATGGGGGAACATAATCTTTCGGAAAATTATTGAACTGGGCATCCTTCCCCCCATCGGTCTCCGACCAGGCCAGTATTTTATCGGCCACATCTTGGCCTAATTTCACCGAAACCTCATGCACTTCCGCTCCGTTTTCCTTTAAAAACTCATTGTTGTATTTTTCTTCCAAGGCGGCAATGGCCATCAAACGATCTTCGGTAGTGTTGACGTAAAAGTATCTAGTCATCTTGGCCAGTACCGCATTGGCCGCAGTAGGCCAATGGTAGGTTTTACCGGTCTCTAATCGGGTATCCAAATCTAGATCGCTCAGCTTTCCCGAAAGCGAAACTTTATTAGAAATTCCCGGTACCACGGCTTCGTATAGGGCTACGCTGGTATACCCAAAAGCTCGGGCGGCGACCGGCGGTGTATAGCCGGCAGTTTCGATCGTCAGAGTCTTGATCAAGTCGTACCATTCCGTTACTACCTCTGCATCATACGCGCCGGCCGTTGTTTGGTCAAGTGGTACTAATACCTCGTCGTCATCGTCCGTACAGGAGCCTAAGAAGAGAGTCAAGCTACATAAAATCACATTTACAAACCTATTTCTTTGCATGTCTTTTAGTTTTTGAGGCCGTAAAATTATATCTTTTATAGTTCCGCACAAACTCCAAACAGTTTCTGAACCACTTCGTCTTGAAAGAAATCATCTTTATCGATTTCCAATTATCCGCTAAGGCAAAGATGGATTCTTTGACACTGACCGAATGTATTTGACTTTTGAACAAAGGCCACAAAAATACATCCTTTGAAAACAGCGCTGAAGTGGTTTACAACAGGCAAATAATTCATAGAATTTGGGAAGTTAAGCTATCCAATCTTCATTTCGTCAAGAGAAGTAGCTTGCCCGAGTTTGATTCCTGTTCTTTGCACTTCGTTAATTGTTGTAAAAAATTTCGATAATTTGTTCGGAAACATTCTTCTGACGATATGAAGTGATTTAAACTTTTTGTTTGGAACCTGGGATTTCGGCTTTTGTGATGGGATTTTATCATTTTTGTGTTGCATAGCCATAGCTTCGGTACTCAAAAAACGGTAAAGTGCGCCTGCCAAACGGGCAGGAATGGGTCCATCAAAGAAAGTTTAAATCACTTCGTATTGTTTAAGCAACTCTATTAGAATATTATTTAATTTCCAGGATGCATTGCAACTTGTATATTAGCACAATATCCTACTAAGTCACAGTCTGGATATAGGTTTGGACCTGATGGAAAACCAATTTCCGGAAGAAGACAACCACCATCAATAGTTTCTATTTGGTCGGGCATCATTCCCGGTTGCACCGGTCCATGAGTACGCAATGCGATATGAACTTCAGCGGTTAGCGGTCTATTAAAAACCGGCAAACTGCCGTTAGGGCTAGGGGTATCAAAAATATCCCCAACACTTAAATGTCCCGAAAAATTACCTTTCCCACTTCCTCCTATAACGTGACCGGCAGCATATGTAGAAGATGGTGGGCCAGGTGTATCACCAAAGACTACAAACCACAAAGTATATGCATTTCCTGGTATTAACCCATCAGTTTTAAAATTTACGGTAATACCGTTTGCGTTACGGTTCAATTTCGAAGTAGCCCCGGTAACTTCAACAAATGTTTCTGGTGGACCATCTGGATCTTCATAAATGACAACAGTAGAACTCTTTTCAGATTTACTCTGGTTTCCAATAAGTGTTTCATCGCTCAAATCCTCAATATTACCATTGGTATCCATTGAATCCTGTGTACAGGAAAACATCAGCAATGTCGTTATTGCCACTAAGCAAAATGTTTTTAATTTCTTCATAATTAAAAATTTTAAAAGGTTAAAAGATATAATCATTACTCCTAGTTACGATAATAGCCTCCGTATTCTTAAGGGAACTATCCCGTTCTAAAAGGTGATATAAATTTAAACGAACAAACGAGTTTTAACTTTCGCCATTTCAGCAAAGTCTTTCTATAATGTTGAAAAAAGGAGAAGGGAGGCACTCACGTTATTGTTGTAAACATACTACAAAATTAATGCAAATCTCTTGCAATCAATTACTTGCGTGTTGCATTTGGACTTTCCCCAAAAGTTTCCTTAAAAATTTGAGAAAAATAAACCGGCGTTTTAAAGCCTACTTGGTAAGCTATTTCAGCGATACTTAATTCAGAAGTATAGAGTAATTCTTTAGCTTTTTGGAGCCGAATATGCCGAATATAAATACTCGCCGACATACCAGTCAGTGCTTTTATTTTACGATGTAACTGGGAGCGGCTAAGGTGTATTTCACGAGCCAATTCGTGTATTGAAAAATCCTCTTTATCTAAATGGCGCAGGATTATTTTTTCGACTTTTTCAACAAAAGTATCCTCCTTGGTTTCGACGACCTTAACAGCTTGGCTACTTATCAACCTACTACTATATTTCTTCTGAAGCGTTTGCCGGATCTCTAATAATTTATTCAACCTAACGATTAATTCCGCTTTTTCAAAGGGCTTGGTCACATAAGCATCAGCGCCGTGTGTTAGTCCGATAAGTTTGTCTTCGGAGGTAGCTTTTGCGGTGAGCAGTATTATGGGAATATGGCTGGTAATTTCATCCTTCTTTAATATTCTACAAACTTCGAAACCATCCATTTCCGGCATCATGACATCGCTAATTACAATATCCGGTAATTCCTCCAATGCTTTTTTCACGCCTTCTTTCCCATTGCGGGCGGTTATGATTTGGTAGCTGTCCGTCAGGCAAGTCTTTAGGTAATAGGTGACGTCTTCGCTGTCTTCTATGATCAATAAAATAGGAAGTTCATTCGTGACCATAGATTTAACAATATCTGGTACATGACGCTGGTAGACTAGTTCATTAAAATGATAGCCGCTGGCCTGGGCCGTTTTAGGTGTATTATTTTGAACGGGAAAATGGAGTATAACGCTGGTTCCATGGTTCAATTCACTTTCTACCCGTATTGTGCCATTCAAAATAGCTACTAGTTCTTTAACCAGCGCCAAACCAATTCCGGTTCCTTGATTCGCATGTGTGGATTCGGCCTGATGGAAGCGGTCAAAAATATAGGGAAGTTGTTGCGCAGATATACCAATTCCGTTGTCCTTTACTATTAGCTCTAACCATGGTTCATTTCCAAGCAGTTTTTTTTTTAGCTCCGACCAATACTTTCCGTATTGGGGCGTAAATTTTGGCATTGGAAATTAAGTTAGTAAGGACCTGTTCTAGCTTTGGAGCATCAAAATCAGTCCACAGTTCTGGTTCTTCGGAATAAAACTGCAGGCCTACATTTTTCATATCGGCGTAAGATTCGTTGGTCTCTACAAGATATTTCATGAACAAAATGACATCGTCCTGGCGTAGATCGGCGGCCAATTTTCCCGCCTGCAACTTTGATAAATCCAGCATTTGATTGACAAGGGACAACAGGTTTCTACTATTTTGCTTAATTAGAGAGAGGTTTTTTTCAGGCGCTTTATCCGGATGGCTTTCCAAATCATTGGCCATTCCTTCTATGACGGTTAGGGGGGTTCTGAATTCATGGGTGATGTTTGAGTAGAAGCGGGTTTTGAAGGTATCCAATTCTGTTAATCGAAGGGCCTCCGATTTTTCTTTTTCTTTTTCAATTTTTACTCTCGTGATATCCCGCTGCAAGATATTGTACTTGTCAGCTAGGGCGAAAGAGAAAACAATACATTCTACAGCTCCAAAGGCAAAAATAGAGGTAGGTGATCTGAAATAATTAAAGAATTCCGTGTTCGGCAGAAAGGAAAGCACATCCAGCCCGGCATAGTAAGAAGCTGTGATTAGTATACCCGTCAATAGAAAGAATTGACCTAAAAGAAAAAACCTAGCTCTGATATGCCCTTTCATATAGCTAATGATAGCTAATGCTATACAGGCGACAACGGTTGTATTCCATAACATCACACGGCCGACACCCGTAAAATAGTAAATACCGGTCAAATCAATCAGAAACTGAAGAATTATCAGGCCGATGCAAATTTTAAGTACTTTATCCCAAACAGGATGTTGGTCTTTCGTGGACAGAAAATTTCTGACGAAATTGGTGTATGCAATCCAAATAATCGGATCGGCAAACTTTTTTAGATAAAATGCAAATAATGGATAATCAGAAAAGAAAAATTGAGTCCAATTTGGCGGAGAACTGGTAAATAACGTCTTGAAGCTAAAGGCGAAAGAAAATATATATAGTGTATACCACAAATAGGTTCTATCCCGCAGGGATAGAAATAGAAACAGATTATATAAAGCAAGACCCAACATGATCCCAGAGGTGATACCATCAATGTAGTTGGTAAAAGTTTTTCTTTCCAGAGCAGGCAGTGTCTTTTTGATTACTAGATTTATGTTGTCTTCCCGCCGGAACTGACCACTTGACTCAAAATTGGCCAATACCTCGTATTTGGTCTGCGGCCGGACAAGGAATTTGCTATTAGTCGGATTACTTAATATTCCGAACGGAATCACCGCGATATTCCCCGTCGAATCACGAAAATA
>CAWHTW010000008.1:0-274636 GCA_963832345.1 uncultured Flavobacteriaceae bacterium | reverse complement strand
CTTTCTGTTACATTAGTCAGGGTCATTTTCAAGAAGCCTTCCATCGAACTGACCAATGCAAGCTACCACCAGACCTTGAGAATGATCATCAGTAAAGGGATGGAGTCCCCTACATGATCTTGGGATCAATTTAAACTTCTCAATATGTACCACTAATAATGTGCGGCTGGCCCGATCCGATTCTCCCTTTGGGGATAGGACCATGTCATGTTCATCCCTGGGCAGCTTTCTGCTCATGTATACATCTAACAGGCATTCTTCCATTTCCGGGATATTTCAAGGGTATTCCCGCGCGATTCCAGACGGCATGATAAACAGGCCTCAGGGTTTAGTGCTTCGATGAGGAAAAAACAGTCTTCGAATTTTTGTCCACCCAAAGCTGAAGAAACTTTACCCCGTACTTTCGTGGTTTGCAATATCCTCTGCATGTGCGCTCCTAACCTCATCTAGCGAGAAGTCGCCTTCATTGTGAGCTGGGATAAAAACAGGTCTAATCCATTTAGATTTTATCGACTGTATAACAAGAGCCGTATGAATCAAGAGGCGCCCGGACGGGTTATGAGAGCGGATAGGGGGTGAGACTCCCATGTACCACCTCGATTGGGCGTAGTTTGTTCTATGCATCCTCTGGTAAACTTATGTTGTGCATTATTTAAAGGTACCAATTGTGATTTTCCTGACCATAATTCCTTTAAATATTGGTAAAGGCTTCCCATTTTATATCTAATGCTGCGATAACTGTAAAAGGGAAAAAGCAAATACGAAGTTATGTATCTAATTCATTATGAATTGTTTTTTAAAAGATTATCTGCGGTTTTCTTGGGGGAATCAAGGTTGCAAATGCCAGACCACGGACTATCGCCCTGGCTCTTCGTTTTGTTCCAACCCCTCAAGCTGTCGCTTGGGGTTTCCACAAAACAAAGAACCACGCCCGAAATGGGGCGTGGTCTGTCGAGTGTCGTGATCCTGACAAGATTACCTTCGGTTTTCTTGGGGCATCAAAGTTGCAAATGCCAGACCACGGGCTATTCCCCTGGTTCTTCGTTTTGTTCCAACCCCCCAAGCTGTCGCTTGGGGTTTCCACAAAACAAAGAACCACGCCCGAAATGGGGCGTGGTCTGTCGAGTGTCGTGATCCTGACAAGATTACCTGCGGTTTTCTTGGGGGAATCAAGGTTGTAAATGCCAGACCACGGGCTATCGCCCTGGTTCTTCGTTTTGTTCCGACCCCATAAGCTGTCGCTTGGGGTTTCCACAAAACAAAGAACCACGCCCGAAATGGGGCGTGGTCTGTCGAGTGTCGTGATCCTGACAAGATTACCTGCGGTTTTCTTGGGGGAGTCAAGGTTGCAAATGCCAGACCACGGGCTATCGCCCTGGCTCTTCGTTTTGTTCCAACCCCTCAAGCTGTCGCTTGGGGTTTCCACAAAACAAAGAACCACGCCCGAAATGGGGCGTGGTCTGTCGAGTGTCGTGATCCTGACAAGATTCGAACTTGTAACCTTCTGATTCGTAGTCAGATGCGCTATCCAGTTGCGCCACAGGACCAGTATTGCTTTTTATTTCAAGCGGGTGCAAATATATTTCTTTTTAAATTTACCGCAAAATGAACTGGTCGTGAGTTTTTGTTTTAAACCGAGAATTTAGGCATTTGGGGTCTAATGAGGATAATCTTTCGTAGCATGCCCTTGCTACGCTACCAAAAAAATAGCGAAATTGGGCTGCAACATGTTAAATTCGTAGGTAAAATAAAAGCTTAAGATCAGTTCAAAAACCGCGCACTTAAATGAACCTAAAACCCTTTATCCGGGATGTCCGTGATTTTCCTTCTGAAGGAATTGTTTTTAAAGACATCACACCACTATTAAAAGACCCCAAGGCTGTTAGGCAGGCCGTGGATGCATTGATAGATTTGGTCGGAAACCAAAAAATCGATATTGTGGTCGGTATGGAAAGTCGTGGCTTTTTCTTTGGACCGTTATTGGCGGCAAGACTGAATGCTGGATTCGTTCCTGTCCGAAAATCGGGAAAGCTACCAGCAAAAAAAATCAGCGTCACCTACGAACTTGAATATGGCACCGACACTTTGCAAATACATGAAGATGCCCTCCAAGTGGGAGACAAAGTCTTGATCCATGACGATGTACTTGCCACCGGCGGCACGGCCAAAGCAACTTGTGAGCTGGTCGAAAGGCTGGGGGGTGAAATCGTTCAGTGTAATTTTTTGATGGTACTTGATTTCTTAAAAGGGGTCGAGAAACTTCAGGGCTATGAGATACGGTCTCTGATGCACTACTAAAAACAACTGAAAAGCTGCTAATCTAATGCGTTGGTGGTCACAAAATAGCGCCATCCGATAATTGCCATCTGAAATTTAGACGCTCTTGAAAGATCCAATTGCTCTTTCGAATACGACGGGAGCACCGCTTTGTTCACCTTTGCCAAAAATTTAAAGAAAGCCTTTTTCATCCGATTGAAATCAACACAAATATAAGGAACTCGCCTTTAGTTTTTTCAAGCGTGTTGAAAATTGATTCCGAGGTCTCGTAAAGAATTGCTCACCCTGCGGCAAGAAATTTATTATAGAAAAGAACCGCCTCTAGAAGACAGCCCTTTTGTAACATAGATAGGATTATGCCAATATCATAATCAACGATGCCAGCAGCAATATCAAAATTTTAGCAAGTGTAATCATTGTACTCGGTTTTTAGGGTTAGGCCTTCATGCAATTATACCATCCGTAGAAATGTTAGAAAGGCTTGAGTAAATACTACTCGATAATCGATTGTTTTTTCAAGATATGTAAAAGGGATATTCACACCCAAATAATAGGATATGATTTAATGAAATTGGATATGATATTATAATCAGAAAGACGATTTATATTTCTTTTTTTCAACATCTCTCTTGAACGAAGTGATAAATAGAAATAAAAAAGAACCGATAAGATTTCAATATGTAATAATTGAAGGGGGTTTTTGGATGATTTTTTAATTTCCAAGGGAAATTTTTGAACTAAAATGCCGTTTTTTGGCAATTCCATCATTTTTTGATGCCTTCTCTAATTTGTAAAAAGGCAAAGTCAAGCATGGTTAAAAGAATCCCGCAAATCTAAAATCTTCGCATATATTTGTGCCTGAACTCGTCTTGAGTTTACTTTGGCACCGAAATTTGCAGGTAAAAAAATAGCTTAAGACGAGTCATTGTTTCCACAAACCACTTCATGCAAAACCTTCTTTTTATAGTTCTTGGCCTAGTGCTTTTGATAGCGGGCGGTAACTGGCTGTTGAAATCCGCGGTAGCACTTTCGCTACGATTGAACATCCCAAAGATTGTAATCGGTATGACGGTGGTATCTTTTGCTACTTCGGCACCGGAGCTTATCGTAAGTTTAAAATCGGCGTTAGACGGTTTTCCCGATCTAGCCTTAGGCAATGTGGTCGGCTCAAACATAGCCAATTTAGGACTGGTTTTGGGCATAACCACCCTCCTTGGCAGCATTGAAGTACAGCGTAGTTTCTATACAACGGATTGGCCCGTAATGATGCTGGCATCGCTGTTATTTTTCGGATTCATCTTTTTTGATGGGGAACTACAACGATACGAGGGCATCATCATGGTGGTGGTCCTATTTTTATTTTTAATCTATCTCCTCCGATTCCAGAAACCGGCGGTTGTAGATGAAATGCCCGAAGATGATATTCCAATGCCGCTATGGAAGACGATGCTGTTTTTGGGTTTTGGGGGAACTGCACTTTGGGGCGGATCCGAGCTACTTATTGATGGTGCCGTGGGGATGGCTACGGTTTATGGCGTAAGCGAGCGGATAATAGGGGTGACGGTAGTTTCCGTAGGTACCAGCATTCCCGAACTGGCGGCCTCGGTCATAGCGGTCATCAAAAAGGAAAAAGCGATTTCCTTGGGCAACCTTATCGGGTCGAATATTTTTAACCTTTTGGCGGTCCTGGGAATTACTTCGATAATAACTCCAATTCAAGTCATGGATCAAGGCCTGCTAAGCAGTGATATTTTTTGGATGCTCGGTATTTCGTTCTTGATTCTCCCGTTGGTTTTTATCCCTAAAGGACTGCGGCTCAATTGGCGTGATGGCCTTGTACTGGTGCTAGTCTATGTGAGTTTTGTATATTTTACGATTACTTGAAAATTGTTTGTACTATACATCCTCCTCTAAATCGAGAATGGCTTCAAATGTCTCTGCATATTTGAGGTCGTTGAACCAGTAGGTTGAGGAGATTATCTCGAAAATTCGGCCATTGCCTTCCGTGGATTCTTGGGTAAACTGCCAAATAATATCCTTGGCATCCTTAAAATCCCCTCCTTTAAGTTCTTCATCAAAAAGTCGGTTGATTAAGGTGTTTTCGGCCATACCCTGTACTAAAAGACGAATCAAGCCGGTTTCGGTATCCTTTTCAAAGATGTCCATACCCTGTTTTTCCTTGGATGACACCTTCATTTTAAAACATACCGCTTCCGGATGGGGGAATTTACCGTTATACGCCTTATACAAAAGCTGTGTCGCGTTAAAGAATTCCTCGTGCATAGAGAGCTCGGCGTACTCTTCCCACACTTTTTCAGTCTCCATTTCATGGGATAGATTGTCGATTTGACCCTGGTTCAGGCGTTCCCCGAAAATGTAGGCCAACACTAGCTTCGCCGCTTCATCGGGTTCGTTATCGGATAGTGAAAGTAGGCACATTTCCTTGAGCTCTTCGGAGGATAGGTCCGACGTATCGCCGTATTCCGCTGTATCCAACAATTTTTTGTAATCACCGTCGTTCCATGCATTGGGCAGTTCTTCAATGATTCGGAATTTTATCGGTTCGATAGTATACTTTAGTTTCATAGGTGAAGGATTTAGTGATAAATAGAAATATAGTTAAAAGGATGCATGAAAGCCATCTCATTCGATTATTTAATTTTCTATATAATTTGGCAGTACTTTTGATAGCCGTAACCGTAACCGATTTATTACTATGACCAATCATATCTTACTTGGTATTACAGCATTGCTTTTCTCCACCACGGCAATTGGCCAAAAGAAAATCGACAATGCTCAAATGGCAGCTCGGATAGCCTTTTTTAAAAATGACATTCGGGGTCCTTATAAAGATATCCGCTGGTTTTGTACCGATGGAAGCGTCCGTGCACCTAAAGATCCCTGTCCTTCCGAAATCGGACCGGGCATTCAGCATGCCCGATATAAGGATGATGTGGAAGCTATCGCAAAGGATCACCATATTTTTCTGGGACAATTACTGGCCTATACGGATGCCCCCGATTTTTGGGATGCAAAAAATGACCATTCCCGTTTAAAACAATACCAATTGGATAAATACCTGCGTTCGGTCGACAACGGATGGGTCAATCAAAAGGGACAATTTTACCGCGGCGCCGTGCAGTCCGAAGATGAAGAGGCTAGGGGCATCGCTTTTTATAGAGGGATATTAGCTAAGGATGACGTGTTAAAGGAACATTATTTTTTGGTCCGCCAGTCCTTAAAGGATGTGCCGCACAGCGGTGACGATAATATTGCACAGCGGATGCGCAGCGAATCAAAGGTCATTTCGGATGCCTATCTGCCCTTTATGGATTTGCGTGTAAAGATCCACGGCCAACCGGAAGCTACGGATATCGAGAAGGTAAAGGCGTTCCGAAAAGCGAACAGGACCAAATTGACAGTAGCCCAAAACGAGCAATTCGACGGACTCATCGCTACAATGACGGATTTCTTCACCCCCATCGATATCAAAAAACTGGGTCAAAAAGCCAATTTACTGAAGGGAACCCCCTTAGGAGAGAGGTTGGACGCTTTTATCATCCAAAATTCAGGTGCCATAAATTCTGCGGAAGGTATTTCGGCTGCAGCTCAGGTATTGTTGGACATCAGAATAGGAATAGGAGAAGAGAAACGTGCCATGGCCCGATTGCAATTGCTTGACATCTCTCTGAAACTTGAAGAAGTTCTGTATAAAAATGCCTCAAAATGGGAACCGGAAACACTTAGGGAACAGCTGCAGAAAATACATGCCCTAACTACCGCTGCCGCCGGAGCAGGTTACTTGGAACTTTGGGAATACGATCAGATCCAGAGTACCTTGAACCCTTCGAATGCGGAGAAAATAACCGTGGACGAATTGAACACGGTTCTCGAAACCGCCCGTGGAGCGGTAGAGTGGAGCGCCGCCATGGTCAAAGCCAATTATCAGGAAATCGTAGATGTGTATACCGGTTTCGAACCCAAGGCTTACGGCTTTATCGACGATCGCATTCGGGGTTCTATTGCGTTACATTTAGGAAAGAGCGTAGGCGAGCTCGGCGATTTTATTGCCAAAGAATCCTCCCTCACCAACACGGTCATGGATATCGGAAACCCCAGTACCGTACGCGGACTCAATCCTGGCTATGCCTTCGGGGAACTGGTCGTTGTCGCCGGCTCGCCCGATGATGTGGAAGTGTCTTCCGACAAGATATATATTTTCATGCGTCCCCCTGCTGACCTGAAACCTGTAGCCGGAATCGCCACGGTAGCTGAAGGCAATATGGTCTCTCACGTACAACTGCTGGCCCGTAATTTGGGAATCCCCAATGCGGCTTTATCGGATGAAAATTTGCAGAGCCTGAAAAGGTTCGATGGTCAGCGCGTATTCTATGCCGTCTCGAACAAAGGAAACGTCATCCTAAAACCAGAAGGCCAAATGACCGCCCAAGAGCGGGAGCTGTTCGCCAAAAAAGAGCGCAACACCGATAAAATTGAAGTTCCGATCGAAAAAATCCGATTGGATAATACCGATGTCTTAGACCTCCGCAGTGTCGATGCTAGCGACTCCGGACAACTATGTGGCCCGAAAGCTGCGAACTTGGGACAGTTGAAAAAAATGTTCCCCGATAAGGTAGTCGAAGGTTTGGTCATCCCTTTCGGTATTTTTCGGAAACATATGAATCAGCCTATGCCCGGGCAAACCGTTTCGTATTGGAACTTTCTGAACACCATGTTCGCGGAAGCGGAAAAAATGCGAAACAATAACATCCCTGAACCAGAAGTAGAAAACTATCAATTGCGCCAATTGGAAACCCTCCGTGAGGCCATAGCCAAAATGCCCTTAAAAGCCGACTTCATCACCGAACTGGAAGCGGATTTTGAATCCATTTTAGGTAAAGTCTTGGGCGATGTTCCGGTTTTCTTACGCAGCGACACCAACATGGAAGATTTAAAAGATTTCACAGGCGCCGGACTCAACCTTACCAAATTCAATGTAGTCGATAAAGAGGCCATTATTAATGGCATTAAGGAAGTCTGGGCCTCGCCCTACACCGAACGCAGTTTTAAATGGCGTCAGAAATATCTGCTGAACCCCGAAAACGTATTCCCATCCATTTTAGTGATTCCCAGCGTCGATGTCGATTATTCGGGGGTCTTAATTACCAAAGGTATTAACAGCGGTAATGAAAAAGACCTGACTATCGCCTTTAGCCGAGGAGCCGGAGGGGCCGTTGACGGGCAATCTGCGGAATCTTACACCATTTATGATGATGGGGGCTACCGATTATTGGCCCCAGCTCGCGAAACTTTTTATAACAGCCTCCCGGCAACTGGTGGTACCGGTAAAAGGACCACGACTTTCGAGAAACCCGTGCTCAATGAAAAGAACATCGACGAGATACAGGAGTTCGCCAAAACCATTCGAAAGACCCTGCCCAAAGAAACCAAATCCGATTACGAGGGTGCTTATGATGTAGAACTCGGATTTCAAAACGACAAACTGTGGCTGTTTCAAATACGGCCGTTTGTGGAGAATAAAAAGGCGTTGAGTTCAGGGTATTTGGAGTCGATTACTCCGAAAATTGATACCAAAAACGAAATTTCGCTTTCAAAAGATTTGTAATGAAAAAAACGCTAGCCTTCTTGTTTTTAGTTGCTTTCTGCTCAGCATTCACAGTAGTGAAATATTATCCCATAGACGGCTACGAAAAAACGGGTATTAAACGCCTAAAACGCCTAGAATTAATCAAAAGCGGTGAAATCACGGAGAAAACCGCTTTGCCAGTAGGCGCCATGAAATCCTACAGCGAAATTCAGCTCAATCTGTTGCCAAGAGCTGCGGACAGCGCAGCCGCCTTGATGACCATTGACGAAGACTTCCAAAAGGAAATCAACGGCCTCTTCAGGGGCTTGGATAAAAGTTATTCCCTCACAGTACTAGATATTTCCGATGTTAACCATATCCGTTATGCCGAGCGCAACGAGATGGCGGGCTACCAGCCAGGTAGTGTCGGCAAACTTGCCGTGCTCAACGGACTTTTTACCCAACTCGCCAATATCTATCCCGATTCCTTCGAAAAACGGACAGAGCTGTTAAAGAACAAATCCGTCAAAGCAGGGGTTTGGGGACTGACCGATGAGCACACCATACCCATTTACAACATTGAAAAAAACACCTTGGTCAAACGGCAGGTGATCGCTAGCGATGTTTTTTCGCTCTACGAATGGGCAGACCATATGCTATCCGTCAGCAATAACGGTGCGGCCAGTATTGTTTGGCGCGAAGTGCTGTTGATGGCAGCGTTCGGAGAAAACTATCCCGAACTGACCCAAGAACAAGCGGATGCCTATTTTAAGGAAACCCCCAAAAAAGAATTGACCGATTTGGGCAATGATGTCGTAAACCTTCCCTTACGCGATTTAGGAATAAGCGCCGACGAATGGCGGTTGGGCAGTTTCTTCACCCGTGGTGCCAACACCTTCGTAGGCGACAAAGGTGGAAGCATAGGATCCGCATCGGGATTGATGAAATTCTTGGTCCAACTGGAGCAGGGCAAAGTAGTCGACGAACCGAGCAGTTTGGAAATGAAACGCCTAATGTACATGACTGATCGCCGTATCCGCTATGCGCAATCGCCGGCATTAAAAGAAGCTGCCGTGTATTTCAAATCCGGTAGTCTCTACAAATGCGACCGTAGTAAGGGTGAGGCCTGCGAAAAATACATGGGCAATGTCACCAATTTTATGAACTCTGTCGCCATTGTCGAACATCCGAACAATTGCATCTATATGGTCGTGCTAATGACCAACGTACTCCGTAAAAACTCCGCCAGCGATCATATGTATCTGGCGGGGAATATTGACAAGATTATTCGGAATTGACTATTCCCTTCCAGGCTTCTTGGGCGAACGTCCGTAACTTTAAGTCGTCGGTTTTAATAAATTTCATAATCAGCGGAATATACTTCTCATCTTTTTGATGCTTAATAAGATATAGTACGGCCAGTTTTAGCTTAAGGTCATTGCTGTTGAGCAAGAGTTCAAAACACTCCATTTCAGTAGGTACTTTGTGCTTGATTTTTTGTAGAACTTCGTCTGAAGAGGTATCCAATGCAGATTCTTCGATGATAGGCAAGAGGGTACGTTTCAGGTCTCCGGTAAGAAGATTGTCTAAAAACTCTATGGCGTTGGTGCGGGCCTCCTGTTTGTCGCTCAATAGGCCTTCGTAGGCGATATTAATGTCTTTTTGGGCATAGCGCAGTCCCAATAATTTAAAGATGCGCTCAAGCCCGGCATCCAGTCGGCGCTCCAAAATTTCCAAAAGACTGGTTCGGGCGTCCCGTTCTTCTTCGCTAATTTCTCTTTTGGCTTTTGTCCGATTTCTATAGGATATGATAATTTGGGTATGCATGGCCGAAAGGGTCCGATGGTGCAATTTGCATTCCTCATAAATCAAAGCGACGATCCTGTACTTATCGAATTTGAGTCCCGGATGGTTCTTTCGGATCTCACTTAAGGCCCGTATACTTTCCAACCGGATTGACAAATCGCTATCCTCCATCAACCGGAACAAGCAGCTCACGGTTTCCTGGGAGGGAAAGTTTTGTAGCGTAGCGGGAATAAAGCGACAAGTTTCAAGGGGTGCCAGCCGCTCTAGCGCAATGTTTGTCAGTAAGGGCACCATGGTCGTCCCATAGCCTAACAAGGCTTTGATGACCTGTTTTCGGAATTTTTTCTGAGGTAAAAATGGAATCAAATCCGGAATAAAGCGATCGTCTTTGGCAAGGCCTGCAGCGAAAATTGCGGATGCTACGATTTCTGGGTTATCATCCTCAAGATGCTCGGTAATAAAAGGAAAATACGTAGGAATATTTGCCGCCCCGATAGTTTTTAAAAGTGATATAAGGGTTGCGATATCCTTTTTCTCATCGGATATTTTATTGATTTGGTGTTCGATGCGATTATGCAGACCGTAGGCATTTTTTAGAAGCTCATTGTTTCTCGACTCTTTTGCCAGGCAGTACAGTGCGGCATCGGAAATACGGCTGTTTTCGTTATCCAAATATCGGTCGTAAACCAGTGAACTGTCCTTCTCTGCATGCAGTAACAGGTATTCCAAAGTTGCCAGGGTAAGGGCTTCGTCATCGGTATGTAAAAGAGGCCTGACATTGGATACCATTGCCGTCGTATTCAAAAAATAAAGATTTTGGATGGCCGCCGTTCGTACTTTTGTCGAGGGATGATCCAACAACAGCTCCACATCCTTCTCAAAACGCTTATCGTTGATTTCCATCAATTTACTCAACATAAATAGGATCTGTTCCTCAGAACCGGTCCGAAATACATTTCGCATGCCCTTCACGACCGACACTCTTTTGGCAGTCGGTTTCGCAGGGCGTTCATTGCGTTCGGTCGTCAGTGCTTCCAAATTACTCCGAAAGGTTTTGTAATATTCTTGGCGCACCTGAAGGATGAAAAATACCCACACACCGACCAATATCAATATGATGCCGGCAATGTAATAGGAAGGCAAATTGAGGCCTTTCACCACAAAAATCAACAAGAATCCGGCAATTCCAGTGGCAATACTATCGACAACCACATCAATAAATGACTTGGTCTTATTTTTTAGATCAAAGGATAGCGGTAAGGATAAAAGTTCCGAGGCACTTTTATGCACGGACTGTTTGAGTACCCCGTCCATGGCCTTGATGACGATTACGGCGGAAAGTTCGGGAAGGATAAAAAAGAACAAACTCCCCGCAAAAATACCGATGGGCAGCAATAGCAACGAAAAACCTACACCCCAAATACCCACGATACGGTGGGTAAAAAATAATTGTATGGTTAGGGACAGCAAGTTAAAGGTCGAGAACCAAAACGCAAAAAAAGAGGTCAGCTCTTCGGGGTCAGGTATTGCCGCAGAGGCAAAATCACTAAAGAGATAGTCCACCAATTTGGCAGTTAAGACGCTGACCGTAACGATACACGCCATAAAGGTCAAATGTTTCGATTTTACAATCAACTGCCAAGGTCTTTCCGCAGCATTTGCCATCCGTTTTGGACGTCGCTGTTTTCCTAGTTTTTTGCTGCTGGAATTCCAAATCTTTTGCAGCAAGGGGATGCAGCACAAAAGAAGCGTCGCGGCCAGAAAAATCAGGTTGTCGGTACCGATAAAAGGGGCAAGGAGAGAGGTAAGG
Organism: uncultured Flavobacteriaceae bacterium; assembly: GCA_963832345.1. GTDB lineage: Bacteria > Bacteroidota > Bacteroidia > Flavobacteriales > Flavobacteriaceae > Pricia. The sequence continues at coordinate 263,156 of CAWHTW010000008.1, read as the reverse complement.
TATCCCCCGAAAATTCCACCGAGAATAGCTCCTGATCCAATGAATCCGAAAAGTCGTTTGGCTTCCCTGACCGTATAGACTAAATTAGCCAATACCCAGAATTGCGAAGCGGACAAAACTGCATAGAGGGCCACCCATATATAGAACAAATACAGCAACCAACCGCCTACCCAATCGAACTTCAAGAGCAGTCCAAAACTGATCAGAACGATGGTAGAACCGAAAACCGTGAATTTGATAATTCGGTTCAGGGGAAACCGGATCAACGCCCGTGAATAGAAGAACGAACTACCGATGGCCGTTACTGCGACAGCCAAAAATGCAAAGGGCAGCTGCTCGACGCCCAGTTCTGAAAGAAAGAGTGCGTTTATGGTAGGCTTGATGATCATCAGCACCGAAATGATCAAAAATATATAGGAGAGCATGTAAAAGGAAACCCGGAATTCCCCTTCACGGACATCGAACGTTTTTTGGATCAGGTTACGGAGCATTGAATGGAGGTTGGCTATGGCTATCTAAGAACTCAATATTGTCCTATTTTCTTGCCAAAGTTATATCCTTTTTTAAGAGCTTTTCAATGGGCCGTACCAAATCCCGAATTATCTGTTCCCCATTGGCATCATCGATAAGCGCCACGATAATATAACGCCTATCCGGATTTTCGCCCCACACCAAAACGGAATCGGAATGATACGTGCGCCATGACCCTGACTTACGGAACAATCTGGCCTTTGGCGCGATCTGGTCCAACGTGTTCACGAACTTATGGTGCAATTCTGGATTTTCAAGTGCGGCCAACATTTCTTTAGAGCGCTTTTCGTTGACCAGCTTTCCGTTGGCCAGTAAATAATAGAAACGGCACACTTGGGTTACCGATGCCGCATGGCTCAAATGTTTTAAGGGCTCACGGTTGGTAGCCCCTCCACTGCCGTATCGTTTACCGACCCAGAGACCACCTCCTCTTTCCTCATCATAAAAATCGTATTTGGGGTCTGTCATAACGGCTTCCAGTTTATCGTAGCCCACACGGTCGATCATACGCGTCGCAGCTTCGTTGTCCGATTTGCTGATCATCAGGCGCATGTCCTTTTTGACCTCGTACGTTTCCTTGAGTTCTCCCTTTTCAATGGCATCGGTCGCCGCCAAAAGAATGGCGATTTTGGGAAGGCTAGCGGCATACATCATATAATTACCATTCACTCGCGCAAAACGAGGCGTTTCGGAATCACTAAGATCAACGATACCCACCGCCATTTTCTTTTGGGCAATCAGGTTTGCCCAATCCGCATGACTGTTCAGTTCCTGTTCAAAACGGGTCTGCAATGAACTGTCCAACAGCTGTCGCAGGGGTTTGATCTGGGCGTCGTCTATCTTGATGGGAAGGTCGTCTTGTGCGGATAAGCAGGTGGCGCAAAAGCATAAGAGAAGTACTAGGAAAAGATTTGGGTTCATCGATTATTTTTGCTTTCAAGATTCAACTCAAAGGTAGGCTATATCCTGATTCGTAGGCTGTTAAAATTTAGGATGTGCCAGTTAACGACTAGCTGAACAAAATCATAATACGATGCTATTTTCTGATTTCGGGAAGTGTTAATTTTTTATGGAAATTCTGACCGCATGCTGTAGCCATTTTACGAAAAACTGCAAGCGTCTCCATACGTAAATGAAACATATCGAAATATGGCAGTAGGACTGTGCGGTTTTTGTTCGCTATTTTTCGGAATAATGGTATGACCAATACTACCAAAATGCAAGAGTTACCAAAATTTTTCAAGACAAAAAAACCCCCTTCAATTGTTTGAAGCGGGTTTTTTATAAATTTCTAGCGTCTAGCGTCTAGCGTCTAGCGTCTAGCGTCTAGGGTCTAGTTTCATTTCACCATCTCGTAACTGCGCTTAATGAAATTAGTAAGTTCCTCACCTTTCAACAGGCCCTTTGATAACCTGGCCAAATCAACGGACTGATTGATCAGCCGCTCCCGTTTTTTGGCGGTCTTGGTGTTTAAGATTTCACCGACCAGTTCGTGATTGGTGTTGACGACCAAATTGTACATCTCCGGCATGCTGCCCATGCCCATGATGCCGCCACCACCAGTCTGCTGCATCTCCTTCATCCGGCGCATAAATTCCGGTTCGGTGATGATGAAAGGTGAGGCATCGCTGTCCATTGCCTCTAATTGCACGGTATAGCTCTTATTTTCAATAGCCTCTTCTAAATTCGCTTTGAGGCGATCTCTTTCTTCGTCGGAGAGTTTGCTGATGGCCGTATCTTCTGTTTTGACGAGGTTATCGATGTGGTCGGCATCGACGCGCGCGAAGGAAATTTTTTCTTTCGAGCTTTCCAATTTTTGCATCAAATGCCCGATGATGGGGGAGTCTAGCAACAATACCTCAAAATTCTTGGCTTTGGCCGCTTGAATGTAACTATGCTGTGATTCCTTGTCCGATGCGTAAAGTATGACCAATTTATCATCCTTGTCCGTTTGGTTGCCCTTGATTTTCTCCTGCAGTTCCTCAAAGGTGAAATAGTTGCCATCTACGGTTGGATAGAGTGCGAATTTGTCCGCTTTTTCAAAGAATTTATCCTCGGAAAGCATTCCGTATTCAATAACGATTTTTATATCGTTCCATTTTTTCTCGAAATCCTCACGATTATTTTTGAAGAGGGAGTTCAACTTATCGGCAACTTTTTTAGTGATGTAAGAGGATATTTTTTTGACCGCTCCATCGGCTTGCAAATAAGAACGCGAAACGTTCAATGGAATATCCGGTGAATCGATAACACCACGCAGCATTGTCAGGAATTCGGGCACAATGCCTTCGACATTATCGGTGACGAAAACTTGGTTCTGGTACAGCTGAATCCTGTCTTTTTGAACGTTGAGGTCGTTCGTCAACTTCGGGAAATACAATATGCCCGTAAGGTTAAAGGGATAATCTACGTTTAAATGGATGTGGAACAAAGGATCTTCAAACTGCATGGGGTAGAGTTCGCGGTAAAAGTCCTTATAATCGTTATCCTCGAGATCGGTGGGCTGTTTCGTCCACGCCGGGTTGGGATTGTTGATGATGTTATCTACTTCCTTGGTCGGGGCCTTATCTTCTTTTTTGGCGCCTTCGGGCTTAGGAAGCGTTTCTGTTTTCATACCGAATTTGATGGGTATCGGCATAAACTTGTTGTACTTCCTTAGGAGCGTAGTAATTCGATTGTCCTGTAAAAACTCGGTTGAATCTTCTGCGATATGGAGGATGATTTCAGTGCCACGTTCCTTTTTCTTCCCTTTTTTCAAAGTGAAATTTGGCGATCCATCACAGCTCCAATGCACAGCCTCGGAATCTTCCTTATAGCTCTTAGTTAAAATTTCTACCTTTTCAGCGACCATAAAAGCGGAGTAGAATCCGAGTCCGAAATGGCCGATGATGCCTGAATCCTTGGCACCATCCTCATATTTGTTCAAAAACTCCTCGGCACCGGAAAAGGCGATATCGTTGATATATTTCTTGACCTCTTCCTCGGTCATACCAATACCTTGATCGATGATATGTATTTTTTTACCTTCCTTATCGACCTTGACCTCTATAATAGGATGACCATATTCTACTTTCGCCTCACCGATAGCGGCAAGGTGTTTCAGTTTAAGTGTCGCATCCGTTCCGTTAGAAATCAGTTCCCTAAGAAAGATTTCGTGATCGCTATACAGAAATTTCTTTATGAGTGGAAAAATATTCTCCACAGAAACGTTGATTTTACCTGTTGCCATAAATAAATAGTTTTTGTTATTCCCGCAACGGCGGGAATCTGTTAGTGTTCCTTTTATATTTAATATAAAGTTGCTTTTACAAACTCGCTGAAAACATGAGAATCTAATAAAAGTGCCTTTCAAAATCGCACAAGGCGTATAGGTCAAAAAAAGTACCACAGCTGGTTACCGTGACAAACTGACACTTATTTAGTCACGAAAAATATCAGACCCAAATAACACTAAGAAAAGTTTAACATTTTTTTGTTTAAACTATAATTGAAATAATTAAACATTTTAATATCTTTGAAATGATTATGAAAGAGTTGCTATGAGAAAGAAATTAAGTCATAATCATGTTTTGATTATTTATTGGTTAGGTTGTTTGAAAACGTGTCTTCGCTTGAGGGCACGTTTTTATTAGTGGCATGTTTTGAAAGTTCTTTTATTTCATGATCTCTTAACACAGTTTGCCATGGATAACCCTTAAATTTACTTTCAACTTTGCTGGTGATTTTTATTTCGGCAAAATGGATAAAAAATAGTACTGATATGGCTACGAAGACAAAAGCAAAGACGCAGAAACTTACTAAAAACGATATTATCGGTATGTACATGGATTATGTTTTGGAGCACGAAACCGTTCCGAAATCCATTTACAAATTCTGTAAAACCAACCAAATAGAAGAATCCGATTTTTATGCATTTTTTGGCTCGGTGGAGGGTATTCAAAAAGCGATCTGGAATACTTTCTATACCAATACCGAGACCTTGTTGCTTAAAAACAAAGAATACGATGGGTTTTCCAACAAAGATAAAATGCTTTCTTTCTTCTATACTTTCTTCGAGATGTTGACCTTAAACAGAAGTTATGTGCTTTTTACGCTGAGGGAAGATAAAGGGATGATGAAAAACATGCAGCAGCTAAAGGGACTGAGAAGTCATATTAAGGGCTTTGCTACCGACCTGATCGATGATGGCAATGCGAATAAAAATTCAAAGATCACCCAGCACAACCCGACTATTTTCTCGGAAGGGGCATGGTTACAGTTTTTATTCGTGCTTAAATTTTGGATGAACGACAGTTCCCCAGGTTTCGAAAAAACAGATATTATCATTGAAAAGTCCATTAACACAGTTTTTGATGTGTTCGATAATACACCACTAGAAAACATCATAGATTTAGGAAAGTTTCTATATAAGGAGACTTTCGCATAGTAACACACCTTCCGACAGTATTACTTCAAGGTTTACGTATGCCGTTGGCACTTTTTAAGGTATAACTTTCGCAACTTAAAACCTTTATAAACTCCCAAGTAGCGAATGAACCTTAATTTTTTAAACCTATATCCCTCTCAATGAAAACCCTTGACAAAATTCCTACCGGAAAAATTGAACGCGCCAGTAAGCTGGTAACGACCGGTGCAAAAATCGGTGGAAATTATCTCAAATATTACGGTAAGAAACTGGTCAATCCCGAATTGAACAAAGACGAGCTTAACGAAGATAATGCAGGCGATATTTATGATGGCTTAAAAAGTCTGAAGGGCAGCGCACTCAAAGTGGCCCAAATGCTGAGCATGGAGAAAAATCTTTTGCCAAGGGCGTACGTAGAAAAGTTTTCACTCGCACAGTTTTCTGTGCCGCCACTTTCAGCTCCCTTGGTACGCAAGACCTTTAAGAAATATTTGGACAAGTATCCCGAAGAGATTTTTGACACGTTCGAAAGCGATTCGATAAACGCTGCGAGCATCGGTCAGGTGCACAAGGCCACTAAAAACGGCAAAGAGTTGGCTGTAAAAATACAGTATCCTGGTGTTGCTGAAAGTATTAGTAGTGATCTTGCCTTGGTAAAACCGATCGCCATTAGAATGTTTAACCTCCAAGGGAAAGATTCGGACAAATATTTCAAGGAGATCGAGAATAAGCTTATCGAAGAGACCAACTACATCCTCGAACTAAAGCAAAGTAAAGAAATCACTGAAAAGTGTGAGATTATTGCTAATCTAGAATTCCCAAAGTACTATGAGGAGCTATCCAGCGAACGGATCATTACGATGGATTGGATGCACGGTCAACACCTCAGCGAGTTCGCGAAAACCGATTTTCCGCAAGAACTAGGCGATAGCTTAGGCCAAACTTTGTGGGATTTCTACATGTTCCAAATCCATGGACTACGTAAAGTACATGCGGATCCTCATCCTGGTAATTTTTTGGTCAGCAAAGAAAAAACCTTGATCGCCATCGATTTTGGATGTATCAAAGCTGTTCCCGATGAATTTTACGTGCCTTATTTCGAATTGGCGAAAAAGGAAAGTATTGAAAACGATACCATCTTTACCGAAAAGATGTATGAACTGGAAATTTTGACAGCGACCGATTCTCCAGAGGAGCTCAAATTTTTCAAAGCCTTGTTCAAAGAGATGTTGACACTTTTTACATCCCCTTTTAACGAAGTGCATTTTGATTTCGGTGCCGATGACTTTTGGACCAAAATAGCAGACCTTAGCGAACGTTATGCTAAAGACAGCCAAATTCGAAAAATGAACGGGAATCGTGGTTCCAAACACTTTCTTTACATGAACCGCACCTTTTTCGGACTGTACAATCTACTACATGACCTGAGAGCGAAGGTAAAAGTGAATGATTATAAGAAATATCTGTCCAATTAAATTTTTCCTAAGCATTTGTTGTCAAGCCATTTCGAAAAGGAAGCGCTCAATTTCTGCCATCCGATGTACAGAAAATAGTTAAATTGGATCCTTTATAATTCATGTCCATCAAATTCACTACTTTAGTTTCTTCCCACGAATTGAACAGCACACTAATTCAAGAACCACTATCATGTATAACTCAAAAATTACCGGCTTAGGCTATTTTGTGCCCGAAAACGTTGTAACCAACAACGATTTGGCCAAAATGATGGATACCAACGACGAATGGATCCAAGAACGCACCGGAATAAAAGAGCGCCGACACGTAATTAAGGGCGATGATACTACGACTTCGATGGGCGTAAAAGCGGCGAAAATCGCTATCGAACGCGCCGGAATCGATAAAAACGATATTGATTTTATCGTGTTTGCGACTTTGAGTCCCGATTATTATTTCCCTGGTCCCGGGGTGCTGGTTCAGCGCGATCTGGGTATTAATACCGTAGGTGCTCTCGATGTCAGAAACCAGTGCTCAGGCTTTATCTATGCCATATCGGTTGCCGATCAGTATATTAAGAGCGGGATGTACAAAAATGTTTTGGTCATAGGCTCTGAACTGCACTCCCATGGATTGGATATGAGCACTAGGGGAAGGGCCGTATCCGTTATTTTTGGCGATGGCGCAGGTGCTGCCATATTGAGCAGGGAAGAAGACAATTCTAAAGGAATCTTATCTACCCATCTGCATTCCGAAGGGCAGCACGCCGAAGAACTTTCCCTCATCGCTCCCGGAATGGGAAAGCGTTGGGTGACGGATATTATCGCCGACGATGATGCGGATGACGAATCGTATTACCCGTATATGAACGGGCAGTTCGTTTTTAAAAATGCAGTCGTTCGTTTCAGCGAGGTGATTATGGAAGGCCTTAAAACCAATGGACTCTCGCCGGAAGATATAGATCTTTTGGTACCGCATCAGGCCAACCTCCGTATTTCGCAGTTCATTCAGAAAAAATTCGGACTTAGCGATGATCAGGTCTTCAACAATATTATGAAATATGGTAACACTACGGCGGCGTCCATCCCCATTGCCCTGACAGAAGCTTGGGAATCGGGCAAAGTAAAGGAAGGGGATTTGGTGGTTCTCGCCGCATTTGGTAGCGGATTTACTTGGGGCAGTGCGATTTTACGATGGTAGAAAAGAGTTTAGTAGATTATAGGTTGATGAGTTTATTTTTGTAGCACGTTTACGCAGAACCATGCCCCCAGCAATTTGAAAATGAAAAAAACCCTTGTTCTTGGCGCTTCCCTAAGACCGGATCGGTACAGTAACCTAGCGGTAAACCGACTATTGGATAAAGGGATAAATACGGAAGCTTTCGGTTTACGGGCAGGTAAAATAAGAGAGGTTTCCATCAAAACTGATTTCGAGGATTTTCAGGATATACATACCGTTACCTTATATATAGGTGCCAAGCATCAAGCGGAATACGTCGACAATTTATTACAACTAAAGCCGCAACGCGTCATTTTCAATCCTGGAACGGAGAATCCCGCGCTATATGACCTTCTCAAAAATAATGGAATAGAAGTCGAGGTAGCTTGCACCTTGGTGCTTTTAGGTACTGGACAGTACTGAATGCAAGTTGAGGTGTCAAGTTCTTACCTATCCGAAAATTTCGGGACGCGGCAAAAAAATGAGGACGTTGATTGGTTGAGAAGCTTAGCAAAAACATCTCATTTCACTTTTCACTCTTCACTTCCCTTCGTATGAGTAGCAATCCTAAAATTGTCAATGCCCCATTTACCGCGATGCTGATAAATCCGAAATTGAAATCGAATTGTGCGGCGCTGTACCAACTAAGGGCGTAAGTGAGCAACGGAGCGGCGATACAGATTATCGGAACAAATCTGTCCTTGGTTTTGATCGAAGTAAACATCCCGAAGAGAAACAATCCTAATAATGGGCCGTATGTATATCCGGCGACATTAAAGATCAGCGATATCACATCGCCACGGCTTTCGGAAAACGCCATGATGATTATAAATACTATAATCGAAAAACCGATCAGTACCCAATTCTTGAACTTCTTTTTTTCGTTTCCCGTTTTTTTCGAGATATCTAAAAAATCATAGGTAAACGAAGTGGTGAGTGCCGTTAGGGCCGAGTCTACACTTGAAAAAGACGCGGCAATTATCCCCAGTAAAAAACTTATTCCCGCAATCAGTCCCAAATGGTTCAGGGCGAGTTCGGGGAAGAGGGTGTCCGTGTCCAAAAACTGGCCATCGGCCCCAATAGGCAGGGTGATACCTTTATTCTCGGCATATATATACAGCAAAATACCCAGTCCCAAGAAAAGAAATTGCGTGGCGGCCAATATCATACTATAGGTTAGGGTGTTTTTCTGGGCGTCCCAAACACTTTTGCAGGTCAAGGTCTTTTGCATCATGTTCTGATCGAGACCCATCATGGCAATAGCAATCAATATACCCGCGATAAATTGCTTGTAAAAATTATTTCCGGATTGTCCATCCCAATTGAACACCTGAAAATACTCGTGTTCCGTTACCGCTTGAATGGATCCGGCCAATGACAGGTCCAGCGATTGGGTTATGCTATATATGGTAACGACAGCCCCGGTAATAAGAAATAACGTTTGCATGGTATCCGTCCAAACAATCGTCTTGATACCCGTTTTGTTGGTATAAAGCCAGACGAGCAGCAAGATGATGATGACCGTCACAAAGAAGGGAATGCCCACCCTATCGAAAAAGGCAAACTGCAATATTTTGGCAGCTAGCAACAACCGCAATGCCGCTCCGAAAGATTGAGAAATCAAGAAGATAAAGGAGCCCGTCTTATAGGTGTATCTTCCGAAACGTTCGTTCAGGTACGAATAAATCGATACCAAACGCATTCTATAATATAAGGGCACCAGCACAAAGGTGATGAACAGATACCCAACTACGTTCCCCAAGACGAACTGGAAGAAAAACAAGTAGTTATTTCCCACCATACCCGGAACGGAAACAAAAGTCACTCCCGATAGTCCCGCCCCGACCATCCCGAAGGCTACTAAGAACCACGGAGATTCACGGTCACCGGTGAAAAACGATTCGTCGCTACTATTCCGGGAGGTGAAATAGGATATGACCATTAAAAGGATGAAGTAGGCGGCAATAACTGAGAATACCAAGTATAGGCTCACGGGTTCGGTTTTGGTAGGGCCGAAGTTAATGAAATACGGGTAAAGTCAATATATAATTTTTAGAGGGTAAGCGCTGAATAGCATAAATGATACGGAGGTTGCTTATCTCTATTAGGTCGCGTACACCCCAAATGAGCCATATCAGGACTACGAAATAGCGAATTATTCTTTTAGTAGTCATTTTCTGCTTAAAATTCATTTTTAACGGTTAAAAAGAACATATTAACCAAAATTTAACATTTTTTTTATAGTACTATAACGTTTTCGAATTACTTTCATCCTGTTAAATTATGTTAAGCCTTACTTTTTAAAAAATGCATAAACCAACATTCTAGGGCTCAGTTCTTAAGCCTTGCGAATCCACCTAAATTTCCCTCAATACTAAGTACCTATAGACGTAAGCTGCTTTTGGGCCCGTTTGGATGTAGGAGCTATATTGGAAATGATTTTTTTTAAATATCGCTGACATGAACACTAACTTAAAACCATAACCATGAAGAGAACACTAATGAAAGGCTTGTTCTTGGTCGGGGCATTTTTATGCTTTGGCCTCGCTAAAGGACAAACGGTAAACGGAACAGTTTCCGATCAAACGGGCCCCTTGCCCGGGGCGAATGTTTTAGTAAAAGGTACCACGAACGGCACCCAGACCGATTTTGACGGTAATTATACGTTAGACGATGTGGGTGATGAGGCTACGCTCGTCATCAGTTACATCGGATTCAGTACCATGGAGATTCCGGTAGATGGAAGGTCGCAGATCGATGTAACCTTAGAAGAAGATGCATCCGAACTGGACGAAGTGGTACTTGTAGGGTACGGTAGCGCCAGAAAGTCGGACCTTACCGGGGCTGTCGGACAGGTCGATGCCGAAGAGCTACAGGAACGCCCTGTACAATCGCTGAACCAGGCTTTGGCCGGCAGACTGGCCGGGGTACAGGTCAATACTACCTCTGGTCGTCCGGGCGGTAAGACCAATGTGCGGATCAGGGGTTTCAGTTCTATCAATTCATCCAACAATCCCTTGTACGTGGTCGACGGGGTACAACTGCCTCAAGGTAATCTCGACCAGTACAGTTCGGCCATCGATTTTTTGAATCCGAACGATGTCGTATCCATCGAGGTGCTAAAGGACGCTTCTTCGACCGCTATCTATGGTGCAAGAGGTGCGAACGGGGTTATTCTCGTGACCACCAAGAGGGGCCAGGCCGGTCAAGGTAGGATAAGTTACAACGTGGAATATAATGTCAAGGAATACGGACCCAATCTCGCCGAGGTGCTCAATGCAGCGGAATACGCTCAGGTGGAGCAAACTTCTTGGGAAAACAGCGAGAAATTCGACCCAGAAGGATGGGCCGCCGGCAACTACGCCCAATACGAACCACGATTAAAAAGACAGGATCCGTTGATTGCACCCCTGTTCGATAGCAACGGCAATGCCATCTACGATACCTACTGGCCCGAAGAGATTCAGCAGCACCGGCTTTCGCAGAACCACCAACTAGGCTTTTCAGGAGGGAACGAACGTACCACCTATGCTATATCGGTCGGAATAAACGATGAACAAGGTCTCCTGACCAATACCTACCAAAAACGCTACTCGGGCCGTTTCTCCATCGATGACCAAATCAAGGAATGGGTCAAGATCGGCGGCTCTCTCGCCTACAACTACCAGACGGAAAATCTCGCCGATACCAATGATCAGGTACCGCGAAGAATGGTCGAGGATTTTCCCTTTCTGCCCGTACGCTATCCTGCAGGTCATCCAAGGGAGGGTCTGTTCGCCGACAATAGGGACTATCCCTTCGCGGAAGGCACCTTCAGTTCCGTACACCGACTAGACGGTCAACAGTATATTTTAAATACACAGACCGCAACGGGAAGTTTGTATACCAACATAAATTTTACAAAAGACCTGGAAATGCGTACCGTGGTCGCGGCCAATATGATTACACAAGAAAATCCAGAATTCCGCGATGGGACGCTGGCAGGCAACGGTCAGGCCTTTGCCTCGGTCAGCAGTAATAGGGAAGCTTTCTGGTCCATCGAAAATTATGTGACCTATACCAAAGATTTCAACGAAAACAACGCGTTGACCGCGTTGTTGGGAGTTTCTTGGCAGCAATCGAATTCACTTTTTTTCAATGCACAGGTCAACAACTTTCCTACCGATTATCTAGAATACAATAATTTAGGCGCAGGTAACATCAATTTAGGGGTCGGTTCAAATGCACAGAGGGAAGCGTTGAATTCCTATTTCGGCAGGCTCAATTACAACCTGTTCGGCAAGTATCTGTTTACCTTCACCGGAAGGGCCGACGGCTCCTCTAAATTCGGTGAAAATAATAAATTTGCCTTTTTTCCGTCCGCGGCTTTGGCTTGGCGGATTTCCGATGAGAACTTTCTCAAGGATAGCGAGACCATTTCTAACCTAAAGCTGAGGACCAGCTATGGGGTGACGGGTAACTCCGAGATAGATCCCTATGAATCCTTATCCCTGTTGGGATCGGGATATCAAACCATTTGGGGCGGTAACTTGATCGGAGGTACCGGTATAAACCGTTTGGCGAATCCCGATCTGAAGTGGGAAAAAACGGCACAGTACGATGTAGGTCTTGAAGTTGGACTATTCAACAATAGGGTGAGCCTAGAGACCGATGTATATTATAGAAAAACCACAGATATGTTGTTGGATGCGCCGGTACCGGAATCCAGCGGATACCAAACCATCAGAAGAAATGTGGGTTCCATGGAGAACAAAGGGCTGGAAATATCCCTTAATACGCGGAATATCGTAACTGAAGATTTGATTTGGAATACCTCGTTTCAATATTTCGATGAACCGCAACAAAGTTCTTTCACTTGCCACGCCATCGGATATTTTCGGAGTAGGTGGCCCTGGTATTACCAACCCGACGAATGTGATACGTATCGGAGAACCTGTGGGTTCGTTTTGGGGTCTTACCCGCCTGGGTACTTGGAATACAGACGAGGCCGAGGAAGCTGCAAGCTTCGTAAGCTACCGGAACGGTCTGACCCTATTGCCGGGCGATATCAAATATCAGGATTTTAACGGTGATAAAATCATCAACGATGAAGATAGGACGATTATTGGCAACGGGTATCCTACCGCCCAAGGAAGTTTTATCAACAACATTACCTATAAAGGGATCGACCTTACCTTAGACCTTCAATATTCATGGGGCAACGATGTAATGGACATGAACCTGCACTCTAGCGAAGACCGACAGGCCTTGGCAAACAGCTACCGTACGGTACTCAATGCTTGGACGCCTGATAACCAGGATACGCCCATCGCACAGCTCCGTGATACACGGGCGGGTTATGTCACTAACGTCGATTCGCATTGGATTAAGGACGGCTCTTTCCTGCGGGGTAGAAACCTGATGTTGGGCTATTCCTTTACCCAAGACTTGATCGAACGCCTTCATCTGAACAAACTCCGTATTTACGCGTCGACCCAGAATTTTTTCTTGTGGACCGCTGAAGAACTTATAGGAGATCCTGAGGTAATACCCATTCGTGGTGGTCAGGGCAACAATGTATTCTCGCAAGGTATGAAATGGCATGAATATCCGAGAGCAACCACATTTGTTATCGGACTTCAGTTGGGCATATAAGTATCAGTTAATTTTAAATTATAGACATCATGAAATATAATATAAGACAATATAGCAACAAGATGCTAGGGGTGGCGATGCTGTTGATAGGAACGGTCGGCTGTTCCGATTTTTTGGAAGAACAAGATCCATCCAATTTACAGCCCGAAAGTTTCTATACCACGGCAACGCATGCCCAGGCAGCCATTGCGGCTGTTTACGCCGAGGCCAGGTTCGTGGGTGACGGTGCAGGTATTTTTTCGTCAAACTGGCAGTTTTTAATGGCGCCGACGGGCACAACCACTACGGAGACCGCCCAAAACTCGGATCTTAATAACCTCTACTCTTTATCCTTCGATGACAATACGCTACATATAAGGAATTGGTGGGGAGGGATATATCAGGTCATTGCCAATGCGAATTTAGTGCTGGAAAATGTTCCGGGCATCGAAATGGACGAAGCTGAAAAAAACAGGGTTCTGGGCGAAGCTAAATTTCTTCGTGCCTGGGCCTATTTCTATGCGGTCAGAATATGGGGCGATGTACCCTTGATAACTGTTCCGCAAAGTGCCACATCGGAAGATTTTTTCCCTGTTAGGGCACCTCAGCAAGAAGTATATAACCAAATCGTTACCGACCTGACGGAAGCAGAAAATGCAGGTCTTCCGTGGACCGATGAGACCGGACGGGTCTCCGAAGCCGCGGTCAAAACCTTATTGGCCAAGGTGTACCTCACTATGGCAGGGCAACCACTCAATGAAACGGGACGTTATGCCGATGCAGCTGCGAAAGCTAAAGAAGTTATTGACAATGCCGGTCCTATTCGCCTCTTCGAAACGTATGGCCAATTGCACGACGAAAGCCTCAATAATACAGGTGAGCATATTTTCAGTTTACAGTATAATGATTTGGTCGCTGGGAATCCTATGGGTAATATGTATCCGAATTTTCAACCGGTTACGTACAGGGGTCCTTCCGGAACAGGTAGTACCATCCCCGATATCGACTTTTACAACTCGTACAGCGACGATGATCTCAGAAAAGAAAATCGGGAGGGCTGGTTCTATACCAGCTATTATCGCAATGGTGATGGGGAACTCTTCGAATTGGGAAAACCCTATATCTTTAAATACTTTAACCGGACCGCCGATGGTACCCAAGGAGTACCCGGGACGGCCAGGGATAACCTGAACCTTATGATTTTTCGGTATGCCGAGGTACTGTTGATTTATGCGGAAGCTTCCAATGAAGTCAGTGGTCCTACGCAAGAAGCATGGGACGCATTGAAGGCGATACGTGATCGGGCAACACTGGATACGCCCGCTTTGGGAACGTTTAATGCACAGTCATTTCGAGAGGCTGTTTGGACGGAGCGCTGGCACGAACTCGCTTTTGAGATGAAGGTGTGGTTCGATATGGTACGGTTAAGACAAGTGTACAACGTGACCACCGGAGGCTTTGACGCTTTTGTAGGTCATGTGAACCTAAACTCGAATCAGCCGTTGCAAGAGAAACACCTGTTATTTCCGCTGCCCGAACAGGAGGTTATTAATAGTCCGAATTTGACACAGAACCCTGGCTACTGAGTTTAGGGAAATTTGTTTGAGTTAGTTGAGAAGCGGGGATAAATCCCCGCTTTTTTTGTACAGGATATAATTTACATTCGATCATCCTTCTGATGTCCCCTTTTTATACGTAGAAGTCATGATAGTCAGAAAATACCAATGAAACCAGTAATTTTCGATGTACGATTTTTAAATGGGATAAAAATCCGTCGCTCATAGTTTCGAGTTTGTAAGTTCTAAACAGGTCACCTTTCAACATTTCACCCTATCGAGTTTTCCTTGTTGTAACGAAACCGATGTACGTGTCGGTCAAAATTATACCAATGAAATAGGGAACGGAAAGGATAAATGCTTAAATTGAGTTGTCAAAATACTATTCATTAAAAGCGGAAAATAATGTTAAAAAATGCAGGTTCTAGAAGAGGTTTTATAAAAAAAACAGCGGTATTTTCCGCTGGACTATCGATAGTCCCTCGCCATGTATTGGGCGGTCCGGGATTTATTGCCCCGAGCGACAAACTGATCGTTGCCGGAATCGGGGTGGGCGGCAAGGGGAGAAGTGACATCGCCAGTTTTGCCGAATCGGGAAAGGCCGATATCGGCTTTCTTTGCGATGTGGATGACCGTAGGGCGGCCGATTCCATTGCCCGTTTCCCCAAAGCGAAATACTATAAGGATTTTCGGGAGCTGTACGACAAGGAGTCCAAAAATTTCGACGCCGTTTCCGTCTCTACGCCCGACCATACGCACGCCATAGCGGCATTGCCGGCCATGGAAATGGGTAAGGCCGTTTATGTGCAAAAACCCTTGACCCACGATATTTTTGAAGCCCGAAAATTGACCGAGGCCGCCGAAAAATACAAAGTAGTGACCCAAATGGGCAATCAAGGCGCATCGTCGGACGGTAGCCGTCAACTGCGTGAGTGGTACGATTCGGGCGTAATCGGCAAAGTACATACGGTCTATTGCTGGACGGACCGCCCTGTTTGGCCCCAGGGAATCCCTTGGCCGGAAAAAAGTGCTCCGGTGCCCCCGGAACTGGACTGGGACCTCTGGCTGGGCACGGCTCCGAAAAAGGAATATATCAATGGACTTATACCGTTCAACTGGCGCGGCTGGTGGGATTATGGGACCGGGGCTTTGGGCGATATGGGCTGCCACTTGGTGGAGGCGCCCTACCGGACGTTAAATCTTAAATATCCCAAGGATGTACAATGTAGTGTGGGCAGCGTGTATGTTGATGAATTTAAACGGGGCTATTTTCCGGAAAGCTGTCCCCCGTCAAGCCATGTGACCCTGACCTTCCCGAAGACTGATAAGACCGATGGTGACGTCGTTCTGCATTGGATGGACGGTGGTATACAGCCGACCCGTCCGGAGGAGCTGGGGCCGAACGAAACCTTTGGCGATGGTGGCAATGGTGTACTCTTTATCGGTTCGGAAGGAAAAATGATGTGCAGCACCTACGGCGAGAACGCCAGGTTGCTACCCACCTCGAAGACCGCCGAAGTCAATGTTCCGCAAACCTTGGAACGGGTACCGGGCGGAACAGGCGGACATTATGCCCAATGGGTGGAGGCCGCCATCGCGGGCTACGGTAAAAAGGAACTCAGTGCTCCTTTTGAGATTTCCGGACCTCTAACGGAGACGCTCTTGATTGCCAACCTAGCCATTAGGGGCGTCGATATCCGCAATCCAATGAAAAATGATAAGGGTGAGTCCTATTTTGAATATCCCGGAAGAAATATCGAAATGCTCTGGGATGCCGATAAAATGAAGGTCACGAACATCGATGCCGTCAACCAATTCGTAAAACGCGATTATCGAGATCCTTGGAAGCTAGGATAGAACATCCATAAAAAAAATACAACAAAGGGCAATACGCAAAGGAAACTGGTAAAACGGAATGCTCTTTTCATAACTTTCTATCAAAGTATGTAATCGAAGTCATTCAGAAGATTTCTTTTAATTGCCCCCAAACTGGTGGGGTCACATTTTGCACCCTAATTTCCTCATTTTTGTGCTCCGTAGCTACGGGTATGCAACTCAGAAAAGACTTCATTAGGGAACAACCCGCCCGACCGCCAAGCCGACAGGTCATTCTGGCCGTTTACGGTCGGGGAGCCTAAAATTTCGGTTCCAAAAGAGGAGTCTAAATGACTTTATTTCCAAACTTTTAAAGTTGTAGAAATTTTGCAATTCTCGGATAGCAAACTCATAAAATAAAAGCCATTGGTTTGACGTTATAGTATCTCCAAAACTTAAACCGGATCAAACCAAATTATGAGTAAATCAAAGTATGTACTTCTGGCGTCCATGGCATTGGTGCTGGGTACGAGTTGTGAAAAATCGTCATCCGAAGAATTTGAGGATGTAAATGGTAACACCACCGAAAAATTTATTTCATCTATTTCGTTGGTGTCCGCACAAGACACGGATGAAAACGCAAAAGTGGAACTATACTATGACAGCGAAAAAAGACTGAGCAGTGTTACCGACGGATCCGGCATGAGTGAATTTGTCTATGACGATAAGGGCCTTACCGAGGTCACCAGTGAAGGTAACGATGATAACTTCGATATGGAAGAGCTGTACAAGTCGCCCTATGACGCCTTTGAAACCGGCGATGTTGTTGCCTATGATGACAACGGAAATCCCAGTAAAATTTTATTTTTCGAGGAGGAGTACAATTTTGACTCCGACGATTTCATTCGCAAGCAATATTCGGCGGAGCTAATCTATGAAGCTACACCAAATGCTTATTTTCATACCCTCAAGGCAGCAGGAATGATCGATGTACTTGATCAAGTGAAATTAAACTTTAGCATGCAGCCACAAGCACAGGAAATACTAAAGGCCAGAACACTTTTGCCGAACAACAATCTTTCCAGAATCACCTACAAAGATGAGGAGGGATCTGTTACTTTCGAAATAGAAACCTTCTATACCTACGATGCCGATAATTACCCTACGCAGGTTACGATAACCTCGAAGTCATCCGAAGAAACTAAGGTGTACAAGATAAATTACGAGTACCTATAAGGCCAGTGTAGTGAATCTTTACTACAAGGATTCAATACAACTTTCAAGGAAATTTCAAGGTATACATTCGGGTTTCGTTCTTCATTCCATTGCCAGATTTCTAGGGATGGTTTTTTTCCTATCCAACATCTTTTAAACCGACTAGTGAATGTATTCGATAATTGCCGTAAAATCGTAAATTTGCGGAATATGGAATTCTCGTCAAAACTTCTAGAAAACGCGGTTTATGAAATGTCGCAGCTGCCGGGTATCGGAAAGCGTACCGCACTGCGCCTGGTGTTGCACTTGTTAAAGCAACCCGAAGAACGGACGTCGAAATTGTCCGGTGCACTGGATAAGGTAAGAAAGGATATCAAGTTCTGCACCGATTGCCACAACATTTCGGATGTGGAAATTTGCGAAATCTGTGCCAGTCCCAAACGGGATAAGAGTCTGGTTTGCGTCGTCGAGGATATCCGCGATGTGATGGCCATTGAAAATACGAGTCAATACCAAGGGCTCTACCATGTCTTAGGAGGAAAAATTTCACCCATGGAAGGCATAGGTCCACATGACCTTACCATCGCCGCTTTGATCAAAAAAGCCAAACAGGGCGACATCAAAGAGCTTATTTTCGCGTTGAGTTCCACCATGGAAGGTGATACCACCAACTTTTATATTTTTAGGCAGTTGGATGGCCTTGACATCAACACCTCGACCATCGCCCGTGGCATTGCCGTTGGTGATGAGCTTGAGTATGCCGATGAGGTCACCTTGGGGCGGAGTATTTTAAACCGGATTCCGTTTGAAGGGTCGTTGAAGGCGAATTAGGGTTTAGAAGTTTATTAATGTAGGAGTTTATTTTGTTAATATCGACTTTTGCATCAGTCAAAAATATAGGTTCAAATCTGCCTTCGGCAGGTTTACGGTTCAAAGTTGCGTACCTTCAACCTTGAACCGCTGCGAAGTAGCAATTAAACTTTGAACAAACATTTAACAGCTAACATCTCACATCTAAAAATGTCAAAATTCGAACTTAAATTACCGCGAATGGGGGAGAGTGTTGCGGAGGCGACCTTGACCACTTGGTTAAAGGAAGTCGGCGATACGATTGAACTCGACGAACCCATCTTCGAGATTGCAACGGATAAGGTCGATAGTGAAGTCCCTAGTGAAGTGGAAGGCGTTCTTATTGAAAAACGCTTTGCGGAAGATGATATCGTCAAGGTTGGCCAAACCGTGGCCGTGATTGAGATTAAGGGAGAGGATTCTGGTACAACGGAGACTTCGGAAAGGACATCCCAAAAAACACAGGCCGAAACTACGGAGGAGCAAGCGGCCGCCAAGGTCGGGGAAACCCTAAAAATTGCAAAGGAAACTGTTAGGTCGTCTACCGCTCATCCCGAAACATCGCAACAGGAATCCGAACGTTTTTATTCCCCCCTGGTAAAAAATATTGCCAAACAGGAAGGTATTTCCATAGCGGAATTGGATTCTATTTCCGGATCGGGATTGGAAGGCCGTGTCACTAAGAGCGATATTTTAGGGTATGTGGCCAACGGAAAGAGAGATTCCACACGACCCCAAACCGAAATACCGCAGAAAGAGGATGCTCCACAGCCCGAAAAAGCCATGGATCCCATTGAAAAACAACCGATTTCGACCGTATCGGCTTCCGGCAGCCATGAGGTCATCGAAATGACCCGAATGGGCAAAATGATTGCCAAGCATATGGTCGAGAGCGTTTCGACCTCTGCCCATGTCCAAAGTTTTGTCGAGGTCGATGTGACGAACATCGTAAACTGGCGCAATAAGATCAAAACGGAATTTGAAAAACGCGAAGGAGAAAAACTGACGTTTACGCCAATTTTTATGGAAGCCGTAGCCAAGGCCCTGAAAAAGTATCCGATGATGAATGTTTCGGTCGAGGGTACTTCCGTTATCAAGAAAAAAAATATCAATATCGGTATGGCCGCCGCCCTGCCCGACGGCAACCTCATTGTACCGGTCATTAAGAATGCGGACCAGCTGAACTTGGTCGGAATGGCGAAAACGGTAAACGATTTGGCGTCCCGCGCTAAAGAAAATCGTTTAAAGCCCGATGAGGTGCAAGACGGCACCTATACCGTTACCAACGTGGGTACCTTTGGCAGCGTTTTCGGTACACCCATAATAAACCAGCCCCAAGTAGGTATTCTGGCCTTGGGGGCCATCCGTAAAGTTCCAGCAGTCATCGAGACCGAGGCCGGCGACTTTATCGGAATCCGAAGTAAAATGTTCCTCTCCCATAGTTATGATCATCGCGTCGTCAACGGGGCACTTGGAAGTATGTTCGTCAAGACCGTAGCAGAGTATTTAGAGGCTTGGGATCCGGATCGGGAAGTTTAGCTGCCTATAATGGATTTCAAACGGTCTCTTAACAACTCCCTAACAGTCTTTCTTTATTTTTGCACTTATCTTTGAAGCTTTCCAAGCCAATAATGCCAAAAAAAACCGCGAGTACCTCCTCCAGCCAAGGGGTAAAGTCCATTTATCTATTCCTATTCCTACTACCGTTCTTCCTTTTCTCACAGGAGGATGAAAGTGAAAAAAAAGCGCCAATGCGCTTATTTATCGATTGTAACTGCGATATAAACTATTTGCGCCAAGAAATTCAGTACGTCGGTCATGTTCGTGACCAATCACAGGCCAACATAAAACTCTTTATATACGATATTGCCAATGCTAGTGGCGGCCGCAAATATAATCTGGAGTTCGAGGGCAATAACGATTACAAGGATATCTTCGGAAAGTTGACTTACGACACGACAGCGAACATGACCAGTGACGAGGTCAGAAAGGGACTGTTGGCAAAAGTGCAGTCCGGACTCCTGAAGTATGTACTCGAATCGGGTCTTGCCGATCAAATCACCTATACCGTCAATAGTGATGGTACGGGCGAGGTACAGGAAGTCGACTTTACCGATCCGTGGAACAATTGGATATTTGAAGTGTTCGCCGCGGCCGAACTTGATAAGGAATCTAGCCGGAAGGAGTTCGAGTACCGAGCCGGTTTCGAGAGTGATCATGTCACCGAAAAGTGGCGTATCCGAACCGATATTGGGCTGTATCAGGCGAACAGCGAATTTGATAGAAGCGGGGAGACCTTTACAAGCGAAAGGTATCGGTTCTCGGGCAACGGGGCGATCGTTCGCAGCCTTTCAGACCATTGGTCCACTGGTATCTTCGCGGGCGCAAGCCATGATACTTTTACGAACCTCGATTTCCGTTATTATTTTGAACCGGCCCTCGAATTCAACATTTTCCCCTATCGCGAGGTACTGCGTCGCGAGATTACCTTCGCCTATAAAATAGGATATCTCCACAACGATTATATAGAACCGACCATCTTTAGTAAGATCGAAGAAGGCGTATTTAGCCATTCCCTTAATGTTCAGGTAAGGTATCGGCAACCTTGGGGCAATGTTTCCGCCACCTTGCTTGGCTCGACCTTTTTGAACGATTTCAGCAAGAACAGGTTTCGTGTGAACAGCAGTCTATCGGTGAGGGTATTCAAAGGACTTTCGGTTCGGTTCTCGGGCCGGTTCGAAATCATCCGCGACCAGATCAACCTGCCCGGCGGTGATGCTTCTATAGAAGATGTTCTGCTACAGCAAAAACAGATCGCCACCGATTTTGAGCTGGGTTTTAATGTGGGGTTGAGCTATACTTTTGGATCGGCCTTCAATAATATAATCAATACGCGGTTGTAACCTATGACATTATAGCGACCTTATTTCGATTTCTCAACCGGACGAACCATCCGCAATGCTTTCTCTATTCCCGTCTTCATCCGATCGAAGGTGGATGGTTTGGTCATAAAATGTACGGCGCCGAGTTGTAAGGTTTCCTGCACGTCTCTATGGTGCGAAGAAGTAGTGGAGATAATTACGGGGATGTTTTTTAGATCGTTGTCTTTTTTAAGCTCCCGAAGGCAAGTTTTTCCGTCCATTCGGGGCATATTCAAATCGAGAAAAATAAGGTCGGGCAATTGGGTTTTTCCCTTGCGTAGCTTTTGTAAAGCATCTTCACCGTTCGTGGCGGTTACGCAAGCCAAGGAGGCGTCGATTTCCATCACCGCCTCACAAAAGAATTCCATATCGTCTTCATCATCGTCGACAATCATGATTTTTTTGGTCGTTGTCATCGGTTTCGGTGGTTTATTTAATTGAAAGATAAATCAAATTTTAAAATGAAATGCGATACCGGTCAATTATTTTAGCGTTTGCGATCATCTGGCATTTTTAATTCCCTACATTTAGCAGCATATGGTCTTGAGCATTTTGTAGTAAACTATATGAACCCCACCCGGCAAACCGGTAACGATAATCTTCACCTCTGAAAAATGGCAATAGCTGCATCTTCTATAAATTTCCCGATAGTGGGAATCGGTGCATCGGCCGGGGGTATCGATTCGTTTAAAAAGTTTTTGGGGGCCGTCCCGGAGAAATCCGGCATGGCCTTTATTTTGGTGCAGCACCTTTCCCCTACGCATGAGAGCATCCTGCCCAAGATTTTATCGCATTCCACCAACGTTCCTGTTCAGGAAATAACCGACAATTGCAAAATCGAACCAGATCATATCTATGTTATTCCGGAGAACAAGATGCTGAAGGTCACCGACCATTCCCTAAAGTTATTGCCGAGGGAACAGAATACCCTTCAAATGCCGATCGATGTATTTTTCACTTCTCTGGCACAGGTGCATAAGGGCCTAGCCGTTGGGGTAGTGCTATCCGGCACCGCTCGCGACGGTACGGTAGGTCTCCGGGAAATTCAGGAACAAGGCGGCATTGCCTTTGCCGAACATCCCGGCCGGGCCGCATGGCCGGGAATGCCCAAAAGTGCTATCGATGCGGGAGTAGTCGATTTTGTGCTTCCTGCGGAAGACATTCCGGCTAAATTAGGAGAGGTACTTTCCTTATACGCCAATGGAAATTGGGCAATTAAAGAGGATTTTCAGGACCTGGAAAAGACCCCAGACAGCCCAAATGCAGTCAAGAAAATCCTTGACCTTCTGCTGCGCAGCAATGGGGTAGACTTCAACTACTACAAAAAACCGACAATACTCCGACGAATCGACCGTAGAATGGCCATCAATCAAATGGCCAAGCATGATGACTATCTTGACTTACTTCGGGAAAACCGCGTCGAACAGGAAGCTCTTTTTCAAGATTTGCTTATCAAGGTGACGTCGTTTTTCCGGGATGCCGAAGTTTTCGACGAACTCTGTGATACCGTGTTTCCCAAACTTTTGGAAAATCGATCCAATAACGACCCGGTTCGAATCTGGGTAGCGGGTTGTGCAACCGGCGAAGAGGTCTATTCGCTGGCTATTTGTCTTTTCGAAGCCATGGGAGGTATTGTGGAAGGGGCGCAGCAACATCGTGCCAAAATCCAGTTGTTCGCGACCGACCTTTCCGAAATTGCGATCAAACAGGCGAGAAAGGGTATATATCGCTCCTCGGAACTGGAATCGGTATCGGAAAGCCAGCTCAACAAGTATTTTACGAAGACCGATGGCAGTTACCGGGTCGTAAAAGCTGTTCGCGATACCATCGTGTTCGCCGTTCATAATTTTTTAAAGGATCCCCCCTTTTCAAAGGTTGACCTTATCAGCTGTCGCAATGTTTTCATTTATCTGGATCCATTTCTACAGAAAAGGGCATTGACTACCTTTCATTATGCCCTTAATGAAAATGGTCAATTGCTCTTGGGCACATCGGAAACCCCCGGAAAGGAGACAGAGCTTTTTGCGCCTATTTCAAAAAGAACAAAGCTATTCTCACGAAAACAGGGTGCCGGGCGTTTTACATTTACCGCACAAAATCCGGTAAAGCGTGAAAAAGTTTCCAATGAAAAAATAATCGCTTCGTCGGCCAATACCCGAACGGACTTCAAAAAAAGTGCCGAGTCGGTGCTGATTTCCAAATACAGTCCCGCGAGCGTTATCGTCGACGAACATCTGGTTGTGGTCAATATCGATGGCGACGTAGCTCCCTATTTGGTGCATACTTCCGGCAAGCCTTCCCACGAGCTGCTCAAACTGGTCCGAAAAGAACTCGCCTTCGAACTGCGCAATGCTTTGCACAAAGCCAAGGCTTCGAAAGAGCCGGTAATCAAGGAGAACATCCCCTTTAGTTATAATGGACAACAGTACGCAACTACGATTGAAATCGTACCGCTTACCGATATTGTTGAACCGCACTACCTCATCCTTTTTCAGAACAAATCCGCGAACACTTCCGTATTCGAAACTTTGGGCAAGAAGTTGCAGTCCGCTTTTTCATCCTCCGAAAAAAACCAGCTGAAACAGCGCAATACGGCCCTTGAAAGAGAATTGGAACAACTACGCGAAGACGTAAGGGACATTACCGAGGAACAGGAGGCCCATAACGAAGAGCTGCAGAGCGCCAACGAAGAACTGTTGAGCAGCAACGAAGAGATGCAGAGCCTCAACGAAGAGCTGGAGACCTCGAAAGAGGAAGTGCAATCGACCAACGAGGAGCTGGTCGTTGTGAACCGCGAACTGATAGAAAAACAGGACGAGCTCAACGATACCCTCGATTTTTTGGATGCGGTGATCGCAACGGTACGGGAACCTTTTTTAGTACTAGAAAATGATTTTCGTGTGAACACAGCGAATACTTCCTATCTCCAACAATTCGAAGTCGACGAATCGGAGGTCGATGGCAAATCGTTCTTCGAGATACAGAGTCAGAAGTGGAACGACGGGCGATTGCGCGACCTGCTCGAAAAAGTGCTTCCTCAACATAAGCGGATTGACGACGAGGAAATTATGATGAAGAACGATTCCGATGCGCATCGGATATTTCTGTTCAATGCCCGCGAGATTATCCGGGAAAAAGAGGATAAGGCGCTTATTTTATTGTCCATAGAGGATATCACCTCTAAAAAGAAAATAGAAAACGACCTCAAAACCAGTGTTGGCGAACTTCGAAAGACCAATGAACAACTGGATAGATATGTGCACCTAGCCAGCCATGACCTTCAAGAGCCGCTTAGAAAAATCATGATATTTTCAGATCGGTTGTCGGGCACGGGTCACATCACAGACGAGGCCGACAAGACCATTATCGCTAAAATCGAAAAGGCAGCCCAACGCATGTCGGGCCTGGTTAAGGGACTGCTCGAATATTCGCGGGTGGCGCACCACGGGGATCTATTCGAGCCTACCGATCTGAACACTATAGTGAACGATATTCTATCCGATTTTGAATTGCTTATCGAAGAGAAGGGGGCCAAAGTAACGGTGGAGAACCTGTCCGAAATAGAGGCTATACCCCTTCAAATGGGCCAATTGCTCCATAACCTGATCAGCAACGCCCTTAAATTTTCGAAAAAGGATGTCGTCCCGGAAGTACGGATTTCTTCACGGCCCATTCCCCCAGGGAAAACGGGTGACTTCCCTTCGCTATCATCGTCACGGGCGTACATCGAGCTGATCGTAAGCGATAACGGTATCGGTTTCAATCCCAAATACCAAGAGCAGATATTCATGATGTTTCAACGCCTACGCCAATCACGGGAATACAAGGGTAGTGGTATCGGCCTATCGTTGGTCAAGAAAATTATCGAGAACCACAACGGAGCCGTCTACACGATTTCCGAGAAAGATAAGGGAGCGGAGTTTCATGTCATTTTGCCGGTGTCAAGGGAGCCGTAAAAAGTTTGGCAAAACCTCTTCAAACCGTATCTTTGCCCAAACGACCTAGTTTATGGACCTAAACCTAACACGCCCCATCTGTTTTTTCGATCTTGAGACGACCGGTACAAATATCGCCAAAGATCGTATTGTCGAGATTTCCATTTTGAAGGTCCATCCCAACGGCACTTCCGAAAGCAAGACCTGGTTGGTGAACCCTGAAGTTAAAATACCCGATGACATTGTCGCCATACACGGTATTACCAACGAAAAAGTGGCCAATGAACCGAGTTTTAAGACCCTATCCAAGGAGATTTACGGCATGATAAAGGATAGCGATTTGGGCGGCTTTAATTCCGACCGTTTCGATATTCCCCTTTTGGTAGAGGAAATGTTGCGCGCCGAGGTCGATTTCGATATGAAGAATATGGCTTCCATCGATGTGCAGACCATATTTCACAAAATGGAAAAGCGCACTTTGGGCGCAGCCTATAAATTTTATTGCGATAAAGAATTGGTAGACGCCCACAGTGCCGAAGCCGATACGAACGCTACTTATGAAGTACTGAAATCGCAGCTGGACCGCTATCCCGAATTGGAAAATAACGTTAAAAAGCTGGCCGAATTTTCCACCCATCGCCAATTTGCCGATTTCGCCGGCTTTTTGGGCTATGACGAAGACGGTATCGAAATCTTTGCCTTCGGAAAGCACAAAGGCAAAAAAATACTGGATGTATTAGAAAGTGAACCCGGCTATTTCGGCTGGATTTTAAATGCCGATTTTCCGTTGTACACTAAGAAGGTTTTGACACAGATAAAGCTGAGCCAGTTGAACAATAAGCTTAGTTGAGAAAAAAGAAGCAGTATGCACGTAAAGATTCAAGGTTTAATTATTATTTCGTAGCTGCTGTTCAAGGTTCAAGGAAGTAGCTTGAAAGTTGAACCTGCTGCAGGCAAATCATCCCTCGAATTTTTGAACTAAAAATGTGCCAATGAAATTAGTATGCATCGGCCGCAACTACGCGGACCACATCAACGAATTGAAAAATGAGCGTCCCGATGAGCCTGTGGTGTTTATTAAGCCCGATTCCGCCATATTGCCGAAAGATCAGGATTTCTATATTCCCGAATTTTCCAATGACATACATTACGAGGTCGAGGTACTGGTGAAGATTAAAAAAGTCGGCAAGCATATCGATAAAAAGTTCGCTCACAACTATTATGATGAAGTAGGCCTCGGCATTGATTTTACGGCCCGCGACCTTCAATCAAAGTTAAAGGAAAAAGGACTGCCCTGGGAAAAGGCAAAAGGTTTCGACGGTGCTGCGGTCATTGGAAAATGGTTACCAAAATCGGAGTTTAAGGACTTGAATTCCCTTGATTTTTCGTTGGCAAAAAATGGAAACGATGTACAAAACGGCAATACCGAACTAATGATTTGGAACATTGATGAAATTATAGCACATGTTTCTCAATTCTTTATGCTTAAAAAGGGTGATATTTTATTTACCGGTACGCCATCAGGTGTTGGGAAAATCGTTCCAAATGATTACCTTGCCGGCGTTTTAGAAGGCCATGAAATGTTTTCGGTAAGCGTGAGATAGTTCCATTGAAATTCGAAAGCAAAGAATATCAAGGGAAAAGAACATTTTAAAGCACCGAGCACCAAACCCAATAACCCCAGTTAATGATATACAATCTTGATAAGATCAACGAAATGGCCGATGGCGATGAAGATTTCATCAACTCCGTGATTTCCGTTTTTTTAGAGGAGGTGCCTCAAGACCTTGAGGATCTGGAGACCGCTTTGAACCAAAAAGATCACGAAAAGGCCTATCAATTAGCCCATAAAATTAAGCCGAACGTAGACTTGCTGGGGATGGAGCAGACCCGGGAGGCGGCTTTGGAAATAGAGACCCTTGGGAAACAAGGTGCGGACATATCGGCGATGGAAAAGATTTTTCCGATGCTCAAAAAGGATATTAATCAGGTCGTTGGCGAGCTTAAGAATGATTTTCACCTATAATGTTCGCCGAGATAATTACCATAGGCGATGAGATTCTCATCGGCCAGATTGTGGACACCAATTCCGCTTTTATAGCGAAGGAATTGAACAAAATCGGTGTATCGGTCTATCAGATAACTTCCGTACAAGATGATCGTGAACATATTCTTCAGGCCCTCGAAGATGCTAAAAGCCGGGTCAATGTTGTCATCGTTACCGGTGGTCTAGGGCCCACCAAAGACGATATTACCAAACATGTTTTTTGTGAATTCTTCAATGATATTTTGGTAGAAGACCGTGATGTGCTGGCACATGTGGAACATCTTTTTAAGAAATATATCACCTCAACCCCTATTTCCGATATCAATAGAAAACAGGCGATGGTGCCGTCAAAGGCAATCGTTCTTAAAAATGAGTACGGTACCGCCCCCGGAATGTGGATGCTTTCCGGTGAAACGGTCTTTGTGTCCCTTCCAGGCGTGCCTTTTGAGATGAAGAATTTGATGCGCCATGCGGTCATCCCAAAAATCACCGAACAATTCAAGCGTCCTTTTATTCTTCATAGAACTTTGGTTACCTACGGCTTGGGAGAAAGTGCCATTGCCGATAAAATTGAGGATTGGGAGAACAGTCTGCCAACTTTCGTGAAATTGGCCTATTTGCCCAGTTTGGGAAGGGTGCGATTGCGATTAACGGCTAAAGGTGCTGACCCAAAAGTTTTGGAAGAAACCATTGAAAATGAGTTTGAAAAGCTGAATCCCCTGATTGGCGATATTATGTATGGGATAGAGGATGAGGAAACACTCGAGGAAGTCGTTGCCAAACTGCTTACGGAAAGGAAGATGACCCTCGCCACCGCGGAAAGTTGCACCGGCGGAAAAATTGCAGAGCAGCTGACTGCACTATCAGGTGCTTCGGCCTATTTTAAGGGAAGTGTCGTGAGCTACGCCACGGAGGCCAAGATAAACGTATTGCATGTGCCCGGTGCACTGATTGAAAAGCATTCGGTGGTAAGTGAAGCGGTTGTAAAAGCCATGGCCGAAAACGTTAAAAAACTGTTGAAAACAGATTTTGCCATTGCCACTACGGGAAACGCCGGCCCTACGAAAGGAGATTCAGATGCCGAAATCGGTACGGTTTTTATTGCCATTGCCTCTCCAAATGGCTGTATCACCGAGAAATTCAACATGGGCAATCATCGGGAACGGATTATCCAAAAGACAGTGAACAAGGCGTTGGAGCTATTGCAGAAAGAAATTCTAAAATATTCTTTTGTCCATCCATAAAAATGACATAAATTTGCACCCTGTTAACGAAACCGCTTTACAATGTTTCGATTATTTTTTTAAGTCCCTTTGCCCCATTCGTCGTTAAAATTTTATACCGTAGCGATGCTATGCTATAAAATTTAGCCGAGATTGGTATAGAAATGGCCCTTAAAAATTCTAATCAAACACTGTAAAGCGGTCTCAGGAAAAAAATCAGCGCAATGTCAAAAGTTTGTGAAATTACGGGAAAGAGAGCCCTATTCGGTAACAACGTATCGTTCTCCATCAACAAAACAAGAAGAAGGTTCAATGTGAATCTTTCCAAGAAACGCTTTTACCTTCCCGAAGAAGATCGTTGGGTCGTTTTGAAGGTATCCGCCAAGGCATTGAAAATTATCAATAAAAGGGGTATCTCTGCTGTTATCAAGGAAGCTAGGGCACAGGGATTGGTAAAAAAATCCGCTTAAATATATTGGAAGATGGCAAAAAAAGGCAATAGAGTACAAGTGATTTTGGAGTGTACCGAACATAAAGAGTCCGGTCAGCCGGGTACCTCACGATACATTACAACGAAAAATAAAAAGAACACGCCCGGAAGGATGGAGATTAGAAAATTCAATCCCATCTTGAAGAAGATGACAGTTCATAAAGAGATAAAATAAACCACACTATTCCCTTTTTACGGGATGGGATTTCCGCCGAAGTTTATCTTGAGCTTAGTCGACGGGCGGGAATGACAAATAAAGAATTTAGTTATGGCAAAGAAAACGGTAGCAACCTTACAGACAAGTTCAAAAAGATTGACCAAGGCCATCAAAATGGTCAAGTCCCCAAAAAGCGGCGCATATACCTTCGTCGAATCCGTTATGGCTCCGGAGATGGTCAACGAATGGTTGTCTAAGCATTAAGGACTTTATCTAACGATATTTCAAGCTCCATCCGATAGGTTGGGGCTTTTTTTGTTTAAAAAGTTGATAAGTTTACCGGTTGGTGAGTTGATGAAAATATAAACTTTACGGATAACCGATTGCTGCCGTAGTAGCTTTTGTTCGAACTTGAACTTGATCTTGAAATTGCCCCTTACTTTCTTATCTTTGGAACAATCAAACCAGTAACTACATGAGCCTATTCAAAAATATATTCTCCGCCAAAAAAAAGGAGACCCTCGATAAAGGACTTGAAAAATCCAAATCCTCATTTTTTTCGAAGCTTGGTAAGGCCGTTGCCGGAAAATCAAAGGTCGACGATGATGTGCTCGATAATTTAGAGGAAGTACTGGTAACCTCGGATGTGGGGGTGAATACCACCTTAAAGATTATTCAGCGAATCGAAGCCCGTGTTTCCAAGGATAAATACATGGGCACGGATGAGCTCAATGCGATTCTTCGGGAAGAGATCGCTGGACTGCTTTCGGAGACCAATTCGGGCGAAGCGACCGAATATGATATCCCTAAGGATAAAAAACCTTATGTAATCATGGTGGTCGGCGTTAATGGCGTGGGTAAAACAACCACCATAGGTAAACTGGCCCATCAATTCAAAAAACAAGGACTTAAAGTTGTTTTAGGTGCTGCGGATACTTTTCGCGCGGCAGCTATTGACCAATTACAGGTCTGGGCCGATAGGGTCGATGTGCCCCTGGTAAAACAGAGCATGGGCAGCGATCCGGCGTCGGTGGCTTTCGATACCCTAAGCTCTGCGGTTAAACAGGATGCCGATGTGGTCATCATTGACACTGCCGGTCGATTGCACAATAAGGTAAACCTGATGAACGAGCTGACCAAAGTCAAAAGGGTCATGCAAAAAGTAGTAGACGATACACCACACGAGGTATTGTTAGTGCTTGATGGATCCACCGGACAGAATGCCTTTGAACAGGCGAAGCAATTCACCAAGGCGACCGAAGTCACCGCACTGGCCGTAACGAAACTCGACGGTACCGCGAAAGGAGGGGTCGTCATCGGCATATCCGACCAGTTTCAGATTCCCGTGAAATATATCGGGGTAGGGGAAGGCGTCGAAGATTTACAGGTATTCAACAAATATGAATTTGTCGATTCATTCTTCGGATAACAGATGCTAAAAAAAATAAGTTGCGCCATCGTCATCGCGGTATGTCTTTTTTCTTGTCAAGAGGATAAAAAAGAAGCTGCGGCCGATAGCATTCTTTGGAAACCCTACAACGATTCAGCCGAAGTAGCCGCTAATCAAGACCATGAAATCGAACGGATGCGGTACAAACTGATCCAATCGAAGGTATTGGATAAAAATGAGGTCTTTCGGCCCCTCTACGCTGAAGTTTCCAAAATGACGGATGGGGAATATGAAGGCTTGAAGCCCTTAGTTTTAGAGCAGGATATTCCCACCCTACAATCCCACATTGCTACTGGTAAATTGAGCTACGAGCAGCTGGTTTTGTTCTATCTCCATAGGATATATACCTATGAGTTGAACAATGAGACCACCCTGAACACCATTTTGGCCCTGAACGCAAATGTAATTGCCGAAGCTAGAAAATGCGATACCGAGATAGCTGCGAACCCCAACGAAAAACGCCATCCTATTTTCGGAATGCCCGTTTTATTAAAAGATAATATCGGGACCTCCGGTATGAAAACGACCGCCGGTTCCATTGCATTACTAGAGAATGAGGTCGATGATGCCTTTATCGTCCACCGACTGAAAAAAAACGGGGCGCTGATTTTAGGCAAGGTAAACCTAAGCGAATGGGCTTATTTTTTGTGCGAGGGGTGCCCCGTAGGCTATAGCGCGGTAGGCGGACAGACCCTGAATCCCTATGGCAGAATGCTCTTCGAAACGGGCGGTTCCAGTTCGGGCAGCGGCACCTCGGTCGCCACAAATTATGCCGTGGCGGCGGTTGGTACGGAAACTTCCGGTTCCATTTTATCGCCTAGCAGCCAAAACTCTGTGGTGGGATTAAAACCGACCATCGGCCTCCTGAGCCGAACGGGAATCGTACCTATTTCCAGTACGCTCGATACCCCGGGGCCCATGACCAAAAATGTGACGGACAACGCCATCTTACTTTCTGCCATGACCGGTACAGATGCCGAGGACCCCAAATCGGTTGCTTCGGATACCGATTATTTGAAATCCGTTACCGAAAGCACTTCATTAAAAGGAAAACGCTTCGGGGCGATGACGAATCTTATGAAAGAGGATTCCATTTATCACAGTACCGTTGAAGAAATGAGGGAGGCTGGAGCAATAATTATCGAATTCACGCCTCCGGAGGTAAATATGGATGGTTTTCTAAGTATCTTGAACATTGACATGCGCAATGACCTTCCAGAATACATCCAAACTCAGGTGAAGAATAAGGAAAAGGTCAAAATAAAATCAATCGCAGATGCCGTGAGCTTCAACGCTTCCGATTCGCTGACACGCATTCCGTACGGACAGTCATTGTTCGAGGGTATTTTGGCCGATTCGACCACGGCCGAAGGTCTGGAGAAAATCAAATCCACATTAGAAAAAAATGGGCGTTCGTTCTTCGATACGGCGCTAGACGAACATCATCTTGAGGCCATCCTATCTATCAATAATTACCACGCCGGGTATGCCGCGGTCGCAAAATATCCTGCCTTGACCGTACCGATGGGATACACGGTAGACGGCGAGCCAATTAGTATGACCTTTATTGCAAAACCTTTTCGTGAAGAATGAATTATTGCATTGGGCAAGGCCTTTGAAGAGACAACCCGCATGCGCAGAATGCCATCTGGGTATTCGCAATGATATCGTTGCTCCCGTTCATTGTCAACAACCTTTATTTTTTGACGCTTTTTGAAACCGAAATTGTTCTTGACCCTTCCAGAAGATAGTTTACCGCTGAATTCGATGCTGTTCTATAGGGATATCGTACTTTTGCATCCCATAAAAATTCTATGCGCACAAAATCCCTAAAAACAAATAAGATCAATGTGGTCACTTTGGGTTGCTCCAAAAATGTGTACGACTCCGAGGTGCTCATGGGCCAGTTGCGCGCGAACAACAAAGAAGTGGTTCATGAGGAGGAAGGCAATGTGGTGGTCATCAATACCTGTGGATTTATTGCCAATGCCAAGGAAGAGAGCGTGAACACCATCTTGGAATATGTTCAGAAAAAGGAAGCGGGCGAGGTCGACAAAGTTTTTGTAACGGGATGCCTGAGCGAACGCTACAAGCCCGACCTTCAAAAGGAGATTCCCAATGTGGACGCATATTTTGGCACTAGCGAACTGCCGAATTTGTTAAAGGCTTTGGGCGCCGATTACAAGCACGAGTTGATAGGCGAACGTTTGACCACGACCCCGAAAAATTATGCCTATTTAAAGATTGCAGAAGGCTGCGATCGGCCTTGTTCTTTTTGTGCGATTCCCCTCATGCGGGGCAAGCACAGGAGTAAGCCGATCGGGGAACTGGTCAACGAATCCGAGAAATTGGCCGCAAAAGGTGTCAAAGAATTGATTTTGATTGCGCAAGATCTTACGTACTACGGACTCGACCTCTATAAAAAACGGAACCTTGCCGAACTTTTGGAAAACTTGGTCAAGGTAGAGGGCATCGAATGGATCCGTTTGCACTATGCCTTTCCGACGGGTTTCCCTATGGATGTTTTGGATGTCATGAAACGGGAAACCAAAATCTGTAATTATCTTGATATTCCATTACAGCATATTTCCGATAGCATTTTAAAAAGTATGCGCCGTGGTACGACACAGGCCAAGACCACAAAGTTGTTGCAGGAATTCAGGGCGGCAGTACCTGACATGACCATCCGTACGACCCTGATTGTGGGCTATCCCGGCGAGACCGAGGCCGATTTCCAAACGCTTAAGCATTGGGTAAGGGAAATGCGCTTCGAGCGGTTGGGCTGTTTTACCTATAGCCATGAAGAGGATACCCATGCCTATAATTTGACCGATGACGTACCCGAAGAAATCAAACAAGCGCGTGCCAATGAGATAATGGAAATCCAGTCCCAAATCTCTTGGGAACTCAATCAGGAGAAAATAGGAAAAACTTTTCGTTGTATCATCGACCGGAAGGAAGGCAATTACTTTGTCGGCCGCACGGAATTCGATTCCCCCGATGTCGACAACGAAGTGCTTATCGACGCCGCTAAATTTTACTTGAAACAGGGGGAATTCACAGATATCAAAATCACCGAAGCTGCGGATTTCGATTTGTACGGTGAACCTGTTTCCGTAGTGAGCGAAGCCGAAGCGAGAATGTCGCCGCATCGTTTACAGGCTGAGCCGTCAAAAATGTCATCCTGATCGTAGGCGAAGGATCTTACCCCTGACGCATTCCAAACGATATCAACCAGAGGAACAGTCGAAAAATGTCATCCTGAGCGGAGTCGAAGGATCTCACCCCCGAGCGCGTTCCGAACCAGGTCACCCCGAGGGCAGTCGAGGGGTTGGTTTCAATTTTTTCCTTACTTTAGGGGAAATAAATTGACCAATGTCCTTTACCACCTTTGGTGAAATAATGCTGCGCCTTGTTCCTACGGGCCAAGCCGACCGATTGCGCACCACTTCACTGTTTGCCGTAGATTATGCCGGGTCGGAATCAAACGTAGCCGTTTCTTTGGCCTGTTTGGGGAACACCGTACAATTTATCAGCAAATTACCCGACAATCCTATGGGACAGGCCGCTCGGCAATCCCTGGACAAATTCAACGTATCCACCAAAAATAGCATCGAGGGAGGCCATCGAATTGGCACCTACTTCATTGAACTGGGCAGCTCCATCCGGCCCTCGCGCGTAGTCTATGATCGAAAGGAATCAGCTATCGCCGCTATTGAAAAAGATGAATTCGATTGGGAACATATCCTTAAAAATCAAAAATGGCTGCATATTTCCGGAATTACGCCTGCCTTGTCGGAACACTGCGCCGAAGAATGTGTTTTGGCCGTAGAGACGGCGCAAGAAATAGGGGTAAAGGTAAGTTTTGACCTGAACTACAGAAGAAGCTTATGGGAAAATTCGGATAAGGCCAAAACAATTTTTGATCGGATTTTGGAGCATACCGATTTAGTTTTTGGTAACATTGGAGTACTAAAGGACGTATACGGTTTGACCTTCAACGGCAAAAATCCCACAGACCAGACCATCGATGCCCTTCGAAAGGCAAGACACCTGTTCGGGGTCAAACAGCTGGCGTTTACCATCCGTGACCACAGCTCCGCTTCGGTAAACCAAGTTGGAGGTGCCGTTATTTCAGAGGATGAGCCTATAATTTCAAATACGTATTCCATTGAGGTTACCGATCGCTTTGGTACCGGCGATGCTTTTGCTGCAGGTTTTCTTCACGCATTGGGGAACGGCTGGCATCCGCAAAAATCCATCGATTTCGCTACCGCCGCCTTTGCCTTAAAGCATACGATGATCGGTGATATCCATACCAGTAGCGAACAGGAGATTCATTCGATAGTAGAAGGAAATATTTCGGGACACGTTATACGATGATTGAAAAAGAAGACATAATCAACCGAATACTTACCGCCAAGTTGATATCCATCATCAGGTTAAAGGAACGGGCTGCGGTAGCGCAAACGGTAGATGCGTTAGTGGCCGGTGGCATTCAGGTTTTGGAAATTACGACCAACACCCCGAGTTTTGCCGAAGCGATCGAAAAAGCGCGCCATCGCCATCCAGACGTCCTAATCGGTGCTGGAACGGTAGTTACTTCCGACTTGGCCAAACAGGCGATTGCAGGTGGAGCTCAATTTTTGGTGACGCCAAATACGAACAAAGAAGTTGCGGAAATTGGCATAGCGCAGGCTATACCCGTATTGATGGGGGCCATGAGCCCTACTGAGGTGGCGAATGCACTAACCTACGGTGCTGATATTATAAAATTGTTTCCGGCAGGGGACTTGGGGGTACCGTATTTTAAATCCCTCAAAGGTCCTTTTGATAGCGTTCCTTTTTTTGCGGTCGGTGGCATTGGCGAAAGCAATATTGGCGATTGGTTTGAAGCGGGAATCGATGGCGTTGGGCTGGGAAGCAGTCTCGTCAAAAGTAGCGACAAGACGGATGCAGAATTAAAAAGGATTACCGCTTTGGCAGCGAAATTCATAAAACTCACATTCAAGAATTAATGAACGACCTAGGTATAGAAAAAATAGAACTTTTCAAGGTGCCGCCGCGCTGGTTGTTCCTGAAAATAACGACCAAAAGCGGAATCGTCGGGTGGGGAGAACCGGTGGTCGAGGGCAAAGCGGACACTGTAGAAGCCTGCGTCAAGGAACTTTCGCCCTACATCATCGGCCGATCGGCAAACGACATCGAAGATATTTGGCAGACCCTATATCGTGGCGGATTTTATCGGGGCGGTCCGATTCTGATGAGTGCCCTCTCAGGTATCGATCAGGCGTTATGGGATATCAAAGGGAAGTATTTAGGCGTTCCGGTCTACGAACTTTTGGGCGGGCCGGTACGGCAAAAAATGAAAATGTATTGTTGGATAGGGGGCGACAATCCCGAAGTGGTACTCGAACAGGCACGGGAAAAAGTGCAACAAGGCTATAAGGCCGTTAAGATGAACGCGACCGGACCTTTTGAATGGATCGATTCGGTAAAAAAAATAGGAACTGTTGCTGAAAACATGAAAATGCTACGTGATGAATTCGGTGATGATTTGGATATCGGACTCGATTTTCACGGCCGGGTGCATAAGGGTATGGTCAAACGATTGATGGACGAGCTTTCGCCCTACCATCCTATGTTCTTCGAAGAACCGGTTCTAAGCGAAAATAACGAAGCACTCGATCATATTTATCCCTATACTGCAATTCCCATCGCAACGGGCGAACGCCTATTTTCCCGCTGGGATTTTAAGGAATTGTTACATCGGGGTACCGTAGATATCATTCAACCCGATCTCAGTCATGCCGGGGGCATTTCCGAAGTGCGACGAATTGCGAGCATGGCAGAAGCCTACGACGTAGCCTTGGCACCCCATTGTCCATTGGGTCCGATTGCCTTGGCGTCATGTCTGCATATCGATTTTGCCAGCATCAACGCCATCATACAGGAAAGTAGCCTTGGTATTCATTATAACCAAGGTTTCGATTTGTTGGATTATATGAAAAATCCCGATGTTTTCGAAGTCAAGGACGGCTATATCGACCTACTCAAAAATCCGGGATTGGGAGTAGAGATCAACGAAGAAAAGTTGAGGGAGGGACAAAAAATCGGGCATGATTGGTCGAATCCCATCTGGAGAAACGAAGATGGCAGTTTTACGGAATGGTAGTAGCAGTTGAGATAGACAGTAAAATATAAGGTTTAATCACTGCTGCGCAGCCGTTCAAGTTCAAGGTTTTAAAAGTTTAGGGGTTTAGTGGTTTAGAAGATGAACGTAAAGTCAACCTCAATCTTTCCTACGGCAGAAGCGAACCTTGATTTTTTCAATGTAACGCCTAAATTTCCTAGGAACTTAAAATTCATCGCCCATGATTTGCGTCATCGGCATTTCCGTTAATCTATCCATCTATTTCCTTTGATTCTGTTAGTCGCAATCGCATGCGGATTTATTTCCGGAATAAATGTCAAACAGGCGAAATCAGGTTCACATTTTGTCAACCTTGATTTTGGTTTCTCGGCAATCATAGGTATTTTTCTAGCACATAGTTTTTGGGTTGACCATTCTTGTATATTGCCTGAGGCCCCGCCCGTATGTGCTTGACGGCACAAAGTTGTTCGATACGACACGGTTTTTTCCAATGAAATCCCTATATTAATTATGGAATGTTAGGGTACTGATTTTAGTTCAGCAGAAACATAGGGAACTAGAATTTTTACATTATGCCTTAAAAATTAATTATAAACTTCTAAAACAAATAACATTATGAAATCTAGAATATTCAAATTCATTACATTAACGTTGACGCTTATTTTTTTCAGTTTCACGGTGTCTGCCCAATCGGACAACGATGAATTACTGAATAAAGTTGAAAACTCGAAAAGTTATAATACGTTTCAATTGGTGACGATGGATAAAGAACTGTCCACTTTTGCGAATCTGGTTATACTATCGGGGTTAATGGAATCTATGCAATTTACTGAAGGGCATACCCTTTTAGTGCCCACGAACGAGGCGTTCGACGAGATGACCGTTGAAAGATTTACGCATTTGACAAATCCGAAAAACTCAACGGAGTTAATAACCTTCGTCAAACATCATGTAATGCCAGAGAAGCAAATGATGGTAAATTTTGAAGATAATCAAGTTATAACTACACCTGACGACAAAGAGATTACCGTTTCGAAAGATAGTTATGACAATGTTTTTATCAGCGGATCTAAAATCATTAAGTCGGATATTGCAGCTTCTAACGGAGTAATCCATATC
Organism: uncultured Flavobacteriaceae bacterium; assembly: GCA_963832345.1. GTDB lineage: Bacteria > Bacteroidota > Bacteroidia > Flavobacteriales > Flavobacteriaceae > Pricia. The sequence continues at coordinate 225,003 of CAWHTW010000008.1, read as the reverse complement.
GTGAACGGCGTAATAGATCCGAATGCCGACGTGCTCTAAATTAGAGAATCAAGCCTTTTTCGGCTTGATGTATAAACAATTTAATCTATGGGAGAAGCCATATGTGTTAATTTGCGCATATTGGCTTTTTTCATTGCTATTGATTGATATCTTGTCAATCGTTCTTAAATCGTGGCTAAAAACAAGTATTATTGGAGTAACTTGTGGATTCCAATATCAAGAATCTGCCACAAACATAGCAGGTTACAAGTATTACTGAAAATCTTCGAACTATGGTAAAGACCATTCTATTATTAGCTCTTGCAACTGTATCGGTCACGGTATCCTCCCAAGAAAAAGAACACAATTTTTCCATCGAAATCCTATCCGATGAAGCGCTTCAGCTTATTGACCCCAATGCTGAAATCGAAGTCATGGGAAGCGGCTTCGAGTGGACGGAAGGCCCCTTATGGATTGCCGACGGTAATTATCTGCTTTTTTCGGACATCCCAAACAACAAGGTATTTAAAATTGATGCCGGGGGAAAGACTTCCGAATATTTGTATCCCTCTGGATATCTAGGGGAAAGTTCTTACGGTCAGGAACCAGGTTCGAACGGACTTTTATTAAGTCCGGATAGGGAGCTCGTACTGTTACAACATGGTGAACGCCGGGTCGCCAAAATGAAAACTGCCTTAAACAATCCTCTACCCGAATACGAAACTCTTGTCGACAACTACGAAGGCAAAAAATTCAATAGTCCAAATGACGGAGTTTTCGATGCCGATGGTAACCTTTATTTCACCGACCCGCCGTATGGCCTGCCCCAACGGATGGATGATCCGACCAAAGAACTTGATTTTCAGGGCGTCTATTGCCTGAAGAAATCAGGAGCGCTTATCCTGGTCGACAAGCTCTCCCGGCCAAATGGTATTGCCTTTTCTCCCGATGGTACGAAGATGTATGTCGCAGTATCCGATCCGGAACACGCGGTTTGGTACCGTTACGATGTTACGAATCCCGGGAAAACCCTTAATAAGCAACTATTTTTCGATGCCACCCATCTGGTGGGAAAAGAAGGCCAGCAAGGACTTCCCGACGGTATGAAGATGCACGAAAAGGGCTACCTGTTCGCGAGCGGCCCAGGCGGAATCTGGATATTCAATGCGGATGCCAAACCCATCGCTAGAATTTATACCGGGGAAGCGACTTCAAATTGTGCGTTTACGGCCGACCAAAAAACACTTTTTATGACTGCGGACGATTATGTGCTGAGGATGATGTTGAAGTAATTATCTCGCTTGATACCAAACACCAAACGCAAGTAAAATCTACGCGTTTGCAACAATAGTTCGGCATCGAACACATCACTCTAAATCGCTATCCACAATTTTGATTACCACATTGCCCGTCTTCTGCCCTGTCTGCACGTATTGGTAAGCTTCAATAATTTTTTGAAACGGATAGGCACGGTCGACAACCGGTTTGAATTTACCTTCCGCTATCAATTGTTTGATAAGGGACAGACTCTTTTTGATGGCAGTGGGAAGCGGAAAAATAACTTTCTTCCCTCCAAAAATCGGGGTGAACACTGCATAGAAAATATTGGAGGCCATCCATCCCAATTCAGATGACATATAGACGCCCCCGGGGTTGAGCAGACGCTTACACTTCGAAAACGAACTTTTGCCCACGGCATCGCAAATAAAATCGTATTTGCCGTCCACCCTAGTGAAATCGTTTTGGGTATAATCAATAACCCGAACTGCCCCCAGTCTTTTTACAAGCTCGAGGTTTTTGGTGTTTGCGACGGCGACTACCTCCGCTCCAAAATAATGCAGCAGCTGTACCGCCGCGGAACCTATGGCTCCCGTTGCACCATTGACGAGCACTTTCTGTCCTTTTTTGATAGATACCTTGTTAATGAAATTATAGGCATAGTGCGCCCCTTCACAACTGGCGGCAGCTTTTTCGTAGCTGAGATCGATAGGCATATGAAGTATGGCTTTGTCTTCAGAAATACTCAGGTATTCGGCATGTGAGCTTAATATCCCATCATCAAAACCAAAAACACGGTCCCCTACCTTAAAGGAAGTAGCCTCTGGACCGACAGCTTCGATCTGTCCGGCAAAATCGGTTCCTGGAATCGATTTTTTCGGCTTGGACAGCCCTGTAAAAAACCTACTGACAAAATAGCGCGCGGTAACGAGACCCTCGTCCGTTCGGTTTACGGTCGTGGCATACACCCTGACCAATACCTCATTTGATTTTGGTACCGGTTTTTCGACCTCCATTATTTGGAAAACCTCGGTCGGATTTCCATATTTTTTATAGATAAGGGCTTTCATTAGATATGACTTGATTCCTTAGACGCGTTTCTAACGAATATGTTACACCTTTTTGTCCAAAAATAGATCCAACTACAAGAATCCGAAAAAAGGAGCTCTCTTACATGAGATAACTTTTATAATAACCGAATTCATATAAATAATTGGTTTATATTGAAAGATAAAATCAACCAACATGAATACTTGGATTACCTACGCAATTTATGCGCATGCCTTTCTGGGAGGGGTGGGGCTGATAACCGGAATAGGCAGCATTATCGTTAAAAAAGGAGGTCGTTTGCACAAAAAAATGGGAAAACTTTTCTCCGTGGGGATTATCGGCAGCTCGTTCATTTCACTTCATATAGCGTGGATGCCCGGTCACAAAAACCTGTTTCTTTTTCTAATCGGTGTTTTTACCATTTATCTGGTAATCATTGGAAACCGCTCCCTTACCTTTAAATCCAAAAAGAAACAAAAAGCTACTTCGATCGATTTGGTAATTTCGATCGGCATGTTATTATTCTCGATCTTTATGGTCGTAGTGGGGGTCTACGGACTCATTAACGGATTACCGAACAATATTCTTTATTTGGTTTTTGGGATTTTCGGAATCGTATTGACCGGAAGGGATTTTATGTTCTATAATTCATATAGAACCGCAAGCAACGAGTGGCTTCTCAATCACCTTTCTAAAATGATTGCTGCGCTCATCGCTTCGATTACCGCATTTATTGTGACAGGATTGGGTATCGGAACGCTCATAGCGTGGATTTTGCCATCGATTATCGGTACCGTGCTGATTGTTTTTTGGCGAAGAAAGATGAAGGTCAAGCCTGCGGCCGTCTAGGTTGGTTAATTCTTGACCAACAATGTTATGGTTTCATCGATACCGTTGTTCGTTTGAAAACCAATATAGTAGACGCCATCGTGTAAAATTGCATCCGGAAAATCGGGGATTTCGTTTCCAGCAGTTACTGTTGTATCAACTGATAAACATTCTTTGAAATGGGGTTAAGGAAGGTAACGGTATTTATCTACAAATAAGTGCTTACCCTAGTCCACCATAAACAGTGAATTGGCAAAAAACAGCTTTCCGTTTTCCCAAAACCCACGAAAGAGCGGATTATCGACCATATAGATGACCTTTCCATCGCCATGTTCCTCCACGCCAAAGATAAGGGTGTTCCCAATATTTTTCTGCGCCTCGCTTCCGGCAAATCCGGCGAAGGGTCTGGTGCTATCGGCTTCCAAATAGACCACTGTTCCGTCCTTTATATATTCATAGGCATTATCGCCCAATTTTAGGCTAAAATAGGAATCATCATATCCGAATGCCAGTGGATGTGTAGTATCGACCTTGGTCTTGAAAATGGCCCCGGTGATGGTATTTTTAATCTCTTCACGTTCGTTATCACCGTAGGATTGTAGGTTAATGGTACTATCCTTTTCAATTTCCCTGGCCTTGATTTCGAATCCATTGTCGCCGGAAAGTCCCTTCAGGGCATCACCCATAGCAATCAATTTGCCGCCGCTGTTCACCCATTCTTTTAGGTGTTTTAGTTGATCGACATCCATAAAATCGGTATACCCTTCTCCGTCGGGTAAAATAAGCACGTCGTATTCTAAAAGATCGACGCCGGCCATATAATCCGTGTCGATTACGGTTATTGGATACTGTAACTGCTGTTCAAAGAAATGCCATATTTCGCCAAACTGCAGGGTGGAGGTGGGTTCGCCCGACAGTACCGCAATCCTATTTGTCTTGACCATTTCTACGGAATTCGATCCGAAATCCTTCCCTCCCTCTACAAAACCTGTACCGGTGGCGTTCAGGGTAATGCGGTGTTTCGATGCGCTCTCTTTGAGTCTGCGCAGAAAATCCACTTGGTTTTTGTTATCTGCGCGTGTTATGATCAAGCTGCCCCGATTGTAGTCGACGCCATCCATAGTGAAGGGTTTTTTGGCATATCGCACACGAATACCCTCTTGTTGCAGCGCCGCCAAAAATTGTGCATCGTTAAAACTGTTCCAATCGGTCAAGAAGGCATAGGCGTTCTCTGGTAAATCGGAGGTCATGGCTGGGTCGTCAGACATGCGAGTTACCGCCGAGGTAGCATCGGTTTTGCTTTCGGAGGCAACGGCATCTAGCCCATACGCATACGGAAGCGACCAGGCGGTAATATCATAGGTAAGGGAATCACTAAGTTTTGCGTTGGGTTCGAATAGCACTTTGACTAACGTACCTTTCTTCTGTTCCGTGGAAACCACCAGGCTCTTTTCCGTAGTTTTTAGGCTACCGCTTTTTCCTGTTTTATAATCGAATCCTTTGATGTTTCCCATTTTTCCAAAGCCATATTCGATTTCATGTTGGTCTAAAAGTTGGGTCAGGGCATCGATTTTGTCCGCATCCCCATTTAAAACATAACTTTTGTATCTATAATCCTTAGGTTGATAAAATTTTTTGAACTCGGTGTTCAAGCGCTCGGCGTTTTGTGAGGAAATTTCCACGGTCGATATACCCGTTGTAAAGTGGTGTGCGATTCTATCCGTTAAGGTCAACGTATCGCCAATACCGGTTTCGATGGCCAATCCGGCCCGACCGCTACCGCCCTGTTCGTAGGTCATACCGATGCTGCCGTTATAGGTCGGGTAGGTATCCCCGTAGCTAGGGTAGAGCAGATCGAAAATTTCCTTGGTAAAATAGAACCAGCCGTTGGCATCGAAATATTTGGCGTGATTCGTACCGACGGTCACCTGAAATTCTCTTTGAAAATCGGTGATGACCTCGTGAAAAGGTTCCGCAGCCGGGGCAAAATAATAGGGGGCATCAACACCTTGCTCGTGAAAATCGACATGTACATGCGGCAGCCATTGGTTGAACTTTTTGATACGCTGTTGGCTCTCTATCTGCGTCAGCCAGGCCCAATCACGGTTGAGGTCGAACATATAATGGTTGGCGCGGCCGCTAAGCCAAGGTTCATGATGTTCCTTACTATTAGGATCGGGGTTGTTGGGTGTGTTTTTGTACTGATGGTACCAATTGACGTAACGCTCACGTCCATCGGGATTTACGCAGGGATCCATAATCACGACCGTATTTTTAAGATAATCGCTATTTTTGGTCAGTAGGGTATATATGGTCAGCATTGAGGCCTCGGTACTCACGCTTTCGTTGCCGTGCACGTTGTAGCTCAGCCAAACGATGGCCTGTGAAGGATTTCCATTGCCCTCGGTCGTAGCGATATGTGCCGTACGGATGTTTTCAAGGTCGCTGATATTTTCTTTGGATGAGACGTATGCCAGCAGCAAAGGCCGGCGTTCATTGGTCTGTCCGTAGGCCTGTACTTGTACCCGATCGGATGCCGCTTCCGCCAAGTATTCATAATAGTCGACCACTTGATGGTGCCGGGTAAACTGCGTGCCCAGTTCGTAACCCAAGAATTCGGAGGGTGATTTCAGGTCTTGGGCAATGGTAAAAAGGGATAGGGAAAGGGTAACTAGGAGTAAAAATTGCTTCATACTAGCATTGATTTATTTAGAAACGACCCTCCCATGAACGTAAATAGAAAACTGTAAAGGGCCAATAAGAAGGTTCGTAAATTTAATGAATATTAACCAAAGACCTGTTTTAAATTCTACCAGAGGCTGCATATCGGGGTCAAAGTAAGTAACGTGTTTGTACCGGTCCTCCAAATCAAGAATATGTGAACTCCTGCCACTTAAAAATTCGAATTTTTATGGCTTTCCCTTTCACTTTACCGGCGTTAAAATTGTCAGCCGTAGCTACGGCCATGCTTGAGTATTTTGCCTGTGCAAAGTAAAAAATAAATTAGCCAAATCCTCCGAGTTTTTAAGCAGCATGAGTATATTTACCATCTATGAATATCGAAAATCTTCCCTTTGACCGGACCGGCTATTTCACGGATTTTATCTGCGATTATCTGGCCGAAAAACCAAGTATAAAAAACCTTTACAATAGCTATCCGAAGTTGGAAAACTTTGAGGCACGGATAGCCGAAAAAGCGACCCATTTTCCCCAGGCAAACCGAGACATCCTGTACAATGCATTACGGGCCCAGTATAAGAAGGTTGCCCTAAGCAGGGAAACGGAAAGCCATCTCAAAAAACTGAAGGAACCGATAACCTTTACCGTAGTCACCGGCCACCAGCTCAACCTGTTCACCGGGCCGCTATATTTTCTCTATAAGATTATTTCAACCATCAACCTGACCAAAGACCTCAAAAAAGCCTACCCCAAGTACAATTTCGTACCTATCTATTGGATGGCAACCGAGGACCACGATTTTGAGGAAATCAATTATTTTAATTTCGAGGGAAAAAAACTGCAGTGGAACCGGGAAGCTTCGGGGGCAGTGGGCCATTTGAAGACCGATGGGTTGGCCGATGTTTACGAGGCCTTCGCCAATGCCTTGGGAAGCAGCAGCAATGCCGAACAGCTAAAGAAACTTTTTCGGGATGCCTATCTCGAGCACGCCACCCTTACGGAGGCTACCCGATACCTGGCCAACGAACTCTTCGGGGCATACGGATTGGTCATTCTCGATGGGGATGATACCGAACTAAAAAAATTACTGATTCCCTACGCCCAAAAGGATATTTTCGAGAACCTTTCTTTTGAAAAAGTTTCGGAAACCATTACCAAAATCTCGGAACTGCCCGAAAATTATGGAATTCAAGTCAACCCCCGGGAAATCAATTATTTTTACGTAAAGGAGCTTCTCCGGGAACGTATTATCGAACAAGAGGGCACTTATTATATTGACAACACTGACATCCGTTTTTCTAAGGATGAACTGGTAACGGAACTAAAGCAACATCCCGAACGGTTTTCGCCCAATGTCATCGCCCGCCCGCTATATCAGGAAGTCATTTTGCCCAATCTCTGCTATATCGGCGGCGGGGGTGAAATTGCCTACTGGCTAGAACTAAAAACGATGTTCGAGGCCATGAACGTACCTTTTCCCGTACTGCTGCTCCGAAATTCCGCGCTCGTCATCACGGAAAAGCAGCGCAAAAAGTTGCAACGAATGAACCTCTCGGTTGCCGATCTTTTTCTGAAGCAAAGCTCTTTTATCAATAAAAAAATACGGGAAATCTCCAATATCGATATTGATTTCGGTCCCCAGAAAGCGCTTTTATCAGCACAGTTCGAAGCGCTCTACGATGTGGCCGAGCAGACCGACAAGTCTTTCTTAGGCGCGGTAAAGGCACAGGAAATCAAACAGAAAAAAGGACTCGACAACCTAGAAAAACGTTTGTTGCGGGCCCAAAAACGAAAGCTTGAGGATCAAGTACGCCGCATGACCGAAATTCAGAACGCCCTTTTCCCAGGTCAATCCTTACAAGAACGCAACCTAAACTTTTCCGAACTTTATTTGGAGTTGGGGGAGGATTTGATTCCTACCTTGATGAAGACTTTAGAACCTTTGCGATTGCAATTTACGGTATTGGAGTTTTAGGGTTAGAGAAATAGTAAATCAGAGGAACCATGTCAAAACTTCCCAATTCGGTAAAAATAAAATCCATGCACAATATTGACATGGAATTGATTGAAATGACGCTGGATGTCATGAAATACGCCATTCATCGTATTACGAGTACCTCGCTAGAAATGGGAAGTCCGAAAAAAGAGGACGAACTGCGGCGTTTGGTAGGGGAGACCGTAACCAATACCGGTATCGGTGGCGAAAACGCGTTCCAACTTTTTAAGGACGTACTGATCAAGGCGACCGTGCCGATAGATCACCCCAGACATTTGGCTTTCGTGCCCGCCGCGCCGACCCGGGCGGCGATCATGTTCGATTTGGTTACGGCGGCATCTAGTATACACGGCGCCTATTGGATGGAAGGCGCGGGTGGTATATTCTGTGAGAACGAGGCCATGAAATGGTTGGTATCGCTAACGGGGCTTCCCCAACCTGCTTTTGGCGTCTTTACCAGTGGCGGTACTGCGGCCAACCTTTCTGCCTTGGTAGCTGCACGGGAGTTTTGGCGAAAATTGCCCGAAAACCGGAATGAAAAGGGACTCATCATCACCTCTAGTGGCGCGCATTCTTCTGTTAAATCTATGGCCAAGGTCATTGATGTCGACCTGCTTTTGGTAGAAACCGAGGATGCCATGTCGGGACTGGCATTACACGAAAAAATTAGGACTTTGGATGCCCATCAAAGAAAACGGCTTTTCGCTGTGGTCGCCACGGGCGGTACCACGAACGCCGGTATTATCGATGATCTTTCGGGAATCGCCGAAATATGTGAAAACGAAACCTTATGGTTCCATGTTGATGCCGCCTATGGTGGTGGTGCCTTGGCCGCCGATTCCGTACGGCACTTGTTCAACGGTATCGAACGGGCCGATAGCATCACCATCGACCCGCATAAATGGTTGTTTTCGCCCTATGATTGTGGCGCGGTCATCTATAAAAATCCAAAACAGGCCCAAGAGGCCCATGCACAAGAAGGCTCATATCTCGATATTTTTAAGGATGAGGGTGCCCATGGTTTTAATCCCTCGGATTATCAGATCCAACTGACGCGCCGGGTGCGCGGCATGCCTCTATGGTTTTCACTGGCCATGCACGGCACCGATAAATATAAATGGGCCGTAGAACAGGGTATTTCGCTGGCGAATCTGGCAGGCAGGCTCATCGACCGAAAACCCAGTTGTAGAACTTGTGCGGGAGCCCAGTCTCTCGTGTGTACTCTTCCGGCGCAAGGGCTGGACCCCCGACGACTATCGGGACTGGACCTATAAAAACCAGCGCGAAGGTTTTGCGCTCGTAACCCCGACCAAATGGAAAAACGGGGGTGCCTATGAAACGGTGGCTCGGTTTTGCTTTATCAATCCCGATACTACGGAGGAGGATATTGTTGCGATTTTGGGGACGATGGGGTAGGGGTTTTCTAATGCTTTTATAACTTTAAAAGCTAAACTTTGTTTTTAATCAAGGAGACGAACTGCACGCTCAATTCATTGATGTTTTATAAACAGCAGTTCTAAATAAAAAGCAGCTTGCACAATTGGTCAACCCTCCTTAAGATAATCATTACCCGAAAACTGACCACTACCAGTCCCGGTGGCGTGCCGAACGAAGGCGGCAAAACGGGCAACGTATACATCAATGAAAACCAACATTTCTCAGACGTGCCCAAAGTGGACTGGGAATACTACATCGGAGGCTACCAGCCCGTCCAAAAATGGCTCAAAGACCGCAAAGGCCGTCCAATCGATATGGCCGATTTTCAGCATTACCGCAAGCTTATAAAGGCCTTTTTGGAGACGGAGCGGTTGATTGGGAGGGTTGATGGGGTTTCAAGGTTTGAAGTCAAATTTATCGCTGCTTCTCATAGAACTAATATTGCGTGGTGGGTAGAGACCTTAGTCTTTCATCGGTTTCAAAAACTGGGCCTCGACATCAATATTTCCCTTTAGGGAGTCATACTGGCTGGCGTAGCTATCTGCATAACTTTTATGAGGACCGTACTCTTCTTGTTCGAGATTTCTAGGCCGTACGACATACATACCGCCAAATTCTTTTTCGGGGTATAATTTGCCCGGTTTCTGTACCAAAAATACCACATCGTTTCGACCGCCATGGGTCACCGGTATCTTGTAGACCTCCAGGTTCACCCCCATACTGCCGTGTCGTTTTATTTTGACGGTATCACCCATGGGCATGTAGAGCTCAATAAAATAGTAGCCGGCGGAGTAGGATATGGGGTTGAACCAGCCCCCGTCTTCACTGTCCGTTTCCTCATAATCGACCACGTTCATGAAACTTGTGTCGCGATTGTATTCGTTTACAGAGAAATCGGGGCAGAGGTCACGGAGTTTTCCTATGCGAACGTCTTGATTTTCTTTGGCAGGGTATTCTTTTCTAAAATTATCCGGACTTTCTTCTAACGTTTCATCAAATAGATACCACGTGCCGTCTACCTTTAAAAAATAGAAAGAGATATAAACATGTACATAACTTGCTTTATCGTATAACGTTTTGAATACTTCGAACCATTTTTCATAATTTTTTTCTGGCCACTCGTAATTATAAATATCATCAATAGGCCGGTCTGTAAAAGGATCTATAAAATGATGTTTCGTTTTATCTCCGTCAATAATCCAATTGGAGTAATCATTAATTCCTTTCATTGTACCATCTTTCAATATTCCATGAATCTCATATTTATCGATGATTTTACCTAGGTAATTAATCTTTAGGGCTTCATAATTTTCATTCTCCTCGATGGCGGAATTATAGTAGGAATCAACGATAATATGGTTTTGAACCGTATCGAATTGCATGTAGGAAGCCTCATTTTGTTTTGGTATTAGGGTGACCACTTCGTAATTCTTGGTTCCCTCGTGCTTATGCAGTTCATAATACGTCTTGTTCTTCATGCTACAACTCGTAATTAGTGCGGTGAGTAAAATATTTATTATCAATTTTTTCATCCTCTGGTCTTATCCGGTTCGTGATACAATTGTTCGGCCATAGCTTTGGTGTCTCCTTCAATATAGGCTTTGATTACGTTTTTGATGTAGAAAGTATCAACGATGGAAGTGGCCAAAAGTTTTTTCGTGTTGTCATTCACGTATTTTTTATCCGTTTCTCGTTTCGTCTGAGATGCTACCTTTGTCGCTACTTTAGGATTAGGGTCATACTCCACCCGATAAAACTTATCCTTCCCAGCCTCGGCTATACGTTCGGCGATACTGAAAGTGCCCAGCCCGTCATCGGGCATATCGGAAATCAGCTTACCGTGGTTGATCAACGATACCGGCGCGAAGTGTGCATAAAGGCAAGCCTGTTGCAACGAGGCATATTTCAACAGCATGTCTTCGTAGGCATCCGTGACCATGTTGTGGGCTTTTTTATATTGGTCCTCCCGTTCCGTCCGGTCGTCGGCAAACGGATTATTTTCGTCGAACCATTGGCTTATCCTTCGATATCTATCGGCTACGATATTCGTATATCGATAGGTTTCCTTAAATGTTGCCTTAAATTTAGCCTTTTGAATTTTATATTCCTCAAAGGCATCCGCCCAATGAAGTGCGACGCTCTCAAAATTGCCCCATTCCTCACCTTCCCTTTTCAATTTACCGTCGATATCTTTTTTTAAATGGTCGAACTCAAAACGCTTATTGGCGATATGTGTTGAGAGGACTAAATACCCGCCTTGAGCCGTGGAGATGATTTTTTTCCCAGATCGTTCGAGGTTATCGGGCGTCATATATTCAGCGCAGAACAGTGATTCGTCTACACTAGGATTACAAGCACTTTGAATGTCGGGGATATCGCCATCCCGGGTAACAAGGTCCCCGCGGTCATTGGCAAAAGTAAACTGTACACATCGTCCGGAGTAGGCCTCCCAACCATTCAATATTTTTTTAAGATGTTCATAAATGCCCCGTTCATGCCTTACCTTATTGTGTTTGCTGTCAAATATTTCGGCCAGTCCGTTCAAAAATTTTAGACTGTGTGCTTCCTTTTCACCTCCAATATTGGGAAAAGTCTTATCCACTTCATAATATGCGTTTTTTCTTTCCAAAAAATCATCGTACTGACGGCCAGTCAAGTTTTGTGGTTGATGTGTTCCCAAGAAAATAATATTCAGTGGAATGCTATCCCATTTCATCTCTAGCGCATAGTGCATGATGCCTATGGATACTCCGGCACCAACCGCCGAGCCATGGCTATGTGCCACGATGGTTATTGGTCTGTACGGGGGCGTAAACCTTTTGAACGCTTCGGCGCCATCTTTGAAAATACTTGAATCGGCCGCCCAAATACCCCAGTTACCTTTCGCCCATTGGTAACCAAGAGCGATACCATGATCGATTCTGTGGGCGGCATTGGAGCCCAGACCGTGCGAACCGTTGATGTAATGGTCGTTGCGGTAGGCATTAAAGAAGCGGGCATACATATCGGTACCCTCGTATTGATTGGCCTTTTGGTTCCAATAACCCCAAAATTTCTCAACCCCATTGTTAAAACTGAACAATGTTGACAGTTTTTTTCGATTGAGGGCTTTTTCTATGTCTATCTCTGTTCGTTCATTATCGGGAAGTTCTTTTTCAAGTTCACTATTCGTAAAAATATCCTCCTCATCCGCTCGATTTTTTTCGTTTACGCTTTCACCCTGCTTGTAGTGTTTATGGTCCGCCCTGTCCGGGTCGATATCGAGTATTGAATTCTGAAGGGTATGTTCGGCATTTTCTAAGACATTGCTGTGAAAGCCATTGACAAATATGATCTCGCCCTCCAATTTCGGTAATACAGTTTCAATTTCCTGATCTACCTCACCGGTCGAGACCGAATCTTGGTTGGCATCCAGCACGGTAATCAGACCGCCTTGGGAACATTTTATTTGCGAATCGTCCAAGATGAAATCATCTTTGTCCATTCCGGTTTTTTTGCCAGGCATTTGCCAATCTTGCAGAGCGGGAGAACACGGTGGATTGGGTGATTTACAGGTACAACTTCCAAAAAATGGTGGTTCAAGCAGTTTGTCTTTTCCAGTGGCCTGTAACTTCCCTTCAATATCCAATTTTTGCTGGGAGATTACCATAAGTTTTCCGGGGGAAGTCCCCAAGGCACATTTTAGTTTTGCACCCTCCACAAGATAGAATCTTTCCATAGACCTTTATTTTCCGTAAGAGACTTTCGTTGCACTATGTAAGATAACTTTGCCTTGACCTGCCAATATCATTTTACCTTTACTGGTCTTCATGGTCAGATCGCCGGATACCTGTTCTAGGGTTTCTCCAACGGTTGTTTTCTTGGTTTGGGAAATGTTTTCCACTGCGTTCTTGGCCGAGCGTTCGGACTTGCCCATTACGGATTCAATTTTGTCTTTACCGATATCAACCTCCATATCCTCCTGCACATTAAAACGTACGTTCTTCGCATTGAATTCCATATCGCCCACAGCGGTAAATACCATTTTACCTTCCGAGGTATTGATATGTATACTATTTCCATCTTTGTCATTGATGGTAATCATTTCGCCGCCTTCCGTATCGTTGAGCTCGATAGTATGTCCGCTTCTTGTCCGTATCGCTTTGATATTGTTTTCGCTGTCGGCAAACCCGCTTTTGGCGTTGGCGTTGAACCCGCCACCGATCACATAGGGCTTCTCCGGGTTGCCGCCCTCGAAGCCGACCAGTACCTCCTCGCCCTTTTCGGGCACGAAGTAGAAGCCGTGACCGCTGCCAGCGTAGGGGGTCGATGTCTTTATCCACGGGGTGGACTGCGATATTTCACGTTGCCACGGGAAACGGACTTTAACGCGGCCCAGCCCTTCGGGGTCGGCGTTGTCAAGCACACGCCCGCGCTGGTCGGCGCATTTCGGAGCCAAAAAGCCGTCGGAATATGGTGGGTGTTCGCTGTCCGCGGGTATGGCCTCGAAACGGTTTTGGTATTGACCACTGTGGTCGAAGCTGTGTACTATTTTTACAATGTCGTAACTGCCGAAGCCGTGCCTTTCCGTGGCATCGGTAAAATTGATGCCCTCGAGGGCGAGGATATCGGCGACGCGCAGGCTAACGAGATCCGAGCTTCCCGTGGCGGTGACCATACCGGCGGCGGCCCCCATGACGTTCACTCTGGTGGCGGTGTCCATGCCCATCTGCCGGCTGTACTCGTGCTGGCCGATGGTGTAGTCGTAGTGGCCTTTTTTGGCGAAGACGACATCGGATTCCTCCCTAACATGTCCGAAATAGGGGTGTCCGGACTTCGGCGCGAACGCCGATGCGGGGGTCTCCAGCAGGTCGTCGCGCGTCCAGTCGTGGCCGCTGACCCGGAAGTGTTGTCCGCGGAGTTTTGTGGACAGGTTGAAGGCCGTCACGTCGACGCCGTAGGTGCCGGCTACCTGTTCGCTGCCGCTTCGGCCGATGCAGTAGTCCTGTCCGTTATGGTAGAGCCACAGGCCATATTTCCGGCACAGCCGCTGCAGAAACGATAGGTCACTCTCGTTGTACTGTACGGTGTAGGGCAGTGCGATATCGCTGCCTGCGCCCATGACGACTTTCAATATTTCCACGGAGTGTCCCTTGAGCGTATCGGAGGCCACATACGAAAGTGATGTGCCCTCTTCGTAGCTGACGCACTGCACGGAATTGGCCAAAAGTACGGAGGGCCCGTGGCCCGAAACCACCAACGTACCCGCTTCGCCGCTGCCCTTTTGCAGGTCGACCGAGGTGACCAGGCCGGTATACTCCATGGCGCCGTCGTCGAGGCCGATAGACATGCGCTTTCCTATAAATTCGATGGCGTTCTCCATCAGCGCCCCGGCAAAGGTCTCGGTGGCGCTGGCCGGAAAGGAGATGCCGAACGCGCTGTGTCCGCCGAGGGACTGTTCGACCGTGGCACTGTAGCCGTGCTTGGGCAGAAAATCCTCGCCGTTTAAAATGAGCTTGGGGGAAATAATTTTTGACATAGAATTGTAGGTTGAAAGTTTGGGGCTAAATACCTATGGAAATGGGTGTAACCTGTAAAGATCCAACGCTATACTATGATGGTTTGGTATATTCAGAAGTTAGATGGCAGGTTTTTTCGTTCAAGGAACCAAAAACTCCCCGTTCCATTCCCCATTTTCCTTTGAAAACAATACCCGCAGATGGTTCGGCCGTTTTAATTTGAGGTATTCGAATTTAACGGGCTCTACCTCTATAATCGTGAAGTAATTTTTCTCATCTAAGTACTCCACGTTATCAGGGTTTGAAATGGGACTTCCGGGTGCTGAGGTGGTGGTGTAATCTTTTCTACTCGCAGGCTGTACCCCGCTCCAATACTTATTCAGCTCTTCGGGATCGGAAACGATTTTTGCCTTGCCCTCGACTTTCAGCTGCAATAACTTTTTGGGATGGTAAAATAAGAGGCTTACGGTATTGTTCTCTGCGATATGCCCAATTTTTTTGGAACGCCTATCCGTATAAAAAACCAACTTCAATTCTTCGGAAACTCTTCGTAATACCACCGTGCGTAGTCTTGCAATAGCGCCAAGACCAACCGTGCCCAAGCTAAAGTAACGGAACGGGTGTCCCTTTTTGGATGTCCCTTTTCTTAGTTCATCTTCGAGTTCTTGAAAAAAAGTATCGGTCATTTTTCGAAATCGTTTTATATAAAGGTACAGAAAATTAGACCATGTGCTAAACGGGTAAGGTAGGTAAATAATCAGCTCTCCATGGTTGATTTTACCCCTTACTTCAGTAAACCCATTCAAGTATCATTGTGGAAAAAAACCCTTTGCATCTAGGTGTAGAGGTACGGTTGATCTGCTGTTTGCTTTGCGCTATACGCGCTTACACAAAAAAAGGGTCAAGCGATCCGCGTATGGCGTTGGGCCGAACGGTCGAACTTTAGCCCCCGAAATCTCGGGGTTAGTTAAGTTGGTGCTACCACGAATGTTGTGGAAAACTAGCAATGAATTGTATTGACTTAAGATTTTCATCCATAGAAATAAGGATAGAACCGTTTGGTATACCGCTGCTGCGCCTCTCAAAAGATAAAAATCCTAAAATTTTTTCAAAAATAGGTAGGGTAATCCGAAAGTAGGTTGTTATATATAAAAATTGCTATGAAATTTTTTCAATAAGTTAATGTGTTTAGGTTGGTTTTTTGATTTTGATGAAAAGTCCGGGTTTGGTAGCCCGGACTTTTGCTTTTTAGGGATTCTCCGCTAGCTTTACAAGTACCGTCTTCGCCGTCAGCCGATACCACACAAAACTACGACACTTACTTCACCGTGAATGCTATCGGTTGCAAGCCTGTATTCAAGAAAGGTTTTTTCAGTTTTTTAATCTCTGAATGTTTTTAAATGGAAACGACTTCAATAGGGTGAAATGGAGTATTCTTTACAGTTTTCACTGCTTTGTAGGAATTGGGATAACAAATTAAAATCCAGAATTTTATATCACTTTTAGTACAGCTTTTGTTTTAATTTTTAGATTTTCTCTAAAGGGATGTTTCTTGAATGAATTAACACCTTGATAGGGCAGGTTGTCGGAAGATTTCCTATTGTGATCCGCTTTGTAATAGACGTCAAAATGGTCGGTCCTGGAGTTACTACTCTTGTTCTTTTCTATCTTTTCTGTTTTTTTTTTAAAACCTGATCATAAATAAGTGCAAAGACGCTTCCGTAAAATCCGTAATTCCCTATTTTTGCGCATGCTAAATAACGTCCTAATTCTTGACTTCGGCTCGCAATACACCCAACTTATCGCACGTCGCGTACGCGAACTGAATATTTTTTGTGAAATAAAACCCTATAATAAGCTGCCGGAAGACCTTTCCAGTTATAAAGCGGTGATTCTTTCGGGTTCCCCTTTTTCGGTACGGGCCGAAGATGCGCCGCATCCGGACCTTTCAAATATCAAAGGGAAAAAGCCATTGCTCGCCGTATGTTACGGCGCGCAGTACTTGGCACACTTTAATGGGGGCAGTGTTGAAAAATCGAATACTAGGGAATATGGCCGGGCCAATCTATCCTATATAAAATCAGGAGAACCCTTTTTTGAATCGATTTCCGAGGGTAGTCAAGTGTGGATGAGCCATAGCGATACCATTAAAAATCTACCGGAAAACGCGACCGTTCTGGCCAGTACCCATGATGTAGAATATGCAGCTTATAAAATTGAAGACGAGCATACTTACGGTATTCAATTTCATCCAGAAGTTTACCATACTAAGGACGGCAAGAACCTACTCGAAAACTTTTTGGTCCGTATAGCAGGGCTTGAACAAACGTGGACACCCGATGCCTTTGTCGATGTCACTGTCGCCGAACTGAAACAGAAAATCGGTACGGATAAGGTGATACTCGGCTTGTCGGGGGGTGTGGACTCCACTGTAGCCGCCGTACTTTTACACAAGGCCATCGGAGAACATTTGCATTGTATCTTCGTCAATAACGGGTTGTTGCGTAAAAACGAGTTTGAGGAAGTATTGGACCAATATAAGCATATGGGCCTAAATGTTAAAGGTGTGGATGCTTCGGCACGTTTTTTGGATGCGTTGGAAGGCGAGAGCGATCCTGAAAAAAAACGCAAGAGTATCGGTCGGGTATTTATCGAGGTTTTTGACGACGAGGCACATCTTGTAGAAGATGCCAAATGGTTGGCGCAGGGCACTATTTATCCCGATGTAATCGAATCCGTTTCCGTTAGCGGTGGTCCATCTGCAACTATCAAAAGCCATCATAATGTCGGCGGATTGCCCGATTTTATGAAATTAAAGGTCGTAGAGCCCCTAAAAATGCTCTTTAAGGATGAGGTACGTAGGGTCGGAAAGAGTATGGCCATAGGCGACGAACGCTTGGGAAGGCATCCTTTTCCGGGACCGGGGCTGGCAATTCGAATTCTTGGGGATATTACCCGTGAAAAAGTGGCTATCCTTCAGGAGGTGGATTATATTTTTATCAAAGGCTTACGTGATTGGGGGCTGTATGACCAAGTTTGGCAGGCTGGGGCCATGCTTTTGCCCGTAAATAGCGTAGGGGTTATGGGCGACGAGCGTACCTACGAAAAATGTGTAGCTTTGCGTGCCGTAGAAAGTACCGACGGTATGACAGCGGATTGGGTAAATCTGCCGTATGAATTTTTACAGAAGGTATCCAACGATATTATCAACAAAGTGCCGGGAGTGAATAGGGTCGTTTACGATATCAGTTCGAAACCTCCGGCGACGATAGAGTGGGAGTGAAAAAAAGTTTAGGAGTCTAGTAGTATAGGAGTTTAGAAGGATTGATTTTTTGCTACCACTGATGGTCACCTTCTTTTTTCTTATGCTTATTTCCCAATAAAAATTAACGAATAACTATCCTTGATTCTATGGACGGATTTTTTAGAAATATACTTGTCATTTCGCTTTTGACCATAGCTTTGGCAAGCTGTAAGGCACAAAAGTTTACGACACACGCCGTAAAAGAGGGGGAGACCTTGACCGGTATTTCAAAACAGTACAGGGTAGACACTGCTACGATTTTGCGATATAATAAAGAAATCAATCAGGGTGATGAACTGAAGGCCAATACCATTTTGGTCATTCCGAGGGGAGCGCAAACAGCTTCAACAACTGCGCGCCCTAATGCGCCAGACCAATCCAAGGATACCGTAACCCAAAGTGAGGAGCCCATCGGTTTTACCTCGCATCGGGCCAGGAAGCGGGAAACGCTGTACGGAATCGCCCAGCGTTTTCGTATCACCGAAGACGAAATCAAAAAATATAATACGGAACTCTATTCTTCTCCATTGCAAAAGAATATGACCCTAAAAATTCCCCAATACCGAAGAACAAAAACGGAACGGCTTGCCAGTAACGAAGATGATTTTCAAACGTACGCCGTTGCGCCCAAGGAAACGCGATGGAGTATCGCCAATAAATTCGGTATTACTATCGACAGTATGCTGGTCTTGAATCCCGAGCTATCGAAAGCCACCGACTACCTGGCGGTAGGCCAAGAGCTAAAAATGCCCAGACCGGCGGGCAGTACCGTTGAAAATCAAAAAACACAATTGTATCTCTCCTATACTGTTCCACCGAAAATGAATTTTTATCAGCTGGAGCAGAAATTCGGGGTAAAGTCCGATGAAATTGTCCGGTTGAACCCGGAAATAACCGAAAAGGGTGGTCTGAAAGAGAACATGGTCATCCGTATTCCCCAAGTAACGTTAGATGCGGGGGAGGTCAATACTGATAACTATAATTTTTATGAAGTAAAGCCCAAGCAGACGGTATTTTCATTAACCCGTAAACTGGGCCTTACCTACAAGGATTTGTTGGAATTGAATCCTGATTTGAGCGATGGTCTCAAAGCGGGCATGGTCTTGAAATTGCCTAAGGACCAAAAGGGAGATTTTGCAGTACGAAACGCATTGGTGCTCGATAAAATTAACCTTATCGATAGTATTGATGTAAAGAACATCCCCAAAGTGGTGTTTATGTTCCCTTTTCGATTAGATAAGCTGAATTTGGAAAACAAGGAAGAGGTAACCGATATCATTGAAGATAGAAACAGTCTTAAATATAGTCTTGGCCTCTATTCTGGCGCTTTGATTGCCCTAGATTCCATAGCCGATTTGGGCATATCGGTCGACGTAGATAGTTATGATAATCAGTTAAGTCTCGCTAGAACCAAAGAAATATTGCAAAAGGAAAATCTAAACACGGTCAGTGCCATCATCGGTCCCCTTGATTTGGCTTCCCTAAAGGAAACGGCCGTGAGAGCGAACGGTGCTCAAGTA
Source organism: uncultured Flavobacteriaceae bacterium (assembly GCA_963832345.1). GTDB lineage: Bacteria > Bacteroidota > Bacteroidia > Flavobacteriales > Flavobacteriaceae > Pricia. The sequence goes on along the minus strand of CAWHTW010000008.1, from coordinate 205,434 downwards.
CCTGTTATAGCGCCCATACCCGCAGAAAGCGATCTCAGCTTGTCGAACGTGTTTTATTCGTATACCTCAAATGAGGTGCTCCGGAACCGCATGCTCGATTTTGCCCAAGAAAAATACGAAGGCCAGAACGTAGTGGTCATCGCCGATTCCGCGCACGTTGTAGCGAGAGATTCCATTCTTACCAGATTTCCCGATGCCAAGGTTGCCGAGGTCATCGAAGAAGAGAAAAACATCGGTATCAATATCGAGAGATTCAAAACCTTGCTTTCCGATGAGGCCGAAAACTGGGTGTTCGTTGAGACCGATAACTTTAAACTGGTAGCCAGTGTAAGCTCTATCCTGAACTCTTTTCAGAATTCCCTATTGGATATTGAGGAACCGGATCGTGAAAAATTGATATTGCGTATGTTTACCACAAACAAGACTTCCGCCTTTGAGAACGATGTTATTTCGAGTACCCACCTTTCCAATCTGAGCTTTACCTATCCCTCGGTGTACAGAACTCCGGAGAGCAGTGCATTTTCACGGCGCTATGAACAACGCTTTGGTAGTCTGCCCGATCGCTATGCCGTCCGGGGTTTTGATATTACCTATGATCTTTTGCTGAAACTGGCCTATAAGAATAATTTAATGGAAGTTTCAAAATATATCGGTGAAACGGAATATTCAGGCAACAAATTCGATTATGAGATAGATCCGATCAAGGGCTATTTCAATCAGGCCTCGTATATCATGACTTTCGAGGACTTGCGAATCAAGCAGGTTCAATAACCGGCAGGCAGCAGAGAGCCTTGAACCAACTGTAATTTTTAACTTATTATTGCTATCTGAATGACAACCTCAAAAATCACCTATAACGGCGCATTGCGAACCACATGTGAACATATCCGTTCTGGGAACACCTTTCTTACCGATGCTCCGGTGGATAACAATGGACTGGGTCAAGCATTTTCGCCAACGGATACCGTTGCAACCGGATTAGGCAGCTGTATGATTACGGTCATGGGCATTAAGGCGGAAAGTTTGGGTGTAGACTTGACTGAAAGTACGGTCGAAATTACCAAACATATGGCTTCCGGCCCTAGAAGGATAGCCAAAATTGAAGCGAAGCTAAATCTACCTGCAGCTGTTTCGGACAAGCACCGCAAAATTTTGGAAAACACGGCAAATACTTGCCCCGTTCACTACAGTTTGCATCCCGATATCGAAAAGGTAATTACGTTCTCTTGGGCACGCTGAGGTATTTCTTTTTCACGTTTTTTCTATGCATTTGTGGATTCCTTTTTTCACAGGAAGAAGAATCCATACCGTGGAGTGCGGACCGCAAATTGCAATGGTCCGATTTTAAGGGAAGCTATTTCAAAACCGAATGGGCCGCTGCTACTACGGCGACCGGAATCAGTTATTCTTTTTCGTCGAACGAGCAAAACGGGCAGCAATTTGTGGACATCCAGGTGGAATGTGTATTTCTTCCCCAACAATCATGGTATCGTCCCGAAGTTTGTGATTCCGTAATCTTAAGCCATGAGCAATTGCATTTCGATATCGCAGAACTGCATGCCCGTAAATTCAGAAAACGCTTGGCTGAATTTCGATTCACCGATAATGTCAAGGAAGAAGTTAGGGATATCTACAAACAAATACTCAAAGAACTCCGTATTTTTCAGAACAAATATGATCGGGAGACCGATTTTTCAAAAGATTTGCAACAACAATTGCTATGGAATCGAGATATAGCTAAGACGTTGGTGCTTGACGAATAAAAAACGGCTTCAATCATTAGTGTTGGAGCGGGTCTGAACCTTGAAAATTCTTTATTGATTCCTAAAAGCGAAAGGCGGCTCCAACGGATAAAATGGAAACCCCGTAACCCGCTTCGGCAAACACCCCGAAATTTTCCGTAAAGTACCATCGGCCGCCTACAAAAACTGTAGCACTTGGTCGGCTATCCAAACCGTCGGAAAAATCATCGTCAATTGAAGCGATATTGTAGGAAAGCATTACCCCACCATAGACGTCTAGGTTTTCTACATTAAGTCCGGTGTAATGAAACGCTCCACGTACGCCTATGATGGTGTAGTTGTACTTATATCTATCGCCACCAAAACGGCGATCCGATGTGTAGCCCTTATATCCAAGATATCCGCCAAGACTAACGATACCAAAGTCACCAGTTTCCCAAATACCCCTTTCATAACTTACATTAAGACCGATACTCTGGGATGAAGTACCTAGACCGCCATAGTAAAAATTACCCCCAATTCCGATACCGGCGTTGATTACGTTGGTGCCCTTATTAAATTCTTGGGCGGAAATCGATTGTGCGGCACAAAGAGAAATTGTCGCCAAGGCTAAAACGTATATTGTTTTTTTCATGTTTTTTGATTTTATTGGATATTAACGTGCAAATTTAGCAATACAATGTCTTGTAAATATCTTTTTGAACAAAATTTTTTAGGCCGTTGACGGGAAAGGCAACGGCTAAAACTGAACGGCTATTAGATATCCCTGTAGCTCGTACTACATCTTGCAGCCCTGCTGTCTTTTGGAGTAAATGCTACACATCACAGATGGTGACCCCCTGCTTCAAAGCATCGATCTTATCGTCCCAAGACGGTACGAACTCCTGTGCCACATGGCCTTTATAGCCGGTGGCGAGTATCGCTTTCATGATAGCGGGATAGAAAAGTTCTTGGGTATCGTCGATTTCGTGCCGGCCGGGGTTGCCTCCTGTGTGATAATGTCCGAAATATTGGTGATAATCCTGAATAGTGCGAATGACGTCTCCCTCCATAATCTGCATATGGTAAATGTCGTAGAGCAACTTGAAATTTTCAGAGCCCAATTGTTTACAAAGTTCAACGCCCCATTTTGAAAGGTCGCACATGTAATCTTTGTGGTTGACCTTTGAATTGAGCAGTTCCATCTGTAGCACGACCCCGTGTTCTTCAGCTAAGGGAAGTACTTTTTTTAATCCGGTAACACAGTTTTGTAGTCCGGTTTCGTCGTCCATACCGTTACGGTTACCGCTAAAACAGATAAGATTGGTATATCCTGCTTCGGCGACCAGCGGAATTACCCGCTTATAATCGGTTATCAATTCTTCGTGCAGTTTAGGATCGTTCCATCCCTTTTCGATGCCTAGTCCGGCGCCCCAGCACATTGAGGCATGAATGCCGTGTTTTTTCAATAGTGGCCAATCTTCCGGCCCTACCAAATCGATGGCCATGACCCCGAGGTCTTTCAGGTTTCCCAAGAATTCATCAAGTGGCATTGGGTTATAGCACCAGAAACACGCACTGTGGTTGATATTGTTCTTGAGTTTCACGGCTCTATTTTTTTTGGGGGCCATGGCGTTTCCCGTTTGTGCGGCCAACATACCAACAGACGCGGCGGCCGATGTGGCTATAAAGTTCCTTCTTTTCATCGTAATGATCAGTTTATATCTTTGTCTCTAGTCTCTTTTTTCTAATTTATCTAATTTCCCCCGTTAAATATAATGACTTAATCTTAGCTATGGAAATATCCCCCGAAAAAGAGAAGCTCATCGAACTCGCCCACTATCGCATGCCCTTCGGTAAATTCAAGGACAGATACTTGGTAGACCTTCCTGAAGCCTATCTGATCTGGTTCCGACAAAAGGGATTTCCGGATGGCAAATTGGGAAAATTGATGGCATCCATCCTCGAAATCAAAGTAAACGGACTCGAACCGCTCATCCGGAAAGTTCAAAAAGATTTTCCAAGGCGGTTAGGTTGATTTCTCCCTGCCTTTTGTATTTTTGCGTCCCGTAACAAGGAAGCCACCATGTCAGATACTAAATACATTTTCGTTACGGGAGGAGTAACTTCATCCTTAGGAAAAGGAATTATCGCCGCCTCACTTGCCAAACTACTGCAGGCCAGGGGTTACAGAACCACCATACAGAAACTGGACCCTTATATCAACGTAGATCCGGGAACCTTGAACCCCTATGAACACGGGGAATGTTACGTCACCGATGATGGTGCGGAAACGGATCTAGATCTTGGGCATTATGAACGGTTTTTGAACGTACGTACTTCCCAGGCGAACAATGTCACTACGGGTAGAATCTACCAGAGCGTTATCGAAAAGGAACGTCGTGGCGAATATTTGGGAAAGACCGTACAGGTCGTGCCCCACATTACGAATGAAATAAAGCACCGGGTTCAACTGTTGGGCAATAGCGGCGAGTACGATATGGTCATTACGGAGATCGGCGGTACCGTCGGTGACATCGAATCATTACCCTATATCGAGGCCGTGCGTCAGCTGTTGTGGGAGCTTGGCGAAAGTAATGGTATTGTCATACATTTGACACTCGTGCCTTTTCTTTCCGCCGCCGGTGAACTGAAAACCAAGCCGACGCAACATTCCGTAAAGACCCTAATGGAGAGCGGTATCAAGGCCGATATTTTGGTCTGCCGTACGGAACATGAAATTCCCGATGATCTAAGGGATAAGTTGGCCCTTTTCTGCAATGTAAAACGTGAGGCGGTCATACAATCAATCGACGCCTCCACAATTTATGACGTACCGATTCTGATGCAAGAGGAAGGCTTGGATGCCGTTGTACTCCAAAAATTGGGACTTCCGAATACCACCGAGCCTAACCTCACCCAATGGAACGAGTTTCTGAACCGACATAAAAATCCCAAGCACGAGGTCACTATAGGACTCATAGGAAAGTATGTCGAGTTGCAAGACTCCTACAAATCCATTTTGGAATCGCTAATCCATGCCGGTGCGGCCAACGAGGTTCGCGTAAATGTCAGATCTATTCATTCCGAACATCTGTCAGAAAAGAATCTGGTAAAAAAGTTAGACTTGCTCGATGGCGTACTTGTAGCGCCTGGATTCGGAAAACGAGGAATCATCGGTAAGATCCGGGCCGTTGAACATGCCCGTGAAAATGGTATTCCCTTTTTGGGGATTTGTCTTGGGATGCAAATGGCGGTCATCGAATATGCCCGTAATGTTCTGAAATTAAAAGATGCCAATTCTACCGAAATGGATACCAGCACATCGGATCCCGTAATAAGCCTCATGGAAGAGCAGAAAGATGTGGTAGATTTGGGAGGAACCATGCGTTTGGGGGCTTGGGATTGCGATTTGGCCAAAGATAGCCTAGTGCGGAAAGTCTATGACGATGCCAGTTCTATTTCCGAGCGCCATCGCCACCGATATGAATTCAATAACGCTTATAGGGCACCGCTGGAAGCCGCGGGATTGATGGCATCGGGAATAAATAAGGAAACCGGATTGGTAGAAATCATTGAATTGAAAGATCATCCTTGGTTTATCGGTGTGCAATATCACCCTGAATATAAGAGTACGGTAGCCAAACCGCATCCGCTATTCGTTGGATTCGTAAAGGCCGCCTTGACCCAAAAATTGAAGCGAACGAGTGAAATCTCAAGGTAAAACCCATGCCACTTTGACATAGATTAGACAATTGGGCATATATTTGTTAAACCACCTATAGCGCTATAAGATAGTGTATTCAGCGCAGCCGAAGTAAGTTGTCGAGAAGCGACTTCCTCGTAGGTTTGGCCGGAAGGTAAAGTATGCATTTCACTAAGTTCTACAAGAATCACGTGTACCGCCCATACCCTGAAGATTAATATTTTAGTGGGTAAAAATTAAAGATTACATGGAAGAGAAGAAAGTAGATATAAATTCTATAATTGGTTTTGTACTGATATTCGGTATCCTCATTTTTATGTTTTACCAAAACCAGCCCACACCTGAAGAGGTCAATGCTGAAAAGGCGAAACAAGAACAAGTGGCCAAAGAAACCGAGCAGCAAGTGCCCGAAGAAATGGCTTCCCCGAATCCTGCGCAGATCAATCTTCAAGATTCCACGGCCGTTGCCGATTACAAGAGTAAAATCGGAGCCTTTGGTTTTACACAGGCCTCGGATGAGACGGTCAAATTACAGAATGATTTGGTGTTCTTGGAAATCAGCAACAAGGGCGGACAGATTGTCGAGGCCCGTATGAAGCAGTATCACACCTTTGATTCCATCCCCGTTTATCTCATCCACGAGGGCAACGCTTCGTTCGGATTGCGTTTTACGACCTCCGATAATCGGATGTTGAATACCGAAGACCTTTACTTCGAACCTTCCCTTAGCGAAAGCAATGGTAATCAAGTGCTAACAATGAAGGCCAAAGCCGGTCCCGATAAATTTCTCGAGTACCGATATGAAATGAAACCGGACGATTATATGGTGGATTTCACTGTGCGTTCGCAAGGTCTTAGTGGGGTTATTGATAGTAGCCGGCCCATTGATTTAAAGTGGAAATTAAAAGGTATACGCCATTCGAAAAGTGTAGAATATGAGAATCGATATACCGAACTTACCTATAACAATGACGGTGGTGATATCGATTATCTGTCCATGAGTGGTAATGATGAAGAAAAGGGCGAAGATGTAAAGTGGATGTCTTTTAGGCAACATTTTTTCAGTTCGATACTGGCCGACAAGAATAATTTTAAAAGTGTCGATTTTACTTCCGTTGATTTGGTCGAGGACGAAACCAAAGACCAAGCCTTCACAAAAGAGTTTGGAGTGTCTATTCCCTTGGTGGCAGAGGGCGGAGAAATTTCACGAAATATGCATTGGTACTATGGTCCTACCGATGTCGAGGTTTTATCGCAATATGATGAATTGGATCTTGATGATTCCATTCCCTTTGGCTGGGGCATCTTCGGGTGGATAAACCGCTATGTCTTCACACCCTTTTACGGGTTTTTGAGCTCGTTTTTGCCCTTCGGTATTGCTATTGTGGTCATGACCATCTTGGTGCGTTTGGTCATGTCTCCCGCTACTTATAAGTCGTACCTGTCCCAGGCGAAAATGAAGGTTTTGAAACCTGAAATCACCGAATTGGGAGAGAAGTATAAGGACAATGCCATGAAAAAGCAGCAAGAAACCATGAAATTGTACGGTAAGGCGGGTGTTAGCCCCATGAGCGGCTGCGTTCCGGCACTGTTACAGATGCCCATTTTCTACGCGCTGTTCATGTTCTTCCCGACCTCTTTTGCATTGCGCCAAAAACCATTCTTATGGGCCGATGACCTTTCATCTTACGATGTGGTCGCCAATTTACCTTTCGAGATACCGTTTTATGGAGATCATGTAAGCCTTTTCCCGATTTTGGCTTCTATCGCGATTTTCTTCTACATGATGATGACCACCGGACAGAATATGCCAACACAACCGGGCATGCCGAATATGAAGTTTATCATGTATCTGATGCCGGTCATGATGCTGTTCTTCTTTAATAACTACGCAAGTGGACTGAGTCTCTACTATTTTGTGTCCAACCTAATTACCATCGGTATCATGTTGGTCATCAAGAACTTTATTCTTGACAACGATCGCATTCATGCCCAGATACAGGAGAATAAGAAGAAACCGAAAAAGGAAAATAAGTTTCAGCGCAAGATGCGGGAAATGATGGAGCAGGCCGAGGAGCAGAAGAGAGTTGGAAAGCGGTAAGCAACGAACCCTTGTGTTATCTTGCGGACCGGTCATACCCCAAGTATCGATTGAGATAGCTGCGATTCGCCAAACACTTGGTATTCCTGAGATAGCCTACGATTAAGTTATTTGGGGCCAGAAAACAAAAGACCCTGACATTTCTATCAGGGTCTTAAGCATCAAGTTAGATTGGTTTGGTAAGATTTGGGACTATAAAGATGCAGATAACATTCCGGTGAAAAAAAAGGGAGTTGTCAAGAGCCGGTTCCTGTATGTCAAGCCGTTCAATTTTGATGTCTGTACTTTTCTACCGGTAAGATTGAGCAGTATAAAAAACCATAGTTTCTCAAACAAGATTCCAGTAAAATTCCAATTAATTTAGTATAGTAGTCTAATTATTTAAAGAGTAAAATACTAAAAGGTTAGACATTGCATACGGATACCAGAGTTTACTTGAAACTATTGATACTTATATCGATAAAAGTAAATTCAAGAAGGAGTATTCATTAGAACAACTTGGAGTCTCCCGTGCCACATTCTACAATAAAATCAAAAAGAAGAATTTTACCATTGACGCAATGGTAATGCTTAGCAATATCCTTTTTCCCGAAGTAGCCAAGGCTTTTGAAATAAAGGACGCTCTTAGGGCCAGCCGTGAGGATAGCAAGAATGGGAGAACAAGAAATCACAAGAAGGGTTATGGAAGGTGTACGGACAAAATTGCGTGTATGAAAGTCATATGGACGAGAAAGGCCGATGCTTCCTTCAATGGAGTAGTGAATTATCTATTGGATGTTTGGAGCGTTGAGATTGCCACTAAGTTTGTTGATGTTGTGGATCAAACCATCGAATTGATAGTCCACAACCCTGAACTATTTAAGGTTACTCAATATGTTACTATCAGTAGGGAAGCATTTACAGCGAAACATACTGCCATGTTTTATAGGATATTGGATAGCTCAATCGAAATTGAATACTTCTGGGGGAACTTTGATGGTCCTAAAAGGATAAATGAATTGCTAAAGTTTAAATAAACCATCCTTCATTTTTACAAGAAAGTTTTTTTGCAACTGATTACATAGATTTAAATAAAATTTTCAATTACAAATTTCCCAATCAAACAACCGTCATTCAAAAAATATAGTACTTCAACTATGTGCCTTTGGTAATTTTCGAACTTGTAATAAGTTGTTCATATGTTCAGCAGTAACCATAACAGCTGTTTTACCAAGTAAGAAATTCTGTTTAATACTTTTAAAATTAATCAAAACAATTTTAGTTCGACCTGCGATAGGTTTTATCAAATGTTTAAACGCTCTTCCGTTGAATACCGCGACGGCTCTGCACCTACGATTTTTTAATTAAGAGGTTGAAGCAAAAACATAAAAATCCCGCCAGAACATTAACGCTCGGACGGGATTTTCGCTAAGTTAAATTCAATGATTGGAAAAGATACTTAGTTTTCTTATTCTCAATTAGTCGTATCGGGAATCAAAACCGTATCGATGGCATGAACTACACCATTAATAGCCTGAACATCCGTTACCGCAATATTCACTCCGGCATTACCTGAGCCGTCAGTAATGGTAAAGGTATCTCCCGAAGCGGTAAAAGTGAGTTCGTCACCTTCTAAGGTAGCAGCGGTAAGTCCGTTTGCCAAGTCACCTGAAACTACGTTGGCGCCTGCAATCACATGATGCTGCAGAACCGCGGTCAAGACCTCACCTTCAGGCACTGCGTCCAATGCTTCAAAAGCACTGTTTAACGGCGCAAATACAGTAAACGGTGCCGGTGCGGTTCCCCATGGAGTACTGAGCGTTGCAACAAAATCAGGTTGTCCTTCAGCGGTCAAAGCACCGACTAAAGAAGAAAAATTCGCACTATCGGCAACAGCAAAATCAACGACCGTGGGCAAATCGATAACCAGATCAACGGCGTGTATAATTCCATTTGTAGCGACAATGTCAGCGATGGCAACCGTACTCTCTCCGTTCAATTGAACATCATCATCCGTATTGATATAAATACTCAATGCATCACCATCTACATTCGTTGCAGCGGTTTTAGCGTAGGAGTTTGACAAGTCTGCTGCAACTAGTGCACTCCCTACTATTACGTGATTCGCTAGTATATTATTAATGTCATTATTATCCGGGTTTTCAAACGCTGCAAAACCATCGTTTACGGGTGCAAAGACGGTAAATGATGTGTCGTCAGAACTCAGCAAATCGGTAAATGTAGTGATATCATCAGCGGTAAGGGCGCCTACCAATTCCGAAAATGCAGGGTTATTCAGCCCATGGTTGACAATATTCGGCAAACCAATTACTTCATCTACAATATGCACCACTCCATTGGATGCCTGAACATCAGCTGTGGTAACAGTGGAACCGTTGATTTTAACACCATCGGCAGTATCCACAAATAAACTCAAGGCCTTGCCGTCTACTCCTGCAGTGGAAGAAGAGCTTACATAGGTAGTGGTTAGGGCTGAAGATTCCAATGCCGAACCTGAAATGACATGGTTTAGCAATACTTGACTAAGCACCTCATCAGGTACATCGGCTACCGAGCCAAAGCCACCGTCGCTTAGAAATGTAGCAAACGCCTCATTCGTCGGGGCAAAAACAGTAAAAGGTCCGTCACCTTCTAGCGTAGCGACCAAATCTGCCTCTTGCAAGGCGGCCACCAAGTTTGAAAGGTCCGGGGTTGCAATTGCAACATCGGCAATCGTGTTGCTTTCTTCAGGTGGCGGGGGAATTACAGGTGCCGTGCCGTCATCATCATTGTTACATGCGAGGATTGTCAGGCATAATAGCGACAAAATCGATAGCAATTTAAAATTTAAGAATTTCATAAAAAACTTCGTTTTAGGTTAAACATATCAGGGATTCGAAAAATCAATATGGATTCAATATCCCCCTTCTCTTCAAAAATATAAAGATATTCAACAAATTAATTTTGTTTAACGTTTTTAATTAAAACTTTAACACATTTAGTCGACTTGACCTGTTTCAAAATTAGTATAGGCGCTCCTCTCTAGTGTATATACTATTAATTTCAAAAAACTTTTGCCCAGTCGCAGTGACTGCCTACCGCAACTGCAACTGCAATTTGAAATGTTTCAGAATGAATTTTATACAATTCCATAAAACGATTTGCTTGTAAGGGAAAGTGATTTATTTGTTATCCATATCCCACAATTATTTTCTGTTTAAGCAATTCCGTATTTTTGCGGTATTATACCATACGCATGAGAAAAAAGGTAGTTATTGGCTTGTCGGGCGGAGTAGACTCCAGTGTGGCAGCGTACCTTCTAAGGGAGCAAGGCTACGACGTCATCGCTCTTTTTATGAAAAATTGGCACGATGATTCGGTTACCATCTCTGAGGAATGTCCGTGGTTGGAAGACAGCAACGATGCGCTCATCGTAGCCGAAAAATTAGGGATTCCTTTTCAAACTGTAGATTTGAGCGTGGAATATAAGGAGCGCATCGTCGATTATATGTTTGCGGAATACGAAAGAGGACGTACCCCCAATCCCGATGTGCTCTGTAATCGGGAAATCAAGTTCGATGTATTTCTTAAAATAGCTTTGCAGTTGGGTGCCGATTTTGTGGCCACCGGTCACTATTGCCGTAAGGGTGTTTTAAAGAATAGTGACGGTAGCGATACCTATCAATTATTGGCCGGAAAGGATGCTAACAAAGATCAATCCTATTTTTTATGCCAGCTTTCCCAGGAACAGTTGGCTAAAACGCTTTTTCCTATCGGTGAACTGACCAAACCGGAAGTCCGTCAAATTGCAGCGGAAAACGATTTGATTACAGCGGATAAAAAGGATTCTCAAGGCCTTTGTTTTATTGGAAAGGTCAAGTTGCCCGATTTCCTACAACAAAAACTAAAGCCTAAAAAGGGGGTTATCGTCGAGGTACCGTCAGATGTGGTCCACTATCAAAGAAGTGTTCCTAATTTTACCGATAAAGTCGATGAATTGGCCTATTATTCCCAAAAACCGCTATACCACATACTGGACGGTAGAGTCGTGGGCGAGCATCAAGGTGCCCACTACTTTACAAAAGGCCAACGCAAGGGATTGGATGTAGGCGGTACCAAAGAACCACTTTTTGTTATCGACACCGATGTGGACGAAAATATCATATATACGGGACAGGGCAAATCGCACCCGGGTCTGTATCGAAGAACGCTCTTCGTAACGGATGACGAGCTACATTGGGTGCGCACCGATCTAGCGCTCAAAATAGATGAAACAATGTCCGTAATGGCGCGAATTCGCTATCGCCAGCCATTACAAAAAGCGATGTTGTACCAAATCGATGGCGGATTGTATGTTGATTTTGAAGAAGAACAGTCCGCGATTACCGAAGGGCAGTTTGTAGCTTGGTATATCGAAGATGAGCTGATCGGCTCGGGAGTGATTTCTTAGAAAAAATGGACATGTGAGTGTGGAACAGAGGATTTAGGACTAAACGATTTGTCTGCAGATTTTAAGGTATTCTTCTTGTGGAAGGCCCTAGCTTTAAGGCGAAAACTTTAGTTTGATTTGCTTTTCGCCACAAGCCTTACGCAAAAAAGCGTTAAGTGATTTGCCCACGTCGTTCGGCCGGACAGTTACAATTTAGCCGTTTTTAAGTCGGAATCAACACCCGCCGGTCTTCAGTCCCCATTGGTTGGGGAGTAGTTTGGTTTTTTTAAATTTTTTAATCTCAAATCTCAAATCTCAAATCTCAAATCTCAAATCTCAAATCTTACATCTTTCATCCTAAATCTTAATTCACATCCAATATAATGACCACTAGAATAACGGAACTTTTTGGCATAGAACATCCCATCGTTCAGGCCGGCATGGTCTGGGCAAGTGGTTGGCGCTTGGCATCGGCCGTTTCCAATGCTGGGGGATTGGGACTTATCGGAGCGGGTTCTATGTATCCTGAAGTTTTACGGGAACATATCCAAAAATGCCAACGGGCGACGCAGCTTCCTTTCGGAGTGAACGTACCTCTTATGTATCCGGATGTTGACAAGTTGATGCAGATCATCGTCGAACTCGGCGTAAAAATCGTGTTCACTTCCGCAGGGAATCCTAAAACCTACACCTCCTTTTTGAAGGAAAACGGTATTGGCGTTGTCCACGTGGTCAGCAGTGTAAAATTTGCCTTAAAAGCTCAGGATGCCGGTGTCGACGCTGTAGTCGCCGAAGGTTTTGAGGCAGGTGGACATAACGGTCGAGACGAGACCACTACCTTGACCTTGATTCCCGCAGTAAAGGAAAAAATTCATATTCCCCTCATCGCCGCTGGCGGTATTGCAACGGGCCGCACCATGTTGGCGGTTATGGTGCTGGGCGCAGACGGGGTGCAAGTCGGCAGCCGATTCGTGGCCAGTAATGAAGCTTCGTCCCACGACCTGTTCAAACAAAAGGTAGTCGAAGCTGGGGAAGGGGATACGCAGCTTACCCTAAAAGAGTTGGCACCGGTACGCTTGCTAAAGAACAAGTTTTACCATGATGTTCAGCAAGCCTATGCCCATCGGGCGACCACCGAAGAATTAAAAGCCCTTCTTGGCCGTGCCCGTGCCAAACTCGGAATGTTCGAAGGCGATATGGAAGAAGGCGAGCTGGAAATCGGGCAGGTATCCTCGCTTATTCATGACATCAAACCCGCGGCGGATATCGTTGCGGATATGATGGCGGAGTTTGATACGGCGAAAAAAGAGGTTGCCACTTTCGGGTAAAGCGGAGGTCGTACAAGTTTTTAAAGAGGGATACGATAGCGAGATTACAGGGCAATCCCTCGGATCCGCCAAGGGCGACCTTTCTTGATTAAGGGAGGAGCCTCGGCCTAATTCCGCAACATAAAGTCTCGGGAATATACATACGGCCAAGCCTGCTAAAACGCAGATGGTAATCCATATAAAGACCCGCCCAATGAAACCTTAGGTTTTCGCAAAAGCCATTCGCTAACCCCAAACTCTTGACTTATGTTTGCAAGTAGCGAATCCAATCACTCAAACCCGAACTCCTTAAGTCCACTGTGGCTGATCTTTATCGCTTCCAGAGGTTTCAAGTCGTCAAAAGTCTGATCTTGTTCCACCATGTAATATTCCATGCCCGATTGATTTTTTTCGTCTAAAATTCGCGCGAAGTCAATCGTGCCATTTCCGACAGGGGCGAACCGGCCCTGTTCATCCATATCTTTCATTTTTGTAATTCTCATAGTAAGGTAACCCAATGAAACTACGAAAAAGAAGATAGCGGGTACAGCGGATTAGCCAAAGCTTGCCAAATATAATTGTTGACCCTAACCTCGGGACAATTTATTCAATCGACCTTTTGTACTATGCCGTGGTAGAATACAATTTTAAATTTCAATACTTACTGTACGGGATTGATAGCCAAACTTTTAAATAGTTTTGCCTTGGAAAGGTAGAATTTATTCAGTAGACTATTGCTCTTTAACCGGGCATCTATCAATTTGGTCTCCCGTGCGTTCACCAAGAAAAGTGAACTCTCACCAAAACCGAACTTTCGTTCTTCGGCGGAAAGCAAGATTTGGTAATTATCGACAATTTCGCTGATTTGGGAATTCTGTTCTTGCAGTGCCTGAAGTTCGCGATATATAGACTCAATGTTATTTTTGATTTGAATTTCGGTATTGTCAAGATCCAGGCCGGCATCCCGAACCTTGATTTTTGCCAGTTGAAGATCACCGCGTTCCTTTCTTAGAAACAGGGGCATACGGAAGGTAACTTTTCCTTTGTAATCTTGAGTCTCGAAAGAATTGATACGTTCGGGAGTCTCGGTCAGAAAATTGTATTCCACATCGATTTTTGGCAATAATTTATTCGTTTTTAACCGTTGATCTATTTTAAGACCATCAATTTTCAGCCGTAGGGATAATAACTTTGGATGGTTTTCCAAAGTAAAATTATTCAAGGGGTCTCCCTGAATGTTTAACACCATATCGATATCATCGACCAAATCGGTATCCGGAATCGTATTCGGCTGCAGTTCCATGGGGATGTTATTGCCTATCCAGAGAAAATTGGCCAGGGCAAGCGATGTTTTCAGTACATCTAGCTGTGCTTGCTGCAGGTTCAGTCGTCGATCTTGCACCGCGATTTTGGCCTCTACGGTATCTATCGCCGCAATCTCACCTGAATCGGCACTGGTCTTTACGGCCTCAAAACGGATTTGTGCGTTGTCTAAAAAATCGCGAAAGATCATGAGGTCAAGATAGGCCGTCAACCAATCGAAATACGCCGAAGAGGCTTCGAAAAGCACCTCGTTGACGCGAATATCAAAGTCTGCCATTACCTGATTTCTGAAAAGTTTGGCCTGTTTCAGGGTTGCCATCCGTTCATTGATCCACAGTCCTTCACCCAGCGACATGGCTACACCGGCGCTATACAATCCTTCACTTGGTACCGTTTCGGTCGGGTCAAGAAATTCGCCTTCGTTCTGTTCGAAATTGCCTTTGAGATCGATTCCGAACCAAACAGGTACTTTGAATGTGGCATTCAACCTATCATAATATTCAGTTCCCTTAAAATCCTTTCTTTCGTAATCTACCTCTATCTTAGGGTCGAACCCACCACGCGAACGTATCAGATTTGCTTGGGCGGAATCAATGCTAAGTTCAGCTTGTCTCGCGATGGGATGGTATTGCTTCACGAAACCTATAAACTCCCGGAAGCTCAAAATCTGCGTATTCGACTCTTGAGCAAAGGTAGAAAGGCAGAACAATAAAAAAGTCGTCGTTAAAAAACCTCTCATTTTTTTTCTTCTTTAGCAGCACCGTTCTGGGGCTGGTAATAGTTGGGCGGGAAACCGTTCAACTGGCGCCAAAGCTCGTACCAGATCGGTACATCTTCCAAGAGGGCAATTGTATCGGCACCTGAGCCAACCTGTATATTTGGCCACGGATGGTCGTTGGGGTCCGGGGCGACCAGTACCCTGTATTTTCCGTTAGCGCTAATGAAATTTTCTATCGCTACCACGATGCCCCCATAAGTACCGTAGGATACGTTCGGCCATCCGCTGAAAACGATTACCGGCCAGCCGTCGAATTGAATCCGTATTTTTTCTCCTCGGTGTATTAATGGCAAATCTAAGGGACTCACGTAGGTTTCGACGGCAAGATTGACATCGGCGGGCATGATGCCCACCAACCGATCCCCTTCCTTGAAGGTCTCGCCAATACCTCCTTGAATGGCCCTGTTGATATAGCCTTTTTGAGGTGCCCTAATATGGTACATGGTCTGCCTTATTTCATAGTTGCTGTATTCATTTTCTAATTTAGTTACTTGTGCCTCAGAATCAAACTGGTTCGATTGTGCGGTGAACATATCGCTACGGGCCTTGGAAATCTTATCGATATATTCCGCCCGTACGCGCTGAATTTCTACCTGGGAATTGAGTATCTCGTTCCGGGACGCCAGTAACTTGTTTTCTTGGGAAATTAACTTGGCTTGGGTTTCTTGTAATTTTAAGCGCTTCTCTTCTACATCCGTCATGGCCTTGAGCCCCTCTTTCTGCAGCTGCTCGGTACGTTCATACTGTCTTTCGGCAATTTTGAGATTGGTCTTAGCGGCCTCAAAATCGATACTATCGCTCTGCACTTTTAAATTGGCCTGTAGAAGTTTGTTTTTGGCCTGTTCCGTCTTCAAGGCCTGTTCGTTCTTTAGGGCCTCGATCTGTTGGTTCAAGGCCTTGACCTTGCCCTCGTACGAAATCACCGCTGACTCCTTGTTTTTAATCTGTTGCCCGGTTCGTTCTACTAACCTTGGATCAAAATATTCGCCCTTGATTTCCGAAATAAATAGAATGGTATCTCCCTTGTTCACCATATCACCCTCTTGTACGTACCATTTCTCTATTCGGCCGGGTATGGGCGATTGTATGGTCTGCGGTCGCTGATCCGGCGTAAGCGTGGTCAGAAACCCCCTGGCCCTTATATTTTGCGTCCATGGGAGGAACAAAAACAAAAATCCAAAAATGGCAGAGCCCAACAGAAACCGGTTAAGGTGTTTATAGTGCCGCTGGTGAAAAACCATATCCGTTGATTTGAAACCGGTCAGGTGTACGGTCTTGTTCACGGGATTTTTAGAGATGTTCAGCATAGTTTAGTTTTCAGAAACGATTTTACCTCCGTCCAAAGTTATGATACGCTCACAGTGGGCCAACCACTTTTTATCATGACTGACTACCACCAACGACCACGGGTTGGATTTATCGGTCAAGAATTTGATGATTCGAATAGCCTCGATCTCATCGAATCTATGCAAGGGATCCTTAAGAACCAATAGTTTGGGTTTTCTGACGATACTTCGCGCCAATACTATTTTTTTTGCTATGGTATGCGGTATCTGTTGACCCTCGGGATGTAGCATCGTGTTGACCCCTTTCGGTTGTTCTTTGACAAACTGCAGCAGGCCCGATTTTTCCAGAGCCCAATGCAAGTCCTTTTGTGAAATGTCCGAATCACCGAACGTAATGTTATCCGTAATGGTGCCGTGAAAAGGAGTCTCTTCAGTTAACGATTGGCCTAAAAATGACCGGTAATGATTGGCATTGATACCGTCTAACGAAATGTTGTTGACATAGATATTACCTTGGGTGGGCTCAATAAGGCCCGCTATCAACCGCAATAATGTAGATTTGCCTGCGCCGCTGGCACCAGCGACCAAAGTATGGCTTCCCGGCAATATTTTTAGGGAGATGTCCTTTAAAATAGTATTTTTTTTACCAAAGTCGAACGATACGTTGTCAAGTTCTATAATCAGCTCGGTGTCCTCGTTGAAGGGCGTTTCGCCCTTTTGATCTTCCAAATCTTTATCTACCACCTGCCCCAATTTTTCGAGCGAGGTCAAAAGGTCATAAAAAGTATCGAGTCCGCGTATTAATTTTTCGACCGATGTAATGACCAGTAAGATGATGATTTCCGCCGCGACGAACTGCCCGATGTTCATCTCTTGGTTCAGTACCAAAAGTCCCCCGATCAATAGCAGCCCCAAAGTTACTAAAACCTTGAAGCCCACCATTTGGATGAACTGAATGACCAAAACTCTAAAATGGCTCTCGCGGGCCTTGAGATATTCGGTCACCAACAAATCGTTCTTGTTGACCGCTAGGCTCGTTTTTCCCGATAATTTGAAACTGACCAACGAACGTGCGACTTCCTGAACCCAATGGGCGACCATGTATTTGCGTTTCGACTCATCAAGGCTGGTGTTCATTCCCTTTTGAACGGTGAACTTGAAGACCACATAGATCAAGAGCAACAACAGTATGCCATAAATTATAAAGAAGGGATGATAGAAAGATAGTAACAGCAACCCAAAAATTATCTGTAGAATGGCCGCAGGAAAATCCAATAATATTTTTGACACTCCCTTTTGAACGGTCAAAATATCGAAGAAACGATTGGCCAGCTCCGGTGGATAGTAATCTTGCAGCTCGCTCATCTTGATTTTTGGGAACCTATAGGTAAATTCGAATGAGGCCCTTGTAAAGATTTTCTGCTGTAAATTCTCTATGATGCGTATTTGCATCAATTGCAGAAGACCGGCAAAGGCGACACCACCTGTGACCAGAACAACGAGAATGATCCATGAGGTACTGATTTGTGCCCCCTGTATCAAATTGATGATGGCCTGGATGCCTAAGGGAAGTGACAGACTGACCAGACCTGCATAAATGGCATAGTAGAAAACCTGCAGTACGTCACGTTTATCGAGTTTGAGCATGGCGATTAACCGTTGCCATGCGGTCAGAACGGATTTAGACATGTGGTTGTTTGTTTAGTCGATTAAAGACCAGGTCGGTGAAATATTTGGTCGGTTGTTCATCTTCATGACAGTCGGTCAACGATGAAAAATGATCTTTTAGGAAATGTTGGTGTAAAGAACCTTCTAAAATTGTGCTGGCCAAACTGGAAGGATAATCATATTGGGTGTCCACCGCCTTGATCATTTCACTCAATCTAGTTACCAGTCTTTTGTAAATGCTGAAATACCCTTCTTTATTTTTAGTGTCGACTTCTTTGGTGAGATATGATTTAGAGAATTCGTTAATGACGATAGTGTTCAATAACTTTTCGTTGATATGCTCGAATATCGTATCGTTTACGGTGGTCTGAGTGACAATTTCTATCGCCTTGGCCAATTTAAGGTCCGGTTCGGCAATGCCGTTTGTGGCAAAGACCAATCGATATTCAAGCCATCCCCAATACCAAGAAGTCAAATACAGCAAAAGTTTCTGCTTGCTTTCAAAATATCGGTAGACCGAGCTTTCGTTCGATTTTATTTTGGCACCAAGTTTTCGAAAAGTGAAATTTTCAAAACCAATTTCATGAATCATGATAATGCTTTGCTCTACAATACGCTTCCCCAAGTCTGACGATTCGGGATCTTTGATGTACAGTTTATCATTGATGGTTATTTTGATGGATGCAAGTAGTCTTTCCATGGATAGAAAATTAAGATGACGCAAATATAATAGTAATACTATTGAAAGTTAAAAGTTTAACTTTGATTTAACAAGAGTGTAGATATTAATCTTGAAAGCAATGGGTATTCTTAGGATTTCGCAAGGATGGTTTTAATCCTATAGCATTATGAGACATTTCTGACTAAAAAAACTAGGGCCGGTGCAGTTAATTCCAAATTTAGGATATATTAAAGATAGTCGATGCCAAACGGTTTGTAAAAGCCATGTGTTTGTTGCGCCGGATGCTATTATCAGAAAATGGGTGTGGGCGGCTATGGTGAAGCTTTGATACTACATTAATCAGTTGCTCTTACAATCAAAATGTTAGCTGCAGGTTTGCAATCGAGGTCCAATGGCGGTGATCTAATACCGGGTGCGATATATGAAGTCCTTATTTCCAACTCGGCAATAGGGTCTTTATATGCTCTTTGTTCAAATATTCTTTGAGAATTCCACCCTTTATATTATTAACATCAAATTCTATAATAAATGCATTTTTGTCAATACCGTCTATCAAATTATATGTCCTACGGATGTCGATTCGGTTTATGACCGTATGAATAATATCGCCCTCGTTTCGGAGACCTCGCTTTCCATATCCTTTAGAGCCCCGATATAAGGTTGTGCCGGTCTTTATTGCTTCTATAAGTCGTTTTTCAATGATGACCGATTTATCGGATACAATCATCAGACCAACATAATCCTCAAAACCCTCTATGGTCAAGTCGATAATCTTTGCGGTCACGAGAAAGGTCAATGTCGAATACATAGCGGTTTCAACTGAAATGGTTAGGGCGGTTATTCCGAATAAGATTAGGTTGAAATACAACACTACCTTACCGATACTAAGACCGAATAGTTTGTTGGCGAAAATTCCAAGTACCTCCGAGCCATCGAGAACTGCACCGTTTTTTATCGTCAGACCAATTCCCGCCCCAAGAAAAAGCCCTCCGAAAATCGATATTAATAGTTTGTCTTGCGTAATGGGCTCAAAATTTTCAAAATGGACCATTATTGCCAATGAAATAATTGCCAAAATCGATTTTAAGGTAATTCTCTTGGAGAGGGTGAACCACGATATGCCAAGAAACGGTAAACTGACCAATATAAGAACTATGGAAATATCCCATTGGTATAGTTCGCTCAAAAGAATGGCTATTCCAGTGGCCCCTCCGTCCAAAAAACCGTTAGGCAGTAAAAAGGCCTTTAAGCCAAGGCTGGCCAACAGAACACCAAGCCCTATTTGAAAAATTTCGGATACTTGTTTTAGTATCATAGCTCTACGATTAGTAGTTATCGGTTTACCAAATTTCCACAAAAGTTCTTTTGGTAGCATCTTAGTTCAATCTTGTGCATTAGCCGTAACTTATAACATGAGCTCGGCTGACCGTTGCCTAAAAGAATAAATCTAAATGCTTCGCAAATCAGTGTTTGTCACGCAGTGCGGATACCTCAATGTTTCGTTGTGTTTCAATATCAATGGCAACAAGTTCACACTTCTCGATGCTCTTATCAACAATTGCAAAAATCTTTTCGAACTTACCTAGAAATCGCAGCTCGTCATACCTCCTTAATACGCCTATTCGATTTCCTTTTGACATATGAATAATACTATTTACTACAATTAAAGTACCTTCAATAGTTCTAAATTCCTCGAGATCATCGAGCGTCAATTTGCCGGGTTCTAGGATTGGGTATAGGTGTTCATAACACTTGTTAGATGGTTTTCCGATTCGATATAACCTACCTGGCAGTATATCTTTCAGTTTGTCGTTGACAGTATTCTCTAATTTTAATTCTATGTCGTCTATCTCTGGCAAAAAGGCAATACGCTGTTTTTTCATGTTTTCCATTTTAATTAAAATTAATTTCAAATATAATAGTATTACTATTATAGTAAAATAGTTTAACTATTATTTATGAATAGTAATAGTTTTGATTCTGTTTTTGAAATTTATATTTGCCCGAACATTAAATCAGTTAATTATGAAAACAACTTTGAATGCATTAAGAATTTCAACAGCGGTATTTTTAACTACTACGGTAGCACCACAATTAGCATCGGGACAAGAATCCCTTACTGGTACCATAGAAATCGACCGCAGTCGTATTCTTGTGGAAGATGTTCTGACTGAGGCCGAGCAAGACGCATTGACCCCTCTAGATGTGCTCAACAGCTTGGCGGCAGGCAATGAAAGGTTCGTAATGAACGACCTTACCGCTAGGGATCATTCCTTTCAGATAAGGGAAAGTGCCGACGATCAGTTTCCCAAAGCGATTGTGCTGTCATGTGTCGATAGCAGGGTGCCAGTAGAGGATGTTTTTGACAAGGGCATCGGTGATATTTTTGTGGCTCGTGTTGCGGGCAATTTTATAAACGATGATATTCTAGGCAGTATGGAATTTGCCACCAAGGTAGCGGGGGCAAAATTGATTTTGGTGATGGGCCACGAGAATTGTGGCGCCATACATGCGGCAATCGATGGAGCAGAATTGGGGCATATCACCAAAATGCTCGAGAACATCAAACCTGCAGTAGACCTATCTACCAAGTCAAAAGGTGACAGGTCTTCAAAGAATAGGTTACTTGTCCATGAAGTGAGCGAGAACAACGTGCGTTATGCCATAGAGAAAATTAAAAAGGATAGTCCTTTGCTAAATACCATGTTCGAGAACGGTGAAATAGACATTAAGGGTGCGATATACGACATGGATACAGGGGTAGTTAATTTTCTCTAAATCTTGAATTCAAACAAGCCCTTCCTACGGGAAGAGTCACTCAATAAAATTTTAAAAACAACCAAATGGATATAGCTGTTTTAGAAACTAAACTACAAGAAGTTAAGGATTACATAGAAAATATCGAACACAGTACTCTGAGTTGGCTCGAAGATGTAAGCGAAGATTATGTATATAGCACCCAAAACCTTTTACGGTATTTGGCTCTTCGAAGCCTTGACATTAGGGATATTCAATTGGCATTGGTTTCCTTTGGAATATCGTCTTTAGGAACTAGTCCTGGGTACGTAATGGAGAACATTTCTCGGAGTTTAGGGCTTTTACGATTGATACAGGGTGATTCCCCGAATATAGACCTAAGCAAAGCAAGTTTTGGCTTTCAGGCAAGTGATGAACTTTTGAAATCACGTTCTAGTGCGCTTTTCTGTTCGACCAAAGGAGTAACCCGAACAAAAATCATGGTCACCATGCCGGAGGAAATCGCTGATGATAATGAATTGGTAGATCAATTTCTAATCGCAGGTATGGACGCTGCAAGAATAAACCTTAGCCACGGCGATTACCATTTGTGGGACAAAATGCTAGATAGTATCATCGATGCCGGGGATAGATTGTCTCAAGAACCCACAATTTTCATGGATCTTCCCGGGCCAAAAATCAGGGTCGATCGTATCTTTGTGTTAGATTCTAATGGCAAAGGCTACGATAAGGTAGAACATGTTTTAGTAGTAGGGGGAGAATATTTGGAGCTGATGAAAGAAACCGAGTTTCACGAATTGGAAAGTTTTGGTAAGCTCAACACTACAATAATTACCGTACTGCTGCCGCAGATTATAGACGATTTACAGGTAGGACATCAAATCTTTTTTGATGATGGTGCCATTGAAGCTGAAGTGCTGTCAAAATCTTCCCATGGTGTGGTGTTAAAAATAATAAAGGCGACCAAGAAAAAGCTAGGGTCCGGCAAGGGAATAAATCTACCCGACACACATCTTTCATTACCCTCTTTGACCCAAAATGACCTTGAACTGTTGCCTTATGCATGTAAAAATGCGGATATGATCGGTTACTCCTTTGTCAGGACTCCAGAGGATGTGAAGTTGTTGTACTCAAAGCTCTCCGATATCAATGATAGCAGCACAGGGGTGGTATTCAAAATTGAGACCAGGGAAGCGTTCGAAAACCTTCCGGGCATCCTTTTGGAAGCAATGAAAAGACCAAGAATTGGAATAATGATCGCTAGAGGCGATTTGGCCGTTGAGATGGGATTTGAAAGAATATCTGAGGTAAAGAGCCAGATTATGTCCATCTGTGAGTCCGCACACATACCGGTCATATGGGCAACCCAGGTACTGGAGAACATGGCCAAGAAAGGCTTGGCGACAAGGGCGGAAATATCGGATGCTATCCTTAGTGGGAGGGCGGAATGTGTCATGCTCAACAAAGGACCTTTTATGACCGATACCATAAAAACCCTGAAGAACATACTGGGTAGAATGGATGGGCATTACCATAAGAACAAGAACACGCTGCGCGCCCTTGAAGTCGCTAAAAAAAGTATCAAAAAGATGCAATTACTTGACATCGGTTAAGAGCATTTGAACCGGGCGCCCTGACAAATTCCCACGCTCGGAAGCAATAATCGCAGAGGTAATTGTAATGATTATGAGTGGATGTTCTTCAGAACTTTGCAATCCATCCAAATTTCTTTTCTATAATATTTTCTTTGTTCGCATTCAAAAAATCGAGTAGGGCCGATGCAGTTGGTGACAGTTTCTTCGTTTTTAACCAAATTAAGTTCCAAGTCGTTGTAATGGGAAGTCCTTTAACCGGTATTATTTCGACTTCCCCGTTTTTTAGCTCGTTCTTTATTCCGATCAAGGGCATAACCGAACAGCCTAGTCCCGCAACGACCGCTTGCTTGACTGCCTCGTTGGAGGTGAGTTCCATTTTTTTCCGTACGGAGAATCGATTTTGGGATACGAAATTTTCCATGGCATTTCTAGTAGCTGATCCCTGCTCACGGTAAATCAAGGGAAGCGTTTCGAACAATTTTCTTTTTTGGGAATTTCTGTTGAACTTCAACTCGGTGCCTCCCACAAAAAAAAGTTTGTTCGGCATCAGCGCTACCCGTTCCACTTTCAACTTTTTGGGCAAAACCGAAACCAAAGCAAAATCCACCTGGTTCAGTTCCAAGCTTTTTACAACCCTTGATTTGTTGTTTACGTCGATTACAAGATCGACCCCGTTGTTAGACTTCATAAAGTCGGACAGAAAATAGGGCATTACGTATTTTCCGGTCGAAACCACCGATATTTTGAGTTGGCCCGCAAGTTCGCCTTGATATGCCAGAGTCCTGTAATTGATGGCGTAGACCTCGTTGAGTATTTTCTCTGCTGCCAAAGCTATTTCCTTACCGAAATCAGTGACGTAAAGCTTCCTGCCGACAATCTCCGTAAGTGGGATAGGAAACTGGTCCTGAAAATTTTTGAGCTGTATGGATACCGCCGGCTGGGTCAAATGCAGTTCGTCTGAAGCCTTTGTGACACTCTGTAGTTGAGCTATTTTTAAAAATATCTTCAGTTGGTGTAGCGTATAGTGCATTGATCTTTTCAATATAATCAGTCACTAATTTAGAGAAAAATAAGTGCATAAGACTGCAGACCGCTTGACCGATATATAAAATCCTTATTTCAATCTGCCTGTCAGGTTATATGCCGCCTTACTTAGTAGGTGTGCAAGTTACCTTTAGGGTTTGAGGCATTGCTGTCATTAAAGGTTTACGTGGGATATTTGGATATCACGGAAACGTTCACGATGTTTTCTGAAAATTATTTTCAAGGTTTGCGGCACCGTACTGTCACTGAGCATATAATCGATTTCGTCAAAGATTTTTTCGTCAGCTTCGAGAAGGCTTAGGTTGAACGAAAATGAATTGGGACACTCCCACAACTTCTTCCCACCATACCAAGAAGTTACCGCCCTACATCTAGAAGTTGGTACATACGGCAATGCTTCTTTCCGATTGAGGAGGAATTCTTTCAGTAAAGCTTGTATCCGTGTAAGCTCTGCCGCTCTAGACTTGACAAAAGTTTGGTGTTGGGGATGAATCGAAGTATCGCTCAACTGTTCCAAAAGGGGAAGTGCGCAGTGGACTTTGTCCAGATAAATTTTTATTTTTTGATAGGTTTTATAATAGAGTTCCATAATGCGGCAGTTTGTCTTACTGTGCTTTATCTGTTTCAATACTTCTACATTATTTCAGATTTTGGGGTTGACCGTACTTCTTTAAACGGTCTTGCCGCCAAAAGGCATGAAAGCAGCAAAACGTAGGCCATCCAAGTGACAGTCGAGGTGTCATCGTAGTGCTGCAACAAAATCAAGCTTACGATTTTGTATAGTAGCCCTATACCGATGTAATATAATAGTAATTGTTTTGAATTCATGATTTCCTAATTTGAGGTTAGTGTTGTCATATACGTGGAAGGATTATAAACTCAAACGTGGTCCAAAGCCTTCGGGAAGCTGGTTAGGTGCGCCAAATACCGTTCGGTTGTACCTTACAGGTTCAAGCCAATTCACGTGTGATTTTCCTTTTGTAGGCAAAAAGTCGTTCATCGTCAGCGAACGGTTCAAGTTTTTTTGGAGCTTCCCGTTTATGGTCTCCGAAGGTTGATAAGCTACTAGCGATAGGGTGTTCAAATGCCGGGGGAGCAGTCCTGTTATAATTTGATGGTCGTAAACCTTGGGCTCTAAGACGATTTCCTCGAAATAAACCTCCAAGCTAATGTAGATTTCTATGATTTCGTCGGTAATTTGAATAACATCCGTTTCATACGATATAATTCGTGCCATCTCCAGATCCACCGAGAATCCGAAAGGAACGGGATTCGCCAAGTGCCCTTGACCGTGGCTAAAAAAGGTTGTCGCAAACAAGAGCAGTGCTGATATCGTTCTCATAATTTCTAGATTTAAATTCTCATTTCAATAAATTTACAACAAATTATACATAAATTATTATTTATATAAGTTATGGTATATATAAAGAAAATTTATATTTATATGGTGTGATATTTCTAGCAATCGGAGAAATAAGGGATAGTGAGGACCGCTAGGGAATTAGGCTTGATTATGCCCGAGATTTCGGTGTAGTCTTGAAAATTTCAGCCTTGCTTAGGCAACAACACGAGGTTCGGATTAGGCCAGGGGAAGCCGAAAGTGGATATGTAGATGACCAATTCTATTTTTGAATTACCAGCTTGGTACTTGTTGGGCAATAGTTCCGTGAAAAATATGATTAGGAATATATTTTCTCATCGTAGGCAAAGAAAGTTTTAAAGCAAACCCAAAAAAATTAGCAAAGAACAGAACTTTGATAAGAGTGGGTCGAAACCGATATTTGATGCCCAATCGGATGACATGGGTATCTTAGTTGTTTTCATAAAGTGTGCAAAAGCCTTCGCCGTCCAGTTCTTGCCGAAAGCAAAAAGTGTTGAAGATTTCGGTCCCGGCGAAGGTCACTTCCCCTTTAGTGTCCCAAATTGATTTCTAGAGTCAGAAATCTACAGGGGAACGCCAGAGTTGTTCGCCTTGGGGAATGTTCTTTCTCGAATAGACTTCCGTAAGCTGTGCCACCCTTCCCAAGGGGCCCTTCCAATTTTAAGATTGGGAAAGTAATAGTCTAGAGGCGCCAATCTTACTCAGCCGTAATTAATGGGAACGCCCCTTTTACCAAAAACCGGTCATCCCCCTTGAAATCGGAACTATTCTTGATTTCTGTAAAACCGCCAATGGAATACCCCGGCATCACTTCCCTACGTTGAAAAGTATAGGCGCCCTCTTTCTGCGACTGAAGCACCAAGACGTAATCGCTTTCGTCCGCATTTACAATACTTTCCGAAGGAAGCGCCTTGGTATGGGTCGTATCGGTAATGATTTCGGCCTGCACAAACATCCCGGTGGCCAAGTGTTGTTTCCCCTCCTCCTTAAAATGCCCGTGTACCTTGACCGTCCTTTTTGCTTCGTTGACGGAGGCCCCGACCAGATAGACTTCGCCGGCAATAGTGTCGCCGCTGGCCTCTGGAATGGTAAGCCGGATGGATTGCCCCTTTTTCACTTGCATCGCATCTTTTTCAAAAACGTTAAGTTCAATATGCAGGTGGTCGCGGTCAATAATCTGCATAAGTTCATCAGCAGCTGAGACGAACATGCCCCTATTGATTTTCATCTCTGTAATACTTCCTGAAATGGGCGCATAAAGCCGTATGGAAGAAGAAATTTCCCCATCTTCTACCGCTCGGGGGTCCAGGTTGAGCATTTGTAGTTTTTTGCGAATGGCATTATAGCGGGCTAAGTTCCGTTTGTATTCGCTTTCGGCCTTAAGGAAATTCTTTTCTGAGGTGATATTTTCGGCCATCAACTTTTTCTGGCGCTCGTGTTCCGATTTTAGAAACTTCATTTGCTCCATAGCATCTAAATAATCCTGCTGCATTTGTACAAATTCAGGATTCTCCAAGCTCACTAAAAACTGTCCCTTTTTTACGATATCACCTATCAAGAGCGGTGTTTGCTTTACATACCCGTCCGCATACGAACTGACCACCGCCTTGTTTTCCGGCGGCACGTCTATCGTTCCCGTGGTCTCCACGCTGACCGGAAAGGTTTTTTCCTCAAGGCTTCCCAATTGCATAGCACTGCCGTCGAACTGGGCCTGGGTTACCGTCAAGCCTCCCTTGTCGGCGCCAGTATCGTTTTGTTCGCTGTCGGAATCCCCTTTTGCTTCCTTTTCGCTAGAATTTCCGCAGGAAAAAAGCATAGGGATAAAAAGGAACAACAGACTTTTTATAAAAGTATTTTTCATCGGGAAAAATTAAAACGTTAGATAGTTGATACGGATGACCGTCTGGTTGTACGCATTGAGGTTTTCGTAATAGGATAAAATGATGTCGTACGAATTTTCAAGACTTTGGATATATTCAAAAAAATCGATCTCCCCGTTTTTATAGCTCAGCGTGGCCATCTTAATGATTTCCTCGGAAAGGGACTTACCTTCGTTTTCGTAATAGGAAAGGGCTTTTTGATGCTTTTTTAACTGTTGCATAAACTGGCGGTATTCTGCGTTCAAATGCAGCTTGTAATCTTCGGCCTCCGCAATTGCAGCCTTTTTGCCCAGATTGGCCGCTTTTATTTTGGATGTATTTCCGAAGAACAACAAGGGGATATGCACTCCTACTTGATAGCCTAGCAGCGGGGAATCGATGACATTGTTGTCCCATTGAAAATAGGTCAGGCTGATATCGGGCAGCAACTGCTGCTTCTCCAATCCGGACTCGGCATCGAAAACGGCGGTGCGGTTTTCGTAAAACTCTAGGCCCGGGTTGTCGGCGACTTCAAAATTTTCTAAGGTTATTTTCTCCAATGGGATGGTTTCGACAGAAATATCAGCATCGGTTTTCAAGATGGGTTTCAAACGTTCAACGGATACTGCTAGGTCGTATTGTGCCTGTTGGAATTGGGTCTCCAGTTGCTTCTGTTTGGAACGGGCGGTAATTTCTTCCAGATAATTGCTTTCCCCGAGTTCGAACCGCCGTTTGGCCGCGTAGGCAAATTTTTGGTACAGACTGTCCAACTGCCGGTACACGCCTATTCGCGCCTTTTCATATTGGATTTGGTAATAGACACGCAGCGTTTCCTGTTCCAATTCCAGCTTTTGGATATCGTATGTACTTTGCTGCTGGCGGTTTTGAGCCTTTCGCAACCGTTTCCGGGCAAAATAGACGGTAGGGAACGCAAAATTCTGTCGAACGCCCAGCACATCCAAGGCTTCGTTATTGGAACGATTGCTTTCGTCAGTGCCGAAATAGCCCTCTGTTTTATCGAAGCTAAACGCACTGCCCACCATAGCTTTGCTTTCATCGACCCGAAGACTGGCTGCTTCAAGGCCGGCGTTATTCTCCAAGGCCATCTTTGTTAAACTCGAAAGGTCGCTGATGGTCAACGTATCCTGTGCATATCCCGAAAGACCCATCATCATAAAAAAAACGCTCAATGGCTTGATACGACTTTTGCCGTTTTTCTTCTCCTTCTTCTTGTTATCGCTATGAAACAGGGAATAGATAACCGGTAGCACCACAAGGGTCAGCAAGGTCGAGGTAATCAGTCCACCGATGACCACCGTGGCCAACGGGCGCTGTACCTCCGCCCCCGCACTGGTGGATACGGCCATGGGCAGAAAACCCAGCGCCGCGGCGGAAGCGGTCAACAATACGGCACGCAAACGGTCCTGGGCTCCGTTTATGATTAAATTATCATTGTTTTTCATGCCTTTTTCGCGGAGTTCCTTAAAATGTTCCAGCAGCACTATGCCATTGAGCACCGCTATCCCAAACAACGCGATAAATCCCACTCCGGCGGAGATACTGAACGGCATGCCCCGCACCCACAGTAAAAGGATACCACCCACGGCAGCCATGGGAATAGCCGAAAATATCATCAAGGCCTCCCGCAAGGTTCCAAAAGCAAAATAGAGCAGGATAAAAATAAGTACGAGCGCAATGGGCACGGCGATTTTTAAGCGGGCAGTAGCACTTTGCAGGTTCTCAAACTGCCCACCGTATGTAATCGTATAGCCCGGGGGCAAGCTGATGTTGTTCTCCACGATTTTTCGGATTTTATCTACCACGGTCTGCAGGTCACTGCCCCGCACGTTGATACCCACTACGATACGGCGCTGGGTATTGTCCCGCGAGATTTTGGCGGCCCCTTTTTGGTAGGTAATATCGGCCAATTCGCTCAAAGGTATTTTTTGCCCTGATGGCGTATCAACGTATAGGTTTTTGAGATTGGCAATATCCTGTCGCCGGTCTTTTTGCAGGCGCATGACCAGGTCAAAACGTTTTTCGCCCTCAAAAACACTACCCAAGGTGGTTCCAGAAAACCCCATCGTGACGATGTTATTCAGGTCGGCGATGTTCATACCATAGCGTGCAATTTTATCACGTTTATAGTTGACGTTCATTTGGGGCAGGCCCACGATTTTCTCAACGGTGATGTCGGAAGCCCCCTCCACATCGGCAATCAGCTTTTTTATTTTTTGGGCCTTAGTGTTTAGGATGTCCAAGTTTTCGCCATAAACTTTTACGGCAATATCCGCACGTACGCCCGTAATGAGTTCGTTAAAGCGCATTTCGATGGGCTGCGTAAACTCGATTTCCATCCCCGGAATTACGGCTAGGGCTTCCTTGAATTTTTCGGCCAGGGCATCCTTGGTATCGGCGGACGTCCATTCACCTATCGGCCTTAAGGCCACAATCACATCGGTCTCTTCCATGCTCATGGGGTCGGTGGGCACTTCAGCAGCGCCTATGCGGGTAACGACCTGTTCCACTTCTGGAAATTCATCCAATAAGATACGTTCTATCCGGGTGGTTGTCTCGATGGTCTTGCTCAGGGAAGTCCCTGTCTTTAAAACGGGTTGGATTACGAAATCGCCCTCGTCGAGCTGCGGAATGAATTCCCCGCCCATCCTGCTAAAAATAAATCCGGAAATAACCACGGCCACCACGGCGATACCCAACACCACTTCTTTGCGGTGTAAAGCCCGAGTGATTACCGTTTTATAGTGCCTGTTCAAAAATTTGATGAGGCGTACGGAAACGTTTTTATCTGATGGGGCCTTCGCTTTTAAAAACACGGCCGATACCGCAGGAACATAGGTCAAACACAAGATAATCGCACCGATCAGCGCGAAACCAAAACTGAGTGCCATAGGGCGGAACATCTTGCCCTCGACACCGGTCAAAGAAAGTATGGGGATAAAGACGATAAGGATGATCAATTGCCCAAAAATGGCAGAGTTCATCATTCGTGACGCACTTTCGAAGGTCACCACATCCTTTAAATGAAGCAGTTCGGTCTTTGTCAGATTTTCGTATTCTTCATGTTTTTTGGTGATGCGAAAGGCTGTAAACTCCACAATGATGACCGCGCCGTCGATGATGATGCCAAAATCTATCGCGCCAAGGCTCATCAAATTGGCATCCACCCCAAAGATATACATCAGGGAGAGCGCAAAGAGTAGGCACAACGGAATGACCGAGGCGACCACTAGACCTGAGCGGAAGTTCCCCAGCAGGAGTACCACGATAAAAATCACGATAAGGCACCCCAAAATGAGATTTTCAGCGATAGTAAAGGTCGTTCGGCCGATCAGTTCACTTCGATCCAAAAAGGGTTTGATGAACACGCCGTTGGGCAAGGTTTTGGAAACCTCGGCGACCCGCTCCTTCACGGCTTTTATGACCTTGTTGGAATTGGCCCCTTTCAGCATCATGACCTGTCCCAGCACGGTTTCGCCCTCGCCGTTGCCGGTAATTGCGCCATATCTTGTAGCGTTCCCGAAACCGACTTCGGCAATGTTCCCGATGTAAATCGGGGTACCGTCATCGTTCTTGACCACGATATCCCGAATGTCGTCTAGAGAGGTAACGCGGCCTTGGCCTCGAATGAAATAGGCTTGGTCAGCTTTTTCTATATAGCCGCCGCCAGCTACGCTATTGTTTTTTTGCAGGGCATCCATAACCGAAGAAATGGAAATACCTGTTGCAGCAAGTTTTTGAGAATTGATCGCGACTTCGTATTCTTTCACATAACCGCCCCATGCATTGATTTCTACCACACCGGTGATACCCGAAAGTTGTCTTTTTACGATCCAGTCTTGTATCGTTCTTAAATCTTCGGCGTTATAGCGGTCCTCGAAGCCCGGCGCGATGCCCAAGGTGTATTGATAAATCTCGCCGAGTCCGGTGGAAATGGGACCCATTTCGGGCTTCCCGAAGCCTTCGGGAATCTGTTCAGAAGCGGATTTGATCTTTTCTGCAATCAATTGGCGCGGGAGGTAGGTGCCCAATTCTTCCTCAAAAACAATGGTGACCACGGAAAGCCCGAATTTGGAGACCGAACGGATTTCCTTGACCCCGGGCAGATTGGCCATTTCCACCTCGACCGGGTAGGTGATGAACTGCTCCATATCCTGGGTGGAAAGGTTCTGGGAGGTCGTAATGACCTGCACCTGATTGTTGGTCACATCGGGTACGGCTCCGATGGGTAATTGGGTTAGGGAATATATTCCAAAACCGATAATGAACACCGTAAATAAAAGAACGATCAGTTTATGGGTAATACTGAATTTAATAATGCGATCAAGCATGAATTTAGTCCTTGCTAAAAGTTATTTTTAAAAGTAGGAATTTTTACAATGGACAGGCTCGGACTTTCCTTTAGATTCACTTTAAATTAAAGGGCGTTTCCAGCTATACTTGGGAGAAAATCCGATGCTTTAGCCGTAAACGGCATTGCCTGAATCCATTAGATGCTAAAATCTGTATCACATCTTTGTATCCTTTCACAATCAATGGAACAACGATTTTTAGATTTTCAAGTAATGCCGTTTCATGGCGTTCAACGAATGCTATTTTTTACAAGACTTATTCGCAGAAAATTATTTATGTTTTTGATTGATTTGTATCAGGAAATACGCTGTTTTTAGGGATTTATAAACGGTTATATTAGGAGATGAGGCAAGTTGCAATCCTAAAAGCTAAACTGAAAATGATTCCCATACAATAGATAACAGCTATAACATCCAAAAGAATGATGTCATAATCATACAACTGGGTTTTATCTACATTCTCGTCATAATAGGATGCCGTTTCGCAGACCTGGCCATCGCGTTCCAAACAGGTAACTATCGATTTTTGAAGTACGGCCTCGTCTTCGGCGATACGAATTTTCTTTCCCGAAAATTAAGGATTAAAAATAGGCACTGTTTCTAAAGGAATTCTAGAGGCATAACTTTAAAAGGCGGTGCCGAATCGAACGACAGAATGCTGAAACTTCCAATACATACGAACAAAACGCTTTACCCCCGAAATAGAAAATACCGCTCCTTCAACTCCTCGATCGCCGTTTCCTTGTTCGTGGTAATATAGCGCAAGGCTTCATCCGTAAATTCCTGCCCCTTATCGGTAAGGGAAACAATATTTTCCGAAATCTGAATGAGATTGTTTTTAGAAGCGAGTTCCAGTACGGTCTTTGCCTGTACCTTTTGCCAATTGATATGTTCGCGTAGATGGTTGACATGGCGTTCTTCCGGTTCTTGATGGTTTTGTAGGTGCAGTAAAAATACGAGTAGGGAGACTTCCTTTCGCTGTTGCCGCTCTTTGAAGAAAACTGAAAAGACCCCTTGTTTTGGGGCAAAGAGATACACGGCAAGAAAAGCGATTCCCAATACGGTGGTCATAGATCCGGCGATAGAGGCATCCAGGATATTGGCAAGCCAGTATCCGGCGATGGCAGCGAAAATTCCAAAGAAACCACTTAAAAGGAGCATTTTTTTCAAGTCGTCGGTGAGCAGGTAGGCGGTCGCCGCGGGGGCGATAATAAGGGCAACGACCAGTACGGCGCCTACAGCGTCAAAGGCTCCTACTACGGTAATCGATGAAACGGTCATGAGGCCGTAATGGATAACCAGTGGTGAAAATCCTAGGGTGGCTGCGAGTCCTTGGTCGAAGGTGCTTAACTTGAGTTCTTTAAAAAAGAGTAAAAGTAGCGTTGTTGTAATCAGCAAAATAGAACCGATGACCCAGAGTGATTTGGGGCCAATATCCAAACCGTTTATCACGAGCCGGTCAAAGGGTGCAAAGGCGAGTTCGCCCAAGAGTACGGCATCGATATCCAAATGTACATCGTTGGCATTTTTGGCGATCAGAATGACCCCGATACTGAATAGTGCCGGGAATACTAATCCGATCGCGGTGTCTTCTTTTACGAGTCCCGTTTTTTGGATGAACTCTACGAGCATGACTGTGATAACTCCGGTAAGGGCGGCCAACAGAATCAGTAGGGGGGAGTTGAGGTCTCGTGTAAGAAAGAAGCCCAAAACGATACCGGGGAGTATGGCGTGGCTTATGGCGTCGCTGATCATGGCCATTTTTCGGAGCACCAAAAATGTTCCCGGAATGGCGCAGGCTACCGCGACTAAAGCCGCGATGAGTTGTATTTCGAGTTGTGCGCTAGTCATTTTCGTTACCTAATTGGTTATACATCGATTCTGCTTGGTCGTAGCCTTTTTGGGTCATGGACCATTGATTTCCGGATATGGCGATGAGCTGCTCTTCTTCTAATTGATTTAAGGTTTTTCGGGTAAAGCCCTGGAAGTTATTTAGAATACGGATGGCATGCGGGCGTGAAATGTTTTTGTGTTCCTTTACGATATGGTACATAAAGGACAGGGTCTTTTTTTGATGGAGCTCACGGCGGTTCCTACGAAAACGGATTTCCCTGAAAAGAAGTCCGCGACCGGGGGAGAAAATAAAGGAAACACCCACAAAAAAAGCGGCTACCAAAACAATCACTGGCCCGGTGGATAGGTTGTTCTGACTGGCACTGATGGCCGTTCCAAAAACTCCCGAAAAGGCCCCGAATATAGAAGCCAGTATGATCATCCTTCCCAAATTGTCCGTCCACTGCCTGGCGGCGGCTGCAGGTGCCAGCAACATGGCGCTCATCAGCACTACGCCGACCGTTTGCAAGCCCAAGACGATGGCTAACACGATAAAGCTGGTAATCAAAATATCGAGAAAGCGGACGTTAAAGCCCAAGGTCTTGGTGTAATCGGCGTCAAAAAGCAGCAATTTTAATTCCTTCCAAAAAAGGAGAAGCACCATCAGACTGATTCCTGTGACGATGGCCATGACCCAAACATCCGATTCCACCAGGGTTGCGGCCTGTCCGAAAAGGTATTTGTCCAGTCCGGCCTGATTGGCATTGGGCATTTTTTGAATGAATGTTA
Organism: uncultured Flavobacteriaceae bacterium; assembly: GCA_963832345.1. Classification (GTDB taxonomy): domain Bacteria; phylum Bacteroidota; class Bacteroidia; order Flavobacteriales; family Flavobacteriaceae; genus Pricia. Next base: position 170,826 of record CAWHTW010000008.1, on the reverse strand, counting down.
ACAACAGCATCCCAAAGCCGAAAAATAGGGAAAGGATTAATCCCAAGGCGGTGTCGTTTTTTAAGCGCGTCCGTTTTACGATACCCTTGATCCAAAAGGTGCCGACAAGGCCGCTTATCAAAGCCCCTATCAATAATACGTTGGTGTCTTTAATTCCGGTGATGATAAAAGCCAGTGCGATACCCGGAAGGGCCGCATGCGAAATGGCATCGCCCAGCAGACTTTGTTTACGCAATACCGCAAAACTGCCCAACATACCACAGATCGCGCCAAGTATGGCGGTGCCCAGCGTGATGGTACGGAGGGTGTAATCGGTGAAAAAATCGGTTATTTCCATAGATCACTTATTAACCGCCACCTTATAATTGATACCATAGGTTTTGGTCAAATTATCGTCATTAAAGATATCCTTAACGGGACCAGAGGCGATTCCCTTTACGTTTAGAAACGTGACCCAATCAAAATATTCTGGAACGGTCTGTAGATCGTGGTGCACTACGATCAAAGTTTTTCCTTGTTTGCGGAGTTCCTTCAAAATGTTGATGATGGCTTTTTCGGTAGTGGCATCTACCCCTTGAAAGGGTTCATCCATCAGATAGATGGAGGCGTTTTGTACCAAGGCGCGCGCTAAAAAAATACGCTGTTGTTGACCACCGCTCAACTGACTTATCTGTCTGCTTTTGAATTCGAGCATTCCTACTTTCTCCAAGGCTTCCAAGGCTTGTTTTTTCTCCTTTTGGCCGGGGCGCTTGATCCATCCTAAACTTCCATAGGTGCCCATCATGACCACATCGAGGGCAACTGTAGGAAAATCCCAGTCCACACTCCCTTTTTGGGGTACGTAGGCCACTTTGTCCACCTGTTTTTTGTAGGGTTGGCCAAAGACTTGTACGCTGCCGGCAATGGGTTTGATAATGCCTAAAATGGACTTGATCAAGGTGGATTTTCCCGCCCCGTTTGGCCCTACAATGGCCATCAAAACGCCTTCGGGAACCACCAGGTCGATATCCCAAAGTACGGGTTTGTAGTCGTAGGCCACGGTAAGATCGTCGATTTGGATTGCGGGGGGAGTGGTCGAAGTTTTCATTTTGGTGTATGGATTAACATAGGTTCATTTCAACGCCCCGACGATGGTATTCACATTGTAGCGAAACATGCCGATGTAGGTGCCTTCATCAGTGCCCGCGTTACCCAATGCATCTGAAAAAAGTGTACCACCGATCTGCACGTCGTAGTCTTTCGATTTGACGGCCTGCTGTAATGCCTCAATAGTTCTTTTGGGCACGCTGGTTTCCACGAATATGGACTTCACCTGTCTATCTATAATCAACTGGGCAAGGTTCTGTACGTCTTGCACCCCGGCTTCCGTGGCCGTGGATAGTCCCTGTAGGCCAACGACTTCAAAGCCGTACTCCTTTCCAAAATAATTGAAGGCATCGTGGGCGGTGACCAATACCCGTTTTTCTTCGGGCAGCGTTGCGATGGTCTTGCGGACTTCAGCCTCGAGCATATCTAATTTTTTAAGGTACTCCACTGCATTATCACTATAAAAAGAAGCATTATCAGGATCCAGTTTTCCCAATTCCTCGGTGAGGTAATTGGTTATCTGCTTCCAATAGGCAATGTTGAACCAAATGTGCGGATCGAAGTTGGAGGCGAAATATTCGGAGCCTATCAATCCGTCTTTCTCCAAAACCTCCGCCAGGGCAATCGTATTGGTGTTGCGTCCCATTTTTTCGAAGACGTCGACCAGTTTCCCTTCGAGGTGCAGGCCGCTGTAAAAGACCACATCGGCTCCCGCCAATTTAGAAACGTCGCCCTCACTGGCTTTATAGAGGTGGGGGTCAACGCCGCTGCCCATTAATCCCTGGACACTGACGGAATCTTGGCCGATATTCTTTACAAGATCTGTTATCATTGTCGTCGTGGTAACGATGCTGAGTTTTCCATCGGCATTGGTATTCGCGTCTTTACATCCGAAGAAAAGACCGATGAAAAATAATAGGAACAGGATGTTTCCTTTCATAAATAGTGGTGTCATTTGGTACTTTGTTACTTACGATTTTGGTCGATTCGCAACTTTAATTTCGAAATACGATAGACCGGCTAAAATCAAAATTTCAGCCAGTATGTACAGCCAACCGTAATTGGTGATATCGTTATGATGATACCCTGCAAACGCTAAAGAAATGCAACAATACATTAGATTGGCATAGGCAATCCATTTTAAAAATGCCCTCGGATCGGTCTTTAGACTGCAATAGCATAAAAAGTCGTACGCCGCAAAGAGGCATGGTAACAGTGCGAGAAAATAGAGCGTCGAAGGTGGAATACCAAAGATACTTTTCCATTTGACTAAAACGACACCTAGAAAAAATGCCGACAGAATCGCGCCAGAACCATCGACCAAGAATATTTTCTTTGGATTTTGGGACAATGCGTTTATCTGGTGCCTAAAAATCATTCATTGCCATCGTGTTTTTCTTTCTCTCCTGTTCCGACAGTTGCATATCGAATATAGGATAAATTTTAGGGCTCTACATAAATATTATCCGTAGCGGTTTTAGAAAGCTGGACCTCTTCATCCGCTATACGTACAGTCATGCTCTCATCGAATTTTTCGATATTGACCACCTCTACCGCAGTGCCCAAGCCTATTTGTTGTTTGGCCAAGTACTGTAAAAAGGATGACGAGGCGTCGTTAAAGCCTATGCAGGTGCCGCGATCGCCTTCTTGCAATTGCGATAATTTTTTCTTTGGGATTTCGGGCATATTTCCTTTGGCATCGGGTATGGGGTCACCATGCGGGTCATAGGCCGGTCGGCCCAAGAACTTATCGAGTTCTTCGACGAGTTTTATCGATTTTATATGCTCCAACTGTTCTGCTACTTCATGAACTTCATCCCAATTAAAATTTAGACGGTCTACGAGAAAGGATTCCCAGAGGCGGTGTTTTCTGACCACGGCCAACGCATGTTCCTTCCCGGTTTCAGTCAATTGTACGCCATAGTACTTTTGATAATCCACCAATTTTTTTTCGGCCAGTCTCTTTACCGCTTCGGTTACCGAGGCGGCCTTGGTGTTTAGGTACGCTGAAATGCTGCTCGTCGATACGCCGTCATCCGTTTCCTGCTGTAAATGGAATATGGCCTTTAAATAATTTTCTTCGGATGGGCTAAACATATATTTTAAATGTTGTACAAAGATACATTTTATCTTTTAATAAAAAATTATTAGCTTTACCTAAAAATTTAATTAATTTGCCCTATATTTAGAATCATATTTTATGAAACTAATACTTTACGTTCTATTTATTACGACAGCAATCGCTATGGGGCAGGATAGCAAGGCTACCATTTCAGGTGCAGTTAGGTCTGACGGTCAGCCTGTACCTTTCGCCAATATTTATATAAAGAACGGTACCACCGGCACCAGTGCCGATGCGGAGGGGAACTACCAATTAACCGTTTCCCGTGAGAAAATAAAGCTTGTTGCCCAATCACAAGGTTTCAAATCCCAAATCAGGACTCTTGATCTTACAGATGGGGCCCAGCAAATCATAAACTTCAATCTTGTCGAGGGTAACGAAGCGCTCGATGAGGTGGTCATTACCGGTACACGCACCGAAAAGCGCCGGACAGATTCACCGGTCATCGTCAATCTTATCGATAGCGAAACCTTGGAACAGGTAACCGCGACGGACCTTTCCGAAGGTTTGCGTTTTCAGCCTGGACTGCGAGTAGAAGTCGATTGCCAGACCTGCAACTACACGCAGATACGTATGAACGGACTCCAAGGTGGTTATTCACAAATTCTTATAAACGGTCGGCCGATATTCAGCCCGCTTACCGGCCTATACGGGTTGGAGCAAATACCCGTAAATATGATCGAGCGCATCGAAGTGGTCCGTGGTGGTGTCTCCGCCCTGTACGGGTCAAGCGCCATTGGCGGAACCGTGAACGTGCTTACGAAAATTCCTAAGAAGAACGGCTATAGTCTTACGTATACCTATCAAGATATCAATGGGGGAGCGGACCAAAACCTGATCAATGGAAATGCCACCGTAATCAATGAGGCGGCCAACGCAGGCGCAAATTTTTTCGTGAGCAATCGCAGAAGAACCGCTTACGATGCCAATGGTGATAATTTTTCGGAATTACCGGAACTGAAGGATAATTCCTTTGGGATAAACGCTTTTTTTCTTCCTAATGAAAATTCTAAGTTGGAGGCGAGCGTAAGCAGTATGAACGAGTATCGGTACGGCGGTGAAATAGTTGACAAACCTGCATTTTTGGCCAATCAGTCCGAAGAGCGTACGCATAACGTGCTTATGGGCAGCCTTGATTATCAATTGAACTTTGATACCAGCTCCCTTATTTTATATTATGGGGGGCAACGTACAGATCGAGACCATTATACGGGGATTATCCCTGACGATGACATCGAAAAAGAGGCTTTTTTCGCCGGTCCGCCTTACGGTATTTCCCAAGTGACTACGCACCAAGGTGGCACGCAATACAATCAAAGGTTCGATCAATTTCTGGGGGGAACTACTGTGTTTACAGGAGGTGCCGAATACATTTATGATGACGTGTACGATGAAATCGAATCGTATCGATATCAGATCGATCAGACTACTAAAAATTTAGGTGTTTTTTTACAAAATGACTGGGAGGTATCGTCAGCATTAAATTTTCTTGCCGGTTTTCGGGTTGACAAACACAACTTGGTAGACCATGTCATTTTTAGCCCGAGACTTTCCCTGCTCTACAAGATGAAAGAGACCACGCAGTTCAGGTTGGGCTGGGGTACCGGTTTTCGGGCTCCGCAGGCTTTCGATACCGATTTGCATATTGCCTTTGCCGGTGGCGGGGTCTCCCGAATCTCGTTGGCCGATAATCTTATAGAAGAACGTTCCAACAGTTATACTGCGTCTATTAACTACGATACAGCTTCTGAGCATTTTATCACCGGTTTTACCATCGAAGGATTTTATACCCACTTGCACGATGCCTTTTTTCAATTTCCTTTAGGAGTAGATGAGTTTGGGCAACGCTTTGAAAAACGTAATGGGAGTGGCGCGACGGTAAAGGGAATAACCCTAGAAGCCCGAGCCAATTTCGATTATATTCTAGAATTGGAAGCCGGTTTCACTTTACAATCGAGCCAGTTCGATGCTGCTGTAGAAAATATTGAGGGTCTCCCTACAAAACGTGATTTTTTGCGTACCCCGAACGATTACGGCTATGCTACGCTCACGTACACCCCGATCGCAAAGCTGACCACCAGTGCCAATCTGATCTACACAGGAAAAATGGATATTATCCACTTTGCCGGTGAGGGAACCGGACAGACCACCGATGAATATGATGAAACTCCGACTTTCACGGAATTAAGCTTACGTGCCGGCTATACTTTTGATTTGCCGAAAATTAGCACCGGTCTTGAACTTTTTGCCGGTGTAAAAAATGTGACCAATAGCTATCAAGACGATTTCGATACCGGCAAAAACCGGGATAGTAACTATGTGTACGGTCCGGCAGCACCGCGTACGGTTTTTGTAGGCCTGAAAATTTCATCTTTATAAGTTATGAGAACCGTTTTTATACGCTTGTTTTGTGTTTTTAGTTTTGTATCGGGCGGTACCGTTTTTTCCCAAAGTGAAGAAATTGTTCACTGGCTCGATTTCGAACAATTGGAAGATTCCCTAAGAGTACGTCCGAAGAAAGTATTTATTGACTTTTACGCCGATTGGTGCGGCCCCTGCATCCGGATGCAAAAAGAGGTGTTTACAGATCCGGAAATCGCAGCCCTTTTGAACAAAGCCTATTATGCGGTCAAAATGAACGTAGAAACTAAGGACACGATCAGCTTTGGAAACCAAAAATTCGTCAACGAAAGAATCAATAAAAGAAATCCAGTTCATCAGATTCCCCTGTTGATGGCGCGGCAAAAAAATAAGCCGTTTTCAGTGCCCGCACTGGTCTTTATGGATGCCGATTTTAAGCCAACCGCCCGGTTCTTCCAATATTTGAATGCGGAACAACTGTTCGATATCCTAATGCAGTGAGCTGTTTATCAGGCTCTGCTGTTGCTGGGAATCAAAGATATCGGCACAGTATCAAGCCCTTCACCCAACTGTTTTTTTCCTAAATATCAAGTGCACCACGGCAATGAGTACCGAAAGGGAAATCCCTAAGACCGAAACCCCTGTCCATCGGAAGTGTTCCCAGGCGTAAGCTCCTAAAGCAGTGCCCAGTGCCCCGCCAATAAAAAATCCTACCATGTAGATGGTGTTCACGCGATTACGGGCTTCGGGATTTTTAGAGAAAATGATGTTTTGGTTCGTAATGTGCAGTGCCTGTAATCCCAAATCGACTAAAACCACTCCAATAATCAATCCGATGATGGAGTTTCCGGAAAAAAGGAAGATTACCCAAGATACGATCAACAGTACCGCCGAATACAATATAATTTTACGTTTATCGATTTTATCGCTCATTTTCCCGACGAAAGCGGCTGCCAATGCCCCGGCGATACCAAAAAGTCCGAAGGCACCGGTGATGTCGCTTCCATAGCCGAAACTGTCTTCCATAAGAAAGACAAGTGTGGTCCAGAAAGCGCTGAGGCCCGCAAATGCCAGTCCGCCGCGAAGGGCCGCGAGTCGTACCGATGGTTCCGTTCTGAAATAAAATCCGATGGATTTGAGCAAACTGCCGTAACTCTCTTTGTATTCCGGTACGAGTTTGGGCAATTTGAGCTGTAGCATTATGAACAAGGGCACCATTAATACCGCGGCGGCGTAGTACATCATCTGCCATCCGAAGCGCTCGCCGACCAGGCCGCTGACCACGCGGCTTCCTAAAATACCGATCAGTAGGCCGCTCATGACGATGCCGATGGCCCGACCCCGGGTTTTTTCATCCGCAAGCTGTGCCGCCATGGGTACAAAAAGTTGTGGAATGGCCGAAGTAAATCCGATGAAGAAACTACTGATGACCAACAATAGAATGGTCTCTGACAGCGCCGCGGCCACAAGCGATAGTATCATCAGTGAAAAGTCGTATTGTAGAATCTTTTTATTGGATATCTTATCGCCCAACGGAATAATGAAAAGCAATCCGAAGGCATAGCCCAACTGGGTGTATAGCGCTACATTGCTTACGGCGGATTCGGATACTTTGAAAGTGACCGATATCTGGTGCAGTAAGGGCTGGTTGTAGTATAGGTTGGCTACAATCAGTCCCGCTGACACACTCATCAAATAGAGTACGGAATTTGAAAGTTTTGTCATTTTTGGAAGGCAATGGGATAAACCGGTAAGCAGATAGCTATCCTCTGGGTAAACTGTTCGGTATTTACTTGATGCGCTTGCCCTCGGTCACGAACGAAATCCCTTGTGAGCCATAGGTATTGATCATTACAGCTTCGAAAAGTGGCTCGTTGCTGGTCGGTTTTTTCTTCCAATCAAAAATAAAATTGGCGCCCGTACCGCCCTCTTTGTCAATACCGTCGATGACAATCTGTACGGTTTCCATGGGCTTTATAAAAATGGTGCGGTCGAAATAGGTGCGGATTGGGTCGCCTTGCGTGTTATAGTACACCGCTTTATCAATGAATACCTGCTCATCACGGTTCGGGTTGTGAAGACTGACCGTAACGGTCAAATCGGACTGCTCTTGATCATTGCGCATGTACACCGAGGAGTATATGGATAGAAAGGTATGTCCGACATCCAACGTATCCGAAATAGGGGCCTTTACGCTCCTTTTTTCCCAGTTGATAGGGTCTGTCGAACTTAATTGCCGGGGATTTTCCTCGCACGAGATAGCCATAAAATAGAAAGCAATTAAGGCAAATACATATTTCATCGGTATCGGTTTACTGTAATTAATAATTTGATGTTAAGATAAACAAATCCCACCCAAAGCGGCTTTCTTTTTCTATATTATTCTTAACTTGAAAATGATGATAGGAATTGAATTAATTATGCGAATATGAGTAGAGGATTTGTAAAGGAGGATGATCAGGAAGAAGTGCCGTTGGTGCCGCCTAGGGCCGATTTGCCCTCAGGCATGAACAATTACGTTACCCCAAATGGGATGAAAGCATTGGCGGATGAAAAGGGACGCTTGATTGCCGAACGGGAAGCACTGGATACTACAGACGAAAACGAGCGTCGTATTACATTGAACCATATGAACGCTAGACTGCAGCTGCTCAACGAAAGGATTCTGAACGCAAAAATTGTCGATTTAAAAAACCAGCCCAAAGAAGAAGTGCGATTCGGTGCCTTTGTTACCCTTCGGATCGGCGATGCGAAAAATTTACAAAAATATCAGATTACAGGTGTCGACGAGGCAGATATATCCAAAGGAAAAATCTCTTTTGTTTCCCCTATTGCCAGTTTGCTTATAAATAAAAAAGTGGGGGAGAAGGTTATTCTAAAACTCGCAAAGGAAGAAAAGGTTTTTGAAATTATGGATATTGCGTATACGTAATTGGTACACGAAATTATAAAAGCCACCATTAAATTCTGGATATTTTATCTTTCGTTTGTGACCTCCGACCTATTGAATTTCAAAATTTTAGTAGCGGAAATCTGAATACGTTAAAAGGGATTTCCCGTAAAGAAAATCCCTTAACCATATAGTGGGCTCCGAGCCCAGTCCCATTTAACGATTCTACTCGCGATCGATCATATTCTCAGCCTGTGAGGCAGGCAAGAATACCTGAATACCGACATTCAAACCGACACTATTTTGATAGCTGGTGTCACCACCGCCGGCCAGTCCATTGTATTTCAAAGTGGTTTCCAGGGCAACATTATCGGTTATGAAGTACGAATAGCCAGGTCCGAACCCCAGGGCGAAACCATTGGTAGAACTACCGTCCTTAACATTGACTCCCGAAATACCACCGTTGGCCTCAACAAAGAAGCGGCCTCTTTTCAGTAGGTTGTCGACGCCAACTTCACCAGGGAATAAATAGTATCTAGACAAGGCCTGAAGACCATAAACCGTAGTTTGCACCGATTCACCTGCGACCTCGGGCGATTTGGTAAATCCAAGATTGGTCGAGACTCCGATTAAAAAATTATCAACTACAAAATAACCGACTTTGGGACTCAGGCCTATATTGTAACCTGCACCTTCATTGAGTCCGAAATTCAAGCCAAAAAGTCCGTTATTGTTAGTACTGACCAATCCGCTGCCAAAATCACTTCCCAACATAATATCGCCTTGGCTTAATTGCGCATTCGAGATACCCACTGAGCCGAAAACCATGGCCATTGATAATAATAAAGTATTTTTTGTTCTTTTTCCAGCACGACTATTTAAAAGCTGAATGCGGTTTAAATACCTTCGATATAGATTTTTCATATGTGTGTTTTTAGAGAATTATTGTACAAAGCTATATTTCAAACTTTGTAAGAATTGACGTTATTGCGAGGATTTGTAAGGCAATTGATACCTTAACACAAATAGAGACATTTATCTTGGGCAATCGGAGTCTTCGGTGCCGCCCTTTGCAGGGATACGAGTATAGCCAGAGTCGGGTTTTACGATTTTTTACAGGAATCTCTTTTGGAAATGCTTTTAGGAAACCTATCCAAAATCCTGCCCCAGGGTACTTAAATCTCTAAGGAGATATTTCCCTGATACTTGCATCGTTTTTGCTTTTTTCGGAATTTGGGATTTTTTAAATTCATGTCGCGTATGCTTGCATCGCGGTGGTTCATTCCGCGACCGAAAATCTACTTTCCCAAATCAAGGCCGCTGCCCCGCAGATGGCAGCCGTTTTGCCTTCCATGCCCGAAGTCTTTATCTTGACTTTGCCTTTGTAGACTTCCAAAAGATTTTCTTCAAAATATTTGTGCAGCGGATCTAAGATCCATTTTCCGCTATTGACCAAGCCGCCCATTAAAAAGAAAGCTTCGGGCTGCGTAAAAGCAGTAAAATTGGCCAGGGCGAGGGCGAGGGTTTTCGCCGTATAATCAAAAGCTTTTAGGGCAATGGGATCCCCCTCCTCGGCAGCCTTGGTGATATCCTCCCCGTGAAGGTCGTTAAAAGCCACATCGCGGAAACGGGTGTCAATCATATATTTTGACATCATATACAGTATAGTCCGTTTTAAGCCCGTAGCGGAAACGTAGGCTTCGAGTCCCCCCCGTACGCCAAGACCCGTTAGGCGACCGTCGCCCAGGGTCATATCGACATGGCCGAGTTCGCCTGCGAAACCGTCGTAGCCCTCTATCAACCGTCCGTTGGCCACAATACCGGCGCCGAAACCTGTTCCCAAGGTAATGACGATAAAATCGGACATACCTTTGGCGTTACCGAAGAGCATCTCGCCCACAGCTGCGGCACTTGCGTCGTTCATGATTCGCATGGGCAGGTCGATGCGCTGTTTTAATTTTTCCAGCACCGGCACAGATCCCTTCCATTTTAGGTTGGCAGCGTTCTCGATAGTGCCGTTTCGGCTTGAGGCATTAGGAGCGCCGATACCGCAACCGATCAGATTTACGGGGGCGTCGAACATAGCCTTTAATTCGTCGATGCTATCCTTTATTTTATCCAAAAAGTCATCGAATTCGTCGTAATCACGTGTTCGAAAAAACAGCTTTTGATGGCAAACGCCACTTTGGTCCACCAGTCCTATTTTAGTTTTGGTGCCGCCGATATCTATTCCTGCTACTACATCCATATACAGCTAATTTACATCCATTTCAACAATCCGCAATGGTACGATCCATTTTTTCTATATCATGATTCTTATTATTTTCGTACCCATATCCATATCTATTTATAGGGGTTCTTGTTGTTAAATATAGGTATATGTAACAAAAGTTACCTTCTACCCTCAGCAAAAGCAATACCTTTATTCCATGAAAATCGAACAAATTTATACGGGTTGTCTGGCGCAAGGCGCATATTACATTAAAAGTAAGGGCGAAGTAGCCATTATAGACCCATTGCGCGAAGTCGGGCCCTACATTGAACGTGCCAATGCTGATGATGCCAACATCAAATACATTTTTGAGACCCATTTTCATGCCGATTTCGTAAGTGGTCATGTTACCCTGGCCAAGGAGACGGGGGCTTCCATTATATATGGGCCGAACGCGAACCCATCTTTTGACGCCCTGATCGCCGAAGACGGCCAGGAGTTCAAAGTGGGAGATATCACTATCATAGCCCTGCATACACCGGGACACACGATGGAAAGTACGACTTTCCTACTCCGTGATGCAAATGGAAAAGATCATGCCATTTTTAGTGGCGATACCTTGTTTTTAGGCGACGTCGGTCGACCCGATTTGGCCCAAAAAATGGGTGAATTGACCGAAAAGGACTTGGCAGGATTTCTATATGACAGTATACGCGAAAAAATTATGCCCTTAGCGGACGATGTCATCGTTTACCCGGCGCACGGTGCCGGTTCGGCCTGTGGAAAGAATATGATGAAGGAAACCGTCGATACCCTCGGTAACCAAAAAAAAATGAACTATGCCCTAAGGGCCGATATGACCAAGGATGAATTCATAAAAGAAGTAACGGACGGATTGTTGCCGCCCCCAAACTACTTCCCCTTGAACGTAAAAATGAACAAGGAAGGCTACGATGATTTCGATGATGTTTTAGAGAGGGGTACACGCGCACTTTCACCTACTGCCTTCGAAGCCACCGCGAACAAGACCGGAGCTATTGTTCTCGATGTACGCCATCAAGACGATTTTGCCAAAGGTCATATTCCACGTTCTATTTTTATCGGCCTGAACGGCGATTTTGCCCCGTGGGTCGGTGCCCTTATCGCCGACGTGAAGCAGCCCATACTTCTGGTGACGCCCGAAGGTGATGAGGAAGAAGCCATAACAAGGTTGTCCCGGGTCGGTTTTGACGGTACATTGGGGTACTTAGAAGGTGGATTTGATGCTTGGAAAAAAGCCAGCTTGGAATACGATACGGTCAACCAAATAAATGCTGATCGTTTGGGCGAAGTACTTAAAGAGAAGCAAGCCCCGGTATTCGATGTTCGAAAGGAAAGTGAATATCAATCGGAACATGTGCTGGCAGCCAACAATACCCCGCTCGATTACCTGAACGATCATTTGGCGAAGTTTCCAGACGACAAAGCCTTTTATGTTCATTGTGCCGGGGGGTACCGGAGCATGATTGCCTCATCCATTTTAAAAAGCAGGGGTATTCATAACCTTATCGATATTACCGGAGGCTTTGCTGCCATTAAGGAAGCAGAAGTGTCTGTTTCAGAATATGTGTGTCCCACGACGCTTTAAACAACACTGTACGTTTACAGATTATATGTAAGATATGAGAAATCTTGTCATTTTACTCTTACTGGTCGTTACGATTTCATGCAGCTCACAGAATAGTGGGCAAGTTCAAACCATTGATATAGAAACCGTCAAGGCCGAGGTAATCGGACAGGATGTGCAATGGATAGATGTCCGCACTTCCAAAGAATACGAAGCGGGACACATCGACGATGCCATAAACATTGATATTTCCGACGCTGTCCATTTTGCCGAAAAAGTTGGAACTCTTGATAAAAAAAAGCCGGTCTATCTCTATTGTCAGATGGGTGGCCGAAGTAAAAAAGCTACCCAGCGATTAAAAGAAATGGGGTTCAAGACCATATTCGATTACTCCGGCGGCTACGGTGAGTGGAGCGCGCAACAGTAGAATGGGTTCAGGTCTTGTTCCGAATAATTCTTACTCCTTTTTTTTCCTTTTTGAATCCATATACCACCTGCCCAAAGAAACTTTTGGGCAAGCGTTCATCGCCCGGATAGCCTAATCTTATTTTACCTTCGGTTTCTGGAATATAGTTTGTTTTGAAAATGTAATCCCAAAGACTTAGACTTATCCCGAAATTGACCCCGTATTTGCCTTCCGGCAAATCGTACGCATGATGGTATAGATGCATGACCGGATTGTTCAGAATATACTTTAAAGGCCCCCAGGTAATCCTGATGTTCGCGTGGTTAAAATGTCCTATTGCAATGGCGATGAAATGCACGATGTAGGCTTGCTCGGGTTCAAATCCGCCAAGTATCATCACACCGAAGGTCTTTAGGGGTTTGTAAAGAATGTTTTCCATCCAATGATAGCGAAGATGTGCCGCAAACCCCATTTCCTTGACGCTATGGTGTACTTCGTGAAATCTCCATAGAAACTCATATTTGTGCAGTAGAATGTGGGTGAACCATTGTACGAAGTCCAAAATGACAAAGAAAATCAAGAGTTGGCCCCACATTGGCCAAGCTTCGATGTCGATAATGGCCAAGCTTTTGGCCGTGATGCCAAAATCCTTAAAAACCACCTGTAAAATGCTGTAAAATCCACTAATGACAATCGCGAACAGGAAAAAATTGAAGAACATGTAGAAGGTATCCAACCAAAAATCCTTTCTAAAAATACGTTGTTCTTTTCTCCAGGGAAAAATGATTTCCAAAAGCCAGACCCCGAGGGAGATAGCGATCAGTCCCCAAAAATAATTGATGTACCAGGGCACCTCGAACAAAATGGACTTCCAGGTCCATTGCGCCGTGCCTATAATCGCATTTGTAAATGCTTCTAGATACTCCATTATCCTATAAAATACTGTGTAAAGGTAAGATATGCCTATTTATAAGTCTGTAACACCGGTTACATAAGAGCTCCTCTAATACATCCTAGTTGGTATGTGGTGACACCACCTGATAATTCTCCTATTGCTACAGCACCCGGTTTGGAAATTATGTTTTACGTTCTGGAACCCATCCCCCACAATCCAAGGCTATACCGCGTAAAAAGCCCAAAACCGGAACGCTTAATGCTCAATGTATCGATTTTAGGGAAAGCCCCTCGAGTTTCAGCGAAGAATTTAGACTGTTCTGACGCTCGCCTTGTGGCATTTGCCGTACGCCAAGATAGCATGAGGCGATATGGGTATGGCGTTGGGAAGCTGGTGAAATCTAGACGACTTTAGGTCGGAAACAAATACCATCGGCCTCACCCAAGGAATGTTCGGGGATAGTTTTGTTTTTGGTCATAAGGCCTCGAAAAAGCGTTGCGTAAAACTTGGTGATACGCCTGAAAGAGGCTGGCAATTTACTTTTAGAATTTTTGGAAAAACCATTCTTAGTTTTACAATCCCCGTTCAAAACGGAAAAAAGTAAGGAATTATGAAAGAGGCCGCCACCCAAGTGATAAGGTTCAAAGGGGTTCCGAATTTTAGAAAATCATTGAATTTGTAATTGCCGGGCGCATAGACCATGGTGTTCGTCGGATAGCTCATGGGGGTCATAAAGGTCAATGAACAGGCGAACATTACGGCCACTAAAAACGGGCGATAGCTGACATCCATCGCTGCGGCAAGGCTGATGACCACGGGGGCCATTAATGCAGCAGTTGCTTTGCTGGAAATCAGGTTAGTGGAAAGAAAAGAGACCAAGTAGATGATACTTAATGTAATCCGTGCGTCGTATTGCCCCAGATTGGTTTCTATAACTTGGGCGATGAGTTCCGCGCCTCCGGTCTTTTCGAGGGCCGACCCCATCGAAAGTACGCCAGCCATCATGAATATCACTTTCCATTCAACCGCTTTGTAGGCTTCATTGGGTTTTAGAACACCGGTCAATATCATGAGCAGGGCACCGACCATGGCGCTTATCAAAATACCCGTCCAATTAAGGGCGGCGACCAAAATGACCCCTATACCGATTAAAACGGCGGGAATCGCTTTTTTGTAGTTGGTTTTCTTTTTCTCGTATTCGGAAAGGGTAACAATCAATTTTTGTGATTCGAGTAGGCTTATGGCCTCCTGTTTGCCGAGTACCAGTAACATATCACCTTCCCGGAGGGCCACCTGCGCCAGTTTGTCCATAATGATCTCGTTTCGCTGTCGGATAGCCAATACCGATAAACTATACTTTTGACTGAATTTTAGGTTCAGTAGAGAGCTCCCGGTTAGCGAAGATCCAAAAGGTAGAATAATCTCATACAGGCGGTATGTATCATCCTTTTGATCGGTTTCTTTACGTTTATCCCCGATCACATGGTATCCTTTCGCATCTAAAAGTCTATTAAAACTCGAAGGGGGTACGATGACTTTGAGAATATCCCCTTCCAACAATAGGGTCTCCGGACCTACATGGTGATCCAAGATACCATCCCTCATAATCGAAAGAATACGCACATCAAAGTTTTCGACCAGTTTTGATTTTACGACCGTGCGATTGCTATCCGGGGAAGCTTTCTCCACTTCAAGCTCCGTGATATATTCTTCCGCCTTTTTTGTCAGATGCTCGCTATCCTTACTTTTTGGGAGCAAAAACGGACTTACGAAGAACAAATATGCGAAGCCTACAACCAACAGACATAGTGCTGCCCCGCTGAATTCGAACATGCCGAACTCCTCCAATCCGAATTTTTTCGCATAGCTGCTGACAAGGATGTTCGTAGAAGTTCCGATCAACGTACAGGTGCCGCCGAACAGGGCCGCAAACGAGATCGGCATCAAAAGCTTTCCAGGGCTGATACCCGTCTCCCTACAGACCGTCAAGGCTATCGGTAAAAGCAAGGCGACCACGGCCGTATCATTGATAAAGGCCGAAAAAATACCCGAAAGCAGGCAAAAGGTTACCAATGCGACCGAGTAGTGGATTTTTGCCAATTTGACGATGCGATGGCTCAATCCGTCTAATAAACCGGAGTTGAAAATGCCCCCACTGACTACAAAGATACAGCCCAAGGTCAACGTAGCTGGATGATTGAAACCAGAAAACCCCTCTTCGGGACTCAGTACGCCCGCCACGATAAACAGGGCCATTATCAAAATCGAGGTCGTATCGATCGAAAAATAGTCCTTTACAAAAAGAAATACCCCGATGCCGATGATACAAAACGTAAGGATTAAATCGATGCCCATAGAAAATCCTTGTTTGAGCCTGCTAAATTAAGCGTTTTGATTTTGTTGGAGTTAAAATTTGTGCTTGTGCGCCAAAGATTTCCCAATACCCTACGATGTTAATTTTCATTCCCAGTATAGGTAGCGTGAAAAAATAAAAAGACCCCGAAAATTCGGGGCCGATTGTAAATTTTAAAGCTGCTCACGTAGTACCTAAACTTTAGCTTTTTTCTTATTGATGCTACGGCTTTTCTTTTTGAGATTTTCCAATTTGCGTTCAAGCAGAGGGATATACTCCTCAGAATTCTGATGCACTTGCGATGTGATCGCGTTTAGGGTGGACTCAAGACTGTTTTTACCTTCGGCAAATTTATCCTTGGTACTATTCTTAAGCTGTTCTCCCGCTCTCAAAAGAGCGTCCGTGGCATCCTCAGCACTTTTAGAGATTTTTCTTCTGGTCTCCGATCCTCGATCCGGCGCAAACAAAATTGAAAATGCGGCACCTAAAGCGGCTCCTGTGATAAGTGCCAAACCGATATTTGAATTATTTTTCATTAGTTGTATATATTTATAATTAACGGTAAAAATAGGGATTTGCACCTAGGATGTTGGTTCATAACGATACTGTTTTTGACGCTATTACCAACAAAGACACTGACATTACCATTGTGATTCTTTGAAACTTTGGTTAGGTTTTGGGTTGCGCCATACCGAAGTGGCGACTTTTGCTATCCGTGACTGCTAACGACTTGCAGCCCGACCACGGAAATTACCAAGGAAGTAAGAAAGAACAGCCGCCAAAAAGTCACGGGCTCCTCAAACAAAACAATGCCCGCAGTTACCGTACCTATCGCACCGATTGCCCCCCACACCGCATACGCGGTACCAACGGGAATGGCATTTTCACCGCCCATGGCCTTGAACAGAAGGTACATGCTTATACACACGCTGACGGCAAAGGTTATCAGCCAAAGCCACATTTCTTTTCCTGAGGTGTGTTGGGCCTTTCCTAAACTTATCGCGAACCCCGTTTCGAAGAGACCGCCGATAATCAATAGTATCCAATTCATAACTGTATTGACTTAATCTTTAACAATCAATCTAAAAACCTGCTTGGCAATCTCTAACTCCTCATTGGTCGGAATCACCATTATCTTAACCTCTGAGTCCTCGGTGTTGATTTCCCGTAGGGATGTCGATTTACGTTCATTTTTTTCATCGTCCAGTCTGAGACCCAAAAAGTCCATATCGGTACAGACCATTTTTCTTAGCGTGGCGGAATTCTCGCCAATGCCCGCGGTAAAAACAACGGCATCCAATCCGTTCATGGCCGCGGCGTAGGCCCCTATGTATTTTTTGATACGGTATGCATTTATATCGAGCGCCAATTGGCAATCTCTATTCCCATTTTCCGCTCCGGCCTGAATGTCACGCAAGTCGGTTAGACCGGTCAGGGCTAACATACCGCTTTTTTTGTTCAAAAGGGTGTTTACCTGCTCAGGAGTATATCCCAAAGTACCGATAAGATGAAAAATTATGGAATGGTCGACATCCCCACTTCGGGTGCCCATGATTAAACCACTGGTGGGTGCAAATCCCATGCTATGGTCCCTACTTTCTCCGTTGACGATGGCGGTCATACTGCAACCGTTTCCTAAATGAATGGCTATTATTTTTGAGGATGTATTACCTAAGTACGCTATGGCCTTTTCGGAAACGTATTTGTGGCTGGTTCCGTGAAATCCATAGGCCTTAATTTGGTGGTCCGTAAAGAATGTTTTGGGAATGGCATATTTTCGCGCTTTTACCGGCATGGTCTGATGGAAGGCCGTATCAAATACCGCCACCTGTTCGGCCTTTGGAAAAAGCTGTTCCGCCACCCGGATGCCTTCCAAATTATGCGGATTATGCAAAGGCGCCAAAGATGCAAATTCCTGTATCTCTTCCTTCACCTTTTTTGTAACGAGCGTGGTCTCGGCAAATGAATCGCCTCCGTGAACTACCCGATGGCCGATAGCATCGATTTCCTCTACATTCTTTATCGAACCCTTCAGAGGGTCGAGCAGAAATCCCGCAATTCTTTGAAAGGCTTCGTTATGGGTCGCGATTACATTTATCTCTTCGATTTCAATGGCATCCGATCGGTATTTCAGAACGGCATCGTCCGAACCGATACGTTCTACCATACCGGAACAAATCACTTTTTCGGCAGGCATCTGTATCAATTGGAATTTTATGGAAGAGCTGCCGGCATTAATTATCAGGATGTTCATCGGGAAAAAGAATTAAAAGTTTAAGGTTAAAAGTGCGAACTGAAAAGTGAAGGTGAAAGGTGCATCGTGAAAAATGTATGGTGAAAAGGTAAAGTATTGATTTTGGTATTTAGTGCATTTCCATAATGCCTGTCGTACGAAGAACTTATTGTTGGAAGTTTGGACCGGGGCGTATCGAAATACATCTTACTGCTGTCACATAAACTTATTTGATTGGAAGGGGGTTCTAGGAGACTTCCAAAATTCTATTTCAAATACCACTGTTTTCATACTGAGTTCAATATACTGATTTAAGTTTAGTATGACTTTTAAAATGAAGACAACCTTGTCTTAACTGAAGGTAAATGCCGAACCAAAAACGCACGGCTATTGACCCCACGTTAAATCCCCTCCGCCTGTATGGCCGTAATCACTACGGTATTGAAAATATCGTCAACCGTACAACCACGGCTCAGGTCATTTACCGGTTTGTTCAGGCCCTGTAACATCGGGCCTATGGCCAGCGCACCGGTTTCGCGTTGTACCGCTTTATAGGTGTTATTGCCCGTGTTGAGATCAGGAAAAATAAAAACGGTCGCCTTGCCCGCTACTTGGGAATCGGGCAATTTGCTTTGCCCAACTTTCAGGTCGACGGCAGCGTCGTATTGAATCGGACCTTCAATCTTCAATTCGGGCCGTTTTTGTTTTACGATTGCGGTGGCCTGCCGTACCCGATCTACATCTTCGCCGACGCCCGATGCGCCGGAAGAATAGGAGAGCATGGCAATGCGCGGTTCGATTCCAAAGGCTGAACTGGTATCCGCAGAAGATATCGCAATTGCTGCCAGCTGTTCGGCGGTTGGGTTGGGGTTGATGGCACAATCGCCGAAAACTACGACCCGGTCCGGTAGGCACATAAAGAAAACGGAGGACACCAAGGAGACCTCCGGCTTCGTCTTTACAAACTGTAAGGCCGGTAAGATGGTATGCTGCGTGGTGTGGATCGCACCGGAAACCATGCCATCGGCGTGGCCTTTATAGACCATCATGGTGCCAAAATAGGAGACATCTTCCATCAGGTCGCGCGCCATGGTAACATCGACGTTCTTGTGCTTTCGCAGTTCGAATAGGGTAGTAGCGTATTCCTCAAAATTCGGGGAGGCTACAGGGTCTACGATAGTGACATTTTTCAGGTCAAGCCCCAGTTCCAGTTTTTCGATTTTGTCTGTAATCTGTTCAAGATTTCCCAACAAAGTGATATCAACAACATTTATGTCGGTCAATAATTTGGCAGCGGTCAGAATACGCCAGTCGGTACCTTCGGGCAAGACGATATGCTTTTTATGGGTCTTCGCCCGTTGCAAAAGATTGTACTGAAACATCCTCGGGGTAATGCCCTCCGCCTGAAACGTTATCAGACTCTCGGCCAATACATCGGTGGAAACGTATTTTTCAAAATCACTAATAGACGTCCTAATTTTTTCGGTATTCTCCGCGTACATCTGTGATTTTATGGCACCGATTCGGTTGGCCATGGCAAAGGTGCCGCCTTCGACCGAAATTATAGGTACTACCTCAGACAATCCCTCAATCAACCGGCAAATGGTATCTTCGGGAGTAATGCCGCCAGTGAGAACTATACCTGAAACCGCCGGATAATTCGCGGAGATATTGGCTTGTAAGGCCCCTAAGATGATATCCGCCCTATCACCGGGCGTAATTACGAGACCGTTTTCTGTAAGATGTGAAAGGTAATTGCGCAGCTGCATGGCGCCGACACTAAAACCGTCTACTTGATTGTTTAGATATCCTTCCCCGAAAAGTACTTTTCCGTTCAACGAATCGCAAATTTCCTTGACCGACGGGTTTGCCAAAATCGGATTTAAGGGAATGGCATTAACTAAAATCGACTCGGGAAGTTGTTTTTTAAGGTGCTCCACGACCAAAGAAACATTCTCTGGAAGGACTTTATTTCCGATGACAGCGAGTACTTCTACGCCTTTGTCCTTAAAAGTGTCATACGCTATTTGAAGATTTCCGACCAGCCCCTCCAAAGTTTTCCCCACTCCGCTGGCAAGCAGAATCGCTGGAATACCCAGATTCTTGGCAATGACCACATTGATGTCAAATTCTATAATCGTGCCTTCCCCTGAAAAACTAGTGCCTTCGACCAAAACAAAATCGCAGCGTTCTTCTACCGCCTTATACTTTTCTATGATTTTACCGATAATCTCGTCATCGCGGTCTTCATTTTTTCTTTGGATGACTTCGCTACGCGTAAAGGCGTAGGCATCGGAAAAGGGAATGTCAAGGTTAAAGTACTGCGATATGGTATTGATATGATTGTCAATCCCCCCATCCTCAAAATCGTCAATAATCGGTCTGAAATAGCCCACTTTGGCCGCCTTTCCCAACAACAATTGCATCAATCCCAGCGAAATAATTGATTTGCCGCTATTCGGCTCGGTAGTGGCGATGTAAACTGCTTTGCTCATACAAAAGTTATCGATGGCAAAGATAGGGGTCTGGCTTTTATAAGGAAGCGGATTTTAGTTATTTCTGGATTTTTTAGGCCTTAGGGAAGGCTATCAAGAAAACGACCGCGAAATCGCAATTCTCTAGCAACTTAAACATTGTATTCTGGCACCTTCGTTTATCGAAATTTTACAAATGATTCCTACTTTGTAATCCGTATTAAAAGTTCAAAGTATGAAGGAAAGGAAGAAATTTTTGACGGGAGGAAATCCATAAAGCAAAAATACCTCCGGTATTCACAACTCCGTCTTCATGACCCTGTCCCAAAACGTAAAATAAAGGCCAAAGTGTTTTTTGGAATTTCGGTGATGATAGTCGTGATGCGTGGCACCGATAATATATTTGCGGAAGAAACTGGAATTTTTCTTTGAGGGATAAATCTCCACTCCCGCGTGGTTGATTATAGCCGAAATGGTCATAAGAGTAAGGGTAACCATGAGGGCGATTACACACATGGGGATAATTAAAAGTAGCAAAGGAATAATCAATGCTTGAAGGAAGGATTCTACCGGATGGAAAGAAAAAGAAGTAAATACGGTAGTGTCCACACTTTTATGATGTTCCATATGAAAATGGCGTATGAGCTTCGATTTGTGCATCCATCGATGTAACCAATAATAATAGGCATCATGTAACACCAGGTACAGCAAAATGCTGACCGGTATGTACCATAACGGGTATTCGTTGATATCCGAATATATTTGCGTATAGCCTTTTTGCCTTAGTATCAAGAGCAGCATTCCCATCAAGCTGAAAATTATGGCGCTGTATGCGGAAAGCAAAAGTTCTCTCTTGATCTGTCTAGCGTTGGGATTTTGTTCTGACAATATCCTTTGCCTGAATCTATTCCGGTACATTACCAGAAATACCCAGTGATAGGCTCCCGATATAAAAATATATCGCAAAAAGACAATCAGAAATAGCAGAACAAATGACGTAATAAACGTTCCGATATCCGTAAAGTCCAAGGCTTCTATTATTTGCATCTTAGCATTTAGGTTTGCGGACGAAAATCAATTCGCATCGTCATGTAAAGATACCTATACCTGAAGTAACCGAGGTACGTGATTGAATTAATTCTAAATTAATTTGCACCGTTATCTCTAGGCAATCATTCCGTGTGGGTCGATGACATATTTTTTTGCCGCGCCCTTATCAAAATCGGCATAACCTTTTGGGGCATCCGCCAATGAGATTACCTGCACGTTTACCGCTTTTGCAATAGCGATCTTCTCGTTCAAAATGGCCTGCATCAATTGGTGATGGTAGCGCATTACGGGACATTGCCCGGTATGAAAGGAGTGCGATTTGGCCCATCCCAGCCCGAACCGGATTTTCAAAATACCTTTTTGGGCACTGGTGTCTGCGGAACCGGGATCTTCGGTCACGTACAGCCCTGGAATGCCTATCTGCCCACCGGCACGTGTAACGGCCATGGCCTGGTTGAGTACTACTGCAGGCTGTTCCTCTGTGCCTTTGCCATCGTGCCCTACTGCCTCGAAACCAACGCAGTCGACAAAGGAATCGACTTCGGGACTACCTGTGATTTCAGCGATTTGCTGTTCCAAGGGAGTTTCTTTGCCAAGATCAATGGTCTCACAACCGAAGGAACGGGCCTGTGCCAATCGCTCTTTGTTAAAGTCGCCTACAATAACGACCGCTGCCCCCAACAGATGGCAACTTGCGGCACAGCCGAGCCCCACCGGTCCGGCACCGGCCACGTATACCACCGAACCCGGACCTACGCCTGCGGTGACAGCGCCGTGGTAACCCGTAGGCAGAATATCGGACAACATCGTGAGGTCTTTTATCTTCTCCATGGCCTGATCTCTGTCAGGAAACTTCAGCAGGTTGAAATCGGCATAGGGCGCCATAACATATTCCGCCTGGCCGCCTACCCAACCGCCCATATCTACATAGCCGAAAGCGGCACCCGGGCGGTCACCGTTAACGTTCAGGCAAATGCCCGTAAGACCTTTTTTACAATTTCGACATCTACCGCAGGCGATATTGAAGGGTACGGAAACAATATCCCCTTTTTTGATAAACTCCACATCGCGGCCGCATTCAATGACTTCGCCCGTTATCTCGTGGCCCAGTACGAGACCCTTGGGAGCAGTAGTCCGGCCCCTGACCATATGCTGGTCAGACCCACAAATATTGGTCGAAACAATCTTTAGGATTACGCCATGTTCACACTTACGGTCTCCCAACGCCAGTTTGGGATAGTCGATTTCCTGTACTTCTACTTTTCCTTCGCCTATATAGGCAACGCCATGATTTTTACACATACCATATCTGTTTTAAGTACATACTTATTCTTTGTTGTAATCTACCATCGGAAGTTACGCTAAATTTGTTTGTAATCAATGTGTCTTTTTTCGGCAAAGTGCGCACAGCGGATTTCGTTGGAGTACTCAAAAATTAGAACCGCCTTCTTAAGTAGCCTAAACGTAAGATTTCTTAGGTGTTCCACAAATGGTATTCCTGGAAAAGAAGAAAGACCTCCAGTGTATTGAAGGCCTTTTTATTTTCGGTAGCGTGAGAGGGACTTGAACCCCCGGCCTCCGGATTATGAATCTGTCCTCAGATATTACGCGTATGGCAGAGAATGTTTAGAAACGGTTCTACTGTTCTTTCTTCTATACTATATTCTTGGGTTTAGAAAAATTCACCTGCTTCGTTGCGAGGTTAATTTTTTGAAATAAACACTACGGCATCCATACAATGCAGTAAAGATGCTTGTGCTATCTTCGCCATAAGTGGTAAATTGGTTTTTGGGGATTTGAGGCCCCTCTTGAAAATACGATTGTATGTACCTTACAAAATCACATTAATACTATGGATTACTTTATCATTGCGGCAACACTTATTTTCATATCCGCTATATTCGGATATATAAACGTAAGGTTTTTGAAGCTGCCCAATACTATCGGGCTCATGCTCATTACGATTGTTTTTACCCTGGCGGTTTTTGCGATTAGCTATGTTGATGATACCCTGCTGAACGCAGAGCTGTACATCATCGATCAGATTGATTTTAGGACCGTGCTATTGGATATTATGCTGAGTTTTCTGCTCTTCGCCGGAGCCTTGCATACCAATTTTGAACAATTAAAGGTCCAACGTTGGCCGATCTTGGTTTTTTCGACCGTGGGGGTGCTGGTATCCACCACTTTGGTAGGCACCCTAATGTATTATATACTACAGTTGTTCGGCCTTGAGGTGAATTTCATCTATTGCCTTCTTTTTGGATCCCTGATATCGCCAACGGATCCAATTGCCGTACTCGGTATTTTAAAGCAGGCGGGAGCTCCCAAGCAGCTGGAAACAAAGATTGTCGGGGAATCGCTATTCAACGATGGAGTAGGGGTGGTCGTGTTTTTGACTATTTTTCAATTGGCTTCTTCAAGCACCTTGGAAATCGACCCTTTGGCCATTCTAGAACTTTTTGGCGTCGAGGTCATTGGAGGGATTGTTTTGGGACTCTTGATCGGCTGGATTACCTATCGGTTAATGCGCTCCATAGACGATTACGATATCGAGGTGATCATAACCTTGGCCGCTGTAATGATGGGTACCGTAGTGGCTCAAAAATTCCACCTCTCCGCGCCTTTGGCTATGGTAACCGCGGGATTGGTGGTTGGGAATGATACCGTACGGCATTCGGCGATGTCCGAAACAACCGAAGTATATGTGGACAAGTTTTGGGAACTACTGGACATTCTTTTAAATACCGTGCTGTTCGTATTGATCGGGATGGAAATGCTCGTTATATCCTTTCAGTTCAACTATGTTATAGCAGGGTTGGTTGCCATTCCTGTTGTCTTGGCCTGTCGGTATCTCTCATTGCTACTGCCCATAAAATTCTTTGAGAAAACACTCGACTTCGCACCCAAAACAACGCTGGTCATGACCTGGGGCGGCCTACGTGGAGGTATCTCCATTGCTTTGGCACTTGGGTTGACACAGGAAATGCATCGGGAGCTCTTTCTGGTAATAACCTATGTAGTGGTGGTATTCTCCATCATTGGTCAGGGACTGACGGTCGGCAAATTGGTCAAAAAGGTCACCACAGATGCTACCTGAAAGTTAACCTGATTTTAACTGACCTTGGCCCGGGTCCCACTTTTAACTGTTCCCTAAAGCTTTTATAAATTTCGGATAATGCAAAATCCACCCCGACGTCGATTGTAGAGAATATGGTCCATTTCCGGAAACTTCAGTATACTATGAAAGTCGTGTTTCCACCAAGTGAAAGGCAATAATGGCCTTATGCTTCCTATATGGATGATTTTGGATTCACTTTAGCCGGATAATGCGACCATACTCCAGGATTTTGTCAGCTACAAAAGTTCGGGACTCTCTCAGCGATAGAACTGTAGAAATCGGGAGTCCAATTCCCTTTGTAAAATCACACCTCCAATTGTACTTTCAGATAGGACACCAACGTAGAAATAATCGATAGACGTGGATTATTTCCTTCTTTTTGGAATAATTCCATTTATGACTATCTTTAGCAAAAAATTCAGTTTTGCAGTACGCGATAGTAGATATTGAAACGACGGGAAAGGGGATACATGACAACCGAATCATCGAGATTTGTGTGGTTCGGACGGATGGTAAAAAGGTGGTGGACAAATTTGTCTCTCTGGTGAATCCGCGCAGAAGGGTTCCCGAGTTCATTACCGCCTTGACCGGTATCGATGACGATACGTTACGGGATGCCCCCCCGTTCGAGGAAGTCGCGCAGCGTATCGTAGCGATTACAAAAGATGCCGTGTTCGTTGCCCATAACGTAAACTTTGATTTTCCGATAGTCCGCTCGGAGTTTCGCGCGCTTGGCTATGATTTTAAGCGGGAAAAATTGTGTACCAAACGACTGGCGAAGAAGCTGATGCCGGAAAAATTCTCCTACGGTCTCGGCCGGCTTTGCTCCACCTTGGGCATCCCATTGATCGACCGTCACCGCGCCGAGGGGGATGCCGATGCCACGGTCATACTGTTCCACCGGCTTCTTGATTTGGATTAGGAGAATGACGTAGTCACTTCTTTTATGGGGGATCGGAAAAAAAGTTTCGGTCCGGATGTGGACAAGGATATCGCTTCGGGACTTCCCCCGCGTCCGGGAGTGTACTTTTTTAAGGATGCCAAGGGAGAGATTATCTACGTGGGCAAGGCAGTACGTATCCGGGAGCGGGTACTCGGACACTTTTATAGGAAGGATGACAAGGAAAACGAACTCTGTAGCGCGACCGCTTCGGTGGATTATGTGGAGACCGGCAACGAGCTTATCGCGCTGCTGTTGGAGGCCGACGAAATTCAGCGGCATCTCCCAAAGTTCAATACCGTACAGAAAAAATTACGAACGCCATATTGTATCATCCACTACGTAAACCGAAAGGGAATCATCCAGTTTGGATTGGATAGGAAGTCCGCATTAGACTTGGGGGCCAGGCCCTTTTTTCGGAGGGAGGAAGCCTTAGCGTACCTGGAGGAAATCTGCCGGGAGTTTCGATTATGCCCTAAGTATATGGGGCTACAGCGTATCCGTGGTGGTTGTGCCTACATCACGATTCCGGAGTGTAACGGAATCTGTCGGGGAGGGGAGCAGCCTGAAGTTTACAACGTCAGGGCCAAGGAAGCCATCGCCGCCATGGAAAACGAAAGGGACACCTATGCGATTTTGGCACAAGGCCGCAGCCTGGGCGAACAAGGTTTTGTCATGGTCCAAGATGGGTTTTACCAAGGCTACGGATTTTATGATAGGAACGAATCGATAACCGGATTCGAAGGATTGGAAGATTTTTTGGTACGAAAGGGAAACACCTACCACACTACCCGGATAATCGCCAGCTATCTCAATAAATACCGGAAGTCTGTCACCCTCGTTGAAGCGGAGAAGGTGGGTTTGATAGGGTAAGTTCTCGATAGTAATAATTCCACTTTAAAATTGTCCTATTTTTAGGGAACTCTACCTTCACAACGCGTCAAAAGCTAGCTTTGCGTATCTGATCGGACAACAAAAAAGTCCCGTAAAAGGGATTAATCCGTTCTAAGGCCAATGAGGTGCTTGTGCAATTGGCGGCAGTTATTTTAATTCTTTTAGTAAGCCGTCAAGGTCAAGTGCCTTGGTGTACATTTCTAGTGAGCCGTCAGGCTTTGTAGGCCATTGGTCTTTTGGTCTGTCCCAGTATAGCTCAACGCCATTCTTGTCGGGATCGTCAAGGTATAGAGCTTCTGAAACACCATGGTCTGATGCTCCAGTCAACGGGTATTCTGCCTCTTTCAGACGATGAAAAATGGCGGCGAGGTCTTTTCTTCTCGGATACAGTATGGCAGTGTGATAAAGTCCTACTGTATTCCTGTGTGCCGGTGGTGCGTTCTTGCTGTGCCAAACGTTTAAGCCAATATGGTGGTGATAACCGCCAGCAGATATGAAGGCCGCGTCTGTACCGTAGCTCATTGTCAGTTCAAAGCCCAACAGGCCGCAGTAAAAGTCGAGCGAGCGTTGGATGTCGGCAACCTTCAGATGAATATGTCCTATTCTGGTATTCTTTGGTATTGTATAGGTTGTATCACTGTCCATCTGTCTAATTTACGTCATTTTTTTGATTCCCGCCAAAGGTCTCGTTTATGAAAAGTAGGGGTTTTTATACACTAAATTTTCGGTCAATTGCAGGCCTTTTTTTGTATTTAGTTACTTTCGTTCCAGCGATCAAACCGCCTCTATTTTTAAACATTTGTTGTAGCACGTATTATTTGGTCTTACCGTTTTTCCAAACCTGAGCCACTTTTTTAAGATTTGAAAGATCATGGATCGGATTATCATCAAGCATTACAAAGTTGGCGTTGCTTCCCACTTTTAATTCTCCTATTGGTAGGTCAAAAGCTTTAGCAGCATTTCCGGTTGCCACTTTAAGAATTTCAACGTTTGACAATCCCGCCATTTTGTACAAGTCCAGTTCCAAGAAGTAATCTTCCCCGAAATTCATTTGGCCATCCTGCGCATCCGTCCCGGCAACGAGCATAATCCCATTTTCAGCATATTTTTTTATAATTTCTGCTCTTTGTTGAGGATTCAATAAATTTGTTTTCACCCATTTAGCTAATAAGGGAGGCGCGCCATCCATTGGTTTTAGTGAGAAACCTCCTGTAGGAACAATGAATACACCACTTTCCTTAAGTTCTTGATAGTACCTTTCTGAAACTGGAAAATCTTCTTTATAATCAAGCATGTGTACAAAACCATCGGGTTTAAATTTCGCAATCTTGACCATTTCTTGAATAGTATTGGCATGAACAACAACCTTGAATCCTTTCCTGTGAGCGTAATCAATAATTTGATGGATGTGTTCAAAGCTCAAGGTTGGAAGTGGCGGGTAGCCTAACCATTCGTGATGATCCCGAATAATTTTTATGTAGTCTACATTTTTTTCTATGCGATGATCAACCCAATTCTGAATTGATAGGGAGTCATTGATAGTTTCCATATCTGGGCTAAACTGAGTAGGATGGCCTTCAGGAACTGTAGCTGCATGACCAGAGCCATAGAGAATAGAAAATCCTGTAGAATCTTGAGAAATCTTCTTCCATCCAAGTTCCCTTTCTTCAAGTCCAGTATGCATATTCAATAGTGTCAATATCCCAAAGGGATAACCCTCCTGTAATTGTTCAATGGTGGAAGCATGAACATGTGCATTTACCAAACCAGGTACTATATATTTACCAGCACCATCGATAAGCGAGTCGCTTATCAAATCATCTGAAGTGATTGCAGCTATAGAATCGCCATTAATAGCAATATTTATCGCACCCTTGTCTTCGTATCCGTCAAAAAGGCCAACATTTTGAATTACTATTTCATATGCAATAGGCTTAGAACATCCCATTAAAAATAAGGTACACACAGCCAATAGTAGAAATGTTTTCATCTGTTTTGTTTTATGTGCTACAACGTCTCGGCTCGTATGTTTGTTTCTAAGTTTGAAGATAAGATATTTAGAACAATGAATTCGCTTTCATTGAAGAGTAGTTTTGCGGTTGGGCTAGATACTAAATAAAGATCTCGTCGGTTAGATCTACACTTTTTCTAAGCCAATTCTTTAAAGCATTAGCTGCGATAATTTATAGCAAGCTTGAATGGAAGGGACCGAGCGGTCTCGGCATTGATAGTCGTTCAACGAAAATTATTGATACTGATGTTCACCTTATGGAAAAATGAAGAAGTCCATGACGCGGGGTTTAAAACGAAAAAGCAGCAAAAGCTTGAAGCTTTTGCTGCATGGATAACAACTTGATTACTCAACTTACTTCCTAAAATATAAAGGAAAAATCTTGTTTTTTGACGGCCCTAGCTATGGCAAGTGCGGAATTTTGAAACCGAATCTTTATCCACCATAACGGACGTTGTTTAGTTGCAAGGTGTTGATTTTAAAGCAGTCAGCCCACATTTGCTATAGCCGATGCTAGCGGCAGTTATTTATTGTTCAGTATTCTCATATTCAGAATATGGTTTATCGGCCACTTGACTCACCCTTGAAAGAATTTGCCATATTCCACTATTATTTTTCTTCCATATATCAATCATATCAAAATGAGGTGGTAGTTTGCCAACACCTTCTTGTTCCCAATCCAATGTCATTGTTACTTTCGCCACTGTTATTGAATCCATTTCCTCAGATACTTTAATAGATGTAACATCTGCTGATGACGCGCTCATTCCTTCCATTCCAAGATACATATCCTTACTAATTGGTGGTGCATCCCCATAGGCTCTGATTAGCCGAAAATCACGGTGCATAATAGAGCCTACAGTGTTCATATCATTGGCAACAAGAGCTTCTGCCCATTTCTTTTCTTGAGCCAAAATATCTGCTGTTGATATTTTCTCTTTAACCTCAACATTTATTTCTTTCTCAATCTTTTCTTCTGCCTGAGTTTCTTTTGTATTGCTGTTACAGGCTTGAATAAAAAGACATGTGACTACCAAACAAAGTAGGCCAATTATTCTGTGGACTGTTGTAGATAAGTTGTTTGTGTGTTTCATAATATCTGTTTTTGTTTTGTTTCTAGTATTATCGCTAACTGCCTCGGCTATGAGTAGTTGGGTGGTTTAGCACCTAACTTTGCAAGTACACATCAAGTTGGAAATTCCGCAGGAAATTCCAAAATAGGCGAGATCAAGCCATTACTAATGGCCATTGTTGTATGATGAGCTTTTTTTGTTAATTATCCGATTCATTTTCTGCCACAAAGGAAGGTGGTGGTGGCGAGTCCTTTGTCCAAGTTCCTTGCCAATTTTCATACTTCCAGACGTTACTATCTTTCACAAATATTGCAGTATAAAAAACTTCGGCAACATAAGTTTTTTCTGAAAATGCTTTAATTCATCCATTAATAATTCAACATTGTCATAAACCTTTATTTGTTGGTCTAAAAATTCAAAGCTCAAAATCTCCATTTCAATTCTTTTTGTATCGGCTAGACGGTCTTGTATATAAAAAGTAGCGGATTTTTAGGGACCAACTTTTCAGTTGATTAATACTTTTAAGTTTAGAAAATGCATTTTCATATAAGCTCTTAAACCGCTATTTTTATACACTTTTGTTGTGCTTCGTATTATGTAATTGATATTCTTTAATTGCCTCTGTAAGTATGTCAATAGCAGCTTTTTTATTTCCAAACCCTTTAAATTCCATTTTCCCAGGCCCTTTATAGTTTGTAAACCACAGTTGCACTATTTCTGTAATTCCTTCGTAATTATTGTTTAATTCATCTAAACTCTCAACGCCATACATTGGTGAATCACTTGCAACAGCAATTAATTTATCATCTTGTTCGCCTCTATCCTGTAGATATAAGACACCTATTATTTTACATTTCAGTATAGCACCGCGTTCCACTGGAGGTCCAAGAACGAGTATGTCCAACGGATCACCGTCGCCACCTTTTTCTTTTGAAAGTAGCGTCCGGGGAATCATTCCATAGTTACCGGGATATCCAATATAATTGACTACTCTCGGTTTTTTATCAATCATCTCCCATCTTATTTTCCCTGTTGACTTGTCCAACTCCCATTTATTGATAGTGCCCGCCGGAATCTCAATCACTGAATTAATATCTCCATCTTCCAAAAGAGGTTTAATGTCAGTTAGTAAATTAAGGCTATCATCTTCCTTTTCCGGAGCGATCTCAGTGGCATCTGATTTTTTACCTGCTTGCCTTGATTCACAATTGCTGAGGAACAGAGATAGACAAAGGCAAAGTAAAATGACACTATTTTTATGCATAGTTTGAATATTGAGCACAACGGGAGTCTGCGCAGAAACCCTGTTTGAATAAAAATAAGTGATCGTTTTTGATTTACAGCGATGTGATGTGGGTTTTAAGGATGGTTTTTTTGGGGTAAAATAAGTTGTATCGGAAGAGAGAGCTGCACATCGAGCAAGATATGCAAGGGCTTCCCGCTTCGGGAAGGCTGTTTGGGCAAGGTCAACGAGAAACAGTTCTCGCGAACCTACTACCGGGCCGATTACGAACGCAACATCGGACGTGTCGACAGCAAAGAGGGATGGTATATGAAAGGGAAGCGTCAAAGTACCGTAGAACCGGTATTCGGTACACTGACCCAGTTCATGGGGCTGCGAAAGATAAATACCATCGGGCTCGCACAGTCCAACAAGTGCATGCGCTTCTCGGCCATTGCCTACAACCTGAAGAAGTACCAGAAATTCGACCAAAAACGGGTAAAAAGTGGGGCGGGGAAGATTGCATTGGCAACAACACTTGAAAGTGTTCTTCAACACCTGTTCGGTAATTCTCTAAAGCCTCGAAAATTGACCTTCCAATTCTAAACGGATAAGAAAAGCCCCGTAAAAGGGCTTATATTAATCCGTTATATGGCCAATCAGAGGCTTGTGCAACGGTTACCGTAGTTGTGCAACGGTTTTTATTCCACATTTTCTAATTGTTTGTGCGAACCGTCACAATTCGGCATTCGTTTTGAAAGTCCGCAAACGCAATCTAACATTCCCTTTCCCTTAAAAATTCGTTCTTGATATTTTTTAATTCGGTTAGTTCGTGTTTTTGACTGTTTTGCACCCGAAAAATGTAAAACATAACCTCTCTGTCTTCCTTTAGTCAAATTTGTAAAGGCATTTTCAAATTCAGGATTTTCACTAAACTTTTCTATAAGTTCATCGGGAAATTCAAGTTCTCTGTCTTTGGCGTAGTCAATTTTCAGTCCTTTTCTTTCATTTTCTATGGCCTCTTGAATATAGTTCTTTAAGGTTTCTTCCTTATCTTTAATCTCTTCAAGAGTTTCAAAGGAAATGTATTTCGCTGACCTTGTATTTTGTCCGACTTTTTGAAGAAAGCTTTTTGAGTCTTTTAAAAGCTCCCCTTTTAAAAAACTAATTGAGCAAAATTCCTTTGCGCAACCAATCAATACGATATTCTTTCCATTATCAGTGTAGCAGGGATTTCGCCATTTATATTCTTCCTTTAATCCACATTCCAAAATAATTTCACGAAGTTTTGTTAGTTCAGGCTTCCATTTTTCAAGTTCATCAAAGTATATTTTTACTTCTTTGTTCATTGTTCAGATCGTATTTTCAAATGTTGCACAATGTTTGGTATATGAAAAGTAGGCGATTTCGAAGCACTAAAATTTCGGTTAAGCACAAAGTTTGATACAAGCCAAAAGCCCTATTCTTACTACTATTTCGCCTATTTTTTATATAAATTGCTAGCGGTTCGTTGTTTTTTCATTCATTGCATTTGTTGTACGCGTATTATTTATTGCCAATTAAGTCGTCTGCTTAACTCCATCTTTTATCGCTGCTTCAAGTTTGTCCATATGTATGTCTTTTAACGATTTGAATTTAATGCAATAGCCTGTCACACTTGCTTTTCCTATTGTTTTTCCGTAGGTCTCAGGCAAATACTTTTTGTTTTCAAAACCCATAACATAAACTGAAATACCGGTCGTGTTCCCACTGATGCCAACTTGATAAAAGTCTTTAGTTTTTCCGTCTGCATATTTTATCGTTTGAAGTCCATACCCAATGTTAGGATTCGTTATAACTTTCCCTTTCTCGTCTTTACCGTCCAAGAACCATAATCTACAATTTGGTAATAGTTGAAGTATGTGACTATGCAATGTTTCAAAGTCAGCACGTTTTGCGTTAGGTTGACTGTCAATATATTTTTTGATTTGTTGTTGTATCTCCATTGTTGTCTTTATTTGCTGCGTTGGTTTATAATGACCGCTAGCGGGTTCGAATATGACACGTAGCGGATTTCAAATACCAACTTTTCGTAAAGCAATGTACTTAGTTAAACGCAAGAACGGTTCAGGTAAGCACCTAAACCGCTATTATTCGTATACATTGCTAGAGGTTCGTTGTTTTTCCGTACTATTTGATTTTCCTTTGAAGCTCGCATAAATTACAATTGCATATCCGTGTCATAATTCAAATTTTTTTTTGAGCCAATTCGTAATTTCGGTTGCTTTTACTTAAGGATTTAGTTTTTTGTCAATGATAAATTACTTCTTTTCCACCGACTTTTAAAGTCGGCAGGCGTCTTTCCTGTCTTGATTTTAGTAGTATGAATGTAAGCTTGAAAAGACATACTATTTAATTTTTATGAGAATTTAATTTATGATAATAAATGTATGAAATGACTAAGATTCCAAGTATAATCAATGGAAAAAAGGTCTGTCCATCAATTCCGTCAACTGCTCCATGACTGATGGCCGCAAAGAGGAAGTTAAAAGTAAAACCAGCGTATGCCCATTCCTTGACTCGTTTGGGTACTTTGGGTATTACAATTGCGAGAACACCCAAAATCTTAAAAACTAACAGAGCGGCTCCAAAGTATTCAGGATACCCTAAATGTCTTATTCCTTCTTTTGCTAATTCTGTTTGCGAAGTTAATGCTGGCATTACGCCTTCAAATAAAGCGATGATTGTTGTCGCTACCCAAAATATTATTTTATCTTTTTTCATTTTCTAGTTGTTTAATAGTTAGAACTTTTTGTGTAATTAAGTAACCAATGATTACCAAATTTGTCTGTGAGATCCCCAAACAAAGCTCCCCAAAAAGTAGTTTCAATGGTATGATGTGCTACGCCTTCAACTGAAAGCTTATCAAAAGTGTTTCTGATTTCTGCTTCACTGCTGCAATCAATTACCATAGAAGTTGTATTGCCTTTAACAAGTCCTGTTTCTGGTGTCATATCTGAACCCATAATTACAAAGCCATCAGTTGTAAGAGTGGAATGCAAAATACACTCTTTCATTTCCTCTGGCATTTTGTCTGCCATTGGTGAACCTTCTAATGGTTGCAGCATTAAGTCACCACCCAAACATTCTTTGTAGAACGTCATAGCTTCGCGGCAATTGCCATCGAATGCGAGATAAGAATTGATTTTCATGATTAATTAATTTCTGTATAATTCTTGAAATTTGTCAAGATGGCCTGCCAACCTTTTTTTTGCATCTCAATAGGGTTTTCATCTTCAGGATCAAAAGTTACTATGACCTCTGTCTTACCTCCCAAGTCATCGAACTCAACGGTAGCAGTTCTTCCGCCAAACTCATAAGTAAAGCTTTTGCCTTTTGAAATTTCAGTATAAACTGCTTCAAAATCAAAACCAAAACTACCATCTTTGGCCTCCATTCTGGCTTTATATGTGCCACCTACACTCAAATCATTTTCGGCTGATGGACAATGCCAACTTGGATCGGCAAAGTTCCAGTTTACAATATGACTTGGCTCATTGTAGTAGCTCCAAACTTTTTCTACTTCTGCGTAAATGATTTCTTGAATCCTAATTTGTGAATTGCCCATAATATTTTTTTTAAAATTGATAGTACAAAGATGCACAGATACATAGTTGGAATTGATGCCTAAAAATGACAACAAAAGGGTGATTTACGACAAAATTAAATTTATCTTTATTGTTCACTTTAAAGGTTTGAATATGAAGAAAGTCAGTATTCTAGTTCCTGAAAATTCGGTAATGCAAGCTATAGCTGACCCACAATATTTGTTTTCGGCAGTCAATCAATTTATGTCCGTGAACGGAAAAAAACCTTTGTTTGATGTGCAATTGGTTGGTATGAAAAAAAAAGTGAAACTAAATGGAGGTCTGTTTTCTGTAAACACGTCCCAACTTTTAAAAGATATTGAAACAACAGATTTAATAATAATCCCCGCGCTATTCGGTGATATGAAAACCGCTATTGCATTAAACAGCAAACTTCTACCTTGGATAAATGAGCAATACAATAAAGGTACAGAAGTTGCCTCGCTATGTGTGGGAGCATTTCTATTGGCTTCTACGGGTCTGCTAAACGGTAAAAAATGTTCGACACATTGGGGTTTCCAAAATGAATTTCGTGAAATGTTTCCCGAGGTTGAAGTCGTAGAGGGGCATATTATTACTGAAGAAGAACGACTTTATTCAAGCGGGGGTGCAAACTCGTATTGGAATTTATTACTTTATTTAACCGAAAAATATACGGATAGGGAAACGGCTATATTGGCTTCAAAATATTTTGCCATTGATATTGACAGGGATAGTCAAGCTACTTTTGCGATGTTTCAAGGTCAAAAAAACCATACTGATGAATCTATTAAATTAGTTCAAGAATATATTGAAGCTAACATTCAAGAAAGAATCACGATTGACCAGCTGGCCGATTTGGTTTCATTGGGCAGACGAAGTTTTGAAAGACGTTTTAAAATTGCCACTAATAATTCTGTGTTGCAATATATCAATAGAGTTAAAATTGAAAGTGCAAAACGTTTTTTTGAAACTAGTCGAAAAAATATTAATGAAGTAATGTATGATGTTGGCTACTCTGATACAAAAGCATTTCGAACTATTTTCAAAAAAATTACCGGTCTTACACCTATTGAATATAGGAATAAATATAATAAAATGTCAGTGCAATAGCGTATCACTGAAATTGTTCCTAGATCACCGCACCGCGACGAAAGGAAAGCGTACCGCGCATCGAGCAAGATTTACAACGGATGCCCGCTCAGGGAAAGCTGTTTGGGCAAGGTGAACGCGAAGCAGTTCTCGGTCACCTACTATCGCGAAGAATACGATTGTAATATCGAGCGTGTAAACAGCAGGGAGGGCAGGTACTTGAAAGGGAAGCGTTAAAGTACCTTAGAACCGGTATTCGGTACACTGGCCCGGTTCATGGGGCTGTGAAAGATAAACACAATTGGGCTGGCACAGGCTAACAAGTTGATGCACCTATCGGCCATTGCCTACAACCTGAAGAAGTACCTGAAATTCGACCAAAAACGGGTAAGGAGCAGGGCGGGGAAGATTGCTTTGGCAACAACACTTAAAAGTGTTCTTCAACAGCTGTTCGGTCCATCTATAAAGCCTCGAAAATTGACCTTCCAATTCTGAACGGATAAGAAAAAAGCCCCGTAAAAGGGCTTATATCAAACCGTTATTTGGCCGATCAGGGGCTTGTGCAACGATTACCATTGTTGGGTGAAGTTTTTTAATGATTTTGTAAAGTTTCAAATACTATTTTCCAAGAATCATCTGTTTGTCTTTTCCAATTGACAATATAGGTTCCAACATTTTTGATAGTATCTGAACTTTCTTTATTGATGAATATTTCGTTGAAAGTATTATAAGAGATAGCCATATCTTCCGATGGTATGATGGTTGGTCTACCACGATGAATGAGTTCTACATCATATTTGGCGTAAATCTGTTCCCATTGTACTCTTAAGGAATCTTTAGTCAAATGTTGAACAGGTGAATCAGGATAAATAGCTGTATAGTTGTCAGCGTAAAATTCAATCCAGTCGTAATCAAATCTTTCATAAACTGAATAAAGACTGTCAACTTGCTTTGTTATAAGGGCTGTCATTTCTGAATCAGAAGTTTTTGTCATAGCTTCTATTTTTTTGTCATTTTCGCATCCAATGAGAATACAAAACAATAGGACTATTATTGACGAACTTAATTTTATATTTTTCATATTGGTTGGTTTTAACACACAACGTGTTCGTGTATATTTAGTTTCGTTGGTTATCACCAATTTAGGAAAAGAAAACAAACCAAAGCTTAATCAGTACCATTTTCCGAGCAAACATTTGTCAAACAATTAAATATACACGTTGTGCCTGTTGCACAAGTTAGCGAAAAAATGCTTTGTTGATGATAGCCGATCGGAAATCAAAGGTTATTATGGGTAGAGCGGCCAGAAGAGCCTCGGCCCGGTTGTGTTCTTTAAGCTGTGCCTGGTGGGATACCTGGAGAACATCATCACCGACCGTCAGCTTATCGACCACTGTTCGATGCGTTCGGTCATCCTGTACTTCATAGGTTGCGATACCTGCCTGCCGGCAGGCAGGTCGACGAGGAACTGCCCTGACCCAGTCCATGGGGCTGCGGAAGATAAACACGATAGGGTTGGCACAGGCCAACAAGGTGATGCACCTCTCCGCCATTGCCTACAACCTGAAGAAGTACCTGAATTTCAAACAAAGACAATCGAAAAGCGGGGCGGGGGTACTTGCTTTGGCGACATTGGTCAAAAGAACCTTTCAATTGCTATTTGGCGCCTACATAAAGTATCGAAAATTGGCTTACAACTTCCAGACCGACAAGAAAAAAGTCCTGTAAAAGGGCTTATATTAATCCATTATCTGGCCGATCAGAGGCTTGTGCAACGGTTACAGTTGTTGGCTGCTGTGCTTTCTATATTTTAAGTGTTTTATATACTTCATCAAAAATACTATGTCTGTCTGCGAGAACTATCAAAGTGTCTTGCGCTTTAATTTTCGTTGTTCCGTTTGGTGTTAAATAATTATTATCCCTTATAATCATTGCAATTATTGCGTTTTTTGGAAACCCTAGTTCCACAATTTCCTTATCTACTGCAAAACAATTTGAAGTTATTAAAATTTCTTTCATCTCAGCTTTGGGATTTTCTGACAATAATAAATCTGTTGCGGTTAATTTTTTTGCTTGTTTAGGTAATGCCACATTTAACCATTTTGCAACGACAGAAAGCGTAGTTCCTTGGATTAATATTGATGTGACTGAAATGAAAAATACAATGTTAAAAATCATACGTGATTTGTCAATTCCTGCCAAAAGTGGGTAAGTTGCAAACACAATCGGAACAGCACCACGTAACCCAACCCAAGAAATATAAAATCTTCTTTTCATTTTCATTTTGAAAAATATCAGGCTAATAAATACACCCATAGGTCGTGCAACAATTATCAAGAACACTGAAATGAGTAGTCCAATGCCCATATATGGAATAATTTGAGAAGGAAAAACGAGTAGACCTAATGTAAGGAATAGAATAATTTGCATTAGCCACGCTAAACCATCAAACATTTTTAAAATGGTTTTTTTATGTATTAGGTCTTGATTGCCTAAATAAACCGCGCAAATGTAAATAGCAAGAAACCCGTTACCACCCACAAAATCAGTAGCTGAAAATGTAATGAACATCAATGCGATAACCAATACTGGGTAAAGTCCTTCAAAGTCAAGTTTGATTTTGTTGATGATATATTTACTAGATATTCCAAAGGCAATACCTGCGATACCTCCCAAAATCATTTGTTGTAAAAACATTGGTATTATTGATACAAAACTTTGGTCTTGATTGATTACTAAAGTTAAAAATGCAATAGTTAACACATAAGCCATTGGATCGTTACTTCCACTTTCCAATTCTAAAGTTGGTCTTAAATTAGTTTTTAGTGCTAGGTTTTTTGAACGTAGAATTGAAAAGACTGCAGCTGCATCTGTTGAAGATACGATCGAACCTAATAGTAAACTTTCATAAATGGTAAAATCTGTAATAAACCATACAAATGTACCAAGAGAAACCGCTGTTAGTAAAACACCAAATGTTGATAATAGAATTCCTTCTCGGAGAATGGGTTTAACGTCTGTCCAATTGGTGTCAAGTCCACCTGAAAACAAAATGAAGTTAAGTGATACAATACCAATAAATTGTGCAAGTCTTGGGTCGTCAAAACGGATACCACCAATACCGTCAGAACCCGCCAACATTCCAATTACCAAAAAAAGCAATAAGGTAGGAACACCAAATTTGTAGGAAGTCTTACCCGCAACAATACTTACAAGTAGTAATAAGGAGCCAATTAATAGTATATTTTCGGTTGTTAAGTTCATTCTTTTTTCCTCTTATATCTTATTCCACAAAAGTACTGTCTCTCGTCAAGGAAGTTGGTAAAATTGCGTGGCGTATTCTCTTATAGTAACTCTCACTTTGTCAACTTACAAAATGTTGTTTCTGAGTTGTTCATGCATTGCAACCAACGAGAGTCTGCGTGTAAGCTTCCCCTAATCAGAACTGCCTAGTTTTCTAAAACTTCATTAAAGTGACCTCCTCCCATTTTATGTACCTATCAAAAATAGAGGATCCGGGCTACAAGACAAAGAAGAAAGCGTACCGCGCATCGAGCAAGATCTGCAAGATCTGTGCGCTACGGGCGACCTGTTTGGGCAAGGTGAACGAGAAAAAGTTCTCGGTCACTTATTATCGAGAAGAATATGAGCGTAATATCGAGCGTGTAAACAGCAAGGAGTGCAGGTACATGAAGGGCAAGCGGCAGAGTACCGTGGAACCCGTTTTCGGCACCCTGACCCAGTTCATGGGGCTACGAAAGAAAAATACCATCGGGCTCGCACAGGCCAACAAGGTGATGCACCTCTCCGCCATTGCCTACAACCTGAAGAAGTACCTGAAATTCAAACAAAGACAATCGAAAAGCGGGGCGGGGGTACTTGCTTTGGCGACATTGGTCAAAAGAACCTTTCAATTGCTATTTGGCGCCTACATAAAGTATCGAAAATTGGCTTACAACTTCCAGACCGACAAGAAAAAAGTCCTGTAAAAGGGCTTATATTAATCCATTATCTGGCCGATCAGAGGCTTGTGCAACGGTTACCATTGTTATAGGTAGTTATCTTAACAACCTTTATTAAACTCCTCCCAATTAAATTCAATTTCACTTGGATGTTTTTCATTTACAAATTCTAATAAATTCATTTCTAATTGTTCTTTACTAAACCCATAAATAGAATGAAATTCGGTAAATCCATTATTCCATAACAATTTGAATTTCTCAATACCATAATTATCAATCAAGAACTTACATACAAAAGCACTTTGGGTATAAGCTATCAAATCAGGATTTCCGTAAAAATCATCAGCCAAATTATTCATCGATATCACTTTATCACTTTGGATAAAATACTTATAGATTTCTAATAAAGAGTATTTAGTGCAAGTACCTCCAGCATAAGTAGCAATTCCTTCATTCATCCAAGTCGACGTTTCAGGTGGAATTCCCCATTTATACATGGTTATCATATGCATCATTTCGTGTTTGATAGGTGAACCTTTATCCTTCAGTAAAGTAAAAAAGGTATTTCTATCTGGAAAAGCTAAACCTTGAGCAGCCATTCCTCCATATTTTAGCATTTCTTTTCTAGATTCAACAAACTCAATATCCATTTCATTTGTAAAATCAGTTTCTTTAATTAACATTAAGTTTTCAGCAATCGAATTTTGGCACTCTTCAATTGCCAAGTTTCTTCTAGAAATGTCAATTTTGGATGAGAAATAATAAGTTATGTTATCAATCGTTTTTTTCTCTCGTGTAATTTCCGTCCATTCCTCATTTTTTTCAGATTTACTTGAGCAACTAACAATGAATCCCGAAAAAAGTATGATTATTATTTTTCCTAATTTCATTTACTGATTTTTAATTACCTAAGACGGTTAGTATATGAAAAGTAGGCGATTTCGAAGCACTAAAATTTCGGTTAAGCACAAAGTTTGATACAAGCCAAAAGCCCTATTCTTACTACTATTTCGCCTATTTTTTATATATATTGCTAGCGGCTCGTTGTTTTTTCGTTCATTGCATTTGTTGTACGCGTATTATTTATTGCCAATTAAGTCGTCTGCTTAACTCCATCTTTTATCGCTGCTTCAAGTTTGTCCATATGTATGTCTTTTAACGATTTGAATTTAATGCAATAGCCTGTCACACTTGCTTTTCCTATTGTTTTTCCGTAGGTCTCAGGCAAATACTTTTTGTTTTCAAAACCCATAACATAAACTGAAATACCGGTCGTGTTCCCACTGATGCCAACTTGATAAAAGTCTTTAGTTTTTCCGTCTGCATATTTTATCGTTTGAAGTCCATACCCAATGTTAGGATTCGTTATAACTTTCCCTTTCTCGTCTTTACCGTCCAAGAACCATAATCTACAATTTGGTAATAGTTGAAGTATGTGACTATGCAATGTTTCAAAGTCAGCACGTTTTGCATTAGGTTGACTGTCAATATACTTTTTGATTTGTTGTTGTATCTCCATTGTTGTCTTTATTTGCTGCGTTGGTTTATAATGACCGCTAGCGGGTTCGAATATGAAACGTAGCGTGCGTTCGGGACGGGGGTTCTTGGTTGCATAATGAAGCCGGATTTTCGGATTTGCTTGTGACCTTCATTTTCCCAAAAAGCCGGATTCGAAAATTCGGCGGTCTTCTTAAGCTATAAAGTCTCTCGTAAGCCTTGCTGTAGCTATGTTTTATATTCGCTGTTATATGCTAGCCGTTCAGGGGTTTATACTGATCTCCATTTTTGATTTCAACATACCCCTTCCTCCGGCCATTAAATTAACAATTTTACCGTTCTCAACATTCAAGTCTACGATTATCAGGCTTGGGGAAGGTTCCTTCATGAACGCTCCTTGTTCAATCATGAATCTGCCTTTTTTGGTTTGTATGATATCGTAGATATAGCAGGCAAGCGGCCCTGCTGCCATTCCCGTTCCCGCCTCTTCCCGAATTCCATAATGTGGCGCGAACATTCTAGAGGTAACATCTCTTTCTTCGGAACCGGTGATGGTCGAAAACACATAGTACCCTATCAATCCGAGTTCCCCGCTTATGTTATCTATCGATTGGAAATCAGGATTTATATTTTTTAAAACCTCCGGGTTCTTGACCGGGACCAGTACGAAAGAATTTCCAGTGTTTACCGATAGGATAGGTACATTTGGTATCAGGTCGGTTTCTTTTAAACCTAACGATTTCAAAATTAATTTTTTGTTTTCTTGGCCAATATCAACATAAGTCGGTGCGAGCTGTTCCATGAAGGCCAGATCTCCCTTTAACCTGATTTTTCGCTTTCCGTCTATCGTTTCCTTTGAGGAGCTATCCTTCTTTAAGTCACCGATTTGTTTCAGATATGAAAATGTTGCCACGGTCGCATGTCCGCAATGAGCTATTTGTTTGCTGGGCGTGAAAAAGTCCAGTTTAAAATCCTCCGTTTTGGATCTTGAGACAAAGGCTGTTTCAGATAGCCCAACTTTTTTGGCAATTTCAAGTCTGTTTTTATCGGATAGTTTGTCTGCGTTCAGGACCACCCCTGCCGGATTGCCGCCTTTACCATTGTCAACAAATGCGTTAAGGATCTGTACTTCAATTGTTTTCATTTTGTCCATCAGTTTATTTTTAAGGTTACAACCTGTGGACGTTGATATTTGTAAAAAGACGTAGAAAAGTTCAATTATTTTCGAAGTCTATCGGTTTTCCCGAGGTGTCAGATTCGACATTGGGGCAATCCAGTATGTTTTCTCTTAAAACTTCCCTGGCTTTTTGGACTCTCGATTTGGTTCCCGAATACGATAGTTTCAAATGTTGCGAAAGTTCTTTTTGACTGTAGTTTTGGAAGGCGGTCAAAATGATCGCCTCTTTATGTTGAACCGAAAGGCTTTCGATTTTTTGGTTCATACAGTCGGTAAGCTTTGAGTAGTCGAAATTTTCATTATTGTTTGCTGGCATATCGATATTATCTATTGAAATGTCTTTTGTCTTCAGTTTTCGGAAATGATCGATTATGGTATTTCTAGTAATCTGATACACCCATGAGGTCAGTTTTGAGGTATGTTCTAGCTGATGTATCTTGGTTTGTACTTTTATGAAGACTTCTTGATGGATGTCCTTGGATATTTGTTCATTCTTTATTTTCCCTAAAATGAACCTATAGAGCTCTTCGTTCAGGTCACTCCAAATGTTGTCGATTTTTTCTTTCACATGTTTGATTTAATGTTTAAGCTGGCATATAACGTCTCGTATAAAGAAAGTAGGGCAGGTGGTATGCGATGGCCTTTCCGCTAAGCACGAGCCGAATCTTTTGCATTTTGTGACTATGTTGCTTGTTCGCTCGCCAAATCAAAAGATTTGGCGACCCCGTAAACAGGCCAAAGCCAATGGATTCAGCACTTTACGTCCTATTTGCTATAGCCAATGTTACCTGCTGGCTTACTCTAATTTATTGACTTATATTTATCATTCTTCCATGGCTTTCTTTTTTAGTAACTCCCATGATTTTGCCATATGACTTTGTTTTATATTTGTCTGTCCAACAGACATTCTCAATGTAAATATCCCATTAATCTTAGTATGGGTGAGATAAATCAGCCCTGTAGCATTCAATGTATGTAAAAGCTCTTCATTTATGTTATTGAGTTCTTTAATACTGTATGGTTTTTGAGGTTTAAAGTGGAAGCATACTAAGTTAATGCTACGGGGTACCACCAATTCAAATTCGGAAGATTTCACTATTTCATTCTCTAACCACTTTGCCAATTCAATATGAAACCTAAGTTTGTTTTGTAGCCCTTCTAATCCGTAATATCTCATTACAAACCAAAGTTTTAATGAACGAAAACGTCTACCTAAAGGAACACCCCAATTCGAATGATTGCTTACAAGCCCGTCTGTTTTTGATTTGAGATATTCCGGTAAAATTTCAAATGTATTTACTAATGCATTTTTATCCTTCACAAAGTAAACTGAGCAATCGAAATTTGTAAAAAGCCATTTGTGTGCGTTGAACACAAAACTATCTGCTTTTTCTATCCCTGTTATTAATTCCTGATATTCTGGAAGTAATAGGGCAGACCCTGCGTAAGCTGCATCAACATGTAGCCAAATGTTTAGTTTTTCAGATATTTCAACTATTTTATTCAATGGGTCAACTGCCATTGTTCCGGTAGTTCCAATTGCAGCAACAATACATAATGGTTGGTAGCCATTCGCAATATCTTCATTTATTGAATCAAGTAATAGGTCTGGATTCATGGCTAATTTGTCATCTGTGGGAATTTTAATGACATTATTCTTTCCTATTCCTGCTATTTTGGCTCCTTTTTCAATAGAGGAGTGAGTTTCTTCCGAGCAATAAATTCGGTAATTAGCAAACCCTTCAAAGCCAGCAATATTTATTTGATAATTTG
Organism: uncultured Flavobacteriaceae bacterium; assembly: GCA_963832345.1. Taxonomy (GTDB): domain Bacteria; phylum Bacteroidota; class Bacteroidia; order Flavobacteriales; family Flavobacteriaceae; genus Pricia. Next base: position 126,771 of record CAWHTW010000008.1, on the reverse strand, counting down.
ATTTTAGTTCTCTTGCCGTAAGAATTGAGGCCAATGTTGCAATTGAGGCAGAGTCTTGAATTACACCAACCCATTTTTTTGGAATTCCAAGCGCATCTCTCAACCATTCCATCATTCTCTCTTCAAGTTCGGTCGATGCAGGAGAAGTATCCCATTTCATTCCTTGCACTCCCAATGTTGCGGTTAACATTTCCGCTAAGATAGATGGAGGACTATTATTTGCTTGGAAATAAGCGAAAAAATTTGGATTCTGCCAATGCGTAATACCTGGGATTATTACTTTTCTAAAATCATCAAAAATAGAATCAATGTCTTCGCCTCGCTTTGGAATATTACTATCTATTTGATTATATATTTCTTTTGGCTGTACTTGAGATTTTACAGGATAGTCTTCAATGTTGTCCATATAATCGGCCATCCAATCAACAAATTGATGGGCATGTTTTCGAAATTCTTCAGTTTCCATTTGTAGGTGTATTTTTTTGAGCTGTTCGTAAAGGCACATAGTTTACACAAGTTATGCCCAACGTATCGTTTAAAGAAAGTAGGGCACGTGGTATGCGATGGCCTTTCGGCTAAGAACGAGCCGAATCTTTTGCATTTTGTGACTATGTTGCTTGTTCGGTCGCCAAATCAAAAGATTTGGCGACCCCGTAAACAGGCCCAAGCCAATGGTTCTGGGATTCACATGCCCTATTTTTTTTATACTTCGTTACCCTTTGTTATTTTCCGGAAAGTGGATAATTATTGACCAAGACCGAAGCCGAAATCTGAAGAATCCGCTCCAGTTCCCTTATCATATCGACGGTCAATTTTTTCTTTCTGTTCAAGATCTCCGATACGCGGCTTTTTCCGCCGATGATTCCGACCAAGTCCTTCTGGCGCATATTCAGCTCCTCCATCCGTATTTTTATCGCTTCGATAGGGTCCGGCGATTCAATCGGATAATGCTCGTTTTCATAGTTTTCTATGAGCAATGAGAGTATTTCCGCTTCGTCCCCTTCTTTTGTGTCGATCGGCGCATCGAAAATTACGCCCAAGCGTTCAAGTCCATTTCGGTAGTCCTTTTCGGATTTAATAGGCTTTAATTCCATAATGTTTCATTTAAATCGTGTCCGCATCTATTTTGTCATATTCGGCGTGTGTGCCTATAAAACGAATAAATGCCCATTGTTTTTCATAGTTGAACTTGACTATCAGCCGATATGAATTTCCTTTGATGTTGAAGACTACCCGACCGTTCTTAAGAATGCTTGCGTTGATGTAGGTTTCTTTGACATCGTTCGGCGAGAGCCATTTGGCACTTTTTGCCGTGTCGTACCAAGTCTTCAGATACTGTTCGGAATCTGCGTGCTTTTCCCAATATTCCCGAAGCGTACTTTTTGCAATAATTCTTTTCACTTGTTCAAGTATAGAACAAATATAGGAAAAGTTCTCTAATGTAGAACTATTGTTAACTTTTTATAATTAGGCTGACGGGATTGTATATGAAAAGTAGGGCAGGGGATAAGCGATGCCCTTTCCGCTAAGCACAAGCCAAAGCTTTTGCATTTTGTAACTTTTTTTTGTTTTTCAATTGCCAAATCAAAAGATTTGACGTTGTTTGTAAATAAGGCTAAGCCAATTGGTATAGGACCAGACGCCCTATTTGGTATAGGTTTAGTTAGACGCTGGCTTTTTTGCCCTTCAAGTATGTTTCGGGTGTTAGTACGGCCAATTCACTTTTCTTGAAATCCTTTATGTTTCTCGTTAGTATAATCTTAATTTCCTTGTTTTCCACTGCCGAAAAATTTTGGAGTGCATCTTCAAAATCCTTAAAATTGGAATTCAAGGCTTTCACTACCACTTTCCTGTCCATTTTTACTATATCGATTATGTTCAAGAGCTGGTTCAATTTATCTATTACGACCTCATGTTTGGCGGTCTTTCGCAATAGATAGTAGGTGTTCGCAATAATTACGGGTGTCGTGTAGCCTTCGATTTTTTTTTCTTCGCAGAGGTTCAATACCTGCGCCGCATGCTCGGCAAAAGGTTCCCTATCAAAAAAAAAGTCCAGCAGTGCGTCCGTATCGATTAATACTTTATCCATTATAGGTATTTCTTCTCCAAACGGTCTTGCAGTTCTTTTTTGTAATCGAAGTCTTTGGGTAGTTTAAATGAACCCTTCAAGGATTCTACCACCGGGCTCAGATTTCTTTGTTTTTCCGGTTTCTTGTCCGTTAGCATCTTCAAATAGTTTTCGATGATATCGGACAGGCTGCGGTTTTTGTCCTTGGCATATTTCTTTGCCCTTTCGATGATTTTTTGTTCTATCGTCAACGTTAGTTTCGTATTCATCGCTTAAATTTTCCTCTAAGATATGACAAAAACAGGACATTACGTGTATATTATTTGTAAAGCATACGTGTTTGGCTTGTGGCTAACGTGTTTGTGTATGATTTCGTTGCGTGTTTCAGCAACTAATTTAGCGAATACAAACCGAAAAGAAAATCCGCGAGGATTTTCGTAAGTAGGCGAGTACTAGCAATGAATTATAAATGGTGTGCCTGTTGCACAAGTTAGCGAAAAAAGTCCTTGATGATTATTGCGAATCGGAGGATCGATCGTAACTTTAGGTATGCAGGGAAAAAAGGATTACCAGGAAAGGCTTTTCGACATTTTCCAGTTGAGTGAACGCATACCTCAGAACGATTTTTACAGGAAGTTGAAAGGTGCGATCGACCTGCACTTTCTCTATCCCCTAACCAAAGGTTATTATGGGGAGAGTACCGTGGAACCCGTGTTCGGTACCCTGACCCAATTCATGGGCCTGAGGAAGATAAACACGATAGGACTGGGACAGGCGAACAAGGTGATGCACCTATCGGCAATCGCCTACAACCTGAAGAAGTACCTGAAATTCCAACAAGGACTATCGAAAAGCGGGGCGGGGGTACTTGCTTTGGCGGCATTGGTGAAAAGAACCTTTCGATTGCTATTTGGCGCCTACATAAAGCATCGAAAATTGGCTTATAACTTCTGAGCCAACAAGAAAAAAGCCCCGCAAAAGGGCTTATATTAATCCGTTATTTGGCCGATCAGGAACTTGTGCAACGGTTACTTGTGTTGTATGCCGTTTTTACTCCGATAGATTTGGTTTTCGTGTTTTAAAATAAGCGTAAAAACTTGTTATAATAGCTAACGAAGAGAAAATGGTCATAACAGTTCCTGGCATGAAGTTTACAAACCCGCCTAAATCTAAAAATATAAAGTAACCTAAGTCCGCTAAACCGCCAACAATAGCCGCTAATAAAATTGCATTTTTATTCGCGTTCCATATGTAAAAAGCGCTAATAAACGTAACTATTCCAACCCAAAGTAAATTAAAACCGTGTTGACCAATAACTGCTCCGGATGCTTTGGGATATTGCATTTGCAATGTGCTTGGGTCAACAGCATCTGCAATTCCGCTTATAGAAGAAGAAATATCTCCAGTTAATACACCTTTCATTGTCAGAATTCCAGCTAAAATGTGAACGATTCCCCAGATTATCCATAGGATTGCCGAAAGTTTCAATAATGCTAATAAACTTTTCATATTTAAGATTTTAGTTTAATACAAACTTCTATCTTAAAAAATATTTGTGCATTATGATTTCATAAGAAATGGGCTTATTTGATTTTTCTATACCATTCTCTTTTGGCCGCACTTAAGGTTTCTGGGGTTACACCAAGGTAGGATGCAATCATTCTTTGTGGCACTCTTTGGACAATATCGGGATAGGTTTCAATGAAATGCTCATAGCGTTCAATTGATGAATAACTCATTAGCATTATGATTCGCTTTTGTAAAACAGCAATTCGTTTTCTAGTTGCTTTCTTATCAAAATCATTGCTTTCAGGGTCCTTCTCAATAATACGTATTACAGAATCTTCTATAGCGTCAATAAATAACTCATTAGGTTCTGTTGGCAAAACACCATCTCCAATAAACCACTTTTCAGGTGCAAAAACATAAATGTGTTCTTTTCCTTTTTCATCTATCGAATAACTACGTAGCAAGCCTGACTCTACAAAATAGACTTTCGAATTTAATCCGCCCTTTTGTTGTAAAATTTGTCCCTTTTTTACTTTAATTTTATTCAATAGGAAAGATTTTTTTAAATGGCATACAACGTGGTTGTATAAGATTAGTGGCGTGTTTAAGCACCTAATTTAGCAAAGAAACACCGAATAGAAAATCTGCTAAGATTTTTGTAAGTAGGCGATAACTAGCCATTAATTCTATACGGTGTGTGTGCCCAGCATGGGCATCTTTATCATATCTAAGATATGGTATTAATCTAGGGGGTGCAAGTCCCTTATGGGCAGGGGTAACGCCCTGAACCATTAGTAAGTTGCAAGGTTGCCGACCGTGAGGTCGGGACTGAAGGAAGCAGGACTACAAAGCTCGGTACTGACGAACAGGAACCGGATACGAGGCTGTGAGGTTGGATGAGCAAGCACATCATTGCGAAGTCCGAAACACTTTTAAGTGGACACCGAAGCAGTAGATCCGGCAGGAATCGAGCGAAAGAGGATGTCATTACCTGGGGAGGTCTCCATAACCACGGGTTGGTATAGTGGAGAAGTCAGCCGAAGTCATAGTACCCACGGGAAACGAGGTGCAATAAACTGCATAGGTCTCACAAGTGGGGAAGGACCGAACGCAGTCCTTTCGGAAATAAGAAAGGGAGCATCGGTTTTCGTTATTGGGTGATCGATTCCCTAGAAAATCCGTAGCCTTTTCATAAAGTACGGAATAGTTTCAGTTGGTGTAAAGAGCGATTGGAAAGATGGGCCGCGAACCGCCGTATACGGGACCCGTACGTACGGTGGTGTGAGGGGTGCACTCCGTCAATTATTGGCGGAGCCATCCACTCGATTAAGCAACGTTTTTCTTTTCGAAGTGCTTGATTTCGTTCAGCTCCGATCCTTTTGTTTCTTTCTCCGCTTCTATATCATAATCGTCTTGAAGTCCGAGCCAGAATTTTGCTGAATTCCCAAAATACTTACTCAACCGCAAAGCTGTGTCCGCTGTTATCCTGCGGTTACCCTTTACAATTTCTGAAATTCGTGTCTGGGGAATTTTCAAGTCCTTTGAAAGTCGGTAGGCCGTAATTTCAAGTGGCTCAAGAAACTCGTAAAACAAAATTTCCCCAGGATGTACATTTGCCAACTTTTCCATTTTTTATTTTTTAGTGATAATCGATTATTTCCACTCCGCTTGCGTTTCCTTTGTCCCACAGGAACATTATCCGCCATTGTTTATTAATCCGAATGCTGTAATAATCGCTTAGTTTTCCACCAAGCTTTTCAAGTCGGTTGGACGGTGGAATCCTTAAATCCGAAATGTCTTGGGAGTTATTCAGCATTCTGAGTTTCCGTCGTCCCACGTTTTGCACATCGATCGGCATTTTTTTAACCCGGTTTCCGTTCCAAATTTTTTCGGTCTCTTTTGAGCCAAAGGATAATATCATATCTTTTCACGTTACTAACGTCAAAGATATGTATTATATTCTAAGTTAAGTTTGGTTTTTATCAAATGTTGCCTAACGTGTTCGTATATCGAACGTGCCCTTTTTCGGGCACTTTCGATATGCGTTGTGTGTGCCCAGCATGGGCATCTTTTAACTACAGAAATGTAGTTAATTAATCTAGAGGGTGCAAGTCCCTTATGGGCTGGGGTAACGCTCCGAACCATTAGTAAGCCGCAAGGGTGGTAACCGCGAGGTTACATCTGAAGGAAGCGGGACTACAAAACCCGGTACTGACGAACAGGAACCGTATACGAGGCATAATTGCACGGGTAAGCAAACACATCATTGTAACGCCCAAAGAATATCAAAGTGCATATATGTGGATACGGCAGAGATCGAGGGAAAGAGGATGTCATTACCTGGGGAGGTCTCCATAACCACGGGTTGGTATAATGGAGAAGTCAGACGAGGTCATAGTACCCACGGGAAACGAGGTGCAATAAACTGCATCGGTCTCACAAGTGGGGAAGGACCGAACGCAGTCCTTTCGGAAATAAGAAAGGGAGCGTTGATTTTCGTTATTGGGTGATCGATTCCCTAGAAAACCTGTAGCCTTTTCATAAAGTACGGAATAGTTTCAGTTGGTGTAAAGAGCGATTGGAAAGACGGGCCGCGAACCGCCGTATACGAGACCCGTACGTACGGTGGTGTGAGGGGTGCACTCCGTCAACTATTGGCGGAGCCATCCACTCGATTATGGACTTTCTTAAGCTAATTCTAAAATTATGTTTTTGCTACTTGTACTCTACAGTCCTGAAACGCGGCCCCACCACCCCAGTGCATTATGTCAGTCAATCGGTCATCTGTCAGGTTGTTGGATGACTGGCCACCTTTGACCAATGAAGGCCAGTATCCATGTGGCATGCATACTACGCCCTGACGAATGCGCTCTGTGACTTTTGCTTCCATGATTACTTTGCCACGTTGGTTGAATGCCATCAATTCATCTCCATTTTTTATTCCTCTTATGCTTGCGTCTTCCGGATGTATGTCAAGCCATAGACGACCCTCTTTTTGCTGGAGATGCTTTACATTGGCATGTGAGGAGTTATGAAATCCTTTTGTATTCTTAATTGTCAATAATTGTAGTGGGTAATTGGCTTTTCCCTCTTCTGTGTAGACCACCTCCTTGTAAGCCGGGAGGCTGCTATTTTGACTAATAAATTCGCATTTACCGCTGGGTGTAGAGAAATTGCCTTCCTCATGTGGTAAAAACGGTTCTGGAATTTTGTAACGTGCCCAGCCATTTTTTTGCATGTAGTCAAAATCGATTCCCTTCAAATACGGGTGATCTGAATCAAAAGCTGATTTGACAATATCCTTGTCAGACTCTTTGAAACACTCCTCTGTATAGCCCATTTCCTGAGCCATTAGTCGGAAGAATTGACTATTTGGTTTGGCTTCACCCAGCGGGGCAATTGCTGGTTGATTGATGTTGATATACACCTGACCCCAGGAATCAGCAATATCCCAATGCTCAAGCTGTGTGGTGGCAGGGAATACATAGTCAGCATATTTTGCAGTCTCGGTCATGAAATGCTCCAGCACGACTGTCAGTAGGTCTTCGCGCTCAAGCCCTTTTTTGGTCAGGTTCGCATTGGGTGCCGTGACCATCGGGTTCGAATTATAAACAAAAATCGATTTGATAGCCGGATTGAGGTCTGGGTTATTGAGTACCTGTCCAATCTGAACCATGCTGAGCGTACGCTTCGGTTGTGTTGGCATTTGACGATGATAGTCTAGCCGTTCCCAGTTGAGTGCGCGACCACCCATTTCAAAAGTCAAATGCATCAGTCCACCACCCAACTGGCGCCATGACCCGATTAACGATGGTAACATGGCCACCGCCCTGGAACCATCTCCGCCATTGTAATTGTGTTCGATCCCAACCAGAATACGAATCAGCGAAGGTTCCCCGTTTGCATACTCCCGGGCCAGTTGGATGATGTCTTCTTCCGGCAAACCGCAAATTGCTGAAACGCTTTTGGGGTCGTAGGACGCGACGTGTTTTTTTAATTCTTTGTAACCTGAAGTGTAATTATCAATATAATCCTGATCTATGAGGTCCTCATTGATAATCACATTCATCATTCCCAAAGCTAATGCTACATCTGTACCGGGCAGTGGCTGAATGTGCCAGTCGGCTTCTTTGGCAGTAGCTGAAAGAAAAGGATCTATTACGATGATTTTTGCTCCTGCTTCCCGTGCTTTTAAGACGTAAGGCCATTGGTGAACATTTGAATGTTTAGTGTTAGTACCCCAAAGGATAATGAATCTGCTATGAACCATATCCTCCGGCAAGACACCCATTGCTGAGCCATTCACTTCGAGGTTGGCGGGAATTACAGCCCCTCCACAAATCGTATGGGCTATGTCTGAAGCTTCCATTCGGGCAAAAAACCGACTGCTCATTACGGTCTTTTGTACAATACTTTGGGTCCCCATGTACCCGTGTGAAAGGACTGACTCACTACCATGTTGGACAATTGTTTTCTTGAGATGATCACCTACTTCACGGATGGCCTGTTCCCAGCTAATGGGCTCAAATTTTCCTTCACCTTTTTTGCCTACTCGCTTCATGGGAGTGAGCAATCTATTATGGTGATAGGTAATGTCTTCTGGGAAAGTCTCCATCTTGCCACAAAGCTTGCCCGCTGTAAAGGGGTTAGCTTTATTCCCACCAAAAGAAATAACTTTACCCTCCCGCACTTTTACTTCCCAGCTACAGGAATCAGGACAGTCATGGTAGCATACACCATGAAAAGTGGAAGCTTCCGCAGAACTACCGCCGGCAGTGGCGAGCATAGAAGCAGGTAGAACTGAAGCCAACTGAACGCCAGCATAGCCTTTGGCTCCTAAGTTGACAAACATACGGCGAGTGATCTTGTTTTCTTTCTTATCCATGATTGGTCGGTTTTGATTAGGTCAAGTTTACTTTTTGTTTCAATTGCCCATAACGTTAATGTATATGAGCTGTGGCGTGTCTCGGCACGAACCTTTCCAGATAAAAACCGGCTTTGTAAAATCCGCAGGATTTTACAAGTGAGGACTGACCAAGCCATAGCTTATATACTGTGTTGAACTAATCCTCGTACCTCGGAAGCTTTTAGCCACTTATAAAAATACGTTATCTTGATGGGTTCATAAAAACCATACGATATGTATTTAAAAAAAGTCGAGGACGATCCTGGAGACGGCCTTTTGTCGAGTACCCGGATTTAAAGAACTTGCCCAAACCCTTGAAAAGAGCTTTTCCATCAACGGCAAGGCGGCGAGCACCCTAAGGAACTACCTTCGCTGTCTCGCCCATCTCGCCCTTCATTACAAACGTAGCCCTGAACTGCTTAACCAAGAGGAGATAAACGATTACCTGCATCATTGCCAAAACCTGCACCGAACCCCCTCCGAGAGTTTTTTCAAACATACCATCTATGGGTTGCGTGCCGCCTACAAGGTGCTTGGAATGGAGAAAAAGCGCATCGGGCTTCCTCGGATAAAAAGGCAGAACGACCTACCGGTGGTACTCAGCAAAAGGGAGGTCCGGGAGCTGTTGAAGGCCCCCAAATATCTGAAGCACCGGTTGATGCTTGCCATGCTCTACGGTTGCGGGCTTCGCAGTTATGAGCTCTGCAACCTCTTACGGGCCGATATAGATTTTGACCGTAAAACGGTCTTCATAAAAAAGCAGAAGGGAAAGGTGGACCGTTATGTTCCCCTGAGCCCGCACCTTGCCCGTGGCCTGAAGACCTATTTCAAAACGGAGAATCCGGTCAAACATGTTTTCAACAGTCAGGTCACCAAAGATGGGGCGGTAGGGCCACTTACCACAAGTGGCATCCAATGGGTGATCAAGGAGTGCCGTTCCAAGGTGGACACCCAAAAGAAGTTTACCGCCCATACGCTACGGCATTCCTATGCGACCCACCTGTTGGAGGACGGGCTCAACATCATGATCCTAAAGGAGCTGTTGGGGCACGCCTATATAGAAACTACGATAGTGTACCTACAGGTATCCGATTCGGGGAGCTCGGTCAAGTTCAGTCCGTTGGATACTTTGTACGCAAGGTAGTGCGGCCCAAACATAAAGTGGCGGATGTGCTGAACCTGGAAACGGACCATCTGCAGGAATTGGCGCATACCATTTGGAACGCACGCGCCCTGCACGCGATACGTAAATGCCGCACCAAGGAACTTGGCGGACATCTGGACTGGTGTATGGAGTGCAAAAAGCTGCATTTACAGTTCAACTCCTGTCGCAACAGGCACTGTCCCACCTGTCAGGGACATAAACGGCACCAATGGATAGCGGCCAGAACGGCCGAGCTCCTTCCCGTGCCCTATTTCCATGTGGTGTTCACCTTGCCCGATACGTTGAACCCCGTAGCACTAAGATATCCCCGGGTACTCTACAGGATATTGTTCGACACCGTTTGGGAAACGCTGAGCACCTTTGGCAAGAATCCCGAACACCTTGGCGCAAGACTGGGCATGATCGCGGTGCTGCACACCTGGGGGCAGAACTTGCAGTTGCATCCACACCTGCACTGCATCGTTCCCAAGGGTGGCGTGTCAAAAGCGGGATTCTGGAAAAAGGGAAAGGGGAAGGACGATTTTTTGTTTGCGGTAAAGGCGATGAGCATAAAATACCGCGGTCTTTTTGTTGCAAAATTAAGGAAGGCACTTCCCCGACTGCCGCAGTCCCTATATGACGATCTGTTCAAAAAAAAGTGGGTGGTCTATGCCAAGCCACCTTTTGGGAGGCCGGAACATGTGATCGAATATTTGGGACGCTACACGCATAAGATAGCCACCGGCAACCACCGTATCCTTGACATCGACAGGGATAAAAGGACGGTGACCTTTAGTCTGAAGGACTACAAAAAGGGGGGGCAAAGAACAACGATGACGCTCACGACCAGGGAATTCATACGGCGTTTCCAGCTCCATATACTGCCAAAAGGCTTTACGCGGATACGGCATTACGGGTTTTTGAGCAGCAGTTGGAAAAAGGATAGGTTGCCGCTGTTGCAGCTGCAATTGGCGGACAAGAACTTGGCATATATGGAGACCATTGGTAGCCAAGAAAAATCGGTGCACCGGTGCTGCCCGAGCTGCAAAAAACGAGCGTTGATCACACTTTTGACCTTTGACGGTCGAGGCCCGCCACAAAACTACGAACAGATCATAAAACGTAAAATATTGAAATTCAGAATGTAGTAACGGCTCAAAAAAGAGCCTTGGCACACCAGTGCCCAAAACGAAGGAAAAGGGCCAAAAAGAGGATGCCTACCTACATAAAAGATGGGAATCGGTACTGAACTTCGTCTAAACTATGGTCTTCTACAAAAAAGTAGACCGTAAATTGGCATAATACCGACCTTCTTCCTTGCCAAGGTCCACACAAACTCTTCGTATTCCCCCTTATCCTAAAAGCCCGGATCAGTCAACAGATTATATAGCGCTAGCCTATCGGCGCGCCATATACTTAGTTATTGGGTGCAGTTTTTAATTCCAATTGTCTGGATTAAATTCGTCCGTTTCCGTTTTTGGATTATTGTTAATTACTTCGTTTATTTTTTCCTCAAGTTCTATCGGTAAATCCAATAATTCATCTTGAAGTTCTTCGGTTATTTGCATTTCCTTTGGGTTTCCTCCACTTGTTTCAGCAGAAACCGAAACTAACTTTTTCATTTCAAACCTCCTTAATGTACTTTCATAGTTGTTAGATAAAGTGTTGTTAATGCCATTTACATCTTCCCAAATTTTAATTTTTTCAATTTCTTGATTTTCCTGCCAACCTGTGAATAATCTAAATCTTGCTGTATCGACTATGTAGTGTGTCAAAATTACTTCTTCATCTTTCAATTTTCCATTCATTAGGTCATTGAAAAATCGAGATTTCCCAACATATTTTTTTGGTACAACAGCAATTTTTTCAGTTTGAGCTATATCTTCTTTAACTTGAACAGTAGCATCTGCAATTATAGAATTTTTTAATGTTTCAGTTTTTATTTCTTTAGATGTAGTTGAATTAAAGCTTTTAATTGTATCTAAAAATTCTCGTATTTTCTGATTTATCAATACTTGATTTGAAGTTACTTTATAATCAGTTCTTAATGAATCTATAAATGCAATTAATTTGTCATTATTGTTTACGTAAAAACCAATTTCTCTTGGGTCAATTGCTCCATTTTGAAATTCATAACTGTCCAATTTAAAATTTGGCGTGAAAATCATAGTATGTTTATTTTCTATAACCCAAGCTGCTCCCATTTCGTTTAAACAGGCTACACTTTTATAGTATTCTGGCGAAAGAAGATATAAAACATAAGGTTTTTCCATTATCTGATTTTTCAACCAATCAAATATGTTTTGTCCAATTGGAATTCCGTATGCATCATTACTGGTAAAAATTATTTGGTCTCCACTAATTCCAATTCCTGTTAAAAGGTTGACAAGTGCATTTCCGTAATCTGCGTTTTTAGAGGAATGTGAAATAAATATTTTCATTAATTATCTTGTTTTTGTCAAATTGCACCCAACGTCTCGGCTCGTATGTTTGTTTCTAAGTTTGAAGATAACATATTAAGTGGAACAAAATGGTTGATCGGGAAGGGTGATTTCGAGGCTCGGCTAGATACTTTTAAAAAGATATCGTTTCATAGGTCCAATATCCTTCCCAAGCTAATACCTTGAAAAGTGTTAGCTTGGGTACTCAATAACAAGCTTGAATAGAAGGGATAGCGAGTTCTCGGCTAGATACGCATCAAGTGATATCGTTTCATAGAAACCCCGCCCTTCTATAATTTTCTTGGAATCCGGACAGTACCTAGATCCTAATTACAGAGATCGAATCAAACGCGAGCAAGGATGCTAAAGGGAATTATAGCTTTAAAGACAGTAAAATGGAAAAGCGGTTAAAAGAAAGTTTGGGCATCGATGTCTCCAAATCCGATCTATCATTATCCCTTGGTTTCCTAACGGACAGGCTGGTCAAGGAATTCAGGTCCCGTCCAGATGTCTCCAATGATATATCGGGTTACAGGGAACTTTTAAAATGGTTGGGGAAATCGGTTGACGCCAATGTTGAATTGTTGGTGGTAATGGAGGCCACGGGAGTCTATCATCAAGGTATCGCCCATTATCTGCACGCCCGGGGTTATGCCGTCTGTGTGATGCAATCGGGCCGTGTAAAGCGCTACGCCCAGAGTCTGGACCAACGTTCAAAGACGGACGCCCTTGATAGTCGGATGCTGAGTATGCTCGGTCTTGAGAGATCGATTCGCCTTTGGCACCCTCCCAGTGAAGAACTACAGGAATTAAAAGCATTGAGCAGGGAACGTAGTTCCTTGTTGAAGGGCAGGACGATGGAGAATAATCGCCAGGGAGCGATCGAATCCGGGGTCTATAACAATAAAAAAGCCCTGAAAAGACACAAGAACAGATTGAAGCTTCTAAATGCCCAGATAGCGGTCATAGAAAAAGAGATGCAAGAACTTACATCGAAAAATGAGGTGCTCGAAAGGAAAATCGGTCTTATGATGAGCATTCCCGGTATTTCCTTCATATCTGCAGCTACAGTGGTGGGCGAGACCCTGGGATTTGAATCCATAGCGAACGCAAAGCAACTGACAAGCTATGCAGGTTACGATATTGTATTGAGGGAATCCGGCAACTTCAAGGGAAAAACAAGGATAAGCAAAAAGGGGAACAGCCATATCAGGGCCGCTCTGCATATGCCATCGATGACCTGTGTACGCTGCAATCCCACATTGAAACAATTCTATAACAGACTAAAGCCCCAGAAAGCAAAACCACTGGTGGCCCTGGTAGCGGTCCAGAGAAAATTATTGATACTTATGTTCACTTTATGGAAGAACGAAACGGTATACGATGCCGGATTTGAAACAAAAAAGCAGCAAAAGCACAAAGCTCTTGCTGCGCGGGATAACAAATTGATTGCTCAACTTGTTTCCTAAGATATTAAGAAAAGACTTGTTTTTTGACACAGTACCTATGCTTAGTGCGGGGGCTTCGCGCACTGGCGTTTCCGCCCAGCGGTAGCCAAAATCTTTTTGTTTTGTTTTTACCTTTTTCTCGCGAAAGCAAAATCCAAAAGATTTTGCGGTGCCGCTCGGCAAGCCCAGACCAATGGATGCAGCACTTACGCCCGCATTGAGTATAGCAATTGTTACCACACGGTATTTAGTTCGTGAGATTAACATTTACGGCTATGTTCCCGTTGCTCCCAAGAAAATCTTTCATTTCCGATGGCCGTATCCATTTACCTCCAAATCCGAACCAAGTGTTTTCTTCCTGTTCCTTTGTCTCCATTCCGATTGCCGGCTGTAAAATGTCCATCTGTGACGTTTTATTGAAACTCTTGTTTTCTTCAATATTTAATCTGTCAACTACAACAAAGAAGCCATTTTTTGGAAATAGAATTTTTTCTTGGTTTAAGTCCAGTATTATTTCGTTAACTCCTTTTTTGGATTCTAGAATTATATTCTCTGTTAATCCATTTTCCGAAGGTTCTCCATTCTCTCCAATCTCTACTAAACGAATACGGAAAATTACATTTTCCTTTTTTGCATTTAGGGTGATTAAGCTGAATTGGTTAAGAAATGGTGTTTTGTCGTATTCCTGTTCGTATTTAAAGAATCTGGCTAGCGAGTAGTGACCATTGTTATACCAATTTCTGTTCTTTTTGACTTTCTCAAAAGAGATTATAGAAAATGCCTCTGTGTTCTTTATTGGAATAACGACTACCTCGTCCAACTCGTTAACCTTCGGTGTAAGGGTTACATTATTTTCCTTGATGGCAGAAAATTCAATGGTCGCATATCCGAGACTTGAAATGAGCATTGAATCGCCAATTTTTGCGCTCTCAATGGCAAACTTTCCGTTTTCTCCTGTTGTTGCACCAACTCTAGTATTTTTAACCCAAACGTTGACATAGGGTATTGGTTGTCCGTTCGATTCGTCGGTCACAATTCCTGAAATTTGTCCAACCGCCCAATTTGAAATAAGACTGGTTAAGAATGCAATAATGTTTTTCATACTGTGTGGTAACTGGTTATATCACAATAAAATTAACGCTTTATCCCCTAAAATTTCCGGATAACATGAGGTTTTCTGGTTTGTTATCCTTTCAGATTTTCTTAATTTATTGATCATACCTAACTAAAATCCATCCCAGAAGACAAGTCCATGGTACTAGGCTTTTCCGCATCCCTTGGTTTATCAAAGCTGTGGGCAAAGGTTTGCTGTTCCACCATGCCGTCCGGCAAATCGGAAAGAAAGTACGATTCCAATGGAATGTCCTTGGCATCACCGAAAATATCATCTCCCTTCGATACTGCGTTGATACTCTCTGAATTTCGGGTAATTATCAGCTGCTCCTTCGCCCGGGTCAGGGCGACGTACAGTACCCGGCGGTCTTCCTCAACCGCATCGGGGCTGTCCAACGAACGGGAAGAGGGGTACACCTTGGGGGAGACATTCAGCACGAAACAGATATCGGCTTCCAGCCCCTTGGCGGAATGGACGGTGGAAATGATGACATGGTCTTTTTCTTCGGAGGCGGTCAGTTCGCTTCCGTCGAGTACATGTTTGCCGTCTAAGGTTGACGGCATTGTCCAACAATCCTTCGCCGATAAACTCGCCCAGCGTTCCGTAACTCTCGGCCAATAACTTCAGTACCGGAAAATCCCCTTTGCGCTTTTCCTGCCAATCCTTTCGGTATCTAAAGGCCAGCCCCAGCTCCATAAAGGCGAAGGCCTTTTCCATTATTTTTCCGACGTTGCCCTTTGCATCCTCTAAATCCTCCAAAAAACCGCCCAGTTTTTCACCTTCCGCTCCGGGAAGCGACTTCCTTAAAAGTCCCCCTAACGACTCGATTTCCTCGGCGTTTATGATTTTCGCCAGTACCCGGGACGCCCTGACGTTGCCGATGCCTTCCCAGAAGGTCAGGAAACGTACCCAGGCGATTTCGTCGTAGGGGTTGTTCAGTATCCGCAACACCGACACGACGTCTTTGATATGGGCGGCCTCCAGAAATTTACGGCCCCCGTAGGTGACATAGGGTATTTTCCTCCGCGTAAACATCGCCTGAAGGGTCTTGGTGTAATATTGCGAACGGGAAAGCACCAAATGGTCCCCGAACATTTTATCGTCTTCCCGATAGTTCTTTAGAATTTCGTCGGCTATCCAACTAGCTTCCTGCCACTGGTCGCTGACATTGAGCACCACCGGGAGCACCCCGTCTTTCTTACCGGATTCCAGTTTTTTATCGTAGGCTATGGGCGACTTTTCAAGCAGCCAGTTCGACAGATTAAGAATCTGTTGTGTCGAGCGATAGTTGTGTCGGAGCTTGAGGACCTGAGCATCGGGAATCCGCTCGGAAAAGGAATGGATGTTCCTAAAGTCCGCCCCCCGGAAGGAGTAGATGGACTGGGCATCGTCACCGACGCAGTACAAATGGCAGATTTCCGAAAAGGGTTTTAGCAATTCCCATTGCAAGGGGTTGGTATCTTGCATCTCATCGACCAGCAGATGGGCCAAATCTTGCGATAGAATATCCCTGGCCTCGGGATTGGATTGCAACTGGGTGGCCACGGCAAGCAACAGATCGTCATAGTCCAGATACTTACTGCTTCCTTTCTTTTTTTGGTATTCTTGGAGCAGCACCGCGATATGGGGTTTTTGAACGGATATTTCGTACTCGGTGTCCTTATCGGTTTTGTCCTTGAAAAGTTGCTTCCGGAGGGTATCTGTAAGGTTGGAACGTGTGTTTCTGGCAAAGGAGTACAGGTCAATCAGCTTTTGGGGCTTAAGACGTAGCTCGTTAAAATGCTCTTGCTGTTCGCCACAGACCATTTTCATGACGGATAGCTGATCGTCTTGGTCGATGACCGTGTAGGCCGCGGCACCAAATAGATTTGGATAGCGAACGATCAATTGGTTGCACCACGAATGAAAGGTGGAGCCTTTGAGATTAAGGGCGGTGGATTCCGGAAGCCTAGACTTTACCCTTTCCACGATTTCGTTCGCGGCTTTTTTGGTAAAGGTCAGAATCTGGATTTTCGAAGGGGATGTGCCGGACTCAATAAGGTGGGATGCGCGACCGATAATGGTCCGCGTCTTGCCGGTACCGGCTCCCGCAAGAATAAGGGCGTGCCTGCCGGTAAAGGTCACTGCCTCGCGTTGTTCCTTATTGAGGTGCTGGGTAGATGTCGATGGGGAATTCAATGTTTTTTCTGGATTTTTACGAAGTTAAGAAATTGGCTTAAACTACAGCGAACCTTTGGCGTCTTGAAATAAGATCATTTTATAGCGAGAAAGTTCGTTATTCTCACAGCATATTTTTTTCGATGGTATTACAGCAGCTAAGTTGAAGAACGCTGCACTTTTTCAAGGCTTTTGGTAAAACTGCTAATCCACAGATATGGACTTGTTTTCACTATAAATGCTCTTAAATAAGTCCCTACTTCAGCCTTTAAACAATGTTTACCCGAACTAAGACAAAATCGCAATATGCCGAACTTTTGGTGATTGGAATATGATACGAAGCGCTACGAATTTTTGCTCCTAAAATCCCTTCGAAGCTGATGGTAAATTCAGCCCAGTTGCTCCGCTTTCTGATACGGATCATTTCCACGCTGGAGCGGCTAAAATGCGAAACCTGCAACTCAACATTATCCGTACCGAAGCATAACCACTGAAAGCATTTTAAATTTTGGTCAATTGTGGTAAATAATTTTCGGAAGGGATTAAACTACGTGGTCGATAGTTTGTTACTTACAAATACAAAATTTAACTACTATGGGGTTTTGGAACAATCCTAAAAAACAGAATACGATATTGTGGATCATAATTGTTTGTGTGGCGTTGCTTATTTATCTCGCTACCCGATAATCCAATGGCTACATTTTCGAACGGTGTACTTTTTGTCTACGGGAACTTTGCATCGGGAATACAGCATTCCCAGTTGGGGCCTCGACAAGGTTTAAAGTCACATTACAAATTAAGAATAATCATAAAATAATCTAGTGATGAAAGGAATTCACGAACAAAAGAAAATGGATGCCGATCAGAGCGCTCCAATGCCCACCAAGGGAAGAAAAGACGCGAATTTTCGAAATCAGACGACAGAGGTTCCCAAGAACAGGTTTCCGTGGACCACCATAATTATGGTTGCTGCGTTTGTCGTATTAGTTCTTGTGGTGGTAACGGTGTTATCGGTGGGAAGTTCATAAATACTATTGAATACGGATTTGCGATGGGAAAAGAATTCGTTTGTAATCATTTCAATTTTACAAGCTTTGATTGGTATGCTTCCAAACTAACGGGATAGCATAGGTAATCAACATAGTCATCTTTATTTAAATGGGAAGTGGTGCCCTGCCGTTAAGGGCAAGAATAGTTTTAATCGAAGCAACCTGATACGCTTGTCTCGATTATTTTTATACTGAATTTAAGCGTAACGATTATTTCTAAAATTTAATAAGATACATCATGAAAAATTTGAAACAACTATTTGAACATCAGCTGAAAGATTTATACAGTGCCGAAACACAACTCATCGACGCATTGCCCGCAATGGTGAAAAACGCGAACGACAGTAAGTTGAAGGAGGCCTTTGAAAGCCATTTGGAAGAAACCAAAAACCAGAAAAAAAGGTTGGAGGAAATCTGCCACGAGCTTGACATAAAACCTACCGGAGAAACTTGTAACGCGATGGCAGGTCTAATAAAAGAGGCAAAAGGTTTTATTGAAGAGGCAGAAGACGACCAAGTTATGGACGCTGGCCTGATAGCCGAAGCACAACGTGTCGAGCATTATGAAATTTCTGGGTATGGCACTGCAGTCCGCTTTGCCAAAGAACTGGGCTACGATACATTTGCTACTAAACTACAGCAAACCCTGGACGAAGAATATGCCGCGGATAATAAGCTCGATACATTGGCAGAAGGTCGTTTGAATGAGCAGGCTATTTAATAACCTGGAAAATACAGAATGATACTTAAAAGCGCTTTTATCAAAAAGCGCTTTTTAATGGTCATTACGCTTTAATCATTGATTGGAACCGATGGGGTTCTAACGCTAAAATATTATCTATGAGGTCAATTTGGAATGGATCTATAAGCTTCGGACTTGTTTCGATTCCCATCAAATTATTTTCGGGTTCCGAGGATCGTGCGCTAGACCTCGATATGCTCGATAGTCATGATGGCGAACGCATTCGTTATAAAAGGGTCAACGAGAAGACGGGCAAAGAAGTGGAATGGAAAGATATTGTAAAAGGATATAAAAAGGACGATAAATATATCGTTCTTGAAAAGGAGGATTTCGAAAATGCGAACATGAAGAAAAGTAAGACCATCGATATCGAACAGTTTATCATGGCCAATGAAGTAGCGGATGTACTTTTCAAAAAACCTTATTTTATAAAGCCCCAAAAAGATGGGGCCAAGTCGTATGCATTGTTACGTGACGCACTTAAAAAAACTAAAAAGCTAGGCGTGGCGACGTTCGTGATGAGACAAAAAGAACATCTGTCACTTATCGGGGTCTACGAAGATGCCTTGGTTTTGCATATCATTCGATTTGACGATGAGATCCGGGATACGGCCGAGCTCGAATTGCCGGATGCGAAAGTGGGCAAAAAGGAGCTGGACATGGCGATTTCCCTTATTGACCAATACACCGAAGATTCCGACTTCTCAAAATTTAAGGATGTTTATAATGAGCAGTTGTTGAAAATTATTGAATCAAAAGCATCCGGGAAGGTTTCCAAATCCGAAAAGTTTGAGGCGAAACCGACCCCCGCAAAAGACTTGATGGCCCAACTCAAGGCCAGTTTGGAAAAACGCAAGAAAAAGGCTTCTTAAACCGTGAACTTAAAAGCGTATAACGAAAAAAGGAATTTCAACAACACGCCCGAACCCGAAGGGCAGGTTTCACAGCCTTCGGAAACCTTTCGCTTTGTTATCCAACGTCATGCCGCCCGTCGCTTGCACTATGATCTTAGATTAGAGATTGATGGCACGCTAAAAAGTTGGGCAGTTCCCAAAGGGCCCTCCATGAATCCTTCAGATAAACGTTTGGCCGTCCGCACCGAAGACCATCCGATAAAGTACCTGCATTTTCAGGGTACGATTCCCAAGGGCAATTACGGAGCGGGAGAAATGAATATTTGGGACAGCGGGACTTTTGAAATTGATCGCGAGGCTTCCCCAACTGATGTATCACAGCAATTAAATAAGGGGAACATAAAGCTTATTTTCCACGGCGATAAAATCCTCGGGCGCTTTGCCTTGGTCCGTACAGGTCTGCGAAGCGATAAGGAACAATGGCTGTTGATCAAAAAGAACGATGCTTATTCCACCGAATCCTTTTACGATGCAGAAGCATTGGTCGCACCTTCCCAGAACACGCCTATAAAACATCCGAAGAAAATAAAGCCCGGTAGCATACTACAACCGATGTTGGCTTCCCAGACCGATAAAATTTTCAATGATCCTGATTGGATCTATGAGCTTAAATGGGATGGGTATCGAATCTTGGCCCACATATCAAATAAAGGAGTGCTCTTACAATCTCGAAACGGAATTAACTATAATGCAAAATTTCAAGCGCTGCACGATGAATTGACTATGATTGAACATGAGGTTATCCTCGATGGCGAAGTGGTCATTCTTGATGCGGACGGAGTTTCCCGATTCGGGGAGCTTCAGAATTATCCATCGTCAAACGGCACCTTGCGCTTTTACGTTTTTGATATGCTTTTCTTGAATGGGTTGAGTATGCTCGATCT
The DNA here is from genome assembly GCA_963832345.1 of uncultured Flavobacteriaceae bacterium. GTDB lineage: Bacteria > Bacteroidota > Bacteroidia > Flavobacteriales > Flavobacteriaceae > Pricia. Next base: position 106,395 of record CAWHTW010000008.1, on the reverse strand, counting down.
TGATTTGGTAAACAGAAAAAGCCTGATTCCTGAAGTAGTGGAAGGTTTGGAAATCACACAGTATTGTGATCATATTGAAGGCATGGGTACTGCTCTTTTCCATAAGGCCGTCGAGGCCGGTATGGAAGGTGTGATGGCCAAGGAAATCCATTCAAGATATGCCATAGGGGTCCGTACCGAAAAATGGCTCAAAGTAAAATCCTTTGAAAGGCTGGAGGCCCTAATCTGCGGCTATACCAATTCAGAGGAGGGCGGCGCGGCTTTCGGTTCCTTGATTTTGGGTCTTAGGAAGGAAAATGGATTGCAATACATAGGCAATTGCGGTTCGGGATTTAGCGAGGAGAAGCGTAAAGAGCTATTGCAACGCTTTAAAAATTACAGAACGGATACGAATCCCTTCGGAAAAAAAATTGCATTAAAGGGAAGAACTCCCAATTGGATGCGACCTGCTTTGGAAGCTGAGGTCGAATATTCCGAGCGTACAAAAAATGGACTACTACGCAACCCGGTCTTCAAGAGATTGGTCGGTGTGCCGAAACTGGCCGAACCCAAATTACCGGACAAACCGAAAAAATCGAACACTCGCCTGAAGGATACTATCGAAGTCGACGGCTTTCCGGTGCCTGTAAGCAACCTGGAAAAAGTATATTGGCCCGATTCAGGATTGACCAAATATGATCTGATCGACTATCTACCTTCAAATTTCCGATTACATACTGCCCCATCTTATCGACCGTCCGCAGAGCCTTCATCGGCATCCGAACGGGATTGGGGAAGAGGGATTTTATCAAAAGGACAATGAAAGCCTACCGGAATGGATGGAAACGGTAACCCTATATTCCAAATCATCGGAAAGGGATATCGATTATTTAGTATGCCAAAACACCGCGTCCCTATTGTATATGGCCAATTTGGGATGCATCGAAATAAATCCATGGAATTCTAGGATACAATTTTTAGACAAGCCGGATTATGGCATCATCGACTTAGACCCGCCCGAAGGCACAGCCTTTAAAAAGGTCGTGCAGGTGGCCCTTGAATTTAAAAAGGTTTTGGATGCGGCCGGTATCGAAGGCTACTGTAAGGTTTCCGGTTCAAAGGGGCTCCATATCTATTTGCCCATGGGAACGGAATATAGGTATGAAGAGGTGCGTAATTTTATCAAGCTTCTGTGCCATTTTGTGGAACAAAGGCTCCCTGAAATTGTAACCTTGGAACGAAGAATAAAGAAAAGAAACGGAAAAATCTATTTGGATTATCTTCAGAACAGGCGTGGCCATACCATTGCTTCTGTCTATTCCGTCAGGCCCTTGAAGAGTGCTCCAATATCGGCACCTATAGCCTGGGACGAGCTGTCCGATATACTAAAGCCGCAACAGTTTAAGTTAAAGGATTATACCAAGCGCCTTGAGACCGTAGGCGATTTGTTCGCACCTATGCTGGGCCATACCTTAGATATGGAAAAGGCACTTGAACATCTCGACCGATTGGAATAGTTTCGCTTTCATTATTTTTACTGTGCAAGATAAGTACTTCGTTGACAGCGAATACAATCGTCCTTTCTGTCCCAGACGACTCCTTTTATTTGAATTCTAGCACGCTGGGCATGTTATGATCATCGAAAAGTGTTTGATATTTGAAAGAAATAGTTACTGGGATGCACAACAACACCAGGTCACGTAACCTTCCCTTTAGAAATTAAACATGCCAATTCATAGAATAGTATGGAAATAAAAAACTGTGATACACATGATATAGATGAAATATTCCGTCTCTACAAAATGGCACGCGATTTTCAAAAAACGAGGTTTACCATGCATTGGCCTGAGTTTGATAGAAAACTCATTACAACAGAGATTTTTGAAAATAGACAATGGAAACTATTGATCGATAACAAAGTCGCTTGTGTTTGGGCGACAACTTTTGACGACGCACAAATTTGGGAAAAACGGAATGTTGATTCCTCCATTTACCTTCATCGCATTGCGACCAATCCAAATTTTAGGGGGCGGAATTTAGTTAGGGAGATTCTAAAATGGGCAAAAAAATTCGCGATTGCGAATGACAAAAAATATATCCGCATGGACACTGTTGGAAATAATCCTGGATTAATAAACTATTATGAAAAATGTGGTTTTGATTTTTTGGGATTGGTGAAATTAAAGGATACAACTGGACTACCGGCGCCGTATGAAAACTCGAGCATAGGTTTATTTCAAGCAACACCTGATTCAAGTACATGAAGAAACAAAAATGATAAGACGAGTATAACTATTGAAGATTTTCGATACGATCAATCATCCAAAGAGGGAAGTAGCTTTCATCGTACATCATTTAGGGTTGTAAGCTGATTACGCTTTCAGTGACGTTATCTAGTATTGAAATGAGCATTTTTTAACAATCATCTTGTGCGGGTAATGTGCCAAAACTCTTGAGAGGGTTTGTCTTCCAAATTCCTTGTGGGCTCCCTAATTTCCCTGGCCGCTAACAAACCCCAATTTCCAAAATACAATCGAATAGATTCTGAATCATAAAAGTACAGGGTAACCCCATAATTCTTTTCAAAGGTGTCTTTGCCTATTTCTTCCCCTTCGCCATATCTAAGTTCCTTTTTCAATATAGACATAGCTTTCAAGGCTTTTTGATGGGAAATTTTGTAATATGGTATTTTACTATACGGTTAGCCCTGAAGGCTTTCCGTAATTGATTACTTTTATTAGACTAATGAAAATGTCCATTCGTCTATAGTTTTCTGCCATTGGGCTACTGGAATTCCATTTTATAAAAGTAAATGTTGATCTTTAGTTTAAATTATATAATATCGTGGATATACTACTAATAGAAGATGACCAGATAGAAGTCATGAAATTGCAACGTACCATTTCTAAATTAGATTTAAGTCAAAATATAATAGAGGCTAAAAATGGGGAAGAAGCCCTTGAAGTTTTGCGATCTGGTCAAAAACTACCGGATATAATTTTGCTGGATTTAAATATGCCGCGTATGAACGGTATAGAGTTTCTTACAATTTTAAAGAACGACGAAGTTCTGCAATATATTCCCACGGTGATTTTGACCACTTCCGAGAACAGGTCCGATCTTTTAAAATGCTATCAGATCGGGATTGCCGGATACGTAATCAAACCTTTGAAATATGAAGATTACGAATCTAAATTAACTAAGGTCTTGAACTACTGGCACATCAACCAATTGGTCAAAGGCTAACAAAAAATAGACTTTCACAACAATTTTTAGCGGACTGGTAATACTTTTCTTACTTTCGATTTTTTACAATTGAAAGATGAAAGGAATAGTATTTACCGAGTTCTTGGAAATGGTCGAAGAGAAGTTTGGTCTCGAGACCGTTGACGATATCATTCGCAATTCGGGTGTGGCTTCAGAGGGAATTTATACCTCTGTAGGCACCTATGATTTTAATGAAATGGTATCGTTAATTACGGCTTTGCATACTAAAACGGAAATTGCTGTTGACGATTTGATCTACACCTTCGGTCATTTTCTCTTTACCAGCCTCGGTAAGGCCCATCCTGAGGTGATTGCCAGTTATCAATCCCCTTTAAGTCTGGTATTCTCCATCGAAGATCATATTCACGTGCACGTCAAAAAGTTGTACCCGGATGCAGAATTGCCCAGTTTCACCATTTTAGAGAAAACCGACAATTCACTATCACTAATTTATAAATCCTCGAGAGGCTTGTATCGGTTGGCCCATGGCTTAATTGAAAGGTGTTTTGAACATTTCAATGAGACGGCCCGAGTTTCCTTTGAATTGCTACAGGAAGATGGTACCGAAGTTAAATTTGAAATTGTCCAAAATGGATAATCCAAAGAAGGAAATTGAACTATTAAAGCGGGCCTTGTACCGTCAAAAAAAGGCAAGACAACTTGCTGAAGAGATTTTAGAACAGAAATCTAAAGAACTCTATGAGGTTACCCACCATCTTAAACAGGCCAATGCCAAGTTAGAAAATTTACTTACCGAGAAAACCTCCGAACTTGATGGGGTCTTTATCAATATTATCGATCCTTATGTGGTGATGGACTTGAATTTTAACGTCATCAACATGAACAGCTCGGCGAAGAAATTCTTGGGGTACGACCACACTAAAGAATGCGTCAACCTTAGCCAATTGGTTCATGAGGATTTTATGGAGTATACGGTAGAATCCATGAAATCGCTATTTGAGATTGGTGTACTAAAAAACTACCGGGCAAAAATAAGAGTAAAGGATCAGACCCTCAAATGGGTAGAGATCAATAGTAGTCTTATTTATGACGTTGACCGCAAACCGGTTGCGGCTCAAGGTATCGTGCGAGACATTACCCAGGAAATGGAAATAAAACAGTTGCTATCTGAACAAAAAAGGCAGCTGGATATCATACTCGAGAATTCACCTTTAGGGGTAGCTCTGACTTGTGAGGGAAATTTTATTCGGGTCAACGCGGCTTTCACGAATTTAATTGGTTACAGCGAGGCAGAATTAAAGAATTTTACGGTTCATGAAATCACCCTTCCTGAAGATAAGAATATTACTAAAGATTTCTTATTGGACATGAAAACGGGTGACATAGATAACTTTACGGTAGTTAAAAGATATTTAAAAAAGGATGGTAGCATTCTTTTCGCAAGATTATTGGTAAGCGCCGTTAGGAATATGGAGGGCATTCAAGACTATCAAGTGGCTATTATTGAGGATATTAGTAAGGAAAAAGAAGCTGAAGAACGCCTTAAGGCTTCTGAGAACAGGTTGGCCACCTTAATCGCCAATTTACAGACGGGCGTATTGTTAGAAGATGAAAATGGTAAAATTGCCCTAACCAACCAAAAGTTCTGTAATCTTTTCAACATACCTGTTCAGCCCAATGAACTCATGGGTATGGATTGTAGTTCTTCGGCCGAACAGAACAAAGTTTATTTCAAAAATCCCGCGGCTTTCGTACAACGGATAAATCAAATACTGACCAATCGCAAAACCGTCTTGTCCGATGAACTTGAAATGACTGATGGTAGAATACTGGAAAGAGACTATATACCTATTCTTAATGATGGTGTATATAAGGGTCATCTTTGGGCGTATAGCGATGTAACGATCAGCAAAAACTACAGGAGAAATTTAGAGGCAGAAAGGGAAAAATATGGCAGTATTATAGCGAACATGAACCTGGGCCTTGTTGAAGTTGACAACGATGACAGTATTCAAATGGTCAACCAGAGTTTTTGTAAGATGAGCGGTTACGAAGAGAGTGAACTCATAGGCAAAACGGCAAAATCTTTACTTCGAATACCAAATGAACATCTTATCCGTGAAAAAAATAAAAAAAGACTGAAAGGTGAATCCGATTCCTATGAGGTTGAGGTTTTGAATAAAAAAGGAGAGACTCAGTATTGGTTAATTAGTGGAGCTCCAAGATATGACGATTCCGGCGCAGTTATTGGATCCATAGGAATTAATTTAGACATCACCAATCAGAAAAATCTTGAATTGCAAAAGGAGAAATTAGTGGCAGAGTTGGAAGCCAGCAACTCGGGGCTGCAAGAATATGCCCATATTGTTTCCCATGACCTCAAATCTCCCTTACGAAGTATCAGCGCATTGGCCACATGGTTAAACGAGGATTATAAAGATGTATTGGATGATGGAGGACGACAGAATTTACAACTGATGCAAGAAAAAGTAACTACCATGGATAAGTTGATTCATGGAATTTTGGAATACTCGACCGCAAACAGTTCTGAACTCGACAGTTCACAAGTCGACCTGAACAAGGTGGTATCCGATATCAAGGAAGTGATCTACATTCCCGAGCACGTGAAATTGGTAGTGCCAGAGAAATTACCCACTATAATAGCCGATTACACTAAAATGCACCAACTCTTCCAGAATATCATTGGCAATGCGGTAGTCCATATTGAAAGAAAAGAGGGCCTAGTTGAAGTGCTGTTCAAAGAAGAAGAAGATTTGTGGGTATTTACAATAAAAGATAACGGGGTAGGCATTCCAAAAGAGTACCACCAAAAGATTTTCGATATTTTCCAATCCATTGGAAATAATGAGAGATCGACCGGCATCGGATTATCAATAGTCAAAAAAATAGTAGACCGTTACGGTGGCAGTGTATGGGTTGAGAGTGAACTTGGCGAAGGCACAGCATTTCACTTTACCCTTAAAAAGGGATAAAATCACTTTGAAAAACGAAACATGAAAATAGCACATGCTGTTAAAAAAAAGAACGGGGATTTTATCTTTAAAGATAAAGTGGAAAGTATGTCAAACCCATTGGTTCTTGTATTTGGTAATCGATTTATGTTGGAAGATGACACTATTTTCGAACAGATAAGGCAATTGTTCCCGACTGGCCATATTGTTTTTGGAACAACTTCGGGAGAGATAATCGATGATATGGTTCTTGACGGCACCATCGTATTAACGGCCATCGAGTTTCAGAAAAGTACTTTTCAGATTAAAAGAGGAAATGTAAGTAAATATGGTCATGATGATGCCTTACTTGGTGAAGAATTGATGGGGGCGTTACCGAGAGAGGGCCTTAGGCATGTATTCGTTATTTCTGAAGGAAGCACGGTTAACGGCAGTGCCTTGATCCATGGTTTTGAAAAACATAAGCGTAAAGAAGTTGGTCTCTCAGGGGGTCTCTGTGGGGATGATGATCGCTTTGAAAAAACCCTTGCATCTTACAACGAAAACCCTAAGCAAGGTGAGGTAATAGCAATCGGCTTCTATGGAGACACCTTGGAAATTACCAGTTCAAATTATTGTGGTTGGACTCCCTTTGGGCCCGAACGCGTAATTACAAAATCCAAAGAAAACGTGCTTTATGAACTTGACGGAAAACCGGCGCTTGATCTCTATAAAAATTATCTTGGTGAAAAAGCAAATGAGTTGCCTAAATCAGCCTTGCTATATCCTTTAAGCGTAAAGATTAAAAATAATGAGCAACCTATTGTTCGTACGATTCTTAATATAGATGAAAGTAAAAACACAATGACCTTAGCAGGCGACGTCCCTGAAGGTTCTAAAGTACAACTGATGATGTCATCTGTAGATGATATCGTCAATGGCGCAAATCTCGCAAGTAATTCGGCAATGAAGGTCAGAACCAACATACCGGAACTGGCACTTTTGGTCAGCTGTATAGGTCGAAAATTAGTGATGGACCAGCGAACTGAAGAAGAATTGGAAGAGGTGAAAGCCGTAATTGGGGAGAATGTAGCTATGGCAGGTTTTTATTCTTATGGAGAAATGGCCCCTTTTGAGAATAACGACTCCTGTAAGTTACATAACCAAACGATGACCCTAACTTTATTCAGCGAATAATGCACTCCTTATTGCAAAGACAAATCAGAAAATATCTACCCACCGAGTTTCGGTCTAAACCGGAAATGGACGTTTTTTTGGAAGCTATAGAGAAATCGTATGAGAATTATGATGAAAAATTTTCTATGCTACATCGGGCCACAACCATTAGTTCTGATGAACTCTATGCCGCTAATCGACAATTGGAAAAGGAAGCATTGAGACAACAAAATATTTTAACTTCCCTTGAAGACGCAATTAAAAGTCTAACCAATAATCCGAACAAGACTATTTTTTATGATGCCAGCAAAAACCATAATATCAATATGGAGCAGTTGGCTAAATATATTAGCAATCTGGCCACTCAGATGTCAGAAGTGACCGCGGAGAAAGATAAATTATTAAAAGACTTGGAGATTAAGAACCAATCATTAAATGACTATGCACAAGTAGTATCGCACGACCTGAAGTCTCCTATTCGAAATATTAGTGCACTGATGAGTTGGATTTTGGATGATGAAAAGGAAAAGTTTTCTGATGAAAGCAAGGAAAACTGTTCGCTAGTATCAGAGAATCTTTTAAAAATGGATAAACTGATTAGCGGTATTTTAAATCATGCCACATTAGGAAATACCAATGAGCAAAGAGTTTCATTCGCGCTAAAGGATTTGTTAGCTGAAATTCAAAGAACAATCTACATACCCGAAAATGTAGCAATTGAATTCGACGAGGAATTGCCTACTATATTCTTTGAAAAAGACCGTTTGGAAAAAGTGTTTATGAATTTAATGCTCAACGCGGTAACCGCGACCGAGCATCTTGAAGAAGGAATCATAAAAATTGGCTATCTACCCGATGAAAATTTTTGGAAATTTCGGATAACCGATAATGGTACCGGTATTCCGAAGCAGCATCAACAAAGTATTTTTGAAATGTTCAAAAAATTGGAGAACGATAAGAATGCAACAGGAATAGGCTTGGCAATCGTGAAAAAGACGGTTGACTTTTATGATGGCGAAGTCTGGTTGGAATCTGAAGAAAACAAAGGAACTACATTTTATTTTACCTTAAAAAAGAAGTGATGAATACTATTCCTAACCTTGACTATTTAGATAAATTGGCAGGTGACGATATTGTTTTTAGAAATCGATTTATTGCGATTTTGAAAGAGGAGTTTCCGTTGGAAAAAGAGGAGTATTTAGATCATTTGGCTAATGATAGAACTAAAGAAACTGCTGCAATTGTACATAAAATCAAGCATAAATTTAATATTCTAGGGTTGGAGGTCGGTTATCATCTTGCTGTCGCTTACGAAGGGGAATTGCTTATTGGCCAAAAGGAATCGGAAAATGATTTCAAAGAAGTGCTGGGCCTAGTTGAAGGGTATTTAAAGACTATTTAAGTATGAACTGTATCATTATTGATGATGAGGTCACGGCAAGGGCTATCGTGAAACAATTGTGTTCTAAAATCTTGGAACTAAATATTGTCGAAGAATTCGATAATGCCATCGATGCCATAAAGTTTTTGAATCAGCAGCATATAGATGTTATTTTTCTTGATATTCATATGCCAGGTTTCACCGGAATCGATTTCGTTCAAACCCTTAAGAGTTCGCCTCATATTGTACTTACCACTTCGGATACCGAATTTGCCATAGCGGCCTTTGAATATGAAGCAATTGTAGATTATTTGGTAAAACCGATAACCGCTGAACGTTTCGAAAAAGCTATTCAAAAAATAAGGAATCTCAAATTAAAGGAAGTTAACAGTGTCTCGGATATTTCACGGATCGGGGATAATCAAGAGCTCTACATAAACATTGATAGGCGCCTTATCAAACTAAAATATGATGACATTCTCTTAGTTTCGGCTCAAGGAGATTACATAGAAATTCTAACTTGCGACAAAAAATATCGCGTACACACCACGTTGAAGAAAATAAGGAACAAACTACCGGAACAGGTCTTTCTGCAGATTCATCGATCCTACGTCATAAACTTCACCAAAATAATTGATATTGAAGACAATAGCGTTCTCATAGAAAAGAATGTTATCCCGATTAGCAGGTCTAGCAGACCTGAATTGATGAAACGTCTGAATTTAGTGTAAATCGTTCTTCCCACTATGTTGTCCACTGGTCTATAGTAATTCGCAAATGGGCTACAGTCCGAAATTTAAGATTACGTAATGTTTTATTTTTGAAGTATGAATTGTACTTAACCTATAAAACATCAATTATGAAATCTTCTATTTTAATTGACGCGACAGTAAAGCTTTTAATTTTTGGTCTGATTGGAATTCTTTCAACGGTCGCAATCAGCGGATTTATGTCTATTTCTGCGGCTTTATAATACACTCTGAGCGGGAGCGCTTTGGCTAGTAGTGGCCTATCAATTGAAAATTGATAGGCCACTACTTTATTTCAGGGAACAAGGAGTTTAAATTGAGGTTAGGAATACATTTTATTCAATACCGATTGTCTCCACTAATCTCGCGAAATGTTCTTCAAGTTTATCCCTTTCACGGGAAGCAAAATGAAGAAATAGATAACAATCTCAACTTCAATACACTGATATGTATTTAGCGCGGTGGGAATGTGCCAGATTTGAAAAGAATTTTCAGCTATCAAGCGTTCAGTTCATCCGCTATAAACAATGAATTGCAGGTAGGTCAGCCTGCCAGCTACCTACTGCTTACAACAGATAGCATGTGTTTGACAACATAAATTACATGGAGTGTAATATAAAACCTACATTTCGTTATTAAATTAATCAATAAGTAAAAAATATGGAAATATTAGTAGTTGACGATAAACAGTCTTTGAGTGATTTGTTAGCGCAATTCTTAGGACAATCTTACAAAGTTACGACCACCGAGAACGGATTGGCAGCTTTGGCTTGGTTGCAGGAAGGCAACTTACCGGATTTAATTATTACGGATTTGGAAATGCCAGAAATGGACGGATTTGAATTTATTAAAAATGTCAAAATTTCTGGACTATTCTCTGACATTCCCATTATTGTTTTGAGCTGCAGGGAGAGTAGTTCTGTTCGTATAGAGTGCCTTCGTTTGGGGGCTCATGATTATATGGTTAAACCATTTAACCCAGAAGAACTTTTAATTAGGATAGAAAAGTTATTAATACGTCAGTAATGGAGGTTACAACAGAAAAGAATATTTCGATACTCTACATCGGGAGTTATGAAATATTAATGAAAGGCGTATTGGAAAAGCCAAAAGGAATTTCAATACATATGGTAGATGATGCCAACAAAGCCATAAAATGGATGCAGTCTAAGAACAATTCCGAAGACAAATCTTTCGAAGTTACCCCAACTATTGTAGACGCAATTTTATGTGATTTTAGTTTCTATGAGAAGGGTGTGGTTCAACTAAAGGAGTATGTTACGGAAACTTTTGATAAACATCAAGAAATTCCCTTTGTGCTATTAGGCAAAGAAATGGGAAAGAAAGAGAAACAACTGGCCATTGAAAATGGTTTTGATGATTTTTTTGTTTTTCCTATTCACTTGAAACAGATTTTAGATCGTGTTGCTTTTTTGAAAAACCTTAAGGCGAATCTATTAGAACATAATATTTCAACGGCAGTAGGCGGGTCTAGCAAGTATAAAATAGGTTTTTGGAAAAGAAGCTTTGATATTATCCTGGCCGGTACCGTTCTTTTAATGGCCGCTCCATTATTATTGCTGGTTATTTTGGCCATACGAATGGAGTCGAAGGGAAAAGTTTATTACATATCTAAAAGGGTCGGCACAGGATATCAAATTTTCAATTTTCTTAAGCTAAGGTCAATGTACCCAGACGCGGACAAAAGATTGAAAGAGTTTCAGCATCTTAACCAGTATACTCAAGAAGAAGAAATTACAGCCGACTTTACCGAAGAAACTAAAACTGATCCCGCAGGCATTAGACTTGTTGGAGATGATTCTCAGATTAATGAGCATGACTACAACGAGAGAAAAAGAAAAGAAACGGATAGTGCTTTCGTAAAATTTGAGAACGACCCTAGAATTACTAAAGTAGGTAAGATTATAAGAAAACTTAGTATTGATGAACTTCCCCAATTGATCAACGTCCTTAAAGGAGATATGTCGATTGTAGGCAATAGACCGTTGCCCTTATATGAAGCGGAGATGCTTACAACCGACCAATGGACAGAAAGGTTTAATGGCCCGGCAGGTATTACCGGCTTGTGGCAAGTAGAAGCTAGGGGCAGGACTTCTAAAATGTCAACGGAGGAACGAAAACAGTTGGATGTTAAATATGTCCAATATGCCAACAGCAACTATGCTTTTCTATATGACATGTGGATTATTTTTAGAACGTTCAAAGCTGTTTTTCAAAAAGAAAATGTTTAGATAATGAAGAAAAATCCAGTATTGACTTTTGGAGTGGTCTTTATTACCCTGTCTTAAGCATCAATATTGATTATTGCCTCTGCAAACGAAGTTTTAGGTGTAAAGGATGCATGCCGAAGCTTACCTTCCTTGAATGGTGCGATGCATAAAGCTAATGAGAATCCCCTGCGATTTGAATAGCAAAATAACGGTCAAGAATATTGATGAGGAAGTATTTCCCTGCGAAAAAAATAGGCTTCGCAAACTTGAACCTGAGCTGGCCGGGTATATACAAATAATTTGACTATTAAGCAGTTAGAAGTCCATTACAACCTTTTTTGCAGATATTGTTTTCAACCGAGCCGAATCAGTAACTGCGGCCTCGAATACTAAACCATGTTTGACCATATTTAATAGGAATAGAAAAATAAAAATGCATAGGCTTTTTAAAATACCAGTGATTTTGATTGCATTTGTGCTATCGACCAACCCGGTACATTCACAGATCAACGATACTATTAGCAATACGCCGGTTACGCAAGAGCTTAATTTCCCTTCGCTAGATGCAGTTATAGATTCAGTTATAAAGCGCAGTGCCATGGTGAATTTTAGAAACAATAATATCCAGACTAAGGAAGCTGCAATGGCATCCGAACGTATACACTGGGCGAGAAATGTAGGGCTTCAAGCTGATAGTAGGTACGGTAACCTAAACAATTTTTCAAGTAACGAAGATGGTGAAGCACTCTCCCAAGTATTAACGACGAGTCAACAGTTCAACTATAGCGTTGGTCTTTTTTTGAAGTTCCCATTATTCGACGGTATCAACCGGAAAAACCAAATAAAGTTAGCAGAATCCGAGGTAGAGGCTGCAAAAAGTATGGTCGAATTTGAAAATGAACAACTAAGAAAAGTGGTTATAAAACTCTATCAAGATTTGATACTAAAACAAAAAATACTTCAGATAAGATCAGAAGGTTTAGGTAACGGAAGGGTAAATATGCAGATGGTAGAAAAAGAATTTAGAAATGGTTTAGTGCCTATGTCCGAGTACGTTCGCATAAATACTATGACTACAAACATGGAGGAAGCTTACGAAACCGCATTGTCCGAATTTATTACCACGAAAAAAATGCTAGAAGATATGGCTGGGTTCGTATTCGATTTGAAAGTTTCCAATTAAGGGTATGACACTAATTCATTTTATAAGATTAATACTAAGGCACATAGTACTATTACTAATAGTACCCCTGTTCTTAGGTTCGTTGGTTATTTTACTGACCATGAATCCCGCTTATGAATATTCTTCACAAACTATTTTATATACAGGTCTTGCTACCGGTTCATCAATTGAAATGGACAAAAAATTTAGTACACAGGCTACAAATTCAGCTTTTGATAATTTAATCAATATCATCAAATCTAGAGAGACCAAAGAAGAGGTGGCGGTAAGGCTATTAGCGTTACATCTCATGCTTCCAGAAGCCAATCCTAAATATATTTCAAGAGAACTTTATGATGAGCTTAGAGAAAATGTTCCCAAGAATATCTATGATTTAATCGAAACTGACGGAAGCGATTCAATACATACAGTAGATGCGAATGGAGTCGACAATCCACTGCCTGCCGGGATTGATCGAAATAACTATGAAAAAACGGTCCAGAATTTTTTGGCGTTGATGAGAAGTGGTTCAGACAACTATATGTACGAATTATTCAGTTATGACGAGAACAAACATTATTCGCTTAAAGCTTTATCGGATATAAAAGCCCAAAGAATTAACAGCAGTGATCTGATTCAATTGAGCTACACTGTGAACGATCCCGGTATTTGTCAGCAAACTTTGATTATTTACAACCATGTCTGCATAAAAAACTATAAAATTATTAAAGAAAACAGGTCGGGTTCCGTAGTCAAATACTTCGAAAATGAGCTGGCGAAAGCAAAAGAAAGCTTAGATGAAGCAGAAAGTAAGCTACTTGAGTTCAACAAAAGCTCTAATATCATTAATTACTATGAGCAGAGTAAAGCCGTTGCAGTTGTCAAAGAGGAGCTGGAGGTCGATTATAAGATGAAAGTGGCTGAGTTGGCCGGCATTCAGGCAGGAACAAAACGATTAGAGGATAAGCTACAACTGCAAGAGGTCATACAGATGAAGAGCGATCGCTTACTTGAAAAAAAGAAAGCTTTAGGAAATCTTACTTATGAAATGGGCCTTCTACAGGCCAACATCGAATCTACAGGTAACGAAGCTGATGTAAAAAAATTGGCCAACTTAAAGGTCCAGTCCCAAGACTTAAACAAAGCCATCGGAAACGGGGTCGATGAACTCTATACGTACCAAAACTCGATCGAGGGGCTACAAATCTCTAAAGTATTGCCCGACTGGATGGCAAGTGCCGTGGAAACCGAAAATTTGAAAGCTAAAATCGAGGTCATAGATGGGCAGAAAAATCAATTTCAGGAAACATATGCGAAGTATGCACCCGCTGGTGCCAATATGAAAAGGTTAGAACGTGAGATAGCAGTTTCAGAGCAGGGATACCTGGAAATATTGCACGGATTGAATTTAGCCAAATTAAAATTGCAAGACAGTGAACTTGCATCCGACTTAAAAACTGTAGATCCACCTTATTATCCACTATCTCCAAATCCAACAAAACGTGCAATATTGATCATTGTTGCTGCCTTTGTGGGAGGTCTTTTGACCTTGGGTATCATTTTTATAATGGAATACTTTGATGACACCCTTAAAAATTCCATCAAAGCTAGTAAAGAAACTGGTTTGGTATCCTTAGGAATGTTTCCTAAACTCATAGTAGATCCCAAGGGTATTAATCTGCCTTTTATACAAAAGAGATTGATCGAAATAATTACACAAAATATACTTCAATATTTTGATGTTCAAAAGACAAAACAGAAGCCAAAGACTATTATTGTAATCAGCACTCAAAATCTGGAGGGCAAGACGGTTTTGGCAGGTAATATTGCAAGAACTTTAAAACAAGACGGTAAAAGGGTATTGCTATTGAACCACGATAAGGGACAAGATGATATAAAAAGTAGTGTCAATAGACAAAAATCTTCTGTTCTAAACAAAATCTTGGGGTATCCGGATGTACGTGTGGATTTAAAAAATCCTTTTTTGGCCCCTACAACTACCTATCTTAATGCTTCAGAATCTCTGACATACCCCATAGACAGTAACTTCTACAATGCAAAGACCTATACCGATATTTTGGGGCAGTATTCCGAGGGATCAATGACCAGGCCAGACTTTGTCATTATAGAATTACCTGCGCTAATCTATCATAAATACCCCGTAGAATTAATTACAAGTGCCGATTTAGGTATTCTGGTATGCCGATCTAATCGAATTTGGTCAGATGCCGACGAAATCGCCATCGGCAGTTTAAAGGATGCTTGTGCTGAAAAATTAAAGATTGTAGTAAACGGGGTCAATCTCAATGAGGTTGAATCCGTGTTGGGAGATTTACCAAAAAAACGAAACAAGTTTAGAAAAAAGCTAAAGTCGGTTTTTAGATTTCAGTTTTTATCAAGGAACCAAATTTAAAAAAGTAGGTTAATGAAAATGCTCAAAAAACTTTTGCGTGAAGATAATTTTCTGTCATTGACAGGAAATCTTGTCATCGCTGTTTTGGGTATTGCAGGTTTTGCACTATTGGCCAGGAGTTTATCATTGGAGGTTTTTGGCGAATGGGTATTGTTCATTACAGGAGGCTCTTTTGTAGAGATGTTTCGGTTTGGCATAACGAATACGGGCCTAATCCGTTTTCTATCGGGTGCGGATGAAGATTCAAGATTGAGATTGATAGGTTCAAATGCACTGATCGGTGTTGGTGCCACTATTCTCATAGCGTTGATTTTGATGCTTTGTTACGTGGTATTCAATACAGCTATCAGCAACTCCGGTTATAAATTATTTTTTAAGTGGTATCCGGTGCTGGCTTTTTTAAACTTGCCTTGGAATAATGCCTTGGTCGTGTTACAGGCAGGTAGAAAGTATGCCAGCATTTTAGTGTTGAAAGCAGTGAAGAGCGGCTTATTTTTTCTAGTGATCTTGGTTCATTTCTTTTTTATCGAGATGACTTTGACCCAATTAGTGGTGGGCTTGCTCGTGGTCAATGCAATTACTTCGTTCATCAGTTTTGTTTTAGGATGGGACGGAACCAAATATATAACGAAGGCAAGCGCAGCGACCAATAAGACCTTGTTGAATTTTGGAAAATATACCACTTTTACCTTAATAGGAACCAATTTATTGCGAAGTGCAGATACGATAATTATTAGCTTAAGTCCCATGGGCAGTGCTGCCGTAGCCCTGTTTAGTATTCCACTCAAACTTACCGAATTACAGCAGATACCTTTACGAAGTTTTGTTGCCACGGCATTTCCCAAAATATCCAAAGCAAGTTTGAAGGGGAAGATTGATGAAGTGTGTTATTTGTTTCATACCTATTCCGGCGCACTTACCTATTTATTCATAAGTATGAGCTTGTTCACCTTTGTATTTGCAGAATATTTGGTCTTTGTCTTATCTGGTGATCAGTATTTAAAGGTAGACCCTGAAACAGGTTTCAATGTGGTACATATCGTTCGTGTATTTTCAATTTATGGGCTTTTATTGCCTATTGATAGAATGACAGGTGTTGCTTTAGATAGTATAAACAAGCCAAATATTAACGCAGTAAAGGTATTTGTCATGGTAGCAGCCAATGTTATCGGTGATTTTGTGGCCATTTTTATTTTTGAATCATTATTACTTGTTGCCTTTGCTTCAATTGTATTTACCGGAATCGGTATTTGGATGGGCATGTATTTTTTGAAAAAGGAATTGAATTTCTCATATAAAGAGATTTTTTCTAGTGGAATAACATTCTATAAGATCCTCTTTACTAAGATAACCCAGAACCGCTTCTCCATATTAAAAAAACAAGTGAATTGAATACGGGCAGTCAACATATCAATCCATTTGATAAGACATCCGGTTCGGCGAATTTGGCAAGGCCTAAGGTGGTTCTGGCGCTCTTTGCATCGGTATTGTTCGTAGCCTTGTTGCTCGCAAAGATGGGGATTGCCGGGGCAGGTTTGTTCTTGGCGATTTTCTTTGGTAGTATTTATTTCTATTTGGTGTTCAAAAACCCTGTTCTTGGTTTTTATTCCACCATTGGTTTAAATTTCATAATACTTGGCATTGGTCGTTACGTTCAAGGTTTGCCCTTGGGTTTTGGTATTGATGGTCTAATGATCCTAACCTTTTTAGCCTTGATCTTTAAAAAATTCCGCGAAAGGGTCGATTGGTCCCCTGCCAATCGCGATGTTACGATATTGGCAGGTATTTGGTTGGCATATTTCATATTGCAGCTCGGAAACCCTGAAGCTAGAATGATAGAACCTTGGATTGCCGGTAGGGGCATAGGGTTTTATTTCTTTTTCTTTATCGTACTCACCTTTATGCTGATCAACACCAATAAGAGGTTGGATACCTTTCTATATGTATGGGGCGTTTTCTCAATTCTGGGAACCTTGAAAGGAATAGGGCAGATGGTTTTTGGAGTTGATTTTGCGGAACAAGCTTGGTTGGATCGGGGGGGCGATGTTACACATATCCTGTTCGGTAAACTTAGGGTGTTCTCATTTTTCAGCGATGCTGGCCAGTTTGGTGGAAATCAGGGATATGCTGGTGTGGTTTTTATTATATACGCCATGGCAAAAAAAGGACTCCCCAAACTCTTTTTTCTTACTGTTGGCATATTAGGGTTATATGGTATGCTAATATCGGGCACAAGGGGTTCAATCGCTGTTCCTTTCGCTGGTTTTATGTTGTTTTTTGTATTAAAGAAAAATATAAAAGTACTCAGTATTGGAGTTTTGTTTTTAATGATTGTTTTTGTCTTTTTCAAATTCACGACTATAGCTAATGGTAATGATCAAATAAGACGAATGAGAACTGCTTTTGATCCTAATGATGCATCATTACAGGTGAGATTAGCTAACCAGGAAATACTAAAGGGATATATGGCATCCAGACCATTCGGGGGAGGAATTGGCCATGCGGGCGATAAGGCGCAGCGGTTTTTGCCCAATGCTTTTCTCTCCCATGTGGCCACCGATAGCTGGTATGTAATGATTTGGGCAGAGATGGGTATCGTCGGATTGACTATGCATTTACTTATTCTATTCTACGTCATAGGCATGGCTTCCTTCAAGGTTATGTATAGAATAAGAGACCCCATAACCAAGTTGAAAATGAGTGCTTTGATTTGTGGCATGGCGGGAATAATGTTAGCATCCTATGGTAATGCAGTATTCGGCGGTATGCCGACCTCATTATTGATCTATTCATCTATGGCACTCATGTCAAATCCCAAAATTTTTGAGAGAAGGCCAGAAGAATTTCTACCTGAATTAATTGAAAAATAATTCAACCGGTAATTTCAAATCGCATAAAAAATTATGAACAGACGAAACGCAATAGGAGGAATTATAGCCATTTCAGGTATAGGAGCCTTTTCAATTTCGGCCCTAAAATATTCTAGTTTAAGTACGAAAGTAGCCAGAGGACAACTCGAACATCATGCTAGCTTAATCTCAGAAATGATTGATATTCTCATACCCCGATCGGATACTCCCGGTGCAAAAGAGGCCAATGTACAGAAATTCATTATAAATTTTATGGAATCTTGCGCGTCCCATAAAGAATATCGCAACTTTTTAAATGGATTAAATGATGTGCAGCATACCTCCAAAACAATGTACGAAACAAATTTCGAAGACTGTACCATCTACCAGAGAAACAAGATTATGAATGATTTGGCCGGTAGTGCATTTTCAAATAGCCTTCTCGTCAAAATAGATGTCAAGTTAAGGGGCCGGTCATTTTATGACCTCCTTAGGTCATTGACTATTGAAGGGTATTGTACATCAAAATTAGGCGCTACGGAACTATTGGCGTACCAACCAGTTCCTGCAGCGTATAACGCTATTATTACGCTACAGCCAAACCAAAAAGCTTGGGCTACCAGATAAAAGACTATGGATGAACAGCAACAAATAAACTTTTTTGATGCCATAGTGGTAGGCTCTGGGATAAGTGGGGGCTGGGCCGCCAAAGAGCTTACGGAAGGCGGTTTAAAAACTCTTGTTTTGGAACGGGGCCGTAATGTGGAACATATCAAAGATTATACAACCGCAACTAAACATCCATGGGATTTTCGACATGGAGAGCATTTGACCCAACAAGACGTAAAGGAAAGGCCTGTTCAAAGCAGCCATTGCAATGCCACCAATAAACATTTTTATGTAAAGGATACTGAACATCCTTATATCCAGGAAAAACCATTTAAATGGATAAGAGGTTATCAAGTGGGTGGTCGTTCGTTGACGTGGGGTCGACAAAGTTATCGCTTATCTGATTTAGATTTTGAAGCCAATAGAAACGATGGTCACGGTGTAGATTGGCCCATTAGATATGATGATGTGAAGGAATGGTATGATTATGTAGAGAACTATGTTGGGATTAGCGGAACATCTGAATCGCTCTCCCATTTACCGGACGGGGTTTTTCTGCCACCAATCCCCATGAACGCGGTTGAAAAGCATTTAAAGGAAAGCATAGGTAACAATTACCAAGACCGTATACTGATCAACGGCAGGGTAGCCAACCTTACGCAGCCCAAAAATGGGAGAGGACCTTGTATGTACCGTAATTTATGCAGCAGGGGGTGTCCGTTCTCCGGTTATTTTAGCAGTAATTCCACGACACTCCTAGACGCCTTTAATAGTGGAAATCTGACCCTTAGGGAAAATGCAATTGTTAAAGAAGTTGTGTATGACGAAGCCACAAAAAAGGCTAAGGGAGTTAAAGTAATCGACACTATTACCAAAGAGGAGATAACCTATTATGCAAAAATTATCTTCCTTAATGCATCTGCCATAGCAACGGCATCCATCTTGTTAAATTCTGTATCCGATTCCTTTCCCGACGGTTTAGGCAATTCCAGTCTACAGGTAGGCCATAATTTAATGGACCATGTCGTAAATGAGGGTACCTATGGTACCTTCACAGGCTTGTTGGATAAGTATTATGAAGGCCGGTCTCCTGGAACTATCTACATTCCCCGTTTTCAGAACTTGAACGAAAGAACGAAGAACACCGATTTTATTAGAGGATACGGTATTCAAGGAAAGGGGTCAAGGGAAAACTGGGAAACAAAGAAAACCGAGGGCTTTGGTATCGCGTTGAAAGCTCAACTGGAAACGCCGGGCAATTGGAAAATTTCTTTGGGAGGTCGCGGTGAAGTTTTGCCGAAGTACGAAAATAGGATTTCCTTGGATTTTCAAAACCGTGATCAGTGGGGTTTACCGTTAGTAAAAGTTCATTTTGAATATGGATCCAATGAATTGGAAATGATGCAGCATATGACCAAGTCAAGCGAAGAGATATTGGTAAAGGCAGGATTTGAGAATGTGGGCAGTTATAGGTCAAGTCCACCGCCGGGATCTGCCGTTCATGAAATGGGAACCGTACGTATGGGTCATAATCCCAAAACGTCAGTTTTGAACAAATACAATCAGATGCATGACGTAAGCAATGTATTTATAACCGATGGTAGCTGCATGACATCATCTGGGTGCCAGAATCCATCCTTGACCTACATGGCGTTGACTGCAAGGGCATGTAACTATGCGTTGAAACAATTTAAAACGGGCTTATTATGAAGAAGGTAAAACTAGCGGCAATCAGTGTCGGGGCAGTTTTTTTAGCCTTGGTTGTTCTTCAATTTAGTAAACGGCCATCGTACACCTTGAAAACGGAGGGCATACTATATGTCGTTAATAAGGCAAGTAAAAGTATCACGGTTTTCGACCTATTTAAAGGAATAGAAATCACAGAAATAGCCATGGATCAAGAGCCCCATGAGGCCACGGTATTGGCCAACCCCGATAGGGTAGTCGTTACTGATTATGGAAATCAGGATGTTGCGGGAAATAGTATTACAGTTATCGATGCCCAAACGAACACAGCCGTTAAAACACTTTCGTTGGGAGAAAGTTTAAGGCCCCATGGTATTATTACCCTTCCACAGGGCAATGCCGTAGGTGTTGTAACCGATATTGGCAATCATTTATCCGTTGTGAATTTGGATTCAGGTGTCGTGGAAAAGCAAATAGCAACAAAGCAGGATATGAGTCATTTGCTGGTTCATCATCCTGTTAAGCCTTTAATATATGTGTCGAACATTAATTCAGGTTCAATTAGTGTCGTCGACACCCAACAAGATCAGGTGGTTCAAATCATCACCTGTAGCAAAAAGGCTGAAGGTATAGCCATTAAACCGGACGGAACTGAAATTTGGGTAACCAATATTAAAGAGAATTTTATTTCGGTCATCAATACCGATACTTATGAGACGACAACTACATTAGCAACGGGTGCGCAGCCATTGCGAATTGCGTTTTCTATAGATGGGAAGCAATGTTTGGTATCTAACTCAAGTGATGGAACAGTCTCTCTATTTAATACGGAGACAAAGCAGTTAATAAAAACGCTACCCATGCCCGGTTCTAATGATATTGTAGATAAACTAATCTACGGTACACCTCGCCCAGTAGGTCTTTTAATGCATCCGAACGGAAAATATGCCTTCGTTTCCAATTATACGGCAGATAGGGTTGAGGTCATTGATATGGAAAGTTTTACTTGTGTAAGTAGTATTTCAGTTGGGCGTATGCCAGATGGCTTGGCCCTTGTCAATTAATTAAATATAAAAATGTTACGTACGCGTTTAAAATATGCATTGGCGATCACTGTGATTCTATTCTTGATATCTGTCATAATAGTACATCTAAACAGGTTGCCATCGTATAACATACAAACCAGCGGCAAACTATATATCGTTAATAAAGTAAGTAGGGACATCCAGGTCTTTGATTTGTTTACGGGTGAAGAGGTAGCAGAAATCCCGATAGGTATTCAATCCCACGAGGCCATTACGACGAAAGACCAAAATACAGTTCTAGTTACAAATTACGGTGCCAGTGATAGTAAAGGGAACACAATTAAAGTAATTGATACAAAATCCAACGAAATCCGAAAAATAATTGAGGTTAAAAGCGGTTTGAATGCCAATGGAATTATTGATTTACCAGCATCCAATAAGGTAATGCTTGTGGATTATGTTAGTAACAATTTGTCGATTTTAAATATTGAAACCGATAGTATCGAGAGTAGGATACTAACGGAACAGAAAAACAGCCATCTTGTAGTACACCATCCTTTCAAGCCATTGGCCTACGTAACCAATATGAAATCAAATTCGGTAAGTGTGATCGACTTGAAAAGCAAGAAAGTAATTAAAATTATTCCGTGTGGATCGGCAACGGAGAGTATAGATATTACACCTGACGGCACAGAAATTTGGGCAACCAATAAAGACGGTGATACTGTAACCGTTATCAATACCACAACCAATGAGGTAGTAGATACCTTAAACACGGGTAGCGAACCTTTAAAAATTAAATTTTCAATGGATGGCAAATATGGTTGGGTCGCCAATGCCGGTGAAGGCAGTATTTCGATTTATGGGCAGCAGACTAAACAGCAAATAAAGAAAATTAGGATTCCAGGAAAGAGTGAATTCTTGGAAAGAATTCTGTACCATACCCCGAGGCCTGTCAATATTTTGATGCATCCTAACGGCTTATATGCTTTTGTATCCAACTCAAATGCCAGCAAGATTGAAGTCATAGATATGAAAACTTTGGAAATAGTGAGCACTATAGGTACAGGAAAAATCCCCGATGCATTGGCTTTTGTCGAGTAAGTTAGCATTGAACATTTGTCTCGGGTAACTTTAGTTTACAAAGCGTATGGGTTTATAAACAAGGTTTAATTAGGGTATTTAATTGCTGTCAGATGTTTTGTGTGCGTTTGGTATTCGTAAATGAATTGTAATCATTAATAATGGCGCATCTAACGTGCTATGCGAAATGAGACCTGCAACCCACTAAAACCTCATTTGGCATTCGGTTAACCGTCATGAACCGATCGATAGCCTTTTTGAGCGATTGAGAAATTTAACTTGGAATGGAATTGTAGTGGGAATATAGTACTGAAATAATAAAGATGTTATGAAACAAAATCTTCCTTTAGTATCGATAATTACTATCAATTATGACCAAAGTCAAGTCACCTTGGACATGTTGGCCTCTTTAGAAAAAATATCTTACCCTAATTATGAAGTGATTGTAGTGGATAATGCCTCACCCAATGATAATCCTGATGTGATCAAGAAAAGATATCCTACGGTGCATCTCATTAAAAGCAAAGAAAATCTAGGCTTTGCGGGCGGAAACAACCTAGGGGTAAAAGCTTCAAAGGGGGATTATGTGCTCTTTATTAACAACGACACCATTGTACCGGAAGGGTTCATTGAGCCATTGGTGCAAACCTTACGACAAGACAAACAAATTGGCATGGTGAGTCCTAAAATTAAATTTCACTGGGACAGCTCTTTAATACAATATGCCGGTTATACACCTATGAATCATTTTACTATAAGAAACAACAGTATTGGATATCATCAAACAGACGATGGTAGGTTTGATATCGCGGGTGAAACAGCATCTATTCATGGTGCCGCAATGATGGTACCTAGGCAAGTTATTGAAAAAGTGGGCATGATGACCGAAGTATATTTCCTCTATTACGAAGAACATGATTGGGCGGAAATGATCAAACGTAGCGGATATAAAATATATTATCAGCCCGCCTCCTACATTTTACATAAAGAATCACTTTCAACAGGTAAAATGAGTCCGTTAAAAACCTATTATATAACAAGAAATCGAATAGTCTTTGCCAGACGTAATTTTAAGTTTTTTAACCTGACCGTCAGCATATTGTTCCAAGCCTTCATTTCGATACCTAAGAACACAATAATGTTCTTGGTGAAACGAAAATTTAGTCATTTAAAAGCTTTTTGGAATGCCATTCATTGGAATGTAACCCATATAAAACCTATGTAAAAAGCATTATAATCAAACCCCAAATCATGATGAAAATAGTTTTACCTACAAGCTTGTTCGTGTTGATCTTACTAACCGGTTGTGCGAAGTTTGAAGCAGCCGATAATGAAAACGCAGCGTCAAAAAATTTAGTTGAAGAAGGTGCTATGGCGGGTATGAACGTGCCCGACAATTTTAATTTCGATACCGCAAAGAGAGCTACGATCGACCTTACTGTTCCAAGTTTTCTGAAAGGTGCCGGATTTTCTTTATACTTGACCGCTGAAGAACAGGATACTATTTCTTTTGCATCCGCATCTTTTGATAAAGACGGAAAATTCAGTGAATATTTTGAATTGCCGGCAGGGCAAGATAGCATTACCATCAGAAGTAACTATGTTGGCTTGACTGATGGTATTACGGTGCCGCTAGAAAATGGAACCGCCTATTTTGACTATCGACCGCTCTACGAGCGAGATAATACATTATCGGCCAAAGGTTTTACGAAAAGCAAAAATACCAGTAAATCTTTTGAACGAAACGGTTTTACTTTTCTTGCCGATTTTGATAATAGAGGTGTACCCGTTAATTTGTTGGCACCAGATATCATTCAACAAAACCTATTGGATGATATTAATGCATCCTTACCAGAAAATGAAAAGCTTCCAAACTCGCATCCAGAATACCTTTCCGGTAAAGAGACCAATATCACCTTAATAAAAGAGGCGGATGTATGGGTTACTTTTATGGGCGAAGGCGCAGGCTGGAGAAATGCATTAGGGTATTACACGTATCCAATTGGTCAGGAACCCACTACTATTGAGGATATCGATACACATTATATAATTTTTCCCAATGTTTCCATGAAAAATTCAGGTGGCGGACTTCTTCCTGGTGATAGGGTACACTTGGGTCGTTTTCCTGCAAATACAGTAGTGTCATGGTTTTTAGTCGCCAATGGTTATAAAGGCAATGGTATTGGAAAGGGTAACGGTACACATTATTCGCAGCCAGAACTCAATAAAGAACTTAATGTTGATCTCAAAAAGCATATGGTTCTGTTGTATGATGACGTCAGGAAATTGACCATATTGGGTTTTGAAGATGTACCAAGAGATTGGGCCAGCTGTGACCAAGATTTCAACGATGCCATTTTTTATGCCAAGACAAATCCCGTAGATGCCATTGCAACGGATAAATTAGCGGCCATTGATGCCGCCAACGATGCCGATGGTGATGGTATCAACGATGAATTGGATTATTTTCCCTTTGATCCCGATGTAGCTTTTAACAATTTTGCACCATCGGCCAGTTCAACGGGTACGCTAGCTTATGAAGATCTCTGGCCCTCTAAAGGCGATTATGACTTCAACGACCTTGTAGTTACTTATAATTATAATCTTCTTGCCAATTCGGAAGGCCAGATTTCTAGAATTGAAGCAACCTATAAAATTGATCATCTAGGTGCTGCCTTCCATAACGGTTTTGCAATTACATTTCCAATATCTCCCGCTAATATTGAAAGCGTTACAAACCAAGTTATAGAAAAAGGGTATTTGAATATTCAAGCCAATGGAACAGAAGACGACATGGAATCGGACGAAACCGTAATTGTAGTTGCCGATGACACCTTTGATCTTTTGGGTCGCGAGCTAAAGATTGTTATCTCCTTTAGCAATCCTGTCTCCAAAGAATCGCTTGGCCGTGTACCGTTCAATCCTTTTATCATTGTAAACGGAATTCGTGAAAAAGAAGTACACCTACCCGATTTAAAGCCTACTAGTAAGGCAAATTTTTTGGGTAACAAGGACGATTATAGCAATAAAGATAAAAACCGTTTTTTCAAATCGAAGAAAAACTTGCCCTGGGCATTGAATATCTATGATAGTTTTGAACCGCCAAAAGAACGTATACCAATTGTTATGAGCTATCCTAGATTTTTAGCGTGGGCAAATTCAGGCGGAAGTATCGAAAAAACTTGGTATAAAAGATAAGTACTTCAAACTAGGTGAAATATGAGGTAATTAAGCATATACCACAAAAAAATAGGATTTCACAACATAAATAATTTTATTATAATTAATAGGAATAAATTTACAAGTTCTGTAAGAAAATAATACTAAATAAAAATTATCATTATGAAAATCACAGTAGTAGGAACGGGTTACGTTGGTTTGGTTTCCGGAACTTGTTTTGCCGAAACAGGAATTGATGTAACATGTGTCGATATCGACAAAAAAAAGGTAGATATGTTACTGAGGGGGGAAGTTCCTATTTACGAACCAGGGCTGGAGACCCTATTGGCGCGTAACTTAGAAAAAGGCAGAATTACGTTTACTACTAATTTGGCAAAAGGAATCAAAGACAGTGATGCTGTATTTATTGCTGTTGGTACACCTCCGGACGAGGACGGGAGTGCCGATTTGAAATATGTTCTTGGCGTTGCCAGGGAAATAGGTCGGCATATGGAAGATTACAAAGTAATTATTACCAAGAGTACCGTACCTGTAGGAACCTCTTTCAAGGTGAAGGCCGCGGTACAGGAAGAACTGTCAAAACGAAAGGCTAATATCGCATTCGATGTAGCTTCTAATCCAGAATTTTTAAAGGAAGGTAGTGCTATAGATGATTTTCTTAAGCCAGACCGTATTGTTGTAGGAATTGAGTCCGAAAGGGCGGAGAAAACACTAAAGCGACTATATAAGCCATTCTTAATGAACGGGCATCCATTGTTGTTTATGGACATTTTTTCTTCAGAAATGACAAAATATGCCGCAAACTCTATGTTGGCAACGAAAATTAGCTTTATGAACGATATCGCCAACCTCTGCGAACTTGTTGGAGCCAATGTCGACCTTGTTCGTAAAGGTATTGGTTCCGATGCAAGAATTGGAAACAAATTTATATATCCAGGAACAGGTTACGGAGGTAGTTGTTTTCCAAAAGATGTGCAGGCTTTAGTGCGTACCGCCGATGAGTACGGTCATTCTTTAGAAGTACTCAAAGCGGTGGAAAGTGTGAATTATCGGCAAAAATCCAAACTCATAGATAAAATAAAAACGCATTTTGGAGACGATCTGAGAGGAAAGCAATTTGCTTTATGGGGACTTGCCTTCAAACCCAAAACCGATGACATGCGTGAGGCACCCTCCTTGGTCATAATAGAACAATTATTAGCTATGGGCGCTCAGGTTCGGGTGTACGATCCCGTCGCTATGGATGAAGCTAAACATACCCTAAAAGACACTGTGGTATATGCCAAAGATGAGTACGATGCCTGTATTGAGGTAGATGCACTTTTGGTGGTTACCGAATGGTCTGAATTTCGAATGCCCAATTTCCGAATTTTGAATAAACTAATGAACAATAAAGTAATTTTTGATGGCAGAAACGTCTACGACCCAGAGGAAATGAAAGATAAGGAGTATACCTATTACAGTATTGGTAGGGAAACTGTAAATGGACCCAAAGCAAATAAGATACAAATCAAAGTAGCCTAAAATCTACTGAAGAAATTTAAAAGACAGTTAGATGAAACGGATTTTAGTTACCGGAGGAGCCGGATTTGTGGGTTCGCATCTGTGCGAGCGTTTGTTAGATGAGGGCAATGAAGTTATTTGCCTTGACAACTATTTTACAGGTAGAAAAAGTAAAGTGGTCCATTTAATCGATAACCCTTATTTTGAGGTTGTACGCCACGATGTGACCATACCATATTTTATTGAAGTCGATGAAATATACAACCTTGCTTGTCCTGCCTCACCGGTACATTATCAACATAATCCCATTAAAACCATAAAAACGTCCGTAATGGGAGCGATCAATATGTTGGGCCTGGCAAAAAGGATAGGTGCTAAAATATTACAAGCATCGACAAGTGAGGTGTACGGCGATCCCGAAATGCATCCACAACCCGAACATTATTGGGGTCATGTAAACCCTATCGGTGTTCGTTCGTGTTATGATGAAGGAAAACGATGTGCCGAATCTTTATTCATCAACTATCACGGCTCTAACGAAGTTAAGGTAAAAATAATTAGAATTTTCAATACCTACGGACCTAAAATGGAGCCGGACGACGGTCGTGTAGTTTCCAACTTTATCAATCAGGCACTACAAGGTAAAGACATCACCATTTTCGGAGATGGAACCCAGACCAGAAGTTTTCAATATGTTACTGATTTGGTAGAGGGTATGATACGAATGATGGCAACTGGCGACGATTTCATCGGTCCGGTTAATATAGGCAATCCTGTAGAATTTACCATGTTAGAGCTGGCAAAGAATGTAATCGAATTAACAGGTAGTTCTTCTAAAATAATTCATATGCCACTACCATCGGACGATCCAATGCAAAGGCAACCGGACATTCGTTTGGCAAAAGAAAAATTGAACAACTGGGAGCCTAAGGTCGACCTAAGAACTGGTTTGGCAGATACGATAGTCTACTTTGCTGAGCTTTTAACAACAGAATCCAATCAAAAACTGATAAACGTCCAATAGGCATTTATTCTTTAACATCTTTTTTATGCAATTTCTAAAAGCCATCTTTCTTATTCTAGAGTTCTTGTTATTTGCTTATTTGGCTTTTGGGGTGTTCTATATTCTTATATTTTCAATATCCGGACTTTTTACAGTGAAAACAAAATATAAACCTGCCGTTGAATCAAATAGAAGGTTTGCGGTGCTCATACCCGGATACAAAGAAGATGCAGTAATTGTTGAGGTTGCTAAAAAGGCATTGGAGCAAACCTACGATGACGCAAGCTACGACGTTGTAGTAATTGCTGATTCTTTTGAGAACGCGACTTTGAAGGCATTGGAAAAACTTCCAATAATTTTAATCAAGGTTTCCTTTGAAACAAGTACCAAATCAAAAGCATTGAACGTTGCCATGGCTCAGATAGGCGATAGCTACGATGTAGCTTTGATATTGGATGCGGACAACATTATGGAATCTGATTTCATAAATAAAATGAATACGGCCTTTGATCAAGGATATAAGGTAGTGCAGGGCCATCGTATGGCCAAGAACGTAAACACTTCTTTCGCTATTTTAGATGCGATAAGTGAAGAGCTAAATAATCATATTTTCAGAAAGGGCCATCGGGTGCTGGGTTTTTCTTCCGCGCTAATAGGTTCTGGAATGGCTTTCGAATATCAATTCTTTAAGTCTACCATGGCCAATATAGAGGCCATTGGAGGTTTTGATAAAGAATTGGAATTAACCTTGCTGCGAGATGGGGAAAAAATTGAGTATCTGCATGATGCCCGCGTTTTGGACGAGAAGGTTCAAAAGGCCGATGTTTTTGCCAATCAGCGCAAAAGATGGCTTTCTGCGCAGTTTGTTTATTTTAGAAAGTTCTTTTGGTCAGGGTTAAAAGCACTTTTCCTAAAAGGAAATTTAGACTTTTTTGATAAGGTGTATCAAATGATCGCCCCTCCTCGGGTTCTATTAGCCGGTTTGATTACCATAATGGCTTTATTTTCATGGTTGTTGCAATTATTCTTCCCAAAATTAAACAACTTGTTTTTAGTGCCTCCATCAGTATGGCAAGTAACATTTCTTGCCCTAGTAGTTGCCTTTTTGTGTGCCATTCCAAAGGCATTCTATAACCTTAAAACACTAACGGCATTATTGACATTACCAAAGGCATTCGCCTTAATGTTTCTATCACTTTTTAAGTTAAAAGGTGCGAATAAAAAATTTATCCATACCCAACACGGTACCATAAACAGTTAATTTCCAAAACATGAAAATAGGAATTGAAGGTCAGCGGTTGTATCGTAAAAAGAAGCACGGTATGGATATGGTAGCTTTAGAATTGATTAAAAACCTCCAGCAGATAGATACCGTAAACGAGTATGTCATTTTTGTTAAACCGGATGAGGACAATACCTGTATACCGATATCGGAAAATTTTAAAATAGTAGAATTAACCTCCCCCTTTGGATATCCGGGTTGGGAACAAATAGCATTACCGAGAGCAGCCTACGAAGAAGGTTGTGATGTATTGCATTGTACCAGTAATACAGGACCTATATTTTCTAAAGTGCCTTTGATTACGACTTTGCATGATATTATATACTTGGAGAGTGTAAGTATTTTAAATAGGGGAGGAACCTGGTATCAAAAACTGGGAAACATGTACCGGAGATGGTTTGTGCCACCTGTAATTAGAAAAAGTAAAAAAGTTATTACGGTATCTAATTATGAAAAAGATAGGATTAATGATTATTTCGGCTTTACAGATAATAGGTTAAGTGCTATATACAATGGGGTAGGAGCCCACTTTAAGCAGGTGACCGACCGCAATGACTTATCTTCAATAAAGGAGAAATACAACTTACCGGATGATTTTTTCTTTTTCCTAGGAAATACCGACCCTAAAAAAAATACCAAAGGTGTTCTAGAAGCCTATGGTGATTTCAATGAGAATTCATCGCATACTTATAAATTGGTGATGTTGGATTATGATGAAGAAAAGCTACAAAAACTCCTGCTTACGATTAACAGACCAGAACTCAGAAAAAACATTCATTTATTGGGCTATGTACCGAATACTGAACTTCCGGCAATCATTAGTCAATGCACCATTTTCCTTTACCCATCGTTAAGGGAAAGTTTCGGAATCCCCATATTGGAAGGCATGGCTTGCGGTGTGCCGGTTATTACCTCGAATACGTCATCCATGCCCGAAGTAGCCGGTGATGATGCCGCATTGATAGTAAATCCATTTGAACCTAGCCAAATTACAGCAGCTATACAAACCTTGGTAAATGATCGTGAGCTCGCCAACATTCTTTCAGAACGTGGAATTTTACGGGCAAAAGAGTTTTCTTGGATAGTCATGAGCCAAAATGTATTGAATTTATATAATGAAGTGTACCAAGAACTAAAAAATACTTCGTTATGATTAAGAACAGGGATATCATTGTTATTGGAATCCAAGCTTGGGATATAGAAATTGGCAGTAACTGTAAAAACATTGCTACCGAGTTTGCGAAACATAATCGGGTACTCTATGTGAATCCCCCATTAGACAGAATATCAAGTATACGTGATAGAAAGTCGGAGGCCATTCAAAAACGACTCCGGATTAGAAAAGGATTTGAGGAAGGACTAACGCGCATTTCGGAAAATCTTTGGAACCTATATCCGTCTACGATGACCGAATCTATCAATTTCATAACGCAACCCTCAATTTTTGATTTTTTCAACAAAAGAAACGGAAAACGATTTTGCGGAGATATACATGAAGCCATTAAAAAACTAGATTTTGAGCATTATATCATCTTTAACGATAGTTCCATGTTTCTTGGGCAGCACGTAAAAGAGTTTTTAAAACCTGAATTTTACACCTACTACATGAGAGACTTTTTGACGAAAAATCCATATTGGAAAAAGAATGGAGTGCGTCTGGAGCCAAAATTGATAAAAACAGCAGATTGTGTGGTAAATAATTCTACCCTATATACCGAATATGGTATGGAGTATACGGCTAACTCATATATGGTAGGACAAGGTTGTGATACGCGTCTTTTCAATGATCGGTTACGGGAAATTTTAGTGCCCGAAGACTTAGCGGTTATTAACGGACCGATTATAGGATACGTGGGATTTTTGTCAAGTCGTAGATTGAGTATCCCTATTTTAGAGCATATTGCTAAGGTCAGACACGATTGGAGTCTGGTTTTGGTCGGCCCTGAGGACCCTACTTTTGCAAATTCAGGCTTACATTACATGAAAAATGTTTTTTTTCTAGGCAGAAGGGATGCATCTGAATTACCCAACTATATCAAAGGTTTTGATGTTGCTATCAATCCGCAATTGATAAACGATGCGACTATCGGAAACTACCCCAGGAAAATTGACGAATATTTGGCTTTAGGAAAGCCTACCGTTGCATCTGAAACAAAGGCGATGGAATACTTTAAAGAGTATACCTATTTGGGAGAAACGCCTGAAGATTATGTGAACTTGATAGAACAAGCCTTAAAAGAGGATACTCCGGATTTACAGGAACAACGGAAAGCCTTTGGCCTTTCCCATAGCTGGGAAAATAATGTAAAGGAGATTTACAATTGCATTTTAAAAGTTCAGAAAGCAAGTGCATAAGACAAGATGTATGGGACTGATAGATAAAATAAAATCCGACCCACGGCTCAAGCAATTGGCACTTACTGCCATTGCTCCAAAGCGAAACCCTAGGCCAAGACTATGGGTGCGTTGGTTTTTAAATCCGTTAAAACATAAAAAAGGAAAAGGTGCTACCATACGGCGAAATAGCCGAATAGATGTTTTCCCTTGGAGACGTTTCGAGTTGGGAAATCTCACTACCATAGAATCTTTCTGTACCGTGAACAACGGTTCTGGTGATGTCATCTTGGGCGATAAGGTTCGTGTAGGTATCGGGAGCGTAGTAATAGGTCCTGTGACCATGGGCAATGGTTCCGGTTTAGGGCAACATGTTTTTGTTTCAGGATTTAACCATGGTTTTGCGGATGGTTCTAAAAATTCTAGCGAACAAGCCTTGGACATTAGACCAACAGTAATTGAAGATGAGGCTCATATCGGTGCTAATTCGGTGGTTTTGGCAGGTGTGACTGTTGGTAGAAACTGCCAAATAGGGGCAGGTAGTGTAGTTACTAAAGATATTCCTCCCTATTCAGTTGCGGTAGGTAATCCTGCACGTGTGATAAAACAATTCAACCATCGTACCGGTGAGTGGGAATCCGTGAAGAAAAAAGAAGTTAGTCAGGTGTATAAATAAATAACTATGGATTCTTTGAAAATTATATTTTGGGTAGCCTTGCTCATTATCTTTTACTCGTATTTAGGATACGGTATCTTACTATTTGCCATTATTAAAATACGAAGGGTACTAGGCCTGAGAAAACCCTTTAATGGAAATGAAGACTATGAGCCAGAAGTAACTTTATTTGTAGCGGCCTATAACGAGAAGGATTATTTAGATACGAAGGTTTCCAATTCCCTGAGTTTAAATTATCCTCAAGAGAAATTAACCCAACTTTGGGTGACCGATGGTTCCGATGACGGTACGCCAGAACTACTTAAAAAATATAAAGATCTTCATGTTTTACATGAACCTGCCCGTAACGGAAAAATAGCGGCAATGAACCGAGGCATGAAATATGTAAAGACGCCCATTGTTGTTTTTTCAGATGGAAATACCAACTTGGGCAAAGACTCCGTTAAAGAAATTGTTCGCTTGTTCAGAGATCCGAAAGTCGGTTGTGTATCCGGTGAGAAAAGAATCTACTCGAAGGAGGCCGACGCTGCGGCGGGAGCAGGGGAAGGGATGTACTGGAGATATGAATCACAACTTAAAAAATGGGATGCAGAGCTATATTCCGTTGTTGGTGCTGCGGGGGAACTTTTCGCTATTCGCACCGAACTTTGGCAAGAAGTGGAGAAAGATACTTTATTGGATGATTTTATGATATCGTTGCGGGTTGCTATGAAAGGTAGTACGATACAATACAATCCAGAAGCATATGCCATAGAAAATGCATCAGCGAACGTAAAAGAAGAATTGAAGAGAAAAATAAGAATATCTGCTGGAGGAATACAATCTGTTGTACGCTTGCGGTCTTTACTGAATTTTTTCAAATATGGAACATTGTCCTTTCAATACATCTCTCACCGTGTATTGCGGTGGACCCTTACGCCATTGATGTTACTACTTCTCATTCCCGCAAACTTTTTCTTGGCACAGGAAGAAGGTTTTTTTTCCTTTACGGTTTTTAGTGTGCTGTTTTGGTGTCAAGTAACATTTTATGCGGCTGCATTATTGGGATGGTTTTTGGAAAATCGGCAAATACGACTTAAAATACTATTTATACCCTATTACTTTTTCATCATGAACTTATCCGTATTCTTGGGTTTTTTCAGATATTTAAAAGGCAGTCAATCCGTAAATTGGGAGAGGGCCAAAAGAGGTGGTTCTACCGCCGAGGTCATGGCCTAATGTTTTTCTTCCTGTAGTAGAGGAAGGTCAAAATAAAAAGTACTCCCTTTTCCCAGTTCACTTTTTGCTCTTAAAGTTCCACCATTTTTAGCTACAAAATTCTGACAAAGAACCAAACCTAAACCGGTGCCAGCTTCTTTTTCGGTACCCAGTTTACTGAAGTGTTCTTTAGGGCTAAGAATTTTCTTAAGGTCTTTTTTTGATATACCTTGTCCGTTGTCTTCGACCTCGATGAATACCTTATTGCTGGCTATTTTACTATTTACGGTGATTTCACCGTCTTTTGGGGTGAATTTTATAGCGTTCGAAAGTAAATTTCGCAACACGGTCTTTACAGTATTTAAATCGCCAAAAGCCCTACAGTTTTTATCGGTGTTATTGATTAAAATTATTTTTTTATGGTCACTAGTGATTTTTAATAGCCGGAAGGTTTCCTCAATTATCTCATAAGGGTTTAGCTCTTCGGGAATTATTTCTAGTTGATTACTTTCTGATCGTCCCCATCCCAAAAGGTTCTGCAGTAAATTTAGTGCCTCGTCCATGGTTTGGGATAATTCATAAACCGTACTGGATAAAAATGTTTCGCTTCTTGGGTCGATGATGCCTCGCAATATAAAGTCCATTTTTAGTTTGGCGGCGCTCAACGGCGAACGAAGATCATGGCCAATTATGGAAAAAAGCCGATTCTTAAGTTCAATATCCTCTTTTAGTTCCAAAGCTTGTCGATCCACTTTGCTTTTAGCCGCTGATAGTTCTATGTGGGTTTTTATACGAGCTTTTAATTCTGGTGGGTTAAATGGTTTGGTTACATAGTCCACACCCCCAAGTTCTAATCCTTTGACCTTATTTTCCGGTTTATCCATACCGGTTATAAAGATGATGGGTATTTCTTTTAGAGAAGGTACGTTCTTAATAAGTTGGCAAAGTTCAAAACCATCCATTTGGGGCATCTGAACATCTAGAAGTATTAGGTCTGGTTTAGATTCTTTCAAAATCTTTAAGGCTTCTGTACTGTTTTGAATAGAAATATGGTTACAACCTAATTGGCTAATTATAAATCCTATCAGCTCCAGATTCATTCTTTCATCGTCAATGATTGCGATGTTGATCTCAGTATACAGTTCTATGTTGTTCATGAATAAGGGAAATAAAATAATTAAAAGTAGGAAAATATAACCAACATCCTAGGGATATATTTCCTTGTGGAGGTTTTTTTTCTACACCTCGTTAGCGGGGCATCAAATAGTATGTCTTCATAAACTTGCATTCTACCACAAGAAATTTGTCTTTCACAACAAAAATATTTATAACAAAAAATGTAGGATTATATTTACAATCTTATACTTTAAATTATAAAATCTATAAAATGAACTCAATTTTGGTTACGGGAGGTTCTGGCTTCATTGGCTCAAATTTTATCCCTTATTTTCTAGAAATAAACCCCAATATCCATCTTGTAAACCTTGATGCGCTTACTTACGCTGGTGATGTAAAAAACTTAGAAGAAATTGCAGATAATGAACGCTATACGTTCATTAAAGGAAACATTTGTGACCGTACACTTATAGAATCACTTTTTAGAAAATATGACTTTAAAGGGGTGATTCATTTCGCTGCCGAGTCTCATGTGGATAATTCCATCACCAATCCGGACGCATTCATACAAACCAATATTGTCGGGACATTTAATCTTCTCGATGTGGCAAAAAAACATTGGATGATTGCCCCTGGCATTTATAAGGAGGCTTATAAAGATTGTCGTTTCCATCATGTTTCTACAGATGAGGTTTTTGGTACTTTGGGTGAAGAAGGGCTGTTTTCAGAAAATACACCTTACGCTCCGAATAGTCCATACAGTGCATCAAAGGCCTCATCTGATTTTATAGTCCGGAGCTATCATCATACGTTCGGAATGGATGTGGTTACCACGAATTGTTCAAACAATTATGGACCGAAACAACATTATGAAAAATTAATTCCTACCATTATCAAAAAAGCCTTACAAGAGGAGCCAATTCCAATCTACGGCGATGGACAAAACATAAGGGATTGGCTGTATGTTTTAGATCACTGTAAGGGCATCGCGCTAGCTCATCAAAAAGGGACATCCGGCGAAACGTACAATATTGGTGGGCGAAACGAAAGAAACAATTTGTATATCGCCAAAAAGATTTGTGAAATATTAGACCGATTGGCCCCTTTGGATAACAATAAAAAATATGAGTCGTTGGTTACATACGTAAAAGATAGGGCCGGTCATGATTTTAGGTATGCAATAGATGCCTCTAAAATCGAGCAAGAATTGGGTTGGAAAGCCGAGGAAAATTTTGAGAGCGGGATAGAAAAAACCATAGCGTGGTATCTTAAAAAGCGCGAGAAAGCCACAGCTTAGTTTGGAATACAATGCCGAATACTAGTCATAGACTATCAAAAAACCATTATACATGAAAGGAATTATATTAGCTGGAGGCTCTGGCAGTAGGCTACACCCATGCACCCTGGCAGTTAGTAAGCAACTGATGCCGGTCTATGATAAACCCATGATCTATTATCCATTATCAACATTAATGGAATCAGGAATTTGGGAAATATTGATTATCAGCACCCCTCATGATTTGCCCATGTTTGAAAAATTACTGGGTGATGGCAGTAAATATGGATGCAGATTTGAATATGCAATCCAAGAAGCTCCCAATGGTTTGGCGGAAGCTTTTATTATCGGCGAAGAATTTATAGGAAGAGACAAAGTTGCACTTATCCTCGGAGATAATATTTTCTATGGTACTGGATTGGAATCCCAATTACAGGCCAATAACGATCCAGATGGAGGAATTATATACGCCTATCATGTGAGCGACCCGGAACGTTATGGTGTAGTTGATTTCGACAAGGATTATAATGTTTTGTCCATAGAGGAAAAGCCTGAAATTCCAAAATCCAATTATGCAGTCCCGGGGATTTATTTTTACGATAATGATGTCGTAAGTATTGCAAAGAATGTTGTGCCGAGTAAAAGGGGTGAACTTGAAATTACCGATGTCAACAGGGAATATCTCAGGCGAGGTAAACTTAAAGTTAGCATATTGGATACAGGCCATGCCTGGCTAGACACGGGTACGTTCAACTCTTTGATGCAAGCGGGTCAGTTTGTTCAGGTGATAGAAGAACGTCAAGGTCTCAAAATTGGGGCTATTGAGTCATCTGCCTATAAAATGGGTTTTATAACAAAGAACCAATTTAAAAAATTGACCGAGCCTCTATTAAAAAGCGGCTATAGTAAAACACTACTTACCACCTTATAAGTGAAAATATGGAAGTTTTAAAAACAACAATTGAAGGGTGTTACGAACTAATTCCACGTGTTTTCAATGATGAGCGCGGCTATTTTTTTGAAAGTTTTAACCAGTTTGCCTTTGAGACCCAAACGGGCACAAAAGTAGATTTCGTGCAGGATAATCAATCCTATTCCACAAGGGGCGTACTTAGGGGACTTCACTATCAAAAAGGGGAAAGTGCACAAGCAAAATTAGTAAGGGTTCTAGAGGGCAAAGTATTGGATGTTGCCATAGATTTGAGAAAGAATTCTAAGACTTTCCTGAACGTTTACTCAACAATATTATCATCCGATCAAAGAAAACAACTTTTTATACCAAGGGGTTGTGCACATGGCTTTGTAACACTTAGTAAGACGGCGACATTTTTTTATAAGTGTGATAATTATTATAATCCCAAAGCTGAATCTGGTATTATTTATAATGACCCTAATTTTAATATTGATTGGATAATACCGGACGAGGAGCTCATGGTATCGCAAAAAGATAGGGAATTGCCCATTTATGGACAAGCGGTAAATTCTTAAGCTACTTACGTGCGAGTAATGAAAAAAATACTAGTGACTGGTGCAAGCGGACAATTGGGGACGTGTATTCAGCATCAGGTAAAAAAAGAAGGCTTGAACCTAGAATTCGTGTTCATGGATTCTGCCATGCTTGATGTTACCAAAAAGGAAAGTGTTCTAGAACACTTTCTTACCCGACAATATGATTATTGTATTAATTGTGCGGCGTACACACGGGTCGATGATGCCGAGATAGAAAGGGAAAAGGCTTATTTAATAAATGAAGAGGGCCCTAAAAATCTAGCCATTGCCTGTCATGAAACCAACAGTGTCTTACTACATATTTCAACAGATTTTGTTTTTGACGGGACATCTGCAACACCGTACTTAGAAACAAACCAGGCGAACCCATTGGGTTACTACGGAATTTCCAAACACATGGGTGAACAACAGGTTATCGCACAAATGTCAAGATATTTTATAATCAGAACCTCTTGGCTCTACTCCGAATATGGGCAAAACTTCATGAAATCAATGATAAGACACGGCAGGACAAAGAATACCCTCTCCGTGGTTTATGATCAGGTAGGTACCCCTACTTACGCCATTGATCTTGTCAAGGTGCTATTGAAGATAATAATAAGTGATAGCCAAGCATTTGGTACGTATCATTTTAGTAACGAAGGGGTAGCAAGTTGGTATGATTTTACAAAAGCAATTTTTGAAATTAATCAAATAAAGGCTGATTTAAAACCAATACGGACCGAAGAATATCCGTTGCCGGCGGCAAGACCCGCCTACAGTGTCATGGACAAGGATAAAATAAAACGAGCTTTTCAAATATCAATCCCTTATTGGAGGGATAGCCTTGTTCTAGCTTCGCATGCATTGATGAAACTTGAAGATAAAACTATAAAACTGATCAGATGAAAATATTGGTAACAGGAGGCTTGGGTTTCATAGGCTCACACACCGTAGTAGAACTTCAACAAGAAGGTTTCGAAGTGGTCATTATTGACAATTTGTG
Organism: uncultured Flavobacteriaceae bacterium; assembly: GCA_963832345.1. Taxonomy (GTDB): domain Bacteria; phylum Bacteroidota; class Bacteroidia; order Flavobacteriales; family Flavobacteriaceae; genus Pricia. The sequence goes on along the minus strand of CAWHTW010000008.1, from coordinate 67,812 downwards.
CAATTCGTCCGAAGATGTTTTGGATGGTATTATTTCTATAACTGGAAAAAAGCCCCATTTTGATAAATTGGACTTAAGGGATAAAAATAGTGTTTCCCAGTTTTTCAAAACCCATCATGATATTAAAGGAGTTATTCATTTTGCCGCCTTTAAGGCGGTGGGTGAAAGTGTCGCAAAACCTTTGGACTATTATGAAAATAATTTAAATGCCCTGGTCTATATCTTGCAGGAATTGACCCAATTAGAAACAGCGAATTTCATTTTTAGTTCTTCGTGCACGGTATATGGCCAGGCCGATACAATGCCTATTACAGAATCTGCGCCGGTGCAAGCTGCAGAATCCCCCTATGGTAATACAAAACAGATAGGGGAGGAAATAATTAAGGATGTTTGTAGTATAACACCACATTTGCAGTCTATTGCATTGCGTTATTTTAATCCTATGGGTGCCCATCCTTCAGTGAAAATTGGGGAATTACCATTGGGCACACCCCAAAATTTAGTCCCTTTTATTACCCAAACAGCCATTGGCCTTAGAAAGGAACTTTCTGTTTTTGGAAGTGATTATCCTACATCAGATGGCACGTGTGTGAGGGATTATATACATGTGGTAGACGTCGCCAGGGCCCATGTTGTTGCATTGAAACGTTTACTTCAAAGAGCGAATCAAGATAATTTCGAGGTTTTTAATTTAGGCACTGGTAAAGGAAGTACGGTTTTAGAGGTTATTCATAGTTTTGAAAGGATTTCTGCTCAAAAGTTGAATTATAAGTTGGTTGACCGGAGAGCTGGAGATGTTGTTACAGCTTATGCGGATACAAAAAAGGCCAATGAAATTTTAGGTTGGAAAGCAGCTTTCTCATTGGATGATGCCATGAAATCTGCTTGGGAATGGGAACAGAAGGTTAGGCTCTGTGAGAAGATAATTTAGTACTAAATTAAATCTAAAAGAAAATAATTCAATAGCTAAAATGAACTCGATTTTCCGCATGAAATAATTTTTTTGGATGGTTGAAAAATTTTAGGGATGAAATTGAGGATGATTTCAATTTCCGGCATGGGACCTGCTTAAATGAGCAGGTCCATTTTTTTTAAAACCCCTTATTACAAATTGTAGGATGCTTTCTTTTCGTGGTGATTGAAGGTGGCAGTGGTAGTTGAATATTCTTCGCTAGTAGTACCCACCAATGCATACTAAAGCTTTCTAAATAGCTTGCATGGGTCTGCTAAAAATAAACCCAAAGCTGCACTTTAACGATAGCTAGCTCAAACTATTTTTGATAAACCTTTCACAAACACCTCTTTGTTTGAAATAGAAATTTTTAAACGCTTGCAAAGGCATTTTAGTGAGAAACAAGCAAAAAAAATGGTGAGTGAATACTTTCTTTAAGAGCGTGTATATGGAAGCTTGCTGAAAAAAATGAATTTTTAAATTTATACTGACAGAATTTAATTTGGGTACCCGGCAAATTTAAGTAATAAGTTGCAGGTTTGAAAAACGACGACCCTATGGTTAGTGTAAGCCTGATTTATCACCAATTGTCTTTATAGACATCGGTGAGAATCTCAACCAACTTATCTTCTTCCAATGGTTTTACAACGTAGCCCGTCAAATCTTGAAATTGAGCAGCCTTTTGCTTATCTTGTTCCCTAGAAGACGAGCTCACCATATAAATATTGATTTTGTCATCAATTTTCGGCTTCAGTTTTTTGAATTCCGTTAAGAAACCCCAACCATCTAAAAAGGGCATATTAATATCCAACAAAATAACTTCAGGTAAATCAATATTTTCTTCGGTACATCGGGCTAAAAACTCTACAGCCTCTTCTCCATCCGTAAAAGAGCTTACCTCCAAATCCTCAGAAAGTGCTTGAATCAGTTTGTTAGTTATAAAAAGATATACTTCGTCGTCATCGATCAATAGAATATTTGATTTTTTCATGATTAATTGAATGTAATTTTAAAGGTGGCCCCTTGCTTTTCCTCGCTGTCAACGGTTATTTCCGCATCAAGGGCTTCTAATTGAGATTTCACCAAAAACAGACCGATGCCCTTACCAGAAATATTTCTATGAAATCTTTTATATAGTTTGAAAATATTGTCGCCATGTTTTCCAAGATTAATGCCTATCCCATTATCTTTTACCAAGAGCACCTTTTTATGGTTCTCAAACGTGGTTTCTATGTGAACATAGGATAGTACATCCTCACCCCTATATTTTATGGCATTTGATATGAGGTTATGTAATATACTGTGTAAATATAATTTGGAGAAAAGAATGTGTTGCCAAGCGATAAGATTGACCGATATCTTAAAATCCTGTGAATCCAATAAAATTTCAGAGAAATCATTTTTTACTTGGTTAATCACAACGACAATATCTAATTCTTCAACTTTGATTTTTTTCTCATCGAGAATGGATACATACTCCCCTATATCTTGAGTGAGTTCTATAATACTACTGCCGATTTGATTTAATTTAGGAAGAAGCTGATTTATTATTTTTGGCTCCTTTTCCTTTTTGATCATGTCTAAGATTACCGACATACTTGTGACCGGGGCCCTTAGGTTGTGTGAAACAAGATAATTAAACTCACTCAATTGCTTGTTTCGAATTAGTAGCCGATTATTTATTTCAGAAATTTGCACATTGTTTTTGTGCAATTGATTTCGTTTTTTATAAAGTAAAGCATTCTTTCGTTCCAATTCATTAAAGTATTGTTCTCTCTGTTGTCTGTTCTTACTAAAAAAGTAGGCGACGGTCATTAGCAATATAATGGCTAAAATATTAAATATACCAACGCTGAAATCAAGAAGCTTTAAACTGGCGTTTATGAATTTGGGGGGTAATTCTTGAACTACCGACCATTTCGAAGCCGTAATTATCTCCAATGGCTGGCCAGTACCAAATGTTGAAGCCTCACTGGGGTCATTTAAGTCTATTGCCCGTACGGACCATATATGATTATTGTTTAAAAAGGTACTATCTTTCTTGAATAGCTGTTTTGAAAGCTTATGTTCTTCGCTCAAAGTACGTATGGAATCACTAATTTCAAAGGGAACGTTGTTTTCAAATATATTGGACGTGATGATGTTGAGGTTATCATCTACCAGGTAAAAATTATTATCGACTATGTTAGACCTTAGATGATCGAGGATCCGTTCCATTTTGAAATTTATAACAACAACTCCAATCTTTTGATTGTCTATATCAAAGATGGGACTCACTGCCCTTAAAACGGGTTTATAAGGTTTTTCAATAATGCCGTTTTCCCGGTTTAGATTAATTTTTGACAGGTAAATTTGCCCTTTTTCCAAATCGATAGCTTCCCTAATGTAAGGCCTACCCTGTTTATCCTGTAGTGGTCCGAAATCTAAAGAATCTATTCCCTTTCGCTCTACGCGAAAGAATTCCATACCATTGAGGTCAACAAATCGAAATTGGTCATACTCGGTAATGCCCTGTATAATTTCAATATAGGGCTCCATAAATACCGAATGTGTATCCAACGGGTCAAAATTTTTGGGGTATTGTATCTGCGACCAGTAGTTTATATTGTGGATGGGTGTACGGAATAGATTAATAAAGAATTCTTTTTTTATAGATGTTTCCCTATTCTGCAGCTGAAAGTAGTAATTTAGCTGTTCTTTTCTTTGTGTGACATAAAGAATCAACGACAATATCAAGAGCGGTAGATAAAGTATTCCGAAAATGGTAAAAATCCTTTTCCACATAAAGTCGCTATTAATTCTTCTTTTTTAAAACATTTAGATATCAAAAATGTAGGTTATAGCCATTGTAAAATACGAAATATTTCGATGTAGGCATAATGCCTCACAAATAAGTTGGTTGCTGATACGAAACTCTATTGAGCATTCTCCGAAAATTTAGGATATAAGTTAAAAGGAACTTATGACCTCCTGCCATATTTAGGTGCCGGTTATAACTAGGGAATTTGGGCTATTTTCATTCGTTTCTATGTATTCGTTGCGCTTTTCCCCCAACGAGCTGTGCGGTTTAAAGCTGTTATAATACGCTCTCCAAACATCGAACTTTTCCTGTGCATCGACCAAGGTAAAGAACCATATTGCGTTCAGGCACCCGTCCCTGAACGAACCGTTGAAGCTTACGATCAATGAATCGTTCATGGGAGTCCCGGGTCTTGAAAAGTCTAGCGCTACCTCGTTCTCGTATGCCCACTTGTCCCATATTTTAGTGATGAACCCGCTTGCATTATCTACTTTAATACGCTTCTGCGGCACTTCGTTCCCGAAGAGCCTAAAAGGAACTCCGCTGTTGCTTTTTCAGGCACCGAATCCTAACCGCCAGCCGCGCTCGATGCTATACCTAAGGCTCTTGCCCTGTCGGACGCCTTTTTGTGGGCAGGGAGAAGAAAAAAAATGGTTTTTGCATCGCTTATTTTGGTAAATATGAATGTTTCGTATTGTCTTCAGAAGACGCTGCAATTATTTCGATTAGATTGAATTTCCTTGTATAAAATTTTCGTTACATTTGGAATAAATCCATATATTTGGAAATAATCCAATTTACCAAATGGATACCTGTAGAAGTGTGAATTTATGGATAGAGCTATCGTATATATGGACCTGCATGATTACTATATCGAATGCGAAAGATTGTCCAATCCATCGTTGAAAGGCCGGCCCATTATCATAGGGGGCGGAACCAATAGGGGAATCGTCGCTTCCTGTTCACGGGAGGCTGCCAGGTACGGTGTCCGTCCCGCGATGCCTACTGCATATGCCCTAAAATTGTGCCCGTCCGCAACCCTGCTCAAGGGCGACTATGGTGCCTACAGCAACAAGTCCAAAGAACTGACCGAAATCATCCGGCACCATGCACCCGTTGTGGAGAAAGCCTCTATTCACTCCTTCTATCTGGACATTACGGGGATGGACCGATTTTTCGGCTGTTACGATTGGACAAAGGAACTATCCCGCCATATTTTACATGAATCGGGCCTTGACCCTTCTTGGGCGCTCTCGGTCAATAAGACCGTATCCAAAATAGGATCGTTCGGCACATTGCCAAGGGTACCGCGCAATATAGGACCCGGTCATGTAAGGCCATTTTTGAATCCGCTCCCTATTCAAAGATTGCCCAACATCGGCGATACTACTTTTCAGCTACTGTCCAGAATCGGGATCCGACAAATTGGCAAGATTTCCGAGATGCCCCCCTTGGTACTCCGGAAAATGTTGGGAAAACGTGGGGAGACCATTTGGGAAAGGGCCAATGGTATAGACCTGGAACCTGTAGAACCCTATGCGGAGAAGCGGGAGATATATATGGAACATGATTTTCCAATGGACTGCATTGATCTGGGAACGATCCGTGGCCAGCTTATGGCCATGGTGGAGCAATTGGCCTTTCGCCTCCGGCAGGAGAATCTAGTCACGGCAAGGGTCATCGTAAAGGTAAAATATAACAATCTGGATACGGAAACCAAGCAGTCCCGGTTGAACTATACCTCCCTTGACCATATCCTCAAGCTGGAGGTACAGCGACTATTTTCTAAACTGTACCATAGAAGGATGCGACTGGTCAAAGTCGGTATCCGTTTTTCCGATATCGTTCCGGGTTCGCACCAGATCGATCTTTTCGAGGATACTGGGGAAATCCTTTCCCTGTATAATGCCATGGACACCATTCGCAAAAAGTACGGCAGCCATGCCGTCGGAACGTCATCGGCCTTCCCAAACTATAGTACCGGAAGAAAATGTTTCTGAACTGCCATTCCTTTCACAGTCTGAGATATGGTACCGTTCCGCTGGATGAGCTAGTGGAACTGGCGGCAGGGCTCGGGGTCAAGACCCTTGGTCTTACCGATATCAATACGGTTACGGGCATCTACGACTTTGTTCGTATGTGCGCATCAAAGAAAATTAAACCCGTAGTAGGAATCGATTTTAGGAACGGGAACCAGAGACTGTATACCGGGCTGGCCAAAAATACCAAGGGCATTGGCGAGCTGTGCGCGTTCCTGACGGAACATAACCTGACCGACAAAATGCTTCCCGTCATCGCCCCCAGGTTCAAGAACGCTTTTATCGTCTACCCGATGTCCAACGTACCCGTCCGTTTGGAAAAGAACGAGTATCTGGGGGTCACCGCCAATGAGACCACCAAATTGGTGAGGCCCATTTACCAAAAGTTGCTGAAACGCACCATTGCGTTCCAGCCCGTTACCATCCGGAACGAAAAGGAATTCGAACTGCACAGGAACCTTAGGTGTATCGACCATAATATTCTGCTATCCCAACTACGGGAGGATGCGCATTGCCCCCCTACGGAAATGATGTACGATCCAGAAAATCTCGACGAACAATTCTCTAGATATCCCGGTATCCTCAGGAACGCGGAAAGGCTTGCGGAGCGGTGCAGCTTCAGTTTCGATTTTACGGTCCCACGCAACAAAAAGCTATATACGGGCAGCAAACAGGGCGATATGCTTCTGCTCCGCCAATTGGCCGAAGATGGACTGGTCCGTCGTTATGGGCATAAGAATAAGGCTGCCAAGGAACGTATGGAAAGGGAACTGAAGGTGATCGGTGAGCTCAATTTTACGGGATATTTCCTCATTACGTGGGATATCGTGCGGTATAGCCAGAGCAAGGGTTTTATGCATGTCGGAAGGGGAAGCGGCGCGAACAGTATCATAAGCTATTCCCTCGGCATAACCGATATCTGTCCCATTGAGCTCGACCTTTATTTCGAGCGATTTCTCAACGAGAACCGCAAGATTCCCCCTGATTTTGACATAGACTGGTCCTGGAGGGAGAGGGACGTCATTCTGGACTATATTTTTAAAAGGTTCGCCCCGGGCCACGTGGCATTTTGTGGCACCATCGTGGAATTCAAGCACCGTTCGATAATGCGGGAACTCGGAAAGGTCCATGGGCTCCAAAAGGCAGAACTCGATAAACTCTCCAAGAACGGACTCCAATCGAAGGGAACGGATTCCGTCATTGACAAGGTGGCCGAATATGGGGCTATGCTCCTAGGATTCCCGAATCAAAGGAGCATGCACGCTTGTGGCGTTATCATATCGGAGGAACCGATAACCCATTTTTCCGCTCTGGAAGTTAAGCCGAAGGGCTTTCCCATAGTCCAGTTCGATATGCACATCGCTGAGGACATCGGGTTCGAAAAGTTCGACATCCTGAGCCAGCGGGGATTGGGTACCATTGCCGATACGGTCAAGCTGATCCAACGCAACAGAGGGGTGACGGTAGATATCAGGGACATCCCATTATCAAAGAACAATGCCCGTTGCAACGCGTTTCTCCAGGTCGGCAATACGCTTGGATGTTTCTATATCGAGAGCCCTGCAATGAGGGGACTTCTCAGGAGGTTGAAATGTAACGACTACCGGACACTGGTGGCCGCATCAAGTATTATACGCCCCGGGGTGGCCCAGAGCGGGATGATGAAGGAATATATTTTCAGGCACAACAATCCCAACAGCTTCGAATATTTTCATGAAGTTTTCGAGGAATATCTGGGCGACACCTACGGAATTATGGTCTATCAGGAGGATGTTATCAAGATAGCGCTGCATTACGGGGGACTTGAAGCTACCTACGGGGATATCCTCAGGAGGGCGATAAGCGGGAAATCACGGTCAAAAAAAGAAATCGAAAGTCTAAAGTACAGGTTCTTCGAGTCCTGTAAAAAACTGGGCCATCCCGAGCAGCTGAGCATCGAGGTTTTTCGACAGATCGAGAGCTTTGCGGGCTATTCCTTTTGTAAGGCCCATTCGGCTTCCTATGCCGTGGAAAGTTATCAAAGCCTATACCTTAAGGCCTATTACGGTATCGAATTCATGGTCTGCGCCATCAACAACGGTGGCGGTTTTTACCGTACCGAAATCTATGTGCACGAGGCAAGGCGATCCGGAGGGAAGGTTTTCGTACCCTGCGTGAACCATAGTGAAGATGAAACCGTTCTGAAAGGTGAGGATGTCTATCTGGGTTTCGGTCTTGTCAAGGCCATGGACTCGAAGCTGTCACAAGAATTGGTAGCGGAAAGAGAGTCGAACGGTGCGTTTGTTTCCATGGAGGATTTCATGAAGCGTACCTCGATTGGGGGGGAGACCCTCCAGACCCTAATTTTTGTCGGGGCCTTTCGCTTCACCGGAAAATCCAAGGGAGAATTGGTCATCATATCCAAAATGCTGGAAGCCGGCGATACGGGCGACAGCTCCCCTATGCTTATCCAAGAGCCCTTACAGGAATATAGGTTCCCTGTCATGGAGCGGAACATTGTCGAGGATGCTTTCGACGAAGTCGAGATTTTGGGTTTCCCAGTCTCCCTTTCGCCCTTCGAGCTTTTAAAGACCGCCTACCGTGGTGATGTAAAGACGGTTGATTTGCTGGACAACTATAAAAAGACCGTCCGGATGTTGGCCTATCTGGTCTCGACCAAGCAGGTCCCGACGAAAAGGGGGAACATGTATTTCGGCACTTGGATAGATAATAACGGGGACTATTTCGATACCGCCCATTTTGCGGATTGTCTCACAAGGTACCCGTTCAAGGGTGGGGGATGCTATCTGCTGCTGGGACGGGTCGAGGTCGATTTCCACTTTCCAACAATTGTGATCATGAAAATGGAGAAGATGCCCTTTATGCCCGACCCGAGATATGATAGTGGAACGGACAGGGACTATAAGGTGCACGAAAGAATGAAAGAGGATAGGAGCATTACCCATCGGGCGCCCTATCCGCAGGAACATGAAATAGGGCTTCCCCGGTCTAAAATGGTTCGGAAATCCGACTAATTTTTTACATCTCGACAATTTTAACGTAATTTATACCACTTATTTTAAACGAGATAAAAAATTTAACAATGTGCTTTCATACCAGCGCCGTAAGTACAGCGGAACAGCTCGAGGCCTATTTCGGAGTTACCCGGTCGGCAAACGAAAAAGAGGCCGGCCATGAGTTCATTTATCATCATGCCAACGGATATAGCCACAACAATTTCTGGGCAATTCCGCAGGAAAAACCGGACCACATGACCCCGATGATGTGGGGCCTCTTGCCTTTCAATAAACCCGGGGCCGACCATGAAAAATACTACAAGGAATCGATACGGTACGGTGCGGGCCTCAACGCACAGGCCGAAAAACTCTTCGATTTCTATCTGTATAAGCAGAGCGCCCTGACACGTAGGTGTATCATACCGCTAAGCGGGTTCTACGAACCGCACACCTGCGAGAAGCCCAAAAATTTCAAGGTTCCCTATTATTTTGAACAAAAGGATTCACCTATAATCAGCCTGGCGGGAATTTATTCCATAACGCCGGACAACTACGTATCCTTTTCCCTACTTACAAAGGAGGCCCCGGAAGGGTCGAAATATGCCATCATCCACAACAAGAAAAACCGAGAGGGGGAAAATCGTCAGGTAATACCATTGAAAAAAGGTCAAATTCAGTCCTGGTTATCCAACGACATTAAGGAAGAAGAAGTGTATGAAATAATACACAACGATTTGCCTCAAGACCAGATAAATGCATATTCCGTTAGCAAGGACGTATTTTCCCGTACCATAAATTCGGACCGCCCCGATATCACGGAACACGTAATTTACCCCCAAGTAAAGATTAAATATTAAAGTCTTAATTTCTTATATATCGGAATAGACATTAAAATTTAATATATGGATTTGATTACTTTTTAGGTCTGTTCGAAGCGGAGTATTGGGAGGAGTTTAGCCAAAACTCCATTTTCTTGGCCAAGTATGAGGATATCGATGTGAACCAGCAACTTTTTAGGCTGCACGATTTCTACATCGAATTGACCTGTGATCCCGGCTTTGGCCTGAATCAGGTTACGAATGCCTTATAAAAGGGGCCACGCCTCGACAAAAATATGGCGAGCGACCTTGATACATTTACACTGATATGGAAATAGATATGCCCTGACGTGGCAAAAAGTTCCTTGGGAATGTAGCGTAAATCAACCGGTCAAAACCGGTTATACTATTAGAGTGAACGGCAGGTAACAGTTGCTCGAGAAAACCGTTACGGACCTTGAATTCAGTTGCCGGGAACGGTTTTCTTCACATCAAATTTAGCGCCCATGTACTTTTACGGATTATGAGGCGTTGTAGATAAAATCAATATTCCCATTTCATATGGACAGAGAACCGGAGGCGGATATCATTACCTACAGCCAATTTTTGGAGGCGTTGAAAATCGTGAAAAAGTATGGTAAGCAAATAGAGCTGCATAACGAAGATGTCCGTTCTGATACCGATGCGGCATCAAGGTTCATCAGATTGACGCTCAAGACCAAGATCAAGGATATTCCGCTTTCCCGAAGAACGATGAAAGTTCTCAGGGCCACAGAGAGCCTGAAGGGCCGTGAAAGCACTTTGGCTGATTTGGCAATTGTTTCAAAATCGACGCTTGCCCGAGAACAAAACCTTGGTAAGAGAACTATGTTCGAGATAGATGAGCTCTGCCTTTATTCTGGCATAGAGATGTTAGAGTAGGGGAAGATAATCTCCTTTAAATCATCGCCGCCGTTTAGATTGTGAGAGCCAAAATCCCACTCAACCAGTTCTTCCATAATAGTATTACACGGCCGATTTTCTATTAAATAAGTTGTCTTAAAAATCAAAATCTTCAAGTTAAAATAATGATACATGGATGCCAGGTTATTAATAGTGGCGTTTTGATTTGTCATTTTTTTTAATGCCTGTATATTAAATATGGGCAATAAGTCGGTAAGAACTAAACCATTAAAATAAAAGCCATATGGGTAAATTCGAAATTAAGAGTGACAAGTCCGGAAATTTCAGGTTCAACCTTAAAGCGGGGAACCACCAAATAATTCTCAGCAGCCAAGCTTACAAGACCATGGCTTCCTGCCAGAATGGTATCGAGTCCGTAAGGAAGAACTCGAAGCACATTGAAAACTTTGAGGTGAAGATCGCAAAAGACGGTAGTCCTTACTTTAACCTGAAGGCCTCCAACGGCGAAGTAGTAGGCGCGAGCGAGATGTATAAATCCACTTCCGGAATGAGAAACGGTATTGCCTCCGTACAGGCAAATGCCCCAACGGCTTTGATCCTAAACAATTCGTAACCGAATAGTAAAATGCAGCATTACGTATAAAAGGTGGCCAATAAGGTGCCTTTTAAGATCGTAAATATCTTACCGGCGTTTGGCCAATTCTAATTGAAACCAACGTTCTTTCGAGTTCGCTGTTCAATGCCAGATTCCATCTCCTCTCCCTACCGCTGCAATCGTTCATTTTCGAAAATAGAGAATTTATACTGCTAAAAAAGATGTCGTAGATCTGGAAGTTCATTCCATATATCCTTAAACTTAAGCTAAATGAAGATTCCGTGAAGTTTAAATTATCCAGGGGATTAATTTTTCTAAGTCTTGTTAAGAACCAGTCCGTATACTACATATTGTCCAAAAGTCAAGCTTCATGGATGTGACCTCTGAATACACCAAATTGGCCTAAATAGAAGGAAGTGAAATTTGTGGTATTTACTTATCCAAAGAAATTAGTAATTAGGAGCCATTTTTTTCCTTGAAGGGCTCTAACAAGGCCTTTGTAAATCCCTGCCAGTTCATTTTTCCGAGACCCAACTTACCGCCGATGGCAACTGCCTTGTTCCGGACGGAATCCAGAACGGGGACTTCCGATGTGTTCTCGATTTCGTTCCTACCGTGCACTTCGGCATAGATGCATGTTCCCACCCTTCTTATAACAAAGGTATTTGTAGATGCCCCGCTATAGAAATGGGCTACCGTCTCATCGGTACCTTCGGGGGCGGGACAGGGTTTTAAGGTCATGGAAAGAAAAGGGGACGACCATTCTTCACCACTTTGGATATCGATGATTTCCGTCCAATCATACCCACCGCCGCTCGGGTTGCCAATACCCGGAACATCAATCCTAATGAGATTGCCTTTTACAAGGCTTCCGGAAGGTCGGGCCGGTTCGGCCGTCGAATAACCTAAATTCCGCCTTGACCTTATCGGAAAATTCGTGCCATTCGTTTACGGACTTAAATCGGATCTTGAGCTTTTCGTAATGATCGATTGCCGTTTCAACGCTGTCGGCACAATATACACTGACCGTGTCGTGGGACCCTCCTTCGGTTCGACGCGGAATATCCGGAAATTTTACTTTGTTTGGAGACATAAACTAAACGATTAGAAATAGAGGCCGTTATCGGTTCTTTAAAATATTCCGCGAAATCTTTGTTTGCCTGTCCGAATGCTTTTTTATAGAAACCATTCCTCTAGTAAATGTAAGGTTGCACTGTTCCTGTACCTTGCTATTTCGGATAAACTTTTAGTCTTAAAAGTTCTGATAAGGTCGATGGTGGCGGCCAACTGTATTTTTTTTCATTCCTGACGGATTTTGAGTTCCAAATACGGTCCTATGAATCTGTACGGCGCCCGAAAATGATAAGGTATCGAGCCCTATCCCTTCCTGACCCTCGGCCACCTCCGACGGGTCCCGACCATCGTTCTGTGGATGGGCCAGAAGCTGTATTCGGCGGTTGACCGGTAAAAGTCTCTGCTCCCTTCCTTTTATCGAAGTTGAACTCCGAAATACCGGAGTGGATGAGAACATGGTATAGCACTAAAGAGTCCAGCATAAACGTTCTAAGGTTGATCACCACTAGAAAGATAAAGCTGCCCAGCACGACGATTAAATATATGTCATTACATCCTCAACTCCATATAATCGTTTTGATTGTTGTTCAACAAGTTTCATCGGAAGCTGATTTAAACTGATAAAAAATAGGCGAAAAATCGAACACTGGGAATGTGCAGTAGTTTGCTATCGATATGCCCCTAATACCTGATTTCTTAAAATTGGACGTTAGATCGATTTGGGGTGCTTTATCGATTATTGGTAGCGAAATATAAAATGGATTCCCATATAGCCAACAAGTGGTTTCAAGCAAACCAATAGGGAAACGGTATTGTCCGTTTAGGTAAAATGGTCTTTGATAACCCGTTCCGCGGCATGAAAACCGCACATGCCATGAACTCCGCCTCCGGGGGGTGTCGAGGAGGAGCACAGATAAATTTTTGGATTGGACGTCCTATAAGGGGATATTTTTGCTACGGGCCGTGTAAATAACTGGGTAATGTCCTGTTTTCCGCCATTTATATCGCCACCTATAATGTTGGGATTGAAAGCATGTAACTCCTCCGTGTTCATCGTGGACCGTTTTAAAATACAGTCCTTAAAGCCCGGGGCCGCCCTTTCGATTTGGTTTTCTATCAAATCGGTATAATTCTCGGTGTTCCCATTGGGAACGTGGCAATACCCCCATGCCGTATGATTATCGCCCGGTGCACGCGTACTATCGAATATGCTATGCTGGGCCACAAGCACGTACGGCGTGTCCGACATTTTCCCATGGTGTATCCCACTTTCGGAAGCTTCCATTTCCCGGGCCGAGAAACCGATATGAACGGTGCCCGATTTCCGGCATTTTTCATTTATAAAGGGAATAGGTTCGCTCAATGCCCAGTCAATCTTGAACACACCGGCGCCATATCTGTAAATTTCCAAACGTTTTTTATAGAGCCAACTTAGTTGAGTTCCCTTTATCCCCAAAAGCTGCTTCGGCGTAAGGTCGAACAGATATGCGCTAGCGACGGGCAACGTATCCATATCGGAAACCGTATGGTCCAAGACTATTGTCCCGCCAAGGGATTTGTAGTATTCTACAAGGGCCATAGTGAAATTACCTGCCCCGCCCCGAGGAAACGGCCATCCGAACTTGTGTGCTAAAACGGTAAGGACTAATCCGAAGGAAGAGGAAGCCAAACTGTTGAGGGGTAAAGTTGAATGGGCCGCAGAACCATAAAAAAAAGCTTTTGACCGTTCATTTGTGAAGTAATGGTTTCCGATCATCACGGCCGAGGGCATAGCTTTAAGGCCGAACTTTAAAAATTCCCAAGGATGCAATGGCCAGGTCAAAGGCCCCAAAAGGTTCTGGTCCAATCGCTCCCAATCCTTGACCAAGGGCCTGAACAATCTTAAATAGGCTTCCCTGTCACTACCCAGCTGATCTGCCGTTCGTTCCATATCCCGATAACAGGCCAGGGCACTGCCGTCCTCGAAAGGTTGGGAAAAAGGTATTTCCGGAAAGACCCATTCAAGCCCAAAATCCGTTAGGGGCAGTGTGCCTAAAAATGGCGATGCGAATCCCAAAGGCAATATCGAGGAGCCTATATCGTGTTTAAACCCGGGCAAAGTGGCCTCTTCGGTCTTAGTCGAACCACCGGGAGATGTGGAGTGCTCAAAAATTATAGTCCTTAGCCCCTGACGTTGCAAACGGATTGCTGCCGAAATTCCGTTCGCACCACTTCCTATAATAACGACATCGTAGCTATTTTCCATAACGGTATTTACGACTTATTTACCATTAGTTCCAAAAATTTTTCTCCTGCACCGATAAACAAAAAATCGAATCATTTGTTTTCCTTGTTGAAATCACCGGGTTTAGAAGCTCGGTAAATTTCGTCCTTGAGTTGAACGTCATCAGCCTTACAGGTTCATTGACCCCTGTTCCCGAGAGATGTCCCTTACTGCCTTCGTTATCCTAATTAGTTTTTTGGTCTCCCCAAATGAAACGTCGCCCGTACCCATGTCTACTCTGTGCCCGTCCATCGTTTCTACGAACCACTCCTGAAATAGAGATTTTACAATAAATGTCGGCCTTAGTATCATAAAAAAGAACAAGGTCGTCATGTCCCTCAAAGTTGGGGTTCGGTTTACAGGATAGGACTTCAACCGTAACCTTTGTGACAGCAGAAGCAGAAACCATAGTTGCTTGCGGAAAGTTTTGTGCCAATACATAAAGAGTAGCCATGCCTAGTATGCTTGCCATTTAAACATTCTGTTTCATTGGTAGAGTTCTCTCGGTAATATCGTTGAGGGGTGGGGGAATTATTCTTAAGTCATTATAAATTTACGAAAACATATTTATCTTTTTTCCCCTGTACTACTGCGTATGTTCAAGAATATTACGAAACTCTTCACTACAAGGTTCGATGCTTTTGTATACGTACAAACGAACCTCACAACATAATTTATGTAATTTCCTACAAATATGACGATATTGAAAAAATTATTTGTTCACATTATAATCAATTACATAAAAATATGTCTGAATTCTCCCAACGTAGAGTAGACCTTGTTTTCAAACTTTCCTTATTGACCATTATAATTTCAGTGTTTTGGTTTTGTGTAGTATGGAGTTCTGATTTATATGAGTTGAGCCAATATATCGCTGCGACCGTGCCTTTTTTTGTTTTATCCGCTATCATCGTAAAGCGGGGAAACCTGACTTTAGCCCGTTTTATTTATTTGATCGCCTTTAATTTGAGCGTTACCATAGCTTCTTCCTTTATCGGAAAGGCCGGTAGTGTGGAGTTCATACTTATGTTCGCCATGGGGTTGCCTTTTGTATTCTTTTCATTTAGAAGGGAAAAAATCTACGTCATGATTTTTCCGGTGGTGTCAATATTGCTTTGGCTGCTTCTGTACATTACCGATTTCAACTTGTTTACCACTACGAAGATGGATGTCTTTTTGGCCGGAAAATACATTTATCCCATTTCCATGGTCACAACTTCAATTTTTGTTACCTACCAGTTAATGTTTTTTTCGGAGAGTAACCTTCAATTCTATTCGGGCATTCTCAGCGAACGGGAAAAAGCGATAGAAGCATCTACTGCCAAGTCCGAATTCTTGACCATGATGAGCCATGAAATCCGGACACCGTTGAACGCGATAACAGGGCTCTCCCATATTCTGGAAAATACAAACCCAAGAGAGGATCAACGTGAAAACATAGAGGCCTTGAACTATTCAGGGAAGATATTATTGAATCTATTGAACAACGTATTGGATTTCAGCAAAATGAAATCTAGCGGAATCAAGCTCAATCCTATTCCCGTCAACATAAAAGCAGCTGCCAGACAGATAATACAGATACATGAGCCGGGTTGCTTAAAGAAAAATATTTCCTTGGAACTGGAGATCGATGAAGAACTACCAAGTGTTTGGTTGGATATAGACCGTTTAAATCAGGCAATCAATAACCTGATCTCCAATGCCATAAAGTTTACCGAGAAAGGAAGTGTAACCTTAAAAATTAGAAAGCAGGAGGATAAAATAGGGAGTGTACTTGTTCGTATTGAGGTCGTAGACACCGGATTCGGTATTGCAAAAGAACAAATGGAAAATATATGGCAACCCTTCACGCAGGCCTCTGAGAGTACAAGTCGTTTTTACGGCGGCACAGGGCTGGGTCTACCTATTGTTAAAAGCGTTTTGGAAGCAATGGGTTCAACAGTCAAAATAGAGAGCGAGTTGGGAATCGGGAGCCGCTTTTATTTTGATCTCGACCTAAAGCCGGCCTCCGATGGGAAGGCGGATACTCACACCGAAAACAAAGCCCGTAATCTTAAAGGCAAGCGAATCTTGTTGGTAGAGGATAATAAAATCAATATTATGGTCTGCAGACAGGTCCTGGAGAAAGAAAATCTAGTTGTGGATGTTGCTTTCGATGGTTTAATGGCCATTAATATGGTGAAGGAAAACCTATATGATGTAGTACTAATGGATATTCAAATGCCGGTAATGGATGGCTATACCTCCGCAATAGAAATTAGAAAGTTCAATAAAAAATTACCGATTTTAGCTCTTTCCGCCTCCGTATTCCTTGAAGTAAAGAACAAGATTTTTCAAAGTGGCATGAACGGTTTCATATTTAAGCCCTTTACTCCAGAAGACCTGTTCAACAGAATTGAAGAGGTGATTGATTTACCGCTAGCCTCATAATTTTAAATGGGAAACGTACTGGACTCGAAAGTTGCCAGTAGGAGAACCAATGTCTTGGTAAAAAATCAAATTATGGATGACTTGAACTTCGCTATATAATATTGTCCTGCAAACAGCTATTTTTTATTTCCAAAATATGGTAAGCTGTCCACTTTTTCAATCTGTTACTATGTCCCATAACATATTCCAGTGTTTGGAACGTACAATTTCAAGCAGCTGGACAAGTATATTTGATCGAGCCTCGAACCTAAACCAAATGAAGATTCCGTAAAGTTTAAAAAAACGTAGGATTAATTATCTCTAAGTACCATCAGGCACAATAGTTTTTTTTAAAATAAATGAGGCTAAAAGTAGTCCACAAAAACGTTGGTTTTATGAACCTTATAAAAATGAGATTTGTTTGAAAAAAGGTGACAATTAGAGCTTAAGTAGTGATTTCTGTTCAGCGGGTCAAAACTTTTTCCGAGCTATTAATTTCCGTAAACCTGGTGGCTTATAAGTTCGAAACGCAATGGCATCGAAATTGGTATCCAATACTCTCCATTAGTAATTCGGATTTTGAAAACATTATTGCATCCATTCCCTGTGATAGTTTATATCCGCCTAGCTTTTACGTTCTCAATTCATCAGCTTAAAAATTCACTCCCACTGATAGGCAAAATACATCGCCTGTTTAGTTCCGCTATTCCTGATGGCATGAGGTACATTGGCAGGAGCAAAGTAAACATCACCGGGCTTGGCAGTGAAAATGGAATTTCCAATTTCCATTTCCGTTTCTCCTTCGATTATTATGATAAACTCACCGGCATTATGGGTATGTGGTTCGTGACTCTTAATTCCGGGGTTTAGGTTGGTGACATGCATTTCATAGTAGGGGCACATTGTTGTAGCCTGGTGAAAGTAATTTCTGATTCCTCCGCGATCGTGTTCTTCGTACTCCAGATTGTCAAAATCAACTACAAATGATCCTCCATTCTTTTTTCCTCTCTTCTTGTTCTGAGCTTTTCTGGAGCTGTAACGTATTCTATAAAAAACGGCCTCTGAAGAAAGGGCCTGAACTTTGCCTTTGTCTCCGGGAAGGAGCACATAGACACTGTTTGCACCAAGCGTTTTCTGTGTCTTTCCATACCAGACCTTTAATTCGCCTTCCTTAATTATCATTATTTGCTCCTTCTCGTCAGTTGTTAATTCCAATAAATTGGAAAGAGGTAATGTCACTGTCTCTAAGGTCATATCAGAAAAATGAAATGTTTCGCCTGAAGCAAGGGTCGCGTTTTTGCTAAATCTAAATACGTTTTCGGGTATATGGTCAGGAACTACATCTTTCCAAAGCCATGTGAGCGATTCAGGCAGGATTGCACCTCCATGCTCACCGTTATGTTCTCCATTGCCTCCTACAAATTGATAATCATACTTCTTAAACTCCAGGGCCGACTTCATTTGAAGGTTAGCGAGCCACCAATCGCCATACTGATTATTCAGGTCATTGGAACCGTCTTGTAAATATACTTTGATATTTTTCTTGTCATTTTTTCGAATCAAAGAGGGGTAGTTATGCCCCCCTTTTATATCGGTAAAGCTACCGATATGGCTAAGCACTTTGTGGAACTTTTCTGGGTAAAACCAGGCTGCGGAGAAGGCGCAGATGCCACCTGAAGACAAGCCGCAAATAGCTCGCATTTTTGGATTATCAGATATTTTGTAAGCCTTCTTCAATTCTGGAATCAGTTCCTCAACTAGAAATTGACCATATGCAGTTGAAACATCGTCGTATTCAAGGCTTCGGTTGGTAACACGGAAAGGGTTTTCAGCCGGGGCCGCATCTTTGTCATGACCAGGATTAACAAATAGACCTATTGTCACAGGCATCTTACCTTGCGCAATAAGGTTGTCGAAAACCGTGGGTACGCGAAAATGGCCTTCGTTATCCACATAAGCATGGCCGTCTTGAAAAATCATTAAAGCCGCTTCATCTTCACTATTGTATTGCTGAGGAACATATACGTAATAATCGCGAATGGTATTGGGGTATGCTTTACTGCTTTTCCAAATATGCTTTGTTACGGTACCTTTGGGGATTCCTTCATAAACATTAGAATTTACCCCTAGTTCATAATTATCTTGCGCATATGAAATTGCAGCGCAATAAATAAGGCATATAAACCAATTAATTCTCATAATAATCTCCTAAGAAAATAACTTAATACAGGTTTGGCAATATACCTATGCTAGGCATATCCGTACCTAGGGTGAGAAATAGATTTTGAATTTGGGACTCAATCCATTTCAAGGTGTTGGTTTCTTACAAATAAATTATGCCTATAGGTAGACATCGATTAATTATAAGGGAATCTTATTCGGTGCAAATGACTGAGAGCATTAATCAACAAAAAAGGTGCTTACTTATAGGTAGGCACTTTCAAAACTGCATTTAGAGCTTTTTTAGCTTTTCTATTCCTATCAAATAACAATGGATAATTCGTTCTGTTCTGAATAGGATAATTATTTTTCCAGGACATATCATCTGGAATCCCCCAAAGTGTTACCCGATCTATTTTGTCCCGTTTATCATAAAATATTTTGAATATTTCTGCATATCTATTGGCTAATTGTATTTGCTGTTCCTCGGGAAGTTCATTTTGATATGGATCTAAAAATTCTTTAAATTCCTCTAAATCATATTGGGGGTGTAGTAAACCTGCACCAATAATTTGACCTTCTTTTGTTAGTGGCAATACATCAATATCAAGTTCTGTAATCATAACTTTAACACCAAGGGTAGCGAAGGTATCAATGGCCTTTTCAATATATTCATTTTTCGGATAATTAAGCCCCCAATGCCCTTGAATTCCTATACCATCGATACGAATTCCTTCGCGTTGAAGCATTTTAACCATACCCACGATTCCATCGCGTTTCGCTGGTCGCCATGCATTAAAATCATTATAATATAATTCAGCCTCAGGATCGTATTGATTCGCATATTTAAAAGCGTATTTAACTAAAGTATCACCATCTCCAACTCCATTTACCCAGGTAGTAGGTCTGTAAGAACCATCATTGTCTATTACTTCATTTACAACATCCCAGGCATGTACTTTTCCTTTATATCTTGTTACCATCGTCTCAATATGCTTTCGCATTCGCTCAATTTGTTTTTCTTTCGAGTTTTTTTCGGCATTCTCATCCAGAAAAAACCATTCAGGTGTTTGGTTGTGCCAAACTAAGGTATGGCCTACGATAAACATATTGTTATCTTGCCCAAATTTTACAAAGGCATCTGCAGGTTCAAAATTAAATACATTAGGCTCAGGATTTATTGGCCCGGCCTTCATAACATTTTCAGGTGTTATTGTATTGAAGTGTTTCAATACAATTTGCTGCGAAAGCGAATCAACCTCGGAAACTATATTTTCATTCAAGGCACTACCTATCTTAAATGATGAATCATAAACTTTTTTTAGGACTTCTTCTGTTTCAATAGGTTGATTTTCTTGTTTGGGATTCGTACAATTCAAAAGCAAAATGCAGTTAATAAAATAGAATATATGATATTTCATTATATGTAGTCATTAGTTCTATAACAATAGAAATTCGTTAGTATCTCTGAAAATCATTCTTTATAATATAAAAATAATCTATATCTGCCTCATTTCTGGCAATATCTTATCGTTATAGTTCAAAAGAATATGAAGAGCGATATAGTTTCAATAAGGTAGATGATACTATCAAAATTTCGATAATATTAATGGATTTAGTCTTCGGAAGGGATACTTGAGGAGTTATATTTTCATCTGCCCTGAAGCTTTAAAACATAGGTACTCATGATTTTTTGTGGTTCTGTGAAAAAATCAACAGCGCATCAGGAGTATTGATATGTGAAAGGTCTACGAAACGGCTGTTTTTCGGTACAGTTTCAAGATAACCGCTATTCTTTTATCAAGATCTCCTATTTCTGGATCTTTTTAATAGTTTTGAATATCACCGTTTTGCGGAATATTTCAAGATATTAAAACCATCCTTTAATTACGTGAAAGGATTGAGCGGGGGAGTATACTTGCAGTTCAAATAAACGTGGGATTAATACAACTTGGAGAGTGCGCTAATAGTCCTGAAAAATTAATAGTTTTTTGGAAACTGTTGAGAATAGTTGATAGAAGGGTTATCGCCAAACAAACGACCATATTCTTGGTTTCAGTACTTATATTTCACAAGCCGGTTTAAGTTTCGACAGGTCCAAAAATCACCGCCGCATTCAATTTATAAAAAATAAAATTATCTTTCAATTCGCTGT
Source organism: uncultured Flavobacteriaceae bacterium (assembly GCA_963832345.1). GTDB lineage: Bacteria > Bacteroidota > Bacteroidia > Flavobacteriales > Flavobacteriaceae > Pricia. The sequence continues at coordinate 46,648 of CAWHTW010000008.1, read as the reverse complement.
CTGGCCAGAACCCTATATTTAATCATTGTAAAACATCCATATATGCATGGTTTCCAATATATTCTTACGGCACATATTGACCGACCAGTCTTACCATTAAATCATTCAATTTTTCAACTTCAAATTCTCCAATGGTAGGTTCCAGGTGATCATTTCCAACTCCACTATCGTCCGTTATAAACACATAGGTCCCATTGGTCAATATGGCAAAAGAACGCATTAAATATTCCGTGGCCTTATCTATACCGGAAGCGGTAATCGGTATTATTTTGATACCCTTTTCTGCGGCCTTTGTTAAATTTATTTCCAAGCTTGAAATGACTTCCTGATTGTAGTGCGGCGGCGCATCCAATAATAGGAACATTATGCGGGCGGAGGCATCATTGTCCCACGAATTTTGTGTAATGGCAATATCCAGGGCCAAATGTACAGCTTCAGGAAAATCGCCCCCACCATCGGCGGATTGCTTCGATATAAACGAGGTCAAGCTTGTTTCATCTGGTGTGAAATTTAAATCCCGGGTTACATATTCATCCCCCTCATCCCTATAAAATACCGACCCGAAACGCATTTCCAACAACGGATGGTTCTGTTTTATCCGTTCAATAACATTGTTCAGTTCAGCTTTTAGATAATTGATTTCATCCCCCATGGACCCTGTTGCGTCAACCGCAAAATAAACATCCATTATTTTTTTGTTATCTATAATTTTATCTAGGCTCACTTCGTTGATACCATCGGAATACGCTATTACATCAACGACAATCTCTTCGGAGTTTGCAAAACCAACGCGGGCGGTCAATCCGTCAAGCTGTAAATCAGACCATAATGTGGCTTTCCCCTTATTATCTGTTTTGGTTTTCCAAACTTCTACCTGATCCGACAGAAGACTGATCTCGGCATTTGCGACCAATGATTCATTTTTATCAGTAACCACAAAACTATATCTATTAATTTCTTTGAGGTTCCATTTATTTACGTCATCGTAATACTCCCGATTGCTTAATAAATTATTCCAGAAATCCCAGTTGTTGAGGTCGTTCCATTCGCCTGCGGTCAAAACTCCCGGTTCGAATTGTCCATTTGGATTTCCACTTCCCCAATCACCAGTGCTCGTAGTTGATCCTGAAGATGTAGAAGAAGATGATAAGTCATACAATCCTGAGCCACCATTTGTTTCGGCCGACTCGGGTTCGGTTACCTCCTCGAACAGACTCGTTTTACCACTTGCAGTTTTTTTATCAATCGTATCCTCATCTCTGGAACAACCCCATATTAGTGTTGCAGTTGCTATTAAAGCTATTTTAATCCATCCGTTTTTACCAAACATAATAATGTGTTTTATTTTAGATGGATAAACGTTACAAAGGTTGCGTCAAAAAAACATTTTTTTATATCCTTATTTGAACCGTGCCATACTGCCAAAAGCTATTAACCCAATTGGTGGGAAACCTTGCTGTAACACTATGTCCTTCCATCGTACATAAACCTAAAGCTATTAGTATTGCATCTAAACATTAGAAAGGTCAGTTCAGTAACGACCCTTGAACCGAAACTAAATGAGCATATTTTTTCCCTTCTGTACGTCCATAATGCCTATATTTATTGATATAATTTGCGGAACTTAAGTTAAAACCGCAGAAAGTTTAAATCACTTCCCGATGAAAAGCCAAAACAGATCGGTATCGCGACGAAAATTCTTGGGTTCACTGACAGCAGCGGCTTTCACGGCCCCTTTTGTAGTAAACTCCTCAATGGGTTTTGCATCGCCAAACAACAAATTGAAACATGCCTGTATAGGGGTCGGCGGAATGGGATGGCACGACCTTCAGAACTTTAAGGAACATCCCGATGTACAGATCGTAGCACTTTGTGATGTAGATGCGAACAACTTGCGAAAGGCTGCGGAAGCCTTTCCCGGTGCCCGAACGTATACCGACTGGCGTGAGCTCCTTGAAAAGGAGCGCGATATAATCGACTCGGTCAATGTGACGGTGCCGGACCATAACCATTTCGCCATTGCCTACCGGGCCATACAGGACGGAAAGCACGTGTACTGTCAGAAACCTATGTGCCATGATGTGGCGGAGGTGCGGAAGCTGACCGAAGCGTCGATAAAGGCAGGCGTAATAACACAACTTGGTACACAGCATGCCTCGGGCAAAGGTGATCGTACGGCGGTACGGATAATCAAAGACGGCGCGATAGGAAAAATCAAGCACGCCTATCTCTGCTCGAACCGTCCGGCAGCGATAGAGACTTACAGGCTTCCCGGCCCAAGGCCTGCCCAAGGACAGGAAGTTCCTCCCGATTTGAATTGGGACCTTTGGATAGGGACCGCCCCGATGCGCCCCTATGCCCCCGATATCTATCATCCGGCCATATGGAGGGCCTGGCAGGATTTCGGGACGGGATGGTCCGGGGACATCGGATGCCATATTTTTGACGCCGTGTGGAAAGGCCTCGGTTTGAAAGCGCCGAAGTCCGTCTTGGCCGAGGTCCAGGAGTCTTGGCAAGAATCTTCTGAACGAAACGGCGATACCTGGCCGCAGGGAGACCATATCACTTGGATCTTCCCCGGCAACGAGCTTACCGAATCGGATGTGCTGCCAGTGGAATGGTTCGACGGGGAGTTTTACCCACCCTGGGAGATACAGGCCTTGTTTCCCGGGCAACCGTATCCGGCGGAATCGGCCATGCTCATCGGAACCGAAGGGGCACTGCTTATACCGCATACCGAAATGCCGGTGCTGTTACCGGAGCATAAATATACAGATTATAAAATGCCAGAATTGGATGACCGCAACCACTACCACCATTTTGTGGATGCCTGTCTGGGCGGTGAAAAAACGGAATCGCATTTTGCCCGGTCCGGTCCCATGACAGAAGCCATCCTATTGGGTACGGTGGCCATACGGGTGCCCGACACGGTTTTGGAATGGGATGCGGTCAAGATGCGGTTTCCAGGCCATCGCAAGGCCAATGAATATCTTCGCCGTGATTATCGCAAAAACTGGGGCGTGGCAGGGTTTTAACGGGCCGATGTGCTTAAAAAGAAGGCATGGTTGAAATGGGCCTGTGACATTGTTACTAGCCAATATTTTCAACTCCAAAAAATAGATCAAGGCTATTCAAATACGCCTAGTGGAAAAGTAGGTGTCACCAGAGGCCATCTAACATTATTTGGAAAAACAATCAAGTACTTTGAAAGATGGTTGAAGTTAAAGGATTTGGGATAATGGGAAAGTCTAAACCAAGGTGGGATTAATTGATACAAGATTAAATAGATTCACTTGAAGTTTAAGAGGATAAATGCGGGAGTCCCTGTACGTATCATAATGTATTTGCCCTATGTATCCATAGCGGAATAGTTTCCTGACACACCTAAGCAGTGGATTCGGCCCCTTATAAAGGCAGCTGCTTTCATGGAAAACGGAGTGCCGAAAATGCTGGCGACGCCGATGAAGAGCCACTTACAAAAGTATCGGAAAAAACCGGGGAAACCACGAAAAAACAAGCAGGAACCGTATCCCCTCCCGCACGTGTCTTTCATAATGTTCCACCCGCTGTGCTTCCGCAATGAGCCCGGCATTTTGGAAAGCTTTGAATTGATGTTCGAATAGTTCTTCTTTTTTATGTTTCAAGTGCATTAGAGGTTAATTTACAATGCTAATCTATCGATGACAGTGAGCCAAGCTTTATTATATTACAGTTATTATCGACCTTTAAATTTTCAAAGCAGTAATAGCGCACCTCCTTACTTTGAGCTGGAAATCGATACGCATCCGTAGAGTACCGTGGCAAATTTTATTTACAGCGATACAGTTAAAATCCCTTGCTTTTGGAGCAGATTTTTCCCTAAAACGATTTTAATTTTATCGGTCTTATACACGGAGTCATGGGTAACCATGCAAAATATAGCGCAAGGGAAAAACAAAACGATGATTTTACGGGACAGTCGAAGTACCAAAATATAGATGATAGGGGGTAAATATAAATCGGGACTGTTACCCATTTCGATTTCGTGATTGTACCCTGGAATTCATAATGGAAGAAAAATAACTATGATAGAGAACAGCAGCATCGAAAAGGAGCAACAGGAAAGACAGCCGGGCCAACAGCATGAAATGGACCAGGCCCCCGAAACAATTCGGAAGGATTATAGGGGAAGCGAAAAGTTGAAGGGCAAGGTAGCCTTTGTTACTGGTGGGGATAGCGGTATAGGAAAAAGCGCGGCCTTACACTTCGCTCGGGAAGGAGCCGACGTGGCCGTCATATACCTTGATGAGGACAAGGATGCGGAGGATACCCGCCGCGAGATTGAGGGGGAAGGTAGAGCGTGCCTTTTGATCAAGGGCGATGTCAGGCAGGAGACATTCTGCAAGGAGGCCGTGCAACAAACGGTTGATACGTTCGGTAAGCTGAACGTTGTAGTCAACAATGCGGCGGTCCAATTTCCCGAGACAGGCATTGCGGATATCAGCACAGATAACCTGCACCGGACTTTCGAGACCAATATATATGCCTATTTTTATATCGTTCGAGCGGCCATGGAACACCTTGCTGATGGGGACGCAATTATCAATACCACCTCCGTCACCGCATACCGCGGCTCCCCGCACCTAATCGATTATGCCAGTACGAAAGGGGCCATCGTCTCCTTTACTAGAAGCCTCTCCGGAGGGTTGGCGGAAAAGGGAGTGCGCGTGAATGCGGTCGCACCAGGCCCGATTTGGACCCCCCTAATTCCAGCTACTTTCGATAAAGAGAAGCTCAAGGGCTTTGGGAAGGACGTGCCGATGGGCCGTCCCGGACAGCCCTCTGAACTGGGTCCCGCGTATGTTTTTCTAGCCTGCGAGGACAGTAGTTATATGACCGGACAGGTACTGCACATTAACGGCGGCGAAATTATCGGGGGCTGATGTTGCATCCAGATACTACTTTAGCATATATAAACGATACCATTGGTCATGGGGTCGTAGCTACACGTTTGATACCCGCCGGGACCATTACTTGGGTGCTTGATGAACTCGACATGGAGTTCACTCCCGAAGAAATAGCCGGTATGCCCCGTAAGCGGAGGGATTATATGAATACCTATTGTTACCGGAACAACCAGGGAAACCATGTTCTTTGCTGGGACCATTCAAGGTTCGTAAACCATAGTTTCAATTCGAACTGTCTCTCCACTGCATATGATTTTGAGATAGCCGTACGTGACATCCTGCCCGGCGAGCAGTTAACGGACGATTATGGCTATCTCAACGTGGAAATTCCGTTCGAGCCTGTCGATGAAGGTTTGTCGCGAAAGCTTGTCAAGCCGGACGACCTTTTACATTTTCATGGTAAGTGGGATGAATGCCTCACAGGTATTTTCCCTCGGATTTTGGAGCTTTCCCAGCCTTTGAGGGAATATTTTGGTGATGAAAAATGGCAAAATATTGAAGAAGTGGCCTACGGAACGCGGGAAATGGAATCGATTCTACGGAACTATTATTCCCCGAAAAGGGTTTCGACATTTTAGCCTTATATTTTGAGGAACGACAGGTTGATGGTACACCTCATTGTTAGGATTTGGGGCCATTTATCCCGAAATTGTAATTACTTGCCGCTAGCGCACTTACAAGATAAAAAGAACCGTGACCAGGATAGTTCTGTAATCGATGCTCTAATCGACAAACTGCAACTTTTTATAGTCTGGTTGCGGACTCGTGTTAGTACACTATTTTCTCATGTCCGGCCAAGTCATCGCAAACCACAGACCTATTTATTATGAGAATGGCTACGAAAGGGCTTGCTGTTGGTAAAAAACTGAGGAACATTGAAAGTGTAAATAAACGGTCACTGCTAGTACACGGCCGTCTAATTACTCTAAAAAACTAGGCCGCCGGCCTATTCTTGAAACTCGGATAAACGTGGGTCCACTCCATTATATCTTCCGGGATTCTGTCCGCTAATAGCTTGGTTTTAGGGCACTAGTCCATTTCGATATGCCATATTTGATCATCTCTCGTTTCCAGACCATTGCTACACCCATTGATTGGGTTCGGGAGGCCCACAATTTTTGACGGTCCCTGGAAGGTATTCTAATGTCATAATTTTTGGGCGCCAAAGTATCATGCCGTCCCTTTTGATCTAACTTGCGCAAAATTATTACCATGGGCGATAAGAACAGTGCTCTCGCGATTATCGGTACGGGGGCTACCACGGTTTACCTGTTAAAGCATATTTACGACCAATTGTCCCATCTTAAAATGGACATTGGACAAATCGTACTATTCGAAAAGGCTAATCCACCGGGTATGGGCATGCCTTACAGCCCGTTGAACACCGACAGGTTCAACCTTGCCAATATCTCCTCGGAAGAGATTCCAGAGCTGAACGAAACCTTTGCCGGGTGGCTCGAAAATCAGGAAAAAGGCGTACTGGAGGGTTACGGGCTGGAAAAATCCAGAATCAGTAGGAGGGAGGTCTACAGCCGATTAGCGCTCGGAGCGTATTTCAGTTCACAGTACAGGGCGTTCGTAGAAAAAATAGGAAAGTCGGGAATCGAGGTGAAAGAATTTTCATCGGAAGAAATCATCGACATTCGTCCCAAAGGCAAAAAGTGGGAACTTGTTTCCGTTACCGATAGATCATTCGAAGTTAATAAGGTAATCATCGCCACGGGACATTCTTGGAAAGATGGCGATGCGCCGGAAAAAAGATATTTTGCCTCGCCCTGGCCTATTTTCAAAATAATACCGGGAAGAGGCGCGTACTATAATTACCCGATCGGGATATTGGGGGCATCGTTGAGCGCCTTCGACGTCGTTACCTCGCTATCGCACCGGCACGGTAGGTTCGTTGAAGCCGATGGCCGTACAGTTTTCGAGCCTGCCGAAGGAACCGAGGATTTTAAGCTTATCATGCACGATGCCAATGGTTGGTTGCCCCATTTGCAGTATGAACAGGCCGAACCGATGCGCGAAATCTATCGCCATGTCGATAGGGAAGGATTGCTAGATCTATTGGATTCCAGAGGCGATCTGCGCATCGATACCTTTTTCGATAAAATCTGTAGGCCCGCCCTACGGGAGGCGCTTGTAAAGGACGGCCTTATAGAATTGGCGGACGCACTCGACAGCCCCAATTATGGCCTTGAGGATTTTGTGGACCGAATGTCGGAACGGCACGAACACGGCAACGCGTTCGAGGGTATGGGACAGGCAATGGTGGAGGCGACGCGTTCCGTCGAGAACAATAGGCCAATTCATTGGAAAGAGGTTGTGGACGATCTGATGTTCTGCCTAAATTACCATGCCGAACTTCTGCCGGCGGAGGACCACTTGTTCTTCCATAAGGTGGTGATGCCCTTTCTGATGAACGTCATCGCAGCGCTGCCGCTTGCTTCGGCCAGAATACTTCTTGCCCTCTACGATGCCGGCAAATTGGAGCTACGGAGTGGAACGGTCGAAATATTGCAGCATCGGGCATCGGACACCGTGACCCGAATCAAACTGACAAGGGAGAAAAAGACCGAAATAGTTGAATATAGGATGTTTATCTGTTGCGGTGGTCAAAGGAACATCGATTTGGGGGATTATCCGTTTCCGTCCCTGGCGAAATTAGGTTTAGTACGGCCGGCCAGGGCCCCGATCAGGAATAGGAAACGGTTTGACGCGATTGCCAAGGTCGATGAAGGGCGGGTAGTAAGGGTCGGGCAACAGTATGCCTACCTAACGGGCGGAATCGATATCGATGCCGCTTACAGGATAATTGGCAAAGACGGCGAACCCAATGAAAATATCCATGACGTATCGTTCGCCCATAGTATGGGTTTAAGGCCCTATTCGTATGGATTGCAAGCGTGTAGCGCAACAACGGAGATCATGGTCACCTGCTGGAGCAGAGCCTTGGAAACAGGGAACGGTACCGAGGGGGTTCTGGAGCAAGTTTCAAAGGTGTACCGCGATAGTCCAAATATATGACCTGCCTGTCATACGTGAGGGCTAAAAGCACGAACAAAGCGACGCAGACTATCGAGAAACCGAAATCAGGGCATCCCCTCGACTGAGGATACCGCTTTCCAATGGCACCAGGTCGATTCCGAAACTCAGCGGTTCAGACCTTTCCCTGCGAAATCGGGAGAGGGTAAGCAATGGTTCCACGTCCTCGTCCTTTTTTCCCGTTCTGGGGTCCACACTGGTAAAAACACAGCGCTGGCAAAGCTTTTTCACTTTGAAACGAACTGTACCGATAGTGATTTCCGTCCAACTGTCCTCCTCGAATGGAAGTGTACCGTCTACCACGATATTGGGCCTGAAATGGAGTCCTGTCACGTCCGACGGTAGAAGTTCGTTCAACCTGTTCAAGGATGGCAGCGTGATTAGGTGCACCGGAGAACCGTCGGTATATCCCATTTCTGCATCTGGAAACCCTTCCGGCGAAATAGGGTTATCGCCGATATATATAATTTTCGACGCCGTTCCCAGATAGCGGCTTATCCATTCGTCGAACTTTTCGGAAACGCGGATTCCCCGTACGTTTTGTGTGAACAGGCGCGCGTTGACCCGAGGCTCACGTGGGTCGGGAAACCTCGCCGAAATCGATTCAATGTTCGGAGCGTCCATATAAATCACAGATTCTTTGATGCTGACCTCCAATAGTACAAGCGCAGGATATTGCCTTCCCGTAAACATTTGGCCATTCGAGCCGACGACAGCAAGGCACCGGTCGTTACGGAATCCGCCCGGTGATACCGTAACGGAAGTCGCCCCCGTTCCCTTACAGGACTTTAAGTGATACGTATAAAGATTCGATATTACGGCCATCTCTCAAAGAATTCAGCGCCTTGAAGTCATTAAAGTTCGAGGCTTTCACAACAAGTGCAAAAAGATATCATAACCTTTCCTGAACTGTTCATTCCAAATTTCGATCCTAAGCGGTTTGCCCCTGTAGCTGTACCGGTTCGTTTTTAATATCTGACAAAAATAGCGATTCCAACCATTGGCCTAAAACTGGGAAAGTATATTTTCATCAACTTTTATGGGTGCTGTCGTCAACATATCCACAGCTGCAATTTTTACAGCGAGGTAAAACGGTCCTAAGGAGGATAATGTCCTAAAGGAATCCTATCCCAATCGAACGGTAGTTTAACACATACGGACTGGTTTCCATCCAGTGCAGTCGAACTCGAATTACCGGGCTTAGCTTAAAGCCTCATGTCGAAAATTAGTCCAACCGTTACCGATCTCCCGAATTATTATCCCTTTTATTTCTACTATAAATAAGCTTTTTCGCATAACTACTACAATCCTCGTCCCCCTCGTATGCTTCCCATAAGGATGCATCAAGTTTCGCGGCAACTTCTGGAATGTTCAAGGCCTTGGCATATAAGATGGCGGTCTCGTAGGCGGAAATCTGAAAATGCTGCACGTGTCTTAATTTTGCAATAATTCCTACATCCATCAAAAACCCTTTCGGAAATTCGCGGAACAAATCCCGTGTCTCCTCGAGAAGTCCGATTATGATCTGTCCATCGTCTATGTTAAACTTTATGTGGAGATAATCACCTATTTCCACCAGCCTTTGCTTTTGGTTGTAGGTTATCTGGATGTAAGTCTCTATAATCTTGACCAGCTCTCCGTCAGTAGCGTAATCGAGCATTTCCGGCAGGGTGTTCAATATTAAAAGTTCAGAATTGTAAAGGTTCTGCAACTGTTTTTCAAAAAGGTCTAGCATTAATTTCATTTTTTCTCCTGATTTTAGCTATTGCTATTAATTTTACCTTGTGATTATGTTATCGAACTTGCGAACGCTGCAGAAGCTGAGTCATTTCATCTATAATTTTGTTTGGTAGTCCCTGTGCGGGTGTGGAGTTTTATACCTAACACAGAGATATATCATTGTGATATTAAGGACGGTAGAGATGCCGTTGGTTACGATTATCGGCCAGTCTAACTGTAGCAAGCCATATGCCGTCCAAAGTGACACGCCTGCGGCCAAGGTTATATAAGTCCACACGGAAACATCCCCCACGCTATGGGTGCGGATGGCCTTGACAATTTGGGGCAGGGTTCCCACCGTAGTAAAGACACCCGCAGCCGTTCCTAACCACTCTTGGAACATAATTGAAATTGTGTTAAAACATTAGGCATGCCTAAAAATAGCCATGGAGGGCGTTTTGCGTGCCTTTTTCAATAGATTTCGTAATCGTACCTTTCCGGACAACGTCCTTCAGTTTTGACGTGGTTGTTTTGAACTTCTTCAAAGGTAGGGGCGGGGCTCCCCTATGTTCTACCCCGAAAAATAAAATAATTGGCACATTAGAGCGACCACTTTAAATAGGCCGAACGAACATTATGCTATGTCGCTCTAATTCCAATGATGTACAACTATACGCCTATGAAAAATTTGGGAATACGTACGGCCTTTGTTGCTTATTCTTCGAAACCGACCCGCCAAATAGTATGAGTTTTATCATCGGTAACCGATAAGGAGCCATTTTTCATAACAATGGCTGCGACAGGCCCTCCATAAACTTTGTCGTCATCTGGATTACGCAGGGCCGACGCCAACACTTCCAATTCTGAGGCATCGGGCTTGCAACGTAAAATAGTAGCTCTCAAAAGCTCATTTTCAATTCCTTTCTCTGCTATATTGGTGCCACTTCCTACAGCAATGTAAATTTTGGAACCCTCTTGGTTTGCAATACTGTTTGGGGACCAATGTTGATTTGCCGTTCCGGCGCGCAGCGAAATAACACAGACCGCATTGGCTACCTCCAAAACATCAACGACAGTATAGTTCGCCAAGACCTATAACCTTTATGAGAGACCTACCCTTAATGAGAGGTTAATGGCCGTACATGGGATCAGCTAATTTTTAGAAGTATACGTTATGCGGTAGATAATCCCGTTCTCGTCGTCGGACATGAGTACGGACCCGTCTTTTAACTCCAATAATCCGACCAATCTGCCATACTGCGATCTTGCGTCAGTGCTCAGAAAGCCCGATACTAAATCTTCCGAGCGTTTTGAAGAACCCTCTTCAAAATTAATGGAAATCAATTTGTAACCTGACGGAGGCTTGCGGTTCCATGAACCCCTGAATGTGACCAATGCCTTGTTTCTATATGCTTCGGGAAACATCTTGCCTCTGTAAAATATCATATCTAATGGCGCACTGTGCGCGGTAAATAATAGAACCGGCTCTGTGGTCTTCTTGGCGTATTCCTCCCAACTCATGCCTTTTGGCTCATCGGCCAAATTGAATTTACCGTCCGCATAAATATAGGGCCATCCGTAATCGTTTCCTTCGATCAATTTGTTGAGTTCCTCCTGTTGTTCATCGTCCCCCAACCAATCTATACCGTGATCCATTCCATAAAGGATATTTGTATCGGGTTGCCAATCAAAACCGATGGTATTGCGAAGGCCCTTTGCAAAAATGCTATAGTCACCGGTTCTGGGATCAACCTTTAATAGCGTAGCGCTCTCGTCCCTGGTTTCCTCACAGGCATTACAGGTGCTTCCGATGGAAACGTACAGCATGCCATCGGGGCCCATTTTCAAGGTACGGTTGGCGTGTTGCCCACCGTCCGGCAAATCATCGATCAGCTGTTCAAGGCGTCCCAAGGAACCTTTTTTTGCGTCGATAGTAGTTTTGAATACCTCGTTAACGGTTACGAGATACATGGTGTCGCCGACAATATCGATACCATGTATGCCCTTTTTCTTCAGGACGGTTTCCCGGCCATCGGCGGTTCCATCATTATCGGTATCGGTGAGTCGTACGATATCACCGCTTCTACGGGTAACGTATATGGCACTTCGGGAGTCTTTGGCCATCATGCGGGGTTTGCCCAAATTTTCTGCGAACTTGTTGATTTCAAACCCTTCCGGAAGTTTCAGGCTCTCCATGAATTTCTTGTCGGGCTTTTCCTTTTTCGGCTTATAAATATGGCCCACTATTTCCTCGTGAATTATACCTTTCTGTTGTGCACTTAACCCCGCGGTAATTACCAGACAACTTGCAACAATCCATTTCTTCATAACTGATCTTTTTTATCTCCTATCTGCAAACCATACGTTTAATGATGTGTAATATGGTAATGAAAGTAATTCCGAAAAACACAAGGTTTTGCTTCATACCGATAAATAAGTAACCTAATAGAAGCAATCACTAAAATTGGACGCTAACTTAGGCGCGACTTGCCACCTTCGAAGAAGAAAAGCTCCAGTGCTTCGGACAGCACCTACCGATAGGCCTCCCCGGACAGCCGACCGAACTTGGTTCCCATTACATTTATCTAGCATGCGAGGACAGTAGCTATATAACCGTAGAGGTGATGCATATCAAGGGCGGCGAGATTATAGGGAGCTAATGCGTCCCGCAGAATTGAGTTGGAATCGATTTTTCGGAACTGTTGATACCTAGCACGATTTCGAAGTTTTAGGTTACCGATTGTACGGACCGCAAAGCATTTTACTTTGGCGTAATTCAGAAGCCGTCGCTTGGTGCCTAAACCGAAGCGATGTTAGCTCCACCTAAGTCCCTGATTTTCGTTTTGTATCGTTCCCAGTCATTTTTTCCGAGTCCCGTTTGTAGATACGGATCAACAGCAAAAACAGACTCAAGAGGAGCGGTCCGAATATAAGCCCGATGAATCCGAAAAGGGGAACGCCGACAATTACCCCGATCAACGTTATCAAGGGATGAACGTCATCCAATTTTTTGAGAACATATAAGCGTATGAGATTGTCCGTGCTGCCTACCACCACGATTCCATATATCAAGATGCCCCAGGCCTGAAAATCCTTTCCCGCGGCCAATGACAATAGGAATACTGGAAGGATGCCTATCAATGTGCCGATAAAAGGTATCATGGAACCTATGGCTGTTATCACGAACCAAAAAAAAGGCCGTTCCACGCCGAAAATAAAGAATCCAATCAACGCCACCAAGCCCTGGGCTACCGCCACTAAGGGAATGCCAAGGGCATTGGACCTTACCATCAAGGAAATTTCATCACCGATCCTTGTGAAATTTTCCTTTCTTACGGGGACATATCCATAAAGGAGTTCGCTTAAGTCTTTCCTGGCGGTAAACATGTAAAAAAGCAAAAAGTACATGATGGCCAGTGAAACAAATATGGTGAAAGTGCCGCCGGCCGCGTTTTTCAGATTTTCGGCCATCCACGTCGAGATGGCAGCGCCATCTATCTGCGACGTAATCTCATACCCCAGCCTTTCCTCCCATACCTTCAGGTTTTGTTTTATTGTATCGATCAATTGGCCCGAATTTCCTAGCGCACTACTGACCCGTTTACCCATCATCAATACGACTCCCGTTACGGGCAAAAGGATGCCCACAAAAGAAAGAAACATCAAAAGGCTCGCACCGAGGGTGCGGTTCCAGCCTTTTTTCGCCCATTTATTCATCCATTTCTTGAAGATCACATAAATGGTTATGGCCCCTAGTATTCCTGAAAGGTAGTGAACCAGTTCATATAGTATCAATGTTGCCATTGTTGTGATGAGCAACAGAACGAACAGCTGTCTAATAATACGAGGCGAGATTATCCTTGCCATGGTTGGGATCAAGATTTATGAATGTCTTACTAAAACCATAATTTTGGTTTCTCACATGGTTCGGTAGAACCAGATTACTATTGATTAAACCATCGACCAGCTGAGCAGAAGTCCGACAACAACTTGGATAAGATTCTTGATAAATTCTGTAATAGATACATCGCTTTTGTTTTTATCCACTACTAGGGTTCGGGAAACATGGCGTCTGTTGGCCTTTTTCGATAGTGGAATTGGATAAATTAAATTTTATCGATCCACTCGATGTGGGTACTAAAAAAGCACCGGATCAAGAAGAGTTCTGGAACCGGTGCTCTAATTTCCACACTAATTGTTAAAGTCGCTCTGCGGTTTCGTCGTAATATACGATATTCTCATGTCCGGCCAGATAGTTACGATCCTCGTTGTTTCTAGGTTCGACGGAGATTATAATTTTGCCCTCTTCCAAATAGTCAACATATTCGGCGGATTTTTCGTCCGATAGCCCAGCCTTTGTTAAAGCCCCTATCATCGCGCCCCCGGCACCACCTATTCCTGCACCCGCAAGACCTGCGGCAAGCGGACCAGCCACTACCAATCCAATGCCTGGTAGGACTATACTAGTACCTATCGCGGCTATCGCCCCCGCGATGGCGCCGACGGTACCCCCTATGGCGCTACCTGCACCCGCACCTTTTAGCGCTTCGCCACCGGTGTTTTCGTGTTCCCCATCGTAATATTTGTCCTTAGTCTCCTTGGACATCAAAATAGTGATATCATCCTTATCATAACCACGTTCTACTAATTGATCATAGTAGGCATGCGCATTATCGGTATTGTGGAATACCCGGTCTATTCTTCTATCGGAAAATCCTGTCTCATTCATAGTATATTTATTTTAAGTTTTGTAATATAAAGCTATTGATAATGATACATTTTGGATGATACATTCCGACAGATTTGTAGCACAATAACATTTTAAATCAACTGCTTTTTTAATTCTACCATGCAATGAAAATGTCACTGGGAAAACAGCAAGAGAGTTATACGTCGACTATTAAATTTAGGAATTGGAATGGGTAAGCAGATGTTCGCAACGAGCAAGCCTTTAATAATCAAATTAAAAAACCACCACAAAAAATTTCTGCTACACTACTGATAAAAATATCTTAAGAAGAATTTGGTTTAAGGCTGGTTTCGGTTCATACTTTATAAACTTAGGATTCTATTCCGTTTCTTTTAGTCCCTGCCGGACAGGATTTCAACGTTGTCATAAAGGAAATCTGTTCATTGTTTAACGGTAAAATAATGAGTATCATAATATTTATCCTTTATTGTTCTGGTTTCTGTTCCAATGATTTCAGGGCAGACGTAAAATAAACAATGTTGGATTCCGCTACCTTTCTATGCTTTGCCAAAAGATTTTTTAGTTCCCTAGTAATATCCCCACTTGCGAAAAGACGGTTATAGTACTCCTCTTTGTTCCTTTCGCCTTCAACCAGACATTCCAATAGGTCTCGTAAATCTTTTAGATCTGGAAGTGGGCGTGGGACCCATCCTATGGCTGCTTTGTCAGTTTGGCGTTCCGTGGCATCCACATCGCCGCCAATATCGGAAATAGCCTTTATAAGTCTTTCGGATTCCTCTTTTGCGACATCAGCGAATTCATGGAGTTTCTCAGCTGTTGCATCGTGAGTTGCTGTTTCCGAAAACTTTTGGAATGCCTCCCGATGGTCCAGCGTTTTGGTCAATATTGTATTGAGTTGATCAATTATTCCCTGTTCCATTGTTGTCTTTTTAATATTATTTTTTACAATAACCATTGTATTCACGCGCTCTATCCAAAAAAATCCCGGAACCTAACTCAAACTAAAATTAGCTATGGCATTTTTCAAAGAAACTTAAGGGTTA
This sequence comes from uncultured Flavobacteriaceae bacterium, assembly GCA_963832345.1. Classification (GTDB taxonomy): domain Bacteria; phylum Bacteroidota; class Bacteroidia; order Flavobacteriales; family Flavobacteriaceae; genus Pricia. The sequence continues at coordinate 31,187 of CAWHTW010000008.1, read as the reverse complement.
TCTGCACTATCTGATTGGGTAGAATCCGTTATTGCGGTATTCTCGATGTTTGAAGGCTCGTGGCCTGAGTCATAGGGAGTACCTATAGGCTCATCGATTTCCGAACCCCCGGTATCGTTAGGGTTACTGCTGTTCCTACAGCCAATCAATGCCATTATCATTACTAGCACGGTAGATATATAAAGTTTTTTCATCACTTAATTTTAATGTAAATATAGTACGGATGAGTTGCGCCTCGTAACCCAAAGGAAATGGTTTATACCTCGAAAAATAAATTTACTGGTACCTCCCTAGGCCGGTGGAGTCCGGATTCCAGAAACTTTAATGTCATACAACCGATTCCCAGTAGGGCTTCCAAGGTGCCTTCAGAAAATTTCGGTTACAGCTGCTGATGAATTTCCAGCATACAGTTGCCGGAAATTTTCTTTAATTTAATTGTCCCGTCTAACCGTAACCGGATTTTTGGTATTTAAGAGTATGGAAGGTAATCCCGGCGCCCAAGAACATTCAGTTTACGGCGCGAGGTATATGAAGCACTAAAAGCGAAAATGTACACTTGTATTTAACCCTATAAATTTCCCCAACATAGAATTACATTCCCACTTATGGCAGCTATCCATCCACCGCATATACACTATGGAGATGAGCCTAGGTAATACTGCACCCATATATGTAATGATGGCCTATATACTTGGTGATGGCGTTGCGCCATAGTAGAAGAAATACTTTTTCATTAACATCAAAAAATATCATGTTGGTAGTGGTGTAGTAATCCCGGACAAATCCGGTTCACTTGAAGCGCCTTGTATGCTTGAGATTTGGATAAAGTTTAATTTGTGAATGGGGAGATACCGCGTACGGAATCCGCCGCTTTGCTATGTGTCTTCTCATTATAACACTCTTTAAAACGCATTTTGCAGTTTAAAAGTACCCTCAATTTCTTATGAAAACCCAAAAATATCCTGATTTGTCATCGAATAAATCCTTGCTAAACCTTGTAGTTTTTCTTCTGGCATAACGGTCCGCGCTTCTACCAAAAAATGTTCTGCCATTCCCAGATACTACATCCAAAGTGTGATATCGGCAAAGAGGGAAAATGGAATTTTTTAATATAGGATGCGGTATGGTAGGCCCGGTTATATTGAAAATTGTACTTTTCGTCTATTCCTACTGCATCTGCCGCAAGGATTGGGTGGCCGCAGTATTAAGCCCCATTGTATTCCAATCGGGGATCATATTCACCTTGTGTTTTGGAAAGATAAGGGAAGAGACCTGCGGCGATCCATGCCTTACAATTCTCACTTTTCCGTTCTGCTTTATTTTTGCATTTGGTAGAATGGGACAGATTAGGAGCTCGGCCGCATAAGGCCACTGTAGACCTTAATACAACCATATTAGGAACGGCATTAAAGAGCACAGATATGTTTTTATACGGGCTTTACAGCTCTTTTGCAATTAGAACATCCGAGTTCGTCAAGTAATTAAACCTAATGTTCTTGTTAAAGATTCAAACTAAACAAATCTTAAGTCCAATCAGAGCCTGGACGGTTGACCAAGTCCGCAGAATTTCTAAATTCAAATTAACTGAGGTTGAAGATCCTATTTTTCAGGGCAGTTTAATCCAGCGGTAAAGTTAAAATTATTGATTCCGGAAAAGTTCATCCCTATAACCTTTAAGGTTATTTCCAAATCTATTTGAGCTATTCAATTAGTTATATCTTTCCTAAGTTGCCTTAGAGTATGAACTGGAATGTTAAAAATTAATAACCGAAAATGAACATGGATACAGTAAACAAAAATCACGGAGGCCTAGAAAATGAGGTTCAACAAAATCGCGGTATGGACGAAAAACGGAGACATATATCTGTTGAACAAAACCAAATTGAGAATGTGAAAACGGTTGACAACGGAGGTGCGGAATCAGAAAATCTGGATCCGGGACTAGAAGAGCAATGGTTAAGTGTACGAGACGAGTATCTTGCAAACTATCCGGATTTGGCGAACATTGAGACGGATGCCGAATATGAAAGTTTTTCTGAATTTATCGATTATTTGGCGAAAAGAAGGCAGTGCAGTGCTAAAGAAATGCAGGACGAGATCATGAACTGGTCTTCACCGGCCAAGGAGTAAGGCAAGAAAATAGCGGTTCATTGACTTCAATTTCAGGTCTAATTTTTTTAAAAAAGTTAAAAAGGTTTTATTCATGCGAATTACAGTACAGTTTTAAATATCGGTTTCCCGAAAACCGGTGTGGGCGGATCCGTATTTAAGAATGATATAAAATAGTCGCTCCTCATGTCGACGGTAAACCAAGGTTTGGGGTTAGATAGTTTCTGGTCAATGGCTACAGTCCGTTATCGGTAGGCCCTTAGCATGTAAGCATCCCCCTATAATATCTTTAAACTAGTTTCAAGGATTGCCTGTTTATCCAAATGTAAAACAAAAAAGTAGTGACTATTTCGCTGGAAAATTAAAAGGATCAGTTTTGTAGCCAAAGTTTAAATAAAGGATATTCTTATAACTATTTTATTTGAAGTTCAAAGACCCGGTCCTAACAACGAGTATCCGATTCGATATAATTCTATTTTAATCAATCTATATTTGAAAATGTTCTAGAATGGTATTCGAAAAAGGTCATAATCATATGGCAATCGATGTCAGAATTTTTGTTATATTTTTATGTTCTGAATCTTCCAGTTATCGCGCCTACCATTTTCTACTCACCAATATTTAATCATTTCCTTCAGAATTAGTAATTTATTTTCGACTTGGTGGAAAAAAAAGTTAGGATACAAACCAAAGATTTGAGATGAAGAATACATAAAATACGAAAGGAAAAATTAAGCATGTTGTACAGATATTGTACGGAAACAAAAATCCCAAGACTTAAATCTTGGGATTATTTGTATTTAAAGGTAGCGTGAGAGGGACTTGAACCCTCGGCCTCCGGGTTATGAATCCGACGCTCTAACCAGCTGAGCTACCACGCCATGGTATTGTTTTCGAAAGCGGCTGCAAATATAGAGTTAAATTTTATGTCCATCAACCTTAGCCAGCTAAAAATATTACTTCGCTTTTGTTTTTTTATCATAGGGAAATCTATATATTGCCCAAAAGAAAATATCCCAAATGGACGATAAAGTAAAATATCAACTTGAATTTGTAATACAGTCCTCACCACAGTTACTCTACCAATATCTGTCTACCCCATCCGGGCTTTCAGAATGGTTCGCCGATAACGTGAACTCCCGGGGCGAAAAGTTCATTTTTATTTGGGACGGTTCCGAAGAAGAGGCTAAATTACTCAAGCGGAAGAGCGATGAGTTCGTTAAATTCGCTTGGGAAGAATCCGAAGATGGTTCTTTTTTTGAAATGAAAATTATCGTAGACGAAATCACCAAAGACGTATCCCTTTTTATCACCGATTTCGCCGACGAAGACGAGGTAGAGGAATCGAAAATGCTATGGACCAACCAAGTTTCTGATCTGAAACAGGTGTTAGGATCGAAATGAGATGTTCTTTAGGGAGAGGTTATTAATTTTACCGAACCTTGGCAAGGAATTCAGGATTTTTTTCGACGGTTTAGGAGTTTAGAAAAAGTCTTCTTAAACCGAGCACTTGGCACCGAACTTCTTCCAACTGCGTAGCTCCACTGCAACTGCCAACTTCTAACCGCAACTGCCAACTGCATGATGGTCAACTTCAACGGGGAGCTTCTCCCCAATACCAATACATTTTTAAATCATCAAAACCGCGGCTTACGCTATGGCGATTCCCTTTTTGAATCCATGCGGGCGGTCAACGAAAAACTCTTTTTCTGGGAAGACCATTATCTACGCTTGATGGCCTCTATGCGCATGTTACGTATGGAAATTCCTATGGATTTCACTATGGAATTCCTCGAAGAAAAAATTCTTGGGGTTATTGGGGCTAATGATTTAAAGGAACGCACGGCTCGCATCCGCCTTACGGTCTTCAGAGATCAGGGCGGACTCTATTTACCGAAAACCAACGCTATATCCTACATCATAGAGGCAAACCCTTTAGAACATCCTTTTTATGTTCTAGACGACGGTCGCTACGAGGTAGAACTTTTCAAGGATTTTTTTGTAAATCCCGATATGCTATCCACATTGAAGACAAATAATAAGATTATCAACGTAGTCGGTAGTATTTTTGCCAAAGAAAACGATTACGATAACTGTCTGTTGATCAACAACAACAAGCAGGTTGTTGAAGCTTTAAACGGGAATCTCTTTTTAATTAAAGGCAACACCATTAAGACCCCCCCATTAGAAGATGGCTGTCTCAACGGAATTATCCGTAAAAAACTGATGGAAATACTGAACAAATTGGAAGGTTACGAAGTAGAGGAGAGTTCCATTTCCCCTTTCGAACTGCAAAAGGCCGACGAGCTTTTTATTACCAACAGCATTATCGGTATTCGACCCATAACCAAATACCGAAAAAAGGAATTTGGTAATTTGACTGCAAAGGAGTTATTGGGCAAGCTGAACGCGCTCGCAAGGTTGGGGTAAAAAATTCTGAATTCAGTTCAAACTCGGATTTTCTGGAGCATTCGACCATAGCAGATAATTGCCCCCGAGCTCCATCATTTTCTCTTTCCAAAAGGCATCGGAGGATTTGTGGATGATTCCACTTTCGTAATCGTTCTTGACTACGACCCAAGATTTCGACGAAAGTTCTTGGTCCAACTGCAAAGATGACCAACCCGAGTACCCTAAAAAGAACCGGATGTCCCCTTCGGATATTATTCCTTTGTTAATTAGGTCGATAAGTTTTTCAAAATCGCCGCCCCAATAGATACCATCGGATATTTCAATACTATTGGTTATCAAATGGGGTACTTTATGAATAAAGTAGAGATTGTCTTGCTCAACGGGACCACCATTGTACACTTGAAAGGGAATTTCGATTTCGGTAACCAAATCGTTGATGTGGTAGTCCAAAGGCTTGTTCAGGATAAAGCCCACCGAACCCTCATCACCATGTTCTGCCAAAAGTACGACTGAACGGTTGAAGGATACATCGCCTGTCAAACTGGGCTCGGCAATGAGTAGTTTGCCCTTTTTTGGTTTTAGATCGACCATTGTTTTTTGGACTTCATCGCTCTAAAATAAGACAATTCCGATAAAAATCAGTTACGTTTTTAAAAAAAAAGCATCCCGGAATAGCGGGATGCTTTCTAAATATGATAAGATAAATACTAGTTTACCGAACTGGCCAAATCAGAACCTGCTTTGAACTTTACTACATTCTTTGCTGCGATCTGAATTGTTTTTCCTGTAGAAGGGTTTCTACCCTCCCTAGCGTTTCTTTTAGATACGGACCATGATCCGAAACCTACCAATGATACCCTGTTTCCTTTCTTAAGAGATCCTTCGACGTTGCCCAAGAAAGACTCCAATGCTTTTTTTGCTGCGGCTTTTGTGATACCTGCATCTGATGCCATAGCATCAATTAATTCTGTTTTGTTCATAGTAATTAAATTAATAGTTGTTAAAAATGCTTTTAAACGTTCAACAAATTTATACGGATTTGCCGTGAACGCAAGTAAAATAGGGGTAAATCCCTGTTTTTGTTGATAACTCGGGTAGTTTGTTAATAAAGTAGGGCTTTTTTTACGGTTGTTGCAGCCCAATGGTAGCGGGGCTTCAGGTTACAATGGCATTTTTATCGAAATTGAAGCCGTTCAACAGGTCTTGTGTTTTCATCTTTCGTTTCCCGGGTAACTGGATTTCAAGTAGGTGTATCAATCCATTTTTAACGGCTATTTTCACCACCTTGTCGTCGACTAGGACGGTACCTATTTTTTCATCGTGCGCTGTTTTTTCTTTGGATGACCCATAGATTTTTAAGGTTATTTTATCTTTTCCATTGACCAAGTTTGTCCATGCGGCAGGGTAGGGGGTTAGTCCCCTTATCTTATTATGGATAGCTTCTAGTGAATCGGACCAATCGATTTCACAGGTTTCCCGATGTATTTTGTGCGCTATTTTTAGGGTGGATGTATTTGTTTGCTTTTTGGTACTTACTGACCCTTTTTCGATTTGTCGTACGGTTTTGACTACAAGATCCGCGCCCAGATACATCAAACGGTCGTGTAGGGTGCCGGCGGTATCGTTTTCTGCTATGGCTGTTTTTTCCTGAAGGATGATTTCTCCTGTATCGATTTTATCATCTATGAAAAAGGTCGTCGCCCCGGTTTCGGTTTCCCCGTTGATAATGGCCCAATTGATAGGTGCCGCGCCCCTGTAATCCGGTAAAAGGGATGCATGCAGATTGAAAGTACCATATTCGGGCATGGCCCAAACCGCTTTCGGTAGCATCCGGAAGGCAACTACAATCTGAAGGTTGGCGTTCAAAGCTTTTAGTTCGGATAGAAACCGCTCGTTTTTTAAATTACTGGGCTGCACTACAGTAAGACCTTTCGATATCGCATATTTTTTAACATCGGATTCCTGTAGTTTTCTGCCCCTTCCCGCAGGTCTGTCCGGGGCCGTGATGACGCCCACAATGGCATAGCCTTCTTCCAATAGCTTGGATAAGGTGGCAGTGGCAAATTCCGGTGTACCCATAAAGATGATTCTTAAATCGTGCATTTTAATCAACTATTTAGTATGGTTTGCAAATGTATTATTGTTATTTTTCATTAGAACCCTGAATCCCTTGACTACCTTATTTCATATTCGTTCGTCGTATTGACCTTGATCTGGCCATTCTCCAGCATTCGTTGAATGGTTTGTAAAACATGTGCTTCACTATAGTCGAGTATTTTAATTAGAATTCTTGAAGTACAGCTTTTCTCCCGTAAAATAGCCAATATTTCTGAGGATATGGACTGAAAATCCACAGCTTTTTTTTGTTGCTTTCTTCGGCATACATCGCAAATACCACAAGCCTGAACCTTTTTTTCGCCAAAGTAGCTTAAAATTTGTTTGCTTCTGCAAATCCCATCGGTATGGAGGTAATCGAGCATCTGATCGACTTTTGCAACTTTAATCTGATTGCGTTCTTCGACCTGTTTGGCAAAAACGTTTATAGTTCGGTCATCGTCCCTCGGCACTAGAAAGGTGATTTCAAGATCTGTCTTTTTCGCTTTATAATCGATAATCCCATCGTTTTTTAGTTTTTTCAAAAGGTCGAATATCCGCTTTTCCGAAACCATGGTTTTTCTGGCAATTAGGGATGGGTCAATTTTTGTCTCGAAATCAAAGACGCCACCGTAGGTTCGGAGAATGGTCTGAATTATCGGCGCGGAACCGCTATTTTTATCGAGATAATCAAAAATGGAATTTTGAGAAACGATAAACTGTATCTCTATTTTTTTGAAAAATGACTCTGAGAGGGCTATCACGGAATACTGATCTAGCACTCGTAAAGCATTGTAGGCAAGAAAAGAATTCAGTCTGTATGCCGCTATAAAATCCTTGAAAGGAAATTGAAAAATTTCGTTGGTGCTTTCTCCGATGGATATCTGAAAATAGTTATTGAGCTTGTTATATACTTTTTTTAGGAAGACCGCATCGGGCAGTGCGCCAAGAAACTGTTGGCGCATTTGTGCGATATCGAAATGATTTGTTAATAGTACTGCCTTTGCCGGGCTGCCGTCCCTACCCGCCCTTCCGGCCTCTTGGTAATAGTTTTCAAGGCAATCGGGAATCTGAAAGTGTACCACGGTGCGCACGTCGGGTTTGTCTACGCCCATACCAAAAGCATTTGTGGCCACCATCACTTGAACTTGGTCGGTTAGCCACAGCTTAAGTTTTTCCTTTTTCGCCTTTTTTGCGATTCCTCCATGAAAAAAATCGGCCTTACAACCATTTTCGTTGAGAAAACGGGCAATATCTTGGGTCATTCTACGGGTGCGTACATAGACAATTCCGCTTTTATCGCTTTTCTCGAAGCGTTGCTTCAATCGGTAATACTTGTCTTCACAGGTTATAACGCCGAAGGCAATATTGGGTCTGGAAAAGGAATCTTTGACAATCAACGGCTCGTTTAAAACGAGGTTATCAATGATGTCAGTGGCCACCCGATCGGTAGCGGTTGCGGTAAGTGCGATTATAGGGGTTTTGGGAAGCAGTTCGCGAAGCGTGGCGCATTCTAAATAGGCAGGGCGAAAGTCATGGCCCCATTGTGAGATACAATGCGCCTCGTCGATGGCGATGAGGTTGACGTTCATCTGTCTGATTTTATCCTGCACCATCTCTTGCTGCAAGCGTTCTGGGGATAGATATACGAACTTATATCCGCCATACAGGCAATTATCCAACAAAGTGATAAGCTCGTCGAAGGGAATACCACCGGTCAGTGCCATGGCTTTTATACCCCTTTGTTTCAGGTTGCTGATCTGGTCGTGAATAAGGGCAATTAAGGGTGAAACTACAATACAGAGACCGTCCAGTGTCAGTGCCGGTACCTGAAAACAGAGCGATTTCCCGCCCCCGGTAGGCATAAGCGCAAGCACGTCTTCTTGGTTCAAGACGGCATCGATTACTTTTTTCTGCGAACCCCTGAAACTTGAAAATCCCCAGAACTGCTTTAAAATTTCCTCAGGATATTTGTGCATTATTTGCAATTTATCACGTTCAGAATAAAATCCGCCCGCTCCGTTACGCTGGCTTTGGGGATAAGGGTGATTTCATAACCGAAGTTTTGATACGTTCTTTCCAAGGCCGCAAAGATGCGTTCCGATTCTGCATAGGTTTCAAAACGCTCGGTATCGGTGGTATAAATTTCAAGCCAAGGCGGCATCAGCAATATATGGTCGTACCGAAAATCGAATCCTGGGCGTTTGAAGCTTTCATCAAATTGCTGATCGAAACATGACATGTAGGCGTGCACATCGGGAATTCCACGATCGAAGAAAACAACTTTTTTATCCGTTTCGTTTACGGATTCGTATTGTGCTATGCGGCCTTTGAGCAACTTCAAATTGAACGCCGTGGGGTCTTTGACCGAAAGAATAGGATTAGTGGTAAAATTTTTGACTGTGTCGGTTCCCTTTTCCGTAGCTGTCAGATGGCGAACGAATTCGTGTATGCAGAGATATCCCCTGTCCTCCAAGGCTTTAATGACCGCGGTTTTGCCGGTGCTGGGACCACCGGTGATTACTATTTTTTTTGTTTTCAATACGCGAATTTCAATTTGGGAATTATACGCTTTTCTAGCTGAGACAATAGGCGTTTAGCGCAGTAAAAGTAAGCAATCCACCAAGCATTTGAAAATAGGCCAGTATCCAAAAGGCAAGTTCATTATCTTTGTTTAAAAGAAGCAGTATGGATACCAATAACCCCGAGGAATTTTATAATCGTCTGCAAGAGCAGTTAAGGGAAAGTACGACTTGGCCGAGCGATTATCTTTATAAATTCATTGTTGAGAGTGATCCGGAAAAAATTGCCAGGATTCATGAGATTTTCAATAATACGGGTGCCGTAATCGAATTAAAGCAATCGAAAAAAGGAAAGTATACCAGCGTGTCGGTTACCGTTAACCTCAAGAACCCGGAAGCGGTGATTGAAAAGTATAAGGAAGTAGGAAAAGTAGAAGGAGTAATCTCTTTGTAAAATAGAAACTCCAAATTCATATTCAAAAACGATTTTATGCTTATTTCTGTGAGTGAAAATTATCATCACTTAACTCCGATATAAGTCAATGGGACCAATGACTCTGGAATTATTTTCGAACCATTTAATTTTCAGGTATGTTTATGAAACTGGTATTTAGAATGCCGTTGTAGTTGGTCTTAAGTTCTATGTCTAAAAGTTTTAAGTCAAGCCAATTCAGGAATAGTTTTTGACAGCGTTCGTGGTAGAACCTCAAAAACTGGAAATACTTACAAACTCAAAAGGCTAAACATTAGGGAAACCCGCCGTTGTATCACAAATAATCCGTGGAAATAGCATTTCATCCATAATTTTCTTAATTTGCGTGCGTTATTAAGAACTCGCTAGGAGTTCAATACTTCTCTTTTATTTTAAAGCAAAATCCTTCAATTTGAATTTAGTAGAAAACCTTGAGTACAATACCGAGCGATCGCATCTGATTATTCCCGAATACGGGCGACATTTTCAAAAAATGGTCGATCATGCCGTTTCCATCGAAGATGACGAGGAACGGAATCGCATCGCACAATCCATCGTAGCCGTAATGGGCAATTTACAGCCGCATCTACGCGATGTGCCCGACTTTCAGCACAAGCTGTGGGATCAGTTGTTTATCATGTCCGATTTCAAGTTGGATGTAAAATCTCCTTTCCCGATTACGAGCAAGGAAGTCTTGCAGCAACGCCCCGAGGCACTTGAATATCCGCAGAACCATCCGAAGTACCGCTTCTATGGAAACAACATCAAGCGAATGATCGATGTTGCCGTAAGCTGGGAAAAAGGGGATAAGCGCGAGGGCCTGGAATATGCCATTGCCAACCACATGAAAAAATGTTACCTGAACTGGAATAAGGACATGGTTGACGACAACGCCATTTTTAAGCATCTCTACGAACTGAGCGATGGTCAAATCGACCTCGCCGCTGAGGACGAAACCCTGACAGATAGCGGACAGTTCTTGAATAAAAGAACCTCTGCGAAGTCCTCAAGAAGTAACAGCGGGAAGAAAAATTCACGGAATAATAACAATAATCGCGGTAAAAAGCGTTATTAATACCTATCAACCTACAACCCACCACCTATCATGGGCACTTTTAAAATAGAGGGCGGCCACCCACTCTCCGGAGAAATTACGCCTCAGGGGCCAAGAACGAAGCCTTACAAATTCTTTGCGCCGTGCTCCTAACAGCCGAAGAAGTCACGATCAACAACATACCGGATATTGTGGATGTCAATAAATTGATTTCCATTTTGGAAGATTTGGGGGTAAAGGTCCAAAAGAAAAGCAAGGGATCGTACACCTTCAAGTCCGACCAAGTGAATATGGATTATCTACAGTCCGCCCAATTCAAGAAAGACGGTCGAGAGCTTCGAGGCTCCATTATGTTAGTCGGACCCTTATTGGCCCGTTTCGGAAAGGGTTACATTCCGAAACCGGGCGGTGACAAGATAGGACGCCGCAGACTGGATACCCACTTCGAAGGTTTTATAAACCTCGGCGCAAAATTCAGGTACAATAAAGAAGAACATTTTTACGGCGTAGAAGCGAAAAAATTGAAGGGCACCTATATGTTGCTCGATGAGGCTTCCGTGACCGGTACGGCAAATATTGTCATGGCCGCGGTTATGGCCGAAGGTACGACCACTATCTACAATGCCGCTTGTGAACCCTATTTACAGCAATTATGCAAAATGCTAAATCGCATGGGCGCCAAGATTTCAGGTGTAGGTTCCAACCTTTTGATAATTGAGGGCGTAACCGAACTAGGCGGTACGGAACACACCATGCTCCCCGATATGATCGAAATCGGCAGTTGGATCGGTCTGGCGGCAATGACTAAAAGCGAACTGACCATTAAAAACGTGAGTTGGGACGATTTGGGACAGATTCCCGATGTATTCCGAAAGCTGGGAATTCAACTGGAGCGCAAAGGCGAAGATATTTTTATACCCGAACATACCGACGGCTACAAAATACAGAAGTATATCGACGGCTCTATCTTGACCATTGCCGATGCCCCTTGGCCGGGACTCACGCCCGATTTGTTGAGTATCATCTTGGTCATGGCCACACAGTCCAAAGGAGAGGTACTCATTCATCAAAAAATGTTCGAAAGCCGTTTGTTCTTTGTGGACAAGCTGATCGACATGGGTGCCAAAATCATTCTCTGCGATCCGCACCGTGCCGTTGTCATCGGGCATAATTTTAAATCTACTTTGAAGGCCACTACCATGACCTCTCCCGATATTCGTGCGGGAATTTCGTTGTTAATTGCGGCACTTTCTGCTAAAGGTACTTCCACAATACACAATATCGAACAGATTGATCGTGGGTATCAAGATATCGATACGCGACTTCGTGCCATTGGGGCAAAGATTACTAGGGTGTAACCAAATTACATGTTAAATGTTTAAGGTTTCAAGTTGAATTTTGTAACTTTTAAACGGCAAGGTGGTCAAGAGCCTATTGGTAGAACTAAGCAGACCTGGATATCGAAAGAGGGGTAAGTTGATCATCGAACAGCGCTTAATAGTTTCATCATGAAAATACGTATTAAAGGAAACTCTATTCGCTTTCGATTGACCCAAACTGAGGTGAAAGCCATCTGTGAGCGGGACATGGTAAGGGAAAAAACGCAGTTCAACGAAGTGCATTTTGTTTATGCTGTAGAAGCTTCCAATCAACATGATTATTTACAAGCCTCCTTCTTAGACCAGGGCATAATCTTATTCGTTCCCAAGGATACCCTAGCTGATTGGTCTACCAATGAGCAAGTGGGATTTTACCATACCCAGATTCTGAATAACGGCCAAAAATTGGAACTGACATTGGAAAAGGATTTTGTGTGTTTAGACGAGAGGGTGGAAGACGAAACCGATAACTATCCCAATCCGAAACTTGCGGAAAACACAGATTGACAACTGTCGAGGTTCAAAAAAGCTTTTTTTTGGAATTTTACTTTAGTGAGGCATTGATTCCAATGCAATAGCCATCCGGATCCTGCATGTAGATTTAATCCACCCCATCGCATCGGTCAGTGTTTGAAGTTGTTCTTCTTCGCCGCCGTCCAATCATCGATAACTTCATGTTTTTCTTTAAATGTGCTATAAATCCATCCAAATTTAGGGTAGTCAATGCTAGGTGCAAAGACTTGTTTTTTTGAAGGCGCGAAGTCTTTTTGAATGAGCCGAATTTTGTTAGGGACATTTATAACCAACAAACGAGATTCCGGCGCTTTGTCAAGGTGGGGCGTTTCTTCCAAATCAAGGGCGTTTGCATAGAATGCTACACTTTTATCTACATCTTCCACAATAGTAGAGAAATGACCGAAATTCAACGCTAAGGATCAAGCTTGGGTCATTAGGCAGTTAGCGGTGACCATGAGCAGCAGCGCTGTTTTCAGGTGTAGTTTCATCTGTATATTTTCAGCGTAGGTAGTTAAGGGAACGCAAGTAATGAACATACCTTTTCCTTTATTTATGTACTGTTGAACAATATAATGGCAATCATTATCTGTTTAATAGCAAGGCCTTGGCCATTACCAAGACCTACCGAACAACCAACCAAACCTTGTTCTATGAAAAATTTCAAGGGCTTATCTGCTTCCTATACCTATCCTTAGTTTTTTTTCTTGCAGTTCAACCAATAGATTAACGATGAATGCGATAGAACCCGCCGGATATCTATACCGCTCTGAGGTCGTGAACATTGGAATCATCAATCGCAGTTTAGCCTCTGAAGCTAACCAATCCATAGATAAAATCGATCAAATTGTTATCGTTGGAAGGTCGAAATTTGGATAAGGAAGGCGCGGAATCTGCCATAGCGGGTTTGTTCGATGAGTTATCCCAAAACGATAGGTTCGAAACTATTACTATCATCGACAGCATTTCGGTACAGCGAAAGGGACTTGGAGTGTTTCCCGCCGCTCTTAATGGGAAGATGTACAACAAATTTGCGAGGAATTTGGGGTAGATGTCTTGTTCTCCTTAGAATTTTACGATACCGATACGAAGGCGGACTATCAGGTGGAAATGGTTTCCGTTCCGAACCAATTGGGATGTCGACATGTCACTACCGGGGCACAAAGTAACGCTAAACACCTTAGTGAAGAACGGATGGCGTATTTACGACCCTAAGAACAAGAAGGTTACTTGACGAATTCGTATCCAATGACCAAACTGTATCGGTAGGGCAGGGCATAAATCCTGTAAAAGCCATTGAAGCCATAATCGGAAGAAAGGAAGCCGTATGGCAGCACAGTGCCCACCTGGGAAATTTCTACGGATTGGATGTACGCCCTTTACGAAAGCGTATCGCGAGAAATTATTTTGTCAGGGGCACTGATAATTTAAGATAGCACCATCGCAGGGCCCAAACTAACGATTGGGAAGGAGCGGCCGACCTTTGGGAAGAAGAGCTAAGTAACAAAAGGAAAAGGTCGCAGGAAGGGCATGCTACAATATGGCGATAATCAACGAAATTAATGGTGATTTGGACACGGCCTTGGAATGGGCATCAAAATCGTATTCGGACTACCGAAATAAAGATGCGCTACGCTACGTAAATATTCTTCGAAATCGAATGTCAGAAGAACGCCTACTGAACCAGCAATTGTCACGATAGAGGTTTTGAGTTGGATGTTCGATGTCGGATGTCTAAAACTTAGCCCTAAAATTACGGAGGGTACTTTGCGTCTTGCCCTCTTCCGACCAACTTTGTACCCACATTTGCGGGACAAATTTTTTATTTGGAATTTTTTCAACCTACCGCTTCTTTGTACACTTTCAGGCAACGCTCCCGTGCCTCTTTGTGGTCAACCATTTTTTCAGGGATAAGACTTCTTGGTCATGTTCGGGCACCCATTTCGAGATGTACTTTCGATCTTTATCGAATTTGTCGACTTGGGTCATGGGGTTGAAAATTCGAAAATAGGGAGCTGCATCGACACCACTTCCAGCTGCCCATTGCCAGTTGCCAACGTTGCTGCTCATTTCATAATCCAGCAGCTTCTCCGCAAAATAGGTCTCGCCCCAACGCCAGTCGATTAATAGATGTTTGCAGAGAAAGCTGGCGACTGACATGCGTACACGGTTATGCATGTAGCCGCTCTCATTGAGTTCACGGATACCGGCATCGACCAATTTAAATCCCGTTTTGCCCTTTTTCCATTTTTCGAATTCCTGCTCATCGTTACGCCATTCGATGCGGTCGTACTTTTTTCGGAAGGCTTCATCTACTGTGCGGGAAAATGCCAGAGAATCTGCATAAAAAACTCCCGCCAATATAAGCTCGCTCCAAAACACCTCGTTTTTCTCCGCGATGGCTTTTTTCATCATTTTTCGAACGGATACGGTACCGAATCTTAAATCGGAGCCTAATCGGCGAAGTCCCGTTTTCCTTGGCGGGAAAATTACGCGTTTTTTCATAGTTTTCGATCAAGGTCGGTGTAACTGTATACTCCGGGACTTTTATAGATGAGATTTCAAAACCCATATCCGATAAGGAAATGTTGGGCAAACGGGAGTGCTCGATCAGATTATCCAGATACTGGCTCGTATAGTGTATGGTCAAATGTGCATCGGCATTAAACCGCTCTTTCCATTTGTTCTTGTAGGGCGTATAAACAACATAAGGGTCCCCATCATCTTTGACCACTTCATCCTTTTCAAAAATAACTTGGTCTTTAAAGGTTTTGAAATCGATATCTTTATACTTCAGAAATTCCGCGACACCTGCATCACGATTTTTGGCGTAGGGCTCATAATCGTGATTGGTATAGACCTCTTGAACCTCAAATTCTTTGCACAATTCTTTGAAAATGGACTCCGGTTTGCCGTGGTATAGGGCAAGCGAACTACTGTGCTCTTTCTGCAATTCGTTACGCATTTTCTGAAGTCTTTCGTGGATAAAGGTTAAACGCGCATCGTCTTTTGGCAATGTCTCTAAAAATCTGGGTGTCGAAAATAAAAATGGGCAATACGGGAAAATTTCCCTTAAGTGCCACCAAAAATCCGACATTATCATCCAGACGTAAATCCCTTCGAAACCAGAAAATGGATATTTTTTTGTTCATGCTTTGTTGCTATGCGCAGTACGCGGAACGCCATACGCTATTTCTTGATTCTTTTGAACCTCTCGACCAACCGTACGACGTAGCGATTGGTGTAAAGTAATTGGCGTTTAGCTGATATTCAACGTAGACATTCCCCCATCAACACCCACAACCTGTCCGGTCATCCAAGTACTATTATCGCTGAGTAAAAAATTGGCGATATCGGCAATATCCTTAGCCTCTCCCACACGTTTTAGCGGATGTCTTTCCGCCATTTTTTCTTTCTTTTTATCATTGTTGAGAAGCCGTTCGGCAAGAGGGGTATCCACTAGGGAAGGTGCAATGACGTTCACCCTTAACTTAGGGGCATATTCTGCGGCCAATGACTTGGCAAAGCCTTCGATAGCTCCCTTTGCTGCCGCTACACTGGTATGAAAGGGCATTCCAACACCCACGGCGACGGTACTAAAAAAGACCATACTCGCACCATCCGCCATTTTCGGCATGATTTCCTTTACGACCTTGACCATCCCGAAAAAGTTGAGCTGCATATCCTCCTGAAGGATTG
This sequence comes from uncultured Flavobacteriaceae bacterium, assembly GCA_963832345.1. Classification (GTDB taxonomy): domain Bacteria; phylum Bacteroidota; class Bacteroidia; order Flavobacteriales; family Flavobacteriaceae; genus Pricia. Next base: position 14,933 of record CAWHTW010000008.1, on the reverse strand, counting down.
ATGCCATCATCTTAAAGGGTTTCAAATTTATATTCCCCGGACAGTATACAAAGCCGTGTAATTCATCGGGTAGCGAAGAGGTGTCTAGTTCGTCGGATGTAGCATCGAATTTAATATGTTCCACGTCAAGGTTTACAAGGGCCTCATTCGTGCGGGAAGCAATAAATACTTTATGTTCTTCTTTTAATTGATTCGCCAATGAAAATCCGATGCCGTGTGATCCACCAATTAATAGTATGTTCTTTTTCATGAAAAGGGTTTATGGGTTTAGAAAAGATTAGCGTTTAGTGAAAAAAAATTGTTATCTATTGGGCTATGGGTTTAGATTAAAGATTTATTAAGGTACTTCTTATCATTTTCTTTTTTTAAAACTGAAACCGGTTACTTTCTATGTTGAGGTAAATTGTAGCTGTTTAATACTTCCTTTAACGGTACCAAAAAGTTCGATCAACTTTTGTTCCCTATGCGAGAAAATTTGCTGCAATTGCCTTTTCACAAAAATGGGGTGTGCCAATTGGCCTAAGATACCCAAGGGGAGCTTATAATCGATAATATCTTCCATTTCCGTACCGCCATCGATTGTATGGAGAAAATGTTTGTGATGCCATAGCGCGTAGGGTCCGAATCGCTGTTCGTCGACAAAATAGTCTCCTTCGTTCACATGTGTAATTTCCGTGACCCATTTAGTGGAATACATCGGAAAAGGTGATACTTTATAGACAATAATCTGTCCCGCGAACATGGGCCTATTGCCACCAGATAAAATGTTGAATCCCATGTGTTTTGGGGTAATGACCTTCAGGTTTTTAGGTTTGAAAATAAAGTCCCAAGCTTTTTGCTTTGAAATGGGTATGGATTGTTTGGAATGTAATCGGTACAGCTTCACAAATTCGATTTTAACAAATATAAATGCATTTTTGTTTAACAACCAATTATATAGGTTAAACAAATAATAAAGTGAGTCCGATTAAAATTAGTGCGGTGAAATGAATTGTGCTATCCTGAAACCCTACAAATTTGGAATTACCAAGGGTGGACACTGTAAGGTGAATTGGATTTTGCTGAAAAGGAACTTCGATTTAAGATATTGTTAACAGGTGAAGTGCCTGTTTAGAGTAGCTTTGTGTAAACTATTAAAATAGAACAGATGAAAAATTTACTTGTACTAACCGCTTTCGTTTTTGCGTCCCTTTCTTTGGAAGCGCAAATAGAAACCCCAGCGCCCAGTCCCTTTTCAAAAGTGGAACAAAAAGTGGGCTTGACCGATGTAACCTTGGAATACTCCCGCCCAGCGATGAGGGACCGTACTATTTTCGGAGATTTAGTACCTTATGATAAACTATGGCGCACCGGAGCCATGCGAACACTAAAATTAGCTTTGGCGATGATGTGACCATTGCCGATAAGGAGGTGGAGGCCGGTACGTATTCCGTTTTTACAAAACCGGGCAAAGCCAGCTGGGAAATCATTTTATATACCGATACTGAAGGTGGGGTTCCAAAAGAGTTGGATGAGAGCAAAATTGCTGTAAAAACGACATCAGAGGTATATCCCTTGCCCATGAACATCGAAACCTTTACTATGGGTTTCGATGATTTGGAATCAGGTTCTGCCGTTTTGGGAATAATGTGGGAAAATGTATATGTGCCTCTGAAAATAGAGGTGCCCACCGAAAAAATGGTCTCAAAAAGTATCGAGACTACGATGGCCGGGAGTCCTAAAGGCGACGATTATTATACCGCGGCCGTGTACTACCTCGAATCGGACAAGGATATCAAAAAGGCCCAGGAGTGGATGGGCAAAGCAATGGAAATGACCGACGAACCAGCATTTTGGCAATTGCGTCAGCAGTCGCTGATCGAGGCCAAAGCAGGTGATACGAAAGCGGCCATTAAAACCGCCAAAAAAGAATCGCTTGCCAAAGCTAAAGAGGCGGGTAATGATGATTATGTCAAAATGAATACCGATTCTTTGATGGAGTGGGGGGCGAAGTAATAGCCTTATCAGTACTGGTCACAAAAACAATTTTAGCTATGCATTTTAGTGCATTTACCTTTCCCTGATTGACTCGGGCCAGAAACTTTTCGTCCAGTTGCAGTAGCGGTTGCAATAGCTGTTAACCGCTGCTGCAACTGCAACTGGCAATGAGGGGGTACAACGATTTCCCACGACTACAAAATATGTACTTTTAGTGTAGGGTGTAGGGCCATTTATTTTTTCAGTTGAAAGGACTGAAGTGCATCATTATTATTTCCAACCAGCAAAAACTCTTTAGTTCCAGATTTTAGCATCTTGATTTTTTTTGCATCGCCAAAGGCAAAAAAACCACTTTCGCTTGCCGGGCTATGTCGAAAATTGCCATTGCCATCACCTAATAAAAAAACTCCTGTGCCGGCATCATTTCTTGGAGTCTCAATTTCTGAAACATATAAATTCTGAACAGCGAGAATATCCAAGTTGTTATCATTGTTCATGTCTTTGACCAAAATATCATTTATATTCGATAGTTGCGCCGAATAGGGTAACCTGGTAGTTTTGAATTTATCACTACCGCGATTTTCAATATAAAGCGAGGCAAACGTGTCAGCTTTGTAGTACAATGAGTTTTTTAATTTTTCAGGACTATAGATGTCCTCTAACTCCAAACTTGCAAAAACATCATACTTTTTAATTTTATCTTTCAGTCCGCGGAATTTGCTGGGAGGAACACGAAAAGCCCCGCAACGGAAAATGCTTACCTTGATTATGATAGCCGAGTACTATATCGTTACTCCCATTTTCATCAAAATCATTGAAATAAATGTCGAAGGGCTTTTCTCTTGTAGTTTTATATTTATAGTTGAGGCCAATATTTCCTGCGATAAAATCTAAATCACCATCATTATCAAAATCACCTTTTTCGATACTAAACCACCAACCCGTGGTTTCCTCAATATCAGCAATGGATTTTCTCGAAAGCCTTTCCCCATCATTTTCTAAAATGGTCAAAGGCATCCATTCGCCAACAATGATCAGGTCTTCGTCATCGTCACTATCGTAAAATCTGCCCACAACGCATCGGTGACCATCCCGATATTTTTTAGGTCTTTGGCTAGAGCGTCCGTGGCATTGATCAATTGTCCATTTTCGTTGAGTAAGAGCATGCTGGAAGCTGGTGAAGGATATTCCCCAGGTACATGACGTCCTCCCACAAAAAGGTCGCTATCACCATCATTATCGAAATCTTCGGCTACGACAATGGCACCGCTACTTCGTTCCGCATTTATTATCGCACCTTTTTTAACCCGCCGTTTCTATTGTTCAGGTAAAGACGGTGCGTGTAATGAAAATCATTTATAGGCCATTCATTACCGCCGCTAACGACAAAAAAAGATCTTGAAAGCCATCTTTATCGATGTCCACGAAAATGGCATCAGTATCTTCGTAAGGAGCTTCTTTTTCAAAAGGTTGTGTTGGCCGATTTGAATTGCCCATTATTTTGATTTATATACAATTCAGGAGCCTGGTTTGCAGCACCCCCAACATAAAAGTCATCTAAACCATCATTGTTCACATCTCCAGTGGCAAGCGCTGTTCGAATCGGAAAGTTTATGAGGTAGCAGTATTTGTTTCTTATAGTCATCATATTCATTCTCATGGTGAATGAAATCAATTCCTAATAGTTCCGTATTTTCTTCGAAAATCGTGACAGAATCATTATTTGTTGAAACGATTGTTGCATTCTTAGCCTCGTTTATCGAAAACGCTAGCTGTTGATTGGTCTTAATATTTTTTCTTTACCGTTTTCATTTGATTAGGCCAGATGATTACCAAGCTGTCAATTTGCTCGACCGCACCAACACCAAACTAACGGTAGGCTCACTCGTAGAATAAATTCCCTTACATTGGTAGTTTCGTTCGTTTGAATTTCATCTCCAGTATATAATGTTATTCTTGACCCAAAGACTGGCTCGTTTTTAGAATTGATGAGGTCGACTCTCAAGAAATTCGCATCATTCAGTTTTTCAGAATTATTTCTGTATACGAATGCCTCTTCGTTGATGTTATTGACTACTAAATCAAGGTCTCCATCATTGTCCAAATCTGCATAGGCGGATCCATTCGGAGAAAGACTCATCAGCCAGCCCCCATTCTTCAGCTTTTTTTTCAAAATCTAATTTCCCCTTATTCTTAAAGGCATAATTTTTTAGCGGCTGTGAAGGAATTAGACCGACAGCTTTTTCTAAATCTACAATATCTAAAATATTCTTTAAGTCCCCACCGTCGGGATGTTTCTCTAACCATTTCTCCCGCATGCTATTGATATAGGCCGCAACACTTTTATCCGCATCCGTATTTCGAATGTCACGATATAGACCGTTGGTGATATGTCTTTCCATCCGTCGTTATCAAAGTCGGCCAGAAGATTTGACCAGCTCCAATCAGTAGCTGCCATACCGGTATATTGGGCCACATTACTGAATGTCGAATTTCCATTGTTTATTTGTAGTGTGTTGTACATGTATTGATGACCACCACCATTTTCGACCACTTTCCAAAAAGAATCAATATCCATACCACTCATATTCGACTTTAGCCTGAAGTTATCTTCGGCCACCATATCCAAGACAACTGAAGTAATTCATCGTTGTTTATATCCGCAACATCAACCCCCATACTATAGAACGAGGTTTGTTTTAACGACTCATGTAGTACGTCTGTAAATGTGCCATCTCGGTTATTCATCAAGACAAAATCAGGAGCGGAAAAGTCATTGGCAATATATATATCCGTCCACCCATCGTTGTTTAAATCACTGGCCGAAACGGCGTTCGGAAATCCCGTTTTTAGAACACCTGCGGCTTCCGTAACATCTTCAAAAGAATCACCTTGGTTTTTCAAGAGCTTGATGGCGTATTCCGTTTTGGACAAATGAGCACCTAATAGTGCTGATAATGCCCCCTGCGTCGGGGGCTGTGTAAGTAACAATAAGTCTAGTTTTCCATCCTTGTCAAAATCCAGAAACGTTGAATGCCTAGTCCTATCCGTATTTGCAATACCGAAACTTTCAGCACCTTCCTTAAAATTACCTTTCCCGTCATTTACATACAATAAGTTTTTGCGCCATTCAGGTCTGTCATCATGGAGCTCTCTGCTGACATAAATATCAAGATCGCCATCGTTGTCAATATCTGCGACGGTTACTCCTGTAGACCACCCTCCATCATCCTGTATTCCAGCTTGGGTCGTTACATCATTGAAAACAAGCCCCCCTTGGTTGAAGTAAAGTTTGTCAGGTACCATATTACCGGCAAAATATAGGTCTTGAAGACCATCGTTGTTAAAATCTCCAACCCCAACTCCGGCACCACCATAAAAGTTTGCGTATAGTAAAATATTACTTTCTCTATTATCTTCTATTTGGTTATTGAAATGTATACCAGTTGCGCTAGACGGCAATAAAGTAAACAGGGTGCTTGGAACTGCATAAGGTTCTTCTGTGCAAGAGGTTATCAAAAGAAAAATAACAATAAGTATCTTATATTCAATACGTTGAACTATTGATATGGCTTTACTATTCATGAATACAATTTATCAAATTCAGTGCATAAAAAAAGGAGGTTTTACCCTCCTCTTTAAATTAGTTCTAACTAAAGTGTTTCCCTAGTTCACATCCCACCAAACTCTGGTTGTCCATAGTTTCTGAACCCCCTATGGAATTAATCGCTGCCTGATAATTCTCTCTAAATTGGTATTCGCCTCGGCAGCAGGATAAGGCTGCCTAACGGGATGGTGCCGCCTGAGAAATTACCTACATAGTTTACATCTTGCAGCAACTGGATAATCAGACCTTCTCCAATTGCTCCACGCTTCCACAAAATTTCCAAACATACCGACAGTTGCCCAATATTGCTCATTGATCATTTGTATAGATGCTTCGGTACTGCTCGTATCAAGTGGGTTCGCAGCTGCATAGGCTTCCGCTGTAACGATTTGAGATCCTCCCATCTTGTTCATCGTAGCCATGGCCGCAATTAACCCATTGTTATAGTATTCCGCTGCAGATCCGGGAGCACCAAGATTTCTAACGGCCGCTTCTGCCAAAAGAAATTGTGTTTCGGCATAGGTAATAATGAACCAAGGTGCTTCCCTGTTGCGGTAAATTCCAGTGGGTCTAGAATAATTTCCAATCGGTGCAATATCATCACCACTTCCGGTCGGCCGGAATGGCGATCGGAAATATCCGTTGCGCCGCCACGAAGGTCAAAACCGTTCGGTAAGCCGATTTGAATTGCTGGATCACTATCACCGATGGACAAGGATCTACGATTTGCAGTGATTCGCAGGGACATTTTCGGCAATGACCGGTAAGCGCGGTATGCATCGGTGGCCGAAAGAAAGTCGATTAAGGTGTTTGACCAACGGACTTCATAAACATCATCTACTACGTTAAGGGCATTTGCGGTGCCATTTGCAAAACCATTGGCATTGTCAGCCGGTATTAGGGCATCATCATCCGAAGAGGTAAAGACACCGCCGGCTACAGCCTTAGCTACATACGTTTGTGCAAGGGCGGCGTCGACTTCAGAAACGCGCATGGCCATTCTTAACATCAGGGAATACCCGTATTTACGCCATTGGTCAATGTTACCTTGATACATAACATCATTAGTGGGCATATCCGCTGAATTGTTAAGCGATAAAATAGACGTTTCTAGATCGGCCAACATTTGAGTATATGCGGCCTCTTGCGCTTGATAAGCAGGAGCCGTCAAACCGTCTTTAGCCTGCAAAGCTTTCCGCGTATGGCACGTCACCATAGGTATCTGATATAAGCGCAATACTTGTAATCTGCATCATCTTGGCGATTGCGGCCAAATTAGTAAAATTCTTATCCGTAGCCAATTCTTCCATTTGACGGGCTTGTCCAGCCGTACCGTAGTAGCCCCATATTCCTTGAATATATGAGACGGTACTTGACGAAGGAACATATTTATCCCCGTTAGAATAGTAGTTGGCTCCGCCGGTAGAAGTAGAGGCCAATATTTGCGCCCACATCGACTGAAACAAAACCCCCTGACTGTATCCAGACGATCACCGTTGATGACATTCGGTAAGAACATCAGATTCGGATCAAAGATTTCGGCACTAGGGCGGTTCGGGTCGGTATTTAGTTCTGGGTAATCTTCGTCGCAGCCCGTAATTGCAAATACAAAAGCAATCAAGGCAATATTTTTTATTTTCTTTAACATAATTACTTAATTTTTAAATTAACATTCAGACCTGATCATCGTGTTGAAGGTAAACTGGTACCTTCTATGCCTAGATAAGCTAATTGTGAGCCGAACGTATTCTCAGGATCTATATTCTTAGCTTTTCTCCAAAGAATACCCAAGTTTCTGCCAACTAAGGAGAGTTCTACACCTTTCAAAAAGTTTGCATTTTCGAAAAGGTCAGCAGGTAATGCATAACCTAATGTTAACTGTCTAAACTTGATAAAATCACCGTCGACTACACTTGTACCGGTAACGTTTTGAGCCAAGGCCCTGTAGTAGTCTTCGCTGTCGCGCTACCTACACCGGTATCTCTGCCAACTAAGGTATTTTTATTCAAACCTCTGAAAGTGGAGTAGAATTCCGTAGCGGAAAGGACTTTATTTCCATAATTGAAATCGATTAAAAATGATAGGTTAAAACCTTTATAATTAAAACTGTTATTAAACCCACCAAAAAAGGTCGGTAGTACGGTAATCCAAAGCTTCTCAACTCTCCTCGAACGGGTAAACCACCGGCATCGAGAACAATATCGCCAGCAGCATCAAATGCATAGTCGAAGGCCCTAATTGGTGGGCCAGTTTCCCCAACAACGAAAGCGGTTACCGCATTGCCCAAGGTGGCCCGATTTTGACCAAGATTAATTTGGTTGTCCAACAAATCCGTCTGCAGTACTTCGTTCTTAATATTTGAAAAATTGAAAGAAGTGGACCATTGGGAAATCTTCTGTTTGAATGGGGACACCGGCGACCAAAACCTCTAGGCCCTTGTTTTGGATTGAACCATTGGCAAACAACTCCCCCCCATAACCAGATGAGATACTATAACTCGCACTTTGAATTTCATCTTCCGTTTTCTTATCAAAGTAAGAAATATCAAAAGATAAGCGGTTCTTGAAAAATCTCAAATCTAAACCTACTTCTATCTCAGTGGTGGTGAAAGGCTTTAAAAATAGATTTGGAAGCCCTCCTGGACCACTACCTGTTGGCACTCCGTTCAAGGAATTTCCTGAATTGTAGTAGAGTTGGTTTGTGTAAGCTGCTCCTGGTTCACCACTAGTTTGTGCATAGGATGCGCGCAGTTTACCAAAATCAATCGCTTCTGAATTTAAAAACTCACTAAAGATGAGTGCACCGGTCACCGATGGTGCAAAGATGTCATTGCTATCGCTGATAGGTGAACTCAATGTGGAATACACATCATATCGACCTGTAGTCGTCAACGACAAGAAATTCTTGTAATTAAAGCCTAAAGAATAAAAAGCCGACTGCGATTCCCGTTCGTTAAAGCCATAAGACCTGTTGAAATCTACGACATTCGTTGGGGAATATAAATAGGGAAGTACAAAAGGTCCGCCACCTACACCAACTTGTTCAAAATCATTCTTACGTAAATTACCACCGATAAGCGCATCGATACTAAATTCTTCGGTAACATCTATGTCGGTACCAAAAAGGGCGTCTACATTCAGTTCCCTTCTGGTTTCATTGCCTCTTCGCGCTAAGCTACCTCGTAAGTCTTGGCTAAACGCTAAGCCCCAAGGATTAACACTAAATTGGGTATCATTAATGGCATCATTACCCACACGAACCAAAGCGTAAGTGTTTGGTGTAAAAGCGTACTTGGCAGAAAGAATTGAAATCAAACGTTTTCTCGTAGGATCATTTACCCCTTGATTGGTTACAAAATAAGGATTGGTAACAAAGATGTCGTCACTGAAAACAGTCTCTGCCCCTGAAACCGGATCGAACCCCGGCGCGAAAATCGTATAATCGATATTAGGCGCTAGGAAAAGAAAGTTGTTCGGGTTTAACGGGCCATCACTCAAGTTCGATTTTAAATCGGAGCGCTCATCTGTATAAATAAGCGAAGCACTTACATTGAACTTCTCGGGAAGGTTTCTGACTTACATTCAAATTAATGGTATTCCGTTTAAGACCGCTATTTTGTACGATGGACTTAGAATTCAAATCGGTTACGGACAATCTGAAAGAACCTTCACCCCAACCTTTAGAAACAGCAACACTATTGGTAAAATTGCTTCCTGTTCGATAAAAGTCGATAGGCCGGTTTTCTGCAACGCTGTAGGGGTATTGATTTCCATCAAAACCGATGACCTGACTTCCATCAAGTCTTGGTCCCCAGCGAAACGGCCCGTTGTTTGTGCATCTGTTGCAGTAACAGGTTTTATACCGCCAAGACCTTGACCGTATTCCGTCTGAAAATCGGTGAAATCAACGGCCTGCTCAGAAATATAGTTACTGTTATAGGTCAATGCCCAATCCCCTCTTTTATCACCTTTTTTGGTCGTAATCAAAATAACCCCTCCTGAGGTGGCTCTTGAACCATAAAGTGCCGAAGCGGACTGTCCTTTTAGAACAGTCATTTTTTCGATGTCATCAGGGCTAATGTTTCCGATACCATCGCCTTGGTCAGCACCGCCCCACTGACTAGCTGAACCTCGCTGGGTATTATCCATCGGTACTCCATCGATTACATACAAGGGGCCGTCGGTACCACCAAGGTTTGAAACACCTCTTAATTGAACTTTAGCGGTGCCACCAGGGCCACCATTAGTGCCCTTGACTACGAGACCTGCGACTTGACCTTGAAGGGAGGTGGCAACGTTTACTTCTCTTGCCCTATCGAGGGTCTCGCCACCAACTTCGGATACGGCATAGCCTATCTCACGCTCGCTTTTTGTGATACCGAGAGCAGTTACGACAACCTCGTCCAATTGACTGGCGTCATCTCCCAATGAAATATTGAGGTCCGTTTGACCGTTCACGGCCAATTCGTTCGTAGCATAACCTAGTGATGAATAATCAAGGTCGCATCGTTTGCAACATCGATGCTATAATTTCCATCAAAATCTGTTGATGTTCCGTTTGTGGTACCTTTTTCTACGACATTCACTCCCGGAAGCGGAGCTCCGTTGGTGTCGGAAACCACACCGGTAACGGTAAGACTCTGCGCGAGAAGAGGAAAGGCCCCCAGCATCGTCACAAAAAATAAGAGTAATTGTTTGGTCATAATTATGATTTTTGAGTTAGAAGTTAGTTTAAGGAATTCTTAATTTTATGTGAAATTAGACTTTTTTCTATTACGAACCAAAAAGCCCGAAAAAGAAATGTGTTCGAACACAATTCGTAGCCAAGCGTGTAAGATGTATTTTATTATAATAGCGTAAAGTTTTTTTAAATAAATCATTCCAGATAATAATCTATGTTCTCCGAGGTTACGATATCTATCGGTAGAAATTTTCTGTCCGGAATGTCCTTTCCGAAAAGAAAGAACTCGGAAAAATATTGGATACTCAGATACGCCTGGTTTTTGGGTTGCTGATGTATAAGGAAGTCTATCGTGCCTTCTTTTAGATATTCGATATTTTTCTCCAGAATCGTACCCGACTACCACACAGTGCAAATTATTTTTTTTCAGTTAGTTCTACCATCTTAAAGGCCTTTGAGTTGGTGACGAAAATGGCCGATACATCTGGGTCTTGTTGCAAGAACTTCATCGTTGTCGCTTCGAATTCGGCGGTATCGTCGGTACTTGAAATACAGTGGGAAGCGAATTCATATTTTTCTTTCTGGATTTCGAAATAGGACAGGAATCCATTTTCCTTCAGCTGCATATGGGGTTCCTTATCCAGGTGGATTATGGCTATTTTCGCTCCGGGACCTACCATTTTGTGTATCAGTCCGGCAGCTATCCTTCCCGTCCGGCTAATCCTGGCCAATAAAGATAGCGTTGTCCAGGGCGTTGATGTAGTTGTTGAAGAAGGCTACCCTTACCTGTTTCTTACGGCACTGTTGTAGTATCAACGAAGATTCCACTTGGAAAAGTGGGGCCATCAGAAGTACATCGGGGCATGACGCTATGGCTTCCCTTGATTTTTCTACAAATGCAGATCTGTCCTTGGGGTCGTGAAAAAACTCGTCTACCATAATGCCGAAGGGCCGAAATTCCCTGGCCGCCTCACAAATACCTTCATGCGCGGGTATCCAGTAAGGATCCTTGGCCATATCGGGAATTATAACACAGATTTTATAGATTCTATTTTCCCGAAGATTTCTAGCTATCGGGTTGGGTTGGTATTCGATTTCCCTGAGTACCGTCTCTACTTTCTTATGTGCTTTCTCCGATACCTTACCACGCTTGTGCAGTACCCGGTCTACTGTACCTTTTGATACCCCTGCCAATTTGGCGATATCCTTGATCGTATATTTTTTCTTCATGTGGTACGAAAGATTATTTGGGACAGGGTTGCGGCAAATTAACAGGGCAGTTATAAATCCACGGCTCAAATATAGAGATATAATGCATATGGAATCCGATTTATTCTTTATTCTTTGGCGGTTATGTTTTGGTTCGTACGGTTTGCCTTCCCTGGGATGGGTTTACAACATAGAGAGTATTCAATTATGCAACTCTCGAGGTTGCTAGTATCTTACCGCCCACAATCCCATAAGCCATTGTTCCCGGCGTGGTTCCATATTCTTTTATAGTAGGATTAAACCTTCGAGACCTTTAGAGCAAGAAGCCGTAGTTGGTAAATAATGGTACGAGCCGTTGGTCGAACCGCTGACCAGGGTATTCTAGAAATGGGACTTTAATTTGGATACCTAATCCATTGCACATTTTACCCTGAAGGGCCACGTTTGAAACTTTGCCAACTTTTTGGGCCACAACTTCCAGTGATTCCATTTCCAACTGTCTTGCTTATAGTTCTAGCGCTGGAAAGGACCCATAAACAGGCGTTTTGACAATGCCTGTCAGCGGTCGTTAATCCAGGCCATGGCAGATAAACGAAAGCGGCCCAAAAACCGCCAAATAATCCCTTGCCAAAGCCAAGGAGGCGAGTTATGATGCTTATGTCAAAATGAATACGGATTCATTGAAGGTTTGGTGGCAATGTCCTGACCTTTTATAATATATCCCCCGTAACTTACTGAAGTCGGGGTTCATTGTTTTATGGCCCAATCGGCCGTTTGCCATACATCTTTGGGTACCAAGGGTTTTGATGCATTTCTTTTTAAGCCATTGGTATCCTGTTCATAAAGAGCCATTACTAGAGCACTTTTGAGATTTTTGTCGCCCGTAGCTTCTTTTAGTTTTGAAACAAATTCTGCGCGCTCTCCCGAGGCTCCCAATTTTTGAAGGGCCAAAATGCCATACAAATGGTTTAAGGAGTCACCGTCCAGGTGATTTTGGGAAAATTCCACGATTTCATTAAGAAGATTTTTGCTCTCTTCGGCAGCCCCTGTTTCTTTCAGGGCTAGGGCCAGCAGATAATTCTGTGCCCTTTCATCGGGATTATAGGGTTTTCCGACCATGTTTTCGGGCCACTCCTTAGCCTTTTCCAATATTTGTATCGCCTTCTGATAGTTCTTCTTCTCCAAATATGACTTCGCTACAACTGTATGAGCCCGCTCGTAGATATCACGGCTTTCGCTGGCATGTTCGTAGGGCAGTACGTGAATGTTCTTCAAAACAGATAGCACTTTTTCGAACCGACCGGTGTTCAGCAAAGCTTTGGCGTGGGCCAAACCGATATTGTAGTTTTTCGGGAATTTGGAATACGCTTTTTTTGATAGTCCGTAGGCTTTATTATAATCGGTATTTTTAATGTGGAACTGGATGCTCTCTTCCCAGACTTTCCAGTCCCTGGGCTGCAATTCCAAGGCGTAAGTTAAGTCTTTAGATGCGCTCGCAGCGTCATCCCTAGTCATTCTAGCGCGAAACCTGTAGAAAATATCGGAATCTGGTCTATCGCCTAGCGCTTTTAGAAGGGACTTCCCCTTTTCGAATTGTCCCACGGCCAAATAGTTTTGGGCCAGATAATAGCCGAACTTCCAATTGTCGGACTGTTGTATGGCCCATTCTATAACGGGAAGGGTTTCACGTCTATATGGGGATACAAAGTCAACTTTACGATCTGCGATGTCTTCTAAAAGCAAATTGCTTTTGGTAGTATCCGTTTTTCTAAGTAAAAAGGCTTTCCATAGTTTAATTTTGGTGTCGCTAGTGTCACCATCTATGATGCGAAGGGCTTCTTCAGGGAATCCTAGATGCAGATATTGAATGGCTAGACTCAAAAGGGTTTCCGATGGAAATTCATTGGAAAGGACCAACATGGGATTTGCTCCTTCCATAAAGCTTTTTTCCGTTTGTACGAAACGATCCAAGGGCGCAATTTCAGATAGTGCATTGATTTCTTGATCAAACTTTTCTTTTAGTTCGTTCTTTCGCGCGGTAACGGCCGATACCTTTCTGGCATTTAGGTTGAAGGTATTAAAATCCAACGCTTTTCGGGCATATATCTCGGCCCTTTTGTAGTTCTTCGAGGCCACATAGAGTTCCGCCATTTGTGCGAAGGCGACCGAGCGGTATTTGACATCCCTGGCCGCCCAACCCAAAGATTCCAAGGCGTTGATAGTATCGTTCATCGCGCGGTAGGTGATTCCCGCAGCATAATCTGGCGCCCGAATCGTAAGTATCCATGCGTAGTACGGCATTGATATGCGATAGGGCGGTTTCGTAATCGGCTTTACGGTATTCCAATTCGGCCAACTTAATACGGCCCGCACGATGCGAAGGGTCCAATTGCACCAATTCAGTTAATTTTTTATGGGCTAGTGGGTATTCCCTAAACTCCAGGGCTTCCGTTGCATCGGCCAGAAGTTGTTCCGAGACGGAAATTTTTAAGTCCATATCGGAATGAAATGGCCTCTTTAGAAGGTTGGCCTTCGAGGAAAGGGTATAGGATAGTTCGGTACCTTCCACAAAAACCCGTAGGCTATCCGTTGTTTTTACAGGAAGGGAATTTGAATAGATTTCCATCGGTTTCAGATTCAATTTTTCAGCTAGAACGGTTTCTCCATTGCGAACGACCTTGATTTCGGAATCGATATTTTGAAGGGCGTTGAGTCCAATTTTCAGCTCGTCCCCATTTTTCTACATTTAGGACACCTTCTTCGGAAGCATCTACCATACCCCCGATTTCCTGGCAAGGGAAACCAGATTTCATGCCATTTATCCATCATATACGGATCAAATCCAACTTGACTAATGGGATCGATGGCCCCTCCAGAATACTGGTCGAGCAACCTGCCCGCCTGAAATTCAAAAGAGATCGTCCGTCTGAATCTGTAAGTAAGTCTTCCCAAATACCTCCTTCAGACCGCGAGAGGGCCCATAGCCATAGCTTTTGGCCGGGCATTTCTTCACAGGGGGCCCATTGACCAAAACCGAAATTACGGTCATGGTAATAGCCGCCAAAAAATCATTGTATTCTCCAACGACGTGATAAGATTTTGCGGGGCCGAAATCATTGTTTTTGTACAAGGCCAGGTCCCGGCCCTGATTATCGATGGGCCAAGAATTTGCATCACCGCTATGCTCCACATAGGCGTTGCCCGGAATGAAAAACTCAAGGTCTTCGGAAGTAACGGCCGCCGCGGTCATCCAATTGTAATAGGCTTCCGTTAAAAGGCGAAGCGTTGTACCAAGAGGCGTTGGTCTCGAAATAGGCCTTGTCTTTTTCCAAACGGATTTCGACGGTCCAAGAGGTGTTTGATGGTAGGTCGGTACTGCCCACGATACAGCTTACACTGCCATCTGGATTAGTTCTGGTGATATAATCGACGGGCGTAGCGGTCGAAGGATGATGGCCGA
>CAWHTW010000007.1:70000-102137 GCA_963832345.1 uncultured Flavobacteriaceae bacterium | reverse complement strand
TGGTCAAGACTAAAGCCTTCAAGACCTGTAATAAGTTTAGTTTTCTGACCTAATTCATTAAGGAATGTACTTAGCATTAGAGCCTGTTTGTTGGTTCTGACCAGTATAGCTCTCGTCCCATTGTAATTATCCTGAATTACTTTTTCTGCCAAAGATTTTTCTAGATATGAAGTGTTGTACCTAATTAATTTAATTTTAGAACTGAATTGTTTATCAATAGGTTCTAATGCTTGAGTTTTAATCGATTTGGTATATTTTTTAATAATTCATTATTGAATTGAACAATTTGCGGACTACTTCTGTAGTTTTTGATTAGAGAATATTGTGTGGCATTATATGTCTCTTTGAACTCTATCATGTTTTTATTTGATGACCCTCTAAACCCATAAATGTTTTGATCATCATCTCCAACGGCAATCACTCTTATATTTCCCGCTTTATTTATGATGGTTTGTATAAGTTCCCATTCAATAGTATTCACGTCTTGAAACTCATCTAAGAGTAAAACACTTTTATTAATAATAGATGAAATATCAATGTCTTCATTTTTAATTGCTGTAATACATTTTTGAATTACGTTTTCAGATTTCTTTAAATCTCCCAACTGTCCCATTAATTGAAAACAGAAGCCATGAAACGTTGTGATTTTAATTAGTCCAGAAAATTCTGGAACAAGTTTTCTGGCTCTAGCTCTAAATTCTAAAGAAGCTGCTTTTGAAAATGTGAGCATTAAAAATTGCTCTGGCTTAATATCTTCAAGTAATAAAAGGCTAGCAATTTTATGGACAAGAACTTTGGTTTTACCACTTCCAGGACCTGCTAGAACTAATATGTTATCTGATTTGTTATCATCAACAATACTTCTTTGGTCAATGTCTAGTTCTCCTGCAATTTTTATAAACCTTTCAGGCGTAAGTGGTCTACTAATTTCTTTTTTACGTCTAGGGAAATATAGCTAGAAATTCTTCATATGGTTGACTGAAATAATCATTTACATAAGCTAACGCTGATTCGTAATTTTGAATTCTTCTTTTTGCATATTCACCAATAATATGGATTTGTTCCGTTTTATGGTGGTAATGGTCATCCATTTTTTTGAAATTTTCAATTGTGAATTTGGGAATAGAACTATCGATTTCTTCTATGTTTAATCTATTGTAAGTGATCATGAAACCTCCTTCAAGCTTTATAGATTTTATTTGGTTAAGAAAAAGTAGGGTTTTCTCGTATCGTTTTATGTCTTCTTCTTTATTTTGTCCAAATAGTTGGTTAGAATTTTTAAGCTCTAACATTGAAAAGCTCAACAGGTAGGTCTTTTTTATCTTGGGACTCTTGTTTTTCTTCTTGTTCGATATAGAATTTTTCTAAAAGTTCATAAACATCTAAAGTCAATTCATGTCTCCATTGAATATCTTGCTTTAAAGCATCATATTGTTTTACTTTTATTTGGTATAAATCATTACCTCTATCTACGCGTTGTTTTCTAATAAAATTTCTTTTTCCCCAATAGTTAAGAATATTTTTTAATTCATAAATCTCTGACTCGACATCTAAATCGTTTATGCTTTGATTCAGTTGTCTCATGGAAATTTTAATATCCTTTTTTAAAAATTGATGCATTGCAATTTCAATTTTTCGATAACGATCAAGAATCTTTATTGAACTATTTTTAGACTGCGTTAAATTGATAAATGCCGTTAGGTCTTTTGCATCTCCTAAAATTTGAAGATCTCTAAGTATATCAATTACATATCTAATTTCATATAGTTTTAATCCAGTTCTCTCTGCTAAATAATCGATTCTGCACTCATCATCTTTAACTAAACGTTGAAATTACTTCTGAGCAATTTTCAATTTGATTCTCTGTGATGCTTTTACTTTGGTTTATTATTTCTAAAGCTTTGGTAACGTTTGGTACCATCAAACTATTTGCAAAAACGCGAGGTGAATTTTGTTTGCGTTTTAAGAAACTCTGATCTTCTAAAGCTGCAATTGAAGTCTTAACTCTAGTTTCTAATTCTTGAATTTCAGTATCCCAGCCGGCTTCTTGTGCTATTTCTAAAGCAGAGTTACTTATTTTGTTATTCTTTCTGTATTTAGACAAATACTTAAGTGCTTGCCATATTTGTTGGATCTCTTTTTGATTTATTTTGGTTTGTTGTAGTAAACTAAAGTGTTTATTTAAATCCTGTTCGTTGTACAAAATATAGCACTTAGCATTTATGCGTTCGTCTCGCCCAGCTCTTCCTGCTTCCTGCACATAGTTTTCTAAAGAATCGGGGATATTATAATGGATGATAGACTTTACGTCTTCCTTATCTACGCCCATTCCAAATGCAGATGTAGCAACGATAATGTCTTTTATATTATCCAGAAATGAATCATGTTTTCTTTCTTCACGTCTTTATCTAGCTTTCCATGAAAATAAGTGGAATTAAACCCAGCTTTTTCTATTAAGCCATGAATTTCTTGAACTCTTTTCGTTCTAGATGCATATATGATTACCGGTTTTTCGCACCGATCTAATAATGGTAATAATGTATTCATTTTGCGATTAGGATCTTCAATCTCTATAACCTCATATCTTAGATTGGTTCTACTAGCTCGTGTTACAAATTCGATTAATTCAATATTGAGTTTTGTTTTAAAATGGTTTGATATCCTCGATAACTTGCGGTTTTGCAGTAGCTGTAAAACAAGACACGGGTATTTTACCAAACATTCTCTCCTCTTCAAGACTTTTTATGAAATCTGCGATATATAAATAATCAACTCTAAAATCCTGTCCCAGATAAAAACAATGTGCCTCATCAATAACAAATCTTGCTATGGAGCGCTGTTTTAAAATTCTTAATATCATTGGAGACCTCAAAGACTCAGGAGATAGGTATAATAGTTGAACTTCTCCTTGCACTACTCTTTCTATCGCATCTTGTCTTTCTAAGGGAGATAATAATCCATTTATGGCTACTGCTTTTGTAATGTCAAAACGTTTTTCAAGGTTCTCAACCTGATCTTCATTAATGACACCAACGGAGATATAATAACAGTTAGTTGGCGGGACAAAGACCCTTTCATCAAGGCAGGTAATTGAAACGTAAGGGATTTACCTCCTCCTGTAGGAAATACGGCAACAAATGACCTTAATCCTAATCCAGCTCTTACTGTTTTTTCTTGTAGGCTTATATCTTCATCTGGGTCAAAACTTCTAAAGTCATCATAACCAAAATAGTTTAGTAAAGCCTTTTTTGGGTTTAAATTAGAATTGCAATATGTGCAAGTTTGTTGTCCACAAAATTTAAATCTGATATCATCTAATATTTGTCTTGTTTTGGGAAGTGTTTTACTGACCCAATAGGCTAATATGGATTTGTCTTCTTTAGTATTAATGAGTGAAAAAGCATAGGCTAGTTCGACAGGGTTTTCGTTTACTAATTGAAATATATTGGAACTATCACAGATTTTGTTTTTGAAACAACCTTCTATTTTAGTAACAGTATCAATGTTGTCTGTCTGATAATTAATTAGTTCTAAAAACCCTGAATAGGCCTACTGAATTGGATAATAAACCTGAGTAGATCTGCTTTATGCTTGTGTTTAATTCATTGAATCTATTAAGCTCATCAATTAATAATTGCTTAGTTAATTTACAATCTGATAAAGGGTTGTTGTAGTCGCTATCATTAACTATTTTATATCCTTTGACGAGTTTGTGATATGGGTTGTCGCTAAATAAAAGTGGAGACCATAATAGTGTATCAACTATCTTCTTATTTCTGAAAATTTCATTTCCCAATACCCTTTCCAATAACGGAATGTCGTGCACTACTATATTGTGACCACAAATATATTCCGCTTGATTTATCCAGTTTTCGAGTTTAGTAAGCTGACTTTCATGCAATTCTAGTCCATTAAAAAGTGCACCAACATCTTTTATTTTTCCTTGTTTAGTGGTCTCAATGTCTATATATAGAATTTTATTTATCATAATTTCGAGCGATGGGAAAAATAACTCTTTTGGTTTTTTAACGTTTGCCTGTGTGTTAGCAAAAATCAAATGTACTATTTGTGTGGTATGCTCTTTTTTGCACGAAACACAACGGTTAGTATAAAAACCGTTTTAATGCATTTTATACATTGTACTGCGTTTTTATTTTAATAGTATCCTTTGCCTTTAATACAATGTCTTATTCCTCCTCTAGGATTTTCCATGTCGCCAGAGTATCTAGGGATAACGTGACAGTGAAAATGCATAACGGTTTGTCCAGCAGCTTCTCCACAGTTCATTCCAATGTTGTAACCATCAGGTTTTCTATCTTTTTCAATAATTTCCTTTGCAACTTCAATAAGTGAGGTTAATTCATTCAGTTCTGATTTACTTAAAGAAAAGTAGTCCAGCTTTTCATCATTAGAAATAATCAGAATATGACCTGGTGATACTGGATAACCATCATAAATCATAAAGAAAAACTCGCCTGAGTAAATCTTCTTTTCCTCTGATATTTTTGAAAATACGCTCATTAAAATGTTCCTTCATGTTCGGCGCTCGGTGTCCGAGTTTACGATTGAATTTTCTAGTGCTATATTATATTGTCTTTCCAGAAAAGCTCTTCTAAACTCTTTTGATTTACCTGTTTGGTTAATAATTGTTTCAGCCAATGGGTGCTTACTGCTTATGTAAAATTCGTTTCTATTATATAGTCTTTGTAAATATTTTCTGTACGGAACTTTCGCACCCTTTTCATTTGTGCCATTCATTGATGAATGTGCTAATACCAAATTCCAAACACCATTAATATTTGCTCCATTTTCAGAATGTACTTGCTTATTTACATGAGGAAGAAAATGGTCAACATGGCATATGTCTGAACTACCTTGAATAATCGAAATATCTAGAAAGCTATAGAAGCACTTTCCTTTCTGATAACCGTTTAAAGAATCCTTAACAGAAGTTATATCAACCCTTCGCATGTAGTCATTTTCAAGAAAGAAGAGGGAAGATGCTTCATCGTATTTCACCTCAAGAAGATTAGGATTAATTTTAAGGTTCCATGCTGTTTCTACTAACTTCCACCTTGCTTCAGTCTCATTTTCAAAATTTTGAAAGTGAAAACTTTCTTTCAGTTTAAGTAAATCATCTGTGATGATTAATTTCTTGTTTCCATTAGAATAGTCTTTCTCGTAAAACAAGTTTGGTATTTGTCCACCATTCACATTTTGAAAAGCGTCTACAACATTTACAAAGCCTAACCTTTCGGTCTGTACTAATAGTTGTTCTTCACTAACAGCTCCATTGTTGTAATCTCTACAAAAATTTAGAAATTTACTTGAGCTTGAATTTCCTTGTTTATCACTAAGTTTTAAATGCTCGGTTATGTTACTAGAAAACGGTCGAGCTAATTCTCTTAATGAACTGAAGTGGTTTCTTTCTCAATCAGTTCAAAAGACTTTTTGCAAAAGCGAATTTGTAAGTAGCTGAATTTTTTCCAAATAGAATTAAAGCTCTCCATTGAGATTCTAAGCTTGGATCATTTATTTGGAATTCAGTCATTTGATTTTAATGCAATACGGTTTGGCTAAACTGCAGTTTAATGCAGTTCAGGTTTGGTTAGCAGCTTTTTGTAGTTGTTCTTTAAATTTTTTTCTTTCGTTTTTAAGTCTTGTATGTAATTTGTCGAATAGCTTGTTAATTAGAATAATATCTAATTTCTCTAACTCAATTTTATTAAGTCTAAACCATTCTATTGGGTAATATTCAGGCGGAAGATTGATATCATCAACGACTAGGTTTAGCCGGTCTTCTGCATTACTATTTTGGTAAAGTTTTCTTAATTCGGTGTGATTTTTTTTAACATCACATACGATAGTTTCGTAAAGTTTTGAATTTCTTTTAATTTTTGTTCTCTGTTTTTTCCATTTCTTACTTAGTTCTGAATTTCAATTTCTAATACTTGAGCCTTTCTTTCAAAGTATGGCCTATTTCCTTCCGCTTCTAGTTTCCAATCTTCTTTCCATTCATTTATTGCATTCCCCTATTCTTCTATTTTGATGGTTGTTTCCTGATAAATTTGATTAAAATGTTTTTTAACAGAAGTAGAAAGATTCCTAAAAGTATTTGTATATGGACTTGGGACCGGGAAAGTATTATGAGATACTTCAAGTTGGTATTGAGCGCAAATCCAAAAGATGAATTCATTGATTGAATTAAATCCTAAATCTCAGGTTAGTTTCTTTATTTCATCCTTTAAAAAAATATGGTGCCATCGGTAATGAGTTTTAATGCTTGAATGCCTTTGCCAATCGGCTATTCTTGGACTATCTGTACAGAAAAGATAGTACAAAAGTTGCTAGTATAATTTCCGAATTTTCCTTCTTTAGGAATGTACTTAATGTGTTTGTGCAAATTGGATAACTTGAACATCCCCAAAAAAAGACATCATAATTCGGTCCTTTTTTAGCTAGGCGAATTACCATGGGTCTATTACAAATAGAACATTTCATATTAATTGCTGCTAACAACAATTGAATATCATCATTGTTACCATCCTGCTTATGTGCAAACTAAGATAATAAATCTTTGATGCCCATAAAGGATCGGTCTGCTAAATGAGTATATATTTCAGTTGTCTTACTACAACTATAACCTTAAATTACCGGTATTTGTGTCAAGTAAACACCTGATTCAATTTCACTTATTTCATGACGCCTTATTTCCAAGGGTATATGTTAAGAAAAACATTTGGGTCCACGGTTCTGCTTTATAATGATGTTCCAATGGAGGTGGTAGTGAGCTTTTGGGACATCCCAGTATAAAGATTACGCAGGAATATTATGGAAGGATTGGCCAGAAGAGGGTTAGTGGATGAGCCAGTCGAAGTATACCACGTGCTCCGGATTAAAGTTAGCACAGTAATAATTTTTGTTAACCCTTTTATAGCATAGTCTGAAATGATTTTTTAAGTGGCTCAAAAAATTCCGTTTTCAGTGGTTCACTTTGACCGTTTTTTGCACTCTTTTCGCAAAACTACTACTATCTGGGTCGATTTTGTCTTTTCTTTCATTTAAGGCGATCAACCAGATAACAATATTATTGATAATCTGAAAACCAAAAAACCCTGCAAATCTTGATTTGCAGGGTTTTGGATTAATTTGATAATCCTATAAGTGGGCAATGAGGGATTCGAACCCCCGACCCCCTCGGTGTAAACGAGGTGCTCTGAACCAACTGAGCTAATTGCCCGAAAAGCTGCCTGTCGGACCTATCTGAGATTGGCCATTCGGGCGGGTGCAAATATAGAACTCTTTTGGTAATGCCAAAAGAAAATAATACAAAATATCAAACGACCTCTGCCACCGTAAAGGTACTGCCTCCGATAAAAACAAAATCAACTGTTTCGGCGTTTTGTAGGGCAGCGTTGTAAGCCTTAGCGACCGAGGCATACTGTTTTCCATTCATTCCGAATACTTTTGCCTCTTGCTGAAGTATCTCCACATCTAAACCACGCGGAATATCAGGACGGCAAAAATAATAATCGGCATTTTTTGGAAACAATGGCAAAATGGTACCGAGGTTTTTATCCTTAACGAATCCAAGAACGATATGCAGCCTGGCGTAGTGTTCTTGGCTGATTTGTTGTAAAACGATGGCCAATCCTTCACTATTGTGCGCCGTATCGCAAACGACCTTGGGTTCGGTGCCCAATATTTGCCATCGGCCCTTCAGGCCGGTGTTTCGGGCAACATTCAGAAGTCCATTTACAATATGCTCCTCTCGCAGCTCAAAACCCTCAAGTTCCTTCAAAACGGTGACCACCCCTGCTAGATTTTTGGATTGATAGTTTCCTAAGAGTGATGTTTTAAACTTCTTTTGAACGGCCCTTTCGGCATATATCAGCCTAGCATTTTTTGCATTCGCAACCCCTTCAAAAGTTTCAGCGGTATCCCTTTGATATTCGCTGATGACAATCGGAATATTTTTTTTGATGATTCCCGCCTTTTCGAAGGCGATTTTAGGCAACGTATCCCCTAGCATATCCACGTGATCTAACCCGATATTGGTTATGAGGGCGACTTCGGGAGTAATAATGTTCGTAGCGTCTAATCGGCCGCCTAACCCGACCTCAATGATGGCCATATCTACCTTTTCCCTAGCGAAATAATCAAACGCCATACCTACCGTCATTTCAAAAAATGAAAGTTGGTGTTCTTCAAGAAAAGACAAATTTCTTTGAATGAAATCGACGACAAATTTTTTATTGACCGGTTTCCCATCAATTCGGATGCGCTCCCTAAAATCCTTTAGATGTGGGGAGGTGTAGAGTCCGGTTTTATAACCTGCTTCCTGAAGAACGGAAGCGAGCATATGACTGCTAGAACCTTTTCCATTGGTACCGCCGACATGTATGCTCTTGAATTTTTTCTCGGGATGATGGAGGTGGGCAGCAAATGCAAGGATGTTGTCCAGTTTATCTTTGTAGGCAGATTTTCCCTTTTGCTGGAACATCGGAAGTCGGGCGAACATCCAATCTAGAGTCTCATTATAGGTCACTCCCCCAATTTAAAATTGACTACCACAAAACCGACCTGCTCGCTGGGCGCGTTGGAATCTTGATTCCATTTGTGCTTGAACGCGGTTTTCTTGGCGGGTTCTAACAGACAGGGACTGTTATTCGTGGTGCCTTTCACCCCAGGTTGGGCACTTACCACATTGCCATTTCTATCGACTACGATCTTGACCACTACCCTGCCCTCTTCGTTACATTCCTGTTTGACCGCACCTTTGCTAGACAGGGAACGGCCGTTCAGACCGTACCCGCCTGTACCGCTTCCAGATCCGGGACTACCATAATAACTCGTCGCATAAGGGTCGCCATCGGGAGAACCTTTGTCGCCGGCCCTATTGTCATCGCCCTCCGAACCGGAAGCGGTGCCATCCGATTTGTTAAGACCGCCCATAAGCTCGTCCAATTTTTTCTTTTTGGCGTCTTGTTCTTTTCTGGCCTTTTCTTCGGCATCCTTTTTTTGCTGGGCGACCCTTGCTGCCTCTGCTTTCTTCTTTTTCTCGGCGTCTTCGGCTTTTTTCTTGGCAGCTTTTTTGGCATCCTCTGCCTTTTGCTGGGCCTCTTCCGCTTTTTTAATCTTTATGGCTTCCTCATTTTCTTGAGTAAGTACCTTCTCGGCAGGCGCTTCGTCGGCGACTACTTCTTCGGGGACTGACTCTTCAACAACCTCCTCCTCTACAATTTCCTCGACGACTTCCTCTTCTTGTTCGACCGGTTCAACGGGAGGCGTATCCATAGGTTCGGACTGTATCTTTTCTTTAGGCTGCAGGTTACCACTACCAAAATCCGTGGTACCGAAATTAACGGAGATTCCGTTTTCAATCGGTGGGTCCATATAGGTCATTCCAATATAGAACAATATCAGCAGCAGCACACTTAAAAGGAAAGTGGTCAGCGTGAAGGATTTCTTTTTGTGTCTCGTGTCCAGGTATGGCATAATGCCTAATTAATTTTGATCTTTAGTTTGCTTTGCACCATTCATTGGGTGAAGTGAAGTTGGCCCTTCGTTTCTCGCGGGTTCTCCCTTGCATTCCTTCAGTGTAAATACAGGACCAATTGAATTATACGCAACAGGCAATCAATGTGACAAAGTCTTGTTCAAGGTACAAAACAAAGCTCCTTGAAACCCGCAATCAATTCGGTCTCACGGCCAAGATTACCTTGTAACTGTTCCGGTTGGCGATATCCATAACATGCACCGCTTCTTTTATGGCAACACTTTCTTCCGCTCGTAGAATAATGGTAGGTTTATCTTGCCCTTCCAAAGCTTTTTTAAGTTCGACTTCAATAAAATCTCCATTGATCCGCTCGTTGTTTACAAAGTACTGTAGATTCTTATCGATACTTACCGATACGTTCTGTGTACTGGTAGACTTTCCTTTCGCTTTGGGCAATAAAAGATCTAACGCATTGGGAGAGTTTGCCGTAAGCATAAAGAAGATCAACAACAGAAAAACAATATCCGTCATCGAAGACATACTAAAATCGGGGCTCACCTTGTTTCTTCCCTTTAATTTCATGATATCGAATTATAGAGGTTCGTTCAACAGGTCTAAAAACTCAACGGCATTGGCCTCCATCTTATGCACGACCTTATCGATCCGGTTGACCAAATGATTATAGCCGATATACGCTATGATACCTACAATTAGGCCAGCAACCGTTGTGGTCATGGCCGTATAGATACCGGATGCCAACGAGCCCATTTCCGCTTGGCCTCCAGCGGAGGCCATTTCGTGAAAGGCCAATATCATACCGATTACCGTGCCCAGAAATCCGATCATAGGACCGGCTCCGGCGACAGTGGCTAGTACGCTCACATTTTTCTCAAGCTTGTAGACTTCAAGAGTTCCCGCATTTTCAATGGCTGTGTTGATATCGTCTAAAGGCTTTCCGATGCGGGATACTCCCTTTTCGGTCAACCGCGCTACGGGAGAATCAGTTTGGGCACATAAAAGTTTGGCCGCCTCTAATTTACCGTTCGTAACGTGGTCACGGATCTGGTTCATAAAATTGCTATCTATTTTCGAGGCTGCCTTAATGGCAAAAATACGCTCGAAATAAATGTACAGCGCAACAAAGAGCATTATGAACAACACAGAGATAATAAGTACACTACCCGTACCGCCGTTGAAAATAAGATCGATTACGGAAAGGGTCTTTTCTTCCGACATAACATCCCCCATTTGAGGATCTTGCGCCACATCTTGAAATAGCATCATAGAATTCTTTAATTATTTATACCCAAAGTAGGGTATCGGTGTTGCCTCTATAACGGTAGTTTAGCGATTAAATTATACGTTCAACAGAAAATTTCGCAGTAAAACAAAAGTAACCGCACCACCAATGAATCCCAAGAATGCGAGCCAAGCTATTTTTTTAAGATACCAAAAGAAATCGATTTTTTCCATTCCCATGGCAACGACACCGGCAGCAGAGCCAATAATCAACATACTACCGCCCGTACCGGCCGAATAGGCAATAAAATGCCAAACGGGATCGTCGACGGGCACGGAGAACATTCCCATACTTGCTGCCACCAGAGGTACGTTATCAATTATGGCAGAACCAACTCCTAGAATCAATACAACCAAATCAGACACAATACCCTCCCTAGCCTCGGTACCGAGTGCAGGCATTGTACTATCAAGTGTCTCCGCAAAATGAAATAGCATACCCAAAGATTCCAAGGCTGCTACCGCCAATAATATCCCCAAGAAAAAAAGAATACTTGGCAATTCTATCTTTGATAGGGAAGCATGTACCGGACTATGGTGGCCAACGGTATCATGCCCTTCGCCATTCACAGCCGAAATACTGAATTTTGTATTACTATAAATCTCGGCAAATGTAGCCACAACAGCCAATGATAACATCATACCGACATAAGGGGGCAGGTGTGTTATTGTTTTAAAAAAGGGCACAAACACAATGGCTCCCAAACCTAAGTATAACATGACCGCACCATATTTCGATTTCGGTTCGTCCAACTCCTCCGCGTCAGTGATTATATTTCCTTTAAAGGCTTCGTACCTACTAGCAACAAAGACAGGAATGACCATACAAACGATCGAAGGTATCAAAACATGTTCTATCAGAACTAGTGCCGTTACCTTGTTACCAATCCAAAGCATAGTGGTGGTAACATCACCAATGGGCGACCAAGCACCACCGGCGTTGGCTGCAATGATGATAATACCAGCAAACCAAAGTCGGGTGTCCCTTTCTTTAATAACCTTCTGCAAAATGGTTATCAATACGATGGTCGCGGTTAGGTTATCGATTATTGCAGAAAGCACAAAAGCCAATATGGAGAACATCCATAAAAGTCTTCGCTTGCTCTTGGTCTTGATGAAACCTTTTATCGTTACGAAACCGTTAAAATAATCGATAATCTCTACAATGGTCATCGCCCCTAACAAGAATACCAGAATTTCAGCCGTTTTCCCTAGGTGATGCAATAGTATTTCATCAATATGGGTAGGTTCAAGCTCCTTTAGCTCTGAATTGACCTCAAATACAGGAAGGTGAGCCAAGGCAATAATCGCCCAAAGTATGGCCATCATTGCTAATGCAGGTATTAATTTATCGATTTTAAGATTGTGCTCCATGGTTATCGCCAGATAACCCAAAACAAATACGATGATAATAATGGTCTCCATACTCAATTGGTTTTTAGTGAAGTGGTTTAAATTTGTTGTTTAAATGCATTTTCAAACAGGTCCGGTCGAGATTTTTACCGGACGGATTTTTTTTAAAGATATTCAAAATTGCCCTTCTAAGGGTATTGGATTTGTCATTAATTGGTAATTCGCTATCCTGAAGTAACAAATATAAAAATTTGAAGGAGTAAAAACAGGTTTTATCGCAGGTATACCCTTATTTATATTCGCTGGTAAATACCCTATATTTGTAGGAAGCAAAAAATACACCCAGTACTATGGACTATTTACTGTCGGAAGAGCACATAATGATACAGCAGGCCGCACGCGATTTTGCCCGAAACGAGTTATTGCCTGGGGTAATCGAACGGGACGATGCCCAAAAGTTCCCTGCCGAACAGGTCAAAAAATTGGGGGAATTGGGTTTTATGGGGATGATGACCGACCCTGAATACAACGGTAGCGGAATGGATACCTTATCTTACGTCATTGCCATGGAGGAGCTTTCGAAAATCGACGCTTCGGCTTCGGTCATCGTTTCGGTAAACAATTCGTTAGTGTGCTGGGGTCTTGAAACTTTCGGCAACGAGGCACAAAAACAAAAGTACCTTACCCGTTTGGCATCCGGGCAGATTATCGGGGCGTTCTGCCTCTCGGAACCTGAAGCGGGCAGCGATGCGACATCCCAAAAAACTACGGCTATAGATAAGGGGGACCATTATATTCTCAACGGAACCAAGAACTGGATTACCAATGGCAGTTCCGCCGAAGTCTATCTGGTCATTGCCCAAACGGATAAAGAAAAAGGCCATAAGGGTATCAATGCCCTAATCGTCGAAAAAGGAATGTCGGGATTTGAAATCGGACCCAAAGAAAATAAGTTGGGTATCCGTGGTAGCGATACCCACTCCCTTATTTTCAATGACGTCAAGGTACCGAAAGAAAACCGCATCGGGGAAGATGGTTTTGGGTTCAAATTTGCCATGAAAACATTGGCCGGTGGCCGTATCGGTATAGCCGCCCAGGCCTTGGGTATCGCTGCCGGTGCCTATGAACTGGCCTTAAAATACTCGAAAGAACGCAAGGCTTTCGGTACCGAGATCGCCAATCATCAGGCCATTGCCTTTAAATTGGCGGACATGCACACCCAAATCGAAGCAGCCCGGCATTTGGTCTACAAAGCCGCTTGGGAAAAAGATAACGGAATGAATTATGACCTATCGGGAGCAATGGCCAAACTCTATGCCTCTCAAGTAGCTATGGACACCTCGGTAGAGGCGGTACAGATTCACGGTGGTAACGGTTTCGTAAAGGATTATCATGTAGAGCGGCTTATGCGCGATGCCAAGATTACCCAAATTTATGAAGGCACTTCCGAGATACAGAAAATTGTGATATCTCGTAGTATTTTAAAGGATTGAAGGCCGTCTATAAGCCGGCATTACCTTTAAACGATCAAAACTTTTTAGAAGAGTCGACTGTTATACCCATATTTAAATAGGGTAATAGTTGCTAGAAAGAACTCTAGATTTTATGTGCCCCTAGCAAATATAGGGTCAAAACATGAAATATGTATTTCAAATTACCTCGACCCCCTAAAAACTGTTTAAATATTCTCTAAAAAGCTTAAATTTATCAATCTGATAAATTATCCATAATCAAAATTCATATTTGAAGTTTATTTAACGTTCTATTCCAAACGTTGAATTTTTATCCGATTATATCGAAATCTCTATTAATAATTTATCAAAAACACTATTTTTGAGAAAATACCATATCAAATGACACTAAAAAAACAGGGGCTTTACCTACCGGAATTTGAACATGATAACTGTGGGGCAGGATTTATCTGTAGCTTAAAGGGAAAGAAATCGAATGATATCATCCATAAAGCCTTGGAGATATTGCACAAACTTGAACACCGTGGTGCCGTCAGCGCCGATGGCAAGACCGGTGACGGTGCCGGGATTCTTATCGATGTTCCGCATGATTTTTTTCAGGCCGTGTGTGATTTTGAGCTTCCGGAACCCGGTGAATATGCGGTAAGCAACGTTTTTCTTCCCCAAAAGGATAATCAGCGTGATTTTTGTATTTCCGTATTCGAAGAAAATATCAAGAAACAAGGACTACGACTTTTAGGATGGCGAAATGTACCTGTGAACCGTTCCATACCCGGGCGTATCGCTATGGAGACCGAACCTTTTGTAAAGCAGATATTTATTGCCAAAGAAAGCGAAACCCAAGACTATTTTAATTTTAACCTGAAACTCTTCATTGCCCGAAAAGTCACCGAGCATACAATCATCAACTCAAAACTTTCGGAAAGCAAATTTTTCTATGTCCCCAGCCTTTCCACAAAAATTATAATTTTCAAGGGCTTGCTAATGCCCAAAGATATCAGCCTATATTACGAAGACCTGATGGATTCCCGTGTAGTGACCCGTCTTTCTTTGGTGCACCAACGTTTCTCGACCAATACCTTCCCGACCTGGGATCTGGCACAACCTTTTCGCTACATGTGCCATAACGGTGAAATCAATACCCTTCGGGGCAATGTATCCCGTATGATTTCGCGTGAAGAATTGATGGAAAGCGATTGGTTCGGCGATGAGATTAAGAATATCCTACCGATTATCTTACCTGGAAAATCAGATTCCGCCACAATGGATATGGTCGTAGAACTTTTATTGATGACCGGGCGTTCACTGCCTGAGGTGATGATGATTTTGGTGCCGGAAGCTTGGGAGAAAAATCCGTATATGTCCGAAGCAAAAAGGTCATTTTACGAATTTCATTCCTGTATGATGGAACCATGGGACGGCCCCGCTTCCATCCCTTTTACCGATGGAAACTTTATTGGAGCGGTACTAGACCGTAACGGTTTGCGCCCTTCGCGATACACCGTCACCAAAGACGAATACGTGGTCATGTCATCGGAAACCGGAGTGATGGACATTGCCCCTGAAAATGTTCAGTTTCACGGTCGTTTGGAGCCTGGTAAAATGTTCTTAGTCGATATGGTAGAGGGCCGTATAGTAAACGATGAAGAAATCAAGGAGGAAATAGCGAAACGGCATCCCTATAAAAAATGGCTGGACGATAATCTGGTCCATTTGAAAAACATCCCGTATAACGACTGTCCGTTGTTCTTGGGAGAGGAGTCTATTGCAAAACGGAAGTCGATTTTTGGCTATACCCTTGAAGATATCGACACCATCATTCTTCCTATGGGAAAAAATGCCAAGGAGCCTATCGGTTCAATGGGCTCGGATACCCCCATCGCAGTACTTTCCAAACGTCCCCAATTAATCTATAACTACTTTAAGCAACTTTTCGCTCAGGTCACCAATCCGCCCTTAGACGGTATCCGCGAGGAACTCATTACCGATATAAGTCTTACCTTGGGCAGCGACCACAATATTTTCGATTTCTCGGAAATGCACTGCAGGAAACTCAAAATACAGAATCCGGTCATTTCCAAAGAGGATTTGGACAAGATTAAAAACTACGATGCGAGTCCCGATTACAAGGTGGTCTCTATCCCCACACTTTACGAAGTCGAAAAAGGTTACAATGGACTTGAGGATGCACTCGAAGCCATTTTGGCCCAATCTTCGAAAGAAGCCGATCAAGGTGCCAACATTATCATACTTTCGGATAGGGGGGTTGATAAAGATCATGCCCCGATTCCCGCATTATTGGCATGTTCGTACGTTAATAGCGGCTTGCAAAAACTGGGGAAGAGGAATAAGCTCAGCATCATCGTAGAATCCGCCGAGCCACGGGAAGTACATCACTTCTGCCTGCTATTCGGTTTTGGTGCCAGTGCCATCAACCCGTATCTGGTCAACGAAATTATCGGAGAACAGATAGAGGAGCACGATATTACCGAGTACACATTCGCCGAGGCCATTGAAAATTACAACAAAGCGGTTGGCAAGGGCATCTTGAAAGTAATGAACAAAATAGGCATCTCTACCTTGAATTCCTATCGTGGGTCGCAACTGTTCGAATGTGTCGGCATCAACACCAAGGTAGTAGATAAGTATTTCCCCAATACCCCCACACGTATTCAAGGTATAGGTCTCTATCAGATCGAAAAGGAAATCGCCAAACGCCACGGCAACGCCTTTTCCAAAAAAGAAGTTGCCGCCACCCTAGATCTTGAGATCGGTGGTGAATACCGTTGGAGAAGGGACGGTGAAAAACATATGTTCAACCCCCTGTCCGTTGCAAAACTGCAGAAGGCGGTTCGGGGCAATGAAGCCAGTACTTACAAAGAATATGCGGCTATGGTCAATGAACAGACCAAAAACCTGATGACCATCAGGGGACTTTTCGAATTCTCTAACTACGACCCGATTCCCCTTGAAGAGGTAGAACCGTGGACCGATATTGTCAAACGCTTTAAAACAGGTGCCATGTCGTATGGCTCCATTAGTAAGGAAGCCCACGAGAATTTAGCCATTGCCATGAACCGGATCGGCGGTAAGAGCAACTCGGGCGAAGGCGGTGAAGATGCCGATCGTTTTTATAAAAATGCAACCGGTGATTGGCGCAACAGTGCCATAAAACAAGTGGCTTCGGGCCGCTTCGGAGTAACATCCGATTACTTGACCAATGCCCAAGAAATACAGATCAAAATGGCACAGGGCGCCAAACCAGGGGAAGGCGGTCAATTGCCAGGTCCGAAAGTTAACCCCGCTATTGCGAAAACCCGAAATTCAACCCCGTACGTAGGTCTGATTTCACCACCGCCCCATCACGATATCTATTCCATTGAGGATTTATCCCAGTTAATTTTCGACCTAAAATCGGCCAACCGAAAGGCGAGAATCAATGTAAAACTAGTATCGGAAGTAGGTGTGGGCACCGTTGCGGCGGGTGTATCAAAGGCCAAGGCCGATGTAGTACTGATATCCGGATTCGATGGCGGTACCGGAGCGTCACCCTTGACCTCCTTGAAACATGCAGGTCTCCCTTGGGAACTCGGTATCGCCGAAGCCCAACAGACTTTGGTGATGAACGATCTTCGAAACCGAATCGTACTGGAATGTGACGGACAGCTCAAGACGGGCCGCGATGTGGCCGTAGCCTGCCTATTAGGCGCAGAGGAGTTCGGCTTTTCAACCGCACCCTTAGTGGCATCGGGATGCATAATGATGCGGGTCTGCCATCTGAACACCTGCCCTGTAGGTATCGCCACCCAAAATCCTGAACTTCGCAAAAAATTCGAAGGCAAACCCGAGCACGTGGTCAATTACATGTATTTCGTTGCGCAAGAACTGCGGGAGATTATGGCACAGCTCGGTTTCAGGACGGTAAACGAAATGGTCGGCCAAGTCAAAAAACTAGACCGTAGAAAAGCCATAGACCATTATAAGGCCAATGGCATCGATTTGACACCAATTTTACATCAGGTAGATGTTCCTGCAGGTACCAAATTCTACAATACCCAAAAGCAAAAACATAATATTGAGAAGTCCATCGAATTCGATATCATCGCCAAGGCCAATCCGTCGTTGTTCCGAAAAGAAAAGTTGACGCTTGACTTTCCGATAAAGAATACGGACCGTGCCGTCGGCGCTATCATCAGTAATGAAATCTCTAAAGTTTACGGCGCGCAAGGTTTGCCCATCAATACCCTAAAACTGAATTTTACTGGTTCTGCCGGTCAAAGTTTCGGAGCTTTCGCTACGAGAGGATTGACTATGATTGTCAATGGCAACACCAACGATTATCTCGGAAAAGGACTTTCAGGCGCAAAATTGGTAATTAAAGTGCCCGAAGGCTCGACCATCGTGCCCGAAGATAACGTCATTACGGGTAATGTTACCTTATATGGCGCAACCGCTGGTAGAGCCTATATCAATGGAAAAGCAGGGGAACGTTTTTGTGTCCGAAATTCAGGGGCAAAAGCAGTTGTCGAAGGCATCGGTGATCACGGTTGTGAATATATGACGGGTGGTGTTGCCGTCATTTTAGGCGAAGTAGGCCGGAATTTTGGCGCGGGAATGAGCGGTGGAATCGCCTATATTTTCGACGAGAAAAACACCTTCAGGAAAAATTGCAATACCCAAGACCTAAACTTGCTTGCGGTAACCGAAGACCAAGACGTCAAGCAGCTGAAGGATCTCATCGAAAGCCACTACAACGCCACCTTGAGTCCGCTTGCACAACGTATTCTTGAGAATTGGGAGGAATGTCTGCCCAAATTCGTCAAAGTATTACCGGAGGAATATCGAAAGGCGTTAATCCGTTTGGAAGAAGAGCGATTAGAAACTACTTAAAAGGCTGCGCTGGTAGAGGCAAGAGACAGGACTAGATATTCTAGATATTCAGATATTCTAGATATTAAGGAATAAAATTTTGATTCTTTGGGATACTTCAAAGTTTTCAGAACTTTTAACCGAAAAATAACAACAGATCAAAATCGATATATGGGAAAGATAACAGGATTTTTGGAATTCGATAGAAAAGTGGAAGGATACGCTCCCGTCGAGGAGCGCGTTAAAAACTATAAGGAATTTTCAGTACGCCTACCCGAAAAGGAAATTAAGGACCAAGGCGCCCGCTGCATGGACTGTGGTATTCCGTTTTGCCACAGTGGATGCCCATTAGGCAATCTAATTCCCGATTTTAATGATGCCGTCTATAGGGGTAAATGGGACAAAGCGGCGGATATTCTGCATGCTACGAACAACTTTCCGGAATTTACGGGACGATTGTGCCCTGCGCCCTGTGAAGAAGCCTGCGTACTGGGAATCAACGAAGACCCCGTCACCATTGAGAATATCGAAAAAAACATTGCCGAGACCGCCTTCGAAAAAGGATGGATAAAACCTGAGCCCCCAGAAACCAGAACCGGCAAAAAAGTGGCTGTAATAGGCTCCGGTCCTGCCGGATTGGCGGCCGCACAACAATTGAACCGAGCAGGTCATTTGGTAACCGTATTCGAAAGGGATGAAAAGCCCGGTGGATTGTTACGTTACGGTATTCCCGATTTCAAGATGGAAAAGCATATTATCGACCGAAGGCTGAACGTGCTGGAAGCTGAAGGTATAGCATTCAAATGCGGCGTAAATGTGGGGGTAGATGTTAAAGGCGAAGAACTTCAGAACGATTTTGATGCCATCGTGCTGTGCGGAGGCGCAACAATTCGCAGAAACCTTCCTATAGAAGGTGCCGACTTGAAAGGCGTCGTACAAGCGATGGATTTCCTTCCCCAAAACAATCGTAGGGTAGACGGAACGAAAAGATTTGAAGACGAACTATTGGCGACGGGTAAGGATGTTGTAGTTATTGGCGGGGGAGATACGGGATCTGATTGTATCGGAACATCGTTTCGGCAAGGGGCAAAATCGGTTTCCAATTTTGAAATCATGCCAATGGCCACTACCGAACGCCCCGAGAACCAGCCCTGGCCGTTTTGGCCCATGCGATTGCGCACCAGCTCATCACACAAAGAGGGGGCGGAGCGTTTTTTCAGCATCTCGACCAAAAGATTCGAAGGTGACGCAGAGGGTAATTTGACAGGCTTGGTCACCTCCGAGGTCGAATGGGTAAAGGAGCCCGGAAAATCTATGGCCTTAAAAGAAGTCGAGGGCACCGAAAAAGAATGGAAATGCGATTTGGCATTGCTGGCCCTAGGCTTTACAGGTTCAGAAATGACGATCGCCGAACAATTGGGGCTTGAAGCCGATGGCAGAACCAACATTAAGGCTACCGAGAAAGATTACATGACCAATGTTCCCGGTGTCTTTGCCGCGGGAGATCAACGACGCGGACAATCTCTTATCGTATGGGCGATTTCCGAAGGACGCGAAGCGGCCTATCATGTCGATACGTATCTTATGGGAGCATCAGAATTGCCGTTGAAGGGAGAAGGGGATCTGCCGAGGGTGTAGCGAAATGATACACGAATCGTTACTTATGTAGCACTTGTAATTGTATAATTGTCTAGTTATAATCATCATTTTTTAGTTTATGAGTTTAGAAGTTTATAAGTTTATGTCGTAACTTATATGGTCTAACTTATGGTTGAAAAAAAAATACGTAAGCATCTTTCGATATTCCGGACCCGGCTTAACCAAAAAAAAGAACTTCAGAGAATATCCAGGTACCACAATACGACCTTAAATGCTATTGTCGCATCTCTCTCCACAGTAAAAAGCGCCGATTTTACGGATGAAGACCGTCAGACGTTCCAAAATTGCGAAAACTACAGAACAGAACTTTTGCGCGACGAAACTTTGATTTCTTACGAAATCTTCGGGTCCGATAAGACAGCGATGGTCAAGGATATCTGCAAAAATGCGGCCTCGGGTAAAAAATGGTGTGAGTTCTTATATTTCCTTTCCAAAAAAAATAAATCGTCTACTATTTTAGAGATTGGAACCAATCTTGGCATATCTGGGTGTTATGTGCTGGAAAGTATTAAAAAAAATAGCATGGCCCGATTTGTTACTATGGAAGGGCTTCCGCAGTTGTGTGAAATAGCGGGCAAACAGTTTTCATCAATCGCCTCGCCCTCAAAATATGATATCAGGGAAGGTCTATTCGATGCCACCTTTCCCGAACTTTTAAAAGAGAATATTTTCTTCGACCTTCTCTTTATTGATGGCAACCATAGAAAGGATGCCACTATCGCTTACTTCAAGTCATTAAAGGCTAAAGTTAAATCCCCGGCAATATTCGTTTTCGACGATATCAATTGGAGCCCTGAAATGAAGGAAGCCTGGGAACTTATCAAAAATGATACTTCTGTCAACTTTACGATAGACCTGTACAAGCAGGGAATCGCAATCATCGATGAACAGGAATCGGAAAAGAACCTGCATTTTACATTGCATCTAGCTTATTAATAGAGCAAACGTTTTATCTTCTTGACCCTTAAAAACCAAAAAACTGGAATGAAAAGACTCAGAAAAAATCATACGGTAGTTCTGTGCGTATTTTTCGCAACGGGTATGCTATTTGCTGCCAAATCCGATATTAAAGACATAAAGGAAAGGGTGGTAAATGAAATACTAAAACCTACTGTTAACGATTCGGACATTGAATCAATCCTCGATACTATAAAGGAAGACGGCACCTGGCCCGGAATCAATTACGAAGATGTATCTCGGGAAGGATTTCTACATATGAGGCATTTGGGACATATGGTCGCTTTGGGACGGGCGTACAAGACCAAGGCTTCAAAATTCTACAAAAAAGCGCGAGTAAAGGACGCCGTAGAACTGGCACTTGAGAATTGGGCGGACCACGACTACATTTCCGATAATTGGTGGCATAACCAAATAGGAACTCCCGATAATCTCGTTAAGTTAATGTTGATAATGGGAGATGAATTACCGAAAGGATTGGTCCAAAAAATACAGCCTATAATCGGCAGGGCAAATATCGATGCGCCGGGAGCCCGGCCTGGCGGCGATCGTATAAAAATCGCAGGTATCGAAGCAAAGAATATGCTTTTTCTCAACAATCAAGAGCGTTTCGGCGAATTAATCAAGGTCATCGAAAAAGAGATCAAATACGTAAAGCACAATGGAATGACCTACGGGTATGGCTATCGGGACGAACAAGGCGGATTTGAAAATCGTTCGGATGGGGGCCGTGGCATTCAATACGATAATAGTTTTCATCACCGCAGCGATGGCGTAAACAACACTCTTTCTTATGGTTTGGGCTATGCCGAAGCCTTTGTCGAATGGGCGGCGTACACTGCAGGCACAAAATATGCCCTTTCGGGCGATGCCTTGGCGCTTTTAACCGATTACTTTTTAGACGGCATCTGTAAAATGTCCGTGTACGGCAAGTATCCGGATGCCGGGGCGAAAAACCGGAGCATCAGTCGCCCGGGCGCTTTAAAGCCCTACGGTTTAAGTATACCTGAAGGGCTTTTAGCGGCTTCCGATTATCGGAGCAATGAACTTAAGGAAATATTGGCTATCCGAAGCAAGAACATTAAACCAACATTATCCCATGCTACCTTCTTTCGAAATTCAGGACATTTTTCTTTTCAGCGCCCCGATTTTTTCACCTCGGTACGCATGTTTTCGACCCGAAACTATAATATGGAATACCCCTACAACAGTGAGGGGCTGTTGAACCATTATAGAGCCGACGGCGCAAACCCTATTTTCCGTACCGGGGATGAATACAACGATATATGGCCGGTCTACGACTACCAGAAAATTCCAGGTGCCACCATTGTTCAGAAATCAAAAATGCCACCGCGCGAAGACATCAGACAACTTGGCCCGAACGATTTTACCGGAGCCGTGACCGACGGAAAATATGGTGCCGCTGCGTTCGATTTCAGAAGTCCGCACGACTCAGTGGTAGCCCGAAAAGCTTGGTTCTTTTTCGACGATGAATATGTTGCATTGGGCACTGGCATTTCTTACAAGAATAAGGTATCGGTGGCAACTACTTTGAATCAATGCTTGCTTAGAGGCGATGTAACGATTTCCAAAAATAGCCTGGTTTCCGTAATCGGAAAAGACGAAAAGGAATACCAGCAAATAGACTGGGTCTTTCAAGACGGTATAGGCTATGTATTTCCGAAACCCTCATCGGTATACGTCAAAAACAACGAGGCGGTCGGTTCGTGGAGGAGAATCAACGAACAAGCGGATTCTCCGCAAGAGGAAACAATGCTGGACGTATTCAAGTTGTGGATCGATCATGGTGAAATGCCGACCGACGCGTCCTATGAATACATAGTCGTTCCGGCAACTTCCGTTGAAAAATTGGAGCAGGCCCAATCAAAAAAAAACATAACAGTTTTATCCAACACGCCGGAAATCCAAGCGGTAGGAAATAAGCAATTGAATATTTTCCAAATCGTTTTCTATAAAGCGGGTGAAATCGCCCTTTCCGACAATCTCACTCTAGTTTCCGACAGTCCCGGCATCATGATGCTCAAAACTGACGGCGAAAATATCACGTCGATTTCCGTATCCGATCCCAATCGCGAATTACGAAAAATGCATATTTCCATTTCCGATAGAATAGAAAAGAAGGGAGAAAACTTTATCACAACTTGGAATTCGGAGCAAAAAGTTTCGGAAATTACCATACATCTTCCCCATGGGGTCGATGCCGGGAAGACTGTACCCATTGACCTTTGAGTAGGTTGGTAAAAAAATAGCCATGAATCAAATAAAAATATCCAAATTAAGTCTGATCATCGGTCTATTATCTGCGATTTCCAGTTGGGCCCAACAGGTTAATGCAGGTGTGGAATCCTCCGAAAAGCAAACGGAATCAAAAGTCCGGACCATCGACGGGTATAGGGGCATTTGGTTCGAGCTCGGTCAACCTTACCCTTACGGCGATAAATATTCGGGGGGATTGGCTACCTATACCGCCAAACATCGGCCGCTGGCGATATACGCCGAAGAGGCGAATAAAACATTTTTCGTTTACGGAGGCACTACGAAAGCGACCGAAAGGCACTTGCTCTGCATGATAGGAACGTATGACCATGCCACCAAAACACTTGGCAAGCCCGTGGTGGTCTATGATAAAAATGGAGTAAACGACCCACATGACAACCCCAGTATACTTTTGGACGAGGAGGGGTATATATGGATTTTCGTTAGTGGAAGGAATACCAACCGAAAGGGCTTCAAGTTCAGAAGTAATGCTCCGTTGAGCTCCAGTAAGGGATTTCGCCAAATCACGGAAGAAGTAATGACCTATCCGCAGCCCCTGTACCAAAAAGGAGAGGGATTTTTTAATTTTTTCACTAAATATTCTGGCGTACGTGAACTGTATTACGAGACCAGTACAGATGGTATGACTTGGACCGAGGATAAAAAACTGGCAGGCGTAAAGGAACCCGGGGCGGAATATAGTGGTCACTATCAGGTTTCGGGAATCTTGGGAGACCGCATCGTTACCTTTTTTAACCGACATCCCAATGGGAATGTAGACAAACGGACCGACCTTTATTATATGGAAACAAGCGATTTTGGTAAATCATGGCAAGACGCAGCCGGAAAAAAGCTAAGTGTCCCCCTATCGACCATGGAACCCGGCCGGATTATGGACTATGCCTCCAAAGGGAAGAACGTTTATCTAAAGGATGTGAATTTTGATGCATCGGGCAATCCGTTATGCCTTTATCTTACCAGCAAAAGCCATAAGCCTGGACCGGAAGGGGAAGACAGGGAATGGAAAATCGCCCAATGGAAAAATAAAAATTGGGAAATTAAGTCTGTGACCACCTCTGACCATAATTACGATATGGGAAGCCTTTACATAGCCGGAGATTCTTGGAAAGTAATCGCGCCCGTAGGCATCGGCCCACAGGCCGATCAAACCGGCGGGGAAGTCGAACAATGGGAAAGTAACGACGCTGGGGAAACCTGGAAGTTGGCCAAAGCTATTACTGTAGGTTCCAAGTTCAATCACTCCTATGTGAGACGACCCGATGCGGCTGATAAAGCCTTCTTTGCCTTTTGGGCAGATGGTGATCCCAAGAAATTTAGCCAATCCAAATTGTATTTTATGGATTCTGAAGGTCACGTCCGACAAATGCCCTACTACATGGATTGAATATCCTATTCAATCCTCACATCTCATCCAAGACACCAAATATGGTATCCTAAATGGAGTCCAAATAAAGTTCTATTTCCCTAAAAAATCAATGATTTTTCCTAGATTATGACAAATTTTAAATAACATTTTTACCAGAAAATTAATACACACCTTGTAAATGACAGTTTTATTCTTTAATCTTGTTTCTGTTAACGAAACCCTAAAAAATGAAAAATCGCTTAAAGAATTGGATGTCAACGGCATCGGTTTTTTTTCTGACCGTTGTACTGTTCCCGATGTCGGCCCATACAAGGCATGAACCGACCGCTAACTTCACCTATGAATTTCAATCGACCGTAACCGGTACCGTATCCGATACGGAAGGTATTCCCTTGGCGGGTGCCAGTGTGGTTGTTAAAGGATCCCGAACAGGCGCCGTTACGGATTTCGATGGTAACTATTCTATCGAGGTGGCCACCGATGCCGTATTGGTATTCAGCTACGTGGGATTTAAAACCATTGAAGTTCCCGTTAACGGCCAATCGACAGTCAACGCCAGCTTGCCCGTGGATGCCGGTCAATTGGAGGAAGTAGTCGTAGTAGGTTACGGTACCCAGAAAAAGAAGAACCTGACCGGTTCCGTCGGTGTCGCCGACGCTGAACGCTTAGAAAATCGCCCGATTACCTCTGCGGGGCAGGGACTTCAAGGGGTGATACCAAACCTCAATATCTCCATTCAAAATGGAGACCCGACCCAGAGCGCGGATTTCAACATCCGTGGGTTCGAATCCATCAACGGTGGCAGCCCCTTAATCTTGGTCGACGGGGTACCGATGGACTTGGAACGCATCAACCCCAACGACATAGCCAGTGTATCTGTCTTAAAGGATGCCTCGGCCGCGGCCGTTTATGGGGCACGGGGAGCCTTTGGCGTTGTTCTGATAGAGACCAAGGATGGTAAAATCGGAAAGACGAATGTTACCTTTAGCACCCAACAGTCGTATGCCGCACCTATATTTCATATAGATCCCGTGGAAAATCCGAGTGATATCGTCGACTTCTGGAACAGGGCCAGCATTCGTACAAACGGGCAGCCGAGGTACGACGACGACTACGTGGAAGGAACTCGACGCTATGTACAAAATCCCACCTTCGAAAATTCTTGGGGCGTAGTCAACGGCAATTTAAGGTTTTATGGCAACAACGATTACAACAACCGTGCAGTCGCCGATTTTGCCCCGCAAAAAACTTACGATTTCAGCATCAGCGGCGCCACCGAAAAGGCATCGTACTACGTGTCGTTCGGGCATCTTAGCAAAGATGGGTATATTAACAATAGAGACAAGAATGAAAAGTTCAAGCGATACAATGTGCTGATGAAGACCGATTTCAAGGTCAACGATTGGTTCAGCCTCGATTCAAAAATCGTGTTCAACGCCCAAAACAGCGATAAGCCCCACTTTTATAATTGGGACGTAAACATCAATTCCGTGGCCCGGGTGACCGCAATTACACCGGTCGAATTTCCCGACCTGCCGTTTTACCAAACCCCCGGCGACCGTGCCATCTACGAACCTTATATCGGGGAGTACTTCGGCGGAACGATTTTCCTCCCCTATCTAGAGGATGGAGGTCGCGACACCTTTGTCACGAACGACACTTGGTTGACACAGGGCGTTACCTTGACCCCGGCCACAGGCCTACAGATCAGGAGTAATTTTTCATATAACAGCTATCATAGAAATTATAAGGAAGTAGCTAGTAAAATAGAAATAGTGGATACCGATCTCAATGCCGATCCTATAATTACCAATGGGCTGAGCGGCAACGACTATATCCAGGAAGAAAACGATCGAAACGAATATTATGTGTTCAATGCCTTTGCGGAATACGAGTTCAATGCGGATCGTGAGGATAAGGACCACTTTTTTAAGGCCCTGATTGGTTTTAACCAGGAATGGGGCCATAGAAGGCGTTTTAGGGCACGGGCGCAGTCGTTGATTACGCCACTGGTAACGAATATCAATGCCACCACCGGAACCCAGACCACGGGTGGAAGTGAAAGCGCTGTGTCCCTCCGTGGGGCCTTTTATCGGTTGAACTATATCTATAAAGACCGCTACCTTTTGGAAGCCAACGGCCGTTATGATGGTACCTCCCGTTTTCCAACCGACGACAGGTTCGGCTTTTTCCCCTCTTTTTCCGCAGGGTGGATTATCTCTGAAGAGTCGTTTATGGAAAGTGCTTCTACCTGGTTAGATCAGTTGAAAATTCGGGGCTCTTGGGGTACCTTGGGCAACCAATCGGTGGAGGACAATAACGGGAATGATATATTCTATCCCTATATCTCTAATTTAAATTCGGGTACCTCGCCTTATATTTTGTCATCGGGGCCGACCCCCTATGTAGGCCCGGGAGGCCTTGTTAGCAACACGCTGACCTGGGAGACCGTCGAATCGAAGAATGTCGGACTCGATTTTACCCTATTTAAGAGAAAACTCGATGTTTCAGCAGATTATTACACCCGCGACACAAAAGATATGTTAATGTCAGTGGGGCAACCTGCGCTTCTGGGCACAGGTGCACCGAACACCAATGCGGCCGACCTTCGAACCATGGGCTGGGAACTTTCCCTGACCTGGCGCGATACCTTTGGGAAAAACGGCAGATGGGGCCTGAACCTGGCCCTCGCCGACAGCCAATCTGAAATCACCAAATTTATGAACCCCAACGGTGCCTTGCCTACCAACGACATTTACTACGAAGGGCAACAGATTGGGGAAATATGGGGGTACGAGACCGTCGGAATCTTTCAAACGGACGAGGAAGTGGCCAGTGCACCGTCCCAAACAGATATTGGAAGCGGCTTTATGGCCGGCGACATCCGATATGCCGACCTAGATGGCAACGGCAAAATAGACCGCGGCAGTAGTACACTGTCTGATCCCGGCGATTATAAGATTATTGGTAACACCTCACCAAGATATACCTTCGGAATCAATCCCGATATCAAATACAAGAACTGGTCGTTAGATATGTTCTTTCAAGGCCTGTTCCGGGACTATTTACCTGGCAATGGCAACTGGAACGCCTTCTATCCGGGCAATTCTGGTCTGATCGAAAAGTATTACCTGTCCGAGACCTGGAGTCCCGACAACCGCGATGCCTATTTTGCCGCGCCTCATATCGGCACAGATGTCAAGAAGAACATCTTGCCCCAGTCGCGCTATGTACAGGATGCCGCCTATATACGCTTGAAGAATATAACCCTAAGCTATGATTTGCCGGATATGGTACTGGAAAACCTAGGTATGAACAAACTGCAATTGTACCTTTCTGGTCAAAACCTTTGGGAATACAGCAAAATACATGCACCCTTAGATCCCGAATCAATATTCACCGTGACCCAAGAATACTATTTACAGCGCATCGTTACCTTTGGGATCAATGCAAGCTTCTAAACAAAAAATAACTGTTATGAATAAAATTAGAATTAACTCGATACTATGGATTGCGGCCCTACTGATGTTAAGTGGCTGCAACGACGACTTTTTGGAACGGGTTCCGTTGGACAATGTGAGTGACGACACCTTTTGGAGCACGGAAAGTGATCTACAGGTGTATAATAACAATTTTTACAACATGGTCCGAAACGATTTCGACATACCTGTCTTAATGGGCCACGCCCAGAATTTTGAAAGCAATAACACTAGTATCTGGTATTTGGATGAATTTTCGGATAATGTGACCGCATCGAACAACAGGCACAACCTCTATAGGGATGTGCGCGCGGGCATCCACGTAGTGACGGATGGCACAAGACAATACGGATATCGGGGATGGGATTTTTTACGCTCCCTGAATATCGGCCTTGAAAACTATGACCTTGCTAATGTCTCCGAAGAGGTAAAGGACAAATATCGCGCCGAGGCCCGTTTTTTTAGGGGCTGGTTCTATGCCGACAAGGTGTCAAAGTTCGGCGATATTACCTTATTGGACGAACAACTGACCCCCGAATCGGAACAATTGTTCGGCCCTAGGAATCCAAGGGACGAGGTCATGGCCAGTGTCTTGGCGGATCTCAACTTTGCCGTCGAAAACCTGCCCGAATCTTGGGGCGATGGTGGCAACCATGGACGAATGAACCATTGGATAGCCCTATTGATAAAATCTAGGGTCTGTCTTTTTGAAGGTACCTGGCGCAAATACCACGGTCTTGCAAATCCTGAAATGTGGCTTACAGAAGCGGCCAGTGCCGCCAAGGAGTTGATCGATAATGGTCCTTTTTCCCTGTACACGACCGGAAATCCCGAACAAGACTACAACGCCTATCATCGCGTTTTAGATCTTGACGGCAATCCGGAGGTAATGCATTGGAGAAAATATGATCCAGGGCAATACACCAATCATGTTATGTCATATTGGAGGAGTTACAACGGCGGGGCGACCAAAAGTGCCGTGGAGGACTATCTATGTACCGACGGATTGCCCATCAGCCTTTCACCCCTATATGAAGGTGACGCACAAATTGAAGACGTTTTTGTGAACAGGGATCCACGCTTAAGGCAAACCATATTGCACC
The DNA here is from genome assembly GCA_963832345.1 of uncultured Flavobacteriaceae bacterium. Taxonomy (GTDB): domain Bacteria; phylum Bacteroidota; class Bacteroidia; order Flavobacteriales; family Flavobacteriaceae; genus Pricia. The sequence continues at coordinate 72,783 of CAWHTW010000007.1, read as the reverse complement.
CCGATGATCGGGCCTTTTATAACTATGGCAATAGTGACCTTTTTGAGTACCCCCGTCTCACGGGGATGCAGGGTGGCACAACAAGTTTGACGGGATACCATGTCATAAAAGTTTTTGATGCCGAGGCGGCCTTCCGTTCTTACAACACTTCGGATACCCCTGCCATTACCCTGCGGTTCGCCGAAGCGCTCCTGAACTATGCGGAAGCCGTGGCTGAACTGGGTACGATTACCCAAGAAGACCTTGATTTGACCATTAATAAAATACGGGAACGTGTAGCTATGCCGCCTCTTATCATGACCGATGTACCCGTTGATCCTAGGTATTCTGGCGATGGAATTTCTCCCCTGCTCGTCGAGATACGACGCGAGCGTCGTATCGAACTATTTATGGAAGGTTTTCGTTATGACGACCTACGACGTTGGAAACAAGGCGACAGGTTGGACGAGAAAAGTTTGGGCCTTTTGTGGGACGACGCGGCCAATGCGAGGTACGAGGGCAATACGGTAGAAACAGCGGTTGATCCCGAATCGGGCAAAACCTATATCGATGCCTACGGAGGTTCTGCCTGGGCCGATCCCCAATTTGACGAAAGCAAACACTATCTCTGGCCGTTACCGCTTGGAGAGCTTTCGCAAAATCCGGATCTCGGTCAAAACCCCGGCTGGTAATCAAATACTATTGAACTCGCACTGAGTTAATTGATTTAAAAAAACAAAGCTATCCCGACCGATGGCTTTGTTTTTTCGTTGCCCATTCGATGTGTTATAAACCCACTAAATCCATTTAGCAGATGTTCAGGAAAATCAATTATTTATATTGTCTATCAACTTTGGCATTGTTCTCCGGCTTTTTTCAGATAGCCATAGCACAGGAAGATATAGCGATTCCCTACCCAAACTTGAAAATCCGATAAGCGTTAAATATCTGCAACAGAAACTCGACAAAACAGGGCCACAACTCGTGTTGAACTCCAAGATAGAGAAGAATCTAAAGACAAAACTAAAAACCGATCCGGTAGTTCAAAATCTCTACAAGGCGATTAAACTGAATACCGAAACCATTCAAAAGGAGCCTTTGCTCGAAAGGATAATGGAGGGAAGGCGGTTGTTGGCCATCTCCCGCGAAATGTTGTATCGAATGAATATGCTTGGCATGGTCTATCGCATTGAGAAAGACTCCACGATATTGAAAAGAATCAACGATGAATTAAAGGCCGTATGCAATTTTTCCGATTGGAACCCCTCCCATTATCTAGATGTGGCGGAAATGGCGATGGCAGTAGCCATCGGCATAGATTGGACCGTAGGCGACCTGCCGGATACCACCCTAGAAATGGCGAAAAATGCATTGATAGAAATGGGAATCAAACCCAGCTACAACGAAAAGGGCAACACCGGGTGGGTAGGAGGCGATAATAATTGGAATCAGGTCTGCCATGGGGGTATGATAGCGGCTTCCATTGTGACAGCCGACAAAAATCCGGAATTGGCGGCCAAAACCATCGCCCGGGCGTTGGACAGTATTCCCCAAGCCCTTGCTGTTTACGGCCCCGATGGTGTTTATCCCGAAGGATCCACTTATTGGTCGTATGGCACCTCTTTTACCGTAATGACCATCGCCATGTTGGAAAGTGCCTTCGGTACCGATTTTGGGATATCCGATTTTCCAGCCTTTGTCGAAAGTGCGGATTTTAGGGTGTTGAGCGTGGCACCTTCGGGCTCGTACTATAATTTTGCCGATTGCGGGGACCAACGCAGCGACAACGGGGACATTACGCTGGCCTGGTTTGCAAAAAAAACAGGAAATAAAGCTTTTTTCGAGAAAGACCGTTTTTTGGCGGCCCCTTTATCCATGGGCAAGCTGTCGCGTAACGATGGTGCCGGTTTAGTGTGGATTTCACAGTTCAAGGAAAAGGATGCCGCCAAAGTTCCCTTGGTTTGGAAAGGCGATGGTGATAACCCGATCGTCATCTTTGACTCGAAAGACGATGATCCTTTACATTATTATTTGGGGGCCAAAGGAGGTCGCGGTACCGTTAATCATGGTAATATGGATGCAGGATCTTTTGTCTTTGAGCTTAATGGGGTACGCTGGGTCATCGATTCCGGAAATCAACCCTACCATGAATTGGAAAAAACAGGTTTTAACCTATGGGGGAATTGTCAGGAATGTGAACGTTTTACCCTATTGACCAAAAACAATTTCGGCCATAGCACCTTGACCATAGACGACCAATTGCACAACGTTGATGGAAAAGCAATTATCACCGATTTTAAAGACGGCGACCAGCCCGAAGCGACCATCAATATGGATGCTACTTTCGAAGGCCAGCTCCAAAGTGCGCATCGCAGGTTTGTGAAGGACAGTCCGACCTCCCTAACCATTGAAGACCGAATTACCGCTAACGATTCCACCAAGATGGTGACCTGGCAATTGATAACGGTCGCCGATGTTGAAGTCGTTAAGGGCGGGGCAATCCTACGGCAAGACGGTAAGGCCTTGAAACTCGAAAATTTGTCACATCCCGCTATTTCGGTATCGGTTATTTCGCTGGATCCACCACCACTGCAACTGGACCGGAGAATCGAAAATCTGAAAAGAGTAGAACTTCGTATTCCCGCATATTTGCTCGATGACAAAAAAACCAACATAAAAGTACGTCTTTCCGGTAGTTAAGTATGTACTTGAAAATCTAATCTTTGGCGCTTCCTTTTTCTTTAAATGACTTTCTATTTACTTCAAGTAAACTCATTATTGTACATCCATAGAGAGCTCTTAAA
>CAWHTW010000007.1:0-67500 GCA_963832345.1 uncultured Flavobacteriaceae bacterium | reverse complement strand
AAGCCCCCGCATCCAATCAGTAGCTCTACCTCTATAAAACTATGTGCACGCTGCACCTAAATGCATTTCGGGGAGTACGAGCTATTTCCGAGCTTGATTGGCCTTTCACCCCTACCCACAGGTCATCCCAAGACTTTTCAACGTCAACGGGTTCGGCCCTCCACTATGTGTTACCACAGCTTCAGCCTGCCCATGGGTAGATCGCACGGTTTCGCGTCTACTACTACCAACTATGTCCGCCCTGTTAAGACTCGCTTTCGCTGCGGCTCCGGTGCTTAACACCTTAACCTCGCTGGTAAAAGTAACTCGTAGGCTCATTATGCAAAAGGCACGCCGTCACCCCGAGGGGCTCCGACCGCTTGTAGGCGTATGGTTTCAGGATCTTTTTCACTCCGTTGTTCACGGTTCTTTTCACCTTTCCCTCACGGTACTGGTACACTATCGGTCTCCCAGGAGTATTTAGTCTTGGCGGATGGTCCCGCCGGGTTCATGCAGGGTTTCTCGTGCCCCGCACTACTCAGGATACCGCTATCTGAACGCTCTTTGCCCGTACCGGGCTATCACCGTCTTTGGCCAGGCTTTCCAACCTGTTCTGGTTCATCGCGCATCGAATATCGCGGTCCTACAACCCCGCACATGCCGGAACATGTACGGTTTGGACTCTTCCGGTTTCGCTCGCCGCTACTACCGGAATCACTCTTGTTTTCTCTTCCTCCGGCTACTTAGATGTTTCAGTTCGCCGGGTTCGCCCCGTTTGCACGGTGACATGCCTTCAGCATGCCGGGTTGCCCCATTCGGATGCCCGCGGATCAGTTCGTATGTGCCGATCCCCGCGGATTTTCGCAGCTTATCGCGTCCTTCGTCGCCTCTGGGAGCCTAGGCATTCCCCATACGCCCTTATCTAGCTTGTCGCCAGCCTTTGCCCCCGCGGCGCCCCCGAAGGGGAACCGCGCGGTATTACGTATTGTCGCTCTAGTACTCTTTACTTAAAATTCGTGTAATTCATGTTCAGTATGCACCCATATCCGAAGATACGGATGCCCTGTCCCAATATGTCAATGAACCTTTCCCCCCCTTAAGGGGGCAGTGGAGAATATCGGAGTCGAACCGATGACCTCCTGCGTGCAAGGCAGGCGCTCTAGCCAGCTGAGCTAATCCCCCGTGTCGGTGGAACCGGAAATTCCAAAAAAATGAAATCCCAAATTCCAAAAACTTAGGGCATTATCAACTCCCAGAATTTCCTTTACTTCCTTTAATATGAACGTGCTGCCCTTGATCGTAGTCCCAGGCAGACTCGAACTGCCGACCTCTACATTATCAGTGTAGCGCTCTAACCAGCTGAGCTATGAGACTCCGTGGCCTTTCGGCACGTCCGCCGGGGCGGATACGCCCGGGACGCCAAGGCCCCGATATATCTTTAAATACGGTGGAGATCTACTGTCTGTGCGGAAGCCATATACGGCGACGAAAAAAATAGAGGGAAAAACGGGGCCTTCGAAGGGCATTCCCGCGGGCGATGCGCCCTTTCCGCACCGTAGTGCGGAAAAGCTCTAGAAAGGAGGTGTTCCAGCCGCACCTTCCGGTACGGCTACCTTGTTACGACTTAGCCCTAGTTACCGATCTTGCCCTAGGCCGCTCCTTGCGGTGACGGACTTCAGGCACTCCCGGCTTCCATGGCTTGACGGGCGGTGTGTACAAGGCCCGGGAACGTATTCACCGGATCATGGCTGATATCCGATTACTAGCGATTCCAGCTTCACGGGGTCGGGTTGCAGACCCCGATCCGAACTGTGACAGGTTTTGTGGATCCGCTCCGCGTTGCCGCGTGGCTTCCCGCTGTACCTGCCATTGTAGCACGTGTGTGGCCCAGGACGTAAGGGCCGTGATGATTTGACGTCGTCCCCACCTTCCTCGCGGTTTGCACCGGCAGTCCCGCTAGAGTCCCCGACATGACTCGCTGGCAACTAACGGTAGGGGTTGCGCTCGTTATAGGACTTAACCTGACACCTCACGGCACGAGCTGACGACAACCATGCAGCACCTTGCAAAGCGCCCGAAGGAAAACCGGTCTCCCGGCCTGTCGCAATGCATTTAAGCCCTGGTAAGGTTCCTCGCGTATCATCGAATTAAACCACATGCTCCACCGCTTGTGCGGGCCCCCGTCAATTCCTTTGAGTTTCATTCTTGCGAACGTACTCCCCAGGTGGGATACTTATCACTTTCGCTTGGCCGCCCAGGACTCAAGGCCCCGGACAGCTAGTATCCATCGTTTACGGCGTGGACTACCAGGGTATCTAATCCTGTTCGCTCCCCACGCTTTCGTCCATCAGCGTCAGTCAATGGTTAGTGAGCTGCCTTCGCAATCGGTGTTCTATGTAATATCTATGCATTTCACCGCTACACTACATATTCCGCCCACTTCACCATAACTCAAGACCGCCAGTATCAAGGGCATTTCTACGGTTGAGCCGCAGACTTTCACCCCTGACTTAACGGCCCGCCTACGGACCCTTTAAACCCAATAATTCCGGATAACGCTCGGACCCTCCGTATTACCGCGGCTGCTGGCACGGAGTTAGCCGGTCCTTATTCTTACGGTACCGTCAGGGGGGCACACGTGCCCCCGGTTCTTCCCGTACAAAAGCGGTTTACGACCCGTAGGGCCTTCTTCCCGCACGCGGCATGGCTGGATCAGGCTCGCGCCCATTGTCCAATATTCCTCACTGCTGCCTCCCGTAGGAGTCTGGTCCGTGTCTCAGTACCAGTGTGGGGGATCCCCCTCTCAGGGCCCCTAAGCATCGTAGCCATGGTGGGCCGTTACCCCACCATCAAGCTAATGCTACGCATGGCCATCCCTTACCGCCCGAAGGCTTTAACCAAAATGCAATGCTGCACAATGGTACCACGGGGCATTAATCCAAGTTTCCCTGGGCTATTCCCCTGTAAAGGGCAGGTTCCATACGCGTTGCTCACCCGTGCGCCGGTCGCCATCTTCCAGCAAGCTGGAAATGCTGCCCCTCGACTTGCATGTGTTAGGCCTGCCGCTAGCGTTCATCCTGAGCCAGGATCAAACTCTTCATCGTTGTACTTTGTATATATTCGCGCACACCCCCGAAAAAGCCCTCCCGGCCCCGTCTCTCTCTATTAAATCATCGGTCCGCCGCGCAGCACGGTCTCCCGGCGCGCAACCGACCTAATTGTTATATGGTTCCTTCCCCCGGGCTTCCGCCAGGGGGTCGTTGTTATCTCCACAGTATGTCAATGAACTTCAATCTTGCGCCCCCGGAACATCGATAGTCGCCTATCTGTCTCCCAAAGCGGGTGCAAATATAAGAGGGTTTTTTAGTTTGCACAACCCCTTGCGTAAAAAAAATTAAAAAAAATAGGATTACAAAATTTTAGGATGGACAGGGTGGAGCTCAACCTATATGTTTTCAGTAGTTTACCGAAGTGCAACACCTCCAAAAAATTATGAGAAAAAATTCCAAACCAATCCAAAACGGATGACAAAATCCCGATACGGGTAATTCGGGGCGGAGTAAAAATCCCTGTTTTGACTAAAACCGGAATTGAAATGTTCTGCTTTCAGGTAAATTCTCGTTTGCTGAATCCTCGCATTGATGAAAAAATCCAACATCGGGTATCCTCCCAATTTTTCCTCGTTCTGAATATAGAACTCCCCTAAAAGCGGATTGTAGGCATCCATGGTATACGCGGTAAAATACTTCAGCGTCACGCCAGTCTGCAGGTACATTGCTTTTTTAAAAACATCCGAAGAAAAATATAAGGTATTGCGCGTCACCAACTGCGGTAGATTGAGCACCTCATTAGCCTGTGAGACATTTTGGTACATTACCGTATTGTTAAGGGCAAAGTCACCGAGCCGAAACTCTTTCCTGTACGTCACCTTGGTATGGTTTAGCACGTTGCCCTCTTGAACCGGTCTCACTATTGAATTCTCTACACCTTCCACTCTGATATTATCCGGGGCGGAGCCGAAATAACTGTAATTGTCGACCGTGGTATAGTCGACCGTCAAATCTCCCCATAGATCGGAATCCAGATTGAACTGCAATGCATATACCTGTTCTTTTTCAAAAGCGCCTAGGTTCGACCAATTGTAATCGACATAATCGCTTTGGTACAACAAATAGTTAAAATCAGGCATGCGGGCAGATGCATGGGCCGATGCAGTTATCCTATAATGATCATTAAGTTGATATCCAGCGGACGCATTGAGCAAGTTACCTCCCAATTCGCCGGAAAGATTATATTTGAACTCGCCCGTAAGGGCAAAGCCCCCTATCTTTTTTTCGTAGGTCGCCCCGACAGCTATCTCCTCCCCTTTCAAACGACTTGGAATGCGACTACCCTCTTCCGTAATCAGTATGCTATTGAAGAAGTAAGTATAATTGTACAGCGATATATTTCCCTGTAACCTACCCAATGTCGCATTATAGAATTCGGCGTTTACTTGGTTGTACATGGTCTTCAATTGCGCCTTATCTGCAATGGCAGGTACCAACCTTTCGCCAAAAAAAGTGGTCTGTTGGGTTTGATTGAAGCTGTAATATTTGGTCTCATAGTTGAACACATGCCCAATACCCAATGATGTACTTTCCATACGGCTTGAATCCCTTTCTTTTTTGAACACCTTATAAAAATGGTCGAAATAATACCGCTTGCCGAGTATCTTGTTGTCGGCATCGTTAAACCTGACATCCACTTTTTTCCGGTCGCTAAAATTATCGTCGCCAGCTTCGAATTGCTCCTCTTTATTGATAAGTCCACCGTTGGCTTGGGTTTCGATATCCTGTGCGGCTATGTGTGCCCGAATCCGATACCTTCCGTTTCTAGTAATATAGTTGGTAGTCGTGCGAAAATTGCCGGATTCCGCCTCGTCGGAGAGGTATTTACCTAAGGATCGAAAGCCCTTGTAGGCCAAAGAGAAATTAAATCGAGGGGAGGTGTTGAAGGTCAATGTCGCATCTAACAACTGCCCCTCTTCCAAGGTAGTCTTGAAAAAAAGATCGCTCATGGGGGTGGCCACATTATAGTAATCGATATCGCGTACCTCCATATAATTGTAGTTCAAAGCTGCAGCCCCTAACGCCGGATAGGGTTGTACGGATCTCAGATCTACGCCCAATTTATTGTAGGGCTGCCCTATGTTGGCAAAAGGCATCAGTTCAAAATCGTCCTTTCGCAAATAATTGAATTTGTATTCCTTTTGGATGGTCAGGGTAGTATCCAAATAGGTAGTATCCCTTTTATAGGATATTATCTTGTAATCTTTAATTGTAATTTCTTTGGATACTGACGGAAGTTCCCCAACGCCAAACCAATTCTTCTTTTTCTTTACCGAGGAGGAGTCAAGCGGTCGATTCAATAGTAAGGAATCTTGTTCTCGTGGCGGGACGGAATCCAGTTCTCGTGGAGGTATCGTGTCTAATTCTTTTGGCTTGAGGGAGTCCCTTTGCCCCTGAAGGATTGTATCTTCTTGTAGTAGAGGAATAGAATCTATTTTACGCGAGCTGGTAGTGTCGGCTTGTTTTGGCAGGATGGAATCCACCTCACGGGACGGGATGGAATCTTCTTGCCGGGGGATGGAATCTTCTTGGGCAAAAATGGGAAAGTTTAATAAAAAAAATAGGACAAGGAGGAAATAGTTGCAAAAAAATCCTGTAGGGATGACTGCATAATGGATGCTTCGTAAATTCCAACTTTTAAATTCCAAATTCCAACTTTTCAATGCAAAAGGATGCGTCACGATCTAAATGGCTATCAAGATGACCTTGATTTAACCTTGCGGACAAAGTTAATTTTTTTAGTTGGTAATTAAATGTGAAAGTTTTTTATCCAATTTCGTATTTTTCCATTTTTAAAAAACCATATCCATCCTAAAGTCATATTATCTATTTATGGAAGGCGAGGCTGGCACCGACGAAGCCGGCAGGGGCTGCTTGGCCGGTCCTGTAACCGCAGCTGCCGTCCTATTGCCCAAAAACTTTTCCCACGAATTGCTCAACGATTCAAAACTGCTCTCGCACAAAACCCGGGATATTCTAAGGCCGCGCATCGAATCGGACTGTAGCAGCTTTGGGGTCGCGCATGTGCATCCACAAGAAATCGACGAAATCAATATTCTCAATGCGGCTATCCTTGCCATGCACAAGGCCATCGATCAATTGACTATTTTACCTGAGTTGATTATTGTTGACGGCAACCGGTTTCACCGCTACAATGCAATCCCTCATGAATGCATTATCAAAGGCGATAGTACGTATATGAGCATTGCCGCAGCGTCGGTGCTGGCAAAGACCTATCGCGATGCTTTTATGGAGGAACTTCATGAGGAGTACCCCATGTACAACTGGAAGCAGAACAAAGGATATCCAACAAAAGAACACCGCGAGGCCATCTGTGAATACGGGCTTACCAAATACCACAGACGGAGTTTTCGGCAGTTGCCCCGCCTGCCAAACCATGCGAAATTCTAAGTCCTAAGGGACTAATTTTTGAATCTGTGTCCGTGGGTGCGTCGGTGCGGCAACATATAAACAGCGGTCGAGTGGCCACACATTACTGTAAGATGATATTCCTCTTAATGTATACTTCAAACGGTTAAATCTGCCTTTCTTTTTACATCCTACAACCCATTCTTTCCAATTTTATGCAGATGGTACAGTTTTGACTTCCAACCATACAAAATCCATTACCGATTATAGTATTTTTGATACTGGAGAAGGTTAACCTTTTTATTTTGCGTCCATTAAGTCAATGTAACGCCCTTTTCCATGGCCTACCATCAATCTATTTTGACTATATCAATTAAAACTATGAAAACGATAACAATTTTCTCCCGATTTTTGCTGACCGCCATCTGCCTTTTGGGCTTTTCCGCTGAAATGAACGGACAATTCTTAAAGAAATTGGGCAAGGCCGCCGAAAGGGCAGCTGAACGAACGGTCGAACGTCGCGTCGAACAGGAAACTTCAGAAAAGACCGATCAAGCGATGGACAGTATTTTTGAGCCGGGCGCAAAAGGGGAAAAGGAAAAACGAAACCCCTTGCCAAGTATCGATCCATCCATCGAAAACGAAGGTGATGGCGAAATTTCAGAATCGGGTTCCAGTACAACAGATAATCCGCGTACAACTAGTTCAAGCGACCCAAAATCTATTGAAGTTTACAGCAAGTTCGATTTTGTACCGGGAGATGAACCCATCTTTACCGATGATTTTTCAAAGGATTTTATAGGGGATTTTCCATCGAGATGGAACTCCAACGCCAGCGGTGAACTGGTTACCATCGAAGGCTATCCCGAAAAGTGGTTGAAAATCTTACCGGGCTTCAACACGGCCTATATACCGGATGTCACCAATCTTCCCGACGAATTTACCCTTGAATTCGATGTAGTGGCCACCGGTCTTGACAACAAAACCTCGTCGCAGTCGTATCTTGGTGTTATGGTCGGCGACAACAACACCTTTGACAAACCCAAGAACTGGGGTATGATAGAATATTCGTTTTGTCAATTTATCGACAGGGGTATTATCGTGGAAAACAATTTTGGAGGTAAAAGGGTCATTCGCAATGAGGTAAATGCCGATATTCGAAACATCGTCAATAAAAAACATCATGTTTCCATAGCCGTAAACAAACAACGTTTTCGACTTTGGATCAACGAGAACAAATTTGTAGATGTTCCGCGATTGCTTCCGGAAAACATTCAAATGCAAGGTATCAAGTTCACGTTGAGGGGAACAGATACTGAAAAGGAGGCGATTTTTATCAGTAACATTAAAATCGCAAAGGGAGGACTTGATTTAAGGAGAAAACTATTGGCCGATGGAAAGATTTCCACCAACGGTATTCTTTTTGACAGCGGCTCAGCCAATATCCAACCACAATCCATGGGCATCATCCGGCAGATATATCAGGTTTTACAACAAGATGCAGAAATAAAACTGAATATAGTCGGCCATACCGATGCGGATGGAGACGACGGAAAAAATCTGGAATTGTCAAAACGGAGGGCGGAGGCTGTCAAAACTGCCCTTGTAAACATATATAATGTACCTTCCGATAAATTAACGACGGATGGTAAGGGCGAATCTGAGCCGGTCGGTGATAATCAGACCACCGAGGGTAAAAGCCAAAACCGACGCGTAGAATTCATCAAACTTTGATAAATAAATAAATAACCCTTAAACTTTAGTACGCTATGAAAAAGATTCTTTTATGTATATCGGCCTATATTCTAATGACAGGTATCGGCTTTGCACAAAATACGTGCAGTAAATTCTATCCCTTGGAGGAGGGCACCACCTTTCAATACACAAGCTCCGATAAAAAAGGAAAACCTGAGGGTACAGTAGATTATACCATTTCCGAGGTCACTGATAATGGATCGGCCACCGAGGCAACATTTGATTTAAAATACACGGACAAAAAAGGAAAGGAACTATTCGACTCCAACTACAAGATAATCTGCGAAAACGGCGTTGTGCGCATCGATTACAAATCGCTTTTCCCGACCCAGATGATGCAACAATATTCAGAGATGGATATTGAAATGGACATTACCGGAACCGATATCGAGCTCCCTAACGACCTCAGCGTCGGCCAAGAACTGGCAGATGCGAATGTATCCGTAGAAATGAATATGGGAGGTATAAAAATGAATACGACCGTAGACCAGACCGACCGCAAAGTAGAGAAGAAAGAAAGTGTAACTACTCCCGCCGGGACCTATGATTGCTATTTGATTACGGAGACCACTACCTCAAAGACCATGGGAGCCTCATTCGAATTGCAATCCAAACTCTGGTTGGCCGAAGGGGTCGGTATGGTGAAACAGGAAAGTTATAAAAAAAATGGGGACTTGATGAGTAGTACCGAGCTGACGAAGTTTAGTAAATAATGCTGAAACCCTAATTAAAACGCCTCCTATTTAATAAGTACAAATGTTGCATAGACTGTCACAGATGCTATATTGAAATGACAGGATATAATACATTTTATTAACTGCTGGCCTACTTTTCGGGTTGAGCTACCCAAATAAAAATATAGAATACTCACATCATATAAATCTTAGTATTATGAAAATTAAAATTACATCTATAGTGTTATTCTGCATGGTGTTGGCCTCATGTTCGAAGTTGCCTTACGGTCACGTATCGGACGAAGACGACTATAAAATCGTACTCACGGAAAACAACTATATGTTTGAAGGGGATTTGCAAAAATATGCTTTAGGGCTGGAAATTAATGCCCTAAAAAATGAAATTGAGGCCATAGAGGCACTTACACCAGACGACCCTGGCTATGATGAAGGTAAACAAAGGCTTCCCGAAGCCCAGGACGAATTGGCGGTAAGTGTAACAGAACAAAACACTATTTTCGGATTTGAAGATATACTAGACAGAGTTGGCCGCCGCATCCCTAGACCAAAAGGTCCCGGACCGGGTATTATACCGACCACATTGAGACATATAGCATTCTACACTAAAACAGCGGCCAAAATAACCGCGATTAACGAACAGGGCGCGGTTGTGGGACAAACCGAAGATATCGATTTGAAGTCTTTAAATGGTACAGGGGGTAGAATGCAGATATTACCGTTCGACTTTTATGATGCCAAGCCAGAACAATTAATTACATTGAAAGTCAGTACTGAAAGCGAAAAGGGAGAGATTGCTGATTATGAGGTCATACTTGAGGTAGCCGTAACCGAACCTTAATAGTTGCATTTATTTGTAAATTAGCCTTCAACCTTGATTGAAGGCTTTTTTTATGAGAAAATTTTTAATTCTTTTTGGTGCCGTGTTCGTGCTGTATGGTCTTAATGGTCAAAGTGAAAATTATAACGACTCGTTGGATTTGCTATATATAAAAGCCGATAATCATTTTTTTACCGATCAAGACTCAGCTTATTTTTATTATGACAAAGTAGGAAAAATTGCAACTGCCAAAAAAGATTGGGTAGATGTCATAGATGCCGAGGTAAGTTCTAATAGAGTTGCCGCATATCATTACGATATTAATGAAATGAAATCCCATTTGAAGAATTTGGATTCATTAATGTTTTCAAATAAATCATATCTAGATAGTTTATCAGTACTCCCCATGTACTTGACTTACCAAAATTTTGAGAAGGGCAACTACTATTTTTTATTAAATGACTTTAAAAAAGCGAGAAAAGCATTTTTAAAAATAGTCGGTCAAATTGAAAAACTTCCAGATTCTTTAAAAGGAGAAGAGCACATTAGCTACTTGGCAACCTCTTACAATTATTTGACTAAAATGATGACTGATGAAAGAAAATACGATTTGGCCAAAATGTATTGCAATAAAAATATTAGGTTTTTAGCGAAAGTAAAGGGGGAGGAATATTTACTTCACGATGCCTTAAATCTACTTGCGGAAGTACACAAACAAGAAAAAAACTTCGAGGAGGCAAATAACCTGCTCTTAAAAACACTTGAAAGTAATTTAGCAGAAAAAAATGAAACTACCGTTCTATCGATTTTGAATATTGTTCAGAACCACAACTACCTTACCCAACTTGATAGTGCACAATATTATTTGAGAATCGCCAATGGGGTATTGGACAAAGACGATCCATTCAAATCAAGTTTTCTTCAAGTCAGGGCCGAAACTCAACAATTAGCTGGAAATTACAAGGCAGCATTGAACGATTTTGAAAATGCACGTCAACTAATCCTGCAAAAATGGGATGGCAAAAAACATTGGGAAATCGCCCATGTCTTGAACAAGATAGGTCAGCTGCATAGTCAATTTAACCAACCACAAAAAGCGATAGAAAGTTTTGATCTTGCCATGGAACAACTCTCTGGTTCCACAACAGCCATTTATCAAAGTAAAATGGTTCAGATTCTCAAAAATAAGACACAGGTCTTAAATCAAAACAACACAAAACCTGAATATCTAGAGGCCGTTCTGTCCGTAGATTTGGGAATAACCATATTGGACAACCTGAAACCTACCTTTAAAAGCCATGCAGACAAATTGCTATTGATCGAAGATGTTTTTCCACTATTTGAAGCCGGTATAACAGCTGCCTTTCATTTATATAGTTTGAACAATGATGAAAAGTACATAGACCTAGCCCTTCATTATTCTGAAAAAAGCAAGTCCATAGTATTACTGGAAGCTTTGCTAGCATCCAAGGCCACCGATTTTGCAAATATACCTGAGCCATTATTGGAAAGGGAAAACCAGTTAAAGTCTGAAATTACATTTGTCGAAAAAAAACTGAATGTTTCAAAATCGGATGCAGGAAAGTTAGCCGACAACCTTTTTGACCTCAAAAGCGAATATCGCAAATTGGTAGAAGATATTGAGGTCAACTACAAAACGTATTATGACTTAAAATATAGCACGGCAGTCGTTTCCCTTGAAGAAATTCAAGAAAAACTAAAAGCGGATGAAAAACTAATCAGCTATTTCTATGGAAATAAAACCATATTCGCGATAGGAATTGGCAAGACTGGGAAACAGTTCGAAAGTATTGCTATCGATTCCTTATTTAAAGGAAAAATAAGGAATGTTCAAAAAATGCTTGCGGACCCAAAATCGGATGTTGATCTCCTTGCAACAGTGTCACATGAACTTTATAAAATTATACTCGAACCCTTTGTAAAAACCAACGAACCGACAAAACTGGCCATTGTCTCCGATGGGCTGTTGAACTACATCCCATTCGGGGCATTGAACACCTCTTTATCGGGCACCAGTTATCTAATAGAGAAGCATTCGGTCAGTTATGCCAGTTCTGCGACCTTAAGAGAACAATTGAGCGAAGATTCATCAAAAAATACCGATGTTCTTGCTTTTGCCCCAAGTTTTAACGGTACAGCGGAAGTAAGTACTGACCGATCTAAACTATTGCCCTTGCCTCATAACAAAAAAGAAGTTGACCAGGTGTTGCGTTCATTTAATGGCAAATCGTTTTTAGATGATAGCGCCACCCTTGAAAATTTTAAGTCTGAACTCCACAATTTTGGAGTGCTACATTTCGCAACGCATGCCATTTTTGATGACGCCCTACCTGAATATTCATATCTAGCCTTCTCACAAAGAGGCAACAAAATTGGCGATGATGTACTTTTTACCGCGGACCTTTACAATTTGAAGATTGACGCTGCTTTAGTCACTTTGAGCGCCTGTGAAACCAATATTGGCGAATTACGAAAGGGTGAAGGTTTTTTGAGTCTGACCAGGGGCTTTTTTTATAGTGGTGCCAAAAGTATCGTAAGTACGCTATGGAAAGTAAACGACGCCTCGTCTTCCGAGGTTATGGGCGCGTTTTACAGGCAATTGTCCGAAGGCAAAACGAAGGACGAGGCGCTCGGGCAAGCGCAACGCCTTTTTTTGGACCAAAACGGTCAGAACGCCAGGAAACATCCTTATTACTGGGCTGGTTACGTGGCGTCAGGCAACATGACGCCGATAAAACAAAAAACGCCAATTTGGGCCTGGCTGCTTGGCGGCACCTTATTGATAACGGGTGCTGCGGCGGTACATGCCTACCGTAAAAAAAGCGCTTAGTCCAGTTCTGCCAGTAATTGCTCGGCCCGCTCCTGATTATAGCCGTTAGTAGCGGTAAGTTTCAGTAGATACTCTTTTGCGCGTTCGGTGTCCTTTTCCCTGAGGGCGATAAGTGCCGAATACCAGTAGGCCTCGTCAGCAAATTCACTTTTAGCTTTTATAGTGTTGGAAAAGTAAGTTTTTGCTTCTTTGAACTGATTTAGATTTAAGTATGACATGCCCAAATAAAAATCGAGGTAATCATTGGGGTTACCCTTCGAAATTGTCTTTAAATTATCGGCAGCTTTTTTGAAATCACCTGACTCGTATGCCACAAAGGCATCGCGCTCCAGCGTTTCGTCACTATCACTTCTGCTTATCGTGTACACCGTATTCGGATAGTTTTGAAAATTTTCCTGATATAGGGCATTGTAATCCGGCCCGGCGAAATTGTTGTATCCTATCCATCCCAGACCTATGATAAGGGCAATAGAGGCCGCCATAGCCCATTTTCTATATTTCGTATGCGGCAGGGTTCGCACCGGGACATCTTTTGAAATATCCTTTTCAAATCCGGATAATTTGACCTTTAGGCTAGTGTTTTCCTTTTCACGTATGACACGCTTGAGGTCCCTCTCAAAATCGAACTGTTGTTTGAACGTCCTATCGGAAGCCAAGAGGTCTTTCAACCGCTGTTCCTGTTCAGGCGTCAGGGTGTTGGAAAAATAACGATATAGCAACTGTTCCTTGTCCATCATCTAGGTATTTTCTTGTATTCGTTCACGAAGGGTCTTCATGCAGCGCGATTTTGCGGCCTTGACTACATTTTCACTATTGTAATTTTCATGGTCCATAATCTCCTGTATCGTAAAGCCGCGGTAGTAGAACAGGGTCAACAGTTCCTGACATTTTGCGCCAAGTGTCCCAAAATATTTTTGCAGCAAAACCTGCTCGTTGGTCAAATCGGATCTTTCCGTTTCCATCATATCGACAGACATGTCATCGTCACCTACCCTTGACAAATCATAAGTACTGCCCACAGTTTTTTTGTTCTTTCGCATCCGGTCAAAAATCAAATATTTTCCTACAGAAAATAGATAGGTAGAAATACTGCTGGTAAAGCTTTCTATCTTTCCGCTCATTACATTGTCGTAAAAAATGATATAGGCATCTTGATAAATGTCGATATTCTCGTCTTCCGACAGGCTATATCGTTTGGCATAGTTCAAGAATTTATCACGATTCTCTTCGTACACCTTTCTCAAAACTGTATCAGAACCTTTTCTAAGATCCTCGAGGGTTACTTCTGCCTGTACATTTTCCATTTAATGTGAACGCGATAAGAAGGTTAACAGTGGTTTCAGCGAATTTAAGATTTTTTGTACACGATTTTCTTCAAAATCCGGGATAAATGTCCCTCAAAACTGGGACTTGTAATATTACTACTACAACTCCTTCCTCTTTAAAAATTTTGAGATAAACCTATTGCCTCCCTAAAAATTGGATGGGAATGTTAACCTTTGGTCCATCCTATCTATTAAGAATCACAACCGATTTCTTTCCCCAGTAGTCATATAGCTTCTTGGGAAAGACGCTAAAACAGACTCCCTTCTTACGGGAATGACTAAACCCAATTATTATGGACACGTACGAAAAACTGGAAATACTAAAAAGACTTTTGATACTGGCACTCGTAGTGACAGTTTATATCCTTTTTCAATTACAAATAAAATAGGGGGATGTTAACCTTCGGATGTACATACCATTAAGCTATGAACTGTAAATACAAGCCATAATGAAAACACTTACAACACTACTTATTATTTCCATAACCAGCTTTTCTGCCATCAGCCAAGCACAGACCGATCAAGAAAAGTCAAAAGGCGATACCCTAAAACCGATGAACCTGCTCGACGCGCAGACCAAGATGTACGGACAAATTTTCGACCTCAGCGGCGCTGGGGAGCACAATCCTATGGGTGGAGCGAGCAATTACTTAGAACTCATAGAACAAATGGATATGTCGGAAGAACAGAAGGAAAAGCTTCGCGAGCAATATAAACAATACGATCGTAGCCTCGATTCTAAGAAGAAAGATTCGCTAAAATCCGATAGTGACAATAGTCTGATGGAAGCCACGGAAAAGAGTAAGTCGCAGAACGAATAATAAACTACGTTGCCAGGGAGCCCGAGGTATCAGAAAGAGGAATTTCAAACCCAAGTTTCTTGTTTCGGTTTTTTTTATCGGGCGTTAACCTTTCGCACCTGTCGACATCATATAGAAATTATCGTAAAAGCCTAATTAATATGACCACCCTTGTTTTGACCTTTACTTCTTGAGAAAAGGAAGAGCTGTTAGAACCTGTTCAAGAGGTACAGGAAGTCAACGAATCTGTAAAGGCATCTACTAAAATGGTACCGAAACTATCACTAGAAATAGGGAGAAGCATAAAAAATGAACCTTACCACTCGTTAAGGAAAAGTCACACTTTATGGTTCGACGAGAGTTTTTGGATATTAGTAACAAAACGCACAAATTCAGGGCTGATTTTCTCAATGTGGTCAAGCTCAAATGTTAACCTTCTTACCTAAAAGAATAATCAAAAAATCATCAGATGAAAAAAATAAAGATTTTTGCGCTCGCTTTTGTTCTTACCGGCAGCTTCTCTTGTCATAAAGAGGCCCTTGATTTCGACCCACCTACAAATAGCGAATTGAAATCCGTAAATGGCCAGGCAGATCCTTGGGGCAATAACTGCTTGCGACGGATCGATTGTGTGACCATAGAGCAACACCCGCCAATTAAAGATCTAAGAAGAAATTTTACCAGTACTACGGTTTTTAAGGATGCGATTTGGAGGCTTGGTCATTCCAGCATTGGAATAACCGGGTCCTTCATAATCAGCAGAAGTACAAACGGTATTGATTGGAAAAAAATTGCCATCTTGCCTAACAACGGTGTTAATTTTTGGCAATTAGTTACTTTTAAAAATGAGCTTTGGTTACGAGGTGGTGACCACCCCATGTTACCAAGGGGAATGGATAGGAGCGGTCCAAATCTTTTAAAAAGTAGCGATGGCTATCATTGGGAATCTGCTGAATCAAGTACGCTTACAAAATTTATTAGGAACCTATTCGTGTTCAATAATAGATTATACGCTTATACACAGGGGGAATTATTCATTTACAGAGAAAAGGAAAATTCATGGTCGGGAATTCACTACCCTATTGGGGATCCTTATCGATCAATGCCTGAAGATATGGTCGTTTTCAAAAATGAGCTGTACGTATTTAGGAGCCCTCATTTTAATTCTCATCGCAACATTATTTACCCGATGGAAGTATGGAAAAGTTTCGACGCCATAACTTGGCGCAGAGTCTTTCTACATTTCCCATATATGTGGAACAGAGCCAACAATTCCGTTACTAATTACAACGGGAAACTCTGGATTATCGGAGGTTATGATCTTGATACTTCAGCGGTGGATGAAACGAATTCTACCAACGAGATTTGGTATTCCGATGACGCTATAAGCTGGAAGAAATTTTCACGCCATAATCCAATTCTACCCATCTATAGCACAAATCATTCTGCCACAGTGTTCAAAAACAAGCTTTGGTTGTTCGGGGGTAATTATTTAGGTACTAGTATAAGTCCTACCTATTCGATTAGTTTTTGAGAAGAAGAATAATCGAGATCGAGGCCCCAAACCTCAATTTTGTTATCCATCGCTGTTAACCTTTTGCACCTACATGCATAAAGAATAAACAATTTAAAAATCTTAATCATGAAAACTACACTGAAAATTATCATGGCCTCGCTCGTATTGGTCTTTACCTCCTGCGAAAAAGAGGAGCTTTTCGAATCTGATCAAAAATTATATGAAGTCGATAAATCGGTAAAGGTGACTTCTAACATAAAATCTAAACTATCTCTAGAGATAAGGTTGGTAAATAAAGATGCAGGGTACAACGATTTGAGAAAAAACCTTACTGTTAGCTTCAACGGGCGTTTCTATAGTGCTGCGTATAAAACTACAGCTTCGGGAATAGTACCCCAAATATGGTCAAGCCCCGACGGCTCAAATTGGTGGGGATTGGTAAGAAGTAATCCCTTTCCGGTTACGCCTACCGAAATGGTCGCATACGACTCGAAACTCTGGATAATAGGGTATTCGGATATCGCAAGGGAATATCACATCTATAACTCGAGTAATGGGCATTCTTGGAACCTCGTGACGGCAAGGTTACCCTTTGCACTCCGAGCCGATAGGAGTTTTGTGGTCTTTGACCATCAACTGTTCGTACTCGAAGCGGGTTATGCAGAGCCCGGTCAAAAGATATACGCTTCTTCAGACGGTATTAACTGGACACTGGAGAATGGCAATGCTTTCCCCATGCGACGTTCTGGTACAGCGGTAGTCTTTAACGATACCCTTTACTATTTGGGAGGGCTGGATAACGGTTCAACCGCTCGTAGCACTATCTATAGATCTACCAATGGTCGCGAATGGGCCCCGGTTGCAGGTGCAACGCCGACCGTTATTAGAACAACGGAAGATTTCCCAGCAAAATCACATCATGCCGCTGTTGTGCACAATAATGCGGTATGGGTTACCGGGGGCGGTGCTATTGATGCAGATGCCGCACAAAACCAGGATATTTGGGTTTCTAGGGATATGCAAAACTGGACTAGATATACCGGACAAGTACAATTCAGCCCACTATCGGGTGCTACACTATTATCATATGGAAACAGGATTTTGTTATTAGGTGGAAACTATTTTGAAGAAGGTGCAGACGGCTACGAAAGGGCAGTACCTTCAGTATTGATATGGAGCATCAAACCAGGATCAACCTATCGCATACCAGGAGTTGAGATACCAAGAGAGGATAGACCGACCATTCCCCGATTTTAAAGAAGGGTACTAGATTACTATTAATTCGATTATTGTTGAGGATCAATACAGAAAAAGGCCAAGAAAATAATTCTTGGCCTTTTTTATGTTCATATGTTAACCTTCTTGACTCAAAAACATAAAACTTAAAATGAAAAATAATTTTAAACTTATCGATTATGAAAACTATAATGAAAATTTTAACATGTTTGGTGATGGCTTTGTCCATAACTACAATGGTATCCTGTAAAAAGGACGATATTAACGACGCCGTTCTGGCTCCGACTGTCCAAAGTGAGCAAGGTGAATCCGGTGCCGGTGGCCAAGTTGCCCAAAACGGCACGGACGGCGCACAAGGGCAACCTGGCGAAGAGGGACAGGCAGGAGAGACGGTACTGATGGACGACGTCGATGGAACTGGTATGGAACAGACGGTGCCGATGGTGAAGACGGAGCCGATGGTGAACAAGGACCACAAGGTGAACCGGGACCTGCAGGACCAAAAGGTGATACTGGTGATACCGGACCCGCAGGACCAAAAGGCGATACTGGTGATACCGGACCAGCAGGATCCGATGGAACTGACGGAGCCAATGGTGCAAATGGAACCAATGGTATTGATGGAGAAGACGGGAATGCCAATGTCATCGCTTCCGATTGGTTCGGTCCTGATAGACAAACCTTTGTGATTAATAGTTACACTAGATATGCCGAGTTTAATAGAAAGATAACTAATCTCGATTCCGAGATATATGAAAATGGAACGCTATTGGTTTATGCTAAATTCACCAATTTCGTTCCCCAAGTTTGGCCAGAAAATCATAGCGCGCCATTACCCTTGACAATCAGTGGCGGAACTACCGAACATATTTATACGTATTATTCCTCCCCAACGAATCTAAAAATAAGATACCGCCAAGAAGGTTCTGCCGCCACTTGGTCCATTTCGCCGGGCAGTGAATTCAGATATATTGCGATTCCTTCCAATCTCTCCGCAAAAAGCTCGATCGACTTTTCGAAAATGAGCTACGAAGATGTAATGGATTACTTTGAATTACAGTATTAAAAATTATCGAAAACCGAGGCCCTAAACCTCGGTTTTTTCTTTACTTGTTTCCGCTTCAAAAAGTGAGGCAAAATGCCCACACAATTTTTTCTTCACCCCCTCCATGTCCACCTCCTTCTTCCCCAACTCCACATTCAACGAAGTCACCGCCTTATCCTTGATCCCACAGGGCACCATAAGGTCAAAATATGACAGATCGGTGTTTACGTTCAATGCAAAACCGTGCATGGTCACCCATCGACTTGCACGAACGCCCATGGCACAAATCTTTCGGGCGAGAGGGGTGCCTACATCGAGCCAGACACCGGTTTCGCCTTTTGAGCGTTCCGCTTTCAACCCGTATTCCGCCAAGGTCAAGATGACCATCTCTTCTAAAAGCCGCAGGTATTTATGGATGTCGGTAAAAAAATTATCAAGGTCCAGAATCGGATAGCCCACAATTTGACCCGGGCCGTGGTAGGTGATATCGCCTCCCCTGTTTATTTTGTAGAATTTAGCACCCTTTTCTTCCAAACGTTTTTCGTCGATCAAAAGATTATTGATATCGCCGCTTTTCCCTAAAGTAAATACATGGGGGTGTTCGACAAACAGAAAATGGTTCGGAGTTTCTTGATTCGTTTCCTCACGTCGATTCTTTATTTTCAGATTGACGGTTTTTTGGAAAAGCAGTTCCTGAAAGTCCCAAGATTCTTGGTAATCCTTCAGCCCTAAATCCTGTAAAAAAACTTTTTTGTTCATCGTGGCAAAGGTACGATGTTTCAAGTTGAATTCTATTGACACTGCGGCGCTCAATGGCTTCATGTCACTTTCAAGTGGCTTTAGGCAAGAAAATTAATTCGGATTGTTCAAAATAACAAGCGCCGCGATAACCCCCGGCACCCATCCACAGAAAGTAAGCAGCAGCACAATTAAAAAAGAACCGCAGCCCTTACCAAGTACGGCCAAGGGCGGAAAAAAAATAGCGAGCAGTACGCGTATAAAACTCATGGTGATTTGATTTTTTGATTGATGAAATGCCATCTGGCATATTGATGTACTTATTTGACGTCTAGAAAGCCACATTGTTACAAAAACTTCTATTTTTAGGAATTTTCTTTTAAAGAGAATCCTGAGTTATTCAAATGGAGTTTTTGTATGGAATTCAAGATGAGTTCATTAAATTGAATTTTATCGCCTATATTGATTACAGAGGTAGGTGTATAAAACACGATATTCTTAAATAATTGCCATATAACCACTCTCCAACAGATAAAAAACGAATGGATTTCATGAAAACGTAGAAAACCTAAGAACACAAAACATCGTACATAATGACATGCGAACGTCAAAACCGGTACCTCCCTTTGTCTGTGCCTTTTTATACGCCATTCTGTCTTTTTCTTGCAGTACGGCTGATATTCACGAACCATTTAATCCATCGGAAAACAATGGGGTCACCCCAATCGTTAACACAAATCGCACCCAGGCCTTAAATTACTTGGCCCTAGGGGATAGTTATACCGTTGGTACCAGTGTTACCAAAACAGAAAGCTTTCCGTACCAATTAGCTAATCGATTGCAATCAAATCTTGGCACTACGGTAATCCCACGGATAATAGCAACCTCCGGATGGCGAACCGATAATCTTTTGAACGCCCTTGATCGCCAAGAAACCGATCCACCCTATGATTTGGTAACTTTGCTCATAGGTGTGAACAATCAATATCAGAAGGTTCCTTTCTCAAACTATGAGACCGATTTCCCTGTGCTACTAAACCAAGCGATTGGTATGGCCGGCGGTCGGGCCGATAGGGTCGTAGTCATTTCCATACCCAACTGGGCCTACACGCCTTTTGCCCAGGGATTCGATACCGAGAAAATAACACGGGAAATCGAAATTTATAACCAATTCGCTGAATCGACAGCTACTGCGAACGAGGTATCTTTTGTTAACATCACCGATATTACTACTCTCGGTCTCGAAGCGCCTGAGCTAGTAGCTAGCGACAATCTACATCCATCGGGCATCGCCTATGCCAAGTTCGTTGGACGAATTCTTCACGCTATTCTTCCCGCGTTGAAAAATTAGCGCTTTGTACCTATATTTGCAGCCGAAGTCATTAAAAATCATGATATGCAACTCTCGGAACAAGAAACCATCAGAAGGGAAAAATTGGCCAAACTGCGCGAAATGGGTATCGACCCCTACCCCGCCGCTTTGTATCCTGTAAATGCCACTTCTAAAAGTATAAAGGCGGATTATGTGGATGGGAAAAAAGTAATTATCGCCGGCCGGTTGATGTCCCGACGCATTCAAGGGAAAGCCTCCTTTGCTGAACTGCAGGATAGTGAAGGTCGTATTCAGATCTATTTTAATCGGGATGAAATCTGCCCCGGAGAGGATAAATCACAGTACAACGACATCTACAAAAAATTGTTGGATATCGGAGATATCATCGGAATCGAGGGCGAACTTTTCACGACACAGGTCGGGGAAAAGACCGTAATGGTCAAAAAGTTCATCATGTTGAGCAAGGCCTTGCGACCGCTACCGCTACCGAAAAAGGATGCTGAAGGCCACGTTTTTGATGAGTTCAACGATCCGGAACAGCGCTACCGCCAGCGCTATGTCGATCTGGTGGTCAACCCGAAAGTAAAGGAAACGTTTGTCAAGCGGACCAAGATTACGAATACCATCCGTCAATTTTATAACGACATGGGGTATTTGGAAGTCGAGACGCCCATACTACAGCCGATTCCCGGCGGGGCTGCTGCGCGTCCGTTTTTGACGCATCACAATGCGCTGAATATTCCGCTGTACCTACGGATTGCGAACGAGCTTTATCTAAAACGATTGATCGTAGGCGGCTTCGAAGGGGTCTATGAATTTTCAAAGGATTTCCGTAATGAGGGCATGGACCGCACCCACAACCCGGAATTTACGGTGATGGAACTCTACGTAGCGTATAAGGATTACCATTGGATGATGGACACCACCGAAAAACTTTTGGAAAAAGTGGCCCTAGAGGCGAACGGCAGTTCCAAGATTACCGTAGGCAAAAACGAAATCGAATTCAAGGCCCCCTATCCTAGAGTGCCGATTTTAGAGGCCATTAAAACGCACACTGGGTTCGATGTCGCCGGCATGGAAGAAGATGAACTGCGCGAAACGGCCAAAAAACTACATATCGAGGTTGATGAGACCATGGGCATCGGTAAACTTATAGATGAGATTTTCGGCGAAAAATGTGAGGAAAATTACATTCAGCCCACGTTTATTACGGACTATCCGAAAGAAATGAGTCCGCTGACCAAGCAGCACCGCGATAACCCGGCGCTCACCGAGCGCTTCGAACTCTTCGCCAACGGTAAAGAAATCGCCAATGCCTATTCCGAGCTCAACGACCCGATCGACCAGCGCGAACGCTTCGAAGACCAGCTAAAACTCTCCGAAAAAGGCGACGACGAGGCCATGTTCATCGATCAGGATTTTCTCAGGGCACTCGAATACGGCATGCCCCCGACTTCCGGTATCGGCATCGGCATCGATCGCTTGGTGATGCTGTTGACCAATAATTCTTCAATACAAGAGGTGCTTTTCTTTCCACAGATGCGACCGGAGAAGAAGAAAGTTGAACTGACCGAAGAAGAGAAGATTGTTCATGCTATACTTTCCGAATATGGAGACCAAAGAGACTTTTACGTTCACGAAGTAAAAAATGCCTCTGGTCTAAGCAATAAAAAATGGGATAAAGTTACAAAGGCAATGAAAGCCAATGGAGTTATAGAAATACGAAAATCGAATGATGATTTAGTAATCAAACTGAAAAGTTGAATCCGGCCGGTTATTGCTTTGTCGCTTCGCCGCGGCTTGCTAATCGCAATTACTGCTCTTGATACGCTTGTTTATCGAAGTATTGTACATGTTTTCCATAAAATCGTCCATCTAAAACCACCAAAAAACTTCCTACTTTTAAACCATCTATTCACAATTGGCATTACATCCTTTTAAAATTGCTTATCTTAACATAGATGAAAAAGAAAATTCACAAGCGAATACATATACTTTTGCTCTTCGCTCTCGTTGCAGCAGTAGGCATCCTACACTCCTGCGGCGAATCCGAGCGTGTCGATTTCAGCACCCAGATCAAGCCCATTTTCAACAATAAATGTATTACCTGTCACGGTGGGGTCAAAAAAAACGGTGATTTCAGCCTGTTGTTCGAGGAAGACGCCTTTGCGGTAAACGAATCGGGGAAACCTGCTATCATCCCGGGGAACGCTTCCGATAGCGAGATGATCAAACGACTTCACGCAACCGATCCGGAACTCCGCATGCCCTATGAAAAACCGCCGCTGTCCAAAGAAGAGATCGATTTGTTGACCCGTTGGATAGACCAAGGGGCGGAATGGGGCCAACATTGGGCCTACTCGCTTCCGGAAAAAGTAGAGGTCCCCGCAATTAGTGCGGAAGCTGGACTTTTACCCAAAAAATCTTCCGGTTTCATAAAAAATAACATTGACCATTTCGTCTTGGCGCGGCTAGACGATGAACAGCTAGTGCCGAATCCTCCCGCCGAAAAAAATATCATCGCCCGACGATTGGCCTTGGATATTGTCGGATTACCGCCCGACACCGAACTATTAAAACGTTTTGAAAAAAACGAAATTTCCTATGAAACCTTGGTAGATACTTTGTTATCGCAAAAGACCTATGGCGAAAAATGGGCGACCTGGTGGCTGGACCTCGCCCGATACGCCGATTCCAAAGGCTATGAAAAGGATATGGGAAGAACCATCTGGAAATATCGGGACTGGGTCATCGATGCCTTTAACACAGATATGCCGTACGATCAGTTTACCGTCGAGCAATTGGCGGGCGATCTATTGCCAGATCCCTCTACCGATCAATTGATCGCGACCGCCTTCCACAGAAATACGATGAACAACGATGAAGGCGGTACCGATGATGAAGAATACCGAGTGGCTACGGTCATCGACCGCGTCAATACCACTTTCGAGGTATGGCAGAGCACGACCATAGGCTGCGTACAGTGCCATAGCCACACCTATGATCCCTTCAAACATGAGGAGTATTATAAGTTGATGGCGTTTTTCAACAATTCTAGGGACGAGGACACGCCCAGTGAATCCCCAGTTCTAAAACTGTATACTCCCGAGCAACAGAAAAAGATGGACCGGGTAGTCGACTGGACATCGAAATTTGGTGATGACACTTTGGTCAAGACTTATAAGGATTTTTTACAGTTTACCGAACCCGTTTATAAATCACACTTTTTCAAGGAGTTCAAGAACAGTGTCTATGATGACCATGCTTCCGTCATTTTTTGGGACGATGGTAACTGCCTTATCGAAAATGGCTATACCAACGGTGCCGGCTATGTGTACCTAAACTATCGCTCGCATTTCAACGGTACGAAGATGATTATTCGGGAGAAAAATGCCAAGGGGCGTATTTTAGGGGAATTTACCTTACCCAAATCCAAAAATAACCTTACCTCACAATTCCCGATCAAAAAAATCGATCATAAGACCGATATCTACATCGAGACCCAGAACAGTACAGTGGCGAAAGAGGTAAATATCCTTAACCTGTATTGGATAGGTTTTATCGAAGACATGCCCGGCCAAGGGCAACCGGGGTGGGCGGCCGTCAATTCCGATTTTATGGATATACTGAACGCCGATGCCGAAACGGTGCCGATCATGGCGGAAAATCCCGATTATATGAAACGCACGACACAGGTATTCGATCGTGGCGCATGGATGTCAAAGACCGATACGGTCGAGCCCGGGACTCCGAAAAGCCTGAACGCATGGAATGCCGATTGGTCTGCCGATAGAATGGGGCTCTCGCAATGGATCGTGAGTAAACAAAATCCGCTTACGGCCCGCACCTTGGTCAATCGGGTCTGGCACCAAATTTACGGAAGGGGCCTTGTCTCGACAATCGAGGATATGGGTTCCCAATCGGAGTCCCCTTCGCACCCGGCACTGTTGGATTGGCTTTCCCTCAGGTTTATGAACGAACACAACTGGAGCATCAAGGCCCTTGTCAAGGAAATCGTCATGTCGGGCACCTATAGGCAAAGTTCCGATACGGACCCGGAAATGTACAGGACCGACCCTGAAAACAAATGGTATGCCAGAGGGCCGCGAATACGCCTGGGCGCCGAGCAGATAAGGGACCAGGCCTTGGCGGTCTCGGAGCTATTGAGCGACAAAATGTACGGCCCTGGCGTTATGCCCCCACAGCCCGATGGGGTTTGGGAAACAGTTTACAACGGTGCACAATGGATCGAGAGCAAAGGGGAGGACCGGTACCGAAGGGGCGTATATACCTATTTGAAACGCACTAGTCCCTACCCCTCCTATTTGACCTTTGATGCGGGTAGCCGCGAAGTCAGTACTATTCGAAGAACAGTGACAAATACCCCGCTGCAAGCTTTGGTGACCTTGAACGACCCCGTATATATAGAAACCGCATATCAGTTAGCGAAAAACACCCAGGTGACCGGAGAGATAGACAAAAGTATCTCCCGTGCCTACAAAAGGGCGACCCTGACGGAAATTGCGCCAAACGCTTTAATAACCTTAAAAAGGTTATATGAGGACTCAATGTCCGAATTCGCCAAAAA
This sequence comes from uncultured Flavobacteriaceae bacterium, assembly GCA_963832345.1. Classification (GTDB taxonomy): domain Bacteria; phylum Bacteroidota; class Bacteroidia; order Flavobacteriales; family Flavobacteriaceae; genus Pricia. Next base: position 42,343 of record CAWHTW010000007.1, on the reverse strand, counting down.
CGATGGGGCATCAGCGCTCTTCCTCCATTTTGAGGAAAAGCCTACCCCTGAATTGGGGGCTTTGACTATCGTTGCCAATGCTATCATGAACTTGGATGAGTTTTTGACGAAAGCTTGATTGAGTTATGAGTTATAAAAAATAAAACCTTTTGACGTGAAAGACCATCTGGATAGACTTATAAGAGAAAAACTGGCCCGCGAAGCTCAGGCAAAGACCCGAAGGCATTTCATAAAAAGTTGTGCGCAAGGTATGGGCGGACTGGCGCTTAGCTCTATTTTTTTGGGATGTGATCCTTTACGAAAACCAAAAACAAACTTATCATCGGCTTTTTCGGAACGTGACCTGAATCCTTTGGCGACCTTGGCACCTCCATATAGTCCCAAAGTCAAATCGGTCATTTATCTGCACATGGCAGGCGCGCCGTCCCAGCTGGAAATGTTCGACTACAAACCGGCCCTCCAAAAATTGGATGGCCAAGACTGTCCTCAATCCCTACTAGCGGGAAAAAAGTTCGCATTTATCAAAGGTACTCCCAAATTAATGGGGCCACAGGCGGAGTTCAAACAAGAAGGCGAATCGGGCAATTGGGTCTCGAACTTTTTACCGCATTTTAAAACTATAGTCGATGAAGTGGCTTTCTTAAAGGCCGTGAATACCGACCAGTTCAATCATGGGCCCGCACAATTGTTCATGCACACCGGAAGTGCGAGATTGGGCCGCCCAAGTATCGGTGCCTGGGCCACATACGGTTTGGGTTCCGCAAATCAGAACCTTCCGGGTTTTGTGGTTTTGACCTCGGGCGGTAACTCCCCCGATGCCGGAAAAAGTGTTTGGGGCAGCGGTTTTTTGCCGTCGGTCTATCAAGGCGTACAATGCCGCTCTAAAGGTGACCCGGTACTTTACATCGAAGATCCCGAAGGTGTTACCCGAAATCTTAAAAAAAGTACGATCGACGCCATAAATAAAATCAACAAGGAAGAATATACCAAATACGCGGATCCAGAAATTTTGGCGCGTATCAACCAATACGAGATGGCCTACCGCATGCAGATAGCTGTGCCAGAGGTCATGAACATCAACAACGAACCCGAGCACATCAAACAAATGTACGGGGTCGAACCTGGCAAGGAATCCTTTGCCAATAATTGCCTGTTGGCCAGAAAATTGGTCGAGGACGGTGTGCGTTTCGTACAGCTTTTCGATTGGGGATGGGACAGCCACGGCACGGGCCATGATACCGCGGTAGACCTCGGCTTAAGGAACAAATGTCGCGAAATCGACAGACCCATGACCGCTCTACTATTGGACCTAAAACAAAGGGGCCTTTTAGACGACACCCTGATTGTCTGGGGCGGGGAATTCGGCAGGACCCCAATGCAGGAAAACAGGGGCAATAAAGAAATGGGCTTTAAGGGGCGCGACCACCATGGCGACGCTTTTACCATGTGGATGGCGGGCGGGGGCATCAAAAAAGGAGCCTCCCACGGAAAGACCGATGATATCGGGTTTTCTGGTATCGAAGGCCGTGTATCCGTACACGATGTACATGCCACTATTTTGCATTTACTAGGCTTTGACCACGAAAAGTTTACCTATGAATTTCAAGGCAGGCCGTTCCGCTTGACGGATGTCGAAGGAGAAGTTATTCGGGAGATATTGGCATAATCGTCATTTAGAGGGTTTGACTTTTCGAAAGAAAAAACCTAGCTTAGACGACACGAATCGCCACCCATGAACCTCAGCAAAAAACTAGGCCTTTTTCTAGCCCCCATCTGCTTCCTTATTCTTATTAACCTGCCTTTCACAATGGTCTCGAAAGAAGGCGATGCCGTAATCGCCGTCGCCGTCTGGATGGTCATTTGGTGGATTACAGAAGCGGTTTCAATTTCCGTCACGGCGCTATTGCCGCTATTGCTATTTCCAATTCTGAACATTATGGAAATTGGCGACGTGGGGGCCAATTACGGCAGTCCTATCATTTTTCTGTTCTTCGGAGGCTTTATACTCGCCCTCGCCCTTGAAAAGGTAAACCTACACAAACGTATCGCCCTTAATATTATAAAGGTTACAGGTACCACTCCGAACAAGGTAGTTCTCGGTTTTATGATTGCCACGGCTGCGCTGAGCATGTGGATCAGCAATACGGCGACCGCAGTGGTCATGTTGCCCATCGCCATGTCGGTTATCGGCCTGCTTATAAACGATGAAGACGGGTTCACCAAGGGCGACAAAAACTTCGCCCTAAGTGTAATGCTGGGCATCGCTTTCGCCGCCAACGCAGGTGGAATAGCCACAGTCATCGGTACACCGCCCAACTCGATACTGATCGGCCTATTGGAAAACGAATATAATATGGAAATTTCGTTTGTAAAGTGGATGGTCATCGGTGTGCCCTTTTCTGCAATATTGATCTGGATTATCTATCTCGTGCTCGTAAAATGGATGTATCCCTGCGGCACGTTGAAGTTTACGGCATCGAAAGACGTTATACACGATGAGCTTGCAAAGCTAGGGCCGATGTCAGGAAAGGAAAAGCAGGTACTCGTGATTTTCGGCATCACTGTTTTTCTTTGGATTTTCAGAACGGTCATCAACGAAATATTTCCAGAACTAAAACTTAACGATACGATAATTAGTATGATGGCGGCCGTTGCCATGTTCGCCATTCCCTATAATCTTAAGAAAGGCGATTTCATCATCAATTGGAAAGACACTCAAAAACTGGCCTGGGGCATTCTGATTCTTTTCGGGGGCGGACTTGCATTGGCAGAAGGGATGTCGGTCAGTGGTATTGTGGCTATGGTTTCCGGGGCGATTGCGGAAAGCGAGGTAGGTATATTGTTTACGGCGATCCTCCTCATTGCCATGATGTTATTTTTGACCGAACTCATGAGCAATGTAGCCCTGACCGCCCTGCTTATACCAGTCGTCGCAGGTATCGCCATAGGGCTCGGTATTCCCATCCTTTATCTACTGATTCCGGTGACCATGGCCAGTAGTTGCGCCTTTATGCTGCCGATGGCGACCCCGCCGAACGCCATCGTTTTTGCCAGCGGCCATATTAAGGTCCACCAAATGGCACGGGCAGGTATCGTTTTGAACCTGATTTCCGTCGGCCTGTTGGTACTGATGTTCGAGTTTGTAGTGCCTATGTTGTTTTAACAACAAAACCCCCATTTCAAGTGGGGGCTCTGGTCAGCTTATTGAAATACTTCTTCCAATCTATGGGAAAGGCTAGCTTTTTACCTGGCTGCAGACAAGGCAGGTTTTGCACTTTTGTAAGCGTCAAAGCCTTCCGGAAGATACACCCGGGCATCAAAATTCAGTTCAATGGTATCATTTTGATCGATGTAATTGAAAGCGGCAACATCCTTCGGGTACGCGTAAGGATTAAAATTAGCAGGTAGGTGCTTTTTAGTTTTCACATTATCCACTTCCTCATCCTCCATAAAGAGAACGGCATCGAGATTGACATAGATTTCATAGGGATCAAAACCTTCCGGTAAATAATCGGCCGTATCGAAATCCAGCTCGAAATCCGTATCATCTTCGATATAGGTAATGGAATTGATGACCCTATCATCCTTTTCCGTCATTAGGTCACTTGCAAAAACGCCGTTGGCAAGTAAAAGACCTGTCGCAATCGTAAGTATAAAACTCTTTTTGTTCATTATACAATTTCCTTAAGTTATTTTTTATTTGATACATACTCCTGCCACCAAGAATTTGGAATTTTCTAAATAGCACGAGTATACTATAACGTACTTATGCCTAAATATTGTTAAGGGTATTTTTGGAATGTTTCTCAATAATCTTCAAAACATCAAATTGATGCTTTATAGCAGGAAATATTATAAATTTCCTATTTAAATGATTATAAGATTACGCTATCAGCATTGAAATCATCGAATATTTATTAGGGAAAATCGACATCATTTATTTCGATCTTATGTGGATGGATGCATTTAGAATCGACGTACGGCATGAGAAAGCATGCTGAAAACACTAAACAACAAATTGAGTGACTTTGACAACATCTAAACCCCAGTTCACAACAAGAAATTTTTAGGGGCCTGATTATGTACTACTTTAGTAAAAGAATTAAAAAACACCCCCATGTCACAACGAATTAAAAGCTCGCTATACTTAGCGGCATTTGTCATCGCATCTTTGATCTATTATAATGAGACCGACATCGACCAGACTCCCCAAACGGTCGATATCGCGGAAGCTGATATCGAACAGGTTTCGGGCATAGATCTTGAAGAATAAAAAACTACCGAGTTCCCAACAAATTCGGACGAACCAGACCTACTTATTGAACGAAAGCACGGACCTACTCCGTGCTTTTTTTATGGATATACCGCTAAAACCCGTGCGTTAAAAAATTAATAAACCTTATTCTTTGATTAAACCATAACACGGTATCAGCATCAAATTTGGGAACCCATAAATCAAATAGCATGAAAAAAGTAATTGTAGTATTATTGTGTATGGCGAGTATGTCCGCAATAGCCCAAAAAAAGGAAAGACCGCAACGAAGTGGCCTAGACCAAATGACCCCGGAACAAACGGCCACCCTAAACACCAAAAAGATGGTCTTGGCCCTAGACCTGACCGATGGGCAGCAAAAGCAAATTCAAACGCTATACCTGCAAAACGCTAAAACGCGAAAAGCCAAAATGGAAGAACGAAAGGCCCTTAAAGAAAGTGGTGAATTGAAAAGGCCGACCTCAGATGAACGCTACACCATGAAAAATGACCGGTTAGACGCAATGATTGCCCAAAAAGCCGAAATGAAAGACATACTTTCCTCAGAACAGTATGTAAAATGGGAGAAAATGGCGCAGCACAACGGGAAACATCGCAAAGGGATGCATCACAACCAAAAAAGACAAAAACACGGCACCCGCAAATAGAAAAGTAGTTTTTATGACAAAAAGCCGTACGAAAGTGTGCGGTTTTTTTGTTTCGATTATCTAGGAGTGGCATTCAAAGATACAGTATTGGTTGAACTCGGTTTGCCTCTTTCTATTGCCTGCACATTTCACAATTTGCACACTTGTCTTGCCTTTTTCTTCCATCGTAGCTACGGCTATGCTGCTCAAAAATAGTCTTCATTAGAGCACAAAAGCCGAAATTCTCGGTTTCAATCAAAAAGTCTTGATGAGTTCATTATATGAATTACAAATTACCGAACAGAAGTTGAATTGGCATCCTGACTTACATTTAACGCCTACAACTTGAATTGACCGTTTTTCAATATCTATTCATCAATTTTATAATACAATACTGTAATTTAGATCATAATTCGCACCCAATAAATTCAAAACCAATCAGAACGTGAAAATATCAGTTGCACAATTCCAACCGAAAGACGGAGATAAAACATACAATTTATCGGTAATTCGCAAGCTATCGAAAAAAGCAAAATCAAATGGTGCGGATTTGATCAGCTTTCACGAAATGTCGATAACTGCGTACACTTTTACCAATGATTTAAGTCTTAAACAGATTACGGAGTTGGCGGAGAAAGTGCCGGACGGAAAAAGTACGCAGGAATTGATTCGGATTTCCAAAACATTGAATATTCCGATTTTGGCGGGCCTGGTGGAAAAATCGGATGGGAAAATTTACAATACTTATATCTGCGTTACTGGAGATGGTTTGGTCGCAAAGTATAGAAAAATTCATCCCTTCATAAACAAATATATGTCCGCTGGCGACGAGTATTGTGTATTCGACGTATTGGGTTGGAAATGTGGTATTTTAATTTGTTACGACAATAACGTTATTGAAAATGTTCGGGCAACGAGTCTTTTGGGGGCGGAATTGATTTTCGCTCCACATGTTACAGGCTGCACACCGTCCGCAATGCCACATCGAGACTATGTGGCCGACAGGTATTGGCAGAATCGTGAAAACGACCCCGTTTCATTACGAATGGAGTTTGACGGCCCAAAGGGTAGGCGTTGGCTAATGCGTTGGCTGCCCGCAAGGGCTTATGACAATGGAGTTTATTATGCGTTCACAAATCCGATCGGGTATGATGGAAAGCATCTGAAAAATGGCAACTCCATGATTATCGACCCTTATGGAGAAGTTTTATCCGAAATAAAATCCTTTGAAAACGAGATTACAATTTCAAAAATAACGAAAGAAAAAATTCAGCTTTCAGGAGGCTGGAGATACAAAAATGCACGAAGACCGGAATTGTATAAGGATATTATTGGCCGAAAACACCAATCGGAAACAACGCCCGTATGGCTGAAGAATGATGGGTCTTAGCCAGAAGTCAGCTCTCTTTGAGAAAGTTTCTATCGTACACTCTGAAAAAGCTTTTTAAAAAATGATTCGAGAGTGGGACCGATCATGACTACTCGACCAACGCCAAATCGCTACGCGCATCCAAAGCAGCCTTTGGCACATCGTTCCCATAAATACCCGATATGATTTTATGCAGATCAGGAATCACCGTACTTGCCAATCGTGAGTTGCTGTTCAATAACACACAGATACCTAAATCGGATTCAGGGTACACCGCAATTTCATTTCGGAAGTGATTCACGCTGCCACCATGGTGCCAGATGGTTTGTTCGGTATCGCTATCTTTCTTTGCAAACTTATGGATTCGCCATCCATACCCATAGTACGAAGTGATGTGCCCCGGCCATCGGTAGTAATATTTTCTGCCGGACTTAATCTCGATTTGTGGATTGAAAGCTTCCGCCAAAGCCGATTTGTCCATGATTTCAGGGTTATGTCCCAACAAAAACCGCATCCATTTAGCCATATCGCCCGCACTGGCATTGATACCACCGGCGGCTATGGCGTTGTGATAACTATCTGTTAATTTTGTGCTTCTCCAGCCCCGTCGCGTCCGTACATGGGGCATGGCGATATCTGGACTATTGGAGAGCGTTTCGTAATCTGTTGTTGTGGAACACATCTCCAAGGGATTAAAGAACCTGTTCTGCAAGGCTTCCGAGATATCCTCACCGGTCACTTTCCGCATCATTTCACTGCTTAAGGAGAACATGGCATTTTGATAACTGTAGATTGCGCCCGGCTCGCTAATAGGTTTAACATCCTTAAATTGGGCGGCAATTTCCCTTAAGGGGATGCCCGCATCGACAAGATTGGTAAAACTGTGGTACGGGGTGCCGGCGGTGTGCGAAAGAATATGGGCCAGAGTAATTTTGTCGGTATTCGTTTTATCGCCTAGCTGAAAGTCCGGAATAAAATCCCTGACCTTATCGCTCCAATGAATTTTTCCTTCCTCTTCAAGGTCAGCCGCCAACACGCCGGCAAAGCCTTTGGACAATGAACCCAACCTAAAAATTGTTTCCCCGTCGACCTTGGCCTTTCCACCACTTTTTCTTTTTCCAAAACCTTCGGAAATTACTATGGAATCTCCTTTTACAATGCTTACTCCCGCGCCTACAATATCTCCAGATTCAACCGCTTTGTTAAAATAGCTCGTTAAGGCCGCTTGCAATGCCCGCCTATTTTTAATGTATAATAATGTCTCTTCGGGATCTGCCAAGATCTCTAGGGGTTTTGTATCCTCGATGAGAGCCTTCGGTTCGGGTTTGGCTTTGGAAGTATTGCCGCAAAACATAATCAGCATGCAAACTAAGGGAATCGCTATAAGGGCACTTATAAGTATTTTAAAGCTCCGCATGGATATAATTTTACTCGGTGATTTACATTGGGGGTTGCTGAAAATAAGATTAAATAAATCGGATTACAAATTCAACGTAGAATTTTATGTAATATTTTACCTCCCCACCATAATTCAACAAGGTATGGCCATAAAAAAATTGCTTAGCGATCGTCCTATAATTGAAGTCCGTCCAAGGCCGCTATGGTCTCGTCCAAATCGCCGTAGCTAAGGGCATCGTTCAAGAAATAGCTTTCAAAGGCACTCGGCGGTAAGTAAATTCCTTTTTCCAACATCCCATGGAAATAATTTTTAAAGGTATCGTTATTGCCCTTCGCGGAAGTTTCAAAATCTACAACAGGCGTATCGGTAAAGTGCAGGGAGATCATACTGCCAAAGCGATTGATTTGATAAGGGATGCTTTTATCCCTTAATACGGAATCAAAACCCTTGTGCAGGTATTCCGTTTTTTTCGATAGGCTATCAAAAACCTCGGGGCGTCGGTTCAGTTCGGTCAGCATAGCAAGTCCCGCCGCCATTGCCAAAGGGTTTCCGCTTAGCGTTCCCGCTTGGTACACCGGACCTTCCGGCGCCAGATGTGACATGATTTCAGTACTTCCCGCAAAAGCACCGACGGGCAGTCCGCCGCCGATGACCTTACCAAAGCACAGCATATCCGCATTGATACTTAAAGCTTCCTGTGCTCCGCCTCTGGCCAAGCGGAATCCGGTCATAACCTCATCGAACAGCAACACTATATTTTCGTGAGTGCAGATTTCCCGTAATCCCTTAATAAATTCATCCGTAGGTACGATACAGCCCATGTTACCAGCTACTGGTTCGATGATGATGGTCGCAATTTCGCCCCGATTGGCGGCGACCAATTCACGGACACTTTTCAAATCGTTGTATTTCGCCAACAAGGTATCCTTTGCCGTACCTTGGGTCACGCCGGGACTATTTGGACTCCCAAACGTAACCGCTCCACTACCCGCTTGAATCAAAAAAGAATCGGAATGGCCGTGGTAGCAGCCCGCAAATTTGATGATTTTATCCTTTCCCGTATACCCGCGTGCCAATCTAACCGCGCTCATACAGGCCTCGGTACCGCTGTTTACAAAACGGATCTTATCAATATTCGGTACCATCGACACCGCCAATCTTGCCAATTCTGTCTCGATTTCGGTAGGCATGCCGAAAGAAGTTCCGTTTTTTGCCTTCTCGATTACCGCATTGATAACCGGCTCAAAGGCATGGCCCAAAATGAGTGGACCCCACGAAGCGATATAATCGATCAATCGGTTGCCGTCTTCATCATACAGGTAAGCCCCTTTGGCCTTTTTCACAAAAATAGGATCGCCCCCGACAGCCTTAAAGGCACGGACAGGGGAGTTTACACCTCCCGGAATATAGTTGCGAGCCTCGGCGAAAAGGGCACTGCTTCTTTTATAAATCATAGATTTTGAGTCGATTATAACTTTAAAGTTCATCGGTGGCCGTGCGTAAAAATCTCCGGACCACTGTCATATTTCATTTCAGCCTACTTATTAAAACTTTCGGTCTTCACGGTAAGTTCTTGCCCCACCGCCAGCGTATCGTCGTACAAATAATTCCAACGTTTCAGGTCGTTGACAGAAACCGCGTACCGCTTTGAAATGGAGTATAGGGTATCGCCTGCTTGAACAATGTAGCTGCCTAATTGCGGTCTTGCAACGGCGACCTCTGTTTTTTGGCGTTTCCCATATCCGGCATCTGTTACGGCCGTATCGTATTGGTGTAGCTCGTGCCTCTCGATCAGGGCGATCAATTTTTGCGGGTAGTGCCTGTCCGTGGCATAACCCGCTTGTCGCAAACCTTTCGCCCATTGTTTGTAATCGTCGTTCGGCAAATCGAAAAGGAAAGCGTAGCGTGAACGGCCGGTCAAGAAGATACTATGGTCGCGATACGAATACATGGGGTGATTGTACTTACGGAAACATTCCCCCTTTTCGTCATCGTCGTGATGGTCGAAATCGCCCTGCCAGCCGGTATGGCATTTGATACCGAAATGGTTGTTGGTCTTTTGGGCCAGCTCGCCCCTTCCTATACCACTTTCCAAAAGCCCTTGTGCCAACGTAATACTGGCCGGTATACCGTAGGCTTTCATTTCAAATTGGGCGATTTCGGCAAAGGTTTCGATATAATCCTGTGGCGAAGCTATATCGAAACGAATGAACTCCCCGGTATCCTCGGGCATTACGTACAGGCCATCGTCTATTTTTTCGATTTCGTTGGCCACGGTAATTTCTTTGGGTTTTTCAAGTCGATGCTCCGTGGTAGCGGCCACGGTCTTTTTGGACTTACATCCTATAAAAAAAATTCCTGCAACCGATAAAAAAACAAATTTTCGCATCATAGAATTAGAAGTGGTAAATCTTTCTTTTTCAATAGGATATTCATACCCGCTATTCCTTGCAGCCCTCCCGTATGGATGGCCAAAATCTTGGTCTGTGGAAGAAAATAATCCTTTTGCACGAGGTCTAGAATTCCAAAAACCATTTTCCCGGTATAAATTGGATCAAGGGGGATTTGAGTTTTTCGTTTAAAATCGTTTACGAAATCGACCAGTTCCGCACTTACCTTGGCATAGCCACCGAAATCATACTTAGTAATCAAGTTCCATTGCCCTGTATGGGCAAATCTACGAATATCTTCGCTTAAAAAATCCCCCTTTACTGCAGGAAAACCTAAAACCTGCTGATTTTCAAGGGATGAATTAGTGATACCCGCCAATGTGCCACCCGTTCCAACGGCGCAGCAGATTACGTCAAAATCAGCATCCCCAGACCTTAAAATCTCTTCGCATCCCCGAACCGCCAAGGTATTCGTACCCCCTTCGGGCAGGGGATAAAAGGGACCGTTTTCGTACTGGAGCTTTTTTAAATAGGATGGATTTTCTTTGTCGCGGTAATCGTCCCTAGAGACAAATATAAAACGCATACCGTGCGCGGACGCCAATTGTAAGGTAGGATTAGCTTCCCATTTTTCGGATAGTTCATCTCCTCGGATTATCCCTATCGTCTTAAGACCATTTATTTTCCCGGAATAAGCAGTAGCAGCAATATGGTTGGAATAGGCACCGCCAAACGTGAGGAGGGTGTCGAAACCCTGTTCTTTGGCGGCGATAAGATTGTATTTTAGCTTTCGCAATTTATTCCCAGATATCATGGGATGGATGAGATCTTCCCTTTTTATAGAGAGGGAAATTTGCTTTTTGGTGAGAATTGGAAGAAAAACCTTTTGGTTTACCGATTGTTCTTGCATAACCGATTTTGGTTGTACAAAGATAGGATTCTTCAATTATTTACCGCAGTTAATAAATTGACAAAGGGTATTCCCTCCATAACGGGGAAGGCTAGGGAGGGGATTTTTTTCTCAAAAATACCTCAAAAATCCAAAAGCCTTCCTATTCTCCGGATAATCAAGATTTTTCTCGTTGGTATAGGCTTCCCGCTCAAAACTAATATTCTGGTAAGCTCTGTAGCTATCCAAATAAAACAAGGTTCGTAATAGCCATTCAGATATATAAAGAATGTAAAAGAAGACGATCAACAGTTCTTGCTGCTGCTTGAGGTGTATTTTCTCGTGATTGATCAGCACTAAATCCTCTTTGAGGTCATCATTTTTCAAGATGATGAAAGGCCAAAGGGATAGGCCGACATAGTTTTTGTAGAAAAAATGTTTGAATATCACGATCATAGTCCAGCTTTTAAACGAACACCTATAAAGTTAATTGTTACAAGTGCCGTTTAATCGATAACCTGAATATGTTACCAACAATTGTAAAGAAACGACCAAGACACTGGAAACACCCACAACATGTACGTTTTTTTGTCACTTATAGCCCTTTATCGACATATAAGTGGTAACTTTAAGTATTGGCAATGTATCGAAATCGACTAAAAATAGCAGTCATTGGAGCAGTAAAAAAATTGAGTTATTGTATTCGGCACCAATTCTATAGTAACACAAAACTCATTATCCTGACCCATGAAGAAGATAATCCCTTTAGCGGAAGGTGATTTTTACCTATCGGAAGAAGGTTACAAAGTTTTTACCGAAAAATTTCATTTGAAGCGTGGTTATTGTTGTGAAAGTGGCTGCAGGCATTGTCCGTATGGCTATAATTCCAAAACGAACCGGTGATTTTCCTTTATCGTTCGGCATGATTTTTGAGCAGTATCTATTACATCTGAAACAGATTGAATTTCAAATAAAAATTACTATGAAAACACTAAAAATACTAGTGGCACCGATGCTTATCTTGCTCATATTAAGTTCGTGCTCTTCGGTGAAGGTACTTTCGGATTATAACAGGGAGACCAATTTCACCGAATACAAATCTTATGCCTTTTACAAAACGGGCATAGATAAAGTCCAGATATCGGATCTGGACAAAAAACGGATTCTTAGGGCCATTGAGGCGGAAATGTCTAAAAGGGGTTTTGAGAAATCCGAGAATCCCGATTTATTGGTCAGTATTTTTACTAAGGAAAAAGAGCAGGTCGATATCTATAACAACTGGGGCGGCGGCTTTGGTTGGGGCGGCTGGGGCGGCTGGGGCTGGGGCGCCGGCTGGGGTCCTGGTTGGGGTTGGGGACCCGGTTGGGGCGGTGGCGCATTCGCCAGTACACGCACCGAGGGATCGCTTTACATTGACCTCATCGATACCGATAGCAAAGAACTAGTTTGGCAGGGCAAAGGAGTTGGCAATTTGGGCAATATCGAAAATATTGAGAAAAAGGAGGAACGCATACGCGAATTTGTAGCGGAGATTTTAATGCAGTATCCGCCGAATCAAGTGGCGGCGAAGTAAACCTACAATCCTGCACCAGCACCCATTTTAATAAAGAATTGGCCCGCCATTTAGTACTGCGGGCCTTTTTTGTGCGTGTCCTGGGTGCCTCCTGCTTGTTAAGCACAACGAAATCTCCGCTTTCGACTGACGAGTATCTGGCAAACGAACCACCGGTTAATATCAAACCTTCTGCTAGATACCTCCTTCGTCGGCACGACCAAACAACCGGGCTACCATTTACATAGCGTTCCCCGTTTTTCGTAAGTTTACAGGAACATAAAAAATCGTCATGTCCTACAAAAGCAATCCCGTTCTCGACAAATTGCCCAAACATTTACGGCAGTATATCAAGCCGCAGAATTATGGAGAGTATTCGGCCATAAATCAGGCCGTATGGCGGTACGTAATGCGCAAAAATGTAGACTATTTGGGCAAAGTTGCCCATGAATCCTATTTGGGCGGCCTGGAAAAAACGGGGATTTCCGTTGACTATATCCCCAACATGTACGGTATGAACCGTATTCTCAAAGAAATTGGTTGGGCCGCAGTTGCAGTAGACGGTTTTATTCCCCCATCGGCCTTTATGGAGTTTCAGGCCTATAACGTGCTGGTCATTGCCTCCGACATTCGCCAACTCGACCATATCGAATATACACCTGCCCCCGATATCATTCACGAAGGTGCCGGCCACGCACCCATCATAGCAAATCCCGAATACGCGGAATATCTGCGCCGTTTCGGGGAAATCGGTTGCAAGGCGCTTTCCAATGCTAAAGATTTTGAGCTCTACGAAGCGGTGCGACACCTGTCTATCATAAAAGAAGCCGTAGGAACGCCACAAGAAGATATCGATAGCGCCCAAAACCGCATCGAACAACTGCAACAAAATATGGGCGAACCCAGCGAAATCGCCCTGATTCGCAACCTGCATTGGTGGACGGTAGAATACGGACTGATAGGTACGCCCCAACATCCAAAAATTTATGGTGCAGGCCTCCTTTCCTCTATCGGGGAAAGTAGCTGGTGCATGAAAAATGAAGTTAAAAAAGTACCGTATTCCATCGAAGCGGCCTATACCTCCTTCGATATCACCCAGCCTCAACCTCAGCTTTTTGTTACTCCGGATTTCGCCTTTCTGAATCAGGTACTCGAAGACTTCGCCGATACCATGGCCGTGCGCACCGGTGGATTGACAGGACTCCAAAAACTGATCGCATCCAAAGAACTGGGTAGCATCGAATTGAGTACGGGCCTACAAATATCTGGAAATTTCGAAAGCTTTATCGAACATGAGGGCCATCCTGTTTATTTTCAAACAAAAGGCCCTACCACCCTTTCCTATCGCGAAAAAGAGCTTGTCGGACATGGTACCGAACAACATGCGACCGGTTTTGGCTCCCCCATTGGCAAATTAAAAGGTATCAACTTAGCCATTGAGAATATGGCCCCGCGCGATTTGAAAGCCTACAACATATATGAGGGACAAACGGTTACCTTAGAATTCGAAGGCAACATTAAAGTCTCCGGTGAAATTATAACTGGTACGCGAAACCTCAGCGGCGCAATTATCTTGGTTACCTTCAAACATTGCAAGGTTGTCCACAAGAACAAAACGCTCTATGAAGTAAAAGACGGCACTTACAGTATGGCCGTTGGCGAAAAAATAGTATCGGCCTTCAACGGCCCCGCCGATGTCAACAGCTTTGACCTTATTACCCATAAGGTTTCATCGACGACCATCAAGACCAAAGCTTCCGAGCAGCAGTCCCAGTTGGATAGATACTACGAACAAATACGCCATTTTCGGGAAGGTAAGAACACGACCATTTCTCGTCACAAGGTTTTCGAGGTCCTCAAAAATGAGTACCCCAAAGACTGGCTATTGTCCGTTGAACTTTATGAGCTGGCCAAAACCAACGGAGATGTTGATTTTTCGGAAGAAATCCTCGCACATTTAGAAGATGTAAAAATGCAGCACCCCGAAGTCGGGCATTTGATTGACGATGGAGTAGGATTGATTGAGGGGTCTTTAGTGGTTTAGTAGGTTTGTGGTTTGTGGTTTGTGGTTTGTGGTTTGTGGTTTGTGGAAAAAACTCCCTAATTTCGATATTTCATATAAATTCGCAAATGAAAAAAATAATATTCTATCTTCTCATCGCTTCCCCTTTTCATATGGCCACCGCACAGTTCGAACCCAACTACGATGAGGAGAAAGTCCCGGAATTTGAGGTTCCCGACCCCTTGACCTCGTTTGATGGGGAGAAAATAACGGACACCGTACATTGGGAAAATACCCGACGCCCCGAGCTTTATCGCTTCTTTGAAGAACAGGTCTATGGCAAAGTTCCCGGAAAACTGGACAGCCTAATCTTCAACATCATCGAGACTTCCGATAATGCTTTGGAAGGCAAGGCCCAACGCAAACAGGTAGAGGTCAGCCTGTTTAAAAATGGGAAGTCCCTCGCCTTCAACCTCCTACTCTATCTCCCAAAAACAGGGAAGCCCTCCCCGATTTTTCTAGGTTATAATTTTTATGGAAACCATACCATAACCGATGATACAAACGTAAACGTATCACAGGCTTGGGCGATGGACAACGCCGAATTCGGTATCACCGGTCATACCCTCACCGAGGCCTCACGGGGCGTTCGCACCAATCGCTGGGCCATCGAAAAAATTATCGACGGTGGTTTCGGACTGGCCACCCTCTACTACGGCGAGGTCGATCCCGACAAAAACGATTTTTCGGACGGCTTGCACAGCCTGTTCTATAAAGAAGGCCAAAAAAATCCAAAAAATGACGAATGGGGAAGTATCTCAGCTTGGGCTTTCGGCATGAGCCGTGCCTTAGATTATTTAGAGACCGACGCTGACATTGATGCATCCCGTGTAATTTCGTTCGGGCATTCGCGCCTGGGGAAGGCCGCGTTATGGGTAGGTGCCAGCGACACCCGTTTTGCGGCGGTTATCAGTAACGATTCCGGATGCGGCGGGGCGGCATTGTCCAAACGGCAGTTCGGGGAGACCGTCGGCCGTATCAACACTAGTTTCCCGTATTGGTTCTGTGATAATTTTACCGAGTATAGTGAAAACGAAGAGGCTCTTCCTATCGACCAGCATGAATTACTCGCCTTAATCGCGCCGAGACCCCTTTATGTGGCCAGCGCCGAAGATGATGAATGGGCGGATCCCCGAGGAGAGTTCCTATCGGCGCGTTATGCATCGCCGGTCTACGAATTGTACGGGAAAAAGGGCATCACCTCGAATCAACTGCCCGAGGTCAATTCACCCCTCCAAAATACGGTGGCCTATCACATTCGCACTGGTAAACATGATGTCACGGATTATGATTGGGAGCAGTATATTGCATGGGCAGAAAAGATGGTGAAATAACTCGAACATGAATAAACCAGTATGCACTAAAAGCAAATAGTATTTAAGCAACGGATAAAATTCATTCTGCAACATTCGACGTTGCAGTTGCAGTAGCGGTAAGCAGTCACCTCTACTGCTGCTAGGCAAAACTTTCTAGAACCTAAAGTAAGTGTACTAAAGTGCACTGCTTAAACTACTTCTGAGACCAGTTAACCTAGCAGAAGGGTGGCTTTGACGTTCCGATTTTTTGCAAAACCTTTTCAGGGTAGATAGTCCATTTATACGTACCTCGGAACGTAGCCCCCCGTTAATCGTTCAGGAAAAAATCCTGCAAATCTTCCAAACTCCCTGATTCCTGCTCCACAATTTTTCCTTCATATTCAAGTGTCCACCCCATGGAATTGGTCAAGATATAGAATTTCTGCAATTCGCTTAGCAGCCGGTTTTCGGCATTTTTTCGTAGGGAAGATCTGTTGACCTTTTTCATCAACGAAGCGTTGACGGTTTTCTTGATCTTATTATAATCGGAGGCGTCGAACATGTTTAGGTAATCGGAAGTCACATCGTAATACTCAAAATCGGGACTGATCTTAACCTCGGGTTCGGGGATAGTCTTGATTCGTAAAGTTTTTGATTCTTCATCGACCTCAAAGTCAATTTTTGACAGGTCATAGGCCACCGACACATCTGCATTTACAACGACCAAGGCCTTTTTTTTGGCCGAAACTAAAGGTCCAAAAACCGCTTTCGAATCCTTGTAGTTGTAGACCTCGGCAAAATGGCCCTCTGTTACGATCAGTTTCGAAACGTTATCGATCTGCTGTTGAATTAGCATGGAATTTTCCTGAAGAATAGATTTTTCCTCCTTATCATCGGAGCAAGAGCGGATAACGAACACCGCAGCCAAAGTGATAAGTACGCCTATCAGGATTTTTTTCATGACATGAAGTTAGGTTAATGATGGATAGTTTGGCAAAGCCGGCTTGAAAAGACTGGAATTTAGTCTATGCTATTCTTCTTGTTTGCGCTATTGCAGTTCATATACATCCAACAAATCTTTGGGACACCGTGATTTTATTTTACTTTTTATCAGGTCATCAAATGAAAGGATGTGCCCGATTAATTCAGGGGTATCCTCTATTGAAACTACTTTCGAATTCTCATGGGCCTGATCGAATGTTTTTATTGGCCGAAAAGTTGTTACTCAGTTCAAAGTCAAAATCTAAAGCCGAGAATTTAACCGAAATATTTTGTCTCTTTTGTCGTACCTCTTCGGGAAAATCTTCAAGTTCATAATCCATTTTTCGAAAAACTTGCATCAGCCTTTCCAGATTTTGGGGTGCATGTCAATCAAAAGTCCACATCGGCGGAATGTCGCTGATACCCGTGAAAATTAACTGCACCGCCACCGACCATTACCATTCTCACCTCATAGGTTTTGCGGAGGCTGAAAAAGCCATCTATTTTATTTTACCACCCCTTCAAAATTCTTCCACGGTTATTTCTATCAAAAAATCGTCCTTATTTTTTGGAGTGACCTTTGTAGTAGAATCCTATAAACGTTCCATTAGATTAAAAAGCATAGCTACGCTTTACAGGTCGAAGTTTCAGAAATTCCGCCTCTTGCTCTTGGTTACCTTCTTCCTTAGTTCTAAATAAAACCTTCATCGATGCTACTTTTCCTGTTAAAAATACGATTTTCCGCCAGAATAGCCGTTTGCAATCCATTATCCAGTAAAGTCTCCACCGGAAATTAATCAAAACTGCATAAACGGATATTCATGCACGACAGAGGCCATCTTGCTTTTCAAAATTTCCAAAAACTTCCGATGCTGCTCCGAACCAGGGTTGAAAGGCCGATGCTGCAATCCCTTTTGTAGGTCATCGACTTTCTCCATGGTCGAATACGCTTCTTCCGAAATCCAAACCTGTTTAAATTTTTCCCAGATATAATCGATGGCAAGTTGATTGGGATGAACCATGTCGCGCTCGTAAAATCTATATTCCCGGAGTTCGTCCATCATAAGCTCATAGGAAGGGAAATACCCCCCGACGGCCTGCCCGACTTTTTCAGTCCCGTCTATATCGGCACGGGCGGACAGGCGGACGCTCGGTGTGACCTGCGTCTTAAGAACCTCATGAAGCGCGGAAATCAAATGTGCCTTACTATGCTGGTTTTCGATAAAACCATCCTTTAAATGGCGGACGGGGGACACGGTGAAAATGAATTGGATACTTTGGTTGATTGACCTGACATGGTTGATTGTTCTTCCCAGACTCTTTGCGATTTCATGTATGGAAAGTAATTCCTTTGAAAATTCCCGTTGGGGTTCTTTGTGGCAATTGGCAACGATATTTCCGGATGTTTTGTGACGGTATACCCAAGCCGTTCCTAGGGTAATTATGGTATGGGAGGTACTCATGATTTGTGACCTAGTTGCTTCCAGACCCTCATTCAGATTCTTTAGCAGATTCTCTTTGGAGGTATCATTTAGGTCGGAATGTGCATCAAAACAACGCCAAAGTTCGTTCCGATAGAAAATATCGGATTCGGAATAGAAGTTATTTTGGATGGCCCTTGCCACTAACTTTTCGACAGCCAATGGATGAAAAAGGATGCCGAAGGGATTTTGAAGTTGTCGGAACTTGAAATAATCGAGCTTTCTACCCATGTTCTCGACGAAACAAGAGCCTAACAGTAGTAATTGGCTGTTATAGTCTATTGGTTTACGCGCTTTTTTTAGGGGGATTTGGGTTTGAAGCTTCATTTCAGAAATCTTTTTTACAAAAATCCTCCCTCTTTTCCAAAGAGGGGTGGACACCTTCGGATGACGGGGGAGATTAAACTTATGGGCCGATTCCTGTCAGAGCGTTTACGGGTCTACCATTTGACACGAATCCCTCCGTCAGTAAGGCTGACACCTCACGTTGAAACTATACAGAAACAATGGGACGAGCTTTCAATCGTACTGATTAAACAAAAATTACGCAAAATTGATGATAGTCAGATTGTATTGCGGAATTTTATTCAACACTCAGAGGTATACCCTCAAGGAGATCGCTTTCGCGACAACACCTTGCAGGTTTCAGTAGACGCTAATCGACATAATCCCTCGCCTTCCCTAAAGCCTCCTCTATCCCGGCAGGATGCTTTCCCCCTGCGGTCGCAAAAAACGGCTGCCCGCCGCCGCCGCCCTGAATGTATTTACCGAGTTCCCGGACAATGCTGCCTGCGTTCAGGTCTTTATCGGCGACCAAGTTTTTAGAGATGTAGCAAGACAACAAGGCCTTTCCGTTCTGCTCGGTTCCGAACAATAGAAAAAGGTTATCGCGATTATTGCCCATTTCGAAACACAGGTCTTTGGTACTGCCGGCATCCAAATCAATTTTTTTAGCTAAGAACTGGATGCCGTTAATGTCTTCGAGTTCGTTTTGCAACGTTCCTTTTAAATTTTTGGCCTTGTCCCTCAACAAGCTTTCTACCTCTTTTTTGAGCATGGCATTTTCTTCCTGTAGCGCTTCCAAGGCCTTTATCGAATCTTGGGGATTATTAAGTTTGTGCTTGATTTCGGAAAGCTTTCGGTCGTTTTCCTCATAAAAATCCCTGACCGCATCTGAGGTTATGGCCTCAATACGACGGATGCCTGCTGCTACGGCACCTTCCGAACGGATTTTGAAGTACCATATATCGCCACTATTCTTTACGTGGGTACCTCCACAGAGTTCGATAGAATTCCCAAAACGGACGGTGCGTACCGCATCGCCGTATTTTTCGCCAAAAAGGGCCATGGCGCCTTGCTCCAAAGCCTCTTCCATCGGTACGCTCCTATTTTCCTCGAAAGGCAGTTGCCCCGTAATACGTGCATTTACAAATAGTTCGACCGCCTGTAATTCGTCATCCGTCATCTTGGCGAAATGTGAAAAATCGAAACGCAGGTATTTGGAATGTACCGCTGAGCCTTTTTGCTCGACATGGGTACCCAAAACTTCACGAAGGGCCTGGTGCAACAAATGCGTCGCGGTGTGGTTGGCCTCCGTGCGCCGACGCTGGGCCGCATCGACCACCGCCTTAAAGGTCTCGTCCAGACGTTTGGGCAGGTTCTTCGTAAAATGGACGATTTCATTGTTTTCCCTTTTGGTGTCCAAAATGTAAATGACATCGCCATTCGGGACTTCCAAATAGCCCTTATCCCCTACTTGCCCACCACCTTCAGGATAGAAAGGGGTCATATTGAGAACGAGTTGATACTGCTCGCCCTCCTTTTTCGAGGTTATCTTCCGGTATTTGACCAACTTGACATTGGCTTCTAAAAAGTCATAACCGATGAATTCCTGCTCTGGATCTTCCGTCAGGATCGTCCAGTCTTCTTTAGTGGTTTTTGAGGCGGATTTTGAACGCTCTTTCTGTTCTTGCATGGCCGTTTCAAAGCCCTTTTCATCCAAAGTAAATCCCTTTTCCTGTACAATCAAAGCGGTAAGATCCACGGGGAAGCCATAGGTGTCGTATAGTTCAAAGGCTTTTCGGCCATCGACTTCTTTTCCCTTTGTACCTGAGACTACCTGATCCAACAACCCCAAGCCCTGCTCCAGGGTCTTCAAAAAGGAATGTTCTTCTTCTTTAATGACATTTTCTATCAATTGCCGCTGTTCCTTCAATTCTGGGAAGGCATCGCCCAACGTATCGGTCAATACGTTGACCAATCGGTACATAAACGGGCCTTTGGTATCTAAAAAAGTAAATCCGTAACGCACTGCCCGTCGTAAAATCCGGCGGATGACATAACCTGCACCGGTATTACTGGGCAACTTTCCGTCGGCAATCGAAAAAGACACCGCACGGATATGGTCGGAAATGACCCGGATTGCAATGTCCGTTTCTTCTTGTTTTCCATATTTAGAATTGGTTACTTGTTCAATTTCCCGAATAATAGGCGTAAAGACATCCGTGTCATAATTTGATTTCTTTCCCTGTAAAACCATACACAAACGCTCAAAGCCCATACCGGTATCGACGTGTTTCGCGGGAAGGTTTTCAAGGGTTCCATCCGCTTTCCGATTGTACTGCATAAAAACCAAGTTCCATATCTCGACGACTTGCGGATGGTCTTGATTGACCAAGGACGCTCCGGAAACTTTGGCCTTTTCAGCTTCCGATCGGATGTCGACATGTATTTCCGAACATGGGCCGCAGGGGCCTTGATCGCCCATCTCCCAAAAATTATCCTTTTTATTGCCTAAAAGGATACGCTCTTCAGGTACGATGGCCTTCCAGAGGTCGAAGGCTTCCTGATCTATTTCCAGACCATCCTCGGTACTTCCCTCAAAAACGGAAACATAAAGACTTTCCTTATCAATTTTAAATTCCATGGTCAGTAACTCCCACGCCCATCGAATCGCATCCTCCTTAAAATAATCCCCAAAACTCCAGTTGCCCAGCATCTCGAACATGGTGTGATGATAGGTATCCTTTCCGACCTCCTCAAGATCGTTGTGTTTTCCGCTGACGCGAAGGCATTTTTGGGTATCGGTCACGCGTTTGTTTTTGGCCACACTGTTCCCCAAAAAGAATTCCTTAAACTGGTTCATGCCGGCATTGGTGAAGAGCAGCGTTGGATCATCTTTGACTACCATAGGTGCCGAGGATACAATTTTGTGGCCTTTTTCCTTAAAAAAATTAAGGAATTTTTGTCTAGTATCTTTCGAGTTCATTGAAATATATAAGGTTATGCAAATAGTAGCGTTATAAGAGAAACTATTTTTATATTTGTGAAGTTCGGTGAAAACCCACGTAACGCCACAAAAATAGGATATACTCCTGCCATTTGGAAATTCGCGAGTTTAATAATAATTATGTCTAAGGTAAAGTACTATTACGATCCAGATACCCTTTCGTACCGAAAGATAGAACCGAAAAAATCGCGGCGATACCGAAATATTGCGTTTTTTATTTTAGGTTCTTTTTTCTTTGGCCTACTCGCACTGATCCTTCTAATGAACACGAACCTTATCAATACGCCCCAGGAACTTTCCCTGCAGCGCGAGGTCAACAATTACGAACTGCAGTTCGGTCTTTTAAACCGTAAAATGGCACAAATCGAAGAGGTATTGACCAACATCGAAGACCGTGACAACAACATTTATCGGTTATATTTCGAAGCCAACCCTATTCCCGAAGAACAGCGACGGGCAGGTTTTGGAGGTATAAATCGGTATAAATCCCTCGAAGGTTTCAATAATTCCGATATGGTGATCGCTACCACAAAACGGCTCGATATCATCAAAAAACAGATGGCCATTCAGTCGAAATCCCTTGACGAGATTACCGATCTGGCCGCGGAAAAAGAAAAACTGTTGATGGCCATACCCGCCATTCAACCCGTTCGTAACGAAGACCTAAAACACATGGCATCGGGCTATGGCTGGCGCACCGACCCCTTCACTAAAGCCCGTAAGATGCACCGGGGCATGGATTTTTCAGCTAAAAAAGGTACGCCCATCTATGCGACGGGAGACGGAAAGGTGACCAGGGCCGATAATAATTCTTCCGGATACGGCAAGCATATCCGGATCGACCACGGGTATGGATACATGACCCTCTATGGCCATATGAGCGAATACAACGTAAAAAGATATCAAAAGGTCAAGCGCGGTGACCTGATCGGTTTCGTCGGCAGCACTGGCCGCTCCGAGGCTCCTCATGTGCATTATGAGGTCTGGAAAGACGAGGAAAGAATTAATCCCATCAATTTCTACTACGGCAGTTTGACGGCCAAAGAATTCGAGAACATGCTGAAACAGGCACAACAAGAGAACCAATCCCTAGATTGAGAAATTATTTTGACATATGCAGATTATTTTTTTATGGCCCTGTTTGCGCCATTCTTGGTTAAAGTTTTTACCATAGCGCATCCTACACTAAAAAACTTTGCCTGAAATAACATCAAAAATGACTTATAAAAATCACATACATCAAAACAGTCTCCGATGCAAATAGAACTTCCCGAAAAACGCTATTACGGTATCGGCGAGGTCGCCAAGGCCTTCGATGTCAACACGTCGCTCATTCGTTTTTGGGAAAAGGAATTCGATGCCCTAAAACCCAAGAAGAATGCCAAAGGAAACCGAAAGTTCACGCCGCAGGACATCGACAACCTAAAACTGATCTTTCACTTGGTCAAGGAGCGGGGTTTTACGCTGGAAGGTGCCAAGATACACCTCAGGGAAAATAGACAAAAAACGCTCAATAATTTTGAGATTATAGACAAACTAGAGCGCGTAAAGGCGGAGTTGGTCAAAATGAAGGAACAACTTTAAGGAAGTAAAGGGAACAAAATTGGAAGTATGAAGTACCGAATAGATCTGTTGAATTGTATTTATTAACTAGAAAAGTGTAACAATTTTTCGTTAAAAGCTACTAACGGTTTAATTCAAATATAAAAGACGGACCACATGTGCGGTGTTTGTTAATCAACCACCAATCTCAACAAGCGCCATGCATTGTGTTCATCAAACCAAAACAAGTACCGACGTAATGCATTGCGCCTGTACAGATTAAAATAAGAACATGAAAAAAGGATTAATTGCATTGATTATTATAGTTGTTATCGCTTTCGGCGTCTACCAATGGGGCGTCGGCTTTAACAACACTGCGGTCGAACTTGAGGCCGATGCGAAAACCGCCTGGTCGAACGTAGAAAGCTCGTACCAGCGTAGAAACGACCTCATCGGTAATTTGGTAAAGACCGTACAAGGTGCTGCCGATTTTGAAAGGGGAACCCTGACGGACGTTATAGAGGCGCGAGCCAAAGCTACTTCGACCACAATTGACGCAGGCAATTTGACGCCTCAGAATATGGAAGCCTTTCAACAAGCCCAAAGCGGACTTACCGGAGCGCTGAGCAAACTGATGGTTGTTGTGGAACGGTATCCCGAATTGAAAGCGAACCAAAACTTTTTGGAACTTCAATCGCAATTGGAAGGAACCGAAAACCGTATCAACGTGGCCCGCGACCGCTTCAACCAAGAGGTCAACGAATATGATGTACATACTACCAAATTTCCTGGGAAACTTTTGGCGGGCATGTTCGGCTTTGACGAAATGTCCCGTTACAATGCCGATCCCGGATCTCAAAATGCACCCGATGTAGATTTCGATTTTGAATGATGGCCTAAACCAATTCCATGTCTAGAGTAGAGGATTTTTTGTCGAAAGATGAAGAGCATGATATCGTACAGTCCATTCTTGAGGCCGAAAAGAACACTTCTGGCGAAATCCGTGTCCATATCGAGGCACACACCCGCCTAGAGCATATGGTACGCGCAAAGGAAGTGTTTCAAATGCTCAAGATGGGCAACACCAAAGAAGAGAACGGTGTGCTCATTTATGTGGCCGTCAACGATAGAAAATTCGCAATCTACGGCGGCCGGGGCATTGACAAGGTGGTGCCCGACGGTTTTTGGGATTCTACCCGCGACGCCATTCAGGCACAATTCAAGAAAAACAACTTCAAGCAGGGTATCATAGATGGCATAACAAAAGCCGGAAAAGAACTACAGACCCATTTCCCATGGCAACAGGGCGATATAAACGAACTTAGCGATGAGGTATCGAAAGGCTAGCTTTCTAGTACTATTTCTTTTTTTTTGTGGATGGGCTTCGGGGCAGTATAAAATCCCGGAAAAGCCTAAAGAGGAGACTAGCGTCTATGATTATATCAATCTGCTAGAGGACGGACAGAAAAATGCTTTAGAACAAAAGCTGATCAGTTATTCCGACAGTACTTCTACACAAATCGTTGTCGCAATTATAAGCTCTACCGAAGGTGAGGACATCAATTATCTAGGGGCACAATGGGGACAAAAATGGGGCCTTGGCCAAGCGGACAAAGATAATGGTATCTTGGTTCTACTGGCCAGGAACGACCGCCGAATAGCCATAAATACTGGCTACGGCACGGAAGGTAATTTGACTGACGCAATGTCCAAACGAATTATTGAGAATATAATCGTACCGCAATTCAAACAAGATAACTATTATGGAGGTTTGAATAACGGAGCGGATGCCATATTTCAGGTATTGAGCGGAGAATTCGAAGAAGAACGGACGTTTAGCGATGGTGGTGGTTTTCCCATCAGTTCTATTCTGCCTGTCATTATTTTCTTTGTAATTCTCATCATCCTATCCCGAAAAAACCGTAGGGGCGGCGGCAAAAATGGCGGGAAACGCTCAGGAGGATTCGATATTTGGGATATGATTATTCTTAGCAACATGGGTCGAAGTAGTGGCTCGGGAGGTTTTGGTGGCGGCGGGGGAAGTTTCGGCGGCGGTGGCGGTTTTAGCGGCGGCTTCGGTGGTGGCGGATTCGGCGGTGGCGGCGCTTCTGGGGGGTGGTAATTCAGTTTCTACGAAACCTGCTACCTCGATTCTTCTTCCCGCCGAACTGATCGAACTTATAGGTAAAGCTTCCCATAAAATACCGTTGTAGTACGGTGCCTTGAAAATCCTGTATAAAATCTTCGCCGGTCGTTCTTCGCACGTTGGTATTTTGGTTCAATAAGTCGTAGGCCAATACTTTTAAGATAGCCTTTTTATTAAAAATTTCAAGGCCGAGGCTCATATTCCAGAACAGGGCATCCTTTCTGAAACCTGGGCCGACATTGCCGTTGTAGGTATATCGGATATCGTTGCCCCAGACCAGGTTTTCGGGCCAGTACGTAGTCAATCTTAGGTTGAGGTTTTGGGAGGTGTACTTTACATCCTCGATAGTTGAAAGATTGTACTTGGTACTGTTAAAGGAAATGCCGTAACCCGGTTCGAATTCCACCAATTCCTTGAAATTAAGGGTTGTGGAAAAAGAGGGCGATACATCGAAACTTTTGGCTTTCAGTTCCGTGCCGTTGGTAAAACTCACCTGTTGGCCAAAGTTAAGACCAGGCCGTAAGTTGAACGTGGCCGAAAATGCGCTGTCCTTTTTTATTTCCCTGGAATATCCAAAACCGGCATAACCGGTATAGTTACCGTCTAAGTTAGTATATCGTGTCGTTCTTAATAGGTTTTCGTCAGTGGTCGATACGGCGGAGACCCGGTTTTTTTGAACATCGATATTGGAATACACATAAATACCCGTTCGTTCCTTCCAATCATAATCGTCGTAGTTGAAATTTATGCCGTGCTGTATGGCGGGCGAAAGATCGGGATTGCCGATTACGATATTGAGGGGGTCGTTTACATTGGGTACTGGCTGCAATTGGTTAATGGAAGGCAAATCCAACCGTTTATTATAGCGGATATAAAATCGTTTATTTTTACCTAGGTTATAACGTAGCTGGCTCCTAAAAAGCAAATTTTCATAAGATCGGGAAAATGAAGTGTTCTGTAGGAAATCGCGGTTGTTAAGATTTGTGAAAGCATAGGAAGCATCGAAACGTACACTCAGCTTTTCCCCTCTTCGACGGATACCTATTGAAGGGGTTTGCTGTTCGCTCTTAAAATTAAAATCGGAGCTTAACTCTTGGTTAAAAAGAGTGTACCCGTCGCTAGTTTGATCAAAGTCCATCACATCCTTGGTGTTGTCCCTATCATCATTGCTATAGGTATATCCCAAATCCAGAAACCACTTTTCCAGTAATGGCTGTCTGTATTCGACTTCCATCTCATACGAATTTCTTTTGTTGTTCACTTCCGACCATTGGTCTAAAAGCTGCTCTTCGGGAGTATCCCCAAAAATTTCCCGTAGGGAATTTAGGAGGGATGTGCTGTTGTTTTCTGTGTTATTATTTGAAAACGACAAGCTCACAAACTTGCCGATGGTGTCGAGTTTTTTAATGATGTTGAAGCGATTGGAAAAATTCCGCTGGAAACCATCTTCAGCACTCGTTCGATTGTTACGGTTGATCAGTTCCCCGTCATCGTTCGTTGTAGAAGATGTGTTGACGCGCCTGGAATCCGTCCGGTTGACGCTCATCGAAGGCTCGACGGAAATTCTAAGGGTGCTATCGATATCGAATTCCAAATTGGCCGCGCCACGGTTCGAATTGGTCGAACCCAAAAAATTACTTTCATTTTCTGAAAAAAACCTTCTGTCGGGCAAAATGTTCTCCCGACTGGTCTTTTGGTCGTTAAAGGAATCGCTGTAGCCGAAAAAGTAATTGCCATCGATTTCATATGCTCCCTTTTTCGCGTTGGCATAGCTGCCACCAATATTCGAAGAGGTCGTGATACCGTTACCGAAATTATTGATTAATCCCGCCTCTCGGGCCCCATCGTAACCACCTCGGGTATTGCCCACCATATCATAGATCTCGTCAAATGAAAATCCGGAATTATTAATATTATTGGCACTTGCAATAAAGCTGATCCGTTCCGTGTCATTAAAATAATTAAGCAGGCCGTTTAGCTGGTAGCGATCATCGGTGCCGTATCCGGCGGCCATTCGACCAATATAACCCTTGTTTTTATCCTTTTTGATGGTTAGGTTAATGGTCTTGTTTTCGCCGTCGCCTTCTTCGCCCGTAAACTCCTGGGTCTTTGTCTTGGTGTCGGTAATCTGTATTTTATCGATGATTTCTTTTGGCAGGCTTTTGGTGGCGACTTTGGGATCATTGCTAAAAAAAACCTGACCGTTGACCAATACTTTGTCGACTTCCTTACCGTTTACGGTAATCTTACCATCGCTGTCCACTTGCACTCCGGGCAGTTTTTTCAGCACCTCCTCGACCGTCGCATCGGGCCGGGTCTTGAAAGAATCGGCGTTGAACTCCATGGTATCCTTTTTTATGATAATCGGCACCCGCTCCCCAACTAAGCTGACGCCCTTTAATTCCTGTGCCTGTTCTTCCATTGGAATGTTCCCAAGCTTCACCAGAGCTTTCAAGGAGATTCTCATGGACAGTGTTTTGTATCCATTAAAGGAAAAGAAAAGGTTCAGTTCATTAAGGTCCGAGCGGTCTTCGAGTTCAAAGAAGCCGTCTTCATCGGAAATCGTATAGACGACCAAAGAACTATCCCGAGGGGATTCGGCATAGATTGTCGTAGCTTCTAAAGGTTGTTTGGAAAGGGCGTCGACCACGTTGCCCGTAATTTTAAATTCTTGTGCGCTGGAATTAGAAAAAATGAAAATACAGAGTAAGAAGCTTGGTAGAACCTTGTGCATGCAGCTATTTTGGTGCACTAAAAATACAGTAACAACTAAAGAGTTAGTTAGGCGTTAACAAAGGATTAGGATTGCTCAGTACTTACCAAAACTACTTCTTCCGCATAAAAATGGTAACTGGCACTCCTGTAAAATCAAAATTCTCGCGTAGTTTGTTCTCCAGGAACCTTTTGTACGGGTCTCGCACATATTGCGGCAGATTGCAGAAAAACGCAAACTGTGGGTACGGCGTCGGCAACTGGGTGATGTACTTTATTTTTACGTACTTGTCTTTATAGGCCGGCGGCGGGGTGTGCTGAATGATAGGCAACAACACATCGTTCAACTTGCGCGTTTTTATTTTTTTCGAACGGTTCTCGTAAACGGCGACTGCAGTTTCGATAGCCTTGTGTATACGCTGTTTGTTCACCACGGAAATAAAAATGATCGGTACGTCGACAAAAGGTTCGATCAACTGTTTTATCCGCTGAGTGTACTCTTTCATGGTGTTTGACTCCTTATCCTCAATCAGGTCCCATTTGTTGACCAAGATTACGACGCCTTTATTATTCCGCTGAGCCAACCAGAATATATTGGCCACCTGCCCATCGAGACCGCGGGTGGCATCGAACATGATAAGACAAACATCGCTGTGCTCAATCGCGCGGACGGAGCGCATGACGGAATAGAATTCCAGATTCTCCTTGACCTTTGCCTTTCTGCGGATACCTGCGGTATCGACGAGGTTAAAGTCAAAACCGAAGCGGTTGTATTTCGTATCCATGCTATCGCGGGTGGTACCGGCTATATCGGTTACAATATAACGCTCCTTGCCTAGCAAGGCGTTAATAAAGGAGGATTTTCCAGCATTGGGCCTTCCCACCACTGCGAACCGCGGTAGATCGCTTTCATCCTTTTCCTTTTCGGGAAGCTTCTCTATTAGAGCATCCAAGAGCTCTCCGGTTCCACTGCCGTTAATACTTGAAATTGTGTAATACTCACCCAATCCCAAGGCATAAAATTCCACTGCATCTGCGGCTCTTTTGGCGTTGTCTACTTTATTGATGGCCAAAAAAACGGGTTTATCCACACGGCGCAACAATTTGGCGACATCTTCGTCCATACCGGTCACTCCAGACTCGACATCCACCATAAAAATAATAGCATCGGCCTCGTCGATGGCCAGCTCGACCTGTATATCGATTTGCTTCTCGAAGACGTCATCGCTACCCAATACGTAACCCCCAGTGTCGATTAGGGAAAATTCCTTACCGTTCCAGTCGCTTTTCCCGTAATGACGATCACGGGTGACACCACTTTCGGCGTCGACAATGGCCTCACGACGTTGGATCAATCGATTGAAAAAAGTGGATTTCCCCACGTTTGGCCTTCCTACAATGGCTACAATAGCGCTCATGGTGTTTGTTTTTTTGGAGGTGCAAAAGTAGGCTTTATTATTAGGAGTTGTATCCGAACCGTTTCAACTGACTTGCATCGCTACGCCAATTCTTGTTGACTTTGACGTAAAGTTCCAGATGCACTTGCTTTCCGAAGAATTTTTCGAGATCCTTTCGCGACTCTACCCCTACCCGTTTTAAGGCAGCCCCCTTGTGGCCAATAATGATTCCCTTTTGGGAATCGCGCTCGACCATAATGACCGATCGCATTCGAATAATATCTTCGTCCTCAAAAAATTCTTCCGTATCGATTTCTACGGCATATGGAATTTCCTTTTTATAATGGATAAGTATTTTTTCTCGAATGGTCTCATTGACGAAAAAACGTTCCGGCTTATCCGTTAATTGATCTTTTGGATAATAGGGCGGTGACTTTCAGGCAGCAGCTCGATAATCCGCTCAAATACATTTTTAATATTGAAATTGGAAAGTGCGGAAATAGGATGTAATTCGACCGTTAGGAAGCATTTCTTGCCAATACTGCACCTGGTCTTCCAAAAGCTCTTGCGTAGCCATATCGACTTTGTTCAGCAAAAGCAAAACAGGAATCTTACTGTTCTTTATTTTCTCAAAAAAATGCTTCATCCTTTAATGCCTTTTCCCCAATTTCGACCATGTAGAGAAAACATCCGCATCCTCAAAGGCAGACTTCACAAAATTCATCATACTCGACTGTAGTTCATAGGCCGGTTTTATGATACCCGGGTGTATCCGATAAGAATCATTTGAAAATCATCCCCATTTACGATCCCTAAAATACGATGCCTGGTTGTCTGTGCCTTTGAGGTGATAATGGATAGTTTTTCGCCCACAAAAGCATTCATTAAAGTAGATTTACCCACATTCGGATTTCCGATTATATTTACAAAGCCAGCTTTATGCTCTGCCATCCTTTAGTTTTGATTAAATACTTCTTCATTTCCGCATTCACCTTTGGTGCCAACAAAAGTACGGCAATCATATTGGGAATCACCATTAAGGCATAGGACAAATCGATTAAATTCTTTACGAGCTCCAAGGATGCCACTGCCGCAAAAACAATCATAATGACAAAATACCAATTATAGAACTTTCCAATTTTAGCATTGGTTAAAAACGATAGACACTTTACCCCATAATACGAATAGGTGAATAAGGTAGATAAGGCAAAAGCGGTAACGATGACCATCAGCAAAATGTCTCCCCAACCAAAAAGGGTTTTCTCAAAGGCGGATAAAGTCATCACAATTCCGCTCCCGTCCTCTAGATAGGCACCGCTTAAAATAATAACGATGGCCGTAAAGGTACAGACCAAAATGGTATCGATAAATGGCCCCAACATCGCTACCAAACCTTCGCGTATGGGCTCGTCGTTTTTTGATTGTCCGTGGTACATTGGTGCGCTTCCCAGACCGGCCTCATTGGAGAACATGGCCCGGCGGACCCCGATAATGACCAAGCCCCAAAACCCACCTGTAGCCAATGACTTAAAGTTCCATGCCTCGGATAATATCATTTTTAAGGAGGGAAGTATTTGACTAGAGTTCATCAGCCATGACCAAAATGACGGCCATCAAATACACCGCTACCATAAATGGAACAATTGCGGAAGCCACCTTAGCAATTTTCGTCAACCCGCCGAAAATCACAAAAGAAGTAATAATGGCCAGCACAACGCCTACGGTCCATTTCCAATTCATATCGCTCATTTCGAAAAGCGTATTCGAAGGTTCAACTACGCTCATAAAGGTTTCGGTAAACTGATTGGCCGTAAAAACCCCTAAAAAGCCAAAAAGACCACACACTGCGAAGAATAGCGCAAGTGGACGGGCCTTTTCCCCCAAGCCCTTTGGTAATATAAAACATTGGGCCACCTTGTAGTTTTCCATCAGAATCTACCCCTCTATACATTATGGAGAGGACTACAGGAATAAAATTTAATACACATGCCGATCAGGGCGGTCATCCAAATCCAAAAAACCACCCCTGGACCACCATCGTGGATGGCGATGGCTACACCTGAAATATTACCAAGCCCTACGGTCGCAGCAACTGCAGCCGATAGTGCTTGAAAGGAGCTTACATCTCCCTTGGCATTTTTATCGTCATACTTTCCGGCAGTGATGGCGATTGCATGGCCGAAAAATCGATACGGCATCAATTTTGAATAGAACACCAAAAAAATACCACCGCCTATCAATAATAAAAACATAGGCCATTCCGTGTATGGGAGCGCCTTGGCGATGTACGTGTTTATTGTCTCCATAATATCTGAAAATCCGAAGTTATGGAATTAATGTTTTTTACCACCCACTACGTTTGAAAAGATTATTGAGATATGTTTTGAAAATTTGGGAAAATGATTGTATATTTGTCGCCCGTTACAAATAGTAGCGCCCATCTTGTCGGCGTAATGACCCGAAGTTGTAAAACAAGAAAGATGAAACCCATATCGCGGGGTAGAGCAGTAGGTAGCTCGTCGGGCTCATAACCCGAAGGTCGCTGGTTCGAGTCCAGTCCCCGCTACTAGACAACCCATTGATTAACAGCTTTTTAAAACTGTTGTCAATGGGTTCTTTTTTTGATATATTGCAAAGCGCATACGCTACCGCATACAAACACGGATTGGAAAGGAAAAAATATACGGAACCGAAAATATATCATGGCGGGGATAATTTCGACCTCTCCAAAAGGTGGTATGTCTACTACTCCTTCGCCAAACCCGACCTTTTAGACAAACTCGGAAATCCCGTATTGGTCCGTCAAACGCCGGTTACGATGAGCGTCAACAAAAATTTTAAGACCAAAGCGGAAAGGTTATTACACTTGGGAATCATCAAGGAGGTTTTGCTGGAAATGTTGAAAGAAGGATATTCTCCTTACAAGGACAAGCTTAAGCTCAATTCAAAATCCTTGGAATATACGGCTGGAGCGGCACTGGATTATGCGTACGGCATAAAGCTCAGTGAACTTTCAGAAACTTCCGTTAAGGATTACAAAAGCCGATATGGTAGGTTCAAGACTTATTTGGATAGAAAAAACCTACTCGACAAAAGCATCCTCGGCATTACCAAACAGACCGTAAACGATTATCTCCAGAGTATTGTCAAAGCGTCAAGCGCAAGAAACCGCAACAACACGCGCATAGTATTAAGTTCCCTATTTGGTGAGCTTGAAAATAACGAGGTCATACCAAGAAATTTTATCGAGAACATCAAGGTACTTAATACCAAATCGGTAAGCCATAGGACTTATTCTTTAGAAGTTTTGGAAGGTTTGTTTGCCTTCATGAAGAAAAACGACCCTATTCTGTTGCTATTCATAAAGTTTGTTTCCTATAATTTTTTACGACCAATTGAGGTATGTAGACTTAGGTTAAAGGATATTTTTCTTTCTCAAAAACTATTGCGCGTTCAGGCAAAGAACAAGCCGGAGAAGACTAAAATCATACCTGATATCGTTCTTCGCGAAATTCAGGATTTCGACTTCTCTGTACAAAATCACTTTTTGTTTACTCCTACCGGCATTGGAGAATGGGAAGCCACAGAATCAAGTAGAAGGGATTATTTTACAAAACGGTTCTGGAAGCTCAAAAAGAAATATAACGAATATCTACTCAAAACTGGTAAAACCCTGCAATTGGGAAGTGAATATACCATCTATTCCTTTAGGCATACGTTTATCACGCTGCTTTTTAGGAAGCTTAGAAAAGAGTTTACGTATACCGAAACTTGTGATAAGTTAATGCTGATTACGGGCCATTCCACTCTAGATGCGCTTAAGGCTTATTTGAAGGATATTGATGCAGAGCTTCCGGAAGACTATAGTGGTTTGTTATCTTTAATTTGAGGCAAAAGATTGTAGAACAAGGTGATTTTCCAATCAGTAAATGCTTCTTGCCTTGTCCAAAGTTTTTCATTGTTGTTATCATGAAAAACTTTTTCGCTTAGAACTGATCCACGGAGATGTTTTATTCAGTTCTCCCTGCAATATTAAAGGAGAATTAGGATACCCTGATTATACATAATGTGAAAAATTCTTAAATCCCATTACCATAGAAGTGAATTAAACTCTTTAAAAAAAGCGGATTTTGTAAGGAGTATCACTTTCGCAAAGTATATTTGAGCTAGTTTATCACAATTTTTCAATCATTGCCATAAGGCATAATGTAAAGAGTCCATTTAAACGCTTACAGGAGTAAACTATATCGGGTTTCCCTTGTCTACAAATACTTGGGTTTTAGAACACAAATTTCAACTAAATGGAAAAATAGAATTTATGTAAAATTCAAACATAACAATTGTGTTAAGGATACCCATTAAAGAATTAGATGTACCCCAATATGACGACGATCATGTGATTCGGTCATGGAAATGGTTTATGTCGTTTATGTCCAAAAAAGATTGGCAAAGAAGAAAAGCTGATATCGAGAATAAGATAGCAGTCCATTTTAAGGCTACACAACCTTTTTCAGAGCCTATTTCAGAAGGAACTTTATTAGTTGAAAAAAACGATGTAATTGGTTGGTATCTATATCTTTTGGATATGCTGATCAATGAACCACATAAGTACGAATACTTTCAGGGATCCAGAATTGTCCCGATTTTCAAACGTTTTGGACTAGACTTCGAATTATTGAAAAATATTGGAGGAGTCGAAAAGAAAATAAAAGATTTGATAAATAAAAGAAAATCAGAAGCCGATGCTTTTCTTTTTGAAATTATGACAGCACTTCTTTGGGCCAGAAATGGATATCAAGTAGCCTTTCTTGATGAAAAAAAAGCCGGTAAAACTTCGGACATCATAGCTAAAAGAGATGAAGAGACCTGGAGTATTGAGTGCAAAAGGCAATCAAAGACTTCCGACTACACTTATAGGGAAAATACGAAAAGACAAAAGATGGTTTCTTATATCAGCAAAACACTCTTAGAAAGAAACATTTTACTGGATATTGAATTTCATGTAGAACTTGAGAACCTACCCGATACTTTTTTAAAAGACCTATTGGAAGAAAAGCTAAAGAGGCCAGTTACTGGAAAAATTGTTTCAAATACCAAAGTGGATATAGAATTATCATTTGTTGATATGTTCAAAATAAAAGAGCATCTAGAAAATAATTCCGTTAAAGATTATTCCCCTATGCTACATAGTTTGATAGGAAAAAAGCCGATAGACAACAAGGGATTTACATGTGGTATAGCTGCCGATTATTTTAGAATTGGAGAAGGTGACGTTAATAACCTATACATATCATATATCAGTAATGCTTTTGGTGTTTATTGTAGCTGTGATGCCAAGGAAGCCTTGTGGGCCAAAGCCAGAGACATTAAAAATCAGGTGCATAAAGCAATGCAACAATTCAATTCTCAAAATAATGCCGTAATTCATGTGGGCATGGAGACATTTGACGGCCCCCAAGTTGAAAAGAAAAGATTTGATAAGATTAAGAGTACAATAGCACAAATAAGCACCGAGAACACTAATTTAAAATGGATTTTTTGTAGCTTTTTTCAAGCATATTCGAGACCTCACGAATATTATATTTTTGACGAGACCGTTTCAACGATATCACCATACTTAACGCCAAAGCCACCTCTTGATACACGTTTGATGATTGTACCCGAAGATGAAAATACCGAAGATGATTTGAATCATTGGGATAGGCCGTTACCATGATAAGAATTCATGTTAGTGATGGGTATATTATAGCCTCCCCTCATCAATCCATAAATTTGGATATATTCCAACCTTTAATACATCATCGATTGTCAGAATCGCAAAATCATTTGTACCTTTAGATTTAATTTAGTAAGTAACTAACTCTCGGGTTTTTTGGACGACCTTCGCTATGATCGATTTTGATATAATAGAAAATCTAGGCTTGGACAAGGCCGTCTCTGTTACGTCGAAATCGAATCAAGTTTCTGATAGTCAGTCAGTTGTAATTAATCAAGTAAAAGATTTCGGTATTGATGAGATTTACTTCAGCACCGACGAAAATCATAATAGTTATCCTGCGGTTTTTTTAAAAAGGGTTCAAAAATTTGATGACCGAGCTCTTCGACAAGTTGCAATTGCTCAAAAAAAAATCTGGAACTTCAAAAAGGTTATTTTTCTATACGTTTATTCGGAAACTGAAATTCGTATTTACAATTGTGCGGAAAAACCTCTTTTGATCAAATCAGATGATTTTGATTATAAGAAAGAACTAAAAACACTCGAAATAGAGTCTTACAAGTTCTCGGATAAAGCCAAGCTTCAACAACTTCAAAACCTTTTTTCCACTATTGCCATTGATACAGGTATCATATGGACATTGGAAGAAGCGTTCGAGATTAGAAAGAAAATAAGCCTGCAACGAAGGGTCGATAAATACCTTGTAGAGAGCCTTACATACACTGCTAGGCAACTACAGGGAGAAGGATTGGACGTAAACCTTATCCATAAAATAATAATGCGTTCTCTATTTCTTCTATATTTAGAAGACAGGGGCGCAACTGATGAGAAATTTTATTCGAAAATAAAAAAAGGAGCAAAGTCCTATTTTGATATTCTGGACGATGCAGATAAAACATATTCCCTTTTCAGGAAACTGGAAGAATATTTCAATGGTAATGTTTTTACTCTAGACAGCAATGAGTCAATTTCTAGGGACCATCTAAAAATTATACGAAAGTGCTTTATCAACGGCAATGATAATTCTTTACAGCAGAATCTTTTCGAAGACTTACGTCTTTTCGATTTTAGTATTATTCAAATAGAATTATTAAGTGAAATCTACGAGAATTTCCTTGCCGAAATAAACCCAACTTTAAAGCAAGATACAGGTACGTATTATACACCACCTTCCCTAGTTGAACTCATATTGAATGAGAAATTACCGATTTCTAGAACAGAAAAAAAATTCAATATTAAGGTATTAGACCCAACTTGCGGCTCGGGTATTTTTTTGGTTGAAAGCTTTAAGCGTTTGGTAAAACGCCACGAAAATGCCAAAGGAGAAAAACTTACGGACTTCAATGCGCTGAAGAAGCTATTGACGGATAACATCTTCGGTATAGAGATACACCCTCAGTCCATCAAGGTAGCGGCTTTTAGTCTTTACCTGGCTTTGGTGGACAACTTGAATCCCAAGACGATTTGGCAGAACAAAGACTATCGTTTACCCTATTTGATAAACGACCCTTTGGATGATACCTTAATAGAACAAGGTGGTAACTTATTTCGTAGCGATACAATTCAGAAAAATCCCGAAGTAGAGAAAATCAATTTTGATTTGGTGGTGGGAAATCCGCCTTTCGGTACAAAGAACTTGTCCCAATCTATCCGTGATTATAGTGATAAGCACGGTTTTGCCAAGGAGATGGTTCTTCCATTTCTACATAAGGCGACAGCCTTCTCCGAATACGGGGAAATTGCTTTGATTTTTAATACCAAAATACTCACCAACACTAAAATAACATATCAAAATTTCAGGAAGTGGCTATTCAATGAGTGCTATGTGGAGAAAATATATAACTTCTCAATTTTAAGGAATGCACCTAAAAATTTTGGAGGTCAATTGTTCGGTTCGGCTACTGGTCCAATAAGTGTTGTTTTTTATCAAAAAAAAGCACCCAAGAAAAAATCGAGTACTATTGTTTACTATGCGCCTAAAACTTTTATTAAATCTAATGTAATTGAAGGTGTAAGCATTGATAGTTCAGATTTAAAGTTTTTACCGCGCAAAGAATGTGAAAAGCAAGACACCAAAATTTGGAAAGTTGCAATGTGGGGCGGATTGTCCGATTTTAGACTTATAGAAAAATTAAATTCTAAATCTTACCAAACTATTGAGCAATTCAATAAAGAGCATAGTATTGAATCGGGTGTTGGATTTCAACTTCTGACTCAAAAGAAAGATGAACCCAGACATTCGGAGATATTGTCCGAGCTACCTTATTTAGATGCCAGTTCAATAGAAAGGTTCTACACACAAAGTTCACGATTGAAAGGCATAAGAGATTCTGTTAAAACACCAAAATCAATATCCTTTTACAAAACGTTTTACAATGTAGATGATATCGATGATATTGAAAATTTCTCTCACTTCAGACGTCTTGGAGATATTCAAGCATTTGTAAATACCCACATAGTTGTCAAAAAAGGATTAGAAAAGAATAGTGTTTGCTCATCCTTAATCGATGTAGATTGCTCTTTTAGAGATGGTGTTTACGGTTTTTATTCAAGTAGTAATGATAATTCGATTCTTAAGGTTCTAAATTCATATTTCAATTCCAAGCTAAGTAGTTATTTCTTATTTATGACCATTTCTTCATATGGTATAGAAAGGGAACAGATTATGAAGAACGAATATCTTTCAATCCCCATTAATCTTAAGGAATCTGAGATTTCAAAAATTCTGAAGTTATCCGAAAAGTTTATCAAGAAAATCAAAGGTTTGGATTTTTGGAATATTGAAGAAAAGCGAAATCAATTGATAACTACTTTCAGTAAAACTGTAGAGGGTATTATCAATAAAAGTTTTGGATTGAATGAAGATGAAATTAACCTTTTAAATGATGCTTTGGACTACAGCTTAGATTTGTTTCACTCAAAAGCTAAGTCAAAAGCCCTGCATCCTGTTCGCAGTATTGAGGACTATTCAAAGAAAATTAGTGAAAGATTAAATCAGTTTTTAAATAGGCAAAACCTATTTGCGAATGCTACAGTATTTGATACAAGTCATTTTTCGCCTTTATTGCTAATGAAAATTTCGTTCGAAGAAAATGAAAAAGAAGTTTTAAAATCTCAAGAGAATGTAACACAGGAATTACAAAAGCTGTACAAGCATTTATGGACTAAACAAAGCACAAATATTTATTTCAGGAAAAAATTAAATTACAAAACAGGCAACGAGATTTTTATTGTTCGACCCAATCAGAGGCGATTCTGGACTCAATCAATGGCGATTGAAGATGCTTCAGAATTAATACTGGAAATCCTTAATGAAGTATAATAAATGGGATTAAACAAAGTTATAGTTGCCAGCTTCAAAAGAGGCTTTGAAGAAAAATGCTTTCGGCTGATAACAGAATCTTATGTTTCAGCTATGGAAACTAAAGTCATCAAACTAAACTGGGATGAAAATGACATTACTTCGGAGTTACACGATCACGTAAAAAAAAATCCACTTAGATTAAAGTGGAGTATTGTTACGAATGTTGAGCAGCACTTACCAAAAGATGAAATCAAAAAAGAAAAAGGCTTTGCTGCTAAACTACCTAGAATAGACCTTAGATTGGTAACCATAAATTCATCCTTAGAGTATGAATATCATATGGAAGCCAAAAATCTTGAGGAAAATGATTCAGGTTTAAAGCGACGTTATATTGATACTGGAATCAACAACTTTGTTTCAAAGAAATATGAGAATGGATGCCTACTTGGATATGTACTTGATGGGGATTTGGAGAAAACGGTAGACGGAGTTAACAAGCTTTTAAAG
Organism: uncultured Flavobacteriaceae bacterium; assembly: GCA_963832345.1. Taxonomy (GTDB): domain Bacteria; phylum Bacteroidota; class Bacteroidia; order Flavobacteriales; family Flavobacteriaceae; genus Pricia. The sequence goes on along the minus strand of CAWHTW010000007.1, from coordinate 3,413 downwards.
AAAGACCACAGGGAGCCTGAATATTTAAAACATCGAACCTCTGATTTACACGATAAATATTACGAATCAGAACACCCAGATAATTTGCTTATAAAGCATTTTATGTTTGATTTCGCCTCTTTACATAGTGCTTAAGGAAAATGAAGGGCTGTTCTTTTTTAAAGTGCTAGGTGCAATTTTAGTTCCGCATACCAATCTCAATCCCCTTAATTTTTCTATATAATTCTGTTGCATAGATGTCCGTCATTCCAGAGAGATAATCAACTATGCCCATCACTTTATCGTAGTTGGATTCGCTTTCAGTTCGATATTGTTTGGGTATTAAGATGAGAGCTTTTTTATCGGATTTCTCTTTTTTCTCTTTTAAGATTGGATATACAAAATGATTTAACAGCTCATACATTACATTATAACCGGCATTCTCTATTTCTACAACTGAACGGTCGTTGTAAATATGCTCTACAGAAAAATCTACAATTTGTTGAAGTGCGTTACAATCCTCAGCTATCATATCGAATAATGCCTTGTTATGTTTTCCAGCCACAATATTATCAAAATGCAGTTTATAAAATTCAAAAGCTTTAAATATCAGACTATTTATGGATTTAGCTCTTAAATAACTAATTCTTTCGTTTTTATCACTTATGGTAATTAGTGTTTTATCAAACTCCGAGACATCTTCAACGCCTAAACATCGAATTAAATTATCGAGCAACCCCTCACAATGGGAAGTTTCAATAATTCTTAGCCTCTGCGCATCTTCTAAATCTATAATATAATAGCAAATATCGTCGGCAGCCTCTACTAACCATACAAAAGGATGGCGTAAATATGATAAACCTGAAACTGACGTATCGATAATCATTCCCGTTTCTAATGCAACTTTTTCAAATGTTTCTTTTTCTGACTGTAAAAACCCAAACTTTTTTCTGTGCGTAAAATCGTTATTCCTAGCAGTAGATTCACAGGGATATTTTGCTATTGCCGCTAAAGTTGAATATGTAAGCCTTAAACCTCCTTTTGGTTTTCCATTTAGTTGCTGTGTTAAAACACGTATTGAATTTGCATTACCTTCAAAATTTGTTAAATCAGAATATTCTTTATCACTAAATCTTGATTTTAATTCCTTCTCATTTTTTTTGAAAAAACTGACCATTGCATCCTCTCCCGAATGGCCAAAAGCTGGATTTCCAATATCATGACACAAGCAAGCGGAAGACAAAACATTTTTTAAGTGATTTCGATAGAAAGGCTTACTTTTTGAATCTAAATCATTGGCATAGTTGTCATAAATATACTTTCCAACAAGTGAACCCAAAGAACGTCCTACTGAAGATACTTCTAGTGAGTGTGTTAATCTATTGTGCACAAAAACACTCCCAGGTAATGGAAATACTTGTGTCTTATTTTGAAGACGTCTGAATGCAGATGAAAAAATGATTCTATCGTAGTCTTTTTGATATCCAGACCGTGGGTCATCATTATCCTCGGGTTGGTCAACACCTGTACGTTGGGAAGAATATAGTTTGTTTAAATCCATATGTTTTTTTCAAATTGCACCTAACATTTGATATTTGAAACCTAAAATACTGATTTAACAATTGACTTGAAGAGATAAAGCAACTTTTTCATACGCATTGCCAGATTCTTTAGAAATCATAAACCATTTGGAGAAGATTAGATTTAGGGCTGATGTTAATACATCGAATTGTACTTCCTGAGGCCGCACTTGGATATACTCTTTACAGATCGCACCTTTTGTTAAGAGTTAATTGTGCAACCAGATTTTTAAATTCTTCCTTAAAAGTACAAATAACGACCTCCTATTTATTTAAGTGTAGTTTACCCATAGAAAGGAATAGGTTTCTATAATGTTTTTTTAGTTTTTCTTTTTCAGTCATGGGTTTGGGTTTATGGTCAGGACATGCCTTAGCTATCTTCTGAGATAGAATAGCTTCCAAATCCTCGACGGACAAGCTATCCACCAGGGCATTTAACAATTTATCGCTGACCAAGCCTCCTTCCATAATATGCTATAATCTCCTTTTTTTTCTCTTCTTCCTTCGCTTCCAGCGGTCAAAATCCTCCAACTCCATTTTGAACGGCGTAAAAGGATCGTCATCTAAGTCATTCTTTTGAGTGCCTCCCAAATCGTATTTTGGTTTTTCACTAATTTGGATTGTCCCTCCCGCAGCATCTTTTGTTTCTCCGCCAACGTTCCTTGATGAGCCTGTATCTTGAGCAACAGCTCCTTTATTTCCTTGTTCTGGATGATTATTTTCGAGAATAACTGTACGGTCTCTGATTTGTTCATAATCGATTTGTTTTATGATGTTGTTCCATGAATATTTTCGGCCCAGACTGCTCCCCTTATAAATCACTCCTTCATATTTGAAGGAGATACCGGAGACCCTTCCCGTTGTTTTGCTGATATTGAATTTTGGTCGAATATCCTTTGACCGCAGCTGTTGAAGAAACTCTTCCGTATTGATGGAACTTTTTAGTGCCGCTCCCAATTGCTGTTGGAGTATGCTTTTGATAGGTGCGCTCCCCGTCCGTATCGCCTTTTCGATTTCTTTTTGGGTCAGTGCCGACTTTTGTTTTATTGTCGGGTCCGGAAGTTGCGAAAGACCGTACTTCTTTTCCAGCTTCCTGACCAGTCCTTCGCTTCGCTCGTAATTTTTACTATCGCTAACTAATTCCCCGGACAGTTTTACCCGATTGGCAACGATATGAATATGCTGGTGGCTCTGGTCATGATGTCTGTAAATGATATATTGGTTGTCATCAAATCCCATACCCTTCAAGTAATCCTTCCCCATGGAAACGAATTGATTATCGGTTAGCTCTTCTCCGGGCGGTAGATTCAACGATACGTGATTGACCGCTCTACCAAGACGCGGACGAAGTTGTCGTATCACGTTGAACTCCTCCGTCATTTCGACCGTGCTTCCCAAATCAATATTTGCATCCAGAACGACCGCTTCGTCCGATTCAACCTTTTTTTGGTTATAGGCCAACAGTCCATAGAAATCTTTCCCGATTATTTGTTTGGCTATCATTGTTTTTTGATTTCGGACTTTAATTCATGCAGGACCCTTCTCAACTCCTCTAATTGGTAGAACAGGCTTTTCGGAGCGTGCATTTTTAAATGGGAGTTTCTTGTCAGTTGATTAATGTTGTTCCCGATACGGCTTAGCTCGACGAACAACTTTCTGTTCTCCGGGCTTATTCTGGTCCTTGGAAGCGGTCTACCGGATATCTTCTTTCTAATGTAATCGGGGATTGTAATTCCCAATGATTCTGCATTATGTGCCAGTGCCAAGTACTGGTCAACTGACAATCTGAAACTTGTTATTATCGCCTTTATCGATTCTATGTCTTTTTTTGGCCTTGCCATATGCTATATTTTA
>CAWHTW010000006.1:0-33470 GCA_963832345.1 uncultured Flavobacteriaceae bacterium | reverse complement strand
CTTGAACCGTTGATATCGGTAACGATACAGAACTTGCCCATGGCACCCGCTTGTAGCACCACATTCGGGAAACCCTCACGATAACTGGGAAAAACGAATACATTGGATATGGCAAAGAACGGCCGTACATCTTTTTGAAAACCAACCGAAATAATATTGGGGTTGTCGTCTATCTCTTTTTTTATATAATTAGGAAGAGGATCAAGTTTTTTTTCAAAGGGACCTACCAACAAAAGCTTTACATTGTTATGGTGTTCACAAATCTTTAAAAATGCGATTACCATTTCTTCAATGCCCTTGTCGGAAACGATCCGGCCTATAAAAGAAAGTAAAAAACGGAATCTGCAAGGCCTAGCTCCTTTCTTATAAGCCCTCTTTTCGCTCCGCTATAAAGCCCAGGGTCAAAATAGGTCAGATCAATACCGTTTACATTTCCGTTGGCTATTACTTTCAGCGGCTTATTGGTTATTCCATAGCGCTCAAGGTCGTTTTTGACGCCTTGGCCTTCGGGGTAGACATTGGTGGCACATGGCAGATAACTTTGTCAAAGAAGATGAGCAGGTGTTTCATAAGTCCTTTTTGAGTAGGGAAGATGAGACCGGTGAAAGTGTGCAGACGGTGGGGAACACCCGCAAGGTAAGCGGCCATCATACTCAAAAGACCCGCTTTTGGGGTGAGTGAGTGTACAATAAAAGGTTTTTCCCTTTTAAAAATGCGATAGAGTTTGTATCAGGTCAAAGGTCCGTCGCAATACTGATTCTCCGTTCTATCCGTACGGCAATCGTATCTACACCTTCGAATTCATTAAGTGTGCGGTGCTGCATACCATCGGATGCTATACCCGTCACCTCATAATAGTCGCTCATAAACCGCAACTGACCTTTTAATAAGACCGATAGGGAGGCCGATGCCGCAGCGACTCTGAATAATTTCTTTTTCATAGTTTAGGGAACTATTTACCGATTATACTCCTTAGAGCGCCGTTCTTCAAAAGTTATGGTTCAGATAATGCCAGCTCGTAGTCCTGCAATATGTAGTTCTTCTTCTGAAAGTCTAGCGTACATCTCTGATTTTATCATACACGTCTTAAGAGAATCGATATTATCTTTTAAATATTGTATCCCTTCGACCATCCGCGCTAAATTTCCGACGGGGGTTAAAATACCATATGAAGTTTTCATGATGTGCTCGGAAGACGATTTTCCTAATTTCGTAATCGCTGCAGACCTGATTTACAAATGGTACTTAGACTCGGAAGGCCGCAACATATTGCCTCGAGCAGCACGTCGGGGAACCCTTCGTGATGGGAACCGAATAAAAAAAAGTCTGCAGACCTTAAGTATTTACAGGGGTTTTTTTAAATCCCAAAAAAATACGCGATTTACCAACTACAATTCTTCCCTAGGTAATAGATTCTAATAAGCATTTATGTATAGCTTCCGGTTATCGTAAAAACCAGAATGGCTAAACTTATTTAGGATGTAATTTTATTGATGTTAGCCCCGAAATACACCAAGATGGTCAGTCAAAAATTATTTTGTCTGGTTAAGACGCGCGTATTTTTCATTTCAGACTTTCGACCATACGACCCTGTTGATATAATCTACGTACGAAAGAATGATACGGACGACCTTCTCGCTGACATTGGGCATGGAATAATCTGCGACGGGCCTGAAATTACGTTCGGGATTTCTTTTCTGAACCTCTAAAGCGGCAAGCGCCTGCATGATGCGTTCTGGGTTCATGCCTACCATCATGACCGAAGCTTCTTCCATGGCTTCGGGCCTTTCATGGGCATCGCGAATATTGAGTGCCCTAAAGTTAAGAATCGATGACTCTTCTGAAATAGTACCACTATCCGATAGTACCGCAAACGAATGGTATTGCAGTGCATTGTAATCCGTAAAGCCCAAAGGTTTAAGAAATTGGATATTTTTGTGGGTCTTTAGATTTTTGAATCCAGCATATTGCGGGTTCGAGGATGTGTTGATACTATAATAGGATAGTCATATTTTTCCGCAATCTGGTTTAGCGATGTTATCAATCCCTCAAAATTCTTAGGATTGCTGATATTTTCCTCACGATGGGACGATACGACGAAATACTTCTCCTTTTCCAAGTCCAATTCTTCGAGTACCCCCGACTTTTCAATTTTTGGCAGAAATTGCTGAAGCACTTCATACATGGGGCTGCCCGTCTTTATAACCCTATCGGCCGGCAGGCCTTCTCTCAACAGGTATTCACGGGCGATATCGCTGTAGGTCATATTGACATCGGATACATGGTCCACGATTTTGCGATTGGTCTCCTCGGGTACGCGCTGATCGAAACGACGATTGCCCGCTTCCATGTGGAACACGGGAATTTTCCGTTTCTTGGCGGGTATAGCGCAGAGACAAGAGTTCGTATCGCCCAGTACCAAAAAGGCATCAGGTGCGATATCTTCGAGTAGCGGATCAATTTTAATCAAAATATTGCCAACGGTTTCGGTGGCATTTTTTCCGGCTGCATTCAGAAAATAATCCGGCTTGCGGATGCCAAGGTCATCAAAAAAAATTTCGTTGAGCTCATAGTCATAGTTCTGACCGGTATGTACCAAGGTGTGGTCTATAGCTTCGTTGGCGTCCAGTGCATTTAATACGCACGACAAACGAATGATTTCAGGTCTGGTGCCGACTACGGTAAGTACTTTTAGCTTTTTCAAGGTGGGAAGGGAGTTTATACTTCGGCTGCGATCAGTTACCGGAAGTTTATGGGTTTATAAAAAAGTGCAAGTTCAAGCACAAGTTGTCAATTGTAAAACATTTTTCCAGTATTCTACTAACTACTCAATTAGACATCTTCAAAATACGTATCTGAATCTTCAGGGATTGAAGGGTTCGTTGATCCAGAAATAGGGTAATCAAATCTTCATCGCCAATATTTTTTATATTATGGGTTGTCCAAATGGGCATATCGACATAGGCGGGTTCTGAACCATCTAGGTAATAATCGATAATTTTGTCTGTTCCTATCTTTCTGAGCTGGATCAGTGCTTTACCGCTTATGACCGCAAAACGTTCCGCTTTTCGGGTGTGAAAATGATTGCCACGGGTAATGCCCGGTACGGTGGTTGAAAACGAGAACTGTCCACTGGTCTGCGTCCTTGCTATTTCTACAAAACTACCTCTGGGATCTGTATGCTGTGTATATTTTACGGAATAAATCTTCTTCAGCGGAACGTAACAGCGAAAGGTATTGAATAAAGCCTTTTCAAAACTATCCTCTAAGTTGGGGAAGACACCATTGCCCATATATTCCTTATGATAGCTTTTTAGCAGGCTCAATATTTCAGATACTTTTATATGGCTGGTAGGTGGTATCGCTAGTTCAAAGCTATTTTTTCCGAGAGATTTCGCAGCGACCTTGTCCTTAATTGTGTCTATAAAGCGCGCAACAAGCTCATTGATATAGATAAGGCCGACTTCGCCATCGTTTAAAATGAGCTTCTTCATTGCGGGCGACTTTATGGCAGAAAGTAGCTACTACCGAATTGTAATTGGGTTTCCCAAAGGGACCGAAGACATTGGGTATGGTCAGCGAGGTGAATTTTCCGTTGCCGGTATCCGCCCATTCCGTAAAAAGGTGCTTACCTTCTTTTTTCGATTTTCCGTAAAGATTGTCCCGTTCTTCTTGAGAAGAAGACGAGAAAATAATATGCGGTGATGCGGATGTGGCCTCACTTGCAGCAATTAGCTTTTTTACGAGGCCTAAATTGGTATCGTAAATAACCTGCGGGTCATCGTGCCTGTTCATGGCTGCCAAGTGTACGACCACGTCGCAATTGGCTACAAAAGCTTCCAGCTTTGCCGTATCATCGAAAAAAGAACGTTCGAACGGTATCAATGCCACTGAGTCATCCAAAGACAGGGTGGTGTAGAGATGATATCCCATAAAACCGGCCTGGCCGGTTATTCCTACTTTTGTTTTATTTTCCATGCAAATATCTGTCAAACGTACAAATTAAAACCTAATGCTTTATCATAAAGCACCTACATCCAAACTTATTCCCAATCGACCTCCCATTTCTCAACGGGATACCTGTAATCATCTATTTTCGATTCCTCCAAAGAAAAATTTGAAAAGACCAGCAGCTTTGAACTTTCGGCCATTGCCTTAAATCCATTGGCATATCCACTGGGAATCTGAAGAATCACCGGATTTTCGGCATTCAATATAAATTTTTCCGACAGGCTATTCTGTGAGGGATGGTCGGCAGTTTCCAATTTTACTAAATGCACAATGAAGACCCCTGAATTGCAATACAGCCATTTTTTTTCTTTTCTATGCCCTTGCCAAGCGCGGACCGTCTGCGTGTCGGAAGGGGAAATCTCATAAAACCGCACCACCTCTCGCATATCGAAGTTATTAAAAAAATGAAGTTTGCCCCTTTTATCTGAAAAACGGGAGCCCTCTATACGCTTTGGTGCCGTCATTTAAAGCTGCTCTTTGATATAATCGAGGTTCAACAAGGTGTTTTTCAATTCTTCATCGGTCAATTGGGTGGTATTGTGTGAATGGTAATCTTCGATGGTACTGGTATCGGTTTCGCCTTCCGAAAAATACCGGTTGTAATTGAGGTCCCTATTATCTGCGGGAATCCTGTAGAATTCGCCCATATCTTCTGCCTTCTGCATCTCTTCACGGGTACAAAGGGTTTCGTAAAGTTTCTCACCGTGGCGGGTTCCAATAATTTTAATTGTATTGTCCGCCTGAAAGATATCTTTAATAGCCTGAGCCAAATCTCCAATGGTACTTGCCGGGGCCTTGTTCACAAAAAGATCACCTTGATTACCGTGTTCAAAAGCGAACAGACCAAATCGACAGCATCTTCCAGAGACATTAAAAATCGGGTCATCTTTGGATCCGTAATTGTCAATGGCAATTTCTGTTCGATTTGATTAACGAACAAGGGAATCACCGATCCCCTTGATGCCATTACATTACCATAGCGGGTCAAACATAGTATGGTATCATCATTGGGAATGTTTCGCGATGCGGCAACGGCCACTTTTTCCATAAGTGCCTTGCTGATACCCATCGCGTTGATGGGGTAGGCGGCCTTATCGGTACTTAGGCAAATGATACGTTTCACCTTATTGGCGACTGCGGCATCAATGGTATTCTGTGTGCCGAAAACGTTCGTTTTGGTGGCCTCGATGGGAAAGAATTCACAAGAAGGTACCTGTTTAAGGGCTGCAGCATGAAATACATAATCTACACCGTGCATCGCCTTGGCAATACTCGCATAGTCCCTGACATCACCGATATAAAACTTTACTTTTTCGTTTTGAAGCCGAGTTCGCATATCGTCCTGTTTCTTTTCATCGCGGGAGAAAATACGGATTTCCTTAATATCGGTTTCCAGAAAGCGGTTAAGTACGGCATTACCGAAAGAACCTGTACCGCCCGTAATCAAGAGGGTTTTATCTTTGAACATAATTGCTTTTTAATTGGAGCTGTTGCTTAGCTTTTCAGATAGCTCAACGTTAGAATATCAAATATATTTTTAACGGACCTTACTAAAAACCATGCAAATATAAAGAGTTCCTTTTCAGTTTTGATAAGAAAATGGATGATCGGCCTGTTTGATCGGAAAGATGTGGTATTGATATTCGCGAGATTTATATCTCCTTACCCTGGAAAAACGCCTGACAAAAGAAGATAAAATCCATTCGACATAGAAGTACTTTTAAAAATTTCAGAAAAAGTAATCTCACCGACACAGATGGTTTTAAATCGATATTGACACAAGAGACAAGTATACAAAGTGAAAGGCCCCGCTTGCTAAAAACCGGGGCCTTTGTAAGATAAATTTTATGAACTGTCTTTTAAAAATCTAAATTAAAATGGTTCATAAGCTGCTGGTAAGACATTTTTGTAAGGGAATCAGATGAATTTTTACCGGTGAGCGTATTAGCTGGTATGATAAAATACTTCACTGCATCACAGCGAGATACTTCCTCGATGGGAAATCCGTCTTCTCCTTGAACAATAAAATTGATTGCAAAAGAAGTTCCGACAGCTTCGTTTAAAAGATTATATGAAAATTTCTCTTCAGCGATTTGATGGGGAAACTGAAAAATATATTCCTCGCCATCGGACCAAATTCCAAATACCATTATAACGGAACGGTTGACAACATCAAATGTCAAATTTTGGTCTTCTACTCTCATTCGCCCTGAAATGAAATCAGCAGGTATCCATCCGGAATCAATAACGTTAGCATTTCCATCTTCACCATCCTGCCCATCGTTTCCGTCTTCACCCGCCTCTCCTTGCGGGCCTTGCTCACCTTGGATTCCTTGCGCACCACGTTCTCCTTGCATGCCTGTTTCACCCTGCTGACCTTGCTCACCATCTACGACGCCTCCAGCTTGAGATTCTCCGTCGGTGCCTTCTTGTGTTTCAACAGTCTGTCCGGCAGGTCCCTCTGGACCTTGGGGACCCTGTAGTCCCTGTTCACCTCTAGGACCCATTGGGCCTACTTCGCCCTCTTTAGAACAGGAGGACAATAGAAAAAATGATGCTATAAACAGATGCGCTAAAAATTTGATGGTCAGTTTCATGGTTGATACATTATTAAGATTAGAATTCTTCAAAAATAAATATTAGAATAGAATTATTGGATATTAATCCACCAAATTACTTACATTTTTGATAAAAGGCTCTTTTTATGTAAGATTTATCTTGTTTCGGGAGGTTTTCCAAATTGATTTCATTTGCTATTTAAGATTATAGTGTTGGATAGGAAATAATATTATATGATTTCAAAATCCCTTACCAATATCCGCGGATTGATTATCTTCAGGACAAAGTAAGCATTTGAACGTGTTGAATTTTATGGAAGAGTTCCCCTAATAGGTTTCGCGCCATTCGCATTTTCTAAAAGTCCTGCGAAAAGCAGGGCATAGAATACAATAAATGCAGTGAAAAGGAGCAGTGTTGGTTCGAGGGTATGGGACAGTGGTATTGTTCGGAATGCGATTTCAGGACAACCCTGCGCTGCGGTGTAATTAAGGAAAACTCCAAACGCCCGGCAAAGGTCATGGTACATGCTATGGCGTTCATAACCTATAGCCAAAAGAGGATTTCCGAGCGGGAGCTGTAGCGCCGGCAGGGCCAAAAGCGCTGGGATACGATTTGGTCGCCCATGCTTACAATCTACCATAAGTTAAAGGGGAAATAAATTCAGAACTACCTTGACAAATTCTATTGCAGAATAAACAGGGATTACTTTGGCGAGAGACTGTTATTCATATTGGCAATCGAAATCATTGCTAACTACTTTATAAACGGATAAACAATTAAAATTAAGTGATAATACTGCTAATAATAATTTGATACTATGGGATAGCTTATAATCTAAGCTAAGCTACAACGAAACTAATGCCGTACCCTCATTATTTGACTAAATATGTGTAAATGATTGCCCTGTGCCCACCTTCCGGTTTCTATTGATCTGTTGTGTCATAATTTTCTAACGACCGATATTCTTTTAGTAGCTCACTATGAAAATACTTGCGGTCGAATCTTTTGGCAATTGACTCACGGCAATTTTCAGCCAATTTACCGAGTGTCCTTTTTTCTTTATATACTTTAATCATTGAATCCCTTAATGCCTTTGTATTTTTTGGTGGTATAATTATTCCGTTCTCACCATCTATGATAATTTCGTTGCAGCCATTAATGTTAGACACAATTGAAGGTAAGCCCATAGCTCCCGCTTCTAAAACAACATTAGGAAATCCTTCACGGTAACTTGGAAAAGTTAAGACATTGGATACAGCCATATAAGATCGAACATCTCTGCGATGGCCGATTTCAATAATATTCTTATTTTCTTGAATAATTTTTATAATTTTCTCCGAAATGGGATCTAATTCTTTTTCAAAGTACCCCACCAGTAATAATTTGACATCGTCAAGTTGGTTGTTGACTTCATCGAAGGCTTCTACCAATTCTTCGATGCCCTTATCCTTCACAAGTCGACCAACAAAAAGAAAAACAAAATCTGTATCGTTAATTCCCAAAAAACGACGGGTACGTTGTTTGCGATATTCGTTATATCTATTTGGGTCGAAAAAAAATAGGTCGACACCGTTCGAGCTTCCTTTGCCAAGTACTTTTAGTTTTTTAGTTGTTGTATATTTATTTTGGAGTACAATGGCCATCATTTCAAATGAGTTAGGATATACCCTTGTGGCAAATTTGTAAGTAATTTTTTCAACTATATCTAAAACCTTTCTGGTAGCACCTGTTTTTTCAAGTAATGGCAGGCCTGCGATAGTATGTAAGCGGTGGGGTACTTTTGCAAAAAAGGCCGCAATCATACCCAAGGTTCCAGCTTTTGGTGTATGAGTATGAACAATGAAAGGTTGTTCTTTTTTAAATAGAATATAAAGCTGCCAAGCAGCTTTTAAATCTTTGATAGGCGTTATTTGTCTGGTCATTTCAACTGCACTAACCTTAATTTTTTCCTTTTTTGAGTAATGTTTTAAATAACCGTTCCCTTCGGAAGACACCGCAAGCACATCATAATATTTGGACATAAAGGGTAGTTGACCTCTGAGAAGACTACCCAAAGATTGAGGAACAGTCGTAACTCTAATTAGCTTTTTTTCATCGTAAATCAAGTAAATACCTTCGAGCAATTAAGAAGTTAGGCCTTTGTCTTTAATATAAACTTTTTGTAGGCAATAATCATTTTACTAATTAAATTTTATTCTCTGTAATTTCTGAAAATTCATTGAAGCTCTTTTTTGGCAATCAACAATTTTGAATAGTCTCCAGAAATTTGGTCAAAATTGTTTCGGTGTCATAGTCCAATACCCGCACGCCACAGTTCTTTCGGCAGAATTTTAAAAACTCTTCCTCGGTCGACATATGGTTTATCGCCTTTGCCATCAAATCTACATCGTTAACCGGTACAAGAATGCCATAATCCGTAGGCATCAAATTATTCTTTACTTCTTTTAATTCCATTAGTTCGCTAGGCCCGGACATACAGTTGGTGCTAACTATTGGAAGTCTACAGGCCATCGCCTCTAGTAGTACATTCGGGAAACCTTCATGATTTGAACTTAAAGCGAAAAGATCCGCACTCTTAAGGTATTTGTAAGGATTGTTGTCGAAACCTAATAGGAACACCCTGTCACCTAATTTTTCTTGCTTGATAATACTCTCGAGCTTAATCTTCAACTCACCTTGCCCCAAGATATAGAGCCTGACGTTATCACGTTTTTTGACTGCTCTAATAAGCAACTCATGATTTTTGACCGGTTGCAATCGCCCTACTGAAATTACATTAAAGTAATTGGGGTCAAAATAATCTTTGACTGGGTGAATTTGATCAATTTTCTCTTTGTCAATGGGATTATAAATAACTTGTATTTTATCACTATGGCAGTTGAAATTATTAGCGAGATCAAACCCATTTTCCTTACTATTGCAGATAATGGAATCGGCTGAATCATATAATTTTTTGATTAAATATTTATTGATGTTATCCTTTAAACCTCCATGTCCGTATTGTTCACTAGGATAATTACGTTCACTAATAATAAATTTGTACTTTTTACTTGAAAACCGTTTGACCAATAAATTTATATAGTTCGGCCGGGTTAGCAAACTGAAGGAGTGGGTGGCCCCTATCTTTTTTAACAACTGCGAATATCGATATGCCAATAAAGGTAGCTTTAGCAATTTGAAAGTTCCGCTTTCACCTGCCTTCGCTTTATCAATATAATGTATCGGTATTCCTTTAGGAATGTTATAACTCACGGTCGAATTCATAAGAATTAAATGAACTTCTATGTTTCTTTTCTCTAAAAAGGGTAGAAAATAGGAGATAACACGTTCGGCACCGCCACCTGCCATAGACAAAATTAAAATGGCCAATCTCATGGGATTTTGTTTCATATTTAATTAATTCATTTTTGGCATGTTCATGCTCGTAGATGATTGGTTTTATTCGCTTCGATGCAATTTTCTAAGACGAGTTCATCTTTCGACAAATTCGGTCCGAATACTCGGTTCCTCTTATTTTAAGAAATTTCGTAGTTTTTTTGAATATATTCTATAATCAAAATCCTCTTTTGAAGTTTTTAATGCGTTGAGGACCACTTTTGATTCGAGGCTATCATAACTTTCCATAATGTATTTGATTTTTTCATACATAGCAGCTTTGTCATCAGGGGGAACGACAAAACCGTTTACGTTATCTTTAATGTACAACGCATTGTCACTAATGTCGGTCACCAAAACCATTTTCTTATGGTTTAAATAATCAGATAATTTAGTCGAAAAACCGTAATCGTTCTGTAAGGTAAAGCCTCTTGGTAGTATCAAAAGGTCTTGTTGACTTAAAAAGGTCGATAATTGCAATTCGTCTAGAAAACCATAATAGTTAATAGCTGTTCCGGCGCATGTTCTTCTAGTGAATTTTTCGTTATACGTATTTTTGACAGCGCCACATAAATTAAAGGCAACGCGGTGTCCATTATCATTGAGTTTTTCAATAACTTCAATAAAATTAGCCAAATCTTCCTTTATAGGGTCTATGCTTCCTGAAAAACCTATGTTGAAAGCATCCTTGTTACAGAACTGCCCGGTCGCAACCTCCAAAACTTTATCTGGATCAGTTAATATAGGAATACGTAGTGTGTTTCTATTGAATTGGCGTCCGTAGTTTTCAATTCTTGTAGAAATACAGACCAAACCGTCATAAAAATATAACAATGGTTGAGTTACGTTAAAAATAGTCTTAAACAGTATTTTTTCAAGGGAATACGAAATTTTACTAATTGTCAATGGGGCTTCATGCGATGATGCATATTTTCTGACCTCATTTAGTTCATAGTAAATCTTCTTTTTTTTATAAAATTTTAAATAGAAAATAGAGAGAATTTCAAAAAGCATAAAAACCGTTGGATACAAAAGGAAGGATTTGTTACCGCCCTTGCGATCAGAAAATGCATTTAATCTTCTCAAAAACGATATGGTATCGAGAAAGCCTAAGGATTTTTTTTTCTCATTTAAAACAAAAACATTCGATGAAATCTCTTCAAAATGACTTTCAGACAATTGGGTTGAGCAACAACTGATTAAATAAACACGGTGGTTTTTTGTGGCAAGTGCTTTGGCATAGTAGTTCATACGGGTACTACCGGCACTATTTCTGGAGAAATCATGGGTGCTAATTATATAAAAACTGTGGTGTGTTGAGGTCATCTATTTGGCAATTCTACTGTGAGCTTAAGATTTTTAAAGTTATTTGAGTTTTTTACGATAAATTCAGAGTATATCACATACCGGACTAAAAAAAGATTCAATGACTTGCATAATCGTAGGCAAAGCGCAGAAAAACTTTTGATTTGGAATGAACTACCGTATGTATTGCCGTGCTAAATGGGCAAGTATGATTTTAGCTGTCTAAACTAGCGACATCTATTTTCTTCTTTATAAAATGAGAATAGTAATACCACATTACAGCAAAATATAATCCACTTGCCAAAATTTTGGTCCAGATAGCACCCTCTACATCAAAAAATTTAATTAAAAGCGTATAGCCCAAAATATTAACTATACCAACGAGATACGCGGCATTTCTCAGCAACTTTCCCTGACCTTTTGCACCCAAGAATCGATTGAACATATCTCCGAAACCATGAAAGATAAAACCAATTATCAGGACTTTTGATATACCGACAACTGGAAAATAATCTTTGGAATAGAAGGCCACTACAACAACTTCAATTAGAGAGTAAAATACTATAAGGGCGGCGACGGTGCCTAAAATACTGAAATAAACAACCTTTTTCGGTATGGCCTCAATAGTTGCAAATTGTTTAAAAAAGATAGTGCCAAGTACGGAGGGAATCACAAGCATCGGAGTACAAATGGTTAGGGACAAGGTGAAAAACCCTACTTGAGTATTGTCCATAAAGTACGATATACTTAAGCCTGCGATGTGTGTCGTTGCTACACCCGCCAAGCTTCCGTAATAAATTGGTCTGCCATTGAATTTATTCTCATGCAATAATTTAGCGGTCAAAGATTTTTTAAAGCTAAAATCGGGCTTTAGCTGTATTATGACGATGACAAGTGCAATCAGCAGCATCCCGTAATAAACAAAAAATACCCACCCAATGTCTACAGGGGTAAATTCATTGATTGTATATATTATTATCAGGTAACATAGTGCTGGAACGATGCTTATAAAAGAAATGGTATATATTTTATGAAGACCCTTTAAAATTTCGGCCAAAGCCAAATGTCCCAGGATTACCGGTACAATAAAGAAATATTTTTGAAAAATAGTTTGTAAATTATTGTCAAAAAAATAGGGTTGAATAAATGAAAAAATTATGAAAAGCAGTAAACCTATTATCGAAGTAATCCCAAAAATAACAGTAAAAAGCCCGATGTATTGACGCTCCTTAGCTTGGTCGGTATTCAATGCCAAAAGACGGGTAATCGATATAAAGACACCAACGGAAACCAAACTGGCTATAAACCGGGCTACCGTTTCGATAAACTTAAAATCTCCAAAATTTTCAGGTCCTAGCACCCTTGAATTGAATATGCTGACTAAAAACCCTATGGCGATACCAAGGATGCTTGCGCCATACATAGTAATTATCTTTTTATAAATTCCCTTTACCATTATCTTTGTCCTGTGCTATATTTGTGCAACACTCTACCTAAAATTATACTGATAATAAAGAAGAAAAATTCCACTGACATAGTGCTAAAAATAGCCAATCCGGTTAATCCCAAGCTCCACATTATTAAAACATAACACTCGACTTTTGTCTCGTACGACAATTTGCCCTTGAAGATCATTTTTACCGGCACTACGACACAAAGGAAAAAATAGCATATGACAGGGATTATGCCGCCCCACCACAGCAAAAACAGCCATTGATTATCTACAGCTGTCCACAGTTCGTTGCCGAACCGATAATTTGCAAAGTGCCCATTTCCTGAAATAATTCCAAAAAAATCCAATTGGGCTAAGAAAACTTCTAATTGTAAGGTTCTTGTATCTTGGGTCCCCCGGTCTATTAATAATTCTAAAGAGGTGCTGAATATTTTCGTGTTCAATATCAAATAGGCCAGTCCAACTATACCGAATACGAGTACAAAAAAATAACTTCGTTTGTTTTTTGTATGATAAAAATCAAAAAGCAAAGTGATAAAATAGATGATTAGAAAAGATCTGGTCTGTGTAACCAAAGCCAAAATAATCCCAATGAACAAGACCAGCAGCCTTATCCACTTTAATTTTTGATTATTTTTTAATGTTAAAAATGTATAAGGTGCAAGCCATACTAGATTGACTGAATATATTTGATATTTGCTTAGTGCTTGACCTCGCCACATACCTACCCCAAAATCAACAAAACTGTAAATGGATAAAATTGAAATAAACAAAATAGCAAATAGCAAGAATTTTTGGAAATAATAGTACCTATTATCATTGTATCCAACAAAGATAAGCCCTAGACAAATCCAAGGCCCTATACCTTTATTCGCCATGAATTGCGTCATATCTGATAAATCAGCACCACTTATTAAATAATTCAGTATAACGGTCAGAATTAAGACCAGATAGGCAAAAAATATTGAGAATCGATACTTTGTCTTCGCAAGAAAAATAGAAAAGATTACACTAAGAAAAATAAAGATAACTGATAGTATTCGAATATATTTTTCAACACCCAGTTCAATTGAGCCAGTTGTCATTCGGCTATACAGTCTTTCCTGAGCGAAATACACAAAAAAAAGACTAAGGAATAGCCCAATAAACAAAAAGTAAGATACTAACTTCTCTGCTTGCGTTGATTTGTCCAAATTAGGATATTATTGAAAGCTTACGGAGTATTTAAGTAAGCAATGTTCGGTTATTATTCACCCTTTTTGAGTGAGTCCTCTAGTGCTATAATTTTTACTGCCTTTGCAACTTGGTCTGCAGCTTGTTTGTGACCGAAGCAAGTCCAATGGTGGTCGTAATCAAATGACCATTGTTCATCGCGATTATCTAAAACAATAGTTTTGAAGCCTTTTTTCTGAGCTATAGATAGTAATTTGGACTCAGTTTCTGGCTTAAAAACTAAAATTTTATCGTCTATGTTATAATGATTTTTTATATAATCCAAAAGTTTTCCGTATTGCTCAACTTGGTAAACGGTACTATCGATATTTTGAGGATTAAGATTTACCTGCGGCTCAATGTTTTTTTTGAAATTCAACGGAAACCTATTAAATAAATAATACAGGAATTTCCAATTGTAAAGAATTTTCTTTAAAAAGGGAGAATTCATCTTACCATACGTAAGCCTTTTGTTTTCAAGGCTTAGCTGTGTAATATCGCTTCTGCGTGTAATCTCAGAAATACTCTGATCAAAGTCCCTATCATTAAGATAAATTAATTGGTACTTTGGATTTAAGGTATCTATTTGCTTGCTAACCTCCATAGCTTCGATTAATGGCATACCAGAACGTGCTGCCTCTATGAAATTATTTTCTGGCAGGAGTTTTTTAAGGAAATATGCTTGGTGGCACTCATCGGGATTCATAAAATTTTCTATGAACGAATCACCCAAAATTACAATCAAATTATCATAATTATTGGGCAATGGTCCTGCCCAACCCAATTCATTAATCTGCCACTGATGTTTTCCATCCGACCAAATACCTGTTTGGTTGGGTTGATATTTTTGAATATGGTCTTCGTCAATAGTTCTGCTGGGTATGTCTGAAGTGAGGGTGAAAATCCTTACTATCAACTCTCCAACGATTAAGGCATATATTCCATATATGACTAATGTTTTAAATAACTTTACCATTTTAAAATTGAAAGTAAATAAATGAGCGTTGTGCGTTGTCATCATAAAAAACGAACATACAAATTACCACAGCGGTGTATAGAGCGACGCGAACGATTCTAGATTTAAATTTAAAAGGATTTCTTTCATCTCGCCTTATTATATATTCATACGCTGTAAATGCCACTATAAGAAGTAAATATGCGGTCAGGTCTCGCCCCGTCGAGGGCTCATATTTTTCAAATTGGAAGTTACTAAATATGCGTTTTATATATCCAAAGGAATCTTGCAAGGTCGCGGAACGGAAAAAAATTCTAGAGAAAGTTACAATTGAAAATGTCAAAATAAGTTGGAAAATTTCCTTCAAATTTGGTAAATAGGAATTTTCAGCAATTACAGAATCCTTATAAATTGTATTTCTACCCAATAAAAAAATAGGTATATAGGCGAGAGCATGAAAACCACCCCAAAAAATAAAGGTCCAATTGGCACCGTGCCAAAAACCACTTACTAAAAAGATAATAGAGATATTACGTAAGGCTTTCCATTTATTCACTCGTGATCCTCCAAGTGGTATATATAAGTAATGCCTGAACCAGGTAGATAATGAAACATGCCATCTTTGCCAATATTCCGCAACATTTCTCGAAAAATTCGGGAACTTAAAATTTGACATTAGTTCTATACCGAACAACTTTGCTGTTCCAATTGCAATGTCAGAATATCCACTGAAATCACCGTAAACTTGAAAACTAAACATAATGACACCCATAACTAGTGTTCCACCAGAGTAATTATCATAATTCCCAAAAATATCATCAACCATGGGCGCCAACGAATCCGCAATAACAACCTTTTTGAACAGCCCCCATAAAATTAGCCTAAGACCCTGAACATTTTGTTCATAACTAAACTTTCTATTGCTGGTAATCTGGTTCAATAAATTTGAAGCCCTTTCGATGGGCCCGGCCACCAATTGAGGGAAAAAAGCAACAAACGTGGCGAAAGAAAGAAAATCTTGTGTAGGTTCTATGCGCCTATAATAAATATCCAATGAATACGACATTGTTTGAAAGGTGTAAAAAGATATACCGACAGGGAGTATGATACTTAAAGTCCAAGAACTTGTTATCGTATATCCGAAAACTTCGAACATATCCATAAATGATTCTGCGAAGAAATTGTAGTACTTAAAAAATCCAAGTAAAGAAATATTGAAAATCATACTTACCCATAACCAGAATTTTCCTTTTCCCAGGGTGTCTTTGTTTTTCCAAATTGCGATTCCAACTAGATAATCAACAACTGTACTTGCAAGAATTAAGGAAAGAAAACGCCAGTCCCACAATCCATAAAAAAAGTAACTTGCGGCAAGAATTAAACAATTCTGAAAAATGAGTCTCTTATTCGAAAGAAGCCAATACAAGAACCAAACGGTTGGCAGAAAAAGCAAGTATTCAAGAGAATTAAATAACATTCAAATTCAATTAAAAGATTGTTTCTAATACTCTTAAAAAAGGTTGATTCTTTAATTCTAAAATTCTAAAACAAAAATCAGAAGAAAAATTGAAGAAAGATGCAAAGATAGAGATTTTAAAAGAAATATCTCAAATTGAATCTATGAAATTATGTAAACTTCTCTGTAAAATGTCAGGAAAGTTTTTGAAACGTTTTCAAAACTTCGGATTAAAAATCTATTTGATTTAGAAAGTCTTCTAGGTTTGTATAGCCATCTCCATTCGCATCAAGATTGCCATCACGCTTATCATTCGGATCAAGACCTTGCGATAGTTCCCAAGTATTAGGCATGCCATCTTTATCTGAGTCATAGTTTTCAATGTGCTTGTTTTTTGGATTAGTGCTCACGCTATTATAATAATCTATATATAGACTAGTTTTGCTTCTGTCTGATCTATAATGATGAGAGATACCCGTATTGCTTTTCACATTCGATACAAATTCAGTATCAACCGCATCACGGCCTACAACCTTTATTCCCGAACCATTAACTACCGCGCTTGCACCAACTATATCAGGTAGTTGTTTGAAGGATTCCTTGGCTGTTAGCATTTGGAATGCGTGATTGATTTGTGGGTATGGTTCACTTGTAAATCTTCCTGATGCATTTGAACTGGTAACTTGCAGCGTACCTGTAGGTCGGCTCTGCGTATTTCCTGATGGACCGCTTGTCCACCAATGAAAAAGAGGAAGATTATCTGCCATGGGATTGGTAAATTCATCACCAATGATGTTTCCTTCTGCATATATGGATTGCTCATCACCTGGACGATAATCGATGTGAAATACTTTACCTTTGGAAACCACATCTGATACTTGGCTACCCCTTTGAAAATAATTATTAATTCGGTTAATTTTCAACGGCCCATTTGAAGTGCCTATTTTATTTCTCCAGTCATGGACGACATTATTGATTACATCCACTCTGTCTTTTGTAACAGCGTTCGGAAATCTGTGGCTAATATGTGTCCAAACATTACTGATAATTGAAAAGTCTCCTCCTGGCGTACCCTTGGTATTCATATCTCTATAATTTGAGAAGCCCGCTATCATACCTTTCGCAGAATCACCTATTAGACTATACTGTAAAGTAATATTGTAAGTCGCATGAACTTTATTTGGTGCCGTACCTAGGGAGCCCACAAAACTTATTGTTTCGTCCAATCCCCAAGAAACGGAAATATGATCGAAAATAGCGTTTGTAACCCGTGTACATTCCAAGGCATCGTTGACGCCAAAATTACTGTGATTCCAAACTGGGCGAAATCTTACGTAACGAACAATCAAATTATCAACATCTTGGAACTGCATTCTAGGTCCGGTAATAGAAATGCCTCCCTCAGGTGCTGTTTGACCAGCAATTGTAAGGTTGTCGGCTGTCACAACTAAATTGGAGGTTAGACGAACTGTACCCGATACATCGAAGACAATCGTTCGGTCACCTTCGCTAACGGCTTCCCTAAAGCTTCCAGATCCACTGTTGTTCAAATTAGTGACATGGTAAACCGATCCACCTCGGCCACCTGAAGCATTTGATCCGGCACCATAGGCCGTAGGGAAAGCTTTCAATACGCCATAATCCCTTTCTGTGTACGAAATCGTAACGGTTCCCTCTTGTTCGGTTACCGTTCCGTCATCTTCTTCAACTTCTACCTTGTAGTCAAAATTATCGTCGGATTCTTGTTCAGTTTCAGTATTCTGTTTTGGCTCAGGTGCGGGAATTGGTTCCGGCTGTGGTTCTGGCTGTGGTTCCGGCTGCGGTGTTGGATCTGGCTGTGGTGTTGGTTCTGGCTGTGGTGTTGGTTCTGGTATTGGTTGAGGAGCAGGTTCTGGCTGCTCGTCGACTATTGGAGTTTCCGGTTCGTTGGGCGCGGCTTCTTCGCCTTCAATTGGTTCTTCCTCGCTATTGGTTCCGTTTTCCACTATCGAGTTTGGGTCTCCACCGGGTGTATAGGTCAATGTCTTGTCCTCATTGATCACCACGCTACCGTTTGATGGCTGGGTAACTTCTACGATTTTAACTTTATCAGGGTCTGTAAAACCATCGTTTGCCAATACGTCCAGGTTTATTGCTGAGCCTTTTGAGGCGAAGAATACATCGTCTTGCACGAGTCCCATGAAGAACCTTGCATTTGGAGTATCGGCTATGACGTAGTCAGCCAAAAGATCGGTGTCTTTGGTACAAGCAAAAATTGAAAAGACGGCAATAGAGCATACGGTCAATTTAATGACTTTGGAGCGGGGAATTTTCATAAGTAGGTTTAGATTTCGAGTTTTCATCTCAAGATGGCACTTTGGGAATGCCAATCCTGAGCTTGACGTTTTAAGTCGTTTTAGTTAAAAATTCATGTTATCTATAAGCCCAAAAAAACGTTTTTATTGTTGAACGGCAGTATTTTTCGATGAACTACGTGTTTTGTTAGCAATAACAAATTTTTTTAGGGGAATGTGGAAATAGCGATGTAATGCGAAAGCGTACCATCTAGGTCAATTTGCGTAATTTTAGCCCTTAGAATATATTTGACCCATGAGGCTATCGATCCTAGTGTTTTCATTGTTATCTAGCATATATTTATTTAATAGCCATTTTGACAATAAAAATTTAATCAAGATCTACGAAATATCTGTTTCCAAAATTTATAAGGTCGATCAGCAGCAATCCAATACTATTATAGCCAGCTCCATTAGTCCTGGCTTCAATGGATTGAACGCTACGGCTTGTTTTGTAAACGCCATAAAAAGAGCTAAAAGCGGAGACACCGTGATAATCGACTATAAAGCCGGTACTACAGGGGTCTGGAATATCGAAGGCCGACATCCCAATTGGTTTGACGGGAAACGAGGCGTAGATAGAGTTGCGGATAATATAACTATCATTTTTGAACAAGGGGTGACTCTCAAAGCTATCGACCAATCATATGACCACAGCAGTGGTCTCGATATGTTATTTCGTTTAGAAAACGTTACTGGATGGAAAATCTTCGGCTATGGTGCAAGATTTGTTATGAATAATGCTGTTTTGCCGAAGGGGGAGTTTAGAAACGCCATAGCATTATATGATTGTAAAGATGTGTTATTTGAGGGGCTGACCGTAGACGGCAGCGCGGGCGATGGTATTTTTATCGGAACAAGAACGCCAACAGGTTTTTCAAAAAACATTACCGTACGGAACATGATTTTTGAAAACCATCGTCGGCAGGGTATCACTATTACTTCCGCTCAAGACATATTGGTAGAAAACGTTAAGTTCAACTGTACCTGGGGCAGACGGCCAACGTCAGGTCTGGATATAGAACCGGATTACGTAACGCAGAGATTGACTGGTATTAAATTTAAGAATGTAGAATTTGCCCATAACGGATATACCGGAATTCTATTTGCACTATCGAAATTAGACAATACAACAATACCCATAGATGCAGAACTTGATGGTATTTATATTAGGGAGAACTGGCAAGAGCAAGGTGACCTTGATCTCAAATACAAAAAGGCGGCCATTGTTATGGGCCTTGGTGGAGGCGGTGGAAATGCGTTACAAGGTTTGGTTCGCTTTAACAACGTTCTTATAAAAAATGAGAGGTTCGACGGCATTTACACCTTAAAACATCATGATGCCTATCAATTGGTGTTTAATAACTTGGTTATTGAAAATGTCGGATATGACAATGTATCTGCTGCTCAACATGCCATTCATACCAGCAGGTACAATTATAATTCTCCTACGCCTGCCGTCGGCAACATCGGGTTCAACGGTCTTTTGATTCGAGAGAAAAGAAATATGCCTTTTTGGCAATTGGAAGGGGATTCAAACGATGGCTGGAGTATTGATAATTTCATTATAAATGATGCGCTGATTATAAGCCCCTATGCGAATGAAGGGGGTATAAATAATACGACAAATGCCGAAAAGGGTTTCGGAACTTCATTAAATTATAAAATGGTGAACAACATACCGTCAACTATACTGAATATTAAAAGTAAAGTTTCCGAAGTCCAAAGGGGTTCGCAAAGTTTTTATACCGTTTCTCGAACCACCCCTGATCTCTCCTACCCACTTGCTGTGGAATATGAAATTTCAGGCACTGCCGACAATATGGACGATTACGATCTTTTGCACGGTTATGTCATTATTCCTGCCAATAAAACCAGTATAGACATTCCGGTAAACGCTAGGGCCAAGAAAGATGACGACGAAACACTAACTATTACTTTGCGAAAAACGCCCAATTATAGTTTAGGTCATTCGATGGAACAAACCATGAACATCATTTCTCAATAGTCGTATTACAGTCTGCCGCTAACTTTGCCTTTAAGAACACCTTTTACATCGTACAAAATACCATCATTCTTCAGTAGTGCGTGCAGATCCAAGTTCAAATATTCGCTATGTGCTACGGTCAGCACCACTGCGTCATATTTTTCATCGGTCAGGAGTGTAGGGATAGTCTCCAAACTATATTCGTGCATTACTTCTTGGGGAGAGGCCCAAGGGTCGAATACGGTCACTTCGGTTCCATAGCTCTTCAAATTTTTAATGACGTCTACCGCTTTAGTATTTCTTACGTCGGGGCAGTTTTCTTTAAAGGTGATGCCCAACACCAAGATTTTTGAGTTCTTGATTTTGATATCCGACTGAACCATCAGTTTGATGACTTCAGATGCTACATATTGTCCCATACTATCGTTAAGCCGCCTACCGGCTAAAATGATTTCGGGATG
This sequence comes from uncultured Flavobacteriaceae bacterium, assembly GCA_963832345.1. Classification (GTDB taxonomy): domain Bacteria; phylum Bacteroidota; class Bacteroidia; order Flavobacteriales; family Flavobacteriaceae; genus Pricia. Next base: position 12,363 of record CAWHTW010000006.1, on the reverse strand, counting down.
ATATCCGAAGGCCTGAGCCCGCTGCGCCAAGTAATAGGGGTCGACCCCAATACAGTGACCACCGACCAAACCGGGTCGGAAGGGCAAAAAGTTCCACTTGGTACCTGCTGCTTCCAAAACGGCATGGGTATCGATATCCATAAGGTTAAATATCTTGGCCAATTCGTTGACAAAGGCGATATTGATGTCCCGTTGGGAGTTTTCAATCACCTTGGCTGCTTCGGCCACCTTGATTGATGGTGCCAAGTGTGTACCGGCAGTGATGACAGATTTATAGAGTTCGTCTACTTTTATTCCGATTTCAAGGGTAGAGCCTGAAGTAACCTTAAGAATTTTTTCAACGGTATGTTCCTTGTCACCAGGATTGATGCGTTCAGGAGAGTATCCGACAAAAAAGTCGCTATTGAATTTCAGGCCGCTTACTTTTTCAAGTACGGGCACACATTCCTCTTCAGTAACTCCCGGGTACACGGTAGATTCATAAATTACGATATCGCCCTTTTTCAAAACCTTGCCCACGGTCTTGCTTGACTTGTACAAAGGAGTCAAAACTGGCCGGTTTGTGCTATCGACCGGGGTAGGAACGGTAACGATATAAAAATTACAGTCGGCTATATCATGCAACTGGTTCGAGCAATATAGACCGGTTTTCATTTGTGATGATTCCGAAAGGACTTCCTGTAACACCTCATCTTCCACTTCAAGGGTACTGTCTCTGCCGGCTTGTAGCTCTTTGACCCGTCTTTCATTAATGTCAAAGCCGATTACCGGATATTTGGTTGCAAACAAACGGGCTAGGGGCAGGCCTACATAGCCAAGGCCGATTACGGCTATTTTAGGTGTATTCATCTTTAGTTTTTGTTACAGTTTGAAAGGTAAAGGCTGGCGATTTTCAGTTTAGGGAATTCACTTGATTTTGTCTCCGATTTCCAGCGCTTCAACGCTCTAAATGCTCCCAATACCAACTGACCGCTTCTTTTAACCCCTTGTTGATATCGAATTCGGGGTCATAGCCCAATAGCGTTTTTGCTTTTTCAACGGATGCCAACGAATGCGGAACATCGCCTGCGCGCTCTGGACCGTAATTCACTTCAATGTTTTTTATTTTTGAATCAAACTCGGAAAGATATTTACGTAGCAAGTTAATCAATTCGTTCAATGTCGTTCGTTCACCGTAAGCCACGTTGTAAACCGTATTTGTCGCTTCTGGTTTTTCGGCTAGAATTGAAAGTAGGTTGGCTTCTATGACATTGTCTATATAAGTGAAATCACGAGAAAAACTACCATCACCATTGATGGTTGGGGACTCATGATTTACAAGTTGAATAACGAATTTGGGAATCACTGCGGCATAGGCTCCATTCGGGTCCTGATGTCTACCGAAAACATTAAAATAGCGGAGTCCGATAGTTTCCAATCCATAGGTCTTCGCGAATACATCGGCATAGAGTTCGTTCACGAATTTGGTGATGGCGTAGGGGGAGAGCGGTTTGCCTATAACATCTTCGACCTTGGGCATAGATTTTGAGTCACCATAGGTCGAGGAACTGGCGGCATAGACCAAGCGTTTGACGCTGGCATCGCGGGCCGCGACCAACATGTTCAAAAAGCCGGAAACGTTGACATCATTACTAGTTATCGGGTCTTTTATCGAACGTGGAACGGAGCCAAGGGCAGCTTGATGCAGTACATAATCCATACTCTCACAGGCCATTTTACAAGTATTGAGGTCTCTAATATCGCCTTCTATGCAAGTGAAATTCTTATGATTTAAGAAGGGACGAATGTTCTCCTTCTTTCCAGTAGCGAAATTATCGAGGCAACGGACTTTATTTCCGTTATTCAATAGCCACTGGCATAAGTTCGATCCTATAAAGCCGGCACCACCGGTAATCAATACTTTATTTTCTGGTTTTAAAACTATGTTTTTAAGGGACATTATTTTTTTTTCAGTGGTTGGCAATCCATTTCGTAACATCCCTAATTTAAAAACTATATAGGGATAACCGACATTAAGTCTAAATTGAGCTAAACAATTTTACAATTGAACTTGTGTATCCGGTCGCAAAGATATAGGAATTGGTTTAATGCGAACAATAGATTCCAGCAGTGGTAAATAAAAACGTTTAATGAATGACTCACAGCAGTTTTTCACCATAAATTATTAGGTTATTTAGGCACTATTTCATTGAGTTATAACAATAAAGCCTTAAAACTTTGAAAATAAAATATGTTTAACCCTTTAGAAACCTAAAGCGACTTCGAATCATAAGGGTTAGGATATAGGACAAAATGGTTTTTGAATTAAGCCTCACTTTCATAAAAATGGAGAAAGTCTTATATCATATATGTAAGTAAGGCATTAAGTGATTTCGTGGAAAAGCATTAAATATAAAAATCACCTCTGACTTAACAGAGGTGATTTGTCATATGGAGGGGTCGCCTATTGTTAGGCCAGCCTTTTAAAAAATCGACTTCATTTACAACACGATTTTAATTTTGTACGATTCTCAGATTTACGGAAGAAGAACTGGTCTTCTCCAATATGTTTGTATTATCAGAGAATTGGGTTCCACGGGGTGATTTAACTCGAATTTCACCTCGCAGGTTGGCCAATTTCCAATTGTCGTTGCTAGGACCGTAGAGCTTCAGCGAAGCATCAACTCCGTCATAGTCGATAAGGACGTTCTCGAAGGTGAAGCCGCCCATGTTGGCATTGGATTTGTTGCCGTAACCTAACAGACCGATATGTATTGCTGCCTTATCACTGCCCTTACTTACATTTCGGATAACGGTATTTTTAACAGTGACATGGTATGATTCCAAGGTTTTCTTGGTCCAAATGGCACACCAACGGCTATTTTCTACCGTGAGCCCGTCAAAGGTTATTAAACCTTTTACAGGGTTAGTAACATAGTTGGAGGACATACCGAGATCAATTTCCGTAGGATAAAGTCTAGGGTTGTTCAAGGAATTATTCGATACTCTTACATTTTTAAATGTAGCGTCTACAGGTCGAGAATTACCACTTACTTTGTTTACGGCAAACATAATGCCGGGGCCATTGTTATCCTTAAAGGTGCAGTTGGTAACGGTAATATTATCCAACCGGTCACTTGTATGTTCGGGCTCAAAGTCTATTCCGGCACTTGGTGATTCCCCGGACGTCTCACTAAAAGTGGAATTCTTGATTTGCAAACCATCGACACTGATAACGGTCATACCTTGCCGTTGGTTCTTTGTTGAGGTTACTCCATCTACCACAATATTCCTGCAATATTCACCTCCATTATGTCTCGATACATAGATTCCGTCTCCACCAGCACCTGTTAAGGTAAGACCTTTCACGGTAATGTTCGAAGAGTTTACAATGGCCAAGGCATGGTTTTGCTGACCTGAATATTCCGATTTGTTCATGGCGAACGTAGCGCCATACCCCTGAATCTCAACATTTTCGGAATTTACGAGTTGAAATAACCGATCACTGGGTTTAAAGGCACCCCGTTTGGCCCGTAATACAACCCCTTTTTCAAAGATTATCGTTTTATTTCGCACCTGATTCAAATACAAGGATCCGACTACCCAATCACCCGCTTGTTTGTCTACGATGATCGTGGTGTGCGATGAACTTATGGCGGCCTTAAGAGCTTTTGTGGCGTCGCTCGAATTATAGCCAAAAGTAGAGGCCTTAACAGCGTTGGAGGGAATGTCATTACTACCTCCGCTACTGCTATCACCACTACCTCCCGTGCTTCCAGTGCTGCTACCTCCTAAGCCGCCGGATCCAGTATCTCCTCCGGTACTGGTTCCCGTTACCGTAACGACAACAATACGTGAATTTGTTAAACCGCCTTTATCGGTGGCCGTCATCACAACCTTATACGTGCCAGGTTTGTTGAAAGTATGGGTGGGGCTTGCGCCGGTGGTCTTATTCCCGTCCATAAAGTCCCATGCATAGCTTGCAATTCCGGAATCATCACTTGACTTGCTGCTTCCAAACTTCACCGTGAGGGGTGCTTTGCCCGAAGCGGGACTGGCATCGGGCCGGGCATCGGGCGCTTTGTTTGTGCCCCCGGTTACGGTAATTATGATAATACGCCCGTTCTCCAGGCCTTCTTGATCTTTAATCGATAATATGACTTTGTAGGTGCCGGCCTGTGTAAAGGTGTGGGCAGGATTCGGACTGGTTGACGTGGTGCCATCCATGAAATACCAATTATAGCTTACGATACCTTTATCATCGCTGGAGTTGCCTTTACCGAACTGTACTTTTAGTGGAGCTTTTCCAGAAACGACGGATGCCGAAGGTCTGGAGTCGGGCCGCTTATTGTAGCTGTTTGACGCGCCAACACGAATTATAATGATACGACCGTTTTCGAGACCTTCTTGGTCATGGAGGGACAAAATCACCTTATAGGTTCCCGGCTTTGTAAAGGTGTGGGAGGGATTTGGGTCCGTAGACGTAGTTCCGTCCATAAAATACCACTTATAGCTGGCGATACCTTTATCATCGCTGGACTTGCCTTTTCCGAACTGGACTTTAAGCGGCGCAACACCGGAGAGGGTCGAAGCCGAAGGCCTGGAATCGGGGGGGCGGTTGCCCGTAGAGGCGGTGGCCTTTACCGCCATCAAAGGTTGTCCACTAGAAGAAGTAGCCGTAGCATTGATGTCCTGATCGCTAAATTTATCCTCTTTTAGTGCCTTGGCACCTTGGGGTACAAAATAATTTACCGAAAGTGCCGGGGCGCCAGTGTTCGTACCCTTTGCAGCTGCCATGTTTATCGCAACGTTTTCGGTATTAGGTATGACCAGCGTAAGTATCTCAGAAAGGATTTCAGATTTTTCTAGTACAATTTCCTGAGGTTCTTCCGAAGAGAACGTACCTTTCAATTCGCCGAGAAGCGCTACAGGCTCAGGGGCATTTTCGCTAGACAGGGCGGTTTTGTCCCAATCATCCGAAGTTCCCTTGAAAACGGAAACGGTAGCTGCTCCATCACCGCCCGTCATCGTAAATTGCAATTTGGCCGAGTCAAGGGTGCCACCTATGGAATCGATTTGACTCAGGTCGTACCTCAGATAGCTGTACCCAGGGTCCACTTCAGGGCGGTCGGGTTCTGTTTCATCGTCTTTCGCGATTTTGGGGTCTAGTTGATTCTCCATAGGCCGGAAGACGGCCGTACGGGTTTCAAAACCCATTTCGGCAAGGTCATTCTCGCTGAGATAGTTCTCTTCTAAAAATGCTGCGCCATCTAAGTTTTCTTTTTCGACAGAAGTGGAAGCCGGATCAAGTGTCGCGTTTTCCAACGTGTCATCATCCTTGTTACAGGAATAGTTGATCGTCAGTGAAATTGAAATTAGGCAAAGCCATTTTAATGAATTTGGGGCATAATTTGTTTTCATAAAAATTGGGGATTATTTGGATTTGAACAAATCCGATTAGGTTAAATACATCGTTGATTTTTTTAGTACGATGTACTGGAATGAAATTGGGGTTTGTAATTTATAATAGAACATTATTCAACTTACTTATTTCGCGATTTTCCTTTATGTTAGTCTTCGACAATGCTTAAATTAACCGACGAAGAACTTCTTGATAGTACATTCTGAGTGTCATTTAAACGAATCCCCCTAGGAGACCGAACCCTGATTTGACCTTTCATATTCTTCAGGTCCCAACTATTGTTGCTTGGTCCATGAAGTTGTAAGGATGGGGCTGCACCATCATAATCGATCAATACATTTTCAAAGGAGAATCCGCCCATGTTGGCGTTGGAACGATTTGCATAGCTGAGTACGCCGATATCAATTACTGGATTCTGGCCTCCTTTACTTACATTTTTGAAAACAGCATTCTTAATATTGACCTGATATGATTCAAAGGTCTTCTTGGTATAAATAGCACCCCACTTGCTGTTTTCCACCACTAGGCCGTCAAACGTTATGGTTCCCCGAACGGGGTTCGATGTATAATTGGTACTCATACCCAGTTCTATTTCTGAAGAGTGTGCTCTGGGATTTGATACGGAATTGTTCGACACTCTGATATTTTTAAAAACTACATCAATAGGTATTGTGCTACTGTTGATCTTACTTACCGCAAACATAATTCCCGGTCCATGGTTATCCTTGAAAGTGCAGTTGGTAACGGTAATGTTATCCAATCTATCATTGGTGGCTTCTGGTTCAAAATCGATACCCGCACCGGGTGACTCTCCCGAAGTTTCGCTGAATGTGGAGTTTCTAATGGTCAAGCCATCAACACTGAGAACGGTCATGCCTTGTCGTTGGTTGTTGGTTGATGTCACCCCGTCTATAACAATATTTCTGCAATATTCACCACCATTATGACGCGATACATATATGCCATCGCCGCCTGCACCGGTCAGGGTAAGCCCTTTCACAGTGATATTAGAAGAATTGACAATGGCTAGGGCATGGTTTTGTTGTCCGGAATATTCCGATTTGTTCATGGCAAATGTGGCACCATAGCCCTGAACTTCAACGTTATCAGAATTCACCAGTTGAAATAGCCTATCACTAGATTTAAAGGCGCCGCGTTTAGCTCTCAAAACCACCCCTTCTTCGAATATAATTTTCTTGTTTCTTATTTGATTTAAGTAGAGAGATCCCACAACCCAGTCACCTGCTTGCTTATCAACGATAATCGTACTATGTGAAGATTCAATCGCAGCTTTCAACGCATTGGTCGCATCGCTCGAATTATACCCGAAGGTAGATGCCTTTACACCGTTGGTTGTATTGTCGTTGGAACCGCTATCGCCTCCTCCAGAACTTCCGCCTCCTCCAGAACTTCCGCTTCCCCCGCTGGCGGTATCACCGCCTCCAGTATTTCCGCCATCACTATCTCCGCTACCGGAATCGCCACTACCATCATTCGATACAGGTTGGGTTACTCTGACAGTAATCGATGTAGAATGGGTAAGACCATCCTTGTCCCTGACATCCAATTTGACTTCGTATTCCCCCGCCTCGTTAAAAGTATGCGAGGGGTTGCTGTTGGTTGTGGTCGAACCATCCTTGAAATCCCAGAAATAACCAGTGATGCCTACATCGTCGGTCGAATCGCTTCCCTTAAACTGTACGTTCAATGGGGCATCTCCCGATAAGGGATTTCCACTGGCTTTCGCTACTGGCGCCTCGTTTTTCGCTCCGGTAACCGTTACAACGACAATTCTGGCGTTAGAAAGGCCCTGTACATCTTCGACGTTGAGCACTACCTTATATTCGCCGGGTTCTTCAAAAGTATGCGATGGGTTTGCCGTATTGGCTTCGCTACCATCTTTGAAATCCCAGCTGTACGTTATAATTTCGTTATCGTCAGTCGATTCGTCTCCGGTGAACTGTACGTTAAGTGGGGCCTCTCCTGAAACGGTCGATGCTTTGGGCAGCGCAACGGGTTCTTCATTTTTGGCTTCGTTGACGGTAACCTTAACGATGCGAGAGTTCTCTGCTCCATCTTCGTCGCTAACCGTCAAAACAATTTCGTAGGTGCCCGCTTCGGTAAAAGTATGCGATGGGTTTGCCGTATTGGCTTCGCTACCATCTTTGAAATCCCAGCTGTACTTTGTAATTTCGTTATCGTCAGTCGATTCGTCTCCGGTGAACTGTACGTTAAGTGGCGCTTCACCTGAAGCTATGGAAGCTTTCGGAGCGGCCACTGGTGCTTCATTCACTTTTTGTTCTTCGGTAATGGTAATCGTTACGGTATCGGTATGCGACGCCCCTTGATCATCGGTAACGGTGAGCCGTACCGCTAAGGTTCCGGTCTTCTGAAAGGTATGCGTAGGGTTGGCTTCGGTGGAGGTCGACCCATCACGGAAATCCCAACGATATTGTTTGACCCCTAGGTCGTCTCTCGAGCTACTGCCTTTAAAGCTTACTTCTAAAGGGGCATCGCCACTAGTGGGTCTGGCTTCGGCAACTGCTATCGGTGATTCGTTTATCGGGGCATCCGCTTCGTTGTTGATTTCTTCTGCCGTAGACGCTGATTCTTCAGTAGCCTGTTCTTTGGTTTCTTCTTCCGTTGCTTTTTCCTCCGCAACGGCTTCCTCGATGGATTCTTCCTCGGAAGTTTCCGCGTCTTGGACTTTTTCTTCTGTCTCTTCTGTTGTAGCTTCTTCGGTTACTTCTTCAACTGTAGATTCTACTTCCGTCTCTTCGGTTGGTTCTTCCTCAATGGCTTCCTCATTTATAGTCTCTTCTTCGGTTGTGTTATCTTCCGTAGCTTCCTCGTCCGTGGTCTCTTCTACCGCTACGTTTTCCTCCGTAGTTTCCTCGTCCGTGCTCTCTTCTTCCGCTGCGTTCTCCTCCGTAGTTTCCGCTTCTGTGACTTTCTCTTCAGTAGCTCCCTCATCTGAATTCGTAGATGCTTCGTTTGAAGTGTTTTCTTCCACGGTGTCCTCCGTGGCAGTTTTGGTTTCCGCTGTCGCTATCTCTGCTTCGAGCTCCTTTTCGACTTCATCATCAAAAACAATGGCTTCGGCGTCTTGAGGAGCGCTATAGCTTACCACTAGTGCGGGTCCTTTTCCGTTTGGGTGCTCTTTGGAGGCGAAAGCAAGGTCGTTTCCTTGCTCATGAGTCATAACTAGGGTGAGAAGCTCATTTTTTACAAAAGCGGTATCAAGAGCGATCCCTAGGGTTTGACCCACATCGTATCGGGTGTCCAGTTCGCCCATCAAAAATTCGGTCTCCGGTGCTGATTTGGCGGATAGTTTTTCTTCGGTCCAGTCGTTTGAAATAGCCCTAAAAATCGAAATGCTACCGTCACCATTATCGGTATCTATTGTAAATTCTAAATCAGTAGTATTTACCGACCCGCCTATAGAATCAATGGGACTAAGATCAAACATGAGGTAGCTGGTTCTAAAACCTTCTTGAAGACGAACGATATTTTGGTTGAAACCGATGCCGTCTTGAAGGTGTGCATCATGGATTGCCGGGAAAATGGTAGTCCGGGTCTCATACACTATCTCGGCCACAATCGCTATGGGCTGTTCTTCTTCAATAGTTTCCTCTGTTACGACGTTCGATTCTTCTTCTTCCTCAGCGGCTTCACTAACCTTTGTTTCCGAGGCGTCCAAGACCGTTTTTTCGAATTCGTCATTATCCTTTGTACAGGATATGACGATTAAAAAGGCAAAAAAAATGAAGCATAAAAATCTGGGGAAAATACTACTGGGGTGGGGTTTCATAAGTGGGTTAAGGAATTACAAATAATGAAAAATTAAAGCGTTTTGGGGGATTTCTTTAATCGGTGAAATACAATTTTAATCGGTGAAATGCACGTTGTAAGAATGCAAAAATAAACAGATGATTTACTTTACCAATTTTTTTAACAGTTTATTTTTGAAAAGTTGTACGATGAAATACATTTAAAATCGATGAACTACATATATCTATTACGGAGCGATGATTAACAAAAGATTATAATTCAATTAGTTTTAACTAAAAATTAACAAAATAGTCGATGAACTACAGGGTTTGTTTAGATGAATGGGATGAAGAATAAGATTCGCGATGGAGGGAAAGAACAATAGAAATCCGAACCAGGATTGAATACTTTTAATTAGGTATCTTATGATTTAAGGCGTTGATAACATCGCTCGCTTTTGTATTGCGAACGTCGGGGCAATTGTCTTTAAATGTAATATCCAGAACCAAAATATTCGCGGCATTGTTTTTTAAATCCCTTTGCACCATCAATTTGATGATTGCTGTAGCCACATACTTGCCAATATCGTCGATTATACGGGGCCAATCAATATAATTTCGGGAAGATAGCCATAGGCCAGAACCTTTTGGTTAGAGAGTATAGGGCACCACCCATACAGTGACCCCCTGCGAGACCTGAACGAAAATGAAGAAAGGTCCCACTAGTGCCGACCGCTTCCGGCAATGCAATGGTGTCGATGGACATGAGGTTGAAATTTTTGGCCAATTCGTTGATGAAGGCGATATAGAAGTCGCGCGGGGGAATTCTCGATGACTTTAAGCGGCTTCGGCAACCTTGAGGTTCGGTGCCTAATAGGTCACTGCCATAATCACTAATGCATACAGCTCATCGACCTTTTTCCCTCGGTAGAACCCGAGTTGACCTTTATAATTTTTTCAAGGGTCTGTTGTTCGTCCCCAGGATTGATTCGTTCGGGGGAATAGCCAATGAAAAAAGTCTTCGTTAAATTTTAAACCGCTCGCCTGTTCGACAATGGGAACCCATTCCTCTTCAATTACTGCAGAACATACCGTAGCTTCATCAATAACGACATCTCCTTTTTTTGGTTCGTTACCTATCATTTCGCATGATTGGTAAAGCGGCAACAATATTGGCAGATTGGTGCTATGTATGGGCGTGGGCACCGTAATGATATAATAGTTGCAAGCGGAGATATCTTCGAATTGGTTCGAACGGTTATATGATTCGCACCAGATTAAAATAATTAATTAACTTTCGTAGTTCGCAAAAAGTGCACTTCGAGAGACCTTATAGTAGCTATTAAATTTCTTTTGAGGGTATTAAAAATGGCATGTGGGAAAATTTGTAATAAAAAGCATGTTCTCAAAGGTCCTGTTAGTTTACATGTTAGTCGCTTTTTATTTTGATAGATAACCATTTTGTTGGAGTACGACCTAATAAAAATTATCCTTTCCTCACTAAGTGTTTCTTGGACAAGAAATTCTCGAAAGAAATCCAATTCTTTCCCAAGCAAGTAACTCCAGATATGATAGGCCTCAGAGGGTTTGAAAATGTACTTGTTGATCGGGGATATTTTATTTAACTGCGGTTTTCGCCCAAATATTCTCAATAAAGAGTTGTCGAATATCCTTTTTACAAGGTTTACTTTAGGATGGGCTGGATATCTATTTTGATTGGTATTGGGAAAAGCCAAATCGGGGGGGTCTATCAATAATATCTGAAATTATTGTTGTCCATCGACTTCCCAGTCTGTATAAATATAATAGGGTTTGGGCTAAAGGTGTCTTTGTGAGAGAAATTTTCCTTGACGCAACCCATTGAGAAATACTAAACTAAAAGTTATCACCAATTACCTATTTTTTCTCAAGGTATATAGTTTTTATACCACTCCACAAATTTCTGTATCCCATTATCTACGGTAGTATCGGGCCGATACTCATAATCCGCAATAAGATCATCAACATTCGCCCAGGTACGTTCTACATCGCCCGGCTGCATGGGCAACATCTCTTTTTCAGCTTTTTTGCCCACATGATGTTCAATAGCTTCGATAAACTCGGAAAGCTTTACCGCTTTATTGTTACCGATGTTATAGATTTCATACAGCTTTCTGTCCGTTACAGGTTTTTCTAGTACTCGGGCGACGCCTTCAACGATATCATCGACGAAGGTGAAGTCCCGCTCCATTTTTCCATGATTGAAGACTTTGATAGGTCGATCGTTCATAATGGCGTCCGTAAAAAGAAAAACAGCCATATCCGGCCTACCCCAAGGGCCATAAACGGTAAAAAAGCGTAGTCCGGTCGTGGGAAACTAAAGAGATGGCTATAGGTATGCGCCATCAGTTCATTACTCTTCTTGCTAGCAGCATAGAGGCTTATGGGATGATCTACATTGTCTTCGGTCGAAAAAGGTATTTTTTCATTTAGTCCGTAGACACTTGAACTGCTAGCGTAGACTAAGTGCTTTATCTTGAAATGGCGGCAACATTCCAATAGGTTCAGGAAACCAACGATATTACTGTCAATGTAGGTCTCCGGACTTTCAAGGCTGTACCGCACCCCGGCTGGGCGGCCAAGTTACATACCATCTCAATGTTTTCCTGCTCGAACAAACGGGGCAGGGCCTTTCGGTCTTCAAGGTTCATCCGAACGAATGTGAATGTACAGGTATGTTTGGAACCCGAGCAGGTTTGATGAAAATTTCAGCATCCTTTCTTGAAATCCCTAGCTGCTTTAACCGGTCGAATTTTAGGTCAACGCTGTAATAGTCGTTTATATTATCCAATCCTATAACTTCGAACCCTCTTTTTAAAAGGGCTTCGCAGTAGACTGATATCCTATAAAGCCGGCGGCCCCGGTCACTAATATTTTCAAAATGTTTCAATTAAGTTAATAGCTTGCTTATAAACCTTAAGTATTGCAATGATTCAATGTTCAATCGCTAATTCATAGCTGTTAGAAGTTAACAGTTCTTTCGATTCAACCTTGAACCTTAAACCTGCCTTTGCCAGAGTTAAACCTTAAACGGTTTAAACCAAAGACCGAACTTTGCTTACGACTGCCCGATTTTATAGTATTGAAAGCCTTTCCCTTCCATTTCCGCTTTCGATAGCATTGTCTACCATTGAACAAAAAGGCTGGCTTTAG
>CAWHTW010000005.1:0-212511 GCA_963832345.1 uncultured Flavobacteriaceae bacterium | reverse complement strand
GTTTGGGTGAAGTTTAAAGATTTTAAATAGAAAGGTCTTAAGAAGCTACGGGTTCGATATCCTCTTTCTTTTCGCTTTCTGCAGGTGCTACTTCTTCCTCGCTTAAATAGCGATTAAGGCGTTTTCTGACCTCTGGTGCCGAAAGATTAGTATCAATTTTACCATTTCGGGCAATCGACATTTGGCCTGTTTCTTCTGAAACAATTAGAATTAATGTGTCTGTAGCTTCCGACATGCCTAAAGCTGCTCTATGGCGCAATCCATATTGAGCGGGCAGGTTCTCTCTTTCGCTTACAGGCAGAAGGCAACGCGCTGCTTTTATTCTTCCTTCATACAGAATTACCGCACCATCATGCAATGGGCTGTATTTATTGAAAATTGAAATCAAAAGGCGCTTAGAAATAAATGCGTCAAGTAAATCGCCAGAATCAGCGTAAAACTTCAATTCGGTATTCCTTGAAAAAACCATCAATGCCCCAGTATTGGTGCCAGAAAGACTCTTTGACGCTTCGATTACCGCATTCAAATTCATGTTGATCTTGGGTTTTCGCTTTCGCCAAATTAACAACGACTCCAAAATGCCGTCTTTTCGAAAAGAGGTCTTTCCCACAATCAGAAGAAATTTTCTGATCTCTTGTGAAAAAATAATAATGGCAGCCAAAACTCCAACCCCCATAAACTGGCCTAATATACCGGCTAACAACTCCATTTGAGCCGCGCGTACCACCAAGTAAATTAGGTAAAGTGAGAGGAAGCCAATGAGCACCCTTACCGCAACGCTTCCTTTTAAAAGCTTATAGACCTGATAAAGCAATACGCCCACCAAGAGGATATCGACAATATCGACCCAACGAACCTCTAAAAACCCTATTTTGAAAGCGTATATCACGCGTGTATTTTATTAAAAAGGTGAACAGTTTCTACCGCAGCTTTTACATCATGCACTCTTAAAATGGATGCCCCATTCATCAGTGCCGCCATGTTAAGTGCCGTGGTGCCATTAAGCGCGTCTTCGGCATTTATTCCCAAAGTTTTATAAATCATCGACTTTCTAGAAAGGCCTGCAAGCAAAGGTAACCGCAATCCTTTAAAATAGTCCAAATTTCGCAGAATCTCATAGCTCTGCTCGGCAGTTTTTGCAAAACCAAAGCCAGGGTCTATGATGATATCCTTTACGCCCAACAGTTTTAAGGCCGCTGCCTTTTCTGAAAAGTAGAATAAAACCTCTTTCAGCAGGTCTGTATAGTCACTTTGTTTTACCATGTTTTGAGGGGTACCACGCATGTGCATCAAAATATAAGGCACTTGTAGCCGAGCAACTGTGGTAAACATGGCTTCGTCTAAGCTACCGCCAGAAATATCGTTAACCATGCAGGCGCCTTCGTCAATGGCAGCTTGGGCTACACTGCTTCTAAACGTATCGATGGAAATATAAGCTTCAGGGAATTCTTTGCTCACAGCAGCTATGGCTTTGGCTACCCGTTGGGTTTCTTCCTCGGCTGAAATATGGTCTGCGCCTGGCCTTGAAGAATAACCACCGATGTCCAAAAAAAGTGCTCCATCAGAGAGCATGGCCTCTGCCATGTGTAAAACTTCATCCGTGCTGTTTTTCCTGCTCGAAGCGTAAAAGCTGTCGGGGGTAATATTTAAAATACCCATTACCGCAGGCTTATCCAGCGAAATGAGATTTCCGCGTAAGTTCAATGTCTTTTTAACCTGAAATATTTTATCTTTCGCTTTCAAAAAATCCCTTTAGTATTTAAATCTCACCCCTTGAAGGAACAAACAGTAGGCGAATATAAGCAAGTTATACAGGCCTGTAAAGACATATTTCTGAAGAAAACGAAAGACTACGGAACAGCATGGAGAATACTGAGGCTGCCTTCTATCACCGATCAAATTTGGATCAAGGCAAAGCGCATTCAGTCCATTCAAAACAAGGGGATGCAGAAGGTGGGCGATGATATTCAAGAAGAGTTTATCGCCATAATCAACTATTGTGTAATTGCACTTTTGCAAATGGAAATGTCTGAAGACGATCCGTTTGAATTGTCAGCAGAGGCCTTAGAGCCAATGTTCGATGCGAAAGTGGATGCGACCTTTGATCTATTGACCAATAAAAACCATGATTATGACGAAGCTTGGCGCGATATGCGGGTGAGCTCTATGACAGATATAATCTTAATGAAATTACTAAGGGTTAAGCAGATTGAAGACAATCAAGGTAAAACGCTTATTTCAGAAGGAATAGACGCGAATTATCAGGACATGATTAATTATGCTGTTTTTTGTTTGATATTAATGGGATTCGGAAAATCATGAAAATACTGACCAATGTTGCTCGCTTCCTTGTCGGAGGACTTTTTATCTTTTCTGGGTTGATTAAAATCAACGATCCGGTAGGTACTCAAATTAAACTTGAAGAGTACTTCACTGTTTTTTCAGTGGATATAGCCCCCTTTTTCGATGCGTTAAAACCAGCAGCATTGTTCTTGTCGGTTTTACTTTCAACGCTAGAAATTGTATTGGGTCTGGCAGTTTTGCTAAAGTACAAGCCTAAACTAACCAATATTCTACTATTGGTAATGATCGTGTTCTTTACTTTTCTCACGTTCTATTCAGCCTACTTTAATAAGGTAACCGATTGTGGCTGTTTTGGAGATGCCATTAAATTAACCCCTTGGGAATCGTTTACGAAAGACATCATTCTACTCGTTTTGATCTTGATCCTATTTTTTAATCAACGAAAGGAACAAGTTACGGAGGCCTTTAAACAGAAGTCGATCGTTTTGGGTGGTGCTGTTGTTTTCTGTTTGGTGATTTCGTTTCTGGCCATTGCGCACTTACCTTTTATCGACTTCCGAGCCTATAAGGAAGGCACACATATTCCTACGGAAATGCTTCCTCCTGCTGGTCAACCTAACGAAGTACCGAAGATTACAAACTTTGCCATGTGGAGCGATACGGCAGATGAAACACAGAGTATTTTGTCAGGCAGAAAACTGTTAGTGGTGATTCACGAAGTCGCTAAGACAGACGAAGGTGTTTATCCCGCGCTTAATTCGCTCATTAGGGCGGTAAGCAATGGGGTAGAAGTGATTGCGGTTACGGCATCATCTGGCCCTCAGTTCGAAGAATTACGTCATGAAATGCAGTTGGCAGTACCTTACGTGTATTCAGACGCTACCCTACTTAAAACCATGATTCGCTCCAACCCAGGTTTAGTATTAATTCAGAATGGTACTATTATTAAAAAATGGCATTACAACGATCTCCCGGCTGCTAATGATTTAATGTCTGAATTTAGATAATGGCGGCTCCTCATAAAATCTACTTAGTTGGGCTGCCCGGTTGTGGCAAAAGTACAATGGGGCGTCAGCTTGCAGACAGTCTTAATGTGCCTTTTCTGGATTTAGATCATGAGGTAGAAAAATCTGTAGGAATGACCATTCCTGAATACTTTGAACATCAGGGAGAAGGGAACTTTAGAATTGCTGAAAAGGAAACGTTACGTAATATAAGTGCAGCGCATGACCGATTTGTGATGGCCACTGGTGGTGGCACGCCCTGTTTTCATTATAACATGGATTATATGAATGAGGCTGGCGTAACAATTTTCTTCGATGTGAGTGCTGGAGATTTAGCCTTGAGAATTCTGGAGCAAGGGGTGGAAAATCGTCCTTTGTTTAAAAGTTACGACCACCAAGATTTAATTCAGGAAGTCCGTGATTTGGCCTCGACACGCGTTTCTTTTTATGATGAGGCTCAAATAAAAATGCGAGACAACCGTATCACATTAGATAAGATTATCTCGCACCTTGAAAACTTTTAAATTAGAAGTTCAAACCAAAAGTCAACTTCGCATTTGTAATATTGTTGTTAATAATGGCTGATGGAGAACTGTCTAAATTCGTAAGTCTATAGCTTCTGAAAGACTCGTCAAACTGGGTGTTCATCACAGCCAAGTCGAAGAAGTATTTACCCATGTTGATGCCAATACCTCCTGATAGAACCTTTCTTGATCTGTCTATGTCAATTCCATCGAAATCGCTGTTGTAAGGATCACCATAGGTAGCAAAACCAGCCCTAAACCTTAATAACTTATAACGATACTCTGCACCAAGTTTAATGTTGGTCACCGAGTTGTAAATATTTTCGATTGTTGTGTTATCATTGCCAGCGAAGAAATCGGCTGAAGAAACATTGGAGTTGGCATAATTCAAGTGTTCAATATCAGCCGTAATAAAGCCGTTCTTATTGAAGAATACGGCAAGTCCAGCATTGAAGCGAGCAGGTGTTCTAAGGTTGAAGTTTGAAACAAAAACATCAGTGGCAGTCTGAAGTGTATTCAGTACTGTATCTTCCAAAATCAATCGGTTACCCTGATCATCCCGAAAGTTCGATACGTCATAGTTATTCCATTCTGAAGTGTAGATGTTGTCACCTTCTTCATTGAAACTATAGAATGTGGGAGTAGTGTAAGAAAGCCCTACCCTAACAATATCCACTGGTCTTACTATTGCTCCAATATTAAAGTTTACGCCTGTACCGCTAACGTCTAATCTTTCATCAATCGTAAAGGTAGAAAGCGGTTCATTTTGGAAGCTCTCTGTGAAAATTCGACTATTAGTATAGTTAGAATTAGTAATCCCTATACCACCTCCTAAGTATATTTTGTCGTCAAAATTGGCACCATAGGCCATGTTAACCTGGTCAGTGTATCCAGTAGATCTAATTCTTTCTGTTTGTGTTGGGAAACCTAAAACAGGAGAATTATAAAGTGTTTCATCATTCGGGTCGGGGTTAATTATATAATGATCGTAACCAGTTTGAGCTATTCCAGACAATTGATCTGGAAACAGTCCATCAGCTTGTTGTAACATTCCGTCAATAATCGAATTGTTTGGGTTGAAACCATTAATAAGAATATTTCTGTTGAAGTCATTCAGCCGGTTGTAAGTGATGGCCAGTGACCCGCCTCTGAAAGACCCAGGTACTAAATCTCCTTTACCGAAATTTATAACTACCCCCATGTTAGCAATTGTAAGACGGCTTGACTCATCTGAATTTTGGGTATCGAAAAAAGTAGCATCCGCCACATTTGAAGAAAACCCAGGGGTGAAAACAAACTGTGAACGGTTGAACATACCAAGTCCAGCCGGATTGTAAATGGCAGAACTTATGTCGCCACCTAAAACTGAGCCCGAACCTGCCAGCCCTGAAAAGCGAGCCGTCCCGTAATTCTGAGTCTGGCTAAATCTTAAGGCATCATTATAATACCCGAAAGAGCCAGGTTGTATCTGTGCCTGAGAGGTTTGAAACAGGCAAACCACGCCCAGGCTTATTAAAATAAGCTTTATTCCAAATTTCATTTTCGTGAGTTTTTGTAAAATTTAATTAATTACCTCTACCGCTTCTTGAAGAACTTGAGTTACCGCTGCTCGATCTTGAGCTACTACTTGAGGATCCGCCACTTCTCGAAGAAGAGCTTGACGATGATCGAACACTTGATCCTGATGAACTACTTCTGCTGGAAGACACCCCACTGCTTCTGGAAGAACTAGAAGATGACCTGGATGATCTGCTTGAAGAAACGCCTGAACTTCTAGAACTACTTGATGACCTACTGTAGGTAGGTGTAGCTGTTCTCGATGAACTTGATCTTGAGAATAAGTTACTATTAGCGCTGCTTCTACTTGAAGAGGCTGTACTTCTGTAAGAACTAGTTCTGGCAGTGGAAGAAACTCTTGACGACCTAGTTGAACTACTGCTTCTTACAATGTTTGATCTGGTCAAACGGCTGTCGTCAGAGAATTGGTAAGCGTTTGTGCTCACTCTAGAGCTACGCGTGGTAGGTGCTAAAACCGTTGAACTACTTCTTGCGCTTCTAACGCTGTTTGTAGAACTAGTTGGTCTAGAGCTTCTGGTAACACCATTGTTGACATAGGCCGATGACCTAGTATTGGCTACGGAACCATTCACTGCGTCCGTTCTAACACTACTTACCGATGTAGACGAAATTCTTGCCCCTCTTGAAACTGAACGGCCATCGCGATTAACAATATTTCCATCTCCAAAATAATAGTTGCTGGTATAGAAGTTATTTCCTCCGAATCTATTCCATCCCCAAGGGCGGTTGTATCCGAAATTATTCCATCCCCATGGATCATTGAATCCAAATCCTCCAAATGCATAGAATGAATTAAACCTACGATTGGTTCTCCAGAATGGATCTGGAATAGGACTCCAAAACGGGTCGTAGAAACCAAAAGGATTTAAGTTTACGAAAGTCATTCCGGCTGAGTAGAAAGGTGAGAAACCAAAAGAAGAAAAACCAATATCGATACCTACGCTAGGTCTACCAAAGCCACTGTTAAACCTTCTATTGGCCCTGCCAGTTGTGCCAGATAAGTAGCTGTTCATTCTGCCCGAACTACCTAAATAATATTGATCGTACCAAGCCAACTGAAATTGATAATCGGTGAGCATCAATCGGTTAAAGCTACTGCGATCCCAATCTGACTCCCAATCTAGAGGTAGGTCATAATAGGCCAAGTTTTCGTTTTCGTAATCAAAAACGAAATCATCGTAGTTCAATTCGCTTGCTTGCTTAACCCTAAGACCTTCTTCGTAATATGTTACCTCGTCCGACTGGCCGTTATTGTATTTGCTGACCAAAACCGGGTCTACTGACTCATTTGAATAATCACCTAAAGAGAAAGCCTGCTCATTGCTTGAATTTACCTCTTCGGTTGACTCAATGATGGTGGGCTTAGACATACGGTCAGATGATGTAAAGTAGACATCATCATATTCCTGATTGGTTTGAAACTGATTTGGCGAACAGGCAAAAACTGTAAGCATGCCTAGGGGTGCCAATAATATCCGGATGTAGTCTTTTCTTTTCATAATGCTTCCTCTCTGGCTTTAAGTTAACGTGTATTTATTAAAATGGGTCGATAAAATAACTGAATGGTATATCTTTGTATCAACTATTTTAACAACCGTTAACAAACAAGATTCATACCAAAGAACTGATATGAGCAAAGGATTACCTAAAAGAAGTGAAGATTACTCGTTGTGGTACAATGAACTGGTGAAAAAAGCTGATTTAGCCGAAAACTCACCTGTGCGGGGTTGCATGGTAATCAAGCCATATGGCTTTTCCATCTGGGAGAAAATGCAGGCTGAGATTGATAGAATGTTTAAAGAGACAGGACATGTGAATGCCTACTTTCCTCTTTTTATACCAAAATCTTACTTAAGCAAAGAGGCCGACCACGTAGAAGGCTTCGCTAAAGAATGTGCTGTTGTGACTCATTACCGATTGATGAATGACCCAGACGGAAAAGGAGTTGTGGTTGACCCTGATGCTAAATTGGAAGAAGAGCTGATCGTGAGACCAACTTCTGAAACCGTGATTTGGAGCACTTATAAAAATTGGGTACAGTCTTACAGAGACTTACCTCTGCTAATTAATCAATGGGCGAACGTAGTTCGATGGGAAATGCGCACGCGCTTGTTTTTAAGAACAGCTGAGTTTTTATGGCAGGAAGGACACACGGCACATGCTACAAAACAAGAGGCCGTTGATGAATCAGTGCAAATGATGAATGTCTATGCTCAATTTGCTGAAGAATTTATGGCCATGCCAGTGGTAAAAGGTATAAAATCAGAGAGCGAAAGATTTGCAGGTGCCTTGGAAACCTACTGTATCGAAGCTTTGATGCAAGACGGTAAGGCGCTTCAAGCTGGAACTTCTCACTTTTTAGGGCAGAATTTTGCTAAGGCTTTCGATGTGAAATTCACCAGCAAAGAAGGGAAACAAGATTATGTTTGGGGAACCTCATGGGGTGTAAGTACTAGGTTAATTGGTGCTTTGATTATGGCGCATTCAGACGATCAAGGATTGGTGCTGCCACCTAAATTGGCTCCAATTCAAGTGGTTATTGTACCTATATATAAAGGAGAAGAGCAGCTTCAAACCATTTCCGACAAAGTAGCCGAGCTTACCAAAGGTTTAAAAGCCAAAGGTATCTCTGTGAAGTTTGATAACCGCGATACTTATAAGCCAGGTTTCAAATTTGCTGAATGGGAACTGAAGGGTGTGCCGGTAAGACTCGCAATTGGGCCTAAAGACTTGGAGAATAATTCGGTTGAAATTGCCAGAAGAGATACGGGTGAAAAAGAGCTTTTCAGTTTAGAAAATAATTTGGCCGATAAAGTAGAAGCCCTGTTGGAAGAAATTCAGAGCTCTATTTATCAGAAAGCCTTCGATTTCAGGAAAGAGAACACAACTGAAGTTGACACTTACAATGACTTCAAAAAAGTGCTTGAAGAACAAGGCGGGTTCGTTTCTGCGCATTGGGACGGTACGGCTGAAACCGAAGACAAAATCAAAACGGAAACCAAAGCAACTATCCGCTGTATTCCTTTAGATAGAAAAGAAGAAACTGGAGTTTGTATCTATTCAGGTAAACCATCGTCTGGCCGCGTACTTTTCGCAAAAGCCTATTGATGTTGCTAATTAATAGTATATTCGGACAAGTTTAAAAACCGAACTAATGGGAGAGTGGATTGCTATAATTTTGTTGGTAATCATTGGGTTAATTCTGATTTATATCGAATTACTCTTTGTCCCAGGCACTACTGTTGTGGGCGTGGTCGGTTTTGCACTTACCTGTGTTGGAATCTATCTTACTTACGAGAAACACGGCACTTTGGCAGGTAATTACATGCTAGTGGGCTCTTTTCTCTTTTCGGTAGTGGCCATTTATTTTAGTTTCAAGTCCAAATCATGGGATCGATTTTCACTCAAGGATACCAATAAAGGTAAATTTAATGAAGGCTACTCTCTTGGGTTGGAAGTTGGGATGGAAGGCATAGCGACATCTGACTTGAAACCCTTTGGTAAAGGAGAGTTTGGTGATAAAACCTATGAGGTAGTATCAATGGGCTCTCATGTAGAGTCAGGGAGTAAGGTTGAGATCATTAAGATTTCAGGAAATAGAATTACAGTTGAACGAATAAATAATTAGATATGAATGAATACATAACGCTGGTAGCTATTGGAGCCGGTATAATTCTGTTTTTTGCCTTTTTCTATTTTGTGCCAGTCAATTTATGGATTACGGCTAGGTTTTCGAATGTTAAAGTAGGCTTGCTTGAACTTGTGTTCATGCGCATTAGAAAAGTGCCGCCTAGAATTGTGGTAGACGCCATGATTACGGCTACAAAGGCTGGATTGGAGTTAACAACAACGGAGTTAGAGACGCATTACTTAGCTGGTGGTCACGTTCCTTCTGTAATTAAAGCACTTATTTCGGCCGATAAGGCAAACATTACCTTAGGCTTTAAGCAGGCAACTGCGATTGACCTCGCAGGTAGAGATGTTTTTGAAGCGGTTCAAATTTCTGTAAACCCGAAAGTAATTACTACCCCAAAGGTAGCTGCTGTGGCGGCAGATGGTATTCAGTTGGTGGCTGTGGCCAGAGTAACGGTTCGTGCCAACATTCAACAATTAGTAGGTGGAGCGGGTGAAGACACCATTCTTGCCAGAGTTGGTGAAGGTATTGTAACCTCAATTGGTTCTGCAGCTTCCCACAAAGAAGTATTGGCCAACCCAGATAAAATATCAAAACTAGTGTTAAGTCGTGGTTTGGACGCTGGAACAGCATTCGAAATTCTTTCGATTGACATTGCGGATGTAGATGTAGGGGTGAACATTGGTGCAATTCTACAAACTGATCAAGCACAAGCCGATTTGAAAGTAGCTGAAGCGAAAGCTGAAGAAAGAAGAGCAATGGCTGTGGCCGAAGAGCAAGAAATGAAAGCCAAGTCTCAAGAGGCAAGAGCTAAGGTTATTGAAGCAGAAGCAGAAGTGCCTAGGGCCTTGGCCGAGGCTTTTAGAAGCGGTCGATTGGGAGTAATGGATTACTATAAAATGGAGAACATTCAGGCGGATACCGACATGAGAGAGTCGATTGCTAATCCTGAGCAAAAAACACCTTCTCGTAGAAAGTCTGACGATAAGGATAAGAAGTAATCTACTTCAACATGATATAGAAAAGGCCGTTGAGAAACGGCTTTTTTTGTTTCCCGTAACTCATAAGGCTTGTTTGTAAAGGAGACTACTACTTTTTCCGACCTCTGAAAAGAAGCTAATTTCACAATGATTAGTATCATTTTCAACCCCTTCTATAAAGCATTATTGGCACAAACTCATAACTTCGCTTTATGCAAGATTTAAGGATTTCACTTGTTCAAAGCAATATTCATTGGCATAGTATAGGTTCCAACTTGGCCATGTTCGAAGAGAAAATTTGGTCTTTGAAAGGGGAAACGGACATTGTGCTGCTTCCCGAGATGTTTCAAACTGGCTTTTCGATGCAACATACTGAGCTTGCAGAACCCATGAACTTTACCACTTTCAAATGGATGAAACAGATGGCCGAGCAAATTGAAGCCGTGGTTTGTGGATCGTTTATGGTGAAAGAGGAAGGTGAGGTTTTTAATCGGTTGATTTGGATGCAGCCAAATGGCGATTGGCATAAATACGACAAACGACACCTTTTTAGAATGGCCGATGAGCACGAGCATTTTGATTTCGGAAAAGAAAGATTGATTGTTGAGTGGAAAGGCTGGAAAATATGTCCGATGGTTTGTTATGACTTGCGCTTTCCTGTTTGGTCTAGAAACAGAAATTTAGAATACGATCTGCTACTGTATGTTGCGAATTGGCCCGCTGCCCGTGTAAATGCATGGGACGCTTTATTAAAGGCCAGGGCAATTGAAAATGTCAGTTATGCTGTAGGTTTAAATAGGGTGGAAGCAGATGGAAACGGAATTGATTATAACGGTCACTCAGGAGCTTATTCGCCAAAGGGCGAAACATTGGCATTTTCAGACCAAGAAGAAATTCTAACGGTTAATCTAAGCAGACCCGACTTAGATGACTTCCGTGCTAAATTTCCAGCCCACTTAGATGCTGATGATTTTGATATGAAGGGAGTCTAAGGATTGTACGGCCATTCATTCCAAACTGGCTTCTGAAACCTATTGATGCTTAGTTTTTTAGGTGCTCTTCAATCTTATTGATCGTTTCTGACAGTTCCTTAAAAACAAAAATCTCCTTTTTCGATACTTTCGCCATTTTCTCGATCAGCGCATTTTCGCCATTCAAAACTATTAAAGGGGAATGGTTCTTAGACCTCAGCACCTTTTCAATGATTAAAGCAGCCTTACCGGGTTTTTCATTTGGAGACGACTCTAGCATTAACACAACTTTGCTGGCCTCTAACAAAAAGTTTGCGCCTTGCTGAATTACATTAGGGTCAGAATGATTGTCTGCTTCAAACACAACGGCCTGAGGAAAATGAGTTTTCACACTTTTCACCCAGTGGCTCTCAAATTCAATTTCTGAAATGGCTTTGATTTGGAGATGAATGAATAGGATCATTTCTGAATTAGAATTCGTTTTACACTTGGGGCATTTAAGCCATTAGTCACTCTTACCAAATAGATGCCTGCGGCTAAGCTTTCCGTATTTATTTCTGTTGAAACACCTGCTTGAATAGGTAATGCATCAAAAACTTTTTGTCCCGAAACATTGAACATGGAGGCAGTAGCGTCAGCATCTGTTCTAATAAAAAAACTTCGCAAGGTTGGGTTAGGAAATAAAGTAAGTTGAATTGGCCTGCTATCTGTAGCACTTTCGCTCGTACTTTCATTTTTGAGCAGATTAATCCCGCCACGGTTATTGCCGATGATTAAAGTCGGTTTTCCTTCTCCATAGAGGTCGGCAGCTGTTAGCCAAGAAACTTCACCGATGTTGCTTGGGCTTAGGTCATTCCTCAAACTGTTTTGCAAAAGGTTGGTAGTTATAGAAGAAGGAGTAAAGTCTTCTCCGATCGCTCCAGCGTAAATTTTAACCTCTCCAGATAAATCAGTTTTCACTAACTCCACAATTCCATCGCTGTCCAAATCGACAATAAAAACACTTGGGTTCAATGCCAAGAAGTTGGGCTCTATTCCAGCGTAATTTACAATGGGGGCAGTAAAACTAAAATTACCTTCATTTGTATATAAGCTTAGCCCACCAAACCTTGTGGCCAGCAGTAAATCTAGATGGCCATCACCATTGACGTCATAAAAATACGGGTTGTCGCTCTCGTTTACTGAAATTGAAATTTCCTGTGCTGCACCAAAACTGAAGTTCCCTTGATTGAGTCGATAGCGTATTTTTGTTTCATTTGCAGCAGTAGTAGACTGATAAATAAAGTCCTTTCTACCGTCAGCATTCACATCAGCAAATTGAATTTTAATATTTCTAAGGGCTTCACTTTTAAGGTCAAGGAAGTCATTTTCGATTAACTCAAAAGCTGGAGAAAATCGCCCTCCTGTATTCTCAAACATAAAAACAGAGGCCGAAAATTGACCTTGATCAATCAATCCACGGGTACCAACGAACAAATCTAAATCTCCGTCACCATCAAAGTCGGCCGTGGCGGGATAAGTATTTTCGCCTAAATCGAGCATGTCATTTTGCAGAAAAGGAACGGAAGCGGTATTGAATGATGGGTTGAGATTGTTTGCCCCATTGGTGTAAAGTTTTGATGTGGTTGTAAAGTCAATGCTGTTGGCCACATTCGCGTCAGCATTGGTTGAAACTACCAAGTCTTTATTGCCATCAAAATCTACATCAAGTAATGAAGCGGAAGGAAAAATTTGAAAGGCCGCTGGGTGCGTGGCCGGATAACTTTCAAAAGAGGTCATTAACGCATTTTGTGCATCGCCCACATTTTCCATGAAATAAAGCGTTTGGCAAAATTCATCGGAGGTTATCAGGTCTAAATCTCCGTCATTGTCATTGTCGAAAACAAGTATGGTTTTACCTCCAGCATGGGCAACCGCATTGGGTCCGTTTAAATCATTGCTGGTATTGGCGGCACCTGCAATGCTGCATTGCGAACCAGAGAATGCAAAAGTGTTACACTCACATTCGGCAAATTCGCCCCACCGCCTTGTGGCACGTGTAAACGTAAGTTGTTCACAATCTCCGTTGTCAACCCCTGTGTTTTGATAATAGTCAATTGTGCTGGCTGTGGTAAATCGGTAAGCCAGAATATCCAAGTCACCATCACCGTCTACATCTGCAATGCCGGGAATATCCGATGCATTTACTTGTATATTCACCCCAGAATCGAACCTTAAAAAATCAACGGCTTGTTCCCATTCCGGCAAGTCACTCAGTACTTATATTTTTAAAAACAGTAACCCCTTGCGGAACACTGGTAAAGATGTCTTTCTTTCCATCACAGTTATAATCGGCCAAAATCAACCAATGATTTATTTCTTTTGGAAAAAAGGACTTGTAAGCCGGTGCCCAGACAAACTTATTGCCTTCCGCCAAGTAAGTAGTCAGCTCGCCAGACATCCTGTGATAAATCACTAAATCTTCGACCCCATCGTTGTTGAGGTCCATTTGCTGAAACTGAGCCGAATTTATTCCGCCTTCCCAAGCACGTGAAAGCTCTGTGCCGTCTATCGTAAGCGGAATGTCATTGACATACCTAAAGGCAAACTGCCCATTCAGTGAACTGGTAATGCTGAAGAAAAGAACTGCAATAATTATCCTCATCGTAATTTCTTACTGCAAATGTAAAGATTTAAGCGAATGCTAATTTAGGAACGGCATAGCTCGCAATTCTGTATTATCTTGTCACTCAATTTTAAGCATCAATACACATTAGGCATGAGTATAGTTTCACTTTATGAAAAGTTTCAATCGGCCACGGGAGTAAGTACTGATACCCGTAAGATTGAGGAAGGGAATATTTTTTTCGCCTTGAAAGGGCCAAATTTTAATGCGAATAAAATGGCGGCTGAAGCGCTGTCGCTTGGCGCTTCTTATGCCGTAATTGACGATGCTGATTACAATACCGATGAACGATGTGTCTTAGTTGAAGATGTACTGGAAACCCTACAGACTTTAGCAAATCATCATCGAAAACAACTGTCAATTCCAGTGATTGGCGTTACCGGTTCGAACGGAAAAACCACTACCAAAGAGTTAATGCGCGATGTGTTGGCTACTAAATTCAAGGTGCTGGCCACAAAGGGTAACCTCAATAATCACATTGGCGTGCCGCTCACACTACTTCGTATAAATGCAGAAATTGAGGTGGCCATTATAGAAATGGGTGCCAACCATGTGGGCGAAATTGCAGCCCTTTGTAAAATTGCCGAACCTACTCACGGACTTATTACAAATATTGGGAAAGCGCATTTAGAGGGTTTTGGTGGAATTGAAGGTGTCATTAGAGGGAAGTCTGAAATGTACCATTGGTTGATTGAAAATCAGGGCGTGATATTCGTGAACTCACAAAACGAAATACTTTCTCACATCGCCAAACGAAGGATTAAATCTCCAGTCTACTATCCTGCACAAGGCGATTTTCTTACGCTAGAACTAATTGAGGCAAAGCCAAACATTGTATTCGAAAGTATTGATGGAACTAGAACAACCACAACGTTGAGCGGAGCCTATAATTTTGAAAATATAGCAGTTGCGCTTTGTGTAGGTAAATATTTTGAGGTAGACATGGATAAAGCCAAAAGTGCAGTGGCTAACTACGTACCGGATAATAATCGGTCACAGATAATAAACATGGGTAGTAACACTATTCTGATGGACGCCTACAATGCGAATCCAACCTCGATGAAAGCTGCCTTGGAAAATTTGGGAATGTTAGACGTCAAGAACAAAGTCGCCATTTTAGGCGATATGCTGGAGCTTGGTGAAGACAGTGAAAATGAACACAAAGAGATCGGTCGGATGACTTCTGCTTTAGGCTTGCAACAGGTGATTTTTTGTGGCCCCCATATGAAAGCAGCTTCTGAAGTAAATAATGCTGCACATTACTTTGCCAATAAAGCTGCATTGGCTGAATTCCTGAGTGCGAACAAGATAGAAGATTGCACCATTCTGCTTAAAGGTTCAAGGGGCATGGGGTTAGAAACGCTCCTCGATCAATTAAATTAAAACGAAAAGGATAACTTTCTCCAATTGATGCCTTGTTGCATACACTGAAAGATTAAATTTGCCTATATGCAGTGGTCAAAAACCATCATGGCTTTTTCAATTCTACTTTTCAGCCTTATGCCTTGTGCCGAAGGATGGTTAGAAGACAACTGTACCGAGGAGACAGCGCAGTTAGAGGCATGCGAGAATCAAGAACATGAGGAGGATACAGATACCTGTACGCCATTTTGTGCTTGCGCATGCTGCCGTGTTCCGCTTTCTTCAATTTATACACTGACTCAATCTGCTACCGAACCATTACTAGAACCGTTTCTAACTGAAGTTTCTACCAACGGCACGGTTGTTTTTTTTGAAATTTGGGAACCGCCAAAATCTAGGTTAAGCACTACGTAAAGACCTAGATTTTAAACACCTAATTCAATTAATAATGATCAAAAGAATCCTTTTGGCATCGTGTCTAACGATGCTGTTTACACATATGGCCGTTGGCCAAACCAATATTAGATTTCAAGTTTTAGACAACGACACCAAAGAACCGCTCGTTGGGGCTACAGCTTTTGTTTCTGCTTCGAAAGGCGGCTTTACAGACGCCAATGGTTTTGTGACGCTGACCGATTTAAACGGAACTGAAGCCGATATTCGCTTTTCATTCGTGGGGTATGAGACACAAACCTTAAACTTTGTTTTTGGCCAACTTGGTAATACACCTATAAAAATATTGTTGGAACCATCGGTAGAAGAAAGCGAAGAAGCTATTGTTACAGCTACGCGGTCTAGCCGAAGCATTGAAGAAATACCCACCCGTATTGAATTTTTAGGCACCGAAGAGTTAGAGGAAAAAGCAGTAATGAAATCTGCTAACATTGCTATGTTGCTTCGCGAAAGCACAGGCATTCAAATGCAAATCACCTCACCGAGTTCAGCCAACCAAAGTATTAGAATTCAAGGATTGGATGGACGCTACACTCAACTTTTAAAGGATGGTTTTCCATTGTACGGTGGCTTTTCAGGTGGTTTAAGTATTATGCAAATTCCACCTTTGGACCTAAAACAGGTCGAGGTAATTAAAGGCAGTAACGCTACACTTTATGGCGGAGGAGCCATTGCAGGGCTTGTGAACCTGGTAAGCATTCAGCCAGAAGACGAAGCCAGATTCAGACTTATGTTGGATCAAACTTCGGCTGGTGGCACCACGCTAAACACATTTTACGCAAAGCGAAATGACAAATTAGGGGTCAGTCTTTTTGCATCTGCAAATAACCAGAACGACTATGAAGTTAATGGCGATAACTTTTCGGATATACCCAAGTCTCAAAGCTTAACCTTCAACCCAACTTTTTTCTATTACCCAACCGAAGACAGCAAGTTAAGGCTTGCGCTTAGCGGAACTTTTGAAGACCGTTTGGGAGGTAATTTAGATGCCATTGAAGCTGAGCAAAGTAGTGCTAATGCCTATTTGCAGGAAAATATAACGAACAGGCTATCTTATCAATTGAGTTATGATAAAGCCTTTGGCGAAAACAAATCTCTATCCATTAAAAATAGTTTGTTGAGTTTCGATAGAACAATTCGGGAGCCCAACTTGCTTTTCGATGGGCAACAGTACGCAACCTTTAGCGAAGCCACGTATTCTTTCGGAAGAGAAACTAGCCGCTGGGTGTTGGGTGCCAATGTGTATTCCGATCAGTTTGAAGAACAGAGCGGAACAAATGCGGACCGCGATTATGAACAATTGACTACTGGTCTTTTTGTTCAGTCCTTAGCCCAGTTGTCGTCAACATTTTCTATTGAATCAGGAATGCGGTTAGATTATAATAATCAATTTGGATGGTTTGCTCTGCCGAGGCTGGCCTTATTTTACAATCCTCAATCTAAGTTTTCTTACCGACTTGGCGGTGGGTTAGGTTACAAAACGCCTACTATTTTCACCGAAGATACCGAACGGCTGTCATTCAGAGGCTTAGACGGCTCTAACCTTAACGACTTAGATGCGGAGCAATCTGCAGGTGTGAATTTTGACATCAACTACAAAACCGCAATTGGCGAGCGTTGGACTTTTAGCATTAATCAGCTTTTCTTCCGCACCACCCTTAACGATCCTTTGGTTTTGAGGCAGCCCAATACTAACCAAAATATTTTTAGGTTTGAAAACGCGGGTGAGCATGTATTCACCCAAGGTTTAGAAACTAATTTAAAGTTGACTTACAACGACTTTAAACTCTTTGTAAACTATGCTTTGATAGACACGCAAGAGAAGTTTGATGGTAGAGACGCGCAAAAACCACTAACAGCCAAGCATAACATTGGTGCCGTATTGGTGTATGAAGAAGAAGGAAAATGGAGGATAGGGCTCGAAGCCTATTACACAGGAGAGCAATTTAGAAGAGACTTTACAATGACAGACAATTATTGGATTGCAGGTTTGATGATTCTACGAAAGTTCGAGCACATTAGTGTTTATACAAATTTTGAAAACTTTACTGATACGCGTCAGTCAAGATTTGAGAACATAAACCTACGGAATGAAACGAACCCGGAACAATTAGATATTTGGGCACCTTTAGAAGGCTTTGTTGTAAACGCGGGAATCATTATTGATTTCGGACATTCTGGGCATCACTAAATGTTGATTAGTCGTCTCTAATAGTTCAGGTTGATGGCTTTTAGAGACGACATTGTTTCTAACAATGTCGGTTATCTTGCATAACTATTGAATAGGAGGCTATATCACTAACTTTGTTTTATCTTAGCCGTAAGCTCCTATTTCAAATCTGATAAAAATGAACTACAACACATCTGCCTTATTTTTTTTACTTGTTATAATCAGTGCTTGTTCATCCTCAGAGAAAAAGGAGACAGTTGAACAGAAAAGTAAAGTGCAAGAGATTGTAGACGAGTCAATTGCTTTTCACGGGATGGAAGGGCTCAATAATGCCACTTTTTCGCTGAGCTTCCGCAATATTGATTATACCTACGAGAACAACAATGGTGCTTATGTTTATACACGTACCCAAACGGACAGTATCGGGCAAATCGTATTTGATCGCATGGACAATGAGGGTTTGATTCGTTTGACCGATGGAGACTCTACTTCCATGACAGAAGAAAAAAGAGCGGCCTACACTAGGTCGGTCAATTCAGTCATCTACTTTTTCAGACTTCCTTTTGGCTTAAACGATGCCGCGGTCAATAAAACCTACATTGGCGAAACAGAAATCAAAGGTAAAACCTACTATGAAGTGAAGGTAACTTTCGCGAAAGAAGGTGGTGGGGAAGATTTCGATGATGTTTTTCTGTATTGGTTTGACAAAGAAGACTACAGTATGGATTACTTAGCCTATTTATACCATACTGATGAGGGAGGAATGCGCTTTCGAGAGGCCATAAACGCACGTAGAGTTGAAGGTGTGCTCATTCAAGACTACATTAATATGAAGCCGGAAAATGAAAGCATGGACATAATGGACATTGCTGAACTTTATAACAACGGAGCACTTGAAGTCCTTTCTGAAATCATCAACGAAGACGTCAACTTCAGTTTTAAATAAGGGTTAATATTACTTGTTGAACTGTTTGGTGTCTGTCCTCAGCCACACCGTCCGCCCCCGTAACCTTTCAACCTAAGGTTTAACCCTCCTCGACAATTAGTGAGCTGTGGCTTATTATAATTCGATACTTTAAGACATCTAATTTTATAGCTATGTCTTTTAACTTTTCAGAATGGTGGGATGCCCTAGAAACAACCCACAAAATCTACTGGGGGCTGGCCATTCCATTTTCGATCATTTTCATTATTCAAATGATCATGACCTTTATTGGTGGTGAGATGGAAGTAGATGGAGATGCCGATTTTGACGTAGATAACGATGGCGGGGCGGGTTTTCAATTTTTCACCCTCAAAAATTTTATTGGCTTTTTTACCATTTTTTCTTGGGCAGGAATTGCCTCAATAGACTCTGGATATAGTGGTTTAACCACACTGATTATTGCTACAATCTCGGGCCTTGTTATGATGAGCATAATGGCCTCGCTTTTTTACTTTTTTAGTAAACTTACCGATAGCGGTACAATGAATATCAACAATGCAAAAGGCGGAGTTGGTGAGGTGTACATGCGCATTTCTGCCGAAAGGGGAAATGTGGGTAGGGTATTGATTAAGGTGCAGGGCTCTTTAAGAGAACTGGAAGCCATAACTGATGACGAAATAGACATCCCGATGGGCTCGGTTGTCAATGTGAAAGACGTCATCAACAATAACATACTTTTAGTGTCTAAAAATTAACCTAATCAATATGAGCGAAACTTTTATCATAATTATTGCCGTTGCGGTCGTCTTCATCTTTGTGATGCTTATAGGCATCTTCAGAAGGTACAAGCGTTGTCCTTCAGATCGAATTCTTGTCGTTTACGGCAAAGTGGGTAACAATGCAGGCTCCGATACCGGTCGGTCGGCCAAATGTATTCATGGGGGCGCGGCTTTTATTTGGCCAGTAATCCAAGATTATGCCTTTCTTGACCTCACCCCAATTTCGATTGAGGTGAATTTAACCAATGCACTAAGTAGACAAAATATTCGTGTAGATGTGCCTTCAAGGTTTACCGTTGGTATTTCTACTGAAGAAGGCGTAATGACCAATGCTGCCGAAAGACTTTTAGGCCTTTCTCAGCAAAATATTCATGACTTAGCGAAAGACATTATTTTCGGTCAGTTGCGTTTGGTAGTAGCTACTATGGACATCGAAGAAATAAACTCTAACAGAGATAAATTCTTAGCCAATGTGGCATCCAATGTTGAGCAAGAATTGAAGAAAATTGGTCTAAAGCTCATCAACGTAAACGTAACCGATATCAAGGATGAGTCCGGCTATATTGAGGCATTAGGTAAGGAAGCGGCCGCAAAAGCCATTAATGATGCCATTAAAAGCGTAGCTGAAAAAGACCGTGATGGTTTAATTGGACAGGCCAACGCGCACCAAGACCAACGTACACAAGTAGCAGCTGCTGGAGCAAGTGCTGTAGAGGGTGAAAACTTAGCGAAGATCAAGGTAGCACAGTCAGATGCCCTTCGTTTGGAAAAAGAAGCGGAGGCGAGAAAAATCGCAACAGCAGCTGAAAAAGTACAGTCGGCAAGAGCATTAGAAGAAGCCTACGCTGCCGAACAACAAGCAGAAAACGCAAGGGCAGAAAGAGACAAATCGAGCCAAACGGCTGATGTTGTAATCCCTGCTCAAATTGATAAGCAGCGTGTTGAAATTGCAGCTGAAGCTGAAGCAGAAATGATTAGAAGAAAAGCTAGGGGTGAAGCTGATGCTATTCTTTATATGAAAGAAGCTGAAGCAAAAGGTATTTACGAAGTACTCACCAAACAAGCACAAGGTTTAGAACAAATTGTAAAAGCCGCTGGTGAAAACTCTAGAGATGCTGTACTTCTACTTATTGCAGATAAATTGCCTGAATTGGTAAGATTACAAACTGAAGCGATTAAGAATATTAAGATTGATAAGGTTACTGTTTGGGAAGGTGGCAACACTACGGATGGTAAAAATTCAACCGCCAACTTTATTTCTGGACTTTATAAATCAGTTCCTCCATTGCAAGACATGTTCAACATGGCAGGGATGCAATTGCCAGACTATTTGAAAGGAAAGTCTGCTGAGGAAATCCAGCAAATGGCAGAAGAAGTAAAGAGAAAGAGGAGAGGGATAGTCCTAAACCTTATCAACTTAAAACTTTAAAAGTCAAGTCGAAAGGCTTGACTTTTTTTGTTGCTGAACAATCGCTCGGCTGTGCCGAGCTACCCGTCACTCGCTGCAAGCGAGCGACTGCTATTCTGAGCATAATTACTGTCACAATCGCTCGGCTGTGCCGAGTGATAAGATAGTGTTATTAGCATTTTGCCAACCATGTAGTAATCTAAGCCCCAAGAAGCCTTTAAGAGCTACTCGTCACTCGCTGCAAGCGAGCGACTGCTGTTCTGAACATGACTACTGCCACAATCGCTCGGTTGTGCCGAGTGACAACTAGCATTTTGGCATCTTGCCAACTTTACATTCTACTTGTTTTGAGTGGTGAATTGGGGTTTGCACTTGAATACTGCCAAAACTCTCCATCAGTCACCAGTCCAGCTTCAACAGGATTATTTCTAATGTATTCCGTTTTCTGATATTGAATATTAGCAGAATTAAGCTCAATGGGGTGATTCGTTTTTTGCCAAAACATATATTTTGAATTCTGACGGTAGTATTTCGCATTGAACTCAAACATATGCAAAAGCCATTTGGAGCGACTCTCATATTGGTGGTTATCTGCTATTTCCTTTATGATTTGTTTTGCAGTAAAGCTCTTAAAATCACGCAATATGAAATTCAAATTTCCATCTAAAGATTGCGCAATCATATGAATATGACTCGGCATAATGACATACTCAAAAACGATCAAGCCCTTGTTCTCAACACAAAAATTAGGCTCTCGATCACCTTATCGCAGTAAACCTGTCTAGTGAATATGTCAATCCAATCTACTACGGTTAGTGTAATAAAGTAGGGTAGATCAGTATTGGCTTTTCTTAACTCTGACATGGATTTGGTTAAACTAATTCTTTGAATATAATAAAGTCGAGCTTTAAAAGCTATTGGTCACTCGCTGCAAGCGAGCGACTGCTGTTCTGAACATGGCCACCTGAACAATCGCTCGGCTGTGCCGAGTGATTAACTATGGTTTTGCCAACTATTTAGTTGATCTAAGCTCCAACCAAGGCTTTAAAAGCTATTGGTCACTCGCGCAAGCGAGCGTCTTCTGTTCTGAACATAACCACTGCCTTACAGTCGCTCGGCTGTGCCGAGAGATTGTTAGCATTGGCTACTAGCGTAATGACGCCGATGACTGAAATTTAATAGTAAACTTTTCCTTTCTCATGATCCACCCTTACATTTTACTCTTCAATTATGTAATATGGCAGCATGAATAAGAAAGTAACCATCGGAGTTGTACAGTCTGCACCAGAGTACTTGAATGTTGGAAAGTCAATGCAGAAGGTGGAAGCACTCCTACGAGAAGCCGCTGCTAAAGGTGCTCAACTCGTCACTTTTGGAGAAACTTGGTTTACTGGTTATCCTGCCTGGATTGATTACTGTGATGAGTATGCTCGATGGGATTTTCCAGCCACCAAAACCGTTTTTGCCAGAACACATGAGCACAGCTTAGATGTTAACGGCCCAGAAGTAAAACAAATTGGCAAATGGGCTAAAGAGTTGGGCGTGGTAGTGGTGATGGGTATTAACGAAAAAGTTGGCTTCTGGTATTGGCAATGGCACCATTTACAATAGTCTTGCTTACTTGGAATGAAAAAGGAGAATTGGCGAATCATCACCGCAAACTAATGCCAACCCATACGGAAAGGTTACTCTACGGACAAGGAGATGGTGCTGGCTTACAGGCGGTTGACACTCCATTTGGCCGAATTGGTGGATTGATTTGTTGGGAACATTGGATGCCGCTAACACGCCAAACCATGCACAATTCTGGCGAACATATTCATGTAGCCGTTTGGCCTAAAGTACATGAAATGCTACAAGTGGCTACACGTTCATATGCTTTTGAAGGACGTTGTTTCGCTGTAGGTGTTGGCCAAATCATGAGAGTCAAAGATATTCCTGCTGAGTTTAAACTTCCCCAAGAGTTTGAAGGAAAACCCGAACACATGATTTTAAATGGAGGTAGCTGTATTTTCGGCCCGAGTGGCGAAACAATCTTAGCGCCACAGTGGGATGTAGAAGGTGTCTTTACCGCAGAGGTTAGATTTGAGTAAATGTTATGAGGAGAAACTTGGACTTGGATGTTACGGGGCATTATCAACGCCACGATGTTTTCGAACTGGCCGTAAACAAAAAAAGACCGAAATAAATCGGTCTTTTAGTTCATTTTTAGATCTTCAGTCCTTATTTGCATTTGCTGCGCTCGTCAATCAACTCAGCATATTCCCAACGGTTAATTGTGAATTTTGTATCAGGAATGCTCGTGCTATAGCCAGAAAGGGTGTAGATATGCTCTGTTCCTAATTTATCTACTGCCTTAATCATCTTCAGCTCACCACCCTCAACTTTAAGTGCAACTCTGTATATGGTTGCTCGCTTATTGGTACAAGCCTGATCATATCGCCAGCCATGGTTGCTGTATGGCCTGCACCATAAAAGCTTAAAATGCTACCGTAATCTATTATAGCCTCGGTGTTTCTGCCCAAGCAGAAATACATGATTTGAGAATGATCTTCCTCCTTCGTTCCTACAGATTCGTATTCACCGTTATTTAACCATGTTTCGTTTGGCCCATATTTAAGGATATATTGATTTCCCTTAACAATCAATACGCCTTCCTGAATATTGTTAAAGCCCATGTCGGCATTATTGGCCTCATAAGTAATATTCAATCGGTAATTGGGAATACTGCCATACTTACTCACTAATTGATTAACAGTGGCCGTAGCGTTTTGGGCATAAGCTCCTATAGCAAGACTTATGGCACATAAAAAGGACATCAAAAAAATTCTTAAAGGACGTTTCATCAGTACATAAATTTATTTTGGTGAAAATATATTTCTTCTCGGAAAAGAGAAATATGACGGTACTTCGATTTATTGAGGTACGTAAAAATAAAAAAATCCTGTGAACTTACACTCACAGGATCAAAATTACTAATAATTGACTTATCCTTTTCGAATGTAAATGTTGCCATTTCGCGTTTCCATCATTACTTCGGCTCCACCGCCATTGAGCTTTCCTTGCACCCAGTCTTCATACTTTACCTTATAACCGTTGCCTTCTTTGCTCTTTTTAGGAGTTGACTTTTGCAGCGCAAAATTTTCGAAGTCAGTAAAGATGTCTCGACCAGTTTTCATTTTTGCTGAAAACTTAGTGCCTGCTGGAACAGTCAAGTCTACATTACCATTATAGGTACTGAAAGATCATTGGGGCATTAGCCGTAACACTTTTAAAGCTAGCCTTAACCTCACCATTGTAGGTGCTTGCACTGGCAGAACCGCTGATATTGTTGAGTGCAATTGATCCATTGTAACTTTCTATACTGTGCTCTCCATTCACTCCGTCAATTTCAATTGCTCCATTGTTATAAGTTTCCACATTCATGGCTAAGTTCGTAGGTACCTGAATTTCAAAGTCAACTCGGCTATTCCAGCCATCGGGCTCAACTTTTACAATGTTGTTGACTCTTCGCTTACACATTAAAACCGCCACTACTCAATAAACGCATTCCATCTTTACCTGATTCACGTTCCACTTTTTTGCTGTACTTAATCATTTTAACCTTAACAGTAGGGCCATTGTAAGCTGACACTTTAACCTTACCATTATTCGATTCAATTTCTAGTTTCCCTTTTTCGCCGGGCTTGCTTAGCGGAATTTCAATTTCCTCGGTGTCCTGTTGGTACTTTTCTTTCCATCTGTCCCCTGAATTTCCCAAAACCCATTCCGAACATACCGTCAACACTGTTCATGGCTTGCTCTATATGTGCACCTAAGTCTATTTCGAAGTAGGCCCCATGGTCATTTTAAGATCTGGAGTGACTTTAACTTTTACATTTGGGTCTATATTAATTTTTGAGCCATTCACCCTAAAAACGCGAAAATCATTATCAGTGTTATCAATTACCTTTTTCATATCTATTGTTTTTTGAGTCTTTGGTCTAAATAATTTTTTCCATGCTCGCTCTGAGCGTAACTTTTACATCTTCTGGTGTTTGATCACTTTCCAGAATAGATTTCGAGGGCCTTTTGCCTCACTTTCTTGCAAGGCAACCATCAATTCTGCTAAGTTTACTTGCATTAAGTGGGTGAGGCGCTCGGCCTCGAATACCGAATTGCTTTCTGAATTGCCGGAAAAAACGAAGGGGATATTGGCCACCTCGACCTCGACGCTGTCCCTTTTTACCTGTCCGTTAGAATCGCGTAGGTCAAAGTATATTTTCCGTTTTCCCAGTTCGGTGCTGGTAAAGGTATAGTTGTAGGAATCGGGAACAATATTCCTGTACTGGCCAGGTTCCATTACCCCGCCGTTATGGTCCCTGACCGTCCCGCCTCCCTCGCTATTGGAAGCGAAAGCATGCGAGATTTCATAAGTGACGTCGGATTGTTCGCCCTTCGTATTAAGGTCGATGGCAATCGCCAAATTGGTATCCAGTTCCACCTTGGTCGATGCCACCGTCGCATTGATGCTAAAATCAAGGTTCAGCACGTCAAGGAGCAGTTCTTTGGTCAAGGTGGCACCGTCGGGAGCCTTGACGGTAACGGTGAGTTTATGCTCACCCAGATTTTCCGGAAGATATTCCATTTCGGAAATCCCTTTTTGTAAAACGAAGGGTTTTCCGGCATCAAAAACTTGGTTCCCCAAATAGAGTTGGCCCGTTCCGTTGTCGATCTGATAGCTGACCTCGAAATCCCCATTATTGTTGGGGTCTTCGGTTTCCTTGTCGCGCAACAGGGTAATGTTTACGGGATTATTGGAATTGATGATAAACTCGTCGGTCCCTTTGTTGAGCAAAAAACTGAAACTGGCGTATTTGGCGTTGTACAGCAATTCCAGTTCCTTTGTCCGGGCATGGGAATCCCAGGCCGTGAACCTGATCTTGTGCGCACCGGTATCGATGGCCACATAGTTATAGGCCCAATTCCGATCGGTTATGTTCAGGGTATCCCTTTCACGGATCGTATCGCCTTCCATGGACAGAAAATAGCCTTTGCCATTGTCTGAGGAGAACCGCATGAAATAATCCACGGTAGTAATTTCTTTTTCCGGTACCAACGAGAACGTCGTTCTGGCCTTTTCGAATACATAGCCTTCATCGGGATGTTCCCCCGAAAAGCTAAAATCGAAATCATCCAGGATTACGTCCTCGAAATCCTTACTACATGCTAGGACAATGACGGAAATCAAGGCCAGGATGCCCATGGCGACTTTGGTCGGTGTGTATAGTTTTTTCATTTCGATAGGTTTAAAACAGGAAGTAGCGCAGACCCAGGCCCGCATACGGATAGAAGTTTCCTATGTCGCTGTTGATATGGTAATATTCGTTGGCCTTCAACAATAGGGAGAAATTGTTGCTAAGGGTCAGTTCGCCCTCCAGGCCCAGATAGCCACCGTATATGAACTGGCTTTTGGCATCGATAATAGCCCCCGTCTCCAACAGGCTGTTACCGTTGTTGATGACCTCATAACCGATGATTGCCCCACCCCCCAGATTCAATGCATATTTCTTAAAATTCTTCTGTTCCCATACCTTGATGAAATATCCAGGCTGTACCGTAAAGATGTTGTAAGGAATGTCGAACGAGCCTTTGTCCTCGGCCACGGCGGCAAAGATGCTCAACTGAGCATACCGATTCCGATTAAGATGGTAATTGTAGGTAGCCATGATACCAAAACCGTCCTCCGCATAGCCTCCGCTAAGACCAACGGAGGAGGCATAGTTAGCGTTTTGCGAAAAGCAAAATGCCGTACAGGTCAAAACCACAAAAAACAAAATTGTTCTCTTTCTCATCATTCAAAGTGTATGGGGTTGTTAACGATATGATGCCCAATGGCAAGGGACAGGTTCCGGTTTCCCGATTCCTCGTCCAGTTCGACCATAAGTTCCGTGTTTTCGTCCAAGGCCAATTTTTTGAAGACCACTACAAAATGGTTTTCGCTCTTTCCTTCTACCGTTCTGGGTTGCTTGTATAGAAAAATGGGTTTGACCTCCAATCTTTGATTACTGCTGCTGTTCCTGTAGTTCGATGCCAGGCTGTACTTGAAAAAATTGACGTCCATGTTCAGCCCCTCCTTGTTCTCGATCTTAAACTGAAAGTATAGTTCCTCCTCATTGTAATAGACCCCTTTGAGCCATAGGAACAGGTTGTCCGCCCTTGAAAAATAGCGGCCGACCTTGGCCTTGTCGAACTGCATATAGTAACAGCGCAATCGATAATATTCCATCGGATCGTTTTCGTAAAGTTCCTTGGTGGCCAATTTGGTAGCCGATTCCCTATCCAATTTTGTGGTTTGGATTAGGGCGGAGGTCGGTTCTTTGGCTATTGGCCCGGTAGTCTCTAACTGTAAAGTATCGGTCTGCTCACTTATCCTAGGTACACTTTGGTTTTTATCTATGTTTTTCAAGGCCATTTCAGGGCCGATGTACCAAGTAAGTTTTTCAGGAATATCGGTCAGTTTTAGGATAAAATCATAGACATTGCCGGAATCGGTAATAACGGTGTGGTTCGTGAAATTGGAGTTTTCCTTGCCCAATTCGTCATAGTACAGTTTCAATATCCTGCCATTGTATTTACTGCCGTTGGGATTCGGCAGGTCAACCACAAACCCGAAATCGTTTCCGATAATACTTTCGGCGATATTTTCCGGGAATATTAATATGGTTTTGTAGCGCTTGGATACTTCCAAGGTATCCGTCATGCTTTGTGCCTTATGGGCTAAACAGCTTAAAATCACTATGAAAAGCAGTTTTTTCATGCCTTTTATTTGGTAACCAGATACAGATTATGACCGTTCATCAATAGTACCTTGTCGTTTTCGCGATATCTTTTCTTTTTGAAAAAACTACCAAAGGAACTGGTGATGGTATTGACCATTGGTGTTTGCGATGCATCCGCCAGTTCTTCGGATGCGGCGCTCAGGGCATCATCCTGGACATCAAGACTGAATTCGGACCATAGTTCGCCCGCCCTTTGGCTATATAGACCGATGTTGCCGTCCTGTTGGTCCTTGGCCGTTAAATCCATCGGTACCCTGTCGATATTCGATACCTCCAAAACTATTCTGGAACCTTTGATATTCGCGGTAGCATAGACGAATGTGTTTTTGGGAAAGCTATGGCCATTATAAGCAGCGGACTCCCTTAAGATCAGAGTGACCCTATCGCCGGGCAACACAAATTGGTTACGGTAAACGGATGCCGGAATATTTATCGGCGGGGAAGCTTTTTCCGATATAATCGGACTATATGTAGCGGAATAGTCCTGGCTTCTTGCCAATCTTTCGTCCCTTGCCTTTAATAACATATTGCGATATTCCAACTGTTTTTGAGCCTCGGTTTGAGGGTCCGTAGTTTTTGGTGGCAAATCTATTTCGTTGTTTTCGGTCTCTTTCTCAAAACCTGGTTCGGTCAATGGATCGTCCATCGAAAAGTTCTCCAGTTCCAAAAGAATTTTCTCCAGGGAATCTTTTTCCTTTTCCGAATCGACTATGTTTCGTATAGTGCCATTTTCCCGAATGCGCTCCAAGGAGTCCTTTAAGGATTGCTTATACAGGGTGTTGGGCTGTTTGACCTCCAGTTCTTTGGTCTGGTTGGGCAGGGTGTTATTGTAGCCGTTCTCGCCGGTCGCCGCGTCTTTGGCCTCCATCGATTCCAGACTGGTAGTGACGAAAAAAATCGATAGTACGATAACGATGGGCAAGGCCATGGCAAAATACCTATGTTGCCTTATCCATCGGTCGAATTTATGTCGGTTCAGAGCCATACCGTTACCCTTATAGATCGTTATTGTCAACGACATTGAAATGAATGATCTTAAGACCGTTCAGATTGTTCGGCGTCGATTTCGTTTCGGTGATGTAGCCCGTGGTCTCTAGATTCCTAAATTCGGTGTCGCCGTCCTTTGTGATTTTTTGTTTACCCACAAAGCGGAACGGAAAGGGATATCTACCATATTCGATCAAAATGGAATCCTGTTCCACTTCGATGGAGTAGTCGCTTTTTGCCACATCTTCATAATAATTTTGATCTACCAGACGGTTGTAAAGCCGTTTGCCGGAATGGTCGATCATATAGAGCGCCTTGCCCTCTATATTCGATTTAATAAATCGTAGATCAGGTTCAAGTGAAAAGAACAGTTCGTGGAAATTACGTACGTGTCCCTCGCATAAAATATGAAGTGCGCGTTTGGGGTCTTTGATACGCACGGCGGCCACTTTTTGGCCCTTGTCCAGCAGATAAAATCTGTTTTTTACGCTTTCGTTGGTTTTGTAAATAATAAAGATGCTGAACAGGGCGCAGCAGAACATGGACACTAAAGATAGGATAAGAAGATTGATACTTCTTTTATGAACCTTGCTTAAATCGTTGAAAACTTTATAATTACCGTTCATTTGTTCAAGGGTGTCAGTTTAAAATCAGTTTTTATCGTTCTACTGCACCAGGGTCCTTACCCCTTTGGTGATCCCACCACTTTTTGCGTCCATTGCGGCCTGTGCCGTTTTCTTCGCATAATGCTTTGCCTTGTCCTTCATTTGGGTCGCACCTACGTTCATGCCTTGGACTATGAAATTCGATAGCGAAGGGGCCTTGAAGTAGACAAAAATGTTCATCAGGACCAATAGGGCACTGGTAAGCACCAATCCCAAATTAGGTTCTCCATTGGTAAGTAGGGTGTCGATCAGTTTTTCCATGACATGCAATAGAAAATTATCGATCAAATAGAGCATGGGAATCCATAGACAGACGTTCATGAACTTCTGCAGCCAGGCCTTCCACATACCCGCCAGTGCCGGAATAAAGGAGAGGCCGATATTGAGCGGTCCGAAAA
This sequence comes from uncultured Flavobacteriaceae bacterium, assembly GCA_963832345.1. Lineage (GTDB taxonomy): Bacteria > Bacteroidota > Bacteroidia > Flavobacteriales > Flavobacteriaceae > Pricia. The sequence goes on along the minus strand of CAWHTW010000005.1, from coordinate 182,883 downwards.
CGATGAGTACGAAGAGATAGACGACGGACATCGCTTTTATGCCAACGAATACCACCGTGGAAATTATCGAGGCAATGGAGGTTACCCCCGAGGTCATAAGGGCCAGCGACAGCGATTCCAAAGCCGCGCCGTCCAAGGTGAACAGGTTCCAGGAATCGCCAAGTTTTTCCATGGACTCGGATTGGGACGTAAAGATCTTTGTCTGGAGGATGTCCCAAGAAACATCGTTGGCCTTAAGGGATAGGCCGATCCTTTGGTAAAAATCAAAGATGGCCATGGTGAAGACCTTGTATTTCAACAGGACAAAGGCCAAGGGAACCCATTTGAGGTATTCAAAAATATCCGCGCGTTTCTGTTCGTTAAGGAATACGCGCAAGGCAATGATCGCAATACCGATATAGGCGAACTGCTGCCCGATGTTGATGATCGGATCTACGGTTTCGAATGCGTCTATGATGTACTGGTCGAAAAGCTCGTTGACCGATTCGCGGATTCCTTTTTCCATGGTGTTAATGGCCATCATATCAGTCTTTATTTAGGTTGATCATTGTCTTCCGTGCCGCCCGATAGGAATTGCGTTGTTCCAATCGGTTGTTGTAGGCTATCAATTCATCCAAGATTTTTTCCAGTTTTGTATTGATGGATGTAACCTCCTTCAACCGTTCCTCGGGTTGGATGATTGATTCGGTCCTTAAGATCTGGTTGCATTGCTTAAAAAGGTTCTTGGTATCGATGATGGCCTCCGTGGAATACAGTAAAAATTCCTGTATCTCCTTTCGTTCCAAATGCTTGAAATCCTGGACGGTATTTCTGGATGTTCGGTAGGTCTCAAGGATTTTATCCTTTAGGTCCAAGGTCGTTCGCACGTCCGTCGATTGGGTTACATATTCGGGGGCCTTCTTTTTGGCCTCCAGTTCCTCCTTTAGGATTTCCTTGGATTTGGAGGTGAGGTTGTTGTTCTTTTCCAACAGGTTTATCAAACGCACCAAGTTTTTGTTCATGGCCTTCAGTTGCATGTTCATGTTCAACAGTTGGTTGTTTACGATGCCTATACTACCATTGGTTGCCGCATCTGTTACGGGAATCTGGCCGCAGACAAAAAATGGGAACAGGATGATCTTGATCAGGAGTATTTTTTTCATGTCGTTTCCGGTTTTATGGAACTCCGGTGGGCATATGCCTTGGCCGTGAGTTCCCAGTTCTTATGATTGTTCTTGAAAAGTTGTATGATCTTGCCGCTTTCGGTGGCATTGGTCTCGTAGATGCATTTCTCCTCCAAGGAGGTTTCAACGCCGTATACCTTTACCCGGTCCATCCAACAGAAAGCGACCTCCCGCAGTTTTCTGTCCTCGGGCAGGTCTTTGTTTATGGACAGAATCAATTGCTTTTGCTTTTCGCCCAGTCCCATAACGGATTGGATCTTGTCGAAGGATTTGGCAAAGTCGCGCATATCGAGAAATACCTTGATATGGGAATTCACTACGATGGCGTTCTTGATGACCTCCGAAGCGATAAAGTCGTCCACCTTTTGGGAAATGAAGATGGGCTGTCCGCCGTACTTCCGCGCCATTCGGGATTGGCTGTTGAAATAGTCCACCAGTTCCTTCCGGTCCAATGCCTTCCAAGCCTCGTCCACTACCATCATCTTATTGATGGACAGTTTGGAACGGTCGCTCAGTTTTTTGCTGAAAATCTCCATGATCATCAAAGCGGTGATCGGGAAGAGCAGTTCGTTGTCGATAAGCTTGCCCAATTTGAAGTACACGATCTTTTCATCGCTCAATCGGGCTATCCGTTCGTCCTCGTGGTTGAGCAGTTTCCCCCTGGGTCCGTCCTTGTAATATTTTTCCAAAAGGAACAGGAAAACCTTCGGGTCGAATATTTCCCTCGAAATCCCCTTGGTCTGTATTAACCCTAGAATATGCTCCTTGCAGTACTCAAAGAAACCGTCGAAATTGAAACGTCCGTTTTCGGCTTCCCACATGGTTTCATAGTAGCCAGCGACCAAGATCTCAAAGACCGTATTTTTGACCTCCAAGGTAAGCTGGCTGGCCCTGTGGTTTTTTTCGTCCCCGGTGATCAGTTTCAACAGGGTAACCAAATTGATGGTCTTATCCTCGGTCAATACCTTTTTTCCATCCGTATTAACGACAAAATCATAGCCGTCCAATTGAAAGGGATTGAACGTAAACGGATTTTCGTCGTCGTGTTCGATAGTAACTCCCCCGAAAACCTCTGTAATCCTATCATAGGAATTGCCATCCTCCATAATGACCGCCTCGGCACCTTGGCGCAGTTCGGAGGCGATATAGTGGTTGGCGACAAATGATTTACCGCCGCCGGAACCCGAGGCTACCAACATGCCCCGGTTGAATATCCAATCCTTTTCTTCCGGCAACCTGTAAACACTTACAGATAAAGGTCTTCCGGTGGTACGGTCCACCAGGCGCAGTCCATCCACCGAAGCCGTGGCATCCTTATATTCCCCTTCAAAATAGAGCAGGGAGGAGGCCATATCGCTCGACATGGGCATGTACATATCCGAAGGTATCCCGATAGCGTTTCCGGGAACGCCCCCGAAGAAAAGATTTTTACGGTCGATGTAGTTTTCCTTGACATTGATCTTCAACTTTTTAAAGGCACCGGAAACGGAATTGCACAAATGGCGGTGTTCCTTGTGGCTATCCCCAAAAGCCAATACGTTCAGATGGTAAAAGACTATCTCCTTATGGTTTTCGAGAACGTCCCTGTTAAAGGCATAGATCTGATTGGCATAGATGGCGTTGCTGTCGTCCTTTTTTTCGTTGGAAAACTGGTTAAAACGTTTCGCCTTTTTGCGCAGTTGTTTCATTACCTTATCCTGTTCGGGGATGTAGATGTATTGGTTGATGATATGTTCATGGGGAATCCTGAAACCGATGGAAAAAAGATTGCCTACGGGAAATCGGTGGTATTTGGAGGAAAACTTCCCATAGACCTCGTTGGTGGACAGGTGCTCCTTTGTAAACTGGTCCAGGTTCTCGACGCTAAAGAACTGCGCTTTTTTATTTCCTACCTGAATAGCGCTATTGGTAAAATCAATGTCGGGCAATCCGGTGTTGTCCAGGGACAGCGCAAAGTATATAGCGTACAGTCCGTTTTCAGAGAACAGGCTGTCATAATCCATTATTTCAGCCGTCATCAGTCCGGAAGCGTTGATAAGATCCTTGACGCTCTCGACCTTGCTTTCAAAATCCGATAGCACGGTGGTATTCACAAATTCTTCCGGAACGCTATTTTCCAAATAGAAATCCCGCTTTTTGTTCAGGAAGGAGTTGGCACGCTTGGAAGAATACCGGATATAATTTTTGGGAACGATACTGATATACAGATAGTGTTGGGCACGTAAAAAGGAACGTTCGTTGAAATGGAACTCGTTCGCACGCTCCAAAAAGTCGCCCTGTAAACGAGCTCGATGGGGTCTATAGGTTTCCCCGAAGAAATGATCTTGCTTGTGCAGCACGGTGTTCGCTCCGAGGATATCTATGATGTTAAAGAACAACTCGTTCAGTTGTACATATTCCGAAACATCCAAAGTGAAGACTTCGGGAAGGTCCAATTTAAGGGGAATGGTCACGCAGCCTTTTTCCTTCGATATCAAGGAACGGCGTTCGTACCCGTAAATGGGGAAGGCATCGCAAAGGTCTAGTTGTTTTTCCATAATAACAGTGTTTTAAACGGATTGGATACTTTAACGGAATTCGGTCCCTGGGCATCGGCCAACTTTTTCACGAAGCCTTTTGCCCCGTAGGTTTTCGAATAGAACATCAGGACTCCGAACACCGCCAAGATTAACAGCGTCGTTAGCAACAGGGCCAAAGCGGTGGGAATGAGGGTCGATAGCCCGAGCCCGATAACGATGCTGGCAAGTCCCAGATAGATACAGTAATTGATATAGACCGCCTTTAGGCCCATAAAGAGTACTTCTTTCTGAAGTCCCTTTTTGATATGTAGGTACTCCTGGTCCATAACCAAAGATTTTAAGGGTTAGGAACGGATGCTATCGCCTACGGCCAATAGGATGAAGAAAATGGCGATACCGATGATCGTATTGCCTACCTTTTTGGTAAGGTCGCTTTGTTGTTCCCTGAGATAGAGGTAGACCAGGGAACCGATGATTACCGAAACCCCGGCGATGGTCTTTACGACGCCGACGATACTGTCGGCAATGCTCTCGGCCTCGCTTTCGGTCTTTTGGAATTCGCTGACCAGTTCGTTGAGTTGCGAAAACAGGTCTGTCGGAATAAAAAGGATCAACAATAAAAGGAAGAGGAAGTCTTTAGGATTCGGGGTCGGTGGGTTCATCGTCCACGGAATCCTTGCTACGGATAACCTTGAGTTTTTCATGCTTTCTGTGAGTTAAGGAATTTATATCATCTTCATCAGATGAACCCTTTTTAAAAGCATCCAGTAGCTTGGAATTGTTTTCCGTATCCTCTACTACCTGGTCGAGTATGTCTCCTAAATCGGTTTGTTCAAATGATTTATTATTTACAAATATATAATTATTTTGCAAATATGAATCATTTTCAGAAACTTTTTTTCCTTTTGGGTCCTTTTTAATTTTCAAGACCCAGAAGACGTACCCATAATAGAGTACTACGGCACCGATCAATATTATCCAGAAGAGGTTCAATATATATTGTCTTAGGAAAGAGAACGGTCATAGAACCGTGCCCCCAACTGTTATAGAACGAAGAATGGCCGTTTTTCTTATATCCTTTGGGATAATGTCAATGGTCGTATCCCCCATTTTCCTGCGGAAGTTTGAAAACCCTACACTCCAAGCCGCCCGAGCGGCCGACCTTCGCCCGCCCGCTTCCGGGAGGCTTTCCGTTCCGAATTTTCAAACCTCCTCGGAAACGCGCATAAAAGCAAGGCGGCGAAAAAAATCGCCGCCTTGCCTTTATTAAGCCAATGCTAGATTATTGAGTCAGTCAATCTTCAATCCGTCGAATTCTCTTTTCATCCGTTTTATAAAAAGCGGGTGTTGTAACCATAAGTTGGCTTTGTAAGTTTCGCTGTATATTTTTTAAGCTACGTGTTCCTTTCCCATGTTCCTGCGGAAGTTTAAAATCGAGGGCGAAAAGCCCCTCGATTTCAAACCTCCTCGGAACCGCCCATAAAAGCAAAACGGCGAAAAAAAAATCGCCGCCTTGCATTTATTTGTCCACTTGCCACAATTGTTTTGGTGCCGAACCAATCAATAAAAAAACTGTATAAAAGTTCTTGGAATTCAACTTCGGATGCAACGAAATAAACCCTTAAAACTTAAAACCCTTTACTTCTTGACCTTCGTTTTCGTGTATTTTATAGAGGCGTTCAGGAGTTTATAATTGGCATTTGTTTTCATCTGTTTTCATGTGGTAAACTAACTTAAAATTTTGATTATTAGATAGATATGATACGTGTATATTGTTTATATTTATCCGCAGGCGGATAGCAAGTTATCTTTTAAGTGCCTTAAAATGACTACTTCTGACGAAGTGAAAAATTAATCCATTACCAAAAAATCCGTATCCACCATGCAAAAGAAAGTGGGAAGAAAGCGACTGGGGAAACTTAAAAGGGAGCATACCGTTAACCTTCGTTTTAATGACGGGGAAATGAATTCCATCAGGATTTTATTGGAATCCTACAATCTTGATTTTAAAAAAAGGGGTGTGCTGGGACCATTTTTGCGAAGGTTGATTTTACAGAATGACGCGGTCATGGAAACACAGATTTCGGATTCGATCTCGAACCTGACCTATCAGATCAGCAAAATCGGAACCAATATCAATCAACTGGTCAAGGTAGCCAACTACAAAAATTTGAGGAGACCGAATTCAAAGTTGGAGCTCGAGATGCAAAAATCAAGTGAGCTGTTAGATAAGATTTTTATGCTTTTGGATGATAAAACAAGATAGATGATTGCACGGATTCTGTATCGGGAAAGTGTCCATGGCGTTGTTAAATATGTGTTCGACAAAGCCAAAATGCGGGTGCTCGGATTTCAAAATACCTATTCCGAAACGGATACGACCAAAGAACAATTTACGAGGATTTTACATCATCTGGGCAGCCGTCATGGATCGCAAAAACGGTATGTCCATATTTCAATAAACCTGCCCCATGGCGAGAGATTGAACGACGCGGATTTCTACAAACTGTCCAAGGCCTATATGGAAAACATGGGCTATGGGGAACAACCTTTTGTAGTGGTTCGTCACTTCGACACCCAACATCAGCATGTTCATATTATTTCCAGTACGGTTAAAGAAGATGGAAACTTGATAGATCTTTCACATGATTATCGGAGAAACAGTGCAACCCAAAATTATTTGGAACAACAGTTCGGGCTGTCGCCATCTCCCGAAAAAAAGTTTAACAAGGAACTACCGCTATATCGTCTTCCTGAAATCAAAAAGGACGACTCGAACGGGGTAAAGTTTTATATCCAGGATATTCTGAATAGCACCCTTCAAAAATACAAAGTCCGCAGTTTTGCAGAAGCTTGGCCAGTTGGTGGCACCCTATCATGTTGTCGTAAAACCCGTAACTAATGGCAAAGGACGTATCGGTGTCTCCTATGGGGTTGCCATCGACAACGGCTACAGATCACGATTTATCGATGGGTACACCGTCCACCCAAGATTGAGCGGTCCAAAACTTCAGGCTATTTTCAAAAAGCAATCACAGTCCAAATTGTTGCCTATGCATAGAAAAAGGTTGGAAAAACAAGTGTTGACCACCCTTCAACTTTTTAAGCGTATCAACCCGAAAGACTTTACAGCGGTTTTAAAAGCGTACCAGAAAATCGAAGCCAAAGTGCTATTCGATAAAGATGGCAAGGCATTGAATTTTACGATTTTCGATAAATCGGGATATCTTTTTCAAAGCTCCGAAATCAGTTCCCATATCGGCTTTGGAACAAATCCGGTCTTGGTCGGGGATGATAGTGGCATCAAAACGGAATTGGACCTCGGTGGCAAACAAATGGTTTTGGAAGTCCGTAAACTAATCGGAAATGCCTTTTACACCGCTTATTTGAACGGTTACAAAGAAGGTCTGCTGTCCGAATTTGTTAGGGGCAACAACATAAACGGTCTAATGCCATTTGTACGGTCTTCCGAAAGTTTTGCCTTCTTGAACACCTATCTCCATAAGAACCGGAACTCGTTGGAGACTATCGTAAAGTCGGAATTCGATCATACCAAAAATGCCATTTATGTAGACGAAAGTAAAAAGGAGAAGGAAGTACTTCATCGTAAGGCGCCCTTAATCAAAAACGTTTTCGATCAAGATATATTCGACGTTAAAACCGAAAAAGCCATCGTTTTTGACCTTTTGCAAAGTCTTGGAGTAAAATATGTACGGGGCAATATAGCCTATCTTAATTCGAACAGGCATCAGGTTTCCATGGCCATATCCAATTTTAGTGTGCCCGAAACCGCCCAGTCCTATGTTTCGACCGGATTTATCAACCAGAATGAAAAAGTGCTTGATGCATTGGTCAATGACCTATCCCATGAGGAAGCCGGAATTAATGGCAGTGCTATCTTCCTTCCGGTAATTTTTCCAAGGCTGTACATGGCCATGTCGGATAATAATCGCCGGAAATTTGATAAATTGAGTTTGAAGGCGTATCAAAATACAGCGGAAAAACTTCATGCTCCCTTTGAAAAATCGGCCAAGGATTACATTCGACTTTTCAACCATAAGGGATTCTATTTCATTAAGAAGGACCAAAACATCTTCCTGCACTCCATCTATTCGAAATTCCCCGAAGGAATACCGCTACTTCAAAAGACCGAAATGTACCTATCGACCTCGAAAGATCTGGACGCTTTGCTTAATGGCCAAAGACCTATACTCGATGATATCACAAGGCAAGGGCAAGGTCACCTCAAAAATCTATGGGTTTCGTACTTGATTGAAAAGCGGTTGTACGATAAGGCCGCATTTATGATTGCCAACGACGGTATACGGCCAAATCTAGCGCCGGAAATCTTAAAGTTTCACTTGGAAAATGGGCTTCGGGAAAAAATAGTGGCCGCTGCCAATAATAAAGTGAACGCCAAACTCGCCCGTCTTATGCGAAGAAGTGTGTACGCGTTCAGTTCACTGCTAGGGAAATCCAGTTATCATAAAGTGGAAGTTTTCAACGGGTTTCGAGATGAGCTTACGGATTATGGAAGGTTCAAAGGCAATTTTGTTTAACAAACGGACAGTGTACCTATTTGAAAATCCTAATCGTGTAGCACTTATGGGTTGAACACAGCAATGTCATAATTCAGGTTATTAAAGTTTTTGTTATTTTAATATATAAACCTCTTGTGACCCTTTGAACAGCGTTTATTGGTACATACCCAAAAATAATTATCACACCGTACTCTAAAAATATTGTATATTTTTGCTTAAAAGACGCCAGTCCCTATGTTCGTAATTGAAAACATTCCTTTGAGCCAATTACTGTTGGATAAAGAGAACCCTAGAATTCATCAAAGTATTTCTCCTCAGATAACTCAAGTTAATCTTGCTAAATTTATCTATGATAATTTTGGAATTAATGACCTGAAAGATTCAATTCTCAAAAACGGATATTTTCCTGTTGAACCTATGGTCGTCATTCCTGCAAATGATGGGGAAGATAATTACATCGTAGTCGAAGGCAATAGGAGGCTGACTACCGTTAAGATACTTTGCGACGAAGAATATAGAAATAATTCAATCTCTTTGGGAAGAAGGGATGATTACATTGCAAGTGATGAGTTGATGGAGAGGCTTTCGACTATACCTGTCGTAAAAGCTAACGATAGAGACAGTGTAACAGCTTATCTGGGGGTTAGACACCTTGGAGGTGTAGTTAGATGGGAGCCACTTGCGCAATCCAAATATGTGTATAAACAGGTCCTTGAAGAAAGAAGAAAATTAGATAGTAATCTTGTAAGTACTGCAATAACAAAATTTGTTGATGAGACAAACAATAGTAGATCGGATGTCCTGAATCATTTTTATAAATATTGCATTTTTCAGTCTATGCAAAAATTGATAGAATCCGATTCTTCTCTACAAGCTAAAATCGAAAATAAGTTTTCGCTACTCGAAGTTGCTTTAGGCAAATCTGGAAGAACATCTGTTGCAAATTACATCGGTATTGATAGTTATAACAGGCTAGATCCTGAGGATTATGAAAATATTATCCCGGAGGACAAGGAAAACGAGACCAAAAACCTGATTAGGTGGGTGTTTACGGCAAATCCACCAATAAAAGAGAGTAGGGAACTGAATAAATATCTCAAACCGATATTGAAAAACCCCATATCTACGAAAGCTTTTGAAAGAGGTGAAGATAAGGATGCTGCCTTATTACTATCCGATTCATACGACAACATTATTAAAAATTCATGCACGAGTATACATAGGTCATTAACCCATATTCAGCAAAATTGGGGGAATACACAACCTGATAATAGGGAGGAGTTGAAAAAACTATATGGGGCCAACGTAGTTGATAAAGTCGAAAGTACTAATGTTACTTTAGATATCGATTAAATCGGGTATGAGAGAAATTGATGTTATAGAAAATAGGATATCCCTTTTAGAACCGCATATCGAATTTGAAGAAATTATCGATGAGTTTTTAAGTGAAACTTTTCCCGAGGAAGAAATTGAGACTATTAATAGGTTGGAATATAGAAAGAACCAATTAACACAACTACAATTTAGGTTTACTGAGATGTATAATCTGAATATCTTAACACCAGAAAACGGGTTTAGTATTCTTAATGTCGAAGACAATGAGGAAGTAAATATAAAAAAATACCTTCATCGCTTTTTGGCTTTTAAATCGGAGACGGGAGGGACAAATGCAAATATTGACGGCTCAGCGGAACTATTTGAATACATATCCGCCAATGCCGTTAAAAATTTTTTAGGTGAAGGAGCGGAAATAGTTATGGTTGGAGAGGGCAGGTCAAACCTTACCGAGGAAAGATTGAGACAGATATCGAATGATATAAAGGAGAACGAGGGAATCTTTTCGAACCTACCCCAGAGGGCACAGGATGATGGAGTCGATTTTATCGTATATAAGCCATTGGACGGAAGAAACATAGGTAATTTAATTGTTTTAGGACAAGCCTGTGTTGGTAAACATTACAATGATAAAAAGGCCATATATCAAAGATGGCAAGACGAATACATTACGTTTGCAATAAAACCTCCTACAACATTGCTTAGCGTAGTATATTTTTTAGATTCGGAGAAATTAAGAAGAGCCCATTCACAATTTGGAAATTCTATGGTATTTGATCGAGCTAGAATAATAAAATATTATTCTCCTACAGATGATGACTTGAACAAAAGTATTATAGATTTCGTAAATAAAAATATTGTATAGATGGAAGGGGGAAATTTAAAATTTATTGATCTCTTTGCAGGAATTGGTGCTTTTCATATTGCGCTTGAAAAACTTGGACACCAATGTGTGTTTGCATCAGAGTTGAGTAATGAACTAAGACTCCTCTATCAAGAAAATCATGACCTTCAATGTCATGGTGATATTACCAAAATTGATATTAAAAAAATACCTAAACACGATATACTATGTGCAGGATTTCCGTGCCAAACGTTCTCTAAGGCTGGGAATCAAAACGGAATGAAAGAAGCAAGGGGTAAGTTATTTGATGAAATTTTAAAAATTTTATCTTATCATAAACCAAAATTTTTCATCTTAGAGAATGTTAGGAACTTAGTTACTCATGATTCTGGTCATACGTGGGATTATATTTCGAAAGAACTTGATGACCTGGGATATTTTTTTGATAAAAGAATTCTTTCCCCCCATTATATAAATATTCCTCAACATAGAGAGCGAATTTTCGTTGTCGGCAGTTTAAATCGTGATGATATAAAAAACATTGAATGGGTAAAGGAGGAAAAATATGTCAATTCCGTAACTAGTATAATATCTAAGGAAGAAACCACTTCAAATTTAGAAAGGGAGAAAATAGAAGTGCTGCAAACTTGGGGTGAATTCATCAATGAACTTCCTGCGGGAACGGAGCCATATAGACCTTTATGGTCTATGGAGTTTGGTGCAAATTATCCAGTAGATGTAAAATGGAATTCACTATCTCTTTCTGAATGGCAAAAGCATAAAGGGGCTTACGGATATCCTTTGAAGAATTGCAATAGTTTAGAAGAAGTTCGTGAAAATTTGCCTAATTACGTGAAAACTCAATTAGGTCTTCCTCCATCATGGAAGCAGAGATATATCAACAACAATCGGAATTTTTACAAGGTTAACAAGGATTATATTAGTTTAGGTACACTGAGGAAAATTCGAAAATTTAAAGTGGAAAGCTGGAAAAAATTTGAATGGAACTGCCCAAATGGCGAGAGACTATTTACCGATAAACTGATTCAGTTTAGGGGGTCGGGGGTTAGAGTTAAAAAAAATAATTATTTGCCATCATTGGTTACGGTATCTACACAAGTACCAATTATCGGAAAATACATGAGATATATTCTCCCGGAGGAAGGATGTAAGGCTCAATCACTTCCTGATAGCATTAAATTGCCGAAAACAAAATCTGCCTCGTTTCGTGTTTTAGGTAATATGGTAAATGTAGAACTTGTCTATAGAGTAGCTTCTCAATTATTGAAAGGATATAGATTGACACCATCCGAGAAGTTAATTGAAATGGTAGAAAATGATTATCCTTGTTAATGTGTGTGAGGACTCTAAAAATAAAATTATTCGCTTTCCTCAAAAAAAACAATCTAGGCCCTATCGTAAATAAAATATAAATTACATTCTGAAGTATGGAGTATTAATGTTGAACTCTTTACAAAACGCACCTTTTACAAAGATTTAAAACGTATTGGATATCAAATAAAAGATTTAAAATTAGAAGTAAATAAAAAAAATAAGGGCGTGGGCGTTTCTTCTATTCCAAATGAAATGTTGCGACTATAGTAAGACCTATTGAAATATATCGCATTTTCCCTCAATCGGTTTCATCCAATTGATCTAGTATCTCTTGCCATTTCTCTTTCAACACGCGCTTGTCCGGCAATTGGGTTTTGTAGTCCGCCACCAAGGTAGGCGACAAACTGCGGCTAAGGGCGTATTCTACCACGGTATCATCCTTTCCCTTGCAGAGCAAGATGCCGATACTAGGATTTTCATTTTTGGTTTTCACATCCCTGTCCAATGCCTCCAAATAAAAATTGAGCTGTCCCAAAAACTCGGGCTTGAACCGCTCTATTTTGAGTTCCACGGCCAGCATACATTGAAGGGTCCTATGATAAAACAGCAGATCGATGGCGAAATCCTGATTTCCTACCTGTAATGGGTATTCTTCGCCCATAAAGGCAAAATCCCTTCCGAACTCCAATAGAAACTTGCTTATGTTCTGCGTTATTTTGCCTTTGAGCTCATTTTCGGAATGCGTCTGGGGCAACTGCAACATTTCCAGAACATAGGTATCCTTGAAGATGCTGGTAATGTCCTGTGGGAATTCTCTCGGCAGTGCCGAGAGTTTTGCCTTGCCCAGCATTACACGCTCATAATAAGAGCTGTCCAGTTGGCGTTCCAACTCCCTAAGCGACAACCTTTCCTTTTTTACCAATTTCATATAAAACTCTTTCTCCCCATCGCTTTTAGCACCCGATACTATGACCATATTGTGCGACCAAGGAATTTCTCTCAGCAGTGCCGAGAGTTTTTTGTTCCCGTTATAGGTTTCGTAAAATTGCTTCATCCGCCATAGATTTTGGGACGAAAACCCCTTGGTGTTGGGCTGAACGGTCTTTATATAATCGGCCAGTTCATTGACGACCGACTTTCCCCAATTGGCCGCATCGACCTTTTGGTGAAGAAACCCGCCGATTTGCCAATAAAGATCGATAATTTCGGTATTTACTTTTTGAAAGGCACGTTGTTTCGCCTTTTCGATCAATTGGATAATATGTTCAAATTGCGATTGCATTTCCATTAGTACAACACCTTTTTTGTTAAATAATTTAAACCCTATTCCTAACTATGCTAGGCAAAATACTTTAAATCTTACCCTTGAATTCCGTCAAAGCTGCCACTATTGTATTTTCCATTTCCTTATAAGAATCCTGTACATCGGACTGGTACACGAGATTGTCCCCGATATTCTGTTTGGGAATAAACTCGTTGTCGGGCAACAATATCCACATGGGATTGTACCCAAGGCTGTGATAGAACAGAATTGCCTTCATGGTAAGCACGGATATGGTACCACGTTCTATGTTGATCAGGGCATTGTATTCCACACCCAGACTTTCGGATACGTTCTTGGCGGAAAACCGGCTAAAACGTTTGTCTTCCACATCGTCGTTCTCCTTGAGTTCTTCACGAATTTTTTTTAATCGCTTGCCGATAAATTTAAAATCCTTGGCCTTGGCGTTCTGCAATTCTTCTATGTTCTTCATTTGTGCTGTATTTCTTCTACGGGATAAGAGGAGTAGTAGGTATTGTCATCGTCGTTGTCATTAACAAATAAACGCTCGTCCCCGATGGTATCGTTTCTTTCAAAAGTAGCTTTTTCTTCGGAACCGTCGCCTTCCAACTGGTGTACGTAATGATAGGAAAGCTCGCGCTCCTGGTCGATAGCTTCGTCCACCTCGTCGCCCACCTTGTCCTTATCAAAAATGGCGGATTCAAGGTGTTCGCCGGTCAATTCATAATATTCGTCCCTTACCAGTGTGTCGACATCATTTATGACATCGAGAAAGTTATCGTTCAATATCCGGTCGATTTCCTGTTGAACGAGCATCCGATCCACCAGTCCGGACACAAAATGTTCCAGGTCTTGATTGGGTTTCCCTCCATTTTTAATTTCCTTGATAATCTGGAGATGGTCAAAAAGTTTCAGTTCCCTGACCAGGGCCATGAAACCGTCCCTTTCCTCCTGTTCCCCATAATGTTTCCCTGCAAAATCATTGATATAGCCGTTGTAAAAGTCGATGTAATCGACCTGGCCGCAATCCAGTTGGGCTATTCTGTCATAAAAATCCAGTTCACCTAACGATTTTATTTTTTCTGACATCTGTTCATCGTGGTCGGGAAGTTTAAAATCGTTGATGATCGGGAAGTCGAATTTGCCCTGGATCTTTTTCGATTCCATATTGGGCTTTACCAATCCATAACAGAGTTTGTTCTTTATCTGGTTTTCAAAGGTGTCCGCGACGATTCCCCCGAAATGCCCAGTTGACATGCCGGTAATCTTGCTTTTGGGCAGGATTTCCAACATGGCGGTGCTGATATTGGTGGTAGTATCGTTCCTTGAAATGGTCTTGGCGTGTTTTTCCTGATGGATCTTTCCGAAAATCTCGCTGATGCGCCTTGCGGTCTCCCCTTTGGCGGCCCCGCTAAAGACGTTGGAGCAATTGTCGAAGATTACCTCCGCCAATTCCTTTCCGTAGTCGGCGATCAATTGGGAAATGCTCTGTATGCCCAAAACGGTCGCTACATAATGTGACCTTCCGGTATCGATGATCTTTCTCAGGCCCATGATAAAGATGGTGGGGAGCTCGTCCAAAATGAGACCTAAAGGCCGCCCGCCCGGTTTGTTGACCACCTGTAGAATTTTATTGATGTACAGGCCGATTGGGGCGGAATAGATCTCGGAACGGTCCGGATTGTTCTGGATACAAAGGATTTTCGGTTTTTTGGAGTTGTTCAGGTCCAACTGGAAATCGTTGCCGGTCATGATGTAGAAAATTTCCTTGTTGGCCAACATCGACAGAGAAATTTGGGCACTTGCCGTTTGCCCGGCCAATTGCTGCACGGCCTCCCGGTCCAGGGCATCCTTAAAGGGAATCATCAGACTCCGTACCTCGATATCCTCCAACATGATCTGCAACAGGTATTCGATATTTACGGTGGACAGGATAATGACGTGGGGCAGCGTACAGATATTGATGCCCTTTTCCTCCGATTTTTTCTTGAGGTACCAAATGAGGCCGGACACAAAGCTAATGGCACTTTTGGAGAAGAAATCGTTGCGCTTGATCCATTCCCGGTTCAGGTTTTTCATGATGATGGTGGCGGCATCGGAAGCGTCCGTTTGGCTTTTCAACAAATAAGGGTTGATAGGATTACAGCGGTGGGATTTTTCCACGTTGTCAAAACAGATTACATAGAACTCGGGCAACAGTGCCAGTTTTTCAGGATTGTGTTTAAGCTGTTCCTTTTTTCGTAGCCAATAGTTATAGGTAATCTTGCTCAGCGTATCGAACTTGAAATCATAGACCAATAGCGTAAACAGTTTGTTGGTCAACTGTTCGATGATTTCCTCTATAAGAGCAAACGATTTTCCGCTCCCAGGCGTTCCGACAATCAACAGGGCCCTAAACAGGTTTACAAAATTGATCCAGCCTTGACGGATTTTCCCTTTGTACCGGTATTCATAGGGGATGTTTACGGAGTAGGGGGTTTCGATACGTTTCTCGGTTTGCAGGAAGGTTTCGTTCTCGTCGTTAAAGGGATCTTTCGTTGCCGCATTGGTAAAGTTCATCACCTGAAATAAATGCACGGCACCGGATAACGTAAAAACGAATCCTAGAAAATAGATGCCTAGGGAACTCCATGCCGTAATTACAGTCGTATAGTTGAAAACGTCCGGGAGAAATAATAAAGAACTACCCATGATATAGAGGAACAGGCCTTGGCCCAACGATTTTCCTTCCTTCTTTTTAGGGTTATAGAGCAATACCGATCCGGTAATCAGCATCAGAAGGAGTAGCTTGCCGTAATAGGGCCGTCTTAAGAGTTCGAACTTGGTAAAAAATCGGTAAACTATTTGTGTTAAGGTATTGTCCCACTGGTGGTAGCGGACCAATGCATAATAGTCCATAAAACCGATGGCCATAAAGAGCGCGGTGGAAATCAGCATAGCGGAAAAGGCCATCTTTCTATCGTCCATTATTTTTTTGAGCGGGTTAAGGAGTATTGGTCTGTAATCAGGAAAACATGCGTTTTTTCCATTCATCTAATACTATGGATGAGGCTATTGAAAACGATGATTCGTTCTCCCGGATATGTTCAATGGTCCTGTCCATTATCATTCCGGCCTGTTCATTGACGAACTGCCCATAGGTATCCGCTTTTTGCAAGCGGTGTTTCAATTCCATATCGTTCTCCTCGATCAAGGCATCCAACAATTCGATATAGTATTGGTTGTCCTGTAATTCTTCCGGTAGTGGCTCCATTTTTTTATGATATTGATATTGTTCTGTTTTTATTGTATTTCTTTTTGACGGTATTTTTTGTTGATTTGATTTTGGCGTTTTTGTATTCCCTCAAATCATCGTTCCAATCCTTTCCCTTGGATTTTTGAATCTTAAGTTTATAGGGCAAATACAGGTTGCCTATGGATCCAAGTAATATATTGAATGCATTTTTGTTGTTGTCCGACATTTGAAAAGTGTTCGGCAGTTCTTCCAAGGAAAATTCCAAGACCAGTTTATCGGAAAAAGCCGTGGTACGGATCGAGTTCAAAGAAGGATTATTTTTTATTGAACTGGATTTCAAAGTCTCATCGATGGCACTCTTGTCCAAGGATATTTGAGTTCTATGCCATTCGACATAGTGCATTACCAAATTGACTCTTCCCCGTTTTAAACTATATTCGATATAGACCTTAGAATTGCATTGATTAATAAGGGTCGGTAACACTTTCAGGTCAGATTCCCGTCCGGCTATGTCATTGTCCATTGCCGATATTACTTGTGTTTTCTCATTTTCGAGAAATGGTTCGATAAGTTGGGCAAAGAATGCCAGTTTTTCTGCATAGATATTTCCCCCAAAGGAGATATAAAGGTTTTTGGGAGCGCCATGAAGTTCGTGATAGGAGAGGAGATCGATGGCACTTTCCCCCAAGACGATATGTTCGGGATTTGAAATTGGCTTTGAATAGAACAAGTAACGGTCGTTCTTGTTCAGGGTAAGCCGAAACTTTTTACGCTTGTTTTCCCTGCGGTCAAAATAGGGCCTATTGTACAGGATATAGTTTTTTGGATGGCCGTCAAGGCCATATTTCGGGAAAGCGATATTGCCGATTTTCCCTACTTTATCCTTGATATGGAATGCATTGAATATTCTTCCTTGAAAAAGTTCATCATCGAGCGTAGCTTGGGAAATTCCCCTTGTTCGGGTCAAATAATCCGCTTTTCGTAATGGGACAATAGTGTAGTTCTCTTCCAATGATTTTAAGGGCGCCGTGTTCCGTTTGTTTTCCAAAGTGGTTTCGTCCAACGCATAGCTCCGGTCAATGATTTCTAGACCGGCAATTACGGTCCGATAAAAATTATAGTGCTTTTTTCTTATGAATTTAAAGAACAGACCCTTGTCGGTAGAATCGCTTCGGTTGAAATAGGTCACAGGATTTCTGGCGATATTCAATACAATTCGGTCATCCCCGTTTCTAAATTCCAGCGAACCTGCACTTTTTTTCAGGAGCTTGTAACCCAAATGTTGGAGATAGGCCGGAAAGTCGGCCTCCGCATTGATTTTGGCTATCAACCGTTTATAATATGACGGATTTTCGGAATAACTTTGCATTTCATTATGGATAGAAAAGGCCGATATAAAATGTACATCGGCCTTTTTGTTTAAACCAGTTAATTTTAAAGGTCGCCAGTGCCTACAGGCTCATGGATTTGTTAGCACTTTTCCTTTTTTTTTCCGAGCGCACGGCAACCGGATTCTTGACCGCTATTTTGTTCATCTTCGATTGCTCTACGCCTTTAGTGATAAATCGCTCGGTCCTGGGGCTATAACCTACCAAATAGGACTTTTTTCCTTTTTTGGTATTGATAGTGATTTCCGTCTCCTGACCCTTATTGATGGCCTCCGCTTGTATTTTGGTCAACCGTTGTCCATAAAAATAGGTATTGGCCGTCAAACCGGACTTTGTGCGGATGTCGTTCAGCTTCGGCTCGTAATAGGCGAGCTTGGTAAACGTATCCCCGTTCCTGTTCGAACCGGTAAAGGCGATGGTATGTCCGTTTTTGACCATGGCATCGAACTCCTGCCTGCCGAACTGGTGGTTAAAGGCTTTGGCCTGCTCCAGCTTTACGGGTTCGTTACGCCGGATCTGAACGTCCAATTTTGAACCAGAGGTAGGGCTGTACAGCATCTGCACCATCTTTACGCTTTCCTTCATTTTGCCATCGTTGATGTAGGATGAAGCGTGCAGATACTCCCTGCCTTGCACTATTGCATCCTGAACGTTCTCGGGAAGTTTGTCGAAACTGACATAGGCACCTTCCAAACGTTCCTTGGCATCACCGACCGCAAACTGTTGCGCGGGAGATTTTTGGAACTCCAGAAATTTACTGTCCTTTTCGATCTCGAACGAAAGATTGTCGTTCGTCTTTACCTTGAAAATTTGGCCATCTTCGGAAACTGCTGTTCCCTTTTGCCATACTTGGTTGATCTTTACAAAAACTTTTTCTACTTGCTTTTCCATTGTGAGTGATTTTAATTGTTAAGGAATATTTATTTGTTTAACTTTGAATAACTTTCAAATCAGGAGTGATTTGTGAGTTAAGGAATATTACAGAAAGGGAGGGGGAGCCCTCTCTTTCCATTTTTATAAGGCTATTCTGTAATCTTTCCATTGCACCTCCTTTCCTTTAGAAGATATACTTTGAGTCGATTCCCATTCCAGGCACCAGCTGGGCCGTACGGGTTTCAGTATATCCATGTTTTGGTTCAAGTAATTTTTATAGTAAGACCAGACAAAGAACTTGATGGCGTTGACCTCCAAGGGAATCCTTACCTTGATCTGTTCATCCGTTTTGGCGACCATGATACTCTGTTGGTTGATCCTGTTCTGGTCCAATGTTTTACTGTATTTGAGGAAACTTTTGGCCAGACCCTGATTAAAGGTTTTGGTGCTGTTAAAAAAACCCAAGAACGATTTGTCGTCCGTTTTGCGAAACCGGACCAATATGTCCCGCTCCTTTACCGTTAGGTCAAAGTTGGATCGTTCCATAAAGGATATAAAGTTGAGGTCCCGCAAATAGCCCTCTATTTTTTTGCTGCCCGTAAACGTCAGCACGATTTTTTTGACCTTTGTGGATTGCTGTATCCGCAGCAGTATCTTGGATGTTTCATAGTTGATGGCACCCAAGGCCAAATAGACCGCATTTTTTAACCGGAACTTTTTGTGGAAGGCCAACGCTTCTTTTGGATTGTTAAAAACCACCAACCAATCGATAGTATCTGGAATATTGGAAAACCAAAGTGAATTTTTTAGGGATGATTCCTTGTAGCCGGATATGCCTCCTGTCCCGTCCATAAAAAATCCGCAATTTTCATTTTGAAGATTGTATAGGGGGAAAAGGACCCGGCCATCGACGTCTTCGAAAATCCGGTTATTAAAGGGTTGGAGTTCCTCGGCACCCGAATAGAAGTCATCCTGATCGCTCTTTAACGGGAGGGGATACTGCCGAAAATGATTAAAATCCTTGGATACTTTTTCCATATCCAGTTTTTCCGATGGAATCAATAAATCCTTGTTCTCCAAAACCTGTTGATAACTGGCATCCGTTCTATCCCAAACCGACGTATTGTTCAGTGACTCGTTTTTCGAAACATGCTCGATAATCAAGTGCGAAGCGGAAAGTTTTTCCTCGGGGCGCTCCACCCTATAGTACATAAAACCATCTTCCGTGAACAGCACCGCACAAGAGCTGCCCTTGCGCCCGTAAATGCGATGGGTGCTCTGGGACGCTGTGCACGTATAGCCCAATTGCTCCAATAGCTTGGGAAGATGTATTCGATGATCTTCTGTCAACCACGTATTGATCATATTTTCGCTTTTTCTTTCATATTGGTAAATAATATATATATTTGCATATTATACAGCAAATATATGAAAAGTTTTGAATTAGCATCCCCTTTTTGTAAAAATCTTCCCTCGGAGTTTGTATCTTACTTAAAATCAATTGATAGGAAGCATATTGCGGCTATCGGGTTTTTGCTGGTTTTGACCGGTTTCTATGTTTCCGGCCCTGTTTTGGAACTATGGGACGATAGTTTAGAGGATACCTCGTTCGCGCTAAAGAATTATGGGAGCCAACTGGAATCCAACCTGAATTCAACCGTCAAGGATACCCTTGTACTGCAAAAGGAACGCGGGCAGCTCTTAAAACACATAGAGGAAAAACTGGTCGGATATCTCTACCGGATACCGGATTACTCCTATGTTCCTCCTTTAGAACCTTATTTGGCCTATGCACCCCGAATATTGGATCAGATCCCATCCACGGTTCCACTGGAAAAAGGTGATTATCGGCTTTCCGGCGAATATGGTATCCGAAAGCATCCTATATCGAACAAGAAAAAAAAGCATTTTGGAATCGACTTGGCGGCGGCCCCGGACAAACATGTGTATGCATCCGCATCTGGAACCGTGGTTTCCGTTACCTATTCCCGATCCGGGTACGGTACCCATATCGTAATCAAACACCGGTTCGGTTTCCGGACCTTATATGGCCATTTGAACCAAGTGCTGGTATCCAAGGGCCAAACGATCGAACAACATGAACTCATCGGTACCGTGGGAACGTCGGGTAGCTCCACAGGCTATCACTTGCATTACGAGGTCATTAAAAACGGGGTCAGGATCGACCCTATGTACTCCCTACAATTCAAAAAAAAGATTTACGAACGCTTATATCAAAAACCCGGACAATATGGAACAGAAGAAAAAAAGCTTCCGCAACTCGCTAAGGAGGGCCAATAGCTTGGTGCATACCTTAAAAAATATCTACGATAAAGCGGCGGACGACGAGTTCAGGGAATTCGGGATCATGGATTACGGCCAAGTGGACCCCGGGGAGGTGGCCGACATAAAACGGCTCGGATATCTGAAAAAACTGAAATTGGCCAAGGACGGCTACATCGACAACGACCTTAAAGACCGGTTGGCCCGGCAAAAGCTGAAACAGCGCTTGATGGACAGCGATGCCAAAGTTAAACCGATAGGGCGTATCAAGATTTTGGAAGGGGAGCTGTCCCGTGCCGACGTCCAAATTGGATACGAGCCCGAAACCAAAGTTTTCAAAGCAGCATATAGCGAATATGAGAATATCCTGAAATGGAGGGACCTCGACACCGGGGAATTCACGCAATATATGGTTCGGATACATCCCGACCAATCGGATAACCTGATATTGGAACATACTTTTCTCGGAAACGATATACCCTTGATGACTGTAGCGGACCTGGCACGAATACAGGGAACTTACAACCATTGTATTTCGGAGGCTTTCCACGGCAACAAATATTTTAAAAACGCCATTTTAAAGCCGGATGGAGGAGTATTGGAAAATCCCGAACTTTTTATAGGAAAGCAGTTCCGGTTGCATCTTCCGAAGGGGAGAATTGTCGCCACGCTATCGGAAGCGAACGTCCATTATTTGTCCTTCCGATCTTTTCTTGTGGTGGTGCCAAAGGCCGAGACCTATTATTTCACGGTCGACGAATTCAAACGACTCTTCTTGGACAGCCAAATCGAGCTGATTGCAAAACTTAAGTTCGATCTGTTGCTCGGTGTTAAAGATGGCATTTTGCATGTTGGTCGCAAGCATCATGAATCCTCCCAGAGTTGGATAGAGTGGAACACCTATGACAGTATCATCAAAACCTCTAAACTACCTATAAAAATGAAATACTATCTCTGCAAGGAGGTCATCATGAATAAGAACTTCGTGGTTGAGAAAGATGCCGTACAATTAGTAAACCAAAATAGGCAGGCCTTTCTGAAAAAACACTACAAAACCGGCAAATGGCACTTTGCCGAGACAAGAAAACCATCCGATGAACTGCATTTTAGACCGCTAAATCCCGAAGTATTGCGATATATACAGGAGAAATACGCTGAAAGTAAAAATTTTGGACGTTTTGAAAAGCAAGTGAAAGGTAACCATAAAATAAAAACCGCATACCAAATGAGAAAATAGAGTGCGATACTATTCCTTAACCCGTTCACTCATGAAATACTCAAAAGGAAAGTACTGGAGCTACATTTTGAAAAGACCGAACGGCTCGAGCTGGCACAAAAAAGATTGATCGAAATCAACGAATACCTGGATGAGAAATATGATGTTAAGCCAAAGTTGGGAGAAGTACCTTTTTAGGAAGAAATCATCATCATTGAAAAAGAGGGTCGCTAATCAAAATATTAAATTCTAGTTTTTGGGCGTTGGCCGGGCTATCCACTTTATTGGCCTTTTGTACCGTAAGGTTTCGTAATCCGTGAAAGAGCTCCGTTGTCGCTTTCCACGAAAACGAAACCTAACCGCACTCGGCGGCCAATGCCGCTCCTATCCCTAACGCTATTGCCCTATCGGGCGCTTTTTGTGGATAGGGGGAAGGCAAAGAAGGGTTATTTTCAGCTGGATTTTGGTCGGGTTCCCAGGGCCTGGGTTGCCCCAAGCAGCTCGTGAATGCAGTTAATTTTAGTTTGTACCTTGACTTTTAAGTTTTTGTAATACTCATTTTTGACCATTTAAAAATGGGCGACCTTTTTGCCGTTTTCCAAGAATGAATGTTGTTTTTTGCCTTCAAAAAAAGAAGCTTTCAGGACGGATTGCACGGTAGGTTAAAACCTAAGCCTGTGAAATGTTAAATTACTCTCGAATAGGAAGTGAGGGACGGTTATTTAAATCTAAAGAGTAGGTGCCAATTAATCAATTTTGAGAAATTTATTTGTTGGAAAATTGCATTGTATATGTAATTCTTTTTTATAAGAAATTGTTAACAAATTGATTTGTATTTTCTTTTATCTAATTAGCACAAATGCCGCCCAATAATATGGGTCTGGATACTTATTCTTGATTTGACTTTGTGTTTTGTAGAATGCTGACTCAATTGAATAGTCATTGGATATCAACTTTTTATAAAATTCTACCATGAATTCTTGGGTTACCTGATCATCAACTTTCCAAAGAGATAATAAAAGATTGTCGACACCAGCCATTTTCAATCCCCTTTGCAAACCAAAAACCCCTTCGTTATCCCTGGAATCTCCCAATGCAGTCTCACAAGCTGAAAGTACGACCAATTTAATACCCTTTAAGTTCAAATTTGAGATTTCATTTGCTGTCAATATGCCATCATATCCATTTTGATTTATTGGATTTCCACTTAACCAAAATTGATTTGCTCCCGACAACGCAAGTCCGGAACGATTCATGGGGTCATCTTCTTCCTTAAAAATTGACCAACCAATCATTGGTGTGAAAAGAAGTTCGTCTTCTTCCAAAGGTGGTATATAGAATGCATGAGTTGCGATGTGTATGGCATCTATTGAATTATCATTGGATATTTTAAATAAATTTTCCTCGCTGGCGAACATTTGATCATATTGGTGGCTTTCAATATTGTTTGATTTGAGAATCTTGTTCAATTCATCAATTTCTTTCTTTGTCCCCGGCAAACTATTAAATGAAGAGCCTCTCGAAGTTTCTTCAGAAACCTCTTTAAAGCCGGATCTATTTGCGGCGTTGTAAGCTATATCACCAAATAAAACGACTCCAGAAAGTTTGGCAAAATTTTCAGAATCAGAGATGTTTTTTGTACTCACTAATCGAACGAGGGAATGTCTATCTGAAATTGCTTTTCCCTCTTTATTTTTTAAAGCTGAAAAGGCAATGCTATTCAAAATACCTGCAGGAGAATAATATATTTTCGGAATGTTTATTAGGTACTTCTCTAAAGGTTCCCATATCAGCTCATAAATTTTTTCGCCCTTAGCTTCATAAATCTCTTGAATTTTTTCTTTATCTGATTGCTTGGTGTCCTTGAAAGGTTTTAATAAGAGATTCAATTCGTTTTCTGAAAATAAAGTAATAAACTTTGGCCATTCATAGCCCTTTCCAATTATGAAAGCTCCATATATTACCTCTTTATTATTATTCTCAAATCCATATGGCCTAAAGGTGATAAATTCGATAGCAGCCTCGCCATAATTCAATTTATCCTGAATATTTTTCCAATTTACCAGTGACCCGCTCAACCCACTTAAAATTGGGTCTTTCCATGTATTTATGATCTCCCATTCATAATATCTAGCGTAGTCCATTAACGAATCCTTTTCCTTCACATCAACAGATTTTAGAGCATGTTTTATCTCAAGTAATCTAGAATTCAATTCCCTCATAACTTTGTTCTTGCTTCTGGAAACTATCTGAGGAATTTTTCGGGAGACTTCGAACAATAGCATTTTTGATAGTAGCGCGACATTGTAGCCCCCACCAACGACTTCCCCAGTATTAGAATTTCTATTTGAGAGATAATTGAATATTACATCTGGATTGTAATAATCTTCGAGCAGAATGTCATCTCTATCGTTCTCTGTCGCCGAAAGCAAATGTTGAAATATGGGTGTGGAATAATTTCTTAAATACGTGGACATCAAAATGTCAGCGGTTTCCCAATTTCGGTTTATTGAATTAATTATAGCTAAATCAATCAAACAAACCCGAAGTAAATCCTCTTCTTCAGAATCTAGTTTATCTTTATTGGTCAACTCGATAAAAATAGGATTTAAATAAGCCTCTGCATCTTTTATTTCGCCTTTGGCTAAGAAGGCATTGCCAATAAACCAGTCCAAAGTCTTATTCTCAGAAAAACCCCCATATTTTTTAAGCTCATTCTTATTCCATTCCGAAATTTTTTTGTGGTACTGAATAGCCTCATCATAATTTCCTGCAGCATAATGAAGGGTTGCTATTTGACCAGCTTCCCCCTTGTAATACGGACTAAAATTTAACTTTAACAAGGCATATTTGATGGCCTCATTGTATTCCTTTTCAAATAAGTAATAATCTATGTAAAGATTTTCATACTTAAACCTTCTAGAACCTTCTTTGTAGCTGTAATCTATATTGTTGTAAATATTTTTTGCGCTATCTAAAAAGTATTTGGAATCCTCAAAATTCTTTAATTTTAGGTGGGCTTTTGAAAGATTCTGGTATATAGCCTCCTTGAAAAGCAATGAGGTTTGAGGTAAGTTGTTCTCATGATAATAGCTATTGAATTCTTTCAACAATAAATTGGATTTTTCAATTGCCCGATTGTAAAATCCATGACTAATGATTGTTTTCACACGTTCAATTTCATTCTTCGCAAGACTAACATCTTGGAAAATTCCTGTATAATTTGACCACCTCTTGTAACCGGTAAAATCATACCCCAATCCCAAAAGGTCTATTTCCTTTTTATTAAAGACTTTAATGACAAGATTCTCTTCTATCATTTTTTTATCTTCCAATAGGCTTTCATAATCTCTTGACTTTACGACCTTTTTGTTCAAAATATCTTCGGTAATGGCATAAATTCTTTCATACGTAACAATCAAATCGTGTATATTGGTCTTAATGCTATTGTTCTCAAAAGAAAGGGAATCCAAAAAAAACTTCAATTTTTTAAGTTGTATTTCCAAATCAGTTATGATGGTGATAGTTGTATTACGTGACTTAAACAAGAACAAAAGTTCGTTTAGCCTAGAATCAAAGAAATACCATCTGATATGGTCAGAGCGCATCATTTTATTCAATTCAACGCTTTGAGATTTGAAAAGGTTATAATTTTTTAGAGGTTGATTAATTTTTTGATTTATTGACATTTCAAGATTTGTAGCTTGATAGTAGGTCTCGAAATGATTGAATTGATTTAAATTACCTTCTTGTATCAAATTTTTCTTGACACCTTGAACTAACAAAATGGCTTTATTGTGTTGTCCATTTTCAAAGGAGGTCTTCGCGATATCTATGCCCTTTTGGGCTTCGATTAAAATTCTTTCCTGCGCATATAGTTTATGATTCGAAATACTATATAAAGCTGTTATGATGCAAATAGCTATTAACCATGTTTTCAATTGTCCGGAGTCTTTATAGAATCTTTGTTTTTTTAACATATCTTTAAATTTTAATATTTTTACAATCAAGGACGTTAATCATGAAAAATGTCATTCTTCTTCTCAGTACATCTATACTGTACCTTAATGGATTTTCTCAGGAAATATTCCATGTACTTCATGTCAGAGGAAATATAAAAATAGATACTGCCAAAGCCTATTTAAAAATTGGTGATGAATTTAAAGGTAATCCAAATTTTAGATTTTCTTCTGAGGATGATATCTCAATATTATTGAGCAACTTTAGAGGAAGATTGGTTTTGTCCCCTTTGAGGCAAGAACGCATACCGAACGGGGAGTTTTTTTATTTCTTAAAGGAAAATCTACTCCCAATTAAGGATTATACAGGTACAAGGGGTGAAATCGCCAATTATACCTATCTTTTTTTTGAGAATAGTAAATTGTTAAATTCTAAAAAAATTAAAATATCTAAAAGACTAAACTCTAAAGCGAGCCACTATTTCCTAAAACTAACATCAAATAAAGGGGATGTTATGGAGCGAAGATTGCCAATCGATGCTAAAGGTTTTTTAGAAATAGATAATTCCGTAATTGATATATCAAATAGATCTGCTAAGACCATTGAAGGATGTCAGATTTATTATTACGATGGTATCGACAACAAATCAAGAAATATCAAAATGATGGTTTTCATTCCTAAGCAAATTTCAGAAATAAAGGAAGAAATTAAAGTTTACAGGAATTATTTAGTTAAAAAAGGGATTTCAGAGGAAGAAACTTCAAATCTCATTTCCGATTATTTAGTTACTATTTATGGAATTGATGTCCTTGACCTATTATGAAAAGATTTCTTGAACGAAATAGAAAGATGATACGGTTTTGTACAATCAATGCTACATTAAGTTTAATTTTTTTGTTTATCTCACAGACCATTTATCTTTTTCCAGCCATTGACGCCAATGTTCTTCTTTTCAGCCACTTTATTAAGGAGAAGGTTATAGGAAGAAACGAGGTCCCTAGTTTTAATGATTTATTATTAATCAATACAAGTTTTGAAAATATACTTGTTGATAATCTTGATGAAAGTGGATTTCCCTATGGAAATGTCCCAATTACTGACCGAAATAAATTAAAGACCCTTTTTGAGAGAATTGAGGACAGTATCGGCTATAAGTACATTTTATGTGACATTTTTTTTGACCATGCATCCCCGGATGACGCAGAACTAAAAGAAATTCTCATTGAAAAACCAAGATATATACTACCCCAAAGGGATTCATTTGATTTAATTCCAAAGATTTTTAAAGATTTGAATTTTGGATTAGGATCTATTGATAAAGCTGGTGGTATATTTTATAAATATAGACTCTTTAATACAGAAACAGATACTAAATCTTTGCCGCTAAAAATGTATGGGGAAATTCACAGTGGTAAATCAAAAAGTTTCTGGTTGTGGAATATTTTAGATAATAAAATTATGCCAAATGATTTTATACCTTATTTGGGCATAAGAAACTATCATTTGTTTGAAACCAAGGAGTACCCTGTCATGGATATAGGTGAATTACTTTCAGTATCTAAAGAAAACCTACCGGGGTACTATAAAGATAGGTTGATTGTCATCGGGGATTTTTATTCGGATACCCATCAAGGTATCTATGGCGATGTACAGGGTCCACTGATTCTACTTAACACATACCTATCCTTAAAACAGGGATATAATCAAATTTCATTTTTACTTATTTTGTTTTTGTGGGTAACTTTTTTAGCAGTTTCATTTGTCATAAAAACCCCAAAAGATCAATTAACGACGGTATTGCTAAAATTCCCAATTTTGAATGTAATAATAATCGGAGTCAGTTATTTTTTGGCAGTAACAATTTTGGGGGTTTTAGTATTTCTTCTCTTTAAGGTAAATTTAAATTTTAGTTATCTCGGATTCCTGTTCATTATTGAAAATGGTTACTTCAATAGAACTTACTACTACAAAAAATTTAAAAATCTTATTTTAAAAAAGGCTTAAGTCTGGGATTTCTACCAAAATTATCAATTACCGACGTATCCCTGCAAACAACGGCCATAGTATACCACCCCCGCCGGACTAAAGTGAGCATAGCGCGCCGGATGAAAGTTAACCAACCTGCGCCGGGCCAAAGTGTAGCCTTCCCTCTTCTTACTACCATTATCTGAAAGGGTAAAACCGTTTCCTGTATTAAAATTAAAAACCTCAAATGTTGTACGTATGTTGTACGGATGGAAATCAAAAAGGCCTCCAATCGCTTGGAGGCCCTGTGTTTACTTGGTGATGGCACTAGGATTCGAACCTAGGACCGCCTGCTTAGAAGGCAGGTGCTCTATCCAGCTGAGCTATGCCACCTGAGTTATCTTATCGATTATCGATCAACTATAATTTCACATCAATTCATGTAAGACTCCCTATTAATTCAGGTTTTAAGTCCAAATTATTCGCATTTTATTTCAAAAAAAATAAATATTGCCCTTTACATGATAGCGAGACGAAAAATAAAGGACGGAACCTTCCCCCTTATTTTTCGATTAAGATACTACCTTAAAAACTGTGATATTAACAGTTTTGTAAACTTCGTATGACCGCTTTCGCGAAACGAAGCGCGAAGTTAAGAAAAATTTTGAAGGTATATCATCGGTTTCTTGGCTTAATAATCCTCTGATTAAAAGAATGAATGAATTAAGGGATGGAATTAAAGGACTATGAGAAGACAATTCAATTTGACAGCTTGAAAATAAAGCCATTTTCAGTAATAAGGTTTCATGTTTCCTCATTTTTCCGGATCAGGTCTGGGGTATTTGTATAGGATGCACTTCGTATCAATCTTGCCCAATGACGCTCTGTATCATGAGTTCAAAGGGTTCGACGATGAAATTCACTTGAAATGCACTACATCGGATCTGCGAATCAGGGACGGTATAAAGGGCCAAGAGGCCCTGGTCTCGGTGTAGCTATAGACCCGGAATTTGCTGCGGAGCATAAAGAATCGACTTCTAAGAAATTGGTTCTCAATACACTAATTTTATGGGATTTTTAGTGATATTCCATCAACTAGAAAACAATAGTCCGTATTTTAGGGTATGTTTTGAAAATGTATTAATCCTCCGGTAAATCCAAAAATATGAAACGAAGAAATTTTATTGCCATGTCGCCCGCCATCGCCATAGGTGTAGTAAGTCTTCTAAATTGCAAACCGAAAACTTCCTCAAAGGCAGAAACCGGTACGGCAGATGATGGGATTCTTGCCGAGGCCCGAAAAAATTGGGCGGGAAATTATACGTATAAGGCCGAAAATTTACGTGAACCTAAAACTATTGGAGAACTTCAGGCTTTGGTCAAAGAATCGGGAAAACACAAAGCCCTTGGCTCCAAACATTGCTTCAATAACATTGCGGACAGCCCCATGGAGCAAATCTCGACCAAAAACCTCGACAAGGTCATCGGTATCGATGAAGAGGCCCAAACCGTGACGGTAGAAGCGGGAATACGGTATGGCGAGCTGGCTCCGACATTGCAAGAAAATGGCTATGCACTTCACAATTTGGCCTCTCTGCCCCATATTTCCATTGCGGGTGCATGTGCTACGGCCACCCATGGATCCGGAATGACCAATGGTAACCTGCCCAGTGCGGTAACGGCTATCGAACTGGTAACCGCCAATGGCGAAATTGTAAAATTGGACAGAGATCAGCCGAATTTTTACGGAGCGGTCGTCGGTCTTGGGGCGTTGGGAATCATAACCCAGATGACTCTTGAAATCGAAAACACATTCGACGTTCGGCAAGACCTATTCCAGAACCTTCCGGTAAGTGCGCTACAAAAAAATTTTGATGAAATCATGTCCAGCGGGTACAGCGTAAGCCTGTTTACCGATTATCAGAACGATGTCGTTAGCCAAGTATGGATTAAAAGCAGAATGGACAGAGAATTGAAGGATTTCGGTGCTTTTTATGGTGCATCCCCAGCGACTAAAAACCTACATCCCATTACCGTAATGCCCGCCCAAAACTGCACGGAACAAATGGGGGTTGCGGGCCCATGGCATGAACGTCTGCCGCATTTTAAGATGGGCTTTACCCCAAGTAGCGGCGAAGAACTACAATCGGAATATTTTGTGGGCAGGGAAGATGCGGTAGATGCTTATATGGCATTGGTAGGTCTAAAGGATACTATATTTCCACAATTGATGATTTCCGAGGTGCGTTCCATCTCGGCCGATGAATATTGGATGAGTCCCTGTTACAAAAGGGATTGCATCGCTTTTCACTTTACATGGAAACAACATTGGGAAGAGGTGCAAAACATACTTCCGCAAATAGAGGAAGTACTTTCGCCGTTCGGAGTGCTTCCGCATTGGGGCAAAATGTTTACCTTAAAGCCGGAAATTTTACATTCCCGATACGAGAAAATGGACGACTTTATTCAGTTGGCGAAGCAATACGATCCAGATGGAAAATTCAGAAACTCTTTTTTGGATAAAAATGTTTACCGCACCTGAAGCTAAACCTGGAGCGAAATAACAACTTGACGCAATTGAAGTATGGCACCATCGTTATTGGCATTTCTGGCCGTCGTTCCAATCCTTACTGCCGCAATTCTTTTGGTAGGGTTTCGAACTCCCGCGAAAATCGCTATGCCCATTTCCTTTTTAGTTACGGTCGTTGTCGCCTTTACAGTTTGGGATATTGCCGTCGTCGATATCGTGGCCTCCAGTATTCAAGGGTTGTTCATTACTTTCGACATCCTATATATAATATTTGGTGCCATTGTTCTGCTGAACCTGCTTAAATATTCAACGGCACTCAGGGCGATACGTGAGGGTTTTGCAGATATATCCGAGGACCGTAGGGTACAGGTGGTTATCATTGTTTGGCTGTTCGGTTCCTTTATCGAAGGGGCTGCAGGTTTTGGAACGCCCGCGGCTATCGTAGCGCCCCTCTTGGTAGGGATGCGGTTTCCGGCCTTTTGTGCGGTAATGTTGGGCATGATGGTGCAGAGTACCGCGGTGTCTTTTGGAGCTGTGGGCACGCCCATACTGGTCGGGGTGAGCGGGGGCATCCAAAGTCCGGAATTTACGGCTGAGCTAACCACATCGGGACTCGCACTTTCCGATTACATACAGTTGGTGACTTCCGAAGTAGTCATTCTGCACGGTATTACCGGAACCCTTATGCCCACCTTGATGGTCTGTATGATGACCCGTTTTTTTGGGAAGAACAAATCTTGGAGGGAAGGTCTACGGATACTACCCTTTACCATTTTTGGGGGCCTCGCATTTACGGTACCCTACGTGCTTACGGGACTATTTTTGGGGCCGGAGTTTCCCTCGATGCTCGGGGCACTCGTAGCCATACCCATTGTGGTGTTCGCAGCAAAACGCGGTTTTTTGGTTCCGAAGGAAACATGGGACTTCGACGATGAAAAGAATTGGCCTTCCAGATGGTTCGGTACATTGAACGTAAAATTGGGCGACGGTGACGGACGGGAAAAAATGTCTTTGGCCAAAGCATGGATGCCCTATCTTATGATGGCCGTGCTATTGGTGTTGTCTCGACTTCCACAGCTGCCATTAAAAACATGGCTGACCGACATTAACATTACATGGACGGAGATATTGGGTACGTCGATATCCGCATCCAGTAGTCCACTTTATCTGCCCGGCACCATTTTGCTCTTGGCAGGAATTATTGCTATAGGGCTACATAAAATGAAATCCGATAAGGTCAAGATCGCTTTTGGGGACAGTGCAAAAATGCTGTTGGGCGCAGGGTTCGTGCTCGTTTTCACCATTCCTATGGTACGTATCTACATCAATTCCGGGATAAACCCTTCGGAACTTCCCGGAATGCCCATTGCCATGGCGGAATGGGTGGCTGGTAATGTGGGTGACATCTATCCCATGTTCGCTCCGTCCATAGGGGCGTTGGGTGCCTTTATCGCGGGCAGCAACACCGTGAGCAACTTGATGTTTACCTTGTTCCAATATGGGGTGGCCGCAAAACTGGCGATGCCATCCTTTATCGTGGTGTCGCTCCAGGCCGTGGGCGCAGCGGCAGGGAATATGGTAGCGATCCATAATGTGGTAGCCGCTTCGGCGACCGTAGGCTTTCTCGGAAGGGAAGGTATGGTGCTCAGAAAAACGATATTACCGACCCTCTATTATTTGTTGGTAGTCGGACTTTTAGGGCTTATTTTTATATTTGGATGAAACCAAGCAAATGAAAGATCTATTCGATGACTTACGGAATGCGATCACGGGCGAGGTGCTGACTGACGATTACTCCTTGGGCATGTACGCCACCGATGCCAGTATCTACCAGATTTCGCCCATCGCCATAGTGTTGCCCAAGGATGCCGAAGATGTTAAAAAAGCCGTTTCCGTTGCAAATAAAAACAAAATAAGCATTCTTCCCAGAGGTGCAGGCACCAGTCTGGCCGGACAAACCGTAGGGAAATCCATGATTTTGGATTTTTCCAAACACATGAACAAGTTATTGGAATTAAACGAATCCGAAAAATGGGTGCGTGTCCAACCGGGGATGGTCAGGAACGACCTCAATGCGGAACTGCAAGCCTACGGACTCCATTTCGCTCCCGATCCCGCCACAGGTAGCAGGGCAAATGTAGGGGGAATGGTCGGCAACAATTCCTCGGGGACCAAAAGCATCCTATATGGCAAGACCGTAGATCATGTTCTAGAAGCTTCAGTGCTACTGGCCGATGGTACTGAACTAGTGCTTAAAAACTGTTCCCCCGAAGCGTACCAAGCAAAGTCCGCCCAAAAAAATAGGGAGGGGGCTTTGTACACCTCCTTTAAAAGATTGATAGACCAACATTCCGATGAAATCAAAAATCGCTTTCCCAAAGTGATGCGGAGGGTCGGTGGCTACAATCTTGACGAATTCGTATACACCGAGCGATGGAACCTCGCCAAACTCGTCTGTGGCAGCGAAGGTACCTTGGCGACGACCCTTGAACTTAAACTCAATCTGGTAGACCTGCCCAAGCACAAATCCGTTTGTGTCGTACATTTTTCAGATGTATTGGAAGCGATTTCCGCCGTTGCATCCATGTTGCCTTATAAACCTTCGGCCATAGAAATATTGGACAAGACCGTGGTTGACCTCAGCAGGGAAAATTTAACTACAAAGCACCATTCCCATTTTATAGTGGGCAACCCCGCCGCCATATTGATCGTGGAATTTTATGGGGATACTTTGAATGATGTCATGGATAGGCCAAAGCGAATGATTGCGCAATTAAAGGCAAACAGGTCCGGTTACGCCTATCCTATTTTTCTCGAAGGACAGGCCTATGATGATGTATGGGTCATCCGCCATAAGGGATTAGGATTGATGTTGGGTATCAAAGGAAACAAAAAGCCTCTGGCGTTTATTGAAGATGCGGGCATCCCTTCCGAGCATTTGCCCGAATATATCGATCAAGTATTGAAGATATGCGAAAAGCACGGTACTAAGGCGGCGATGTATGCCCATGCCAGTGTGGGCGTAATCCATGTCCGGCCCATATTGGACCTCCGGTTGGCCGAGGACATTGACCGCTTAAAGGCCATTACCGAAGACACCTTTGAATTGGTACTAAAATACAAAGGATCATGGAGCGGGGAACACGGCGACGGTCTGGTACGGAGTGCCTATAACAAGCGCTTTTTCGGGGATAACCTGTACGGTGCCTTTTTAGAAATCAAAAAACTTTTCGACCCCGATAACCTGATGAACCCGGGCAAAATTGTGGAAGCACAGACTATCGAACATAATTTGCGCTATGGTACCGGCTATAAAGATCAGTCCGTAAAAACCGAATATCAGTATAAATCCGAACAAGGTTTTGAAGCTTCGGTACATATGTGTACGGGCGTAGGGGAATGCCGAAAAATTCTTGGGGGAACCATGTGCCCCAGTTTTAAGGCCACAAGGGACGAGGAACATTCCACGCGAGGCAGGGCAAATGCCCTTCGAATGGCCATGTCGGGCCAATTCGGGGAAGAAGGCCTATCGAGCCAGCGCCTCCACAAGGTCATGGAGCTCTGCCTTTCCTGTAAGGCCTGTAAATCGGAATGCCCCAGTAATGTCGATATGGCTAAGATGAAAAGTGACACCCTGCAAATGTATTACGACGAACATGGTAGTAGCTTTAAGGGATAGGCTGATCCGTGATTCGGCAAACGCAGCGAAGCGGATTTCCGGGTGGAAGGCCGGCACGGTAAACACGGTTCAAAAGAGCGGTCTGTTCCGATTCATTTTGGAACGTACCGCGAATTTCGACAGGCGACGGACCTTGCCCGATTTTGCCAAACAGCCATTCTATAAATGGTTTGCCAAACACGCCCATAAAACGAACACGGGCGATAAGAAAGTGGTGCTTTTCGCGGATACCTATCTGAACTATCACGAGCCACAAATAGGCATCTCCGCCCTGCACTTGTTGAATTCCTGCGGATATGAGGTCATTTTAGCGAACGTCGGCTGTTGCCAAAGACCGAAAATTTCCCATGGCTTTCTTCGGGATGCCAAGAAGGACGGTGCAAAAACTATAGTCGGACTAAAAAAATTCTTGGATGACGGATTAAAGGTCGTGGTCTGCGAACCTAGCTGTGCCTCCGCCCTGAACGATGACCTGCCCGATCTGATAGCCGACGTGGAAGTGGCCGAACAACTGAAAAAAGGGGTGATGATGATCGATGTATTTCTGGCCGACGAACTGGAAAACGGTCGGTTAAATGTCCGTTTTGAACCCATTTCGGAGGCATTGGCCATCCACGGACATTGCCATCAAAAGGCATTGTACGGCACCGGAACAATGAAACAGCTGTTGAAAGATTCGGTAACGGAAATGCATGAGATACCATCCGGCTGCTGCGGTATGGCAGGTTCGTTCGGGTATGAAAAGGAACATTATGCCCTTTCCCAAAAGATAGGAGCCGAAATTCTGTTTCCGGCCGTAGAAAGGCTACAAAAAAATCATGAAATAGTAGCCTGTGGCTTCAGTTGCCGCCACCAGATACAACATTTCACCAAGGCAAGACCCAAACATTTTGTTGAAGCCATAAGGGCCGTAAAAAACAATTGAACTATTTTCCGGACCCGTTCGAAAACAATCCATATATAACCGAAAAAATCACAACAATGAGACAAATCGATGAAATGAAAACAAGTACAAGGGTACTGATGGGCCCTGGGCCAAGTGATGTACACTCTAGAGTATTGCGGGCCATGGCCACGCCGTTGGTAGGGCATCTGGATCCCGAATTTTTGGAAGTGATGGACGATATCAAGGCCATGACGCAGGAAACCTTGCAAACCGAAAATCCGTTGACTTTCGTGGTCTCGGCACCAGGAAGTGCCGGTATGGAGACCTGTTTGGTCAATCTCTTGGAGCCGGGGGACGAGGCCGTGATTTGCATCCACGGGGTTTTCGGAAACCGTATGGCCGATATTGCGGAGCGTTGCGGGGCAAAGGTAATCAAGGTCGAGGCCGAATGGGGAACGCCCATACAAGTAGAAGATGTAAAAAAGGCACTTGCAAATAGCAGTCCGAAATTGTTGGCCATCGTCCACGCTGAAACTTCCACCGGCGTATTACAGCCCTTAGAAGAAATAAGCAGGTTGACCAAGGCGGCGGGAGCGCTTTTTGTGGTAGATGCCGTAACGTCCTATTGTGGTACGCAACTGAAAGTGGACGAATGGGGCATCGATGCCCTGTACTCGGGAAGCCAAAAATGCCTGAGTGCCCCTCCGGGACTTTCCCCCGTTACTTTCAGCCAAGCTGCCATAGATGTGCTTGACAATCGCAAGACGAAAGTTCAGAGCTGGTTTTTAGATTTAACGCTGGTCAAAAATTACTGGGCCGGGGCCAAAAGGGCCTATCACCATACGGCTCCGGTATCGGCCATGTACGCTATGCGCGAAGCCTTGCGCATCGTTCTTGAAGAAGGTCTGGAAAACCGTTTCGCAAGGCACCAAAAAAACCACGAACTTTTGCGCGACGGACTTGAAAATATGGGCTTTGAATTTCTAGTGGAAAAAAAGTATCGCTTGCCCATGTTGAACGCCGTACATATTCCTGAGGGTGTTGACGATGGAAAGGTCAGAAAACGACTGCTGGAAGAATACAATATTGAAATCGGCGGCGGCCTGGGCCCCTATGCCGGAAAAATATGGCGAATAGGCCTGATGGGCGAAAGCTCCGATGCCAACCATGTGAACATGTTGTTATCGGCATTGAAAGAGGTGATGTGAGATATCGAGGCACACCAATGGTCATTCCGCCTTGAAAACTAATCTAACAGATTTTTGCGAAGGGCAAAAAGCCCTGCCAATGCGGCCCGATCGGTAGGCTATTCGTTCCCTTTTAATAATCTGTTTGGGCTTTGTAGCGTATCGAAGACTCTTAAAATAATAATCTTTCCCTTTTCTTCTTTGTAGATCAGTTTGTAGTGTCTGACCACAATCCGCCTGTAATCGGGATTGATGTTGTCCTTTTGATATTGTTCGGCATAGGTAACGCCCTTACTTGCGCTGATCAGGTCGGCTTTGACGTTCGCCGCGCCCTGCGGGGTTTTCTTTTCGTATCTCAGATAATCACATATCTGCTTTAACTGCGTCTTTGCCTTGTCAGTCCATTCTGTACTGAGTTTTGCCATTACCAGTCCCGTGCTTCTTTTTCGAGGTCTTCGACAGCAGGTAACTTCGCCTCTTTGGACCTCGTCTTCGGCATCCGACAGTTCTTGGTTGTACTGCTCCAATGTCAAGGGTTTTCCATCAACTGTATAGGCCACGATATCATCGTCTTCATGGTAGCTTTCCACTAATGCCTTTATCATTTTCAGGAGTCTGTTGTCCGCCGTATCGATATAGTGCTGTACGCTTTGTTTTAAATCCAAGGTTGCCATAATTATTTCCTTTTTCTTGTCATAAAGATACAATTTCTGTTCAATAGCTTTGTATCGCCTACCATATTACGGTTAGGTATCGGCATCCGTCCCGAGCAAAAGCTCCAAAATCTGAACGGCCGCATCGGTAATCTTTGAACCAGGACCGAAAATGGCGGTAACTCCACTATCGTACAAGAATTGATAGTCTTGCTGGGGAATTACGCCTCCCACGATGACCATGATATCTTCCCGGCCATAATTTTTAAGATGTTCAATGACTTGGGGCACCAAGGTTTTGTGTCCGGCTGCCAAAGAGGAAACTCCTAGAATATGAACATCGTTCTCTATAGCCTGTTTCGCCGCTTCGGCAGGGGTCTGAAATAGCGGACCGATATCGACATCGAAGCCAAGATCTGCATAGCCAGTCGCTACTACCTTGGCACCGCGGTCATGCCCGTCTTGGCCCATTTTAGCGATGAGGATACGTGGCCTACGTCCATCTTGTTTGGCAAAACGGTCGGACAGTTCACGTGCTTTCTTAAAGCTTTCGTCGTCTTGGATCTCTTTGGAATACACGCCTGTTATGGATTGAATTTTGGCTTTATGTCTACCGAATGCGCTTTCGAGGGCATTGCTGATCTCGCCCAAAGTCGCTCGGGCCTTGGCGGCTTCAACGGCTAAAGCTAACAAATTTTGACTTTCTCTCGACACCTCGGCGTTGGGTTCGGTCTTTTTAAAGTTGTTGGAATCGCCGTCCAAATCGTTTTGCTTTCTGACCGCATCCATTTTTTGCTTCGCCACCTTGGTCAGCTTCCTTAAAGCGGTTTCAACGGCCTTGGTATCCCTTTGCTTTTTAATGGATACCAAACGTTCGATTTGCTGTCGTCGCACTTCGTTATTGTCCACGTCAAGAATTTGTAGTGGGTCCTCATTATCAAGCCGGTATTTATTGACTCCGACAATGGTCTCCTGACCGCTGTCTATTCGAGCCTGTTTTTTTGCCGCCGCTTCTTCGATACGCATTTTGGGGATGCCCGCATCTATGGCCTTGGTCATTCCGCCCAAGTCCTCTATCTCTTGAATCAATTCCCAAGCACTGTGTGCGAGATTATGGGTCAATTGTTCTACATAGTGACTTCCGGCCCAAGGGTCTAGGGTTTTCGTGATTTTGGTTTCATCCCGTAGAAAAAGTTGAGTATCTCGGGCGATTCGTGCCGAAAAATCGGTAGGTAGCGCCATGGCTTCGTCTAAAGCGTTGGTATGCAGGCTTTGTGTACCGCCAAAAACGGCTGCGGCGGCTTCAATGGTCGTGCGGGCGACATTGTTGAACGGGTCTTGTGCGGTCAGGCTCCAGCCGCTGGTCTGGGAATGGGTGCGGAGGGACATCGATTTCTCGTTTTTCGGCTGGAACTGCTTGACCAATTTCGCCCAGAGCATCCGTCCGGCACGCAGTTTGGCGATTTCGGTAAAGTGGTTCATACCGATGCCCCAGAAAAAGGACAATCGGGGAGCAAAGGTATCGATATCCAATCCCGCCCTGAGTCCCGTTCGGATGTATTCCAGTCCATCCGCCAAGGTATAGGCCAGTTCCAGTTCGGCCGTGGCGCCCGCTTCGTGCATGTGGTATCCAGAAATACTGATGCTGTTGAACTTGGGCATGTATTTGCTGGAATATTCGAAAATATCGGAAACGATCTGCATCGATGGGGCAGGAGGGTAGATGTAGGTATTACGTACCATAAATTCTTTCAGGATATCGTTCTGAATAGTCCCCATAAGTTTGTCCAAAGGAACGCCCTGTTCTTGCGCGGCCACGATGTAGAAGGCCATAATGGGCAGTACTGCACCGTTCATGGTCATGGAAACGGACATGTCGTCCAAAGGAATGCCATCGAACAATAATTTCATATCCTCGACCGTATCTATAGCCACGCCGGCCTTGCCCACATCACCGGTAACCCGTTCGTGGTCGCTATCGTAACCCCGATGGGTCGGAAGATCAAAGGCAATGGAAAGCCCCTTTTGTCCGGCTTTCAGGTTGCGTCGATAAAAGGCGTTGCTTTCATCCGCGGTCGAAAACCCCGCATATTGCCGGATAGTCCACGGCCGTTGTACGTACATGGTGGCGTATGGCCCTCTAAGATAAGGGGGTATGCCTGCGGCGAAGTTCAGATGGTCTAAATTCTGGCTTCTGAATTCTGAATTCTGAATGGCCG
The DNA here is from genome assembly GCA_963832345.1 of uncultured Flavobacteriaceae bacterium. Classification (GTDB taxonomy): domain Bacteria; phylum Bacteroidota; class Bacteroidia; order Flavobacteriales; family Flavobacteriaceae; genus Pricia. Next base: position 143,790 of record CAWHTW010000005.1, on the reverse strand, counting down.
GCAATTTGATATGTTGTAATTTTTTTCTTTGCATTTTTCCTAAACTCCTAAACTCCTAAACCCCTAAACCCCTAAACCCCTATACTCCTCACCTTCACCTTTCAACCTATTTTTCTCCACCGCCTCCGCCAACCGCTTTTCTATAATCGGTTCAATCACCGTTTTACGTTGATTTGCTTTTACAAAGGGATAAAGATTCAGAGTATCTTTCATTTTATCCGCTGCATTTTGATAGGCGTTTGTGCCCACCAATATAGTCGCCCCCGTATTAAAAAGCTGCTGTTCTTTGTTAGCACTTTCCTTTATTTTTCTTTGGATGGTTTGGTCCTTCAGTTGTTTTAAAAAACCACCGTTGGCTTCGATGTCCTTAAAAAGTACCAAGGCTTTGTCTGCCAATTGGTGGGTCAGGGATTCGATATAGTAAGACCCGTCCGCCGGATGTCCCATACCTTCAAAATAGCTCTCCTCCTTTAGGATAAGGAGTTGGTTTCTGGCGACTCGTTCCGCAAATTCGTTGTCTTTATGGTAAATGGCGTCGTACGACAGGTTGCATACTGAATCGGCACCTCCCAAAATGGCGGACATACATTCCGAGGTGCTGCGTAGTAGGTTTGCGTTGTAACCATATATGGTTTTGTTGCGTCTCGATGGGATGACCAGAATATGACAATTAGTTGACACCTTGTATTCTGGGGCTAAAATTTCCCATAACCGGCGCAGTGCCCTGATTTTGGCAATTTCAAAAAAATAACTACCGCCGACCGCTATCCTAAAAGTAACTTCTCCTACAGATTCCGAATCGAAGCGGTTCAGGTATTCGTTGGAGTGGGCAAGCGCGTAGGCCAATTGTTGTACGTTATTCGCCCCGGCATTTTGATAAAGGGAAGCGTCGATAGTTAAGATTTTGGTCGTTCCATATTGCTTCGCCACAGTCAAGATATCCTCGATTATTTTAAAATCCCTGTCTTTATTGAAAAACCAATTTCCCGTTCTCGCCAGCTGGCCGATACTATCGATATGAAGATGGATGTTGCCCGCCGATTTGCCGGCGAGAGCAATTGCCTTTTTAATGTAATCGGCGGATAAAAACCGGAAGTTGAAATGGATCGGGACGGCTTCGAAATCGATTCCCTGCAATAAAATTTTTAGGTCAACGGTTTCGGATGGAATAATGAAAATCAAACTTTCCGCACCACGTTGTAGCACATCATGTGCTTTTTCATTGGCTTTTGCGGCATCGGCGACGAAGATATCCTGTGCTATATGCCATGAAAGCTTTTTATTAGTGGGGCTCAAATCAACATTGTCCAAATCATCGGGATGATAAAAAGGCTTGACATGTATGCCTTCCGGCGACTCCCAGACCAAATTTTCGTTATAATCTTTTCCCTTGAGGATGTACTGTATTTTCTGTTTCCAGACTTTTGAGGAGACAGGGTCGAATTCGGTGAATAATTTCATGGCTACAGATTCGGGTAAACACATTTTAGGTAAATTACGATTAAAAATGGGAAACGAAAAGCGCTTATGAAGCGCATAGTATTAAATGGGAAGCGTGGACCGATACACATCTGTTCGTTTGTAAACTGTCGGGTACTTTACTAATAGAAAATTGTTCTGGATTTAGTAATGGTTTGCAAGCCGAATAACCACAACCCTCTCTTTCGATTTAAAAAATGGATTATTTAAATGTGAAGAAGTATTCTTTGGGTGTTTTTGAAATTAAAATCGTGTAACGAATTTTTTTGGAAGATTCGGTAATTGGCAAGTAATGGCTAGGACCCTATTGGTATATTCCTTTTTTTTGTAAAACACCTAATTCATATGGGTAATATGGGTCTTGATTTTTTCCAAACCAATTATAGCAGGAAGCCTAATTTGCTTTTATTATTTCTGATTGCAGTTGACTTTTTGTTTATTATAGGTCATCTATATGTATTATATTATGGCTCTTCAGATTCATCGGCCTTTAGGGTGGATACGGATCAAGGATATCCTGAGGTTTTCCAGTATCTTAAATTCTTAACTATTTCGGGTATTATCGCATATATGGTGGTAGCGCAGAAAAAAGTATACTATATTTCTTGGGGGTTTGTATTCTTTTTATTACTAATTGATGATGCCTTTCAATTACATGAAAAAATCGGCGAGGTACTTGCCTATTGGTTCGATTTTCAGCCAATGATGGGGCTAAAGCCGCGAGATTTGGGCGAACTGGTTTACATGGCCAGCGTGGGCACGGGTGTTGTTATGCTTGTATGGTATTCCTATATCAAAGCCTCAATAAGGTTTACGTATTCTTGTTGGGATATCGGTATTTTATTATGTCTGTTTTTGTTTTTCGCCGTAGGCATAGGTATGTTGCATTCCATAATGGAAAAAAAGCCTGTGATAGGTGATTTATTGGCCCTTTTTGAAGATGGCGGTGAAATGTTGGCTATTAGTATATTGACTTGGTATTTTTCTTTTATAGCTTCTGCAGGGTCCGAGGACAGGCCTTTCTTTTTTCAATTCTTTGTTCCCTTCGCTATAAAGTCCCCGCCATATAAAGATGTATAGTTCGAATTCATATGAAACGAGCATATCGGTAAACTATATCACTTTCCCATAATCTGTAATTTCCCCAAAGCCACAAAAGTTAGGCCTTCTCAAATGCAATTCCTAAGAATCAAATTTGGTAATTTGCACATTTCTTGATCACAGCGTGTTTATTTCCTGAGCATGCTAATTGTTAAGCGCAGGTGATGTTCCAAAGCAAGTATTTTTTTGAATATCGAAATACATATCGTATTACCCATGTATAGTATGTTTAGCTATAAAACTTGCAGCTTATGAATAGGTACATGCTAAGCAGAGGCTAAGCATGAAATACAAGTGCCCGAAATGTTCCAAGGTTTATGATTTTATGTGCGGTTTGCTTTGATAAATGAAATCTGGGAATAGATGGAGTGGTTTTACCAACTTGGCTAAGATTTCCGGTCGGTACGCAGTTCAACACTTTAAATAAAATGATTCAACCGATATCCCACAAAAAAGGCAACTCGAGCGCATGGCCAAGATAATCAATCTTGACTTTATGCCTTTAGCATATAGTACATACAGTCCCTCAGCTAGTATGTAAACGAACTCCAGCTCTGTCGTGTCCCCAATAGCATTCATTTAATATTCTGATGCTATTGAATTGAGGCATGTAGTTGCCGGTAAAACCCATCACCTTTTTGACGAAATCGATGGATTAGTATTGGAAAGGGAAATGAATCGGAACAACATTCAATTCAAGTCCTCGAAGAAAAATTTCTAGCTCGATTACTTCGGGTGAGATTGTATAAATCGGGCTTTCTGTTCAACGTTGCAGAAAATGGAGTAATTTTTGGCGGCTTTTTCGGCATCGGTGACAAAAATATCTTTCACAATAGGCAGTTAAAGCTTGCCGGGGGGTCGAAAATAAATATTCTCTAAATCATCTGCGCGATAAATAGTTAAGTTTTTCTGTTCTTCGGAGGATCCCATACCATTCTATCATTGCAGCCCTATCCTTACAGCCCTTTTCGAATTTAATGTTTTCAAGCTTTACGGAGATTGGATTGAAGTCGGTAAGTAGGTTTTCGTTCATATCCAATGAATTACGAAAATTCGATGTTTCGTAAGTCGAAATTAGTTATTTGTAACTCGGATAGTTTTGCTTCCGATTCAAGTAGAGAGTGAATTCGAATTTCAAATTGTCCTAAACGAGTAGGAAACTCCGAAAACCTTGAAAAAGGCTATTTTACTTTTTTCATAGTAATAGACACCTCTTCGAATTTATAGAGCAGATTTTCTAGGGTTGCGGATGAAACCTCAATAATAACAATACGATAACATGCTATTGGGATATAGTTTTTATCTTCTCCGCCTTTAAAAGAGTAGCTGACCTATTTGTAATAGTGGTGTAAAGGTTATCATTTTATAGGGATCTCTAAAAGTCCGATTTAGAAAACACCCGTTTTAATATATTATTTGCTACCCAGTAAACTTCGATACACCTAAAAATCGCCACTTTAATGACATGGAAACCCCTCTTGCGTTGAAACTATTTTTTTTGATATAACTAAAATTGCGGTATTGCAAAAAGTTATAGCTTCTTAAGCCCTTTCTTAAAATCGGCAAATGGTATTTTAGAGATTTCTTAATTGTACGGTGTTTATTTTCTGAGGATGCCAATTGTTTAAAACACACTCAACATTAGTAGCGATTGAGCCTTTAATGCGACCTGAAATATATTATTTTTGACCGTTGAAATCGACGCGCAATCAAAGCGTTTTAATTGTCCACAAATGAGAATAGCACTAATAACAGGAGTCACCGGCCAAGATGGGGCCTATTTGAGCGAATTTTTGCTGAAAAAAGGATATCAAGTACACGGTCTTAAGCGGCGCGCTTCCCTTTTCAATACCGATCGAATAGATCATCTCTATCAAGATCCCCATGTAGCCAATCGAAACTTTATTCTTCATTATGGCGATATGACCGATAGTACCAACCTTATTCGGCTTATTAAAGAAATTCAGCCAGATGAGATTTACAATCTTGCTGCAATGAGCCATGTTGGGGTATCTTTCGAGATTCCGGAGTACACCGGTAATGCCGATGGTCTAGGCACCTTGCGTATATTAGATGCAGTTCGGCTTTTGGGACTTGAAAAAAAGACCCGTATCTATCAGGCATCAACATCTGAACTTTACGGTAAGGTACAGGAGGTTCCGCAATCGGAAACGACACCTTTTTATCCGCGTAGTCCGTATGCAGTAGCTAAAATGTATGCGTATTGGATTACTGTAAACTATCGGGAAGCCTACGGTATGTTCGCTTGCAACGGAATTTTGTTCAACCACGAATCTCCGATACGCGGCGAAACTTTTGTCACGCGTAAAATTACGAGAGCGGCATGCCGAATTGCCCTTGGGCTACAGGATAAGCTCTATTTGGGTAACCTTGATGCCCAAAGAGATTGGGGACACGCCAAAGATTATGTGCGAATGATGTGGATGATTTTGCAGGCCGGCGAGCCCGAAGATTGGGTCATAGCCACTGGCAAGACCACACCTGTGCGCGATTTCGTAAAAATGGCTTTTGGTGAACTTGGAATCACCCTCGAATTTACCGGAAGCGGTGAAGACGAGAAAGCTAGGGTAAAAGCATGCGATAATCCCGATATCCAATTAGAAATCGGTAAAGAGGTGCTTGCCGTCGATACTAAATATTTTCGCCCTACCGAAGTGGATCTGTTGATAGGTGATGCCACCAAGGCCAACACGAAATTGGGCTGGACCCCTAAATTTTCCCTTCAAGAACTGGTCAAAGAAATGGTCGCCAGTGATCTTGAGCTTATGAAAAAGGATCAATTGCTACAAGAAGGTGGCTACCCAACATTGAACTATTACGAATAAGCATCAATTTTTAAACTTTTAGATGGACTTATGTGCCCATTAAAGGCATATCATCGTGCCCAAAAGCTATCACGGAATTAGTATGGAAAAGAATTCAAAAATATATGTTGCCGGCCATCGCGGTCTTGTGGGAAGTGCCATCCTTAAGAATCTCAAAAAGAAAGGTTATGCTAATATCGTGTATCGCACCCACCGTGAACTTGACCTTACCGACGGCAAAGCGGTCGCCCATTTTTTTAAGGAAGAAAAACCGGACTATGTTTTTTTGGCCGCGGCCAAAGTGGGTGGAATCGTGGCCAATAATACCTATCGTGCCGATTTTATTTATAGTAATCTGATGATACAGAACAATGTCATCCATCAAAGCTATCTGAACAATGTTAAAAAATTATTGTTCCTGGGCAGCACCTGTATCTATCCAAAAAACTGTCCGCAACCCATGGTTGAAGACTATCTGCTTACCGATGTGCTTGAATATACCAACGAACCTTACGCCATTGCTAAAATTGCGGGTATTAAAATGTGTGAAAGTTATAACCTTCAGTACGGTACTAATTTTATCTCGGCAATGCCTACGAACCTTTACGGCCCGAACGATAACTTCGATCTGGAAAAGTCACATGTACTTCCGGCACTCATACGCAAAATGGTCTTGGGCAAAGCTTTGGAAAATGATAATTGGGCGATTCTCCGAAGAGATTTGGATCGATTGTCAATTGAAGGGGTCAGCGGTAATGACACCGATGAAAAGATTATCGAAGTTTTGAAGCGCTATGGTATTCAAAAGAGGGGTGATACCGTTCATTTGGAAATATGGGGTAGCGGCAAGCCGATGCGGGAGTTTCTTTGGAGCGAAGATATGGCTGATGCCTGCGTATTTTTGATGGAAAACAGAGATTTTAAAGATTGCTTTGAACTTGAAAAAGGGGAGGTCAGAAACACCCATATCAATATTGGCACGGGAAAAGATACAAGTATTAAAGATTTAGCGGAACTCATTGCCGATACGGTGGGCTTTAAGGGCCAGTTGTATTTTAATACCGATAAGCCCGACGGTACCTTAAAAAAATTGACTGACACGACCAAACTCCAAAATTTGGGATGGAAGCATACGGTTGATTTAAAAGATGGTATTGTAAGGATAGTCGACCACTTTGCCAAATATGGCGATTAGACTTACAAACCTAGTTCTAGAAGATAGTTAACCCCATTATCTCCGACACGATGAATATTAAAATGTCATCCCTGATTGTTCCCATATCGATTGTAGTCCATTTGGCTATTATCCATCTGACGTTGTTTCTGTTGACTCCCGATACCTATCTGATTTTCCCGAACGCCATCTATTATACATTTTCCTGGCTTCTAATTGCAAGTGCTCTTGATTTTTATCCTACCAAACGCAAAGAGAACTTCTTTACCAATATTCACAAAATGTTCAATTTGTATACCTTGTTCGGGTTGAGCTATTTTGCCATCTTCGGTTTTGGAACCGGGCGTACCGTATCCAATCTTTTTCATATTAAAGTGCTCATCGTCATATTTATTTTATTGACGGTGTATCGGATATTATTTTATTGGGCCATACGTAATTATAGATTACGAGGGGGGAATTACGTGAACGTTATTGCCATTGGAAGGGACAAAAATTTAAAAAAAATAAGAACCGTATTTGATGACCCTTCCTTAGGATACCGTTACAAGGGCTTTTTCGATAATCGACCTTCTGTAAGTCCGACCTATTTGGGTGAAATCGGAAAGGCCTATGAATACATCATTCATAATGAAATTGATGAGGTATATTGTTTGGCTTCCAAATTTTCCCAAGGTGAACTCCGAAACCTTATTGACTTTGCAGATAACAATTTGATACGGCTAAAAATCATTCCCGATAATAAGGAGGTCTTTACCCGATCGATGTCGTTGGAGATGTATGATAGTATTCCGGTGTTAAACATTAGAAGAGTACCTTTGGACACTGAATATGCAAAGTGGGTCAAGCGAATTTTCGATATTGTTTTTTCCTCGCTGGTCCTGGTTTTTGTATTGTCTTGGTTGATTCCGTTGATGTTCATTCTGATTAAGCTCGAATCTCCTGGGCCGCTCTATTTTAAACAGAAACGACATGGTTTAAAGAAGCGGGTTTTTTGGTGCTATAAATTTAGGTCAATGGCCCCCAACACCGATTCGGATTCCAAGATGGCGACTAAAAACGATATGCGAATCACCAAGGTAGGGAGTTTTATCAGAAAGACCAGTATTGATGAGCTGCCGCAGTTTATAAACGTATTTCTGGGGAATATGAGTGTGGTCGGTCCACGGCCCCATATGGAATTGCATACCGAGGGATATGAGAGTTCGGTAGACAAATATTTAGTGCGGCATTTTGTAAAGCCAGGGATTACAGGATTGGCCCAGATTAGGGGTTACCGTGGAGAAATTTTAAAACATAGTGATATTTTAAATCGCATCAAACTGGATGTTTTTTATGTCGAAAAATGGTCGTTGGCGTTCGACCTGAACATTATTTATCGTACGGTCTATAATGTTTTCGCCGGGGAAGAAAAAGCGTATTAAAAGGAAATTATTGTTCTAATATGATTGTAAACCTTGGGGGGAATTTAATATAATTTAATAAAAGACAATAGTATTTTTGTTCATTCATTCACAATGCACGTTTTCATATGAACGATTTGAGTAAACAGCCAAGGGAATTAGAGGAAAAAAATCTTGACAAGATTATCGCTGGCTATATTGATTATTGGCGACTCTTCGCCATCGGTCTGACCATTTGCCTGCTAGCGGTCTTTTTATATATCCGCTATTTTGGGGAGACGCAGTACGAGGTCAAAAGTATGATACAGGTAAAAGACGAAACGCCCGGTCAAGGTGCTATAGAGACTAACAGTATTAAAAGTCTTGGCCTCTTGAAGACCTCTCATCAGGTCGAGGATGAAATGGGAATATTGAAATCGCCCGGGATTATTGAAAAGGTGATTTCGAAACTTTCGCTCAATATCAATTTTTTTATCGAGGGTAGCTTGCGTGATGTAGAAGTATATGGCGATGACGTGCCCATTGAGATATTCGTTGATGAGACCGCTTCTGAAATGGTGTACGAACACCCGATTTACATTCAACCGCTAGGAGGCAATTGTTACGAAATACGCACGGAGTACGATGATGCAGATTATCGCGCCGAATATGCCTATGGGGATGTGGTTTCGGAACCCTTCGGAACCTTTACGGTGACCAAAAGATTGGGAAGTACCTATCGGGACAACGGTAAGCCCCTATATTTTATTATTCGTGATATCGATATGGTCATCGAATCAGTGCTGAAGGAACTCACCGTAGAACTATATAATGATTCTGGAAGCTTGGTAAACTTACGTTTTGTCAGTGTGACTAAAAAAAAGGGGGAGGATATCGTAGCCGGACTGATCGAATCGTATGTCGAAGAAAAGATCAAGTATGAGAACGAATTGGCCGAGAGCACGATAAAGATGATCGACGACCGCGTAAAGCTGCTATCGGGCGAAATAAGCGGCGTGGAAAAAACAGTCGAAGAGTTCAAAACAAAAAATGATCTTACCGATGTTGGCAGTAATGCTGATATTTATATTGAACAGGCCAACGATTATCAAAAGATGATCATTGATTACCAAAGCCAGATCAACGTCATCGAATCCATTGAAAGTTATATGATGGAGGGAAACATCGATTCACCCATTCCTGGTGCTTTGAGTACAAGTGACCCCAGCTTAATTAATTCCATTGACCGTTATAATGCCACCTTGATGGAAAAAAAGCAACTATCACAATCTGCCTCCGACAGCAACCCATTAATCGTAAAGCTCAACAACACACTGTCAAGTTTAAGTCAGGCCATCTTGGAGAACGTGAGAAGCGCTAAAAGTAGGCTAACAATCGCGCAACGCAATTTGCAGGCCAATGCCAATAAATACCAGGCTCAAATTGCAAAGGTACCTTCGATGGAGCGCCAATTGCTCGATATCAGCAGGCAACAGAGCACCAAAGAAGGCCTATACCTATATCTGTTGCAAAAACGGGAAGAAGAGGTGCTTTCATTGGCGGCACCTGTATCATCGACCAGAATTGTGAGCTTGCCAAAAGCGGGTAAAAACCCGGTAAGTCCGAATAAGGTTGCGCTGTATTTGGGAGGGCTGCTATTGGGGCTCTTCATGCCGTTCTCGTTCATCTATGTAAAAGACCTGCTGAACAATAAGATTAGGTCTTTGGATCAGCTATCATCGCTTACCGCCGCCCCCATTTTGGGAGAAATCGCCAGAAGTGAACGCGAGGAGGTTATCGTAGCCACCGAAAGTAACCGTTCACCGACGGCCGAGCTTTTTCGTTTGTTGCGATTTAATTTAGAATATCTAAAAAAGTCGGAGAAGAATACAACCTTGTTGGTAACCTCTACGGTCAAAGGAGAGGGCAAGACCTTTATAGCAACCAATATGGCTGCCTCTTTGGCGAATGCCGGTGAGAAGGTAATCGTACTTTCGTTCGATTTGCGCCAACCAAAACTGTTACAAAACCTAAACTTGAGGAACACCCCGGGCGTTACCGACTTCATTTTAAAGAAGGAGATGTCCGTCAACGAGATTATCTTGCCCCATCCGACCATCAACAATTTATTTCTAGTAGGTTCGGGTACTGAAATCCCTCAGATTGGAAATTTAATGTTAAGTGCACGTATCGCTACCTTGATGGAAGTGCTAAAGAATAATTTCGACCGTATTATAATCGATTCGGCCCCTATTGGCAGTGTCTCAGATGCGTTTGCACTGAACTCGTACATTGACAGTACGATTTATGTAGTACGCCAAGACGTAACTAAAAAAGACCATTTGGAAACCTTGACCAATATATACCAGAATAGAAAATTGAAAAACACGATGGTGCTTTTCAACGATACGGTTTCAAAAGATTCTTATGGGTATGCTGAAAAAGAGGAAAAATTCGATTATTATGAGTTCTCGAAGCAAATCTTAAAGAAGTCGGAACACGTAATAGCTAGCGTTATTCAGACCCTAGGACCCTATATTCAGCGTCTGACCATGAAAATTAAGAAGCGGTTTGAATAGTTTCTTCAATCGTTCCGCCCAATACATTGTCGCAAAGGTACCCGCTACGTTGATGAAGGCGGTAGGACAGGTATTCGGGTCACAAATTTTATTCCAGGCTATGGGATTTGGTATCAGTCTGATATCGGTCAGGGCATTGACCAAAGCTGAATATGCCATATATACCATCTTGGCCGCGGTTCAGGGGATGTTGACCAATACCTCAAATTCGGGCATCATGACGGGTTTTAAAAAAATTGGCTCTGAAAATTGGGAAAATTTGGGCAATCTTGCCATTTTGACCAAAACAACCTTGAGCGTACGCAAATATTTGGTCGGCATCGCCTTTGTTACGGTCGGTATTTATGCCTACATTCTTTTGTACAATCAAGGTGTCGGATCCCTCGAGATTTTTATATTTTTAACGGCTATTCTACTGATAATTATCCCTGAAACGAATATGGCCATTTTTAGGGAAGCCATTCTTTTAAAAGGAAAATTTTTAATTGTTCAGAATGCCTCGTTGTTAAAGCAGTTTTTACGTTTGGTGCCGCTTATCGTTCTGTTTCTTTTTTTCAAAGGATATATCACTATCAAGGTTATTTTGGCAATTACCATCGTTGCCACGTTGATAGGGCATCGGTTTTTGAAATCAAGTACCCTTAAAGTCATTGATTTTCCAAAAGCGGAGGTCAGTAGTGATTATCGAAAGATATTGGTGAGATACGTGAAACTAAACTGGCATAATTCGATGTTCTATGCCTTTAAGGAGCAGATTTCGATATTTTTTCTGGGCCTTTTCGGAACTTCGGACAACCTGGCAAATTTAGGCGCATTATCGAGATTTGGCCTGATTTTTTTGGGGGTCAGTGCCATTATGACCAATATTGTCGGCCCTGCCTTCAGCACCGCCAAGACCAAACCTAAGTTACTAGAAATCATTACGAATACTGTGCTATTGTTGGTCGCTGTATCTATAGTGACGCTAGTTGTGGGGTTGCTTTTCGCCGATGAGATGTTGTGGGTACTTGGAGACGAATATGCAGGCTTGCGCTATGAGCTGATTCTGATTTTAATTCTTAGTTTGGTAAACGTATCGTTCGCTAGTATCAATGCATTGAACAATGCAAGGGGCTGGATCCGATATTCGCCCAAGTTTGAAATACCTGTAAATGTCATCTCTATTGTAATAGGTGCTTTTGTATTTGATATCACTACGGTTTCCGGTACCATATACTTGGCCATCTTGGCCAGTTTAGCGACCTTACTGTTATATATTGCTAATCTTGTGTTCGGCTTAAAACATTCGCCGAACATCAATTAACCCATGGTTACATTGGCAGCTAAAACTATATATCAACATAACTCAGACGTAGGGTCTTTTGCCTTGGGGGAAAGTTCAAAGCTGAAACCATTAAAATATGGAATATGGCTCTATTTTATTTTACTGGTTTTTGAAGGTGCCTTGCGAAGATGGGTGCTGCCGGGTCTTTCCGACCCACTTCTAGTGGTTCGCGATCCCGTTGCGATTTATTTGGTCTATCAGGCATGGAGGTACAATTTATTGAACAAAAATTACTTTATCATTGCGATGACCGGGTTTACCCTCTTGGGAATGATAACTGCATTACTTGTGGGCCACGGTAATCTTTGGGTGGCTTTGTTCGGGGCACGAATCATGCTTATTCATTTTCCCGTGATTTTTGTGATGGGAAAAGTGCTCAATAAGAACGACATTATTAAGTTCGGTAAATTCATTTTGTGGCTTTCCATCCCCATGGTAATCTTGATCGCCGCACAATTTTTTAGTCCACAATCTGCCTGGGTCAATTTGGGGATTGGTGGCGAAGAATCTGAAGGTTTTCAAGGGGCGTTAGGATTCTTCCGGCCGCCCGGAACCTTCTCGTTTCAGGTGGGCAATACCTTGTTCTTTAGTTTAGTGGCCATATTCGTAGTTTATTTCTGGACGAGTAAAATTAACTTCAACAAAATGTTGCTTGTACTTGCAACCGTAGCCCTATTTGCATCCATACCGCTTTCGATCAGTAGAACGCTTTTCTATTCGGTAGGCCTGACCATCGTATTTTATTTTTGTAGTCTTTTTCTTAATCCTAAACAGTTGTTCAGCTTTTTTTTAATCATTTTAGGTATCATCTTTGCCTTTGTAATTCTTATTCAATTTGAGTTCTTCCAAGTTGCCATTGAGGTCTTTGCTACAAGGCTTACCTCGGCCAGTGAAACGGAAGGTGGCGTCACTAATTCATTATACGACAGAATTTTTGGGTATATGTTCAGGGCCTATGCCAACTCGAACGAAATACCATTTTGGGGGTACGGAATGGGGCTGGGCACTAACGTAGGTAGTAAATTGATTAGTGGCGAAAGATCATTTTTACTGGCCGAATTCGAATGGAACCGTATTGTAGCCGAAATGGGCGTTTTCTTGGGTACGGCAGTTATTTTGGTCAGGGTCGTACTTGCCGGTAAACTTGTCATGAACAGTTTGGCAATAATTAGGAAAGGCGAGTTATTGGCTTGGCTACTGTTAAGTGTCGGCCTTATTAACCTGATTCAATCACAGTGGTGGCAGCCCACAATTTTGGGGTTTGGTATTTTTATCAATGGTCTTGCCTATGCGGTGATACAAAATTCGAGACCCATAAAAAAGACGATTCTCAAAAATTACGACTAACCAAAGATTACTTTAGATACCTCAAATTTTTTTACCTACTTTAATTTATAGCTATATTGAAAAAGGAAAATAGTAAAAGTATTTTGTTTATAGGATATAACTTTACGCCTGAGCTGACTGGAATCGGTAAATATTCTGGCGAAATGATGCATTGGTTGGCCGAAAAGGGCCATAACTGCTGTGTCATCACTGCCTATCCCTATTATCCGTATTGGTCGGTTCAAGAGCCATATAGAAAAAATCGGTTCTGGTATTCAATGGAAACTAAACAGTATGAATCGGGCGGGCAGCTCCAGGTTATGCGTTGTCCCATGTATGTGCCTAACAACCCAAGCGGTTTGAGACGTATACTTTCAGACCTCTCTTTTACCGTGACTGCAAAATTTCGATTGATTCCCTTGCTGTTTAAAGAAAAATACGATTGGGTAATTAGCGTGGCACCATCGTTTCAGTTTGGCATGATAGGGGTATTGTATAAAAAATTGAAAGGCGCCAGACATTTATATCATATCCAGGACTTACAAATCGAGGCTGCCCAAGATTTGGGGCTTGTTCGCTCTCAAAGGTTGCTGAATATACTTTACGGGATTGAACGTTATATTTTTCGGAATTCGGATGCTGTCAGCAGTATTTCCGAGGGTATGATTGCCCGAATTGAGCGAAAGGCCCAAAAGCGGGTCATGTTCTTTCCAAACTGGACGGAGACCAACGATTTTTTCCCATTAAAGGATACGGCAGGTTTGAAACAACGATTTGGTTTCGCTTCAACGGATTGGGTAGTTTTGTATTCGGGGGGGATTGGTGAAAAACAGGGGCTAGAGGCGATTTTATATGCTGCCGATGCAATGCGTTCCCAAAAACGGATGCAATTTGTTATTTGTGGTACCGGTCCGTATAAGAGAAATTTAGCGAGTAAGGCCACCGAGATGGACTTGAAAAATGTGCATTTTATGCCACTGCAACCTAAAGAAGACTTTAATGCCTTTCTAAATATGGCAGACCTTCATTTGGTGATTCAAAAAGCGCAAGCAAGTGATTTAGTAATGCCCTCAAAATTAACCACTATTTTAGCCGTTGGAGGGGTAGCGCTTGTCACTGCCAGTTCAGGGTCAAGTTTATACAACGTTGTGAGGAAAAATAAAATGGCGATATTGGTGCCACCCGAGAATCAAAAGGCCCTTAACGAAGCGCTACTTTCGGCATTTCAACAGTTAGATGTCAAAAAGGTCAAACAGGCGGCAAGAGCCTATGCCGAAGAGAATTTGGCCATTGATAAAGTAATGCTATCGTTTGAGAATGAGATTGAGATGTGAATTTGTAATTTCGGACGGTATTTTGACGAATAATACAGCGCTTTATATAATTCTCGCCCCTATATTATTTAAGCGTGGTACATTTAAAAAAATAACTCCGAAGCTATACACACCTTCTTTATTTGTGGGTGACATCATACGTTGTTATACCTTACAATAACTTTTAGATGCCAAAATAAGGCATATTATTAATACCAAACTACTATGAAGAATAGCTTTTCTAAAGCAGTTTTTTCATTTAAAACGGGCATTTTAAAGCCGAAACTTGAAGATTTATTCCAAAAGTCTGAATCTAGCTTGGGGATGACGGACTTATCGACCCTAAATTTTAAAAAACGGCAGCTACTTTTAAAGCATGCCCTTGAACACTCAAGTTTTTATAAAGAGAAATATAAAGGACTTAATTTAAATGGGGCCGGGCTACGGACACCGGAGGATTTCTTAAAAATACCCCCGCTTACCCGTGAAGATTTACAGGCAAATTTTGAGAGTATAAAAGCTGATAATGTTTCGCCAAGGAATTATAGAAAAGTCACCACTTCCGGCAGTACGGGTTTTCCCGTGTCTACGTTACAAGATCGCAGGCATCCCGAAACACCTATTAGATGGCGTATTCTTCAGTGGTGGAACGTGCAACCGTGGGAAAATCAGGCATTTGTATACCGCTACAATAAGGGTTTTTTAGAACGATTTAAAAACAAGCTTTTATGGTGGCCTACCAAGCGAATATTCCTGGCGGCAGCTAATCCGAGTGCCACACAACTCAGTAGATTTATAAGTGACTTTAATCGAATTAAACCTACCCTACTTCAAGGCTACGTGGATGTGATGTTCGAATTTGCCCTATATCTTTTAGACAATAATATAAAAATACATCCGCCTAAAATGGTCTGGGTAACTTCTGCCCCGCTATTCGAAGAACAACGGGAGCTCATGGAAAAGGCCTTTGGAGCTGCGGTCTGCGATCAATATGGCAATACTGAAATTCCGTTGATAGCAGCGGAATGCCCGGCTCAAAAAGGCTTGCATATTATGGAAGATACGGTACATATAGAATTTGTGGATGAAAATAATCGGCCCGTACCCCCGAACACGACAGGTAAAATTCTTTTAACTGACCTGACCAATTATGCGTTTCCGATAATTCGATACGAAATCGGCGATGAAGGTAAATACTTAGAGCGTAGCTGTAGCTGTGGCAGACCACTTTCCCTAATGGATAATGTAAGGGGGCGGCGTGCGGTTCTCATCGAGACCCCTTCTGGCCTGAGTATTCGTGGAGAACACATTATGGCCATGTTCGACGGGTATATGAAACTTTTTAAGGAGATTCAGTTACATCAAGAACCTGATTTTTCCGTATGTATATACTACGTTCCCAGAAACATTAATCAAGGCACCGAAGCGGTCGAAAAAATGGCCGAGTTGTTGAGACAACGTTCGCGTACAGAAATACTGATCCGATTTGAGGAGACCCAAAAAATCAAAAGGGTGAATAAAAAAACCCCTTTGATCATAAGCCATCTTTGAAAGAAACTATACAGCGCTATGCTACCACCAAATGGGATAAGATCTTTTGTTAAGCAATCTTCGGAGAGGGTTTTACAGATGAGGTATCATCATATCTCTAACGCTACAGCCCGTAGATCATTGGTTGCAATTGAAGAACAAAAGGGTAAACTAGACGCAACCCTGAGAAGGCATGCAGATGCATATGCGGTTGAAACTTTAGGTTGGAAGGGCTATGTACCATGGCTCTACGTCTATTCTGCCATAAATGGTGATTTTAAAGAGGGGTGGATACCCGATAATTACTATGGCAAGGTGGTGATACCTAAAATACAAGGGGCATACGGTAAGATTTCGTCACTGAAACCACTCTGTAATAAATTGTTCGATACGGATGTATGTCCGGATATTGTTTCCTTTATCAACGGATTTTGGTTTGATCGAAATTTAAAACCGCTACCTATCGGTCAATTGCAGCAGACCCTATTCGCCGATACCGGAACGGTAATCTGTAAGTTGGATACATCATACCAAGGTCGGGATGTATTTCGGCTCGAGAAGCGTGATTTTAACCGGGTCATGATTGAAAAAAAGGGAGACTGTGTAATCCAAAAGTTTATTGAACAACATCCTTTTTTTAATGCTTTTGTTGGATCTGCGGTTGCCACGATTCGACTTACCACTGTTGTTGATGCTAAGAACCAAATTTCACTAAGAGCTAGCTATCTTAGGTTGGGAAGGGCTAACGACACCCATGTAAGATCAATCAACCATATTCGAATTCCGATGGATATGAAAAGTGGGTCGCTTGAAAATCAAGGGTATCTCCCAAATTGGAAAACCATTGACAAGCATCCTGATTCTGAGGAGGTATTTTCCTCTAAAGTTATTCCTTCGTACGATGAATGTATTCAATTGGTACTGCGTTTACATGAAAAAATGCCCATGGTGCGTGCCATAGGGTGGGACGTAATCGTTGATAAAGAGGGCAGTCCGAAGGTAATGGAATGGAACGGCTATAGTAACGATATCAAATTTTCAGAGGCAACCCAGGGTCCTTGTTTTAAAGATTTGAATTGGGAACAACTTCAATAGCATCAGTAATACACCGCTTAAATGGTCTAATACCCAACGCTCAATGATCGAATCAACAAAGAAGGAAAGGAATACTAGCCTTGATTTAATACGTTTTAGCGGGGTGTTGGCGATTATGGTTGCACATTCCAGCCCTCCTGGTTGGCTTTTCCAATTTCGTAATTTTGATGTCACCCTACTTATTCTTGGTTCTGCATTGACCTATGCCTATATCTACGAAACAAGAACGATCGATACAAGTTCTTTTTTAAGGAAAAGACTAAAAAAGCTCGTTCTGCCGGCTTGGATTTTTCTAACCTTTTTTTTCCTGTTCGTTTATGTTGTATTACGCACCATTGGCGTTGATTTTCCATTCTCAGGCTACGACATCTTGGAGTCATATGCCTTTTATGAGGGTATCGGTTTTGTTTGGATATTTAAAGTATTTATCATTTTGGCGTTGATTACCCCAGTAGGTATTAAATGGAGTAAATCATCTTTATCGAATATCAAGTATTTCGGAGGAATTATTGCCGTCTATCTTATTTACGAGATAGCCGTTTGCCTACTCTTTGTTCACGTGCCCATAGCCTTCAAAGAATTTGTAGCCAATGTAATATTGGTTATAATTCCATATACCGTATTGTATTTATATGGACTAAGAATTCGCACCTTGACCAATAGACAATTGCGTTATATTATTTTTACATCCTTGGTAGTATTTTTGATATTGGCGGTTGACAAGTGGAGATTATTCGATGGGTTTGTGCCGACCCAGGGCTATAAATACCCACCTACCTTGTATTATTTGTCCTATGGCTTTTGTTGTGCCAATTTGTTTTATTATATCGTGGTCAACTACCTTAAGGTGAAGAATGAAAGGTTTAAGGCCATCATGGTATGGTTATCTACTAATTCCCTATGGATATATCTATGGCATATATTGGCTATCTATATATGGCGTTTTACCATTGAGGCCCGTTTCGATGTGAATGCGTACATGCTGCTACATTTTATGGCCAAATTTCTATTTTTGTTGGGCTTTGGTATTGTATTGACGAGTATGCAAATAGGTTTGATTAATAAAGTATGGAACAAAAGTCCGCCTTCAATGAAAGTGTTTCTTTCTTTGTTGAGGTAGCAGGAGCTAATTAAACTTTGATTTGGTAGTTCTCCGTTAGAAATCGCTTCATTTTAACGGTATCCCCGCCGCAGGCCTTTTTGATCTCGTAAATTTTGGCATCGACCAACGTGCGGTACCACCAACCCTGCAGAAAATGCCAAAGAAAGCCTTCTTTACCTTGAACGAACCCTAACTTAAAGAAATACCGGTATACAAAATAGATGAATGAACGCCAGAATAAGGGCATGTTGGCGTATTTCTTTTTTTTGTTCCTTTTTGATTCGGCTTCTGCCGACAGTTCGTACCGTAATGCTTCCTGTGACTTGGGTGCTATAAATTGGTATTCTAAGTTCAGAAGATCTACCGCTTCCCGAATGGCATAGTTGTTATGTTTCTGCACCCACCACCCAAGCGGATTCAAATTATGATCCACAAAATAACCGTCGAAGTTCACACTTTTGCCTTGGGTCAGTACGATATGTTCGTCCATCCAACGTTCTTCACAGAACCCATGTCGGTGTCTGAAAAGACGTAACATATACATTTGAAGCATGCCATAGTTCATTAAGGTATTCAGAAAAATCATTTTTCGCTCAAATATAATCCCGGAAATACTTTTCTCCAGTCTGGGTAGTTTCTGATCGATTTCCTCAATGAGATGCTCGTCCAGATACTCGTCAGCATCTAAACGAAACACCCAGTCGGTCTGTATCGGCAGGTTTTCGAGCCCCCAATTGAGCTGCTTTGCATAATTGTTTTCCCACTTGTTTTGAAACACCTTGGCGCCCAACGATTCGGCTATTTGAACGGTTTGGTCGGTCGAGAACGAATCGACCAAAAAAATGGCCTCGGAAAATCGGAGGGCATTTTTAATACAACGTGCAATATGCTTTTCTTCGTTGTAGGTGAGAATTACCGTAGAGATGGAGTGCATTAGTCTTTGATTTCTCGATTTTTAATAAAACTGGCAGGGTTTCCTCCCACGACCGACCATGAGGCGACATTTTTAAAAACGGCTGCCCTGGCTCCAACAACAGCAC
Organism: uncultured Flavobacteriaceae bacterium; assembly: GCA_963832345.1. GTDB lineage: Bacteria > Bacteroidota > Bacteroidia > Flavobacteriales > Flavobacteriaceae > Pricia. The sequence continues at coordinate 124,520 of CAWHTW010000005.1, read as the reverse complement.
CTTCCCCTATGGTGACGCCAGGGCCGATAAAGGCTTCCGCAGCTACCCAAGCCTTTTGCTCTATCACAATGGGCGCCAAGTAGAGGGAGTGGTATTTGCTTGTATAGTCGTGGCCCGAGGCACACAAAGAACTTTTTTGGGAAACCGTTGCATTTTTTTTAACGGTTATCCGCCCTTGGTTGTAGCAATCGACTTTTGGCCCTAAACAGGCATAGTCCTCTACTTCAAGGTTCCACGGAGCCCATATTATAACGGATGAATGAACCAAACTGTTCCAAGAGACTTTAGCCCCAAAAATTTTTAGTACCAGCACGCGCCATTTACGGAAAACCCGAAGAGTAAACGGCTTGAACAAAAATAAGGAGCATATGATCCAAGCCAATCTGGCCAATTTATTGGAGGCCGAAAATTTATGCCTCGTCGATTTCATCGATAATTCTTCCATACCAATCGCCGCTATTCCTATTTATTATGTTGGCCTATCTTTAATTTAGTAATCACTTTAAAAAATCGTCCTGGAGCGGTATTCGGTTTAAAAATCCAAACCAAATGTAGTACCCTCTACTACCATCTTTTTTAAGGCTATACTTGTAAGGACTTTTGCAAAAATTCAATCGAGCTGTCGATTTGCTTCCCTAAAATTTTCCTCACATTTTTAAAATCAATGGCATACAACATGTCCAAATTAACATCGTCACCTTCTCTTAACAAACGCTCTTGAAGGTTCAGTGTGTTGACCAGACTTTCTTGTCTGCTGTTATTGTCTTTGCTCTTCGGGGTGATGGTATAAAAGGGTTTTTCGAAAATCAACGAAAATACACTGCCGTGAAACGAGGTGGTCAAAACGATTTCAGCACCGCTATATAATCCTAAGAACTCTAAGGGCCCGAAGTCCCTTATATTTAAAATCTTATCATCGGATTCCAGTGGAATTTCGTTTTTGCAAACACGGATAATTTTAAATCCGGTTTTTTCCTGAATTTTATACGCTAGTTCTTCTGCATACCGATTTTTCTTAAAAATAAAGAACAAGATGTACGGTTGCTTGCTCTCGTAAGGCACCATCAATTCTTCCCATTCGTGTTTGGATAGCAGTAGGGTAGGGTCGACCACATGGGTGGCATTTCTACCGGTTATTTTTTTAATAATGTTCACCCCATCGAGTTCCCGAGTGCCTATATGGTTCAAGTGGTTCAACCATGGCCTATATTGATTGTAATACGATTCGTTCAAGCTGCTTACCCCAAAACTTGATGCGAAGGAGACCTTATTGGCATTTTCGGGCGCGAAGGTCAAAAAGTAGGGCGCTATGTTGGTACCGTTGTTCGGGTTCCAGACTTGATCACTACCAACCATAAACGTATCGTAGGGCAAGGTTGCAGTATATAGTTCCGAATAGCTCTTGTAAGGCTTTGATAATGGGGTATGGGTTTTATGAAAGTTGTCAAATCGCTGTCTTCTTCTTTTGGCGATTTCGGGATGTTTGAAGGCGCTATACTTGTCTATCCATTTTAAAACAAAGTCTTTCAGTTTGTTCTTAGGTGACGTTTTAATTAGGGGCTGGGCACTGCTTTCGCTCTTGTATTCGGGGTTTTTATAAAAAAGATAATTGATAATTTCAGCATGATACCCCATCGATTTCAGTTTATGGGGAAGCGCAAATGCCTGGAGTTCGGCACCATAGTTATTCACATTCAGAATCGTAATAATTCCTATTTTTTTCATTTCTTAGATTTACTGGTTAATCCCGTTAACGAACTGTTTCGCTGCCTGTGCGATGGTAAAATGGTCTTGAAACACCTGTCTAGCGGCTTCGGCCATATCGTCTTTCTGCAATTTTGGCGCTGATACCCATGCTTCTAAGAGTTCATAGGTTTCCTCTCCGTTATCTGCTTTAACGATACCGGCATTACTTTTGGCAATTTCACGCCAAATATTCACCTTATCGCTTATAAGCACTGGTTTGGCGCATGCCAAAGCTTCTACTATGGCAATTCCAAAATTCTCTTGATGACTGGGAAGTACAAAAACTTGGGCAGCATAAAAGGCGCCCCATTTAGCATCCCCGGTCAACATGCCGGGAAAAAAAATGTTATCTGAACCAGAGGCTAGTAGTTGCATCTCTTTTCCGAAGTCACCTTCCAATCCGGGGCCCGCGATGATTAATTGCGGTAATTTCCCTAATTTTTTTTCTAACTTTTGATAAGCTTTTATCAAAAGATCTACCCCCTTTTTTGGATGGATCCTGCTCAGAAATAAAAGTGGGGGCTCGCCGTTCCAATGGGGCACCTTCGCTACAAAAGCCTCATTCATTGAAGCTTGATACGCTGGTGGGGGCTGTATTCCATATCCGACATTAATTTCTTTCTTCGGCTTGTAATTGGCGAAGGTAGTTCTCGCTAACAGCAACTCTTCTTCACAAGTGAATAAAACGCCATCGGAGGCGTTGATGACCTTCTTTTCGAAAAGCCTCCAGTAGACTTCGTTTCGTAGGGCCTTTAATCTGCGTGATTTCGCTTTTTGAAAGTAAGGGTCCAGCATGCCATGGGGCATTATAAATACTTTCGGTGATTTTGTATGAGTTTTGCGGAAGGTCTGAATCGCTTTGATGGCGGCATGACTATGGTATAACCACAATGCATGCACGACCACAACATCATAATTATTAAAATGCGCTAACAACCAAGGCACTAACTTTTTATTATAGCGCCAAGGGCCTTTGCTCTTACCAATTGCATGAATGGTAAATGCATCTTCCCCTAAAAAATCCGCTTCCGGATCGTCGAACGAAACTACCTCATTTACAACCCCTAATTTTTGAAGTTCGGGAATCGAATTTCGAATGCCTTGACAAGGGCCGCCTTGTTCTGGGTTCATGCCGGGGATGATACGCAGTATTTTCATGCTTCGAACAGATTTTAGGTAACATCTTTAATTACGGCACAATGATGCGTTTTAGATGTTGGTGACCTTTCGGGCCAATGGTATTCATCACGTTGCTACGGATCCGGAAAGCACCATGCTTCCTTGCCTTGGGGATGACGTAAAATCGTATTGGCACAATCCCTTAGGGCTTGACAAAGATGAATTATTTGAGGGGTAATTTCAAACTATTCGTTCATATTCTCGAAGGGCAGTTTTACTTTTAAAGGCTTGGCATAAAATACTTTTTTAAATTAAGAATCCTGCCTAAATATGTTCCTTTCGATGCGAAATGCCCTTACAAATCACGGAAATATAAAAATATACGATAAACGTTCAAAAAGCATGATTTTGTCTAAGGCCTGGCATACCTAAGTAAGATTCCTGATCGGGCGGAATAAGAAGGTGCAGGTTTATCGGCAAGTAGGTTTAGCGAATACCTCTTTAAACGGTTGAAAACTCCCTGTTATGGAAGATAGTGCAGACGCAAAGCTCACCTAATTCTTTGACACTAAATATTGAGGTTTCGGGCTACTTCTTCTATCGATAATTTTTCGCAACGTTCGATCTTGCAGTTCAAGCAACAAATAATTCAGCTCTCTATCATTATTAAAGGTATTATTCACCAGAATACCGTGTTTCATAGTACCCAGACCTCCATTACTGGTAGAGTTCATAATAAACCCCTCTCCTGTTGGATGTGAAATCAGAGGTATATGATCCGAAAAATTGCATCCTTCGATATAGGCCTTACGTAATTTGAATATGCCTTGAGATCGGTTACCGCTAAAGTTGCAATTGTAAAAGCTCGACGCCTTGTCGCGGCCCACAATATAATCGCCCCTGTTGTTTATGAAGTCACAGTTCGCGAAAATAGGGTTTACCGGTTTCTCCATATCCACTGCAATTCCGTTGCCCTCGAACTTACAATCGATCCAGGCATTTAAGGTGTTCGGTCTTTTGGCCAACATGCTAAAGCCCACGTCACATCGAATAATTTGACACTTGAAAAAAACGTTTTTGTCCATATACATCATACTGTTCGATTCTCCTGTATATACGCTAAAGTTAGGGTCGGGCTCTTGAAAAATTCCTACTCGGCAATCGACAAAACTGATTTTATCAAAAAAATTATTGTCAACGCCATAAAAACGGTCGAAATGCATTCCGTTTTTCTGGTCCCTGAAAATAACATTTTTAAAGGTGCAGGCACTTAACTGAAACCTTTCATTACTTCCTTTCAAGGGACTCGCATAAAGGCCTGTTTTACCACCCTGTAACGTTAGATGGGCCAAATGGATCTGAGAGCTACTTTTTCCCTTTTGAGAGGCATCGTTTCTGGCATGAATGAGCGAAAAGTCGTCTTTGGTGCCTACTATAGCCGTTTTCCCCGAGCCTTTACCGATAATGCCCTGCCCATTGGTTATGAATAGGGGCTTAGAAATATAGTAAATACCTTCCCCTAATTCCGCAATGCCGTCGCGATCGATAAGACGCTGAATTTCGGCGGATTGATCCTTTTTTCCAGATCGGGCCGACATCTTGGCCGTACTCACCGGATTAGGGATTTTTTCGAAATGGGGCCTTTCCCAACTTTTGACGTTAGCATCTATTAAAAGGTCTTCCATTTTGCCATTATACGACGACGATAGTTTAGAAGTAACCGTTTTACCGTTCATTGATAGTGCCCTATCATTGTAGTAGGCCTGAAAATTAAAAGAAGATGAATTGTTGTTGAACGTATAGGGTTCATATCTTCCCGACAGCATTATAAAATTGGTGCCCGGTCTTACGATATCGTCTTTTGATCTAGAATAAATATCCTTTCCGAATATTGTTAGGTTTTTTGCCTCGATATCATAGCTGGGAGTGGGGTATTTGCCATGGTTCAGTCCTGAAAATCCCCCTATTCTAACATCGCCCATATTTCTCATGTGCAGGAGGGCCTTGCTGCCTTCATTGCGATAGTTCCACGATTCGGCATCTACGCCCACCAGCGTAAGTGACTTTAGGTTGTCAAATTCAGTAGTATTCCCACTGGCAAAAAGGTAGTTGCGCCATAATACTACATTTCCGTAGCTGGGTGTCGTCGAATTGCCTTTCATAACGGTTTGCGAAGAGCGGGTATGTGACCACACCCTAATGAACTGATTGTTTCTAAAATAGCCTGCCGAACTACAGTCGAATCGCAGCGAACTTCGATCTATGTTGACAAACGTATTGTCTTCCATGCTACAGTTCGTACAGCTGACCGGCGTAAACCGCAAGGTCTTGAAATAATTGTCACTTATACGGGCTCCTGGTTCGAAAATAAGGTTTTTGATTTCCATGTTCAAAATCCTGATTTTAGTACTGCCGGCCTTAATGGTAACTGTCGTGTTCAGCTTGGTAATGGTCGGGTGACCGAATAGGCGCTGGCCCCTCTTCATCGTGATAGGCTTGCTCGTATAGGTTCCCTTTTCCAGACGAACTACCGTGTGGGTATCCAAGGCTTGCTGTAGCCTATGCGATTCTGAAACAGGTAGCACATAGGCGGTAAAGTAGAGTTTTTCATGATAGGTGTTGACCCCGTACGAGCTTGTACTCTTTGCAACGCTTGACGTGTTGTCTAAACTATAGGCGAAGCTTTGGGGAAAAACGGAATAACAGCAGAGTATAAAAATTAGGGAAAAATACTTCATTGACCGGAAATAATATAAGCGTTAACATCAATTTTTCTTAATAATCCAAAGCGGACATTTTCTGGGGAGCTTTCAAAAGTAGCTTCCCCATTTTGAACGTAATTCAAGCTGACTTGGGCGTCCGTTCCAATGCTCAATACCGCACCATCATGTGCCTCAAGATTAATAACATCACCGATTTTCATGTCGACAAAATTATCGATAATTGTCAAGGTTGCATCGGTTGTACACTCGATAATGTTGCCAATATCTCCTAAGTTCACATTTCTGGAGGTTGTAAATGGAATGGGCTTGGCCCTTAAGACATAATGACCATCATCGGCAATGCGTTCGGCGGTTTTGGCATGCAGGGCGTAAGGTACACTTAATAATTGCGATGCGCCCTGTAGTTTGTACGAAGAGCCACCGTTTATATCGACCGAGGTCTGAATAAAATAGGTGCCATTCGACCAGTCGACTTCCGAAAGGCTGCTTTTTATAGGCGAGCCGTCCCCGATTTCGAGACTTACGGTGCCGTTTGCGGAGGTGATAGGACTGTGTATTTCCTCGTAGACCGAAGTTCCCGAAAGGCTGTTCTGTAGTATGGCTATTTTTAACGCAATACGGGTTTCGGCCAGTACCGAGTTATCGGTATTGACGATAGTGGCCTGGTAACTTATTTTTTCTGGCGCCTGCCCCAATACTAATAGTGACTGAAGCGTTAAAAGGCAGCATAATAGATATTTTGAGCTCATGGGTTGGATTTTATTAGCTTGAAGGACTTTATTTCAATTCCATTTTTGAAAAGTAGTAAGACAAATAGGCCAGTATCGCTTGTATCAAGTGAGATGGTTTCTATACTACGTTTTACTTTTTGGGTTTTGAGCGTGTTGCCCAATAGGTCTACCAACTGATACTGGAAATTTTCGTTCCTATCGTTGGTAAAATCCCTAATATTCAAGGTTATTCTGTCGACAAATGGATTTGGATATACCGATAGGCTTGCGGCTTCATCGTTATCTTCCGAATACGGTGAAATAGCATCACTTAGTAAAGAGGCAACGCTGATGGTATCTTTGAATGTGTCGCTTTCGGGAAAACGCTGGTCTTCCGCTAAAAAAATAACATGGTTCAAAGCGCCAACGGAAAAGCTCAAACCTTGGGGGCCGTCACGTTCATGACCTGAAGCGCTAAGAATTTTGGTGGTTAGGGGTACCGTTGTAGTTGCGTTTTGAGCAATAGACGTCTTCGCTATAAAAGTTAGCGGAATAAGTAGGCAAAAATGTAATCTTTTCAAGGTCGGGGATCCTTTAAAGTTAGTCAGACACTGCGTCTCGACTAAGGTTGGTTTTTAAATGGTTTAGGTTTCAACATTTCAATTATCTAAAACCTGTAATACTAAGTCGTTATAATAAGTAGGATAATTACGACAACAAAAATATGGATTTAAAAAAAAACATCGACAAAAAGATTGTTATTTTCGATGAAATGCACAAATGGAGTTTGGTTTTGCGAGAATCGTAAGAGAGGTGGCCTAAAACTGTTTAAAGATGGAAAATATTTTCATGGGTTAGGAAATTCGAAACCGTTTAGAAATAGCGGGAGGAAGAATGAATAAAATTTAGTCGCTTGAGCCGAAAAAAATTCAACTAATACGCCTTATCCTCCCCCATAAAAGCGTTGATGAGCGTTTGGCCTATGATTTGAATATCTAATGCCAAAGACCATTTTTCGACATAAAATATATCTAATTTGGTACGGTTGAAGATATCAGCTTTGTGGGTGATTTCACCGCGATATCCCTTTATCTGGGCGAGGCCCGTAATGCCCGGCTTCACAAAGTGCCGTACCAGATACTTGTCAACAGAAACCTCATAGTCCCAAGTATGCAATTCCATGTGGGGTCTAGGACCGACAACGCTCATCTCCCCTAAAAAGACATTGAAAAATTGGGGCAGTTCGTCGATGCTCGTCTTACGTAAAATTGCGCCCAAACGGGTAATTCGAACATCATTTTTTGTGGCCATCTTAGAATTAGCGGTGCTGCTCGCTGTCATTGACCTGTATTTATAGCACCAGAACAACTGTCGTTTGAAGCCATGTCTTTTTTGCTTGAAATACAGGGGTCCGGGCGATTCCAATTGCATTAGGATGAATAGGATGGGTGTAAGCCACGATAGTACGAAGAGGATGACGAACGACGAAAAAACGACATCGAAAGCACGTTTTGAAAGTCTGCCATATTCGGTATCCAATGGTACCTTACGAAGGTTAAGCACGGGTATATTGTCATAGAGCTCTATGGTCATCGCCCTTGAAAAGGTTTCTTTGTTGTCGGGAATGATCTTGACCTTAATCAGATTGTTATCGGCGAAATTGATGAGGTTCTGCAGTTCTTTCTGGTTAAATTTCGAGGCCACACAGTAGATCTCGTCAATATTATTTTCGAGGATGTAAAGAAAACAGTCGATAATCTTTCCCAAATAGGTAGCGCTGGGCGATTCAAGATCATCAAAATAGCCCATATACCGATAGCCCAAGGAGGGGTCGTCGAAAACCTTACGTATTTTTTTCAGGTTGGCATCCCTGCCGATGACCACGACCTTAACGTAATTGCCCCCTTTCAGTCGATACTGACCTCGTACCCAAAAGAAAACGACCCGGTACCAGGTAAGGCAAAGGCATAGTAGCGAATAAACAAAAAGTTGATACTCCAACGAGCCATAATCCATTTTTGTAACGCCGAATACTGCAAAGTAAGCCAGACCATAAATCAGGTAGAGTTGAAACATCTTATGGATGTTGGTCATAAACCGTTCTTTACGCCTTTTAGGGTAATATCCGAGACCGTAGGTAATCACCAACCAAGAGATATTGTAATGCAGAATGTGAAGTAGGTCTATGTAGGTTTCAGGGGTAAGCACATACAAGATAGCATTGATGATGCCCAAGTGTATCAGTACCGATAACGGAATGATAAAGTCAGAATTTTTAAAGGTCATCGTAACAAGTCTTCTAACCGTCTAATATTTATTCAAAGAAAGGCTGTACAGCAATTTTAGGCAAAGGTCAAAATTGGAAGTACTATGTTAGGCTTTCATGATTTTGAGACCCCAAAGATAGCTTAAAATTTAGATGAGCGCGCCCGGCAAGGCGACCCTCTAAAAATGCCCCTTGATTTTAGAATGTACACCTGTAGAAATTTTATCAATCAACACTTTGACAGGAGGTTGGTTGCAATCGCCCACTAATATTGTGGGAAAACCGTACAGCCTGCTGTATATATTGATAAAAATCAAAAATTACAACGATAATAACCAGTATTCTTCCTTGATTTCTTTTACTTTGCGGCAGGTAATATAAATTTTTTATGAAGAAATTGGATTGAAGGGATTATAGAAATTCTCCTTATAATTCGATATTGTTCATTTTTATGGCTTTGTTTTTTAACAAGCGTTTTGAAAATTACTTATAACAATTGTTAACTTATGAATATCTATATCCTAAGTTGAAAATTTCGCTCAGATTACTTATTATCAAATTCTATGGGTAGATTAATTTTTTTCTTTTTCAAAGGCTTGGTCCTTTTTTTTATTGCACTTCATCTTTCTTCTTGTGTAAATACCCGAAAGGCGACTTATTTTAATGATGTGGGGGAAGAGGGTTTTAACAGGCAAGTGGAAAATCTTGACCCTGTACTTAATGCAAACGATATTTTAAGTATATCCGTCAGTAGCCTGAGCCCAGAGGCCGCAGAAATATTCAATGTGTCAAACCTTACGGCTACGCAAACATCGTCTTCTGAAGGGAAAACCACTCAGGCTTCTGGATATCTCATTGACCAAGAGGGTTATATACGTTTTCCGTTTTTAGGACGGATTGAAGCAGCTGGATTAACCAAGAAGTCATTGCGCGAAAAAATTACTCAAGAGCTTACCGATCGTAAACTATTGCTCGAGCCTATTGTTGACGTGCGCTATCTCAATTTTAAGGTTTCTGTATTGGGTGAAGTGCGCGACCCTTCGGTACTGACAATACCTAGCGAAAAGGTGACCTTATTGGAAGCATTGGGCCTTGCGGGCGATATGACCATATACGCTAAACGGGATAATGTATTATTGATAAGGGAAGAAGGCCAGATTACCAAGACCCATAGGTTAGACCTCACCACGGACGCCATCTTTACTTCCCCTTACTATTATTTAAAATCAAACGATATCATTTATGTTCAACCCAATAAGTCAAAAGTAGCCAGTGCTGGCAGAGCTACACAATGGTTACCTGTAGTTATAAGTGTACTTTCCTTGGGCATAATCGTGATAGACAGATTATAAAGTATCATGTTGCAAAAAAATCATACCACAAGAGATCAGGAAAATATAGTAATAGCGCTGATTCAAAGATATATGCCCTTCTGGCCACTGTTCTTTGGTATCATTCTGATTTTTTTGTTCAGCGGATGGTTGTATTTAAAGTGGGCAATCCCCTTTTATGAAGTTACGGCAAAAGTGATAATCAAAGATGAAAAAAAAGGAGTGGACGATTCTGAAATGATGGAATCCATCAATCCGTTCGATTCTAAAAAAATAATTGAAAACGAATTGGAAGTGATTCAATCTAGGGAAGTAATGAAATCGGTTGTGGATAGTTTATCGCTATATGCCCCTGTTTTAGAAGAGCAAAGTCTGAAGGCCATTTCTGCGTATACTACTTCCCCCTTAAAGATAAGGTTAAAAGATCCCGAAGCAATAACTATATCTTCTGATGAAAATCCGAAACACTACTTTTCGTTCGATAAAGCCACCAAGGAAATAAAAGTTGATGGTAAAACATATGCTTTGAATACCTGGATAGATTTTCCATTTGGCACGGTGATGTTCTTGCCCAACGATGCGCAAATTGGTAATGGCCCTGAAAATCCTCTATATTTTGAGTTCATTAATCCAAAGACCGTTGCTAATGCTTTACTAGAGGGATTGGCAGCAAGCACAACCGATAAGTTATCCACCGTAGTCACTTTGACATTAGAAAATCAGGTTAAACGGCGTGGTGAAGACATACTAAACCATTTAATAGCCTCTTACAATCAGAAGACGATTAACGACCAAAATAAGCTTGCCTTTAACACGCTTGCCTTTATCGAAGATCGGATTGCTACCGTGGAAAGGGAGTTGGGGGCACTTGAAGTAGAGACGCAAGAATACAGGTCTGATCGAGGAGCCATCGATTTAAGTGAACAGGGAAAGCTATATTTGAGGGATTCAGGAGAAAACGACCGCCGAATAGCCGATTTACGCCTTCAACTTTCCGTTCTTGAACAGGTTGAGCAGTACGTTCTTTCCAAGAACAATGAGGCCGGCATTGTTCCCTCGACTCTTGGTATTGACGACCCAGTACTTTCCAGTTTACTGGAAAGACTTTATAATTCTGAAATAAAGTATGAACAATTAAAGAGAACAACCGCTCAAAATAACCCAATACTGGTTTCTGTATCCAACGAGATAGAAAAAATAAGACCTAGTATTTTAGAAAATATCAGAAACCAAAAACGTAATTTGAATGCCAGTCTATCAAATTTGACCGTTGCTTCGGGAAAATTTAATTCGGTGCTTAGATCACTTCCGGAAAAAGAACGAGAACTTTTGGAAATTAATCGAAGAAAAGCGATTAAAAATGATCTTTTTTCTTTTCTTCTTCAAAAAAGAGAGGAAACGGCACTAGCATATGCGCCAACAGCGGTCAATACCAGAGTAGTTGATGCGGCACAGGCCTCTAATTTTCCGGTAAGCCCTAAGCCCAAGATGATTTATGCCAGCGCTATTTTATTGGCTTGTATTTTGGGTATTGGAATCATTTTTGTCAAAGAAGTATTTACTACAAAAGTGATATTCAGATCTCAAATTGAAAAATTGACGGAAATCCCGATAATTGCAGAATTGATTCACTCAAACCGTAAAAATGAATCAAAATATCAAACTGCAAAAATTGCGAATAACGAGCAATTCAGAAATATGCGTATTTCATTGGGGTTGTTTGGGAACACTCATACTAGGAAAAAGTTCACGATTACCTCAAGTATTGAAGGCGATGGCAAGAGCTTTATAGCCGAAAAATTGGCTACCAATCTGGCTTTGGCCGGTAAAAAAACCATATTGGTAGACTTTGATTTCCATAAGAAGAACAACGCTCCTATTTATGGGGATTCTGACAGACTCGGAATTATCGATCTGTTGAATAATAAAACGGATTCTATCGAAAAACTTGTTTATTCTACTCCACTAGAAAACCTCTTTATAATTGGTACTGGTGATAAAGGCAACGTAAATCCAAACCTACTTTTAGATTATGATATAAGTGATTTCTTTGATTATCTTGAATCACAATTTGATTTTATCATTGTAGATACCCCCCCGGTATGTGTCGCTACAGATGCCTATATACTGGGTAAAGCAACCGATATTTGCCTTTATGTTATCCGTCATGCCCACACCCCAAAGACCTTCATCCAGACCTTGGATGAAAATACAAATTTTAAAGATATCCGTAATTTGTATATAGTTTTTAACGGTATCAAGAACAGGGGTTATACCAATATAAAATTCGGCTATGGTTATGGATATATGCAGCAAAAGATGGCGTATGGTAGTTATTCGTAAAGCAGGACCGATTTTTGTCAATCTAAAGTAAAGGGTATACTTAGAAAGACTATACGTCATTTAATTAGTTAGGTTAAAAATTAATCATTCGTCGACTAGCCTAGTCATGTATAAAACAAAATAGACGTCAATTTTATTTGGTTAATGAACGAATTACCTGGAAAATCGTTTAAAGCATTCTTAGAAAAGGTAAAGGCATTAAAACAAAATGATACCGTTAAAAAGTACGCCTTCAATACCTCATGGTTGTTTGGCGAGCAAATGGTCAGAATGTTGGTGGGCCTGTTCGTGGGGGTTTGGGTCGCCAGATATCTTGGACCGGAAAAATTCGGACTTTTAAGTTATGCCCAAAGTTTGGTGGGACTTTTTGGGGCGGTTGCTACGCTGGGGTTAAACAGTATTGTTATCCGTGATATCGTTAAGAACAAAGCAGAGGATAATGACATATTATTAGGCACGGCCTTTATACTGAAGCTGGTGGGAGCATGCGTGACGCTGCTTTTTTTGTGGGTAGCAGTAACAGCGACCAATACGGACACATATACACAGCTCATCGTTTTTATTATTGCATCCGCTACTATTTTTCAAAGCCTGAACGTCATCGACTTTTTCTTTCAGGCCAAGGTAAGGTCCAAATTTGTAGTCTATATCAATTTTGTGGTATTGGGTCTGTCAACTGTGCTTAAAGTTCTTTTTATTTTGATAAAATCACCTTTGGAATATTTTGCCTTAATATTCTTGGTGGAAAGTTTCGTTCTGGCTGCAGGGCTAGTCTATTTTTATAGAGAACAAAAAAGGCAGATCAGCAATTGGAGTTTTGATAGGGTAGTGGCATTGCAATTATTAAAAGACAGCTGGCCTCTTATACTGTCCAGTATTTCGGTTTCTATAGGTATGCGTGTGGACCAAGTGATGATTAAGGATATGATGGATGAAAAAAGTGTAGGCTATTATGCAGTAGGTGTAAAATTGGCAGAAGTTTTCAATTTTATTCCAGTGGTAGTTAGCCAATCCATTTACCCCAAAATCGTCGAAATGGATTTTAAAACTGAACGTGATAAATTGATAGCCCTTATTAGATATATATTTTTTCCATTAGCCTTGATAGCCATTTTTGTAAATATGATATCCTATCATGTTGTATATCTTCTTTATGGTACGGAGTTTTTGCCAAGCGCCTATGTTCTTGATATTTTAATCTGGACTGTTCCATTCGTTTATCTCAATTTAGTGACTATTGCAATTTTGCAAACTCAAAATTTTAATCGAGTTGTACTTGTACGTCAAATGTTACTTGCCTTGATCAATTTCGCGGTAAATTTATATCTCATACCTAATTATGGAATTATCGGTGCATCTGTGGCTACGGTGTTAGCCGAATCATCGATAATAATAATTGGATTTATAATTCCTGACGAAAGATGGATATTTAAGTTGAGGATGCAAGCAATTCTGTTTATACCTAAAAGATTTCTAAAATAATAGAACTAGATATTAAAAAAATAGAAATGAAAGCCCCTCTACTATTTATAACCTTTAACCGACCAGATACTACAGAACAGGTTTTTGAAAAAATAAAACTTGCAGAACCTAGGAAACTTATTATAGCTTCGGACGGTCCAAGAGAGCATGTGGAGGGTGAAGCCGCAAAGGTGGCTGCCTGTCGTGAAATATTCAAACATAAAAATATTACATGGGAATGTGAGGTCACTCGTCTCTATAGTGAAAGTAACCAAGGTTGTGCAAAGGGAGTTTCACAAGCAATTACGAAGGCATTTGAATTAGAAGAAAGCCTTATAATACTTGAGGATGATATAGTGCCCCACCCTACCTTTTTTACTTTTTGTGCCCGTATGCTAGATAGGTATAAGCATGATGAACGAGTTATGCACGTGGCCGGAACGCGTTGGAATCCGGAATATAACATGGGTGATGCCGATCATTTCTTCAGTAATATAGGTCATATCTGGGGTTGGGCTACTTGGAAACGTGCTTGGGATAAGTACGATTATAATTTAGATAAGCTTTCTAGTTTAAAGCAGAATAAGACCATTAAAAAGTTATACGATAGTAATAAAATCAGTAATTTCTGGCTAAGTAATTTTAACGAAGTTGCTGGTCCAAATAAAAAGACATGGGATTATCAATGGCAGTTTTCACTTTTTTATAATCAAGGGCTCGCGGTTGTACCTATGGTAAATCTTACCAGTAATATAGGAACAGATGGTGTGCATTATCAAGGGCGGGCTACTGAACATCACTTTCAGTCGTTACAGCAATGGATTGAAAAACCTGAAGTTTTTGTTGAGATCGATACGGATTCAAAATTTGAGTTATACCATATGAATGAATGGTTTTTAAAAAAACCTCCCATATATATACGTGCAATAAATAGAATTAAAAAATTGACAAAAATCTAATTCTGGGATGAAAAAAAGACTTTTCTATCTTCTGAAATTTGGCCAATTGGATAATCAATTATATATTCTAGCACATTTATTGGCTTTCTTAAAAAAGTGTGGGTATCAAATAATCTTTCCCGATTCTACTGAGTTATCTGGTATTGTAAAGATAAAGACTAATACCTTGAGTGCGCCAGACTTAACTTTTAGGCCTGTTAAAGGAGTTTTTAGATTACTTGGTTTGACGAAGCTTTTACATTATTTACTTTTAAATAGTAAATTAAGTTTAGGCCATACATTGATAATTAATACGCCGTTTAAAGTTGATGAACATCATCCATTCACGATGTCTAATCGAATACTTCTATCGAATTGGCTCTTTAAATATTATTCCGGTGTTACAAAGCACCAAGAATATGTTAGAAGCAAACTAGCCTTTAAAGATGAATTGATAGCCGCATCAAAAACCTTTATCGAAACAATACTAAGGGAACATTCTAATTCTAAGTTAATCGGTGTACATGTTAGAAGAGGGGATTATGCCACTTGGTTGAATGGTAAATATTATTATAGCACCCCCACCTACTATTCAAAATTGGTTGAAATAGCCGATTTAGTCCTAAAAAGTATTTTTTTAATAAATTCTAATGAACTAATAGATTTTAATAATGAGGACAAGTACACGATTTACTATTGTAATGGTTCTACCATAGAGGATTTACATAGTTTATCCTGTTGTGATTACATCATGGGGCCCCCAAGCACTTTTTCTGGCTGGGCCGCTTTTATGGGGAGTTCTCCTCTTTTCTTTATTCAGAATACGGATAAAATTAAATCTATGGATTTATTTGAACCACATTATTTATAAAATGAGGATAGTTCATCTTTCTACGTTTAAAAGTGGCGGCGCCGCCAACGCTGCTTTGCGTCTACACCAACAGCTACTGAAAGAAGGGCATGAAAGCAACTTTTTGTTTCTAGAAAAGGGAAAGGAAACCGAAAAGGTGTTTAAATATTCGTCGAAGATATATATCATTGAGCTTTTTTATCGGACATTAAAAAAACTAGGACTACCGCCCAATCTAGAACAGACCAATGATTATAAAATTAGAAAGTATAAGCATAAGTTCGAGCTATTCTCTTTTGCACATACCCCCCATACCAAACTGGGGCAGCACAGGCTGTTGCAGGAATGTGATGTGGTCCACCTACATTTTGTTGCCAATTTTATAGATTATGCCAGTTTCTTTAGGTCGGTAAAAAATCCCATCGTGTGGACGATTCATGATATGTATCCTTTCCAGGGGGGGTTTCACTATAAAAATGATGAACTTGAGTATGCTGAAAAGCTTAACGGTCTGGATGAGGAGCAGTATGCAATAAAGAAGGAAGCATTGTTCGCGCTATCCAAAAAGGCACTTGCTGTGGTAGCGCCCTCTAACTGGCTACTTCAGGAGTCCCAACATTCTGAATTGCTTGGAGGATTCCCGCACCACCATATCCCCAATGGGATAAACACCCACGTTTTTAAGCCCCGCGACCGAAAACAATGTACCGTCAAGCTCAATCTTCCGGTTGATAAACCTATCATTCTATTTGTAGGCGAAAGTTTAAGGAGCTACAGAAAAGGTTTTGACCGCATTCTAGAGCTTGTTAAGGATACTTCCCTCACCGAAAAATACAGTTTTGTGGCTGTGGGCAACGTTAAATCAGAAGATCGTGTCGACGCGATTTCCTATATGGGTAGCGTACATAATGAAGAAAAGATGAGCTTTTTTTACAACGCGGCTAGCGTTTTTGTATTGCCAAGTCGGGAAGACAATCTGCCCAATACCATGATAGAAAGTCTATGTTGTGGTACCCCGGTGGTCGCTTTCACCACAGGTGGCATTACGGAAACCATAACCAATGGTAAAAATGGATTTTTGAGTGCGGATTATACGGTTGAGGGTTTAAAAAAAGCATTGGCTAAGTGTATGGAACAGCACGGGAATTTTGACAGGGAGGCTATGGCAGTATCTGCCAGCACTCTCTTTGATGTAGCCGTACAGGCTAAAAGCTATTTAAAATTATACCAAGATAAGCTCCGTCCGCAAACAGAAGCAGGCCTAAAATCCTGACTTCTGAAAATGCTTAATATGCAGCCCTTAAAAACCACGTCACAAGATACACAGACCGAATCCGATTTCCAGTCACCCGACTGGATGTTGGCTTTAAGCGTGTTCGCAATGATTCTTTTGGGTTCCTTTACCTATTCCATCTACCCGGTGTCGGTTAACTTAATCGCTTTTATAGGCTTGGTCGGTCTCTTTTATTTTTGGTTGGAACGTGCCGATTATGTTTCCTTCTTTATTCAGCTAATTATTGGTAATTTTTTTATTTTTGGGGCAAAATATGGGGGCAATTATAATATTACCGCGGTACTTGCGATTATATTGTATTCCTTGGCTAAAGGTGATTTAAGGCACTTGGGTACTTCTGCTTTAAGCAAACCCTTGCTAGGGGTCCTTTTTTTTTGGTGGCTCATGCAGGTACTGAGTGTGGTTGCAGGAAATGATTTTGCGCCCGCCTTAAAAATCAATGCGATATGGTCTTTCTCCCTACTGATATATCTGTTTTATTTTGTTTCAAAGATTTCTATTGACGGGCAACGTGTAGAAAAGATTATTAAGGCACTTACGTTGTTTTTTTTCTATCTTTTTTTGGTCGCCTTTAACCAGAAATATCGATTTATTAATAGAGAATTTCCTTTTTTTCCGCTTAGCGATGAGAATACGGAATATGAGCTGGGTATTGTGCGCGCCTCTTCTACCCTTAACAATTTTGAGGCCTATGCAGAGTATTGCGTTTCTTTTATTGCTTTGCTCTTTCCGGCCGTACTAAGTGGCACCCTATATAAAAAAAGCAGATCATTGTATTGGCTGGTCATAACCGCATTAGTTTTTGGGGTGTTCGCCTTGGTGCTTTCCGGTACCCGATCTTCTATGTTCCTGCTTCCCTTTATTGTGCTGGCCTGTGTAATAATGGTAGGTCGAAGGGCTCGCGGGATCACGCTCCTAAAATTAGGGGTAGGTGGGCTACTACTATTTGTTGCCAATTCCTATATTGGCATTGTTGATTTTTCCGTTTTTATGGAGCGTAGCAGCAATATCGATTTTAAGCGCCTGACCTTTGATAAAATACTCAGTGGAGAAGAGATGAATCGGGGTAATGTTTTTACGTATGCCATGCAGCAGGTAGATGAGTCGAACGGGATAATTGGGCGAGGGTATTTTAGCACGCCAGACGAGTACCGGTACACTCATTTCCCCATTGATAATATAGGCGATGGTGTAGCGGATTATCACAATATCTTTTTTAGTGCGTATGTTTTGTGGGGCTTTATGGGGGCCCTTTGTTTAATTGCCCTATTCGCATCTGCAATGTATAACGGGCTGATAACGTATTGGCGATTACGAAATACCCATGCATTTTTAGTAGATATTATCTTAGGCTTTACCGTTATGTTTTTCTTTTTTTTGGTCAATCAATTCAAGATTCAGTTTATACGTAACATTTATTATTTTATGGTTATTTTGCTCATGTTAGTATTATTTATTTCCATAACCCATGTGGTGCAGAAAAGATCGGGCCAGAGTAGAATAGGTTGATGCCATTAAGAAAAATAAATTGGTGTAATGAAAATAGCAATATTAATCACATCTTATAACAGACGAGATCATACGTTGGCCTGTTTGGAAAACTTGGGAAACCAAAAGATAAATAACAACGTGAAGCTAGAGATTTATTTGACGGATGACATTTCCACCGATGGTACTGCAAAAGCCGTAAAGCAACAATTTCCGCATGTGCAAATATGCGAGGGTACCGGATCGCTTTTTTGGGCCGGTGGAATGCGCAAATCGTGGGTCAGTGCCATACCTTCCAATCCTGATTTTTACTTATTGCTGAATGATGACACGTTGTTGATAGATGATGCTGTCCAAAAGTTAATTAGTGCATCCCACTCCTCTGATAAACCCACTATTTGTATTGGTAGTACCGCAGATAAAGATTCCGGGGAAGTATCTTATGGCGGTCACCGTTTAAATAATAAGGGTAAAGTGCAAAGTTCCTTGGTTTTTAGCGAAAAAGATACGCTGCCCTGTGATATGGGAAATGCCAATATCATGCTGGTACCTAAACAGGTGGTACAAGAGATAGGAATTCTGTCTCAGGAGTATACCCATGGCATTGCAGATTTCGATTACACGTTAACGGCAAAAAAAGCAGGTTTTGAAGTTGTGGTAGTACCTGGGATATTAGGCTACTGTACAGATGACCACGGCAATAACTGGAAATCTACGGGTAGCAAATTATCGGAGCGCATTGATTATCTCTATAGTCCAAAGGGATTGGCCTACAAAGAGTATCTAATCTTTATTAAAAAACATTTCCCTAAGCACAGATTGGCCGCTATTTCAAAATTGTGGCTAAAAACATTTTTTCCTGTAATTTGGGATACATTTAAGAAATAGCAAAGTCAGCATGAATATTATTAAGGCCACTTATCTTACCCAAGTCCCCGGTCCGTATCGCGAACGAATGCACACTATTCTTTCGGCCCGTAAAGACCTTTCTTATTCTGTAATCTACTGTGCTGAGCTTGAACCGAACCGGAATTGGGAACTGCAATATGGCGACTATAAAAGGTATTTTTTGGCAAAAAAATCGAAAACCTATACCCACAACAATCCGGCCGTCTGGAAAATGCTTAATAAATTAAATCCCGATGTGCTCATTATTACCGCATTTAAGCCTACCATGATGTACGGGGTAATTTGGTGTCTGATAAAGGGCAAAAAGATAATTGTCTATAATGACGGTACCTTAGAATCTGAAAAGGATTTTTCTACGATTCAAAAGGTATTGCGCAGGTTTGTTTTTAAAAAGGCACATGCCTTTGTGGCCCCAGGAAAGGGCACAGTTGATTTATATAAGAGTTACGGTTTAAAGGGGGAAAGAATATTTATAAGCTGCCTTTGTGTGGAAAATTCCCGTTTTGTAAGTCCATCCATTAAAGATAGGAAATACGATTTACTTTTTTGCGGACAGATTATCGAACGTAAAATGCCCGTGTTTTTTGTGGAGGTGGCAAAATTGGTAAAAAAGGAGGTCTCAGATCTGAATATTTTGATTATTGGGGATGGGGATTTAAGGGAAAGTATGCTGGAGCGTCTTGACGATGCCAACATTGAATATACCTTTACCGGTTTTCTCGATCAGGAAGGCTTGCCCCAAAATTATGCCAAGGCGAAACTGTTTTTGTTCCCAACGCTAAACGATCCTTGGGGAATAGTGGTTAACGAGGCATGTGCAAGCGGTATGCCGGTTATCACAACACCTGTTGCAGGAGTTGCAGATGATTTGATTCTTAATGAAGACAATGGCTTTATACTACAACCTGATAAGGAGGAATGGGCCCGTAAAGTAATACAGTGCTTAAAAGATCATCAATTGCTAGAAACCATGTCAAATCGGTCACTTGAGTTAGTTAAAAATTATAATCATCTTGCCGCAGCAAATGGAATATCCGACTCCATTAGGTTTGTAATGATTTGATAAGTAAATAAGAAATGCCAGAACATAACACATTCAAAACAAGGGTTCTTTTTCTTGCTCATTTGCCTCCACCCGTTCACGGGGCGGCGATGGCGGGAAACTATATAAAAACAAGTACCTATATTAACGACGAACTGGATACGACCTATATTAATCTTGCCACAAATACAAAGCTGGAAGAATCTGGTAAATGGAGCACCAAGAAGTTTTCGACCCTTTATAAGTTGCTAAAAACGATAGGCACTACCCTGCGAAGGAATAAAATTGATATATGCCATATGTCTTTAACTGCTAGCGGGCCAGGATTTTATAAAGACTTTCTAGTAGTTGCCCTTCTCAAAAGATTCAAGGTAAGGATAATATATCATTTTCATAATAAGGGGGTTAAAACCGCAAGTATCGGAAGAATCAATAATGAACTTTATAAGTACGTCTTCAAACATACACAGAGCATTCTATTAACTCCACATCTCTATGATGATATTCAAAAATACGTATCTAAAGCAGATGTCTATTATTGCCCCTACGGAATTCCTTTCGAACCCATAGTCCTTCAAAATAAGGAGAAAGCTAAACCAGAAATATGCCGCTTTCTTTATCTTTCGAATATGATGCAGGAGAAGGGCGCATACATACTTCTCGAGGCTATTAAGTTATTACGTGAGAGAAACATAAATTTCGTGTGTAATTTTGTTGGCGGATGGTCTGATATTAGTCCCAATGAATTTGCGGAAAGAGTGAAACAGTATGATGTTTCAGAATTTGTTTTTGCACATGGTCCTAAATATGGTACGGAAAAATATGAATTTTATAGTGCAGCAGATGTTTTCATTTTTCCAACATTCTATCATTATGAAACCTTTGGCATAGTAAACCTTGAAGCTATGCAGTATGGCCTTCCTGTTATTGCAACACCGGAAGGAGGTATCGCCGATGTAGTGAAGCACGAAGAAACGGGCTTTTTGGTGCCTCAAAGGGATCCAGTAGTATTATCGGAAAAAATGGAAAAACTTATTGTAAAACCGGAATTGAGAAAGGCTATGGGAGAGGCAGGTAGAAAACGATATGAACAACTTTTTACACTTGAAAAATTTGAACACCGGTTGACTTCGATACTTCAGGAGGCAGCACAACCAATCGATTATTAAATTTATGCACGAAGCTTTTTTGAAATTTAAGACAACCCATGTATTGGGTTACAATGTTTTTTCAGACACCCTAAACGTTGTTGACCCGGGCATTGATAAAGTACTGCTAAATACGTTTAGCCCGAACTCCTATGGTCTGGCATTAAAGGATGAAAAATTTGAAGAGGCTTTAAAACATACTGATATATTAGTTCTAGACGGCATGGGGGTTGCCATAGGTTCTATGCTCATTCATGGAAAAAATATAAAAAAAATTGCAGGGGAAGATTGTTTCAATCATTTTATAAGGCTAGGCAATCGGAGGCGATGGAAAGTTTTTTTTATGGGATCTACGGATGCCACACTTAAAAAAATAACGGACCGGGCCTTACGTGAGTATCCTAACATTGAAGTGGCCAGCTATTCTCCCCCTTATAAACCCGAATTTTCAGATGAAGATAATGGCAAGATTGTGGATGCTATTAATAGTTTCAACCCAGACGTACTCTTCATTGGACTTACGGCTCCAAAACAGGAGAAATGGGCATTTAAACATAAAAACTTGGTCAATGCAAGAATTATCAGTACCATAGGAAATGTTTTCGACTGGTATGCGGGCAACAGCAAACGACCGGCTAAAATTTGGGTGAAATTGCGACTTGAATGGTTTGTAAGGATATTCTTAAGACCTGAAATATTTAGGCGAAACACCAAAAATCAAATGAAATTCTTCAAAGACGTTTTGCTGTACATTACACATATTAACCAAACCAAATAGAGATATTATGATAAAAGTAGCCTTAGTGGGAGCCGGAAAAATGGGTATATCCCATTTATCGATTCTCGGAGCACATAAAGATGTTGAGTTTGTGGGAGTTTGCGATACTTCTTTGATCGTAACTGGCGCACTAAAAAAATATAGTAAAATTTCCTGTTACAAAAAGCTTTCAAAAATGTTGGACAAGGAAAAGCCGGATGCGGTTTTTGTGGCCGTACCGACCAAATTTCATTATGAGATGATTAAAGAGCTTCTTGAAAGAAAAATCCATGTTTTTGCCGAGAAACCTTTTTGCCTAAATCCGAGTCAGGGAGAAGAATTGGTAAATCTAGCTGAAAAACACGGATTGGTCAATCAGGTAGGGTATCACAATAAATTCATGGGTACGTTCAAAGAGGTGAAAAGAATATTGGAATCCGGTGTTCTTGGAAACATTTTCCATTTTACTGGCGAGGCCTACGGACCTGTGGTCACCAAGAAGAAGGAAGGCACTTGGCGATCCAACCCCGAAGAGGGAGGAGGCTGCCTTATGGATTATGCAGCGCACGTCATCGATTTAATCAATGATTTGGTCTCTCCGATAAAGGATGCAGAGGGGGCCCTTATGAAATCAATCTATTCCCAAAAAGTGGACGATGCGGTCTATTCCCTGTTGAAGCTCGAAAATGGAGTAAGCGGGGTATTATCGGTGAACTGGAGTGATGATACCTACCGTAAAATGTCAACTTCGGTCAGTATAATGGGTACTGAAGGTAAGATTATATCTGATGCAAGTGAACTCAAAGTCTATTTTAAAAATAATAATACTCCGGAAGGCTACACCAAAGGATGGAACATCAAATATGTTACTGACCTTACAGAAGAGGTTGATTTTTACCTACGCGGTGAGGAATATTCCGCGCAAGTAGATTATTTCATAGAAGCCGTTAAGGGTACTGGCCCAAATGAAGTGAATACTTTTAAAAGTGCCGTACTGACTGATAGGGCCATCGCATCAATTAAGAACAAATCAAAATCAGTGGCATAATGGAAAGAATACTATACGGAGACAACCAATTTTTTGCTGTTAATCATATTTCCGACGTAAAATCAATGGAGCAGTCCATGAAGTTTAAGGAGAACAAAACCATTATGGCCACGATAGATCAGGCCATAGCGATGGGGGTGAATACTTTTATGTGTACCACCCATGACAGAATTGCCTATGTGTGCGAGACAGTACGCCAAAACCCTGAAAAATATAAGGATTTCAAAATTTATCCCTGTATGCCCTATGCCCATAAATATGCCAATGCTGTTACAGAACTTGGTATTCAGGGTACCATTAAACAGTATGTGCCCGGTAATTTTTTTGGAACAGTATTTAAAGGTGGTGCGGCCTTGATGTCCAAAGACTACCTTTCTATCATGGAACTTTTAGTCGATGCCGAGATGAAAATGTTTAAGGGTGTGAACACCCCGGTTATTTTTCTCCAGAATATCATTACAGACCTGCTTTTAGGTTTGGGAATGATCGAGGTGTTAAAAGGTTTTCACGATTATGTACTTAAAAAATACAATGCCGAACCAGGTTTTATTACGATGAACCTGCCCAAACTTTTAGATGCCTTGGAATCGGTAGGCATTGAGAATCCCATCATATGCTCTTCAATTAATGCTGTAAACTTTAGAATGTCCGGTGGGATGGAACTTTATGAAGAAACATTGCGTACCCGAAAGGTAAGGGCCATTGCAATGCAGGTTTTGGGAGGTGGTTCCATACCCCCAAAAAAGGCCTTGGAATATGTTTGCGGATTACCAAATATACAATCTATTCTTTTTGGAGCTTCTTCCGAACGGAATATTGAGAATACGGTATCCATTATAAATAATTTTGATAATAGATAGCCAAATAGTGCATTCATGAAAAAACCTATTTTTATCGTTCTATTGCTATTCGCTATAGGTATGGGTGCCGCCCAGGAGAACATCCTCGAAAAAAACAAATGGTCCCGTGAAAAGGCCCAAGAATGGTATAATGCCCAGGCTTGGATGACCGGTGCCAACTTTAACCCCAGTACGGCCATTAACCAGTTGGAAATGTGGCAAGAAGCTACTTTTGACCCGGAGACCATTGATCGCGAACTGGGCTATGCCGAGGGTATTGGCTTCAATACCATGCGAGTATATCTACATAGCCTGGCCTACAAGGCAGACCCCGAAGGTTTTAAAAAGCGCATGAAAACTTATTTGGATATTGCCGACAAACACGGTATCAAGACCATGTTCGTGTTTTTCGACGACGTATGGGGAAAATCCCCCAAAATCGGAAAACAGCCCGACCCTATTCCAGGCACCCATAATTCCGGGTGGGTTCAAGACCCGGGGGACCCCGCCTCAAAGAACGAGAATAACTTCCCGGCTTTGGAAACCTATGTCAAAGACATTATCAAAACCTTTTCAAATGACGGGCGGGTGTTGATGTGGGACCTATACAACGAACCTGGTAATACCGATAAACTAACGAGTTCAATGCCCTTGCTGAAAAAGGTTTTTCAATGGGGGCGTGAGGTCAATCCCAGTCAGCCTTTGATCGTAGGGCTTTGGCGATGGGACTTTCAAGAACTTAACACCTTTCAGGCACAGCACTCCGATATAATTACCTACCACCAGTATGAAGGTCCTGAAGCGCATCAGTTGACCATAAACATGTTAAAGACCCACGGCCGCCCCATGATCTGTACCGAATATATGGCTCGGACGAATAACAGTCGCTTTTCGAATATTCTTCCTATCCTAAAACGTGAAAATATAGGAGCCATAAATTGGGGCCTGGTCGCCGGAAAATCAAATACCAAATATGCTTGGAACACGCCGATAGAAGACGGTGGGGAGCCCGACGAATGGTTTCACGAGGTGTTTCGCAAAGACGGTAGCCCTTATCGTCAAGATGAAATAGAGCTGATTAAAAAGTTGAACGATACGCCTAAAACCAGCCCAAAGCGGAACAATTGAACCAACCCTGAGGCTGCTGTGGCGAATGTTCGGCCTTTTGGCTTAGCCCCAGATTCCTATCGCTTGACATTTTTTAGTAGCGCGAATAAAAACGGCAGAACTTTCTGAAATCTTCGCGGAAAGACGAGGGATTTCCGTCCGGAACTATACGTTTACTAGGCGGTGTCGGTCAGGATGGCGAGAAGTACGGCTATGGTATTCTATGCTGAAACGATGGAAAATTAGGAAAGCAGATGATGTAATGTACCCTAGGCGACCTTGGTTAAGGCTACCGATAGAGCGCCTATCGGTTTAGAACATAGGCCCTTTGATATTCCAACGGGGTTCTTTTCGTAATTGTTGTAAACTGCCGATTAAAATTCGACATGGTCTGAAAGCCGCTTTCGTAACACGCATGTGAAACATTCGTCTTTTGGTCGATCAAGAGCTTACAGGCATGGCCGAATCGTCAGCCGGGTCAGGCCCTATGTCAGGCCCATCGTGAGGGGCAAGGAGAAAAAACCGGTGGAGTTTGGGGCCAAGGTGCACAAGTTCCAAGTGGGCGGCATCGGGTTCATCGAGCAACGTTCCTTCGACGCTTTCCACGAGGGGATACTGCTCCGCAAGACCGTCCTCGATGTCCAGGGAATGCCAGGGACAAAGGTCAAGATCGCTGGGGGTGACGGCATCTACGCCACCAATAAAAATCGGAGTTCGCCTCCGGGATCAGTATATGTACGGACTTCAAGCGGAAGGGAAGGGCCGGCAAACACGAGAAGCGGAGAAAAAAACTGGCGGCGGCCATAACCATGGAAAGGGCCAGCCGCCTTGAGGGCAGCTTCGGCAACGACAAGGAGCACTATGGACTCCGAATGATTCAAGGCCCGCACTAAGGCCACCGAGATACCGTGGATATTCGTCGGCATACGCACCGCCAACGCCCTTGAGATGCGCAGGCTCATCGCGAAGGGGGAACGGCTGCAAAAAGCGGCCTGAAAAATATCCACGAGCCGATCTTCAGGGGGGATACCTGTCCCTGTCATCACCTGAAAGTCCCGGTATCGACCCTAAATCCAACTAAAATGCCCGGAAGGGAGACATCGGAAACGAAAAATGCCGCCCGACATGGAAAATCGAACGGCTTTACCTTGAAGTTTTATTGAAAATAGCCTTATTCCTGAATATCCCTATTGTTAGGAATTTTCAAAGGTAGTTAACTAATGCGGATCAAGGGTTGAGTTCAGTTCATCAAGTTCGGTTATCGAATGTTTTTACTTGTGCTCCATTTCATAATGCCGTTTTAGAATATCCTCGGCATAGTCATTGGTCAGGTCGCGCACGGCGGTATGCATGTGGTTGGCATCGTTCTGGGTGTTGTCGAATTCTATTAATAGCATCGGGCCGTGAATACGATAGTAATGTGCGGTTCCCTCCTTGAGGCTCCCGGCCCAGGCAAAATGGAGGTTTTCGATGCCCGCCTTCTCGATTTTTGCCATGAGGTTTTCGGAAAAATCGAAAATGTAATTACCGACATAGACCTGCAATAGTTGTCTAAGAATCTTTTGTTGTGCGTCATTCAAGTGCGGATATGCAATTCCGGTCGTTTCTATTTGCCCGACCTCGCGATGGTTCGCCGAGATGATTTCCGGTGGAGCGTCTTCGGAAAACTTAGCGACTTTCAATTGGTCCGCGGACAAGGAATTGACAAGGGCGAAACCTAGCATGGATTCCTTTTTCAAGACCTGTTTACCTCGAGAATCCCCTTCTTTTACAATACCGGGATTGGTACCGAAAAACGTGGGAGTGGCCGACACAATTTTACCCTCGTCGGAGGTAAAGTTGAGCGATATGTGGTGTCCCTCGAACCGCCAGCCCCAGATTTCGGAGGCTGAAGGGGTTCCAAAAATACAGAAGTGGTAATTCAAGGGGTCGCGTCTCGGTCGGCCGTCAGGCATTTTGTCATTGTCATCGTTTTCGATACTGCGCAACACTTTTTCCAGTTCCCTGATTTCCATGGTTTTTTCATATCCGTCGTTACTAAGACATGCTTTTAAAAGATCGAGCGCGGCCTGTTTTTGAGTTTCGTTAAAATCATGAAAGGTGGCGCCTTCCCTTGGTATGGGTACGTAATTCATATTGTATCGCTCTTCATCGTCTAAGGAAAAAAGGGTCTTTTCCCTTACCTCTTCGGAAAGGATATCCAAAAAGGCATTCGCTTTGTCGGATATATCCTGGGCAGCTACCTTGCCGAATAAAAAAAGACATATAATGGGAAATACAGCTGTTCTAATGGAATACGGGTTTATTTTTACGTTCATCATATCATTTTATTTGGTTGTTCCAGTTTATTTTAATTGATAGCTCACAAAGGCCACCTGTTGGCTATCGGGTGACCAAGAAGGTACATTAATAGTGCCTTGGCCGCCGAATAATTTTGCCATAACCTTGATTTCCCCGGTTTGAAGGTTCATCAGCCTCAGCATTACATCTTTGTTGGCCGGATGCGAACCTGCGGGCACATCGGTTCCGAAAGTGACATACACTATCCATTTGCCGTCGGGCGATGGGTGGGCGAACCAATCGTGGTATTTGTCCGTAGTAATCTGTTCCTGTTCGCTTCCGTCGGGTTTCATCCGCCAGATTTGCATGGTACCGGTACGGGCCGAATTAAAATAGATGTACCTCCCGTCAGGGGAATAATCGGGGCCGTCGTCGAGAGCCACAGCTTCGGTCAACCGGGTTTCCTCGCCCCCTTCCACAGGTACGGTATAAATATCGTAATTGCCGTTGCGTTCGGCACAATAGGCCAAAGTTTTTCCGTCGGGAGACCAACCGTGCCAGTAGGATGGGCCGACCGGGGTAATCTTTTTGGGCGTGCCGCCTTCGATAGGAAGGGTATAAATCAATGAACGTCCACTTTCCGTGCCGTCGCTGATGACCATTTGGGTACCGTCGGGCGAAATACCGTGGTCGTTGTTGATTTTGTTGGCGAAGCCAGTTTCCATTTTCTTGGGAATTCCGCCCTTGATCGGAATTGCAAAGAGAGATCCCTCGCTATTGTATATCAATGTCTTTCCGTCGGGCGACCAGTTAGGAGCCTCGATATGGTCTTGGGTATGGTAAACCACCTTACGATCAAAAGAAGAGATAAAAATGGTCTCCAAGGTACTCTCGATACGTTTAGTAGAATCCGGCCTTTGTTCCAGTTGCTCGATGGCAACTTTACTGAACTTGGCGGTTTCGACGACATCAGGATTATGCGAGCAAACGGCAAGCCCCACAAAAAAAGGTTCGGCAAACCGCAATCTGAAAGATGCCCCAGAAGAGTGAAGCTTTCCGCTACCATCGGAAACGGACATTGAAATGAAATCGCCAGCCTTTTCGATACGTAAGCGTTTGGGCGCGGTGACATTGGACTGTATTTCACGGGTCGGACCGGCCGTCGAATCCCTATATTGGATGGAGGTCAGTCCATCGCCATGCACGGCCGCATCCACATAGGCAGATTCCGGACCAAGACTTTGGCGAATCATAAGGCAGGCCTTTCGGTGGGGGTCTGTACCCTCGCCCTCCCATTCGATATCCGCAGAAAGGGAAACGTCGCCGGACATTTTTTTCCAAACAAAATGGAACTCATCGGTCTCGCCCCACATATTGGTCCCGTTTCCGGAAACCGTATACGTATCTGTGGACGCATCGAATGCTGCTGAACCTATGTTTTTAACGGGACCGATATCGCCGTTCCCTTCGAAAATGCCCAAATCTTGGGTACATCCAAAGCAAGTCACCATTGTGGCAAGGGTACGAAAAGTGAAGGATCGAAAATGGTGTTTTCATTGCTTTTATGGTTAAGCCAAAGTATCCTTTAAAAATAGCCATATACTTTTTGAAGGTAGCAGTTTAGCGGTCAAATTTAAGTTAAAACCAAAAATTATCCAGATAAAACTGATTATCAATATTTTCAATGGTATACGAAAATCTTAAAAAAGCTATCGTAAAAAGATTAACTACGGTAGACGCGTAGTAATGGATGGATGCCTTTTTCGAATGATAGGTAGCAACATTTGATGCCACTTGTCTAAATGTAGGCCTTATTTTTTTTCTATATTTGGATTACGTCGCCAACAATCGCCAGAACCTGAACACCAAACTAAAAAAAATGCAAAAACCTGTGGTCCAGCGGTGGATTCCTTTCGCAAACATCATAATCTTCCTAGGTATACTGTTAGCTGGAGGATGCAAAACAAAGGAGGAAAAAGTACCGGTCAAGGATAATATTCCCGAACGCCCCAACATCGTCATCATATACGCTGATGACCTCGGCTACGGCGAATTGGGCGCTTACGGGGCCACCGAACTGAAAACGCCCAATCTCGACAAACTTGCCAAGGCCGGCATGCGTTTTACCAAGGGTTACGCTTCTTCCGCTACCTGTACCCCAAGCAGATATGCCTTGCTCACGGGTACGTATCCTTGGCGGAACAAAAGCGCCAAAATTCTTCCGGGCACCGCTCCCCTGATCATTGACACGGCACAGATGACTATCCCCAAAATGCTCAGGGAACAAGGCTATAAAACGGGTATTGTAGGGAAATGGCATTTGGGATTGGGTACCGGAAACGTAAACTGGAACGAACGTATCGAACCAGGTCCAAACGAAGTTGGTTTTGAACACAGCTATATCATGGCGGCCACCCAAGACCGGGTGCCAACGGTCTACATCCAAAATGGAAACGTGGTCAAGCTAGACCCTGACGACCCTATTCTGGTGGATTACGATACTAACTTTCCGGGTGAACCGACGGGCTTAAACAATCCTGAACTGTTGAAAATGAAATGGCACCATGGTCATAATAACAGCATTGTAAACGGAATCTCCCGCATCGGCTTTATGAAGGGCGGCGAATCGGCCAAATGGATCGACGAGGATATGGCAGACACCTTTCTGGCCGAAGCCCAAAAGTTTATTACCGCGCATAAAACCGAACCCTTCTTTTTGTATTATGCCTTACAACAGCCACACGTACCGCGTACCCCTCATCCCCGTTTCGAGGGAGCGTCTGGAATGGGGCCTAGGGGCGATGTTATCGTAGAGGCCGATTGGGTCGTGGGGGAGTTCATAAACACCTTGGAGGCCGAGGGACTTCTTGAGAACACCCTTATTGTATTTTCGAGCGATAATGGTCCCGTTTTAAACGACGGCTATTATGACGATGCCGTTGAAAAGCTGGGTAACCACAAACCGGCCGGACCATTGCGCGGCGGGAAATATAGCCTCTTCGAGGCCGGTACACGTGTCCCTTTCATTACCTATTGGAAAGGGCATATTTCTCCCGGTGTATCGGATGCCTTAGTATCGCAATTAGATTTGCTCACCTCCTTGGCCAATTTGGTCGGCAGCGATAAAAAAGGTGAGGATAGTGAAAATCTTTTAGAGGTGTTCTTGGGAAAGAGCAAAAAGGGTCGTGACCAAATGGTCTTGGAAGCCACCAGCCGAACCGCTTTTCGCCAAGGGGATTGGGCCATGATTCCGCCTTATGATGGTCCTTCGATAAACAAGTCCGTCAACATCGAACTAGGGAACGACAATGAATATCAGCTTTATAACCTCAAGGATGATATCGGACAGCAAAAAAATCTGGTAGAATCACATCCCTTGAAATTGAAGGAGATGATATCTGCCTATAAAGAGATTCGTGGAAATGGGGCTGAGAATTTGGAGGCTTTGGAACTGAAATGAGAATTTTTATTTTTAATGCCAACCATTTTATTATTGAGAAGCTAAATTGTCACCATTTCATCGCATTGACATGAAATGCGAGTAGCTGTGGTGTTGTTCAGTACCCCTTTTAATTGGCTCGGTTGTTGTTCAAAATCATCCGTATGAAAGACCAATGATGCTGCTGCACCAAAATAAACCAATATCATCATTTCGATTGGTGGAAATCATGGAAGGGAAGAAATTTGATACAACAGGCATCCATTTGTACAAATCCCTGTATCGGGACAGTATAGCGCCCGAATAACTTGGTTTTGAAAAGGTTTTATTCTGCCTGCCCGACAGGTTCACGACAAAGGTGCAGCATAATTAGAGGTCGCCACCCGAACCGATATGCTATTTTCATGCCCAATCGGTCCATTCGACCCGAAAAAATAGAGAAATCAAGGAACTTTACGACAAATGGACCGACCCGGGCGAGACCATATAACTACTACATGGTTACCCTGAAATTGTGACCGATCTTATAAACCGAATGAAAACTTGGCAGCAGTCCGTATACTTCATAGCCGTGTCAAAAAGGATTACGAAGAAGACCGTAATTAGGAATTACATTCTTATGGGATAGTCCCGAAATTTATTTGAGGGATTCAAAATCCTCGACCTTTAAGCCTTTCTCGACATAATAATTCTCATCCCGAAATTCGAATTGCGTAGGGTCAAAATCTCCGACCAGTGTGACATCCGCTTTTTCCGGCACTTCCATTCCCATGGTCCAGAAAACGCCGTTGACCAAGAGTCTTCGGGTGCCTTCGATCAGCATATCACTGGCGGCACCGACCGTCGTGGTGAAAGCCATACCTTCTTTACCGCCTGGTAATTGGTAACTTTTCGTCCATGCAATTGGCATATTAACATCGTTCACCGTCTTGTCCTCATTGTTAACTTTGGCGATTTCATCATCGGAGGGCTTCATTCCATAATGGATATCGGTCTCGTCGTACTCCCCTTTTCGGTTCATTACCTGGCCATAAAGAAGAGGTTCTGCGTCGCCGGGAAGGGGTAACCGTACTTCATACACATCGGAGGCGCCCCAAACATCGCCATCTTCGATACCATTGGTAATAGGATGATTTTGAGCATCTTCGAAAATCATTCCCTTTTGACTTTGGTGCTTATGGTGGCCGTGGTGGGCAATCCAATGTTCGCCCAGAACGAGACGGCCGAAACCCCCGTCCCATTCCGTTTTTTCGCCCGTGTAATAGTTGCCGTAATGTTTGTAGCGTGATTCTGAATCCTTGGGAAACATAAAGGCATGGGTCGCGGTACGGATACCCATTACCGGTTTTCCCGCCATCAAATAATCATCGATATGTTTCATCTGTTCATCGGGCAAGGCGCGGAACCGAGTAAAGACGACCATCATATCGGCAGTATCCAGGGCTTCCAATCCTGGAATACTTTTTACATAGTTGGCATCGATAATCCCTGGGTCTTCTGGGTTTTGGGCAAAAAGTACGGTACACCTGAATCCGTGATGTTCCGATAATATTTTAGCCAGTTGCGGTAAGGCTTCCTCCGAGCGGTATTCCTCATCCCCCGAAATCAGCACAATGTTTTTAGCATCTGCACCATCCCCCTCAAACGTCAACCATTCCTTTGGCGATTCGATCTGTTGCGTAGTTTCGGCAACCGCTTTCTTTTCTTCTTTACAGGCAAACAGCGCACAACAAATAAAAATATAGATTAGGTTTTTCATTCTTAGGGGGTATAATTTTAAATTGTTTTTGTAACCGGTTGCGAAACATAGTTCAAAGTCAACCTTGAAAAAAAGTTTATGAGTTGAGAGGCTTAGTTGTTTCTTTTAATCCTCAAAAGATTACTCGCCACTACTCACTGAATTTAATTCATCTTAATGTTCACCAAACATTTATGAAAATCCGGGTCGCCTGCTCGTCCGGCAGTAGGGTTCGTGTCAACCTTCAACTCCTGTCTAGGTTTCGAGTCCTTTTTTAATCAACCGTAGACCTTGCGTATAAATCTCCTCCGCCGGCGAATAATCCCGCCAAACGTTGATGGCATTTGCAAATTCGGGAATGATGGTGCTAAAGGCTTCAATGGTCATCCATCCCTCATAACCGATTTCCTTTAGGGTGTCAAAGACAGCATTCCAATGAACCTGTCCGCTGCCCGGGGTGCCCCTGTCGTTTTCGCTAATATGTACGTGTTTGAGCACGGGGGCAATGGTTCGTAGGGCTTCCGCCTGGCTTTTCTCTTCGATATGGGCGTGGTGGGTATCGAACATGGCGCCCAAATTCGGATGGTCAACGGCTTCTACCAAGGTCTTCAGGTCAGCCATTGTATTGTAAAGATAGCATTCGAACCGATTGACGGCCTCGGGCGATAGCACTATGTTTGCTTTTTGTGCGTACTCCGCCGCCTTGTGCAGCTGCTCGGCACTGTGTCGACGTTCATTTTGGGTTGGCGGCTGTCTTGTGAAATAGGCGAAAGTGGAATGAAAGGGCCCGCAAATAATTTCAACGTTTGCTGCCTCGGCAACATCGATCGACCATTTTAGTTTGTCCAGTCCAGCGGCTCGGAATTTGGCATTGGCACTGGCGATATTCTCTTCCGGGGCCAAGCTCGCCACTGCGGTTACGCCCATACCGATATCGGAAAAATGTCGCCCAAGTTTTGAATAATGTGAGATATCGCCTTCTCCCAAAAACAATTCAATGCCATCATATCCGGATGCTTTCAAGGTATCCACTATGGGGTAATGTTCCTCCGTTACATGGTTCGTCCAAAGTAACATGTTCATACCAATTTTCATGACTTCCTATTTTTCGTATTTATGTAGTGCACCTGAAAAAGCATCCCATCCAAATATAAACGGAAACTCAAAAGGGTAATTCCTTTATTTTAAAAAAGACCGACACTTTTTTGTCTTCAATAGTACAAAGAAATAAGCATTTCATCCGAATTAAGAAATGCCGGTCTTTATGTTCAAGAACAATTTTTGATATTCATGGGGACTCATCTCCACAATCGACTTGAACTGCCGATTAAAATTGGATAGGGTGTTGAAACCGCATTCATAGGATATTTGCGAAATATTGAAATTATCCTCCAAAAGCAGTTTACGGGCATTTCCAATCCTGATTTCGTTTACGAAACGTGTAAAGGTCTTATTCGCCCTTGGTTTGAAATATCTACAAAACGAAGTAGTGGTCATATTCAATAGATTGGCCACCTCCTGTAATTCTATTTTGGTTCTGAAATGTTTCATGACATAATCGTAGACCAATTGCATCTTTTCGGCGTCATCAGTTTTAAAGACGGTCCCGTATCCAGGGCTTGACAGTAAATTGTACTCATCGCTGTTCGCCATGACTTCCAAAATCTCCAGTAGTTTGATGATTCGGCGAAAGCCTTTTTTTGGTGCGATCTTTTGCATGAGACGATGCACTTGGGTGGGCGTATCCCCATAAAATTCCATGCCCCTTGATGCATTTTCGACCAACTTTTTTAAGGCGTAAAATTCTTCACGGCGCAAAAGTGGCGGACTTATGAGCTCTTGATCAAAATAGATGACCATGGCGTGGGTCGAAAGGGCACTGTCCTTTTCAAAATAGGGATCATCACTACGCCATAGATGGGGAAGGTTCGGAGGGGTTAGTACTAGGTCGCCCTCTTTAAAGGTTTGTACGTTATCCCCTATAAATCGAGTTCCTTTTCCTTTAATGATATAGGATATCTGAAATTCGGGATGAAAATGCCAATTCGGGTTAAAATAGGGGCTCGTCAGGTCTTTAAAAATAAAGGCCTGTCTAGTAGTAATTGTTTTTTCAATTGTAGGACTGCTCATAATTTCCCCTTCAAGTAGGTTCTACAGGAAAGATAAGGCAAAAAAGTGTCATCTTTTACGAAGATATAGGAAATATCAATGCGGATGGTGTATTAGCTTTGTAAGGATGGTACTTAGGATATATAAAAAGAGCGGCACATTATTTAAGAATGACACAAAATTAGGCATCCGAAATTGCCGGATGCATTAAAATAATATATGGGGTTCTGTCTTCAATTATAGAGATATTACCTATATTTATGGAGCCTTCAAAAACTTTTGTAAGCAGGGTTTTTAAAATGGTCTTAGTAGAAATTGGATTCAAATATACAACAGATGCCAAAAAATAATTTTCCAAAATTACATAACGCTTCTTGGCCAGGTGTGGTCGGTAAAGGTCCCGACTCCGAACCCGCCATCGATATCGATACCCTGATCGACCTTACCGCAAACGCGGAGGTGAATGGTGTAAAATTCGACGGTTTCGATCTTTTTGCGGCCGATCCGCATTTGGATATTGACGCTGATGATGACAATATAAAACGCTTGGTGGACAAGGCAAGGTCTAAAAATCTGGAAATCGGTAGTTTGGTAGCCCCAGTTTGGGCAGGTACTGGTGGCGGTTCGGCCATGGGTTCCGCCGAAGAACGGCAAAAATTTGTGACACAGGTGCGTAAAGCTTGCGAAATCGGACAGAAGCTTCGTGAATTGGGCATACGGCCTTATGGCGTGGTTCGGATCGATTCGTCAGTAGACCCTAAAAGTTGGGCGGTCGATCCTGCCGGCAATACCAAATTGATAGCCCAGACCTTCCGGGAAGCCTGTGATATTGCTGCCGATTATGGCGAATCCCTCGCTGCGGAAGGCGAGATCTGCTGGGGCGGGATGCAAGGCTGGAAAACTATGATCAATACCTTGGAGGCCGTTGATCGGCCCAACATCGGATTTCAGGCCGACATGGCACATACACTGCTATATTTATTGGGATACAACAAACCCGACGAACGTATTTTGCCCAAAGATTTCAATTGGGACGACAGGGCGACCTTGACAAAAGGCCTCGAAAAATTGACCGCGGCCCTTCGCCCTTGGACAATAGATTTTCATGTCGCACAGAACGACGGCACCGTATTCGGTTCTGGTTCTCACGACAAAACGGGAAGACATTGCCTAGCCGACGACCCCAACGGAAAATTGGATATCGCCGTCGATGCCGGTCACTGGCTCCGAGACGAAAACGGAAACCTGACCAAAAAGATCAAACACATCTGCTGGGACGGTTGCATGTTCCCCAACGATGTAATGATGAAACCCAAAACGTGGAACGATATTTTGGGAGCCATGATTCAGGTTAGGGAGTTGCACGGCTGGTATGAAGAGGAGTAGGCGGTGGAAGCATCGGTTGGCGGGTTTTTAACTTACGGTTTATGAAGTTTCGTTTTGAGATTGAACTCTTTTGTTTAAAGCAACCACCTATTTTAATTAGAAGACGCACAAGCTACTGAATAGAAAATCACCTAGCGCTAATTTAACGTCATAAAACGCAGTGGATTATGCATTGATTTAGACGTAACACAGCACTATAATAGTAAATGGAAAATGAGCAACAAAAAAGACTTAAGAATAGGTCTGGTAGGCTACGGTTTTATGGGGAGAACCCATTCCAATGCCTATAAACGGATACCCAATTTTTTTCCCGAGTTACAATATAATCCTGTTTTGAAGGCAGTATGCGCCCGGAACGAAGAGCGGGTCACCGCATTCGCCGAACAATGGGGCTATGAGTCCGTCGAAACGGATTGGCGGAAACTGGTAGCCCGGGATGATATCGATGCCATAGATATTTGCACGCCGAACAATATGCATGCGGAAATCGCCATCGCTGCTGCGGAGTCCGGAAAAATGGTGCTCTGTGAAAAACCTTTGGCAAGGACCGTTGCCGAGGCACAGCCCATGGTCGATGCCGTCGAAAAAGCGGGAGTGGCCAATACGGTATACTTTAATTATCGAAGGGTGCCCGCCGTAACCTTGGCCAAACAGATGATCGATGCTGGAAAGCTGGGCAAAGTTTTCCACTACCGCGCGAACTTTTTGCAAGATTGGACCATCAGTCCCGAACTTCCACAGGGAGGTGAGGGCCTATGGAGGCTTGACGACGCCGTTGCAGGCTCTGGCGTAACGGGCGACCTCTTGGCACACTGTATCGACACGGCTATGTGGTTGAACGGTGGCATCAAGGATGTTTCCGCCATGACGGAAATTTTCATAAAGGAAAGGGTACATTCGAAAACCGGTGAAAAACAGAAGGTGACCATAGAGGATGCCTGTCTATTCCATTGCCATTTTGACAACGGGTCCCTGGGCCTGTTCGAGGCCACTCGGTATGCCAGGGGGCACAAAGCACTATACACTTTTGAGATAAACGGCGAACACGCCTCTATCAAATGGGACCTGCACGACC
The DNA here is from genome assembly GCA_963832345.1 of uncultured Flavobacteriaceae bacterium. GTDB lineage: Bacteria > Bacteroidota > Bacteroidia > Flavobacteriales > Flavobacteriaceae > Pricia. Next base: position 87,374 of record CAWHTW010000005.1, on the reverse strand, counting down.
TGTCCCGACTGGAATATTTTGACCATCGCGATGATTCCATTGAACGCGGCTGGCGTTCCATTCACGTGACCGACGAAGACCAGCCCTATATGGATAAGTGGTGGGTTCCGGGACTGTCCATCGGATACGAACACAGTTTCGTGCATCAGATTGCCGATTTTCTAAAAGCTTTGGAAGAAGGAAAACCCTGCTCCCCAACCTTTAAGGAAGCCCAAGAAACCCAGAAAGTTTGCGAGGCCGTACTTGAATCGGCGAAATCGAGAAGTTGGAAGGACACTGGGGTGGAGTGGAAGTGAAAAGTAGACAGTAGCAGTTTTCATTCAGCGACCCGCGTGATAACGTTCAAGGTTTAATCGCTGCTTCACAGCTGTTGAAGGTTCAAAGTTTTTTCCTTGAACCTTAATTGCGCCTTCGGTGCCATTGAACTCATGCACCGAGCGCAGTCGAAGCATGAAATAAAGCACCTAAACGCATAAATGACGAATACCCTAAAAAAAAGTAATGGGCCAACAACTTAGAGGATTCTGCCTACAGGGCAGGGAAAAAATTTACCCCGGTGAAGGCGTGAATCTTACAGCCAACACCGCGGTGGTCGATATGGAAATCCCCAAACTTAAGGAAGGGGAGATTTTGGCGAAGACCTTATTTACGGGAATTTGCGGTTCCGATAATAGTGCCACCTTGGGCAAGCCGAATTTCGATTGGGTGGAGCGTCCGCGGATTATTGGCCACGAGTTCAGTGCTGAAATACTCGAATTGGGTCCGGGCAATCACGGTGATCTCCAAGTAGGCGACCGTTTTACGCCCTTGGCCATGTTGGGCTGCCAAGATGAGGATTGTCCCGCCTGTAGTGTGGCGAAATGGAACCTTTGTCCCCAAAAGCAGATTATCGGCTTTCATAGAAATGGCGGTTTTGGGCAACAGGTGGTGTTGGAATCCGACAGGGTCGTACCACTCATGGATGGACTAACTCCCGAGCAGGGAGCATTGGTGGAGCCTTTGTCCGTGGTGGTTAACGCCTTGCATAGCAAATGCCATATTAAGCCCGGCGACGATGTCGTCGTCACCGGATGTGGTATCATAGGTCTAATGTCCGCCGAATTGGCTAAGGCGGCGGGTGCTAGGGTCTTAGTTACGGGAATAGCCCATGACCGCGACATGCGTTTAAAGAAAGCGAAGGAACAGGGATTTATTACTATTGAGGTATCACCGGAAAATACGCTCGCGCAACAATTGAAAGCAGGAATCAAAGATGTTAACGGAATTCCTTTTGGAAACAAGGGTCAAGTCGACTTGCTAATAGAGTGCTCAGGAGTGTCACAGGTGCTGACCGAAGCCATTTCCGTGGTTCGCCCGGAAGGCGATATTTGTGTCATCGCTACCTATCCCAAAGAAGTAGCGATCAACGCCACACATTTGACCCGAACATCGCTGAACATGCGCGGCTCCATGGGATCGTGTCGGGCGGATTATATGGTCGCTCAAAAATTGATGGCAACGGGAATATTCCCCTCCGAAGCCTATATTGACATCTACGATTTTAAGGGTATTACCCAAGCCTTCGAAGATTCGATTTCCGCGAAAAATGTGAAGGCAGTGGTCAGAATGAATTGAATGATTGCAGAGGGTAAAAGCAATTAGTTGAAATAAACCTATTCCCTTGGTTCGTTCAAGGTTTAATTGCTGATGCGCAGCTGTTCAAGGTTTATTTCCATTAACCTTTAAATTTGAACGCGCCCTTGGCGTCATTGAAACTTTTACCAAAACATCAAAGAACTCGAACTCCAAAAAGTGTCGAAGCAAATCTAATTTTTCAAATGAGTAGAATATTCATTACAGGCGGCACAGGTTGCATCGGATCGGTCACGATATACAAATTGTTACAGTCTCCCGATGTCGAAAGAATCATCATCGCTACACGCTCCAGCAATACCGATGCCCTAAAACTTTGGCTGGGCGAAGGTTTGGACGCCCGTTTGGAATTTGTAAAGCTTGATGTCTCGAATTACGACGCCATAACAGAACTGTTGCCAAAAATTAATCCCACTCACATTATACATCTTGGTGCATATCAGAGTCCCGATTGTTCAAGAGACCATATTGGCGGTATGCAGATCAATACCGGGGGCACAATGGCACTTTTCGATGCCGCTGAAAAATTACCGGATCTAAAGCGTTTTGTTTTTGCAAGTTCAGCAGCGGTTTATGGTAAAAGGGCAATGTACTCCCAAGAACTTATTTCAGAAAATGTTCCCTTGGCACCACCAAACCATTATGGAATCTGGAAATTGGCCGGGGAGCATTTGGCCCGTTTCTTTTATGATAATACAAGCGTACCGACCCTATGCCTGCGAATAAATACAACCTATGGCAAGGGTCGAGACAAGGGTAAGACCTCGGCCCCGACCAATGCGATGAAAGCGGTGGCCATGGGTGCCGTATCCGGAAATGCGATTCCCTTCGAAATGCCCTATCAGGGTCGTGAGAATTATCATTTCGTCGAAGATATCGGAAGTTATTTTGCCGAATGCGCCTTACAGCCCTTTGAAGGATTCGGTGCGTTTAATGTCAAAGGAAAGACCATCCCTATCCCCGAGTTTTTAGAAATTATCGAAAAAGAGGCCGCTATGCTGGGTATGGGTGATTTTGTGCATTTCTCCATAGCCGATGGCGCGGATCCCAATCTTTTTGTTTGCGACCTTAACCATGGAAAAATCGATACGGCGTTTAAAGAACTGCCCTTGACACCGATTGCCGAGGGAGTGCGGAAGTCTCTCATAGCGTTTAGGGATATGGCAGAAAAGGGTACTTTGGAATTCTCAAGTCCCGCCTCATGAAAACCGTCGGAATTGGATTTATCGGAGCGGGCGACATCGCCGACCTACACGCCGAAGCGATAAACGGACTTGCCGGCGCCGAGCTGGTCGGCTTGTGGAACCGAACGGCTGAAAAAGGGAAAGCCAAAGCCGCAAAATTCGGATGCAAGACCTTTGCTTCGGTCGAAGAATTGCTCGAAGACCCAAAAATCGATGCCGTTTTTGTGTTGACCAATATGGAAACACATTGCGAATACACAATCCAGACGGCAGCCGCAGGAAAGCATATTTTGGTCGAAAAACCGGCGGCTTCCACCATTGCTGAATTAGAGCGGATGCAAGAAGCCATAGATAAAGCAGGCGTGCTATGTATGCCCGTGCACAACTACATCTACGAACCGGCAATCGAAAGGGCAAAATCGATGATCGAAACCGGGCGGTTGGGCGCTATCACCCAATTTTATATGATGTACAACATCCATCATGCCCATGATATCAGGGCACGTTATCCGGGCGTCATCCGGCAAATCTTGACCCATCATAGCTACACCATGCTGTATTTGGCCGGGCAACCAAAGACCGTTTCCTGTTTAAAACATACCTCGGACCCGACCTTGGCCCCGCAAGAGAACGTGGCTATGGCGAACCTACAAATGCAGAACGGATCGCTATCCCATCTTTGCGCCAGTTTTGCCAACGACGACCATGCCGGCGACCCATGGACCTGTATCATTAAGGTCATAGGAACAAAGGGAAGCACGCGATACAGTTATCGTGATTTCGTAATTAACGAAGCCAACGGTCCACATTCCCAGACCTATCAATGCTATCCCGAATCCATAAAAAATACGGCCGTGCACTTTATCAACAGGGTTATCCGAAATAACGAAAAACCCTTATCTAGTTTGGCCGATGCGATTACCTGTCAGAAAATTATCGAAGCTTGTGAACGGTCGGAGGCGGAGGGCGTTCATGTACATTTGGATACATTCTAATGCAAATAAAAAAAAGGTCGATCAACAGACATCTAGTATCTAAAATCTTACAAAAATGTTAAACGGAAGTAAAGGGTATATTGGAGCATTACTATTGACATTCTTTCTTATCGTCGGCTGTACCGACAAAGAAGAAAATATCATAACCGTCCATGAAAAAGACCATATTGTACTGATCGGAAACAATCTAGCGTCACGGATGATGAATTTTGGTCATTTCGAGACTGAAATGCATTTGCGCTATCCTGATAGCACCCTATTTATTAGAAATATGGGAGATGGGGGAAATACGCCCGGTTTTCGGCCCCATTCTTCGCGAAATTCCCCATGGGCCTTCCCGGGAGCGGAAAAATTCCAGACGGAGTATGCCAATAAATCGGGTAGTATCGGCCATTTCGCTACGGAGGATGAATGGTTGACCGATCTGAAAGCCGATATTATCATAGCTTTCTTTGGCTATAGCGAGTCGTTTGAAGGTGCAAAAGGATTGCAAAATTATAAGGATGAACTGCATGCCTTTGTCGAGCATACAAAAGAACAGAAATACAATGGTGCAACGCCACCAAAATTGGTTCTAGTTTCACCGATTGCCTTTGAGGACCTATCGGACAAATTGGACTTGCCCAACGGTGTGGAAGAAAACAAGAACCTAAAATTGTACGCGGATGCCATGGCGGAAGTAGCGGCGAAGGATAGCATACTTTTCGTGGATGCCTTTGAACCTTCCAAAAAATGGATGGATTCCGAAGAAAAAAATATCACGGCCGACGGATTTCAACTAAACGATTCCGGCTATCAAAAGCTGGCCAAGCTCCTGGCGGACGAAATATTCGGCGCAGATGATGTTGTGGCCGAAGCCAACCGAGAAATGGTGCATGATGCGGTACTGGATAAAAACTGGTACTGGCACAACGATTTTAAGATTCCGAACGGCGTGCATGCCAACGGCAGGCGCTACGATCCGTTCGGATCGGACAACTATCCGTACGAAATCGAAAAGATACGACAAATGACCGCCAACCGTGATACGGCCATTTGGAATACTGCGGCAGGTAAAGCCACGGACTTGGTAGCCATGGATGACAAGACTAAAGAACTTCCCCAGGTAAAGACGAATTATAAGGAGGTCAACGGGTCTGGAGATCCAAAATACCTGTACGGGCAAGAAGCTCTCGATAAAATTGAGGTTCCGAACGGCTACAAACTCGAACTGTTCGCTTCGGAAGAGGAATTCGAAGATCTGGCCAATCCGGTACAACTATCCTTTGACAACAAGGGCCGGTTATGGGTCGGCGTAATGCCTAGCTATCCGGCCTACAAACCAGGAGACGGCAAACCAAACGATAAGCTGCTCATCCTAGAAGACACTGACAACGACGGCAAGGCCGATAAGCAGACCGTTTTTGCAGATAGCTTGAGCCTGACCATTGGTTTTGAGTTTGCGCCCGAAGGTGTGTATGTATCCCAGGCACCAAATCTTGTTTTGCTAAGGGATACCGATGGTGATGATAAGGCCGACACCAAAGAAATCATTCTAAGCGGCTTTGATGATCACGACACCCATCATGCCATAAGTGCGTTTACGACCGATCCTTCGGGAGCGCTCTATATGGGCGAAGGTGTGTTTTTGCATACGAATGTCGAAACGGCATACGGTACGGTTCGTGCAACCAATGGCGGGTTTTACCGCTACAGTCCGCAACGCCATAAGTTGGAACGTACCGCTCAATTGCCGATTCCCAATCCATGGGGCATTGCTTTCGATGAATGGGGACAACCGTTTTTCGCACATACCTCTGGTCCCGATGTGACCTGGATGATGCCGGGCACCATACTATCCCGCTACGGGCAAGCGAATCCGCTTCCTCAGAATATTATTGAGGATGCACATCGCGTACGGCCGACATCGGGACTTGAATTCGTTTCGAGCCGTCATTTTCCCGATGCCGTACAGGGTGATATGTTGATTAACAACACCATTGGATTTTTAGGAACCAAACAGCATGTCGTTGTGGATGACCCGGAATCTTCGGGGTATGTGAGTGAACATCGATTAGACTTGTTGACCTCGACCGATCCTAATTTTCGTCCCGTGGATATGGAATTTGCTCCCGATGGTTCGCTGTATTTCGTAGACTGGCACAATGTGCTGATCGGCCATATGCAGCACAACGCCCGCGATCCGCTGCGTGACCATGTCCATGGACGGATCTATCGTATGACGTATCCTTCAAGACCTTTAGTGCATCCCGCAAAAATCGATGGGGCCACTATCCCCGAGCTTCTCGATAACTTGAAACTTCCCGAATACCGTTCCCGCTATCGAACCCAACGCGAGCTTAGGGGAAGGGATCCGGAAAAAGTTTTGCCCGAATTGAAAACTTGGGTCCAAGATCTGGACAAGGACGATCTCCGTTACGAACACCATGTACTTGAAGCTCTTTGGGTGACCTGGGGCTTGAACAAGGTCGATATTGACCTTCTAAAGCAGGTGTTGAATTCCGAAGATTTCAGGGCACGTGCCGCCGCGGTTCAAGTATTGCGCTACGCAGGTCATCAGATTCCCGAACAGGCCGATCTATTGATGGCCGCTGCTAAAGATGAGAATCCGCGAGTACGTTTAGATGCGCTGGTCGCCGCTTCCTGGTTGGATGAAAAAACCGGAGTGCCCATTATTGAAGCCGCTGGAGAATTTCCGATGGACGATTGGATGCAAAAACCTTATGAGGCCGCGTTGGCTCATTTGAAAGGGTACAATATGGGGGAGGATGAATCGGGCAAAACGAAGACCGATCTCGAAGGTACCGCCAAGGAACTGTTTGTCAAAGGCGAGGAAATCTATAATCGTGAAGGCTATTGTGTCACCTGCCACCAGCCGGATGGGGGCGGACTTAGCGCTTCACAATTCCCGCCGCTCGCTGGCCAAGAATGGGTGACCGGAAGTAAGGAACGCTTGATCAAGCTAACCTTAAATGGACTGATGGGTCCACTCGAACTTGAAGGCAAGTCCTACCCCGGCCAAGTACCCATGACTCCCTTTGGAGGAATGCTTGATGATGAAGAAATCGCCTCGGTATTGACGTTCGTACGCAATACGTTCGGCAATAAGGCCGACCCCATTTTGCCGGAAAAAGTGAAAGAGGTCCGGGAAGCCATTAAGGATAAGGAAGGTTTTTATTCCCCGGCAGAACTGTTGAAGGAGCATCCGATGTGATACGAATATTTTCGCAGTCAAGTACCACTCTTAAGATCAAGAGGGGCGGTTGTTTGCCGCCGGGGAGATTAAAGCGCAAACTAGCTCACGCATTGTTGAGCAATTAGCATAAAAGTTACTCTTGCGTGAGCAAGTTTGCGGGTCGATCCCTCCGTCAGCGAAGCTGACACCTCCCTTGATCTCAAGGGAGGAGCTGCCCATCTTTAACTTCTACCAAATAGTAAAGCAAATATATTTAAAACACATTTTTATCATGAAAACAAAACGCTACTGCCTAGCCCTAGACCTGAAAAGCGACGCCGACCTCATCAAAACCTATAAAGAATACCACGAAAATGTCTGGCCCGAAATCATCGCTAGTATCAAGAATGCCGGGGTTGAAAAGCTGGACATCTACCACGTAGAAAACCGCTTGTTCATGATTATGGAAACAAATCCCGATTTTTCATTTGAGAAAAAACAAAAAGCCGACAAGGACAACCCCAAAGTACAGGAATGGGAAACCTTGATGTGGAACTACCAACAGGCCATCCCAAATACGGCACCCGGTGACAAATGGCGGCTGATGGAGCATATTTTCGGGTTAGACCCAGCTTGATTTTTCATTTTGTGACCAAAATTCGACGGATAAAAATGTATTTGGCTCAGCTATAGAAATTTACGAGTTGAATTGGTATTTGACTGGTCAAAACTAGTTTTGGTTATGCACTTTAGTGCATTTACCTTTCCCCGAATTCGTTGGGGCTAACAACTTTTGCCCAGTTGCAGTTGCGGTGACTGCATACCGCTCCTATGGCTGCAACTTAGAATGTGGCAGAATGACTTTTAATCATTAAAAATCTACTTACTTTTTGGACGTAGCGGTTTAGTCTACCCGACCCTATTTTTTCTTCTCGACCAATCCTTTGGTAAACTCGTTCAAGGTCTCCACTTTTTCCTCAAAATCGCCTTTGATGGTCTTTCTATATTCGTTGAGGTTTTTAACAAGATCATCGATGTTTTCGGGAATGACATCCTCGAAAAATTGACGTAGACGTTTGGCCGTGGTGGGCGATTTTCCATTAGTTGAAATAGCAACTTTCACGTTGCCCTTGGTAACGATACCGCCCATATAAAAATCGCAGAACGGCGGATTGTCGGCCACGTTCACCAAAATACTTTTGGAGCGACAGTCGTGATATACCTGTTCGTTGACTTCGGGTTTGTCGGTGGTAGCGATTACGATGTGTCTATCAGTAAGATATTCCGGGCGATAGGTATCGCTATGCATGGCGATACCGAACTTTTCGGCCAGGGCTATGGTCTCGTCCCGATACATCGGGGAAACCATTTCCACTTGCGCACTTGGGCTGGATTTCAACAAAAAAGTCAATTTTTCGAGGGCCACATTGCCACCTCCTACGATTAGGACGTGTAATTGGGATACTTTTAAAAAGATGGGATATAGTTCGTTGCGCTCCATAAGTGTGTTTCTTTTCTTTGACAAATATAAAGGGTATTACCGATACTTTCGGGTATCAGGGCGCTGATTCATTCGTCGTTTAGCTCAGGAACCGTAGTGAAGAAGGATTTTATTAAAATGAGAAAATTAGGGCTTCGAGCAAAGAAAATATCTATTTTGCTAGGTTCAGGCTTAGGGATATACGTGTTTAAGCCTTAGTTTTGTTGTTGAGATAAAATGCATTCAATCGAGGAAGATTTTGATGAAAAATAGTACGGTTATTACTGAAATCGAGGTCAAGGACATTCGCTTTCCGACCAGCAGGTCTTTAGACGGTTCAGACGCCATGAATCCCGATCCTGATTATTCCGCTGCCTACGTAATTTTAAAAACGGCCCATCCGGATGGGTTGGAAGGGCACGGTCTGACCTTTACCATTGGCAGGGGCAATGAACTTTGTGTGGCGGCCATTAAATCGCTTTCGTATTTGATTGTTGGCAAGACCTTAGAAAGTTTTACCGCAAATATGGGTGCGTTCTATAAAATGGTTTCCGGGGATAGCCAGTTACGTTGGTTAGGCCCTGAAAAAGGAGTCATTCATTTAGCTACGGCCGCTATGGTGAATGCTGTTTGGGATTTGTACGCCAAAACCGAAGGTAAACCGCTTTGGAAACTGCTGGCAGACATGACACCTGAACGACTGGTATCCTGCATCGATTTTACTTATATTACAGATGCGATAACGCCCGATGAAGCCTTGCAAATGTTAAAAAACAAGGAAGCGTCCAAGCAGGAACGCATCGATAAATTACTGCGGAATGGCTATCCCGCCTATACGACTTCTGCTGGATGGCTAGGCTATTCCGATGATAAGATGCGCCGCTTGTGTCGGGAGGCCAAGGCCGAGGGTTTCGACCATATCAAAATAAAGGTAGGTTCCGATCTGAAGGATGATATGCGGCGTGCAGCTATTATACGTGAGGAGATAGGCCCCGACCTAAGGCTGATGATGGATGCCAATCAAAAATGGGATGTTGGCGAGGCCATTGCCAATATGCAACAACTGGCGAAATTCGATCCGTGGTGGATTGAGGAACCTACGAGTCCCGATGATATTCTTGGGCATGCGGCGATTGCCAAAGCTATTGCCCCGATTCATGTTGCCACGGGCGAGCATTGCCAAAATCGGGTGATGTTCAAACAATTGATGCAGGCGGGTGCCATTGGAATCTGCCAGATCGATAGTTGCCGGGTAGGGGGCGTGAACGAAATTTTGGCGATTTTAATGATGGCGGCCAAATTCGATATTCCCGTTTGTCCGCATGCAGGTGGCGTGGGACTTTGCGAATATGTACAGCATTTGTCCATGATCGATTACATCGCCATAAGTGGTTCGATGGATAATAGGATAATTGAGTACGTTGATCACCTGCACGAGCATTTTCTGGATCCCGTGGTCATTAAAAAGGGAGCGTATATGCCTCCGCAACTTCCGGGATACAGTATCGAAATGAAATTGGAATCACAAGAAAGCTATCGATTTCCCAATGGGAAGATTTGGGAGGAAATTTTAAAAATCCAGTAAGGGAAATAGGTCAAATTAGAGCATTAAAATCAAATCAAAAAATAAAACCATGAAATTAATACGATACGGAGCAGTAGGAAAAGAAAAACCTGGCGTTCAACTTGAAGACGGCACCCGGTTGGATATATCTGCTTTTGGCCAAGATTACGGTGAGAACTTTTTTGGAAACGAGGGCATCGCCAAACTCCAAAAATGGATGGCTTCCCATCAAGAGAAATGCCCGAAAATTGGAGGAGATGTGCGTCTTGGACCTCCCTTGGTTCGACCTTCAAAAATAGTCTGTGTAGGTTTGAATTATGCCAAACATGCCGCCGAAAGCGGAATGGATATCCCAAAGGAACCTGTCCTATTTTTCAAGGCCACCTCCGCAATTGTTGGCCCAAATGACGACGTAATTATTCCCAAGGGAAGTCAAAAGACCGATTGGGAAGTAGAGCTGGCCGTGGTTATCGGCAAAAAAGCCTCCTATGTTTCCGAAGAAGACGCTATGGACCATGTGGCGGGCTACGTGCTACATAATGATTATAGTGAAAGGGAATTCCAGCTCGAGCGTTCCGGCCAATGGGTGAAAGGCAAAAGCTGCGACACCTTTGCGCCGCTCGGCCCCTTTATAGCCACCAAAGACGAAATCAAAGATCCACATAACCTAGACCTCTGGCTGAAACTCAACGGGGAAACGATGCAAAATAGTAATACTTCCGATTTCGTTTTCGATATTCCCAAACAGATCAGCTACATCAGTCAATTTATGACGTTGCTACCTGGTGATATTATATCGACTGGTACCCCATTCGGCGTCGGTCTCGGACTCAATCCCCAGAAATACCTGAAAGCAGGCGATGTGGTCGAATTGGGAATTGAAGGTTTGGGTAAGTCGAAGCAGACGGCGAAGGCGTATTAGGTTGTAAAGTTGGTAGTTGCGGCGGCGGTTGGTATTGGAGAATTACAGTTGACATACTGTCCGTTGGTAGGGTAGGTCGGTCTTGTACAGGTTCAAAGTTCAAAATTAGCAACTTTGATTGCATCTGCGAATCCTAGTCGCAGTAGCGAACGACTATGAAGTAGCGATTAAACCCTAAAGTAGATTTTTAAAATCCTGTTTCAGAAAATAACAAGCTAAAGTGCAAATCTATGGAAAACTCAGAAAAAAGTTTCGACAGAAGAAAATTTTTACGTTCCTCGGCTTTGGTCGGTGCGTTTTTGGGATTACCGGGATCCGCAGCGTTTGGTAAATCGGATATGGATAGGGCCATCGAGAGTATAACCGGTAAAAGGCCATCCTACGGAAAATCGGTTATAGGATTGAAAACAGAACCCCTCGATCAGGTAAAAGTGGGGTTCATAGGAGTTGGAGCTAGAGGAAGCGGACACGTTAAACAAATGACGGCCCTGCATCCCAAGGCTAGCATATCAGCTATCTGTGATATTCGGGACGAGTACGCCCAAAAGTCCGTTGATTTAGCAAGAAGTAAAGGACAAAACCCAAAAAAATACAGCGGATCCGAAGAGGCTTGGAAAGAAATGGTCAAGCGCGACGATATCGATTTGATCATCATCGCATCCCCTTGGAATTTGCATGTTCCGATGTGCGTTTATGCCATGCAAATGGGCAAACATGTAGCCGTTGAAGTGCCCGCAGCTTTTACAGTCGAGGATTGCTGGAAGTTGGTGGACACCGCCGAGGAGACACAGCGGAACTGCATGATGTTGGAGAATGTCTGCTACGGCGACGAAGAACTCACGCTCTTGCAAATGGTGGAAAAAGATTTTTTCGGGACCCTTACGCATGGCGAGGCGGCTTACATCCATGATTTAAGGGAATCGATGTTCAGCAAGTCCCGCTACTATAATCAATGGCGCATACGGCACCATGTGAAATATGACGGTAACCTGTATCCCACACACGGTCTTGGCCCTGTAGCGCAGTATATGGGTATCAATCGTGGCGACCGTTTTGGGCATTTGGTATCTATGAGCTCTTTGGAAGCCAATCTCTCCGAATACGCGAAAACGGTCGAACCCGACAATGAATTCTACAACTATACAGATTTCAAACATGGCGACATGAACACGACATTGATCAAAACCGCCAAGGGTCGCACAATTATGGTACAGCACGATACGTCATCCCCTCGGGCATATAGCCGAATCAACGCGCTATCGGGCACCAAGGCCTATCACGAAGGCTATCCCAGCCGGTTAAGTGTAAATGGCAAGCACGATTGGCTGACTGAGGAAGAGCGGGCCGAAGTGTTTCAAAAGTACAAACATCCCATCTGGAACAAGCTCAAGAATGAGATAGCGCAAAATGGTGGTCATGGGGGAATGGACTTCGTAATGTTCTATCGCCTCATTGATTGTTACAACCAAGGCATCATGCTCGACCAAGATGTGTACGACGCGGCAGATTGGTCGGTGGTGACACCGCTGTCGGGCATTTCCATTCAGACGGGCAATTCCGCGGTAAAATTTCCGGATTTTACTAGGGGGAAATGGGAAGAAGAACGCGCATTGGGTATAATGGCAAATGTGTAGGTATCCATATACTGTATACTGTAAAAGAATACAAAACAAGAGGTAATGACTAGATGGCTAATCGCTTTATCCGTACTGTTCGTTTCGTGTAATTCTGTTGATCCGCCCGAGCCCGTGGACCCTTTACCCTCTGAAAGGCAACTGGCTTGGCAGCAAATGGAGTACTACGGGTTCATCCATTTCAACATGAATACCTTTACGAATATGGAGTGGGGTACGGGCGGCGAATCTCCCGAACAGTTCGATCCATCCGCGCTGGATGCCAGGCAATGGGCCAAGGTTGCCAAGGATGCGGGGATGAAGGGCATCATCATAACGGCGAAACACCACGACGGCTTTTGTTTGTGGCCGACAAAAACTACCGAGCATTCGGTCAAGAATTCCCCATGGAAAGGGGGTAAAGGAGACCTGATCAAAGACTTGTCCGAGGCTTGCGATGAATACGGACTCAAATTCGGGATATACCTTTCCCCTTGGGACAGGAATAACGGGGACTACGGGAAACCGGAATACGTAGCAGACTTTCACGAACAACTTCGGGAACTACTGACCAACTACGGAGCCATTTTCGAGGTTTGGTTCGACGGGGCCAATGGTGGAACCGGCTATTACGGGGGTGCGAATGAGGAGCGGAAAATCGATAATAAGACCTACTATAAATGGGGCACGGCCACAAAAATCATTAGGCAATTGCAACCTGAGGCGGTCATCTTCAGCGATGGTGGTCCCGATATCCGTTGGGTGGGCAATGAGGAAGGATATGCCAACGAGACCAATTGGAGCATCATGCGCCGTGACGAGATATATCCCGGATGGCCGCGCTACAAAGAATTGCGTTCCGGTCATGAAGACGGTACCCATTGGCTTCCTGCCGAGGCCGACGTTTCCATCCGTCCGGGCTGGTATTATCATCCCGCCGAAGATCACCAGGTCAAGACCCTGCCCCATCTGTTGGATATCTATTACCGCTCCGTGGGCAGAAATGCCAGCTTATTGCTCAACATCCCCGTCGATAAGCGTGGTCTGGTTCATGAAACCGATGTAAAACAATTGATGGCACTGCGGCAACAATTGGATAAGGATTTCGAGACCGAACTCGCTAAAAACACTAAAACGACAGCTTCCGATGAGCGCGAAAGTAGTCCGCAGTATGGCGCTAATAACGTGAACGATGGTGATCCTGAAACCTATTGGGCGACCAACGATACGGTAATTGCGTCATCCATCAGCTTTGAATTCGACGGGATAACCGAAGTCAATCGCATCCTATTGCAAGAATACATCCCATTGGGCCAACGGGTCAAAAATTTTATTGTGGAAGCAGAGGTCGATGGCCAATGGCGTGAAATCGATGGGCAGACGACCATTGGATACAAACGGATATTGCGTTTTGACCCCGTAGAGGCGTCCAAAATAAGGGTAAACTTTTTAGATGCCAAGGGACCACTGGCGATTTCGAACATCGAGCTCTATCGCGCGCCCAATTTGCTATCGGTGCCCGACATCCAAAGAAAGCGAAATGGCATGGTGACACTATCGGTACCTGATAACAATGTAGAGATTCATTTTACTTTAGATGGGAGTACCCCTACAGCGACTTCCCCAAAATTCGAAACATCATTTTTAATAGATGCACCGACCACGCTGAGGGCCATCGCCTACGATCCCGAAACGGAAAATTCGACAGAAAGCAACCTCAAATATTTCGATGTTTCCAAGAAGGATTGGAAAGTTATAGACGTATCCACCGGGAACATTGTCGACGCCGTCAAAGCTATAGACGATAATCCGTACACCTTCTGGGCATCGGGCGAAGGCGCAAAATCCCCCCAAGAATTAATTATCGACCTAGGTAAAATGCAAACCTTGGAAGGCTTTACCTATTGGCCGATTCAAGAACGCTATCCTTTTGGAATCATTACCGATTACGAGTTTTCCGTTAGTTCGAACGGTATGGATTGGGAGTCAGTGGCCAAGGGCGAATTTGGCAATGTGGTGAACAACCGTATCGAGCAGACCGTTGATTTTGATCCAACAAAGGCGCGATATATCAAATTGAAGGGAGCGAAAACTGATGGTGAAAATTTTAGGATGTCAATCGGGGAAATCGGGGTGATTACGGAGGGCAAGTAAGGGATTTAAAGCTCAAGCCCCCTTAATTTTTTACAGTAGTTGCGTATTTTTCAGTGGCACTGTTCGTCCAAAACAGATGGCATCGTCCCTGCGAAGTAGCCAAGATCAATGGATGATTTATAAATTAATAACGCGTATATTACTTATGCGGTTTGTTTCGTTATATATGGTATGTAACTAAATTTACGCTATTAAATAAAAAGGAATTTTGAATTTGAAACCTGCTTATGTACTTTCCGGCCAGCAGCCGGCTTTAGGAGTGGTTCGTGCCCTTGGCGTCAAGGGTGTGCCGATCGTTGTACTGCACTACAAAGAGGAAGATGTGGCGTATTTGTCCAAATATGTTACGCACAGTGTGGCTTCACCACATCCCGAAACCCATGAAAAGGAATTTATTGAACTGCTATTGAAAAGCGCGGGGCAATTTGGTGATGGCATTTTGTATCCGGCATCCGATGAGACTTTGGTGGCCGTTGTCAAAAATAAGGAAATCCTTGAAAAACATTTCAATGTGCCCTGCCCTGATTGGAACGTTGTACAGAAGTTTATAGAAAAAAAGTATACCTACGCCATCGCGGACGAGCATGGAATTCCTGCGCCAAAAACGATTATTCCGAGAAATGTAAAGGATGTTATGGACTATGCGAAACGCGTCGATTTTCCCTGTCTTGTCAAACCCAGTCAAAGTCATCTCTTTTTTGATCATTTCAAACGTAAGATGTTTGTGGTGGAAAACGAAGAGGAACTGATTTCGGTTTACAATCAGTCGGTAGATGCAGGGCTTGAGGTCATGCTACAGGAAATTATTCCCGGGGATGATATTAACGTAGTAAATTATAACGCCTATTTCTGGGAGGGCGAACCATTGGTCGAATTTACCGCTCAGCATATTAGAAACGCACCGCCATGGTGGGGGTCCCCTAGAGTCGTGTTGAGCAAGGATATCCCGGAGGTAATCGGGCCTGGCAGAAAAATTTTAAAGGCGCTGGGCTTTAGTGGTTATGCCTGTACCGAATTCAAGATGGATGACCGAACCGGTATCTATAAACTTATCGAAGTCAACGGTCGCCACAATTTATCAACCAGTCTTGCCGTCGCGTGCGGTATCAACTTCCCATATTTGCAATATCGACATATCCTTGAGAACGAAACACCAACACAAGGTACCTACAGAAAGGGGGTATATTGGATTGAAATTATAACCGATATTACCAACAGTCTGCAATTTCGAAGTAAGGAGAAATATTCCTTTTCAGAATACCTGCGCCCCTATGTAAAGCCAAACGTATTCGCAACATTCTCGCTGTCGGATTTAGGTCCTTATCCCAAAAGGATGCTTATTCCGATAAAAAAGGGGTTTAGTGCTTTATCCAGAAAATTATTTGGGGGAAAATAAGATGGTTTCCAATTAGTACTCGCCTTCCTCCGGTGTTCGCGGAACTTTTCAAACTAAGGAACTTTCCGTAGGATGAAATTGTGATTTTATTTAATCGGTCTACCCCGTAATTTCTGAAACATCTTATTGGCCTGCTCGACCTTCCCTTTGGGGGCCTGTTCAAATTCCCCATCAGTTACCATATAGGCTTTTTGAACACTGTCGAGCTTTTGGTGCATTGTTTGTACCACATCGGCATAGGCTTCGTCATCGATGCGGTTGGTCAGTTCTTGGGCGTCTTTTTCGAGGTCATAGAATTCCCAAGTATCGATGTCGTCGTAAAAATGGATTAGTTTGTAGCGTTTTGTACGGATGCCGTAATGTTTTTTGACCATGTGAAAGGCGGGGTAATCGTAGTAATGGTAATACACTACATCCCTAAAATCGACCTCGTCCATGCTGCCGTCCAATATCCCTTTAAACGATTGGCCTTGCATTTCGTCGCCCATTTCGGAAGCGTCGGCAAAATCGAGAAAGGTCTGGGCGAAGTCTAGGTTCTGTACCATGGCGCTTACTTCTTTTCCCGCCGCAATAGTGCCGGGTAGCTGCATCATTAAGGGCGTTCCGAACGATTCTTCGTACATAAAACGCTTGTCGAACCAGCCTCTTTCTCCCATCCAGAAACCTTGGTCGGAGGTGTAGACTACCAGCGTGTTTTCGTCTAGGTCGTTTTGTTCGAGATAATCTAAAATCTTGCCTACCCCATCGTCTACGGCCGCGACGGTGGCCATATAATCCCGAAGGTAGCGCTGGCCTTTGTATTCGTCGAGTTCCTTGCCGTGGAGGTCGGCTTTCCAAAAGGCGTTGTTGTCGGGCAGGTAAGCCTCGTTCCATTGGCTGCGCTGTTCGGGGGTCATCCGTTCGAAATCTGTGGTCCAAGGGTTGGAAGCGAGTTCGGTACTGCCGAATTCTTTCGATATTTTCAGGTCGTGGCCCTCGTACATATCCTCATAAATGGTCTGCAACTGTTCTTTGGCGGCCCTTTGCTTTTTGAAATCCGGAAAATAGGTGTCCGAAAGAGGAAACTGCACGGAATCATATTTGTTCACATACCGTAATGGGGGCATCCAGTTTCTATGAGGGGCCTTATGGTGAACCATCATAAAGAAGGGTAAACTATCGTTGCGTTTGTTCTCAATCCAGTCGAGGGCATCATCGGTAATAATGTCCGTGGCATAACCTGGTATACGAACGGTATCACCGCCTTGGCCAATAAAATCGGGATTATAATATTGGCCCTGGTCCACAATGATTTTCCAATAGTCGAATCCTTCTGGATAGCCGTGTAGATGCCATTTGCCGGTTACTGCCGTTTGGTATCCGGCCTTTTTGAGCATTTTCGGTAAAGTAGGCTGGCTGCCGTCAAACCGGTCGCCATTTTGGCGGAAGCCGTTGATATGACTGTGTTTTCCGGTCAATATAACCGCCCTACTGGGCCCGCAAATGGAATTGGTTACGAAGGCATGATTGAATAAGGCTCCATTTTTGGCGATTCTATCGATGTTCGGTGTCGGCGCCAGTTGACTAATAGGATGTCCATACGCACTGATGGCCTGCATCGCATGATCGTCGGCCATGATAAAGAGAATGTTCGGTTTTTTGGTGTTTGCTATTTTTTCAGATCGCTCCTGTTTGCAGGAGAAGCAAATTACCAATAGGAATATTGGGATACATACTCTGGACACAATCATTTATTTTAGATGGAAGGATGTTTTTAAATCGGCATTGGAATCCGTTCCCACAAAAATTTCAAACGCTCCGGGCTCCGCTACAAAATCCAGATCGCTATTGTAAAACTTCAAATCTTCCGGTTTTAGTTTTAAGCTCACGAGCTTGGTTTCCCCTTTTTTCAGGAAAACCTTTTTAAATCCTTTTAGCTGTCGCATCGGTGGGGTAATACTGCGCACAACATCCCTAAGATAGAGCTGAACCACTTCTTCACCATCATAGTTACCTATGTTTTTGAGACTAACGGTTATTGTGAGCGTTTCATCTGCGCCTATTTCGGATGTGTTCAGTTTCAAGTCGGAATACGTGAATTCAGTATAACTTAATCCGTGGCCAAAGGGAAGCAATGGGGAATTGGGCGCATCCAGATAATTGGATTTAAATTTTTGGAATTCTTTGGTTTCGGACGGCCTGCCCGTATTTTTCATACTGTGGTAAATGGGAATCTGCCCTACGTTTCTAGGCCAAGTTGCCGTCAATTTTCCCGAAGGATTGTAGTCCCCAAAAATAACATCCGCAATGGCGTTACCAGCTTCCACCCCCGGATGCCATACTTGGAGGATGCTTACCGGAAGATCATATTCTTCTGGAATGGTCAATGGCCGACCGCTCATCAATACGAGAACTATCGGTTTACCTGTTATTGCCAAAGCCTGAATGAGTTTCTTTTGGGCGTCGGGAATCGAAATGTCCGTTCGACTGGCAGCCTCCCCGGTCATTTCGGCGGCCTCCCCTACGACGGCAACGATTACATCGGATGCCTTGGCCACTTCAAGTGCCTCTTTTAACAGGGTATCGGGGGAGCTTTCATCGATTTCGATTTTTGGTCCAAAAACATTTACATTTTTGGCCATGACGGGATCGTTGGAAATATTGGCGCCCTTGGCATACCTAATCGAGGCATCGGGAGCCACATTTTTAAAGCCTTCAAGTACGGTGACCGCCAATTTGTGCTCACCTGTAGGGGCCCAGGTGCCCAACATATTGTTTCGGCTATCGGCCAAGGGACCTAACAAGGCAATTTTGGCGTTCTTTTTTAAAGGAAGGGTGTTCTGATGTTTTTTTAATAGGACGAAACTGCGCGTCGCAATTGTACGGGCCAACTTTCGGTTTTCGTCGGTCAATATATCTTTCTCAGGTCGTTTCTCATCGGAATAACGAAAAGGGTCTTCAAAAAGTCCCAATTTGTATTTGGCTTCCAATATCCGTCGGCAGGCCGTGGTGATTTGTTCTTCAGTTATCTTGCCTTCATCCAAAGACTTTTTAAGAGTGGTCAAAAAGCCTTCCCCGACCATATCCATGTCCAAGCCGGCGGTAAGGGCTTGGGCCGAAACGGCCTGTAGGTCACCCATACCATGGGCTATCATTTCATTTACCGAGGTATAGTCGGAAACTACAAAGCCTTCAAAGCCCCATTTCTGGCGTAAAAGGTCGGTAATCATCCATTTGTTTGCCGAAGCGGGGATGCCATCGATATCGTTGAAAGAGGTCATGGCACTGTTCACTCCCGCATCGACCGCCGCTTTATAGGGCGGAAGGTATTGGTTGAACATTTTTACCCTACCCATATCTACGGAATTATAATCACGTCCACCTTCCGCGGCACCGTATAGGATAAGATGTTTCACACAGGCCATCATGGTATGGGGTGCGGCAAGGTCGGTGCCTTGGTACCCTTGTACCATGGCGGCTGCAATGGCCGAACCCAAATAGGGATCTTCGCCCGCTCCTTCGGCGATACGGCCCCAACGCGCATCACGGGCGATATCGACCATAGGCGAGAAATTCCAGTTGATGCCATCGGCCGTCGATTCCTTAGCAGCGATTTGGGCCGATTGTTTGATCAAGTCCATATCCCAGCTCGAGGCCGATCCAAGGGGAATCGGAAAGGTGGTCTTATACCCGTGGATCACATCGGCACCGATGAGTAGCGGGATTTTTAACCGGGAACTATTGACCGCAATCTCTTGTGCCTTACGCACTTTATCCGGCCCCGTAACCCCGAAAATACCCCCCACTTCGCCCGCTTTGATTTTGCCTTCAACATCTTCGCTTACCACAGATCCGGTCGCAATTCCTCCACCCGGTGTCAACAGATTCAGTTGGCCGATTTTTTCTGCTAAGGTCATTTTTTGAAGCAGTGATTCTACTTCTGGGATTCGCGATTGAGAATTTCCAAACCATGATACGGTGATTAAAACGCTAAATGCCAGTATTGTTTTTTGTAGTGTCATTATATTTTGTTTGCGTGGGCTGTGTTCTTCCAAAAAAAGATAGCTACTAATTATATCGCATTGCTATTTCGTGATCGAGCGCACTTTAGACTTAGTTGGTGGTCAGCAACCTGAAATTCTTGCCTGCGCTTGAACGGACATTGCACCCTATTTTTGCTCAATCTCGACTATTCCAGACTTTTCCCCGACCCCATTTTCATTAAAGGCTTCCACAGCAAAATAATACGTTTGATCTACATTCAAAGATTTTAGCTCCAAAGAATTTTCGTCATAGACCAACCATGAGCTGTACAATTTGTCGGGGGCAATTCCCCAGAGCACATTGTAGCCCTGGGCATTTTTTATGGGCTCCCAATTAATTTGGGCACCGCGTCTTTTATCGTTTCGGGTCACTGACAATTCTTTTATTGACTTGGGCGCTTTTCCATAACCCGTCCCGAAAACCCTGATATCGGAAATAGAGAGGTACGGGGTAGGCACATGGATGTTTTTATAACGAATGAATCTTGATTTTTTAGGGGTATCCAAGGCCACATAATCGTTGGGAGCATCCTTTTCATCCGTGCTGCGATCAACTAAGGTAAACCAATCCGAGCCGTTCATTGAACCTTCGATGGTATACTGATGGTACAAACCCGGAATCTTTCCATACATATCCGATTCATAGTCGTTGTAATTGACTTGCAGGGCATGTATCAATCCAGGTTCCAGTCAAATCGATTTCGACCCATTGGCTAGCATTATTTTCCTTGGCGATCCAGAAGGTTTTGACATTTTCGTCCGTTAGGGTCTCACCGCCATAATTTTCAAGTTGCGAGGATGTTTTTACCGGTTTTTTGTAGGATAGGAGCATCCATCCCGTAAACCCGCCCTTTTTGTCGGTTGCTGAAGCTGCATAATGTGGATAATCACCGAAAGATGTATCGGAATATAGCAGGCCATCCGCATCAAAAAAAGTAGGAAACATACCGATTCGCCTTTCCCAACCAATATTTACGTTCACAGCCATGGAAGTGAAGTGCCAAAATTGGTCGCCCGGGCCTCTGACCGTGCTCCCGTGTCCGGCCCCGTTGATAAAGCCGCCCGGTTTGTACGAAAAGGGATTGTTTGGCGCATATTCGAACGGTCCCAACGGCGAATCGCCGATATAGAAACCATCGCCGTAGACGTTGAACTCCGTTCCGGGAGCGGCGTATTGCAAGTAGTACTTGTTATTGTGCTTGGTCATCCAAGGCCCTTCAATATATCCGCCCAGCTGGGTATCGGAATGATTTTCGCCGAAACGCTCCCAACCGTGTTTTTCGGGTTCCAGGTTGAAAATTTCATGGACTTCCTCCGAAGGTCGGAAACGCTTTTTTATATCCAATTTTCTGGCCCGTATTGGAAATTTATTAGACGAGCCCCAATACATATAGCCTTGTCCGTCATCGTCGATAAAAAGTGCCGGATCTTGAAGGTTGTGCAAAATTCCAGGGGTCGGCTCCCATTTACCCTCCTGCGGCATATCCGAATACAAGACGCTCATGGAACCAGAGGGGTTTCCGGCCACGAAAAGCACCGAATCCCTGTAATTGAATGCAGCAGGGGCGTTTGAGCCTTGAAAGTACCATTGCTTGGGTTTGATAAACTCCCATTCGTCCATATTTTTGGAATGCCAATAGCCCATCGATCGCGTAACGAACATGTAATACTCATCCTTAAAGCGTACCACAGCCGGATCTGCGCCTGAACGGTATGAAAGGTCGTTATGGGCGTTGTAGATCATATAGGTGTAGTCGATGTTGACCGGGTTGCAATAGGTTTCCGTTTGGGCGAAGGCCGAATTCAGGAAGCCCATCCCTATAATGAAGAAGCCTAACACCATCAGATAAAGACGCATCGTTATGTATCGCATCTATTTTTGGTTTTTGGAGTGTGAAAAAAGCCAAGGCAAAAAATCGGGCTCGGCGAAAGCGGAATCCCAACTATTATGATCGGCATCATCGTACATGGTAAACTTTGGAAAACCTCCGGCCTTAAGAATAGCGGAAACCATCTTTATCGATTCCTCGGGGTTTACCACATTATCCTTTGCCCCGTGAAACGCCCAGAGAGGGACTTTTTTAGCGTATTTTTCGACAGACTCCGGTTCGCCGCCTCCACAAATAGCCACTGCAGCGGCAAATACATCCGGTTTTCTGTATAAGAGCTCATAAGTGCCCATACCGCCCATGGATAGGCCCATGAGATAGATTTGGTTCTTGTCGACGTAGCTTTTGCCGCCGAGATCATCCATCAATTTCAGCACAAGGCCCATCGCGTCGGTAGGTCCTTTTTTATATTGGAAATCGAGGCCGACCGGATTTGAACTCCGATCTACTTCAACGTTCGACCAATAATCATCTGCCGGGCATTGTGGAAAAATGACGATAGCGGGAAAGTTTTTTCTATGGGACGCCTCCGTGAATAATTTACCCCCGTGCATCAATTGTTTTTCGTTGTCGTTGCCGCGTTCTCCCGCTCCGTGTAAAAAAAGAATCAGCGGATATGACGCATCCTTGCTAAAATTTTCGGGATACAGCATTCGGTACGATAGCGTATCCTTAGCTGTGATAAACGCTTTCTTTTGGTACATAGATGTTTCTTGGGCGATTGCCATACTTCCAAAAAACAAGAAAATAAGCGCTGCACTAATTTTTTTAATTGCCATAGTTAAATCCAAGTTTGTCGAGGCCTGCCTGTATATCCTCATTTTGCATAAAAAGTTTCCAAAGCAACCCGCTTCTATAATTTTCTATCATCACCAGCTGTGGACCTTGATCGATAGCCAAATAAGCCTCGGCGACCCAAAAATCATTTTCGGGGCTAAAGGCATCGTAAAACCCGGCGGGGCCCAAAAGGTGATCTTTGTTGTCATAAAAATAATGCATGGCCCTTAAAGATTCATCGGGAGTGTAGGGGATAGAGCTGATGGCCGCCGTAGGGGAAACGACCCCGGTATCGTTAGTCGGGCTATGGGCGTTGTAGCCGATGCTACCATCCCCGTTTCTGGAATAACTAGCTGTAAGGCCCCAACAATCCTCGTCATAATCCGCATAGTTCCCGGGATTTTCCACGCAATGCAAATAGTTAATTCTGGAATGGTTTACGTTGACCTCTCCATAGTTTACAAATTCGTCGCTCAAGCCGTTGGGATTCAGGCCAAGGTAGGAATAATGCGCCCAGAACAGCGGTCCGCCTTTCGGTTCATCGCCGGCATGGTCTACAATCAAAGGAATGTCAAAAGCTGTGGTTGCCGCAGCGATAGCTCCGTTAGACGCCCACCCGTTGGAATAGACTTCTTTAGTAATGCTGAAATCGGGGGATGCCGCGGCCATGATATAGGTGATGAGCACTTCGTTATACCCCTTTAACGGAAAATTGATAGCAAAATCATTGTTGGGGCTCCAATGCCAATAGAGCGTGTTTTGACCTTGGGTGTACCAGTTCCATTCCACACCCTTCCAAAGGGCGTCTGCCTTTTCGGACAGCGCTTTTTCGCCGTCGCTGCCATCTTTAAAGTATTCTTTGACACAGATCATTCCTTGCGCCAGAAAGGCGGTTTCTACCAGATCGCCCCCGTCATCAAGATTGCTAAAAGGCAACACATTTCCATTCGTGCCGTCGATCCAATGCGGCCAAGCACCGCGAAAGCGGTCTGCAGATTCCAAAAACGTAAATATTTGGTTTAGGCGCTGTACCCCTTCCTCGCGGGTAATGAAACCCCGTTCGATGCCGACGAGAATCCCCATAAGTCCGAAACCGGTTCCCCCGAGACTGACCGTATTGGGATCGATGGATAGGTCGTTCGGATGGTAGCGTTCCCGCGCCGCCCCGGAATTGGCCTCCGCAAAATCCCAGAAATACTTAAAGGTCTCGCGTTGGGTAAGATCGAGAAGGTCTTCATCGCTGATCAGGGGTAATTCCTCTTCTTGTTCCATCTCTTCCTCTTCCGGTACGGTATCCCTCGGACTTTCTGGAAGTTCCGACAAACCTAAAGGGCCTTGGCCATCATCGCCTGAGCAGCAGGGAAAGAACAGACAAACGCTTACTAATAGAAAAATCCTGTTCCATTTTGAAGGGGTCATAGCTGGTTTGTTTTAGTATTTCGTAGTCTGCCATCAACCAATAGGTCTTGATTGCCTCTGTTCTGGGCGGCCTTCCCGCACTCGACCGGGGCAAACTCCTTTTCAGATTTAAATTTTTCAAACCTGTGTGGTCCGAAAGGCGGGTTTTTATTGTGAATCCTGTTCAAACCCCAATTTCTCCAATCCCTGTTGTACCTCCTCGTTTTTCATAAACCATTTCCAGAGCAATCCGCTTCTATGGTTTTCGATCATTACCGGAATTGGGCCTTGGTCAATAGCGAGATACCTAGGCACGTACCAGTCATTTTCAAGGCTAAAGGCATCGTAAGGACCATATTTACCGATCAGACTGTCTTGTTCGGTATACAGATACCGCAAGAACTCCATGCTCTCATCGGGGGTGTAAGGCATGGAGGATAGTGCGGCGGTCGGGGAAATTACCCCAAGATCTTGATCGGGTCGGTGCCCGGCATAGCCCTTCATCGAATAGCTGGAAGTCAATCCCCAGAGGTTCTTTCCGTAGCCCTCAAAGTTTTCGGGATTGTCGACCGCGTATTTATATTGGATGCGTGCGTGGTTTTGGTTGAGCTTCCAATAGTCTGCATACGGGTCGGTAAGTCCAGTCGGGTTTAGACCCAAATAGGAATAATGCGCCCAAAAGAGCGGCCCGACAGGCGATTCGTCGTGCTCGTAGTGGTCTAGTTCGGTTTCCAGTCCGTAAAAGGTAGTATCTTTTGTAATGTCCCCGCCGCGGGCCCAGCCTTTGTCGTAGACTTGCTTTTTAATCGGATGGGTAGGGGAGGCGGATGCCAATATGTACATGATCAAGGCCTCATTGTAACCGCCCACGGGAAAGTTCATCTCCCATTCGTATTCGGGAGACCAGTGCCAATAAAGTACGTTTTTACCCTGGGTGTACCAGTCCCATTCCACTTCCTCCCAAAGTTTTTGGATTTTGCCCGCCAACTGTTTTTCCCTGTCGCTGCCTTCTTTAAAATACTCCATGACGGTGAGCAGGCCCTGCACCAAGAAAGCGGTTTCGACCAGATCGCCGCCGTTGTCCTTCTTACTGAAAGGGGTCATCTTTCCATCGGGCGTAAGCCAATGTGGCCATACGCCGTGAAATCGATCGGCATTGACCAGAAATTCAACGGACCTTTCGTAGCGTTCGAGAGCTTGTTCGCGGGTGATAAAACCCCGTTCGACCCCGACCAAAATGGCCATCAGTCCGAAACCGGACCCACCTATAGTAATGATGTCCTTATCATGGTTCGGGTAAATACTGTCCATATGGATCCGTTCCCTTGCCAAGCCGGAATTGGGTTCGGCGCCTCCCCAAAAATAATCGAAGGTTTGGCGCTGAACCGTATCCAAGAGCTCATCGTCGGAAAGGGATGATTGCTCAACTTCGGTTTCGGGGGAACTATTTTTTTTATTGGTAGTTTTTTGGCCATCGCATCCTATTGCCAAGAAGACAATGGCCACTAAAACTAAACTTAAAACTAACTTCATAAAAACTAACTCAAAAATGTGTTATAAACCGGAATCCCTGATATTTTGTATTTCCTCTTGGGTCAGGGCCTTATCGTAGAACCGCAGTTCATCGATCAGACTCGCATCGGATAAATGGTTAAAGCCAGTGAACCTAGGGGCTCCGGATCCGATGCTCAGGATTTCAGTGCCGGTCCAATCGATTCCGCTCATTGCCGTTTCAGCTACCAGCTCACCATCGATATAGACTTTTATGCTCTCTTCCGAAATGGTAAAGGCGAGTTGAACCCAGTCCGTATCAGTGGCGGGATCCAAGGATGCTGCCTCACCGCCATCGGCCCATGCCTCGCCATCGCCGGTACCTACATTCAGTTTGAACACTTGTCCCCCTGGGCCAGCTTCCCGCAGTAGCCGGAAGCCACTGTTGCGGTTGTTCTGGGTTTCGGGAAAGTCAGCGTTATCCGGATCTTGTGGCGAAATCGTCAGGATACCGGCGCGATCGGGATCTGCATTTAGTTTGTACCACATGGTCGCGCTGAGTTCGTCGGTGGTCAGACCGTTGACGGGTAGGGTCAGGTATGAATCGGCCGCACCGGCATATGCGTCTTCCCCGGCAGCACTTTCCCCGGCGAAGGCTGGAGTTCCGACTACAGTGGCCTCAGTCTCCCTGAACCGTTCTTGGTAATCGCCATCGAAGGGCATATAAAAAATTTCTCCATCAAAGGTTGGCGGGTAATCCGATACCACGATACCAGAATCATCCTGTATAATCTGTATGATATCCTCTTGTGTAATTGCCCTGTCAAAAATTCGGAGCTCATCCATCAAGCTAAGGTCCGACAGGTGGTCCCACGCCGAAAAATTAGGTGCGCCCGACATGATCGACAGTACGTTGCAATCGGTCCAGTCCACACCGGCCAAAGGACCTTGGGATACAACTTGACCGTCAATATAAACGATGGCCTCCGTTCCCGAGATGGTAAAGGCCATATTGACCCATTCTTCCGATGCCGGATCCACGTCGGCCGCTTCACCCCCATCGAACCAATTGCCCGTATCGCCGGAACCAACGTTTAGTTTGAAACGTTGGTTGCCAGCCGCGGCCTCCCTAAAAAACCGGAATCCGCTAGTGAGTACATTGCCCCCCGCATCGTCTAAGGGAGGGCTCATGGCCAAAATACCGGCCCTATCAGGCATCGCGTTGAGCTTTATCCAAAAGATGGCGCTGAATGCTGCATTTTTAAAGCGTTCCGAATCTAGGGTCAGATAGGATTCTGTAGCACCGGCATAGGCACCGGACCCAGCAACCGTTTCTTCGCTGATAGCAGGGCTGCCAATTTGCTCCGCTGTTTCGAAACTGATGAGGTCGACGTAGTCGCCATCGAAAGGCATATAGAGTATTTCACCGGGGTATTTTGCAATGTAAGCGGGCTCTTTGGTGAAATTTACGACTTCCGAAGTCGCCTTTCCCTCTATATCGGTCGCGGTGACAGTTAGCACGTGATTGCCGTCGGCCAACTTATCGTAGACCAAATCGTTTACAATCAACCTACGATAATCTTTAAAATCGGTATAGGTTCTGAGGTTCGTGCCGTCGAGCAAGACTTCCACGGAGGCCAGTTCAATATCGTCTTGAGCCTCAAATGCTACTGTAATAGTGGCTAATTCTTCGTTGACCTTTACCGCTACACCATCGGCCGGTGCGGTGATGTTTACCTGTGGCGCCGAGATATCCGGTCCGGGATCGACTTCGGTAAGGCCGTCTATACCTTGATCGCAGGCGTAAAAAAATAAAACGGCCGTCAAACCCGAAACTATATATTTTAAATTTTTCATTTTTTCTGAATTATGGATTAGTTCGCTATCTCGCCCAAAATGGGAAATTCGTCTATCTGATCTTGATGATAGGTAACAAAGGCCTTGTCTTGGGTAAAGGTCCTTCCCCCAAAACTGAGTTCCTCGGTTCTGCCCAAACGCACCATATCAAAAAATCGCTTCCCCCATTCCATGCTCAGTTCGGCATATTTTTCGTCGATTACCTGATCTAAGGTCACGCCCGATAGCGGAGCCATTCCTGCTCTGGCCCTCACGATGTTCACGGCCTCGTCTGCACTCATCGTCGGACTGCTGGCGCCTTGAAGTAAGGCTTCCGCATGCATTAGAAGCGTTTCAGCATAACGGAAAACGATATAGTTTTTGTTACTGCCATAATCCGTACGTCCGGGGATCAGTTGGTTCGTCGGTAAATAATGTTTTCCGCTCGACCAAATCGATCGTACGGTAGAGGTGTTCGTATCGCCGTCCCTAGTGGTCGGTGAAACAAAGGCGGGAAGGGTCTCTGCCGTGTAATCTGTAGTTGCAATAAGGCTATCGATTCCTCTTTGGCTAAACAGTACCGATGTTTCCAAACGTTCGGTCTCCCCTCTATCCAACATAAACTCAACGAATTTCAGGCTTGGCTCGAAAAAACCCCAACCGCTTCCCGCACCCTCTCTGGAAGGCTCCCAGCTATTAGGCCCGAACGGATTGTAAAGAAAGCTGACCCGATCGCCCTCGCCAGCCCCGAAATCGGAATACTGAAATTCAAAGAGACTCTCATCACTTAGTTTTCCGGGAGTTTTGAAAAGTTCGTAAAATTCCGGGAAAAGACTGAACTTGCCCGAGCCGATAATTTGGCCGGTAGCATCGGCCACCCCTTGGTAATTTTCCAGTTCCTGGTTAGCAACGGCCTTGATCATCAGGGCCGTATAGCGGGTGACTCCGCCGGGCAGATCGGTACGTTCATTGGGCCGAAGATCCAATAAAAGCGGAATAGCCTCGTCCATCTGATCGGAAATATGCTGCATGACTTCATCTTTAGTCGGTACTTCGGTCACATCGGCAAAAGCATCGAGGTCGGAGGATTCGGGAATAAAAACGGCGCCATAGACCTGGGAGAGCTGAAAAAGTAAAATCGCCCTTAATACTTTGGCTTCCGCAATATAGCGGTTGCCCAAAGCGATACCGTCGGCATCGGCAAATTCCTGATAGCGCCCAATTTGCTCCATGGCCGTATGGGCGGCGATGATGTCGCCATAATAGGTTTCCCACAGGGTCCGAGATCCGAAAAAGGAGTTGTCGTACACGTAGCGATCTTGGTTGATGAGTCCCTGTTGGTCTCCAGCAGCGTTTACGTCGTCCCCTCGTGTAGAAACGACCAAGGGTTGTTCCCACCCTCTGTCAGTAACCGCTTGGTAGACGCCGGTAAGTGCAAAAATCATATCGTCGGTCCGGGAAAAATCGGTTCCCCCCGCAAAATCATTGTTGAGTTCGGGTTGTTCCAATTGGTCGGAACAGCCCACAAACAAAAATCCGAACAAAGCCAAAAGCGCGGGCAATCTGTTCATTTTTATATGTATCATAGCTATATTTTTTAAATTTTAATATTCACACCAAAAGTATATACCCCTGGAATAGGATAAGTCTCAGTATCCCTTCCGTCCGGAACCTCGGGCGTAAAGCCGTTGTAATCGAAGAACGTTAGGGGCCGCTCCGCGGTCAGGTAAAATCGGATGGTCGGATTGAACTTTCCGACCAACGGAGGTAATGTATATCCCAAAGTAACATTTTGAAGTCGTACAAAATCTCCCTTTTCAACAAAAAAACTGCTGAGGAACTGATTGCTCCACGAGTTTCGTATGCCCCTCGCCGAGGGATAATCGGTCGAAGTGCCCGCACCGTTCCAACGATTGATGGCAAAATCCCTGTCGACGTTGGGATCGGGACTTTGTCGTATGGCAAAACGTTTTTGGTTCGCGATGACATTGCCCCCTTGCCCGATGACGTTCAAGTTGAAATCCCAAGCCCTATAGTTGAGCCCGAGATTAAACCCAAAGGAATAGGTGGGCAGATACGACCCTAGATCCACCCGGTCTTGAGCGTCTATTATCATATCGCCATTTTGGTCCACGAACCTAAAGTCCCCCGGGGCCACGGTCAGCCCGTCCGTTATGGCCGCTTGTGCCGTAGGGTCGCCCTGAATTTCTTCATCGGTCTGATATACCCCGGCGACGTCAAGCCCGTAAAATGGATTTATGGTGCCCCCGATGACTGTGCGTTGTGTGACGTCTCCTCCTGTAGTAAGGTTTTCTTGTCCCGACAGATCGAGCACTTCATTTTTCAAGGTCGAGAAATTGGCGCCGATAGTATAATTGAAATCTTCGGAAACCTGCTGGTTCCAGGTCACTACCGCCTCAAAGCCGGAGTTTTTGATGCGTCCCACGTTCTGTCTCGTGGTGCCGGGCACTAACAAGCGGGAAACGGGGATGACGGCATCCTTGGTTTCCCTGATGAAATAATCGGTCTCGATGGACAACTGGTTGTTGAGAAGCCTGGCCGTGATGCCCGCATTGGTCTCAGCGGTCACTTCCCACTTTAGGGCCTCAAAATCACTGCTGGTCACCGTTCCGGGGAAGCGTTGGTCGCCAAAGGCAGCATCTACTTCTTCGGACGTAATGCCCCCGCTGCTTGCGGCTACATTGGCATTTCCCAATTCGCCCCAACTCGCCCTGATCTTGAGAAAATCGAACACCCCGTTGTTCTCCATAAACGACTCTTGCGAAACGACCCAACCGGCACCGATAGTGGGGAAATAGCCCCATTTTTCCTGATATTTACTGGTGGCGTCGGCGCGGAAAGTTCCATAAAGCAAATATTTGCTGTCGAAGTTGTAGGCGATACGTCCGAAATAGGAAAAGAAGTACTGTCTGACCCCGTCGTCTCCTACTCCGTCGACATCTATGGTGTTAGCTAAATCCAAAAAGTAGGATTCATCGCCGATTCCAGGTCCGTTCGGAAAATTTAAACCGGTCGCTTCGAGCTGTTCAAAGGATCGGTCCCTGAATGAAGTCCCCGCCAAAACGGTCAGGTTGTGTTTTCCAAAACTGTCATCAAAGGTCAGGGTATTGTCCCAAGTCTGTTCGGAAAATGTATTGTTTCTTTTAAGCAAGGTAGCATTTTCACGAAAGGCATTGCCATTCCCGAAAAAGAAAGGAAGCCTGACCTCCCTGGTCTCCGTAGTTTCGAAATTATGATAGTAGGCCGTGTTCAAAGTGAGTTTATCCGGAATCAACTGATAATTGAGGTCAAGGGTCATCAAGGTATTCCTGATTTTGTTTCTATTCTCGGTATTATCTATTACCGGAAAAGGGTTTTGGGTGCCTCTATATCCTAAATCCTGCGCGTTGGCATAAGGTCTGGGGAAGGCATTTGTTTTAGAGGGGTCCAAAACGGGCATAGTGGGCACGGCATAGTACGCGAGAGCAAATGCGGTGGTTTCAGGACGAAATTGAGTCGCGTTGCTCAAAAGCGCCGAAACTCCTACATCCAACCGATCGCTGACGTCAAAGTTCAACTTTGTCCGAATATTGAACCGTTCGTAATCGTTCTTCATTTTGAGGATACCTTCCTGCTCAAAATAATTCAGTCCCACGGCGTAGGTCAAATTTTCCGCTCCACCGGTTACCCCTAGACTATGGTTCTGCTGAAGGGCATGACGGAGAATCTGATCATACCAATCCGTGTTTACGGCAGGTACATTCGGATTTATCCTACTTCTACCGTAGCGCTGGATGGCATTGTCTATAAATTGGGCTTCCGCTTCGGAACCGGATTCCCTGGCGAGTGTGGCGAACTGTTCCGAATTGGATAGCTTCACAAGGTTTTGTGCTATCTGGACCCCCTGATACCCACTATAGGTAATCTGTGGTTTTTGATTGGCCTTACCCGATTTCGTTTCGATCAGTACGACACCATTCGCTGCCCTTACCCCGTAGATGGCCGATGCAGAGGCATCTTTAAGTACCGAAATGGATTCGATATCTTCATTGTTCAAAAAGTCGATATCATCGTAAAAAGCGCCGTCCACCACATATAGCGGGTCAGAGGCACCGCCGACATACGAACCGATACCGCGTACCCTGATCGAGGGCCCCGTACCGGGAGCACCGCTACTGACCACCTGAAGCCCTGCCACTTTGCCCTGAAGCGACTGCATGGCCGCGCCAGATGGGGTACGACTGATATCTTCGGATTTTACAGTAGCGATCGAACCGGTAAGGTCGGCTTTCTTTTGGGTGCCATACCCCACCACCACCACTTCATCCAAGGACTGGGCATCTTCTTGAAGGGTAACGTCTATCGAAGTCTGTCCATCCACTGCTATTTCTTGGGCCGCAAAACCGATATAGCTGATTTCAAGGGTCGCGTTCGAGGGAACGCCCTCTAAGGTATAGTTTCCATCAAAATCGGTCTGGGTACCTGTCGTCGTACCTTTGACGACGACCGATGCCCCGGGCAGTGGCCCCTGGTCATCGGAAACCGTGCCCGTGATTGTACTATCGTCTTGCGCGTGCGATAGTGAGACCGACAGCAACAAAAACGATATTACCAATAAAACGTCATGTATTTTCATATGTGTTCATTAAGGGAGTTAGTTTTTTACTAAATTAATAAACTAAGATCGGCCTTCGTAGGGAAAGCACTACATGAAAGCTACATCATTTCGTTCTTGATCGAAAAGCCCTGTATACTATGCGTCTTGTAGTAATGTTTGTGTGGATTGGATTTGAAAGTTTAACACTGTGATGTAGTGGTGATGTGGTAGGTTTGGCGCGATTTTAAGGGGGTTCAATTGAATTTTATCAAAAAATTGCTCAAGTTCTGCGAGCTGTCCATGTTGAGTTTCTTCCTAAGCCTATAGCGATGGATTTCGACCCCTCGGATGGTAATCCCCATTAAAGGTGCGATTTCCTTCGAGGATAGGTTCATTTTGAGGTAAGCGCAGAGTTTTAAGTCTTTTGGGGTGAGTTTTGGAAAGCGTTCCAGCAGGTTCTCAAAAAAATCCCCATGCAGTTCCTTGAAATTAATCTCGAAATGTTTCCAATCCTCATCTTCGTTAATCGATCCGACCAATTTCTTGGTTAGGGACCGGTATCTTTGTTTGTTGGGGAAGGCATCCTTGTTCAGCGCCAGCATATCCTTTAGCTCCAGGATCAATTCGTTCTTTTTGGCTACGCTCATTGTAGTGCGGGCGAGTTCTTTTTGCTTCTGTTTAATCTCTTTTTCCAACTTTTCCTTTTCCAAGGCCAAAAGGTGCTCTTCCTGTTCGCGATGCAATTGTTGCTTAAGGGCAAACTGTTTCCTTCTCAGTTTTCTTCGATTGTACCATCGAATTAAAAGGATTGTGCCGACCAAAGCCAAAATATAAAGCGTCATGCTCCATGTGTTGAGGTACCAGGGTGGGGCAATATCAAAAGTGATTTTATTAGGGGTCGAAAACTTGTTATCGATGCCTACTGTTACAACCTCAAGTTCATAGCTCCCGAACGGAAGATTCTGAAAATTGAGTCTTACCTTCCGGTAGAAATTCGGCTTCATTTTCAGGGCCTTTGAGTCGGTAGTAAAATTTTGGTCGTTCCAATTCGGGTGAGGCAATCTGTATTGTAATGTCCCGGGCGTTTTTGTACGGTACCTGAAACGTGGTTTTCGTCAGGGGATAGCGCCCCTTTTCATCTTTAAAAAAGGAGAGTTTGGGAACCGGGATGCTGTTTTCCCTCAAATGTCGCTTTAATCTGCTCAGGTTCATGCTACCGAAGCCGTCGACTAGGGTAAAGAGGTAGATGGAATCGTTTGCCTTGACTATATTTTCGGTATCGGGTACCAGCCTTTCTTCCAACAGGTTTTCCGAGACGGCCAAGCTGTCTTTTTTCAGGTCGGTATAAATGAGCTCCTTGTTTTTTTCGTGATTTACGAACCAAAAATGACCCTCATTGTAGTTGACAAGTTTCATATGGTTAAAGGGTCGAAACTCCTCAAAGGCTATTATTTTGCCGAGAATTGGGTTGTATTTGTGCCAAATGCCTCCACTTTGAATCACAATTTGATTTTCGACCTTGTATAGTTTGACATTGTAGTTATTGGGAAGGGCATTGGTTGTAAATTCTTGTTTTTCCAATATACTATCGTAAGTATCGTCGATAGTCATCCGATAAAGACCTTTGTACGGGTGCGCGGCCCAAACCGTATTCGGGTTCTCGAAGCATAATTGTTTTACAGGAAAATCGATTCCTGACACTCTTCTCACATCCCATTCTCCTTTTTGGTCTTTTTGATATTTAGCAATCCCGGTGTACGTGCCTTGAAGATAGGTGGCATTTTTTTCCGGCACTTTTGCAAATTGGTATCCTCCTGTGATGTCCGATATTTTTTCTAATGCCGCCGCCTTAATTTTAAAGGTACCGGTATTATGTCCCGCTAATAAATCCCCGTCCACGACTTCCAAGTCCCATACGTGGCCCTGTGAACCCTCCATAAACCGTAATCGACCGGCCTCAATATAGTAGATGCCTGTATTGCTTCCCATATAAAGCACATCCTTAAAAAGTGCCACATCATATACCGTGCCCACCACACCCGAATAATCGGTATAGTATGTAATGGGAGTTTCAAGGCGGATCCTGGCAATGCCGTTGTCTAGTCCCGCCCATAGTTGGTCCTTAAAAAGAAGCAGTGCCAAAACCGTATTGTTCTGCAGGCCCGATTCACGGTTTAGTCGTTTGGTGGTTTTATTTGTAGTATCGTAGATACAGATACCATTTTTTATAGTGCCAAAAGCTATTTTTTGGTGGTTCAATGGTAAGATTATGTTGAGTTGGTGCGATTTTAGTTCCTCATTTATAGGTGCGTTCCATACTGTGAAACCGTCATCCTTAAATAGATAGCATCCATTCAGTTTGGTGCCGATCAATAGCCCTTCTTTGATCGGTAACATGTCGATTATGGTCTTTCCCTCCAATAGGTCAAGCGCCTCGATGCGCACGAGTTGTTTATCCTGTAACACAAAAAAACCTGCATCGCCGGCTACTATCATCTTGCCGTCGTATACTGCAATATTGACGGCGATGATATCGGAATCCACAATGTCAATGCTATCGCCATTGTATACGTAGATGCCGGAGAAAGACCTGAATACGATACTATTGTTATAGGGCAAAATTTGCCAGAACTCCTCACTGGTAAATTCGTGATCTTTGATCAAATGGGTAAGGGAAGTATATCGCAATACACCGGTATCCTGCTTTTTCCAATATCCGAATTCTTCATAAGAACCCGTATAAACCTTGCCCTCGATGTAGGCAACGGAGCGTACTACCGTTTTGTTCGGCAATTGGTATAGGGTCCATTCCTCCCCGTTGAAATGCAGAAGCCCTTTATTATTGGCTACAAAGAGTTCTCCGTTTTCGTTTGCCGCCAACCCCCAGTTTTTACTGGCGGCATTGTAATCATAAATTTTATAATTGTGCACGGGAGGCAATAGATTTTGCCCACACATAGCAAGCGGCCACAAAAGAAGAAGTATAAGCTGCCAGTTAAAATTCATTGTATTGAGGAGTTGTGGGCTTAAACAAACGCTTGCTCAAAATGATTTTAGACAAACCCTTAAAACAAGGTACAAAAAACAAAGATGGAACTATCTCCTAATACATTTGGTAGATTCAGTGCAAAGGGTCAAAAATAAATCCTTTAGCATCATCTGAGAAAGGAATAGCATCGTAAATAGGGCGATAGGCCGCTATTGAAATTAATAGAAGATTGGCAGATATTTTTTGCCAAACGCTTTACTTTTGGGCCTTAATAGATTCGCTACCGACAATTTTGGAGAAAGAGAAGAGAAATAAAATTTTGAGACGTATAGGTCGAGTGTTCCTAGTGCTAATCGTGCTGTTCGTGGCCTTGGTACTTTTTATTCGCAGTCCATGGGGGCAGGATATCATTGTCTCGAAAGCCACGGATTTTGTTTCCGAAAAAACGGGAACGAAGGTCGAAATCGACCGGATGTTCCTCACGTTTTCTGGGAATCTTTCTGTGGAAGGATTATATCTGGAGGATAAAAAAGGGGATACCTTGGTCTATTCCAAATCACTGGAAGCCGATGTGGGGCTGTCGAAACTTATTTTCGGCAATGCGTTCGACCTTGAGTATTTGGGATGGGAAGGTCTTAAGGCGAACGTCATCCGGCAGGAAGGTTCGGAGAACTTCAATTTCACTTTCTTGGTGGATGCCTTTGCCTCACAGGATTCAGTTTCCGCTCCCGAAGAAGCGAATTCCGAGCCCATGGCAATCAGCATAGGCTCCATTGATTTGAAAGATTTTGATATCGTCTACGACGATGGTTTTATGGGAATTGACAGTAAAGTCAGACTCGGCCGGTTGTACGTAGAGGCGAATACCGTCGACTTAAAGGCTATGCGTTTCGAACTCGATGACCTTGAACTGAGCGATACCGAGGCCTTCTACATGCAAACCAAGCCCTTTCCAGAGACCGAGGACACTACCGAAACAGCACTACCTTTTTTAGTGGTAGATAATTTTACGATCGAGAAGGTGAAGGCGAACTACAAATCCGAACCGGATAGCCTGTCGGCCGATGTCAACATCGGAAATTTCCGGTTGGAAATTCCCAAGGCCGACCTCGCCAAGAACGATATAGATGTCGATTTGCTAGCTTTAAAAAATTCGGATATTTCGCTGCGAATGCCCGCTCAACCGCAAGATACGGTTGCGGCGGACAGCACGAGCAGCTCGGGTTTTGAATGGCCTGACTTTTTGGTACAGGTTAATGAAATTGATTTTCAGGACAATAAAATCGCCTATGCCACAGGGACAAGTCAGCCGGAAGTCGGAAAATTCAATCCCTATGCGATAGCCATTTCCGGGTTTACGTTCCAGGCAAAAGATATCGAATACCGCCCCAAACAGGCGAACTTTATACTTGAAAAAGTGGCTTTCGCCGAAAAAAGTGGTTTCCGGTTAAAGGATTTCGCATTTGATGCCCATATGGAGGATGACAATGCAGCCATTACGGGATTACGAGTGCAAACGAACAACAGTTCTGTTTCCGGGGAGATGTCCCTGGAATACGCATCCGTCGACGAGTTGATCGAAACTCCGGAGAATGCCAGTATCAAGGTAAATATTCCTAATCTGAGCCTAGCACTACAGGATGCCTATGTTTTTCAGCCGGACCTGGCTAACAATGAATACGTTCAAAAAGCCGCTAAAAAATCCTTAACCGGAAATTTCGTGGCCAACGGTACCTTGGCCAGCATACAAATACCGGATTTGACCATCGATTGGGGCGAAAGTACCTCCCTTATCGCAAAGGGGCAGGTAAATAATGCGACAGAGCCAAAATTGCTTTCTTTCGATTTCAATACCGTTCGGGCTACATCCTCTAGAAAAGATGTAATGCAGTTCGTGAATGAGGATAGTTTGGGCATCTCCATCCCAGAGACAATTCTTGTTGAAGCTTCCGCCAAGGGATCGGTCGACGATATGGCTGCTGATGTCTTGCTTAAAATTCCCGAAGGCACGGTACAACTTACGGGTAACTATGCCAATCGGCAGAGCATCGCCTTTGACGGTATTTTGAAAGTGGACAGCCTGCGGCTCGACAAAATCCTTAAAAATGAACAATTGGGTGGCATATCCTTTACCATCGATGCCAAGGGTAGCGGCAACGATGTCAGTACGCTCAATGCAACATTAAATTCCGATTTTAGGCAGCTTACGTTCAAAGGCTATGATTTTTCGAACCTCGTTCTAGAAGGCGATATCGTGGATGGCAAAGGGGATGTCAATTTGAATTTTAAGGACGCGAACCTTGATTTTAAGACCAATGCCAAGATCGATCTCGATTCGTTGGAATCTGATGTAAAGCTTAATCTCGACCTGATCGGTGCCGATCTTCAGGCACTGGGCATTACCCGCGAAAATATTAAGGCAGGGGCCAAGCTGAATGTCAATTTTAAGGGCAACGCCGAGGACTTTACGCTCGACGCGCTGCTATCGGAAGGCACGGCGGTGTACGACAACAAGCAGTACAAACTGGACAAGATCGACCTGAAGTCCGTTGTTGGAAAGACCAGTACCGAGGCCAGTATCAACAGTGAATTCCTGACAGGTAGTCTCAAGTCAAACGCCACTCCCGATAAGATAACCGCCGCCCTGCAACGGCAGTTTGAGGGGTATTTTTCGGATGCTGTCGTTTCGGATTCGATTTCCGACTCGGTCAGATTAAAGGTGAACGCGGAGTTTGTCACCATCCCAATTTTATCAGAAGTGTTCTTAAAAGGGCTTGAACGTTTAGATACCGTGAACCTCAAAGCGGATTTTGACGCAACCACCAAAAAACTGACGGCCAGGCTCGATATGCCCACCGCCACCTACTCCGGGTCTACCATTGATAGCCTTGAGGTTCTGGTCGAAGGTAATGCCACCGAATTGGATTTCAGCGCAGGGCTGGCGGCCCTAAAATCCGACCCCATCCAAATTAAAAGAACACTCTTTACGGGGAACCTGAAGAACAAACAGATGAATTTTGACTTCAGTTCCTTCGATGATACTGAGCAGCTGGTACATCTCGCCGCGGAACTGGCCCTGAACAAGGATACCATAAACCTGCACATCGTTCCTGAAAACTTGGTCTTCAACAAAAAGAAATGGTCCATCGAACAGGGCAACCGGATGAGCATAGGAGAAAAATTAGTGCGATTCGAGAACTTCATCCTTAGCCACAACGATCAAAAGCTAACGCTAAGCAACGATATGGCCGACGTAGAAGATAAGCATATCGGTGTAGAATTCGATAATTTTAAGCTGCAGACCCTTCTGAGCCTTTTGAATCCCGATGAAGCTTTGGCAGGGGGTATGGTGAAGGGCAACGTGGTGGTCGTAAATCCTTTCGGGGCGACCGGAATCGTGGCCGATTTCAACATTAATGACTTGCGGGTGATGCAGAGTGCCTTGGGAAACCTCTCGTTGAACGCCGCGTCAAAGGGAAAGGGGAGTTACGACTTTGATCTAGCCCTTAAAGACGGGGGTATCGATTTTGACCTTACAGGAGACTATGCCGCAGCAAACACCGGGGCAAAACTGGACCTTGATTTCGTTTTGCACAAATTGGAAATGTCGGCGGTCGAAGGGCTTTCGGAAGAGGTGATAAAAGAAGCTAGCGGAGATATTTCCGGAAAAGTGAAGGTCACCGGAACTACGGCAGACCCAAAATATAACGGCGAGTTCGAGTTCAATCAAGTGGCGTTCAATGCGTCTACCCTGAACTCCGTATTCAAAATTGACGATGAAACGCTGACCATGGATAATACAGGGCTCTATCTCGACACCTTTACGATTACGGATGCTGAGAACAACGCCTTTACTATCGGTGGATCGATTCTGACAGAGGAATTGACCAATCCTACTTTTGACCTTACCCTCAATGCCAAGGCTTTTCAAATGTTAAATTCCACAGAAGAAGACAATGAACTGTTTTACGGTAAGGCCAGTTTTGATACCGATATGACCGTCGGGGGCAATCTCGATCTCCCGAAGGTAGAAGGGAAATTGCGCATCCGGGATTTTACGGATGTTACCTATGTAGTGCCCGAAGAGCAGCTGGATGTTCAAGAAAGGGATGGCGTCGTAATTTTTGTCAATCGCGAAAACCCCGATGACATCCTTACCCAAAATGATGAAGAAGAGGCACCGGAAGTTTTTAAGGGGATGGATGTCGACGCCATATTGGAAATCGCCGACGATGCCGTTTTTAATGTCATCATCAATAAAAAAACGGGTGACAACTTGCAGGTCTCCGGAGAGGCTGCTTTGAACCTTAGCGTTGAGCCGAACGGTAGGGTAGGTTTATCCGGTCGGTACGAAGTAAACTCGGGCCATTACGAAACCAGCCTATATAATCTGGTAAAACGTAAATTCGAACTAAAGCCCGGTAGTACGGTGACTTGGCGTGGTGACCCGATGGATGCGGCCTTGGATGTCACCGCGGTCTATAAAGTGGAGACCGCTGCTGCGCCCTTAATGACCACCACAACTTCAGGGAACAGCGCCAGCGTATCCGGAAAATTTCAGCAAGTCTTGCCCTTTTTGGTATACCTTAATGTAAAGGGTGAACTGTTGCAGCCCAAACTTTCCTTCGGGATGGATATGCCCGAAGATGACCAAGGTGCCTTGGGCGGAGCTGTGTACGGGCGGATTCAGCAGTTGAACGAACAGGAGGGCGAACTGAACAAGCAGGTATTTTCATTGCTGGCCCTGAATAGGTTCTTTCCCGCTTCCGGAAGCGATGGCAGTGGTGGCGGAACCGCGGCTTTGGCACGGGACAATGTGAACAAGATGTTGTCGGGCCAGTTGAATTCCCTTTCAGACAAGGCCCTCGGCAACACCGGTATCGCCCTTAATTTTGACCTTGACAGTTTTACCGATTATCAGGGAGATAGTCCCCAAGACCGAACCCAGCTTAATATCAATGCCCAGAAAAAACTGCTTGATGACCGATTGATCGTCACGGCGGGCAGCGCGGTAGATGTTGAGGGCAGCTCTTCGCAGAGCCAAGGGTCGACCCCTATTATAGGAAATGTCAGCCTTGAATATTTATTGACCGAAAACGGCCGGTTCCGTCTGCGCGGCTTTCGAAAAAACGAGTATACCAACGTCATCGACGGCCAGTTGATTGTGACCGGAGCCGCCTTGATCTTTAACCGGGAATTCAACAAGTTCAGTGAGCTCTTCAATCCGTTGAAGGATGAGAATTTGGACGATGACGACAACGAGGATGAAGATATTGAGAAGATGGATAAAAAGAATAAAACAGATAGAAAGGATGGCGCGGAGGAAAAGGATGCTGGAAAAGATATAAAATAAACGTATTTCAATACCGAAAAGAACAGTACTAGTTTGAACACTACACCCACATACCGATTCATTTTCTTTCTGACAATAGCATTGCTCGCATCATCGTGTAGCATCGAAAAGTACGTTCCGGAAGGTGAAACCCTCTATACGGGAGCAGAAATAGAGACCGACCTTGAAGAAGACGCCAAAGATGTGAAAATTGACGCGCTGAACGCAGAGCTCAATACACTGCTGCGTCCCGAGCCCAATTCCAAAATCCTGGGGATGCGATTGGGACTTTATTATCATTACAAGGCGCAACGTGAAAAACCGGGATTCCTCTATAAATGGCTTAACAAAAAAATGGGGGAGGAACCGGTCTACTTTTCGGAGGTGAATCCGCAGCGGGTCGAAGAACTGATCTTGAACCGGATGGACAACCGTGGATTTTTCTACGGCCGGGCCAGTTCGGACATCGACAGCACAAAAAATTTTACGGGTGTCACATACAAAGTTGAAGTTCCGAAGCCGTATACCCTTGAGAAATTCGAACTGGAAAAGGACTCATTACCCATTTACGAAGATATTCAGGAGCTGCTGGCAGAGACCGAAATTAAACCTGGGAATCGCTTCGACCTGCAGTTGCTCAAATTCGAACGAGAGCGGATCGATGTCGCCATGAAGCAACGGGGATATTACAATTTCAATCCCGATTTTCTAATTTTCGAGGCCGATACCAACCGCTACGACACCAAAAAATTCGATCTGTTTCTGCGTTTAAAAGAGAGTACGCCAAGCCGCTCGATAATTCCGTATACCATTGATTCCATTACGGTTCATCCTAATTATTCAATTGATAGCGACACCTTGAAAACGGTTTCCGATACCGTGAAGGGCATCAATTTCGTACAGCGGGAGGAATTTTTCAAACCCGATAAATTAGAACCATATATCCTCTTCGAAAAAGGACAGAAGTACAATTCCCAGACCGCACGTTTGACCAGCAATAGGCTGTCATCGATCGGCAGTTACAAGTTTGTAAACATCCGCTTTAATGAAAAGGATACCGTGGCAAATGAAAATGGCAACGGCTTACTCGATGCCGACATCTTTCTATCCCCGCTGAACAAACGATCGCTGCGCGCCGAGTTGCAGGCGGTCAGCAAATCGAACGGATTTACCGGGCCGGGCATCGCATTGACCTATAACAACCGCAATTTTTTTCGTGGTGGGGAGACGTTCAGCCTCAGCGGTAATTTTTCGTACGAGACCCAGATTTCCGGGGGGAGCAATTCTGGCCTCAGTAGTATCGCGGGTGGTCTTAGAGCCGATCTAGTCATTCCCCGATTGGTACCCTTTTCACCTAGCCGCTTTAAGTACAATGTACCCAAGACCAAGATAAGTTTGGGAGGCGATATTCTTAAAAGAAGCAAATTGTACACGCTCACCTCGGTAAATTCAACCTTCGGATATACCTGGAACGCCAATAAATATGTTTATCACGAGTTGAATCCCATCAACGTTACCTACGTCAACTTAGCGGACACTACCGCTGAATTCGATAGTATATTGGCCAAAAACCCCTTTCTACGGCAAAGTTTCGAACAGCAGTTTATTGCAGGCTTAAACTATGGCTTTACCTATAATGAGTTGGCCGATGAAGATAAATCCACCCCTTTCTTTTTTTCCACCAATCTCGATATTGCCGGTAATCTCTTAAGTCTGGCAAGTGGAGGTAATCAAACGGTCTTTGGGCTGGAATACGCCCAGTATGCCAAACTTGACGCCGACATTCGCTACTACCTTAAATGGGGCAAAGAACAGACTTTTATAACGCGGGTCTATGCCGGATGGGGAATTCCCTATGGTAATTCCAATACGTTGCCCTTTGTAAAGCAATTTTTTTCCGGAGGTCCTTACAGTGTGCGGGCATTTAGAATACGATCGCTCGGCCCGGGCACCTTTACCTCCGATGGCGACGGCACCACCTCGTTCTTTGACCAGTCGGGCAACCTGAAATTGGAGGCGAACCTAGAATACCGGTTTCCGATATTTTCATATCTCAAGGGGGCGGTATTCGCTGATGCGGGCAATGTGTGGCTGACCAATGAACTCGAAGTATCGGAAGACGAGCCACAGGCCACGATAGATTTTAACCAGGAACTGTCAACCAAGGGAAGGTTCGGAAAAGATTGGACCAAGGAATTGGGCATTGGCGTGGGTGTCGGGCTGCGGGTCGACATCCAAAGCTTTGTCATCCGTTTGGATCTGGCCTCACCGTTGCAAACACCTTATTTACCGGAGGGCGAAAGAATACGGACGCCTTTTTTTGATGGTGGGGATAATAATTTGGTGTGGAATTTTGCGATCGGGTATCCGTTTTGAAGCTGGTATTTTTACCCTAACTTTAGGTTCACCACCTCCTTCATATACGACATCTCCTCCAAAGCCTTCTTTGTAAAATCAAAAAGGCTCAAACAACGATCAAGATTCTGGTTTTCGTAGGCAACTTTGTAATAAATGTTACCGTTCAGATAATCGGTCAGTGCACGGATACCATGTAAAAAGGGCATCAACACCGCACCCCAGGGCATACTTTCGATTTCTTTTTGAATGAACATCGATTTGTGTACGGACAGACCCTCCACAAAAGCTTCGAAGAGTTCTCTTTCGAAAGTGATTTTGGCATGGTCTTTCTCATCTTCGGGAGCGGTGTTTACTAGGGTACGAACCGCGTCCCCGAAATCGAACAGGAAACGGCCGGTCATCAAAGTATCGAGATCGATGAGACACAGGGCCTTTCCAGTGTCTTTGGAAAAGAGGATATTGTTAAGCTTTGTATCGTTATGACAAATACGGACGGGCTGTTCCGAGGGATTTATTTTCGTCAAGACCGACAGAATATCATGCGCAAAATTAATCGCCGATTCCGCAATTTGCTTTTTTTCCGCAGCTGATGTAAGTAGGGCCTTTTTGAACTGGTCTTTTCGTAGTCCCAGGTCATGGAATCTTGGAATGGTATCCACATACTTGGCAATCTCGGCACCTTGCAATAGCTGGTGAAATTCGCCAATAATGCGTCCTGCCTCAAAAGCGATTTTTGGGTCGGTAGTCGTGTTATGAGCCGTACTGTTAGCGATATAGGTCATCAGTCTCCAATAGTCCGATGTTTCATCATGGAATTCGAGGTACGCTTTTCCGACCTTGGTTTCGACCAGTTTGATTTTGCTATATTCGGGGGCATCCAAATAATGCAGGGCATGTTCGATATTGTTCATGACCCCTGAGATATTCTTGAACACTTTATGATTGACCCGCTGTAGTATATAGCATGGCATCCCCGCTTCGAACACCAAAAAAGTGTCGTTGATATAGCCGTCTGTTAGGGGAGTGAACGTATATTCTTTTTCCCCAACGGAAAAATGGCACAAAATGGCATTCAGGTCACGATTGGAATACTGTTTCATTTACAGGTAATAGGAAAGTTGGTTTAAAGGAAGCGGATGTTTATCGGTGGATGTATAAATAAGCCACATTTTTTATCTCGAGCCTGAGAGCTAACATCTTTTATTTAAATCATGCCCATAGCGGCGAATCATACTTTCCGGCGTCCGTCTTCTGTTGTAGTTCGGCCACCGCCTTTTCACGGTCGCTGGCGTAGGTGACACCAAACCAGTCACCTTCGGAGGGTACGACCTTCACTTTGATTTCACCGGCCTGTAACATATCTTGAATAATCTTGGGAATGTAGAGCTCACTTTTTATCCCTAGTTCTTCATCAGCGAGGAAGCTTCGGAAATCGCTCTCTATTTTATCGAAAATCGAGGGCTTACAGATCCAAAAGTTCATACTGACATGCTCGTTGCCGGTGTAGGTGTTTCCGGAGTCAAGATCTTTCACCTGGTCGCCGTCAGGTTCTAGTTTTAAGCGTTCGTCGACCGAAAGTAGATTGTCGCCATCGACTTGGCATACCCCACGGGATACGGAACCATGTTTCGAAAGCGTGTCCTTCAAGGTGTAACCCACAAGGGCATAGGTATTGTCATCATGGTGTGCCCTAATAAAATCCGCGGCGTTTTTGTAGGCTGCCTGTCCGTAAAAATCGTCGGCATTGATGACGGCAAAAGGGCCGTCGATTACGT
The DNA here is from genome assembly GCA_963832345.1 of uncultured Flavobacteriaceae bacterium. Classification (GTDB taxonomy): domain Bacteria; phylum Bacteroidota; class Bacteroidia; order Flavobacteriales; family Flavobacteriaceae; genus Pricia. The sequence goes on along the minus strand of CAWHTW010000005.1, from coordinate 42,795 downwards.
GACGGGCCGTCCACACGGCATGGGCGGTGCCCCATGGTTTTTGGCGCTCGCCTTCAAAAGTAGCTCCATCGGGAATATCGGTCAGTTTCTGTACCAAAACATCCAACTTGACGTTGTCCGGTAGCCGTTTGCGGAGGTGGTCGTGAAGAAACTTTTGGTTCTCATCTTTGGTAATTACCACGACATGTTCAAATCCGTTTTTGAGGGCATCGTTTATACCAAATTCCATTAAGAATTCACCCTCGGGGCCGAGGTCGTCGAATTGTTTCAATTTTCCATATCGGCTACCGCTTCCTGCGGCCATTAAAAGTAAGGTCATATTTTTATTTATAGGATCGGGGGCAAAAATAGGGTTTTGTGTGTAAAGTGCCTTAGCGGGACAGTATATTTACCCTTATCCTGACCAATTATAAGAGCAATTGCAATGATTTGCATATTTTAGACCTTACAAAACATGCAGTCATGAAAAAATTTATAGGGTTATGGGCTCTTCTCTTCTTTGCTTCGACGTTTGCCCAACAAGACAGCGATATGCTTTGCGTAGGCCAGTATTGGACACCCGACGAAGCCAATTTGAAAATGAAGGAGTTCGCCACCCAATGGAACGACCGGGAATCCTGGGAAAAAAGGGCTGAAAAAATTAAGTCCTTACTACGTGAGGGGATGCAATGGGATAAGATGCCCGATATCACGGGAAATTTCAACCCCATTATCCATAGCACCCGAAAAATGGACGGCTATATCGTCGAAAATATCGCTATCGAAAGTTTCCCGGGATTTTACATTACCGGAAATTTGTATCGACCTACCGAGTCCACCGGAAAACAGGCGGCCATATTGAGTCCGCATGGACATATGCAGGACAAACGCCTTCTCGAGGACGTACAGACCCGTTGTGCCGTTTTGGCTAGAATGGGCGCCGTGGTGTTCGCCTACGATATGGTCGGCAGGGGCGAAAGCGTACAGGTTGACCATTATATACCTATCGCCATGGTTCTTCAGACCTACAATAGTAAAAGGGTGTTGGATTATCTGCTATCACGCCCTGACGTAGATGCCGATAGGGTCGGCATGACCGGTGGTTCCGGTGGCGCCACCCAGACTTTTATGCTGACCGCCATCGACGATAGAATAACGGCATCGGCCCCGGTAGTACAGGTCTCCGCCCACTTTTTCGGGGGCTGTGTTTGCGAAAGTGGTATGCCCGTACACCAATCTTCCGATTTACAGACCAATAATGTTGAAATTGCCGCCCTCGCCGCCCCAAGGCCCATGATATTGGTGTCCGACGGCGGCGACTGGACACGGAATACACCTCGCATCGAATACCCATATATTCAAAGTGTTTATGAGCTTTACGATGCCGAGCAAAAAGTCGAAAACGTTCACCTGCCTGCCGAAAGACACGATTACCGGTATTCGAAACGGGCCCCGGTCTATAATTTTTTCGATGCCAATCTACAGTTGAACGGTGGTGCCATACCCTATGAAGGCGGCTACAAAGAAGAATTCGTGACTGTATTGCCGAAGGATGACCTTAAGGTATTCAACGACCAACACCCGTTACCGGCAAATGCCTTACAGGGCGACGCTGCCGTTATGGATTATTTGAAGTTGAATTAAAAATGTAACCATGCTAAAAACCCATACTGTATTTTTTATCTGTTTCCTATCCCTCAGTCTTTCTTTCTCCCAAGATAGACCCAACATTCTCGTCATCATGTTCGACGATGCCGGATTGGATATGAGTGCCTATGAAAGTACCTACGTTAGCACGCCCGGCTTTGATGCCATTGCCGAAGAGGGCATCCTTTTTAACCGTGCCTATACCCCGAATGCAAAATGCGCCCCGTCTCGTGCGGCCTTGATGACGGGCCGCAACTCATGGCAGCTGGATGCCGCCGCCAACCATGTCATCTATTTTCCGCCGAAATTCAAGACCTATCAAGAAGCACTTTTGGAAAATGGATACACTACAGGGCATACCGGAAAAGGTTATGCGCCAGGGAAAACCTTGCGCGAGGACGGTACGGAACGGCAGGTTATGGGTCCTGCCTACAATGAGAAGACCCTAATACCGGCAACGGATTTTATTGCTACCAACGATTACAGCAGTAATTTCAAGGATTTTCTGGATAAGGCACCCGATGGCAACCCTTGGAGTTTCTGGGTAGGCAGCACCGAACCGCATAGGGCTTACGAATATGGTTCGGGAGTGAAATTAGGTGGGAAATCGACTGATATGATAAAGAACTTTCCACGCTATTGGCCCGACAATGAGACTACTCGTAACGATTTGCTCGATTATGCCAATGAGATCGAGGATACCGATAGGCATATCCAAAGAATAATGACAACCTTAGCGGAGAGAAACCTGCTCGAAAACACTCTCGTAGTGATAACTTCTGACCATGGTATGCCTTTTCCCAGGGTCAAGGGCAATCAATATGAGAACGCCAATCATGTGCCGATGGCCGTGCTTTGGAAGGGAAAAATGAATTCCACCGGAAGAAAAATCGACGACTATGTCAGCTTTATCGATCTGGCTCCCACTTTTTTGGAGGCGGCCGGAATAGATTGGCGGACTTCGGGAATGCATCCGGCTACGGGGAGAAGTTTAATGAACATCATTACTTCCGAAAAATCGGGACAGGTAGAAAAGGAACGGGATTATGTGCTAATCGGCAAGGAAAGGCACGATACCGGTAGACCAGGCGATGTAGGTTATCCTATCCGGGGCATCCATAAAAATAATATGCTATTTATCAAAAATTATGAAATTGATCGATGGCCTTCGGGAAACCCCGAAACAGGTTATTTGAATACGGATGGAAGTCCGACAAAAACCGAAATCCTCGACCTTAGAAGAAATGGTGATGCAAGCTTTTGGAAATCGAATTTCGGGAAGCGGGTAGCGGAAGAATTGTACGATGTCACAAAAGATCCCTTTTGTGTCGACAACTTGGCCGATCAATCTGCCTTTTTTGAACGGAAAAAGGCCTTAAAGGCGGAAATGGAAACCAAACTTTTGGCCCAAGGTGATTTGCGGATGATAGGTTACGGACATTTGTACGAACAAGCTCCCTTCGTAAACGGCGCCCATTTTTATTCGGATTTTATGGCCGGTAAAAACCCAGCGGCCGGTTGGGTGAACGACACCGATTTTGAGCCGTTCATTTTAGATGGGGATGGGAATGAATTGGGTAAGGTGCCAGTTGCAGGGAAGCAAGAATAGATTTTAAAATCCCTTCATTATGGCCTACCGCGAAAGATTGGCAGAAAGAATCAGAAAAGCACTAACCGATGTACCGGTCGAGGAGAAAAAAATGTTCGGAAGCCTTGCCTTTATGGTCAACGGAAAGATGTGCCTCACCGCCGGCCCGCAAAGAATGATGTGCCGCATAGACCCAAATCTTCACGAAATTGAAGTTAAAAAGGATGGCTGCCAGACCGTAGTTATGGGAGGGCGGAAATATAAGGGCTACATACAAGTTGATGAAGAAAAACTAAATTCAGAAAAGGATTTTAACCATTGGGTCGATCTCGCCCTGGAATTCAACAAAAAGCTGGTTGCCCAGAGCAAGTCTTAAATTAGATTCGTGCTTCAGCTTTCCCGTATTTCTGTAAATAGTCCAAGGGTGTCATGTCCGTAATCTTTCGGAATACGTCCCTGAATGCTTTGGGGTCAGAGTAGCCTACTTCGAACATGACTTCATTGATTGTTTTTCGACCTTTTTCGAGTTCTTTTTTCGCCGCTTCGACTTTTACCCTTTGATGGTATTCGACTACGGTATTGGCGGTCGCCTTTTTAAATCGTCGCTCGAAAGTACGTCGGCTTACGGCCATTTCTTCGCAGAGTCCGTCGACCGTTATTCTATCGTTAAAATGCTCCTCGATATGTTCCTGTGCCCTTAGTACTTCCTTGTCCTTATGCGATTTCTGTCCCGAAAAAATCATAAACGGCGACTGGCTGCTCCGATCGATATCGATCATAAAGCCTTTGGCGGCCATTACGGCTGTTTCGCGTCCGGCATATTTTTCGATGAGGTAGAGAATGAGGTTGGTGAAGGAATAGGCCCCGCCACTGGTATAAATACCATCCGCTTCCGTAAGTATTTTATCGTCCTTCAGGTCTGCTTTCGGATATTTTTTTCGGAACTCGTTCGCAAACTGCCAATGGGTAGAGCATCGCTTGCCATCGAGTAGGCCGGTTTCCGCAAGAAAGAATGATGCTACGCACAGGCTTACGATTTCCGCTCCTTTTTTGTATTGAGCAACAATCCACGTAAGAAATTCCGAATTATTTTCGAGGTTCTCTTCAAAGTTCCCATGGATGGCCGGAATGATGATAAGGTCCGTCTTTATTACCTCCGAAATAATCTGATCTGTATGTACGGTAAACAATCCATGTGACTGTTCGAATCTGTTTCTCTAGTCCCACCAAATGGATATCGAATAGCGCTTCCCTGCCCGTCTTTCCGAAAAATTCATTGACCCATGAAAACATTTGGTGTGTGCCGCCGATGTTGACCATACTGGTATGGCCCTTGGGGATTAAAATGGATACGTGCTTCATAATTTGTAACTTGTTTTGTCATTTCCAAGAAGGCGGGAACCTATTCATTACAACGAATATAATCAATGCGCTTGACGCAATCAACCCGCGAGATTGACGTAATCACCCATTTTAGTTCTCATCAAACACTAATATATTTGGACAAAACTTCTTTAGCATCAATACAACCAATATGAACCAAATTTTCATAAACCTGCCCGTTGAAAATATAGAAAGTTCAAGGGATTTTTATGCTCAATTAGGTTTTGCAAATGAACCATTATTTTCAGACGACCAACAAAAATGTATGGTATGGAGCGAACACGTTTACGTAATGCTTATCTCACGGAAAAAATTTATATCCTATAGCAAAAGGAATATTTCAAACGAGTGTAATATTAATGCGTACTTCACCCTTCCTGTGGCAAGTTTAGCCGAGGTCAACGAAATTGTTGACCGGGGTTTAGAAGCTGGCGGTAAAGAATCAAGTCCGATCATAGACGAAGGTTTTATGCAACTCAGAAGAATCGAGGATTTTGACGGACATATTTGGGACATCATATTTATGGACTTGACTAAATTTCGGAAGGAATGAAACTCGCAGGTATCTGCCTGCAGGAAAGAAAAGTTTAAATCGACTAGTATATCCATTTACCTCAAAATGATCGCAAAAGAATCTCGTTCCGCTTTAAAAACTATCGGTCAAGATTATACAGGAGTTATTCCTAAAAGGGAACTATTTTCTTTAGCGAAAGAATTTCAACACTTGCGAGTACCTGAGGTCGTAAAACTGCTGAAAGACGATAATCATGGTCACCGGCTTGGCGCAGTATCCATTTTAGATCGTAAAGCCAGAAATAGGAAAACATCCCCTGAAGAAAATAAAGAAATATACAGGGCTTATATCGATAACCATAAATGGATCGACGATTGGGGTTTAGTAGATAGAGCAGCACCTAATGTGGTCGGAGGATATTTGTACGACAAGGACAAAAAGGCATTATGCGATTTGGCAAAATCCAAAAATCCAATGGAACGTCGAACTGCCACTGTAAGTACCTACTATTTTATTCGAAAAAATGAATTGGAAGACACATTTAAGATGGCTGAAATTCTATTCTATGAGACCAACGAATATGTTCAAAAAGCTGTCGGAAGTTGGATAAGGGAAGCCGGAAAGCGAAATGAAGAAAAGCTAAAGAACTTTCTGGATAAACACGCTACTAAAATGCCGAGAATAACGCTTCGGTACGCCATCTAGAAATTCGACAAAGAGTTAAGGGAGCATTACTTGCATTTCTCGCAGAAAAAGACAGATGACAGCATCGAATAAAATGTATGGTTTGACTACTTGAAAATTATTAATAATGAAGATGAAAACAAAGAAAATATGGGCAAACCTATCCGTAGAGGATGTAGAAAAGACCCACGAGTTCTATAGAAAATTGGGGTTCAGGCCCAATGGAGAATTTCCCAATGAATATGACCTGGCCAGTTTTTTGGTGGGCGAGGATGATTTCGTAGTCCATTTTTTCTCAAAGGAAGGCTTCAAACCTTCCTTGGGCGGGGAGATAGCTGATTTAAAAAACGGAAGTGAAGTGATGTTTACGCTGTCGGCCGATAGTATAGAGGAAGTGGATGAATGGGCTGAAGCGGTAAAAAAGGCAGGCGGAACCCTGTTCAGCAAGCCGCAGAAAATTCAGGGGAACACGAATTGGTACGGATGTGGTTTCTCTGACCCAGATGGTCATAAATGGAATGTTTTCTTCAGTGCAGGGAAAAATTAAGAGTATAAAATTGAGACGAGTTCAGTAAACACTAAAACAGTTTATAATGAAAACAACCTGGTTAAACCTTCCGGTAAAAGACATCAAGAGATCGAGAACATTTTTTAAGGCAATAGGTTTCCGCGAAAACCCCATGCACGAAAACGCCGAACATTTGGCCGGTTTTTTGATCGGGGAACACGATTTCGTGATGATGCTCTTTCCCGAAGAAAGTTTTAAATCCTTTTCGGGAAATGAAATTGCAGACACCACCAAGGGCACGGAAGTCCTGATAAATATCGACGCCCAAAGCAAAGCTGAAGTCGACGAAATGGCTGAAACCGTGCGCAAGGCGGGGGGTAAGATTTATGCCAAACCCGGCGAATCCCAAGGCTGGATGTACGCCTTTGGATTCGCAGATCTCGATGGGCATCGGTGGAGTATGTTGTATATGGACATGGACAAGATGCCGAAGGGGTGAATCGAAAAGACAGAATAGAAAAAGACGAATATGGAAAAAGATTCCCTCCTAGACGTGTGCTGAGGGCTGCGATGTGCGGGAATGACAAATAAATATAACTATCATGAGAAATTCAAATGCATCAGTATGGTTCGAAATTTATGTAGACGATATGGAAAGAGCCTCAAAATTTTATGAAGAGGTTTTTAGCGTAAAACTTGAGGAATTATCCAATCCCGGAGATGACCCTATACAAATGCGAAGTTTCCCCGGCGATATGGAGAAATATGGAGCGAACGGCGCCTTGGTAAAAATGGAAGGTAAAAAAGCAGGGGGTGACGGCATTCTTATTTATTTTGGCACCGAAGATTGCACTGCTGAAGAAAATCGGGTAGAAAAGGCGGGGGGTAAAATTGTTAAACCAAAAATGTCCATCGGCGAGTTCGGGTTTATATCATTGTTCTATGATACCGAGGGCAATATGATCGGGCTACAGTCAATGAAATAATTTTTTATCTTGTTGAGTATAATGAAAGCATGCGTATAGGGTTCAAGAGAAGTTAAGACAAGTTCAATGTAAAGGATTTAGAACTATGAAAAAGGATATTGGCTCTTTCTTTGAGGACCCCAGTGACTGGCAAAAAGAATATAAATTGCTCCGCACGATAATACTTGACTGTGGTTTGGAGGAAGCATTTAAATGGGGAAAACCCTGTTACACTTTTCAGAACAGTAACGTGGTTCTCATTCACGGATTTAAGGATTATTGCGCTTTGCTATTTCATAAAGGCGTTTTGCTAAAAGATACCGAGGGGATATTAATACAACAAACAAAAAATGTACAGGTCGCCCGGCAAATTCGTTTTACAGGTGCCGGAGAAATCGAAAAACGCAAAGACATCGTGAAGGCTTATGTCCATGAAGCCATTGAAGTAGAAAAAGCGGGCTTGCAGGTTGACATGAAAAAGACTTCCGATTACGATATGCCGGAAGAATTTAAGAAAGCCTTAAAAGAAAATCCGGAATTAAATGTAGCCTTTGAAGAATTGACGCCGGGGCGACAACGGGGATACCTGCTGTTTTTCTCCAATGCCAAGCAATCTAAAACCCGTAAGCAGAGGATTGAGAAATATACGCCCAAGATTCTCAAAGGCAAAGGATGGAATGAAGGATAATTTCCGCCGTAATGAAAAATTCGAAGACAGCGATTGAGAAATTTAATGAAACCCTAGCTATCTGGATAACCGGACTACATTCGTTCACCCTAGAGCAACTTTTGGTGAAACCCGACGATACAAGTTGGTCACTCGGTCAATTGTATGAGCATCTGATCGAAGAGACAAACTGGTATAACGGACAAATCGAAATTTCTTTAGACGATGTAGAAAACTCAAATGTTCCGACGACCGTTAAAGCTCAAAAATTATTGAAAAATGGGTCCTTTCCCAACGAAAGGATACTGGGCGACCCGCTGATATCAGAAAATGTAAAACAACCCAGTGATATTGACCAATTAAGATCCGATTTGGCAAAGTTGGGTGCCCGTACAAACGAAACTTGGGATATAATGACAAAGGCTATTTTCTATGGAAAATCGGAACATCCCGAAATGGGATATTTGAATTGTTTCGAGTGGTTACAATATTCGGAAATGCATTTGAGACATCATTTAAATCAGAAAAATAGGATTGCATTTTTTTTAAGAGAGCGCGAATATTCAATTTCCGAAAAAACATCCGATGAAAACAATTTTCAACCAAATGGCACAAGACGAATTGATCGATCGAATCAAAACACTCGGCGAAGATAGCACCCGGCAGTGGGGCAAAATGAACCTGTACCAGATGACGAAACATTGTACGATTTGGGACGAATGGGTCTTGGGAAAAAATAACCCGACGTATAAGCAAACTTTTTTAGGGTGGATGTTTGGTGGACGGGTATTAAAGGGCATGGTGAAAGATGATGCCCCGCTTAAAAGGAATATGCCTGCCGGTAAGATTCACACGGTCAAGCAAAAAGTGGGAAACCTTGAAGCCCAAAAGAAAATCTGGGCAGATTTGATAGCCGATTATGCGCAGTTTTCAAATTCCGACTTCGTTCATGATTTTTTCGGCAAAATGACCCGAGAAGAAATCGGGATTTTGGCGTACAAACATTCCGACCATCATCTGCGCCAGTTTGGGGCCTAACCTAGCGATTATTTTCTTGAAATTGTTCAGATACGGCCGATTTAGCTACAATCAGAGTTTTTGAATTTAAACAACTTCTAGTATGGACATAAACAACAAAATCATTACCGTAGCCGCGAAGGTCAAAGCTCCCGTAGAAAAAGTCTGGGAACTGTGGACAACGCCAGAACACATCAAAAACTGGAACAAAGCCAATGAGGATTGGAAAACGACCAAGGCAGAAAACGATATGCGGCCCGGCCGAAAGTTCATGTCGCGTATGGAGGCCAATGACGGCAGTATGGGCTTCGATTTCGGCGGAACCTATGACGAGCTAAATGCGAAAAAATTGATTTCGTATACTTTGGATGATGGTAGAAAGGTCGAAATTAACTTTTCTTCCGAGGGAAACAGTACCAAGATTATGGAAAGTTTTGAGGCCGAAAATACAAATCCCTTAGAAATGCAGCAGGCAGGCTGGCAAGCGATTTTAAACCAATTTACAAAATATGCCGAATCTAAGAGCTCATGAAGGGTGCACTCAAAAATATCGAATCCTATATTGCTGGCTTTCCAAAAGAGGTACAAGCAATTTTAGAACAGGTCAGGGCGACCATCAAAAAAGCGGCGCCGGAAGCGGAGGAAACCATCAGTTATGGCATACCGGCCTTTAAATTGAACGGAAAACCGCTCGTCTATTTTGCAGGTTATAAAAATCACATCGGACTTTATGCGACCCCGACGGGTCACGCCAAATTTGAAAAAGAGTTAGCCGAGTATAAACAGGGGAAGGGTTCCGTTCAGTTTCCGATACATACGCCAATGCCATTGAATTTGATTACAAAAATCATAAAGTTCAGGGTACAAGAAAATTTGGCCAAAGCCGGTAGCAAATAGTAGGTTTTTTTATTGGGATTGATTTTTTATAGTTCGGGTCTTTTAACCCAACAACTTTTTTTCTGTGGTCTTCAGCAGTTCCCTTATCCGTTCCTTCAGGCTCTCAGGTTCTAAAACCGTTGCATAATCACCGAACATCAGGTACCATCTGGCGAAGCCGTTGTGAATATGGGAAGTCATAAAGGTCATTTCCACACCATCCATTTTTGGTTCTTCGGAAACAAACCCATATTGATTTCGGGTACTGCCGATATATCGGGCAATCTGTTTGTCAACCATAATACGGACTTTAGTTTTTTGAAGGTCTTCCGTTTCGGTACGGTGTTGGTCGAGAGTACCGTGTGCAAGGGTATAATTGGTATTCGTTCGCTGGATTTTCAGCATCCGATCAGTACGGAATTGCCGGTAATCTTTTCGAAAGTGGCAAAAACCCAAAACGTACCAAAAATTGTTCTCATGAAAAAGCCCGACGGGCTCAATAAGCCGTTCTGAAGATGTTTCTGATTCTAGCGAATGATATCTCAAGAATACCTGCTTTTTTTCGGCGATACTTTCAAACAGGATTTCAAGCGCGTCGGGAATGTTTTCGTTGAAAAGCGACTGCGCGGGATTAATTTGTACTTGCGATTCCAAGGCCGATATCCAATCTTTCTCCCTACCGCGCAAAACGGATTTCACTTTATACATGGCCGATTCATGGTAAGCGCCCAAGGATTTGTCCGTAAATTTTTGCATTAGTTTTTCGGCGGCCACAAAGCTTCCGGCCTCCTCACGGGTGAACATTATGGGCGGCAAACGGAAACCTTCCATTATCGAATACCCGATGCCTGCCTCGCTCGAAATCGGCACACCCGAAGCTTCCAAGCTGCGGATATCGCGATAAATCGTCCGCAGACTCACCCCAAAACGGTCGGCCAAGTCCTGTGCCCTGACGATTCGTTTGGACTGTAATTGTATTAATATAGCGACTATTCTATCAAAACGCTTAATCGTATCCAAACCCATAATAGCATATCCTATATCCCAAAGATAGGACTTCCTACCGAAGCTCGAACCGGAGGTCAGGCTCATTGTGCCCAGTTATTGATTTGCCTTAAGATTGACCGCTCATTTGCGGATAGCCACCTTCGAAACTGTTGCGGATGCTTTTTCTTGCCTGCGCTAAATATTGTTCGACTTGGAATACCGAAATATGCTTGATTTTGGCTATTTCATAGGGCTCGAATCGCTGGTTGACCGCTAGGTCGTAAATCGATTTTATTGGTGCGGGCAAACGGTGAAGGACCATGTCGATATGCCGATGTTTTTCGGCAATACTGAGTTTTGCGTCCACTTCTTCGAGCCATTTTTCTTCGGGACTTTCACCGAAAAGCAAATCGGAGGTCTTATACTCGTATTGCGGGTACGAAGGGTCGTCAAACTCTTCCAGAAGTGTCGGTTCGCCCTCCCCGTCGATGCTGTAATCCTCTCTCATTTGAATCCATTCCGCTTTGGTGTACCTTTCCAGATTATCCATAAAAGTGGTGTTATATTCCTCTTCTACAACAGTTTTTTGCAAGAGCTCGTCCGCCTTTTGAAAGAGCCAGAAGGGTAGCTCTTTCTCGTCCTCGATTTGCGAAATATGTTCGAATGCCAATACGTAAAGCTCGTTAACAAACTCCTCGACCCTGTATTTATCCGGTGGTATATGGCCGTTCTTGACAGAGGCACTGAGTCTTCGGGCGATATAGCCTTCGACATCGGGTAGTATCGTGCTGATCAATGTGTTAAAAGCTTCTTGCGCTTCGTCCTCTTTAAACCGGATTAGTTTCTTGAACGAGTGGGCTGAAAGTTTGTAGGGGCCTTTTTTTGAATGCAACGTATCGTCCCATGAATTTTCCATGACATCAAAATTTTACGTTATACTTATCTGTAGAAACTTGGTTTTGGCAACCCACCTAAACGAACGAAGTAATAAGTAGATGGACAGCCGAATTTTCACATTCAAATGCTGTTCCAAAACTGGTTCGAAGGATAGCTGTTCCTTTTCCTCACGGTTACTTTATATCACCTTTTAAAGAGTCTTACAAAGCCCTAACTCCCTTTCTTCCAGTCTTTATGCGTTAAAAAAATGTCATCCGAAATGTCATTTTGACATTTTGAAAAGGAAATTTCAAGACCGTATAAATGAAAAATTGACATAATCTTCTTAAAAAAATTTTAAACACCTTCCTTTTTATTTCGATCATCGCTGTTGGCATTTTTTTTGTCCATTTTAGAGTAAAATTATTGTTTAACTTAAATCTTTATAACTATGAGTACTTTAGCAAAAGTTTCGAACGATGGGGGTTTGACAAGAACAAATGCCAACAGATCATCGAGCCTTCCCATGTGGTCTCTGCTCGATGATATTTTTAACAGGGACCTACCCTCGGTATTTTCCCAAAACTTCAATACCGGAATAAGTCTTCCGATGGTCAACATCAGGGAGACCTCAGATGCATACTTCGTCGAAATGGCAGTTCCTGGGCTTGAAAAATCCGATTTCGTTATAGACCTTGACAACAAAATACTCTCTATCTCAACTGAAACAGCGGTAGAGCACGAGCGGGACGGGGAGAATTATACCCGTAGGGAATTCGGGTACTCTTCTTTCAAGAGGACTTTTAAATTGCCGGAAACTGTAGATGAGGCAAAGATTAAGGCTGAGTACAACAAGGGTATTCTGAGCATTAATCTTCCTAAAAAAGAAGAGGCCAAACAGAAGCCTGCAAGAAGCATTAAAATTTCTTGACCCATAATTAATGGTTGATGCAGGGGGGCTTTCTTAGCCTCCCTTTCTATTTTTTGAAATACTTTAAAATGTATGCCCTTTGATGTTTTTGAAAAGAGCAGTTCGTAAGCACTCCTCAACTTAAAACGGAATTTAGTGGGTTTGGAGATTTATCGTGTAATGTAAAGTTTAATCGACATGAAAAAAATAGCACTTCTTTTGACAATGTTAATTTTGAACCTAGGTTGTAACCTCCAAGAGTTTAATAAAGATAAAAATTCACAAAATGACAATGACAGTATCGCGCAAATAGCCGAATCGCCCGAGGGCACCTGGAAGGTAAACAAGGAGTTCGACGAAGACGGGAACCTTATTCGATACGACTCCATTTATTCATGGTCGTCTAACAATAATTTGAATGAACTGGCCCTTAGTAATCCTGACAGCCTATTGAAGTCTTTTCGGTCCAAATTCTATAGGAATTTTTCAAAATTTGACGATCAGCGGTTTGAAAATCTGTTCGCTGAAGATTCGCTTTTTACAGACCGGTTTTTTGACGACCGTTTCTTCGACAGCCAGTTTGGGGAGGATTTTATGAACATTGATAGGGTCAGGGAACGGATGGAAACCATGCAGCAACAGTTTTTAGAAAGATACCGATCAGAATTTGACAGTCTTGAAGGTGAAGGTTCCGAAGAAAGGAATTGATACCATACGCTGAATTTGCAACTATGCATTTCAAAGGTTGATTCAAGATATCCGGCAAATAAACGTTTCAAATTTTCGCATTTTCTTAAAAAATAGTTCGCCCCTACTGACAAACTGATGTCACAACCCCACTATAAATTTGTTTTATAGAAATCAATAATCATTTAAAATTAAAATTATGGACACAGCAGTCGCACAAAACAAAGCGGTACATCAGGTAATCACCCCGTCAGAATTATTGGCACATTGGCAAGGACACCGAGGTCTGACCCGAAAGCTTATAGAAGCTTTTCCCGAGAAGGAGTTTTTTGAGTATTCTATTGGTGGAATGAGGACTTTTGCCGAAATGACCATGGAACTTTTGGGTATCGCGGGACCGGGCATAAAGGAAATTGCTTTCGGGGAAACAGCCGAATTGAACGAGCATTTTGACCATGGTAATATCAAGGCCAATATACTGCAAGCTTGGGACAGGACAACCGACGAGATTAATAATTCATGGTCGAAAATCAAATTGGAACGGTTTCAAGAACACATAAAGAGCTTTGGACAATTTGAAGGTACAGTACTATCTTCCATACTTTACTTTATCGACAATGAAATACACCACCGCGGTCAGGGATATGTGTATTTGAGGTCATTGGGCATCGAACCCCCAATGTTTTGGGACCGGCAAGGTGTTTAATACGAATGACGAATGGCAACAGTATTGGTATTTAAAACATCGGTTACAAAGCGTAATCAGGTAAGAAGGCTTCGGCCTTTGCTGAATAGGTTGGTGGATGGTAACGGTGCGTGGAACTTCGATTTCGAAGATTGCGATAACATTCTTCGGGTCGAGACCCATCAGTTGTCCCCTGCCACAATTTCCTTCGTATTAAGGCTTCATGGCTTTCTATGCGTGGAACTACACTGAAATACCCACATTTTTTGATCATTTAATCGTCCTCGTGCCAATCACACGAGGATGATTAAATCCGCGCCAATGCCTCTCATTTCGCAAGCATTGGGAATAGCATTCTTATTTCTTCGTCAGAAGGTTGTTTTCCGTATTCGCAAATTTCGAATCCTTCTACATGCTTGGTAGATGAAGCGCTGTCACCATACCACTTTTTCAAGCTCTGCAAAGTAGCTTCGTTCGGGGCGTACGCGCGCCAATCAGCTAAAAATTTCAACCTATTTTTTTCGTCTTTAGGCACCTTGTCTAGGTTTCCCGAGGTCCAAGGAAGCCATTCGAAGAATTGGGATTCGTGTGCTGCCATCGCGTAAATTTTCTGATCGAAAACTTCGTCGATGTCGACCGCGATATCTGGCTCGAATGGTGCCGGTTTTTGAAACCCATCCTCGGAATAAAGAAATACTGGGTTTTTTTTGAGTGGAGGAACATCGGGAGCCACGTTTGGTACGATGACCATGTAGGCGGCATCCTGGACTAAAATTCCTGTATATCGATGATCGGGGTGGTAATCGTTCGGTCTTGGAGCGATAACGATATCTGCATTCCATTTTCTGATTTCCCGAATGACTTTTAGACGATTTTCCAAAGTAGGCATCAGTTCGCCGTCATGGTTGTCTAAAACGGTGTATTCCACGCCAAAACGTTTTCCCGCTTCTTTGGCTTCTGCAATTCTAATCTTGGCCAGTTCGCCCCCACCTTTGTCCTGATGCCCGGCATCGCCATTGGTCAATGATACGAATTTAACATTGTGGCCCATTTTTGAAAATAGGATGGCGGTACCACCAACATCGTTGTCACAATCGTCGGGATGTGCCCCGAAAACGATAACATTGATTTTTTCTTCTTGGGCAACGACCAATGTCGTTAGGAGGGTAAGGCAAATAACAGGAACGAATCTTTTCATCTTGTATATTTTAATGTTAAGAACAATTTCTCAAACAAGCTTCATGGCATTCGGATCCCAGTCCACGGGCTGTTTTTTATAATAACTATCATTGGCCAAAAGTGCTGCCCCGGCAGCCCGTAGTCCAAATGTGGGATCTTCGACGATTTCCCCCTTTCCCCGTATGGCTTGAAAGAAATTAAAAAAATGATCGTAATGGCCGCCTTTGTAATCGTCGGGTGCCCGCCAGGTCGTTTCCCCCGTAGACAATGATGAAGCCCTTGGTTCTAGGTTTTTCGAGGCATATTCCTCCCTTATTTTTTGTTGCGTTGCCTCTGTGTATGCAATCATTGAATATCCGCCTGGAACCAAACCCAACTTCGAACGTTTAAGGGTGACCGCGTTCTGACCGATTTCCATTTCACCTTCGGTGCCGACCAATTTGAACCCACCACCACCGCCGCTGCCAGCGATAAAGTTGATACGGAAAGCCGCATTGAACGCGGCATGAGCGTCGGTCTTCGGATAATCATACAGGGTAATGCTAACGTCCGGTACATCGCGGCCATCTTTCCAATACCGCAGACCGCCTGTGGCCAAGGCTCGATTAGGCCCGTTGGAGCTGATAACATGGTTCAATGTCGAAAAGGCATGTACGAAAAGATCACCCGCTACCCCCGTGCCATAATCCTTGTAATTCCGCCATCTGAAAAAGCGTTTGTTTTCATAGGGCACTTTCGGGGCTTTTCCCAAAAAGGTATCGAAATCCACCGTTTTTGCATTGGCATCCGGGGGGATAGGGTATTGCCATGCCCCTTCGGCGGAGTAGCGGTCGTTGTAGAAATCGAGCATCACGATATCACCGATAGCACCTTCCTTATAGAGTTGCTTTGCCTTTTCGTTGCCAAGCGAAGACATGCCCTGGCTTCCAATCTGGCATAATTTTCCGCTATCTTTTTGAGCTTTTATTATTTCTTCACCCTCATCGGACTTTTGCACCATCGGCTTCTCGCAATACACATGTTTGCCCGCCTTTAGCGCATCGACGACGATTGTTTTATGCCAGTGGTCGGGAGTTGCTACAATGACGGCATCGATATCCTTGCGATTCAACAGCTCACGGTAATCACGTGTCGTAAAAAGTGCGTCGCCCCAAAGTTCCTTGGCACGATCCAATCGTCCGGTATAGAGGTCACAGACGGCGACCAATTTTACGCCATCGACCTTCAAGGCTGTCTGGGTGTCGTAAATACCTTGAATGCCACAGCCGATAAGGGCGAGATTGATCTGGTCATTGGGCGTGAAGAAAGCAGGTTCATAAGATCTGTTGAGCCACAACTTTTCTTTGTACGATGAGGCAAAGACCATGGGTGCGGAGGTTAGTGCTGCGGAACCTAAAGTTGCTTTTCTCAGGAAGGACCTTCTTGAGGAGTCTTTCATATGATTTAAAGTTTTTAAATGAGACCTGAATCTATGATGGAGTCATATTCTTTGAAGCGAAAGTTATAAAAATCCGACCGTAAATACTATAAAATAGGATACAACCGATTTTGATAGTGTTGTATTGGTTGATTTCCCAGCTGGATAGGAGGATGATTTTTAGATCTAAAACTTGAAAACTGAGGTTGCTCTTTTAGGTGTAAACGCCCCAACAAGTGGGATAATTCCAATCTTTAACAGACAGCAATGCCAGAAAATGGAAGCTAAAGGTTTAATAGCGAATCTATTATGGTTTCGAATGCATCCGAGAAAAAGGGATTACAAAAATTAAAAAAGCTTTGTTATCTTTACAGAGTTGTGTTGTGACCCAAAACCTTGAGAAAGGTTTGGGCCAATGAAAGGCTTTCCATAAATGGGAGGCTTTTTTTAATTATAGAAAATTACGGCCAACGGTAGGGGAATTTTAGTATATCATTTTGGAAGAAAATCGCGCATTTTGGCGAAAAGTTCAGTTTGATTCGCTGTTCCCTTTGCCCCACACATACGGTATGCAAAAAAAAGCGTGAAGCAATCTGCGTATGGCGTTGGGACGAACTGTTGAACTAGGGCTGACTTCGAGTCGGAATTAGAACTCTTGCCCGAATAACTTGTCAGACAGGTATCCATTTTTAGCCTCGAATCCTCGGAGGTAATTTAGTTTTGATGCTGAAATTTGAGAACACTTACACGGCAATTTCGTTTTCATCAAAAAGCTTTGGTTACAATAAAGAAGGAACAATTGCCGATGAAATATCTTTACTTAAAATCCCATTTTCTAATTTGATTTGCTCTCGTGCGCCATTTCCGAAAATTTGTATTCCACCGTGCTTGTCATCGGTGTATCGGTCTGATCATCGGTCTTGGTCCTTGTTTGCTCTTGTAGGCTTTTCCAAGCCTTCCGTGCGCGCTGTGCCTTGATAGTATAAGGTGTTCTTTTCATCTTTGGGGTTTTAGTGTTCGCTACTTAGATGCAATTCCGGGGCATAAAATTGCCATATAAATGTAAGGCCTTTTTTCGTATTTATTTTTATAAAATGTAACTTAAAAATATTTTGATTTTCTATTTTGGCTTGTTGAATATCAGTTTTTTCTCAAATATTTTTATTCGAATATTCGTTCAAATTATGTAGCTTTTTATTTACGTTTTATCTATCCGTTTTGATTTTAAGACGTTAGGAAAGCAATGGTACTTAAATTAAAAGTAGCACTTGGGCGTTAAAACTATTTTTTTTGACCTAATTATTTAGGACGACCACTTTAGGAAAAACGCTAAAAGAAAGGAATTCAGCCCAACAAAATGTCTTTGTCCACCTGGCAGCTTATGAAAGCTACCATCCTAACGAAAATTGAAAGCTGAAATTCCAAATTGTTTTGATAACGCCTCATTGGGAAAGGGAATGCTCTGTTAAAGTTTAAAACAAGTAGAATCGTTAACTTTACCGTCGTACACAATCCTTAAGCAAAACTAGTATGTCAATCTTTGATTTGATTAAAAAGAGACGCTCCGTCTTTCCAGCACAATTCAATAACAAACCTATCGATAGGGCCAGTGTCGAAAAAATTCTCGAAGCGGCCAACTGGGCACCGACCCATAAAAAAACCGAACCTTGGCGGTTCAAGGTGTTGATGGGCGAGACTAAAGAGAAACTGGGACTTTTCTTATCCTACAAATACATGGAAACCGAGACGAACCCCAAACAGATGAAGACCAAGAAATTAATTGAAAACCCGAAGAAAGCCGGAGCGATAATCGCCATTTGTATGCAGCGTGACCCTCAGAAAAGCATCCCGGAATGGGAAGAAGTTGCCGCCACCGCCATGGCCGTCCAGAACATGTGGCTCTGCTGTACCGAAATGGGTATCGGATGCTATTGGAGCTCCCCGGGACTTATCAAGTATATGGACGAATTTTTTGACTTAAAGGACGGGGAAGTGTGCTTAGGGTTCTTCTATATGGGACACTATGATGGAGAAATTGACATGCAGACGCGGACGCCTATAGGGGAGAAGGTGGAGTGGGCGGAGTAATTAATCCAAAAACGGAAACAATCCTGTTCGATACTCCCATGCCTGTTCAATAAAAAGTCCTAAAAAGATGGCCGCTACCAGAAACTTCAAAAAAGTACCGGTCACGAACCCCATAAAAGATCCAAATGCGGCCTTCAGGGCCGTTTTTTGGTCCGCTTTGTTGATGAGTTCGCCGACCAAAGCCCCTACAAATGGCCAAATAATAATCCCGAAAATACCTAACACGGGAAAAACTAAAGATATCAATACCCCGATGGTCGTACCTATCATGCCCGCCCTACTGCCCCCGAATTTTTTGGTACCCATAGCGGGAATAATGTAATCGAGCACAATGACTATGATGGCGACCGCTCCGGTAATACCCAAGAGAATCCAATTCTGCGGAATTGCGCTCGTAAGATGAAGCAACAGCAGTCCTACCCAGCTTATGGGCGGTCCGGGGAGAACGGGCAGAAAACTTCCAAGCATGCCGACAAGCATGAGAACGAAGCCGATTATCAGTAGGGCGATATCCATCCTATTCTATTTCTTATTTGGTCGAAGATACGGCGAAATTGTTACAGATTGTTTCGACAAGGGCTAACAGATTTTGACCAAATAGGCCCTTGAAAATAGTGCAGAAGATAAATCTTTTAGGTTTTTCATATAAACTTGACAAGACCCAAACCATGCCCATGAAATTTTAACAACTAAAAGATTAGTTTAAACTAATCTTTTAGTTATATTTGTTTTGTGGTAAACAAACTCGTTTAGATTTCTGCCTTTATTTTGGTTTGTTCTAGGGCAACCGGCAAGAATCACTATCGTTGAAAAGAAGTACCAGCTTCCCGCTGTAATAACCCTGAGCGAATTCAAAGGGTAGGACTGATAGATAAAAAATAAGTATTCATGAAACAACTCACAAAAGCAGAAGAAGAGGTCATGCAGATTCTCTGGCTACTCGAAAAGGCCAATGTAGCCGCTATAATCGAACAACTGCCCGAACCCAAACCGGCCTACAACACGGTGTCTACGATTGTAAGGATATTGGAAAGCAAGGGTTTTGTCGACCATCAACAAGAGGGCAGGGGGCACCTGTATTTTCCGCTTGTTAAAAAGGCCGATTACAGCAATCAGAGCATCAACAAACTGGTCGACGGCTATTTTCAAGGATCGTTCAAGAGTATGGTCTCCTTCTTTATGAAAAAGAACGATATGAGCCTTTCTGAACTGGAATCTATTTTAAAGGATATAAAAAAGGATAAACAATGATACAATACATCCTAGAATGCGTCGCCTTTCAGTTGGTGTTCCTCATCATCTACGATTTTTTCCTAAAACGGGAAACCTTTTTCCAGTGGAACCGGGCTTACCTCATAGGTACCTACATATTATCCTTGTTGTTACCTTGGATAAAGATCGAGGCTTTCAAGACCGCTGTTCCTAAAGGATTTTATGTATATCCGGAATATCTATGGGGCACGAACGATGCCTTAGTCGTTGTTGCCAAAAACAGTTCAGGGCTTTCCATTTCTTGGGAGCAAGGCCTACTGTTCGGCGGAATGCTTTTGGCCGCATTGCTTTTCGGATTCAAAATGCTGCAGATTTACCGGCTGCGCAGAAAAGGGGAAATCCAATTTTTTAAGGACTTTACCCGAATCGTTATCTCCAACAGCCATGTGGCCTTCTCATTTTTCAAGTCCATCTTTTTGGGAGACCGGATCATGGAAAAAGAACATGACAATATCATCGAGCATGAACTGGTACACATCCGCCAAAGGCATACCTATGACCTACTTTTCTTTGAACTCATGCGCATCGTAGGTTGGTTCAATCCTCTGGTCTATGTCTATCAAAACAGGATATCAGAGTTGCATGAGTTCATCGCCGATGCCCAAGTAGCGAAATCGGACAAAGCGGAGCAATACGAACTGTTACTATCACAAGTCTTTCAAACAAAGAATATCTCATTCATCAATCAATTTTTTAATTCATCATTAATCAAAAAACGGATAGTCATGTTAACAAAGGAAAGATCAAAAACGGTTTACCGATTAAAGTACGTATTGCTGTTACCCTTGGTGTTGGGTATGTTGATTTACACTTCATGCCAACGGGATTTGGAAATTACCGAGGAACAGGGATATTCGGTTTTAGCTTCTGATGACGATAAAGTATTGATACGTGAGACTCAAACCAAAATTGATCAGGAAGTAGAAAAACTAGGTTCCATAAAGAATGTCTTCCGTAATTTTTCAAAGAAACAGGCCAAATATACTGATAATCATATAATGACTAAAGAAGATTATTTCGAAAGGGCAATAATTTCGAAAAGGCATTTCACCACGTATATGGACAGTCTGAAAAAGGCCAAAACTCCATTTTTCAGGGCGGAAAGTTTGTCAAAACTACCCCTTCCTTCTACCTCCAGTTATGAAAGTTTTGTAAAGTATACCAGGACATTTCAAATGTTGGACAACAACTTGACGGTTTCTATAGATTATAAAAACAGGGCAATACGTCCAATTGAAAAAGAAGATAAGAATCTGGGTCCTGGTGAATGGGTCGTGGTCCAAAATATAAGTGATTTAACTGGAGATGAAGTTAGAAAGGTAAATCACGCCTTACAATCGGTCGAGGGAACCGATAGGATGGTGGCGATTACCGATGGAAATTATTCCTTTTTGATTTATAGGGTTTTTGAAGGTACTTACCCAATTTAATGATTCCCTTTGAATTGAGGTAATGGCTAAAATTATAGAGTCTTTCAGGGTATAGAGTCTTTCAGGGCCAAACGAAAAGTGAGCGAGAAATATGGATTTATATTTCCTCAGACGGTTTATCGATTTCTTTTTGGAATGAAAAAAATATAACAACATGATACAATACATCCTAGAATGCGTCGCCTTCCAGTTGGTGTTCCTCATCATCTACGATTTTTTCCTAAAACGGGAAACCTTTTTCCAGTGGAACCGGGCTTACCTCATAGGTACCTACATATTATCCTTGTTTTTACCTTGGATAAAGATCGAGGCTTTCAAGACCGCTGTTCCTAAAGGATTTTATGTATATCCGGAATATCTATGGGGCACGAACGATGCCTTAGTCGTTGTTGCCAAAGACAGTTCAGGGCTTTCCATTTCTTGGGAGCAAGGCCTACTGTTCGGCGGAATGCTATTGGCCGCGTTGCTTTTCGGATTCAAAATGCTGCAGATTTACCGGCTGCGCAGAAAAGGGGAAATCCAATTTTTTAAGGACTTTACCCGAATCGTTATCTCCAACAGCCATGTGGCCTTCTCATTTTTCAAGTCCATCTTTTTGGGAGACCGGATCATGGAAAAAGAACATGACAATATCATCGAGCATGAACTGGTACACATCCGCCAAAGGCATACCTATGACCTACTTTTCTTTGAACTCATGCGCATCGTAGGTTGGTTCAATCCTCTGGTCTATGTCTATCAAAACAGGATATCAGAGTTGCATGAGTTCATCGCCGATGCCCAAGTCGCGAAATCGGACAAAGCGGAGCAATACGAACTATTACTATCACAAGTCTTTCAAACAAAGAATATCTCATTCATCAATCAATTTTTTAATTCATCATTAATCAAAAAACGGATAGTCATGTTAACAAAGGAAAAATCAAAAAGAATCTGGAAATTAAAGTATTTGGCGTTGATACCCATGTTGGCAGGTATGTTGTTCTACACCTCTTGCGACCGGGATGTGTCCAACGAGGAAGGAGCCAATGAAACTATAACCGTCGGGGACATTGAAAATATGAGTGTACAGGAAGAGAAAGAAGTGTTTACAAGATTGATTGATCTTTCTTTACAGCCAAGGGATTGGGAGCTGACCTTATCCGATAATAATTCAACAATCGAATTTTCAAAGCCGACAAAAGAAGGATCGACAATTTCCGGACCTAATGGAGTTCCGATCAAGGCCCAAATGAAAATTGAATCCAGTGTTCTGGAAGAGGATTTCAGTCTTTTCGACATAAAATTGAAAGGAATGTCAATATCGGGTAATGGAAATACCGTTCCTTTTGCCGTGGTCGAGGAAGTCCCTGTTTTTCCAGGTTGTGAAGATGCACCCGACCCACGTGCCTGTTTTCAAGAAAATATGCAAAGGCATATCAGCAAAAATTTCAGGTATCCCGAAGAAGCACAGAAACAGGGTATTCAGGGTAGAGTTTCAGTTATGTTCACTATCGACGAAGGGGGCAACATAAGGGATATCAAAAAACGGGGCCCCAATATATTATTGGAAAATGAAACTGTAAGGATAATCGAAAAATTGCCCCAAATGCAACCCGGCAAATCCGGAGGGAAAGCCGTTCGCGTTCCGTTTTCGATTCCCATTACCTTTAAGTTGGAAGGGTCAGGTTTCAACCCATATTCCCAAGATACCAATTATGTAAAGCTACAGGAACAACAGCTTAGCGAAATGTCGAGAGATGTTCAAATGGCGTATCGAGATGGGATCTCATTTTCACTAGTGGAGAATTCACCAATTTTCCCAGGTTGCGAGGATGCCTCTGATCCCAAAGCTTGCTTTCAACAGAAAATCCAAAAGCATATTTCGAAAAATTTTAGATATCCCGAAGACGCCCAAGAAAAAGGAATTCAAGGCAGAGTCAGTATAATGTTCTTAATTGGCGCTGATGGAAATATTACCAACATTAGAAAAAGAGGGCCGGACAAGTCCCTAGAAGATGAGGCCGATCGGATTATCTCGCGATTGCCGCAAATGAAGCCTGGAAGTCATCAGGGCAAGAATGTTAATGTACCTTTTTCGATTCCGATTACTTTTAGGTTATCCTCAGAAACGGGAGGTGCTAAAATAGGATATGGGACGAAAAAAGACAACGATGTACTAATGAGGAGACAAATTCTAAATGAAAGATACGACCTACTAGTTCAGGAACGTCACCGACTATTAAAGAAATCGGATGAAACTAATCCGGTAAACATTAACCTTGACAATCAATTATCAGTATTAAAAGAGTCGATTGACCGAAGTAGATGAAAGTTGTTCGCACCTACATTATCTTTCTGTTCGTAAGTCTTTCGACAGGTGCCAATGCTCAATCATTGGTTCTAAAAGTTGCCGACAGCCTCTACGCCATAGGTGACTATACCAAGGCCATAAACTACTATGCGGAAGCGAACACTGAAAATTCCGGTCTGCAGATTGCCCGGGCCTACAACGCCATAGGTAATTTCGACAAGGCCATTGCGCAGTATAAAAATGTTGTAGAAAAGCATCCCGACTGGCAGATTGCCAATTTTGAATTGGGAAAATTGCTACTTAAGGCAAAAGAATACAATGAAGCGCGGAAACTTTTCTCACAGTTGGCCGGTCCGACAAACAAAAATCCCGAATACCACTACTACCTCGGCGAAGCTTATTTAGAGCTCGAACAACCCGCCAGTGCCTTGACCGCCTATAAAAAAGCAGTGAAATCGGACAGCACCCATTTGCGCAGCCTGTTCCGATTGGGCAAATACTTTACCATAAAGCTAGAGCGTGATCAAGCGCTAAAGTATGTTGACAAGGGACTAAGATTTTATGAAAACGACGTCTCCCTCATCAATTTAAAAGCGTTGATTTATTACAACGATAACCAATACAAAATGGCCATCCCATGGTTACAGAAGATTTTGGAGTTCGACGAGACCAAGCCCTATGTCTACGAGAAATTAGCCTATTGCTACTACAAGAACGGGGAATTTGAAAAGGCCAAGGAAACCTATCGAATCTTAATCGGCATCGATGACCAAAACTCGGACACCTATTTCGGGATGGCCGAAGCCCTTCGCAAAAACAAACAGCGTGACAGTGCCGAAATCTACATTCGAAAAGCCATGGACGTGCAGCGACCTATATTTGCCGAGGGTTATAGTTCGCTGGCCAGTTTGGCTCGGGAACGGAACGACCTGAAATCCGCTCTAACATATTATAAACAGGCGTATAAAGAAACCCCTTCCGATGAGCTGCTTTATTTCAACATTTGCACCGTTTCCGATCAGCTGTATAAAGACCCAAAAACGAAGTTGGAGTATTATGGGAACTTTATTAAAAAGTTTGGAACCAAGATACCCTATGCTTCAAAGATGGCGGCCAAACGAGTTAAAGAATTGAAAGAAGAGATTCATTTTACAAAAGATTAACCAATTCCTCACGCGCCCCTCTTTTCCTACATTCCGCTATAAATCCCACAAAAAATCGTAATTTCCGCCTAACAAATCATGGTAATGCGGAACTTTTCCATCTTATGTTTGCTATACCTACTGACCGCCTGTGATTGGTCCGCCAAAAGGGACGAGAAGACCCAAGAACTGGTCGACCAAGAAATTCAGGCCATCGATTGGGAAGATGTAGACCAGTATCCTCTTTTCGCCGATTGTGATGAACTGGCCGGCAAGCCCGAGCAGAAAAAATGCTTTATGGAAACCCTGCTGCGGCACTTTAGCAAGACGCTGCAAGAATCCGATTTGGTATTGGAAGAGGAGGTAAAGGACACTATTTTTGTAAATTTCAGGATGGAAGATACGGGTGCGATTACTTTAATAAACATTAAAAACGATGAACGGATAATGCAGCAAGTCCCCGGTTTTCGGAATCAGATCGAAAAAAGCCTAAATAGTCTGCCGAAGATAGAACCGGCGTTGAAACGTGGTATTCCCGTAAGTGCAAAGTTTCGGATACCTATCGTGCTAAGTTCTCATTAAAATTTAAAATACATTCATTTAATTAGCGTGAAATACGGTATTCTCATTATTTTATGCTCGGGAGGATTTCTTTGGGCCCAAAATGATTCTATGATGATACGTATTGCTGAAATCGAAGTGGATACAATGTATATTCGTAGTTACCATGAAATCCTTAGAAAAGAGGCGGAAGCATCTGTACGTTTGGAACCTGGTGTTGTATGCATATATCCCATGTATCAAAGCGAGAATCCCTCCAAGGTACAAATACTAGAAGTGTATGCCAGTAGGCAAGCTTATGAATTGCATTTAACGACCCCGCATTTTCTAGAATACAAGACCAGTACAACTAAAATGGTGAAATCCCTTAAACTTTTAGATATGAATGCTTTAGATAGGGAAACTATGTCTAAAATCTTTCTTAAATGGAATTTCAAGCCATGAAAGTGGATTTAGCTTTGGCGTGCGGCTCCTAAAAAAAAGCTAAACCGGATATTGAATTCAATATAACACTCATAAACCCCACTTTTTGTCCAAAGAAAAAATTATATTAGGCATCGATCCCGGTACCGTCATCATGGGCTTTGGCCTTATTAAGGTCGTCGATAAAAAGATGGTGTTCCTGCAAATGAACGAATTGCTTCTAAGCAAGTACAAAGACCCGTACACCAAATTGAAACTTATTTTTGAACGGACCATCGATTTGATCGATCAATATCATCCCGACGAAATCGCCATTGAGGCCCCATTTTACGGTAAGAACGTACAATCGATGCTCAAATTGGGCCGTGCGCAGGGTGTGGCCATGGCAGCCGGACTTTCACGACAAATCCCCATTGCCGAATACCTTCCCAAAAAAATCAAGATGGCCATTACGGGCAATGGCAATGCGAGTAAAGAGCAGGTTGCCAAAATGTTGCAAAGTACTTTGGACCTAAAATCCCTTCCTAAAAATCTGGACAGTACCGACGGCCTAGCCGCGGCAGTCTGTCATTTCTACAACGAGGGCAGGGTAGAGGTCGGTAAAAACTACACGGGTTGGGAGGCTTTTGTTAAACAGAATCCGCAAAAGGTTAAATGAGAAAGCTACCGTTTGATGAGTTTATCGAATTTAATGGTGGGTAATCCGACAAATCGAATTACAATCCCTCTTTGTTCGTTTTAACAGAAAGCCGTGTTAAAACATTCCCGTTCTTGATACTGTGCTTTTTTATCCAAACCTAACCTACTGTTTACCAAAAGCAGTAGGTAAACCTACTTTTATGCGGTATACCAGACGATATTCTTTACACCTATTAATTGTGTTAGCTCTTTCGCTTTATGGGTGCGGTTCACTTCAGGCACAACAGGCCATCACCAAAAATCTTGAAGGCCCGATATCACTTCGCTCGCATGCCGAGCTATTTATCGCGGGCGCAAAATCGTATTCCTTAGACGAAATAATCAGCCTTTCCCACACGGATTCGTTTAAACCCTTGACCGATTTTGATGAAAATCTAGGGTTTTCACAGGATAACTTTTGGATGCGTTTTCAATTGAAAAATCAAACTGAAAAAGAGGTACATTATTATTTGGAAACGGCTCGCCCAATTACGGATGCCGTTACGATGTATATTATCGGTGGTGCGGAAAAAACAACATCCCAAAAAAGTGGGGATGCCATCCCGTTCGATCAAAAAAGCATTTTGCACCGTAAATCGGCCTTCCGAATCGATATGGATGCCGGCCAGACCATTGAAGCTTTCATCCATATAAAAAGTGATGGCGAAGTGGTGATGCTTCCCTTGCGTCTGGTGCCCGAAAAAATCTTTTTGTACGAAACCTACAAAGAACAGCTTTTCTACGGCTTTTTCTATGGCATACTAGTTTTGGCGTGTATCATCTATCTCTTTTTCTATTTTGCGATGCGCGATACGGCATTTGTTTATTATGGCCTTTACGTTTTGTTTATCGCCTTAATGCAGTTTTCTTTGGATGGGCTTTTCCATCAGTACATGCTTCCCGACGGGGGATACTTTTCGAAAAGGGCCGTGCTGTTTACCGCCTTGCTATCCCTGTTCTTTTTCGTAAACTATGGCCGGAAATTTTTGGATATCAAGAGCCATGGTAATTCTTTATTGAAAGCCTTTGAAATCATGTCGGGCATTACCTTCATCACCACTCTGGCACTGTTGGCCGTTCCGGGATTTTTGGCGTACGGTTACCCATTGGCGAACCACATCGGGTTGGCCATTTTGCTACTGACTATAAGTTCAATTGTCTATTTAAGGATAAAAAATGTCAAGGTGGATACGTTTTTTATAATAGGGGTCAGTTTCCTGATACTTGGTTTTGTCGTTTTTATCCTGAATAATCTGAATTTATTGCCCAACTCCTTTATCACGGAGAACGGGGCCAAATTCGGTATCGGCCTTGAGATTATTTTTCTGTCCCTTTCCATGGGCAACCGCATCCGAAATCTTCGGGAAAGCAATGAGAAAAACCAGCTTCTGGCCTTGCAGCGTCTTGAGGATATGAACGATATGAAATCCTCATTCATTTCTAACATCAGCCATGAATTGCGAACGCCCTTAAACTTGATCATGGGTGTTGCGGAAACCCTTCGAAGAGACAAAAGGGACGAAGATCTTCAAGAAAAGTGCCAACTGATTTTGAATTCCTCGGAAACGCTCTTGGGTCACGTTGACGATATTCTTGACTTCACGAGCATCGAAAAAGGAGAGCAGGAACTGCATGAAAACTCCTTCGATGTTCACAAGACCTTGAACCGAGTCGTACGTATCAACCAAAATAAGGCGCAGCATAAAAACCTCGATTTCATCTACACGTATGAAGAAGGATTGCCTGAAAAGATTATTGGCGATCGGCGAAAGTTGATTCAGGTACTTAACAACCTATTGGACAATGCAGTAAAGTTTACATCGTCGGGAAAAGTAGGCTTCCATGTGGCGTATCGCCTGAAAAACAATGGTTCGGTAGGCTTTGTTTTCTCTATTCAAGATACCGGTATCGGCATATCCAAAGAAAAAATGAGCACCATCTACGAATCCTTCACCAAAAAATCATGTGCGGATAAGCGGGAATTTTACGGCCTTGGCCTGGGGCTCTACGTGGCCAAAAGTTATGTGGACCTTCAAAACGGAGGCATCACCATACAAAACGCTGCGGATCAAGGGACCATGTGCCGTGTCGAACTGGACTTTGAACTAGACCAAAGCCAAACTTCGGAAATTGGGGAGGTACAGCTCGCGGAAACCGGTAAAAATAGTTTTACAGGATGTCGTATTCTTCTGGTAGAGGACAGTAAAATGAACCAAATGGTCATCAAACTGGCGGTCAAGCCGTGGAAGGATGTGCATTTGGAAATAGCGAACCACGGCGGGGAAGCCATGGAAATGCTTAAAAAATCAACCTACGACATTATTCTAATGGACTTACAAATGCCGGTCATGGACGGGTTTGAGGCCACCGCCAATATTCGCTCCGGAAAAGCTGGGGAAGGGATACAGGATATTCCGATTCTGGTCGTCACCGCCGACGCTACCGACGCTACCAAAAAGGAAATTTTCAGGTTAGGTGCGAACGACTACCTGACCAAGCCCGTGAAGGCCGATCTTCTGTGTAGTAAGATTAGAAAGAATTTGGTCGTTAAGGTAGGTAAACAGTAAACAGTGCTCAGTATGCAGTTGGCAAAATAAGGTTAAGGGATCAAAAAATAATTTATGAGATTTCAGGATTTGTTGGCTTATCAAAAATCGTTTAACTTGGCAATGGAGATTTTCGAAGTGTCCAAGTCGTTTCCCAAATCGGAAACCTATTCATTAACAGATCAGATGCGTAGATCTTCAAGAAGTGTATCGATAAATATTGCCGAAGCCTATCGAAAAAGAAGTTATCCAAAGCACTTTATCAGTAAATTGACTGACAGCGATTCTGAAAATTCTGAAACACAAAGTTGGTTAGAGTTTGCTTTAGCATGCCAATATGTAGATAAGGCCAAGTTCGATGAACTTACTTGTCTTAGCGAAGAGGTTGGGAAGCTTATTTTTTATATGATCAATAATCCCAAAAAATTTGGTTCCAAATGAAAAAACCGCCAACTGCTTACTGAACACTGAACACTGAAATGTCCGGAATCTATATTCACATCCCTTTTTGCAAACAGGCCTGCCACTATTGTGACTTCCATTTTTCGACCATAATGGGAAAAAAGGAGGCTATGGTGTTGGCCTTGCAGAAGGAATTATTTCTTAGGAAGGATGAATTCAACGGGGAGGTGGTCGAAACCATCTATTTCGGTGGTGGCACCCCAAGTGTACTTGCCATGGATGAAATACAATCCATAATCGATGCGGTCTACAGCAATTATGAAATATCGGATAGCCCCGAGATAACCTTGGAAGCCAACCCCGATGACCTATCCCTGGAAAAGATAGCTGATTTGGCCAAATCCCCGGTAAACCGCCTCAGCATAGGTATTCAATCTTTTTTTGAGGCGGATCTACAGCTGATGAACCGCGCCCATACTGCCAAGGAAGCTGAGGATTGCATCCAACAGGCTAAGAAATACTTTGACAATATATCCATCGACTTGATTTATGGCATCCCAGTCATGTCGAATGCCCGCTGGAACCAAAATATTGAAAAAGCTTTGTCCTTTGATATCCCGCATATTTCCAGTTATGCCCTCACCGTCGAGCCGAACACCGCCTTGGCCAATTTCATCAAAAGGGGCATCGTAAAAAACGTCGATGATGAGGTCGCCCAAGCCCATTTCCACATCCTCTCGGAGACCTTAGAGGCGGCGGGATTCGAAAGCTACGAGATATCCAATTTCGGCAAATCCGGCTATTTTTCCCGGAACAATACAGCCTACTGGCAGCAAAAAAAGTACATTGGTATCGGGCCGTCCGCACATTCGTACGATGGTGTACGTCGAGGATGGAACATCAACAATAACCCCAAATACCTGAAGGCCATTAACAAAGGCGAGCTTCCCATAGAAACCGAAATCCTCTCTACCACCGATAAATACAACGAATATGTCATGACCGGGTTACGGACGATATGGGGCGTTTCTTTGGATAGAGTAGCATCCGTATATGGAGAAAAGTATAGGGAATACCTCCTCAAGCAGGCAGAGAAGTATATGCACGAACAGTTGTTGTATATGGATGGTGACATCCTATTGACCAGCAAAAAAGGTCGGTTTTTGGCGGATGGGATTGCAAGTGATTTGTTTATGCTAAATTTGAGTCAATGATAGCTACAATAGAACATAACAATAAAACCTACCAAATCGAACTATCCAACCCCTTGGACATCTCCATCCCCCTGCGCGGCGATACGGAGAATGTGACCGCTTGGGGTTTGGAACCTCCTCAGATAACACCACATATCGATGGGAAGTTTATAGGAAAAGTTTCCAAAGGCGCCGCTGTCAATTTCAATGACATTGGGTTCAATCCCCATGCCCATGGAACGCATACGGAATGTGTTGGCCATATCACGGAGGAATTCCATTCCATCAATCAAAATTTGAACAGATTTTTCTACTTATCCGAGCTGATTTCCGTAACACCCGAACTAAGGAACGACAATTGGGTACTTACAAAGCACATTTTAGAGCTGGCAATACAGGACAGAAAACCGACCGTATTGGTAATCCGTACCATGCCCAATGACCGAACAAAACTGTCACGTCACTATTCGGGCACGAATCCGCCCTATCTTTTAGAGGAAACCATGAATTTCTTAGTTCAATTGGGGGTCGAACACCTTCTTATCGATCTGCCATCGGTCGATAAGGAAAACGACGGCGGCAAACTATGCGCTCACAAAGCCTTTTGGGATTTTGACGGCCAACTGCGCAAACAGGCGACCATTACCGAATTGATCTATGTGCCCAATGGTATCGCGGACGGCCCTTATTTTTTGAATCTACAGGTCGCACCCTTTGAAAACGATGCCAGCCCCAGCCGGCCGGTTTTATATAAAATTCTGGAGAAATGAGGCTCATGCTAAAAACCGAGGAAATTTTGATGTTCGCACTTGGCATCTACCTGTTCGGTCTTTTGAATTATGAGTGGTGGTGGTTTTTAGCACTACTATTGGCACCAGATATCGGTATGGTCGGCTACATCTTCGGAAAAAAAACGGGAGCCGTTACGTACAATCTTTTTCATCACAAGGCAGTCGCCATCTCCCTATATCTTTTAGGAAGTTATCTTTCATTACCTTTATGCCAATTAGCAGGAATCATCTTATTTTCGCATTCTGCCATGGACCGTATTTTCGGCTACGGCCTGAAATATGACAAAGGATTTAAGTTTACCCATTTGGGGGAAATAGGGAATACAAATGGATAGCATTTTCGATACATTTCTGGGTCTTGCACTTGGTGCGATCGTTACCTACTGGGTCTATACATTTTTTCGCATAAAGAAAAGTAAGGAAATCACGAACCATCAGTCCGTCGTACTTTTAGAAAAAATCCGTAGTGTCTGTAAGCTGGTATCCGTGGAGGGGGAGTTTGCCGAGATTTATAGGTATGAGAACATCAAGGA
Organism: uncultured Flavobacteriaceae bacterium; assembly: GCA_963832345.1. Lineage (GTDB taxonomy): Bacteria > Bacteroidota > Bacteroidia > Flavobacteriales > Flavobacteriaceae > Pricia. The sequence goes on along the minus strand of CAWHTW010000005.1, from coordinate 10,874 downwards.
ATATTTTATGAGCTTGGTGGGCAGCAAGAAAAAAGCGCTTCTTATTATTAATGCTACGGTACAGATCGGATATGACCTCAAAAAAGTGGAACTGACAGCCGATAATGAGAGCAAAAAAATCATTATGCGGAAATTCCCCCAGCCAGAGATTTTATCCATAGAGCCCGATATCCAGTTTTATGATATCAGAAGTGGTATGTTCAATTTTTTTTCCTCGGATGACCTTACGCTGCTAAATAAGGAAGCCAAACAGCATATCCGCGAAAAAGTGCCCAAAAGCGGACTGATGGAAACCGCCGGAAGGGAAGTCTTACAAGCCGTACTCTTGATTGAAAAAATCGTGGAGACCATCGGCTGGAAACTGGATTACTCGGCTTTGGAGATCACGGAGAAGCAAAAGAAATTATTAGAAAAGTAATTTAAAACTATGAGAACAAGTGCAATTACATTACTATTTTTAACTTTGGCCATAATCGGCTATAGTCAAACGGAAACAGATTCCCAACGGAGTTCATCAAGTGCGGACTCCAAGGCCGGGAATGACAAAACAAGTGTATTATCTATGAAAGAATTCGACCCACATTTTGCGCACACCGTATTTTTTTGGTTGAAAAATCCTGACAGTCAAGAAGACCGGAAGGCATTCGAGACATCGCTAAAAAAATTCTTGAATAAATCTGCCTACGCCAAAACCACATTCATAGGTAAGCCTCCAAAGGCGAGCCGAGATGTTGTCGATGGATCTTTCACCTATTCGTTGATTCTTACTTTTGAATCTGCGGAGGCACAACAAAGCTATCAAGACGAACCGCCACACAAGGTTTTCATCGAAGAATCGGAGAACTTGTGGGAGAAGGTGGTTGTCTACGATTCGCAGGGAGTGAATTGAAATAGGTTTTGCGAGGGAGCGGAAAATCAGATGAACTTACTCTTGGGATTAACGAGACGCGCAAACCGCTGAGCACGCCATAAATTTGCTTATCAATGCGGTAATTTGGTCAAACCCCTAAGGGCGTTCAACAGATTGTCGCCATAAACCCCAACCCATTGGCTAGGTTTGCTTAGCAATGACGAATTCTAGGAACTATGAACATAGAAGAATTCAGAAACTACTGCATCGTTAAAAAGGGCGTAACGGAGGAACTTCCCTTCGGTCCCGATACACTGGTTTTCAAGGTCATGGGAAAGATGTTCGCCCTGTGCGCCTTGGAGAGATTACCACCACAGGTCAACCTGAAATGTGGCCCTGAGCGGGCCATTGAACTCCGGGAAGAATACGATGGCCTTATCCTCCCCGGATATCACATGAGCAAAACGCACTGGAACACACTTTATTTAGATAATCTTCCACCTAAGCTGATTACTGAACTGGTCGATCTATCGTATGATTTAGTGGTCGCCAAGCTGACCCTAAAGCTACAGACAGAATTGAATGCGCTTTGATAATGGACCTGTCATTCAATTTGCGGTGCATCGATGCCATGCAACGAAGCTGAAACGAAAGACCTATATTTGGCCTTCTTAGAGGGTGTTTGAAAATCCTGCTTCCTGAAAACCAGTATTTCGAGAACCATGGCGTCAAATTAAATAGGTCCCGTATCTCGATATGCGACAGATTTTATTCATAGCCAGAACCTCAAAATACTGATTATCAGTTCGTATTGTTTTTAAACATACTCTTAAAACAAGAAACGCCGCATGCAAGATTTGACTTCCTTTTACACCAATGAAATCAAGAAATACGGAGCGGAACTATCCCGGATAATGAAGCTGCTTTTCGCCTCGAGCATGATTCGTCTCACCGTTTTTTGCGCTGCGGGCCTAGGGATTTATTTCGTCTTTGGCGACGCCAAATGGGTTCTGGCGGTCATACTCCTGGCCATCGTCCTTTTTCTCTTTTTAGTTTCCAGACATTCCGACTTACAATATAAGCGAGACAGGCTAAAAGCGCTCATCCAAATCAACGAGACGGAACTGAAGGTGCTGCGGCGCAAATTTCACGATTTACCCGAAGGGGATGCATTTAAAGATCCGATGCATTATTACAGTCAGGATATCGACCTATTCGGAAGAGGGTCTTTTTATCAATATGCCAACCGTACGGCCTTACAGCAGGGCAGTGAAACCTTAGCCAGATTACTGAAGGAAAATTCTATAGCATACATCCCAGAAAAACAGGAAGCTATAAAAGAACTTGCGCAGATGCCAGAATGGCGGCAGAATTTCTCGGCCATTGCTTCCTTGACCAAAGCCGAGACCGGTTGGGAAAGTATTGTTCGCTGGTTGACAGATTATGCGCCTTTTGTACCTCGGACAATGCGAGTATTTCCCTGGATTTTTTCCGGGTTCTCCATAATTATGTTGGCACTCTATTTCACCGATTTGCTTTCAGGATTTGTACTGTTTATATGGTTTATCATTGGTCTTGGAATCTCGGGACTTTTCACCAGAAAGATTACGAAATTATCTGCGGATGCGTCAAAGGCCCAAAGTACCTTTCAGCAGTACAACAAACTCTTGACTTTGATCGAGGAGACGGAATTCGATTCCGCCTATCTAAAACAATGGAGGGGCAAAGTGATGGCGGAGAACGAAAAAACCTCTGCGATCATCAAAAAGTTCGCTAACGAACTGAACAGTCTTGACAAGAACAACAATGTTTTCTATCTTATACTAGCCAACGGATTTTTTCTACGTACGCTTACGCACTGTTTTACTATCGAAGATTGGCTTCAAAAGCACGGCAGTTCGGTCGAAATATGGTTCGATACAATATCCTTCTTCGATGCGTATAACAGTCTTGGCAACTTCGCCTTTAACCATCCAAAATATACATATCCATCGTTATCTGAAGGGGATGTACTATTGAAATCGCAGAGTGCGGGTCATCCGCTATTACCTCCTGAAAAGAGCATTCTGAACAACTTCCAAATCGAAAAAGATCAGTTTTTTATCATCACAGGCGCCAATATGGCGGGTAAAAGTACCTTTTTGAGAACTGTTTCGTTGCAAATCGTCATGGCCAATGTGGGGCTTCCGGTCTGTGCATCGGCAGTTGAATATTCTCCTATAAAATTAATAACCAGTATGCGTACTACAGATTCGCTGACCGATGACGAGTCGTACTTCTTTTCCGAACTGAAACGTTTAAAGTTCATTGTCGATGAGATACAAAAGGATGCGTATTTTATTGTTTTGGATGAAATACTGAAAGGCACCAATAGCACCGATAAGGCAAAGGGAAGCAGAAAATTTGTCGAGCGTTTGGTGGGTTCAAAATCCACCGGGATTATCGCCACGCATGACCTGAGTCTTTGCGAGGTCGCTAAGGAACTCCCCCAGATCGAAAATCATTTCTTCGACGCTGAAATCATAGACAATGAGCTACATTTCGATTACAAGTTCAAGAAAGGTATTTGCCAGAATATGAACGCGTCGTTTTTGTTGAAGAAAATGGAAATTGTTGATTAGTGAAAAGTGAAAAGTTAAAAGGGGCCAAAGGTTCAATTCTTCCTGTCGGGTAGAGGCGGGCGTGCCTTGTGGTAGTTTCAACGTTCAATGGAACTCCGCTGGGTAATTGAGTATGCAAGTACTGTCATAAAAACTCTGAATTTTGAACCCAACTACAAAATGGTTTTGAAAGCCTACCCTGAGCTGGGTTGAAAGATTGAATTTTTTGAGGTTCACACGTGAACTCGCCCTTGAATTTTTTATAAATGGATTCTTTTACACAAATAGTTCTAGGCGCCTCCGTCGGCGAAGCCGTTCTTGGCAAGAAGGTAGGCAATAAGGCCATGCTGTATGGGGCAATTGCGGGTACCATTCCCGATCTTGACGTTGTTGCCCGCTACTTTGTGGATACCGTCACGGCCACGGAATGGCATAGGGGTTTTAGCCATTCCATTTTCTTTGCTGTACTGCATGCCCCGATTTTCGGATGGTTGATATATAAGATCGAAAGAAAAAGCCGGGCGGCTTTTATGGATTGGACCAGATTGATGTTCTGGGGTTTGCTGACGCATCCAATTTTAGATGCGTTTACGACCTGGGGCACCCAATTGTTTTGGCCTTTTGATCTGCGGTTGGCTTTTAAGAACATTTTTGTGATCGACCCCTTATATACCCTCCCCTTTTTGGCGTTCCTGATTTTGGCGATGCGGCAAAAACGACTATCCCCAAAACGAAAAAAATACAATCAAATGGGTATTTTTGTAAGCTGTACGTACTTATTAGTTACCCTGCTGCTAAAAGGTGTTGCCCATAGAAAGTTTGTGGACGGCCTAGACGCCCAAAGTATCGATTACTTAGCTATAGATACGCGTCCAACGCCCTTTAACACGATATTATGGACGGCCAATGTCGACGTGGGCGATGCCTATTTGATCGGGACTTATTCCTTTTTTGATTCCAAGGACATTGATTTTATTGCTTATCCGAAGAATCACGAGCAATTAGGTCGTCTTCGATCCAACGATAAAGTAAAACGCCTCGCCAAAATAGCGGAAGGTTGGTATACGGTTACCGGAAGTGAGGAGGCCCCCATTTTCAACGACCTCCGTTTCGGTTTGATCAGTCTTGAACCTGATGAAAGCCGTTTTGTCTTTAGCTATACATTGATTGAAAACCAAGAAGGATTACAAGTTCAGGAGACTGAAAAGTCCGATATGGATGCTAAAAAACTGCTCTCGGCGCTTTGGGGTCGAATTTGGGGTAATTGATCGTAAACTTACTTAGGTACTGAGGGCCAATGTCTCGTGAGCAAGTTTGCGGGCAATCCCTCCGGCACGCCGTAGGCGTGCCACCTCCCTTGATCTCAAGGGAGGAGCCGAAAAACTTGTTTTGATAAAGAATTACGCTAATCGGTCGAAACTTCCAGCACCGGTCTGCCGCCCGTTTCCTTCCTTACGTTTACGCGGCTAAAGGTACTCTCTTTAAAAAGCTTTTCAGCCGCTTCGTAACCGATTTCCTTTCCGTCGAGTATGATTTTGACCTTGTCTTTTTTGAGCTCCTTTAAAAGTTCAAGGGGTGATTTTGGTTTTGGTGGCATTGGGGGTGCAGGAGAATATAGTTTATCGCTATCGGTACGCTCCATGAAAGCAAGTACAGGTTGCACATAATTACCTTCCTTCTGCGCTAGGTTGTAATAGTCTACATATAACTTTATGGCCTCATTATAAATTTTCCACAGATGTTCGGGTTCGCCTTGTTTTTCTTTTCTATAATCCTCTACGGCGGTTTCTAATGCATTGTTTTTTTGAAGATATTTCTGGATTGCTGTTTTGAGTTCATCGGAATAGCCGTCTTTATCAACAAGAGTAGCTAGAGTAGGTGCAACTGGTGGAATAGGGATATCTTCCACATTTCGTGAATTTCTATTGGCGCTGGTAGTAACGGCCCAGCCTCTGTTATGGTCTTTCTGAATGGAATCTAAGGGCTCGGAAGGTGACTTCGGTGATAGCGGGGGGCGTGGTGCCGAGACATCGATGTTGTTTCCTACCACGTCGTACGGATCTTGAACATCGATAATTTCCTCAATCTTGTTGTCGGCATATTGGTGGTCATTCAAATTCGGTGTTCTGGGGTGAGCTGGCGGCTCGGGCGGCTCCGGAAAATCCGGGAAAGGTTCCGCTTCAGATCTTTGGTCTTCCGTCATGATGCCATGCAGATATTCCAAGCGGTCCACATCCGATTTTTTGATGCGGATGTTTGCATTACTGGCCAGCATCTTGTTGTACGTTTTGGCCAATTTATTGTATTCGCCGATTTGTTTTGTCGTTGCGCCTTCCTGATTTGATGATTTTGGGTCTGGACATTCGGGAAATGGTAGTGCATTTGCTTTCTGTTCCTGGGTCATTTTTCCATAGATAATTTCTAGAATATGTAAATCCCCAGTAGGAACAACCCTATTTGCCTGCGGTTGCCCATTGTACTTTTTGGCTAAGGTGTTGAATTTATAGAGCTCCAATTGGGTAGCACCTTCCTGTAATACAGAGGTATTTGCATGTTCTTTTGGTAATTGTACTTTAGCGCTAAATCCGTACAATAAAAGGGTAAACAATGGTAAAATTAATAAGCTCCTAACTATAATCGATTTTTTCGAGGTTTGTGTTTTCATGAGGGTAAAACGTTTTTTGATTGATGAATAAGATGAATAATTGATGGCATTGGCCATCGACGGCTGATAAGCGTTATACCCTGCTGATGAGGCAAAGGCCAAAAGTGTATTTTGATACTGTGGTGCAGAAGCCCCTTGATTTAGGACCGCTTGGTCCGCTAGAAACTCATGGTTCAATTTTATGGATTTCTTGAAAAGGAACACTAAAGGATTGAACCAAAATACGATCTGCATCAGTTCTATGAACAAAATATCCAAACTGTGTCTTTGTCGCACATGAGTCGCTTCGTGCACCAAGACATCATTCGGAATTTCTTGGGCCTCGTATTTTTGACGGTTCAGAAAGATGTAGTTCAAAAAGGTATGGGGAACGACGGCATCCCTTAGCAAAACATTGATTATCGTGTCAATTTTCAATTTCGGATTATTCCGAATATTGCGGGCAATTTTCCAAAGATTGAAAAAGAACTTCAACGAGAAGAGCAAAACGCCCAATCCGTATAGCGTCCAAAGCACTAGTGGCCAATAATCGATTCCGGTTTTATTGATTTCTTGCGCGGCAGTATTTTCACGAACGGCCATCGCGGTTTCGGTAGAAATCATATCCACAGGAGCACTTATAGCAGTAGCCGGAATTACTTCAACATACTCGGTAAAGGTAATCGACGGTATAACCAAAGCTAACACCAACGCAACGAGCAGATAGTAACGCTTAAAGGTATGCATCCGCTCCTTTTCCAAAAGCAATTTGTAGAATATCAGAAAGATGGCTAAACAAGCACTCGATTTAAGAAGGAAAATGATCATGGCTATCGCTTTTTAATTTCGTTGTCGATCAATTTTTTCAAATCTTCAAGCTCGGCCTTACTAAGGTCGGTGGCTTGGGTAAAGAAGGATGCGAATTGCCCGGGACTATTGTTAAAAAAGTTCTTGATCAGCGAATTCACCTGTTTGGAAAAATAGGCTTTCTTTTTGACCAAGGGATAATATTCACGGGAGCGTCCCTGACTCGTGTAGGCCACAAAACCCTTGTCGGCCATCCGCTTTAAGAGTGTTGCAATAGTTGTGGTCGCCGGTTTGGGTTCGGGATAGGTATCGAGCAGGTCTTTTAGGAAGGCTTTTTTGTGCTTCCACAAGATATTCATCAGCTCTTCCTCCGATTTTGATAATTGCATTTTTTCAGCTGTTTTAGGATATTGCTCTACAAACATAGAATAATTATTTGAATTCTACAAGTGTAGAGTAAAAAAGTTTAGTGGCTAGATGGATGAATTTGGGGGTGCAGATGCGTAAAGATGGATTGGCTAATGCCAAAGAATGGGTATTCCTATATTTAAAATTGTACTAATAGCGGGAATATTTCTCTAAGTCGTAGTAGGTGACAATGGCCCAAACCAGCACTGCAGCAATCAGAAGCGACAGTATAAAATAATACAATGATTTGCGGTTGTCGGCCTTCGCCTGTTGTTGTATACTTAGTTTCATACGTTCCAACTTGGAGTCCGCCACCTTTGGAAAACCGTATTCGGTAGTATGGTAAGTTTCTTCGGAGTATATATGCCCTCTGTTATCGCCCTTGAACTTTTTTCGCCTGGAAATTTTATTCTGCGCGATTCGGTTGACCATGTCGAAAATATGTCCGCTCATCAAAAATAGATTTAAGAAAAGTTACGAAATAAAGTACGAATCGCAAAATTTGTGTTTGCCTGGTTTGCAGTCTCTTTTTCTTGACCTCATACCTTTTCCGCCAAGAAAATAGTATAAGTTTGCAGCTCATAACATATTGAAATCATGGGTGTTTTAGAAGAATTAGAGCAACGGAGCGGAAAGGTCTGTGAACTTTGTGGCTCAACGGATGGATTAAAAGTATATGAGGTGCCGCCAGTTTCGGGTGGGGGAATTGACCAATCCATTTTAGCTTGTGACGTCTGTATCGGGCAAATTGAAAATCCTGACACCCTCGATGCCAATCACTGGCGCTGTCTGAACCACAGTATGTGGAACGAGCAGGAGGCCGTGAAGGTGGTAGCTTGGCGTATGCTATCCCGATTAAAAAATGAAGGTTGGCCCAAAGATCTTTTGAATATGATGTATCTGGAAAGCGAAACGCTAAAATGGGCCAAAGCAACTGGGGAAGGGCTTGAAGAAAGCGAGAAAATCATCCATAGAGATGTAAACGGCGTGATTTTGGAAGTAGGGGATAACGTAGTTTTAATAAAGGACTTAAAAGTCAAAGGCTCGAGCATGGTGGCCAAGCAAGGCACCGCCGTGCGCCGGATTTCCCTAGACCCCGAAAATGCCGAGTATATTGAAGGAAAGGTCGATGGGCAGCAAATCGTGATTATCACAAAGTACGTAAAGAAGACTTAGTGGGTGGTAACTTTTAAATCTTGAAGAGCTATGAATTAGCCGTGGAACTTTAAATAGGTGTCAGCAAGCCCTTACACAGATTCCATACTTTTCATCTTCGTATAATACTCATAAAAATAGGGAATCGTCTCAATTCCTTTCAAATAGTTCCACACCCCGAAATGTTCATTGGGGGAATGAATAGCATCGCTATCCAATCCGAAGCCCATCAAGATGGTTTTGCTATTGAGTTCCATTTCAAATAGGGAGACGATGGGAATGCTTCCCCCGCTACGTTGCGGCACTGGTTTTTTGCCAAAGGTGGTCTCGTAGGCCTTCGAGGCGGCTTGGTATGCCATGGTATCGATTGGGGTAACATAGCCTTGGCCACCATGATGGGGCTTGACCTTAACGGTGACACCTTCAGGAGCGATGCTTTCAAAATGGGACTTGAAGCGTTCGGTGATTTCCTTCCAATCTTGATGGGGTACCAAGCGCATGGATATTTTGGCGTAAGCTTTACTGGGGATGACCGTTTTCGCTCCTTCACCGGTATAACCGCCCCAAATACCGTTCACATCGAGGGTGGGACGAATGGAATTGCGTTCGTTGGTAGTATACGCCTTTTCGCCGTAGACGGATGCAATATCCAGAATTTTCTTATAGCCTTCTAAATTAAAAGGGGCTTTGGCCATTTCGGCCCGTTCTGCTTGGGAAAGTTCTTCGACCTTGTCATAAAATCCGGGTATGGTGATATGATTGTTATCGTCATGGAGGGAAGCAATCATTTTGGCCAAAATATTAATAGGATTCGCGACCGCACCTCCATACAGTCCGGAATGCAGATCACGGTTCGGGCCAGTCACTTCGACCTCGACGTAGCTAAGTCCACGTAACCCTGTCGTGATGGAGGGCACATCGTTGGCAATCATTCCCGTATCGGAAATCAATATGATGTCATTGGCCAGTTTTTCCCGGTTGTTCGCAACGAATATGGAAAGATTGTTACTCCCGACTTCTTCCTCGCCCTCGATCATGAACTTGACATTGCAAGGGAGTTGGTCGGTCTTGACCATAAATTCCAAGGCCTTGATGTGCATATACATCTGGCCTTTATCGTCGCAGGCACCTCGGGCAAATATGGCGCCTTCGGGGTGTTGCTCCGTTACTTGGATTACCGGCTTGAAAGGTTCGGAAGTCCATAAATCCATGGGGTCAGGAGGTTGTACATCATAGTGTCCGTAGACCAGCACCGTAGGTAGTTCGGAATCTATGAATTTTTCGCCATACACAATGGGGTAGCCATCAGTCTCGCAGATTTCCACGGAGTCACAGCCCGCATTTTTCAAAGCGATTTTCACGGCATCGGCAGTATCGAGCACATCCTGTGAAAAAGCGGAATCGGCGCTGACGGACGGAATTTTTAGCAATTCGATAAGTTCGTCGAGAAAGCGTTGCTTGTTTTCCGTTATATACCGTTGGATGTTTTGCATTGAAATCGATTTTGGATAAAATAGGGATATTAGAGGTAAAAATTAAAAATACGAAAATAAGCACTTTTTAGCGTCTTGAAATTTAGAGATTTCAATTTTTGCTCTATATTTGCAGTCCGAAATTAAATTCTATAATCCTTTTGGAGTTTGGATTTTTTATTTGGAATTTTTTATAGATACGCAGGCGTGGTGGAATTGGTAGACACGCTAGACTTAGGATCTAGTGCCGCAAGGTGTGAGAGTTCGAGTCTCTCCGCCTGTACAAAGGGAAAGCCGACTTTTAGGAGTCGGCTTTTTTAGTTTTGGTACAACATAGGTACAACAATTGAATTATTGCGGTTCCCCAACCGAAACTGAGTCCGGTTAAGGTCTAAGCGCTTTGCTAATGGATACTTCACACCGAATTAATCTGTGTATAGTCGAAATTAAGTATCCTTCTGATTAGAAAGCTATAGTTTCTTTTGCTACCTAACTTAAAACTAGTTCATGGAAGTTGTATGTCTACAAGAAGAAGCATTCTATGCCTTATTTGATAAGGTGCTCGAACACGTAGAATCAAAGCGTAAAGATGCACCTGCAAAATGGATTGACGGCGAGGAAGCAATGGGGGAACTTAGAATAAAGTCCACAACTACCTTACAAAAATTAAGAGACGAAGGTAAAATCAGATTCTCACAACCTCAGAAGAAGATAATACTGTACGATCGAGATTCAATTATAGATTACATAGAACAGCACGTTCGAGAAACATTTTGAAATGGAGGAAAGCGTAAAGGTTGACGATAATTTTAAGAGGACATTCAATTTAGGTTATGAAGTGGCCAAGGAATTGGATTTAGAGGTGCCTATGTTTTGTAAAGAAGGTTCCGACATTCCTTTAAAAGGTCCGATACAGGCTGGAATGTTTCAATTTGTTC
>CAWHTW010000004.1:0-886168 GCA_963832345.1 uncultured Flavobacteriaceae bacterium | reverse complement strand
TAGGGCAAAGCTCGATTTTATTTATAAAATCGGGCTTTTTGTTTTGAACGAGTTGAAAACACAGTTTTCATAAGCGGTCAATGCAAGGCGGCCGAAAATTGCCAGAGCGATTTCGAGCTTTATGGTCAGGTGGAGAGATTGTAGGGAACACCGAAAGGTAATCCCTCTTTCTCCGCCAAGTATTGCCACAAGAAATAACCCTTTAAGTAATTGATTTACAGTGTTTTAATTTGTACGTACTCCAGTGGTGTCATCTGATATCAGGTGCTATAGTACCTAATTCAGTGTCAGTCAAAATTCTCTCGCCAACTGACACCTGTATACATTTAAAATACTGTTAATCAATAGGTGTAAGGCATTTCTTTTGAATGTTTTTTCCTAATTTATAAGGAAACGGCCATTAAATAGGTGTCAGTTATTCGGTCTCATTACTATTTTTTCAATCCCTAATAATTTTTTTTTCGGAACCATGTGGAAAAAAGCGTGCTTGTCATGAAAATGACACCTCGGGAAATTCCATTTTTCAGTGAAAAATATGCTGTGAAATAGGGGTCGAGAAGGTTTTTTTCCGTGAAAAATGGGGAATAAAAAAAATATTAATTTTTGCAATCAGCTAAATTTTAGTAAATATGATTTATAGTATCGCTTTCGCGTGTTATTTTCTTGCTTCTTCGAACCTAACTTAAATCCATTCATAAGATATTTTGTCATTTCAAATCAAATCCTAATAACAAAGTAAGTTGCGAATAGCAATAATGAATAAGTTGCTAAATATTTAAGGAGTGGACCTAAACAGATAGACTGTTTTGGCCGTTGAAACCCAAATGGGTATAAAAATTTTGTATCTTCAATGACAATGGCTCAAACAGGAAACAAATACACTTATGATAAACTTATTTTTTACTTTGTTCGCCCTATTCAGCGCTATTTCAGATCCTGATCCGTTATTCAAAGCTCAAATAATTGATGCGAATATCGCCATCGGCTATGGCGTTGCCATCGGCGATGTAGATGGAGACAAAAAACCAGACATACTACTAGCGGATAAAAAAGAATTCGTGTGGTACAGGAATGGCGACTGGAAGCGCTTTGTGATGATAGAAAACCTTACGGAGTCTGACAATGTGTGCCTGGCCGCCCGCGATATCAATGGCGATGGCATGGTTGAAGTAGCCGTGGGTGCGCAATGGAATCCTGGTGAAACAAGCGATGATCTGGCATCGGGGAGTGTTCATTACCTGATAAGACCGGAGGATCCCACTAAAAAATGGACGGCTGTAAAGCTCCATCACGAGCCCACCGTTCACAGAATGCACTGGGTCCAGACTACTAACAATAAGTATCAACTGGTCGTATTACCTCTGCACGGTCGGGGCAATTCAAATGGTGAAGGCGATGGTGTGAAGGTTTTTGCCTATCAAATGCCAGATAACCCAGCCGATCCCTGGAAATTATCGCTTATCGATAAAACGATGCACCTGACGCACAATTTTGATAGGGTTGGCGTAGGAGCATCTGAGCAGCTGTACATCGGTGGCAAGGAAGGGATAAAAGCTTTTTCGTACCAAAACCGCAATTGGATAACGCCGGAGACTGGAATTATATCAGGGCATAGTTTTGGGGAAGTTCGCGTTGGGCAAATTGATGACAAGCGTTTTATCGCAGGCGTAGAGCCCCTACATGGTAATGAATTGACAGTTTATCTACCGGGCAGCAACCAACGTATTGTGCTCACCGATGAACTTATGCAAGGCCATGCCCTGGCAACTGGAGATTTTCTCAACTCCGGTATCGATCAAATTGTGGTTGGTTGGCGTGAAGCAAATGCCGACCAAGAGATGGGCATTAAAATTTTCGTCGCTGCCGATGCTCAAGGTACCCGCTGGAACGGCTATTGGGTGGATAAAAATGGAATGGCCTGTGAAGATCTAAAGGTAGCTGACCTGAATGGCGATGGTAAAATGGATATCATCGCAGCTGGGAGAGACTCACACAACTTAAAGATTTATTGGGGAATGTAGTTATGTGTCCAACAAAATACTGTATTTCTAAACTAAACAATACGGGATTCGATTCATTTTTGGTTCTCTTATTTTTAAAATCCTATTTTTTTTGATGGTTTTTCGCCTGTAGAAAAGACAAATGACTTGTCTTTAATTTTTAAAAGGAGCGGTAAAGCAAATCACGGATTCCTTAGCCAAATTTATATTCAAGAGCACCTGCAGGGTCATTCTATGCCTAAATTTATCGATATGTTGGTAAAACACCAGTCCACAAATAGTTATTTTCTATAATATCCACCTGTTTTCAATCTACCTATCGCGCTATTGGAACCAAAGATAGGCTACCGGTCGACAAACGCCATAATTCACTTTTTAGAGTTAATAAAACAGTCCTGAGTGAGTTAGTTTTGACCATAGCATAAAATTTTATTATCTAATTATGGTCATTGAATCAGACAATTAAACAAAATACTATGGATTTAAAAATAAAGGGGAAAACGGCGTTGATTACTGGTGGGAATTCGGGATTAGGATTCGAGACCGCCAAATTTCTCGTTCGCGAAGGTGTAAATGTCATTCTGTCTGATAAGTTAGATGACAAAGGTCTGAAGAACGCTGTCAAACAAGTTGAGAAAGACTGCGAAAAAGGAGCCAAAGTAGTAGGCATGGCGGCAGATATTTCTAAAATTGAAGAAGTCAAGAAGTTAGCTGAGTTTGTGGATAAAGATTTTGGAGGGGCGCACATCATCTATCATTCGGCAGGAGCACGTGGCGCTGCAGATGATTTTTTAAAATTGACGGACGACGACTGGATGAAGACCATAGAGATCGACCTTATGGGTGCAGTTCGCGTTGCGCGTGAATTTATTCCACAGATGCAAAAACTAAAATGGGGGAGAATGATACTGGTGGCCTCCGAAAACGCTTTTCAACCTTATGTGGAAGAAAGCCCCTATAATGCCTGCAAGGCTGCTATAATTAATTTGTCCAAGTGTCTTTCTCGTTCGTATTCGAAAGAGGGGATATTATTCAATTGTATATCCCCTGCATACATCGAGACACCGATGACCGATGCCATGATGGAAGAACTAGCTGAGGAAAGAGACTGTTCAATGGAAGAGGCGGAAGAATGGTTCGTAAAAAATAAGAGACCGCATATTGCAATGCAGCGACGAGGTAGGCCGGAGGAAGTTGCTGCCGTTGTGGCCTTTTTATGCTCCGAACATGCAAGTTACATCAATGGCTCGAATATTAGAATCGATGGGGGCGCGGTCGAATCAGCATTTGGTTGATTCCCTTGTTAGCATATGAGATCATTAGATTTCAATTTATCGTCTTTAAAGATTCACATCACGTAAATTAATTGCCATCAATGTTCGCTCTTGCTGTGGAAGTCATACTAGAAAATTGCATTTCCGTACATTTATCTATTCGGCTTTAACAAGCTTACGACATCACGCTAGAGGTTGATAAATTGTTTCACGCTATACCCAAGCCCTGTTAACGCGAAAGATTGGAAGTTCGTTGCTAGGTTCACATTGACATTTTATTAGCTGTAGAATGTCATAGATCACCTCGATTCAAATTGTTTGATGAAATTCATTGATAGCAAGTAGGAAAAGCATTTATAGGGATTTTTGCCGTAGTGGATTTGCTGGCATTAAAATCAATTATACATTTTTCAGGGTCATCTATTGAATCGTAATACAGGAATATTAACAGCAAATTAAAAAGTTATGAAAATTGCAATTTACAGCTGTCACGCCTTTGAGAGGAAGTATATCGAGAAAGCCAACAGTGAAGATTATAATCTTGTTTGGATAGAAGAATCTTTGGATTCCGAAACTGTCGAACAGGCCAAGGGCTGCCAAGTGGTTTCCCTTTTTTCTTCGGACAAGGCCGATAGTGACGTATTAAAAAAATTGGGCGATTTGGGAATTTCTTTTATTGCCACTCGGTCGGCAGGTACCGACCATATCGATTTAAAGGCTGCCGAGAAACTTAATATTAAGGTAGCTAATGTACCGCAATATTCGCCTAATGCTATCGCCGAGCATTGTATTGCGTTGACTTTGGCTCTATTTCGTAAGCTGAAACCTTCGTTCGAACGTATCGGGGACTACAATTTTTCTCTAAATGGACAAGTTGGTTACGAAATCCGTTCTAAGACTGTTGGAATTTGTGGTACAGGCGATATTGGCGAGGCACTCGCCGAATTGTTCCATGCTTTTGGTGCAACCGTACTTCTTTACGATGCGGAACCAAATCCCAAGCTGAAGAAAAAAGGCTGGGCTACGTACGAGACTAAAGAAACCATACTGAATACATGTGATATTATTTCCCTTAATCTTCCCCTGACCGATGAAACTTCCAATTTTATTTCCAAAGGAGAGTTAGGGGATATGAAGAAATCCGCTTTTCTCATCAATACCGGTCGAGGCGGATTAGTTGATACCAAAGAGGTGCTAAATGCCCTAAAGAACAAGGATATAGCTGGTTTCGGAATGGATGTATATGAAAATGAAACAGGACTTTTTTATAAGGACCTATCCAAAAGTGAGGAAAGGGACACCTTGCTTACCGCGCTTATTAAAATGGATAATGTAGTGGTGACCGCCCATCAAGCGTTTTTGACGGACACCGCACTTACGAATATGATGGAGACGACGTTCGAAAATATTCAAGCGTTCTGTAACGGGAATCAACCAAAAAACCTAGTCCTTAAAGATTAAGATCTAGACATTGGAAATAGTACAATCAATTTAGTCATATATTTACGAGTGGTAAAAATTGCTATAAAAAATTAGTGCTTTTACTGTCGAATATAGTATTAATTTAACATCTCAAAATCGTTTTACAAAACCATTATTTTTACATTATTCTAATATTAATTAATAAAAAATCAATTATGGCAAATAAAAAAGGTAAGGGGCTATTAGCCCTGTTAGGAATTGGCGCAGGAGCTTGGGCTTTCTGGAAGTACAAGTCTATGTCGCCTGATGAAAAAGAGGAATTGAAAGCAAAGATTAGTGACGTGGGTGAAAAGCTGAAAAATACCGTCAATGATCTAGATTCGACAGTTAACGACGAAATTGTAAATATTAAAAATTCTACAAAGCAAAAGGTGGATAAAATAATGAAATAATTTTTTCTGCTTAACAAAAGTTAAACCGTCTTTTTCTGGCTATGTATAAAAAAAACCCCTGAATCATTTCAGGGGTTCTTCTTTAATATGAGATAAACAATTTGTTTTATTATCGGCCTATTATACTGCGATGTTCTCCGTTTTGTCCATTCGATCCCAATTACGATGCTTCGCAACTGCAGTTATGAAATCGCTTGCGTTGCCGTTTATTACAATGGCTTTATCTTCTTTGTAATCTTTGAAGGCACTGTTGTCTAAAATCTGTTCGCCCTCGTTATCAACTGCAATCGCCTTACAGTGTTTATAAGCTTCATTCACAAATTTGATAAATTTCGACTTCTTCATTAAAAGATCAACCGAATTTTGACCTCCGGGAATGTAGACCGCATCATAAAGAACGCTTTCCGTGGTCATTATAGAGGCATCGACCTCATGCTGCATCTCCGAATCGCAAGTAATTGTACCACCTTGGGGTGCAATAATTTTAATTACAGCATTTTCTTTTTCCAAAGCCTTTCGCATTTTGTCGAAGTCTTGCATATGAAATCCGTCGGCGACCAAAAATGCGATTTGCCGGGTGGCGATGGTATCGAACTTGTTATTTGCCTGACTTAGGGCGGGCGCTTTGTCAAGATAAATTTTCTTCTTGCCAGGTTGATGATCCTCAACCTTTGCATCGGGACCGATTGCTTGATTGATTGGCCGCTCAATATCTTCAGGGACTTCCATACCCAAATTATTTGCCACCTTTTCGGCCAAGTTCTCGTCAATCTGTGCGATGAGCCATAACATCCGTTCTATAATATGAGCATGATTGCATTTTCCCAATTCAAAGGAATAGGCATTGACCACGTGCGTCTTTTCCCAGTCGGCCAGACTTCGGTAAAACAAGGCGGGCTGAGAAAAATGGTCACTGAAACTTTCACTTCGTGTCCTGATTTTCGTGGCATCGATACGCTCTTGGTAGCTTTCAAAACCGCCTTCTTCTACGGAAGACAAATAGGGGCAACCACCACTCAGTGTATTCGGGAAATAGGCGGTCTGCCCTTTCGGAATTTCCATCTGCATGTGTCCGTCCCTTTGGTTATTGTGGACGGCGGCAATGGGTCTGTTTATCGGAATTTGATGAAAGTTATGACTGCCCAATCTTGAGAGCTGGGTATCCCGATACGAAAACAATCTACCTTGAAGCAGCGGGTCGTTTGAAAAATCGATGCCCGGTACGATACTTCCTGGAAGAAAAGCTACTTGCTCAGTTTCGGCAAAGAAGTTTTCTGGATTCCGGTTGAGTACCATCTTACCTATCCGCTGAACGGGTACCATTTCTTCCGGAATAAGTTTTGTCGGGTCTAACAGGTCGAATTCAAATTTGTGCTCATCCTCTTCGGGAACGATTTGAACACCGAGTTCCCATTCTGGAAATTGACCGGATTCGATGGCATCCCATAAATCCCTGCGATGGAAATCGGAATCCGCACCGCTAATCTTAACCGCCTCGTCCCAAGTCACGGAATGGACGCCCAATTTTGGTTTCCAGTGGAATTTGACAAAATGTGCCTGTCCTTCCTTATTTATCAAGCGGAAAGTATGGATACCAAAACCTTCCATCATACGAAAGCTTCGGGGAATCGCTCTATCGCTCATTACCCAAATGTGGTTGTGCAACGTTTCCGTGGTCAACGAAATGAAGTCGTAAAAGGTATCGTGTGCCGATGCAGCCTGTGGAATTTCGTTATTGGGTTCTGGTTTTACCGAGTGTATCAAATCAGGAAATTTCATCGCATCCTGAATAAAGAAAATCGGCATGTTGTTTCCGACCAGATCCCAAGTTCCTTCCTGGGTATAAAATTTAACGGCGAAGCCACGAACGTCACGGGCCAAATCGGTAGAACCTTTAGATCCGGCCACCGTTGAAAACCGTACAAAAACCGGCGTTTTTCTGGAAGTATCGGTAAAAATACCCGCTTTGGAATATTTTTCGATACTCTCATAAAGTTCAAAGTAACCATGGGCGCCGCTACCACGAGCATGGACAATCCGTTCGGGAATGCGCTCATGATCAAAATTATGAATCTTTTCCCTCAATAGGAAATCCTCCAGCAAAGTGGCTCCCCTTGGCCCCGCCTTTAATGAGTTGTTGGTGTCGTTTACTTTGAGACCCTGCCGTGTGGTCAAGGCTTCATCTTTGCCATCAACGGTAAAATTGTCCAATTGCTTTTTTTTAGCGTCGCCTGTGGTTGCGGAATTCTTATTTTTCGCCATAATCCTAACTTTAAAATTTTGTGCTTATTATCGAATCAAATCGGTTTTGAATTGGCAATGAAAGTAGGTAAGAGCAGAGCAAGTATATGCTCCTATCGCATGATTTGTTGACCCAAAAATTTCGGACAGGTAGATTGACATCAAGTACTTGCCTTAAGTAGTACCTAATGAGGGCTACTGTGCACGATGATCAGCAATGGACAATACCCCCTGCTGCTTATGGATGGCGAGATGATGATTGAGGATAATCTTCGAAAATCGAGCGTGACCCATGGCGATTTGAGATCAAAACTAAGAGAAGCGAACCTAACCCCAGCTATCACATGTTAAGGTTGCTGTTTTGAGAAGACCAAGAATATCTATGTTATGCATACAGACGATTACAATAGGCTAAACCTATGTCTGATGAAAAAAGTGCTATTGGTCAAGAGCAGTATTCTAGATTATGGTGGGTCAATTTTCGACAGAATTAATTTGCTGGAGGCTTTAATCGATAGTGGCCTGAAGTGCTTTAAAATCAACATATCTATACTGAATTTTTCCGAGATGCTCTCTTTCGATATGCCCTTTTTTCAAAGCTCCCCAATCAATAGTGTCCTCAATATCGTTGTCGGAATATCGCTCTAATAATTGTTCGGATACAAGTAAATATTCATCGATTGGAATATCGTTTTTCAGCAAACTATGCGCAGCAATAACCTCCTTTCCCATCAACTTTATGTGTTTTTCGATCGGCATAGTAGCGATTTCACCATAATGGAGAATAATTTTTAGTCCGAGTATGTCTGGAATCATTTTCGCACTCTCCCTATTCTCATAGGTTTGCTGTAGCTCTATCATTTTTCTGTAAAATTCCAAATAGAAATTTTTACACTGTTCTATGAGTGACTTAGCATCTGGAAATCGGTCTTGGCAGAAAAAGAGCACGGCATCCCCTTCGATTTCGGAAACTTTTAAATCAATTTTGTTGGAATATATAACACTGTTAAGCAAAGTAGGTATAACAGTAGAACTGAGGTTAAAATCAATTTTGGTCATAAAATGAGTAAAACCGCTTATGTCAGGAATGCAGAGTAAGGTAGGTCTAGCTTCGGTCTTTGGCATACTTTTTTTTGGGGAAAATAATAGATGTTCAATTGATAACCAATAAAAAATCCATTAGGAGCAAATAAAAATCCTTTAGAATCAAAGCTTAGGGCACGGGGAGATTAAATTCCGACGTTACCATTCAAAACTTGTGTGGAATCATTTGTTTCATTAAAAAATCATTTATATATGGATGAAGATGTCAAAAAAACCGCTCGAGCGGGTTATGTGTCAAAAGGAGTGGTCTACGCGATTACTGGGGCATTGGCGTTCGGTGCCGCTGCGGGATTGGGAGGAAGCTCAGAGGGAAAGCTCGGAGTTCTTGAATTTTTACAAAAACAACCCTTTGGCAATGTGCTTTTGGGAATTATGGGCATTGGCTTATTATGTTATTCATTTTGGCGATTTTTTCAAAGTTTCAGAGATCCTGAAAATATTGGAGATGATGCTAAGGGTATCGGAAAAAGAATTGGTTTCTTTTTCAGCGGTTTGGTTTACCTCGGTCTGGGGGGATATGCTATTTACCAGATAGTTAAGCCTTCAGGAGGAAGCGGCGGCAGCAAGAGCGGAATGCTTCCACCAGAATATCTACCTTATATATTTTATACCGTATCCATCGGTTTGGCTATCAAGGCCATTTTTCAATTCGTCAAAGCTTATAAAGGAGATTTCCTTGATAAATTTCATTTGGACACCATGTCGAATATCAACACTCGGAAAACGATTAAATGGTTGGGATACGCGGGATTGGTAGCGCGAGGTATAGTGGTCGGTATCGTAGCCTACTTCTTTTTTAGGGCGGCGGACAGCGCTGGCGCGGAAGAGGTTAAAGGAACCAAGGAGGCCTTCTCGTTCCTCCGGGAGAATTCCGGACCATGGCTAATGGGCTTGGTAGCCTTCGGACTTATTTGCTATGGAGCTTATATGTTCATCATGGCCGGTTATCGAAAGTTCAAGGATTAGCGGATAACGCACCAAACTAAACCGCAATACATATACTGATGGATTTAAAATATAAATCCTCTATTGAAATAAGGATGACCCTATTGCTGAATCATAAACCAAAGCTTTCCTAGCAAGAATTTGTGAAACACCATATTGAGAAAAATCGACCGCTATTCAGAAAATTAGTGTTTTCCTCAACGATTATGGCTTGACGCATTTCGCGATTTGTGTTGGTGATATAGATAGGGCTGCCTCACAAATTGAAGGTGGTGGTGATTTAATTTCCACACTGCCCCGTAGCAAATTTGGAGGTAAAATTTTACTGTACCGGCTTTTGTGGCCAGTCGCTTGGGGAAGCTCTTTTAAACTTTCAACCTATCCCGGTGAGCTTAAACACTATGAAAGTAATAGATGGAAACCATAAAACTTCTCTTAAAGCACATCATGCATACTGATTATAATTAGGTCTTGATATTTTCGGAATTCAACCCTTACCCATATCGATAAATATAAAGGAGAATAACATATGGAATTAGCTGCCAAAATATAATTCTATTACGCCCATGGAAAACGACAAGATTGATATATCTAGCGATTACTTACTAAAATCCGTTTTGCTGCTTTCGATTATTTGGGCAGTACTTTATTATGGTTCCAATCTTGTGTTGCCATTATTGGTCGCTGCAATCGTAGCCATTATTTTGAATGAACCTACTAAAAAACTCATTCAATGGGGATTTCCCAATTGGTTGGCAATCAGTGTTTCTGTACTTTTTTTGACCGTAGTAATACTTTTTCTTTTTTGGTTGATTTCTGCACAAGTCGGTAACATGGCCGACGATTGGCCCACCATAGAGGAGAAGGCCATAGAAAAGTACAGTGCTTTGAATCAATGGATAAGCGAGAGTTTCGAAATCGACATGGAAAGCTTTGTAAACAACAAGCTTGATGTTGTAAGCAAGATAAAAGGGCTTTTTACCGCTTTTATAGCTTCACTTTCAAACTTGGTTTCTCAATCCTTCATCATTTTAATTTACACAATTTTGTTTTTGATGCAGAAAACGACATTTTTAAAATTTTTCATGAAACTGGTTAAAAGTGAAAAAGCGGCATGCACTATCTTGAAGAATTCTGCAAAGATTGTCAATGATTACCTTTTCGGAAAAGGTAAAATAATGGTTTTCCTTTTTATCATCTATTATCTAGGTTTTACCTTGGGTCAAGTTCCGTACGCTCTTTTTCTAGCATTATTCGCCGCTCTTTTTTCCATTGTTCCCTATGTGGGGAATCTTATCGGTGGAGGAGTAGCCATTATACTTTCTTATTTATACTCAGGGGGAACCCCTGCATTAATTGTTATTGGTATTATGGCGGTGGCGCAATTGGTAGAAAACTATGTGCTAACCCCTTGGATTATTGGTGACGAAATCGATTTAAATCCCTTTATAACAATATTTGGGGTAATTCTGCTATCCGTTCTTTGGGGTGTTGTAGGCGCTGTTATTGCGTTGCCAGTCCTTGGAATATTGAAAGTCTTGTTCGAGCATACTAAAGGCTTGGAAGCCTATGCGTTTTTGTTCGGAAAACATGATACTTGAGATTTAAGTTTTATAATCCTGCATTAGCGGAGATGAAATTACATTACTAAAAGCATGGTAGCTATTCTGACGTAATAAACCCAAATTTTTAAATAATTTACCCACTCAACAATCTCGCAGTCAATAGAAAAGCCAAAATTTTGTCTTTTAACACCATTAGATAGAGGGTATATGATAGCACTGGCAATAGATATTATGGAAGTTAATATTTAGGTGAATTTGAACGAGATATGTCACTGAAGTTTACGAACAATTAAAAGTTGAAAATGAATTCAAATATCAAAGGTCTGCATTGGCTTTGGGCAAAATTATTTGGTTTAATACTACATCACATGCATCACTAAGCCTAGACCGGTAATGACATTTCGCAATTCGGATGAATTAGTCGTTAAGGCCTTGAGTTTGAGAAAATAATTATGAGCACCTAATTCTCAGTACCCTTTTTAATCTTGCATATGGTTTGAACTCTTACAGGCAAGCACTAAGATGTTTTTTGACAGGTCATCGTTTTCAATTCTATATGAAAGGCTGTATCAACAATTAGTGGCATGTTGAGAGTTAAAAAAATAAGTTGGGCAGGTCACTTCGCTTACGCCGCAAAAATTTAAGTTCAAGGGCAAAATAGTAGATTCTTGCAATTTGAGAAAGACCTGCTACGGTATTAGAGGTAACATTTTGGGTTTCTCGATTAATCCTATATGCACAAAGAGGTTATATTGTCCCATTATTAATTCAAACAGTACTATCAAACATGAAAGAATATAAATTTAGGGAAGAACGTATCGACAGGGTTTTTGATACTGCGGAAAGTGCCAACGATTACTATAATTTTCTGGTCGAATCTGGGTATACTACAGATGAAATTATAGTTATAATGTCAAAAGATACCAAAGAGCGGTTCTATGCAACCAACAAGCATATTAGCGATACTGGTGAAGAAGCGCTCAAGGGTGCCGGAACCGGGAGCGTTGTAGGCGGAACTGTAGGCGCTGTGGCCGGAGCATTGCTGACCATTGGGTCATCGATAATTATACCCGGCCTCGGCATAGCTGTGGCAGGACCGATCGCCGCGGCACTTGCGGGAGCTGGTGCAGGGGGTGCTACGGGCGCAATAGTCGGTGCCTTTACAAAAGCAGGTCTGTCAGATTCGGCAGCCACGGAATATAAGAATGCCATGGAAAAGGGTCAAATCATTATCTCCGTAGAGCCTAAAGATCGTCATGATGCTATACTTACAAAAAACCATGGTCGGGAAATTCATAATGGGTATACGAAAGCATAGGAATTTGGGCCATTTATAATATTTGGCTGTGCCATTTGGTATACGTCACTGTCCTGAGATTTATGTAATGCTACATTTCTAATTTTCAAATTGCATTTTGGAAGGCATTATCAGGAATATTTTCTATTTCATCTTTAATAAATAACCTTTAAATAGTAAAAATTATGAAAGACATTGTATGGATTATTATTGTAGTTCTCGTTATTGGCTGGTTAGTCGGCTTTTTCGCCTTTCCGAATGTAGGTGGTATCATACACATTATATTGGTGATAGCCGTCATCTTGCTTGTTTATAAATTGTTAACTGGCCGAAAAGTTTAATATAATTAGGCAGTAGATTTAACTATAATCCCCTCCAAAGAGGGGATTTTAGTTATACACCGAAGACGATCTGGATGCAGAACGGTTTAACCTCAAATGACGTGAAGGAGGGGCACATTAGAAAATTTACTAAGTCCATTCCAAGACGGTATCGCTATTTGTCCTAGCTATTCTGGACAGTCATACAACCATTAAATGTCCTCTACATGAATTCGCACATGATTGCTAAGGGAATTATTAAGGCTATATCTTTTTTCATCGGAATTGCCCTACTACTGTATACGCTGTACCAAGTACGTATTTTGATTGTTTACCTGGTTGCGGCCATTGTTATGGCACTCTTGGGAAGACCTTTAGTAAATTTCCTCAAACAAAAATTACACGTCAATAAAACTCTTGGGGCTGTTATCACCCTAACTCTTATTCTCGGTCTCATGGTCGGATTGGGTGGCATGTTCATACCAATGTTAAAAGAGCAGGGCAAAAACATTGCACTCTTTGATTTTGACAGCATAGAAGCTGAGCTTGATACATTTTATAACGAAGTATCAGATTATTTTGGCACTTCTAAGGAGGTGGTTGAAAATCTGGTAAAGGACAGTGATATCGAGGAAAAGGCTACAAAGCCGTTGGACGATGACGATGAAGAGGCACCTACCTTTTTAGATATCATGTTAAATATATTGACTCAGCTAAGTGTAGGTTTGTTCTCGGTCTTTTTCATGGCTTTCTTTATGCTTAAGGAGCAGAATTCGCTCAAAAGATTTATCCTGGCCATGGTGCCCACTGCCCACAGGGAAAGAACGGTACAATCCTTGGGAAAAATTGAAAGGCTACTTTCCAGATATTTCTTAGGCCTGCTTATCCAGATTGCGGTACTTTTCGCGATTTATACCGGTACCCTATTATTTGTTGGTACGGAGCAAGCTTTGATTATCGCTTTTTTTTGTGCCTTGTTTAATATTATTCCTTATGCCGGTCCTGTAATCGGGGCCGTCTTGATGGTGGTACTGACTATAACCACGCATATGGAAATGGATTTTTCCGATGAAATTCTCCCACTCGTCGGATACGTCTTGATAGGGGTCACCGTTGGTCAGTTGGTCGACAATTTTGTATCTCAACCCATTATTTATTCTAATAGTGTAAGATCTCATCCTTTAGAGATTTTCGTGATTATCATAGGTGCCGGATTATTGTTCGGAGTTTTAGGCATGTTGGTTGCCGTACCGGGATATGCGGTTCTTAAGGTTGTTTTAAAAGAATTTTTTTGGGACAGTAGCTTTGTGAGGGTTTGGACAAAAGGGATTTGATTCTATGGGGAAATCAGTGAAAGGACCTGAGCCCAGCGTTTTTAGAAATATACATTTAAAGGCTTTAGTTAGTTTTCTAAGTACAGGAAGCAGATTTAATAAACGATATTGTAAAGATGTAGAGGTATGCTTATCCCTATCTTTAGGACATTATTTCAAAAATGAGTTTGATGATGGATTTAAAATAAGGGAGGCTGGGGTATTACAAATAAGTTTACAGTATGTATTGAATGGTTTAAGGACACATCGATTCTATTGGAAATACTCACTTATGAGAAATAAATTTTCTGTCCCCTTCTGTTCCAAAAGAAACGGTCCTGACAATAGTGGAAATTCACCATTAAATGTCAAGTGCGATTACATAATGATGAATGACCAGGGTCATATCAAGTTTGCTGCCGATAAGGAACACGGTAATTTTACTATGCCTATGGGGGGTCATTTTAAGATTCAGTGATTATTAAAAAATAAGGAACTGTCCTCAGAGAAATCTGTAACAGCTACACACAACCTATAAGGTAGGGGTACTTATAAAAAGCTATGAAATTCTAAAGCCGTACTAAGCGGTGAAAGCATAATGCTACATATATGGCGCAACGGGATAAAGAACAAAAGAAGATTAATAGGTTGCGGAAGGCTCGTGCTAGCTGGAGCTATACGGGTGTAAAAAGGCCACCATTTGCAATAGAACCGGAAAAGGGGCAGCGGTCCGTTTGGGATTTTCCGCGTCCGCCAGTTATCGAAAAAATAAGCAAACCAATACTGGTCAATTATCAGGGCAAAGCAATCGCAGATTCCAGTGCTACTTTAGCACTCCTTGAGACCGCTAGTCCACCGACCTATTATATACCCAAGTTTGATATTGACATGAGTTCATTGGTTAAAATAGTCGGTAAGACCTCGATGTGCGAATGGAAGGGAAATGCGACTTATTGGGCTTTGAAAACCATGATCGACCGGCCCGTGGCTTGGTCGTATACGAACCCTTTTCCAGAGTTTCAAGAATTAAAAGATCACTTAGCGTTCTATCCCCAGCACCTTGAATGTTATATAGATGGGAATAGGGTAGAGGCACAAGCTAGTGAATTTTATGCAGGATGGATTACACCTGACTTGACCGGACCTTTTAAAGGGGAAATGGGAACGGAACGCTGGTAATTAAAAAGACTCAATTTAGAACGTCTCACCAAAAGGTCGATCAATCGATTATAAATGACATCTGTATGAAGCGTATCGCAATCAAGCTACTTGCTGCCGTCAATTTCGCAGTCCTTCTCCCTAGCTGTCAAAACAATAAGGCTTTAGATGAAATCAATACCGTTCAAGGTCCACTACATTTATCGGAACTAGGTGTATCGCTGACCCATGAGCATATAATGTCGAATTATGGCAAGGAAATAGATGAAACCGCGACCTACGATAGCATTAAATTGTTCGATCAAGTAATCCCTTATTTAAAAAATCTAAGGGCGCTAGGGGTCAATTCCATTTTTGATTGCACCACGGAATACTTTGGTAGAAGAGTCGATCTTTTGCAAATGATATCGGATTCGACGGATATACAGATTATTACAAATACCGGGTTTTATGGTGCCGCGAATGACCGATATATTCCGGGATTCGCAAATGCGGCCAGCGCTAATGCCATCTCTGAAATATGGATCGACGAGTTCGAAAACGGAATTAACGGAACGGACATCAAGCCTGGCTTTATCAAATTGGCATTTGATGATGGCAAACCCCCTTCCAAAATCGATAAAAAACTTTTCGAGGCAGGAATTCTGACTCATTTGAGTACAGGTCTTACTATGGCCGTACATACCGGAAAAAATAGGGAAGCACTTGACTCACAGATGCGGCTTCTAGGTGACAACGGTGTTCATCCTAGCGCGTGGATCTGGACCCACGCCAATAAAATCGAGGACGATGTCGTTTTGATCGATATGGCGGCCAAGGGGGCTTGGATTTCACTTGATGGTGTCAATGAATCCAACATAAATGAGTATCTTAGAAGAATTGGTCTCTTTAAACAAAAGAACCTGCTTCATAGAATACTATTGTCCCATGATGGAAATGGCTTTCCGGGCGGCGAACCTATTAGAAGTTTTGATGCGATTTTTGAAAGCCTGATTCCCAAAATGTTGGTCAATGGGTTTACGGAGGAAGATGTCCAACAAATTCTAGTGAGAAATCCGAAAGAGGCTTTTCAAGTTAGTATAAGAAAAAAAGAAGATTTTTATTCACAGCGGTAGAATAGTAGAAATGAAAACGTTTTTTTGGCATTTTTTGATTCTTTTGGCCATGGTCATCCCATCCTATGCATTGGCACAGGTTATTAGCGTAAGCGGACCAATTGAACCTGAACAAATGGGCTTGGTCTTGATTCATGAGCACGTTATGGTCGATTGGATAGGGGCCGACAGTACAGGATATCACCGTTGGGACAGGAATGAAGTTGTTGATCGTGCATCGTCGTATCTGGAGGAGCTCAAGCAATATGGAGTATCAACTTTTTTAGATTGCACCCCGGCCTATCTCGGCCGAGACCCGTATGTTCTGAAAGACCTTGCGGACCGGACCGGTATTCAAATTCTTACCAACACAGGGTATTACGGGGCAGGGGGGAACAAGTTCATTCCTGAAAAGTTAAGGAATACCTCTGCCGAGGACATGGCATCCCATTGGATCAAGGAGTTCGAACAAGGTATCGATGGTTCCGGTATCAGACCGGGCTTTATTAAAATATCCGTTGAAAATGAGGAAAACCTTTCCAGAATACACAAGAATCTGATAAGGGCAGCGGGGCTCACGCACCTAAAGACCGGTATGGCCATTGTTTCCCATACGGGCGGCGATTCACCGGCAATGGCACAGATTGGGGTGCTAAAGGAAATGGGCGTATCCCCTAGGGCATTCGTTTGGACACATGCACAGAACGGAACCATGGCCGGCTATCTTGAAGCCGCCGAGCACGGGGCGTGGATATCTTTGGACAATATAGATGGTGAGGCTTCCAACGAACCCAACGGTTCAGGAAACATCGATTGGTATTTAGAAACGCTTTTGGAGCTAAAGGACCATGGACTATTGGAACATATCCTCATTTCGCACGACGCTGGATGGTTCACTGTGGGAGAAAAGAAAGGCGGGAGTTACAGGGGATACACTGACCTGTTTACCAAGTTGATTCCACAACTGGAACAAAAAGGCTTTACCCAAAAGGAAATCGATATGCTGCTGAAGGAAAATCCGAAAAGGGCATATACTATTCGTATAAGAAAAGAGTAGTGCTTTTAAATACGGTCATAAAATGTCAGTATCTACTCGGGGGGTTGAAATGCAAATAATCAAGATATTTGTTTTGGTACTTATATAAACAATAAAACCGACATCAAGTCGATTTTATTTCTTATTACCAGTGTCGATTCATGTATGAATTGACACTAGGCATTATCTCTTGGTTGATGCTTCTCGCGTCGTTGCTTTACCTGATGGTTCACCTCTTTGCCATCGGTTTCTTTATGATTTATTGCCTGTTCTTCAAGGCTTTGTTTGTCTTTTTGGATTTTGTTCTTGCTTTTTTCCATAATCGATAGTTTAAAAAAGAATTTAAAATTTATTTATATAAATGTAAAAATTGACAATCGTTTCTTTTGACCCATTTCAAAATTTCTATGCTGTAAACGATTGGAACCCCTATTAAAGCGTAGATCATAAAAAATGGGTCAAAAGTATTTCCACATGGTGATCTGCAATGTACAGAGCAGCATAAAATGGATTTGCAAGATCAATTCTTAATTGTAAAATACTTTAGAATTAGCGTAGTTTTCAAGTCTCAAAAAGAACCAATTTCTTTAATTTAGCAATACAATATCTAATGACATGAACAACCCTAAAAATAATTCCGGATTACTGATTGCGACACTTACCGGGGCGGTGATAGGCTGCGCCTTGGCAGTGCTCTACGCCCCTAGAAGTGGGAGGGAAACAAGACAGATGATTAAGGAGGATGTTGAAACTACGTCAAGAAAATTAAATGATACCGCCCTTGACCTTAAAGATGGTATCGTAAGAAATATTGAACAGCACGGGGATGGATTGGGATATCTTATCGGTTCGGTAATCGCCCGTAATACAGTCACCATTAAAGAAATTATTAGGGCTTTGGAGAAGGAACTGGATAAAATACGAACCGAAGTAGTAAAGGATTAATTTCTTTACCTATAGCCAGGCCTCTCACAGAGACAGAAAAAAGCCCACAATTACTAGCAAAATCACGATGACAAGGATAGTCACCATTGGAAATTTTGATTTCGATGATTTTGTGGTTTGATTACGAACTCCTATACCGTCTTTTTGCTTCGTATCAACCGGAGAGCTATCGCTGGCTTTCCAATTTGTCTCTTTGTCCATTCTTTCAATTTTTAATTAACGTTGTTGTTCCGTAGGCATTATAAATACATCGTTTATATTTGCCCTTGGCGGTTGGGCCAAGGAATAATGAATGGCTTCGGCAATGTCAACTGCCTCTAGGAAAGTCATTTTTTGCATGGCTTTCATATCCTCTTTGATATCTTCGTCCGTAATGGTATCCATCAATTCCGTAGAAACCGCTCCAGGTTCGATAGAGGTCACGTTGATTCCATATTCCGGTGCAAGTTCTTGCCGAAGGCCTTCCGAAAACATTTTTACTGCGGACTTGGTCGCGCAATAAACCGCACCGCCCGGAAAATAATTATGTGCGGCACTTGAGGAAATATTTATTATATGTCCGCTTTTGTTTTCAATCATGGTAGGCAATACTGCGGCGACCCCGTTCAAAACACCTTTGATGTTCACGTCGATCATCTTTTCCCATTCATCTGTTTTAAATTTCTTGATGTATGAAAGTGGCATTAATCCGGCATTGTTTATCAATACATCAATGGTATCGAACTCTTCTAGGGTTTTCCGGACTATTTGTTCCCAGTCCGATTTTTTTGTAACATCCCCTGTCACCACAAGGGCATGACCGCCCTTATCACTGATTTTGTCCTTTAGTTGCATGAGTTTATCTTTCCGTCGTGCGGTCAGTACCACTTTGGCCCCCTCCTTAGCTAATTTCAAGGCGGTCGCTTCGCCTATTCCGCTTGATGCGCCTGTTATGATTACTGTTTTGTTTTTGATATCCATGTGAATTATAGTTTAAAATTATTCTGATTTCAATATCCGTATTAACTAATGAAAAGCTTGACCAGTTCACATTTAGTATTAACTCTAAATACATTTTTCAATTCTTCCTGCCTCCGCTATCCCAAATTCCAAATTCTACCCTTTCACCAAAAAAATTATGTATTTCATCGAATATCTTAGAATTATCCGATTTTTTACAAGTTCGACTCCCAAAAATCGAAGCCATCCTCTAAAAAGCCAATAGAAACAATCGCTTCAGGTGTTTTTCTATCAGAAATATGTCCCAAAAACCCCTTTCTTTTTAACAAAATCCATCCCAGAAATTCAAAAACCTATGAATTTTTGCTAAGAACGCAACGGGAATGTTTTGTGAACTTTGTCGAAGTTATTAACCCCTTAATCGAAGAAATCATGAAATACCCCCTGACCTCCGTGATTTTCGGTTCTGTTTTTACCTGTCTCAGCTATTCGGTGTCCGCCCAGGATATCCACAGGAATAGTAACCCGGATAAAAACAGGCAAACCGAAAAAAGAATGGAAAACTACCGTACCCTCGCAGCTATGGGCTACGATGACAAAGCTATTTTTGAAGATCTTGGCAATGCCAATTTCCTCAACGAGGATTATGAAACGGCCTTGTTTTGGTACGAAAAACTACAGGAAAAAAGCAAGCACAATACCTTAAGTGCTAGTTATAATAAAAGATATCAACACGCGAAGCAGCAAATGCTAGCAGATAATTCGACCCGTGATTCTAACACCAAGGATTGGATGTCGATGATTCAATCGGACTATCAGGTCAATGGCAAACAAATGGCCAGCAAAGCTACCGACAATAGTTCGGACAAATACCGGAATTTGGATTTCAATAGAGTTTACGATATTCAGTTCGTGGAAGATCAGTTGCTATCGGATGTCGATGTGGAACTGTCCGAAAGCGACCGATCTGAAGTGCAGAACAGGTATAAGGCGCCGATTGCCTTGACGCCCGATGGTAATGTTGCTTATTTCAGTAAACCACAGTATATCAAGCCTGCATACGGTGTTTTTTCCAAAAAAGAACTGGTGCATAAAATCTATAGGGCTGAAAAGAAAAACGGACAGTGGAAAAATGCGCGTGAAGTCGCCGTAGCCCCAAAACATGCCTCGGTAATGCATCCGGCCTTGTCCGAAGACGGTAAGCGATTGTTTTTTGCCTCAAATATGCCCGGAACTTTCGGGGCGTATGATATCTATGTTTCCACCGTAAAACCGGATGGTAGCTTGGGTGTCGCCAAAAACTTGGGCAAAAAGGTCAACACGAAGAAAAATGACCTATATCCTAATATAATAGAGGGCAATGCATTGTCTTTTGCGTCCGAAGGCCATAGGGGCCGAGGTGGACTCGATGTTTACATGGCCCAGGTCGGACGCGCCAATGTCAGCTTGGCCATTAACCTCGGTAACGAGATAAACAGTGACGGCGACGAGTTCGCGGTGTCCCTAGCTTCCAAAAACGGAACAGGCTACGTGATGTCAAATCGAGGCAACAATAAAACGGATGTGCAAAAAGTGGCATTCTCTTATAACGATAACGGAAACGGACAAGGCGACTATGATATTATGGAAGCCATGAACAATTCCCAGATCGATTATACCAGTTCTCTATTTGAGGACGAATAATCGAACTTGACCCTACCGACCGACAGCCGATACCTTAAGGCCCGGTCCGTATTAAACTGTGTAGCGGATGCATTGGGTCGGCCGATAGAAGGATTTGAAAAAGTTTCTCCAGGCCGATCCACCATCCCACAGTAAAATTTCAAATAGTACCCCCACGGATTAACCATAATCGTATTGCCATGAAAATATCTAATAACATAAAAAATATAATAGGAATGCTCCTTTTGTTTTGCACCGTACTAGGTATGCAAAGCAGCTACGGTCAAGAATCGGCCCCGAATTTGGGTACGAAGACCACCTATCACAATCAATTGTTCTTTAATCGATTTTTGATCAACCCGACCTTTTCATTGGTCCGAGAGAACAAATCTTACATCAATATCCTACACAGAAACCAATATGCGACGTTCGAGGATAACGACCAAAACTATTTCTTGGGATTCAGCAACCGATTGAACGACCGCACCGCCTTGGGTATCAGTGTCTACAGCCAATGGTCAGGTGTTGTACAAGAATTCGGCTTCAATGCCAATTATGCCACAGCCGTACGTTTGGGCGATAAAAATAAACTGACCTTCGGTACCAACCTTACTTATTTTACCGAAGGCCTTGATAAAAATCGGGTCATTGTTGCCGATGCCGATAACAAATTGGAAGAGTCGCAAAAGGAAAGCCAAATAGCGATTCAACCTGGGGTCACCCTTTCTTTGGGCCAATTCGATTTCGGCGTTTACGCAACGGACCTCTTCAAATATAACCAGACCACGAATGAGTTTACCACCAATCTGGGCATGAAAAGCGTTAAGGCATCCGTACAATACACCTACGAATTTATGCAGAATAGGGGTCTTTTGGCAAATGCCCGTCTTATGCCACTTGTACAGGTCGGCCAAAATGAGGACGGTAGCATCAACTACGTGGGTTCTATGCTACTAGATTTACCCGATTATGGCTGGTTCCAAACGAATTTTGATATGGATTACGGACTCTCTCTAGGTCTTGGCTTCAACTTGAGTAAAAAAATGTCCTTAGGATATTTATTGGAAAGGGATGTGATGAACAAGGAAACAGATCTCGGCTGGAACCACGAAGTTACGCTAGCCTATACTTTAGATAGGGAACACAATGCGAAGGGACTTTTTGCAGAAGGTTCGGAGGATGAAAAGGTTGACCGTATCGTACGGAACTATGAAGAACAGATATTGGCTTTGAAAGCCGAAGTGGAGAAAAACAAAGCGGGCAACACAAAGAAGGATGTCCTAACGCAGGATGCTATTATGGAGGATGCCCTAACACAAGTCGCCGATCGCGATGTTATGGAGGCCATGGCGAGTATGAACGACTCCGATGCCAATGCCTTAGCGTATGAAAACCGTTTGATTTTAGACGAACTAATCTTAAGGCAAGACTCCATCGACGCAGCTCGAAGCCTAGATTTCGATAAGCGATTGGCAACTATGGTAGCAGTTATGAAAGATTCGTTACAGCGCAGTATGGAATTGAAGCAACAGAATGTCGGATCTGCCACGAACACAGCTGTAGCCTCTAACCATACAAAACCTGGAATTAGTAGTAAGAAGGATACTAAATCGGAGCAAATCAATTCCGTGAAAGTAACCTCCGAAGAAAGAAATACAGGTATAGCGGAAGTTACAGCACCAGTTACATCGACGGAAAAAATGACTGCTGTCGAGAGAATCATTCCACAAGTGAATGTTGACGATGCCGTTGCGGACAATGCCAATGTAGCGGAAGCTGCAACTGAAGAAGCTTATATCCGAACATTGAAATTTGAGCCTGTACACAAGGTATTGGGTGAGATAATTTCAAAACCGGCGGTAACCGAAAATGCGGATGCCGATAATATGAAAGATGGTGTCAAACTTCCTTTTAAAACAATGAAGCAGTCTGATTTGGTCGGTGTGAAATCCGGATACTATGTGATTGCCAATGTATTCAAGAGCAGAAAATATTTGGACGCCTTTATGGGCGACCTGAAGAAGAAAGGCTTGGATGCAGGCTATTTTTACAACAAAGAAAACGGACTACATTATGTTTATCTGGCCGATTACAACTATAAGTCAGATGCCAAGACCGCTTACGTATCTAATATGAACGGAAAGTACAATGCCGATAAATGGATTATGCAAGTAGATAATGCTTCATCCATTGTCGATAACTTTTATGAAGATCAATAGAATTTCAGTTTTACAATATGGTTAGTGGGACCTTGTTTTTCGAAAAGAGGAATTAGGTAAAAATACAGCGGGGGAGGCCCCGCTGTTTTTTTTATTTTCCTAATAAAGCAAATTTTT
This sequence comes from uncultured Flavobacteriaceae bacterium, assembly GCA_963832345.1. GTDB lineage: Bacteria > Bacteroidota > Bacteroidia > Flavobacteriales > Flavobacteriaceae > Pricia. The sequence continues at coordinate 863,065 of CAWHTW010000004.1, read as the reverse complement.
TTTACGCAATAAACCGGATGTACTACACAAAATTTTGGCAAACGACTGTATTTGAACGAAAAAACATACCAAAATACTAGGTGGATTTGATATTTTACTAAGTTTGGTTTCTAAATCATAAGTAATCAAATTAATTATTAGAAAAAATTAATTGTATTAGAAACCCAAATCCCACACCATGAAACCCTACCTACATTTGCCCCGTTTCCAAAAAGAAAAGAACTTTCAAATGAGTTCACATCCTCTTCACTTCAAGGAGGAACTTTTTATCTTATTCCATAATTACAATCGAAATCGAATTTCTTGGACAATGTAACCTGCATTGTTTAAAATCGTTTAGAGTCAAAGCACATACGAACGGTTCTCTGTAAGACTATTGAATTAGAACCCCGTGGTATACCTACCGCCTTAAAAGGTTCTCAACCCAATATTTTGCGACGTAACCTATCGTTCTCTTGATTAACCTGATCAATGAGACCGTATCTTCATATGTCTTGTTCAACAATGATTTCACGCGTTTCGATGGAATAATTAGTACAATTCAACCCACGTCTAACCGATATGGTCCTAAACCTGAATAGGGTAAAGGATGATATCAAAAAAATCCCACTACCATGAGTATTAACACCTTAAAGAGTATCGTTATCGATAACGACCGTTCACTTCACAGTACTTATCATCAATATTTCGACATGTTTTTGGAATATTCCCTGACCGGCATCTATGCTTCTGTAGAAGAGGCGTTGACGGCGTACGACACCCAATCTCCCGATATCGTTTTTATCGAAGAATCCCTGAATGGGGAATGTGGTATCGAATGCATTCAGCATTTCAAACGAAAGGATGCCAATGTGAAGATTATAATGCTGAGCGGTCGCAACGATTTCGAACTGGTTAAAAAAGCGTTCAAGAACAACGCCAACGGATATATATCCAAACCAATCAGCGAGCGGAAGCTTTACAATGCCTTGGATTCTATTCAAAGCGAAGGAAGCGCTATGAGCAACGACATTATCAGTCTGTTCATAGCTACTTTTCAGCGGAAATCGCGCGATATTTTTTCGGAAAGGGAGAATCAGGTCATTGACCTGCTCTGTCAGGGCGCGACCTACAAGTCTATCGCCGAAAAATTGTTCGTAACCGCAAGCGCGGTAAACTTTCATGTGCAGAACATTTACCTCAAACTGGACGTGAATTCCAAATCGGAAGCTCTGCTGAAACTACAACAGCTCGATTATGCTGATAGAGCTGCGTAAAACTCGGTCTGTCAGCGTCTTTTGGCGATGCTCAAAATCAACTAAGTTGAGCCCTTCAAGGTACCTATGATCAATGAGGTCTCAACTGCGCTGGACCTGACATCCACCATGGTTTTTTAATTTTTTCTTTTTCCTATGTAGCAAAGAGACCGTTCTTTAGGGCGGTCTTTTTTTTATGCGTCAAAATCGGTCACATCATTGATTTTGTGCGGATGGGGATGGTACAATCCATCCAACTTCCATCACTAGCTTTTTAGGCCATCCAACTTTTCGACTATGATGTCAAATTCTATCTTCAACTTATCCTCGTCTATGGGCTTGCTTATGATGTGTATAGGCCCTTTGCTTCGGGCATTTTCTAGGGTAGCATAATCTGAATTTCCTGTAAGGAATACAAAGGGAATTTGGTATTTTTCGTCGATAATACCGGCCAGTTCGATACCGTTCCATCCACCGGAAAGTCCTATGTCGAGTAATACAACATCGGGGGAGTGCTCTTTCACGATTGCAAGTGCATCATCGCCATTATCCGTTGAATCAAGAACTTCATGTCCTATCCCCGATAAAATTTCCTCCAAGAACATTTGTATGATAAAATTATCCTCTACAATTAAAATTTTCTTTGACATAGGCTACGAGGTTTGTTCAATTTCCTGAAAGATTAAGATATAGTTGGTGCCTGTTTGTGAATTATCCATTTCTATGTTGCCGCGCAACTGAAGCGCCAATTTATGTATCAACTTTAGGCCGAGTGACTTTGTATTTCTAAAATTGATATGTGAAGGAATTCCGGAACCATTATCGCCAATTTTTAGCTCGTGGGTGAACGTACTTAATTTCTGCATCTTAACGGTAATCGTGCCTTGTTCGGAATCGGAAAATCCATATTTTAACGAGTTGGTAATAATTTCGTTTATCAACAGTCCCAAGGGAATGGAGGTATCGATATTTAAGAATATCTGTTTGACATCAATTTCAAGAGCAATATTACTCTGATCGCCCTTCATCGATATAATCAATGTGTTGACCAGTTCCTCAATATACGCGCCATAGTCGATTCGGTTCAAGTCATCGCTCTTATAAAGCATTTCATGTACGATACCCATTGAATTTATTCGGTATTGGCTATATCGAAACAACATTTTGATTTGTTCGTCTTTAATAAAGCTCGATTGTAAGCTTAACAGACTGGCAACGACCTGTAGATTGTTCTTGACCCGATGGTGTATCTCCTTAATAAGGGTGTCCCTTTCATTTAAACGATTTTCTATGGACCGATTTAATTTAGAGATGTTTCTGTTCTTAGTTTGCAGGATGTGTACAATGAGCAAAAGAAATAGAACGCCTGCCGACAAAGCCGCACCGGTTTTATAGGCATCACTTTTATACTCATTAAGTTTTCCGTCGAGTGCAGTGTTGTTCGGTCTGGTAAACAACGTCCATTTTAAATCACCATCTAAGTTGACTTCTTTTGAATAGTATTTAGGATGTCCATGTTCATCCTTCTCGGCAAGATCAGATTCAAACTTAGTATAGAGGCTATATTCCGTATCAAAGTAGATTTCGTTGCGGGAATTAAGTATGCCTATTTGTGCATCTTCAAAAATATGGAACCAATTTTTGAGGTTCAAGTTCAGACCGATAATACCTGTTTTTCCATCGGGTCCGAATACCGGACTAAAAAAACGCACGGTTGGTCGGTAGGGTATTTCAATTTTACCATTTTCTTCGTTAAGATCCATATTTGAAACAAACACTTCACCTTTCGGTAGTTTAATGGCCTCCTTAAAATAATATCTCTCGCCTTTATACTGAAGTGCATTGGGTTCGAAAAGTAGCACGGAATCATTGCTTCGCTCTGCCCTCATCATTTCTTTTCCAGAAACGTCGATTAATCTGATCTGAAAATAATTGCTATGCACATCGAGATATGTAGCTAATCGCTTCGATGTAGTGGAGGCCCCTATTTCATTGGCCTTATCGAACTCTATCAGTTTGGCAAGATACAGAACGTTCTTCTTGCTGATATCATAAAGCGCCCTTAAATTGCTCTCGGCCTGACCAAGGCGATTATTGGCTCTTTCAGTTTCAAGTTCGTTTACGTTTTTAGCATATATCGATATGCGTTGTCCGACCGAAGTCCAAATAAAAATGTTCGTAATCACAAAAAGAATCAAGGAAAAAACGATAAGCTGGGTAGCGGTCAACTTGAATTTCATAGTGAAGCGAAATAGAAATTTAAATCCGTGTTACAAAAAAATATCGCCATGCATTGCTAATAACCCATTGATTCGATGACGTTGGGTTTGGTGTATGCAATTTATCCATTTTAGGTCTTGTGACAGAACCGTGCTGCGGGTCGATACCTTTTTTCCGCCGCAACGAATACCAATATTTTGATCCATATAAAAAGCACGAATAGAGTTAATAAATCTAGATGAACCAAGGTCAAATATAATATAGATTTTAGGGTTTACAGTGAAAATCACCCACAAATGTAGAGTAAAAATGAAGAATTAGTAGGTATTTTATTACAAAATGTGAATTTTGGGCACGGGTTAAGGCCAAGACCAATTGGTCGTTTGTGAAATTTAGACGTATTTCATAGAATCTGATGTATTGGTCGTTTGGCCGTGTTAATTATTTTACTTTTGTAATTTGATGTTGGAATTTCAAATGCTTATGATAGACACCATAAAAAATCTGGAGTGGCGCTACGCTGTCAAGAAATTCGATGCTGACAAGATGCTGCCCGAATCTAAGGTAGAAGGCTTGAAACAGGCGTTCAACCTGACGGCGACCTCTTATGGGTTGCAACCCATCACGCTGTTGGTGCTCCAGAACAAAATGCTGCAAAAGAAACTGGTCGAACATTCTTTCGGACAGTTGCAGGTCGCACAGGCTTCGCAAGTACTGGTTGTCTGTATCCAAAAGACCATCAGTAAGGAATATATTACGAACTATTTCAATCAGGTAAAAAAGATTAGGGGCACCAGCGATGTCATTCTAAATCCTTTCAAAGATGCCCTGGTCGATGATTTTTCCAAAAAGAATGTTCAAGAAATCCGGCAATGGGCGAAAAACCAAGCGTATTTGGCCTTGGGAAATCTCCTCACCATTTGTGCCATGGAAAAAATAGATTCCTGTCCCATGGAGGGTTTTGATCCGGCAGGATACGATGCCGTCTTACAATTGGAAAGCAAGGACCTTACCTCCGTTTTGGTGTTGCCCGTTGGATATAGGGCCAATGACGATATGTTCTCCGAATTTAAAAAGGTACGCAAAGATTTGAAAGATAGTGTTATAGATATTTTTTGAGCTATAGACGGTTTATACATTTTCACGCTAATGTTCACGATAAGCACCAAGAATTGTTTAAAATTCAATAATCAGTAATCAATACCGCCACACATGCCAGGATTCGAATTATTTGGAGACCAAGAAAGAGCACAGGTACAAGACGTAATGGATACCGGTGTACTTATGCGCTACGGCTTCGACGGTATGCGAAAGGGCCACTGGAAGGCCGTGGAGCTCGAAAAAGTCTTGGCAGAGCGGATGCAGGTAAAACATGCACAGCTTGTCAGCAGTGGTACCTCGGCTTTAACGGTAGCCTTGGTCAGTGCGGGTGTAGGGGCCGGGGATGAGGTTATTATGCCTACCTTTACTTTTGTGGCCAGTTTTGAGTCCATTCTGGCCATTGGTGCGGTTCCAATTCTCGTGGATATCGATGACACCCTGACCTTAGCTCCCGAAGCGGTCGAAAAAGCAATCACCACCAAGACCAAAGTGGTAATGCCCGTACACATGTGCGGATCGATGGCCGATCTAAAAGCCCTTAAGTCCATCTGTGATCAACACGATTTATTGCTGTTGGAAGATGCCTGTCAGGCCATTGGCGGTACCTTCGAAGGTAAACCTCTTGGAAGTTATGGTGATTTGGGATGTTTTTCATTTGATTACGTGAAGACGATTACCTGCGGCGAAGGCGGTGGGATTATAACGGACAACGATAGCTACAAAGCCAACGCCGACCATTATTCGGATCACGGCCATGATCATGCAGGAAAGGATAGGGGAGCGGAAAGCCATCCCTTTCTAGGATATAACTATCGGATATCGGAACTGAACGCAGCAGTCGGTCTGGCCCAAATAGCGCGTTTGGATGAATTTCTGGCTATCCAGAAAAAAAACTATTCCATATTGCGGGACGCTTTGAATGCCATCGAAGGGATTACCTTTAGGCGCGTGCCAGAAGGCGGCGTGGAGAGCTACGCCTTCCTCAATTTTTTCTTACCGGATGCCGAAATCGCAAAAAAGGCGCATACCGCATTAGGGCAAACGGGTGTCGATGCCTGTTTTTATTGGTATGATAACAATTGGCATTACTACCGCAAGTGGCAACATCTTATCCATAAAACATCCCTTGGGAAATTGCCCCAGGAAGTGTACAATCAACTGCCGGATTATTCACAAACCGATTTTTCGAAGTCCGACCATTGGGTTGGGCGGAATATTTCTTGCTTAATTAAATTGGGATGGTCGGAAGAGGAGGTTCATAACAGGGCTGCGAAGATGATCGCGGTTTTTGAAACTGTGTTCCAGTAGCACGGCCATAATTTTTACTGCGACAAAATTGGGATTTACCGCTGGAAGCTCACATTCACGAGCGCTGCATCCCGAATATAGCCGTGTTCCCGTAAACTACCGTAATCAACCTTCGATTCAGACCGCTTTTACCTTCAATCCGTCGGGCAGACCCAATCTGACCCAATAATGGTCCCGAAAAGTTATGGAAAAGGTTTTTGGTGGTTTACCGCCGTCCACAAGCTACAATGGGATGAAGAACAGGGCTTGGGTAGTTTATTTGCGCTTTTAAAAACAGGCCTGTTCCAAATGAACGGCGGAACGCAATAAAATTCTATCAATCAAATCCGAGGCTCCATTTGTGATTCCGTTCAAATCAACCTTGATGCACGACTACTATCCGGGAAAACTTTCAAGACTAAAACTATCAACAATAATAAAATTAACATACAAGTAAAAAATAGTATCTTGAGCGGTGAAAAAATGGAAGATTCGACTATTTTGCACTCCCAAATCACCGAAAGTGGCTAGTTACGATTGCAGATGGGTAGTTTTAAATAAACAGATTGTAAATTGTATTCACTATAATTGAAAATAACAAGGCCAGTTTTCACTGGAACAAATAAATTTCTAAATCCAAATACAGTAACCACATGAACTCAAGAACACTTTGGTCAAGTTTGGCCGCAATTACCTTTGTAGCATCCGCAGTAAACGCGCAAAAATATTCCAGCACGCCTCCAAAAGAATCTCCCATGCCCATGAAACCTGAAATGACGGAAATTTGGGAGCCGGAAGTTGCGGTCGTGGAACCCGGCAAGAGTTTGGGAGATGCCCCGTCCGACGCTATTGTTCTTTTCGATGGAACAAATCTAGACCAATGGGTAAACGCGAAGGATAATGAGGCGGCCGCCCCCTGGAAAATTGTTGACAACGACCATTTCGAGGTGGTACCTGGATCGGGAAACATTCAGACTAAAATGAAATTCGGTGATGTCCAGCTCCACATCGAGTTCAGTGCCCCCGATAAGGTAGAGGGCGTGAGCCAGGGTAGGGGTAATAGCGGCTTATTTTTACAGAACAGATATGAGCTGCAAATATTGGACTCCTATCAAAACCGTACGTATCGCAACGGACAGGCCGGTAGTATTTACAAGGACAAAGCCCCATTAGTCAACGCAATGAGAGGTCCCTTGGAGTGGAATACCTACGATGTGGTCTATCGGGCACCCCGTTTCAAGGCCGATGGAGATTTGGATACTCCCGCGACGATTACCGTGTTGCACAACGGCGTCTTGGTCCAGAACAACACCACAATTAACGGCAACACTTATTATATTGGACTGCACAATTACCCCTCTGCGCACGGCGACGATGTCATTTCGCTACAGGACCACGGTAACAAGACCCAGTTCAGGAATATTTGGATTAGAAAGCTTTAAGACATCATTCTGAGAGAAGATTACTTGCCTCTAGACGAAGACTTTAGCTTAATCTGCTGTTCGCTTTACCCTATACGCCGCACGCCAAAAAAGCATAAAGCGATCTGCGTAAGGCGTTGGGTCGAACGGTCGGACGCTAGCCGACTTTGAGTCGGCAACAAAACCGATTGGTATTTACCTGATGGCAGTTTAGTTATTTGAATCGTACCAAATAAGTGACAGTGCCATTTTAACTTTGATTTTTGCCATTTAGAATAGGTTTATTATTGGCACGCTTCCTAATTTTTCAATTTTCCCCAAGTTTTTTGTCATATTTTAAAAGTTCTTGTAACCAATTGGGTAGAGACAGATTAGCAAATATGAAAAAAGGGCTTGAAGATATCTTTCTAAAGGCAGTGGAACAAAATCAGCAAAAGCTGCAGCGTATCTGTTCCGTGTATGCCAAAGATGCCAGCGGTACCAAGGACCTTTTTCAGGAAGTACTTTTCAATATTTGGAAATCCATGCCCAGTTTTAACGGTGAGGCTGCCATCGGGACTTGGATGTACCGCATTACCCTGAACGTTTGTCTTCGTATGCGTTCAAAAGAAATCAAGTTGCAAAAGAAAACGATACGTATGGATAGTATCACCATCAGCAACTTAAAAGCCGATGCGGTAAACCCTACCCAAAACGAGCGACTGATTGCCCTCCGCAACTGTATCAAAACATTGAACGAGGCAGACAGAGCGGTCATCACCCTTTATTTGGAAGAGCTGCCCTATAAGGAGATTTCCAGTGTTTTGGGTTTGACGGAGAATACCGTTGCCGTAAAGGTGAAGCGCATAAAGACGAAATTGTTGAACTGTTTAAGCCAAACGTTATGATGGATGATGAGTTGATAAAGATGTGGCAGTCTTCACCGGAAGAGGAGCAGGTTAAGTTCGAGAAATCGCGGTTGATGATCGATATGGAGTCAAGTTTGGACCGTTTTGATAAATTGACTAAATATAGCATCCTAGCAGAACAAATAGCAGTTGTTATCATAGTTCCCGTGTTTTCGTTTTATATTTATTGGGTTCCCTTTACCTTATCTAAAATTGCCTCCGGTTTGATCGTTATATGGGCAATTTGGTATATGTTTAGGCTTATTCGTGTAAAAAAACTAAAACCTAATAGTATATATGTAACCTATTCGGATTATTTAAATCAAACCAAATCATACCTCCAAATGTTGAAGGGTATGAGCGATACTGCGCTATATTGGTATATTTTACCTTGTATTTTAGGTTGCCTACTTTTTGCTTTAGGACCTATAATTGAAGGAGTTCTTACTGGCCTTAAAATGATAATTGTAATATCGATTTTCATAGGTGCAGGTATATTGGCCTATTTCTATATCAAATGGATAAATAAAAAGGTATATGTCAAAAGATTGGAAAAGCTAGATAACCTTATCAAAACGATGGAAGAATAATGTTTCACACGTCAGAATTTCGCGAAACATATTTTGAAACGACTCCAAGGGCGTTCTAAAATGAAAAATGTTTATTTTACATAAGCTATCATCAGGTACATCAGATGTACCACAATTGAGGACTATTTCAATACGTAAATTTCTCAGCATTTTTAGTTTAGAAAAGAGGTTAAATAAATACGAAAACTCCATGAAGAAGATAGTCTATTTACTTTTTGCTCTCGCAATTAGTTTTTCTGCAATAGCCCAAGACATCACAGGCCAGTGGCACGGCATTCTTGAAATTCCGGGAAGTCCGCTGCGTTTGGTGCTGAACATCGAAAAATCTGATACTGGATATACCTCTACCTTAGATAGTCCGGATCAGGATGCCAAGGGCATTCCCGTGGATACCACCACTTTCGTGGATGGAAAATTAGAGATCGCCGCGAACGCTTTAGGCCTTACCTATACGGCCGAATGGATTGAACATAAGTTAAATGGTACCTTTGCGCAAGGCGGTCTGGTGCTCCCTTTAGAAATGGCACGGCAAGCCATAGATAAACCAAAGCGTAATAGACCTCAAGAACCGAAAGAACCCTTTCCGTATTACTCCGAAGCGATTAGTTTCAAAAACCCGGAAGCCGATATTGAATTACGAGGCACTTTGACCTTGCCCGATGAAACTGGACGACATCCGGTAGTGGTGCTAATTTCCGGTAGCGGCCCACAGGACCGTAACGAAGAACTGGCAGGTCATAAACCTTTTTTGGTCATCTCGGATCATCTGACCCGAAATAACATTGGTGTATTGCGCTTTGATGACCGCGGAGTAGGAGAGTCAACGGGAGATTTCACGACAGCGATTTCTCCTGATTTTGCGTCCGATGTACAAAGTGCCGTGAGCTATCTGAAAACCCGAAAAGAGATTGACATGGACAATATCGGGTTGATCGGCCATAGCGAAGGTGCAGTAATTGCCCCCATGGTGGCTTCAAAAAACGGTGACATACGTTTTATCGTACTAATGGCAGGTACCGGAATACCCGGTAGTGAAATACTCGCTATGCAAGGTAAACTGATTGGAAAGGCCGCGGGTCAATCAGATACAGTGGTGGAAAGGTCGGCTATGATCCGTCAGCGAATGATAGATATGGCCATCGCATCCCAAGATGTAGCTACACTGCGCACCGATATGACCTCCTATTTGAAAGAAGAATCACAAAAGCCAGAATCGAAATTTCTAGTACCTGAAGGTGCCGACGTCAATCAGCTTATCAAAGGCCAAGTTGATTTCATGGCTACGCCTTGGATGGTCTACTTTTTACGCCACGACCCGGCGACAGTTCTTGAAAATGTAACCTGCCCTGTTTTGGCTATCAACGGCGAGAATGATTTGCAGGTGCCCGCCGAAATAAATTTATCGGCTATCGGCGATGCCCTTAAAAAAGCGGGCAATGAAAAAGTAACCTTAAAAGAGCTGCCCGGCCTGAACCATTTATTTCAAGAAAGCAAAACGGGCTCTCCTAGTGAATATGGCAGTATCGAACAGACTTTTTCGCCCTTGGCTTTGGAAGTTATTTCGGAATGGATATTGGAACAGTTGAAATAGCCGATTTTCATCTAAAATAGGGTAATCAACATCCAGCACCAAGCATCTAAAATCTAACGTCGAACCGCTATTTCAATACCCTACCTGCTCCACAATTTCCAGTCCATACCCCACAATCCCCACCCGCTTGGTCTGTGTAGAATTCGTGAGCAGACGGATTTTAGAGATATTGATGTCGTGCAGAATTTGTGCGCCGACCCCGAAATCTTTGGTATCCATATCGATTTTTGGGGCTTTGAAGATACCTTTTTCTTGCAGTTCCTTGAGTTCAGAAAGGCGGTTTAGAAGGTTGAGGGACTGTGATTCTTGGTTGATAAAAACAAACGCGCCTTTGTCGGCAGCGTTGATGGCGTTGAACATGTCTTCCAGTTTTTTATCGGGATTATTGGTCAAAGTGCCTAAAATATCATTGTTGACCAAGGTGGCGTTGATACGGGTCAGCACAGGTTCACCCGTTTTCCATTTCCCTTTGGTCAGGGCGATATGAATCTGATCGTTCGTCGTTTGTTGGTAGGCGTGAAGACGGTATTTCCCGAAACGGGTTTCGATATCGAATTCCTCTTTCTTTTGGATAAGCGAATCGTGGCTCATCCGATAAGCGACTAAATCTTCTATGGATATAATCTTAAGATCGAATTTTTTAGCTACCTCCACCAATTGCGGTAACCGGGCCATGGTGCCGTCTTCGTTCAATATCTCCACCAAAATGCCTGCAGGTTGCAAGCCTGCCAGTCGTGCCAAGTCAATGGCTGCCTCCGTGTGCCCGGTACGTCTTAAAACGCCGCCGTTTTTGGAGCGAAGGGGAAAAATATGTCCCGGTCTCCCCAAATCATGTGGTTTTGTATTCGGGTCAACTAGCGATAAAATGGTTTTTGAACGGTCGTGCACGGAAATGCCGGTGGTACAACCCTGTCCGATCAGATCAACGGAAACGGTAAACTGGGTCTGGTGCAGAACGGTATTATTTTGCACCATCATTTCGAGACCAAGGTCGTTGCACCGATCTTCGGTCAGTGGAGCGCAGATGAGACCCCGGCCGTGTTTGGCCATAAAGTTGATCATTTCCGGCGTCACTTTTTCCGCAGCAGCTATAAAATCACCCTCGTTCTCGCGGTTTTCATCATCGACCACTATAATTATTTTACCGTTATGAATGTCGGTAATCGCTTCCTCTATGGTGTTCAGCACAATTTCTTTTTCTTTCTTCATATCGACTCTTATGCCGTAGCATCTTTATCCTTTTTAGTAAAAAGCCTTTTTAGTTGGTCCAATGCATTTCCAAAATTCATCATGCCTTTGTCAGCTGTGGCTCGTTTGGTCAAATAAACACCCAAAGGTAACATTATCATCGATGATAGCCATGCCCCTAAAATGGGATTGATATTTCCCTTATAGGAATAGTTCTCGGCAAATACGCCCAAGAAATAATAGGCCAAAAATAGGAGAACGGCGATAACCATGGGCAATCCGATGCCACCCTTGCGAATGATGGCGCCCAAGGGTGCGCCCACAAAAAACAGGATGATGCAAGAAAACGCCAAGGCGTATTTATCGTGTAATGAAAAAATGTGCCTTCTGTGGATTTCGTACCGCTTGTCAAGCTCGATTTTTTTCCCGGTAACGGACGTTAAAATATTTGAAACGGAATTTTTTGCCGTGTTCATCAATTGTATCTTTTGCCATTCCTTAAAAAGATCGATGATGTTTTGTGGTTCTTTGGATATGTCTTTTTCCAGAATGGGAACAGAGGTATCGGCTTGTGCTACAGTGGCCGTATCGCTTCCAGTTCGCGATTCGGTGAGCGCGTCTTCCGACGCGGCGATCGTGGCCAGAGAGTCTTTTTTCCGTTCCTGTAAATTGCGGGTCTGAAAGCTATCACGCGGGGCCATGGTTAAAAAGGCGCCCATACGGTAAACGATATTTTTGGAAAAAGCCTCGACAATGCGGCGATTATCCTGTTCCAGCGAATCCATATCCTTTAACAAGCGGGAGACGTTTTTCATTTTTTCCCGGTTGGATACATTTTCTTCTTCGAGGTCCATTTCCATTTCCGGAATTTCGATGTTCATCCTATAGACATTAAAATTCGCCTTTGCGAAAGGATGTTTCTTTTTATCCGCAGCCTTTTTAGACTCTATATCCCTATAATAATGCCCATCCCGCAATACCAATTGAATAACTTCGGAAGCCTCACTACTGATCAATTCCCCTGTTTTCGCCTTGATGACCGTGCTATTGACGTTCGCTGCAGTTTTCTGATGGATGATGACCTCCTTCAAAAATCGGTCTTGCTCGCCATACTTGTCCTCCACCTTAATGCTCATCCCTTCAAAATCACTGAAAACGCCCTTTTCTATGGCCGCCGCGGGCTTGACCTTGGCGATATTACGTCGCATGTTATAGATTTTCTGTTCGGAAGCAGGAATTACGTTATTCGCGAAATAAAAGGTAACCCCGCCCAGAATGACCATAAAAACAATCAACGGAAGCATGGAGCGTTGTAACGATATGCCGGATGCCTTCATGGCGGCGAATTCGTAATTTTCGGCAAAGGTGCCGAAGGTCAGAATGGAGGCAAGCAGCACGGTTAAAGGAAGTACCTTCTCGGTAAGGCTGGGTATCATATAAAAAAAGAACTTGCCAATAATAACTACGTCAAGCCCCTTACCGGCGAAATCGTCTATAAAGAGCCAGATGGTCTGAAAGACAAAAATAAACATCAGTATCACGAACGAACTTATAAAGTTGTACAGGAATCGTGATAAAATGTACCGGTCGAGTATTCTCAATTTTAGAATCTTATAAATTAAATGAAGCTGGATTTGAAATTGGACCAGTTTTGAATGAAATCGTTTCTGGCGCGGCGCCAACCACCATGCATTTTCTTATGCCCTAGAGCGTATGGTATACAGTATTCTGTGGTTACTTGAGATGGGTGCTGCAGTTAAAATTGACCAATGACGTTTATCCAATGCTACTTCAATTTCTAATGATATAGTAGCCTTCATCTTCATACTTCTTCTCGTCAAAAGTAAACAAGGTTTTCGACAGGGGCTGATCGGTTTTGAAAGAATTAACGGTAATCGTTGTGGCTGTGCCATTCTGCCCCTTATCGATTACCTGATATATATGCTTGGTCTCGGCGTCGACACCTAATAAGATGGATTCGGTTTCCGAATTGGTGTCCATAGGGGTCAAATTTACATACTGTATTTTTTTCCCATCGTTATTTTTTAGATCACCCATCTCGTAATTATAGCCGTCACGATAGAAGGAAAGCATCTTGGCAGGCGTTAGGGCATTTTCATCCTCGGATTTGTCCTCGATTGTGACTTCTTGGTTTTCGGGTACGATGGTATACACTTTTGACCCATCGAAAATCTGCTGCGCCCCGAAAAGATCACCTACATATTTTTCGCCCTCCAAGGTAACAGTTCCGCGAGTCTCTTGATTGATACCCGCCTCTTTATTATTCAGCACGTATTTGAAGTCTATTACGATATTCTCGTAACTTTTGACCTTCTCATATACCTCTTCCAACAATGCCTTTGCCTCGGTAGCGCTTTGCGCGAATGTTGTAGTTGCCGATACTAATGTGATACAGATTGATACGTAAAATTTTTTCATCATTTTTATATGTTCGTTTTTAATTCACTGTTGTCGCTATCTTTACCTATAGGTTAACATTCGCGATCCATACTCCCATTTTCTACTTTTTCATCTTCTAGTCTCTAGTCCCCATTCTCTATGTTATTTAAGCTCATCGCTCAACAACATGTTCAAGGCGGCTAGATCTGGTACGAGTACTTGCCGCGCCTTACTACCTTCGAATGGTCCAACGATACCCGCTGCCTCAAGCTGATCAACAATTCGACCCGCACGGTTATAGCCCAATTTCAATTTTCTTTGGATTAGGGAGGCCGAACCTTGTTGGGCTATAACAATGACCTCGGCGGCTTCTTGAAAAAGAGCGTCGCGGTCTGCAATATCATAATCAAGGTCTGTGCCAGAATCCTCCCCGGAGTATTCGGGTAGTTCGTGGGCAGAGGGGTAGGCTCTTTGTGAGCCGATATATTCCGTGATTTTAGCTATCTCGGGCGTATCGACGAAGGCACATTGTATACGAGTTACTTCGTTGCCTTGAGTGAACAGCATGTCACCACGCCCGATCAGCTGGTCGGCTCCTTGAGCATCCAGTATCGTACGGGAATCGATTTTCGATGTCACCCGGAAGGCGATACGCGCCGGAAAGTTCGCTTTGATGATACCTGTGATAACATTGACCGATGGCCGTTGGGTCGCAACGATCAAGTGGATACCGATGGCCCGTGCCAACTGTGCTAAACGGGCGATTGGTGTTTCGACCTCTTTCCCTGCGGTCATAATCAGGTCGGCAAATTCATCGATTACCAAAACTATATAGGGTAAAAATTTGTGGCCGTCGTTGGGATTCAACTTTCGGGCCTTGAATTTGGTGTTGTATTCCTTCAGATTTCGAACCATGGCAACTTTAAGTAGCTCGTAACGGTCATCCATCTCGATACAGAGGGAATTCAAGGTATGGATTACCTTCGTGTTATCCGTTATTATAGCCTCGTCGGACCCGGGCAGCTTGGCTAAATAGTGGCGTTCGATTTTGTTGTAGAGCGTCAGTTCCACCTTCTTCGGGTCAACAAGAATGAATTTTACCTCTGCCGGATGTTTTTTGTAGAGTAGGGACGTCAGCACAGCGTTCAGGCCGACAGATTTCCCCTGGCCGGTGGCCCCCGCCATGAGCATGTGCGGCATTTTGGCCAAATCGACTACAAAAGTTTCGTTACTGATGGTCTTACCGAAAGCGATGGGCAGTTCCATTTCCGCCTTCTGGAATTTGCTCGAGGCGATGACGGACCGCATGGATACGATGGTTGCATTTTTGTTCGGCACCTCAATACCTATGGTGCCTTTCCCGGGGATGGGAGCAATGATACGTATACCCAGTGCCGCTAGGGAAAGGGCGATATCATCTTCTAAGTTCTTGATTTTCGAAATACGGACACCCGCTTCCGGAACGATTTCGTAGAGCGTCACTGTAGGGCCGATAGTCGCTTTGATCTGCGCGATACCGATTTTATAGTTCTTGAGGGTTTCAACAATTTTATTCTTGTTGTTCTCCAGCTCCTCTTGGTTGATAGTGATACCACCGGTTACACCATGCGGATCTAAGAGGTCTAGCGTGGGAAACTTATAGCTGCCCAATTCGAGGGTAGGATCGAACTCCCCGAAATCGGCGACCAGCTTGTCCGCCGTGTTATCACTTTCTTCCTTTTCCTCCACAATTTTTTCGACCTCCATGGCGAGCTCGTCCGTTTCTTCCTCAACGGGCGCGGTAACCTCAAAATCGTCTTTGGCCTGCTTTTCCTTTTTGAGAGCAGGAATATCCTTTTTGTGGGTGTAGGTGTCGACGGTCATGGGAACATCCTTTTCAGTGCTCAATGGGATGTCACTCGGCTTTACGGTTGAGGTATTGGTTTTGGGACTTCCCTTGAAATCGGAAGCCAAAGAGTTTCTCCTTGCCCTAAAAAAGCGGGCCATCCCATCGGGCGTAAACTCGAAAAAACGGACTAGAATGAAAGTCAATCCGAAGAGCAATATTAGAAAAACGCCGATCTTCCCGGTATAATCCTGTAAAAAATCGTTCATTTCATAGCCGACCAAACCGCCCAACAAGGGTCTTGTATCCGCCAAGAAACCAAGGGCAATTGAAATCCAAATCATAAAAATCAACCCCCAAATCCATTTTTTAAACAGTCCTTTTTTCTCAAGGCTCAAGAAATAATAAAGTCCGGTTACACAGAGCAGGATCGTAAGGATCAACGAGGCTATCCCGAAACCTTTATAGACTACAAAATGGCTGACACTCGCCCCGAACTTGTTCAGCAGGTTCTTTGCCTCTTCGTTTCTATCCGCAAACTCCGTCAACAGGCTTTGATCGTCTTGCCAGGTAAAATAAAAGGAGACGAACGAGAAAAACAGGGCCATGCTGAGCAATATCAAGAGGCTGCCCAGAATAATCTTGTTCTGTTTTGATAATCCTACTGTAGCGACCTTTTTCTTGGTCTTCGGCTTTGATTTTCGTGCCTTTGTTGCCATTTATATTTTTAAGAAATTTTCTATTTCCAGGGGCTAAATTACAAATTTGCGGGGGAAGGTCGAGGATTGATATTGGTAGCCTTAAAATATTTTAGGCAGATAGATGATTAGGCCGACGATGATAGCCCCTATGGATACGAGCATTACTGCGCCCGCAGATACATCCTTTATGAAGCCGATACGCTTGTCAAATTCCGGATGAACAAAGTCACATATTTTCTCGATGGCCGTATTGACGCCTTCGATACCGACGACCAGCGAAATGGCGAGTACTTGTAAAATCCACTCAATAGTGGATATTTCGAAGTAAAGACCGGCACCCGTCATTAAAATAGCTAGCACTACCTGTATTTTTATGCTGGCTTCGGTACGGATTAAAAGAAAGGCCCCGCGCATTGCGAAGCCCACACTTTTGATTCGATTTTTTAAAAATGATTCCTTAGGCATTAGAAAGTGCTTCTAGAGCTGCCTTATAATCAGGTTCGTCGACGATTTCGGGAACCTGCTCGGTATAGACAATCTCTTGGTTTTCGTTCAAAACTACAACGACCCGGGAGAGTAAAGATTGTAACGGACCATCTGAAATTTCAAGATGGTAGGCCTTGCCAAAATTGCCATCGCGAAAATCGGAAAGCATTTCAACGTTTTCGATACCTTCGGCGCCGCAAAAACGGGCTTGGGCGAAGGGTAGGTCCTTTGAGATGCACAATACTTTCGTGTTATCCAACAAGGCAACCTCTTCATTAAATTTACGGACCGATTGCGCACAAGTGCCCGTATCGACACTCGGAAATACGTTGAGTACTACTTTCTTGCCCGAATAATCGGAAAGCGAGGCACTAGAAAGATCGGTTTTGGTCAATTCAAAATTTGGGGACTTCTCACCGGTTGCCGGTAGGTTCCCTAGGGTGTGTATTGCACTTCCCTTTAGGGTAATGTTTGCCATGTTTTCAAATTTTTTGTGAACGATGAAATTATGAAATATATAGGGAATAAAATCGTATACGATAAAATATAATCGTAGTTGTTGGAAGCCGGGCAGTGCCTAAGCAAAGAAAGCTAGCGATGTCGCTCATTGCTTCTTTGGCCGAACCAAGGGCGGGGCGCGTCTTTTAGTAGAAAGCAGTCTTGTTGGTCAATTGCTTTATTTTGATATGGAACGCGGCGAACAACAGGGTCGTAATGGGACTCAACCAATTAAAAATCGCGAAAAGGGCATATTCCATGGTCGGTACACCCAGAACCCCGCTGTGATAGGCCCCACAGGTATTCCAGGGAATCAATACCGAGGTAACGGTACCGGAATCCTCCAAGGTCCTGCTCAGGTTTTCTGGGGCGAGCCCCCTGTCTTCATAGGCCTTACTAAACATTTTCCCGGGTACTACAATGGCAAGATATTGATCGGAGGCGGTAACGTTTAAGGCCAAGCAACTGCCCACGGTACTCGCAAACAGTCCGAATGTGGTCTTGGCCAGTGACAATAAGGATTTGGTGATTCTGGCAAGGGCCCCAATACCTTCCATAATGCCCCCGAAAACCATGGCGCAAACGATCAACCAAATCGTACCCAACATACCTGCCATCCCCCTAGCGGAAAACAGATCGTTAAGAACGGGATTATCCGTTGGTATAGAGGTATCCACAGTTATAGCTTTCAAAACGCCCTTGTAGCCCGATTGAAAGGAGAGCGTATCCGCCCCGGTTATGCCCGCGACCACATCGGGTTGAAAAATCACTGCAAACACGGCGCCTAGCAAGGTGCCGACTAGCAAAGCCGCCAAGGGAGGGGTTTTCTTAACTATCAGAAAAATAACGAAGGCCGGCACGATGAAAAGCCAACCGTTGATGGTAAAGGTAGCCTCAATCGAAGTCAGTAAAGAATCAATATCCGCAGTTCCGCTGGTCTCAAGGTTTAATCCGATAATTATAAAGGCAATCAAGGTAATTGTGATAGTGGGTATCGTGGTGTAGAGCATATATTGTATATGGTCAAAAAGTTCGCCACCCGCCATAGCAGGTGCCAAATTGGTCGTATCGCTTAGGGGGGAAAGCTTATCCCCGAAATAAGCGCCGGAAAGTACCGCGCCGGCAGTCATCCCTAAAGAAATGCCCAAAGCATTCCCTATACCTACCAAGGCTATACCCACCGTGGCCGATGTTGTCCAGCTACTTCCCGTAGCTACTGAAATGATGGCACATATGAAAACGCACGCCCCTAAAAATATGGTAGGATTTAATACTTGAAGTCCGTAATAAATCATAGCTGGAATAATGCCGCTGATCAACCAAGTGCCCGCCAAGGCGCCGACCATTAAAAGGATAAGAAGGGCGCCGGTGGTAGATTTCACGTTTTCCGCAACTTCTGACAGCATTTGTTTATAGGACACCTTGTTCAAAATGCCCACAATAGCGGCTACCGCCCCGCCAAGTAAAAGAATGAACTGATTTGATCCGCTGAGGGCCTCATCGCCAAAAACGTAAACATTGTAGGCCAGCATCGCTACCAAAACGAGCACTGGAATCAAAGCCTCCCAAATGCTGAGCTCTATATTTTCTACGACACGCTGATTTTCGCGGTGCTTACCGGATTTCGGTCCTTTCATAGGGTTGGTTTATTTATTAGGATATCCTGTAATATTACGATTTTGGATACGGTTGTGCAACTCTGATTTCCGCTATTCACTTTACGCCAAAAGCCAAAGAAAGCGTGAATTTGTGTAAAGTACGTAGCTCAGGGCAGACAGCGTAGCGTGTAGGTCGGATAGCTCCAAACCTAGGACGGATTGTTCCAATTTTGCTGCGAAACCGGAAAATAGTGTTAATTTTGTCCTTCAATAAAAGCTAAGATTATGAGTTCATACGACGTAGCCATTATCGGCTCGGGCCCTGGGGGCTATGTAGCGGCCATCCGCTGCGCACAATTGGGCATGAAGACCGCAATCATCGAAAAATATAGCACCTTGGGGGGCACTTGCCTTAACGTGGGTTGTATCCCATCTAAAGCGCTATTGGATTCTTCGCATCATTATGAGGATGCCGTTAAACATTTCGAGGAGCATGGCATCGATATCCCGGGTGAAGTCAAGGTGAATTTGGAAAAAATGATCGCTCGAAAGCAGTCCGTTGTCGATCAAACCTGTGATGGGGTAAAATTTTTGATGAAAAAAAATGATATTACGGTTTATCAGGGATTGGGTAGTTTTAAGGACAAGACCCATATTGATATTAAAGATAGCGATGGAAAAACGGAAACTATCGAAGCCAAGAATATTATAATCGCAACCGGAAGTAAACCTTCAAATCTTCCTTTTATCGAACTGGATAAAGAGCGCGTTATTACCTCGACCGAAGCTTTAAAATTAAAGGAGATTCCCAAACATATGATTGTAATCGGTGGTGGGGTTATTGGACTCGAACTTGGCCAGGTCTACAAACGACTCGGTGCCGAAGTAACGGTCATAGAGTACCTTGACCGTATCATTCCCACAATGGATGCCGCACTTTCCAAGGAGTTAATGAAAGTGATGAAAAAGCAGAAGGTGAAATTCAATCTTTCGCACAAGGTGAAATCCGTAGAGCGTAAAGGGGACGAGATTACCGTCAAGGCTGATAACCAAAAGGGAGAGGAAGTGGAGTTCACAGGTGATTACTGCCTCGTCTCCGTAGGCCGTCGCCCTTATACCGACGGCTTGAACGCAGAAGCAGCTGGAATAAACATAGATGATAAAGGTAGGGTTGAAGTCAATGAACATCTGCAAACCGCGACCGCTAACATTTACGCCATCGGAGATGTGATCCGTGGGGCTATGCTGGCGCATAAGGCCGAAGAAGAAGGTACTCTGGTAGCGGAACAGCTGGCCGGTCAAAAGCCGCATATCGATTATAACCTTATTCCTGGAGTGGTGTATACCTGGCCCGAAGTAGCCGCTGTTGGTAAAACGGAGGAAGAACTGAAAGAAGCGGGAGTGGCGTATAAATCCGGACAGTTCCCCATGCGCGCGTTGGGCCGTGCACGGGCAAGTATGGATCTCGATGGTTTCGTAAAGATACTGGCCGACAAAAAAACGGATGAGGTATTGGGTGTACATATGATCGGTGCCCGCTGTGCCGATTTAATAGCTGAAGCTGTAACCGCGATGGAATTCCGTGCTTCTGCGGAAGATATTTCGAGAATGAGCCATTCGCACCCCACCTATGCCGAAGCGGTAAAAGAAGCTGCGCTCGCAGCGACAGGGGATAGGGCGTTGCATGTTTGATGACAGCTTTGCAATAATAGGTTGCCTTTTTCGCTGGTCTCAAAAATAGTTCAAGCCATGTCCTGTGGTGCATTTTTCTTCCCCCGAATTATTCGGGGCTAAAACTTTTTCCATATAGCCATCTTGTAAGATTGGAAGTCCTGATACTTGGAAGTCCTGATACGGTGATTTTTAGATTGGTCGATGCAACGGGCACAAGCCGAGAGGATAGTGTACCCGCCGAAGAAATAACGGATTGGTTACCACACTGACCCCCGCTTCATTACCTATTGGGCAAAGCACTATCAATGAGATACTTTTGATGAATGGTAATTACACCCTATACGCCATACCCAGTGAGAACGACTTTGACCTTGCCCGGTTTGCCGATGCTACGGTACCCTTCGAGGTCGAGGTAACCGAAAGTACGGAATTGACCGGTTCCGCATTCTGTTATACCCAAGAAATTATCGACCTACCCGACGAGGAGTTGGTAAATGCTGGTTTTGGTACCCAAAGGTTACAGAACCTTTGGATCGACGTTCAAGGCGAATGCATTGATATCGTAACGGTAACTATCGATAATTTCAGGGTACCTGAAATCTTTCCTTTCCAAGATGGATTATACGATATTCCAATTCCAAAGTACTATGACCGAATGGACACACGAGCCTACACTCCGGATTTTCAGTCAGGTGTCAACGATTTTCAGGTGTTTACTTTAACTGCTTCGGAACCTTATAATGAAGATGGAGAGTTGAAAACAGAGGATTTGGTAAAGTTCAGCTATGATTGTCCGGTCGAGGAGTTTTCGGATGATGTGGATTTTTAAATACGTTCACCATAAATGGTATCTATAAACGAAAAAGCCTCGAAGTTAAAAATTTCGAGGCTTTTTCGTTGCGCTTAATTTTGCTTTAAACCTTACTACTTTTAGTGCGTAATTCACCAGTTTATAGGCATACACTTTAACGTAGCCTTTGACGAAAACTACACCGCTTTATGCGATCCATCGCAATACGGCGGGTTGCCGGTATGCTTACAAGTACATAACCACGCCTCACGGTCTTCCTTGACCTCAAAAACTAAAGGTGGTGTGGCTTTTTTTGCCCTGTGTGAACCATCACAGAAAGGTTGTTCGCTGCTAAAACTGCAAGTACACCAAGAATAACGTTTGTCGTCCTTTAAGTCGACCAGTATCGGATTGTAGTTTTTATCGCCCATTTATGAAGTTATTTTGGACGAAGATAATAAAGAAAGTTAACTCTTCACAAGCCCAAAGCGCCGCAACATTCTGTAAAACCGGTCTTTTGCGAACTCCAGGGCGTTAGCGCCAGCTATTTCAATTTGTATTAATGCATACTTTACTGCCGTAGTCGCCCTCAATTTGATGGAAACTTTGTGCTTTTCGTATTGCAAAGCCGTATAGGTGCTGATGATCATAAACGCCAGAGCTCCCGAAATGGCTAGGGCGGGGGTAAGGCTATGATGTAGAAACCTATATAGTCCCATCCCCGTAAAACTTCCATAGAGAATGATAAAGTGGACAATATATATGGACAAAGTACTCTGTCCTATTTTCAGCACGTTCGGGTTTTTCAGCAAACTTCGTATCAACATGAACACCGCAAATACTAAAAGCACGTCACCCAATCGGATAAAGAGATAGTTGTTAAAGAATACGTCGGCGAACAGCTGTATCCCCGTTACCTTTGAAAGGGACAAGAATAACTCGGAAGAGCCAAAAATCAATCCGAAGCCTGCCACTATCGCTATAGTGATAGCAGTTGGATATAAATATTTAAAATTCTTGAATTTGGTAAATAACAGGGAAACAAATCCCCCGAATGCCGCATAACCGAACCATGGGAAAATGGTGAAAACCGATCCGTTCGATTTGGTTAAATAGTTTGCAAAGGCGTCCGGAAGAAACGAAAAGCCCCACAACTTATATAGCGGTTCAAATAAAAATAGGACTAGGGTGGAGCCTAGTAAAAGAAAGGGTAAAAGGGATTTCTTATGTTTTTCTGCTATCAAATAAATTCCGATAATTCCCAATAGAGAAAGTCCAATGCAGTGCAAAACATCCACAAGATAAAAAGAGGCGTAAAGTTCACCTTGCAGAAGTCCGAACAGGTCCATTCGCAGTAGATAGCCTATAAACAATAGTTCTAAGCCACGTTTGATTCCCTTTTTAACCCTGGGATTCTTTAGGCCTTGTTTGTCGCCACGAACTAAAAGATAGGTAAAAATAAATCCGGAAACGGTAAAGAAAACCGGGGCAGTAATACCCCTAAAATACTTCCAGACAGCGAACACCCAGTTAGAATTGTCGCGAAAAGCCGTATCCAGAAGTCCATCCACAAAATGCCCTTGCAACATCATGAGAATGGCCCAGGCCCGCATGGCATCAATAAAATATAATCTTTTGGTCTTGTTGTCCACTACTTGATACTTTCAATAATTGATCTCAGCTATTCACTTCAAAAAGTTTCGCGGTTTAGAAGTTTGTCGGCTTAGTTTCATAACTCACTCACTCATTTTTAATCCCACACCTTCCCACATGCTATATACTTGCTAAACAGTACGTTTGGATGTTTCGCGGTGCAAAATTAGATAAAATAGTCGCAATTCAATTGTTTTTGATATATTTTCGCTAACGGACACGCTAAAAAACATAATTTATGGCTACAATATTGGCATTTGCGGGCAGTAATTCATCGACATCCATAAATTTTCAGTGGGTCAAACATACGGTTTCGCTGATTGAGGGCCATAAAATCCAACTCTTGAACATGGCGAATTTTCCGTTTCCTATGTACAGTGTCGACTATGAAAAGGAACATGGGTTTTCGAACTCCTTGATCGAACTGAAAGATGACATTGCCCAGGCAGCAGGAATAATTATTTCGGTAAATGAACATAATAGCAATCCTTCTGCCTTTTTTAAGAACCTTATTGATTGGCTATCCCGTTTAGACCGACGATTTTTAAGTGAAAAACCTGTTCTTTTGATGTCTACGTCGGGCGGCAAAAGGGGTGGGGCAAGTTCATTGGAAGTAGTAAAAAATCTACTCCCGAGATTTGGGGCCGAAATAGTAGGCACGTTCTCTCTGCCCTCTTTCAATGAGAATTTAGATGCACAAAAAGGCGTGGTCGATCCAGAACTGGCTAAAGCCCATGCCGCGGTTTTGGAAGAATTTCTCGCTAAACTTTAAAATTGATGTCCTTGCGCAAAACGGCCTCGTTTACCGTTTCCGATTGTTATGATTTTAAGGAGAAGCTTTTAAATTGGGCACAGCGGTTCGACGAGGTGGCCTGGTTGGACAGTAACGGTCACAAAGACCGTTATGGGACATTCGATGCTTTGCTGGCAGTCGACGGACTTACCTCGCTTGTAACGGATGTACAATACGCCTTTTCAGATTTAAAAGAATATCAAGAAGGTATTCATGACTGGCTTTTTGGTTATCTCTCCTACGACCTTAAAAACGATATTGAGCCATTGTCCTCGAGGAATTACGATGGACTTCAATTTCCCGACCTCTATTTTTTCCAGCCCAAAAAAATCATCCGTATTACCGGGCATACCGTTGATTTCCTATATTTAAATATCGTGGATGATGAAATCGAAAAGGATTTTGAGGATATTTCTAGGATAAAATCACCTCTGACAGATGAGCTTTCGACCTCGGATGACATCCGTATAAAACTAAGAATTTTTAAGGATGACTACTTTAAACGGATTACCGAACTGTTGGCCCACATTCATCGGGGCGACATTTATGAAATAAATTTTTGCCAGGAGTTTTACGCGGAAAATACGGAAATCGATGCCCTGAAAAGCTATCGTAAGCTAAATGCCATTTCTAAAGCCCCATTTGCCACTTTTTTAAAACTAAGGGATAAATTCCTATTATCCGCCTCTCCCGAACGCTATTTAAAGAAAAAAGGCAACCAAATTATATCCCAACCGATTAAAGGCACGGCAAAACGCTCCGAAAATCCTGAAACGGACGTAGCCTTACGGGATGCCTTAAAAAGGGATGCAAAAGAGAGAGCTGAAAACGTTATGATCGTCGACTTGGTGCGCAACGACCTCTCCAAGAGTGCCATCAGAGGCAGTGTTCGAGTAGAAGAACTCTGCGAGGTCTATTCGTTCGAACAGGTGCACCAAATGATTTCGACCGTAACGGCCGAGGTCCCCAAAAATTCAAATCCCCTTGAAATTATCAGGGAAACCTTTCCTATGGGCAGTATGACCGGTGCCCCAAAAATATCGGCGATGCAGATTATTGAAAAGCTGGAGTCTTTTAAACGCGGACTTTATAGTGGTGCGGTAGGCTATTTTACACCCGAAGGAGATTTTGATTTTAATGTGGTCATTCGCAGTATACTTTACAATGCTGCGGAAAAGTATGTGTCTTACGCCGTTGGTAGTGCCATTACCGCCAAGTCAAGTGCTGAACGAGAGTACGAGGAGTGCCTATTGAAGGCCAAGGCGATGCGGGAAGTATTGGGACACACATAACTTCTTCACTACCTTTGTTTTATGTTAGCAGCATTCCAAACCCATATTGAATCCAAATTTCCAGAATTACGCAGTACCCCTTTTCTTCTGGCCTGCAGTGGAGGTATTGATAGCATGGTTTTGGCCAATCTTTGTGCGAGGTGCGAAATGGATTTCGCCCTTGCCCATTGCAATTTCCGGCTGCGTGGTGCGGATAGTGATGGCGATGAAAAATTTGTTGAGAAAACCGCCAACACTTTGAATCTAAAATTTTATGTAACCCATTTTGATACAAAAGATTATATTAAAATACATAAAGTTTCAGTTCAGATTGCTGCGAGGGAGCTCCGCTATGCCTGGTTAGAGGAAATCATGCAACAAAACGGTATCCAAACCTTGGTAACGGCTCATCATGCCGATGATAATTTGGAAACTTTTTTGATCAACTTATCCCGTGGTACCGGTATCGAAGGTTTGATCGGAATTCCGGAAAAAACGGATAGAATTTCACGGCCTTTGCTACCATTTGCGCGCGAAGATATCGCGGCCTATGCTCATGCTGAACATATCGAATGGCGGGAGGACAGTAGCAATGCAGATTCCAAATATCTCCGAAACAACATCCGCCATCAAATACTGCCACAGCTAAAAGCTCTAAATCCCAATTTTTTAGGAAGTTTTCGCGATACCCAAAGGTACTTGAAGCAAACCGCCGTCATCGCCGCTACCCATATTCGTCAGTCTAAAGCTGCTATATTTCAAAGGGAAGGAAACCGCGTTAAAATTTCCATTAAGGAGCTCCAGAGTTTAAAGCCCTTACCAGGTTACCTCTTCGCATTTTTTAGCGAATATGGTTTTACGGAATGGAACGATATCGAAAACTTGCTGACGGCCATGAGTGGAAAAGAGGTACGCTCCAAGTCCCACCGATTGGTCAAGGATCGGGATTTTCTTTTGTTGACCGAAAATAGAATTGCCGAAAACCGAACCTACCACATTTTGAAAAACCAGACCAAAATCGAAGAACCGGTTCCAATGAGTATGACGATAGTCGATGCGATGGCAGAAACCGGCCGACACATACTTTATGTCCCCAAAAATGCGTTAAAGTACCCTCTGGACTTAAGAAAATGCGAAAAAGGGGACTACTTTTGTCCGTTCGGCATGAAGGGTAAGAAAAAGGTATCCAAGTTCTTTAAGGACGAAAAAATGGATGTACTCGCCAAAGAAAACCAATGGCTGCTCTGTTCCGACGGGGTGATTGTTTGGGTTGTCGGGAGGCGGGCCGATGAGCGGTTCAAGGTATCGGAAAATACCGAAGAAATTGTAAAGTTTGAATTGAAGTTATGAAGCAGGTAACTATACTTATATTCTTATTTTTAAATAGTTTATCCCTTTTTTCTCAGGATGATAAAAATCCCGTTAAATTCTCTCAGGAGTTTCGCAAGATTTCGGATACGGAATACGAGCTGATTATGAAAGCTAACATCCACGAGGGTTGGCATGTATATTCACAACATACGGCCGAGGGAGGCTCTTTGCCCAGTGAGTTCTCTTTCGAAAAAGCGGGAGAGGATTATGAGCTTGTTGGTGAAACCACCGAAAGCGAAACGATAGTGGAGTACAGCGACGTTTTTGAAGTGGACGAGACTTTTTTTAAAGAAAGTGCCATATTCATCCAAAAGATAAAGTTGCTGAAACCGGATGTAAACCAAGTGGATGTAAACTTGTTCTATCAAGTCTGTAAAGAAGTCTGTATTCCTGCCGATCACGATTTCCGCTTTGTTTTTGACGGAAGTGTGGCCACCAAAACCAAAGGGTCTGTCGACGAACGGAGCTTGGCTATGGGTTCGGCTTTAAGACTGGACCTGAAGAACAAAGAACTGTTGAATAACGTCGGAGAAGATATCGGGACCGGTTCAGGACTGTGGGGGATATTCGGATTGGGCTTCCTAGGCGGTTTGATCGCCTTGCTTACCCCCTGCGTTTTTCCTATGATTCCCCTTACCGTTTCCTTTTTCACAAAACATTCCGAAAAGAAGTCAAAGGGAATCGCCAACGCAATGCTTTACGGGTTCTTTATCGTTTTGATTTACTTTGTATTGAGCTTGCCCTTTCATTTGTTCGATTCCGTCGACTCACAAATATTAAACACCATAGCCACCAATATTTGGTTGAACGTTGGCTTCTTTGTAATCTTTCTGTTTTTCGCGTTTTCTTTTTTTGGCTATTACGAGCTGACGCTGCCCAGTTCATGGGCCAACCGGATGGATGCAGCGTCTGCCAAGGTGGGCGGCGGTATCGGTATCTTTTTTATGGCTGTTACCTTGGCGCTCGTCTCCTTTTCCTGTACCGGTCCTATTTTGGGAGGGCTGTTGGGCAGCACCGTTTTGGGCGAGGGCGATGTAGCAACAAATCTGTCCGCTGGTATGACAGGGTTTGGAGTTGCGCTGGCCCTTCCATTTGGGCTTTTCGCCCTATTTCCGACCTGGTTGAATTCCCTGCCAAAATCCGGGGGCTGGATGACCACCGTAAAAGTGGTATTGGGCTTTTTGGAACTTGCACTGGCTCTTAAATTTCTATCAAACGCCGATATGGTCGGTGGATGGGAAATTTTAAAGCGTGAAATCTTTTTAGGGATATGGGTTTTACTGTTCGTTTTGCTAACGCTATACTTATTCGGCATTATCCGCTTTCCGCATGATGGACCAAGGGCTAAGTTACCTGCAGTTAGAAAAGGCATCGGTGTCGTAAGTGCGGCATTTTCAATCTATTTGGTCGTTGGACTTTTCAATTTTTCAAGTCTAAAACTGTTGAGCGGCTTTCCACCGCCACATTTCTATAGTATTTTTGAAACCGAGAGTGACTGTCCCCTTGGTATCGACTGCTTTAAGGATTTTGATAAAGGAGTGGCCCACGCTAAGAAAGTCGATAAACCCATACTTCTTGATTTTACGGGATGGGCCTGTGTCAATTGCCGTAAAATGGAAGCCAATGTGTGGAGCGAGGCCGACATCTATCCAATTATTAGGGATGAGTATATATTGATATCCTTATATATCGATGATCGCGAAGAACTTCCTGAACATCAACAGTTCGACTTCAAGTTCGATTCCGGCCGGATAAAAAATATTAAAACTATTGGGCAGAAGTGGGGCACGTTTCAAAATATAAATTTCAACGCAGCATCGCAGCCTTACTATGTGCTGCTTTCCCCAGATTTGGAAATCCTGAACAATGCGGTGCAATATACCGATAGGGACGAATACCGGAAATGGCTTTTACAAGGCTTACAGCGTTTTAATGAGAGCCCTGTCGTTT
Organism: uncultured Flavobacteriaceae bacterium; assembly: GCA_963832345.1. GTDB lineage: Bacteria > Bacteroidota > Bacteroidia > Flavobacteriales > Flavobacteriaceae > Pricia. Next base: position 834,535 of record CAWHTW010000004.1, on the reverse strand, counting down.
CAGGGGAATAATCCCTATCTTTCTCCACGTAATTTGCAATACTAATTTAAATGCGAATCCTGAAAAAAGTGGGGTGGGCACTGCTCGCCGTTAGTGGCGTGTTGGCTTTGATAATCGGTATTTTCATATATCGGTCAAAACCGGACTATGATGGAAAAAAACAACTTTTAGGCCTTTCCGGTGAAGTCGAAATTTATTTCGATACTTACGGAATTCCACATATTTATGGAAATAATGAAAAGGATGCTTTTACGGCCTTGGGCTACGTACACGCCCAAGATCGTCTCTGGCAAATGGAATTATTACGGCGCATAGCGAGTGGCGGTATTTCAGAAGTCTTTGGCAGGGATTTTATAGGCACGGACAAATTCTTTTTAGCGCTGGGTATCGATGATGCCTCTCGTGAAACCGTTTCTAAGTTGGACAGCAGCGATACATCCGTAGAACTATCCCAAGCCTACCTCGATGGCATCAACCAATTTATCGAAGAGGGGTCGACACCGATTGAATTTTATCTAACGGGAATCGAAAAGCGAAAATTCACCCTGAAGGATGTCTACAATACCATGGGCTACATGGCCTTTAGTTTCGCCATGGCCCACAAGACAGACCCATTGCTGACCGAAATAAGGGACAGGTTGGGACCGAAATACCTAAAGGATTTCGAAATCCAAAGTGACACCGGTTCAATCTGGATCAAGAATTATTTTCCCAAGACTTCCGATACCCTAAAGAACAAAATGTCGGCAAGGGTAATGGAATCCTTGGAAAAATTGGCGATTCCCCTTTTCGAGGGCAGTAATAGCTGGGTACTCGCCCCCGAAAAAACCAAGAACGGCAAAGTTATTTTCGCTAACGACCCCCATATAGGTTTTTCCCAGCCCTCAGTTTGGTATGAAGCCCACGTGAACACGCCATCCTACGAGAAATATGGCTATCATTTAGCCGGCGTTCCTTTTCCGCTACTGGGCCATGACCGAAACTTGGCCTACGGTATGACCATGTTCGAGAACGATGATGTGGACTTTTATTATGAGGAAACCCATCCATCAGACAGTACAAAATATAAAACCGGTATGGGTTGGACGGACTATGAATACGTTTCAAAAGCTATCAAGGTCAAGGATTCCACTGATATAAATTTTTCCTATAAAAAAACGCAACATGGCCCCGTTTTGAACGGTATCGCGGATCAAATCAACGGTGAGCGACCCATTTCGATGTGGTGGGCCTATACTCGGCTAGACAACAAGGTGATGGACGCCTTGTACGAATTGTCACACGCCCAAAACATCCATGAATTTCAAAGTGCCTTGACGAACATCCATGCACCGGGCCTCAATATTATGTATGGCGATGCAACCGGAAATGTAGCCTGGTGGGCGACGGCTAAACTCTATAAAATACCGGACAGTATCAACACGAAATTCGTATACGATTTGAAAAAGGGACTTTCCGCGGATAAACAGTTTCTTGATTTTTCAGAGAACCCACAAGCGATTAATCCACCTTGGCAATACGTTTATTCCGCGAACAATCAGCCTGATTCCATCGCGGGTATGTTATATCCCGGGTATTATTTGCCCGAAAATAGGGCCAAGCGAATCGTTAGCTTGCTGGATTCAAAAAATGATTGGGACGGGGAGTCGGTTCGTAACATGATGACCGATGTGACCTCTCCGGTAAATACGATCATTGTAGCTAATTTATTAAGGGATCTTGATACAGATGGCCTCACTGGGGATCAGTTGAAGGCCTTAGAGAAATTGCAGTATTGGAAAGGAGATTACCCCTTGAATAGTGTCGAGGCCACAATCTATCACCGTTGGATTTACTTTTTGTTATGTAATACGTTTACCGATGAGTTAGGAAAAGAGTTGTTCGATGCCCTTTTGGAAACCCATCTGCTAAAACGCTTGATTGCGCCGCTGTCTCAGAATGACACCTCAGTCTGGTGGGATGATATGGCAACAAAGGAGGTTGTCGAAACGAAAAAGGATATTGTCAATGCCGCTCTTATCCAAGCCTTGCAAGACCTTGAGGAAAGGTTGGGCGAGGATTCCTCCATTTGGACATGGAACCGCGTTCATACTTTGGAACATGGGCATCCAATTGGGCAGATAGACGTACTGCGACCATTTTTCAATGTAGGTCCATTTCCAGTCAACGGAACTCGGGAGGTAATCAACAACATGGCTTTTCCCTATACTGAAGAGGGAGATAACAAAGTCAGTTCAGGACCATCGACACGGCGTGTCATCGATTTTTCGGATGTAGAAAATAGTATGAGTATTCTTCCCACCGGTCAATCCGGGAATCCTTTTAGCAAGCACTATAAAGACCAAGCTGAAATGTTTGTTAAGGGAGAGTTTCGGAAGATGATGATGAACGAGACGGAAATTAAGGAAAATTCGGAAGCGGTGCTTCGGCTTGTTCCCAAGAATTAAATAGCGGTTTCTAAAGTTTTTAAGTAGAAAATTAGCATTTCACATTGTCAACTTTTAGCATCTCTTTCCACTTTGCCAATGTCACCGAACCATCCGATTACTTCTATGATTGAAATATAACAAGGTTTTTTTTCTTAGTACGGTAACTCCATTTTTAAGCGGATATGCCCAAAAAAAAATCCGGATAATCTGATGGGTTCGGTGCTACCTTTGGTAGTGAAAATTTGCTACGACAGATTCAGAAAAATGAGTTGGTCAGGTGAAATAGTGCCATTGGTCTAATATATTCAAACCTAAGCAACTTTGTTTCTAGGTTCTTGTATCTTACATCCACAACTTACAATAAAACGGTTCTATGACTTGAACCTATTAACCCAACCCGACCATGCTCACAAAAGTTTATGGAAGTGCTGTTTTCGGTATAGAGGCAACCACAGTTACCGTTGAAGTCAACGTCGATACCGGCGTGGGCTACCATCTGGTGGGCCTTCCCGATAATGCCATAAAGGAAAGTAATTACCGCATTGCAGCGGCGCTCTTGAATAACGGCTATCGGATTCCCGGAAAAAAAATAACCCTCAATTTGGCTCCTGCCGACCTCAGAAAGGAAGGTTCTGCTTATGACATGACCTTGGCGATGGGCATTCTGACCGCATCGGGACAGATAAAGTCCGCTCATCTGGAAAAGTACATTATTATGGGCGAGCTTTCCTTGGACGGCGGCCTGCACCCGATTACGGGCGCCCTTCCCATTGCCATCAAGGCACAGGAGGAAGGTTTTGAGGGCTTTATATTACCTAAGGAGAATGCACGGGAAGCCGCTATCGTTTCCGACCTCAAAGTATATGGTGTTGAAAACATCAGTCAGGTCATCGCATTCTTCGATAAGGGACAACCCTTGGAAGAGACCATCATCGATACCCGGGCGGAATTCTATAAAACCCTTGATTTTCCGGAATTCGATTTCTCCGATGTCAAAGGTCAGGAAAGTATCAAACGTTGCATGGAAATCGCTGCCGCAGGCGGACACAATATCATTCTCATCGGCCCTCCGGGAGCGGGAAAGACGATGTTAGCGAAGCGTTTGCCCTCAATATTACCGCCGATGACCTTACATGAGGCACTTGAGACCACTAAGATACACAGTGTGGTTGGCAAGACTAAGAATATGGGATTGATGAGCCAACGTCCCTTCCGATCCCCCCATCACACTATTAGCGATGTTGCGCTAGTTGGAGGCGGCGCTTATCCCAAACCCGGGGAAATATCGTTATCCCACAATGGCGTGCTATTTTTAGACGAACTGCCCGAATTCAAACGCGGCGTACTTGAGGTGATGCGCCAGCCCTTGGAAGATCGCGAGGTAACCATTTCCCGCGCTCGGTTTACGGTGACCTACCCCAGTAGCTTTATGCTAGTGGCCAGCATGAACCCGAGTCCGAGTGGCTACTTCAACGACCCCGACGCCCCAATAACTTCTTCTCCTGCCGAGATGAAACGCTATCTAGGGAAAATATCCGGCCCGTTGCTAGACCGAATCGATATCCACATCGAGGTAACACCCGTACCTTTCGAAAAACTATCCGAAGACCGCAAAGGCGAAAGCAGTGTCGACATCCGTAAACGGGTAACCGCCGCAAGGGAAATCCAGACCCAACGCTTTGGGGAATTCGATACTATCCACCATAACGCCCAAATGGGCACGAAGCAGATCCGTAATTTTTGCAAACTTGATGATTCTTCCAAATCACTACTAAAAAACGCTATGGAAAGGCTGAACCTCTCCGCGCGCGCCTATGACCGCATCCTAAAAGTGGCCCGTACGATTGCCGATCTGGAGAAAGCCGAGAAAGTAAAGGGTAATCATATAGCGGAGGCTATTCAGTATCGAAGTTTAGATCGTGAGGGGTGGTTGGGGTAAAATCAAACACTACAACAGTCCCATGAATCCCTATTGCTTCGGTCGAAAGGTATATCCAATTTTTAACGAACCCATAATGATGGCAGTATTCGTCTGACCCCAATCTTCTTTAATGAGATTAGGTCCGATATCAAGCTGTAAAGTAAATCCTTTTTTTGCCATGTATTCAAACCCTACGGGAATATAAACGCCAATTTGTGTTTCTCTTTTGTTTCCAGCGGAAGACCCCGTACTACCAAAAATATTACCAGCATAGAATTGAAATTCCCGTATCACGTATAGCTGTACACCGCCATACCAGGCAAATCGTTTTAGCGTTCTGTCGGTGAGATAGGCGTTAGCACCTATGTGGACACCTAAATCCGCTCCTAAACCTGCGTTCAAAGAAACGCGCTGTGATGCATTATGATTGACGTGAATCCCCAAGGCTTCTGGTCCGAAAAACTGGAGCATAAGACTTGTAGCCTTCTTTGTTTCACTAGTAGCTTGCTGGGCTATCACAGGGGTCTTTGTTGCGGATACAAGTAAAAGAACTAGAAATATCATGCTATTTCTGAGGGGAACTGATCTTTGATAAAACACTTTTAAGGAGTTCACCATCACAGTTTGTTTAATAAAATAAAACTGAAAGTAGTAAATTAAAAGTAAATACTCCGTTCTTAATACGGTTAGCTTCTTGTTGCGAATCGCAAGAGGGTTCGAAAATTTAGAATAAAGGTTCTCTCAGGGATACTAATAAGCTGAAAACAATTTAGCAACAGTGTTTATGAAAACTAAATCTTCCTTAAGTGCTTGATAATCCCTAGGGTAATTACCCTTGCTGACCATTAGACCCTTAGCTTGCTCTTTAGTAATCCTTAATTTAATCAAAATTCCAATTACTACAAGTACGATTTTGCCAAGTGCATCAGTAGGTATTTGCTGCTTTTATGGCCCTGTCTTATGCTTTTACAGGAAAGCTGCATACAAACCATGCCTTAATTAAAAATATAATGGCGATTAGCACTACTAAAGAAGCTAAATACAGGTTATCACTACTCGTACGAATAAGATTGTTTTTAGCACCGATTAATAAAGCTAGTATCGCAATAAACAAGAGTCCATAAAACCCATTACAAGTTTAACATGATTTTTAAAATTCTGTTCTTCCATTTTCTTAGTTTGATTTAAATAGAATCTTATTCATTAGTACGCTTCTAATTTAAACAAAGCAACTAAAACTATTGAGTGGCTATAAAAGGATTGGCTTCTTATTTTTTGGCAAGCATTGTTAAGGGAGTCCTTATCAGAATTTGATTATCGAATGCTAGTTCTCTACGTAGTTTAAGAGCGTGTAAATGGAACTAAATATATCTGGATTTCAGCGGTCTTTACAAAACCATTTTTTCTAAAATTAATTCAATAAATTTAAAGATCGCAGTAATGACTCGTTTTGTAGGCTTATAAGCTACAACGATAGGTCGATTGCAGCTTGAAATGTAACAATTGAATTTAGTATGACGTACAGAACATGGCCCCTTAGTCCCATAGCTGCTTTCACAGCACTACTTTTAGCTATTATTCCTACCCCGAAATCTTTCGTTGACGTGGAACAAAAAATTGACCCTGAAGAGTACACAGTTCGTTCGTCGGATTCAACTGAATACAGTCCGTGTAGTCAGTTTGAAATTCCCAATTATCAAGCATATAGAACCTCCAACGCGCCAAAAGTAGATGGTCAACTCGATGAGCTTGAATGGAAACTGGCGCCGCAGTCCCCTAATTTCAGGGATTTGATTTCAGGGTCTGAGACGATTCACGAGACCCGTGCCGCTGTATTATGGGATGATGACTATCTCTACGTGGGGTATTGGATAGAAGAGCCAAATCTACAGGCCAGTATTACCGAACGTGATGGATTGATATACCAGAATAACGACGTTGAACTCTTCATTGCCGGCCAGGATGCATACTACGAATTTGAAATTAATGCCTACGGAACTATTTATGAAGTTTTTTTTATTTGGGAAGATGCGTACGCGAAGGGCGGGTATGACACTATGACTGGCTTTGGAACGGATGAACCTGGAAGACGTGTATTCAATGGTGTCGGTTATAAAGATCACCCAAGAGGGTTACGAATCGGTTTTTGGAACTGGGACCTCAAAGGATTACAAAGTGCAGTTTTTACCGATGGAACCATCAATGACGAAAAAGATCGAGATCGAGGATGGACCGTGGAACTTGCGGTGCCTTGGTCAAGTCTTTCAATTTTGGCGAAAGGGGATAACCGAAGTATTCCACCTCTCGATAGGGATACGTGGAGAATGGACTTTTCAAGATTCAACCAGTACAAGGAGGCCGAACCTGCAAAAGATTCAGGAGGGTGGGCGTGGAGCCCTCATGGGATATGGGACTCCCATGTACCTGAATGCTTCACTTTTGTTAACTTTTCCAACAAAGATGTTAGGAACTTAAATAAGTAGGAGGTCACTATTCATGAAAGAGTCTGCAACACTTGGTGCACCATTCCGTCGCTAGGATTATGTACGGTATTGGGAGTGGTTTATATCTAAAGTCCCACGATATTTATAATGGTGGCGCCTATAAACCAGAGTCCTAGTGCGTATTTTAACAAGCCCCGGTGCCCCGGTAAACCACGCGCCAACCGAAATGCAACGGTAATTGGCCAATAAATAGACCGCTGCTTGACCGTTTAACATTCAGATAGAAGCGACGACCGCTAATGGGCACAAAGTAGAGTCGTAATTTTTGCAAACTTGATGATTCTTCCAAATCGCTACTAAAAAACGATATGGTTAGGCTGAACCTCTCCGCGCGCGCCTATGACCGCATCTTAAAAGTGGCACGTACCATTGCCGATTTGGAAAAAGCCGAAAAAGTAAATAGTAATCATATAGCGAAGGCAATTCAATACAGAAGTTTGGGCCGTGAAGGATGGTTAGCGTTGAATGGAAGTAGGGGGTCGATGCCACCTAAGTAGATTTACACACCGACTTGCAGATGATATAAATCAGCAAAAGGAACCACCCCTTTAAATTATGGATTTAACGTGTGAAAATAAAGCAGCAATTCTATTAAAAAGGTATGTTCGTCAAAAGATAATAGGACATACAAACAATGAAAATGATGTTAATGGCAATGTAGATATTTATAAGTATATCCCGTCGTTTCATTTTCTATTTATTTTGGAGGTTATATAACAAAAATAAACTTGGTAACAAGAACATTAACCAATAAAAACCCCATAATTTTTGGGTTTTAATTTTATACGAGGTGGGGTTTGTCCTTTAAATTTTCGAGTGGTTTTTCATAAAAAAAACCCATAGCTCTTTACAGCTATGGGTTTATTCAGAGGGAAGGATATGTTACTATCGCTCGATATCCCTCATAATTCTGATTAAAAGCTTTCGCTCTTCCTCAATTCTTTGAAGTACTTGTAGGATTTTTGTCATATTATAAAAGATTTGTTTCTTAAATAACGTGATAATTACCTACCTCAATACAATAATTCGATGAACCAACCAATGTTTCGGCAAAGTGGTCTGGAAGTGGTATTATAATTTTACCAAGCAATCCTCTGCGGCCGCCCGATAGACCGCCTCGACTACACGGATATCCCTTAAACCTTCCTCCCCGGGCACCAACATATCGGTTTTGTTCATAATGGAAAGCGCATCATCGTCCATCTGCTTGGCCTGTTGGTTTTCGATGGGGAAATTAATAACTTTATCGTCAGACCGTATACCTTTATTGCCACTGTAAGAAGAATGCGGTGACATTTTTATCCATCCTTTTTCGTAGTTGATGTTCAAGTAGTTCATTTGAATCCCGAAGCTGCTCTGGCAGGCTGCGCGCGCACCACTTGGGAATTCAAGTTGATACATTGCGGTTTCCTCGACTTCATCATAGATATCAGGCCGCGTGGTAAATGTTTGCGCCATTACCGAAATAGGTTCCTCGCCAGTAGCCAATCGTGCTCCCTGAATGGCATAGACGCCCATATCACCCATGACACCGCCACCCATGGCTTTTTTTTGTTTCCAATGATCGGTGCGACCGTCAAAATATCCGGCACTCGAAGACACCATTTTGACAGCTCCGAAGGTTTTTTCCTTGGCGGCTTTCATGTACGCTTGAATGTTGGGGTCATGCTGGCAACGGTAACCGATGGAAAGTTTTACGTTATTGACGTTGCAGGCCTTGATCATAGATTCGCATTCCGCTACTGTAGGCGCCATAGGTTTTTCACACCAAACGTGTTTTCCGGTGTTGGCCGCGCGAATGGCGTATTCTGCATGCATCGACGGGGGCAGTACAATGTAGATAACGTCGATATCGGGATTATCGGCAATTTTATCCATTCCCTTATAATCGTAGATGTTTTTATCGGGAATACTATATTTTTCCTTCCAGATGGGAATCTTATCCGGACTTCCGGTGACAATACCCTTTAGTTCACAATGCTGAGTGAGTTGTAGCGCGGGCGCTAAAAGGTCGGTACTGTAGTAACCAAGTCCCACTAGGGCGATGCCCAATTTTTCCTTTTGGGGCTTCGTGACCGACCATAGAGCGTTGGGTAAAAATGCCGTAGATGCTGCTATTAGTCCGGTTTGATGTATGAATTTGCGACGTTGATTTTTCATGTCCTTAAAGTTTTAAGGTCAGAAAATACAATAAGAATCCGAATAAATCAATTTTTATCTATGGCGTAGGCCTAAAAAATATCACATAGATGGACCATAGAAAGCATAAAGCGCAAAAGAAATAGATGATGTAATCGTTTAGGGTAGTTTTATCTTTCATAAAAGATTTTTTCGAAAGGTCTCAACTTTTTGGATATCGCCTACCTCTATTATTTATAGGAAACCGTCAAAGCGGTCAAGACGCATTCTTTATACTAAAACGGGGGAATCCTATTTTATAGGGTTACAATTCGGGCAACGGGCAGAAAAGTCGATTTGAGTCGTTAATCTCGTTAAAGCGTCACATACATCTATGAAAGGGGAGTGGGCAGTTTGCGGATAAACCTATAAAATACCGGTTTATCCTGTAAGGAATTGGAGAACACCGGATCGAATAGCAATTATTTTAAATATATGGGTGAAAAAAAAATCGGCCTGTCGGAGTAGGGACAAGATTCTTACCTAAGTGTGTTAAAAGATGCTGGCTAAACTCTCAAAGTTGATACTCCTCGTTGTTCCCATCCTTTTTTTCAAGCTTGTTTGAAGAAAATACATCTTTAAGAATAAAGGCCACGATGACGAGTATACCGAAGGACATAAGAGGTATGGCAAATTGCCATCCTAATATATTAAGTAGGCTACCGACAATTATAGCAAAGGTGCCGATAACCATAGCGCAGTTCCAAAGCACTTGCATTTTATTGTCTTTGGCTTTTCGATCTTCGTCTAAAAAATAGGCTGTACCTTCAAGTATAATCCAGATAACGAAAGATATGGCAATAATGATTTGAAAGAATAGGGAGTAAGTGAAATCCAATGCCCTGAAAATGCCGTTTGTCGCCCAGAAAACCACCAAAATCAATTTGGTGTAATCAAGGAAGTGTTTTTCAGGTTTCTTCCAAAATCGAAAGGGATATAAGAGTCCCATACCTAAAAAGGCCGCAACAATAATTTCGGTAGCGTATGGCCAATGCAGAATACGTGACAACATTCCTAACAATAAAATGGAAATAGCAATTCTCAGGGGAATCGTTAGGATTTTTTTTGGGTTAGGCATAATAGTAGGTTTAGAATAGGGCGGCCATTCGCCCGATGCATCCGCTTAGCTCGAAAAAAGCGAAACGATTAGCGATAGACGTAAAGCGTTTGGCAGCATGGATCTAAATAGCCTTTACGTGTACCCGAAGGCCCTCCATAATACCAAGAATATTTACAACGGTTTCTTTGAGATAATATTTTATCAGAACATGGGGAATTCGAATGGTCGTAAATCCATTTTTAAAGGAATGCATCGTTTTTTCCAGATCGTTGATAGCCTGTTCGTGTGTCATCATATGGTATTCCGTATCGATTTCGATGTTGAGTTTGACTCGTGAAATGGCAATATCGATAGATTTCTTACCGTCCCACCATTCCAGCATCGCCATAACACCGGCCTCTTTCAGTCCGTAATAGAGTTGAATCGCCTCGCGGGGGGTAGCGTTGGTGTCCATAAGTTTAGCTATTCGCTCTTGATGCACTTCACAGAGTTCAACGCCAAGGGTTTCTATGGCATTTTTGTGATTGGCATAATCAAGTTCCTTATTACATTCTAAGCACGTCATTGATGTCTTTCAATTAGGTTTGATTCGTAATAATCATGTCCGGTGGACTGCTATAATAACCGTATTTTTTTTAGGATAGTATACCCGTTCGACGTACGGTACCCTAGTTTTAGACGAACTGCAAATTTTTAGATTAACGGCGTTAGAAAATGTTAAAACTGTGGTGTAGATGGGGGTTGCAAGCTCAATTTCAAACTCAGTTACCTATTCAAAAGCGGCGTTGTAGTTTTTGACTATCTTTCCCTATTACAATCAAATAGGCAATCAGAAGTATTGGATTAAAATAAATCCCCAAAAGCATTTAAATAAAAGCCTATGTTCAAAAAAATTGGCCCGGGCGTATTGGTGGCCGCGGCATTTATCGGTCCGGGCACAGTTACGGCCTGTACGGTGGCTGGTGCAGAATTCGGCTATGCGCTGTTATGGGCCATGGGACTGTCAATACTAGCTACAATAATTCTACAGGAAATGGCCGCCCGACTGGGAATCGTCACCCAAAGCGGACTGGCGGATGTAATTAAACAAGAAATCGTATCGCCTTACCTCCGTACCTTGATCATCATCATTATTTTGGGGGCAATAGTTATCGGTAACGCCGCCTATGAAGGTGGCAATATTGGTGGGGGCACCCTAGGTTTGGAAGCGCTGTTTGGCCCATATTACTTGGTCTATTATCCTTATATCATAGGAATATTTGCCTTTCTATCATTATATATCGGAAATTACCGGACTTTGGAAAGGGTCTTTATAGGCTTGGTGCTGATAATGAGCCTGTCTTTTTTAATAACGGCCGTAATGGTCGGTCCGAATATTAGGGATATACTGAAGGGACTGTTCTTGCCCGTGATTCCTGAAGACGGTATTTTAACCGTCATTGCCCTGGTCGGCACGACAGTGGTGCCATATAATCTCTTTTTACACGCCGCCCTGGTCAGTGAAAAATGGAAATCGGAGTCCGACCTTACTTCGGCAAGAAGCGATACGCTGGTGTCCATAGTTTTAGGTGGACTCGTTTCCATGTCCGTAATGGTCGCCGCAGCAGCAATTCCTGGGGGTAGTATTGCGAACGTAATGGATTTGGCTAAGGGCTTGGAACCTTTATACGGAAATGCTGCCCGATATTTTATGGGAATAGGTCTTTTTGCCGCCGGAATTACCTCGGCGATAACAGCTCCCTTGGCCGCCGCCTATGTGGCCAATAGTTGTTTTGGCTGGAAAGCGGGCTTGAAGGATAAAAAATTCCGAGCGGTATGGCTAGTCATTTTGATACTTGGCGTGTTGGTGATGTCGCTAGATATACAAGCGATAGAGATAATTAAGTTCGCTCAGATAGCCAACGGAATATTGTTGCCCGTTATCGCTCTCTTCCTTTTGTGGGCAGTTAATCGGCCTTCGGTAATGGGCAAGCATAAAAATAGTTGGATGCAGAATATTTTCGGATGCGTTATAGTTGTTTTAGCGGTGCTTCTGGGAGCGAGAAGTATGCTGCGCGTTTTTGGTCTTTTTTAGGTTAGGGGACACCTATGCTGGTCTCAACTATAGTTTAAGCTATGCACTTTAGTCCACGTACCTTTCACCGAATTTGTAGGGGCGAAGAGATTTTGCCAAGTAGCAGTAGCATTTACTGCGTACCGATACTGCAATTGCAACTTGGAATGTTGCAGAATGAATTTATCCATTATTTCAAAACTATGTGCTTTTGTTGCGTAGCAGTGGTTTATGTAAAATAGAAGTTTGCCATCCCATTCTGTCCATCAAATTTTACAATTCGGTATTTCTTGTTTTTCCATGTTCGTCATCTGATCGATTTTTGGCACATCAGAAAATGATCGGCCATGAAAAACAAGTTAACCATAGGTATTTTTCATTTCGTAATCCAATGTGCCATTTGCCAGTCCACGGTTTCCGGCACGGTGAGCGATACTTCGGGATTCCCGATTTCCGGGGCGAATGTCTATTTTGAAGGTACCTACGAAGGTACTTCGACCGATGAAAAGGGGGCGTTTCGTTTTGAATCCTCCGAAAGCGGCAGCCAGACCTTGGTCATTTCGATATTGGGCTACGAACCGCACTATGAATTGGGCGATGTGGTAAATTTCAAGGAGCGGAATATCATAATGGTGGAGGCCATTAACGCGTTGACCGGAGTTACCCTGACCGCAGGCACTTTCGAGGCGGGGGACAGCTCGAAGGTTTCGGTACTTAAACCTTTGGATATAGTGACCACGGCCGGTGCCGTTGGCGATTTTGCGGCCGCATTGCAAACGCTGCCCGGCACCTCCACCGTGAGCGAAGACGGGCGCCTGTTCGTAAGGGGCGGCGACGGGGGAGAGACCCAGGTTTTTATCGATGGCCTTCGCGTGTTCCATCCCTTCAATGCCACTGCCAACAACATTCCGACCCGGGGGCGATTCTCTCCCTTTCTCTTCAAGGGCATTACCTTCAGTACCGGTGGGTATTCCGCGGAATACGGACAGGCGCTTTCCAGTGTTCTGTTGCTGAACACTATTGATGATCCAGCTCAAGAAAAGACCGATATATCGGTGATGTCAGTAGGCGGCGGGGTGGGTCATACCGAAATTTGGGGCAACCAATCTTTGAGCGTTAATACCCAGTATATCAATTTAGCGCCCTATGAAGCTCTGATTCCTTCAGACCAAGGGATACGTTGGAAGCATCCCTACGAATCCATCTCCGGGGAGGCCGTTTTTCGCAGTAAGGGCAATAGGAACATGTTCAAACTGTATGCGGCATTCAATCATGCCGATATGGATATTGAGCAAGAGGACATCAATTTCAAGGACTTCACGCGTTACCGCCTGACGAATCGAAATCTGTATATCAACGCTTCTCATACACAGTATTTAGAGAGGGAGTGGACGTTGAACACCGGCGCGAGTATTTCTTGGGATGCCAACGATATCGGAATTAAGGACGATGCAATCGATACACGGGAATCAGCCTCGCACCTGAAAATCAAATTGAAAAAGAATTTTAGCAGCCGATTAAACCTGTCGCTGGGAAACGAATATTTTATCACCGATTACAAAGAGCATTACGAAGCGGAGGATAACTTTGCCTTCGATTCGGGCTATAACGACCCGCTGTGGGCCGGCTTTATCGAGAGCGATATTTTTTTCAGTCATAGACTGGCACTAAAGCTGGGGGCTAGAGGGGAGTATAGTGGTTTGATCGAAGATTTCACAGTGTCGCCCCGGGTCTCTTTGGCCTACAAATATAGTCGGAAAGGACAATTCTCTTTGGCTTACGGAGACTTTTACCAAAATGCCGGTTCAGAGACGCTGCGGTATGACAGCTCGTTGAATTTTGAGAAAACATCACATTATATCATGAACTATCAGTTTTTGGGTGATGGCAAAACCCTTAGGGCCGAAGCCTATTATAAAGACTACGATGGATTGGTAAAATACAATAGCACACTGCCCAGCTTCGATTCAGAATATACCAATTCGGGAAACGGCTACGCATCGGGACTCGATATTTTCTGGCGGGACAACCAGAGTATTGAAAACTTAGAGTATTGGGTGTCCTACGGTTATCTCGATACCAAAAGGGATTATAGGGATTTTAGGGAACGGTCACGACCCAACTTTGCAGCGAAACACAACCTCTCAGTTGTGACTAAATACTGGGTCGACACGTGGCGCTCTCAGATAGGCTTGTCGTATACCTATGCTTCCGGAAGGCCATACGATAACCCCAATACTGCTGAATTCTTGGCAGAGCGCGCCAAGCCCTTCAATAGCCTGAGCTTTAACTGGGCCTATCTCATCGATCAGCAGAAAATTCTGTATGTATCGGTAAATAATGTATTGGGATTTGAAAATATCAATAATTACCAATACACCAATGCACCCGGTTCGGATGGAGTATATGAGCGAAGGGCAATCCGCCCCGCAGCGGACAGTTTCTTTTTCGTAGGCTTTTTCTGGACAATCAGTAAAGACAGGAAAAGCAATCAGCTTGATAATTTATAGGATGGTCAAGGTCAATGGATAGCCTTACTTCCAATCCATCCCAAAAAATGGACACTTCGGTAAACCATTTTGGCATAAGCAAGCAAATTCCATCATTTTTGAACCATAATACAAAACAATAATTAAAAACAAACAATCATGAAAAATGCAATTACCCTTTTCTTTTTAGTAACCGCGCTTTCGATCAATGCCCAAAACCAATACACCGATGGAATGGAAAAAGCTCTGAAACTTTGGGGTGAACGACAAACAATGGCGGCCTCCAACCAATTCGAGCGCATCGCCATGGCCGAAGACGATAATTGGATTCCTTATTATTATGTGGCCTTGGTGAACACGACCGCATCCTTTGGGGAGAAAGATGAAAAAATACTTACACAACAGCTGAAAAAAGCGAAGGAGTTCAACGACATCGCCAAAAACCTGTCCCCCGATAACCCCGAACTATTGGTCATGGAGGCTATGGTCAATACCGCTTGGATCGCTTTCGATGGAGCAACCTACGGCATGACCTTATCCGGAAAGAATGCGCAACTATACCAACAAGCACTGCAGCTTGCCCCTGAAAACCCACGCGTAGTTTTTTCCAAAGCGGAATGGGATATGGGATCGGCCCGGTATTTTGGAAAGGATACCGCCCCCTATTGTAAGGATGTTGCCAGAGCATTGGAACTTTTTAAAACGGAGGTAAATGACACCCCTTTTCACCCACAATGGGGAAAGGAAAGGGCGGAAGACGTAGCGAAACAGTGCGAAGTTCAATAAGGCCGGCACAATGATACTTTTTGCTACCTTTAAATCAAAGTTAAATACTTCATCGTTTCGTATAAGGTGGGCAAGCGTTTTTGAAATCTTTTCAGAAGTTCTGAAAGTAATAGATTTTAAAGCGGTTCGGGAGCATTTTTTAAATTAAAAGAGCTAGATAGAAAGATATGCGTGTTTTCTTGAGAGAAATTTTTAAGGCAAGTATTGTCGGAATATGCATTTTTGCCGTGTTTCTGATTCTCGGCTATTTTAGCGGAGCATTCAATAACGGTATCAACTATGATGAATTATGGCAAGAGTTTTACACTACTCTTATGTATACGGTCATAATTTATATGGCGAATGCTTATCTGTTCATCTATCTACTTAAAAGGTTCGATAAGAATATTTTCGGTCCTAAAAGTTTTCCTTTTTCTATTGTCGGTACGGTATCCGTTTCCGTTTTGGCATTGTTTTTCTCACGATTTTTACACCGCGTAGTCTTGGAAGGGATGCCGGCACAGGAGTTTTGGGCCAAGCAAAGTTTACGGTATTATTGGGTATCTATGGTCATAGCAATTGTGGTGGCGGTCGTATTTTACGCCTTCTTCTATTACAAATACCGTCAGGAATCTAAGGTCAAGGAGCAGAAAATCATCGCCGGAACTGCATCCGCGAAGTTCGATGCCCTTAAAAATCAACTAGATCCCCATTTTCTTTTCAATAGTTTAAATGTTTTGACCAGTCTTATTGAAGAGAATCCGCAGCAGGCACAAAAATTTACCACCGCGCTGTCAAAAGTGTACCGATACGTGTTGGAGCAGAAGAACAAAGATTTGGTAAGTGTCGACGAAGAGCTACAATTTGCAAAAACCTACGTGCACCTTTTGAAAATGCGTTTCGAGAGCAGTATCGTTTTTGATATTCCTGAAACGAGCGAAAATCCCGAGGCCAAGATTGTGCCGCTATCCCTGCAACTATTGTTGGAAAATGCCGTTAAACACAATATAGTGACCGCCACGAAACCCTTGCATATTAAGGTGTTTGAACAGAATGGCGGCTTAGTGGTACAAAATTACCTACAGGAAAAGCAAACCGTTAAAAAAAGCAGTGGCGTAGGCTTGCGTAACATTCGGCAACGCTACGGCATACTTACCGATAAAACAGTGGAAATCGAGAAGACGGATTCCATTTTTAGCGTGCGCTTGCCCATACTTTCAAAGCGGGTGTCCGTCAAGGAAACCCAGAAGGAGTATATTGCGGATAAGCGCTATGAAAAGGCCAAGGAGAAGGTAGAGGCCGTAAAGGGATTTTACGGAAATTTGGCGGCATATTGTATCGTAATTCCGTTTCTGGCCTATTTGAATTACAATACAACGAATTTTCCGTGGGTGCTTTTCCCTATACTGGGTTGGGGCTTTGGTGTGGCGATGCACGGAATGGGGGCCTTTGGATACCATCCTATTTTAGGAAAGCGCTGGGAGGAAAAAAAGATGCGCGAGTTTATGGAAGATGATCGTTTTTAGTGGTAAAAGACAAGAAGGAGCACAATTCATCCTAAAAAACCAACACTTCGGAAAAAAATATGTAAACTGACAGGATGTTTTTTTGAAATTTGGATATATCAATTCTGTAAAAACAACAATCATGGAAAACACTACTAAAGAAAATAAGTACCACAGAGCCAGGGAGCGCGTAGCCGAAACCAAGAAATTCTACACCAGCCTAATGTCCTATGGTGTGTTTATAGCATTGCTGGCGGGTCTTAACTATTACATCGATCAATGGGAACACCCATGGTTTCTCTGGGCCGCCTTCGGTTGGGGCATCGGCTTGGCCTTTCAGGCGGCAAAGGTCTTTAACCTTAATCCTTTTTTCGGAAGGAATTGGGAAGAGCGTAAAATCAAGCAGTTCATGCAAGAAGATGAGCGCAAGGCGCGGTGGGAGTAGTGTCACTAACAATTAACGAACTAACATGGAAACAAATAGAAGAGAAAAGCAATTAACAGCAAAAAAAAGAGTCGAGAGGCTCAAGGGTTTTTACATTCACGGAACGGTATACGTTTTGGTCAACCTTTTTATTATCATCACAACAGTTACCGCCCGTATGTATAACGGCGAGGGATTCAACGAGGCGTTTTTCAATTTCGGTACTGTGGCGACCCCAGTATTTTGGGGTATTGGCTTGGCTTTTCACGCCGCAAAAACCTTTCCATACAATCCCTTCTTTACCAAGGATTGGGAAGAGCGTCAGATTCAGAAGTATATGGAAGAAGATAGAAGGGAAGCGGAGAAGTTTATTAAATATTAGGCTATAAACAGTATAACATATACAGTAACTAGATAATTTTCAATCGACATTATGGTACATACTAGTCAAAGCAAAAGTAAATTTTCAAAATATGAGAAGGCCAAAAAACAGGTAGAGGCCCTTAAGGACTTTTACAACCACTTAACCTGGTATTTGTTGGTAAATGTGGGACTGTTTTTGATTAAGTCGGATATCTTGGATTATTTTGAAAAAAATCGTGAAAACACCGTAGAGTTCTTGCACTGGCTTCATTGGAATATCATTGCTACGCCTATGATATGGGGTGTAGGCCTGCTGTTCCATGGACTTTACGTATTCAAGTTCAAATCCATTACCATTAAGGATTTAAAGCCTAGGATATTAAGGGATTGGGAAGAAAAGCAAATCCAAAAATATATGGAAGAAGACTGACAAATTCACAGGGATACCGAAAAGTAGTTACATGCCATAACCGAAATAGCCATGAAAACCATCATCATAGAAGACGAAAAACCCTCTGCCCGGAGGCTATCGCGGCTATTGGCTGAATTAGAAGTTGAGGTAACCACAATGCTACACTCCGTTGAGGAATCTATCGAATGGTTTAAAAAAAACGAACATCCCGACCTGATTTTTTTGGATATTCAACTTTCAGACGGACTTTGCTTCGAAGTATTCGATGCCGTCGAAGTACATAGCGCCATTATTTTTACCACGGCTTACGATGAGTATGCGCTACAGGCTTTTAAACTGAACAGTATCGACTATCTTTTAAAACCCATTGATGACGAAGAATTGGAGGTGGCCGTAAAAAAATACCGCACTCTAAAGCCTTCCCGCCAAAAAATTGCGTTAGATTTCGAGGATATCAAAAAATTATTAGTAAATCCGCTAGAACGGGAATACAAAAAAAGGTTTACCGCCAGGGTGGGGCAGCACCTTAAAATTATTAACGCCGAGGAGGTCGAGTGTTTTTATAGCGAGAATAAGGGTACCTATGCCGCGACTTCCGACGGCAGAAATTACCTGCTCGACACCACCTTGGAAAATCTAGAATGCGAGCTGGAGCCTAAAACATTCTTTCGAATCAGTCGCAAATTCTATGTGAATATCAATCATATCAAAGACATCATTTCCTATACCAATTCACGATTGCAAATCAAGCTGAACCGATTTTCCGAGCAGGAAATCATTGTGAGTAGGGAGCGCGTTCGAGATTTTAAGCTATGGTTGGAGTAGAGGAGTATAAATTATTGAATATTAAGTCGTTTAGTTCAACTATAGATTTTTCTTATACTCCCTATATTGAAGGATTATTCTTATTTTTCGATGCGATTTTCATCAAAAGAAGATGGCAGTAGTTTCGGAATTAACTTGATGAAAATAGGTAGCAAAACCGCACCCCCGGGAAGTATGAAAATGGCTAATGAAGGTATACTTTTAAAGACGTCCATCAATTGATTTTGAACCTTTTTCTTTTCTTCTTTGGTAAGATCCTTAACGGTGGATTTAGAAAGCAGATATACCAATTCTTTACTTTCCGAAAGTTCCTTTTGTAGGCGTTTGCTATTTCTTGATATAAGCTTGTCTACCACTTTCGCCATACTGTCATAAAATTGTACCGCCGCATTTGTATCCTTCAAAAATGGAATCACATCTACATTTTCACTGAAAAAGGTTCGGGTTTGATCTAATGTTTCGGCGATATGCCCATCATCAAATCCTAGGTTTCGACCAAGACCGAAAATAAATTCCGATTCCCGATACTCCAGCGATTTATCCTCCCAAACAGTCATACAGGCGATATCGAGTAAATACTGATTTTCCCATTTTTTTCGATTGTGCCATAGCTTTTCACGGTACGAACCGTCGAAATTATCCGCATTGCTATCGATAAAAGTCAACGAAGCGGCGAACAGGTCGGCCAGCCGTTCGTCACTTTTACTTCTTTCTTTTGAGTTTAAGGCATGGTAGGTAATATTAATAGCCAAATATTCCAGTAACTCCGCATGCTTACGAATATTTGCCGGGTGGCCTAGATACCGCTTGAATAGAAGTACGTCGATACATAAAAGGGAGTTGGTGATGATACGGTTAAAGGTCTTACTAATGACGTTATCGGCCAGATATACTCGGGAATCAATCAGTTTTTCAAGTTGTGTGGATGTCTTTCTTCCGGTAAGTATTTTGTTGAGAAAAGAGCTGTGGCTGACCTTGAGGTCACTATAAAATTGAAAAACTTGAGATACGAAACCTTCGAAATCTGTTTCCTGCGAGGTCAATCTAAATGTAGCGTAAAGTGCGTTCAGTAGATTAATCTTTGCTTTCTCATCTTCCGAAAGAACGTGCTCGGGCGAAATAAAACTGGGAATCGCAGCATTTATTCCATATATAAACCCTGTCTTTTTTAAGCTGAAGTAGAGTGCGTTGAAATCCGAATAGAAAATTACGTCCTTGGTGATCAAGGAGCCAAATTTATTTATCCAACCGGTGGCCGAGGGGTTCATGGGCTTGTAACTGAATTCGCAAAATTACCATAAAAAGTACTAAGAACTCCAGGTTTCAATTGCGCCGTGTGTTTAATTCCTTACAAGTTTTTGGTTTTGCTGAGATGTCCTAGTTATTTAAGAGAACGTAAAACAAGGCTTTAGGGCACCGTACAATGTAGGATAACCTTTAAAGGTGCTATTTTAACATAAAAATAATCTCTCTGAGGTTAATACTAACCACAGTTTCACAAGTATAAACTTTCTTATTTCGTAAGAAAATATTTATTTAACTTTATTTTAACAATTATAACCAAACCCTTGCATCAATTTACCGTTTGTATTCGTGAATAATAATCTTTAAATCTTAAAACTTTTAAAATGAAAAAAACAAAACTTTTATTCGGTCTGGGAATCTTGGCCGTAGCAGGGATTGTTTTAGTTGCCGCAGATCACATAGATGCACCCGGTACTACGAACAACACTGCTGACATCGCTGATTTTTATGGCTTTGAATCGCCATCTAATGATGCCAACACAGTATTTATTGTGGACTTACAAACGAATGTTTTGCCAGATTTGGCATATGGAACATTTGATGAAGACGTATTGACCGAAATCAACATCGACATCACGGGTGATTTGATTGAGGATATGGTCATTCAGGCCTTGCCCCGTGGCGATACCATGTATTTTTTCGGTCCTGCCGCTCCTACCGCAACCGGACTTACTGGTGATGTTTTGGTAAATAATCCTTTAGGTAAGGTAGTTATATCCGCTGACGAGGCGGTCACTACGACTACCGATGACGGCGTTTCTCTTTTTGCCGGTCCACGTCAAGATGCCTTCTTTTTTGATTTTGGACAGTTCAACAACGTTATTGGTGGTGAAGCTCCCGAAGGTTTTTTACCTGCCGAGGAGGCCACGGACACTTTTGATGGTGCGAACACGATGTCTCTAGTAGTAGAGATACCTAACGCCATGTTAGGGGCACCTGATGCCATGGCCAGCTTGAACGTAATAGGAGTTCCCGTTTACAAAACTTGGGTAACTACCAATAGAAAACAATAACAACGAATCTTTAAAAATAGAAAATAATGAAATTACATACTTTAAAATATATGTTTCTTTCGTGTTGTGCCCTATCATTAATAGTGGCCTGCAGCGATGACGATAACGGACCGGGTCCTGTAGCGGTAGCTACTTGCAGCGACGGAATTATGAACGGCACCGAAACCGGTACCGATTGTGGTGGATCTTGTGAGCCATGTGAAACCGGTACACCTACCGGACCGGATTTTACCGGTACTTTTGCACAAGTGGATTTTATGGGACGGCCGGGAATCAATACGGTGTTAAGTCCTGATGACGCTACAAAGGATATGTTCAATCAAGCTATCCCAAACCAAATGGGAGCAATATATCAACCCATTTTCGAAGCCCAACTGGAAGGTTTGCACGATGTATATGCTGGTTTATTGGGCTTGAATGCAGAAGACGTAAATTATGAGCCTAATATTTTAGGTGATATTTTGAACGGTCCTGATAATGACGGGATGACGGCAAATCCGGTGACCGCAACAGTTTTAACCACTGTACTGGCGAACGATGTACTCGAAATAGCCCCTGACGCGGCAACGACTTATTTCAATCCAGGTTCAGGTGCTCCTAATTTTACGGATGCGATCGGTTTTACCGGAAGAACGCTACAGGATGACGTGATAGACGTTTCCCTTATCTTACTTTTCGGAGGTGCGGACGGTGCGCGTTTTAACGGTCAAGAAGTTGAAGGTGTTGGAACTTTCCCACGACTAGTATCCGATGGTGTATCCCTTACGGCATCCCCATCAAACGATTTCCCATATCTGGGAGCTCCTGAATAAGACATCAGTCTATGAAAAAGGGAGTTTAGTAGGGAGGATGGGTTTCCCATCCTCCCTTTTTTATCCTGATTAAATACGCTCCACCTTGCTTACAAGCACAAAGAACAACTATTAAAATTTTGAATATGAGATACATTACTACTTTTATATGGGTACTTTTTTTATCCTCCTGTCAAACAGATGGCGATAACCAAATCACGGATAAAAAGGATTATGATACATATCTGGTCTCGAATACCCCGAAAACCAATTCAAAATATTTCGACCTTTGGAATTCAAAAATTAAGCCCGATAGCACGCAATTGATGAGCTTTGGCATCGTCGGTGGTGAGTACAATCGCTACTTTCAGAATACCGGCGACATCAAATACCTGAAAAAAGCGGAAAAAGTGCTAAAAAAAGCCGCCGATATCGCCAATGTCAGCCGAGCTGGTATATATAGGGCCCTGGCACGGAATTATATTTCGCAGCATCGATTTAGGGAAGCCAAGCAGTGGGCCGATTCCGCGAACGCCATAGGCAGCGGTCTTAACCAAACCCAAGGCCTGATGTTCGACGTTCAAATGGAATTGGGCAACTACGATACGGCCGAGAAATACCTTGACAGCCTTAAAAACATGGAAGATTTCGGTTACCTGATTCGTTTGGCCAAATGGAATGACCATAGTGGTGATCTTGATACAACCATCCGCTTTATGGAAAAAGCTAAGGAGCAAGCCGAAAATTCCAAAAACACAGGGTTGATGTTATGGTCGTACACCAACTTAGCGGATTATTACGGCCACGCTGGCAGAATCGAAGACTCTTATAATCATTATTTAAAGACTTTGCGGTTAGACCCCGAAAACGCTTATGCCAAAAAGGGAATTGCATGGATTGTGTTTTCCCATGAAAAAAAACCGGGAGAGGCGATGCGTATTTTAGACTCCGTTACCAAATATTATAAGTCTCCCGCCTATTTTTTGTTAAAATCAGAAATTGCCGAGCATATGGGCGACGATATGAAAAGTGCGGCCAATCTTGACAAATATTTTAAACTAGTGCAAAACTCCGCTTATGGTGACATGTATAACGCTTATAATATCTCTCTCTATTTAAACGAGACCGAACAATACGACAAAGCCTTTGAACTGGCCCAAAAGGAAGTGGCGAACAGGGCGACACCCGAATCCTACAGCTTTTTGGCCTATTCCCATTTAAAAATGGGCAATAAGCAGAAAGCGCGTGACATCGTAGAGGAGCACATCGAGGGAAAGACTTTTGAGCCTGCCGTTTTGCTCCGTACCGCGGAAATATACAAGGCCACTGGTTCGACAGATCGCGTTAAACAGCTTAAGGAAGAACTGCTCGGCGCCGTTTATGAATTGGGTCCTGCCACCGAGAAAGTGATTTCTCAGTTGTAGAAGATCATAAATTGCCTCGATCTACGGATTCAAGTAGGATATGCAAAAAAATCATTGAATTTAATGCGATTGTAAAAATCCAGAATATTTTATTTAGATTCTTTTTAAGAATTTTTCTATTACGAAATGATTAACTTTTTTGTAGGAAATTACAATTGCATTAATTAACTTTATTTTATAAAAAGTTCATTTGTTCTTCGGAATACCTATGCTAATCCGAATTTTACAACTTTTGCTTTCAAAATGGTATACATACAATAGTTCCCCAAAGCTTCTAATAAAATGGTGTATTTCTTATTCTTTATTTGGCTTTCGTTCATGGCTACTCTTTTTTACCGAATTTTTGTGGCGCGCAGAGCCTTGCGAAAACTGTTAAAGGCAGGGAAGTGAATTTTTGGGTCTCCATCTTTTAGATCGAGCAATTAAATAATGCATTCGTGTTATAAACTATCAAGTTTTCCATGTATCTTTTTTTTATATGCGGAAAACATACAAGTCTAGGTCAGATTTTGGATTTCAATCGAAATTGAAAACTTTTAAGGGTCTGCCACTCATTATACTTTTTATCTTTTGTACAGCTGTAGTTGCAGCTCAAAATCAATCGAAAACTTCAGATCAACTCCCAGCCCGTGATTCTACTAAGAATTGGAAAATTTCTGCTTTTCCGGTTGCGTTTTACACTCCGGAAACCGCCTTCGGGTTCGGCGGACTTGGAATTGGTACGTTTCGATTAAAAGATGAAACCTTTGATACGAGGCCTTCCTCCATACAATTGGGAATAAGTTATACTACAAAAAGCCAATTTTTACTTTATGCCCCCTTCGAATTCTATAAAGATGACGAAAAATGGCGTTTGGAAGGAGAGCTGGGTTACTACAAATATTTCTATAATTTTTTTGGGGTCGGCATTGACTCAAAGGAGGAGAACGAAGAAACGTACGAAGTCACCTTTCCTCGAGTTCGAGTTGGCCTCTTGCGCGAACTTTTTCCACGTTTTTTTGCGGGATTGGCCTACGAATTCGATGCTTTTTACAATCTGAAAATTGAGGATAACGGCACTTTAGAGGCTTCTGACGTTCCGGGTAAGCAAGATGGTACGATTTCCAATTTGGGGGTCCTTGCGGTTTACGACACCCGTGACAATGTTTTTTTCCCGACCAAGGGGCTTTATATACAGGGCAATTTTTTTACGTCTTCCCAGATTTTGGGATCCAGCTTTAGCTATTCTAAATATGAACTCGATAACCGCTATTATCAAAAGGTGGGTAAAAAGCAGGTAGTGGCCGCCAATCTTTTTCTGGCAAACAGTTCCGACGGCACACCCTTCTACGACCTGAATTATTTAGGATCAAAACGGACGCGGGGCATCAATAACCGCCGTTTTCAAGATAATGCAGAACTCAGCTTGGCATTGGAATACCGATTTCCCATAGCAGGACGCTTCGGAGCGGCTGTTTTCGGCTCGACCGGAACCGTTGCACCGGATTTAGGCAAAATAGCTACCTCCGCCTATAAAAATGCCGTCGGCGCCGGCTTGCGCTATATTATCAACAAGAGGGATGGTGTGCGAATCCGTGTTGATTATGGTATCTCGGATGAAGGCGGCAATTTTTATTTTACGATTAAGGAGGCGTTCTAGCTAAAAATTGCGAGCGCAGCGAAGCAATCACAACTCAGTAAAATTATCCAAATCTAGAGTCCAGTCGTAATCTTTGTAAGTTACGTCTACCTTTTTAGTTGTTGGGATGATTTCGTATTCTTTGAGGATATTTTTGATTCCTTTCTTACAACCAAAATCTCCTCGGAACCAGCTGAAGAGGGGAGTTGTCTTTACTTCTTTTTGACCGGAATCGTATGCTGATACCCGTTTCAAATACGCCTTGGTTCCTTTATCGAATTGTTCATCAAGTCGGTCAGCTTCGTAGATAGCGACCGGGGGACAGTCTTTGGCACCGCAGTTCAGCGCAAAATGAATGTGATAGTTGCGATTATCGACCCGCAATTTGCGCTCGAATTTATTGGGAAACCATTTTCTTATGAGTCCCCCCCCCAATTCCCACTGCGATTTACGGATAATCCCGTGCTCGATCTTTGCAAACGAAATCAATCTTCCCGCAATGGGAATTTGCTCTTTTTTAAAGAACGTTTGCCTATCTCTATACAAGTCTGGATTTTCGGAAAGGATTATTTGGATGTAAGCATTGTAAATATTCGTCCAAAAGGCTAGTTTTTTAGTATCGGTCTTTAGGCCTATCTCGAGCTCTTCCAATGTCGTACTGTACAATTGGGACCTGAGTTCGTTGGTGCTTTGCTCGTTGACGATATTTTTTAGTAATTCTTCCGAAAGGGCATTAAAGTCCGTAATCTTTTCATGCTGCTTTTGGCCGTTCACGTTGAAAAGTACTAAAAAGGCATATACAGAAGCGATTAAATATTTAAATTGGGATAAGTTCATTAGTTTTATTTTTGGTTTGAATCGATATTTACGTAAAAACGATTATTTAAGTTTGGTCGGAAATCCGCTCCAAACCTTAACGGCTGATTTACGTATATAGTGCGGATTAACCGACAATCGTTGCAAAGATATTCTTATATTCGCCACTTGATACTCTCTGCTTCAGTAGCATCCTTTTATGACCACCATTATTATTCCAGCCCATAACGAAAAGGAAAATTTAAAAGAATTATTGCCACGATTAACCGAATTTGGCAAAGATTTTCAGATGGAGATTATAGTGGCTCTTTCTTCCACTACCTCCGATGGATCTGAGACTTTGGCTGCTGAACATGCCGTCAGATGCATACAATGCAAGGACAAGGGACGGGCAGTACAAATGAATTCCGCAGCGAACCTGGCGAAAGATGGTATTCTGGTTTTTTTACATGCGGACGTTACGCCTCCCCATGCTTTTATCGCGGATATTACTACCGCGATTCAAAAAGGATTCGATGCCGGTTTTTTTTCATACCATTTCGATAAAAAAAGTGTTGCCCTACAAATAAACGCATTTTTCACAGCTAAGGATAGTTTTTTTACAGGCGGTGGCGATCAATGTCTTTTTATTAAAAGGAAAGTATTCGATGCTTTGGGAGGTTTTAACGAGAAGCAGGTTTTAATGGAGGACTTCGAGTTTTTCAGGAGGATGAAAAAGAATAAGGTCCGGTACACCATCATAAAAAATGATCTAATTGTTTCTGCCAGAAAATACAGGAACAATTCTTACATCAGAATAAATTTGGCAAATTTTCTTTTGGTACTACTTTTTAAGCTCGGTTATCCGCCAAAAAAATTGAAATCCTTGCACGATCGACTTATAAAAATGCCCTACCAACAAAATTAGACAAGCAGCCTTATGGCCAAAATTATCAACGGAATCCAACAGATAGGTATAGGTACTGCCGATGCTAAAGAGGTTTTTGGATGGTACCATAAGTATTTGGGCTTCGATATCCTTGTTTTTGAAGATGTCGCCCCGGCCAGTCTGATGACCCGATACACGGAAGGGATCGTTCAAAACCGGCTTGCACTTTTGGCGCTGAACATGGTGGGGGGCGGGGGACTCGAAATCTGGCAATTCAAAGATCGCATCCCTAAAGCACCTGAAATGGGGGTACATCTTGGAGATTTGGGCATTAACGCCATGAAAATACGATCGCGTAACCTAATCGAAATCCGAAAACACCTGAGCGGTTTATCCCTAGACGAGGTAACGTCAATCTCTGAAGAACCTCATTTTTTCTTTACCGATCCTTGGGGTAACTGGGTGCAGGTCGTACAGGAAAAATATTGTTTCACTTCCAGCAAATTATTATCCGGGGGCGTACTAGGAGCTTTGATTGGAGTTTCGAACATGGAAATGTCCCTAAAGTTCTATCAAAAATTTTTGGGTTACGATAGTATCGAAAGCGACCGTAGTGGACGTTTTGATGATTTTAAAGCGATACCCGGTGGAAAAGGAAATTTTAGACGCGTGCTTTTAAAACACTGCGAACGGCCTATAGGAGGTTTTGGCGAACTTTATGGTCCCTCCCAAATCGAACTGGTCCAATCGTTGGACCGTAGTACGCCCCCTATTTTCAAAGACCGAATTTGGGGCGATTTGGGGTACATACACCTGTGTTTTGACGTGCGGGATATGGATGCCCTTCGCAATGAGGCCAAATATGTAGACCATCCATTTACGGTCGATAGTGCAAACAGCTTCGATATGGGGGATGCCGCCGGCAGATTCGCTTATATCGAGGATCCGGACGGCACTTTAATAGAATTGGTTGAGACCCATAAAGTACCTATTTTTAAACGTTTGGGAATTTATATTGACCTAAAAAAAAGACATCCCGAAAAACCGCTGCCCAGATGGTTGGTCAAAATGATGCGGGTACATAGAGTACGCTGATGGAAGAAGCCAAAAATTATCTGGAAGTGATTAACAAAACGATTTTGCAGTGTTACCTTTGCCGCAAAATTCGCATATGATATCTGGGTACTGTCGAAATCCCTTTTCTCTTCTGTTTTTATTGGCGATTACGCTATTGCCCATCAAAAAGGGTAATGCTCAGTCCTTCACGCGGGAGCAATTTAAGGATTCCATACAGAACCTGCCTTATTTTACCATCCATAAAGATAATTATTTTATTACCGGAGTGCCAACGAATACTTCCATCAACAGCAACACCGCCAACGCCAAATACCAAGTCAGTTTCAAACAAATGATTACGAGAAACGCCTTGCCTTGGGATACCTATCTTTTTGCGACTTACAGCCAAAAAGCATTTTGGGACGTTTACAAGGAATCTTTCCCCTTTCGCGAAATAAATTTCAATCCGAGTATTGGGGTAGGGAAGGCCATTTACGATAGTAACGACCGGTTAAAGGGTATTGGTTCTATTAACTATGAACACGAATCAAACGGTAGGGACAGTATTTTTTCAAGAAGTTGGAACAGATTGAACATTGAATATGCTACCAATTTGAGTAATAAAATATCCGCTAGGGGAAAGCTTTGGCTTCCGTTTGCCTACAAAAAGGGCAACTCGGATATCCTCGAGTACAGAGGACTTGGGGAAATTCAACTTTCCTATGAAATGAAACCGAATAAACTTTATTTTGAAGTACTGCTAAGGAAAGGCTTGACCTGGGATGCCAAAGGAACGTTCCGACCACGTATTTACTATAATCCCTTCAAGGAAAATAAATCAAACCAATATTTTATGTTGGAATGGTATGTCGGTCAGGCCGAAAGCCTAATGGATTATCGGGCTTTTACGAGTATGGTTCGTATCGGCTATGTCATAAAGAGCAACGAGCTTAATTTTCTCAAAGGCAAATGAACTTGAATTTTTTCCCTCAACAATCAGCACAAATGTATAGATTTTTAGCCCTCATGCTTAGCTTTCCGTTATTTTTTGGTTCCGGCGTATTTGCGCAGGAAAGCAGCACTAATGACTCCCAGAACTCAAAAGAAATTTCGCACCGTTTTTATTGTATTTCCAATGTCGGGAACGTTCCTATTGAGGAGGCGGAAGAGATGATATGGGAAATCAATCGGCAATCGCAGGGAGATACCGATGCCACCCTTTTAATAATAGGGAATATCGTAACCAAAGAAGGATATCCGTCGAAAAACGAAAAACAGGAAAAAGCCGAGACAAGGCTCAAAAAACTGATGAAAGCCTGGGATAGTTTCAATGGCAATGTCATTCTGACCCCTGGAGAAAACGAATGGGCGCTGGATGCACCTAAAAGCATTGACGATCTGGAATCTTTTTTGCAGGACAATAGTAAGGCGAAATTCTGGCCCAATGATGGGTGTTCACTAGAAAGGGAGACCATAAACGATGAGGTTGTTCTCGAAATGGTCGATTCGCAATGGTTTTTGGAAGATTGGGACGACCACCCATATATCAACGAAAAATGTGAACATAAAACCCGGGCCGAGTTTTTGGCGGAATTTAAGGACGATATCAAAGATAGCCAGGGAAAAACTGTCGTCGTTGCCGTTTATCAACCTATAATGAGCAACACTAAAATATCCGTAATCGATAAGATGGGAGGTTTTACCCCCGATTCTTATCAGAACGATCAAAATAGTTGGTTCCGGGGTAGATTGGAGACCATTGCCAGTCAGTTCGAAGATGTTGTATTTATCTCCGGAAAAGACCGTAACCTGCAGTATTTGGAAGATGATGGTATTCCTCAAATCATCAGCGGGGCTATGGGAAAAACCGAAAAATCCCGTGCTCGGAAGGAAGAACATTTTGCATCGGAAAAAAACGGATATGCCAAGCTTACCATTTATAAGAACGGAAGTTCGGAGGTAGAATTGATTGCGGTGGAAAATGACGCCTCCTCCAAATTATTCTCCAAACAAATTAAACGGCAGCGACCTAAGTTGGCGGACATGACATTTCCCGAAAAAACGACCGCTGAGACCGAAGAAGCATCTATTTATACTTCCGAAGAAACCGATAAAAGTAGTTTTTTCAAGTGGATTTGGGGCGACCACTATCGAAGTCTCTACAGCAAAAAAATAGAGGCTCCCCTATTGCGTATTGACGACCTACCAAACTCAGTAAGGCCAATTTCCGAAGGCGGAGGAACCCAATCAAGATCGCTCAGGTTGATAGACGACAATGAACATGAATACACGTTAAGGGCCTTGCGTAAAAGTGCGGTGCGTTTTCTTCAAGCCACGGCCATAAAGGATCATTATGTTGAAGATTATTTAAAAAATACCGTGGCCGAACGTTTTTTACTCGATTTTTATACCACGTCGCATCCTTACGCCCAATTCGCAATGCCTGAATTGTCGGAAGCCTTGGGTGTTTTACATGCGAACCCCAACATATATTACGTTCCCAAGCAAAAGGGACTTGGTATCTATAGTGACGATTATGGGAACGCACTTTTTATGCTCGAAGAGCATGCCGGTGACGAAAACAAGAGTTTCGCGACCTTCGGCAAGCCCAACGATATTCTGAGCACCGCCGACCTGCGTTTGGCATTGCGGGAAAGTAAAGATGCGGCTGTTGATGAACCGAGTTATATTCGCGCTCGTCTGTTCGACCATCTAACGGGTAATTGGGATAGGCATCAAGACCAATGGCGTTGGGCCGAATACGAAACGGAAGATGGTAAGAGAAGGTACGAAGCAATTCCCCGTGATTGGGATCAGGTCTTTCCGAAATATGACGGTCCGATTATTTCCCTACTAAAATTCTCCTTTCCCGTACTGCGGAAAATGCAGAGCTATGATGCCGAGATCAAGAACATCAAATGGTTCAATCTATCGGGGTATCCATTAGATAAAACTTTTATAAACTCCGCTCAATGGGAGGATTGGAAATCGCAAGTCGACTTCATTCAAGAAAATCTTACCGACGAAATTATTGACCAGGCTTTTGCTACTTTGCCCGAAGCGGCTCAGGACAGCAGTATAACTTCCATTAAAAGAAATCTTCGCGCACGACGTGATAACTTGGGGAACATTGCCCGACGCTACTATGATTATTTGACCGATTTCGAAGTTCTTACTGGCACAGAAGGCGATGACCAATTTTTGATAGACCGAAAATCAGATGGTATTACCGCAATTTCGATGGTAAAGGATACCGATACCGTTTTTCAAAAAAACTATAGCGCAAATCAAACTAAGGAAATTTGGATGTATGCGCTTGACGGAAAGGATACTATCAAAACTATTGGAAAAGGTAAAAATCCCATAAAAATAAAGGTCGTGGGCGGCAAGGAAGACGATGTCTATGATTTTGGCAACATCCGTAAGATCAAACTCTACGATTATAAGAGCAAGGACAACACGATTATAAATCCAAAATCGAAAAAATGGCTTACCGATGCATACGATATTAACAACTATGACTACCAAAAAAGGAAGTACACCGAAAACGTAATTTTTCCCAGCGTAGGATACGATGGCGATACGGGAGTCCGTATCGGCCTGGAAAATCGGTTCCGAACCTTTGGTCTTGCCAATAACCCCTTCAAGACCGAGCACACCGTGGGTGCGGAATATTTTTTTGCCACCAATGGTTTCGCAGTGGAGTATTCTCCTGAATTTGCCCATGTTTTCTACAAATGGAATCTAGGTTTCGATTTTCGGTATACCAGTCCCAATTTCACAATGAACTATTTTGGCAGCGGAAACGGTACGACCTATGACAACAGCGGAACGGACCGCGATTTCAACCGGGTTCGTATACGCCAATGGTCAGTGTCGCCCTATCTGGTACATTCCGATGGGGGCAGTAGCTTTACCATCAGGTCCAAATACGAATCGAACGAGGTCTCCGATGATGATCAACGATTCGTGGGTCAGGCATTCCCTGCCGATGACGGAGTTTTCGATCGCCAGCACTATGTTTCGGCGGAGGCTGGGTACCAATATCTCAATATAGACAACCCCGCTTTTCCCAGCCGGGGTATGGATTTTGATTTGATTGTGGGCTATCTTACGAATATAGACGGCAACAATAATAGGTTTGGGTACATTAAGCCTTCCCTATCCCTTTCATATCCCCTACATCCGAGCGGTATAGCGGTGTTGGCAACGAAAGTGGCGGGACACGCGGTACTGGGTAATAATTATGAGTTCTATCATGGTGCAGTTCTGGGTGGTAATCATAGTTTGCGGGCCTACAGAAATGAACGTTTTAACGGAAAAACGGCAGTTTATCACAGTACGGACCTCAGGGTGGGCCTCACCCGGTTCAGAACTAATTTTATTCCACTTCAAATCGGTATAAGCGCTGGATTCGACTACGGTAGGGTCTGGTCTGAGGATGACCGTTCGCAAAAATGGCACAATGACTTCGGCGGCTCGTTATGGATAAGCGGTTTTAGTGCCCTTACCGGCAATTTGGGATTTTACCATGGTGACGAGGGAGGGCGCTTTCTAGCAAGTGTCGGATTTAGTTTTTGATGCTATTCAAGACCTAAGAAAATGAAAATTTACAAGGCTTTTTGAACCAAGTCTTTAGGGATTTGCACTAGGAACTCCTTTATATAAATTACGACCGATAAGGGTTAAACCGTCAAAGAGTCTTTGGCCGGCAATTATTTCTAGGATTGCTTTTTTATTGGGGATGAACCACGGACCTTTATTGGTAAATACAAGGATAAAAAAATCCCCGTAAAACTAGTTTTACGGGGAGAAACAAATTTTTATCGCTACGTTTTTTCTACGATGAGGAGACTGCTCCGAGTGTATACAACTGTTCCATGGTCGGACCTTCACTACCACCATCGGGTTCAAGTGTAATTCCGAAGGCTTCCGATTCGTTGGGGTTGTTCAATGTAAATACTTTATTGTCATCAGAAGCGAAATCCTCAAGTAGCCCCATGCTCGTTGGGGTCAGCGGATCCATTTTCAACGACCATACCTGGTAGACCATGCCATCAGGAGGTTCGGGCAGCCCTTGGGCATCGATAAGCACTTTTTTCTGTTCTTTGTTCCAGTACACCTTGGCATATGAGTCGGGCGATACCTCTTGTCCACCCAAGGATATTACGGTAACGTCTTTATCCCGTAAAGAACTTAAAAGTTCTTCGGTATCGGTCAAGGAGCCGCGGGCCTCGAAGATTTGTTGCTCCAATACCTCGTTCTGTTCGTTAACTATTTCGATATCCGATTTCAATTGATCGTTCTGTATGTAGAACCAACCTAATCCGGCAGCGAAAATTACTGCAGCAGCCCAACCGATGTACGTGCTTAAGTTAGACTTCTTTTCTTTGGGTAACTGTATAACCTTGCTCTCTTTTCGTTCGCCGATACGGACTTTTATATCGTCAAAACCTTTCCGCTTTTGGTAGATGGGAGCCACGGCCTGAGTCAATTCAAGAATAGCCGCTTCGATGGCAAGAATTTCTTCTTTTATCTCTACATGTTTGTTGGCATTTTCAAGCACTTCCAGATTTTCTTCCTCCGTAAGCAAGCCTGCCACGTAAAGTTCTAAAATGCCCGATTCCATATATTTTTCTACTTCCATTCCAACGTGATATTTTCCCTAAGTTTAGAAATACAGCTTCTGTTTCTGGTCTTTACGGTTCCTAAAGGTATGTCGAGCTCTTGAGATGCCTCTTTCTGGGTATATCCCCTGAAATAAAGCATTTCGATAATCTCAAGACATTTTTCCTTTAAGTTCAGTACCAGTTTTTTAAGCGCGGAAGTATCGATTGTGGTTTCGTTTGGTTGCTCGTTAGTATCCGCTCTGTTCAAAATACCTACGAAGTAATCTGCGGACAGATTTTTTTGTTGGTTTTTATAGGATTTTGAGCGCACTTTATCGATGGCCGCATTGCGGGCAATATTCAGAATCCAAGTGAAGAAACGCCCTTTAGACGGACTATAACTGTCGGATTTGTTCCAAATTTTCGTGAAAACATCTTGAGCGATCTCTTCGGCCAGAAATTTGTCCCTGACTACGGTGTTGATCACTCCGCAAATGTTTTCCCAATACATCTCATAAAGCTTTTCAAAGGCTATTACATCCTTTTTCTGGAAACGTGTCACTAATTCATCTAAATCCATCAACGGGGTATTGGTTATTTAGCGCTAGGAAATTTACATATTCAGTACACTCCAAAGCAACATTTAAATATATAAAAAAAACCGCCAAAAAGGCGGTTTTCATTTTATTTTCGATTTATTCGGTAATTTCACCACAACTTACTCTGGCTCCAGCGGCACCGCTGGGCTGCGACGTAAAATCATCTGCGTCTTGATGAACGATTATGCCATGACCGATAATATTTTTTTGGTCGTCATCACAACCGATGCACCATTGTTCCGTGGTGAATTCCATGGTAGCGTTACCATCGGCATCGGCGGTGAGGTTGCCCAAATCACCTGAATGGTACCCATCGGCGGATTCCCATTTTCCATGTTTTTCATCGGTAGGGTTCCAGTGTCCCCCGGCAGACGTACCGTCGTCGGCAGAACAGTCTGCGTTTTCGTGAATATGAATGGCATGCTTTCCATCAGCGGTAAGCCCGGTAAAATCGGCTTTCATTTGTACGGCGTCATCCATTTGTTCAAATGTCACGGTACCCTCAACCGTACTTCCACTTTTTGGCGACATTTGAATGGTCAAGGTCTTGCCCATCATATCGTCTTTCATGGCGCTGGCATCGTCTTGCATGCCCTCCGCGGATTCTTCCATAGCGTCCCCGGCTTCATCAGCACCCTTTTTTGTTTCCTTACAACTGTACGAACTTATCAATAATAAGCTTAGTAATGTTAATGGTAATGTTTTCATGCTTTTAGTGTTTTTAATTTAATCTCAAAGTTAATGATTATTGTGGGGCTTTTTTGCTCAAATCAAAAGGATTTTAACAGTATCTGATTTGCAAGAATACCTCTTTTAAGATTTTCACAGAGCAATAGTGATTTATCGATACGTGTTTGTGAGGTCGCATACCGTGAAACCGCATAAATGAGTCCTCTTTTTTTACCAGGGGTAAAGGACTCAAAAATTTGAAAAGCTTCGTAATCGCTAAGGAACACAGCATCCAATTCTTCCGGCATTTCAACACCGTATTTTGAGGTGTCCTCAAATAATTGTAATTGAAAATAATCGTTGGGAAAAATTCCCAGTACTTTTTGGTGTCGTTTGCCGAACATCATACAATACTTTCCATTTCTCTTTTGTAAAGCGGCATGAAAGGTAATTTCCTTTCCCTGATAAGAAGCCTTCGCCTCGACCCGTTTGCTATTTTCCTCAAGGAAGGGTCTTACGATGTGCTCGGGTAGGTGCAGGGAATAATATTTCCCCGTAACGCTTATCTCAAAGGGTTCGCTTTTCAACAAAAGATTTTAGATGTTTACCTTTAGAAGTTTAATGAATTTCGACTCTTTCACCTACGATGGTGTCGGTTTTTACTTCTTTATCAACCATCCCCTCAAATCTGGATTATAGAAGATTCCAATCTGCAAACGATCAAAATTGGCCGAACTAAAATGATTTTTCAGGTAACCGGCCTGTACGCTTAAATTCCCGGTTATATTAGCACCCAGTGCGCCGTAAAGTCTATTTTGCCCAAAGACCTCGTCTTGCAGGTTCAAGAATATCTCGTCATAAAAGTTCAGAAAGAAGATTTCGCTCAGTGGCAGGGTGACCTGAAGACGGTATCTTGCCCGATGTTGCGCATCGGTTCGGTCACCGAAATCAAGAAAGCGTTGTTCTAATCGATACCGGTGCTCGAATTTGAAACGCCCTACTTTGTTCTTTAAGATGAACTGTTCAAAAATACGGTGCTCTATGGCGTTGATTTCGTTAGGAAACTCTTCAAAAGTACCGTCCGTACTAATGTATGCATAGCCTGCGGTGGCTATGGCATCTGAATTAATGTGGTAGTTCAGACCGGTTCGCAACAGTAGTTGGTTGAAGTTTTTTGCCTGCTCGTAATAGCGTAACTGGGCTTCGGTGTGAATGCTCAGTTTTTCGGAAAGGGTATTTGTGCCGAAGTACATATGCCAAGAACCGAGCTTGTTCTCGCCATTCTGCTGTGCGTAGTTGAAGACTGATATAAATAGGGAAAAAATTAAAATTGTTCTTTTCATCCAAAGGTGAAATTTTAGGGTTTTATATTTTTGCTTAGCCTTGTCTATGAATAACTAGACTTTAGTATTAGTTTGAGTACCGTCTTTAATGATAGTGTTCTTACCCTGTTTTAAGTGAAGGTCTAAAAACGTCAACACCTTGCCCATTTCACTACCGGCCGTGGGTACCGTATACATACTGTAGATGCCGGAACGATTACTTGAAATCAAAAGCTTGGATTTATCCGATGTAAAGCTCCCGCCACTTACGGCCTCATTGTCCATCATCTGTTCGATGGTGTAGGTCTTCACGGTCTCGGCGATGCCGGGTGCTACGGTTTTATTTTCTTTCCAGCCACAAATTAGGACGATGGCGAGGAATGGGATGATTATTTTCATGAATTAGGGTTCAGATCCCGCCAAATACATTTCGAGTACTTGGGCCGATAGGAACGATGCTACTAGAAAGATTACTTGGTAGAGTACTGTTTTGGCCATTGGATTTCCAGTCAATTAATCGCATAAATATACAGAAATCTTAATGATGAAATCTTAAATGGGCGTTAAGTAAAAAGATTAGATTCGGTAAAAGTGCATAGCTGAGTTCTAATTGAATGAGCCAAAACATATCCCAAATTCAAAGTCATCATAGGTCTAAAATCTTGAATTTTGAAAGGTTGTGTATCTTTCGAACCTCGATGATTCTGATACCTACAACCGGTTTGGTCATCTTTGTAGCGAGGCAATCAAAAGTTCTGTTCTTGTGGACTTTTCAAATCAACAATTAGTTTTTTGAAGTGTTTTCAGCAATCGTTGCTAATTTTTTATCAATTTCCGACTTAGCTATCCATTTCCCCTGATGCATTACGCCGGAAAGCTGTTTCAGTGCCTCTAGATTTTCTAGCGGATTCTCATCTATCAAAATGAGGTCGGCCGCCAAACCTTCCTTAACTTCTCCAAAGGTACCCTCCATATCAAAATAGGATGCCGGATTTATCGTACCGGATTGAAGAATCTCGAGATTCGTCATGCCGGCATCCGCCATATCCTGCATTTCCTTATGGATGGAAAATCCCGGAACGTTAAAAATCTGGGGCGCATCAGAGCCAAGTAGCATACCATGACCGTCGTCGTTCAATGCCTTGATCAATTGTTTCCGAATGGTATCGAACCGTTGCCATTGGGCATCGTTGAAATCTGCGCCTTCACCGGTCGACTCCGTTTTTCGCCGTTTCCAATCCTCTAGGGTGGCGGCGGGCATGTACTTCATTTCGGGAAGGGCCAACATGTCATTCGCGTCGGTAGGGGCGAACCATTTGGTAAAAAGGCTTTGGGTAGGTACGATCCACACCTCATTATCCTTGGCCATTTGCACCAGTTCATCAATCTTCGAGATGTCCGCCAAAGGCGTAAAGTTATATCCGAAAAATCCATTATCCGTCGGTTTTACGTTGGCGGATTCGGGAACGAGTCCCTCTAAAAATCCGTCAACATGGTCTATAGACTTGTACCTACTTTCCAAGGCATGACGAATACCCACATCAACGGGAACATGGCCTGCAATGGGAATACCGACTTCGTTGGCCGTATTTACGATTTCAACGAAGACTTCCAATCGAATGCCCGGATGTATCTTCAGAAAGTCGTAGCCCTCTTTTTGATAGAGTTTAACTTTGTCTTTTGCCTCCTCGGGCGTTTTGACGGAGTTGCCATTCAGCGAAGGACTGGAAGTAAATATCCGTGGACTCAAGATTTCACCGTTTTGCGCTTTCTCCCTTAAAACCAGATGGGTCGGATCGCCCAACATTCCCCGAATTGTGGTAATACCATTGGAAAGATATAGAAACAAGGTTTCTTCAACGCGCTTGGCATCGGTGGGCGGTGACGGAATATGCGCGTGCATCTCCGCAAGCCCGGGCATCAGGTATTTGCCCTTTGCATCGATTGTATTGGAATAATCATCGGCATTCTGAAGCCTTTCCGAAATAACTGCTATTTTTCCGGAGTCTATGACGACCTGACGATTTTCTAGAATAACTCCCGACCGCACATCGACAATATTCGCATCTGAAAATAAAATAGCCGATGAGCTAACTTTTTCTTGG
Source organism: uncultured Flavobacteriaceae bacterium (assembly GCA_963832345.1). Classification (GTDB taxonomy): domain Bacteria; phylum Bacteroidota; class Bacteroidia; order Flavobacteriales; family Flavobacteriaceae; genus Pricia. The sequence continues at coordinate 796,412 of CAWHTW010000004.1, read as the reverse complement.
GCCTGGTCGCAGGCCATCAATAGCACAACCCCTAAGAGTAAGATTATGTTTTTCATATGTTCCAGTTTAGATCCTAATTACCGATTTCAGCAATTTCTGAAGTCCTTTTTCGCCCAATACATTTTTTCTTCGACAACCATTTGATTTTCTCAGTATTCGAGATATACAGTATCGGAATTTCCATTAAAAATCCGATTCCGATACTTTTCCGATGGCAAGATTGCCGTAGTCCGGATTTGTGTCCAGAAAACGTCTAGTATTGTAAGATAATGAACTCTTTTGAATTTGTCCTAAAAGAATTACCGATTGATACGCCTGCGTATCCCGATAAAAACCAAAATAAAAAAGGAATACCCAATGAAGAAGGGAACAATCCACTGCTCCAAGCCTGCACCCAACATCGCCCCGATAATCAATAATTGAAATCCAAGCCCGAAGGTGGAGACCGCCGTCATCAGCCAATTTGGGAGTTTTTGACTTTCGACGGCTTTGCGGTCCAGACGGTAAATAATCTTATCGAAGATCCCGTAAAATAGGCTGTAAAGGTTGAAAAGTATATTGACATTGCTTTGTTTTTCACCCTGCATAGCAGTAGGTGCCTTGTTCTCAAAAATGCGGCTGGTAGTGTCACCGCTAAATCTGTTCCGCAAGATTACATAATAATAGTTGTAAAGAGTGCCTTGAAGCTGAAGTCCAAAAAACGCTAAAAAAGTTTGGAACAAAGAGCCGTCGGTAACGTACCAGATGGTAATCAAAATCAGGGCGTTCAAAATAATATCGGAAACGGAGTCCAAATATCGACCGGTGTACGACGGTGTTTTTTTAATACGCGCCAGTTCCCCGTCGGCAGCATCCAAAATGGATTTTAATATCAAGAAGAAGGCGGTCGCCCAATAAAACTGTTGTAGGATACAGGCAATAGCGATCAAACCACTGATTACGAAAGCAATAGTAACATGAATAGGGGTAAATGCCGTATTTTTAAGGGAATGGGCAATCACTTTGGCCATCGGCCGGCCGTAGTCCGATAGGTCTAAAAATTGATGCGCTTTGGGTAATTTGGACATTAGAAGCGGGTTCTCGGCGATACAACCGGAAACGAAAACACGCTAGTCCGGTAAACGGCCAAAAACATGACACAAAGATAATCTTTAATTTACAAATCGGTCAATTGCCCTAACAATAGCGCCTCAGTCGTGGCTCATTGTGACTGCTCTCATGCAGCATCAGGAAAAGTAGTCCATACTTTGAAACGATATGGGTTTAAAAATACTGCTATTCTTGATAAAGGTTTACTTGTCGGGGCACCATTAGGTACCCTGTTCAAAATGGACATTAGGGTTTATTTCGGAACACGCTACTAAATAACAAATCAGAACGGTCAGGGTATACGCTTATCTTTTAAACCTTCAACGTGCACCTCATCGCCCACTACCGTTCCGATACTTGATATTTCCTTCACAAAGCTTAACGATTTCGGCGATACGTTTCTGGCGCGTTTCTTTTCGTTTGCCTTGATTGAGCCAGTAGAGGTAGCTTTTTCTCTGACCTCGGGTAAATCTCTCATAATTCTCAAAAGCCTTTGGATTTTGGTCAAAAGCCTCTTTTAGATCTTTGGGCACTACACCGTTTTCAACATCATCCAATGAGATCCAAGAGCCGTTTTGTTTGGCGAGCTCTATGGCTTTTAGTCCGCTTTCATGCATAAGGTTCTTCGTCAGTAACTCTTGAATATATTGCTTATTGACTTTGCTCCAGACGCTTTTCGGTTTTCGGGGACAGAAATATTGTCGGCGTTTGCCATTGCCCAGACTTTGTACAGTACTATCGATCCATCCATAACAAATGGCTACCCGCACCGCTTCCTCCCAGCGCATACTGTCGTTTTCATGTTCGATTTTAAAGAAAATCAGATAAATGCCTTTTTCTTGGGTATGGTTTTCATGTAACCATTTGCGCCATTCGCAATCGCTCTTGAAATAATGTTCTCCAATTTTTTGCATCGTTTTTGGGATTTCTTTTCATTTTTCCTAAAAATAATAAATTCCAGTAAATGATTTTGGGCACTTCGATGCCTAATGATTACTTTTAGAGGCTGAAAGATGTTCAAATACAAAAAAAATTACATGAAAAAGATTGCTTTCCTAATGCTAGTGGTAATGGGCCTGATGTTCACCGGTTGTGGGAACCAAAGGGATGGTAACCCCAAGATTTTGGTTTTTTCGAAGACCATGGGGTTTAAACACGCTTCGATACCTACTGGAATTGCCGCTATTCAAAAGTTGGGGAACGAAAATGGGTTCGAGGTCGACACCACCAAAAATGCGGACCTGTTCAACGAAGACCATCTAAAGCAATATTCCGCCATTATTTTTCTGAGCACTACCCTGAACGTGCTGGATGCCAAGCAAGAGGCAGCGTTCGAGCGCTATATACAATCGGGTGGCGGCTATGTCGGTATTCATGCCGCGGCCGATACCGAATATGATTGGGGCTGGTATACCAAATTGGTCGGCGCTCAGTTTCAGAGCCACCCTTCCGGTACGCCGGAAGCGGATTTCATCATTACCGACAAAAACTTTGTAGCGACCAAATTCTTTGCGGATTCCATTTGGCACAGGGCCGACGAAATTTATAATTACCAAAAAATCAATCCCGATGTAAACGTCATCATGACGGTCGACGAATCTTCTTACAAGGGCGGTAGCAACGGCGATTACCATCCTTTTGCTTGGTACCATGAGTTCGATGGCGGGCGTGCTTTTTACACAGGTGCGGGGCATACCGACGAGAGCTACTCCGACGAACAATTCCTGAAACATATTCTAGGCGGTATCGAATATGCCATTGGTGAAAACCAGCATTTGGATTATAGCAAGGCCGTGACCCAAACTCCACCTGACGTTGATCGCTTTTCAAAAAAACAGCTGGTAATGGGAGAATTTTTCGAACCAACGGAAATGGCGGTGCTTCCAAACAATGACGTACTGATAGCGCAACGCAGGGGCGAGATTATGTTATATGAAGAGGATACCCAAGAATTAAAGCAGGTAGGGTCTCTCGATGTCTATTCCAAGACCTTGAACACGCCGGGTGTGAATGCCGAGGAAGGTTTGATGGGACTGCAAAAAGACCCCAACTATGCCGTGAACCATTGGATTTATCTGTATTATGCCCCATCCGGGGATGCATCGGTCAACCGGCTTTCCCGCTTTAAATTCGAGGACGGTGTTTTTGACAAGGCTTCCGAACAGGTTATTTTAGATGTGGCGTCCCAACGTGAAATCTGCTGTCATACGGGGGGCTCAATAGCTTTTGGTCCGGATAATTTGCTTTACTTATCCACTGGTGACAACTCCACGCCTTTCAACGAAAAAGAGGCGGAATATGTAAATAACGGATATGCGCCCTTAAACGATATTCCCGGGCACGAGCAATATGATGCGCGCCGTTCTTCGGGTAATACCAACGACCTTAGAGGGAAAATTATCCGGATTAGGGTCAATGAGGATGGCAGCTACGATATACCCGAAGGCAATCTTTTTGCCGAAGGTACTGAAAAGACCCGCCCTGAAATCTACACGATGGGCCATCGAAACCCTTACCGGATTTCCGTCGATCCCAAAAAGGGCTATGTGTACTGGGGCGAGGTAGGACCCGATGCACGACAGGATTCGATGGAAACACGAGGGCCCCGTGGCTACGACGAAATGAATCAGGCACGGGAAGCGGGCAATTACGGCTGGCCCTTATTCATTGGGGACAATAAGCCCTATGTAGATTACGATTATACGAACGGCGAGAGCGGTAAAACTTTTGATTCCCAAAAACCGATCAACGATTCGAAAAACAATACGGGACTTCAGGAACTGCCCCCTGCGCAGCCTGCGTACGCCTATTACCCTTATGATGAAACCTCTGCATTCCCACAGCTAGGGTCCGGTGGTCGAAATGCTATGGCGGGGCCTACATATTATTCCGACCAATACCCCGACGGTGGTGGACTGCCCGATTATTTCGATGGCAAAGTCATCATTTACGATTGGATGCGGGGTTGGATGAAGGCGGTTACGCTGTTCGATGATGGCACATTCAATAAAATGGAGCCCTTCGCCTCCGATATCACCTTGAACAACCTGATCGATATGGAAATGGGACCCAATGGCCGTGTTTATCTTTTGGAATATGGTAGTGGATGGTTCTCGAAAAACGACAATGCCGGTTTGAGCTATATCGAATATAATGGCGGAAACCGTCCGCCACTGATCGACAACATGATTGTAGACAAAACATCGGGGAAACTACCCTTGACGGTAAATGCAAAGATACAAGCGAAAGATCGTGAAGACGACGCCCTGACCTATGTTTGGGATTTCGGCAATGGGGAAACCCAAGAAACCAAAAATCCCGAAGTATCCTATACGTTCGAAGAAGCTGGTGATTTTAAAATTTCCGTAACCGTGAAAGATGATAGGGGCGAGGCCGTTCAAAGTGAGATTGTTCCGGTAGTCGCGGGTAATTCAAGACCTGAGGTTGCCATCGATTTGAACGGGGGCAACTCTTCCTTCTTCCTAAAGGGTGTACCGATAAACTATTCGGTAACGGCCACTGATGCCGATGGTACTGCAATCGACCCGGCGAACCTGTTCGTTTCGGTTGATTATCTTGAAAGTTATGACCAGCAAAATCAGTCTTTGGGGCATCAACAGGTGTCCGCTGCAGTTACGGGCAAGGCGTTGACCCAAGGCATGGATTGCAAGACCTGTCATAAAGAAGCGGAAGCCTCTATTGGTCCTAATTATCTCGATGTAGCCATGAAATATGCTAATGAATCGGATGCAAAAAGTTATCTTAAGAAAAAGATAGTCTCAGGTGGCGGTGGCGTTTGGGGCGAGGTGGTCATGCCGGCGCACCCCAATGTAACCCAAGAGGAGAGCCGTCAAATCGTCGAATACATCATGGCGTTGGCAGACGATTCCGCAAAAGAAAAGTCTTTGCCGGCTTCGGGCATTATTGAACCCAATCCAAAACAAGACGATAATGTGCTGGTATTGACCGCAAGTTATACCGATAATGGAGCGTCCGGAACCATACCTTTGACCGGGGTAAAATCCGTGGCCTTGCAAGGGAGTACGCTTAGCTTTTCTGATAAAACAAAAGTGGATGGCTTTACCGCAGTCCAATTTAATGGTCAAGATATGTTGGCACTACCCAGTTCACAAGGATGGTTCGCATTGGAAAATGTCGATTTAAAGGGCGTAGATTCGGCCACTTTGACCGCAGGATGGCGAGAAGCACCCAAAACCGGACTCGATTTTGAAATGCATTTAGACGCCCCCGACGGTCAACTGTTGGGTAGGGGAAGCATGCCCAAACCTGCACCAGGTCAATCGGGCGGTATGATTGCGATCTCCCTCGCAAAAGATATGGATGTAAAAGCCGATGAAATCTATTTTGTGTACCATCCGAAGAAAGGTGAAGATAGGGGAAATGCACGCATAGTATTGACCAGTGTAAAGTTTGGCACAAAATAATACCGGTGTGCTCAAAATCTCCCTTATCGAAATACCAAGGGAGATTTTAAGCGCAACTACTTAACGTATTTCTTCAGCCAGGCCAAGTATCTTTCCATACGGTCTTTCTGAAAAGAAGGTCTCTTAATACCATGATGTTCGTCAGGATAAACGATGAGTTGGGTTTCCCTACCCAAACGTTTCATACCCATATACATCTGTTCGGAGTTCAATATTGGAACGTTCCAGTCGTCGCTACCGCCCATCCATAATGTAGGGGTTGTGATTTTTGCTAGGTCGTTGTACGGGGAGATACGTTCCCAGGCCTTGGCATTTTCCCAGGGTAGGCCCAATTCCATTTCCCAAGTCAACTGATAATGGTCATGGCCGTAATTAGCCCGGTAAAGTGCTTCGCTGGCCCCCGAAATCGCCGCTTTGAACCTATCCGTTTTTGTAATGACGTAGTTGGTTAGGATACCGCCATATGACCATCCACCAACGGCCAATTTATCGGGATCGGCATAGCCTTGGTCGATGGCATAATCCACCCCGGCCATAACATCCTTATAATCGGGACCGCCCCAGTCTGCAAAGAGGGCTTTTGAGAAGTCTTCGCCATAACCAGTAGACCCTCTCGGATTAAGAAGCAAGACCACATAGCCGTTGGCGGCAAAAAGCTGGGGTTCCGAATCAAACGAAAAATCGTATTGCGAGGTAGGTCCACCGTGCAACCATAGAATAGTTGGATATTTTTTAGAAGCATCAAAATCGCTAGGTTTGACAACAAAACCCTCTACTGGCGTGCCATCCGCGCTTTTGAATTTGATCGCCTCGACTTTTGGTCTTTTGATGTTTTCCAAAATCCCGTCGTTTACTTTGGTCAACTCTCGAAGGGTATCCTTTTCATATACATATAGATTGTTAGGCCGGTCTGCGGTACCGCTCAACGTAACGATTTGGCCCATGTTCAAATCATAATCGTTTATACTAATATCTCCCGTAATGACCCTGTTTATATTTTTAGCGCCAATCTCCGAAGCCGCCAAAACACTGGTTCCATTTTCTTCCAGCAGAAAATAAATGGATTTTCCGTCATCTGAAAATTTTGGTTTTGAAATGTTCCGATCCAAATCTTTGGTAAGTACTTCGGCTTTTCCGCCAGTTGCAGGGGATATTGCCAGTTTTTCGCCAGCGTACCAAAGAATTTTACCGTCGAGGACGGTTTTGTAGGCAATCGATTTTCCATCGGGGCTCCATGTCGGCGAATCGTCTTGGTTCGGGTTGGTGGTGACCTGAGTAAGTTTTTTCCCTTTATCGGTATTGGCTGCGTCAACTATCCAGATGTTCGAGTCGGCATTTCCGTCAGGATCCTTCGTTCGGTTGCTTACAAAAGCGATTCGTTTTCCATCCGGGCTCCATACCGGATCGCTATCGTCAAAATCACCTGAGGTCAATTGGGTAGCAATACTATCTCCGGGCACTAAGGTGTAAAGGTGGTTTCGATAGCGGTCTAAATAGCCGATATAGTCTCGTTTAAACTGCCTCCGGTCGATGACAAAAGGTTTGGCCTTTTTATCGTCTTCTTTGTCTGCGGTGAGTTCTTCGGGTTTGGGGTCGGTCAAAACCAGCATCAATTTATTTTCAACGGGCGACCATTCGTGGGCTTCGACACCCTGAGGAATTTTGCTCAACACCTCGGCATCACCACCCAAACGGTTGGAAGTCCAAACCTGGGTCTTCTCTTCCTCACCCTTACTCGCTAAAAACGACAGGTATTTGTTGTCGGAACTCCATCTCGGCTGACTTGCGGAATAGCCCTTCCCAGAAATCGCAATCGCCTCACCGCCGGATAGAGCAATCATATACACCCGCTTGAGTCCTTTATCCTTTTTTAAATCGTTTTCGGAAACCGTATAGGCCACCCATTTTCCATCGGGACTTATCTGGACTTCTTGAACAGTTTTGAGTTTGAGTATGTCATCAATAGTCAACGATTTTTTGGATTCTTGGGCGTGTAGCTTGCTGTAAAAAGCAATAAAAAATAGGAGTGCCAAAAATGGGATACGGTTATTCATATGGTGTTATTATTTCTGGATTATTTTTTGTCTTTGAACGTATAGCTAGGTAGGACCTACCACGAATATTGTGGAAAAATAGCAATGAATTACCATGGGTTAATACTTTTAGACATAGAACGTAAAACTAAATAAAACGGCATCTTAGGAAACGGTTTGTAAGCATACCTGAAAATTAAATAGTTTCAAAAATAAGTCCTAAGTCGTTTATCCTTTGTCCTATGCGGATTTAAAAAATCAGTATTCGAACCCACTGAAATAGTGTTAGAACCGCTAATTAGATTCTAGCTCCTTAACTTTCACATAAAAATCGCGATGCACTTTAAAACTGGACAAATTGCTTTTTATTTTCTCCGTTTTCCATCTTTCTGAAGGGGTAATCCAATGCGTTTCCCCGTCAACAGTTATTTTGAGCGGCATTTTAAAACCTTGTACAACATCCGCATAGCGGTATTTTAAAGAATCACCATCCTTTTTATATTCGAAAACAGGGACTTTCGGTGTCCTTAGATATTGCTCAAATACTTTGGATAAGTCAATTCCGGATTTTTTGGACATATAGTCCTCGATCTGTTTGGTGGTCACGGTCTGATGGTAAAATTCCCTGTTCAATCCGCGCAAGATTTGTCGCCACTTTTCATCATCATCTACAAGTTGGCGGATGGAATGCAGCATATTGGCCCCTTTATAGTACATATCTTTTGAGCCTTCTTGGTTGACTCCGTAAGGACCTATGATGGGCTGGTCGTTTTCGATGTTCGCCCGTGTGCCGATGACATAATCCGCCGATGCCTCCTTCCCATAGTAATAATCTAAAAGTAGGTTCTCAGAATAGGCCGTAAACGATTCGTGGATCCACATATCGGCAATATCCCTATACGTAATGTTATTGGCGAACCACTCATGGCCGGACTCATGGATGATGATGAAATCAAATTTAAGACCCCAGCCCGTCCCTGAGAGATCCTTACCTAAATAACCGTTCTGGTAATTGTTGCCATAGGTAACTGAACTTTGGTGCTCCATGCCCAGATAGGGAGCTTCCACTAATTTATAGCTGTCCTCGTAAAAGGGATAGGGACCGAACCAATGCTCGAAGGCCTTCATCATTCTAGGGGCATCCTGAAACTGTTTTTTGGCTTTTTCCAAATTATCCCGAAGTACATAATAATCCATATCAAGCTCGCCTTTTTCTCCGGCATATTTTTCCCCGAAATGCACGTAATCACCGATATTGATGTTCACCCCGTAGTTGTTTATCGGGTTTGATACGAACCAATGGTAGGTATTGGTTTCTTCGTCTACTTTACGAAGACGGCCATTGGAAACGTCCATAAGGCCTTTCGGAGCTTTAACACGGATGAGCATACTGTCGACTTCATCGTACATATGGTCTTTATTGGGCCACCAGACGCTGGCACCCAAGCCTTGGTTCGAAGTTGCTACAAAATCTTTTCCGTTTTCATCTTTTTTCCATGAAAAACCGCCATCCCAAGGCGCGCGAACGGCTTCTTTCGGATGACCGGAAAAATGAACGATAATTTCATTAAAATCCCCTTTTTTCTGGGTTTTTTGCAGTTGTACGAAATGGGCATTCCCATGGTTCTCTACTTTTAGTTCATCGCCATCTTGAATTACTTTTTCGATTTTCATTGGCGGCTGCAGATCGACCTGAAGTACCTGTTTGGGTTTCAAAACCTCATAACGGATAGTATTTTGACCGGATATGAATTTTTGATCTGGATCGACATCGACGTACAGATCGTAATAGTTTAGGTTCCACCATTCTCGTTCAGGAGTGATGCTACCGCGGAGGGTGTCTTGTTCGGTGAACTTTTGACCGAACATAGATGTCGTTATGAAGATAGTTATGAATACTAAAGTATATTTCATTTTTTTACTGTTCGGAAATCGAAAATTTACCGCATAATTCCATTTGGAAAAACCACCAGACTCTCAAAGCCGCTCTCCCCGACGGCGGCGACTCCAAAGAAAAAGTTATCGATAACGACTCCGTCCAATGTAAATTCGGTGACGTCGCCGACGTAACGGCTATGGTCCCAAGTAGGGGAGGTAGTATCGCGCCAATAGATTTTATAGCCCGCTGCGCCGTCGACCTTACTCCATTGTAATTTTGCCGATGGTTCTACGATGCCGCCGATTTTTACAGTTTCGGGAGCAGGTGGGGCCCATGCGATTGAAGCCAAATTAATGGCATTGACAGCCGTGAGTTTTTTGGCATAGTTAAAGTCGACGTGCTCTAATTTGTCTCCATATTCGATGCCATCTTCCAAACGAATATCCTGATGCTGTTGCGTATAGTTCTCGTGGGCCTCCATGATACGGATACCTGCAAAACCGGCGTCGTTAAAAGGACGGTGGTGTCCCCCGCGCCCAAAGCGGTCTAGGCGGTAAATCATCATGGGATTCATTTCGGGCATATAGATTTTGGTGGTTTTATGGATATAGCGCGCTAGTTGCCGGGAGATTCCGTCGACCTCTCCGCCATAAAAACGTCTTGCGCTTCGTTCTTCTTCCGTTTCGGTCGGTGATACGGGCTCGGAAAATATCCTGAAATCGGTATTGCTGACAATCCCATCGACGCCTTTGATGTTGCCGATCATGTCGTTGTTCAGGATGCCGATTACTTCCCACCCCAGATCCTTGGCATGGGCTGCCAGTCCTTTTCCACCATATAGTCCTTGTTCTTCCCCCGAAAGTCCGACAAAAATGATGCTGTTTTCAAAGTCGTATTTGCTGAGTACCCGGGCAGCCTCCATAGTTCCCGCCATTCCACTGGCATTGTCGTTGGCGCCAGGAGAGTCAGAAGTAAAGTTATTGGGGTCGCTGACCCGTGAATCAATATCCCCGCTCATTAAAATATAACGATTCGGGTACTTGGTACCGCGTTTTATGGCGAGTACGTTCACCACTTCGACATCTTTGGTAATCCGATTGTTATCGCCTTTTTTGATGAGATTTTTTTGATAATATACTTCCAGGCAGGAATTGCATTCAGCTGATGTTTTCTCGAACCGTGATTTGATCCATCGCCTTGCTGCACCAATACCGCGGCTTTGGGAGACGGTGTCGCTCAGCGTATGGCGTGTGCCAAAACCGGCCAATTTCGTTACATCTGCTTTGATACGCTCTGCGGAGATGGCGTCGATAATGTCGTAGACTTGGGGATTTGTCTGGGAAAACGCTAATGTCGAGATTACGAATAGTGTCGGCAGAAGGAGATTCTTCATTTTCAATTCATTTTTCAACTTTCTAAAGTACGTTTATCCTTGGGCAAAAGGTATTAAAATTTTAAGAAATTTTTCTATGGAGACCTAAGAGTCCGAACATCGGACCGAAGGCTAATATGGGGAACAAATAAATAGGGTCGATACGATTCGATAAGAAGGATACTAATTCGATGCTCAGAATGCTTATGGCAAACCCCATACAATTGACGAGGGTCAAGGCGGTCCCCTTAAGTTCGGATGGGACCGAAGAGGCAACTAAGGTCGAAAACTGCGGGGAATCGGCCGAAACCACCATGCCCCAAAGACAAAAAGCGCAGAGAAACAAAAAAGGGTGAAGCTGAAACAACAGGGGAGAAACCAAGCACAGCACCCCTGAACTGAATAGGGATAGTACGGCCACTCTTTTACTGCCGTACCGCAAGGATAGGTGGCCTCCCCAGATGCAGGAAACTCCGCCAAAAGCTATGATCAAGGCCACCCATAAGGATACATTGAGGTTATGTTTTCCCAAACTGTTGAAGGTGTGCAACGCAAAAGGAACAAACCCCCAAAAGGCATACAGTTCCCACATATGACCAAAATAGCCAAAGGCCGCTTTTCTGAACCCCACAATCTTAAATAGGTCTGGCCCAGCTAGCAGCCGCAGTCTTTTGCTAGGTTTTCTAAACGGCCCGTCAGGAACAAGCGCCCATAGTAATACTCCACCGGATACTGCCATCGCGGAAGTAATTTTTATGACGGTTTCGAAATTATTCACAAATTCCAGACTTTTTATTGCATACGGAAGGGCTTTCCCGAATACCAGGGCGCCTACGAGATATCCCAGTGCCTTTCCAAGTCCCTTTTCATAGTAGTCCGCTGCGATTTTCATCCCGACCGGATAGATACCAGCTAAAAAAAAACCTGTCCCGAAACGGGCGGTAAGCAATAGCGTCTTTGAAATACTTTCGGAAAGCAAAATAAGGTTGCAAAGTGCCGCCAAGATTGCACAGGTCAAAAATACCCTTGAAGGTGAAAATCGGTCGGCAACCATTAACAGGGCGAAGGTCAGCGCACCCAAAATGAACCCCAATTGGACAGCGGACAATATATACCCTGTAAGTTCAGTTCCGAAGCCGGTTCTTAGGGCTAATTCGTCGACTACCGCATTACCGGCAAACCAAACGGCGGTACAGGTGAATTGTGCAAGAATGATGATAGGTAGAATGTAGGGCTGCGGTCTCAAGTCCTTATTCCATAAAAGTAACTTTCGCAATTTTCCCGTTTTCCACCTCGTAAATCGCTACGGCACTGAAATTTGTTCCGTTTGCGGTGATGTATTCCTCATCGATGACCTTGTTACCGATGACAATTCGATTTTTGATGTCACAATGCAGGTCAGGGGTATTCCGGAAAAAATCGGCATATTGCTCACGCATATTTGCCCGGCCTTTCAATCGGAGCTCATCGGGAAAATTGAATACCTGCACGTCTGGCGAATACGTGTTCAAAAAGGCCTCTAAATCTCTGTCATTATAGGCGTTCAATTGAATTTGTACGATAGCTTCCGCGGATTGCTCGAAGACCAAGGCCAAATATTTGCCATTCGGACTTACCGCAATTCTGCTAATATTACTGATCTCCTTTTTTTCGAGACGAAGAAAACGGCCCCATTCCTTTTGGTTCTTTGGGTCTATTTGCACTAATACCTGATTATCAGCAGCGATAATGGTGCCATCGGATAACCAGCACATATCATCTGTGTTTTCATACATATCTGTGATTTTTTTAACGTCACCGGTTACGGGGTCCAGAGATCGAATTTCCCAAGGATCACTGTCTTTACTGATAAAACTTACGCGATTTGAATTGGGAATTTTATGCAACGACCTTCCTACATTTTTTTGAATCGTCCGATGGCTACCGTCAGTAAGGTCGTAAGCCACCAAATTCATACCTGAATCCTCCAGCACCGTTAAAACTATCCGATGTTTGTCGTGCCAAACGTGATAGCCGACTTTAAGATTTTTGAGCAGTTCGGTAGAGCTTCCGTCCCATACGCTATATTCATAAAGACGTTGCAGTCCAGTAGTATCCAAACGTATGGCGGAGATGGAATTCCGGCCTGGAATTTTTAAGGGGGAATACTCACTGCCCTGCGGGGTATCGGTAATCCAAGATAAGGAATCTGCCTTTATATCATAGCGAGCGATATCGGTCTGTCCGTTTCTTGTGGATGAAAATAATAGGGTCTCTCCATCGTAAAAGGAGGGTTGATTATCGTATCCCTCGTTGTTCGATATATTCCTAGGATTGACAAGCTCTGTCTTTCGATCGACGGTCTTGACATCCAAAAGATATACCTCGGTATTGGTCTGGGCAAAAAGCGCTGTTGCCGTTAAAAAAAATAACGTAGCTAAGATGGTTTTCATTGGTGTAGGTTGGTTTTTTCTCTTTTTACTTTGTAAACCGCTTCAACAGATCACGAACATTCTTAATACTATCGACATAATACCTGGCTTGGGTTTTCTGGCGGCCGACTTTGACGGTGACAGCAGTTTCGGGCAGTTCCTGAAACATAAACTCATCCGTCCAATCATCGCCGATGGCGAATACGAAATCATAATCGGCCTGCCCAAATATCCGCATGGCGGCACGGCCTTTGTTCACGTTGCTACTTTTGATTTCCATAACCTTATTGCCGTTCAGAACGCTGAGATCGTCCGTGCCAATCAGGCTGGTCAATACGGTATTGAGCTCGGTAGCCCGTTTTTGTCCAAAATCGGGATCGGTGTTTCTGTAGTGCCAGGCCAACGAATAGTTTTTTTCTTCGATAAAGCTACCGGGGGTTCGGTCTACGAAGGATTCCAATACTGGTCTAATTTTTTCCATCCAGTCTTTTTTGACGTTTTCCAACATTTTAAAATCTTCACCACCTGTCGAAATCCATACCCCGTGCTCTACGATCATATTATATTTTTTGGGCAAGAACCATTTGGTGAACGTATCCTTATCACGACCGCTAATCAAATACATATCAGTATTTTCAACGGATGCTATGGCATCTAAAAGATCATAAAGTTCTTCATCCGGCGCCGCTTTTTGAGGGTCGTTATGAAAACCGGCCAAAGTACCATCGTAGTCGATAAACAATAATTTCTTCTCGGCCTTTCTGTAGGCTTTGGTAACGCTGTTCATCTGGTCGACGGACATTCTTAGAGCCACGTACGAATAATCTTTTTCTTTTTGGTCCAACAGGGAGTTCATAAAATCGTTGGCCCATTTTTCGACATTATAGCGTTCCAGTCGTTTTTGCAAAACGGCATTGCGCTGCTTTTGCTCCGCTATCGGCATATTGATCGCGGTGTGTAAGGCATCGGCAATCTGCTCGAAATTATTGGGATTGATAAGTAAAGATTCGTTCATTTCGTTGGCGGATCCGGCCATTTCGCTCAATATCAATACGCCTGTTTGGTCGGTACGGGTAGCGATATATTCCTTGGCGACCAGGTTCATGCCATCGCGCAGTGGCGTTAACCAGGCAATGTCGCTTGAAGTGTAGAGATCTATCAGGTTTTCGAAGGGCATAGATCGATAGAAGTACCATATTGGTGTCCAGCTAACCGTAGAAAACTCGCCGTTGATGCGGCCCACCAATTCATCAACTTCTCGCTTCAACAATTGGTATTGCGGTACGTTGGAGCGGGAGGGGACCGCAAGTACGATCAAACGGACTTTCTCTTTGTATTGTGGATATTTATTCAGAAAATATTCGAAGGCATAGAGGCGTTTCGCAATCCCCTTTGAATAGTCCAAACGATCGATAGATAAAAAGAACTTGGCCTCAGGGTCGGTTTTCTTATGTGTATCGAGACGTTTTTGAAGCTCCGATTTTTGATTTTCGGAACTTTCATGATGCTTTTTGGCGGCCTCACTAAACTTTTTATAGTCGATTCCCATGGGAAAAGAGTCTACTTTGATTACCCGGTCATCCAGGGAAATATCATTGAAACTGACTTCAAGCCCCAGTATGCGACGTACCGAACTTAAAAAATGGCGTTCGTAGTCGTACGTGTGAAAACCGATCAAATCCGAGCCCAAAAGTCCTTTTAAAATTTCGTCGCGCCAAGGTAAAGTTCGGAATATCTCGAAGGATGGGAAGGGGATATGTAAAAAGAACCCGATGGAAACTTCCGGGCGTTTTTCGCGTATCATTTGTGGCACGAGCATCAGCTGATAGTCGTGAACCCAGATGGTATCGTCACCATCCGCCTTTTCGAGGATGGCATCTGCAAATTTTTGATTAACGGTTTTATAGGCCTCCCAGTATTCGCTCTCGAATTCCGAGTATTCCAGGAAATAATGGAATAATGGCCAAACGGTGCGGTTACTGAATCCGTAATAATACCCATCAATATCCGCTTGGGTAAGATTAACTTTTGAAGAACCATGTTCTGCCAGCGCGGTATCGATTTTAGGAGCAAGTTCATCGGGAATTTCCTCGTCTGTTAATCCGCTCCATCCTATCCAAAGGCTATCCCCGCCCGAATGTACCGATTTCATGCCTGTCGCCAAACCGCCGACGCTCGGTATGGCGGTAATTGCACCTTTGTCGATTTGTAACTGAACGGGTAGCCGGTTTGAGATTATGATAGTTTTGCCCATGATGGTTTGTGATTTCTAGATTATGATTGAGAACAAATATATTAATTATACTTTTTTGCTTTTAAATCCCTATAATTTCTCTAAATTTCGACAAAACCAAGGGCAAATGCAATCAATTGCCCATATGAATCAAGAAATTTATTGAATGGATAATTTAGATTACGGAATAATAGGGAATTGCAGAAGTGCCGCGTTGGTCTCAAAAACGGGTAGTATCGACTGGTGCTGCCTGCCGGAATTTGATTCGCCATCGGTGTTTGCCAAGTTGTTGGATGATGATATCGGCGGTAGTTTTGAAATATTGGTCGATGAAGGATATACCATTACCCAACGTTACAAAGAGCACACCGCGATTTTAATCACCAAGTTTTCCGATGGTGACAACATCTTCGAGGTACGTGATTTTATGCCACGTTATCACAAGGCGGACAAGGGGTACCATGCTCCTCCCGAAATCGTACGATACATTAGATATATTAAGGGGAAACCGAAATTCAGGGTACTTTATGGGCCTAAACTGGAATACGCCGTCGGAGAAACCAAAACTTACGTTAAACGGAATTTCGTCGCCAGCCTGACCCATGCCGAAAAATTCGATACCGCGTTTCTGTATACCTCGTTCAATAAAAATGCAGTGGTAGAGGGCCGGGAAATCGATCTTACGGAAGACGGCTATTTTTTATTGGGATATAATGAAAAAATTCTGTTGCCCAACACCGAAAAAGTGTATTTGGAGCTGGAGCGAACCAAAGTATATTGGTTGAACTGGAGCAACAATACCCCTACCTACAGAAAGTACAATGAAGAAATTCATCGGAGCGCAATTACCCTCAAGCTGTTGAGCTACGATAAAACAGGTGCGGTCTTGGCAGCCGCCACCACCTCACTGCCCGAAACAATCGGCGAGGTACGGAACTGGGACTATCGTTTCTGCTGGATACGGGACGCCTCAATGGTCGTAAAAGTGGTCTCGGATCTCGGACACAAAAATATCGCCAAGCGTTATTTACAGTTTATTATCGACCTGATGCCTGATAAAGACGAGAAGCTTCAGATTATGTACGGCATCAACAAAGAGAAAAAACTAACCGAAGAGAACTTAGAACATCTTAGCGGGTACAAGGGGTCGAAACCTGTACGGGTCGGCAACGCTGCCTACGAACAAAGACAAAACGATATCTACGGCATTTTAATGGATGTTATCTACGAACAGCTGAAACGTTTCAGTACCGATGTAGAGAACAGCGAAGAGATATGGAGCATCACCAAGGGAATCGTATGGATTGTCGAAAATCACTGGCAGGAAGCCGACAAGGGCATTTGGGAATTCCGCTCCGACGATAGACACTTTACCTTTTCAAAAGTACTGTGCTGGACAGCCATCGACCGTGCTATAAAGGTGGCCGGTATGATGAAAAAAAACCATAAAATAGAAAAATGGAAGCCCTTGCGGGATGAAATTTGGAACGATATCCAAGAAAAGGCCTGGAACGAGGAAGTGGGAGCGTATACACAGTCGTACGGCAGTAAACATCTGGACGCCTCCGTATTGTTGATGGAATCATACGGCTGTGTAGATGCCAGTGATGAACGTTTTATAAGTACTGTAAATGCCATCGGAAAGGAACTGAGCAATGACGGTTTGTTGTATCGCTATAAAAACGAGGATGATTTCGGACTACCCTCCTCTTCGTTCACCGTATGTACGTTTTGGTACATCAACAGCCTCTTTAAAATCGGGAAAGTCGAGGAAGCGGAAGCGCATTTTGAAAAGTTATTGGGCTATAGTAATCATCTGGGTCTCTTTAGCGAGGATTTGGATTTTAAGACCAAACGATTGCTCGGTAACTTTCCACAGGCATACTCCCATCTCGCCCTTATCGAATGTGCCATCAACTTTTCAAAGAAACATAGTGAAGAGAAGATTTTGGAGTCCATGCGGGAATGAAAAGATAAAATATGAGATTATAAGTACGAAATACGATGTTAAGGTTAAAAGCCCTTACAGAATTCTAAAACGGGGTATATTTTGGAATAAATACCGATAAGACCTCATATTCCGAAAAAATCGAAAGTACTAAATTTCCCTAGACAAAAGTTAACCGCTGCGAAGGGAAGGTGGCGACAGCCGGAGAGTTTCTCATAGGCTGGTAGGATTGTTTTTTTAGAAGTATGGTCCTTAGGGTTTAGCACATAAAAAACCGCTTCAGAAATGAAGCGGTTTTACCTTCTAAAATAGAAGATGCAATTTGAGTTAGTGTAATATTGAATCAGTCAAACGTATAGCCATTATCGGCCGAAATTCGGTCTGCGATTTGGGTTCGAAGGGCTATAATGTTTGGATTGTTGGCATATTTGGTAAATCGTTTCAGTCCCATTAACATCATCCGCTGCTCGTCACCTTCGGAAAAGGAAATAATGGCTTCCTTACCTTTTGTGATTATGGTTTCGGTAGCCTCGTATAGATACAGTCTGGACATGGCAATCTGGGTTGCCTGAGCCTCTTCTCCGTAGCGTTTGGCATTTTTCTCCGTTCTGAGCAGGGTGCTTTCGGCCATATAGACCTCGATAAGAATATCTGAGGCGGCCAACATGAGCTGTTGGTGCTCCTCCAGTTCGGGTCCGAATTTCTGCACCGCGCTCCCGGCGACCATAAGAAATACTTTCTTTAACCTTGCCAATACATCTTTTTCCTCAGCGAAGAGTTCTGAATAATCGGGAGTGTCAAACGAGGGGATTCCCATCAATTCTTCACCGACCGCAGTGGCAGGGCCTAATAGGTCAACATGACCTTTCATGGCTTTTTTGACGAGCATGCCCACGGCCAACATTCGGTTGATTTCGTTGGTGCCTTCGTAAATACGGGCGATACGGGCATCGCGCCACGCTTTTTCCATTGGGGCATCGGCGCTGAAGCCCATTCCCCCGAAAATCTGAATGCCCTCGTCGGTGGTGGTTTGGGCATCCTCCGAAACTGCTACTTTTAAAATGGAGCATTCAATAGCATATTCCTCTACACCTTTCAGCTCTGCTTCTTGATGGGAATTACCTTCTGATTCCCGAATGGCGATACGGTCTTCAATATTCTTTGCGGCCCGATAACTTGCGGATTCACCAGCATAGGCATTGGTAGCCATTTTGGCCAATTTGGACTTAATGGCACCAAAGTTGACAATCGGAGTCTTAAATTGAATACGCTCATTGGCGTATTTGGCCGCTTCGTCAATGACTTTGCGCTGCGCTTCCAAACAGGCAGCCGCCAATTTGATACGACCAATGTTCAGGGCATTCATGGCAATTTTAAAGCCATTGCCGCGTTCGGAAAGCATATTTTCAAGAGGCACTTTGGTCTCATTAAAGAAAACCTGTCGGGTAGAGGAGGAGTGGATGCCGAGCTTCTTTTCCTCGGGATTCATCGATATTCCGTTTTCCGGATCGTTCTCAACGATAAATCCGGTAACATATTTATCATCTTCGATTCTGGCGAATACGATGAAAAGGTTACAGAAACCCGCATTCGAAATCCACATTTTTTGTCCGGTTATGGAATACTGCTTTCCATCTTCGGATAGTACCGCCTTGGTTTTGCCCGAATTGGCATCGGACCCAGCCCCCGGTTCAGTAAGGCAATAGGCTCCGAACCATTCGCCGGATGCCAATTTCGGAACGTACTTTTGCTTTTGTTCTTCGGTGCCGTACAACGTTATCGGCATCGTACCAATGCCCGTATGCGCACCAAAGGCGGTACTAAAGGAGCCGGTGGCGCCGGAAATATAATCGCAGACCAACATCGTAGATACAAAGCCCATACCCATACCGCCATATGCCTCGGGTACCGCGACACTTAACAATCCGAGTTCGCCCGCTTTTCGCATACACTCCTCGGTGTAGGCATAATCTTTTTGTTCAAAACGTTCCCAATGCGCCCAAAGTTCGCGATCCACGAACTCGTTGGTGCTGTCGCGCATCATACGTTGCTCTTCGTTGAGGTCCTCTAGAGTGAAGACGTCTTCGCAGTTGGTTTCCTTTACAAGAAACTGACCTCCGCGTAGTAAAGTGTCTTTTTGTACTGTTTCTGTACTCATGCTTATCCGTATTAAGTATTTAATTCAAAAATTCATAAATACCGGCCGCTCCTTGACCAGTTCCTACACACATTGTCACTAGGCCATATTTCCCCTGCATGTTGCGTTTACGCATTTCAT
Organism: uncultured Flavobacteriaceae bacterium; assembly: GCA_963832345.1. Taxonomy (GTDB): domain Bacteria; phylum Bacteroidota; class Bacteroidia; order Flavobacteriales; family Flavobacteriaceae; genus Pricia. The sequence goes on along the minus strand of CAWHTW010000004.1, from coordinate 776,724 downwards.
CGAAGAGCTGCACCGATAATTTTGCACCGGTACAGCCTAGTGGATGGCCCAAGGCTATGGCACCACCGTTGACGTTAACTATGTCATTATCTAGTCCGAGCTCACGGATTACAGCGATGGATTGGGAAGCAAAGGCTTCGTTCAGCTCTATGAGTTCAATATCCGCCTGCTTTAATCCCGCCTGCTTTAAGGCTTTGGGGACGGCGGCGACGGGGCCGATGCCCATAATCCGCGGCGGTACACCGGCGGCGGCGTAATTGACCAATCTTGCGATGGGTTCAAGGTTCAATTCCTTGACCATATCCTCGCTCATCACCATAACGAAAGCAGCACCATCGCTCATTTGCGAAGAATTTCCTGCGGTAACACTACCATTTGCTGCAAACACGGGGCGAAGTTTGTTTAAAGCTTCTACGGAAGTTCCTTTCCTAGGGCCTTCATCCTTAGTGACCGTATATTTCTTTGTTGCCCGCTTTCCTTTCTCGTCTATATAGGTCTGTTCGACTTCAATCGGAACTATCTGGTCTTGAAAACGATCTTCGGCTTGGGCTTTTAAGGCTTTCACGTGGGAGTTATAGGCAAACTCATCCTGATGCTCACGCGAAACCTTGAATTCGTTGGCTACCGCTTCGGCCGTATTGCCCATACCCCAGTAATAGTCCTCATGGCCTGATTTGGCCAAATCGTAGTTCAGTTCCGTTTTGTAGCCTGTCATGGGCACGGAACTCATGCTTTCGGCACCTCCCGCAATGATACAGTCTCCCATTCCCGCCTGTATTTTGGCTGTTGCGATACCAATAGTTTCAATGCCCGATGAGCAGAAACGATTGACGGTAACTCCTGGAACGTCTACAATATCTAAGCCCATTAATGAAATCAATCGGGCCATGTTCAAACCTTGGCTTCCTTCGGGCATTGCGTTCCCCACAATAACGTCGTCAATCCGTTTTTTGTCGAAATCGGGTAGCGCCTTCATCATGTATTCGATGGTCTCGGCAGCGAGTTCGTCGGTTCGTTTAAAGCGGAAAACGCCTTTTGGGGCTTTTCCCACGGCTGTTCGATATCCTTTTACTATATATGCAGTTTTCATGTATTCTAATTTCTTAAAGGTTTACCCGTTTTAAGCATATGCTGAATTCGTTCCAGTGTTTTCTTCTCGGTACATAAAGATAAAAATGCCTCACGTTCCAGGTCCAAAAGGTATTGTTCTGAAACTCGCGTGGGTTCTGACAAATCGCCCCCGGCCATGACATAGGCCAGCTTATTGGCGATTTTTTTATCGTGCTCGCTGATGTAACGACTAGCTTCCATGGAATCAGTGCCTACCAAGAACATGCCCAAAGCTTGTTTCCCCAACACTTTGATATCCGTTCTTTTTACCGGCTGGGTGTATCCCCCTTCGGCCATCAATTTGGCATGGGCCTTTGCCGTTGCGATTTGGCGGTCTTTGTTGACTACGACAATATCTTTGCCTGTTTGCAAAAAGCCTAAATCGAAAGCCTCATACGCTGAAGTAGATACCTTCGCCATGCCGATGGTCAAGAAATATTCCTGAAGAATGTTCAGTTCGACATCGCCCTTTCTAAAAGTATCCTGCGCGCGGACGGCCATCTCCTTGGAACCGCCACCGCCGGGTATCACTCCGACCCCGAATTCTACCAAGCCGATATAGGTTTCCGCGGCGGCTACCACCTTGTCGGCATGAAGGGATAGTTCACAACCACCGCCCAAAGTCATGTCGTGCGGAGCGGATACCGTGGGAATGGAAGAATAGCGCATCCGCATCATCGTGTCTTGAAACATTTTTATGGCCATGTTCAGCTCATCGTATTCCTGCTCGACAGCCATCATAAAAATCATCCCGATATTGGCGCCGACGGAAAAATTGGCGCCTTGGTTGCCGACGACAAGTCCCTGAAAATCTTTTTCGGCCTTATCGATGGCAGTGTTCAAGCCGGACAAAACATCCCCGCCAATGGTATTCATTTTGGACCGGAATTCCACATTCAAAATCCCATCACCCAAGTCTTCAACGACAACTCCCTTATTCTTAAACACTTCCTTGGATTTTCGAATGTTATCCAAAATGATAAAAGCGTCCTGTCCGGGAATTTTTTTCATGGATTTAGAGGGGATATCATAGAAATACGATTCTCCCTCTTTTACAGAATAAAAAGAGTGGTTGCCGGAAGCTTTCAGTTCATTTACCCAAGCCGCAGCGTCTAGGCCTTCCGCTTTAATCAGTTCCAATCCCTTTTCCAGACCGATAGCGTCCCAAATCTGGAAAGGCCCGTGACCCCAACCGAAGCCCGCTCTCATGGCGTCATCGATTTTATAAAGTTCATCGGTGATTTCCGGAATACGGTTGGAAGAATATGCGAATAAAGCCCCAAAATTCCTTCGATAGAATTTACCTGCTTTTTCGGTGTCGTCCACCAGTACCTTAAAACGGTCTAGCACATTATCGATGGTCTTGGTCTTTTCCAGCACTGAGAACTTGGTGCTTTTCTTGGGGCGATAGTCCATCGAACCAAGATCGAGTCCGAGTATTTCGCTGCTACCCTCTTTATCCTTTACTTTTTTGTAGAATCCTTGATCTGTTTTACTGCCGTACCATTTTTTTTCCATCATGGTTTCGATGAAACCGGGCAATTTGAAGACGTCCCTACGTTCGTCATCCGGGCAGTTTTCGTAGATACCGTTGGCGACATGTACCAAAGTATCTAGACCGACAACGTCCACTGTTCTGAACGTGGCCGATTTTGGTCGACCAATGACCGGCCCCGTTAATTTATCGACCTCCTCGACGGTCATGTCCATATCCTTAACCGTATGAAAAAGGCTTTGTATGCTAAAAGTACCGATCCGGTTGCCGATAAACGCGGGGGTATCCTTGGCAATAACGGAGGTCTTTCCGAGAAATTTCTCTCCATACCCGTTCAAGAAATCCAGTACCTCTGGTAAGGTTTCGGGACCGGGAATAATTTCGAACAGGTCTAGATAACGAACGGGATTGAAAAAATGTGTGCCACAAAAATGTTTCTGAAAATCATCGCTACGCCCCTCGGACATAAAGTGGATGGGAATACCTGAGGTGTTCGAGGTAATCAATGTTCCCGGTGTTCTATGTTTTTCGAGTTTTTCGAAAACTTGCTTTTTAATATCCAATCGCTCAACAACCACCTCGATAATCCAATCTACCTTGGACACTTTAGCGATATCATCCTCCATATTTCCGGTAGTAATCCGACTGGCAAAATCTTGGTAATAGATAGGGGAAGGTTTTGATTTAAGGGAGGCCGTCAAAGAATCATTGACCAACCGATTACGGACAACCTTATCTTCTAGCGTCAATCCTTTTGCTTTTTCGGTATCGTTCAGCTCACGGGGTACGATATCAAGTAATAGGACATTGACGCCGATATTGGCAAAATGGCAGGCAATTCCGCTACCCATGATTCCCGATCCGATAACTGCTACGTTTTTGATATGTTTATTCACAATGTGCGATTATTGATGATTAATTAATGATTATCATTTCACTGTATTCCCACAAAATATGTTCTTTTCCGAAACAAGTTGATCGATAACTTCCATTACCTCAAAAAAACTGTCCAGTTTCTCCTGTGGAACATGGGCCCTTATGGTCTCATTAAACTTGAGAACCACATCTTTGGAATCTTTTCTTTTTTCCAAACCAAAATCCGTCAAATAGATTAGGACGCCGCGACCGTCTTTTGGGTTTGGCCTTCGTTCGATAAGACCCAGTTCTTCCATACGCTTTAAAATACGGGAGAGACTTGTGGCTTCCATACCCATTTTGGGACCCAAGGCTGTGGAAGGTGTTCCTGTTTTAGGATCTATACTTAGCAAGGTAAACCCAACTGCCATAGTTGAATCGAACTTTTTAGCCTCTTCATTGTACATACGGGCAACCGATTGCCACGTCGCGCGTAGGGCATAGTCAATGGTAATTTCTTTCATTGTGGTTTCGTTGGAAATCAAATATACATAAAATATGTTATGCGTGCATAATAAAAAGTGGGCAATTTTTCCAATTTGTCGATGTTTGTGTGGAAGCTTAGGGAATCAAGGCCTAAATCGAAAAGCGTTTTCATATACATCGGCGAAGGGAGAACAATATTGAGTATATGTTCCTTGAGACGGAACCGGTAAGGTTGATCGTCGGTACGAAATCCAACCGGAAAAGAAAGGCCATCGTCGCGTTACCTGTTTCAGGGAACATACATGAAAAATATATAGGTTTTCATAAGCTAGATTTTCGCTATGATGCCAGGGCTCATCAATGCGATAACGGCCAACAAATTGATATTCAAACTGATATTATTTGCCCTACATAACACTTTGAAAAAACGTTTTATTAATAAGAATTTTGAGCCTATAACATTACCGCTGAATTATCTGGTATTGATTCAAAAGCAAGCTCAGACCCACAAAAATGCTGACTTAATCGAGCTTAGACTTTAAAATTTGTATGATTCTATTTCTAGATAGGGGCTTATCATAAAACCCCTCTACCACTGAATGATGCTTTGCCCGATTTCGATTAAATGAACTGGCAAAAGTGGAGAGAATAAAAACTTTTGTTCCCTTGGTAAAATCGCCGGTATTTTGGTACCTATCAAGAAAAGCCCAACCGTCCAAATCAGGCATATCCAAATCCAGGAAAATAAAGTCCGGAAGTTTTCTCCCTACTTTAAGAAAAGTGGATAATATGTCCAAACCTTCTTGAGCACCATCACAGACCAATACCTCGCAGTCAATATTAGACTGTTCTATAGTGTATCTTAACGCAAATTGTGAAACGATATCGTCATCTATAATAAGTATGCTTTTCCTCAAAATAGGTTTAAATTAAAGATTATAAAAGAGTGCAACATTCACACAAAAATGTAATCCGGATAAATGAAAATTACAATTTACCAACAATTAAAACAAAGATACTCTAAGCATAATGAATAAGTAATAACGGAATATTAGGCTATCAACATTGAACAGATCGTTTTTGTAAACTTACAATTTCCGCCCGCTCAGTGCTAAAATTCAATACCTTTAAACTTTAAAAATGGCAAATAACTATATTGATCTCCAATGAAATCGCCAACATTTCCCACGAATGAAAAGAACAGACAAGCCGCAGTTGAAAAATATCAGTTGCTCGATACTTTGCCGGAAGATCAATATGACGATATAACTTCGTTGATGTCTTATATCTGCGACGCCCCTATATCATTGATAACGCTCTTGGATAAAGAACGGAACTTCTTGAAATCGCACCACGGTGTACCTTTTGATGAATCGCCCAGGGAAATATCATTTTGTGGTCATGCCATAAATTCCGAGGATCCAATAACAGTTATTGAAGATGCTAGAAGGGATAATCGCTTTTTTGACAATCCTTTGGTCACGGATCATAATGCTATATTCTACGCAGGAGCACCTTTAATAGACTCCGATGGATTTAAATTAGGAACATTATGTGTCTTTGATCAGAAACCAAGAAAACTAACACAGAAACAGCTTGAGGCGCTAGCTTCGATGTCAAGACAAGTGGTTCAACTCTTTGAGCTACGTTACCAAAATTTTAAATTAATGCAGGTTCAAGATAAGTTACAAAGTAAAAATGAAGACCTAAAAAAATTCGCCGGTATCGTATCCCATGATCTAAAGTCCCCATTGGCCAATATAATTTCATTGACTCAGCTATTGGAATTCGATAACAAGAATAAACTTGACAAAAAATCATTACAGTGCCTGACGTATTTAAAATCATCCTCCAATTCCCTAAAGAACTATATCGATGGTGTTTTGGAATTTTATTTGAGTGATGACCTGCTTACTTGCGGGCAAGAGCAAATAGATTTTGAATCAATGATTCTTGAGATTTCTAAAATGACGGAAACGGATAATTGTATTATTCTTACCAATGTAAAGGATGATGTGCAGCTAATAGCCCATAGGGCAATTTTAATGCAAGTGCTTCTTAATCTCATAACTAATTCTATCAAGTATAACTCTAAACCGGAGACGAGGATTGAAGTAAGCTTATCGGACAAGTATGACTTTTATGAATTCTCCGTCAAAGATAATTCCGACGGTATTCCAAAGAAGAAAATAAGTAAGATATTCGATCTTTTTTCTGTAGGCGATGTTGCGGATAAATATGGAAAAATTGGTACTGGGATGGGTTTGGCAATTGTAAAGAGGTTGATTCAAAATTTGGGAGGTAAGATTACCGTTTCTTCAAAGGAAGGCCAAGGAAGTACCTTTACATTTACAGTAGCTAAAATATCGAATCCTAGATAACATTTGGAAACCCAATTGCTTGAAAGAAGGATCTGACAAAATCGTTATGGCCAGCATTTTTCGATGATTTTCTAGTATCTAATTTAGCAATTCAGTCATCTATGAGTCCTTATACTACTTCAAGTTGGGAGTAAAAATACGTACTATATGCACACTTTGATTTGTACGCAAATGAATTCATTCGAGTACAAATTTTTTTCTGGATATATTAGATATCAAAAGATTAGAGGTAATTTTGATTTTGTTAAAAGTGTTAGACTGCAAACTAGACGTACAAGACTATTTAAGCTAGTCTATTTGATGGATGGCACAGGATTTAAGATAAAAACTTGACGGCCCTCTCCGCTAAAACTGAATCATTTTCCATATATATCATTGTACAAGTCCATATATTTTTCCTTAACAATTTTACGACGAAGTTTCATGGTAGGGGTAAGGTGGCCGTCATTGATGCTCCAAACATCGGGAGTCAGTCTAAAAGCTTTGACCTTCTCCCATTTGGCAAATTTTTCGTTGGCGACATCCACCTCTTTTTGATAGCGGGCCAAAACTTTATCATTCAACACAATATCAGAGTTTTCCGGGATGGTGATGCCATGTTTGACCGCCCAATTGTGCAAAAATTCAAAATCCGGCTGAATTAGGGCAGCAGGCATTTTTTCACCTTCCCCAACCACCATGATTTGCTCTATAAAGCGGGATTGCTTAAACCGGTTTTCCAATAATTGGGGCGCGACATATTTCCCTCCGGAAGTCTTGAACATTTCCTTTTTCCGGTCGGTAATTTTTAAAAAACCATCACTATCTATTTCTCCAATATCACCGGTATGAAAGTAGCCATCGATCATCACTTGATCAGTTTGTTCCTTGTCTTTATAGTACCCGATCATTACTTGTGGGCCTTTAATACAGATTTCGCCATCTTCGGCGATTTTTACCTCGGTTCTTTCCAATGGAATTCCCACTGTACCTATTCTAAAGCCCATGTCTCGCATGTCGTTTACGGAAATAACGGGAGAAGTTTCCGTTAATCCGTAACCTTCCATTAAACCGAATTCGGCGGCATTAAAAATACGGGCCAATCGAGGTTGTAACGCGGCACTGCCAGAGGCTATCAAGCTCAGGTTACCCCCGAGGCCCTCTTTCCACTTGCTGAATATCAACTTGCGGGCGATACTCAATTTTTGCTCGTACCACCAGCCGTTTCGGCCATAAGGTTCGTATTTCAAACCAATGTCTATGGCCCAGAAAAAGAGTGATTTTTTTATACCTGTGAGTTCGGTGCCCTTGGCGAGAATCTTGTCGTACACCTTTTCCAGTAACCGGGGAACAGCGGTCATTACATGCGGGCCGGTTTCCTTGAGATTTTCGCTGATTTTGTCCAGCGACTCGGCGAAGTATATGGTGACGCCCCTGAGCTGATATAGATACATAAGCATCCGCTCGTAGACATGGCAGACCGGCAAAAAGCTAAGGGATTTTGTGTTGCCGTCCTTTATGGGAAAGCGTTTCGAACTTTCGATGGCGTTACTGACCAAGTTGTCGTGCGAGAGCATTACCCCTTTAGGTTTACCGGTCGTTCCGGAAGTATATATCAAGGTAGCGAGGTCTTCCGCTCTGACCCCGTCCTTGAGCTTTTCGACTTCTTGCTGGTTCGAGTCGTTCGCTCCTAATTCTAGAACCTCCTTCCAATTTTTACAATCGGAAAGTTCGTCGAAAGAGTATACTTCTTTCAAACTGGGTACTTGGTCTTGCACTGCCTTTACTTTATCATAGACCTCACGGCACGAAACAAAGCAGTAGGTCGATTCGGAGTGATTGAGTACGTATGCATAATCTTCTTCGGATATGGTGGGATAGATAGGTACGTTCTGAGCACCAAGCTGAAGTATACCGATATCCATAATATTCCATTCCGTTCGATTGGTCATGGAAATCAGGGCGATTTTTTCGTTTGGTTTTATTCCGAGTCGAAGTAGACCCCGGCTAATAGCATTGGCCTTGTCTACATATTCCTGGGTTGATGTCGCTATCCATTTACCGTCGTACTTGGTGACAAGGGCTTCTTTTAAGTTATATTTTTCCAACTGATAGTAGGGGAAATCGAAAAGTCGGGAGATGTGTTGCATGCGTTCGTCTGAATAGTTGTTGAAATATAGGGAAAAAAATGGTGTGGTGTTTATAATTTGTGGTTTGAAGGATGAAAAAAAGGTTATGAATTTATTAGTTTGGGAGTTTCATTTCACAAAAAATATCGTGTTTAGTTTGTTAAAAAAGCCACTAGTTTACTGGTATTACCAACGCAACGACATCACTATTTTAAATGAAGTTTCATCCCCTCATGACTGCCGGTAAACCCCAAATTTTCATAGAATTTTAAGGCTTCTGGCCGTTTTTTGTCCGTGGTCAGTTGCACCAAATGCGCTTTTTTCTCTATTGCTCTTTGGATGGCCCATTCGAACAGCTTTTGACCAATACCTTGTCCGCGATAATCCTCATGCACTCGAACGGCTTCGATTTGGGCGCGTATGCCGCCTTGATAGGTGAGATATTGAATGAAGGTTAACTGTAGGGTAGCGATAATCTGGCCACTATCCGATTCCATAACCATCAATTCTTGATTGGGGTCGGCGGCGATATTTTCATAGGCGATGTAGTATTTTTCGGGAAGAGGTTTACGGTAATCTTCCCGCAGTTGGCCTAGTTTATCTTTGGCGATTAATGCAACTATGGCGGATAGATCTTTTTGGGTGGCAGGACGAATTTCCATGGACTTATATATAGTTATTTTTTAAATGTAACGGATTAATGTGTCCTATTGCAGAAAGAATTAATACATATGCATGAGGCACCAAATGCATCAGTTTTATCCTTATATACGTTCAATTATTATAGATTTTAAGGATAGGTTTTAATCAAATGGTTTAATAAAATATAAGTAAATAATTTAAAATCTATGAATAATATGAATAATTTGAACAGTATAATAATGGTCATATTTGCCTTCGCCCTAGTATCCAGCTGTGGACCGAAAATTACCACCACTAAAACCTCGGATGCGGACCTTAGCGAATATGAGACTTTCGCATACTTGCCCAACGGTAATTTCGAAGACCCGTCAAAGGGCTATGACGATTCAAATGTTGGCGAAGCGGTAATCAATGATGTAAACCAGAGCATGAAAGAACTGGGATACGAGTTGGAGCGTAATCAGCCCGATCTTTTAGTCTTGATAGGTACGAAGACCGATACCGATGTCAAAAAGGAGACCGAACCAGTCTATGCTACATATCCCAATTATTATGGAGCAGGCTATCGGGTAGGGACTTATTATGATCCGTATTATTACTATGGATATAATGCGTATAACAAAGTAGTTGGATATAATGTCGACTACGACAAAATCCAATCTGGTACGCTCATGCTGAGCCTCGTGGACCGGAAAACCAATAATGTGGTTTGGCGTGGAACGGCCTCTAACTTTATCGGTGGAGAAAGAGACTCGCAGGCCATATCGGATTTTGTGGATGACCTTTTTACCGAATTTCCGGCTAGCACCAATAGCATGTAAATGATATCAAATTTAGTATAATTTCAAAATCACATTTTAATACAAAACAATGAAAACAGTGAATAAAATAATGAAAACAAATAAATTAAAATTTTTTGCAACAATTATCGGAGTATGCTTTCTAAGCTTTTCCGTCTATGCCCAATCCAATAATGACGAAATATTAGGTCACATCGAAAATCCAGAAAATTATGAAACCATTGAATTGGCGCAAATGGACAGAAAGCTTACCACGTTCATGAATTTGGTCGCACTATCGGATCTAGGAGTTTCTTGGAAACTAGCAGATCAGCAGTTTACCGTATTAATTCCTACGAATTCGGCTTTTGACGAAATGTCTATTGATAGGTGGAACCATCTTACAAATCCGGAGCATAGAGCCGACTTGATACGTTTTATTAAATATCATTTCATACCCAATACAGTGATGAAAAGTGAATTTAAGGATAACCAAGTAATGGAAACCGGTCAAGAAGAACAAATCACGGTGTATGCGAATGAGCGTTTCGGTTCAGTGACAGTCGGTGGTGCAAAAATCATAAAAGCAGATATTCAAGCTTCAGATGGTATAATTCATATCACCAACGGAATCGTAAAGCCTAATGAAGACATTTTATAGGTAGTACTTAATAATACTGTTATGAAGTAAGGATTGAAAAGCCGATAGAAAAAACTATCGGCTTTTGTTTTATGTGAAACTTACATCGCCATCCTCTTGTTTTCCCTTTTCGATCCATTTTTTGGCATTGACAAAAGCCACTAACCAAGGCGACACAGTATCCTCCCGATTGGTGGGATAATACGCCCAGTTCCACGGAAAAATAGAACGCTCGATATGCGGCATTGTCACCAGATGCCTTCCCGTTTTATCGCAGAGCATAGCGGTATTGTAATCGCTGCCGTTGGGGTTAGAGGGGTAGTCTTCGTACCCGTATTTCGCCACGATATCATAGTTGTCCTCGGATTGGGGCAGCGTGAACTTTCCTTCGCCATGGGAAATCCAAACCCCCAATGTACAGCCTTCTAAACCGGATAACATGACGGAGTTGTTGTGCTGTATTTTAACCGAAGTAAAATTGCTTTCGTGTTTTTGCGAATCGTTATATGTCAACTTACCGCTGGTTTCATGATCGGGATAGATCAGGTCCAGCTCCATAAACAATTGGCAACCATTGCAAATACCAATGGAGAGCGTATCTGCTCTGGCAAAAAAGTTTTTAATGACCGTGTTTGCCTTTTCGTTATACTTGATGGCTCCGGCCCAACCTTTGGCGCTTCCTAGTACATCAGAGTTTGAAAAGCCACCGACCGCCCCCAGAAACTGGATATCTTCAAGATTTTCCCTCCCTGAAATCAGGTCGGTCATATGTACGTCTTTAACATCGAATCCGGCCAAATACATGGCGTTGGCCATCTCGCGTTCAGAATTGCTTCCTTTTTCGCGGAGGATAGCTGCTTTTGGCCGTTGCTGACCCCTCGACTGCGCTCTAGCGGAAAAGGTACCCTCAAATCCTGTTGGAAAGGTATATTTTAAAACCTGCTCTTTATAATTCGTAAACCGCTCTTTGGCCAATCCGTTTGCAGTTTGTTTGTCATCCAATAGGTACGAAGTCTTGAACCACGTATCGCGTAAAGATGCGACGTTAAGCCCCATTTCCATACCGGCATTTTTAATAGTCAAAGTGGCTTCGGGTACGACTTTTCCAATTTTGGCGTATTTCACGTTATTAGCTTCCAACACAGTTTCCAATGAGGAGTCCCCTTGAAAAACGATACCGGCATTCTCGGAAAACAACAGTTTTATGGTGTCGGATTCTCCCAAATTGGAGAGATTAAGTTCGGCGCCCAATTGATTATCCGCAAAACACATTTCCAATAAGGTCGTGATCAATCCGCCTGAGGCAACATCGTGACCTGCAATAATTTGTCCGTTTCTGATTAAGTTTTGAACGGTGTTAAAGGCGGATTTAAAATAGGCGGCATCGATAATGGTCGGAGCTTCGCTCCCAATTGCATTTCGGATCTGCCCGAAAGATGAACCGCCCAATTTATAAGCATCTTTGGATAGGTTGATGTAGTAGATTGACCCTCCGTTTTTTTGCAATACGGGCTCAACGACTTTGGTGATGTCGTTGCAATGTGCAGCGGCCGAGATAATAACCGTTCCAGGGGAGAGGACATCGCCATCGGGATATTTTTGTTTCATCGACAGGGAATCCTTACCCGTTGGGACGTTAATACCGAGGTCAATGGCGAAGTCCGATATGGCCTGGACCGCTTCGTACAATCGGGCATCCTCGCCTTCGTTCTTACAGGGCCACATCCAATTGGCGGATAGGGAAACGGATTTGAGTCCATCCTTCAATGGCGCCCAGATGATATTGGTCAATGCTTCGGCAATACTGTTTTTACTTCCCGCTGATGGGTCGATAAGTCCCGAAATAGGGGAGTGGCCAATACTTGTGGCGATGCCTTCCTTGCCTTTGAAATCCAAGGCCATAACGGCGCAATTGTTCAACGGTAGTTGTAAGGGTCCCGTACATTGCTGTTTGGCTACCCGACCGCCGACACAGCGGTCTACTTTGTTGGTCAGCCAGTCTTTACAGGCCACAGCTTCCAATTGCAAAACCTGTTCGAGATAGTCATGAAAAAATTCTAAGGAATACATTGCATTTTCATAAGCCCTTTGAATGGATGTATCGGTCATAACGGTCTTTGGGGAACTTCCAAAAATATCCGAAAGGTTGACATCCATCGGCTTTTGGCCGCTGATTTTGGATTCAAAAGTAAATCGGTCGTCCCCCGTAACTTCGCCGACTTCGTACATGGGCGATCGTTCGCGTTCCGCGATCCGGGCGAGTAAATCAATGTCCTTTTGAGCGATGACCAGGCCCATACGCTCTTGGGATTCGTTACCGATAATCTCCTTGGCGGAGAGGGTGGGGTCTCCTACTGGGAGTTTATCCAAATCGATTTTTCCACCGGTTTCTTCCACAAGTTCGGACAAGCAGTTGAGATGCCCGCCGGCGCCGTGATCATGTATGGAAACAATGGGGTTGCTATCGTTTTCGACCATACCGCGAATCGCATTGGCCGCCCGTTTCTGCATTTCGGGATTGGAGCGTTGTACCGCGTTCAACTCGATATTAGAATCGAATTCGCCCGTATCCGCACTGGAAACGGCCGCCCCGCCCATACCGATTCGGTAGTTGTCGCCGCCTAGGATTACGATTTTATCGCCGGTTTTAGGAGTATCCTTCAAGGCCTGTTCGGCTTTCCCGTACCCGATACCGCCCGCCTGCATGATGACTTTGTCGTAGCCAATTCTACGTCGGCTCTCGTGCCATGTGGTTTGGGCCTCGACAAACTCTTTGGTGTCGTCAGGACCTTGTTCCGAAACGGAATAGGTAGTATCAGAAACCGCCGATATGTATTGATGTTCAAAAGTCAACACACTTCCCGCAATTAACGGCTGTCCGAATTTATTGCCAAAGTCCGAGGCACCGTTCGAGGCCTTGATTAAAATATCCATGGGGGTCTGATACAGCCATTTGCGTTCCGGCATTGCTTTTTCCCAAGGCCTATCTTCCTCTAATCGGGAATAGGCAGTCATATAAACAGCGGTTCCCGCTAAGGGCAACGAACCTTTTCCACCGGCCAAACGGTCACGGATTTCACCGCCCGAACCGGTCGCAGCGCCGTTAAAAGGTTCAACGGTAGTAGGAAAATTATGCGTTTCCGCTTTTAAGGATATGACGGATTCAAATTCTTTTTCCGCATAAAAATCAGGTTTGTCGGCGGAGTTGGGAGCAAATTGTACCACTTTAGGTCCTTTTACGAACGCAACATTGTCCTTATAGGCCGAAACAATACCGTTTTGGTGTTCTTGGGATGTTTTTTTAATGAGCTGGAAAAGGGATGAAGGCATTTCTTTGCCATCGATAATAAACGTACCGTTAAAGATTTTATGCCGGCAATGCTCGGAGTTTACCTGACTGAACCCGAAGACTTCCGAATCGGTCAGTTTGCGGCCAATTTTTTTGGATAGTTTTTGCAAATAATCGACCTCTTCGTCGTTCAAGGCCAAACCTTCCTTTTCGTTGTAGGCGCCGATGTCATCGATTTTTAGGATGGGCTCGGGTACGACCTCCACTTTGAAAATATGCTGATCAAGTCCGTCATATTTTTGGGAAAGCATGGGGTCGAAATCCTTAAACTCTTCCTTGACAGCTTGGAATTCCTCAATACGGACTACCCCAGAAACACCCATGTTTTGGGTAATTTCGGTGGCATTGGTACTCCAGGGCGTAATCATTGCGGCACGTGGACCAATAAAAAAAGTATCCAAAAAAGTGGAGGGCAGTTTAGGGGAGTTACCGAAAAGCCATTCCAGTTTTTCAATATCGTATTTCGTCAGTTCGCGTTGGGCTTGTAGGGCATAGACTCGGGCGGTCGCATCGCCAAAAAAGTGGATCATTTTTGTACCGTTTTTGAAGCTACTAAAGGTACAGCTTTCTTATGAAATGCGCTTGTTATTTTCAGGGCTTTAGGCTTCCGATCTGATTAGCGACATCCAAAAAAAATGGACATCCCTTTGCAAAATCCTCAACATCCTGCTATCATGCCGCTTTGGGTCCGAGTTTCTTTCTTAGGTAGACAAAGGCCTCCTCCACTGTATCAAAAACATCATCTTTGGGTATCAGGTCGGGAATCACACCGATGGATTCCAGTCGATCGTAAGGCCCGGATTGTACTCCGACCAGAACCACCTCTACGTCCATGGTTCTCAGTTGATGGATGGAATCTTCCAACGCATAAAGAGCCGATTGGTCTATAATGGGTACCTTATCCATTCTGATGACTAAAGCCTTGATTTCGGAGGATAAAGTGGCCAAACTATCCTTGAACTGACTCGAAAATCCAAAGAAAAAAGGTCCGTAAAGGTGTTTTATAATGACCTTGTCCTTGTATGCATCATAAAAATCTACTTCATCTTGCCAAGGTTTGGAGTCGTCCAAATCGGAAACGGGACCAAGGTTCATGCCCTTTTCGCCCAGATCGCTGGCCTTTTTCATAAAAAGCAGTGAGGATAGGGCCATCCCCAAGCCTACCGCGTAGATAAGGCTGCCGAAAGTGGTGATTAGAAGTACAACAATTAGTACAAAGGTATCGGCCTTTGGAACCGAACGCAGGTGCTTCAAGCCCCTGAAGTCAATGATTTTGAATCCAATGGGAATCAGGATTCCCGCGAGTACTGCCAAGGGGATTTTTGAGGCCAAAGGGCCTAGGCCGAGCAGAACCGCCAGCAAAAATAGCCCGTGCAAGGTACCGGAAAGCCGTGTTTTTCCACCGGCATTGATATTGACCACGGTGCCTTTGGTGGCCCCTGCGCCGGGGATACCCCCGATCATGGCGGCCACCATGTTGCCTATGCCTTGCCCGATAAGTTCCCGATTGCTGTTGTGCTTGGTCTTTGTCATGTTGTCGGCAATGACGGCAGTTAGCAGGGAATCGATACTGCCCAAAACGGCTAGAACGACACCGTATTCAACGATAAGGCCGATAGCCTCACCGCTAATGGAAAACATGGTGCCGATTTCCAACTTGGGTAGACCGGAAGGTATATCGCCGATAATGGGTACATCCCATTTCAGAAAATAGGCCGCTACCGAGGTGACCACTAATGCGGCCAGTGCCGCGGGAATGGCTTTTGTGATTTTTGGAAAAGTGTAGTAAATCGCCACCGTTATCGCACCAATGGCGATGGCATATAGATTGTACCCCTCCAACAATCGAGGCAGATCTTGCAGCACTGCTACGGTGGATTTCGGGGAATCAAGCCCGGCAAAAGGAAAAATCTGTAGGATAATGATGATAAGCCCTACGCCGCTCATAAAACCGGAAACCACCGGATAGGGAAAGTATTTGACATATCCTGCGATGTTCAATAAGCCGAACAGAATCTGTACGGCCCCGCCGACAAAAAAGGTGAGCAAAATAATACCCATGGCGGCCTCCAAGCTACCGGTCATCTCGATGGCAGCAGCAATCAAAGCCGCGGAGACCACTGTCATGGGGCCCGTGGGACCACTCGCTTGGGTTTTGGTTCCTCCCAAAAGGGCAGCAAAAATAGCGATGCCGATAGCCCCATAGAGACCGGCCGCGGCGCCCATTCCGGATTGTACCCCAAAGGCCAATGCGAGCGGTAGGGCCACGACGCCAGCCACCAGTCCGCCAGTTACATCTCCTTTCAAGTTTTTAAAATCGTACAGTTTTTTCATCGCGTCAGTTTTATTTTAAGGCGCCTCTACTAAGGTGAGGTATTGATTAGCTCAAGGCGCAAAACAGCAGCTCACTGAGCCAAATGCTGTGTTGATAGATGCCGATAGCAAAAAAAAATAAAAAAATGCGAAGGGTCAAATATCATGGTGATTAAATTGTTTTTTTTCAGATACGGTTTGGACCTGTTTGCGCTATCGCTTTTCCAGCAACGCCATATAAAACCCATCAAAACCGCTCTTAGAGGCATAAATTTTCTTCTGTCTTTCCAACGAGAAGTCCTTTCCCTCCTCGGAGGCCAAAAAGGCTTGCACCTGATCGGAATTCTCCTGTGGCAATATCGAGCAGGTCGCATAGACCATCTTACCGCCCGGTTTTACGATTTTGCTGTAGCTGCGAAGTATTTCCTGTTGCGTTTTGGTGATTTTTTCCAGAAAATCGGGTTGCAGTTTCCATTTGGTATCGGGGTTACGGCGAATGACGCCCAAGCCCGTACACGGCGCATCGATCAGTACCCGATCAGCGCTGCCGTAGAGTTTTTTGAATACTTTTGTGGAATCGATTTCACGAGGTTCGATATTGTGGGCTCCGTTTCTTCGAGCACGGCGCTTGAGTTCTTTGAGTTTGCTGCCATAGACATCCATAGCGATGATCTGTCCCTTGTTTTCCATCAGGGCGGCGAGGTGAAGCGATTTCCCTCCTGCGCCGGCACAAGTATCCACGATCCGCATGCCCGGTTGCACATCCAAAAATGCGGCTACCAATTGGGAATTGGCATCCTGAACCTCAAATAGACCTTTTTTAAAAGACTCGGTGACGAATACATTGGCGCGTTCTGGTAGGCGTAGTGCGTATGTATAGCCTTTGACAGGCTCAGTTACAATATCTTCGTCCAGTAAGGCTTGACTTAGGTTTTTCTTTGTGCTCTTAAGGGTGTTGGTCCGTAAAATAACTTCGGCCTGCTGGTTAAGGGCGGCACTTTCGGCTGTCCACAGTTTTTCTCCCAAGGCTTCGGTGCAGAGTTCGTCGATCCAATCGGGAAAGGATTCCCTGTATTTTCGGATTTTGGAGAGTTCGTCGAACTTCCCTTTGATGCGCCGTTCGGGCGTTGGCTCGATCTGTTTCCAGTCGGGTAATTGTATTCCCTTTAAAACCGCCCATACCGCCCACATTCGGAACAGATCGGAACGGCTGAACGGGGCCTTGACCTCGGCAATTTCCGCATAAAGGCGTTTATAGCGCACCATTTCGTAAATGGTCTCCGCAATAAAACCTCGATCTCGACTACCCCAGCGCTTATCGAACTTTAGCACTTTCTGTACTACTTTGTCCGCATACTGGTCTTCGTTGAAGATGAGGTTTAGGCCATCGATTACAGCAAATACCAGATTTCTATGTAATTTCATTCTAGAAAATTAAGGCTGCAAAGGTAGTGAACTCATCTCGGGTTTTTGTTTGAAGCCCAAATTTTCGGTTCTCAACAAAAACTCGGGACGTATTCATCCTATTTGGTCGGGATATCGGTTACATTTGAATTTGGAAAATACAGATTTGGTAACATCCGTTTCTGAAAGCCTAGCGCTGCGTATCACGCAATTGATGGTCCAACTTTTCTTCTAATTACCTTAAACTATGAAATACTTCGCTATTATTTTGGTTTTAATTTTCGCCTGCTCCTGTTTAGAAAACAAAAAAAAGGACAAGCAAACCCTTCCCTTCACATCCGTCAAAATCGAAACCATCTATGAAGACTCCGTTAGTATCCGTGCTATAGAGATTATCAATAACAGTCTTGCCTATGCCGGAAATAACGGTATCTTCGGAAATATCGACCTGAATTCTGGAAAAATTATGGAAAGCATACAAAAGTATGACACGATACTTCCTGAATTCAGGGCCGTTGCACATACAACTAGCGACTTTTTTATGCTATCCGTCGCGAATCCCGCTTTGCTGTATAAAACGGGTAGCGATGGAAAAATGGAACTCGTTTATTCCGAAGTCGATGAAGCGGTATTCTATGATGCCATGACCTTCTGGAACGACCAAGAGGGCATTGCCATAGGTGACAGTTTCAATGGTTGCCTTAGTGTTATTATTACAAGGGATGGGGGAAATACTTGGAACAAAATTCCCTGTTCCGATTTGCCTGACGGTATAGATGGAGAGGGTGCCTTTGCTGCCAGTAATACGAATATCGCTGTTGTAGGGGATAAAACATGGATTGCTACTACCAGCAGCCGCATCTATTTTTCTGATGATAAGGGAAAAACTTGGGAAATTCAAGCAACGCCAATTGTAAAGGATGCGCCGACGGAAGGTATTTATTCCATAGTATTTTACGATGAAAATTTGGGCGTTGCCATTGGGGGAGATTATACAAAACCCGAAGCTAACACCGCCAATAAGGCCTTGACCGAAGATGGTGGCAAAACTTGGCAATTAATGGCCAAAGGCGAAAATCCGAACTATAAAAGTTGTATTCAGTTTGTACCGAATTCCAAAGGAAACGGCCTAGTGGCCTTGGGTTTTACGGGAATTTCATATAGTGAAAATAGAGGGACAACTTGGCAGCAGCTTTCCGATGACACCTCTTTCTATACGCTTCGATTTTTAAACGATTCGGTGGGGTATGCCGCAGGAAAGAATAGGATTGCGAAATTAGTCTTCAAGTAAAACTTACTGCCCGTCTTTCTTATTTCGGTACTGCTTTAACAACTGTTTTTTGAACTCATACTCTGAACGCAGTAGTAAAAGCGTTTTTTTTGCGGAGATGACCTTACTTATCCTTTCGATAAAATTTTTGTCCAGTTCCTCTTCGTTTTCCTCAAAACGGAGATAAAGTTTTATGAGTTCCATCGCCTCTTTTTCCGAAAGATTGTCCGGATTTCTCATTTTAATGTATACTTGATCTTGTTTCTGCTCGTGAATGTCATCCCTTTTATCGTCGTATTCGTTGTAAATGGGCCAGAAAGTCTGCGCTTCTTTAGAGCTCATATCCAAACGCTCCGTAAGAAAAGCCACTTTAAGTGATTTTATTTTGTCCTTGTCAGGTTTGTGCTGGGCGAAAAGTAACGACGACATAAGCAATACGGCCGATACCGTTATTTTTGTTCGGTTATTCATCGTATTCCATATTTAGTTCTTCAAAGTTTTCGGTATTGTTATCGAGGTAGTTCAAAATCATTTCCTCGTTAAGTTCATTAGATAAAATATCCCTAATCTCCAGTTCATCGACCGGTACTAATTCGGCAATTTCATATGTGCTGAATTCCAGTGAATTAACCTCAAAATAGTTTTCAATGTCGGAGTTGGCAATACTTTCAAAAGTGATTTCTTTGGATGTATTTTGGTCCAACTGCAAAACAACCAAAACAACAGCCGCTATGGCTGCTGCAGCGTAATACAGTTTTTTATAAGGATGTAATTGGATGACCTTAGTCTCCTCTGCTTCCAGTTTTTGTATGATATTTTTGTGTACACCTTCAAAATAGGAGTCCGGTACGACAAAACCATCCTTTTCCGGGACATTGGTGCCTTTCTCCGGAAGCCTTTTCATAAGCCTTTCGGAAAAACCTTCGAAATACTCCTCAGGGGTTTTAAACGGATTTTTGTTATTCAGTTCCTTCATCGTTTTACTTTGACTGTCAAATGCTTAAAAGGTTTAATCTTAGATTATATGAGTTCAAAGGTTTATTAGTTTATGAGAACCCTAAATTCTAGGTATCCTCCTTTAAGTATGCTTCAATCTTTTTAACCGCCAAATGGTACGAGGCCTTTAATCCGCCTACGGATGTTTCCAGAATTTCCGAAATCTCGGTATACTTCAGTTCCTCGAAATATTTCATGTTAAAAACGAGCTTCTGTTTTTCAGGAAGTTTGGCAATCGCTTTTTGCAACTTCAACTGAATGGCATCCCCCTCGAAATAAACATCTGCCTTTAGGTTGCCGAGCATCCTATCCTGTAATTCCCCAGAACCTATGTCAAGTTTTCTAGCGTTACTTTTCAAAAAACTCAAGGCCTCATTCGTAGCTATACGGTACATCCACGAATATAATTTACTTTCGCCTTTGAAGCCCGCGATATTCTTGTACACCTTGATAAACGTATTCTGTAAAACATCGTCGGCATCATCGTGGTTCAAAACTATTCTTCGAATTTGCCAGTACAACCGCTGTTTGTATGTGTCGACCAATACCTTGAAGGCCTGCGAACGGGTTTCCGGGTGCTGTAGATCCTGCACTAAAGTGTCTTCGGCAATCAATATTCGAAAGGTATTTTCTATACGTTGGACTTAAAAGTAAGAAAAAGGTTTAATACCTGGTAATGATTCATGTAAATGTATTTTCATCGTAAAGTGATACTGGGCTAGACAGCTTCACCGAAAGAGAATTGGACATACAGTTGCCAAAGTTCAAGGCGGAATATAAACGCGAGCTCAATGAAGCACTGACCAATATGGGCTTGGGCATTGCGTTTTCAAATACGGCGTACTTTACAAAAATAAATAAGAACGCCTTTCTACAAATTTCAGAAGTGCTTCAGAAAACTTTTATAGAAGTTAATGAGGAAGGAACAGAAGCTGCAGCGGTAACGGGCGTTGAAATAGTGCTAACCTCTGCAGGCCCTTCATTTATTGCTGACCACCCATTTCTTTATATGATCAGGGATAGTTATACAGAATCGATTTGCTTTATAGGGCGCGTTGGTAGACCTTGAGACGAAAAACGTGCAACCCTTATCATCCTGCAAGCGACTGCATGTCCACCAATTTTCTGTAGACCCCGTTTTGGGCCAAAAGCTCGATGTGCGAACCCTGTTCTACGATTTCGCCCTTTTGAAGTACTACAATCTTGTTGGCGTTTTGAATCGTTGAAAGTCGGTGTGCGATTACGATGGAGGTGCGGTTGCGCATCATTTTTTCAAGAGCATCTTGCACCAACCGTTCACTTTCAGTGTCAAGGGCCGAGGTGGCCTCGTCCAATATCATGATGGGCGGATTTTTCAGCACTGCCCGGGCTATGGACAGACGTTGCTTTTGTCCCCCGCTCAGTTTGTTGCCGCTATCCCCGATATTTGTCTCATAACCTTTCGGTAAGCCTTCGATAAATTCATGGGCGTTCGCGATTTTGGCAGCTTCTATGATTTCGTCACGGCTTGCCCTTTCCTTGCCTAAGGAAATATTTTTGGCCACAGTATCGTTGAACAAGATAGAATCTTGGGTGACCAAGCCGATCAGTTGCCGTAATGACTTTTTTGTGATATCACGAATGTCGGTACCGTCGATTTTTATTTCGCCTCGGCTGACGTCGTAAAAACGGGTAACGAGATTGGCAATGGTACTTTTACCGCTTCCGGATTGCCCGACCAAGGCTACCGTTTCTCCCTTGGGAACGCTAAGGTTAAAGTTTTTTAGTACGTAATCATCCTCATATTTGAAGGAAATATTTTCTAGCTTGATACCAATGTCAAAACTACTTTTTCCGATGGCATTGGGTTTGTCAATTATCGGGTTTTCGGTTTCTAGGATTTCTAACACCCGCTCTGCCGCAGCGTCTCCTTTTTTTACGCCGTAGGACGCTTTGCTGATTGCCTTTGCAGGCGTGAGAATTTGATAGGCCAGACCCATATAGGTAATAAAAAGTTCGGGTTCCAAGGTCTTATCTACCAAAACCATCTGCCCGCCATACCAAAGCAATATACCTATTACGGCAATACCTAGAAATTCGCTGGCCGGTGTAGCGAGATTTTGACGGTTCAGCAAGGTGTTCGAGTATCTAAAGAATCGACTTGTAGATTCCCTAAACTTACCGCTAAATCGGTTTTCTGCCGTAAAGCCCTTGATAATTTTTAAGCCCCCGAGCGTTTCTTCTAAAATAGATAGAAAAATGCCTTGTTCTTTTTGGACTTTATCGGATTTGCGTTTGAGGGATTTACCGATCAGGGAAATAATAAAGCCGGAAACCGGCAGAAAAATGAACACGAAAAGCGTCAATTTCGGACTTATGGAAACCATCGCAACGATGGCGAACAAAAGGGTCAAAGGCTCCCTGACAATCAGTTCTAAAATGGATAAAAAGGAGTGTTGAATTTCCAACACATCGGAGGTAAGCCGTGCGATAGTATCGCCCTTACGCTTTTCGGAATAATGTGAAATGGGCAAAGAAATGGTCTTGTCGTAGAGTTCGTTTCTGAGATCTTTCAGGACACCGTTCCGCAAAAACGTAATAAAATACATGGCGAGATAGCCAAATACGTTCTTCAGAAAGAACATAATGAGTACCAACAACACCATAAAAATCAGGGCATCACTACTGTCATCGCCTGCTCTTTGGGTCACGAAATAATTAAGGTAATCGTAAAGAAACTCTTTGACATCGCCAAGGCCGTTCCACACGGGTTCGGTCTCTACTGTTTCGGTTTGATTAAAAAGTACGGCGAGCATGGGGAATAACGATACCATAGCCAACGTCGAAAAAAAAGCATAAAAAATGTTCGCGATAATGTTCAGTACGGCATAGCCTCGGTATGGCCGGGCAAAGCGAAGAATCTTTCTGAAATATGTCATTAACCCAATTTGAGTTCACTTTTGATACGATCGATCTTGGCATCGAGTTCCGCTGAGACTTTTTTGAAATTTTCCGCTTTTTCAAGTTTCGCATTCGTGCTGATATAGAATTTGACTTTGGGTTCCGTACCACTGGGTCGGGCGGCGATACGGGTGCCGTCCTCCGTTTCGTAAATGAGTACATTGGATTTCGGAATGTCAATACCTTTTTCCTCTCCGGTCAACACATTTTTAGCGGTCGAGGTATTGTAATCCTCGATCCATTTTACTTTGGAACCGGCTACGGAGTGGACGGGATTTTCCTTAAAATCCTTCAACATCTGCTTTATTTCCTCGGCACCGCTGATACCTTTTTTGGTCAGGGATATCAAATGTTCCTTATAAAATCCGTAATTGACGTAGCAATTGACCAAATCTTCGTAGAACGAGCTGCCGTTGGCCTTGGCTTGAGCACCGATCTCACAGGCGAGTAAGGTCGCGGTAACGGCATCCTTATCGCGTACAAAATCGCCGATCATATAGCCGAAACTTTCCTCGCCACCCCCTAAAAATTTCTCGTTGGGATAGTCCTTGATCATTTTACCGATCCATTTAAATCCAGTCAAAGCTGTCTTGAAGGTAACGCCGTAGGCTTTGGCCATAGCCTCCATCATCGGGGTCGAAACAATGGTCGTCGCTACGAACTCGTTGCCTTCGAAGCCTTTTTTCTTTTGCTGTTCCAGTAAAAAATGGGTCATCATGATCATGGCCTGATTGCCGTTTACGATTTCCATTTTACCCTCTAGATTTCGAACGGCCACACCCAAACGGTCGCTGTCGGGGTCCGTACCGACGACCATATCCGCCCCAATTTCCTCTGCTTTTGCAATCGCCATGGAAAGGGCTTCAGGTTCTTCGGGATTTGGGGATTTTACCGTTGGGAAATCCCCATCCGGTTCGGCCTGTGCTTCGATGACCGTCACATTTTTATAGCCCGCCCGTTTCAAGACTTCTGGAATCGCGGTAATCGAAGTGCCATGTAGGGAGGTGAAAACAATTTTAAAATCATCCTTTCCCGACGCATGAAAATCTCCGTGGGCGACCGACGCCTTAAAAAACGGCTCGTCTACTTCGGTATCGATGAGCTCGATAAGACTGTCATCCGCCTTGAATTTAATTTCCTCAAAGGAAAGCGCATTGATGGCCGCAACTATTTCCCCATCCTCTGGCGGAACGATTTGGCAACCATCCGACCAATATACCTTGTATCCATTATATTCAGGGGGATTATGGGATGCCGTCAAAACGATACCCGCATGACATTTCAAATGTCGAACGGCGAACGAAAGTTCGGGAGTTGTACGCAAAGCTGAAAACAGAAATACTTTGATGCCGTTGGCGGAGAAGACTTCGGCCACCGTTCGGGCCAGGGTATCGCTGTTATGGCGGCAATCGTAAGCGATGGCGACCTTGATTTCTTTACCCTTATGTACCTTCTTAAGATAGTTGCTTAGCCCTTGAGTGCTTTTCCCTAAGGTATATTTATTGATACGGTTGGTGCCAACGCCCATAATACCCCTCATACCACCGGTTCCGAATTCCATGTTCTTGTAAAAACGATCCTTGAGCTCGTCGTTGTCGTTCTCGATCAGCTGTTGGACTTCCTTTTTTACGGCTGGATCGAAAAAATCGGTGAGCCAGGTTTTTGCGGTGTCTAGAATGTTCTCCATGTACTAGGTTGTTTTGTGACTAAGTTGTTCTATTAAATTTTAGTTCATCTGTTGCGGTCGATAAAGATAGGAAGATATGGAATTTTTGGGATAAAAGGATGGCAATAGTATTTTGTCGGATATTTTTATCGCCCTTTTTTCCTAAATTTAAGGTAGAATAGCGGCATGCGTTACTTTTGTGAATTGAACAGACAGGCTTTTTTAATTTGGAATTGGGAAACTTGCGTCAAGTAAAAAGTAAGTATCTGTTTTGAGTCTCCGCGATTTACAGATTAGAAATACATGCCATACAAAGAGTAACTGAAAAAGTTGTTGGTAGGGTGCAAGGCATGCTTGTCGATTTAGTTTTTTCATTGCATATATTAGGATAAATTTAGTCCTCCAGGGTTACGTCAAATTGTTGCCAATTGAAAATATAATCGGCGACGAATACTTATGAAGAAAAATCATACGCTTTATCCTCTAAATTAACCCCCTCCGAAACCGTGTATCTAGTCTCGTTCCTCCGGTTGCGAACCAAAATCTCCCCAAGAAATCCGGCCAAAAACAATTGTGTGCCAATAATCATGGCGGTAAGGGCAACAAAAAACTGGGGACGATCGGTAATCAAGCGTCCGAATTTGTTGATGAAAAGCTTATCAATTCCTAAGTAAATGGCAAAACCGAAGCCGATGATAAACATGAGTACGCCCAAGGCTCCGAAAAGGTGCATGGGACGACGGGCGAATTTCGATACGAACCAGATGGTGATGAGGTCTAGTAATCCATTGGTAAAGCGTTCCATGCCGAATTTTGTTTTACCGTATTTTCGGGCCTGATGGGTTACGATTTTTTCGCCGATATTCGAAAAGCCCGCATTTTTAGCAAGTACGGGAATATAGCGGTGCATTTCCCCAGAGACCTCTATATTTTTTACCACTGTTTTTTTGAAAGCTTTTAGTCCGCAGTTAAAGTCGTGCAAATTTACGCCCGAAGTTCGTCTTGCCGCCCAGTTGAACAATTTAGAGGGCATGTTTTTGGAAAGTACGGAATCGTAACGCTTTTTTTTCCAGCCGGAAACTAAATCGTAGCCTTCCTTTTGAATGAGCCGATATAATTCGGGAATTTCTTCGGGATTATCCTGCAGATCGGCATCCATGGTAATCACCACATCGCCTTGTGCCATTTTGAAACCGGCGTGCAGGGCTTGTGACTTTCCATAATTCTTGAAAAAACGGATTCCCCGAACCTGGGGATTCACTTCGGAAAGTTGTTGAATGAGCGGCCAAGAATTGTCCGTACTGCCATCGTCGATAAAAACAATCTCGTACGCATAGCCTTTCGATTTCATGACCTTGATGATCCAATCGTGCAGTTCTTGAAGGGATTCCGCCTCATTGAGAAGCGGTATGATTATGGATAGATTCATGGATTGCTGCTGTAAATCCATCCAAAAATACGATTTTGATCTCGAAAATATTTAATAGGCCGGTTTTTGTTTTTTCAGGATCAGACCGGTAATCAAACCGATAATAAGACCGATAACCGTATTGATTATAGAGGACGATAGAAGGATATGTCAACCATGCAAAATTTCTTCTGGATCTCGATACCTTGGTGCTATTTGTTCTTCGGTAAGTTTCGGATTATCCTGCAAAAGCCTCCTGCTTTTCCGATTTCGTCATGGCCTTGTCCATATAAGTCCGGTTCGATAACAGTTCGAAAATAGTGCGTACCAAACAAAGTAGGCAAATAATAGCCACCGATCAGACCATACCCGCACCCACTTTAGTGCTTCGGAAAGGCTTAAAAATCCGCCATTCGCTTTTTTAAATTGCGGGTTGCCCAAAACGATGCACCG
This sequence comes from uncultured Flavobacteriaceae bacterium, assembly GCA_963832345.1. Classification (GTDB taxonomy): domain Bacteria; phylum Bacteroidota; class Bacteroidia; order Flavobacteriales; family Flavobacteriaceae; genus Pricia. The sequence continues at coordinate 750,429 of CAWHTW010000004.1, read as the reverse complement.
ACAACAATATGGTATCTGGGTATCTTAACTCCCATACCCTGTTCGTAATGCATGTCCATCACTGTAAAGCATCATGCCGAAGGCGATGCCTGCACCCCCAAGTAACGAGCAGGCCATAAGTCAGGGTAAATTTTCCGGTTTTAGGTTGATTTTCTTCCATTTTGAGGTTCTTATTTTAGGTTGTTAAACACGTTAGTTGTTCCTAAAGGGTTTTGTTACAGCTAAAAGTACATTATTTTTATTGTTCTTTTTATAGGTATACATTGCAATTCTCTAAAAAATACCTAAATTTGCAGCCTTAAAATGAGTGCCTGTCGGAATGGGCGCGTAAAATTTTAGTTTGATGAAAAAAGACATCCACCCAGAGAATTATAGACTGGTAGCATTTAAGGACATGTCGAACGACGAAGTGTTCTTGACCAAATCTACAGCAGATACCAAGGAGACTTTAGAGGTTGACGGGACCGAATACCCATTGGTAAAATTGGAGATTTCAAGAACTTCGCATCCGTTCTACACCGGAAAGGCCAAACTTTTGGATACTGCCGGACGTATTGATAAGTTCAAGAACAAGTACGATAAGTTCAAGAAGAAAAAAGGGGCCCCCGCTGAAAAACCTTCAGAGGAGGAAGCTTCAAAAACCGAAGCCAAGGCGGAACCTGCTAGTAAAGAAGCGCCCAAGGCAGAAGCAAAAGCCAAAGCCGTGAAAAACGACGCTCCGAAAGCTGAAGCAAAGGCGGAAACGCCCAAAAAGGAGGATGCCAAAGCCGCAGCCGATACCAAAGAAAAGGAGTAATCTTCTGTTCAAAACTATATTATAAGATGCCCTCGATGTTCGAGGGCATTTTTTTTACACAACGGCTTCAACAAAAGGCCTATTCGCATAGAATAAGCACGAAACTTTAGCGTTTTCAAAGTGTTATCCTTTTGTACTACCTTTTATTACCTTCACCGAAATATTAATCCATGAACTATATTCTTTTTGACGGTCCGGTCCGGAATAATCTGCTGCCTTTTACCTTTACCAGACCGGTCGCCGACATCCGTATCGGTATTCTCACTATCCGCGAAAAATGGGAAAAATATCTGGGAAATACCACCACCACAATTACGGAGGACTATTTGTCCGAAAAATATCCTATGGTAGAAATGGACGAGAACGTTTTGATAAATTCATCCTTTTTACCAAATAATCAATTGGCGGATTTGATAGGCGATCTCAAAGAAAAAGAGGCCATTTTTCAAGGAGAAGAGGTCATTGCCTTTTTTGTCAGGGATACACAGGAAGAAGTTGACTTTTCATCCTATAATGTCATTGATTTTGAGGATGATATATTACGGGTTGTCAACACTTGGGATATTTTCGAAAAAAACGGGGAAGCACTTCAAGCGGACTTTGAATTGATTACCGCTGGCAGGGCAAGCGCGCCGATTTCGGACACCAATCGAGTTATACATCCGGAGAACATTTTTTTAGAGGAAGGGGCTAAAGTGGAATATAGCATTTTAAATGCCACTGACGGGCCCATATATTTAGGAAACCACGCTGAGATTTGGGAAGGTGCCATGGTGCGCGGCGCTTTTGCCCTTTGCGATCACGCCGTAGTGAAGATGGGCGCTAAAATCTATGGTGCTACTACCATTGGGCCACACGGCAAGATTTGTGGCGAAGTAAGCAATTCCGTGATTTTCGGATACTCCAGCAAAGGCCATGAAGGGTATCTTGGCAATGCCGTGCTAGGGGAGTGGTGCAACATCGGGGCGGATAGCAACAACTCTAACCTCAAGAATAACTACGCCAAGGTGCGATTATGGAACTATGCCACAGAAAGTTTTGAGCAAACGGGACTCCAATTCTGCGGCCTTATGATGGGCGACCACAGTAAAACGGCCATCAATACCATGTTGAATACGGGTACGGTAGTCGGGGTAAACGTCAATATATATGTGCCAGGTTTCCCGAGAAATTTTATCCCAAGTTTTAGTTGGGGCGGGGCCAGCGGCTTTTCGACTTACTTACCTGAAAAAGCTTTTGAAGCCGCCAAGGTCATGATGGCACGAAGGGGAGTCGAATTCGATGATGTAGAGGCCCGAATTCTCGAGCATGTTTTCGAACTTACAAAGAAGTGGCGCAAGTATTAAGCGGTCATGGGTTCAGATACCAATCTATCCCGAAGTCTTGTAAGAGTTGTTATATTTGCATTTTAGAAAAATCCGGTTAGCAAAAATGGAAAAGAAAGTCGCTTTTTACACCTTGGGCTGTAAGCTCAATTTCTCTGAAACCTCGACGATAGCGCGGGGTTTTACTGAGGAGGGCTTCGAGCGTGTAGACTTTTCGGAAGCAGCCGATATGTACGTTATCAATACCTGTTCGGTCACGGAGAATGCGGACAAGAGGTTCAAAACCATTGTCAAAAAAGCGCTCCAAGCGAATCCCGATGCCTTCGTAGCGGCCATTGGTTGCTATGCACAGTTAAAACCGGAGGAATTGGCTGCTGTCGATGGCGTCGATCTGGTTTTGGGAGCCACGGAAAAATTCAAGATTACCGATTACATCAATGATATTTTAAAGCGCCCTTCGACTGCACTCAGGATGACGGAAATACATTCCTGCGAAATTGAGGATGCGGATTTTTACGTTGGCAGTTATGCCATCGGGGATCGGACACGGGCATTTTTGAAGGTTCAGGATGGCTGTGATTACAAATGTACCTATTGTACCATTCCACTGGCCCGGGGTATTTCCCGAAGTGATACCCTGGAAAACGTGCTTAATAACGCAGCGGAAATAGCCGCCAAGGGAATTAAGGAAATCGTTCTGACCGGCGTCAATATCGGGGATTATGGTAAAGGGGAATTCGGAAACAAAAAACACGGACATACTTTTTTTGATCTGGTAAAGGCTTTGGATAAAGTAGAAGGCATCCACAGGTTACGGATTTCGTCCATAGAGCCTAATCTCCTAAAGAACGAGACCATTGACTTTGTTTCGCAAAGCAAGGCGTTTGTCCCTCACTTCCATATTCCCTTGCAGAGCGGAAGCGACCAAATGTTAAAAAGAATGCGTCGGCGCTATATGAGCGATCTATATGTGGATAGAGTGCGAAAAATCAGGGAGACGATGCCGCATGCCTGTATCGGCGTAGACGTCATTGTGGGCTTTCCCGGGGAAACGGACGAGCTTTTTTTGGAAACCTATCATTTTCTAAACGAACTCGATATTTCGTACCTACACGTATTTACCTATTCGGAAAGGGAGAATACCGCAGCGGCAGATATGGATGGGGTAGTGCCCAATAAAGCCAGGAAGAAGCGAAGTAAAATGCTTCGAGGCCTTTCCGCCAAAAAACGCCGTGCATTTTACGAGGGCCAGTTAGGTACGGTGCGCAATGTCTTGTTCGAAGGGGAAAACAAGTCGGGCTATATTCACGGATTTACTGAGAATTATGTCAAAGTGAAAGCCCCTTGGAATCCTGCTTTGGTAAACACATTACATACTATCGAATTGACCGAAATTGCGGATGACGGATTGGTGCGGTTTGACTTTATTGCGAGCGAAGTGCGGCAATCGGTGTCAACTTTCTAGTATGCTCAACAGATTGCCGCGCTTCGCTCGCAGTTTTTCATAAAAAATCCCGCTGGTGGGCGAGATTTGTAAATGATAATCCTAAAAATGGTGTTAGATTCTGATGCCTACCGGCAACATTTCTTTGTACTGTCTGTTTTTCCTTAAAAAACCTGCGATTTCGGGGCTGGTAGGAACTACCCGAAGATTTTGCTCCTGAATACGGTGAAGAACCGATTTAATGAAATCTTCCTTAAAATTCGCATTAGTGATTTCTTCCGGAACTACTAATTTGGTAAGAAATACTTTGCGTTCTTGTGAGGAATACTCAATTTTGGCCAAGTGACCATCGACCCTAGTTTCAAATTGACGCAAGAAACTGTTGTCGTTGATTTCTACTTCATTCATATAGTTAGGATTTGTGTTTTGGCATCCGAAGAAAAAAACGGTGTTCTCAAGTCGTAATTTTAGCTACTTTTGCCTAGATTAGAAAAACGATGGAATTTCCCAAAGTCGAATACAAAAGTAGTGAATACTATGTTAATTTCCTAATTATTATCTCCCTTTACGTCCTACCAACCCATGTTCTTTATGAACGATAACAAGATTCATGTGTATTTTATGCCGGGTATGGCAGCCAATCCATCCATCTTTAAACACATCCATTTACAGACAGATATTTTTGAGTCCCATTTGCTGGAATGGTTCGTGCCCTCAAGAAATATGAGTCTTGCCGACTATGCCAAGGTAATGAACAAGCAGATAGAACATGAAAACCCCGTATTGATAGGGGTGTCTTTTGGAGGATTGCTTGTACAGGAGATGGCCAAGCTGATAACGGTTAGGAAAACCATCATTATTTCAAGTGTGAAGGATGCTTCGGAACTGCCCAGACGTATGCACTTTGCAAAGTACACAAAAATTCATAAGCTCTTGCCAACTGGTTTGGTCAACAATGTCGAACTAATAGCGAAATATGCTTTTGGAGAAACTGTGACCAAACGCTTGGCATTGTATGAGGAATATCTTTCAATACGAGATAAAAGGTACATTGACTGGTCTATCGATCAGATGGTCAATTGGTCGCAAACTGAACGGCCCGATAACCTAGTGCACATCCATGGGGAAAAAGACCCCGTTTTTCCAATCCGAAATATCAGGGATTGTATTCCCGTAAAGAATGGCACGCACACCATGATTATCCATAGGGCAAAGTGGTTTAATGAACATTTGCCTACAATTATTTTGCAATAATCGAGTTGTAGTAGTATATTAATACAGAGATAATATCCATTAGTTTGTAACTTTGAAAAACACCAATTGGAAATATGAAGATTTTAAAGAACGGTTTGCTACTCTTGGGCCTTTTTTTCGTGGTAAGTACCTTGATTTATGCCGTGCAGGGTAGTAGTGAAGAGATGACCAATTCGCAAAAAATAACGGACGCTACCGAACCGAAACTGGATAAAAACGTTGCCCAGGGATACCGCATTTCCGCAATCGACATCCCCGAAGACCTGAATTTTGCAGGAGAGAGCGTTCCCCAAAGCGATCCCGAGGTCATGGAGCGTATCGATCGGGAATTTTTGGTTAATACGTACTGGCAATCGAATGCTGTTTTGTTGATTAAAAGGGCGAATATGTATTTTCCGATAATCGAACCGATTTTAGCGAAAAATGGGATTCCCGATGACCTCAAATACCTAGCCGTTGCCGAAAGCGGACTGCAAAATGTAGTATCCCACGCCGGGGCTAGTGGATTTTGGCAGATTATGAAGGCGACCGGCCAGCAGTATGGTCTTGAGGTGAACGACAATGTCGATGAACGTTATCATCTGGAAAAATCTACACAGGTCGCTTGCGATTATTTGAACAAATACTACAAGAAATATGGCACGTGGACACTTGCCGCCGCTTCCTACAATGCAGGTACCGGAGCGATTGATAAGTATATGGGCATACAGCAGGTCAATGATTATTATGATCTTTTGCTCGGCCAAGAAACCGGAAGGTATGTTTTTAGGATTATGGCTATCAAGGAGATTTTGAGCCATCCCGAAAAGTATGGTTTCGACGTACAGAAAGACGATCTCTATAAGGCCGTCCCTACTTTTAAGGTAGATGTCGACGAACCTATACTTAGCTTTGCCGATTTTGCTCAGAAGTATGAAATCAATTACAAGATCTTAAAAAGACATAATCCCTGGCTCCGCGAGCCGCATTTGAACAACAGTTCAAAAAAGAAGTATGCTATTGAAATTCCTAAAACAGGATACTACAAGGCGACGAAATAATTTTTTTCCGCAACAGCGGCAATTGGCATTTTTTAATTAAAATTTTCAAAGCCAAGATTATCATGTAGTAATCCGGGTGGAAGTTTCAAGTCTTTAAGCGAAAACTCTGCATATGCTGACGTTCCCTTTACGCCGTACGCGAAGAACGCTTAAGGCGATATCCTATGGCGGTGGGTCATCAGCTAGACTTTAGCCAACCTTCTTCAGTCGAAAACAAAATACATCGGTGTTTCGCCGATACTCATCTAGTTCTAGTAGTGCACCTATTCACCGTTCCCCACTATTTTTTTTGAACAGTATCGAAAATGGTCTGCTGATATCCTGATTACTTCCCTAACCCGTCTTCTTTTAACAAAATATTAGTTTAAATCCGTACATTACATTCCAAAGTAATAAAACTACGCGTTCGTGAATTCGATACTGGCATTCAGCAAAGACAATTATTGGTTTATCGCCTTGGCCATCAACTATATCTTGGTCATCGGCTTATCCATCTTCATCATCTTAAAGAATAAACATCCCGTAAAGACATTGTCATTTTTATTTGCGCTGGCCGCCCTTCCTTTTTTGGGATTGGTGGTTTACTATTTTTTTGGACAGGACTATCGGAAATCGAAAATTTTTGAAAAAAAATACATCCTTGACAACAATCGAATAAAAGCATGGCGTAAGCGGTTTAAGCTCGATCAAGAAGAAAAGGACAGTTTTAAATCGGAGTTCGGTGAAGGTATTTACAAGATCTATACATTATTGAAGCACAACGAAAAAGCCATTCTTACGTTCGACAACCAAGTAGAGATATTGATAAACGGTGAAAAAAAGTTCGAGAGGCTACGGGAAGATCTTGCAAATGCGGAGAATCACATCCATATAGAGTATTTTGTGCTTTTCGATGACGCGTTGGGCACAGAACTGATTGATATTCTGGCCAAGAAAGCGCAAGACGGGGTGGAGGTGCGATTAATTTACGACGACGTCGGAAGCAGTATATCTTCAAAGAACAAGAAAAAATTGACGGAGGCGGGCGTTCAACATTTTCCATTTATGCCGGTATTGTTCTCGAACTCTACCAGTAAATTGAACTATCGCGATCATAGAAAAATAATCGTTATCGACGGCACGGTAGGTTACGTTGGTGGAATCAATTTAGACCAAAGATATGATAACTCCTATGACAACGACAGATACTGGCGCGACACCCACATGCGATTGCAGGGCGGGGCTGTTGGTTCTTTACAATCTTCTTTTTTATTAACCTGGAACTTTGTTACGGGCGACGAAACTGAAATTCACCAAAATCTTTTTCCTGAAACTAAACCCGAGTCACAAGAACCGGTCGCAATACAAATGGCCGCTAGCGGACCGGATACCGATTGGGCCAATATAATGGAAGCCTTATTCTGCGGCATAACAGCGGCGCGCGAACGCATTTACATCACCTCGCCATACTACATGCCCAACGACGCTATCTTTACCGCCTTGAAAACTGCTGCCCGAAGCGGTGTCGATGTTCGGGTTATATTGCCCTATGAGTCTGATTCTTGGGCCGCTCAATACGCATCAGATTCCTATATCGAACAAAGTCTCGAATCGGGCATTCGAATTTTTAGATATTGCAAAGGTTTCATTCATGCCAAGACCATGCTTGTCGACGACAGCCTTTCTACCATAGGTACCGCCAATTTGGACTACCGGAGTTTTTCCCTGAATTTTGAGATAACCGCATTAATCTACAACAGGGCTATCAACGATCAAATGGCGGAAACTTTTGAAAATGACCTGAACGATTGCGAAGAAGTAACATTGGAACGCTGGAAAGAACGTGGCCTAGGCCGTAAGCTGAAGGAATCCTTTAACCGGCTGTGGGCACCGCTATTGTGAATAAATATCGGATTTCAAGCACCAATTTCAAAATACGTTTTTCTCAGCGATAAATCAATGACTTTTTTGGGTGCTTATGTGAAATAAGGATTTAATTTTATACCTGAATTTTTAAAAGGGAAAATTGGAATTTGGAATTATCTTTTTTTTGGGATTTTAAGATATCTATATCTTTTTCATCTGCTGCTGCATCATTTTAATCTGGTCGGTGAGCATATTATTTTTGTCGAGCTTTTTGGCCTCTTGTAACAGTTTTGTGGCTTCCCTTTTACGACGTTTTTGCATAGAGATACCGGCGAGGCTCAATTTGGCCATGGCCACATCATAATCCATGGTCAACCCTAATTTCAAGGCTTTTTTGAAATATTTTTCCGCGGTAGTCAGATTTTTTTGGGAATAGATGATGCCATGCAGATAATTGTAGTAGCCTTGTTGTTTGGTAATGAGCGCGGATTTTGGTTTTTTTATCTTGTTGAGCCATTTTTGGGTCCCTTCAAGATCCTGTTTGCGCATTCGAAGAAAAGCCAATAAAATTATCTCATTCCTAAAATATAGAAAAATAAAAATGAGAGAAAGTAATAGCAACGCAATGCCGTTGCCGATGTTGCCGTCGACAAATTGGTAAACGGCATAAGCGATGATTAGGCCGGCGATAACAAGTTTTATGTTTTTATTGAACATGTTGTTTTAATTTATGCGTATGTAATAGAACGAGACGCAAATTATACTAATTGAAACGAACCGCTAACCCTTAAAATCTACTCTACGTATGGATCCATACGTTCATAGGTAATCTTTGTTTTTATGCTGGTCGGTATTTCTTGGTCATCCATTTGGGTCAAGGTCGAAGTCCCATTTGATTGACCCTCAACGGTCATTGTTTTGATAAATCCAGAAGCGGTGTCGGTAATTATCCGGGTTTCTTGATTGCCCACTAGCTTCATGGCGGTAGCTAGCTCGGTCACATCCATGGTGACATCGGCCGTTCCATGTATTATTGCTTCATTTTTCGATATGGCTTCCAATGTCCAGGTATTTTTGGCCCAGAGTTTACCTGCATATTCATTTTTCCAAGTGTCACCTATTTTTACTGGTTTCTTGGGATAAATAAAAGTCATTTGTTTATAGCTGTCGGATAGGGCCTCGGAACCGAATTCTTTGAGAAGGGATTTTTTCATCATGTTCAACGAAAACCCATCTTCTAATCCGGATGCCTCCGCCATTTTTATCACAAGGCTGTCCCCTCCGTTGACCTCAAGGATGTCTCCCGTTTTGTCAAGTACCAGTTGAACGGGACTATTCAGCAGGCTATTAAATATGTTTGATTGCATATCGTCTTCGTTTACCTCTTTGGCATGCACGTTCATCAGTTCACCCTGAATGCTGGAGGTCATTTTGAGATTGAGGTCCTTAAAGGTCAAGGCAATAGCATAAGTACTGTCGCGTTGCATCAATACCTTAAATTCCAAGATACCGTTGATTTTGTTGATTAATTCATGGGTCGCCCCGTCAATCTCCTGTGTAATAACCTGTTCGGCATCCTGTTTTATGGTGAATGTAGCCCCTTTTTCCAGCGTATATTCCAAAATGGACTGTGCCGATAGGGGAACGCAAGCAATAAGTAAAAGAAGTAAGGCTGCGAAGTATTTCATATTAAGTCTGTTGCCGTCTCGAATTCAGGCTGCAAAAGTAGTAAAAAAGGGAATTGCAGGAGAAAGAAGCGTGGTAAAAATAAATTTATCCAATCCATTTGTAAAAGCAAAAAGGCTTTGTATATTTGCCACCGGAATTTTGAGGACGAACCTTCAAGTTTCACAATCAAGAAAAGTATTAAAAAATGCCCGGACAAAAGAGAACATATCAGCCATCAAAGCGCAAGAGACGAAATAAACATGGGTTCAGGGAGCGCATGGCATCCGTTAACGGAAGAAAAGTATTGGCCCGTAGAAGGGCGAAAGGACGAAAAAAGCTATCTGTATCCTCTGAGCCGAGACACAAAAAATAATGATTCCATTTTTAAAAATATGAAGGTGTTACTTTTTTTAAAGTAGCACCTTTTTTTTGCCTAAAAATATCCGTAAAACCTAATATACACTGTAGAAGATGCCTAAAAGAGAAAAATTAAAATCGATATTGATAATAGGTTCAGGTCCCATTATTATCGGGCAGGCCTGTGAATTCGACTATGCGGGATCACAGGCCTTGCGAAGCCTTCGCGAAGACGGTATTGAAACCATTCTTATCAACAGCAATCCGGCAACGATAATGACCGACCCCAGTATGGCGGACCATGTGTATCTCAAGCCCCTGAACACAAAATCGATTATTGAAATCTTGAAAGCGCATCCGCAAATTGATGCGGTATTGCCCACGATGGGCGGACAAACGGCACTGAACCTATGTATACAAGCGAACGAAAAAGGCATTTGGGAAGACTTCGGTGTAGAAATCATTGGGGTCGATATCGATGCCATTAACATTACAGAGGACCGGGAAAAATTCCGTGAGCTAATGCTTAAGATTGGAATAGGAATGGCGCCCCAAGCTACGGCAAATTCCTTTTTAAAGGGAAAGGAAATTGCGCAAGAATTCGGATTTCCCCTGGTCATACGGGCATCGTATACCTTGGGTGGCGACGGAGCCTCCATTGTCTATAAACCGGAAGAATTCGACGAAATGCTAAGCCGCGGCCTTGAGATATCACCGATTCACGAGGTAATGATCGATAAGGCTTTGATCGGATGGAAAGAATATGAACTGGAGCTACTTCGCGACCGAAATGATAACGTTGTTATTATCTGTGCCATAGAAAATATGGATCCGATGGGCATCCATACCGGCGATTCCATCACGGTCGCCCCTGCGATGACCCTATCCGACCGTACCTATCAGAAGATGCGGGATATGGCCATTCACATGATGCGAAGTATCGGTGATTTTGCAGGGGGATGCAACGTGCAGTTTGCAGTCAGTCCCGATGAAAAGGAAGATATTATTGCCATTGAGATAAACCCTAGGGTTTCCCGATCTTCTGCATTGGCATCCAAAGCGACGGGATATCCAATTGCAAAAATCGCCTCAAAACTGGCCATTGGCTATCATCTCGATGAGTTGAACAACCAGATTACCAAATCTACTTCCGCCCTGTTCGAACCGACTTTGGACTATGTCATCGTAAAAATACCCAGATGGAATTTTGATAAGTTCGAAGGTTCCGACCGTACTCTGGGCCTGCAGATGAAATCCGTAGGAGAAGTGATGGGCATCGGCCGCTCGTTTCAGGAAGCGCTGCACAAGGCAACGCAATCCCTGGAAATAAAAAGAAACGGTTTGGGAGCCGATGGCAAAGGATACAAAGATTATGAACAGATCATCAGTAAACTGACCATCCCGAGTTGGGACCGTGTTTTCGTGATCTATGATGCCATTCAGTTGGGTATTCCGCTCAGCCGCATCCACGATATCACGAAAATTGATATGTGGTTCTTGAAACAGTACGAAGAACTGCATTTTCTTGAAAAGGAAATATCGACCTATACAATCGCTACAATTACGCGCGAACTGATGTTGGAAGCCAAACAGAAGGGTTTCGCCGATCGGCAGATCGCGCACATGTTGGATTGTTACGAAAGTGAAGTGCACAAAAAGCGCACGCTGGAAATGGATATCAATCGGGTCTATAAACTTGTGGATACCTGTGCGGCAGAATTTAAGGCCATGACGCCCTACTATTATTCAACTTTCGAAGCGGAAATAGAAAGACCGGACGGTACCCGCTATGTAGAAAACGACAGCATTGTTACCGCAAAGAAAAAAGTCGTGGTACTCGGTTCCGGTCCGAACCGGATAGGTCAGGGCATCGAGTTCGATTACTGCTGCGTACACGGGGTGCTTGCCGCCGCGGAATGCGGTTATGAGACCATCATGATAAATTGCAATCCCGAAACGGTTTCTACGGACTTTGATACGGCCGATAAACTTTACTTCGAGCCCGTTTTCTGGGAACATATCTATGATATTATCCTTCATGAAAAACCGGAAGGCGTTATCGTACAATTAGGGGGACAGACCGCATTGAAACTAGCAGAAAAACTAGATAAATATGGCATCAAGATTATCGGCACCAGTTTTCAGTCACTCGACCTCGCCGAAGACCGAGGCAGTTTTTCAGAGCTACTAAAAGCCAACGACATTCCCTTTCCTGAATTCGGCGTTGCTGAAACTGCCGATGAAGCGCTTGAACTCGCCGATAAACTGGACTTTCCCTTGCTCGTTCGACCCTCTTATGTATTGGGCGGCCAAGGCATGAAAATCGTAATCAATAAAGAAGAACTTGAAGAACATGTGGTCGACTTGCTCCGTAAAATCCCCAACAATAAACTTTTGCTAGACCATTATCTCGACGGGGCAATCGAGGCGGAGGCCGATGCGATTTGTGATGGAAAGGATATCTACATTATTGGTATTATGGAGCACATCGAACCTTGCGGAATACACTCCGGAGATTCGAATGCCACACTTCCGCCGTTCAACCTAGGCGAATTCGTGCTCCAGCAAATCAAGGATCATACCCACAAAATCGCCTTGGCACTCAATACCGTCGGACTTATCAACATTCAGTTTGCCATTAAGGACGATATTGTCTATATCATCGAGGCCAACCCCAGGGCATCACGGACCGTACCCTTCATTGCTAAGGCCTATGGTGAACCATACGTCAATTACGCCACAAAAGTAATGCTGGGTGATAAAAAGGTAAAAGACTTCGATTTCAAGCCCCACCTCGTAGGATTCGCCATTAAACAGCCGGTATTCTCGTTCAATAAATTTCCGAACGTAAACAAAAACCTAGGTCCCGAAATGAAAAGTACAGGGGAAAGTATATTATTTATAGATAGCTTAAAAGACGATCAGTTCTATGATCTGTACGGCAGGCGGAGGATGTACCTGTCTAAATAAGATTCCAAAATTCAAGAGCCAAATTCCAATACTCATGTTTTGGAATTTGGTTCTTTGTATTCAATTGGGATGCTAGCAGCGCCCGGTAAATACTCGCACTGGGAGATTTAAGCCAATTGTCCTTCAGCAAAAAGTCTTCTTATTTCCTTTTTATCGAATTTGCCGACGCTGGTTTTGGGTACTTGCTCGATAAACACATAACTATCGGGAATCTGATAGCTGACAAAATCCGAGGCTAGGAATTTTTTCAGTTCGTCTTCCGATATTTTATCTTCTTTGTTTGCCAAAACAATGGTCGCTAAGGGGCGTTCTGACCATTTCTTGTCGGGAATGGCGATTACCGCGGCTTCCTTGATTTTGGGATGGGCCATCAGTGCGGATTCAAGTGCCACACTCGATATCCATTCCCCGCCGCTTTTGATAAGGTCTTTGGTGCGGTCTGTGATTTCCATATAACCTTCAGGATTAATGGTACTGACGTCACCGGTTCTGAACCAGCCGTCTTCGGTGAAATTCTCACGGTTATTGGTCTTGAAATAAGAGCGAATGACCCATGTGCCGCGTACTTGAAGTTCGCCCATGGTCTTCCCGTCCCTTGGCGCTAACGATCCGTCTTCCCCAATGATCCGCATTTCGATACCCGGGAACTCAATTCCCTGTTTTGCACGCACCTCGATTTTTTCTTTCGGACTAAGATTTTCGTGTCTCGGTTGCAGTCTGCAAGCCGTGCCCAAGGGTGAGGTTTCGGTCATGCCCCAAGCATGTATTCCCTTTATGCCGAAATCTTTTTCAAAACCTTCGATCAGACTTGCCGGAAGTGCCGAGCCGCCTACCAAGTATTCTTTGAGAACCAGTTTTTCTTTTGGCGGATTTTTCTTCATTTCCTCGTATACACCCATCCATATTGTGGGAACACCGTTGGCCTTGGTCACTTTTTCCTCTTGCAAAATTTTGATAATCGCTTGCGGACCCAGATTGGAAGAGGGCATTACCATATCCGATCCCGACAACAGACACATATACGGGAAACCCCAGGCCATGACATGAAACTGTGGAACAATCAATAAAATCGTATCCGCAGTACTATAATTTCCGGCATTTGGGGTAAGAATGGTCAATGTATGCAGGTAGGTAGACCGGTGCGAATATAACACCCCTTTGGGCATGCCTGTAGTCCCGCTTGTATAGCACATACCGCTGGCATCGTTCTCGTTTAGGGTCGGCCACTTCAAAGGTTTCCGACTGTCCGCTCAACAATTCTTCGTAATCTAGGGTGTTAGATAAGGTTGTGCTAAATTCTTTTGGCGCATTGATGATGATAAAATGTTCTACCGTTTCCAGTTTTGTACTGATTTTTTCCAATAGGGGCACAAGGGTCGCGTCGACAAAAATAATTTTGTCCTCGGAATGGTTGATGATAAATTCAGTCTGTTGCGGCGATAGGCGAATATTGATGGTGTGGCAGACCGCACCGATGGCAGGTATTCCATAGTATAGTTCCACATGCTGATAGTGGTTCCAAGCGAAGGTGCCGACCATGTCTCCTTTCGTAACGCCCAATTTTTTGCTGAGTGCATTAGCGAGCTGTTTGGTTCGCTTATAGAGATCCCCGTAGCTGTATTCGTGCCGGGTGCCATCGGGCAAATGGCTGATGAGTTTTTTGTGTGGAAAGGCAGAATTACCGTATTCCAATATCGTATTCGTTGTAAGCGGATAATGCATCATTAAACCGTCCATAGAAATAGTAATTAGGATAATTTTTTTACTTTAATATTTCTAAAGTTACGTTTTTTTAAGAATGTTCAATGGATACAAAAATTAGTTGAACCAGACCGCATAACGTTTTCGTCTGAGTTCAAGTGCTAACTTTTCTTCCATTTTAAGAGCTTCCGCTCTTGAACCGATGGCATCGATATGATTGTAGAGACTCGGACGCAGATAAGAACCGTATTTTTTGACGATTGCCGATGAAAGTTTATGTCCCTTCTTATTGACATAACCAGTTTTATGCTGCTCGAACCGTTCTTTAGGAGATTTACTGGTCATGCCCACATACAGGCACTCTAAGACCCCGTTGAACTGAGGATTGGCCTCACGAAACCGCTTATTTTCGGTGAAGACTTTTTTGGAGAGTTCTATAACGTAGATATGGTATTTCGGCATCGCAATGGAAATTACCTACCTTGACCCCGAAACCTTAATCGTTGTCGAGGAAAGGTTTCTGAGTATACTGTTTAAAAATTCACGAATATCATAGGGTTTGTGTATAATATCGCTGATACCTGAATTTAGTATCTCATGGCGCATTTCGTCCAGTTCAACTGCTGTGAGGGCAATTATCGGGATGTTTTTATTATACTTCCGAATCATTTTTGTCGCTTCCATACCATTGACTTTTGGCATGTTTATATCCATTAATATCATGTCGAACTTCTGAGCTCTGTTCATTGCAAAGGCTTGTGGCCCATCACTGGCTAAACTTGATTTGACGTTGTACTTTTCTAATATTTTTTGGGTAACTATTTGATTTATTCTGTTGTCATCAACAATAAGAATATTTAAATTGAGGTTGTCAAAACTTTCTGCAAGTTCAATAATTGTGGTGTCATGTCGACTTTTTTCTACAAATCCATCTGGGGTTTTTTTGAGATTGAGTATAAAGCTGAATTCCGAGCCCTCGTCCGGAGAGCTTTTTAGGTGAATTTTACTTTTATATAATTTCAATAGCTTTTTGACGATGGTCAAACCTAGACCGGTTCCCTTATAATTGTGGTTCGTATTCTCAATTTGTGAAAATTCTTCGAATATTACCTTTTGCTTGTCCAGTGGTATGCCCGGGCCATCGTCCTTTATGGAAAAGCGCGTTTGATACAGACCTTTGTTAGTTATTTTGACAAGGTCTAAGGCGAACCAGATATTACCATCTTGATTGAATTTAATGGCGTTACCGATTAAATTAATCACTATTTGCGATAGCTTTACGGAATCACCGATTTGGGCATTGGGAATTTTTTCGTCGATTCGCAGATGCAGTTTATTATTATTACTTTTTAAGATAAACTCAAAAGAGCGCACGATGTTTTGAAGTAGTACATCAAGTTTGAAAGGCTGTTCGGAAAGGCTTATCGCTTCGGCATCCATTTTACTCAGCAATAGAACATCATTGACCAGAGCCAACAAATAGTCCGCTGAAAACTTTAGTGATTTCAGGTCTTCTTGATATGCTTTTAGAGTATCATCTTCTATGAGAAGTGTAGAGATGCCGATAACGCCATACAGTGGCGTTCGTAATTCATGACTGACTGTTGAAAGAAATCTTGTCTTTACCTTTGAAAGTTTCTCGGCTTTATCCTTAGCCAATATCAGCTCTTTGTTTTTCGATTTGAGCTTGCGTATGTATTTATTACGCGTGTTGAAAAAGAGATAAAAACCCAGAAGTGCGAGCAATAGTATAATCGTCGCCGCAATAAGAATGGTAGTGAGGGCTTTCGATTTCGAAACAAGTTCTTGTGAATACTGTTTTTCCCTAAGCGCGACATTCAGGTTTTTTTTCGTTTGTTCTAGATCAAATTTTGCCTTGGCCTTTTCGGTTGCTTCAATTTTTTCTTCGGTAAAGGCCTTTTTACGGTATTCATTGTAGGCAGTTAGCGCTTCGAAAGCATTTTGATAATCGTTCGTTTCACTATAGACTCTTGAGAGATAGTAATACGTTTCAAGGGCCAAGTCCGTTATCGAGTCCCTGTCCGCTATCTTTGATACTGAGACGAGCTTCTTTTTTGCGGCAATATATTGTTCTTTTTGTAGATAGTACCTTCCAAACAACATTTCAATATACTGTTCGTTCAAAACACCTACTTGAATTTTTTCAGGAATTGTCTTTGCCTTGTTCAGTACGGAAAACGCTTTGCCTAGCTCTTTGCTGTCCATATACGTCCACGCCAAATTGATATAGGTCAGGTACACTTGGCGCAACTCGTTATTTTTAATGTTGAGAGCTACGCTTTCTTCAAAATAGCGGATGGCTTTTTGGTATGTTTTTGGATTTTCGGAATAGAGTATCCCGAGGTTAAGCGTGCCCCACGCTATAAGACTGTCCGCTTGTGTTTTTCTGGCAATTTGCAATGCCTTTTCCGAATAGATTTTTCCTTGTATACTATCATCAATTTCACTGTAGATGCCTCCAAGTATGTCATACCCCAAGAACGTGTAATAATCATTTCGATATTTTTTTCCTTTGTCAATCAGGGCCGCCCCGTGTTTCAGGACCTCTTCATAGTTGTAGGCCTCATAGGCTTGATTCGACTTTTTTACATGATTTTCCAGTATAAGCTTTGGCGTTTCGGTACTGTCTTGGGATACAACACTAATAAAGTAGAGGAGAAAGTAAAGTAGAAGCAGTGATTTTTTAGAACTCATTTTGGTCCCTTGGCTGTAAGAAATATAGGATTATTCCATTTCTAAAGCCACTAAGATACTAATTTATAACATTTTCTGTAGGATATTAATACGGATAAGCCTGATTGGATGTGTTTTGAAGTCAAGGTTTATAAACATCGATACCCTCCGTCGTAAACGAAAAAGCTTGGGCTCCAAGTCCTCCGACCATGACCGCTTGAAATAAAGGATTTAATGGTTTTTTAGAATACCAGTCGATAAGAAAATTTGCTCCGCTTCCGCCAGCTTTGTCCTGCTGTTCGATAACGTAGTCGATGGATTCCATTGGGCGCAGGTAGATGGGTTGCTCGAGATAGCTGCGTACTAAACTTCCCTCAGTATTGTAGTAATCGATTTTACTGATAAAAAGGCTGTCGCGAATGCTGGTGTTCCGAATGCTCAAAGTAGCGGTCAGCAAGGTTCGTGAATCTCGGGTCTGGTTATAGATATCCGAATATATGGGCACGTAAACTTCGCGCATCAGCGAATCAACGGTAGCTTCATTAACACGCCTATCTAAAGTATGTTCGTCCAAAACATCCACGTTTTGATCTGCCTGTTCAGATTCTTTGCACGAAATTGAACACAATAGAATCAGGGACATTAAAACGATTTTTGTGATTTCTCCCGTGATAGTGTGACGTACTGATTTAAAAGTGTTCATTTTTTGAGGATTACCTTTGTTGGGTTTGATACGAATGACAAGAACCTACCCTTTGGAAGGCTACGATTTTAATGAGTAAAACCGAATTTTCCTTTCTCATAGGATCGATCTCATGTTCCAAATTCTATTTTGACTCCCATTCCGTATGAAAAACCCCTTCCTTATCCAATCGCTCGTAGGTGTGCGACCCAAAATAATCCCGCTGCGCTTGAATTAGGTTCAAGGGCAATCGGGTTGATGTATATGCATCAAAATATATTAGGGAATTTGAAAGTCCCGGTAGCGGAATCCCATTTTTAGCACCTAGAGCGACCAGCTCACGGGCGGAACCTACACTGCCCTGAACTTTTGCTACAAAATTCGGGGAAACTAAAAGATTCGGTAAATCCTTATCTTTTTCGAAAGCTTCGGTAATATCGGCCAACAGCGCGGCCCGAATTATACAACCTGCACGCCAGATTTTAGCGATCACGGCAATATTAAGTTGATACCCGTATTCTTTTGAGGCTTCCGCCAAAACGTGCAATCCTTGGG
The DNA here is from genome assembly GCA_963832345.1 of uncultured Flavobacteriaceae bacterium. Taxonomy (GTDB): domain Bacteria; phylum Bacteroidota; class Bacteroidia; order Flavobacteriales; family Flavobacteriaceae; genus Pricia. Next base: position 732,098 of record CAWHTW010000004.1, on the reverse strand, counting down.
CATAGGTGACTATAAAGGAAAAATAAAGCGCTTCTTCCGCCAATTTTTCCAATTTGGCCTTGTCCATGGTTTCGACTTTCGGCCTATCGTAGATTTTGTCCGCAGCCGTGCGTTCGGACTTTAAAGCGGAAATCTCGCGCATGTTGACCGCTATATCTATTGAGGGTACAGGAATTCCTAAATCCATAGCATTTTGGCTGGTCCATTTACCAGTACCTTTCTGCTTAGCCTTGTCCAAAATTTTATCGATCAATCGGCCATCACCTTCCTCGTCTTCTTGTTCGAAGATTTCGGAGGTAATCTCTACCAAGAAGGACTGTAAGCGACCGTCGTTCCATTTTTTAAAGCTGTTGTGTAACTCATCGTTATCGAAATCTCCTGCTTTTCTAAGAAGGTCATAAATTTCGGAGGTTAATTGCATTAGTCCGTATTCGATGCCATTGTGCACCATCTTCACGTAGTTTCCGGCAGATTTTGGTCCCAAATACGCGACACAGGGCTCGCCGTCATATTTGGCGGCGACGGCCTCAAAGATGGGTTTGATATGGGCATAGGCAGATTTTGAACCTCCGGGCATAATGCTTGGCCCGAGACGGGCACCTTTAGCACCGCCAGAAACTCCGGCACCGAAAAAGTTGACCGCCCTTTTTTGAAGCTGTTCTTCGCGCCGGTCGGTATCCGTAAAAAAGGAATTTCCACCATCAATGATGATATCCCCACGGTCGATATGTGGCAATAAGCTTTCGATTACGGAGTCCACAATTTTTCCCGCAGGCACCAGCATCATAATCTTTCGCGGTTGTTTCAAAGCTTTTACAAAGGTCTTAATGCTTGTAGAGGCATCAATTTTATGCTTTTCGTTTCCTTCATACTTAAGGGCATTTACTTTTTCCGCATCAAGGTCATGGCCAAAAGCGGAAAAACCATTGTCTGCCACGTTCAATATAAAATTACGTCCCATTACACCGAGACCTACCAATCCAAAATCGTACTTTTCTTCCATCAATTTATACCTTTATTTTCATTTCCGTGTAGGTGGAAATCTGTGAGATAATTCGTGTTGTTTTATAATGTGCTTCAGCCCCCTGCACGTTCTGTTTAAACGGCCTCTCAGGATGTACAACGGCAGAAATCTGTTGAATTTTATCTGAAATCTATCCTTTTTACCCCTTCGTATACGTCCTCGGTAAGTTTTTGTCGTAGCCCTTCAAATACGTAGGACGGAATTATTTTCTTCCTTTACTATCAAAATTTTAATTAAAATATACTACCCTCAAAAATAAACGAAAATATTGAGATGTAAGATTAACTTAGCGTAAACTCGTTGGTATTGGGTATTCTTTTCGATACTTTTAGGGATTAAAATCTGATTCTATATTATGAGCAAGACAGAAAACCAAATGTTGGTCATTTTTGGTGCCTCGGGAGATTTGACCGCCCGAAAATTGATTCCCGCGATATTCGCTTTGGCCAGAGATGGTCATTTACCCGAAAATTTTGTGGTGTTAGGGGCGAGCCGTAGTGCCTGGTCAGACGAGGAATTTAGAAAAAGCGTAGTCACCGAAAGCCAACATCTTAAAGATAAAATCGACGATGTCGAAAATAAGACAGTTGCCGGGTTCATCGACCGCCTGTTCTACCACGAGTTGAGCGATGATCAAGATTCAGATTACGGCCCTTTGCGTAAGAGGATTGATGCTTTGAATACCGAATATGGCACGGAAAGTAACTATATTTTTTATCTTTCAACACCTCCGTCCGCTTACGAACCGATTTCTAAGAATCTACACCAGCAGGGCCTGCATAAGGAGACCGAAGGGTGGCGGCGTTTGATTGTTGAGAAACCTTTCGGATACAGCTTAGAGAGCGCTAAAAAATTGAATAACAGCTTGCACCGCTATTTTAAGGAACCACAGATATTCAGGATTGACCATTACCTGGGTAAGGAAACGGTACAGAACCTTTTGGTCACCCGTTTTGCCAACAGTATTTTTGAGCCGCTATGGAACCGAAATTACATTCACCATGTCGAAATTACCAACGCGGAAAGCGGAGGGGTAGGGAAAAGGGGCGGTTATTACGATAAATCCGGCGCCTTACGCGATATGTTTCAGAGCCACCTGTTGCAAATAATCGCCTTCGTGATCATGGAACCGCCCTTGAGCTCTAAAGCCGAAGAAATACGCAATGAAAAACTGAAGGCCTTGAAATCTTTGCGGGTGATGACCGACCCCAAGGTGCTTCATGCCAATACCATACGTGCGCAATATATAAGTTCGGTTATCGATGGGGAAAAAGTTAAAGGATATCGGGAGGAGGATAATGTAGATCCAGATTCAAAGACCGAGACCTATGCGGCTCTCAAGTTTTTTGTTGATAATTGGCGCTGGGCAGACATACCTTTTTATGTGCGAACCGCTAAGCGGATGCCGACCAAGGTTACGGAAGTGGTCATTCACTTCAAGACACCCCACCACCAAATTTTTAAGGATGCCGGGATGAGCAATAAGGATAATAAGTTGATTATTCGCATACAGCCCGATGAGGGTATTCTGATTAAATTCGGCGTTAAAGTACCCGGACAGGGCTTTAAGGTCGAGCGGGCAAACCTTGATTTCTATTATTCCAGTTTGGCGGAAAACCAGGTGATGGAAGCTTATGAGCGCTTGCTTTTAGATGCGATGCAAGGCGATGCTACCCTCTATGCACGTGCAGACGAGGTAGAAGCTGCTTGGACTTTCGTCGATCCGATATTGGATTATTGGAAAAATTCGGACGAAAAGGTATACGGATATTCCGCCGGAGCGTGGGGACCTGAGAATGCAGATAATCTGATAGATGGTGTTGGCTTTTGGAGAAACCCTAGCGAGCAGTTGGCAGATGATCCGGGATTTTGTGTGATTTGCTAATCAATTTCAAGCGCAAGTACCAAGTTCAAAAACGTCACGCCCATCTATTAGCGCACAAATTCAAATATTTATGATGCAATTGAAAATCTCAAGTACAAAACAGCAGACGGCCGAGGATTTTACCGATTGGCTTATCGGATTGATGGGGTCTAGCGATGGCCTGCATATCGCCCTATCTGGCGGGAGTACGCCCAAAATCGTGTTCGATGAATTGGCATCACGTGGCATTTCGACAAACGACTGGCGGAAAGTACATTTATATTGGGGCGATGAGCGTTGTGTGCCGCCAGACAATACGGAAAGTAACTATAAGATGACCGTTGAACATCTTTTGTCGAGGATTGACATTCCGGAAGAAAATATTCATCGCATCAGGGGTGAAAATGACCCACGGCAAGAGGCGAAACATTATTCGGAAGTATTAAAGGAGAATCTTCAAATGATAGATGGCCTTCCCCAGTTCGACCTGATTATTTTAGGGATGGGCGATGACGGGCACACGGCGTCCATTTTCCCCAATGAAATCGGTTTGTGGAATGCCGGTCAGCTCTGCGAGGTAGCCGAACATCCGGAAACGGGACAAAAACGGATTACGATTACGGGTAAAATCATCAACCACGCCGCTACCGTTGCTTTTTTGGTCACCGGGGATAGCAAGGCAGAAAAAGTGGGGGAGATAATTGATAAAAGAGGCCGTTTTAAATCCTATCCAGCGAATTTGGTAGATCCTTTGAGCGGAAATCTACTTTGGTTTTTGGATAAAGCTGCGGCAGCTGGTATTACAAGTCAATCTTAACATTTTCATCCTTTAGCCGTTCCAAGTGTTCCTCAAATTGGAATTTAGACGCGTCGAATTGGGTATCTCGTGAGAAGGCTTCCTCCTTACGTTGTTTGCTACGGGCAAAACGGCGGACGGCCTGTTCGTTTTTAAGTATCAGTCCGGGCACAGGTGAACTGTTCCCCTGCTCATCTTTGGCCACCATGGTAAAATAAGAAGAATTGCAATGGCGTTTGGTACCTTCGGTAATATTTTCGGCATCGACGCGAACGCCAACTACCATTGAGGTCTTTCCGGTATAATTTATGGATGCCCTAAGCGTAATCAGTTCGCCCACTTCCACAGGACTCAAAAAGTCAACCCGATTTACCGATGCCGTTACGCAATAACGCTGTGAATGTTTCGAAGAACAGGCAAAAGCAATCTGATCCATCAAGTTCAAAATGTGCCCTCCATGTACCTTGCCCCCGAAATTGGAGTGGGAGGGAAGCATCAGTTCGGTTATCGATACGTGCGATTCGCTTGGGGGTTTGTACTTTTTCATAGCGGCTGGTTGCAATTACAGGTTTAGTTGTAATAAGACATCACTGCAAAATAAACCTTTGAATTTATATTTTTGTGATTTTATCTTCTAAAGTGTGGCGATTCGTCCCGTTCGACACTGGTGACAAAATACTTGGTATCGCCCAGCCAAAAAAAAGTGGCGTAACGTTCGATATATTCCATTTTTACGTATTCCCCTTGATATTCCTGTAGTTTTTCGATGACCTCTTGATCTTTGTCCAACACGGAAAACGAAAATATCTGTGCCCCGGAGATGCCCTGGCTGATTTCGCCTTCCCATGTTTTGACGAGTACACCTTTGTGGCTTATCTTAATGAGTTCGCCGGATCTAATACCATCGCTGAAGGTTACAAAATAGATGAAGGCGTAAATTATCGCAAAAAGTACTGCGATACCGCCAAGGGTTATTATTACTGCTTTTTTCATAGGTTCTCGTTAATATATAAATGTAGGATTTTTAAAATTACAGGATGTTTAGGTATTACGTAATTGGTTTTGATTTTTCTAAAATATGACCTTGATTTGTTTACCGCAACCGCAACCGCAACTGTCATTGATTCTATTGATTCTCGCTCTCCATTTCTTCAAAATTATCTTCTTCCGCCCGTTTTAATATACGTTCCGGAATGGACTTTTTAGCTTTTGCCCCCATTTTTTTCAGCTTTTGAATACTGACGATAATATTACCACGGCCTTCCACTAATTTGTTCATCGCCCCTTTATATTCCGATTTGGCATCGTCCATTTTCTTGCCCACTTTGGTGAGGTCGGTTACGAATCCTTCGAATTTGTCGTACAGTGCGCCTGCTTGACGCGCGATTTCTATGGCATTTCGCTGTTGTTTTTCATTGTTCCACATACTATCGATGGTGCGCAAGGTCGCTAACAAGGTCGATGGGGTAACGATGACGATATTCTGCTCAAATGCCTTGTTATAAAGAGAGTTGTCATTGTTGATGGCTACCGCAAAAGCCGGTTCGATGGGGATGAACATCAACACAAAATCCGGACTCTCCATCGCATAAAGATCTTCGTATTTTTTAGCGGAAAGTAGATCGACGTGTTTTCTGAGGGAATTGATATGATCTTTTAGGAATTTATCCCGAAACTCTTCCTCCGCATTCACCATGCGCTCGTATGCGACCAAAGATACTTTTGAATCGACGATCATCTTTTTACCGTCCGGGAGGTTGATGATGACGTCGGGAAGCACCCGAGATCCATCCTCGAGCGTAAAACTCTGCTGAACAGTATATTCCCGACCCTTTTCAAGTCCCGATTTTTCGAGTACCCGCTCGAGCACCAGTTCACCCCAGTTACCCTGCATCTTACTATCACCCTTTAAGGCCTTGGTCAGGTTTTCAGCCTCTTGGGTAATCTTCAGGTTTTGGGTCTGTAGATTCTGCAACTGTTCCTTCAGCGCTTGATGGATACCAAAGCTTTCCTTTCTGCTTTCCTCGACTTTTTTCTCGAACAGCAGTATCTTCTCGCTCAGCGGGGTCAAAATGTTCTTGATATTCTTCTCGTTGCGCTCCGTAAACTTTAGGCTTTTTTCTTCCAGTATTTTGTTGGCCAGGTTTTCGAATTCCTTCGTGAACTTTTCCTGTAGTTTTTCAACTTCCTGCTTTTGCTCCCGGTTCTTTTCTTGCAGATTCTCGAGGTCGGCCTGATATCGGACGATTTGGTTGCCCAGTTGCTCTTTTTCGGACTGTAGATTGATTTTATGTTCTTCGGAATCTCGTAATCGCTGATGCAAAACGGTGAGGTTATTGTTCAATTGTTGTTCCCGTTCTTCAAGCGCGCTTTGCGTAGATTTTGTTTTTAAGCCTTGAATGTAATTGCCCAAGAAGTACCCTATGGCTAAGCAAACAATGCCTACAAGAAGGTAAATTAAATATTCGTTCATTGGTGTAGCAAAGGTTTGTGGTAAAGATACGGGATTGCTATTGAATCCTCACGGTATCTCCTGCGTTCTCTGAGCGAATCCGCTTAAAGGCTAGACAGCAGGGTTGCACTAATTTTCGTAGACCTGCCTAGCGGGGGGACCTGGTTATTTTTGCAATCGAAATGAGCCGGTCGAAGCATCGAACGAGACCACTTCCGCAGGAAAAAGGGTCTCAAAAGCTTTCTGTTCTATAAGTTCGCAGGGTTGCCCGAAAGGATTTTTTTCTCCATCCAACAACAACATGGTATCGCAAAGTTGAATGGCCATTTCGATTTCATGGGAAGTGAAGATGATGGTTTTTTTTGTTTGTTCGGCAATAGATTTCAGGAGTTTCAGTATGTGCACCTTATGGTAGAGATCGAGATGCGTTGTCGGTTCGTCCAATAAGATTATGGAGGTATCCTGCGCCAAGGCCCTTGCGACCATCACCCGTTGCAATTGGCCATCGCTTAGTTCGAAGCATTTTCGGTGTTGCAACTCTTGCAACTGAAGCATGGCAATAGCTTCGTCGATTTTGGACTTGTCGTTTTTGGATAAAGTGCCGATCCAGTTCGTATACGGCTGTCTTCCGAGCGCGATCAATTCGAGAACGGACATGTTTTTGGAGGCAATGGGTTCCGTTAGCACCAGACTGATTTTGGCGGCCAGTTCTATGGATCGATAATTTTCCAACTTCTTTTTCCCTATTTGGATGCTTCCGGCTAATTTAGGCTGCACGTTGCCCAGGGTTCGCAGCAAGGTAGATTTCCCGATACCGTTGATGCCAACGATAGCTGTCAATTCTCCCGAAAAAAGGGCAAAATTGATATTCTTGGCAAGGCTGCCACTTTTATAACCGATTGCCAAATCAGTCACTTCCAAGGTCACCTGCGAATATTGATCTCTTTTAAAACTCATAACTCATAACTCATTTTTCTTACCTCAAAACACCATCCGCCGCTTCCTGACCAACAACCAAATCACCACCGGCGCCCCTAAAATACTGGTAATCGCATTGATAGGCAATACACTGGCCGAATTTGGCAGTTGTGCGACGGTATCGCAGAGCAACATCAGAATGGCACCGTACATAAGCACGGCCGGCATCAAAATCCTATGGTCCGTCGTGCTGAAAATCTGCCGGGTCAAGTGTGGAACGGCCAGGCCGATAAAGGCAATGGGCCCCGCGAACGCCGTTATACCTCCAGCCAACAGTCCGGTCGCGATAAGAATAAGATATCGGGATTTTTTAAGGTCGACCCCCAAACTCCGGGCATAATTTTCACCTAATAAAAAAGCATTCAAAGCTTTTATGGATAAAATACTTAACAGGATACCCATCAGAACAATCCCCAATAAAAGAATGAGCTGGGCCCAAGACAGGTTGCCTAAGCTCCCGAAAGACCAATAGATGAATTGCTGTAATTTTTCCGCATTGGTAAAGTACGATAATACACTGACGATGGCCGCGGTAATACTCCCGAACATTAGGCCGATAATCAAAAGGGCCATGGTATCCTTGACTTTGGCCGCGACCACCATAACGGCAAGAAGTACCAAGAAACTACCGATACTTGAGGCGAAGGCCAGCGAAAGGTCGTTTACAAGTCCGAACGCCATAAACCCTGAAAATAAGGACGAACCCATGATGAACAGTGCAGCCCCCAAACTGGCACCGGAGCTGATGCCCAGTATAAAAGGCCCGGCCAACGGGTTGCGGAAAAGGGTCTGCATGAGCAATCCGCTTAATGCCAAACCGCTGCCGACCAAGATAGCGGTGAACGCTTTAGGGATTCGGTAATTCCAAATAATATATTTCCAAGATTGGTTTTCTAGTTCGCCGCCAATCAGGGCACTGATGGTTTCCGAAAAGGGGATGGTGACGGAACCCAGGCTGATGTTCAATGCGAAGCAGATGGTTAGGGCCAAGAACAGTAACAAAAATGGGAGGCGATATGTTTGATGGTTTCTCAATTAATCTAAGGGTTTATAAAAGAAAAGTTCATGGTTCGGTAACAATTCTGGATGGAGAATATGGATAAGATCTTCCAAAACCAGATCAGGCCGTTGCGGGCCGAGTTCATAGTACCATACACCTCCCGTTTCTCCTGTAGTACCGGCAAACGAGTAACTATTACGCTTCTTAAAGGCGTCGAATTCCAAATAGTGGCGATTGGCTTCCTCCATAGCATTATAGGAGGTGAATTGCGCGGGAGAAATCCAAAACTCCGCTGTCTTTCCTTTTTCCAGAACACTTTCAATGCTGAGGGAAAGGCTTCCCGTTTCCGGAGTAGCTGCCCATAGATAATCTGCATGGGCATCGTTAAAGAATTCGGCCGCCCAACTGTTGCCGCCGGGTAGGTACCAGACATCCTTATAAAGCGCACCACTAAGCACCGTCGGTTTTTTCTTGGCTGTTTTTGCCAGTTCCTTGGCCTTCAAGTACGAACTTTCTATCCCCTTAAAAATACTATCCGCTTCGACATCCTTATTAAAAAAAGGAGCGAAAAACTTGATCCATTCCGCTTTTCCCAAGGGAGTTTCTTCTGTCCAATCCCCATTATAAACTACGGGAATATTCGCCCGTTGCAAGGTGGCGTAAGCTTTGTTCTGACCATCAACGCCAAAACCGACCACGATTTCGGGATTCAATTTTAAGACCATTTCGGTGTTGATGGCTTCATTGTTGCCGAGTTCTTCTATCAGTTTAGCATCGATACGTTTTCGAGCGGCTTGAGAAGATACGTATTCAGTGTCAGGAAAACCTACCAGCTTGTCAACGACGCCCAAAGCTTCCAATGCAGCAATATGAGTGGTTGAGGTGACGACAATCCGCTCGACGGGTACGGCGATAATGACATCATATTCATCGGTGTTAATGGTCATCTCGGCCATTTTTTCTTTTGGAATCAAGGCATAGGTAAACGTAGTTTCGGCATTTGGCCATGGGGATGCTACTTTGATGATCGTCAATCCGGAATCCGATTTCTCTATCGAAAAGCCACTGGCATAATTGATTTCAGTGGTATTCGAGGCTGTTGCCTTAGGATTTGATGCTCCCTTTTTCTCTTTACAGGAAATGAAAAAAATAAGAAGACCTATAAGAAGTACTTTTTTCACATTTGGAATTTTAGCGCACCCAAAAGTAGTATTATTTCATGGTAGGGTTAAAAATTGGATCTGAATGTTTACTTTCGCCGTGAATTTTGGTTTCCATCATCAATTTGAGGTGGTGGGATTAAAAGGGAATCCGGTGACAATAATTTAGAATTCAAAATTCTGAATTGTCCATTCCGGAACTGTTCCCGCAACTGTAAGCTTTGTCCACGATCAGTGGATGCTTGTTACAAACTTCAATACCACTGTTGGCCTTTGGGCAATGGGAAGGTAAGTAACGGGACGCAAGTCAGGAGACCTGCCAAATTCATCAAATACTGTTAAACTTTCGGGATAAAAGTTTACAAGTGATGAAACGCACTATAGCCGCCATAGCATTCCTATTGTCCATATCCGGACTAGTATCCGCCCAAGGGAAACCACTCTGGGAACTGGATGAGGTGGTCGTATCCGATACCCGCCTAAAAAATTACGCCGAAGGTCATAAGTTAACGCGTTTGACGGATAGCACCTTACAAAGAGGCGGCACTTTTTTAACTTCGCTGCTCGCCTTCAATTCCAATATTTATTTTAAGGAAAACGGTTTCGGCATGGTAGCTTCCCCGGGCTTTCGCGGAACAAACGCCTCCCATACCGCCGTAATCTGGAACGGGATCAATATTAATTCGCCACTAAACGGACAGGTAGATTTCAACACCATCAATCCCTTTAACTATAGTTCTGTTGACATCCGTAGTGGCGGGGGTAGTGTGCAGTTCGGTACCGGCGCCATTGGTGGTAGTATACATCTGAACAACGCGCTGCGTTTCGAAGACCATTTTGACCATCAAGTCATGATGGGGTATGGAAGCTTTGACACCAAAAAAGTGAATTACCGCCAAAATTTTGGTAACGGGAGGTGGACCCACAATTTCGGGCTCAATTTCACGGAATCGGATAACGATTTCAAATATCTGGAAACGGGGGACCTGAACCGCAATGGTGAATTCCAAAATGTCACCCTGAACTTGAATGCCGGATATACACTATCCGATAAAAAAGCACTACGCCTGTATCACCAAAGCTTTATAGGTAAACGGAACCTTTCAGGAAATCTGGTGACCCAAGGGAGAAGCCGGTATGAAGATGACCACTATCGCACACAATTGGAATGGATAGGTACGGGCAAAAAGTCTACCTCAAAACTAAAACTGGCCCACCTTTATGAAGGCTTTACCTATTATGAGAATAAGGATTCCGATAATTTCTCCCAGGGAAACGTGACTACCTTATTGGCTCGCTATTCTTACGATTTGGAACTGTCCGAGGCATTTCGTTTGAATTCCTATGTGGAATATGATCATTATCGGGGCGATGGTAGCACTTTTGGAAACCCTCAGCGCAATGATGTCTCTTTGACTGCACTATTAAAACACAAGGTTGCAAAAGATCTGGTCTATAATTTTGGGCTTCGAAAGGATTTCTCGTCTGATTTTGCAAGTCCCTTTGTTTTTTCCTTGGATGGCAAATATCAAGTATCGGAGAACTACGGTCTAAAGCTAAGCGCTTCCCGTAATTTCAGGATGCCTACCTTCAATGACCTCTATTGGAAGCCTGGTGGTAACCTAGACCTTCTATCCGAAAGCTCCTACCAAATTGATTTGGGTCAGATTTTCGAATCCGGTATAGTGCACTTGAACTTTAACGCATACTATATCTCGACCGATGATATGATTCGGTGGCTTCCTAATGCGTCGGGCATCTGGTCGCCTTCCAATATAGACGAAGTGCGCATCTATGGAGTGGAAGGCGAATTGGCGCTGAGCTATTCCATCCAAACAAAACAACGTTTAGAAATAAAGACCCATTATGCCTATACGGTTTCCGAAGATAGGGCCACTCGTGAGCAGCTGATATATATTCCGTTCCATCGGGCGAATGTCACCTTGGCCTATAGTCTGTCAGATATTAGCTTTTTTTATCAGCATTTATACAACGGCCCGGTTTCCATAATTGGCGGTGAACTCGAAAGCCACCAAGTGGCCAATGCCGGTATCACCTACTCGCGGGAGCTTAAAGGAAAATTGCAGTACAGCATTGGCTTGACCTTGAACAACCTTTTCAATACCTATTACGAAAATGTGGCCTTGCGCCCCATGCCCAACAGAAATATTCAAACCCAATTACTTTTAAATTTTTAAAACGATGAACGTAAAACAATTGATTTTAAGCATGGCCGTGGCCCCATTTTTATTGACCGCATGTACCAATACCGATGACGGACCCATTTTACCGGAAACCGATACAGAGGCACCCATCTATGAAAACGGAATTATCGTAGTGAACGAAGGCGGCATCACTAACGGAAACGCCTCCGTAAGCTTCGTATCAGATGATTTGAGCGTAGTGCAGAATGATATTTTCAGTACTTCAAACGGGGTGAACGCCTGGGGGGATACTGCACAGAGTATGACATTCGATGGAGATTTGGGATACATTGTAGTTAGTTACTCCCAAAAAGTAGAGGTAGTTAACCGATATACGTTTAAATCTATCGCCACCATTGGAGGACCCGGTATGCCCGAATTTTTAAATCCCCGCTATATGGCGGTTGCCAATGGCAAAGGCTATGTGACCAATTGGGGAGATCCTGAAAATCCAGAAGATGATTTTGTGGCCGTAATCAATTTGGAAACCAATGCCGTGGAAACCAAAATACCGGTCGGTGAAGGCCCAGAGCGTATTTTAGCAAAGAATAATAGCCTCTATGTGGCTCTTGAGGGCGGTTACAATTTTAATACCGACGTTGTGTTAATCGACGCGACCTCCGATACCGTTACCGATATCATCGAGGTTGCGCATGCCCCCAATTCATTACAATGGGATGACGAAGGTTACCTTTGGATACTTTCCGGTGGAAAGCCCGCCTACACGGAAGACGAAACCGCTGGTCAGTTGGATAAAATCGATACGGCCAATAATACCGTTACCGAAACGTATGTCTTTACATCGACGGAACATCCCGGTTATTTATCATATGAAGGTGGCCATTTATACTATAGTGTAGCGGGGCGTATTTTTATGATGGATGCTTCGAGCAAGGCACTGCCCGCTGAAGCGGAAATTACGGGAACCAGTTTTTACGATATGACTATTAAGGATGGAAAGCTCTACGGGACTGATGCCAAAGATTTTGCCAGCAACGGCACATTGGAAATTTACGACCTGTCAAATAATTCCCTTGTAACCACTAAAGAAGTAGGCATTAACCCCGGATCGATTTATTTCAACGGTACCGCGGAAAAATAAACAGCTCCTATCTACTGGCAGCACTTAGTTTTAACTATCGAAGAAAATGTATTCTTCAATATTCTAAATCACGGTCTTAGTAGCGGTTAGCAGTCGTTGCAGCTGCTACTGGATAAAAGTTTAAACTCCGGCTAATTCGGGGAAGGGTAGATGCGCTAAGAGGCGACCCTTAAACTATTTTTGAGAGTTGTTGGCGGTGGCTCACTATCAGTTCAATTAAAAAGGGGGTCTATGTTCCCATAGCCACCCCTTTTTAAGAAAAATCCTTTTAAAAATGTGATTTTCTAGAATTCTCCAGTCCGCTACCTAAAATCTCGCATCTATCTTATTATTACAGGCAAATCCGTAACATACATAGTATCTCCCATGGGCGAATGTATTTTAGAACTGGTAATTGTCTCCATGGGCAAGGCTACCGAAAAATCACTTTTGGCCGTAGCGGCACCGGTGATTTCTTGAATGGCCTTGGCCAAAAGTGGCTCGTTCAAATCACCCAAATTACCTAAGTTGGACAAATCTTCTTTTAAGGGAAAATCAGGTTGAAGTCCTGCGGTGTAATCGGAGAATCCGTCCGCATTTTCATTGCGTCCCAAAAGTGGCTGGATGGCCCATCGGTTATCGGATTTTATTTTGCCCACCCGTTTCGGGCTATAGAGGTAATTGTTTTCGCGATCATCGACCATAGTGACCGAAAATTCGTTTTTACCTCGAGTTTTTTCCCCTATTTGCATGACATCCATATACGGTTCGAGGCCGTTAATGACCAACTCACTCGCAGAAGCTGAACCTTGAGTGGTCAAAACATATACCTTGGAAAGTTCAAGGCTGTTTATTGGGGTTCCTTTACCTGTTTTATCTGCAAAATACTCTTGTACATCGGTCTTCTGATCTTCCAGAATTTTTTGATATTTAGCATTGTATAGGGCCTTTAAGAAAACGTCTTCGGTGTTTGTTCCGTAGATCATACTTGAAAGTAAGCGTGCCGTATTTACCGAGCCCCCAGGATTATAGCGCACGTCTAAAACCAAGTCGGTTACACCACCGGATTTGAACCGACCGAATACGTCATTTAACTGTTCGTCAAACTCGTTGGTAAAACCGTTATAAACCAAATAGCCTATCTTTTTTCCGTTGGTTTCGATGATTTTATCAAGAAAAATGGGATTTTCCTGTAAGTTTTCCTGCTTGGTCAGCATAATCTCTTCTCCACTGGGTACCGGTCTATTGTCAACAATAGTAGCCATATTTAGAATATAAGTGTCACTGGTACCAAATAGCAGCCCCTGATAGTTCGAATCGGTAAGGGTAGTACCATTAACTCCTGTAAAAATAGCTCCCCTTTCAATGGCTTTGGTCGAAGCATCGGAATTGGGAATGATATAGCGTACATAACCCACAATTTGGTCGCTATCCGGAATACGCACAAGACCGAACTCCATACCATTGCTTTTTGAGATACCTGACAGGGACTGTGTCAGCTCTACATAGTCATCGTTAAAGAAACTAAAGCGATCCTCGCTATATTGTAATTTGTTTTTAAAAAAGGTGCCGGGATCGTTCTCTGATAAAAGAAATTCGGTATAGAGGTCTGAGCCTTCAGACGTGTTGGAGAATCGATTATCCGACAGGTTTTCAACATCGGCCTGCCAGAAATACCAGAAATTCATGGCCTTCCACATAAAATTCTGTACTTGAACTCCCGCTTCTGGGTTAGGTTCTACCGTATCAGGCAGGTATATATCGTCTTCGGTTACACAAGAAGAGGACAGCAAGAAAAGGGATAGAATTATTCCTGTTTTAAAATAGTGGAGCATAGTTTTTTCGATGATGGGTTGTATGTTAGGCTTGAAAGATAAATCCTACTAGACGGTACAACGAAAAAAATACTAATTTATTTTTGAATGGATGTTAAAGCGGAGGGTTTAATCAAACCATCCATAAACATATTATCTCTAGCTGGTTTAAACATTTTTGAATTGGTCAGGTAGTCTACGGACATAACATCGTCAAAGCTGCTTTTGGCCGTATCGCCAGAAATAATGGAAAGGGCGAATGCCAGCAGACGTTCATCTTCATCCCCAAGGACGCCTAAGTCTTCAATATCCTCCTTTATTTCAAAATCAGGTATAAGTCCGTTCTCGTACCCTGAAAAACCATCTGCATTGGCATTTTTACCCAGTAATGGTTGAAGTGCCCACTGGTTGTCGGGGTTGATAAGCCCTTCGCGTTGGGGATTATATATAAAGGCTCCTTCGGGGTCGTCTACCAAAGTATAGGAAAACTCACTTTTACCGGTAGTTGCAGTGCCAATTTGCACCACATCGATAAAAGGTTCTAACCCGTTTATAACCAGTTCACTCGCAGATGCCGTAGATTCGCTGGTAAGTACATAAATTCGGTTGAGATTAAGCTCGTTAAGCGGTGTTTTAGAATCTATAGTGACATCTGTAAAATTATCGGGCTGTCCAATAAAAGTATCCTGTAGATTCTTATTGACCCTCGGTTGAATAAAAACCGCTGTAGTATCTGTCTGATATATTGAACTTGCCATCTGTATGGCTGAAGATACCCTGCCCCCTGGGTTATATCTAAAATCCAATATGAGCTCATCAATACCCTGTACAGAAAAATCCCCAAAAACATCGTTTAGCTCATCATCGTATGCGGCCAAAAAACCGTTATACATCAGATAGCCAATCTTTTTACTACCTAGTTCGATGACTTTATTGATGAGAATAGGATTTTCGGAAAAGTTCATGATTTTATTCAAAGAAACCTCTTTACCGTTATTTTCAATCTCCTCTCCAACAATATTCGCCATATTCAAGGTGTAGCTACTCGCATCACCAAACAATAAATTGATATAGTTGTCAATGTTCAGATTTGAACCGTTAACTCCTACGAATGCGTCACCTCTTTTGATTTCTTTCGTCGATGCATCAGAATCTAGCATAATATAGGTAACGATACCGTAGACTCCGACACCATCGTCATCTAAGTAAAGATTAAACTCCAGGCCATTGCTTTGTGAAATGCCCTGTAGGGCGTTAACCAGGTCCTTATAATTTTCATTTACCACACTGAAGCGATCAATTGCCGCGGCATTTCCAACCGACTGTCTATGCTGATATGTTAGATCGTTGTAGAAAAAATCCGTTGGGTTTTCTTCTGAAGCTAAAAACGTGATGTAATCAGGATCTTCTATGTCAGAAAATTTCGTATCCGCCAAATTCGGAACTTCTGCCTGCCAGAAATAGAAGAGGTTCATCGCCTGCCACATAAAATTCTGAACAGGATAATCTGTTGCGGTCTTTGGGTTTTCGGTTTCCGGATTTTCGGTCTCCGGTTCAATGTCCGGTAAAATGTTATCGTCATTGGAACAGCTCGTTAAAAACAGTCCCATGGCAATAAACAATAAAAGAAATTTTGGATACTTTTTCATAGCGGAATAGTATTGTGGCTTATTTCATCATACATCCCCAAATCAAGTATCGTTCCAAAGAAAACGAAAGCGAATTATTAATTGGGGGATTGTAAGTACTTATTACATCATAGTATACGTAAACATTTAGTATAAGGTTGACCAAAATACTTACATTTTAGAGAAATTAAAATTTATTGTAACAAAATTAGTTGTACTTCGTCTTCCTTATGTAGAACGCTTACATCAATCAATCAATAAACAATCAGTCGCGCCTCAAAATGCAACAAACGGAATTTTTAAAAATCGTAATGCCTTTTCAGGACAAGCTATTTCGGCTGGCCAAACGCTTGCTGGTTTCGCGGGAAGAAGCAGAGGACGCTACGCAAGAAATTTTATTAAAGCTATGGTCAAAGAACAAAAAGATGGAAGGATATAACAACGTAGAGGCCTTCGCCATGACCATGACCAAGAATTTCTGTTTGGACCGCTTGAAGTCAAGACAGGCGGGAAACCTTAAATTGGTACATAGCAATTATACGGACAACGACAGTTCGCTTGATAAAAAGCTGGAGGCTACCGATAGCGTTTCTTGGGTACAAAAAATTATGGAAGAACTGCCCGAACAGCAAAAAATGGTATTGCAATTGCGAGACGTGGAACACTATGAATATGATGAAATATCGGAAATGCTTGAAATGAAGCCTACCGCAGTACGCGTTGCTTTATCCAGGGCAAGAAAAACGGTTAGGGAAGAATTGACAAAAAAACATAACTATGGAATCGGATAAAATAGAAAAATTATTGGAAAAGTATTTCGAGGCCACCACAACGGCATCCGAGGAAACGACTTTGCGCACCTACTTTTGCCAAGAGCAGGTAGCGGAACACTTAGAGCAGTATACTCCGATGTTCCAGTATTTTTCCGAAGAGCGAGATGAGCGGTTTACGAAAAGGGTGTTGAAACCAAAGGTGAATACATCTCGAAAAATGTGGTACTCCTGGGTTTCTGCGGCAGCTATCGTATTGCTTTTGGTCGGGGCCTATTTCAACACATCTTCGGCGTCGGGTACATTGCAAGAGGAGTACACGCAAGCTGAAATTGCGGCCGCCCAAGAGGCATTATCCCTGCTCTCCATTAATTTCAGCAAAGGAGCGGGACAAATAGTATACTTGGAAGAATTTGAAAAAAACACAAACCGTTTTTTGGATAACGGGCAAAAATCACCTTAAGAATTAAATCGCAAACACAAATAGAATCTTTCAACAACTCAAATAAATTAGAAATCATGAAAAAGCAAATTATAGTAATCTTACTGGCTTTTTTGCCCATCGTAACCCTCGGTCAGGATATTTTTGAAAAATACGAAGACAGCGATCAGGTCACCTTTGTAGCCATGCAGCCCAAAATGTTCCAGATGCTTGGAAAAATGAGCGTCAGCAGTGACGACCCCGAAGCAGCGGATTTTTTCAAACTGGTAAATTCAATAACAAGTTTTAAGGTCATTACCACAGAGAATTCCAATATTTCAAAGGATATCGACGGTTGGGTGAGCACGCGTTTAAAAAGTTCGGCGTATGAAGAATTGATGCGGGTCAAGGATGGCAGTTCCAACGTAAAGTTCTACGTCAAGGAAGGCAAAGACGCCGACCATGTGAAGGAACTGCTCATGTTCGTAACGGGCCTACAAGAGGCCAATATCGATATCGACGGGAGAAAAATAGAGACGGTCTTATTATCGTTGACCGGGGATATCAATCTTCAGGAAATCGCAAAGCTTACCGATAAAATGGATTTGCCCGGCGGAAATCAGTTGAAGAAGGCTGGTAGTAAGAAGTAGGCAGTTGCCGTAGCAGTGAATAGGTAAGTGGGGTTCATTGCTGACTAATGCTAATTAAAATTACTTGTAAATAAAACATTCATTAATCAATTACTAATCAGACCTTGAACAAACCAAAATTTTGTCGCAGGGTTAAAAATAAAAAATCATGAAAAAATTAAATGTAATCTTCGCCTTGGCATTTTTGCCGCTATTCAGTTTTTCGCAATCCGTTTTTGATAAATATGATGCTATGGAAAATGTGGGTTCGGTAACGGTAAACCAAAGCATGATCAAATTAGCGGGCGATATTGCGGCCTTCGATAAGAACGACCAAGAATCTCGAGATTTTGCCGATATTGCACAGAGTCTGAAGGGCATTAAGGTTTTTATGACCGAGGATGCGGATATTTCAGAGGATATGGCCATGACGGTCAAGCAATACTTGAAATCTTCTACCTTGGAAGAACTAATGCAAGTAAAGGATAAGGATGCTACTGTAAAATTTTACGTTAAAGAGGGAAAAGACGAAGACCATGTCAGCGAACTGTTACTGTTTGTTTCCGATATCAATAATCCTAAAATCGGATTAAAGAATCGAAAATTCGAAAGTATATTGGTCTCTATGACAGGAGATTTAGATTTGAATAAAATCGGGGCGCTGACCAATAAAATGGGACTGCCAAAAGAACTAAATCAAGCAGGTAAGAAATGAGTGATTGTAAAGGTGGCTAGCCTTTAGTGCTGACTTCGGGCAATCTTTGACTTCCCATAATAATCTGAAAACACCAACATGAAAACGATAAGATTAAGTATTTGTATGCTGCTTTTAATGGTCCTGGCTGCTTGTAATCCCACCCAAAGCTTACAGGAATACTATGTCAATAATTCTGAAAACCCGAATTTTTTATCCGTCGATCTTCCGGTAAGCTTATTGAATATGGAAAAGGCTGAATTGACAGGAGAGCAAAGGGAAGCTTTGCAATCCCTTCGCAAGCTCAATGTTTTGGCATTCAAAAAAACGGATGCCAATAGCCTTGAGTTCCAGTCAGAAAAAGCCAAAGTAAAGTCCATTTTGAGCAATACGAAATTCAATGAGCTCATGAAAATGAACACCAGCTATGGCAAGGCAACTGTTACCTATGTAGGCAATGACGACGCTATTGATGAGGTGGTCATTTATGGCGACAGCAACGAAAAGGGTTTTTTGTTAGTACGTGTGTTGGGCGAAAATATGAATCCTGCTAAAATTGCCCAGTTTATGCAGGCGCTACAAAAATCGGACTACAAAGGTGAGGGCCTTGAAAAAATAGGAGAGCTTATCAAGGGTTGATCTATTCGCTCGTATCAAGTATCAACTATTCGATTCCTTCCCAATTTGCTTCTCGGTATGAACAGTCAAATTGTTCTTACCAAAATCCAAAGTGCGAATGGGGAAAGGGATATTGATATCGTTGCCATCGAAATGCTGCTTGATCAGTTTAATCGCTTTGTGCCTTGCGGCATGTTCCTGTTTGAACCCCGTAACATCCGTCCAAAAACGCACCATAAAGTTAATGGAGCTATCCCCAAACTCAGTAAAGAAAAATTCTACGCCTTCACCATTTCCCTGTTCAAAATTCTCACCTATAATCTTGACCGTAAGGTCTTCGACTGCTTGAAGATTGCTTTCATAGCCTACGCCGCAATTAACGGCAATACGCCCTCTATCCGTTAAGGAATAATTGGTAAAAGCCCCGTCGACAAATTTTGAATTCGGTATAACGGTAATGTAGTTTTCCGGTGTCTTTATAACGATATTACGAAGTGAAATTTCCTGAACAATACCGGACGCGTCCCCATTTTTGATAGAATCATTAATGCGGATGTCGGGCATAAAGGAGAGCATAAAGCCTCCCACAGTGTTGCTTAGGGTACCTTGCAAGGCTAAACCGATGGCTAGGCCCAAAACCCCGGCGCCCGCCAGAATACTGGTGAGAACCTTATCCAAATCGAGGACGCTCAAGGCGGTGAAAAATCCTATCAAAATTACGCCGATGAACACGCTTTTCTCAACAATGCTCTGAATAGACACTTGACCAATATGCCTCAAGAGATATTTTTTGAGTAAATTTCTAACGCCCTTGGCGATAAAATAGAATACAACCATGGTCAAAATGGCCAACACAATATTGGGCAGTTTCAAGATGATAGCATCAAGCCATGCATCCATTTTATCCCAAAGTTTGCCTATGGAGTCCTGTATCGAAAATTTGTCTTTCATGCCCAGTCGTGCTTTATGTTACGCTTTGATTAAAAATGTGCAGGTTTCAAATATCGCAAAATCTATTTACAATCCATTATTTATGGCAATGCAATCTTAAAATATCCCGATTCAAATACCTGTGTAATTCATGGGGGAAATAGCTTTTAGTTCATTTTTTATTGGTTCTGAAACTTCCAAGGTATCTATAAAACCGGCAATCGATTTTTGGTCGATACTGATATTTGTGCGGGTGAGCCCTTTTAAGGTCTCATAGGGATTCGGATAGCCCTCGCGCCTCAGAATCGTTTGAATGGCCTCTGCAACGACCGCCCAGTTATTTTCAAGATCCTGGTCGAACTTGGGCCTATTGAGCAATAGTTTGTTCAATCCCTTTAGGGTGGATTGGAAGGCAATCAACGTATGGGAAAAGGGCACTCCAACATTTCGTAAAACGGTACTATCTGTAAGGTCACGCTGTAAACGTGAAATGGGCAGTTTGGCCGACAGATGCTCAAAAATGGCGTTTGCGATGCCCAGGTTTCCTTCAGAATTCTCAAAATCAATGGGATTCACCTTATGCGGCATGGCCGACGAGCCGACTTCCCCCTTTTTGATTTGCTGTTTAAAATAATCCATGGATACATATGTCCAAAAATCCCGATTCAAATCAAGGATTATGGTGTTGATGCGTTTTAAGGTATCGAACAGTGCTGCCAAATGGTCATAATGCTCGATCTGTGTAGTAGGAAAGGAGTGGTGCAGGCCCAATTGCTCTTGTACGAATTTTTTACCAAAGGCCTTCCAATCAATTTGAGGATAAGCGACTTTGTGTGCATTGAAATTTCCCGTGGCGCCACCGAATTTGGCGGCACTGGGGATGTCGTTCAGTAGATTGAATTGCTCTTTTAAACGTACTACGAAAACAGCGATTTCCTTACCCAAACGGGTAGGGGAGGCCGGTTGTCCGTGCGTACGCGCCAACATAGGAACGTCGGACCATTCTGATGCCATTTGCTCCAGTTTGTTCAATAGTCCGACATACTGTGGAATATAGACTTCGTTCATGGCCTCTTTCACGGAAAGGGGTATGGCCGTGTTGTTGATATCTTGGGATGTCAATCCGAAATGGATAAATTCCTTGAATTTTTGAAGTCCCATGCGGTCAAATGCGTTCTTAATAAAATATTCGACGGCTTTCACATCGTGGTTGGTCGTTTTTTCGATTTCTTTTATTTCTTGGGCATCAGCGGTAGTGAATTCCAGATAAATTTTCCGCAAAGGTTCGTAAAGGGAAGCATCAAAAGAAGATAGCTGCGGCAAGGGAATCTCGCAAAGTGCGATAAAATACTCGATTTCTACCCGAACGCGATATTTGATCAAGGCTTCCTCGGAAAAAAAAGTTGCCAATGATTCCGTTTTATTTCGATAGCGCCCGTCAATGGGTGAGATAGCGTTCAGTATATGTAAGGACATAGTTTTTATTTGGATGGATTTTTTTCGGAAAAGCCAAAGATACTGGATTAAAAAAAGTTTATGGGTTTATGGGTTTAGAACTTTATGTGTTTTGTTTGATTTTCGCTAAAGTCATTCTCGCCCGGGCCTTGTAAGCAGCACTACCAGTTTGATAGTTCTTTTCTAGCAGTATTTTCAGTTCGGGATGTATCCAATCGAATTTTTTGCCCAGTAGTAATAAACAGGTCATGGAATAGGCTTGGGCTGCCACCTTATGATTGCCTATGAGCCAGTCGAAACAGGCCGCAGTTATTCTTTCTAAATGGATTTCGGTCACTACGTTTTGGGTCTGATTGGATGTTTTCGAGAAATAGGCCTTCATCAAATACTCACAGATCTTGGCCATGGGTCGGATTGAGGAATCGAAATGTATTTTTTTTAGATTTGCGGTAATTTCATCTAAATAAGGTAAAAGTAAAGATAGATTTTCCTTGGCCGTAAATTCCAGTACCCAGCAAGCGCGGTTAGAAATGGGGTTGTCAACGTTAAAGCCGATGCCCATCAAAGGCTCTATCAATCGCGGATTTTCGACTATCAAGGTCGACATTTGCGCCCGTTTTTCCCGGGAATGATTTACATCATCCAAAGAGTGGTAAAGTTCTTCTTGAGTCACTGTGCCTTGGCAATTAAATCCGAAACCAAAACGGGAACTCCCTCAGCAGCCGTTTTGGGAATGATGGTCAAATTATCGAAATCGTGTTTCGAAACGTTGGGTTTGGGATCGATAAAATAAATTGGAACGCCCTCTAGGGCGTAGTCTACCAGACTGGCGGCGGGATATACCTGCATCGACGTGCCGATAATGATAACGCAGTCGGCCGATTGGGTCTCCGCGGCCGCTTTCTCCAGCAGCGGCACCGCCTCGCCGAACCATACGATATCGGGACGCAATTGATAGCCCTGTTCGCATAGATCACCAAGGGCTATATCTCCATCACAGTTTAAAATTGAACCTTCGTTTCCCGAACTGCGCATTTTCAAAAGTTCACCATGTAAATGAATTACGTAAGAGCTTCCCGCCCGTTCGTGGAGGTCATCCACATTTTGGGTGATAATGGTCACATCGTAATAATCTTCGAGTTCAGCCAAAGCTAAATGGGCACGATTGGGAGTGACTTTTCTCAATTGTTTCCGTCTTTGATTATAAAAATCGAGTACTAACGCGGGATTTCTGGCAAAACCTTGAGGGGAGGCGACTTCCATTACATCGTGACCTTCCCATAGTCCCCCGGCATCCCGAAAGGTATTTATGCCACTTTCCGCACTTACGCCCGCCCCAGTTAAAACAGTTATTTTCTTCATCCCCTAAAAATAAAGAAAGTTTGAACATTCTGAAATCGACGTATGGGAAAAGGAGGTATAATATTGAATGAAAGGTTTTTTTGGCTAGTTCTAGGCTGTACTATATAAAATGGTATTCTGGCTGAAAAAAGTATGTATTTTGAATTACTGTTTTTTGGTATATTGGGAATTATGTACGACATCAAACTTCTCGAATATCTGGAAAATTTTATATCCGAAGAAAGAAAACAGCGTTTTTTGAAAATTCTGGAGGAACGGACCAAGTATCTCACCGTAGCGATAGAAGATGTTTATCAGCTTCACAACACTAGTGCGGTCGTACGAACTTGTGAGAGCTTCGGCGTGCAGGAGGCACATGTAATCGAAGGCCGGTTCGGTAAGCGGTTGGACAAGAATATTGCCATGGGCGCCCAACAATGGGTAGATGTACATCGTTATCATCGTACATCGGATTGTATAGCCGCGCTCAAAAACGAAGGTTATCGAATAATTGCGACTACCCCAAATAATGACTCCTGCTGGTTAAACGACTTTGAAATCAAAGATAAAACTGCATTGTTTTTCGGCACTGAAAGAGAGGGTCTGAGCAGAGAGGTGATGAACGCCAGCGATGGGTTTTTGAAGATTCCGATGACAGGTTTCACCGAAAGCCTGAATATTTCGGTATCCGCGGCAATTATATTGCAAACGTTGACCACAAAGTTGCGGAAAACAAATTTGCCATGGCCCTTGACCGAAACCGAAAAATTGGAAAAGCGTTTGGATTGGACAAAGAAGTCCATTAAAAGTATAGATACTATTTTAGACCGTTACTACAGGTCATAGAAGGCGTTGGCTACGCGAAGGGCTTTATGTTATTAGGTAAATTCCCTAATTCGAAATGTCATTTGCTAAAGGATCTATCTTACAGCGTTCTGCCCCGGGTTAAAGTGTAACCTAAGATGGTATACTATCATCAAATATGGAATATGATAGCCTCGGCTCGTGACCCGAAGCGCACGGGGAAGACTCGGGTGCCTATGCCTTTTGAAACGTACAACTGGCTATACGCATTTTTATACCAGCCTTTTACATAGTTGCCGCTGCCAAAAGGGGTGTAAATAGCTTTTCCGAAAAAGGTTATCTGGCCACCATGGGTGTGCCCCGATAAAATCAGTTTTATTTTTTGTCCCAGCTTGGCGTTTATGGCATCTATTTCGTCACGATAGGCCGGACAGTGGTTGAGAACAATGGTGTCTTCTGATAGATTTAAATCGCTCGATGCTTTTGAAAAATCAGGGTAGCCGCAGACGTAATCGTCAACACCGACGATGTTCACTCTACGGCCTTTCACATTTAGTATTTCGTTTTGGTTGACCAAAAACTTTCCGTTATGTTTTCCATAGGTTTTTCTCAAGGCATCACTGGTGACTCTCCCTTTATAATCTACATTGCCCATAATAGCAAATTTTGGGATATCGTAATCGATCATGGCTAAGAAGGCATCCAAAACAGGAATCCAGCTCATACGATTTACAGAGTCGCCGGTCACAAAGAGGGCATCAGGCCGCTCTTTGTTGATTCTTTCGGCCAAGTCTTTATGAAAAGACCTGATGGAATTGATATGTAGGTCCGATATATGTATCGTTTTTATCCTATCCTCAGAACCATCCGAAATATCGAATTCATTCCAATCGATAATGTATCGTTCGAACCAAAATGCATCTAGAAAAAGCAAACCCATGCTTCCCAGAACTAGCTTTGCCAGAAACTTTCTTCTACTAATTCTTGATTTTTTAATGGTTGGGGTATTCATGTATTGCATTATGATTTGTCCAGTTCCAAATAAACACGACAAAGCTAGAACTGATAAGACGAGCGCTGAGGGTTCAAAAGCTATACCATAAGCACAAAGGAATGCTTAAAAAAAACAAAAATCATAAAATTCAATTGGAAAGTTATTGATCCGTCAAAACCTTACTCGGCGACTTCAAGAAGTACGATATCATATTCGTTGTCAAGAATTACCTTACCGTTGGCAACGGTAACCACGGTATTTGAGTAGGTATCGTGAAGTTTGGTGCCATCACCGAAAAAGCCTTTTACCCAGAGTGATTTTTTCCCTTTGGCAAGATCTAGCCCGATAACCACTTTGTCCTTAAAATCGCCATCGACATAAGTTCTGCTAAAAACATAGGGATTTTTGGCAAGTCGTAGATGTTTACCGGCCCCAACCGCCAAATGGTCGCGTCTAAATTTCCCAAGTTTGCGCCAGTGCTCAAGTACTTTTTGAGTCCGGGGAATACTATCGATATCTTCCCAGTTCATGAAAGATCTCAGCGTGGCATCGCCCATTATGGGGTTTTCTTCCGAACCTTCTATAGTCAGGTCTCTGGCTGTTTCATCACCATAATAGATTTGGGAAGCGCCAGGCGTCAATAGTAAGATATTGGCTGCCTTGACGGGGTCGTTACGTTTGACGTCGTAAGGATGGGGATCGTCATGGGATGTCAGGTAGTTCAACACACTTTTATCTTTTAACGAAGTATGCAGAATATCGCTGTATTTTGCGAAAATTGTCTCATAGTCCTGAAGCGCATCCGTTTTAAGCTCAAAGTTGATCAGACTTTTAAAGCCATGATTGAAATAATCCACTTTTTTATCGTTGAAATCATATTCCCTTCCACCGGAAATGCCATAGCCGTAAACTTCCCCGACCAGGAAAAAGGGCGTATCGTCCAAAACTTCGCCCGGATGCATTTTTTTCCAGTTCGCAAAGGCGTGCGCAGCTTCTTTCTGTAGTTCCGCCCAAGCATTTTCGTTTACGTGTTTTACGGTATCCACTCTGAAACCGTCTATTCCTAACGCGTTCACATAATCCGTCAGCCATTTGATAATATAGAATCTTGGTGCCCTTGGATAGCCAGTACGTTCGAAGAATAATTGCAGTTCGTCTAGTTCTTGGCTAAGGCGGCCCTCTGCCTTCCATTTGGCCAAAAGCGCGTCTGGCAGTTCGACAGCTTTGTCAGATTCGGAATGAATGTCTGGCAGATTATCTACCAAGGTACACTCGGTAGTACTCTGATAATCGGTAAAGGTGCAAGTCGGTTCGGTACGTACCCATTCTTCGGGCCAAACGGGATCTTCGTCGGTAACGGGACCGGTGTGGTTTAAAACCACGTCCATCAAAATCCGGATACCATATTTATGAGCGGTTTTGACTAGCTTTTCCAAGTCTTGCTTTGTACCATAATTAGGGTCTAAGGCCGTCCAATCCTTGGTCCAATATCCATGATATCCGTAAGTGTTTCCGGTTTCTTCGTCCGTGCTACCATGAACTTGTTCCACTACCGGAGTAAACCAAATGGCATTCACTCCTAGGTCGCTAAAGTAGCCTTGCTCTATTTTTGCGGTTATACCTGCTATGTCACCCCCCATAAATCCTCTAAGGGGGCCTGTAGGTTCTGTACGATTGAAATTAACATCGTTCAAGGTGTCACCGTTTTTGAAACGGTCGGTAAGCAGAAAATAAATATTTGCCCCTTCCCAGGCAAAGGGGGCATTAGTGAGTTGTACGGGATTCGAATTGTTAACAAAGGTTGTACTTTCGACCGTATCGGTATTTACCTGCTTACAGGAAACGATGAAGGTCAAAAGCACTATAGCCAAGAGCATTTTTTTCATGTCCTAAAGCTATAAAATGATGGTGGAAACGAAAAATATATTTGATGCCATAATTTCTTTAATTAATAAGAGCCTTTTCGCGATGCGCAAAGCTTTCCCGCATCTAACTAGTTTTTGCGATTGAGCACCTTGAAATCTTCATAACAACTACTTATGGCATCAAGTATCTGAAGGTCGTTCGCCGTTGTGATAAAGGATTTGGAATAATTGCAATTGTTTAGGATGTCCTGAATATCCAATTTTTCGATCTGCAGCATTTCCATAAGGATTTCCCGATCGAACTTTGAGGCCAGTAGATCACGTATCTGGTCATCTTCCTTCATCTTTCGCAATTTCTTCATTTGGTTGGGCTGTTTGCCGAAAAGATTGCGTAGCAGATCAGCGGGATTTAGAATTGCTCCCAACACTTTGGTGACGGCACTCGCACTTTTGTTGCCGGCTTCGTAGCCCACCGAAAGTCCTGAAATACTGTATTGATAGGCATTGTTGACAGGAAGGTTCTTTACATCAATCTCGAGATATCCCGTAAGTTGATAGGGCCGCACAATAACCTCTTCGAGAGCATAGGCGAGTTCGGTCAACGAGATTTTGGTGTTCTCGAACTTGAACATATCGTTGGTCACCCTTATTTTCTGGGATTTAAAACCTAAAAAGGAAAAATACAGCGTGTCGTTTACCGCTGCCGTAATCGTGAATTCCCCTTTTTCGTTGGTGATGGTACCGACCACTTGGTTGAGATTGACGACATGAACGCTTTCCATGGTATTGTCAGTCTGGGCGTTCACCACGACCGCGTTAATTTCCTGTTCGGCGGCCTCATCGTCCTGTGAAAAAGCGGTACGGATAAATAGGATACAAATTAGCAGTAGAAATGGTTTCATTGTGTATGGTTACGGAATAAATGTACTAAACAAAACAAAAAAATACGCCGAAGCGTATTTTTTAATATACAATTAACTCAAAAATGAGATCATCAAGATGTCTTAAAAGAAATCACTTCGACTCTGCTTGCTACGTCTTTTACCGGAATTACCTGATTTAGCTTTCGTCCCTTTTTTTTCGCGACCTTTACTACGTCCGCCTCGATCATTGAATTTGTCTCCTCTTTTGCCCTTACCTTTTTTACCGCGATAACCGCCACCGCCACCGCCACCGCCAGGGTTCTGCGAGATTTCGACGTTGATGAACCTTCCGTTCAATTTGAAATCGGTAAAGAATTTGAGTATTTGATCGGTATGTTCGGCTTCGGTGTTAAAGAAGGAAAAGGAATCTTTGGTATCGACTTTGTACACATCTTCTTGGCCGAGGCTCAAGGTATCGCGGAGAAAATCTTTTAAAGTCATCCAATCGTAACCATCTTTTTCGCCCACATTGATGAAATACCTAACAGATCCGTTCGATGACGGCGCGCTGCTTCGTTCCCGGTCGTCTCTGCCACCTTTACTTTCCCTACTATCGGAAACGTTCAGGTCTTTGGTTTTGTTGTAGTAATTCGAAAAGCGGGTAAATTCGACCGATACGATTTTTTTGATCAGCTCTTCACGATCAATCCCCTCCAAAACCTCGTTTATGGCCGGCAGATAGTTATCGACGTCTTTATTTATCTTGGTCTCTTTGATTTTGTTGGCCAAGTGGTACAGTTGGGTCTCACAGATTTCAATCCCTGTGGGAATTGTTTTTTGGTTGAAGTTCTGTTGGATTTTTTTCTCTATGGATTTTATCTTACGGATTTCACTGCGTGTTACAATGACCATCGAAATTCCCGATTTGCCTGCTCGACCCGTACGCCCACTTCTATGGGTATAGACTTCGATTTCATCGGGAAGCTGATAGTTGATAACGTGCGTAATGTCATCTACATCGATACCACGTGCTGCTACATCGGTAGCGACTAGCATTTGTATCTGCTTCTTTCTAAAAGAATTCATAACCAGGTCGCGTTGGTTCTGGCTTAGGTCTCCGTGCAAGGCACCGGCATTATAGCCGTCTTCAATTAATTTTTCGGCAACCCGCTGTGTATCCCTCTTAGTTCGGCAAAAGACTACGGAAAAGATATCGGGATTTGCATCGGACAATCTTTTTAAGGCAGGATATCGATCTCGTCCACCCACCACATAGTATTCGTGGTTGACCGTTGAGATGCCCGCATTTCTGGTACCTACTGTAATCTCAACGGGATTGTCCATGAATTTCTTGGCAATCTTGGAAACTTCCTTCGGCATGGTGGCAGAAAACAACCACGTTGATTTTTCTTTCGGCGTATTGCTTAGAATATCCTTGATATCCTCATAAAAGCCCATATTGAGCATCTCATCTGCTTCATCTAGAATACAATAATCGATTTTGGAAATATCGACAAGTCCGCGTCCGATCATATCTTTCATACGGCCCGGTGTAGCTACGACAATCTGGGCGCCGCGCTTAATCTGTCGTGCCTGATCGGTGATGCTTGCACCTCCATAGATAGCAACGGTATTCAACCCTTTTACGTACTTGGAATAGGCCTGCATTTCGTTGGTAATCTGCAAGCAGAGCTCGCGGGTAGGGGAGAGGATCAATCCTTGTGTTGTACGGCTGTTGCTATCGAGTTTTTGGATGAGCGGAAAGCCAAAAGCGGCGGTCTTTCCTGTTCCTGTCTGGGCAAGTGCGACCAGATCGGTATCGCCTTCCAATAAAATAGGGATTGCTTTTTCCTGTACTTCCGATGGAGTTTCAAAACCCATGTCGGCAACAGCATCTAATAGGGCCTTATCTAGCCCCAGTGCTTCAAATTTAGTCATAATGTGTTATTGTTAATCGCAAATATGTGTGTTGTAAAGAGCGATTAGCGTATAACCCATTGGACTTCTCCATACAACACCTGCCATACCGGCGGCGTTAAAATGGCTGCAAAAGTAGTGTTATTTTTTGAGATGTGCTATTTTTCTAAGAACTGTAGCAGTTGTCTTATGGCTTTGCCCCGATGGCCAATCTGGTTTTTAGTGGCGATGGAAAGTTCCGCAAAAGTTTTTTCGTAGCTCGCAGGTTTGAAAATCGGGTCGTATCCGAAACCGTCGTTACCTTTTTTTTCTTTTATGATGTCACCTTCTACCGAGCCGGTAAAAGTATGGCGTTCTTGGTTTAGATTGAGGGCGATTACAGTTGTAAATCTCGCTTTCCGGTCGTTTTTACCTTTTAGGGCTGCTAGTAGTTTGTCCATATTATCCTCCGAGCTCTTTTGTTCACCTGCATATCTGGCAGACAATACTCCTGGAATGCCATGAAGGGCGTCTACAAGAAGTCCGGTGTCATCGGCAAAACAGGGTAGGTTAAAATTTTCTGTCACATAATCGGCTTTTATTCGGGCGTTCTCTTCCAAGGTTTTTCCCGTTTCTGGAATTTCTTCTGTACAACCGATATCGGTCAGCGACACTAGATCGATATGCGCGGGGACCAAGTTCTTTACTTCAGCGAATTTGTTTTTATTGTGTGTTGCGAAGACGAGTTTCATTTTGATCTGGTTTTGAGCTTCTCCTTTACCTACGATTTTCACATTTTGCACTCTAATTTCGTCTTTTCGTTGCGCCTTAGCTACGGCTATGCTACTCAAAAAAGCCTTTATTAGAGCACAAAAGCCGAAAATCTCGGTTCCAAACAGAAACTCAAAACGAGTTCAACCCAAAAATAGTAATTTTAGCGCATGAAATTAAAAATTCCCCCTGCCATCGTCCTTTTGGTATTCGGATTGTTGATGTATCTTCTCGCCAAATTCCTGCCCTTCGGATACTTTGATTTTTTTGGCCGCCATTATCTTATGGTTGGTTTGGCTGTGTTCGCTATTTTAATTATGGTAATAGCACTTTTCCAGTTTTACACTGCTAAGACTACGATAGACCCTGCACAACCCGGTAAGACAAAAAAATTGGTTTCCAACGGAATCTATGCCTATACCCGAAACCCGATTTATCTTGCGATGCTTTTGCTGTTGCTAGCATGGGGCATTTGGCTCGGCAATGCTTTCAATACCCTTTTGGCCGCTGGTTTTGTTGCCTATATGAACCGATTTCAAATTGAACCCGAAGAGCAAGCATTAACGAAAATTTTTAACAAGGATTACAAGCAGTATTGTTTATTGGTCCGAAGGTGGTTTTGATAGTAGAACATTTTTAAAAACGCTGCCTTCTCAAAACCTTACAGAAATTTGGGATGGATTACCTTTTCTAAATAAAAAAATTAGGTATTTAAGTAATTTGCCATCTGCCCCTAGCAAAGTTCGACTTCATTAAAAATAAGCATTTTAACTTATAATTTAAATTATCAGCTTTTTAGCTTATATATTGAAATATTAGCTAATTCAATTATATATTTATATATTAGCGTTTTGACTTATACTTTAATATGATAGCTATTATAACGGGCGATATTGTTAATTCAGAGAACTACGAGGTTTCAGAGTGGCTTGCTGTATTAAAAAAATATTTGTCAAATTTTGGCGAATCGCCTACTGACTGGGATATTTACCGCGGCGACGAGTTTCAATTAAAGATACCTCGAGAAGAAGTACTTGGTGTTGCAATACACATCAAAGCCTTAATAAAGACCATAAAAGGTTTAGACGTACGTATGGGTATCGGCTTGGGCACCGAAACCTTTAGGGGTGCAGGGGTAAGTGAATCAAATGGGCCTGCGTACCAGCGTTCCGGTAGAACTTTCGAATCATTGAAAGAAGATAAATTGAACCTTACCATCGCGACAGGTAGCGGTTTTTACGACGATACCCTAAACCTGATGCTGAAATTAGCCCTTAACTTCATGGATGACTGGAGTCCCGTTTCCGCAGAAATCGTGGTCATGGCCTTTGAACATCCCAAAGCCTCGCAAGCCGATCTGGCCAAGCGACTGGGCATTCAGCAATCGGCGGTAAGCCAACGCCAGAAAAGGGCGCGTTTAGACCTCGTCTTTGAACTACTTGACTATTACGATAATATCTTAAAAGACCTAAACCGATGCTGATTTTTACTAAACTTTTACTGGCGCATTTAATTGGTGATTTCCTGTTACAACCGACTCGTTGGGTCGTTCACAAAGAAGCGAACAAGGTCAGATCAAAATATCTTTATATACATGTATTACTACATTTCTTCGTGAACATGATACTTTTGTGGGATTTGAAGTACTGGAAACTGGCCCTCATCATCGCAGTTTCCCACTACTTTATCGATTTGGCCAAACTATACGCCACACCTTTGTTCAGACTGAAGAGCATCCCTTTTTTTATTGATCAGGCCTCACATTTGGCTGTTTTGTATGCCGCTGCTTACTATGGCAATCTGGTAGGTCATACCATTGCGCTGTTCGAAAAACTGGATTGGCCATTGGTAACCGCCATTGTATTTGTCACCTTTCCCGCAGCGATCATAATGGGCAAATTGTTGGAAGCTATGGACAATAAAATCGAGCTAGACCATAAATCCCTTCCCAATGCGGGAAAATATATCGGTATTATCGAACGCCTCTTTGTTCTCATGTTTATAATTCTAGGACGTTGGGAAGCTATCGGACTTTTGATAGGTGCCAAATCCGTCTTTCGTTTTAATGATTTGAAGGAAAGCAATAACCGGAAGCTCACAGAGTATATTTTGATTGGCACGCTTTTGAGTTTTGGTCTTGCCATTGTGACCGGTATTATATATAGGAGCTAAAAAAATATCCATTTCATGAGCTATATTCGAATAGTATCCCTGTCGATAGATCTCTATCAAATTTCTACGGATTAGTGACAGGAATAACATTTAATGGCAATCCTGAAAATCGGAAAAAATTTATCTTTACTTTTGTGCCCTAATTTTGAAAATAAATCCCATATCCATACGTTAAACTCGATTGTGATCTAATGAAGGTTTTTTTGAGAAGCATAGCCATAGCAACGGTGCGAAAAAAGGACAAAATAAGAGCGTGAAATTTGACCCCGACAGGGGGGGCAGACGAAAGAACAACTCAAGAAGAGTTCATTATACGGATAAAGGTTTCAATACATATATGGTAAATACAGGCAGAAAGTACGTATTTGATTTCGATAGCACATTGACCCGGGTAGAAGCCTTGGATGTTTTGGCAGAGATGACCTTGGCGGGAAATTCCAACCGCGATGAAATCATAAAAAAAATCCAGGAAATTACCAATTTGGGCATCGATGGCGACATTTCATTTACGGAGTCTTTGGAACGTCGAATTAAATTATTGAACGCCCATAGAGACGATTTAGAGCCTTTGGTCGAAGAACTTCGCCAGAAAATTTCTAAATCCATTGAGGCGAACAAGGAGTTTTTTGAAAAATTTTCGGATGACATCTATGTGATTTCCTGCGGATTTAAGGAGTTTATAGATCCTATCGTAAAGGAATACAATATTCCTTCGGATAGGGTATACGCCAACACTTTTGAATTCGATGACAACGGAAAGATTATTGGGTTCGACGAAGATAACGTGCTCGCTTCCCACAACGGAAAAATCGAGTGCTTAAAGCTCTTGAAACTAGACGGTGAAGTACAGGTCATCGGTGATGGATATAGTGATTACGTAATGCGCGAAGCTGGAATCGCCCATAAATTTTTTGCCTACACCGAAAACGTACACCGCGAAAAAGCTGCCAATAAAGCCGATTATATAACTCCGAATATGGATGAATTTTTATTTGTGAACGATTTGCCTAGAAATATTTCTTACCCTAAGAACCGCATTAAGATATTGTTGTTGGAAAATGTGCACCCTGATGCCTTTGATAATCTTTCCGGTGACGGGTTTTCGGTTGAATTGCTGAAGCATAGTATTCCCGAAGATGAGCTTATCGAAAAAATTAGGGGCGTACACGTATTGGGTATCCGATCGAAGACCCAGGTGACCCAAAAAGTGCTAGATGCTGCCAACAAATTATTAGTGGTCGGTGCTTTTTGTATCGGTACTACCCAAATCGATCTTGAGCATGCCAAGAGAAAAGGGGTAGTCGTGTTCAATGCACCGTATAGCAATACAAGATCTGTGGTCGAATTGGCTATCGGTGAAATCATTATGCTGACGCGCAGTATATTCCCAAGAAGTACCGAAATACACGCAGGATCATGGCAGAAGACAGCTACTGGATCGCGAGAGGTGCGCGGAAAGAACCTCGGTATCGTCGGATATGGAAACATCGGAAAACAATTGTCCATTTTAGCGGAAGCCTTGGGTATGCGTGTATACTATTATGACATAGAGGATAGTCTGGCCTTGGGCAATGCTAAAAAATGCGCCACCCTTGAGAACCTTTTGAACGTTTCCGATGTGGTCACGCTACATATCGATGATAACCCGGCCAACAAAAATTTTATTGGCGAACGTGAAATTAAGCAGATGCGGGATGGAGCCTTGTTAATCAATCTCTCACGTGGTTTTGTAGTGGACATAGAAGCCTTGGCGAAAGCTTTAAAGAGCGGCAAACTTGGGGGTGCCGCTATTGACGTCTATCCAGAAGAACCAGCGAGCAATGGCGAATTCAAGACCGAATTACAAGGGCTTGACAACGTGATTCTCACACCGCATATTGGCGGCAGTACCGAAGAGGCCCAACGGGATATCGCCGATTTTGTGCCCAATAAAATAATGGACTATATTAATTCCGGCAATACGGTCGATGCCGTAAACTTTCCTAACATCCGTTTGCCTAAATTGAGCAAAGCGCACCGTTTTCTTCATATACATAAAAACGTGCCCGGTATCATGGCAAAGATCAACGCCGTTTTGGCCGAATATGAACTGAACATTTCAGGTCAATATTTATCCACTGATAGCGAAGTAGGCTATGTAATTACGGATCTTGACAAAGAATATAACAAGGATGTCATCAAGGCTCTGAAGAAAGTAGAGCATACCATCAAGTTTCGGGTGCTTTATTAATTAGCTTTTCTTGTCAATCCCGTCCTTCGGCTCCCTGTCCGTTCCGTTCAGACGGGCGCTCAGTATAGCATTCGACGGGAGTGTCTAACGACCTTCAAAGATTGATGCCCTTTTATTGAATTTAATGCTTGCGGTTGAAGCTCATCCATGATGATACGGCTCGTTCGCCAATATCGTAAACGCCCTATACAACTGTTCTGCGAAAAACAAACGCACCATCTGATGCGAAAAGGTCATTTTTGACAGACTGATTTTGCCTTGGGCCTTTTCATAGACCGCATCACTGAATCCATAAGGGCCGCCTATAACAAAAACCAATTGTTTGATGCCGGAATTCATTTTCTTTTGAAGGTATTTTGAAAAATCGATCGAAGAAAATTGTTTTCCATTTTCGTCGAGAAGTATGAGGATATCGGTCGGCGACATTTTTTTAAGTATGTACTCGCCCTCTTTTTCTTTCTGATGTAGTTCTGAAAGGTTTTTTACATTCTTGATATCGGGTATGGTTTCGAGTTCAAACCGAATGTAATGCTTCAACCGGTTTTTATACTCCGAAATCAGCTGCTGAAGTGTATTACTGTCCGTTTTGCCGATGGCTAATAATTTGATGGTCATGTGGCAAATGTAATTTGCAAATTCCAAATCCCAAAATCTAAAGCAATACATCCTTGAAGTTTAGGAATAGCTTCAATAGGTATCTTTGTTACGATCGCATTGTCTTTTGGTGAATTCTCTTCGTAAGGCTTCGGAATACAGTGGAACCAAATTACAATTTACTAATTTAGCATAAACCTTTATCGATAGACATGATTAGCGAGGCACAGTTTCAAACAGAAATCGATCGTATCATAGAAAACGCAATCCGCGAAGATGTAGGCGATGGTGACCATAGCTCTTTGGCCTGTATTCCCAAGGGGGCTATGGGCAAGGCAAAATTGTTGGTCAAGGAAGATGGTATTATTGCTGGCATTGATTTTGCCATGCAGGTTTTTGCACAGGTAGATGGAAATTTGGAACTTGAAATAGGTATTAGGGATGGTTCGCGGGTTAAATATGGGGATATTGCTTTTTATGTTTCCGGCAGCTCACAGAGTATTTTGAAAGCCGAACGCATCGTATTGAATGCGATGCAGCGTATGAGTGCCATTGCTACTAAAACGAATATGTTCGTTAAGCTGTTGGAAGGTACCGGTACTCAAATTCTCGATACACGTAAAACCACCCCGGGCATACGTGCCATCGAGAAATGGGCGGTCAAGATTGGTGGCGGTGAGAATCACAGATTCGCGTTGTACGATATGATCATGCTTAAGGATAACCATATCGATTTTGCAGGGGGAATTAGCAAGGCCATCCAAAAAACAAAAAAGTATTTACAAGAGAGCGGTCGCGACCTGAAAATCATCGTAGAGGCACGAAATTTAGATGAAATCAAGAAAATTTTAAAATCCGAAGGCGTCTATCGTATTTTGATCGATAATTTTAATTATGAAGATACCCGAAAGGCGGTCGAACTGATCGGTGATACCTGTCTGACCGAATCTTCCGGCGGTATTGACGAAACGACCATCAGAAAATACGCAGAATGTGGCGTGGATTATATCTCTTCAGGCGCTCTTACCCATTCCATTTATAATATGGACTTAAGTCTTAAAGCGGTCTAGATGTCTCAAGAAGTAGAGGAAAAGCTCGCGAAAATACCTATCGTCAATAGTTTAATGCGCTTTTTAAAGGAGATCAGACTGTCTGCCTTTGAGGGCCTTTCGCTTTACGGTCTTTTAGAAATTTACATTTTCGGTATTTTAAAAGGCACCTTATCCACCCGGGCCAGTTCGATTGCTTTCAGCTTGTTCTTGGCCCTTTTTCCCTTACTGATTTTTTTACTGACCTTGGTTCCCTTCGTCATACCCTATGTAAGCGTCGGAACAGCGGACTTTGATTTTCAGTTCCTCTTATTTTTAGAGTCCTTCTTGCCATCTGCGACCAGTGATTATTTTCATGAGATCTACCAACAGATAAAAGATCAGAAACAAGGTGGGCTGCTATCTTCGGCATTCTTCATATCCATTTTTTTAATGGCCAACGGTGTAAACGCCATTTTCGGGGGGTTCGAAAACTCGTACCATGTAGAACTGACCCGTAATTTTTTCCGGCAATACCTTTACGCGCTAATGGTGGGCATCATTCTTTCTGTTCTACTGATTGTTGGAGCAGTCGTTTTTGTATATTTTGAGTTTTATATCTTAGATTATTTGAGTGTTTGGGCCTCGAAAACAAGGGGATACAACCTCACCGAAAGCGATATCATCGGGGCACAGGTCGGTAAGGTGCTTTTCTTTATCATTCTATCCTATTTCACAACGGCCATCCTTTATTATTTTGGAACGGCTGAAGGTAAACAGGCACGTTTTTTCTCATTGGGAGCCTTGATGACCACCCTCCTCTTTATGCTGACTTCCTACCTCTTTGGCGTATATGTGGAAAAATTTGCGCGGTACAACGAATTGTACGGTGCCTTAGGGGGATTATTGATTTTAATGGTCTATATATGGATTAATTCCAATATATTGTTGCTCGGCTTTGAATTGAACGCCACTATGAATTCCCTACGAAAAACCCATAAAAAACAGGATGACGACGAATAAAATAATCACTATATGTTTCTTGATACTAGCTGTGCCTGCAGTACAGGCACAATCCGTTTTTGGAAAATGGAAAACCATTGACGACCGTACCGGAAAGCCCAAGGCCATTATTGATATTTACCAAGACGATGAGGGATTGATGGATGGTAAGGTCATCGAAATCGTTGAGGAGGGAAAAGAAAATTTTATCTGCGAAAAATGCGAGGGTAAACGTAAGGACAAACCCGTTTTGGGCATGACCATTATAGAAGACGCTGAACATAAAGGTGAGGGCGTTTACAAGGGCGATACCCTCTTCGACCCTCAACAGGCCATGACCTTTCGCTGTAAGATATGGCTAAACCCCGATAACCCCAACGAGCTCTTGGTCAGGGGCTACTTGGCCTTTATATATCGCACGCAGACATGGAAGCGCGTTGAAGGGTGAGGACAAAAGCCATGGAATACTTCATCAATGTCATCTTGCCGATTCCCTTAGAAAAACTGTTTACTTACAGTGTTTCAAAGCCGGAAGCGGAGTTTTTAAAACCAGGAATGCGGGTGGGAGTTCCCTTCGGGAAGTCCAAAATTTATACGGCTCTGGTACATACTATCCATAACAAGCCGCCCGAAGTATACGAGGCCAAGGAAATCCACCGGATTTTAGATGAACATCCCATCGTAAACCCATATCAGCTTAAACATTGGCAATGGATTGCTGAGTATTATATGTGTGCTTTGGGAGAAGTTTTCCGAACTGCCGTACCCAGTGCATTTTTACTGGAAAGTGAGACCCTTATTCTGCGAAACGATAGGGTAGAGGTGGATGATACAGATTTGGAAGATGACGAATTTTTAGTCTACGAGGCCCTACAACATCAGTCCTCCCTTAAGGTTCACGAGGTAAGTTCCATCATCGACCGGAAGAATATCTTGCCAATTCTCAACCGATTGCTCGAAAAAAAAGTCATCCTTTTAAAAGAGGAAATGTACGAGCAGTATACCCCCAAATTGGTACGCTACGTGAAATTGGGAACGGAATATCTATCCGAGGAAAATCTGGAAGCTTTACTCGAGACGCTGAGCCGTGCGCCCAAACAAAGTCAGGTCGTACTATCCCTTTTCCAATTGCAAGCCGTCAGAAAAAAACCCATCAAGGTCTCGGAACTCGAGGAAACCAGTGGGGGTTCGAAGGCGGTCATCAAATCTCTGGTTGACAAGGAAATTCTTGAGGAATATTTTATCCGAACCGATAGGGTAAATTTTGAAGGCGAGGCGGAAAATTTCGCCCTCAAGGCGTTGAACGAATATCAACAAGAAGCTTTAAAAAATATTTCGCGAGCTTTTGAAGATAAAAAAACGGCCTTGTTGCACGGAGTCACCTCTTCAGGTAAGACCGAGGTGTATGTAAAATTGATAGAGGAATGTCTTGCTTCGGGCAAACAGGCCCTTTATCTTTTGCCGGAAATCGCTTTAACGACGCAGTTGATTTCCCGTCTACAGGAGTATTTCGGCGAGAAGGTATCCGTCTATCATTCCAAATACAATATCCAGGAAAGGGTAGAGGTATGGAACAATGTTTTGGCCAAAAAGGCGAAAGCGCAGATTGTAATTGGGGCCCGATCCGCACTGTTTTTGCCCTATTCGGAATTGGGACTGATCATCGTCGATGAAGAGCATGAGGGGTCTTTCAAACAGTTCGACCCCGCTCCCCGCTATCATGCCCGTGATGCCGCTATCATCTTGGCGAACTTACATAAAAGTCATATTTTATTGGGTTCCGCCACGCCTAGTATTGAAAGTTTTTATAACGCCCGAACGGGAAAATACGGATATGCTGAAATAAAACGCCGCTATGGTAACGTACTCATGCCCGAGATAGAACTCGTTGATCTCAAGGAATACACCCGAAAAAAGCGGATGAAAGGTCATTTTTCCGAACGTTTGCTTGAAGAGATAAAGGAAACTTTGCAGGCGGGCGAACAGGTCATCCTATTTCAAAACCGCCGGGGATACGCGCCTATAGTGGAATGTACGACCTGCGGACATTCCCCACAATGTCCCAATTGTGACGTTAGCCTTACCTTTCATCAGTACAAAAAACAGTTGCGTTGCCACTACTGTGGCTATCACATGGCCCTACAAGAAAGTTGCCAGGCCTGCGGCAGTCCATCGCTGGACACTAAAGGTTTTGGTACCGAGCAAGTTGAGAAAGAACTGGAAACCCTAGTTCCCGAGGCCAAAACCTGGCGTATGGACCTCGATACCACCCGTGGCAAGCACGGCTACGAAAAAATAATTACCGCCTTCGAACAACAAGAAATGGATATTCTGGTGGGCACCCAAATGCTGACCAAAGGCCTAGATTTTAGGAATGTTAGCCTTGTCGGTATCATGAACGCGGATTCCCTTTTGAACTTTCCCGACTATCGTGCGCACGAACGCTGCTTTCAGTTGTTGACGCAAGTAGCGGGTAGGGCAGGACGAACAAAGAAACAGGGCAGGGTCATCATACAGAGTTACAACCCGTACCACCAAATTCTAAAACAGGTCTCCACAAATGACTACGAGGGCATGTTCAAAGAGCAATTGTACGAACGGGAGCAATATAAATATCCCCCTAAAAATCGTATTATCCGAATTACGTTCAAGCATAAGGAATACAACCGGTTGAATGAGGCGGCCGAATGGTTCGCCCAAGCACTTCGAAATACGCTAGGTATTAATGTGCTGGGGCCGGAATATCCACCAATCGCCCGTATACGTAACCAGTTCTTAAAGAATGTGATGGTCAAGATTCCGCAAAATCAATCGCTATCAAAAACCAAGACGGTTATCAAGCGAATTGAAAAATCGTTCAACGCTGTTTCGCAGTATCGAAGTGTGAGGGTCATATATAATGTAGATCATATTTAGGATTAAGCAAATAGCCTAATTGACCATCCCGAGCGCACGCCTGAACGGCACATCGGGCAGGCAGTCGAGGGGGCAGCAAAAAAAAACCGCCATTTCTTTAAGAAACCGCGGTTTGTACTATACGAAAGTAGAAGTGCTAGACGTTGCTCAGTGCTTCGGCCAACTCGGTCTTTTTGTTCCTGCTTAAGGGAATGGACCGTCCACTTACTTCAACATTCTTACTGTTGAACTTTTCGATTTTTTCCAAATTTACGATATACGACTTGTGTATACGGAGAAACTTTTCTTCGGGCAATTGCTTTTCGAAAGATTTCATCGTCGATAAGATAACGATATTGGCTTCGTCGGTCACCAATTTAATGTAATCGCCAAGCGCTTCGATCCATTTGATATCGTTAAGGATGACCTTTCGTTTTTTCAAGTTGCTCTTTACGAAAATATGCTCCTCATCTTCATGTACCTGATGCATTTGCTCGTACTTCGAAATAGCTCGTTTTACCGAGGCATCGAAGCGGGCCAAGGTGATGGGCTTATGCAAATAATCGGTAACATCGTAATCGAATGCTCTAAGTGCATAATCAGGTTTACCAGTAATCAAGATGACTTGGGGACTGTTTTCGAGGGATTCGAGTAAGTCGAATCCATTAATGATAGGCATTTCAACATCAAGAAAGATTAGATCGATCTCGTGATTTTTAATACCGTTTTTGGCTTCGATGGCGTTGCTGTACTCCGCAACCATAACAAGGTTCGGATGACTGTTTACCAGCTTTGCAACGGCCATACGTTGCATAGACGAATCGTCTACGATAATACATCTTAGTTTCATAAATAGGGCGATTTGTGGGGTTAAATCATCGACAAAATACTAAAAAAACTCGTTCAACTACAAAAAAATGTGTGGCCGGTGGTGTTTTCTTTATAAATGACGATGAACATAGGTTAAGACTTGGGTAAAGTTCGATTTTTGGGATTATACTCCTATAGAACGAAGAAATTCCTATTTTCTTGTAATGTGTTCTAATTATTCTTACTTTTGCGCACCTAAAAAAATATACATTTATGAACCATTACGAAACTGTTTTCATTTTGAATCCCGTGCTTTCTGATGAACAGATAGCGGAAACAGTTAAGAAATTCGAGGATTTCTTAATTAAGAATGGCGCCAAAATGGTCTCCAAAGAAAATTGGGGGCTTAAAAAATTGGCCTATGCCATACAACACAAAAAAAGTGGTTTTTACCACTTGTTCGAATTTACTGCACCTGGCGAGGTTGTTTCTCCTTATGAGCAAGAACTGAAAAGGGAAGAGCGTGTTATGCGCT
Organism: uncultured Flavobacteriaceae bacterium; assembly: GCA_963832345.1. Lineage (GTDB taxonomy): Bacteria > Bacteroidota > Bacteroidia > Flavobacteriales > Flavobacteriaceae > Pricia. Next base: position 690,780 of record CAWHTW010000004.1, on the reverse strand, counting down.
TTTTGACGGTACGATTGGATAAGCACGCTATCGCGTGGGCAGAAGTAAGAAGAACTAGGTTAAAAACCAAAGCGTAAAAGTATGGCAACATTACAACAACAGGCAAAAGGGAAGAAAGATGGTGAAATTCGCTATCTGACCCCATTGAACATTGAGACCAATACGAAAAAGAAGTATTGCCGTTTCAAGAAAAACGGTATTAAATACATCGACTATAAGAATCCCGATTTTCTTATGATGTTGGTAAACGAGCAGGGCAAGCTTTTGCCCAGGAGGCTTACCGGAACATCATTGAAATATCAGCGCAAAGTGGCGCAGGCCATTAAAAGGTGCCGTCATATTGCACTTATGCCGTACGTAGGGGACTTACTAAAATAATCAAAGCAAAGATGGAACTTATACTAAAACAAGACGTAGAGCATTTGGGCTTTAAAGATGATGTCGTAGACGTGAAAAACGGATATGGTAGAAATTATTTGATCCCGCGCGGTATGGCAGCAATGGCGACTCCTTCGGCCAAAAAGGTATTGGAAGAGAATTTGCGCCAGAGTGCACATAAAGAGAAAAAAGTAGTCGATTCGGCCCGTAAAACTGCTGAAGCACTAAAAACATTGGAGATAAAGATACCTGCAAAAGTAGGTGCCGCGGACAAATTGTTCGGTTCGGTGACCGCTTCAGACCTTTCCAATGTGTTGGCGAAAGACGGTCATGAAATTGATAAGAAATTTATCAGTATCAAAGGGGGAGCGATCAAAAGAGCGGGGCCTTACACCGCCGATATCCGATTGCATAGGGAAGTGATTGTCGAATTCGATTTCGAGGTGGTTTCCGATCAACAGTAACGGTTAATAAACCCTAACAACTTTAAAGAGCTATGTTTTCATAGCTCTTTTTTTTTGCGCTAATATTGCAAAACTAACGCTAAATCGATTGCCATGATTAAGAAATTACTTCTAAGTGCTTTTCTTCTTTTTGCGGTACTCCAAGTAAGTGCCCAAGTCACCACCTCAAATATGGGTGGAACGGTAGTAGATGAGGCGAACGAACCCTTGTTGGGTGCCAATATAGTCGCTGTGCATACGCCTACTGGCACAAAGCATGGCGCGATCACCAACGAAGACGGTCTTTTTCAGATGCTCAACATGAGGGTTGGCGGCCCCTACACCGTCACAATTTCTTACGTGGGCTTTAAGGAACAAATTATCGAGGAAGTTTTTCTGACCTTGGGCAAGACCTTTACTTTAGATGTTGTTTTGTTGACGGAAAGCCAAGCGCTGGACGAGGTCGTGGTAATATCGGATCGCGGAGGTACCTTCGGCAGTAGTCGTACCGGGGCCGAAACCAGTGTCGGTAGAAGGGAGCTGACCAAACTGCCCACTATTTCTAGGTCGGCCGAAGATTTTACCCGTTTGGAGCCTAGTGCATCTGGAAATTCCGGGGAGGGTGGTCTATCGTTTGGGGGGCGGAACGATCAGTACAATAACTTTTCTTTGGATGGTTCATTTTTTGGGAACCCATTCGGACTCGATGCACCTTCGCCTGGCGGACAGAGTAGTGCTCAGCCTATATCACTGGATGCCATAGATCAAATTCAGGTTTCTTTGGCACCCTACGATGTCACTCAATCCGGCTTTACCGGAGCAACGGTCAATGCGGTGACCAAAAGTGGTACCAATGATTTTCAAGGTACAGTTTACGGATTTTATAGGAACGAGAGTTTGACGGGAGGCAAGATAAAGGGAGAGGATGTTGTGAAACCAGATCTTAACCAAAGCCAGTTCGGGGCAAGTATCGGTGGCCCAATCATTAAAAACAAACTTTTCTTTTTTGCCAACTTTGAACAAGATTCGCGTGACGATTTGGGGTCCAACGGTTGGGTGCCGAATATGGGCTCGGGTGCTATCAATGAATCCCGTGTTTTAGAAACCGATTTGCTCGCGGTACAGTCCGCTCTTTCCGGTCTTGGCTACGATACTGGCAGATACCAAGGCTTTACCTATGGGGCCGAATCGACCAAGGGAATTCTTAAATTGGATTGGAATATTAATGATGATCACCGTTTGGCCGTAATTTACAATTTTCTGGATGCTTCAAAAGAAAAACCGGCTCATCCTACCGCACTAGGCGTTAGGGGGCCAAGTGCCCAGACCTTGCAGTTTGAAAATTCCGGCTACCGGATTAATAATAGTCTGCAGTCGTTTCAGTTAGAGCTGAACTCTACCTTTGGCGACAACACAACCAATAAACTTCAGGTAGGGTATACGCATTTTGATGATTCGCGAGATCCCTTTTCGTCGCCTTCCCCTAGCATTATTATCCAAAATGGTGCCGGTAGCAATTATATCGTAGCAGGTCACGAGCCTTTTTCTATAAATAACCGATTAGATCAAAAGGTATTTCAAATTACAGATAATTTTAATTATTTTCTGGGTAACCATACTTTGACCGCCGGTGTTTCCTTTGAGAAATTTCAGTTTGATAACTCTTTTAATCTTGGTAGCTATGGGGGTACTTTTGGCTTTTCCTTGGGAGATACTTTTGACAGAAACTTTGCGAATGTCGATGAGTTTCTGGCCAATGCGCAGCCTGGAGGGTTGATAGACGGCCTTATCCAAGGAGCGGCAACGACTTTTGCCAATAACAATCAATTGGAAGACGGCGCACCCGGCGGGTGGGCCTTGGCCGAAACCAATGTAGGCCAGTTCGCGTTGTATGTCCAAGATGACTGGGCGGTAACCAGTGATTTTAAATTGACCTATGGTATTCGTTTTGATAAACCTTTATACTTTGATACGAAGGATAAAATCATAGAAAATATAGAACGAAAAGGAGGACCCTCCCCTGACGGGACGTACCAACCGGGAATCGACTATGTCGATCCGGAAACGGGAGAAACCGCAAATTTAGATTCTACTACGCTTCCAAGCAATGAATTTTTGATTTCACCGCGAGTAGGTTTCAATTGGGATTTTAAAGGGAATCAGACAACCCAAATCCGGGGCGGTACCGGAATCTTTACCGGACGCTTCCCATTTGTTTGGTTGGGAAATCAGGTTCAGGCGGTTGACTTTTTCTTTTATCAAATTGTAGACCCCGACTTCAAATGGCCGCAAGTCTGGCGAACCAATATTGGCGCCGATCACCGTCTTAAAAATGGTGTCATACTGACCGCCGACATTTCATATACTAAAGACCTAAACGCGGCCCACGTTCAGAATTGGGGATTGAATGCACCCTCAGGAACCTTGCAAGGTGTCGATAACAGACCGGTATATTTACCATCGGATAGAGCGGTCAATGAATTTGGCGGAGCTACCAACGCCTATGTTTTCACTAATTCCGATAAGGGTAGAATCTGGAACACTTCCGTAAAAGCGCAAAAATCTTGGGAAAACGGACTGTTCGCCAGTGTGGCTTATAATTATTTGAACGCGAAGGACGTCAATTCCATCGAAGCTGAAATTACCGGCGATGCCTTTGATTTTAATCCCAACTTGGGTAATGCGAATGACGATGTGCTTTCCTTTTCCAAATATGGGGACACACATCGTCTTATTGGCGTCGGTTCAAAACAGTTTACATACGGCGAAGGTAGATGGGGAACCGTTATTTCTACATTCTTCGAATACGCCCAAGGCGGCCGGTTTAATTATACTTACGGCGGAAACATCAATAATGACAGCTCATTTCAAAATAATGACTTATTGTATATCCCCACGGAGGCCGAAGTGCAGCAGATGCAATTCTCTGGCAATGGCCAAGCACAGGCCTATGAAAATTTTATCCGTCAAGATGACTATCTAAGTGATAATCGAGGTGATTATTTTGATAGGTATGGTGCATTGGCCCCATGGCGCGGCCGGTGGGACGTCAAATTGTTGCAGGATTATAATTTTAACGTTTCCGAAAACAAAACCCATACCATCCAGTTCAGTGCCGATATATTAAATTTCGGTAACCTCTTGAACAGCGATTGGGGCGTGATACAGCAGCCCAATAACTTGAACCCGATATCTGTAAGCGTAGATGAAAATAATGTACCTACTTATACCTTTAACCCTGAATTGACCGAAACTTTCGGTTTTGATGCCAGTCTGTTATCCAGATGGCAGATACAATTCGGATTACGATATATTTTTTGAAGGCGATTCAATTATTTATGGAGATAGGGTCGTGCGTTTCGTACGGCCTTTTTATTTTTGCAGGATGAAGTATACAAGGCTTACCCAACAGCAATTGGAAGAATTGAAACCAGAGTTCGTTAACTTTTTAGCGACCCAATCCATTACAGGGGAGGAGTGGAAAACATTAAAGACAGAAAAGCCTGCTGTTGCCGAAGATGAAATCGACATTTTTAGCGATTTAATTTGGGAGGGCGTATTGGGCAAGGTAAACTACCTCGAAAATATTTCAGCCAACAATATGCACCTCTTTCATTGTTCCGAAAAGGAAATGAAGTTACTTTCCGTCAAAGTAATGAATCCCGATATAGATTTGACGACCAAAATAGGATTCGATTGGTTCAAGAAAAATTGGCAATCCGATTTTGTGGAATATCTAACGGCCTCAAAAGCCTATTCCGAAGAGCCGAATCTCGACAAATTTAAATTAATCGAACAAGGTGCGGTAATCACGAAGGGGGACTTGTATCGTTGGTTTGAAAAAGTCATTGACACTTCGGCCTCCTAGGGTTTCCATTTGCTTGCAAGCCGTAAACAAGTATATTTGCGCGTAACAAAAACTACTTCTCCCTGAGCGAAGTCGAAGGGAAACTACAACTTTATACACTCCAATGGCACAAAAACCAAGTATCCCAAAAGGTACACGTGATTTTACCCCTACCGAAGTTGCAAAGCGAAACTATATCTTCGGAGTAATTAAAAAGCATTTTGAGATTTTTGGTTTTCAGGCTATCGAAACCCCATCGTTTGAAAATTCGGAAACCTTGATGGGAAAATATGGCGATGAGGGCGATCGCTTGATTTTTAAGATTTTAAATTCAGGGGATTTTCTCAACAAAGTTGACGATGCCACCTATATATCGAAAGATTCCACATCTTTGACCTCAAAGATATCGGAAAAGGCGCTCCGATACGACCTGACCGTACCCTTCGCCCGGTACGTCGTCATGCACCAGAACGAAATCGATTTCCCATTTAAACGCTACCAAATTCAGCCGGTATGGCGTGCCGATCGCCCCCAAAAAGGCCGTTTTAGGGAGTTTTATCAATGTGATGCCGATGTTGTTGGTGCAGATTCCTTGCTCCAAGAAGTAGAATTCATACAGCTTTATGACGCGGTTTTCGCCGATTTAGGACTTGAGGGAGTCAACATCAAAGTCAACAACCGCAAAATTTTAGCAGGTATCGCCGAAGTAATCGGAGTCAAAGATTTACTCATCGACTTTACGGTCGCATTGGATAAGTTGGATAAAATTGGGGCTGAAGGGGTAAAAAAGGAGATGTCCGAAAAAGGCATCCCTGAGGATTCCATTGCAAAGGTCGAACCGCTTTTCTCTTTATCTGGCAGCAATTTGGATCAGCTGTCTACTTTAAAGGAACTGTTAGCCGATTCCGAGGAAGGAAGCAAGGGGGTCGATGAGCTGGCATTTATATTCGAAACGGTCGATGCATTGGGACTTCTGTCCGCACAATTATCTATAGACGTCACACTAGCCCGAGGCCTGAATTACTACACGGGGGGCATTTTGGAGGTAGCCGCCCCCCAAAAAGTCGACATGGGCTCTATCGGAGGCGGTGGACGCTATGATAATCTTACTGGAATATTTGGCCTTACCGATGTCAGCGGTGTCGGTATATCTTTTGGATTAGATCGTATCTATCTGGTCTTGGAGGAATTGGGTCTGTTTCCCGAAACCTTGGACCAAAGCCTGCAAGTATTGTGTTTAAATTTTGGGGCAAAAGAAGCCTTGGCCGCTCTCAAACTGACGACCTTCCTAAGAAAATCGGGAGTTAAAGCGGATTTGTATCCTGCGGATGCTAAAATTCAAAAACAGTTTAAGTACGCCAATAATCGCAACGTTCCATACGTAATATTAATCGGGGAAAAGGAATTGGCAGAAAATTCGTTTTTAGTAAAGAATATGGAGAATGGAGAGCAAGAAACCTATAATTTAAAAAGTCCTGAAGATTTTATTCATCAATTAAAAAAGGAGTAAGTTCTCACAGGAATACGTAGGCAGGCCGGTAAGTACCGAAAAATTCTTGCATACTCATTTATATCAGAAAAACATAATTCAGGCAATACGCTCCTTAATTGCTTGAATAATAGTTTTGAAATATTCTGTACCATGCGGTACATATTTTCCGGTATTGGCCAAACCCCAGGTTTCCTGTGCAAACTGAATCAGTGGAACTAATTGCAAGTCCGCCACTTCACTTTCCTGTTTTTCCAATTTGTAGAGGGGCACCTGAAGCCGACATAAAAACACATGGTGGAATTCGCAGTCCACCAAATCTTCAGAGTGTTCGTGTACCGCTTTGAAGACTGCTATTTTCCGTAGATTGTCTATGATGATATCAAGTCCGATTTCTTCACGGACCTCCCGAACTGCTGCATCCTCAATTTTTTCTCCGGCGCTGACGTGTCCCGCCACGGATACATCCCAAAGTAGGGGATGAGTATCTTTATCCTTTGCCCGCTGTTGGATCAAAACGCTTCCATCCGCAGTAAAAAACCAAATGTGAACGGTAGGATGAAACCAGCCATTTTCGTGCGCGTCCGATTTTAGGGCGGTTTTCCCTGTGAATTTACCTTCGGAATCTAGAATATCCACAAATTCATCCATAGGGTGCGCTAATCAAAATAACTAAAGGTCTCCCCGTCCTTAATATTCAACAAGGTTTCATAAATCAATCGTATGACGTTCTCCACATCGTCACGGTGCACCGTCTCGACAGTTGTATGCATATAGCGTAACGGCAAAGAAATCAGGGCTGATGCGACTCCGCCATTACTGTAGGCAAAGGCGTCGGTGTCAGTTCCCGTAGCCCGGGATGCTGCCATACGCTGAAAAGGAATTTTATTCTTTTCGGCAGTTTCCAGTATCCGCTCACGTAGCTTGTTCTGTACCGCAGGGGCATAGGATATGACCGGCCCAGCACCGATTTCGGTATGGCCCTGGGTTTTCTTTTCGATCATTGGGGTGGTCGTGTCATGGCAGACATCGGTTATGATCGCCACATTGGGTTTGATGCGCTGTGTAATCATTTCCGCGCCGCGAAGACCGATTTCTTCTTGTACGGAATTGGTAATGTACAAGCCGAAAGGTAGCTTCTTCTTGTTTTCGTGCAACAATCGGCCTACTTCGGCGACCATAAAGCCTCCTACACGGTTGTCGATGGCCCTACAAACAAATTTGTCCTTGTTCAAGATTTGAAATTCATCAGGGTAAGTGATGACACAACCGACATGAACACCCAGTTTCTCGACTTCCTTTTTATCCTTGGCACCGATATCGATAAAAATATTGTCCAGTTTAGGTGCTTCTTCTTTTGATTTATCACGCGTATGGATAGCTGGCCAACCAAAAACTCCCTTAACCATCCCATTTTTAGTATGGATGTTCACCCATTTTGAGGGTGCAATCTGATGGTCGCTGCCCCCATTTCGAATGACATAAATCAATCCGTTATCGGTGATATAGTTGACATACCATGAAATCTCATCAGAATGCCCTTCAATGACCACTTTATATTCGGCATCGGGATTGATCACGCCGACCGCAGTTCCATAAGTATCCGTGATAAAAGTATCTACATATGGTTTCAGGTAGTTCATCCACAATTTCTGCCCTTCCCATTCATATCCGGTAGGGGCGGCATTGTTCAGGTATTTTTCGAAAAAATCCAGTGATTTGTTATTGAGCAAATTCTTCTTGGCCATTTGATTTTCTTATTTTTCACAAACTTAGAGTATGTTGAAGAGCATGCAAAATGTTAAAGCTAATATTCACTATAAATTAAGATGGATTTGATAATAAGAGCGTTTAATTATCGTTAATTTTGGCAGGAATTTTGAGCAAATGCCCCAAATGGAAAATTGGCCTACTATTTTACTTTTTTTGATTTTATGCTGGTCGGGATTCGCTCAAGTCGAGGAACAACCCATAGATTCCCTTACGGAAAAGATGATTATCATCGAAGGGGATTCCGTTTTTCGCAATACCATCGATCTCGACGAGGTCTATCTTTTCGGAAGCCTCAAATTTGATTCCTATAAAGACAAGTTGCGGTATTACATCCTCCGGAGAAAGACTTTGAAAGTCTATCCCTATGCTAAATTAGCGGCTGAACGTCTGGTGGAACTGAACGATAGCATAACGAAAATCAAGAAAAGAAGGCACCAGAAGCGCTACACTAAGAAAGTTCAAAAGTTTATTGAGGATGAATTCTCAGCGGAGCTTAAGAAATTGACGCGTACCGAAGGCCAGATTTTGGTCAAGCTCATCTATCGACAAACAGGTACCACCGCGTTCGACCTGGTCAAGGAATTGCGTAGCGGATGGCGTGCGTTTTGGTACAATACTACGGCCAGTATGTTCAGTATCAGCCTAAAAGAGCAATTTCATCCCGAACGTATCCACGAAGATTATCAAATCGAGGACATACTGCAACGTGCCTTTGCTTCCTATCGCCTAGAACGTCAAGAATCTGTTTTGGACTACGATTACGCACAGCTTACCGATAAGTGGGGGCCAGCAGGGGCGAAGCAATAGACGGAAAAAGTTCAAGCGCAAGTGTCAGGTTTAAAAAAGGTTCAGGAGTTTAAGAGTGTAGGAGTTTTGAAAATAATTAATTTAGTGTACTTTCTACTGTCTTTTGTCTACTGCTCCTTCTTTCCAAATAAAGAATCAAGAATAACCTTAATGCCGTAAAATCCCATTGCTATTGCCGCCACACCTAGTATCAACCCCACGATAAGCACCGGCCAATACAGCGGATTTTCTTCGTTCTTGAATGCCTGATAGATGACTACAGGTGCCGAGAACATGAGCGCAATGGTGTATGCAATGTATTTTATTCCTTTTACCAGTAGGTCTTTATCGGTTTTCATTGCTTATATTTAAAACCTTATGATTCTATAATGAAGGTGCTGTTAATTCCAGATAAATTTAAGGGTTCTTTGGATGCCAAGGAAGTGATCCGGGCAATTTCCAAGGGAATATATACGGTTCATCCCGACGCTAAAATTTTTTCCATGCTTGCTTCCGATGGGGGCGACGGCTTTTTGAATGCAGTTTCAGAAAATTTGGATTGCGCCGAAATTATGATGGATACGGTCGACCCACTGAATCGCGCATTAAAGGCCGTATATTTATACGACAATGCGACAAAAACGGCCTATATCGAACTAGCAAAAGCATCAGGACTCGAACTGCTAGACGATGCGGAACGCGACGTGATGCGGACATCGACTTACGGAACAGGATTGCAGATACGGCATGCTATCGAAAACGGCGCGACCAAAATCTATTTGGGTTTAGGCGGAAGTGCCACAAACGACGCCGGAACGGGAATCGCAAAAGCACTGGGATATCGTTTTTTGAATGAATTAGGAGATGAACTGGAGCCAGTCGGCGGCCAGCTTTCCAATATCGCAACGATTGAAAAAAATGATGAAGCACTCGACGTAACAGCAATTTCCTTTTATGCGGTCAACGATGTCGATAATCCACTCTACGGGAAGCAAGGCGCGGCTTATGTATATGCCGAACAAAAAGGAGCTTCTTCCATAGAAGTCCGACAATTAGACAAAGGGCTACGTCATTTGGAAACCATCGTTAAAGACCAATTAAATAAAAATGCAGCACAACTTCCGGGAGCTGGGGCCGCCGGTGGTGCGGCTTATGGACTAAGCATATTTCTCAATGCCGAATACATCTCGGGAATAGATTTTGTACTTGGTCTGGCTAATGTAAACCAACTTTTGACCGACCATCATTTTAATTATATCATCACTGGGGAAGGAAAGTTCGATAGACAGACCCTGCACGGAAAATTGATCAAAGGTGTAATCGATCTTGGAAAGCAGTTTCAGGTGCCAGTGATTGCCATTTGTGGCCAATCGGATATTCATTGCGACCAGTCAAAATCTATCGGTTTGGAACAAATCTTAGAAATCAAGGATACTGAGAAATCTTTGCAGTATAGTATGGACAATGCAGCCCGGCTCATTGAAGAAACCACCTCGCTTTTTTTTAAAAACGATATTCCAAAATGAGTATTTTTTTTGGCACCTAAGCACGAGTTCTATCCATCATTAAAATCCGGATGGGAAACATTCGAACCCAACCTAGTCTATTCTATTACGATAGAGCTACTAAACGTTTGGCAAACTGCAAAATATCCTAAGGCAAAATTTTCGCTATCACTATTTTCCGTCACGTTCAGAATATTTCCCCGAACGGTTGCCGAAGGAGTCTGAAACGGACCTTGATCCCCGCCAGCTTGAACAATCAATTGATTCATATAATTAAAGAAAGGTTCGTCTATACCAAGAATATTTATGTTGATTTCCATTCCCGGTTTAACAGCCTCATCATAAAAATAAGAGAATTCGAACCTCTGTCCCTGATAGAATCCATCATCGGTAACCAGATATTCATCAAAATCGAAATCGAAGAGGTAAAAATCTTCCCTAGAGGCGTCGTCTGTTAAGGCCACCAAGATTTCGGTCTCGTCACCTGTAAACAGTTCCCCTTTGCCTTGCTCCAATTTTTCGATGGGCACCGTTGGTACGTAGGTGGTTCTAGCTAGATAGCGATTGCCGCCGTAGGTGATTGAAAGTTCGAGCGCTCCTTTGGTGAAAAATGATGTGTTTTTTGAGGCTTCATATTGGCCCGGGAATGTTTCGGTCAGATCTATAAAATTCTCATCGGACGAATCGGTGGGTTCGTAATCAGCGTTCAAAATACTGATTTCATCCAAATCGGCAGCCTCAATATCGTCAAAAAAGGAACTTGTAAGATTTACCTTGACGACGACATTGGTGATGGGCTCGCTCTCGTCGATGCGTATAAGGGCGTCTACCGAAAGTCTTGGCGGTTCGGCAGGCGTGTCGATTTCTACGACATCTTCACATCCGATACAAAGAAAAAAGCCCGAAAAAAATATAATATATCGCTTCATGGCCTTAAAATTTAAAATTATAGGTTGCCGCAGGTACGATACCAAAAATTGAAGTGCGCACAGCTTCGTTCTCCCCAGTATCTTGGTTACTCCTGAAATTTATCGATGCCGCATTTCTACGGCTGTATAGATTGTAAATGCTGAACACCCATTCACCTTGCCATCGTCTACCGGCGTTCTTTTTTGGGGTAAGCGTCGCCGCAATATCGATACGGTGATAGTCGGGCAAACGCTGTTCGTTGCGCAGTCCGTAATACGGTACGGTAAGATTCTGAAATTCGAATTGACCAATCGGGTAATTGGTAGGCTGCCCAGTCTGATAAACAAAGTTGGCGTTGAAGCTCCATTTTTTGTTCAGTTCGTAGCTTCCATAAACAGAAAAATCATGGGTTTTGTCGTAGGGTGTATTGTACCATTGACCAAAATTGATTCCGGGTTCATTTTCGGAGATTCCGTTGCTGGCGGAGGCGATTCTTCCCGGGGTACGCTGTTCGGATTTTGATAGGGTATAAGCCAACCATCCTTGAAGCCTGCCATCATTTTTACGCAACAATAGTTCCAGGCCGTAAGCCCGAGCTTTTCCATTTAATATCACTGTTTCGATGGCGTCGTTGGCAATCAGGTTGGCCCCGTCTATATAGTCGATGCGGTTTTTGACATCCTTATAGAAAATCTCTGTTTCCAATGAATAATCACCATTTTTAATATCCTTAAAATATCCGAAGGCATACTGATCTAAAAGTTGGGGTTTTATGAAGGGCCCGCTAGGTGTCCACACGTCCAACGGAGTAGGGGAGCTGGTGTTCGACAATAAGTGCAGGTATTGTGCCAATCGGGTATAGCTCGCCTTTACCGAGCTATTATCATTAATGGTATACGCGAACGCGGCCCTCGGTTCTAGAGTATTGAAAGTAGCCAAGCTCCCGCCCCGACCTGGATTAACGGTCTCAATAGGATCGGCTTCAGAATATATCAATAAAGAGGGATCAAAGGCTACTGGGTTATTATTTTCGTACACGTTCAGCTTTTCTTGTCCCAAGCGGGTAAAGTTACTGAAGCGGAGTCCATAATTTAGGCTCAACTTCGGGGTAATATCATGTTCCACATCGATGTAAGCGGCAAACTCATTGGCATATTTCTGGATGAGCTGCTCTTCCAAAATTCCTGAATCAGCTCGACTGGGCTCTATTTTACCGGGATTGAACCGATAGTAGATATCGTTAATGCCATAGTTGATCTGCAACTTATCGTTGACATAGTGCTTGAGGTCGTATTTCAGATTGAAGTTTTGAATACCGGAATTCCAATTGAAGCCTATGAAATCTAGTTTGAGACCGTAATAATAATCCGAATAAATAAGGGATAAGTTGGAGAATAATTTGTCGGAGAAGAGATGGTTCCAGCGAAAATTACCAACGGCATTACCATAAGTGTTGACAAAACTATCGCTAATGCTAAATACGTCCCTACCGAAATAACCGGATAGAAAGACACTGTTCCGATCGTTGATGTTATAGTTAAGCTTGGTATTCAGGTCATAGAAATACGCCTTATTGTCCACATCGAAGAGTGGCAAGAACAAATGGGCATATGATGAGCGGCCACCGATCAAGAACGCGGCCTTGTCTTTTACGATGGGGCCTTCTGCCAAAAGCCTACTGGCCACCAATCCAATTCCACCATTGACCTTGAACTCTTTACTGTTGCCTTCCTTTTGAAAAATGTCCAGTACGGACGAAACACGACCTCCGTAACGCGCGGGAATCCCACCTTTGTAGAGCTTAATATCCTTGATTGCATCGGGATTGAACACGGAGAAGAAACCGAACAGATGCGAAGAGTTGAAAATGATGGCCTCGTCCAATAATATCAGGTTCTGGTCCACGGCACCACCGCGCACATTAAATCCGGATGCTCCTTCACCTGCGTTGGTTACGCCTGGCAGGAGCAAAATGGACTTGATTATGTCAGCCTCGCCTAAGATGACGGGAATCTTTTTAATAGTTCCGGCAGATAAAGTATTGACGCTCATCTGAGGTTTTCTTATGTCCATTCTTTCCACATCCTCGGTTACCACGACCTCATCCAGTTCTTCGGTGGTCTCTTCCATTTTGATGTTGAGCTTTAAATTTTGGGAAAGAGCTATTGTCTGTACTACTTCCTTAAAACCGAGATAGCTTACCTGCAACTGATATTCCCCTTCTGGAAGGGTAATGGAATAGAAACCATATTCGTTGGTGGTTACCCCCGTCCGTAATTCGGGTACGGCAACTGTTACGCCAATTAGGGTTTCATTGCTGGCCGCTTCGGAAATGGTACCGCTGACGGTATGTTTTTGCTGGGAAAAGGATAGTAGATAGCAGTGTAATAAGAGAAAAAGGAAGATTCGGGTCATTCTGTCCATCCAAGACGCTTTTTTTAGGCTCGCGACATTCTGTAAATATAAAGAGAAATCAGCCCGTGCCCGCTACGTTAACACTTATTTAAAAAAAGGACCACCGTGTCTTGACAATGGTCCCTTTTAGGTATTTATGATAGGTCATCGCGAACTTTTAAATATTGGCCAGTATCCCATTCAAGGTTTTACTGGGCCGCATCGCTTCCTCCACCATTTTTGGATTTGGCAGGTAATAGCCCCCAATTTTTTGCGGACGACCTTGGGCGGCAATCAATTCCCCGGTTATTTTTGATTCATTTTCATTTAGGGTTTGGAAAACCTCAGAGAACCTTGATTTCAGATCTTTATCCTTATTTTGTTCAGCCAAAGCTTCGGCCCAATATAAGGCCAAATAAAAATGGCTACCTCGGGTATCGAGCTCATTAACCTTTCGGGAAGGTGATTTATCATTGATGAGAAATTTTTCCGTGGCGGTGTCCAAAGCATCGCCAAGAACACGGGCTTTTTTATTGTCGTATTTTTCGCCATAAAAATCAAGTGCCACTCCCAAGGCCAAGAATTCGCCTAGGGAATCCCATCGAAGGTGCCCTTCTTCCAAGAACTGTTCCACGTGTTTTGGGGCGGACCCACCTGCACCGGTTTCAAAGAGTCCACCACCATTCATCAACGGGACGATGGATAGCATCTTGGCGCTGGTGCCTACTTCGAGAATAGGGAAAAGGTCGGTAAGGTAATCCCGTAAAACATTACCGGTTACAGATATGGTATCTTTTCCATCCTTAAGGCGCCGTAGGGTAAATTTTGTAGCCTCTAGCGGCGATAAAATGCGAAGGTCCAGATCTGACGTATCGTGATCAAGCAGATACGCTTGTACTTTTGAAATCAACTGCACATCGTGGGCACGGGCCTCGTCCAACCAAAAAACGGCTGGATCTTTTGTGGCCCTGGCGCGGGAAACCGCTAGCTTGACCCAGTCCTGAATAGGGGCGTCTTTCACTTGACACATCCGCCAGATATCTCCCTTTTCCACAGCGTGCTCAAATAACACGGTATCGGAATTCAAATCTATAACCTTGACCGTACCGGCGCCACCAATTTCGAAAGTTTTATCATGTGAGCCATATTCCTCGGCCTTTTGCGCCATGAGACCTACATTGGGTACCGTACCCATAGTAGTCGGGTCAAAGGCGCCGTGTTTTTTACAAAAAGCTATGGTAGCGGTATAAACATCGGCATAACTACTATCGGGAATCACGGCTTTGGTATCCTGTGTTTTTCCTTGGGCGTTCCACATCTTTCCAGCATTACGGATCATTGCCGGCATTGACGCATCAATAATGATGTCACTGGGTACATGCAGATTCGAAATGCCCTTATCGGAATTTACCATTGCAAGATCTGGCCCATCAGAAATAGCTCTTTGAATATCGTTTTCGATTTCTTCGCGTTTATCGGAAGGAAGTTCTTCAAGTTTGCGATATAGATTTGCGAGACCGTCATTGGCGCTGATACCTAAATTCTTGAAGGTGGACGTGTTTTGGTCGAAAACGTCGGCAAAAAACACTTCGACAGCGTGACCAAATATAATAGGGTCGGAAACTTTCATCATTGTAGCCTTCAAGTGCAGTGAAAAGAGTACCCCCTTTTCTTTGGCATCCTTCACTTGCTTTTGCAGGAAGGTGATCAAGGCTTTTTTTTCCATTACCGTCGCGTCAATGATCTCACCGGTCAAAAGGGAAATTTTATCCTTTAAAACAACGGTTTTTCCATCATTTTGTTCTAGTTGGATTTTTATTGAGGTAGCCTTATCAATAGTACGTGATTTTTCATTGGATTTAAAATCCCCATGATCCATCGTCGCCACATGAGTCTTGGAATCGGAGTTCCATTGGCCCATGGAATGCGGATTTTTCTTGGCGTAATTTTTTACCGCGCGAGGTGCCCTTCTGTCAGAATTGCCTTCCCGTAGTACGGGATTTACGGCACTTCCCTTAATCTTGTCGTATCTCGATTTATTATCTTTTTCCTCGTCATTCGAGGGCTCATCAGTGTAGTCGGGCAACGCATAGCCTTTCTCCTGCAATTCTTTGATGGCTTCCTTTAATTGCGGAACCGATGCGCTGATATTGGGTAATTTAATAATATTGGCTTCGGGATTGCTGGCGAGCTGACCTAATTCGACCAGGTCGTCTGAAATTTTTTGGTCATTGTTCAAAAATTCGGAAAAAGTAGCGATTATCCGTGCTGCCAGCGATATATCTTTTGTTTCAAGGTCAACATTCGCTGTTTGCGCAAAAGCTTTTATAATGGGTAAAAAGGATTGGGTCGCCAAAGCCGGGGCCTCGTCAGTTTTGGTGTAGAAAATTTTGGACATGAAGGTTTTGATTTTGGAATTTGTCTTGATACTTCTATTCGGAAAACCGCGGGGCAAAGGAGCATGGTTTTTCAACATGCCCTTAAAGAAAGCCCGGAAGCAGTTCTTGTTTTAAGCGGAGCAAATATACAATTTTATGTGATGTAGGAAGGGAAAGATGTAACGGGAACAGTATCGAACAACAAATAGGCTTATCCGTTTGGAAACCTTAATAAGAATTGGGACTTTAAAATCTATGACATAAGACAACATATTTTCGAAACAACCGCCCATTTGTAAAAGTGGATGCGGTCTTACGTTATATCTCTTATCTGCTTATCTCAATGATAGCCTTTAAGTTTTCAAGTGGGCAAGTAGTAAAACAAAAAGCCATATCATTGTATAAATACATTGATATGGCTTTTTAGAAGTAGTTAGCGAACTTTCTTCCCTGTATACTAACAGATCGGCAATCCGTGATCGCATTCGCATCACTAATCCTGACGTTTGAAACAGTTTCAGTCCTTAAGTAGTGAACTAAGCGACTTCCATATGTTTCTTTTCTATTTGTTTTAATGTGCTTGTCTCAGTAGGTAAAATCAAAGTTTTACCGATACGGACAAGTAATACATCCACTTGGTATTTTTCCAAAAGGCGACAGCCCCTCGGCACCGAGCTCGTTTTAGTTGGTAATCCTACTAATATAAATCAATAGCACCAATAAAAACTAAACAATAGTATAAAGAACGTGAACTTTATAGCGATTTTGAAATTTACTTTCGACAAGCATTTTTCATTATCACATTATAAATGTAGTAATAAATAATTCAGCTACCAAACGAAGCTCCAAATTTAAAATCAACAGCTTATGAACAAAAGTTATGAACAATTGTTCATATACAAAGAACCCGTCAAGATAAATATCCTGACGGGTGCTGTAAATGCGATGTGGATAATACTTACGAACGTATTTCTTTAATACGTGCTTTTTTACCCGTAAGCTCTCGGAAATAGAAAATACGCGCTCTTCGTACTTTCCCTTTTTTATTGACCTCCACTTTCTGCAAAGCGGGCATATTGACCGGAAATATCCGTTCTACGCCGACCGTACCTGACATCTTGCGAATGGTAAAGGTTTCAGTAGAGCCACTTCCCCTTCTCTGAATGACGATGCCCTTAAAAAACTGGGTACGTGTTTTTTCTCCTTCCTTGATTTCGTAGTACACCGTGATGGTGTCACCAGCTGAAAATTTCGGAAACTCCTTTTTTGGAACAAACTCGTCTTCAACGAATTTTATCAATGAATCCATGATCTTAATTTATGGTTATATTCAGATCAACGTTCACGATTTTCGCCAGAGGTTGATTTAACAGGATGCAAAAATAAGGGATATGTTGGAACTGGCAATGTAATTCTTTGAATTTGATACCGATTCTTTAGATTAAAACGATTTTAAGAGGATGGACCACGGGTTATAGCACCTATCACCAAACAATCAATCGAACCTCAGCCATAAATTACGAATACGAAACTCTTTCACTCCAACAAATCCGGTCGTAACAGTTCCGTTCGTTGCTGAGCTTGATCTTCCCGCCATTCCTCAATTTTAGGGAAGTTGCCGCTCAGCAATATTTCGGGCACTTTCATGCCCTTGTATTCCGAAGGACGCGTATACACTGGGGGGGCCAAAAGGTTATCCTGAAAGGTGTCGGTCAGCGCGGAGGTTTCATTGTTAAGCACACCGGGAATTAGGCGTATTACGGCATCGCATACTATGGCAGCGCCGAGTTCACCGCCTGAGAGCACATAGTCGCCCACGGAAATTTCCTTGGTAATAAAGGCCTCCCTGACCCTGTGGTCAACACCTTTGTAGTGTCCGCAAAGAATGATAATATTTTTTAATAGTGAAAGACCGTTGGCCATTTTTTGGTTCAGTGTCTGGCCATCAGGAGTCATGTAAATGATTTCATCGTACTCACGCTCCTTTTGAAGGGCAGCAATGCACTTGTCGATAGGTTCGATCATCAACACCATTCCCGCGCCGCCGCCGAACTGATAATCGTCTACCTGATTGTAGCTTTTGTCGGTATAATCCCGAAGGTTGTGCATATGTATTTCAACCAATCCCTTTTCGATCGCCCTTTTGAGAATGGAGGCTCCGAATGGACTTTCTAAAAGTTCCGGTAGAACGGTGATGATATCGATTCGCATGAGAAAGTTCTTTGGGATTTTGTAGCGGGCTAAAAGTAGTAAAACTTGAGAATTTCAATCATCCCCTAAATTGAAAAAAGCTCCCAGGGGAGCTTTTTTTTAATTTCTATTTCTGTTTTTTATATTTATTGATTTCGTCTTGTAGCTGCCTACTTATCTTTTGTTCACGTTCCAAAGCTCTTCTTCGATGGTCTTCGTATTCAGTTTCAAGTTCCGATAGATTGGTCTTGGCTTCCTGGGTAAGAATATTGCTGTTTCTAAATCTATAAATAAAGAAAAGCAATAGGATGAGCAGGCCGGCGATGACGGTCCATAAAATGGCGTTGTATGTGCCCTTTGACACCGCTATGCCCAGGAACGACATGTTGTCTTTCTCTTCGGTAACAACCGCAAGGCTATTGGTAGTTTCCTCCAGTTTGTTTTCCAAGGAAGCAATGGTCGATTCGTGGCCTGCAATGGTAGCTTTTAGTTCAGCGGCGCGCTTGTTGAAACCACTAAGGGTGTCCAAAACATTTTGGCGGAGCTGATCCAAGGAAATGGTACGTACCACTTCGTATCTTTTTCCATCGGCCCGATAGTTCCCCGATTTTTCATAAACGAACTCAAATTGGCTATCTATCGGCCCATTATCCAAAGAAGCTTCTTCCTGCGATTCCTCGTCTTGAGCGTATGAGAAATGCATGCCAAAAGTCAATAAGGCCGTTGCCATCAACAATATTCTAAAACCTTTCATGTAAAGTTGGGTCTTTGCGTTAGTGGATTTGGGGACGAAAGTAATTCAATATTCTCAATTAAGAAAAAAAATTGCCCATAAGGTTTAATTTTAGATGGTCGGCGCCCAAAAAAAAACGTCCCAAATAAGGACGTTTTTGTACGGATATTCCTAAAACTTATTGAAATATAAGCCTTTCGCGTTCCCCATCTTCGTTTAACATGGTAATTACGGTCTTTCCATAATTCGAAATCCGTCCGAAAAGGGCGCGTGCCTCTTGAATATCATTGATTTCCTCATCGCCGAGAGCCAACAAGATTTTTCCATCAAGTCCGTATCCGCGATATCTTTCTGGAACGCCAACGATACGCACTCCGGATGAAATCTTAAACTTTTTACGTTCTTTATCCGTCAGGTTCTTTATTTCAAGGCCCATTTCGGGAACCACCAAAGTCTGTATTTCGCTGAGAATCACTGGTAGGGTCAATTTGTCTCCATCTCTTTCGACAGTAACCTTCACTTCATCACCCGGTTTTTTGGTGGAAAGATATCCGGTCAGGTCGGGAAACTTATGTACTTTGATATTATCCACCTGTTTAATGATGTCGCCACTTCGAAGATCGGCATTGGCCGCACCAGTGTTTTCTTCGACCCCATCAATATAGACTCCATCGATATCACTTATTCCTTTTTTTGCGGCATAGGGCGTGTTCATCGGAATTGTACTGACGCCTAAAATACCTTTTTGAACATTACCGTATTCCAATATATCATCCACTACTTTTTTAGCAATGTTACTGGGTACCGCAAAAGAATATCCGACGTAGGAACCTGTTTGTGATGTGATGGCCGTGTTGATGCCCACTAGGTCACCGTTGGTATTTACCAAGGCCCCACCGCTATTTCCAGGATTAACGGCTGCGTCGGTCTGAATAAAAGATTGTCTGGCACCCATCTGTAAATCCCTTGCTTTGGCACTTATGATTCCCGCCGTCACCGTTGAAGTCAGGTTAAACGGATTACCGACCGCCAAGACCCATTCCCCAATCTTGATATTATCGGAATCGCCAAATGCGAGGTAGGGTAAATCTCGGTCCGCTTCGATTTTAATCAATGCAATATCGGAATTCGGGTCGCTACCGATCAATTCTGCATCATAGGTCTTATTATTATTGAGTGTTACCTGCAATTGGGTGGCATTCGCAATAACGTGATTGTTAGTTACAATATATCCGTCTTGAGAAATGACTACACCGGAACCGCTGCCTAACTGTGCCCGTTCCTGACCGCTGCCCTGACCGTAGAAAAACTCCATAAAACTAGAGGGCTGTGCCCTTCCCATCGTTACGCTCTTAACGTGTACCACTGCGTTAACGGTGCTTTCGGCGGCTGTTGTGAAATCAACATCATTAAGTCCGGAACCTTTGGGCGAGGTTGGCGTGAAACTGGTTTCGAACATCGACGCCCCCGGGTCTTCGCTAACAATGGCATATTTTGTGGTTTCAAAAAAATACTTGTAGGCCCCCAAGGTAATCGCTCCCGCGAAGACGGCGACCAATAAGGTACTTGCAATCCTTTTCATGTTTTTATTTGTTTTATAATGTTAAAATTAACGCTTTACTATAGTACTCTATTCTACTTTTATCTGCTTTAACGGCTTTTTAACTGCCAAGAAATTCTTAATCCTTTTTTGGGCTCGCTATTCCCAAAGTCCTCTAAACTATCAACTTCGCCCCTTTCCCTTGTAAGGATAGTTTGATTGTTGATTTGGATTTGCACAGGTACGCCAAGAAAATAATATGCTCAGCGCGAAATGCGTTCAGCACTTCGCTCCTTTTCAGAATGACCGCTCCGCTGTGGAGTGGAAAAAGGATAAAGCATTATATTTGTCCCTTTCCTAAAACTATGACCATTCCTTTTTATAAATATCAAGGCACCGGTAACGATTTTGTCATGATTGACAATAGACAGTCCGTATTTTTCAAAAACAATGCCAAACTAGTAGCTTCACTTTGTGACCGCAAATTCGGTATTGGGGCCGATGGACTCATCCTTCTCGAAAATGACGATTTGTCAGATTTCAAGATGGTGTACTTCAATGCCGACGGTAACGAGGGGAGTATGTGCGGCAATGGGGGGAGATGTACGGTAGCCTTTGCGCATCACTTGGATATTATTTCGGCTACTGCAACTTTTAATGCCGTGGATGGGAGGCATAAGGCTACAATCGACAATAATCAGGTGAGCCTTCAAATGAAGGAGGTTTCCGAAATTAGGGTAAAACCGGACTGTCTTTTTTTGGATACGGGCTCGCCCCACCATGTGCAGATGGTGAAAGGTCTTGCCGATTTTGAAGTGTTTGCCGAGGGTAAAAAATTAAGGTACGGATTATATGGAAAATCCGGTAGTAACATCAACTTTGTAGAGCAGCTAGACGAAACCACCTTTGCGGTTCGTACGTATGAGCGAGGGGTAGAAGACGAGACCCTGTCATGCGGCACCGGGGTTACAGCAGTAGCCTTGGCGATGCATAAAACAGGTCGTACGACGGCAAACAGCGTAACCATCAAGACCCAAGGTGGAAATTTACAAGTGGAATTTCAACAGGAGGGTGGCAGTTATACCAACATATACCTGATCGGTCCCGCGCAGCAGGTTTTCAAAGGGGAGGTTGAATGTTAAGTTTAAATGGAGAACATATACGTTTACGGGCCTTAGAACCGGATGACCTTGATTTCTTATACGAACTGGAAAACAACGTGGGCATCTGGGAAATAAGTGGTACGACCACACCGTATTCACGGCATGTCTTGAAGCAGTATCTTGACAATGCCCATCGCGACATTTATGAGGTAAAGCAACTGCGATTGTGTATCTGTGACGAAATTGACAAGCGTATCGGACTTATCGATCTGTTCGATTTCGACCCCAAAAACCGTAGAGCGGGTATGGGTATCGTCATTCTGGTGGACAAAAATAGGAATAAAGGACTAGGTTCTGAAGCCATCCGTCTCTTGACAGAATATGCCTTTTCTACCTTGGCTTTGAGACAAATATATGCCAATGTGGTCGTAGGGAATGATGCGAGCATCCATCTTTTTAAGAAATTGGGATTTCTCGAGGTAGGTATTAAGAAGGACTGGATTTTTTCCAACGGTGTTTATAAAGACGAAATTATGTTCCAAAAAATAAAGATTTAACTTTCTGATTGCCTACTATTAAATATCAGGACATAAATAAAGTACGAGGTACAAAGTAAGTCCATATTCAGGGCTTTAAACTATAAACTCAACAACTATCCTCCCATGTATATTAAAAAAATCTTGCTTTTTATTCTTCTCGCCGGCCTCATGGTCGGTGGCATTTTCGCCTATATGGTCTACGATTCCATATTTGCGCCCAATACAAGTTTTAGCAATGAACAGGCGTATATATTTATTCCTTCGGATGCCGGTTTTGAGGATGTAACACAACAATTGGATCCACTTCTGCAGGATATGGATTCTTTTCGTAAAGTGGCGGAAAGAAAAGGATATATCTCCAATATCAAAGCGGGAAAATATGGCATCACGAACGGAATGAACAACAATGAGATCATCAACTCGCTCCGTAGCAATAACATTCCCGTGAAAGTGGCCTTCAATAATCAAGAAACTTTGGCGGACCTTGCAGGAAGGATAGCCCTTCAATTAGAACCTGACAGTATTATGCTACTGAACAAGTTGAACGATTCTGACTTCTTGCAAGCCAATGGTTTTAGCGATGATACGAAATTAACGATGTACGTTCCGAACAGCTATGAATTTTTCTGGAATACCTCGGCCGAAGATTTTAGGGCCCGTATGTTAAAGGAATACAAGCGTTTCTGGAACCAAGATCGTTTGGAAAAGGCGAAGGCCCTCAACTTGACACCTTCAGAAGTAGTCTCGCTAGCCGCTATCGTTCACAAAGAGACCGCTAAAGTCGAAGAGCGCCCTAGGGTAGCCGGGCTTTATCTAAATCGTATTCGTTCAGGTATGTTGCTTCAGGCAGATCCCACCGTTATTTATGCCATTAAGAAACATACCGGAAATTTTGATACAATTATTAAAAGAGTACTATACAAGGACTTGGAACTTGATTCTCCCTACAATACCTATAAATATGCAGGTGTACCCCCCGGACCAATCACCATGCCCGATATTACCGCCGTCGATGCGGTTTTAAATGCTGAAGAGAACGAATATTATTATATGGTTGCCGACGTAAAGAATTTCGGATATCACATGTTTGCAAAAACCGCGGCGCAACATAACCGTAATAAGGTACAGTATATCCGGTGGCTAAATGAACAAAAAATCAACAGATAGGCAACTCGTCCGTATTTACTTACGGGTGGTCTAAAACCGGGTCTATTTTAACAAAGCATTTTCAAAATATGATAAAAACGCCTTTATCTTTGTCCCCAGTAATCTAAGCGAACCTTTATTATCGTAAGTCTTAGGAAAAACAACATATGAGAAAGTGGATTCGATTATCGATTCCCTTAATCATTACCAGTATTTTAATGGGTTTTTCGTTCAAACCTAAAGAAGAGGTTAAAGTACCCGAAACCCTTAAAGTAAACAAACCTACTGAGGTTTTGTTCCCCAAAAACAAAATCTTGCATGTACCGATGTTGATGGCTCCGCCCTTTTTAGGCAGCTCTTATATCGGTTTTAAAGAAGCCTTGGCCTTTAAGGAGTCCCGAGGAAATTATTTTACGATCAACACGCTAGGCTATCTGGGAAAATACCAATTCGGTATCGGCACCCTACAGCTAATGGGCGTTTACAATGCCACACGTTTTTTGAACGATCCTGTATTGCAAGAACGGGCTTTTCACACCAATATAGCCCGTAACAAATGGATTCTAAGAAAGGATATCGATAGATTTGTCGGTGCAACTATCGGAGGCATTGAGATTACAGAATCCGGAATACTTGCTTCAGCCCACTTGGCCGGTGCAGGTAATGTTAAAAGGTACTTACGATCTTGGGGTGCCTACGATGTTTCGGACGCTTATGGCACCAACATTGCCAATTACATGAAAAAGTTTTCTGGGTATGACGTATCACATGTATCTATGAAACGTAACCCTAAGGTTTAAATAGAACTCATCAAGAATCCGCAGGTTTTTATATATGTGTGATCTTGATAATCAAAGTAACTGTAGAATTTTACAGTACATATGAAGATGGGATAGACCCTGACATTCGTGTTGGGGTCTGTTTTTTTACGAAAGCTTTTACCCCTGCAAGATAAAAATAGCAGGTCGTTTATGTAATTCGACTTTAGTCATTTTCCAATCTGCAGCAGATTTGGTGGCGATGTACTCAGTGGGAAGGGTGATGTCGCAGGCCACACATAATCGGGTGTTCGGATGCAGCACCTTAATGAGTTCCGCCAACAGCTTGTCATTGCGGTAGGGGGTTTCGATAAAAAGTTGTGTTTGGCCCGAATCCCTTGAAATTTTCTCCAGTCGTTTGATAGCCGATTTTCGCTCGACCATGTCGATGGGCAGATAGCCACTAAAGGCAAAATTCTGGCCGTTCATTCCACTGGCCATTAATGCCAAGATAATCGATGAAGGGCCGACCAAGGGAACGACCTGTATGCCTTTTTCGTGAGCGATTTGCACTACATCGGCACCTGGGTCCGCAATACCAGGGCAGCCGGCCTCAGAAATGATACCGATGTCATGACCTTGGAAACTTGGCGTCAAAAAGCTAGGAATTTCCCGAGCTTCCGTAAACTTGTTTAGGACTGATATATGAAGGGAGGGTTGCGATTTTCCTGAACTTATTTTTTTGATGAAACGGCGGGCCGACTTTTCGTTTTCGACGATGTAATGGTCGATACGTTCAATGGCCTTTTTAATAGAAATGGGCAAAACTTCCAAGGGAGCGGTGTCGCCTAGGGTAACGGGTATTAAATATAACTTTCCGTTACCGTTTTTATTCTTTACCATGATTTCGGTTCGCTTATAATTTTTTTGCGATTACGTCGCAGGCTCTTTCAATCAGATAGTACACATGCTCAAAGCCGTCATGTTCATCGTAGTACGGGTCGGGGACTTGCTTTTCCGGTAAATCTACTTCTTCCAAAAGTAGTTTAACCTTATGGGTCTCCGCATCATTTTGGGCCAAAGCAATTACATTGTCATAGTTGGTTTTGTCCATGACATAAATTACGTCGAATTTCTGAAAATCCGACACTTGAAATTTTCTACAGCGCTGTTTTTCGATATTCAGTCCATGTTTTCGTGCTATGGCAATGGAACGGGGGTCGGGCGCATCTCCGACATGAAAACCACCCGTACCAGCGGAATCGACAAATACCTCTTCTGGATTAACTTTACTTTGGAGAAGCCCTTCGGCAAGGGGTGACCGGCAGATATTTCCAAGACAGACCATTAAAACACTATAAATCATCACAGCTCTTTTTGGAATTCTAAGATGGCGGTCGAAATGAGAAAGCGTCGTGTGAAATTGCAGGGTAAGAAATCCAACTTTAATGTACCACTGTAAATTTGGGTTCAAAAATTCAAGATTCGATTTGTACCTCGCGCCATCTTAATCTCATTTATTCGTTCGAAAAGCTACGAAGTGACGTTTGAATTTTTAATCTTCCCCCACCATTTCAATCCCAATATTTTTTAAGCTTTTCGGTTTATGGGTCATCAGGACAATTTCTTCCTCAAATCTTCAATGTATTTGCGGAACTGCTTATCGGTTTCCGCCAAATTATCTACGGTTTTGCAAGCGTGCAAGACGGTTGCGTGATCTCGTTTTCCAATTTGTGAGCCGATACTGGCCAATGAGGCCTTAGTAAGTTTTTTCGCGAAAAACATGGCCAATTGACGCGCTTGTACAATATGTCTTTTTCGAGTTTTTGATTGCAGGGTAGATACATCCATCTCGAAATAGTCGGAGACCACTTTTTGAATGTACTCTATGGATACCTCGCGCTTGGTATTTTTTACGAATTTTTCGACGACCTGCTGGGCGAGTTCAAGGGTAACCTCTTTTTTGTTGAATGAAGACTGGGCTATCAGCGAAATAACGGCCCCTTCAAGTTCACGAATATTTGTTTTGATGTTTTTGGCCACATAGTCGATAATATCATCGGGCATTTCGACCCCGTCTCGGTAAAGCTTGTTTTTCAAGATGGACACCCGGGTCTCGTAATCGGGATTCTGCAATTCTGCGGACAGCCCCCACTTGAAGCGGGATAATAGCCGTTGCTCGATATCTTGCATATCGACGGGTGCTTTGTCGGAGGTCAAGATGACTTGCTTTCCGTTCTGGTGCAAATGGTTGAAAATATGGAAAAATACATCTTGCGTACCCGACTTTCCGGAAAGGAACTGTACGTCGTCAATAATCAGCACATCGATCAACTGATAAAAGTGGATGAAATCATTCCGGGTGTTTTTCTTGACAGATTCGATATATTGTTGGGTAAACTTCTCGGCAGAAATATACAGTACGGTACGCTCCGGATATTTATCTTTGATCTCGACCCCAATGGCATGGGCCAAATGGGTCTTGCCCAAGCCAACCCCACCGAATACCATGAGCGGATTGAACGATGTGCCCCCCGGTTTATTGGCCACGGCCATACCGGCCGATCTTGCCAAACGGTTGGAATCGCCTTCAAGAAAATTATCGAAATTGTAATTGGGATTTAGTTGCGATTCAATCTTAATGTTACGGATACCCGGAATCACGAAAGGATTCTTCAGTTGTGGATTTTTTGATTTTATGGGAACATCCATTTCTTGGGCGCCCATATTTCCACGGTTAGAGCTAGGTATTTTCTCGGTAAACGGTTCTTTATTTCCGTAGGTGTTCTCCATGCGGATGATGTACACCAATTTGGCCGTTTCCCCGAGCTCTTTGGTCAGGGCGACCTTCAAAAGTTTTACGTAATGCTCTTCGAGCCATTCGTAGAAAAATTTACTGGGTACCTGAATGCTCAAGGCATTGTCGGAAAGTTTAACCGGTTTTATAGGTTCGAACCATGTCTTGAATGCCTGCGGTTGAATGTTGTCGTTGATAAATACCAAACAGTTGTTCCATACGGAATTTGCAGTCGCACCCATGTTAAAATTCACTTATTTGTCGGTTAGAAAAAAACGTCAGTTGGTCGAAATCCGTCGGAGGAGACTTACTTCCTTGGTGGGGCAAATATGTGAACAAAAAAGCTAAAAAAAAAATCAAAATCTATTGAATTTATCCTTTTTTTTTACCATGTTCGAATACCCCAAATTGAAATCTTTTAAATATAGGATTTTAAACCGATACTAGATGAATTTTAACAAAGTTTCTTTCCGGGTGCGTTATTCGGAGACCGATCAAATGGGCGTCGTCTATCACGGCAACTATGCGCAATACTTGGAGATGGGAAGGATAGAGTGGTTACGGGGATTCGGAATTTCTTACAAGAGTATGGAAGAAAGCGGTATTATACTGCCCGTCATTTCTATACGTATAAATTTCAAAAAATCGGCGCTTTATGATGATCTTATAACCGTTGAGACCCAGCTCAAAAGAACGCCTTTGGTCAAGATAGAATTTGACTATACAATCTATAACGAAAAGATGGAAATTTTGGCGGAAGCGAACACCGTTTTGGCATTTATCGAGAAGAATACGAATCGCCCGGTGAAATGTCCGGATTATGTTTTGGACAAAATCAAAATGTAGTAGCGCCGTATATTCCTATTTCAAAAATAGCATTCAACCTTCCCTTCCCTTGCCTTGTCGGTATCGGTTATAGGATCGGAAACGGTTTCATCCGTCAGAAAAGAGCAACCAGTACAATGCTGATAACCGCCAGCCCTATGCCGCCCCAATTTTTGGTACTGATTTGCTCCTTAAAGAGCAAGATACCCAAAAGGGTCGAAAACATGACGATAGCCACATTGTTGATTGTGAAGACTGAGGCGCTGTTCAAGCTGTCGTGCTGCAATGCCTTGAGCAAAAAATAAATCGAAAAATAGTTGGGAACGCCCAGTGCAATGCCGCCCATTACATTCCGGATACTTATCTTAACCGGTTTTTTAAGGGATTTAATGACAATGAATACGATACCGGTTACTGCCGCAGCGGCAAAGACGGTCGAAGAAAAAATGGGATAGTCATTTTCCTTAACATAAAATTCCTGTATGTATTTAATGCTGGTGTCGATGACTCCCGAACCTAGAAATACGGACAATGGAAGTAAAAGGGAAGCCTTTTGAAAGCTAACTGACCTAGCTTTGGCGGATACAAAATAGACCGCAGCCAAGGCCAAAACGATTCCGAGAATTTTTAAGGCACCCAGCTCCTCCCTATAGATAGCGACTCCGAAAAGTACGGGAATGACCAATGACATTTTGGTCGCGACAGATGCTACCGATACGCCCAACCTTTGCGCAGTGGCGGCCATAAGATTGAATACCAAGATAAAGAGTACCCCCAAGAGCACGGTTCCTAGAAACCATGGTTTTTCAGGAATTTCGGGTAGGGTAACATCACCTTTGTAAAAAATCAGTCCTGCGAAGCAGGCTACCACATAGTTGACGACAATGGCAAAAAGGGTCTCAACCTTATAACGGGTGAACAGCTTGAAAACTACAAAAATGATTGAGGACGATAAAACGCTCAGGGCCAAATAAATCACGCTATAATTTGGATTTTAATTGAACGATATCCTCTTCACCTACCTGTAAATTCCAACATCGGATCCCCAATTTCATAGCGGCTTCCGTATTTTCTTTGCTGTCGTCGATAAAGAAGGTCTCTTCGGCTTTTAATCCGTTTTCATCTAGGACAAACTCATAAATTTCGACGTTGGGCTTTCGGAGGTTGATTTCGTGGGAAAGATAGAATTTTTCAAATGAATTTTTGAACCGATCGAACTTTTCGCTGCCCATAATTTTTTCGACATGAGGAATATGCAGGGCGTTGGTGTTACTGAGGAGAAATAAACGATACTTACCTTCTTCTGCGAGAGCCTCGATAAATTCCAGGCGTTCATCGGGAAAATTCAGTAACATACCGTTCCATATACTTTTAATTTCTTCAGATTTTGCTTGAGGATAAACCCGGCCCAGCTTTTCGATAAACACCTCCGAAGAAATTCCCCCGACCTCATAGGTTTCGTTTAGCGACATGATTTCAGGAGTAAGCTCGGCGGTACCGCCGAATTTTTGCATTTCGCGGTAGACAATCTGTTTGTCAAGGTTGATAAAAACGTCGCCAAAATCAAAGATGATATTTTT
Organism: uncultured Flavobacteriaceae bacterium; assembly: GCA_963832345.1. Taxonomy (GTDB): domain Bacteria; phylum Bacteroidota; class Bacteroidia; order Flavobacteriales; family Flavobacteriaceae; genus Pricia. Next base: position 661,667 of record CAWHTW010000004.1, on the reverse strand, counting down.
AATCATTGGAATAGATTTTTAGAGTATCCGAACCGATATGGGTTGAAACTACTAATTTTCCCGATACCTTGGGTGCCTTGATTCCTTTTTTAAAGGAGGATGTTCCGGTAAATATGCGGACTTCATCCCATAAATCGGCATCTATGAAACTTTGAAGGGTCTGTGCTCCGCCTTCCACTAAAACGCTTAAGACATTGTTTTCATGAAGGATGCTACACATCTGCGCTGTGACATCCTTGGAAAAATCCAGTAGGCGATAATCAATGCCCTTATGATAGCGCGACGTCTCTTTAACTTCGGTGAGGATTAGCGTGGGATGGCTTCCATCAAATACATGGTAATTTCCGGTTATCCTCAAATTTCTATCCAACACCACGCGAAGTGGACTTTTACCCGTCCACAGTCGTACGTCCAGTTTCGGATTGTCTTCCAAAACCGTTTTCGTGCCGACTAAAATTGCCTGTTCTTCACTACGCCATTTATGCGTTAATTGACGGGAATATGAATTGCTGACCCAAAACGGTTCAGGGTTTTCATTACGTTTCGCCGTATCGGGAGCGATAAAGGCATCTGCAGTTTCCGCCCATTTCAAAATAATGTAAGGCCGTTTTTTTTCTTGAAATGTCAAAAAGCGCTTATGGTGTTCACGACATTTGGCTTCCAGAACTCCTGTAACCACATCAATACCGGCATTCCGAAGTTTTTTGATACCCTGTCCCGCTACTTTTTCGTGGGGATCTAATAGCCCAATCACAACCTTCGGAATTTGATGTGCGATAATGAGATCTGCGCAGGGGGGGGTCTTTCCGAAATGGGAACAAGGTTCCAAGGTCACGTATAAGGTAGATTGTTTCAGGAGCGTCTTATCGGCCACCGAACGGATAGCGTTTACCTCGGCGTGCGGACCACCATAGGGACTCGTAAAACCCTCGCCAATTATTTTTTTATCGTGCACCAGTATCGCGCCGACCATTGGATTAGGGGCAGTCGTTCCCAGTCCGTTTCGGGCGATTTCAAGGGCCCTTGACATATATTTTTGACGTATATTCACGGCGCAAAAATAGGATATTAATTTATGGAATCCAGTACCCCTGTCATTCGCGAGATCAGGCCCGAAGACAATGCCGAAGTGGCCCGCGTTATTAGAAAGGTTTTGGTCGAAATAGGCGTCCCAAAAATAGGTACGGCCTATGCCGACAAAGCATTGGACCAGATGTACGAAAACTACGATGTGCCCGGTGCCGACTATTTTTTGGTCGTTACAGAGAATAAAATTTTGGGATGCGCAGGTATTGCCCAGCTCCAAAATTACACGGGTAATGTCTGTGAACTACAGAAAATGTATTTTCTGGAAGAAGCCAGGGGCAAGGGCCTAGGGGCTCAAATGATCGAGGTATGTATCGATCGGGCAAAGCATTACGGCTACGAAAAGGTATATATTGAAACGATGCCTTACATGAAGGCCGCCCAAAAACTGTACACGGCATCCGGTTTTGAATATATTGGGGAACGCATGGGCAATACCGGTCATTTTTCTTGCCCGGTTTTTATGTTGAAAAGTATTCAGTAGTAGTGGCGGTAGGCCTTTTATATACGCCTTCGAACACGCTTTGGGCGTTGGTTAAGTTGCTACGCGCTGGCTGCTCTGGCATTAAAGCTCAAAAATTACAATTGTGGCTCGCCACCACCAACTTTTGAGAAATGGTATTAAAAGAAATAAAAAACATCTTCCATAAAGAACTCGACGACGGCTATCGCAAAGAAGAGGTCGACAGTTTTTTCTATTTGCTTATCGAACACTACCTCGGACTGGAACGCTTTATATTGGCCTTGCAGCCGAATTGGGTGGTTTCCAAAGAAGAAGAACAAGCCTTGTTTGCAGCTTTGTCACAATTGCGCTTGCACCGCCCGATTCAATACATTATCGGTACCGCCCATTTTATGGATATGGATTTTAAGGTAGATAAAGATGTGCTGATTCCTAGACCGGAAACAGAGGAGCTCGTTAGATGGATGGTTTTAGAACTAAGCGCTAAGCCTCACGACATAAGCATTCTTGACATCGGAACAGGTAGTGGATGTATAGCCATAGCTCTGGCCAAAAACCTACCGGAAGCAAAGGTTTTCGCTCTGGATATTTCAGAAAAGGCAATTGCCGTAGCCAAACAAAATGCAGTGGACAATGGTGCCACTGTCGAGTTTATGCATTGCGATATTTTAAATTTGGATGCTTTGGATACAAAATTTGATGTCATCGTCTCCAATCCACCCTATGTTCGGGAGCAAGAGAAAAGAACGATGCATAAAAACGTCACGGAGTATGAACCGGAACTTGCCTTATTCGTTTCCAATGGCAATCCGTTGAAATACTACGACGCAATCGCCCGGTTTGCCTGCAAAAACCTGAAAAAAAATGGAAGCTTGTACCTAGAGATCAACCAATATCTGGCGAAAGAAACCGAACGGCTTCTCCGAAAACATAATTTTTCGGAAATTGTACTGCGAAAGGATATGTTCGGAAATGACAGGATGATGAAGGCTTTTGATTTGAATGGGACAGTTGAAAACCTAGAGTTACATTAATGCTGAAATGGGCTGATGACAATCGTGGATTTTGAGGCAGATACAGATAAAAATCATTGCGTAGCCGTAGCTACGGAATTATTTTTTAACGACGATACGCCGTAAAAGAAGCATCGGATCGCGCAACGATTTTAGCTCAACGTAACACTTGATACCTTAGCATTGTAAAATAACAATGAAAAAAATTGTAGTATTCTGCGGTAGCAGCGAAGGCAAGGATAGCGATATTTTGGCGTCTGCACTCGAACTGGGCAAGACCCTTGCCGAACGACAGATTACGTTGGTCTACGGCGCGGCCAAAATCGGCGTAATGGGCAAAGTGGCCCAAGGTTGTTTGAACCACGGCGGAAAGGTTATCGGGGTGATTCCCGATTTCTTGATGCTCCGCGAGGTATGTCACACCGGCCTGACCGAATTAATCATAACCAAGAATATGCAGGAACGTAAAATGAAAATGTACGAGCTTTCCGAGGGTATAATTGCCTTGCCGGGTGGATATGGTACTTTGGAAGAATTGTTCGAAATGATTACCTGGGCGCAACTGGGCCTGCATCAAAAACCAATCGGTATTATGAATGTGAACGGATTTTATGATGATTTACTGAAATTGCTCGAAAAGATGGTATTGCAAGGGTTTTTGAAAAAAGAGAATTACGATATGCTGTTAATTGACAATTCCGTTAACGGACTGTTGGAAAAAATGGAAACCTACAATCCATTGCCCCTACAAAAATCGATTCAAAAAAATCAAATTTGATATATATTCTTATATTTTAGATTCTGAACGGAGACTTGCAATTCTTAACCCCTAAGCTCACTATTTTTGACGATGACCATTAAAGAAAATATAGAATCCTTACGTAATGAACTCCGCGCGCACAACCACAATTATTATGTGCTCGATAACCCGACGATTTCCGATTACGATTTCGACATGAAGTTGAAAGAACTGCAGGCTTTAGAAGAACAGCATCCGGAATTTCAAGATCTGACCTCTCCGACGCTCCGGGTGGGGGGCATGGTGACCAAAAATTTCGAGACCGTCGTACATGATTATCGGATGTATTCCCTTGATAATTCATATTCCAAGGAAGATTTGGAGGATTGGGAGAAACGTATCCAACGCATTTTGGGAGATGCGGAGGTGGCGTTTACCTGCGAACTCAAATACGATGGCGCCTCGATAAGCCTCACCTACGAAAACGGACAATTGGTGCGTGCGATAACCCGCGGTGATGGTTTTCAGGGCGACAACGTTACTACAAACGTTAAAACCATCAAATCGGTCCCGTTACTCCTGAAGGGCGATTATCCACAAAAATTTGATATACGCGGGGAAATCGTTCTCCCGTTCGAAGGATTTGTAAAAATGAACGCCGAGCGGGTCGAAAATGGGGAAGAACCCTATATGAACCCGCGTAATACGGCCGCCGGCAGTTTGAAATTACAGGACAGTGCCGTGGTGGCGCAAAGACCCCTTGATTGCTTACTCTATGGCATTGTAGGTCAAAATACTGGAATTACATCCCAATGGCAAATGTTGGAAAAAGCTAGGGAATGGGGATTTAAAGTGCCTACCGTCGCCAAATTATGCAAGTCAACCTCCGAGGTGATGGCTTTCGTGAATTACTGGGATACAAATCGACATGATTTGCCCTACGAGACCGATGGCGTTGTGGTGAAGGTCAATAATATTCAGCATCAAGAGGAATTGGGATTCACCTCAAAATCGCCTCGGTGGGCGATGGCCTACAAATTCAAGACGGAGCAGGTTTCGACCCTCCTGAACGAGATTACGTATCAGGTCGGACGTACCGGAGCTATAACTCCAGTGGCCAATTTAGAACCTGTATTGCTGGCGGGCACAACGGTGAAAAGGGCCTCTTTGCACAACGCCGATCAAATCGCAAAGTTCGATATCCGGGAAGGGGATACGGTTTTTGTGGAAAAGGGCGGAGAAATCATTCCTAAAATCATTGGGGTCGATTTTACGAAGCGCCCTCAAAATTCGGAAGCAACACAATACATTGATCATTGTCCCGAATGTGACACGAAACTTGAACGGACGGAGGGCGATGCCAAACATTTTTGTCCCAATTACTATGGTTGCCCGCCACAGATAACCGGTCGCATTCAACATTATATATCCCGGAAGGCAATGGATATCGAAGGCATAGGAGGGGAGACCGTAGAATTGTTGTTTAAAGAGGGATTGTTGAAAAATTATGCCGACCTATATACATTGACCAAGGAACAGATTCTTCCGTTAGAACGCATGGCCGAAAAATCCGCAGAAAACTTGATCAGTGGAATAGCGGAGTCGGTAAAGATTCCCTTCGAAAGGGTGCTTTTTGCACTGGGCATCCGCTTTGTTGGGGAAACCGTTGCCAAAAAACTGGCAAGGGCGTATAAGAATATAGATGCCCTGATGTCTGCATCGGAAGAGGAACTGACCGCAGTAAATGAAATCGGGGAACGTATCGCCCGCTCGGTAGTGGAATTTTTTAGGAACGACATCAATACCGAAATCATATCCCGCTTAAAAAGCTACGGCATACAGCTCTCCTTGTCCGAAAAACAGCTAGAAAACCAGACCGATACGTTGAAAGGAATGACCATTGTGGTGTCAGGAGTCTTTGAAACCCTGAGCCGCGACGAACTGAAAAAAATGATCGAGAACAATGGCGGCAAAGTTGGGTCGAGCATCTCTTCAAAAACCGCGTACTTAGTGGCTGGCGATAAAATGGGCCCAAGCAAACGCACCAAGGCCGAAAGTCTTGGTGTGCCGATCATTTCCGAGTTAGAATTTGTGGAAATGCTCGGCTCGTAGGGAGAATTAGGCTGAACCATTTATTGTAGAAAATTCGCCGTATTACGGATCAATCTTCAGTTTCTCGCTATACCCCCTTGTTTCAGGTTCATAAATCAACACCTTGTAATTTCTTGTGCTATTGATGGCTAATTCGGCATTGTGAATTGACCACTTGGTCTGTCGATTGGCATAGTATGTTAAGAATTAGGTACGCTCCCCGTCATTGCCGTTTCACTATCTGGCTCACAGGTTTTTATGGGTTGCTTACCAACATCATCTGTTTCGAAAGCGTTCAAATTCAAGCTTATATTGTATTACCGCCCATATTATAGGGAATCTACCGTGGAGGATATCGATTTTGCGCATTGAGCCACGAAAAAAATGCAAATATAGAATGCGGTAAAAAAAGAGAGTCTTTTTCAACTTTTATGGTCGATTCCTTAAGGTTGCAAAAATAGGATGTCCCAAAAATAGAAAAGCCGACCCCAATAGATCGACTTTTCAAAATAATATTTAAGCAACTCGTTTACAGCGGTTTTCGTCCTGAAATGACGTTGTAAAGTATCACCACAACGGCAATAACGATTAGAATATGAATCAGACTATTGGTTCCAAGTCCGGGTATTACCCCTAACATTCCCAAAAGCCAAACTACAATGCAAATAACGGCTACCAGCCAAAGAAGACTTCTCATAATTGAATATTTTTAAGATTAGTTTAACAATATACTGAAGTTTTTAGTACAAATGTTAAAGCAGAGCGAAAAAAAAATGCTTCAATCGATTAAATGGTGTATTTAATCGATGAATACCACTAGTAAACTGATGGTTAATTCTTCATTTGTACCCACTATGAATCTATGTACATGGCGTTGCATTTACAAATTGGAATCGAACGGGTAATACGAGGCCAATTTTTAGATCCTTTCCGCTAAAGAAATCTTTGGGGAGTATCAGTTTAAAGGATAGGTCTTATTCCATTCAAAACTTGGAGACTTTTTTTCAAACATAGCCAAGTTATTCTCAAATTTAGCTGCGCGAAGTGATTTCAGGTTAAAAGGAATAGGAACCACTAATCCGATAGAAAAGGGTCTAAAGCGTTTACACCAGGGCATCCCGCTATTTTCAGGTTATTTGGAAAACAAATCTATTTTGCGATTTCTTTTAACAAACCGATACAGCAGTGCATGTAGAACCATTAAAGCTGTTATCGTAAATAAGTACTCCCTGAAAAACGTGTTCTCCCCGAGTCCCAATTCGGGATAGATCTGAAAACAGAACCAAAAATTCACGGTGTTCAAGGCCGCGAAGCTTAGTAAGTATGACCATTTTTTAAACACCTTTGCATAAAGTCCGAATGAAAATAAAAGTTTTAGATCCTCCCCAAATCGGGATGCGAACACCGGCCAAATGAAGAACAGGGGTAATGCAAAAAGTCGGGTTTCCCGTGCGAAGGCGGTCAGTATTACGATGGGCGTATTAATGATTACGGTCAGGAGAAAGGCATTGACCCATTTTTTTTGGCGAATGGGGGAAACTTCCCTCTTTACATAAACCATAGTCAAATATAAAAACGGTGCCAGTGCCAGAAAAAGGGATATCCAAGTTTCAACGGTGTTCTTGGTGCTTTCGAAATTTTCAAGAAAACAGGAGTAGCGGCTGGCCATTTCGATTTGGGTCGCTTTTAGCTGGTCGTGGGTGGAAATGAATAGTGCGAGATAGATGGCGTAGATGAGTAGGGGTAGCAAAATCGGAATACCTAGTCTTAGGTGTTCTTTGGAAAGCGATCTAACGTTGAATTTCGCCAGCCCCGGTATAAAGAATAGTAATGCCGGTAAAAGTAACATACTCGTTTCCCTTGAAATCAGCGCCAACGTAAAAAACGGCACGTACCAGCCCCATTTTTTCTGAACGAAGGCGATAAGGGAGAGTAGAATAAAACAGTACTGTAACGGCTCGTCATAACTAAAAACGGGCGGGAAAAAGGCGAACAGTACGGAAAATGATAAGAAATAGACACACATGTTTACCAAGGCCTGTTCGGTACTTTCCCTTAAAGTTTTCGATAGCCTAAATAGCAACAACCCGCTGAGGAACAATAATATAAAGTTGACCAAGATAAAAGCGTGTCCCGATCGTAATCCAAATTTGCCGGTAACACTTTCGATAAGAAAGCTGGTAAGTGGTCTGCGGGCGAAGGGGGCAATTTCTTGATGATAGTCGATTTGCGATTTTAGAAATCCATGGGAAATGCGTGTGTTGTTCTCGTTCAACATGCTGTCCATATTTGGCAGCATATGAATGCCGAAGATGATCAATACAAACGATAAGGCCAACAAATAGGGCAGGGGCTGCCACCTTACTATTTTTTTAAACCTTGTTGACCTCATGGACACGGATTACCCCGTCGAATTTAGGTATTTTTGGAAAAGTATGAACATGAAACCTGAAAATGATGCCCAACCCAAAAAATTATGGGGATTTTGAAAATTCCTTACAGCAAAAGAAGCCGGATTCCAATTGGCCGGAAGCATTAAAATCCCTTTGGTACGATGCCAAAGGCGATTGGAAAGCTTCGCATGACATTGCCCAAGAACTACACCATGATATCGGCAGTTTGATTCACGCCTATCTGCACCGCAAAGAAGGTGATGAATTCAACGCGGGGTATTGGTATCGGAGGGCGAAACGGGAATATCCCCAGATTTCATTGGAAGAGGAACATCGGCGGATAGTGGAACTTGTTCTGGATAATCAATGATTATTAGAGCCTGCAATCAAATCTTTCCGGAAACAAACACTATTTTCGACTCCCTCGTAGGGCCCATAATTGGCGCTGATTTTATATCCATTTTTGGTGTACAGTGCAATTGCTTCCGGTTGGCGCTTACCCGTTTCCAAAACACAACCTGTATACCCGAGTTCTGCGGCCCATTGCTCCAGTGCGCTCAACAATTGACTGGCCATTCCTTTTCCCCGGAATTCGGGTAGAACGAACATACGTTTCACTTCCATCGAGCTGGCATCGAATTCTTTTATCGCTCCACTTCCAACCGGTTTGCCATTGGAATAGATGACCATTGTATGCTGCAAATTTTTGATACTGTTGAACCGGTGGTAAAATGCATGCTCTTCTCCGTCGCGTTGAGCCAAATCTTGGTCGAGGGCGTTTACGAGCGCTACAAAATCCGGATTTTTGTAAGTTGTTCTTTTTATAGTTACCATCGCCGTTGTTTATACCGATATTGATATCCCCTCGACGTTCCGGTGGGTAGCCCCATCAAAATAAAAATCGATCCGCCCCAAGTTGAGACCGAAACAGCCCACTTGGTTGACCAATATCTCACGGCCCATTTTATTTTTAACTATAGTCGGCCTATCAAGAAATGTATGGGTATGGCCTCCGATAATAAGGTCTGTGTATTGGGTTATGGCCGCAAGCGCTAAATCATTAGGCCTTTCCTCGATTTTGTAATCATATCCCATATGCGATAGGCAAATGATGAGATGGCAGTCTTCCTCTTCACGTAAAAGCCGTTCGGTATCCACTGCAATATCGTAGGGATCTAGATATGCGGTTTCCTTGTACATTTTTCTGTCCACCAAGCCTTCCAACGCAATACCTAAGCCGTATACTCCGATTTTGATGCCGTCTACGATATAGGTTTGATAGGGTTTGACATACCCGTCCATAACGGTATTGCTAAAATCGTAGTTGGCGGATAGTAATTCGAATTCCGCATTCGGCATTTGAGCGAACAGCCCTTCAATTCCATTGTCAAAATCATGGTTACCGATGGTCGCAGCGTCATATTTTAAGGCACTCATTAATTTAAATTCCAGTTCGCCGCCGTAAAAGTTGAAGTAAGGAGTGCCCTGAAAGATATCGCCAGCATCGAACAATAGGGTGTTTTTATTTTCTTGCCGAATCGTTTCGACCAAGGTAGCCCTCCGCGCCAATCCGCCTAAATTCGGGAAATCGGAATGGCTTTTTGGAAACGGATCGATATGGCTATGCACATCGTTGGTATGCAAAATGGTGATGTGCTTTTTGGTTTCCCCGATGCAGGAATGTACTGAAAGTCCGCCCAAGCCTACCAACGCAGTAGCTGCGGTACTCTGTTTAATAAAGTTTCTTCTTTTCATGCAAACGTCCAAATCCTAATCATCCAAAAAATCCTAATGCGAACGAACAACTCCGAGTATCCCGCAGCGAGCCTCTAGCAATTCTTACTCGATCCGATAAAACCGATCATCTACTATTGGCGCAATCGTATCCATCTTAGTAAAATAATCGATTATTGCATTCCGGATTTTATAATCGATTGGGGTCACTTTCTCCGCGTCGGTAAAGAAAACCATATCATCACCACCGTTGAGCAAATAATCTGATGTGGCTATGTTATAAGACCCATTTTTATCCAATAGTTTTCCTTGTATACGGATCGACTGTATTTCGTTTTCCTTACTTAAAACTACTTGCAGTCCCGATATCGGATGTGCCCGGCCGGAATCCCTTAAATAGGTGACGAGATTCTGTACGGATGTTCCATTGAGCTTGGCGACAACTATCGAATTTTCGAAAGGCATCATTTCATAGGCACTTCTAGCGGTCACTTTTCCTTTGGGAATAATGGAGCGGATGCCCCCGTGGTTCAAAAGTGCGAAATCAATTTTTTCTCCGGTCCTGGACTCAAAAATAGGGCCGGCCTCGGATAGCATGATATCGGCCAGAAGGTTCCCTGCGGTCGTATTGTAACTACCGTCAGTCTTCGAAATCGTAATTGGGGCGTATGCCAGTGCACTGTCGAGCATCGCATCTATACGGTTGCGATACGGGGCGACAAATTTTTCGATGGTATCGGAGGATTTTATCGACGCCTCTATGCCAATCTGGCGGCCTTCGATTTTAGCCAGCGAAGTCGCATCTCGACAAGATAAAACGCTTATTGTTAAAAATATAACAAAATGTTCAATTTTTAAACCCATGATTCGCTTATCTTTGTGCAATAAATAATAATGCAAGGAGTTTCCTTACATTTGTATGGCTACACAACCATTTTTTCGGATGTCGAATGCACAAAATGTAAAAGTACATGTTTAAGGGAATAAAAGACAAGTTCAAGTACAATTCGAGCGTTAAATTCCTAAAACAGGAATTGGCTAAGGAACCCCCGAAAATAGATAGGGAAACCGGTATCAGCTCGGTTGGCTGCATCGTTGATCTGGACAGTTTTGGAGATACCAACCTGTTTTATGGTTTTGTGGAAGATTATAATTTAAGGCCCAATGGGGTTAAGATTATCGGCTACAAGAGCTATTACGACAAGAATTCGCCTTATTCCGCCCCCGTATTCTCCGATAAGGACCTGGGATGGAACGGCAACATTGAAAACAGCTATGCACTTGAATTTTTGAGTAGGGAATATGATTTATTGGTCAATTATTATACCGCCGAAAATCTGCTCATCCAATTGATGAGTATTAAGACCCGCGCCCGTTTTCGGGTGGGTTTTAAAGATGTAGACCGTGTCTACAACGATTTGATCATGGACGTTCCAATGAAGGATTTTACTACCTTTAGAAAGGAGCTAAAAAAATACCTCGGCGTTTTAAACGAGATAAGATAATGAAAGAACTACAAGGTACGGGCGTGGCTCTGGTAACCCCGTTTAAGAAAGATTTATCCATAGATACCGAAGCGTTGCGGCGTATTGTCGATTATTGTATCGAGGGCGGTGTCGATTATCTTGTCGTACTCGGTACCACCGGTGAGATGGTCACATTGAACAAGGCCGAGAAAATGTTGGTCATGGATACTGTAGTCAGTGCCAATATGGGCCGGCTACCTTTGGTATTGGGCATAGGTGGAAATAGTACCTATAGAATCGTAGATGAAATCAAGGCCTTTGAATCCGAACATTTTTTAGCGATTCTTTCCGTTTCCCCGTATTATAACAAGCCTACCCAAGAAGGTATCTATCAGCATTTCAAAGCGATTGCCGAAGTGACTAAAAAGCCGATACTTATGTATAATGTGCCGGGTAGAACGGGTAGTAATATGCTTCCGGAAACAAGCCTGCGATTAGCACGGGATTTTGATAATATCATAGGGATAAAGGAAGCTTCCGGGGATATGGTGCAGGTTCAAAAAATCCTAAAAAATAAGAGTAATGACTTCATGGTAATCTCCGGCGATGATATCACCGCGTTACCGACAGTTTTGGCCGGGGGATCTGGCGTAATTTCCGTTTTGGGACAAGGATTGCCCTCTGAATTTTCACAGATGATCCGGGCGGGGTTGAATCGCGAAGTCGACAAGGCCTATCGTCTACATTATGCGATGCAAGATGGAATGGAACTCATCTTTAGAGAGGGAAACCCGGCAGGTATCAAGGTGGTTTTCGAGACCCTAGGTCTTTCAGGTGCCAACGTACGACTTCCACTGGTAGAAGCTTCATCCGCCTTGAGAAAGGATATCGTCACGTTTGTGCAGCCGTTTTTGAAAGTTACGGCTTAGGAAACTCTTTCCGATTTTTTTGGAACGAATTTACCATCGGATGCAGATCGATATCTGCCCGACAGCTCGTTCGTTCGGAAGGTTTGATCCCGACTTGAAGTCGGATACGGTTCAAACCTTCGGCCCAACGTATTGCTGCGCTCGCCTTGCGTTTTTTCTTCGTACGGCGTATAGCGCAAAACGACCAGCAAATCAAACTAAAGTCCCGCCTAAATACCAAGAATTTCACCCACCGAACGATACTGCAAGCACATGGGGAATCTTAAGGGTCAATTCCAAAAGAAAAATCAATCCTTTATACGTTAATCTAGAAAGCCCGACCCTTACGGACAGGCTTCATTTCTTTGGAATGACACGTGAATCAATACCCGAACCGAATCACCATGTTAGTTCCGTACATCACCAGCATCGCGCTCGTGGCTAAAATCAGGCTGACAATCGCCGAAAATAGCAGTATCGATGTGGCCTTGAACCATATTGGCATGCCGTTAAGCGAAGTGTTTTTAACAATCGTGTGATAAACATCCATATTTTCATTTTTAGTGTGAAACCCGTTTTGAGTTCGTTAATACACATAGCATGAATTCTTCGGATGTAGGTAGTGGTCTCTGTAGAACTTGGGGTTCTGTTTAATTAAACAACAAATAGAACCAAATCCCTAATGGGTAGTATAATTTTTCGCTGAATGGCATAAAAAAAGGAAGAACCGCAATGCTGTTCTTCCTTTAAGCTTTTTTCTCTAAATGGCAAACCGCTTAATTAAAGCGATATATACCTGGTCAAGTGCGTTAAATTGCAAATATCAAACTCCAATTTGATAGAATGTACCTCAACCAATTTTTAGAATTTGGGTCTTGGAATTTCCGCTATTCACATCCTCCTGAAAAGCCAGTGGCGTTGAACTTGGTCTGTACGGCACCTTGAATACCGCCTTTATTGACTTGAATGGCAAGATTGTTGTCGCCACTACGTTTGGGACTACAATATTCGAAAAGGTAAAAGCTGCTGGCCCGTCGGGAGACCAATTCCGATATATTGTTAAAAGTAGTTTCAAGCTCCTCCTTGTTGTTCGCAACTACACTTGAGGTCTTTCCAATATCGGTCAGCACCTGGGTGTCGATTTCGGTACCGAGCCCAATCGTAAAGAAAGAGATATTCGGATTGGCCTTATCTACCTTCTGCTGTGCGGCTTCTTTCGTAAAACGGGAGGCTTGATCGGTACCGTCGGTAAAGATAACCACTGAGGCTGCCCCTATTTTTTCTCCTTCCGTACTTTGCGCCAAGAGGTTCGAGGCGATATCGGTAGATTTGATGACAGCACCGTACAGATCGGTAGAGACATCTTCGCTGATATCAGCCGTAATGCCACCGACAGCGGCTGTAAGTTCTGCTTTGTTTGCGGTCAACGGGTTCAGTTCGTGCAAAACATCTTCCCCATCGAACCAATAGATGGCCATTTTAAAGGACTCCTGAGTGGTCGCTGGCATCACATTCTCTATAAAGCTGGCGCTGGCAGTTTTCAGTTCCGCAAGACTAGTCGTCAATACACTGGCACTTAAATCAAGCACTAGCAAGGTATTATTGCTAAAAATCTGAGAATTGGGCGAAATACGGGAGTTTGCTTCAGATTTCGATATCGTATTGAAACAGTCGTCGTTTTGCCCCTGCTCGTAAATCGTAAACTCATCTGCGGTCAGGCCCGGAACGGGACTGCCGTCCGCATCAGAAACCTTAAAGAATACCGATACCTTCCCGGGTTCAGTGGTGTATTGATCTTGAATGGAGAGAATAAGGTCGTTCTCGCCCAGTTCAAGGCAATCGTCGACCGGCTTTCCTTCGCCGAGGTCTCCACCTGTATTCAGGCCGAAATTCACGTCGTCATCGGCATTGCCGCAGGATAGCAATAGGCTAATGGAGAAAAATAATGCGAGTAATCTGAAATAGGATTTCATTGAATTTATTTTTAGTGAGTTTGTGCGATATAGCGTTAGTTTCAACCAACACAACGATGATTTCGAGCGAATCGTATACTTGCATTGACAAATAATGTTAAAGATTGTTAAGGCGAATGCCATGGATTTTTGTAGCTTTCGTCCTCATTTCTTGTTTTAGTCCCCCTTTATGATTCGAATCACTGTTTTTCTGCTACTATTGTTCACTTTTCAGCCTTGCTTTTCCCAAAAAAGGAACGCTGCTTTCCGACTGAACATTCGCAAGGCCTCATCACCGATAACTATTGATGGTATGGGAAACGACAAGGCTTGGCAGGATACCGATGTAGCGACCGATTTTTTTATGGTTTTGCCGATGGATGAGGGAAAGGCCAACGAACCCACGGAAATCCGAATGGCATACGATGAAAAGAATCTGTATGTATTGGCTACTTTTTATCATTCTATGAAGGGGGATTATTATGTGGAATCGCTGCGGCGGGACTTTTCCTTTGGGAAAAATGACAACTTTTTGCTTTTTATGGACCCGTTCAACAACCAGACCACGGGATTTTCCTTTGGGGCCAACGCATATGGCGCCCAATGGGACGGTACCATGTACAACGGTGGCAGCGTAGATCTGAACTGGGATAGTAAGTGGATTTCGGAAACCACCCGCGACGATGAAAAATGGGTCTTCGAAATGGCGCTTCCGTTTAAGTCCATTCGCTATGAGGATGGCGTTTCGGAATGGGGCATCAACTTTAGCCGTTTAGACCTGAAGTCCACCGAAAAATCAAGCTGGACCCCTATTCCAAGGCAATTGCCCACCGCATCGCTGGCGCATACCGGTACGTTGGTATGGGATACACCACCGCCCTCACCGGGGTTGAATTTTTCGCTCATTCCCTACGTTTTGGGGAGCGTGAGCAGGGACATTGAAAATGATGCCGATTCAGATTATGATGTAAAGGTAGGTGGCGATGTAAAGTTCAGCCTAACTTCATCACTAAATTTGGACCTCACCATAAATCCCGATTTCTCGCAGGTGGAAGTTGACCGGCAGATTACCAATCTAGACAGGTTCGAACTGTTCTTCCCGGAAAGGCGACAGTTCTTTTTAGAGAACAGCGATCTCTTCGCCAGTTTCGGCTATGAGAACATACGTCCCTTTTTTTCCAGGCGCATCGGTTTAGGTGTACCTATACAAGCCGGGGCAAGGGTCAGTGGCAATCTCAACAAAACGTGGCGTTTGGGGCTAATGGACATGCAGACAGCAAGCATTGACGAAACGGGGTTGCCCAGTCAGAATTTCGGGGTGCTGTCGCTCCAAAAAAAGATTTTTAGCCGATCCAATATTGGATTATTGTTCGTGAACAAGCAATCCGTTAATTATCCTAGGGAAAACGACTCCCTTTTAGCACTTTATCCAAAATTCAACCGCAATTTGGGACTGGAATACAATTTGGCCTCTTCGGACAACCTCTGGAACGGGAAGGCCTTTTTTCTAAAATCCTTTTCTCCCGATGAAACGGGAAGCGGCATCACGCAGGCGGCCCATTTGGAATATAAAAGCAGAAAGTGGAGCTGGCGGGTTCAAGAAGAATGGGTTAGCGACGACTATTCCGCCGAAGTCGGTTATGTGCCACGTATCGGATATGTAAATTTTAACGGGTACATTGGCCATCTGTTCTTTCCGAAAGCCAGCAAGGTACTAAGCCACGGACCGCGTCTGAACGCCAACTACTACTTCAACGAGAATTTCGGACGGACGGACAATACCAGTTTCTTACAATACTTCGTGAATTTTCGAAATCGAAGCGACTTGATGGTTTTTGTTTCCGATGATTATGTGAAACTGCTGGCCCCCTTCGATCCAACCAGATTGGGCATCGCACAACTCGATATCGGAACGGAACATCAGTGGAACGCGGTAGGGTGGGAGTACATCGCAAAGCCACAAAGCCTGTTCACTTATACCCTCGCTGGACGCTTGGGCGGTTACTATCTCGATGGCAGCCGCACCAGCCTGACCGCTGAATTGGGCTACCGCTTTCAGCCGTACGTTGGGCTTAGCGCTAACCTGAACTATAATCGTATACGATTGCCCGAACCTTGGAATACGAATCAATTTTGGCTAATAGGCTCCGAAATTGACGTTACTTTTAGCAACAAACTTTTTTTCGCAAATTTGTTTCAATACAACGAGCAGACCAAGAATTTCAACTTGAATTCAAGGTTTCAATGGCGGTATAGTCCCGCATCGGATTTGTTTTTGGTCTACACGAACAATTATTTTATCGAACCATTCGAGGGTCGGAACTGGGGCCTGACCCTAAAATTTACATATTGGTTCAATCGGTAGGGACCTAAAGGCATGATATGCTTGGGTAATCTAAGTACAGGCCTACAAGTGACATGGATACCATCACTAGAACAATGTATCGGTCTTGGAGCAACCAATCCGGACTCCGACGGAAAACTAACAATCTGTTAAAATTAAATAAAAACACAATTTTATTTATATCTTCAAAGCAAATCTAAGGGTGGTTTAGCCTGAATAATCGACTTTAAAATAACACCTATGCCAAAATATAACTTGAATGTCAACGGAAAACCCCACTCCATTGAAGCCAGCGCAGACACTCCCTTACTGTGGATACTTAGGGACCATCTTGATATGGTGGGTACAAAATTCGGATGCGGCATTGCCCAGTGCGGCGCCTGCACTGTGCATGTCGACGGTAACGCGGCGCGCAGCTGCTCTTTGCCCGTAGCTTCCGCCGAAGGCAAAGAGATTACTACCATCGAGGGACTTTCCGAAGACGGTTCGCACCCTGTGCAGAAGGCCTGGAAGGAAGTTGATGCACCCCAATGTGGGTATTGCCAGTCGGGACAGATTATGACGGCTTCGGCATTTTTAAATCAAAATAAGAATCCTTCCGAAGCGGAAATCAAGAACGCAATGAACGGCAATATCTGCCGATGTGCGGCCTACAATCGCATTCAGAAAGCCGTGGAAATAGCGGCCGGGAATATGAGTTAGTACTTTTTTGGTCGTTCCTGCGTAGGCAGGAGTTTCTTTTTTCCTCTCCATTCTAAAACAACGATAATGTCAACAACAGCAGCTTCAATACCTTTCAGTAGAAGAAATTTCCTCCGCACATCTTCCTTGGCCAGCGGGGGGCTTCTAATCGGCTTCAACCTTTTCACAGCCTGTAAATCCGATGTTAAACCTCCCATTGATTTGGCAGACCTTAACTACAATGATTTCAATGCGTTCATAAAAATAGCGAAGAATGGCGCGGTGACTATTTTTTCTCCGAATCCGGAAATCGGGCAGGGCGTAAAAACGGCGATGCCGATGATAATTGCCGAAGAATTGGGCGTTGCTTGGGATAAGGTGCTTGTGGAGCAGGGTGCTCTTGATACTGAAAATTATACAAGACAGGTGGCCGGAGGTAGTCAGTCCATCCGATTTGGTTGGGATGCCCTTCGCCAAACGGGAGCAACAGCAAGACAGATGTTAATAAACGCCGCTGCCGCGAAATGGGGTGTTGATGCATCAGAACTTTCGGTCAGTGAGGGCGTGATAACAAACGCGGCCGGAGAAACTTTGGGTTACGGTGATGTTGTCGACGAAGCGGCGAAGCTTGAGGTGCCCGAAGAAGTTACGCTCAAAGAACCCAAGGATTATAAAATTATCGGTACCGATCAGGTGAATGTGGATATCGATAAAATCATCACCGGAAAACCGCTGTTCGGACTTGACTATAAAGTCGATGGAATGGTCTACGCCGCCGTATTGCGACCGCCTGCGTTCGGACAGGAGCTGGAATCGTATGACGCGACCGAGGCCAAGGCAATGCCGGGAGTTATCGACGTTATCACAATCGGGAAAAAAGCAAAGGTACTTCTAGGCAAGGAGGAAATCAATTGGACCGCTCAGTTAGGTGCAAGTGAAAAAGTAGTTGTGATTGCAAAAACAACTTGGGAAGCCTTCAAGGCAAAGAAGGTCATCAAGGCGCAATGGAAAAATGCCTCTACCTTGGAAAGCACGGATTACCAAGATAAAAAATTAAACGATCTTTTAGATGGTAAAGAATTTATTACTTTAAGGGAAGATGGCGATGTCGACAAAGCTTTCGCCAATGCGGATACCGTTTTGGAACGTACCTATGAATCCCCTTTCCTACCTCACAATTGTATGGAACCCATGAATTTCTTCGCCAACGTAACCGATAATAAAATCCATTTAGTAGGTCCTATACAAACGCCCGAAGATGCTGCAAACACCGTAGCGGAGTTATTAGGTCGTGACGTAAAGGACATTCATTTGGAAATGACCCGCCAAGGCGGTGGTTTCGGGCGACGATTATATGGTGATTTCGTTTACGAGGCTGCAGAGATTTCGGATACCATCAGAAAACCCGTTAAAATGGTATCTTCCCGTGAAGACGATATGACTACTGGCGTATATCGTCCCGCCATTAAATATCGCATTAAAGCGGCTATTAAAGATGGAAAGTTAACGGGTTATGAGTTAAAGGAAGCCGCTATCAACGGCAATATGTATGGTCTTATCCCCAATTTCTTTCCTGCCGGCGCAGTAGAAAATTATCGGGTAGATGTCGCCAACTACGAAAGTAATATAACCACAGGGGCTTGGCGTGCACCCTACACGAACTTCCTTGCGTATGCCGAGCAAACGTTTTTTGACGAAATCGCCGAGGTGATGGAGGTAGACAAGGTGCAATTGCGCCTAGATTTACTTGAAAAAGTAAAAGGTACTACCGATGAGCGGATCCAATATGATCCCGAACGCCTGCAGGCCGTTCTTAAAATGGCCGTTGATAAATCCGGATGGGGAAAGGCACCGGAAGGCACCTATCAGGGTGTCGTCGCCTATTACTGCCATAATTCCCATGTTGCCGAGGTGGCCGATGTACAAATTGAAAACGGGATGCCGGTAGTGAAAAAAGTTACCTGTGTGGTCGATTGCGGTATCGTAATCAATCCCCTAGGTGCCAACAATCAGATTGTAGGCGGCGTTATCGATGGTGTGGGCCATGCCATGTACGGCCAATTCGGATTTAAGGACGGTGTGCCCACTTCCACTAATTATGATACCTATCGGCTCATCCGAATGAAAGAAGCGCCCGTAGTCGACGCTTACATGATTCAGAACGAACTTTCCCCGACGGGACTTGGAGAACCAACTCTGCCACCCGCCGGCGGAGCGGTCGCCAACGCCCTAAAAGCCGCTACTGGAAAACGCATTTATAAGCAACCCTTTATGGAAGACCCGGATTTCTGGAGAGTTGAAAACAAGGAAATTTTAGGATAATGCCAACGGTCAGCAAATAAAATTCAAGGTTTAATCCCTAATGTATAGCTGTTTAAGGTTTTAGATTATTTTGAAGGGTTGTATTGGCTAGCAACTTTTAACCTTGAACCTGCCGAAGGGAGATATACACCTTAAATTTATTACAGCCACCTGCAACTGCGACTGAATACTTTAAAAAATGACCCACGAATTAAAAAAGATAATCCAAGCCTTCAAAGTTGCAAAATCCAAAAAGCTAAAGACCGTCCTTGTGACGGTCGTTGCTTTAGAGGGCTCTTCGTATCGAAGACCTGGGGTTCGTATGCTCATTCGTGAAGATGGTAGAGCAATCGGAGCGGTAAGCGGGGGCTGCGTCGAAAAAGAAATTGTTTTGCAGGCTCAAAGCGTTTTTACCGGAGGCATTCCTAAAATGATGACGTACGATGGGCGTTACCGATTGGGCTGCGAAGGTATTCTGTATATCCTGATCGAGCCCTTTGCCCCTGAATCGGAATTTTTCAAGGCTTTTGACGTAATGCTCCAAAAGCGCCAACTGTTCGGGGTCACTTCTTATTTCTCAAAAACGGAAGGTTCAAATCTCGCCTATGGATCTTTTTTTCGATTTGAAGGGAAGGAAATCCCGGTGCGGTCCTCCTTAGAAAAAGATCCGGCGGCGGAACGTTTTGAACAGGAGATGAAACCTTGTTTTAGGCTGGTAATCGTAGGGGCGGAACACGATGCGGTACAATTGTGTCTTTTCGCATCCCTTACTGGATGGGAGGTCACTATTGTTGCCGCTGCATCCGAAAAAAAGGAAATTACCGATTTTCCCGGAGCAGAAAAATTTATGGCAATAGAACCGGAAATGTTGTCTACAGATGCCATAGACCAGCAAACTGCCCTGATGATTATGACCCATAGTTACGTGCGCGATCTGAAATATCTTTTGGCCTATAAAAACACCCTACCGGGCTATTTGGGCCTTTTAGGTCCGTCAAGACGGAGAGAAAGGTTGCTGGGGGATTTTATAGAACGCCATCCTGAAGTTTCCGATGCGTTTATCGATGGCATTCACGGCCCGGCGGGACTCGACATTGGCGCGGAAACGGCTCAGGAAATCGCCTTGGCCATTATCGCCGAGATACTTTCCGTGACCCGCGACAAAGAGCCAATGCTATTGAAAAACAAGCCCGGTAAGATTCATAGTTGATGACTTTACCCAAAAACGTAGCGATTGTTATACTGGCCGCCGGGGCTTCGTCCCGAATGGGCCAGCCTAAGCAGTTGTTGCCTTGGAAAGATACAACCTTGTTGGGCAACGCTATTGGTAAGGCAACAGCTTCCGATGCCAAATCGGTAGTGGTCGTTTTGGGGGCGAATGCTACCCAAATCAAAAAGGGCATTACCGAAACTGCTCTGGAAATTATAGAAAATAAACGTTGGGCTTCCGGATTGGGAAGTTCCATTGCCTGTGGAACGGATTTCCTGATCAAGAAAAGAAATAGACCTAACGGTATTTTAATTATGCTTGCCGATCAGCCATTCATCGATACTGTATATCTGAATGCGATGATCGCTACTTTCAATCCGGATCAGGAGGTAATTATTGCCACAGCCTACAAAAATAGGGCAGGGGTTCCCGCATTATTTTCCGAAAACTTTTATAAGAAATTAACTAAATTGGACGACGATTCCGGGGCGAAAAGAATCATAGACCGTTATATAGAAAATGTATCCATTCTAGAATTGCAACAAAAAACAGTGGATATTGATACAAAATCGGACTACGAAGATTTAACCAAAAACTTCAATTAAACAAGTATAAATAAATGAAAATTAGATTATCACGTTTTTCCCTCATGTTTCTATTGCTTTATACGGCCGCACTGTCTGCTCAGGAAATGGGGTTTGAGGAATACAATCCCAAATCCACTTTGGTCGTGACCGAGCATAAACTGTCAAAGTCCAAATTCCCTTTTATCGATGTGCACAGTCATCAACGTAATATGTCCCCCGAAAGCTTGAAAGCGCTAATCGCCGACATGGATGCCCTGAACGAGGCCGTGATGGTCAATTTAAGCGGGGGGTCGGGTTCAAGTCTCAAGGAGCAGATCGATAATATTGAAAAGACCTACCCCAATCGGTTTGTGGTATTTGCCAATGTCGATTTTGATGGCGTCGGTTCAGAGGGATGGACAGAGAAGGCGGTTGATCAACTCGAAGCTGACATTAGAAATGGCGCCAAGGGGCTGAAAGTGTATAAAAGTTTAGGTCTTAGGAATATGGATAGTGATGGCAACCGATTGGCGGTCGATGACGAACGTCTAGATGCCATATGGGCCAAATGTGGGGAACTTGGCGTTCCCGTCTTGATACATTCAGCGGATCCAAAATCTTTCTGGGACACTATGGATGGCGATAACGAGCGTTGGTTGGAGCTGAAAACGCATCCCCGAAGAAAGCGCTCCGATACGGATCCAGCCTCATGGGAACAAATTATTGAGGAGCAGCACCGCATGTTCAAAAAACATCCCGGCACAAAATTTATCAATGCACATATGGGCTGGTACGCGAACAATTTGGGCAAACTGGGCGGGCTTTTGGATGAAATACCGAACATGAATGTCGGTATCGCCGCCGTTATTGCCGAACTTGGCCGGCAGCCTAGAAATGCAAGGGAATTCTTCATCAAATATCAAGACCGCATCCTCTTCGGAAAAGACAGCTGGCGGCCCGATGAGTTTCCTACGTATTTCCGAGTCTTGGAAACCGATGACGAGTATTTTCCCTATTATAAGAAATATCATGCTTTTTGGGCCATGTACGGCTTAGATCTCCCAGACGAAGTGCTTCGAAAGGTATACTATAAAAATGCCCTCAATCTCATTCCCGGTCTGGATACCAGTCTTTTTGTGGGTGATTGACAGCTTTCGCATGAACCTATTAAAGTGACTTAAGAAGCCTATTATGATTACGTTTTGCGAGGCTAAGCGCTTCGTCGTACAACAGTGATTTGAAAGATTAAACTACCAAGGCTAATCGAAGTGTGAAGTTGATTTTGAAAATCGTATTTTCGAAGCATAAAAAAAGTTATGATTTTCGTTTTCCCCAGACCATTTATTGGCTATCTCTTGTTTCCGTTACTTTTTCTTTTTTCCTGTAAAGAGATTCAAAACCAACAGCAGCAAACCTCCCATAAATATACTAACGCGCTTGCCGAGGAAACGAGTCCGTATCTACTACAGCACGCCCACAATCCCGTCAATTGGCGTCCATGGAGCCAAGAAGCCCTAAAAGACGCCGAGAAAGAGAATAAATTAGTTTTGGTCAGTATCGGCTATTCCTCGTGTCATTGGTGCCATGTGATGGAGAGGGAGACTTTTGAGGATGAAGCCGTGGCTAAAATTATGAACGAGAACTTCATCAATATCAAGGTCGACCGCGAAGAGCGGCCCGATGTCGACCAAGTCTACATGACCGCCTTGCAACTGATTTCGGGTAACGGCGGATGGCCGCTGAACGTCATCACCCTGCCCAATGGAAAACCACTTTACGGCGGAACCTATCATACCAAAGACCAATGGGCCCAGGTGTTGACCAAAATCAGCGGTCTGTACAAAAACGACCCTAAAAAAGCGGCCGAATACTCCGATATGGTGGCCGCTGGCATTGCCGAAGCCAACCTAATCGAGCCCGCTGCGGATACCGGTTCGCTTACCAAGGAAACCGTTAAGGCAAGCGTAGAAAATTGGAAACCGAATTGGGATTTGAAGGAGGGTGGTGACCTGGGGACACAGAAGTTCATGATTCCCACTAATTTGAGCTTTCTTGTGGACTACGCACTTTTGACCGGCGATGATAGCGCCAGGGAGCATGTCAAAACTACCTTGGATAAAATGGCACTCGGGGGTATCTATGACCACCTCGGCGGCGGATTTTACCGATACAGCACCGACGCCCAATGGAAAGTACCACATTTCGAAAAAATGCTCTATGACAATGCACAATTGTTGAGCCTATATTCCAAAGCCTACCAAATATTTAAAAATCCGGAATACAAAGCGGTCGTTTTTGAAACCATCGACTTTTTGGATAGGGAAATGAAAAACACCGCTGGGGGCTATTTTGCCGCATTGAACGCGGATAGCGACGGTGAAGAAGGCAAGTTCTACGTGTGGCAAGAGGACGAGTTGAAATCCGTGTTAGGGAACGATTTTGAACGCTTTGCATCCTATTACAACATCAATTCCAACGCGATTTGGGAGGAAGGGAAATATATACTGCACAAACCCTTGCATGATTCCGCCTTTATTTCGAATAATTCTATGGATCAAGATATGCTGAATGCCTCCAAAAAAGTATGGCATGACAAACTCATGGAAGCAAGGGACGAAAGGATAAGACCGTCTACCGATGATAAGATTATTACTTCTTGGAATGCCCTGTTAATCAATGGATTTGTGGCTGTGTATGAAACTTTTGGTAACAGTGAACATCTAGAGAAGGCAAAATCTATTTTCGAATTTTTAAGGGCGAAATCCTACGAAGACGGAACGCTGGTACACACTTATAAAAGGGGAAGTCGCCAAAAGGAAGGTTTTTTAGAGGATTATGCCTTTTTGACCGATGCCTCGCTAAAGCTTTACAGCGCGACCATGGATACCAAATACCTTAGCTTCGCGCAGAAGTTGACCCAAAAATCGGAAGCGCTATTTTTCGATTCAACGTCGGGCATGTACCGGTACAATGACGGTGATGAGCTAATTGCCAAGATTATCAAGACCGATGATGGCGTGTTGCCCTCGCCGAATGCCGTCATGGCACACAACCTATTTCGATTGGGGCATATCGAATACAACACCGATTACACTGAAAAAGCCCAACGGATGCTGTCGGCCATGGTGCCCATGATTTCCGAACACCCCCCTAGCTATTCGAAATGGAATGCCCTGTTGCTGAACACGGCATATCCCTACTACGAGATTGCCGTTGTGGGCAAAAATGCGGAGCCTTTGCTCAAAGACCTTCACCAAAACTATGTACCAAATACCTTACTCGTTGGGAGCACCTCCGATAATGACCTGCCACTTTTCGAGGACCGGTATTTTGAGGACGGTACCTTTATTTACGTTTGTAAGAACACGACGTGTAAGCTGCCCGTGGAGACGGTGGAAAAAGCGCTGGAGCAATTGAGGAATTTTTGAAATTAAATTATTTTAGTGTTTTATATATATAATTTTTAACTTGTCTGCTTAATTGAAATCAAAAAACCAAGCTATGCAAATAAAGGAAACTCCCGAAGTGTATGACGTGATAATAGTCGGATCGGGTGCAGGTGGCGGTATGGCCACCAAACAATTGGCCGATGCCGGTCTTAACGTCGCTGTCGTTGAGGCGGGTCCGTTTTTCGACCCAGCCGACCCGAAAACGATGACCCAATTGAAATGGGCCTATGAATCTCCACGCCGGTTTGCCGGAACCGACCGTGCTTTCGGTGGCGCCGATATGTCTTGGGGCGATTGGACGGTCAAGGGAGAGCCGTATACCCACGCCGAAGGGTCTATATTCCGTTGGTGGCGCTCCAGAATGCTTGGCGGTCGTACCAATCACTGGGGGCGTATATCGTTGCGTTTCGGCCCGAAGGATTTTAAAGGGAAAACACGTGATGGCCATGGCGAGGATTGGCCGATAGGGTATGACGATGTAAAACCATATTATGATAAGGTCGACAAATTGATAGGTGTATTCGGCAGCAACGAAGGTCGGGAGGATGATCCCGACGGTTTTTTTCTTCCGCCGCCCAAACCGAGGTTGCACGAACTTTTTTATATCAAAGGCGCCAAAAAATCAAACGTTCCTGTGATACCCGGACGGCTATCCATGTTGACCAAACGGATAAACAACGATAGGGGCGTTTGTTTCTATTGTGGGCAATGTGGGCGTTCTTGTTCGGTATATGCCGATTTCTCCGCGGGGAGTTGTTTGATATTTCCAGCTCAAAAAGGCGGAAAAGTCAAATTGTTTTGCGACTCTATGGTACGCGAAGTAACTACCAATGAAGAAGGAAAAGCTACCGGCGTATCCTTTATAAATAAAATCGATCGAAAGGAATATAAATTAAAGGCCAAAGTAGTGGTTTTGGCCGCATCTGCCTGTAGTTCGGCCCGTATCCTATTGAACTCCAAGAGCAAACAACATCCCAACGGATTGGGCAATAGCAGTGATATCGTAGGCAAATATTTGCATGATTCCACCGGAGGGGACCGTGCCGGTTTTGTTCCCGATTTAATGAACAGAAAGGTTTCATACAATGAAGATGGTGTAGGGGGTATGCACGTTTATTCGCCGTGGTGGGGGGATAACTCAAAGCTCAACTTTCCAAGGGGCTATCATATCGAAGTAGGCGGTGGTATGGGTAATCCCAATTATGGTTTTGGTATGAACCCCAATGCGTTCAATGCCTTCTTTGGTCTTCCCGTCGGCGGTTACGGTGATAGCCTAAGAGACGATGTCAAGAAATATTACGGTGCCGTCGTTGGCATGGCGGGTAGAGGAGAGGCCATAGCGCGAAAAGAGAATTACTGTGAAATAGACCCGACAACGCTAGATGATTATGGTATTCCCGTTTTAAAATTTAATTATAAATGGTCGGACTTTGAAATAAACCAGGCCAAACATATGCAGGACACCTTTGAAGAAATCATTCATAATATGGGCGGAGAGCCGATGGGCGATAAGCCTGGAAAGGATCGCGATTATGGTCTGCATGCCCCTGGCGAAATTATACACGAAGTAGGAACAACCCGTATGGGTAATGATCCAAAAACGTCGGTAACCAATAAATTTCAACAACTTCATGATGTTGATAACGTTTTCATAGTCGATGCCGGGCCGTTCGTTTCGCAAGCGGATAAAAATTGTACTTGGACGATTATGGCCCTTTCTTGGAGGGCATCGGATTATATCATCGAACAATTGAAACAGCAAAATATCTAGGATAACATGGACAGAAGAAAAAGTATACAAACGATAATTCTAGGTGCTGGAGCATCGGCATTGGCGTTCCACGGTTGTAAAACCGAGGACGATGAAAAAACGGTGAATGAAAATATCCCGGCAACCGAGGATACCAAATATTTTGGACGTACGCCTGAGGAGTTGGAGCGGATAGAAAAACTGAACGCCGAGCAGTTGTTCAACGAACACGAGATGGAAACCATTGCCGTTCTCAGTACGGTAATCCTTCCTCCAAAAGAGCCGAACGGAGGTCCGATCGAAGCAGAGGTTCCCGAATTCATTGAGTTTATGGGCAAGGATATTCCAGAAATGCAGAATACCCTGTTGGGAGGTCTGATGTGGATGGACCATAAGAGCAATACGGAGTTTGGAACCGAGTTTAAATCCGCAACATTAGAGCAGCAAAAGCAGATATGTGACGGAATTTGTTTTCACGACCCGGAAGTACCGTTGGACAGTCAGCCTTTAGAAATCCAATTTTTTGCATTGATGCGAAACCTTACCGTGAGCGGATACTACACGTCAAAAGTGGGTATTGCCGATTTGGGCTATAAGGGAAATTCACCCAATGTCTGGGACGGGGTACCCCAAGATGTTCTGGACCAACATGGTGTTGCCTACGATCCTGAATGGATTGCCAAATGTATCGATCAAAGCACGCGTAACGAGATTGCGGAGTGGGACGAGAACGGGAAGCTGCTGACATAGGAGGGCTGCGGATTGAAGGTGATCGATTAATTGTTCAAATTTCAAATGAAAAAACTACTCATTGTACTAGGTATATTTACCTGCATCATTCCAATGGCCGCCCAAGAAGTCGGGTTACAACTTTACAGTCTTCGCGATCAGTTTAAGGAGGATGTACCCGGCACCTTAAAGCTCATTAATGACTGGGGCATCACAAAAATAGAAGGCGGGGGTACGTATGGCCTTCCGATGAATGAATTCGAGGCACTTTTAAAGCAGAATACGCTTGAAGTCGTAAGCGTAGGCGCCAGTTTTGAGGCTCTGGAAAACGATGTCCAAAAAGTTGTCGATAATGCCAAATCCTTCGGGGCGAAATATGTGATGTGTGCCTGGGTGCCGCATGATGATAACAAATGGGATTTTGAAGAGACGCAACATGCCACCGATGTATTCAACAGTGCGGGCCGGCAATTGAAAGAGAACGGCTTGATTTTGGCGTACCATCCCCATGGATATGAATTCCGTCCGTACAAAGATGGTACCCTTTTCGATTATATGGCCCAAAACGCCACAGATTTCACTTTTGAGCTTGATGTATACTGGGCGCAGCACGGCGGCGCTGATCCTTTGGCGTTGATGAAAAAATATCCTGATAAATTCAGTCTGATGCACTTGAAGGATATGGAAAAAGGCGTAAAGAGCAACGACACCGGTCATGAAGATGTGGAGACCAATGTAGTACTTGGTACTGGCCAAGTCGATATCGCAGGCACTGTGGCGGAAGCCAAAAAACTGGGTATCCAATATATGTTTATCGAGGATGAATCTTCGAACGTTGTTGCGCAAGTACCTAAAAGTTTGGCGTATCTTGAAAGTCTTGACGACGGCCCTGAAATATCGAATGCATCCAAAATCGGTATCCAACTATACAGCTTGCGGAACGAGTTCCCAAAAGATGTACCGGGCACCTTTGAAAAAATAGGAAAGTGGGGCATCAAGTATTTAGAAGACGGTAACGATGGTACGTATGGGTACCCTATGGAAGAATACAAGGCCATGATGGCAAAAAACGGGCTCGAAATGGTCAGTGTAAGTGCGCCTTTCGATGAACTGGAAAAGTCGCCCGAATCCGTTTTGGCGCGTGCAAAAGAGTATGGTACAAAATATATCGTCTGCTTTTGGATTCCCCATAATGGTACGGACTTCACCATTAAGGACACAAAGAAGGCGATCAAAGTTTTTAATACCGCCGGAAAAATGTTCGCTAAAGAAGGGGTTACGTTAACCTATCATCCCCATGGGTATGAATTCCGTCCTTACAAGGATGAACTTTTGATGGACTACATGATCAAAAACTCCGAATATTTCGACTTTGAAATGGATTTGTATTGGTTTGCCCATCCGGGCGAAGATCCAGTGGCGTGGTTAAGAAAATATCCTCAAGAATTCAAGCTTATGCACTTGAAGGATTGTGAAAAAGGGGTCGAAGGTAACCAAGCCGGTGAATCCGATGTAGAGACCAATGTGGTTTTAGGTACCGGCCAAATCGATATCGCGGCTGCAGTCAAAGAAGCCCAAAAGATGGGATTGGACTATCTTTTTATTGAGGATGAATCTTCGCGGGTGGTCGATCAGGTTCCGCAGAGTTTGGAATTTTTGAAGGGATTGGAAGATTAAAGAACATTGGTATGGCATTAAAGGAATGCTATCCTATAAAAATATATTTCCAATGAGAGTGTTAAGTTTTCTTTGCCTTTTCGTCTTATCGCTCTCAAGCTGCAACCAAGAAACAGCCAAAGAAACAGCCTCCAATACCCCTCCTCCAAATATCATTTGGTTGGTAGCCGAAGACCAGTCCCCCGATTGGTTCCCGATGTACGGTGACAGTACAATTTCCTTGCCTAATTTAGCGGCTTTGGCCGAAGACGGGGTCGTGTTCGACAATGCCGTAGCGCCAGTTCCTGTTTGTGCTCCGGCAAGAAGTGCCTTGATTACGGGTATGTACCCGACAACACTCGGTACACATAATATGCGTACCTATGCACCAGGGCGACGCGAGGGTGACCGGCCCTATCATGGATTGGACATTCCCAGTTATTCCCCGATCGTTCCTGACGGCGTCAAAATGTTTCCCGAATATCTTCGCAAAGAAGGCTATTATACGGCCAACGGCCCCAAAGAAGATTATAACTTTGAAAAGACCGATGCAGCATGGGACGAGAGTAGTCCGGACCGACATTGGCGAAACAGGAAGGACGGGGAGCCTTTTTTTACAGTATTCAATTTTGCGGTGTGCCACGAATCCCAAATTTGGAAGCGAGGCGCGGATTCGCTTTTCGTCGATCCAGCCAAAGTACCGATACCGCCCTATTTTCCGGATACGGAAATCGTTCGACATGATTTAGCAGTCAATTATAGCAACCTCAAGCGGCTCGACGACCAGATTGGATTGGTTGTTGCGGCTCTGAAAGAAGACGGTCTATATGAAAATAGCATCATTTTCTTTTACGGTGACCACGGTGGTCCTTTCCCACGACATAAACGTGCCTTGTACGATACGGGTGTTCAAGTGCCTTTGATCATCAAATTCCCTAAAAATGAGGGTGCCGGTGAACGTGACGATCGATTGATCAGTTTTATCGATTATGCTCCGACTGTATTATCCCTCGCCGGCATCGAACCGCCCAAGGTCATGCAAGGGGTTGCCCAGTTCGGCGAATTTAAAACAAAAAAGAAAGTAGCCTATACGTTTCATTCTTCCGACCGCTTCGATGAAATTTATGACCGATTGCGGGCAGTGAGGTCAAAACGCTATAAGTACATTAAAAGTTACAATACCGATATCAGCCATGCCCTGCCAGTGGCCTATCGCGAGCAAATGCCCATGATGCAAGAGCTTCGAAAGCTGCATGAAGCCGGGAGCTTGAATGTTAGCCAAGACTTGTGGCTCAGCGCCATAAAACCCGAGGAAGAGCTATATGACCTACAGAAAGATCCTTATGAACTCCATAATCTGGCCGGCCATAAAGATTTAAAGGACACCTTGGTCCGCTATCGAAAAATCCTGAAGGATTGGATCAAGGATACCAAAGATTTAGGGGAATATCCTGAAAAAGAATTGATTGACAACTGGTTGGTCGACGGTAAACAACCCCGATTGCCCCGGTTGGAAATGGAAGATAAAAATGATAGCATCCATCTCATCTCCAAGAAATCGGATGCCACCATCGTCTGGAAGCAGCCCCAAGATTCGGTTTGGAACGTGTACAGTACACCGCTGCCCAACGACCATTTCATAGAGGCGAAGACTGTACGTATCGGGTTTACCGATGGTGAGATATTAGAGGTAGCAAACCCTTGAACCACCATCGGCTAGAAACCGATTTCCAACGAACGATACGCAGCCAGGATGCTTATGGCTGGGTAGGTTGCGGAGTATTGGTTACGATACGAATCTCCGAATCGATAAGTTTATAGTGTGCATCCGCTTCTATAAAGCCCAATTCGATCGGTCGAATGGTATCTGCCATAATGGTACCCCCGCTTCGCATTCTAGGTTCCGCTTCGATGGCAGCTGCAATTTCCCTACCATAATTAGGAAATGCCCGTGCAGAGACACCTATTCTATCATCATCGTCCCCAAAGTTGTCTATTAATCTCACCCCGTTCGCCGCTCGCCATAATATAGTGGAATCGGGAACGCCCCCTGCCCTCAAGGTATCCTCAACGGCACGTTGAACCGCGTCCTGTAAATTTTGATAGTCCTTTTCGCGATCACTGTCTCCAGAATTATCAAGCTCCACGGCTCTTACCACCAATCCCAAGAATGGATTTCGTACCGTTGGTACATTTCTAGAATTGAAGATTCCAAAGGGCCGGTTTCCGGGCCATCCTATAGATCCTGTACCAAAACCACCCCCCTTAAACAGATTTCCAGTCTTATGTGGATGGATGCGAACAACCCCATCGAAAATAGTAACGAAGATAAATTGTAAACTGGGCTCGTCACTTTTTTCATTTTTGTCTAAAATGTCTAATTTCCAAGATAATTGTAACCATGCCATAATACATTGTTTTTATTTATGGAATGTCGGTTTTCGCTTCCTAAAAGTCGATTTATACACACTTTGACACTCCACAATGATTCATATTTTAGTTGTGGGAATATTCCCTTTTACGCTTAATGCAAAAAGCATAGCGAGGTTAACATCCCAACTAAAAATGGTAGCTTAAAAGGAATTTTTTATGGTATGGATAGCATTCGACCCAACGCTGAGTGGCGTCGGAATTCAAACATTCAAGACTGAAGGTTTTGATCAAAAAAAATATGGACTGACATTTTCATTCCACCTTCCTAAAAACCAACAACCGAACTTCTGCAACTTCCGAGCCAGCGACTTTCAGGGTTTTCAAGGTCAAGGTGCCCTTCCCCTTTTTCAACACCATCGTACCCAGATCCATGGGTTTAAAATCCTTTACATAGGATTCCTTTCGGGGTACGCGATCGTTTTCCATCCCTTTTAACGGGGGATTGTTCATCTTGGTTATCTTTTTGGCTATTTTACTGTTGCCTAGGCTGAGTTCAACAATCGATCCAAGATTTTCTTTGGTAGCCGTGTAATACAGTTCCACGTCGAAATGCCCATCTGCCAAAACCTCCACATCCCAAGTAATGGAATCAGTAGCGGTTGACCAATTTGTGAAAAAACTGTCGTTAGGATATGGGTTACTACGTTCAATCGTTCCATGGGGAATACCGTCTCGGGCTGGCAGCTGGGTGTATAGGTAGCTAGGATGGCCTAGGGAAAAAGGCCTTGTGTCGGTTTTCGCAGTTTGTGGTTTGACCTCGTTTAGCCAATCCTTTTTTGCCTTTACCAAAGAATCCCTCATCTGCGGATACCGGTTGGAAATATCGTTTTTTTGTCCCCGGTCTTTTTGAAGGTCGTACAGTCGGTTTTCAGTGTCCAAACGATATTTCTGGGTACGTAGGCTGGTTTTTCCGTTCCAATGATTGTAAATCAAGCGGTCTTCCCATTCGGGATTTTTCTCGAAGAGTAATGGCGTTAGGTCTTTGCCGTCAATAGGTTTGGCGGTCATCGGTGGCACCCCTACTAACGTTGAAAGTGTAGGCAATATGTCAAGGGCACTAGCGATTTGGGGAATGGTTTTTCCTTCGGGAAGCGAATCTTTCCATTGGATGAAAAAGGGAGTACGTACGCCTCCTTCATCGGTCGATCCCTTAATACCCCTCATGTTTCCGTTCCAGCGAAAGCTGTTTGGTCCGTTGTCGGACAGATAGATGACGATTGTGTTATCCTCTAGATAAAGCTTGCGCAACTTGGCCATAATTCGCCCCACATTGTAATCGATGTTTTCGACCATGGCCAGCGCCGCCTTATTGAATTTTATGTTTTCGGCATTTTTTGCATCCTTTTCGGTTGCATACAGTTTTAAATTTTTGTCTTTAAAATCATTCCAGTATGCATCAGGCACCTGCATAGGGCTGTGTGGCGTATTGTAGGGTAGATAAAGAAAAAAAGGAGTATCCCGGTTTTTTTCTATAAAACGTAAGCCATGTTCGGTGAGATCATCCACTAAAAATCCATTTCCTTTTACGGGCTGTCCATTATGCTCTAACATTGGACTGAAATAGCTGCCCCAGTGGCCGGAAGCGAATCCGTAGAAATCTTGGAATCCCTTTGAATTCGGATGGTAGGGAGGTTGTGTCCCGTTATGCCATTTTCCGTAAGCAGCAGTTTGGTAACCTGCATTTTTCAGGACTTCTGCCAAGGTGGTCTCATCGTAATCCATTCGTTCTCCACCGGACGAAGTAGCGTAAACACCGGTTCGGGGAAAGTACCTTCCGGTCAACAGCTCGGCGCGGGTAGGGGAGCAGACCGGTTGTACGTAAAAATTATCGAACGATACGCCATAGGTAGCTATGGCATCGATATTCGGGGTCTTGAGGTCCGTATTTCCACTGGCACTGAGGTCTCCCCAACCTTGGTCATCGGCCAAGATCAAAACAATGTTCGGCTTTTTATCGCCACGGGCATTCACTGTGGCGGGTGGTTTTTCTTTTTTTTCTTGACATCCTACCAAACAAAACAAAACAGAAAAAAAGACAATGCTCAAACGAATATGCATGGTTTCTAAAACTTTTTGTAGGTAAAAATACAATTTATTGCCTCGTGTTGCTTCCTACTGGCCCTACTACGTATGTGTTTCTGTCAAGATAACGATAATTTCCAATATTCGACCCCATCGGTTTTTTGGTTTCCGCATTCAAAAAAAATGGTATCTTAAACCCGACAAACCGAACAGTAACCCATGTACTACAGAAGATTCTATACTCTTTTTGTGCCGTTATGTGTGTTCGCTGTAGTATTGTCCGCCTGTAATGATAAAGAGAAAGTCCAAAATTATGTACTTGAAGGTTCCCTTAAAAAATGGCAACCTTTGACCCTCACTTTCGACGGCCCGCAAGTTTCGGAAAACGACACGATCAATCCGTTTTTGGACTATGCAGTTTTGGTAAATTTTCATAATGGCAAAGAGTATTATGGGGTTCACGGGTATTTTGCCGCGGATGGTGACGCGGCCTATACCAGCGCTGAAAACGGTAATAAATGGCAAGTAAAATTTGCCCCAAATACTAGTGGAAAATGGGAATTTGACGCCTATTTGGCGGAAGGTAAGAATATAGGCATTGCCCAAAATCCACTAAAAGAAAAGAAAAAGGCCCTTTGGAAATCATCGGGAAGTTTTGAAATTACTCCCCCTGATTCCACGGCAGTTGGATTCTATAGTACAGGAAAATTGAAGTATAGCGGAAAACATTATTTGGAGGAATCGGAAACCGGAAAGCCGTTCCTTAAAAATGGGGTAGGTAGCCCAGAGAACTTTTTGGCCTACCATGAATTCGACGGCACCTTTGATAACGGAGGGGCCGCAACCCCTACGCTCAAGAATGGACTTCACCAGTATTCCCCACACATAGCCGATTGGAAGGATGTAGATCCGGTGTGGGCCGACGACAAGGGCAAGGGTATTATTGGCGCACTTAATTATTTAGCCGATAGAGGCATGAACAGTCTCTATTTTATGACCATGAATGTAGCAGGCGACGGTGATGACGTGTGGCCGTGGACAGATCCGGACGAGCAAACGCGGTTTGATGTCAGCAAGTTGGCGCAATGGGAAAAGGTCTTTACACACATGGACAAGTTGGGTATGGCGATGAACGTTTTTACCCAGGAGACCGAAAACGACACGCTTTTAAACCAAGGTGAACTCGGTCTCGAACGAAAATTGTTGTATAAGGAACTAGTGGCCCGTTTCGGTCATCACCTGGGTGTCGTGTGGAATCTGGGAGAGGAGACCAACCGCAGTGCCGAACAATTGAAAAGCTATGCCTCCTACATTCGGGCTATCGATCCGTATAATCATCCCATAGCGGTTCACAATCATGTTCGGGTTACCGGAAAAAGTATTGAAGGAAGGCCATTAGACCCCATACAGGAAACATTTTTACCCTTGTTGGGATTTAAGGATTTTGAGATTCCGTCCCTTCAAATGGCCGATACGGTGGAGGTGCATCAAGAAGTCCAAAAATGGCGTAATCTTTCGTTGGAAAAAAAGCGGCCCTGGGTGATTTATTTGGACGAGATTGGTCCCTATGAAATCGGTGTAACCACGGACTCCGCGGCGAACAACAACTATGATGCGGTCATGCACAGCAGTCTTTGGGGTAGCCTAATGTCAGGTGGTGCGGGTACATCATGGTATTTTGGAGGTTCCGATATTCCCAATAACGATTTGTCTGCAGAAGATTTTAGGACGCGGCACCAATGGTGGGGCATTGCCAGTAGTGCCAAGCAATTTTTCGAAAACCATCTGCCATTTTGGGAGATGGAAAACCATGATGAACTGGTAAGCAATGAAAAAAGCTACTGTTTTGCTAAAAAAGGTGAAATTTATTTGGTGTACCTGCCTAAAAATGAGACGACAGACCTGCAGATTGGTGATGGTGCCTTTACCATAGCCTTCTATGACCCGAAAAAGGGTGGTATGCTCCTCGATAAACAAAACGAAGGATGGAAAATCACCAAACCGAATAGCGTAGAACTTTCGGCGTACAACGGTCAAAGCGATAAAGATTGGGTAATAGTTATTAAACGAAAGTAGAGCCTAGCCAAAAAGTAATTTATGATACGCAATATCTTGATACTGTTCATACTGCCTATTTTTCTCTACGGATGTAAAGAAAAGCCAACCAAAGAAAAGAAACCGGCAGAGGTGTCTGAAAAAGTGATGGAAACCATCGATTCCGTACCACAAAAAAAGACCCGGCCCGAAAAAACGTTTCGTACTTTTGAGGATTTGGCGGATACTACATTTGTCCGATTAGCGGAATTTAGCGATGGTTTCGCCTATGATTTACGCTATGCCACCAAAAATAATTTTTTAAAGGAGAAAGTGTACGACTGCGCCGAATGTTACACGCGGGTAAAAACGGCCAAGGCCTTGCTGGCGGCCAACAGCGAATTTCACGATAAGGGTGTACGAATCAAGTTTTTCGATTGTTATCGGCCAAACTCCGTACAGTATAAAATGTGGGAAATCGTACCGAATCCCCAGTATGTCGCTAATCCGAAGAAAGGCTCAATACACAACAAAGGCGGAGCAGTAGATATTACTTTGGAGACCTTGGAGGGCGAGGAACTTGATATGGGCACGGATTTCGATTTTTTTGGAAAGCGAGCCTACCACGATATGACCGATTTGCCACAAAAAATACTTGACAACCGAAAACTGCTCAAGACAACCATGGAAAAACACGGTTTTTGGTCCATCAGAACCGAATGGTGGCACTACAATTTAGGGGCGGCATCCAATGATCAGGTTGCCGATTTTAAATGGGACTGCGATTGAGCGGTAGATGTGTAATCAGTTAGTTTAAGAAGAACACCAATTAACCCAAATTCAATTTATAAATCATGAAAAATAAAATCTACCTTATTATGTCCATCTTACTTTATGGTGCCACCGTTCTAGCCCAAGACACAATCATCCCCCTATGGCCCAAGGATAAAATTCCGAATCGCATTGAAAGCGATGAAAAAGAAGCGCATGTGAGCGAAGACATTGTAAGGATCAGCAAGGTTCAGGAGCCTACAATCGAGGTATATCTCCCCGCAAAAAAAAATGCTACGGGAGAGGCCGTGTTGATATTTCCAGGTGGTGGATATGGAATTTTGGCCTATGATTGGGAAGGAACCGATGTCGCCAAATTTCTCAACGGGAAAGGTATTGCCGGAATTGTCGTAAAATACCGTTTACCCTCCGACAAATCTCAAACCGAAAAATGGAACGTGCCCCTTATCGATGCTCAGCGCGCCCTGCGATTAGTGCGCGATAAGGCAAAAGATTTTAATATTGCCCCTGACAAAATCGGAATCATCGGCTTTTCGGCAGGAGGTCATTTGGCATCGACACTGGGAACACATTTTAACGAAACTGTATACGACCCAGTTGATGAAGCCGATACGCAAAGCGCCCGTCCCGATTTTATGGCCTTGATCTATCCCGTAATTACTTTCACGAATACTAAAAAACACTCCGGTTCACAGAAAAACCTACTGGGCGAAGACCCGAGCCAGGAAATGCTCGCCCATTTTTCCAACGAACTTCAAGTGACCGCCGATACCCCGCCCACCATTTTGGTACATGCCACCGATGATGGGGGAGTGCCTGTAGAAAATAGTTTATTATTCTTCCAGGCCTTAAAAGACAAAGGTGTTTCCGCCACCATGCATATATATCCCAAAGGCGGGCATGGATTTTCACTAGCACGAAAAAACCAACATCTAAGAGGTTGGACGGAGCGTTTTTTCGAATGGACGGAGAGCCTGGATTAGATTTTAGTATTTTTTTCAAAAAGGTAGGGGTATTCTAAATGGGTTTTATATTTTTGCAGTCCGATTTCGGAACACCATTGTCCACTGGAATTTGATGTTTGGATTTTGGAGTTTTTTAACGGGATGTAGCGCAGTCCGGTAGCGTACACGCCTGGGGGGCGTGTGGTCGCAGGTTCAAATCCTGTCATCCCGACCAATGACCACAGGGCCTCCGAGAGATCGGGGGCCTTTTGTTTTTCTATCCGTACAACATACGTACAACAAATTTCAATAAGCTACGATTTGATGATTGGTTTGGGTTGTAGAAGCCTCTCATTGAGATTCCAATGTCCAGCGGCCACATAAAGCGATTACTTTTATCTAATAATCATATGGTTGCTATTTCGAGCCTCGGTCAGGCACGTACCAAACACCAATTTTTAAAAAGTGCTGCCAACTGTTATTTTTCCGATTTTATAATTTCGTAAATCGTATCGGATATTTCATAAACATTCCCTTGTTTCTGGTTTGTTAAAATCACAATGGTGATTCCATCTTTATTAAATCTTCTTGCCACACATTCGTAACTCGCTGTTGAGCCGTGATGGGAATGCTCAACAAGAGTATCATTTTTCCATTCAGTGTATCCAAGAGGCGATTGAATGTTATCTCCTTTTTTAGCTTGTTCTGAAAGTATTTTGACGGACTTTTTAGGGATTACTTTAAATTCTCCTAACTGTTCAAACCAATGTGCCAGATCGCTCGCAGTAAAACTGAATAAAAGACTTTTGACAGATAACTTGTAGTTGTCCTCCTCAAAATCTGTATTGAAAGGAATGGCCATTAAGGTTCTATCCTCGTACGGATATTGGTCTTTAATGATTGCGTTGTCCAATCCGTAAGGATTAAATATATTCTTTTCTAAATAGTCACTGAACGTGGTTTTAGTAATCGTCTCGATTATTTTAATCAACAAAATGGGATTACTGTTTGAATATAAATAATCTGAACCTGGCTCAAATTCAAGGTTTTTTACAGATTTTATTTCTTCTAGGATATGATTGTCGTTCACGTTTATTCCCTTGCTGAAATAAGCGTCCCAACCTATCGTTGGTAAACCACTTGAATATTGCAATAAATTTTTAACAGATATTTTTTTAGACCAATTTGGAAGTTCTGGAAGGTACTTGGAAATTTTATCCTCTACATTTATTTGATTTTTCGCTTGCAGTTGCATTATTGAAACTGCTGGAAATTCCTTGTATATTGAACCAATATCAAAGCGATACTCTTTAGTCAGCATTGTGTTTTTTGAACCATCCGTATAACCAAACGATTTTTCGTAGTATGTTTTTCCGTCTTTGAGTACTAACACATTGCCGTTAAGTTCTGCTTTCTCATGAAGTTCATTTAAGTAGGTATCGATATTCTCGCTACTGTGGCATCCAAAAAGGGAAATAATTAGGTGCAGAAGAAGGATTTGTGCCATAATTTTAATCATTTTGATTTATTTGATTGATGAAATTTAAATAAATGACTACTTGATTTTTTTTATGTTACAGTTTCTCCCAAAATATTTTCTAATGGCTTGGCTCGTAGGTTTGATGCTTAGGTTGAAGATACTATATTTAGAATACTTAAAGCGTTGGTAGATAGTGATTACGGGGTTTAGCTGGATACCGCTACGGATATCCCTGCATCATTGAAGCTAGATTGACATCATCATATTAGGCTACTTGCGCCAACTATCTCTTTTCCTGCACGAAGGTTTAAAATTCGGCCCGAGACGGATTGCATAACCATTTGCGCGCTCATTTTTAGAAGTCCGTAATCGCTCCAAAATTTGGGTGCGTTTACAGAAAAGGTAACAGCGAGAGCGCTATGGGAAGTAATTGCCGAAAAAAGAGCTACTAAACAGCATTACCGCACCACAAAATTAAATATTTGGGACTCCGATTCATTGCCGGCACTGTCTCGGGTGACGATATACCAGTAGTAGGTGGCAAGGGAAACCTGAATATTGGTGACACTGGTATTTTGGGTGTTTTCGGCCAATTTGTTCACGGGTGGATTTTGTATGCCAAAGTATACGTCATATCCCGTGATGTCATTGTCGACGTCTGATCCCGACCATATCAAATCGACTACATGAAAATTGTGTTCACCGTTGTGCGCAGGTGATATCACTTCTGCGGGAAACGGCACATGGTTTTCCGTTCCCGGACCTTGGTTGTAGAAACGCCATACTTCACTGTTCGCCGTAAAACTTACGGCATTTGATTTGGAGGTCACATACCATTCGTAGGGTACGCCACGCTTTAAACGCACTGCCAGATGCTCTTGGTTTGCGGTATACCTTTCCTGAGCGTAGGTGTTCAGGTTTTTTACGACCAGCTCGTATGAATCGGTACGATCTGCTTTTTGCCATTCAAACGTGACGGTACTTTCATCTTCGGTGATATCGGTGCCCTCTTCGCATTCGGAAGCTTGAAAGGGAAATACCAATGTAGCCGAATCGGGATTTTTAAGGCTTGGGTCCTCTACTTTCCCTTCTTCTCCGCCTTCTCCCACAACTTCTTGACCTGTAGTTGGCGGGCTATCATCTCCGCGGCTACATCCCAGGATAAATAAGGATAGCACTAAAAATATTGGCACTAGTTGTTTCATTTGATGATGGCTTTAGATTGAACGCATGCTGTTGATTCGAGGGTTTGCCCACCGAATTATTCCTTAATAACCTTTATATTTTCATACAGCTCCCCATCGGAGGCTATGACTTTTAATATATATAGGGCGTCCGGTAAATGTTCTAGATGCAATGGCATCTCAATAGCGTTTCGGTCGATTTGTTTCGACAGCACCATTTTACCGTCGGTAGTATACAGTTGTAGTACTGAGGCATCGGGCATTTCCGATGGAAACAGCACCTTCACATTTCCATCTACGGTCGGGTTGGGATAGACCTTCACGCTATGGGTGAGATAAAAACTTTCTTCATAGATACCCTGACAATCTTTACTTGACCGTATGGACAAGTGGTTTTTACCTGGCCTTAAGTCGAGCTCAAGTTGGCTGTTAGGCGTAACGATTTCCTCTCCATTCAAATTGACCCAGTATTTTTCACCCCCCGACATTTGCAGGTTGAGTTTACCATCTTTGGCCGTTTTGGATGCGGAGACATCCAAATTATCGGGCTCGGTAATCGTGACCGTGTAGCATTGTGAAAAGTCCAGGGAATTCTCGACACCGACGCAAAGTCTATACCTGCCCGCTTCCAGATCACTAAAAGCGGCGGCCTCGGCAAAGGAGGTAGCCGAGACAAATTGTCTTTCCTGCCCGCCCGTTTCCCTTTCCAAAAGGGCAGTATACGCGATTCCACTCGCCAATGTCGAAATATTGATGCTGCCATTATCGGAACCTCTACAGGATTCGTTCCGTGATGTGATCCGGAACTGATCCGTAGGTATGGACGTGCAGGTTACCTCGGCTTCCCATCCCAAACCAATCACAGAACCATCAGAAGTAAATCGAAAGGTCAATGTGCCCGAAGGATGTGTGGAAGTCATGACGGGAGGCAATTGTCTTCCATTAAATTGCCCAACAAGCGGTGCATTGGTATCGGGCCCATCAAATACGGTCAGGTAATCGCAGCAGCTTTCAAGCTCAAACTGTAAAAATTCTACGGTCACCGGGGTACCGTAAATTTGCGGCGAGATGGTTTCGGTGTAATTTTCATAGTTTCGATACCCTTGATCAGCCCCGCCCGAATCGTAAAAACGGTCGCCATTACAATAATTGGCGTAGGTTTTTACGGTGTATGGCCGTTGAACTGGACTGATAGAACCTGTATTACAAGTGCTGTATACATAAAAGTCGTATTCCGTATTGCTTTCCAGACCGACGATATCCATTTGGGTCTGATCGGCTATCGTTGTTATCCCGTTACCGGGAGTAAAACCTTTCCGGCCGTATTCTAGCCTCCAACTAGTGGCACTGCCTGTTTCCCGCCATGACAGGGTGACCGTAGCGAACGATATTTCGGTTTCCACCACACTGAAGGTAGGGGGCAGGCAACTTGGGATTTCACCGATGTAAATATCATCAATGGCGACGTCATCGGTATCTCCTTCCCCTAGTTCATCGACGACAAAACGTACTTTGATCGGGCCCGTGATGTTCGAGATCAGAAAAATCAACATAGAACTTTTGCCATGCCAGCGTATTGGCGCTACTTTCAAAGACGGCTTCATTCCAAGCCGACCCGTCAAAAACATCCACGGAGAAGTTAACGTTGTCGCCCCCTTCATTATTACTGAGCAGGTAAAAACTTAGGCCAGGATGGTTAACCGTGGAAACATCGACCAAAGGCGTCTCCAGTGCAGTGCCCAAGCTGTGTTGGTAAGAATCGTCCACGAAGGCAAAATAACTTCCACTTTCGGTCGCGCCCAAGATTCTTCCATTACCCCCCACATGATTGCCGTAGGTGCTAAAAATCCAATTTTCTTGGTTCGCTTCGCCCTGCTGCCAACATCGAGGCGTGTTGTAGCTAAAGGGTTCCCTGAAGGGTGCCTGATACGGCGCACAACCTGTCGTAATCGCTATGGGCGGAGCTACATCGCTGAAGCCTTCGCCGGGAGCACAGGATGCCCTTACATAAATTTCATAATTCGATTCGGCACTCAGGCTTGAAAGTCGGAACGTCGGATGGTCGGCCGACACTAGTGTACCCGTACCAAGCAAAAAGCCTGGATTGCCATATTCAATTTCCCAGCTTTCGGCATCCCCATTTTCTTGCCATTGTAGGTCCACCGCATTGTAAGAAACGGCGAGCGCTTCTAAATCAGAAGGTGCGGTACAGTTAGGTTTTGGTTCGCAGATAACCTCGGCCTCCCACCCTTGGTTAGTGCTATTACCATTCGACGAGAAAGAGAACGTGAGCGCTCCGGTTTCATGGGTCGAAAAAAACCGATCTTGAATTTGGTATCCTGTAAACTCTCCTAAAAGCGGTGCATTTTCATCAGGACCGTCATAGACCCTCAAGTAATCATTATATCCTACCGAAAAACTCAAGAAATTCATTCTAATTCGGTCTTCTGTATTTTGCGGCGTGATGGTTTGGCTGTAGTCTTCGTTGTTCAGATACCCAGCTGTCGGCCCGCCACTATCGTAAAAGTGATCACCCTCACAATATATCGGTGCGGTTCTAACGGTAAAGGGTCCTTTTTGTAACGCGTTGTTCGTATCGCAGGTTGCTTTTATATAAAAATCATATGGGGTATACGATGCCAAACCAGCCAGTGTAGTATTGGTGCCATCGGCGGTGGTCGTTACTCCCGAACCCGGTGCAAATCCAATTTCGCCATATTCAATTTCCCATTCATCGGCAATTGTGCCTACGGGAGTCCAGTTGATCGCAATACTGTTTGTGCTTATTGAGACCTGACTTGCCGAAATGTTCGGTGGATAACATCCTCCAAAATCATCTACTTTGATATCATCGATGGCGACATCATCGAAAATGCTTCGTTCATCACTTTCTTCTGCAACAAAGCGTATTCTAATCACCTCGGTGGTTGCCGGTAGGAAAGAAAGATCTACAAAAATCCTTTCCCAGCCTATAGTGTTCTGCGCACTGGTAAATACTTCTTCGATCCAAGAAGATCCATCGTGGACATCGACCGAAAAATTTTGATTATTTCCACCTTCATTGTGACTGTTCAGAAAAAAGGAAAGGGCAGGGGCGGTCAACGTGGAAATAGCAATGGGCGGGCTTTCCAGGATAGCCGTTCCATAAGCATTACTGTCATCGATATAGGCAAAGTTTAACCCACTTTCCGTGGCTCCTGTGGTCTGGCCAAGTCTACCCAAATTACTGGTATACGAATGAACCTGCCATGCCGATTGGGCTTGTTCGCTCTCCCAGCATTCGGGGATTTGCCTGTATCTTGAAAAAGGCTCATAAAAAGGTGCGTTGACTGTGGCACATAAGGTCTCAATAAGTATAGGGGCACTCTCATCACTGTTTCCGCCATCGGAGCACACCGAGCGTACGTAAAATTCATAAGGGGTGTTTGGTTGCAACGCGGGAACGGTCCCCGTAGTTCCTCCTGCGGATATTTCTGTGCCCGTACCCACGACAAATCCTGGTAGGCCATACTCGATACGATACCCGCTCGAATCACCGGGTTCGGTCCAGCTAAGCGTTACGGAATCCGAGGTACGGTTCTGCATGACTACATCAATGGGCGCTTCACAGTTGGGTTTGGGCTCGCAGGTAACGGTAGCGTCCCATCCGGAATAGGTAACACTACCATCGGAGCTGAAGACAAAGGTCAGGGCACCCGAAGCGTGGGTGGATTTCAACAGGGGAATATTCGCATTGCCGCCAAAAGTTCCTAGCAGCGGAGCGGAAGGCGTATCACCATCGTAGACTTGGAGACGGTCACAGCAACTTTCCAATTGAAAAGAATTAAACTGTACTTTCACTCGATCTGCAGTGCTATTTGGGGCGATAATTTTTGAATAGTTCTCACGATTGGCATAGTTGCCGTCCGGCCCGCCACTATCGTAAAAGTGATCTCCGGAACAGAAATCTTCCCTGGTTGTTCCTATAACCGGATCTGAAACCTCACCGCTACCGCCAAGATCGCATACGGAACGAAGGTAAAATTCATAGGGAGTAGACGATGTCAGTCCTTCGACGGTAATCGAAT
The DNA here is from genome assembly GCA_963832345.1 of uncultured Flavobacteriaceae bacterium. Lineage (GTDB taxonomy): Bacteria > Bacteroidota > Bacteroidia > Flavobacteriales > Flavobacteriaceae > Pricia. The sequence goes on along the minus strand of CAWHTW010000004.1, from coordinate 618,180 downwards.
CACCAAGGGTCGATTGCACCGTACCCGAGCCCACCTCAAAACCGACAGCACCATATTCAACCTCCCAAGCGCTGGCACTATCACTGTCCCACTGCAATTCAACATATGACGTACCCGTGGCTAATAGCCTGAAATTTGACGGCGCAGCACAAGCGGTGGTGAATGAGGCCACCGCGGTATACCCGCTTTCTGAACACGTATTGCTGCTTTTTACCCTGTAATAGTATTGCGCGTCGTAAGTCAAGGAAGATGCGGTGTAAAGCGGTTCTTCGGTAACGCCCGATTCAACCACATCCGTAAAATTGGCATCCGTAGCGATGTCAATTTGATAGTTTTTCGCATTAGCATCGGCTGACCACCTAAACATCAGGTTCGGTGCAAGTCCGATATCCCCATTTTCGGGTGCAGTGACCACTGGGATATTTACATCCTCCTCAAAAACATGTAATGCTATGGGAGCCCTTTTGACTAGCGACGCCGCGGTACCTACAACATTGAAATCATAAGCACCTGTGGCAACGCCCGCACTGCCCGTTAGGGTCAAACTGACGGACTGGCCCGTCGCCTGTTGCCCGGATACGGTTTCAGGGGTAAACGTTGCCGTTAAACCTTCCGGTAGGTTCTCGACCGAGAAGCGCGTGGTTTCCGCAAAGCCCAAGAATGTCCTGTACACAAAGGAATATGCCGCATCTTCGCCTGAGCAGATATCGCTTGAGGTTTCATCAAGGGCCATGATAAATTCAGAGGACTGCGTCGTAAAGTTCGAAGGGTTTAGGGCAAAAAAGATGTTGTCAACTGCCTTTAACATCAATCTCGCGGTCGTGGAGGAGGGTAACGCGGGCAAAACAAAAGTTTCTTCCCCATCATTTGCGGTTTCTTCAAGTATCGGGATAGTATACTGGTACCCATCCACCGAAAGAAATAACGAAACCAAGCTCGCATTTATCGGTGCTTGATCGGTTTGTGCAACATTCCAGTTTACCGTTACGGTTTCTCCGGATTCCCATGTGACGTGCGTATGCGGACTTGTCAACTCAAAAGGTCCCGAATTTCCATTTACGGTTACCCGCATCAAATCCGATGCGGTTTGCCCCCCAGTTTCACCGTTGTCACGTACCGTGAATGCAAATTCCATGAATCGTGGCACGCCGGGCAAAACTTCCCAAGTGGGGGAGAGGTTGTTTTGAAGCAAGTCGGACATTTGGGGTAAATGGCGTACGGGGGAATCGACCGGGGGTCTTGATCGAAATATGGCACCTTGCGTCCAACTCGGGGATGGAGATGCCACTTGATGAGGGAATTTCCGGGTCATTTTGCTCCCAGCAATAGGTCAAACCTTCCAATCCGTCGGCATCGGTCGCAACCCCCGCCAAGGTAAAAGGGGTGGATTTCGGGATGATATAATCAGTACCGGCATCGGCGGTCGGGGCGTTATTGGTAATGGAAATCAATTCGGCACAATCACTGTTCTCGATGGTGTAGATAGCCACGTCCCTAACGTTGACATAGTTGAAATAGTCATCGGATTCCGCCTGTACATTGGGGTAGCAAATCCCGGCATAACTCATAATAGTACTACCGCTGCCCGGCTCGACCTCACTGTTAAAGCCACTTCGACACTGGCCTCCCATGGTATGGTAGCTTCCGAACTGATGGCCCATTTCATGCATGACCAAACGATTGAAGTTCTCTGTCTCGGGAGCGTTATGTGCGGAAAACGCACTTCCTTTTTGCCCAGGACTACATACGCATGCGATGCAGCCGGCATTACCATGGATGCTGGAAGATAAGACAAATACGTGACCCACATCATAGGCATCGGAACCTACAACAGCATCCAAGGTATTTTGTAGTTGTGAGTTGTACGCACCCGAATACGGGTCCGAATTGGCATCGAGATAGACAATCTCGTCATTATTGGCGATGATTTCCATCGTAACCCCAAAATCACGCTCGAAAACCATATTGACGTGGGTCATGGCCGAAACCATGGCCGCCAATACTTTTGCTTTCCTAGCGGTATCGTTGGCTTCGGTGCCATCTAAAAAATAGTGTGCGTATTCCCCGGTTGTAGAAAGCGCCAATCGGTATTTCCTTAGGTACCCATCATCGGCATTGCGGGCGGTGGGGGAGGTGCCTAGGTTGGTTTTGCCGGCAACATCTGCTACCAGACATTCAAAAGGTTCGGAAGCATCGGAACCTTTTGAAAGCAAATACTCATTTTTGGTTTTTGGTCCCGAAGGTGATATCGACACTGATCTTTGGTCAGGTTGAACCAAATAGGCATGTAGACCGTCATGTCTGGAAAAGCTAAAATGTATGAGATCGCCTTTGGCGGATTTCCCTACATAGGATTCGATTTCGGGGAATTTTTTGGCCAGTTCAGGATGCAGTATTTGACTCTTGTAAATGGCATAATTCTTAAAGCCGCCCTTAGTGTCAGGGAAACTCATGATGGCTTGCGATGTCTTATTGTCCGTTCTACGTGGCGCTTTGCTACAGGTGCTTTCAAACAGGTCTTGGTTCAAACTAAAAATGTCCCCACTGGATTTTTGTGTACTGGTGGCAGACTTTGACCCTACTTTTTGCCAAGGGTTGACCTGGGCCGAAACGGAAAAATGGGAAAATAAAAGGCATAGCAAGGCCCATGTAAGAATTTGGGAATTCGTCATGTCGCAATTCGTTGTAAACTATTGAAATAAGCCTGGAAAAGGAATTTGGTTGTTGGTTCAACGGCTTAATTGACGGCAAGATAGGTCAGGTAAGGCCCACGCCCGTTTTATTTCGTTGTACTACTCCGATTACGGATAATGTGGGTTAAAATCAATTGGTTTGGGGTGCTAACTGGAGAAATTGGCGACTTGAAAGAGGGGATAGAGTTACGCAATGAGATTTATGCTTTGTGCATAAGCGAACCCTAAGGAAGCACGATGGACTAGTACAATTGCTTCCAGCAAAAATGCGCTCTAGCTGCGTTCTGTAAAATAAATTTGAGGGTTAAAATTCAATTATGCTTAGTATTTCGGATACTACTAAAAGACATTAAAATTGCTTTTGCGACCAAATATCGTAAATCTCTGGTCTAGTTAGTATTGAACTCTTGGGTGGAATCTTATACCACCTGAGGTAGGCAAAATTCCGGAGTGGTCGATTGATTATGCCTTCCACAATTAGACTGTCTCTCTTACAAAGTCCGGTGCGGGTCATATAACGGCGGAAATGTCTTAAGAGGTAGGATATGATGTGGGTACATCCTACGTATGGGATGTGTTTTTTAATAGTAATAAGGATGCCGATATCGTTATAACGGATATTCCCGAAAAACTTCAGGGATATCCCTTATACAACTGCTAGTGGACTAAGTGTATTGGCCATATTGCTCATTTTTAAGCGACAAGGTAATTGTTTCTTGATCTTTCAAAGTGGCACAGATCGAACCGATATCACTGGCACAAAACGAATCGAAATGGAGCGGCCCGTTGGCCAAAAGTGGCACAGATCAAACCGAAATGCCAGGCACTATAACCCCGAAATGAGTGGCACAAAACGAACCGAAGTATCCACCGTCTAAATTTACAATGATAATTAAAATGGATCGAGATACTTCCCTAAGAGGTATTCAATATTTGGTTGAAAAATAGGTTATATTTGAGTTTGGCGAAGGTGGGAGTAATGATAATTTAGTTTTGGATATATCTATTTTCTAATTTCTAAGAGAAAGCAATAGTAGTTTAATCTCAATTTTCATCACGCAAGCACTCTTGACAAAAAGCGGATATTGTAAAGAGTGCTAGTTTTTTGAAGTATATTTTTGGGAGTTAAACTGCCCTTCTGAAACTACTTCCAAAAGGCGTAATGTACAGAGTTAGGTTCTGGGTTCAAATCTCTCTTCCTCCGCAAAAAGCCCCGTTATCATAATGATGAAGGGGTTTTGTTTTTATTGGTGCCATTTTAGGTGCTAATAGAGCCCTTTTTGCATCATATAGTGGAGAGCTGTTAAGGCTTTAAATATTGAGAATTGTGATGTTGTTACAAATAAATCCTCTAGCACTTCCTTTAACCTGCTAGAATTTCATGTTCATAGGCATAATATTTTGCACAATGTAAAATTATCATACTGCAGTATGAACTTTTCAATCAGTATTAATACTAGATTTTTCCTACAGTCTAAAAAATGCCCTATTTTAGAGGCTGAACCATACTACCGACCATTAATGAAGTTTTTTGAAGATTCCAGAGTAAAAATACCTTCTATACAACATTGTATTCGTCTACATAATCTGGACTAAATGAACTCATCTCAAATAGAAAAAAATGTAATCGCTTTAGTTGAAAACTTCAACAAAGAAGAATTCGTATTTGATTTACTGAAAGCCTATGGTATTTCTAAAACTTCCATTACGCGTTTAAAGAAAGGGGATTTTAATTTATCTAATGTTGAAGGTGAAGTACTGTATAAAAGTAAAATGCTTTTTAAAGAGGTTGAGTCCGGAACTTTACTTAACACTATTGATGAGTTAACAAAAGATGTAGATTCGCTAAAACACAATCCACGTTTTGTAATTGTTACCGATTACAAAACACTGTTAGCAAAAGATACAAGAACAGGTTTGGCATTAGACACAAGTATTCTCGAAATTCATAAACACTTTAGTTTCTTTTTACCCTGGGCAGGACAAGAAAAGTATACTCAAAAGAATGAGAATTATGCAGATAGAAAAGCGTCATATAAAATGGCAAAGCTCTATGATATCCTTGTAACTGAAAATCCAAATATCTATGAGGATGGAGGACATAATCTAAATATTTTTCTATCTCGCTTACTATTTTGCTTTTTTGCAGAAGATACCGATATCTTTCCTATAGAAGGTATGTTTACAGATACATTAGAGCAACATACTCAAAAAGATGGTAGCGATACACACACCTTTTTAAATAGATTATTCAAGGTTCTTAATACAAAAGATAACAGTAAAGAAGCATCACATTTTAAGGAGTTTCCCTATGTAAATGGGGATTTGTTTAGAGATACTATTGTATCGCCAAAGTTTACCAAAGAAGCACGTAAAATAGTTATAGAGTGTGGCGATTTAGATTGGAGCGAAATTAACCCAGATATTTTCGGTTCTATGATACAGGCAGTAGTAAATCCTGCGTATCGTAGTGGTCTAGCGATGCATTATACCTCAGTTCCAAATATTATGAAGGTTATTGAGCCTCTGTTTTTAGATGAGCTCTACAAAGAATTGGAAAAGCATCGAGGTAATGACAGAAAGCTACGTGAATTAATTTTTAGAATATCTAAGATTAAAATATTTGATCCTGCGTGTGGTAGCGGTAACTTTTTAATTATTGCCTACAAAGAACTTCGGCGGTTAGAAATTGAAATTATAAAAGAAATTACGGGTATAGCTAAACGGGATTCCTATATTGGAAGTCAATCAAGAATTCATTTTACAAAAGATGGTCATCAAATTATTTCAGATGCCCCACAGTCTAAATTAAATTTTGGTGATAAACAAACACAACTATGGTTTACTGAAGTAAAATTATCTCGATTTTACGGTATAGAATTAGATGATTTTGCACACGAAATGGCAATTTTATCTTTATGGTTGGCAGAACACCAAATGAACAAAGAGTTTATCAGTGAGCTTCACGATTATGGTAAAGCAGAAGATATTTTACCTTTAAAAGGAGCTGGTCATATTATTCGTGGTAATGCTACTCGATTAAAATGGGAGGACACGTGCCCTAAACATTCAACTAATGAAATATATATAGTAGGTAATCCACCTTTTGATGGTTCTAGAAAACAAAGCAAAGAGCAGAAAGAAGATTTAAAATTAAATCTGCTAAATGATTATAAAAATCTAGATTATGTTTCTGCTTGGTTTTATAAAGGTGCTAAATATATTGCTGGGTTCAATTCTAAAATGGCATTAGTATCAACTAATTCGATATGTCAGGGAGACCAAGTTGCCAGAATATGGCCAAGGATTTTAAATGATAAAATAGAAATTGATTTCGCTCATCAATCTTTCAAATGGAAAAACAATGCTAAGGATAATGCAGTAGTAACAGTTGTAATAGTAGGTTTGAGAAATATCTCAAATAAGCCAAAACGTATATTTATAGATAATTTGAAAAAGAATGTATCGAATATAAATGCGTATTTGTTGGACAGTAAAGATATTTATATTAAAGGTATTGGAAATTCAATTTCTGGTTTACCAGAAATAAATTTCGGAAATATGCCTGCTGATGGAGGTAAATTCATATTTACCGAAGAAGAAAAAAAAACATTTCTTCAAAAAGAACCTAACTGCGAGAAATGGTTTAAAGAATTAATTTCTTCAAGGGAATATTTAAATGGAATAAAACGTTATTGTCTATGGTTGGAAGGCATAGATGAAGCTGAGATTAATAAATTACCATTATTAAGAAAATTGGTGAATGAAGTAAAGGAAATCAGACTAAAATCTTCGAGGCCACAATTAGCAAAAACACCTCATTTATTTGCTCAAATAACACAACCATCAACTGCCGATTGCGTCGTAATGCCAAGAATTTCCTCTGAAAAAAGAAATTACCTGCCAAATGGTTTTATTGAATCAAATAAATCAAAGGTTACGGATTCTTTATACACTATAGCAACTAAGCACCCATATATTTTTGGAATAGTTTCTTCAAGGTTTCATACTGTATGGCTTCGGGCGACAGGAGGTAAAATGGAAGAAAGATATAGATACGCTAAAAATTTGTGTTATAACACATTTCCATTTCCAAAAATAAATCAAAAACAAAAAGAACAAATTAATCTACACGTTTTTGAAGTGTTAGAAGAAAGAGAAAAACATTCAAGTAAAACGTTAGCACAATTATACGACCCAGATAAAATGCCTAAAGGTTTAAGAGAAGCACATCATCAATTAGATTTAGCTATTGAGCGTTGCTACCGTTTAAAGCCATTTGAAAATGATAAAGAGCGTTTAGAATATCTCTTTAAAGAATATGAAAAGATGATAAATAAAAACACCTTATTGGAAAAACCAAAGAAGACACGTAAAAAGAAAGCCTAGTTTATGCCAGATATAGTACATGTAAAATACCAACAAACAGGTAAAAGTAAAAGCACCAACGAATATGGTATGAGAGAAATGCAACAAAGAGCATTTGAGGCTCGTACCGCTCAATATTTATTAATTAAAGCACCCCCAGCTTCTGGTAAATCTCGCGCATTAATGTTTATCGGTTTAGATAAATTAGTGAATCAAGGCATTAAGAAAGTAATTGTTGCAGTTCCTGAAAGGTCTATTGGTAGCTCGTTTGCTAAAACAGAATTAAAGACGTTTGGCTTTTTCGCAGATTGGGAACCTAATCCAAGATATAATTTATGTACTCCTGGTGTTGAAAAAAGTAAAGTAACTGCATTTCTAAACTTTTTAGAAAGTGATGAAAAAATACTAATCTGTACACACGCTACGCTGCGTTTCGCATTTGAAGCAATTGACGAAAAACAACTAAATGATTGTTTATTAGCAATAGATGAATTTCATCATGTATCAGTCGATGGTGATAATAAGTTAGGTATTGTATTGAGCAGTATAATGGAGAAATCTACTGCTCACGTAGTAGCAATGACGGGTTCTTTTTTTAGAGGGGATTCTGTACCAATTTTATTACCAGAAGATGAAGCAAAGTTTACCAAAGTAAAGTACGATTATTATCAACAATTAAATGGGTATAATTATTTAAAATCTTTAGGTATAGGCTATCATTTTTATCAGGGCAGATACACCTCCGCTATCAACGATATATTGGATGAGAATAAAAAGACCATTGTTCATATACCAAGTGTCAATTCTGGTGAATCGACAAAGGACAAATACGAAGAAGTCAACAGAATTATAGATAGTTTAGGCGATGAAAGTTATCAAGACCCTGACACGGGGGTTATACATCTTACAAGTAGAACCACTGGAAAAATCTTAAAAATTGCCGACTTGGTTTTTGACGACCAAAAGTCAAGAGATAAAATTCAAAATTATTTGCGAAATGTATCAAGTGTAGATGATATAGACATCATTATCGCATTAGGCATGGCTAAAGAAGGTTTTGATTGGCCTTACTGTGAACATGCTTTAACCGTTGGTTATAGAGGTTCATTAACAGAAATCATTCAAATTATAGGTAGAGCAACTAGGGATAGCGAAAATAAATCGCATTCACAGTTTACTAATTTAATAGCACAACCTGATGCAGAAGATGATTTGGTAAAACTATCTGTAAACAATATGCTAAAGGCTATTACAGCATCCTTATTAATGGAACAAGTGCTAGCGCCTAACTTTAAATTTAAACCAAAATTTCCGGAAGAAGACGATGATGATTCAGAAGACGATGATGACACTATAAAAATTAGAGGGTTTAAAATGCCTAGCTCCCAAAGAGCGAAAGACATTATTGAAAGTGACATCAACGATTTGAAGGCAAAAATAATGCAAGACGATACAATGCTTAAAGCAATGCCAGGTAATGTTGACCCAGAAGTCATCAATAAGGTATTAATTCCTAAAATCATCAAAGAAACATACCCAGATTTAACAGACGAGGAAGTAGAATCGGTACGTCAACATATTGTGGTAGATTCAGTAATTAAAAATGGTACAATTGAAGATGTAGGCGATAAACGCTTTATTCGCATGGCAGATAGTTTTGTAAATATTGATGATATAAATATTGACTTAATAGATACAATCAATCCTTTTCAAAAAGCATTTGAAATCTTATCTAAATCTGTAACAGCATCAGTATTTAAAGCGATACAAGAAACTATTGATGCTACAAGAATACAAATGAACGAAGAAGAAGCGATTATATTGTGGCCCAAAATAAAAAATTGGATTGAAAAAACAGGAGAGCAACCAAGTATTCAGTCTTTTGATCCACAGGAAAGACGTTTAGCAGAAGCTATTTTATTTTTAAAAGAACAAAAACGTAAAGCAGCAGCTAATGAGTAAAAAAAGAACATTAGAAGACATATTTAATGATGATGAGTTTGGAATTTTAGATTCTACACCCAAAAACTCTAATGTAAAAACAGAAGATGAACGCTTGATTGAATCGTTCAAAGAAATTAATGCATTTTTTGAAAAAAACAATCGTGAACCAGAAGGGTCCAATGTAACCGAATTTAAACTACTATCAAGATTAAAAGCATTAAGAAAAGATGCTAAAAAAGTAGAGATATTAAAGTCCTATGATTCACATAATCTTTTAAACACGAAAGAAGAGGTAAAATCGGTAATAGATATTTTAAATGATGATGATTTAGGCATATTGGACACAGAAGAAACCTTAAATATTTTTAAGCTAAAACATGTGCCCAGTGCTTCCGAGAGAGCAGAGGCGGATTTTGTGGCCAGAAGAAAGCCAATGAAGGATAAAGATTTTGCGCAATATGAAAAGCGTTTCAAAGAAATACAGAAAGGACTCAAAGAGGGTACACGAAAATTGGTAGGTTTTAACTACGAGTCCCTAAAACCAAATGAATATTATGTCAACAATGGCGTAATGCTTTTCTTGGAAAGTGTGGACTGGGAGAAAGAAATTCAAGAGTTCAATAGTGGAATCCACAATAGACCCGATGGCCGAACCAAAACAATTTTTGAAAATGGCACCATTTCCAATATGATGTTTCAATCATTGTACAAAGTTTTACATGACAATGGTCAAATGGTCACTAACCCCGATTACAGAGCCGAGAAAGAACTTTTTAATAATGCAAATGCTGTTAACGAAGAGGATTTAGAAACTGGCTGGATTTACATTCTAAAATCTAAGTCAACCAATCCTAAAATTTCTGAACTGAAAGATCTTTTCAAAATTGGATTTTCAACAGTACCGGTGGAAGAACGTATAAAAAATGCAACGAACGAACCAACTTATTTAATGTCTAATGTTGCTATTGTTAGAGGATTCAAGTGTTATAATATTAATGCTCAAAAATTTGAACATTTACTTCATAGATTTTTTGCTAAAGCATGTTTAAACATTGATGTTTTTGATAAGAATAATAGAAGGTATATGCCTAGAGAGTGGTTTATTGTTCCATTGGATATTATTGAAAAAGTTATTGAATTAATTATTTCAGACCAAATAGTTGAATTTCAATATGATGACATGAATCAAGTCCTAGTTAAAAAGTCATAAGAAATGGCTGTTAAAGTTCAAAAACTGACAAAATGGTATACGGTATATAATCAATTAGCTAATCTGCTTCTCGAGTTTAGTAATCAAAATGACAAACCTGGCGAATTGCTTTTTAAACTTTGCAATGAAGATTATAAATTTGTAGATGAAAACAATTGGATTAATAAATTTAAAAAGGACTTTAATGTTCAAAGTCTTGATCCTTTTCATGTTTTCGCCTCCATAAGCGGAAATCGAAATTCCACGGAGAATAGAATCATTAAAATTAATATTTTTCTAAGAATACTCGGAGGTAATAAATCTTTTCAAAATATCGATTTTACTGGTTGTCCATTACCTCCAATAATTAAAATAATTGGAGCAAGAGAACTTGAGGCGCAGAATGAGATTTGGAATTTCTTCTACAGGGTTTACTCCAAAGGACGAGATGGTTTAAGAAGTAAGGATTTCGATAGTTATAAATTTTGGTTTGGAATCAATTTTAGTTCATTGACCATTTTTTTATTTTGGATTCGGTCAAAAAACTTTCTTCCAATCGATAAAAATACTGGTGATTTTTTGATAGCATCTGGAATAATTCAGAAACCATTAGAGGGATATCGAAATTATATGAAAGTGTTAAGAGGCATTGATAATTTCAACCCAATTACGAACACTAAGTTTGGAATCAGCGGCCTATTTAGAGAAATAGCATTTATTTCCTATAAAAAAAGAGGAAAAGATTATGCGAATTACGAAATGAGTAGCCATTTCCGAAATTGGTTTAAAAAAGCTGGGAATGAATCGGGTAATATAAATTTAGAAACATCAACTAAAGACGATGATAAGGAAGTTGCAGGCAAAGATGAAGTTGACCAATTAACAGAGTCGTCCAATATTGGATTCAAATTGGTAGCCATTAGACCTTTAACGGGCTGTTTAAAAAAATATCACACAGTATTAAATATAGATGAACCGTATTATTTTGAAAAAACATTTCTGATAGATGAAGATACAGTCCATTATTATCCAAAAAAAAATATAAGAATATTTAATCAGCAAATAGGAGACAATGCCGAATTAGGAATAAATGTAACCGCAGTTGTAGGAAAAAATGGTTCTGGAAAGAGCACATTAATCGAGCTGCTTTATAAGATAGTTAATAACATTGCATTTGTAAATAAACAGGCGTTAAAAACAACAGAGTTAAAGAAAATCGAAGGATTATCTGCTGAATTATATTATGTCCAAAATGGAAAATTATTTAAAATCACAGTTAAAGATGCAGATCTAAAAGTAGATTCGTTTATTTATAATTCCAGAAAGTTCAATTTAGATAAAGAGTCCGTTATCAATTTTAATAAATCGTTTTTTAACTCTTTCTTTTATTCAATCTGCGTTAATTATTCTCATTACGCATTAAATTCTTTATCGATAGGTGAATGGGTAAATGGAATGTTTCATAAAAATGACGCATACCAAACTCCAATGGTTATTAATCCTATGCGTACTGATGGAATAATTAATATTAATGCGGAGAATGTTCTAGTAAAAACACGTCTTCTTGTTAATTTATTAAGCCCTTTAAGTGATAAGAAAAATTTAGGCTTCAGGCAAATCACAAAGAAATTATCAGCTCATAAAATTCATCTCGAATTTGACTCTACAAAAGGTGATATTTTATACAAAGAGAATAGAGAAATTTCAGTTCATTTAAAAGACATTAAAACTCATAAAACAACCATTTTCAGTAGACTAAAAAAAGTATTTGATTTACCTGATAATAATCAATCAGTCAAGGATAAAACTTTTAAGGCAAATAAGTTATATATCATTTCAAAATTGGTCAGAATAGCCATAACCTATGGTCATTATGGTAAATATTTTGATAAAGAAACGAAATCATTTACCATAGATTTATTTGATGAATTTTTAAGCAAATTAAAAAATGATAACAGTCATATAACTCATAAACTTAAGCAATCCATAAATTTTTGGAAATACCCAAAACTATGGAAATATAATACTAGTAGTGACTATAAAATTGAGGAAGCCTGTGATAATATTCAAATCTATCAGTCAATAGCCAACGCCTATTTAATAGTTGAATTTCTTCCTCCACCCATTTTTAAACCTACTATTATTTTAATAGATGAACATGAAAAAGAAAGCGATTTTGAAGATCTAAGTTCTGGTGAAAAACAATTTACTCATTCCATTAGTTCAATTTTGTATCACTTAAGAAATTTGGATTCGGTACAGTCAAAATTTGGTTTGGTAGCATATAAAAACATAATGCTAATCTTGGACGAAATTGAGCTTTATTATCATCCAGAATTACAACAACAATTTTTGAGTAAACTTCTGTTTTATATTAAAGATATGGAGTTAAGTAATATAACGGATATTAATATGTGTCTATTAACACATTCCCCATATATACTGTCTGATATCCCAAGTAATAATATTCTAAAATTAGAAGATGGTAATATTATTGATTTAGAATTTGAAACATTTGGGGCCAACATTCATGATTTACTTGCTGATAGTTTTTTTATGGAGAATGGGTTTATTGGCGAATATGCAAGAGAAAAAATACAAGAACTAATTCAAAACATTACAGAAACTGACAATACTAGTGACTTGAGCAATAAAAAAGAGGTTTGGAGAATGATTGAACTTATTGGAGAACCTTTGATAAAGCAAAAATTACGGGATATGTATTATGCAAAATATGAGGATGGAGAAAAACAAAAAGAAATTAATGAGCTTCAAACTCGATTAAAAAACCTTACGACATGATTTCTATAATTAGAAATGAAGCTCATCGCGATTCATTTTATACTGAGGCATCTACTCTTTTAAAATCTGCTATTCAAAAGGTTCTAGATGATGGGGGCATTTTTAAAAACTCGCCAAGACGTCTTATAGAGTTTTCAAATCAATTTAGAGATTACTTAGTACAGATAAATAATGATGATGAAATTAGAGAGATTATCATAAGTAGACCTGAAGATCTCCAGTTCCAAATTAATGTTCATTTTAATTTATTGCCAAAACTACTAAATCGACAATCAGATGACTACAAGATTGCTTATAAAATTTTTATAAAGCAGTCATATGAAAAAATCGACAAATTGAGCTTTATAAGCAATATAGGGTTAGGAACTTGTCCTTATTGTAATATGAATTATACTTTTTCTCTAGACAGAAATAAAAAGGTAAAACCAGAGATAGATCATTTTTATCCTAAAACAGTTCATCCATTGCTAGCTGTATCATACTACAACCTTATACCTTGTTGTCAAACTTGCAATGGGCTAGGTGTGAAAGGCAATTCAAGTCCTTATTTTGTTGGGCTAAAAAGCCCATATTTAATTAGTAACGATGATTTTAAATTTGGCTATAAATTCAAACCAAATAAAGAGTTCAAATCATTGTATGATAATGATTCGATTGATGTTTTTTTTGAAAAAAAGATTCAACCTAATTCAGATTTATTTAGGTTGGAAGACCTATATAAGAAACATAGTGACCATGTTGCGGAATTGATTGTCAAAGGCAGAGTGAAATATTCACGAAAATATCGTGAATATTTAAATAGTTATGAAGGGCTTAAATTAACTGATGACGAAATCAATAGAATGATATTAGGCAATTATTCAAATAAAAAAGATTTACACAAAAGACCTTTGGCAAAAATTTATCAGGATATTGGTGTAGAATTAGGTTTAATATAAGTTAGAATCGTCATTTTTAATATGGCCTAAGAGAATTTTGGCAAAACAATAGTCGATTCGTTTCGCTCTTATGGAACTATTCGGGATTTATAGATTAATTAACACCAGTAAATGGATACTCTTTACAGAACGCACCTTTTGCAAAGAGTTTACCCACGATTGGATTTTTTGTCTTTAAAACTATAATTCGAACTTCCAATCCAATTAATACTGTTTGTACTATTTTGCGTTTTAATGTTATCTGCGTCATCCTTTGAACGTTAAAATTTGTTAAAAAATGAGCATCGCGGTGAGTCCAAAAAACGACCCCTTTAAGCCCTACAAAAAGGGCGTTTAAAGAAAAGTTCGAGTCCCGTCCAAACTTCTAGAATAATCTGCTGGAGTATAGGCAAACCCCAAAAGAATTGAAGTTTGTCAAAAACAGTACCCCAAGAACAAATTGTCAATGATAAAATGTAGTATTTTTAAAGGGGGATAACAGAACTACTTCATGTCCAAAGCCAGACGTTCACTACAATTTTACCTTTTTACAAGCTGTTCGATAGTATTTGTTTTGCTTTTTTCTTCCTGTAAAGAGAAAAATCCATCCGTCGAGAATTTGAGCGTGCTTGATGAAAATCTTATTGTAGAGCTCATTGCCCAAGAACCGGATATAATGACGCCGATCGGAATGGCAATCGATAATCAGGACGCCATTTATATATTGGAGTCACATACCCATACGGTAAAAGAGGGATATCTAGGTCCAAAGTATGACAGAATTAAAAAATCGATCGACCATGATAAGGACGGTTTTCCGGAAGAATGGATAATCTATGCCGATAGTATCGTTGATGGGATGAACCTGGCATATAGCAGTGGACATGGTCTGTTCCTGACGACCAAGAACAGTCTCTTGCGCTATCCCGACACGAATGCAGACGATAGGGGAGCTACCAAAAACAAACTTCTTGAAATGGTGAGCCCGAACTATGTCTATGATCATGCGGGTATTTTAGGGGTAGCCGTGGGAACCGATGATTGGGTGTACGTTTCCCGTGGCAATACTGGCGGCGAATACTGGAGAGTGGAAGGAACCGACGGTTCCTTTATTGAAGGTTATGGCGATGGTGGCAACGTTATGCGGTGCAAGGTCGATGGTAGCCGGTTGGAACAGGTCGCTACGGGATTTTGGAATCCGTTCGATCTCAAATTCAATAGGCATGGGCGTTTATTTGCCACGGATAACGATCCCGATAGCAGAGGACCGAATAGAGTATTGGAAATCGTTCCTGGCGGGGATTACGGGTACAAATCACTCTATGGGGGAAGCGGTATACATCCTTACCAATCTTGGAACGGCGAACTGCCGGGAACGCTCCCCTATGCCGCACCTCTGGGCGAGGCACCTTGTGCCCTTATGGACGAGGCCAACACAAATTTTGGCAATGACCACGAGTTACAGCTCTTGGTGAATGTTTGGGAGGAAAACAATGTAGTGCGCATTCCTCTGAATTCAAACGGTTCAACCCTTACTGGCAAACCAGAAGTACTGGTTCAGGGTGACAGTCTTTTCCATCCCGTGGCCCTGGCCACGAACAGTAAGGGAGATCTCTATATTACAGATTGGGTCTTGAGAGCGTACCCCAATCATGGGAAGGGCAAGGTCTGGCGCATCAGATCAAAGTCGGGGACTTTAAGGTCAAGTCCAATTACTTCATTGGTGAACAGGTTTGCTGAAGATGAAAGAAATCCCAATGAATTGATTGCTGCTTTGTCCGGTACCGATCCTTTCGAACAGGCTATGGCAAGACATTACCTGGCGCAAAGGGGGGTTACATCTCAACTGGTTCCTTTAGTAAGGGATAAAGATCCGAAACTTAGGCTGCAGGCCCTGTTGACATTTTTTCAAAGGGAAGACATCCTTTCATTAGTGGATCTTAATCGCTTGTTAATGGATGTGGACGAGAAGGTGCGAAAAATGACGCTGATATATATCGGAACAAAGGGGATAACCGATATGGGGCCGAAGTTGCATACCATGTTACAGGAAAATACGATCGATAATGAACTTTTCGAAGTATTTCTGGCAACGGTTCGGCATTTACAGCCTGAATTCATCGAAAGTCTCGAAGCCAGGTCCGGCAAAAGCGCAAAAATCGAACGGGAGTTGCCCCCTTCTTTTATCGAGAACATATTGAAGGACCCGTATATAAACGAGACGGTGAAGGCCATAGCTTTACCTTACCTGCCGGACCTGGGCTCGAATGCCGGACTTATTGCGGAACTGCTATTAACGGCTAAGGAAGAAACCTTGCAGACCGCCTTGATACGGGCCTCAAGGCTAACGGAAACGTCGGAAGTATCGGAGCGCTTGAAGGAGGTCTGTTTAAATAACGCCAATAGTGATAAAGTCCGGTCCATGGCAGTGATGGAGTTGAGCTACTTTTCCGAGAAATACGCTCATGAATTTTTACCCTTGCTTAAATCAGATGGTCAAACGCTCCAGTATGCTATCATTAAATATTTATGTCAAACACTTGCCGGGGAACCTGATAAAGCTGTGGTCGAAACCTGGATGGAAGAGAACCTTGTTGCACTTTCCGATATTTCACTTTCCATTTGGAAAAACTGTAGTGGAAGAAATACGCGTTCATTGACAGATGGAGCATTATTTGAACGTGTGAACGGAACGGGAAATATTGAAATCGGCCAATTGGTCTACGAAAATAGAGCCTCGCTCTGTACGAGCTGTCACAAGGTCAAGGGTTGGGGCGGAAACTTTGGCCCCGAACTCTCAAAAATTGCAAGTAGCAAGTCAAAGTCCCAACTGATCAATGCGATCCTAAATCCATCCCAGGAAATTTCGCCAGAATGGCAAGGTTGGTTCTTGGTGGACCAAGATGGTGTTAGGCATACCGGTAGACAAATAGATATAAACGAAAACTTTGCCGAACTTATGAACGCAAACGGGGATTTTGATAGATACATACACCCGAAATCGTATGGGGCGATGAAAAATTCAGTAATGCCGGAAGGATTACAACATAGCATGACTTTGCCCGAATTCAATAATTTGATTTCTTATTTAATCACCTTAAACTAACAACGATGATATGGCGGATCGGAGAACTTTCATAAAGCAGGCGGCAAGTACAACTGCAGCACTGGCCGTTGGCGGCAATATGACTTTTGGTAATTCTCAAGCCCAGAAAAAATCGCCTTTGGGCAACAAGTTCTTGCTACCGGAAAACCCGTTGATACTTTTTGATAATTTCCATGTTGGCAATCGGGCATCCTATTCGTGGAAATCAAAATTCGCCGCTGCCAAGCTGGCTGGTTTTGATGGATTTGAATTTGCCGTTGTCGATCCGGAAACGGATGATTGGAAGCATGCCATGGATGTTTTCTGGGAATCAAACTTTAAAACTTGGGGCTTCCATTGGACGACCAAGGCAGTAATCGATGCCAAGGCAACTGAAATCGATGACGAAATCGAAAAAATTATTCAAAATATAGAGGTGCTCTCGAAAATGCCCGTTAAGCCATACATAACACTTTCTTTGAGCGGTACTGACGAGCTGAAAGGACGGACCATTGCCGAAAGCGGCTCCGCAAAGGCGCAGGAACGTCATTGGCGTCGTGCCTACAAAATCGTAAACGCTTTTGACGATGCCTGCTCCGATAAAGGCATGAGCGGTACGTTGTATCCGCATATCGATTGGGTATGCGACACACCGCAATCCGCATTCAAAATTTTGAAGGGTTCATCGTCCAAGACCGTTGGTGCCGCATTTTGTTCGCATCATTGGTATGCCAATTCAGCTTCCGACGAACTGGATAAGGTGCTACAGAACGATTATATGAGCCGATTGAACTACGTAGTTCTCACCAATGGTATTTTTACCCCGATCGGTTTCAGTGCCGTACGTTTCAATGAAGGTCAAATCGATATGGCTTGGCTACTTGCCAAATTGTACGAGTTTGGGTATTCAGGACCTATTTCCAGTCAAGGTTGGAACATTAAAGGTGACCCTTTTATGGCATGTAAAGCGTTCGTGGATACAATACGGAACTTGCGAAAGCGTTTTTTGGAGCATCCTGAACTCAATCCGCTTTATAACTGATTGAGGCACCCTTTGCAGTTTCGTTCTGTGTGAAAATTTGATACCCCAAGAATTTCGAAAGTCTCCAGAAGCGAACGTTCGTTAAACCTGGATTTTTCGTTGTAAACATCGTATTTAGAAGCTTCAAGTTGGAAAATTCTAATTTTAAGCTGTCCTACGAAAAGGGGGATGCTCAAAAACAACATAGGGCAATTGATTTACTTATTCCCAATTAGCCATTTATGCAACGTCCTCAAAAAATAATAAACAAAGTGTTCCTGATGATATTTGCCATTATGGCCGTGGTAATTCTTTTGGATTTCATTCTTCCCGGCCATGAACATATCGAAAAAATCGAATCCATCAGAAAAACCCGCCAGCAAACGTACAACGCGGCGCGTAACTTTCATTATTCGTACGGTCTTGAAACTGAAAATATTTACTTTCCGGTATCTGAAAAATTTGCTGCAAGTGTAGCGGAAAAGCAATCGTGAAGTTCAGCGTATCGTACATTTTCGAAAAGTGAATACCTATGAATCCTTGGAATCAGGGGAAGTCGGGATGTATTCGCTCAGGTTGGTCTCAGGATTGGTCGTCCCCGTTCTTACCTTGATTATTCTGGCATTTAATTATAGGAATGGAAAATATGGAGTACTTACCCTGATCCTTAAAATTTTATTGCTGTTTGACCTTGTATATCTCCTATACTAAGCTTATTTCAGCTGGTGTCATACAACCAACGCTTTGAGAATTAAGGAGAGTCTATAGTAAAAATATTCAGATTTTTATCCAGAGGACACTATCCGTATATTAGGCGTAGTCGATTAGTTCAGCCGTTAAGCCGTCAACAATTTTCTTCCTCAACAAAACTATTGCTTCCCAAAGTTATGGGCATCCTATTGATATGTGCCTCGCCAAGAATTTGCCACGACCCAACTCCCGCTGCTACTAAAAGGATAACATTTACCCATGTATCCAGATAACTGATCGGGCGCGCAAACAGAGAAGTTAGCTTTGCAGAAATTTATACATTTTCAAATAATTTCAATACACATATTGCGTCCTGAACCTGAATTTCGGCTCCCGTAATGGGAGCACTCTTGCGAAATATTACATCCGCAACGGTTCTTATTACAACAGTTTTCAAGGCGTCATTGGAGTAAGGGAAATTCGTTTTACGTGCCTGTCTGCCATCCCATAGACATGAATAGGGCGCTGAACAGCCTCGTTAGTTTTGAACGGACTTCCCGCGATACGCGAACGAAAGGGCATTACGGAGGTTAACTTGTACGCTCGAGCACCTTGTCCAAAGTAATCGGCAAGTCCCTCACCCGTTTTCCGGTGGCATTGTAGACCGCATTGGCGATGGCGGAGGCCACCCCGACGATACCGATTTCCCCCAGCCCTTTGGCACCCAAAGCATTGACAATTTCATCGTCTTCCTTCACAAAAATTACCTCGATATCATGAACGTCGGCATGAACGGCTACATGGTATTCCGCAAGGTTGGCGTTCATGATACGCCCGTTGCGATCGTCGACCATCCCTTCTTCTTCCAGGGCCATTCCGATGCCCCAAACGATGCCGCCCAATACCTGGCTACGTGCCGTCTTGGGGTTGATGATTCGTCCGCCAGCCACGGCAATGACCACGCGAGGTATGCTTATCATCCCCAAGTCTTCATCGACATTTACTTCAACCATCACACAGGAATGGGTATAACATGAATGATTCTCCCGCTTCTTGTCCGGTTTGGAGGAGACGGTGGATTCTAGCTCCTTTTTTTCGGCCTTTTTAAGGATTTCGGAATAGGAAAGCTGTACTCCGGATTTGATTTTTAGTTGTCCGTTACCATAACTTAGGTCCTCTTTTTTGGTTCGCCTAAATTCGTCGGGATAATTCGCGCTAGCCAATGCGAATAACTTTTCCCGTAGATCGGCACACACCTTCTTTACTGCCGAACCAACGGAAGAAACCGTCCATGAGCCGCCTTCTATCGGAGCTTTGGGCAAGGAGGTGTCGCCTAGTTCAAACGTCACCTTGTCCAGCGGGATACCAAGCGTCTCGGCGGCAATCTGCGTCATTACGGTATACGTTCCCGTACCGATATCCGCAGTACTGCAGCTGACCGTTAGCCGGCCATCGGCAGTCAGAACTGCCTTGGCGGCCGATTCTTGCTGCATGGCCTCCCATACGCCGGTGGCCATGCCCTGGCCGATCAGATGATGGTTTTTTCTATTGGAACGCGGTTCCGGTTTGCGTTTGTCCCATCCAAAGCGGTCGGCGGCCTGGTGGTAACAGGTCTTGAGCTCTTTGCTGGAGAAGGGTTTGTCTTCATTCTGGTCTTTTTCGGCATAGTTCCGGATGCGGAATTCCAACGGGTCGATATCCGCCGCTATGGCCAGTTCGTCCATCGCGCATTCGAGGGCGAACATGCCGGTCGTCCCTCCAGGGGCACGCATATCCATCGGGGTATACACATCGACCGGAACCAGCTGATAATCCAGTGTTACATTGTCGCACTGGTACATCAGTCCCGACCAATCCGCAACCTTTTCGCTGTATTTTTCGAAGGTCGAGGTTTCCCCAAAAGCCTGGTGTTGTATGGATACCAGTTGACCGTCGGCACCGCACCCCAGTTGTACGCGCTGAAGGCAGGCGGGGCGATGGCCAAACGAAAACATTTGTTTACGTGTGAGTTCCACTTTCACGGGACGCTCCAGGACTTTGGACGCCATGGCCGCCAAGAAGAGTTGATATTGCGGGCGCAGGCCGGAACCGAAGGCCCCGCCTACAAAAGGGGAAAGAATTCTCACTTTGTTTTTTTTCAGACCGAAAACGCCACAGATATACTCCTGGCTGTTGTTGACGCCCTGAATTTTGTCGTAAATCGTGAACGCTTTCAGTTGGGGGTCCCAATTCGCAATCGATGCATGGGGTTCCATGGGATTGTGGAAGTGACGGGGCAGGGTATAGGTAGAAGAAATTTTTACGTCGGCGGACAGATAGGCCTTTTCGGCATCGCCCCGATTGTCCGGCGGACCCTCAACGTCTTCATGGGTCGCCTTCCCCATATTTTTAGTGATGTCCGAAGTAGATTGCCGGGCATCATAGGTAACTTTTATCAGGCCGGCCGCATACCTTGCTTCTTCAAAGGTTTCGGCGACTACCAGTGCGATGGGCTGACCGTTGTACAATATATGGTCATTGAAAAGGGGTCGAAAGGGTTTTCCGGGAGGTGCCAACGGGTCTCCGTAATCGGAATTGATCTTTAGGTTCTTCGGTAGGTTTTGGTGCGTGAACACTTCCAGAATACCGTCCGCTTTTTTGGCCGCCCGGGTATTGATAGTCCTTATTTTGCCTTTGGCCACGGTACTGCATACCACGTAGCCGTGGGCCATAGTTTCAGGTGTGAATTCCCCGGCATAAGTCGCCTTGCCGGTCACCTTTTTATGTCCGTCCACCCTATTGGCCGGTTGTCCTATATATTGTGAAGCTTTCACGCTTTGATTGACAGTCGTTTTCATATCCTATTTTTCTTTGGCCTCCAGTAAGGCACGTACAATGGTATTTTTTGCCAGTTGTATCTTAAAATCATTGTCTCCATAGCCCTTGGCATTCTTAATTAGGTGTTGCGCCAATTGGGCAAAGTTTTCCTCGGTGGCCGGTCGGCCTTTCCATTCGGCCTCCACCTCAGGTATCCGCCAAGGTTTGTGGGCCACACCGCCAAGGGCCACACGGACTTCCTTGATGATGTCCCCGTCCAGTTCCAAAGCGGCCGCCACCGACACGATGGCAAAAGCGTACGAAGGCCTGTCCCTTACCTTGATGTAGGCACAGTTTTTCGAAAAACCTTTTTGGGGCAGGTCGATGGAGGTAATAATCTCCCCGGGCAAGAGGTTGTTGTCCTTTTCAGGGGTATCACCGGGAAGCCGATGGAATTCCAAAAAAGGGATACTACGTGCTCCATCCCGTCCATGAACCTGCACGGTGGCGTCGAGGGCGGCAAGCGCTACGCACATGTCAGAAGGATGCGTGGCGATACAATGCTCGCTCGTGCCCAAGATAGCATGAATGCGGTTGAACCCCTCGATGGCGGGACATCCGCTTCCCGGATACCGTTTGTTGCAGGGGGTGGCCGTATCATAGAAATAATAGCAACGGGTACGCTGCATGAGGTTGCCCCCATCCGTTGCCATGTTGCGGAGCTGGGCGGAGGCACCGGCCAAGATTGCCTTTGATAGCAAAGGGTAGTTTTTCTCCACCTCGCGGTGGTAGGCGGTGTCGGCATTGGTCGCCAAGGCACCCAGCCGGAGTCCGCCTTCGGAGGTCTTTTCGATTTTCGAAAGCGCTAAACGGCTGATATCGATAAGATGTTCCGGATTTTCCACCCGGTACTTCATCAGGTCCACCAGATTGGTGCCGCCTGCAATGTATCGGGACCGCTGTTCGTCTACACCGCCAGCTATCGCTTTTTCCAGATTTTCGGCTTTTGTAATTGTAAAATTGTTCATGGTGTTCCTTGTTTTTTTCCGATCAATTCCTCGGCGACGGCGTAGATATTTGCGTACGCCCCGCACCTACAAATGTTACCGCTCATCAGGTCCCGAATCTCATCGAGACCGTTCCCTTTTTCCATGTTCATAACGCCGACCATGGAGCAGATCTGACCGGGCGTGCAATAGCCGCATTGAAAGGCGTCGTGCGCGATAAACGCTTCCTGCACGCGATGCAGGGCTTCGCCATCGGCCAAGCCTTCAATAGTGGTTATATCCTTTCCCTCTTGCATGATGGCCAGTGCCAAACAGGAGTTGATGTGCTTCCCGTCGACCAGCACGGTACAGGCACCGCATTGCCCGTGGTCGCAACCTTTTTTCGTCCCTACTAGATGTAGGTTTTCCCGAAGGGCATCCAATAGGGTAGTGGACGGCAATACTTGAAGTTCCCTGTCCTCCCCGTTGATAGAAAGCTTGACATTTTTATAGGATGGATTTTCTTTTGGCATAATGCTAATTTGGATAGTACTAATATTTCTAAAAGTAGACCTACCCCAATTAAATTGCGGATGTGAATGGATTGAATTTTAACTTCATCAAAATTATAACCCGAAAGGAAGAAGAATTTTTTAGGGGGAATATCAACTTGCCCGATGGCTATATCGCTGAAAAATGCCCATTTGGTACACAAGGATATTTGTGAGAAATGCAGCGGACAATAAATGCACTTCCATTGCATGGGATGAACCCTTATATTGCAAACCGAAAATTAAAAAATTAGGATACAGGATGCAGACCGTACAAAATAGAATCTGATCGCCACAAGATTTTCCGGCAAATTGGATGAAGATCGTCTTAAAACAATCCAAGAACGTATCCATAATAGTATAGGTAAAGGCCAAAAGGTGGGCTTTTATTTTGAAATGGAAGACTTTGAAGGGTACCCCCTTGAAGGCTTTTGGGAAGATTTAAAAACCGATGCGTCGCACATCAGCGATTATGGAGTGGCCTTTGTCGGCGACAATAAAAGGGCAGCAGTGGGCTAGAGAGGCTACCGATTTTATCTCGGATAGTGATGCCAAATACTTTATAACAGGGAACAATGGCTAAACCATGGCCTAGATTACATGATAACGTATGAAAAAGAAAAAAATAAATTTACGTGACCTTGACCCAAAAGAACATCAGGGAGAGCACAGTCACGACGATGGTCACAACCATAGCAGTCCTGAAGAAGTATCCAATTTTAGAACCTATTTGCCGGCAATTTTTAGCTTTGTAATGCTCATCATTGGCCTTGCCGTTGATTATTTTGACACCTTTCCGTTTTTCGAAGGTCGGGTCAGAATTGTATGGTACACCATTGCCTATATCCCTGTCGGTTTTCCTGTCATTAAGGAAGGGTGGAACAGTATCAAAAACGGTGATTTTTTCACGGAATTTTTCTTGATGTCCATCGCCACCCTGGGTGCGTTTGCCATAGGTGAATATCCCGAGGGCGTTGCCGTGATGTTGTTCTACGCCGTGGGCGAACTGTTCCAGAATGCAGCGGTCAACCGGGCAAAGAGCAATATCAAGGCACTATTGGATGCACGACCTGACGAAGCCCTGGTATTCCGTGAGGGTGACTATGTTTCCGTCAATCCCGAGACAGTCGATATTGGCGAAAAAATACAGGTGCGCGTCGGCGAAAAAATTCCTTTGGACGGTATTTTGTTATCGGAAAAGGCATCCCTGAACACCGCTGCCATTACCGGGGAAAGTAAACCGGACACCATTGCTAAAAAGGAAAAAGTCTTTGCCGGAAGCATCAACCTTGATGGTGTTATCGAGGTGGAAACGACCAAGGAATTTAAGGACAGTTCCATCGCCCGTATTCTCGATATGGTACAGAATGCGACGGCCAGAAAATCAAAGACCGAACTGTTCATTAGAAAATTTGCACGGATTTACACACCAATCGTTGTTTTCCTGGCTATCGGTCTAACTTTTCTACCCTACTTTTTTGTGGACGACTACGTCTTCCGGGATTGGCTATATAAAGCCTTGATATTCCTTGTGATTTCCTGCCCCTGTGCGCTGGTCATTTCCATTCCCTTGGGCTACTTTGGCGGATTGGGTGCGGCATCCCGTAACGGAATTCTTTTCAAAGGCGCATCCTTTTTAGATGCGATGACCAAGGTAAATACGGTCGTGATGGACAAAACCGGCACCGTTACCAAAGGGGTTTTCAAAATCAAGGACATCAATTCCGTCCTATTTGAGGAAACCGATTTTATGAAATACCTGATGGCGATGGAAGAACAATCTACCCATCCCATCGCCAAGGCGATTCTGGAATATAAAGCCGACGGTTCAGATTATGAGGCGACGGCTGTATCGGAAGTGGCGGGAAAGGGGTTAAAGGGAAAAGTTAACGGAAAAACCGTGCTGGTAGGCAACAAAGCTTTAATGACCGCGAACAGCATAGAAGTTCCTTCCCAAACGGACGGTATTGTAGAATCCATCGTAATGGTGGCCATAGACGGAAAGTTTGCAGGTTACGTAACCATAGCCGATGAGCTGAAGGAAGATGCGCATCAGGCCATAAAACAAATCAGGGATGCTGGAATTTCGAAAATTATAATGCTTTCCGGCGATAAAGATTCCATAACCCAGCAGGTATCAAAAGAATTGAACATCGATTGGGCGAAAGGCGGGCTGCTGCCCGAAGATAAACTGAACGAAGTCGAAAAGCTCAAAAAAGAGCAAGATACCACGGTCGCTTTTATTGGCGACGGTATCAACGATGCCCCTGTTTTAGCTGCCAGCGATGTCGGTATCGCTATGGGCGGGTTAGGTAGTGATGTAGCGATAGAAACGGCGGACGTCATCATCCAGACCGACCAACCCAGCAAGATTGCAAGAGCCATTAAGATTGGCCGTTCGACCCGTAGCATCGTCTGGCAAAATATTGGTATGGCTTTCGTGGTAAAAATCACCGTGCTTATTTTAGGTGCGGGTGGTCTGGCCACCATGTGGGAAGCTGTTTTTGCCGATGTGGGGGTGGCGTTCTTGGCTATAATGAATGCGATACGGTTGCAGAAAATGAAATGGGGTCAGTAATAAAAATATTCCTAAGAGGGAATTGTCCAACCAAAATTTTTCGATGGATTACAGGACCGGCGATAAACCCAATGGCTTTTTAAAAGCACTCCAAAAGCCGAGCTTTTTGATACTTAATTCACGACTGCTTTTCGCTGTTACCATAGGTTAACTACTATTTTCTAATGCTTTATTTTTGTAAAAACCGAAATGAACTTTGTATAACCGTTATTGTTAAAATGAAACAGTTAATTAAAACAGTAGTGCTTATTCTGATTTCCGCATGCTCCTTTGGGCAAGCAGCTCCTAAACTAATAGTGAGAGGTGATGACATGGGATTTTCACATTCCGGAAATTTAGCAATGGTCGAATCCTTTAAAAATGGAATAGAAACTTCCATTGAGGTGATTGTACCGTCACCATGGTTCCCGGAAGCCGTTAGTATGCTGCAAGATTTACCGAATGTTGATGTAGGGGTTCATATTGCTTTGACCAGCGAGTGGGACAATGTGAAATATCGACCGCTCACCGCAGCAAAAAGTCTGGTAGATGCCGATGGCTATTTTTATCCGATGATTTGGAAAAATAAAAATTATCCGGGACAATCCTTGAAGGAGAACAATTGGAAACTGGAAGAAGTAGAATCGGAGATGCGGGCCCAGATCGAAATGGCCATGAAGAAAATACCACAAGTAAGTCATATGACCGGTCATATGGGCTGTACCTCAATTAGTCCAGAGGTAGAAAAGCTGGCAATGGCATTGGCAAAGGAGTATGGCATTTACATCGATATGACATCGGTTCAATCCGTTAGTTATGACGGTAGTAAAAATACCTCCGCTGAGAAAGTGGAAAGCTTTAAAAAAATGTTGAGCACTCTTGAGAAGGGCAAAACCTATCTCTTTGTAGACCATCCAGGAATCGATAATCAAGAATTACAAGCGATTCATCATATAGGATATGAAAATGTGGCCAAGGACAGGCAAGGAGTTACCGATACCTTTACAGATGCTTCAATTAAGCAATTTGTCAAGGAGAAAGGAATCCAATTGATCAGTTACAAGGATTTAAAAAAGGAATGAAGTGAAAGCACCCTGTACTTTTTGCGTGTGCCCCATACACGGACGCCTGCTTTCGAGCTGGGTCTAGACGCCCTTGGTTCCGGCGCTACGATCGTTGCGAATAAAGGAGAAAATTGGCTTTTAGTTCCGTTCCTGAGCGATCCGTTTCATTGTCAAACCCTATGTTGAAGGTTCCAACTTTTTGAGGTAGGCTGTCAGGTTCAACACCTCAGTATCCGAAAGGTTGTTCAAAAGACCCTCGGGCATCATTGATTTTTCGGATACATCCCGAGTGATGATTTGCGATTTATTAATGGTAATCGGTTCTTGGTTGACCACCCTAAAGGTTACACTTCTTTCGTTTTCCCCAATGACGTTTCCGCTGTAGGTTCGCCCATCCTGGGTGGTGATGACCACCAGTTTATAATCCTCTTGAACATCCCCACTTGGGTTCAGTATATTGCTCAGCAAATAGGTGGTGTTGGTCCTGTTTGAGCCCGTAAGGTCCGGCCCAATTTGGCCACCTTCCCCGTATAATTGATGGCATGTTGCACAGATACGTTCAAAAACTTTTTTTCCTTCGGATGGGTCAGCATTGGCAATGGCATCATCCGTTAAGAGTTTCCGATATTTTTGAAAAGACACTTGCAGGGTTTGTGAGATATCATCGATGGGTCCCCATATCTCCACAAAACCACTGCCCAAAACTGCTCTCAATTGTAGAACGGTGTGGGCTGGAATGTCTGATTTAGGGATAGACCCATCCTTTAGGCCGTTCGCTAAAAATTCTGCATAGCGTGGTCTGGATGCCATAGTCAAAATGGCGTCCTCTTTGTTCTTGTCGGATAGTTTAGGATACATTTCGAACAATGCGTTGGCCAAATTTTCACTATCGTAGGCTGCGATTGCTTTTATAGCGTCCGTTTTCAATTCGGAATTATTTAATAGTACGGGTATCTTTTCCTGTAATTCCGGATTTTGATTTAAAGCCAATGCCGCGATGGCATCCTTTTTTGCGTTTACGGAAGAAGAGGGTGAATTTAGGGTTGCCAACAGCTTTTTTTCTGCCTCGGCGTTGCCGAAATTTTGGGCAATTTTGTCCGCCATGGAAACCAAACCTTTGTTCTTTTGTAAAGCTTTGTACGTCTTTTGCCAGTTGTCGGGTTCTTTTAAATCCATATTCCCATCCATTCCGGCAATCATTCCTGCAAGTAGCTGCTTCTGGGAACCCGATTTTTCACCTAAAGCCGCTACCAAAGGTTTCAAATTGTTTGCATCCACCAATCGCCGCGCTATTTTTTCGGAAACGGAATTGATTTGACTATTGAGGGCCAAAGAAAGAGCTTTTTCAGGATTATCGACGACCAAAGGTTCAATGCCAAGCCACAACATTATAGGTATGTTAGGGTCATCGTCGTCTTCCCCATGGGTAATCAACGAAGCGGCAATATCCCATCTGGAATTCAAGTCTAATCGTTGTAAGGCTCCTGCCAGATAGCGCCTAACCACAGCGGAGTTTTCATTTTTTGCCAAACTAGTGATGGCCTGCACTACATTGGTGCTGGGCTGGCCGTCCTCTGTTAAGAATTGTAGGGCCCAGCCCCTAATATATTCTTGTGAATCCTGAAGCAGGGCTGTCAATTTTTGTTCTGGAATAGTGTTGGTGGACCAAAGTGTCCATAAGGCCCGTAAACGGGTGTCTTCGTTCTCATTTTGGTTCAATAGATCACTTGCACGGTCAATGGCTTTGGTATCCAATTTCTTTTCGGATGCCCTATATTGAAGAATGACCCTCGCCCGTTGGGCGTGCCAGTTGCTTTTGCTCAACTGCAGTTCCACCAATTCTAAATCGCTCTTTTGGTTAAGGTCGTCAAACCTTCCGGACCAATCCTCCGCGTTTGATTTCTCCGGCATAATCCGATAAACCCTTCCCGTATCCTTATTGATGACGGCATCGCCACAAATTTCGGCGTCGTGCCAATCCAAAACATATAGGTCGCCTGCCGGACCCACTTCCATACTAAAACCTACCCATTGCGCATTGTTTGCCAACAAAAAATCCTCGCCGTGGCTCGCCGTAAACCCAGAACCCTGCGGTGAGATGATATCCGACAGCACCGCATGTTCATGAATATTGGCCATGAACAGCCTTCCTTGTTGTTCGGCAGGGAAAGCATCGGACTGATAAATCCTTGCCCCGCCATGGGCAGAGCGATGCCTGTGATCTACAATCGTTTGGATATCCTCGTATACATATGGATTAAAATGTTGCCCGCCTTGCCTGTGATACACCCCGCCAGGAATGATATGGAACATATGGGGAATAACGCAGGCCGAGATGAATAACTGACCTTTGGAATCATAGTCGATACCCCAAGGATTGCTAAAGCCATGGGCCACCACCTCAAATCTGTCCTTTATTGGATGATACCGCCAAACACCCCCGTTGATATCGACTCCATCAGCTTCCAATAGGTCTTCAGGAAAGGCCTCGCGGTGTTTATATATTTTACCCTGTCCTTTTGGTTTTCTAATTTTTGAGGGAGTGGCAAATCCTTCCAGTCCGTACAACCATCCGTCAGGTCCCCAATGCAAACTATTAATGGTTTCGTGGCGGTCTCGAATGCCCCATCCGGTGAGCAATACTTTTATATTTTCCGTATCGGCCTTGTCATCTTGATTGTTATCAGGCACAAAAAGAAGATTAGGTGGCGCACCAATGTACACGCCGCCATGGCCCACAGCAATGGCAGAAGGAAAGGGTATACCTTCCAAAAATACCTTTTTAGTGTCCGCAATCCCATCCTTATCCGTATCCTCTAAAATTAGGATGCGACTATCGCCGGAATTTGAAAATCCTTCGGATCTTGATTCGTAGTCCCTGTTTTCTGCAATCCACATTCTCCCCTTGTCATCCCAACAAAAGGCCATGGGCTGCGTAATCATGGGTTCGGAGGCGAATGCATTAACCTTGTAACCTTCTTTGAGGGTCATGGCTTCCACGGCTTCGCTAGGGGATAACAATTTGGCATCCCTACCTTCCTGCTTGGCGATTTGCCAAAGTGAAGCTGTATTGTACATGCCTTTGTTGCCGACAAAATCCCCCCAAAGATTATCCATGACGGTGTCCTCAAACTCACCCGAATAGGCCACTATCTGATATTGAAATACTTTTACCTCCCCTTTATTGATGCTCCAATCGCCCATTTCGGCTAGAACTGGCCCTATACCCATTTGACCATCGACCCGCCAAGGTTGGGGAAAGCCTTGATTTTCGGAATGGTCGAAGATGGCGATATGACCCCATTGATCAAGGCCATCTATTTGCATACCGGCATCAACCCACATGGCACGTTGTTCGTTAGCCTTGTCATTTGTTTGTCTGGCCGCATTGATAACTTCCCCTTCTATGCCTTCTTTCCAAGGCATCCGAAGGAATAGGCCACCGTAATCAAATTCGTTTACGGTAAAGTCCGTCAAAGCTTCGCCCTGCCATTCCAGGCTAAGTAAAAATTTATCTTCTTTTTGGGTGAATGTCCACGTTTGGGTTTCCTTTAAAATGGGATTTTTATCGGCGTCCAACATATGGTACACCGTTTGCCATTTTACTTCTTTTCCCTTAGGTACCAGAACCGTAGCGGCTATTTTTTGCCAATAATCCTCATTGAAATGATGAAAAAAATCCCTTCCTATTTTTTCTTGAATGTCCGTAGGTTTATCTTGATCGTAAAACCATTTTTTTAGCTCTTCCTCAGTTGCTCCGGTACCGTTGACACGGGTGAACCCCCAATAAAGACCTGTTTGGTGCTTATGGTGATCCGGACTGTACTGGGAGAGGGATATATCGGATCCCGGTGCCAAGAGTGGATGAATGTACGGACGCATACCTTCCTTGGCATTTTGAGATACAAGTGCCGTATTTCCATCATCGTAAAAAACATGGATTTTATCCGGACTTTCTTCCAGCCTAAAAAGCTTTTCCTTTTCCTTTTCATTGGTATTTGAGACCAACTCTGTTTTTTTGTTGTTTTTGCAGCTAAGTAAACAGCCCATCAGCAAAATAAATAGAAGAATCCTTTTCATTGTTTTTAGTTTAGCCTTTAGGCATACTATAGCGCTTGTATGAAAGAATGTTGAAATTAAAAAATATACCTTAGGTATCCTAAAATATAGGCGAGGCCAGCGCTACTGTGCTGGAAGGTATATCAGGCTAATTTCCTATATAGATAGGCATTATATTGATAATTAATAGTGGGAGAAGCTAAAAAAGGGCCTGGTATTTTTGGAGGGCAACTAAATGATATACTTATAATTAAGTAAAATTTAGATATTTTTATGTAAAAAAAATAAATCCTATAGGTATGAAATGCTAAAGTCTAACAATATTCCATTCATGTTTAGAAATCTAGGAATGAGGTGAACCGCAAAAATGCGGGAAGAAGGTGAAAGTTTAAAATACGCTAGTGCTGCTCGACTCATTGTTCAGTACGTATAGGCTTACCAGCGTTTAGTTTGACATAAATCTTAGGTGTTGAATATTGACTTCACTAGCATGAAATGATAAAACTCCCTTTTTGCTGGATGTCACCTAAATATCATTGCAGTTAAAAAATTTAGATTAATCAGGTGGAATATCTTGCTTTATCTGAACTTAATTAAAAGATGTTGACTTTTTTAGAAAAAATAAAAATAAAAGAGCTTCCAAATTGACTTTTCCCTTCATTTTCGCCCTAAGCAAAGAAAATGATTTGGTGATGTGTGCCTCAACTGTTTTTAACGATATGTTAAGGTGCTCCGCAATCTCCATGTTGGTAAGACCTTCCTGTTTGCTTAGCATGAAGACTCTTCTGCTCTTAGGCGGTAGGCTATGAATTTCTTTTTGAACCAAATTAAAAATTTTTTGAATTGTAGCTTCATCTTTCTCAATAAAATCTTCAACAACCTCTATATGCTTTTTTTCTAAGGTTAAAACAGCTCTGTTTTTACGGTACTGATCTATAAATTCATTATAGACCGATTTGTATAAAAAACTTTTGCAAGATTGGTCGGTACATAGCTGATGACGTTTTTTCCAAATCCTGAAAAAAACGTTTTGTACGATGTCCTGCGCCATTTCTCGATCACGACCAAGGCTATGTGCGTAGGCGCAAAGTTCATGGTGATATTGTTCCACTAAACGGGAATAGGCTTGTTTTTCACCATTCTTCAGTGATTGTATAAGTGTGGCGTCATCTTCCATAATAAATGATGTTTTTTGAAATTCTTACTTAAACAAAATTATAGGTTAATTTATTAAATATGGCAAAAAAGTTAATAGAAAGTTAGGGTATTGTAAATTTCATACGTGATAATAATAAATACCTCAATTAGAATGGAATTGAATAAGGTAGAAAAATTGATAATAAAGTATTTGACCAATACCATTACTGGATCCGAAATGGACGATTTATCTGCGAGCTATGAAACGCTTGAAGTAAGGAATGTGTTCAAAGATTTTGTAAGAGTTAATTATGCGACGCATCATATTATGGGTGATTACGATATGGAGAAGGCAAAAGAGCAATTGCTACAAAAAATAAACGAGGACCAACGATCTGTAATCCATTTCAGGATTCGGTATTTTCTTAAATACGCCGCAATGGCAATTTTGTTTCTTGGCCTGGGATATTTGATCAAAAGTGACATTTTTGATTCCTCAAACCGTAGTCTCCCCATTCCGGCGGACAATGCTATAATCCTAATGTTGGAGGACGGTAGTCTGATGGAGGTGATCGAGGAAGGTAGCGCGCCTTTGGTAAATGCTTTTGGTAAAGATGTGGGCATGATGTCTAATGGAAGATTGGACTACGATAAAGTCATCACCACTTCAGAAAAATATATTTATAACACTTTGAGTGTACCGTATGGGAAGAAATCCCAGCTAATCTTGTCGGATGGAACCAAGATTCATCTTAACTCGGGATCATCGGTCAGATACCCGGCCGCTTTCATGAAGAATGGGAAAAGGCAGGTTTTTTTGGACGGGGAAGCATTTTTTGAGGTGGCTAAAGATAAAAACCGGCCTTTTATTGTCAATTCTAACGAAATGAATGTTAGGGTATTGGGAACCCGGTTCAATGTCTCTTCTTATCTGGATGACGCCCAAACTAGTACCGTGCTGGTGGAAGGCTCGGTGGGGCTCTTTAAAAAAGGTGAGGACTTTAGTTTGGAGAGTTCTGCTTTACTGGAACCAGGTTATAAAGGAGTATTGGAAAAATCCATGAACGAGATTGTTTTTGAACAGGTGGATACCGAAATCTATACGGGTTGGGTGCAGGGGAAGATTATTTTTAATCGGATGCCCTTCAAGGACATCCTAAAGAAATTGGAACGGCAATACAACGTTGAGATTACCAACCAAAACAAAGCCTTGGACGAAGAAATCTTTACGGCCAGTTTCGATACGGAAACGATAGAACAGGTACTGGCCGCCTTTAATAAAAATTACCCGATAAACTACGAAATTCGTGAAAACCGAATAGTAATCAATTAAACTCGAATCACTCAATAACGAAGCCTATGTAAGACAACAATATCTTCAAAACGCAAAAAAATCGGGAAATGCTGGAACACTCTCCCGATGGTAATTACAGTTATCTAAACAGATTGTTAAACCACCAAAACGTAATTCAAAAATATGAAAAATCGAAAAAAGCCGGCGAACCTGTTTCCATGGCCTATCAATTTAGCACTCAAAATGAAATTAGCGGTCTGCCTGCTTATCACTATTTTTTTCCAAGGTCAAGCCAATACCATTTCCGAACCTACGAATATAACTTTGCATCTACAAGACGTCACCGTTGAGAACGTGCTGAAAGAAATCGAAAGAAAGTCGGAATTCAAATTCCTATACAACAACCGAGAGGTAAATTACAGCCGCGTAGTATCGGTGCATTATACGGATGAAACCGTGCCCAATATCCTAACTAAAATTTTTCAAGGCACGCCTATTACCTATGAAATATCGGATAATCAAATCATTTTAAGTCAGGATTCCAGCAAATCTTTGGGCCACGCATCGGTTTTAGGCACAAAATCGTCGGAAGACATGCAGTCGATGGTATCAGGCACGATTACCGACAGTGAGGGTGTTCCTATTCCCGGGGTTTCCGTATTGGAAAAGAACACTACCAACGGTGTAGCTGCGGATTTTGACGGTAACTATTCCATCGAGGTTTCAGGTGAGGATGCGATTTTGGTCTTTAGTTCAATAGGATTTACCGCACAGGAGATTACGGTTGGGCAATCCGCTACAATAGATTTGACCTTGATCGAGGACACCCAATCTTTAGACGAGGTCGTAGTAACCGCTTTAGGGATAAAAAGAGAGAAAAGAGCTTTGACCTATGCGGTTTCGGAAGTTGGAGGCGAGGATTTAACTAAAGCTAGGGAAATAAATGTTGGAAATTCTTTACAAGGCAGGGTTGCAGGTGTGACCGCCTCAGGTACGACAGGGGGGCCAGGGGCATCCAGTAGGGTAATAATAAGGGGGAACGGGTCTCTCAACGGAGACAACCAACCGCTATACGTCGTAAATGGAATGCCTATCACGAACGAAAATACCTCTTCACCTGGAACATATGGAGGAGTGGATAGAGGCAATGGGTTGTCTAGCATCAATCCCGATGATATTGAAAGTATTTCAGTATTGAAAGGAGGAACCGCTGCAGCGCTTTACGGTGCTCGAGCTGCAAATGGTGTTATTCTCATAACAACAAAATCCGGTAGTGCTCAAAAAGGCATCGGCGTAGAATTTCGTTCCAACTTTACAATTGATCAACCACTTGATTTACTAGATTGGCAATATGAGTACGGTTCCGGGTCCAACGGTGCCGCACCAACTACCCAAGCAGAGGCCATTGCTTTCGGTAGGACTTCTTGGGGAGCAAGGCTTGACGGATCGCAGGTGGTTCAACCCGATGGTCAGACCAGACCATATACCCCAGTTATGAATAATATCGACAATTTTTACCAAATTGGCTCGACCACCTCAAATACGATAGCCTTGAATGGTGGTGGTGAAGCGGTACAATTTCGGTTTGCCGCCTCTAACACCGACAATGCCGGAATTGTCCCCAATAACACCTTGAATCGTAAAACTTTTAACCTCAGTGTCGATGCTACCATTTCTGATAAAATCACATTTCAGGGAAATGCCCAATACTCAATTGAAAAAGTTGATAATAGGACACGTCCCGGAGATTTCACGTTAAACCCGAATGCGGGGGCTCAATTGATTGCTACAAATGTTGATGTACGTACACTTGCACCTGGGTTCCTCGAAAATGGAAATGAATTCCAATGGAGCGATTATATCTATGTAACCAATCCGTACTTTGCTGTAAATAAAGTTCGCAATGGAGATACTAGAAATAGGTTTATTGGTTCTTTCAATACTACCTACAATTTAAATGATTTTTTATACGCCCGCATTCGTTTTGGACTAGACCAAAGCAATGTGAACGGGTATTATATAACTCCTACGGGTACAGCATTTAATGGTCCCGGAAATATGAACACCGACCAAAGTCTTCGTACTGAAACCAACATTGAAGGTGTTTTGGGATTTAATGGGGATTTCGGTGATTTTTCGATAAATGCCTTGATAGGAGGAAATCAAATGAGGAATATCTTTGATGGAATTAATCTTTCAAGCGGAGATTTTAATTTGCCTTTCCAATATTTTGTGGGAAATGGTACAAATCAAATATTCGACGAAAATTATGGGAAATTTGGTATTAATTCCCTTTTTGCCTCTGCGGATATTGACTACAAAAATTACTTATTCTTGACATTGACCGGACGTAATGACTGGTTTTCCACATTGGCCTTGAACAATAACAGTCTGTTTTATCCTTCAGTAGGGTTGAGCTTTCTACCTTCCGAGGCATGGGGATCAAAACCATCTTGGTTGGACTATGCGAAAGTTAGGGCCTCTTGGGCGCAAGTAGGAGGCGGGGCTCCCAGTCCATACGCTATTCGGAAGACCTATTCGGCAGAGAGTTTATCTCACTTAGGTCAGACCTTAACACTGGTGTCAAGCAATACTATCCCAACAGCATTAACCCCTTATACATCTACAACTGCAGAAGCTGGTATAGAATTTAGAATGTTCGGCAATCGTTTGGGTATAGATTTGACTGTTTACGATAGAACTACTACAGATGATATTGTGAACGCCTCGATTCCTCCATCAAGTGGTTATGAAAGTGTGGCCTTGAATGTGGGAAAAATGAAAAATCAGGGGATTGAGTTGATGTTAACAGGTAGACCACTGGGGCCAACCAATAAACTAAAATGGGACTTGACTGCAAATATGGCCTACAACAAAAATGAGGTAATAAATATTTCAGATGATTTAGATAGGCTTCAGCTTCCTGGAGCCACAACACGAACACTAAATGGAGGTATTTACCATTTTGAAGGCCAACCCTTTGGTATGGTCGCCGGAAACAGAAGAACGACCAATGAAAATGGTGAGATTGTATACAACGAAATTAGTGGTTTGCCCGTTGCCGGGCCAGTAGTTCCATTAGGTAGGGGTGTACCCCCTTTATCGATAGGTTTGAATAATTCTCTGATATATAAAAATGTATCCATGAGTTTTCTTTTGGATAGTAGATGGGGAGCAAATATATATTCGGCCACCAATGCCTACGGTACAGATTTTGGCCTTCATAAGAATACGGTTGGGAACAACGTAAGGGAAACAGGTATTACGCTTTCTGGTGTTGACGAAAGCGGGAATTCTTTCAACCGGATAGTTCCGGCACAAACCTATTATAGGGGCATCGCCTATAGTATCACGGAAGATTTTGTAGAAAAGGCGGATTTTATCAAATTACGATCTTTTAGTTTGGGCTATAATTTCCCAAATTCACTTTTGGAGAGGACCCCTTTTCAGACAATTAGTCTCTCTTTAGTAGGACGTAATCTGTGGATTTTATACAAAACTTCCGATAACATAGACCCGGAATCCAATTATAGTAGCGGAAACGCTCAGGGATTGGAGAATTTTGGTCTCCCTTCCACAAGAAGTTATGGCTTTGACCTCAATTTAAGATTTTAACAACTTCCTCTTAAAAAAAAACTATTATGAGTTACAGAAAAAACAAATTCTTAAGTATTTCCTTTATTACTGGTTTTATTGTAGCAATTCTTTGCACATCATGTGATTCAGGGTTCGAGGAAATGAATACCGACCCTAATGCCTATGCAGAGCCAAATTTTTCCACTTTGTTTACAACCAGTTTAATACGTACGGTAGGAACCGGAACGGCCGATAGGAATAGGACCAATATGAAGTATCTTTCCGGGGCAATGCAATATCATGCGACACTTCAAACGTTCTGGTATGGTGAAAAAGGTATAGTAAATGCTCAAACCGGAAACTTTTTTGAAACAGTCTATTCCGCTCATCTCAGGGAATTAGAGGAAATCCTTTCAGGAACAGAGAATGAAGCTGAATTAATTAATCAAAATGCCATTGCAAAAATATGGAGGGTGTTTGCCTTGCACCGGGTTACCGATGCTTACGGGGATGTTCCTTATAGAGAAGCGGTTCTGGGAAGTACAAATGAAATTTTCAAACCGGTCTATGACAAACAATCCGATATCTATCCTTGGATGCTTCAAGATTTGGAGACAGCAATTAATCAACTAGACGCTTCCAAGACTTCTTTTGGGGCCGCTGATGTGATTTACGGAGGTGACGTTGGAAAATGGAAAATTTTTGGAAACTCACTTATGTTGCGCTTGGCAATGAGATTGACGAATGTAGATCCCTCCCTGGCTCAGGAATGGGTCACCAAGGCAATAGCTAACGGGGTCATGCAAAGCAATGAGGATGTAGCTAAGTTGGAACATACACCAACGGGAGGGAACACTTGGAATTGGGATGCCCGGGAACTCAAAAGAGAAAGTCTTCCGGAAGGGAACCAAGGTGCAGGTCTCGTGAAAATGGGCAAGACTTTTATTGATCTTCTTCAGGACAACAACGACCCTAGGATACCATTTTACACCACCTTATGGCAGGGCAATATTAATTCAATGCAGAACCAGGTCATTTCTGAAACCACGGCACCCGAATTGCAAAAGGGACTTCCCAATGGATATGACCCAGGAACCATTACCGATGCAATTCCTGGATGGAGCAATTCATTACTAGTAGATTATTCCGAGCCTAATACGGCCACGGTTGCGAACTTATCTGCTCCCTCGATTATTCTCAGTTATTCCGAAATCGAATTTTTACTTGCGGAGGCAGCGTTGCGCGGTTGGGCACCTGGAACGCCGGAAGATCATTATCATAATGCAATCAGGGCCAACATGGAGTCCTCCGTGCTCTATCCCAATAATGATATTGTGCCATTGACGATTACTGAAACTGAAATTGATGATTACATAGCCGTTCATGCTTTAACGGGCAACCAAGAGGAAATGATGGAACAAATTTATACCCAATTCTATTTGGCTCACTATATGTATCTCGATTTTTTTGAAGCATGGTCTACTTGGCGCCGTACAGGTGTTCCAGAACTGGCGCCGATTACCTATCCGCTAAACACGACCGGTGGTGTACCTATAAGACGTTTGATTTACTCTTTTCAAGAGCAGGCCCTTAATTCGGAGAATGTTGAGTCGGCCATAGCAAATCAAGGCCCGGATACATACATTACACGTGTTTGGTGGGATAAACAATAAAAAGAAAACGTTTAGCATATAGCTTAAAGATTTTAGAAAAAATTTCAAGATGAGTGATAATAGAAGAAGCTTTATAAAAAAGAGTGTATCTCTTGCCGCTGGTGTTTCCCTTGTTGGAATAACAGCCTCTTGTGGGGAATCCGAAAAAAGTGATTCTAGTACTGACAATGCAGAGCCGGCAAAGAAAGCTGATGTCCGATGGCCGATTAAAAAGGGTGCCAATACTCCAAAACTTTGTATGGGAGCTTCAAGGGATTCGGACGGGGGAGCCATGAGAAAAATTAAACAGATTGGGATAGATAACGTGTTAATGGGAGGACCCCCTATCCCATGGACCGAAAAAAGCCTCGAATCCATAATGAACTCCTTTGCCAAGGAAGGGTTGACAGTTATAAACATGATGATTGGAGGTCATCCTAAAACCATTTATGGTAGGGAAGGCAGAGAACAAGAAATTGAACAAATAAAGCAGTCCTTGGTTGCTGCCGGTAAAGTGGGTCTTGCCGTAGTCGAATATAATTTTTACGCCCACCGGCTGATGGAAGGATATTACGAAAAAAAAGGTCGCGGCGGGGCCGGTATGACGGCCTTTGATTACGAGCCGGTAAAAGATTTACCGGCAAAACCTGAAATAGGGGAACACCGGGCGGAAAATCTCTGGAAAAACCTTGAATATTTTTTAAAAGAGGTTATACCGGTGGCCGATAAGGCAGGGGTGCGCATGGCGCTACATCCCAATGACCCTCCCATTACTGTTAGTCATGGATCCGATCAGATCATGCGTACCTTAACGGATTGGAAACGTCTTATCGAAATCGTTGACAGCCCGTCAAACGGAATAACTTATGATTGTGGTGTAACTAGAGAACTTGGAGAAAATCCCTTAGAGGTATTGGAATATTTTGGTTCTCGGGACCGAATAAACCATGTTCATTATCGAAATGTTATTAGCGAAGTGCCATATAACAAATATACCGAGGTGTTTTTGGATGAAGGTCAAATTGATATGTATGCTATCATGCGGGATTTAATTGCAATGGGATATAGTCATGGTCTATACCCAGAACACCCAAGAGCGCTGGATTACGATAAGGAGCATAAGGAGGGTATACAAAATCAATATCCGGGTGGCGGTGGCTATACGGGTATGACCTACAACATAGCATTCACAAAAGCCATGAAATTAGCTGTATTGTCATCAAAATAAAAAACAGTATTAATATTAAAATAACGGTACAATGAAAGATAATAGAAGAGGATTTATCATAAAAAGTGCGGCCATGGCCGCCGGTTTGACCTTGGGCGGCGTTGGTGTTTCCGTGGCTAATCGAAAATCAAAATTTGTAGAAAAGAATTCTAATTCATCGTTTGTTAGGGATGCCGGTATGAAATTCGCTTTAGCTATGGGCCCCGAATCTCCCCGGGTACCTTTCGCTAAGCAAATGGACGTAATGCATGCGGTATCGGGAGTTCTTCGCAACAAGGACTTAAAACCTTGGGAGCCGGAAGCTATTAAAGCCACTAAGGAAGCGTGGGACAAACAGGGTATCAAATGGACCGTGGTAGAAGGGCCACCAGCATTGGGCTCTGAAACCAAGCTTGCCCTAAAAGGAAGAGATGAAGAAATAGAAAACTTCATCACCTTCATGAAAAATTTAAAACAGTATGGCGATGTCGACACTATCTGCTATAATTGGATGCCTGTAATCAGCTGGGCAAGAACGGATAAGAATAAGCCTGCCAGAGGCGGGGCAATCGTTTCGGCATTTGACTATGATGATATCAAAGATGCCGAGCACACCGAATATGGAGAAATTACCAAAGATGCCCTTTGGAAAAATTTGAAGTATTTTCTTGATGCAGTGGTACCCGAGGCGGAAAAGATTGGAATGAATCTTTCCCTCCATCCTGACGATCCCCAGGTAGATAGTATCAAGGGGATATCAAGGATTATGAATACGGTCGAAAATTTTGACCGCATGTTGGACTTGCATCCTAGTAAATACAGCGGATTGACCATGTGTCAAGGTAATTTTTCACTTATGGGTCCCGATATACCCCAACTCATTCGCAGATGGGGTAAAAGAGGGGCCATTAATTTTGTTCATTTTAGAAACATCCAAGAACTGAGCGGCCAAGTGCCGAGCACCAAATTTACTGAAACCTTTCATGATGAAGGTGATATTGATATGTATGCGGCGATGCAGGCCTATCATGATATAGGATTTACTGGCACCATACGGCCTGACCATGTGGCAACCTTGTACGGCGAAACAAACGAACATCAGGGCTATATGACGCTGGGAGCTTTATATGCTATGGGTTATATTCGCGGCCTAGCGGAATCTGTCACAAAAAACTCGAGCAATAGCTAATTAAAGAAGGCGTAAATGAAAAATGGTAGAAGAAGTTTTATAAAAAAGAGTGCTTCGCTCGCGGCAGTTACTTCGATGGGTGCTGCGACATATTCCTGTGCAGACGCCAACTCGCAGAAGGCGATCCAAAATGCAGCGGTTAAGAATAACCAAAGGATGGGAGAATTGGCGAAAGACGCAGGAATTGAAATGAGCACAGCGTATTTTTCCGGTATGGAAGAAAACAAGCAGCTTATTGAACTGGCAAAACAAATAGGAGCATTGGGAGCTATTGCCGGTATTGACCGGCGGCTCCTCAAGAACAAGGATGCGAACCAATGGGAATATGAATCCATTAAAGATGTGGTAGATGCATGGAAGTCGGTGGGGCTCAATTATAATGTAGTCGAAGGACCTCCATCGCTTCACAGCAAAACCAAATTAGGCTTGGATGGAAGGGATGAAGAGATTGCCAATTTCATTACTTTTATGAAGAACCTGAAGCGAGCGGGCGTAGACGTTATATGTTATAATTGGATGCCCGTTATCAGTTGGGCAAGAACGGATTTGGCCCGACCAGGAAGAGGAGGCGCCCTTATGACTGCTTTTGATTATAATGAAATAAAGGATAGGCCGCTTACTGAATATGGTGAAATATCTGCGGACCATATGTGGAATTGTCTCGAATATTTTTTAAAAGCGGTAGTGCCCGAAGCTGAAGAAATAGGTATGAAGCTAGCGCTGCATCCTGATGATCCCCAAGTAAAAAGTATTCAGGGCATACCACGCATCATGAATACGGTCCAGAATTTTGACCGAATGCTAAATATTATGCCAAGCGATTATAATGGCGTTACCATGTGCCAAGGTAATTTTTCGCTGATGGGTACGGATATTCCCGATTTAGTTAGAAGGTGGGGCAGTGCTGGGAAGATTCATTTTGTCCATTTTAGAAATGTTCGCGAACTCAGTGGTGAATTGCCAAGCACCCATTTTACAGAGACCTTTCATGACGAGGGTGACATTGATATGTACGAAGCGATGAAGGCCTATTATGACATAGGGTTTAAAGGGGCCCTTCGCCCCGATCATGTTCCTACGATGGCAGGTGAAAGTAACGATCACCCTGGCTATATGACCTTAGGGAATTTATATGCGATAGGCTACATCCGCGGTCTAGCGGAATCAGTTAGCAAGCAGGAAAGAAAAATGACATAGAACAACAAATGACCAGTTTATTAAAATAGTTAGTTTGAGTTAGTTGGAGAGGCGCACCGATTTATCGGTGCGCATTTCTTCACCTGTCACCGACACACTTTAGTATCGCATCTCATATTCAAGTGATAATCTGATTTTTTTAAGATAGTTAGGGTACTATCAATATCAACGCACCATTATTAGCTAAGAGAATGATG
This sequence comes from uncultured Flavobacteriaceae bacterium, assembly GCA_963832345.1. GTDB lineage: Bacteria > Bacteroidota > Bacteroidia > Flavobacteriales > Flavobacteriaceae > Pricia. The sequence goes on along the minus strand of CAWHTW010000004.1, from coordinate 576,009 downwards.
AATTTAATTTAGGTAATAGGATGTGCCGTAGAATTTGATTAAAAATTAATAATAAACCAAATTTAAACCGAAGGCAAAAATGAAAAAAACTCTAGTGCCTAAATGATAAAAAAAATCGGGAAATGCTGGAACATTTCCCGATGGTAATTAGGAAATTTAAACATTTTGTTAAACCACAAAACGCATTTCAAAGATATGAAAAACCTTAAGAGTTTAAGGACTTTTTTTTCCTTACATTTTCCTTTCATCCTCAAAACCAAACATCTTGTTTGCCTTTTTGCAGGAGTATTTTTCCAGGCAAGTGCACTTGACAGTTGGTTAAAAGAAGCGAATCTTACGTGGATTCCGGAAAATTTCAACACAGACAAAAATTCAACTAGAGAGATTAGTAATCGATTCTATTATTGGAGCCGCCCCACATAATGCGATTTGGTTCAACTGCCAGATATTTCAGGTGCGATTTCTGACCGCAATGGTTTATCCATCCAAGTGGCATCAGTAGTTCAACAAACTCATCAGATCGTTTGGCCCCGATTGTTATCAAAGCTTGGCCATAACTTTCTCCGACCAGGAATCCATCGTGATATTCACCTTTGTAGGCTCCTCCACTGAAGAGATTAACGTCGGTCCGACCACAACTATAAACGTGGCTTTTAAAAAAGATACCCAATCTTTTGACAAAATAGTAGGTTTCGGAACAGAGGCGAAAAGATATTAACGGTCAGTGGCATCGTTGTCTACTAAAGATACTGCCGAAAATAAGCAAACAAAGGAGGTAATCTCTCTGCCATTATATCAGAAGCACTTACAAAAGAAAAAGAAGGAATTTAATGTAGACTTATAAAAACTTTAATAATATTCAATATGTCATAAAGGAAAAATCAAATGGGATTTACCTTGGTAAACGATTCAAGATTTAGGTCAGCTATAGCTTATTATATCAAAAAGGACATAGAGAACTATTCTGTTTAAAACGTGAAATATTTTGTGGCAGCGCCAAGAACCTTTTTTATTATCACTCCGCAGAACATGAAGCGATCTTCTTTCAAAGTTGAAGGCTATGATACATTACAGAAAATGTTGATAGAAGTAAGATTTCCCTAAAAATCTAATATTTAAATAAATTGTAAATACTGTAATAAAATCATCATGAAAAAAATAGTTTTATCTCTTTTTGCCGTTAGCTGCGTTAATTTTTATTCTCATTCACAAAATGTGGTTTGGCAACCAGAAACGGTTAAGGCATTAACATCAGAATGGACAGGAGAGCGTACTCCAGATGGACGGCCCAAAGTATCCGATGACCTACTTGAGCGGTTAAAATCACTCTCAATGGAAGAAGTTTGGGGAACATTACGCAGAAATGGATACGAGAATCAGTTTGAAAATTTTGCAAGTACATACGAAAATGGATGGGAGATTCTGCATCCGGACCAAGTAATGACGGGAAGAGCTCTAACGGCCCAGTTTATGCCTTTAAGGGAGGATTTTGACAATTATGTCCAGAAACAAGCAGAAGAAGAAGGCACCCATACACCTGTTACCAATTACGCCCCTATTACAGAACTACTGGATGGCGATATTTACGTAGCTGATAGTTATGGAAAGATGGTAGATGGCACATTAATCGGTGACAATCTCGGAAACGCCATTTATAAGGCGGGAAAAAGAGGAATTATATTTAATGGTTCTGTACGTGATGTTGAGGGATTATCACAAATTGAGGGATTTAATGGCTGGATAAGAGGTTCGGACCCTTCGGCAATAAAGCAAATGATGATAGCAAATGTTAATGCACCAATCCGTATAGGCCGGGTTTCTGTACTACCTGGTGATGTGGTTCTTGCCAAACCCACCGGTGTGGCTTTCATTCCACCACACTTAGTACAAAAGGTTGTATTAGCTGGTGAATTTACAGCACTACGCGATGAATTTAATCGATTTGCCATGGAAACGAACAAATATGAATATATCAATGAGAGATTTGAAGTTGATGAAGCCGTTTTTGAAAAAGATTTTAAAGAATGGTTGGGTAAGTATTCTAACTTACCGATGTCCAAAAAGGAATTGGATAACTATATGAAGGAGCGTGATGAAAGGAGAATGGCAGCTGAACGCGAAGAGCCATAAAATACGCTAATAAATTTGTTAATACAGTTTTATTGAACCGTATTGTGACAAGCAAGAAAAGTTAAAAGAATAATTTTAATACCAGCAAAACTTATAGTCTTATATGCGAAATACCAAAGTGTGGGCCTTCTGGGAAAAATAAATAATCATGGTAATATCAAAAAAATCACAATGAGATTGCATTCTATCTTATTCTTACCTCGCTTTATCGCTTTGTTCTATATATGAAAAAGAAAGGAGGTGATTTATTAATGTTTCTGTTGATTGCCGGTCTGACGTGCAAAAAACAACGAAAAGATACAACGGCCCAGGAAACAATGGAAGTAAATGAGATGTCAGTGCCACTGACAGGGAATGAGGTCGAAGCGGCGGTAACTAATTTCAGCGAGGTTATGGTGGTAGACCCTACGCAAGAAATGGTGAACGAGATATGTTCTGACAGACTTACCTATGGCCATTCAAGCGGGCTGAATCAGAACAAGTCCGAGTTCATCGATTATAGGGTATACAACCCCTTTGATTTTTCATCCGTTGGGGCTCTTGTACAGACCATTAATATTTCGGCCAACACGGCCATTGTCAAGCATATATTCCTTTGGAAGGCAACGAACAAACGCGTACCTATAGATATCCGGATAGGAAATGTCCAGGTTTATCAAAAGGAGAACAGCAGGAGCTTGAAACTTTTGGCAAGGCAGGTCTATAAACTGCCACCCCTGAATTGATGATTCCTTGAACTTTCCGAAATACATAATTTCAGCATTTCAATTGAGGCTATCAAATAAAAAAAATAAATTTTGAAAAAACCTTCTTTATATTCCCTTTCCCTAGGGGCAGCCCTGATACTTTTTCTTACCGTACTCACCATGATATTTATGGGACATTTAGATCAGGCGGGGCCGTTTTTAATAGCTTTTTTTGCTGTCCTAGCCATCGGTTGCACCGGGTCTGACTCCCTGAACGGATACGTGTTCACGGCTATGATATTTGCCGGGGTCACCTTGGCCTTGTATTACCCCGAGCATTTTATACGCATAGGGGATTTTAAACTGACGGGGCTAATCATACCACTGATTCAAATCATCATGTTCGGGATGGGTGCCTCCATGAGCGTGAAAGACTTCGCCGAAATCTTTAAGGCCCCAAAGGGAGTAATGGTGGGGGTCGCAGCACAGTTGGGTATTATGCCCGTAATGGGCTTTTTGTTAGCCAAGCTTAGTGGATTGCCGCCCGAAATTGCCGCGGGCATAGTGCTGATCGGCTGTTCTCCAAGTGGGGTGGCCTCCAATGTAATGGCGTATCTGGCTAACGCCAATTTGGCGCTTTCCATCACTATTACATCAATAGCCACTCTTCTGGCCCCTTTCGTGACCCCGTTGCTCATGAAGCTCTTGGCAGGGGAGTTCGTGGAAATCGATGTACTGGATATGATGTGGAGCATTACAAAAATGATTATCCTTCCCATCGCGGCCGGACTACTTTTTAATAAGTTGTTCAAGACAAAATGGCTAGACCGGGCCATGCCGTTGGTATCCATGTTGGCCATAGGGCTTATTATTATCGTTATTACGGCAGCAGGAAGGGACAGCCTGCTGGAAATCGGTGGCCTGTTGATGCTACTCGTTCTAGTCCATAACCTTTTTGGCTATCTGCTAGGGTATTGGTTCGCACGTTTTTTAAAATTGACGGAACAGGATTGCCGCACGATTGCCCTCGAAGTGGGCATGCAGAACGGGGGGCTAGCCTCGGGGATAGCAAATTCCGTGGGAAAGATTGCGACCATGGGACTTGCACCTGCCGTGTTCGGCCCCCTAATGAACATTACGGGGTCGGTCTTGGCTTCTTATTGGCATAAAAAGTCTCCAGGAAATCATATCGAACAACCCTTACAGAAATAGATTTGATACAAAATCCACGCGGTGAGAGCGCTTGAAACGAAATGGATACTAAAATAATTTCATAGTTGATCACAATTTAGTTAATTTAATACCTTATTTCAAAATAGTATGAAAAACCACTTATCACGTATCATCGCCAAGCATAAAGAAGAAGAAAGTGCTTACACCGCTTCCCGGCAAGCCGAAATCAACAATCCCAAAACGGGTGAGAATCGCAGAAATTTCCTTAAAATGACCGCTCTCGGCGGCCTTGGTCTCTCCAGTTTTGTAGGGCATTCCTTTGAGGATACCATGGCGCACACTACCTCAAAAGTGAATCGAGCATCGGCGCCTTCGGAATTGAAAATAACGGATATGCGTTATGTACTTACCGACGTCATGGGCGGTACTCCGATTATAAAAATCGATACCAACCAAGGCATTTATGGTTTGGGAGAGGTAAGGGATGCTGCCGACGTTCGCTACGCCCTGATGCTGAAAAGTAGGATTTTAGGGAGAAATCCCTGTAACGTAGAAAAAATCTTTAAGATAATCAAGCAGTTTGGTGGCCCCTCAAGACAAGCCGGTGGCGTATGCGGAGTAGAAATGGCCCTTTGGGATATCTGTGGAAAGGCATATAACGTACCTGCTTGGCAACTGTTAGGTGGCCGTTACCGTGATAAGGTGAGGCTTTATGCCGATACCCCGGAAGCGAAGTCCCCCGAAGAGCAGCAACGGTTGATCGATTTTCGGCTCAATGATCAGGGCTACACCTGGTTAAAAATGGACGTTTCCATAGGCGAGCTCAAAGGAAAGGCGGGCACGATAGTTAATGGAAAGTTTTGGGAAAACGAAAATGGCAGTCTTAACCAATGGGGCGACCAACGCAATTTTATGTCCTATGGCAATACCATGCACCCTTTTACGCAGATACAAATTACTGAAAAAGGACTCGAGCACTTGCAACAAGTCGTCGAAGATGTAAGGAACATGGTCGGATACGAAATCCCGATTTCCACAGATCATTATGGCCATTTTGATATGAACAACAATCTCCGCCTGGCAAAGGCCCTAGAAAAATATCGTCTGGCCTGGTTCGAGGATATGGTGCCATGGCAATACACCGAACAGTGGAAGGCGATAACAAATGCCATTGAAACTCCCACCACAACGGGGGAGGATATTTACCTATTAAAAGATTTTAAACCGCTGATCGAACAACGGGCAGTTGATATTGTACACCCGGACCTGGCGTCGTCGGGCGGACTTCTTGAAACCAAACGGATTGCCGATTACGCGGAGGAATTTGGAATAGCCATGGCCATGCACCAAGCAGGTACTCCCGTTTCATTTATGGCCAATGTACATTGTGCTGCGGCATCCCAAAACTTTTTGGCACTAGAGCACCACTCGGTAGATATCCCGTGGTGGGAAGATTTGGTCACCACCGTTGGGGGCTTTAAAATGATAGATAGAGGTTTTGCCACAGTGCCATTGACCGCACCCGGATTAGGTATCGAACTTAATGAAGAAGTATTGAAAAAACACATCGATCCAAGGGATAAAAGCTATTTTAAAGCGACCGATGAATGGAATGAACTCCGTTCGCATGATAGAACATATAGTTGATGCAGTGCGGAAATAATTATATTTTTTTTTAAAATTAAAATAAATGCGTGTATTGATTACTGAGGGATTCATTACCGTGAATTGTTCGTTAAATACATCAAACTAGAATTCTAAGGCTTTGTGCGTCTTGTTGGATTGTGGCCAACGACTAATTTACAATAGGTACCGGTATGTAAATAGCTGAATTTATTACTATTACGAATTTAGCTTTTGTATGAAAATCAGCAGTCTTATACACGTAAAGTTTATTCTACGCTCAGAAATGCATCTATTGAAACAAAATTATGATAGGAGATTAGAACCTGACAGCTTCCGAAAATAACGGTTTAGAATTTATACTAATTGGGTTTTTAGAATACAGAACATTCTATTCTAGGTGGTTATGCGCTCTTCCTCCAAGTGTCTCCATTTAAGATTCAGTGTAGCCGGTTTCAAGTAAATCCTTTCCAGTTCGGAATACAATTTCCCGCTTTCAAACGGACGATTGACGTTCATTGCTCACATTCTATTTTGGCCAAGGGCATGGTGGATGAATAGTTTATGGAATCATGGTTTTTGAACGCGGTACCCTCTTCGTTCATTTCCCCATATCCTTCGATGAGCTGTTCTTCCTTGATCTGGAAGGCCACTTCCCTGGTACTTTGCTTCCCCTCAGACATAAACGTATAGCTTCCAATAAGCTTGTCCTCCTTTATGGTTCCTTCAAATTCACCGGTATTTTTGTCCTTTCCGTCCAGTTGGTAGCTTAAATTCCCGGAAACCGGACCGTTCGTATTTTCAATTTCGAACAAAATGATACTGTTGTTTTCGTCGTATTTATAGCATCCTTTTTCCAACATCGGAACGTCTTCCCTGGTTTCCGTGATTTCCGTTTCATTTTGGGAATCCGCTTCTTTTTCCTTTTCCCTGCAGTTCCACGTAAATACCGTAACAATCGCTATAAGGACCAACTTTTTCATGTGTAATTTATTTAGGTCAATCAATTTTTTTAAATCGCATCATAGGTACTTCTCCGACCAAGAGTTCAAGTTTTCCTTCGGCATCAAAACCGTACCCGTCCACTTTGCGCATCATGTTTAGGAACTGTTGTTCCCCGCCCCCGCAGAACATCATGGTGGCCGGTCCGGGCTGCCCGAACGAAATTCCGTTCCCATTGAGCGTATACGCCGCGGAATACCCGTTGCAGCCTGCGTTTCCTGTGACCTGCCCTGTTGCCTTGTTGAAGGAAATCTGGGGCCTCTTATCGGGGAAGAGGCCTTCAAAAGCAATTCTCGGGCCGGAAATATACTCCAGTTCCCAAACGGGACCATATAATTTTTCGCTGATGGTACTTTTCGAGGTCCCGCAGGAAGCCATAAGTATCATCACCATTGAAAGCAAGAGGAAAGCGTATTTTTGCATGATGTAAAATTAAGGTTTATTGTTCATTTTTTTCTTTCCGATAAAGACAAGCAGGGCCATCAACAACAGCGTAAACCCGCAGATAACAGCAAAACTTTGGGCCACACCCGAATAGCCTATTTCACCAACATCTAAAAATGGATAGGGATAGAACCCTGAAAAATGTCCCCTGACAATGATGACGAAAAAGTAAAGCAAAGGGTATGCCAGCCAATATAGGGCCGGCCTGAATCGAATATCAACGGGATTCGCATACAGGAACCAGTAGACAAAAAAATAGATGGGAATGATGGTATGCAACAATTCATCGATTAGCCTTTGTAGGCCAGTGGGCTCCCATATTCCCCTGAGAATGACCTGGTACACGATTCCGACCAACAGAATAAATGCCGTAAGGGCGGTCAACGCACTCCGCTTCGCAAAGATTGAAAACGGACCTTTCATGGTATTAAAAAAATTCGAGTAAAGGTAAAGGGCGACCAAGATATTGGTCAATATCGTGAAAAAGCTAAAAAACCGGATGATGGTTTCGGGCACGTCGGTGACCCTATTTTGAATCATTATAATAAATTGGCCAACAACAGCGAACCAACCGAGCAAAAGGCCCACTAATTCAATCTTTTTCTTCATGGGCTACGTGGTGGGTTTAAATTTCAAAGACCCAAATTAACGAATAAAGTCACTCGTTCGAAGAAAGAATATTCCATTTTGTGCAGTTGCGTAGATTTTAGTTTCCAGCGCTCTAACCGGTCGCTCGGTAGTATGGTCAAATTAGGTCTTTTTTCCTTTTAATAGCGCATAAATAGCCATTGCATGTCCATGCCCTAATTGAAATTCCTGTTTCAACCAATCCGTAATCTGGGTTGCTTTTACACCTTCCTTGATTTTTCCGCTATGGGTAAAGCCCTTTTTTTCGGCAAGTTCCTTAAAATCGGTTGGTGTTTTTCCTGTTTTTTCTTGAATATTATCGAGATACGCTTGAAATGACATATGGCTGTGTTGTTTTTAATTTGTGAAATGAAAGATATGATGCCATTAAAATCCCTAAAAATATAAGTGGCATGAAGGATTGAAAATCCTTTCCGTCTATTGCAGAGTGGCTGATACTGGCAAAGATTAAACTAAATGTAAAACCTGCATAAGCCCATTCCTTAATTCGTTTTGGAACCTTTGGAATAATCAGTGCCAATGCCCCTAGCACTTTAAAAATCACCAATGCAGCACCAAAATATTCAGGATAACCTAAATGACGTATTCCCTGTTTTGCTAGTTCGGTCTGTGATGTAAACGCCGGTATAAGGCCTTCCATTATAAAATAAGTAGGGTCGTTGTCCAAAAAATGATTCGGGTTCTTTTTGTTGCTGCCATGACTTCTGATTTTAAGGTAGTTATTAAAAATAAATCATTATTCACTTTTAAATAGTGAACTTGTCTTGAGCTCGTGTCTGGGATTTAAATTTTCGGTTTTTGTATCCTAAGAATGACTTTTATAAGCTGCATAGCCATAGCTACGAAGGGAGAAATAGATGAAATTAGGGGACAAAATGTGAAAAATAAAGGTAAAAAAATACCTTTAAACAGGTTCAGTTTAACTGTTGTAATCTAGCGGATAAACCATTACGCGCCTTTTCCTTTATGACATTCTTTTTTCTAAAGTCTTTCTGTCAAATGAACCAATACTTCGTCTCCCGAATCTTTGCCGATTATTTTGCGAATTTCACCCTTAATCGGCAGTTTATGGGTTCCATCTCCCAAAGCCATAAACGAACTTTGAAAGGGTTGACCGTCAACTGACCCGCTCACTTTTACAAGACCTTTAGTGCCAAAGAAACTAGCGGATTCTGGCCATACAACGTAAGTCCAACCCCCCTTTGCGGGACTTTTCTGGATTTTCGCTTTGAATTTCTCGTCTATTTTATGTTCCATAATTTCTGACTTTTAATAGTATACTAAAGATAACTTGGTTCTTGTATGCTACAGAGTGGAAATACGACAATCTAAAGGGGCAATTGCGTCATTTTTTTGAGTTGGAGTATTCTTCATCTTGTTACTGATTTTAGAAATTAATTCAAATTATGAGGTATTGACCCCAAATCGTGAAGCTGGCCCATAAGAATTACGATCCAGCTTTTCATAATTTTCCCCTCTGAGTCAAAACGGTGCAAATCCCAAAATGACGCCTACTTTTTTTTGGTCGGCCTGACAGTCAGAATGGTTTCCAGAAGGTGTTGGCCATACTTCTTTTCATGACCTAATTTACCTGCCACAATTACAGTGTCGACCTTTACTTGAATATCTTGCCAGGCCACTTGCAGGTTGTGAAGATAGCCCTCAATACCGTTACGCCCTTTTATCTCTTGCTTAGATTTTAGATGGACAATGTAATGCGTTCACTACCTACACTTTAGCCAGTATCTAGATTATTTGTCGGGTTATGTGAATTTGGCTCATTTATACCTAATTTAGTAGGACTAAAAATCAACCTTTATGAGAACCGCTACTGCCTTTTTTATTATGGTACTTATTTTTTCCTGTAAGTCCCGTCCCGATGCCAAAGATTCAGAACCCGTTCTTTCGATAGCGGATCCATTGGAATACGGGCTGGATGAGGAAGAAATAGCGCAAATCGAGACGCATGTTCAGTGGGCAATTGATTCGGCATTTATTTCCGGAGCTGTGGCCCTTATAGCTAAGGAGGATAAAATCATTTACCAAAAGTCCTTCGGATTCAGAGATCGGGAGAAGACCGAAGAAATGTCCGTGGACGACATCTTTCGTTTTGCCTCCATGTCGAAGCCGATAACATCGACCGCGGTGATGCAATTGATCGAGCAAGGCAAACTGTCGACAGAAGACCCGCTGTCGAAATTTATCCCAGAGTTTGCGAGCGCTGTGGTATTGGAGACTTTTAATGAAAAAGATTCAACCTTCTCTTCCGTTCCCCTCGAACGGGAGATTACGGTGCACCACCTATTAACACATACGTCAGGTATTCCCTATGCCTTATTCCATCCGGTAGCGGGAGCCATCTACCCCCAATATGATTTTGTAGAAGCCTGGACCAAGGAGGATCGAACCCTTGGCACCAATATTCCAAAGCAGGCCAAAGCCCCGCTCATGCACCAACCAGGGGAGGCATGGACGTATGGAACCAGCATCGATGTTTTGGGATACATTGTGGAGAAGGTCTCAGGGATGCCCCTGAACCAGTATTTCGAAAAAAACATCTTTCAGCCACTTGGTATGCAGGACACCGGGTTTTATTTACCGGATGCAAAGGCCGATAGGCTGGTTGATGTATGGCTCACACCGAATGTGGAGGAAAACTTACCGGATGCGTTTGTTACCGATTATGCGATATCGGGGGCAAAAACCTACTATGCGGGCGGGGCCGGTTTAGTCGGAACGGCGAGCGATTACTTAAAATTTGCCAGCGCCATTCTCAACAAAGGAACTCTGGGAAAGGCTCAAATATTGAAAGCAGCGACCGTTGACCGGATGCTTGCGAACCAGATCGATACGTTGCGCTTGGGTGACGGTGTTGGATTTGGATACGGGGCAGAAGTTCGATTGACAGAAAATGCGGATGGTGTAAATGCAGGTCAATGGGGATGGAACGGATATTGGCAGACTTATTTTAGAATCGACCCAAAAAATGACCTGGTAATGATACTATTGACCAACGCATACGATAATCCCAAATGGGATGAAATTTTGGGAGGATATGAAAAAATGGTGGTCCAGGCTATTGAGGATTAAATGACGCGCCCCACCATCACATGTAGGGGATGGTTCCAGTCTACTGCAATCGGCAACTTTACGTTGGTTTCGTATCTTCCGTTCCGATAGTTCATCGTTTACCGTATTATTTCTTTGCACTGCCTTAATTTCCGGATAAGGATAGGGTTATCGGCCATATAGGTTTCCATTTCCTCGAAACAGGCCGTTGACAGTTCTTCCCTCTGTCCATCAGCTCGAAGAAAAGTGTTTCCCCTTTTTGGATTTCAATGCGTTGCAATGCGGGACATGTTTTCGAATCAAAAACAGTTGCGTTAAACAGTCGATAGCGGTCAGAGCGATTCCGGGGGCGTTGATTGCAGGTGAACTTTCCTTTATGGCTACCTCGCCCATGTGTTTAAAACCTACCACGACAACCTCAATGGCCTCCACGCGGTCGATACTGATGCATCGTCTTGATTGTGTTCTGAAAAGATTTATGCAAAATGAAATTTACCTGAATGGTCTGTGAAACCCGGATGTATAAAGTAAATAACAACAGTATGCTGACCGTGCCCATCAAAATAGTCAAGTGGGCCCGTTTGCTTTTAACTACCGGCAAAAGGTGTTCCGAAAATTCCAACCGCAAGTTCTGCCCAAACAGTAAATAAGAGCACAAACAACGCTATGCCAAGTAGAATTCTATTTCGTCGGGACTTTATTTTCCTCAAAATAAATTCAAGTGTTAGTCCTGTGCCAATCAATAAAATACCTACAACGAGAAAATCAAAGAGGGTCCAATGTACACCGTTGCTAAAGTTCATGGCTATAAGCGGAATGAATAGAATGCCTATGGCAGTTGCCAAAATCGTAATAAGTCTCTTGTTTTGATTAGTGATTTCCATAGTATTTGTATTTGTTAAATGATAAATATCTCCAACAATGGCTGGGCGAAAAAGAAAAATAACCTCTTTTATAAAAAGCCGATTCGCTTTGTTATAGCCATATTTTAAAGAATAGGTATTGAACCGCTCCATTAAATCTCCTTCTATCTCTTCTCGAAAATCAGGATGACAATACCAATTAAAGAACGCCAATGCGATTTTTGACGGCTTGTTTTTTTTCTGATTCATCTACAATACTTTGAATGAAAGTCTTGGTATTGCTTCCCAAAGCAAATTTCTTTGAATTCTCGTATGGTCAATTATTTTTTGACCCTCGGCGGTAACCTCATAATGGCGTTTTCGTTTTCCACCTCTCTCATTTGTGGCATCCCCAAATTCCGACTTCAATAAATCTTTGTTCTCGAGTCTCTTCAAAACCGTTTGAATAGCTCCCAAGCTGACGTTTCGATTTAACCGTTCTTCAATTTCATTTATAATGCCGACGCTGTATGCATCACCATTTAATATGGCTACGATTAATAAAACAATTTCCTCAAACTCCCCTAGTGTTTTTTGACTCATAAACTGATATTTATCACAAATGTAGTTTATATATTTTAAATAAACTACATTGTAGTTAAAATAACCAATGAAAATATTAGTCGTATTAGAATAACGTGGAATTGATTGATACTATTTTTCGAATACAGTGCCTTTCTGCGCATTTTAAAACGTCCATCGGCGTTAAGGAAAACTTTCAATAGGGAAGAAGGGCACCATACAGCGGTTGCGACCGGCAGAAGGAATATGGAATCGATTGGTCCAAAATGCTATTCCCATATGACAATTTCTATCTTTTGAGGATATTCATCGTACAAACCTCAATGTATTTGCCATCGGCTAGTATAATAGACCGAAGTTTAGTTTTTTACACAAAGCAATCGTTATTTACGCTGGAAACAGGATCAAAAAAACCAATGCCCAAAGATGGGATCGATGCCAAGACTCACCCTAAAATAAAAAAATTGGTCGCTAGGCAAGGCGATAATCGCAGTTTCTATTTTCATGACGATACCTTTTTGCCCTCAAAGGACGGTAATGGTTCTTTGATGATTTTTTATGGGAGTACCGATACGATCGCTATTACATAAAGGGCCCGCAATAATGAAACATGAAAAACGCCTCATTTCTTTTCGTATTGCCGGTTCCGAAAAATTAGTGTTGGCCCCAAATGAGCGAATAGGCAGTTGAATCGTACAACTTATATTCAAAAAAGAAGGATGAAATGATTTGAATAAGCTTTCCAGGAATTAGATTTTCCACCCGATACTGACCAATATCATAGTACCTACTTTCAGGCTGTCCTACCTTGTATCTATAAAATCACAAGGTCATGAAAGCCAAGAAGAATCCAAAAGCGGATCTAAACCGAAACAGCGGACTTTATTTTGTCATAGGGCTTACGCTAACACTCTTTGCTACATGGAGAGCATTGGAGTATAAGAGTTACGACACTAGCTTAGAAAAGGTCATAATGGCCCACATGGTAGAGCCTGATTTAAGGGAAGAAGTACCTCTTACGGAGAACTTAAAATTACCGCCTCCCCCGATCCCCCCTTCGACACCGACCATCATTGAAGTGGTAGATGATACCGAGGAAATCGAGGAAACAATTATTCAGAGTACTGAAACCAATCAGGAATCGGTAATTGACGCTGCGATAATTGCTGTGGATGAAGTTGCGGTCGCGGAAGAAGAGGAAGAAATAACCGTACCTTTCGCCGTTATAGAGGATGTTCCGATTTTTCCGGGATGCGATGAGGGCACCGACGACGAGAGAAGGGCTTGTTTTCAGCGAAAAATCCAGGAACATGTGGGAAAGAATTTTAATTATCCACCGGTTGCCGTTGAAATGGGTATTCAGGGAAAAGTGTATGTGCAGTTTGTTATAGATACCGAAGGTCACGTTACCCGGATCAAATCTAGAGGGCCGGACCGGCTTTTGGAAGCGGAGGCCGAACGTATCATCGCGTCCTTGCCTCGAATGACGCCTGGCAAACAGAGGGGCAGGCCGGTAAACGTACCTTACAGCATTCCTGTAAATTTTAAATTGATGTAGTCGATATCGAATCCCAAGTACTTATGCATCCCAAAATCAAACGCTGTGTGGACAACCATACTACTTCTTACCTATTTCGTTCTAGCCATTTCGATTGTCATAAGTATCCTATTGCACGGGGCTAAACCGTCTAAAACCCTTTCTTGGCTCTTGGCGGTTTTTACCATTCCTGTGGGGGGTATATTACTGTACCTGCTTTTGGGAAGAAACCGCAGAAAGAACAAACTCTTGACGATAAAGAAGCAGGCCTTCTTCAATCTGCCCAAACCGACGAAGCTACACATGGCATCCTTGGACGGGAAGTACCGTAAACTGATGACCTTGGTGTACAAGAACTCCCATTTTCCGCCGACCAACCGCAATCGGTTGCACTTGCTCAAGGACGGCAAAAGTACCTTTGAGGCGATTTTTAGTGCGTTGAAAAATGCCGAAACACGAATCCATATGCAATATTATATTTTCGAGGAGGGCGAGCTGGCCGATCGGCTGCTGGCACTTTTCGAAACGAAGATCGGGCAGGGGGTCGCGGTTCGAATGATTTATGACGGTATCGGAAGTTTTTCGCTAAGTAAATCCTATTTAAAAAAACTGAGCGCCCTTGGGGTCGAGGTGTATCCTTTTCTTCCTTTTAAATTCGGTCGGTTTCTTTCATCACTGAATTATAGGAACCATAGAAAAATTATTGTCGTCGATGGACGCATTGCCTTCACAGGCGGCATCAACCTGTCCGATAAATATCTAAAGGGAGACCCGGCCTTGGGAAATTGGCACGATATGCACCTAAAAATGGAGGGCCCTTCCGCAAATCATTTGGACCATGTATTTGCGATGGATTGGTATTTGGTCAGCCAAATAGCAATTGAACCGGTATGGCTCCCCGAGGTACCCGATTCCGATACTTCCGATATGCTGGTACAGATTGTATCGGGAGGCCCTGACGATGATTTCCCGGCCTTGGAGCAAGCGTATTTTACGATAATTAACAAGGCAAAGGACTATCTGTACATTACCAATCCTTATATCATTCCCGGGCAAGCGATTATGCAAGCCTTGCAGACCGCGGCCTTGAGCGGGGTAGATGTTCGTTTGATGATTTCGGAAAATGCCGACAACAAAATCGTGAGTTGGAGTGTACGCTCTTATTTTGAGGCCCTACTGAAATCCGGAATCAATATTTACCTGTTCCCCGATGGATTTTTGCACAGCAAAATAATGGTCAGCGACGATTTAATCGCTACCGTTGGCACGGCGAACTTGGACCATCGCAGCTTTGAGCAGAATTATGAGGTGAATGCCATTGCCTACGATGGGGATTTTGCACGATTGTTAAGGCAAGATTTTCTGAAGGATGCCAACATGAGTAGAATGCTTTCCTATTCCGAATATCTCGAGCGGCCGTGGACCGAAAAACTAAAAGAGGGTTTCGGCAAGGTGTTCAGTCCGTTGCTATGAAATTGTGATTTCTTGGCCCAATTCATTTTTACTTGCTTTTCCATCTTCCCAGCAGTTCAGGTTATAGAACGTGGTCTCGGCGATGTTGGACAAGGCTTCTTGGGTTATGAATCCTTGATGGGGGGTTAGCAGTACATTGGGGTAGGAAAGTAATTTTTTTAGTTGCATATCCTTTAGTCCGTCCTTTCCATGGTTCTGAAAGAAGTTTCCTCTTTCCTTTTCGTAGACATCGGTACCGTAAGCACCGATTTGATCACTGTGTAAGGCGTCTAGTAATGTTTTGGTATGCACTACGGCGCCCCTGGCGGTATTGATTAGAATAGCATTCTTTTTCATGTGTTTGAAAAAGGTTTCGTCTATCATATGATGTGTTTCCTGGGTCAATGGTACATGCAGGCTGATTATATCGGATCGGGTGCAGAGCTCCTCCAAGCTCACATAGCTTATCCCGTATTTTTGAACGAGATCGAAGTTAGGTACGGTGTCATTGCCCAATAGTGTGCAGCCGAACCCCAACATTATTTTTGCCATGACAGATCCTATATTTCCCGTACCGACAATACCGACCGTCTTTCCGTTTAGGTCGAAGCCCAAAAGTCCTTCCTGTAAAAAATTACCCTTATGCACTTTGGCGTTTGCGACAATGAGTTTGCGGTTGAGGGCGAGCAAAAGGCCAACGGCCAATTCCGCAATGGCGTGAGGGGAGTATTCAGGCGCATTGGCTAATTTGAACCCCAGATCGTGCGCCACCTTTAGATGTATATTATTATGACCAGTGGAACGTAGGCTAATATAGCGTACACCCAAATCCCACAGCTTTTCCAGAACAATTGAGGATGCATCGTCTCCTGAAAATATGGAAATGGCATCAAAGCCGACTGCCTTTAGCGCCGTGTCCGTGTCCAGTGCCTCTTTGATGTAGGTGACCATGTACTTTCGTTGGTTGGCCGCCTTCAAAAAGGGAATTTCAAAATCCTTGGCACTATAGACCAGTAACTTCATCGTCCGTTTGTTTTCTGAAAATTAAATCTTGCTCTTCCATGGCAAGAACGACCAGTTTCACGTAATCGTCCACTGTTTTTTGGATATCCTTCTGTTCGGAAATATCGATGCTTCCCCGCCAGATCAACGAACGCTCTTTGCCCATGCAGATACAATACAACGAGGTCTCGGCGTGGTACACCGTGAATTGTCGGTAGTAACCGTCTTCATAATAGATATTCTGATGGCGCCTGTAATCTTCTTTGAAACCATCTTTACTTTTGTACAGTTCGTTCATCGTTCTCATTAATGTCTTTTTGTTCTCCGAACCGGTGATCTTGGTAAGCAGAATGGCATCGAAATCCTTGTCCAAAAGGCTCTCCTCAAAGGCATCCAGTTCTTTTTCGGTCCGTCTCGAATCGGTAAAATTGACGTCAAAAACGTCCAGACTCCTTACGGACTCCACGTTTCGTTTTTCGAATTCCTTCGTCAGTTTGCTCTCAAAGTCGGTTCGGACGGCCTCACTGTTGGTCATTCCTACGACCAACACCTTGTTGGCATCAAAGAGAACGATATCAGGATTTTTATAGTTTTCGACGAGTTCGGCTGAAGAGCAGCCAAAGAGTCCTATAATCAATACAAGTAGTAGTTTTTTCATCTTATTGGTTTACTTATGACGACATTTTTCAGAGTCTGTTGACATCTTGTTTATGCCCTGTTTATTCTTGTTGGGAACCGGCCTTGGGCCTCTTGGGTTGTTGGGTCTGACTAAGCCGATATTCCGGGTTGCCCAAAGGCATTTTTTTCGTATTTTTCAGTATCTGGGTCAGTTTTGCGAACCCTCTTTCCTTCACCGTCCGATAATCCAAAGTGTATTTGTTGAACCTTCCATAAAGACTTTTATGGGTCTTTTTGTAAGCCTTTTCCATTTCATGTTGGTCGACGTTATCCAACATAATCTCCAGTTGGTTCATGTGTTTTTCAACCTGTTTTACAATAGGGTTAAGCCTATGTTGGTTTTGAGCTATCGCCTTTTTAAAATCATCGATCATGGCAAATTCCACGTTATCAATGGGCTTAATGGCGAAAGACTGGATCAGATTGTTTAAAAATTGATGCTCATCCTTGATAAAGGAGAGTTCCGAGAACCATCTTTTCGATTGTTCGTGCATCTCGTCGGGCGCTAACCATTCCGTGTAACCGGCATTTCGTAGTGTGGCCATTGGTATACTTTTTAAAGTTATGTATGCTATGGAGTCTAAAGGTAGGCGGTGTAGACGAAAGGAAAAATGATATTTGTCAGCTCCCGACTTTCTGATTATAGTGTCCACGCTGTGGTTTCGTTCAATTTTGGGATATGTGCCTTCCAGCCATATGCATCCCTGATCTTGACCTTGAAAGCATCTAGGGCAGAGGGTTCCCCATGTATTAGGAACACGTTTTCAGGGCTGTTTTTTATTTTCTTTAGCCATTCCAATAGTCCTTTTTGGTCTGCGTGTGCGGAGAGGCTTTCCAAATGTTCGATTTTTGCCTTAACGGGATGGTATTTTCCGAATAGTTTAAGCTCATGTGCCCCTTCCAGAAGCTGGCGTCCCCTTGTACCTTCGGCTTGAAAGCCAACCATCAATACCGTAGTGGAGGCCTTGTCTATCAATTGTTTTAGATAGGTTAAGACCCGGCCCCCGGTAACCATTCCGCTGCCGGCGATTACGATTTTGGGTCTGGGGTCGTCTATAGTTTTCCAGGTATCTGCATAGGAAGTTATGATGTTGAAATGATCGCATAGGGCATGGTACTCGTTCATAGGGAGTCTGTGCCAATTGGGAAAGCGTTCAAAAACGGTTAGTACATTATTTCCCATGGGGCTATCGATGAAGATGGGAATATTGGGAATTTTGTTCTTTTTGTACAGCTGCCAAAGTAGGTACATCAACGATTGCAGCCGTTCGACCGCAAACGATGGAATGATGAGGCTGCCCCGTTCGTAGACGGTTCTGTTGACCAAATCAATGATTTTCTGTTCCACGTCTTCTTCGGGATGTAGCTTGTTACCGTACGTACTTTCCACAAATAGAAAGTCGGCCCATCTAGGATATTCGGGCGGAGCCAAAAGTATATCGTTCTGTCGCCCGATATCGCCGGAAAAAACGAACAGTTTTCCGAAGATTTCCAATTCTATGAACGTCGCCCCGATGATATGGCCGTTGTACCTAAATTTGAACCGGATGTGTTCCGAAAGGGTTACCCATTCATCCCTCCCCTCTGATCGGAACAGGTCGATGGCCCGCTGGGCTTCCTGTATCGTATAGAACGGCAGGGCCGGATGGTGTTTGCTATAGCCCTCCTTATTGGCCCGTTCGGCTTCCTCCTCGTGTATTTTGGCGCTATCCAATAAAATGATACGGGTTATCGCCAGGGTAGGGGCGGTTGCGATGATTTTGCCTTGAAACCCTTCCTTGACCAGTCTCGGCAGATATCCGGTATGATCTAAGTGCCCGTGGGTCAGCAATACGACATCGATTTTAGAGGTAACAATGGGCAGGTTTTCCCAATTGAGTTGGCGAAGTTCCTTTAGGCCTTGGAACATCCCACAATCGACCATTAGGTTCAGTTCCGGGGTTTCCAGATAGAATTTAGATCCGGTCACGGTTCCGGAAGCGCCTAAAAAGTGTACTTTTATACTATTCATTATCTAAGGGTTACAGAGTTGCCCAATTTCTTCGAGAATTTTTTCTTTTCTGTCTTGAGAGATTCCCAAATGGTCCAAGAAGAATTTATCCTTCCAAAGTTGCCGACAGAGGACAACATTCCTGCTCAGCAAAAATTGCTTTTCGGTTGTACTCAATAAAGTAGATACGGTAACGGGATAAAGACCTAGCCTGTCGATACGGTCTTTGAGGCCATCTTTTATGGGATAGTCCCAGCTTAGCAAATATAATCCGGCGCATTTTCCATAGTTGATGGCATCCTCCGTAAAACGGGTATTCGTTACTACCCAGCCAGCATCCATTGTTTTGGATTCCGTTTTTTTTGTCGCCCAATGTGCTTTGACGTCGTTGTAACGGGAGTGGATGTACAATGGTACTTTGACATTGCAGTTCCGCCCTTCTTCCGAGTGGAATTTGCATTCGATGACTGTTAACGACCCGTTTTTTTCCGCTAGCACATCGATTTCATGGGTCACACAGACACCGTTCAAGATTTCGTCCACAAGGGTAACGTAGCCCGAATAATCCAGAATAGCTGACACAAAGCGCTCGAACGGGAATCCGGTAGGGCCCAATTCGTAAATCGCTTTTTTCAGTTTATATTTTGAGGCAAAGACCGATTTGCTCTTTTTTAATAAAGCATAGGCCCGGTTGTAGATTTCATGGGAAGATATCCCTTCGTAAAGCTCTTCTCTGACCTTTTCAACGATTTGTTCTACCAAATTATGGTCAGCACCGCTGTGCTTTAGCGAGTTGCGTAGTTTGTCCATAGAAAATCTGGCCTTTTTGCCCGAAGATTTTATAATTTCGATGTCTTTTTCTTTTTTCAAAGTATCATTTTAGATGTACGTCGACTGCCGGAATTTTCAGTAATTGCAAGGTGGTGGATGCAAGGGTTACTTTTCCTTCGGTCCGTAAGACAGCCCGTTCGATGTGTTCGAACAATTGGTGTTTTGTATCACGTCTTCGCTTATAGTCCGTTATATAGCGAAGGTTCAGGGCTATCCAGTTATCGGTAAGGTTGATGGCCACGGTCGGTCTAATGGTGGCATTTTCAATATAATACCGTTCGACCATGGCTGACCATCTCGCAACGGACGCTTCGGTATATGCCGATAGGATCTCCGTCGCCTCATCCAGCACTATTTTTTTCGCCAGTTCAACATCTGAACCGTAGGTAATAAGTAAGTTCAGCTCATCCCATACAAAGGGAAAATCCATGGAATAATTCTTAATAGGCCCTTTAAATACGAACGCGTTACTGATCTTGACGATTCTACCGGAGTAATTGTCGCTACTGACCCATTCGCCCATTTCCATGAGCGTGGTATAGATGCTGTCAATATCGATGACATCGCCTTTGATACCATGGATTTCGATACGGTCGCCCGGTTTGTAGACCCGCACGAAAAAGATGTAGAATGAGCCGGCAATGCTCAAAATCAGTTCCTGTAGGGTAAACGTGATGCCTGCGGTAAAAAGGCCGATGATGATGGTGTAGTCCTCAACACTCTCGAGCGTAAACGAAACAAGGATCAATAGGCCGATCAGTATATAGCCTACGATCTCGACCCCCTTTTGGGCCTTGTAACGAATACTGGCATCGGCTATTCGCCGTTTCAGCAATTTTCGCAATAAACCTATGGCTATGATAATGAAAAGTATCCATAATAAAAGCTTTGCCACCTTTACCACCATGTTTTGATTGAAAAAATCAAGTAGTTCGTCCATCGTATAGATTTAAAGGGGCAACCGTTTTAAAAACGAGAGGCCGTAGCGGTAAACTTTCAAGCCCTAGTTTCGGAGGTCGTAGGGACTACTTCGTGTCCCGGAAATAGTCCCGCACTAAGGCCTTGACCTGATTTTCTGTCATGCTGTCTGCCTTTTCAACGGTCTTTACCTTAGTGGCCAAGACTTTATGGTCGGCCATCAATGCCGCCCTGAATTTTTCGTTCGTGTCGGCAGGTCCGAAGAGGGCTATAACATCGGCATCGGTGATAGCACTGGCCAACTGATTGAAATAGGCCTTTAATTGCTGCTTTTCCTTTTCAAGATAAGTGCTTTCGTGGCTAATATCTTGGGTGCCGCCCCATTTTATCCTTGACCCCGAAGACCCTTTACGGTTGAAAAATTCCACCTCGGAACGAATGGTTTCCAGTGTTTCTCCCGCGTCGTGCAAACGAACGATGTGGGCCTGTTGTTTATCCATCCAAATACCTATCTGTTTCATAACATATTTATTTAAGCATTTTATCTTCAAAACAATTCAAAACAGTCTCCTAATGCAAAGCCAAAATTGGAATGGTCGCGTCATAGCCAATTTCCTTCACCAGCGGTTTCGAAAATACGCTGCTGAAGAAAAAATGCTTTCTGTTGATAAAAGCAATCATATCACTGTTTCTGCTCTCCACAAAAGAGGTCAGTCCGTCCGATACATCCTTTTCCGATAGCGTATGGAAACTATGGTCCACGGATGCCAGAATATCATCCAATAATTGTTTGTTATCCTCTTGGCGGTCGTTCAGATCTGAATTTTTCGCTACATATAAAACCCGTATGGTGGCATCGTGCATTTTGGCTATTTCGATAAGGAAGCCCAATTCCCTACGTTTAAAAACGGACTTATAATCCGTAGGAAAGACAATTTCCTTGGGAGCCGAAAACCGTACTGTCTCCGGAACCGCCAGCACCGGACATTCCGTGATGTCCTCCATGGCGTTTACCGTATTACTACCGAAAATAACGCCTTGGGTACTTGTGGCCCCTTGGGTGCCCATAACCACGAGATCGACATCTTTTTTGGAAATCGTCTCTTTGAGCGCCTCCGACAAAAGGTTCAGGGCCGAAATAGTATGGTAGGTATGCTTAGAATTCTCCCGTGACACCTGTATGCTATTCAACAGTTTTGAAAACTGCTCTTCCGACCCCGCCTTTGCCTTATCGTATTCGGCACTTCCCGGTTCTGGAATCGTCAGGTTTCTAGTAGTGTAGTAATCCAACTGAAAAACGTTTAGGAAATAGAACTCGCAGTGCAATTTTGAATACAGATCCAGTGCATATCGGATGGCATTCAAAGCGTTCTTCGAAAAATCGGTGGGTATCAATATTCTTTTGTCCATGGTGTTGCATTTAGCATTCTAGGTAAATCTATTTCTTAAGTTGTATGTAGCCTATGACAATTATCAGTCGTTACCGCATTTCCGGAAGGACCAAATAAGGAATTTTGATATCGGTTACCATTTTCTCAACAATGGGTTCGCGCATCATCTTCTCCAGCGGCCCATGCACGTTATTGACCATGGCAAGCATATCGATGTGGGCCTCTTCCAGAAATACCTGTATAACTTTGGTCTTGCTGATAAAATTGGAAATCTCATGGACGGAGCAGGCCAAAGGATCAAAAAAGGAGAGGAGTTCCTCTTTATGGGTCTGCTGTTTCTTGTTTAAGGGTTTACCATCATTGATGTGTAAAATGGTTATGGAGGCACCTAAGCCCGTGGCTAAATTTTTTAGCATGGCGAAGGCTTCGGAATGTAGCGGTGTCTTAAAATCCGTAGCGAACCCTATGTTCTTTGGTTCGTACGAGTCATAATTTTTTGGAACGGTCAAAACAGGGCATTTTTCTACCGACTTTATGGTTTTGGTGGCCGTGCTGGCCAAAAATATGGGTATACTGCTGGTTTTTCCCTTATTGCCCATGACGATGAAATCTATGTCTAGTTCATGGATAAGTAAGTTGACCACATGGGCCAGTTCGTTCTTTTTTGAAATGAGCTCATAGGTATGTTTTGGATGGTCGGCCTGCTTCTTTATTTTGGATAAAAGACGTTCAAAACGGATTTTCGACGCATCCTCTAGTTCTAGCAGCGATTCGATGTCATTGCCGTTCGGATTCTTTCCCTTGAAACCTTTCTTTTCACTGACCACGTTCAGAAAAAAGAAACGGCATTTCATATTTTTAAAAAGTTCACTTGCGTAGCGAAACGCGTGGAAGGCGTTACTGGAAAAATCAGTGGGAACAAGGATGTTTTTCATGAGGAGGATGTTTGGGGAGGATGATACATGTATTTTCGGATGCGTAGCCCGTAGAATCGATCTTACTCCGGCAATATCAAAAATGGGATGCTGGAGTAAATGATGACATCCTGAATGACCGGTTCACGTATTAGTTTTTCAAAAAAGCTTCTCTTATGGGATAGCATCACAAACATATCGACATGCTGTTTTTCCAAAAAGGAAGTAATGACCATCGCCTTGTCATCATAGTTTTGGACCCAATGGAAACTATGATCGATGCTCTTGAGACATGCATCAAGCTCTTTTCTACCGATTTCCTGTTCGTTGTCCAAAACTTCCTCCTCGGCAATGTGCATTACCCGGATATTTGATTCAAAAAGAGCGGCTAGATACAGCAAGGGCGCTAAAGTCTCCTTGACACAGCCTTTTTTAAAATCAGTTATAAAGGCAATCTCTTTCGGTGACTTGTAATCTATCTGTTTTGGTACGGCCAAAACTGGACAGAGCGCCAAACCCTGTGCGACCTGAATCGTGTTGCTGCCCAGAAAAATTTCCTTGGCGCCCGTCAGGCCTTTGCTACCCATTACAACAAGGTCGACATTATAGTCCGCGATGATTTCTTTTACTGACTTTTCAAGACTGCCTTTTTTTGAGATCGTTAAAAAACTGTGGTGTGTATTTTCAGTATCCATACTAATCCTATGGAAGGTTTCGGTCAGCTTTTCCTTTGATTGGATGTGTAGTGCCGGCAAGCGTTTTTTGATAAATAAAAGGGCTGCCCTTTTGCCGTTCAGGGGAGTAGTTTCGTCGAAAACATTTAAAATGTAAAAAGTGCAAGGTTTAGCGGCCAGCAATTTGGTGGCGTAGAACAAGGCGGAATAGGCAGCGTTCGAAAAATCGGTGGCAACAAGAATATTCTTCATGGGCGTCTTTTTAAGAATGGGGCAGTACCATAAAAGGCACGTTGACATGAAAACCTATTTTTTTGATAATTGGCTCTATAAATAGCCGCTCCATAAAAGTGTGTTTGTTCTGTACCATGACCAACAGGTCAATTTTATTTTTTACCTGAAAGTCGTTGACCGCTTCGATAATGCCGTTGTCGGGCATTTCATGGAACAGGGCACCGTTACCCAGCAAATTGTCAAGCTGGCCTTTGTGCCTTTCCTGTGCTACGGTCAAGTCGTATCCGGTACGGACGTGCATGACGTTGATTCTGGACTTGTGCTGACTGGCGATGGTGAGGACTTGCGAAATAGAATCCTTTCCGTATTCAATTTCGAAGTCCGTAGGAAATAATATTTCCTTCGGTGATTCGTATTCATAGTTAGGAGGTACCGCAATTACCGGGCATTTGGCCTTTTTGATGACGTGTACCGTATTGGTGCCAAACAGAATTTCCTTCGCACCCGTCGCCCCTTTGGTTCCCATCACGATAAGGTCTATGTTTTCGTTGGCAACGGTTTCCGATATTTCGTCCAAAAGGGTATTGAATGTGGTGTGTACGACAATGGTATGCTTATCGTTTCCGTATTGGTCTTCTAGACGGCTTTTCAGTTTTTCCAACTGGGTCATTGAAGTTTCGCGCATCACATCGCCCAGACCGACCAGTCCGGGACTCCCCATCAGGTATTCCGTTTGATAGACGGGCGGGGTGTACGTATGCAAGAGATAAAAGGTGCACTTGATATCCTTATAGACCAAGAGCGCGTAACGGATAGCCTCAAAGGAGGCATCCGAAAAGTCGGTGGGCAATAGAATACGTGTCATAATCCTTATTTTTTAGTTTGGGATAAAACTAAGGGAGAAGAATTTTGAAAACCATGACATTGGTCAGTTCGTGGGATTGCTATTTTTGGTATTTTTGATTTTTTAAACGGGATACGAATGAAAAGCAGTTTTTCTAAAATTCTAGCTTCGGAGACCCCTGTGCTTGTGGACTTTTATGCGGATTGGTGCGGCCCCTGCAAAATGTTGGCGCCTATCTTGAAACAGGTAAAGGACGAAATGGGGGATGCGCTAAAGATTGTCAAAATCGATGTGGACAAAAACCAAGCGATAGCCTCCCAATATCAGGTGCGTGGAGTGCCGACCATGTTACTTTTCAAGAACGGGAAACAGGTTTGGCGTCAGTCGGGAGTGTTGCAGAAGAAGGATATCATTGGTGTTCTTCAGCCATATATGTGACCAAGGTTCAAAACCTCCCTTCCCACTAAACCCGTTGGTCCTGGGCCGTTCATTTCTTCAACTCGTGCAATACCAAAAAGGGAACCGTGGTATGATAGCTAATTTTTTCTACGGTAGGCCTGAATAGGATGCGTTCCAGAAAATTCAGGTTTTTGGCCACCATGACCAGTACGTCAAGATTTCGGCTCTCGGTAAAACACTGCACGGCCTCATCCAACTTTCTTCCGGTGAGGGTATGGAAAGAGCATTCGGTGTCTTCAAAATAATCCCTTAAAAATTCCCGGTTCTTGGTCTGATGGTCGCTAAGTCTTTCCCCTTTTGTGGTAACATATAAAAACCGTAACGCTGATTTGAAAGAAAGGGCCAGCTCTTTGAGGTCTTGTAATACATCGATATCATAGTTCAATTGAAAGTCCGTGGCAAACCCGATTTCCTTCGGCCTAGCATATTCGGCGTCTTCGGGTACGGCCAAAACGGCACAGGGCACTTTGGTCATCACATTTCCAGTGTTCGTTCCGACGGAAACTGCTTTAAGTCCCGATGCACCCTTAGTGCCCATGATGATCAGGTCGATATGCTTACGGTCGACCTCCTCTTTAATATGGTCGGTAAAATAGCCGTAGTGTACCGAGGTATGAAACGTATGTTTGGTGTTGAAAGGCAGGCGTTCAATAGTATGGAGCACTTGCTGCAATTGCTGTTTACATTTCTTTAAAACACTTTGTTCCAGAATTTCTTGGGAAGCATACATCGCCGCTTCGCCACCCGAATAGGCCGTAATGGGGCTTACGTGAACCAAATGGAAGTTACACCTCGTTTTTTTGAACAAGGCCATTCCGTACTGAATGGCGTTCCAGGCGTTATCTGAGAAGTCGGTGGGCACGAGAATGTTTTTCATTTTTGGGATATTTTATCAGCTAAAAATAGTTGGTCGGAAAGCGTTTTAAAATGACATTGGTCATGCCGTCCGCTAATTTGCAATTTCCAGCCACGCCAACGCGGTAGGTCTTAGAACAGTGTCCGTGCTTGTACACCGCCTTTCGTATTTACCAGACCGCAGCTACTCAATTGATAGGTATTCAAACAAAGAAGGTACATGCCACATTTTAAAAACAGATATGGTAGTCCATGGCATTGCGGGCGTTCGATGAACAACCCGTTGGTAATGGAATGTTCTTGGGTTCCATTTTTAAGTGTAATTATTCAGGTAAAATTAAGAGGGGCACTTGCGTATGGAATGCCATTTTTTTGACCACGGGCTCGCCGATGAACTTTTCCCAAAAAGAGTGATGGTAGCGCACCAGGGACAATAGGTCTATCTGTGTATCCTTAATGAACTTTTGCAGGGTAGGCGCAATGTCGCCTTCGAAGTCGAGATTGTAAAAGATGAGGTCCAAGCCTTCAAACCGCTCTTTCAAAAGTTTTTGGTTGAGCTTTTGCTGATCGTTAAAGCGAAATTCTACGGCGATGTGCGTAATCTTGATTTCGGCCTTCCAGTGCAACGCTAGTTCGGTCAGGGTTCTTAGTTGGTACTTTCCATATTTTTTCATAAAATCAGTTGGAAATACGACGGTTTTCAAGGTTTGAAAATTGTACTCCGAAGGCACCACTAGCAGGGCGCAATTTTCGACCTGGTTCAAGACCTTTACGGTATTGCTGCCCATAAAAACTTGTTTGGCACCCGTTGCGCCCTGTGTGCCCATCACAATGAGGTCGATATCTTGTTCAGAAATGATTTCTTGTACGGCTTCTTGTAGCGTACTTGATTTTGATACGGTCTCAAAGCAATGTTTTGGATTGCCGTGGTTCTTGATAAGGTAGCCCAGAACCCTGCCCAGCTCCTGTTCGGAATACTGTGAAAGGGAATCGTAGATGGTACCTAGCCGTTGCTGGCCTTTTCTGCCGAGCATGTTCAGGGCATTCGGTTCAAAGGCATGCAGCAGATAAAAGTGGCTTTCGACATCGGCATACAATTTTATCGCGGTAAAGATGGCGTTCCAGGCATTGTCCGAAAAATCGGTGGGCAAGAGTATATTTTTCATCGGTGCTACTTTACATAGGTTATCTCGGCAGGTTCTGCATGACCAAAAAGGGAATTTTGGGCCGCAGGCCGATTTCCTCGACCGTAGACCGGTACAGCATATCCTCAAAAAAGGAATGCCGGGCATTGACCATAACCAAAAGATCTATGCCATTTCTCGCTATGTTTTCCGAAATGGCCTCTGCTTTGTTCTTGACCGGTGCGCGTTCAAAATGCAGATAGCTGTCCGGTAATGATTCGCTCAAAAAGCGCTTATTGTCAAGTTGCCTTAGGCTCAGGTCTTCGAAATCAGAGAGGTATAGGCAATACACTTCCGACTTAAATTCCGCCGCCAAAGTGTTCAAGAGTTTTAGCTCTCTGCGTTTATAGGGCAACATATAATCGGTTGGAAACAGTATTTTTTTGGGTGGTTCGTATTCGTAGTCTTCGGGAATGGCAAGTACGGGGCACTGTACATATTTGAACACCTGTACCGTATGGCTACCGAAAGTGACGGTTTTATTGGCGGTCTTCCCTTGTGTTCCCATGATGATCAGGTCCACATTGATCTGGTTTGCAAAATCGTTGACGGCATCGACCAGGGAGTCGAAAGCCGAAAGTGATTCGAAGGCATGTTTCGGATTCTGCTGTTTTTGCTTTACGGTTTCAACAAGCTCGTTCAGCTTTTTTTCTACGTTCTTCTTGACCGTAGTTTTCCGTTCCTCAAAGGATGCGCCTTTGTTTTTAAAAGGGCCGTAAACCTCGTCGGCGAACGCATGTAAAAGGTAGAATTTGGTCCGTTCGCATTTGTAGAGGTTCAAAGCATATTCAATGGCATGCATTGCATTCTTTGAAAAATCGGTAGGTATCAGTATTGTTCTCATGGACATGATTTTAAGTAATCTTCCAAAAATAGCGGGCACTCTTCTCAAAAACTATGATATATGTCATCAACGAAATCAAATGAAACGAGCCATGGTTGCCTACCCTTGTAGCGATAAAAGCGGAATGCTCGTCTCAAAACTTACCTCTTCAACGGTCGTATCCAAAAACGTTTTTTTTAGCAGCCCGTAGTCCTTTGATACCATAATGATCAGATCGGCCTTCACGTTTTCGGCGAAAATGCGGATACCGTCCTCTATTTTTTTGGAGATGATTCGTTTGAACGTGATTGGATTAGGTAGCATCCTGGCAAGTCGCTGCGATAGTATATTTTTTTGGGTTTGTACTTGCTCGAAAAGGGATATGTTCGATTTGGTAACGTACAGCAGCGTAATCTGTGCCGTATTGGAAGTGATAATATCGGCTATTTTCCGCAAGGTAGCATCAACGTAATCTAGCTCAAAATCAACTGGTATTACGACCTGTTCAAATGTAGTGTACCGCGCCTCATTCGGTACAACCAATACATCACACTCCACTTTGGAGATTACGTCTCCCGAACGGGTCCCCAAAAAGAACTCCTTTAGTTGCGAGGCACCTTGGGTGCCCATCACGATAAGATCGATTTCATTTTCGTGAATCTGTTTCCGGATAGATTTCAAAAAATAATCTTTTTCCCGAATAGCGGTAAAGCGATGTGGTGTATTCTTGAGAGAAAATGACCGTACATAGGCTTCAAGATCGTTCAATTTTTGGCCGATGGACTTAGGATTTTTTTCGACCAAAATGTTGGTTCCCATTTCATAAACGGGCTTTTCCGCGTACTCGGTATCCGTGGTATCAATGTGTAGCAAATGCAAATGGCATGGGGTTTCGTTAAACAGCTGTACGGCGTACTGCATCGCATTCCTGCAATTATCGGAAAAATCGACGGGAATAAGGATCTGTTTCATGGGGACGGGCATTTTAGAATTTCAATAAAAATAGCCCGGATACCGAACGAGAACTATGACAATGGTCAGTTCGGTACTAACAAAAGCAAGGTTTACCTCCTATTCATGTAACACCAATAGGGGAATTTTGGTCTGAAAACTTATTTTTTCAATAGTCGTGTCGAAAAGAATCTGTTGCAAAAAGTTCAAATGCTTGGCGGCCATTACGATAAGGTCAATCTTTCCAGCTTCTACGAAAAGATGTATCGCCTCTACGACACCCGTATGGGTCACCGTGTGAAAGGTATTCCGTTCGGGGTAGGTCTCATGCAGGTAATCGAATAGGTAGCCTTGGTTTTGTTCCTGTAATTTGTTAAGACGTTCGTCTACGCCCGAAACGTTCAGCACCTGCAACGATGCCTTGGTAAGCTGCATTACTGCGGAAATACCTTCTAAAATGGAGTGGGTATAAAAACTGTTAAAATCCGTCGGGAACACGATTTCAATTGGAATTTTTACATCGGCCTTTTCCGGGACGACCAATACGTTACAGGCCACTTTGGTAATAACATCGCCCGTGTTACTTCCTACGATAGAGGCCCTGAGACCAGATGCCCCGGTAGTGCCCATGACAATCAAATCTATATGCTTCTCCTCTACAGTCTTTCTTACAATTTGAATAAAATTCCCGTATTCCTGAAGGGCGGTAAAGCGATGTTTTTTGTTGTTGGATACCGCTTCGATACGCTCAAAAAGCCTTTTTATCTTCTCTTTGATTGACGGGTGTATTTTTTCTTTAAGAAAGCTGAAACTGTTGCCGCGAACTGAAGATTCGGACAAGTTTCCCACATGTACGACGTAAAAATTGCAGGGTACCCCGTCGAAAAGCGTAACCGCATATTCGATGGCGTTCCAAGCGTTTTCCGAAAAGTCGGTAGGTATTAATATGTTCTTCATGCACTGCAAACTACATTCAAAAGTAGCTTTAGTGCCAAAGGCGGCATATGATAATTATCATATGCCGGCAACTAAATACCTCATATTAGCTGACATATTGCAAGGCTTTCAGTTTCCTTATCCGGATGTTTCGTCCCTCGATGGCGATAAGTCCCTCTTTTTTAAACCCCGAGAGAGTGCGAATCAAGCTTTCCGTAGCGATACCGGCTACGCTGGCCAAATCGTTGCGTGATATTTTGATGGCATCATCGGTATTGGTATTCATGATTTCGGCAAACTGCAACAGCGTCTGGGCCGTCCTTTTACGGACGGAACTATAGGCCATTTGAAGTAATTGGGCCTTGATTTCGGTAATGTTATCCGAAAAGAGTTCCATAAGTTCCAAGGAGATATCTTTATTTTTTTGGAGGACGGCCTTTAGGCTTTCTTTGGATATACCGGCCAGTTCTACCGGTTCCATGGCCGTGGCGGACTCTTTACAGGGAATGTTGTTCAGGAATGAGGTAAACCCCAAAAAATCATCGGCCCGATAAAGGGATGTGATTAGCTCCTTCCCGTCCTCGTCCATCTTGTGGCATTTAACGACTCCCTTTAAAATAAGATAAATGGTGTTGCAACGCGAACCTTCCCGAAAGACACTTTCCCCTTGGGCAAAAGATGTTGGCTCCCCATTATCATCGAAAAAGTTTTTCAGCTCGTGCAGGGTGCGCATCTCATCCTCCGACACCTCGGATGTTTCAACGGGGGTACCCAACATTCGCTTCAAAAGTTCAGCCTTGGCCAATCGACTTTCCACGGCACTCATAAGGTCTTCCTCCTCAAAGGGTTTGGTCAAATAATCATCGGCGCCAAGGTCCATGCCCTTTCTGATTTCCTTGTGCTCGGTCTTGGCCGATAAGAAAATAAAGGGAATGTGCTTAGTCTTCTCGTCGGAGGAGAGATTCTGTAGCACCCCATAACCGTCGATTTCGGGCATCATTATATCACAGACAATGAGGTCGGGCATCGCGTCCTTGGCGGTTGCGATGCCGATTCTCCCGTTCGGCGCAGTAACTACGCTGTAGCCTGAAAGCGCTAAGAGCTCTTCGGTATTTTCGCGTAGCGCCTTGTCGTCTTCAATCAGTAGTATTTTTTTCATGCGCTAAACTTTAATAGGTTCCAGGGGCAGGCGTATAACAAAGGTAGACCCGTCATTCTGCGTACTGCTAAATTCCAAGGTGGCCCCAAGGTTTTCTAAATGCTGTTTGGCAATATTAAGGCCGATACCCGTACCTTGGGTCAATAGGGCGTTCTCTGCCCGGAAATAGCGGTCGAAGATGTGCTTTTGTTCGATCGCCGGTATTCCGATGCCTTGGTCAATGACCTTCAACACTGTACCGTCCGTTTTTTTCGAGGACCACCAAGTCGATGGTGGAGTCTTCCGGAGAGTATTTTATGGCGTTGTGGATGAGGTTGGATAGCGCCAGCTCCAAAGTCTTTTCATCGAATTCGATTACAATATCGTCTATATCTTCGGGATATCTGATCTTTTGTCCCGTTTTGAGCAGCATATTCGCATCATAAACGACTTCGTTGATGACCTTGCTCAAAGGGAACGTTACCAAGTTATAGTTCACTTTTCCGGAATCCAGGCGTTCCACGGAGAGAAAATCGTTCAGTATGGTATCCAGATATTTTACCTTATTGCGGATTGTGGTTACATGCTTGTCCCGCTTTGGCTGTTGCTCGGTCTCGGTGTATTTGCCCAGCAAGGTTATGGAAGTAAGGATGCTGCTTAGGGGCGTTTTGAACTCATGGGAAACCAAGGACAGAAACCGGGTCTTGAGTTCGTTGAGTTCCTTTTCCACCGCCAGGGCCTCGGTCAGCTGTTTCGTGCGCGATTCTACCGTTTTCTCTAATTTTTTGGTATAATCCTTACGCTCGGTAATGTCTAGGATAATGGCCACAAAAACTCTCCTTTCCCCCATCGCGGACAACTGAAGGTGTACTTCGACGGGATATGTCGAGCCATCCTTTCTGAGATGTAGGGTCTCGAACTTGACTTTTTCTATTTTACCGGTTAACAGCGGTTCAATCAAATTTTTGAATGTATGCCGGTTGAATTCCGGTTTGATGTCCACGGGTGTCATGCCGATCAGTTCGTCCATTTCAAAGCCAATATTGCGCCGTGCCTCATTATTTACATTTATAAAGTAAAAGGTATCGGCATCGAAAACAAAGATTTCGTTCAGCGATTCCTCAAAAATCCGGGCCCAATGGCTTAGTTCTTTTTCCTTAATCTTTCGCTCGGTAATATCGATGACTAAGGCCATGACGTAGGTAGAACCGTACAGCTCGAAAGGGTTTAGGCCTGCCTCCACCGGAAATTCTTTCCCATTTTTGCGAATGCCATTTAAATCGCGCCCGTGGCCCATCTGGCGTTTTTCGCTTTTTTCGATAAAATGTTCCACATGCTGGTCGTGGTGCTTGTGATACCGTTGGGGAATAAGCGTATCCAATTGTTTTCCGAGAAGCTCATCTTGGCCGTATCCAAACATTTCCTCGGCCGAAGAATTGGTGGCGACGATTTGCTGCTGGGTATCGACCACGATAATGCCTTCGGACACCCCTTCCGATAGCAAATTGAAAATGTTACTGTTCTTTTTGAAAACTTGCATGTCTCAAAAATAGAGATTCCCAACTGATTTTTATCATAGAAATCCTGCTTGTCACTGCTTATTTTTATCCTATAACATTTAAAAATACAAAAATGAAGAATACTCAGAAAACGATGAACGAACTCTATGAGCATCTGGGAAAATTATTCTACGCAATTGCCATTAGCGATGGCAGTGTTCACGTCAAGGAATGGGATAAGGTCAAAGAGATTGTAAAGGCCGATTGGCTGTATGTCGATGATTTTACCGACCGATACGGCACCGACGCCGCCAACCAAATCGAAATTGTTTTCGACGGCCTCATGGAATACGGAAAGACCGGCAATGAATGCTTTCAGGAGTTCAAGGATTTTTACAAAGATCACCCCCATGCGTTTTCAAAAGAAATCAAGTCGCTCGCCAAAAAGACCGCAAGTGCCATTGCCAATTCTTTTGCCGGAAAGAACAAATCTGAGCTGATCATGCTGTCGAAGCTGGAATTGTTGTTGGCGGAGTAATGGGTTGCAACACATGGTTTCGGTTGATGTCTAGGTAATGCTATATAGCCGTCGTCAAAAAAATGGCGAACAGCAACCCTTAATCCATCTTGCTAACAGCTCAAACTTTAAAAGTCAGGACAGGTAAATTGACATGGTTGGCGACATCTTCCGCGACACTTCCCAAAAGAAAATGGGAGAATCGTTTTCGCCCATGCGTAGGTAAGGAGAGCAGGTCGAACTTTCCCTTCTTACTGTAGTTTATTAGGCCTCTTTCAATGCTGTAATCATTGTAGATGGTCACTTTTTGTTCGGGTTCCCCTGCTTTATAGAGAAAATCGGAGATGCGTTTCTCGATTTCCGAATGGCAGATAAAAGCCTCATAGGGCGTATTTACATAAACCAATTGCAGCTTCGCCGAGAACAGTTTGGCAAACTCCTTGGCGTTTTTGAGTGCCAAAATCGCCTCGTCCTCAAAATCACAGGCGAACAGTATGTTCTTGATCTTAAAATCCGGCATCGGCCCTTTGATGACGAGAACGGGTACATCGGAGGTGCGCACCACTTTTTGGGTATTGGAACCGGCGAAGACTTCGTTAAATCCGCTGGCACCATGTGAGCCCATAACGATAAGCGCTATACCCTGTTCTTTCGTAACCGTGTTCAGCTCTTTGAATAGTGTATAATTCTGGACGATTTTCCTGATTTTGATGCCCTTCAGATAGGGTCTGTCCAAAAAGGTCAGAAAGCGTTTTCTGGCCAGTTCCATGTAGTATTTGGCCTCTTCATATTCTTGGCTTTCGTTTTTAGTCAGAATCGCTTCCGAGAGCCCCAGCATGTGCAGCACGACGATTTCCGCTTGTTGTAGTTTGGCGATTTTTGCGGCTACCTCCAAGGCGTAGGCCGAGGGTTCCGAAAAGTCTACGGGTACTAGAATTTTTTTCATGGCAATTTCATTTTTTTAGGTTTTCGAAACTTTCTCGATGGCTTTCTTTGCTGTCTTTACAAGTCAATCATGGTCTGTGCCACCGCCTTCCCAAGAGTATCCTGGGTCGATTTGGTGAATATTCTAGGATGCTTGAGCCTAGTGCCACGTCGCAAATGTTAGTATCGCCGTTGGTAGCGTTTCACAATTTGAACGCTACATTGGGCCGAAGCAGGAACCGATATCTTTGGGCCAAATTTCCCAAATTTAGGCTAAGGACTTCGCTCAACGATTCGCTCTCTGCCAACTGTTGGTATTGAATAGCTAACATGATAGTTTTGCTTTCTTTGGAAGGGTCAAAAGTAGGGATGATTCTTTTTTAAGAAATGACATAAATCATTTCGTGTCCTTTTATAAATTCTAAACTTTACGGCTGACCGGATAAAAGACTATAAAACGATTAAATGCTGAAGTAACCATCATAACTGTTGGAGCCGGCGGCATAGGAAAAGCTTCGGCGAAATTATTTCTGGAACAGGGGGCCAATGTGGTTACTGTGGATATCCATAAAGAGGTGTTGAAAAAACCAGCTCAGAATAATGAAAATTATGTGGAGCATACTTTAACAGTTTACGGTAAAATCGATATATTTTTCGCCATTGCGGGTATTGAAGGGGTCTCAAGTTCCATTGCGGAATATCCCGATGAAATTTTTGATAAGGTCATCGTCGTGAACCTTAAAGGGTTTTGGCTGGACTGTAAACACGTTATTCCCAAAATGAAGAAAGGGGTAGCGTGATTTTTACTTCCGCTGTCGCCGGGCTAAAGGGCTTTGCGGGTCTTGGGGCTTACGTGGCGACCAAACCTGCGGTAATCGGTATCATGAGGGTAGCGGTCCTGGAAAATGACGAACGTAAAATTCGGGTAAATCCTATTCCCGTTAACAACGACATGATGCTGCGGATCGAAAAGGATATGTTCCCCCATAATCCGAAGTAAGTACTGAAAAACTTTGATTCGTCGTGCCCTTCGGGCGCTATGCCGAATCAAACGAGCTCGCCGAAATGGCTTCGTTTCTGGGCTCGGACGAAAGCAAATACATCACCGGATGCACCCACGTGGTAGATGGGGGTATGTTAATTGCGTGAAAGCGGTGGATGGCCATCGGCGAATTTAAGAATGGAAAATGAAAACAAAAACACAGCTTATGGTCGAACTTTGGACGGAGGCCAGAACACGGTTCACAAACCAGCTCGAAAACCTCACGAAAGAAGATTTGACGAAAAAAATTCCGCCTTCCGTCAATAGCGTCGGTTTTCTGATGCGGCACGTCGGCGATGTAGAACTGCTTTTTGCCAAGAACGTTTTCGGTGCCAAGAGCGTAAAGGTTATTGCCAAAACGGTCATTGCACAAACGGATACCGGCGAATGGACGAATCTTGAAGAACTAAAAATCTATGTAACCGGTTCGTTCGATACCTTGAAAGCCATAGTAGCGGAACAATCCGATGCCGACTGGGAAACGACTCTTACCACCAAAGAATTCGGCACCAAGACCAAGGCGGAGGCGTTCGGCCGAATCATATCGCATACTAACCACCACGCGGGGCAGATAGCGGTACTGCTGAAGTACGGTTCGTCACAACTGGAATAAGGATTTTTTGATAGTTCAACCACCTTTCTCCACTGGCCTTAATGCCTTCCGTCTTTGCGGGTTAGGCAAGATTTCATGTGCCTAAATAGTAGCTTCCTTTACAGGTATCCGCGTTTTTTTGGCTTTTTTGATTGCTTGGTAATTTTCCGTTCTAATGGGATGCCGTGGTCGGTAAATCTGCCTTTTTGATAGCAGAAATGACAGTATTCCGTGTTGACGGTATCGTTTCCGTTCGTGCAAAAATCGGCAAAATGGTGCATGGGCGTCCCACAGCTTTTGCAGATATTGGTGCCAAGGGTTTTCATGATGTTTTTTTAACTGATGGTAAACTTACATCGGATCTAGGGAAAAGATAGTTTCTGGTCGTTCCTTTGAAATGATTTAAAGCAGTAAATGGCCATGTAAGTAATGTTGCCATTATTCGTTATGTGAAGTATTAGGTATTCCTTCCCTCCTCCAATCTCTGTATAACGTTTTGAAGTTTCTCACGTACCGTTTCCGCCACTTCGATAAGGGCATCATTTTCCACAGCCTGCATCGATGCCGCCGGATCGACCGCAGCGATTTCGATGGTTCCTTTTTCCTTTTCCTGAACGATAACGTTGCAGGGCAGCATGGTACCGATTTTCTCTTCGGCCTTTAAGGCCTGATAGGCCAAAGGCGGATTGCAGGCTCCCAAAATTTTATAAGAGTGGAAGTCTACATCTAATTTTTTCTTTAGGGTCGCCTTCATATCAATCTCCGTCAGTACTCCGAATCCTTCTTGGCTTAGGGCATCGATAGTCTTTTGCACGACCTCGTCGAAACTTTGATTTTTTAGTTTTGTTGAAAAATAATAGTCCATAATGTTTTCTTTTTTGAAGTTTCTAATCTTGTTTCTATGAACACCTTTGCAGACGTGGGCGTTGACGGTTTTCGTCTCTTGGGATGTCACCCTTATTGAGCAGCTCCACATCCGTC
This sequence comes from uncultured Flavobacteriaceae bacterium, assembly GCA_963832345.1. Lineage (GTDB taxonomy): Bacteria > Bacteroidota > Bacteroidia > Flavobacteriales > Flavobacteriaceae > Pricia. The sequence continues at coordinate 539,444 of CAWHTW010000004.1, read as the reverse complement.
CTTGAATAAAGTTGCGTTCCGCTGGCGCTTTTCTCTACGGACAGATTAGCGGTAAGAGTAATAATCTTTTCCATGTGGGATGTTCTTTGCTAACGTTACTTTTCAAATGTACAAGTAAAGAAAGCGGCGAAATATGACCAATGTCATTGTTAAAGGGCAGGTGCTCTAATACTTTCGGTAAAAGTTTTCAAGTGAAAGGTTTTTTGGTATTGGGAAGTGAGGCGGGAATAAAAATCGAGGTACAATGGGATAGTCCATTTCTACTGTTAAGGCAAGACAGCCTGTGACCTGCGTATTTTTGAGGGCCATTTCTAAGCCCATATTTGAGTATTGAAAAACAAATAGTCGCAGATATGAAATACTACATGCTATTTACAGTGCTCATAGCACTGACCGGCTGCAAGGAGACCCCTCGGCAGCATCGGATTCTCTCAGATACGTTGAACAGTGAACAGGTTCGAACGGAAGTGCCACATCCCGGGAAACGCATCATGGAGCAGGAATGCAATATCTGCCATAATCCCACTATTTCAAGGGCCAGGCGGATTGCACCGCCCATGGAGTCGATTAAAAGGCACTATATAGATGCCAATACCACCAAAGGGGAATTTACCGAGGCCCTAATCCGATGGGTTAATGACCCGCGGACGGAATCGAAAATGCTCGGCGCCCACGCCAAATTCGGTCCGATGCCCTACATGCCGAACCCTGATGATGCCGTTGCGCAGATTGCGGACTATCTCTACGATAATGAAATCGATCGGCCGGAGGAATTTGACTTCTACTTTGCCAAGGCGCATCCCAATGGAGTGGGGGAGGGAGAATGCGACTGTTTTGACGATTTGGCCCTCGAAAAGGAGTACGCCGCCATCGGGCTCGCCCATGCCATGGCTGCGCAGAACGAACTGGGCAGGAACCTAAAGAGGGCTATACAGGAAAAGGGAACCATTGGGGCCATCGAGTTTTGTAATACAGAGGCGAGCAAACTTACAGACAGTATCTCCGTCATGAGAAATGCCATTGTAGAAAGGGTTTCGGACAAACCCCGTAATCCAGCTAATCAGGCCAATGCAGAAGAACTTCGCTCTCTTGCATCCTTCAAGCAAATGATTTCCTCCAAAAGAGACATCGAACCTGTGGTACAGATTGAAGACGATAGGGTACGAGTATACTATCCCATCATGACCAATGCCCTTTGCCTACAGTGCCACGGCAATCCCGACACGCAAGTCCGACCGGAAACCTTGTCGGCACTAAAAAACTTATATCCAAAGGACAAGGCCGTAGGTTACGACCTCGATGAGATTCGTGGTCTTTGGAGTGTCGATTTCAATGTCAATGATTAGTGCGCTAACAACCCGATCTTACGAAGAAAGTGCACCGTTACTGTCTGAAGTCATACTCCGAGGGCAATTTACCTGATACATTTGTAGGTCGATCTACTATTTAAAATACGATTACGACATGACCATGATAAAAATATTACTGCCTACCGATTTCTCCGAAAATGCCCAAAAATCAATCGATTATGCTCTCGGGCTATTTAAAAATGAGACCTGTACCTTTTACCTCCTTCATGGATACCATGATGCCCCATCTTCGGGCCGTTCAAAAATGACGGTACAGAAAGACTTGAATCGACTTATTTCGGAGTTGGAATCTCGAAATAGTGGAAAACACCTTTTCAAAGGGATTTTAGAAACCGATTCCGTGCTCAATTTGACCAATCGCACCCAAGTAAATGAAGGGGCGGATTATGTATTTGTAGGCACCAAAGGCTCCTCGATGCTCCGCGAAATTCTAGTAGGCAGCAACACACTTGACCTCATTAGGTATCTTAATAATTGTCCGGTGGTGGTCGTTCCCACGGCGTACGAATCTGAGGGCCTGCGGGAAATCGTTTTTGCTACCGACTTTAAACGCGATTTCATCGTAAGGGAGCTAAAGCCACTTCTGCAAATGGCATCGCTTTGGGACGCTACTTTACATATAGCCCACGTCGGAACGGGAGAACCCCTGACCCTTTCGCAGAAGAATAACAGAGAAAACCTCCGAAACGTTTTAAAAGGAAAAAAACATTACTTTTTCGAGGTCAAACCGCAAGTCTCCGTGGCCAATACACTCTATAAAATCGAAATGGAAAACCAGAACATTGATATGATGGCTATTCTGAGGACAAAACAGGGCTTTTTCCACAAATTTATAAAAGAAGATATTGTTAAAAATATCGCATTTAAGACTGAAATTCCGTTGCTGGTTGTGCCACAAATAGGGTAAATTTTATGTAATTTGTTTAGACGCGATAAAATCGTGGTTTAAAGCAAATAATAGCGTACTATATGATACAGGAATTGAAGGAAAGTTATGGTCATATCTTTGAGGATGCGCTTATTGATGAAATCGTTAAGGTAGGCACTTTTAAGGAAGTTCCAGAAGGGTATACCTTGATGGATATAGGGAATACGATACGGGGAATGCCCTTACTTATATCAGGAGCTATCAAAGTCCTCCGCGAAGATACCAATGGTGACGAACTCTTGCTGTACTATCTTGAAAAAGGGGATACCTGCTCGATGACCATGACCTGTTGTATGGGAGATGCCAAGAGCGAAATTCGCGCCATTGCGGAAACCGATGCAAAACTGATTATGATTCCCATTCGTAAAATGGAGGAATGGATGTCAGCATACAAATCGTGGCGTAATTTCGTGTTCGAGAGCTATCATGGCCGTTTGATGGAGATGTTACAAACATTGGATAGCATTGCGTTCGATCGAATGGATATGCGTTTGATCGACTACCTCAAGGAAAAAGCCAGAATCACAAACGAAGATGTCATTCGCAATACCCATCAAGAAATCGCATACGACCTGCATAGTTCAAGGGTGGTCATTTCAAGATTGCTCAAAAAATTGGAACGAATGGGCAAGATAGAACTCCACAGAAGCCATATTAAACTACTAGCTTTATAAAAGATTTGTAACCGATGTTACTGTGCGAGGATTTAGGTTACGGTATTTTTGCGGTTAAAGATCACCTTAATGTTGAAACGCTATTTTCCTGTTTTGCAATGGCTACCGGGCTATAAAAAGTCACATCTATCCGGTGACATCGGAGCGGGACTTACCGTTGGGATTATGCTCATACCCCAAGGAATGGCCTATGCCATGATTGCCGGTCTTCCCCCCGTCTTCGGCCTTTACGCCTCCTTGATTCCGCAAATCATTTACGCCATTATGGGTACATCCCGCCAGCTAGCGGTCGGGCCGGTAGCGATGGATTCTCTTTTGGTGGCATCGGGGCTTGGTGCGCTGGCGCTATCGGGAATAGACGAATATATCGCCATGGCCATATTTTTGTCCTTGTTCATGGGCGCAATCCAGTTGGCATTGGGCTTGTTGCGAATGGGTTTCTTGGTCAACTTCATGTCCAGACCGGTAATCAGCGGCTTTACCTCGGCTGCGGCACTAATTATAGGCTTGAGTCAGTTGAAGCATCTTTTGGGCATCTCCATCGAAGGTAGCAATCAGCTACACGTTCTATTAAAAAATGCTTGGGTTACCTTGTCGGACACCAATGGCATCACGCTGGGAATCGGGGTAGGCGCGATCGTGATTATCCAACTCTTAAAAAAATGGGGGAAGCAAATACCCGCTGCCTTGGTCGTGGTCGTGCTCGGTGTGTTAGCCATCTATCTTTTCGACCTCAACGATTTGGGTGTCAAAATTGTGGGGAGCGTCCCCGGCGGATTGCCCTCATTCGAGGTACCGACCATCCAATATTCCCGAATTTCAGAACTTTTGCCCATTGCCCTAACGCTGGCACTGATTGCTTTTATGGAGGCCATCTCGGTCGCCAAGGCGGTAGAAGAACGGCATAGAAATTATAAGGTCGACGCCAACCAAGAGCTCATCGCATTGGGCACATCAAATATGGTTGGGTCCTTTTTCCAGTCCTATCCGACTACGGGAGGTTTTTCCAGAACTGCCGTAAATGATCAAGCAGGGGCCAAAACGGGATTTGCTCCGATGGTAAGTGCTGTGGTGGTGGGTCTTACCTTACTTTACCTGACCCCGTTATTCTACTATTTGCCAAATGCGGTTCTAGCGGCCATTATCATGGTTGCCGTCTTCGGATTGATAGACTTCAAATATCCCATAGAATTGTTCAACATTCGAAGGGACGAGTTTTTTCTATTGATAGCGACCTTTTTGATTACGTTGACTGTCGGCATCAAAGAAGGCATATTGCTGGGGGTCTTGATTTCCTTGCTGTTACTGGTCTACAGAACTTCTAGGCCCCATATCGCGGTACTGGGAAGAATTCGCGGAACCGATTACTTTAAGAACATAGTCCGTTTTCCAGAAGATACCGAGACTTTTGAGGAGTTTTTGATCATACGGTTCGACGCACAGCTGTATTTCGGCAATAAGGATTATTTTAAAAGCGAACTGTTTAAAAAACTCGAAGGCAATGGCCAGAAAGTTCGATTCATCATACTGAACGCTGAGGCTATCAACTATATCGATAGCAGTGCGGTGCACATGTTGCGGCATACCATACAGGAATTGGGTCATCAAGGCATCAAATTAGTAGTTGCAGGGGCAATCGGCCCGACTCGGGACATTTTTTATAGTAGCGGGCTGATTCATGATATTGGCAAGGAGAATCTGTTCGTCGAGACCAGTGAGGCTTTGGAACATTGCCAAACCTTAAGCCAAAAATCTGATATCGAGGAGAAAATTTCGCTACAATCGAAAAAACTGCCTATGTAACTTTAGTCACTGTAAAGCTCAAAACCGATTCCTAATTTTGGTCCGACAAATAAGAAAAAAAATGAAAGTTGAACAATTTGAATACAAGCCGCTCGCACATTATTCCTATGCCATCGTTAGCGACGGCGAAATGGCGATTATAGACCCCGAACGCGACCCCATGCAGTATTATTCCTTCGCGAGGGAAAACAATGCAAAGATTATCGCGGTTATAGAAACGCATCCCCATGCGGATTTCGTGAGTTCGCATTTACAAATTCATCGGGAGACCGGAGCTACGATATACAACAGTGAAAAATTAGGTGCCGATTATCCTCACGAAGCCTTCGACGAAGGGGATGAAATCAAGTTGGGGAAAATCAGCCTGAAAGCCTTGAACACCCCGGGCCATTCCCCGGATAGCATTACAATTGTTGCCACTGAGGGTGACGACACCGCCTTATTCACAGGCGATACCTTATTTGTTGGTGACGTAGGCAGACCAGACCTCCGGGAAAAGGCCGGTAATATGAAAGCGAAGCGCCAAGAACTGGCTCAGGCCATGTACCATACGGTTCAGAACAAATTCACCACACTGCCGGACAACGCTTTGATATACCCGGCACATGGTGCTGGTTCGCTCTGCGGCAAAAATCTCAGTAGTGATAATAGCAGTACCCTGGGTAACGAGCGTATGGGCAATTGGGCACTAAAGCCGCAGAGTCAAGAAAAGTTCGTCGAAACCTTGCTCGACAATCAGCCATTTATTCCGTCATATTTCGGATTTAATGTGGGTTTAAACAAGACCGGAGCCGAAACGCTTCGCAAGGCTACTGCCGAAGTACCCTTTCACATGTGCGCAGCCGGCGACGGACTGATTGTCGACGTCCGGGAAGAATCCGAATTCAAAAAAGGACATACTATAGGAAGTATTAATATCCAGGCCTCCTCTGAAGATGATACGTTCGAGACCTGGCTAGGAGCCATCGTACAACCCGGGGAAAAATTCAGTTTGGTAATCGATAGTCCCGGTGATTTAGAAAATATATTGAATCGTACGGCAAAAATCGGTTATGAACAACATTTACAACAGGTTATGACCCTTTCAGGTAAGGACTTGGCCAAAATGCCCGGGATTAATTTACAAGATTTTAAGAAAAATCCCGACAACTACACTATTGTGGACGTTCGCAATAAGGAAGAAGTAAGCGAGGGCAAATTCTTTGAAAATTCATTATCCCGTCCCCTCAACGATTTAAGGCATACGAGTGACGATATTCCAACCGATAAGCCCATCGTGGTGCATTGTGCGGGCGGGTATCGTAGTGCGGCGGGCAGTAGCATCCTCTCCAAAATACTGAAAGGGGTGGCGGTTTTCGACCTAAGTGAAGCCGTTAAAGAGTTCAAATAGATAAGGTGAATCCCTAAAAATATAATCATGAATTGGATTAATGAACCTTGGCCTTGGTATGTCGCTGGCCCTTTGATTGCTTTGACCATGTTTATCCTGTTGTTTTTGGGAAGGCAGTTCGGCATGTCATCGAACCTACGCACCATGTGCTCCATGGGCGGTGCCGGAAAGGCGTCGAAATTCTTCCGTTTTAATTGGAAGGAGGAGCGATGGAACTTATTGGTAGTGGTCGGGGCGGTCATCGGAGGATTTTTTGCTTCCCAGTACATGTCCGACAACACGGTCGAAATCAACCCTGAGATTGCAGAAAAGCTGTCACGGGATTATGGTATAAAAAGTGCTGGGGAAGCGTATCTGCCGCCGGAAATTTTTGCGATCGATCAGCTCGACGACCCTTTTATTTTGGCTGTGCTGCTGTTAGGTGGTTTTATGGTCGGCTTTGGCGCCCGTTATGCGGGTGGCTGCACCTCGGGCCACGCGATATCGGGGCTAAGTAACCTGCAACTGCCCTCGTTGATTGCGGTCATCGGATTTTTTATAGGCGGTCTGGTCATGATTCATGTATTGTTTCCCTTACTATTTACACAATGAAATATATAAGCTATTTGGTTACTGGTATTTTCTTCGGCGTCGTGATGTACAAATCGGAAGCCGCCTCTTGGTTTCGGATTTACGAAATGTTCGAGTTCGGTTCCTTCCACATGTACGGTATCATCGGTTCGGCCCTAGTTTTGGGTGTTATAGGGGTACAGCTCATAAAACGGTATAACATCAAAGCCATCGGCGGAAAGCATATGCAGCTCGATCCGAAGAACAGAAGTGTGACCAGATATCTGGTAGGCGGTATCATTTTCGGACTTGGGTGGGCTTTGGCAGGTGCGTGCCCGGGACCCATGTACGTACTGGCGGGTGCCGGCTACGTATCGATTTTGGTGGTCATCTTCGGAGCCTTGTTGGGAACATTTGTTTACGGATTGCTCAGGGACAGGCTGCCCCATTAATCTATTTTATTCTTTTTATCCATTTTACCAGCTCGTACCAAAGCGCAGCAATGCTGCCAGTCAAAACAGACACCGCTAATTGGTTCACGTTCAAAGTCTGAAAATCGAAAAAAGCTGTGATGGAAGGCACAAAAAGCAACAAGGCGGCAATCGCAATAGTAAGTCCGATAATAAGCGGCACCAAATTGTTCTTATATTTTAGAGTCGCCCATATCGAATAGTAAAATGAGCGGTTGACCAAGGTCAGGAAAATGTTCGCCACAATCAGGACCATAAAGACCATAGTACGTGTAATATCTTCGTTCAATCCCTGTGCAACGGCATATAGATAAACGGAAAGGCTGCCTAGGGTAATGGCCAGCCCTTGTACAATACTCGTAGCCAATTCCTTAAAATCGAAAAAAGCAGTGGTAAAGGGTCTTGGTTTTTGAAGCATGGTATTTTTTTCCATGGGTTCGTTCTCGTAGATGATAGAACAGGTGGGCCCCATTATCAATTCGAGCAAAATCACGTGGGAAGGTGAAAAGATGGCAGGGTACCTCCAGTTTAGCGCCAGCGGGATAAAAACGGTCAATATGATAGGAATGTGGATGGAAATGATGTATTGAATCGCCTTTTTCAGGTTGGTATAGATTTTTCGGCCTGCGGCAATCGCATCTATCATTTTAGATAGGTCATCGTCAACCAAAATTAGGGATGCGGCCTCTTTGGCGATTTCCGTTCCCTTTTTGCCCATGGCGATTCCGAAATGGGAGGCTTTTAAGGCAGGGCCGTCGTTGACCCCGTCGCCGATCATTGCCACCACCTCGTTGTTCGCCTTGAGGGCATTGATGATGCGCATCTTGGCATCGGGAAACATCCGGGCAAAAATTTGGGTCTCCTTGACCTTTTGTTGGAGCTCGGTATCCTGCAACTGCATTAGTTCGTCACCCGACATGCATTTCTCGTATCCCTTGAAACCGATTTGCTTGGCGATGGCCAAGGCGGTATCCGCATAGTCTCCGGTGACCAATTTCACGTTGATGCCCGCGGCATCGAAGTCTTGCAGTACCTTGCCGATGTTTTTCTTTGGGGGATCGTAGAACGCTACCATGCCCTTGAAATCAAACCGGAAGTCTTGCTGCCTTTTGGGATAATCGGTTCCTTTAAAATCGGCTACTGCGACGCCCAAGAGACGATAGCCTTCCTTCCCCAAGCCTTGTATTGTTCTCGCTATAAGTGATTTCTCTTCTTCCGAGAGATGCGAAATGCTTAAGAAGGCTTCCGGTGCGCCCTTGGCCGCTACGACACGAAGGCCCCGATTATTTTCGAACAGATGGGTCATCATAGGTGGTTTGCCTCCCAGGGGATATTCATGTACCATGCGGTAATCGGGCCTTTCATCAAAAGCGGTCATTTTTCCGTAGGCCTCGTGCAAAGCGGTTTCCATTGGGTCAAACGGTATGGGTTCGCTGGCCCACATCGCAAGGGTGATAAGTTCTTTTTCGGCCGCGTTGAAGCCGGCGTCTACCGGGCTGATTTTTCCTGAGGCCATCGTGAACAATTTTGCCAGCTCCATTTTGTTCTCGGTAATGGTTCCGGTCTTGTCAACGCAGATTACGGTCGCACTTCCCAGGCTCTCCACGGTCTTCATCTGTTTGACCACGATACCCATTTTCATCAACCGCCAGGCGCCCAAAGCCATAAAGGTGGTAAAGGCTACGGGAATTTCCTCGGGCAGAATGCTCATCGCCAAGGTAAGGGCCTTGAGCAAGCTGTCGAGTAGGTCGTAAGATTTGAAGTAGTTGATGCCCCAGACCAGCACAAAAGGCGATTCCCCCCCAGATGGACATTTTCTTGACGAAATTGGAGATCTGTCGTTCGAGGGGGGTTTTTTCTTCTTTGATGCCTTCCAGACTCTTTCCGATCTTTCCCAGTTCGGTGGAGTTTCCAATGGCGGATACCGTGGCGATAGCGAGTCCACTGGCCACCGTTGTACCGGTGAAAATACGGTTGTCGGATTTCGTGACGTCTTTGAAAACGGAAAGCGATTCACCCGTCAGCAGCGATTCGTTGACCGAAAAATCGTTGGAATGTTGTATGGTGCCGTCCGCGGGAACGATATTTCCCTCTTCCACCATTAAACTGTCGCCAATGACCAGTTCCTCACTGGGTATCTCAATGACTGCCCCATTGCGAACGACCTTGCTATTGGGTTGGGTCAGGTTCTTCAGTTTCTCCAAGGCCTTTCGGCTTCTGGAATCCTGATACAATGATATAGAGGCCACAAGAACAATCGCCAACGCTAAAAAAACACCGTCGCCGACGTTTCCGCTGATAAAGTAAATGCCGGAGGCCACCGCCAACAAAATGACCATGGGTTCTAGTAGGATACTCTTTAGGGCATCCAAGAAACTATTTTCTCTTTTGTAGTCCAGTGTATTTTTTCCGTGGGTCTTTCGAGAGCGGAGCACCGCCTCATCCGAAAGTCCTTCGATTCTAAAATCTTTTGGGTTGATCATAGGGTTGATTGCTTTTTGTTTCGAATACCATTAACCAAAAATAGAGGGAAAAATTTCCGGGACTGACACAAGTCATTTTATCCGAAGGGGTTTGGACGTACGTTCGGCCCCCAAATCTTCCTTGGAAATCGCCATTTTGAGGGTGGTATCATTTTTCAAGGCTTTTAGGGTCGCGGTATACCCCAATTCAAAAATGGCATCCATATTCCGAAAAGAAAACATGCTGAAGTCCGCCATACCTTTCGGTCGAATCAGTACGTCACAGTCTTCGAATTTTAGTACCGTTTCGTTGGCCACCATGATATGATAGGCACGCTCCAGCACTTGGTGGGCATGTTTAAGATCGGCAATCCTCATTTTGTCGAAGGGATTCACATATACCCCGACAATCTGGTCGCAGTGCTTTTTGATAAGGTCAACGGGAAAGTTGTTTAAGGTACCTCCATCAATATAATAGCCGTCCTGAAAAGCGACGGGTGCGAACAGACCCGGCACTGCCGCCGAGGCCAATATTGGTCGGATAAGTTCTCCCTGATGGAAGACCTTTAGCCTACCATCAAGAAGATTGGTAGCGGTCACATAGAGCGGAATCTTTAAGGATTCAAAACTATCGTCGGGCAGGTAGTTCTTAAAATGCCCATACAGCTTTTCGGTATCTACAAATCCTGGTTTGCTCTTTGCATAGTTATAGATACTGAAAATTTCCGTAGTCTTAAAGAAGTCCAATAGTTCTTCCCATTCGCAACCGGCCGCGTACAATGCGCCCACAAGAGCCCCCGCGCTGGTACCGGCAATATGCGAAGGATAGATCCCATATTCCCCAAGGGCCTTTAGGGCCCCGATATGGGCGATTCCGCGTACACCGCCTCCGGAAAGCACCAAACCTATATTCATATTTCGCTTTTTAGTTAAGGATGCCCAAAAATAGCTTTAGCTGGGCTGGTAACAAATGACTAAAATCATACTTAGCCTTATGGGGATGGTCGCTGCGTCTCAACTCTATTTCGGAATCCCAAGTGTTTTTTGACCAAAATGGTTTCCAGTGCATCTTCGCCGTCTTGGTATTGTCCGGCAATGCCATTTTCGTGGATTTCTATGGCCTCAAATACGTCTTCAATCGCCCCACCTTGCAAGATGAATTCATTTTGATAATGCTCCAGTTTTACAAGTACCTCCTTCGAAGTCCATCGCGTAACCAATTCGCTGAGCCTATTGTTGAAAAACTTTAGCTCGTCTTGCCAGAAGAAAAGCTCGCGCCTCCAAAGCTGGTGTTCAAAATGCAGGTTTTCGTTATATATGATTTCCTTTTCCATCGCTTTAGATTTTAAGTTTTATTGTAGTTTGAGGTTCTACAAAACTAGGACTGTGCATGAATCCTTGAAATGATAAATGTCATTTTGGGAACGGAAAGGCGGGCGGTTCGTTTGCTATAGTACACGTAGCGATTATATTTACAAGATAGAACATTAACCATGGTTCAAGATTGAAAACAGAAAACCCAAGTTCTGCCGTGACCTACCTTAGCGCTATTTTTGACATTCCATTAACTGCCAGCAAAATGGCTGCATAGTGAAAAAGAGTAGCTCCTAGCACAAAAAATACCAAGCGGATTCTACGCTACTGTTGACAGCTTGTACTTCATATGAGGTTTGTTCGGTCCCGGTTCTAGTATGATTTCGGATGGGGCATGTTGCGGCATATACGAAGCGGAAACAGTTGCATTCCCAGGTTCGGTTCGGCGTTTTGTTTACGCTAAGTTTCCTTGCGTTTGCCTGTAATTTCACGAATTTTGATTCGATAGACTACGGGAACGCCACGGGAGTAGCCCTTACTTGAAAATTCGCTGATAAATTCCGTCTCCCTATCCTCCTTATTCTTGATAATTCTTTGTATTCCTTCGGTGAATTGATGCAATTGCTGTTTGGCATCGGTGCCCTTTAGTTCTTCAAATGTGCCGTGGACCAATACCGATTGCCAGTTGTACACGGATTGAACCTCTGCTATGAATAGGGATACCGATGGATTCTTCCGCATGGCATCAATTTTATGGCCCTCGGCGGAGTAGCTGATAATAGCGTGCTCTTCTTTGTCATAATAATAGCTAATGGGAAGAACAAATGGGTTGCCCTCCAAGGTAAAACCCAAGTGGCCAGTGTAATTATCGTTGAGTATGTTGAGACCCTCACTGCTGGTTAAATCTGTCATGGTGTCTTTATTTGAATTTATTCGTGCGAAATCGATGCTTTTTAATTGCCGAAGTATTGTAAATGTATATGGACCTTATTTAAACGCCAAAGCTAGACCCTGTATGCTGGGTAAAATATGACATCGGTCAGTTGTTATTTGAAAACAACATTTCGGAAACGGAAACAGGTACGCTTCTGGCCTACCGTGGTACTGAATTTTTGGCGAGCATATCAAAAGGGTTTTATGGTTTAGGCTTTGTGTTTCAGTTCCACTACCTCTTATCGGAATTCAGCGTTCTTGAAAACGTGATGTTGCCCGCCAGGAAACTGGCCGAAAGGTCACACGCCGAAATTGAGCACGATGCCATGGAAAAGCTTAAAATGTTACATATTGACAAGCTGGCCAATCAGCGCGCCTCCCGGATTTCCGGTGGTGAAAAGCAACGGGTGGCCATTGCCAGGGCATTGATCAATACCCCCACAATTCTGATGGGCGATGAACCCACTGGAAATCTCGACAGCCATAATTCCGAAAACGTATTCAGTATTTTCAAGCGCCTTAAAGAGGAGGAAGGACTTTCGCTATTGGTCGTGACCCACGACGAGGATTTCGCCAAACGTACAGACCGAATCATTCAAATGGAGGATGGTCATATTCTTGATTGAGTGGTAACTATGATAAATATCATATGCCTCCTTTCAAAACTGGGCTACCTTTGAACACTGACAACCCAAGAAGATATTTACCAAACCCAAATCCATAACCAGTATCATATGTATTGTTTAGTTTACCGATCGAAAGCTAGTGCCGCTCTTGGCGAGAGCTCATTGCAGCAAATGCTCGAAAAGTCTCGCGAGAGCAATAAAAAAGTAGGAATTACCGGTTGTCTGCTTTATCATGACGGCCACTTTATCCAGTATTTCGAGGGAAGCCAGATTATGGTAGTAGAGCTCTTCAATAAAATCAAGGTAGATGCAACGCATTCGGATGTCAGGCTGCTTTTGCATGATTTCATAGAAACCAGGGAATTCGATACTTACATGGCCTTTGAATACCTGAGAAAAGACAATAGCCAATTGCAGTATTTGAAGCTGTTGGTAAGCACCTTTTTGAGCGATGAGGAAGATACATTGGCTCCGAACCCCACCTCCAAAATGTTTTGGAACGCGACCAGGCTTATGTTACAGTGCAAACGAAAGCACAGTTATGTTGGCGTATAGGGTGCAATCGTCACCTCTGAGTTTGACAGGATGTAATGATAAGCTTTTCAATCTTCGAACTCAGCGTTCGTACCGAACACCCGAATCCAATCTGTATTTCTTTTTTCGCGCTTTCTTTTGAAAAACCAAAGGAAATGCCATGTTTATGGAACAATTACCGCTTGCCTCGTCGATTACATGATGGGCATAAATAATTCCGAACAGGGCGTATAGCCATACCAGAAATTACCCAACTGGTTCTAAATCGACAATGATACATTCCCCATAATCGTATTCCCATTCGCTTTCCTCATCCTCTTCCACTATTGCTTCCTGCTCTTGCTCTTGCTGTTCTTTGTCTTTTTTAATTTCATAAACTATTCGGTATACAACGGTAAATTTTCTTCCCTCAAAACGGTTGCTGGTAAGGTCGTATTTTTCTTTGGCCATGGGCTCGATGTCGTTGAATACATAAGAAGAACCTTCCAAATCCACGAAATAAAAAAGGCCTCCGGAATGTCCTTCGTAGGTGGCTTCCACGGCTTGTAGCTCATCTTGTCCCCGTGGGGACATTAGCAGCATTACGGACAAAAAAAATAGGTTTGAAAGTAATTTCATTATACTGATTTTTACCGAAGGTAGGGTAGTGGTGCTAGAGCATATATGATTTATATCAGTTTTGGAGTATATGGTTAAATTTGCTCAGGATGGAAATAAAAAATGGGATAAACTTGATGAAGCTTTATCCCATTTGAAAGTTATCTAACCGATAGTAAGGTTATTGTAGATACTGACGTGATTCTGCCCAACGGATTCGCTTACTGTTTTTTAAGTTGGTAAAAAAAGTAAATTTTTTGGATTCGGTAGGCGATTGATTGATGATTGTTCTCATGACTATAACTTTAAGTGATTAATGATATGCTGGGGTGACTCTTGTGAGTCCGATAACCGTGATTAGCGATTAAAGTTCCGGAACTGTGCCCATTGAACCCTTTTGCTACTGCCAAGGGTTGAAAAGTACTGTCCTGTCCGTGATTCTGTTGCTGTTTTTGTGATTGATGCTTTCATGACTTTTGTATAATTTTTGTTACTTTTTGATTTTGATTAGCGATTAAAGTTCCTGAACTGCGCCCATTGTGCCCTTTTGCTACTGCCAAGGGTGGAAAAGTACTGTCCTGTTCTTGATTCTGTTACCGTTTTTGTGATTGATGCTTTCATGATTTCTAGGATGTTTTTATTGTTTTTTAACTGACTTACAACTGATAGACGAGGTGAGGTTTATTTTGTTACAGTACTATGTATAAAAAGGTACTGTTTTAAGTAATTTTTAACACTATATAGAAAATCTGATACTATGTTTTTAAGATAAAAATGGAATAGTTAGCTATTTAAGCTAGCTATGGGGTAGTAAACATATGGGGTAAATAACCGATACCACGGATAATTCAATTTCGCGCGTGGTAAAATATCTTGGTTTTTTTACTAACATCGATGGTATCGATCTGCCGAGGATAACCGGTCACATATATCTTTGAGTTTGCCTGTCCATTAATTTTTACCCTGTTTTTCGCATAAATTTCTGTATCTGCAATACTGGAGGAATACAGGTACACATCCTCCGCTTTCAGCCCCCACGCCGTCAATCTGGCCTTTTTGTCAACTGTTGCGCTTAAGGCTTGCGCAGACCCCCTCAAACCTACGATACTGTCATCGGTTAGTTCCACATTTACTTTCCCGCCCAGCACTTTTAGGGAGGTACTTGCATTATTTTTGGTTTGTACGCGTACGCTCTGCGCCGTAAGATCAATATAACCGGTGCTTTCCCCTGCGGCAATCAGCCTAAAAGCGGCGCATTCCATAGGAAAGTTATAACTACTATTTTCATCTGAATTCAAAATGAAGGTTTCCATAACCATTTTTTCATCTGTCTGGACCGAGGCGTTTCCCGAAAGGCGCAATTCCTCAAAATTCTTTACATATAGCGTTATTTCCGCATAGCTTGCCATGGTATTCTCCTCGGTGGTATAGAGTTTCAGAGCAGCATCCTTAAAATCCCATTTAATGATATCCTTTAGACGTTCATCGCCTTTGATCTGTACCCCAAAAAAGTGGGTCGGGTACAGTATGGCGCAAAGGTTATTCTGAATTTCGATGCTTTTTACACCTTCCAAAGTCTCGTAAGAACTAAACGTGCCCGTGTCCTGGGCCGAAAGGGAAAGGCCGAACATCAGCACAAGAACGCCTACTTTAATTTTCATAACCGGATATTTTAGAATATATTTTTCAAAGTCATCGAAAGCAAAGGGAGGGAATATCATAGTAATCATTTTAGGACACCGTGAAGTTGAATAGTTATAATCCTACACTATTAAAACTCAACAGGGGTACGCTAATCTCCGACACCATTTTTTTGACCATATCTTTCTTGATGTATTTCTCGAAGAAATTACTATCCTTCCGTTCCAACATGACCAATAGGTCTGCTTTCGTATCGTTCAGATACCCATTAAGTTCCTTAAATATCCCGTCCGAAAAGAGTAGCTCGAATTCGATATTTTCATAGCTTGTTTTTTGTTCGAGCATTTCCTTGAACCATTCCATCAGTTCTTCCCCCGCGTATTCATTTCGGGTGGTAATGTGCAACACCTTAATTCCGGCGTCGAATTTTTCCGCTATCTTCACCAAGCGGTTGATGGCAAAAATATCGGCCTGTTCGAAATCGGTCGCATAGATTATGGTGTTGAGGTTTTCAATCCCGGCTCCTTCCGGAACCGCCAACACAGGGCACGGTGCATTTTTGATGAGTGCCTTCGTAGTACTTCCCAATAAGAATTCGCGAACAGCGCTAATTCCCGTAGTGCCTACCACGATGAGGTCTGCATTTAATTTTATGGCCTTTTCCTGAATACTGCTCCAAACCGAGCCGTTTTCGGCCACCATAAAACTGAGATCGATTCTATTTTCCGGATGCCCCAAATATTCCTTAGTAAAATCCCTCATCCTGACCCGGTGCTCGACAATACGTTTTTTCTCCGTCTTCATGTGGGTCACCGAAACTGGGCTGGCCAGTAAGATGGGCATATCGAATACGTGCATTACGATCAGTTTGGCATCAAATTTCTCCGCCAATAAAAAGGCTGACCATAGGGCCGGTACAGAATTTTTGGAATAGTCGGTAGCATAGAGAATGGTCTTCATCGAAATCGCTTTTTAGGTTTCCGTGGTGAAACTAGCGATACATTAAAAGCTTACAAATGATAATTGTCATGCGTGTTTTTAAGGAATCATGATTTCGGTCATTTCAGGGCATGGGCAAGCCCCTTACATTTAAGCATTAATCTAAACGGGCACTGTCATGGACAATCTTAGAAGCGTTCTTTCGGAAATCGTCGCATTGACCACTAGCATAGAAACGAACTATCATTTACGGATACCAACGGACAGCACCTTGCGAAAATTGCATATCTGACCACCTCTGGGAAGGGAATTTATGCTAGGGAAGGTCTGGATTCCATATGGGGAAAATCATCCTGGAAAATATCTCTTTTTATGGATAGCGCCACAGAACGTTTAGAAGCGTTGTTGAATTTTAAGGGTATGGTAATTACCAATTATTATGAGGAAATGAACCGGATTTTAATCTTGTCTCAAAATACAAAACCGCTATGATTATAGTAGTAATAGGACTTCCCGGTTCGGGTAAAAGCTATTTCGCTGAAAGATTGGCCGAAAAGATCGGTGCCGAATACGTCAACAGTGACCGGCTGCGAAAATCGATTTTTCCGAAGCGGACCTATTCGGAAGACGAAAAAATAAAGGTTTACAAAGTCATGTTAGACAAGATGGAAGGGGCCATCGCCCAAAATAACGGTTTGGTCTTGGATGCAACCTTCCATAAGGCATCTACTAGAGAACCTTTTATTTCAAAGTCAAAAGGAAACCTCCGTTTCATCGAGATACAGGTCGACGAGGAAATCGTTCGAGAACGTTTGAAAAAGTCAAGACCCTTTAGTGAGGCCGATTTTGAGGTCTATCGCTTACTTCGAAAGGAATGGGAGCCTTTGTTGGAAAGCCATTTGACCTTACAATCCACGAACGACAATATCGAAATCATGCTGCAAAAGGCTATGAAATATCTGAAAGATGACCGAAACGCAACTCGATAAGCTACTTTCGAACGGTGTTTTTCCCGAGGCCACTATGCAAAGAGATTTGGTCGAGACCCATATATCGTGGGTTATACTTTGCGATCGATTCGTCTATAAGCTCAAAAAGCCGATCAGATATTCCTTTCTAGATTTTTCCACTCCGGAATTGCGCAAACATTTTTGTGAAAGGGAACTCGAACTGAACCGAAGATTCTCCAAAGACATCTATCTCGAAGTCCTGCCTATATATCTATGTGAAGGAAACTATAGTGTAGGTGGTACAGAGGGAACACTAGTCGATTACGCTCTAAAAATGCGTAAACTCGACCCCGAAAAGCAAATGGATGTACTTGTGGCCAAGAATAAGGTAACTCAAACCGATATTGAAAATTTGGCGAAACGAATAGCTGGATTTCATACGAATACTACAATCATTAATGCCAAAAATGTGTTCGACATAAAGGAAAAATTCAATGACCTTGCTCTGGAGAAAGAGTTTCTGAAAAAAAATATAGGCCTCCACAGCGAAGACATAATAAACAGTGCCATAAAATGTTCCGATACGTTTCTAAAGAACAATAGGGAATTATTGAAAACGAGATTGTCATCGGGCTTTTTTCGGGATTGCCACGGCGACCTGCATACCCGAAACATTTTTCTATTACCAGGTCCGCAACTTTTCGATTGTATCGAATTCAACGACGATTACCGCCATATCGATGTGTTGAGCGAGGTCGCATTCCTCTGTATGGATTTGGATGCAATGGAAAGAAAAGATCTTTCCGAAGAATTCATAGTAAATTATAATCGCCTTTTTCCTGCTATGCGCACCGAAGAGGAACTGCGGCTTTACATCTACTATAAAAGCTATCGGGCTAACATACGGGCCAAAGTAAATAGCCTTAGGGCAAAAAGTGCGACGGATACTAAATCAAAAGACAAAGCGCTGGACGAGGCCCGAAAATACCTCGAGTTGATGGAAGGCTATATGAGAAGCCTTAGGAATGCTTAAAATTGCCATTAGATGATTTAAATCATTGCCAACCCTGCCTACCAAAACTACTTTTGAAACGTAATCTTTAAATCAAGGCCTTGGGTTATGAGAATTGTATTGATACTCTTGTTTATCCTTCACGGGCTAATCCATTTCATGGGTTTTGTCAAAGCTTTTACTGTTGGAAACACTGCGGAGTCCGCCAATGTACTGTTAAAGATCGTCGGACTAATTTGGTTGTTAACGGGCTTGCTTTTTATGGTGTCCGCCAGTATCATACTGCTTAAAAGAGAAGGATGGCCCATTATTGCCATCTTGGCAGTAATTGCATCCCAGATTTTGATTTTAACGGTATGGTCGGATGCCAAATATGGAACGCTCGTAAACCTAATCATCCTCCTAACCGCTAGTGTCGCTTTTGGGACCGAACGCTTTGAAAAAAGATATAGAACGGACGTCCGGACCGCCAACGCATCCACTGAAATCATTGATGAAATGATGACGGCGAAAGACATCGAGACTTTACCACCGGTCGTACAAAAGTATTTGAGATACGTTGGGGCAGTGGGCAAGCCAAAAGTGTACAATGTCAAAATTAAATTTGAGGGCGAAATGCGGGACAGGGGCAAAGATTGGTTCAAATTCACCTCGGAACAGTACAACTTTTTCGAAGTGCCCACGCGCTTATTTTTCATGAAGGCCAAGGTCAAGAAGTTACCTATTAACGGCTATCACAAATACACAAAAGATGGCGCCTTTATGTCTATCAAGTTGCTATCCTTGTTTCCAGTGGTAACCAATGATAAACCGGAATTGTTTCCCACCGAAACGGTCACTTTTTTTAACGACCTATGTCTATTTGCCCCGTCTGCACTTATCGATGACCGTATACGCTGGAAAGTTATCGATGAACAATCGGTTAGAGCGACCTTTACAACCAACGCTACCAGCATCTCAGCCATTTTACATTTCAACGAAAAAGGACAACTGGTCAATTTTGTTTCCAATGATCGGTATTCGGTTGATGAAATGAAAGCTTTCCCGTTTTCCACTCCGGCCAGTGTGTATCGAAACACAAACGGTTATAATCTGCCGGCCTACGGCGAGGCTATTTGGCATTATCCGGATGGGCAATTTGTTTACGGGAAATTTAATGTCAAAAGCATCCAGTACAATGTTGAAAACTTTAAATACTGATAAAATGAAAGCCAATGATATAATTCGCCCCCAATGAAATGCCCAAAAATACATCCTTATAACAGCATATCTAATGGCATCTGGAGTACGTGGAAAATTGTAAATGTAGAACGGTACCTGGAAAACTGCACTCAGAGATATAAAGAAGAAAAATACGCTAAAATCGTCATCCGATGAGGAACAGGGAACTATTGGTTATAAAGACTGTACACACTATGATTTGGCTTTTCTTCAATATGGTTATCTTCTACCTATTGTATGCAGTGATTGCCGATATAATTGACAAATGGGTCTGGGTTTGCATCGGCTTGGTAGTTGCAGAAGGCATTGTCTTACTGGCATTTAAATGGTTCTGTCCCTTGACGGTAATGGCCCGTAAATATTCGGATTCCACAAAAGATAACTTTGATATTTTTTTACCGAATTGGTTGGCGAGGTACAATAAACTGATTTACACCTCAATATTCGGTGTGTCCATTTTAATACTGATCTATCGATTGATTTTTCCTTTAAACAGCCATTAGACACCAAAATCGCAAGGATATGAGAATTATCATATTATGCGGCTATGTAATCCGCTACTTTTAATTTTAAATACGATCGATACCAAGTAATATGCGAGACGATTCAAAAAAGGATGCAAATTTATTTTTTCTAAGTGAGGAACGTGCTTTTTTAGATGGTCCTCGCAATCGGTTCAAAGAACTTTGGTTTACCTTTAAGGTGCAGTACCAATTTATCAGGGCCTTTCGTAAACTTCACTTTATTGGGCCCTGTGTCACGGTATTTGGCTCTGCCAGGTTTGGAGCCTCGAATGTGTACTACAAACAGGCCGAGGAAATAGGCAAAGCCTTGTCAGAAATGGGTTTTGCGGTCATGACCGGCGGCGGTCCCGGAATTATGGAGGCTGCCAATAAAGGTGCATTTCAAAATAATGGGTACTCCGTCGGTTGCAACATCATATTGCCATTCGAACAGGAACCTAACCGGTATTTGCATAAATGGATCAATATCCCTTACTTCTTCGTACGAAAATTCATATTGTTGAAATACTCCTACGCGTTCATCGTCATGCCGGGCGGTATCGGTACTTTGGACGAGCTCTTCGAAGCCTTGACTTTGATACAGACCAAGATGATTCTCCATTTCCCGGTAGTGCTCTTCGGAAAGGAATACCATAAAGAACTTTACGAACATATTCAGCTGATGGCGGATAACGAGAGTATTTCACAAGAGGATATGAAGTTGCTATACCTCACGGATTCTGTGACCGAAATGAAGGAGCACCTCAAAGAACACGCTATAGAGGGATTCGGATTGGTCAAAAAACCAATGAAAACTAAATGGTGGTTCGGGGAGACGGAACCAAACCGGATATGACCAAAGTCATGCTTTAAGCAACCACCAAAAGCTACATTTGAGCCTTAAAATGAATGCTGTGAAAACTGCGTTTGCCATACATAACCTTAAGTGTGATGGCTGTGGTAATAGCACTATCAATAAAATACGCGCCTAAAAGGACCTCCGCAATGTATTGTCGATGTAAAATACAGTTCGGTATCCTTTGATTTTACACTAACAGCGACTCTTAAAATGATAAAAAACAACACTTGCCAAACTGCATTACCCATTGACGGACGATATCCACAGCTTGGTCAGAAAGGCCAAAGCCTACATACGTTGTGCCAACGGCAAATTGGGAAATTAATATGATACGATTCAACTTGACAAATTTTGTTTTTTTAACGCTAGCGGTGTTCGTACTATTTTGTTCTTGCCATACCCATAATATACCTTTGGCGGGCAGGCAACAGGCAAAACCTGATTTTGAGAAAAACGGTATGCAGGGCGATACAACGCCAAAACGCATAAAGGTCTCTAAGGATATCGTCGTAGGTGATTATTTTCAATTCCTCGATTCATTAGTGCAACACTACGATTCCATTCTGCCCTACCCACTATCGGAACATCTTTTGGTGCGTAACAATCCATGGATTATCGATATACTGGCGAATACGGATTATTACCGAATGATGGAAAGGGATTCCTTTGTGTACGACCAAAGGCAGCAAATCGTGTTGTCGAAAGGGAGCACCCTAAGAATTCCGGACTCCCTCAATGCCTGTCGAATGCTGGAAGAATTTACGAACACCGAGATCGACATTAACATCCCTGAATTCAGATTGCGAATTTTTAAAGATTCCGTTTTAGTGCACAGCTTTCCTGTCCGGGTCGGGCAGAATAGGGAGCGATATCTGAAAATGGGCAATCGCATGACGGACTTACGTACCAAAACGGGAGAAGGAAGAATCGTGGCCCACGTAAAAGACCCGGAGTTCTTCAATCCCGTAGACGGCGAGCAATTCTACCTCACGAAGAGAGATGATGGAAAAATGACCGTCATGCCACAGATTCCATGGATAGAGACCGAAATCAACGGCATCCGAAACGGGCAAATGATACACCCGACCACGAATCCCGAAACTTTGGAAAAGGCTTATTCCAATGGTTGTATCGGTACCAACGAGGCAGATGCCTGGGTCATTTACTACCATGCGCCGATTGGAACGAAAGTAAAAATCAGATATGATTTAAATACATATCAAGAAGGGATTGTGGTATCCGTTTTTAAGGATATTTATAAATATGGGCATTGAGAATATGTGTTCTACAATAATCTATACATGATATTTATCATAGTTCGGGCGGATGTTGCGAGGTAGCTTTGTAGAAAACATACCATTGTAAATGTGTAATATAATTCAAAAATACAATATTCCCGGCCCACGTTATACCAGTTACCCGACCGTTCCGTACTGGGACATGAACACCTTTTCTGGAAAGAAATGGGAAACATCGGTAAGGCAAAGTTTCTCGGAAAGTAATCAAGAGGAAGGTATAAGCCTTTACATCCATCTTCCCTTCTGCGAAAACATGTGCACCTTCTGTGGCTGCCATAAGCGCATTACCAGAAGGCATGATGTAGAATTGCCGTATATCGAAGCTATCCTAAAGGAATGGAAATTATATCGCAGCTTTTTTTCCGAACGGCCTAGTATCAAGGAGCTGCATCTCGGTGGGGGTACGCCCACCTTCTTTGCCCCGGAAAACCTTCGCTTGTTGATGAACGGAATATTCCGATATGCCGATAGGGCAGAGGACTATGAATTCAGTTTCGAAGGTCATCCGAACAATACGACCCGCGCACACTTACAGGCCTTATACGACTTCGGGTTCAGAAGGGTCAGCTACGGGGTTCAGGATTATAATGAAACCGTACAAAAGGCAATCCATCGGGTACAAGCCTTTGAAAATGTCAAGCAGGTCACCGAATGGGCCAGGGAAATCGGTTATACCTCCGTGGGCCATGATATCATCTTCGGCCTGCCGCATCAGACCTTGGCCGATGTGAAACACACCATTTTAAAGACCAAAGAACTGATGCCCGACCGATTGGCCTTCTATAGCTATGCCCACGTGCCGTGGCTCAAGGGCAACGGGCAAAGAGGTTTCAGGGATGAAGACCTGCCTACTCCAAAAGAAAAGCGCGTTCAATATGAAACTGGCAAACAACTTTTGGCGGCTGTCGGCTATCGTGAAATCGGGATGGACCACTTCGCCCTTGAAACTGATAGCTTGTATACCGCCATGAAAATAGGCAAGCTCCACCGGAATTTTATGGGATATACCGACTCAAAAACGCAATTGATGATCGGTCTCGGCGCATCGAGTATCAGTGATAGTTGGTACGGTTTTGCCCAGAACGTAAAAAGTCTGGAGGAATATCAACACCTTGTAGCTAATGATATCGTACCGATTTTTAGGGGACATATGCTTACAGAGGAAGATCAAGAAATCCGTCAGCACATCTTGAACCTAATGTGCCGTTTTGAGACCTCGTGGACCCCTAGGGAAACCACAGATTTCAAATTTGCAAAGGCGCTGGATAGGCTACTGGAAATGAGAGAGGACGCACTGGTCGAGTTCTTAGAAAATGGACTCCGAATTACGGATAAGGGAAGGCCTTATGTACGGAATGTCTGTATGGCCTTTGATGTTCACCTACAACGAAAAGTTCCGGACACCCAGTTGTTCTCGATGACCGTATAAATTAAATGTAAGTATAACCTAGATTCCCTCAGTCGCTGCAGGGATAATTAAAAAACAATGTGACTATGAAAAGTATATTAGTACCTACGGATTTCTCACAGCAATCGGAATATGCGTTGAAGGTGGCCGCAACCCTAGCTAAAAAACACAAAGCTGAAATTATCGTGCTCCATATGTTAGAACTGAGCCAGACCCTCGTTTCCGGCGCTGAAGGATTCTACCCTGAACAGACCGTCTTTCTAATCAAATTGGCGGAAAAACGCCTGACCGAATTCATGGACAAACCGTACTTGAAGGGAATAGACGTCGTACCGATCGTAAAACATTTTAAGGTTTTTTCCGAAGTCAATGAGGTGGCTAAAAAACACAACGTCGATTTGGTGGTTATGGGCTCCCATGGCGCAGATGGGTTTAAGGAATTGTTTGTCGGTTCCAACGCCGAGAAGGTGGTCCGAAATTCGGATGTCCCTGTTTTGGTCATCAAAGATGACATTGCCAATTTCAAGGTCCATAGTTTCGTCTTTGGATGTGATTTTAAGGATGAAAGCCTTTTGGCTTTTCGAAAGGCGAAGGACTTTGCCGATCTGCTCGGTGCTAAACTGGATTTGGTCTATATCAATACCCCGGGCGATGATTTCATGGCTACGGCCGACGCCTATGACCGTATTTCAGAATTCCTTCAAAAGGCGGGCGAAGGACAAGAAGTTGAAATCTACAACGACTATAGTATTGAAAGGGGTATTTTGAACTATAGCGAGCGGGTCAGCGCCGATCTAATCGGTATGCCGACCCATGGACGTAAAGGGCTTTCCCATTTCTTGGTGGGCAGCATCGGAGAGGATATCGCCAATCATTCAAAAATCCCGGTAGTCACGTTCAAGATGGGTTAGGGTTCACAGCCTGTAATACAATTCATTGTACCTTTTGGTTTAAAGGGAATTCGAAAAGGGATTCCCTTTCTGCTTTTTCCATCAGACCTGAAAAAATTCATGTTTTAAGGATGCTTTCCACGCGACATTCGGACTATAATGAAATCGTTTATCATTCTTTCCGTTGCCTTATTAATGCTGGTCAAACCCCTGTGCCTGGTAGCCGAATACAGTATGAACTTTGACTATATCGTGAATGTGCTCTGTGAGAATAAAGATAAGCCAGAGATGCAATGCGACGGTAAATGTTATCTGGATGAACAGTTGAGCAAGCAACCTGAAAATAGCGACAAGAATCCGTTTGGCGATAACCGCGTCCTTACCAAAGTACAGCCATCGGTTTTTTTTGAACCCACTGATCCAATGGATTTTGAAATTGATTTTCTAAGCTATGATTCCGATAGTTTTAAGAATTCCCAAGTGTTTGTCGCGACACTTTTTACCTCCGATATTTCCCATCCGGATGGATATGCACGGTTGGAGCGACACTTTTGGCTATTTTTTTCAAACCAAGTGGAAAAACGAAAAGCATCAGGTTTTACTGAAACTGGACGGCTATTACAACCGCTCCCTCGCCGAGATGACGATGTACCCCAACGATCCACATGAAAGATCGCATCTTCAAAAAGGACTTCCCGTTACACAGCCAATAAAATAGCTACGTAATGGCAAACGGCCGCTGCCAAAACAAAGAAATGCCAAATAGCATGATGGTATGAATATTTTTTCCACAGGTAGAAGATAACGCCCAGAAGATAAAGTGCTCCCCCGATACTGATCATAATCATTATCGCTGCTGGTATGGCATCAAAGAATGTACGTCCTCCCACGACGAGAATGCATCCCATTGCGATATAGACCAGGGTAGAAACCACATTCCATTTACCCGTAAAAAAAATCTTGAAAACAATGCCCACTGCGGTCAAGCCCCACAGTACCGATAGCAAGGTAACGCCAAAAGCATTGTACATATAAATCAGCAAAAAGGGAGTGTAGGTACCGGCTATCAAAAAATAGATACTGATATGGTCCAGGATTTCGAGGATACGCTTGGTGCTGGCATGTTGAAAGCTGTGGTAGAGGGTGGAGAAGGTAAAAAGTTGCAAAAAACAGAATCCATAGATCGCGGCGCCGATGACCCCCGGTGTATTATCGCTTTTTATGGCAAAGGCTATCACGATCGGAACGCCCACTAGGCCAAAAATAATCCCGAAACCGTGGATGATGCCGTTAACGAGTTCGAGCTGAATCTGTCTATCACGATTTGAGGCTTGCATACAAATGACTATTGACTATGATTCGGTCAATTCAACTTTACGACCGTGAATTTATCTTTTTAGAAAGGTCAGTCCCTCTTTCAGGCCAGGTGCCAGCTCGAACAGACTGGTACTTTGCAGCATCTGTTTCAGCTCCTCGCAAACGACCACGAACTTATCGTGTACCGGACCGGGTTTTTCGGCATTGCACTTCTTAAGGCCCAGACCACAACCTGCGTAAAATGGAATCCCCATCGATGGCGAAGACAATATCGACCCGCTTAATTTCATCGATCCGTTGCTTTTCAATTTGAAATCCTCTTAAAAGGCCTTTCGTGGAGACCAGAATTTCGCTCTTGGCCAATTGGTGCAGTATCTTTGCGGTGAATGCCGTTGGCGAATCGACTTTATCGGCGATTTTTTTAAGCCTTCCAACGATTGCATGGCCATATAGATGTTCACTTTAACTCCGTACTAGCAGGCTTTGGAAAACATTTTTAATCGGCTTTTCGACAAAGATAGTGTTTTGTTAATTCGGATTAAATTATCGGAATAAATACTATTTCCCGTTATTTCGATGTTGATAGATTTGCATAAACAGCATTGTCGACATCTTCTGGGCCCTGTTCTTGGCAATCCAAGCGGTATCACCTTCGAAGAGTTCGTCGATGGTGGCGAACCACAGATTGAGCCACAGTCCGAAATGTTCCGAGGTAATGGTGTGTCCTATTTTACGATCTACTTCCTGATGGGCAGTAACAGGGTTTCCATAATATTTTCGTTTGAGAAAAAGTTGGTTTTCCCAGAAATCGGTCAGCAAAATCAAATGGCTTTCCCAGTCGGTAATGACGGTGTTGAATATGGGGCCTAAAATTTTGTCCTTTCTGATTTTTACATAGAAAGTTTCGACCAACAGCTGTATGTCGTCCCTGTTTTCCAGAACGCTCTTTTCCATTTCTATTTTGTTGGATTAACGGCCTAGGATGTCCAACATAAATCTGTGGAGCTCCCTCATTTGCGGCTTCCCTTTGTGTCGGCCTGCCCGTCCAAAGGCATAAAGTGCGAACCAAAGCAGTAGCATAAAAACCATCAGTCCTAATTGAATTCCATAGGGCCGATTCAGGGACGCACTGGAATAGGCCCATATCCCCAAAATTATAAAAATCGTGGCCACCCCAAAATGCAGGAACATAAAGAACGTCCATAGCGTGGGGTTGGGACCAAAAACACCATAAAGTTTACATTTGCCTTCGTCTAGATTTTCAAATTCCAAATGCAATTGTGGAGACCAGAACTGATGTTGTTCGACATTGAACTTAATAAAGATGTGGGCGTCGATCCGCGTGACCAAGAAAGGTTCTATTGTTGATTTTTCAAAAGCCCAAATTACGTTTTCTTGGGAGTCATTCAGTTCCATCTGAAACCTTGGTCTTAAAACGATATCGTTGGGTAGAACCTTCATTTTTCAATTATGACATTCCATGGCGGTCGAAACTACCTCTACCACGGGTTTCGGGGACACATATGGAATACCCAGCCCCAATCCACGGAGAATGAACAACACGCCTACCAGAACTACGAAAACGGGAATTATTTTTTGGACTTTATGCCGAACGCTGCCCTTCAATAGCCCACTAAAGTAAATGGCCACGGTCATTAAAGGAATCGTTCCCATTCCGAACAAGGCCATGTATAATCCCCCTCGCCACATATCGCCCATGGCGACAGCTCCGAACAGTGCCATATAGACCAATCCACAAGGTAGAAATCCGTTCAAGAACCCAATGGTCAGAAACGTATCGGCGGATTTCTTTTTTAACTCCCGGCCGAGCCGGTTCTTGAATTTCGATACGGTCTTATAAATGGGTTTCGAAAAGTTGTATTTTGCAAAGGTCTTATGGGGTAAAAGCACCACGAAAATCATCATAACGCCGATGGTGATGGACAGGTTTTGTTGCATCCCGAAGACATACAGTCCCTTTCCCAGTAAACCAAAAACCAGTCCGATGGTTCCGTATGCCAAAAGTCGGCCGGAATGATAAAGTAAGATTTGGCCGAATTTTTTGAGGTCGTTCGAGCGATCGACCGGAAGCATAAAAGCGATAGGCCCGCACATACCAACGCAGTGGAGGCTTCCCATAAATCCCAATATGACGGCGGATAGCAGCATCTAATAGGTAAAACTTTCTTTGTGCAAATATTTTTCCCCTTCGTATTCCCAAGTGACTTTAATGTCCCAGCGGCCATGCAACAAACGTTTGTCAGGTATGAGCAAATGTGTTTCGGACAGACTTACGGGTAAGTCAAAATCCAAATGTTTGTTGGACGGCCTGTAAAGGGACACCGTTCCTGTTATTTTTTGGGTTTCAAAGTCTTCGGGAAATTGTAGGCGTATGCCTTCTGATGTTTTTTCGAGTGATATTCTCGCGTTTTTATTGGCATTCCGCTCCGCGTCGATTTCGTCTTGGAACTCCAAGGTTTTTCTATAGTAATCTTCCGTTACCAGATCGTGGTTGGCATGATAATCGGTGCTCATGCGTACGACAAAGAATAAGATAAAACCTATGAAGGCTATAAACGCAATTACGATACTTGTTCCCCAGTTTAGTTTCATGATGATATATTTATTTGTAACTGCGCGGCGCTAGAAATGCGGTGCTTGTAGTTTCTATCAGTTCATCGCCGCTGTAAACGCCTATTCTTACCTTTTCTTTATCGCTTTCGACCGCCGCATTGTTGATTTCGACGAAGAGTGTGCCTTCCGCAAGTCCTTGCGCAGGAACGTGGAAGTCGCCGTTGCGTACCAATTTTACCGTTCCTTTGTGCGACAACAGCTCAAAGTGCACATCGTTCACTTCTTTAGTTGTCTTGTTGAGCAGTTTGTAGGTATACACGTTGCTGATGATATTGCCTTCCTTATGTTCGTATAATTGGCCGGGCAACCTTAAAATATTGGCTTCCAGGTCGTTTCGTAAAAAGAGCATCCCGATAAAAATTCCGGTTAAAATGGTCAGGACAGCGGTATAACCTTTTAACCTCGGGGTAAACCTGAACTTGTCCTTTTTTTCGATTTCGTCCTCACTGGCATATCGTATTAATCCTTTGGGCAGGTCGACTTTTTCCATAATGATATCGCACTCGTCGATACAGGCGGTACAGTTGACGCATTCCAACTGGGTGCCGTTGCGGATGTCGATGCCCGTGGGGCAGACGTTGACGCACTGGAAACAATCAATACAGTCGCCAAAGCCCAAGGCTGACCTATCCTCATTTTTACGGAATTTTTTTCGGCCATTTTCCGCCTCGCCCCGTTTGTGGTCATAGGCCACGATGATAGATTTGTTGTCCAGCAACACACCCTGCATCCTTCCGTATGGACATGCGATAATGCAGACCTGTTCCCTGAACCAGGCAAAAACGAAATAGAAGACGGCCGTAAAAATCAAGAGGGAAACCAAGGTACTTACATGTTGTAGCGGTCCGTCGACAACGTACCTTATTAAGGTGTCGCTTCCGATCAGATAGGCCAGGAATACGTTGGCGATCAAAAAGGAAATAATGAAAAAGACAATCCATTTGATAGTACGTTTCCGGATTTTCTCCGCGTTCCACGGCTGGCGGTCGAGTTTTATCTGTGCCCCACGATCGCCGTCGATCCAGTATTCTATCTTTCTAAAGACCATTTCCATAAAAATGGTTTGGGGGCATATCCATCCGCAGAAAATACGGCCAAAGGCAACCGTAAATAGGGAGACAAAAACGACTCCAATAATCATCACGATGACGAACAGGTAAAAATCCTGTGGCCAAAAAGGGAGCCCGAAGATATTGAAGCGGCGCTCCAGTACGTTGAACATTAAGAACTGGTTGCCGTTTATTTTGACAAAAGGCGCAGCGAACAGAAAGGCGAGCAAAAAATAGCTAACATACTTACGGTATGTATAGAATGTACCGCTCGGTTTTTTGGGAAATATCCAGGCACGCTTGCCATCGTCTTTGACGGTGCCGATGGAATCCCTGAAATTGTCTTGATCTTGTGCCATTACATCAACTTCTATCTCTCAGTAACTCATGTTAGCTGCTTTGCCCGTTCCGAGCAGATGGGTACGCATCATTCCGAATCCGTATCGGGAGGTAGTGGGGCATTGGTATCCCCGTCATCCATAATGACCTCGATGGTGGTGGAATCGATTTGCTGCACCTCTACGTCTTGTATCGGCGCATTGGGATCCATCCATTTTTCGCCTTCCGGGGCCTTGGCATCGGCGGGGTTGCTGCCGTGCATGCTCAACACATAACTCGCGACCTGCGCCATTTCGCTAGGCTTCAAATTGGTCTTCCAGGAAACCATGCCCTTGCCGGCACGGCCACCTTCGGAAATGGTGTTGAACACGTTCTTGATACCGCCGCCCAAGACCCAATAATCGTCGGTCAGGTTGGGGCCGATGGAACCGCCGCCATCTACTTTGTGACAGACGGCGCAGTTGCCCGTAAATATGGTCTCGCCCGCTTTGAGGTCCCCGGTATCGGTCAACAGTTCTACGGTGTTCGCATCGATCAGGTCCTTGGCGGTTTTTTTGTATTCCTCGATTTCCGCTTGTGCCGCAGCGACCTCCCGCTCATATTCCAAATCTTGGTCGTAGCCCCCGAATACGTGGAAGCGGAACATGTAGACCACCCCGAAAATGATGGTCGCATAGAACATATATACCCACCAGGGCGGCAGTTTATTGTCCAGTTCGCGGATACCGTCATAATTGTGGTCGAGAATGATCTCTCCCTCCGCTTCTATGGGTTTAGACCCCAATAGGTGTTTGTACGTCTTTTTTCCCCATTTCCATTCCCATTTCTTGTTTTTGGCGGCGAGGTAGCGTTCCTTGGCCTCTTCGGAAAGGGTTTGGAACATCACGTTTTCTAGGGCCGCCGTTATCCCTTCGATCGCGATGATCAAGATGAGAATGAACAGCATAAAAATCTGCGCCATGGGATAGGTCAATATAGCCGGTTTGTTGCCGGAATCAATAAAGAATTCCATTAATCCTAGAATCAGAAAGAATGCGACCAGAATGCGCAGCCATGAGGCTCTGTTGTTTTTCATATGAATTATTTTAGGTGTGCGATTTTATTTTGGGATGCCACTTTCAATCGTCCTTCAATGGCATTTCACTCATCTCCTTGATATGTGCTTTCGAGGCGGTAAAGACCCACAAAAAAAGGATGACAAAGAAGATGAAGAAGATGAGCAACGATATCATGGGATAGGTGGCGACACCCTCTATGGTCTCCAAATATCCTTTTACGAATTTTAGCATGGCTTATTTATTTTCTGAAATTAGTTCCTCCGTGTTTTTCACTTTGATATCCGTGCCCAGCCTCTGCAGGTAAGCAATCAGGGATACGATTTCGCGGTCCCGCATTTGTATGAATTCCTCGTTGTTCTCTGCGGCGTATTTTTTGTCCGCCTCGTAGTTCTTGGCAAAATCGGGGTCGGTGTATAAGTTTTTTTCGATTTTCGTCGCCTGTTCGTCCATTGACACCTCCGCATTGGCGATATCGGCTTCGGAATAGGGTACGCCAAGCGTGACCATGGCCTCCATCTTATCGCGTACATCGCTGCGGTCGTGCTCGTTGCGGATCAACCAGGAATACGAGGGCATGATGGAACCCGACGAGGTGCTCTGCGGGTCGTACATATGGTTTAGGTGCCAGTTGTCGGAGTATTTACCGCCAATACGGTGCAGATCGGGACCGGTACGCTTGCTACCCCACAGAAAGGGGTGATCGTACACATATTCCCCGGCTTTGGAATATTCACCGTAGCGTTCAACCTCGCTGCGAAATGGACGAACCATTTGGGAATGGCAGCTGACACATCCCTCACGAATATAGAGGTCACGGCCTTCCAATTCGAGGGGTGTATAGGGCTTGACACTTGAAATGGTTGGAATGTTCGATTTTACGAGAATGGTCGGCACAATCTGTACAATGCCCCCAATCAAAATTGCAACAGTCGCCAATATGGTCAGTTGGATCGGTTTTCGCTCCAGCCATCCATGCAGGGTCTCTCCGGCCGTTCTTTTTTTCGAAACCCTGGCAAGTGCCGGGGCCTCCGCCAATTCGTCCTCGATTGTACTGCCCGCCCGTACCGTGAGGACGACGTTGTAGATCATGACACAGGCTCCCACTATATACATGCTACCGCCAATGGCCCGCATCCAGTACATGGGCATGATTTCATTGACGGTCTCTAAGAAATTGCCGTAGACTAAGGTGCCATCGGGATTAAAATCTTTCCACATCAGGGCCTGTGTAAATCCAGCTACATACATGGGAAGGGCGTACAGAATGATTCCCAAAGTACCAATCCAGAAATGGAAGTTCGCCAATCCGACCGAATGCAATCTTGTCTTTGTCATTTTCGGTACCAACCAATAAATCATTCCGAAGGTCAAAAAGCCATTCCAGGCCAGAGCACCGACGTGCACGTGGGCAATAATCCAGTCGCTGAAGTGGGCGATGGCGTTTACGTTTTTTAGGGAAAGCATAGGGCCCTCAAATGTGGCCATTCCGTACCCCGTGATCGCAACCACCATAAATTTCAGCACGGGATCGGTTCGTACTTTGTCCCAAGCCCCACGAAGGGTCAACAGCCCGTTGATCATACCTCCCCAAGAGGGGGCAATCAGCATAATAGAAAAGGCAACGCCCAGATTCTGCGCCCAGTCCGGCAAGGAGGAATACAGCAAATGGTGCGGCCCGGCCCAGATATAGATAAAAATAAGGGACCAAAAGTGGATGATAGACAGTTTATAGGAATAGACCGGCCTGTTGGCGGCCTTGGGCACAAAATAGTACATGAGTCCCAAAAATGGCGTGGTCAAAAAGAAAGCCACCGCATTGTGGCCGTACCACCATTGTACCAAGGCATCTTGCACGCCCGCATACACCGAATAGCTTTTTAGGGCACCGACCGGAATGGCCAGACTATTAAAAATGTGAAGTACGGCAACGGTTACGAACGTCGCCAGATAGAACCAAAGGGCCACGTACAGATGGCGTTGGCGCCGGCGTAGCATGGTACCGATAAGGTTGGCGCCAAAAGCAACCCAGACCAAGGTAATGGCGATATCGATTGGCCATTCAAGTTCGGCGTATTCCTTGGTACTTGTGTAGCCCAAAGGCAAGGTAATCGCTGCGGCGACGATAATCGCCTGCCAGCCCCAGAAATTAAAGTTGCTCAGACCATCACTGAACATCCGAGCCTTGAGCAAACGTTGGGTGGAGTAGTAGACCCCGGCAAAAATAGCATTTCCCACAAAGGCAAAGATGACCGCGTTAGTATGCAGTGGCCGCAAACGGCCAAAACTCAACCACGATATGCCGTCGGTCAAATTGGGGAACATGAACATAAAGGCCAGCAAAAGGCCGACGGACATCCCCACAATGCCCCAGAACATTGTTGCATAGAGAAACTTTTTTACGACTTTGTTATCGTAATAAAACTGCTGTACTTCCATAATCTGCTATTGTTTAGTTGGATTTTTTTTGGGTGGGATTTTGGTAGGCGTCTCCTTGGTAACCAGTTCATCCTCGAACAACATACGCACCGATGGTGTATACGAATCATCGTACTGGCCGCTTCTGACGGATACAATAAAGGCTATGAAAAAGAAGACCGCAACGACAATGCTGATGGTCAATAACACATAAATAACACTCATACCTACCTGAATTCTGATGTAAAATTATGGCCGATAATCGGCTCTAAATATGACAATGGTCATGTTTGCTTTTATATATTTACCCTCAATCGAGTTCTCTTCCTAAAAGAGTGGTCATCAGCGTGGTAAACGCCACGATGCTAATGGAACTCAACGGCATCAAAATAGCTGCAATCACAGGCTGTAACTGTCCTGTTACGGCAAAGTAAAGCCCCACGACATTGTAGAGTAGGGATAGGGCGAAACTCCATTTGATAATGCGCATCGCCTTTCTTGAGGCCTGGATATAGCTATATAATCGTTTAAATTTTGAGGCGTCCAATATGGCATCGCAGGCGGGGGAAAACACGTTGATGTTTTCGGAAATGGCAATGCCCACATCACTTTGTGCCAAGGCCCCGGCATCGTTTAGGCCGTCGCCGACCATCAATACTTTTTTATGCCGGTCTTGTAGCGATTTGATGAACTTCAGCTTGTTCTCCGGTTTTTGATTGAAATAGAGCGGCACCTGTTTAGGTAGTAATTGTTCCAATCTAAATTTTTCGCCGGCGTTGTCTCCGGAAAGAACAGCCACCGATAGCGATGTTGACATGTCTGTAAACACCTCTGAAATCCCTTCCCTATATTGATTATGAAAGATGTATTTACCCTTGTAGGTATCATTGCTATTTATGTGCACGAAGGTACCTAGGGCATCGTTCGGAGCGTGGTCGCCCACAAAATCAGCGGAACCTATTTTGATACGTTCTTGTCCTTTGCAGCCTTCAAGGCCTTGTCCCAAATACTCATCGTAATCATCTAAAGTAACAATATTATGTTCGGCGAGCATATCGTACAAGGTCCGACTGAGCGGATGGTTTGAAGCGCGTAATGTATTTTTCAGCAGTGATTCTTCGGCCACGGTCAATGGCATACCTTCATACGTGGCCGTACTTTTTTGGGATGTGGTAATCGTACCGGTCTTATCGAAAATCGCGGTGTCAATTTGCGCCAATTGCTCAATGGTCTGGGTGTTCTTGAGGTAAAATTTCTTACGTCCGAAAATACGGAGCATATTGCCCAAGGTAAATGGTGATGCCAAGGCAATGGCACAGGGACAAGCGATAATGAGTACGGCCGTAAAAACGTTCAGCGCCTTACCCGGTTCATAGAACAGCCAAAAAACCGTTGCTATCGTCGCGATGGACAGTACGGCGACGGTAAAGCGTTTTCCAATGCTGTCGGTCAGCGTCCGGAACTTTGTAGATTTATCCTCCTGAAAAACGGAATTGCCCCACAGCTGGGTCAAATAGGATTGGGAGACCGATTTCAGGGCCTCCATATCGATGGCCCCGTTCATTTGCTTCCCGCCGGCAAAAAGTTTGTCGCCGGATTTTTTCCGTACCGCTTCCGATTCTCCGGTTACGAAACTGTAGTCGATATGGGCATTTCCGGTGATGAGAATACCATCCACCGGAATAAGTTCTTCGTTGCGTATCAAAAGTCGATCCCCCCGCTTAATATCGTTTACTTGAACGGACTCTTCTTTTCCCTCTAAAGTCATCCGCGTAACCGCAATGGGAAAATAGGACTTATAGTCCCGCTCGAACGATAAAAAGGAATAGGTTTTTTGTTGGAAAAATTTCCCTAGTAGAAGAAAGAAAACCAGTCCTGTTAGGGAATCGAAAAAACCGGAGCCGTAATCAAAGGCAATATCGACGGTACTTCTAACGAAAAGCGTGAAGATTCCCAAGGCGATGGGCACATCTATATTCAAAAGCTGGCTGCGAAGACCTTTATAAGCGGATATAAAATAATCCCGACCGGAATAAAAAACGACAGGTAGCGAAAAAGCAAACATCAACCAACGGAAAAGCGTCTGGTATTGGTTTAACCAGAATTCCCCCCGGAGGAATCGCTCGAGGCCAAATCAAAATATTCTGGAAAGGATAAGAACATGACATTTCCAAACGCGAATCCGGCGACCCCTATCCTATAGATGAGACTACGGTCGACCGATTTCTTTTTGGTATCAATATCATCCAAGGAAATATTAGGTTCATAGCCGATTCTTGCTAGTAACAACACTAGTTCCCTTAAAGATATTTTAGTGCTGTCATACGTTATTCTGACGGTTTTTTTCGGAAAATCGACTTGCGACCCGTTTATGAACGGACTGAGCTTGTTCAAATTTTCGAGTATCCAGATGCAGGAACTGCAATGCACATGCGGAATGTACAGATTGACGATCTGCAGCCGCTCGTCATCGAATTCCACTAGCTTTTCTACGATCGTGGCGGTGTCTAAGAAATCATACTTTCCTTGTATAGCAGTAGGAGTGGAACCTGCTGCCGATTGTAAATCGTAGTAATAGGATAGGTCGTTGGTAGAAAAAATCTCATAAACGGACTTACATCCGTGGCAACAGAAAATCTTCCCTTCAAATTGAACTTGTTTTTTTCCGCAATCGTCACCACAATGGTAACAGTTGTTATGCTCCATAGCTGCATTTGCTTTGATCCCTAGTCAGGTTCATCATACCTTATGCAAATATGAAGTAGAATGACGTTTTAAAATATGACGAATATCATAGCCCAGGATTTTCAATCACGCTTACTTTGCTAAAATCCGTAACCATGAAACATATTATCCTTCCCACCGATTTTTCGAAAAATGCCATGAACGCCTGCAAGTATGCCCTGAAACTTTTTGAGAATGACCGATGCACCTTCCATGTTGTAAATTGTTATGCCGCATTGGAATCACATCACAGTATTTATGCGACGGCTTTGGATTGGGACGCACCTGATAATAATAACCGGTTTAGCTCGGAGCAAAGGCTACTGCAATTCGTTGCCAAAGTGAAGGGGGCAACTTATAGACCCAGGCATTTTTTTAAGACGGTTTCGTCCGCAAGAATGCTGACCAATGAAATCAAAGATTTGATTCAGGAAACCGGCGCGGAACTGGTCATTATGGGGACAAAAGGAGCATCAGGACTAAAGGAAATCTATATGGGAACAACTACGGTGCACGTTATCAAGTCGATAAAAAGCTGCCCCGTACTGGCTATTCCCGAAAACTTCAATTTTAAGGAACCCTTGGAAATCGCTTTTGCTACAGACCTGTATCGATTCTATTCACAGTCAGAACTACAAACTATTATGGATTTCGCAAATACTTTTAAATCCACGGTACGGATTGTGAACGTAACGACAGGAACCAAGTCGTTGACGGATATTCAAAAGTTCAATTTGTACACGATTCAAAAACATTTTGGCGCTATACCGAACTATCTCCATTCGGCCTACCTGACCAATTCCATTTCAAAAACCTTGGAACTGCTCACCGAAGAACTGGACGTGCACCTCTTGGCGCTATTGAATTATCCGCATAGCTATTTGGAAAAGGCAAGTCGGGAGCCCGTAGTCAAGAAAACTGCTTTCCATACCCGGATTCCACTCTTGGTCATCCCAGAAATGAGTATGGCCACACCCTCGAAAAGGAAAAAAGAAGCTATACTAGCGAAGGCTTAGCGGTATTTGCCAACGGGCTTGTCCTCATAGAAATCCTCAAAAGTCTTGTCAGTCGTGTAATCGTCCGTCAAGACTTTATAGACCATATAAATTACGGCAATCTGTCCTAGGACGGTAATGTAGAATACCCAGTTGAACGGAAAGTTCATGGCCGCCATAATAGTTACCGTTAGTAGTACCAGGGTGGTTATA
This sequence comes from uncultured Flavobacteriaceae bacterium, assembly GCA_963832345.1. Taxonomy (GTDB): domain Bacteria; phylum Bacteroidota; class Bacteroidia; order Flavobacteriales; family Flavobacteriaceae; genus Pricia. The sequence continues at coordinate 502,329 of CAWHTW010000004.1, read as the reverse complement.
CCGACCCAGAATAATGCTGTCGATTTCATAATCGTTTATTTAGTCAATCGGTTATGATACAAGTCCCGATTCCTTTCATTGAGCAGTTTTGTTCCTGCACCGAACCCATGTGACAATTGCATTTTGGCTAATTGCACCACATCTTGTAAAATATCCTGATTTCTTATTAATGTATAAATTTCGGGGATAGATTCCAAGTAGGTTGAGTTCCAAAAGTGTTTGGAGTCAATGGGCTAACTCTATTTTATAGTGCTCTCACCAGAACCCCAGGAAACTAGACATTCGGTATGGGGAGTGGATAGTCGCGCTTGTGGCTCTCCGTCAAAAAGGAAAGAATTCGATGGTGGCAAGCACTTATGTACACCTTAAAGCTTTACATAAACTGTTTTTCGATTTACAAACTCCATTATCCCATCTTTTGCGAGTTCACGCCCGTATCCGGATTTTTTGGTACCTCCAAAAGGTAATCTTGGATCTGACTTTACCAATTCATTGATAAAATAAGCCCCATCGCTTACCCTCTCGACATATTTTAAAGCTTTCTCTGTATTTTTGGTACATACGGTAACCCCTAGGCCATATTTGGATTTTTCGGAAAGCTCGAAGGCATGGTTAATATCCTTTGCTTTGATCATGGCGGCTAAAGGTCCAAATGTTTCTTGGTCGAACGCGGCCATCCCTGGTACAACATCTCCCAAAATGGTCGGTTCGTGATAGCAGCCATCTTGATGGCCGCCCAGTAAAAGTTTGGCACCTTTCTTTATCGACTCGTTTACCTGCTTGTTCAACTGATCGGCAAGATCAACGCGCGCTAAAGGTCCAATGTTTGTTGTATCTTCCAATGGGTCCCCGGATTTCAATTTTTTTACCGCATCTGTAAATTTCATCACGAATTCGTCGTAGATACCTTCCAATAAAATAAAACGCTTGGCGGCAATACAACTTTGCCCACAGTTCATCATACGGGCATTTGTTGCAGTTTTCACAGCTTGATCGATATCCGCATCCTCCCAAACGATAAAGGCATTACTGCCACCAAGTTCCAAAACGGTTTTTTTGATATGGCGACCGGCTATTTCGGCGACGGCCGAACCTGCCTTTTCGCTTCCCGTCAAGGTTACCGCCTGTACACCCTTGTGTTCAATTATGCGTTCCGTTTGATCGTGATGGACTATTAGGTGTTGAAAAACATACGAAGGATATCCTGCTTTAACAAAAACGTCTTCAATTTGTTGCGCACACCCAAAGACATTCGCGGCGTGTTTTAACAATCCTGTATTTCCTGCGGTCAAGGTCGGCGCCGCATATCGAAAAACTTGCCAAAACGGGAAATTCCAAGGCATGATAGCCAAGACACCTCCAATGGGGTCATGTCGAACGAAACTTTGGCTAGCGTCCGTAGTTATGGATTCGTCGGCAAGGAATCTTGGGGCATTTTCGGCATAGTAGTCGCACACCCATGCGCATTTATTTACTTCCGACTTGGATTCTGAAAGGGGCTTCCCCATTTCCAGCGTAATCATTTTGGCATATTCTTCCTCATTATCCCGCAATACTTGTCCCGCTTTTTTAAGTAGACGACAACGTTCGGCAAGGGGAACTTTTCTCCAAGATTCAAAAGCGGATTGACATCCTATTCAGTTTTTCAGCTAATGCTTCTTGCGTCAGTGCCGTATATGACCCAACTTGCTCTCCATTATAAGGGTTGATACTTTTGAATTCCATATTTATCTATAATTAATTAATACTCGACGGGCTCGTTCCAATAATCTATCAATACCTCCCAAGCTATTTCCCCATCGGGCATTAGGCGATCACGAAGTGCTTGTTGTTTCTCTTTTGTTTTCTTTCCGGCCATTCCCTTCACCAATGAATCCACAACGGCATCCTGCCATCGGTATTCATTACGTGCTACAGGCGCTGGCTCTTCAGTATCATCAGGAATAATGAACCGTTCTGCGGCGTTATAGTCTATGAGAATATTTTCTTCCGCAAAATTATCGAAACTCCTTTTTATGCTCTCATTGGGCCATAGCACTTTCATAATCAAGTTTTTAGGTTGATATACGGAGGTATACAAGGTTCCGAACCCCTCTTTAAACTTTGTATTGTACAATGGAGAATGCAAGAAGGCCTTTGCTAATTCACTTGCCTTGATATTTTCCGATTTCAAGTAGTTTTTAATAAAATTGTACCGCTTTATCGTTTGATTGAATCGAGCATTTTCCGGCCAATCTACAATTCCTTGATGATTGGTAGCGAATGCATCGTTCGTAACCAATGTTGCCTTATCAGGGGCTAACATGACCGTTTTAGAAGCTCCTGTTTTGTCCACAACCGTCACGTTATAGGACATGTGCGACGGAATACTTTTCAATGTTTTTACGGCCTCGGCAGTATTCGTACAAAATTCTAACACATATCTTAAGATAAAAGGGATACCAAAGCCGTACCCTACTTCTTTACGACCCCCAAACGTCAGGGAAACACAAAGTCCGGCATCGTTCATGCCATCTACCAAGCCGATCAAACAATCAGAAATGCCCATTACGCGATGGTCATTCCATTTACTCAACAGTATGGTACCTTCGAGCAAATCAGGATGGTAATCATAGTTACGGACCAGTTGAATTTCATCTGCTTTAATAACCGCTTGCGCACACGCACTAATATACGCGGGTGGCTGAAATCCCGTAAAGAAGCGAGCTATTACCGGGTCCGCGTCGGTCAGTGTGCACAGATGTTCGTAAGTTGCCCACATTTTAGGCATATATTTTTTTAGGGCATCTTGTGATGTCTTTAAATCAGGTGTGTACGCTGTGTTATTTGACAAGAACCATGTCCGGTATCCTGCCCAATAAGCATCAAATAATCCCTTCCATTTTTCCCCTGCTACCATTGGCTCGGAGACTGTACTGAATTTTAATTGCATAGTGTATTTTAAAAATTAAGAAGCCATCGAAAAAGTCTACTTCTTTATCAATTCGGGCGTCCCGATAATTCGGGAGAGAAAATCATCGTTCTGATTTTTAATACCTCTCGACTGCGCTCGATGTGATATTGAATGATTAATAGACTTTTTAGACAGCGTCATTTTGGATGATACGCTCCGGCGCTATTTCGACGTAAATACCTTTTTTATTCAATTGATACGGATTATTTGGTCAAGCTACCGGTAAGTGCGACCTGTTCTCGTTTATCTTCTACAATCTGGGAAGAATATTTTCCCCGTATGGCACTAATCCAATTCTTTGCGCGTGTGTTAAGCTTAAAATCGTCAGTCATCATACGGCCTCTAGATACTAAAATACCCATATCGGCACCTTCATATAAATAATTCCCTTCCTTGGCAATATGGAGGAAAAAGGCTTCATTTTCGGACTCTACGGCTCTTCTATGCGTATCCATCCTGTCAAATTGGATATGTCCGTTATCGAACATTTTATAAATGCCCGATCGTGGTGCTTCGGAAACATATTCAATGGTGTCTTCGGTGTGCTTGATAATCAACTGGCTCCAACCGTCTATATTTTCTTGTCTGGCCCATCGATTATTAAGCTCTTTTACGTTCAGTTTATAATCCACGCCCATCCATTCCATGATATGGAACACAAATAAAGGTGCATCGGCCAACGCAAAAACAGCATGGTTGGTTATTGAACTTGCACCGGTTACCCTTGGGTTCAGTTCACCCAGGTACACTTCCCCGTTGTCTTGGTCGATAAGAAAATCCAGCTCAAAATAGCCCTTATAGCCTTCTTTCCGTAGTTGGTCACCGAAAAGTTGCGTGTATTTTGCGGCTTTTTTACGAATATCCGCGGTAAAGGCATTCGGATAAATTTCGTTACCGCACCAGCCCCCTTTGTAAGGGGTCAATGCCTTAAAGCCAACAAGTTCGGTCATCAAAGGTGCCACAATGGTACCGTGCCTTGTGACACAGGCTTCAATGGCAGAACCTTTACAATTGATGCGTTTCATGATCTTGACTTCCTTCTCCTTGACGATTTCCTCTTCATACTTTTTGAATTCCTCTTCATTGGAGATAAAAAAAGTGGTATGACCAGAATCGCCGAAAGGGGTCTGAATTACCAGGTCCGTGCCAAGGGACTTAGAGACTTTGTTCAAATGTTCATAATCCGAAACTGGCGAGAGCACATAGGGTACGCAAGACACACCAGCTTTCTCGGCAATTCGATTCGTATTTACTTTGTTGTCCATCAAGGTCCTCATTTTTGCCGGGGGAAACATGATTTGCAGTCCCAATTTTTTGGCAAGTTTTTCGGTCTGTTCATCGAACATAAGAAACATGGCCTTTCCGACGGATCTTCCTTTTTTTCTGGTCGTCAAATAATCTTGGACTTCAGGATGTTGAAGCAGGTAGTTGTTGATGTCTTCGATACTGGTAAAGTCGTCATGGGGAATTTCTTCCTTTGGGGAAAAAACATTGGGATGTTGTCCGCCAAAGCATTCGATATGACTGATAAATTTGAAACCTTTTATCCATTCATCGGCTCCGAGCATATTAAAATTAGTGGCACTGATAAAATATAGGGGTGTCTCATTTTTATGGAAGAAACGTCTTATATCCGATACGCCATTCAGTACTTGCGTCGTAGCAGCCTTTTTTACGGGTGTCTTTTTTTTCTTAGCGGTTTTGTCTACTTCTTTCTTTGCTATTGTTTTTTTAGCTGTCATATAAATAATTTTTGATAATTATAGTAATTGTTTTTTCTTTTTACCCATAGACCTACCGCCTATCGATGTGATAATTTTATGCCTGTTCAGCACGTTTTCCCTGAATACTCGAAGGCCTAAATCAGCGCGGTAACCATGAATTTCACTGACATCTAAAACCGTCATGAAATTGATAATTTCTTCGCTCACCACTTGTCCCGGGACCAAAACAGGAAAACCGGGGGGGTAAGGAATTACAAAAGTAGAGGCAACCAGCTTTCTTCCTTTGTCCATAACCGACAAACATTCGCTCAGGGGAACGTATTCATAATTTTCTTCATCATAGGCCAAAAAATAAGCTTCCCTTAAATTACCTCCCGGGACTCCGGGCACGGCCTGAAATGAGGGATGGAAATAACTGAAATCAGGTAATGGAGGTACCTCTTTGGTCAAGGAATAGATTCTTTGGTCCCGTATCTCCATTTCCTTGTCGTTCAAGGCCTTTACCTCATCATCCAATTCATCCGCAATCTTTAAAAGTGCATTCACCAGATAGGTAACACTACCTCTAGTCGTTCCAATATTGGTCATGAACAAAACTGTATTACGAGACGTTTTGTTAATCTGGATATTAAATTTATCCATTAAATATTTATTCTTAAAGGTGTCTCCATCCACACCCGTCTTGCCGATATATAAAGTAATTTTAGTCGGATCAAGAACAAACTCGTCTTTCTGCCATGCATCGTCCATCCGGTTCCACCCTTCGCGTTTGGTGTAATATTCCTTTAGGCCTGTTTGACGAAATTTATCGGGAATAAAATCGTGAACGGTAAGCACATCGAAATACTTGCTCAATTGGGGGTTGTCGTTCACCTTGGCCCGCAAGACCATGGCCAATTCAATACTTTTCTCTACCAATTCAAAACCTTCCAGTTGCACTTGCCGTCTTCCTACATCCAGTGACGCCAACATTTGGTAGTTCGGGGACGTAGACGTATGGGTCATGTAGGCTTCCAAAAAGGTATTCTCGGTCTTTCTCCTAAAATCCTCGTCCCAAATATGAACCATGGAACCTTGTCGAAAACTACTCAAGGTCTTATGGGTGCTTTGGGTGGCATATACCCGTATTCTTACCGCATCTGGATCGGGCAATACGGAACGCTCTCCCTGTTTCAACCCTTTAATATGCTCCTCGTATTTTTTTCGATACGGCTCGCTATTGTATTTCTCATATAGCTTTTTAGCCGTGAACATTCCGGTACGTTGCTTATAGTTATAAGCGAATCCAGCAAAGGCGAACCAAGCTTCATCCCATAAAAATATCATATCCGGTTTAATGGCCAACACTTCCTCCATCACCCGTTCTACATTATAAACCAAACCATCAAAAGTACAATTGGTCAGGAGTAACATTTTTACATTGTCCAATCTTCCTGCCGCTTTCAATTGCAACATTTTGGTGGTTATTTGTTCTAAGGGAACAGCGCCGTACATGGAGTATTCCTCAATGGGGTAGGAGTCTAGATACACGGGATAAGCACCTGCCAAAACCAATCCGTAGTGATGTGATTTATGACAATCTCGGTCAATAAGTACGACGTCTTGGGGTCTTACCAAGGCCTGCATTACTATTTTGTTGGCGGTAGATGTCCCATTGGTCACGAAGTAGGTGTATTGGGAGCCATACGCATCGCGTGCCATCTCTTGGGCTTTTTTAAGGGGACCGGTAGGCTGCAGCAGCGAATCAAGTCCCCCAGTAGTTGCAGAGGTTTCTGCCAAGAACATATTGCGCCCATAAAACTCTCCAAAATCGTGGATCCATCTCGATTTGAAGACCGAATTTCCGCGGGAAATGGGCATCGCGTGAAATACACCGGTCGGCTTTTGACTGTATTCTACCAAGGCAGAAAAGAACGGGGTGCTATACCGTTCCTCAATGCCTCGCATTATGGTAAGGTGTAATTCTTGAATGTCCTCCGTTTGATAGAATATGCGCCTGAAACCCTTGATGGTATTATCCTTTAAGTGGCCCAACGATGTATCGGTAACATAATAGGTGTCTAACTCAGGACGTAGTTGTTTAATCAATTCTCCCAAGATAGGGCCGAGCTCGGTTTCTGGTTTGGACGAAAAATCATGCTTGGTAAGCTCTTCGATATAAGGTTTTATAAGCGGAGTACTTAGTTTTGAATAGTACGAAGGGGCGTACCGTACGACAACTGCCTGTATGTTGTGATTGAACAACAAGGTAATCAAGGCATCCTGAAAAGAACGCTGAACTACAACACCGTAGGTAAACTTGTCGTTTGCGGTCCGTAGGCTTCTAAGATTATGCTTTAATTTATGCTCTTCCTGTTCAGAAATATTGTCCATGAACAAAACCTCGAAATGATTTTTTCTGACACCGGATTGCTGGTCATGTTCTTCTGCGGAATCCATGCTGTGCTCATCAAAATCGATGAATTCGGGATTGCTTTTATAACTGTCCCCAAAAAGTTGTTTTGTTGTTTCCAGTACGTTATGGGACAACGAGGCGTATTCATTACTTACAAAAGCATTTTCGAGCTTTCGCAAACGCTCTTTTCCAGGGGACGCAAAAAAGCATTCCACCCCTTTAAGGTCTTTAATTAACTCTTTTACTCCTTGTTTGTGGATTTTTTCATTTGTAGACCCCTTGTGGCATCGCGTTAGTTCTGAGGTTTCAATTTTTAGCTTGTTCCAAAAATCAACCCGAAGTTGTCCAATATTATAATAAGGTGCACTTTTTGATTTATTTTTAATCACGTTTTAATTTTTTGAGTGTAAGGCCAATTTGTTCCCCTGACAATCGATAAAAATGGCAAAATAACCTTCATCCTCACTGATAAGGGTCTTTGGCATCACTATGCGTCCGCCTGCCGCTTCTACTTTATTGAGGACATTTTTGAGATCATTACCTCCATTTAAATAAATTAAAGGACCGATGGGGGAAGGTATTGAGCCAGGTCCTGAAATTACGGCACCACCAATACCTGATGTTACCGGAAAAAAGGCCATAGAATTTACATCCGTAATATTCTGCTCCATTTCGATTCCGAAAATGTGGTTATAAAACCGCACCGCTTGGTTAAAATCGAGTGCAGGTATTTCAAACCAACTCACATAATTCTCAACTGTTAAATCCTTTTTCTTTTTGTTCAGTGGAACTCCACCCATATTTTTCTGTTTTAAATTACACCATCCCCCTTATAGTGAACGGTCGACAAATCTTGCTCTAATTCATTTTCCTTTATCTTTAATTCTGCAATCTTATCAAGCCGTGAAGGCTTTATCAATGCGCCCAAAGAATCAAGATATGGAGTGGGGGTATTCGGCTGATATATTCCGAATTGACCGTTCTGAATATGGTCTCGAAAGCTCTTAAGGGGTTGTCCCAAGCGTAATATACCCATTTCACGGCTTCTTTTTGCTCTTTCAATATTCAACTCCAAGGGTATGATTTCCTCCGTACCTTCAGATTGGTGCAGGACACGTCCATCAGGACCGCAAACAATGGAACGGCCACAACCACCTGTGTCCAATCCATTTATGTCAAGAAAGAAGCATTGGTTAATGGAGGCCATGGCCCTTACTATCGATAATTCGATATCGCGATCTATAGTTCCCGTCATGGTGGGATGCAAAATAACTTCTGCACCCATGGTAGCCAAGGTTCTAATGGTTTCAGGAAACCACATGTCATAACAAATGGATACTCCGAATTTGGCGACACCGGGAACCTCAAAAACGCTAAAAGCATTACCAGGGGTTACCCCGACCTCATAGGGATAAAAAGGAAACATTTTGCGGTATCGTGTTACGACCTCCCCTTTTGGATCAATGACCGTGGCGGTATTGTAAATTTTACCCTCACTTTTTTCAAATATAGAACCCGGAAGTAGCCAGATACCATATTTTTTGGCGATAGCCTGCATCTCAGATTCAAAGCTATTGGGAATGGGTTGTGCAGCATTGGTCAATGGGCCAAAAGCGCAAAGTTCACTGAACATGATCATCTCGATCCACGGATAAAGATTCATGGTAATATCAATTTTCAGCTTCATCATTTCCACGTTGGAAGCGACTGCCGACACCTTCATTTGTATTCCTGCAATTGCAAATGGTTTCATATAGTATGTATCGCTTTTTTTATTTCGGATTCCAAAATGGAAAGTCCTTTTTCCAGTTGTTCATTCGTAATTACTAAAGGGGATAGAATCCTCAGGACATTTTTATGGGTCCCGGCACTTAATATGACCAGTCCGTTTTCAGCACAGCCTTTTACGATTTGGGGACAGATTTCGGAATTTGGCTGCATGGGGTCCCCGTTTTTGACGAATTCGATGGCTATCATTGCGCCCACGCCCCTTACATCACCAATCTCGGAATGTTGGGTCATTAGATGTTGCAGTCTTTTCATCATCACCTTTCCAATTTGAACGGCTTTTTCGTTCAAATTGATTTCTTTCATGTACTTGATGGTGGCAGATGCGGCAGCACAACAAATCGGGCTACCGATGTAAGTGCCTCCGATAGAGCCTATTGCCGCAGCATCCATGATATCTGCCCTACCAACTACGGCGGCGATGGGTAGACCGGAGCCCATAGATTTAGCATAGGTGCTGATATCCGGTTGCACGCCATAATGTTGCCAGCTGGCCCAATGTCCGGTGCGACAGAATCCACTCTGTACTTCATCCATAATCAGTATGATGCCGTACTTGTCGCAAAAGGTTCTTAATCCTTCCAAGTATCTTTGAGGTACTGGATTAAAACCTCCTTCGCCTTGTATGGGTTCAATGATAACAGCGGCAACGCTGTTGATATCCACCAAATTGAGTGCGCTCTCATGAAGCCTTTTAAGTTCGTCGTCTACAAATGTATCCAAATCACGAGCGCCGTGATATCTGTAAAAATTTGGAAAAGGAAGTCGGTACACTTCAGGGGCAAAGGGGCCACAATCGTACTTATAACTTACTTTACTGGTCAAGGTCATTGCCATCATGGTGCGCCCGTGATAGGCATCGGTAAAACAAAGTATAGCTTGTTTTTTAGTAGCTTGCCGTGCAATTTTGATGGCATTCTCTACGGCCTCGGCGCCTGTACTTACCAGCATTGATTTTGTTTTTTCCCCATGCGGTAAAATTTCGGCCAGTTCCTCACAGAGCTGTATGTAGGGCTCGTAGGTGACTACGTTAAAACTGGTGTGCAAGTATTTTCCGGCCTGCTCGCGTATGGCCGCTACAACGGGCTCGGGACAATGCCCAGCGTTAACGACCCCGATTCCTCCTGCAAAATCGATAAGTTCCCTGCCATCCGCATCAATAATGATAGCCCCTTTGGCTTCCCTTACCGTAGCGGTGTTGAACACACCGACACCGTTCGCCACAGTCTCCATTCTTCTGTTTAGGAGCTCCTGTGATTTCGTTACTTCTTTTATCATTCTAAAATAGGTATGATTTTGATATTAGGTTTAGTCTAAAATATAAGCTTAATAAAATGATTTTATGGTCGTTTACCCAAGTTTTATTGGCTGATTTGGATTTTAAGCGGAATGCTGCAGTATTGTAAGAGGTATCTATTTAGGTCTGCAGAACCATATGCACCTGTAACGAGTACTGGTCTTTATTCGTTATTCGTTTCAAGAAAAAGGCAAAGTATTGGTCAACCTTCGACTTTGTTCTGTGAAAATTTAAAGCTGCTATATCCATACCAGGCGACAACAGCTAAGCAGATCAAAGGCAGAATAAAGGAGAATTTGACCTCGGGAATAAAGCCGAGAACCTGAACATCGGCGAAACCATCGCCGCCCCAATCTAGGATGCTTCCCTGCAGCACGGGCATCAAGGCACCTCCTACAATAGCCATGACCAGACCTGCGGAACCGATTTTAGCCTCTTCGCCCATGTCATCCAACGCAATTCCGTAGATGGTCGGGAACATGATAGACATAAAGATAGATATCCCAACTAAAGATAAGAGTCCGAATATTCCCGGAAGTAGTATGGCCCCTGCGGACATTATAACCCCGCAAATACCAAAGTACAGGAGAAGTTTAGACGGGTTTATAGATTTCATAAGAATCGTACCGACCCATCTGCCGGTCAAAAAAAGCACCATGGCAGTCACATTGAACCAAGTAGCCGTCAATTGTTCCGATTCGGGAAGACCGGCATTCAGGTGATCTACATATTGAAAAATATAGGTCCAACACATGATTTGGGAACCCACGTAAAAGGCCTGTGCAATGACCCCCCTAAGATAATTTTTGTTGACAAAGAGTTTTTTAAAGGATTGAGAAATGGACATTTTCTCTTGATCCGGGGTTTTTGGGATTTTTGTAAAAATAATGATGCACATAATGAATAAGACCAAAATCCCTAAAGCGATATACGGGATACTGATGATGTCCAGATCGTTTTCTCGAATGGCGGATAACTCATCGGATGAAAGTGCCGCAAAGGCACCGGGCGCATAATCATCGGAACGTAGGGCACCTATCACAAAGACTTGGGCGATAATCATGCCGGTCAGAGATCCCATTGGATTGAACGCCTGTGCCAAATTCAATCGTCGGGTTGCCGTTTCCCTATGCCCCATGGCCAATATCAAGGGATTTGAGGTGGTTTCTAGAAACGCCAAGCCGCAGGTCAGCACCCATAGCGAAATCAAGAAATAACTGTATTCTTCGTAGGCCGCTGCAGGATAGAACAAGAAGGCACCGATGGCGTAGAGCACAAGTCCTAAAATTATTCCGGACTTATAACTGAATTTTCTGATGAACAGTGCTGCGGGAAGTGCCATAAAAAAATATCCGAAATAAAAGGCGAACTGTACCAATGACGCCTGAACGTTTGACAGTTCGGGCATCACTTTTTTAAAGGCGGAGACCATGGGGTTGGTCAGGTCGTTGGCGATACCCCATAGGGCGAACAACGAAGTAATAATGATAAATGGAAACAATAATTCTTTACTTACTACGGGTATTTTTGATGGTTTCCTCATTTGAGTATGGTTGAAGTTTCGTTATTCGAATTACACATGACGTTTCATCGAGCGTATAATCCCTTAAAAAAGAAACTTAATTGCGCCATTTCTTGTACTTGTTTATCAATCCGTTGGTAGAGGAGTCATGTGAGGAGACTTGTTGTTGCCCATCTAGTTCGGGAAGTACTTTTTTGGCCAATTGTTTCCCGAGTTCCACGCCCCATTGATCAAAACTGAAAATATTCCAGATAATGCCTTGGGTGAATATTTTGTGCTCGTACAATGCGATAAGGGAACCGAGGGAAAATGGCGTAATTTCTTTTAGGAGGAAAGAGTTGGTAGGCCTGTTGCCACCGAATTCCTTAAAGGGAATTATTTTCTTTCTTTCTTGCTCGTCCATATCCTGCAATTCTGAAGCTACTTGTTCTTCGGTCTTGCCGTTCATTAGCGCCTCGGTCTGGGCAAAAAAATTGGATAGCAGAATAGGATGATGTTTTCCAATGGGATTATGACTAATGGCCGGTGCTATAAAATCACACGGAATCAGGGGGGTACCTTGATGAATAAGCTGATAAAAGGCATGCTGTCCATTGGTGCCCGGCTCTCCCCAGACAATGGGACCGGTAGGGTAGGAGATCGGATGGCCATTGCGGTCTACATGCTTGCCGTTACTCTCCATATTGCCTTGTTGGAAATAAGCGGGAAACCTGTGCATATATTGATCGTAAGGTAATATGGCCTCGGTTTGGGCTCCAAAAAAATCGGTGTACCATAAACCTATGAGTCCCATGATGACCGGAATGTTCTTTTCGAAGGGTGTAGTCCTGAAATGCTCGTCCGAAGCCTCGGCTCCTTTTAACAACTGCTCAAAATTATCATAGCCTATGGTCAGGGCAATCGAAAGACCTATACTACTCCAAAGGCTATACCGACCACCGACCCAATCCCAAAAGCCGAACATGTTTTCTCTGGCAATTCCAAAGGCCTCAACATCTTTTTCGTTTGTGGAAAGGGCCACAAAGTGCTTGGCTACATATTTTTCATCATTGGCCGATTTTAGAAACCAATCCCTGGCGGTATGTGCATTGGTCATCGTCTCTTGCGTTGTAAAGGTCTTGGAGGCGATTAGGAAAAGTGTTTCCTCGGGATTCAACTGTTTCAGGGTCTCCGCAATCTGGGTTCCGTCTACATTAGAGACAAAATGCGCCTCAATTCCTGGCTTCCAATACGGCCGCAAGGCCTCGGTCACCATAACGGGACCCAAATCGCTACCGCCGATGCCTATATTTACGATATGTCGAATCGCTTTTCCGGTATACCCCATCCATTCTTTAGAATGAACTTTTTCGCAAAAAGCCTTCATGCGCTGGCGTACTTCTTCGACTGCTGGCATCACATTCTTTCCATCGGTGACCACAGGTTTCCCTGAGAAATTTCGAAGAGCGGTATGCAACACGGCACGGTCTTCGGTCTCATTGATTTTTTCCCCTTTGAACATGGCTTCGATGGCCGATTTCAAATGGCATTCCTCCGCCAGCTCGAACAAGAGCTTCATCGTCACATCAGTAACCCTATTTTTTGAATAATCAAATAATAAATCCTTAAAGACCAAAGACAATTTATCAAAGCGTTTCGGGTCTTCGGCAAAAAAATCTTTCATTTGAGCTTCCTTCATCTCCGAATGATGCACAATCAAGGCTTTCCACGCCGAAGTCTCTGTAGGATTTACTTTAGGTAGCATAGGCTATTTGTTTTAAGTGAACACTCTCATTTTGAACTCAAGATGAACTTTGTCTACGGAGCTCCGAATGTAGCAATTAAATCCATATTTTACGAATAGGACATTGGACTCTTTTAATAAAGGGTTTGAAAAAATCGTCTTGCGTTAATCGGTGAACGGGGAATAACGGTTGCCAGCGAATAACCTTAAGCTATTAGTACCTACTTTACCCACAATAAGGGATACCGAATCGGCATATTCCGGATTACTTCCGGATTGTCATAATCTGCATTGAGCGATTTCCAAAGGTCGATATAGGCTTCTTTTTGTAAGGCTAGACCTCCAAAGAGAAACGAGGAATGTCTTACCGGCCATTCATCCCAATACATGACGTCTTTTTGGTAGGGCCAACTGTCCTTATCCTTTACAAAGGGATATAGAAAAGCCAATCCCTTTTCGATTCCTTTTCCTTCCGGCGTCCTAAAAGTGAACAGGTTGTCTTTTGATGTGGAAAGTTCTTGACAGAGTGCGGTCATGGCATCCAAGGTAAAAAGGGAATAACCATAGGGTTTCGTTCGCTGCAATTCGAGCGGAAAACTACCGTCTTCGGCCATTTGATTGGGTAACAGCACAGTCTTATACATTTTTCGACAATAGGCCTGAACCTCTTTGTTATTCACTAAATCTGCAAAAACGGATGCTTGCAACGCCCAGCATACGCTATGGTTGTTGCCGTTGTCCCTTTCTGCGATACCATATTCATGGGTAAAAATCCAATTTAAATAGGTGGCGAACCACTGCTTGATGGTTTCGATGTCATTGTTCGAAACGACATTGGATTGCTCTATGACCGCAACGGCCTTCGCTACTTCCATTAAATGTATGGTATCGATAATGCCGATGCCCCTACCGGTCACTCTGCCCATTATCGCCTGCCCAAAAAGGAGATTCGGGTTCATAAGCGTAGTTTCGTCAATGAACCAGGCTTTTAAGTGGGGCAGGAGGGCGGTCACGTATTTTTCATCACCAGAAACGAGATAGGCCGATGCCAAGGCTCCGGAGATCTGGCTCAAGCGAATCATTGCCTCACGATGCGCAGTAAAATTATCGGGATTGGTCATTCCATCCTTTCGGACATACGGGGCATCGGGATTCTCGGGGTTTGGCCACCAGTAATCCCCTTCAGAGTAGAAATCGTGTATGCCGCCGGTACTACGTTCGCTGACGGTCGCCGTAACCGTAACGGGCTCGAAGTCTAAGTATGCTTCGGCTTTTTGAAGTACCCGTTCTTTTTCCTTACCAAAAATGTTTTTATCGAATTCTTTTTTGGAGACGTTTTTTTTGGATGTGTTTCCAGTTTCTTTGCAGTTGATAAAACAAAATAGAAGCAGAAAAGGGATGAGATATTTCATTTTTGTCTTTATCGGGTGTTGTTCCCTCAATATAAGTAAGATATTTTAAGATTTAACTGTTAGCGACTGGTTCTACATCTATCGATCGTTATGGTAACCACTTTTAAAATTTTCATGGCAGATTTCAAAATAGTCTGGTAAGCGGGAGGCTTTAGTTTCCTTGTTTCCGCAATAAGGCTTCCAAAAAGTAGTAATCCCCATAAACAATTGGGCCGTCCATTTCATCGTTTTTCGGCCAGTTGCCCGTGCTGTGATCTAATATAAAGGGGGCATCCACATCCGGGGAAAGTATATATTCCTCCGATTGAAGTGTATGCAATACTTTGTTGGCGTAATTTGAGAATCTGGTACCCTCCGCATATTCCTCCAATTCAAAAAAAGCGGAAGCGATTATTGTTGCCGCCGAAACATCCGGTACGGCGTCGGGAATCTTGGGGTCATCAAAATCCCAATAAGGAATTCCGTTCTCGGGAAGGTTTTCCTTCGAGAGATAGTAATCTGCGGTCGCCATTGCTTGATTGAGATATGTGGTATCTTGAGTATAACGGTAGGCCATCGTAAAACCATAAATGCCCCAGGCCTGACCTCTGGCCCATGATGATTCGTCGTTAAAGCCCTGATGGGTTACCTTTTCCTTCACAGAACCGCTTACGGTATCGTATACGACCACATGATAGATACTGTTATCGTCACGAATGTGATTTTTTAAGGTGGTATCGGCATGTTCAATTGCCATTTTATGAAAGCTACTGTCCCCCGTGATCTTGGTCGCCTCAAAAAGTAGCTCGAGGTTCATCATGTTATCTACGATAACGGGAAATTCCCATTCTTCAGCATTCCAGTCCCACGAACGCAATGAACCCACATTTTTGTTGAAACGGGAGGCCAATGTTTGAGCGCTTTGTACAATTACATTGGCATAACTGCTATCTCGGGTCATTTTGAGACCCGCTCCAAAGCTGCAGAAAATCTTAAAGCCCATATCGTGGGTACCATCGTTATATTTTTCCTTTTCCATATAGGATGTCCACTCAGCGGCCTTCTCCTTATAAGATTCCTTTTCAGTAAGTTGGTATAGGAGCCATAGATTTCCTGGAAAAAAACCACTGGTCCAATCGCTGGAGGAAGCCGTGCGGATTGTATTTGTGGAATCGGTGTAACTCCTCGGAAATGCCATGGAATCGACCGGATATTCCAACAGGTTTTGATAGCGTACTTTTAAAAGGGAGTCCACGGAAATCGATTCGCCCGTATCCTTATTTTCGTTATTGGTTTTGCAGGATGCCGCTAAGACTAAAAATCCAACGGTAAAAACTAAAAACTTTATTTTTTGCATATCATTCTAAATTTTGAAATCTCCAAAGGGCAGCCAATTCTAGGGGTATGCCAAAACATATGGATTTAAGTCGAAAATTGTTTACTTTATGATCGTATGTAGGTTAAGGTGATACTTGAATTCAATGGTCAAATTAATGATGGTATATAGGCAATGCTTTACTTAATAAGGCAGTATTCAACTAATTTCGCCCTTTAGATACAATCGATTGTATTATCAAATATACAGCATTATTCGCATAATTCCTTAGCAAATCTAAAAAGTACATTCTTTTTTGCACTCAACTTACTGCGTGAGGAAGCATACTTAGCATTTGCTTTACAAAATGAATTCTGCTTTAGTTCAAGCGGTTTTGAGCTATGCAAATTGAGATTTACCAAAGAAAACGCCGACGGTTCAATTGGATTTGGAATTCGGAATTTGGAATTCCGAATTTCTCTTCCGTTTTGTGGAATCCCGCTTTATCAATTTTGGTTTTATTATAATGGTATTATCATTTACAAGAGTACTACCATTTTCAAAATAATCCAGTAGCAGGCTACACGCCAAGCGACCAATTTCTTCTCCGGACTGGTCGACAGTGGTCAGCGAAGGTTCGATGACCGCGGATGTCGGTTCATTGCTGAAACCAGCAATGGCAATGTCTTCAGGAATCTTTTTACCAATACTTTTCAAGAACTTCATAGCTCCTATCGCCGCGACGTCATTTGTGGAGAAAATACCATCAACATTATCGAACTGTTCCAAGACCTGGCCAGCCAAAAGATAGCCGTCCTCTTCGAGAAGTGGTGAAATGAATACCAAGTTTTTATCATAGGGTAGGTTATATTTCTCCAATGCCAACCGGTACCCTTTATATCGATTACTATAGATTTCCACATCCAAAGATGCTGTAAACAATACTATGCGCTTACAGCCCTGCTCGATAAGATGTTCCGTGGCCTCAAAGCCTCCTTGTACATCATCTATCAATACTTTGCCGGTTTGCTTCATACCTGCTACGTGGCGGTCGAAAAACACTAGGGGGGTGCCATTTTGGAAACAATCCGTTAGGTGCGAAGTATCGCGTGTTTGCATCGTTACCGAGATCAAGATACCGTCTACGCGGTTTGCCATAAGATTACGTATGATTTTCCGTTCCCGGTCAACTTCCTCCAAAGACTGGCAAATAATTACGTTATAACCTGCTTTGTAGGCCATTTCCTCGATACCTGCAATGGTCGAGGAAAAAAAGTGTCTTGAAATCCGCGGTACGATTACGCCGATGGTATTGCTCTTATTGCGACGTAGGTTCGAGGCAAGCATATTTCGAGTATAACCTAATTCGCTGGCTTTATCCAAAACTCTTTTTTTGGTTTTGGCTTGTACCCGCTCACTATCGTTCAATGCCCTGGAAACCGTGGAGCTGTCTATGCCCAAGGCCTTGGCAATCTCATGGATGGTCGTTTTTTTCATCGAATGGATGACTAGATTTATAAGTTATTCCCGAATGGATGCTGTCAAAGTTAAGGATTAAATTGATGATACAATCGATTGTATAATTTTCGTTACATTTGTGTATCAGTCTTGGAAAAATAGTGAGGTATGGTTCTTCACAGACTATTTAATTCAATAACCGATATTTCATAAAACTTTTTTTGAATCTTAGGCTTGTACTAAATATTAGAGCACAAATACCTAAGCAACATCAAGGTTCAAATCCAAAAAATATAAACCTTAAAATCTAAAAATGGCCACGAATTACGAAACACGATACGCTACCAATCCCGAAGCAACCAAAAAACTAGATACCCATGGGCTACGAAAAGAGTTTCTGATCTCGAACCTTATGGAGAAAGGAAAAATCAACCTTACCTATACCCATTATGACCGTTACATTGCCGGTGGTGCAGTACCTGTGAAACCTTTAAAATTGGAGACTGTTGACCCTCTTAAAGCAGCATATTTTCTAGAACGTCGCGAGTTGGGTATCATCAATGCCGGCGGGGACGGGTCAGTCGAGGTCGACGGAACTTCATACGAATTAAACCATAAGGAGGCCTTGTATGTAGGACAAGGTGCGAAGGAGGTAATTTTTAAAAGCAAGGATTCCACTAAACCTGCCAAGTTCTATTTAAACTCTGCACCTGCACATACGAGCTATCCTACAAAAAAGGTCGGTCGTGAAGAAGCCAACAAACTGGAATTAGGTTCTTTGGAAACCGCAAACCATCGTACGGTCAACCAAATGATTATCGGAGGGATAGTTACAACCTGCCAGTTGCAAATGGGAATGACAGAACTGAAAACCGGAAGCGTTTGGAACACCATGCCTGCCCACGTACACGATCGAAGGATGGAAGTCTATTTCTATCTGGATGTCCCCGAAGGCCAATCCGTCTGCCATTTTATGGGCCAGCCACAAGAAACCCGCCATATCTGGATGCAGAACCACGAAGCGGTCATTTCGCCACCATGGTCTATCCATTGTGGCTCCGGAACGTCTAACTACACCTTCATTTGGGGCATGGCCGGTGAGAATTTGGACTATAGTGATATGGATGTTGCCAAAATTACTGAATTACGATAATGATCATCCGTAGTATGAAATCAAAACAAATAGCCTTTATAGGATTAATAGGATTGTTTTTTATGGGATGTGCAGAGAAAGAAGTTCCTGTGCAAAAAAAGATTGTCGTACGTAATACGATGGACAAAGATCGCCAATTTGAAACGGTTTCCGTTCCCATCGATTCCCTCGAGTTTAACGCGGACGATGGTAAAAAGGGAAGAATCGTAATTATGGACGACGCGACCCAAAATCCAATACTCAGCCAAACCATCGATTCCGATGGCGACGGTACCGATGATGCGGTTTTGTTTCAGCCCGAAATCAAAGCGAAATCCGAGATGACATTTTCTGTGTCCCGTATCGATTCCATCTTAGCAACGGCCAATGACAGTGTTTCAGTATGCTACTCCAGATTTGTACCGGAACGTACCGACGACTACGCTTGGGAAAATGACCGGGTCGCGTTTAGAACCTACGGACCAACGGCACAAAAAATGGTAGAGGATGATGTGAAAGGCGGTACACTATCCAGCGGAATAGACGCCTGGTTAAAACGTGTGGATTATCCCATTATCAATAAATGGTATAAAAAGGAACTGGAGACAGATGGTTCCTATCATGAAGATGACGGAGAGGGCCTTGACAATTTTCATGTGGGCAGCAGCAGGGGAGTAGGTGGTGTTGCAGTCAAGGATGGGGATACCTATCACATTTCCAAAAATTTCACGGCATGGAAAAGATTGTACAATGGTCCGATTCGTACCAGTTTCGTACTAACCTATGCGGATTGGGATGCTTCCGGAAAAAGGATATCCGAAGAAAAACATATTTCATTGGATTATGGTAGCAACCTTTCCAAATTCGAAATCGCAATTCAGGGAACCGATACCATTTCGGCAGGATTGACCTTACATGAAAACGAAGGCACAACCAGTGTAGGCGAAGAAGAAGCGTGGATGAGTTATTGGGAACCCCATTTCGATTCAGAAATAGGTACGGGCATTGTTGTGCCTGACGGCAATATGGTAGGTCATGAAAAATATGAAACTGAAGAAAAAGACAGGAGCAATCTGTATGCGCACGTCAAAGTAAACGACGAGGGTAAAGCTGTGTACTATGCGGGATTTGGCTGGAAAAAAAGTGCCCAGTTCATGAACCAAACGGAGTGGGAAAACTATTTGAGTGATTTTTCGGAAAAGTTACGGCATCCATTGGTGGTAGAGATGCGGTGATATGATGATTTATCAACTTTACCAATTTTTCGAAAAGGGAAGGTCTGCGCTAAAAACTTTACAGGCTCGATGTCAGGTCGAGCGCGGTCGAGCCCCAATTGACTGTCGGCAACCTGAAATTTTCGGCGTACGTTTATTTTGAGCCAAGTCGAGAGGCTCGAACAGACGTCAAACCTACCTCGGGCCAGCCTTTTTCTGTTGAAACTACTTTTCAAAAACCATGATACCATCCTTCCCACCCATAATAACGATGTCGGTAGTATCTAAGAAAAGTCCGGTTTCAACGACACCTGGAATATTTATGAGCGTGTTGTTCAATGCTACCAAATCGTTTTGCGAAAACACATCAACGTCTACGATATAGTTGTTTTCATCGGTCTGGTAGGTCTCATCCCCATTTTTTCGAAGTACGGGACGTAATCCCATTTGATCAAGTTCCGTAATAATATTTTTAGTGGCGAACGGGATGGTTTCCAGCGGTAGTTTAAATTTCCCTAAGCGCTTAACCTGCTTGGCCGAATCAGCGATAACAATATTGAATTTTGAATTGTACGCCACAATTTTTTCACGCAAAAGAGCGCCGCCACCGCCTTTTATCAGTTGCAGTTTTGTATTGAATTCGTCGGCACCATCAATATTAACGTCCAACGTGCCGGCTTCTTCTAAAGATAGTAAAGTGATACCGGCATCCCGGGCAAGTTTGGCGGTAGTATCGGAAGAGGGAACGGCTTTGATAGAAAGTCCGTTAACGACCCTTTTTCCCAACTCCCGAATCATGTGGGCAGCCGTGGAACCTGATCCCAATCCGACGAGCATACCATCCTTAATCCAATCTAACGACTTGGTTGCGGCCGCTTTCTTTTCGTAATCCGATTCCATTATTCTTGATTTTGGGAACTTGCCTGTCCGTAAAATATACGAGTTGGATTTAAGCGTTATGCTTCGTCATTAACTCGCGATATTTGGCAAGGTCTTCTTGAGAGTGGTTACCATAGTCATCGATTATGGCGTGCTGAATGTTGTTCGCCTTTAAAAAGATAGCGATACGCTCAAGTTTTTCGGGAGTCCCCTTAATCTCGATTTTGGCCATAACAAAATTGTTTAGTTGAAGATATTATGTTAGAGGCATCGAATGGATTCGAACCATTATATAGACTCTTGCGGAGTCTCGCCTAGCCGTTCAGCCACGATGCCGTAGTTTGCGGCATAAAATTAAACTTTAATTTGGAAAGCCTTATGATGAAAGCGATTTTTTCTGTACCATCTTACTAAATACCAAGAACAAAACCCCACAAAGCAACCACGCCGGCAATGTAACGAACGATAGAAAAACATCGTATTGCAGGGAAATGAAATAGAACAGTCCGAAACTGATGGCCCATGCCAGAAGCACGGCCCTGTTAAACTTCAGGTTAGCGATTTCGGCATAGTCTTGGGCAATATTTGCCTGTCCGTGAAAAAAATGTTCAAAAACGATGATGGCACCCACCGGGGCCAAGATAAATCCGTACAGGGCGACAAAATCCAACAATTTCATGGCAAACGCAGGAAAAAGTCCGGCGATGGTCGCAATACTTCCTGCCAAAATAGTGACCCAAAAGGTGGAAGCTTTCGGTATTATAGCTTGAAAAGCCAGTCCCGCCCTGTAAATGGTAGGATTGGCCGTTGTCCAACCGGCCAAGACAACGGCAATAATTCCAAAAAAACCAATGGCATTATAGGCCAAAGGGCCAGGGGCAACGGTAGGAGCTTCGCCTTGCCCCAGCAAAGCTTGCGCCTCGGGGCTCTTGATATAAACAGCATAAAGCAACGCGGCGGCTATCCACGCCATATAGTGGCCTACATACATGCCCGCAGCGGTCGTCCAACCCGAACTGGCCTTTTTAGAAAAACGGAATACCGAAAGGTCCGACATGCCGATGTGCATGGCCGCATTGGCGAACCACGACCAGAAAAAGACATGCCAAAACGTATATTTTAATTGTCCGGGGAACGGATCGCCGCCTTCACCCCATATATCCCAAAATTCCGAAAGGCTGCCCACACCTAACTGTTGCAAGGCCACGATACCGCAGGCCAAGAAAGCAAGTACGATTATAGGGGACATCCAGTTGGCGGCACGGGAGACAGTTTCGTACCCTTTGGAGGCAATCAACGAGATGACCGCCCCGATAACCAATACCACAACGACCCAGGTGATACCGTTGGGCATGGTATCGGTAAGTTTAGGCATTTCCATATTAAAAGGAATACCTACAGCAGTTGCGGAAACGGTAATCATAGCTCCCGCCAAAAAGCAGAACAACACTCCGTTGGCCAAATTATAGCCAATGACCAATTTTTTTCCGCAGATTTTTTCCAGATGATAATAAAGCGTCAGCCTTCGTTTTACCGCGATCTCCGCCGTCAAAAATCGCCAGCAGAGCACGGCCATCAAATTACCGAGTAAAAGTCCGATAATCAAATCGAAGGCACTCACCCCCGTAGTAAGAAATAATGGACCAATAACAAACTCGGTGCCGGCGGCGTGTTCACCGGCATACATTCCTAAAAAACTTTTCCAGCCTTTCAGTTTGGATTGGGGTACGGGTTCGCGTTCGAATTCCCCGCCCGCAATTTCTTCGATCAGTAGCTCTTCATGTTGGTTTTGGCTCATTTTTCTAACTCTAAAATTTAATTTGGTTTTACCGATGAAGGTTTAGCATTAATTACAGTCTTTCTATCGCATCTCACAGAACGATTTTCGCAATTAGCTATACGTTTTTTACGTTTAGCGCATGGCGAACGGTGCAAGACAAATCTACATCGATGCTTTACCTAAAATAGGTCAATCTAATATCAAATGTTTCGGCAAATCTTCCACCTTCTCACAGCAGAGCTGGTCCATGACCTGTTTGAACTGGATCTTTAACATCGATATCGTGTGATCACCTCCCTTTTCACCCAAGGCACCGGCTCCGTACATAAAAGATCGGCCCATAAACGTAAATTTCGCCCCACAGGCCATGGCCCGAGCGATATCTGGACCGGAGCGCAGTCCACTGTCCATCATAATTTCGATTTGGTCGCTATATTTCGTGGCAATTTCCTGCATAGATTTGATGGTCGATTGTGCGGCATCCAACTGTCGTCCTCCGTGGTTGGAGACGATTATACCGTCGAATCCCATTCGGATGGCATCTTCGGTATCCTGTTCCGATGCTACGCCTTTGAGTACCAGTTTTCCTTTCCATCTATCGCGGATGGGCTTGATTCTTTCGGCGTTCAGGCGACCGGAAAAGGTCTTGTCCATAAAGGCCCCTAACTGTTTTAAGTTTAAACCTTCGGGGGTGTACGGTTTTAGGGTCTCAAAAGTAGGCTGCCCGTATTTTAAGGTATTATAGGCCCATGTCGGTTTGCCTAAAATCTGTAGAATATTCGTCACAGACATTTTTGGGGGTAAGGCCAATCCGTTTTTGAAATCGCGAGGCCGGTAGCCAAAGGTCGGTACGTCGCAAAGCAATACTAAAACGGGGCATCCGGCAGCACCGGCGCGATTGATGATATCATTGCGAATTTCATCCTCCACCGGATTATACAATTGAAACCAGGCGTTACCTTCGGTAAGCTCGCTGGCCTTTTCGATATTCATTGTTGTAACGGTACTCAATATGAAGGGTACGTTGTGTTTGTGGGCGGCCTTGGCCAAAATGGCGGGGGAATTTGGCCACATCAGGCCTTGAAGTCCCACGGGAGCAATTCCAAAAGGAGCGTCGAATTCCATGCCGAGCACCTTGGTTTTCGTCGAACTTGTGCCTTGGTTTCTCAGGTAGCGGGGCTGTAATTGAACCTCTCTTATTTCCGAAGTGTTTCGGGAAATACTTACATCTTCGTTGCAGCCGCCATCCAAATATTCGAATGCAAATCTTGGAACCCGGGTTTTGGCCTTGTTCCTTAAATCGTCTACGGAAGGATAATCGGAATTAAATTCCATCGCTATAGTAGTTTTTAGTTAATCCACTCAAATTAGTGGTTTAGAATAATGGGAATGTGCTTTTTTAAGGAATAGTTTTTTTTTAGGAATTTGGAATTCAATTTGGTATCCGTAATCGCTATCGCCGCCCCTAGGGCGGAACCTAGAGAGGAATCCGTCGTTCGCAAGTTCCATATTCCTTAAATAATGCGATACCAATTTAACATAAACATCGTTATCACTAAAACCGCCGTCGATATATAATTTTTCGATGTGTTCGTTGCCGGCCGCAATTTTGATGCTTTCCACCTGAAGCAATACCAACTCGATCATAAGCTGATGATACGCATGTTCAAATCG
Organism: uncultured Flavobacteriaceae bacterium; assembly: GCA_963832345.1. Lineage (GTDB taxonomy): Bacteria > Bacteroidota > Bacteroidia > Flavobacteriales > Flavobacteriaceae > Pricia. Next base: position 478,084 of record CAWHTW010000004.1, on the reverse strand, counting down.
GTCATATTTGAAACGGGTCTCTTCGGGCATATTTTTATCAGTGATGCTCATCCACCGGAACGCGTATTCAAAATCCTTTACGATTTCATAAAATACTTCATAGTCGAAGGACACGGTCTTGTGAAAATCGTTCGGTACATTGTATTTTTTAGATAATTCTGCCACCTGAAGACTATATTCGTTGCCTAGAAACATCCGATTTGCCTTGACCGCTTTTCCGTTGATGCGCATATAGTTGATACAATTTTTTTCCATGTCATCTTCCGTGAGCGTTTTTTCGGTAAACGGGTTGAGCGCTATGCTCCACGTACCGGTAGAGACCAGAATAAATTTTTCCTTCACACTGCGCACGTAGGGCAGCAGTGCCGCCGAACTATCGTGAATTCCGACACCGATCTTTATACGTTTGCCGTTATAGTTCATATTGATGCTTGTTTCCGTGGAAACGATAGGAGGGAAGATACGATGGATATTCTCTTTATACACCCATTCGTGATAGTCCTTTTTACGGTAATCCCACAGGGCGGTATGGCAGCCGATACTAGTGTACTCGCTGATGGGAATACCCGTAAACAAGTAGCTGATGTATTGCGGAAGGTGCAGTGAATGGGCTATCTTTTTGAAGACTTCCGGTCGGGTATGCTTGAGCCAGTACAGCTGCATGCCCGAATTTAACATGCCGGAATTCGAGGATCCGGTATGGGTCGAGAACTCCGTTTCCGGACCATATTTGGTATAGAAGGATGCTATCAAGGTATCATCCAAAGGTTTTGTGTAATTGTAAAGAGGTGTCAGAACTTTTCCATTTTCATCCAAATGGACAAAACTGGCGCCATAGGTAGAAAAGTTGATGGCCGTAATAGTATATTCCTTGGCGTTTAAAATCCGGTCGAAAACTTCCTTAAGCCAAACTTCCAATGATTTTAGGTCTTCGGTGGCATGGCCGTCTTCGTCTTCGATCAGTTCAAAGCGTACATATTCCCGGTACACCTCTTGGTAGTCACCGTCAAAAAGAAAAAACTTTTTGTTAGTTTTTCCGATGTCGAATATGGCAGTTACCTCTCTTTTCATTGGGTTAAACGATAAAAAATGAATCAATTACTGCTACTGCCTATTTTTTCACAGTCCCGTTGCTACAGTATCTGCGCCTCGCTCCGAAACCAATTGCTTTCTTATGCCCAGAGCGCGGTAGGCCTTTAATGGATGTAACGCCCCACCGTTCTTCAATCTTGATTTTTGCAGTAAGGGCCGAACGTCGGTTCGATAGGCATCTTGAAGAATTTCTTGGCATTTTACCACGTCGTGATTTTGCTGCGCTTCGATCAAGGCTTTTTGATCAACAAGTAAAGCTTTGGCGTAAGCTTCCTGTATAGCGTCCAAAGATTGTATGATGTCTTCCAAAGGATCTTTGATGTTATGGCTGGCATCGATCATCCAAGCGGGGTAGGGGTTCTGGGGATTGTTTTGCATGCCGTACACCAAGGCATTGAAAATCAAGAAAAGCGCATAGGGTTTTACGCTGCCCACGGTCAGGTCGTCGTCGCCGTATTTGCTATCGTTAAAATGGAAGCCGCCCAGTTTGCCTTTGAGCATTAATGTCGAAACAATTTGCTCGATGTTCGTGTTGGGCAGGTGGTGGCCAAGGTCTACCAAAGTATAGGCTTTTTCGCCACATTCGTTGGCCAACATAAAAGATGTGCCCCAATCTTGTATTACCGTACTGTAGAAATTGGGTTCATAGGGTTTGTATTCGATAAATAATTTCCAATCTTCCGGCAAGGATTTGTAGATTTCCTGTAAACTTTTCTGTGTCTGTTTTAAGGCGGACTGAAAATTGGTCTGGCCCGGAAAGGAGGCACCATCGGCCAACCAAACGGTTAAGCTTTTTGACCCTAATTTATCCCCGATTTTAATAACCTCATTGTTGTGTTCAACCGCCTGTTGGCGAACCGCTTCGTCGATATTGCTCAGTGATCCGTACCGATAACTCTCCACAGCGTTTTTTTGATCCTGAAACGTGTTGGAATTGACCGCGTCAAAAATTATTCGGTGCGATTGCGCCAATTCTTTGATGGCCCTATAATCTTTAGGAACATCCCATGGAATATGCAGGGAAATGGCTCCCGCTGTTTGGGTCAAAGCATGAATGGCACCGACATCATCTATCTTTTGCTCCAAGGTGCCCGGTTCACCCTGAAAGCCGAAACGGCCGAAGCGCGTACCACCCGCCCCCAGAGCCCAACTGGGAATGGCGACTTGAAAGTCGGACAGTTTTTGAACGATAGATTCAATCGCGACCCCTTTTTTTGCCAATCGGTTCGCGATAAAATCGAAGCTTTCGAGGTGGTCAGCGAGAGACTTTTGGTTGATGTCTTCTATGTGTTGGTTGTCTATTTTCATTTGAATTTAAATTATCGTACAAAAGCATTCGCCATACCACCATCAACATTAATAATGTTCCCCGTACTTTTATCCAAAACACCTACTAAAGCAAAAACACCGTTCGCAATATCCTCTGGATATATTATTTCATTCAGTAAATTCCTTTTGGCGTAGTGTGCAGGAAGTTCTTCGACGGTAATGCCGTAGGCTTTGGCCCTTCCCTCCGCCCAATCGCCTTCCCAAATCTTGCTGCCGACTATAACGCCGTCGGGATTGACCGTATTCACACGAATTTTATCGGCGCCCAATTCAGCAGCCAAAAGACGGGCCATATGCTGCTGGGCCGCTTTGGCGGTGCCGTAGCCAACATTATTGGGGCCTGATACGAGTCCGTTTTTACTGGCAATACTGATGAAATCCCCGCCCAAATCTTGCTTGCGCATAATAGTTACGGCTTGTTTTGCGAGTTCGAACTGGCCCTTGACCAGCACGTTCTGTAGCAAATCCCAATCATTCTCGGTAGTTTCCTCGAGTGGTTTTGAGATGGCGAGTCCCGCACTATGGACCACGATATCTACACCTCCAAAATCAAGACAGGCTTTTTGGAACGCCTCGGCGATGGTATCTTTTTTAGTTACATCGCAAACGGCGTAAGTCGCGGTATCCTTTCCAAAGGCATTCAAAGCTTCCTTTAATCGGTCTTCAACAATATCTGTGAGCACAACATTGGCGCCCTCCTCGGCCAGCTTATCTGCGATGGCCTTACCGATTCCGCCACCCGCACCGGTCACTAGGGCTATTTTTCGGGACAAAGGTTTTTCTTTAGGCTGACGCAGTAACTTGGCCTCTTCCAACAACCAATATTCGATATCGAAGGCTTCTTGCCTGGGCAAGGACGTATATTCGGAAATGGCCTCAGCACCGCGCATCACGTTGATGGCATTCACGTAGAACTCATTCGCCACCCGGGTGGTCTGTTTATTCTTGGCAAAACTGAACATGCCTACACCGGGGTAAATGATGATTACTGGACTGGCGTCTCGCATAGCGGGACTGTTCGGGTGTTTATGTTTTTCGTAGTAATCCGCATACTCCTGTTTGTATTTATCGAAGGACGGTTTTAGCTGCTTCAAAACCGCATCGGTGTCCGAAAGGTCGGCCTTGGCATCAAGTTCGAGTACCAAAGGCTGGATTTTCGTGCGCAGAAAGTGATCGGGACACGAAGTGCCCATAGGGGCCAAGCGATCCATATCGTTGCTGTTAATAAATTCCAGGACCGTCGCGCTATCGTTAAAATGACCGATCATTCGATTTTCAGAGGAACATAAACCCCGAAGCATCGGCATCAGTTGGGCAGCTTTTTCACTGCGTTCGGATTGTGGAAGGCTTTCTATCTTTTGTCCCCCAAAAACACTACCGTTTTCCTTAATTCTTTTGGCGATATATTCGGATGCCATTTCGATGACCTGCAAGCTGTTCATATAGCTTTCATATGAAGTATCACCCCAAGTAAATAGCCCGTGACTTCCTAAAACGATGCCCCGGATACCTGGATTTTCGTTCAGGCATTTTTCCAATTGGAGACCCAAATCAAAACCCGGCCGTTGCCATGGAACCCATCCCATAGTATCCCCCCAAATTTCTTTAGTCACTTTTTCGCTATCCTTGGCGGCGGCCACTGCAATCAAAGCATCCGGATGTAGGTGGTCGATATGCTTAAAAGGAAGCAATCCATGCAAAGGCGTATCGATGGATGGCGCTTTACTATCCAAATCATAGATACAATGATTAAAGAGGCCGACCATACGGTCTTCATCTTCAAGCCCTCCATATACATCCTTCAGGTTCCGAAGCCGTTCGGTATACAATCCTGCAATCCCTTTTTTGGTCAAGGTACCGATATCGCCACCGGAGCCTTTTATCCACATCACCTCAACTTCCTCATTGGTCAAGGGATCTTTTTCGAAGGTTTTGCAACTGGTGTTACCGCCACCATAATTGGTTATCCGCAGATCAGCCCCGAGAATGTTGGAGCGATATAAGAACAGTTCGACCTGATCGTCTCCGAGTTCGGCTGCTTTTTGGTCGTCCCAGAGATAATCTACATAGTTGAATTTTTGAACTGGATTGCCCATAATACCTTTTTTTTGATTTTTTCTTACCGCTAAAATAAGATGTTAAAGCCGTGTCTGTATCCTGTACTGTACTGTTGCCATATAATCAAATAGAAACACGACAGTTTCTAAGAGTTTGCTAACTTACCAATTCTTAATATGAGAACCATGGAGATTTTCAAATACGTAGAAATTGACGGACAATCAAGAATTCCAAAATACCGGCAAATTGTGGACTCTATCATCCATAATATATCCATCGGAAACCTGAATATCGATGAAAAAATTCCTTCTATTAACAGTTTCAGCGAAGAATACCTTCTTTCTCGTGATACCGTTGAAAAAGCCTATTCCATCCTTAAGGAGCGTAAGATAATCTCTTCCATTCGGGGAAAAGGCTATTATATAACCCGTACAAAGTTGCTGTCGAAAGTCAACATTCTATTTATGATTAACAAGTTAAGTACGTATAAGATGCGTATCTACAACAGCTTTGTAAACAGTATCGGTGGTAATTCCCATACCGACCTTCATATTTATCATTGTGACAATTCCTTATTTCTCAACCTGCTTGAAAAAAATAGGAGTGCCTATGATTATTACATTATCATGCCGCATTTCAAGACCGAGGATCTGAAACATATCAGCTTTACCAACGAGGCGGTCAAGGCGGTTAACAAAATACCCAAGGATAAACTGGTGATTATGGATAACAATCGAATTGCCATTGATGACCCATTTATCGAAATCTACCAAGACTTTGAAAACGATATTTATGGAGCGCTGAAAGAAGGGCTGTCAAAGATTAGAAAATACCAAAAATTGTTTTTGGTCTATCCTGAAAATTCGGTGTATCCCTACCCAAGAAGGATACTACACGGCTTTCGCAAGTTTTGCATCGAATTCGCATTGGATTATGACATCCTCGAAGAAATTTATGACGACATCATCCTTAAAAGAGGCGATCTATTTATCACGATAGAGGAATCGGACCTCGTGAATTTGGTCAACCAGATCCGCGAAAAGGAATTTTCGCTGGGCGGGGATATTGGAGTGATATCCTATAATGATACACCCCTGAAGGAACTTTTGGGCATCACCTGTATTTCCACGGATTTCAAGATTATGGGAGAGACTGCGGCCCGTATGATTTTGGACAAGACCAAGGGGAAGGTGAAAAATCCTTTTAATTTTATCGATCGGGATTCGTTGTAATTAGAATTCCCCAATTTTATCTCAATACTTTTCCCTCTTATTATCGTAGATTGTTGGCAACTTCCAAAAATATCTTCCTACAAAAAGGATATATTTTTCCTTAAGCAGGACAGTACAGGATGCGTTATTAAAGTTCGTCGAATATATTTGAATATCGACGAATAAATTTTAACTCTTTCCATTTTTCACTAACCACTAACGAACGCTAGAATGAAAAAAATTTACTCCAGTCTAAAGATTTTATGTTTCGCTTTTTTGCTTTTCCTCGCCCTCCCGGTATATGCTCAAGATGCCAAGGTAACGGGTACCGTGACCTCGGTTGACGACGGGTTGCCTCTCCCTGGGGTAAACGTTGTGGTCAAGGGAACGACGAACGGGACCGTTACCGATTTCGATGGTAATTATAGCCTGAATTTATCGCAAGGCGATGTGGCCTTGGTATTTTCCTACATCGGTTTTACCAAACAAGAGATTCCGATAAACGGGCAATCCGAAATCGATGTAACTATGAGCGAGGACGCTACAGCTCTTGAGGAGGTAGTGTTGGTTGGTTATGGTACCCAGATAAAACGGGAGGTTACTGGATCGGTTCAGACCGTAGATGTTGCTGAGTTGGCCGATATACCAGTTACGCAGGTCACCCAAAAGCTCCAGGGTCAATTGGCCGGGGTACAGATTAACCAGACTACGGGTAAACCAGGAGAGGGAATAAATGTTCGTATTAGGGGACAATTATCAATTTCAGGTGGTAGTGACCCCTTGTATGTTGTAGATGGTTTCCCAATAGCCGGTAATATAAACACCTTAAACCCGGCAGAAATTGAAAGTATTTCAGTTTTAAAAGATGCTGCTTCAACCTCCTTGTACGGATCCAGAGCTGCGAATGGTGTGGTTCTGGTTACTACTAAACAGGGTAGGCCAGGACAGACTAACGTAAGCTTTAACGTTTCTACAGGTATTCAAATTGTGCCTGAAAGAGGTCGGATTGATATGATGAATGCCGTGGAATTTGCCCAGTTTAAAAAAGAGTACTACGAAGATCAAGGAGATCCGGTTCCCGATATTTTTCAGAATCCGTCTCAATATGAAGGTCAGACCAACGATTGGTATGATGCCATGCTTCGTACGGCACCTCAGTCGATCTATAGTCTTGCCGTTTCTTCAAGCACCGATAAAATACGTAGTTCCATGATTGCAGGGTTTACAGATCGCACAGGGGTTGTCTTAGGCAGTGACTGGCGGCAATATACCTTGAGGGCGAATTTAGCCTATAATCTTTCGGACAAAATTGAAATAGGTTTGAACGTTGCACCCAGCTGGGTAATCGATAATACACCACGTACGGATGGTACCAGGGGAACGGGTATATTATTCAATGCCTTACATACTTGGCCGATTATGCCTATCTACAATCCGGATGGCACCCGAACGGAATTCAATAGGTTTCCCGCCGAAACGGGAAATATTTTTGCCTACGCCAACTGGTTGAATTCCGCGGAACGAATCAAAGACGAGACTAGAAATCTGAATTTGCTGTCCAACGCTTATTTGGAATGGCGGCCTATAGAAGGGTTAAATATTAGATCTAGCTTGAATGCCGAATTCTACCGCGAACGTTACGAGTATTTTAGCCCGACCAATGCGACCTCCGCTATCAACCGTCCATTACCGACCAATAATCAAGCGATTTGGGACACTAGGGATACTTTCTCTTGGCTGAACGAGAATATTGCAACTTACAATAAATCTTTTGGAGATCATAACTTTTCTTTACTTGGCGGGTTTTCTTATCAAAAGTTCCGTTTGGACCGAAGTAGGCTTGAAGCAACCAATTTTGCAGACGACCGACTTCCTGTGGTTCAAGGTGCCGCTGATATAAATAGAAATGGCACTTTTGACGAAATTCAGGAAAACACATTGGTCTCTGCCTTTTCACGACTAACCTATAATTTTAAGGGAAAATATTTACTAACCGCATCTATTCGTAGGGATGGGTCGTCAAGATTTGGATCCGAGAATCGCTGGGGTAACTTTCCGTCTGTTTCCGCAGGTTGGGTAGTATCAGATGAATCTTTTCTTGAAAACTCCGAGGCGGTATCGCTTTTAAAAATTCGTGGAAGCTATGGCGTTACCGGTAATAATAACATCGGGAACTATACGCAGTATGCATTGGTAGGTAACGAGCAGTTTGGTAGAACGGTCAATGGGGTCTTCGGTGATACTTTTGCTCAGGGCGCCGCTGTTAATTCATTGTCCAACCCCAATTTGGGTTGGGAGACCACAAAACAATTCGACATAGGGCTAGACTTAAGCCTTTTCAATGACCGCGTATCTTTCATCTATGATTATTATACCAAGAATACCACCAACTTATTGTTTAATATTGAAGTGCCCAGAGAGTCCGGTTTCTCAAACTTTAGTGACAACATAGGCGAAATTAAATTTTGGGGTCACGAATTTTCTCTGAATACAGTAAATACAACCGGAAAATTCAGGTGGACGACCAATGCTAATATTTCGTTCAACCGAAACGAAGTGGTCGCACTGGCCGACGGTATCGACCAAGTATTTGGCCCAAGTGGTTGGCACATCACTCAAGTGGGTGAACCTTTTGCCCAATTTTATGGCCATCTATCGGACGGGGTCTATTTGAATCAGCAAGATTTGGATAGTTCGCCACAAGTTCCCGGGCGGTCTACTGTGGGCAGTATTAAATTAATCGATGTAAACGGTGATGGTGTGATTACAAGGGGCGGCCTAGATGATGACAGGGCTATCACAGGAAATCCGTTTCCAGACTTTGTCTATGGCATCACAAATAGAATTACATATGGCAATTGGGATTTCTCAGTAGTAGGCTCGGGATCTCAAGGCAATGAACTTTTGGTACGGCACTTGTTCAGTACGACGAATTTAGATGGGGTGTTTAACCTTTTGGATGATGTCAAGTACCGCTTTCGATCCGTTGAAAATCCTGGAAGGGGTTTTTATGGAACTACAGTGGGAGGGGGTAACGTCACCGGTATCGAAAGAGATTGGATCAATGATCGCTTTGTAGCCGATGCATCCTTTTTCAATATTAGAAATATAACCTTAGGTTATACCCTTCCAGGCTTGGATAAATATTTTAAATCGGCCCGTGTCTACTGTTCCATTCAAAACGTTTACATTTTTACGAAATATTGGGGAGGTCCTAACCCGGAAATCAGTGTACAAAATAATGGGCAGGGTGATGGTGGAAATCTAGAACCCGGTGTTGATATTTCCGGGTATCCCGTACCTCGCATTTTCAACATAGGGGTTAACCTTAATTTCTGATGATGATTCAAAAAATTGTATCGCTTAGCACAAATACTAAAACTCATAAAATGAAAAATATAATTTTATTATTCGGTCTTCTCGGCTTGGTAACGATAGGTTGTGAAGATGAGCTAACAGTCTTCCCCGAAGATTCGTTAAGTGTTCCCACCTTTTTTCAAACCGAGGAAGATTTCACGCAAGCAATTAACGCTACTTACGAGCCTTTGCGGAACATGTATAATCTATCAAAAAATTACCTGACCGAAATGAGCTCCGATAATACTTATTACGCACGTAATACAGCGTTCGGGGCCACGGAACAACAAGAGGATATTGCAGATCATGCGATACCCAGTGACAATGGTATAACGGCAAACGTTCACGTACAAAATGTTTATCAGGACCATTATTCCATTATTGCCCGTGCCAACCAAATTTTGTTTACTATCGACGAATCGGAATTCGATGCAACCTCAAAGGGCAATATAAAGGGGCAAGCACTTTTTTTAAGGGCGTTTTCCTATTTTGACCTCGTACAATTATATGGATCCGTACCGTTGCACCTTGAACCAGTTGTAGACAGAGAAGGTGCTGCCTTGCCACTTTCTTCGGCAGAAGAACTTTATGCACAGATTATTGCAGATGCGCAAGCCGCAATTCCCTTGTTGCCTCCAAAGTCTACACAGCAACCAGGCCGAGTTACTTCTGGAGCTGCGCAAACTTTATTGGCCAATATTTATATCGTTCGTGAGCAATGGGCAGAAGCAGAGACATTGTTGAAAGCCGTTGTGGCTAGTAATGAGTACATGCTTATGCCTAATTATGAGGATGCGTTCTCTGGGAATAGTGATAATAAGAATAATATGGAGTCGGTTTTTGAAGTACAGTACCGAGAAGGTTCCGATGGTCTTCAAGGATCGTTCATGTATCAATTTCTTCCGCGGCCGATCGAGGCTGAGGAGGTTGGTGCATTGTTTGGTACAGCGGATGCTCAGCCTATTAACGGAGAAGGAAATAATATTCCGACACCCGATATTATTGCAGCATACGAGGATGGTGATTTAAGGGAGGATGCATCCATCACCTATATTGAACTTAGTGAAAGTTTTTGGAACGATGGCGTCTATCCTATTATTAAAAAATACGTAGAACCACATGCGCTACACTTTAATATGGGCGTAAACTTTCCCGTATATCGCTATGCCGAGGTGCTGCTGTTTTTGGCCGAAGCTTTGCACGAACAAGGCGAAGACGGTGAGGCCATTACCTATCTCAACCAAGTAAGGTCACGCGCTGGTTTGGGTGCCCATACGGGTGATTTGGGCGAGGCGATTTTTAATGAACGCAGGGTAGAATTGGCCTTTGAGAACAAACGTTGGTTCGATTTGGTAAGAACAGGCCGGGCCATCGATGTGATAACGGCTTTCGGAAATCGGATTTTTGCCAACCCGAACGATTATTATTATCCCGTTGGAGCAGCACCTAGAGCCAATGCGTTTACCAATATAAGTGAACGCTATGCATTACCAGCCTCGGAATCTGAACTTAATCCCAATTTTTAATAACTTTCAAGGGATTTTAGATGAGAGAAATGTGTAAATTGGACCTTAATAATACTGAAAGCTATGAAAAATAAATTATTGCTCGCTATGAGTGCCATTCTCGTCATGGTATCTTGCGATACCGAGAAGAAGGCGGAAAAGGATGTAGCGGCAAACCTACCCCCGAAACTAGCGAAGCTAAAACTGCAACCGGGCTTTGAGGCCGAACATCTGTATAGCCCAAGTGACAGCGAGGAAGGCTCTTGGGTGGCGATGACCTTTGACGATAAGGGCCGTTTGATTACATCCGACCAGTACGGGGCACTTTACCGCATGCAAATACCAGCGATAGGTTCCGAAAATGTAACCCCGAAAATCGAAAAACTCAAGATTCAGACCGGAGAACAAGTAGCCGACTCCATAATTCAAATGGGATATGCTCAGGGTCTTCTCTATGCATTCAACAGTTTGTATGTTATGGTAAACCATCGCGGCAACGAGGAGTTCGAAAAGACTAGTGGCCTTTACCGTTTACAGGATACTGACGAAGACGACGAGTACGACAAAATTACTTTACTTAAACATTTGGATGGATCGGGCGAGCATGGCCCCCACAGTATCGTCATGGCCCCGGACCAAAAATCACTTTATGTTATTGCGGGTAACCATACCGATATGCCTGAAATGGATTCGTATCGACTTCCCAAAGTATGGGAAGATGACAATTTATTTCCTTTGATAAAGGATCCCCGGGGACACGCCAACGACCGCGGCGCACCAGGCGGTTGGATCGCCCATATAGATCCGGAAGGCAAAAAATGGGAGCAGGTAGCTTCCGGTTTCCGCAATCCCTTTGATCTGGCCTTCAACGAACTGGGCGATATGTTCACCTATGATTCGGATATGGAATGGGACTTGGGCATGCCTTGGTACCGACCGACGCGCATCTGTCATGTAACTAGTGGTGCGGAGTTCGGATGGCGCACGGGCAACCAAAAATGGTCCCCCGCATATCCCGACAATCTACCGCCGGTACTGAATATCGGTCAAGGCTCACCAACCAGTGTTTCCTATGGGAAAGATGCCAAATTTCCAGAAAAATATAAGCACAGCCTTTTTGCCTTCGACTGGAGTTTTGGAATTATCTATGCTATCGAACTAAAACCTGAAGGCGCTACCTACTCCGGAGTAAAGGAGGAATTCGTTTCGGGCATACCGCTTCCTCTCACCGATGGTGTCATTGGTCCGGATGGCGCTATGTATTTTATGACCGGGGGCCGCCGATTGGAATCCGATCTTTATCGGGTGTTTTATAAGGATGAAGAAGGAAAAGAAGCTGCTTTGGCTTCCACTTCAATACCGGAACAGACCGAAGAAAATAGCTTGCGCCAAGAACTGGAAACGTATCATACAGGACCAAAAAAAGGGGCAGTCGATGCTGCTTGGCCCCATTTGAACCACGCTGACCGTTTTGTGCGCTACGCAGCTCGGATCGCGATAGAACATCAACCAGTCGCGGAATGGCAGCAAAAGGTGTTTGACGAAAAAGATCCGGAAGCGATGGTACAGGGTATGATAGCTCTTGCGCGGCATGGGAAGGCGTCGCAGCGCGACCGAATGCTAAGTGCAATGATAGATGTAGAATATGATGGACTTTCCGATATGCAGCAAGTAGACCTGTTGCGGGCCTTTGAAGTTACCCTCTCCCGATTTGGCAAGCCCGGATCCGGATTGAGCAACAAAGTCGTACAGTATTTAGAGGACCACTACCCGGCGAAGACCGATGTGCTGAACCAGTCTTTGAGCAAAACGCTTGCCTATTTGGATGATCCGAAGGTCGTGGATAAAACCTTGGCCTTGTTGCAGTCACAGGAAGGTGAAAATGCTTCGGTCATGGCGAATACCGCTACCGACGCCTCTGACTTGATACTGCGAAACCCACAATATGGAATGGACATTGCCAATACGTTGAAGAATATGCCCTTGGCGCAACATACTTATTATGGTATCGTTCTAGACAGTGTAAATGCGGGATGGACGCCCGAATTGCGCGAAGACTATTTCAATTGGTTCTACAAAGCATTTTCGTTTAAGGCTGGAAGAAGTTACATCGGTTTTATCGACAAGGCACGTGAATCCGCCCTGGCGCAAGTCCCCAAAAACAAATTCGAATATTACAACACCATTTCCGGCGATTCGTTGCTCGGCAGTTCAGGAAATGAACTGGTGCAAAATGCAGTGCAGCCAGAAGGCCCAGGAAAAAATTGGGCAATCGAAGATACCAAGGATTTATTGGCAGATGGTCTGGAGGGCAGTAATTTTGACAGCGGAAAAAACCTGTATGCTGCAACTACCTGCATAACGTGTCATGCCATGCGCGGGGAAGGTGAAAATATCGGTCCCGACCTGACCCAATTGGGCACTCGTTTTACCCCTGAGGATATGCTGGAAGCTATCATAGAACCCAACAAAGTGATTTCGGACCAATACAATTCAACGGAATTTTCGTTGACTAACGGACAAACTGTTGTTGGCAGATTGATCAGTGAAGACGATGCCAACTACGTGATTTCCCAAAATCCGTATGCCCCGGAACTGACCCGTAAAATCCCGAAAGACGAGGTGACCCGCCAACAAATGTCAACCGTCTCTTTGATGCCTCCCGGCCTGATCAACCGCTTGAACGAAGATGAGGTCAAAGATCTTTTAGCTTATTTGAAAGCGGGTGGTAATCCCGATAACCCGATTTATTCCAAAGACGGCAATCAGGCACAGGCCTCACGGTAAAAAACTTTCCGCATATGAAATACGCACTTCTGGTGCTTTTCATTTTTTTTCTTGCAAGTCATGCGACAGGCCAATCCAAGGAAAATCATGATACGGATAAACCAAGGCCCATTCGGTTCGATAAAAAGAAAATTGCTTCCGAAAGCTATGAATCGGTTGGGGTATTCGACGTAAACAATGATAACGTACCGGATATCGTTTCAGGCGGATTCTGGTACGAAGGCCCCAAGTTTTGGATCAGACATGCCATAGGTGCCGCTAAACGTTATGGGGAATATTACGATGATTTTTCAACGATTCCCTTAGATGTCAATGGAGATAGCCGCATGGATTTCATCACCGGAGGATGGTTCGGTGGGAGATTTGTCTGGAAGGAAAATCCGGGAGCCGAAAGCGAATGGAAAGAACATCTTATAGCGGAAATCGGCAATATCGAAACAACACGTTCCTGGGATATTGATGGCGACGGAATTGCTGAAATCATACCCAACACGCCCAATGATTCCCTTCGCATATTTCGGTTGATATTGGATGAAAACGGGAACGGAACGGGGAAATTCAAACGAAAGGGCATTTATGGAAAACACGGTCATGGTTTAGGTTTTGGGGACATCAACGGCGATGGAAGGGGTGATTTAGTCATACCTACCGGCTGGCTGGAAGCGCCGGACAAACCTTTTGAAAAATCTTGGAAATTTCACCCCGAGTTTGAACTGGGGACGGCAAGCATCCCAGTGCTCATCGTGGACGTAAACAAAGACGGACATAACGACCTGCTGGTAGGTCAAGGGCATGAATACGGCCTATCCTGGTACGAACAACGTCCCGAGGAAGAGAATATGGACAATAAATGGCTTAAACATGCCATAGACCCGTCAAATTCCCAATACCACAGTATGGAATGGGCCGATCTTGACGCTGATGGCACCAACGAGCTAATCACAGGCAAACGCTACCGTGCCCATAACGGCAAAGATCCCGGGGGAAACGATGAGATAGGATTGTATTATTTTCGATGGACGGGCGAGAATTTCAGTAAACAGGTCATTGACTATGGACCCTACGGCGAGGGAAAAGGTACGGGCGTCTATTTTAGGGTGGCAGATGTAAATGATGACGGAAATAGAGATATTGTAGTGGCTGGAAAGGACGGGCTAACGGTTTATTATAATAAGGGAACTAATTGAAAAGTAACTTACAAGAGTCATCAATACACTTTAAAATAGAAATCAAACCGATGAAAAAATATAAACGGAATATCTCGACAGCAATGCTTCTTCACTTGGCGTTGTTTCTGGCCCTGCAAGCCTGCGGTGAAAAAAAGAAGGATACAGCTGAAGAAGAACCCGAAGTTGCCATACATGTGGATAAAGACGGCTTCACACAGATTTTTGATGGTAAAACCTTGGAAGGCTGGGAAGGCGACCCAACCTATTGGAGCGTCAAAAACGGCAATCTAACGGGCGAGGTCACTCCCGAAACACTACTCAAGAACAATACCTTTATCATCTGGAAAGGTGGACAACCAGAGGATTTTGAGCTAAAGTTGGAAGTTAAAATTGCGGAATCGGGGAACAGTGGTATCAACTATCGCAGCGAACAGATCGATACCATCCCCCACGCCCTTCGGGGCTATCAGGCCGATATCGATGGGAAGAACACCTATACGGGCCAGAACTACGAGGAGAAAAAACGAGCCACCTTGGCCTATCGCGGCGAGAAGGTCCTTATTAATTCACAGGAAAATCCCGACGATCTAGGGTCGTTACGCGCCAATGTGCAAAAAAACTGCTGGCAGAGTAGGGAAGTGGTTGCGTCCCTCGGGGAATCCGATTTCCTTAAGGCAAATATAAAAAGCGAAGATTGGAACAAAATTCACCTGATAGTGAAAGGAAATCGATTAAAGCATTATGTGAACGATGTGCTGATGAGCGACGTGACAGACAACGATACTATCAACCGAAAAATGTCAGGATACATGGGTGTGCAAGTACACGTTGGTCCACCAATGACGGTCGCATACCGCAACATTCGATTGAAGAACCTCTGAAGGTAAATAAAGGGTGAAAAACAAATTTTTCACCCTTTTCTGAACTAACTCAACCATATGGAGGTTATGACTTTCCATATGAATACGATAGTACCGCAATTTTAGGAAATATGTATCCTGTACTGTGCTGCTTCGATCGAAGAACATTCAAAAAACCAAATGTATTGAAACTTTCCGCTAAAGGGATAGGTTGGCCAACCAACTTCTAAAACACATAGAAGCCTCAGTATGGTTGCGGATTGTATTCTATATTCTGCCGGAATAAAATTGGTGAAGCATACTTTATCTTCTATAATAATGAGTAGAGTTATCCTATTTCTTTTTTGCGTGTTGGTGGTGCTCGGATGTAATTTTGAAAACCGGTCCAAAGCTGTTGAAAACACCAAAAACCAACAAGTGCCACCGAACGTTCTCATAATACTCACCGACCAATAGCGTGCTCAAGCAACAGGTTATGCAGGAGAACCCAACGTTAGCACCCCGCATTTAGACAGTTTGGCGGGAAAAAGCGTCAACTTTAAAAATACGGTATCCGGTATGCCCGTCTGCTCGCCTTACAGGGCCTCTCTTATAACCGGACAGCAGCCGCTCAGCCACGGCGTCTTTATGAACGATGTACAATATGCCCGAACTTAGGAATCGTACAGGGCAATAAAAGCTCCCTGCTCAACTCAGAAGATAATCTGCCTCGCCCTGGCATAGTGCAATATGGCTATTCCCGAAACTGTATTAGCCCTTAATTATATAAGCGATTTGGAGGACAAGTAATAAACAATCTGCGCTGCCATGGTCACCTGCGTGCAGCCATTCGAACAATGGAAACGGGTAGAATACAACGAAAGGTAGTATCGTGTTTTACGTACGCAAGACTATAATTATACCCGCGACTTAAACGACCCATGCCTGTTTTTCTACAATGAAAAAGACCCCTGTCAATGGAACAATTTGATAGACGACGACCGGTATAGCGAGATAAAATCCGAACTGCGAAATCTTTTGACCAAACGGCTAAAGAAAAACGGTGATGAATTTCTCCCGGAATGGTTTATAGCGGAAAATAGGAATATCCGATGGATGGTTATGGGTACGGTACCATACAGATAACGGTCCATCCGGAATAGCACTCGACAGGCTCAATTCTATTTGCCATTTTTAAACCTGACCCATTATCGATAGCTGTTGTTCGTTGGGTCAGGCTTCTATAAATTAGAATTGATCCGTAACTTTGATAAGGCTATTAGCAACAAAAATGATAACCCTGTAAATCTTTTTTCAGACAATAAGTTATGAATTCCAATTTGCAAACATCGTCCAAATTTAACTCTTAATAACCTGGATTTTGAGTCAAATTTGGGTTTAATTGCAACTCATTTAAAGGAATTGGCAATAAAACATGATGATCTTTTATATTTACATTAGGACTATAAGTTTCAAATTCCGCATTACGAACAACGTCCAAATAAATACCCCATCTTATTAAATCGTATCTTCTCGTTGCTTCTGCTGCTAACTCCCATTTACGCTCATCGTAAATAGCTTCCCTGAAACCTTGTTGGTCAAGACCACTTAAATCCCATTCGGCTTGGGTTTCATACGCTCGTTGTCGTATTGGATTTAAATATTGGAACGCACCTGCCGGTCCATTGAGTTCATTTTCGCACTCCGCTGCCATTAAGTACACATCCGCAAGCCTAAATACCAACCTATTATCTCCGTGATTAAAACGTGGAGAATTCTCAAAATCAAGACTCATAAATTTAGGCATGTATGTATGATTCAATTGGATGCCCTCGTAAGCACTCATAATATTTAATGGTCTTCGCAAATCATTCATTGGAAATTTCTCCGCAAAGTCTTTTGATGCAATTTGAAGTCCAGTACCATTAAATTCTTCTCCATTGGCCGCCAATGCATCTCTTAACGGCTGATCATCTTCTGCATTAGCTGGCTCATCCCTTAACCTTGGGTTGAACAAGCTTGGTCTCCAATAATTATTTCCTGCAAATGCTGCGCCCGGGAACGCTGGCTCAAATTGACCTGTAATGTCTGTGGCAAAATCTAGGGACCATATAATTTCTGAATTATACTCGTTTGCAGGATCAAATACATCTGCATAGTTTGTCAATAAGCTATGAGGGGATTGGTTTATAATTTCCAAACATTTATCCAGTCCAGCTTGCCAATCTTGACGCTTGCATATGTATTTTTGCTTCGATGATAGCTGCTGCCCATTTAGAGGCTCTACCTCTATCCTCTTCAGGATAATCAGATTGCAGGTTACTTTGTGCAAAATCCAAATCATCCAATACACTGGCTATAATAACATCTTTATCAGTTCTCCCAAGTTGTGCGATTTCATTTAAAATTAAATTTTCGCTATAAAAAGGTGCATCTCCCCAAAGGTTGGTGATATGCCAATAAGCCAATGCGCGCATAAATCTTGCCTGCGCAATAACGTCGGTCTGAACATCTTCCGAGATGGCTCCATTTCCATCAACCCTATCAATAATAACATTGGCATTTAATATAATTCTATATAGATTTTGCCATGTATCTGATACACTCATTAATTGGTTTGAGGCATCGGCAGTGACCGCACTTAAAGTGTAATTACCCATAACCTCGAAAATTGGATGTGACCGATTTGGCTCTATAATATCGACCCCGTTATCATACCAATTGTCCAAACCTGCTTGCCCGTAGATGGAATTATTTTTAATTACGGCATATAAGCCGGTGATGGATTGTTTTGCATCCGCATCGGTAGCAAAGAAGTTTTCTGGAGCAATAATGTCTCGTGGTTCTTCCTCTAAGAACTTGTCACAGCTCGTTAAGTATGTTAACGTTAGTAAGACGTATGCAACTATGCTTTTAGTTTTCATATTAATCTTTTTTTAAAATGTTATGTTTAAACCAAGGCTTAAGATTCTGGCAGGAGGATACTCCCCTCCTGAAAATCCTTGAGCAATATTACCCAAGCCATCTCTACCAAATCGACTCGTTTCGGGATCAATTAATCTAAAATCCGAAAGTAGTAGTAAATTAGTTCCAGAGACATAAAGAGACATATCTTTTACAGCATTCCATCCCATTTCTTCCACTGGAAAATTATACGTCAATCGCACATTTTTTAGACGCAAATGCGAACCGTCTTCAACATCAAAGGAATTGGGTTGATAGGCACCTTCAACAAATCCAGGTCTAGGAATATCTGATGTTGGGTTATCAGGTGACCAATAATTAGCAACTTCTGCATACTTTGGAAGCTCACCGCGAATGAAAAAATCATTACGTGTTCTTAAATTATATACTTCATTACCAACCTGTCCTTGTATATAAATATTTAAATCAAAGTTTTTATAGGAAAAGTTGTTTTCAAATCCATAAATTAAATCTGGCCAAGGATTCCCTAGCACCTCAAAATCCTCGTTGGATATAATACCATCGCCATCTGAATCTCTATATCTGGGGCCTCCGACGGCATTTATTGCCGGATCTTGCCCTGAAGCATCAATTTCTGCTTGACTTTTCCAAGTTCCTAAATACTGTGCTCCCGTAAATGCCGGTGACGGTTCACCAACCAGTAACCGTAAGTTCCCAGCACCTAGAACCTGATCTACTACGACATCAATAAACTCCTCTCCTCCAAGGTCTAATATTTTATTTCTATTGGACGATAAGGTTATGGTAGAATTCCAATTAAAATCAGGCTTTGAAATATTAGTCGAAGTCACTAAAAATTCCCACCCTTTGTTCTCTAAAGAACCAATGTTTTGTAATTGATTCGTATAACCGGTTTGTCTTGGTATAGTAACATCCAATAGCAGGTCGTTGGTCTCTTTTTGGTAATAGTTGAATTCCGTAAACAACCTCCCGCCGAAAAGTGAAGCTTCTAAAGCAATATCAAATGCCGTCGTTGTTTCCCAAATTAAATCAGGATTTGCTGGTCTTCCCAATACCGCACCTGGAGCCTCAACACCATTAAAAGAGGTATTTCCCTCAACTAATATGCCTAAGGTGTTATATGGGTCTATGGCCTGATTTCCAGACTTACCATAACTGGCCCTTAATTTTAAATCTTGAAAAGTACTTTGATTTTGCATAAAAGGCTCCTCCGTAATTTTCCACGCACCTGCTATAGATGGATAAAATTCATATTTATTACCAGGTGCAAACACAGAACTTCCGTCACTTCTACCAACTAATGTTAATAAGTACTTGTCTTTATACGTATAATTAAGCCTTCCGAAAAAGGAAACGATTTGAGTTTCACTGTAACCAGAGCCTACTATATTTCTCAGAGGATCGCTTCCTATTCCTAAGTTGTTGAATGTAGTTGCATCGGTAGTAAAACCAAAGGCCTGCGATAACGCAGTTTCAGTGGTTGTTTTCTGGAAAGAGGCCCCACCTAGAAGGGTATAACTATGATGCTCTCCAAAATCTCCAGAATACTGTATGGTATTTTCGTTGTTCCATCCAAAAGATGACACCGTCCTTATCCTAGCATTACTGTCTTCCGGTCTTAAGTCTGGTCTTTGGCTAGAGGTAAACTCATTTCTTTTAGAACTAGTAATATCTGGATTAAAAGTGGAGCGTATAATTAAATTTTCAATAGGGCTATACTCTAAAAACACCGTTCCTAACAAATTGCTTGAAGTGGTCTCATCTATATCCAATTCTGACGTGGCAAGAGGGTTGTTAAATGGATTACCAACTACTTCATTAGTTCCATTAAAGGAACCATCATCGTTAAATACAGGCTGTGTCGGTAAAATACCTAAAAGACCGCCATAACCAACAACGCCATTATCCTGTTTGATCCTTGAATAATTTATACGGATACCCGCTTTTAAATTGTCACTTAATTTAAAATCCAAATTAGATCTAAAAATATATTTTTCTATTCCTGAATTTTCTATAATACCATCTTGATCGAAAAAATTAAGCGAATTATAGTAGGTGACATTTCCATTCTCTGACGAACCAGCTATAGAAACATCCGCATTAAATATCGGTGATGCGTTTACCAAAAGGTCAAAATAGTCATTATCTGGGTAGTCCGATGGACTTCCTGGAAATGGCGCAGCTACACCTCTGAGTATCGCATCCTGATTAGTGTATTCTATTTGCTGTGCTTGATTTAAATACTCTGGTCGCTCAGGTACCATCTGCATACTTGTAAATAAACCTACACTTACTTGAGGTTTACCGCCCCCTACACGGGCGCCACTTTTTGTGGTTACCAATACCACGCCATTTGCACCCCTAGATCCATAAATAGCAATTGAGGATGCATCCTTTAATATCTCTATGGATTTGACATCATTGGCATTAATATTATTTAGGTTGAAATTTGTGCCAACAATAATACCATCAATAACCCAAAGTGGTTCGTTACTACCTGTAATGGAGTTACCACCTCTAACTCTTATGGCAGTACCTGCACCTGGTGCACCACTAGTTTGTGTAACTTGCACACCTGCAGCCCTACCCTGTAAAGCTTGATCAACTCTCGAAACAGGTATAGCTGCTACATCTTCAGCACTTACAGAAGACACCGAACCGGTCAAATCAGATTTACGCTGCGTACCATAACCAATGACTACTACCTCGTCAAGCTCGTTATCCGCCGATAGATTTACATTGATTTGATTCTGGTTCCCTACCAAAACTTCGTTGGGGGAATATCCGATATAGGAAAATACAAGGGTATCATCGGCTCCCGCTTCAATGGCATAATTACCATCAAAGTCGGTAACGGTTCCTTTTGTAGTGCCTTTAACCACTACGGAAGCGCCAGGCAATGGCCCGTCTTCACTTCCAACGGTTCCCGTGATACTCTGCGCATAGGAGAAAGCTGTTCCAATAAATAAGAACAACAGGGTCGCGGTAAATGTCTTCCTTATTTTACATTGTTTTCTTTTCATAAGTATTCGATTTTGATTAGTTGGTAGATAGTTCACGCTGCATGCCTACAAAGCGAATTGGTCAGGGTGGGTACTGTCTATCTTAATTATGTGTTAAAAGTATTTATAGTATTTATAAAGAGTATCCTGTACTGTACTGCTTCATGAATTTTCCGTCGCTGAAACCATCCAAAAATTGGTTTCTGTTCGCTTATTGAGCATATTCTAATTTAATTAGGGATTGACAAAAAATTACGGAAGGGCAAAAGCCACATAGGAATCCCCCGATTTTGCCCCTTCCCGACCTCCTCCACAAGCGATTACCACATACTGCTTGCCATCAACGGAGTAGGTGGCAGGTGTGGCAACCCCGGACGTAGGCAGGTCGGCTTCCCACAATTTTTCCCCGGTCTCCTTGTCGAAAGCCCTGATTTTATTATCGGCGGTAGCGGCGATAAAGAGCAACCCGCCCTTGGTAACGATAGGGCCCCCATAGTTGGGCGTTCCGGTGATGGGATGTCCGGGAATGTTTAATGAGTCATAATTGCCAAGGGGAATCTGCCATTTAATTTTAGCTTCGTTCAGGTCTATGGCGGTCAATTGTCCCCATGGCGGTTTAATCATCGGCAGACCATCTTCCATATTCACGCGCCCGTGACCGCCAAAAGTATAGGGGTACGGCCACTCGCTCTTCTCGGACATCGTATCCTTTTCCTGTCGGGCCAAAAAAGCAGTAAGTTTTTCGATTTCCTGTTTTTGCAGTTCCCGGAAGGCAGGCATAACCCCCTTTCCCTCGGTAATGATCTTTTGCATTTCGGATATTGACAACGAGTCCTTTACATTTTTTAGGGCAGGGACACCCCCGAACATTTGAGATCCTTCCAGTTCACTACCATGACACGCCTGGCAATACATGTTATATATATTCCTTCCGGGACTTTCAGCGACAGACGGCTCCAATTTCGGCTTCCAGGGAAAATTGTTGGAATTAACATATAGGATTCCGGTAGTAGGGTCTACACCAGGCCCCCCCCATTCACCGCCTCCGTAGTAACCGGGGAAATTCAGGCTGCCTTCAACGGATGGTGGGTCGTACATGCCACTATAAATGGATTCGTTCCAGACCTTGTTGGCCTCGGTACTGCTATCATCCGTTCTGATGGCGAGATCTTCTATCGTTAATCTTTGCCTTGAAAAGGGTGGGTATACGGTAGGTATCGGTTGGGTCGGCCATGTTTCCTCCCCTTCAAGGTTTGAAGTGGGCACCTCAATTTCCTCGATAGGATATATAGGCTGGCCAGTTTCCCTGTCTAAAACGAAAAGAAGTCCCATTTTGGTGGTTTGGGCAAGTATATCGATTTTCTGACCTTCCCTTTCAATAGTCACCAAAACGGGAGGGGAAGGCAGATCGCGGTCCCATAAATCGTGATGGACCGTTTGGTAGTGCCAAATTCTTTTACCAGTGTTTGCGTCCAATGCAATAATACTATTCGCGAATAGATTAGCACCTATTCTATCGCCTCCGTAAAAATCAAAAGATGGTGAGCCGGTGGGCGCAAAAACGATTTCCCGTTCCTCATCCAAACTAAAACCTGTCCATACATTAGCACCGCCACTTTTGAGATAAGCATCCTTAGGCCAGGTATCATACCCGTATTCCCCCGGATGGGGAATGGTATGAAAAATCCACTTTATTTCTCCCGTATGCACATCATAGGCCCTGATATGGCCGGGAATTGGTTTAATAGTCTCTGAAACCTTCCCACCAACAATATACAAATCCTTAAAAATCACACCCGGAGTGTTCATATGGTAGCGAAACCCATCGACCTCCCTTCCCAATCCTTTGGTTAGATCTACAACACCGGCATTTCCAAAGGAAGTAAGCAACTTGCCTGTATTTGGGTCTAAAGCAAATAAATGTTCTCCAGAGGCATAAAAAATTTTTTTGACATCATCTTTTTCCCAATACGCTAAACCACGATTTAGTCCTTTGGTGATAACCGTATCTTTATCGGGTTCGAACATCCATTTTTTTTGCCCCGTTGCCGCATCCAGAGCAAATACCTTTAACGAAGCCGTCGTACCATATAAAATACCGTCGATAATCAAGGGGTTGCATTGGATCATGGACCGGTTCTTGGCACTGGCTTCCCCATTATCAAATTCCCATACCTTTTGAAGTTGTCGAACGTTCTCTTTGTTTATTTGATTTAACAGGGAATAATGGGTCGTGCCCTTGTCACCGAGATAGGAAGCCCAATTTTCCTTCGCATAATTTTCAGTTGGTCCCAATTGGCAGGAGAAGACTAAAAGAAGCCCAACAAAAAATAGGAAACCGGATTTTATACTCTTTTGCATAGTTATTTTTTTGTCGGGCTTTAAGAGCCCGTTCAAGAACCTATCAATTTTTTGTGTGCCTTTTTTTTGCGCCACGCGAGACAAAATAGTCTATAAAAAACTCAATCATAGATTCTTGAACCGGCTCTGAGGCGCGCTATCTGTTTTTCGTATTTTTTTGGAATCTCTGTAATCGACTTTATTCTAATGTCTTTATAATAGGCCTCTGCCCCCTCGGATTGCAGCAAGATCCTACCACTGGAAAGAGGTTGCGGAGACTCCGTTAAGGTGGATTTCGCATTTTCGATCGCAGACACCACTTTTCCGTTGATGATGTGAATGCTTGAAGTGCCCAGACAAACGACTTCCAAAGTGTTCCATTTGCCAACAGGTTTTTCGCGGTTTTCGGTTTTTAATGCCCGACCTATCTGGACAACTTCGGCCGCTGGATTGTAATTGCCCCTGATTTCACCCTTCACCGTATGAACACTATCTACGTGTGCCTCTGCAGTGACATTCCCCATCGCAATAAAATCACCAAAATGTGTCTCCTGTATCTGGCTTTGCAGACTGCTCATCCACGCATTGGCATACGTACCTTGGGGCCCCACGCAATGATAGAGTATACCACTGTCCCTATTGCTTTCAGCGGAGCCCCATTTTTTTCCGCCCCATTTGAACTTTGCCTTGAAATGGTAATTTCGGTATTCTTGTTTACTACTGATGCCGGCATGAATCTCTCCTGTTATATATAGCATGGGCTTCCCATTTTCCTTTACTATGGAATAAACTTGTTTGGGGTCGTTGTTAAAACCTAGGGGCTGACTTTTATCGCGCGTTTCATTATTTGGTAGGCCGCTCATATCAACGGATGGTCTGGGTACACCGATATAAGTGTCCCACTTTTTCAGGCCGTTATCCAATAAATTCTCCCATTTCTCGGGAGTGGGGACATCCATTTTTTTACCCGCCCAATGTATTGCGGAGACCACATGTTTTCTATAATCTTCGTTGTCGTAGATTTCGTCGGTATGCCCCAGACCCGTATAAAATACCCTTCCCCCCTCATAATAATGGTACCAAGCTATTGGATGCTCTTCGCCCATTTTGTTACCGGAGTAGCTATTCTCGTCCAAGGTTAGAACTGCGTTTACATGGGTGGATACACTTTCCTTAAAATTGTACCACTCATCGACAATTTCGAATGTGTCGCCCAAATGGTCCACGGATGGATGTCGAGAATTATGATTGACATACATTCTGGCCGACTGCACTTTGGGGTGGTCCTTAAACCCCGCCCCAATCATCTGGTGGAACCAACGCCAATCGGTCTCCGTGCCAGCGGCAAGATGGATGCCCACAAAACCACCACCTTTGTTAATGTATCTAAGCAGTGCCGCCTTTTGGGCATCCCCTAGAATGTTGCCCGAGGTATTCAGGAACACCAAGACATCGACCTGCTTTAAAACATTTTCGTTGATTTGCGTCGAGTCTTCGGATATAGCAAGTTTCCAATGCTCGTTCTTCGACCAATCCCTTATTTTTTCGATGCCCCTAGGAATAGATGTATGTCTGAAGCCATTAGTCTTGGTAAAGACAAGAACATTTAGATCGTTCTGGGAGATGACGCTATTTGAAATCAAAATTATAGAAACGCATAGCAGTAGCCTTTTACCATACGAACAATTTGTTTCTTTACCCATGATAGTCGACCAGTTCACTGAATAATTATATGATGAACGATAAAATTGGCACATATGGCTCAAAAAGGTATCCTGTACTATCCTGCAATCAATTCCAGATTGAAAGGAATAGTTTTATGCTGTATTTTGGAATAGTAGACTTTGGGCAATCAACTTCTGCAGTGCTGAGTGTAGTTACCTCTTCAATTGGTAACAACATCCCAAACTTTGGAACGCGTCGATTTAGACTCTTGGTTAAATATGGTAAGCACCACTGTCCATTCCCCTCCTTTTGAATAAAGATGTGATGGATTTCGTTCCGTGGAAGTTTTTCCGTCCCCAAAATCCCAATGCCATTTTTCGATTTTACCCATGGATTCATCTTTGAACTGAATCCATCTTTTATTCCTATCTATTTCTAGAAAGGACCAGTCGGCCTGGATGCTTGGTAAGTACTTTGTTTCTAAGGGCATCAGTCGAAAAATGTTCAAAAAATCAGCATCGAATACCATTCTTGAATCATGTGCAAGGTTCATGAAAGATTCCATGGTGCCGCCATCATATTCAAGAATGCACCAACCGAGTCCGATAATCCCATTCTCAGTCAATTTTGTTTCGACAGACCGATCGTAACCTGAAATATCTGCATGATCAAAGGGCGTAATCCAGAATTCCATTTTGAATTTTCCGCTTCCACTATGTTTAAAGTTGTAATCATCGACAGCGTTGAAATAGGGAAATTCTTTGATCCAGGGTGTATTCCCCCAGATCATCGCCCAATCTTTGTTTTGGGCCGGCGTGAATATATGGTAGTTTTGGGCGTGGGTACCGTGGCTTTTAAAATGCAATTCCTCTTTGGAAATCCGCCTGCTATTTGCATTACTTTTTTTAACGATCGGTCCTCCGGATAGATTGCCGTCCACGACCACCTCAAAAATATCCTGTCTCAATCCGTTGTCCTTAAAATCCCAATAATCATCGTAAGCCTCCACATAAAAATAGAGACGGTTCAAGTTCTTGACCCACCCTACCTTTACCTTAATATCGTAATCTTTAGGGTCCAAATCGGTACCACGGCCAAATTTTGTGTCCATTAATTGATCAAGTCCAATGGCATAGCTGTCCGGAACCATTTCCCAATCCCCGAAATCGCCATCGATTCGTGGCATCATGTGCATCGGGAACTGAAAAATTCGATATTCCTTTTCGGGATTAGAAAAAGCGGATAACAAAATCCCAATAAAAAAAACTAAGACGATTTGAAAAAAATACTTTCCCTTTGTTTCCATAATAGTAGATGTGTAGTTTTGAATCTGTTGATTATTGAAGCTAATCTCTCTCACATAGGGTGCGGGATAGTTTTAATAAAAATGATGCTTATATTTTAAATAGGTATCCTGTACTATCCTGCTGTTTGGTGGTGGACCAACAAAATATAAATCTGGGCCGTACGGGATAGTACAGGATAGTTCATACTATCTTATTTTCTAATTTCCGTTCCGATAAAACCATAATGAAAAGTAAAAAGAATCAAACCATGAAATGTATAAAAAACTGCCTAGTTACTGTATTTCTCTTAACGATTGTATTTGCATGTCGGAACCAAAATGACGCCTGGGCCGATCGCAACGACAGGGTAGTCGCCGAGTACAATTTGGAAAGTCGTACACGTACCGACATACAAAACACTAAACTGATATCGAATATCAAACCTGGAGAAAAGGTGAATTATAATGACCTTCCCGCCATTCAACTCTCTGAGGGGGTCAGCGCAAAGGCATACTGGGGCAAAGGGGGTTTGATGAGTTTTATCACACTGGAGCCAAATAGTTCGATACCTGAAAAAACGATTCAGGGCGAACGCTTTCTTTTTGTTTTGGAAGGAAATGTTCAAGAGCTTGTTGACGGGGAGTACGTGTCCTTAAACGCTACACCCAGAGAAGCTCCCGGAGCGGTTCTATCAGCAATGCCGGTAAACGAATTCCTGTACCTGCAAGAGGGGGCCAAGACAGCCGTAAAGGCTGGTGAAAAGGGTGCCGAAATCTTGGAAGTTTATAGTCCCGCAGCAAAAGACTATCTGGAAAAAACAGGATATGGCGACATACCGGAATCCATATCAATAGAAGAGTATCCTGTGGCAGCGAACGTAGAGCCCCAAAAGGTATATGACCTGAACGATTTTCAATACACGGAGTTGTTGCCGGGGGCGAATTCACGTATCATATCAGGAAAGGGAGTTCAAATGAGCTTTATCCGTATGGATCCCTCGATTACGTTCCCGCATCACCTTCATCCCGAAGAGCAGGTAATGACCGTACTTCGCGGATATTCTGATCAAATAATAATGGATACCATAATAAGACTTGAAAAGGGCGATGTTATAAATCTCCCCTCGGATATGGTCCACGGTGGCACAATGGGTCCTAATGGGTGCGATGCCATTGACATATTCTTCCCTCCCCGTGCGGACTATCACGAAAAGAGCGTCGCCCAGCAAAATAGGTACAATGCCATCATACCCAAAGATGCCGAGGTGAAATTGGTCATCGACGGGAGCAAGAGCGAACCGGGCCTGACCTTTACTGAGGGCCCAACTTGGCTCGATGGCAAACTTTATTTTTCCAATATGTTTTTTGATGAGGCCTTTAACGGTGATCCTGGCAAAAGCACATTGGTCGAAATGGATCCCGATGGCAGCTATAGGAACGTTGTGGAAAACAAGATGCAGACCAATGGTTTGATATCCAATAACGGCAATCTGATCGTTTGCGATATGTTCGGCCACCGCATCGTTGAAATGAATACCAACGGCAAAATACTAAAGGTACTGGCCGATTCTTACAACGGCAAACCCTTGGATGGTCCTAATGATCTGATTATGGATTCAAAAGGCGGAATTTATTTCTCTGATCCGCAGTTTACTCCGGATGCCAATAAAAATCAACCTGGCCGAACGGTGTATTATCGTAACCCTAAGGGTGAGATCATTCGGCTTCTGGAGCCTAATGCCTTCGCCATGCCGAATGGTGTCGCCTTAAGTCCCGATGGCAAAACGTTGTACATCAACAATACCTATGATAATGAGGAATGGTGGAATGTGGACAGCGATAAGGATAATTTCATTTGGGCCTATGATGTAAACGGGGATGGTACAATTGCCAACGGGCGCAAATTCGCAGAACTATTTTTAATAGAGAATGTCCTCGAGCGTGGAGGCAAATCCTCTGGTGCCGATGGAATGAAGGTCGATGTTGACGGCAACCTATATATAGGTACATGGGCGGGAGTGCAGATATTCGACAATACTGGTAAAGCTATAGGGATTATCAATACGCCCGACTATCCTGTCAGCTGTGCGTTTGGGGGGGAGGATATGAAAACCCTCTATATGACGGCAGTAGATAAAATCTATAGCATCCGCACCAATATTCCGGGATTTGTGGTTTCACCGAATAAATAATAGCGACGGTTTTCATATAAACGGATGTCCAAAATGAAAGAACAGCTATCTTATTGGTTTTTCGCTTTTTGGCTTTGCCTTGGAACCTATGGAAGCGATCTTTTTGCCCAGAACGAAGTGAACGGCCCACAAAAGGAGGTCAAAAAACAATCCGACCTTTATTTGAGGGCACCTGGGGTCGTACCCGGTACCTTGCCCGAAATGCGTGAAGCTTCCTATTGGATATCAAAAATGAAAAATCCGGACAAGGTGATACTCGGTCTTGGGGAAATAAAAAGTAGAAATGCCTCCTATCGACAGCGAATGGCAAATCCATCGGAACTGGATAGTGCGATGGCAAAACGAATCGAAAAGCAGATAAATGACCGTCCAGGGCTTTTAGCATACGTTCCCGACGTAGGTGCCATGACATCTGCCGAATTGGTGGACCTTACCGAACACATGGTGCAAAGTGGGACGGATTATTTGAGAAGCAGGGAATTCGGTAATATTATGGCCATTGGCTACGGCGAGGGTGAACTTGAAGCCATCAAAAACGAGATTTCCTATACCTCGGAAAGAAATAAAACCACCCCTCAAACGGCAATAACGGTTACCCAATGCAGATTGCACATTATACCCCCTATCAAACCCGAGTACATCGGTCTTTTTACCAACGGCAAGGCGCGTTGGGACCTGTGGAACCTAGACGTATTGCCGATTGCAACCCCCATCACCATCTTGCAAGTTTCCAAGACAGGTGCCTTTCTGTTCGTCCTTTCCGAACGGGGCTATGGCTGGGTGGCTTCCGAAGATATCGCTCTCGTTTCAGCTCCGAAGATCGATAGTTTCAGCGGTACTGGTGATTTTATAGTCTGTACGGGCGACCGTGTACCTTTCTATTCGGATACGGATTGTACTTATGTTTCCGGATGGTTGCGTATGGGAGACCGGCTTCCCCTAGGCGGTACGGATTCCAGGTCGATCCGGGTACCCTCTCGAAATGAGAAGGGAAACTACCGTGTTCAAGAGGCCTGGCTAAGACCGGATGCGGATGTCCATGTAGGTTATTTGCCCTATACACAAAAAAATGTAGCAGTACAGGCATTTAAACTTTTAGATAATCTATACGACTGGACAGGTGCATGGTATGGCAGAAACCATGCCACCAACTTAAGAGATATTTTTAGGAGCTTCGGATTTCAGTTACCTGCAAACGGAGTTTTGTTGGCTGCATTTGAAAAAAATCCGAAAAAAGTCAGTCCGGATGAAAGCAGGGAGGCCCAATTCAAGGCTATTTTATCCAACGAGCCTTTTTTGACGCTCCAAGTTTGCGAAAACAGCCACAGCCAACTATTTATGGGCGACTATAATGGTATGCCGATCGGGTTCGATGCGCATGGTTACAGTTATAAAGATAAGGAAGGAAATGATTTGGAGTTAAAACGCTGGGTTGTGGGAAACATAGAGATGCCAGATTATTTTTTGGAGCAGGAAATTACTTTCGTTAGGTTGTACTAAAGCGTAATTCAAAGCCCAAAATGATTAGACTACCCTGTTATCTCCAAGTTTTTTCACGCGAACAGCGTTGTACAAGAAAATGTTATTGTAGATTCAGCATTATATTTCTTTACAAGCCAAAACTAAAAAACACCTCTAGTCCGTGAACCTTATGACCCGAATCATGCAATGCGTATTTTCTTTGCTACTGTTGCTTGGATGCAATTCCGAAGAACAATCCCGAACTTCGAATCAACCCGGGTCAAAACCTAACGTACTTATCATCTTGACCGATCAATGGCGCGCCCAAGCCACCGGTTATGCTGGAGACCCGAATATTAATACGCCAAATTTGGACAGTCTGGCCTCCAAAAGCGTCAACTTCAAAAATGCCGTATCCGGCATGCCGGTCTGCTCCCCATTTAGGGCTTCCCTGATTACGGGGCAACGACCGCTTACCCATGGCGTCTTTATGAACGATGTACAATTGGATACCGCTGCGGTCACCATGGGCAAACTATTTTCAAAAGCAGGATATGACACCGGCTATATCGGCAAATGGCATCTAGACGGGCACGGACGCCTTTCTTTTATACCCCCCGGAAAAAGAAGACAAGGCTTTGATTTCTGGAAAGCCAACGAGTGCACGCACAACTACAATCATTCCGTTTATTACGATAACGACAATCCTGCACAAAAGATTTGGGAGGGTTATGACACCTTTGACCAGACTGATGCCGCAGTTTCTTATTTGACCGACAGAAATAAAGAAAGCAAACCTTTCTCATTGATCCTATCCTATGGAACTCCGCATGCACCCTATCAAACGGCCCCCGAAGCCTACAAAAACCGCTTTCATCCCGATAGCATGCAACTACGGGAGAATGTGCCGGAAGAAATGCGGGAGCAGGTCAAAAAAGATTTGGCGGGGTATTACGCCCATATCGCCGCCCTAGATGACATGGTGGGGAGGTTGATAACAAATCTAAGAGAGACCGAACAGCTCGATAATACCATAATCGTATTTACCTCCGATCATGGTGATCTACTCGGATCACAAGGGGCGTATAAAAAACAACAGCCCTATGATGAATCTATCCGGGTGCCGATGCTATGGCGCATTCCCGAGCATCTTAAGATTACTCCCGGCGAAAAGGAAGCGCTATTAAATTCTGAGGATATTCTACCGACCTTGTTGGCGTTGTGCGACATTAGCATTCCCAATACCGTTGAAGGCATGAACTATAAAGATTATTTGGAAGGCAAGGAAGAAATAAATCGGGATGCCCTGATTGCCTGCGTGCAACCTTTTGGTCAATGGAACCGGGTATCGCACGGAGGTCGGGAGTACCGTGGATTACGAACGGCACGCTATACGTATGCACGTGATTTGAATGGACCTTGGGTATTGTTCGACAACGAAAAAGACCCTTACCAAATGACCAATCTCGTTAATAATACCGAATACTCCGAATTGCAGTATGAACTGGAAAATCGTTTGTCACTACGGCTAAAAGAAAACGGCGACAAGTTTCTATCTGGAATGGAGTATATTAACAAATGGGGCTACCCAGTCGACAGCACAGGCACAGTACCTTATGCTGATTGAAAAATCAACATCTATCGACATATTCTTTTCGTTTTACATTCATAAATTTATCAAAACAATGAGCCCAGTTATTTCAAATCCGCATTGTTGAAAGATGCAATCGATTGTAAATCAACTTCATTCTAATCGAATAAAAAAATATATCGATGAAAACCTTTTTCACTTTTTTTGTAAGCCTAGTTTTTGCGGGAACTATACCTCTAAAAGCTCAAAACAGTCATGAAAGGCCCAATGTACTTTTCATCGCTATCGATGATCTGAACAATTGGATTACCCCTATTTCTGGATTTTCTAACGCGAAAACACCCAATTTTGCTAGATTGGCGGCAATGGGTGTAACCTTCACGGATGCGCATTGCCAAGCACCCTTATGTGGGCCTTCAAGGGCATCTGTAATGACCGGATTGCGGCCTTCTACCACGGGATTATATGGAATGACCGATGATAATAAATTACGCAGACCTGACAACCCGGCCACAAAAGAGATAATCTTTCTTCCGGAGTATTTCAAAAACTATGGATACCACACCATGGGTATTGGCAAATTGTTCCATGAGCATGCCCCCGACGGCCTTTTCGATGAAACCGGAGGTCGTGTAAAAGGTTTTGGACCCTTACCTAAAGAGCGATTTGTCTGGGATGGTTACGGCGAAGGCACTGAGGGAGTACATGGAAAAACAAGCACCGATTGGGGCGCTTTCCCCGAAAGTGATTCATTGATGCCGGACCATCGATCCGTAGATTGGGTCGTGGAGCGGTTACATAAAGATTATGACACCCCATTCTTTATGGGCTTGGGATTCTTGCGTGTGCACGTGCCACTTTACGTGCCCCAAAAATGGTTCGATTTGCATCCTATCGACAGTATTGAGACCCCTCCATATCTTTCCGATGACCTAAACGATATTCCGCCCATTGGGCTGAAAATTAACGATCTACCTATGATGCCATCCACCGAATGGGCCATTGAGCTTGGTGAATGGAAAAATATAGTACAGGCGTATCTCGCCTGTATGAGCTTTGTCGATTATGAACTCGGACGTGTTTTGGACGCTTTGGAAAGCAGTGATCATGCAGATGACACAATCATCGTTCTGTGGTCCGATCACGGTTATAGATTAGGGGAAAAAGGGACTTTTGCCAAGCATGCCCTTTGGGAAACCGCCACCAAAGCACCTCTGATGTTGGCAGGTCCGAATGTACCGAAGAACAAGAAAATTAAAGCGCCCATAGAAATGTTATCCATTTATCCGACACTTTTGGAATTAAGTGGGTTAACGCCTTATGATAGAAACGAAGGTAAAAGTCTGGTACCAATGCTAGTAGATGAAACCAAAGAGGAGGGCTCCTATGCCATCACAACCTTTGGTATGAACAATCATGCGATTAAGGTTGATGGGTATCGTTACATCCGGTATGAAGATGGTACGGAAGAGTTCTATGACCATAGTGCAGACCCCAACGAATGGTCCAATGAGGTAAATACTCCGGAATTCAAACCGAAGATCGAAGAATTAAACGCTTTGCTACCTACCGTCAACGCGAAGTGGGACGAGTATTCCAATTATACCTTTCAGCCTTATTTTGTTGAACAAAAGGAGAAAACCGGGATGAGAACCACATCGGCACCTCAAAAGTAGTCCTGCCAGACTAAGTACATGTTACTATATATACTGAGGTATTGGAGGTTTTCTTAGTCATTGTACAAAATTAAAAATAGATCAGTAACGTGCAAAGTAACTGTTGACACTATTGCTCAATATAGTCCAATAGTATTTTTTTAACGTCGCTTACGGTCCCTTGTTCCAAACCGCCATTAGTTGCACCCGTTATCCAATACAGTACCATGCCCGCATCGGAGCAGTCCCATTTTCCTTTTTGAAAATTGACCACATTGTCGTTTTCGGCTATCTTTCCCTGTAACCATACCCATTGAAGCCTTGGATCGGCGTGATTCTCGGCCCAGTCCCATGCCGGAAGATCAACTTTCAGGTTTGTATTTTGGTCCGGAATACGTACTTCTTCCACACCAAAGTCGAGAATTTGCTGCCAAGTGAAAAAATCACCGGCGTCATCGTTCGCCGGATGGTGGGTGACCACTTTGATAAACTTGTGTTTGGATGTATCCGAAGCCTCGAGCGCCATTCCGATAATGTCGGGCTCTCCAGCCTCGATAATCCAAAGCGGATCTTTTTCCGAGGATGCCTCAATGGCCTTGCCCAAATTTTGAACGGTTTCTTCTTGCTGCCATTTGGCATCGTAGAAGTTCAGCCCTTCGAAACCACCCCACCGTCTAGCGGTAACATCGCAAGCACTTTGCATTAAGGCATGTCTTTCTCGCTCGGCCGCTTTTGAAATGCGCTCGACCCGCTCTAAATCACAACTATGCGAATAGTGTACCAATCGATTTTCAAGGCCGGCAGCACGTAGTAGGGCAATTGACACGGCCGTGCCTCCCAGATCATCCGGGTCTGGCGAGTTGCCGTCCGCGACAACCGCTATGCGTCCTGATGGCGGACCTATGGTCGGTGGTGGCCCTTCACTATCCGCGGATACCGATGAAGATGTTTCCTGAACCTCATTGGGAATATATTCCGCGTCTTTGGTCAAAATAAATGCATCAAATTCAAATCCATCCTCACGCATACAAAACTGTATTTCATGTACGCCAGGTTCGTTAATATCCAAATAAATTTCATGGGGCACACCACAATGCGCTTCTTTGGTTCTTTGACGATTGGCCCAAGTCCATTGGTTTTTTCCATCGCACCATTGCATGCGTTGCCCGTGTTCCGGCCATTCGCCGTTCAAGCCGACATGAACGCCATTATCTTCACTGCCGGTGCTAAATGCACGTACCCAAACGTAGTAACGGCCGGGATTGTTTATCTTGATATTATAATGCACAACGGCCATTTTGCCCGGCTCATCTGAGAAATTCTCACCACGGATAAGCGTATCGGCGTGCGTTACCCGGGTATCGGGCAAAATTTCGATATAGGAATTACCTTTGGCAGTAGCGCTATGATTTTCGTCTTCGTCATTACCTGCTACCGGAGCGTAACCGTTGGTGGTTCTATACCATTGTCGTACTTCGGATAAACTTTGCTTGAAGAAATTTTCCGCTTCCACCATTAGCAGTCCCTCCGTTTCTTCCAACGTATTTTTATCTTCGGCAATGGGTAATTTGGAACTGGATTTCTGGGCGATTACCGTTACCGAAGCAGTAAAAATCAATATCACGTTGAGTAGCAATGGGTTAATTTGAAAGCATTTCATCATCCTTACGATTTAAGTTTCTCCAAGGGATAGGAGAAGTTATAGGTTCCGGAGCCCATTTCAAGTTGTACACCGTCTTCCATCTGTTTTGATTTTTTTAGTAGTTCGGGTTTCAGTTGACCGTTGTCACCGGAAACGTTTTCAAGCTTGGCTTGTGGCAAGGTGACGGTCGCCGTGGTATTGGCAGGTATCACGACTTGATAGTGAAATTCGCCATCGGTGATTTCCCAATCGGATTTAATCTTTCCGTAGCGGGATTCGAATTCCGCCGTTGCCGAAGTCAGGCCCCCGCCGGGATGCGGATGAAAAAGGATATGCTTGTATCCTGGATTTTCCGGGTCGATACTCAGGCCACCGATATAATTGTACATCCATTCGCCAACGGCCCCGTAGGAGTAATGGTTAAAACTGTTCATGCCCTCGATGATAGTCCCGTCCGGTTTTTGGGTGTCCCACCGTTCCCAAATTGTGGTGGCACCCATACCTATGGGATATAACCAGGACGGGAATTCCTTACGGTTCAATAGCATAAACGCAAGGTCGTCGCGACCTATTTTGGATAAGGTTTTACAGAGTAGGGGAGTCCCCAAAAATCCTGTGGTGAGATGTCCGAATTTTTCAACATCATCGGCGAAATAGGATGCCGATTTTTCAACGAGTTCTTCCGGAATCAAATCAAAAGTAAGCGCTAGGGCATAGGCGGTTTGCGTATGCGATACTAAGCGACCGTTGGGGGTGATGTACTCTTTTACAAAAGCTTTCTTTATGTTATCGCCCAGCGCTTCGTAGCTGTTCGCATCCTCGGCCTTTCCTATTATGGAGGCTATCTTGGTCAAAAGTGTTGTTGAGTAAAAGGCATATGCGGTGGCGATCAAATCCTTTTCGGTTACCGAACCATTGTAATCGGGCTTGTCGGCATTATAGGCCAACCAATCGCCCCAATGCCAATGGTGGGGATTGTCCCAAAGAAAATCGTCACCTGATTCCTTGGCCATATAATCTACCCAGCCTTTCATGCTTTCGTACTGTTCTTTTAAAATGCGCTTATCTCCATAGGATTGGTAGACCGTCCAAGGAATGATAACAGCGGCATCTCCCCAGCCGGTGGCACCTCCCTGGGCGCTTACACCTTCGCCCCCAGTAAGGATATCCGGTACGACATTGGTTACCAGTCCGCTATCATGCTGGTCCAGGGCCAAGTCCTTAAGCCATTTGGTATAAAATGCGGCCACGTCGAAATTGAAGGCGGCGGTCATACTGAACACCTGTGCATCTCCTGTCCAACCGGCCCGCTCGTCACGCTGGGGACAGTCGGTTGGGATATCCAAAAAATTATCCCTTTGGCCCCATTGAATATTGCGCTGTAATTGATTTATCGCTGGGTCGGAGGTCGTAAAGTCTCCGGTAGGGGCGATGTCGGAATGGATAACCACTCCAGTGATATCCTCAAGACCCAATGTACCGGGATAGTCGATGACTTGCACGTATCTAAATCCGTGGGACGTAAAATGGGGTTCAAAAACTTCCTCCCCTTGCCCTTTCAGGATATAGAAATCGGTGGCCTCTGCGGCGCGTAAGTTTTTGGTATAAAAGTTACCGTCCTTATCCAAAACTTCCGCAAATTTCAGGGTGACCTTATGTCCTTCAGGTCCTTGAACCTTCATACGGGCCCAGCCGACCATATTCTGCCCAAGATCTAGCACAACTTCGCCTTTGGGGGTTGTAATCAATTCTTTCGGCTTGATTATTTGGGTGGCTTTTACGGGAGGTCCCTGTGGCGCTACCAGAATATCTTTGGAGTGATCTACGATTGTGACCTCCGTCCATTTGGCATCGTCGAAACCCGTGTTGGCCCATCCATCCATCTCTAGGCGGGCGTCATATTTTTCACCATTGTACATGTCTGATTTCAAGATAGGTCCGTACGATGCTTTCCAACTGGAATCACTTTCGATGGTTTCGCTCGTTCCGTCAACATAGTCGATTTGCATTTGCATCAATAAGGCGAGTTGTTTTCCGTAAAACGCAAAGTCGCCTTTCCAACCGATATTGCCACGATACCAACCATCGCCTACGATCGCGCCGATGGCGTTGTTATCTTGAACCATTGTAGTGACGTCATAGGTCTGATATTGAATCCTATGGTCATAACTTGTAAAGCCCGGGGTAAAAAGATCGTTACCCACTTTTTTTCCGTTCAAATAAAGTTCATAGAGGCCCAGTGAAGTCACATATACCCTGGCAGATTTTATAGGTTTGCGGGTTTTGAACTCCTTCCTGAAAAATTGGGAGGGATGGGATTTTTTCTCGGTAGTAAAATCATCCATACCAATGTACGAGGCCTTCCATAGGTCACTATTTAAAAGACCCATTTCCCAAAAGGCAGGGGCGCTCCAAGCCGAGGCTCGGTTCTTGTTGTCCCAAATCCGTACCTGCCAGTAGACCCGTTGCATTGATTTGAGTTCGGGCCCCTCATACACAACGTCTAGCGATCGGTCACTTTCGACTTTATTGGTAGACCATAACAGTTTCTTGCCATCCTTCAGATTTTCATTGGACTCCGCGACGCGGATTTCATAGGCGGTCTGCAGCACATTTTCCTCGTCGGAATTCACTTGCCAACCCAACCTTGGTTTTTGTACATCGATGCCGATAGGGTTGGTCTTATATTCGGTAACGAGTTGATGTAGTTGTGTCTTTTTTAATCCCAAGGATGTTATTCCTATGGTCAATACGCAGAGGAATAAAGTGGTGAGTTTAGGGTAATTTTTCATGTGCTTATTCTTATATTCGAATTACGCGGTCGATTCGGTCATTTGAAATCCCACTGACGGACTATGGCTATTTATGTTTATAATACTGCTCCAAATTTAAATTTTACATAGTTGCGATGCATCCTGCTCTATGCTGCAAATCAAAAATGACGACGAAGGGTTTCCTTGAAATACAATGAAATACAATGGCAGGATAGTGCAGGATGCATGGTCCTTAATTAAAATATATCTTGATTGCCTATTAATACAGACCTAAAAACCCACATTCTTTAATAGTATCCAAACTCCCTAATTGATGAAATATAATTTTCGGAAGACTATTTTAACCGCTCTCTTGGTCACGCTATTTAACAGCTACGCGCAAAAGGCAATCCATACCGAAACCGGCCCCCAAAAACCGAACATCATCTTCATCCTCACCGACGACCAACGATTCGATGCCTTGGGCTATGCTGGAAACGAATTGATTTCCACGCCTGAAATGGACAAGCTCGCCAAGGAAGGCACCTATTTTAAAAACGCCATGGTCACCACGCCTATTTGTGCAGCAAGTCGGGCATCCATCCTAACGGGACTGTACGAACGCACTCACCAGTTTAACTTTCAGACGGGGAACATTCGCGACGCGTACATGGAAGCCTCCTACCCGATAATCCTAAAAAACAATGGCTATAAGACAGGATTTTACGGTAAGTATGGTGTACGCTACGATGAACTGGAAAAGCAGTTCGATGAATACGAATCTTACGATCGCAACAATGCCTATGATGACCGACGCGGGTACTACTACAAGACGCTGGGAAAGGATACCGTTCACTTGACCCGGTATACGGGCCAAAAGGCCCTTGACTTTATTGACCGAGCAGATGCAACGCAACCCTTCTGCCTATCCCTAAGTTTCAGTGCGCCCCATGCACATGACCCCGCAAAGGACCAATATTTTTGGCAAGCTGAAACCGATAAATTGCTCCAGGGAAAGACAATGCCAGGTCCCGAATTGGGTGCCGACAAATACTTCGAGGCCCAGCCAAAAATCGTTAGGGACGGTTTCAACCGCCTGCGCTGGACATGGCGCTACGATACCCCCGAGAAATATCAGCATAGCGTCAAGGGATACTACCGGATGATTTCCGGAGTGGACCGCGAAATCGCTAAAATCCGTGAGCAGCTCAAAAATAAGGGACTGGACAAGAATACGGTCATCATATTAATGGGCGATAACGGCTACTTTTTGGGCGAAAGGCAATTGGCGGGGAAGTGGTTGATGTACGACAATTCCGTTCGCGTACCCCTGATGGTGTATGATCCGAGGATAAAGAAACAGACGGATAGCGAAGAGATGGCCCTAAATGTCGATGTTCCCTCGACCATTCTGGACCTGGCGGGACTGGAATCCCCCGAATCATGGCATGGAAAGAGTCTTATGCCCTTGATCAAGGGAAAGACCAAGAGCCTTCAAAGGGATACCGTTCTCATAGAGCACATTTGGGAGTTCGAGAGCATCCCGCCCAGTGAAGGCGTACGCACCCGAGATTGGAAGTACTTTCGATATGTTAACGACCAATCTATCGAGGAGCTGTACAACCTGAAGGAAGACCAGCAGGAAGTCAACAATTTAGCCGACAACGAAAGGTATGCCGATAAGCTGGAAGCCTTCCGCCGAAAAACCGATGAACTTATAGATACGTATAGCGACGCCTTTTCCGACGGACCTGAAAATCTTATCGTAGAATTCATTCGTCAACCGAAGGGGGTCGAAATTTTGGATAGCCGCCCGGAATACGGCTGGACGGTTCCTGAAGGTGCCGTTACCCAATCAGCGTATCAGGTGTTGGTAGCCTCATCCCAAGATCATGTTGACGATAACATCGCGGATGTTTGGGATAGCGGGCAGGTACGAAAGAGCGCATCCTCGGAAATTGAACATGACGGCGAAAATTTAAAACCGGGCGAGACCTATTTTTGGAAAGTCCGTATCTGGGATCAAGACAATCGGCTATCCCGATATTCAAGAGCCCAATCCTTTACCATGGCGTCCGAACAAGGAAAAACGATAACTACCCCCAATAGTTTTCAGATCGATAGTATTGCGCCTAAAGCCTTCGAGAAACGTGGGGATACCTATTTTATCGATTTTGGAAAGGCAGCCTTCGCGACCATCGATTTTAGCTATCGGGCGAAAACCGCCCATACCCTGACCATCCGAATCGGGGAGCAGCTAAAAGGGGAAAATATTAACCGCGAACCGCCCGAGAAGAGCCATATACGATATCAAGAGATCGAGGTCGATGTCATACCGGAACAAACAGAATATCAACTCCCCGTAAAAAAGGATGAGCGAAATACGCTTCCCGGCAAGGCGCTACCGCTTCCTGACGGCTTTCCCGTGCTAACGCCGTTTCGCTATGCAGAAATTGAGGGTGCGCAAACGGAGCTTTCCGCCGAAAACTTTACCCAACGGGCCTTCTACAGCTATTGGGAAGACGATACCAGCAGTTTTACCAGTTCCGACGACATCCTCAATCAAGTTTGGGACCTCTGTAAATATTCCATCAAGGCCACCACGTTTAATGGACTTTATGTCGATGGGGACCGGGAGCGTATTCCCTATGAGGCCGATGCCTATCTAAACCAGTTGAGCCATTATACCACCGACAGGGAATACGCCATTGCACGGCAGACCATCGAGTACTTTATGGAACACCCGACCTGGCCCACGGAGTGGCAGCAACACGTGGCATTGATGTTTTACGCAGATTATATGTATACCGGCAATACGGAGCTCATCGAAAGGTACTACGACGACCTTAAATATAAAACGCTGTACGAACTGGCCAATGAAGATGGTCTGATCACATCTACAAAGATGACCCCGGAACTCATGAAAAATCTGGGCTTTCCCCCGACCATGAAAGAGACCTTTCGCGACATAGTCGATTGGCCATCCGCCGGATGGGGAGGAGACCCTTCGAACAAAGGGGAACGCGACGGTTATGTTTTTACGGACTACAATACGGTCGTCAATGCTTTTTACTACCAGAACATGGTCATTATGGCGGAATTTGCCGGGCTATTGGGCAAAACCCAAGAATCTATGGATTTCGAAATTCGGGCACTCAAGGCAAAGAAAGCCATCAATGCGCAAATGTTCGATACCGAAAGAGGGGTTTATGTCGATGGAATAGGTACCGATCATGCCGCCTTACACGCCAACATGTTTCCCCTCGCGTTTAACCTTGTACCCAAAGAGCATATCGAATCCGTTGTCGAACACGTTAAATCGAGGGGAATGGCCTGTAGCGTCTACGGATCGCAATATTTAATGGACGGTCTTTACAATGCGGGTGCGGCCGATTATGCCTTGTCCCTCATGACCGATACCAGTGATAGAAGCTGGTACAATATGATTCGCGCAGGGTCTACCATCACCTTGGAAGCATGGGATTTAAAGTACAAGAACAATCTGGATTGGAACCATGCCTGGGGAGCGGTGCCCGCGAATTCCATCCCGCGTGGACTTTGGGGCATTCAGCCCAAAACAGCAGGTTTTGGGGTGGCCGTCATAAAGCCACAAATGGCCGACCTAAAAAGCAGTGCCATCGAAGTTCCAACAATCAAGGGAACGATTAAGGGGAGCTATGAATTTAAAAATCCAAGGCTTCAGATATACACTTTTGAAATTCCCGCCAATATGGTAGCCGAATTCGAAATGGCCGCCGCGCCCGGGAAGGAGTTGATGCACAACGGTAAGAAAGTAAACTCCGCTTTTGAAAGTGTTCGATTGACTCCCGGAAAACATGAAATTAAACTAGTTATTAATTCATTTTAATTCGGATTAGGCTTGCCTTGGATGAACTTCATACCCATCGGCCTAGAAAATTAAATGGCTCTAAAGCTACACTTATGGTTTACCATCTAAATCACCTGAAAATCAAGCTAACAGGAATTGTATGCTTAATCGTTTTTATTTCCTGCGGGGGCACCAACGATGTCGATATCAGCGGCGAACTTAAAAAATGGCATCGCATCGAGCTGTCCTTTACAGGACCTAGTACCGATGAGATGGCCGAGGATAATCCCTTTTTAAATTATCGATTAGAGGTCACTTTCACGAACCAGGGGGAGAGCTACACCGTTCCTGGATTTTACGCAGCGGACGGCAACGCGGCCGAAAGTAGCAGTGATTCGGGAAATATTTGGAAAGTCCGTTTCACCCCGGATGCCGTGGGGGAGTGGAGCTATTCGATTTCCTTCAAAAAAGGGAAGAACATTGCCATCGCGGAAGATTTTCTAAATACCGAAAACTCCCAAATTGAAAGTGCCGGTTTAATGGATGGTGCTACCGGTACTTTTAGCGTATCGGATACCGATAAAACTAAACCGGACAATCGGGCTAGGGGAAGACTGGATTACGTCGGTGAGTCCTATTTAAAATATGCGGAATCCGGTGACTACTTCATCAAAGTAGGTGTCGACGCCCCTGAAAACCTTCTAGGATATGCCGATTTCGATGCGCACACCAATGCTCTGGATTTTCTGAAGACTTGGGAGCCCCACGCCCAAGATTTCAGAGCGGATGCCGAACCTTTCACCTGGCAAGGGGGCAAGGGGAAAAACCTTTTGGGAGCCATCGATTATTTGGCTTCCGAAGGCTTGAACGTCTTCTCGTTTCTGACCTTTAATGTCGACGGCGATGACCGGAACATTTTTCCCTATCTGCTAAAAGTCCCGGTAGATGAATATGAATCCTACGCCAGCGACAAGAAAAATAAGGAAGCATGGGAGACGATGTTCCATAAGACCCGTTTCGATGTTTCTAAACTGGAGCAATGGGAACGAATTTTTGACTATGCCGAAGGCAAAGGGATGTTCCTGCATTTCAAGACCAACGAAACAGAGACCGATCATTTGATGGATGCCGGGGTTTTTGGAACCGAGGGTAAGCTCTACTACCGCGAACTGATCGCCCGTTTCGGTCATCATCTCGCCCTGAACTGGAACCTAGGTGAGGAAAACGACCAACCCATTGAAAACGTAATAGAGGTAGCTGAATATATAAAGTCCCTCGATGCATATGACCACCACCGCGTGGTACACACCTTTCCCAATAAAGACGACCGCTATCAAAAACTGATAGGCAACCAATCGGTACTTACCGGCGCCTCCTTGCAATTGAGCGATGCCGAATTTAGGGATGTGCACGATAGGGTACTGAAATGGAAGCGAAAATCCGATTCCACCGGCGTAAAATGGGCCTTGGCGGTAGATGAACCGGGAAAAGCGAACATAGCGCTGCTTCCAGATGACGAAGACCCTACTCATGACCTGCCCCGGGCAAGAGCGCTTTGGGGCACCTTGATGGCAGGCGGTTACGGCGTAGAATGGTATTTTGGCTACGATAGTCCCAATTCGGACCTAACCGCGGAAGACTTCCGAAGTCGAGACGATTTCTGGAAACAGAACAAGTACGCCCACCAATTCTTCACCGAATACCTTCCCTTTTGGGAAATGGAAAATGCTAACGAATTGACCGAAGACGAAACCTCCTATTGCTTTGTAAAAAGCGACGAAATTTACGCTGTCTATCTACATCCCGAACAGCAAACCACCCGCTTGGACCTTGGAGAATCGGGTAAAACATTTACGGTAAAGTGGTTCGACCCAAGAAACGGCGGCGACCTTCAAATAGGATCCGTCCAAGAAATCCGAGCGGAGGCTGGGTTTCAATCCCTCGGTGATCCTCCAGCCGACCCGGAAAAGGACTGGGTAGTAATCGTCCAGGCGTCATGAAACAGAACTTAAAACACGGAAACCTTATAGAACCTTATTCGGTGTGGAGCGCCCAAAGATGGATTGATATGCTTCTTCCGGGGTGCTGCCCTAGTAAACGGCCATGCTTACGGCATGAATATCCCACTATTTGGTCATATGACACTATTCAACGGAAAATATCATATCATCAACGGTTCAAAAAAAATGGAACTGAATCTTGGGGAGACAAAAATTGTTATTTTTACCATCACCCCAAAAATGGTAGAAGTTACAGGTATCTCATTGAAAAAAATAGTGGAAGGAGGCGATTACACCCTAACTTTAGGAACTTGCTTCGTAGAAGGGGAGTCCGGCTAATTCAAATTGAAGCAGTAACCGAACCAACCAAAATTTCATACTATGCAAAGCATTAGATCACATATAAAACAGGGCTTTACGATTATATTGTACTGCTTTTTAACCCAAGTTTCGTCATACGCCCAAGAATCCGATAACACATCTATTGAACAGGCCATGGTACAGGCAATGGAATGGCAAGAGCAGCATCCCATTTTTGCGGTAGCACCTACGGACTGGACCAACGGGGCATACTATGTTGGCGTTTCGCGGGCACATTTGGCGACCGATAACCAAATATTTCTGGCCGCTCTCAAAAACAATGGGTATCGCAACGATTGGGAGACCTATGACCGGTTTTACCATGCCGACGACGTGGCCATTTCATATAGCTATCTGTATCTGGAAATGAACGATAGCCGAAAAAATTATGTAGACCTTCAACCGACTACCGAGTTTTTACAAAAACACCTATACGAGCCCAATAAATGGAGCGACGGATCCGAAAAGGATGAAACCAAGAGTATTCTTTGGTGGTGGTGCGACGCGCTTTTTATGGCACCCCCGGTAATTACGTTGTATGCGGATTTCAAAAAAGATATGAAATATCTCAATACCATGCATAAATTCTACAGGGAAACCTATGACCTGTTATACGATAAGGAGGAACATCTGTTTGCAAGGGATACACGTTTTGTATGGAAAGGCAATGCAGACGATGAAAAGGAAGAAAACGGAAAAAAAATTTTTTGGTCCCGGGGCAACGGATGGGTGCTGGCGGGATTGGCACTCCTAATGGAAAAAATGCCGGAAGATTATACCCATCGGAATTTTTA
This sequence comes from uncultured Flavobacteriaceae bacterium, assembly GCA_963832345.1. Classification (GTDB taxonomy): domain Bacteria; phylum Bacteroidota; class Bacteroidia; order Flavobacteriales; family Flavobacteriaceae; genus Pricia. Next base: position 433,222 of record CAWHTW010000004.1, on the reverse strand, counting down.
CGTGAAACTATATAAAGAAATGGCGGCAAAAATGAAGCAACTACAGTCGGAAGATGGGCTTTGGCGCACAAGCCTGCTCTCACCGGAGTCCTATGATCACGGTGAGGTCAGCGGCAGCGGTTTCCACACCTTTGCCTTAGCTTGGGGTGTCAATAAAGGCATTTTAGTTGCCGACGAATATGCCCCTGTGGTAAGAAAAGCTTGGAAATCCCTGTTGGCGGCCCAACATGATGATGGTATGGTCGGATGGGTGCAGAATATCGGCGCGAGTCCCGAACCCGCATCCGAAAACAGCTGGCAGAATTTCGGCACCGGTGCTTTTTTGTTGGCCGGCAGCGAGATGCTAAAACTTGAAAAGCCACAGTAGGTCATGGCCGATTTCAACGTGTTTATGGGTTTCGTAATCGGAAAGTAAATGTAAAAGTCACGGTCGCAACACCGCCGAAAGAATTCCCAAAGGACCCCTTGAGCTCCTTATTCGTAATGACAATTCAATACATAGTTTCATATATAATAATAGCAGCATGAAAAAAGATAGATTCAAAAAAAATGGCGTCATAACAAAAAATGGGGAAGGGGCTTCCCGAAGATCCTTTATTCGAAATGGACTAATGGGAATGGGCGCAATCTCCATCATCCCACGACATGTATTAGGTCAAGGCTTCACCCCGCCGAGCGACAAGATCAATTTGGGCTATATCGGCCTGGGCAAGCAAGGAGTGGGTCTGTCCCACAGTTTCATTAACAACACCGATGCCCAAATCGTAGCAGGTAGCGACGTTTGGAAATCCAAACGCAATGCCTTTGAAGATGTCGTACGCGGTTTCTATGCCGAAAAAAGAGGGCAAGCCGACTATAAGGGCGTGAAAACCTATTTGGAGTATCAAAAAGTGCTCGAACGTAAGGATATCGATGCGGTGGTCATTGCTACTCCAGACCATTGGCACGACATTCAAGCCATAGAAGCCATGGACGCGGGAAAGGATGTGTATTGTGAAAAGCCGTTGACCAATTCCGTAGCGGAAGGAAGGGCAATTGTCAATGCGGTAGAAAGAAACAAGGCGATTTTCCAGACCGGTAGTATGCAACGTTCGTGGGACCGTTTCAAAAAGGCGCAGGAAATCGTCAGCTCCGGAAAATTGGGTGAAATTACCAAAGTACTTGTCAATGTAGGTGATCCGGCGATAGCCTATAATCTTCCCGAAGAACCCATGCCAAAAGGTCTCGATTGGAATTTATGGTGCGGTCCGGCGCCCTTATTGGCGTACAATAGTAAGGTTGCCCCAGAAGTGGTAGACAAATTTCCTGACTGGCGGGATTACAAAGAAACCGGAGGCGGTATTCTTGCGGACTGGGGCGCGCACATGTTCGATATTGCCCAATGGTGTCTGGGGATGGATGACACCGGCCCCGTCAAATTTATGCCTCCCGAAGACCCTAAGGCCGTGAGGGGACTTAGGATGTTTTATGAGAACGGAATAGAGATGGCACACGAGGACTTTGGAAGAGGATGGTCCGTTCGCTTTATCGGATCGGAGGGTATTTTGGATGTTAGCCGCAGTTTCTTGGAATCCCTACCACTCAATATCGTGTACGAAGAGCCGTTCGAGAATCCTTCTAAAATCTTCGACAACCGGAATAACCATTATCAAGACTGGCTTTCCGCCATCAAAACTAGGGGTGAAACCATTTGTCCCGCCGAAACAGGCCATCGATCCGCGACAGTATGTAACGTAGGCAATATCGCCTATTGGCTAGGAGAATCCTTGGACTGGGACCCAGCAAAGGAGGAGTTTAAAGCCAACGCCGAAGCCAATGCTTTGCTAAAACGGACAAACCGGGACTATTAAGTAACTATCAACGCAACGGATGAAACGATTGGCCTTTAAAATGAAATTGAATCCCGGTCAAAAACAAGCCTATATCAAAAGGCATAAGGAAATTTGGCCAGAGCTTAAGAAACTGCTCAAAGCCTCGGGCGTGAGAGAGTATTCCATATGGCTCGATGAGGAAACCGATACGCTATTCGCCTTTCAAAAAGTATCTGGGGATGGTGGCTCGCAAGAATTGGCCGACAATCCAATCGTTAAAAAATGGTGGGCATTTATGGCGGACATTATGGAAACGAATGCCGATAACGCTCCCATATCCTTACCCTTGGAAGAAGTGTTTTTTATGGAGTGATGGGTATGGAAAAGATTTGTAGCATGCGAAAGTACCCGTAAGTACAACTCATCTTGTAGTTCCTGGTTTCAATAGGTTGGCATCTAGTTTGTAAGAATGTGGAAAGCGGTAGACTTGATCCGTATTGGATTGACGGACTTAACCTATGGTCTTCACAAATTCCCCGGTACCGGATGCTCCCAACCCTCACGATACCCCCGTTGCAACAACTTCGTAGCTTCGGGGTCCCCGAGTACCGTCATGGACTGCTGATCATAGGCCAATGGCCTATTCAGTGCCATCGCCATATTCGCCAAAATACAACTGGCGGTAGAAATATGGCCTTCTTGTATATTCGCTACAGGTTTCGAGCCTGTATCGATGGCGGCCAAAAAATCAAGCATATGGTTACGGGTAGCGGGGGCGGCATGTAGTTCGATATCCTTCTCCGTCACGTCTTCCGGATATTTCTCTCGCTCGTAGATAACATCTTTTTGAATGTAGTTCCCGTCGTCGCCTTCAGGAACGAATTCGTACTGCATCACACTGCCCTTGAGCGTTCCCTTATCCCCATAAATTTTAAACGCCCAAGGATAATCGGGATCCGCGGGCGTACCCCAAGATCGGTGGTTCCACACACAATTCACCTCTTCGTATTCAAAAATGGCGGTCTGGGTATCCGCAATATTCGCATCGGCCTCCTTTTGCACATAAATGCCACCGGAGGAACTGATTTGTTTCGGCCATCCCAAATCAAGCATCCAACGCACGGTATCGAGCATATGTACGCACATATCGCCCATAATACCGTTGCCGTATTCCATAAAGGCGCGCCATCTGCGGTGGGGGAGGCCCTTGAATTCCAACATTGGCGCCGGCCCGGTCCAGAGGTCGTAATCAAAAAAGTCGGGTACCGGTTCTGCAGATCGGACCTTGGTGTCACGCATGTGGTAATAGCAGCACAGCTCTACATGCGATATTTTCCCCAACATTCCGGTATCTACAATATTCTTTTTGGCTTCCACAAGATGTGGCGTGCTTTTCCGCTGGGTACCCACTTGAATTACCTTGCCGTATTTTTTGGCAGCGGCGACCAAGGCTTCTCCCTCAATAACATCAACGCTTATCGGTTTTTGCAGATATACATGTGCTCCGGATTTTAGCGCCTCGATACCCTGAAGGGCATGCCAATGATCCGGTGAACCTATCAGCACGATGTCCAGGTTTTTTTCGGCCAGCATCTTTCGGTAATCGGTATAAAGCTTGGGTGTTGCACCGGATTTTTGTCGTTTGCTTACGAGTTCTGCAGCTCCGGCAAGCATATGTTTGTCCACGTCACAAAGGGAAATAACTTCCACATTGGCCACTTGGATCAACCGGAACAAATCGCTTTTTCCATACCATCCGGTTCCGATCAATCCGACGCGTATCGGTTTTTCGCTGTGCATCAGGTCGATGCCATAGGCACCAAAAGATGATAAAACCATGGCCGCGGTAGTGCCTTTTAGAAAATTTCGCCGGTTGATATTCATGGATAGGGTGTTTTCGCTAAATATAATAAATCTTGCTAAAGTTTTAATCAATACTAGATAATCATAAATTTATTTTTAGCAAAGCCTTAACGCTAACAAAGTGGCATTCGTCGTTAAAGAAGCCTAATTTTAAGTAAGATTCGATGTAACATAAAACCTACAATTCGTAAGATTTACTATTTTAACCCCTTTCATATGTGTACTAAACCTAACTGCTTCATCGTGCCACCGCACATTCTAGAAGAACTCGCCAAACGCGGGAATACCAACTGTAAAAAGGCACTCAACGATGCCAAACGTTTTAGGGAAAGAAGGCGTACGACCCTTAATAATTTATTGGTCAGGGATTTTGAGGATGGTAAAGGGGAGCGTTTTATTTACGATTCCCAAAATAAATACGAACAGCGGGTTACATTGGTACGTAAAGAAGGGCAAGAGCCAGTGCAGGATGAGACGGCGAACAAGGCCTACGAGACTTCCGGCTTTGTGCGGGAGTATTTTAAGGATGTATTCGGATTGGATTCCATAGATGGAAATGGGCTGGACGTTATTTCGAACATACACTATGGAGAGGCATATAACAACGCTTTTTGGGATGGTGACGAGATGACCTATGGCGACGGTGATGGCAAACAATTTACCGATTTTGCCAGTGCTATCGATGTGGTGGCCCATGAACTGGCGCACGGGGTCACCCAATTTTTATCCAATCTGGAATATCAAAGTCAACCCGGTGCCTTGAACGAACATTTTTCCGATGTCTTCGCCACGATAATCAAGCAAAAATATCTCAAACAGGATATCTCGGAAGCGGACTGGCTCATTGGCGATTCCATAGTCACCGAAGCATTTCCCGGAGTGGCGCTCCGGTCGATGAAAGCGCCCGGTACGGCCAATGACTTTGATACCCAACCCGATCACATGGCCGATTATTATACCGGATCTTCAGATAATCAGGGCGTTCATATCAATTCGGGCATTCCTAATAAGGCCTTCTATCTCAGCTGCCTTGAAATCGGAATCGACGAAAGCGCACTGATTTGGTTCGAAACCTTAAAAGTTCTTTGGCGCACCGCCAATTTCAACGATATGCTCGATATAATCTTGGAAACCGCCGAAAAATTGACTGCTGAAGGCAGGGTTAGTGCTACTTCAGTAAATGCCATATCCGGTAGCTTTGCGCAAGTTGGTCTTACCCAAGTTGTGGCTTGAGCGAATACAAAAGGAATTCGGAAACATCGAATTGAAAAATATGAAATATGAAATTTTGATCGAGGGAGGCTTTATAGGAATTCCCAAGGAATATAAAGGTGAAATTGACGTAAAGGATGAAACCAAGGACATCCTCTTAAACGTTTTAAACCGAACTTTAATTCCCGAAAATGAGAATTTAAGGGATGGATTGCACTATCATTTGAAACTGGTCGACGGTGCGGAAGCGCATCAAGCCCGTTTCGATGAAACAAACCTGCCATTGCCCATCCGGCAGTTTATCGATACGATTTCCAAGAAAAAGTAATACCCTGCTATGCCCGTTCAACCGAAATTACTCGTATTCGATGTCAATGAGACGCTGCTCGATTTAAACCCTTTAAAAGATAAGGTCAATCATGCATTGGGCAATGATTTAGCCTTCAACTTATGGTTCAGTAAGTTGTTGCATTATTCTTTGGTAGAGACGGTTACGGAACACTATTCAGATTTTAGCTCTATTGCGGCTTCCACTTTTCAGATGGTGGCGCAAAATTTTAAAGTCGATATTCCTGATGCAAAAGTCGATTCTATTCTAGCGACAATAAAGAGTTTACCGCCGCATAAAGATGTTATTGCAGCTTTGACCCTATTACAAAATGCGGGATTTACCATGGTGGCGCTGACCAATGGCAATCAAGAGGTCGCGGATAAACAGCTCATCGATTCGGGAATAGCTCCCTTCTTAAAACAGATTATCTCCGTAGAACATGTTGGGCGCTATAAACCACATGTAGATGCCTACACCTATGTACTTAACGTTTTGAGTGTAGCGGCCAAAGAGGCCATGATGATCGCTGCGCACGGCTGGGATATCGTTGGAGCTAGACGGGCTGGCATGCAAACGGCGTTTGTAGCGCGGGCAGGGCAAATTTATCTATCCATTGGGGAAAAGTCCCGATTTGACCGGTAAAACGGTTTTGGAAATTGCCGAAAAATTAAGCCGTTATTAAGCTTCGAGGATAGTAGTTTCCGTTACAGAATGTATCTAATCCCAAAACATACCAAATAGTATTTTAAATTTTCGGAATTTAATATTCCGGGTTTGGTCTAAAGGACCACAAGTTGTTTCTCGATATAACTTTGTATCAACATCCAGTTCATTTTTAAGAACAGTGATGCAGAGGGAATATTATCTTCTTCAATGGCCGAGATAATGGCATCGTGCTGTGCGTTTGAATTGTAATGAAAAGAGTCATTCGCCATAAACGCCCGTTCATAGAAAAAGATGCGGGTCTTGAGATCGGTAAGAATCTGTTGAACTACAGAATTATTATAGTTTTCGGTCAAAAGCCGATGGAATTTCATGTAGGCATTGACCCGTTCTAGGGAATCCTCGGCCTTGGCCACCACATCACGCTGTTTTTTTAGCCTTTCTATGGCGGCGGCGTCAAAGGTAGATTCCTCCAAAGCCAGCAGTTCTAAATGGGCAACGAGTTCGTAGAGATTTTTGGCTTCCTCCGGGTTGACCTTGGCAATACTGAAACCGCAATTGGGTACGGCCTGAACAATCTGTGATTGCTGTAACTGGGTAAGCGCTTCCCTAACAGGGGTGACACTGACTTTGAGTTTTCTGGCGAGGGCGGCTAGACTAATGCTTTGCCCGGCCTCTAGATTTCCCTGTTGCATTTGTTCTAATAGATGTTCCCGAACCTTGTCCCTGACATTGGTCTTTTCTGACATACTGTAAATATATTATATCGTATACGATTCTACAACGTAGCGAATTCCTAAAAAGTATGTCTAACATTTCAAAGTAGGCGGAATTTTATATAAAATGATAGGTTTACCGTTTGTCGAATAAACGATAATTGAACACTAAAGCCTTGGCAACAACGTTTATATACTCAAAATCTAAATGTTTTAAATATGAAAAGAGTAAGTAATACCATCGGACAGTTTTTACTACTGGGCAGTGTGGCATTGATCGTTTACAGTTGCAGTAAAGATGATAAGGACACGGTTCAACAAGAGACCGAGCTTTCCCAGGCAGAAGTGAAAACGGTCTTGGAGATCGATGATGTTTCCAGTGCCGCCGATAATATCGTACGCGATCTGTTCAATCAGAATATGACGGGGAAAAGTGCAAAAGAAGAAGCTTGTTATCAAGCGGTCTATTCCGATACCGGTTATTCCGTCACCTTTGATAATTGCAGCGTAGAAGAAAACGGCGAGGTCTTAAATGGTTCCTTGTCCGTAGTATATGGAAAGGATGGGGATTCTTATGCCTATGCCGTAGACTTCGATAATTTAATGGTCGGCGAAATCAGTCTTGACGGTACCCGAAGTTTCGCGTTCGATTTGGAACAGGAAAATTCGATTGTTTTCGATGTCGTCAGTGATATGGTCATTACGATGGCAGATGAAGAAGTAATCTCCGAAAAGGGAAGTAAGACCTTTGCCATCGTATTCGGTGAGGAATTCGGCAACGGAATGCTTACCCTAGAGGGTGATTGGACCGTAAAAGCCGATGGTAATACGTATGCTGTAAGCGTTCCCACGCTTCTGGAAGCCAATTTCGGCTGCGATTATATCGGACAGGGCCTTATGATGCTGAACAAGAACGGCCTCGAAGTATCCGTCGATTTCGGTGACGGCAGTTGCGATGCAGTAGCTGAACTTGCTTATCCCGATGGCAGTAAAGAAAATATTACATTGAAACAATAAGGACTATCCGAGAACGAGAAATAAAAATAGCCCTCATCCGGATTGGATGAGGGCTATTTTGTTTAAACTATTGTTAAAAACATTAAACAATATTTTTTATCTAGAATTTTTATGCTAATATTATTTTTTGTTAAACAGTCTGACCGGACCACTTGATTTTTTAACTATAAATTTAATATGTAGTATGGAATTATTAGAGAGAGCCTCCAATTTTGAAAACAGAAAATGGTCGGGATTGACGACGAGTGACCGTGTAAATGCCGCTAGAGAAGCCAAGGAATTGGTTTTGTCCATCAATGAGGAGTATAAAAAAACAAAGGACAAACAGTTGATGGACGTCATGAAACGCCTGACCGCTATCAAGCAAAAAATAGAAAAACGACTTAAAGGTCGATTATTGTAGGGGGAATCAAATAAAATACATACCTTATCCTCCTAAATTTTAAAACGATAAAATAAAGAATGGCTAAATCGCAGCAAACGTATAGTAAGACTGAAAAAGAAAAAAAACGCTTGAAAAAGCGTGAGGATAAAAAGAAAAAAAAAGAAGCTCGAAAATCTGAAAAGGATAGCGGTTCGGGTATACCTTTTGCATATGTAGACCACATGGGCAATCTAGTTGACACCCCGCCCGACCCTTCATTGAAGGTCAAGGTCGATGCGGACGATATCGTTTTGGGAATACCCAAGAAGGAAGAAGGTGACGAAGAAAAGTTCGATCCGGTAAGAAATGGTAAGGTTTCATTTTACGATTTTAATAAGGGTTTCGGTTTTATTATCGACTCCGAGAACAATGAGAAATATTTTGTTCATGTAAGCGGTCTTATTGACGAAATCAACGAAGGTAACGCTGTTTCTTTTGAGCTTGAGAGAGGTATGAAGGGAATGAATGCCGTTCGCGTAAAGCGCATATAATTTCATATTCATTCGTTGGCAATTACATCGGTCGCATCTTCTTTTTTGGCAGATGCGACCGATTTATGTATACAAAGCTCATCTAGAGCTATGCTATCCGCTTGGAATCTAAAAAAAACTAATTTATTTTTTAGTATGCGAAAAAGTTGTCTTTTTTTTATTTTGGGTATCACCACATTTCTCTCTCTAGCTCAATCTAGTGTGACCCTTTTTAACGGGGTAGATTTAGAAGGATGGCACATCGATATTCCGCAAATGGATAGTATTCCTAATTCCATAAATCCCTTTATCGTTCGCAATGGATTGCTAGTGAGTCTAGGCACTCCCCAAGGTCATCTTATCACGGATGCCAAGTATCGGGACTTCCGCCTAGAAGTAGAATACCGTTTTGCTTCAGAGCCCGGTAATTGCGGTGTATTGGTATTTGCCTCTACGCCCAGATCATTGTACAAGATGTTTCCAAAATCGATAGAGGTGCAAATGATGCACGAAAATGCTGGGGATTTTTGGTGTATCGTTGAGGACATCCAAGTCGATAACATGCTAGAACGTAGAGGGCCAAAAAATGAGTGGGGCATCACCGAAGGTAAAAAAAGACGCATCTTAAATCTGACCGATGGGTCCGAGAATACAGTGGGGGAGTGGAACCGCATGGTCATAGAATGTCTCGGGAACGAAATTAAGGTGTGGGTCAACGGCGATTTTGTAAACCATGGTTACAATGCGACCGCGAATCATGGACAGATTGCGGTGCAGGCAGAGGGTTCGGAGGTAGAATTCCGGAAGTTGGCCCTCACGCCAATAAGCAGTCTTAGTGCTTCCGGAGGAAAGTAAAAGTTTTCAAGCTACTTCTCAATTTAATTCAAGATTTAAGTTTTTTGATCGTTAGGATGTGCCTAGGCTGTGCTGTTGGTGTAGCAACCTACTAAACAAGAGAGGTAAAAAATAAAGTCAAAAATGTTTAGTTTCTTGGCTCCTTGACCGCAATCGCCATTCCTCGCGGTACGTGTCCAATACCTCGATCGCTTTGCCTCCTCCAATTCTTTGTAGACTATGAAATTGCAAACGGTAGATTTGAACCGTAAACTCAATTAAGAACTTGTTCTAGACGCTCACCGTACATCCAATATTCCTTGGGCCTTTAAACCGATTCGATTTTTAGTTTCGGACCTAATGTACTGCTGCTGATTCAATTGCTGGGGCTGATCTAAAGTGCAAAAATAACTATGGATGCTTCTTCGATAGTGTTCGGTATGGTTGGTTGTTCCGCCGTGCCATACGTGGGAATTGAAGACAAACACCGACCCGGCGGGAGCAATAATTTTGATCTCTTCAGGATGTTGAAGTTCCGGATCTTTCATGACTTCGTGCGGCAATATCTTTGATTTATGGGTGCCAGGTACAATTCGGGTAGCACCGTTCCTTTCTGTGAAGTCGTCCAACAGCCAGATGGTATTGCAAACTTTATAGCGGCCATCGACCACAGCATTTCCATAGTCTACATGTAATTTTTGGAGTCCCTGTCCCGGTTTGGCCGCCCGATAGTTCAGCGACGAAAGTTTATATTGTTTGCCCAGTACAGCATCGATAGCGGACAAAACCCGGTGATGGGTATAAAAAATATCAAAAACAGGTCCTTTATTGACCAAGTCTGCCAAGCGATCCGCACCAGCCTCTTTGGGATGGCGGATATATTTGGAGTCGAACAGTTCCGATCCCGCATTCTCACCTTCCAATTGAATAAGTTGGTCGATCCGTTCGTTGACCTGATGTACTTGAGCGGGCGACAAGAGTTGCCCCAAGGCCAGATAGCCCTGTTTATCTAGAATTACCGTCTCTTCTTCGCTTAACATACCATTGTCTAAAATTAGAGCCTATCTTAAAATCAATAATCTTTCAATTATTTTAATAAGTTATCAAAATCAGTTCAAAAAAGTACGCTCCCTGCCGTAAGGGGTACGCCCCTGCAACCTCAATGAAATCAAAATTCACCTTAAAAATGGACATCACCTTACACTAATAGCGTGGCATCGATTTGAGTTTGCGAAACTGTTTTCACCTGCCCCGGGTTCATACTACTCAAGGTAATTGTTCCCACCCGTACCCTGACCAGCCGCAAAGTTGGAAAACCCACTGCCGCCGTCATCTTGCGTACTTGCCGGAACTTGCCCTCCGTTAGGCTTATTGAAATCCAAGAAGTTGCCCGGTGGCGACCTAATCGCAGTTTACTATTGGCTTCTGGGAGTTGGGGATTTTCATCCAAGCGTCTGGCAGTGCAAGGTCTGGTCATATATTTTTTCCCTTCAATTCCGATTTGAACACCTTGGGTTAAAAATTTTATGGCCTCATCCGATATGATGCCGTCAAGTTGCGCGTAATATTCCTTTTCGACTCCGGAGCGATTGATAGCATAGCTGATCTTTCCATCGGTGGTCATTAAAAGAAGACCTTCCGATTTTTCGTCCAAACGCCCTATGGGCATAATTCCAGCCGGAAAATCGTACAGGCCGGTCAAAAAAAGCTTTTTACGTTTCTGCTTCGGATCGTTCGAATCAAGCTGACTAAGCATCCCAAAAGGTTTGTAGAGCTTAAAGTGACATTTTTCTATTGAGATCATGGGCTTAAATATAAGAAACGAAGAAGGGATAAGCGTCAAAATTTTCCCTATTAAACCATCCACTACCTCTAAAACTATTAACTTTAAAAAAAATTAGTATGGAATATTTTAGAATCACATTACAATTAATTGTTGCGTTAAGTATATTGAACGTTTGGCTTATTCAGAATAAAAAGCCTACCCGCTGGAGAGGAGGTAATGCCACTACCATTAGCGAGGAATTTCAGGTCTATGGCTTACCGCTTTGGATGTGCTATCTGGTAGGTTTTTTAAAAGTTGGCCTTTCCCTTATGCTGCTCGCCGGTATTTTTTATCCCTTTCTAATTCAGCCGGCTGCCATAGGATTGGCGGTTTTGTTATTAGGCTCCATAATCATGCACTTGAAAATCAAAGATCCCCTGATTAAATCTTTTCCGGCCTTTCTTTTTTTAGTCTTATGTTTAGTATTGATTTATCTCTCGTGATTAGAAAATCGCGAGGTATTGTATGGCCAGGAAGGCATTGAGCAGGGCATAGCACAAAGAAGGTAATGATTGTAGCCAAGTATCCTTTATCTTCATACGTACCCCAAAACCCAAAAGCATTAAGAGTGTCAGACCCAAGCATGCGACGAACGCCAATACTGGAGCAAATAGCCATCCTACCAACATTCCTATGCCTCCTAAAATTTGAAGAAATCCCGTTAGCCTTCTTCTATCCGCCAGATGGTAGCGAATGAATTCCTCCTTCATCCGAACATCGAAAAGGCAAGCGAATCCAAAGAATAAAAATGAGATTGACGATAATAGCGTTAACCCCGTTAGTAAATTCATAAATGTGTAGCATGAATGGATGGTAAAATTAGGGCTTTCCATCCTTAACGGCGACTATTATAGTTTTATAACGTATATTTTGAAGATGGAAAAAAATAAAGTACAGATAAACATAGTTGGAGCCGGTATAAGTGGCCTTATTGCGGCGTTAGTGTTGGAAGAAAAGGGCTACCTGGTAACAATCTATGAACAAACGGATAGGGCGGGTGGCCGAGTAAAGTCGGATTATCTTGAGGGTTGTATTTTGGATCATGGGTTTCAGGTACTTTTAGACGCCTACCCCTTGGTTCTAAAGTATCTAGACTTAAAGGCTTTGCATTTACAAGCTTTTCTGCCCGGGGCGGTCATCTTCAAGAAAGGTGAGCAAACCATTTTGGGTGATCCCCTTCGAAGCCTATCATTGTTAGTACCCACTTTATTTTCCAAAATCGGTACATTTTCCGATAAACTAAAAATCCTAAGGCTCAACCGAGAACTCAAACAAACGGATTTGGAGTCCATTTTTACTAGTAAGGAAACCTCGACTCTCGATTACCTTGTGGCGAAAGGCTTCAGTGATGCCATTATTACTTCCTTTTTTAAACCCTTTTTCAGCGGCATTTTTTTGGAACCCGACCTAAGAACCTCTTGCAGAATGTTCCAATTTGTATATAAAATGTTCGGGGAAGGAAGGGCGGTTTTGCCTCAAAATGGCATCGGTGCCATTGCGGACCAGTTGGTGGCAAAACTGAATTCCACGAAAATAGTATGTAATGTAAGGGTAAAAAGTATTGCTGACCGCGATTTAATTTTGTCGAATGGTGAAACCGTAAAAGGGGACTATACCCTGATCGCTACCAATACCTCTGATTTGGTACCCAATCTTAGAAATCAGGAGATAGCATGGAAAGGATGCGATACCCTCTACTTCAAGTGTTCAGAACGTACTTTTAAAAAACCGTTGATCGGGCTTATTGCCGATGAAGGTGCCCTAATCAACAATATCTTCTATTTGACCGCTTTGGGTACAAACTGGTCCGATAAGGACGAACTATTATGTGTAACCGTGGTGAAAGATCATGCTTTGGACGGAGAAGCTCTCTTAAACAAAGTTGAGCAAGATTTACAGCAGTTTTGTGGAATCACTACATTGGATTTTATCAAAAGATATCACATTCCAAAGGGATTGCCCGACCTTAGAAATCTACGGAATAGTATGGCACCTTCTGAAACGCAACTAAAGGATACGGTTTTTTTGGCTGGTGACCATTTACTCAACGGGTCACTGAACGCCGCCATGATGTCTGGTGAAAAAGCAGCACTGGGCATTATCGAGATAGTGGAAGGTCAAAGGGGCCTAATCCGATAGATAGAAGCCCGTAAACTTTAAAAGTGATTGATATTGGAAGGTTCTAGAATACGGAGTTCAAATGCTAAAGGTGAGTCCAATACTCAATTTCGAAGAGCGGTCTATATCGGTTGACACCGAAAAACTACTATAAAAATAGTTGTAAAGCGCCGAAAGACTAACGATTTTCGAGATGGGTAATTCCGCCTTTATTTGATTGAGAATGCGATGGTTTCCGATATCGTCGTACAAGGGTTGAAAATAAACCGTTCCTGTAAGGTCTAACCTAGTTTTTTTGAAGGTGTAGGAAAGGGATAGATAGCTACTATTTCGGTGATTGAAAAATTGTTGATCGGTCACGTCGTTTTTTTCGATTTCATACATATAGGAATTACCAAGGTACATTTTTGTTGCTTCGGTGGAAATAACTTTCAACCGTATCCCGGCGCCGATGAGATTTCGGGAGGTAATTGTCAATAAGGTGTTATTCTGATTTTGTAAAAAGGCCTCCAGACGGAATACGTTCGATAGCTTCTGGTTGTAACGAAGATGAAAGAACCATGAGTTCTGAAAGTCTTGCTGCTTGCTTCGTATTAAATCGTAGTTGCCGATAAAAAATAAAATCTTCTTCAGATCCTTGGACTTCAACTGGGTGGTGAGGTTGGCGCCTACTTCTAAAATATAATCCCCGTTGTTATTTGTATAATCAAAGAGCACATCACTTTTAAGGGCAAAACGCACGGAATCTTTTTGCATTCGTTTTGACTCGATATTGACGAGTTGTGCATTCACAACGCTATATACGCTACAAAAAAATAAAAAAAACAATCGGTTTTTTAAGGGAAACATGTTCAGGCAGTTTTTCAAATGGGCAAAGATATTAATCTAGGTTGAAAATCGGGGGCTGATTTATTTAAATGGTAAAGGTACCTTCGTCACCCATACTGTTTGGGCGGGATAGCCTTCCTCGAGCGGGAGCGAACTCCATTTCTCTAGATAGGAGACCCGACTATTACCTTCATCTATAAGCGGGAGCCCTCTATAATTTATGTAATCGACTTCCCTGCGCCGTCTCCGTCGATCTTAAATTGCTTTGCATTACAAAGGCAACAGGCAAAGCTTTAAATTTGGTGGTGAAAATTTAGAGATAATATGGAAAATGTATTAGTAGCTGGTGCTCATGGCACCACAGGTAAAAAGATTATAAAACTTTTAAAAAATTCCGATGATTATGAACCGATTGCTATGGTCAGATCAAAAGACCAAGTCGAGTTCTTTAAAAGTCAAAACGTAAAAACCGTGATGGCCAATCTTGAAGATGAGCTCTCCCAAGCCGTTAAGGATATTGATAAGGTAATATTCGCAGCAGGTTCCGGAGGCAAGAAAGTAGTTGAAGTAGATCAAGAAGGTGCAAAGCGACTGATAGATGCCAGCAAGAATTCAGAAATCAAAAAATTCGTAATGTTGAGCTCTATAGGGGCCGGGCACCCTGAAAAGGCTGACCAATTGAAAGAATATCTCAGAGCTAAGCACAATGCGGACGAGTATTTGAAGAATAGTGGACTCGATTACACCATAGTTAGACCAGGAACATTGAATAACGAGGAAGGTTCCGGTAAAATCAATTTGAAAAAGGAACTGGAATCCGCTGGGGAAATCCCTAGGGCAGATGTTGCGCTTACGCTGGTAGCAACTTTAAAAGATACTACCGCACATAACGCCATCGTCGAGATGGTCTCTGGGAATACCGCTATTGCCATTGCTTTGGATAACATATCCTAACTACTATGGTCCAGTTTATGATAATTTTAAGCAGTCCTTCCCGAGTTTGTCGCTATCTTGTTCGAGATGTGGAAAAATAATACCATAGTATTTTTTAAGAACATTATTATCCTTCCTATTTTGGGAGGTTTGATGTATTCGTGCAGTAGTTCTTCCAAAATTTCGGATAGCGATAATAAACAACTGGATGACTTGGTATCGGGTGAACGTTTTGAAATTATATCCGATAGGGCATTTCCTTTGGCTACGACTAGCTTAAACAATGTCTTAAACTCGGGATTACTACCTCCCGGAAACTCTGCGGGCCAAATCAGTCTCATCGGAAACCCTAATCATTTTAAAGTCATGGGAGATAGTGTAGCTATTTATTTGCCCTATTATGGAGAGCGGCAGATGGGTGGTGGCTACAACAATAACGGTCCGGGAATAGAATTCAAGGGTATTCCTAAACGTATGAAAATTACCAAAGACGAGCAAAAACAGCGTTACACGATTCAGGTTGAGGTAAAAGATGAATCAGAGAACATTACTTTTAATATTATGCTATTTCCCAACTTCACAAGTATGATTAACGTAAATAGTTCACAACGTTTTTCGATTCGATACAGCGGGTCGGTAAAGGCCATTTCAGAAGGGGAATAGTTTTGCTGCCTAGTGCTGTACTACCTTTATTGTTTCCGGCCCAAGCCTTGTTCTTTTTCACCGGTCTTGCGTTAAACTCGCTTCCCGTGACGGGCGGGACAAAATTTCGTAGTACTGCATAGCCTTGGACTCGCCCACAACTTTCGCAGTGTTGTGCCCTGATCTGGTAAAAAATATCGACAGTTTAACCAATACAACCAGGCTAACACCAGACTGGTCTGTTCTTTTTCAGTAAACCCGTCAAAATATGTATGGATTGCAACTCGCTCCTGTATTCAGTAGTCTTATATTATCTTTTTTGGAATCGGAAAGATTCAAGGTGAAAATTTTCCATTCCCATTTTTCAAATAGTCTTAATAATTTAATAGTTTAAAAAAATTCAATGAAAAATCAATCCCTTTTAACGCAATACACTATGAATGGTATGCAATTACCCAATCGTGTGGTAATGGCACCGATGACCCGCAATCGCGCCGTCAATGATGACAATGCTCCTACGGACCTTCATGTAAAATACTATACCCAAAGAGCCACAGCCGGACTTATTATTTCGGAAGGTTCTCAAGTTTCAAAACGGGCGATGGGCTACATCAATACGGCCGGTATGCACAATAAAGCACAAATTGATGGTTGGAAAAAGGTTACGGAATCGGTACATGAAGCCGGTGGCCGCATTTTTGCCCAGTTATGGCATGTAGGACGTATATCGCACCCCGATTTTCATAATGGGGAGTTGCCTTGGGCACCGTCGGCCCTGAATCCCGAAGCTGAGGTCTATACCCCTGAAGGTCAAAAGGATACGGTTACACCAAAAGCTATGACTATAGAAGATATAGAAACAACGCGTAACGAGTTTGTACAGGCTGCCAAAAATGCCATAGAAGCCGGATTCGACGGTGTTGAAATCCACTCCTCCAATGGGTACCTTTTTCATCAATTTTTTAACGGAACAAGTAACCATCGGGAGGATAGGTATGGTGGAAATAAAGAAAATCGTGCACGTTTCTTTTTCGAGGTTTTGGACGCAATCAAAGCTATCATACCGGAACATAAAATAGGAGCCAGATTTAATCCTTCGCTTCATGGCGTTTTTGGTATGACCATGGACGAGGACACCATACCCACTTTCGATTATATCATCGAGCGTCTGGATAAGGAATATGATTTGGCCTATATCCATCTTTCCGAACCTTTCACGGATGTTTCCGATTTGGATTTCGCCGTGAGTAATATCGCAGAACATTACCGCCCCAAATATCAAGGCACTTTAATGATCAATAGCGGTTTTGATCAGGAAAAAGGAAACAAAGTAATCGATGAGGGCAATGCCGACTTGGTGTCTTTTGCCAAACTTTATGTCTCCAATCCAGATTTGGTCGGACGGTTTAGAGAAAATGTTCCCGTTTCCGATTGGAACAAAGATACCTTTTACACGTCCGGCAAGGAAGGCTATACGGATTATAAGGCGAAAACAAGGGAGTTGATTCCCGAGCAATAAAAATACTAAATTTAAAATCCAAGAATATATGGAAACAATGATAAAAGGATTCGCGACGACAAACCCCGCGACCGGAAAAGAAATTAAGGAATATCATTTTATAAGTGACGACGAGGCCATCAATGCTGTAGAAAAATGCCATTCTGCTTTTAAGCAATGGCGGTTGAAGTCCATCGATGAACGCGCAAAGGTAATTAAGGCGATCGGCAAAGAATTAACTAAGAATAAAGAAAAGTTCGCAAAGCTGATGACCCAAGAAATGGGCAAAATTTTAAAGCAGGGTGAACAGGAGATAGAACTTTGTGCCGGTATTTGCGAGTATACTGCAGAAGAAGGTATTGACGCATTGAAAGATGAGAAGCGTGAACTACCGAACGGCGGAAAGGGTGTTATTTCATATTCGCCTACAGGTGTTATTTACGGCATTCAACCTTGGAACTTCCCAGCCTACCAAGCGGTACGCTATTCCATTGCGAACCTAATGGCCGGTAACGGGGTACTGCTGAAACATGCCGAGAATGTCTCGGGTTCTGCATTGCTCCTAAAGGAAATTTACGAGGATGCAGGGCTTCCGAAAGACCTGTTTACTGTATTATTGATCGATCATGATCAATCCGATAAAATCATAGAACATCAATTAGTGCGTGGAGTGACGCTTACGGGAAGTCCCGGGGCCGGTAAGATTATCGCTGAAAAAGCAGGTGCTGCACTTAAAAAGACGGTTCTTGAACTGGGAAGCAACGATGCCTATCTGGTATTCGATGATGCCGATGTGGCTTTGGCCGCAAAAACCTGCGTTCAAGGGCGCATTTATAACAACGGGGAAACCTGTGTAGCCGCCAAACGTTTCATAGTAGTCGACAAAGTGTACGATGCATTTAAGGAAGCCTTTGTAAAGGGGATGAAGGAAATTAAAATGGGAGATCCGACGAAGGAAGACTCCGATCTTGGCCCGATGGCTCGTGAAGATTTAAGGGATAAACTGCATGACCAAGTTCAAAAGAGTGTAGAAAAAGGAGCCAACGTAATCCTCGGCGGTAAAAAGCCCGAAGGGGAGGGATATTTCTATCCTGCAACGATTTTGGAAAATTTGGAACCGGGTCAACCCGCCTATGACGACGAACTTTTCGGACCGGTGGCCTCACTGATTCGAGCAAAGGATAACGAAGATGCCATGCGTATTGCCAATTCGAGCCGATTCGGACTTGGCGGAGGTATTTTCTCAAAGAATGAGGACAAAGCCTTTGAACTAGCTAAGACCCATTTTGATACCGGAATGGTATTCATCAATTCCTTCGGTCTCGCCCAACCCAACATGCCGTTCGGAGGCGTTAAAGCATCCGGATACGGAAGGGAGCACGGGGGTTTTGGAATTCGAGAATTCGTCAACGTCAAGGCGGTAATGAAAGTGAACATGGAGTAGCGTGAGCGTGGTGGGTGTCTTTGGCACCCCACTTGCCACCTAATTAAAAATTAATTTAATCACTAATACCTAAAAATATAATAGTATGAATATAACTTTAGAAAAAGCAGAAATCGCCATACAAGCCGCCCAGAAAAAAGCGGAAGAAATGGGTGTAAAGATGAACATCGCCATTGTCGATTCAGGTGCTAATTTGGTTGCGTTTGCTAAAATGGACGGCGCATGGTTAGGGTCAATCGATATTTCGATAAAGAAAGCGGAAACCGCTCGGTATTTCGATATGCCAACCGGTGAAATTGGAAAAATATCCCAACCGGGGAAATCTCTTTTTAACATCGAACATTCCAACGGGGGGTTAATCACATTCCCAGGTGGAATTCCTATTGAAAACGAAGACAAGCATATCATTGGTGCCATCGGGGTAAGCGGAAGCACGGTCGAAGACGATCATGCGGTCGCGGAAGCAGGAGTAAAAGCGCTTTAAATTAGAATCGCCATATGCTATGTACTATCAAATTATAGGAAGTAGCGGATTTGAAATGCGCAACGCACATGGCCGTGATGCTTTAATCAATACTATTAATAATCTATAACTATCACATTATGAATTTTACAAGAAATGCTTCCGCCAACTGGCAGGGGAGCGTAAAAGAAGGAAAAGGAGATATAACCACTGGTAGCGGTGCCTTGTCAAAAGCAAAATATGCCTTTGGCACCCGATTTAAGGACGAAAATGGCACTAACCCTGAAGAACTGATAGGCGCGGCCCACGCAGGTTGCTATACAATGCAACTAAGTGGCCTGTTGGGCGAGAGCGATTACACGCCCGACGATTTGCATACCGATGCAAAGGTCACCTTTAAGGACGGTGAAATCGTAAAAATCGCCTTGAGCGTGACCGGGAAGGTCCCAAATATCAAAGAAGACGAATTTATTAAAATCGCCAAGAAAGCAAAAGAGGTATGTCCTGTTTCCAAACTATTGGATACTGAAATTACCTTGGATGCCCAATTGAAATCTTAAGGAAAATCGCTTACAATCAAGATCAACACAAATTAAAAATACTATGAAAGAAAATGTAAAAGCATACGGTGCCAAAGATTCCAAAGCGGATCTAGAGCCGATGACCATAAAAAGACGTGACATCTTAAAAGATGACGTAGAAATCGACATCACCTACTGTGGCGTATGTCACAGCGATATTCACACGGTGCATAATGACTGGGGCAACTCGGTCTACCCGATGATTCCGGGGCACGAGATTATTGGGCGAGTGATTTCAGTAGGCGATAACGTATCCGATTTTAAGAAGGATCAATTGGTGGGAGTAGGCTGTATGGTCGATTCCTGTCAGACCTGTTCCGCCTGTAAAGATGATATGGAGCAGTTCTGCGAAAACGGTGCCACCATGACCTATGGAAGTAAGGACAAGCATATGGACGACCATACCCACGGCGGGTATACCACCTCGATTGTGGTAGATAAAGAGTTTGTCCTGAGCATTCCGGAGAACATCGATGAGAAGGCGGCCGCGCCTTTGTTGTGTGCCGGTATCACCACGTATTCGCCACTAAAGAACTGGAACGTCAAGAAAGGGGACAAGGTAGGTGTAATCGGTCTGGGCGGTTTGGGACATATGGGCGTGAAATTTGCCAATGCCATGGGCGCACACGTTGTAATGATAACCACGTCTCCCGATAAGGCTGACGATGCCGAACGCTTGGGAGCCCACGAGGTCTTGATTTCCAAGGATAAGGAGGCGATGAAAAAGCATCAGGGAAGTTTCGATTTTATACTCAACACTATTCCCGTCGGCCATAAAATGGATCCATACATCGCTTTGTTAAAGAGGGATGCCACTATGGTATTGGTAGGGTCGGTAGAACCACTAGATCCCTTTAATGGAGCCGGCTTGATCATGGGTAGAAAACGGGTCGCAGGTTCATTGATCGGCGGTATCAAGGAAACCCAAGAGATGTTGGATTTTTGCGGAGAGCATAATATCGTGTCCGATATCGAGATGATTGATATGAAAGATATTAACAAGGCCTATGAGCGCGTGATGGACAATGATGTAAAGTACCGTTTCGTGATCGATATGGCTTCATTGAAGAATTAAAATAAACTATGGAAAGAAATATAACTGTGGATAGCATCACCTATCTCAATCATAATGTAGTGCATCTGGTTGCCCAGCGACCGAAAAATTTCACCTTTAGGCCGGGCCAGGCTACCGAACTCGCCTTGGCACATCCTAAATGGAAAGATGAGAAGCGTCCGTTTACCTTTACCGGGCTCCCTGAAGAAGATGCGTTGGAGTTTGTAATCAAGGTGTATCCCGATCACGATGGGGTTACGGAACAACTCCCGAGCTTAGAACCTGGGGACCAGTTTATCATCGGCGATGCTTGGGGCGCGATCACTTATAAAGGCCCTGGTACTTTTATAGCCGGTGGGGCAGGGGTTACCCCTTTTATTGCCATTCTTCGGAATTTGTTTCAAAAAGGGGAAATCAAAGGAAATAAACTCCTTTTTGCGAACAAAAAAGAACGTGATATATTCTATAAAGAGCATTTTGAAAATTGGTTGGGAGATGATTTTGTCAACATTCTATCCGAAGAAAAAACGGATGCGCATGCCCATGGACGTATCGATAGCGATTTTATAAAAGCACAAACTTCCAATCTTGGAAGTTACTTTTATGTTTGCGGCCCACCCGAAATGACGAAGGATGTGGTTGGGATTTTGAGGGAGCTCGGTGTGGACAAGGATAAAATCGTGACGGAAGATATGGATTGAATTCTTTGCATGGGCCTGACCTCAGGTTCCATTTGGATAATTTAAATGGAGATTGTTTTTAAAAACCTGACTTTTACCGATACTATTAGAGAGGTATCACGTTTTTCAATGCATCCGATGAATCCGATTCGGAATTATACAGTATTTTTGAAAATCTGCGGAAGGCAGAACGCAATTACTACAGTTAAAATATCAAGACTATCGACCGACGAAATTTCTTACGGACCTCCGGCACGGCAGCGGCGGCCGCTTTGCTGCCCATACCTAGTTTTGCCCTAAACGGCACATCCAAATTTAAAATGGGGCTGCAACTTTTTACCATTCGCGATGCGATGCTAAAAAATCCTATAGCGACCCTGCAGCAGGTGCGGGACCTCGGATATGAAGATTCCGAAATTTACGGCTATGACGGAAACCTCGATCAGTATTACGGTATGAAGTCCAAAGACTTTAAAAAGCTGCTCGACGATTTACAATTAACGGCTACAAGCGGACATTATAATTTTACGGATTATTTTGAAAAATCCGACGTTGATTTAGAGCGTTACCTTGACCAGTGCATTAGCGGAGCACATGCCATCGGGTCAAAATACATTACTTGGCCTTGGTTGGCCCCAGAATATCGAGATATCGAAAATTTCAAAAAGCTGAGTGGAAAGCTCAATACGATGGGAGAGCAGGTCAATGCCTCCGGATTGGGGTTCGCCTATCACAACCACGATTTCGAATTTACCGATCACAATGGTCAAACAGGGTATGATATTATCTTGAAGGAAACAGATCCGGAATTGGTAAAGCTGCAGATGGACATGTATTGGATCGAGCACGCTTCGAAATTGTCACCGGCGGAATGGATTGCAAAACATCCCGGTCGATATGTCATGTGGCATATCAAGGATATGGATAAGAAGACTCGGGATTATACCGAACTGGGCAACGGCTCGATCGATTACGTGACCATGCTCTCAGAAATCGATACCGATGTGTTGCAATACTATTATTTGGAACAAGGTGGTAATTTTACCCAAAATTCCATGCAAAGCATAACGGATAGTGCGGCGTACTTCAAAAAACATTTGAGGAACTATTTATAAGCCGTTTTGTATTACGAAAAGATGACATCGCCTCCAAACTAGTAAAACACAACATCACATTGCAATAGCGGTTTACGATTGTTTTTTGGCTAACGGATAGAGGCTCATATAAACTGAATTTGTAATGGCAAACCTTCCAAAGATCCTTCACACCTTACTTCTACTCCTAATTACATTGCCGCTCTGTCAATGTATAGGTCAAGATGACGCATCTAAAAAAGCCGAAGAAAATTATACTTTTAAAACGGGTGACCCCAATGGTATCGGCAAGTGGTATATGGGTCGGGAAATTGCACACGTTATGGGTTTTCAGGGGATGGGCTGGCTAGAACGTTCTAACCGTGAAGAAGAGGAGAACACTTCTAAATTAATCCGTAACATGGCCATCGAACCCGGCGACACCATAGCCGATATCGGCGCTGGTAGCGGTTACCATGTCTTCAAAATGGCACCTCTAGCCGAAAAAGGTTTAATTTATGCGGTCGATATTCAGGATGAAATGCTCGATGCCTTACGTAAAAAAAAGAAGGATGGTACTACAAAGAACATCGCACTCGTAAAAGGAAGCGAAAAGAGCATCAACCTTCCCAAAAATTCTGTGGACAAGGTGCTAATGGTCGACGTCTACCATGAATTCAACTATCCTATAGAAATGATCGCATCCGTTAAAGATGCCCTTCGGCCGGACGGAAAGCTATTTTTGATCGAATACCGGGGCGAAGACGGCAGCGTGCCCATCAAACAGCTACACAAAATGACCGAGTCCCAAGCGGTAAAGGAAATGAACGCCGTGGGAATGAAGTTGGAAAGGAATATCGATAATCTGCCATGGCAGCATTGTATGGTCTTTGTGAAAGATGAATAAATTCAGTCACTGGTGAAAAATTCTATACTTTATAATTGTAGCAGTAGCTGGTTCCGGATTACTGTTAACATACGAGAACGGGGGCTGAGGGCAAATCGAAATTGTTGTAAAACCAGTTCACAGCTTGTCTGAACTTACTATATTTATAATTGATACTTCCTTTATTCGATACTATCATAATTTTATGTGGGATTGTTTCTACTTGTTGATTATATTTAGTTTTTTTGCCCAATGGCTACTTCGCTAAAAACATACCAACTTCTTACCCTATTTTTATTTCTACTTTCTTATCCCGCTTTCAATCTATTGGGTCAGGATTACTTGAAGTATGAAGGTCCGTTTCAGATTGGAAAATATAAGGGTGATGCCGATTATGGTTATAGGATAGTCGATACGGATACTGTTTTTAACGGACCTTTCGAATTTCAGCGTTCCAATCTTGCGGCACTTATCGCAAAAGAAGATGTCTCGTTTTTATTTAAGGGTGCCTTCAAGGAAGGCTACCCTGATGGACCATGGCGATTTGAATTTGGCGAATTCCAGTCCAACAGCACCTCCAAAGTAGTGGACTATGAATATCGGGTAAAGGTAAGTGGCATTCAAGAGTCCGCTGCCGGTCAAATTAAAAAGGGCAAACCCCAAGGACATTGGGTCTACGAGGTGAATCAAATTATAGATTCCGAAGTAAAGGATACCTTGTTCAGAAGTAGCATCGAATTCGAGAATGGCATACCGCTGCGTAGTTTTCGAATGGAAAATGAAAATAGCACGTTAGTAGGCAGATTTCTTAGGGATGGATTGGCGCACGACGAATGGGTGTTATACAGTAATGACGCCATAGAAAGTTCGCAATCTTGGTATTTCATCAATGGGAGATTAGAAACCATACAGCTTCAAGATGAAGGTGAAAAAAAGGTACTGGATGTATATGATAAGAATTTCAAGGCATTTAAAACCATTAATTTAGATCAGCGTTTTCTCAATGCGCTGAAAGTATGGATGAATCTGTCAGACAGTACTGCGCTCGAAAAAGGCATACCCGTACTTGTATCCGAAAATGCGGAATACTACCAAAAACTGGACGGAATTTTATCCCGATTGGGAAAGTCTTCCTTTCAACCTGAACTTAAGGTGAAAGTCCCCTTTTTCCCCCTCGATTCCATGGAAATAGCGCACATGGATGTCATCAAAAAACTTTATAAATCATCAAGTACTGTCAGCGATTCGCTGCTGAACAGCACGCAGTTGAATATTTTGAAACGCTCTGATGAAGAAATATTATTTTTATACACCGCACTGGACGAACTTTCTAAAAATTTTCTACGTCCCTTGGGTCGTATCGTCTCATATGACGAGGACGGCATTTTAGAATATATGCCTTTTGAACATCTGGTCGGGGAAGCATGGCCCGATGGATTTCCGCGCAAAGAACTCAATACAAGCTCAAAAGGGTCCGAATCTAAAGTGTTTGTTGGCCCGAAGGCATCGCAATTTAACTTTTCTGGAAACACTTTGGCTGCCATCCATCAACTGGCCGAATATGCTCAGCTTAGCGTTGATTCTATTTCAAGTAGGGTTAGCCCGAGATTAGCAAGTGTAGAACAGCGGCAGGAATTTATGGCGTTGGAAAAGCAAATGATTTCGCAGATTCAAAATTTGAACACGACCATCGATTCCGTAAAAAAAGAACTTCCTAGTGACTTTGTTTCGGTTCTTGACCAAATTAAAAAGGTCGCAGATAGTAGCCTTAACGAGTATTCAAACCTTAAGTCCCTAGATGTTAAAATGGAATTTGGCAGGACGCTGGTCGACTGTTTTGACCATTTGGGCAAACTAGAGGGAGTAATTTTGAATCTTGTCGCTAAAAAGGAAGAAATAAAGCGCACCTACGAAGATGAAGTCTGGAATCCTTTTATGGCCAATCTTATGACCGAAGAGGTTAAAAAGCGTTTGACCAATGCCTACGCCAAGGTTTTGCTCCCCTATCTTTTGACCGAGGCTTCAACCCATCTGACCTGTGACAACGCAGCTACCTTGGTAACACAATTTGAAAGTGCACATCAGCGAATGCTGGAACTACGCACAGCGGATACTAAAAGGCTGGAACGAAAACTAAAGCGGGAACGGGACGCGAGGGTGGTCATGAAGCTATTTGAAATCGAACCACAAGGTAAAAAGGAAGAATGAAGCGGCATTGTAAAATTCTCATATGGATTTCTGCGCTCTTTCTCATCGGCACTAGCCAAACCTTGAAAGGCCAGGAAAGCGAGCTATTACCGGAAGAATCCGTATACAAAAAGGCAAAGACCAAATTATGGGTAAATACCTACGGTAAAATTAGAATTTCAAAAAGATTATATTGGGATGCACAGACCCATTTTCGATTTGAAGAGACCGAAAGCATGCCGTTCACCGGGCAGGTCGCGCAACTGTACAATCGTCATGCTATCGGTTATATTTATTCAAAGAAGATTAATTTTAGTTTGGGCGGGGTCTTGCGGCTTAATTTCAACACAGACCCTACTTCAGAAGACCGAAACCTTGTGCCCGAATGGCGGATCTGGCATCAATATCAATTTGCGATGCCCCTTTTCACCGCGATGATCTATCACCGTATACGGATTGAACATCGATGGACACAAAGATTTGAGGAAAATAGTTCTTATATTTTTAGAAACCGATGGCGTTATTTGTTCCGGGCCAAAATTCCTCTGAACAATACGAAGCTGGTGCCCAAGACTTTGTATATAGCACCTGAATCGGAGTTGATTATGCAAAGTGGTAAGGCCGTGGTGGGAAGCGCAATGGAAGATTTACGACTGACCACAACTTTGGGTTATATACTGACCCCGCGATTGACAGTGGCAGCCGGCGGCATGTATTCTATGGGCCAAACTTTGCAGAATGCCGGTGAATTTAATCAAACATGGACGATAAGAATGCATCTCTATTATTCACCTGATTTTAGAAAAATCAGAAATAAATTACCTGCGATCCATTTGAAAGATTAATCCTATAGCGTGACATGACCCAAAAGAAAACAACTATACTATTGTCTGTCTCTTTACTAATTACCTTGGTGATTGCAATTTTCTATGCGTTAAAAACAAATACTATTGAACGTAAGTTGGCGGACATTGAAAATACCAACACCGAGTTAAACAAGAAAATGAGCGCCTATCGGAATCTAGAAAATATTGATTCTATTCTGGTACGGGGCGAGTACGGTGGAGCATTGCGTGCGTACCGTGAGAAAATGGAAAATAAAGATTTGTCGGATGTAGCAGGGGTGCGGATGCGGATTGAAATTGCCCAACAACTCCTGCAATTCCGGGAAGGTACGCTATCTGAAGAAGAAGCCGCTGCGCGAAAAGACTCTTTGGAGGCCTTACAGCAAGGTATGCTGGCTGCCCCGAACGAAATCAAAAAGTATGATTCCCTAAGTTTTGCGCTGGAAAAGGCGAAAGTCCAATTGAATACCATCAGACGTAACCTGCAAAAAAAATCTTATGGTCAATATTTGACATTCACTAGTGCCAAAGGAAATCAAATGCATTACGTAGGTCAAGTAAAAGACAAACAGGCTAACGGGACCGGGGTCGCGATTTTAGATTCCGGTAGCCGTTACGAAGGTGAATGGAAAGCGAACATGCGTCATGGTCAAGGATCTTTTTATTGGGCAGATGGTGAATATTACGAGGGTAGCTATGTCAATGACCTTCGCAAAGGTCAAGGTACTTACTATTGGCCCAATGGGGAAAAATATGTGGGCCAGTGGAAAGACGATAAACGAAATGGTAAAGGTATATTTTATAGCGCCGACGGCGATGTTATGACCAGTGGCATCTGGAAAGAGGATAAACTCGTGGAACCTGATAAGAACTAAACGTACTTTTCACACCTTCAGAATTTCAAGATAAATTTTACGGAATCGCTATTTTTTTTAACATAATTTTAATAGTATTTTCATGAATAACGATGATTTATCGAACTACATTAGAGGGTAAAATCTAAAGAATTGAAAATTATGAAAATGAAAAATATAAAAGTCCTATTTTTAACTTTGTTTGCGGTTCTTGCCATTGCATCATGTAAAGACCAAGCCAAGTTAGACGCCGATAAAAAAGCTGCGGAAGATAAAATCGCTATGGAAGAAGCAGAGGCTGAAAAAACTAAGGCCGAAGCTGAAAAGAAGGAAATGATGGCGACTAGCATTGCTAGTGTAGCGGGAAAAAATGCGGAACTTTCCACATTGGTATCCGCGGTCAAAGCCGCAGGGCTAGAAAAAATGCTTTCCGAACCCGGCAGCTATACCGTGTTTGCCCCGACAAACAACGCTTTCGAAAAATTACCCAAGAAGTTATCCATAGCGGAATTGGCCAAACCGGAAAACAAAGAGATGCTGACCGGAATTCTGCAGTATCACGTCGTGGCTGGCGAAATCAGTTCCGACAAACTGGTGAAAGCCATCGAGGGAGCTAACGGAAAATATAAGTTCAATACCGTAGGTGGAAAAGAATTGGAGGCTAGTCTCAAAGGTGATCAGATTATGATACAAGACGAAAAAGGCAACAAGGCCCAAGTAGTTTTAGGTAATGTAGAAGCTTCGAATGGAATCGTACACGTAATCAATGATGTACTGATTACCAAAAAATAAGTGACATATACTTAGAATCGTTTATCGTTTCCAAACCCGGTAGGTAACTATGAGGTTTATCGACGTTGCGTAGTAAATGCTGGAATTTAAAGTTTAATCGCAATTAAGAATAAAAGTAGCGCCCGCTGTATTTAGCGGGCGCTACTTTTATAAAGATTGGTAAATGCAATTTTACAAATACGCCTGCAAAACTTCGTTGTTGGATTTTACGCGTAGTATCCGTATCGCTTTTTCCCTTATCTGTCTAACACGTTCCCTAGTGATACCGAAGAGTTCACCAATTTCACTTAGACTTTTTGGGGTGCGTTCACCGATACCGTAGTATAACCGTATAATTTCACTTTCCCTGTTAGGAAGAGCTTTCAAGGCTTGCTTAATATCCGTTCTAAGGGACTCTTTCATCATCGGCGCATCGGGACTGCTGGCATCTTTCGATGGTATCACATGGTAAAGATTAGACGACTCTCCCTCTTGGAACGGGGCATCCATAGATAAATGCTTACCTGAATTTTTCATGGCAAGTTTAACCTGTGCGGTGCTCATATCAAGTTCCCTAGCAATTTCGATGGCACTGGGAGGCCGTTGATAGGCCTGTTCCAAAGAGGAATAGACCTTTTTTATTTTACTGATTTCCCCAATTTTGTTCAAGGGTAAACGAATCATACGGGATTGTTGGGACATTGCCTGCAATATCGATTGGCGAATCCACCAAACGGCATAGGAGATAAATTTAAAACCGCGGGTTTCGTCAAAACGTTTGGCCGCTTTTACCAAACCGATATTTCCTTCGTTGATCAAATCCGAAAGCCGTAGACCGCTTCCTTGGTATTGCTTTGCTGCCGAAACTACAAAACGTAAATTGGCATTGACTAATTTATTAAGGGCAATCTGATCTCCATCACGTATACGTCTCGCCAGTTCTACCTCTTCATCCGCAGTAATCAAATCAATCTTTGATATTTCCTGAAAGTACTTTTCTAATGATTTGGTATCTCTGTTTGTAACCTGCTTCGTGATTTTCAATTGCCTCATATATTTGTTTTAGTTAATATTACCTCCTATAACTTACTGTTTTTTAGCAGAAATCCTAATAAAACCGTAGTTTATTCGTATTTTCTTTTCAAAATAACCTCTTAAAGCGTATTTTATTACCATGCGCCAACTATGTCAAATTACACGACCGATGCAATCATCGTAAATTCATACTCGTATGAAAGGTATTCAACAATGAAGAATCCTCGCATTATTTTCGCCTCGATATTCGCATGCATGATGGCCTGTAATTTAAGCACAAAATAGAAGGATGAAAAAACGCTTGCGGACAGAAATGTTCCCAAAGGGTTTCCCGCTGACATTGAAGCAGGTTTTCGGACAAATGTCCCCAAAAAATTAATTAGGGAATGAAGGGTATGAATAGAAAAATTCTAGAAAATCTGATATTCAATACACAAGGCCAGTGCGGTTTCTAATTTTACCCTTCCCATTGTTTTATGCCAAAATACTCTCATGTCCGGAATCCTTCACAAACAAGCAGGTACTTTTCGTTTTAGCCGACATTTCTTTAACAAATTCAAATCTAAGATTGTCATCCATTCCAAAAATGTTCAGATCTGCGGTTGGCGCGCTCTGTAAGACGGTATTGAAATCACCAATATGGACTTCGGTAAGCGTCTCGGGCAGTCGTGCCAGGTTGATTAACAGACTCAAAAATTCCTTGGCATTGCCCTCTTCTTTGGGGTCGCCTACAACCATGATCAAGCGAATACGTGCGCCCCAGTTCATTTTAAGTTTGTAGGCTATGAGAACGGAAAGGTCTAAGTTTCCGATATCCCAACCCAAATCCCATTTGGTTTTCCGGTCGCTCACCCAAACATTAATCGTGTTGCGTTGGCCCAGTAATGCCGTGGGATGCAACGAATACAAAAGCACACCGATTTCTAGCCGAATGGATTCTTTTATCACCGGCCGCAATTCGGTTTCATAATCATCGTGTTCCTGTAAGTTCAAAAAGACAATATTAGGCCTGAAAAAAGCGCCCTGAAGCGCTTGGCTCCCGTAATTGATACCATTGGCAAATTCATGCGTATGGATAACGGAGGAAGATGAAAAAACTTCCTTTTGCCTGAAAGATGCGGAAATGGCCTCTAATTCTTCCGCCAGCGAACTGTTTTCGGAAAATGGCTCGATTCCCAGTAACTTGACCGAACCTTTTGGCTTGGCGATATTTCTCAAAAATTCAAAGCTTCCCTTTAGGCCGTTGATATCTCTTACAGGTACCATCAAATTGGCCTTCCAGGCGCGCTGTTGCATTTTTTTCATACCCCAGGTATGTTTGGCGGCCCATTCGGCAAATGAAACGAACAGCCCTGAACGTACATCTTCGAACGGGGTCTCTAAATTTTGCCTTGACAAGTACCAATACACGATTAAAACAATCAGGATAGATATTAAACTAACGGTGGGGTTAATGATGAACATAGCAAAAACCGAAGAAACCAGTCCGAACCATGGCACCCATCTGTGAATTTTGAATACGGGCCGATAGCTGATCAATCCGAGATTCTGTTCAATGATGACCACAATATTGATCATGGCATAGGTAATCAAGAAAAATAGGGTCACCAGTGGAGCTACCGCATTTAAATTCCGCAATAATAGTGTAGCGAAAATTAATACTCCGGTAACCACCATTGCATTTCTAGGTTGGCCATTTTTACTCTGACCGGCCAGAAATTTAGAAAAGGGGAGTACCTTATGTTCCCCCATAGCGAATAAAATTCGTGAAGACCCGACAATAGAGGCCAAGGCTGAAGAAAAAGTAGCCCCAAGAATTCCCGCCAGTATCAAAGGCCCTATATAGGCCTTTTCGACCATGATATAGTAGTTGTTCAATAATTCGGCTTCCGAGGCACTTCTTGAAATCCAAAAAGCCAGAAGCATATAAATAACGAAACTTACCCCAATGGCCCAAAGTGTCCCAATGGGAATGCTACGTTTGGGATCTTTAAGTTCGCCGGACATGTTGGCACCGGCCATAATACCGGTGGCAGCGGGAAAAAAAACCGCAAAAACAATCCAAAAATTGCTACCGCCAAATCCGTTTTCCATCGAACCTTTAAAAGATCCCCAACCTAAGGCATTGTTGGTGGGTATGCTCATAGAGCCTTGATAAGCGGCGATACCGATTGATATCAGGGATAGCACAATAATCCCCATAATAATAAACTGTGTTTTAATAGCAAGATTCGCGCTGATATAGGCAATGGATATGAGCAGTGAAAAAACAATAACATCGACCAAAAACGCACTATGGTCCGGAAAAATGCCTAACCAACCCTCCCGAAAACCAAAAATATACATGGTTACCGCCAAACCTTGCGAAATATATCTGGGAATACCCAGACTGCCACCAACTTCCAAGCCCAAAGCTTGGGAAACAATGGCATAGGCACCCCCGGCACCAATACGAATGTTGGTGGTAATGGCCGACATGGATAGAGCGGTACAGAGCGTAATTAAAAAGGAAATGATGATGATCAGCCATGCCCCCAACAGGCCAGCGTTACCCACAACCCAGCCCAAACGCAGGTACATGATGACCCCTAGAATGGTAAGAAACGTTGGCGTGAAGACACCTCCGAAGGTTCCAAATTTTTTACCGGTATTTGATGCTTGCTCCATGAGAAAAGAAAGGGTAGGTATCTGGGTAGAAAATTAGTGATAAAATGAATAGTATACATTATAATTTGATAATCCTTGGCCGATACTAGTACAACCTTCGAATTTAAGAAAATAAAATAAAACCTATGTTCATAATGCTAAGGGACAGTATATTACATCCAAACCGAATTGATAATAAAATCGTGGAAATCTCTTTTTTATGGGAATCAAATTCGCCATCCACCGTCCCCTAAAGTCTGATGGGATGTGGTGGAATTGCGCAAATTAAAGTGGATATGATAACGATGAAAATGGTTCGTGTATACTGCTTTCAGCTAAGTTTTGTGGAAACGGTTCTGTGAATTAGAGCGTGGCAGAGAAGTTAATCCAAGCAAAACAATACCCGTTAAAACGATTAAACAAGCTTCGGCCAAGACCTCAAAGAACGTAATCTTACTAGCGGAATCCCCTATTGAGGTGCTACCAACATAAATTTCGTATATTACAAAAATTTATTTTATTAAAGGTTCTAAAGATAGGGCGCTTCTCTATCTGAATTTTTCAATCTTCGATTATCATAAATTATGAATAAACGTTTCTGTGGCAATTCTATGGACACCCTTATTAACAGAATCTGAGGTTCGAACGTATACATAATAAAATAAACCTTAAAATCAACATATTATGGCCCTACGAGCAAATTATGTGATTATCGCTTTCGATGAACATTTAGGCGATAACGAAAATGATCTTCCATTAGAAAGATTTAAACGGTCTTCACGCGGTTTTATTTATGATGACTATGCTTTTGTAGGCAATCAAAGTACGGTACGCACTTTTACCATTGATTCGCTTCCTCGTGGAGGCGGGTACTTAACCATTCAACTTTTGGATGTTCACGATAAAGGACACCGTTTGGAAATTAATGGAACTGAATTGGGAAAAGAGTGCATCATGCGTACGGATCCTTTTTCGGGACACACGCTCGAATGGAAAAGCTGGACAACGGATTTTAAGACAAGGATTCTAAGAGCGGGAGAAAATACTGTGCAAATATTTAAAGGAGACGGTAGTACAGACAATTTTGTGGTGGGAACCATTGTTATCAATTGGAGGGAAGAAACTTGATGATCCACTCCTTTTAAACATCTCGCTGCGTGCTTTTGCCAAATATTTAGACTAAATCTATTTTATGTAGGTCTGAGCTGACTCCAGCTCTATAATATCCAATATCCAATTTTGGATATATTTTAAAAGAAATTTATTTAAATGTTGTAAGTCAGAAAAATGGTGTCATCTTTGCCAAACAATATACATTATACATTATAAATTTAATTTTAGTACCATGGGTAAAGGAACAGTAAAGTTTTTCAATGACACAAAAGGATTTGGATTTATCACCGAAGAAGGTGTTGAAAAAGATCATTTTGTACACGTTTCTGGATTAGTTGACGAAATTCGCGAAGGCGATGAAGTCGAGTTTGATTTACAGGAAGGCAAAAAAGGATTAAATGCCGTTAACGTCACAGTTATCTAGTATATAAACTTTCAAGTGTAATAAAACCCTATCGATATCGGTAGGGTTTTTTTTGTGACCTGTGTCACTTCCAAAGATCCCTAAAAGATAAACCCGATTCTTTACCTAAGAGTCCGGAATAAAGAGGTAATTTTGCGCCTTCAAAAAAAAACTATGAAGCGTATCAGTCAATATAAAAAGCTGTTCGGCGTCGAAAAAGAAATCGACCTCAAAACACTGAAAACGTCCTACCGTAATTTAATCAAGGAATGGCATCCGGATAAGTTTCAGGAAAGTGATGCCAAACGAAACGAGGCAGAAAGACAAAGCCGGACTATAATTGATGGCTACCATTTTTTGGTGAGTATAGCTCCCGAAACTACAGCGGCTAACCTAGAAGCTTACACCGAAACCATCACGCATTCGGGAATAGCGGATTACGATCTCAAGGGTCTGGTTTTGGAAATTACCTTTTTAGATGGCACGACCTATGAGTATTTTGGCGTCACCAAACCCATATTTAGAAAGATGGTCAATTCCAATAAATTGAATCGCTTTGCCAAGCGCACTATCTATCCAAATTATACCTACAGGAAATCAAAACGCACGCTTCAAGAGGTTTGATACTAGTAGGGTAGTAGTGACAGCTATTTTGAGCGCTTGCCATTGACCATCACTTTTAGCATTCAAACCATTCATCCTATGGCCAATAGCATCCGAAATCAACAAGATATCTTAGCGAAATTAAATATAGCTGCATTGAACCCAATGCAACTGGAAGTTATTGCTGTCATCGAAAAAAATGCGAATACTGTTTTGCTATCCCCAACGGGTACTGGGAAGACTTTAGCGTTTCTTTTACCGCTTATCGATACTTTGGATGCCGAATTGACGGAAGTGCAGGCCCTGATTCTCGTGCCTTCCCGGGAATTGGCCATACAAATTGAACAAGTAGTCCGTGACATGGGTTCCGGCTTCAAGGTAAATGCCGTCTATGGCGGTAGGTCGATAGCAAAGGATAAAATAGAATTAAAACATAGTCCCGCTATTTTAATCGGAACGCCGGGGAGAATCGCAGATCATTTTAGAGGTGGTCGCTTTTCAAGATCCAACATTAAGACCCTCATTCTTGATGAATTCGATAAGTCTTTGGAAACCGGTTTCGAGAATGAGATGAACGAAATCATCCAACAATTGCCCCACTTGAACAAACGCATTCTGACCTCGGCGACCCACGGCGTTGAAATTCCCCAATTTGTTGCCTTGGAAGCTCCAGTGGTATTAAACTATACTCTGGATAAAAAATCAACAAGGTTAACCATTAAAACAATAGCTGCCCCGGATAAAGATAAGCTGCAGACATTGGTGGAATTAGTGCAACACATTGGCAACAAACCCGGTATCATCTTTTGTAATTATAAGGATAGTATTGAAAACGTAAGTGCTTATTTGGGAAAACAAGGGATAAACCACGCCTGTTTTTCAGGAGGTATGGAGCAAAGGGACCGCGAACGTTCATTGATCAAGTTCAGGAACGGAACCTGCCAAATACTGGTCGCTACCGATTTGGCGGCAAGGGGAATCGACATTCCTGAGATTAATTTTATCGTCCACTATGAGCTTCCCAGGGCGATCGAGGAGTTTACCCACAGAAATGGGCGAACGGCACGTATAAATGCAAAGGGAACGGCCTATGTGCTACATTGGGAAAAAGAACCTTTGCCCGAATTTATTGAGAAAGACGAACCCCTGGTTGTAGCTAAAAGAGCAGCGCACAATCCACTACAAGAAAATCCGTATTGGGAAACCCTGTTTATTTCAGGAGGTCGAAAGGACAAAATCTCGAAAGGCGATATCGCCGGCCTATTTTTTAAACAAGGCGGCGTCAAAAAAGAGCAATTGGGAGTTATAGAATTGAAACAAGACTGTGCTTTTGTCGCCGTCCCGCTTGCTATTGCCAGTCACTTAGTCGAAAAACTGAACAATACCCGGCTGAAGAAGAAAAAGGTGCGGATCCATATCATGCAGCGTTGATTTTTTTTTGGTACACATAACCCCGATAAACAAATGCAAAGCGAAGACAAGGAAACGGACATATCCTATAAACTGTCATCCGAAGAAATTGACAAATGTATCCATGTATTAGAGCGTTTGCTCATGGATACCGATCAAATATTCGATATTCCGAAGGATAAAAGGACTGCTTTGCTAAAAGCATCCGGAATGCTTTCCAGGCCTAGCAGGGAGGAGTTTTCACGTCGAAAAAAAGACGGAAAGACAGCTGCCAAACGCAAAATGGCGGCCAGGGATAGGGTGGCTCGAAAGGAAACGGGCATCCGCAGCGCCCGTGAAGCCGATATTTTTGTGGCACCTAAGCTCTTGGGGCTTTCTGATTTGGCGACTAAAGAACGGCAAATATTAGCGTCCCCCAGAAATTGCTATGTGTGTAAGACAGAATTCACGCAATTGCATCACTTTTATGACACCATGTGTACAGCCTGTGGGGATTTTAATTATGCCAAACGCTTTCAGACTGCGGACGTAAAAGGTCAGGTGGCCATTATCACCGGCTCTCGGTTAAAAATCGGATATCATATTACCTTGATGTTGCTGCGAGGCGGGGCAACGGTAATCGCAACCACCCGTTTTCCTGTAGATTCGGCATTGCGTTTTTCCAAAGAATCGGATTTTACGGAATGGGGGCACCGCCTAAAAATTCACGGACTCGACCTGCGACATATTCCCAGTGTAGAGATTTTCTGCAATTATATCGAACAAAAATATGAGCGGCTTGATATTTTGATCAATAATGCCGCCCAGACCGTAAGGCGTCCTGCAGGTTTTTATTCCCATTTAATGGAGAATGAAGAAAGAACATTGGCATCATTACCAAAATACGCCCGCGATTTGTTGGCAGATCATATCGATTGTTTGGACGAGCTGAACGTATTGATATCTGGAACATCCTCGAAAAACAATATGCCGGTCACTTGGCATGGACCGGAACCTGGTATTGGTTTAAGGGCATCCGCAAAGTTGTCCCAAATTCCCTATAGTTTCGATAATTCACTGATTGCCGAAGAAGTGTTTCCAGAGGGAAAATTAGATGCTGATCTTCAACAAGTGGATTTAAGAAAAACCAATAGTTGGCGATTGAAGCTTGGTGAAATCGAAACGACCGAAATGATAGAGGTACAGCTGGTCAATGCCGTAGCTCCTTTCGTGCTGTGCAATCGACTATCGGAAATCATGAAGCAAAGCAACACGGGTCAAAAACATATCATTAATGTCTCGGCCATGGAAGGAAAGTTCCACCGCTTTTTTAAGGAAAGTCGGCATCCACATACCAATATGGCCAAAGCGGCCTTAAACATGCTGACCCATACGTCGGCGCAGGCATTGGCAAAAGATGGCATTTTCATGAATGCGGTAGATACGGGATGGGTCACTGACGAAGATCCTATCGAACTCGCCAAGAAAAAGGAGGAATTACATGATTTTCAACCTCCTTTAGATATTGTCGATGGCGCTGCACGGGTCATGGATCCCTTATTTGATGGCATCAATACAGGAAAACATTGGTGCGGTAAATTTCTAAAGGATTATAGACCGATTGATTGGTAGTAGTGAAATAGCATTGTAATTTCGGACAAATGATATCAACTACGAATGGACGCCCTTAAAAAAAAGATTCTGGTAACTGGAGCCGCTGGAAAGGTCGGCCAGGCCTTTATTAACGCCTTTCTTGCTGACCCAAATCAAAAAGGAACAGTAAGGGCCCTTTGCCATAAGCGCAGTTTGCACCCCAATGACAGATTAGAGGTCATCCATGGTTCAATATCCGACGCGGCAACTGTACAAAGCGCGATGAAGGATATCACCCATGTAATTCACTTGGCCACCACCAAAGAAAATCCTGAAACGATCATGGATGTTGCCGTGAAAGGATTATTCTGGTTATTGGAAAGTTGTAGGCAATCTAGGGATTTTAAACGCTTTATATTGATTGGTGGGGATGCCTCGGTGGGACATTATTTTTATCCGTATAAAACCCCTATCACCGAACAGCAAGCCTTTGCCGCCTATCCCGGATGTTATGCGCTGTCAAAAGTACTCGAAGAAACCATGCTACAGCAATACTTCGTGCAATACGACCTTGATGGCACCTGTCTTCGCGCCCCTTGGATCATGCAGGGAGACGATTTAAAGCGGCACCTTAGCTTCGGGAACCAAGTGTTTGGCGTGCCCGAGTGGCACAAAAAGGTCAAGGTGCAGACCGCGCTTGAATATACCAAAGAAAATAGGGTTCCTCTAATGCTCGATGCCCAGGGAGACCCAATGAAAAGGAATATAGTACATTTAAACGACCTTGTTTCAGCGATACTTATCGCCATGGATCATCCTAACGCAAAACAGCAAACTTTCCATATTTCCATGGACGCCCCTTTTGATTATGGGAAAGCTGCCGAGTATCTATTAAAAACCCGACAGCTGAAATCGGTAAAGATCGACACGGAATATTACGCCACCTGGCTTGATACTACGAAAGCAAAATTTTTACTTGGATGGCGGCCTAAATATGGCTTGGAGCAATTGATCGACGACGCCTGGGGAGCTATTCCCTCGTGATATTCGGTACACTATCGCTATTCCATAATTATAAAAAAACTAGAAAAGTCTCTAAAATTACTTGTGTTATCGGTCAGTAAGACATAAATTCTTTAAAGAACTAAACACGTTTATGAAAATTCAAGATACAGCGTATTCCATCTTAGACCTTGCCTTAGTTTCGGAAGGGCATACCCTTAAACAAACCTATGATAATGCCCTTGAACTGGCTCAAAGTGCCGAAGCGTTCGGTTACACACGCTATTGGTTGGCAGAGCACCATAACGCCTCTAATATTGGTAGTAGCGCCACCTCGGTTTTGATCGGCTACGTGGCGCAAGGCACAAAAACACTTCGTATCGGCTCAGGGGGCATCATGCTACCCAACCATTCTCCGTTAATTATTGCAGAGCAATTTGGCACCTTAGCCTCTTTATATCCTGATCGCATCGATTTGGGCCTGGGTAGGGCACCTGGTACCGATCGAGAGACAGCACAGGCCATACGCTCAGATTTTATGCAAGCGGCACATTCCTTTCCCGATGAACTGGAAACGTTGGAAAGCTATTTTTCCTTAGACAATTCAAGTGCTAAAGTTCGGGCCACTGTAGCAGAAGGGGTCGAGGTGCCCATTTATATTTTGGGCTCTAGTACCGACAGCGCTCATTTGGCGGCAAAAAAGGGATTGCCCTATGCCTTTGCAAGTCACTTTGCAACCACCCATTTATGGGAGGCACTGAATATTTACCGTCAAGAATTTCAATCGTCAAAACACTTAAAAAAGCCGTATACGATGGCGGGCGTCAATATTATTATTGCGGATACCGACGAAGAGGCCGAACGTCTGTCGACATCTTTGATTCGTATGATCGTTGGTATATTTACGGGTAAACGTGATTATGTACAAGCGCCAACCGCCATGACCCCTGAACTCCATGAGGTTATGCGAAACCCCAATGTGCATCAAATGCTGAAGTTTTCCTTTATAGGTAGTAAAGCCACCGTTAAAGCTCAGGTACAGGAATTTCTGGAGCAGACTAAAGCTGACGAACTCATTGCCGTCACCAATATCTATGATGTGAAAGACCGAATACGGTCTTATGAATTGTTTGCGGAGATAATGAAGGAGTTAAATTGAGATATGCCATTCATAGCGCGGGAAACAAGATAAATTCATACTCAAAGAAACAACATATATGAAAATGCATCGTGAGCGGCGATATAGCGTCAGCTTAGTGCACATATACCTTCTATGTTTTACCTTTTGCGGCTTTGCTTGGGCAAGCGAAGTATTTTCTGCCCCCTTTTTCTTTAAATTTTTTCTTCTATAAACGCGTTCTGAAGGGTAATGGGCCCGTCATTTAATGCGTCGACGTCGGTCCCTTAACTTGGCGAAGGATAGGAGGGGAGTGTCATGCGGTTTAAATAGTTTAATGCTGATGGTGTTTCCTGTACCGATGGTGTTTCCTGTTTATCATCATTTAACCACTTTTAGCTTTGGTGTTAATTCTTTGATTGATAGCGACAGAATTCACATTATTTTTATTTTATGTTTGGAATATTCT
Source organism: uncultured Flavobacteriaceae bacterium (assembly GCA_963832345.1). GTDB lineage: Bacteria > Bacteroidota > Bacteroidia > Flavobacteriales > Flavobacteriaceae > Pricia. The sequence goes on along the minus strand of CAWHTW010000004.1, from coordinate 393,829 downwards.
TACATGTACTGTTTTAACTACGTAGTACAGTTCTAATTTCTCACTCTTAATTATATACACTATGAAAAACACTATTTTAAAGACCGGACGTCTGTTGGCTTTCGGAAGCTTATTTAGCGCCTTACTTTTTACGGCCTGTTCTGAAGACAGCTTGGAAACGGACACTGTTGCTCCCCCTGCTGCCTCCGATGTACAAGAGCTTGAAGTGGCGCTAAAGCCGAAGCCGGCTGAGCCCATTATGATTGAAACGGCTGCAACGACCACAGCAAAAGGACCATTAGATAGGGGCCGTTTCGATATTACACTTAAATTTTTACTACCTCCCACCGAAAGACAAGCGGAAGTTTTTGAAGCTGCCGCGGCTCGATGGGAACGTATCATTATCAAGGATGTTCCTTCCGCCGAAGGGCCAATTCCTTCTGCATTTGTCGGGTTTCCTGCTATTGAAGGTCCCATTGATGATATCGTTATCGAAGTGGCACTGGCACCGATTGATGGTCCAGGTCAGATACTTGGTCAAGCAGGTCCCAGCTTTGTCCGTACTGAGGACTTTTTAACCTTATCAGGTATTATGTTCTTCGATGTGGACGATTTGGATTTCCTAGAGGAAATCGATCTTTTCGAAGAGGTTATCGTTCATGAAATGGGACACGTTCTGGGCGTAGGTACCTTATGGAACACAGTACCGTTCGGCTTTGATAGAACCTTAATCGGTGCGGTCGACACCAATCCATACTTTCTGGGAAGGAAGGCAAATGTCTTCTGGAACGCCGAGGGCGGAATCGATGAACTACCCGTAGAAAATATGGGAGGACCTGGTACCCGATTGGGACACTGGCGTGAAGCAACAATGGATAATGAATTGATGACCGGTTTCTTAAACTTAGGTGAGAATCCATTAAGCCGTATAACTGCCGGCTCGATGAGAGACCTTGGTTATGGCTCATCGTCCGTTGGCGAATCTTATGATTTACCCCGCGGTACACCTGGTGTAGACATCAGCGAACTTGGTGATGAGGGCACGGCTGATAATCCAGGGCTTAACATAGCCAAAATGGAAGTATTGCTCGAACCAATTGGATTTGTGAGTACTAAGAAGTAACCTTAATATCCTTCTAACCTGATCAAAAGCGGGTCGAAGAAGTAGATTAAGCTTAGAGCTTGTATCAGACCATTAGGTCATGGTGCAAGCTCTTCTTTTAGCTACAAATAGCAACCGAACAATTTGTGTTTTATCGGTATGTTCTACGGCAATGTCCGGTTTAAATCCAGTTTAGTGTACACGCGTTTGGAGTGTATAAATACTATGGTATCAAGCAGTTGGTGAAACAGATTATTTACTGGGCTACATGAAATAAGTAATGGAGCATACCGTCTGTGCAAGCATAGTCACAAACCGTATGGTTAGAGAGGGTGGGATTGAAACCTGCCCTTTTTTGCTTTCCATGCAGAATGCGACGCTAACCTGTTAAATTCGAGTTAATTAAACCTGCTAATGAACAGACGTAGAATGAAATTTTATACTTTAAAGGTGAACAGAAATTCAAAGAACAAATGAAAAAGATTCTACCCATTCTCGCCGTATTTGGCATCGTCCTTCTGACTTTATCGGCAACTATACAACCAACATCAGATTCCGATTTGACATCGAATTTTACCTATGGTAATCCAGAAATTGCCTCAATCAACCAACTGACCTTCGGACCGGAGGGAATCTTGTTTTTGGGCGATTCGAAAAAGGCTACCGTCTATGCTGTAGATTTGGGAGATTCGAAATCCGGAGCATCGCCTGCCGAAATCGATATAAAGGCCTTTGATACCAAAGTTGCTTCCGCCCTGGGCACCACGGTAGATAAAATAGAAATAAACGATATGGCGGTAAATCCATTGACAAAGACCCCATATTTTGCGGTAAGCACTATGGATGGCACCCCGGTTCTCATGAGACTGAATGGAGAAATTCTTGAGAATGTTCCTTTAGATCAAATAAACTTTTCAGAGATGGCACTGCCTGACGCGGTCGATACCGATGCTAAAGACCGTCGCGAACGCCCTCTGAGAGTTTGGGCCATATCCGATTTGAAATACCACAACGGCAAGGTTTTGGTCAGCGGTCTTTCCAATAAGGAATTCGGGTCCACCTTTAGAAGTATTCCCTTTCCGTTTTCGGACACCCAAGACTATGCTTCTTTGGAAATTTACCATGCCGCTCACGGGCAGTATGAGACCCAATCGCCCATTAAGACGTTTGATGTCATTACAATGGATGGAAAGGATTATCTAATGGCCAGTTATACCTGTACGCCCTTAGTCTTGTTTCCGATGGAAGAACTAAAAAACGGTGAGCATACCAAGGGAAGAACCGTGGCCGAACTAGGTTCGGGAAACTCCCCATTGGATATGATTTCCTATGAAAAGGAGGGCAAAAAGTACTTTTTGATGTCCAATACCAATCGTCCGGTCATGAAAATAGACCATAAGGATATCGCCAACACAGAGGAGTCAATGACGGAACCTGTGGAGGAATGGGCCGTGGCAACAGGTGTAGATTATGTTTCCCTGCCTATGGTGAACATTTTGCAGATGGATAATTTGGGCACTGATAAGGTAGTATACCTACAACGCACATCGAGTGGCGATATGGTTTTGCAGAGCAGGTCTACGGAAAGAATGTAATGAAAAGATTGCGAACCTCTTGAGCATTTCCAATTTTACGTTGTACAGCACAAGAAAGGTCAGGATTATCCTGATCTTTTTTTATGTATTCATGTCATTTTTATATGGATGTCGGCAGGAGGGAAGCCTTGGTCCCGTTCAGGTAATCTATAAAAACGAAAAGGCAGAAAGTGTTCAGTTTGATTATTCCGGAAACCCGGATGGCCTCGGTATTTATTTGCAAGGGGAAAAGGCAACACCGGTACTGGGGACGTTTGCCAAGACGAAAGAAATAGTACGCTTCAGGCCAGCGGTTCCGTTTGAACCCGGCCAGGTCTATGAGGTCAGGGAAGCGGGGCAGACGTTGGTCGAATTTTCAATTCCGGCTACCACAGATGCCACACCGCCAGAAATTATCGGCATCTATCCGGCGCAGGACAGCGTTCCGGAGAATCTGCTTAAAATCTATGTGCAATTCTCACAGCCCATGCAGCATGTAGGCAATGCCTTGGATTTTATTTCGGTGTACAATACCACCGAGGAGAAAGAAGAATCCATTTTCTTAGCCTTGGAAACCGAATTATGGAACAGGCAGCATGACCGTCTGACCCTATGGTTGGACCCCGGGCGGATAAAGACCGATTTAATTCCCAATCGGGAACTTGGACTTCCAATAAAAAGAGGAAACGCCTATACCATCACGGTGGATAAGAAATGGAAAACGGCCACAGGTCAAGAATTAACCGAGACTTACCAAAAGCAATGGAGAGTCACAGCTCCCGATACCCTCAAGCCTGATGTAGAAAAGTGGAAGGTTGATGCGCCGTCCTCCAACAGTGTTACGGCTATGGCCATTCACTTCAACGAACCTTTGGACCATGTACTGGCACAGGAAAGTATCGGCATTAACGGTTCAAACGGTAAACCTATTCCCGGTGATTGGGAACTGAACAAATGGGGAACAACACTACGTTTTACGCCGTTAAGCAGTTGGAAAAAAGGCAAGTACGAAATTGTAGTAAACTCAAAACTTGAGGATTTGGCAGGTAATAATCTAAATCGACTGTTCGATGAAAATCTGGGGAATACCCCGAATGTGGTTAGCGAGCAGCATTCGTATCGTATTGAATTTACGATAGAGGTGAAATAGTACATGGGTTTGCCAGTCGTTATTACCTAAAAAAAATAATGAATACTTTGAATATAGGTAATGATAGAAAAGAGTAAGGGTCTAGTTGATAGGATAGTGTCGATTTTATTGTAAAAGTGTTTCACCACCTTGTCATCCCGCTGAGTAAAAAATTTGCCGTACCACCAAAAAAAAGTAGTCTACATAGAGAAGATTTTTACTGCTAATTATTTTTCAACAGAGTTATTTTTTATTCCAATCACAGACTGTCGCAGATTGCATGCCCATCTCGCGATTGACCTCGTCGAGCCGTATTCTGATTTCTACTGTTTATTCGGGTTAACTATTTGCAATTCCATGATTTTAAATCGTTTCGCTACTAAATTTTTGAATTGAGCTGATGCATTATTTACCCCGAGATAGGCACTCTTAATCGGTCCGGTTGAATGAGAAAAAAGTAATAAACGGGCTATAATCACGTTCATTATAGGACAATCTACAACCAATCCGTGATGATTCACCAAATCACATTTCGAATTCTGGCGGTATTCATTTTTTTTATATCGTTTGGTTCAACCCATTCACAAGCCGACACTGCTCTAAACTTTCAGCATATAAAATCCGGAATGTCTCAAAGTACGGCTACCGTCCTCTTCGAGGATAGTTATGGTTTTATTTGGGTTGGCACCAGAAACGGACTGAATAAATATGATGGAAAGGATTTTGAGATATTTAAAAAAAGTTTAGACGGAAAATCCGGTCTAACGAACGATTATATACTATCCATATACGAGGATAATCAAGATTTACTAATTGGAACGATTCAAGGATTAAGTATTTACGACCGTGGTTTGAATGTTGCGAGCCCCTACCCATTTAAAGGTGAGGGAAAAAAGCTTGAAACAAAAAGATTTGAAACCATAACAAAAATAGACAAGTCCCTTTATTTGGGTACTGAAATGGATGGACTATATAGATATCATACAGAAACAGGTACACTAAAACACTTCTCGACCACCCGTAATAAAACTAAAGTTGAGAATGGTAAATCAAACAAAATTATTAAGACAGTCCCATTGGATGATGAACGGATACTGATTATTTCTACTTACTATGTGTATATCATCACAATGGATATGAAAATCCTAAATCAAATTCAGGAAAATACAGAAATCACTAGTGCCATATCGTTGGATAAAGACAAGTTTATTTTGGGAACCGGTAATGGATCATTAATTGATTTGAGCGTAAGCGCCACCTCAAAACTGCTGACCAACAAAAAGAGTATAAGTCCGGGTTTTGTCATACGTTCCCTAGCGCAGGATGACAATGATGACTTGTGGATCGGTACGGAAAATAATGGCCTATTCATATCTTCTCTAGTCATGGATACTATACGACATGAAGAACACAGCGTTAATCGTCCAAATTCTATTTCATGTAATTCTATTTGGACACTTTTAAAAGCTAAAAATGGTGTGATGTGGATGGCTCCCTTTAAAAGCGGACTTAGCTTTTATGATCAGGAATATTACAAATTCAGACACATTAAAACAAATCCGATTAAAGAACAATCCTTGAGCAATAATTTAGTCAATTGTGTTATTGAGCATGACGAGGGCAATTTATGGATAGGCACTGAAGGGGGTTTAAACCACTGGAACAGGAATTCAAATCGTATTCATCATTATACATTGAACGATGAAACTTTCGGTACTAACGCAGTTCTTTCATTACTAGAAACAAACAATGATGAACTATGGGCCGGTTCATGGGGAAATGGAATTACTATTTTCAATACTGAAAGCAAGAAATTTAAAATTTGGAACACTGAAAATTCCTTTTTATTATCGAATAATATTCCTGGCCTGTTAAAGGATACTAAGGGTAGAATTTGGATACTCAATTTTTTTGCTGGAATTCAATTATTTGATCCACAAACCAATACATACCAGAATATACCTTTGACATCCCATCTTAATGGTACCGATATCAATACCATGTATCATATATTTGAGGACAAAGCCGGCAATATATGGATTGGCACCCTAAATTCAGGTCTATTTAAACTCACTGAAAGTGATGGTACTTGGGAAAGTGTTCACTACCATTCCAACACTAATAGAAATACATTAAGCAATGATTTTGTTAATACAATTGTTCAAGATACTAATGATATCATTTGGGTGGGTACGGCAGGAGGCCTTAATAAATATGTGCCTGATGATGATTCTTTCAAATCTATCACCGAATTTGATGGACTACGAAATGATGCGATCAAGGGGATTATAGTTGAAAATGAAATATATTTATGGCTAAGTACAGAAGGTGGCATAAGTAAATTCAATACATCTACCGGTGAAACCATTAATTATGATGTAGCCGATGGCCTACAGTCAAACGAATTCAATTCAAATTCATTCCTGGTCACGAACGAGTGGAGAGTATATATTTGGAGGTGTTAATGGTTTGAACCTATTTACACCCGATGAAGTTGAAAAAGGAAAAGACAAGCCTGCTTTATATATTTCAGGACTGAAACTGTTCAATCGAGAGGTTGTACCCAACGACAATACTGGAATTTTACAAAAAGACGTGAGTCAAGTAGATTCCCTGACATTCCATTATAATCAATCGGTATTTACAATTGATTTTGATGCCATCACCTATAGACATCCAGAAAGGGTGAATTATGCCTATTTCTTGGAAGGTTTCGAAACGGATTGGAATTATGTGGGCAACAAGTCAAATGCTACCTATACCAATCTCAATCCAGGCACCTATACATTACGCGTTAAATCTACGAACTCCGATGGTATATGGGTAGACAACGAGGTGAAGCTCAATATTGAAATTATCCCCCCATTTTGGCAAACTTGGTGGTTCAAAATATTGGCGTTGCTTTTTGTCTTGATTTGTTTTTACATTGCGCATACTCTTAAACTGACGACAATCAAAAAAAACCAAAGAATATTAGAGTGCAAAATAAAAGAGCGCACCATTGAATTGCAGTATCAGAAGGAAAAGCTCTTAGAAGCTGGAAAAGATTTAGAATTGAAAAATGAGGAAATTCAGAGATTTACTTTTGCCGTTTCCCACGATTTAAAGTCTCCCTTAAACAATATCGTAGGTATAGCCAGCTTTATTCCAAAAGAAATCGAACTTAAGGATTTTCCAAACATTAAGGAGTATTTGGAATTGATTGACCTTTCCTGTAATAATATGAATGAACTAATTGCCGACATCACCAAAATAGCCCGGCTCGGCAAAATTGAAAACGATAATGAAGTGTTGGACACCAATGAATTATTAGTTACAGTCAAAAATCTTACGAAAGCTAAGCTTGATATGTCCAATATAGAAGTCGATATTCCAGAAAACCTACCCAATATTTATGGAGACAAGAAAAGGATTATCCAGGTTTTCAGCAATTTATTGGATAACTCTATCAAATATATGGGAAATCAAACCCATCCTATAATTTCAGTTGCATATGAAGGAGGTAGTGAGACCAATACATTTTTGATTCGTGATAATGGATCTGGTATGGACGAAAATGGTATAAAAAAATTGTTTACACCCTTTGAACGTTTCCATTCTGGCGTAAAAGGAACAGGACTTGGACTTTACATGATAAAAATGATAGTCGACTCTCACGGAGGAACTATACTTGCGGAATCTGAAGGAAAAGGAAAAGGAACTACGTTCAAGCTTATATTTCCTAAGGCTGAAATCAAGGCATCGGCTGATAAAGATATAAACGCAGATGTAGAACTACAGGTAAGCCTGTGAGAAGGGTAAGCCTGAAAATGGAGCACGGTATGGCCGGGATAAAAGCAGAGGGATTCAATGGCATGAATAAATACGTGAAAAAGCCAAAAATATCAATTACATCTTAATTGATAGGTACGACCAAGGCTTTGGTGAAGGCGCTTCTTAATGGTACACTTTCCCCTATTTTGTTTAATGGTCGAAACTTCTTATTTGAATCCAAGTTACTAAGGTCCAAGCGTATTTTGAAAATTAGTACGTAAAGGAGCGTGAAGGATTCCACTTCTATCCTGCGAACCCTATCTCAAAATAACGAGGCGTGAGAGGATGGGGAAGAGCTACGGAAGCACTTGTTGAAGTCTGAATACCAAACTATAAACTGGACGATTACTTGTTGCCGATTTGCCAGTGGTCTAATTTCCTAAAATGTGATATGGTTACCATACCGTTACATTAGGCATCCACCCTTGCAAATTCCTTTTCATTACTAGTACATTGTACATAATATCGCGATAGATTACATCAATCTAGTGAGCTGGGTATTAGATTCAAATACGTCAATGCTACCTGCAAAATGAGAAATCCTTTTCTCCAATAAAATTCTACTGAATTTACCATAAGCCTATTTGGCAGGGTTCGCTCTAACGATGATTGATAGAAGATACAGTGATATGTGCAATAGAATTTGATGTAAAAAGGTTAAAAATAAATTATTTGGTGAAGTAATTTTAGGGTATCATAAACCTTGCAAAAATTCAGAGACTTGTTAGAGAAAAGACACCAATTACCCCGAGAACAATCGTTAGATACTGATTATTTCATTTATTGTTTAGAAGGGGTTGATGACATAGAAACAGACCAGGTTACTGAAGCACAAGAAAACTTGGAGCAGCTGGCCCTGAAATATGGTATAGCAAGTATTTACAAAACCTGTGATACTATTGAGGGCTTGGAAGATAGCTTAAATGCACTGGTCTTGGATGATCATAATTTCAAAGACTATGAAATAATCTATTTAGTCATGACCGGTGAGGCAAATAGTATTTGTTTAAACGACTACTACTATAGCTTACAAGAAATTGCAGAAATTTTTGAGGGAAGATTAAAAGGAAAGATTTTACATTTTTCAAATGCAAAAATCTTGGATCTGGACGAAGAAGAAGCACAATTTTTTTTAGATATTACTGGTGCTAAAGCTGTTTCAGGCTACGGCAATACATTTGATGGTTTAAGCAGCTCAAACCTCGATAAAGCATTCTTTAACCTTTTTAATGAGGATGATGATATGTTTGCTGTTGTAGAAGAATTGCATCAGCGGTATTACGAGGTCTGCAAAATACTTGATTTTAGATTGTATTATTAAAGCTTTCTTAGGCCATTAGAAGAGCCGAAGTCAGTGGGAAAGGTCGTTCATCCTTCTAGGGTTTGACAATTTTGACCGTATCGACCTTATTACCGGTTTTGGTTTGCAATAAGTAAATGCCCGACTTCAGATTGGCTAACGAAATCTCATGGTCATCGGCGTTGTGAAATTTCCGTGCAAGAACTAATTGGCCGTGAAGGTTGAATAGCGTGATTTCAACCTCTCCTTTAGCATTTACTATAGACACTTTCTCGTTGCTAATGGTCGGATACACGTAAGCGCTTTTTGAAAGCACCAATTCGTCCTCAATTTTTCCCTGACACTCTCTCTCTCCCATTATGGAAATGGTATTTAATCCCTCCAGATTTTCAAGTAATATTTCGTTGCTGTTTATCGATGTAAAATGAAAATTTTTTGTTTTTCCGTTCACGGTTACAGCGTACTTCGTGCTTCCCGATACTTTATAAACAGCTGTTTTATCAGCCTCGTTGGCTGTCTTTTGGTCTGCGATGATTGATGCTATCCCGCTGATTTCAGCCATGAATTTCCTCTCGTAAGAAACATCCGGTAGCGAAATTGTTAAGTAGTACTTTCCTGGGGCAAGATTTTCGATGATCAGACCCTCAGAAGCTAGTATTTTGGTAAACTTTTGCTCATAGTTGTTGCCGGCAATCAGAACATCCATACGATAATTTTGCAAATCCGCTACAATCTCAATAGTCCCGTTCGCCGTGTTCGGGCAGGTTGTTGAAATCGACCTTACATAGATTACATCATTAGATACCGTCTCGCAGCCCTTAGGGTCTACCGTCGCACCTACGGCGGTGTTGGGGCAAAAATCTTCTGCATTTACCACGCCGTCGCCATCATCGTCTAAAGGAGGAAGAGTGATTTCTTTAGCGTTAATCGACCATATACTGGCGTGAAAGGTGCCGACAAATAATTGGCCATCATGTTGCAAGAGTCTTTGCGCCGAACGGGTGTACATCCCTTCATTGTGCGGGTGCCAATCGTCACCACCCGCTTCACCGACTTGAACGCCGTTACCGGTAGCTGCATATACCATTTCTCCATCAATTACGAAATCTTGAACCATTTCGGTATCATAGTTTAGTAAACGAGACCAGTTCGTCCCGAAATCACGGGTAACGAACAGACCATTCGAAGTAGCAGCATACAATGCATCGTCTACAAATCTCAGGTTATAAATAAAAGTATATTCCATAGAGAAAGGAATCGCTTTCCAACTAGCCCCGAGATTTTCAGAGATAAACACGTTGTCTTCGAAACTACCGATTACAATCGTATCGCCCTTTACGTCTACACTGTTGTAACCCCTATATGGTGGGAGACCTTCTGTCGAGGCCACTTCCCATGTTTGGGCCATATCTCTCGACACAAATATTCGACCTTCGTAGCCGAAACCAACAAATACCTCGCCATCTCTAGCGAGCCTCCCGGCAAGTTCGAATTCTCTGGGAACCTCATTTCTGTTCCAAGTTATGCCCTGGTCTGTTGAAAAATATAGCCCGTACTCGGTACCGATATACAAAGCACTTTCAGTAATAATTATGTCTTGAATAAAGTACCCTCCGGAGCTATCGATACCGTTATTTATTTTTTCCCACGATGCTCCGTTGTCGCCAGACCTGAACATACCCTGTCCGGAAGTTCCAGCATATAAAAAATCATCATCGGCGGTAAGCGCCTCGATATCGAGACTTCGAATTCCGTCATTGATTTCCGACCAACCAATCCCGTCATCGATTGAACGGTAAATGCCGTCCCAAGCGGCCATAAATACTTGATCACCATTAAAATGAAGGGAGTTTACAAAACTTGGAGTTTGCGGATTTTGTACGGTCTGCCAGTTTACGCCTTCATTGTCAGTTTTGAAATAACGTCCGTTTGAAGATGTTGCATATACAATATCATTATGTTGGGTCATGCTGGTAATTGTTGCCCCGTTTGAAAAATTAGTACGGTTATAAGTTATCCCGCCGTTCTTAGTGATATAAATGTTAGAACTGCTCGCCACGTAAAAAGTATCGCCATTGGCGACCATACTATCGATGCCATTTGGATTGTTGGCGGGTAGGGGAACATCGTTCCAAGTAATCCCGTTGTCGGTAGTCACAAAAAGTCCCGAATTTCCACTGTCACCTACGAAACCACCGCCTGCATATAATTTACCGTTGTATTTCGCAAGGTCCGAAAACTGGATGTCGGCAAGAGGGAAGCCTTGGTCCCGTTCAGGTAATCTATAAAAACGAAAAGGCAGAAAGTGTTCAGTTTGATTATTCCGGAAACCCGGATGGCCTCGATATTTATTTGCAAGGGGAAAAGGCAACACCGGTTCTGGGGACGTTTGCCAAGACGAAAGAAATAGTACGCTTCAGGCCAGCGGTTCCGTTTGAACCCGGCCAGGTCTATGAGGTCAGGGAAGCGGGGCAGACGTTGGTCGATTTTTCAATTCCGGCTACCACGGATGTCACACCGCCAGAAATTAGCGGCATCTATCCGGCGCAGGACTGCGTTCCGGAGAATCTGCTTAAAATCTATGTGCAATTCTCACAGCCCATGCAGCATGTGGGCAATGCTTTGGATTTTATTACGGTGTACAATACCACCGAGGAGAAAGAAGAATCCATTTTCTTGGCCTTGGAAACCGAATTATGGAACAGGCAGCATGACCGTCTGACCCTGTGGTTGGACCCTGGGCGGATCAAGACCGATTTGATTCCCAATCGGGAACGTGGGCTTCCTATAAAAAAAGGAAACGCCTATACCATCACCGTGGATAAAAAATGGAAAACGGCCACAGGTAAAGAATTAACCGAGACTTACCAAAAGCAATGGAGAGTCACAGCTCCCGATACCCTCAAGCCTGATGTAGAAAAGTGGAAGGTTGATGCGCCGTCCTCCAACAGTGTTACGGCAATGTCCATTCACTTCAACGAACCTCTGGACCATGTACTGGCACAGGAAAGTATCGGCATTAACGGTTCAAATGGTAAACCTATGCCCGGTGCTTGGGACCTTAACAAATGGGGAACAACACTACATTTTACGCCGTTAAGCAGTTGGAAAAAAGGTAAGTACGAAATTGTAGTAAACTCAAAACTTGAGGATTTGGCAGGTAATAATCTAAATCGACTGTTCGATGAAAATCTGGGGAATACCGCCAAAGTAGTTAATGATCAGAATGAGTATCGTATTGATTTTACGATAGATACGAAATAGCGGGTGTGGTAGGGAGTAGGTATAAGATAACCTATTTAACATACATAGGCAAGCCTTCAGCAGGAGGGGAGTGTAATGTAAGTGGAATGAGAAGGTATTTAAATCAAACTAAATCGACCTTAACCCCCAGAGCATGAGAAATTCTCGTTAGTATGTTAAGACCAACAGAATATTTACCTTGCTCAATTCTACTCAAATTAGCAGCATCTATATTTGTTAATGTGGCAAGTTGTTTTGCTTTAATTCCCTTTAGCTCACGTATTTCCCTAATTTTTGCTCCAATACGCTTTCGTTCCGCGCTTCGATCACTACCTCCATAATAGAATGAAAATCCAACATTTGACATCATCTTCATTAGTACCCAATAAATCATGCTTGTCTTATCATCCTCAAAGCATTCATCAAAGACAGTGGATAAAGATTTGGCAATTCCCAGTTGCTCGTCTTTTTGAACAGGTAAATGCGTCTTAAGTGTAAATGTTTCACCATCAAGTGCTACTACATTGATAGTCGTGCTGTCTTTAAAAATAACATTGCTCATAATACTGTTGCCGCATATATCGTGTTGCCGCCACTTTAAATTAATTTAAGACAAGATAGGAAAGAAATTTACAATTGGCAAATATGCCAATTGTAAATTTTGATTTTAGAGTTTTGATTCGGTATGAGTTACAGGAAATGCTGGGAACCAACTGAAATTCCTTATAAGTTATCTCTATTTGATATATCGTCAAATTATGTTTCGTTTTTGAAATATAAGGTCTTGCCTTATGACACCTTGCTTTGGTAAAGCAGAGTAATTGATACTGAAACTTCCTTCAATTTTTCTTCTAAATTGTTCTTCTGAAAAGGTAAAGGTACACTTACTTTACGAACCGACGGTAGGAGGGAGGGCACTGTGTGTGGAAAGGTATTTGACCAATAAACCAGAACCTTATCGTAATTAGACAATTTTTGTTAGAAAACATAGTTTCTTTATAACAGATTAATTAGAAAAACAGTGTTCTTAATGTTACCAAAAAAGAGCATCCTCATACGCCTAGTACCCATAATATTCATTTTGGTTATGGGCTGTAGTAAAGATGAAGCCCCGTCTGATGATTTCTTACCTATCGATAACTTCTATGGCGAATCGTTAAATTCAGCAACACTTGATGGTCTTTCAGGTGTTTGGGCAATCTTTAATGCTCAATTCAATGGGGAAGTTTCAGAAATACCAATAGTGTATGATTCTTGTGGTAGAGACTTTTTTGTCTACTCCAAAGATGGCACCTATACAGAATATTTATATCAAAACAGTTCCTGTGAGCCCAAGGTTAATCTATTGGATTGGCAATTACAAAATGGTGTTATTACGTTGAGCAATTCATTTGGTCAAAGTGATGATTTGGTCATAACCAGGTTGAACGAGGAGGAACTTATCTTTAAATCCCGATTCGACGTTGATGAAGATGGAACACTAGATGTCTTACTGCTATTTGCAAAACGGTATAAACCCATTGATGTCGATTTGGTAACCCGAACATTTACCGAAAACAGAGATGAGTCTTACGAAAACCTATTAAGTTTTACCTGGGAAATGTATGACGGTTTCAATGACTTCGTGCGATATGAAATCTATCGGAGTGGTGGAGATAATTGCACAAAATCGAATGCCGAGCTAATTGCCACTTTGACCGATGCCTCGATGGTCGAATATACAGACCTGACACCGCCGGAATCAGAAAAACTATGTTATTTTTTAAGGGTATATACAAGCGAAGGTTTGTTGGGAGAAAGCAGACTATATGATGTTGTTCCTGAATTCAAAATTCGCATAGACCCCACTGAAATGCATGAACCGGTGATACAGAATGACCAGATTCTAATCAACTGGAATGCTTCCGATTCGCCCTATTTTTCGCATTATGAAATTTCCTATTCCGATAAGCCATCAAGCTCGAGCCAAGAATATACAGTGGCCATTATTGATGATCTCGACATAACGACATATACCGATGAGAATCCGCCCTATTTCAAAAATCCAGTATACCGAGTCTATGTGCACAATATATTTGGAAACAGAAGTCCGGCCAATACCGAAGAAACCACGGTCTTTTGGGAGGTGCCCTTCAAACGACAGGAAATCATTGAATTAAATGATATTGAGTCTTTCGCCATTGACCCAGAAGAACCGATTATTTATTTCCATGGGCGAAACAAAGAGGATGACGATGATATAAATATTCATCGTTTCAATTATAACACCCATCAGGTTGAACATATATCGGATATCCCGCCGACCACCTATACGGAACTTCCTATAAAAGTGGTCGTTTCGCCAAACGGAAAGGAGATTGTGATAGAACAGGGCATAGAATTGCATTTCTATGATGCCGAGACCATGCAATATAAATATGCTATTGACCCCGAAGAAGTTTTCAGCATTTCCGATTTTCTATATCATCCTGACCTTGATTTATGGAGTATTACGGATAATGATACGATGTATACATTCAAAAGGGATAATACCAATTTAAATTTTAAAGACTCACGAGCGCATTTTAGCGAACACCAAGGTGGGGGAGCGTATCAGCCTTATGCCCTATCGAACAATCGATTGATCGTAGGGCATCGCGCTGAAACCAATAGCATGGTCTATGCCCTTGACGCCAACGGCACCATTTTGAGTGACCAAACAGTGCCTTTACACTTAAAAAATCTCAATAACGACAAGATACTGTACAACGCAACGGCCAATTATTTTTTAGACATAACGGAAAACCGTCTGTACTCTAGTGAAACCTTTGCGTCCATTCAATCTTTTGAAATGCCGGTATTCCCTTCGGGCACGAGTACAGATGGAAACACAATATACGGCACCAACAACGACCCAGATTGGCAGGTAACCAGTGACAGTCCCCATAAAACGGAAGCAATACTATTCAATAGAAATACGGGCCAAACGGATAAAATCGAATTAATAGGCTATCCCTTACTAATTTTCGAAAATTATGTTGGCGATATTATGAGTATATCAAGTGGGCTAAAAAAGAATAGGCTCATTGATTACAGTGTCTACCAGCCGAGCCTTTTTATTGAGAAAATAGCGTCACAATAGGCTTTTTTGATTTGAAGCGATTCTCTTTTAAAGCGTATACCGTATTTTACATTGTAGCCGCGTATAGTGTTTTTTGTTAATCGCCTTTTTATGTCAACCGATGTACTGTGCGTTCAATTTAAAATGAAAATTCCGGGACGCATCAAACCTAGAGTTAGGGATTGAATATAATTACTTACTAGATTTGTCTTGAATTTGAAATTTTAGAAAAATATTTTTAAGTAGAAATTTTGAAGCCACTAAATTCTTTCTAGGAACATTGCGGTTTGCCAGCCGCATAAACTCGCTAAATTTTAAAAGATTCTCAATCATTTAAAATATTCCGTACATAATAGAATTCTTGCTACAATCTTCCGAGCCGCAAATTAGCTTTGACATAATTGCTGACGATATAGTCCTACGGCCGATATCTGCAATTATGTCAAATAGCGCGAAAATGCGCTATGCGGGCATTTGCTATATTTGTACTATAATGTCTTGCGTTATGACACTCTGCTTTGGTAAAGCAAAGTATTTGGTAGTACTTCTTTTAAATTTTTCTTCTAAAAAGTTTCATCTACAAGGGTAATGGAATACTTATTATGCGAGCCGACGGTAGGAGGGGAGTGTAATGTGTGTGGAATGGGAAGATTAGCTTATGTGCTCTAAATATTTCTTCTGTTTTTTTGAAAGAAATTCTTTCATAGATTTTTCAAGAGCTTTGCCAATATGTTTAGCTAACAAAGGTGGAACAGCATTTCCAACTTGATTGTATTGAGATAATCTATCTCCTGGCTTACCTAACCTCTCACGAAGTTTTTTTGACACGATTGTTCTGTCTCCCTTAAAAATATAATAGTCGGGAAATGATTGGATTCGTGCAGCTTCTCGAGCAGTAATATTTCTAGGTATTGTTGGATGTATGAAACTAGAATAAAAAGATGCGGGAATGGTATTTGAAATACTATCTTTATGAAGATGGCGGTAATTTGAATTAAATTTAGAGTTTGATAATTGTCCTTCTCCATTGCGCATTCTTACCTTTAATTCCTCATTCAAATCTTCTAGTTTGTTACCTTCTTGAATAAGGCGAAATCTTTCAACTAACCGGCTAGTATGTTTCATTGCAACATGATTGTGAACCCTTAAAGAATTTTGGCGAGCCCATTTTTGATACGGGTGGGATGTTTCCTTATCATAATCAGCGACTTCACTACCTTCTTTAGCTTTTATGCTTGGTAAATCTAAAATGGCCTCTCCAACATTTATAGCATTCTTCAATTCTGAATCAGAAGATTTAAGCGAATGAGTGGGCGTTGGTTTAGCAATCTTTAATTTCAGTTTATTGCCTACAAAAAAAACTCTTTCCCTAATCTGCGGAACACCGTATTCGGCAGCATTTAGAACCCATATATCAACTTCATAACCGTATTCTTTAAATGTTTCTAGTATGATATTAGAGATTTTTTCGCCTTTTTTGTTTTTCTTGGAAAGAATACCTTTTACATTTTCCATAACAAAGAAGCTAGGCTGAATATTACCTACCCATTCTGCGAAATTTTTAAATAAAGAATTTCTTGGGTCATCGACATCTTTATCATTTGAGCTATAAGCATTACTGAACCCTTGACAAGGCGGGCCACCAATTATTACGTCCACAGATTCCTTATCAAATTGTTGATATCCTGTAAAGTCGGTTAAATCTGCTTTAATAATATTCTCTTTGCCAAAATTTGCCTTCAAAGTGTCTATTGCCCAATCGTCTTTTTCTATTGAACAAACATGAGTAAAACCAGCCATTTTGAAACCTAAACTGAATCCGCCAGCACCTGCAAATAAATCTATATACTTTAACATAATTTATAGGATGGTTTCGGTAAATGTTGGAAAGTATCGATATATTTTTTGATACTTATTTACATCTCGTAGCGGAATTAATTCCGCAATATTATCAATTGTTTCGTCTTCGGTATTTATGATTTCTCCAGTTTCTAAATTAATATTAGAAGGCAATAAGGAATCAAGTTTATTGATTTCTCTATAGGTCAAATTTGGAACTACAATTTTAAAATTTTCTTCTCCAGCCCTGAAAAAATCTAAATCATTAAAATTAGCGGATTTATAACTTGGCTTATCTTGATTATTATATATTATTCCTCCCATAGTTAACATCATAGAGCCATCTTGATAAACAAAATTTACTAGTTGACTGTAAAACAGTTTTGTTGGATTATCATCTGTTTTTGCGTTATTTCTTGTTCTTAATATTGAGGATATTTCTGCGTCAATAATTTCTCTGTAAACTTTTGATGTTCCGCTAAGACTTAATTCAGACCCATCTAAATGGCTCGGAACCTTTGCTTCTCCAATGTTTTCTCCTAATTCACTTAATCTGAAACTCTTTAATTCCTTTGTTGGAATATCTTTAGATTCGAATGGGTGAGCGTTTACTGTTATAAAAATCATACTACCACTCGTGGCATTGGCCACATATGTTTGAATATCCGTAAACATTTCTGCGTTTAGCTTCGAATCGAAATCTAACCATAAAATTGACGGGCACTCTTCCCAATCTATATTTGGCAGAATATCGTTAGAATTAAAAAATTCCATTTGAATACAAGAAAAAGGTACATTAAAAATGAATCTTCCTTTATTGTCAATGTCTTTTTCAATACTAATCATTTTAGTAATCCCTAAGACCCTATGAATATGAGAGAAATCAGTAAAATATGTTGAACCAAAACCAACATATTTATAATCTTCAATTTTTGTAAACGCTGAAAGTCTTTGCATCATTTCAATGAGCATTTTCCTCTCTATAGCTTTGCCAGGCCTAACCCCGTAATTTATATTTTCGTAACTACCCTTTGCCATTATTCGCCTATCTCCATTTCATAATAATAGTCAAAAGTCAATTCGCCTACTTGTCGCAAAGTAGAAGCCCCTGTAGCTTTTTTTATCTTGTTTATTTTATCAGTAGGTCTAATATATATGATTTTACCTTCGTCATCCTGCTTTTTTATAGTTGGAGGAGGAGGAGGTGAGACAAACTTTTTTTGAAAATTAGTGGGTTTGTAATCTGAAATTGATGTGATTGATGCTGATTTTACAATTTTCTCCAAGGGTCTTTCATCTTGTGTACTTTTTCCTTCTCGTTCTTTTTTCATCTGATTAAGAAAGTAAATTACTGGCTTCATTAGCTCTATCATTCGCTGCCTTATATACTTATATCGTGGTGAATCTCTATCCATTCCATTTTTTGTAGTATTCCAAGGTAAAATACTAGAATCATCAGCGTTCAAAAAGGCATAGCCTCTAAATCTTTGGAATTGACCATGATATACAGGACCACCATCTCCTTTATTTCCAGTCCATCCGGTCAAAGCTGATTGTTCGGGACCTACAACAAGACGGTCATTGCAGAATACATACCATCCGCCATCTTCCAATTTACTTTCGCCAATTCCAGCGTATAATTTGACACTCATCCCATCTTCAAAAGTTTCTTCATAAAAAGCAGTTTTAAACTGCTCACTTTCTACTAATTCCAATTTTCGCGCCTTTAGCGTTACACCATTGATTGAAATTTTAAGACCGCTAGCAATATTATAAAGATGTTCTAGTTCAATTTCCTTAATTAGTTTATTTATAAAGATTGGGTCCACAAAATTATCAATGACATCCGTGTTCAATTCATCAACCGTAATTTCGGTAAAAGTATCTTCAACCTTGTTATCTTGCTCTTCGTCTAAATCATTGAAAGAAAAATCCCAATCATCCTCGTTTTCCTGCCAATCATTAACATTAACTTCCATGTTAAAACTAGATGTTCTCGCAATTGTTGATACTCTAAAATGATTTCCTAACTTAAATAGAGACCTCTTCATGCCAATACCGAATTGACCAACTGAACCTGGTGAACTGGGCTTGTCTTTGGGTCGACCGAATCTAAAGGCGTAATTCCTAGCTACTTCGCTTTCTATACCACCGCAGTTATCATAGATACTAAATCGCTCATTATTTGCTAAAATTCTTATTTCTAGACCTTTATAATCCCCATCAGTTCTCAAAGATTTTGCGCCATCAACAGAATTATCAACCAAATCTCCAATCGCATCCCTCAAGGTAAGGTCTCTAACTAGCATTGTAATGAAGAGCCCCTTCGTTGGAGTAGCCTTAATAATTTTTCTATCTTCTTGATTATCAGACATGATGAAGTTTTATATTTATGGTTACAATTTAACCGATAAATTTCTTTCTACAATCAAGACTATGACATAAAATTTACTGTTCGAGGTTCCGGCCTAAGAGAATTTTGGCAAAACAATAGGGGAGAAAAGCGTTAAGAATTTTACTTGCCTCCGAAGAGTCTCATCACCGACGAGCGAGGCACGAGGGAGAGGATGATGTAGGGAGAGGAAGGCACTGGTGAATACCAGATTATGCTAGTTAAATGTATTATCAGACCGACGCCAGCGCGCCAGCTGGCTCCTTCGCTAAAAATGTACTTTGGGTACATTTTCTTTACGCTCGGTCCTGTTCCAAAATTATCTACGTGACAAAAGAAATTAGCCGGTGGCTGATTACTTTTGGTGGCGGGTTGAAGCGTTGGCATTTTTTTGTTTCGCAGCCTCATCATCTCGCTCAAAGCATGCTTTGCCGTATCAAGAAAAAAAGAAAAGAACCTCCAATTAATATCTAGGTAGGCGATTCCAACGCATCATCTGGCCCAAAATTTCAGAGATACTTAATCTCTAAAATTTATGTCCTATTTGACATAATGTTAGAAGTACTTGAACAAAAGCTTCAATCAAGACGAGAGGTTAGCAAGGGCTAAGAATTTTGCTCGCAGAGAAAATTTTTAGCTGTTGCGGCAAGCTGACGAGAATGTCTTTGAAAAAAATCTTGCACATATTTCCTCAAATAAGCGAATTTTTAATTAATCTAAAAGGTTAGCTTTTAAATGGCGTTGGCAAGCGATGGCAAATTGTGTTTATAATAAATTGCCTGAGCAATTTGATTTTAAAAAGCAATCGAGCGCTTGGTAGCGGCTATTTTACATAACCCGTGACAATTAAAATTATCCAGTGGATGATTTTCAATTGGCGGCGAGATGATGCGGCTGCCTTTTAATAACGTTTGTTGATGCCAGTCGCAAATTCCCGTTGACATAATATGTGACGATATAAAACGCTTGGGCGTTATTATATCTGATTCTTTTTTTTGACTATAATCCTTCAAGCCGCAAATTCCCTTTGACATAATATCGGCCGATATAAAACGCTTGGGCGTTATTATATCTGATATTATATCAAATAGCGCGAAAATGCGCTATGCGGGAATTTGCTATATTTGTACTATAATTTATATTATGTCAAATAGGATATTTACTATTTGGACTTATGAACTACTTTGGTCTTCCCTGTTCTTTCCGATTGCCAAAATTTAAATGGCTTACAAAGGCAATTTCTTTTTCACAAATAGAATTGAGTACCGTATCGTTTCAATGAAATTATTACATAACTTTGACCCGACGTATGTATGGCGTTCAGTTGTACTATGCTCTGAATCTAATTAACTCTATAAAAATGAAAAAAACTTCATCTCTACTTGTATTCTTTGCATTTATGGTTATTCTTGGTGGATGTAAAAAAGATAATGATAACGACAACGAAGATAACGATATCGCACAAAGTAAAATTTATCAACTTCAAGCCATGAACGGTTCTAATGTCACTGGCACTGCTACCTTTGTCGAAGACCTGGAAGGTAAAACAAAGATATTATTGGAATTGGCAGGTTCCACTACGGATGTACACCCTGCCTTTATCAAATACAATAGTGCTTCCGAAGGCGGGGAAATTGCTATCACACTTAAAAAATGTGTCTGTGATGTTGGTGA
This sequence comes from uncultured Flavobacteriaceae bacterium, assembly GCA_963832345.1. GTDB lineage: Bacteria > Bacteroidota > Bacteroidia > Flavobacteriales > Flavobacteriaceae > Pricia. The sequence goes on along the minus strand of CAWHTW010000004.1, from coordinate 372,684 downwards.
AACCATTGTAACGACCTTAGACAATGGAGAAGCTATCGATTACGATGGATTGCTTCAATTGGATGGCCATATCAGCATTGCAAAAAGTCCAGAAGATTTAGATACCGTGGTATCAACAGCGAACATCGGGGCCAACGAATAGAGGGCACTTACGGGATAAGGGACCTATTATAAAATCAATTTTCAAAGCATTGATTTAATACCCAATACATTTGGTTTGGTAAGCCTCTACCCTGCTTTTAAGTTGTTCGAATTCCAAAAATTGCTCTTTTGCCGTTTCAAAACAATCACTTACAGCCTTCTTTTGCACTCTAAACCTATTGATGATTTCAAGGTTTGAACGGCTCAGTCGATCCATTCCTCTCCTCAAGCTTTCCATGGTTTCATACAATCCGTAAGTTCGAGGCTCGCAGCGATACGAATCAAGTTGACTACGTAGTTGCTGCAGGTCTAATTGGGTACGTTCAAGTCGGACGACGAGGACGTTCTTTTCTGTTTCGCGAGTACCAAGTGCGGCTTTGTTTACGGTGTTCATTTGCGTAGGATTTAGGTTGTACATTACTTTAAATAGGATAGGTCTATTGCAAAATAAGCTTTGTCTATTAAAGTTACGGAAAAAAGTAGTCCGTCGGATCACTAAAATGCTGAAAGTTCTCACTTTAACAGTACGTTGACGTTTTTTTTACACCAGGATAAGAATAGGCCTTAAAGGATGGCCTTCCTAAAAACTTACGAAAATTGTATCCCCGGCAAGGGAAACGCCACCCACGTCAAAAAAAGTTGTGTTTCGGCGCATCCTAATATGGCTTAAAGAGTATCTTGTACGTATGGATATAAACTTTGAATACCACGATGTACAGGCTAGTCCGCGATTAGAGGAACTGGCGACAGAAAAAATTAATAAACTGGTCGATAAATACGATTTTATCGTCCGCGCCGATGTTTTTTTCAAGACCGAAAATACATCTTCCGATAACACAGGAATGATTTGCAACATCCGTATTAGCGCTCCCGGACCACGACTTTTCGCAGAAGCAAGTCACGATAGCTTCGAAGCTTCCATTAAGGAGTCGGTCAATGATTTAGATCGTCAGTTGAAAAAGCGTAAGGAGAAAATGAAATCACACTAATTTTTAACCAGATTGGTTAGCCATTTGCTGCGCTACGGTCCTCTTACAATTATAAATCGAGCAAAGTTGTAGAATTGGCCAATACCCTAAGAATTTTTCCGAATCCTTTTGGGATTCAAATATTTGAGAACGCCTATCTGATAAGCGTTCGCGTAGAAACAAAAAAAAGCCATCTCATTTGATTTTGAGATGGCTTTTTTAAATGACTTTAATGGTTATTTTTCTTCCTCAAACTGGCTATCGGCCATATTTCGGGATAGTCTTCCACTGTACGGTTTTTCGATTAAATCGGAGAGCAACTTTTCGCGCTTGCCTTCCGAAATATCCATGGTGTCCAACATCCGCATTTTCAATTTAATTTCGGCGAAACGTTCGGCCTTCAACCTTTGGCGCTCGCTTGCGCTAAGTGCTAGCTCCGGCTCAAAACGTTCTATTAAGGTATATTTCTGTACCGGTTGGGAGTTTTGAACTACTGCATCGAATTGTTGTTGCGCTATCATGACCGAAGTGCAAAACAAGGCTAAAACGGACGTGATGATATACCTATATTTTTTCATTACCATACAATTTTGTGTTCATGGTAAAGATATTCATTACGTCTGTTCGTATCCTTATTATGGAGATTCTTGTGCCGACGAAAAATTCCGTTTATCGAAAATCCGGTTACTATAAGGAGACTATGAAATATTCAGTAGCGATCGCAGTTTTTGCTGGTCTTCACTTACTCCATAGACCTTTTCCCCCACTTCCATAGCATTCGTTGCTCCTAAATCACCAACATAAATGGGCACGAACCCGATGTCATTGATCAGTTGTTCGGTGGTCGACCTACTTTTCGCATCCTGTGCGGCAAAAGGTACTGCTATGGGATTTTGGGTGTCAAAAGCCCGTGCTTTCAAATCTTTGGCCTGAATGGTATTAAAGGCCTTCGCGGTAAGGGCGGTCGAAAATTTCATCGCCGTATATTCCGATGCATTGCGATTATCGTCGCGGACTTCCTGTGCCATTTCCCCGTCACGCTCGGGATACGGGTTTGTAGCGTCGATAATTACCTTTCCTCCATATTCCCCGGCATACAATTCGGCTGTTTCGTCGATGTCTTTGAAGGGTATCGCCAACAAGTACACATCTGCACTTGCCTCAAAAGCCTCCGTTACCGAAACGGCCTTTGCCTTTTCGCCACTTTCCCGAACCAAATGGTTGAGTTCATCGGGATGTCTGGAACTGAACAACACTTCATGACCGGCTTTGGCCCAATGTTTTCCTAAGGTTCCTCCAATATTTCCACTTCCAATTATACCTATTTTCATGTCTTTTCATTTTTAGTTGTCATTCCCGCAAAGGCGGAAATCTCTTGGTAAATTTTACTTTAAATCATCAATACTTCGCATTCTGCTGATTGCATATAATCGGGCCGCATTCTGATGCAACAATATACCCCTGCCCATCACAATCAATACTGCTCCCTTAAAAAATCAGGCCTCCCCCCTAGCGGGATAATCCTTCTTTTTAATAAAATCTATGGCTTTGAGTAGTTCATCGAACTTAGGCCTCGCAAAGGGCATTGTCTGTATTGATGACGCGTATAGGGTATTATCGGGTCGTACTATGAAAATGCCTGGTTCCGAGAAATGTTCGGGTTCTTTGTCAGAGATTCCTGCTGAGATATACAGACCCCATTCCCTTGCTTTTTCTATGGATAGTCCGTAGCCCACCGGTAACTCTGAAATATCCCATCGCTCCGCCGTTTCCTTGGCCAACTTTTCTGTATTACAACTGATTGCAATTACATGTACACCACGGTCGCTAAAATCTTTCAGCTTTTTGGCCAGCGACTCCAACTGCTTCTTGCACTTGGGGCAATGCAATCCACGGTAAAAAACAAGCATTGTAAATCGCTCACTCTCTTGGGCATCAAGGCGCCATTGCGTGTCATTGATTAAATCTAGGTGTAATTTAGGTACTTTTTCTCTCGGTTTTATCATTGTTTTCCACTTTTGACCGAATCGACCACCATAGCAATCGGCTGTATATTCGATTTTACTGTAACATAGCGTTTTACTTGAGGTCTACTTAAAATGTTCGCCATTTCTCCATTTTCCTGTATGGATAGCTCCTGTAACAATTTCATTTTCTCATTCACGGGAAGTTCCGTTTGCTTGATTTTTTCGGCACGGAGGAGAAATTCACTTACTTTTCGCTCAAAAAGACGGGTCTGGGTGCCGGTCATAACCAACTCCGGTTGATATTTCTCCGTAAGCGCTCGCGCTCTTTTTTCCGTTGCTTGACTTCCCTCCTGTAAAAAGGGATCCTGACCATACGCCGTAACGGCACTCAAAATAATCGTAAATAGGATGAGGAAATTTTTGACCATAACAGTTCTATCGTATACGTTTAGAATATTGATATTACACCTTCTTTTTGGGGGTTCTTAGGACTTCCATTCGTCCTTAAAGGCAAACTCTTCTTGGGGAATGCGTTCGCGTTTGGCCTCTTCCTGTTTTCGAAGGTCCTCGCTTAAGTCTTCAAGTGACCCTCCATAATACCCTATAGCTATGGCCGTTGAAATATGAAAACCATCGGGAACATCGAATTCCTGATGCGCCTTTTTCCAGTCGACCCCGGCCATATGGTGTAAAGCAATACTCATGTATTGTGCCTGCACCGTCATACTGCCGAGACTTAGCCCCAAATCATGAAGCGCATGGAAATTTTCCTGTCCGTCATCCTTGTCCTTCTTGTAAGCGGCAAAAAGTAGCACGGGTGCTTCCGATGCCCATGATTTATTGAAGTCACTCAGACAGTCGACGATTTTAGCGAAGCTGTCGGTACCTTTTCGCGCATAGATAAAACGCCAAGGCTGCAAGTTTGAAGAGCTAGCGGACCACCGAACAGCTTCGAACAAGCGGTGCAGGTCATTGTCGGACACCTCGGTATCGGCAAAAACTCGTGGACTATACCTTTGTTTCAATAAGGCATAAATTTCATGCTCATTATCGGCTATCTTGTCCAAGGCCAATTGCCGCTCTTCGTTCATGTGTTCAATATCTTTCATTTGCTTTTTGATTTGTTAGAATTTAAAATTAGGGCAACGAGCGGGGAATGTTTGACGCAACACGACTATTTTTTGATGGCATCCGAAACCCTAAATCCCATACCCTGCTCAGTACCACAGGGTAATTACCAATACGGCGACGAATGTTTCGGCAGATAGGTGATAAATAATTTCTATTGGTATCAAACGAATTGCGATTGCGCTAAAGGAAGTCCTGAAATTGCCTATATTCGCTCCTGCAAATTTTTGGACATGTGGGTTTGGATAAGTTTTATTGGGGTGGTTATTTTCTTTCTGGCACTCGACCTTGGGGTGTTCCATAAAAATGATCATGTCGTAAAAAGTAAGGAAGCCGGAATATGGACGGCTATCTGGGTAACCGTAGCGCTCTCTTTCAGCGGAGTTATCTATTGGCTTTTTTCGGAAGGCTTGGTTGAAAACCCTACCCAACTGACCCCGAACAATGCCGTTCTCAAATATATTACCGGGTATTTGATCGAGCTTTCCCTAAGTATCGACAATGTTTTTGTCATCGCCGTTATTTTTTCTTCTTTCAAGATTCCTGCATTGTATCAGCACCGCGTTCTTTTCTGGGGTATTTTGGGCGCTATAATTTTCAGGGGATTGATGATACTCTTCGGGGTCGCCCTTATCAATAAATTTGAATGGATTATCTATGTCTTCGGGGTGTTTCTGCTTGTTACGGCCTTTAGAATGTTGAAGTCCGACGAACATGCGAGCGATCCCAAAAATTCATGGCTATTTAAGCAGTTGAAAAAAATCATGCCGATTACCACCGAACGGCATGGCCATGATTTCTTCATACGACGTATGGGGGTTACCGCGGCCACTCCCCTTTTTGTGGCGCTTATCGTAATCGAACTTACGGATGTACTTTTCGCATTGGACAGTATTCCTGCTATCTTGGCGATTACCGCTGACCCGTTTATTGTATTCAGCTCCAACATACTGGCAATTTTAGGACTGCGGTCTATGTATTTTTTAATTTCGAGGATGTTGGAAAAATTCCGATTCATCAATTATAGCCTTGTGGTCATTCTGGCCTTTGTCGGCTTGAAAATGCTATTTTCCCACCAAATCGAGCTCCCCGAATGGGTGTCGCTTACCGTCATAACCGTTTCGTTGATTTCCGGTATTGTAGCTTCGTTATTAATTTCGGACAAAAATGAGGAGAAACCCTCCGAATAGGCAGTTTCCCTTAAACAAGACCGATGTACAATTTTTAGGATAATTTCCTTTTCGATTTTTCGTATCCTATTTACTTTTCTAATAGTTCACATATGCAAAACGACATCACGGTTACGGAATCCATGACCTTATTTTACGAGCGGTTTATCGAACAATTGCCCGGCATCGGTATGGGCCTTCTTATCATTATCTTAGGATTACTGATCGGTTCTTGGCTGGGCGGTTTTGCCAGAAAACGTTTGGCAGCAAAGACCAACGATCCCTTGATGAGCCGATTTTTGGGAAAGGCAATCAAATATACCCTCATTGTAGTCGCCATCATGCTCGCCCTAAATGCCGCCGGTCTGGGTGCGGTAGCGGCCGGTATACTCACCGCAGCCGGCGCCAGTGCCGTAGTACTGGGTTTTGCTTTTAGGGATATCGGTGAAAATTTTATCGCCGGAATCATTTTAGCCTTTAGCCGCCCCTTCGATGTGAACGACACCGTAATGATCGGAGACAATTTCGGAAAGGTAAAGGCCCTGGAATTCCGCTATACCAAACTAAAGACCTTTGATGGTAAGGATGTTTACATTCCCAATGGCGACGTACTGACTACGCCGGTCATCAATTACACGGAGGATGGTTTTTTCCGATGGGATTTTATAATCGGTATTGCCTATGAAGATAATATCGAGGGGGCCAAAGCAACCGTATTGGAAGCACTAAGAAAAGAACCCGGGGTTATTGAGGATGAAGAGCACGAAAATTTTGTTATGGAGGATGAATTGGCTACCAGTACCGTCAACCTTAAAGTTTTCTTTTGGGTAGACACCAAAGATTTTAGGCGGATGGCCCTGATTACCAAAGGAAATGTAGTCAAAGCCGTCAAGGAAGCCCTGGAGGATGCCGGATATTATATGCCCGCCGACATTCATGAAATTAAACTGTACGGTGGAGAAACAGAATTTCCAGTGCGTCTACAGCCTGAAAAAAAGGAAGAATGAAATTGGGTTTTTCAAGACGCCAATTTTTCCTTAAAATCATTGATTACCCCGCCTTTCATCAGTAAACTAATCTGTCGTTCGCTGAGACTGTGGCGTACCGTGATTTCAAATTCTTCATCCTTATTTTTAATATGTACGGTAATCGCGTTCCTTTTCGCAACGTCGTCCTTTAGGTTTTTGAACGACACGATAGCGCCTTGCTCGATCCGAGCAAGATCGTCCCCGTTTTCAAATTCCAAGGGAAGAATGCCGAAGTTCACAAGGTTCTGCCATGCAATTCGGGCGTAATCCTTGGCAATGACCGCCACTTGCCCCAAATATTTCGGCGCGATAGCGGCATGTTCCCTACTACTGCCCTGCGCATAATTTTCTCCGGCGATTACGATATGTCCACCATAGGTTTCCTTGGCTTCCAAGGCCCGTTTGTAAAAAGTGTCATCGATTACAGTATAGGAGTATTCACTTATTTTTGGGATATTACTACGAAAGGGCAATACCTCGGCTCCGGCCTTCATAATCTCGTCGGTTGAAATATTATCCCCCATTTTTAGCAGTACGGGGATTGTATAGTCGGATTTTAACCCCTCCATTTCGGGAAGGGATTTGATATTGGGTCCTTTTTTAAGTTCCAATTCGGTACTGTTTTTCGGAGGAGCCACCAACATGTCCCTATTTATGATTTCTATCTCGGGCGCCTCGTACCTTGGGTATTTCATATCGAACAGTTTTTCTAGGTCTCGAGGATCTGTAATTTTCCCTGTCAACGCCGATGCCGCAGCAGTTTCTGGACTGCACAGATACACTTTATCGTCTTTCGTTCCCGACCGATCCGGAAAATTTCGGGGCATCGTCCGTAGACTAATGGTATTACTGGCAGGGGCCTGGCCCATTCCGATACAGCCCATACAACCGGATTGGTGAAAACGCGCGCCTGCGGTGATTAGGTTCGCGAAGGTCTTATTTTCAACCATGTTCTGAATAATCTGCCGCGATGTGGGGTTGACGTCAAGAGACACCTCTTCATGCACGGACTTACCTTTCACTATAGCCCCGGCCATCCAAAAATCACGGAGTCCCGGATTGGCAGATGAACCGATAACCACTTGGCTGATCGATTTGCCTTCCACCTCACGAACGGGCACCACGTTACCGGGACTCGTAGGCAGGGCAATCAAGGGTACAAGGTCGTCGAGAATGATTTTATCGTTCAGATCATACGTAGCTCCCTCGTCCGCCTTGATTTCCTGCCAGTCCTCTTCCCGTTGTTGGGATTTTAAAAAGCGTTTCGTTTCTTGGTCACTGGGAAAAACGGTTGTCGTAGCCCCCAATTCCGCACCCATATTGGCAATAACATGCCGATCCATGGCGCTAAGATGGTCAAGGCCATCCCCATAATATTCGATAATCTTGCCTACACCACCTTTCACGTCATGTCGACGCAGCATTTCGAGAACAACGTCTTTGGCACTGACCCAATCGGGCAGTTTTCCAGTCAATTTTACCCCCATTACTTTGGGCATTTTCACAAAATAGGGCTGGCCCGCAATCGCGGCTGCGACATCCAATCCCCCGGTACCAATGGCCAACATGCCCAATGAGCCCGCTGCGCAACTATGGCTGTCGGAACCCACTAGCGTCTTACCGGGAATTCCAAAGCGCTCCATATGTAAAGGATGACTTACCCCGTTTCCAGGTCTGCTGAACCACAAACCGAATTTTTGGGCGGCGGAATGTAAGAAAAGGTGATCATCGGCATTCTTAAAATCCGTTTGCAACAGGTTATGATCCACATACTGTACGGCAACTTCCGTCCTAGCCCTATCCAGGCCCATAGCCTCCAGCTCCAATTGTACCAAAGTTCCCGTGGCATCCTGTAAAAGCGCCTGATCGATTTTCAGTCCAATTTCTGATCCTGGCTTCATTTCGCCCTCGATGAGATGTGAACTTATTAGCTTTTGGGTGACATTCATGGGTTTCATAGTGTTGTTTTCTAAGGTTAAACTTTGAATTAGGCATTCCGCGCGTACTGGAAAAGATGGTTGGAATAGATTTCTAAAAAATAAGATATCTATACGGAGTGGATAGGCGGTATCGCACAATAATTTGCTACAAACCATCCTATGAGAGGGTTCGAAGTGTGCTCGGTGTATTTTCGGGAAGGTCAGCGATACAATGTGCCGAAAATCTTCTCGATTCCCCAATTGCCCAGGGGAAAATAGAGGGCAAAAAATAGGGCCATCCCCAGGGCGAAATTGCGGATGCCAAAAGTTTGTTCCACTAGGTTGTTCTCATAGGCGTAAGAGGTTCCAAAATAGTAGCCTCCGAATTCCAAAATTCCCATGGCGACCAGCCCATAAGCGTATTGGGCGTGAAACGGCATTTTACGCAGCAATAGCGAAACGGGCACCATATAGAGGACATAACACGTAAAAACCTGCCACCAATTAGCGAATTTGGCGATTTCCAGTTCGATACCAATCCAGTTCATGGCCAAACCCCAAAAGAAATAAACAATGCAGTAAGTGACCCATAATCGCTTATCAACCTTTAATTTGGACTTGGCCCAATTCCAAAATCTAGACATACATGCTATTTTTTGATCGGTTTGGAAGCTATGATTTCAAGCGCATCTCGAACAGTCTGCATCCGTTCCATATCCTCGTTCTCGAGCATAATGTCGAATTCATCTTCAACGTCCAAAATAATATCCACCAAGTTGGCGGAGTTGATGTTCAGTTCGTTGATAAAATGGCTGTCCATCGTAACATCGGCGACAGAAACATCCTCGGGCAGATATATTTTAATGATGTCCTTTAACTTTTGATAGTGTTCGTCTTTCATAATGGAATTTGGTACTTGCAATTTGGTGCTTTAGGTTCAGTCGTTAAACCGCTTAAAAATAACACAAGCATTGACATCACCAAAGCCAAAACTTGCCTTTGCGAGTATTTTTGGGCGGTAAGCTATGGTTTTTTGAGGAATTTTGCTGGTATCGACATGCTGCTCGATTTCAGGGTGGATATCTTCGCAATTGACATTGCCGAAAACCTGGTTTTTTTCGAATTGCAATACCGCCGCTACGGATTCTATGCTTCCTGCAGCGGACAGGCAATGTCCGAATTGGCCTTTAAAAGAGTTTATAAGGGGGAATCCACTATCGAAACGTTCTAAAGCCCGGCACCAGTTCTCGATTTCCAAGGCATCTTTGGCGGTCGCGGTCAAATGGCCATTTATGGTGTCTATGTCGGATTTTTGGATGCCACAACGCTGTACCGCCTGCACGATGCAGCGTTGAACCGCTTCACTATTGGGAGCGGTCATAGAGCCGTCACCGCGTTGGCCGCCGCTGTTGACCGCACCGCCCAACACCTCGGCATAGATTTTCGCCCCGCGTTCTTGGGCACTTTCCAGCGATTCAAGAACCAGTGCCCCTGCCCCACTCCCCGGTACAAATCCCGCGGCGGAAGCGCTCATGGGCCGACTGGCGGTTTCGGGAAGCTCATTATAATCCCTTGGAAGAATGCGCATGGCATCAAAGCCCGCCCAAACATACGGACCGCTATCACTACAGCTACCGACAAGCATTCGCTTGGCTTTTCCGGAAGCGATACGGTCGTACCCCATTAAAATACCTTCGGTTCCCGTGGTACAAGCGGAAGAATTCGTGGTCACTTGATTTCCACATCCTAGAATACCGCCCAAATAAGCGCTGATGCCACTAGCCATGGTCTGGATTACGCTCGTACTGCCCAACCGCCTGACTTTCCCTGCATCAATCAGATGTATGGCTTCCCGGAATTTGGCCACGCCAAGCGTACCGGTTCCGAATAGGATACCACTATCCCAATCCGGAGTATCCGGTGAAGCCTTCTGCAGTCCTGCATCTTTCCATGCATCCGTTCCGGCGATAACCCCATACATAATTCCCGTCGCATTTAGGCCACGGAGTTGCAAAGGCGTGAAGTATTGGTGGAGAAGGTCTTCGGTAAGCTGCGGCTCCCCAGCGATTTGGCAGCCGAACTGTAGTTCTTGCAATTTCGGAATACGGCGGATGCCGCTCTCCCCGTTAGCCATTGCTTCGGCAAAGGCAGGTAAACCGATACCGTTCGGCGCACAGACGCCCAATCCTGTTATCACGACACGCTCAGCCATTTCCTTCGGAATTTATCATACCCGCAATTTCGCCCTTACAGACCAATTTTCCTTCGGAGTTGTACATTTTCACCGCACATTTCAGTTTCTGGAACCTGAAGTAGCGTTTTTCGGATATGACCGTAACCTTCTCACCTGGAAAAACGGGAAGTAGGAATTCCATGGTTGAACTGCTCATTCCGATTTGGATGTTTTCCGGAATTGCGCCGCTGTCATTATCCAATAGATACATCCCCAAACAGACCAGGCCGATCTGCGCACAACATTCGGTGAGGATAACGCCTGGGGTAACTGGGTTATGCTTAAAATGGCCGGTATAGAAATCCAGATCTTTTGAGAAAGTATAGGTTCCTATGGCTCCGTTCTCATTGATTTCAAGTAGTTCTTCAACGAAGAGAAAAGGCTTTGTATAGGGGAGTTTTTGTATAAGCTTGTTTTTGATCATAAGAAAAATCAAGAAGTTCCAACCACACGAATAACACTACTTTTCACTAATTTTTTTGCAAACACCGAATATCCAGCACCCAGCACCTATCAGCTCACCTTAAACTCTCGCCGCCATCGACTTTAATGACCGTTCCCGTAATCCAGCTTGCTTCTGCAGTGGTAAGCAGGTAAACTGCATTGGCGACATCTTCGGGAGTGGTCAGACGGTTATTTGGATTCCGCCGGAGCGCGTCTTCCCTGATTTTTTCATGACCGGGAATCATCTGAAAGGCTCGGGTATCCGTTGCTCCCGCCTGAATACAATTGGCTTTGATACCGAGTGGCGCAAATTCCAAGGCAATATTTCGGGTCAAAGCCTCTAAAGTGGCCTTTGCAGCGGAAACCGCAGCATAGCCCGGCCAAGCTTTGTTACTACCCTCGCTGGTAAAGGAGATGATGCGCGCATCGTCGCTGAACAAGCCTTCCTTTACCAAGTCTTTCGTCCAATCATAGAGACTTAGCGCCATGGCATTGAGCGTTAACTGAAAATCTAGATGGGTCAAGGTAGTATCGGTTTTAGAGAACATCGGTTTAAGGTTTCCCTTGGCAATGCTGTGTACCAGCACTTTGATTTGTTGCCCTTTCCCTAAAAGAGATTGGATTTCCGCTATCGTACGCACTCTTTTTTCGGCATTCGCGGCATCCACATTAAAGCTTTGGAGCTTCGTACCCCTTGAAGTTATATCTTCAAATTTTGATTCAATATCCTCTAAATCAGCTTTTCTATCCCGATGTACAATGAGTAGGTCAAAACCATGGCGCGCCAGTTTTTTAGCCGTGGCCAATCCCAAACCACTACTGCCACCAAGAACCAAAGCCCATCCTTCTTTTACATCCTTAGCCATAAAATCCTAAGTTTTTCACTGCATTTAGTTTTCCCAGTTCATCTTTCATAACCCATAACTCAAAAACTCAGCACTTTTTTCACCATTCCAACAACACCCGTTGCGCCGAAAACCCGGGACCAAAACTTAATATCAGCCCTTGTTCGCCCTTTTTTATGTCCTTATCGAGAAAGCGTTCCAGCACATATAAAACAGTAGCACTACTCATATTACCATATTCTCGTAAAACCTCTCGGGTGTCATCGATGTTCTTTCCTAACTTCCCAAACAGTTCTTCCACGGTTTGCACGATTTTACGCCCACCGGGATGAAAGACCAAATGCTCGACCGCCGCTATCGAAGTGCCATACTTTTTCAGGAACGGATGCACAATATCGGGAAAATGTTCGGCTATGGTTTCGGGCACACTGATATCCAATATCATTTTCAGGCCATGGTTGGTCAAATCGAACCCCATCATACGGGTGGCATCTGGAAAGTGGTACATCTCCCCTCCTACTATTTTTGGGCCTTTGGCGTCTTGCTCCGAGGATACTAATACGCAGGCCGCACCGTCGCCAAAAATAGCGGCACTGACCATGTTCGCCATGGAATAATCGTCGAGCTGAAAGGTCGCAGTGGGGCTCTCGACCGCCACCAAGGCGGCACGTTTACCGGGATTGGCCCTTAGAAAGTTCTCGGCATAGATCAAGCCCGATACGCCCGCTGCACATCCCATTTCAGTTACGGGCAGACGAATAATATCCTGTCGAAGCCCTAAATCATTAATCAAATAGGCGTCCAACGAAGGAATCATAATGCCAGTGCAACTGACCGTTATGATGTAATCCAGGGAATCTGGAAACCAGTCAGCCTTGGTCAAGGCCTTTTCCAAGACCTTTTTCCCCAATTTCTTTACTTCTCGGACGTATATATCGTTTTTTTGCTCAAAGGATGTCGCCGTAAAGACCTCTGCCGGTTCCATAATACTAAACCGCTTATCGACCGCCGCACCTTCAAAAATCTTGACCACCTTTCGACGAAAACGCTGCTCTTGCCCGGCTAGCCAGAGTTCTACAAGGGGTACGATATCTTCGGTATTTCTACAAAACTCCGGTAGCTGTTTTGCCACCGTCGTTATTCGTACATCATTCATATGTTCCGTTTAGTCGTTGGGTACGCATGACCCATAGATATCGAAATGCCCATTTCCATTGTATCTCATGTTTTACCGAGGTCAGTTCCTTAGCAAAATGTTCCAATTCCATTTTTGTAAAGCCACTCTTTATGGATATCAATCCGTCGTGTTTGGCGATTTTCGTCCGTATAAAAATAGCACTAAAGCCCCTAAAAAGATAGTATGCAAGGGGACTTCTTTGCAAATCGTTGATTACAATACCGATAGAGGCCAATTTCGTAAACTGATGTAAAAAAACAGGGATGTTTTCATCGTAGAAATGGTGCATGGTAAGGGTGCAAAGCAAGATATCACATTTTAAGTCATCGGCTGCCAAGGCTAATATGTCCCGTTTTAGATACCGTATTTCCGGAAAATCGGAAGACGCGGCCTTGGCGATGTCCAAACCTGTTTCACTAAGGTCGATACCGATGGCTTCTATATCAATACCTAAACGTCGACCTAATTTAACGATTTCCCTAAGCATGCTACCATTACCGCAACCCATATCCAAAATCGTATACGAAGCTTGTCTATGTTCCTGCATCAATAGTTCCACACCGTTTATGGTAATACGATTGCCTCCTAAGAGGTTATTTGTGCGGTCGATATCATCCAAAACCTTTCTAAGCATAGTTCCGTCTACACCACAGTCATCCATCAGTTCGGGATCTCTATTTCTTTTCGTAAAATCGGCCATAATTATATCGGTTTACCATGGGTGCTTTTAATCAGTTTTTGTACTAACCAAGGTTGAGCGACCATAGCGGACAAAGCGATTTCGGACATTCTTGGATTCAATAAAAGGGACTGTAAGCGTCTTCCCATCCATAACCTCCTTTTAAACTGCCTGTTCCATTGTCTTTGGTAGTCATTTTCTAGCTGCGTCCTTTGTTGATTATCCTTCCTAAAAAAATCAGCTATCAGATCCGCCGCGATTTTAGCGCTATGAATGGCCATCGCCATCCCATTTCCACATAGTGGATGTATAAGTCCTGCTGTATCGCCGCACATCAAAATATGGTTTTCCACCGCTTTTTTAGGATGAAAAGAAATCTGTGCAATGGTCAACGGCTCTTCGAATATCGGAATCGCCGTCTTTAAAAACTCCCTTAAAAATGGGTTTTTCGAAACCACGTTGGCATTAAAGCTATCAATGCTTTTTTCCTTTTGAAAACTGGCGTAAGATGCCAAATAGCAAAAATTGACCGCCCCTGTTTCGGTTCTGGACAATCCGCCATATCCCCCTTGAAAATTATGCAGGCCCACCGCGTGTTCCGGAAACCCATCACATTGGTAATGCGATTTCACTGCCAGCCATGATGATTTTTTTTTTGCGAAATCCCTATCTAGACTTTTATCCAATCCACTTCTTTTACCATACGCACCGACCACTACATATGAAGTATAGGTTTGATTAGTTTCCGTAACTACCTCAAATAAAGAATATTCAAATTTTACAGGTAGTCACATTTTGAAATTGAAAATCAGCACCGGCCTGAACCGCACGTCGATACAACAGCTCATCGAAAGCATATCGGCTAATGCCTTTTCCGCCCAAAGGAAGATCGGTTTCCAAAAATCTTCCCTGTACCGTAGTAAACTTTAGACGATTGATGGCGATGGCCTTTTCAGCGTCAAGGGACACTCCCAGTCCACTTAAATACGGCAGTACCTCGTTAGAAACATATTCGCCACAGACTTTGTGATGCGGGTAGGTGTGTTTTTCGATGACCAAGACGCGAAGTCCTTTTTGGGATAAATCTATTGCAGCGGTCAAACCGGCCAATCCGCCCCCTACCACAATAACATCATAACGCCGCATGTAGAAAGGTATGTTTTTAAAATGGAAATCCCGACCGAAATGGTCGGGATTTCAATCTAGTTCTTCTTGTGAATACTAATTATCCTTTTACCTGCTGCTGCGCCTCTTGTTTAAGCGCTTCACTAGCGACAATTGCCAATTCAACCCGGCGGTTTTTCGCCTTGCCTTCTTTGGTCGTGTTGTCCCCAACAGGTTGATTCTCGCCGTACCACTTAGTGGTCAATCGACTCCTATCGATACCTTGGGAAATCAAATACTCCGTTACCGAAGTGGCGCGTTGCTTTGAAAGGTTCATATTATAATCATCGGGGCCGGCACCATCTGTATGCCCTTCTACCAAAATATTCGATTTGGGATATTCCTTTAAAATATCGGCCATGCTGTTTAATGTACCCGCGGAAGTACCCTGTACATCTGACTTATTGGTATCGAAATACACACCCTGATCTTCGGTAAAGGTTACATTAATACCTTCACCTACACGAGTAACTTCTGCACCTGGAATCTCTTCCTCGATACGTTCCGCCTGTCGATCCATACGGTTACCGATGTAGCCACCGGCCACGCCACCAATGGCAGCACCTAAAATAGCGCCCAATACCGTATTGTTTCCGCTGCCAACATTGTTTCCGATGACACCACCGATGGCGGCCCCACTACCGGCGCCTATTACGGCTCCCTTTTGTTTGTTGTTCGCGTTCTGCACGGTCTTGCAACCGACAATCATGGAAAGCACCATGACCATATATATTGATTTTCTGAATATCTGTTTCATTCTGATTAATTTTAAATACTGAATTATAATTTTAGATTTCGAGGGTTACTTACTGAATTCATAGAGTACCGAGATGGGACTGCCATCAACGGTGACATTCGATTTTAGGACCATTTGAGATGGAGTGATGGAAACCACATCCAAGCGATATCCCGTTCTTCCATAGATATCATTCTTTTTCTCATCGATGTACTTGAACTGCAGTTGTTGGCCACCGCCCTGATTTTCGATGATGGACCATCGTATATTGCGTTCGCCGCCCGAACAAAGACTCCCCGGCTGAATCGTGTAACTTCCGGTGCTGTTGTTATTCCTGAAAAACCACGTGCTGCCTTCAAAACAGACAGCGGAGGCATCATCAAAGAGTTTGGCCTTAAAATCGCCTTCATTGTCTTCATATTTGACATCATTGAGCGTCCATGTGCCATCCACTACTTTGCGGTCATCGCGTATCTCTTTGGTGGTTGAGCAAGAAAGCAAGAGTAAACTGGCAATACTGGCAATACATGTTAATAAACTGGATTTTATCATACTTTAAAAATTAGGGGGGTTGTTAATCATTTTTTTCAATTGCGTATAAAGATCGTATAAACGTATGCGACGCTAGTAAATTGTGTAAATGTCGTTTTTTAAAGGATGGATGATTGCTGTAAAGGAATAAGAAATTGGCTCG
The DNA here is from genome assembly GCA_963832345.1 of uncultured Flavobacteriaceae bacterium. Classification (GTDB taxonomy): domain Bacteria; phylum Bacteroidota; class Bacteroidia; order Flavobacteriales; family Flavobacteriaceae; genus Pricia. The sequence continues at coordinate 356,392 of CAWHTW010000004.1, read as the reverse complement.
AATGCTAGCCATTGCCGATGTAGCCAATCCTAAAACGCTAACAATTCCTTTAGCGCCACGGCAAACCTTTCCTTGGGTAAATATCCGTTTTCCAGCTTTTTGGAGAATGGGATGGGCATTTCTAAACTGGCCACGCGCTTTATGGGTCCATCCAGATATTTGAAACGGTTCTCCATTACCAAAGCGGATATATCGCTGGATATGCCTCCGAATAGACTGTCTTCCTGCAAGATTATCAGTTTTCCCGTTTTTTCTATGGAGGTATAGATGGATGCCATATCCAAAGGCATCAAAGTTCTGAGGTCAATAAGGTCCGCCTCGATTTCCGGATGGTTTTCAAGGGTTTCCAATGCCCAGTGAATCCCCGCACCGTAAGACACGATAGTAATTTGATTACCTTCCCTTAACAGCGCTGCCTTTCCAAAGGGAAGGGTATAGTATTCGGTTGGAACATCTTGATAAACACTTCGGTACAATCCTTTATGCTCGAAAAAAAGCACGGGATTGGGGTCGTTGATCGCCGTCGCCAAAAGTCCCTTCGCATCATAGGGAAACGCGGGATAGGCCACTTTAAGTCCCGGTGTCTTCGTGAACCAGGCCTCATTGGTCTGGGAATGGAACGGACCGGCCCCAACATCGCCACCGCAGGGCATACGAATGACGACATCGGCCTTTTCGCCCCAGCGGTAGTGTGATTTGGCCAGATAGTTGACAATCGGATTAAAACCGCTCGTCGCAAAATCGGCAAACTGCATCTCGATGACCGCTTTCATGCCGTTGATGGAGAGTCCCATCGCCGCTGCAACCACCCCGGATTCACAAATAGGGGTATTGCGGACGCGGGCTTTGCCGAAAGCATTTACAAAACCTTCAGTAACCTTAAAGACGCCGCCATAGTCCGCGATATCCTGTCCCATAATGATCAGGTCATCGTGTTGCTCCATGGATTGTCGTAGGCCTTGGGAAATGGCGTCTACCAAACGGACGTTTTCTACCACAGTAGTGTTCGGCCTAATTTCCGTAAAAGTGAAATTTTTGTAAACGTCGCTTAACTCATCTTGTTCAATAAAATCTATCGCTGGTTCGCTAAAGGCCAATTGTAGGTGCTCATTGATTTCCGATTCAATTTCGGCTTTGAGGAGGTCTATCTTACCTGGGTCCAATAGGCCTTCTTTCTTTAAAAAGGATTCATAGTTAGTAATGGGATCCATGGCACCCCACTCTTCCATAAGGGCATCGGGTACATATTTGGTACCGCTTGCCTCTTCATGGCCCCGCATCCGAAAGGTTTTGAATTCCAGTAAAACGGGCCCGGGCTTTTTACGCATCCGCTGGCTGAGTTCACTTACTTTGCTATACACATCCAAGATATTGTTGCCATCAATCGTATACGATTCCATACCATAACCGATGCCTTTCTCGGCCAAATTTTTACAGTTGTATTGCTCGCTTGTCGGAGTGGAAAGTCCATAGCCATTATTTTCGATACAAAAAAGTACGGGTAGCTGCCACACCGATGCGATATTGAGGGCTTCGTGAAAATCGCCCTCGCTTGTGCCCCCTTCACCTGTAAATACGGCCGTAACCCGCTCCCTATTTTTCAGCACATCGGCAAGCGCGATACCATCGGCGACACCCAATTGCGGACCCAAGTGCGAAATCATACCCACGATTTTATAGTCCTGCGTTCCGAAATGGAAACTGCGGTCACGGCCTTTGGTGAATCCTCCCGCTTTGCCCTGCCATTGCGAAAATAAACGGTGCAGGGGAATTTCCCTGGTCGTAAAAACACCCAGATTTCGGTGCATGGGCAAAATATATTCTTCCGCTGTCATTGCACTGGCCACTCCCACCGAAATAGCCTCCTGCCCAATACCGCTAAACCATTTCGAAATCTTCCCCTGCCGCAATAAAATAAGCATCCTATCTTCTATCATTCGCGGTTTTAGCATCCGCACATAGAGGTCTAGCAAGGTCTCGTTGTCAATATCTTTTCTTTGGTACTGCATATGATTTTTTGATAGGATAAAAGTAAGAAAAAGCCTTACAGCAATTATTCAAAAATACCCGTTGTGAACTTTGTGCCATTCGTAACCATTTTTCTTAACTTTGAACGAATTTCAAAAGCAGAACTATGAGTGCTATACCCAGCGTAGATTTACAGGATTTTGTTTCCGAAGACTCCAACAAGAAGCAGAAATTCATACAAGAAATTGGGGCTGCCTTTGAAGATATCGGTTTCGTCGCCTTGAGCGGCCACTTCTTATCCAAAGAACTGGTAGAGAATTTATACACGGAAATAAAGGAATTTTTCGCCTTGGACCAAGACACCAAAGATAAATACGAAATCGAGGGCATCGGCGGGCAACGCGGGTATACTTCCTTCGGAAAAGAACATGCCAAAGGTAGAAAAGAAGGTGATTTAAAAGAGTTCTGGCATTTCGGACAGTATGTAGAGGACAATCCGGAATTGGAAAAGGAATATCCCAATAACGTATACGTCACAGAACTACCAGAATTCAATACGGTAGGAAAAGAGACGTTCAAAATGTTGGAGAAAACTGCAAAGTACGTCTTGAGGGCGCTTGCCTTGCACCTAAATCTGGAGGAAACTTATTTTGACGAGATATATCAAAAATGGGAATTCTATCTTACGTCCCATCCACTACCCGCCCATCAAGGAGGAACCTAAAAATGCGGAACGGGCGGCCGCTCATGGAGATATCAATCTCATCACCTTGTTAATGGGTGCCCAAGGCCGGGGACTACAGGTAAAAAACCATAAGGACGAGTGGGTAGACGCCATCGCCGGTCCCGATCAATTAATGATCAATGTGGGCGATATGCTTTCGCGGCTGACGAACAACAAACTGAAATCGACCATCCATAAAGTCATTAATCCCCCTAAGGAAATGTGGGGCACCTCACGATATTCCATTCCCTTTTTTATGCATCCCGTCAGCGAAATGCCATTGGATTGCCTTGAGAATTGTGTGGATGGGGAACATCCAAAGCAATTTGAGGATATTACGGCCGGTGCCTATTTGAACGAGCGCTTAGTGGAATTGGGACTGGTGAAAAAAAAGTAAGCAGTTAGCAACGAGCGGTAAAAAGTCCAATAGTTCAGCATGCCAAATAATAGCCACAGTTGAGGGTTGCGATTCTTTTTTTATCTTAAAGACCCACCAGCCTAAATGAAGTCGAGACTAAATGAAGTACAAAAACGCGCGTATCTTGGTTAAAGTAAACATCGCATTTTATAAACAAAAATGGAATGCGTACTTTGACCAAACGTAAATCGAATACTGCCATCGATGTTTCCTACACGGATGTTGTGATGGTTGTTTTTTAGAGGATGGAAGGGAACTGTCCATTCCATCGGAATCGTTTCCCAGATTGGGAGACGCCAGCTCCGAAAATCTCAAAAAGTGGTGATTTATGTATGATGACGAATATATGCGTCGGAATGCGCTTGACGAAGATAGTCTTGTTGAAAAATTTTATTGTCGTAAACGCTTATACCTTGTATGGACTTAAAAGACCAGCTTAAAAATCTCTTCCCAGAGCACGAAGTGCAGGAAGAAGACAACCAACCCGAAACAAAAAAGGATATCTGGCTGCAAGAAGACCCGATTCTCTGTAAATACGAAAAGCGAAAGGGGAAACCGATAACCATTTTAGATGGCTATACCGGGGCGCAAAGCGATTTTAAGAAACTGGCCAAGGAACTTAAAATCGAACTCGGTGTGGGAGGTTCCTTTAAAAATGAAAAAATTATTATTCAAGGGGATTACCGGGACAGAATCATGGAAATTTTAAAAGAAAAAGGCTTTGCTGTAAAGCGCGTGGGCGGTTAATTGTCAACACTAGCTATGCGACTGTGCATAAAAGAATTGACGATTTTGACAGATTATTTTTGTTTGGTTTGATTAAATGTTACTTTTAATGTCCGAGAACCTAAACTACAAGTCGCATGAGTTCCCTTTTGCACATTACCAACGGAGATAATTTTACGGAAAAACTAAAGTCCTTAAAACTTAAAGGGGATATTATTACGTGGCGCGAGATGCTTTGCGAGGGCCAAACACTGACAAGCGTAGGTAGCGAGTCTTTTTGGAAAGCCCGCTTTGAATTCCTCAATAAAAACTACAAAGTCTCCAAATCATGGTTTATCGAAAAAACCTTAAAAGAGTATCGTTCCCTTTGCAATCACAAACAACAGGATGAAATCGTACTCTGGTTCGATTATGACCTGTTTTGCCAAGTCAATATGATTGCCGTACTCAGCTGGTTAAAGACCCACCGTAAATATGCACATATTTCTTTGGTCTGTACCGGTAAGGAAGATGAATCGGAAAACATGTACGGCCTTCACGATCTTGACGATGAGCAGTTATTGAACCACTATGAGAACAAGATTGAATTGACGCAGGATGATATCGAATACGCCGATTACGTGTGGCAATTGTATTGCAGCGATAATCCCATTCGTTTGGAAAATCTTTCGGATTACTCCGAATTCCAGTTTGATTATCTTTCGGGAGCCATTCAGGCCCATTTGCATCGCTTTCCCAGCATTAAAAACGGACTCAATGAAATGGAAAACCACATTTTAAGTCTAGCGGCGGAAAAGAAACCCGCCAATAGGCAACTATTTATGTCTGAAATACATAAGAAAGAGGCGATTTTAGGATTTGGTGATATTCAATATGAAAGGGCCCTCGGGAGGCTAAAACCCCTTTTCTCCTCATTTAAGCCTGTTCGCCTTACCAAAAAGGGTACAGAAATTCTTGAAAACAAAACAAGTTACTACGCTTGCCTTCAAGACAACGACGTCTACTTGGGCGGCGCTCTCAAATACAACTTTCTCTACAATACGGTATCCAATAGGATTTTGAAGTTATAGGATGATTCTCAGCCCATCCGAACTTATTCTCAATCCCGATGGAAGCATCTATCACTTGAACCTTTTGCCCGAAGATATTGCGGATACCATTATTACCGTTGGCGACCCCGATCGTGTTGTGGAGGTTTCCTCGTTTTTCGATACCGTTGAAGTGAAAAAAGGCAAACGGGAATTCCATACCCATACCGGCACATTGAACGGAAAGCGGTTGACCGTTATCTCTACCGGAATCGGAACGGACAATATCGATATTGTGCTCAACGAGCTCGATGCTCTTGTTAACATCGATTTTGGAAACCGGAGGGTAAATTCAGAGAAGAAATCCCTTGCTATTATTCGTATCGGAACATCAGGGGCCATTCAGGCTGATATTCCCGTTGACACTTTTTTGATGAGCGAATTCGCCATAGGTTTTGACGGGCTGCTGCATTTCTATAATAGTAGTTCCGTACAGGAATCTAAAATGGCGCAAGCATTTGCGGTGCATTCCAATTGGCACGAACAAAAAGCGGCACCCTACGCCGTTGGATATGACGAAGGCTTGGGGAAAATACTTTCATCAAATCGTATACGATTGGGGGTCACAGGAACAATACCCGGGTTTTACGGGCCACAGGGACGAAAATTACGATTGGGTATAGTTGAAGTAAATTTCATTGAAAAGTTGGCCTCCTTTCAATACGAAGGTAGACAAGTAACCAATCTTGAAATGGAAACTTCCGGTATTTATGGACTTTCAAAACTGCTGGGGCACCAGGCCGTTTCCATGAATTGCATTTTGGCAAATCGGGCCACGGGGGAGTTTTCTAAAAATCCCAAACAGGCAACACAGGATTTAATTGCGTATTGCCTTGAAAAGATTTGTGGTTAATACATAGTGGGTGTACTTTTGATTTTCCCAAAACTGTAGAAGTATGCCATCCAATAAAGAACAGCATTCTTTCAAACACCGTGATTTAAGTTGGCTTAGCTTCAATGGGCGGGTTTTGCAAGAAGCCGCCGATGCCCGCAATCCCTTATATGAGCGCATCCGCTTTTTGGCTATTTTTTCATCTAATCTCGATGAATATTTCCGGGTCAGGGTATCTAAATTACGTCAGATAAAGAATGTTGACCCGTCCCTTCAAAAAAAACTGGAAATAGAGCCGACCGAAATCCTGAACACCATTGTCGCCAGAGTCGAACAACAGCAACAGCTTTTCGGCACTATTTTTAATGGCACTATTGTACCCGAGCTAGCGCAAAATGGCATTCATTTAATCGGCTACGAGGCTTTTGACCCCCTACAGCGACAATTTGCCGCAGACTATTTCAAGGCGGAGATACGTCACAAAATCAAAGTAGTTTCCGGGGAATTGCGTGACCAACCTTTTCTCACGAACAATAAGCTTTATTTTTTCATTTGTTTTGAAGATGGAGAATTCAGCTTCGTTTCCATTCCCTCCGACGAACTCAATCGATTTGTTCCCCTTTTAACGCCTGCCGATAGCAAAGCAGGTCAAGGCACTGAACATTACCTGACATTTTTAGACGATATTATAGCGCAACAGCTTCCCGATATTTTTCCGGATCGAACCGTGCAAAATTTCTATGAGATAAAACTATCGCGTGATGCCGAACTGTACTGGGATGACAACTATGGTGGTGGCATCGTGGAATTGATCGAAGCATCCCTTTCGCAGCGTAAGTTGGGACAACCTACACGATTGCTCTACGATTTCAACATGTCGGACCATCACAAAATGAATTTGCAGAAGCTACTTGATGTTGGGGAAGTAGACCTATTTCCCGGTGGGAAATATCATAATTTCAGTGATTTCATGTCTTTTCCCGATCCTACGGATAATACGTCCTTACATTTTAAGCCGATGCCGCCCCTGCGGCATGTGGTACTCGGTCGGGTAAAGGATCGGTTTGCTGCAATCCGTGAAAAGGACCAATTGGTACATTATCCGTATCATTCTTTTGACCATGTACTTGAATTTTTGGAAGAGGCGGCAAACGATTCCCAAGTAACCACCATTAAAATAGCGCTCTATCGGATTGCCAAAGATTCCACCTTGAGTAAAATTCTTCTCAGAGCCCTTGATAACGGAAAGAAAATCGTTGTATTCGTAGAGCCCAAGGCGCGTTTCGATGAGGCCAATAATCTGGATTGGGGCAAAAGGTTGGAAAAAGAGGGGGCACAGGTGTTTTACAGTGATATCAAAATCAAGGTGCATAGTAAAATATTGATGGTCGAACGAACGGAGCACGACGAAGTATATCGATATGCGTATATCAGCACCGGAAATTTCAACCGGAAAACCTCAAAAATTTATGCCGACCATGCACTTTTTACGGCCCACCCGAAAATAACGGAAGAACTGGCTCAAGTTTTCGAAGTCCTGGAAAGGAAACGCTTGGCGCCTATCACCAAACATCTTCTAGTATCCCCGTTTTCCACGCGCATAACCTTTAATCAATTGATCGATAATGAGATTAAAAATGTTCGAAACGGTATTTCAGGTTCTATCAAAGCCAAGATGAACAGCTTGGAAGACCATGCGCTCATCACCAAGATTTACGACGCCGCCAAAGCTGGCGTTACCATCGAACTGCTTGTACGAGGTTTCAGTTGTTTAGACATGGGCGAAGCAGGAATAAGGGATAACTTGAAGATTACAAGCGTAGTAGACCGGTTTTTAGAGCATGGTCGTATCTATTGGTTCGAGAACGGTGGTGACGAGAAAATGTATATTGGTTCGGCAGACTGGATGAAACGTAATATGGACAAACGTATCGAAGTGCTGACGCCCATCTATGACCCAGCTGTTTTCGCCGAACTGAAGCATATTTTACACCTTCAACTGAATGATAACGTAAAAGCTCGGCTCATAGATGCCGAAGAAAGTAATACCTATATTGCGAAATCACCGGATGATAGTACCATCAGGTCACAATATGAGATTTATAAGTATTTGAAGAATATGCAGCAATGAATCAAATTCCAAAAATTCACGTATTTCATTTTTTTGGAATTTGATATCTGCTGAATGGATGATGTTACCTATTAAGATCAATTGGAATAAAAAGAAGTGAATTTATGATACAAGTTAAGATAGCAGGCGTTCCCGAGCATTTCAACCTACCTTGGCACATGGCCATCGAAGAAGGCGGCTTTGAAGACAGGGGTATAGATTTGCAATGGACGGAAGTACCAGAGGGAACGGGCAAAATGTGCCAAATGCTGGAGACCGGGGAAACCGACCTGGCCATCATTTTGACGGAGGGAATTATCAAAAGTATCGTAGCCGGAAATCCCGTTAAAATTGTACAGGAATACATTGCTTCTCCCCTACTTTGGGGCATTCATGTGGGTGCCAACAGCGAACACCACTCCATAGCGGACCTTAAAAATACGAAAACCGCCATAAGCCGTTTTGGCAGCGGTAGCCATCTTATGGCTTACGTGAATGCCCAAAACGAAGGCTGGGACACCCATACATTACAATTTGAGGTTATCGACAACATAGATGGTGCGGTTAAAGCCCTTACCGATGGCAGCGCAGAATATTTTATGTGGGAGCGTTTTACCACAAAACCCTTGGTCGATAACGGCAGCTTTCGGAGACTAGGCGATTGCCCTACCCCATGGCCTTGCTTCGTGGTGGCGGCTACGGATGATTTCATCAAGAAAAATTCGGGCACATTAAACCATATTCTGGAAGTTATAAATACCTATTCGGCCGAGTTCAAGCAGATTCCGAGTATCGATCGAACCCTCGCCAATCGCTACGGACAAAAGCTGGAGGATATCCGGGAATGGCTGTCACTTACGGAGTGGAGTCAGCAACAGCTATCATCTAAAAACCTTGAAAACGTGCAGCGTACATTACTTGACTTAAAGTTGATTGACACGGTCTTTACCTGTTGATGAAATTCTAAACTAACTGCTACCAATCAATCGCCTGCGCACCCATTTTCCGCAATAGGTCATTCGCTTGGCTGAAGTGTTTGTTCCCGAACCAGTAACCTCTATTGGCACTCAAAGGAGATGGATGTCCCGAGGTCAATACATGATGCTTTCTACTGTCGATTAAAGCGGATTTTTTTTTGGCAAATCCGCCCCAAAGTAAAAAAATTACGCCCTCTTTTTCATCGGATAGTTTTTGAATGACAGCATCCGTAAAAGTTTCCCATCCTTTATTCTGATGGCTTCCCGCCTGGTTGGCACGAACGGTCAAGGTAGCATTCAGCAACAATACCCCTTGAGCCGCCCATCTTTCCAGATTCCCGCTCGTTGGGTATGGCTTCCCCAAATTCGTTTCGATTTCCTTAAAAATATTGATCAGCGAAGGCGGATGCGGTATGCCATCCTTTACCGAAAAGCAGAGTCCGTTGGCCTGGTTCGGTCCGTGATAAGGGTCTTGCCCGATGATGACCACTTTTGTCCTATCGAATGGACTGTGGTCAAAGGCTGCAAAAATGGCCCCGCCTTTCGGATAGCAGGTATGTTCGGCGTATTCCTTTTTGATGAATGCGGTCAAAAAGGAAAAATAGGGCTTTTCAAATTCCGGTGCCAGCTGTTGTTTCCAACCGTCTTCTAGATTTACGGACATTACTACGATTTTCTAATCCATTAAAAATTGGACAAAAATAATCAAAACCAAGGCGGTGACCCGCATCTTGAACCATATACCTACTTTTTGTTCATCGCGATATCCTGTCCGATTGTAGAGGTGGTGTATATTTTGATCATCGATTCTCCGGTCAAAACCGTAACTTTGCCCTCGATTAAATTATAGATGGTAAAAGTTCCGAAAAAAACGCTTCAAGACCTTGAATTTTATACGGTCTTACAACAAGTTTCCACCCGCTGCAATACGGAGCTGGGCAAGGCGAATGCTTTGGAGATACAGCCGATATCAGATACTGATATTTTGCATGAAGTACTGGGACAAACTTCGGAATATTTATCCTCCTTCACCAACGAAAACCGGATTCCAAATCATGGTTTTGATCCCATAGACAAGGAAATAAGGCTACTCAGAATCGAAAATACCACTTTGGAAGTTCCGGGTTTTAGAAGAATCGCGAGTATTTGTACGACCGTGTCGACCCATAAAAAATTTTTTAAAAAATTCAGGGAATACTATCCCCTGCTGTTTGCGACATCGGAAGCCATTGAAGCCAATAGTGACATACCCGCTGAGATCGATAGGGTTATCGATAAGTTCGGTGAAGTACAGGACAGTGCTTCGGAAAAGCTGTTTGCCATACGCCGAGAAATGAGCCAAGTAAAGGGAAAAATCGGGCAAAGTTTCGCATCCGCGCTGAACACGTACAACGGCTCGGATTATTTGGACGATATTCGGGAGTCCGTCTTTGAAAACCGACGGGTGCTGGCGGTAAAAGCCATGTACAGGAAAAAAATCAAGGGTACGACTATGGGCACTTCTAAAACCGGAAGTATCGTCTATATAGAACCGGAGGCCACGTTGAGATACAGTCGTGAACTGAACGATCTGGAATTCGATGAAAAGGAAGAGGTGCAGCGCATACTCAATACTTTGACCCATCGGATACGACCGTTTGGTCCCCTCCTCTCCGAGTATCAGGATTTTCTGGCACATATCGACATTACCGCAGCCAAAGCAAAATATGCCTCTGACACCAATGCCCTATTACCGACCATCAATACTGAAAAACGTTTGTTTCTACGGGATGCCTATCATCCTATACTTTTTTTAAACAATAAACGAAAAGGTGAAAAGACCTATCCCCAGACCATTGAGCTTGCGTCTGAAAACCGGATCATAGTGATTTCCGGCCCGAATGCCGGGGGAAAAAGTATCACCTTAAAGACCATAGGCCTACTTCAAGTAATGCTTCAGTCTGGACTTCTAATTCCCGTTCATGAAAGAAGTTCCGTTTGTCTTTTCAGTCGCATCTTGACCGATATCGGGGACAACCAGTCCATCGAAAACCATTTAAGCACCTACAGTTACCGGCTCAAAAACATGAACCGTTTTTTGCGGAAGTGTGATTCCGAAACCCTATTCTTAATCGACGAGTTTGGTACCGGCAGTGATCCTGAGCTCGGTGGTGCCCTAGCGGAAGCTTTCTTGGAAGTCTTTTATGAACGTGGCGCCTATGGCATCATAACCACACATTATGCCAACCTAAAAGCGTTGGCCGATGAACTGCCCCATACCACGAATGCCAATATGCTTTTCGATGGGGCAACCTTAGAGCCTACTTTTCAACTGGTCCTGGGTGAAGCCGGTAGTTCCTTTACTTTTGAGGTGGCCCAGAAGAACGGCATTCCCTACAATTTAATTAACAAGGCCAAAAAGAAAATAGAGCGGGGAAAGGTCCGTTTCGATGCCACGATAGCCAAACTGCAGAAAGAACGTAGCAAGATGGCAAAGACCGGCACCCGTTTGCAGGAAGAGGAGTCAAAAGCTAGGGAGGAAGCCCAACGCCTGGAAAAGCTCAACGCCAAGATCAAGACCAAACTAGAGAATTACCAAGAGTTGTACGACCATGATCAGCGCATGATACTTTTGGGAAACAAGGTTGACAAAGCTGCGGCCAAATATTTTCAGGGAAACAAAAAACGGCCTTTGGTATCCGAACTGATACAAATTGTAGAGGTCGAAAACAGTAAACGCCAGAAAAAATCCGCCACTGTTGCCAAGGCCGAACGTGTAAAACAGGCTGAAGTGGCACAGGAGGCCCGCAATAAGGTCAAGGACATTCGGGAGGAAAAGAAAGTAGAAAGGAAAAAGGCAATAATAAAGGAAAAGAATAAACCGCTACCCATATTCAAAGTCGGTGACCGTGTGCGCTTGCAAGACGGTAAGGCCGTAGGTAGTATCGATTCCATCGAAAAGAGGAAAGCCATCGTCAATTACGGACAGTTTACGACCCACGTGGGCCTAGAGCAACTAGAATTGGTGGAGCGAAAGAAAGGCAAAGGTTAAGCCGTATAAAATCAGAATCAGCAAAAGATAAGTCCATGGAATCGGATAAAAAAATAATCCTCTTTGACGGCGTTTGCAATCTTTGCAATGGTGCTATTCAATTTATGATAAAGCACGATACGAAAGATACTTTCCGTTATGCCGCCTTGCAAAGTAATATCGGCAAAAAACTGATAGCGGAGCGGAATATCGATACCGACAACGTCGATTCCATAATCTTGATAGAGCCGGGTGTAGCCTATTACAATAAATCGGACGCCGCTCTGCAAATCGGAAAACAACTAAAAGGGTACCGGACGATTTCAAGTTTACTTTATTTGTTACCCAGTGGACTGCGAAATATCGTATACGATTTTATCGCCCAGAACCGCTACAAATGGTATGGAAAAAAAGAAGCGTGTATGATACCTGCGCCGGAGTTGAAAGCGAAATTTTTGGAGTAAAGGCAAAAAAACTACGCTACTTCCTCCAGATTATCATCCCAGTTCTTCACTTTGGGTTTGAGCACCGATCCCGTTGATTTCGCCACCATCATGGCGACCGTAGCGTCACCAGTTACATTGACAACAGTTCTCAGCATATCGAGAGGCCGGTCGACCGCAAAGATCAATGCCAGGCCGATGGCGAGTTTATCTGGCGGGAAACCGATAGATTCCAAAACAATCACTAACATAACCATTCCAGCGCCGGGCACTGCGGCAGATCCTATCGAGGCCAATAGGGCCGTCATTACGATGGTCAGCTGGTCGGCAAAAGTCAGGTCGAATTTCAGGGCCTCGGCGATAAAAACGGCGGCAACGGCCTGATAAAGACTTGTTCCGTCCATGTTGATAGTGGCGCCTACGGGCAGTACGAAACTAGAAATCTCCTTTTCCACTCCGATATGCTCCTCTACCCTTTCCATAGTGACCGGTAATGTAGCAGCGCTCGAGCTTGTCGAAAATGCCAAGAGGTGGGCCGGCATCAACTTTTTCAAAAAGGTCAAAGGATTGTACCGGGTAAAGGTGCCCACCACCAAGCTGTAGAAAACGATCATCAATACCAATCCGAGAATCACCACGCCCGAATACTTTAAAAGGGCCAGTAACAAATCGGGGTCGCCCGATGAAACGACCACATTGGCCAAAAGGGCAAATACGGCTACCGGCGCTGTAAGCATAATCAAGTCGACCATTTTTAGTACCACATCGTTAAGGGCATCGAAAAAATCTTTTAGGGGCTTTGAATTTTTCTCCCCGATAAGCAACATAGAAATCCCTAAAAATATAGTAAAGAAGATAACTTGTAACATGAGACTGTTATCGCTCAAGGCAGAAAAGGCGTTGTCCGGCACCATATCTTCCAAGAATTGTAGGGGACCGCTATCCTTTTGTTTGGAAGCTTCCTCCAATTTATCGGTTACTCCCCTGTCCCCAGAGTACGTTTCGGTAAGCTTTGCAATGGTAGCCTCTGAAATGCCGTTACCGGGTTTAATGGCATTTACCAATAGCAGGCCGATGGTAATGGCGACTACGGTCGTACAGATATAAATAACAATAGTACGCAGACCGATATTTCGGAATTTGGAAATATCCTTTAGATCGGAAATACCCTTGACCAGAGAGGCCAAGATCAATGGAATAGCAATCAGCTTTAAGAGTTTGACGAAAATCGTCCCGAGGGGGTTGATCCAATCCTGTACAAATTCCCTACCCCAATCTACATAGGTCATTCCGAATCCGAAGAGGATACCGGCGACCATCCCGATAAGAATCTGCCAATGTAATTCAAGTTTACGCATTGCTAATTGGTTTAGATGGGTAAGTTACTTTTTCTAAATGCATAAACTTAATAAACTCATAAACTTTTTTTTATGGTTCGGTTTAGCAATAGGTAATCCGCTAAAACCAACGCCGTCATCGCCTCAACGATGGGTACGGCACGCGGCACTACGCAGGGATCATGCCGGCCTTTGCCTTTTGTAGTTACCTTGTTCCCTTCCCTATCGATGGTGTCATAGGGCTGGATGACCGTTGCCACAGGCTTAAAGGCTACATTAAAGTAAATATCCATACCATTGCTGATACCACCCTGTATACCACCACTATAATTAGTTTTAGTACTTCCATCTTGATTGAACTGGTCATTGTGTTCGCTTCCCTTCATCCGAACCCCTTCGAAACCGCTGCCGTATTCGAAGCCTTTGACCGCATTTATGGATAACATGGCTTTGCCCAGTTCGGCGTGCAGTTTATCAAAGACAGGTTCGCCTAGGCCAATAGGTACATTTTGGGCCACACAGGTCACGATACCGCCAATGGTGTCACCTTCTTTACGGACTTCCTTGATATATTCCTCCATTTTTGAGGCCATTTCAGGATGTGGACAGCGAACCGGGTTGGATTCCGTCAATTCTAAATCCAGTTGCTGATAGGGTATATCCATCCTCAGTTTTCCGACCTGTGAAACAAAGGCGGTAATTTTAATTGAGGACAGAAACTGCTTGGCAATTGCCCCGGCCACTACCCTACTTGCGGTTTCTCGGGCAGAACTACGACCACCGCCGCGATAATCACGGAACCCGTATTTCTGATCATAAACGTAATCGGCATGCGAAGGCCGATACGAATCCTTGATATGGGAATAATCGTGGGATTTCTGATTTGTGTTGTGAATAGCGAAACCAATAGGCGTACCAGTTGTTTTTCCTTCAAAGATTCCGGAATAGAATTCCACTGTATCCGGTTCTTTCCGCTGGGTCACGATGGCCGATTGTCCGGGTTTTCGACGCTCCATTTCCTTCTGAATGGCCGCGAGGTCAATTTCAATACCAGAGGGACATCCATCTAAAACTCCCCCGATGGCGACGCCATGCGATTCACCGAAAGTGGTCAGTTTAAAAAGATTTCCAAAAGTGTTTCCAGCCATGGTGATGATTAAAATTTATAGGTTGTTATTATCGACCGACCTTTAGGGTTTAAAGTTGAAACCAAGAAAACCTTGAACCTTAAACAGCTGCTCTGCGACGATTCAACCTTAAGGCTTCGCCGCTTAATGCCACCAGATAGCCAATTCCCCACACGCCACCTACCGTTACTGCAACAGCGAATTACATCTTAGCCGCAAAGCGCCTCGAAATACTAGACCGTAGCTTACGCTCATAATCCTCCTCCAGCCATTCTTTATAGTTCTTGGTGTTGTTCATGATACAATAGGAATACTGACGTACGCGATAGGCGATCTCTTCCTTAAGTTCCTTGGCGAGTATCCGGGCGTCGAAAACGTCTTCGGAATTTTCAACACAGATTTCGGCGTGCTGTTCGATACTGCGTTCAAGAACCAGTTTGGATTTAAGGCCCTGTGCAAAAATCTTTTTATACTCTGCTTTAATATCAAACTCGATATGGGTCGACTTCCCAAATTTCTTTCTAAGTGCCGCCGGCATCTCATAGACGAATTCACGTTCGATGTCTTCGTCATTCTTGATATTATCCAAGTAAAAATCCGGAAAATGGAAGATTTCTTGCCAATCGATCGGAGCGTTCCACATGCCGAAACGCGCCACATTATTTCCGAGGTCTACGACGTTAAATTCATCCTTGTTGGGTAAAATACGAGAACCACGACCGATCATCTGAAAGTACAGGGTCAGCGATCGGGTTGCGCGATTGAGCATAATCGTCTCTACTGTTGGTTCGTCAAAACCGGTAGTCAAGATACTTACCGAGGTCAGAATGGCATCCGGCGTTTCGGAGAACCACTTCAAAATTTCCTTGCGCTCGGTAGCGCTATTTTTGTTGTCCAGATGGCGAATATTATATCCGGCCTTTTTGAACGTTTCATAAACGTACCGCGACGTGTTGATACCATTGTTGAAAATCAGGGTCTTGGTACCTTCCGCTATCTCCCGGTAAGCGGCCAGCAATTTACCCAACATGCTGTGGTTTCCGTAAAGTTCTTCGGAAGATTTGACCGTATAATCACCGCTAATACCCAATTTAAGACTTTGTAGCCCGACGTCATATCTATACACATTGGCCTTGGCCAAAAAGTTCTTTTCGATCAGGGCTTCAATCGACTCCCCTACAATTAACTTCTGGTAGTTGTCCTTCATCGGCAACTTGATGTTTGAGCTTAATGGAGTCGCCGTAACACCGAGAATGGTGGAGTTCTTAAAAAACTTGAACAGCTTTCGGAATGAGTTGTAGTGTGCCTCGTCGATGATAACCAGTCCGATATCATTGATTTCTACCTTTTCTTCCTGTAAACGGTTGTTCAGGGTCTCGACCATAGCTACAAAACACATATAATTGTCTTGGTCCGTAAGCTCTTTGACCTCGCTATTGATAATCTTGTTTTTGACCCCGAAGCCCTTGAGCATTTTCGAAGTCTGTAAGCTCAGTTCGATACGGTGGGTCAGAACTACGACTTTTTTACCCGTCTGGGAGATATAGCGCCGGGCAATTTCCGAGAAGACTACCGTTTTACCCCCTCCGGTCGGCAACTGATAGAGAAGATTGCCGTTCGAGGTCTCTTTCAAGTGATCAAAAATGGTATTCAGGTCCTCTTCTTGGTAATCGTAAAGGGTCTTTTCGATGCTGTGGTTCTGTACTTTCAAGTAGGTCGTTCCATTTAGTGCGCCAGCATAGTTTTACACGCTTTGGCACAAATTCAATTTTGCAAAACTAAAGCAAATTTGCGTTCGGGCGAAATTTATTGGTTAGAATATGGATTGGGGATTTTAGGATTAGGGGAATTTTAGGATTTGAATGGATGGAAGTTGTCGGTAAAAATTTAACAGCGCAAACGATGCTTAAAGAAATTGCGGAAAAGTCGCACCTTCCCAAAATGGCATCTTTAGATGCGCTTTTCGGATGACGCTAAGCGTACTTTGCAAGCATTGGAAAAGTTCTTAAAAAGTGGCTTTGCTAATACCCTTTATCCTTGGAAACCTCATTTATGAATGCTTTACCCGCTTTCATGCGCCTATAATTTTCCAAAATTTGCGGAACGACGAATTTCGGGTCGGAAACACTGGCGTAATGCGGGGTCATGTGAATTTTTTCATGTTGCCAAAAGGGATGCGTCGTCGGCAAGGGTTCCTGATGATAGACATCGAGTCCGGCACCCGATAGATGACCATTGTCCAACATTTCGATCAGATCAACGTCCACAAGATGTCCCCCGCGTGCTACGTTGATGACAAAGGCGTTTTTAGGTAATTGTTTAAAAAGGGATGTGTTTAGAATACCCGTAGTTTTGTCCGTCAGCGGCAAAAGGCAGACCAGTATTTCGGAGGATGACAAAAATTCGGGCAGTTCTTCGCCTCCAGCAAAGGTTTTTACGTTCTCGAAGGATTTATGGGAATTTACCCAGCCCTGAACCTTAAATCCGAACCGTACTAAATCTTTGGCCACAAAGCTACCCAGTGCTCCTAAGCCCATTATACCCACTGTAAAATCGGATATGCGATAGTAATTTCTTGGCTTCCAGACACCTTGGGTCTGCTGCAGTTTGTAAGTGTCCAGATTCTTGAGGTGGCTTAAAATGACCGCGAGCACGTGCTCTGACATATCCTCTGCCAACTTGGTGTCGACTATGCGCGTGATGGGAATACCTTTGGGGACCTGGGGGTCTTCGAAAATAAAGTCAACACCTGCCCCGTTCGAAGCGATCAATTTTAAATTGGGGTATTCGGCCAAGCTACCTTCGGGATGTTTCCAGATAAGGGCCATCTCTATTTTATGCTTTGGATGGTCTTCCGAATAGCCAAACACCTCTAATTCGGGAGATTCCGCTTTTAAAGCTTTCTTCCAAAAGTCTTCTTTACCATCTTGTCTTATAATTACTAACGCCATTTTTTCAGTTAAAATTCAAAACTTAGTGTTATCCGATAAAATTAGTTGAATCTCAATCAATACTATCCAACACCCTCGTAAATCCTTCCCCGAACAACCAATCTTGATCTTGCGTTTCTTGATAAATCGCAAAGATTCTTTCCTTAAAATCGAACAAAAGTCCGTTAAGGGAGACATATTGGACCGCTTGCTCAAAAGAATTCAACATACTTTTAAAAAAGGCATCCGGTACATTTCTATCTTTTGCAAAGGCTTGGGCGATTTCAAGATTGAATACCATAACCTCGGCTATGATATGGGGTTCGACACCCAACTTGATAAAATGCTTGATATATTTTTGGGCCACGGAGCGCCGCGCTTTCGGCTTTCTACGTTTTACTGGAAAATATTCGTTCGATATTTTTGTTTTTGCCTCCTGTAACAGCTTATCTTCTTTAGGATTAAAAATAAAGTCATAATACTCCTTTACAACGGGAAATCTACCGTACAAATCCAGCATCTGCTCCTCAAGGGCATCCTTCTTTAATCCCGATATGTATTTTTTTAGTTTACGCTTGCTCATCGATTTTCAGCAATTAACTGTTCCCTTCATCACATTTTACGTTCTCAACTTTTTACCTTCTCACTTTCCAATTGCTACTTTCCGCTTGTGACTTTCCGCTTTCTACGAACCCGCAATCTATCGAATTTATCAGTGTTTTATCCAAAAGTCCTTAAACTTCTCATAAATATTGTATAACAATACCTACATCTTTTTGGAAAAGACAGAATTAAGCTGTATAATACCCTCTTGTAGAACTCCTAAATCCAAAATGTACATATGAGGCAACTAAAGATTATCAAGCAGGTAACAAACCGGGAATCAAAATCGTTGGACAAGTACTTGCAGGATATCAGTAAAATCGACTTGATCAATGCCTCCGAGGAGGTAGAACTGGCACAGCGAATTCGTGCAGGTGATCAGCTCGCCCTTGAAAAATTGACTACTGCAAACTTACGTTTTGTAGTCTCTGTGGCCAAACAGTACCAAAACCAAGGTCTGAAACTTCCAGATTTGATAAACGAGGGCAATTTGGGATTGGTCAAAGCAGCCAAGCGCTTCGACGAAACGCGCGGATTTAAGTTTATCTCTTATGCAGTCTGGTGGATTCGTCAGTCCATTCTTCAGGCACTTGCGGAACAGTCCCGTGTCGTAAGACTCCCGTTGAATAAAATCGGTTCGATCAACAAAATTAAAAAGACCTTTTCCTATTTGGAACAGGCGCACGAGCGTCCTCCATCCGCGGAGGAAATTGCCAAAGAATTGGAAATGACCGTTAGCGAGGTGAAGCAGTCCATCAAAAACTCCGGACGACACGTATCGATGGATGCGCCGCTGCGCGAAGGAGAAGATTCCAACCTTTACGACGTTTTACGTTCGGGAGAATCACCGAGGCCGGATAAATTGTTGATGCAGCAGTCCCTTAACACGGAAATTAACAGGGCTTTGGAGACTTTATCCCCAAGGGAAGCCGATGTAGTAAAACTTTATTATGGCATTGGCGACCAACAGTCCATGACCCTTGCGGAAATCGGACAGACTTTTGACCTGACACGGGAGAGGGTACGACAGATTCGTGAGAAGGCGATTCGAAAACTGCGCCATAATTCCAGAAGTAAACTTTTAAAAACTTATTTGGGCTAGCGCGCCAGTGCTCTGAACCGTATGCTAAAAGCTAACCGTCGTAACATCACGGCGAAAATTGGCAGAACAGGCACTATATAATTGTGAATGTTAAAAAGGGAGACCATGAAAATGGCCTCCCTTTTTATATGAAATCCAGTCTTTAAACGTTATACGTTGGTATGACCTCATACTCTTAAAAATCTTCAGTTTAACAACATCCAAAAGCCGACAAAAATTAATTTAATCCTTTGTCTTTTAAAGCAGTATCCCATTTAATCCATTAATCCCACATTAGTATGTCATTTTTAGCCAAACTTATCATAGACGGAAAGCAATATAATGTTCTACATTGCCTGTATAATTTCGAACAGCCTACGGACGGCACTGGCAAACCATCCGCCAGACCCGTCGGCGGCCGTATAAGGGTCACTATAGAAGCCGATGGCAGCTACGACCTACTCCATTGGATGTCTTCTCCCGACCAGACCAAGAACGGTAGTATCGTTTTCTATAAACGTGACGCCCAATCGAGATTGCAGGAGGTCATCTTTCAAAAAGCCTACTGTGTGAGCCTTGAGGTAGAATTTGACGCCATAGATGATTCACCACTGCAGCAACGTATCGTAATCTCTGCCAAGAGCCTTAAGATCGGGGATATGACTTTTGATAATAATTGGGGAATCTAAGAATAATTGCCATACAGTGAATTGTTAACTTTTACCTTTTCATGGGATGAGACATGTAGTAGCACCACCAAAAAAAAGGAGGCCATCAAGACCTCCTTTATAAACAACTAAACACTAAAACACTAAGAATAATTCAATTTGCCGATTTCCTCTCTAGAAAGTATATCGTTCAGGGTTGAAATAAAGTTTAGATAATCTACATTATCAGAATTTTGATTCGCCATAACAGTAGGTTTTAAAAATTGAGGATTTGGGTTTGGGACTGTTTACTGTTGCCAGTTCTACATATAATCCAACTCCACCAATTCGTTTAGACTTAAGATTTCGTTGAGGTCTTGTAAGAAGGCTAGGTACTCTTCTCCGTAGGTGTCGTAAAGCATAAGATGTAGGTTAAATTATTGGATTATTTTTTTCGTTAGCGATTTGGGCCGCTGTATTTATTTGATGAAGTAAACTTATTCAATACTCCCGATGATTACAATTAATTGTGGTGTAACCTTAAAATCTTGTTGTAAACGCTGTTAATGGATACTTATGGAGCATTTTTATTGGTCTATATAGGAAAACTTTACCAATACAGCTGTTCATTTCGGAGTGTTTTGACAATAAGCGTTTCCGAGTCACGTTAGTTAGGTAACCTAATACCACGCAGGAACATGGCACGAAACAATCGAATTTCAATACCCGTATCGAGTATCTACTTAGTATCCCTCATTTTGTATAGTGGTGCGATAAATACTGGTTTTGCCCGAACAGTTCCTAATCAAACCAGCAACATTTCACTAGCCGCGGAACAAATTACGCTGAACAGCAATAGTTTTGCTGCGCAAGAACGAAGTAGTTTTTCAGTGGGAGACGTTACGGAAAATACCGAACGCGGACTCACCATCATACATTTCAATACGGACAAAACCTTTGAATATCGTACGTTCGACACCCATTCTAGCGAAGAGGCTGCGGCCGAGTTGCTCGCCGTATTAAGTCGTATGATCAGAAATAAGGCGCTTTTCGCACTATTGGCGCACGATTCGGCAGCCAAAGGCTTGACGGGCCAAACCGGCACACTTTTTAAAATGGGTTTTTTGAAGTTGTCAAGCTTAAAAAGTAGGCAGGCGTACATCATGCATAATTTCAGAGGTACCATTTATGAGGCGGTCGATGACTTAACGGTTTCGGAGACCCTCTCCGTTCCCGTAAACACTAAGGACGATAACATCTACTTCCCTAAAATACAATATGAATTCGAGCCCGATAACAAACGCTACATTGCCCATGCCGGCGGAGAGGTGAATGGCATCAAATCAACGAACACCAAAGACGCACTTGATCAAAATTACGCCAAGGGATTCCGGCTTTTTGAATTGGATATTATCGAAACTTCCGACCGACATTGGGTTGCAGCGCACGACTGGAATATGTGGTCCAGGTTTACCGATTATGGGGGGCCGCTGCCACCAAGTCATGCGGAATTCAAGAAACACAAAATCTACGGCGATTATTCAACGATGGATCTTGAAGCTATCAATTCCTGGTTTGCAGCGCACCCCGAAGCTATTTTGGTTACGGACAAGGTAAACGACCCCCTCGCATTCGCGGAGGCCTTCGTGGATAAAAATAGGCTAATTATGGAGCTGTTCAGCCTTATGTCCGTTGAGGAAGCCTCTACAAACGGCATTCAAACCATGATATCACAAGAGCCGTTAATGGCTATCAAAGGCGACAAACTAAACTATTTGAACGTTAATGGTATAAAATATGTTGCGGTCTCAAGAAGGATAATCGCTAGCCAGACTAAGCTTTTACTTCAGTTGAGAGATCAGGGTATTAAGGTTTATGTCTACAATGTCAACTTCGACGCTGGAAAGGATGAGAAATACGTTCAAGAGAACGAAATCGGATTGGTCTACGGTATGTATGCCGATAAATGGATGTTCGATTTAGAGGCGGTAACTCCAGCTAAATAATGCTGAGCGTTTTTGGTCTTTCTAACCCGTAAAGATAATTTTTAAAATTTCACCTGATAGGTAAATCCCGCCGACACCGACCAGAAGAAATTACCGGAATCAAAGGCCAACTCCTGTCGTGTCACCCCCATATTTGCCCTATAAATACTTGGATTCCTTTTTCCCGTAAATTGGTATTCCAGGCTCAGCCTTTGAGACTCCACGAATAATAGGGTCTCGGCCAATAGCTCATCACCGGAAGTCAACTGTCGCAAGTTCAGGCGAATAGCCCATACCGACATTGAGGCCCATAAAATTTTCCGCGTCCTTCATATACTTACGAACCAAAAGATTTCCGGATACACGGGTCAGATTGTCAGGCAAGGGCGTGATATAAGAGCGCAGCGAAAAATAGTAGTTGCCCCGGTAATGACCCAAAGAATTGGTGATGACGGAAACATTTTTAGTCTCGAAATTGATGTAGCGACCCCCTGCCGATAATTCCATGGCGCCAGGAAGGTTGGCATAAAGGTCTCCGCCAACTTTATGGTTCGGATAAATGGATGCTTTCGAAAAACCATAGTTCAAATAGGCGTAAAACCGTTTTGAAAATTTGGGATAAAAATCCAGTTCATACTGCATCCCGCTAATTTGTCTTCGATTGTTATAGTTGATACGAGGAATGATACTGCCCGCCAAAGTCTGTCTTTTGTATGAAATGCTCGAGGCGATTATCGGTTCGTAACGCTGGTCGAAAACTGTATATGCATTTGCGAAGGCCAACCGATTGTTAAGTACCTCTTTATCTACCGGGGTTGTCGGCACTATGGCTTCAATATCGGCCTGGTCGGATTCTTTCTCTTTGACTTTAAATTCCGTAGTTTCATCGAACCAACCCGATTCGGGATATTCTATTTGTGCAATCTGTTGCAAAGCAATTTCGCGCAGCCGTTCAATTTCTTTATCGGTCTGTAAATAGCCCAAGGCTTTGTTCGAGAGGCCTAGGGCCGTAGCCCCATTCTTGGCATATAGTTCATTTTTTATGGATGCAATCCATATATCTCTATTATTCTTCTCTTGGGAGGTAAGAATGTTCAAGGTTTCCCGGGCTTTGTCGTACTGTCCTTCCCAACTATAGGTACTGGCCAGAAGGCTACGGGCTTCAAAATTATCGGGATGCCGGGAGACTACTTGTACCAACAGGTCTTTGGCCAGTGTATGATTACCATTAAGCGCTTGCTCGCGCGCTTTTTCGAATCCAGCTCCCTTAACGGTATTAAACGCGAGGTCTTGCGTGTTACCTATAAAGTAGGATAACAACAAACATATAATTAGATAGGTGTGTTTATGCCCCATTGTATATTTTAATATCTCATCGCTTTTTTGGTTGCCGTGCTACTGGAACCCTTAAAATTCAAGGCGACCCCTTTTTTCTTGGCCTCTCTTTTTGCCCGGGCGATCTTATCGGCTATTTCGGCGACACCAGAACTGTTCTGTTCTACCAGTTCTATCAGTTCTAAGGCTTCTTTGGTTTTTCCCGCCCAAAAGTACACATCGAACAAAGCGGCATAGGAATCGATGTAATTCGGATTCATTTTTATACAACCGGTTAATATGTCAATACTTTTATCGTAATTACCGCGCCAAACGTTTATCCGTCCCATTAATATTTTAGTGTCTATATGGCTGGGAGCGTTCGATAGATTATACCGACAAAGCAATAAGGCTTTGTCGTATTGACCGTCGAAAGCTAGTTTACGCGCCGTAAAGTAGCCTTTATCTGAATCTTGCCCGTTGTAAACGCTATTGATCCACACGGTTTCTGTGTCGGTAAACTCCTCCTTTCGAACTGCAAAAATGGCAAGGCTGTCCGGTATGATTTTGTCGTTCGCGGTTACATAGGCGTTCATAGATTTGAAGTTTTCCAACATCGCTTCCGCCTTTGAGCTGCCAAAGGAACTGCCCAAGTTCATTTTTTCATCGATGGTAAATACCGACCCGTCAGAATACAATTTTTCTCCGTTTACAAACTCTTTCAGCTCGTTCTTGTTGCGCATTAACGGAATGTCCTTGATCGATCGAAACTCAGCTTGCGTATCCAAGGCACCACCCATCCAAGCCACTTTCTTGGGCATTTTTAGTTCGTACCTGCCCTGTAGCATTGCCAGCAAAGTTGGGGTGACATCAAAATGTGAGTTGACCGCACTCATCTTTTTGGTGGTTTTCAGTAGGGGACTGTATATAATCAAAGGCACGTGAAAGCGGCTCAAGTTATTGCGTTGCGGAATGGGTATCAGTCGGTGGTCGCCCGTTACGATGAAAATCGTATTGTCGTAATCCGGCTGCTTTTTATAAGCATCAAAAACGTATTTAAGGGCGTCATCCGTATATAGCAGAGTGGCAAAAACGTTATCGTTCTTTTCGATGACATTTTCGATTTTTCCCTGATGGTTTCCCTGAGATAAAATTTGCGCTACCTTTTGCTGGTAAAAATCCTGTTGGGGAGGAATGAAAGGTTCATGGGTGCTGATGGTCATATATACTTCCATTCGCAGCTGTCCGGCTTCCCGGGGAAGACTCATACTTTTCTTGAACAGTTCCCTATCGGGATAACCCCATGACGAACCCGCTGCGTCTTCGGCCTGCAGGGTGAATTGATTTCCGAACCCCGATTTGTCAAGGACAAAATCCACATTCTCGCTGAGCAAGAAGCGGTCGACATTGTCAAAAGAGCTATTGGTGCCCTGGTAGAAGGAGGTTCGATATCCGTTATTCTTTAAAATACTGTACAGGGTCAGTTTATTGGGGTATTTTTCCAGTTCCATAAACCCGCTTTTCCCGAAAGGCAATGATCCCATTAGTGAGGGAAGAATGCCAAACGTACGGCCCGTGTTGCTCAGGCAATTTTCCCAATAGAGGGATTTGGTACTGAGGGAATCCAAAAACGGGGTAAATCCCCCATATTCGGCACCTGCGCCCACAAAATCCCGGCCGAGGCCTTCGACCATAATGAATACGATATTGGGCTTTTCCTCTTTAAGCTCAAAAAATTCTCCCAGGGTATTCTCGATTTTTTGGGATTTAATGAGCGGATATTCCACATCCGAAGTATAGGAAGTGTCCTCGGTGGAAGTTTCATAAAGATTTAGGGCCAAATATTGCGTCTTGTTCTGGTTGATGGGCTTCCCGCCAACAAACATGGTCATGATGAACAGACTGAAAAGGATTATCGTGAAGGGATACATCTTGCTGATGTGATGGTAGTATTTTGAAGTGATTTTGTACAATCCAAAAAATAATCCAACAATGACAATTATCCCAAAAACCATGGAAACATAGAGCCATACGCCCCCAGAATTGGCAATCGTAATCTTTATATCGGCAAAACTATAGCCCAAAAGGTCCGAACCCAAAGGCACTAGAGCCGTACAATAATAGCTGATCAGCATGGCCTCCATAATCAAGAGTACTATCAACATTGCGAACACCAGATTAAAGCCATAGCGCGGCCTGAGGTTCTCCCAAAAATTAAACGGAAAAGCCAGAATTACACCCACAATCGATGTGTAACCAATTTGATGCACTGCCGCGATAAAGAAACTGGAACCAATGATGATATCAACTACCCCCTTGAAATACAGAGTAGTATATTGATAAATAGTGAGCACCAGCAAGCACCCGAAGAATGAAAGGATCAATCGGGTATACTGCTTAAGCGTATATCTATCGTATTGGCTGGTGTTCAACTTCGTTGACTAATTACTTTTAAACCTAACAACTCTGAACTCAAAATTCCTAACTTGCGTTTGCAAACCCTTTCCGTACCTGCGAGCCCCATCCGGCTTTGATTCGGAACAATTTCTTATAGTTGCCCCTTACCGCGGACCATACCACAATAGGATGGAAAAATATTGGCTCAACAATGGCACATAACATGAGTGTAAGAATATCTTTGGTTTTTTTATATTCGTTATAACTGTAGACATCCCAAAGGATGGCGTAGAACGAAAACATCACAGAGAACAGATAGACCGTTGCCGTAATGGCGAGAAAGAAATCCCAATTTAGGATGCCTAGATAATAAAATACCACAACGGTAAAAAAACCGAAAAACTCCATTAAGGGAGCCAGCCACTCATAGAAAAACCAATAGGGATAACTTAGCAGTCCCAGACGACCATATTTGGAGTTAAAGAACATGTCTTTATGCTTGAAAAGGGTCTCCAAATTTCCCCTGGCCCAACGGTCACGCTGGTTTACGAAGATTTTCAGGTCTTCGGGCACTTCGGTCCAGCATAGGGAATCAGGAATATACTCAACGGTATACGGGGTCTTGTTATCGTGCATATACCTTCGCATCTTAAATACGATTTCCATATCTTCACCAACAGTGTCCGTAGCATAACCGCCTACGGCCGAGGCGATTTCGCGATCAAAGAAGCCGAATGCGCCCGAAATGATTAATAGGCTGTCGATTCGGCCCCACGCCATTCTACCTAAAATAAACGAACGGGTGTATTCCAGCAACTGAAATCGGGCCAGCCAGTTTTTTGGCAATCGTATCTCTTCCAATTGTCCGCCTTCGATGATACAGGAATTTGCCACCCGAATTACTCCGCCTACGGCAATGACCCGCTTTTCAGAGCGTTGATAAAAGGCCTTCACCACGTGTAGCAGCGCATCGGGCAGCAAAAGACAATCTACATCGATACAACCGACATAACGTTTGGTCGATAGGGCAATACCCGTATTAAGGGCGTCGGATTTACCTCCGTTTTCTTTATCGACTACCGTCAATTTTGAAAAAGCCCGATGTGGCGATTTATAGATGCCCCGTATGGGTTTGTTGGGCCAGTCGGGGTCTATTTCCGTTTCAACCCTGTAAAGATCATACGCAACAATCATCTTTTCCAGGGTGTCGTCTTTGCTACCGTCATTAACCACCATAACTTCGTAGTTCACATACCGCAAAGACATGAGCGACCGGATATTCTCTACAATAGTCAACCCCTCGTTGTAAGCGGGTGCAATAATTGTAATACTTGGGGCTAAAGGCGATGCCATTACCTTTGATAGATCGCCGAAGCTGTTCTTTTTACGGTAATGGATGGAATTTTTGGTAGACAGATATCCCATGATGCTGAACAGCATAAAGAGCGTCACCGTAAACATCAAAAAGACGACATTTATGTATTCGAGGACGATATAGTAGGGTTCGCTGTTCATTTAAAGGATTAAAAAAACAGTTTTGAAAATTTCCGCAGCGAATTAAAAAAAGAATTTTTATGATCATCGAAAAGCACTTCTGTCGCAATTACCGGAATTTCCAATATTTTCTGGTCATAATGCTCGTCCAAAATCTCGCAAAGATCAAAATCTATATCGAAAATCTCGGGAACCATGGCGGGAGACACTTCCAATTCAGAAAGAAGGTGGCCGAAGGTCTCTTCCTCGTGATCCATTTCGTTTACCGCTTTTTCCCCAACCATTTTAGCTATCCCATGTTCTGCTGCAATAGCGGATACTCTTTTGGAACAGAGGGCCTGCGGATTCTCATGGGAAAGTTTTGCAAGTAAGAGTTTTAGAACAGTCTGGGCCTTGTCGCGTATTCTTTGATCTGGATTTTCGAGCAGACCGTCCAAAAATTCAATTTCCTTTTCGTCGCCTACCGGCACAATCTCATCCAAAAGAATGAGTTTACATTCCGTATCTATGCTTTTGAAAAGGTCGGCGAAAACACTAAACACGGGCAGATTGTCGGTCTCGATATCGGTGTTTGAACTTGTTTTTCGCTTTACAGCCCGTTCGCGGGAAAATTTCTCTATCATTCCAGTAATACGTTCATTAATAAAGCCTTTGCCCTCCTCTGCCCTAAGCTCTTCCAATAAGGGAATTTCGCGAAGGTCACCGAGTTCCTCGAGGTCGTCCAGAAGTCCCATCATATAGGTCTCATGGTCATCGTAATAGACGGGTTCGGGGATGAGTTCATATGAGAATTCGGCATCCGAGGTATAGGGAACGGTCTCATAGGTCAATTCGATTTCCCGTAATTCGTTGTTTCCCAGCAACCCAGCCATCACGTCTTCGACATTAGGATTTTTAGTATCGATAATTGGAACATCCTCAAGAATGAATGCTACTTTTTCGTGTTCCCCACAAACCACAGCATCGTTCTTTTCTTCGAAAGACACCTCAAAATCGGAAAGGGTATAGCCCTCGATATTTTTTAATGATTCCGATGCCGCCACATTCAAATCTTCTGACGATTCTGTTACCGGCAACACTTCGTCATCGGTAACAATGGGCAAGAAGTCCAGTTCGTTGATTTCGTTGATAAGGGCCATTAATTCTTCATCCATGGGGTCGGGAAGAATTTCATCATGGCGGACTTCGGCAACTCTCAAGGTTTCGTTGTGTATAGCGTTGTCTTCTTCGGTTAATTCTCCGCTTGATAGGGTTTCGGTTTCAGCCACCACAAGAGGCAGAAAGTGGATTTCCGAAATATCGAAATTGGATGCTTCGGCTGAATGGGTGTCTT
Organism: uncultured Flavobacteriaceae bacterium; assembly: GCA_963832345.1. GTDB lineage: Bacteria > Bacteroidota > Bacteroidia > Flavobacteriales > Flavobacteriaceae > Pricia. The sequence continues at coordinate 327,848 of CAWHTW010000004.1, read as the reverse complement.
CAGGGGAAGCTGCTTTCACCTCTTCAACTTCTACCTCTATTTCTTTAAGGGACTTGCCGGATTTTTTTGGATTGGCCATTTCTGTAGGTATTATTAGTGGGTCGTTATGCTTGGTTTGATTATCTGGTGATACGGATTCGGAGTCTACCGTTGCCGGATGTTCCCCTGATATATTGGTTCCAGGTCCTTCCCTAGATGGCTCCAGGTCGGCCGCATCCTCCTCGATTGCCTTTTTTTCTACTTCCTTGCTTAGAGAAGGGTATACCGTGATATGTTCTATATTCTCGGTAGGCATGACACTTTCGGGAGCAATGGTGTTTATGGCGCCGACAGCTTTGCTTTTTACTGAGAAGTTCCCTTCCCGATGGGATACGTTTACTAAAAATTCAATATCAGACGTACTGCCCAATTCCGCAATCGCCCCCAAAATCGCCAATTTGGTGTCGACCGTGCACTTCGGAAACACGCCTTTTAAGGTCGGTAGTGCTTGGGTGACGTTAAATTCCTTTATACAATCGATAGCCTGTTGCTTGACCTGCCAATTTTTGTGCTTCACCAGCTCGATAAGTGAGGCATTGGCGTCGTTTTGGTTGTAATATTTGATGAGACGCAGGGCGAACAGTACTACATGGGTATTGGTCGAAGTCAACCAGGCCTTGAAGCGGGGCGGTTCAAAATCCTCTTTGGTCCGCAATACATCCAGCAATTTCAATTGCTGCCACTCTGATATTTTGTATGTCGTGCTATCCAAAAAATAGCTGATTCCTCCAGATGTAAGGCTAACGGTGGCAATCTCGGCCTGTTTTCGAATGGCACCCCTTCGGTAGTTAATGAACTTTACGATAAATGGGTAAGCTTCCTCGACCTGCATCAGCGTAAGCTCGAGAATACCTTTTGAAACGACTTCCCACCGCCAGCTCTCCAATTTTTTAAAGGCGTCCTTTTCGAGTCCGAGGTCTTGATACAATTTGAATAGTTGTTTTTGGGTATCACCGGCAACATCCTTTCTCAGATCGAGTAATATTTGGGCCAAAACCTTTCTATTGAAATCTTCCCTGAGCAAATCGCGTATCTCAATTTTTAATCCGATATACTTTGATTTCTCCTTTTTGTCCGCATCATCCTCATAAAATAAAAACTCACTTACCATCGCCGTGAGCTCGGTTTTCCGCTGCTTTCTCTGCGATGAATTGGAAGATATTTTGTTCCGCAGAAAAAAGACCGAGATGAAATACAAGAGTACCAAGACCACAAAAAAGGTCGAAAGTGCCCATAGAAGGTCCGTGTTGATCTCGGGGGCGGTGAGCAGCGTATGAATACCATATGTAAGGTTCGGTATCTGCAAATCAGGTTTTGTTCAGTTCACGCGCGATACGTACGAGAAGTTCGGAGGGACTTACCGGTTTCGAAATAAAATCATTGGCGCCTAGTTCAAAGGCATTCAGGACATTTTCTTCGTTGCCGGCCGATGATATAATGATGATGGGCACCTGTGATTTAAGTTCTTTGCGTACAAAGGCAATGAGCTCCATACCTGAGAAATAGGGCATCATGATATCGCTGACGATGATGTCGGGGGAGTGCTCGGCAAGATATTCCTTCACCTGTTTTCCGTCGGCGCTTAGTTTGACCTCGTATCCACCCTTTTGTAGTCGGAACGTCAAAAGCGATGCCAGTAATTGGTCATCTTCGGCCAACAAAAGTCTTTTCTTTTCCATGCCCGATTTATCGTTGATTTAAGTTGGCCAATGCTGTGTCCATTTGTGTTTTTACCGTTGGATATTCCTCGACAAAGCAATCGCAAAGAAACTGAAGGTGCTTTGCGTCTTGGTCCCCGGAACATTCCTTTTGTATGAGAACGATGATGGTATGAAGGCTATCAGTGCGCAACATGGCCAATCCGGCTTTTATTTTATGGGCGGCCAGGGCAAGTTCCTTGAAGTCTGAATTGGGAATATGTATTCTTGCAGCACCGATAAATTCCAGTGCATTTTCATGGAATAGCAAGACCAGTTCTATCAAAAGGTCCGTGTCGCCCATGCATTCTTCCAAAATGGGCGTAAGGTCCATGGTGGCGGATACAGTGTCGGTATGAATTCCGGAAAGCCGTTGTAGGTCTAGTAGGATTTTTGTTTTCAATTCGAGATGATTTGGATTAAAACGATTGGGATGGTAAAAATCCCCATAAATAGCCCCTTTAGCAATTTAATGTTACCTATGCTGGTATATCTGTTGTCAAATGGCTTTATTTGTAGGTATACTGATTATTAAAACATTCGAAATGAAGTACTTTATCTGTGTTTTTGGTCTCTTAGCGATAATCTCGTGTACTGAAAAGGAGAATAAAACCGAGGAAAATCTGGAGGCTAAAGCTAAGCGGATACATGAACAAACCATTACGGTGGACACCCATAATGATATCAATATCAATAACTTTACCGATAGTATCAATTACACCCAACGGCTCGAAACCCAGGTCAACCTGCCCAAGATGCAGGAAGGTGGACTCGATGTCAGCTGGTTGATTGTCTACACCGGGCAAGACACGCTTACCACCGCAGGCTATGCCAAAGCTGAAGAAAATGCCCTGGCCAAATTTGAGGCCATACGCCGCTTCTGCGAAGACATTGCTCCGGATAAAATCGAATTGGCATTGACGTCGGATGATGTTCGCCGCATTAATTCTACAGGTAAAAAAGTGGCCATGATTGGGGTCGAAAATGCCTATCCAATGCGTGAAGACCTGTCGAATTTTGAAAAGTATTATAATATGGGTGCGCGTTACATCTCCCTAGCGCACAACGGCCATAGCCAGTTTAGCGATTCCAATACCGGCGAAAAAGATAGTGTTTGGTTACACAATGGTTTGAGTGAACTCGGTAGAGCTGCTGTAAAAGAGATGAATAGATTGGGGATTATGATTGATGTTTCACACCCATCGAAGGCATCAATTCAGCAGACTATCGAGCTGTCGGAGGCTCCGATAATTGCTTCCCACTCCTCGGCGAGGGCACTGTGCGATCACAGTCGAAATCTGGACGATGAGCAGCTGAAATTGATTCAGAAAAACGGAGGGGTCGTTCAGACTGTTGCCCTGGGGGCTTATCTTAATTCTAAAAAGGACTCCGTACGATCAGAATACATGCAGGGCATTTATAAAGAAGTGGCGGATTCGTTGCATACGGCCTGGCACGACCCCTCGGATTTCGACAGCTTGACCGACGAACAGAAAGAGGACTTTTTTGAGAAATACCCCGTTATTCATAAAATTTCGAATACGGTGGCGGCCAAAAAAACAGATGCCCCACCGGCGGTAAACGTTGCCGATTTTGTGGACCATATCGACTATATGGTCGATTTGATAGGCATCGATCACGTCGGGATCAGTTCCGATTTCGACGGCGGCGGGGGCATTGAAGGCTGGTCCGACGCTTCCGAAACGCTCAATGTGACTCTAGAACTATGTCAAGCGCGGCTATACCGAGGAGGAAATTGCTAAAATTTGGGGAGGTAATTTGTTACGGGTCTTAGATGACGTGCAGGCTTTCGCAAGCAGGCAGCAGTAGTAAGAAAATCATGTAAGGTTTATTTGCGCCCTACGGCACGGTTTTGGCTTAAAGTATTGCAAGGACAAAGAATTCCTTAACCTTTGAACTGAAACGAAGTAGCCATTAAACTTTAAACCAATTTTTTAAGAAAGTGTATCAATCCAGACAGTGATAAGATTCTTTTTAACGGTTACATTTTAGCCTTTTTTCAATCTTCCGCGGCCAGCCGGTCTTTCACAAATTCAATTTTCGTCTTTCCGTGGGGTTGAGGCTTTCCATCTTCTCCCAAATTGACCATAATGATATTATCAACAGTTACGATAGTTTCCCGGGTCATTTTATTACGGACCTCGCAATTCAAGGTCAGGGAAGACTTTCCGAACTTGACCACTTCTATGCCGATTTCCACGATATCGCCCTTATTGGCCGTACTCATAAAATTAATTTCCGACATATACTTGGTGACAATACGCTTGTTTTCCAATTGGATGATACTGTATAGCGCCGCCTCTTCATCGATCCAAGCTAATACGCGACCTCCAAATAGGGTTTCATTGGCATTTAAATCTCCGGGTTTCACCCATTTTCTAGTATGGAATCTCATGGCAAATTACTGATTAAAGTTTGCAGGTTTGATCAAGTTCAAAGAACTACCTTGAACCTTAATCAACACCAAAGTTACCACGGAAAATTTTCTTAAAATAACTAAGATCGCTCATTGCCCAAAGTTTTCGGAATAAAAAGATCCGTGCCCAGCTTTTCATTCAATTTCGCAATAAAATAGGCGGATAAAAGCGGGGATTCCAACTCCATATTCTGGTGTACGAAAAAGTTAATGTTCGTTAGTCCTTGGTTCTTCCAGACCGCCAGCCGTTCTACCCAATCGTCCAACCGGGCATAGTCGCTTTCATGGTTGGCGCCTACGTAGCGGATAAAGGCCTCATTGTTCGTCAATCGCATGTGCATGATATCCCTTCGACCGGCGGTATCGACCAAAATATTGGCGATGTTGTTTTCTTCCAGAAGATGGTAGAGTTCTTGAGCGACCTTTTCGTCATTGAACCAATCCGTATGTCTGAATTCCATGGCCAAGGGGAACTCCGCCGGCCAATGTTCCACGAAGCGCACTACCCTATCCCAATTTTTTGGTCCGAAATTATCGTGCAGCTGTAAGAAGAGCGTACCCAGTTTAGCCTTTAGGTTGGCCACTGCGATAAGATACTCATCTACAATGGGATACACCTGGTCATTTAACCTTCTCAAATGACTAATGTTCCGTACAAGTTTGGGGAAGAACTTGAAATTATCGGGCGTCGTATCGCTCCATTTCGCAAATTGCTCCGGGGGGAACATCCTGTAAAAAGTCGCGTTCAGTTCAATACTGTTAAACTGGCTGGAATAAAATTCGAGTTCATTTTTCGTGCCCCTTGGATAAAAGTTTTTCAAGTCTTGCCGGTTCCACTTGGCACAACCGACATGAACGGTAAAGGTTTGGTCGAGGTTGTGCTTGGAGAGGATAACTTCTGTATCGGGATGATCTTTTGGGATGGCGAAATCTATGACTTCTGGTTTTTCTACTTTTCCGAATTTCATAATGCTGTGTTCATAACGCGGTTAAAAACTATCGTACTGGAATGATTGAGCACAATATTGTATTCGTTATCTTTATAAAAATAGTTATCATGAGCGACCGGTGCAATCACTTACTTCGCATCCGCCCTGAAATTCCTTCTGCCAGGGTTACCCAAAATATGACGGAGGACGAAAAATTTCAGAACGGCACCTTGAGACCGATCATCAAGTTTCAAAATCCCCTTATTGTTGCGATTTTCAGGAATTATATTGCGAAATACAAGAACGCCTTTCATCAACTTTCGGCACAAAAACGCTTCGAATATATTGAGAACGCCGTTCAAAAAGATATGAAGTTCCGGAATTCCTTAAAGGGCATTGTCATCGGCCAATTCTCGTTGGAAGAATACGATACCTACATCAAAAATTCCTCTGCCTTGAACAAACGCATGATGAACATGGTCATCGAGCGGCTCAAGGATCAGATTCAGCTTTTTGAGGAGGGTGTTTTAATTTAATTCTTTTGGCTGTGGACCGTCAAATCTTGAACAAATTCCCTTCAAACCCTTCACTATTTTTCTTGCTATGCTTCTAGATAAGCACACAAGATAAATGGCATAATAGAATGACAATCAAGCCAGTAACGACTCTCCGTTCAGGTTGGTATTCAGCACATCGCCCATAAAATCGAAGTACGGGCGAATGGCCTTATACGACTTATCAATTTCATCAAGAAAAGTAGGTGAAAGCACTTCCACATCCGTAAAATTTCGACGAAAGATAAATTGCTTCTGCCGTATCAAGTCAATATTTTTATGATCTTTATCAAATCCATTCGGAGCCGTCTTGACCGCTTCGCCTTCTAATTCGCCCCATATTTCTTTGAAGGATTTTTTGCGGACAATATTCCGGAACTCGGAGGCATCCAACTCGAACTCCTTCCGTATTCGTAACAGATCCTCTTTTTCCGGACCCCAGAACCCTGTGGCAATGAAGGTTTCCCCAGGTTTTATGCGAATATAATAGCCGCCCCTGTTTTGTGCGCCTAAACGGTGGAAGGAACCGGCAAAATGAGCCTTATACGGTGTTTTATCCTTCGAAAAACGGACATCCCTATACATCCGGAACATCTTCATTTTTTCGATTTGATCATGGACTTTCAGGTTATCCATAACCAAGTAATAAAAATTTTTGACATCGCTTTCATGCCGTTTAAACTCCGTTTTATGCTCGGTAAACCAATCTCGATCATTGTTCTTTTTCAGTTTGTCCAAAAAATAAAGAGCTTCTTTCGTAATTGCGGGATGTAACATTCGTCTAAAAACCTGTGATTAATTGATATTTGCGCTAAAGTTAACCAATGAAGATAGAGCGCATCTAAATTTATGGTTAATTTTGACAAACCAACATGGAAATATGACCCAACAATCGATTATAGACAAAATAAATCGGCATAAGAAACAGCCCAATCTAAGATATGTTCTGAAGGAAAAGACCGAGGCCTTTACCAATACCCTTTTTTATACCCTGTTCGACATTGATACGCCCGTAGAAAAGAATTTGGGTCTTTTGGAGACACAATTCGATGCTTTAGTAGATTTGGCCTGTTGGGATGTGGACAAATCCTGCAAGAAATTATGGGATTCTTATGTGGCGAAACTACCTGAAATTTTACGCCGTCTGAACCTTGACGCAGAGGCTACGGTCAGCTGCGACCCTGCATCCCTATCCATCGAAGAGGTCTACATGGCCTATCCTGGTTTTTATGCGATTGCCATTTATCGATTGGCTCATGAGCTCTATATAGAAGGATTTCCTTTGGTGCCGCGGTTAATGACCGAATGGGCGCATCGACAGACGGGAATCGACATCAATCCCGGTGCTCAGATTGGTGATTCGTTCCATATCGATCATGGAACGGGTGTCGTCATCGGGGAGACGGCGATCATTAAAAATCATGTGAAAATTTATCAGGGAGTTACTTTAGGTGGACTTTATGTAGCCAAAAATTTGCAGAGAACAAAGCGCCATCCGACCATTGAGGATAATGTCACCATATATGCCAGTGCAACGATTTTAGGTGGGGATACGGTTATCGGTGAAAATTCCGTCATCGGCGGAAACGCTTGGTTGACCGCGTCGGTACCAAAAAATTCCACCGTTTTTCACACCCCCGAAATCAAGATAAAAACTCATCCGAATGTCTAAAACTGTTCTAGACCTTATCGGCAACACACCCTTGGTCGAATCCCGAATATTGAACACCAACCCCAACGTCACCTTATTGTTTAAGCTAGAGGGCCACAATCCCGGCGGTAGCGTGAAGGATAGGGCCGCCCTAAACATGATCAAAAGCGGATTGGAACGTGGTGATTTCAACACAAATTCCAAACTCATCGAGGCGACCAGTGGAAATACCGGTATCGCCCTGGCCATGATTGCCGGCAGTTATGGACTGAACATCGAACTTGTAATGCCCGAAAATAGCACCAAAGAAAGGGTACAGACCATGCGCGCCTATGGGGCTAAAGTCACCTTGACTCCCGCTGACGTAGGTATCGAAGGGGCCAGGGACTATGCGGATGAAAAAGTCAAAAATGAGGGATTCATTATGTTCAACCAATTCGGAAACGATGACAACTGGAAAGCCCATTACAAAAGCACCGGCCCTGAAATTTGGCGAGACACCGAAGGTAAAGTGACCCACTTTGTTTCATCGATGGGTACGACCGGCACGATAATGGGTACATCGACCTACCTCAAAGAAAAAAACAAGGATGTTCAAATCGTTGGGGTTCAACCTACCGATGGTTCCAGCATTCCCGGCATCCGCAAGTGGCCCATTGCGTATCTGCCCAAAATATTCGACGCGCAAAAAGTAGATCAAATATTGGAAGTCAGTCAAGAGGAGGCTATCGCTATGGCCAAACGCTTGGCCAAAGAAGAGGGAATTTTTTCGGGTATGAGCAGTGGTGGAGCAACAGCGGCAGCTTTACGATTGGCCAATACACTCGAAAGTGGTGTTATCGTTTCCATCATCTGTGATCGTGGTGATAGATATCTTTCGTCGGATTTGTTTAGTTAAAAGGACCCTATTTTTTGTATCACCTTGATTGTGGGGGAATTATAGATACCTATATCCAGTGTTTTCTTCGGAAATATACCATCATTCCGATAAAAAGTGCAATCATCACTCCCCATACTACGTAATAGCCATATTCATAATGCAGTTCGGGCATGTGGTCAAAATTCATCCCATAAACACCTGCAATAAATGTCAACGGTATGAAAATAGACGCCATAATCGTCAGCACTTTCATCACCTCGTTCATTTTATTGCTCATGTTGCTCATATACATTTCCATTAAGCTCATCGACATTTCGCGATAGATCTGTATACTCTCATTTACTTCTATGGCATGGTCTTGTACGTCCCTAAGAAAGATTTTAGTTTCTTTGGTAATCAAAGGATGGTCAGTATCGATTAATCGGCTAACCAATTCCTTAACGGGATAGATCCAGCGCCTGACCCGCAAGACCTCTTTTTTGATTTCCTGAATTTTTTGGGCCTCTTCGGGACTTGGATCGGCATAGACGGCTTCCTCCAAAACCTCTATTTTATCGTTTAAGTACTCGAGTACAGCAAAATAATTGTCCACAATAGCATCTAAAAGTGCAAAAAACAGGTAGTCCGCTCCCCGGGTACGGATGCGGCCGGACTTTTTACTGACACGATCTCGGACTCCCTTAAAAACATCGTCTTCCAATTCCTGAAACACTAAAACGCAGTTTTCCAAAAGTACTAATGCGACATGTTCCCCAATCAACTCACCACTTTCGTTAATGTAGAGCATCTTAAATACTCCAAAAATATAAGGCTCGTATTCATCTATTTTTGGGCGCTGATGGGTGTTTACGATATCTTCCATTACTAAAGAATTCAGTCCGAAACGCTTCCCTACCCTTTCAATAAACGCTTCATCGCTAAGCCCGACAATATCTATCCACGATATCATAGGTGGGCCTTTATGGGCCACGATTTCTTCAATATTGGCCGGGGCATGTACGTTGAGCTCGCTCTCGTTGTATTCTAGGATATTTACAACGCTCTCAAGGTTTTCCCTGTGCCCCATGTAGGTAATGGTACCAGGTGCCTCTCCTTTTTTTTTGGCGAACCGTGAAGGCATTTTGGGAATTATTCTGCTGATTTTTTTTCTTTTACGCATGGAACTATGATTTCTAACGTAGACGGGTTTTAGGATGATAAAGTTAATCGAAATTTATAACGGTGTCGGTGTTTAATTTTTGGACAACCAGTCCGTTCAAATACCAAAATCCGATTGACTTAAAAGTAAGCCGGAACCTGGTGCAATGTAGTTAAGTACTATGGTATTGTTTTCTTTAAGCGAATCTGCTATATTTGATAAGGTGAGCTCTCCCCTGCCCAATTGAATCAGGGCACCCATCAACAGGCGTACTTGGTAACGCATGAATCCGGCACTTTTGACCTGCAGGGCATAACTTTTATTCGGAAAAAAATTGGCACTTATCAAAGTATTACGTGTTATTTTACAGGAAGTTATGTTACGTGTTGTCTTGGTGTTCCCGCGTTCTTTTACGGTATAGGCGGAGAAATTATGGGTACCCTCGAAAAGCCGCGCCGCTTCTTTCATTAAGTCAATATCCAGATTTTCATGAATATTGGCCAAAAAAGGGGCGCAGAAAGGGTGATTTTTTTCACCAAAAGAAAATAGGTATATATATTCTTTTGTTTTTACATCCTTGATGATATTGAATTTTTCGGATATCGGGTCGATGGACAGAACACGGATATCCGGAGGAAGATTCAAATTAAAAAGTTCGAGAAAGTTTGAGGTTTTCTCCAGGGAATTGTCCAAAAAAAGTTCAAACGCCATATCCAATGCAGAAACCTTCGCATCCGTTCTACCTGCACCGAGAATTTTGAAACGTTCGCCCGGCAACATAAACTTCAAAGTTTTTGACAGCATACCTTCCACGGTACGTTGCCTAGGCTGTATTTGCCAACCGCTGTAGCGAAACCCTAAATATTGAGTACGTACTAGGTATGAATGGGGTATTTGCCGCATAATCTTTAGTTTGGTTTGAAGCTAGCGATTTTTTGTGTTTGAAAAATACTAGCCTGACAAAAATAGCAATACCTAAGAAAAAAGAAGTTCCTATATTTTAATTCCAAGCGTTAGCGAGTAGCATTCCATTAAAATTTTCTATGCACCCATGCCGTGTTCACTAGCAAAATTTTTATTCAGTTCAGAAAAAAAATTCGGTATTTTCACATCGAATTTTAGGAGCCTACCTTCAAAACTTGCGGTTTGTCGAATTTTCTAAATAAAGGGCAGGCATATGACGTTTATAGCATAATGAGGACCAATGAATCGATTGCGTACCCAATCTCTAAAAAATACTGCTATGAATGCCATTTTTAAAATTATGTCATGGAAACGAACGATCCATCTTTCCATCGCAGTATTGGTTGTATTAATCATTTTTGATTTTTACGGTCTTTACACGAACAATTTTTATTTTTTAAAGCCAGAGAACTATGTATTTCCGATAATTACTTTAATTCATTTTATCTTTCTATACGTCTTAAAATTCAAAATTGATGAAGACGAATTGACCGACCCCCTTATGCGAAACATAGAATATATACTCTATGGCGCATTTTTGATTTATGTTTTCAAAACCTCCGAGATTCTGTCCACCCTTACTTCTTACGGTGAATTCGTAAATTATGTTGTGCCCGACACATTTCTGCCGTTGGGTATTTTAATTTTCGTATTACACATACTTCTTCTGGTGCTGACGATACTAGCCATTCATTACCGTAAAGAAATAGTTGGCGAATACAAGTTCGATGATATGAACCAGCATATCGATACATGGGAGTGAGACAAAATCGTAATGCATGAAAAACCCGGCCAAGTAGCCGGGTTTTTTCTTTTTTTCATAAGTAGCTTCCTAGGTTGGATTTTCATTCATTATCCTTATATAATCAATGCTCAAAGGAGTTTTACCTTTTTAACTTGTCAATTGCTACCCTATGTTTTGTTATTTGACTATTAAGATAAAAGAACAGAGTAATATTTAAAATTACTTTTTAACTGGTCTATATTTATAGGAATACTCATAATTGCCATAAAGACAATAAAAAATTTGTTTAATAAATTAGCCTTCCATAAAGATAAAAACACAACCAAGAGAAAAATGAATAAAATTCGGCAGGAAAAACTCCGACAGTTTTTTACATAAACATCGAAATATGATTTTTATCCAAAATAAAGGCACGTCAAATTTGAATAAATTTTTAACATCAAAGTGCAATTTTCATAGGGTTTTGTACAATATTCTTTAATTTTTCTGTTTTTAATGGTTTAGATATAAAATCCTTCACGAACCTCGGAAAGGTTTCTGCCAGCCTCCTATCTTCACTATTTATTGACGAAGTTACTATAACCACATCAATGTTGGTAGGGAATTCTTCAAGCACCATGAATTCTAAAAACTCAAAACCCGTCATTTCCGGCATATTTATATCTAAGAGGATAAGTATAGGTTCCGAATTTCTTTCCTCAAAACGTAAATGGTCCAAAGCTATTTCTGGATTGGTAAAGGAGATTACCTTATCCTCCAATCCCAATCTCCTAAGAAGTACCTGATGCATAAGGTTCACCAATTCAACATCATCAATCAGATAAATTTTTGAGTACATCATTTTTTAATTTTATAGGTTGTTGGTCAAAAGTAATTATTTACTGCAATGCTTAATAAAAATTGTTGTGAACACCTTAAATTTTGTAGGTGAAAACACAAGCAAGCAGAAAAAGTACCACGTGCTAAAGTTTGCGTCCTTGAGAAGATAGCATCCTAATAGACTAATCAATACCTCTAACTAGTGTTACAAATTAGGAAATTTTTATTTAAAACAGTTTACACAAAGGAATTCTTAATTTTGTAAGAAAATTTTTTACTTTATATTTTTTTTAAGAACTTGTTAAGACTTCTTAATTGAATCTGAGATTTTCAGATTTTGTGCCCTCTTGATGTAAATTTTATTTGCACAGCCGGAATTAACGAAAAATAAAATAAGGAAATTAGAAGTGCAAATTTTGAGAATTAGAGATAAAAGAAGAAGTCTAAACGATTTCTATAACAAACCATTCAAATGAATCATCCACACCTTCCTAACCTCCTTTTAGACCAAAGCAAAGACGCTGTTTGGATGGTCAATCATGATTTCCAATTAGTATATTCCAACAAAGCGTATCTACAGCTGATTAAGGAATTGGCTGGGGTGGAAAAGAAACGAAATGAATCCGCTTTCATAGAAGTTCTTGGAAAGGATAACATTGAGGTATGGCAAGGCTATTACAAAAAGGCTCTCAATGGAGAATATTGCGAGGTAGAACAGCATTATTTCAATGCGGAGTTAAATGAAATTCAATTTCGTCAAACTACTTTTGAGCCAATAGCTGGTGAAAACAATAATTTTACGGTGGCTTGCCGGTCTAAAGATATCACAAGATTAATGAAACGAAAATCTGAAGCAAGCCAGCTATTAGACGCCTCATTAGATGTTTTTTGCACCTTTAATACTAAAGGAGAATTTGTATATGTGAGTGCATCAGCTTCTCAACATTGGGGGTACACCCCAGAAGAATTATTAGGTAAAAATTTTGTTGATTTTGTTTTGGAAGAAGATATTGCTAAAACGAACAAAATCTTAACCGCAATATATGATGGAGAAAAAATTAAATCTTTCTTCAATAGATACCGAAAAAAAGATGGCAGTATTGCTTATAACTTATGGTCTTCAACTTGGGATGCAGAAAGTGAACTCACGTATGCTGTGGCCAGAGATGGTAAGGAAACAATAAAGCAGGAAGAAAAATTAGCACGAAGCGAACAACGTTTTAAGGCCTTAGTTCAAGGAGGCAATGACCTCTACGCTATCATCGATTTAGAAGGTCGCTATATCTATATGAGTCCTTCAAGTACTGCTATTATAGGCATACCTCCAGAAGCATTTATCGGCAGCGATGCCTTTGAATTTATACATCCTGATGATATTGAGCAAACCCAATCCAGTCTGCAACAAATAGCTACAAAATCCAGAGTCGTGATGGAAGCCTATCGTGCTAAAAATCAACATGGTGAATGGCGATGGGTTGAGACGGTGCTCACTAATATGTTAGACAACCCAGCCATAAATGGAATCGTTATTAATTCGAGAGACATTACCGAGAAAATTGAACAAGAAAATAAAATTCTACTTAGTCAAAAACGGTTTGAGGCCTTAGTCGAAAACAGCATGGACTGTGTTATCATTATCTCACCGGAAGGAAATACAACCTATGCATCAAAATCAGTAGAAAACATCTTAGGTTATTCTCCAAAGGAGGTAATAGATATGGACTTTAGAGAATTAGTTCACCCTGAAGATTTACCTAACGCGGAAAGTGCTTTGTTGCTCTGTTTAAGCAACCCTGGAGTTCCAATGAAGGGCTACACTTCGCGAGTAAAGCACAAGAATGGTTCTTGGCGATGGATTGAACCTGTTATCACCAATTTACTTCACGATCCTTCTATTATGGGTATTGTAGATAATTTCAGGGACATCACAGACGAAAAGAAGCTGAGGGAATTGAACCGTGAGGTTGGTAAACTTGCCAAAATTGGAAGCTGGGAGTTTGATGCAGTAAATGACACTATCTTTTGGTCAGACGAGGTTCACCAAATCTATGGAACAGACCCCCGCTCCTATATGCCAAACGTGGATGCCGCCATGAATTTCTACCGAGAGGATTATCGCGATTTAGCACTAACCAGTTTCGAAAAATGCATTCAAACCAAAGAACCGTATAGCATTGAGGCAGTTATTGTCAATTCCCATAATAAAGAAGTTTGGGTACGGACCACTGCGAAGGCAGAATATGCGGAAGGTGTCTGCACACGTGTTTATGGTAGTTTTCAAGATATTAGTGCTATTAAGGAAACAGAAAATAGATTACTATCACTTTCAGAAAACTTACCGTGCATCGTATACCAATATCTTATTGATCCTAATGGAAAAAATGAGCTTAGATATGTTTCAAAAGGAGCGGAAAAAATATCTGGCTTTACGGCTAACGAGTGGACCAATAACATGAATCTGGTATTGCACCAAATTGAAGCTGGCGGCAATATGGAAGAGTTCAAGTCTAGTATTCGTAAATCAATTAGAACAAAATCGAAGTGGATATGCCGGTATAAATATGTTTTACCAACAGGAGAAGTTCGTACGCACATGGGGTTTGGAACACCAAATTTTTTAGCAGATGGTACGGTGTTATTTAATAATATCGCTTTAGATATTACGCAAGAAGCAAAAAACGAAGAGTTATTGGAACAAATCACGAAGGTAGCCAGAATAGGTAGTTGGGAGCTTGATTTAGTCAATCAAGACGGGGATGATATGTATTGGTCTCCCATGCTATACGAAATATTGGAATTGGACGATAATTACAATCCAACTTTAACTGGCGGTATAGAATTTCATATTGGGGAAAGCCAAGACCGTATAAAAAACGCACTTCATCTACTTATCAATGAGGGTATCGAATTTGATGAAGAAATATTGGTGCGTACCGCTAAAGGAAATAAACGATGGAACCGGGCCATTGGCAAAAGTGAAATAGTGAATAACAAACCCACTCGAATTTATGGTAGTTATCAGGATATTCATGAGCGAAAAGTGGCCACCCTAACATTAGAGAATAGTTTGAAGGCGTTAAAAGATTATAAATTTTCCTTAGATCAATCGGCAATCATCGCAACTACGGATAATAAAGGAGTGATTACTTCTGTAAATGACAACTTCTGCAAAATTTCAAAATACAATGAAAAAGAGCTAATAGGAAAAACCCACAGACTTATTAATTCCAACCATCACCCTAAAGGATTTTTTAAAGATTTATGGGAAACCATAGGTTCTGGCAGAGTATGGAGAGGAGAAATAAAAAACATAGCGAAAGATGGCTCCTATTATTGGGTGGATACCACGATTGTGCCCTTCTTAGATGAAAGCAGTAAACCCTTTCAATACTTAGCCATTCGTTTTGATATCACAGAGCGTAAAAAAGCCGAACAAGAAAAAAATAATCTTCAAGTAACTATAGAAAATAGCTTGAATGAAATATATATTTTCGATGCGAAGACATTACTATTTACTTACGTCAACAAAGGTGCGTTTCTCAACCTTGGCTATTCAAATACGGAAATGAAAACATTAACCCCACTTGATATAAAGCCAGACTATACCACAGACTCTTTTAATGATCTAATCGCTCCGTTAATACATAAAGAAAAAGAGAAAATTATATTTTTTACAGATCACCTACGAAAAGACGGAAGCAGTTATCCCGTAGAAGTGCATTTACAACTGTTCGATGAAAGTGAAAACAAGAGATTCTTAGCCATTGTTCTTGATATTACAGAACGAAAAAAAGCAGAAGAAGAAAACAGGTTCAAAGCGAATTTATTAAGCACAGTAGGGCAGGCAGCTATTGCAACAAATCTGGATGGTATTGTCAAATATTGGAACAAAGCAGCAGAAAATATTTACGGATGGAAAGCGGAAGAAGCTATAGGAAGTAATATTATGCGGCTAACTCCTACGGATGCTAATAAGAAAGAAGCCGAACAGATAATGGAAGTGCTCAAAAAAGGGCAAATATGGGCCGGTGAATTTCAAGTGCAGAAAAAGAGATGGAACTACTTTTCCCGTCCGGATTACCAATTCTCCAATTTATGATGAGGATAATATGTTATCAGGTATTATTGGTATTTCAACAGACATTACACAGGAAGTCGAAAATAAGGAGTTGCTAAAGCAGTATACGCATGAGCTGGAACGGTCCAATGAAGAATTGGAACAATTTGCATTTATTGCCTCTCATGATTTACAGGAGCCCTTAAGAATGATTTCTAGCTTTATGGATCAATTGAAGCGAAGATATGGAAATCAGTTAGACGAAAAAGCGCATCAGTATATTCACTTTGCAACCGATGGTGCCAAACGAATGAAGGAAATCATCCTTGACCTATTGGAGTATTCCAGAGCAAACAAACCCACTGAAGGAAAAGAAGATGTAGATCTAAATGAAGTGGTCGATCTGAATTTAAGTTACTAAGAAAAAAGTTACTTTCAGAAAAGTCCGCTACAATTGAATCATCGCCTTTGCCAACACTTTATACCTATAAAGCTGTTGTTGTACAGATTCTTCATTGTTTACTGGATAATGCCATCAAGTACTCCAAAACAGATACCCCACCAATAGTCGAAATTAAGGCTATAGAAAAGGAAAAGGAATGGGAATTTTCTATCAAAGACAATGGGATAGGGATAGACCCTAAATTCTATGATAAAATATTTGTCATTTTCCAAAGACTCCACAACAGAGATCAGTATGATGGAACAGGGATTGGTCTTTCCATAGCCAAAAGACATATTGAATTATTAAGTGGACAAATTTGGTTGGACTCTGTACCTGGAGAAGGCACGGTCTTTTATTTTACAATTTCTAAAAACTAAAATTATGAATAATCAAAAAATGAAACTTTCGCATATATCTATTGGTAGAAGACAATGAAGGAGATATTTTACTTACACTAGATGCATTTGAAGAATGCAAAATTAGAACGGAAATTAGTGTAGTAAAAAATGGTGAGGACGCACTTGATTTTCTGTTTAAAAGAGGTGAATTTACACAAGCAAAAAAACCCGATCTTATATTATTGGATATCAATATCCCTATATTCAATGGCCATGAGGTTTTAAGGCAAATAAAAGCGGATTCAAATCTTAAAAAAATCCCGGTAGTAATTCTCACAACCTCTTCCAGTCAAAAAGATTTAAATAAAGCCTATGAATATCACTGCAATAGTTATGTGAAAAAGCCGCTTAATATTAGCGAGTTTCTTGAGGCAATACTAAAAATTGAACAATTTTGGTTGCAGCTATCGTTATTAGCGAAGTAATCCTAATCAACGACCTACAGTCTAAAGAGTTCAACACACTGCCCCAGTTGAAGTTATAAAATGTTAGTCCATTGTGTCTGTAGGTTGAGCAAAGTGTTTGGGAGTGCCAAATTAAATAGGCCTAGTTTCAGCAAGTATATATGTTAATATGAAGGTTTTTTCACTTGATACGGTTATTATTATTGATGATGATGAGACATCCGTTTTTTTAACTTCTCTATTTATCAATAATCTTGAAATGGATTTAAAAATCCGGGTTGCCCGTAATGGTATTGAAGGCTTAGAATTATTGGAAACTGAATTATTCACATCTAATTTTGAACCAAACCTCTTTTTAATTCTATTGGATATCAAGATGCCGAAAATGAATGGTTGGCAGTTTTTGAAAGCATTTGAAGATAGATTTCCGGAGGCTATTCGTAAAAACGTGGTGATTGTTATGCTAACCATCAGCGAAGAGGAGCAAGACATCCTTAAAGCCCTGAAAAGTCCTTTGATCCAACAGATTATTCATAAGCCAATTTCAGACGAAAGTTTTCTCGAAATTTTAGAAAATCACTTTTAGGTCAAATTTCCCTTCTTACCTCAATTCCAAACTTATTTTAGACTAAAGTCCCACATCGCAGTGATTGTATTTTTACAATGCCGTTAATCGTATCGTTCAACCTCAGGTTCTTCTATGGTAAAAATAAATTTAGAACCTTCGCCAAACTTTGATTGTATCTTTATCGTACCCCCTAGTTTATGAATTATTCTTTCTACCGACGCCAGACCAAGGCCACTGCCTTTATACTCGCTTTTTGTATGAAGTCTAACGTAGGGTTTAAAAACAGATTTCAAATCTTCTTGCGCTATTCCTATTCCGTTATCTTCGAAAACAAAAAGCCATTTACCTTCAACTTTTTTTTGAGAGACTTGAATCATTAATTCCCTTTCTTTACTACTATATTTAAAAGCATTATCAAATAAATTTTCAAATAATGGTCTAAGAAGCTTTTTTTGTGAGACTATCTTAGAAATAGTTTTCAATTTAAACCTAACCTTTGAATCCGGATAATTTTTACTAACCAAATCAAAAGTTGAATTTAACATAGCTTCGATATCAACTTCAACGTTTTCTATCTCTGTTGAAAGTATTTTTCCATATTGGGCTATGCCTTCTACCAAATCTAACGCATTGTCCGATGATGTATTCAGAAGTTGAAAATATACCTCTCCTTCAGCGCTGGAAAGTTCTATTTTGTTTTTTGCAATTAATCCTAAAAGCGATTTAATAGACTTTATGGGTGATTTTAAATCATGTGACGTTGTACTTATAAAGTATTCCAAATCATCAGTTTTATTTTTGAGTTTTGATTGAAGGTTTTTCAAAAGCTTATCCTTTTCCTTCAACTCAAAAAATATAGCGGTTTGTTTTGCAAGTATCTTTAAAGCTTCAAGTTGTTGCTGGTTTAGTTTTTTTTTCTTTTTATCCATGGTGCAAAGCGCACCAATTTTTTTATCATTATCCAATGAAATGGGAACTCCGGCATAGTGCATTAATTTTTCATCCCTTATAACGTAAGAAAAGTCTTTAGATCTAAAATCCTCCCGTAGGTCTTCAATTTCCAGATATTCTTTTCCCGATTTTACTGCTAAATAACAAATAGATTCTTCTATTTTCGTGCTTACTCTATTTAAACCTTTTCGTGATTTGAAATGCTGTTCTTCCTTTCCCAACACACTGATGAAAGCTATCGGCGATTCACATATTTTGGCTGCCGTTTCTGTTATTTCGTCGAAAACCTTTTCAAAGTGTAAATCAACATTCTCAGTAAATTTATAATCAATCAAGCCATCTAATTGCATAAGCTCACTTTTTTCACGAAATTTTAAAAAATTACTTATCTGTTCTCAAATTTTCCAAGTAAAAATTTTGAATTCTGAAATTATCTCCAAGTTTGACCTATTAATAAAAGAGGACGGTAATGTCGTTTTTTCGAAATAAGTTAAAATATTTTTTGCCAGAATATTGTTCAGTTTTCCAGATTTTAGTTAAACTTAACATAAAATATTATAAATTGTCTACTTTAAAAGCAGAAAACGTATTATGAACATACTATTGGTAGAAGACAATATAGCCGACGTTTTTATAATGGAAGAGGCTGTTGATGAAATGCACTCTGGGCACTATTTAGAAATAGCAAACAGTGGAAAAACAGCACTCGAAAAAATTAAGAACACTTCGAAAAATGGAAGCGGCATTACATTTGACCTTATTCTTTTAGATCTTAACATTCCAAGACCTGACGGTAGGCTAATATTGAAATTTTTAAAGGAAGACCTAAAATATCTAGATATACCCGTAGTAATTCTAACCACATCAAATGATTGGAAGGATATAAAATATGCTTATGAAAATCATGCGAATGCTTATGTTACCAAACCAATTGAAATTGAGGACTTTTTCAAATACATCCAAAATATTATAAGGTATTGGGAGAAAGTGACGCCTTCGATTTAATTTTAACTTTCGCCGCTGAAACGCTATAGAACGATATCCTATTTGGGTATAAAAAATTTAGTGAAGTCTCGAAAAAATCCGTACGGAATAACTTACTTGGTAACCTTCAGTTAGAATTTTCCGAATAATTGAGCATTATTTTATAAAAACTACTTGCAAAAGTAACACATTCGATAAGGCAATGTTGAAGAGTGTTTAGCAGCGTTTCCTAGTTCTATATTTTTTGGTTAATGATAAACGTTTTGCTTAAAATAGGATTATCGGGCTTCTGGCTTTAACGCGTATATGGATATTACGATGGTAAACATTATATTGTATTTGAGTCTGCCGATTTGTAGGCATTATTTAAATACGAAATAACATCAACCTTTAAATCATAAAATTAATGGAAGCTTTTTTTTAAAAAGCATCAAGGATTTTCTGTAAATCCTCCTCCACAATAGGTTTCTCAAGAAAATCGATTACTTCTGGATAGGACGATGTTTTTTTTTCGTCTTCAGGATTTATGGATGAGGTTACAATAACTACTTTTAAATCGCAGTTTTGTTTACTTGTTCTTAAATTATCCAAAAACTCCAAACCGTCCATTACTGGCATGTTTAGATCCAAAAAAATCAAATACTTAATATCACCTAGATTTTCTTCAACTATAAAGTTTAAAGCCTCCTTGGCTTTATTAAAAATCTTTGTAGATGAGATTATATCCTTTGGTAATTGCTTTTCTAGTATGAAACAGAAAATAGGATCGTCATCGATGATTACTATTCTTTTCGCTACCATATTGATTATGCCTTTCCAAATGAAGATGCCTTTTGAGTAATTTCCATAATAATTCCATCTAATTCGCGCGCGGAATCAACAATACCCGTGAAAATATATTTTTGTTCTTTCTCGTCAATATCTACTTGGGTATTTGTCATTAGGTCTATTAACCCCATAATCCTAGCTAAAGGTGCCCTTACCACGTGAGATTGAATCCAAGCTATTTCTTTTAACCGCTCATTCTGACCTTCTATTTTTTCGATATATTTCATCCTTTCCGAGATATCATTTACCAAGCAGATTCTAATATTTTGTTCTTCATATGATGCTGAATTAGTGTATATCTCAACGGTAAATACCTCACCGTTTTTCTTTTGGTGTTTAGAAAGTCCTTTGTAGGTTTCCTTAGATGTGAAATTTTTTACTTTACCAACTTCCATATGAAAATTCGAATATTCTTCCTCGGGCATAGTCTCTGTAATAGATAAGCGGAGAAATTCATCAAGAGTATAGCCATAAAGATTACATGCAGCCTCATTAACATCTATAATAGATAAAGTATCAATATGATAGATTATCAGAGGCTGCGGGCTTAATTGAAATAGATTACTATACTTTTTTTGTGATGTTTCAATTTCCTGAATATACTTTTTTCTTTCAATATTGTGTATAATAGATTTATACAACGAAAATGCGGTCAGACCATCTTTTAACATGTAATCTGAAACTCCGCGAGCTAACGTTAAAGCACTAAAAGGAATGTCCGAATATCCTGTAAGAACGATTAGTGGTGTCTCAAAGACTAAAGAAATCATTGCATCCACAAGAGCCATCCCATCCAAATCTGGCAAGGAAAGGTCTAATAGAATTATATCAAAATAATTTTTTTGACTACTCAATATTTCCCTAGCCTCGGAAAAGCTATTGGCAACAGTCTGGTTATAACTTTTAAAATACTCGTCCAAATAATCTTGGGCAAGAAGAAGATCACCAGAATTATCTTCAATGATTAAAATTTTGTATGTTGATGGATCCTGATTCATATTCGCAATTCTCCTTGGATGATAAGTTACCAAATTTTAGCCAGAAATTTTCAATCTGCGTAATCGCTTTCAGAAAACAATTTACGTCGACGGGCTATACAATATAGCAAATATTGTGTCTTTTGTATGATTTTGAGACATCTTTTAGAGGAAGATATAATCAATATCATCGTGGGAAAATGGTTTCACTTTTCATCCCCTTTTATATACTTCGAAACCTCATGACCGTTGATTCTTAATAGATTAATGTATAAACGATACGTCTGGCAGTAAGAGTTTAAATTCATTGGTGTTTGCTTATCTACTTAAAAAATCGATAGCTGCTTCTCCCGTCCTAACAACTTCCAAGTTATTAGCTACTTTAATTTAATTGGGCTTCTGTTGTAAGCTGCATATCTCCTTCGTTGCCTTCGACCAAAAAATATATACGCTTTCTATGCTACTTTTTAGAGGCTCAACACTAAATTAACTCGCTTTTTCTGGCTGGCTTTTAACCCTGATTTCAACTCCCGTATGTTCCATTCCCATTTTTGTAATCGCAATGTCTATTCCTGTTCCGCTATACTTCCCCCATTTGTGTCAAGCGGTTTAAATTTAATAACTATTACCTTTTAATACCTAAACCATTATCCTATACTATTACTTTTATGGTCTGTCAGTTTCTAGGGAAGTGATGCTAATTTCTGAAATCCTTTCCGTAGAACCGTATTATGACATTACTTGCCAAATTTAAAAAAACTTGGTGTAATGTTGAATACCGTGATTGTAGTAGAGGAAGCTTTTCAATAATAATAACAGCCCTTTTTTCCGTAGTGAACCGATTACTAAGGGCCATGACCTCAGCCAGTAGCTCCGTGAGGTCAATGTTTTCTATAGATGCTCTATTTTTCCTACACTAGGGCAAACCAACAAGTAACCCAAATATGTATCGACGCACTCGCTTGGCCCCAGCGGCAGCGCGATGTCTATACATTTTTGCTTTTCCCTCAATGATATCTCCGTACGTTTGCTCTAAGTGAGTTAAAAAACTAGTAAACGCATGTGAAGTTTTTTGAAGGCATGAGAGGTTACATAAGCAAATTGTTCCAACTCAACGTTCGAAACTTCAAGTGCCACAGCATTTTTTTGTAATTTGAATTAGTTCGGTAAAGCAAAGTTCATCTTCTTTTCCATCTCTCATTTCCTTTTGAACCGTAATCCAATATGCATATTATCCTTTATCGTCTGCTACCGGAACGCTCGACAGATTAGCCCAAGATTTTTTTACTTTTAGAATCACGGTATTTAGCAAATCCAATATCGGAAGTTCTTTTATATTCATTCTGCCAGCCTATCAAAAGGCGTAACGAAATGAAATGCTATGAAATAGAAGAATCCCGGACAATTCTGTCCGGGATTCTCTTATTAAACCTGAAAGTTATTTGCTGCGTATCTGGCGGGCAGCAGCTCCTTATGCCGATAACTTCCTCAGCAAAATTGGCATCTAATTATAGTCCGCTGATAAAACTTCCATATAAATCTTTGAACTGATACCCTTCTGAAAATCGGTTCTTACTCAATTTCTTATGGGCTACCAATCCCCAAAGCAAAAGCTCCTTCAAAAAATAGATATCCGCTTTAGGGAAATCGGGCTGGTATTGCTTAACCAAGCTGTTCAATTGTGGAATACGATCTAAAGCCCGTTTGTACTCCGCATCGGTAAAGTCATCCAAGAGCTCGAAGCCTTCGCCCTGAAAAAACCAATGTACCAGTTCATCATACGGGGATTCGGCATCTTTCTTTTGGAGTTTTTCGATTTTTGGGAAATATTCCGGGAAGAGCGACTTCACCGCATCGTCGATAAGTATGGCAGCAACACCATCGGCGCCTTCCTGTTCCCCTTCATATACCAATTCGATTTTCCCTGTGATGGCAGGAACTACACCCACAAAATCACTCAATCGTACCATTGTTTTTTCAGCACCGGTCAACAGCACCCTTCGTTCGGCCGTACTCAACAAGTTTTCAAAGGCCGTTATACTGGTACGGGCACTTACACCACTTTTCGCATCGACATACTCACTGTTACGGGCCTCGAAACTGATCTGTTCCAAAAGATCCTTGGCAATATCAGGCACATAAACGGCATCGGTCTGCCGTTTGTCCAATTTCGATTCTTGTTCGGTGATTTTACGTGCAATCGCTATATCATCGGGATAATGCGTTAAAATTTGCGACCCTATCCGATCTTTTAACGGGGTTACGATGCTTCCACGATTGGTGTAATCCTCGGGATTGGCAGTAAATACGAATTGAATATCCAACGGCAATCGCAACTTGAAACCTCGGATCTGGATATCACCTTCCTCTAAGATATTAAAAAGGGAAACTTGGATGCGCGCCTGTAAATCGGGCAGCTCGTTGATAACAAAAATACAGCGGTTCGCGCGGGGTATCATACCAAAGTGGATTACCCGGTCATCGGCGTAGGACAATTTGAGGTTAGCCGCCTTGATAGGGTCGACATCCCCGATCAGGTCGGCAACGGTCACATCCGGGGTAGCCAGTTTTTCATAAAAACGTTCTTCTCGGTGCAACCAAACGATCGGAGTGTCATCTCCTTCCTTCTTGATAAGCTCAACAGCGAATCTTGACATCGGTTTCAAAGGGTCGTCGTTGATTTCCGAACCTTCAACCACGGGAATCCATTCATCCAATAGATAAACCATTAGCCGGGCCAGGCGGGTTTTAGCCTGTCCACGGAGTCCGAGTAAATTGATATTATGACGTGACAGGATAGCCCGCTCAAGCTCGGGGATTACGGAGTCTTCATAGCCCCAAACACCTTGAAAAGTTTCTTCGCCATTTTTAATTTTCTCACGAAGGTTATCGCGGAGTTCGTCTTTGATACTTTTTGTTTGATAGCCCGCAGCCTTTAATCCGCCGAGGGTTTTAATTTCTTTATGGTTCAAATTCATAGTTTTTTTGTCTCTACTCTCTATTCTAATCTCATTTTTCACTTCGTAATCCGTACCTCAGGTCCAGCGTCGGTTAAACCCAGAATCACCGTTAAATCAATACGTTCATTAGCATCAGCGTAACACCACTATCTTATTTAGGTCTTTTGCCGCGGTCGGCCATTTCTATTTCGGCTCCGCTCAATCTCCATTGTCGATTCGGTCGCTGGTCAAGGACCGTCGAAATGTAGCAAAAGCTTCCTCATTTTAATCTTTTCCTCCGATTCGATTCATAATCCTCAAAAATCATTTCACCTAATCCCTTTAATCCCGTAAAAAATGCCTTGCCTTTGTTCGCTTCCGTAAAATGACGGATAAACTGCATTAGATAAGGGTCTTGGGCAATCATAAAAGTGGTAATCGGAATATGTAATTTCCGGGCCTGTCGGGCCATATTGTAGCATTTTTCAACAATATAATCGTCCAATCCAACGCTATTTTTATAATAGGTACCATCGGGAAGCCGTAAACAACTGGGCTTACCGTCTGTAATCATAAAGATTTGTTTGTTGGTGTTTCGCTTTCGGCGGAGCATATCCATGGCCAATTGTAATCCGGCTACCGTATTGGTATGATACGGACCAACTTTTAAATAGGGCAAGTCTTTAATGGGAATAGGCCATGCATCGTTACCGAAGACCAGAATATCCAACGTATCTTTCGGATAACGGGTAGTGATCAGTTCGGCCAAAGCCATGGCCACTTTTTTGGCCGGCGTAATCCGATCCTCACCATAGAGAATCATGCTGTGGCTGATATCAATCATCAGTACCGTACTCATCTGGGCTTTGTACTGGGTGTCTTCAACCACCAAATCCTCTTCACTCAGGTTAAAATTACCGATACCGTGATTGACCTGGGCATTTTTTAGACTTTCGGTCATAGAAATATGCTCAAGTCCGTCTCCATATCGGTATTCCCGCAAATCACCGGTATGTTCATCACCTTGGCCTGATTTTCCCGTCTTATGATTCCCGGCACCGCTTCGTTTAAGTTTTCCGAAAATCTGATCCAAGGCCCTTTGACGAATGATACGTTCCATCTTGGCAGTGATGGAAATATTTCCTTTTCCCTTTCCGTCTCCTTCCTCTCCGTCTTCACCTTCGCCCATCTGGCCTCCCCCATCCTCGAACTCCTCACGGATATATCCTTTCGCTTTCAGTTCCTCTATAAAATCATCTATCGTGTATTCGTCATCGGTGAGTTCATATTCCTTATCCAACTCCCGCAACCAATCGATAGCCTCGTCAAAATCACCCGAAGTGTGGGTGATGAGTTCTTGAAAAATATCGAAAAGTCTTTCAAAGGGAGTTTGATTCGGTGCTTCATAGGAAGAAAACCGAAACCCTTGTCTTGTGTTCATAGCCATTATATAAAATTAAAACAATTCGCTGTGAACATCGCTATTTTTAGGAAATGTTAACGGTTTTGAGGCTTTACCTAAACAAAAAAAGATCGATGTGAGGTCGATCTTTTTTTTTAGATATGGATTGGGTTAACTGACAATCGCCAGTGCATCGGTATTTTTCCAAGAACCTCTGGTAAAATCAGGAAATTCTTGTGGGGCACCGTTCGCTGCAACCGAAGCTTCGCTTAAAGGTCCCACTGCACTCCAAAGGCAACCTTCATACAGGTTCTGATCCAATGCTTCACCTTTGCGCAAACATTCCACGATACGATAGAGCATCATAAAGTCCATCCCGCCATGACCACCCATTTTTGTGGCGAGTTCACCGAGACGTTTGTATAACGGATGCTCATATTTTTCATAAATCATTTGAAGACCATCGCCCTCGGCCCACTCGTGATGGTTTTCCGTTACCCCTTCGATACCACCTTCAAGGGCTACCCGATTGGGGAATCCGGTCAAGGTGCCTTTGGTGCCCTGAATCAGGTTATGCCTTGTATAAGGGCGCGGACTAGTCTCGTCCCATTGTACCATAATGGTACGGCCCATTTCAGTTTTTATGATAGAGGTATTGATATCTCCGCCCTTAAAGTCCAATTTATTCCACTTATGGTCTGCGGGAAAATTCTCCTTTGCATAAAGCGCACGTCCTTTAGCCGGGGAGGAAAAAGAATTCATGAACTTAAAATTATCATCTCCCCTAGCGATATTCATGTATTGGGCGACGGGTCCCAAGCCATGCGTAGGATAAAGATTTCCGTTGCGATGGGCATAATGTGGGGTTCGCCAAGATCCTGTGCCGCGATCGACCTCTTCCATCTGCGACCTCAGTTCATGAATATAGGCAGCTTCGCCATGCAGTAGTTCACCGATTACGCCTTGTCGGCACATATTTAGATACAATAACTCTTCGCGGCCATAGTTGACGTTTTCCATCATCATACAGTGCTTCTTGGTCTTTTCCGAGACGTCGACCAACTGCCACATTTCGTCAAGGGTAAGCGCCAAAGGCACTTCTACAAAGGCATGAGTTCCGGCATTCATAGCGCCTATGGCCATGGGTGCATGAAGTTTCCAAGGGGTGGCAATGATTACAGCGTCCGGTTTTTGCTCTGCGAGCATCTTTTTCCAATCATCTTCCCCGTTCGTGTAAAGCTTAATTTTTTTATGTCTTTGTCCTTTACCCATTTCTTTACAAGCATCTGCGGACTTTTGGGCCAAATCTTGGTAGAGGTCCGATATGGCGACGACCTCGGTACCCTCGATAGAAGCGATTTGCTGGGCATGACCGGATCCACGGGCACCGACGCCGATAAAGGCAAAACGTACGGTATCTAGCTTTGGTGCTTCGAATCCGCCCATATATTGCGAACTGGAAACCCGATTTCGCGAAAACATATTCGCATTTGAAATACTTGGCGTCAAAGCGAGTCCCGCTCCGACTAATGAAGTTTTTTTAAGGAAATTTCTTCTATTTGAATTCATGTATCGTATTTGTTTGCTAGAACCCAGTATGGGTTCAATCGAACTTAAAATGATTGACAAGATAAAAAAGTTTTCTTGATTTTCGTCATAATACCCAAAAACAGAACGAAGACACTCGTAAATAATTCGCAGTATCATGTAAAAGCTGGGAAACAGGTTTGACAGCAAGCTTTTAGAATCGACTTAGCCAAAACCTTAGGATTTGTATTGGAATATCATTCTTCGAAATTCGAGTATGATACAATATCTTCGTACTCTATGATCGATAAACGCTTTATCGGGTTTCTCAATACTCCGCCATTATGGATGAATGAGCAATTTGGTATAAGTCAATTCAAATTTCCGGAAATAGATTTGACTAATTTCCGGTCCAAACCCATTCCACAACGTTTACGTATGGGCCATCAAATGGAGCATGTCTTTCAACAATTTTTGGAAACCACAGCGCGGTATGATATCCTCTTACACAACCTGCCCATTAAGCAGCACAACCGTACGATTGGGGAAATTGATTTTGTTTTACGGAACGTGGAAACCGCACAAATAGTGCATGTTGAATTGACCTATAAATTCTACATCATCGACACGGCTATCTCCGAACCTATTCATCAGCTGATAGGTCCTAATCGAAGGGATATGTTCTTTACAAAAATTGAAAAGATAAAACAGCGACAATTTCCACTTTTACATACTGCGGAAGGGCGGGATGCCCTACAATTAAAGGGAATAGACCACGGAGAAATTGAGCATCAATGTTGTTTTAAAGGACAGCTATTCAAGCCTTATCAAACCGAAATTCATATCCGTCCTTTGAACAGGAGCTGTGTTCATGGGTATTGGCTAAAATTCGATGATTTTAATGCGGAAGAATTTCGAGGATATACCTACTACATCCCCTATAAATCCGAATGGGTCGTGGCACCACATAACGAGGTCTCTTGGAAAAATCATTTTGAAATTTTAATGGACATTAATCTGCGGATGATCCAACAAAATGCCCCAATGGTCTGGATTCGAAAATCAAAGACGGAATTTGAGAAGATTTTTGTGGTCTGGTGGGCTTAAAAGGAAGCCTATGAAAAATACGAAATACCGAGTACGAAATCCGAAGTATGAAATACGGCTGGCTTGAAATGATTTACTTGCTTTCACATCCTAAGTAAAGAGTATGGTTTATATTTTCGCTATTAACAGTGAATGCCAATCTTCCAATAATCTCAAAAAACGTATGATTACCAACCTTGATGGCAAAGCATGCCAAAGCGAAGATAAAAACTAAAAAAAATGTAGATACAATCCACCTTTATAAAATTTCCAAAACGTATGCCGAAAGGGATATACCAACAAAAATTGAACCGCTTAAACAATGAAAAAAACAAGGGTGCTTTTTTGCAATCACCCGGGAATAAAGCTGCGAGAAACCGACCGAAAAAAAGCTAATAGTTTGCGAAAGGTTTTAAAGTTTTTGGCGAAAAGGAAGTGTTGATAACAACGCTCACCATTGCTTCTACTCGTTCCGAGTAAAATGACGTTGATCGGCTATCGACTAAAATCACGAACCGCCCTAACCAGATATCTACGGGTCGATAGGCTATTATTAAAGTGGAATGAGGTATCACCATCACCAAATCGCAAAAGCCTTGCCTGATTGGCATCATAAGGGGTGGCGCTCCAATACAGTTCATCGGAAAATTTACCGCTGTTATCGGCACCTTGTCCGATATTCCGGCGCATGGTACCCAGTTCATTCATTGTCGGCAATCGCCATCCTTCTCCCAATTGTTCATGAATGTTCATGGCTTCCTTCCAAGACATAGGTCCTAAATCTTTAGAATAAGCCACTTTGCCAGTTCTGCCAGAGGGAACAATAGTGAAAATCATACCTCCTTCAAACGTTTCGCCAATCTCTCGATTGGAAGGGGAATTTTGTTGAATTGTGGCGGCAGATTCAGATGTCGGCGTAACACTATTATCTTCAGTAATTGCATTCTTATCCTGAAATCCCGGCGTTTGTTCTTCGCTACCTTCATTAGACAATGAAAAGATCCATAGCGCTAAAATGGCCAGGGCAGCAATTGATCCTATTACCACAACTCTTCTTTTTCGATTCTTGTCTTCCGGCTTTCGCCTGCCCTCTATCCCTTCAGTACGCTCAACGATAGATTCAGGTTGATTCCCAGATCTCGAATGCCTTTTGGCATCCGCTTCTTCCTTGAATTTCCGCCATTCCTCGTCCCTTAAGTTGACAGTTTCCCTTGCTTTCTTTATGCTGTCTTTGCTTTGGGCTTTCCTTATAGCCTCGGCCTCTGCTTTACGATGTCGCTCCTCTTGAATTCTGCTTTTGGTCTCGGCCTCTGCTTTACGCTGTTGCTCCTCTTGTATTCTGCTTTTGGTCTCTGCCTCTGCCTTACGACGTTCTTCCTCTTGGATTATCCTTTGGACCTCCGCATTGTCTTTTTGTATTTTCTCATCTTCGGCCCTTTTCTTTGCTTGAGCTTCCGCTTTTTCTTTTAGCACTTCATCTGCGCTTTTAATAACCTCTGGTCCTTCTTTTAAAATAAACTTATTCTCCGCCCTTATATCGTCCTCAGCTTCATCCTTTGATTTAAGTTCATGCTCCACCTTCCTCTTGACTGCAGCGTCTTCCTCCAGTCTTTGTTTCTCTTGAGCCTTTTCCTTGGCTTGGGCTTCTTCTACCAATTTCACCTCTTTGGCTTCTATCTGTTCCCCAAGTCTTTGACCTTCTTGGGCCCTTTTTTTCATCTCTGCCTCCGCCCATTCCTTAAATTTTTCCTCTGTTAGCTTGTCCGCCTCCTCTTGACCAAAATTCATGGTTACCTGAGATCTGTCATGGGCATTCGGCGCCTTTTCCGTTTTAAGACTTTGATCGGCATCCTCCTGACCGTCATTCTTAAAATTATCACTTTTTGAACTCATGGGTATTTTCGATTTTTATACTGTCTAAAATAACACATATTACCAGCAAGGCGGCCAAAGTAAAGAAATAATTCCCCTACCTACCAAACACCAATCAGTATGTGTGATTTCGAAAACGGTTCATATATAGAAATCTTCAAAGAAATATCCGTTTTACCTCACGGCAAAAAATATAGGAATTAAGTAAAATCGCCATTCTTGGTAATAGAACCATCTCATAAAAAGTGTTTTAGATAAGAACTCTCGCAGTGTTTGCTTAATGGCTATGTCAAAGACTTTAATCTTTTTCGTACCTTAGGGTTTACAATAATCAAAAGTCTTTCCGCCTATTTTTTAAGCTGTTCCCCTATCTAAAATAACAGCATGGCCATTAATGGACCGCCTAGAATTCAAAGTATAGACTCCCTGCGGGGCATCGCTCTTGCAGGTATAGTCATCTGCCACATGGTAGAAAATTTTATTGGCGCACCATCTCCGGAAGCCTTCAATGAAGCCGTACATCCAGGCGTGGTCGACAATATTATAGACGGTGTCATATTCTTTTTACTTAGAGGCAAATTTATTGCCTTGTTCTCCTTTCTCTTTGGGTTAAGTTTTTATATCCAAATGGATAATGGTGCCAAAAAGGGAACTAATTTTGGGGGTAGGTTCTTATGGCGATTGTTCATTTTATTGCTTATCGGTTATGCGCATAGCCTCTTCTATCGAGGTGATATTCTGACGATATACGCCTTTTTAGGTATCTTCTTGATTCCCTTTTATAAAGTAGCCAATAAGTGGGTATTAGGATTTGCCACGTTACTATTTCTCGGATTGGCCAGGATCATTGTATTCTTGATTACCAACGGTGACAGCATTTGGGGTGGAGCTATTGATTTGGCATCGGATGCGCCGTGGGTATTAGAATATTATGACACGCTTAAAAACGGGACTATTCTTGATGTTTTCAAGGCCAACGCCATTGATGGCCATCGTGATAAATGGGATTTCCAATTCGGTTTCTTCGGAAGGGGCTATTATACATTTGCCTTCTTTCTTGTCGGATTGTATGCAGGTCGTTCCAATTTTTTCAAAAATTTTAGAAGAGAGAAAACATTAACCAAACGCGTGCTTATTTGGTCGATTGTAATTCTTGTGGCAGCCCTTATCCTCACCGCAGCGGCTTTTGTCAGCCTTGGCGAAAATGCAACCTTCGATAATTGGACCGCAATGGCCGGTTTGACGGCAATGGATGTGGCCAACATGGCGATGACTTTTATATGGATTGTAGTTTTTGTCATACTGTACCAAAAATCCAGACCGGAGAAATGGCTCAACAATTTTGCGCCCTATGGTAGAATGGCCCTGACAAATTATGTCTTACAGAGTATCATCGGCACAGCGCTATTATATGGATGGGGATTAGGTCTAGTTGGCGAACTTCGGGTGCTCTACACCTTTGGGCTAGCACTTCTGCTAATCGTAATTCAGATATGGTTCAGTAAATTTTGGCTGAGACATTTTAAATACGGCCCGTTAGAATGGTTGTGGCGAAGCCTTACCTTTTTCAAAATATTTGCAATTCGGAAGAAAAAATGAATTGATATCTTGCATACGTCTATTTTTCCCTTGATTTTAATTCCGCTTCTATGTCCCTCAAAGTAAAGCCCTTGGCCTGAAGCAAAATCAAGTAGTGGAAAAGTAAGTCCGCACTCTCGTATAAAAAGAGCTCGTCATTGTCATCTTTGGCCTCGATGATGGTTTCAACGGCTTCTTCACCAACTTTCTGGGCAATCTTGTTGATACCTTTTTCAAAGAGGGATGCTACGTATGATGTGTCGCCAGAGCCAACGGTCCGTCTTTGCTCGATTACCTTTTCCAACTGCGAAAAAAATCCGAAGTTTGAACTATTTTCTTCGTTCCAACAGGTGTCGCTACCGGTATGGCAGGTCGGACCTTCGGGATTTACGGAAATTAAAAGTGTGTCGTTATCGCAATCGCTTTTGATATCGACCAAGTTTAAAAAATTACCGCTTTTCTCCCCTTTGGTCCACAATCGCTGTTTCGAGCGACTGAAAAAGGTCACTTTTTCGATTTCTTGTGTTTTTTCCAAGGCAGCCTGGTTCATATAGCCGAGCATCAAAACGTTTTTAGTATTGGCATCTTGTATAATAGCGGGGACTAGGCCGTCTTGGTTTTTGTTGAAATTAATTTTCATGATGGTCATTATTTTATGAATTAGATAGCCTCTAGAAACATACTAGTTCTTAAGTCCTCGACTGCGCTCGGGGTGACATTTGTTTATAGTTTGCTGCTATTCGTATCTAGAGATACCAACTTTTCTTACATCGGAATGCCAGCCAGTTTCGTTTAGGCAAGAGTTCCGGGACATTTTTTATAATCGAACAGGAATTCCGTTTGCCTGTAAATTTTCCTTTAAATCCTGAATCCCGATTTCCTTAAAGTGGAAAACACTGGCAGCTAAGGCGGCATCTGCTTTGCCGGTGGTAAAGGTATCCACGAAATGCTGCATTTTTCCTGCACCTCCGGATGCGATAATAGGAATGTTCAATTCTTTTGATAATCGGGCTAGAGCTTCATTGGCAAATCCGTTTTTAGTACCGTCGTGGTCCATAGAGGTGAACAAAATTTCACCTGCCCCGCGTTGCTCTACTTCCTTGGCCCATTCAAACAGCTTTCGTTCGGTCGGTACTTTTCCGCCGACCAGATGTACGATCCATTCCCCATCAATTTTTTTCGCATCGATGGCGACAACGATACATTGCGAGCCAAATTTGGCTACCAAATCATTGATCAATTGCGGATTCTTGACCGCCGAGGAATTAATGGAAACCTTGTCTGCACCATTTTGCAGCAGAATATCTACATCTTCCACAGATGAAATACCTCCGCCGACCGTAAAGGGAATATTAACCTTTTCGGCAACGTGGTACACTAGTTCCGCTAGCGTTTTTCGCTTTTGCTCCGTAGCCGATATGTCCAAAAAAACGAGCTCATCGGCGCCTTCCCTACTATAAATTTCCGCAAGTTCGACTGGGTCGCCGGCATCGCGCAAATCGACGAAGTTAACACCTTTTACAGTGCGACCGTCTTTGATGTCGAGACAAGGGATTATTCTTTTTGCCAGCATAGTTTGGTATTACGTATTGAGTACTTAGAATTGCGTAGTTTGCGTTTTATTGCTCAGAGTTTAGTGCTTTGTGATCCCTACTTGATACTTTGTACTATAAAACTTTCGAGTTGTTTCAAGCTGATTCTATTTTCATAAATCGCTTTTCCTATAATAGTTCCCTCACAACCCATTTCAGCTAGCTTGGGGAGTTCCTCAAAAGTGGAGATTCCGCCGCTAGCTATAAGTTTTAAGTTAGCATTGCATTCATTCATAATCCTGTTGTACATTTCAAATGATGGCCCTTCTAACATACCATCCTTTGAGATATCGGTACAGATAACATATTGAATCCCCTCTTTTTGATAGGAGGTTATAAATGGAATCAATTTTTCGGTGGATTCTTCTTGCCATCCAGAAACAGCCACTTTCTCGTTCATAACATCCGCGCCAAGAATGATTTTATCCGCGCCATACTTTTCGATCCAACCAACAAAAGTATGCTTGTCCTTAACGGCAATGCTTCCACCGGTAATCTGCCCGGCACCACTTTCAAAGGCGATACGCAGGTCGTCATCGGTTTTTAGACCTCCACCGAAGTCAATTTTTAAGGTTGTATTTGAAGCAATTTGCTCTAAAACCTTATGGTTTACAATGTGGTTGGACTTTGCACCATCCAAATCTACCAAATGCAAATATTCTATACCGTGCGCTTCGAATTCCTTGGCTACTTCCAACGGATTTTCGTTGTAAATCTTTTTGGTTTCGTAATCTCCTTTGGAAAGTCTTACGCACTTTCCATCTATGATATCAATGGCCGGAATAATTCGCATCTCATTATTTTTTTTCAACATTCAAGTTTGCGACTCGCATATCTGCTTAAAGTCACATTTCTAATATAGCTTATGAGCATCAATAGTTCTAAGACCTATTCCATTTACCGCTATTAATTCGGGATAGTTTATAGTAAAGTCAATCAGATGTTCTCCAACTTCCTTTCCCTAACAATTACCATCTACAAAATATAAATCAACTCGGCAAAAACCATATCATCCGCAGCAATTCATGCCAAACCGATTTGCTTTTCCTTCAAATTGAAGTTACCGAAGCATACAAAATTTTTCATCGATTTTCCCACCTTTTCCACGCTTCCGCCCTTTGCCCGTTACGACCGTTCGGAGAAATATTCGGGGTTATGTAAAAACTATTCCGTATTACAGATCTAGAAAATTTCTCAAAATTCTTGCCCCTGCAGCACTACTTTTTTCCGGGTGAAATTGTGTTCCGTAAAAATTATTCTTTTGCAAAGCGGCACTGTAGGTTACATCGTATTCCGATTCGGCGATGGTTGCTGTACATAAAGGCGCATAAAAACTGTGTACCAGATAAATATGTTCGTTCTCGGCTACTTCCTTAAAAATCCCGGACTTTAGATTTGATATTTGATTCCACCCAATTTGTGGAACTTTTACGGCATTCGAAAACTTTATTACGTTGGTCTCAAAAATGCCAAGACCTTTAGTGTTTCCCTCTTCCGAAGAATTGCACATCAGCTGCATACCCAAACAAATGCCTAAGACCGGCTGTTTCAAATCAGGGATAAGTCTATCCAATTGAGTATTGCGCAACTTTTTCATGGCACTACTCGCCTCTCCCACTCCTGGGAAAATGACTTTGTCCGCATTCCAGATTTCTTCTCTATCATGGCTCAAAATGGCGTCATAGCCCAGCCGTTGAACAGCGAATTTAATGCTTTGAATGTTCCCCGCACCATAATTTATAATGACAATTTTCATAACATTCCCTTGGTAGATGGTAAAATCATTTTCTCCATATCGCGTTTTACCGCCATTTTAATGGACTTCGCAAACGCCTTAAAAATCGCCTCTATCTTATGATGCTCGTTGGTGCCTTCGGCCTTGATGTTCAAATTGGCCTTGGCACCGTCAGTGAAAGATTTGAAGAAATGATGAAACATTTCCGTAGGCATATCACCAACTTTTTCCCTTTTGAAATCCGTATCCCAGACCAGCCAGTTGCGGCCCCCGAAATCGATGGCGACTTGTGCCAAGCAATCGTCCATGGGTAGGCAAAAACCGTAACGTTCGATGCCCATTTTGTTTCCCAAGGCTTTATGCAATACTTCACCCAAGGCGATGGCGGTGTCCTCGATAGTATGATGCTCATCGACTTCCAAATCGCCGTCGACCTTGATTTCCAAATCCATTTGGCCATGACGCGCCAGTTGATCCAGCATGTGGTCGAAAAACGCCAACCCAGTTTTGATATCACTTTTACCCGTTCCTTCTAAATTTACTTTTATATGAATATCGGTCTCATTGGTTTTTCTATGGATAACCGAAACCCTGCTTTGCAGCTTTAAGAATGCATAGATTTTCTCCCAATCATTATTTTCCAAAGCAATTACTGAATCTAATTCTTCTCTCTTTACCGTAATTTCGCCAGTGCCCAAATTTGTATCATCATTGATAAAAATACCTTTTGCCCCTAGGTTTTTTGCCAGTTCCATATCCGTTAAACGATCGCCTATGACAAATGAATTTTCTAAATCGTATGCTTCCGTAAAATACTCGGTCAACAGGCCCGTACCTGGTTTTCGAGTATTGGCATTATCCTGGGGAAAGGTTCGGTCTAGAAAAACCTTGTTGAAAACTACGCCTTCATTTTCAAAAGAGTTCAGGATAAAGTTATGCACCGGCCAAAAGGTTTCCTCCGGGAAAGAATCAGTGCCCAATCCGTCCTGGTTCGTAATCATGACCAGCTCATAATCCAGTTCCCTAGCTATTTTTCCTAAAAAAGTGAAAGCTTTTGGGTAGAAAATCATCTTCTCGAACCCATCGATCTGCTCGTCGACAGTTTCCTTGATGATTGTGCCGTCACGATCTATAAAAAGTACTTTTCTCCCTGCTTTATTTGAACTTGGGGTCGTAGTATTTAAACTGTCCTTTTCTTTCGTTTTCATTACAATGAACTCATTTAATTTATTTCCTTCAAGGCCATTACCAGCTTAATATTTTCTTCCGTGGTTCCGATAGTAAACCGAAGGGTATTCTCGCAAAGCGGTTGATTACTGCGGTTTCTGATAACGATACCTTTTTTCAAAAGTTGTTCATAGCGGGTATCGGCATGGTCTACTTTCACCAATACAAAATTAGCGTCCGAAGGATATACCTTTTCGATAAAGGCCACATGCTTCAACACTTTCATCACCATTTTTTTTTGGTTCAATATCTCTGTAATTTCCAAACGGATTCTCGCGGTACCCTGCAGCCTTTTTAAGGCGTGATTCTGGGTCAGCTCATTGACGTTGTAAGGCGGTTTGATTTTATTCAGAACGGATATGATTTCGTGGGATGCAATACAGATACCCAATCGAATACCCGCTAATCCATAAGCTTTAGATAAAGTTTGGGTAATGACTAGATTCGGGTATTCTTCCAGTTTCTTGGCCCAGCTTTGTTCCGTCGAAAAATCGATATAGGCTTCGTCGATGACCACCAAACCGCCGAAGTTTTCAAGTAACCGGATAATTTTTTCTTTCGAAAAACTATTGCCGGTAGGATTATTGGGGGAACAGAGAAACAGCAATTTGGAATTAGCATCGGCTTGCTTTAAAATCTTGTCAACATCTGGCTGAAAATCCTTGGTTAGTAGTATTTCACGATTTTCGATATGGTTGATACCGGCCAGCACCTTGTACATGCCATACGTTGGGGGCAAAGTGATGACATTATCTACTTTAGGCTCACAGAATGCCCGAAAAATCAAATCCAAAACTTCATCGCTGCCGTTTCCAAGTAGCATATTTTCCATGGGGACGGCCTTCTGCTGCGCCAAAACGGACTTCAAACGCCGCTGTTGGGGGTCGGGATAGCGGTTTACCCCGTTTTCGAACGGGTTTTCGTTGGCATCCAAAAAAACCATCGGGGAACCATCGGCAACGTATTCGTCGCGGGCGGATGAATAGGGTTTTAGACCTTTTACGTTTTCCCTTGTTACATTATTCAGATTAAAATTCATATAGGTTTATATTTCTCCGGGCTTATCCACGTTATTCACCATTTTAATTATTAAATCTCACAGCGCCATTGTGTGACTTACCCTAAGGGAGCACGAGCAATAGGCTCGCGCTAATGGCAAAAAGAACCTACTAAAATTATTTAGTCCAATTGTTCACTAGCGCAGCGTCACGCTGGTGCCGCTTTAGCCCATAAATATTCAATGGGCATTGACTTATTATTTCAAACGCTCCAATCGCAGCGTCACCGCATTTTTATGCGCCTGCAAACCTTCTGCTTCGGCCATAATTTCAATCGCACTTCCTATTCGTTTGATGCCCTCCTCGGTTATTTTTTGAAAGGTCATACTTTTCATAAAACTGTCCAAGTTTACACCGCTGTATTGTTTGGCGTATCCGTTCGTGGGCAAGGTATGGTTAGTTCCGCTAGCATAATCCCCTGCGCTTTCGGGTGTATAATTACCAATAAATACGGAACCGGCATTTATTGTATTTTCCACATAAAAATCCTCGTTTTTGACACAAACGATATAATGCTCGGGGCCGTATTCATTGATCAAATCGATGGCGGTACGGTCATCGACTACATAAATTAACTTACTGTTATCAATAGCTTTTTGGGCAATTTCTTTTCTAGGTAGCTTTTCAATTTGTTTTTCCACCTCTTTTTCTACCGCATCGATCATTTCTTCGGATGTCGATACCAATAGTACCTGACTATCTACCCCGTGTTCCGCTTGGCTCAACAAATCGGACGCTACAAAGGCCGCATCGGCCGTATCGTCTGCAACGACCAAAAGTTCGCTCGGTCCGGCGGGCATGTCGATGGCTACGCCGTATTTTGTGGCAATTTGTTTGGCTACCGTCACATATTGATTGCCCGGGCCGAATATTTTGTAGACTTGAGGGATACTTTCAGTACCAAAAGTCATGCTCGCAATAGCCTGTATTCCGCCGACTTTGAAAATTTGTGTTACCCCGCACAGGTCTGCGGTGTATAAAATCGCCGGATGAATTTTACCCTCCTCGTTCGGTGGTGAACACATTACTATTTCTTGGCAACCGGCAATCGCAGCAGGCACGGCAAGCATCAAAATGGTCGAGAATAATGGTGCGGTTCCACCTGGAATATAAAGTCCGACTTTTTGAATGGGACGTTTTTCTTGCCAGCAACGCACGCCCTTCACGGTTTCCATTTCAATTTTAGCCGTTATTTGGGCTTTATGAAAAGTCTCGATATTCGTTTTGGCCAATTGAATGGCATCTTTCAGCGCAATAGAAACTAGTGCCTTTGCTTCCAAAATCTCCAATTCCGAAACTTGTAAACTATCCAACGCAACCTTATCGAATTCCTTGGTATACATCTTTATAGCATAATCGCCTTCCTTTTGAACCGCACTAAAAATAGTATTTACCTTTTGTTCGATGTGGGCGACGGTTTGTGTAGGGCGTTTTAAGACAGCCTGCCAATCAGCTCTATTCGGATTATAAATTTTATTCACAATTATAGTTTTTTCTGATAGTGGTAGGCAACCGCATCATATCCCTGTGCTGCCCAAAAACGCTGTCCGGATTCATTTGCGATATAACAATTCAACTCAGATGCCGCACATCCAATAGATTTCGCATAGTCAAAAATCCAGGCCGTCAACAATTTACCGATTCCTTTGCCCTGATAATCAGGTAGTATAATCACATTATCTTGCTCGATATGCTTACCGATATAGTATTTGACGAGCACCCAGATTCCAGAAATGCCGATTAGTCTATCGTTGTCAAAAACACCAACACATTGATAACCCTGCAAGACCATATCCTTTAAACGACCTTTGAGTAAATCATACGTAATTTTGGGGTTCAACTGTACCAATAATGGAATAATCGAATCCATTTGTTCATTTTCTATAAAGCGAATATCAAAATCCATGTTAACCAGATGCTAGTCCGTGTATCCCTGCTATTTTAAAGTACCATTTTCTCAATGGGACACACCAAAATACCCTCGGCCCCTGCCTCTTTCAGTTCATGTATAACTTCCCAAAACTTGTCTTTATTGATAACGGTATGCACGGAACTCCAACCCTCTTGCGCCAAAGGTAAGACTGTGGGACTTCGCATTCCCGGTAGCAGCTTTAAAATTTGGTCGAGCTTGTCGTTCGGCGCGTTGAGCAAAACGTATTTGGATTGCCGCGCCTGTAAGACGGACCGAATTCGAAATTGTATCTTTTTTAGCAGCTCTCTGCGTTCTAGGGATATTTTCGGGGAAACCGCCAGAACAGCCTCACTTTTCAGCATCACCTCGACTTCCTTTAAGTTGTTTTTAAACAATGTACTTCCGCTGGAAACAATATCGCAAATCGCATCCGCTAGGCCGATATTCGGGGCAATTTCTACGGAACCGTTGATGATATGCAAATCGGCATTGACACCCTTATTCTTCAAATAATTCCGAACGGTATTCGGGTAGGATGTCGCAATACGCTTTCCTTCAAAATCCTGCACGGAAATATACTTTACTGCTTTCGGTACGGCAAGTGATACTTTGCATTTCGAGAAGCCCAATTTTTCGGCAATCTCAATGTCTTCTCCTTTTTCGATTAAGACGTTCTCACCGATGATGGCAATATCGACCACGCCGTCCCTCAAATATTGGGGGATATCACCGTTTCTAAGGTAAAAAACTTCCAGCGGAAAATTTCGTGAGGAGGCTTTTAACTGATCCTTTCCATTATCTATCGAAATACCACAGTCTTTTAAGATTTGCAGTGAATCTTCATTTAGGCGTCCAGATTTTTGGATGGCTATTCGTATCATAAACAATTATTTTTTATTTTTTTTCGACAAATTCACACTGTAGTTTATGCCGAGCTTCGTAAATGCAACTTCCACTGAGCTTAGTCGAAGCACTGAAAACACAAACTATCCGAGGTGCGTAATTGACAAAATATTCAAATTAAAAAACCCGCTTGATTTCTCAAACGGGTCGTAAAAATATGTGGGTACATTACATACAATTTTACCTCGCTTGAGTGCAAGTATAAAAGTGATGATGTGTGCTGTACGTTTTCATTAAGATTGTAAAATTAAAACTTAATTTCGACCGACCAAAATTATTTTAATTATTTCCTAGAATCAGGGGGAGTCCCGATTCTCCGCTCCCGACCACGACAACCTTGGCATTGGCCGATTGGGCGAGCCTTAAGGTGGCGTCGATACCTTTGTCCTGTAAAATCTTATCGGTCAGGGAGGCACTGAGAATTTTGTTTGCATCGGCCTTACCCTTTGCTTCTATCGTTACTTTTTCAGCTTCCTTTTTAGCCGTGACCAAACGGAATTCATATTCCAAAGATTCCTGCTCTTGTTTCAATTTACGCTCAATGGCCTCTTTGATAGTTGCCGGTAGGGTAACATCGCGCACCAACACCTCGTTCAATTGAATGTACTGGCCATCGACGATTTTTTTGGTTTCTTCATAAATTTCTGCTTGAATGGCATCCCGTTTACTGGAATATAGTTGCTCAGGGGTATAGCGTCCTACAACACTTCTTGCCGCCGAGCGTATGGTCGGTAAAAGAACTCGCTGAACATATTCAGTTCCCTTTTCTTGATGTAATTTACCCAAGAATTCCCGTTTTGGTTCGAACCACGCGGAGGCATCCAGTTTAATCTCCAGTCCATTTGAAGACAGCACCTGCATTTTTTCAAAAACCTCTTGTTGCCTTACTTCATAAATAAAAACTTTGTTCCAAGGGGCTACGATATGAAATCCTTCCCCCAACGGTGGTTCATCGGTGACGACGCCCCCTGCAAATGTTTTGTACAAGACTCCAGCTTCACCGGAACCGATGGTTACTGCAGATTTTGAGATTAAAATGACTAACACGATCAGTCCGAAAATGATCGGTAATGCAATTTTTGGTAATTTATCCATAGTTTTTTTAGTTTAGAGTAATCCGTTATATTTTCTGATGAACCACTCGGCAGCCAACGCAAAGACAATTAATGCCAAGAGCCATCGGAAGTCGATCAAAGATACGGTATTTTGTTCGCCTTTCTGAACGGGTAGGAAATTGTCGTCTTTTGAAAGCTCAGATAATAGCGTCTCGATCTGGGACGGGAAATAACTTGCCCCCCCGGTAGTATTCGCCAAACGCCCTAGTTTTTGATAATCGGTCGATACCAATTGCTTTTCCACATCGAAATCAAGAATCGTGAACCTGCCTGATTTGGAAAGATTTTGGTTACGCACAGCCACCGTAAAATCATAACTTCCCGGCGCAAGGTTGCTCAAATCGGATTCGTAGTTGCTTCCTTTCAAAAGCATGGGCACTTCGGATACCGCTTGTGTTTCAGTATTTTTAAGCTTCAAATCGATTGAAGCGTTGGCTTCGAAAACATAGGCTTCATCAAAATAGGTAGCCGTAATCTTGGCGGTGCTATTTCCAGCGTAGACCGTATTGTACTCCACTGTCAGGCGCTCTTTAGACATATTGGTGGAAAGATACAGAACCAATTTACCTATAAATTCATCGAAATTTCTGAAGTTCTGTTCGTTTCGGAAACTCTGCATCCGCCATTTCCAGCTATTTTCCCCGAATAGGACGGCTTCCTTCTGGGTACCTTTTCCTAAGACCGCAAGTAAAGGCTGGTTCAGTTCCGCGCCCTTGATGCGTTGGGTCATTAGAGTTTCTCCGGAATCATCTAGCTGTATCTCCCCCAAATTACCGTTCAAGGGCGGAAAATCCTGAATTGAAAAATCACTGATATTAAACAGTCCGAAACCGGAATTCAAGGTGGGGAAGACCTCCTCGGTTTGATTGTAACTATTCTTCGAGTAAGCTTTCTGGACGGTGTTCAAAAAATCCCAGTCCGTTTGTGTACCCGTAATGGTAAACACATTGGCTTTTTTCTGTTGAATATAATCGTATACGGTTTTAAAGGAAGCATCGGGCTGGTACAGCAAAAACAGGTCAACATCCTCGAACTGCGAAACATCGACGTTCGATTTTTTTACCGAAACCGAACGCTGCTCATTGCTTTCTATCGCTTTTTTAAAAGCCCCGATATCAGGGTGCAGTAGGTTCGTTATGATAGCAATATCCGTTTTTTCATCGATGACCTCTACAGCGATCTGTCGGGAATTGTTGCTCGTATTACGTTCGTTTTCCAGGGAATCAACGGAAACTACAATGTTCTTTACGCCCACAGAAGAGGCGTCCAATAGTGTATTTATAGTCTTCGAATTGTCCGTATCCGAAAATGAAATGTTCTCCCGGAATACGGTCTTTCCCTCGACGGAGACCTTTAAGGCGGAACGTACATCGGTTTTTCCGTTGTAGGACAGATAAATTTCAATAGGATATTTATTTTTAAGAAAGGCGTATCGGTTGGCGTTCACCTGCGAAATTGCGACATCATCGTAGCGCGTGGTATCGCCGATGGCTACAGGATAAATCGGAAATTTTTGATTTTTACCGTAAAATTCATAATCCTGTCCCAAGGTTTGATTGCCATCGGTCAACAAAAGTATGGCGGAGTTTGTAGCGGAATAGATGTCTTGAAGCGCCCTTAAAGCGGCTGCAATGTTGGTGTTTTTTTTTGTGAACGTGGAATCACGATTCATGGAAGAAATGCTGTTTACGGCGTCCCCACCTATTAATTTAGCCCCAAAGCCGTATCCTTGTAAATTAAAACGATCCTTGATTACCGTATTTTCATCGATTGCTTCTAAAATACTTTGAATGGTATCCTTTGATGGTGCCACCGATGTAGAATTATCCACTAGAATGATCAAATTGGCCTTTTCGACGCGATATTCGGTTTTGGTGAATTCCGGATTGATCAGTAATAGAAAGACCGAGAACAACGCCAAAAAACGTAAAAAGGATAAGAGTATTGTTAATCGGCCATTTCGCTTGGTTTTATAATAGTATTGGAACAGCACTAAACCCAAGGCAAATAGGGCAGCTAGTATAATCAAGAGCACCGTTAGAATGTTCATTGTCTTTAGTAGTTAGTACTTAACAGCAAGTACAAAGTAGCGGGCGGAGATTATATTTTGGTATAAATTCAGGCACCAAAACTTTAAGACTAAACTCATAAACTTCTTTAAGTAAGCATCCCCCCATCGACGTTTAACACCTGTCCGGTTACGTAAAGGGAAAGGTCTGAAGCAAAAAACAAACAGGCATTGGCAATATCTTCGGGCGATCCGCCGCGTTTTAAGGGAATACTATCACGCCAGCCTTGTACCGTTTTTTCGTCAAGTTTCTCCGTCATTTCAGTTTCTATAAATCCAGGAGCGATGGCATTGCAACGGATGTTGCGGGAGCCAAGTTCCAAAGCAACGGACTTCGTAAAGCCGATCATACCCGCCTTGGAAGCCGCATAATTGGTCTGGCCTGCATTGCCTTTCACCCCAACCACACTGCTCATGTTTATGATAGAGCCGCTGCGCTGTTTTAAGAAAGTGCGCTGTACAGCCTTGGTCATGTTAAAAACGGACTTCAAATTAATTTCGATAACACTATCAAAATCAGCTTCTGACATACGCATCAAAAGATTATCCTTGGTAATGCCTGCGTTGTTGATGAGCACATCGATTCCGCCAAAATCTTCCAAAACTTTCGCAACCAGGGAATCGGCCTGTTCGAAACTTGCGGCATCGCTTTTATAAGCCTTGGCTTTACTACCTTTGGCAACAAGCTCTTTCT
Source organism: uncultured Flavobacteriaceae bacterium (assembly GCA_963832345.1). Taxonomy (GTDB): domain Bacteria; phylum Bacteroidota; class Bacteroidia; order Flavobacteriales; family Flavobacteriaceae; genus Pricia. The sequence continues at coordinate 283,676 of CAWHTW010000004.1, read as the reverse complement.
CCAGCTCCAAGGCTGGTTTTTCGCTAGAACTGTAGGTAAATGCCACATTGGCACCATGCTCGGCGAACACTTGGGCAATACCCATCCCGATACCCCTGCTTGCCCCTGTTATTATTGCGGTTTTTCCTGATAACAACTTCATAGTTCAATTTAAAGTTCCGTACTTATTTTTAGAGAAATCAAAAATACGATTTATCGACTAAGGCACTCTTGTAAAAGCCATCGATTTTCTACATATTCATAAATTGCATCGACAAAAAAGGCGACACTTGGTTTCGGCAATTTAAGTTTTTATGGGCGTGGGCTTTTGATAGTTGAATAGATAGTCGACCTCTAGTTCCTTCACTTTTCCAAATTTTTCAAGGGATTTGATATCAACATCCTTTTTATTACCGATTACCATAAGATCGTAGGCACCTCCCCTAATATTGGTATCGAAGAAGGCCCGAAGATCTTCAATTTTCATCTTTTGAATGGCGTTATACATACCTTCCCGATTGTCTTCGGTCATACCGCGGTCCTTTAACCGTTCGTATGACCAAAAAATATTGGTTTTATTAATGCGGTCGGCCGCTATCTGTTTTAAGGTAGATTCCTTGGCCGCCCTGAAATTTTCCTCTGCTTCGGGCATATCTTTCATCAATGTTAACATCGCGTCCATCGCTTGCCCCATTTTGTTGGCCTGAGTGCCGATGTAAGCGTAAACATAATTGGGATCTTCTTTTTTGCGTGCATTGGAATAGGCCGAAAACGCAGAATATGCTAAAGATTTCGATTCTCGGATTTCCTGGAACACGATTGACGATAGTCCACTGCCGAAATACGTATTGAACAACGCGGTGGCCGCCATTTTTTCAGGATCGAAAGTGTCGCCCTTGGCCAAAAACAGCATCTCTGCCTGCACCATATCATAGTTTACAAAATATACGTCGCCCGCCATTTCCTTTCGATCATATTCCTTTTTTGGGGGATACTCTTTGAAAGTTTCGGGAATACTATGTTTGTCCATAATAGCGTTGCGACCTTCATCCTCGTTCTTTCCGTAGTAAAAAACGCGATGTTTATAGTCCGTTAGGCCTTTAATAATATCGACCAATTCGGCCGGGTCTACTACTTTGAGTTCCTCGAAGGTATATATGTCGCGTAATCTGGAGTCTTCCCCATATTGGACATAACTGAAGAGCCCGTCCCACATGATACTCCCCTTGTCGGATTTTGTCTCTTCCCGGCCTTTGGCAATTTTTAGAACTAGCTTGTCATAGGCTTCTTGGTTTGGAACGGCATTGGCCATCAAGTCTTCAAGTAGTTCTAGACCGGTATCTATATTCTCGCGCAGGCCGGATATGGAAATGGAAGATCTGTCATCTTGTGAATTCACCCCATAGGATACCCCTAGCTTATAAAATTCCTTTTTGACCTCTTCAGGGGTTAGTTTATTAGTACCCAGATACTCAAGGTACGCTATGGCGAGATCAAGTTTCTTATTGTGATCTTTTCCCATATCAAACAATAGATATAACTCGGCCAAATCGTTCAGGGGATTCTCGACAAACGAAAACTCGAGGCCGTTTTCCAAGTGTTCTGTTTGTATCGCTGTAGCGTAGTCTACATATTTGGGCTTTATTTCGGCCGCTTCGATGGCAGTAAAATTCTCTAAGAAAGGGGAGGTCTTATCCCGGTTCAGTTCGATTGGGGTAATACCGGGATTCTCTACCTTAACCTGTTCTTTATCCTCTCCCTGACGTTTGTAGACCGCTACGTAATTATCTCCATAGAACGAATTGGCAAAATCAACAATTTCTTGTTTCGACACTTTGGTCATATCATCGATAAAGCGCACCCTATCTTCCCAGTCTTGAAAGTGCACGAAAGAGCTGACATAGGCGTATGCGACCGACGAGGCATTGCCATATTGCTGGATCTGTCTCAATTTCAGGTCATTGGTGACGGCTTCAATCATCCAATCCTCGAATTCACCTTTTTTTATTTTTTCCACTTGCTGTAGAAGCAGGTCCTTAACTTCATCGAGGGACTGGCCAGATTTCGGATATCCGTACAGGGTATGTACCCCATAATCATTCATAAATTCGGTATAGGAACTAGCCTTTTGTACCTTTTGGTTCTGGGCAAGGTTAAGGTCGATCAGGCCGGCCGTGCTATTTGCCAAAATCATGTCGGTCAGGGTCACCATCTTCTCTTCTTCGGAGCCTATGCCGTCGGTACGGAAGGCCAAATTGACACGTTCGGTCTCGGGACCGAAAACTTCTGCGAAAACGGGTTGGTCAATGGCATCTTCTACCGGTCTTTCGGGATAGGTAACCTTCTTTGACGTAAAATCGCCGAACGCAGCATCTACTTTCCTAATAGTTTCGTCGTAATCGATATCACCGACCAAGACCACCGCCATGTTGTTGGGCACATAGTATGTGTTAAAATAGCTATGGATAGCTTTCATAGATGGATTTTTTAGATGGTCTGCCGTACCAATGGTCGTCTGCTGCCCGTAGGGATGTTTTGGAAACATAGCGGCATTCATGGCATGATAAACCTTATAATCATCTGCGTCCTGACCTTGGTTAAACTCTTCGAAAACGGCCTCAAGTTCCGTATGGAAAAGTCGCAATACCAGCTGACTGAAACGTTCGGATTCGAGCTTCAGCCATTTGTCCAACTCGTTTGAAGGTATCTTGTTGGTATAAACGGTCTCTTCGTGCGAGGTCCAAGCATTTGTCCCTTCCGACCCCAGCGCACTAACCATCTTATCATATTCATTGGCAATTGAAACTTTTGATGCTGAATAGGATAGACTATCGATTTTCTTGTAGATTTTGTTCTTGGCATCGATATCCTTCTCGTTCTTATGCACCTCGTATAGGTCTGATAGCCTCGAAAGCATTTTCCTTTCTTCCTCCCAATTTTGTGTACCTATTTCATCAGTGCCTTTAAACACCATATGTTCGAGGTAATGTGCAAGGCCGGTATTATCCTTTGGGTCGTAAACGGAGCCTGCCCTCACGGGAATGAACGTCTGTATTTTGGGCTCATCGGTATTTTGGGATAAATAAACTTTTAGACCGTTATCCAAGGTATATAACCGGAGTCCTGTCGGGTCATTGGCCACTGATTCGTAGGTAAAACCATTGGCATCTGTTTCGGTGGTCGTAACGATGTCGTCCACGATTGCATTCTCCTTGCATCCCGCAAGCAGAAAAATTATAGATAATGTACCAAATGCTAGTTTTTTCATAGTTGGTATTAGTCTTCAGGGTTCATATCGTTATGCTATCCGGGGAATAGGTTCTTAATAAAAAAATCCACCGGACTAAAATTAAGACCGATGGATTTAGATGATGTTGAATTGGATAAACTTTAACACTTATCCCATTACTTCCTTTACCTTTAATCCGATTTCGGCGGGAGAATCGACAACATGAATACCATGTTCCCGCATAATTTTCTTCTTTGCCTGAGCGGTATCGTCACTACCACCGACAATGGCACCGGCGTGGCCCATGGTTCTGCCCGCGGGAGCGGTCTCCCCCGCTATGAATCCGATGATCGGTTTTTTGCTTCCGCTTGCCTTGTACCATTTTGCGGCATCGGCTTCCAATTGTCCTCCGATTTCACCGATCATGACAACGGCCTCCGTTTCGGGATCGTTGATCAAGAGCTCAACGGCGTCTTTGGTGGTTGTTCCGATGATAGGGTCTCCACCGATGCCAATAGCTGTTGTAATCCCTAATCCTTGGCGTACGACCTGATCTGCCGCCTCGTAGGTGAGTGTTCCCGATTTAGATACGATACCTACCTTACCTTTCTTGAAAACGAATCCGGGCATAATACCTACTTTGGCCTCTCCGGGAGTAATGACTCCGGGGCAATTGGGACCAATAAGACGACAATCCCTATTTTTAATATAATCCGCTGCTTTTACCATATCCGCAATGGGAATCCCCTCCGTAATGGTAATGATTACCTTTATTCCGGCATTAGCTGCTTCCATGATTGCATCGGCGGCAAAGGCCGGTGGTACGAAGATAATGCTGGTATCGGCACCTACCATTTCTACGGCTTCGGCCACGGTATTGAACACCGGCCTTCCCAAATGTTCTTGTCCACCTTTGCCCGGCGTAACGCCACCCACAACTTGAGTACCGTATTCGATCATTTGTTCTGCATGAAAAGTGCCCTCGCTTCCTGTGAAACCTTGAACAATTATTTTGGAATCTTTATTGACTAATACGCTCATTTCTTTAGGTTTGTAGTTTAGTATTTATGGTTTTGGAAAAATCTGATAGCGACAGTGGACTATTTTCATTTTCCTTTTTAACAATGACGTCGTTTAGACTTTGTCTTTTACTTGGGATATTCACGTTTATGACCCTAATTTCGTCCTTTTTAATTTCCGTAGCTTAGGCTATGGAATTGAAAAATAACTTTATTAGGTCAAAAATGCCGTATCGCGGTTACAAGCAATACGTCAAAGAGACTGGTTTGAATTATGTGATTAGAATTTTTATCGGTCATTTTTGTGCCATTTTAGAGAAAATTTTCTAGCATAGCCTTCGCAACGGTATAAAATTTTAACGAACAATCGTACTAAGAGGGGCATAAAAAAATAATCGATACAATTCAAAAACAGTCTCCAAATGACTTCAATGACAAAAATATGGGATTGAAAAGGATATTTAAAGGTTTTGGAGTGTAATTATTGCCCTAGATTCTTCAAAATAGCCGGTATTTTCTTTACGTTGGCCAATTGTTTCAACTTTTCGCGGGATTCCTCTATGGGCGTCCCAAAATAACTTTTTCCGCCCGGGACGGATTTTGTTACACCCGTCTGACCCATAATGACCGCTTTTTTTCCGATAGTTATTCCGCTTGCCGTACCAACTTGGCCCCAAAGGGTTACTTCGTCCTCAATAATAACGCAACCTGCAATGCCTGTTTGTGAAGCGATGAGGCATTTCTCGCCAATGACCGTATCATGGCCGACATGTACCTGATTATCCAGTTTCGTACCCTTTTTGATGGTAGTATCCCCGGTCACGCCTTTGTCAACGGTACAGAGGGCTCCAAGCTCGACATCATCCTCCAACACCACCCTTCCTCCGGAAACCAATTTGTCGAAGCCTTCAGGCCTGTTTTTGTAATAAAAAGCATCTGAGCCTAGTACTGTACCGGAATGAATGATTACATTGTTGCCAATGACACAATGGTCATAAATGGATACATTCGCATGAATCAGGCAATTATCGCCTATGACCACATGGTTTCCAATAAAAACATTGGGTTGAATCACGGTATTTTGGCCAATCACCGCTGAAGTGGCTATCGTATTCAAGGCTTTTTCAAAAGGTTTGAAGTAATTGGTCAGTATATTAAAATCCCGAAATGGATCATTCGAAACCAACAATGCTTTTTCTTGGGGACATTCAACTTGTTTATTGATTAAGACGACTGATGCCTTACTATTCAGTGCTTTATCGTAGTATTTTGGATGGTCAACAAAAACGATGTCCCCCATTTGAACCACATGGATTTCGTTCATCCCCAGAACCGGAAAGTCGTCCGCGCCGATATATTCGCAACCGATAATCGTGGCAATTTGCTTTAGTGTATGGGTAGTCGGGAATTTCAACTTAAATCAATTTTAAAATAAATCAATAAACAATGCTAACTCCTTACGACGTGAAATTTCAACAATACGCAAGCGATTACACCATTTTCACACTTATAAAACTACTCTTTCACCCTTTCCATATACGAACTGCTGGAGGTATCCACCTTGATTTTATCGCCTTCGTTGATGAACAAGGGCACGTTTATCTCCGCACCGGTTTCTACTTTGGCGGGCTTGGTGGCATTGGTAGCGGTATTACCCCTCACTCCCGGTTCGGTATACGTAATTTCTAGGATTACGCTGGCGGGCATGTCTACCGAAAGGGGCATGGCATCTTCCGTATTGAACAAAATGGTTACCACTTCGCCCTCCTTTAGTAAATCCGGTGTGTCCAAAGCGCCTACCTGAAGGGCTATCTGATTGTAATCGTCAGTGTTCATAAAATGGTAGGTCTCTCCCTCTGCGTACAAAAACTGGTAGGCACGCGTTTCGACACGGACATCCTCGATTTTATGGCCTGCGGAGAACGTATTGTCCAACACCTTGCCCGAGGTCACGCTTCTTAGTTTCGTACGGACAAAAGCGGGCCCTTTCCCGGGTTTAACGTGTAAAAATTCAATGATTTTATAGATGTCGTTATTGTAGCGAATGCAAAGGCCTTTGCGAATATCGGATGTTGATGCCATGTTCAGGTTTAAGGTTTTAAGGTTTTAAGGTTTAAGGTATAAGGTTTAAGGTTTTAAGGTTTAAGTACAAAGGTACAAGGAATAGGTTTCATGGTCAGGGTTTTCCAAGGGGAATAACTTTGAACCTTGAACAGCCACGCAATAGCGATTGAAACTTAAATCAACTATTGCTAAAATACCCCTTCATAATGCCCCGCTGTGAATCACGGATGAACTGTAAGATCTCGTCTCTTTCGGGCGTGGCCTCCATTTCGGCCTCGATGATTTGGGTGGCCTGGGAGTTATTGTAATTTTTTTGATAGAGGATACGGTAAATATTTTGTATTTCCCGAATTTTTTCCGACGGGAATCCCCTTCTCCGCAATCCTACGGAATTTATTCCTACGTATGAAAGAGGTTCCCTGGCAGCTTTTACGAACGGAGGCACATCCTTACGTACCAAAGAACCACCGGTGACAAAGGCGTGCTGCCCGACGGATACGAACTGGTGCACGGCCACAAGCCCCGCTAAAATAACATTGTCGCCGACCGTTACATGACCGGCCAAGGTAGAATTATTGGAAAATATACAATTGTCACCAACGATACAATCATGGGCAATATGGCAATATGCCATAATCAGGCAATTTTTTCCGATTACGGTCTTATTTCGGTCAGAAGTACCCTTATGTATAGTCGCGCATTCCCGTATCGTCGTATTGTTGCCGATGGTTACAATCGTATCCTCACCCTTATATTTCAAATCTTGGGGCGGAGCCGAAATCACGGCACCTGGAAAGATATTGCAGTTTTTTCCGATGCGGGCGCCTTCCATAATCGTTACGTTCGAACCAATCCACGTTCCATCGCCGATTACCACGTTATTATGGATGGTCGTAAAAGGCTCGACCACCACTTTTTTGGAAATTTTAGCTCCGGGATGGATGTAGGCAAGGGGTTGGTTCATATTACGTATTTTCTTTTACCTTGACAATCTGCGCCATTAATTCCGCTTCACAAACCAATTTATTATTAGCATAAGCGTAGGCCTGCATGTGGCAAATGCCTCTTCTGATAGGTGAAATCAAACTACAGTGAAATATTAGGGTATCGCCCGGCAATACCTTTTGTTTGAATTTTACATTATCCATCTTCATAAATAGCGTCAGGTAATTCTCGGGATCTGGCACCGTACTCAACACCAAAATACCCCCTGTCTGCGCCATAGCCTCTACTTGCAGCACCCCGGGCATAACGGGTGCCCCAGGAAAATGCCCTATGAAGAAAGATTCATTCATGGTCACATTCTTCATACCGACCACATGGGTTTTCGACAATTCTATAATCCGGTCGATCAGCAAGAATGGTGGCCGGTGCGGCAACATGTCCATAATCTGATGGATATCCATCAAGGGGGGTTGATTCAAATCGTACTGGGGAATCTTGTTGCGCTTTTCTACCTTGATTATTTTCGCGAGTTTCTTGGCAAACTGGGTATTGATATAATGGCCTGGTTTGTTGGCGATAACTTTTCCACGGATACGGGTGCCGGCAAGGGCCAAATCACCAATGACATCCAACAACTTGTGCCGAGCGGCCTCATTCGGCTGATGAAGCGTCAGATTGTCTAATATACCATTTGGTTTTACAGAAAGCTTCTTCTTATCAAAGGCATCTTCGAGCTTTTTCATCGTACTCTCGGATATTTCCTTATCCACATACACGATAGCATTGTTCAGGTCACCTCCTTTGATGAGCCCATTTTCCAACAGCATCTCGAGTTCATGAAGAAAACTGAAGGTTCTGGCGCTTGCGATCTCCTCCTTGAAGTCCGATAGGTTATCCAACGTGGCATTTTGCGTACCCAAAACTTTAGTACCGAAATCTACCATAGTGGTTACTTGATAGGTGTCTGCAGGAATAATGGTCAGTTCGCTGCCGGTGGCTTCATCCTTATAAGAAATAACATCCTTTACAACGAATTCCTCCCGTTCCGCATCCTGTTCCTTTGCGCCAACGATTTCAAGGGCTTCCACAAAATATTTGGCAGAACCATCCATAATGGGTGGTTCTGGCGCATCGAGCTCAATCAAGACATTATCGATTTCCATACCTACCAGCGCGGCCAGCACATGCTCGGAGGTCTGTATTTTAACGCCCCTTTTTTCTAGGTTGGTGCCGCGTTGGGTATTCACAACATACTCGGCATCGGCCTCTATAATCGGACCACCTTCCAAATCGACTCTTTTAAAGGCATAGCCGTGATTCACAGGTGCCGGAACGAATTTCATGGTCACGTTGGCACCAGTATGGAGACCGACGCCCTTAAGAATGACCTCTTTGTTAATAGTTCTCTGTTTCATTTGTAAAATAAGAGTTCATATACCTTTCGGATGGGTACTATTTTTTTCAAGCTCGTCGAGCCGATGAGCAATTTTAGGTAGATTTTTAAAGTGCACGTACGATTTATTGTAATCACCGTAGCTCAATGCGGGCGAACCCTGCAAGATTTCGTTACTCTTTACGTTACGTCCGATACCGGACTGCGCTTGGATCTTGACGTTGTCACCGATCGTGATATGGCCTACGATACCCACTTGTCCCCCTATCATACATCTTCTACCGATTTTGGTCGAACCAGCAATACCTGTTTGGGCGGCAATCACGGTATGTTCGCCTATTTCGACGTTGTGGGCAATCTGAATCTGGTTATCCAGTTTTACCCCTCTTCGCAAGATGGTCGAACCCAAGGTCGCCCGATCAATGGTGGTACCAGCGCCAACATCTACATCATCTTCTAAGATGACATTTCCAGTTTGGGGTATTTTTTGAAATTCCCCATTTTTATTGGGACTAAACCCAAAACCGTCCGCACCGATGACTACCCCGCTATGAATGATGCAATTCTTACCGATTATGGATTCCGAATAAATTTTGGCCCCTGCAAAAACAATCACATTATCCGCTATGGAAACATTATCCCCGATATAAACGTTTGGATAGATTTTCACATGATTACCAAGGCTCACATTACTCCCCAAGTAAGCAAATGCACCGAGATAAACGTCTGATCCGTAGGATACGTTGTCAGACATATACACCGGTTGTTCGATACCAGTTTTGATATTCTTCACCTGGTTATAGTATTCAAGTATACGTGAAAAGGATTCGTAAGCATCGTCGACCTTGATCAAGGTAGTTTCCAACTTCTGCTCGGGAACGAAGTCTTTGTTAACAATAGTTATGGAAGCCTTGGTGGAATAAATATAGGAGGTGTACTTGGGATTGGCCAAAAAAGTCAATGTCCCTTTTTCCCCTTCCTCGATTTTGGCCAATTTGTGAACGGCAATTTCCGGGTCTCCCTCGAGAACCCCCTCTAAAATGCCTGCAATCTGACCCGCCGTAAAAACCATGGAGACAAAAGTAAGAAAAAATACAAACCCAAAAGTCAAACCTAAATACAAATACAAATGCCGAACTCAAATACAGAACTGGACCTTAAAAAGTTAGCAGCTTGGTTGTTATTGCTTTTTTTGCACAAAGCACGGTGGTAGTGATTATATATTGCATGTAAGAAGGTTACCAACCCCTTTACCAATTTAAAAACGACGCCTGCCAGCAGCTACCGCTCACTGTACGCTGCTCTTAGGGTAGCAAATATAATACTTAATGACCTTCCTCGATAAGGCTTTCAAGTTCAACTGATCAGATGCTTTGGCGACATCGATCAGTTTTCCGTTTTTTCTTAGGATGTTGATATTCTGAATCTCTTGGTTATAGGCTTGGTTTTCAATAGTTCCGGTAAAAACGAAATAGCCGGCCTCATGTGGCGTAAGGCCGTGCTTCTGCATAAAACGTTCTCTGTATTTCTTTGCCCGTCCTTCGTCAATAGGTTTGTCTTTAAGCTTTATTTTCAACAAGTGTCGTTCAATAATCATGCGACATAAACGGGACAGCACGAAATCGGGATGATCTTGCCAGGCTTTTAATGCTGCCAAAATGTCGACATCGTCAAGCTTGGCGAAAATATCAAGAACCGATCGGTTGAAATTGTCCTTGTCGATTTTATGTTCCAGAAAAAATCGCAACGCACCGCTACAAATCAAATTTTGGCCCGTCAATACCAGTTCCTTAGCCCGCTTAAGGGTGCGAATCAACAGCTGCTCGGCGACGATACCCGTTTTATGAAGATATACCTGCCAGTACATAAAACGCCGTGCCATCAGAAATTTTTCTACAGAATAGATTCCTTTTTCCTGAACGACCAGTTTGTTATCAACCACGTTTAACATGGTAATCAATCGTTCAGCATTAATATTTCCCTCGGCAACTCCCGTATAAAAACTATCGCGCTTTAGATAGTCCAGCCTATCCATATCCAATTGGCTAGAAACCAATTGGTTTAAAAAAGGCTTGGCATATTGACCTTTCAAAATGGCGATGGCCACCGTTAAACTTCCGTTAAACTTGTCGTTCAAAGCTTGCATGAACATCAACGAAATATGTTCGTGGCTGGTACCTTCGACAATGCTATGTTCCATGGCATGTGAAAACGGACCGTGGCCTATGTCATGTAACAGGATGGCACAATAGAGTCCGTTTTCCTCTTCCTCAGTTATTTCAACTCCCTTTAAACGAAGTACTTGAATCGCCTGTTGCATCAGATGCATGCATCCCAACGCATGATGGAAACGAGTGTGATGTGCCCCTGGATATACTAAATAGGATAGTCCCATTTGCGAAATACGCCGTAACCTCTGAAAATAGGGTTCAGCGATCAGGTCGAACAGAAGGGGATTGGGAATGGCAATAAATCCGTAAATTGGATCATTGAAAAATTTTAATTTTAGGGAGCTTTTCAAAATGACGAATGTTTGGGCAAAGCCGGAGTGTACAAAGTTATGGAAATGAGTTTACACTTCGACTACGCCCCGTCCAACTAGTCTATGAGATTATTAATTGATAAAGGATAGGAAATGGCAAATCAATCAACGCTGCCTTAGCGCACTAATCCACTAGTTCACCAATCCACTAACTAATAATCTCTTTTTCACTAATTTTCTAAATTATCCAATGAATAAAATTACAATTCTCTGGGCCGACGACGAAATCGATCTTTTGAAGCCCCATATCATTTTTTTACAAGGAAAGAATTACGATGTCATTACCTGTAAAAGCGGACAGGAAGCCTTGGAGGAACTCCAAAAATCGAGGGTCGACATCGTTTTTTTGGATGAAAACATGCCTGGTATCTCCGGACTTGAAACCCTCAACGAAATCAAGGTCATCGATTCTTCGATTCCCGTAGTAATGATTACCAAAAGTGAGGAGGAGTTTATTATGGAAGAGGCCATCGGATCTAAAATCGCCGATTATCTTATTAAACCGGTGAACCCCAATCAAATATTGTTATCCCTGAAGAAAAACCTCGACCATTCCCGTTTGGTGTCCGAAAAGACTACGGCCAATTATCAACAGGAATTTCGAAAAATCGCAATGGACCTATCCATGGTCAATTCCGTTGAAGAATGGACCGAACTTTACAAAAAATTGATTTATTGGGAATTGCGTCTAGAGGAAATCGAGGACAATAGTATGTTCGAGATATTAGAATCACAAAAAGCGGAAGCCAACAACCATTTCGGAAAGTTCGTCGATAAAAATTATAGGGATTGGTTCGATGGGGACGGACCCGTTATGTCTCATACCCTTTTTAAGAAATTCATTGCCCCCGAAATCGGAGAGACCCCCACCCTACTCGTGGTAATCGACAACCTGCGCTACGACCAATGGTACGCTTTCGAGGATACCGTCGCATCATTTTATAAGAAAACCAGGGAAGATTCCTATTTCAGCATTCTCCCCACCGCCACCCAATACGCCCGAAACGCCATTTTTTCGGGACTGACGCCCTTAGACATGTCTAAACGCTATCCAGACTGGTGGAAGAACGACACCGACGAAGGCGGCAAAAACCTGTTCGAGGATAAATTCCTTGGCGCACAAATCAAACGCATGGGACTCCAAATAAAATGGGAATACCATAAAATCACCAGTTTAAAGCAAGGAAAAAACCTATCACAAAACTTCAAGACCCAAAAAGACAACGACTTAACCGTAATCGTATACAATTTTGTGGACATGCTCAGCCATTCCAAGACCGAAATGGAAGTCATCAAGGAACTCGCCAGTAACGATAAGGCCTACCGATCTTTGACTCAGAGCTGGTTCAAGAATTCCCCCTTGCTCGAAATCATTCAACAGGCGCAGCAACTGGGCATGAAACTTATCATTACCACAGACCATGGTACCATCAACGTAAAACAGCCCTCAAAGGTCATCGGCGACAAGGAGACCAGTCTAAACCTGCGATATAAAACCGGTCGTAGCCTGACCTATGAAGATAAAGACGTGCTGGCCGTCCAAGAACCCGCCCAGATACACCTGCCCCGCATCAATATGAGCAGTTCGTTTATTTTTGCGAAGAATGATTTGTTTTTTGCGTATCCGAATAACTATAACCATTACGTTAGTTATTATAGGAATACCTTTCAGCATGGCGGTGTTTCATTGGAGGAGATGATTATTCCCTTTGTGGTGCTATCCCCCAAATAATTGATATGACTTTATGGAAATTAAGTATAAAGAGCCCCAACTACAAGAAATAGCCCATCAGCTTATTGAAAAAACAACTTCCAAAATGTTCTGCTTCTATGCTCCAATGGGTGCAGGTAAAACTACCTTGATCAAGGCCATGCTAAAAATACTGGGCGCGGCGGACTCCGGGAATAGCCCCACCTTCGGAATCGTCAACGAATACCAAGATAAACATGGGGAATTACTTGCCTACCATTTCGACTTTTACCGCCTGAACGACGAAACGGAAGCACTGGATTTAGGTTTGGAAGATTATCTGAACCAAAACGTCTGGATTTTTATAGAATGGCCGGAGAAAATTGCTTCGCTACTGCCCGAGGATGTTACCGATGTTTATATTGAAATCATCAATTTGGAAACGAGGGTTTTAGAAATTAAAGGTGCGATTTGAGTTGTCAAAAATTCCAAGATAAATATTTGAATCACCGAATCCTGTCGACAGCACTAACTTCTAGCGCCGAAACTTTATATGGGTGTCATATTTTTTTTCTCTCTTCTATTTTCTGCTTTTAGCTTTTATTGCATTCCTTTCGATGAAAAACCAACTTTTCGACAAAATGGCTCTTTTCTCAGATGAAGTACCAGTTTTAAACGATTAATTACATTTTTTTTTCGAGTATTTTTCCTACTTTTGACGAAGTAACAAACTAAATAATTAACCAAAAACCCCTCATTATGAAAAAAGTAGTATTCGGCCTTATGGCATGTGCAAGTCTTCTTGTTATTTCTTGTGAAACTAATGACACCGCTAACGATGACCAATTGTATGAGCAAGGCGTTGACAAGACTAAAATACCTTCCCAAGCTGATAAACGGAGTTTTGTCGATAAGACCAAGATTCCTTCTCAGGCTAAAAAGCAGAGTTTCGTAGACAAGACTAAAATACCTTCACAGGCAAAAAAATAATCTTATTTGCGTAAAAATTTTAAAGGGCAATCAATATATTGCCCTTTTTTTCGTTACAAGATTTAGCGAAAGTTACTCTTGTATAAAATGGCAAAGAAATCATCTGAAATTAGTAAGAAGGCGAGAAAAAGAATTTTCATTGACTCCATTGGGGTTCTGCTGATTATCATATCACCATTTGTATTCAAATTACATCAATATTTACCTAGTAATCCTGACGCAACTATTTCAGTTTTAGGTTTCGTTTTTGATAGCCACGGTTTTGCCGACTTGAATACTTATGCCTGGTTCATACTTAGTAAAATTGTACCGTTCTATTTGTTTTTAATTTGGTTTTTTACCTGTAAACACTGGTGGTACCATATTATTTTGATTCCCGCAACAATGTACGCCTTCCAGGTATTTGAAGTTTTATACTCAGATGACAACATTGTTGACACAAGAAACATCATATGGTTATTACCTGTTTGCATGGTCGTTATTCCCACCGTATATTTTATTCGAATTAAATTATACGATAGACATGTTCACGGCATAGATTTGGATGCGATGGAAGCCGAACTGCAGTCACTCAAGGAAAAACAAGGCATCGATAAAAATGAACCCGCACCTGTATCCAGTGAAACCCCAAAAGAAATCGACTACAAATCCCTTTCAGAAAAGATTGACGAAAAGCTCTCCACCGACAACATAGAACACCACGTTAGACAGTTCCAAAACCAGCTAGGCGATTGGCTTCATTTGAGGTTTTAGTAGCACATCCTATCTTTTCTACCGCTACATTTATAATTTCCTAAAATGTCGTATTTTTACTGTTAATCGAATGTCGCCACGATTAATTAGTAAACTTTTATGAACCAACCTGCTTCTCCCTTTAGTAAACAACAATTACTTCCTCAAGAAGAGACCTTGGAAGTTTTCCGTCAAAAAAGCGAACTTTTTATTGGGCTTCCCAAAGAAAACCACTATCAGGAACAACGTATCTGCCTTACCCCGGATGCAGTCCAAGCCATTATTTCGAACGGTCATAGAGTGCTGATCGAATCGGGTGCGGGCGACGGGGCCCATTTTTCGGATCTCGATTATACCAATGCCGGTGCGGAAATTACCCGCGATACCAAGAAAGTTTTCTCATGTCCGTTATTGCTCAAGGTCGAACCCCCTACGCTTTCGGAAATTGAGATGATGAACCCGCAAGCAACTATTATATCCGCATTACAAATAAAGACGCAGAACAAGGCATATTTTGAGAAAATGGCCAACAAACGGGTTACGGCGGTTGCCTTTGAGTATATCCGTGACGCCGATGGAAAATATCCGGCCGTACGTTCGTTAAGTGAGATTGCAGGAATTTCATCGGTACTTATTGCTGCGGAAACCATGTCGGCCACCAATGATGGTAAGGGACTCATGTTCGGTAATATCAGTGGGGTACCGCCCGTAGAGGTGGTCATTATCGGTGCGGGTACGGTTGGGGAGTTTGCGGCAAGATCGGCATTGGGACTCGGAGCGAACGTCAAAGTATTCGATAATTCGCTGACCATGTTGCGGAACTTGCAGGCGAGTCTACGCCAGACCGTATATACATCGACCCTTCAACCCAAGAACCTCTTGAAAGCCCTAAGACGCTGTGATGTGGCCATTGGTGCAATCCGTGGTAGAGATCGCGCCCCTGTAATCGTCAACAAAACCATGGTCGAAAATATGAAAAAGGGAGCGGTTATCATTGATGTCAGTATCGATATGGGCGGATGTTTCGAGACCAGCGAGATTACGACCCATAACAAACCTACCATTGAGAAATATGGCGTAATACACTATGGGGTACCCAATATCCCCTCACGGTATCCGAAGACAGCCACGATTTCGATCAGTAACATCTTTACGCCTTATTTATTAGAATTAGGGGAAAACGGTGGACTCGAAAATTCCCTGCGGTTCGACAAGGGCCTGCGAAACGGTCTCTACATGTACCATGGCATTTTAACCAATAAATCCGTCGGTGAATGGTTCGACCTGCAGTATAGTGATATTAACTTTTTGATTTTTTGATTCCAGGTGTAAATCCAAAAAAATAATGAAGTCTTGGGCAACAAAGTAATCCCAAGAAATATTCCCATTTTAGAACAATTCTCTTTTTAACTGCTATTTTTGCATTGTTTTTTCGAAAGACAGTGTCGACTATTTACGTTTGACCCAGTTTTTTTTTAAACCCCCCAAATTACCTAATCCCTAGTACACTAACCCACTAGTTCACTAAAAACATGGCCTTCCTAAAACGTTTGGGTTTCTATCTCGTCGGATTATCGATCGGTATTGTATTCCTTACTATATTCCTCAAAAAGAAATCTGAGGAAACGGGTGTGGAATTCTGCTATTTCCCTAACTGTCGAACTTTAAAGGATATTCGCTCAAAACAGATGTTATATTCTGAAAATATTGATGGAATGCTGGCGGATAAGGAGTTGGATTCCCTTGATATCGCCACTATCCTTCGAGACGGCGAAGTAGATTTTGGAAAGAGCGACACAAAGTCCGCACCCTGTAAAACCTACTATATTGAAGGGTTTATTGCGGAAAAGGAAGCGGTTTTGAAAGTCAAAAATTGTCAGCAAGAAGTACTCATAGAGGAGATTGTCCGTGAGTAGAACCATCGTTATTCTAGTGTCTTGTTAGGAACTATCCTCGCATAGGATTTAACTTTTAAGGCCACCTCCGGTTCTTTCAAGGATTAAGCTTTAACCAAAAAATATTTTAGCCTTAAACAGCTCACAGCTTCGATCAATCCTTGACGGCATATGGATTATACATCATCTATACGTTTTACTACGAAGCGCAACTATCGGTTAAATCTTCCGTCGTTTGCGCTCTTTTTTCAACAGAGCAACTTCACGTGTGGTCTGTCCCGCGACCGAGGTATTTTCATCGGCTCTTCGAATGAGATAAGGCATTACGTCGCGAACAGGTCCGAAAGGTAGGTATTTCGCCACATTATACCCTTTATCCGCCAAATTGAAGGAAATATGATCACTCATGCCGTAGAGTTGTCCGAACCAGATACGTGGGTCGTCGTTGGCAATCTGTTTTGCTTCCATCAGTTCCATCAGACGATAGCAGCTGTTTTCATTGTGTGTACCGGCAAAAGTGGAAATCACATCCAGATTTTCGACCATATATTCCACGGCTGTATCAAAATTAACATCAGTCTCCTTCTTTGAGGCACAAATGGGAGTAGGATATCCCTTTTCTTCGGCGCGTTCATTTTCTTTTTCCATGTAAGCGCCGCGTACTGCCTTGATACCAATTTTAAAACCCTCTTTTTCCGCTTTTGACTTTAAATCCTTAAGATAATCAATTCGGTCCCAACGGTACATTTGAAGGGTATTGAAGACTATGGTCTTTTCTTGGTTGTACTTGCGCATCATATCCTCAACCAGGGCATCGGCGGCATCCTGCATCCAACTCTCCTCGGAGTCGATCAATAAGGAAACACCAAGGTCATGAGCTTTTTTACAGGTTTTGTCGAAGCGGGCCACTACCCTGCCCCATTCGGCCTGTTCTTTTTCGGTCAGCTTTTTTCCGGCACCGATTTTTTCAAACAGGGCAAACCTCCCATATCCTGTGGGTTTAAAAACGGCGAAGGGAATGGCATCCTTCTCCTTGACGAAATCCAGCACCTTGAGCACCATGTCCAGTGCCAAATCCAAAGGATGTTCGGTTTTCTTGCCCTCGACGGAATAATCCAACACTGAACAAACGTTTTTCCTATACATTTTGTCGACAGTAGGCAAGCAGTCGAATTCGTTCACCCCACCGCAAAAGTGGTCGAAAACCGTAGCACGGATTAACTTATCTACTGGCAGATGGGCCTTTATGGCAAAATTGGTGATGGCTGACCCTATCCGGACCAAAGGTTCATTAGCAATCATTTTGAATAAAAAATAGGCACGTTCCAACTCCGAATCCGATTTTAGGGCAAAAGCGGTCTCGGTATCCTCAAAAATTGGTTCCATTTTCAGCATTTTTTTTTAAAACCAAATATAAAGACTGCAAATTGAATCCCAAGAGAATATTTTACCTTTATTTTGTGCATGAAAGTTTTCTCCTTTTGCGGGAACGATATGACAATTTCAGGAATTCCTGACATCCCTTCGAATTGCATGTACTGAGTGCAGCCGGAATACAGGGGGCAACGTGCGGGGATGAAAAAACGATGTTGAAGAGTTTTCGGTCCTTGCCGAATGACAAAAACTAAACTTGATAAGGTTCCCATCAGGGGAATGATAAAAAGTAAAATAATTTATGGATTCGATTACCACCGCTTCTTACACCATACATTTCAATCAACGCGCCTTCGACGCCCTCAATGAACATTTGGCCGCCACCGACTATTCCAAAATTTTTATTCTAGTGGATGAAAACACGAAGCGGGATTGCCTGGAGGATTTTAAGAAGCGGACGCTTGAGGATTTCGATTTCGTGATTTTGGAAATCGAATCAGGGGAAAGCAAAAAGACGATACATACCTGCATCCAGCTGTGGGAGGCCTTATCGGAGGGGGATGCCGATCGAAAAAGTCTACTGATCAATCTCGGCGGGGGCGTAATTACCGATTTAGGAGGCTTCGTGGCATCTACCTTTAAACGCGGCATCGTCTTTATCAACGTACCTACTACCCTATTGGCCATGGTAGATGCCTCCGTAGGAGGAAAAACCGGGGTCGATCTCGGCCCCTTGAAAAATCAGGTCGGAGTGATTAACCAACCGCAAATGGTACTTATCGTATCCGATTTTCTTAAAACTTTGGACCAACGCCAACTGAAGAGCGGATTCGCGGAAATGCTAAAGCACGGCCTAATACGAAGCAAGACATATTGGGATGCATTGAAAACGAATGCGGGCTTTATAAACATGGACCATCTCATTTACGCTTCCGTTACCATTAAAAATGAAGTCGTGCTTCAAGACCCTACCGAACAACACCTTAGAAAAATACTCAATTTCGGTCATACGCTAGGACACGCGGTAGAATCGTATTTTTTGGAAAGTAAATCCCGAGAAACACTGCTTCACGGCGAGGCCATTGCTATAGGTATGATTTTAGAAGGCTACTTGTCAAAAGAACTTACCGGTTTGTCGGAAACCGAGTTGGAAGATATCAAAACTACCTTCTTGGATCGCTATCCTAAAACGGAATTTTCGGAAGCCGATATTGCGGCCATCCTATCCCTTTTAAAATTCGATAAAAAAAATTCCCATGGTCGTATCAATTTTGTACTGCTAGAAACGATCGGCGTTCCGGTCATCGATGTCAAGATTCCCTCTGAATTGTTCAGCCGTGCTTTTGCCTACTACACCGCATCATAGCGTAAGGGCTTTTCTCGTATGGTTCATAACCACAGCTCGGGAAGCGTTCATATACTAAAACTCCCCTTTTGACAACTCTTTACTAAATCGCTAGAAAAAAAGGTATATTTTAGAATCTGTTAACCAAAGAAACCGCAACTGTTTTCTTGACCAAACCCGATACAGATTGAAAAAACTACCTACTATGCTACGTAAAATTGTTGATTACAAAAAGCTCAGTCACGAACTTGCTGCCCTATTGATTGAAAGCTATCCCGATGGCTATGGTGATGAAGACATCATTGTATTCAAAAATCTGCAGGGAGATTACGTCGAGGCCGTCGAAATCAAGACCCAAGACACTGTTTATTTGGTCAAGATCAGCAAAAGCCTTGCCGATTTTATATCAAATTTTGATGATACTATCGAAAAAGAACTTGAGGAAAGGGAAGAACCCATTTTGGAAGAAGCCGACTCACCTGAATTCGAATTGGACTCCGAGATGGATTACGATTTCGAGGATGATGTAGATTGAGATACCTCTAATGGATTGTAATCTTTGGCCTTCGTTTGACCTTTTTCGTTGGGTTCCACCTTCTCATTAATATGGTCTGCATATTGAGTGGTATATTCCGCTCCGAAAAAAAGTATCAAACAGGTGTAGTATACCCATAACATGATTAGCACCACAGATGAGGCCCCACCGTACACAGATGTCGGATCGCTTTGGGTAAAATAATAACCTAGTAAATATTCACCGATCAAGAAAAGAACGGTGGTTAATGCGGCCCCGTAGATTGTAGTCTTCCAGCGAATCTTTATATCGGGCAGTAATTTGAAAAGCGCCGCAAAAAGTCCCGTAATGACAACAAAGGTCAATACATAGCTAAAGGTGCTGGCCGCGACTTCGGCGATTTTTGGGGCGAAAGTACCGATCTCATCGCTGATGATCTTTAATATGAAAGACAGCAGCAAGGAGACCAAAAATAAAAAGCCCAATACCAATATCATTCCAAAAGAAATAAGCCGATCGATAATGGTCTGCAGCCATACGGTTTTCTTAGGTTCGACGTGCCAAATATCGTTCATGGCCATCTTTAGTCGAACGAATACGCCGGTGGCACCAAAAATCAGCATACTTACCCCGATGATTACCGTTACCGTAGAACCATCTTTGACAGAGGCATTGGCAATCATGCCCTCTATGGCCTTTGAAGCCCCTTCCCCAATGAAGCCACCTAATTTATTGGCAATTCTTCCGCGCACGGCGTCCACGCCAAAAAGCTCACTGGCAATCCAGGTAACTATCATCAATAGAGAAGGTAAGGAGAACAAAGTGTAGTAGGATATGACCGCACTCTTTCCGAAAGGATCATTATCCACCCAATCCATGGCCGAGCCTTTTACCAAGGACCAAAAAACCTTTAATTTTTCTAGTATTCTCATTTCAGACTAAAATCAGGGAATTAAGGATTAGACCGATTCCGGAAGCTTTTGGCTCGAGGGCGTTTCACATGTAACGTTCCCTAATGATATCCCGATGATGTTTTTGATGACCACAAATCACAAAACCAAGCGCGGCGACACTCCAGATTATATTACTGGCGACCCCTGTGTGCTCAAGAGCGGTTCGGTCAAGGTTGGCAAAAAGGGAGATGGTTGATTTACGCACGATTTTATATTCTTCAATAATACTTTCTTTGGAACGTCTTTCGGCCATTGATTTTTCGGCATAACTATCTTGGTCAAAACCCGGTAAAACGGAAGTATCCCCTCGAGAAAAACGGAACGCCCGATGTTGGAAAATACGCTCGGAATCGATGACGTGCTGCAACACTTGAGCCACAGTCCACTTTTCGGGTTCGTAACTAAAGCGAAGTCTATCATCGGGAATACCTTCGATAAATTCAGGGAAATTGCCTAATTGCCGCTGCAACATATCCAACAGCTCCACATCACCAAGAGTATCGATATAGGTCTTGTAAAAGGGATGCGGCTCGGCAAGACTTAGTTCTGGGGTTCTCATAAAGCCAACTTTAAAATTAATACAGTATTTGTATTGGTAGGCAACGACAAAAGCTTGATCCGTCGGTCTGTATTATTTGCGAAGCTATAAAAAATCCCGAACGTAATCGTTCGGGATCGGTGTTTTTATCGGGAATTACAGAATTGGTTTAATCACAGCTCATTAAATATTGTATGCATTAACCTTTTCTTATCGTTGAAGCTCTCTTCCAAAGAAATCATAGTTTCCGTTCGATTGATGCCATCGATATCATCGATCTTAAAAATAATATTCTTGGCGTGGTTAGTATCCTTGGCCCGTATCTTACAAAAGATATTGAACTTGCCTGTTGTAATATGGGCGATGGTTACGTTCGGAATTTGCTCCAAACGCTCCATTACGAATTTGGTCTGGTGTGTCTTTTCTAGGTAAATGCCAACATAGGCAATAAAGGCGTATCCCAATTTCACATAGTCCAAAGTAAGCGAAGAACCTCGAATGATTCCGGCTTCTTCCATTTTTTTAACTCTCACATGGACCGTGCCCGCTGAAATCAACAATTTTTTAGCGATATCGGTAAAAGGTGTTCTGGTGTTTTCAATCAACATATCCAGAATTTGGTGGTCAATTTCGTCTAGTTTTACTTTTCCTGCCATGATACTTATAGATTTATTATTTCTTATACAATAAATTAAAAACCTCCCGATCCGTTGTGTTTTGTTTAAAGATTTAAACACGTATCGTGGACAAAAATAGAAAATTAAGAAATAATATGTATCAGAACCCGATAATTTTTAACAGAAATGTAAAAAATTTAGGTTTTTAAAGAAAAATCTAAAATTCGGGTAGTAGTTTAACCACGGCCGAATGTCTTTTAAGCACATTCAAATCACTATCGATCAGACAATTGAAGATCTCATGGCCATAATACCCAACCAAATCACCTGTTTTGTCTATTTTAGGCACAAAATCTATAGTACCGTTGTTTAAGGTCTCAACGTAAAGAATGCCGATAGCGTCTCCTTTTTCAAAGGGCGGGGCGATGATGTGGGCATTCTGAATCAGAATATCAAAATACCGTTTTTGATTTTCAGGAATCAGGAAATATTCCGATGGGTTCAATTTCGAAACTTTGTCTTCGCTAATAACATGTAAAGCGGTCTTTAAACCATAAAAAATATACTCCCGCGTTCTTTCCCTATCGTAATCTTCCGAAAAGTGTCCCGCTTCGAACAAGACGGTAGCTGTTTCGGTCATCTGAAAGGTGTCACCTACACAATTTGCATTAAATGAATCGTCATACCGTCCGACCTGTCCTGGTATTTGTTTTTGCAATATTTTGTTCATGGCCACAATTAGTTTCATGCTTTCGGCCCGCGTGGGAGAAATACTTCTTGATTCGTCATGTGCCGGTGCCAAAAAGGATATGGTAGCCGGTTTCGAGGTATTACCCACATTATATATGGTACGCTGATCGTGTAGATTGAAGCAGTAATCAGGCTGAAATTCGTCGAATAAGTTTCGCAATATCCTGCTTTCCGGTTGGCTTCTTTGCTGTGCATCCCGATTTAAATCGACTGCATTTGCATTGACGCGTGTGTAAGCTGCAGCACCGTCGGGATTCAAGATGGGAATGATAGTAACTCTGCAACTTTTTAGTAGTGTTTGAGTTTCAGGAAGGTCGGAATTCAAATAATTTATCAAATCTAAGACCGCCTTGGTCGTGGTGGACTCATTGCCATGCATTTGCGACCACATCAAAACCCTTAACGCACCGGTTCCAATTGAAATACTGCGTATAGGAAGACCCAAAACGGAACTGCCCAAAATCCTTACCTCACATTTCCGATTTATTTTTTCCAGAAACCCATCAATATGCCCGTTGGCAACGTAACGCCCCATAACGGAATTTTCTTTAATGGAAAGGTATTCGGAATGATCTGGAAGCATAGGTGTGTTTTATATTTTACAAAAGTAACAGCTATATAAGTTACAATTGTAAACAATATTAATTCACTTTAGTAAACACTTCGACACATAATTTCTTCAAATTTTTACAATTGTAAGCGTCTTGGACGAAAAATTATAGTCATTTATATTTACAACATCTATTTGTCATAAAAACAGTTAGTTATTATTTTTTAATTGAACTATTACATCAATTTTAATTGAAGGTTTATAATTGTTAAGAGTGATTTTTTTTAAGTTTATAGTATATTTATATCACAAATATTTACAATGGTAAACAGTTCTGATTTTATTGCGCGCCTCGAGCATTTGCTCGTATACTACGAAATCAACGCCTCTACTTTTGCCGATAAGATTCAGGTGCAACGCTCCAGCATTTCGCATTTACTGTCCGGCCGAAACAAACCGAGTTTGGAATTTGTTCTAAAAGTGGTAAAAAACTTTCCCGAAGTAAACTTGTATTGGTTACTAAATGGGAAGGGGTCATTTCCATCGGAATCTTCCAACAGCGTCTCCCCGACATCAAACCCACCCACGCAATCTGACGACTCAAACACTAAAGCGATCAAAAATTCAGAAAAAACTATAGATCGTATCGTAATTTTTTATTCCGACGGAAGCTTTAAAGCCTACGACGATAGCAAATAGCGGATATACTCGCGAAATTTCATTATTTTGCAGGGATGATAAAAAAAATTCTTTTTTACTGCCTTCCTTTACTATTAATGGTTTCGTGCTACCAACCTCAAAGGGATTGTAAAACCTTTAAGAACGGAAGTTTCACCTTTACCGCCACCATCGATGGAGAAGAAAAAACCACCACTTTCGTCCGTAACGACACCCTAGAAATCGATTATTTCGAAGGAAAAGTTGACACCGCCGCGGTACGATGGATCAATGACTGCGAGTATGTCGTAAAAAAATTAAATCCCAAAAGCCAAGCCGAGGAAAAGTCGGTTCACATGAAAATTCTCTCAACGACCGATGACTCTTATACGTTCGAGTATGGTATTGTCGGAGAGAGCAAGAAATCAAGGGGAACGGCCGTAATCAGTAGGCAGTAGACAGTAGGCAGTAGGCAGTAGGCAGTAGGCAGTAGGCAAAGATTTTTTTTTCTAATTAATTAACTCATAAACTTTTTTAGCTCCTTATCTTTTACTACATCCAAGGGTATCATACATATGGTCAAGGTCTAAATTTTTTCCACACCCGATCAATGTGTGCGGCTAGAAAAAAATGGATGGTCTGCTTCTATATAAAAGAATATCAATCGCAACTAAATAATTCAAAATGAAAAGATTACTCGTATTTTTTCTGGTTATACACACTGCTTTCATTGGTATGGCACAGTTGAAGGAAGTCGATTCCGGAGTTTACAAATGGTCCGAGCTACCTACTAAGGAGGGTGATAAGCGCGTGGGACGTAAAATTATGGAAGGTAGTTCACCGCATTTCAGTTTTTTGGAAATACATGCCACTACACAGTATAAAGGGGCCAAGCCCGCTCCCCCGCATACCCAGGAAATTATCGAGGAATTGGTTATCGTCAAAGAAGGCAGTCTAAAGCTGACGATGAATGGGAAAAGCGACGTATTGCCAAAGGGAAGTGTTGGCTTGATTCCACCCTTAACGGAACAGTCCATGGAAAATGTCGGTGACGGTCCCCTGACGTATTATATCATGATGTTTACCTCAAAAAAAGAAATGGATACAGTAAGGTTGAAAGAGGCCGGTGGATCGCTGTCGATCAATTTCAAGGACCTGAAACCGGAAAAGACGGATAAAGGACAATCCATATCCTACTTTGAACGCCCGACGGCCATGTGCGAATACTTTGAAATGCACGTCACGGAGTTAGACCGTAAAGGCCCTAGCCATACACCACATTCCCATGCGGAATCTGAAATTATCTTGGTTATTGAAGGACAAACGGAAATGATCATAAACGGGGAAACATACCAAGGAACGGAAGGCGATTTATTTTTTATCAAATCCAATGAAACGCACGGCATATCAAATATTGGGGATACCCCCTGCCGCTATTATGCTTTTCGGTGGATATAATGCTAGTTATAGAGGTTGAAATACGCGAGTGTTTGGATGCCCATCTAACATCTATATTGAGTAGGGATTAAAACGCAATAAATCTCTTATCTAACGGTCAATTCGGCCGACTATAAACCATCTCTGGATTATTGGTTTTCTGCTCTCGAAATAAACGCTGTTGCTGCTTGACGGTCAGGGTACTGCCATCCGGACTCCAACCCGGGGGGCCAAAGATATACATGAATTTGTGTGAGAATTTATCGGCCTTTTTGACATCGGCCCAAATATCTTTGAATTCATGGGTCAATATTACGATGGGATTGTAGGATTTTGGCGCATGAATGACCCCGAACTTCACTTCAACATCGTCATCTAGCTCTTTCCATGTACCAAAAATTTTATCGAATATATTTAGAAAGCCCCCGTGGTTCTTGTCGAGATATTCCACATTTTGGGAATGGTGTACCTGATGCATGGTATGGGTGTTAAATATCTTCTCGACCCATCCCATTTTGGGAACGTACTTGGAATGTAATTGAAACTGCCATAGCGATTCAATGGCCAAAGCAACCACGACCATTTCTACTGGGAAACCTATGGCGGGCATCCACATATAAAAGAAAGGCTTATATAATAAGGTGAACCATCCGTTTCGTACGGCGGTTCCCAAATTGAAATTATCCGAAGAATGGTGTACTATATGTGCAGCCCAAAGAATTCGTATCTCATGATTGGCCCTATGGAACCAATAATAGGTGAAATCATCGGCCAATTGACAAAGCAACCACACATACCATGCATATCCGAAGGATTCATACCCCATAATATTGGTACGCACGCCATCGACCTCGGGATTGAAGAATTCGTAGGTAAGCGTGAAAATCACAATAAGAAGGGTAACCTTGATCAACGGCCCTAAGATAGCGGAGCCGACCCCCATGGCACCACTGGCCAACAAATCTCTCCAATCATAAAGGTCTTCATCGCCGTGGGTATGGCTATAAGTAAGTTCTAAAAGTATAAAGGCGATAAAACAGGGGACGCCATAAACCAAAGGGTTGGTAAAATCCATGTAATCAATTTTTTTTCAAAGATACTATTATTCAAGCCAATCGATAAATTATTGCCCAATTGAACTTAAAGAATATCAATTCTTATTTTTTCTAAGGATGTCGTTCTGCTCCTCCATTAACTTTTCTAGGTTGGATAGAAGCTCTATGTTCTTGGGTGTTTCGACCGTCGTGTCTTTAGGATTTTCTGCCTTGTCTTTAAATCGGTTTATAAACCGTACCACCACGAAAATAGTAAGTGCGATAATTAAAAAATCGATAAGCACCTCTACCATTTCACCATAACCGATCGCGACTTCGTCAACACCATCGGATGCATTCCGCAAAAGATATTTCTTATCTGCTAAATGTACGCCATCCGTCAAAAGTGATAGCGGCGGCATGACCACTTTTTTCACCAAGGTGTTCACGACATTGTTAAAGGCCGTACCAATGATGATACCAATGGCCATGTCTATCATATTTCCCTTAATGGCAAAATTCTTGAATTCTTGAAAAAAACTTTTTGAAGCCATTTTATGCAAATAATAGATTACTGTACATGGTGTTACGGGTTTTACTTTATAAAGATGTTCATGTACCAATGTGTGATTTCGGTACCTTTTGGGTCGAAGGCAAAAATTGGTCTACCAATTTTCTGCAAAACAGCAGCCTTGCACTAATCAAAAAGCGTAGGTTGATCATCACCGGCATCTTTCTTTGGTTTTTTTGGGGATTTGCCAGTAGATGAATCCTTCGATTTCACTTCCGGAGAATTACCCGATGACAAAAAATCATCTGCACGTTCTTTATCGGGTACGGACTCAGAAGTTTCATTATCAGGCCCTATCGCTACCTCACCTTCATCAATACTTTCTTCGTCGACGACTTCAATATCCTCAGTTTTTGTAGGTTCGGGCGGCTCGTAGGGCAAAGGCGATAGTCCGTTTATTTCCAAAACTTTATCTTTGGTCAATTGGTTTCCCATAGCCGTGATGCCCTTTACGGAGATAAATTCCTCAAGATGTAATACCCAATTATCTTTACGTTCTTGGCCCCGTTTCTTGGCAAAAACCACTTCTACACGAGGCAAATAGTCGGTCAAAAATCGCTCTAAGTATGATTTGGGATGATCGGTAAGAATATTTTCTTCCTTATCTGGATTATCGATTAGAAAACGTTTTACGTAAAAAAGTTCTTTCTCGCCCTCCCAATAAATTGCGGACAGCGGTTTTTCGGGAAACCATTTTTCAAGAATCACTATATCATCGTCAAAATGCAGGGTCAATTCGGGTACGACCGTTTTTACTAGACCGTTTTGATTGACGATCAAAAGACGGTCCCCACTTCGGAATTCGCCCATAAATTCCCCTCGGTCATCGATGTTCAGTCGGCGTACGGTCTCATCGAACCAAAGTTTCCGTGGTTTTAGGGTCGACAGTCCCCTTTCCTTGAGTTCGATCCGTTTTACCGGGTATTTTGAAACTATATTCCCTTTGGTGTTCCGCCCTTTGATCAGCACATCCGCAAAATCGATGTCCCACTTCAGTTTCTTGATTTTTCCAGACTGCCGTAAGTTTACAGTAACGGTTTCCGCCTCACCATTGGGGTTTCCGGAAAAATAGTATACGATGGTACCTGGTTTGCCCTTGCCGACATCGTAAAGTTTTTCACGGGTGATACTGGTAACATTAAAACGTTTGATATACGTGGCACCACTTTTACCATCGCGATAGATCATATTATAAATGGTACGTTTG
This sequence comes from uncultured Flavobacteriaceae bacterium, assembly GCA_963832345.1. Lineage (GTDB taxonomy): Bacteria > Bacteroidota > Bacteroidia > Flavobacteriales > Flavobacteriaceae > Pricia. The sequence continues at coordinate 255,651 of CAWHTW010000004.1, read as the reverse complement.
TCCTTTTTCTTGAAAATGGCAACGTAGATAATGCCTTTGCCCACGAAAACCTTGGAATCGACCTTAAAGATCATCATTTTACCGGCTGCGGTAAAAGCGATAATATCATCGATATCGCTGCAATCCGCTACATACTCGTCCCTTTTTAGTGAAGTGCCGACAAAACCTTCTTCGCGATTGACGTAGAGCTTCGTATTGCGTATCACCACCTTTGTGGCCTCGATATCCTCGAAAAGGCGAATTTCGGATTTTCGTTCTCGGCCTTTTCCGTAACGCTCCTTTAATCCAACAAAGTACGCGATGGCATATGCAGTCAAATGGGCAAGATGATGCTTGACTTCTGCAATTTTTTGCTCAAGGTTATCCAGATTTTGTTGTGCCTTGTCCAAATCGAACTTGGATATCCTTTTAATCCGGATTTCCGTCAAGCGGATGATATCCTCCTCGGTCACGGCCCGTCTCAGATTTTTGGTAAACGGCTTTAGGCCTTTATCTATAGCTGCAATAACCCCTTCCCATGTCTCCTCTTCTTCGATATCACGGTAGATCCGGTTCTCGATAAAGATACGTTCCAGGGATGCAAAATGCCATTGTTCCTCAAGCTCTGCAAGCTGTATTTCTAGCTCTTGACGTAACAGGTCGACCGTAGTATCCGTGGAACGGCGCAGCATCTCGGTGACGCCGATAAACAAAGGTTTGTTGTCTTCGATAATACAGCCAAGAGGAGAAATGGATGATTCGCAGGCCGTAAAGGCATAAAGCGCATCGATGGTTTTATCGGGCGAAATTCCCGGCGGCAAGTGTACCATGATTTCTACCTCCGCGGCCGTATTGTCCTCAATTTTTTTGATTTTTATTTTGCCCTTGTCGTTTGCTTTTAAGATGGAATCTATTAAAGTAGAAGTATTGGTTCCGTAAGGTATTTCACTTATAATCAGGGTCGTCTTCGTATGTTGGGCGATTTTGGCCCGAACCCGAATCTTACCTCCCCGCAAGCCGTCGTTATAATTGGTTACATCGATGATACCGGCGGTCGGGAAGTCGGGGAAAAGTTTAAATCGCTTGCCCTCTAAATGCTTAACGGAGGCATCAATCAGCTCCATAAAATTATGGGGCATGATTTTCGTGGAAAGTCCCACTGCAATACCCTCCGCCCCCTGCGCCAACAATAGTGGGAATTTCACCGGAAGATTCACCGGTTCCTTTTTACGCCCATCGTAGGACTGCTGCCATTCGGTGATTTTGGGACTAAAAACTACCTCTAGCGCAAATTTTGAAAGCCGTGCCTCAATATATCGCGACGCCGCAGCGCGATCCCCGGTCAGAATATTGCCCCAATTGCCCTGGGTATCGATCAGTAGCTCTTTTTGTCCGATCTGTACCATGGCATCGGCAATACTGGCATCGCCATGGGGGTGGTATTGCATGGTATGGCCCACCACGTTGGCAACTTTGTTGTACCGACCGTCGTCCAGATCTTTGAGTGAATGCATGATACGCCGCTGTACGGGCTTAAAACCATCTTCGATAGCAGGTACTGCCCTTTCTAGGATAACGTAAGAGGCATAGTCCAAAAACCAATCTTTATACATGCCGGACACGCGGGTCAGGGCGTCTTGCGACTCGGTATCTTCGGTATTTTGAGGCAGATCTTCAGCGCCAGCGGGTACATTCAGTTCGTCATTTTCATCCATTCGGAAACACTCGTATTGTTCTTGATTACAATTGGTTTTCTTCTATAAGGTCAACTTCTACTTTAAGGTTTTCGATGATAAATTCCTGTCTGTCTGGCGTATTTTTGCCCATGTAAAATTTCAATAGCTGTTCGATGGACATGGCCTTATCGAGCATCACGGGCTCCAATCTGATATCATCTCCGATAAAATGCTGGAACTCGTCGGGCGATATTTCCCCCAATCCCTTAAAACGGGTGATTTCAGGTTTTCCGGATAATTTTTCTATCGCATTCCTTCGTTCTTCCTCACTATAGCAGTAAATCGTCTCCTTCTTATTACGGACCCGAAATAAGGGTGTCTGTAAAATATACAGATGATTTTCCTTAATAAGCTCGGGAAAAAACTGTAAAAAGAAGGTGATGAGCAATAATCGGATGTGCATACCATCCACATCGGCATCTGTAGCGATGACGATGTTATTATAGCGCAAATCTTCCATCGATTCCTCGATGTTTAACGCAGCTTGTAGCAAATTGAACTCCTCGTTTTCATATACGATTTTTTTGGACATGCCATAGGAGTTCAATGGCTTTCCCCGCAGGCTAAAGACGGCCTGGGTATTCACGTCACGGGATTTTGTAATCGACCCCGAGGCGGAATCCCCCTCGGTTATGAAGAGCGTGCTTTCAAGGCGCCTATCATTTTTCATGTCCTCTAGATGCACCCGGCAGTCCCGTAGTTTTTTATTGTGAAGGTTCGCCTTCTTGGCTCTGTCCCGAGCGAGTTTCCGTATACCTGAAAGCTCTTTCCGCTCTTTCTCCGCCATGACGATCTTGCGCTGTAGCTTGTCCGCGGTCGTGGCGTTCTTGTGCAGGTAATTGTCCAGATACTTCCCGACGAAATCATTGATATAGGTCCGCACCGTCGGAAATTCCCCGCCCATATCCGTTGAGCCGAGCTTTGTCTTGGTCTGGCTCTCGAAAACAGGCTCCATGACCTTAATGGAGATCGCTGAAATAATCGATTTCCGGATATCGGAAGCATCGTAGTTCTTTCCGTAAAAATCACGAATGGTCTTTACCAATGCTTCCCGGAAAGCGGACTGGTGCGTACCGCCCTGGGTTGTGTGTTGACCGTTTACGAATGAATGATACTCCTCACTGTATTGGGTCTTACTGTGCGTAAGCGCCACCTCGATATCCTCCCCCCTCAGATGGATGACCGGGTACAGCATATCGTCTATATTATTGTTATCCTCCAAAAGATCTTTCAGTCCGTTGTCCGAATAAAACTTTTCCCCGTTGAACACAATCGTCAGTCCAGGATTGAGGTATACATAGTTCTTAAGCATGCGTTCGACATACTCGTTGCGATACTTGAATTTTTTGAAAATGGCCTCATCAGGAATAAAAGTGACCTTTGTACCCCGCCTTCTTGTGGTTTCATCAAGCAATTCCTCTTCTTGAAGCTCCCCTATCGCAAATTCTGCGGACTTCGATTTGCCATCGCGGGTACTTTCCACCCTAAAAAAACTGGATAAAGCGTTCACCGCCTTCGTACCGACCCCGTTAAGCCCAACGGATTTCTTAAAGGCACGGGAATCGTACTTGCCCCCCGTATTCATTTTCGAGACCACATCGACGACTTTGCCCAACGGAATTCCCCGGCCATAGTCTCGAACGATCACGCGGTCGCCGTGAATGGAAATTTCAATGGTCTTACCCGCCCCCATCACAAATTCGTCGATACAGTTATCAATAGTTTCCTTTAGTAGGATGTAGATGCCGTCATCAGCGGAAGAGCCGTCACCCAATTTACCGATGTACATACCGGGGCGAAGGCGGATATGCTCTTTCCAATCGAGCGATCGGATATTATCTTCGGTATATTGATTTTCTTCGGCCATGGGCGGGATTTTGCAAACGTTGCTAAAGATAAGGCGACTTGTAAAACTAGAAAACCCCTAACCGTTAAAGTAATTAACAAAGAAAAAGGTGGGATTGTTGATAGCGGCGGTTTGAACTGGCATAAAAGGGACCATCTTATCCCTCAATAAAACTGTTGGTTCAAACTTCAACATAAAAACCTATAGCGTTCATTTATCCCGTTAACTTTTTATAATTTTCAAATCACAAAAAGGAGATATGGATTTTATCGATTACTACAAGGTTCTCGGGTTGGACAAAAAGGCATCTGAGGCCGATATTAAAAAGGCGTATCGTAAACTGGCACGCAAGCATCACCCCGACCTCAACCCCGATGATAAAGCGGCCCAAGAAAAATTTCAGCAGATCAACGAGGCCAACGAGGTGCTTGGCGACCCCTTAAAACGTAAGAAATACGATAAATACGGAAAAGAGTGGCAGCATGCCGATGCCTATGAGGAAGCCCAAAAACGACAATCCGCTTCAGGTGGCTTTGGCAGCGGTTTTGGCGGTGGGCGCCAGCAGCACGGTTCGGGTAATTTCTCCGAAAGTGAGTTTTCTGACTTTTTCGAATCCATGTTCGGGGGTGCTACCGGAGGTTCAACAAGAAATAGAGGTAGAAGCTCGCGCCAGTTTAAGGGACAGGACTATAATGCTACCCTACGTTTAAACCTTACCGATATTCTTAGCTCCCAAAAGCAGACCATCGACCTTGGCTCAAACAAGATTCGCCTTACTATTCCGGCAGGGGTCGAAGATGGACAAACCATCAAAATTAAGGGGCACGGAAGCGAAGGAGCGAACGGAGGCCCAAAAGGAGATTTATATTTAACTTTTCAGGTGTTCAACAATACCGCATTCCAGAGAATTGGCGACGACCTGTTTAAAACAGAAACCATCGATTTATATAAAGCTTTACTAGGTGGAGAAATACAAATCGAGACTTTGAGCGGGATAGTAAAATTAAAGGTAAAGCCCGAAACGCAAAATGACACTAAAGTAAAGCTTAAAGGAAAGGGCATGCCCAAATACAAAACCGAACAGCAGTTTGGAGACCTTTACATCACCTATAAAATAACGCTGCCTAAAAATCTGACAGAGAAGGAAAAAGACTTGTTAACCCAGCTTTCTAAATTGAGATGATATGACACAGGAAAACTACATACTGGTAAAGCAATACTGTGAACGAACGCACATATCCGATACTTTTATCAACGCGCTAAACGAATACGGACTTATACATTACCGGCAAATCGAAACAGAGGTATATATCTCAGATGAAGAAATACCCGAAATTGAACGATTTGACCGTCTTTACAACGATTTGGGGATTAATCTAGAAGGGATTGACGCGCTAAATCACTTACTACAGCGATTGCGGGATATGGAGAGCGAGCTGAACTTGCTTAGAAAGCGGCTTCGGCTTTATGAATAAATAAAATAAAAATGGCAAGCACCAAATTCCAATGCACATGTTTTGGAATTTCGAATTTTATTTTTTGGAATTTACGGGCATGGCGTCTCTATACGTTGAACCGAAAATGCATTACATCCCCATCTTTTACGATATACTCCTTACCCTCGACCCGCATTTTACCGGCTTCTTTCACTTTGGCTTCGCTACCAAAGCTGACATAATCGGCATAAGAAATAACTTCTGCCCTGATAAAGCCCTTCTCAAAATCGGTATGGATAACTCCCGCAGCCTGAGGGGCGGTAGCTCCCACGGGGATGGTCCAAGCACGAACTTCCTTCTCACCCGCCGTGAAATAAGTGTCTAGATTCAATAATCGATAGGCACCACGGATCAACTTGGCGGAACCTGGTTCCGATAGTCCCAAATCTTCAAGAAACATTTGACGTTCGTCATAAGTTTCCAACTCTGTAATATCCGCCTCTGTACCAACGGCCAAAACGATCACCTCAGCATCCTCATTGGCCACTGCAGCTTTCACTTTTTCTACATAAGCGTTGCCTGTGGCGGCCGATTCTTCATCTACATTACAGACATACATTACGGGCTTATCAGTAATAAATTGTAAAGGCCTGACAAATTCAAAACGCTCATCCTTAGAGAATTCTATAGCCCTTACTGAAGTTCCACTTTCCAATCCCGATTTTATCTTGGCCAGTACGGCTTCCTCTTTTTGGGCTTCCTTATTTCCTGTTTTGGCGGCGCGTTTTACTTTGTCGAGTTTCTTTTCTACGGTCTCCAAATCTTTTAGCTGCAATTCCATATCAATCGTCTCCTTATCCCGAATGGGATCTATTGACCCATCCACATGAACGATATTGTCGTTGTCAAAACATCTGAGTACATGCAGAATAGCATCCGTTTCCCGAATGTTTCCTAGAAATTGATTTCCCAAACCCTCGCCTTTGCTGGCGCCTTTGACCAATCCCGCTATATCGACGATTTCCACCGTAGCCGGCAGAACACGTTGCGGATTCACTAATTCCTCCAATTTCAACAAACGCTCATCCGGTACGTTGACCACCCCAATATTGGGCTCGATGGTACAGAACGGAAAATTGGCGCTCTGGGCCTTGGCGTTGGATAGACAGTTAAAAAGGGTGGATTTGCCTACATTGGGCAATCCGACGATACCTGCTTTCATGAATACGTATTTTTTGTCATTCCCGCGAATACGGGAATTTTTCCTTTGTCAAACTTCCGTTTTAGACTTTAGATTTTTCCAAATTGGCTGCAAAGATAGCGTTTACAAGTTTTAAAGCACAAAGGTTAAGAATATTAAAAATAATGGTAATTTCGATAGGTAACCCAAAACTAGAACACTATGAAAACCCTCTATTTAAGCCTTGCCCTGTTATGCCATATGGCTGTGTATTCGCAAACTACTATTAACGGAACGGTCACCGATGACGCTGGAGAACCGCTGGCTGGCGTGAATATCGTCGAAAAAGGAACCAGCAACGGAACCGCTACGGATTTCGACGGCAACTATGAGATCGAAGTGACCGAAGATGCCACATTGGTCTTTAGTTATATTGGTTTTAATTCCAGCGAAGTCATCACTTCGGGGGAGTCCACTATTGACGTGACTCTTTCCGAAGGTGTGCAGCTCGATGAGGTAACCTTGGTCGGCTCCAGAAGTCCGAAACGCACCTCCACCGATACGGCCGTACCCGTCGATGTTATCGATATCGCCGAGGTAAGTACGCAAAGTGGAAAAATCGAAGTCAATGAGTTGTTGCAATATGCGGCTCCCTCGTTCAATGCCAACAAACAATCCGGATCCGATGGGGCAGATCATATCGTTCCTGCCACCTTGCGGGGATTGGGACCTGATCAGACCCTGGTCTTGATCAATGGCAAAAGACGCCACCAATCTTCCCTGATCAATATTTTCGGGACCAAAGGACGTGGTAATACGGGTACCGACCTTAACACGATTCCAGCTGCGGCCATAAAACGCATTGAAATTTTACGCGACGGTGCCGCCGCACAATATGGCTCAGATGCCATTGCGGGCGTAATCAATATCGTGCTACAGAATAAAACGGACGAGGTTACCGGAGTTGTCAGCTATGGCGCTTACAATACCAACGCCCAAGGCGATTTTCCTGCCGGCACTGCAAATACGGACGGAAATCGGTTGGATACCGATGTGGACGGAAACCAGATCGGTGAAGATCAAAGTTTTGACGGCGGTTCGGTAAAGGCGGCCATCAACTATGGGGTAGGCCTCGGAGAGAACGGATATGCCAATTTTACCACAGAATACATCAACAAAAATAAAAGCCTACGCCCGGGATTCGATTTTAGAAGAGGTTTCGGGGAAGCGGCCATAGAGGGCTTCAATTTTATGGTGAACGCGGCATATCCGGTCACCGAAAATACTGAAATCTATGCTTTTGGTGGAAGGAATTATAGGGATACCGATGCCTATGCCTTCACCCGAAATGATGGCGCCAGGGTTGTTACTTCGATATATCCGGATGGCTTCAATCCGAGAATTACCTCTAATATTATCGACAATTCCATATCCGCGGGAATCAGAACCGAGCTTGACAGCGGTTGGAAGGTCGATATCAGCAATACGTACGGGAAAAATAATTTCCACTACTATATTAAGGGCACGCTTAATGCTTCATTGCAGGATGTTTCCCCGACCGATTTCGATGCCGGCGGCCATAGCCTAAGCCAGAACACCGTCAATCTTGATTTTTCAAAGTACTATGATGCGGTCATGGAAGGTATGAACTTGGCTTTTGGTGCGGAGTATAGAACGGAGAACTTTATCATTTTTGCCGGAGAGCCAGGTTCTTACGGTACTTTTGATGTCAATGGTTTATTAATTACTGATCCTGAAAACCAAATTCAGCCAACAGTTATCATTGATGGTGAGGAAGAACTTAGGGCGGGTGGCTCCCAAGGCTTCCCCGGTTATGGCCCTGCCAACGAAGTGGACCGAAGCCGGACAAATTTTTCGGTCTACGTTGACGGGGAGTTCGACCTATCGGAGGCCTTTTTGTTGAGCGCAGCCGCACGCTTTGAAAATTATAGCGATTTTGGCAGTACCGTAAACGGGAAGTTAGCCGGTAGATTGAAGGCATCCGATAAGGTAAATATTAGGGGATCCGTGAGTACAGGTTTTAGGGCGCCTTCGTTGGCACAGATCTACTACAATTTACGTTTCACCAATTTCATTGGCGGTACGGCGGTCGATCAATTGTTGAGTCCGAATAATAGTCCCGTTACCGCTTCATTCGGTATCGATCAACTAAATGAGGAAAAGGCCTTGAACGCTGGATTAGGCTTTACCTCAACCTTCGGAAACTTTACCTCGACCATCGACGGTTACTTTATCAATGTAAAGGATAGGATCGTATTGACAGGTAATTTCGAGACCGATGATATTCCCGGTGTTTCGGCGGCGCAATTTTTCGTCAATGGGGTTGATACTGAAACCACGGGCCTCGACATCGTGCTAGCATGGAAAAAGAACATTGATGAAGGCAGTCTCTCCGCCACTTTTACGGGCAATCTGAACAAGATGAAGATCAAGAATGTCAACAACGGAAATTTAGAAGCCGAAACCTTCTTTGGGGAAAGGGACAAGGCTTTTTTACTGGCCTCTGCCCCCGAAAGCAAATTGACCCTAAACCTGAATTACGCCAAAAACAAATTTGATGCAGGTTTGGGCTTTACCCGGTTTAGCAGTATCCAACTTTTGGATTTTCAAATGCTGGAACCAACCGCCGACTATGGCACCTTTGCCAATAAAGTGGCAGCCGCAACCGACAGCTACAATCCCAGATTGGTAACGGATTTGGTATTGGGATATCAATTGAGCGAGAGCCTAAAGCTCAACATCGGCGCCAACAATCTTTTTAACGAATACCCCGACCAGCAAGATGACTGGGTCGAAGGCGGAGGCTATTGGGATGCCGTTCAAATGGGCTTTAATGGTGCCTACTACTACGCTAGACTGGGCTTCAGTTTTTAGTGGTCGAGCACAAGGAAAAGGGCAAACTATGGGGTTTGCCCTTTTCTTTTTAAGCCTAGCCACAAAGATGAAAGGTTAAGAATTCCGTCCAATATCTTGATTCTAGAAGCGTTGATGTCTTGTCTTTACCCCTCAGGGTGCATAAACGCCTGCTTTGCCAGCAGCGTCTCTTCACTTTCCACATGATCCTCATCGGGCACACAGCAGTCAACCGGGCAGACGGCCGCACACTGTGGCTCCTCGTGAAAGCCCATACACTCGGTACATTTATCAGGAGAGATATAATAGATTTCGTCGCTGATAGGTTCCTGGACCTCTTCGGCGTTTACCGCTTTTCCATTGGGCAGTACAACATCGCCTTCCAGTGATGTGCCATCACCATAGCGCCATTCATCCGCTCCTTCATAAATTGCGGTGTTCGGGCACTCCGGCTCGCACGCCCCGCAGTTGATACATTCATCAGTTATAACTATCGCCATATTATCTTTTTATGCCGCCTTTGTTGCGGTATCTTTTCAAGGTCGTTGCAAAACTACTTTGAAAAGCTATTTTATATTAAGTATGTTTACTTTTGCAAAATCTAATTGCAAAGGTAAAGACTAGATCGATCGATCGCAAATCTATTCTATGAACGAACACCAACGAATTTTTATTGCTTTTATAAAACTCGGGGAATTTCTCCGGGAGTACCTTAGTTCGGATGTGCATCAAAAGGAATGGTCGCAGAAATTAGAAGAAACTATCAACCTGGCCCGACATAAAAATGGTTGGTTCACGAAAGATAATGTAGAATTTGCCCTAAAAAGTTGGGGTGAATTATTAAGGGAGGATGCCTTATCGACCTGGCTAGAGGCTTACCATGTAAAGCAAAACAAGCGTAAATCCGTGGCCGTGATCATGGCCGGAAACATCCCTTTGGTCGGCTTTCACGACTTGCTATCCGTTTTGCTAACTGGGAACAATGTAATGGCAAAGCTTTCATCAAATGATAGTGTACTGATTTATTTTATAAAAGATTATCTAATTTCTGTTGAACCTTTGCTTAAAGATAGAATTGTTTTTTCGGATGGAAAAATGCAAGGGTTCGATGCCGTCATCGCCACCGGAAGCAATAATACCGCCCGCTACTTCGAACACTACTTCGGAAAGGTGCCGAACATTATCCGCAAGAACCGGAATTCGATTGCGGTACTGACCGGAAATGAAACCCCCGAACAACTGGAAGCCCTAGGCGAGGATATTTTTCGTTACTACGGACTCGGCTGTCGAAGTGTATCCAAATTATTTGTCCCCAAAGATTATGATTTTGATGCGTTTTTCAAATCCATTTACAGATACCACCCCATTATCGAACAAAAGAAATACGAGAACAATTATGATTACAACAAGGCCGTTTACCTGATGTCGGAATTCAAGATTCTGGATAACGGATTTTTAATCCTCAAGAAAGATAAAAGCTATGCATCGCCCATCGCCTCTTTATTTCACGAAAATTATGATAACCTTGCAACCTTGAAAGAACACTTGAAGAATGACGGAGACCAATTACAATGTGTAGTCGGCGATGGTATCATAGAAGGTGAAATTGCCTTTGGTGAGACCCAGAAACCATCCCTATCGGACTATGCCGATGGGGTGGACACTGTTGATTTCCTGTTAAAAAACTAACAGAATAAGTCCATTTCGATGCGTGAGATTCCCTATAAATTCATGATCTTCGCAACGGTTCGCAAGATTCCATCCCAAAAATAACGCAATAACCCAGTAATCCATTACATCTAAAATGAAAAAACATAATTTCAGCGCAGGTCCCTGCATTTTACCACAAGAAGTGCTCCTTAAAGCCTCGGCGGCGGTAATGGACTTGGATAATTCGGGGCTATCCCTAATTGAAATCTCACATCGCAGTGCCGCTTTCGTTGAAGTAATGGAAAAAGCGCAAAATTTGGCTCTAGAACTCTTAGGGCTCGAAGGCAAAGGTTATAAGGCCCTATTTCTACAAGGGGGCGCAAGTCTCGAGTTCCTAATGGTCGCCTATAACCTATTGGAAACGAAAGCCGGATACCTCAATACCGGTACTTGGAGCGACAAGGCCATCAAAGAGGCCAAACTTTTTGGGGAGGTGGTAGAAGTGGGTTCCTCCAAAGATAAAAATTTCAACTACATCCCTAAAGGATATTCGATACCTTCGGGATTGGATTACTTGCACGTCACTTCTAACAATACCATTTTTGGCACGCAGATAAAGGAATTTCCGAAAACCGATGCACCCCTAATCTGCGATATGAGCTCGGATATATTTTCGCGACAGTTGGACTTTTCGCAATTCGGATTGATATATGCAGGAGCACAGAAAAATATGGGTCCCGCGGGTACTACCTTGATTGTGGTCAAAGAGGAAATTTTGGGGAAAGTATCCCGAAAAATCCCCTCTATGCTCGACTACCAAGTGCATATTGCCAAGGACAGTATGTTCAATACTCCGGCCGTTTTCCCCGTCTATACCTCAATGCTGACCTTAGAATGGCTTAAAAATCTTGGTGGAATTGCAGCCATAGAGGAAATAAACGAAAAAAAGGCCCAGTTGATTTACTCCGAAATTGATTTGAGTCCAATTTTTGAAGGCTTCGCCAACAAGGAAGATCGTTCGACCATGAACGCCACCTTCAACCTAACGGACGAAAGATTAAAACAAGATTTCGACGCCATGTGCAAGGAAGCAGGGGTTGTCGGTATCAATGGCCACCGTTCCGTAGGCGGCTACCGCGCCTCCATGTACAATGCACTTCCGCTGGAAAGCGTCGGCGTGCTAGTGGATATAATGAGTGAAATGGAAAGAAAAGCATGAAAATACTCGCCAATGACGGCATAGCACAATCCGGCATCAGTGCTTTGGAAAAATCGGGTTTTGAGGTAATAACCGTCTCCGTAGCACAAGAACAATTGGAAACCTATATCAACGAAAACAAGATTGATGGACTCTTGGTACGCAGTGCTACCAAAGTCCGTAAAAATCTGATCGACCACTGTCCAAATCTAAAGCTTATCGGACGCGGTGGCGTGGGCATGGACAATATTGATGTGGACTACGCCCGTGAAAAGGGACTTCACGTGATAAATACCCCTGCCGCTTCATCGGCATCGGTGGCCGAACTGGTATTTGCCCATTTTTTCGGTGGGGTTCGTTACCTGCATGATGCCAACAGAAATATGCCACTTGAGGGGGACAGTAAATTTGGGCAACTCAAAAAATCCTACGCCGGTGGTACCGAACTCCGCGGAAAGACCTTGGGTGTTATCGGTTTTGGAAGAATCGGCAAGGCGACCGCAAAATTGGCCCTAGGGGTCGGAATGAAAGTAATCTACCACGATCCCCTTATCGAAAAAGCGACCGTGGATGTGCCTTTTTTTGACGGGCGTTCGATGGCCTTCGATTTTCATTCGTTACCAAAGGCCGAGGTTTTACAAGCATCTAATTTTATTACACTTCACGTACCCGCCCAGAAAGAATATGTTATCGGCAAAAAAGAATTCGGACTTATGAAACAAGGGGTCGCCATAGTCAATGCCGCACGTGGCGGTGTGCTTGACGAAGTCGCCTTGGTCGATGCGCTGGAATCCGGAAAGGTAGCTTTCGCTGGCCTTGACGTCTACGAATCTGAACCATCTCCCGAGATTAAAATTCTGATGCATCCAAAAATATCGCTTACGCCCCACATCGGTGCAGCAACTGGCGAAGCTCAAAGTCGGATCGGAACCGAATTGGCCGAGCAAATAATCAGCCTTTTGAAATAGAGGGCTCTAACTACTTCATAGCTAGTTTCCATCGTCAATGAATTAAACTACCCTATGCTAAAGACGGGTGCCTGTGCGACCGGTCGTTCGTGCGGGGGTTTTGATTTCGAGTCAAATTCGGCTACAGTCCGACCATTTAGTCCAACGCCATACGCAGATCGCTTTTCGCCGTTCTTTGCGTACGGGTACTGCGAAAAGCTAATAAAACTAAAGTCATCGCCTAAAGGAGAGGGATTTCTCCCCAAAATGATGCAGTAATACTTTGACCTACGAATTAGCGATATCACTCCTACCCTAATCTAAGTCTAAATATTACTTTTATGAAAGAGAACTGCGACGTTTCACCAACTTGCAACATTTGTACCGCCCGTTTGCCAAAAAGCCATTCTTTTTTGTACATTAAACGCTCATTTTAAACCCTATACAATATGTCAGGATTATTGGATTTATTAAGTAGCCCAATGGGCAAACAATTGATTAGCGGAGTAGCCAGCCAAACCGGAAATTCTACGGACCAAACGGGAAGCGTTCTAACTATGGCTTTACCGTTATTAATGGGCGCTATGAAGAAAAATGCTTCGACACCAGAGGGTGCGCAAGGTCTTATGAGTGCCCTTTCGAATAATCACGACGGAAGTATTCTCAATGATTTAAGTGGACTTTTTGGCGGTGGTGTCGACCAGTCCGTTAAAGATGACGGAGCGGGAATTTTGGGCCATGTCCTAGGCGGCAAACAGACACAGGTAGAAAATGCATTAAGCAAAAAATCAGGAATGGATGCAAATACCATTGCGACGATACTTCAAGTGGCCGCACCTATTTTAATGGGAATGATCGGTCAACAAAAACAAAAACAGAACGTCAACGATGCCAGTGGTATTCAAAACCTTTTGGGCGGTATGATGGGTGGCGGAAAACAGGCCAACAAACAACAGTCTCTTATAGAATCGTTCTTAGATTCTAATGGTGATGGCAGCATTCTCGACGATGTGGCTTCATTAGCGCTTGGTGGCAAAAAAGGGGGTATCGGAGGCTTATTGGGCGGTCTTTTTGGAAAATGAGTTTTTCTCCATCCAGTCCTATCAAAATTGAAAATGGTAAACCGCATGCATATCATGCGGTTTTTTTGTATCTTTTTGGAATGGTATTTGAGTAGTTTAAAAAAATTGGAAATGAAAAGATTACTACTACAATTTTGTGTGTTGGCCTTTCTGGTCTTCGCTGCGGTAAGCAGCTGTACCGGCACTAAAAAAGCCATCGAAGTAACGGACGAAGAAAAAATGGCCTTTAAACAACAAAAAGGCGATACCGTAAGAATAGCCAGTGACAGTACCGAATACGAGATCATCATAATTGATCCTGGTTTCAACTTTTGGTTGGCCAGTATCGCAAGACCAGAAGGCTATTACTCCCAAACCTTTCTTGAAAACCGTAACCAGATTTTGGTAACTAACTGGAATCAGAGGGCCTTGCAACCTTTCCGATATGACACCAACCTGTACGAGTTGCAAATTGACTATAACCCAACTATCGATTATGGCTACGAAGTGAACTATAAGCTCTACAACTATTTCGTTTACTTCCAACGAAAATACAATCAGCGATTGGGGCCATGGTTTCCGCGGATATAGTTAGGTATTCTACTTTTTTTTATTGGGATATATACCTACATTTGCCGGCTTAAACATAGCATAATGAAGAAAATTGTATTGTCCATCAGCATAATGATAGGTATTGCAGCCTGCAGCCAAAAACCAGAAGGTTTTACTTTAAAAGGAAATCTCACCGGAGATGTCGAAAATGGTACACAGGTGTTTTTACGAACAATCGGAGAAAACAATCAACCTGTAGATGTTGATACTGCAAAGGTTGAAAATGGCAAGTTTACCTTTACCGGGTCTGCGGAAACTCCCGAACTAAACCTGATTTTTATTGATAAAATGCCCGGTTACTCCATGTTCATTCTCGAAAATGGTGAAATTCAATTCGAGGCCCAAAAAGATAGCCTAGGATTTGCCGAAATAGGGGGCACCCCGCAGAACGTAACTTTTTCCGATTATATGGAAAAGTCCAAAGAGCTGACCCAGCAGGCACAGTCCATACAACAAGATATGCAACAAGCGGGTTTGAAAAAGGATTCGGCAACGGCAAATTCCCTCCGTGATGAAATGATGGAGCTACAGGAAGAATATAAAAGTTTCGAGCTTGACTATATCGAAAACCATCCCGACGCCCTGATATCGGCTTTGTTAATCAGTAATGCAATGGGCGCAGGTGCCGTATCCAACGAAGAAGCACAGGCCATGTACGATAAATTATCCCCGGAAATAAAGAAAACAAAAGTCGCAACGACCATTCAAGAACAGTTGGTAGGTCAGAAGCAGGCCGAAGCGAATGCAAAGAATACCACGATTGGTGCCAAAGCACCTGAATTTAAGGCCCCAACACCTGATGGAGGAGAACTGGCCCTTAACAATGCCCTCGGTGAAAAGTTGACTTTAGTCGATTTTTGGGCTGCTTGGTGCAAGCCTTGCCGCGCTGAGAACCCTAACATCGTAAAAGTGTATGAAAAATATCATAACAAAGGTTTTAACGTATTGGGCGTTTCTTTGGATAGGACCGCCGAAGCTTGGAAAAAAGCTATTGAGGATGATGGATTGACTTGGCAACACGTTTCCCATGTCGCCTATTTTAACGATCCTATTGCCAAGTTGTACAATATAGACGCCATACCCGCCGCATTTCTCTTGGATGAAAATGGAATTATCGTGGCAAAGAATTTAAGAGGACCGGCTTTGGAGGCCAAGGTTGCGGAATTATTGAATTAGATGAGCAGAGGAAATATAATGCTGATCAAAATAAAAGCCCCGACCATAAACAAGGTCGGGGCTTTTGCTATTAAAAATTTATGCGGTACTTAAAATTTATTCTTTACATCCTCGAATTTACCATTGATTATTGCACTGCTTGATTTCTTCACTTCCCCAAAGATGTTCACTATCGAAGTTTCACCGACAAAATCTAAAGTAGCTCCATCATTAAGTATTAAATCTCCATAAATAGTCAAGTTACCTTCGATTCGCAAGGTCGCACCATTATTTATAGCAATATTTTTTCGTTTGTTGTTTCGCCCGATGGTCAACGTACCCTTCATCTCAAATGTGCCATTATTATTAATATAGCTACTGTTGTTAACGGTCCAAGAACCACAAAGCAACAAGGAGCCGTTAACGTTCAACTGATTAAAGTTTTTGGAACCACCATATTCGGCAGTCTCACCATTATTCACATTTAGGTTGGCACTGCCTGTATAATTCGGCAAGTCTGCACAACGGGCTGCCAGGCTATCATCGGGACGGTTCAGCTTAACAATCTGTAATCCTGACTTACCTGAAGCTGCAAATATGTAGTCGCCTTTAGAGGCAACAAAATTAATCGAACCGTTCAAGTCCAGTACACCGACCATATCGGTTCCGTCAGTTTGACTTTCGGAAAGGGATAAGCCAGCGCCTCCATTCGCCATCAACACAATATTTTCGTTAATCGCCACGGCATTGGTAACAATATCGCTCTGTGCAACGCCTTCGGGATCAATTAGTATGGGTAGGTGCTTTTTTAAACTACCATTGGATTTATTGTAAATTCCCGCACCTTGTGAACCTTCGGAAACGATGACTTCGCTATCTGAAACGGCCAAAGTTCTTTTCGCAAAATTTCCAAAATCGGAATCGATGGCAATTTCTCGAACGGCATTGAAATTTACATCTAAAAAGCGTACGCCAGTGCTACCATCCAATAAGGTTACATTACCATTATCAATAGCAATAGATCGCAAATCGGCAAAGGGAGCTTCCGTCTGAACAGATAGGTCCGATTTTTTATAGGATGTCAAATAGCCATCTTTACCGCTACTGACAATAACCGAATTCTCGGTTACCTTAACATCAGTAGCATTAAAACCTTCTTGAAATCCGTAGCTCATTTCCCCACTTATATTCATTTTTCCATTGGAAACGGGAATCTTAACTAGAAATGAGTTCGAAGTAGCCCTTACCGATTTTTCGGAATCCACGCCTCCAACGGCATAGACGTAGCCATCGCTATATTCGACGGCATTTACATCGGCATTCGTATAGTATAAGCGTGAAGTTAGTTGAGGATTGGTTGGGTCACCCACAAAAACGATATCAATTGCTCCGGCATAGCCATCCTCAACCGTATTATAGGATACATAGGCATAATCGCCATCAACATCAACATGGGAAGCACCCAAATTTTCAGCCCCATTGTAAGATGGTGCATCGACCCGGGCGATCAAGGTCAGGGGATAATCACCCGCTTGCTCTTCTTCACTGCCTTTAGCGGTCTTTCCACTAATTTGATCCTCACTGGAAATTACCAAGACGCCAGCATCATCGTAAAGAATACTACTCTCAAGAACCGCCGTACTGCCTTCTATGGAAATATCTTCCGAAGCGTCGCTATATACGGTAGTTTCATCACTACAGGAAATTATTACTAGAGCCACTATGGCCATAAAGGAAATTTTATGCATAATAAGTAGGTTAATTATTTATATGGATTCGAGTTCCAATACCCACTTAAACGTAAAAACCACTTTGAGGGTATAATTTTACACATCTTTTCGATGAAATACCGGGAATGGCGGTTTGGGGAATATTTTTAATGCCCAAAATGAGGATTAAGCATTGGCAATTGCGGTTTACTAAAGATAAGAAAGCCTGCTTTGAAGTCAATACCCTTCAATTATCAAGTGGAGGGTATGCCCCCAAAAATTACCCATCGGGAGCTTTGACCACCTTCGTAGCCGCCTTAAATTTTCCCCATTTTCTGCATGCCAAAAAGAAGAACAATTGGTATGGCCAGTAATCCAACCATTAGGGTTTGGGTGAAAATGAGGTCTGGCATGAATAATAACGTTATGGCAAAGCCACCGATAGCACCACCAAAATGGGCGGTATGGCCGATATTGCCCAAACGGCTCTTCATACCATATATAGAATACAATAAGTAACCGATACCGACCACATATGCGGGAATAGGAATGGGAATAAACATTAAGAAAAGGTCCATGTCAGGTTGTAGTAAAATGGCGGAGTACAGAATTCCAGTTACGGCACCACTGGCTCCTACAGCACTATACTGCGGTTCGTCTTTATGGAAAAATAGGGCCAGTAGACTTCCAGCGAGCAGACTGATAAAATAAATTCCAATAAATTTTCCTGGACCGAACCCACGTACGACGACATCCGCAAAAAAGTAAAGGGTGAACATATTGAAAAACAAATGTGAAAAGTCTACATGCAGAAATCCCGAAGTCACCGTTCGCTCCTTTTGGCCAGATTGAATTGCGGAAATATTGAACTTGTAACGGTCAAAAAAAGAGATGTCGTTAAAGCCTTTGATAGAGACCAGTATATTGGCTGCAATAATGACAATGGTGGCAACGTGCATATTGAACATTCGCGAGGAAATTTTAAGCCGCAAATATAAGTATATTTGCACGGCAACCGAAAACCATGCAGCTACTTATATTCATTCTGGCCTATCCACTTTTATGGATTATTTCGGTGTTGCCGCACTGGCTGTTCTATGGCTTTTCCGATGTTGTTTTCTTTTGGGCCTATCGCGTTATCGGATATCGCACAAAAGTGGTTCGGCGTAATTTGGAACTGGTTTTTCCGGAGAAGTCCGAGACGGAGCGCCAAAAAATCCAAATCGCCTTCTATCGTCATATGTGCGACATGTTTCTGGAAATGGTCAAAACCATGAACTTATCAAAAGCGGCCGTCAAAAAACGTTATACGGTTCAGAATATCGAAGTATTACAGGAATTGGAAAAAGAAAAAAGTATACTCATCGTCTGCTCGCATTATGCCAATTGGGAGTGGAACGTGAGTATCAATAATTATGTGGATGCCAAAGGTTACGCGGTCTACCAAAGGGTAGGGAATCCTTATTTTGACCGGTGGATCAGAAAAGTCCGTGCGCGATGGAATACTACCTTAATTACTTCCCAGAATACCGTCAAAACCGTAGTACGAAATAAAAAGGAAGGTGTTATCGGTATTTTTGGGATGGTCAGCGACCAGAGTCCGCAATACCATCGCGCCCAATATTGGACGGAATTTATGGGAATTAATGTGCCGGTTATCAACGGTCCTGAAACCATGGCCCGCAAAATGGATCTGGCCGTAGTGTTTCTAAAAGTGTCCAAGGTAAAAAGAGGATATTACAATGCAAAGCTCATCCCCATAACCACTTCAGGGGCAAATACGGAAAAGAGAGAAATTACGGATCAATTTTTGCGCCTGACCGAGAAACAAATCCGAGAAAGACCGGAATATTATCTTTGGACGCATAGGCGGTGGAAGCATAGAGGCAAGGTTCCGGCCGCTTTCGCGGCGAAATCCAAATCCTAAAGTATCCATTTCCAAAAAAATGGTTTGGATTTTGATTCATGCTTTCGCACTCTTTTTCACGCTTAAGGCTGGTGTCCACTGCTGCCCCGCGAAGGGTAGTTAAATTACCATTTGAATTTGAGCATTTTTATTGCTAATTTTCAACAGTTAAAAAATGTTGCTTCCATGGAAATTCTAAAAACCCTCTACGACGAAATCATCGGCTTTCTAGGTATCGGAAATGCGTGGGATATTCTTCAAACGGGTGATTATAGTGTGCTTACGACCTACGAGGGAATTACCGCGTTCATCGTGCCGCTTATTCCTCTACTGGTTCTTTTGGAATTTGTATTGGGTCTGGTCTATAAAAAGCCGGATACCAAAGTGTATAAGGTAAATTTCCTTATCTATGTTTTCAATCGTTTCGTAGGCCGTTTTATCGCTATTGCCATGGTCGCATTGATTATAGGCTGGTTGCAGCCCTACGCGCCATTTCAAACGTCATCTACTTGGTATTGGTTTATATATGGTTATATCATTTGGGAATTTGGACATTTTCTGTACCACTATTGGGGCCATAAAGTACGGCTCTTTTGGTGCCTGCACTCCACTCATCACGCCCCCGAGAATATGAATCTCTCGGTGACCTATGCCCATTTTTTTCTGGAAGCCCCCTATGCGGATACAATCCGGACCACGGTCTGTATCCTAGCCGGAATCGAACCTACCCTGCTTTTTGCCATTATGTTCATTGACGGCACATATGGAGCCTTTATCCATATCGGGGAAAATATGATTAAGGATGCCCGGTTCGGTGCCGTAGGCAGATTTATACTTACCCCTTCCCATCATCGGGTACACCATGCCAAAAATCCCCTTTATATGGATACCAACTTCTGCAACCTCCTGAATGTGTGGGACCGCGTCTTCGGCACCTATCAAGAGGAGAACGGCGAAGAAAAAATTCGATATGGCATCACCAGAAAAATGGATTCGGGAAACTTTATGGATGTTTATTTTGGTGAATTTGTGGCTCTCGCCAAGGATGTATGGAAGGCCCCCGGCTTAAAGAACAAAATATTGTACATCTTCATGGCTCCGGGATGGAGCCACACGGGCGACCATCAGACGGCCAAGATTGTCCGTAAGGAATATTTAGAAGAACAAACAGCCTAAGGGCAAATTCAGTTCGTAAAATTTCAACTTCCAATGCAGTCGGTCTTGGACTCTGTTATCTGTAATTGTCATGACAAAATGGTGTTCGTCCACGTTGCATACCCACCATTTAAATCCATGGGTACTAAGACCCGATAACCTCCCTAATCTCCCCAATAATTCGATCCGCCAGACCATCTGCGGCTGACTGACTTTTGGCTTCCGTATAAATTCGAATTATCGGCTCCGTATTCGATTTTCGAAGATGTACCCAATTTTCGGCAAAATCGATTTTCACGCCGTCGATGGTGGAAATGTCCTCATCCTTATATTTTGCTTCCATCGCTTCCAGAATTGCATCTACATCGATATCGGGCGTCAGCTGTATTTTCTTTTTGCTCATGAAATAGGAAGGATAGCTTGCGCGAAGTTCCGCGACCGTGCCTCCTTTTTCCGCCATTAACATTAGAAATAGAGCCGTACCGACCAAAGAATCTCGACCATAATGGCTTTCTGGATAGATAATGCCCCCGTTGCCCTCTCCGCCGATAATGGCATTGCAGGCCTTCATTTTTGTAACCACATTCACTTCCCCCACGGCAGCGGCTTGATATTTTCCCCCGTGCTTTTCTGTAATGTCGCGCAAAGCCCTTGACGAGGATAGGTTGGAAACGGTATCCCCTTTGGTCTTGCCCAAAACGTAGTCTGCACAGGCTACTAAAGTATATTCTTCCCCGAACATTTCCCCTTCATTATCGATAAAAGCCAAACGGTCTACGTCGGGATCAACAACGATTCCGAAATCCGCTTTTTCCTTGACCACTAATTTGCTGATATCGCCCAGATGCTCTTTAAGAGGTTCTGGGTTATGGGGAAAATGTCCCGTCGGGTCGCAGTACAATTTAACGGTCTCAACGCCCAGAGCTTCCAAGAGTTTCGGAATGGCTATTCCACCAGTGGAGTTTACCCCGTCAACAACAACCTTAAATTTGGCTTTTTGAATGGTTTCGGCATCCACCAATGGCAATTCTAATACTTCATCGATATGAATGTCGATGTAGGAATCGTTTTTTATGATTTCCCCCAAATCATCCACCTCGGAAAAACTGAAGTCCTCTTTTTCGGCTATTTCAAGAATTTTAGCCCCCTGTTCGGCATCTAAGAACTCCCCCTTTTCATTCAAAAGCTTTAGCGCGTTCCACTGTTTTGGATTATGGCTCGCGGTCAAGATAATGCCCCCATCCGCTTTTTCTATAGGCACCGCGATTTCAACGGTGGGGGTGGTTGAAAGATCAAGATCGATGACATCGATACCTAGGCCGACCAAGGTCGAAACCACAAGGTTCTGTATCATTTCTCCGGAAAGGCGGGCATCACGACCGATTACCACTTTAACTTTATCTTTTTTTGAATATTCTTTGAGCCACATACCATAAGCCGCGGCAAATTTAACCGCGTCTATGGGCGTTAGGTTATCTCCAGGCCTGCCCCCGATAGTACCGCGAATTCCTGAAATCGATTTGATGAGTGTCATAGTTGAACAAAAGTTTTGACAAATATACGGGTCTATTGTGAATCAGTATTGATGCAATTTGTAAATTCGATCTCATGAATTTTTTAGCTCATATATATCTATCCTTCGGGGATGATGAAATCGCTTTGGGGAATTTTATGGCGGACAGCATCCGGGCCAACAAGTACAAGCATTTACCTGAACGTGTGCAAAAAGGAATCTTATTACATCGGAAAATCGATACGTTTACGGACACGCATCCCATCCCCAAAAAGAGTAGTAAAAAGCTTCACTACAATTATAGCCATTACAGCAGGGTAATCGTCGATATCTATTATGACCATTTTTTGGCCAAGAACTGGAATACCTACTCCGATGAGTCCCTCGCTGTCTTTGTAAATAGATTCTATGATTTGTTGGCTGATAACTACGCCATTTTACCGGATGGGGTAAAACGCATGATGCCTTACATGATTTCGGATAATTGGCTTCTGAATTACGCCAATTTAGAAGGCATAGGCAGCGTACTGAACGGTATGAACCGAAGAACCAAGAACAAATCCAATATGAACTTTGCCATTATTGACCTTAAGGAACATTATGATACCTTTGAGGCGGAGTTTACCGCATTTTTTAAGGAATTGGTCGTGTTCTCAAAACGAAAGTTCTTGTCGATTTGAATCCGTCTTCGCCGAAAATTATCCTCGGCAGAAAAAATCAAGCCTTTCAGCAAGGCTGGGTTCAAAACGACATTTTAGTTCCATTGATAATTCGAGTGTCATTTTCTTATCCTGCTGTGTGGAGATTGATCTAAGTATTGAAACTTGTTAAATTAGCATTATCTGGCTTACGATCAGCATAGAGCATTGGACCAGCATTAAGTGCTAGGTCGATACTTGAAACTTTTTAATGAAATCTAATTTTTTAATGAAATTGTATACAAACCTTTTATCACTAGTATTTACCTTACTACTATTCGTCGGCTGCAAAACCTTACCCGTAACCCCGACCGGATTGGTTACGGAAAATGCCATGGTCGTCTCGGCGCGGGAGGAAGCTTCTAGAATAGGATCGGATATCCTCAAAAAAGGCGGCAATGCCTTCGATGCCATGGTCGCGACCGAAATGGCCCTAGTGGTCGCCTACCCTTTCGCCGGTAATCTGGGCGGTGGCGGTTTTATGGTCTATCGCCAAGCGGATGGTGCCACGGGAGCTTTGGATTATAGGGAAAAAGCACCGCTTTCGGCCACGAAAGACATGTACTTGGATTCTTTGGGTAATGTAATCCCCGGTATGAGCACGATCGGCGCCACCGCGGTCGGTGTTCCCGGCACGGTCGCCGGTATGATTGCCGTACACGAAAAATTCGGAAAGTTATCCTTAAAGGAAATTCTTTCTCCCGTTATCGCCTTGGCCCAAAACGGTATCGTGGTGACTGAGAAACAGGCAGAGCACTTTAAAGACTACCGAGATGAAATTTTAGCGGTCAATGGAGGTGCAACTACCTTCCCAATCTATGCAGAATCGGGCGATGTTCTCAAATATCCAGTTTTGGCCAAAACCCTGCAACGTATTTCCGAGAAAGGCCGAGACGGATTTTATAAAGGGGAAACCGCTAAGATCCTCGCAGCTTTTATCCAACAGAACGGCGGTTTTGTCACCGAAAAAGATCTTGAAAAGTACCAAGCCAAATGGCGTATGCCCATCTCATTCACCTACAAAGATTTACGGATAATATCCATGAGTCCGCCCAGCAGTGGCGGAATTACCCTTAACCAGATTTTTAGGATGATGGAACCGTACAAAGTATCTAAATACGGACATAATTCCGAAAAGGAAATTCAACTCTTTACCGAAGCTGCTCGCCGGGCGTACGCCGACCGCAATTATTACCTTGGCGATCCCGATTTCGTCAATATTCCCAAAGAAGTATTGTTGAGCGATGTCTATTTAAAAAAACGGATGGAAAGCTTTTCGTTTCAAAAGGCTACCAAATCCTCAGCTATGCAGGAAGGAAATGTTCAGATAGCCGAAAGTATGGAAACCACCCACTACTCTATCGTCGATAACGAAGGTAACGCCGTGTCGGTCACTACAACTCTTAACGGTGCCTACGGTTCTAAACTCTATAGTGATGAACTTGGATTTTTCCTGAATAACGAAATGGATGATTTCAGCGCCAAGGCCGGCGTACCCAATATGTTCGGACTAATAGGTGCGGAAGCCAATAGCATTGCACCTGAAAAACGAATGCTCAGCAGTATGACCCCGACGCTGGTTGAAAGGGATGGCAAATTGTGGATGGTCGTCGGCACCCCTGGTGGATCTACAATTATCACAGCGGTCGCCCAAACGATTTTGAACGCTTATGAATTCGATATGAGTATGCAAGAGGCCGTCGATGCCCCGCGTTTTCACCATCAATGGCTGCCGGATGTCATCATGTTCGAGCCCGAAGGTTTTTCCAATAAATTAAAAGACGATTTAAAATCGAAAGGATACAACATAAACGAAGACCGCACCCCCATTATCGGAAAGGTCAATGCTATTCGTGTTTTGCCCAACGGTCATCTTGAAGGTGGTGCCGATAGACGCGGAGATGATACGGCCGTGGGGTACTAGACGTTTACCACAACTGTAAACGGTAGACCTACATTTGATTTTAAATTGGCATACGAAGGGTTTTAGTTGAAGTCAATGAGAAAGGTTTTAAAAGTACTGATTAAATGTATTGGAGTCCTATTCATTTTGGGCGTTGTAATCTATGGTGTTCTCTATGCGGTCTATAACAAAGCCTTGCCCCAGGGTAAACCTGGCATCGCCGCCGATAGTTTGGCCCATAAAATGCTCAACGCCATAAATTACAACGCATACCAAGATACCCGATATATAGAATGGAATTTTAAAGATGGCGCACATCGCTACAAATGGGATAAACAGCTGGGCATAGCCCGAGTGGAATGGGACAATTATCGTATAATTTTGAAATTAGCAGACCCTGAAAAAAGTAGCGTTTTTGAAAAGGATATTCAGGTTGAGGAAAGGCTTAGAGCGAAATTGATTGAAAAGGCAGTATCCATCTTCAACAACGACTCTTTTTGGCTTGTGGCGCCTTTCAAGGTTTATGATAATGGCACGGAACGCAGTTTGGTTACCCTTGATGATGGTTCCAAAGGTCTCTTGATTACCTATACTTTAGGGGGAACTACGCCCGGAGACTCGTATCTTTGGAAAGTTGGTACAAACGGATTCCCATTAAGTTTTCAAATGTGGGTCGACATCCTTCCGATAGGCGGCCTTGAAGCGACCTGGGAAGATTGGCAGGTAATGGAAAGTGGCGTGTTTTTGCCAACGGCCCACAAACTCGGGCCAATGGATTTTCGGATGGAAAGGATTAAAGCGTACAACTAAAAAAAAGAATTTTATGATGGTAGAAATTTTAAAAAAATCCGACATCAACGATACCGTCCGATTTCAAATCACTGAACTTTACAAACAATTGAACGACAGTATCAAACAATGTCCCCTGCACCAAATTCTTCAGGAAGAGAACCATATCAGCTTCGCCGTATGCAGCATTGAAAACAAAATAGTTGGAATCGCCCTGCTAGCCACCTATAAAGTAATTTCAGGCCACCGCGGAATGGTAGAGGATGTCGTGGTAGATGCCCAGCACCGTGGAAAAGGCATTGGGCGAAAATTAATGGAGAAACTTCTAGAGGAGGCCAAGCATAAAAATCTGGACGGGGTTTTGCTATTTTCGGGTCATCACCGCGAGGCAGCCATAGGCTTATATAAAAGTCTTGGTTTTACCTTGCGGGAAAGCGGGGTATATAATTTGAAGTTAAACTGAGCATCTCCTATATACATCCTTAAACCTTTTTCACATGTTTTAGTTGATTCTTCAACTCATCCATCGACTCTTGTAGTTGTCTAAGTAGCCCTTTTTCAGTGGTCGCATCCTCGCCAAAAGTAATTCTACTGCTGACCTGCCAAATTTCCTGAATTTGATAGGGTTTGATGTCGTAGGGCGGATAGGTTTCGTTCAAAGAAACTAACGTAATATTATTGGAGTTAGGTCGTTTTTCGATTTTTTTCACCAGAACGGCATCCTCTAATACGACAACGTACATTTTATTGGCACTCACATCATCGATATGCTCCACCGCCTTGGCCAAAACCCATTCCCCCGGCTTTAAGTTGGGCAACATGCTGTCACCCTCGACCTGAAACCCACGATAGGTAGCATTTCTGAATTCGGGTATCGGTAAATCGAAGGCCGGTAACTGCTTGTACCAACTGGCATCCTGAATATTCTGCGGGTAACCCGCCGCGGCCTTGGCGTTCACCAGCACCATATTCTCCCGGTCGGCAGAATCAACGGTGACCACCTTTGGAATGACACTGGTATTGGAGGTTTCAAGGTACTTATTGTCACTTTCCCCGAACAGCCAAAGCGGATTGATCTTGAACTGCTTTAAAAGTTCCGTTACCACCTTACCGGACAATTTGGTCCTCCCCCTTTCAATATCCGCCGTCGTACTTGAAACACCCAACAATGCAGCGAATTCAGCCTGCGTATATCCAAAATCCCTCCGAATCTCGGCAAAGCGTTTCAATGTAATCTCATTTTCCATAAATAATGCCCTTTTTGTCATTCCCGCGAAGGCGGGAAACTATTCGTTTGTAAATATATTCGACCGTACTTCATAACCCTCAACTTCTTCAAAGATACACTAATTGGAATATATCCAAAATAATATTTGGATTATTTCCATAATTAGGAATTTATCCATATTTTTGGATTAATTACAAAAAATGAAAAATGTCGTTCGAACGAACCAAAGAAAAGTTGAATATTCTGGCCGATGCGGCCAAGTACGACGTCTCTTGTTCCAGCAGTGGAAGCAAGCGCACCAATCCGAATAAAGGTTTAGGGGATAGCTCGGGCATGGGCATTTGCCATAGCTATACCGAAGATGGCCGGTGCGTTTCCCTGTTAAAAATCTTGTTGACCAATTATTGCATTTTCGACTGCGCCTACTGTGTGACCCGAAAGAGCAATGACATTCAAAGAGCGGCCTTTAAGATTCAGGAGGTGGTCGATCTTACCATTAATTTTTACCGACGTAATTATATTGAAGGCCTTTTCTTGAGTTCCGGTATTTTTAAGAGTCCCGATTACACCATGGAGCGGTTGGTCGCCGTGGCCAAAAAATTGCGTACGGAAGAAAATTTCAACGGCTATATCCATTTGAAATCCATTCCCGGTGCAAGTGATGAACTGATGCGGGAAGCTGGGCTTTATGCCGATCGGCTTTCGGTGAACATCGAAATTCCCACTATATCGGGACTTAAATTATTGGCTCCCGATAAAACGCATGAAGATTTTACCAAACCGATGCTCAAGGTCAAAAATGAAATCATTCAGTACAAGGAAGAAAAGAAAATTTTAAAGAGTACCCCTAAATATGCGCCTGCCGGACAAAGTACCCAAATGATTATTGGGGCGACCGGCGAATCGGATAAGGATATTATGTATTCCGCCACCCACTACTACAAAAATTATAATATGAAACGGGTCTACTATTCCGGTTACGTTCCGGTGGCCGAAGATACCCGTTTGCCCGCTATGGGCACACAGGTGCCGATGCTCCGTGAAAACCGATTGTATCAAACGGACTGGCTGCTGCGGTTCTATGGTTTTGGAGTCCATGAGATTTTGAACAACGACCACCCCAATCTCGATATCGACATCGACCCAAAATTGGGATGGGCACTACGAAATCTACAGTATTTTCCGATAGACATTAATAAAGCGGAAATGCAGATGTTGGCTAGAATACCGGGTATAGGCTTAAAATCTGTACACAAAATAATTAGCGCGAGGCGGTTTCGAAAACTCAATTGGGATCATCTTAAAAAGATAGGTGTTGCCCTTAACCGCGCCAAATATTTTATCATTTGTGATTCTAGCCACTGGGATCATCAGGATATAAACGCCGATAAAATTAAGGGACGGATTTTACAGAATTCCTTTGGAAAGTTTAGAAAGGAATATAGCGCGCAGCTAAGCCTGTTCCATTAATAAAATACATCGGATCAAAAAATAGTTTTGAATAGACCAGATAAAGCACTTAAACAGAACGCTGAACCTTAAATTAGAACCTTATGGAAAATGCAAAAACCCTTATCTACGACGGAAGCTTCAACGGCTTTCTAACCTCGATTTTCGTTGCTTTTGAAGAAAAAGCTCAAATAGCCGATATTCAGAAGAATACGATTACCCAAAATGGTCTTTTTTCAGAAATCGAAACCATTTTCACTCACGTCGAGAAAGCCAAACGCGTTTGGAACGGTATTCAAAAAAAGAACCATAACGCAATCAAGAATATTTACTTCGCTTATCTAAGCGAGACCCATGGTATCGAAATAATGCTTTATCGCTATATCCGAAAATTATTCGCAAATCAAGAATCGATTCATCTGGATTATTCAGATAGTATCGTATTAAAAATCAGTCAATTGGCAAAATCTGTCGGTCGTGAAAAACATCGTATGGAAGCGTTCGTAAGGTTCCAACTGACACAAGACAATATTTATTTTGCCAATATAGAACCTGACTTTGATGTACTCCCCTTGATTTCAAAACATTTTCGTTCCAGGTACGCCGATCAGCAATGGCTTATTTATGACGTTAAACGTCAATATGGTATTTTCTATAATCTTGAAAAGGTGGAAATCGTGTCTTTGGATTTAACTGAAATTCATGCCAACAGTATTCATAAAAGCGATCGTTTCGTCTACGAGGAATATAGCTATCAGGATTTATGGAACAATTATTTTAGGCATACCAATATTAAATCGCGCATTAATTTGAAACTGCACACCCAGCATGTGCCGAAGCGTTATTGGAAGTACCTTTCAGAGAAAAGAGAAGCGGTTTAGGAGTTTGGGCGATTTTTTCGAACCGTATTGCAAGCGTTCATTTAGACGTGCGAATGACGGTTTTGGGTCTTTTGCCGGTAGTCAGGTATGTGAAATTATTAAGGACCAATCACAAACAATTATGCCAAGCCCTACTTCTTAGTTCGTCGTCAAAATTGTACCTTTGCCGCCTTGCTGTGAAAAGATGATAAAATACGAAGAAAATATTGAGGTACAGGGTGCTCGCGTGCATAATCTCAAAAACATTGACGTGACCATCCCTAGGGAAAAACTAGTGGTAATCACCGGACTTTCGGGCAGTGGTAAATCCTCCTTAGCTTTTGATACCATTTATGCCGAAGGACAGCGGCGCTACATCGAAACCTTCTCGGCCTATGCCCGACAATTTTTAGGGGGTATGGAGCGGCCCGATGTGGATAAAATCGACGGTCTTTCCCCGGTTATCGCCATCGAACAGAAAACCACTTCGAAATCCCCAAGATCTACCGTCGGTACGATTACCGAAATCTACGATTTTTTGCGCCTCTTGTACGCCCGAGCCGGATCGGCATACAGCTACAATACCGGCGAAAAAATGGTGAGCTACAGTGATGAGCAAATCAAAGACCTGATCCAGACCGATTTCAATGGTAAAAAAATAAATATTTTGGCTCCGGTCATCAGATCCAGAAAAGGTCATTATCGCGAGCTGTTCCAGCAAATCGGTAAACAAGGTTTTGTCAAAGTAAGGGTCGACGGTAAAGTCGTTGATATTACCAAAGGCATGAAAGTGGATCGGTACAAAACACATGACATCGAAATCGTTATTGACAGATTGAAGGTAAGCAATACTGAAGACCTCGATAAGCGACTCTCCGAATCCATCAATACGGCAATGTATAGTGGTGACGACGTTTTAATGGTCTTGGAGGAAGGTGCTTCGGTGGCGCGTTATTTCAGCCGCGACCTGATGTGTCCGACCACAGGTATATCTTATCCCGTTCCAGAACCAAATACGTTCTCGTTCAATTCTCCGAAAGGCATGTGTCCCAATTGCAACGGTCTCGGTCATATCTATGAAGTCAACGAAAACAAAATTTTTCCCGATAAAAGCCTATCTATAAAATCAGGTGGTATTGCCCCTTTAGGAGACTACAAGAAATCATGGGCGTTCAAACAGATAGAGACAATTGCCCAACGCTATGACTTTAAGATTACAGATGCTATTAAGACTATTCCTGATGAGGCCATGAATGTTTTGCTGCACGGCGGCCATGAAAGTTTCGAGGTCGATTCAAAAAGCTTGGGCGTAAAAAGGAATTATAAAATCGATTATGAGGGCATATCCCAATTTATCAAAAATCAATTTGAAGAAGCGGGTTCCACCTCCATTAAACGATGGGCAAAGAACTATATGGATAAGGTGATTTGCCCTACTTGTGAGGGTTCCCGGTTGCGAAAAGAATCCCTTAACTTTAAGATAGACGAAAAGAACATCGCCGAATTGGCCCATCTCGACATTTCAGAACTGGCGGACTTTTTTAAGGGCTTGAATCAAAGATTGGAAGGTAACCAGCAACTTATTGCCGAAGAAATTAGTAAGGAAATCAGCACCCGTATCCAGTTTTTATTGGATGTCGGTCTGGATTATCTTTCGCTGAACCGCGGTTCTAAATCCCTTTCCGGTGGCGAGGCGCAACGTATTCGTTTGGCAACACAAATTGGTTCGCAGTTGGTGGGGGTTCTCTATATTTTAGATGAGCCCAGTATCGGTCTCCATCAGCGGGACAATGATCGATTAATTAAATCATTGGAAGCCCTTCGGGATATCGGCAACTCCGTTATTGTCGTCGAACATGACCGCGATATGATCGAAAGGGCAGATCATGTCATCGATATAGGCCCAAGGGCAGGCAGGCACGGGGGTGAGATTATCTCAGAAGGATTGCCTAAAGATCTTAAAAACTTTCAGACGCTGACAGCGGATTATATCACGGGAAGAAAAGTAATTGCAGTGCCTGAGAATCGCCGAAAGGGAAATGGAAAAAAAATAATCCTATCCGGTTGTACGGGTAACAACCTCAAAAATGTTACCGTAACAATTCCGTTAGGTCAAATGATAGGCGTTACCGGCGTTTCGGGCAGTGGCAAATCCACTTTAATAAACGAAACCTTGTACCCCATTATGAATGCGCATTATTTTAACGGGGTGAAAAAACCGATGCCCTACAAAAAGATAAAGGGCCTTGAGCATATCGATAAGGTAATCGATATCAACCAATCCCCAATCGGGCGTACGCCACGTTCCAACCCTGCCACCTACACCGGGGTTTTTGGTGAGATTCGTTCGCTTTTTGCCAAAACTCCCGAAGCGGCCATTCGTGGATATAAGCCGGGTCGTTTCAGTTTTAATGTGAAAGGAGGCCGCTGTGAAACTTGCGGAGGTGGTGGCGTACGCGTTATTGAAATGAACTTTTTACCTGACGTTTATGTAGAATGTGAGACCTGTAACGGAAAACGATTCAACCGTGAAACACTGGAAATCAGATACAAGGGAAAATCCATTGCCGATGTGCTTGAAATGACAATAAACGAATCTGTCGATTTTTTTGAACTAATCCCAAAAATTCATCGTAAGTTAAAGACCATACAGGATGTCGGGTTGGGCTATATTACGCTTGGGCAGCAGTCCACCACGCTATCCGGTGGGGAGGCCCAACGGGTAAAATTGGCCACCGAACTATCGAAACTGAATACCGGGAATACGTTTTACATCTTGGATGAACCCACAACGGGACTCCATTTTGAAGATATCCGGGTACTAATGGAAGTTTTAAATCGTTTAGTGGACAAAGGAAATACCGTTCTGATCATCGAACACAACATGGATGTTATTAAAATGATGGACTATATCATTGACATAGGCTATGAAGGCGGACGCGGCGGTGGCATGGTAGTTGCCAAAGGCACTCCCGAAAAAGTAGCAAAAGATAAAAAAAGTTATACCGCGGGATATTTAAGGAAGGAATTGATGCAAAAAAAACCAAAAATAGAACGGCAAGAAATCGGTGTTTAAAAAGTTGGTTTTGGCAAAAGCATAACGAAACGGTGTATGGCATCTTTACACCTGCTCGAAATTTTCAAAGATTCGTCAGCAATTAGAATCAATTGCGAATCCAAAATATCCGCCAACTTTAAAAGAATTCCTGCCTTCGCAGGAATGACAAATGCAAATTATTTATGCGAAAAGAACAACATCACAAAGGCTGGAACGAAATAAAGACAAACGATTCGTGGGCTATTTTCAAAATAATGGGCGAATTTGTAATGGGTTATGAGAAATTGGGTACCATCGGGCCTTGTGTCTCCGTCTTCGGGTCAGCCCGAACTAAACCCGGCGAAGCCTACTATGAACTGGCGGTCAGCATCGCCCATAGTATTTCCGAAGCGGGTTACGGTGTAATCACAGGTGGCGGTCCCGGAATTATGGAAGCCGGCAACAAAGGTGCACATCTGGCCGGGGGAACATCCGTAGGTCTGAATATTGATCTTCCGTTCGAGCAACATGACAATCCGTTCATTGACAGTGATAAAAGCCTTGATTTCGATTACTTTTTTGTCAGAAAAGTGATGTTCGTTAAATATTCCCAAGGTTTTGTAGTTATGCCTGGAGGTTTTGGGACTTTAGATGAGCTGTTTGAAGCCATTACCCTTATACAGACCCATAAAATCGAAAAGTTTCCCATTATCTTGGTCGTTTCCGATTTTTGGAACGGACTTTTGGATTGGATAAAAAGCACCATGCTCGAGGTCAAAAATATTAGTCCGCACGACCTTGACCTAATTCATATCGTAGATACCAAGGAAGAGGTCGTCGACATCATTGATTCCTTTTATAAAGGACGTTCATTGAGTCCTAATTTTTAATTCCCCTGTTTGAAATCAAAATCCCCCATACTGACATTCCTTTTTGTTCTCCTATTATTTTCTAGTATAGGGAGGCTGTGTGCCCAGCATGAAAACCTTTTGACCGCAAAACTCGATGGGCAAACCAAGGAAATAAACATCCAACAAGAATTCCTCTATAAAAATTCTTCGGATTCGACCCTTGATGTAATTTATTTCAACGATTGGGCCAACGCATATGCCAGCAAGAGTACCGGACTCGCAAAACGCTTTGCCGAAGAATTCAAAAAAAGCTTACATCTAGCAAAAAAAAACGAAAGGGGCTACACCACTATCATAAGCGTAGTAGACGATGCTTACAGGGGGCTGGGATGGGAACGAACCAAGGAAGAAGATATACTGAAAATCCAATTGAACGCTTCCCTGCCCCCCGGGAAGTCTACCAAAATTTTTCTTACCTATACTGTACAGCTTCCCGAAAATAAATTTACTCCGTACGGTTATGGTAAAAACAACACCTATTATCTAAAAGACTGGTATTTGACTCCCGCAGTTTTTGATGGTACCTGGCATTTGTATTCCAATAAAAATCTAGAAGACCTATATACTGAAATAACCAATACAACGGTTAACTTTATGTATCCCGATAGCTTAGATCTAGCTTCGAACTACAGGGTTTTGGGCAATTCGCATCTCCCGAACGGACAAGTGGCCCAATTGCAAGGTGTCAATCAAAAGAGCAGTGAACTAATTCTGACTCCCGCCGATCAGTTTACTACCCACGTCACACCAGAGATGACGGTTATTACCGATCTCGACGCCTCTAAGTACAGTGAGCTCGCGCAAGGCCTGTCGATCAATCGCGTTACGGAATTCATCGCAGAACATTTGGGAAACTACCCTCATGAGCAGCTGCTTGTCAGTGAAATTGATTATAACAAAAATCAGTTATACGGCCTTAATCAATTACCTTCCTTTATTCGCCCTTATGAAGAGCAGTTTCAGTTCGAGATGAAGTTCCTCAAAACAGCACTTATCAATATTTTGGAAGAAACCCTGTATCTGGATCCGAGAAAGGATCAATGGCTCAACGACGCCATAGCTAACTATTTAATGATAGCTTATGTCGAGGCCTACTATCCCGATCAAAAATTGCTAGGTAAACTTTCGAAAATTTGGGGCATTCGAAGTTTTAATTTTGCCAAAATCGGTTTTAATGAGCAGTATCCGCTCTTATATATGTTAGTCGCACGGTCCAATATAGACCAATCCCTCAATACGCCCAACGATTCCTTGACCAAATGGAACCAAAAGATTGCCAACAAGTATAAAGCAGGACTAGGCCTATCGTATGTGGCGAGCTATATCGGAAAAGAAAAGGTAGATGAAAGTATAAAAACCTTTTACGAATATTACAAGTTGAGCGATGCCAAGATCTTAGATTTTGAATCCATCTTAAAACGCTCGACCGATAAAGACATCAATTGGTTTTTTCGGGGGTATGTTACCACGGATCGGAAGATTGATTTTAAAATAAAGAAAGTAGAGCAAACAGAAGATTCGCTCAGGGTTACCTTGAAGAACAAGTCAGGAACTGAGGTTCCCATATCACTGTTCGGGCTGCGTAACGATTCCGTCGTATCAAAGTATTGGTTTTCCGATATCAACACCATAAAAACGGTGACCATTCCCAAAAATGATGAGAAAAGATTGGTATTGAACTATGACCAAAAAATACCTGAATTCAATCAACGCGACAACTGGAAATCATTGGGCGGGTTTTTATCCAGCAACAAAAAATTAAAATTTACTTTTTTCAAGGATGTAGAAAACCCATACTATAATCAAGTATTCTATGTACCGGTACTGACTTTTAACCTTTATGACGGATGGACTCCGGGAATGCGATTGTACAATAAGACCTTTTTGGAGAAGCCGTTTATTTATGATGTTGAACCCTCATATTCTTTCCGTGAGAAGGCCCTTGTGGGTTCTGGCGGGCTAACCTATAGAAAGTACCTGAGTAAAAGTGGACTGTACGTGGCCAATTACCGTATTGGGGGATCTACCTATCATTTTCAGGAGAACTCCCGCTATACCACGATCACGCCATCGCTCAGTTTCGGTTGGCGGCCCAAAAATCTGATATCCAATAAGCGGGATTTTCTTTCATTTCGTTATGTGAATGTACTTAGGGACAAAGACGAAAGTTTGGGCGATTTCGAGACCCCACCCGACTACAGCGTATTTAACGCTAGATATAGCAGCAGAAATCCTGGGATTATCAATTATCTATCTTGGTTCGGTGACTTACAACATGCCAATGATTTCACGAAAATGGCCTTTGAGCTTGAATACCGAAAATTGTTCGAGAGCAACCGACAGTTTAATTTCCGTTTTTTTGCCGGCAAATTCCTTCGCAACAAGACCATGGATTATGCCGATCCCAATTACTTCAGTTTCGCCCTTGACCGCCCCACCGATTATCTTTTCGATTATGGCTATTTGGGACGTTCCGAGGATTCCGGAATTTATAGTCAACAGATCATTATTGCCGAAGGAGGCTTCAAATCCTTTTTACCGGAGCGCTATCGTTTTGCCAATGATTGGTTGACCACCGTAAACACCAGCGTTAACCTTTGGAAATGGATCGAGGTATATGGCGATGCCGGATATGTTAAAAATAAAGGGGTCAGCGGTAAGTTCGTATACGATTCCGGAGTTCGCCTAAACCTTCTTACCGACTATTTCGAGCTTTACTTTCCCGTATATTCCAATAACGGATGGGAAGTTTCCCAACCGAATTATGGCGAAAAAATCCGTTTCATCATCACCGTTAGTCCCAAAACCTTGATTGGGTTGTTTACAAGGCAGTGGTTTTGACAGACTCTTGGTCTTTTCATATAGAATTCCTTACAGGTATCGTTTTCCGATAGTATTGTTAGCAAGTGTCAATTTTAATGGGATTTTTAACAATTCACTATTCCGATTCCCCTGCGATTTGATATTTTTGTAATTATTCAAACATACTTCATGGATCTATCGCCGCAAACAAGTAACGACATCTCTTTTGACGACTTCAAGAAACAGATTTTGGACGATTACAAGATAGCGGTATTAAGCAGAACCTGCAGTTTGATGGGTAGAAAGGAAGTATTGACCGGAAAGGCAAAGTTTGGTATTTTCGGCGATGGCAAGGAACTTCCGCAACTGGCAATGGCGCGTTCTTTTAAGAACGGGGACTTTCGTAGTGGCTATTATCGCGACCAGACCTTCATGATGGCCTTGAATCTTTTGACACCCAAAAACCTGTTCCATGCCCTGTATGCTACAGCGGATATTGAAAAAGAGCCGATGAGCGCAGGTCGGCAGATGGGCGGGCATTACCTCACCTATAGCTTGAACGAAGACGGCAGTTGGCGTGACCTGACGCAACAGAAAAACAGTAGTGCCGATATTTCGTGCACCGCAGGCCAAATGCCAAGATTATTAGGTCTTGCGCAGGCCTCAAAAATGTATAGGAACCTGAAAAATGTCGACGCCTCAAAATTTTCCAATAAAGGTAACGAAGTAGCTTGGGGTACCATTGGCAATGCCAGCACCAGCGAGGGAATGTTCTTGGAAACCGTCAATGCGGGCGGAGTTCTGCAAGTACCCATGGTTATCAGCATTTGGGACGATGATTACGGTATTTCCGTACCGCCCGAATATCATTCTACAAAAGAAGATATTTCGGAAATGCTCAGCGGTTTTCAACGCAGCAAGGACCAAAAGGGCTATGAAATGTTTAAGGTAAAGGGCTGGGACTATACCGCTTTAATGCATGCCTACGAAAACGCATCCGATATTGCACGGGAAGAACACGTACCCGTAATCATACATGTCACCGAACTAACGCAGCCTCAGGGACACTCCTCTTCCGGCTCCCACGAGCGTTACAAAAGCGAGGAACGGCTGCAATGGGAAAAAGAAAACGATTGCAATAAAAAATTTCGGGAATGGATTCTCGAAACCGGCATTACGACCGAAGAAGAGCTGAAATCCATCGAAAAATCGATTTCAAAAGAAGTAAGGAGTGCTAAGAAAGAAGCTTGGGCGGAATATCTGGCTCCACACAAGGCCTTAAAAAAGACGTTGACAAATCTGTTGCATAAAGTCGCTGCCAAAAGCCAGAACAAAAATTTCATCACCAAATTAAAAAACGACCTGATTGCCATAGAAGAACCGATAAAAAAAGAGCTGGCCGTCAGTGCACGAAAAGCGTTAAGGTATTTGTTAGGAGAGGATTTTCCAGAAAAGATCGAGTTGCTTGAGTGGACCAATACCTTTTTAGGCGACACCCAACCCATATATAGCAAAAATCTGCATAGCGAAAGACCGAACAGGGCGACCAACATACCAGAAGTAAAACCGATCTATCCTGAAAATCCCGAAAAAGTTGACGGTCGCATCATCATAAGGGATAATTTCGACAAATTGTTCGAAAAATATCCAAATTCATTGATTTTTGGTGAAGATACAGGTGCCATCGGTGATGTAAACCAAGGGCTTGAGGGACTTCAGAAAAAATACGGGAAACTACGTGTCGCGGATACAGGAATACGAGAAACCAGCATTATCGGGCAAGGTACCGGAATGGCCCTTCGGGGATTAAGGCCTATTGCAGAAATACAATATCTGGATTATATTTTCTATGCCTTGGCTACTTTAACCGACGATGTGGCCTGTTTACGTTACCGCACGTTCGGCAAACAGAAAGCACCACTTATCGTGCGAACCCGGGGTCACCGTCTCGAAGGAATCTGGCATTCTGGATCACCGATGGGCGCTTTGATACACTCCCTACGCGGCATGTATATATTATCACCTCGGAATATGACACAAGCGGCAGGTTTTTATAATACGTTGCTTAAAAGTGACGAACCGGCACTGGTTATCGAAAGCCTTAATGGTTATAGAATAAAAGAGGATCGCCCCGTTAATTTAGGGGAACTTTGTACCCCAATCGGAGTCGTGGAAACGATAAAAGAAGGCAGTGATATCACCTTGGTCTCCTACGGATCGACCTTGCGTATCGTAGCCCAAGCGGTCGATGAACTGAAAGAAGTCGGTATCGATGCCGAAATAATCGATGCACAGACCTTACTTCCTTTTGACATCCGTCACGACACTTTAAAAAGCGTAGAAAAAACCAATAGGCTTTTGGTAATCGACGAAGATGTTCCCGGGGGATGTTCTGCCTACATTCTTAATGAAATTTTAGAAAAGCAAGGGGCGTATCAATTTTTGGACAGTGCCCCCCGAACGCTAAGTGCTAAGGCCCACCGCCCGGCATATGGCACTGACGGCGACTATTTTTCCAAACCCAATTCAGAAGATGTGTTTGAAACGGTATATTCCATCATGCACGAAAGCGACCCCCGGAACTTTCCGAAACTCCGGTAAAGTCCCAAGAGGTTTTGCAAAGGAATACGCACGGCCAATGCAAAGCGCAAGATAATTTTATTTAGATTTTAAAGTTCTATCGATTTTCGCCAACTTTGCCAAAGTTGAGGATAAAAATTGATATTTTTTTCAACGTTAAACCGACAAACAAATGCAAAACAAACTTTCAAACGATGTTGGTCTGGCCCTGCTGCGGATTGCACCATCCGCCATGCTGCTAAGCCATGGCATTCCAAAATTTCAAAAAATTATTAGTGGTAATCTTGAATTTGGAGACCCATTGGGAATCGGAGCTGCG
Source organism: uncultured Flavobacteriaceae bacterium (assembly GCA_963832345.1). Taxonomy (GTDB): domain Bacteria; phylum Bacteroidota; class Bacteroidia; order Flavobacteriales; family Flavobacteriaceae; genus Pricia. The sequence goes on along the minus strand of CAWHTW010000004.1, from coordinate 217,118 downwards.
CCTTCACTTTTCCTTGCAGTGATTGGCGAGGTGATCTGTCCCATATTGATAATCATTGGTTTTAAGACGCGTTGGATGGCAGTACCACCCGCAATTACTATGGCCGTGGCTGCCTTTATACAGCATGCCGCAGATGATTTTGGCACTAAGGAAAAAGCGCTTTTGTATTTGGTGTTTTTCGTAGTCATAATCCTATTGGGTCCTGGAAGATATAGTATGGACAAGAAATGAATATGCTTTATACTAATTGCACGAACATAATTCATATAGTAACTGCAAAGGATGTAACGCAGGTATTTGTTAAATTGAAAAAGTAAAGCAATCCATCTTTGATATATTTCAGTTGAAGTCGGTTACAACGGTAGAATACCACTATATAATTTTTACCAAAAGCTCCTTCAATAAGTCGGACTGGGAAGCGGTATTAGCTCCGACCCCTTTTCCTTTCATATCCATTTCCCGCAGGTGTGAGACAATACTGCTTACCCTTTTCATGGGATAGTTTCGTGCGGCGAGTTGAATTTCATCCACGAAATAAGGATTGATCCGTAGCGCACTTGCCACACTTTTCGGAGAATGGTCATTTAGACCGTGATATTGCAATAACTGTGTGAAAAAACTGTTCAACAAGGTTACGGTCAGCACAAAGGGATTGTCTTTGGGGTTTTGCGCAAAGTAGTTGATAATCCGGGTCGCCTTGACCGCGTCGCGCTCACCGATGGCTTTTTTCAATTCAAAATTATTGTAGTCTTTGCTAATACCTATGTTTATTTCGATATCAGTAGGGGTAATCTCTGTATTTTTCGGTAGTACAAATTGTAGTTTTTCGAGTTCGTTGTTAATACGACTCAAGTCGTTTCCTAAATATTCCGATAGTAAAATAGCTGCTTTATGTGAAATGCTATAGCCTTTGGCCTGAAGATGTTTACGTATCCATTCCGGTACCCGGTTTTCGTATAGTTTTTTACTTTCAAAAATGACTCCCTTTTCCTTAATAGCCTTATACAGCTTTTTTCGTTTATCAAGTTTTTTGTACTTGTAGCATATAACAAGTACCGTTGTATTTTGCGGATTTTCAGCGTACTTCAGCAGTTGTTCAATGGTTCGGTAAAGGTGTTGCGCCTCCTTTACAATCACTACTTGCCTTTCGGACATCATTGGGTATCTTTTCGCATTCGATACAATATCGTCGATGGTAACATCCTTACCATAGAGCACCATTTGGTTGAAGCCTTTTTCCTCTTCCTGAAGTACGTTTTTCTCAATGAATGAGGTGATGGCATCGATATAATAGGGCTCCTCCCCGAAAAGAAAGTAAAGGGGTTTGATATTTCCGTTCTTAATATCGGTTACTATGCTTTTTGCTTCGTCCATTCCAAAAAAATCATCAAATTTGCGCCATGCGACCGCTCAATTTCCCGGACTATGGTTTTCGTCTCAAAAGTAGCGAAAATAATACCCATATATTTGACGCGATCCGTAAAAAGTTCGTGGTTTTACAGCCCGAGGAATGGGTACGCCAGCATGTCGTTAATTATCTCATGCTTGATAAAAAATATCCCATGAGCCTTATTAACGTAGAGAAGCAATTGACCATTAATCGGCTACAAAAACGCTATGACGTGGTCGTTTTCAAGCCCGATGGCCAAATTGATATCCTTGTGGAATGTAAAGCTCCAAAAATAGATATTAAACAAGAGACCTTCGATCAGATCGCTAGGTACAATCTTCAACTTCAAGCCAATTATCTAATGGTGACCAATGGATTGGACCACTATTATTGTAAAATGGATTTCGTCGCCGAAAAATATAGGTTTCTTACCGATATTCCTGATTTTAGCCGTTAATTTGCCATCGTTTTGCGCATCGCCATCGCCATACTCAACTGGAACGGAGAGGTACTTCTTGAAAGATACCTCGCATCGGTAGTACACTATTCCGAAGGTGCGGATATTTATGTAATCGATAATGCATCTACGGATGGTTCCGTAGCTTATGTAAAAAGCAACTATCCACAAGTAAAAATCATACGGAACACTGAAAATAGTGGGTTTGCCCGTGGCTACAATGAAGGTCTTAAAACTGTCGATGCCGATGTTTTCTGTTTGTTGAATTCTGATGTAGAAGTCACCGAAGGCTGGCTGCTTCCAATCATAGCTACTTTTTCAAAGATGCCGGAGGTGTCCATCATCCAACCTAAAATATTGGACCTGATGCGTAAAGATTACTTTGAATATGCTGGTGCAGGCGGCGGGTTTGTAGACCAACTCGGTTATCCATTCTGTAGGGGCCGAATTTTTCAGTCCTTGGAAAAAGATATTGGACAGTACGATGATACCCGTGAAATATTCTGGGCTACCGGTGCCTGCATGTTTATTAAAAGTAAACTGTATTGGGAGCTCGAGGGCTTTGACGAAGACTACTTTGCCCATCAAGAGGAGGTCGATCTCTGCTGGCGGGCCAAAAACGACGGTCATACCGTTTTTTATGTAGGCGAATCCAAGGTGTACCACTTGGGAGGTTCTACCCTGAGCAACATGAACCCCAAAAAAACCTATCTTAATTTTAGGAATTCGTTGTTCTCGATAACCAAAAACCTTCCGCGTCGAAAAGCTTTGGTCATTATCTTCTTTCGACTACTACTTGACGGAATTGCCGCTTTACGCTTCGTTTTACAGTTCAAATTCAAGCATTGTTTCGCAATTCTTCGCGCACACCTTAGCTTTTATAGGCAGTTCCATAAAATGTACCACAAGAGGGAAAAAGCAAATTTTATTGTAAAGTATTACCTTACAAAGTCCATTGTATGGTCCCACTTCGTACATGGTATCAATAAATTCGGTGTATTAATAAAAGATTAACTAATTTTGCCATGGCTAAAATGGACTAATGCCTAATTTTGGCATTTATTTTGAATAATCTAATCAAAACGAAATCTATTAATATCTAGTAATCAAACATTATGAAAAAAATCATCTTAGGCTGTTTAGGAGCGACCTTATTACTGTCTTCTTGTGTATCTAACAAAAAATACGGCGAACTTGAGGCCAAACAAAAAGAAACACAGGATCTTTTAAACTCCGCGACGGTAAAATTGAACGATTGTTTGGAGGAAAAAGCAACCAATTCCTCTAAATTGAAAACTCTTCAAGACCAAAATGCATTCTTGCAGGCCAACAATCAGGAATTGATCAACAACATGGGGAATATGACCACCCTAACTTCTAAGGGTGCGGAAAATCTTGAGAAATCTTTGGAAAGTCTAAAGGAAAAAGACCTTACCATACGAAAACTTCAGGATGCGATTACCCGTAGGGATTCGGTAAACCTTTCCTTAGTACAGAGCTTAAAAGGAGTTTTGGGCAACTTGGATGATGAGGATATCGAAATCAGCGTGGAAAAAGGCGTTGTTTTTGTATCGATTTCAGATAAACTGTTGTTCAGTAGCGGAAGCTATAACGTAACTAATCGTGCCAAGGAAGTTTTGGGCAAGGTGGCCAAAGTAGTCAATAACAAGCCTGATTTTGAGTTTATGGTCGAAGGCCACACCGATGATGTACCGTATAGGGGAAGAGCTGGTGTACTTTTGGATAACTGGGATTTGAGTGTTAAACGTGCTACGTCAGTGGTTCGTATATTGCAGAATGATTTCAATGTAGACCCCAAGCGAATGACGGCTGCAGGTAGAGCGGAATATATTCCCCTTTCACAGACCGAAAAATCGAAAAACAGAAGAACCCGTATCGTGGTCCTTCCGAAAATCGATCAGTTCTACAGCATGATCGAAGAAGGTATGGATGATCCGGCAATCAACAACTAAGCCGAAACATTGTCTAGAATAGAGAAACCGCAGCTTAAATAGCTGCGGTTTTTTTGTGGATAAGTCCTTCAAGGTATTCCTGCGATGTAAGGTCATTTGTCGCTCTGGCCGGTTTGAAAAGCAGACCTGAAGGATATTTGAAGACCTAAAGCATCTATCCGTCTAGTTCGACTAGGCACGGCACGACGCCTTGTTCATACCTTGACAGCTCGCAGGTTTGGCATTAAAATCCGTAGTGCAATCAATTGAAAATATCCAGATGCCCTTTCCCCTCACGTAAAATCACGGGCTCGCTACCCGACAAATCGATTACAGTAGAGGCCATATTATCTCCGTAGCCTCCATCAATGACTACGTCGACCAGCTTATGCCATTTTTCAAAAATTAGCTCGGGATCAGTTGTATATTCCAGAACCTCGTCCTCATCATAAATAGAGGTAGAAACAATAGGGTTTCCTAAACTCTCTACCAAAGCTTTGGCTATAGCATTGTCCGGAACTCGGATGCCTACCGTTTTCTTCTTTTTAAAATCCTTTGGTAGGTTATTGTTTCCGGGAAGTACAAAGGTATACGGTCCTGGAAGCGCACGCTTCAGGATTTTAAAGGTAGCGGTATCGATTTGCCGCACGTAATCGGAAAGATTACTAAGATCGGCGCAGATAAAAGACCAGTTCGTCTTGGCCAGCTTTACCCCCTTTATACGGGCAATTTTTTCCAGGGCCCTTGAGTTCGTAATGTCACAGCCCAATCCGTATACGGTATCCGTGGGATAAATGACCAATCCGCCTTTTTGAAGCACTTTAGTTATGTACTTAATGGCCTCCGGATCTGGGTTTTCTTCATATAATTTAATGAAATCTGACATGGTTTCCAGTGTTTCCCTTTTTGCGGCTAAGTTAAGGCAAAACCCATAATCCCATACAATATATCGTTGTAGAATTATTTCGAATGGTACACAGGTATGTACTCCATTTTTCCATGTTGTCCGGAAATAATCCTATCTTTTAGAATCTCTTTATAAATACAACTCAACACCTATTCACATCTGTTTTCAGCATCACTTTTTCAAATGATGCTAATTTTTTTTTACTGTATAAACTTTAATAAAGAGAAAAATGAAACCTATAATAAAAGTTGCCGTCATTGGCGGTACCGGTAAATCCGGCAAATATCTTGTCAAGAAATTACTAAATCAAGAGCACAAGCCCTCGTTCCCTGTATAAACCCTAAGAATTTTTAAAATTAAAGTTCATCAGCCGCAGGTGAAGATTTTCCGATGTCCGGGATTAGCGCAACCGGTGTGGCGTATTTTCTTATGAACCAGATAAAACCTAAGGAGTTTGTCAGCCTAGCACCATTCCTAGCTAATGTTTATATCCCATAAAAACCCAAAAGGTTTTTTAAAAGAGCCTTGCCTTTCAGGAAGATATTGTATTACATTTAGTCATTTGAGAGGATTGGCAAAACCTTTGGGGCCATTTATCTACTCGTGAATTACCTCCAACTTTGCGAACCGCAATAACAGCTTTTTGATATCCCCTTTTTCAAACTGGATTTCCGCTTTCTTGTCGTTGCCAACACCTTCCATTTTTAACACCCTTCCCCTACCGAAGCGCGTATGATTTACTGTCGATCCGGCTTGCAGACCCGGATCTATCACATTGGTATTTCCGACCGGATTGGCCAACTCCGGTTTTAACTTTCGCAACTTTCGAAGTTGGTTCTCGCTGGGTTTATTTGCTTTTGGAGGCGTGCCACGTGTAGGTTTGTTCTGGCGGAGCCGACTTTTGTCCACATCGCCGAAAATATCGGCGTCGATCATAGGTTTGTAACGGTATCCTGCGTTGTCTATGGGTGTCAGGTTTTCTACATATTGCGCGTCAATCTCCTCTAAAAACCGGCTGGGTTCGGCATCGATCAATTTGCCCCAGCGGTAGCGGTTTTGGGTATAGGTAAGATAGGCCTGCTTTTCGGCGCGGGTCAGGGCGACGTAGAACAAACGGCGCTCCTCCTCCAACTCACTACGGGTATTCATGCTCATGGCGGAGGGGAACAGGTCTTCTTCCATTCCTACGATATATACGTAGGGGAATTCCAGTCCTTTTGCCAAGTGGATGGTCATCAGGGCGACCCGATCGTCATCGCCGGTATCCTTGTCCAAATCGGTGGCCAAGGCGACATCTTCCAAAAATTCTGAAATACTTCCTGTTGCGTCGGCCAGCTCCTTTTGTCCCTCTACAAAATCTTTGATACCGTTGAGCAGCTCCTCGATATTTTCCATTTTGCCGATACCTTCGGGGGTGCCATCCTTTTTAAATTCTAAAAGCAATCCGGTTTTTTTGGCCACGTGCTCGGCAAGGGTAAAGGCATCGGCGCCCTCGTTCATAATTTGGAAGCTTTTAATCATGGTTATGAAGTCCTCAAGCTTTCTTTTGGTACCTGAATTGATTTTGAGATCTATTTTATCCAGATTTTCGATGACCTCAAAAATGGAACGTTTGTAGTGGTTGGCGGCAACGGTCAACCTATCCAAAGTAGTCTGACCGATGCCCCGTGACGGAAAATTGATAATGCGTTTTAATGCCTCCTCATCTTTAGGATTGATGACCAATCGCAGGTATGAAAGTACATCTTTGATTTCCTTTCTTTGATAGAACGATAAACCCCCGTAAATACGATAGGGAATATCCCTTTTTCGGAGGCCATCCTCTATGGAACGTGATTGAGAGTTCGTGCGATAAAGAACGGCGAACTGGCCATTGGCCAACTGCTCATTCATTTTATGGTCCCAGATGGAACCGGCTACGTACCGGCCCTCTTCGGCGTCGGTGGGGCTGCGATGGATTTTGATTGCATTGCCTTCGTCGTTGGCCGTCCAGACCACTTTTTCGAGCTGATTCTTATTTTGGGCGATAATGGAATTGGCGGCGTTGACAATGTTTTTAGTAGATCGGTAATTCTGTTCCAAACGGTACATCCCGACCTTTTCATAATCCCTTTGAAAATTCAGGATATTGCTGATGTTCGCCCCCCGGAAAGAATAAATACTTTGTGCATCGTCGCCCACCACGCAGATATTCTGAAAACGATCGGCCAATGCTTTTACAATCAGGTATTGGGAATGATTGGTATCTTGATACTCATCGACCAAAATATAGCGGAACCGATTTTGATACTTCGCCAACACTTCGGGAAAGCGGGTCAACAGTTCGTTGGTACGTAGCAGCAGATCATCAAAATCCATCGCACCGGCCTTGAAGCAACGGTCTACATAATTTTGGTAGATATCACCCATACGAGGACGTTTCGCCATCGCATCGGCCTCGACCAATTCGGGATTCTGAAAATAGGCCTTCACAGTAATCAGACTGTTTTTATAAGAGGATATCCGGTTCTGTACCTGTTTGTACTTATAGATATCCTTGTCAAGTCCCATTTCCTTGATAATCGCGGAAATCAGCCGCTGGGAATCTTGAGTGTCATAAATGGTAAAGTTACTAGGGAAGCCCAATTTGCTGCCATCATAGCGCAACAATTTGGCGAAAACGGAGTGGAAAGTTCCCATCCAAAGATTTTTAGCCTCAGAATTACCGACAATATCCGCGATACGCTTTTTCATCTCGCGAGCTGCCTTATTGGTAAAAGTAAGCGCCAAAATGTTAAAGGCATCGACCCCTTGTGCCATCAAATGGGCTATGCGGTAGGTCAGTACACGGGTCTTACCGGAACCTGCTCCTGCAATGACCATTAAAGGCCCGTCTTTATGGAGTACGGGCGCTTTTTGTGCGTCGTTCAATTCGTCAATGAAATTCTTCAAATCTTCTTTTTTTCAAGTCCGTGAATTTAAACATAAATCCCTTGAACCTAAAATCTTGTTCTTTCAATTTATAAACATATAAATTGCCCTATATTTAGCCAAATTCTAAAAACCATGAAAAGATTCTTTATAGTTGGAGTAATGCTCCTTGGAAGTCTCCTATCCGCCCAGAGATCAAACCTGACCAAAGACTATGATGCCGTAGCGGACAAGGTCATCGAATGGCGCAGGGACATCCATCAAAACCCTGAACTTTCAAACCGGGAATTCAAAACGGCGGAAAAAATTGCCGCACATTTAAAATCCCTAGGTATCGAAGTACAAACCGGTGTCGCCCATACGGGTATTGTAGGAATTTTAAAGGGCAAAAAATCAGGGAAAACGATTGCCTTGCGTGCCGATATCGATGCGCTACCCGTGCTCGAACGTAACGACCTGCCCTTCAAATCGACCGTTACCGCAGACTATAACGGGGAAGAAGTTCCTGTAATGCATGCCTGTGGACACGATACCCATATTGCTATTTTGATGGGCGTAGCCGAGGTTCTCTCCAAGAATACGGACAAAATAACAGGAACAATCAAACTCATATTTCAACCTGCGGAAGAAGGGCCACCACCGGGAGAAGAAGGCGGAGCTTTGTTGATGGTGAAGGAAGGCGTACTTAAAAATCCCGATGTGGATGCGATATTTGGACTACATATCAATTCCGAAACTCCCGTTGGCGTGATTCGGTATAAATCAGGAGGTACGATGGCGGCGGCCCAGAGCTTTACTATCAATGTTAAGGGCAAACAGAGCCACGGCTCACAACCTTGGTCTGGCGTAGACCCAATATTGATCAGTGCCAAGATTATTGATGGCCTTCAGACCATTATCAGTCGAGAGACCAAACTAACGCAAGAGGCAGCAGTTATTACGGTAGGTAAGATTACCAGTGGCGTTCGCTTTAATATCATTCCGGAAAGTGCAGAAATGATAGGTACCATCAGAACGCTTGACCAAGGTATGAAGGAACACATCAATAGAAGGATGCAAGAAATGGTACCCGCAATCGCCAAGGCTTTTAATGGCGATGCCAGCATTGAAATAAGGGACGCGACCGAAATCACGTATAATGAACCGGCGCTTGTAGAACAGATGCTACCGACTATGAAAAGGGTGGCCGGCGAGACCAATGTTCAAACGCAGAATGCGGTCACCGGTGCCGAAGACTTCTCGTACTATCAGAAAGAAGTGCCGGGATTCTTTTTCTTTTTAGGCGGAATGGCACCAGGAACGACGGAGTCGTTTCCGCACCACACCCCTGATTTTCGTATTGATGATAGCGGGCTACTTTTAGGCGTTAAGACCCTAACTGAAATGAGTTTGGACTATCTCAATGAATAGAACTTGAAGCAGCCATTATCGCCCCATCCAGCCTCCGTCGACCAGCATTGTAGTTCCGTTCATGTAGTTGGAAGCCTCGGAACACAAGAAAACAATCGGCCCCTTAAAATCCTCTGGCTGGCCCCATCTTCCGGCTGGAATTCGGGCCAGGATGGACTCCGACCTTTCTTCATCGCTACGAAGGGCCTCGGTATTGTCCGTACTAATATATCCGGGCGCGATAGCATTTACATTTACGCCCTTACCGGCCCATTCATTGGAGAAAGCCATGGTCATTTGACCGATTGCACCTTTACTGGCGGCATAGCCGGGTACCGTGATTCCACCTTGAAAAGTCAACAATGACGCGGTAAAAACGATTTTTCCTGCACCGCGCTTCACCATTTCTTTTCCGATTTCACGGGTCAACACGAATGGTGCGGTCTGGTTGACCTCAATAACTTTGTCCCAATATTCATCGGAATGTTCAACAGCTGGGGCTCGTAGAATGGTTCCTGCGTTATTGATTAGGATGTCGATTTTAGGGAAATCATCCTTAACCGTTTCTATAAATTCATAGAGGGATTCCCGTTTGCTGAAATCACAGGCATAGGCCTTAAATTTCCGGCCGATCCCTTCGACCTCCTGTTCCACCATACTGCCGTGCTTTTCCAAAGTGGCACTTACCCCGATGATATCGGCACCGGCTTCCGCTAAGGCCAAGGTCATCGCCTTACCTATTCCCCGTTTACAACCTGTTACCAATGCTGTTTTTCCCTTTAGGTTGAAACTGTTCAATACACTCATAAAAATCGTATTTATTGGTCATTCCCACGAAAGCGGGAATCTGTTACTATTATTCGTTAATGGTTATCGCTTGTCAAACTCCCCCGAACAACAAAGGAAAAAACTTCCCTTCCATCTTTTTTCCCTTCGGGATGGGGGGCACGCCTTTTAAAAGTTCATCATCGGTATTACTGATGGTGCCGTCGGCAAAAACGTTGAGCACAAAGGCCCGTCGGCTCATTTCGGATTTGTTCTCGTAAGAACCGTGCACCATAAGCGGGTGGTGAAAAGTGGCATACCCTTTTTTGAGCTCGATAGCTACTGGATTTTTAAACTGCTCTTTCTGCACGTCATCCAAATAATCCATCAGGCCGTTCATATTTCCGGCCAATGATGGTGCATCCAATAATCCCCAAGTATGACTTTTGGGGATATAGTGTAGGCATCCATTTTCTTTGGTGGCATCGTCCAAGCCCGTCCAGCAGGTGAGATGTTGCATTGCGATGGTACGCGTCCAATAGGAATAATCTTGATGCCAGGCCACTACCCCACCGTGTTCAGCGGGTTTACAAAACAGTTGGTCGTGCCAGAATCGCACCGGTTTCTCCTCCAAAAGTTGGTGGGCCGCCATCACAAAAGCGGGATTCCACAATACATCATGAAAGCCTTCGGTGATACGCCAATGTCCCAAAGAATGGAATAAAACGGAATTGGGATCGGTTGATTCGTTGCTATGGAATTCGTAGAACAAATCGTGTGCAGGATGTCGTGCATCAACGATTTCCTCTAAATCTTTACACAGTAGCTCCACCTGCTGATCATCGAGCAGTTTTACGCCCGATAAATATCCTTCGTCGTGAAAATGCTCAACCTGTTCGTCCGTCAATCGGTACTGGTCCCAATCTCCTTTTGTTTTTGGCCAATCAAAAAGGCTAGAAACGGGTCTGTGACTATTTGCTAAATCTAATATTTCACCCATAAGTGCGAATTTGACGTATTGGTTCAAAAATAAGCATTCAAAATCGTATTTTTAGCTCCTTAGTAGACTTTATGGTACAGTTTTGCGGTGTTAATCTCTAAAATCACACAATCAATAAAAAATGTCTAAAAAGTATATACAATTACATCCTGAAGATAACGTTTGGGCCGCGTTGGCAGATTTACCTAAAGGTAGCCATGTGCATCACAACGGCCATAACTTTAAACTGGTCGGCGATACGAAAGCCAAACATAAATTTGCAATCAATGACCTAGACTTGGGCGATGAAATCTTTATGTACGGCGCTCTTGTTGGCAAGGCCATAAAGCCGGTCGCACGAGGGGAAACGATTACCACTGAGAACGTGGTTCATGCCTCTTCGGAATATGTCACGGGAGAACAAAAATCATCTTGGAAAGCCCCCGATGTCTCCAAATGGGAAAACACAACTTTTAATGGATACCATAGGGCCGACGGCAAGGTAGGTACCGCGAACCATTGGCTCGTAATTCCTTTGGTATTCTGCGAAAACAGGAATGTCGATGTGATTAAATCCGCTTTATTAAAATCCTTGGGATACGATACGAAATCCGATTTTGTGGTGGATACAGAAACCCTTGTACGTCAATATGAAAAAGGCGCTTCTCAAGAAGAACTGCTATCCTCTGAAATTATCCGTACCCAAGAGGAAATCAAACGGAACCGGACCTTCCCCAATGTCGATGGTATCAAATTTCTTAATCATGATGGTGGATGCGGGGGAATCCGCCAAGATTCCGAAACGCTCTGCAATTTATTGGCGGGCTATATTACCCACCCTAATACCGCAGGAGCCACAATTTTAAGCCTTGGGTGCCAAAATGCACAGTATCAAATACTGGAGGAAGCCATCAACAAACGAGATCCAAATTTTTCAAAACCCCTGTACGTACTGGAACAGCAGCAGAGCAAAAGCGAACGTCATTTTATTGAAGATGCTGTCAAAAAGACTTTTTTAGGACTGATTGAAGCCAATAAAACTGAACGAAAGCCCGCTCCCCTATCCCATTTGGTATTAGGACTTGAATGTGGTGGTTCGGACGGATTCTCAGGAATTTCGGCGAATCCTGCGCTGGGTTATGCCTCCGATCTGTTGGTGGCGCTGAACGCGACTACCGTATTGTCGGAATTCCCGGAACTCAACGGTGTGGAACAAGAACTCATCAACCGCTGCGATACCGAAGAAAATGCGGAGAAATTTGCCCAATTAATGCGGGCCTATTCCGAAAGGGCGGTCGCCGTAGGTTCGGGCTTTGAGAACAACCCCTCGCCCGGCAACATTAAGGACGGACTGATAACTGACGCGATGAAGTCCGCCGGGGCAGCCAAAAAGGGCGGCACAAGCCTCGTGACCGATGTATTGGATTATACCGAACCGGTATCCAAAAAAGGGTTGAACCTTTTATGTACGCCCGGTAACGATGTCGAAAGTACAACGGGACTGGCCGGTTCAGGCTGTACTATTATATGCTTTACTACAGGTTTAGGTACACCTACGGGAAATCCTGTTGCTCAAGTCATTAAAATATCAAGTAATAACACCCTGAGCGAGCGTATGAAAGACCTTATCGATTTTAATACGGGTACCATCATCACTGGCGAAGATACCATTGAAAGCAAGGGCGAGGAACTGTTGGAGTATATAATTAAAGTAGCCAGTGGCGAGGTGACACCGGCCGCAGTTCGATTGGGACAGGAAGATTTTATTCCTTGGAAGCGGGGGATTTCTCTTTAAAAGTTTGAGTTCAAACTCAAATTTCAAGTTCAAGATGGTTTGCCATTGGTAGAAATTTAAAAATATAAGTTAATATGCATCCCCTAAACAGAAAAACAACGACCGAAGAGCGAGATATCCCCCTAAAAATCATGCAATTCGGCGGTGGTAATTTCCTGCGCGCCTTTGTGGATTGGATGGTAGATGTACTGAACAAGGAAACCACTTTTAACGGCGGTATAGCGATTGTCAAACCCACGGGAGGAGGCGATTATTCCGAACTCAAGGCCCAGGACGGACTTTTTACCGTAATTCTCGACGGTATAAAAAAGGGTGAACTGGTTGCTGAGCAATCATTGGTGACCTCGATTCAGCAGGTCGTGAATTGCTATACCGAATGGGAAACGTATTTAGACCTGGCGAAGAACCCCGATGTACGATTTATTATTTCCAATACTACTGAAGCTGGGATTAAATTCAGCGAGGAAGATAAATTTGAAGATGAACCTCCCACCGAATTTCCAGCTAAACTGACCATTTGGCTGCACCAGCGCTTCCGGTATTTTGAAGGTGATTCCGCGAAAGGCTGTATTTTTCTTCCGTGTGAGTTGATAGAAAATAACGGGGGTGCCTTAAAAAAATGCGTGTTGGCTTATGCAGATAGCTGGCAATTGGAAAATGAATTCATCGAATGGATCGAATCCGACAACCACTTTTGCAGTACATTGGTCGACCGCATCGTGTCGGGCTACCCAAAAGATAGGGCCGAGAAAATACAAAAAGAACTGGGTTACGAGGACAAACTTTTAGTGGCGGGGGAATATTATCACAGCTGGGTCATTCAAGGTCCGGATACCTTGCAAAAGGAACTCCCATTTTCCCAAACTGACCTGAATGTCGAATTTGTAGATGACCTTGGGCCTTATCGCGAGATGAAAGTCCGTATTTTGAACGGCGCGCATACTTCTATGGTCCCAGTGGGCTATTTGGCCGGTATCCGGCTAGTTAGCGAGGCGATGGATGATAAAGAGGTCAGCGGCTTTGTAGCGTCCCTCTTACTGGAAGAAGCGATAACAACATTGGACTTTCCCGTAGAAGTTAAGCGAAAGTTTGTCGCCGATGTTCTGGACCGCTTTCGAAATCCACTTTTAAAACATCAATTGATAAGTATTTCCCTAAACAGTACTTCCAAATTCACGGCCCGTCTGCTCCCTACCTTAAAGGATTATTTTGCCAAGGAAGGAAAACTTCCCAAACGAATCGTATTCGGACTATCCGCATTGATCCGTTTCTATAAGGGGGAAATCGATGGGGAGTCCATCCCGTTAAAGGACGACCAAGATGTATTAGCTTTCTTTGCAATGCAATGGAATAAATATGATTCCAATGAATTATCCTTTAGTGAATTATCGCAATCCATATTAAGTAATACCTCAATCTGGAAAGAGGATTTGACAACATTTGACGGATTGGTCGAAAGTGTTTCGGGAAACCTAGATGCCATTGATAAGAAAGGAATCCACAGTGCCTTGGCAAACCTATAAACAAAACAATCAAAAAGTAGCAGCTATGACCATAGATTCCCACCAACATTTTTGGAAGTACCATCCTGAAACACACGTTTGGATCGATGATAATATGGCCTCCATTCGCCGAGATTTCTTGCCAGCTGACCTGAAGAGCGTTTATATCGAAAATGGTATCGATGGCTGTGTGGCTGTACAAGCGGATCAAAATCTTGAAGAAACTGATTTTTTGCTTGATTTGGCACGGGATAACGATTTCATAAAAGGAGTTGTCGGCTGGGCGGACCTCCGTGTAAATAATGTGGACGAAACCCTTGAAAAGTATGCCTCCAATGCAAAATTAAAAGGATGGCGTCATGTCGTTCAGGGCGAAGCCGATCATAATTTTTTGTTGCGTCCTGAATTTTTACGGGGAATGTCTTACTTAGAAAAATATGGATACACCTATGATATATTGGTATTTCCGCACCAGTTGGGGGCAGTGCTGGAATTTGTAAAACACTTCCCACATCAAAAATTCGTCATCGACCATATTGCCAAGCCCTATATAAAGGACGGGTTTTACGAGGGATGGGCGGTGCTATTGGAAGCTATTGCCCAGCATGAGAACGTGTATTGCAAAGTATCGGGCATGATTACCGAAGCCGACTACGACACATGGACACCGGAACAAATACACCCCTACCTGTACCATGTTCTAGAAATTTTTGGTAGCAAACGTGTCATGTTCGGTTCCGATTGGCCCGTCTGTTTAGTGGCCGGAAATTACGGACAGGTCAAAGCGGTGGTAACGGATTTTATTTCAGGCTTGAGCGTTATGGACAAAAGCATGATTATGGGAGAAAATGCACAGTCCTTTTACAGATTATAATTGTTTTACCATCAAATCTTAACTGCCCACAACATTAACCAAGGTACCGATGTGGTCTATCGTAATCCGAACTTCGTCGCCAACTTTCAAAGTAAAATCGTCAGGAGGTATAATACCGGTACCTGTCATCAAAAAGCAACCCTTGGGGAATTTACATTCCCTGAATAAAAATTCAACCAATTCGTTGTGTTTCCTTTTCATTTGGCTGATGGCGATACTGTCGGAGAAAATGGCTTTGCCGTCCCTCAAGATTTCCAACTGTATTCTAGTATCAGGGGATATGGGCTTCTCTGATACATAAATACAAGGTCCCAATCCCGCACATCCCTCGTAAGTCTTTGCTTGGGGTAGATAGAGCGGATTTTCGCCCTCAATACTTCGAGAGCTCATATCGTTGCCAATGGTGTAGCCCTCGATACTCCCTTTCGAACTGATGAACAGCGTGAGTTCGGGTTCGGGTACGTCCCAACCGGAGTCTTTTCTAATGCGCACCGTGCCGCCATGGCCGACGGTACGCTGAGCAGTAGCCTTAAAAAAGAGTTCAGGACGGTCCGCATCGTAAACGCGGTCATAAAAACTGCCGCCGCCTGCCTTTTTAGACTCTTCCATTCTTGCCTCCCTACTGCGCATGTAGGTAACACCAGAGGCCCAGATTTCTTGTGTCCCCATTGGGGTCTCTAAAATCTTAGGAAGACTTTCACTGGAGACGGGCTCCATGGTCCGAACATCCGTCAACAAGGCCTGATACAGATTTTTTCGGTTTAGAAAAGCATCCCAATCATCTACCTTTTTAAGGTAAAACGAATCATTTTTTTTGAGGATTGCGCCCTCGCGAGTCTTATATATTAGCATCAGCCTTTTTTTTATGATTTAATCAGGATAAAAATAACGGTTTTTTTGCGATAAGGTAGAATCCAATGCCATTGAGGCTTATTTTTAACAGGATATTGTTTTATATTGCCTTTCTATAAAAACAACCTATGTTCGAAATTAAAGATAAGATTGCGATTATAACCGGTGCTAGCGGAGCCTTGGCAGGAAGCGTCGCTAAAAGTCTGGCCAACGCTGGGGTGAAACTTGCCCTGCTGAGCCGAAAAAAATCCTCATTACAATCGCTAATGGATGAAATAGCCAAGACTGGTGGAAAAGCCGAGTCCTATGAGGCGGATATTTTGGATGAGGAATCTTTGCAGAACGCAAAGCTGCAGATTATGAATGATTTTGGAAGAATCGATATTCTTTTGAACATCGCAGGGGGAAATTTGCCTGGTGCGACCATCGCTCCTGATAAAACGATTTTCGATCTCTCGATGGACGACTTCAAAAAAGTTACCGATCTGAACCTCAACGGCACCGTTCTTCCTTCATTGATTTTCGGAAAAACCATGTCCGACCAAAAAGAAGGAGTCATCATCAATTACTCCTCCATGGCGGTCGAACGTGTTATTACAAGGGTGGCAGGATATTCAGCTTCGAAAGCGGCCATGGAAAATTTCACCCGATGGATGGCCGTTGAAATGGCTACAAAATTCGGCGAGGGCGTTCGCGTTAATGCCATCGCCCCGGGATTTTTTATCGGAAAACAGAATAAAGCCCTTCTTACCAATGCTGATGGCTCGTACACCCAGCGCGGACAAGACATTATCAGAAATACGCCCATGGGAAGGTTCGGGGATGCCGAGGAGCTCAACGGTGCCGTCCACTTTTTATGTAGCGATGCAGCGAAGTTTATTACGGGAATCGTGCTTCCGGTAGATGGGGGGTTTAGTGCGTTTAGTGGGGTTTGATTTACTCTTCAGCGGCAGTAGCGGGAAGCAGTAAAATTTAAGGTTTACTATTACATTAGACAGTTTTAAGGTTCAAAGTTGGATTATACCAGCACCAATCTTATACCCTTAACAGCTGTGCAGCAGCGACCTAACCTTGAATTCTTTTATTTGGAATTAGGTACTTTAACTTTACAAATTTTATGTAACAAATTATGGAACAAACATGGCGATGGTACGGACCCAGTGATCCCGTGAGCCTTCAGGATATCAAACAGGCCGGTGCTACCGGTATCGTAAACGCACTACACCATATCCCCAATGGGGAGGTTTGGGAAGTAGCGGAAATCGAGAAACGCAAAAAAGTTATTGAGGAGAGCGGACTCGTATGGTCGGTGGTAGAATCGTTACCGATTCACGAGCACATCAAAATTCAAAAAGGGGACTTTAATCAGTATATCGAAAATTACAAGCAGAGCCTTAAGAATCTGGCCGCTTGTGATGTGAAGATTGTCTGCTATAATTTTATGCCCGTTTTAGACTGGACGCGTACCAGCCTAGATTACGAAGTCGAAGACGGCTCGAAAGCCTTAAGATTTGAATTCATCGCCCTCGCTGCATTTGATCTTTTTATACTGAAACGGCCCAACGCGGAAGCTGCCTACGATAAGGATCAAATAGCCGCTGCTAAAAAACGCTTCGACAAAATGTCGGAAAACGAAATCTGGGAATTGGTAAAAACCATTATAGCTGGTTTACCAGGTTCTTCCGAAGGGTATCCCGTTCCGGAAAAAGGTTACGATCTCAGCAAGTTCCAGCGCATTTTAGACACGTACGAGAATATTGGGGAAACCGAAATGCGAAATCATCTTGTCCATTTTTTAAAAGAAGTGATTCCCGTTGCCAAAGAAAACGGTATTCGAATGTGTATCCATCCCGATGATCCGCCATTTTCGATTTTGGGCTTGCCCCGAATAATGGGCACGGAAGAGGATTATGCCTATATTTTCGATAAGGTGAAGTCCGTTCACAACGGTATAACCTTTTGCACGGGTTCATTGGGTGTCCGTGCAGATAACAACATCCTTAGAATGTTCGAACGTTTTGCAGGTCGTGTACATTTTCTCCACCTGAGAAGCACCCAGCGCGACGGAAAGGGTAATTTTTACGAAGCGAATCATTTAGAAGGTGACGTACCTATGTACGACTTAATCAAAAAAATTCTCCAAGAGGAGAAAAGACGAAAAGCAGAAGGGCGAGAGGATCATCAAATTCCCATGCGTCCAGATCACGGCCATCAAATGTTGGATGACCTACATAAAAAAACAAACCCCGGCTATTCGGCCATTGGTCGCTTACGCGGTTTAGCAGAATTACGGGGATTGGAATTTGGAATTCAAAAATCGCATTCCGAATAATGGTCGCGTTCTTTATGCGAATCGCCGAACGTCAAATGAAACATTCATTTTGCGAACAGCGAGTACCGATTGGCGAGTACCGATTGGCGATTAGCGATTAGCGAAAACTCAACTTCTCAGTTTCTTGATTAAGGCCAAAGTGTCCTTTACCCTTTTTTCAAGTCCGGCGAAATCTTTGTTGGCCAGAATATCTTTACTGATCATCTGAGATCCCATACCTACACAAGTTACACCTGCGCTGAACCAGCCTTTTAGGTTGTCCTCGTCCGTGCTAACACCTCCTGTAGGCATTACGCTTGTCCAAGGTTGTGGTCCCTTTATTGCCTTGACGAATCCGGGACCGTAGGTGTCACCGGGGAAAAGTTTTACGATTTCACAGCCGAGTTCCTCTGCCCGGTTGATTTCGGTCAGGGTGCCGCAACCTGGAGACCAAAGCACTTTTCTGCGGTTACAGACGATGGCGATATCTTCGCGGAAAGTCGGCGTAACGATAAAATTCGCACCCATTTGCATAAACATGCTAGCAGCCGCTGCGTCGGTGATGGAACCGACGCCCATGACCATACCCGGAAGTTCTTTGATCGCAAATTTGTTCAGTTCGTGAAAAACCTCGAAAGCGAAATCACCGCGAGCGGTGAATTCCAGCAAACGTGAGCCACCATCGTAGCAGGCTTTAAGGACTTTCTTTCCGAGTTCGACATCGGGATGGTAAAATAACGGAACCATACCGTTTTCTTCCATTACTTTAATAACTTCTAATCTTGTGTACTTTGCCATTGTTTCTTTTATTGGATTATTGCGAACCAAGCGAAACAATCTGTTGAACATTCTAGAGGGCCAACCAGATTGCCGCGTCGCGGAAGGCTACTGATAAAAGTTTTCCTATCTCGCTGCTCCTCGCAATTATGAATTCTGCTTAACGCGCTACCCTTCCGGACGCATCGCCGCCCATCAGCTTTTCAACTTCATCGACTGTAGACAGGTTGGCATCTCCTGCAATGGTGTGCTTCAAGCAGGACGCTGCTACAGCGAAGTTTAATGCGTTCTGGTCGTCTTCAGGGTATTTTAGGAGTCCGTAAATAAGACCGCCCATAAATGAATCGCCGCCTCCTACCCTATCGACGATATGGGTGATCTGATATTCGGGAGATTTGAACATGGTCTTACCATCATAAAGCACGCCCGCCCAAGTGTTGTGGGAGGCCGAAATCGATCCCCTTAACGTGGTAATGACCTTTTTGGCATCCGGAAATTTTTTCATCATCTGCTGGCAAACCGAAAGAAAGGCCTCCGCTTTAACGTGTTCGCCCTGCGTTGTAATATCCAAACCTTCGGGTTTGATACCAAAATGTTTTTCTGCGTCCTCCTCATTACCAAGGATGATATCGCAATAGGAGGTCAATTCAGTCATAATTTCCTCGGGTTCAACACCGTACTTCCATAGTTTGGCGCGATAATTTAAATCCGTAGAAACGGTAACCCCTTTTTCTTTTGCCACTTTTACGGCTTCGAGACAAACGTCTGCGGCACCTTGGGAAATTGCAGGGGTGATTCCCGTCCAATGAAACCATTCCACGCCGTCAAAAACGGCATCCCAATCAATCATTCCCTTTTTAATCTCTGCAATTGCGGAATGGGCGCGGTCATATACGACCTTGCTTCCGCGGCTTACGGCCCCGGTCTCCAAAAAATAGATTCCCAAACGGTCCCCTCCATATATAATTTTGTCGGTACCAACACCTCTTTTGCGCATCTCCATGAGGGCGCATTCCCCAATATCATTTTTGGGCAATCGCGTGACAAAGTCAACCGGAACTCCATAATTAGCGAGCGAAACGGCCACATTACTTTCTCCACCGCCATATACGACGTCAAAACTGTTGGTCTGCGAAAACCTTAAAAATCCAGGAGGGGACAATCGCAACATGATTTCCCCGAAAGTCACTACTTTTTTCATTTATTATCGATTAGTTATGCTTTGTTCTAAATTGCATTCCCTATTCATGCATTACGAATATAAGTTTTATAAGTCTATCCCCAAAAAGATATGATTAGCGCTTGACCAGGAAGGCAATTTATGGCTCTGAAATTTAAAAAAATCGAGGCATGACGCCCTTAATTCTCCAAAACTGGCGCGTTCTTCACTGTAGGTGGTCTTTTGTGCCAATACGAGGCCAAAATCGAGCCCGTGATGTTCATTAAAGGACCGAACACGGCAGGGGCCAACCCCATAGTGGCAATTTTCCCCAATGAATTGGCGATGCCAGATGCGAGTCCGCCGTTCTGCATCCCCACTTCTATGGCAATGGTGCGTGCATCTTGTTCAGGCATTTTGAAGAGACGTGCAAACCAGTAGCCCAAGGTATAGCCAAATAAATTATGGATCAATACCAATACCATCAGTATTCCACCAATCTCCAAAAGACTGTCCCTTCCGGCGGCGGTAATAATGGTAATTATGATGCCAATGGCGAGCATGGAAACGACTGGCATTGCCTTGTCGAGCCATTTTGTCTTGAAAAGTCGATTAAACAGTAATCCTGCTCCAATGGGAAGGATAATCATTTGGGTGATGCTCCACATCATATCAAGCACGTTGATTTCCACAAACTCTCCTGCCAATAACTTCATCAACAGCGGTGTCAAGAAAGGTGCCAGTAAGGTTGCAATGGAAGTTATAGTAATCGACAGGGCCAGATTGGCATTGGCCAAGTAGGCCATTACGTTTGACGCGACTCCACTGGGAGAACATCCTATCAACACAATACCCGCCGCAATCTCTGGCGGAAAATTACTGGTCTTGGCCAAGGTAAAGCCGACGAGGGGCATAATCAATAGTTGTGCCGCGACGCCTATTATTACGCCCCTTGGGGTCTTGAAGACCGAAGCGAAATCTTTAATCCCCATCTGTGTTCCCATACCGAACATGATGATTTGGATAAGTGGAATGATCAGTATGGTAAGTTTGAAATCACCGATATAAGTAAAATGTTCAGGGAAAAACAAGGCAGCGGCGACCCCTGCAAATATCATGGTCGTAAAAACGAGGCTTTTCAGTGATTTATAACCACTAAAACCAAGCGCTAAAGTGGAAAAAAGGAGAAGAAATAGAATACCGGTGCTATCGATATGTCCCATAAGTATCATTGCTATGATAATTACAAAAAGAAGGGCGGCAATACCGAGCGAAATGGAATACAGGTTGATTTTTTTCAAAGGATATAAGGGTTAGGTCAATCTAGTGATTATTGGTTGATAGACTATAATTTATAGGCCTGGCGGGCAAGTAACTTCCACTTTCCACCTTGTTTTTGGTAGGTCATCAAAACACCGATACGGACCTTGGCAGGTTCGCCTGCGTTGGTACCCTCTGCTACGAAAAAATGCCTTACAATAGCCGTCTTATCGGATATATGGATATTCTGTTCCTCCGGGACAATGGAACTGAATTCGAAAGGCCCATTTAAAATAGCATCGACGTATTCTGTTTTGTCTTCGATTTTCCCGTTTGAATGGCCATAGGTCAATTGTTTGGCCGTTAAATTTTCAAGCGTTTTGCCATCTTTATCGACCATAGCCGTATACAGTTTCTTCACGGCACTATCTATCATTTGCTGGTCTTTGTTCGTCTGGGCAATTATGGTCAACGTACAGAACGCAAAGAACATACTTAAGACATATCGGTTTTTCATAATTCTACAAATTTGGATTTTTTAGGGCGAAATACCCCCACAACTTAGAAATTAGTTGGCTTTGGCATCAAGGTGATCGTTCAATTCTTTACGTGTCATCGGCAACTTATTATCCGGATACTTTTTAAGCCAGTCCCTGAAATCGGACTTAATGGCATCCGTCCAGCGCGTATCGATTTGTCCCGGGGTGTAGGTTTTTTCCCGAAGACGCTGAAACCCGAATTGATCTCTAAGGGCGACTATTTCGGAAGACAAAACCAAGTCGGCGAGCAAATGCGCGGGAATAAACACGATACCATAGCGATTGGCAAGCACGACATCACCAGGTAAAACGGTAGCCCTTCCGATTCGGATAGGCGTATTGATACTGGTCAGCATTTCTTCCTGGATGTACGAAGGATCCTGACCACGCCACCAGCCATTAAAGCCTTCAATATCCATAAGACCCGCCACATCACGTACACCGCCATCGAAAACGACCCCATTTTTGGAGTTGGCGTAGATGGCATTGCCCAAATTGGATCCAATCAAGGTGCCGTCTATAACCCTTCCATATCCATCTGCCACGTAAACATCGCCCGGGCGTAAAATTTCTATAGGCCAAGAATTACTGCCTCCAACGGTATCACGATTTTCTTCGGCGCCCTTCATCTTAACCATATGTTTGTAGTCTTTCCGCAAAGGCATGTATTGCGCGGTCAAGGCTCGACCCGTCATCACATCGTCAGGATGGAGAATTTCCCAATCCCCGTCATACTGATTATTGTATCCTTTATTTCTTAGATAGCCCCAGGCTTCTTCCATCTGTATTTTCTTCAGCCTTTCCAATAGTGCGTCCGAAACCTTTGGCCGACCATCATCGAAACGTTCGCCCTGCCAATCGCCTGTCAGCTCTTTTACATATTCGTTGGTTGCGGCAATGCCCTGCGACCAGATCGGCTGGCAAAAAATATAAAGTAAAGCTGCCATAAATATTTTCATCCTCATAAATTCCAATTTGTTAAATATACTAATTCCTTTAAATAATCTACTTAATTCATCTACCCTTTTAGACAGTCAACAAAAATAGTCGAACGACCCAAGACGGTGCCCGGGGCGTTCGACTAAAAACTAACTAACTCAAAAGACTTATTATCAATTTTTTACAATCCATCTAAACGTATTCGGAAAAAGTTCAGCTCCATAATCGGTCCCAGGCACGTATTTCGTCCCATTCAGGGGTAGGTGCAAATAATTTTTCTCCCTTCACCAAATATTTCTTAACCATTTCTTCGTTGAGTTCGACACCGATACCCGGTTTTTCAGGAACGGTCACGTACCCATCTTGTACGATAGGCCCCTCGAAACCGGTTACAAGGTTTTCCCAATCTTTTTTATCCACGGCGTGGTGCTCTAGCCACATAAAATTCTCCGTTGCGGCGGCACTATGTACGCAACCCAAGAAAGAAATCGGGCCGGCTGCGTGGTGGTGCATGAAGCCTATGCCATGTTTAGAGGCAAAATCACCAATACGTTTGGTCTCCAATATTCCGCCTGCCGTATTAGGATCGGGATGTACGATATCAACGGCCCGTTGGGTAATCAATTCTTCGAAACCGCCTTCCAACCTAAAAATATCCTCTCCAGTCTGTATTGGGGTGGTAGACGCTAGAGTCAGTTCGCGTAGTTGATCTGTATACTGCCATGGAATAATATCTTCGATATAGGCCAGATTATAAGGTTCGACGGCATTGGCGATTTTGATGGCCTCGTTGATGCCGATATGGCCCCAGTGATCGGTGCCCATAGGAATGTCGTATCCGATTTTTGAACGCATGACATCCAAAAACTCCATCAGTTTATCGATTCCCTTGCTCGTAATCTGCACCCTACTGAACGGGTGCATGGTCATATTGTATTGGGTAGATTGGTGTTGGTACGGATTATATTTCGACTTAGGTGCATTGATAAGCGTTCCTGGTATATCTTCGAGTAAATTAATACCGATATCCATTTTTAGGGCGGTATAGCCTTGGTCTACGCGTGCCTGCATACGATTGGCATATTCCGCAGGATCCTTGGAAATCGTAGTATCGCAATACACGCGTACTTTATCACGGTATTTTCCACCTAGCATCTGATAAACGGGAACATTGTAGGCTTTTCCCGCCAAATCCCAAAGTGCCATTTCCACGCCCGATACGCCTCCACCCTGTCGGCCGTGGTGACCGAACTGTTTAATAATGCCGAATAGACGTTCTACATTACAGGGATTTTCCCCCAGTAACCTACTTTTCAAAAAAAGCGCGTATTCCTTGGCCGCACCATCGCGTACATCACCATGCCCTACAATTCCCTGATTGGTATAAATTCGGACAATGGGCGTTCGGAAAACCACATCGCCGCCGATCTCGGCGATACGCATATCGGTTATCTTTAAATCGGAAGGTGCCGAGAACCGATTGACCTTTGAGGTGGTATGTGCCAAGGTATCTTCAAGGGAATAGCCCATCATACCTGACAATCCGAGTCCGCCCAAGGCGGTCATTTTCAGAAAATTCCGGCGGGCATCGCCTGTTTTGGGACTGTCGATTTCGGCTTGGCGGGAAGCTGTATAGGTGCTTTCTTCCCTGTTATTTTTTGCAATAAGATCTTTTAAGTAATTTTTCATGGAAGCTCTTTTAATCAATTATTAGGGTGATGTGTCTCTTACTCTATTATTTATCCCACCAAACCTTGGTATCTAAATTGTCGGGTCCCATTCGAGCCACTGCGGCACTCAGGTTTGTATTGTTGGTAGCGATTTCGTCGGTAGGATAGGTTATCCTGTTAATAAAATCGCCGGTAATATCCTGTGCCGGATACGGATTTGGTGTCAATGCCGGGAAACCTGATCGTCTGAAATTGGCAAAGGCTTCGGGCCCGTTCATAAAAGACGAGACCCAATATTGATTGTTGATCTGCTCTAAAGCATTACTGGCATCAAAGGGATTGGCGGCTATGTAGGCATCAATATCCGCCACAGGAATAGCGGATCCGGAATCATACGATGCCATCTGCTCCATGTGAGCACGGACACCCTCCTGAAAATAGTTTTCGGGCGCTCCAGACACCCAACCCCTGACCGCCGCTTCCGCCAAAAGCAACTGTGTTTGACTATGGGTGACCATGTGCATAGGTGCGGTTTGTTTGATAAAACGATTTCGGTCGACCTGGGTAAAGGCATAAAAACTGGCCAAGTTCAGATCTGCTGCAACTCCGGCAATGGTAGAGTTATCAAAGCCCATCGGCATACCGATTTGATCAGCGGAATCGGTCGATCCATTTTCAGGAACCTGTTCGGGCCCGGACAGCTGCACCAATATATCGTATCGCCATAGATTCCAACCTAGGATCTTCCGAATCCTTTAAAAATTCCACAAAGACATCTACCATGTAAAATTATTGGCTTCAGTTGCATTTAAAATCACCCCGGAATTATTGGTGTAGTTGCTATCGTGGCGTATAACGTAATTATCATCGTTCGATAGCATTACGCCACCTGCAAACGCCTCTCTAACCGTTTGTTCTGCCAAGGCTAGGTCTACCTCGGTAAGTCGCATACCCATACGCAACAATAAGGAACTTGCCAAACCGTTTCCATTTATCGATATCCCCTGAATACATCACCTCCCCGTTCTCAGCGAGTGCAGAGTTGCTCAATGAGGCAGCTGTTGCGTTCCTTACTACATTAATCAGTCTTTGTAAATCTCCTCCTGCGAGGTATAGGCTGGCAACACTATCTGGTCTGATATACCTTTACCGGCCTCGAAATAGGGTACATCACCATGCTCGTCTGTTAGAATCATAAAGGCCAACGCTTCTACAAGACGCGTCATGTTCAAGAGATTTGGTCGATCTGGTGCATTCTTCGGCCGAGTAGCTGTGCAGTAATATCCCCCGTATTCTTTAATACATTCTCGTATAACTTGTCCCAATGGTCTCTGAGAAAATTCGACGATTTTCCTGATTATAATTTGCACCGGTAAGTACCCCGGAATTGGGAGAAATGACCTGTTGTACGATACCCAGATCAAAGTTGAGTTGGGTACTCGAATTTGAGGTATTGATAATGGCAGTGTTCAACAGGAATACGGGATCTACACTGGCACTAGTAGGATCGACATCGTTCGTATTTATCTCCTCGAAATTTTTGTCACAGGAGAATGTCAACAACACACCTGCAAAAACTGTATATTTTATCATCCAATTTTTCATGAGTTTCTATTTTTTAAAATTTGCAGTTTAGGTTAAAACCGATACTTCGAGTCGTCGGCACACCGGTGGACTCCAGTCCGGATACGTTATCCGAACTGTATCCGAAGGAATCGGGATCTATATTCGGAACCCATTTTTTAATGATAAACAGATTGTTCGCAAACAAGCTTAAGGTTACGCCCTTTACCATTGCATTTTCAGAGAGCAACCCTCCAAAATCATATCCAAGGGTCAACTGTCGCATTTTCCAAAAACCACTATCATATACGATGGGTTCAATAAGCTGCTGTGACCTAACCACTTCCCAGTAGGTCTGTGATTCTGTAGCCACTTCGTTAATTTCGCCAGCCTGATTGACTCCAACACCCACTACCCCGCTGTCTCTACCAGGTAGGGTTTGTTTGTGAAGTCCGTGACGGGTGGCATTAAAATTCGTACCGGAAATCATTTTACCGCCTAATTTAAAATCGATCAAGAAAGAGGCATTGAAATTCTTATAGCGGAAGGTGTTCGTTATGCCTCCTATCCAACGGGGTAGCGCACTGCCGAAAAAAACGAGATCGTCAGACCGGAGCGGTCTACCATCATCTGCGAAAATTTGGCGGCCCTGATCATCAAATTTATATCCGAAACCGGTCAATTGACCGATTTCTTCTCCTACTACCTGATATAGAAATCCGTTAAAGGCATGTGTACCGACCACGATACTTTCGCCGGGCTCGTCACTTAAAAGACTGATTACCTTTGTTTTATTATAAGAAGCGTTCAGAACAAGGTCCCAACGAAAATCTTCGTTTCTAACCGGCACCAAGGTTAAAAGGGCCTCTACTCCATCACTTCGACTTTCCCCACTGTTGATGAGCGTACTTATAAATCCCGACGTATTCGATATCTGCGCAGGAATAATTTGATCTAGAGTGGTCTTACGATATACACTCAAATCTAAATTTACACGCGAATCGAACATCCGTAAATCTAAACCTATCTCCGACTCGGTAACCCGGGCAGGCTTGAGGTTCGGATTGGGTAAGGTGTTAGTGTTCGCACCTGCCACGGGTTGCAATTGCCCGTTTGAATTCGCGAACAAGTTGGCGTTAATATTGTAAAATAATACATCGGAATAGGGGGGCACGTCGGTATCGCTCCCAACCTCCGCATAGGCCGCCCGTAATTTACCAAAGGTCAACCAGCTTGAATCATCTAAATTGTTGGAAAAGACATAACTTCCGGATACTGAAGGATAAAGAATGCTTCGGTTTGCAGCTGACAATGTTGTGAACCAATCGTTTCGAAGCGTTCCGTTCAAATAAAGGGTTTCCTTATAGGAGAGATCTAAGGTCCCGTATAAGGAATTCACCCCTCTTTCTGAAAAATTGTAGATAGGATCTTTTACCCTTCCGTTCTGCACGGTATACAAATCCCTAATAATAAAATCGGTAACGTTCACACGGTTCAATTTCGAGACCCGCTTCATTTTGTTCCCCCCCACCGTCAAGCCAAATCCGAAATTCTCCCCTATATCCTTTGAGGCCGATAGTAGAAAATCGACATTCGTTTCACGAAAACGGCGCACTTCTTGAGTGTAGGTTCCGTTTACAAAGCCTTCGGGAGCAGGCGGTCTGGAGGCTTGACCTGTCGGAAAACCGTTATAATCTTGGTCTCTGGACCAGTAATCCTGACCTGCCCTTAGTTGCCCGGACAACCACGGAAAGAACTTGTAGTTAAAGGATGCGTTTCCGAACACGCGATCCCTTGTAATGTTATTGAACTGTTTGTCTAACACAAAGTACGGATTTGTTCTGTTCCGGAACCGGGAATACACAATTTCATCGCCATTATCATCGAAAGCGTTTGCCTTCCAAACATCCAATGGCATAGAATTAGCCACATTAAATATCGATACTGGTATCGTATTGTCCTGTTGTCCTACGTTCGGAGGGTTGATATTTTCCTCGTTGGAATAATTGATATTTGTAGTGAATGATAACTTTTCCGAGAGATTATAGGTAGCTCCCAAACTGGCCGTTATCCTTTTGAACTCATTGTTGGGTGTTATGCCTTTACTGTCAAGATTGGACAGCGAGAGATTAAAGCCTCCTTTTTCACCGCCACCCGATAACGAAATAGAGTTTGTAATGTCCAATCCATGCCGGTAGAAGTTCTTAATTCTATCGTATACCGGTTCATAAGGCAGTACTAGTCCATCATATAATACCTGGGTCATTCCAGGTTCAAATTTTTCTCCGAAGGACCACTGCCCAGATGTCGGATTCGCCGAGGTTGGCCTCACCCCATTTTCCCCTTGACCATACTCGTATTGATAATCGGTGAAGTCCAACGGATTTTGATCGGCAACGCTTATGGTATACGCCACTCCGATACCTTGACCGCTACCCCGTGTTTTGGTAGTGATCATAATTACCCCGTCTTTGGCGCGCGAGCCGTAAAGTGCAGCACCCGTGGCCCCTTTCAATACGGTCATACTTTCGATGTCGTCAGGGTTGATACTTGAAAAACCATCACCTCCGTCGGAGGTCACCCCACCTGTACTGGTGCCCAACTCGCCGCTACTTCCGCTACTGCCGATGTTAGTACCGAAACTGGTATTGTCTATGGGTACCCCGTTCACTACAATAAGGGGATTGTTGGTGCCCGATATAGACGACTGACCCCGAATTCGGACCTTAGAGGAACCACCAGGCCCCGTACCCAAACCCGATACGTTAACACCCGCAACCTTACCCTGTAGGCTGTTCATAAAGTTCGAGGATCTATTGACATTTACTTCCTCGGCATCTACTTTGGCAACGGAATATCCCAGTTTACGGGTTTGCTGTTTAATTCCCAGCGCGGTAACCACTACTTCATCCAAGGCCTGGGAATCTTCTTCAAGGGTGACATCTAAGGTCGGAGATTGCCCCACGGCAACTTCTTTCGTACCAAAGCCTAAGGCACTGAATACCAAAGTAGCATTTGGCCCCGTTGCAATGGTATAATTGCCATTGAAATCTGTGGCAGTACCGTTTGCCGTATTTTTTTCGACAACGGAAACCCCTGGAATGGGGGATCCGTTCATGTCAGTTACGGTACCCGAGATTTCCTGTTGTACACGTTCTGATTTATCATCGGCTCCTAGATTTACCGGTGAGGCCAACGCATTTTTCAGGATTATTTGTCTTTGAAATATCTCGAAAGTTATCGATGTTTCCGCAAACAAATCCCGCAAGACCTTCTCTAAAGTTTCGTCGACATGGCTGACGCTTACCTTGCGCCTATGATTTATCTGTTCATCGTTATACAAAATCTTGAATTCTGTCTTCGATTCAATTTCTTTCAACACCGTTTCAAGTGAAACGTTTTGCATTTGCAAGGTAATTTTATTTTCGTCGGAATTGGGGCTAGCCTCGGCCTGAAAAGATAGCATGGCGATGAGACTCATTGCCAATTTCATTTTGAGATGAAACTTAAGTGGAAAAAGGATACTGCCCTTGGTCGGATTTTTCATAGTAATGTTCTAATTTCAGATGGTTAAACAAAATTTATATCAATCAAACACTGGTCGGGGAACATACCAATAAATGGCCGCTTTGTAGGTTGAATAAAAAAATCGAAAACTTTTAAGGGCCTAAGCCCGTGAAAATGCTGTACCACTAACCTGGGGTTTCAGGGTTTTTCAATGTTGATTTGGTTTGTTGTAATGCTGTACTTCATCGGATGATTTTTACTGAAAGCTTCCATAACCTGTTCTATGGTTTCGGTATCGAAACTGGCGGTAAATTTTATTTTTTCCAATTTTTTATCCTTATTTGAAATAGAAACCTGGTACTTCCTTTCCAATTTCTTCCGGATTTCACTAAACATCATATGATCAAAAATAAGTTGACCTTCCCGCCATCCTGTATACAGATTGGTATCTATTTCATCAATTTCTATTCTCTTATCCTTTTTTTGCCAACTGGCCCTATGTCCGGGTACCAATCGAGGATATTCAGAAGCCTCGAATTGTTCGCTTTTATCAAAAAAGCCTACTTCACCCTCGACTAGTACAGTGCTTATATTTTCATCATCGGC
Source organism: uncultured Flavobacteriaceae bacterium (assembly GCA_963832345.1). Lineage (GTDB taxonomy): Bacteria > Bacteroidota > Bacteroidia > Flavobacteriales > Flavobacteriaceae > Pricia. Next base: position 187,015 of record CAWHTW010000004.1, on the reverse strand, counting down.
GTAGGCCGACACGTTGAACTTTGTACCCAATACTCTAATATTTAGTGTATTGGTATTTACAATGAACGTCTGCGCTTCGTCTTTCGCTATCTCGAAAAACCCTTCTCCATCCAAAATCACCTCTCGTGCTTTTCCCTTCTTGAATTGAACGGGATATTTTAGAGTGGTGCCCGAATTAAGATATGCTTTTGTGCCATCCGCCAATACCAGTTCAAATCGCTTTCCATAGGGCACATTGATTGTATTGTACACCAATTCTTTGGTTGTCGCTGCTCGGTGGTATAACAGCTGATTGCCTTTTTTAAAACCTACGCGATAACCGTTTTCTTCAACTATCGAAGTATTGTTATCTGCTGAAATAGCCGTGAGCGTACCGTCAGACAGGCGCAGTGTAATGACATCTTTATAATTTTTTTTCTGCCCAACCCCATCATTTGCCATCCACATTCTATGATACCCATATCCCAATACCAAAAAAACAAGGCTGACCACGGCATATCTCAAAAGACTTCTGGCAAGATTTTTACGCGCTTTTTCTTTGTCGTATCGAATCCTAGTTAACAGTCTTTCCTTTGACTTTTCCGAATTGTATTCGCTCATTATAGGGGGTATGGAGTAATCTTTACCTTGGATACGAATCGAAAATCAGTTTGCGACTTTATCCCTTTTATTCTTAACCGAAATATCCGATGCTTGCAATAAAATCGATTTGAACACGGTTTTTGCCTTGCTGTTCTCACAATTAAAACCCCTCCATATAATGAGCTCAATATTTATTACGTAGTAAATTTGAATAACCCTAAATTTTTTATGATTTTTTTAGTAAATTTAATTTTCACAAACCATAACTATATCAATTTATCATTTCATGGTATCTGAATTCAGTGACAATGTCTTTCTGATCAATCAGCTAAAACAAGGGAATGAAAGAGCCTATGCGTATTTGGTCGATGCCTATCACCATCGTCTATGCGTGTATGCGAATAGCTTGGTAGCAGATAAAGGTCGAGCCGAGGATATTGTACAAAATGTTTTCATTAGAACTTGGGAACAACGCAACACCCTAAAAACGGAATTTAGGATTAAGAGTTTTCTCTATCGTGCAGTACACAATGAGTTTATCGACCAGTATCGAAAACGAAAGTCGGTCTCCTCCGTAGAAAAAAAATATCTGGATGAAATGGAGCGGATTACGACAGCCGACGATGCTATTTTATTAGAGAGACTTTTTTCTTTCGTTCAACGTGAAATCCAAAATCTTCCCCCAAAGTGTAAAAAAATTTTTTTGATGAGTAAAGAAGAAGGATGTACCAATCATGAAATAGCCGAACGGCTCAATGTATCTAAAAAAACTATTGAATATCATATGACCAAGGCTTTCGTCATTTTACGGCGAAAGGCAAATGTTCACAGGGGCCAGTTCATCCCTTAAGATCTGGTTTTCCAAAAAAAATGTATTTGTGATTTCAGACCTGCGCTGTTCCACTGGGGAAAACCCCTTATTTTAACCTGTTTTTTTTCAAAATTCCCCTCATCACCGAAGAATCCTCATCCAAATCCCCATATTTCTCCCGCTCCTTGATCATGGCCGATTTCATCTCGGAAATTAACGCTTTGTATTGAGGTTCGCCAATAGCGTTATGGAGTTCATTAGCATCTTCGTGCAAATCGTAAAACTCCCATGTAGGTTCGGTGCTTTCTTTAGAGGTTCCTTTTTTTTCCAATCCTTGCCCGTAGAAAAAAATCAGCTTGTAACGCTCGTTTCGGATACCAAAATGTGCCGGGCGTTCGGGCTGGTGTAACCAATACCGATAGTACATTTCTTTCCTCCAGTCTTTGGGGGTATTGCCGGCCAGGTTTTTACGGAAGCTTTTGCCCTGTATATAGTCCGGTTTTTCAATACCGGCATAATCTGCCAACAAAGCGGGAAAGTCGATATTCAAGATAAGGTCATCGATACGCCGGCCGCCTTTGAGTTCTTTGGGATATCGGATGACGAAAGGCATGCGAAGGGACTCCTCATACATCATACGCTTGTCGAAAAAGCCGTGCTCACCCAAAAAATAGCCTTGGTCGGCAGTATAAATGACTACGGTGTTATTGGCAATACCTTCGCTTTCGAGATAATCCAGTAGTATTCCAATATTATCGTCGATGGCCGCCCCGCAGCGCATAAAATCCTTGACCAGTTTTTGATATATCTTTTTACGCTTCTGAATGCTGTCGAGTCCTTCGAGAGGATACGGTAATCCGGGATAGGTCGTCCACCAGTTGTCGGGATCCCTAGTGGCATTGTCCCAACGTCGACCTAAAATTTCCAGTTTTTGGCCGATAAAACTACGACCGGTGGTTTCAGGACCAAAGTCGTATAAGGATTCGGGTTCGGGAATTTCTTCGTTTTCGTAAAGAGTTTCGTATCTGTCCGGATAATCAAAAGGCTCGTGGGTGGCCTTAAAGTTGCAGAACATCAAAAACGGTTTGTTCGTATCCCTTTTTTGAAGATGTTCGATGGTGAGGTCGGTAATCACATCCGTAGAAAATCCGATGTATTCTTTTCCCTGGGCGCTTTCGTTACCGTCTTGCCAATTTTCCTTGGTCTTAAGAATCGGATCCCAATATCGGCCCTGCCCCGGCAGTACGTTGAAGTCGTCGAAACCCTCAGGTCTACCTACCAAGTGCCACTTTCCAATAATTGCGGTCTGATAGCCATTTTTAGAAAAAGTGCGGGCTATGTTCGGATGACCTTTCGGTAGGGGTTCGCTCAGGGTGTAAACTTGGTTGACGTGACTGTACTGTCCGGTCAGGATACTGCCCCTGCTGGGCGTACAGATACTATTGGTGCAGAAGGCGTTGTCGAGAACTACACCATCATTGGCCAATCGTTGTATGTTCTTGTTCTGTACATAATTCTGCAAAACACCTCCATAAATGCCCCAAGCCTGCGAAGTATGGTCGTCGGAGAGGATAAAAAGGATGTTGGGCCTTTCGTTTGTACTCGTGTTTTGTGCTTGGGAAGGGGGTATAAAAAGAAAGAAACAAATACAAAGTAGTACCAAAAATTGCGTTGCTTTGGTCATGACAAAATTTTGAAGGAAAGCTACCATTTAATAAAGATATACCAGAACTTTTTTAACTTCACCATCAAAATCCCTAAAATACTAGGCTATTATGAAAAAAGCTACTCCCCTGATTCTATTTTTATGCCTTGCCACCTTAAACAGTATATCCGCACAGAACGAAGACGTAAATGCCATAAAAGCCATAATGGCCAAACAAGAAGAAGCCTGGTCGAACAATGATCTAGCAGGATTTATGGAGGGCTATTGGCAGTCGGACTCCTTGACCTATTACAGCGGCGGACGGGTAACCCAAGGGTGGCAAACCACTTTGGATAATTACAAAAAGGGATATCCTTCGCAAAAAGAAACCGGCACGCTAAATTTTAAACTTGATGCCATCACTAAAATCACCGAGGATGCGTATTATGTGATGGGCCAATATTTTTTGACCCTTGAGGCCGGGGACAGGAATGGTACGTTTATGATTATTTTTAAAAGGATAAAAGGGGAATGGAAAATTGTAGCGGACTCTTCTTGCTGATGTTCAATTTTCGCAATTATAGCGGCTAAGGGACAAGAGGATTGACTCTGGCCTCAAACGGGCAGTAGTGCAGCATAGTAAATCACTGACCTTCAGTTGTTGGCTCAGGAGCCTCTTTAGTTGGCTCCGGAGCTTCGTAATATTTTATCTTTCTGGTCTTATAGGTATTATCGGGCGTGATAATCTCTTTCACCCAGTTGTTGTTTTCCGTACCGTCGAATTGATAAATATATTCTTTGGTGATCATCAAATTATTTCTATTGGTCTCCGTTTTGGCCAAAATTCCGTTTTCTCCGTAGGTGTAAATGACCTTTTCTTGGGGAACCCATATTTCGGTTGAGGTATCAAAAATGGAATCGGTCTTTGAAATCAGTTTTTTATCGGCGTTATACACTTCTCGGGACTTTGTGTTCAGCGCCCCGCCAAAATATTTCTCTATATTTTTCAGCAGTACTACGGAACCGTCCTCGGCTTTTTCGTTCCACCTATGAACCGCTTCCAAGGGTCTTCCGTTCAGGGTCTGTGTCCTTATATTCTTTCCGTCAATGGTATCATATGTGATTATATTTTCGTCTGTCCCGTCGGTATCCGTCCGGATCATTTTGATCGGGTCCCCTTTCGTATTGTAGCGATATACGTTTTGTTCCAGCAATTGTTTATTGGTATACGAAACTATTTTCTCTGTGACCGTTCGATTCGCGCTCGTATCGATTTCATAAAAATAGGCGAGAGAGGTGGACTTGTCAAATGAATTGTCCCGATAATTTTCCACTCTTTTTTCTATAAGTTCATTATTTCGGTACTTATAATACGTGGTTTCGTAATCAAGATCGTTGAATCTTGTAATGGATTTGGTTAAACGACCAGCGGTATCGAAAAAATATTCTTCCTTCCCGTAGTCGGTTATCACCAAGCAAGATTTTACGTTGCCGCTCAAATTAAAATCTGAGATTAGAAATGTTTTAATTTCTTGGGAGGATACAAGGGAAGGCAATCCCATGAATAGGATTAGGAACAAAAATAGGAGGACATGTTGTTTGCTCATGGCACAAAATTAGGACTTATTCGCACAACTGGAAACAAAAGCTGTACCAAAAATCGGACAGTCGATGGGGGTCGAAATCCGGCAAAAAAAAAAGCACCCCAAAAACGGGATGCCTAAAATAGTAAGGTCAAAAAAAATTATTGTGGCATTACTACCGCATCAATGGCGTGAATCACACCGTTAGATGCCGCTACATCGGCCTGAGCAACTGTAGCCGTGCCACCTTTGGCATCAGTAAGAATTACACTGTCTCCATCTAGGGACAAGGTTAATTTATTACCTTGGACAGTCTCAACGACGTACTCTCCTCCATTATCATTGATGGCTTTGACCACGTCTGCGGCCATTACCTTGCCCGAAACCACATGATAGGTAAGAATGGAAGTTAAGGTCGCTTTGTTTTCTGGTTTCAGTAAGCTTTCGACGGTACCTGCGGGCAAGGCTTCGAACGCCGCATTGGTCGGAGCGAAAACGGTAAACGGCCCTTCGGAACTTAGCGTCTTGACCAAATCCGCTGCTTTAACAGCAGCAACCAACGTACTGAAATTTTCGTTTCCCGAAGCTACCCCTACAATATTCGGAATTTCCTCCACAACTACTTTTTCTTGTTTCGGTGTTGCATTTTCTTTCTCGGTGGCTGTCGCAAATACTGCGCCCGTAGTTATTACAATAGCCATTAGATTTACAAGTACTCTTTTCATAATCATATAGTTTTTAATGTTATGGTATAAAAATAGTGCAGACTATCGGAAAACAATATTATTTTTGTTCAAAGTTTTGTTAAAAAGATTAAACAAAATAAATTGCGCCCTGAATAAGACCTTTTTAATGCTGGTCGTGGGATACGCTGTGGCGATTAAAACAGTGGCTCAAGGCAACAAAAAAACCCGTCAGGTTTCTATAACCTGACGGGTTCTTAGGAAAAACACGATAGATCGCGTTTTAAATTATCTATTTAACCTCTTCGAAGTCAACATCCTCTACATTGTCACCTTCTTTGGCGTCTGCGCTAGCATCGGCGGTATCCTGTCCATTAGTGGAAGGTTCACCCCCTTGTTGTGCATCGGCTTGGGCTTTGTACATTTCTTCGGAAGCAACTTTCCAAGCTTCGTTAATTTTATCCAAAGCGGGCGTAATTAATGCCAAATCTTTACTGAGGTGTGCTTTTTTCAATTCCTCCAAAGCTTCCTCAATCGGCTTTTTCTTGTCATCAGAAAGTTTCTCACCAAATTCCTTCAATTGCTTCTCGGTCTGAAAGATCATGCTATCGGCCTCGTTTAGCTTATCGGCAGTTTCCTTCGCTTGTTTGTCCGTTTCAGCATTCGCTTCAGCTTCGGCCCTCATCTTCTTAATTTCCTCTTCGGTCAATCCGGATGATGCTTCGATACGAATGTCCTGAGACTTATTGGTCGCCTTATCTGTTGCAGAAACTTTGATGATGCCGTTCGCATCGATATCGAAAGTCACCTCAATCTGGGGCGTACCACGTTGCGCGGGAGGAATTCCGTCTAAATGGAAGCGTCCTATCGTTTTGTTGTCCGTTGCCATGGGTCGCTCTCCCTGTAGCACATGGATTTCAACCGAAGGCTGATTATCGGCGGCAGTGGAGAATACCTGGGATTTCTTGGTAGGAATCGTGGTATTAGCCTCGATTAGCTTGGTCATTACGCTACCCATAGTTTCGATACCTAAGGATAATGGCGTAACATCCAACAGCAGCACATCTTTCACGTCACCGGTCAAAACACCACCCTGAATCGCGGCACCAACGGCCACTACTTCATCGGGATTCACACCCTTCGATGGTTTTTTACCGAAGAACTTTTCGACGGCTTCCTGCACGGCAGGTATCCTTGTGGAACCACCGACCAGAATAACCTGATCGATATCGCTTTTTGAGAGTCCCGCTGCTTTCAACGCATTCTGGCAAGGATCGATAGTACGTTTTACCAAATCTTCTATCAACTGCTCAAATTTTGAACGGGTCAATGTGCGCACCAAGTGTTTTGGTCCTGAAGCGGTCGCTGTTACGTACGGCAAGTTGATTTCGGTCTGTGCGGAAGAAGACAACTCTATCTTCGCTTTTTCCGCTGCTTCGCGCAAACGTTGCAATGCCATGGCATCTTTGCGCAAATCGATATCTTCATCTTTCTTAAATTCCTCGGCCAACCAGTCGATTACCTTTTGATCGACATCATCGCCGCCCAAGTGGGTATCACCTTCCGTAGAAAGTACTTCAAAAACACCATCGCCCAATTCAAGAATGGAAACATCATGTGTACCGCCACCAAAATCGAATACGACTACTTTCTGATCGACATCCTTTTTATCGAGTCCGTATGCCAATGATGCGGCCGTAGGTTCGTTAATGATGCGTTCCACGGTCAATCCTGCAATTTCCCCGGCCTCTTTAGTGGCCTGACGCTGTGAATCGTTAAAATATGCGGGAACGGTGATGACCGCTCGGGTCACATCCTGTCCCAAATAATCCTCGGCCGTTTTCTTCATTTTCTGAAGAATCATGGCAGAAAGTTCTTGGGGCGTATACATACGTCCGTCAATATCGACCCGTGGCGTATCGTTATCCCCTTTAACCACTTTATAAGGTACCCGCTCCGCTTCTTTTTTAGACTCGGAATATTTGTTGCCCATAAAACGTTTAATCGAATAAATTGTTTTATCGGGATTCGTTACCGCCTGTCTTTTCGCGGGATCACCCACTTTTATTTCACCACCTTCTACAAAGGCAATGACGGACGGGGTAGTCCTCTTTCCTTCTGCATTCGGGATGACTACCGGCTCGTTACCTTCCATTACGGAAACGCAGGAGTTGGTCGTACCCAAATCAATTCCTATAATCTTGCTCATGCTATATATATTAAATTAGTGTCTAATTTCTGAAATCGATTACTAAAAGGCAAACAATATGCCAAGGGAATAAAACTGACAGGATGTCATTTGGAGGGCAGAAGGCACTCAAATTCCAAATTCCAAAACATGGGCGACGAGAACCGATAATCTTTTGAATATAATTGGCATTTTGGGTTTGTCATTTGGGATTTTCCATTCTTTATTATCTCCTATCTTTGCTTAAACTAAAATCGAGACTTAAGAATGGAATGCATCAGTATCTTCGATATGCTCAAAATCGGCATCGGCCCGTCAAGTTCACATACTTTGGGACCTTGGCGGGCAGCGGAGCGGTGGATTTCAGAGCTTAACGCCGACGGACTTTTTACCGAGGTCGAACATATTCAAGTGCATATCTATGGCTCGTTATCCTTGACGGGAAAGGGGCATGCGACTGATTACGCGGTGATGCTCGGCCTATCGGGCGCCGATCCAGTTGAAATTCCCATTGACAACATTCATACGATCGTTAAGAATATACAGAATACCCGTACCCTAAATTTTGGAAATACCCGAAAAATAGCCTTCGACCCCGAACAGGATATCCTTTTTCACAAAAAATTTTTGGAATTCCATGCCAACGGACTTCAATTCGAAGCCACGCTGAAATCTGGCAAAAAGAAATCGAACACCTACTATTCCATCGGTGGCGGATTTGTGGTGGTCAAAGAGCGGAAGAACGCCAAGCGCAAGCAAGCGACATTCGATACCTTTCCCTTTCCCGTACAGAACGGAAAGGAACTGCTGGCCTACTGTACAAGTAAAAAAATCTCCATTTCAGAACTAGTGCTTGAAAACGAGCGTTCACTTAGAAATGATTTTGAAATCGACGCGAACATTCAAAAAATTTGGGATACGATGTTAGCGTGTATGTATCTCGGATGCCATACCGAAGGCAAACTGCCAGGCGGACTCAATGTGCAACGCCGGGCCTACCAACTAAACAAAGGTATGCTGGGCGGTTCCGATGCCTATACTACCCCCGAGGAATGGTTAACCACCATTCGTGGTACGGAAGTCAGATTCCGTCAAATATTAAAATGGGTCAGCTGTTTTGCCTTGGCCGTTAACGAGGTAAATGCTTCCTTAGGACGGGTCGTTACGGCTCCAACCAATGGTAGTGCTGGCGTAATTCCCTCTGTTCTCATGTACTATATGGTCATTGAAAACCATGACGCGGACTTCAAACATATTAAACAGTTTTTATTGGTAGCCGGTGAAATCGGCAGTATTTTTAAGAAAGGGGCAACCATTTCGGCGGCAATGGGCGGTTGCCAAGCGGAAATCGGAGTTTCCTCCGCGATGGCCGCAGGTGCCCTGACCGAACTCCTAGGCGGTTCGCCGGAACAAGTGTTGATGGCTGCCGAAATCGCCATGGAACATCATTTGGGACTGACTTGTGACCCTATCGGCGGCCTCGTTCAGATTCCCTGTATCGAACGTAACTCCATGGGGGCTATCAAAGCGATCAATGCTGCCGAACTGGCACTAGGTTCCGACCCAAAAGACGCAAAAGTGCCTTTGGATAAGGTGGTCGAGACCATGTGGGCCACCGCAAAGGATATGAGTTCGAAATATAAGGAGACCTCAGAAGGCGGGCTGGCGGTTGGAATCAATATGAGCGATTGTTAGTCCTTACTTCGCAACCCTCGGCGTAACCACAAATTTCCGGAAAGAAACAGGCCCGTGATCGCCCTGAATCATAAACGCCCCGGGTTCGCCTTCCTTGCTATCGATTGCGCCACCGGTTATACCGGGAATGTTCTGTTCGCTAATAATCGTTTTACCATTTGCTACTATTGTTATTCGCCTACCGATTAAAGTAATGTCATAGGTCTGCCATTCACTGGCCGGGTTGGCGGCCATTTCATTGGGAGTCAAAAATCCATAAACACCTCCGAATAGTACATTGCTGGGCTCACTGCCGTGGTCGTCGGTTATCTGCACTTCATAACGGCCCCGAAGATAGATGCCACTGTTGCTTCCCGGCGGAACCTTGAATTCTACGTGCAGCTTAAAATCCTCGAATTTTTGTTCAGAGATTAGATTGGAACCTGATTCCGGACTTTTCAAAATCCCATCTTCAACTATCCACTGATTTTTTTCGCCACTGGTCTTCCATCCTTTTACATCCTTACCATTGAAAAGTTGAATGGGCTTGCCCCATTTCGGGTTATTGGTATATGGCAGTTTTGGAGCCCGTGTAGCTGTCCAATTGTATGTGTTTCCATCCGTATAGACTAACGTACCTTCTAGGTTCTCTCCGTTTACTTTGCCTTCAAATTCCAAATCGGAATCGGCATCTTCCCACTGCGGGGGGATAGAAAATCTGAATTTACCATCTTCCATTTTCACTTCCGATATCGGCCGTGCACTGCCATTGGCATAGACAAAATGGCCCACTAACGTCTTGATGCCCGAATGTTTGATTTCGAGCCAAGAGGGGAGTTCCTTGCCGTCTTGCTGAATTACCATATCCCATTTTCCCTCAATCGGATTGACTTCTTGCGCCTTTGCGGTCGATGATCCGAGGGTTACAATTGTTAGGACAATAGTGAGTACTTTCAAAGTATTATTCATATTTGATTCTTTATATTTTAAGGTATAAATATAAGGATTCATATAATTTGGAAAGTTTTTTTTTGAATATTTTGAGGATTTGTTTGATATTAGAGAAATTTTTTCACCATCCTATAAATTTTAATACCTTTAAATTCTTCTTACATTAATACAAATCAAATACACCATGACAAATAAAAAGGACGCCGTATCAAACACTACCCGTAGATCATTTATAAAAAAGGGAGCCTTAGCCTCCTCCATCTTCATCGTTCCCCGACATGTACTCGGGGGCGCAGGCTACTTGGCACCGAGCGATCGGCTGAACTTGGCCGCCATCGGTTCAGGTGGAAAAGGTGCCAGTGATATCAGGAACGCCTCAGTTGATGGCCGCGAAAAAGTGGTTGCGCTTTGCGATGTAGATTTTGAAGGTTCGGCCAAAGCTTCCGTCGAGCGTTTTCCGAAGGCCAAGAAGTATGCTGACTATCGGGAAATGCTGGACAAGGAAAAAGGTATCGATGCGGTTACCATTTCCACTCCGGATCACGTGCACGGTCCAGCGGCAAAATATGCCATGGAACGCGGAATACACGTTTACGTACAGAAACCTATGACCCATAACATTCGTGAGGCCCGTACCCTAACGCAAATGGCTCGGGACAATAAAATTGTTAGCCAAATGGGAAACCAAGGAGGCTCTAACGAACTTTTGAACATGGTTCAAAAATGGATCGATGACGGCAAAATCGGTCCCATATCAAAAGTACAAGTTTGGACCAACCGTCCCGTCTGGCCCCAAGGCGGTACTATGCCAGCACCTGACCCTAGCCTGAAACCCAATGCATTGGATTGGGATCTGTGGCTGGGCCCAGCGGAAAAAAAGCCGTATATCCCAAATCTGCATCCTTTCAGTTGGAGGGGTTGGTGGGATTATGGTACGGGCGCCCTTGGCGACGTCGGTTGCCATTTGATCGATATCCCCTTTCGAACCCTGAACCTAAAGTATCCGACGGGAGCGGAATGTAGCGTTGGATCGGTCTACTCGCAAATGTGGACTCCCAATTACAGCCCTGAAGGCTGTCCAGCATCCTCCTTTATCACTTTAAATTTCGACGCCACCGACAAGTCCAAATCCCCAATCGAAATGACATGGAGCGATGGGGGCATCCGTCCCTCGCACCCTGATATCATTCCTGCTGACAGCGATATCGGAGGGAAGGATAGCCAAAATGGCGTAATGATTATCGGAGAGAAGGGCATTATAACCACGAATATTAACGACAGCTCGCCCCTGATGCCCAAGCTGTACCTCAATGACGGTACAACGGAATTTGGCCCGGATACTGAACCTAACCTTGAACCTGAATATGGCCACCAACGCAAATGGGTTAATGCCTGCAAGGCCGGTTTCGACAGCGAACTGCACAAAGGCCTAACCTCGTCCTTCGATTATGCCGGCCCCATGACGGAAACCGTTTTGATGGGCAACCTGGCCATCCGAAGCTATATGTTACGAAGAGAAAACGCGGAAGGTGACATGGAATTCTACGGAAGAAAGAAATTGCTTTGGGACGGCGAAAACATGCGTATCACAAACCTGGAGGAAGCAAACCAGTTTGTGGGACGACAGTACCGGGAAGGTTGGGAAGTTTAGATGCTGTGGCAAATAACCTTTTTAAATCAAAACATTTTTAGTGCTCGCATCCTTCCGTTCGACCGGTATCAATAATGTAAATTATCTTCCAATCTGTGCCATCTTTGAACAGTTGAAAGGAATTGACCCCACAATGGCTGAATTCCCCATTGCGAATAAATTCATAGGGCGTCCAAGCGTTGGCCATCGGACCGTCGATTTGAATGGTATATGATTTAATGATTTCCTTGAATTGTGTGGTTTTGGGAATACTGACCACAGCTTTTAAAAATTCGGCGAAATCTTGTGTGCGGACGGATGCTTTTTGTGAGGAATCGATTGAAATGCGTTGCATAAAAATAGCATCGGAGACCATCTGCCGTATCAGCGTGGAATCCTGTTGATGAAAACCCTCGAAAAAGGTTTCTATAGTTTTTTGTACAGCGATTTTTTCCGATTCCTGCGCGGATAGACCAACGAAAAATAGGCACATCACTAACCTTGTAAATTTCTTCATAACGATGGGTTTTTATCTAATGTAGTGAAATAATGTTTAGCTATGGGGTACCGCAGTGCGTTGCGTCGCAAGTGTCTAAAATAGACTACCCACCTGAGAACATCCCAACCTGAAACAATTTCCTTACATTTATCCCTCTTAAACAATTTGAAAAGCAAATGTCTACCGCAAAAAAAGAATACAAACGGGTAACGGTAAAGTCGCTCGTAGATATGAAGAAGAACGGGGAGAAGATCTCCATGTTAACTGCCTATGACTATTCCATGGCCAAGATTGTGGATTCCGCCAACGTCGATGTTATTTTAGTGGGTGACTCCGCAAGTAATGTAATGGCCGGCCACGAGACAACACTACCTATAACCTTGGATCAAATGATTTACCATGCCACCTCGGTAATCCGTGCAGTGGAGAGGGCACTGGTGGTGGTCGATATCCCCTTCGGCAGTTATCAGAGCGACCCTAAAGAAGCGCTCCGTTCAGCGATTCGTATCATGAAAGAAAGCGGTGCGCATGCGGTCAAGCTCGAAGGTGGTCTTGAAATCAAGGAATCGGTAAAGCGGATTCTCAATGCCGGTATCCCCGTGATGGGCCATTTGGGATTAACACCGCAGAGCATTTACAAATTCGGAACGTATACCGTTCGCGCCAAGGAAGAACAGGAGGCGGACACCTTGATGGAGGATGCCCATCTGCTCGAAAAACTGGGCTGTTTTGGCGTCGTTCTGGAAAAGATACCCGCCAGCCTTACCAAAAAAGTTTCCGAAAGTATCAGCATTCCCACCATTGGTATCGGGGGCGGCAAATATGCCGACGGGCAAGTTTTGGTCATCCACGATCTATTGGGAATGACCCATGAGTTCAATCCCCGTTTCTTAAGGCGCTACATGAATTTATACGAGGAAATGGGTCAGGCGATTTCAAAATATGTGACCGATGTGAAAAGCCGCGATTTTCCGAGTGATGAGGAGCAATATTAACTAGTGCTACCTTTAGCATTTGCTTTTACAGGCATTTCACTGAAGTTAAAAAAAATAGTTGAAAACCCGGTAATCTAGTGGCCGACAAGATACTCTCAAATCCGAAAAATCTTCAGGTGCTCTATGAGGATAACCATTTAATTGCCATCAATAAAAGACCGGGAGACATAGTGCAAGGCGACAAGACCGGTGATATGCCGCTTAGCGAGGTTGTAAAACTATATATCAAGGAAAAATACGATAAGCCCGGCAATGTGTATTTAGGGGTCGCCCATCGTTTGGATCGCCCTACGTCCGGAATAGTCGTGTTCGCCAAGACTTCGAAGGCCCTACCGCGCCTTAATAAACTGTTTGCAGAAAAAAAGACGACCAAAACGTATTGGGCCGTCGTAAAGAATCTCCCTGAAAAAGAAAGCGATACACTAGTACACTGGCTCAAGCGCAATACGAAACGGAATAAATCCTATGCAAACCACAATGAGGTCGCTGAGAGTAAAAAGGCTATTCTCGAATTTCAGTTGATCAAGAAGCTTGATAATTACTTCCTATTGGAAATAGACCTAAAAACCGGCCGACATCATCAAATACGTGCTCAACTCTCCGCCATCGGATGCCCCATTAAAGGGGACTTGAAATACGGATTCGACCGTAGCAATAAAGACGCAAGCATCCATTTACATGCCCGAAGTCTTAGTTTTATACATCCCGTAAGAAAGAAATTGTTATCGTTGACCGCTCCCCCGCCCCAAGATCCGGTTTGGGATGCTTGTTTGTGACCAATTCCAAATTCCAGATTCCAGGCACCAAATCCCAACTTGCGAGTTTGTCATCAACTACTTCGATTGGGCTCTGTATAAACTAAAGTGGAGAGTCCCAAAAAATACCAAATAACAAATCCTAAATCCCAAATCCCAACTTCGAAATTTGTCACCACGAGCACTTCGATTGCACTCAATATCTACTATAGTCAAAAGGATAAAAATCAGGCTTTTAAGAAATAAGCGTACCTTCGTGGCTCACGATTAGGCACATCCTAATTCAACATCCCATGAAAAAAATAGTCTTTCTTTCAGCTATTATACTGATATCCTCTTGCGGTACCTACAACTCCATCGACCGCTTTTATGATGCCCATAAAGAAGATAATCAAGTGACGGCCATTCGTGTGCCCCGTTTTATGCTTTCGATGATAGGTGCTATTTCGCCGGAAATGAAATCCTTGGTCGGCAACACCAAAGATGTTCGGTACATGCAGTTCCCGAGTACAACACCGGAACGGACCAGTTTTTTAAACCAGCAAATGAACGGGATTACCGGCAATTCGTTTATCGAGGTATTCCGAAAAAATGATGACCTGAACCGTAATGTTGTATCCGTACGCGAAAAAAAGAATACAGTCAAGGAAATCCTGATCTATAACAATAATAATCAAAAAGGTTCCTTTCTGTACTTTAACGGGGATTTCGACCCGGCCAAAGTAAGACAAATGGCCCAGAAGGAGGAGTTCCAAAAAATAAGCGAAAGTTTGATCAATCAATATAAACTTGGGCCGACGAACAGTATCAATCAATAGGGTAAAAAGAAGGCGGGAATTTCTGGGTCGAAATCAACGATACGACCTGATGCTCTCCACAACTACCGAGGCTAAGATTAAAAGACCGCCTATCACTGTATTCCAAGCAGGTATTTCCAACAGAAGAAACGCCCCGATCAAAATACCATAAACGGGCTGGATGCTGCTCAGGATACTGACCGTCGTTACCGAAAAATGTTTAAAACAATTGATGAACATGGTGTGCCCCAGCACAGTAGTAATTAATGCCACGCCCAAAAGCCCTTCCCATTGTTGCCCGATTGTGCTTAGGTCATACAAAAAGTAAACGGGCAAAAGTAGCAAGCTTACAATACCCATTTGATAAGTCATCAAAAGCGAACCTTGGTACCGGTCTACCTTTGTTTTTAATATGAGATTGCGAACGGCATAGCATAGGGCGGAAAGCAATCCAAACCCAATGGCTATGGTACTCTGGTTACCCAAATTAAAATCCGGCATTAAAAAAAATATTCCCGACAATGCAAGAAAGCCTAATAGCATATGGGTTTTTTTAAACCGGGTCTTTAAAAAAAGTGGCTCCAAAAAAGAAGTGAAAACGGGGTACGTGAATAATGATAGCATACCAATGGCCACGTTCGATAGTTGCAAGGCATGAAAATAGGTAAGCCAATGTGCAGCCATCAATAACCCGCTTAACAGTATAGGCCATCTGTCACCACTTCGCAGTCTAAACGAAATACCTTTGAACCTACAGTACAGTATCAAAAATAGTAGTGCTAATATAGCCCGTATAGCAATAGTCAAAGGCACTGGCAAAGTAATAAACTTACCAAAAGGCCCCGACGTGCTCAAAAGCAACATGGCCAGATTTATTTCTAGAAAATTTGTGGCAGTAAAGGTTTTCGGTCGGTTCAAATAGTAGCTGTTTTTATGGCAGGACATAGTAGAATCACCACGTCCATACACTTCTTACCGTGTTGCCGCCATCGCCTTTTCACGGATGATTTCCGCAACCGGCCGGTTCTCTAAATGGCTTTCCAACCACGAAATAATGTCTAAATATAGAAAAGCTCGTTTTTCGTAAGGATGGTCCTCATACTTTTTCAGTTCCGTATGCAGCTTTTGGAATTCGTTTTTCAGCTCATGGGGATAGATTCCCCCTAGATTCCGCAAAAATTTGATCATCTCCTTCTGAACGGCATGCAAATCGTTCATCTTTAAGAGAAATTTGTACGTACTTTTCAATTGAATTTCTAGATGGTAATCCATTCCCGCCTCATAATGGGCGACTAAACTTAAGACCCGGGCAAAGCACATTAAATCCTCCCGCATTTTTAAATTTCGGTTGTTTATAATTTTTTTCAGGTATTGAATACAGGTCTTGTTGTCACCGATACCAAAATAGAGACAAGCAATTTTATAGTACAACAACATTATGTGATGGGCATCGATGCGATCTTTGTGCTTATTGATTCCGTATTCGATGATTTTGACCAGGTACACTCCTTTTTTGAACGTGCCTTCCAAAAAATGGAGATTAAGTTTATTGGCGTTCACATAAAGAAATACCAAAGAGGTAACATTGTCATTTTTCGGAAATTCCTTTCCCCCTACCATTTTCTCCAAACGTTCGAGCGTTTGCTTAAATTGGGATGCATATTTAACGTAGAATAAAGATTCTAACAAATAGTGGTTTCCCTTAATAAAAAAAACGGGATTCAAGTATATCTGCTCCCTGTGTTCATAGAAGAGATCGACCCATTTACTCGCATATTTATAGGTTGAAAGAAAATCCTGAGTTAGAAAACTATACCACAGATACGCTTTGTAGAGCCATAATTTTTCACGGAAACCCAAATCCTCGATCTGATATTTAGGCAAGTGGTTTTCGAAGTACTCCTTGACCCTAACATAATCCTCATCGCTACGTACATAACCGACCTTCAGCATTTGCCCATAGAGTTGCAGCGAAAGGTTCGAAAGTTTACTGGTCATGACATTTTGGGCGGACAGTTCTTTGGCCTGGACGGCAAGTTCATCGGCCCGGTCAGGAATGCTTCGTGTGATATACTGGGTCTCAATAATCTTCTCGAGCTCGACGATTTCGTAAGCGATATTCTTTTCTTGGTTCTCAATGGCAATCGCCTTGGCCTTGTCCAAAATCTTTAGGCTTTGCCGGTACAGTCCTTTTTGGTACAGGATGGTTGCAAAATCAAGCTGTTCGCGAATCTGCAACCGGATAGTTTGGTTAACGGGGTTTAAACGTAAACTTACTAATATCTGTTTGTAAAGATGGGCCTTAAGATTTGACAATTGGGCTTTTTTGACAATGCTACTTTCCAAAATCGTTTTCTCGTCGTATTTCTTGATTTTGTCCATCAGATTGAACAGAGCCAAAAATTTAGCATCGGTATTTACCCCCAACCGACCAACATATAGTTTAAATTGACGTTTTTCCGATTTCGAAAGGGACTTTACCAAAACGAACAAGGAATCCCTATGCGCATTTGTCATCGTAATAATTACAGTTTAAATGTTTGTTTTTCAATGGATTAACTAATACTAAAACACACTTGGCGTTGTACTAATGGGCTAATCCGCTAGTTCAACCGCCTATTTAGCTTTATATTCGTAAATGTCGCCAACAAGCACACTTTAATTTTTAATGAAATCAAATTCACTTACTTTGTAGGTAGAAGAAATAGTTTGAACGATTTCAACATAAGCTAGCTAAAGTACAAAATATAATGAGTAAAGATAAGGTACAGATTTTTGACACCACATTACGTGACGGCGAACAGGTGCCGGGTTGCAAATTGGATGCCGAACAAAAATTGGTGATTGCGGCCCGTTTAGACGAATTGGGGGTGGATATTATCGAAGCGGGATTTCCTATATCGAGTCCAGGTGACTTCACTTCCGTAGAAGAGATTTCTAAATTGGTAAAAAATGCTACGGTTTGTGGTCTCACCCGTGCCGTTAAAAAGGATATCGAAGTAGCTGCGGAAGCCTTAAAATTCGCCAAAAAACCGCGTATTCATACAGGGATTGGAACTTCTGACTCCCATATAAAATTCAAGTTCAATTCTAATCGGGAGGCTATTATCGAGCGAGCGGTCAGTGCGGTCAAATACGCCAAGACTTTTGTAGAGGATGTTGAGTTTTATGCCGAGGATGCCGGTCGTACCGATAACGAATTCCTTGCCAAGGTCTGTGAGGCGGTCATTAAGGCGGGAGCCACCGTACTTAACATTCCAGATACTACGGGTTACTGTCTACCTGAGGAATACGGTGCCAAAATGAAATATCTTAAGGAGAATGTAAACGGTATCCACAGGGCCGTACTCTCTTGCCATTGCCATAACGACCTAGGTCTCGCCACCGCCAACTCCATTGCGGGGGTAATGAACGGGGCAAGACAGATAGAGTGCACCATAAACGGCATCGGTGAACGGGCTGGAAATACCTCTCTCGAGGAAGTCGTGATGATTATGCGACAGCACCCCGACCTAAATCTCGACACGAATATCAACAGTAGATTATTGTACGATACCAGCCAGATGGTATCCCAAAAAATGGGAATGCTCGTTCAGCCCAACAAGGCCATCGTCGGGGCCAACGCCTTTGCACATAGTTCCGGAATACACCAAGATGGCGTTATCAAGAATAGGGAAACCTATGAAATCATGGATCCCGAAGACGTAGGTGTCAATGAATCTTCGATAGTGCTCACCGCCAGAAGTGGCCGTGCCGCATTGGCCTACCGGGCAAAACTTGTCGGCTATGAACTGACGAAACGTCAATTGGACGAAGTGTATCAAGAATTTCTAAAGTTTGCCGACATACACAAGGAAATCTCCGACGAAGACATTCCTGAAATCATAGAAGCCTGTAATTTGGGCATCGAGACTGTACCATAAACACATCCTATCCTTTTACACCTCAAATTGATTTGGCGATAGTTATTTACGCTAGTATTGTGATGGTATTAAGTTATTAGGTTATTTTTACAGCGGTGGAGGAATTGCATTCATGTAAACTGAATACGCCAATGACTTCATAGGTGAATAACGCAGTAATCCAACATCATGCAGCTAAAAATAGCCCTTCTTGGTGGCGATGGTATCGGACCGGAGGTCCTGGCCCAGTCGGTCAAATGTCTTCGGGCCGTAGAAGAAACGTTTAACCATCGATTTACGTATGTTGAAGCACCGGTCGGGGCCATTGCCATGACCAGTATGGGCAAACCGCTGCCCGACGAAACCCTCAATTTATGTCGGGAGGCCGACGCCATTTTATTTGGAGCCATCGGTGCCTTGGAGTATGACAACAACCCCGAAGCCAAAGTACGGCCGGAACAGGGCCTTCTTAAATTACGAAAAGAATTGGAACTTTTTGCAAGCATCCGGCCGATAAGAACCTTTCCTACCCTCATCGGCAATTCTCCTTTAAAGGAAAAAATAATCGGCAATACCAATCTGGTCATTTTTAGGGAACTTATGGGAGGTATCTACTTTGGTCAAAAAAAGATCAGTGCCGATGGCACCGTTGCCTCCGATCTTTGTGAATATTCGGAGCAAGAAATAAGCCGTATCGCCCATTTGGCATTCAAAGCGGCAAAAAAACGAAGAAAAAAATTGACCCTTGTCGATAAGGCCAATGTACTGGAATCCTCACGACTGTGGCGAAAAACGGTTACGGAAATTGGAAAAAGCTATTCTGAAGTCGAACTGCAATGCCTCTTTATTGACAATGCAGCCGTTCAGATGATGCTCAAGCCTGATCAATTCGATGTTATATTGACCGATAATATGTTTGGTGACATCCTGTCGGACCTGGGGAGTGTCATAATAGGCTCCACAGGTTTACTACCTGCGGCATCGGTAGGCACGGATAATGCCATGTTCGAACCTTTCCATGGCTCATATCCCCAAGCCAAGGGTAAGAATATTGCCAATCCTATTGCATCCATCCTTAGCACGGCCATGATGCTACAGCATTTTGGGATGGACGAAGAAGCCAATGCTGTTATGACCGCAGTACATAAATCCTTCGTGAAAAAAGTAGTCACTCCCGATGTGCTGGGCAGCAGTAAATACGGTACGGAATACGTAGGCGATTATATTACCGAGAACATCGTGGATTCCGATGAAAATTTCAATCTGAACGAGGAGAATATTTGGTTGGGAAAATCGACTATTATTTAAAAAATCCAAATCCCAAATCCTAAATTCCAAACCCATTATTTATCTTTGTCGCTTCCGAATCCGGTTTGAATTTTTTTAATCCGAGTCCCTTAACCCTTTAGCATGCAGATTTCGTACAATTGGTTGAAACAATTCATTAAACTGGATTGGCCATCCCATAAAACCGCCGAACTTTTGACCGATCTTGGGCTAGAGGTGGAAGGAATAACCGCTTTCGAGTCCGTAAAAGGCGGTTTAAAAGGTATCGTCGTAGGCCAGATACTTTCCTGTGAAAAACATTCAAATGCCGATACATTAAAGCTGACTACCGTTGATATCGGTTCTGGTGCCCCACTGCAAATTGTTTGCGGCGCGCCCAATGTTGCTAAAGGTCAAAAAGTACCTGTGGCGACTATTGGCACTACCCTATATACTCCGGAAGGAGAAGCCTGGCAGATAAAACAGGGGAAGATTCGCGGCGAGGAAAGCCTTGGGATGATCTGTGCCGAAGACGAACTCGGACTCGGATCTGGTCATGATGGCATTATGGTACTTGACGAAAGCTTGGTTCCTGGAACGCCCTGTTCAGAAGTTTTCGGGGTCGAGAGGGACGAAGTTTTCGAAATCGGCCTAACCCCGAACCGCGCCGATGCCATGAGCCATTTCGGTGTCGCAAGGGATCTGAAAGCCGGACTTCGGCAGCAAGAGATCGACAAAGAACTGATAACCCCATCCGTCAGCCAATTTGGTATTGACAACCGATCTTTAAAAGTACAGGTAACTGTTGACGACAGTAAGGCAGCACCACGATATTGTGGGGTGACCATTAGCAATCTAAAGGTCAAACCATCTCCCGATTGGTTACAAAACCGACTGCGTGCCATTGGTGTAAAGCCGATAAACAATGTTGTAGATGTTACCAATTATGTGTTGCACGATTTGGGCCAGCCGTTACACGCGTTTGATGCCGAAAGAATACACGAGCATAAAATAATCGTGAAAACTTTACCGGCAGGCACCAAATTCATGACTCTGGATGGAGAAGAACGCAGTTTGCACGAAGACGACCTCATGATCTGCGACACTGAAAAGCCCATGTGTATAGCTGGTGTCTTTGGCGGTATCAACACCGGGGTAACCGAAAAGACCAACGCCATCTTTTTAGAAAGCGCGTATTTTAATCCGGTATCGGTACGAAAAACCGCAAAAAGACATGGCCTCAATACCGATGCCTCTTTTCGATTCGAGCGGGGCATCGACATTGAGAACGTAGAATATGCCCTAAAACGAGCCGCTTTGCTTATCACGGAACTTGCCGGCGGCGACATTACCTCCGATATTGTTGATTTCTACCCCAAACGGAACGACGAACAGCAGGTGTTCCTGACTTTTCGAAAAACCTACTCCCTTATTGGACAGGAAATTCCACAAGACACTATCAAATCAATACTTGCCTCTTTGGATATAAAGGTAAAAAGCGTGACCGAAGCCGGCCTTGGGTTATCTATTCCCTCCTACCGTGTTGATGTGCAGCGTGAAGTTGACGTAATTGAGGAAATTTTACGTGTTTACGGTTATAATAATATCGATTTCAAGAACAAATTGAACGCCTCGATCGCACCGACCCATAAGTTCGAGGATTACAAGTTGCAGCATACCATCGGTGATTTTTTAGCCGCACAAGGGTTTTTTGAAATTATGACCAACAGTTTAACCTCGCCCGAGTACTCCGATTTTTTGGGTGAAGCGTTTGCGAAGAGTGACGTTTCCATGCTCAATCCGCTTGGAACCGAACTGTCCGTCATGCGCCAGTCCCTGCTGTTCTCGGGATTGGAGGCTGTTTCGTATAACATAAATAGGAGGAAAAGTGATCTGAAGTTTTTTGAGTTCGGAAAAACCTATCACCAAACGGATAAGTCCCGCATTGAAAGGAAGCGGCTGAGTCTATTTTTAACAGGAAATCGATATGGGGACAGTTGGGCGGTAGCTGAAAAAAGAACGGATTTTTACTACTTAAAGTCCGTCGTCACGAATATCCTACAGAGATTGGGCATACCGGAAACCATCCCAATACCTACAGAAAATCCAATTTTTTCGGAAGGACTGACCTTGGCGGTCAATTCCAAAGCACTAATTTCGTTAGGCACGGTACGGCAATCCATACTCAAGAAAATGGATATTAAACAGGAAACCTTCTATGCCGAATTTGACTGGGACCACGTTATGGTATTGGCAAAAAACAATAAGATAAACTATCGGGAGATGCCAAAATATCCCGAAGTAAAACGTGATTTTGCGTTACTTTTGGAAGATAGCGTCACTTTTCAGCAAGTCTATGAGCTCGGTCGACGGACGGAGAAAAAGCTATTAAAACATATCAATCTTTTCGATGTGTACAAAGGGGATAAACTTCCCGAAGGCAAAAAATCATACGCCGTGAGCTTCACCTTGCAAGATTCCCAACGCACGCTGACCGATAAACAGATCGATAAAATTATGGACAAGCTACAACGGAGTTACAAAGAGGAACTTGGGGGGGAATTACGATAAAATTGATGGCAGTGGGCAATAACAGCAATAGTTGAATGGGTATTTCTTAGTTGTTCCGCCTTCAACCCTAAATTTGCCAACGGAAAAGTGAACTTTTACATGAAGTTATGTCAAGGTTGAATTTTCACAAGTGCCACAGCTTCGACCGTCAATCTTCAGTAAAAAACTAAATTTTTCGGACCGACCGCAAACCTAACGAGTCAAAGCTGTTTCTCAAGTTCTTGAGGTATGATTACGGCATCGATTTCGTGAATTATTCCGTTCTGTTGGTTAGCATCTGCTACAACAATTTTAGCCGTATTCCCAAAACTATCACTTAAGATAATATCGATTCCTTTTATAGTAGCTGTAATTATATCGCCTTGAAGGCTCGTAAATGTAGTCTTGCCACCACCCCTACTCAAAGCCTTTAAAATTTTTGATGCAGAGACTTTGCCAGCAACGATATGATAGCTCAACAAGGCCTTAAGTTCATTCTGGTTATCAGGATGCATTAAATGATCAAAGGAGGTGACGGATAATTTCTCAAAGGCAATGTCAGAGGGTGCAAATACCGTAAACGGACCCGAGTGGTCAAGTAATTCCTCGAGTTCGGTCGCTATCATTACAGACAAAAGCGTCTGATACTTCTCGGAAGCCCGGGCTGTGCGTAGTATGGATAATTTTTTTGCATGTAAAGATGGGACCCGTTTTGGCGATTGAGACGTAAATTCCTGTGCTGAAACTGAACCAATAGTGAGTAATATAGTTAAAAGCGAAGCGGTAATGTAACTTTTCATGGGCAAATAAAGGACTTGATAAATGATGAGGCTGATGAACGGGCTAATTGATTTAACAAGGTACAATGAAAAGCTATTTTAAGTTTAAAAGCAATGACAACCATATTCCAATTAACAAAATATTAACTTTTGTAATCTCGAAGAGAATCTAGTTTAGCGATGAAATGCTTAAATTTGGAATAAAAGAAAATTAATGCTATTAAAAAGAACTAACATTGAACAGAAACTGATTCGTCTAAAGGACGATGAAAAAGTTTCTCAAGGCATTTTGGCGGAGGTCCAAAAAATTTTGGCTGCGGAGTCCGAATGTCACGAACGCATCGAAAAGAATATTAACGGAGGGCAGGATAACATTATAAACGCCTTCGATTTCGACCTTTTGGAAACTGACCGTATCTATCATATCGATCAAATACGAAAAATTTGTATCGATTACAGGTTACGTTTTCTCAACTCAAAATATTTCAAAGGCCAGATTCCGCCTGATGCCGTGTCGAAAATCAAAAGGCTTGAAAAAAAACATGACATTGAAGTCAAAGGTTTCAAAATCATCGCACCTTCAAAACTGTTTAAACTGGAGGATAAAGATGACCCCTTACTTTTTGCCCCGATTGGAAACAACTATTTTTATCTTATACACAAATGGGGCAAAGATTTGCACCCGTTACGGAAGTGGTTGATGTGGCCTTTTAAAGGTGTTGTCAATCTCATCTTAGTGACTTTGGTTGTAAGTTATTTGGTCACAACCCTCGTTCCCGAAGGTCTTTTTTCAAAAAGTAGTTCCACCACAGAATTTTGGATTATTTTCTTCTTTATGTTCAAAAGTATTGCCTCGGTTGTAATCTTCTATGGCTTTGCCCTAGGTAAAAACTTTAATCCGGCTATTTGGAACAGTAAGTATTTTAATGCCTGATGTGGAAAAGGATATCAAAATATAAAGGCATCCCAAAAAATTTGGGATGCCTTTATAATTTAGGCCGATTTCACTTAATATAAATGGAATAGGGTACGCCATCTAAATCAAGATTTCCTGCAAATTTAGGTTGCGGAATGGGATTTATTCTTAAAAGCCCCCCTTTTTTCCCTTCCCCAGATTTCTTATAGCCGACCAGTAAAAGATTATTGACTTCATCGTAATGTACCAAAGTGGTATTCTCTATTTCAAACTCAAACTTAAGTTGTACCTCGGTCAAAAAATTTTCGAAGGCATATAGCACAGCTGAATTTTTGTCGAAATCATATACTGCCGGTATTTGTAAATACGTGCTGTGAAGGCCCGCTAACATGGCGTAATACATTTTTCCATTACTGTCAAAGTGCCTAAGTTCGGATGTCGCAAAATTAGGTACGGAATCTGGACCGTAATTGGTGTAGGCTTCGCCTAAAGTCTCGCTGTTGATAGTTGTATGAAGGTTATCGTATGCCACTATAATATTTCCTGCCGGGTTTTTAAAAATACTCCGGGCATCAAACCCAAGGTTGTCTTTGTAAATCTCCGTATTCGTATCCGCACTTAAAACGGTGAGTTTATGCTCGCCAGATACGTCTTCATCGTAACCCATGATAAAAAGTCTAGAATTGGAAAAGGCAAGACCCACCGGATTAAACTCAAGCTGCGCATCTGTAAAAGTGGTTTCGGCTCCCGAGATATCCACGAGCCTTACCCAAAACTCGGTGATTTCTAAACTAATTTCTTTTTTATAGGCCACATATAAGCTGTTGCCTCCATTAACGATTGCCGTTGCGGTTAGGTTGCACGCACCCAAGTCTGCAAATATGTCAAAGCTCTTAGAGGTAGCGTTATTGAAATCGTGAACAGTAATAGTGCCTCCACAGCTCGCAGTTTTGTGATACATGGTCAAAACTTTACCTTCATCCGAAATTAAATGAGGTTCGGCAATAGCGGTAAATCCACTGGCCTCATTGTTCACGTTGAGCGTCTCGCCATCGCCGTTCAGGAGCCTGCCAGTGAGCATTCCACCGGTATTTAAAAGTAAAGTGTAGTCGGCTTCGACGCTTTGTTCGATTTTGCCATCATCTTTGGTAGGTTCATCGGACTTACTGCAACCAAAGACGAACAATGCCAAGAAAGCATAAAGTAGAGTGTAGGGTTTCATGATGTCAAGATTTGGGTTAAAAGATGTGAACTTATCTTGACTTTTTATTCGAAGGTGCTTTAAACACCATTCGTAGGTTAAACAAAAGGTCAAGGCATGTACTTCTTAAGCAGGGACTGCGTACATTTTATCGCGCTGCTCCCGCAATGACTTGTCAGACATATACTCTTCAAACGTCAAATATCTGTCAATGTTGCCTTTAGGGGTCAATTCAATGATTCGATCGGCAACGGTATGTGCAAATTCGTGGTCATGGGTCGTAAAAAGTACTGTGCCCTTGAAATTTTTTAACGAGTTATTGAAAGCAGTGATACTCTCCAAATCCAAGTGGTTCGTTGGCTCGTCTAGCATTAACACATTGGCGCGTTGCATCATCATACGGCTCAACATGCAACGTACTTTTTCACCACCCGACAAAACTGTACATTTTTTGAGGGCTTCTTCACCGCTGAAAAGCATTTTTCCTAAAAAGCCGCGGATGTAGACTTCTTCCCGTTCCTCTTCGGTCTTGGCCCATTGGCGCAGCCAATCGACCAGACTGATATTTTCTTGAAAAAAATCGGAGTTATCGGCCGGAAGGTAGGATTGGTTTGTGGTAATGCCCCATTGAAAAGAACCGGCATCCGCTTTTTTATTATCATTGATAATTTCATAAAAAGCCGAGGTCGCGCGAGAATCCTTTGAAATGATGGCAACCTTATCTCCCTTGGCAAGGTTTACATTAACGTTTTCGAAAAGCAGCTCGCCATCTTCAGTGGAAGCGGCAAGTTTGTCAACGTTCAATATTTGGTCGCCTGCTTCCCGCTCCCGATCAAAGATGATGGCTGGGTATCTTCTGCTCGACGGCTTGATATCCTCTATCTTTAATTTTGATAACATTTTCTTACGCGAGGTCGCTTGCTTGCTCTTGGCGACATTAGCACTGAAGCGGGCAATGAATTCTTGCAATTCTTTGGCCTTTTCCTCTGCTTTTTTATTCTGTTGTGCACGCTGTCGGGCCGCCAACTGGCTACTTTCGTACCAAAAGGTGTAATTGCCGGAATACAAATTCATCTTTCCGAAATCGATATCGGCAATACTGGTACATACGGAATCTAGAAAATGACGGTCATGGGAAACAACGATTACGGTGTTCTCGTAATTGGCCAAGAAATTTTCTAACCAGTGAATAGTCTCATAATCAAGATCGTTGGTTGGTTCATCCATAATGAGCACATCAGGATTTCCGAAAAGAGCCTGGGCCAATAGCACCCGTACCTTTAATTTGGAATCCATTTCGGCCATAGTGGTATAGTGCAGTTCTTCGGGTATACCCAAGTTAGATAATAATGCTGCCGCATTGCTGTCGGCGTTCCATCCGTTCATTTCTTCGAATTCAACCTGTAACTCGCCGATTTTATCGGCATTGTCGTCGGTATAATCGGCGTAAAGAGCATCGATTTGTCGTTTGATGGAAAATAAAGGCTTGTTACCCATCACCACGGTTTCCAATACGGTCGAGGCATCGTAGGCGTTGTGATCCTGCTCTAGAATGGACATCCGTTTTCCAGGTTCGAGGTTTACGCGGCCCGAGGTGGGATCGATTTGTCCGGAGAGAATCCTGAGGAAGGTCGATTTACCTGCCCCATTTGCTCCGATCACACCATAACAGTTCCCTTGCGTAAAGGTCACGTTTACCTCATCGAACAAAATCCTTTTTCCAAATTGAACGGATAAATTTGATACCGATAACATATTTTATCTTTTTAAAAATCCGTGCAAAAATACGGAATTTTCACTGGCTTATCCAATGAATTAAACAAGATACTTGTACCGGTTTTATTGACTTGTTCAAATTTATTTTTAACTCGGTATTAACAGCGTAGGGTAAGCGGGTTGCGTAAATTTGGATAGATCTTGTACCAAAGATACAAGTACCTAATTTATATGGGCAAACTGTTTTTTTATTATTTTTTTCTGAGCATGGTGGTGGGATGTGGTACTGGAGAAAAAAATCCCCAAAACGTATTTTTCGCCGGGGAAATTGTAAATCCTACTAGCGAATACGTTGTTTTGTTCAGAGGCGACGTTGCCCTCGACTCCGCAAAACTGAACGAACAAAATAGATTTGCCTTCACATTCGATTCCATATCCGAGGGGCTGTACCATTTCAACCATGAACCCGAATTGCAATATGTCTATCTTGAAAGAGGAGATAGCCTGATGATTCGGTTGAATACCCTTTATTTTGACGAATCGCTTATCTTTTCGGGAAAAGGGGAGGAAATAAATAATTTTCTTTTAGATCTTTTTTTGGCGAACGAAGAAGAAGCCAGCCTGATACGATCTTTTTACCGATTAAATGCCGTCGATTTTGCAGATAAAATCGATTCCCTTAAACAAATACGTCTCGATGCACTTACGGATTTGAACAAAGGTAGCACCCTTTCAGAGAAGAAGGAAAAAATCGGAAGGGCCGGTGTGGTCTATAACTACAACACCTATAAAGAAGAATATCTTTTCAAGCATACAACATTTACAGGGGAAAATTTAATCGGCAAACTTCCAGAGAATTTTTATGATTATCGGGCAGACTTGACCTTTAATGACAAAGACCTCACCTATCTTCGCCCCTATTATCACTTTATGAACAATCATATGGACAATCTGTCGTATATGAGCTGTACGCACGGCTGCGCTACAAAAAAGGGTAAGGTACGAGACCCGCTGCATTTCAACATGCATAAACTAAAGTTGATCGACAGTCTGGTCGAGGAGAAAGATTTGAAGGACAATCTTTTTAGGTATGTTGCCTTCAACTATTTGCTGAACGTCAATGACCAGGAAGAAAACAATGAGGAATTTATAGATCGTTTTCATAAACTATCGGACAATAATCGACATATGCAAGAAATCGATGCGCTTTACGAGGGTATCAAAAACATTCAGCCCCACAAAGAAATTCCAAATGTAGCCGTTTCCGATTTAGATGGGAATACTATTTCCTTACCTGACATAGCGGGGAAAAAGAAAACCGTTTTCTACTTTTGGTCGGGTACCAATCGCACTCACTTCGAACACATAAAACGACGAGTTGGGAAGCTATCCGCTGAAAAACCGGATTACCGTTTTGTTGGCATCAATATCAAAACCCCTGAAAATATTTGGAAAGGGCTAGTGGAAACCTCTGAACTCGACAAAAAAATGCAGTACCACGCCACCGATTTTGATGCCCTCACAAAATCCTTGGTTATCGACCGGCTCAACAAGTGTATTATAACCGATGATGGGCATATCGTAGATGCCTTTGCCGATGTCTATGAACCTTTATAATCGATTTTACTGAAGCGTATAATGCAAAAACCGTGGAAAATCTTAAGAATCGTCCACGGTTCATTTTCTTTCACCATCTGCCTTGCCAAAACCAAGGTTTAGTGTCAACTATAAAATAAGCACTAACTTAATTTCCTTTGTTATAATCCGCCAAGAATTTTTCCAGACCGCTATCGGTCAATGGATGCTTCAACAGCCCTTTAATTGAAGATAGACCGCCGGTCATGACATCGGCGCCAATTTTAGCACAGTTAATTATGTGCATAGTATGGCGTATCGAAGCAGCGAGAATTTGAGTCTCATAGCCATAGTTATCGTAAATATGCCGTATTTCAGCAATAAGGTTCAGACCGTCCGTGGAAATATCGTCGAGCCTTCCGAGAAAAGGTGAAACATATGTAGCTCCGGCTTTTGCGGCAAGTAGTGCTTGGCCAGCTGAGAAAACTAGTGTACAGTTGGTGCGGATACCGCTATCCGAAAAATACTTCAGAGCCTTTACCCCGTCCTCGATCATGGGCACTTTTACTACTATTTGATCATGAAGTTCGGCGAGCTGCTCCCCTTCCTTTATAATTTTATCAAAATCTGTGGCAATCACTTCTGCAGATACGTCTCCGTCCACAATATCACAGATATCTACGTAGTGCTTCAGAATATTGTCCCTTCCAGTAATACCCTCCTTGGCCATTAAGGAAGGGTTCGTAGTTACACCGTCCAAAACGCCAAGTTCTTGGGCCTCACGTATTTCATCTAAATTTGCCGTGTCTATAAAAAATTTCATTCGTTACTTTTTTAAAAAGATTAATATGAATATAGAGGAATATAAACTGCTGACCCCCCATTCAAAATTATATGATAATCGTAAAATTACAATTTATAATGGTTTAGCACGAGTTTCTCGTAGATTTTATCGGGCAATATCTTTTTTAGGAAGATGGAAAATTTTTGTAAAGAATCGCCCACCGTATAATGAACTTTAGGTTTAGCTGTATTTATAATTTCAAGAATTTTCTTAGCCACTAGGATAGGGTCTCCGGCGGTAGCGACATCTTCATTAACCATGTTCAAGGTCTTGCCATACGCCATCCTATAGGGCGATTTATCCTCTATCGGCGCATGGTAACGGCCCCCGGCAATGTTCGTCGCAAAATCTCCCGGCGCCACGGTGGTAATTTGTATCCCGAAGTCTTTTACTTCCATACGCAATGCCTCCGAAACCATTTCCATTGCCCCTTTTGTTGCGGAATAGATACCTCTATAGGGTAAACCCATGGCACCAGCAACGGAAGTGATATTGATAATAAGTCCTGATTTTTGAAGTCTCATCTGTGGAAGCACGGCTTTCGTCAGATGTATTGGTCCGTTGAAATTGACATCGAAAGCTTTTACTATTTCTTTATGCGGCGTCTCTTCGATCGGACCTGTAATACCTACGCCAGCATTGTTGACCAGTACATCAATCCTAGCTTCTCTATCGAGAACTTGTCGCACGGCCGATTGAATACTTGTCGGATCGGTCACCTCAAGCTCTAAAAGTACAAAACTTTCAAAATCGGAGTGCTTGGATAAATTTCTTGTAGTACCGTAAACCTTATGTCCTTTGGATTGAAGATAAAGACCGATGGACTTGCCGATACCCGAAGAACCTCCAGTGATGAGGACTACTTTCTGCTGCATACCGGTTGTTGCGTGTAAGGAATAAAAAAACGGCAAGCTACCTACATCGCACCGCTACGACCATATACCCTTGCTGCGTTCCCGCCCTGGGGGATTCTACAGGAGCTGGTCGTGTAGGACTTGCCGATTGCAAATATACGATCTTTTGATACTTTTGCAATGGTTTTGGATAGTTTTTCCTTTCCTTATAATTCTTGGCAATTCCCTATTTTTGTTCCTGATAAGCAAAATTAAATACACATACCTATATATACGCCGAAATGAACTCCTTAAAATCGTTTTCTTGTAGTACCCTGTTGACCCTTTTTATGGCTTGTGGTGGCGATAACTCCCCTGAATCACTTTTTGAAATCGAACTGCCGAACAATCAGAAGAGTTTTGCGCAAAACGAAAGCATTGCCATTGGTATTGAAAATAAAAAAGAGAAGAGCCTTGGCGAAATCACCTATTCCATAGATGGAAAAGAGCTTCCTATGAGCAATGGTACCATTTCTTTGGATATTCCACATTTGGGCAATAAAATTTTGAAGGCAAAGGTCAACTATGATGATGGTTCGGCAGAAATTTCAAAAAATATAAAAGTTTTAGCGCCCAAGGCCCCGGAAATATATACATACGAAATTATCAATGAATACCCGCACGACGCCCGAGCCTATACGCAAGGACTGGAATTCTATAACGACACCCTTTATGAAAGTACTGGAAAAACGGGCAGGTCTTCGCTAAGGAAAGTAGACTTTGAGACCGGGAAAGTTTTGCAGCAAATCGATCTCGATAAAACCTACTTCGGGGAGGGAATTACCATTTTAAACGACAAGGTATATATGCTGACTTGGAGATCGGGAACGGGATTCGTTTACAATCTGAAAGACTTTAAAAAAATGGATAGTTTTCAATATGGAAAAAGTAAGGAAGGTTGGGGCCTGGCCAATGATGGCAAAAAACTATTTAAAAGCGATGGTACAGAAAAAATCTGGTTTTTGAATTCCGATACCCTTGTCGAAGAAGATTACATCGAAACCGTCACCAATGCATCGATCAACGATAATGCCAACGAACTCGAATATGTCGACGGAAAAATCTACGCAAACGTCTACCAAAAATCGGGCGTAATGATCATCGATGCCAAAAGCGGTGCCATGGAAGGTGTTGTCAATTTCGGGGGATTGATCGACAAGGTCGACCATCACGACAGCTGGAGCGAAAAAGACAACGTGTTGAACGGTATTGCCTACCATCCCGAACGAAAAACATTCTTTGTTACGGGAAAGGAGTGGAATAAGCTATTTGAGGTCACAATACAGAAAAAAAATGAGGGCAGCCTATGAAAAGACTATCGTTGTGCAAGAAGATGATCTTGACGAACTGAACCATGTAAATAACGTACGCTACGTACAATGGATACAGGACATTTCGAAAGAGCATTGGATGACTACCGCTCCCAAGACTATGCGCGAAGGAGTCATCTGGGTAGTTATGCACCACGATATTTCTTATAAAAACTCCGCACAGCTTGGTGATGTAATCAACATTAGCACCTACATAGAAAAAAGCCGTGGAGCCACTTGTGTTAGAATTGTTGAAATGCAAAATACGGCAACCGATGCGCTACTGGTACGTTCAAGCACCCAGTGGTGTTTGCTCAACGAAAAGTCGCTGAAGCCTATACGGATTTCACAAGAAATAAAGCAGGTTTTTGGGTAAATAGGCAGAGGCGTAGCTATTGAAATCAATGACTTCCTAGAAGATTTGAACGCAATTACATCTTCAGATAGGTCTGACAACACGAGCATTCTTTTGAATTCCAACGGTTATTTATTCTTCACATTCTAATTACCTTTATTTTGTAGCCTTTAACTTCTTCGGCTTTTTCCTTTTCCTTCATCAATTCCTACCCTATTTCGCTTTTGCTTAAAAAAAAATTTTCCTAAAAATAACATTTCATCGAAAAACCATATAAAAAACGCCTTAGTATGCAAGTTTTTTCCTTCAAACACGTTCATTGTCAATAAATTATAATAAAAACCCCAAATAATGTGGGGAATAACTTGGTTGCTATGTATCTTACTCTCATTAATTTGCACTCAAATCACAGTGCTTTGGAATATACCTATACCATTCTGGATTCCGATGCGACCTCCAACCTGCAACTGCAGCACTATCTGGGGGAGTATGGCGATTTCAACTGTGCCGATTTGGCTAAGGACAGTACCGAAGGGATTAATTCCATCTTAAAATTTTCTCCCGATGTAGTGTTCATTAACCTAAACGAAAACGCTCAGGATTATTTTCATATGGTAATGGAGCTGCATCAATATGTTAGCAACCTCCCCGTTATAATTGGTATATCGAAAACTAAGAACCACGCTTATGACGCTATCAAAAATGGATTCTTCGATTATTGGTTGATGCCCTACAACGAATTCGATATTCGAAAGTCACTATTGCGGCTCAAGAAACAGGTGCCTGCAAAAGCAGAACCGAATACCCTATGCCTGAAATCATACAGCGATTTTCAATATATCAACACAAATGACATCCTCTATCTACAGGCCGATAACAACGCAACGGAGTTTGTGATGAAAGATGGCACCATAAACAATGCGTTCAAAACTTTAAAGACCTTCGAGAACCAGCTGCCCAAAAATTTCGTACGTATCCACCAGAGCTATATCGTAAATACAGATTATATCTCGCGAATAAGTTATGGTAAATCTGTTTGCACCTTGAAACATAACAAGATGCAGTTGCCCTTTTCCAAATCGTATCGTTCGAATATCGACGGATTAAAACAGATACTCTCAAAAAACACGATTTCTTCCCTTAATTAGAATAATTCTCACAGAACCGGTCCGCCTACTCACAGAACAGGTGCGTTCACCCTTATTTCATTTTCTTGCTGCCCAGAAGGAAGCTTTTGGTATTAGTTTAGCGGTATCAAAAAACAATAACCCCCTAAAACTAATTTATTATGAAAAAAGCAGTAAGTATTTTCGCAGTAGTGTTAATGAGTGTCGGACTTTTCTCTTCTTGTGAATCAGAAACTAACGTAGATGATAACGATGCGCTATATGATGTACAGATTCAGTCCACTGACAGGGCTTATAACGAAGGAACACGAAGAACCTAGTAGTTAATAATATATATATTTCAGTTATATTAGCCTTAAATGAACTTTAAGGCTTTTTTTTAATTTATATCGTATTAATGATATTGCCAAATCCTACAAACCAAAATATAATTCGATATTTATGCCTTTTTTTGCTGTTGACTAGTTCCTGTAATTCTGAACTAAAAAATACCAATGGAGACAGCAATGGTATGGAATTAGATTCCCTGTATATTTGGATACAACGAGGAAGGAATACCGAATTATCATACGAAGAAAGAAGCAACCACCTCTCGAAAGTTCTTGCAAAAGCTTCTACTATAGAAAACGATTCTGCCAAAACCAAAGTATTATCTAAGTTATCGCTAGCCTATCTGATGTTAGACGACTCTTTGAACTTCAGGAAAAGTAATTTTGAAACCATTGCGTTAGCAACCAAAATCGCGGATAGTGTTAGTCTCGCGGAGGCGCACTGGGATTTAGCGGATTTTTACAAAATTGAAGCAGTAGCAGATAGTTCGTATTTTCACTTTTCGATAGCCCAAAAAATCTATAGTAACCTCGGAAAAATAGACGATGCGGGTACAATGCTGAATAATATGGCCATCGCCCAATCGGTTATAAAAGATTACACGGGTAGCGAAATCACTACCATAAATGCCATAGAGTTGTTAAAACCATTGAATAATTATAATCAGTTGTTTAGATCTTACACTAACTTAGGGACAATAACCACTGAGCTCAATGAGTACGACCGGGCGGTTGAATATTATAACCTTGCCTTGGACTATCAAAATAAGATACCAGGTAATCACACTTTAGAATTGGCCACAATTAATAATATTGGATTTGTGTATTTAGAAAAAGGAGACTATAAAGAAGCAATTCCCTATTTTGAAAAAGTTTTAGGTGAAAACGGGATACGCAAGAGAAATCCCAAACTTTATGCTTTGGCGCTGAACAATTACGCATACAGTACATTTAAATCGGGAGAAAATACAAGTGTTGAACCCGAGTTCCTTGAGGCTTTGAAAGTTAGTGATAGTTTGAAAGATGTCACAGGACTTTCCCTAAGTCATCACGATTTGGCAGAGTATTATTATAGCCAAAGTGATACGGCGATTGCTATAGACCACGCAAAAAGCGCATTAGGATATGCGGAGATAGCTGATAACAATGAGCGTGTTTTAAGGACTTTACAATTATTGAGCAAAATAGACTCAAAAAATTCTTCGATTTACAACCAAAGATATATAGCCCTAAACGATAGCCTACAAGAAGAGGAGCGTCAGGTTCGCAATAAATTTGCGCGCATCCGTTTCGAGACCGACACATATATTGCCGAAAATCAAATGCTAGAAAGCGAGAAACAATTATGGGCAGGTATCGCTTTTGCCGTTTTTTTACTCGGCGCATCAGCCATCGTAATATTCGACCAACGTTCAAAGAACCAAAAACTACGCTTCCAACAAGAACAGCAAGCGGCCAACCAAGAAATTTTCAACCTGATGCTCGGCCAGAAGCAAAAAGAGGAAGAAGGCAAGAAGTCGGAACAAAAACGTATTTCCGAAGAACTCCACGACGGAGTATTGGGCAGTATGATGGGGGCTAGAATGGTGCTAACGGGACTCAATAAGAAAAATGACAGCGATGCTGAAATACAAAGGATGAAGGCCATCGATGCTTTACAGAATGTGGAAAAGGAGGTGCGGGAAATTTCCCATGCACTAAGCCATTCGGCCTACCAAAAAGTCCATAACTTTATTCTCTCATTGCAAGATTTATTGAGTTCGGTGCAACAAACAGCTGACATCGATTGCCATTTGATACACGACGAAGAATGGGCATGGGACTCCCTAAATGGGGAAATCAAAATAAATACCTATCGTATGATTCAAGAGTGCCTACAAAATTCCGTTAAACATGCCCAATGCAAAAGCCTTACGGTCACTCTTTTTGCGAAGGCGAGTATGTTGGAAGTCACTATTGCAGATGACGGAAAAGGTTTTCGAAAAACCAAACGAAAGAAAGGTATCGGCATGCGCAACATTGCATCACGCATGGAAAAATTGAACGGGGAATGGGATGTCGAGAGTACGCCAGGTCAAGGCACGATCGTAACCTTAAAAATCCCCATATCCTTTTCCCAAAACCCTAATTTCCAAAAAATAGGTGACCGAAGGCTTGTACAAGAAGTGTAAAACAAAAATGACGAGTTAGACATGAGCGATTTAGTACGTATACTTGCCGTCGACGACCATGAAATGATCGTTCTCGGGTACAAATATACCCTTGAGGCCAGTACTTTTGAAAAGTTTGAGGTGGTAGTCCACACCGCCCCGAGCTTTGAGGCGGGCAAGGCTGAAATCGAAAGTTCAGCAAAGCGATTGCCCTATGATATAATTATGTTGGATATTCAAATGTTTCCCGAAGATGCCAAGGAAGAACGAGGTGGGGAAGACTTGGGGCTTTTGGTCAAGAAAATTTCCCCCACTTCCAAGTTAGTTTTTATATCCTCCTTCAGCGATAGTTACCGTATCAACAACATCCTGAAAAATGTAAATCCGGATGGTTATATGGTGAAATCGGAGGTCGATCAGAAAACACTGCAAACCATGGTGCGAACGGTTCTTGACAATCCCCCGTACTACACCGCCGCTGCTTTACAGGCCATCCGTAGAAAAATGGCCAATGAGGACCAAATCGACGAGCGGGACAAGAAAATTCTTTACCAACTCTCCATTGGAACCAAAACCAAGGATATATCAGCCCTGGTAGCTGCGGCCAGCACTACGGTAGAAAATCGTAAACGTCAGCTGAAAATAATGCTCGGTGTGGAAAATGGCAACGATTTTGCCCTCATCGACGAAGCTCGAAAGCGTGGATTTATCTAATTCATAATTTTTTTAGTTTTCATTAATATATAAGTCACTGGTTTACAGTGAAATGAGTAAAAAAAAGACGTAAATAAGGAAAACCCCAGTTTTTCCGTGGTTTTTCTTGGTGCAGTTAGCTGGCAGTCAATTTACTTTTGTTTGTCAATTGAACCACTATACACGTCTATGCCACTCCATTACGACAGTTTCAAAAATAATCCTCTGGAAGGTTTCAACGGTGATTTAAATATCGACGGCCTTGAAACTTTTAAAAAATGTCTTGAGAGATATTTTTTTGCAGAGGTTACCGTTCGCAACTGCTCTAACTTGATAACCTCGGTGCAACTGGCCATCGAGTTAGATTGTAACCTGAGCCTTGTAGAAATGCTTTTTCATTTTAACAAAGGTACTTGGGGCAATTTCCGTCAGGACACGTTTTCTTTCGGTGAACTACTCCGTCAATTGGTTACAGAAAATGATGTGCATGTTGACGTGGAGGAAGTTACTCTCTTCTTTAAGGATACGACGATTGTTATCAACAAGATTTACGATTACAGTATTGCAGAACAACTTGAGAGCATTTTCAAACATCTTGGCAAGCATTATGTTCATCTGAGCAAAGGCTTGACTGAAACTCCATACGAAATCTATATCCCCGTTTTTGAAGAATGTACGTATGCCAACGACACCCTCTTACGGAACATCGGAGCCGGAAAACACAGTAAAAGTGATTATTTTAAGTATTGGGGACTGTATTGCGATTCCGAAGAAGATGCTGTTATTTATGATTTGAAAAAATCAAAAATCGAACGTGGCGACCTTTTCATGCTTAATCACTAGGTAGGTAATTCCTAATTCCAATCAACTAAATTCCAATAAAAAAGAAACAAGCGCCACGAATACGTCAGGTGATAAACCTGGTCGGTCGACCAAGCGCGTTTATCACGTATCCGTTGACTATTTCGTTCAAAAATTGAACAACGCCCTTCCTTTCATCAAATCATGAACTTTTTCCTTGACTTTTTTAAGAGTATCCTCGTCTTCAGAGTGGGTCAAGACTTTATCCACTAAATCGACAACCGTTAACATATCATCTTCCTTTAAGCCCCTCGTGGTAATTGCTGCCGTGCCAAAGCGTATGCCGGAGGTAACGAAGGGGGACTTGTCATCGAACGGCACCATATTCTTGTTCGCCGTAATATCGGCCTTGACCAAGACATTTTCCGCATCCTTACCGGTGATGTTTTTGTTTCTAAGATCGATCAGCATCATGTGGTTATCTGTTCCTCCGGAAATAATGTGATAGTCCTTGGCGACGAAAGCCGCCGCCATGGCCGTGGCATTTTTTTTCACTTGCAACATGTAGTTTAAAAAATCATCGGTCAGGGCTTCCCCGAAAGCGATGGCTTTTCCAGCAATAATATGTTCTAAAGGTCCACCTTGATTTCCCGGAAATACGGCCATATCCATGAGGTTGGACATTTTTTTCAACTTTCCGTTCTTCAATTTTTGACCGAACGGGTTGTCGAAATCCTTGCCCATTAAAATGAGGCCACCTCTAGGTCCTCGAAGTGTTTTGTGAGTCGTAGTGGTCACGACATGGCAATGGGGAATCGGGTCGTTAAGAATTCCCTTGGCGATCAATCCCGCCGGATGGGCGATATCGGCCAATAAGAGGGCGTTGACACTGTCCGCAATTTCCCGAAAACGTTTGAAATCCATATCCCGCGAATAAGCGGACGCACCGGCAATAATCATTTTGGGCTTTTCCCTGAAAGCAATTTTTTGAATGGAATCATAGTCCAACCGACCGGTCTCCCTATCCACCCCATAAAATACGGGATTATAGAGCCGACCAGAAAAATTTACAGGAGAGCCATGGGTCAGGTGACCGCCATGCGACAGGTCAAAACCCAATATAGTATCGCCAGGCTGCAGGCAGGCATGGTATACCGAAGCGTTGGCCTGAGATCCGGAGTGGGGCTGCACATTGGCGTATTCGGCGCCAAAAAGCTCCTTCGCACGGTCTATGGCCAACTGCTCGACCTTATCGACCACCTCGCAACCGCCGTAATATCGTTTCCCCGGGTAGCCTTCGGCATACTTGTTCGTCAGGACCGATCCAGCGGCTTCCATTACTTGGGGACTGGTAAAATTCTCAGAAGCAATCAGCTCGATTCCGTTAATCTGGCGTTCCTTTTCCTCGGCTATAAGTTCAAAAACTCGGGTGTCGCGTGGCATAGATAAAATTTCCGTTTAGTGAGGTGCAAAAATACAAATTGCCCCTTGCAAATTCCCATAAAACAATATATTTGATAAGGAAATTATCAAATACAAATTAACAATTCCAGTATGCCCGCAACTGCGAACGATTCGAATAGGAATATATGGAATGGTATCGGGTTCGGTGAGGTCGCCGCAAAACTACATCCTATCGTTCAACCCAGTTACAAATAGTGACCAGGAATTAGCTTTTTGACGATTTTATAAGATATTTCAACTTTCAGCGTTAGTG
This sequence comes from uncultured Flavobacteriaceae bacterium, assembly GCA_963832345.1. Taxonomy (GTDB): domain Bacteria; phylum Bacteroidota; class Bacteroidia; order Flavobacteriales; family Flavobacteriaceae; genus Pricia. The sequence continues at coordinate 148,098 of CAWHTW010000004.1, read as the reverse complement.
TAGAAGGCTATTTTGGCACAGCTATTGAAAATGCGTCCCTAATAGTAAAACCCTACCTTATGAAGAAATCGCTATTTTACGGAGCCGTGCTGGCCGTTTTTGTGGCTTGCGGCGGTGTAAAAAAAACCCAGAAGGCCCTTAATTTGGGCGACTACGGTCAAGCTATCAACACTTCTATTGAAAATCTGGCCAAGAACAAATCCAAAAAAGGTAACCAGGCCTACGTACTGATGTTGGAGGAAGCCTATAAAAAAAACACGGAACGTGAACTAAAACAGATCGCGTTTCTTCAAAAAGATGAAAATCCTGCCCATTACGAGGCCGTATACCGCAGTTATGTAAGCCTTCGGGACATTCAGGAACGCATACGCCCGTTGCTGCCTTTGCCAGTACAAGATGAGAATAGAAACGCCCGATTCAAGTTCAAGGACTATCAGAATGACCTACTAGATAGCAAGGACGATCTTTCGGACCATCTCTACGATAAGGCTTCGAACCTTTTGAAAAATGCCACAAGCAAGCAGGATTATCGAACAGCCTACGACGATTTTGTCTATCTGGAAGAAATCGACCCCGGTTTCGATGATACGAAATTGAAAATGGAAGAAGCCTTCGCTCGAGGACAAGATTACGTACAGGTGCAAATGGTCAATAACACCGACCAGATCGTTCCCGTAAAATTACAGGAAGAGCTATTGAATTTCAACACCTACGGACTCGATGGGCAGTGGGTCCAGTTTCACGCAAATCCCCTACCGAACATCAAGTATGACTATGCCATGGAACTTTCCCTCAAAGAAATCAACATATCGCCCGAACAGGTCAACGAGAAGCAGATCATCAAAGAAAGACAGGTAAAGGACGGGCACAGCTACGCACTTGACCCCAAAGGAAATGTGGTCAGGGACAGTCTCGGCAACAAGATAAGAATTGATAGGTTCAAGACCGTACAATGTAATTTTTACCAGTTTACACAATTTAAGTCCGCCCAAGTGGCCGGGGTGGTACGTTTTACCGATTTAACCACACAGCAGGCATTGGATTCCTACCCCCTATCGAGCGAATTCGTCTTTGAACATATTTATGCCAATTATGACGGCGACAAACGAGCTCTGGATAATGACTTGGTGAAATTTTTGGGCCTGGCATCAGTACCCTTCCCAAGCAACGAACAGATGGTGTACGATGCAGGCGAGGACCTAAAATCGCGATTGAAATCCATTTTGGTTAGGCAGCGTTTTAATTAGTCATATTTCAGACGTCGAAGATTTTTTAGGATTGATTGCAAAACCTTTATTAAGGCTAGCTAACCTTTTTCCAATTCAATTAAAACATTTGATATCCGTTTTTTAAACTCCGCATTATTTTCCTTTTCATTTGCAACATGCTTTGGAGCCATTTGTCTCAAATATTGGTTAACAACCAACTAAACGTAAGCATCCAAATCGATTTCCGTAATCCCACCATGTGAACCATGGACGACCGTTTGACCGTTCTTGATGACCAGAAGCTGTGGGGACTGGTGCAAAATCTGGAATTTTTGGGCAATTTCGTTGGATATTTCGCGATGGCGGTGTAAGTCCAAAAAATAGAGGTCAAACTTGCCCTCTTGCAGAATGGGATTTTTCTCGAATAGGTTCAGCACCATCCGGCTAATGCCACATGTCGTCGAGTGCTTAAAAACAACTTGGGGACGGGAAGCGGATTTTTGTTCGATTTCCTCCAATTGTTCCAAAGACGTCAGCGGAATCCAGGGCAACTTGTCCTCATTTTTTTTTTCGCTACTTTTTTTATTTCCAAAAATATTATCAAAAAGACCCATTGTATACTTTTAGGTGTTGAATTTATATGATACTGCTAGATTGCTGGTAGTAAACTAGTTTCCAAACTGCCGTAATGTCCCGTTATTATTGACTTTATATGACATTTTGTCCATTTTTCCGATTGGTAGGGTTGTTGACTACTATTTCTCAAAAATAGACATTACCTATCAAAACATATAAAAATATGAACCCCAATAATTACACCATAAAATCACAGGAGGCCTTACAGCAAGCCCAGCAGCTTGCGCAAAGTTTGGGCCACCAGCAGATCGAGAACGAACATCTGTTCAAGGCCATTTGGGAAGTGGACGAAAATGTACTCCCGTTCATCCTTAAAAAACTGAACATCAATGTAAACTTGTTACAGCAAATATTGGACAAGGAGCTGCAAAGTTTCCCGAAAGTTTCCGGTGGCGATATCATGCTTTCCCGAGAGGCCGGTAAAACGGTGAACGAGGCAAGCATCATCGCCAAAAAGATGGAAGACGAATATGTTTCCATCGAACATTTGCTGTTGGCCATCCTCAAATCAAAAAGTAAGATCGCACAGATTTTGAAAGATCAAGGAGCCACCGAGAAAGACCTCACAGCGGCTATTTCGGAACTTCGAGGAGGTGGAAAGGTGACTTCTCAAAGTGCAGAAGAAACTTACAATTCCTTAGAAAAATATGCGCAAAATCTGAACCGATTGGCGGATACGGGAAAGTTAGATCCCGTAATCGGGCGTGATGAGGAAATACGTCGTATTCTCCAAATTTTATCCCGTAGAACAAAGAACAACCCAATATTGGTCGGTGAGCCCGGTACCGGTAAAACTGCAATTGCAGAAGGCTTGGCGCATCGTATCGTTCAAGGTGACGTACCTGAAAACCTAAAGGACAAGATAATTTATTCGCTGGATATGGGCGCATTGATCGCCGGTGCCAAATACAAGGGGGAGTTTGAGGAAAGGCTAAAGTCGGTCATCAAAGAGGTGACTTCTTCCGATGGGGATATCGTGCTCTTTATCGATGAAATCCACACACTTGTGGGTGCGGGAGGCGGACAAGGAGCGATGGATGCGGCCAACATATTAAAACCTGCATTGGCAAGGGGTGACCTTCGTGCCATCGGTGCCACGACCCTAGACGAGTATCAAAAACATTTTGAAAAGGACAAGGCCCTAGAGCGTCGTTTTCAAAAAGTGATTGTACTCGAACCGGATACCGAAAGTGCGATTTCCATACTTCGCGGTATTAAGGAAAAATACGAGGCGCATCATAAGGTACGCATTAAGGATGAGGCGGTCATAGCCGCTGTCGAACTATCGCAACGCTATATCACCGACCGTTTTTTACCCGATAAGGCCATCGACCTTATTGACGAAGCTGCATCGAAACTGCGAATGGAAATCAACTCCAAGCCTGAAGAACTCGACGTTCTCGACCGAAAGATCATGCAACTGGAAATCGAAATCGAGGCCATCAAACGGGAAGATGACAAAGCCAAATTGAAGTCCCTCAACGTGGACCTTGCCAATCTAAAGGAAGACCGCAACGAAATATTTGCCAAATGGGAAAGCGAGAAATCGGTAGTGGACAATATCCAAAAAACAAAACATGAAATAGAAGAGTTCAAGCAAGAAGCCGAACGCGCCGAACGCAATGGTGATTATGGTAAGGTGGCCGAACTGCGCTACGGGAAAATCAAGGAAGCACAGGCAAGCCTTGAAATCCTGCAAAAAGAGCTGCAGGAACAGCAAGAAGGCGAGACGCTCATCAAGGAGGAGGTCACCAATGAGGACATCGCCGAGGTTGTCGCCAAATGGACGGGCATACCCGTAACCAAAATGCTGCAGAGCGAGCGTGAAAAACTCCTGAAACTCGAAGAGGTGCTGCACAAGCGGGTGGTTGGACAGGAAGAGGCCATTGAAGCCGTCTCCGATGCCATTCGCAGAAGCCGGGCGGGATTACAAGACGCCAAAAGGCCTATTGGATCTTTTCTATTTTTGGGTACCACCGGAGTCGGTAAGACCGAGCTGGCAAAAACATTGGCCGCTTATCTGTTTGATGACGAAAATGCCATGACCCGAATTGATATGAGCGAATACCAAGAGCGGCATTCCGTCAGTAGGTTGGTGGGAGCACCTCCGGGATACGTTGGCTACGATGAAGGCGGACAATTGACAGAAGCAGTTCGCCGACGGCCCTACTCCGTCGTATTGTTAGACGAGATTGAAAAGGCGCATCCCGATACCTTTAATGTACTTTTGCAGGTACTGGACGAAGGAAGGTTAACCGATAACAAAGGGCGGGTAGCGGATTTTAAGAATACCATCATCATCATGACCAGTAATATGGGCAGCCATATCATTCAGGAAAAATTCGAGAACAGCAAAGATATTTTCAGTGCTACTGAAACTGCCAGGTTAGAGGTAATGGGTTTATTACGCAAAACCATCCGTCCTGAATTTCTGAACCGTATCGATGACATTATTATGTTCACACCATTAAGCAAAAAAGACATCACCAAAGTCGTCAAGCTTCAACTTGATCAATTGAAGAAAATGATTGCCAAACAGCACATCACCATCGATGCGACCGAAGAGGCCATTGCTTACTTGGCGGAGAAAGGGTACGACCCTCAATATGGAGCGCGACCGATCAAGCGGGTCATTCAAAAAGAAGTACTGAATAATCTGTCGAAAGAGCTGTTACGCGGAGGTATTTCTGCGGAAAGCATCGTACTAATCGACTCTTTCGATGATGGACTGGTCTTCCGGAATCAAGATGAGCTTGTTGAATAGCCGTTAGAGGAAAATAAAACGGAATTCGCTATACGCATATCTTTTTGCGCCTTTTAGGTGTCGGAGCGATATGCGTTTTTTTATCTTTTTGAACTTGGACCTGAACTTTTTATACTAATATATACCATACAGTATATAGATTTTTTATCTTCGTAGAAAATACGAACATCATGTCAACCAAAGCCGAAAGAACCACTGCCTATATTATAGAGACCGTTGCGCCCCTTTTCAACAAACAGGGCTATATCGGAACGAGCATGAGCGACTTGACCGACGCAACGGGCCTCACCAAAGGCGCCATCTATGGGAATTTCGAGAACAAAGAGGCCTTGGCCCTATCAGCTTACGAGTACAACAGCAAACGTCTGTTGGCAGAAATCGATAGCGTACTAAATGCCGAAGGCAAGGCGTTGAACAAAATTTTCGCCCTGACCGATTTCTACAAAAGCTATGATATTTTTACCCAAGATATGGGAGGATGTCCAATTTTGAATACCGGTGTCGACTCAGAAGGCAACAACAGATTGCTTTCAGCCGCTAACCGGGAGGCCATTAAAGCAATTGAGGGCAAAATTGCGCTCGTACTTGAAAATGGCGTTAACAATAACGAACTAAAACTTCCCGTAACCCCATTACAGTTCGCAAAACAACTGTTCACCATTATTCAAGGGGCAGTGGCCATGTCAACCATGACCCGCGACCGAAAGTACCTTATCAATTCGATAACATATTTGGATGTCTTAATCAAAAGAGAGCTTAAAAAGTAGTGCACTTTCTACTCGCTTACCACTCTAAAAATCCAAGTGTTCCCAGAATATTTACCATCATAATTAGTATCCCTTGCCTTTCTTGCTTCCCGTACAGTGTCATAGCGTTGTAGGTAGACATAGTAATAACCATTTTTGCTTCTTTTAAAGAATTTAGGCTGTATGCCTTTCTTTTTCAGGTCGGCTAAAAAGGCGTCGAAATACTTTTGGGTGCCGAATACGTTTGCAATCAAGTAAAAGCCTTTGTCCAATCCATCTGCGGCTTTGACTTCCTCATATTTTTCACCTGCCTCAGGTTTGACTACGGGTTCTTTTTCCGTAGCTGCCGCTTTTTTGGCGTTTTGTATGGCCACTGCACGAGCTTGGGATACGGAATCGATTTTACGCTGTTGCTCTTTCTTCAAAGCTGCAGCTTCCGCCTGTTTAGCCTCTTCTTTGCTCTTCTTTTCCGCTTCCTTCCGCTCCTGTTCCAATTTTTCTTCAGCGGCGATAGCTTCCTCTTTTTCAACTTTTTCCGCAATAGCCGCTTCTTGGACTTTATCTTCTTCTTGTTGTTCCTGTATTACATCAAGTGCGTTTTTACCATCGTCATCGATCTCATCACCGACCATTTTATGCCGACCGTCGGGCGCACCCAAGAAATAAGAAGCCATCAGTTCGAACGAGTTTTCTTTATGTATGGATGCATTTGTGCCTATTTCCACCAACGCCCCTACAGTGACTCGCTTGAAGAATGTATAACCACCCCCAAGGGCATATCCATAGAAATTATTGTAGCCAATTTGGCCATAATAAGCATCTGTATTAAGTAAAGTATAGAAGCCGACTTGGTTTGATTGTCCGGGTACGTTTCTAAGGTATATCGAAGGCCTTAAAAAAGCGTTCGTGGCCGTTCCAAGGGAAACGGGGAAGTCATAAGACAGTAACGACATAAAAATCTTATCCGATGTAGCTGTATTCCCTTCCTTAGCCGTAAAGTTGTAATCCAGTAAATTTTCAGATGCCAAGCTTATCGTTAGCCGCTCGATTTCCAAGCTCACGCCCGGGGCCATTTGTAGGACAAAGTCGTTGGTCTCTACGGGAAGCGGGAGCGGGAGATTGGGATCGACCTGAAACCGATCATCGGCCAATTTTTGTACGAATCCGAAAAGATTAGCCCCAACGGATAATTTTACTTTTGAGTTTAGTTCGAAAGTATGGGCGTAGTTTAAGGCCGCCCCGGTTTTAAAGAAGACACCTGTATTATGCTGAAAAAATCCCGCCCCGACTGCCGATTTAGCGTTCAAGGTCCTAGTGTAGTTCAGAAACAAGGTAGACGGGTTAGCATCTATACCCTGCCACTGCCATCGCGCCCAAAAGGCGACGGATTCCGGGTTGTTTCGGCCCACTGAGAAAGCAGGATTGAACAAACTGGCATTGTATGTGGTAAGATTATGCTGACGCAAATCAGCAGGCAAACGCTCTTGTTGACCGCGTGCGGTAGAAAAAAGAAAAACGAGAAATAACGTAAATATAGGTCGGTTCATTGGGATACAAAAAAACAAAAACAAGCAGTCTTACACACTTTTTTTGTCTAAATTTAGTTAACATTTATGCAAGAGTTTTCAACCAAACCCATCGCCTACTATGCAACGCTACATATATCATATTATTATCGTTCAACTGCTATTATTCTCGACAAGTTGTAAGGATAACCCTAAAATTACCGAGGATTTTAATACTGAAAGCGTAATCTCGACCTTTTATTTTATACGCCACGCCGAAAAGGATAGATCTGACCTGGAAGACGAAGATCCCGAACTCAATCAAAAAGGATTGGGGAGGGCGATGCATTGGGCCGAAATATTGGGTGATGTACCCCTAGATGCTGTTTATACTACCGATTTTGAAAGAACCGCCATGACCGCCGCACCGACTTCGGTAAAAAACGATATTACCGTACAATACTATGAGCCAGAAACCATGAACATCGAACAGTTCAAGGCAGATAACTTGGGGAAGAACGTTTTGGTTGTCGGACACAGCAACACAACCCCCGACCTAGTTAATAAAATAATCGGCGAAGACGCTTATGTGGCGATGGATGATAACGACAATGGCAGTCTTTTCATTGTACAAATGATAAACGAACATGTGACTACACAACGATTACATTTCGATTGTAATTGCCCGAAGTGAAATTCCAAATTACGAAATTCCAAATTCCAAAAAAGGCGATACGCTTTTCGCATTGCGCTACATGCAATGTGCTTAGAAAATTTTCCGATCGAAAGAAATCAGGTAAAACATACTATTCCTATTTGAATTCCAATACAAGCCTTATTTTTGCAAGATGGTCAAGAAGAATATCAATATTAAGAACAAAAAGGCGAAATTCGAATATGAACTGCTGGATACCTACGTTGCAGGTATAGTTTTGGCGGGGACGGAAATAAAATCCATTCGCGAAGGCAAAGCTTCCATTACGCAAAGTTTCTGCGAGTTTAATGATACCGGCGAGCTGTTCGTCATCAATATGCAGGTGGACGAATATTCGCATGCTTCGCACTTTAACCATCGGCCCAAAGCGGAACGCAAATTATTGATGCAACGCCGTGAGCTCAGAAAGTTAAGGAAGGATGTGACCACATCAGGACTCACCATTGTGCCGCTTAATCTTTTCATAAACGATCGTGGTTTGGCGAAAGTACGTATCGCCTTGGCAAAGGGTAAAAAGCTCTATGACAAAAGGGATGCTATAAAGGATAGGGACAGCAAACGGAACCTGGCGCGGGTAAAGAAGAGTTTTAATGCGTAAAACGCTGAACGCCTTACGCCAAGGCTTTTAAAAAATCATTTGCGCACTGGGTTTGGCTTAGCGCATAATATGTAGCGTTTTGCGAATAATCAGTTTTTATCCGCCAACAGCGGTACGAAGCGAAAAGACCCAAACTCCTTTTTCTCGAATTCTTTTTCCGACTTTCTGATGTATAACGTCATTATCTGATCAGTTATGCCGATAGGTATAACCAATCGGCCGCCGACTTTTAACTGCGACATCAAAGCTCTGGGTACTTCCGGGGCACCGGCAGTGACGACAATGCCGTCGAAGGGTGCTTCCTCCGGCAAGCCTTTGTAACCATCGCCGAAAATTTTCTTTTTAGGGCGATAGCCTAATTTCGAGAAAAATATCTTTGTTTTTTTAAAGAGTTCTAATTGTCGCTCAATGGTATATACCTTGGCTTTCAAGTGTAGAAGTACAGCAGTTTGATAGCCACTTCCGGTTCCGATTTCCAGGATTTTCTGTCCAGGCATCAAGGCTAACAATTGGGTCTGAAATGCAACGGTATAGGGTTGGGATATGGTCTGGTCCGCGGCTATGGGAAAAGCCTTGTCCTGATAGGCATGCCCCTCGAAACTACTGTCCATAAACAAATGCCGGGGAATAGTGCGAATGGCATCGAGCGTATTTTTGTCGGAAATACCCTTTTTAATTAGGGTATCGGCCAATTTATTACGCATTCCACGATGTTTGAGGGTATCCTTCAAGGGTCTGGTTTTGGAAGTACGAAGTTAGTCCGTAAAAATCCAATTCCCAAATTTATCACAATTCACTTCGGCCTTATTCGGTACATTGATGTCGAAGCGCTGGTCCCAGAAGAATAAACCTATAAAGTTATAAACCCATAAACTACCTTTCTGACAAACTATCCTTATTTTTGGGCAAACGAAAATTTATGCTCAAAGTTGGAGTAATTGGTGCGGGCCATTTAGGAAAAATCCACCTGCGCTTGCTCGATACGTCAAAAAAATTCAACCTGATCGGCTTTTATGATGCCGATACCGAACATGGACAAAATGTGGCCCAAGAGTTCGGATATACTTTTTTTGATGCTATGGACGAATTGATCGATGCGGCGGACGTTATCGATATTGTCACCCCTACCCTTTCCCATTTTGATTGTGCCAAAATGGCCATGGAAAAAGGAAAGCATGTCTTTATCGAAAAACCGATTACGACAACCTTTGGGGAGGCAAAAGAGTTATTGGAACTCGAAAGAAAACACGGTGTAAAGGGCCAGGTCGGACATGTGGAGCGATTTAATCCCGCTTTTTCGGCCGTTAAACACCAAATACACAATCCAATGTTCATAGAGGCCCATCGCTTGGCGGAATTCAATCCGAGAGGCACCGATGTTCCCGTTGTGCTCGATTTGATGATCCATGATATCGATGCGATTTTAAGCGTTGTCGATTCTGAAGTGAAGCGCATTAATGCGAGCGGGGTTTCCGTCATCAGTAATTCCCCCGATATCGCCAACGCCCGTATCGAGTTCGAAAATGGGTGCGTGGCGAATCTGACTGCCAGTCGGATTTCTTTGAAGAATATGCGCAAATCCCGCTTTTTTCAAAAGGATGCCTATATTTCCGTAGATTTTCTGGAAAAAAAAGTGGAAGTGGTTAAGATGAAGGATGCCCCGGAAATAGAAGGGGATTTCGATATGATACTGCAAAATGCAGAAGGGATAAAAAAGCAAATTTATTTCGAGAATCCCGAAGTACAGGCCAACAACGCCATTCTCGACGAGCTGGAGACTTTTGCCGATGCCATTAATAATGATACAGTTCCGGTAGTCAGCTTGGCACAGGGCACGCAGGCATTGAGGGTGGCTTTGGAGGTTATTGCGGCATTTGGGGGCGCGAATGGCGGCAGCCGAGAGAATTAGAAATTAGAAAAAGTTACTTTTTTCTAAGCTCATAGACCAATACGTTCATATACTTTTTTAAACTTATAGTTTACGAAGCATATTTGAGATATTAACTATTCAGAATGAAACATATAGCGGTGATTGGGGCTGGCACAATGGGCAATGGAATTGCCCACGTTTTCGCCCAAAACGGATACAGTGTAAATCTTATCGATATTTCGCACGAGGCCCTAGATAATGGTCTTGCCACTATATCGACGAATCTAGACCGTATGGTCGCGAAGGAAAAAATCGATGAATCGTTGAAAGCCTCCACGCTTGACAATATATCTATTCATACCTCTCTTTCCGAGGGTGTTTCGAATACGGATTTGGTGATTGAAGCGGCTTCTGAAAATTTAGATGTAAAACTTAAAATTTTTGGAGAATTAGATGACCTATGCGCCGACAGTACTATTCTGGCCACGAACACCTCCTCCATTTCCATCACCCAAATTGCGGCGGCGACCCAAAGACCGGACAAGGTCATAGGTATGCATTTTATGAATCCCGTGCCGATAATGCAACTGGTAGAGATTATCCGCGGTTATAGTACTTCCAACGAAACGGCACGAATAATTATGGCGGTATCCGAAAAATTGGGAAAGACCCCAACAGAGGTCAATGACTATCCCGGTTTTGTCGCCAACCGCATTTTAATGCCCATGATCAACGAGGCTATTGAAACCTTGTACCACGGCGTGGCTGGAGTATCCGAAATCGATACCGTTATGAAACTGGGTATGGCGCATCCAATGGGTCCGCTGCAACTAGCCGATTTTATAGGACTTGACGTTTGCCTATCGATAATAAACGTGATGTACGATGGATTGAAAAATCCCAAATACGCACCCTGTCCCCTGCTAGTCAACATGGTAACCGCCGGGAAATTGGGCGTAAAATCCGGAGAGGGATTTTACGATTATTCTGACTCTAAGAAGGCAGATAAGGTTAGCAGCAAGCAGCTGCGGTAAGCCTAATATGGTAGGCAATGATTAAATTATTATAATTTACAGATACATGTCAATACAAGAAAATTTAGAAAAAATAAAAAGTGCTCTTCCCGAACATGTTTCCTTAGTTGCTGTATCCAAAACGAAACCAGAAAACGACCTTCAAGAAGCCTATGATGCGGGACAACGCATTCTTGGCGAAAACAAGGTACAGGAAATGGTAGATAAATCGGAAGTTCTGCCCAAGGACATCCAATGGCACATGATCGGCCACGTACAGCGTAACAAAGTGAAATATATGATTGACTTCGTTGCCCTCATTCATGGCGTAGATAGTTTTCGGCTGCTCAAGGAAATCAATAAAAGGGCGAAAAAAGCAGATAGAAGCGTCGATTGCCTCCTTCAGATACACATTGCGGAAGAGGATACTAAATTTGGACTGGACACGAAAGAGCTGCACGAAATTGTGGCATCCGAAGAATTTCAAAAATTCAAGAATGTCAATGTGAAGGGCCTTATGGGTATGGCCACGTTTACCGACGATAAAGATCAGGTCCGTCGGGAATTCAAAAAATTAAAATCCCTTTTCGAAGAATTGAAATCCAAACTCCCCGCAATAGACACCCTTTCCATGGGCATGAGCGGAGACTATAAAATTGCCATCGAGGAAGGAAGTACCATGGTACGCATTGGAAGTAGTATCTTTGGGGCTAGAAAGTAAGCTAATAAGACATTCAAGGTTTTCTAAAACGCACGCGATATTCTTCGTAAGTCTTACGTAGAATTTTGATAAATACAGGAAAGATCACATGTACGCCATACTTGACATAGAGACAACGGGAGGCAAATACAACGAAGAGGGCATCACGGAAATCGCCATCCATAAGTTTGATGGCCATCAAGTGGTGGATCAATTCATCAGTCTGGTGAACCCCGAAAAAGAAATTCAGCCTTTCGTGGTCAAGCTTACCGGAATCAACAATAAAATGCTTCGCACCGCTCCGAAATTCCATGAAGTGGCCAAACGCATCGTCGAGATTACCAAAGATGCGGTACTGGTCGCCCACAACGCCCAGTTCGACTATAGAATTTTGCGTACCGAATTCCGTAGACTTGGCTATAATTTCGAAAGGAAAACCCTGTGTACGGTTGACCTTTCCAAACAACTGATTCCCGAAGCAGAATCGCACAGCCTAGGAAAATTGGTACGTTCCCTAGGTATTGCTGTTAGTGACCGCCACCGGGCGAACGGAGATGCCCTGGCCACTCTAAAATTGTTCAAGGTATTGCTCGCAAAAGACTCGGATAAAACAATTATCAAAGACGTAATACGAAAAGAGGCGCACGGCGAGTTATCGGACCGGCAATTGGACATTGTGGAGTCGATACCATCTGAAACCGGAGTCTATTACATGCACGACAAAGACGGTGAAATCATCTTTCTGGGAAAGAGCAGCAATATGAAAAAAAGGGTCAACCAGCACTTTACAAAAAATGGTGGAAGGGGCCGACAATTGCAGAAAGCGACTAAAAAAGTATCTTTCGAAAAAACCGGCAGCGAACTTGTGGCCCTTTTAAAGGAAAACGAGGAATTGGCCAGGAACCGACCGAAGTTCAACCAAAAAACCCCAGCTTTAAATTTTTCTCACGGGGTATATACGCAAACCGACGAAAATGGCTACCTAGTATTACGGGCTAAAAAACTTAAGGATAAAAATGGATGTTTCGCTACCTTCAATAGTATGGTGGCCGCCGAGAACTTTATCCATAAATTATCTGTTGAATTCCGTTTGTGCGATAAAATAAATGAGGTCTCAAAGGCCAAAAGAAATTGTTCAAACTACGATTCCGACGCGTGTGACGGCGCCTGTTTAAAAAAGGAGAGTCCTAAAGATTACAATCAAAAAGTCACCGCAGCCATCGCGAAATATTCCTTGTGCGACAAAAATATAGTTATTGTCGACAAAGGCCGTGATGTTGGTGAACATAGTGCTATACTTATCAAAAACGGCCATTTGAAAGGTCTAGGCTTTTACGACTTGAACCATCAAATCAACAACTTGCAGATTTTAGAATCCATCATCACACCAATGGCCGGAAACCATAACACAGAACATATTATTGAAACTTATCTCAGAAAAAGAAAGGTCTCGAAAATTTTGCAATTAAGCGCTTAAGTTTTGCAGGAAACCAAACCGGAAAAGGGCTGGAAAAATAAAGTCCACGAAATTATTTATGAGGCCGATACCGCTATGGGTAAATGGTTCGATATTCTATTGTTCATACTCATAATTATCAGTGTTCTGCTGGTTATGCTTGAAAGTGTTAAATGGATAGATGCCACATACCATAGAATGTTATTCGTTCTGGAGTGGATTGTCACCATTCTTTTTACCATTGAGTATATTGCCCGGATAATTACCATCAAAAAACCGTGGAAATATATTTTTAGTTTTTACGGTATCATCGATTTTCTTTCGACCATACCGCTTTATCTTTCGTACATATTTGCCGGTTCACAGGCACTTTTGGCTTTAAGGGCATTCCGTTTGCTACGGGTTTTTCGAATTTTAAAACTCGTGCGGTTTTTAGGGGAGGCTTCGCAACTTAGAAACGCCTTAAAAGCCAGTAGGGCGAAAATTACCGTTTTTCTCTTCGCCGTTCTGATCTTATCCGTCATGCTAGGTACGGTGATGTTCCTGATCGAAGGGGAAGAAGCGGGCTTTACCAGTATCCCCACTAGTATCTACTGGACGATTGTTACTTTGACCACGGTAGGTTATGGAGATATCGCACCCATAACTCCACAGGGTCAATTTATCGCTACCTTGATTATGCTGCTCGGTTACGGAATCATAGCCGTTCCGACCGGTATCGTGACCGCAGAAATAGGCAAACGGCCGAATAAAGATTTAAAGTCAGGGGACGGGGCCTTCGTGCACGTAAACACCCAAGCTTGTAAGACCTGTGCAAAAGAAGGTCATAGAGACGATGCCAAATACTGTTATAACTGCGGAAGTGAGCTGTAATGGAAAAAACGCTGATATCTGTCGTAGGGCCCACAGCTATTGGAAAGACCGCAATGGCCATTTCCCTCGCCTTGCATTTTGACACTGAAATCATCTCCTCGGATTCCAGGCAGTTTTATAAGGAAATGTTGATAGGAACGGCGGTACCGGTTCAACAAGAACTCCAAACAGTAAAACATCACTTTATACAGCATAAAAGTATTTTTGATGTGTATTCGGTCGGGGATTTTGAAAGGGATGCGCTTCAACTGCTGAATAAGCTTTTTAGCGAAAAAGATATCGTCGTAATGGTCGGCGGCAGCGGTTTATATAACGATGCGGTAACCAAAGGATTGGACAAATTTCCCAAAATCGATCCGGATATCCGAAAACAATTGAACAAGGTATATGAAGAAAACGGCATTGAGAAAATTCAAGAGCACTTAAAAGTGGCGGATTCCGCCTACTACCAAAAAGTGGACAAAGAAAATCCCCATCGTCTGATACGGGCTTTGGAAGTCTGTATCGGCACAGGAAAACCCTATTCGTCTTTTCTGGCGAAAGCGAAAATATCACGGCCTTTTAGAACGATAATCATTGGTCTCAAAGCGGATAGGCAATCCGTCTATGACCGCATAAACACAAGAGTAGATGACATGATTGCGCAAGGTCTGGTATCGGAGGTCGAAAAATTAAAAAAACACAGGAATTTGAATGCGCTGCAAACGGTAGGATACAAAGAGCTTTTTAACTATTTTGAGGGAATTTGGACCTTGGATTTTGCCATTTCGGAAATAAAAAAAAATACCCGCCGCTTTGCCAAACGCCAGATGACCTGGTTCAAGAAAAATGAAAATACGGTTTGGGTACCTTATGACATTGGGTCGCAGGGGTTAATCTCTAGAGTTGAAAATGAGGTAAGCGGGCTAACGGGCAATTGATCCTATATTTACTGAATCTCAGGTTCCCTACTTTCAACCTTTAACCATTACCTTTTACAAGAAAATGGATAGTAACAAACACATATTCTTCGTCATGGGCGTATCAGGCTCAGGAAAGACCACAATAGGAAAGCTACTAGCAGAAGAACTGGGTCTTTCCTTTTTTGACGGCGACAGCTATCATCCTGAAGTAAATGTTCAAAAAATGGCTCAGGGACATCCATTGAATGACGATGATCGGAAGGGCTGGCTTGAGCGGCTGAACGAATTGGCGCAGGAACATGAAAATCAAGGTGCGGTTATTGCCTGC
This sequence comes from uncultured Flavobacteriaceae bacterium, assembly GCA_963832345.1. Classification (GTDB taxonomy): domain Bacteria; phylum Bacteroidota; class Bacteroidia; order Flavobacteriales; family Flavobacteriaceae; genus Pricia. The sequence goes on along the minus strand of CAWHTW010000004.1, from coordinate 132,784 downwards.
TCGGCCTTAAAGAGCAGGTATCGCAAGTTGCTACGGCAGCGGATAGAAAAAATAGATTTTGTATATCTAGAGGGTTCATTTGAACTGATATCAGAACGGTTGGACGACCGGAAGGGTCACTTTATGCCATCGGAGCTTTTACGTTCGCAGTTTGAAGCTTTAGAGGTGCCGGATGATGCGATTTCGGTATCCATCGCTGCTACCCCTGCGAAAATAGTTACCGATATAATAGGTCAATTGAAATGAACCGTCGCATCTAATCCCTTGGCACAACATTTCCTACTCTATTTTCGTTTGGGAATATAAAAACTTACCATACAAACGAAAATAGACCGATTCCAGATAGGATCGGTCTATTGTTTTATAAATGTATTGCCTAGTTTTCCGGGAAAAAGACCTACTTCTGCTCTTCCTTTACCACCAAACGAAAACCTTCACCATGAATATTTAGGATTTCAACATCGTCGTCAATCTTTAAATATTTTCGAAGCTTGGCGATATAAACATCCATACTCCGGGAGGTGAAGTAATTATCGTCGCGCCAAATTTTCGTCAATGCGAGTTCTCTCGGCATCAAATCATTTTCGTGCAGAGCCAACAAACGTAATAGTTCGTTTTCTTTCGGTGAAAGTTTTATCGCTTCCTGGTCCTTGTACTTAAGAAACCTTAATTTAGAGTTCAGATGAAAGTTACCCAATTCGAACTCAAACTTCTTACTTTCGGATAAGGAATTTGAAGATTTTCTTTGAAGTATCGCCCTGATTTTCATCAGCAAGACCTCGGAATCAAAAGGTTTGTTTAAATAGTCGTCGGCACCGGCCTTATAGCCTTTCAGAACGTCTTCTTTCATAGTCTTGGCGGTAAGAAAAACGATAGGAACGTGTTCGTTCTTCTCACGGATTTCCTTGGCCAGGGTGAAACCATCTTTATAGGGCATCATGACGTCCAAGATGCAGATATCGTAATTGTCTTTTTTGAATTTTTCAAACCCCTCCATACCGTTTTTTGCCAGGGTAACGTCAAAATCGTTCATCGACAGGTAGTCCTTAAGCACTATCCCAAAATTGGGATCGTCTTCTACCAAAAGAATTTTCTTGTTTACTGTTTCCATAGTTTTGAGTTAGCGAAGTCCTTCGAACTTCAGATTAAAGGCAGTTTTATATAGAAAGTGCTTCCTTTTCCTTTTTCACTCTCTGCATAGACCTCACCTTGATGATCGTCTATTATCTTCTTAACATAAGCTAGACCAAGCCCATGCCCTTTTACATTATGTATGTCTCCCGTATGCTCGCGGTAGAATTTTTCAAAAACCTTTTTGACTACCACCTTGCTCATCCCGGCACCATGGTCCTGTACCTTTATAATGATGTGATTTTTGGCCACTTCCGTAAAAATATCGATACGAGGCGCCTCGGGGGAATACTTTATGGCGTTGTCCATAATATTGACAATGACATTGGTAAAGTGCATCTCGTTGGCCACTACCTCGCTGCGATCTGCATCAAGGTGGGTATCGATATACCCGCCCCGATCGGCTACAATAAGCTCCACGTGGGCGATGGCATCATGAATTATGTCATGAACGTCTACCCTGTCCTTACTGATATCCAACTGGTTTTTTTCCAATTTTGATATGCGCAACACATTCTCGACCTGTGCGTGCATGCGCTTATTCTCGTCCCGTATCATAGTAAGATAGCGCTGCACTTTCTCTTGGTCACCGATAATTTTTGGGTTTCGTATGGCCTCTACTGCCAAGTTAATAGTGGCAATAGGTGTTTTGAACTCATGGGTCATATTGTTTATAAAATCGGATTTTATCTCGGCAATCTGTTTTTGTCGGATCAACTGGTAAATAGCTCCTGCATAGGAGGCCACTATCACCAGGGTAAACAGTAAGGACAAAATGGCCAACCCCATGATCGACCCCATCAAAAAGCTTTTCTTTTTTGGAAAGGAGATCAGCAGCGAAAAACTACTTTTTCCTTCACTATCCTTAAAAATAGGCGTCTTATACAGTGTGTTCTCGGTGAATTTAAATTTTGGGGATTTCACCTTCGTTGGTAGTCCCCTACTATATACGCCGTATTCAAAGTCAAGGTTCAGATTTCGGTTCCGCAGCTCACTATCTAAAAGAAGTTCTATTTCTTGTTTACTTACTCTTTTATGTATCGGTACTTTCTTGGCAAATTCTCTAAAAACATCTTCAAATGCCGCTTTTTCCATCGAGGAAAGTCCCCCGATTTTCTCGAGCTTCTGCTTGGCTGTCAATCGATATCCCTTCCCGTCGAGACCAAAATCTTCTTTATAAATAGTCTCGGTACGCTTACTCGTATACCCTTTTATGGTCGTCGTATCACTGGCATTACCGCTGTCAAAGAACGTAGATGAAATATTATAATCTTCCTCAAGGATTCCGTGGGAATAAAACCGGATTTCGTTGGAATTAATGTCTCGGTCAATAAAAAAAATATCCTTCAAATGCGAACTTCTAGGTTCACCGCCTACGCTATCCTCTAAATTAATATAGCGCTCAAAATAATCCTTTCTTTCCCGCTCCTCTATTTTTTCCGAAACAGTATGCAATACTTCGGATACCGTCGTAGTAAATTGCTCCTCTTTATCCTCTACCGATTGCTTGATCCAAAAAACTTGGACCAATATTATTCCTATCAGGGAGAGGCTCATCAACACCACCAACAGCACAAATAACCTCTTGTTCATGTACCTATATGTTAAGCCTGTTTTAGCCGGCCCAAGCTTTGCTAATCTTCGCCAATACTGCGTCAAAAAAATGATTCCGTAACAACGGCCATGCAATGATTTTTTGTCCTGACCTGACAAAAGAATTAGGACTGACCTGCTACAAAAGACTTATGACTAGCTTGACTCTTTTCGTAAAATTAAAGATTTAACAGTAGCCATCGAAGTGTTTAACCAAACCTTAACAGAAATGTTAAAATACAAAACTTTATCTATTTTAAAGAAGTGCGCGGTGTATCTCCAGAACTTTCAGCTCCGTCGTTTTTAGGTCTAAGTTTTCGATTACAAAGTCGGAGGCATCGATTTTTCTCGCATCCTTCCATTGATTTTGCATACGGGCCTTAATTGTTGCAGGGGAATTTTGCGAATCCCTTTCCAGAATACGACCTATTCGGATATTTTCGGGCGCTGTCACCAAAATAACTTTATCGTAGAAGTCTTGCGAACCCATCTCAAAAATTATGGCCGCCTCTTGAATAACATAGGCTGCCTTTTGATGTTTCGACCATTCCAAAAAATGGGTCCTAACTGCCGGATGTACGAGGGCATTCAGTTTCTCCAAAAGGGATTTGTCATTAAATACCTGTTCCGAAATGAAGGTCTTGTTTAAACTTTTGCCGTTGTAGGCCGCTTCGCCCAAAAGTGTTTTTAGAGCTTTTTTCACCTCCGGTGAGGTTTCCATCAGCTGTTTAGCATGCTTGTCAGAATTGTAGACCGGCACGCCGAGTTGGGCAAATAATTTGCCCACTGTAGTTTTACCACTGCCAATGCCTCCCGTCAAGCCTACATATTTCATTTCTTTTTTACAATATATTCGACTTCGGTATCCTTTAGTACAACACTATGCAGTCCTTCGGGTTTTTCGCTCAGTTCTAGCGGTAGTTCTTTGGATACTTCTCTCCTTTTTGCACTATAATCAGCGACTACTTTAAAGTCGGATTCTTTAAGTTCCTTTAACCGTTTCATTTTCGCTTTGCATAGAACGGATACCCTATCGGGAAAAGTTTTGACATCGAGATCGTCGGGAAGATTTATAACCGTTACGGGCACTTCAAACATCTTTTCCGAAAAACGGGCAATCTCACCGCTCAATATTACGGTACTTTGCGAATACGTTGTGTTCTTTAGCTTTGGAGATTTAGTTAGGGCTAGCTCTTCCGTAAAATCCGAAGTTAGATTGGGCAGGGTGATTTGTTCTGTCCGTATTTGCGTGATACTGTCTATTTCATCAGCGGGGCCCGTCAGCGAAATCGTATCGGGGGTCATCTGTATATCCCCGTCCAAAAGATAGTTTTGTGCCAAGTTCATTTTCACCCTTGGTCTCACCGGTAATTCTTTCGTGATTACAGGAAGTAAGTCGAGAAAAAGGGTATCGTTTTCGATTTCCAATAAGGCCATCGAACCGATCATCTGTTTTTCTATTTGAGCGCGATAGTCCTGTTCAGGTACATAGAACTTGGAATTGATTTTCTCCGCTTTAGATACATCGATGCTGACTTTTTTGTTTTTGAAGTTAAATCCGAGAAACTGAAATCCCCCAGCTCTTAGTTTGACGTCTATTTCCTTCTTTGAAACGCCTTTAAATAGATACCCATCGGGGATACTCACATACTCCATATCAAATGACGCGGTGCTGACATAAGTCTGTGATAGGGCGTTAATAAACCAAATAGCGGCCGAACAGCCCAGAAATACAAAGAATACCTTTGCCTTGCGTTTTTTAAGGACTCGTTTTATGTTTTTTATCATCTATATCAATTAATCGACCCTACCGGCATCCTTAAAAAATAAATGCGGAAATAGCTTCTCGGCTTTCTCATCGCTAAAGTTAAGGAAGAAGGTGGACTTAAGGAAACCGAAACCATATCCCACAAATTGAATGCATACGGCCACTAGGGATAGAATCGCTATCGCCAAGCTTCTATTTTTTAATAGGGAATCCATAAAAACAAGTCCGAAATAAAGACCATACAACCACATCGGCAGCACTATTCCTATGTTCCAAAAGATTAGGGCCACTATAAACCCTAAACAAAATAGCGTAGGAAACCAGTACGTCATCTTTACCGTTTTCGGATACCGTCGGTTCAAGATTGGACGGACCATACCGAATTTTTTCACCTGAACGAAGAATTTATGCAAGTCGATGCGCCTTTTATGGTAAACAAAAGCTTCGGGAATCAATTTCGTAGCGTAACCCTTGCCCCAAATCCTGAAAATCAGGTCTGGATCCTCACCCGGATGGATATTCCCAAAACCGCCGGTAGTCTCAAAGGCCATTTTGGAAATGCCCAAATTAAAACTGCGGGGTTGAAACCCTCCAATTTGTCCAGTAGTTGCATCTTTAGTATAGGTACCCTTTTTCGATATCTTTCTGCTACCACGGATACCACCTGTGGTCAACACCGCAGTCATGGCATAATTGATTCCTTTTTGTACTAAACTGAAGGATTCATGCGCCGCATCGGGTCCGCCATAGCAATGAACGTACTCCTCTTGAAGCGATCTATCAACGGTATCGAGATATTTGGGCGGTACAATACAATCAGAATCCAAAATTATAAAATAATCGCCTTTGGCCCGCGCCATTCCATAATTTCGGGAATCCCCAGGACCGGAATTCAGCTTTTGCAGATACGTGATTGAAAATATTTCTTGTCCTTCCGGATGCCTATGCCTAAAATCTTCAATAATCTTCTCACAGGATTTAGTAGAACCGTCCTCGACAATTACGATTTCAAATGGTTCAGAGTAGGTCTGTACTGCTAAACTTTCCAGAAGCTCCCCTATTTCTTCGGGCCGATTATACACGGGAATTATGAAGGAAAAAGACATGTTCATTCAGCGTAGTTGACCTAAGACCATTATAAAATTATAAGCCTTGACTTCTCATAAACCACTAAACTTATACTATATATTGGAGCAAAACCCCAAGAAGGTGGCAAAACTTTTATTGGATGGAAATTGCCATCTTTACACTCACTTCGCAAACTGCTCCATCACTTCTTGGCTGACCCCCGTATTCGAGAACCCACCGTCGTGAAAAAGGTTTTGCATCGTGACTTTTTTGGTAAGGTCTGAAAACAAAGTAACGGTGTAGTCCGCACACTCAAGAGCGGTCGCATTGCCCAATGGTGACATTTTTTCGGCATAGTTAATAAAACCATCAAAACCTTTAACTCCCTGCCCTGCCGTAGTTGCAGTGGGGGATTGCGAAATGGTATTCACCCTTACTTTCTTTTCTTTACCGAAGAAATAGCCAAAACTACGGGCTACGGATTCTAAATACGCCTTGTTATCGGCCATGTCGTTATAGTCGGGGAAAACCCGCTGAGCCGCCATATAGGTCAAGGCTACAATACTGCCCCATTCATTCATGGCGTCGCCCTTGTGTAGTGTTTGTAGAACCTTATGAAAAGAAAGCGCGGAAATATCCCAGCCTTTGGTAGTGAAATCATATTTTTCGTCGGTGTAGGCCCTGCCTTTACGCACGTTTACAGACATTCCGATGGCGTGTAGCACAAAATCGAGCTTACCCCCTAAAATTTCCATGGACTTCGATACCAGATGCTCTAAATCTTCCTCGCTAGTAGCGTCTGCAGGCACAACTTCGGAACCCGTTGTTTTGGCCAGTTCGTCGATTTGGCCCATGCGTAAGGCAATGGGTGCATTGGTCAGCACAAAAACGCCGCCTTCTTCATGAATCCGTTCGGCGGTCTTCCAAGCGATGGAGTTTTCATCCAAGGCACCAAAAATGATTCCCTTTTTTCCTTTCAATAAGTTGTATCCCATTTTTTCAAGTATAAGTTGTTACGGTAATTTCAAAGATATTTAAAAAAGTTGGCAGTTGCAGACCCGGTTGGCAGTAAAAAATTCCAAGTTTAATTCTGCCTTCGGTAGGTTTTAGGTTCAAAATAAGCTTTGCGCTTTGAACAGCCACGAAGCAGCGATTAGACCTTAAACTAACGCCGACCGTTACTGCAACTAGCTACTAGTTAACAACTGCCTAGCATGCGCCATGGCCGAATCTGTCAACGCTGTACCTCCCAACATACCGGCGAGCTCCACTACCCTTTCGTCGGAATCGAGCTTTTTCATTTTGGTGTGGGTGGTTCCGCCTTCCTCGATTTTATAGACCTTAAAGTGATGGTCCCCTTTGGAGGCCACCTGCGGTAGATGGGTGATGGAAAAAACCTGCATGGTCTTGCTCATGGCGTTCATGATGTCGCCCATCTTGTTTGAAATTTCACCCGATACCCCGGTATCTATTTCATCGAACATCATTGTAGGAAGTTGCTCATATTTGGCCAAAATGGCCTTTATCGTCAGCATGATTCGGGAGAGTTCACCTCCAGAGGCTACTTTTTTTAACTCCCCATAATCCGTTCCCTTGTTTGCGGAGAATAAAAAGGTCAACGCGTCTTTTCCGTTATTCTTGAACTCTTTGGAAGGATGTATTTCAATTTTGAACGTCGCACTTGGCATTCCCAGGGACGACAAACTATCCTGTAGCTGTATTTTAAGGCTGGGAAGCACCTTTTTACGTTTGGCTGACAATGCTACCGCCAATGCATCGAGTTCTTTTTGCTGAACTGATTGCATTTCTTGCTTTTTACGGATATCGGATTCCAAGTTTTCGGTTTCGCTTACTTTTTCGGATAGGGTTTCCTTTATTTCCAATAATTCCGAAACATCAACTGCCCCATGCTTTTTTTGCAAATCGTAAAGCTGCTGTAGCTTGGTATTGGTCTCTTCCAACAACTGTGGATCCGCTTCGGCGTTGTCCTGAAATCTTTGCAACTCCTCGGCTATGTCATCTATCTCTATAAAAACGGACAGTATCCGCTGGTTCAGGTCCGAATATTGGCTACCGAAATGGGACAGCCGATTGGACACTTGCTTTAATTCGGTCATCAAATTGACCACACCGACCTGATCATCGTTCAAAAGTTGATATCCACTGGAGAGTAGTTCCAAAATAGTTGAAACGTTGTTCAGTTGTTCGTAGCGCTCTTCCAGTTCCTCTTGAACACCTACTTTTAAAGGGGCTGCTTCCAATTCTTGCAAAAGGAAAGTATTGTAGTCGTGTTCCTTTATGGCTTCCTTTTGAAAATCAATCAGTTCTTGCAATTCTTTTGACGTCTTGCGATAGGTATCCAACTTTTCCGAATAGTTCTTAAGAAGTTGCCCATTATCCGCCAAAGCATCGATAACTTTCAGCTGAAAATCGTTGTCCGCCAAGCGAAGGGTCTGGTGTTGCGAATGCACATCGATAAGGGTATCACCGAGTTCGGTAAGGATATCCAAAGTGACCGGGGAATCATTGATAAAGGCGCGGGACTTCCCGCTGGGCTGAATTTCCCTTCTTATAATCGTGCGATCCTCGTAATCGAGATCGTTATCCTTATAAAAGGATTTTAAATCGTATGCCTCCACTTTAAACTCTGCCTCAATGATGCATTTTTTATCCTTGTCACGCAAAGAAGAAAGATCTGCCCGCTTACCCAAAACCAGGGAAAGGCCACCCAACAAAATGGATTTGCCCGCTCCGGTTTCACCGGTTATACAAGTAAGTCCGTTGGTAAACGCGACGTCCAATTCGTCGATAAGGGCGTAATTTTTTATGGATAGGTTTGTGAGCACTGGCTACTATAGGTGTTTAGTGCCGTAAAGATAATCGATTATTCAGGAAAATAGCCATAGATAGTACTTAGGAATTAGTACTGAGGATGAAGTAGAAAGTATCCAATAAAGTATTCACGTAACTTGATATTGCGTTCTCAAGATTTTGGATCAGTATTTAATATCCTTCCAGGTACCGGAATAGGCGGGAGCGACGGCATTAAGGGTTTCCTTTAATTCGACGATATCGACTTTGGGGCCATCGGAGAAAATATTTTGGATTTCATCGGCCTTTGCATCGAAAAAGGTCTGTATCAAAAACGCATTGGGACGACGTTTGATCATAGTCTCGAATAGTTTCATCGTTCCGGCAATCACTTGTTTGCCAGTACTATTATTGTCACCCAAAATATCAAGACCCTTTCGATGGTAGTTGTACATGGCGATACGGTATTCACGATACGTATTTGACAAAAGATTATCTATCAGTTCGAAACGGCTGCGATCACTGTTCTGGTCCCATCCCGAGAAATTGCTTCCTTGCGCTTGGGTGGTTATTTGTTGTGCCGTCCGGAAAGAATCGGTACCACCTTCCAAGGCAAAAGTATCCGCATCCAAGCCAAGAATAATGTAAGTGTAAAACGAAATTACGCCTACGAGATTTGATTCAAAAACGTTTTTGTTGAATACCAACGGTTGGTATTCAATATATTCAAAATTGAAATCATTGTCCTTATAATTAAAGATTGAACTGGCGTACGATGTATTGTAGACCGGGCGGGAGGATTGGATTTGGATATTGCCTTCAAACCGGTTTGATTCGAACTTGGTAATGGTAATGAACATCTGGCAATTAACCCGCTCGTTCTCTTGATAGGTGCGGTTTGTCCATTTATTTTTATTCACGAAATCGTTCAACGAACGCTCCAAGGTCTTAAATATCTGCTGGTTGGTCTGCGCTACTTGATCGGAATTTACGGTAACCGTGCAATTCAGCTCTTGCGACTGTACTGACAGCCCAAAGCATGAAACTACCAACAAAATTAGGACTTTATGCATCGATTCGTTTAAGGATCTCGGAGAAAATATCTTTGGCCACCTCGGCCTTGCTCTTAAGTTCAAACGGTATAATCGTTGAATTCTTATCCATAAAGGTAATTTTGTTGGTGGCCGTTCCGAATCCAGCTCCGGTATCGTTAAGGGAGTTGAGCACGATAGCATCCAAATTCTTCTTTTTCAGCTTGGCCTTGGCATTGTCGAGTTCATTTTCGGTTTCCAATGCGAAGCCCACTAGATATTGCTTTTTCTTTTCCTTTCCGAGGGATAATAGGATGTCTTTCGTTTTCACGAGGGCTAGGGAAATCGTCGCGTCGTTTTTTTTAATTTTCTGTTCGGCTACGGACTTTGGACGATAATCGGCGACTGCCGCGGCACAGATAACAATATCGGTATCCGGATAGTTCTTATGCGCGGCATGATACATCTCATCGGCGGAAACCACTTTTTCTAATCGTATCGATTCATGGGAAACGGTACAATGGGAAGGTCCTGAAATCAATACCACTTGGGCCCCTAAGTTTGCTGCCACCTCCGCCAGTTCAAAGCCCATTCGTCCTGAAGCGTGGTTTCCGATAAATCTTACAGGGTCAATCGCTTCATAGGTAGGTCCGGCCGTGATCAATACTTTTTTTCCGGACATGGGCAGTCCTTTTGAAAAATAATCCCTAATAAAAGCGACTATATCTTCCGGCTCAGCCATTCTGCCCTCACCGTGCAATCCGCTAGCCAATTCGCCGGAGGTTGCTGGAATCATCACATTGTCGTACGATATTAATTTTTCAAAAGAGGCCTTTGAGGAGGGGTGTTTGTACATATCCAAATCCATTGCCGGGGCAAAGAAGACCGGGCATTTAGCGGAAAGATAGGTAGCCAACAACAGATTATCGCAAGTACCGTTCGCCATTTTAGACAAGGTATTTGCCGTCGCGGGTGCAATCAACATCAAGTCGGCCCAAAGACCCAGTGCTACATGATTGTTCCAATCCGTACTTCCAGCCTCCTCGCTTACGAAAGAGGATAAAACGGGATTCTTGGAAAGGGTCGCTAAGGTAAGGGGGGAAACAAAATCACCGGCGCTCTCCGTCAAGATAACCTTAACATTGGCGCCGGCTTTTATAAATAAACGGACAAGAAAAGTAGTTTTATAGGCGGCAATGCCTCCGGTAATACCTAGAAGGATGTTTTTGCCGGTGAGCATATGCGTTGAATAAATTATAGTACTACTGCTCCTTCTCCGTATTCCTAAAATAAATCTTATCAGTCAACCATTCTTCGACGGCCAACGCATGGGGTTTCGGAAGTTTCTCGTAGAATTTGGACACTTCGATTTGTTCTTTGTTCTCGAAGACCTCTTCAAGGCTATCGCTATACGTAGCGAACTCCTCCAATTTCTCCAACAACTCCTTTTTGATTTCAGAATTGATCTGTACGGCACGCTTGGCCGCTATGGAAATAGCTTCGTAAATATTATCCGTTTTCTGATCGAACTCATTCTTATTGATCGTCTTCGTACTAACGGCAGCTTTTGAATTTTTCAGGTCGTTCATATCCATAATTTTGAAATCAATTTATTTAGCTTCTATTTCTTGTGTGACGTCTTCTCGTTCAGAGGCAAGTTTTGCCAATAATTTATCTGCCCGTACAGCGTACTTAGTCTCGGGAAACTGTTTTTTCAAGGCATTATAATCCTCTTGAGCCTCCTTTACCCTTTCCGGTTTGAGCCGATCGAAACTATTCAGGGCGAATTGCGTAGCCGATTCGAAGCGGTAGTACATGGCATCCTCGCGATATATCGATCCCGGAAAATCTGAAATAAAGTTATCGAACGCACTGATGGCAGGATTTAGGAACGTAAAATCGAATTCCCCCAACTTGTTGTATTGTTTGCCAATTTCGTAGGCCTTGTGCTCTTTTTTGGTAGTCAGGTCTTTGGCCATTGCATTAGCCTCGGCAAAATATTCGGAATCGGGATACATATTGATAAAACTCTGCAATTTGACCAAAGCCTTATCTGTATCGGTCTGATCAAGCGAGTATCGCGGTGATAGTTCATAGTAGCTTTTAGCACCGTAAAAAGACGCTTCGGCTACTTTTTCACTTTTCGGGTATGACTTGACGAACCGTTCGAACTGATAGCCCGCCATGTTATAATCCCCGCGTTTAAAATACGTATCCGCGAAGAAGAACATAACCCGCTCCCCCTGTGGTTTGCCAACATATTTAGGAGCGATTTGCTCAAAAAGGCGGTTGGCCCGTTTCATATCGCCCTCCTCGTAAAACTTCTGCGCCAAATCGTACTTCGCCTTAACATCCTCTTTTTTCAGAACTTTTTGATACTCGCTACAGGAATGCAACGCACCAGCCAAAAGCAGAATAGGAACAATTCTTCTAATCATAAAAAACATTTTGCAAAATTACGTATTCCTGTTGGATATAGAAAACTATTTCATGAACTCCACTCGACTTTTTCTTTTGCCTGTGAATCATACATTTTTCACCCTAATTTTTTCATTTTTGAATTCGGTAGCTTCGGCTATGCAATTAAAAATTGGCTTCACTAGGGCACAAAAGCCATAATTCACGGTTCCAAACAAAAAATCGAGTCATGTTTCCATAACGCTAAATTAGCCGTTGAAATATATGGAACAAGGCTTTTGTGGAAGATTTAACAGGCAAGTTAGAAAAATCCAAGTACCAAATTCCAAATCTCAAGGTTATCACATCTAGCTCTTTTACTGCGGCCGTTATAAACTGAAGTCGAGTTGCCAAAGTCCACAAAACCAATTTCGATATCTTTTCAGGCGAATATTTTGTGACGGTTCACAGCTGTGGTCATCCCTCGAATTACCTGTAAATCATAGCATTCCCAAAGCCCGTTGAAGTATCCTTGTCAACATCGATAAGAAATCCGTTGATGATAGCGTATTCGACCTTTCCGTTCTTTTCCAATATAAAAGTAGGGTTGATGCCCACTTCAATATTGAACTCGGGCACTTCATGATTTTTTCCAATAATATGGATGGGAAATGGCGAATCTAGCATATCCTTGGGAATATTTTCTACGCGGATATAGGTGTGTCCTGATTTCAAGAGGGATTCGATTTTTAGCTTTCCCAGCACCTCCACCGATTTTAAAGTTTCCGGATAGACTTTTCCGGGAACAATCGTATATCCGGATGCATCAAAGTTTTCATAACCGTAATAGGTAGAAAGATCGCCTTGATCGAGAATACGGCTGCTGTACCAAAAATCAGTATGGTCATCTTTGTCAACCTCCAAACGGTTCATACCGATATCAATCACATAGTCGTTACCGAGTAACGGATAGGTGGCACTTTCGACTTTCAGGTCGAATAGTTTCCGGTCATTTTCAGGGATTTTTTCGTAATCTTCCAAGGGGATGTCCCGATAGCTTCCCTTGGCAATGGTATAAATAGCGGATAAAATGGAAACGTAATTGAGTTTACGGATTTCCTGTTTCTCGACATCGTCGGGATATCCGCCGGATTCGATCAAGATAGCACTAGTACCCCACTTTTGGATGTTATCACCAAAGGCCCTTGGCTCAAAATCGTCATTATACCGGCCTACTTGTCCCGGTGCATATTTTTGGATGATCCCGTTCATAAAAACAATGACCTTCATGGCGCTGGCTCGAACATCGTTGACCTCCTTTTCATAATTGTATGCGGGGGCCAAATAAGAAATGGTAGCCGGTTTTTCGGTACGCTCCGCATTGTAATAGGTGCTTTGATCATGCAAGTTGAAACCGAAGTCCGCATCGAGACTGTCCCTGATTTGTTTCAGTACGCGGCTCTCCGGGGATTGTAAGCTAAGGGCATCACGATTGATATCAACTCCCAAGCGGTTTCTACGCTGGAAGACCTCTGCCCCATCGGGATTCAGCATGGGCAGAAAATGAAGGGTACAACTTTGTAGGATGGCTTGTTTTTCGGCGGTAAAATCGGAACTGTCCAAAAAATTAAGGATATCGAAAATAGCCTGTGTTGCTGTCGGCTCGTCGCCGTGCATTTGCGACCAGAGAAAGACATCGGTCTTTCCCGAGCCGATACTGATCAGAGAAAGTTTTCTGCCTTCTATGGATTGACCGACCGTCTGCACCTTAAATTTCGGGTTTTTCCGATACCCCTCAATCAAGGGTTGAATTTGATGGTGCTTGATACGACGTTTGTCAAGTGATGGTTCAAGATACTTTTCGTAGGTTCCGTAAAGGGATTCGGTAATGTCGTTTTCTTGGGCATTGCAAAAAGTAATGGCAACGAGGGCCAAAAAGACAAGTTTAAGGTTCATTCGGGCTTTGGTTTTAATTGGTGAGGATTTGAAGATTCTTGTTTCGCGTTTTGAGACCCAGCTATGATTAAGTACCATAAGGAGATTATGGATTCTCTTTAAAATTGAGATGTATGGTCGCCTGACGTACTTTCCGCATAAAATCTTCTCCAGGATCTGTTTTTTGGGTACGATAGCTATCATCTTTTTCCAACCACAGCGGATGGCCGTCAAAAGTAGTGTACTCGTAATGGCCTATCAGGTATTCGATATTGTATTTCTCGGCCAAGTAGTCGACCAAGGCAACATTCGATTTGAGCTGGGCGTCGGTCAAGGGCTTTCCTTCGGTGCCGCCTACATTCTCTACGCCTATAGCGGTATGATTAAGTCCGATGACGTGCCTGGCCATGGTGGTTTCGGGCATCAGGCGGTAAATGCTGCCGTCTTGGTCAATAAGGAATTGCGAAGAGACATTAAGGGCACTAGCATTCTTGATATCCGGACGCCAGCTTGGCAATTTCACATTTTTGAAGGCATCGAAGGAGCCTTCGAAAGTAGGAATGGCCGTCCAGTGCAGCACTATCATTTTCGGGTCTATGGTCGGGGCATCCTGTTCCAGTCCGTAATGATCTTCAAGATACTCCAGGGTTAGTTCCCTGCGGGTTTCATCAAAAATTATCGGTTTGTCGATAATCTGTACTTGCGATTTACAGCCAGCACCGAGCAGCAAAAACAATATGGGTGTCAAAAACTTCTTTATCATTTGTCGGTAGTTTTGGTGGAATCCCTTGGGACCCGATATTGTATTTCCAGTTTCTGGGTTCCCCACGCCTTTGCTTTTGCGATATCGTTCCCCATATAAATGTCTATTTTGTTTCGCATTCTACGGGCCATTTTATCCTTGACCAAAAATATACCATCGAGACCTTCAATTTTCACTTGGGTATTGTGGTCGAGGCCAAGGGCAATAAGGTCACGGGATACTGCGATTGCCTTCATTCCAGGTACCAAGGTATCGCTCCATGCAGCCAAAGTCGGTAATCCATCCGTTTGGGCGGTAGTGGAATTGTAAGCGGATACTTTGACTACCCTAGACTTCCAAGTATAATTCCTTTCGTCCGTACATGAAACCAACAGCAGCATAAGAAAGATGAAAGAGGAATGAATTCTGTTCATTTTTAAAATTTGTGTAGCTTTTTAGGATTACAATATCGGTATTTTTTTCTCGCTTTCAAATCCATTCGCAACACCCTTTTTTCATCACATTCCAATTTATAAAGACAAATCGGCTTATTTTTGGAACAAATTCTACTAACCCAATACCATGAAATTACTTAAAAGAGTGCTTCTAATCGCCCTGGTCATCCTTGTAGTGGTGGCCTATTTTAATTATCCCAAACTCAATATCATCTCCGGTTATGCCTCTAAAAACATGGCTTCTACCGTGTTTCTTACGGATAGAAGTCCAGAATCCGTCACCCTGAACGACAACGACGTGCCGCTGATTAAATTGGCGGATGTTGAAGCAGATGCTGATGGAAAGCAGGCCACCGCCTCGGTATATGGCTTAATGGCACGAAAATCGATTTGCCGTGAGGGACTCGGCTGCGTGCTTGTCAACGAAACCTACGACTCGAATACGGTGATTCGCACCCCACATCGTCAAACCCTAGAAAATGACCTACCCTTTCCATATGGAAACAACGGGAAGAAAGACACCACCTTCGCCAATGTTGATTATCAGCGATTGGATAAGGCCATTGCCGATGTCTTCGCAAATCCGGAAACCCGGAAAACCCGGACCGTCTTGGTGGTCTATAAAAATCATATTATAGGCGAACACTATTTACAAGGGTTTAACAAAGACACCCCGATACTCGGCTGGAGTATGACCAAAAGTGTACTGGCGACCTTGTACGGTATTCTACAATTTCAAAATAAAATCGACTTGGACAAACCCGCCCACATACCCGAATGGAATGGCGACGACCGAGCAAATATTACCCTGAACCACCTGCTGCGTATGCAAAGCGGGCTCGCATGGGAAGAAGACTATACCTCCATTTCCGATGTCACCCGCATGCTTTTCCTCGAAGCCGACATGCCCAAAGTGCAAGCGGAAAAAGAGGCCATTGCCCCACCGACCGAAATATGGAATTATTCCTCTGGAACTACCAATCTACTTTCCGGAATCTTGAGACAACGGTTCGAGACCCATCAAGAGTATCTCGATTTCCCCTACGCTGCCCTTATCGATAAAATCGGAATGCATTCCATGCTCATCGAAACCGACATGAACGGAAATTTTGTAGGCTCATCCTACGGATGGGCCACTACCCGCGACTGGGCCAAATTCGGATTATTATACCTCAACAAAGGCGATTGGAACGGCCAGCAACTTTTCGACCAAAACTGGGTGGACTATGTACGCAAGCCCACCGCCCATTCCGAAGGCGATTATGGTGGTCACTTTTGGCTGAATAGTGGTGGAAAATTTCCCGATGTTCCCAGAGATATGTATTCCGCTAACGGTTATCAAGGACAGCGGGTTTTTATTATTCCCTCAAAAGACCTGGTCATTGTAAGAACGGGGTTAGCTGAAGAGCCAGAATTTGATATAAATGGATTTTTAAGGGATGTTGTTGCGGCAATACAATAACTCGTCTAAATTTTTTGTTTGGGACCCACAAAAAAAATTAATGATTTAAAGTTAAGAAAAACCCTACACAACAATTTTAACACCCTACACCACAAAAATCCGTCATCTCACAACAAAATTTTCTTTTGTCTGCCAGATGCCCCTATGTTTGTCATGTAATTAAATCGGAGTTAATTTTTCATTTTCATATAGTGTTCTCGATAAAAGAGCCTTTTCCTAACGGAGGGGCTCTTTTTGGATTACATATAACGTTCAGTAGGTCATTCCCGCCTTTGCGGAATCTTTGAGCCCTATCCCTCTGAAATAAAGGAGGGCCACTCTAGACCACTTTCGGGGTACTAAACTGCCTCCATGCAAGCATACGAGGTATTTAGTGGAAGAAGCTTTTTTCAATAAAAACCTGTGGTTTTCAAACTTTCCGCTTCGTACTATGCAAGCATCGGGGACTTAGACCACCAGAGATTAATACCGGTATTTTATTGTATAAATGTTGTCCTTTGAACGTGACACCTGCACTTGAATATACATTCATCAAGGCAACCACTTGTCTTTCCCAAAATCCGGCTTCCGTTTCTCTAAAAAGGCATTCCGCCCTTCTTTGGCTTCCTCTGTACCATAGGCCAATCGGGTCGCTTCCCCTGCAAATACCTGCTGCCCGACCATTCCATCATCCGTAAGGTTCATGGCGAACTTTAGCATTTTAATAGCGGTGGGGGATTTCCCCAATACTTCCTGGGCCCATTGATAAGCGGTGTCCTCAAGTTCTTCGTGCGGAATCACTGCGTTGACCATACCCATTTCATACGCTTCCTGCGCGGAGTAGCTCCGTCCCAAAAAGAAAATTTCACGGGCCTTTTTCTGTCCCACCATTTTGGCGAGATAGGCAGACCCGTATCCCCCGTCAAAACTGGTGACATCGGCATCGGTCTGCTTGAATATAGCATGTTCCTTACTGGCCAAGGTCATATCGCATACCACATGCAGGCTATGACCACCACCGACGGCCCATCCGGGCACCACGGCGATCACTACTTTGGGCATAAAACGGATTTGGCGTTGCACCTCAAGAATGTTCAGGCGGTGCTGGCCGTCTTCACCGACATATCCCTGCTCTCCCCTAGCCTTCTGATCGCCACCACTACAAAATGAATACACACCATCTTTG
This sequence comes from uncultured Flavobacteriaceae bacterium, assembly GCA_963832345.1. Lineage (GTDB taxonomy): Bacteria > Bacteroidota > Bacteroidia > Flavobacteriales > Flavobacteriaceae > Pricia. The sequence continues at coordinate 115,226 of CAWHTW010000004.1, read as the reverse complement.
GTCGATGGCCCTTCCGCGGAAAGAAGAACGACGCCGATCGACGTATCTTCCTGCGCGTCATAAAAAGCTTGATAGAGTTCACTGGTCGTTTTTGGCCGAAAAGCATTTCGCACATTGGGTCGGTTAAAAGCTATTCGGGCTACGCCATTGCTTTTTTTATAGGTGATATCCTCGAAATCCTTGGCGGTTTTCCAATCGGGTTTTTGCATGATGTTTTTTTTACTGTCTTACAAAGTAACGGATATTGATGGAATTCCTCGGATATTACCCATCCCCAAGACAAAATTTCAAGCAGTGCATCATCTGCATACAATAAATTGGGGTGAAAACGTTACTTTAAAGAGCGATAAGGTTGTGAGGCCATCCGTCACATAAAAAGTCTCTTCGGTGTACCATGAACAAAATAGTAGCACGCTTCAGAAATAGTAGGCTTCGCAGATTTCTCAGGAAGCATCAGAAATATGCCCCCATCCTATTTTTCATTGGTGGATTTATTTTTGATACGCTAACCCTTGGCCGTATCGACCGGACCTACGACCTTGTAGTGCTGTGTCTGCATATGTCTTGTCTGACCCTTACCCTGTATGGCTATAACCTGGCGGATGACGGGCGGTGGAAAAACACCGTATTGGAACGTTACGAGGAGTTTTTTCCGCTGGCCATACAATTTTTCTTCGGCGGACTTTCCAGTGCCTACGTCATCTACTTTTCGCGGAGTGTTTCCCTATCCAAAACGGCCACTTTTTTTGTCCTATTGGTCGCCTTGCTTTTTGCCAACGAATTCCTGAAAAAGCGAATATCCAACAAATACCTTCAGTTCAGTGTCTATTTTTTTCTGAATTTTACCTTTTTTGCATTTATGGTACCCGTTTTTATCAAAGACATGGGTACAGAAATTTTTCGCGTTTCAGGACTGATCAGTTTGGGAAGTACGCTACTGCTCATCTTGACCACCTATTTTTCCAGTCCGAGTACACGAGCGGAGGTACATTTGGGGAAATTGGTCGGAATCATAGGCTTCATTTACGGATTCATCAATCTTTTGTATTTCTTCAACCTTATTCCCCCAGTGCCCTTGGCTTTGGATGAAGGGTTGGTTGCGCACAATGTCAGTATTAAAAACAACAAATACATAGTGCGTTATGAGAAGGATGAAAACTATATTTTTTGGAGGGACCATAAATTAAAATTTCACTATGCCCCAGATGAGGAAGTCTATGTCTTTTCCTCGATATTCGCACCGACGGATTTAAAAAAGTCCGTCATCCACCGTTGGAAATGGTACAATGCCACCACCAAAGAATGGGAAATGGTCGAAGACATCGGCTTCAAAATTACAGGAGGTCGTACGGGCGGATTTCGCGGGTACACCTACAAGAACAACATGATAGCAGGTCAGTGGAAAGTCGATGTCATCACAGAAGAGGGATTGGTTTTGGGAGTCATTGATTTTGAGATTGTGACCGTTACATCTTTGGACGGTCTACAGATTGCTGAGCGAAGGTTTTGAATGCCGTATTTACATTCATCGGTGCGAATTCCCGCTACGGTTTTTCTCCTCAATCCATTTAGACTTAAACTTTGTACCTGCCACGGTTTGGTGCATCAACATAGCGCCTATAAAGTTTCGGTTGCGGTGTCCCTCTAGCTCATTTCCGACCTTCATTAATTTATCGGCTATTCTTTGCTTCAAAACACGCTTGTCATATAAGCCATTCACAATGGCCACAGCGTTTTGTTGGGCGATACTCCATTCCTTTGGATTTTGATATAGCGAAATGGCGGCATGGGCCAAACCTTCGGCGGTATTCGTTATATGACCGCTCCAAGGATGTTCGGCATGCATTCCCTCGGCGCCGATCGAGGTGGTTACGGTCGGTGTTCCCGCCAGCATCGCATCGATTAATTTTCCTTTGATGCCAGCTCCAAAGCGCAAGGGGGCCAATGCCACTTTCGCTTTTTTTAGCACGGTTTCGGCATTGTCCGCCCATCCCATGATTCGAAATCCGTCTTTGGGTGAGTCCATATGTTGAACATGTTCGGGGAGATAGGCCCCGTAAATATTGAGATTGGTGTCGGGAAGCTTGCTTCGGATCAGCGGCCAAATTTCTTTTTTTAACCACAGAATGGCATCGATATTGGGCGCATGCTTACCGTTTCCGATACACACAAAATCCTTTCTAGCCTCAAAAGATGGCCATTTTCCAACGGTTTTTTCATCTAAAACTTCCAACATAAAGGGGAGATAAAACAGTAGGTCTTTATCGATTTTTAAGATGTCTGTCAGCAATTGCATCTCGTAGCTCGAGATTATGAGGGAAAGGTCGCTACGATAGATACTTGCGATTTCACGTTTGGTGGTATCGTTTTGCAACCAGGCATCGACTGAAAAGGGAGTATCCCTTTTAAACAATGTCTGCCGTGTTATACGGAGTGAATGTAAATCTTCCGTATCCAATATCCGTATGGCATCGGGAACGGATTCCGCCACTCGCCAGCCAAACTGCTCCTCGGTCAGGAAACGGTCAAAAAGCACGATATCGGGATTTAGATGCTCTACAAATGCATCAAAACTGGAATCGTTGAGTGTTATAGCTTTCTTTTCTACGCCGATAGCTTCCAAATTCATGGAAAGTGAAGTTTCGGCGGCCGTGCTGGTAAAAACCGCTCGATATTCTTGTTCTAAGAAAAAATTGAGCAATTGAATCATACGCTTACCCGCGGCCGTTGAAGTAGGCTCGGGCCAGGTGAAACCAATGATAAGAATTGTTCTTTTATGCAAGAGCCTCTTTTAAAATCGTCACCGGATGCAACGCCTTTCTTTTGGTGCCATCATAAATCTGATGCCGGCAGCTGGTGCCATTAGCGGAGATGATGGTATCCTCCGGCGTTTTTCGAAGGGACGGAAAGAGTTTCAACTCCCCCACCTGCATGCTAATATCGTAATGCTCCTTTTCATACCCAAAGGAACCCGCCATACCACAGCAGCCCGAAGCAATGATAGAAACCGTATAATTCTCCGGTAGGTTAAGAACGTCAAAAGTTACTTTTTGATTGCTGAGGGCCTTTTGATGACAGTGATTATGGATTTTTACAACTTTTGTTTCCTTTGTAAAATGTGCAGCCGTCAATTCTCCTTTTTGGATTTCTTGGGACAGAAATTCTTCCAACAAGAAGGAATTTAGGGCAATCGCATTTGTAGTTTTCGAATCGCTTGAAAACCGTTTGTATTCGTCCCTAAAGGTCAAAACGGCCGAAGGTTCCAAACCGATAACGGGACGGCCTTGATCGGCAAAAGCCTTTAATTTTGGAATATGGGTCAGCGCCAGTTTTTTGGCCTGCTTTAAAAAACCCTTGGATAGGTATGTACGCCCGCTTTCCGCATAAAAAAGTTCGACTTCATAGCCCAAACGGGTCAGTAATTCGATAGCATCCTTACCAAGGTCGATATCAAGATAATGTGTGAACTCATCGATATATAAAACCACCTTTCGTTTCGATATAGTATTTTGATTTTTAAAGGATTGAAGACACCTATCAAAATCAAATTTTGATACGGAGGGAAGGCTTCGCTGATTGGCGACTCCTGCGGATTTTTTCAACAATCCACTAAGAAAATCAGAACCATAGATTGCGTTGGTGAGACCCGCTACCTTGCTTCCCAAACGATTTAATGTGGTATTGTAGGCAAAAAGTTTACTGCGCAATGGGTAGCCGTTCGCCTCTTGATATTGATAGAGGAATTCAGCTTTTAGGGTGGCGACATCGACGTTACTTGGGCATTCACTGCCACAAGCTTTACAGCTCAGGCAAAGGTCGAAAACATCTTTCAGTTCTTTTTGGTCAAAGCGGTTCTTTTGATCCGAAACGGTCAAAAATTCCCGTAGCGCGTTCGCCCGGCCACGGGTCGTATCTTTTTCGTTTTTGGTGGCGTGGTAACTCGGGCACATGGCGCCGCTCATGTGTTCCGTCTTTCTGCAATCACCGCTACCGTTACATTTTTCGGCTGCTTTTAAGATGCCCTCGCTATCCGAAAAGTCCAAAAGTGTCTTGATTTCCGGTTCCCGACGGTCGATTTCGTAACGCAAGGATTCGTCCATGGGATAGGCATCGACGATTTTACCGGGATTGAAAATATTTTGGGGATCGAAATAGCTTTTGATACGTTTAAGCAGTTCGTAGTTGGCTTCTCCAATCATCAGGGGAATAAATTCCGCTCGAACAATGCCATCGCCGTGCTCCCCACTGAATGACCCTCGGTATTTTTTGGTCAATTTGGCCACATCGGTGGTAATACCACGGAACATACCCACATCGGCGGACTGCTTTAAATTCAAAATGGGACGTAAATGAAGCTCCCCTGCGCCGGCGTGGGCGTAATACACGGCATCTTGTCCGTAACCTTTCATGATTTGGGTGAACTCCGCAATAAAATTCTTTAAATCTTCAACGGCAACAGCGGTATCCTCGATACAGGCTACAGCCTTACGGTCACCGACCATGTTTCCCAATAGTCCGAGTCCCGCTTTTCGCAGTTCTACCGCCTTAAAGATATCATCGCCCTCTAGCACGGGATTTGAATAACTAAGTCCCGACTTGGCTATGGTAGCTTGCAAGGCACGCAATTGTAGCTCTAGTCCCGTTTCGGTATCCGCTTTAACCTCTAGCATTAGCAGCGCGGCAGGATCGCCATCGACAAAAAAGCGGTTTTGCAGTTGTTCGCGGTTATTTTTGGTACAATCCAATATCACCTTGTCCATCATTTCGCAAGTATGCAATCCGTGTGCCATTACAGGGGCCACATCGCTCAGGCAATCTTCCAAGGTATTGTAATGGGTCACCACCATTGCGGACAATTTGGGAGGTAGGTCGTCTAATTGCAAGGTTATTTCCGTTGTGAACGCTAGGGTACCCTCGCTGCCGCTCAATAGTTTACAAAGGTTGATATCCGTATCGTCCCTCCCAAAAACTCGATTGTACAAAAGTTCGTCCACTGCGTATCCCGTGTTTCTTCGGTGGATTGCTGGCTTTGGAAATTGAGACAGTATTTGTTCCTGTATATGCTTATCGGATAATTCTTTATATATGTTTTTATAAATGGACGCTTCCATCGAATCGCCTTTCATTTTACGCTCATAATCAGATTTCGAAAGGGCCATAAACTCGGCCTCGCTACCATCTGAAAGCACCGTTTTGAGCGATACAACTTTGTCGCGGGTCACCCCATATTGAATCGAGGTCGTACCTGATGAATTATTGCCAACCATACCGCCGATCATACAACGGTTGGAGGTGGAAGTATTGGGACCAAAAAAAAGTCTATAGGGTGACAGATACTGGTTCAGCTCATCGCGAATCACACCCGGCTGTACGGTTACCTGCTTTTTCTTTTCGTCAAGATGAACGATTTTGGTGAAGTGCTTGGAGACATCCACAACTATTCCATCGCCTACACATTGTCCGGCCAAAGACGTTCCCGCCGTTCGGGGAATCAATCCGACTTTATGCTGGCCGGCAAAGCCAATGAGCTTTTGAATATCCTCAATGGTTTTTGGAAAGACCACGGCGAGAGGTATCTTACGATACACAGAGGCATCCGTAGCATATAAGGTTTTGGTCAGTTTATCGGATACCAGCTGCCCTTGCAGCGAAGCGCCAAGCTCTTGAAGTAAATTTTTATTCAATGGAAAGCAATTTTGATTACAAAAGTAAGTTTTTATGGTTGAAGGGATATAACAAACCTATATTTTTGAAAGTGCAAAACACTGTCCTAATCAACATATTTAAACAAAATACCATGAAAATATTGACTATGCTGCTTTTAATGGGTATCGGCATTTCATTTAGCACGCTCCAAGCCCAAGAAATCGCCGACAACGCGATCGGACTCCGTTTGGGTGACAGCGACGGCTTTGGTGCCGAAATATCATATCAACGATTGTTAGGGCGTTACACAAGGGCGGAAATTAATTTTGGTTATAGGGATAGCCGAGAGCACGATGCGGTCAAACTGACGGGATTGTATCAATGGGTATATGCCATAGACCGCGGCTTAAATTGGTATTACGGTTTTGGTGCGGGCGTAGGAAGTGTCAGTTTTGAACCGGTGCCCAACGTAAATAACCCTAACCTTATCGAGGAAGTCGATGGAGGCTTTTTCGCCCTTGTTGCGGGCAATGTAGGTATCGAGTACAATTTTGATATTCCTGTTTTAGTTTCCTTGGATATCCGGCCCGAATATGGTGTTGTAGGATTCGGGAATTTTGACAATCGCTTTAATTTTGATATCGCTTTGGGAGTTCGATATCAGTTTTAGAAATACACTATCATTCTTTGTTGAAGGGTAAATCATTATATTTGGCCCAAAGGATTTCGCTCGAAAATGGAAAAACTCAAAAATCGCTGGGGTATCGACTCCAACTTCCAAATTGTCATTATTTTTATCGTCTTCGCCGTAACCGGTTCAGCGGCCGCTAAATTGGCGGCTCCACTGACGGAATTCATAGGGCTTGACCGGGAAACTACAAATGCCTGGTTGTATTGGCCGGTTCGTATTCTATTGATTTTTCCAGTATACCAAATTTTATTGGTGGTCTTCGGATGGCTCTTTGGCCAGTTCGCCTTTTTCTGGAATTTTGAGAAGAAAATGCTAAACCGACTAGGGTTGGGATTTTTGCTTAAATGAATTTTCCTTTCCCAACATACTTTACGGTTTCTTAATACCTGCATTGCATTTTGTTTTCTTAGTTTTGTCTTATGGGTCGATTGGCATCTTTTCTTAGTTCTTCCATTTGCCTGCTATTGGTAGTTTGCATTCTGGCGCCTTCCCTGGCCAAACTGTCCCATGCCCTTTTTGAACACCAGCATTCGGAATGTAAGAATGCTAAAACTTTGCACGTTCACGAGGCGGAGTTGGATTGTGATTTTCAAAAGTTCAAACTTTCTCCGCAGTTTTATCCTTCCTTTTGGACGGCTATGGAAAAGATTCCCGTAATATTTCCTCAAAATAATTATCCCCCCTATTCCTTCCTAAGTAAATTCCAAAAACATCACTTCGTATTGAGGGGTCCTCCCTATGTTGCATAATTCTTTGTATTAAAAATCTTTTTATTCAAGTATTACTTAAATCAATATACATATGCAACGTATTTATATAACATTGCTTTTGGCAATGGTCACTCTCTATGTACAGTCTCAAAATTCGCTGGAAGGTGTTATCAAAGACGACAAAACAGGTACACCGCTTTTCGGTGTAGATATCTATTTTCCGCAACTGGAAAAAGGCACCATCAGCGATGAAAACGGACAATTTAAAATCAGCGGACTACCTATCGGAAACTATAAGACCGTTGTATCCTCAATCGGTTTCCAGACGTATTCAAGGACCTTAAAACTCGAAAAAGGAAGCAACACGCTTAACGTTGCCCTATCTCCAAGTGCCATTGAAATGGAGGAGGTCATCGTCTCGACACCCTTTCACAAACTACAACGTGAAAACGTTATGAAGGTAGAGCGGGCCAGTGTGTCCGAATTAAAGACCAAGGGCGCTGTAACACTATCGGAAGGCATTACCAATATCCCGGGCGTTGAAAGCGTATCAACAGGACTGGGCATTGGCAAACCAGTTATCCGGGGCCTAAGCTCTAATCGCGTTTTGGTTTATACGCAGGGGGTTCGGCTCGAAAACCAACAATTCGGTGACGAACACGGCTTGGGCATCAGTGATGCCGGCATTGAGAGCGTGGAGGTCATCAAAGGTCCCGCTTCCCTACTCTATGGTTCGGATGCAATGGGCGGCGTACTATACCTGAATCCCGAAAAATTCGCTAGTGTCGGGGTAACAGAAGGTGATGTCAATCTGAACTATTTCTCCAATACCACCGGATTCGATGGTAATGTTGGCATAGCGACATCCTCAGAAAAATTGAAATTTTTAATTCGGGGAAGCGCCGCTAGCCATGCGGATTATAGGACCGGCGGGAATCAGGGCGTCACCAATTCCCGATTCGGGGAATACGATTTGAAAACAGGACTGGGATATCAATCCACCATTTTCAAGACCGAGCTGCGGTATAACTACAATAACTTGAAATTGGGTATCCCAGAGGAAATTGCGGAGCAAACCAGCGAGCGTACCCCAGAGTCGCCCTATCAGCAAATTGATAACCACATTCTTAGCTCCAAAACGAGCGTCTTTTTCGACAAGTCGAGCTTGGAAGCCACTTTGGGCTACACCTTTAACACCCGAAAGGAGTTTGAGGAGGGTGAAGAAGGCGCGGCATTGGATATGGATCTGGCCACTTTTAATTACAACCTACAATATCATCTGCCCAAATGGGGCAATCTCGAAACTATTTTCGGCGTGCAGGGTATGCACCAGACGAATAGCAACTTTGGCGAAGAAGTATTAATTCCCGATGCCACCACAAACGATATCGGCATATTGGGCACCTCGCACCTACATTTTAAAAATGATAGCGACCTGCAATTAGGTCTTCGGTACGACCATCGCAGCATAGACGGAAAAGCGAACGGCGCGTTGGGAGAAGAAGGTTTTGTAGAGGCTTTGAATCGAAAATTCAATAGTTTCAATGCCGCCATAGGGTATAAAAAAGATATTCTGAAAAATGTCACTGGCCGAATTAACATCGCCTCCGGCTTTCGCGCCCCAAACCTGGCGGAACTGACCTCTAATGGTGTTCACGAGGGTACCAATCGGTATGAAATCGGTAATTCAGCCTTGAAGAACGAGCAGAATGTACAGACTGACCTCTCCTTGGAATATGGCAACGAACATCTGGAAATTTATGTCAATGGATTTTATAATGCCGTCAATGACTACATTTTTATCCAACCTGACGGTTCAAATATCGAGGGAAATGCTGTTTTCGTATACAATCAGCAAGATGCCAACCTTTATGGTGGTGAGATAGGGGTGCATATTCATCCACATCCCTTAGATTGGTTGCATTTGGAAAGCAGTTTCGAGACCGTTACCGGAAAATTGGCCAGTAATGAATATCTGCCGCTGATACCAGCAAATAGTTTTACGAATACGCTTCGTACGGAGTTTACTAAAAAGGATTCATGGTTAAGTTCCAGTTACGCTTTTCTAACGTTGAAATCCGTTTTTGAACAGGATAAGGTCAGTGCATTTGAAACTACTACCGATGAGTATTCGTTGCTGAATATCGGATTTGGAGGAACGGTTTTTATTTTTAAGCAATCTATGGATATTCGTGTGAGCGGGAATAATATTTTGGATAAGGACTATTTTTCGCACCTTTCCCGACTGAAAACGGACGGTATTTCAAACATTGGGCGCAATATTAATTTGGGTATAAGCATTCCATTATAGACCGGTAACTAAACTACCATCGGCTAAAGACCAATGGGTTTTGATTTCGACTCAAAGTCGACTAAAATCGAACCGTTCGGCCCAACATCATACGCAGATCACTTTAAGTTTTTTTTGTCTACAGCGAGTAGTGCAAAGCTAACAGCAAATCAAAGTAAAGTCTTCGCCTAAGGCGAGGGATTTTTCCCAGATGATACATTAAATCACAGGGTGCGCAAAGAAAGCGCAAGGCAGTACCTGGTCAACATGCGCCTTGCGTTTTTTTTGCTGTCGCTCTTTGTTCTTGAATACCATTGGGGTAGGCAATTACTTCAGCTCGTACCATTGAACATCGGCCAAGGTCCCTCTTCTCCCCTTATTCGTTGCCGGATAATTGGTTACGAGATAGTTTACGATAATATCTTCGTTTTCACCCAAAGGCCATAGGTTCTGGGTTTCCTGCATCCAGCGGATGGTCGCATGCCAACGTTCGGCGCTCATGCGGTTCTGCATGACCAGTTTGGCAGAATGGCAGCTGGTACAATTGTTTACGGTCTCTTGAAGTCCCGGTGCATCTACAAGACCGGTGCGGACATGGATGCCATTTTCAATACGGTTCGGGTCTTCATCATCAGGCACAGTGTATTCGTTTTCCGTATTTCCATTTAAGGGCTTACGACCATCGTTGATATAAAAAACGACCGCAGCCGCCACCAGGGCCAAGGCACATATCACAATCAGCAAACGATAAACCCTTCGCGAGCCTTTCCAGAATTTTCGATGTTCCGACATTTTCGCCATTGCGTGTTATTTTTATCCCATTCTATAATCCCGTGCCAAACCTTACCGTCTAAAAGAAAGTATCTCCCATTCCACATTACCAAGAATCCGTAACGTATTCCCCCATACCAAGGGCAGATCTCCATCGTCGATCCTCGAGCAGCCAACATATAGCACCGGGTGCAGTGGACATCCAATATCAAACTCAACTTTACCGCAATCCGATGGCAGGCATTGTTCAAATAGCCTTTGGGATTCCAGCCGGGCAATACCATCGGCTGTGATACTCCGTTGGAGTCCGTTGCTTTGGCCCAGACCTCGTAATATCCCATTTCAGGAAAATCAATTTTTGCGGAAAAATGTTGCCAAGCCAAACGATTGATGGGCTTTTCTATGGGACAGGCCTTCCAGGTCGCCCCGAAATCGATGGAATAGTGCATCTGGGCCACTTCCAATTCCCCTGCCCAGGCATGTCCACGGATATTCAGGGATTGCCCTTTCTTTAGCATTGCTCCCGATTTAGGAAAGGTAATCAAAGACTTGACGGGCATGGATTCGATGATGCACATGTCCTCTTCTTTTACCTCTTCACCAGGCGCAACCGGTTCGCAAGGCACACGATAGGAATCACCACCCATTTTTGCACCATCATGCACTTTATTTCTGATGCTTATCCTATTCAACCATTTACCCGAAACCGAGGCCGGCCATCCTCCTACCACGAGACGTAATGGGTATCCGTGTACCGTTGGGATGTCAGCGCCATTCATCTGAAAGGCCAAAAGCGTCTCGTCTTGTAATGCCTTGGCCATCGGGGCGCCCCTGGAAATGGGTTCCTGATCGGGATTTTGGCTCAAGTGTATATCCGCAGCGTGGTAACCGATATAAACGGCATCCGGTTTTACGCCTACATCCTCCAAAACATCCCGCAGGCGTACGCCCGTCCAAGTTGCACATGAAACGGCACCAATGGTCCATTGATTGCCCTTGGCAGGCGGATCGAATTCGCTGCGGCCATTGCCTCCGCACTCCAAAGTAAGCTGATAGGTATGGGCCTTGAACTTGGATTTCAGTTCTTGAATGGTATACGATTTTTGCTGTATAGCTGATTCACCATCGAAGCTGAGTTTCCAAGTGGTTGCATCCAGCTCATCTGGAACAAGACCATTGTTACGGACAAACATCGCTGAGTTTGGTGTAATCTTATCGTCGAGCAAATGGGCTTGTGCCTCGATATTCCAAGGTCTATCGTTCAGCACCACCATTTCCTTATCCTTTTCGAACATTGCAAAGGGATCCGGATCTTGTAGACCGAGCGGTAGGTAATATTTGGGCATAGACGCACCAAATACGATATCGGTGCCCAGTAAAGCGGTCATGGAAGCCAAGGTGGTCTTTTGGATAAAATTTCTTCGTTGCATCGTCTTGGGGGCTGAGTTGATTTACTTGAATTGCTTTCGGAATGCCCCTAAAATTAAACATAAACCATGATACCTTACAACTTTTAAATTTGTTCAAACCTCAATTTGCTGGTAATTACCGGTGCGGTCACAAAAAAGCACCGCTGGAATTACCCAGCGGTGCCAATCAAAAAACCTAAAACAAAATCGATTACGCTTTAATAAATAGACTTGCAATAGCTACGGCTGTTTCTCCGGTTATTGGCTCATCATACGCTTCGGTAGAAGCATCATATCCGAACGGATCTCCGTCACCTAATGTGGTCACATCGACACCACCCTGGGTAATATTTTCCTCACCGTTGTAAACGGCTTGAGTGGCTTCGGGCATTCCTGCACCTCTTTCACTACCGGTAATCCATCCTTTCAATCCTCGTAATCTCCGAATCTCTGAAGCGTGTCTAGCTTCGACGGAGTGGATTTGTAGGGCGGCCGTTAAAAACGGGGTACCCTGAAGATTGGTCGCCTGACCCTTGTAGGCTCTTACGCCGGTATCTTCAAAAGCTTGCGCCAAAGCGAGTAGCTGGGCATAAGCGGTTTCTATGTCATTACCGTTTTCAAGGAAAGGATCGAACATCCCCCCGGCGGTAAAGTCGAATTCCGGTTTGGCGACAGGTTCTACACCTGCACCTTCCAATCCTGCAATCAAAAAGTCCACATGAGCTGCTTCGTGTTTGGCAATCTGCTCGTATACGATTCGTGGTCTTCCATCAGGAAGTGACACGCAATCGAGTGCCCGTTGGTAAAACTCATCCTCAAGATATTCCAAGGTCAAGGCTAATTGAAGCGCATCGACAGCGGCGTTACCGGATTCCTGTGCAAAGATTTTGGCGGGCATGGCAGCCAGACCAAACGGTATGGCAGACATAACGGCCTTTTTTCCCAAAGAACCGAAAGTGCCGAACATTTCGCGTCGCGAAGACTTTTTGGCCACCAAGTTGTCGGTTGTAAATTCATCTAAAAATTTTATAAGATTCATAATATATTGTTTTTATAGTGTTAGTAGTCGATTACGGTAAAAAATTCGCAGTAAATGGAGTTTGAACATAGCCTAATCCAGCGACCGCTGCAAGCACTTGTGATGGATCTAAAGCTCCATCCAATGCATTGTCCACACTGACCACATCATCTCCTGCAAAATCGGCGGAACCGGGATTAATAAGCGTTCTGATTGCGGAAGCATGTCGTGCTTCTACGGACACAATTTTACCGGCCAGAACCAGATAAATTGGATTCGTTAGTAATCTACCCGCACCGTTGTAAGCGGTTACCCCAGTATCTTCTAAAGTTTTCGCAATATTTAACACTTGATCTCTATTTCCGAAATCCAAATCACCATAGTCAAATTCCAGGTCAGGCAAGACCAAATCTGTATTTCCTTCAACAGCAGCGGTAATCGCAACCCGGAAAAACTCCCGGTGGTTTACCTCATGGTTGTAAAGGTCAGTCAATACCGTTCGCTCCTCTTCGGAAATGTTCGAATAGAAACCGTTCACCACTTTCGTATAAAAATCGGCTTCCAATTGTTCTAGGGCATAGGCATAGTTTAAAACGCCTAAATCGCCTTCACCCAAATCGAATATACCAGGTTCTTGCGGCATCATGTCATCATCGTCATTGCCTACCGGCTGCGGTTCGGGTAGCTGAGACATGTCATCTTTGCTACAGGCCATCATCAGGCCGGCACCGGCTACCGCCAATCCCCCCATTTTAAGAAACTGTCTTCGGGGATTTCCGAAGTTTCCGTTAGATCGAATGACCTTAATCTTCTGTTTTTTCATAATGATTCTGTTTTTAGTTATTAATTCCGTTTACTTCTTTACGCTACTAGTACTAACGAAGCTTGAGGGTCGGCGGTTTTAAAAAAACGCTGGATTTAACATAAAAAATGTTTTTTTAACATTTTAGGAAGTCCATTTGCCTGAAAATGCTCACACAATCACTCCATGATTAATAAATACATAGTTCAAACCTGAGCGCCCCCAAAGACAGTTCTACTATTTGTCCGGTTTTAGGAAACCGATCTTGTAAAAAGGATATCCTCAGCCAAATGCTAGCTTGGATTTGTAGCTCTCACAAGAAATACTTCTTCGATAGTACCCATACTATTCGACAAACCAAGGCTTTAATCGTTTATCGACGGGTTCTTGGTGTTTTGGGGTCATACAGGTGTAAGGAATCATACAACGCAACGTTTGACAAGTTGATCCGTTTTTTTAATAGAGTAAGGAAAGATGAGAAGGGTTCATTATTAGGGGACAAATGTCATTCGCATTCTTCAAAACATGGAAATTTAGAGCACATCAGTGATATCCTTAAAACAAATCCCATGAAAATGAAACATATTTTAGTCCGGTTCACAACCGACATTTTTTTTTAGCAGGGATGATAACACGATATCCTTTGACGGCACGAAAAAGACTAATTAACCCGATGGAACTGAAGCGCCCACTTCAATCGTCGCAATGTTTTTGGTATCAATTATACCCAGCGCAAGGTTTGCGTAGACGATACCTACGCCGCTTTGCACGATAATCTTGCGGGCAACGCCAGCATTTCCATTGTAGCTGAGGTCGGTCAATAAGCCAATTCCGCTTCGGTGGACTTGACGCTGGAACCTATAATTTCAAGCTTCACCATTACCTCGCGCTAGTTTTCTTAGCGAGAACACCTATGATTTGATGTATACCTGTAACCGGCTGGTCTTGAACAGCGGAAATAAAAGTGTAGGGAAAGAATGGTGCTATGTTTATAAATTATATCATGGAATTGACATAAACGCTTTTCAACTCACTGGTATGACAATCAAGATAATCCTTGCCTTTATTGTAAAGGGCGATAGTGTCGGTTTATTCATGTCGGCAAACAAGGATACTAATAGGACGATTACGGTCGAGGGTGAAAACGAAAAAAATGCAACAGAAACGGTATAAAATTTAAAAAAAATTAATAGAAAATATATCCATCAAAACACATAAAAACATAAAATACGCCACAATTGTCCTTATGCTGGCGATGCCATTCTTGGAAGCTTTCAGTAAAACTGTATATAAGCTGGTGTAAAGGCATGGGAAGAATTCCGCAACAACTGCCCTACCGAAGAAGATAGCGAACAAGCCTCACAAGACTGTTTTGCCGAATGCAATCCGAGCAATAAAAATAAAAGGGTGTTTCAGAAGTTGCCTTGACCTATCCTGTGCTGCGAAAACTGTACCGACCGTTGCGGCGATGCGTTGGTGCGGTATTTGGCCGATGCAATAGCAACAGTAGTTTTCTAACACCAAAAAATCCCTCCAATTCTAAAAATTGGAGGGATTGTTTTATTTCGATTATACTTTCCGATCTTGAGTTTGAGCTTAGTCATGTTTCCCTTTAAGGTAAAGGGAATTTGAATTTGAACTTGTACTTGTTTACTTTGAACCGCATTATCCCCTGACCTATCCAAAATCCCCGTAAGACATAGTTGTCATTATAGCACCATCCTCTCGGTAAGTCTAGGGAATGGCAGAACGGACCGCTGCTCCACCAATTCGGGCAATACCAGAATAGGCACCTCGCTATTAAACGTAACTTTTTTCACCACGTTCTCTTGCGTGATTTTTTGTAGAAAATTGTAGCTGTGGTTGACCAGTGATATCATATCGCCTTCCATCTTCTTGACATAATCGTTGATAGCGGCCGTTTCCGAGGTTTTTACCTTAATCTTTTCAAAAGAATGTTCTATTCCGCTAAAGATATCCGTCAGGTATTCCTTATTGAGCTTCTGAAACTCGTCGAGACTTCTATCGTTCATGATCTGTACTATCTTCAGTTTGCAACGTAATGATCTGACCAGTACAACCAAGGCGTCGAGTTCGTTTCTGTTGAATGCCCTTTTGAAGTTGGTAGAAAATACGATCTGGGCAGGTTTTTTGGCGATAAAGGCCTTTGGGACCATAATGATCGGTACATCTTTGATGCTTTTAATCGCTTTTACGGCATCAGTGCCTAAAAAAGTTTCCATGGCACCCCTAGGTCCTTTTGTAGGTAGCAGAATAACGTCAATACCGTTCTCGATCGCCACCTCCCTTATGGCAGAGGCGAACGGTAATGGTTTTACGATGCTGGTGAAGGAATGTTTCGCATTTTTATGGTCCCTTTTTACATCTTTCAACAACTTTCCAAGGTTATGCATTACCTGTTCTTCCCAGTGATTCAAACATTCGCCTTCTTTTGTATCGTTAACCGGCCTTTTGTACACATTCAGCAAATAGAAAACAGTCGGAATCCTTTCAAAAAGTAGGCTTCCGTAGTTCAAAGTATTCCGGTCGTTTTCAGAAAGATTAGTAAGGAGGAGAACACGTTTCATAAATATTTCCAAAGAATTAATACGTGCCGCAAATATATTCCAATGTACTGAATTAATGGATTCTAAACTGAGTTTTTAACGCCTAATTAAAGTCAGAATTTTATGGGAAATTTAGTAGTCCATGCCAAGTGGGTTTAATATTCAGTTGTACAGGAATTGTGTGGGTACTTTACAAAAAACCATCCAAACGACGATGAACCTCCGAATATCAATAGGTTTTAGCAATTACGGACAGAACAAGACCTTGCCTACAAGGTACAATCTACTGGCTTTAAACTTTTCATTTTTAATCCGGTTTCTTTCCTTTCAGAAAGGTATAAATTGCCATTGCATGTCCGTGCCCCAATGCAAAACCGCATTGTACCCAAAACCGTAATTTGGGTCGCTTTTATGCCATCCTCTACTTATCCGTTATGGGTAAATCCCTTTTTTTTGGCAGGTGCTTTCACGTCTTTTCTTGAATACTGTCAAGATACGGTCTAATGACTTATTTATTTAATGGTATTTAATTTATGAAACGAATAATACGAAGCAAGTAAAATTATAAAAAACAGAAGTGGGAAAAAGGACTGGAAATCTATTCCGTCTACGGCAAAATGGCTAATGCTCGCAAAAATAAAGTCAAAACCAAAGCCTGCGTAGGCCCACTCTTTAATTCGTTTTGGCAGTTTTGGAATTATTAATGTTAAAGCTCCCAACACTTTGAAAACTACCAATGCGTTACCAAAATATTCAGGATAGCCCAAATGTCATTCCTTCCTTTGCAAGTTCGGTCTGTGAAGTAAATGCGGGTAGTAAGCCTTCTATTATGAAGATTATAATGGTCGTTGTCCTAAAGATGATTTTGTTTGTTTTTGTGGCTGCCATAATTTCCGACTTTTGATTGTTTCTCAAAATTAATTTAATCCTTCCTAATTAGAGCGGTGTAAATTCGACAGTATGGAGGGTCGATCACGATAGTATTTTGCTAGGGATTTTTTCGCTTTATGGTTAACTTTGGATAGTTAAAAAATTAATAGATGAATTCGCGATTATCACGTATCCACATAAAAAAGCTGAATAAAAATAATCTCGCGGAGCTAAAGGATTTGATAGCAATATTTATCGAGGAGTTTGAGTCCGAAGCTACCGGTGTGCCATCGGACGAATACTTGACCCAATTATTGCACAAAGAATATTTTGGAGTCTTTGTGGCCAAAAAAGGAAATCAAGTTGTAGGAGGGGCAACCACTTATGAGCTGAAAAAATACTATTCCGAAACATCGGAATTGTATATGTATGACATTGCCATTCAAAACGAGTTTCAAAACTTGGGCATCGGCAAAAAATTATTGGCGTATATAAGGAATTATGGAAGCGAAAACGGAATGGAATCCATCTATGTGCAAGCCGAATCGGACAATACCCAAGCGATTCGCTTCTACGAATCTACTATTGGAATTGGGGAAAAGCTTGAACATTTCACTATCGATTTCAACGAATGAAAACCTAGGGTCAAAACAAGCCCTCTTAACCGCTTTAATTCAAAAAAAATGCTGACAGAAATCAACCCAAAACTCCCCATGCGTGATAAGGCCGTTACAAGGGATTTTTATCTAAACCAATTGAAGTTTCAGGAATTCGGCAGCGCCGATTTCGAGGACTACCTGATGGTGCAACGGGATGGAATCCAAATCCATTTTTTCAAATTTGCTGCCTTGAATCCCAAAGAAAATTACGGGCAGGTGTATATACGGACGGACAACATCGACGGACTGTACCAATGGATGCTCAACCAAAAAATAGCCATCCATCCCAACGGGCCTTTGCAAGTCAAACCTTGGGGTCAAAAGGAATTTTCACTGCTCGACCCCGACCATAATCTTTTGACTTTTGGGCAGGAGGTGGTTTGAACGAACGACTCGATCCATGCTTGCGGGATATTGAGTCCTAATATAATGGAGGCTAGGTAAGAGCCGAGGTCGAACCCTAAGGTTTCTAAACCGCTACGGTACTAATCTATTTTGTCAGTCTTGTATCGAAGTGATCCACCACACACTTCCAACCGAATCTTCCACCCCGCAGGTTCGGCCATAATCTTGGTCGTTCAGTTCCATAATGGTCGTTGCCCGGCATCGATCGCCCTTTTATAAGACGTATACCCAATTTCTAAGTACACAAAAAGGTTGGCCGGTTGCGCTTTCCATTTTTCCGAGGTTTCACAGAACATGCTGCACAAGACCGGTTCAAAATCTTCTTCAGAGCTTGTGGGTCTGGGTATTCGACTGGGAATGGTCTGAAAAAGCTGCTAACTACTTTGCCTCAATAGTTCTTTTTTCAGAAGCCCGTTTAAAGACATAGGTGTACATCCACATCAGGGTAAAAGTGGGAATAATATCAAGCCCGGGAACGATTTCTTCTATAAAGGCCAGAATACCGGCCCCCTGACCAATTTTGCCCTTATACATTCGGGTCATGAGCCAGCCCGCTACTGGCGCCCAAATTAAATCCGAAAATTCTCCAATAAAGGGAATTGCGAAGGAAAGCATTCCAATACCGTCGAATAAAAGGCCGAGTAGTAGTTTTCGATATTTGTTGTCTTTTGATTTCTCCATGTAAGCGTTAGATGTTCCTACCTTATGAAGCAAAAAAAGTGCCAGAAAAGGTAGTTGCAGTTGGCTATGATAGTGGTCTTAGTCAATGATCTGGAGGAAAAGCAGTGCCAAATCTTTTGTAAACTTCTAAAACTTGAAAGCTATTTTGTGTTCGATTTTTGTAATTATCAGGACAAATTTGAACTGATCAATTTCAAAAATTCGTTTCGGGTCTCGATTTTTTCGAACTGGCCCCGGAATCCCGATGTAGTGGTTACGGAATTTTGTTTCTGAACACCGCGCATCATCATACACATGTGAGAAGCTTCTATCACTACAGCAACACCTTTAGGTTTTAGCGTATCATTGATGCATTCCAAAATATCATGGGTCAAACGCTCTTGCACCTGCAATCTGCGGGCAAAGACATCTATCACCCGGGGAATTTTGCTCAAGCCGACTATATGGCCGTTGGGAATATAGGCGACGTGGGCCTTTCCGAAAAAAGGCAACATATGATGCTCGCAGAGGGAATACAATTCGATATCCTTGATAATTACCATATCATCATAACTTTCGGCAAACATGGCCCCTTTCAGAATTTCAACGGCATCTTGTTTGTAACCTTGGGTTAAAAACATCATGGCCTTTGCGGCTCTTTCAGGGGTTTTTACCAGCCCTTCACGCTCGACATCTTCGCCGAGTTCGTTGATTATTTTGGAAAAACTTTGTTTGACGTCATTCGCTATTTCAATATTGTATTCCTCAAGATTTCTGTAAGGGGACATAGGCTAAACTTATTTTGTTTATTCTTTTTCTATTATTATTAAACAAAAATACGGATTAAATCGATAACGGGGCAACTAAACCACCACGATGCACTAAAAGTACGTAGTTTTAAGTAATGAATTAAATTCATTCTGCAACATTCCAGGTCGCGATTGAAGTAGCGGCACGCAGTCACTGCTACTGCTACTGCTAATGGTCAAAATTTTTTAAACCTAAAGGTACATGCACGACAGCGCATAGCTTGCACTATGTTTGAGACCAGTTAATCTATTCCAACAGAACAGAATCTCGTTTGATAAGCTACACTGTATTGTTTTTAGTATTTTTGGATTTCAGAGAAAGTGCGTTTCGATTCTCTTTCCAACGAAGATAAAGCATGATCAAAGCCACTAACATTCAAAAATTTTACGGGGATCTTCAAGTGCTCAAAGGTGTCGACCTGCACATCAAGAAAAAGGAAATTGTCTCTATTGTCGGGACTTCCGGAGCGGGTAAGACTACTTTACTCCAGATTCTGGGTACTTTGGATAGCCCCTCGAACCCTAGGGAAAGTGATCTGCTGATCAACGGGGAAGCGACCAATACGTTATCGGATAAAGATTTGGCCCGATTCCGGAATGAGCATATCGGCTTTATCTTTCAGTTCCACCAGTTGTTGCCGGAGTTTACGGCACTCGAAAATGTCTGCATTCCAGCATTCATTAAAAACACGCCAAAAGCAAAAGCGGAGTCCAAAGCCAAGGAGCTCCTCGATTTTTTGGGGCTCTCAAAACGCTACGGCCATAAACCGAACGAACTTTCCGGCGGGGAACAGCAACGTGTCGCCGTAGCGCGGGCCTTGGTCAACGATCCCTCGATCATCTTTGCCGATGAACCCAGTGGGAACCTTGATTCCGAAAGTGCGGACAATTTGCACCGTCTCTTTTTCGATCTACGCGACAAATTCGGACAAACCTTCGTTATCGTTACCCATAACTTGCAACTAGCCGAAATGGCGGACCGAAAACTCACCATGGTCGATGGCATGATTGTTAACCAGGAAGTGGTGGTTTAGAAAGATTCCTCTCGAAGCCTCGGGACCAAGCACCAAATTCCAAAAAAAGAGGCGGACCAGCTGAATAGCACCTCCGATGTAATTCGAAAATGAAATCATGCTTAAGGAAGTTTGGGCCTTTGTGAAAAATCCTGTGTATAGAGAGGATAGTGAAGTCGAATTCAAATATCGATTTTCATTCTTCGTGCGCATGTTATTCTTTGCAATTCTATTTAGCGCTTTCCTTGGATTATTTGTTCAATTTCTAGAGGAAGCCCTAAAAATAGAAACAGGAGAACATCCCATCATTGACCAATTCTTAAAACATAATGCCTTATACATTATCCTTGTGGTGGTAATCATAGCTCCGATTCTTGAAGAACTAGTTTTTAGGGGTCCGATGATTTGGTTTAGAAAGAGCAAAACCTTTAAATATGTGTTTTATTTTTTGACTTTAACCTTTGGAGCCGTACACCTCGGCAACTACGATTCAACAATTTGGTTCGGCTTATTGTTAATCACACCCCAAATCTCTGTGGGCGTATTTTTAGGGTTTTTACGTGTTAAGCTTGGCCTTCTATGGGCGATGGCCTTACATGCGTGTTACAACCTGGTCTTCGCAGGTCCGATTATTGTAATGAAAATGCTAAATATTCCGATAGAATGATCAAAGCCGAGCTTAAGGATTTTCTGGATGCCAAAGTCCGTCAATACGAACACCCAAAGTTTTTGGAGAGTGACCCACTACAGATTCCCCATCGCTTTGCTAAAAAGGAGGATATCGAAATCAGTGCCTTTTTGACCGCGACCATCGCTTGGGGCAACCGCAAGAGCATTATAACCAACGCAACCCGATTGATGGAGCTGATGGACAATGCGCCCTTTGATTTTGTGTCAGGCCACCAAGAAACGGATCTCGAAAGACTATCCGGTTTTGTGCACCGTACGTTCAACGGGCGGGATGCATCCTATTTTATAGAAAGCCTAAGGAATATTTATAAAAATCATGGAGGTCTCGAAGCCCTATTCGTGAAAAACCGTCAAGATGCTTTCCTTCAATCCGCCATATCCTCCTTTAAAAAGACATTCTTCGAACTCCCCCACCCTACCCGTACCCAAAAACATGTCAGCGACCCCTTGAAAGGCTCCGCGGCGAAACGCATTAACATGTTCCTACGATGGATGGTGCGACCTAATGCCACAGGCGTAGATTTTGGCCTGTGGAAAGGTATCGGAACGGAGCGCTTATCCTGCCCCCTTGATGTACATTCGGGAAACGTCGCTAGAAAGCTAAAACTGCTCAAGCGGAAACAGAACGACGCCAAGGCGCTCGCCGAGCTTGACAAAAGTCTACGCCAACTAGACCCGGTCGATCCCGTAAAGTATGATTTTGCGCTATTTGGATTAGGGGTTTTCGAGAAATTTTAAGGGAGGGTGACCGAGGACGGATGACCGATTTTAGTTGTAATAATCCTATTTATTCGTAGACGGACTTTTATAAACTCATAAACCCTTCAACTCATAAACTTTTTGCTATTTTTAAAGCCTATCACAATCAGTCAAAAAATGAAAAATCTACACTTCGCCAGCCTTTTGATATTTTGTTTTCAATTTTCAGTCCACGCCCAAAAGGAGGAAACGCCCAGCCCCGAAACCCAAATGCATTCGGAACATCAGCGTAAAATTCCCATCGATACGGCCATTACCACGCAACATAGCGTTACCATCAATGGTCAGCCCGTAGATTACACCGCAACCACTGGCATGCAACCCGCTTGGGACGAAGAGGGACAACCGATAGCGACGCTACAGTATACCTATTATACCCGTAACAATGTTAAAGACCGGGCGGCAAGACCTTTATTGATTTCCTTCAACGGAGGGCCAGGTTCGGCTTCGGTGTGGATGCACTTGGCCTATACCGGGCCACGTGCCCTGAAAATCGATGATGAGGGATATCCCGTTCAACCGTATGGGGTACAGGATAATCCGTTTTCGGTGTTGGATGTTACCGATATCGTTTACGTGAACCCGGCCAATACAGGCTATTCCAGAACGATTCCCGAAAAATTGGAAGAAAAAGAACGAAAGAAATTTTTTGGTATCAATGCGGATATTAAATATCTAGCAGAATGGTTGAACACCTTCGTTACCCGAAATAACCGCTGGCAATCACCCAAATATATTATTGGCGAAAGTTATGGGGGTACCCGGGTTATGGGGCTATCCTTGGCATTGCAAGATCAACAATGGATGTATTTGAATGGCGTAATCATGGTCTCGCCCGCCGATTATAAGGTAATCCGGGTCGGCGGACCGGTTTCCGATGCGCTCAACCTTCCTTATTTTACAGCAGCTGCTTGGTACCACAAGGCACTTCCGGCCGAGCTACAGAATAAGGACTTACTTGAGATTCTTCCGGAGTCTGAAGACTACACGTTAAACACCCTGATTCCGGCTTTGGCAAAAGGCTGGAATATCGGGGAGACCGAAAAAAATAGCGTTGCCGAAAAAATGGCCTATTATTCCGGATTGTCCATACAGGAAATCCTTGATCAAAACTTAGTGGTATCCACCTCCTATTTCTGGAAAAATCTTTTGAAGGATAAAGGCGCTTACACCCTAGGAAGGCTCGACAGCCGATATTTGGGCTTCGACCGACAGGTAGCAGGCATGGGCCCAGACTACAATCCCGAGATTGCCTCTTGGCTACATTCCTTCACCCCCGCCATTAATTATTATATGCAGGAAGAGCTAAATTTTAAAACGGATATCAAATACAATATGTTCGGCCCGGTACATCCGTGGGACAATGAAAATGATACCACCCGCGAAGATCTTCGGCAAGCCATGGCCCAAAATCCCTATCTGAACGTCTTGGTGCAAAGCGGGTATTTCGATGGCGCCACCACCTACTTCAATGCAAAATATACGATGTGGCAAGTCGACCCCAGCGGCCGAATGAAAGACCGTTTCGAATTCAAGGGCTACCGCAGCGGCCACATGATGTATTTGCGACGTGACGACCTCGAAAAGTCCAACAACGATATCAGGGCATTTATCGAACGGACCTTGTCGAAGGGAAAAAGTGCGAAGTACTGAACGCGTTTATCAAATGGATGGCATGAAATTCAGCTGCGGCATAATCGGAATCTGCTTTATACTTTCTTTGATGGGATGCAAGGAGGAAGCGCAAGAAAAAACAGGGTTCCAGCAAATACATGAATATACTGATGAGGGGTTAAAAGATTGGGGGGATTTTCCCATAGGTGGGGCTATTAACGTGCGTAAAGTGTTAAAAGACCAAAAACTGGATTCCATTACCAAAGCCAATTTCAACAGCATCACCGCTACGAACGACATGAAAATGTATTCCATCGTCAAAGAAGATAGTATCCCTGATTTCACGAGGGTCGACAGTCTAGTCGCTTATGGTAGAGACAATGATATGCGTATATTCGGTCACGCTTTGGTCTGGCATTACGCACTGCCCAAATGGATATCTGAAACCACCGAGGAAAAAGGTAAGGACTGGGCAGATGCCTTCCTTAAAAAATACATCGACACGGTTGTGTCCCGTTATAACCAAGATGTCGCGGCGTGGGATGTGGTCAACGAAGCTTTCGATACAAAAACGGGAGCCTACCGAAAAACCTTTTGGTTAGAGACTTTCGGTCAGGAATACATCGAAAAAAGTTTTCGCTACGCCCATAAATCCGACCCCAATGCCCAGTTGTTCTATAATGATTTCGGCCAGGAAAAATATCCGGAAAAAATGGATAGCATCGTCGCAATGGTCATCGATTTTAAAAAACGCGGCGTACCCATTCACGGTATTGGCCTGCAAATGCATTTAGAAATGGCCACGACCGAGGCAATGATCGCCGATGCCCTAAAAAAAGCTGCCTCTACAGGATTGTTAGTCCATATTTCAGAGCTGGATGTTATTTTCCACCGACATAATGAGGAAAGTTCCGAAGATGAAAAAAATATTACCGAACTCACCGAAGCTATGAAACTGGCACAGGCCGAAAAATTCAAACAGGTAGCCTTTCTTTATCGCAAGTATGTTCCCAAAGACCAACGATTCGGAATTACCTTTTGGGATTTCAACGATCGGGATAGTTGGCTCAAGCCTAGAAGCGACGTAATGGAATGGCCAACGATATTCGACGAAAGTCTCGAACCTAAACCGGCCTATTACGGCTTTGCGGAAGGTTTGAGGAAAGATTTGGAGCATTGACGTAAATTTCGGGAAGCCATTGAATTCTGTATCCTTTTAAAAAAGCTTAAAATCTTTTATTAGATTAAACTAACTTCCATGTCATCTAACGTCCATTGGGCAATCGTCAATTACAACACTATGCAGCCTAAAAAATTCCTGAAAACCGTATCGATAATACATATTGCCCTCTGTGCGGTTTTGATGCTTTTAGCCATTTTCGTCTATTTTAAGAACGGTGAATTTACCGCACGCATGAATCGGCAAGATATCTTTATCTACATCGTACCGATTGTAGCGACGGCTGGCTATTTTTTAAGCCTACTGGTATTCAAAAAACAGATGGAATCGATATCAAGGGAAGAAATACTATCGGCAAAATTAGGAAAATATCAACTGGCATCCTTACTAAAGTACGCCCTTTTGGAAGGACCCGGAATTTTGGCCTTGATAGCTTATTTTTGGAGTGGGAATGCGTTATATTTGGTCATTGCGATCGCCTTGATCATTTATCTTTTTTCTCAAAGGCCCACGGCCGAAAAAATTAAAAAGGAACTACCGCTGACTTTGGAAGAGCAAAAACAATTCGATAATTTAAAGTAATCTATGAAAAACTTAAACTCCACTTTTCTAGCATTTTTAATAGGAATCGGTCTTGTAGAGGGTATTTACGGGCAAGACTGGCCCAACCTTGCCGCCTTTGAGGAAGCCAATCAAAAATTAAGCGCTACCCGCTGCCGATGAGGACCGCGTAGTTTTTATGGGCAACTCCATCACCATAGGATGGCTCAACAAAAGACCGGAGTTCTTCGAAGGAAAACCGTACGTCAACCGGGGAATCAGTGGCCAGACCACGCCCCAAATGCTCATCCGTTTTCGACAGGATGTGGTCGACCTAAAGCCTAGCGTGGTCGTCATTCTAGCCGGCACTAACGATATTGCGGGCAACACCGGCCCTTCGACCTTGGAAATGACGGCAGATAACATTAAATCCATGGCTGAAATCGCCCACGCCAACGGAATTAAAGTAGTGCTTTCGTCTACCCTGCCCGCCTTTGACTATCCCTGGAAGCCAGGATTGGAGCCGGCCCCTAAAATTGTGGCCTTGAACAAAATGATCAAAGCCTACGCCGAAGAAAAGGGACATATCTATCTCGATTACTTTTCCGCCATGGCCGATGACCGTAACGGACTCCCCAAAAAATACGCGGAAGATGAAGTACACCCCACCGTCGAAGGCTATAAGGTGATGGAGCCTTTGGTCGAGAAAGCGATTGACAAAGCCTTGAAAAAATAGGTTGGGTGCTCGATGCCGGAATTTTAAAAACTCATTGAAAATAAACTGCCTCGATGCAAGCATACGAGGTATTTAGCAGAAGAAATTTTTTACAATGAAGACCTTAGGTTTTCGAACTTTCCTCATCGTACGAAGCAAGCTTCGAAAATTTATAACCATATGGCTACCAAAAAAAACCGTCCAGAAAATAGCGATACCCGTTCTGCGGCTACTCCTGAAAAATGGGATACGATTATTATCGGTTCCGGTGCCGGCGGTTTGGCGGCCGCCATCTGCCTGGCGCGCGCCGGTCAAACAGTACTGGTACTCGAACAACACGACGTGCCCGGTGGCTGGTGCCATAGTTTTTACCTGAACGGACATCGGTTTACGCCGGGAGTACATTACGTCGGTCTTTTGGGCGAGGGTGAATCCACTAACAACCTGTATCGCGGTCTGGGTATCGCGAACGACTTGGTTTTTTTCCGAATGAATCCCGATGCCTATGAGCACGTTCGTATCGGTACGGAACACTTCGATTATCCAGCGAATTTTGATGCCTTGGTCCATCGGTTGTCCGCCCGTTTTCCCAAGGAACAGAAAAATATCCGCAAATACCTTGACCTGACCCGAAAAGTCAGCAAAGAACTCTATTCGATGCCCTACATCAAGGGTTTTTGGCAAAAATTGACCTTACCCTACCGCACTAGGCATTTTGGAAAATACGGACTGTTCAGCTTGCGCCGCGTCATCGGATGGCATATTAAAAATCCGGTGTTGAAAAATATTCTTAACGTTCAGTGCGGTGACCACGGGGTATCCCCTTCCAAAGTCCCCTTCGTATTGCACAGTGCGCTGATGTACCATTATTATCAAGGCGGGTATTATCCTATGGGCGGTGGCGGCGCTTTGATAAAGGCAATGACCAATGCGTTAAAGCGACATCACGGCGAAATACGGACAGGCACTGCGGTACGTAAAATTATCGTAGAGGGAGACCAACAAAAGAGGGCGATCGGGGTGACACTAGAAAGCGGACAGCGACTATTTGCCGACCGCATCGTATCAAATGCCGATGTTGGAATCACCTATAATTCATTGATAGGGACGGAAAATTTAAGCCCTAAATTGCAAAAGAAACTCGGCAAGACCAAATATTCCTGCACCTCCCTCATGCTGTTTTTGACGGTGGATATGGACGTACAGAAAGCGGGCTTGGATTCCGGTAATATATGGTTGATGCCCGAAGCCGACGGCACTGACCCTTTTGAACAGATTCTGAATGCCGATATTAATCACGGTGAGGCTTTTGAAGCCATGTTCATCAGTTGTACAACCCTAAAAGATCCGGCAAGTTTTGACGGAAAACACCATTGCATCGAGGCCATCACGTTTATCGATTATAAAGCCTTCGAAAAATATAAAGATGAAAAGGCGCAACGCTCCCAAGAATATCTGGACTTCAAGGAACGGCTTACGCAAAAAATGATCAGCGGTCTTGAAAAGGCAGTACCGGGAATAGGAAAACACATTGTAAATAAAGATTTGGGTACGCCTATCACCAATGAATACTATATCAACACCACTGATGGCAACGTTTATGGTACCGAAAAAAGCTTGAAAAACATCGGTCCCTTTGCGTTTAAGGCCAAAAGTGAGATTGAAAGCCTATATCTGTGCGGGGCGAGCATTCTTTCTCATGGTGTAGCGGGGGCCTCACACTCGGGGGTGGATACCGCGGCACAGATTTTGCAGTGCCATCCCGATGAACTGAAAGCTCCTCAAGATGACCAACATTTACGGATTTACGAAGCTGAAGACGCATCCGATTACCCGGAATGGATAATCAAAAAAATAGAAGTAAAAAAAGGTAGGGCGCTATCCAAAGTCGTAAAATAGAAAATTTAAATAGGCTGCATACAATACTGTACACCTTTAAGCGTTCCAATCGGTACTAGTATTCCAAAGGGAAAGCAGCTTTTGATGTAAACTGATAATGGTAAGTATATCCTTACCCTAAATAGTCAATATTTCCACAAGAAAAAAGAATGCTCTACTTTTGCGCGGATTTATCAGCAGCATTCTTAAAAAAGAAAATATAAAATATCCCCTTAAATCAAAAAACCAATGAAGACATTAGTGACAACCCTATTCCTTATTATATGTACCTCTTTAACCTTACAGGCCCAAAGGAAAAGCGATTTGATCGATAGAATAGAAAGTTTGAGATCACAACTGGATTCTGTCAAGGCCGAAGTTCTAGATGCTAGAAAAAACGAAAAAGTAGCACAAGCCAGGGCGACATCCTTTGAGGCCCAAGTGGCAGATCTTCAAGCGTCCAATAACACGTTGATGTCGAACATCACTAATTTTACAGCGGTATCCAATAAAAATTCCGATATCGCGAACAGCGCCATTGAAACGCTTCAGGTGACCGAAGGCAAATTACGGTCTATCAAGAGCGCCATTGCCAGTAACGACTCCACCATTATTGTTGTTTTGACCAACGTCAAAAAGACGTTGGGAGAAGATGCTAAAATTGCCGTATCGAACGGTTCTATAGTGGTATCTTCCGATTTGTCAAGTCTTTACGGAAGCGATACAGGCACCAAGTTGACCCCCGAAGCCGAAGTATGGGCAGAAAAGATAGCGAACGTTCTGAAAGCCAACCCGACCACGGCAGTGGATATTGAGGGGCTGAGTATGACCGGCGACCTAGAACTGCCCGCACAGCAAGCCCTGGCGTTATCGGCCGTACTACAAAGCAAATTTGCGATAGAACCCGACCGCATTACTACCGTTGGCAAAGACGGAAACCTTAAAGAAGGGGTTCAACTAAAAATACATCCGAAGTTCGACGATTTTTACCTTATGGTACGGGAGGAAATGAAGAATTAGAAGTCATTTAGACTTGTTGTTTGGAACCGAGATATTCTGCCTTTTTTGCCCTAATGAGGTCATTTTTCATTTGCATAGCCTAAGCTACGGAACTTAAAAAAGACGAAATCAGGGTGAAAAATGTGAATATCGCAGGTAAAAGAAAAAGTCTAAACGACTTCGTAGAAAAAATTAGCGGTCGCAGTGGCATTAAGCGGTAAAAAGTTTATTAGAAACCAGCGCGCTGCGTATAATTTTTAAAAGATTCTTTCGTTCTACATCCAATAACCAATTTAAAAGATATGTCTGGAGAAGGAATTTTGCAACTATTCGGCTTTTTGCTACCTGCTGTCGTAACGGGTATGGTAGCCTATTACTTTTTTAGGCTACATACGAAAAACGAGGATGGCCGTCGGCGATTTTTGCTTCATAAGGATACCCAAAAAAATACACTCCCTATACGTTTACAGGCCTACGAGCGAATGGCGTTGTTTTTAGAGCGCATTGCCATTGCCAGCCTAGTGGTTCGTGTGGCACCGAAATCATCGGATAAAAATGACTATGAGGCCCTGCTCGTCAAAAGCATCGAAACCGAGTTCGATCACAATCTTTCGCAACAGATCTATATGACCGATGAATGTTGGAACATTATCAAGGCCGCCAAAAGCGCGACCGTGCAAATGATCCGTAAAGCCGCGATGAGCCAAACCGATTCGGCGGACAAATTACGCGAAGATATCCTCACCCAAACTATGGAAAAGGATTCACCCTCTGCCACGGCATTGTCTTTTGTGAAGAAAGAGATCGGGAATCTTTGGTAAACAAGGACCTAGTTGGAGTTAAAAAAATTGCCGGCATCACTTTACTCGATGGAAGGTAAATTGCACAACATACGCTACATTTTCATCGCTTCTCTCAATGCGCTTCTCTCAGTTCTCTTTGCTATAGTCTATTTTCCCTTTTCTTAATTTGCCCACTGCTACCGCAAGTGCCAAATACTGCTACTCCACTTCTGGTTTAATCGGGTTGAGCTCGGTGTTTTTCGCCATGGCAAAATTATAACCACTCTCCCACCATGCCGTCATTTTTTCTTTGTCAAAAATTAGGGAATTCGTGGTAAGTACCGTGGGCGTATAATAAAAGTTAATGATAGCGTCATTGTGGTTTGCCACATACTTCCCGATACGAATGTTCTGGTGCTCGATACGATCGAGCATAAACTCAAAAATGGTAGTCATCAACGAAAAAGGGTTCTTCGAGGGCAATCGGTTCAAATGACTGACCTCAGTCTGTAAGACAATGACATCGACATCGGTCGCCCCGCGTTTAATGGCTTCCTCGATAGGTACCATATTCCCCAGTCCGCCATCGGCATATTCGCATCCATTTTTACGTACCAAAGTCATAAATGGGGTATAGTTGCAGGAAATCCATATCCATTCACAAAACTCTTCGTAATCGTAATCGTTGATGTTTTTGTATTCGATTTGGTTCAACGAAAGGTTAGAGACGGTCACGATGATTTCCATGGGACCCTGCTTCAGATTTTCAAATTCTTGACGGGTTAGCGTATTTTTGATGAGTTGGTGAAGGTTATGGCTCTCCCCGAAGGTCTTCGACCCACTATAAAAATTCTTGAGTACGTTCCAATGATTGATACCGATGGTATTTACGCCATACTTTTTTTGGATGGTGAATGGACAGTTGCTAAAAATACTCTCCTGGTTCACCGAGGTATAAATCGTCTTGATCTTATCGATTTTTTGCAGAGCCAGATGAGAGATCAAGAGGCTCCCCGTAGAGGTGCCCAAAAACAAATCATAGGTATGATGTAGCTCCTGCATCAAATATTGCGCGACGCCACCTGCAAAAGCCCCTTTGCTACCGCCACCGGAAATGACCAATGCTCTCATAAGGTTGTTGGTTTATTAGTACTCCATACTATTCAAATAACGCAATTCCTCTTCATTTAGTTCATCTTTAAGGCTTTGAACCCGTTTTTTATAGTCCACATCCTTCATTAATTCTTCGAGGGTATTACGGGCAAACTTTTTGAACTGCCAAGAATGATGGGTTGTGGCCCGAATCAAGTCTTTTAGGTTTTGGTCGGTAAATCCAAAGGCTTCCTTCAAATAAAAAAAAGCGCCCTGCCTGACCTCAAAGGAATATTGGGGACTGGTATACCCACTTAATTCATCAAAATAGGCTTTGGTTTGGCTTCCCTGATACTCCTGCGTGAGCATGGCCAAGGTCAGCCACAAAAGCCGTAGATTTTTATTGGGGAGTCCAACGATGATCTTTAGTTTCGTCTAAATACATTTTTCTGTCTTGCGGATAGGTTTCCCAAAGTTTGAACAACGCATTTTCGACAGTGACATAACTTTTATCCTCCAATAGCGATTCGTATTTTTCCCTTGGCAATTTCTTGACATCCGGCGTCATCGACAAAGCTTGTCGAACAGGAACGGTATCGGAGGCAAAGGCTTTGTCGATGAGTTCTTCAGGAAGGCTATTTTGATGGTTTTCGAGGATGTGTTTTTTGAGATGGATGGAGGAGCTGCCGTTCCAATACTTTGCATAATCGATAGTGTCACGTTTCGTCTTGCTGGATGCGGCTTCCATCTCAAAAAGTAGCGCTAAGGATTCGGAATATTTGGCAAGAGTTTTTTTCGCCGCATTGTAAGGGATGTCGGTATTATCCAACCAATCCTTTTTAAAATTGGATAGGTTGCTGCCGGATGTACTTTCCATTTCCTCCAAAAAATCGGAAACGGTGACATTTTTGAAACTATATTTTTGTAGATACTTTTGGATGCCTTTTCGAAAAGCTTCATCCCCAAGTTGTTCCCGGAGCATAAAAAGCGCCAAAGCCCCTTTCTCATAAAAAGTCAGGCTACTGGCTTTTGGATTTAGCAGGCTTTCCCCATCCCCTCTGTCCGCCATCTCCGAAAGTTGCATCAACGCAGTATATATTTTCCAATAAAAATGATCGTCCCCAAAAAGTTCCCTTTCCGCCAAATAGGCATAGTAGGTCGCAAAACCTTCATGAAGCCAATGGTGGTTGCCATCCTTTTCCGTCACCAGGTTTCCGAACCATTGGTGCGCCAGTTCATGGGCGTTGACATTGATATAGTTTTTATCGACGAATGCGGTGGAATCGATGACGTAGCCGTCCGAAAAAATCGTAGTGCCCGTATTTTCCATTCCCGCATACAAAAAATCATGAACGGGAACCTGTTTGTAGTTCTGCCATGGATATGGAACCCCTATTTCATCCTCTAAAAAATCAAAAATCTTCCGGGTATACCGATAGGTCGGTTCGGCCCGGGAACTATCTTTCGGATAATAATAATTGATTATGGGGATGCCCCTTTTGGAAACCAGCTCCTGTTTTTCGTAGCTTCCTATCGCAAAAGCCAAAAGATAGCTGCTCATAGGATGCTGCATGTCAAAATACCAGGTTTTTTTTTCCGTAGCATTCCCCTTCGACGACACCAGCTTTCCATTGGCAATAACTTCATAGGCATCATCAAAGGTGATATTCAGGTCGAACTCCACCTTTTCCTCCATATCGTCAAAACTGGGCAACCAATGGCTGGTGTATTTGCCTTGGCCTTGGGTCCACACTTGTTTTTCGTACGGCACGCCTTGCTTTTTCGATAGCGCAGTTTGTTCAGTATCCGGAAACTCATCGTCCCATCCCAAAAAATAAACCGTTTGCTTCGGGATTACCGAATATTGAAGTAAGAGTTTATACGATTTTCCTTTTTTGAACTTTTTACGGATGGCAATCATTTTATCCGTATTGGCATAGCTGGCCTTGGCACCCTCTAATTTGACGGAAGAAAAATTCATATTGTGGGCATCTAGAAAAACCGAATCCACATCTGCCAAGACCTTAAAGGTATAGGCCACTTCACCCAAAATCTTTTTTTCCTTGGGAAGGGGCGTTATTGAAATCTCGCCCCTAATAAAGTCTATCTTATCTTGGTGCTGCGCATTTATGAAAAAGGATGTACCTAAGAGCAGAACAAAAAGAAGTAATTTCATGAAGCAAAGATATCGGCATTTCGATTGAAAAATACAACAATTGTTCCAAGTATGGGAGTTTTAAAAGCTCCTCCCTTATTCAAAGGGAAAAGGCCCCTCCCGTGGGGTCGGAAGGATGTGACCGGACCGTCATCCAGAGGACGGAAGTTAACAAAGCAGGTATGTTCCCTGACTTAATCTTCCCGTTCATCAAACGCGTCCGACCCTATTTGAAAAAGAGGGGAGCATTTATACCTTGCGATTCAAACCCCGAACCCCTATTTTAGCTTTATGAACGCCAATTTCCTACAGACCCCCATCGCTTATCTCAAAGGTGTAGGTCCGAACCGGGCAGAAAGCCTGCAGTCGGAACTGGGCATTCAAACCTTTCAAGACCTTCTCAATCTCTTTCCCAACCGCTATATCGACAAGACCCAATACTATAAGATCGCACAGCTACAGCGCAGCAGTGCCGATGTGCAGATTCTTGGCAAAATTGTGCATATCAAAACTGTCGAGCAGAAAAAAGGCAAGCGACTGGTCGCTTCCTTTATCGACGAAACCGGTGAAATGGAACTGGTCTGGTTCCGGGGCCAAAAATGGATCCGTGAAAATCTAAAACTGAACACCCCCTACGTAATCTTCGGAAAATGTAACTGGTACAATGGCCAGTTCTCCATGCCGCATCCCGAAATGGAATTGCTGACCGAACATGAACAGGGTCTCAAAATTGCGATGCAACCCGTCTACCCTTCCACAGAAAAACTAAGTAATAAGGGGATTACGAATCGGGCGATCAATAAACTGATGCAGCAACTGTTTATGGAAACCAAGGGACGATTTTCGGAAACCCTCTCCCCCACCCTTTTGCACGAATTGAAACTGCTGCCGAAAAACGAGGCGATGTTCAACATCCACTTTCCAAAAAATCAGGAGTTGCTGGCCAAGGCACAATTTCGCTTAAAATTCGAGGAGCTTTTTTATATCCAGTTGCAATTACTTTCCAAAAAAATGCAGCGGAAGCAAAAGATTAAGGGCTATACTTTCGATCAGGTAGGGGAACTGTTTAACGAATTCTATGCGAACCATCTGCCTTTTGAACTGACCGATGCGCAGAAACGGGTCATCAAGGAAATCCGTTCCGATTTGGGAAGCAACGCCCAGATGAACCGTCTTTTACAGGGTGATGTCGGCTCTGGAAAGACCATCGTCGCCGTAATGGTTATGCTTCTTGCCATCGATAACGGTTTTCAGGCCTGCCTGATGGCGCCCACCGAAATTTTGGCGAACCAACATTATAACGGCATTAAAGAGCTACTCGAAGGTACCGGCGTTTCTTGCGCCTTGTTGACCGGTTCTGTAAAGAAATCCGCCCGAAAACCCATTCACGAACAATTGGAAAATGGCGAACTTCAAATTCTGATCGGCACCCATGCCCTACTTGAGGACAAAGTGCAATACAAAAATCTGGGGTTGGCGATAGTAGACGAACAGCACCGCTTTGGGGTGGCCCAACGTTCGAAGCTATGGCATAAAAACGAGATTCCACCCCATGTACTGGTTATGACCGCCACCCCGATTCCGCGTACCTTGGCCATGAGCCTTTACGGCGATCTTGATATTTCTGTAATCGATGAACTTCCGCCGGGCAGAAAAGTCATCAAGACCGTTCATCGGTACGATTCAAATCGGTTGAAGGTATTCCGATTTATCCGTGACGAAATCAAAAAAGGGAGACAGATCTATATCGTTTATCCCCTTATCCAGGAATCCGAAGCCATGGACTATAAGGATCTAATGGACGGGTATGAAAGCATTGTCAGGGATTTCCCGCTGCCCGATTACCAAATCTCCATCGTACACGGCCAAATGAAACCTGCGGACAAGGACTATGAGATGGAGCGGTTCGTAAAGGGCGAGACCCAGATTATGGTTGCCACCACAGTCATCGAAGTTGGTGTCAATGTACCCAACGCCTCGGTAATGATTATCGAAAGTGCCGAACGCTTCGGACTATCGCAACTCCACCAGCTACGTGGTCGCGTCGGAAGGGGCGCCGACCAGAGCTATTGTATTTTGATGACCGGCCATAAACTATCCTCAGAGGCAAAGACAAGATTGCAGACCATGGTCGCCACCAACGACGGCTTTGAAATTGCCGAGGTCGATCTGCGCCTGCGTGGGCCTGGGAATTTGATGGGGACACAACAAAGCGGTGTGCTCAATCTAAAAATTGCGGATATAGTCAAGGATAACGATATTCTAAAGACCGCTCGCTACTATGCCATCAAATTATTGAAAGAAGATCCCGGGTTGGAACATCCCGATAATTTGGTCGTAAGGCATGCCTATGGGCAGTTGGTCAAGTATAAAAATATTTGGAATTATATTAGTTGATTTTGCCATATAAGAACATGCTTCGTACCAATGAGACGCCAGTTATGGAAAGCTATTCTCGAAGGTTCTGGTTTCGTAACCTTAAAAAGCCCTCAATTTGAGAGGGCTTTTAATTTATAAGGCGTATGCGGAACAAGGACTCAATGCAACCAAAATTCTCAATTCGATTTTTCGGAAAAAGATCTGAATTCGTCGTCGGCTATGCCGTCTCCATCGTAATCGGTTTTATTTATTCGAATTAAGGTCGTGCCGTCAAGCTGAATAAGGCTATCACTAAGAAGAATACCTTCGCCGGCCTCAAAGCTTCTCGTTTCTGACTCCCCATTTGTTATACGTACTTGATCATAAAAGATTAAGCTCAATCTTGATTCCGTTTCATTGAAGGCCCAAAAACCTTCGAAGCTTTC
Organism: uncultured Flavobacteriaceae bacterium; assembly: GCA_963832345.1. Classification (GTDB taxonomy): domain Bacteria; phylum Bacteroidota; class Bacteroidia; order Flavobacteriales; family Flavobacteriaceae; genus Pricia. The sequence goes on along the minus strand of CAWHTW010000004.1, from coordinate 79,698 downwards.
CGCAAACTCATAATCATCGTTAAAAATGGGTTCGCACTCGAGGGACGAGGCCTCATAACTCAAGTCGTTGCGGATTGTTTTATATTCATAAGAAAAAGTACCGTCTGCAGTCAACGTGAAACTAATAGATTCGGTGATAATACAGCTGTCGAATTTCAACTCTTGAACTTGGCAAGGAAGGGATAGTTCATTGCAGTCATTCTCTCCGACCAAAACTGTTTCTGTCACCCCTTCTACGGTACGTTCCGTTTTTGTGAAGTTCCATGTACCGACCAAATCCACATTTCCACCCCAGCTCTCTACCGTGCCACATACCTCTTCGGGCGCACTGATGTTACCATTACCATCATAAACGCAAACTAGGTAACAAAATGTGCCTGGTTCAACGGTGCTGTTGAAATCAACATCCAAAATAAATGCGTTGTCATTTTTGGCTGTTTGGGCGGTCGCATTCCCAGAAAAAAATCCGTATGCCATTTGTAGGTCCACCGCTTTGTCCGACAGGCCGTTAGCCGAAAGATCTATATCATAATAGCTCTTTGAAACAGCACCGTCTTTATCCTTGAATTGTAAATAGGCACCAATTACATCAGAGTCGGAACTCAACCTTACTTCGAAACCTTCGTTCAAAAAGGCAGCTTTACCGCTGTCGGCGATATCGAGCGATATCATTTCGTTAGGGGTCGGGGGCATTCCCTCTTCTTTGGTGCTGCCCTTGATTATAACGTTGTCGGATACTGTATCGGCCGCCAAGGGGACGGTTTCCTGATTTAAGAGCTCTGGCCCTATTTCTTCGGACACAGAAGAACTATAGTCTTTTCCGCAGGAAGCTATAATCACAAGTCCCGCCGTAGCGACATTTCTAAAAATAATTTTCATTGTGGGGAAGTTTGAGTTTGATGTGCGTAAATAACGTGCAATCTGTAGCGATATTGTCATTTACAAATATCGCTCCATGTTCAAGTACACCTTCTGCGACAGTTTCCTGAACAGCGTGCATGTGTTGTCGATGCCGAGGCACTGGACATTGAAATTGATGGAAATGACTTCGAATTCCATCAGCATAGTCTCGCGTTTTTCAATGGGTGATAGGTTTTTCTGTACTATTGCCTGGAGTATTTTTAAATATTATCTCGCAGCTTACCTTTATGTTCTGCATATGAAACCGATTTGTGGTTGATTCAACTTACAGCTGTTCGGCAATCTGCACCGCTTGTTTTATTTCAAATCATAATCTACCACCTGTTAAATTGAACCTTACGCTTTCAATCCTGAATATTGTAACCTACTCCTAAAAATGGATTAACGTTGTACCGTACTTCCAGTGCTGTTAATTATTCCGACATGCGTTTGCGATGTAGGTACTATTTCGCTATGGCGACCAAAAAAGTAGACTACACCGCTAGGGGGCATTACGAAATTATCTTCATCTTCATCTAGAAATGTAGAACCTTCATCCAGTCCGTTCCAACTTGTGTTTAGTCTTATAAATTCGTTTCCTGTTTCACCGCTGCCGGAATTTGCTTTGAGATTTGCGCTGCCCTTACCATTACCTATCGATGTAATTTTTACCGTAACCAATGACCCCGCTGGAGCACTATAACGGCCGGTTAAACGATTAAATGCATCAACACGTATCGCAATGTTATCGGTGGCGGTAATATCACCATCTGAAACTGTTAACTGCACATCGTAGTTACCCGTTACCGCAAAATCATGACTTGGGTTACTTTGTGTGGATGTACTTCCATCACCAAAATCCCAGTTAAACGTTAAAATATCCCCATCAGGATCACTTGATCCGGTACCGTTAAAATTGACGGTAAGTATATTGGGGCCGCTAGTCTTGTTAGAAGAAGCTACCGCTAACGGTGGTCGGTTGGGAACATTTACGATGAAATTGAGACTGACGTCATTGGTCAATCCTCCTCCATCGGTAACTCTTAGCGTAACGGTATAAAGATTTGCTTCAGTGTATATATGATCCGGATTTGCGATAGTGGAAGAGTTACCATCACCAAAATCCCAATGATATGAAACGATACCGGCATCGTCAGAGGACGTGCTTCCCGTAAAATTTATGGTTTCACCAGTATCGACCGTTGTTAGATTGGCACTGGCCCTTGCCGTCGGTGCCACATTGGGCACCTCTACCTCGAAACTCACTGTATCGGTCAAGCCACCATCATCGGTTATTGTGAGCGTTACCGTAAACCTGCCATGTTCAGAGTACCCGTGCACCGGATTCGGGGAGCTATTCGTATTTCCATCCCCAAAATTCCATTCGTATTTCTCGATCGAAATATCATCCGTGGATGTACTTCCAGTGAAATAGATATCTTGGTTTATCAAGGCAACCATAGTATTGGCACTGGCACGGGCCGTTGGTTTGTCTCCCTGCACAATGACTGAAGCGGTGTATTCTTTTTGGGTGCCATTTTCGGCAGTCACTGTAAAGGTCACCTGATCTGTAAAATCTATTGTCAATCCTGAATCCGGGCTTAATACTTCTCCTGTATGAACGATAGTCGGCGAAAGGGATTTCTCATTGCTACCGGCAGGAAGGGTAACTGAAATTTGAGTTCCTAAGATAACTGCGTCTACACCTGCAATAGTAAATTTTTCAATGGATTTATCGGCACTTGGGGCCACGTTGACCGTAACCGTCCACTCCTGCTGGTCGCCATTTTCTGCCGTTATTAGGTAGATTATCGGATACTCAAAATCTTGGGTTTCGTTTTGGGAAGGCGACACACTGGCATCGGGAGATACGCTTAGCGCAATCGGGGCCGCATTAGTCTCTGTCCCTGAAGGAACGTTGACCGTAACCGTGTGATTAATTTCATCGATGCTTGCGATTTCTTCCTGTCCGGGAATTGCAAAAGCCAAAATATCGTTTTCCGGACTTTGCGGATTGTCTCCCGTAATCACCTCAACCGTTCGGACAACCTCTACAGCAGCGTTGCCGGACGAATCACTAACATTATAGGTCACCTGATAGCTGCCTACCGATGAAATATCAACCCCTGACGCATCTACAACGACATCACCAGTAATGTCTCCATCCACATCATCCAAAGCTTGGACGCCTGGATCTTTATAATTATTGCCACTCTCAACTGTCAAGGGATTGTCTCCCAACAAAGTAATTTCGGGAACTACGGTGTCCACGATTTCTGCCAATACCTCAAAATCTAGTTCGGCGGTAAATTCGGCGCCATCATTTCCCTTTAAATCAAAGGAAAGTTTTATAATACCCACTTCTTGGGGCGTAAAATTCAATGAATAGGTCCCCGGGACTATAGGTTCAAAACCGTCAGAATCAACCTCCACCGGTTCGGATAGGTCATCGAGCGTACCCGAACCTGCTACAACGCGATACCTTCTTTTATAGTTTGCATCGCTATTAGCCTCCGACTTTTCAAAATTAATTGTGATTTGGGCCGTGTCACCCAGCTCAATTCGCTTCACCGGACTGGTAGCCGTCCAAATCACGGGTGGAATCTCGGCCAACGTATAAACGATTTCCACCGATTCGGTAAATCCATAATTGTCCGATGCAATAACCTGTACGATGTGTTCTCCCGATTCAGAACCAACATATATAACTGAGGCAGATAATGGGTTGAAGGCAATATACTCGTTTTGGGGAAAAATTTTGCCGGCGTCGTCCTTGAAGTGGCCCTTACCTTTAGAAACGGAATATGAGTAAGAATAGAAAAATTCTTCGATTATTTCTTCGGGCACCACGGTTATAGCGGTGGGCAGATCTTCGTTGATATAACCTTCTGCCCTATGTTGCTCGGTCAAACTGAACTCGACCTCGGTCTTCAGAATGATTTCTTTGGTACAAGCCAGTACCAGTGCCAACAGAAAAAATAGAAATGCAGTAGTTCGAATAGAATTCTTCATCGGCTTACCTATGGGCTTTAGGTATAACCGATGCTTATATTGTTTTAGTGTGAAATCTAGGTGAATTACCTGCTTTTGGGGTGTATGAATAGTAAAATAGGGAAAGTCCATCTAAAGGTTCGCCATAATCTATAGACTTACTCGCGGATGTAGCATAATCCATTAATGGAACAAGAATGCAAAAGCGCTAAAGATTGAAATAATACCGCAACCCCATTCCGGAAAAATTGGTCAGCTTTCCAAAATCACTGTTCATATGATAAAACTGGGAAGATTTTATGACTAAAGAAATACGTTCACTCAGTATGATATCAAGGTCGATAGTAGCCACTCCCCCATAAATAAACTTGCTACTACCGTCGATCGAAACTACGTTCGTTATATCAGTATTGCCGTTATTCACCAGTTCATATCCGGCAATGGCACCACCGCCTATGCTCAAGGACTGCATCTTCCGGTTTCTACTGTAGACGGTAATAAAATAGGAATAACTCGCCGTAAAACTTGAGTAGGGTACGCTGGTTTCTCCAAAACTATACTTGGCCACAGAAACGTCAATGCCGATTTGGGTGAAAGTGTTATCGCTGACATTTGAATTGTAGGTAACCTCACCGCCGTAGCCATCTCCAAAAATTCCGCCATTCAATGAAAAAGTGTTCGAGTAGCTTTGGGAAAAGGAGCACATTGAGAAAAGAAAAAAAAATATATAGTAGGATAGTAGTTTCAATTTGTGGGAGCATTAATTTGTTTATTGTCTAACGGCAGCATCACCATTCTATCGTTATCCCGTTCGTCTAAAACAACATAAATCTCTTCTTTATTGGAAATGGTAAATCGTTTGAAAACAAATACTACCTCATTGATACTTTGGGGGTCGATCTTATCCTGAAGGTTAAAAACATAAATTGGTTTCATTATTTTCTGGAACTGGCCTACGCCCGATTTTCGGAAAAAACTCAACCCGTTTACTGCGTATTCCTTTCGGGAATTATTCTCGACCTGAAGCACAAAGTAGATTTCGTCATGATCTGTCAAAATATTGTTTAATTTCAACACTACCCTTTTATTCTGACGGAACGTGCGCATGAAAATGGTCTTTTGCAGATAGTTGTTTTCGCAAAATATTCGGTAGTATTCTTCTCTGTCGACATCGTATAGGTCGCCTTCGCCATTATTTGACCCTTGGTGGCCGAATTTGATTTCTTGACTAGGTTCACTTTCTCCGTTTAATGAAGCTTGAAAATGTAAGGAGTTGTTTGCTTCTAAAGCTGATATTTCGGTATCGGAATAGGTATGAACGGATGTCATTGTTCTGGAATCTATAGATGCGCTATTGTTTTTATCGATTGCTTGTGTCCTGGAATCAAGTTTTACCTCTTTATCTTCATTGGGTACAGATGGTGATGTATAATTTGGGATGCGCCCTACGGCCATATCGGTAGACAACATAAAATTGAAGGTTTCTATTTTTTCGGAATATTGAAGGGCAAATGAATAAATATATCCATCATGGGTGATGACCGTAAGATTACTCGGACTCCCATTTTTACCGCTTAGAAGACCTATGCTAAGATTGTCATTCTGAAATTTGAAATTGAAATGTGCCGCCGGATCAATGGTCTTAACAATAGCGGACGGAAAAAATAGCACTGTCGTAGCGTGCTCGTTGGCTAAGAGCGCAACAGGTTTTGCGCTCTGATTTTGACCGAAGGATGCAAAACATAAGCAGACGGTCAATAGAAAGAAAATAATGCTGCGTTTCATGATTAGCTATAAACCAAAAAACCTACTGAATATTGCCGATACTAGTTAAAAGGGATTAAGTGTCCGACGAACTGCGGCAGGTTTTATTTTCCACTTCTGACCAAAAACTATGACATCAAAAAAGGGACTTCACATCTCACGATTACAAACGTTAGAATGGAAATCCCATTATTAGTTGAAGGTATACGACTTCTACAGGTAATGCTTCATGGTAGTAGACCCTATGCCTGCGCATACTCCGTATCCCAATCGGTACCTTCGTCCCCTTTTTGTCCGTCCATTTTAATCAAAAAGTTCTTGGCGGGAAAATAAGGTTTAAGACGAATGTCCATGTAGATACGGTCTTTCTGATTCTGATCTTGTTCGAATCTACGGATTTCGAAATTTTCGATCAACTTGTCAGGTCCCGTGATCTCATCAAGAAAGCGAACGATTTGTGCCTGTATCTCGTTTCTGGTCTTTGTATTAAAATTCTCGAAAGCCCTTCGGTTCAAGAAATCCATCAACACTTTGGCGACATAGTCGAAAACACGTACAACGGAGTACGTCTGAAGGCCAAGGTTGTCACCATTGAAAAGTGTTTTGGCCGAAAAGGCCATTACCTTACCGTATTCGTTGACCATAGGTACAAGTCCGAGGTTTTCTAGGTTGGCAATTTCGCTTTTTCTCAAATCAAAACGCACACCATCGACCTCACTAAGGCCGCCGTGTTTCTTCCCAGCGGTTACCTGAGACATCAACGTCTTATAGATTTTACCGCCCAGAGCGCCTGATGGCGGAACGTGCACATCGTCCTCTTCACCAACTTCGTCGTGCTTGCCACGGCCTACCAACCAGTTACAGGTCATGATGGTATTGGATAAGAACGTGTCACCCCCGGCAAGATTGGCACTTTCGAACATTTCCATGACATCGTCCGGTTCATCTAAATGCGCAAAATCCGTTATCAAGGTCACTTTATTTTCATAAGCGATTTTCGCCCATTTATCAACAACGGACTTTGATCCCAAATAGCCTGGTAAGACCATAAGACTGTAATTTTCCCTAAGATCTAAACGATCATATTTATCGACCAGTTCTTCACGCACGTAATCGATAAAACGTGTATTGTCTAAATCGGAAAGCTGCTCTAGTTCGGCGTTTAAGATGGACACGTTCTTTATTGAAGGCATATCCGTATTTTTATAGAACAATGCTACGGAACGGTAGGAGGTCTCGAGTTCACGGGTCTCTTCAAGTGTAACTTTAAGGTTTTTTGTAAGTACCTTTTGTGACTCTTGGGCCTTATCCTCAGCGACCTGTACCAACCCGATAATATCTTTACCGGATTTTAGGGTATCGGACCAAAGTTGTAAAGTTTTGACTAACTCGATGCGCTCTTGCTTTTTACTATTTTCGGAAAGAAACATTTTCCGTCTGGCTTTTCTATCAGGATTTAAATTCTGTACTCCATCAATGGCGGATTCCAAAAGATCGTAGCCTCCATATTTTACCAATTCATCCGATTTTTGCTTTATCTGCTCCGCGTAGGGTCTATCGCTTAATTGCGCGGTTTGCTGCGTACTCTGTGCGTCTGCCATGGCTAATTATTTATTGGTTTTGATTTCTTCGATTAGGGCGTCAATAGTATCGACCAAAGATTTTTTCGCATTGGCATCCTCAAGAGCTGCCTTTAAAATTTTATTGGTCTTCAATTGCTTGATAATATTTTTATACTGGTCATTCTCAATTTCAAGCTCCTTTAAAAAATTACTGTTATTGATGATACCTTTCTTGCCGAAATCTCCTAAATTCCTGAATCTAAGGCTCTCGTTAACCGTACCTCCATCTTTGTTTTCAAAGGGAATCTTTAGTTCAGGTTCAAAGTGTTCAAAAACATCTTCTACCGTTCGAAGTCCTTCTACCACTTCAGGTTTTACAGGAGCGTTTGGGGTCAATTTTCCTGCAATCAGTGTTCTGTTCTGTGGTATATCGTTCAAGGCTTCGTTAGCATCGCCTTTCACTTCATTACCGCCAATACCTACGTTGTCAATAGCCATAGTAATTAAAGTTTAAGTTTTGATCGTAAAAAATAAATATACGATTCGCATCAAATTTTACAAGACATGGTTTTACCAGTCTATAACTGTTTTTTTTGCTTTGTATTGTAGTATACTGGCAATGTGCACGTAATATCGATAAAACGCTAAGTAGATTTAAGATGGCAATAGTAGTCGTGAAATTCTTAGATTGCTACTTTCGGATATGGGAACAAAAAAAAGGCCGCCCGTTTGTGGACAGCCTGTTTTAATTCAATTTTTTACCAAAGATATCGCGCATCGCGCACCTGTACCAAACTATATCACCTCCGTCTCGCCAGGCACAGGAATCTTATACTCACCATCCGCCATGGGTTGTACGGGCGCAGGCGAATCCCAGGTGAGGTCGTCGGGTGCGAGATCATGGGTCGACTGCAGGGCCTCGTCCCATTGGATAACCTTGCCGGAATAGGTCGCCATTCTACCGATAATAGCACTCATAGTACTTTTTGCCCCGTTTTCGGCATCCGCCAAAACACCACCGCTACGGATGGATTCGAAAAGCTTGACATGCTCGACCGCATACGGGTTCGGATCGTCTTTGCCCCGGTGCTCGAAGAGGGTCTTGCCGCTATAATCCTTTAAGGTAGCATTGTCGCCTTCGGTGGAAACGGTTCCCTTGGTACCCTGAAAGAATTCGGAGACACGGCTCATCGTTTCCGGCTGATGGCGGCATTGGCTGGCGATAACGGCACCGCTCGGATACGTATATTCCACAAAGTGGTGGTCGAATATCTCTCCATGGTTAGGTCCTTTTCGTACCTCGCGGCCGCCCATGCCCTGAGCGGATACAGGGTATTCGCCTATAAACCAGTTGGCCACATCGATGTTGTGTATATGCTGCTCCAGAATATGGTCGCCGCAAAGCCAGTTGAAGTAATACCAGTTGCGCATCTGGAATTCGAGTTCGCTCTGGTCGGGCTGTCGTTCGCGCGTCCATACCCGGCCACTGTTCCATTATACCTGTCCGCTTACGATTTGACCGATACTGTCTTTATTCAGTTGCTCGATGGCGGCCAAATAGCCAAGTCGAGGCTTTTTGCACCGCATCGAAACCGACAAATTGGTTTTTTTCCGGAACGTTCACTTTTTTGGTTTCTCCCATCTCCTTCGAGATATTCATCAAGCTATCTTTCAACCGATCTTCAAAGGCATCGGCCATAGCAACAAGCTCCTTTTAAAAGTTAAATTTTTAATTAACAACTACATCGAAACTCACTTTCATCAAGTGGTTGAATCCATTGACATCCTAAATCTTGACATGATTCTGCCGGGGAAAATTCGTCATCACAACTTGAAAAAAGAACAGCACTACATAGTAATAAAAAAAACAAGAATTTAGTTTTCATATGATAGGTCTTTATTGGTTATATTTAAAATATTCTGTTTAAATATAAACAATATCTTCATAATCTGCTACTAATTAGCTTGTTATTAATTTTGAAACGATTGTTTTATATACTTACTTTTACATAAATCATCATCATATGGGGAAATAGCTATTCCTGAATGTCAAAATCTTCACTTAAAAATGAATTTGAATCATAAACCCCACTTTGGTCATTTGTAATGATACTATAAGTTTGGGATTCGCCAAATACACTTTCGTACCGACCGTAAAAGTATACCACACTTTAGGGAAGGCTACGTCTCTATTTGAGAATAACCCGACGTATGATATTTTTCCTTTCGGTGATTATATGTAAGGCATAAACCCCTGCCTGCGGGTAGTCGATATCCATAAAATAAGTATTCCCGGTATCTCTTTGGGGCTTGATATCCTGAATTAAAGCACCCTTAACGTCGAACAATCGTAGTCTGAGTATTTCAGCTGCATAGCTTTCGATGAAGATGCGCCCAAACGTTGGATTAGGATATAGCTTTAGGGCCACTTCGTCACTATTTGGGCTATCCGCCGATTCGGAATCACCCCTATCCTCTGGAATAGGAGTTGTGTCGGTATCTTCACCTTCGGCAGTTGAGCAAACCCCGTTTTCAGGACTTTCACTTTGCAGGGTAAAGCTCCCCAGGGGATGGCCGCACGATGAACCTAGCCACCGCGCCCAAAGCGCATAGCTACCACTTGCAAGCCCATCGATATTGTTTTGCTGGGATGTGGTATCCAGTGTATAGGGATAGGTAATTCCACCATCCAAACTGAGTTCGACTTGATCAAAATCGGGATGGGTATTGAACGAAATCAAAAAGGCTGCATTATCACCTGCACAATCGGCATTGAACCCTTTCACCATGGCCTCGGGCAATAAAACTGGCTTTAGAGATACCGGGTTCGCCCCAATTTGACACGATTCACCTTCCCACCTACCAACTATTGTATAATCGCCTATTTCTATATTTTCAATTAAAACGGAACCTAAGCTATCGTCAAAACTTTCGAAAGTTGCTCCGCTATCCAGACTTATCTGCACGGACCTATAATCGGGGTGGTCATTAAAGGAGACTCGAATACTTCCAGTTTCATCGGGGCATACGGTCGGTTGGATGGCTTCTGCGGAAAGTTCTAACTCAAAAGGGCCATCGATTACCACAGTACCCAAATCCTTAGTGCAAACGGTATTTTCATCCGCCACTACAATGGAATACGAGCCTGCTGGCACAAAAATGTCAATTTGGCTTTTATTGGCGGGCCATACCGTTTCAAAGGAAGCCCCTCCGTTAATACTGACCCTAAAAGCCCCATCGGTAATTTTTCTATCCAAATTTATAAGGCCCTCCGTATCACAGGTTGCAGCTAGGGAGCTCATGGAAAAATCCAGTTCCCGAACGGAGAAACTCGCGGTTTCGGAAAAAACGGAGGCATCACAGGCGTTACCGGCCAAACATCGAAATTCTTTCATTTTGGGTTCGGAAGGTATTACCGTAAGCGTCGAGGTAAGAGTACCACTATAGCTATTGTCATCGACCAAATCGGTCCAAACGCCCCCGTTTTTCACCTGCCATTGCCAAGTATCGGAGAACTCTACCTCGAAGTTAAAGTTTGCCGATGTGCGATCGTTACAAAGTATTTGGTCTGAGGGGTGTTCTGTGATGGCCATTGTTTCACAGCACACACCATACGGTTCCATTAGATTCCGACCACAAACGGCCTCGTTGATACTTTTATCCGTCACGAACTCGCCCCCAATAGTATCAATAAAACTTAAGGAACGCTTTTGTTGTCCAGGTCCGACGGCAAAATGCATCACTTCGTTGGCATTAATGACATGGCCCAACTGCGTAGTATGCCCAATTTCGTGCAACATCACCGTCTCGAAATCGAATTGCGATGCACCTGGGAGACCATCGCCATAATACCAATCGTAATCATCGTTGACCACAACTTCGATTTCATTGACAAACCATTTTATCGTTTCCCCCTGATAACACCCCCTGTAGCGTGAACGGGCATATGCTAAGGTGCGCCCGCCGAGTTCATCGCCATTGTCGAAACGTACGATGTTGATTCCGTCGTTGGCATCTTCGTCGACGTTTGTAACCTCTCCGACCTGAAAATTGACGCCCGTCGTACAGGCCCAAGTTTCGATAAGATTGATAAAGGCCTGCGAGGCCCCGGTGTTTTCTGCAAAATCAGATTCAAATTGAAAATCGTAGCCACCCTTACCATTGTCCGAAGTCAACTGGGTGTGATAGGCTTTTCTAACCATATCGTCCGTATATTGCACGTTGATATGGTCGTACCCGATAGGTAGGTCGTCTTCTCCGATAAGCGATTCGCCGTTGGCCTTATCGATACGCACTTTCCCCGTACCCGCACGATAGGGCACTTCGAGTACGATACGCTCATCAGACCACTCTCTTATCTGGTGGGGTAAAGTGGAAATATAGCCACTGCCACCGCTGTTGGCGTCAGGAAACAAAACGCTCCCCGACTCAGGACCAAAATCGACACCAGAAATGGTCAGGAGATCGCCAACACCGGCGTGCACCTCAAAATTGGAGTTGCTGCTTCCCTCATTCTCTGAAACAATGGAGCTTTCAATAGAGGGTTCTCCCGAAAGGCCGGCATCCTCGGTATCCCACAGACCAACATTTAAAATGGATAGCCCGGTTAGATCGGTCATCAAATTATATAGTTCTGTAGGTACATCCGAATAACTCATGTAAGCGCCCTGCGCAGTACCTACGATCAAATCGTAGCGAATAAAGCCCAAAACGCCTTCAGTAGGGCGATGGAGGATCTCGGCAGTGGGAAGGTTGCCTGAAAAAGCTTGAAGCATAAATAGGCCCATCTCTCCAATTTTCAGTTCCAAGGCGTTGGAGACCCTATCCATTTCAAAATCAGTATCCCCTTCGCCTGCGACTACTCCGCCCTTTGTAACCACATGTACGGTGCCAATGGTTGGAATACCCTGAAAAATCTTAAAAACCTCGATTTCGTTTACCGTATAAATATTCTTGTTTTCGACATCATAAAAACCTGTCTGGGAGCGTACCTTGCCCTCAATAATTAATGGGGAGGCAGAAATTAAATTTTCCAAAGTTTCGGGAACGGTCATGCATTGTCCCCGTAGAAAACAGGAAAATGGTACCAACAGCAATAAGCAGAGTAGTCTTTTTAGCATTAGGGGATAGGTTAGGTCTGATTTGGGATCGAACCGATTTAGTTGTGCTTACGTACGTGATAAACTAGTTTTGGTTTGCGAATGAGTCGTATTGTCACGAAACGGGAGAACAACTAGCTAACGGAAATTGAAGTATAAAAGTATAGTTTCTTGATTTTGGGCATAAAAAAATCCCTGCCGGAAAGCAGGGATATCTTGGTTTTTTAAATAAAAATTGTAGTACGGTTCAGGGTCAGAAAATATGACAATAAAACAACGTGCCCAAACTATATCACCTCCGTCTCGCCAGGCACAGGAATCTTATACTCACCATCCGCCATGGGTTGTACGGGCGCAGGCGAATCCCAGGTGAGGTCGTCGGGTGCAAGATCATGGGTCGACTGCAGGGCCTCGTCCCATTGGATAACCTTGCCGGAATAGGTCGCCATTCTACCGATAATAGCACTCATAGTACTTTTTGCCCCGTTTTCGGCATCCGCCAAAACACCACCGCTACGGATGGATTCAAAAAGCTTGACATGCTCGACCGCATACGGGTTCGGATCATCTTTGCCACGGTGCTCGAAGAGGGTCTTGCCGCTATAATCCTTTAAGGTAGCATTGTCGCCTTCGGTGGAAACGGTTCCCTTGGTACCCTGAAAGAATTCGGAGACACGGCTCATCGTTTCCGGCTGATGGCGGCATTGGCTGGCGATAACGGCACCGCTCGGATACGTATATTCCACAAAGTGGTGGTCGAATATCTCTCCATGGTTAGGTCCTTTTCGTACCTCGCGGCCGCCCATGCCCTGAGCGGATACAGGGTATTCGCCTATAAACCAGTTGGCCACATCGATGTTGTGTATATGCTGCTCCAGAATATGGTCGCCGCAAAGCCAGTTGAAGTAATACCAGTTGCGCATCTGGAATTCGAGTTCGCTCTGGTCGGGCTGTCGTTCGCGCGTCCATACCCCGCCACTGTTCCAATATACCTGTCCGCTTACGATTTGACCGATACTGTCTTTATTCAGTTGCTCGATGGCGGCCAAATAGCTATCCTGATAATGCCTTTGTAGGCCTACCACGACGTTCAATTTGTTTTCCTTCGCTTTTTTGGCGGCCTCAAGGACCTTCCGTACCCCAGGCGCGTCAACGGCTACAGGCTTTTCCATGAATACATGCTTGCCATTATTGACGGCGTATTCAAAATGCTGTGGGCGGAAACCGGGAGGGGTTGCCAATATGACCACATCGGCCAAGTCGATGGCTTTTTGCGCCGCATCGAAACCGACAAACTGGTTTTTTTCGGGAACGTTCACTTTTTTGGTTTCTCCCATCTCCTTCGAGATATTCATCAAGCTATCTTTCAACCGATCTTCAAAGGCATCGGCCATAGCAACAAGCTCCACGTTTTCGTCGGCATTTAGTGCCTGTACCGCCGCGCCGGTACCACGGCCACCGCAACCCACCAAGGCTATCTTTAGCTTTTTATCGTTAGTCGAGTTGAACATACCCTGCATATGTAAATTGGGCAAAAGCATAGCTCCCCCAGTAAATAAGGCGGTATTCTTTACGAAATTCCTACGTGGATTTTTACTGTTATCAGATTTTCTCTCGTCTTTTTTCATTGTATGTACTTCTTGGATTTATATTCAAAACTAGCCAGATATTGCCATTGATTTAAGCAGCCCTCAAGATATAAAGAATATTGCACTTTATACTAGTGACTTAAATGAATTTCATATTCACTGCACAATTTTATTGTCAAAAAACGATAATAACGCTACATTTATATTCGAAACCACCAATCGATAGGTCATGGAAACTGTTTTAGAGCGCTTGGACTGGGTAGTGCTGGGCGTCTACTTTCTAGCTTTGATCGGGGTTGCCCTTTGGGTCATACTACAAAAGAACAAAGATACCGAGGACTATTTTTTAGCCGGAAGAAATGTCGGTTGGTTCGTCATCGGCGCCTCCATTTTCGCCTCGAATATCGGTTCCGAACATGTTGTTGGCCTTGCGGGTACCGGCGCGGAATCGGGTATGCCCATGGCACACTACGAGCTGCACGCTTGGATCGTTTTGTTATTGGGATGGCTTTTTCTTCCGTTTTATATGCGAAGTAAGGTCTTTACCATGCCAGAATTCCTAGAAAAACGTTTCGATAGCCGGTCGAGATGGTTTCTGTCCGTCTTTTCATTGGTGGGCTATGTGATTACGAAAGTATCCGTGACCATCTACGCTGGCGGCATCGTCGTTTCCGAACTCTTGGGCATCGATTTTTGGTATGGCGCGATCGGCATCGTGATTTTCACCGGTGCCTATACCATCGTCGGAGGCATGAAGGCCGTAATCTACACGGAAACCCTTCAAACCGTCGTTCTGATTGCGGGTTCCATTATCATTACGTATCTCGGACTTGAACAAGTCGGCGGCTGGGAAGAACTTCGTGCTACCGTCGGCCCCGATCACTTTAATATGTGGCGACCGATGTCCGATCCCGAATTTCCATGGACGGGACTCCTTTTTGGGGGAACCATTGTCGGTATCTGGTATTGGTGTACCGATCAATATATCGTGCAACGTACGCTGGCCGCACAGAACATCAAAATAGGAAGACGCGGTGCCATTTTCGGGGCCTACCTCAAAATCCTGCCCATATTTATCTTTCTAATCCCCGGTATTATCGCCTTTGCTTTGGCCAAACAGGGGGTACTTACCTATGACAAGGCCGATGAAGTGTTTCCCGTATTGGTGAAAACCTTATTACCCACAGGTTTAAAAGGACTTGTGGCCGGAGGTTTAATGGCCGCCCTGATGAGTTCCCTAGCTTCGGTTTTCAACTCCTGCTCCACCATATTTACCATGGATATCTACAAAAAACTAAGGCCTGACACCCCCGAAAAAAAACTATTGAACATTGGCAGGGTCGCCACCGGTCTGGTGGTTGTTTTAGGAATTATTTGGATTCCCATAATGGATAAAATCGGTGGGGGCGTACTCTATCAATACCTGCAAAGTGTACAGTCGTACATCGCACCGCCCATTACCGCCGTGTTCGTTTTGGGTATTCTCTGGAAACGCGTCAACTCAACCGCCGCCATTGTAACGCTGTTTTCCGGATTGGTAATGGCCGCGTTGCGGATTACCGCCGAAATACAAATAAGCGAGCTTTCGGGAATTGCCTATGCATTTGCGACCATCAACTTTGCACATATGGCCATTTTTATGTTTATTTTTTCGGTAATCATCTGTGTCGGCACCAGTTTAGCGACCGCGGCGCCCGATTATGCCACCATCAAAGGATTGGCGTTCGGTACCTTGACACCTGAGCAAAAAGTAGCCGCCATCGGCAGCTATACTTGGGTCGATATTTTGTTATCGGTACTGTTGGTGATTGTAGTGGTTGCAGTATTGACCTATTTTACAGGGTGATAGAATTAAATCAGAACCGAAAATAAATTTTAAACCGTTTTTATTCCGTTTTTCTCAAACATCCTATTCAAAATAAATTATATTTATAAAATTTTACACCTCTAAACCATAAACCAATATTCATGGAATCAACAAAAAATGTAATGGCATCGAATGCCAATAGACTATTTTATGGTAGTTGTTTTGCTATAATTACAACTGCTTTTTCTTTTAGTATTAGAGCAGGAATCTTACCGCAACTGGCGGATCGATTCGATTTGACCGCTACACAATTGGGTGTTATCAACTCCATGTGGTTTTTCGGGTTCCCAATCGCAATGGTGATTGGAGGTTTTATTTATCACACCGTGGGCCCCAAAAAAATTATGCAATTCGCTTTTTTTGCTCATACTATTGGTATCATTCTAACTATTTACGCCGGCGGGTATATGGGTTTAATAGTTTCAACATTCCTTATCGGTTTAGGTAACGGATGTACCGAAGCGGCCTGTAACCCTATGATAGCCGATAGCGCAACCGGAAAGAAAATGAACACCTTGTTAAATAGATTCCATATGTGGTTCCCGGGTGGATTATTGCTAGGGAGTCTAATTAGTTATTTTATGACAAAAGCAGATATGGGTTGGCAAGCTCAAATATGGTTTATTCTGATTCCGACAATTATCTATGCGGGTATTTTTTTCGGACAGCAATTTCCTAAACCTAGCACTCTAGAGGCTGGAACGATAAAAGGCAATCTCAAATCAATGGTTTCTCCCCTATTTCTATTTATAGCGGTTTGTATGATGTTAACCGCAATTTCGGAATTTGGACCGACTCAATGGGCAAAAATAGTGTTAGAAAACAGTGGCGGGGACCCACTGTTGATTATGGCCTTGATATGGGGTATAATGGCAATCGGTCGTTATTTTGGTGGTGAATTTGTGGATAGATTCGATCAAACAGGTGTACTTCTTGGGTCCGCTATTTTTACCGCAGCCGGTATTTTCTTATTAAGTACGCTTACAGGCGGCGTAATTTATCTAGGGGCAGTTGTTTTTGCTCTTGGTGTCTGTTTTTTCTGGCCCAATATGATTGGCTTTGTCGTTGAAAAAATACCTAAAAGTGGTGCCTTAGGAATGTCCGTTGTCGGTGCAATAGGTATGTTTTTTACGGGTAACCTGCAACCTATTATCGGAGGTTGGATTGATAGTGGGCGTGCAGAAGCTATGGAAATGGGTCTGACAGGAGCCGATTTAGAGCTTGCTGCTGGTCAAGAAACTCTACGATCTTTGGTAATATTTCCGGTAATATTGATTGTCCTTTTCACTATCCTCTGGTTCTGGATGAGAAGTAAAAGAGCAAAAGACAAAGCCCAGGCCCAGACGGGTGCTGAAGGTACAGCGATGTAAATTTTTCAATTATTTTGGAATAGTATTATAAAGCGGTTTTCTTTAAGAGAACCGCTTTTTTTTTATCTACCTCCCGAGCGAGAGCGTTTTTTGAATCAACAAATGATGGTTTAGCGTTCAGGTCAATTAGCGTTTAATGCTAATTTTATCCTATTCAGAAATTAATTTAATAATTTAAAATCAATATTATGAACAATGATCAAGTAGAAGGTAAATGGAAACAGGTCAAAGGTCAATTCAAGCAAAAATACGGTAAGCTGACCGATGACGACGTTACGTATAGCGAAGGAAAATTCGATGAAATGCTTGGTAATCTTCAGGAGAAAACTGGAAAGAGCAAGGAGGAATTGAAAAAGGAAATAGATCGGATGTAATCCTTTATGTCAACGCTATTGAATTAAGTCCGCAGTTTACACTGCGGACTTTTTTTAGTTCGATCCTTTAATTTTCTTCCAAACTTTTTTAAGACCCATAACCACCGGCAGACAGGCAAACCCGACGACCAATCCCGTTAAAAATTCCGCTAACAGAGCAGGTAAGGCGTGAAGCCATTCATGGATAAAATGAAGATTATGCACGAAGATACCTCCAGCCACTAAAATAAGGGCAATTGTACCGATTACGGAGAGGCTTTTGACCACTTTGGGAAGGGCAATGACTAAAAAGTGGCCCACTTTATCAGAAAAACTATCATCCCTTTCGTTAAGGGCAATGAGCTTGGCTCCAAAATCATCCATCCGTACAATAAGGGCGACTATACCATATACACCCACGGTCGCAATTAGGGCAATGATGGAAACGACTATGACTTGTGTCCAAATATCCTCTTTTACAACGGTCCCCAAGGCAATAATGACAATTTCAACAGATAGAATGAAATCGGTTACAATGGCAGATTTTATTTTCTCCTTTTCCACCTCCAAAACCTCGGCTTCGGTCATATCCTTCGCAACTGTTTCTACCGAATGCTCATGAGGTACGATCCATTCATAGATTTTTTCCGCACCCTCATAGGCAAGATAGAGTCCTCCAAGAATTAAGATGACCGTAATGGCGGCCGGCAGAAAGGCACTGAGGAGAAAAGCGACCGGTAAAATAATCAGTTTGTTGAGCAGGGAGCCCTTGGTTATCGCCCAAAGTACAGGAATTTCGCGGGCGGCCATAAAACCGGAGGCTTTTTCGGCGTTCACGGCCAAATCGTCACCCAATATGCCGGCGGTCTTTTTGCCCGCAACCTTGGTCATGACGGCCACATCGTCCATCATACTTGCGATATCGTCCAACAAAGCAAAAAATCCTGATGCCATTACTTTTTAATTTTAATTAGGCTTTTATCCATGGTTGACTTTAGTATTGCCCGCCGTAACTGCAATGCCAACCAAATGTGGCGAAAGATAGGAATTTCATCCTTGGTTTGAAATTCGTGGCGTCCTATTTTACGGGACGAGTTTTTTACAGTTAAAACATACATCATCCGAGATAAAATTATAAACGTATCGCTGTTATATTTATCCAAATAAAATAAAAAATTAATGAGCAAGAATAATTTATTTAACGAAGAAGCTAGAGCTAAAATTAAGGAATTGGCCGAAAATATCGATTTTGCAATGATGGAAACCCGTTTGGGGTCCGCTCCTACGCATATCATTCCTATGAGTACCAAAGATGTCGATGATGAAGGATGTATTTGGTTCTTAAGCAATAAGAACAGCGAACATAATGGCCATATCGATGCCGATAATAGCATTCAACTTATTTATTCCAAACCGAGTGATATGGAATTTATGAGCGTTTTCGGTCATGCCTTTATTTCCACAGAAAAACCGATCCTTGAAAAATACTACGGTTCTTCAGATGACGCCTGGTTTGACGGTATTGACGACCCGAATCTGACCGCTATTAAGGTAATCCCAAAAGATGCCCATTATTGGGATACGAAAAATGGAAAGCTGGTAAGCCTGCTCAAGATGGGGATGGGCGCGATAACCGGGGAAAAGCAAGATTTGGGCGAAGAAGGCGATTTAAAGATATAGTAGCCCTTTGTTTTCGTTCAAAACCCTTTGTTCTAGTTCATAAAGGGACATCTGTTTACACCTAGAATCCAAATTTTGACCCTTTCGCCATTTTAATCTTTTAAGCTTTCATGAAAAAAATCAGGGAAATTGACGATTCGGCCATGTGCATCTCTAGAAAGAAACGCGGCAAGGGATACAGTTTCTACGATGAGAACGGAAATTTGATCAAAGATGAAAAAGTCTTGAAACGACTTCGCGGATTGGTAATACCCCCTATGTGGAAAGACGTTATGGTTTGTCGCTTTGACGATGGCCATATACAGGCCATCGGCCGCGATGACAAGGATAGGAAGCAATACATTTATCATTCCGTCTATGAAAAACAGCGGCAGGAAGCCAAATTCAAAAAAATGCTCGAGTTTTCGGAAAATCTTCCTAAAATTCGTAAAAGAGCACATAAAGATTTGGATACCAAAGGCTGGGGCAAGCTCAAATTGGTCGCATTGGTCATTTTAATTTTGGATGAATACGGTGTGCGAATTGGAAATAAGGAATATAAAAAACAGAATGAATCCTACGGTCTCACCACCCTGCGCAGAAAGCATCTTACTATTGAAGAAGACGAACTCTTGTTGTCATTTTTAGGAAAAAGCCATCAAGAACAGGAAGTGCGTATCGACAACGATACCTTGGTGCCATTTATAAAGGAAGTGGCCGACTTTCCCGGGTATGAAATTTTCAGGTACCGCGATGACCAAAAGAACTATCATGATGTAGATAGTGATGATGTTAATGAGTATATCGCGGAATATATGGGTCCGGACTTTTCAAGCAAGGATTTCCGTACTTGGTCCGCCAACCGATTGGCGGTGGAATGCTATCCCTTGGCCTTAAACGAACTTGAGGATGGTAGCAGAAAGAAATTCAGTAATATCGTTATCAAAATGGTCGCTTCCGAGCTTGGAAATACGCCGACGGTCTGTCGGGATTATTATGTGCATCCTGCCGTGTTTCGTAGCATCGACGAAAAAACCTTGCCCAATCCGAATCCATTTAAAGATTCAAAAAGTAATTCCGCACTTTCTGCCAGTGAGAAACTGGCCCGTAAAATAATAGAAGACAGTTATTGAGGAATGTGTGACTATTCGTTTTAAACTTTGAAGACACGTTGCTAAATAGTCTATTCTTAACACCCCATAACACTGAGTATTAACCATTAGATAAATAATTGAAAAAATGAAAACAAGTATTAAAATTTTTACCGGAATTTGTATGTTGTTGTGTGTTTCCTGTGGAGCAAAGAAAAGTACCCAATCAGAAATGGATAAAAATCAAGAGGAAATGGCCGCCGAAGCGCCTGATGGAAGCCAAGCTACAACTAACGGCAATGATACTGCCGAAAAATCGGAGGAGATGGAGAGTTCTACTAATTCTGTGCAGATGACCAACGGTTCTACCGGTGGCAATTCGAATGTCAATGTTATCGACGCCACTAAAACTCCCGTGACGGAGAAAACCGACAATACCCAAATGTATAGGGCACTGCAGATGACCAACGACCAAATCCAAAGCTTTGAAAATGCTATGGAGGATTTTACCACCCGTCAGCAAAACACGGCCAACGGGGAAATGATGGGTACCATAACCGACGAAAAAGAGCGGCAGTTGCAGAACATACTTTCCGAAGGACAGTACTCCACTTACGAAACTTGGAAAAAGGACAATTAGGAAAAACTTTCCAACGTCTTCCCATTTCAAATTACAGAGCCATCTGCGAATCAGTCGATTCTCAAATGGCTTTTTTCATTTTATTTTCCAAGAATGTCCTTTAAAACCACTTTTTGGGGTAATACAGCATATATATTGGACAATGATGGGTATCATATCTACAAATAACCATCCTAATTTTGTATCGAAACAATTACCGAATTAAAATATGCACGGTCGTAGTTGTCGGATTTAATATCAAAAATCCTTGAGATATGAAAAAAGTATTGGAATCATCAAATAAAAAAGCCTTGATCGCTCTTGCGATAGGAGGCTTCGGAATAGGTATGACGGAATTCGTTATCATGGGCATACTGCCCGATGTGGCGAATGCCTTACACATCAGTATTCCTCAAGCCGGACATTTTATAGCCGCCTATGCATTAGGTGTAGTCATAGGGGCGCCTTTATTAACCGGAATCGGCGGTAAGTGGCCCGCCCATAAAGTGTTATTATTTTTAATGTTATGGTTTACGGTCTTTAACACACTTTCCGCCTTTGCAGAAAGTTACGAAAGCCTGTTGGTCGTTCGGTTTTTGTCGGGATTACCCCATGGCGCGTTCTTCGGTATCGGTGCCGTAGTGGCCGGAAAGCTTGCAAGGAAGGGGAAAGCGGCGCAGGCTATCGCCACTATGATGGCAGGACTAACCGTCGCCAACGTTATTGGTGTACCCTTAGGTACCTATTTTGGACATGAGTACGATTGGAGCATCGCCTTCTTAATTGTCGGTATGGTAGGCTTGCTGGCTTTATTAGGTGTTTATTTTTGGATGCCGCAGTTGGCCCAATCATCAACCCAGGGTTTTGCCAAAGACATCAAGGTATTTAAAAAACCACGTCTTTGGGGATTAATTTTGTTGACCACTATCGGTACGGGCGGTTTTTTTGCCTGGTACAGCTATATCGCTCCGTTGATAACCGAAGTGGCCGGCCATGAGGAAAACATAGTAGGTTATGCCATGATTCTTACCGGATTGGGCATGGTGGTCGGAAATTTCCTCGGCGCCAAATTGACTGAAAAATTCGCACCTATGAATGCTATTTTGATCGCACTGACCCTTATGGTAAGCGTGCTGCTTGCCAATACCGTTTTAGCCGCTGACAAAATAGCCGTATTGGTCATGACCTTTATTATTGGGGCGGTCGGATTCAGTATCTCCACTCCCCTACAGATGGCCATCATAAAGGCATCGAAAGGTTCCGAAATGCTGGGCTCGGCCATGAATCAAAGTGCCTTTAATATGGGCAATGCTTCCGGGGCATTTTTAGCGGGCTTGCCGATAGCGATGGGTTACGGCTACACATCTGCCGATTTTGTCGGAGCGGCCTTGGCAGGCGCAGGCGTGATAATAGCAGGACTAATCGTTCTTTCAGGAAAGCACATTCTGGTCAAAAGACGGCGCTATGCACTGCAGCACTGAGTTCAGGGATATGAAGAAATGTAATGGAGGATTGGTTAAACGAACAACAAAAATAGTGACGGCATAATACTAGCCAAGAAAATTAAATACCCTTCTCAAATACGGAAGTTTTGGGAAGGAACATCCACACAGCGATTACAGGGAACAGAAGCGACTACCCAAAGAAAATGTTCATCCACAGGACAGGACCGTTGGTGGTCGCTTTATACAGCTTTGTCATTTCGTCCAGTACCCGGGGAAGCTTCTTTTCGGAATAAGTACCGGTACCGGTATTGTATTGCCCATTTTCAAACCAAAAAATTGCCTCCTGTTTTTTGGACTTCCAGTTCATTTATATGGATTTCCTTGCCCCATTCCCGTTGGGCTGAAAAATTACAGTTGTCGGTGCGTTTGCCCTGGCTAAGTCCCCGTCTGTGATTATTGGATATGCCCGTATTTAGGGCCTAGGCTGTATTCATTCCCCTTTATTCCTGCTTTTTTCAAAATGATATTGATGATGCCCGAAGTACCTTCCGCAGCGTACTCGACGAACGGTCTGGTACTGACTTCGACACGCTCCAATATATCGCCGGTCAAAGCCCTGTCCTGTCTGTTGGCAATGCATTCGGGACTTACCGTTGAACAGCATCTGCCCGTCCTTGGCTGCCATCGTAGGCCAATTGCCCCCCAATCTACTCACATTAACCGATGGCACATTTTCATTTTGAAAAATAGGGATAGCGTTCAGCGAAGAATTATGTACCATCCAATGTTGACACGGCTTGCCGCTTCGATGCCGGGCATTAAAACCGTCGCCTTTTCAAATGCATCAACCTAAAGCGAAATTGGGTCAAAATGTATCGCTTGAATACTCTAATCTCGTATCTTCAGCGGGAATTGGTCATACGGCGGCCACCTTCACTGAATTTATTTCCCTAACCCACTTGCAATCAATGGAATTAGAAATTATTTTAATGTTCGCAGTGCTACTAACTACCGTAGTACTTTTTGCATTTGAGGTATTTCCGGTTGATAAAATTGCGTTCTTGATCATCGTATCCTTGGCATTACTGGGTTTGGCCACCCCCGAGGAGGCCATTAGCGGCTTCAGTAATAGTGCGACCATTGCGGTCTTGGCGTTGATGATCTTGGCCATAGCGATGGAAGAAAATGGGGTTATCAATTGGTTGACCTCGAGTATGAGCCGAATAAAATCCTTGCCGCTATTTTTTATGGCCCCGATTTTTATGATAGTAACGGCGGGCATTTCCGCATTTATAAGTACGACGGCCGTGGTTATCGTATTTATCAAGATTATCAATAGGCTATCGGAAAAATTTGATATTCCACAGTCCAAATTGTTGCTGCCCATTTCGTTCGCCGGCATTCTTGGCGGGTCGTGTACTTTGATGGGCACATCGACCAACCTTCTGGTCAACTCCGTCGCCAAAAACCTGGGAGCCGAAAAATTGGGATTCTTTGAATTTTCGCTTTTGGGGCTTGTTTTTCTTTCCATTTCCATTGTCTATCTCACCCTTGCCCTAAAATGGTTGCCCAGTGGTAAAAACAAAGACCTGAAGGAAGATTACGACCTCGGCAATTACACAACACAGATGCGTATCAATGCGGAATCGAAATTGGTCGGCCAGAAACTGGTGGATACATTTCTCTATGATAATCCCGATATATCGCTACTAAAGCTCACACGTGACCATCAGGAACACAAATCCCCTGGCAAATACGTGACGCTCAAAGCTGAAGATGAGCTGCTTTTGATTTGCGATCTTGAAAATCTGGCCCGCCTCAACGAATCTGAAAACCTGAACATTAGCGAGGAAAGATATTATAAGACACCCGATAGCCAAGAAGATGTCGAAAAATCGGATACCTCCGAAATGGAAGAGCGTGTTTTTGTGGAACTTTTAATGCTTCCCGGGGCTTCATTATTGGGAAAAACTTTGGGGAACCTACGGAATTTCATGTTGCAAAACGTCATTCCCCTAGCCATCAAAAAACGACCGACCCGAACCCATGTGGGTAATAGAATGGTGCGCAGTAGTGCGGACAAGCTGGTATTAAAACCCGGCGACCGTTTGCTTGTAGAAGCCGAAAAGCAAAATTTAAATGCCTTGACCGCCCTTGAGAATGTGATTTTGCTGCAGGAATTCGAGGGTATGGGGGGAGCGTCAAAATTCAAAAGGTATTTTTCGCTTTCTGTACTTGTACTGGTCATCATAATGGCGGCCACAGGACTTCTTTCTATTATGGTCAGTGCCCTAGCGGGAGTCTGCCTGTTGCTATTGACCGGAAACCTTGACCTGGCCACCGTTTATAAAAAAATCAATTGGCAAATTTTCTTTTTGTTGGCAGGTATGATTCCAATTGGCGTTGCGATGAACAATACCGGTGCGGACATGTGGATTTCGGAGCAGCTTTTAAGCTTTTTGTCGGGCCGGCCGAACTGGGTCATCACCGGGACCCTGTTCTTGGTCACCATGCTCATGAGCGGGGTGGTCAGCAACAACGCAACGGCCATCATCATGACCCCCATCGCTATTTCGGTGGCGCAAGGTCTGGAACTAGATTTCAAACCCTTTCTACTTGCGGTAATGTTCGCCGCCAATTTTAGTTTTTTTACTCCTGTAGGATATCAAACAAACACCCTGATTTATGGAATAGGCAATTATAAGTTCAAGCACTTTCTTTTGATCGGGGGCATCCTTTCATTACTCCTATGGGTAGTAGCCACTTTTTTACTTACCCAAATGCTCTAGGAAGCCTAGAACGCTTGTCAATATTTCTCAATCACTTTCAGGACAATCGGCTACAGGTGGATGGGTTTTGGTTGCGACGGAAGGAGCGCTATATTTGAGAATCGCGCTTCTTGGTTATTCTCTTGATTTGCCTTGCTAATTTACGAGGCGCTTCCATGGGAATCAAATGGCCAATTTTGCCCAAGGCGATTACCGAAGGTTTTTTCAAGTACGGTAAAACTTCCGAATAAATGGCATCTTGTGCTATGACCGGGTCGTTCTTGGAAAAAATAATATGTGTAGAAACCTCCAAATCCTTGATTCTTTCGGCAATATTGTTTTGCATCCCTTCATTTAACCACCAATTCCAGGTATTTTCGTCAATTCTGATTTGGGATTCGATTGCATAGGTGAATTTTTTCTTTCCCAATTTCCTTTGTATGGCTCCTTTCACCGTTTTCATGGCCTCCTCTGCATTCGGGTGATTCAACATACGGTCACGCTCGTGTTCAGCCATATTTTCTACGGTTGGTGGCGAGGGAGCGATAAGAATAATTTTATTGGGCTTGACACCCTCCATGATCTTGGCGGCGTAAAGGGCAAGTTTTCCGCCCATGGAATGGCCGCAAAGTATATACTCCTTCAATCCAAGTTCATCAATACAGGAATTGATAAATTTTGAGAATTCAAAGATAGAGGGTCGGGACAGGGGGCGGCTCTCGCCAAATCCGGGCAAATTCAGCAAAATACAAGTGTGATTTTTTTTAAGTCGTTTCGCCAACCAACGCCAACTACCGGCATCACCGCCAAAATAATGGATAAAAACAATAGTCTTCTTTCCGTTCCCGATGATTTCATAATCGCGGCCGAACTGTACTTCACTTTTTGTTTTCATTGCTAATTTTTACCAACATGCTTTTTAAAATAACTTCGCTATTTTTAAAATTACCATTTTGCCCGTTACCAAATACCCATCAACTCCAATCGAATCGATCCTTCTCTCTTTCGGGCTACAATTTTGATTCCGAAGCTGGTTTGGTCTGGCAATCCTAAGTTAAAATCTTTGGGGGCTCCATTTGAAGTAAAATTTAATTTGTTGGTTAATTTTTGAATATCCATAGTAACCCGATTACCATTATACGGGAACCAATGGGATGCCAAGACTTCCGAGCACCGGTGCAAACCTGAAAACGGCCTCGCAGCTTGTCTAGAGTCGAATGCAGTACCATGCTAATTCCAAAACCTTAAATTTGTAAACCAAATAATTCTGAATAATGAACAATATTCTACCGCTGCTACGCCGCATACGCAACAGTATTTCCTTTTTGACCATGTGTATCGCTTTAAGTTTTGCAATTTTGGCAGTTGCCCTGGCTTTTTTTCGACCGAATCTTTTGAGCGATTACCCTAGACTGGCCATTACCGATAAGGAAAACATTAAATTCATACTCACCTTTACTATCGGTGGGATTTTTACACTTACCATTTTTACCTTTACGATGGTAATGAACGTACTAGATCGAAGTATCAGTAACTATTCGCCCCGGTTGATTCCCCTTATCCTTCGCGAAAAACAGCATCAGATTATTTTAGGAGTAGCCAGTGGAACCCTTCTTTATGCACTGGTGATGGCTATTGTTATATCTAGTTCGAACAATGAAGACTTCCCTCCTGTCGCAGCACCCTTGGCCATTGTAATGAGTATGGTCAACATTGTACTATTCATATATTTTATCCACAGTGTTTCGCAAGCCATTCAGGTAAATTTTATTCTGCATAAATCCTTTAAAAACACTAGGAGTAATCTGATGAAATTAATTGACACCGATTTGGAATTTATTTTGGAGGAAGAAGAAAACGTCTGGACCGATACCCTATGTTTTGAACACTGCGGATACCTCAACAAAATCAGGCTTCAGAAAATAATAGACCTATCCGAAAAATTGGGAGTCCGCTTTAAATTATTGAAAACTATGGGAAGTTTTGTCATGGAAAACGAACCGATTTTGACAACCTCTTCAAAAATTGATGACAAAACTATCAATAGCATCAAAAGGTGTATTAGTATTGACCGTGTGGAAGCTATCGATGTATTCGAAATCGGATTCAAACATTTGGTCGAAGTTGCCGTTAAGGCAAGTTCGCCCGCCATTAACGACCCCGGAACGGCCTTGAGCGCTATTGACTATTTAACCCAGTTATTCATACTCCGTCATAAACTTCCCGATGCAAGAGGAATGAAATCTGCTAAAGGGGGCGTGCTTTTTTTCAATTTTGTCCCTCATGCGCAACTCACTGAATTTTGCTTTTTGGAAATGGAAGCCTATATGGGAGATGACCCGTTGCTGATGAGAAAACTAACACAAAGTAAACAAAGTATTGCGCAGCAGAGGGAGAAAAATTAAATAGTATAAAAACCGAAAGCAAAAAGTGGATGCAGTCAAAAATTCATTCGAAAAGAATAAAGCAATGCTTACGTTGCGTCTAATTTTAGGATAAACTAAAAATAAGATATTATGAGTAAAGAAAGAGATGAAATATTCGACGAAATAAAAGAAATTTTGGCGAAAAACGAGGATGCATTTAAAGGGTACGAAAAGGCTGCTGAAAACGCAGATAGTAATTCCTTAACAACCTATTTTCGACAAAAGGCAACCAAGAGGAAGGAGTTCAATGTGAGCCTCAGACGTGAAATCAAAGTTGCCTATGCAGATTTCGATGATAGTGGCTCCTTTGGGGGAACAATTCACCGTGCGTGGATGGACATTAAAAATCTATTTTCAGCAGATAGCGATGAGTCTATGCTAGAAGAGTCTATTACTGGTGACAAGGCAGCCATAGATGAATACAACGATGTCATAGAATATAAAAATCTACCTATCGGACTTAAAAATCTCCTTATCTCACAACGGGACGATATTCAGAGGGACATCGCAGAAAACGACACTTTAGAAAGTTTGCATTAAACCAATGAAAATGCTGAAAAGGCACCGTTTGCGGTGCCTTTTTATATTTAATGATATCCACCTTAGAAATCCTTTTAATAAACTATAGCGGTTTTATCTCAGGTGAAAAAATTATTTAAATTACGTTATTATGGACGAAAAAGAAACGGACGAGAATACTGAATTTGTTAAGGAGGAGCACGAAAATAAACGAAATTACATCTTCCAAAAAAATTCTATTACCAAAATAGCGGTAATTGTTATCCTGGTGTTTTTAATTATTATTATAATCGGGCTGGTAATATCAGGTACATCGTTTTTTGATTCAAGCCTGTAATCATAGCCTAAAATGGGATTACCAATTCTTGATACCATCATAGCGATTACTGGCAAAAAAGTTTAAAGGTTAATAACTTTCGTTCGCACTACGTACGAATTAAGGTATGTTCTATTTTTAAAAAGTATAAAAACGGATGCTCATGACAGAAAAAGCGAATACCCCGGTCGACGAACTAAACAAAATTCTTACTAATATCTTGGATTACAAGTCAGTGCTTCTCGATATATCCAAATCGATTTCACACGAAGCCACGAAGGATAAACTGCATGAATTTGCAGAGGTTAAAGAAAAGGAATCCCAAAACTTAATGGAGCTTATAAAAGCCTCGGGAGGCCAAGTAGAAACGAACGAACGTATCACTGACCAAGAGGCGCTATATTGGGTTTCGAGACCCTTGACCGAAACTAAGGATATGGAAGTGCTACTAGATACACTGATTCATGCCGAACGTAATGCCATTGAAGATTATGACAGTGTGTTGGATCAGAAAAACCTTCAGGACGAAAATCGAGAAGTATTAAAAAAACATAAACAAGAAGCAGAAGCAAATCTGGACTACTTTGAAGGAACCAAGCAAGCTTTGGAAAAAAAGTCCAGATAAGTCTAAGGTTTCTTCAATTTCGGAAAAATCCGACGTTTACCTAGCGGTGTTCAGCGTACACCCCCCCTTCCCCACTAAAATATGAGCGAAACAATCGAGCAACAAAAGTTCAAATGGCAACATATGCCTTCCTTATTGGTGGACACTTACAAAGAATGGATGGCCGATGAACCCTTCCGTCTTAGTGCCATAGTCGCGTACTACGCCGTATTATCGCTACCGGCCTTGATGGTTATTATTCTCAATGCCGTCGGCAGTATCTGGGGAACGGACATCGTACAAGGGGAGCTGACGGAAGAGTTTACGGCGGCCTTGGGTGCCGATACCGCCAAGGCCATTGAAGACATGATTGCAGAATCTAGCAATGAAAAAAGGAATTTGGTCTCCACGATTATCGGAATTGCCACGCTTATCTATGGAGCTACGGGCGTTTTTTATCAATTAAAAATATCGTTGAACCAAATATGGGCCATCAAACCAGACACTTCCGCGCCCGTAAAAAAAATAGTCATAGACCGAGCCCGAAGTTTTGCGTTCATTTTGGTTATCGGTTTTCTACTGCTTATCAGTTTTATTATGACAACGGCCCTAACGGCCCTAAGCAATTTTATAACTTCCCATCTACCCAAAGTGCTTCTATATTTGGCATATGCCATTGACGTTTTAGTATCGGTGGGAATTATATCATTGCTTTTTGCACTCATGTTCAAATACCTGCCCGATGCCAAAATCGAATGGAAAACTGTGTGGAAAGGTGCACTTTTGACCGCAATCCTTTTTGCCATTGGCAAGCTGCTCTTAAGCCTTTATTTTGCCCAAATGGATCCGGGGTCAACTTACGGGGCAGCAGGTTCCGTTGTACTGATACTGCTTTGGGCGTCGTATTCCTGTTTAATTCTTTTTTTTGGGGCGGAGTTTACAAAGGTCTATGCCGTAAGGTATGGTCACGGTATCAGGCCCAGTGAAATAGCGGTCAAGGAAGAATGAAAATAGCGTATTGTCCCTCAAACGGCATGGTCCATAATGAGGATTTTTTCATCGTAGTTAAAAATACAAAACAGTGTTACAAAAAAAGCCGTCCTTTTAAGGAACGGCTTTCTCAATCAACCTTACTGAAATAATTGTTTCTCGTAAGGGGATTATCTTGAACAATTGGCTTCCCAGACGTTACCATCCCTAGTAAATGCAATTTGTACTGTTGTCGCATCTATAGTAATGGCACCATCGCTACTTATCAGGGTATTTTGATTTTTTTCCATTGTAATATCATTTAGACTCGGAATTTCATTGGAAAAATTGAAACTGTAGTTGTCCCCAACTTTTACCACGGTCACTTGGCCTTCGTCAGTAGCTATATCCGTACTATTTTCTGCATCCATATATGCGACCCTACCCTGATACTGTCCGACGAAGAGATTATCATCTGCCGGGTCGTTATCGTTGTCACAAGATACCAATAGCGCTGCCATAAAAAACAAGGTTCCAAAAATTTTCAAAGACTTTTTCATACTCATACTGTTTTATTAGTTTATTTGTTATAGGAGCAAATTTAATTTCTCCAGTTCGACCTCTAAAGTGCATATGACAATATTAATAAGCCAAAAGCTATTGCATTAAAATTTTGAGCGATAGCATACGTTAACCGTGTCACCTCCAATGAATATGCAGTTCCAATACGCGTACGCATCGACCGTGGTTACATTGGCGTATTTTGCCACTATTCAACCATACGACCCTTTTACTGCAAACCAACCTCCAAAACCATTTGGATTGTAAGACCTATTCTTAACGGTAAAATATTTCATCCAGATATCCTTATGATATTTGTTTAATTACCGGCAACATCGATTTATAGTTTATACCCTACATTGCTGTTTTTGAAACTATTCTTTTATGAATAGGCACTATGGTGTTAGCTATCCTATTTCGTTCTTAATTATCATTGCAATCCAATTAGTGTCCGAAAAATTGGTATCTTGTATAGTTAATATTTTGGAGATGAAACACTTGCTTCTCCCCCCTTTATTGCTTCTCACCTTCTTGCTGTTCCCGCAGTACAAGGCAGATAGTATCGAATTGGGAAATCCGTATATCCAAAATTACGGGCCTGATGATTATCAAGCCCATATGCAAAATTGGTCGATAACACAAGATCGCAACGGGTTTATATATTCCGGCAATGGTAATGGAATTCTTGAATATGATGGAGAATTTTGGAGATTAATACCGCTTACAGATTCCAATGCGGTACGGTCAATAGCCGTTGACGAGAACAACGTAAAATGGATAGGGGCCGATCGCGAACTGGGCTTTTTAGAACCGGATTCCTTGGGTTTTCTCCAATTTAAATCCCTGAAGGATAAGATACCGCCCGCCCACGCGTTAACCGCAAGCGTTTGGAACGTTTTCGTAGTCCCCGACGGAATAGTGTTCAGGGGCGGCGACACCATTTACCTATGGAAAAAGGATAGCTTCCAAATTATTCCGAATATGGGAAGGATCCATACTGGTTTTCAGGTCGGTACGGACCTATTTTTCAGATTGTACGATAAGGGGCTGTACCAATTGATCGACAATGCGCTCCAACTAATTCCCGATGGTGAAATTTTCAAGGACTTGCGTGTTTACGCAGTCCTTCCATATCCGAAGAATAGCCTATTGCTGGGCACAAGGGATGCGGGCCTATTTCTCTATGACGGAACTTCCGTCAAGAGGTTTCACAGCGAGGTAGACGATTATATTATGAAGAATCGTCTCTACAACGGAATACGATTACCCGATGCTACCTATGCCTTCGCTACCTTACGTGGCGGCCTGATTTTTATGGATGCGAGTGGTAAACAAATCAGGACCCTAACGGTAAAAAACGGCTTGCTCAACGACGAGGTCTATGGTATCTGTCTTGATAATCGAAATGCGCTATGGCTGTCACTTCAGACAGGAATCTCCCGTATTGAACATAGCCGGCCTTATACCTTTTTTGACGAAAAGTTAGGAGTTAAAGGAACGGTAGATGCCATTATAAGGCATGAGGACATCGTATATGTGGCGACTTATGCCGGTCTTTTTAAGGGAGAATATTCCTCAATAGCCGAATCCTATAGGTTTGTACGCCTAGAGACGATAAACAGTGGATGCACGTCATTGTTGTCTGCAGAAGCTTCCCTAATCGTTCTTTCGGACGATGGAACACTGGTTATAAACGATGATGTAGTAAAAAAAATCAACAATTTAAAGGGCGTCACCTCATACCGATCCAAAAAAAATCCCAACCGAATATATATCGGACACAAACAAGGGCTGTCAACCCTATACTTTTCAGAGGGTGAATGGCAAAATGAGAGCGACTTCCCCCAAATTTACGAAGAGCCCATATCCATTACCGAAGATCAAGAAGGGACACTTTGGCTGGGAACACGGGTAGAAGGGACCATTGAAATTGAGTTTTCCGAAACCTTGGGAAGCCTTTGGAAAGGGGAGCCTGAGAATATAGTAATCCATCGGTACAACAAAAATCATGGCTTGCCCGATGGATGGAACAAGGTCTATACTATCGATAATCAAGTATGGGTTACCGCTAATTCCGAACTTGGCCGATTGTTTTTATTTGATACCAAAAAAAAAGTTTTTTTTAAGGCGACGCAATTTGGAAAAAGATTTGGGTTGGATTCGTTGGAGGTGTATCCATTGGCCGTTCAAGGCGATGCCAGGCATATTTTGCTCAAGTCAAACCCTCGTATGGGGAAATCGTATCGATTTTCAGCTTCTAAGAATATCGGAACAGATGGGTATACCGTAAAACAACTCCATGATGAACGATTTAATACTGCTGATGATGTATTTTGGGACCATGATAATATCCTTTGGCTGGGTGCGGAGGATATTATTAAATACGATTTGCGAATGACGCCGACGCATAATCCTCCATTTAAAACCTATATCAGAAAAGTGCAGGTAGGGCAAGATTCCATAATTTTTGGCGGGATAAACACCAATGACGAAACGCCCAAACTTAACTATTCCAACAATGGGTTAAGTTTTCAATTTGCTTCGCCCCTATTTGAGAACAGTTCCGGCAATAGCTATCAGTATTTT
The DNA here is from genome assembly GCA_963832345.1 of uncultured Flavobacteriaceae bacterium. GTDB lineage: Bacteria > Bacteroidota > Bacteroidia > Flavobacteriales > Flavobacteriaceae > Pricia. The sequence continues at coordinate 46,640 of CAWHTW010000004.1, read as the reverse complement.
CTAAAAGGTTTTGACAAAGATTGGTCTGGGTGGGCTGTTGGCACAAAAAAGGAGTATACCAATATCGCTGAGGGAGAATATCAGTTCCGGGTAAGGGCCAAAGATACCTTTGGGACCATAAGCGAGCCCGCTGTTTTTGACTTTGAAATCCTTCCCCCATGGTATCGCACGTGGTGGGCCTATTTATCATATATACTCCTATTCATAAGTTTTTTGTGGATACTTCTCCGATGGCGTTCCCGACAGTTAAAGGCAAAAAACGAGGCCCTTGAAAAATTGATTGTTTTAAGGACTTCCGAAATACAACATCAGGCGAACCAATTAATGGTACAAGCTGAAAAACTGCTGGAACTTGACAAGGCCAAATCCCGTTTTTTCGCCAACATCTCGCACGAGTTCCGCACTCCGCTTACCTTAATCAAAGGTCCCATAGAGCAGTTGGAACAGAACTTCACCGAAAAATTAAGTTTGGACACCGTAAAGATGATTCGGCGAAATGCCAACCGCCTTCTCAACATGGTCAACCAATTGCTTGACCTTTCCAAAATCGATGAGGGCAGTCTAAAGCTCGCGCCGACCGAAGGAGATGTCTATAAATGCCTACGGGCTGCCGCATCATCCTTCAATTCCCACGCCGCACAGCGCAATATGGACTATCGGGTAGAGATTCCCACTACCGTACTTTGGGCTTCGTTCGATAGAGACAAATTGGAAAACATCGTCTACAACCTGCTGGGCAACGCCTTTAAGTTTAGTGGCGACGGTTCGGAAATCACCTTTAGTTCGAAATATACCGAATATGGACTTCAAATACGGGTTTCCGATTCGGGAAAAGGGATTCCGGAAGACAAGCTAGCCTTTATTTTCGACCGTTTTTATCAAGTGGATGACACCAACATCCGCGAGCAGGGAGGTTCGGGAATCGGACTTTCGCTATCCAAAGACCTCGTTGAACTTATGGACGGTACCATTACCGTTTCAAGTATAGTCGGAAAAGGCACCCTTTTTAAACTACAGTTACCGATTCAGGAAATAAAAACACGTTTTAAGAAAGCAGCGGTTATTCAGACCTTTGAGGAAGTCATGCTTAAGTCCCAACCTTTCGAATTCACCAAAACGGACAAGAGAAGCCTGCCCAAAATTTTATTGGTCGAGGACAACAACGACATGCGGCACTTCATTAAGAAACAACTTATAAAATTCTATAAGGTAAATGAGGCCATCAATGGAGAGACGGGACTAAACAAAGCGATTACTGACCCCCCCGACCTCATCATTACCGATTTGATGATGCCAAAAATGGATGGCATAGAACTCTGTAAAAAGCTAAAGACCGAGGTGCATACCAGCCACATCCCCATAATCATGCTGACCGCGAAAGCAGGAATGGATAACAAAATAGAAGGTCTTGAAACCGGGGCCGACGACTACCTGACCAAGCCCTTTGAGAGCATGGAACTGTTGGTGCGTGTTAAAAACCTGATAGAGCAGCGTCGGAAACTTAGGGAGCTGTACAGTAACAAGGAGGTTCAGATAGATCCCATGAAGATTACGGTCACTTCCATCGATCAAAAGTTTCTGAAAGAAGTGTTGACCCTATTGGAAGGGAAGTACGGGGATTCCGATTTCGGCGTGACACAAATGCAGGAGGCATTGGCCATGAGCAAGACTCAATTGCACAGAAAATTGAAGGCCCTGACCAATGAGGCCCCGGGTGAGCTGCTCCGTAATTTTAGATTAAAACGAGCTGCCCAATTGTTGTCCCAAAAAGCGGATAGTGTTACTCAAATCGCTTATAAGGTTGGCTTTAACAACCTATCGTATTTTGCCAAATGTTTTAAGGAACTGTATGGGTTGCCGCCCTCGGCCTACTAACTACTAAAAATTTGTACATGAAAAAATTACTCGCCTTAGTTTGCATGGTACTATTCTGTTCCTGCATAGAGACTACAAAAATTGAATATGATCAGGTCATCGCAGACGTTAATTTAATTGATGGAACAGGAGCTGATTTGAAACCAAATATAAATGTATATATAAAGGATAACAGAATCCTTAAAATAGACACCCTTGAACTAAAAACCAGGGGCAATGTAATCAATGGCAAAGGCAAATATCTTATTCCGGGCCTTTTCGATGGCCATGTACATACAAGCAATTTTGAAGAAGATTTCCCACGATTTATTCACTTTGGGGTAACTTCCATTTTTTGCACGGGCGGAAGTAAGACTACCAACGATTATTTTGCCGAAATGAGAAAAAGGGGGGAGCAGGATTCGTTGCCTGCACCAAGGGTTTTTCATACCAGTCAGCATTTCACCTTAGAAGGGCGGCATCCCGTAAAAACCTATCCACAGGGCAGTTGGGTCGAAGGAGAGACGGTTTTTTACTTGCGTGATACCCTTCAAATAGAAACCTTGGTAGAACAAGTTTCACAGTTTCCCATTGCGGGAATAAAACTTACCATCGAAGATGGCCCAACACCTCCGTTCGTAGAACGTATACCTCAGGAGCTGGTCAACAAAGTAGCGAAAGAGGCCAAAAAGAATGGAACTGAAGTTTTTGCCCATGTGAGCGATAATGTAGAACTATCGATGGCTTTAGAGGCTGGAATCAGAAAAATCGTCCATTATACGGGAATCGATCTGGACTTCGAAAGGGACAAAGCACTGATAGATTCCATTTACAAAGGCGATTTCTCATGGGTCACTACCATGATGCTTGATAAGAGTTTTATATATGCCCTGCATCCAGATTGGGCAGTGAAAATCGAAGATATGAACCTATTCGGCCCCGAAGAAGTCCAAATGTTGCGAGATTCCAATGTTGTTGAAGAAGCCCAAAACTATGTGAACCTGTTGAAAGACTACTACGGCATACAAATTCCAAATCTGCAGAACATCATCACACCTTATATAGAAGAAATTAGTGTTCTTAACGAGAATGGGGTCAATATGGTTTTGGGAACGGATACTGGCAATAGATTTATCTTTCCCGGTTACAGCATGCATGAAGAAATGCAATTGATGGAACTGGGTGGTATCAAACCCTTGGATATCATAAAAATGGGCACGCACAACGCGGCTAAAATGCTCAAAGTATTGGATACCCATGGCACGATTGAGGAGGGCAAATTTGCCGACATGATATTGTTGGAAAAAAACCCATTGGAATCAATTGAAAATACCTTGACCATACACACAGTGTTCAAGAATGGGAAAGCTCAAAAAAGACTTCACTGAACTCATTTTGACATTTTGCTTGTAAAAAATATATAATCCATGAAACCGCAAAGGGTCTTTTTGATTTCGGGGTCACTTCAGCTGATGTGATTATTATTTCACCTTTAAAGTGATGAATCAGGTACCGGCTGAAATCACACTACGACATCCCTATCTCAATGAGAATTGGTCACAGGTATACATCATGCGTCCATGAAAGATGACTATGACGTCTCTGCTGACTTTCTCTAACTAATATCTTCCGTGATTTAAAGGTCTGGTATGGAGTACGGTGCTGATGTAGTCTGTTTCAATTTATAATTTGAAAAGTTCCCCCTTTAGAGATTGACCGTATAAAATTTCAGAACCGGTAAACTACAGATATAGTCATTTTCTACGACCTATAATTTAATCCTTACCATCTAGCATCAGTTTGCTACAATCTATAATCCAATCCTCTTTTTTATACTGGAACTATACTGTTATCATCTGGAACCCAGATATTAGCGATTGGGATATTGCTATTCTAGTTTTGTATTGTTGATTGGCGACGGGCCGAATCATCAATTTTCGGAAACTTTAAAATTAGAAAATATGGGGAAAAGAAATCAGGAAACTCACAAAGTTTTGGATTAACAAAAAACCGAAGTCCAATGGACTGACAATAAATTGTCGGAACTGCAAAAAAGAGGTCAAATTGTAAGTGGCCAGCGTGGCCACACCGACGAAGATTATTTTCAAACCTGGGATGTTCTGTTAAAGTTACCAGGAAAAGCATACGCATTCGCAAATACAAACTGTTGATTAATTCGGTAATAGGAGCCAGCAGGCAGTTGACGTATTTACGATAGAAATATACTCCTATACCGTAGAGAATCTATAAACATCTAAAAATAGTATTATGTCAAATTTATCAAATCCATATGTTGCTAGGCATGGGATGTCTGCATCAAAGTACCAAACGGAGTTTAACAAATATACCTCATCAGGGTACCGACTTTACAGGGTAAGCGGGTACAATGTAAATGGCAAGGCCACTTTTGCGGCAATCTGGGTAAAAATGTCGGGGCCGGCCTATGTAAGTCATCACAATATGACCTCGGCCAGTTATCAAAATAAGTTCAACACCTATGTGAACCAAGGCTATCGCCTTACCCAGGTCCAAGGCTATAAAATAGGTGCAACCGTATACTACACTGCCATCTGGGAGAAAAAATCTGGTGGACAATGGGTAGCACATCACGGTATGACCTCGGCCGATTACCAGAAAAAATTCAGTGCCTACGTCTCCCAAGGGTACGCGCTTACCCAAGTGGAAGGGTATGGTGTGGGAAGAAGTGCGAGATATGCCGCTATCTGGGAAAAGAAATCAGGTAATTCTTGGGTTGCACGACATGGGATGAATTCCGCTAAATATCAGTCGGAGTTCAATATCCATACGAAGAACGGTTATATCCTTGCACATGTAAGTGGGTATCAGGTGGGCGGTAAAGATTATTATGCTGCAATTTGGGAGAAAAAACCAAGCGGCCCGTGGGTAGCCCATCATGGTATGGACAGTAAGCAGTATCAAGCGCAATTTATGGAGAAGCACCTACTTGGATACCGACTTCAACTTGTCGACGGTTATTCCATCGGAAAATCCGCCCGTTATGCCGCAATCTGGGAAGCTCCAAAGGACGTTCCCAACGGAAAATATTCCAAGGGAGGATACACCTTCAGTCTGATTAAATTTTCAGATAATATAAAGAAAGCCATGCAGGGCAAAGAATACGTAAAGTATGGTTTTGAACTGAGGCATGGGTTGAAAGTGATACAGGTAGCTGAGGGTCCCGCAAGAACAAAAGCCGATCCTCCAAATAAAGATTTTACGGTCTTCGAAAGGTTTAATCCTGCAAGTGTTGCCAAAACACCAACTTCAGTATCAACGCTTCAGTTATTGGTGAAGAATAATTTATCGGTCGATACTAAAATACATACGTATTTGCCTAATAATTGGAATATACCTAGCACGGTAAAGACGATAACGTTTGCTGAATTAATGAATCATTCCAGTGGTTTACGAAAAATGGAAGGTCAGCAATATACCTATGACGGAATGAAAGAACTGGTTGAAAATGGTATTAAAATGGAAAATAAAAATGACCATTATGACAATACTAATTACGCACTACTGCGCATTCTAGTCGCAAGCTTGGATGGGTATAGTAACTGGACAACCAATCCCGGTCTTGGAACTGCAACCCATTTTATCAACTATGTCAACACACACATTTTTAATCCCTTGGGAATCTATGATGTAAAATATAAAGCTACCGGTTCGGCACCCACATTATTCTATAAATATCCGTATGGGAATGCCAAAGGAACTTCCTATGGGAATTGGACATTAAAACCTGGAAGTGCGGGATCACATGTATCCGTTCACGAATTGGCCACGTTTTGTTCCGCTATTTTTCAAGGAATATTGATTGACCCAGCCACACTCGAGATTATGAAATCTAGGTCCTTAGGTTTTGCAAATTATACAAAAGCGGCCGATAAGAGCACTCTTTACGGCAAAGGCGGATATTTTCCGGCTTCCATGAATAAGGGCGCCGAACTGAATAGTTCCGTTGTGCATTCAGATACAGGAGTCTGTGCGATGATGGTAATCAATGGGGATATTAATGCTAAAAGTATTTTAATCCAGGCTTATGAAGATGCCTTTGTTAAGGTTTCTTCGATAAAAATCCGTAAAAACCCACGAACCAAGATTAAAACGAAAACAATGAGTCGGTAAAATTGCTGTAGCGATCCAAGACGTAAAGCATATAAACAAAGAGCATCCTATTTCAGAGGGCACAAAGGGGTCCGGTTGGTTCGATAATTTAATTGCGCGTACATGAAGCGGAAAGTATCTGTAGGCCAAAGTATCGATATTGCAAACGATTTTGTAAACCAATCGAACCCTCCCATTGGGTCGTCGGACGGATCTAGTAACGCAGTGATTGCCGATGCTAATGGTGAAATTAACCTAACACTTGAACATTCGACTTGTATCCTCACCGAAGAAGTAGCCCTTGTCGTCCCTGTTCTTTATCATCTTAACGGAAAGACCTTTGGGGGTGGCCACCAACCTGATGCCGAAGAAATGGTACAGCTGCTGGTGTACTTTCAATAGCTAAGTGGATGATTTCATTCAAAAGTTCGCCAAAAAAGAAATAACAATGTAAATTTTAAAGTCATGAAAACAAAAAAACAGCTTAAGCTCTTCGAGGCCGAACAGGACCACATTAAGGGTATAGTTCTCAAAACCATAAAAAAAAATCTAACAATCATGCTTTGCATAACAGCGGTAGTAAGCTGTAGTAAAAGTGATTCCGATCCCGACCCCAATCCTGAACCAGACCCTAATCCAGTAGTTCATACGATTACTGCTATCGCGCCTACCAGCGGTGCGGTAGGAACGGAAGTTACGATTACGGGAACTAACTTTAGCAGTACGGCAGGAGAAAACGCCATCACGTTTAACGGTACTGCAAGTGCTGCAACATCGGCCTCGTCAACTCAACTGAACGCCAAGGTGCCAGAAGGTACGACCACAGGTCCGGTAGCGGTAACGATCAAGGGCAAATCGGTCAACGGACCTACGTTCACGATACTTACCGGGGATGCATCCCTATGTAATCAGATAGAAATTATCGAGGATACCATATGGGAAGATGTTGAAGCAGGCGACGCGGTAGATTACGTGGTGCAGTGTGCCATTTCGGTCAAGGGGAATGCTTTGTTGACTATTCGACCCGGCGTAATCATTGCCTTTGAGGGTGCGGAAAGCGGCATTTTTGCGACCGAAGGTGGGGGGATAAAGGCCATTGGAACAGAAGCAGATCCGATAAAATTACAGGGCACCAGCGAGAACAAGGGCGTTTGGAAGGGGATATACTTTGCCTCGAACCATCCCGAGAACCGGTTGGAAAACGTAAGCATAAGCCATGCCGGTCGCACTGCTTCCGGACAATCGGGCGAAAAAGGCGCCGTGCAGCTCACCCGTGGTGACGAATCCGGTGCCGCTATTGTCAATTGTAGCATCACCGATAATGATGGATTCGGGATTTACGTCACCGATGAAGCCGATTTGGATGATTTTTCGGGCAACACCATCACCGACAATGAAGGCTCCCCGATTGGCCTATATTTTAATCAGCTCGGCATCTTGGATGGGGATTCAGACTATCGGGGCAACGGGAAGGATTATGTTGAAATCCGCCAAAATGACATTGAGGATGAGGATGTTGCCATGGCGATGTTGAATGTTCCTTACCGCTTTGTAGAAAGTAAAAAGTATAACGTCAACAGGGCGTTGACCATCAGTCCCGGCAGCGTTCTTGAGTTTACCAACGGCTCGGGGTTTAGATTGGGGGAACAGGCAGCCGATTGTATCACCACCACCGGTTCATTGAATGCCACGGGTACTGCACAAGACCATATCATCTTCAAAGGAATCGTCGAAGGCAAAGGCACATGGCTCGGGCTTGGCTTTAATTCTTCGAGTCCGAACAATAAGCTGATCTATTGTGACATTTCAGGCGGAGGCAGCGATAAAATCTACAACGGTTCGCAGTTTTCGGCCAACATTGCCTTGCAATGTGAAAGCCGCGTAAGTATACAGCAGACCTCAATAACCGATAGTGGGGCATTTGGCATCTACATGGATGATCCCGATGCTAAATTGGAGGATTTTGAAGAAAACGCTTTGATAAACAACGAATTGGCACCTATTCTACTTCATTTGCCACAAGTTGACCAGTTGGATACCGCATCTTCATATGCGGAAGGAAATGGCCGGGCCTATATACAGGTATTCGGTCGAGCAGTCAAAGATGCCGACCTTACCTTGGCCAAATTGGAAGTTCCCTATCGTATCGCACAGGATGAAGATGGCCGGGTTACCTATGTAGAAAGGGCATTGACCATTCTCCCCGGGGTTATCATGGAATTTGAAACCGCGGCTGGAATTATACTGGGTAACCCCAGTTTCGATTGTACTCCGCTAACGGGATCTCTGAATGCCGAAGGTTCAGCTGAGGAACCTATTATTTTTAAAGGCGTTACCGACGGCCAAGGCACATGGCGTGGTATCGGCATCAATTCCAGCGCAGCGACCAATCTTTTGAAATATTGTGAAATATCCGGAGGGGGTGCCAGCCAGATGTACAATGCAGGGGGACAGGGCAATATCGTCATCCATTGCCAAGGGGCGTTGAACCTAGAGAATAGTACTATTAAAGACAGCGGCTCCTGGGGAATTGATTTTGTACAGGGCGGAAATAGCTTGACGGATACCAACAATACCTTCGTCAACAATGCAGACGGAAACATCGCACCCAATTGAGGAGGTTGGGAAAATAATGCCTATGAAAATGCCCTGATGCTAAAGTCAGGGCTTTTTTAGTCTCACGAATTATGGTAAAAAAAAAACCTTTTTCGTGCCCTTCCGAAGAACAAATAAAGTTTTCGGCATAAGTGATTTACAGTCTTCTATAATTTTCATGTCCTACATACCAGCAAAAGTGTTTTGAGCACTATTGGGTTATTTCTGAATTGGTAGGCTCATTTGCAGTTACCAAACGGCTTCCACAAAGCCCAAGGCCAGGATTTTCGCAAACTAAGTGGATTTCTTAGCTTATTATTAGCATATATTTGAGGGATAGTTTAAATAATCGATTTTTAAACCGCTCGGTTCCTCTCAAGCCCCAATACTGAGAAAATGAAGGATAGTAAAATCCGAAAACAAAACCGATTCTTATCTCTGGATGTTTTCCGGGGCATGACCATTTGTCTCATGATTTTGGTGAACTCCCCCGGTACGGGAGCCGAAATGTACCCGTATTTGGTACATGCCCAATGGTTCGGTTTTACCTTGGCCGACCTGGTGTTCCCTTCCTTTCTTTTTGCCATGGGCAACGCCATGAGCTTTTCGATGGGCAAATTACGAGGGGCAGAGACTACTATATTTTGGAAAAAAGTGCTCAAACGAACCGCCTTGATCTTTTTATTCGGGTACTTGATGTATTGGTTTCCTTTTTTCGAGCAAACGACGGACGGATGGGCGCCAAAACCCTTTTCAGAAACCCGTATAATGGGCGTTCTGCAACGCATTGCCCTTTGCTATTTTATCGCCGCCGTACTTCTCTTCTACCTCTCGGAAAAGAAGGTGCTGATCCTATCTGCCCTGATTTTATTGGGATATTGGGCCCTACTCTATTTGTTCGGTGTACCGGGGGAAGAACTGGCCATGGCAACCAATACCGGCACCATACTCGATCTATATATACTGGGGGAAGGCCATATCTATAAAGGCGATGTCATACCCTTTGACCCAGAGGGTATATTAAGCACCTTACCTGCCGTAGTGAACGTCGTAGGGGGCTATATGGCGGGTACCTTTATACAGCGAAAGGGAAAATCTTTTGAAGGCATTGCCAAATTGATGATTGCCGGGGGGCTTTTGACCGTCTTGGCCTTAGGGTGGGATTTAATTTTTCCTATCGGAAAGAAATTATGGACGAGTCCTTTTTCTCTCTACACCATCGGGATAGACCTCTTGGTGATGGGCGTTCTTATCTATTTCATAGAAATTAAGAAGCAGCGTTTCGGGGTGCGTTTCTTCGATATCTTCGGAAAAAATCCGCTGGTTATCTATCTATTCTCCGAACTGTTTTACATCTCCCTGCACACCATTCCCGTAGGCAATGGCAAGGACGCCTTCGAATGGGCCAGTGAAGTTATTTTTCAAAATATATTCCCGGGTAGTTTCGGGGCCTTTATAACAGGCATCTTCTTTATGCTCCTGTGCTGGTGCCTCGGTTGGTGGATGGATAAAAACCGTATCTATATAAAACTGTGAACCTATCAAGAGCATGATACGATTTGTGAACCAAGTCAAAGACCACCTGATAAATTGAAAACTAAATGAGTTCATACGTCGTTTAGCCCATAGAATGAGAAAATCTCATTGTAGAGGTTTGCGTTGAATTATTGACCGAATAAAAGTGTCATTTGCTATCTTTAGCTGAAAACTAAAAGCATTCATTTCCTTATCTAAGCCCTGTCAAATTTAACGCAGCACATTATGAAAATTTTCAACTCTTCTTTAATAAAGGATATCGGCTCGATGATTCTATATAGCCTATCGGTCATCATCCTTTTGCAAACCAACGAAGTACGCAGTCAGAAACCTTATGAAGGTAAGGTCATTTTAGGGGTATTTGCGCATCCAGACGATGAAAGTACGGTGTCTCCGATATTGGCCAAGTATATTCGGGAAGGTGCCAAAGTACATTTGGTAATCGTTACCGATGGAAGGTTGGGCACGAACGATTATCATAATCACGAAGCCGGGGAAACCCTTGTAGCCACAAGGAAAGAGGAGATGAAATGCGCCGCAGAAAAATTGGGGGCAGAACTGACCCACTTAAACTATCATGACCAATTAAAATCAGGGGAAGGCTATGACGGGCATGTGCCACACGCCCAGGCTATGATAAAAGAACTTTATGACATTGTTACAAAAGTACAGCCCGACGTTATAATCACATGGGGTCCGGATGGTGGTTCTACCCACATGGACCATAGACTAGTAGGTGCATCCATTACGCAGGTTTTTCTAAGCAAAGACTGGGAGAAGCAAATGTCCTTATTTTTTTACGGTACGCCTACCGAAAACATTGACAAGGCTGAAAGCAAGATACTCAGGGGGCAAGCTAGCACCTATTTAAGAACCAAAGTTTCCTATACCCAACAAGACCTTGACAAGGCCTTTAGTTCAATCAAGTGTCATTATAGCCAAATAAATCCAGAAATGACTAGGGAAGCTTTTGCAAAAGAAAAAGCATCCAAGGGTATGTTCGTTTATTTAAGAAAATTTGAGGGCCCTACAAAAGATTCAGATTCGGTATTTGAATAAGGATCTGTCCTGAAATAAACTGCCGGTTTCTACTGGTCCTTTTGCTCGCCAACCGCGTTAAAAATACTCGCCGTAGCTACTGCTATGCCTGCGTTTTTTGCCTTGTTGGCGAACAAAATAACTGCCTATAAAACAGGCACCTTATTTCAGGACAATCCTAAGGTTTTAAAAATTTTCAGCGTTGACCATTAGAATGGGTGCAGGCAAATGTCAAGGCAGAGATCGTCTTTTACTCCAATATTTTCATATCCGTTAACCAATTCACAAAACTGTCGCGCCAAGTCGCAACGCTGATTCCTCTTTCTATTCCCGAATCAAATCCGTGTTCCCCCTTGGCGTAGATGTGCAGTTCAGTTGGCACTTTCTTCGCCAACAACGCACTATACAATTTGATACACCTATCAGGAGTTGTCCCGGTATCTTCACCCCCATTCACCAAAAACATTGGAGGGATTTCTTTGTTGGATGCTATCTTTTCAAAAAATACATCCCATACGGAGCCATAGATGAAGCAGGCAAAATCTGGCAACGTACTTTCCTGATATTTGGCATACGATGGAAGATTATCCTCAAAAGCCTCCAAAGCGGCAAAAAGCGATAAAGCACCGCCAGAGGAGAAACCGCTGATTCCCACTTTGTTTTTATCTATCCCCAATTCATCTGCCCTAATTCTTAAAATATTGATTGCCTGTTTTGCATCGGCATACACTTCTCCATTGAACACGTCCCTTTCAAGTGAAAATCCTTCGGCATTGCTATTGTAGGTTCTATACTTTAATACCATTGCCGTGAAACCTTTTGTTGTCAACCACATCGCGAAGTCCGTTCCCTCTCGATCAATCCATAATTCTTCAAAACCACCACCAGGGCAAACGACAATGGCGACTCCGTTTGCGGTGCCCTTTTCAGGTCTATAAAGGGTATATGTTGGTTCAGAGACTTGACGTAAAATATTGCTCTTTCCGGATAGGGAACTACTTAATACGGCTTCGGTGCGAATTTTCTCTTCTTTATATTTAACAGGATTATTGGGGATGCCATCAGGCCAAAGTGGTAGTTCAACCTGGGCTTGACCCACTATGGCATTTCCGAGGAACAGACCGAATAAAACTATTCGGATAGTAAGTTTTAAATGTGTTATCATGTCAAATCTAAGTTGGTGTAATAGGTAATCATCTTTAAGCCCCCAGCCTTTTCAAACCACCCGGTTTAACCGGGGAGAATCAAAATAAGCCACTCTCATGCACTTAAAGGACCCCGTGCTAAGTTAAGCCAAAATCATCGCATAATCCAATGTGCTTTTCGGGGTATATCGTCGCTAAAAAATAATTCCGGAGCTACGTATATGCAACGATTTCTTGTCTAAATCTGCCACAAAGTACTCGAGTGCGTTTCAGGCGATTTCCGGTTTAACTATACAATGGTTTTCTAGAACTGAAAAATTCATACGGCAACATTCCCAGTTGCAGTAGTGGTAAGCAGTCACTGCTAGCTTGTTCGACAGCAAAAATTATAACCGCCGAAATAAAGTATCAACTTTAATTGTAATTGTCTCGCAGGTTTACACTTGGCTTTTTAATTTAAGGGAACCTCGGCAAAGAGCAACCTGACCTATAAATGCGATGGCCAAGGATAAGAATTTTCAATCGATACCATACGTTAAAGCTGTCTGTAAATCAAGGTAGCCTCAATTTTTCAACAGGCACGAAACGCTTACAATCAAATTTTTATAGAAAAGCGAAAGGTTCCAAGACGTTTTTAATTGTAGACAAAATATTTAGTCGGTTTTTCAAATTGTAATATGGCCAAAGTATTTTAGCAGAATACAAAGCACCACACCTTACCACTCAACGATAATTTCTGCTCTATAAGGATATTTTGAAAGACCATTTGATAAATTAAGTACATTTCGTACAACCAACAAGCAATCAACCAGTTTTCAACATCCAAATTCCGAAGTTGTTTTCTTAAGGTTTACATTTTACGATCGATTTTTCCGAAGTAAATAGATTTTAAGGTAGTCTCCCCCACCATCATAGTTAATATCGCACAATTCCTATGGAATACTTTGCCCATGAAACGGCAGTTATAGATGAAGGTTGTGAAATTGGGCAGGGTACCAAAATTTGGCACTTTTCCCACATCATGACCAATTGCAAAATTGCCGAGAATTGCAATATCGGGCAAAATGTGGTTATCTCCCCCGACGTTATACTAGGCAAAAATTGCAAAGTTCAGAATAATGTTTCCATCTATACAGGGGTAATTTGCGAAGATGACGTCTTTTTGGGCCCATCGATTGTATTTACTAATATTTTGAATCCAAGAAGTGCGGTTAACCGCCGTGGCAACTATGAAAAAACCTTGGTAAGACGTGGTGCAACCATTGGAGCCAATGCCACCATTATTTGCGGCAATACCATCGGGGCATATGCCTTTGTCGGTGCCGGTGCGGTAATCACTAAAGATGTTGTTCCATACGCCTTGGTTGTTGGAAACCCCGCCCGCCAGATTGGATGGATGAGTGCTAATGGCCATCGCCTAGATTTTGATGAAAAAGGAATGGCGACCTGTCCTGAAAGCGGTGTAGCCTACGCGCTTAAAAACGGAATTGTGAAAAAAGTCTAAATTATGAAGAACTTTGGAATCGTAGGAGTCGCAGGTTTTGTTGCTGCCCGCCATCTGAACGCCATTAAGGAAACCGGTAATTCACTGCTTGCTGCACTCGACAAATTTGACAGTGTTGGTATTATTGACAGTTATTTTCCAGATACCGATTTTTTTGTTGAATTCGAGCGTTTTGATAGGCATTTGGAAACGCTCAAATATGATAATAATCTCGAATTGGATTACATCAGTGTTTGTACTCCAAATTATCTTCACGACGCACATGTCCGCTTTGCCTTACGCAGGGGTGCCGATGCCATCTGTGAGAAACCACTTGTTCTCAACCCTTGGAACATTGACAAATTAGCACACATTGAAAAAGAATCAGGCAAGCGAATTTGGAATATTCTACAATTAAGGTTACACCCTAGTATAATAGCCCTACGTGAAAAGATAAAGAACGGTCCGGAAAATATGGTGTACGATGTTGACCTAACCTATTTGACAAGTAGGGGGAATTGGTACTTCTCATCTTGGAAAGGAGATATCAGCAAGTCAGGAGGCATTGCCACGAACATTGGCGTCCACTTTTTTGATATGCTTTCTTGGATTTTTGGTGAAGTAACACAGAACACTGTAAATATGCATGCCCATGATAGGGCTGCTGGATATCTTGAACTGGAAAGGGCACGGGTGCGATGGTTTCTTTCCATAAACGCCGACGATCTGCCGGAGGAAGTAAAACTCAAAGGGCAAAGAACCTATAGATCGATTACCATTGCGGATGAAGAACTTGAATTCAGTGGAGGCTTTACGGATTTACATACCAAATCGTATGGCGAAATTTTAGCAGGGAATGGATTTGGAATAGAAGAAACACGCCAAGCCATTAACATAGTTCACGACATCAGGACTAAAGATCCGATAGGACTAAAGGGTGAATACCACCCGATGGCCATAAAAAAAAGTAAACCTTTACACTGGACAACTTAATATTTTTTTACCAATTGAATAATCGGATTATACCGTGAAGATAGTAACCATTATCGGTGCAAGACCACAATTCATAAAAGCTGCTGTCGTATCCAGGACCTTCAAGGGAAAGGACGAAATCAGTGAAATTTTAGTGCATACCGGGCAGCATTTCGATGAGAATATGTCCGCAGTTTTCTTTAAAGAACTTGATATCCCCGAACCCAAATATAATCTCGGTATTTGCGGCGGAAGCCATGGGGAACAAACTGGCAAAATGCTCATTAAAATCGAAGAGGTACTTTTGGAAGAAAAGCCAGATATGGTGCTGGTTTATGGAGATACCAACTCTACACTTGCCGGTTCGCTGGCTGCCGTCAAATTGCATATACCTGTAGCCCACGTAGAAGCTGGATTGCGATCTTTCAATAAAAGAATGCCGGAAGAAATCAACCGTATTTTAACAGATCATTCTTCCGATATCTTATTTACACCTACCCTTGCGGCAGTCCAAAATCTGCGGAATGAAGGAATAGACAACAACAAAGTTATAAATGTCGGTGATGTTATGCTAGATGCTACTAATTACTACAGCGATAAGGCAGAGAAAGAATCGACAATAATGACCGATTTAAACCTGACCCCGAAATCCTTCGTTTTGACTACAATTCACAGGGCCGAAAACACCGATAATTTAGAAAAGCTAAGCGCTATATTCGAAAGTCTGGAACTATTGGCACATCAAGAACATTTGATAATACCCATTCACCCACGAACACGTAACAGTTTAAAGGCCATAGATTTCTCCGTTAAAAATTCAAGCATTAATTTCATTAACCCGGTAGGCTATTTGGATATGATGATGCTGGAAAAATACGCCAAGGCAATCATCACGGATTCCGGTGGAGTTCAAAAAGAAGCCTACTTTCATAAGGTGCCTTGCATTACCCTAAGGGAAGAAACGGAATGGACCGAACTTGTTGAAAACGGATTCAACTTTCTGGCCAATTCAAAAAATTTAATTTCGGAGTTCAATAAGGCAATACAAATAGATTTCTCAGCTGATATACAGCTGTACGGAAAAGGCGATGCCTCTTTAAAAATCGTAAGAGAAATTTTGAGATATCAACGTACAAAAAGCGACCATTTCTAATATTTAAGTAATACTAAACCAAATGATTACAAAATCCAAGAAAATGCTAATTACGGGCGTAGCAGGCTTTTTAGGCTCAAACCTGTTAAACAAATTATTACATGAAGGACACACTGTCGTAGGAATCGACAACCTATCGATGGGGAGATTGGAAAACATTAAAGAAAGCATGAATCAAAGTAACTTTGTTTTCCTTGAAAACGATATATTAGAAAAATCGACAATCGATAGTCTGGATGAAGATTTTGACGTCATTATACATTTGGCCGCTTTCAAAATTCCAAGATATGGAAATGCCGTAGCCACCTTACATACCAATTCTAAAGGAAGTGAAAACATGCTTGAATTTGCACGTAAAACCAAAACCAAATTCGTGCTTGCTTCCACCTCAGATGTTTATGGCATGAGCCCTGACATACCTTTTAAAGAAGATGGTAATTGTGTGCTTGGTGATTCAAAAGTTCCTCGATGGGCCTATGCAGTGTCCAAACTTTTCGATGAACATTTGGCATTGGCCTATATGGAAGATTACGATTTTCCAGTGGTACTTTTGCGTTTCTTTGGTTCTTATGGACCTAATCAACACCTTTCATGGTGGGGCGGTCCACAATCCGTATTTATTGATTGTATTTTGAATAACAAGGTGATACCTATTCATGGTGATGGGAAGCAAACTAGAACGTTTACTTTTGTAGCCGATACTGTAGCGGGCATTTATGCCGCTGCTATGAAACCCGAGGCCAATGGTGAAATCTTCAATATTGGGGCCAACGAAGAAATTACTATTCTTGAGTTGGCCGAAATGCTCAATGAAATTGCAGATGAAACCACAAAAGCAGAGATTAAACTGATACCATATAACGAAATTTCCAGCGGCAGAAAATACCAGGATGTTATGAGACGTGTTCCCGACACCACAAAAGCCCAAAGACTTTTAGGGGTGAAAGCTAAAACTTCGATGAGAGAAGGTCTGCGCTTGACTTATGAATGGCAAAAAGAGATGACCAGTACTAAAGTAAAGACTTCATGAAAATTGGCATAGTCGGCGGAGGTTTTATGGGACTAGTTTTGGCACATGAAATCTCAAAAACCAATGTTAACGTAAAGGTCTTTGAAAGCGATTCGCAATTAGGAGGGTTAGCAACTTATTATGATTATGGCTCTTTTATTTGGGATAAGTACTACCATGTTATTCTACCAACAGATAATCATTTGATAAGCTTAATCAAAGATCTGGGTCTCGAAGATAGTTTACAATGGCGAAGATCTTTGACGGGGTATTATGTAAATAAAAAATTCTATTCATTCAGCAGCTCCAAAGATTTTCTACTTTTTCCACCTTTAAATATCATTGATAAAATGATGTTGGCCTTTACGATTTTCTACGGCTCAAAAATCAATGACCGAGTAAAACTTGAAAAAATCACCGTAAAAGATTGGTTAATAAAAATAGGGGGTATAAAAACCTATGAAAAATTCTGGTCTCCGCTTTTACTTGCAAAATTGGGTGATAGCCATGAGAGGGTATCAGCAGTATTTATCTGGACTTACATAAAGAGATTATTTCAAGCAAGAAGCTCTGCAGCCCAGAAAGAACAAATGGGTTTTGTTAATGGTGGGTATAAAACTCTTTTTGATCAACTTCAAAGATTGCTGCAACAAAAAGGTTCGAAAGTACTTCTAGAAACCAAAATAGATTATATATCGGCTGACCAAGCTGGCGGTATTGATTTAGAATATAATGGTACTAAAGAGCATTTTGATAAGGTAATCTTTACAGCGCCTTTAAATATACTAGAAAAAGTGAGCTCACCTGACCTTGTCAACATTTTAGAGAATGAGCAAGCTATTGAGTATTTGGGCGTAATCTGCATGGCCTTAGTTACGACAGAACCCCTTACACCCTATTACGTATTGAACCTTGCTGATGAAGAAGTGCCCTTTACGGGAGTTATTGGTATGAGTTCGTTAGTAGATATACAGCAAACTGATGGAAAATATCTAACTTACTTTCCAAAGTATGTTACGGCCGATCATAACTACTGGTCGAAATCTGATCTCGAATTAAAAACCATTTTTCTAGAAGGAATACAACAATTATACCCGGTATTTGATGAGAGTAAAATAGTTTCAACGCATATGCATAAAGCCTTTAAAGTTCAGCCTTTACAAGTTTTAAATTATTCTGATATTGTCCCGGAGACGAAAACAAACAACCCAGATTTCTTTGTTGTCAACACCTCACAATTTGTGAATGATACACTTAATAATAATTCAGTAGTACGTCATATGAAAGACTTTATGGGTGATTTTAACGAAGAATTACGTGTCACTTCTGAAACGTTTTAAAAAACGATTATGAACAAACCACTTTTGAGCCTATCCCTTGACATGGACAACCAGTGGTCATACATGAAAATCCATGGTGAAGAGGGATGGGAAGAATATCCGTCTTATCTAGACATTTTCGTTCCTCACGTATTACAGGTATTGGATGAGCTAAAACTGAAAATCACATTTTTCATTGTAGGCCAAGATGCAGCATTCGAAGGAAACCACAAATACCTTAAGAACATTGCAGATGCCGGGCACGATATTGCGAACCATTCATTTAAGCATGAAACTTGGCTTCACCTTTATACCAAAGATGAAATGCGACACGAAATCGAGAAAGCCCATGATATTATCAAAAAAGTTACCGGTAAAGAACCAATAGGCTTTCGGGGGCCTGGCTTTAGTTGGAGTGCTACCCTTTTGGAGGCGTTGGCAGAAAGGGGGTATGTGTATGACGCCTCGACCCTGCCTACCGTCATCGGACCCCTCGCCAGATGGTACTATTTCCATACTTCCAACCTGTCGAAAAAAGAAAGGGAAGATCGGAAAGAGATTTTCGGTAAGTTCTCAGACGGGTTCAGAAAACTGAAACCTTATTTCTGGAAGTTAAAACACGACAGAAAGTTACTGGAGCTACCGGTGACGACAATGCCATTCTTTAGAATACCGTTTCACCTGAGCTATCTTTTGTACATAAGTAATATTTCGACCCATCTGATGATGTTATACCTGAATTTAGCGATTTTGCTATGTAAGATGACAAGAACGCAACCCAGTTTTTTACTCCACCCATTAGACCTAATAGGGGGTGACCAGATTTCAAGTTTGGCTTTTTTTCCGGGTATGAACATTTCAAGCGATAGAAAAATATTCATTTTCAATAAAGTTATCAATAAACTGTCCAAACATTTTACACTTATTGATATGAAATGTCATGTAGAACAGATTATGAATCAGCGGTCCCTCAAATCGGTACCCATACAATGAAACCCGATATAGGCTTTCTTTTCAAACCATGTAACCGGACCAGTTATTGAAAGACTCATGAAAAATCCTATTCCTAAAATTATACCGTCAAACTTCACCAACCTTTTTGGGCTTACCAAAAAACTTATTCTCTCAAAGAACTCAGCGGGTAGGGCTGCCATGCTCTATTCATTTATTGGCTTGTTACTGATACCTATGGATTGGTTTTTTCAATTCTTCGAAAAGAAATTATATCAAAAGAGTTCGAAGTCCAAGAAACCTCTACTATTCGTTTGTGGTCCGCCTAGAAGTGGCACCACGCTGGTCGCACAAGTTTTGATTAACCATTTACCGGTTTACTACTTCAATAACTTGACCAGTATTTTCCCAGAGTCTCCCCTAACTGCAAACAAAATTTTCGGAAGATTCTTAAAGAGGGGCAATAAGGATGTATACTTTAAAAGTCTTTATGGAAGAACCACCGAGTTATGGGCTCCGAATGATGCGCTTTATCTTTGGGATCGATGGACAGGAGTAACTAGAAATAGGGTTCCCCAATTCATTACCCTTGAAAATCAAATTAAAATGCAACATTTTTTTGCGGCAGTCGAGAACCATTCAGGCCTGCCCTTGGTGAATAAGAATAATAGTCTGAACACTTATGCCCACCTAGTGGCCGACGTGCTTGACACGGCTTACTTTATATGTCTTGATAGGGATCCTGTCTATTTAGCCCAATCAGAACTAATAGCCAGTCAATTTATTCATGGGGATGAAAAAATTCCCTATGGAGTACGATTTAATACAGATGACAAATCAGAGGGAGAGCAAGTATTTGATCCTGTAGAGCAAGTATGTAATCAAGTACTTCATCACAAAGAAATGATGTTGAAACAAGAGAACCTTATAGGGAAAGAACGTTTTGTTATTGTGCCTTATGAGGACTTTTGCGTGGATCCGGCGAAATGGGTATGTAAAATATCTGACAATATTTTGGAACACCCCATGGACATGGAAGTGCTTGGCAAAACCCTACATCCCTTCCAAATATCAAACAAAATAAAACTAGATCAGGAAACATTTTGTCAAATCGTAAACAACTTATCAATCCAAAAAACTCAAAATGATGCTTAGAGAGAATAAGGACAATACTGAAAAGCCCCTTGTTACCATTATTTTACCTGCATTTAACGAGGAAGTGATAATTGAGAAGAATATTATCGTGCTTTATGAGTATTTAGAGACACTCAACGCTAGCTATGATTGGGAGGTTTTGGTCATCAATGATGGAAGTACCGATCAAACTGGGGCTTTGGCAGAATCCAAGGCCAAAGCCTTTGAAAACATGAAGGTCTTGCATCATAAAACCAATTGCAATTTAGGTACGGCGATGCGGACGGGATTTAGTAATAGCCATGGCGATTATGTGGTTGTCATGGATATTGATCTTAGTTATTCTCCTGACCATATCGGTAGACTACTAAAAAAAATAGTGGAAAATGAAGCCGATATGGTGATAGCGTCTCCTTACATGAAGGGCGGTAAAAATACGGGTGTACCTTTTATTCGATTGTTATTAAGTAAAACCGTAAACTTTTTGATGCGGAAGGCGTCGAGGCTTAATATATACACCTTCACCGGGATGGTAAGGGCCTACAAGGGAAATTTTGTGAGATCTGTCAATACCAAATCCAGCACATTTGACATTAACCCTGAACTCATTTTTAAATCCTATATACTGAGGGCGGTGGTTTTAGAGATACCTGCCCATCTGGATTGGACAGAGCAAAATAAATTGGGTAAAACACGGACCTCAAGTGTACGCATCTTCATGGGCATCCTGAATGGTCTCGTCAACAGTTTCATATTCAGGCCCTACGCATTTTTCTGGATCGTTGGTTTATTTATTTTTCTTATTTCACTTTATATTATTATCTGGATATTTATTAATACCTATCAGGTTTTTCCATTGACGGCCAATCTAGCTGAGGGATTTGAGGAAAGGTTAACCATAGCGGTATCTGAAGTTTTCAAACAAAGGCCATATTCATTTGTAGTGGGTGGTACAACTCTAATAATCTCTATTCAACTTCTGGGTTTAGGTTTTCTATCCCTCCAGAAGAAAAGATATTTTGACGAGCTGTTCCACCTCAATTCAGCTATACTTAAATTATCTAAAGAGAAATAATCAAACCGATGGAATATGTGCCAAGAATCAATTTTTAATCGCTCTACATCATTATTGGCACTTTTGCCACTACTTCTTCTCATCGCCATAGCTATTCTGACAAGATCCGATACGTATTCGGTTACCCTCATCGCGGACGAATCCAAGTTCTACGAACATGCGGAAAATATTACTCAGGGGTATTATTCCGAATCAGAAAATCCTAATTTTACGGAAGGACCGGGGTATCCATTATACCTTGCCTTATCTGCGGCACTGAACCTACCCTATTTTTTGACCAGAGCATCGCACATCGTAGTGCTATTCTTGGCATATTGTTATTTCTATTTGTTCTTAATACGGTATATCAAACGCCGGCCGGCACTGATATTAACGTACTTGTTCGCACTGTACCCTCCTATGTTACGTTGGGCAAATCTCATGTATGCTGAGTCACTTATGCTACTAATGCTCCTAGGTTTTTGTTATCACTTTATCCTCTGGTACCACAAAGAAGGAAAATACAAATGGCATTTTTTATTATCCATATTGTTTCTGGGGTATCTGGCACTGACAAAGATTATTTTCGCCTATGTAATCATAGTTGCTTTATTAGCGTCACTCCTCTTTTTGCTATTTCCAAGGATTTCAAAGAAGTATCAGCTCAAAAGAACTGTGCTGATGTTTGCAGGAGCACTGGTCTTTTTTAGTCCTTATGTTGCATATAGTTATCATATTACGGACAAATTTTTCTACCTAGGAATGCACGGAGGGAGAATATTGTACTTTAGGGCAACCCCCTTTGAAAATGAATTTGGAAACTCTTTTAACAAGGAAAAAGTATTTAAGAAAAAGAGTCCGGAGGGACGCAAACACGTAACGGTAAATATGGATGCTCTTCAGCAAAACCATGGGGCCTTATTTACCAGTATTGATTCACTCACCTATATAGAAACGGACAGTGTTCTCAAAGCTAAGGCCATTGAAAATATGAAGAAACACCCCGGTAAATATCTTAAAAATACAGTGGCCAATGTGTCTCGGATCTTCTTTCATTTTCCGTTTTCCTACCGAATCCAAAACCTGGAAACCCTGGGTTATTTGATCCCTAATATGTTTATAGTCGTATTAGCCCTATTGGGAATTTATCCTGCATTTATCCGGCGTAATAGGATTCCAAAAGAGCTGCTCATTTTGCTATTCCTGAGTTTGGTCTATCTTGGAGGTCATGCCCTTCTTGGAGGCCGGGGACGTTTTCTGATTCCAGTGGTGCCGATATGGATAATGTTCTTTTCCTTTATCTACACCCGGATTTTACGGATCAGTATAAGAGATGCAGACTCGGCCTGCAATAAGATTTAATATTAAAGAGTTTTCTATTGAAAATACAAAAATCAATACATCAAATTTTCCTGAACAACCAACAAGTTGTCTTATTTATCATCATCGGATTTTTGTGCTATTTAATAGGGTTGGGGCAACTTATTATATTTGTTGAATGGCTAAAAGTAGAAGTGAATCTAGCCAATGTAATCACCTCCATTATTACCATCTATATTTGCTATTTACTTAATGCAAGATATGTATTTAAGAGTGGTAGATACTCAAGAAAAAAAGAGATTTTCACTTTTTATATATTTTCTTCTATTGGGTTTCTGCTAAATGTAGGTTTACTGTTCGTTTTAACCAAATACCTGTTAATCTGGTATGTGGTAGCTAAAACCCTCGTGACCATTGCGGTGGCCGTGTTTAACTTTTTTACAAGAAAAAAGTTTGTTTTTCTTCAATAGGCCATGGTCTCCTTAAGAAACAAAATCTTGTATCCGCCCCCCGTGCGTTTTAGCTGTTAAAATATAAGATACTAATCCGGCGCTACCAATGAATAGGAGTTTTGGCCATAGCCGGGGTCTCCCGGTCTCCTTGTGATCATCCGGAGCGGCCCCATGGAAGTATTCAATTCATTGATCCCCAATGCTTGGGACGTTTGGACATTCTCCGTTTTTCTCCACCTCCATTTGTATATGCCCCATTTGGCATAGCCCCCGTACGGCCATTCCGCCGGAACGGTCCTGATCCGCTCGCTATAGACCTGTACCTGGTTTATCCAGACCTCGAACAGTCCATTGGATTCCGTTCCCCAGATTACGTGGACCACGATATCGAAACTATCCCCGGCTTTCGGAACGATACCTATTGGGGTGTACATGGGATTGTCTTGGTCTTTGGCCGTATTGACTATTGCCATTTCCCCCCGCTGGTTGGTCTGTCCGTTTTGGTTCTGTCTCATAAGCCATAAACTCACAAGCGGGTTCGAGACAAGGTCACTGTTGTCGTGTACCTGCCAGAATATCCATTCGTTGTTGTCTACCTTATAATCGTTCCCGAATTTATAGTTCCACCCGAACCATTCCTCGGTCCCGACCGGATGGTCCACATCGGAAGGGGAAGTCCTTATTTCCGATCTATAGTTATAATCCGATTTTCCGTCACACCAACTTTGGGGCGCCGGGGCGGTAGGGTTTACCTTGAAATTAAGCCTGTTGCCGGAACGTGTGACCATACCGGTATTACAGTGGCTGCTCGTTCTTAATTCGCCGTTGCTAAAGGTGTTGGAGTCCCAATTGCTGTTCTCCGTTATGGCAATATCGTTCCAGCACCAGACCTTGTGCCCGGTATCGCCGGCTTTGCCGCCCCCGGTACTACAGGGAATGTTCCCCCCCCCCGTGCCCCCGACGGGTTCTTCCTCCGTAACCGTAATGGTTACGGTATCCGTGCCTGATAGGCCTTCGGAATCCGAAACGGTAAGCCGGGCGTTGTACTCCCCGGGTGTATCGTAGGTATGGTTCGGATTTGGGGCACTGGAAGTATTGTTATCGCCAAAATCCCATAGATATGACGTGACCGCCTTATCGTCCGTGGAAGCATTGCCCTGAAAGGAAACACTGAGCGGGGCATCACCGGAAACAGGGTTTGCATCGACAACGGCATTAGGTGCTTCGTTCGGCGGCGGCGGTTCGCTGACCGTAACGGTCTTTGAAGCCTTATCCGATAATCCATTTTCATCGGTCACCGTCAATTCAACATTATAGGTGCCCGCAGTGCCAAAAGTATGTGTTGGATTCGCATCGGCAGAGTTCCCCCCATCCTTAAAGTCCCACGAATAACTTTTAACACCATTATCATCGGTTGAACTATTTCCGGTAAACTTTACAATCAATGGAGCTTCTCCCGCAATCTTTTCCGCACCGATGACCGCAACAGGAGCTTCATTACTTTCCTCATTGACGGTAATGGTTACCGTATCAGTATTGTTCAGTCCCTCCGCATCTGTAACAGTTAGTACTACTTCATAGGTACCTGCTTCCTTAAAGATATGGGTTGGATTATCGCTATTGGCTGAGCTAGCATCTTTAAAATTCCAAGCATAGGAAACGACAGCACTATCATCTGAAGAATTACTTCCTATGAAAGCGACCTCTAAGGGCACCTCACCACTAGAGGGGCTTGCATCGGCAATTGCAATGGGCGGGGCATTCTCTAAGGGCGTGTTTTCTTGCTCGGGGGTGTTTTCCTCCTCGGGGGTGCTTTCTTCCTTAGGAGTATTTTCCTCCTCGGGCGTATTCTCTTCCTCGGGGGTCTCTTCTTCATTTACTTCCTCGGGGGTCTCTTCTTCATTTACTTCCTCATCGGTAGTGTCCTCCTCCGTGGTCTCCTCCTCCGTGGTCTCCTCTTCGGCGGTCTCCTCTTCCGTGGTCTCCTCTTCCGTGGTCTCCTCTTCCGTGGTCTCCTCAGTGGTAGTTTCTTCCTCCGTAGCTTCCTGTTCCGTTGTTTCCTCTTCGGTGGTCTCTTCCTCAGCGGTCTCTTCCTCTTTGGTCTCCTCTTCGTTGGTTCCTTCTTCGGTTGTTTCCTCCTCAGTCGTCTCTTCAACGGTCTCTTCTTCAATTACTTCCTCTTTGGTAGTTGCTTCCTCCTCAGCCGTTTCTTCTTCATTGACTTCCTCTTCGTTGGTTCCTTCTTCGGTTGTTTCCTCCTCAGTCGTCTCCTCTTCAACGGTCTCTTCTTCAATTACTTCCTCTTCGGTAGTTGTTTCCTCCTCAGCCGTTTCTTCTTCATTAACTTCCTCTTCGGTGGTTCCTTCTTCGGTTGTTTCTTCCCCCGTGGTCTCCTCTTCGGCAGTTTCTTCTTCAGTGGTTTCGTCTTGATTATTTTCTTCCTCAGTCGTTTCTTCTGCGTCATCTCCCTCTTGAGAGGTCTCTTCTTCTGTGGTTTCTTCCTCAACCGTTTCCTCTTCGAAATCCTCATCGGTAGTTCCTTCCTCAGTAGTTTCCTCTTCCGGGACTTCCTCCCCGGTTGTATCTTCTTCAAGGGCTTCCTCTTCGGTTTCTTCTATTCCTTCGTCTTCTACTTCTTCCAAGGACTCATTTTCTTCAGCATCTTCTTCGTCAATATCTTCAAAGTCGTTTTGAGTATCGGTCACTAATTCTTCGGAGGTGACTGGTGCGTTGTACTTGACCACCAATTTAGGACCTTCTTTCTCTCTATTTTCTTTCGAAGCAAATGCCAGGTCATCACCGTCTTTATGATTTAAAATAAGTGTAGAGAAGTTAGGAAACAGTTCGGCAGCATTCAGTTCAATAGTAACCGTTGTGTTCATTCGGTATTTTTGTTGCCTTGAACCTAACAGCACATCGATTTCCGGGGCCGAGTTTTTGGTGAGGCTATTTTCCGCCCAATTGTTCGAATCCCCTTTGAATACGTCTATTTTACCGTCGCCATCATCTTTATTGATGATAAATTCTAAACTGGCAGCTATAATAGTGCCCCCAATAGAATCGATGGGGCTTAAATTGAACATGAGATAACTTTCGCGACGGTTTTCCTGCAACCGAACGATGGTTTGGTTGAACCCTCTTCCATTTTGGAGATAGGCATCATGCACAGGGGAAAACACGTTGGTTCGGGTTTCAAATTCTATCGTAACATCTTCCGGAGCATCTTCTATTTCTTCCGTGGTATCGACGGTGGTATCTCCCGGATCTTCAGATTGGTCCGATATTGTGACATCCTCTTGATTTACAGGGGTCTCTTTTTTATTCAGCACTGCGTCGAGAAACTCGGATTCATTGTCTTTATTACAGGAAAGATTTAAAAGGAATGAGATGATAATAAAACACAGAAATCGGACAAAAGTCCGCATAGGGTGTAAATTCATAAGTAGTTGACCTTAGGGGAACCGTTCACATTGGGGCGTGTTCGATAAATATTTATAATGATTTCCCCCTAGGTACGTGGAAAGTGCAAAAAAAAGACGACGAAAAGCATTAAAGATCGATGAAATGCACAAAACATTAACTTTTCAATCTGTTTTAGGCTATGTTGGACAAGATGGTACCACCTATTTCGGAGGCTTTGTGCCGATCATTTCGGGTCAAACCATGCAAATAATTACGTTTCGATCTGTGCTAGTGTTGTGTTAAGCCTGTTTTAGCTGTTAAAATATAAGATACTAATCCGGCGCTACCAATGAATAGGAGTTTTGGCCATAGCCGGGGTCTCCCGGTCTCCTTGTGATCATCCGGAGCGGCCCCATGGAAGTATTCAATTCATTGATCCCCAATGCTTGGGACGTTTGGACATTCTCCGTTTTTCTCCACCTCCATTTGTATATGCCCCATTTGGCATAGCCCCCGTACGGCCATTCCGCCGGAACGGTCCTGATCCGCTCGCTATAGACCTGTACCTGGTTTATCCAGACCTCGAACAGTCCATTGGATTCCGTTCCCCAGATTACGTGGACCACGATATCGAAACTATCCCCGGCTTTCGGAACGATACCTATTGGGGTGTACATGGGATTGTCTTGGTCTTTGGCCGTATTGACTATTGCCATTTCCCCCCGCTGGTTGGTCTGTCCGTTTTGGTTCTGTCTCATAAGCCATAAACTCACAAGCGGGTTCGAGACAAGGTCACTGTTGTCGTGTACCTGCCAGAATATCCATTCGTTGTTGTCTACCTTATAATCGTTCCCGAATTTATAGTTCCACCCGAACCATTCCTCGGTCCCGACCGGATGGTCCACATCGGAAGGGGAAGTCCTTATTTCCGATCTATAGTTATAATCCGATTTTCCGTCACACCAACTTTGGGGCGCCGGGGCGGTAGGGTTTACCTTGAAATTAAGCCTGTTGCCGGAACGTGTGACCATACCGGTATTACAGTGGCTGCTCGTTCTTAATTCGCCGTTGCTAAAGGTGTTGGAGTCCCAATTGCTGTTCTCCGTTATGGCAATATCGTTCCAGCACCAGACCTTGTGCCCGGTATCGCCGGCTTTGCCGCCCCCGGTACTACAGGGAATGTTCCCCCCCCCCGTGCCCCCGACGGGTTCTTCCTCCGTAACCGTAATGGTTACGGTATCCGTGCCTGATAGGCCTTCGGAATCCGAAACGGTAAGCCGGGCGTTGTACTCCCCGGGTGTATCGTAGGTATGGTTCGGATTTGGGGCACTGGAAGTATTGTTATCGCCAAAATCCCATAGATATGACGTGACCGCCTTATCGTCCGTGGAACTACTACCGGTAAACTTTACCTCTAACGGAGCCTCTCCAAAGGTACGATCCGAACCAAGGACCGCCATCGGAGCCTCATTAGGCTTTGGGTTTACCGTTATTGTCACTGTATCTGTTGAGGTCAATCCTTCTGCATTGGTGGCCGTTAATTCCACATCATAGATTCCTTCTTTCTTGAACATATGAACCGGATCGGCCATAGATGCCATTGTTCCATCTTTAAAGTTCCATTTATACGTGATCGGGCCCTTCGCTACCATTGAACTACTTGCCGTAAAGGCTACTTCCAACGAAACAATACCGCCGATCGGGGTAGCTTCAGCTTTAGCGATTAATGTTTCCACTGTGTCCACAATGGTCGTGTCTGTTTCAACTGTAGTGGAATCTGTTTCCCCTGTGGGAATAGAATCGGGAATTGTGGGCACAAAAGGACGTGGTACTGTAACAGGTTCCTGAATGTTTGAGCCTATCGCATCATAGAAAAGATCATCGTCAGTACAGGAATAAAATATCGCCAGAAAGAAAAATAAACACATGAAAAGTTTATAGCAAGATACACGGAAGTTGCTCATTATAGTAAGTTTTGGGACCCTAAAAATCACAATTTTGTAGATAGGAACGACAAAACGATCACTTTTTTCGATGAAATACCCTGTTAAAATTCTTTAACAACATATCTCAGGTTAAAAGCTAACGGTTTTTTGACAAAGGATATTGTGGTAGATAGGTAATGATGGATCAAGGAGATTTTTTGACTTATAAAAAATTTATGGGTCTTGTCCTTACCGATATTGAGAAACATCCGAAGAATTCTATAGTAGTGATACCGTATTCCAGTCTTTTGGGCAGCCGGATGAAGAAATAAAGACCCTTAATGTGATGCGTCGGAATTCAGCATTTCCGTTAGAATTCGGTCCATATCATAATCGTATTCAAAATCCGGGTAATGCGATCTGAACTTGCGAATATCGGAAACATAGATATGATCTCCGGAACGGGCGTCATCGGAGACCGAATAAGAAATCTGCTTTCCACTTATTTCCCTAATCTTTCCAATCGCTTCGAGAATAGAAATATTTGAATTCCTGGATCCCCCAATATTGTACACCTCGCCAACTCGTGGGCTTTCATAATAGTTCCAAAATGCCTTTATCAGATCTGCGCTATGGATGTTATCCCTGACTTGCTTCCCCTTATAGCCAAAAATGGTGTAATGGCGACCGTCCATAGCACATTAATGAGGTAGGAAAGAAATCCATGCAACTGAACCCCTTGGTGAGATGGCCCGGTTAAACACCCCCCCTGAATGCTACGGTATTCATCCCAAAATATTTACCGTATTCCTGACCCAGAATATCGGCAGCTAATTTACTTGCTCCGAAAAGGCTGTGTTTGGATTGATCTATGGACATGGTCTCGTCTATACCGTATTCATAGAAAGGATGATCTTACCTTACTTCCCAACGGTATTCCAATTCGTCAATCGGCAATTCATTGGGCTTATCGCCATATACCTTGTTTGTACTGGTAAATATAAAAGAAGCATTACGACAATAGATTTGGGTTGCCTCCAATCAATTTAACGTACCGGTAGCATTTATCGAAAGATCCGTATGCGGTTCTTTTGCAGCCCAATCATGTGAGGGTTGGGCCGCCGTATGAACAATCACTTTTATATCTGAACTGTACTCTTTAAACAGCTCGCTTATCTTATCAAAATCCCTGATATCTATATGACGGCTGGTAAAATTGGCTAACGTGGACTTCAGCTGTTCTTCCATTGGCGATGTACTGGCATCGGGACCGAAAAAATAACTCCTCATGTCATTGTCAACCCCGATTACCTTAAAGCCTTTTTGAGCCCAAAAGCGGCTTGCCTCACTACCAATTAAACCCGAAGAGCCAGTAATTAATGCGATGTTCATATTAAAAGTGTTAGTTTTTATTTCCCTTTGTTTTTGTCTTCTGGAGCTTCAGGATCGACAAAAATCCGAGGAGCGCTTTACCATGTTTCGAATAGTCAAAATTTTCAAGCCCCATTTGTCTTCCCCTCATACCAATTTCCCTTGATTTTTCAGGATAATCAATAACGAATTGCATTTTTTCCGCAAAGGCGGCCACCTGGTACTCTAGCGCTACCAGGGCTGTTTCTTCATCAATGAAGTCATAGTGATTAATTTCCCCGTAAGCAGTAGTTATCATGGGTCTCCCTGAGGCCAGATACTCGCCGATCTTATGAGGGAACCTGGCTTCATCCTGTATAGTAGGCCTCAAAGGAATCAATAAGGCAGCAGCTTTTGCGTAATGCTCAGGAATATCTTTGTGCGGTACGTTGATAACCAATCCTATCCGCTCTTTATTGACAGATAGCTCAATACGTTTCTTAATCCTTCTGATTTCGTGAGATTTACCTCCCAGAACAAGTTTCAGATATACCTTCTCCCCCAAGTTTTCAAGTTGATCAAAGGCAAGGATAATGAAGTCGACCAGTTCAAAATAAGCAGCTGCGCCACAATAAAGAAAGGTGGTATCGGAGTTCTTATTAACTGTATGATGAAACTTTTTAAAATCACACAAAATAGGAACCTTTAAGCTGGGTTTGGACAGGGTAATTTGTTGGTAATAGCCCATAAGTTTTTCGCTTATCGGAAGCGCACCATCAACAATTTTTACGATATACCTATCAAAGATACGATCGTTTAACTTTACCAAAAAACCTTTCCTTCCCATCATAGATGAGGCGAGCTCCACAAAATTGAGCACTATTGGGAATCCAATGACGGATGCGTATATTCGATATCTCAGAAGGTGGTGGGCACTATGATTGGAAATAATGGCTGCCGTGAGATGATTCGCTTTTTTTAGACCGTACAAGTACCCAAACTCTCTTGCCATGCCTTTTAGCTTAACAAAATTCCTCTTAATAAATCCCTTGGGCCGGAACACATTATTCGAGGTATACACATAATCAATTCCTTCGAAATTCCCTGTGACACTTATATTACAATCATCGCTGCCCCGCAAAACCCCTTTTCGGCAAATTACTGTTACCTCACAGCCTTCACTGATTAGGCCCTTGCTTACCATGGTCATTCGTTGGATTGCCCCAAGCCCTATCGGGAAACCAGCTTCACCGAGATACACAACGTGGTATGACGAAGGAGGCTGATCTAAGCTTGAAACATTCATAAATTAATTATTAATTTTTCATACATCTCAAGGAATAGTTGAACCTATCAATCCTCAAATAGACCTCTTTATTAGTAAATCTCGGTAATGATACTGAACATCCAAATTCTCCTAGAAGTCCATATTAACAAATTCCTGCGGGTTAAAAAAAATATCCTTTATAAAACCTTGTCATAATTGTTTCAATTAATCTCCTAAAATACTGTAATTTAGCGTAGTATCATATTATTTTGATGTAAGCTAGTCCAATTAATATGTCATTTCACCGAAATGTTGCTTCAAAAAGGTTGGTGTGAAAGATTAATTGAATATTTTGCTAAAGACAAGTTAATACATGGCATCAAGCAAGACACACCAACCTAAAATTTATATTTATGAATAGATCCCTTTTCTTGATTGTTTTAATTCCAGCATTTTATTTCCCGTGTTATATATCAAATGACCTATTAATGCGATTAACAGCAGAAGATGGTTTATACGAAAACGCGGGGGCCATATTGTTTCTACTGACTGCAATTGCATTTGTGATATTGGCGAATCGTCCGAAAAATTATAAAGCCTCCAAGAAATCTGATACGGTTCCGGATCGGAGGTATTTTTGGTTATTTGCCTTATTATTTTTCTTTGGATTTGGAGAAGAGATTAGCTGGGGACAGCGGATTTTTAATTTTGATACTCCACAGGCCATAAAGGAAATGAATATTCAGGGGGAATTTAATTTTCACAATTTGAAATTTTTTCATGGAAAAACCCCGGAAGGCGAAGAAAAAAAGGGCATTATGGCCCTGTTAACCATGCATAGATTATTCTATCTTGCCTTTTTTACTTACCTGTTACTGCTACCGATCCTCTATAAATTGAATTCGAAATTCAGAGGCCTGATAGATAAATTAAAGTTGCCGGTCCCATATGTTATTATTGGAGTGCTTTTCATTTTTAATTTGGTGTATGGCAATACCTTGAGAGGAGTATTTACTGAACTTGACGATCATGGTATTGTTGAAATTAAGGAATTCCTAATGGCGTTTATCTTATTTTTACTTCCACTCTCATGGATGGGATATGAAAGAACTAATGCCAAGGAGACCAACAAAAATAAATTATGAAAATTCTGTTCCTGTCCGATAATTTAGGTAAAGGTGGTAGGGAACGGAGAATGATCGAATTGATCAAAGGGTTAACTAATGACCCTGACATACATATTGAACTGATCCTTTTTAAGAAATTAATTGAATATCCGGAAATCTATGATCTCGGTATTCCTTTGCATATTATCGAAAGGAAACCCAAACACAATCCCCTTACCTTTCTAAAAGTCTATCGGATCTGTAGGGAAGTTCGGCCCGATATTCTACATGCATGGTCCAGCATGTCTGCTATATTTGCAATACCTGCCAAAACACTTTTAAATATTAAATTGTTCAACGGGAGCATTGCCAGTGCGCCCCAAGATCTCCGCAGTTGGGATAAAGATCTCTTTAGGGCTAAAATTACGTATCCTTTTTCAGATGTTATTGTTGGAAACTCAGGGGCAGGATTGAAGACGTTCAGGGCACCTGGCTCCAAGAGCATCTGTATACATAACGGTTTTGACTTTCAACGGGTCAGAAATATGGAAAACGCCCAATCGATACGTGAGAAATATAGGGTTGGAGCCAATGCGGTAGTCGGCCATATTGCTGCGTTTTCCGATAAAAAGGATTATAAGACATTCATCGCGGCAGCCTGTAAAGTGTTACAGATCCGCAATGATGTAATTTTTTTTGCCATTGGCCAGGGGCCCAATTTTAAGAACGTCGTAGCATCTGTACCGCCCCCTCTAAAACACAGGATTGTTTTTACCGGTGCTATAGACAATGTGGAATCTTTAATTAACATATTTGACGTTGGAGTGCTTTCCACCCATGGAGAAGGAATTTCCAATGCAATAATGGAATATATGGCCTTGGGTAAGCCCGTTATCGCAACTAAGGGAGGTGGCACAAACGAGATCGTGGTCGACAACAAAAATGGTTTTTTAGTTCCTCCCAAATCTCCGGTAGTTATGGCTGAAAAAATTTTAGAGCTGTTAGATAATCCTGCCAAAGCGAATAAAATGGGAATGGCTGGTAATAGACGTATTAAAGATTATTTCAATTTGGATAAAATGACCTCCGAATATTTAGAGCTTTATAAAACTCTGGTATGAAGAAATAGGGGCAAATGGAAAATTGTTGTTAAACTTTTAAAAGTAGGGTACTTGAATGT
Source organism: uncultured Flavobacteriaceae bacterium (assembly GCA_963832345.1). GTDB lineage: Bacteria > Bacteroidota > Bacteroidia > Flavobacteriales > Flavobacteriaceae > Pricia. Next base: position 13,267 of record CAWHTW010000004.1, on the reverse strand, counting down.
GAATTGAACTTAAGAAGAGGTCAGACATGGCGTATCTATCTTTGCTTCTTTATTAGAAGAAATCGAAACAAATAGTTGTATTAATCAATAATGCGCTTTATTAAATTGAATTGGTTGTTAAAATCTAACGAAAACAAAAAATATAATTTAACTCATTGGTACTTAAAACGGCTTAAGACCATGTCCCTTCCTGAAATGGTCTATAGGGGGTATATTTTATTTATAAAAAAGCTCGACAAAAAGCATAGGATGGGATTTCTTCCATCGGGTACAATTCCTAATTACCCGAATCCCATCCTATTTCTTCCGGAATTTCAAAATATTGCCGAAGTAAAAAAGTTCCCCATATTTGGATCCGTTTTGAAAATAGATCAACCGATTAACTGGCATCGGGATATTTTAAACAATAGGGAATTCCCCAGGCAATTTTCTTTTTCTATTGATACCCGGACAGGTAAACACGGGAACGTTAAGGTGGTATGGGAAGTTAACCGGCTACAATTTCTGCCCCAGATCTGTTTCAAATACCAACAAAGTGAAGATGTTAAGTATTTGGAGCAGTTTATGGACATCATTAAAAGCTGGAAGGAAGCCAACCCCTATCTTATAGGAGTTAATTGGTATTCGAATATTGAAGTAAATATCAGAATCATAAATTGGTTTTTTTGTTGGGAAATCCTTCGGGTTCACCAGCTAATTCATAAGAACAGGGATTTCAGGGAATTTGTTGAAAAAACATGGTTGCCATTGATCGAATTGCATGCCACTCATTCCTCCCGATATGGTTCTAAATACTCGTCTGCCAATAATCATTTAATCGCAGAAGCATGCGGTTTGTTTATCGCAGGTAGCTACTGGGCCTTTAAAAAGTCTTCAAAATGGCTCAACAAGGGCAAACGCATTTTGGTAAGAGAAATTCAAAGGCAACATTCGTCAAGCGGGATCAATAAGGAAGAAGCCTCGGAATACATCCAGTTTATTACGGACTTTTTTCTTATTTCGTTTATTGTTGGGGAAAGAACAGAAGAAAAATTCAGTGCTTCCTATGGGCAAAGCTTGAAAAATATTTTTTTATACATCCATCATTTAATGGATATTTCCGGAAATGTACCCTATTATGGTGATGATGATGACGGAAAAGTCATTATTCTGGATCCAGACTCTTCAATTAATAATTTTCAATCGCTGCTGATTAGCGGTGCTATTATTTTCAACAATGCCAGTTTTAAATCCAAAGCAGGCGTTTTCGACCTAAAAAACCGAGTTTTATTCGGCAATGATGGTGCGGAAAAATTTCATGGTCTTCCAGTTCGGAACACGGTCCCAGAGAGTAAATTATACAAGAAGGAGGGACATTTCATCATAAAAAAAGGGGGGAATAAAAGTGAAACCTATTTGCATATCGATTTTGCACCGCTTGGCTATTTATCCCTCGCCGCTCATGGCCATGCCGATGCACTCTCTTTTTTTCTCCATATTGACGGCAAACCTTTTATTATCGATCCCGGCACTTTCACCTACCATTCTTATCCCAAATGGAGGCAATACTTTAAGGGAACAATTGCCCATAATACCATAAGGGTTGACGGTTTAGATCAGGCAACCTATGGTGGGCCTTCCTTATGGCTGGATCACTTCACCGTAAACCTGTCAGAAGTTATTGATCAAAAAGGCAGCATTAGAATTAAAGGCAACCACAACGGGTATAAAAAAATAGGAGTTACTCATAGCCGATGCTATACATTTGACAAACTGAACGAGATAATTACTATTGATGACGAAATAACTTCCAAGGATAGTGCCGAGCATAACTATGAATTTCCCTTACATCTGCATCCGGATGTTATTTTATCGCAAATATCTAAAAACGAATTTAGATTAGAATATACTGGAAAAAGAAGTGTGGACATTGAAATTGATAAAATGTTTACTTCTAATATTGTAAATGGTTCTGAAAACCCAATTTTAGGCTGGTATTCACCATCATTTCTGCAAAAACAACCTACAAACCTTATTTACAGTACAATTAAAGCCAAAGGTAGCTTTCAACTTAAAACGAAAATAGCCGTCATATCCAAACCAAAATATTCATGATGCATAAAATATTAATACATGCTCCTAAACTTTCAACCCCTGGAGGCAAACAAACCTATTTTGCATCTTTATTGAATTATTTTCAAAATGACATCGAATTTTTCTTTTATGGCACCCAAGGGAAAAAAGAGTCCAAACTTAAGATGCCATTGCGATTGTTGAGAGATTATTGGCAATTTTATCGAATACTTAAAAGAAATAATTACAGTTTGGTTCATCTAAATCCTTCTCTAAACCTAAAATCCTTTTTTAGAGATAGTGTTTTTGCCTTGATCTGTGTGCTGGCCAAAGTAAAAATGACCGTGTTTTGGCATGGATGGCAATGGGATTTTGAAAAAAAAGTCGTCAGTCGAATAATTCCGTGGTTTAAAATGACCTATGGTAAAGCCGATTCAATGATTACCCTAGGTAAGGAATTTAGCCACCATCTAAGAACATACGATTTTGAAAAACCTATCTATCAAGTTACCACGGTAGCCGACCCCCTATTTTTCTCACAGAAAAACAAATATGAAAACGATTCTCAAAATCCAGGTTCAGACCGCAAACTGAGTCTACTATTTCTTTCCCGAATAGAAAGGGTAAAAGGTGTATACGAGGCTTTGGATAGTTTAAAAGCACTCCGAAAAAATTATGCAAACATTGAGCTTAAGATTGCGGGAACAGGCGGAGAACTAGAACTTGTCAAAGCCTATATTCAAAAGGAAAACATAGAGGGAGTAGAATTGTTGGGCTGGGTCACCGGAGAAACTAAGGTCAAGGCCTTTTTAGAAGCTGACATATACCTTCTTCCTTCATATCACGAAGGTTTGCCTTGTTCCATTCTAGAAGCAATGGCCATAGGGCTTCCAGTACTCTCGACCGATGTCGGAGGCATAAAGGATTTTTTCGAAGACAAAAAAATGGGTTATTTAGTTAAGATGAAAGATCCAGATGACATCTGTGAGAAATTAAAACTCCTGATAAATAACCCAGAGAATATTAAAATTATAGGCAGTTACAATATGGGCTATGCCCAGGAGAGATTTACCCCGGAACATGTTGGAGCCCGGTTAGAACATATATATTCGCAAACCATTGAGAGCAATTAGTTTCTGTGGGTGTGTAATTTAAACTCTGTCCGGTTCACTTTTCATCCATTTCAAAACTTGTCGGATCTTTTATCCGACGGGTTTTGGAATGCGCCCCCGCGGCAGCGGCGTTCTCTTTGGGCCCTGTTCTCAGGTCGAACTGTATCCGGTCCCCAAATTTAATATAAAGTTGTTGAACGGTCAGGCTCCAATTATGCAATGGGCTCGTCCACTTCTTTTCAATGTTCTTCGTGGCCAGGTATACCAGTTTCAGAAGGGCCGTGTCGTTCGTGAACGCGCCCTTGGTCTTGGTCACCTTGCGGACCTGTCGGTGGAAGCCTTCCACGGCATTGGTGGTATAGATGATCTTTCTTATAGGTTCGGTATACTGGAAGTATTGCGATAGCTGTTCCCAGTTGCGTTGCCAGCTCTCGATGACCACGGGATATTTGCTCCCCCATTTCACTTCAAGGTCCAAGAGTCCGTCTTCCGCGACCTCCTTGCCTGTGGCCCGGTACACCAGTTTCAGGTCCCGCATGAACTCCTTTTGGTCCTTTGAGGCGATATATTTGAGCGAGTTCCTTATCTGGTGTACGATGCAGAGCTGTATCTGCGCCTTCGGGAATATGCCCAATATCGCATCGGTAAATCCCCGGAGGTTGTCCGTACAGGCGATCAGGATATCCTTCAGGCCGCGGTTGTTCAGGTCGGTGAGCACCTGCAGCCAAAAGTTGGCCCCTTCGCTCTCGGAGATGTACATGCCCAGTATTTCCTTTCGGCCCTCCTTGTTGATGCCCAAGATGTTATAAAGTGCCTTGTGGGCTATCTTCCCGTCCACCTTCACCTTGTAGTGCATGGCATCGAGCCATACTATACAATAGAGCGGTTCCAAGGGGCGGTTCTGCCATGCCTTGACGTCGGGTATGATCCTATCCGTTATCTGGCTCAGCACGGTGTGCGAGATATCGGTGTCGTACATTTCCTTTATATGCGAGGAGATGTCGCGATAGCTCATGCCCAGGCCATAAAGCCCGATGATCTTATCGGACAGGTTGTCCGCCAGGATGGTCTGTCGCTTTTTTACCAGTTCCGGCTCGAAACTGCTCTGCCTGTCCTGGGGCGTTTCGATATCGAAGGTGCCTTAGCCGCTCTTGATGGTCTTTTTCCCCTTGCCGTTACGTTTGTTGCCGATGTTTCGCTGGGCCTCGCCCAGATGGCCCTCCATCTCCGCCTCGAGCGCTTTCTCGATGACGTTCTTCAGCATGATGGGGGCGAACGCGCCGCCATTGCCGAAAATATTCTTGCCCGACATGAACTGGTCAAATACCTTTTTCTCGAATTCCGTTTGTTCTTCTTTTCTCATGGTTCTGTCTGAATAAAATTAATGATTAAATTTATTCCGGACAGAGTTCAGTTTACACTCTCGTTTCTGTATTTAGTTTCAGCGACGGATTCGACCTTATCCTTTTTCAAATCACCAACAAATACCTTCATAATTTTTCCCGCTTTTTTGGTCTTTGATTTTAACAAGGTCAATAAAATGTTTGTCAGGATACCTGGTATTTATGTTTTTAAATTCAGGTTCATTGTGGGCGATTATAATGACCTCCGAATCGCTAACAACGTTCTCCAAATCGTCAGATATCAGGTTCGATAAATGGGGTATATGTTGGTCTATGTATGCTTTATTTGTTCCGGATAACTTAGAAATATTAACATTCTTATCATAAATCAAAACCGTTGCGCCTTTTCCTAATAATACCTCCGCAAGTTCAACAATAGGACTGTAACGCAAATCATCCGTGCCTTTTTTGAAGCTTAATCCAAGAATTCCGATTTTCTTGGCCCTTTTATCGAGAATCAATTTTAAAGCCTGCTTTTTTTGATTTTCGTTGGAATCCAAAATTGCATTAAGAACTGGGCTTTCCAAATAAAAATCATGGGCCATGGTCTTAAATGCAGTGACATCCTTGGGCAAACAAGAACCACCAAAGGCAAAACCCGGTTTCAGATAATAGGAGGACAAATTCAATTTATGGTCCATACAAAAAAGTTCCATTAACTTGTGAGAGTCAATATCCATTTTTTTACAGATATTTCCAACTTCATTCGCGAATGACACTTTAAGAGCATGAAAGGTGTTGTTCACATATTTTATAAGTTCGGCGATCTCAATGCTTGTTTCTTCAATGGGCGAGTCAATACCTTCATACATTTCCGCTACTCTTTTGGCAGCCATACCGCTATCTGTGCCTATGACAGTGACAGGAGGGTTGTAATAATCCTTAACGGCAGAACCCTCTCTTAGAAACTCAGGGTTTGAAACTACGGCAAAGTCCTTGTTCCGCTGTCCTTTAGAATTTTTCTCCAGAAGCTCACCCACTTTCGCATTAGTTCCAGGAAGTACAGTACTACGAATAACAACTATATGGAAGCTGCTTTTTTCCTTCAGGGCTTTGCCAATTTGTTCCGCCGTTTCATATATTGTTTTTAGATTAAGATGGCCATTTATATTTGAAGGAGTCCCCACGCAAATAATAGAGATTTCGGTTTGCAAAACTGCCATCCTCGAATCTTGGGTAGCCGAAATTTTCCCGGCTTTCCAATTACGGGAGATCAGATCATCAATATCTTTTTCGATAATCGTCGCCTTGCCGGAATTGATCAGTTCATTTTTATGGGTAACCACATCTACACCGATCACATTGTGTCCGTTCTCGGCAAGACAAGCCAAACTCACACATCCCACATAACCTAATCCAAATATTGATATATTCATACTTTTCTATTTTCCGATAACTTGTTCAACACGAGCGAGGTAACATCATCCCATTCGTTGAACAGTTGCTGTCTAAATGTATCCTGTTCGGCAAAAACCTTTTCCCCGTTCACAATTTTTATTACAGTACTTACAATGTCCTCAGCATCCAATTTTTGCAACATCTTTTTCTTGATCATTATCCAATTGGCAGGCATTTCCCTTATTCCTGCATAGATCGATGGCACCCCAAGCATGGCCCCTTCCCGTGCTACACTGTCGCCAGAAGAGATAACAACCTGACTAAAATACATCAAAGAATGAATATCATTCACCGGTTCTTTAAGAATAATCCAATCTCCAGGGTAATGAGGTATATTTTCCTTTTTTTCAACAGACAATAAGACTTTACAGTCAGATGGAAACTCATGGGATATGGACAATATTATTCCCTGTCTTTGGGTCAGATAATTCGATGTTTCAGTGGAAACTTCCCGAATGAAAATATACGATCTGGGCTCTAAATTATAAGGTTCTAAAGCCGAAACATTTGGTTTTAAGTATTTTGGCGACAGATAAGACCATTCCTTCAGCGCATTAAAATATTTCACTCCCGAATAGTGGGCTTCAAAAGGTGGCAAGTATATCTCATCCGCCGAATACTTCAAGAGCGGAAAAACAAATCTTCTCGGGTCATCAATGAAAGCTACATTCGGGATACCCCTTAATTTGCCCACCAAGTTTGCTTGGTAATGTGCCGTTACTATGAACCAGTATTTATGGGTATTCACCAGTTTATACAATTTAAATATCCTGGGAAGAATGATCCTAAAGATCATTGAAAACATGTCTTTGTTATGCCTATAATCCCCAATGCAAATGATTTTATATCCGGGTAGTTCGTGCTGAACAACCTGGAGCAACTTACCTCTATTTACACAATAAATATCGATTTCAGAGGGATGAAAACTGAGAATCACATTTTTAAAAAAATTGTACTGTGGTAAATGATATAGATCAACCAGTATTTTTTTCATTTTTCCTGCTATTCTGCCCATATTCCGCTTTCTTTTCCCGCCAGGATTTTTCGAACCTGTATGGGCGATGTTATGACAAGGGGAATTAGACTTACAATGGTCCCCACAACGATCCCGACCACCCCAAGATCCATTACTTTGGTAAAAAATAGTGACGCGGGAATATTGATCAATGCCGCAATTATCCAGACCAACATTTGCAGTTTGATCTTTCCTGTACCGTTGAGCACGATATTGAACATATTCACCCAGGTTGTAAGACAGATTGATACGGCCACCGCAACAGAAATTGCCATTGGTATCTTCAGGCTGTCCTGTAACCAAAACTTATAAATAAATGGGGAGATCAGCACCATAATGGTGGCCAAAATGAGCGTCCCCAACCAAATTTTAAACACGGTTTTCATGGACTTTTTCATCCAATCTATTTCACCCTTTGCATAAGCTTCCAGATTAGAAGGCCACAATTGATTGTTAAGAATTACAAATAGCATCATAAAAACGGAAAGATATTTGTAGGCAGCTTCATATTGGGGCACACCCTCAAGGGAGACAAAGCTGGCAATTAAAATATGGTTCGTCTGATAGATAACGAGCATTGAGATTTTAATCACAAAGAACTTAAAACCCAAGGAAAAAAGGTCTTTGAAGTAATCCCATCGCGCAAATTTTAACACGGGCCTGTACTTGCTGAATTTGCTTTTAAAATAATACAGGCCCACAATAAGCGGTACCAAGGCGAAAGTCAGGGATTTTGCCGTCCCAAAGAGTAATAATGAGTCTGCTACTATATAGGGAATTATCAATATAAGTGCCAGAAACGAGGCCTTCGTCAGGAATGAAAAAAATTCGACATAGGCCATTTTTTGTGTGGCATAAAATATTTCATAGATATTGGCAGAGACAAAACGAATAGCAAAAGCAACTATTATGATTACTCCCAGCAATCTTACCTCGTCCACCAATTCAGGACTAATATTTATCCAATCCGGCCATGGTAATAGATAGTTCAATACTATCAGGAATAATGTTACTCCGGTAACAATCGCACCAAGGGCAAAGTAGGCCGAACTTACATAGTGAACCGCTTTTTTATCATCTTCAAGAGCCAAAGATTCTCCTAACTTATTCCGCAATCCCTTGCCGATCCCAATGTCAAAATTTAAAAACCAATCAACAAATGAAAGCAGTGTCAAAAAAATACCAAATTTTACAGCACCAAGATAATCCAGGGATAAGGGAAAATAAACAAAGCCTATAAGTACCCCAAATGCTTTTATTACGATAGTTAAGATCACGTTCCGTTTCGCCCGGACTGAGCGGGGATCACCTTTAAGGAATAAGTTTTTAACTCTTTCTGGTACCATCATATTTTTGGATAGCGATAAATTTTAAGAATCTTCTTCATGTTATTAGGAAGCGGAGTTTTCTTGAATTTGGTTGATTCCCATCCCTATACCTATGTGGATTGCAAAGAGAATAGCAATATATGTTAAAAATAAGAATGTATTTGTAAGGTTCGCTATCATATAGATAATGCTTACAAGGAATGGAATAGCGAAATACTTATCTACCTTATATGAACTGGCATAGTAAAAGACAGATAACAAAACAAACAAGAGGAAACATACAAAGGCCGGTATGCCATAAAGAAATAGAGCAGAGAAATAACCACTGTGTAAGTCGCCCGTAACCGCCATAGCCCTGTTCCTATCACCGGTAATCCGAAGCATCTCGTTATAATAGATATCATTTTTGAGATTTCCGAAGCCAAAGAGCGGTTTCTCACCTATGTTGTCGAGTACCAGCCAATAATAGCCTTCACGACGTTGAACACTATCTGTCAATCTTTCCCGGACTAAGGCACTATTTGCGATCTCCTGATAGTAAAATATTGAAAGTGATAATAACACGGCAAAACCAGTCAATCCTATCAGCACCAATTTCTCTAGGGCCACTTTCTTTATGTACGCCAAATAGGTAACAATTACCAAAGCCACGATAAGCCAGCTCATACGCTGAAAAGAAGTCAAAACGCCCAGCGTAAACAAACTGACCAGAGCCATTTTTAAATAATTGTTCTTGATTTTGATGAGGGTCCAGGCGATGGCTATAATAAGGTAATAAGAATTGAAATACTCGGTTTCAAAAATGCCATTAGATCTCAAGAGCCCATCAAAGGCGATCCGGGCATCACCAATCCTGAGAAAATAATGATCAAAGGACAACTGTATAATGCTGACCACGCTGGATATTACAGCCCCAATGATCATCGATTTTCCGATAAGATTATAAGAATGTTTATCCTTCATTAAGCTCAAGGAAACCATTATTACAAGGAATGCCATGGTATCAACTATTCTATCTAGGACCCTCACCATACCTAATTCAGCGCTGTTGACAAGTACTGAAACCATTAGTAGTATTACATAGGCTAAAAGGGCCATCTGGAACCAGGGCATTTTTTTATCGAATGTCAGATGGAACCTTGTCCTGGAAAATACCATTTTTCTAACAATCAAAAAGAACAACAAAAAATAAAGGAATCTTGATGGCTGTATTTCAATAAGACCAAAACCAGGAATTTTCGTGGTTAATAATTTGTTCAGGTTTCCTGTCAATAAATAAAAGGAGATAAAAAAAAGCTCGATTTTGTATTTTGAATTGCTCTTAAAGACTAGATACGCTGCAAGGACTGCCACAAACAGGAAGTACATATAGAATTGGTACAACTGTACATCGGCATGTTGAAAGTATTGTTGATAATCGGTCATTTTATCATGATATCATAATCTAAACGGTATCCCTGTTTATGGAAAACCTAAACGGCCAAGGCAGCTTCGATCAATCCCGAGGCCCGATCCATTCCATATTTTTGCCCATAGCCATACTTGTGGTCCTTCATCAAGGTATCATTGAATATGATAAAACTTTTCTCCCTTTTATTAGGGGGTATCAATTTTTCCAAGTCCTCCAGAAATTCGATTTTGGCTATATTTCTTTTAAGAACGAATAAATTTACATCCAGCTCGTCCCGAACCAATAGAAAATCGGAAACCAGTCCTGAAGCGGGAGTATCGAAAAGTATATAGTCGTATCTTTTTCGAAGTTCATGGATAAGGGACTTCATTTTGATTCCTGAAAGTAGTTCGTGAATATTGACGTCCGCAACAAAGGTGGGAATAAACTGTAGGTCCTCTACGGTATCGTGGGAATAGATGATCGTGTCCAAGCAACCGATTTCACCCTGCAGATAGTTGGCAAGTCCTTTTCCCTCAACCTTCTTGATTTGGTCTACAAGGCTTGGTTTCCTAAGATCGGTATCGATTATAAGTGTCTTTTTTCCAGATTCGGCAAGGGTAATTCCTAAATTTATGGCACAAAAGGTCTTGCCCTCTCCCGGCATAATTGAAGTGATGCCCACGGAACAGCAGCCCGTTTTCGGACGAACGACCTCGATATTGGTACTTAGGTCCCTGAACGACTCCTTTATTTTCCAAAGCGAAATTTCCGTATCGCCTTTTATGGATTTTTTGTTCAGATTGGCTATTCCGGCGATGACCGGAATGTCGGTGTTTTCCTTAATTTGGTCTATATTTCGAATAATGTTGTTCGGTGCAAACAATACTATCCAGCCCAAGGGAACTATTGTCCCAAGCGTCACGGCCAAAATCAATAGCAACATTTTTTGGGGTGAGACTGGCCCATCACCTACCATTCTTGCTTTATCTAAAACCCTGGTATCAGAAGTACTTTCGGCCTTTGCAATTCCCGTTTTGGCTAACTCCTGACTTAGATAATTGAAAAGGTTCTCATATAAATTGCTTTGTCGCTCAATAGTAAGCAGTTGATTTTCCCTCATGGGTAAAGAACTAATTACCCCGCCGACATTCAACAATTGAGAATTGATTCTTTGCAATGCATATTCAGAAGATTTAAGAGCATTCCGTAAATTATTCAGTAACAAATCTGTCGATTCATTAATTTGTTTGTTGAGAATACTCATTTCTTGATTGGTACTCGTCACGAAGAACTTTTTTCTTGACCTATCCGCATATAATTTTTTAAGCTCTAAAATGTTCGCATTAATCAAAGGGTCTTCTATATTTACCGCTGTCGGTATTACAAAGTCTTCGCTAATTCTATTATCTTCAATGTCTTGAATTAATGAACTGTAGTTCTTAGCATCCATTTCGATTTTCGCTTTTTCCAGCTGCAAACTTGATGTTCGATTCAAGGCATTGGTTGCCGTAGCACTCAAATTCAGTGCACTTTTATCTTTTTTAAACATTTCTAGTGTTGATTCGATCTTTGTCAAGGAGTCCGCTGCTATCCTTAATTGATTTCGAATAAATGATTCTTTGGTCTTTGCAATTTCGCTTCTTGAAACCAATTCATTTTGAACGTAATTTTCGGTTAGCTTTTGAAGAAAGTCAATTTCTTTATCCACTACGGGCCCAGAGGATACTATTTTGAAGATACTCGCTTGAAGGTCTATGTTATCCACCGCTAACTTCGATACATAGCCATTGGCCACACTTTCTAAATCATGTATGACAAAACTAAGTTCATCTTCTTTAAAATCATCTTCAGTGACAGCATAATCAGGTCTTTCAATAATAAAATTGAAATAGTCGTGAACTACTTCTTCCCCATATAAAAATTCCTTTGAAAAGTTAAAATCCCTAGTGACTTCACGCGTTGAGCCGGTAACAGGATTAGAAACCGTAAAATCGCTACCCTCGATGGATAGCCTATATTTTTCTTTTGATAGGATTTTTACCTTAATCGGAATACCATAGAGTTGGGGTTTTTCATTTATAAGGCTGACCTCAAAAGGAAAATATCCGTAACATTCCCTTGTCTTCAACCAGTTAGCGGCGTGATAGGAAACGTCAAAACCTAGCTCTTTAACCGTTTGACGTATCAGACTGAACGATTTAATGATACCGATTTCATTGTAGAGGTTTTTTTCCATTTCAATTAAGCTGACGCCTCCCTCTACATACTTGCTATCGCCTAAAACCCGATTGCTTCCCGAAGAATCGATTAATATCGAAGTAGACGCTTCGTAAAGCGGTGTTGCCAGTTTGAGATATACAAAGGCCACTGCAATAAATGAACATATGCTCAAGACGAACCACCATTTATTTTCATAGATTTTTTGGAAAAACAATTTCAGATTAACCTCTTGGTGAGCGTTAACTGTTGTATTTCTTCTTTCCTTCATCACTAGAGTATAATTAGGGTTTGATTTAAGATCCAGGCAAAATTACATTATGCCTTAAGTTAACATGTATTTTTGGTCTCTTTAAGCTCTAAGTTATTCAATAAAAAAGTGGGTAAACTACTTTCTTAATTATTATTTTACTGCGCAGCTGAATTAGTTTGAAGTGAAATTTAATATTAGCAATGTCGTAGAAATAGCCGATAGAATAATCGCAAATACACCCAGATTGCTTTGTGAGATTGCAGGTCTCGACGTTTCCACATAAATCACATCATTTGGATGTAAAAAATAGTATGGGGATTCAATAATTTTCGGATCTGTCAAATCTAAAGTGATGACAATGGCTTCGTTGTGAATCTGTCTGATCAATTTTACATTTTTTCTTTTAGCGGATGGATTTAGGTCTCCAGCAGCGCTAAGCGCTTCAAAAATATTGGCTTGTGTATTATATATATAATTGGTCCCCGGATTTTTCACATCGCCCAAAACTGAAATTTTAAAGCTGGTAAGCTTTACCGAAACCGTTGCATTCAATAGGTATTTGTCTATCTCGATTTGCACCAAGTTCCTGATTTCTTCGACCGTAAGGTCACTCACTTTAAGTTCGCCGACAATAGCTGGATTTATCATTCCTTCACGATCTACCGTATATCCGGTGAGAAATAAAGATGCCGGATTTGCTTGAATATTAGTTCTTTCTACAGTGCTAATATTAAAAAAAGCAGCTTGTTCGGGATCCCTGCTTTGCACTTTAATATTCAAAACATCGTTAGGTTGTACCGTATACTGAGTAGATTGAACCGGTATGGTAAGTTGACTATAATCACCTTGTAAATAGTTGACTTTCTTTGAGGTATAACAAGAGGATAATAACAAAAGCAGTACAAGCAAAAATAATTTGTTCATTTCTAAATACCTTAATTTACCCATGCTCAAATATAAATCAGAATTCTGTTGAGCTTTTATCATTCTCATCATTTTTTCATTTCAATTTCGAAACGGTCTCTAAATCAGTTCATCTTAAAATGCTTTTTTATGATGCGCACCGAATATTGTCAGAAAAATTATTTTGATATCT
>CAWHTW010000003.1:720000-1080516 GCA_963832345.1 uncultured Flavobacteriaceae bacterium | reverse complement strand
CGAATCCTTATCCATTAATGGTTTCCATAGGGGTAGGTCTTTTTCCAGTTTGGCTATGTTCTTTGTACTTGTTACTCTGTTTCATAAAAGAAATATTGGTTTTTTGGCCTCCAAACGGTCTTCTTGAGAATCATTTGTTCCAGCTCCAGTTCGTCCAACTGTTTGCCCAATTCTTCCTTTTCCAGATATACAGGCTTATTTTTAGCGACCGCCAACAACGTTTTGTAGTCAATGGAACCTTCGTCGTTCACCGCACCCATATCCAGTCTATTGAACTGTATAGTGCCATTGGTCAACTGTTCGATAAAGTTCTTTTTGATGTTAACGTTATTGAGCATGAGCGCATCGGTACAGTTCTCAGCGATATAGAACGAGACCACCACTTTGTTTCCATAATTTTCCTTGGCGCCAATATTGCCCTTGTGTATTCCCCTGCCGTTGCGCTGGTCGATATCCGTTGGCCTATAGGGAATATCCACATGATGGATGCGCACCAACCTTCTTGTAATATCTGGTGCCGGTTCCCAATTTTTCCGTAGAACCGATAATGACCCGATACGCGACTTTTCATCTCAAATTCTTAAAACATTCCAGACGTTGAGTATCCGTTTTAAAATCATGGACAATATAACTTCTTCTTTTGGGAATGTCAAACTCTTTGGTAAGGATGCGCTTCAGTTCGTCATAAATATTGAAACTATCTTTCGGCACGCCCAAATCAGAAAATATGGCCTGTGTGCCTTTAAAGCTCATTGTCTCTTTGTACGTATCGTGAACTTCAGAAGCTATTTTTCGCAACTTGGCCTCCCCGGGTCTTCCAGTTCTTGGTTTAGCATCCTCGGGTCTATCGAAGCATTGCGCATGTGATGAAGGGCAATCAATGATAACGCGCTTTTTTGGTCTTCGGTATAGTTTTTATTTCCATACAATAGGCCGCTATTCCCTGTTCTTAGAAACTCTTTTATCCGTTCAAAATATTCCAATTGCGCCGGTGTAGGTTTTAGGGTAGACGGACACATCCAGCTGCATCTTGGGGCTCGTCGATTTGGTGTGTGGTCCCATTGACGATTATGGAAATCTCGTTAAAAACAGCGATGACAGCAGTTTCATTTTCTTGAACGAACGTAACTGCTCCCGGACTTTATAATCTCCCGAAACCGTAGGCTCGAATTCATAGGATTTGTTGGCGAATACCGTGCCCATCTTGGTCAATGAGGACATGTTCATCTGCTCCATGCGATGGGGAATCAAGTATTTGAACAACACATATACCTCGGTAATGGAATTGGAATATTGGCGTACCCGATAGAAAAGTGGTCTGGAAATCCTTTCCTTTTGCTTTCTGTAAAGTTCGGATGGCGACCAATAGATTTTTACTTCGCTCGGAACCTTCTGGAGTATTCAACCCGGCAACTCTATTGTGCCTTGTTGTATACATCAAGTTCTTGAACTTGTGCGATTCATCGACCATGATATGCTCAAATCCCATCTGTTCTAATTCGATGACATCGCTTTGTTTGCTTTGGATTTGATGGAAGACCTCCAACAAGGTTACGTTTAAGTTTTCCTTTCGGGTCTCCAAGTTTTTTAGCACCCTTTTGCCGACATCGTATTTGTTTTTGTTGATAACACTTAGGTCACGTTCAAGGTTTTCCGAGTTCTTTGGGTAATTATCTCATGTATGATTTCGGGGGATTGTGGTATGAACTTAAAGGTGTCATGGCTCATAAGTACCACATCATGTTGACCGGCTTTTATTTTCTTGAAAAAGGCATTGCGCTCTACCAATCCCTTTACGACCTTATCATTTGCGACCAAAAGTTTCATGGTTGGAAACACGTTCAAAAATTCCCGTTCCAATTGAATAACGGTAGAGCGCAGACCGATAACCAGTGTCTTTTTGGACAGGTCGAGCTCTTTGAGTTTCTGGGTGGTCAGCGCAATATCAAGGGTCTTTCCAAAGCCGACTTCCTTATTGACCAAGAGACCTTGGTTGACGATAATTCCGGCGACCGTATCCTTTTGACTTTTATAGGGCGTAAAACTCTGTAACCCCTCAAAATGAAGATAATCGCCATCATATTTCGGGTGGACCTGGGCATCGTAGGTATTATAAAAAATACGCTCCAGCTGCGCTTTGACCTCAGGTTTGCCGATGATATATGCATTGAACTCTTTGTATATCAAGTCGAACTTTATCCGTATTTCCTGCATCCTGGCCTTATCCGTCCGTTTATTATGCAGGGAGCCTTTGGTTACGTAGGGAATGGTCGAGTTCAATGCCCCTTCCAATATCTCCTTGAAATTATAATAGCGGTGTTCGGTCCGGACGCTGAATTTTTTGGTGTACTCATAGTCTGCTTTTTCAATTTTGACCATGTATTTGGAAGTGCTTTCATTGTAAGCGATATGTGCCAAAGAATTGTAAGTGTCGAAAACAAAGGCCTGGGTATATTGTATGGGGAACCATGGTTCATGCAATTTGATATCAGAAAAATCCTCGAAAGGGGTCATGGGCGGTCTTACCTTTTCCAAGGCCAGAACGGTACGTTCGATATAAGATCTGTCCACATAGGATTGAAATTCGCCAAAATCGTTCTTGCGATAGTTATTCAACTTTTTATAGATGGTTCCGGACAAAAAACAGGAATTTGGGGAAAGCTCCCAATCACCTTCTTGCTTGGGGTTTAAAAACAGCAGTTGTTTCTCCAAGGCATCTTTAATGATTTCTTCTTTGGCCGATCCCGTATTCGAGACCAAGGAATCGATTTCTATGCGATTGTATCTGTTCAGGGAATAATAAATGGCATCTTCTAGGCTTAGAATTTTTTGGGGCCCTTGTGGTATTTCTACCGTTACCGACCCTAATGATTTATCGAAAATATCCGATTTGATAAAAATACCTCCTTCGGGCCTTTCCAGGCCTAAGATCAACGGTCCTTGAATATCCAATGTCACAAAGGGGTAGTTGGCCTTATCATGAAGCTGCCCATACTGGAAATTGAAGGCATCGTATTGGTAATCGAGTTCATCCCTTACGGTATTGGCGTTTTCTTTCGAGGTGTCCAATAGTTTGAAATAGGTGTCCCTTAGCGCCAATATTTTTGATAGCCTATCGAATTCCCGGGGTTTCACCTGTAACACTTCTAATTCTTCATTCTCATTTATCCTACAAAGTTTTTGCTGTGCAATGACGAGATTACCAGGTCTTAGGCCATTTTGCCTTTGTGGTTCGGGCTTTTCCAATTCAAACGTAGTAGTGCTATTTTTTATGGGATTTGATTCGGTTATTGCTAGGTTCTTAACCTTTTCGAGTGGGGGCCGTATTTGGAATTTGGACAAGGATGTTTCAACTTCGGCGGCCAAACGGGTTATATCGTAATCCGATTTTATGGTGTAATCGGAATTATCGTAAAGGCCGCCCTCCACGAATTTACCGATGACGTTGTCGGGATTGGACAAAAAATAGGGGTTGATCTGAACTTGGTTGTTTCCAACGTATTGCTCCGAAGTACTTGCGAACAGGCCGTTTATTTCACCCTGCTCAATGGTTGTCTCAATATTCAAATTATTTTGGAACACGAGGATATCGGTCACAACGGACGTGTTTTCCTCTTGAAAAGTAGAATCGGGCAGCCGGATTCCCCCTAAAAAATTATTGTTCTTAATCAAGGATTCCCTGATGGGCAGATATTTTTTACGGTCCATAAAACTCTTGGTACAGACCAGAACGGCGACTCCCGAGGGGCTTAGACATTCAAGACTTTTATGGACAAAATAGGAATGTATGTTCTTTGAGATTTCCGTTCCCAACGGATGTCCTCGGAGGCCGGGATTGAATATTTTGTTGGCGCCGAAAGGTATGTTACTGATAACAAGGTCATAGTTTTTCACCGCATCCGTCTGCCCCAGGCTCTGAAAGGGAACACCATAGACCTGTACATTTTTTTGGTACCGAAAATTGTGCTCCAATATACGCACCGTCAAAATCTCCTTTTCGAACGCCGTAAAATTTGCGGACGGATAGATTTTGGATAGATGACGGATAAAGATGCCGTTGCCCGCACTAGGTTCCAATATGGTCTTTGGGCCAAAATTGGTGGCCGATTTTAAGGAAGCCGTTAAGGAGCGGACGATGGCATCGGGCGTGTAGTAGGAATTGAGGGAACTTTTCTTGAGACTGTTCAGGATGGTCCGCGCATAATCGGAACCATAGTAGGTTTCCAATTTTTCCAGAAACCGGGTTCTATACGTCTCGTTCTTAAGGATGTCAAAAATGTTCCCGAACCCGGGATTGTTGATATGGATATGTCGTTCAGGCCCGGGTTCGTTGAGCGCATCAATGGTCCGGACCAAGTAGTCAAGATACTTCTTTTTTGAGTATTTCATTTTGAGTGGGTGAGTTATGGAATTTGATCGGGTGGCCTTAACGCCAAAATTCTATATTACATATTCAGGGGTTTTGAATGATCTGTTCATTAAAATGATCCGTCCGTTTTCGGATAGTTCGTTAATTTGTTTTCAGATCACATCGTTAAAGTTTGTCCTTCGGTATTGTTCTTGATCTGTTTGATCGCCGTTCTGAAATTCTTGCTTTGGGCATAGGTCCTGTTGATATGCCGTAGAACGCCATCGTCAACAGGTCTAAAATTCATTTCTTTTTGGCCCGCGTTACTTTACGCAAAGTGCCATAGCCCAGCTCCATGGTGCTTTTTTAAGTTGGGCTTGCCTCGTATTTAACTCTAATACAATGGCCTCCGTCCTAACGATCGTAGCGTTTTATGCAAACGTCCTAACTTATTATTCTCCATGGCCGATATTGTTCAGTTCCATTAAATGGTCGTAGATACTTTTCTTTAGATTGAGGGAGGGTCTAGGATTGATCTTGATCTCATTTTTTATGGTCTCATAATGTAAATGGTAGCCCGTGGAGCTACCCGAACTTCCCACAGTGGCTAGGAGTTCATGCTGTTTTACGTTTTGGCCTTTGCGCACCAGAACCTTTTCCAGATGGCCATAGAGGGTCTGAAAACCGAAGCGGTGCCGTACAATAATATGTGTGCCGTACCCCTTTTTCGAGTAGATAATGTCGGTTATCGTTCCCGAGGCCGATGCGTAGACCGGTTTATTCATTGCTGCCGCCAGATCGATACCAAAATGCTTCTTCGTACTTTTTGAAATCGGATGGTTTCGGATTCCGTACTTACTGGAAAGTGTATAGTCCCCTTTTTGCAATGGCACTGCCGACGGAATCTGTTCCAATAGGTCCGGGCGATACTTTAAGTAGGTTTCCAAGGGTTTCATATAGGAATAGTCCGGAATTTGATAGAGGTATGAAACGATATTTTCTTCAATGGCGATGAGCAACTGTTCGCGTTCCCTTTTAATGATCAGGGTATCCGGGAGGACGGAATCCGTGTTCATGTTCAAACGTTCTTGATACTGCGCCAAACTTAACGTGCTGGCATGAAGCTGCTTTTTCGAACGGTCAGTGCCTCCTTGGACTACATAGACCAGGCTGGCAAGAACCAGAAAAAGTAGGTAGGCCAGATTCCTTCGTCTCAGTTCTTTAAATAGGTTCGGAATTCCTTTTCGGATTTTTTTCAAGCAAAAGGTTGCGGTTTCAAAAAAATTCATATATTTGTATTTATACGCAAATATATAATTTATATGCAACAATCAAAATATTTTTGAATATGATTCGAAATTGGCTGACCGAAGACCATCGCATAGACCTCCCAAAACTTTTCGGGCATTTGGGATACCGCTCCGTTTCAAAAGAGAGCGACCATTGCATTTTTGAGAAAAATGGGGTCCATTATGTGGCCATACGGACCGAAAATGGATTTTTATACTACAAGGTACAGCGGCCCCAGGAAAAACTTTCCGCCTCGGACCTGATCACGGAGTACGTTTCAAAAATCGAGGGGGGAAAGAAGGAAATGGTCTGGGACAAGGTGGATTCCGTTTATAGGGAGTTACTTGAAACGAAAAGTGTGCTTATAGATGACGATTCGAAAGACCCCATGAAAATAGTCCCCAAAGATTTCAACCATTTTCGTTCCTATGGCCTTAGCGCCCGACAGGGGAACGGGCCGATATACAGGGATTTCGAAGATTTAAAGGCTTTTTCGGGTCGGATCTTTGAAAATAACGAGGGCGAAATGCTGTTTCCCCTTTTCAATCTTCAAAACGAGATCTGCGGCTATTTTGCCGATACGGACAAAGGATTACTTCCCTATAAGGAGTCCGCAATAGAACATTCCCTCTGGTATTCCAACATCCCGAAGAAAATCGAAGGGCTCTTTCTGTTCAAAGATCCAAAAGAGGCCCTGGCCTTTCACAAAAAGTTCCGATTGGAAAACGTGGTCTATATGGCGCTGGGGGAAATCAATTCCCGGACCACAGAGATACTTTTCCAGATCCAGCGTCTCGTTAAAGTGGACAAACTCTTTTTAAGTTTTACAGGGGACCGGAAAATAGAAGGATATCTGCGGGACCTGCATTTTCTGTCCCATGTCGCGGATTCGGATTTTAAACTGACCCTGACCGATAGGGATATGGTCCTGAATTTTCCGATGGTAGCGGAAAAAGCGTTTTCCCGTTTTTATGACCATACCCGGCGCTTCAATAAAGAACTGACCAAAAGTTTTTTGGCATATAACAAGATCATCGACCAAAACCGATTGAACAGGTACAGTATTTCGATATCCAAGAACGGGGGGAGGATTCAGGTCCGCCTACCGTTGGAGACCAATGCCATCAAACTGTTGGTCTGGTCGTATTATAAGAACTATCTGGACAGCACTATCGAGATCCTAAAGCCGACCACCGGAAACTGGTATTCGGAATGGGAACTTACAGAGGGCCGACCGGCAAAAAGAAAGGAGGGTCAATGGAAGGATTATAGAATCGCAATATAAAATGGAAAAAGGGCGCTCCCGCCCTCTTTCCTTCAAATTCCATAACTCAGAGACCACTCCTGGTCTAGGGTTATCATTTCAAAAGTAAACAAATTCAAATTTCATAACAATTAAATATACTCAAAATGAAAAAACAAGAAGAAAGAACCACCGTAAAGGTGTTCGTAAAATTGAACCAAGTTTGGCACCGGGGCGACGCTGTCGCAATGAACGATACCACATACAAGGTGAAGACGACCAATAATCTATCCTTTGAAATTGACAAGGACAGTAAATTTTTGGAAATCCAGAAATTCCCTGCACAACGTTTCGCCATGGGCGAGGCCAAGGAACGGTTGGAGGGTTCCTATATCAGTTTTGACAAACTCCCCGAAAACGTTCAGGATTCCATTGTACGTGGGGAAGAGCATCTTCAACAATCGGCCTATCCCAAGGATGGTGTTATCAAGGAGAGCGTTAAAATGGTACAGCTGGTATATAGCCCCGTTTCCGGTTCAAGGCTGGACGTACAGATCAAGCGGAAGGAAATCGTAGACCAACGCCAGGCAAAGGCGTACAATCATCAGTTTACCCCGGCCGAATTCGATAAAATGGTCAAGGATAACAAGTTCATCGCGTTTACGGGCCGTTCCACTGAGAGCGAATCGTTTACCAAACTGGCCTACTACGAGCCGAAGCTGAACGATATCCGCACTAAGCCTGCCCTGTCCTCCAATACCTATCTCTACGGTCAGCAATTGACCCAACCACAGGCCGATGCCCTGAACAAAGGTCTGGAGACCCAGATTACGATAGAGAAGACAAAAAAGGGGGCCTTGACCTATATGGTCAGCTATAGCCCAAAGGCGGAGCGATTTATCACCAAATCTTTGGAAAAGACAATGGTCAAGGAAGTAGAGCCTAAAAAGACGGTAGCACTGGGTGCCGAAAAAAAAAGAAACAGACCGGTAACGCCATAAGTATGTAATCGAACTCTTTACTAACTCAACTCAATGGCCGGCATGCTTGGTGTGCCGGCCATTTTTACAACATTCCATGAAGAGTCCAAACTACGGAGACGATCCCGGATATTATAAAAAGCTGATCTCTAAAATTAATGACGGGTCCAACTTCCCCATGTACCTACACCAAAATGGCTATAAAATGATCCGGAAAAGCGCAAGATCCATGGAGTTTGAAAAGGACGGGGACCGTATCGTGCTACAGACCTCGCGCAGCCCGGTAACCTATTTCAACCGGAACGATTCCCTTGATAAAGGACTGTTCTTTAAATACCTTTTGCAACGTACCGCCAATTTTTATAAGGCCGTACAACTTGGCCTGGAAATTTCGGACCGGATAACGGATATGGGAAATACCAACATCAAAATAGAGAGGCCCAAAGCATATGAAAAATCTTTGGAGGAAAACTATAACATAGTTCCGTTGATAAACCCGAACTATCTAAAAATACAAAGAGGAATATCCGAATCGACGATCAACAGCATCCCGTTCAAGGGGCGTATTTTAAATGCATATCACTTAAGGGACAATGGCGGCAAAATAGCCAATATCGCATTCCCAAAATACGATCTGGAGGATACCCCGAAAAACTACATCCTATATAACGGACCCTACAAAAGAAGGGCCGACAATGCGTTAAAAAAGTTTCGCTTGGTGCTTAACCAAAAAGACCATTATCTGTTCTATTCACGAGTAATCAATAACCCTCCAAGTATCGTCTTCGGGGAAAGTGGTATTGACCTGCTCTCCTATCATGAACTTCACGGCAGGGACGATAATTTTTATATCTCCTTCAGCGGGAATGTTTATAAGGAAAAATTGGAGTTCTTTATACAGTTGATCCAACCATCGCTCCAGGTCAAGAATGTCAACTTGATATCCATTATGGACAATGATATCAAGGGACACGAGTTCGACCTAAAAATTTTTGTCAGCTTAATCAACCATTGTAACACGAATATCCATGTGGAAAGTTCTTTTCGGATGGATACCGTTGGCCTGAACATCCATTATTCCGATAAGGTCCGGAACCTGATAGTTTCCCATAGCGACCTGATGAAAGAAAGACTTGATCCAGTGTTCCGGCAAAACGAGCTTCCGTTGGATCTGGTGCAATGCGTCGGGTTTTCAGACAAACTTGTTTTGAAATTTTCATTAAAGGATATAATCAATACGAATCCTATTCAGCAAAACAGTAACGTTTTCAAGACTTTGACAAACACGTTCTATGCGCTTTACCTTCCCTTTCCCATCGCTATTCACAAATCTTCCGGTAAAGACTGGAACGATGACCTTCGGGCATTCAAAAAACCGCAATACCTCAAAATGGAACCGGTACTGAAAAGTAGGTTGGCGGTCGGGGACAAAATCGAGCTAAAGACAGAAAAAGGTCCTGAAGGCGCATCGAACGAGGGCATAATAAAATCCATTAGACCCAATAGTATCGAATGTGATTTCGGTCTTCGGCACACCTACGCCATCCCGTTAATAGCCATAAGGTCACATTTAAAGAAGAATATTTGCCCACGAATACAACAAAAGGCAGAAAACTTGAAGAAAAACAATAACTTACAAAACCATCAGCTATGAACACCATGGAACCATTATCCGAAGAACTGCAGGACAACCAATACTACGTCACACTTTTGGACGAACTTGTCAAGGAGAACGATCTGGAACTGAAACACCGTTTACAGAAAGCGGATACCTACGCCCGGTTCATCAATGAACAGGCAGGGCTCTTGATGGACAATACAGTGACTTATATAAGGGAGAACGAAGTATCGTTTTCCCTGGCATCTTCCACGGTCATTGAGCATTGGAAAGAACGCATGTTCAAATAGTCCCTTGCATTTAAGTTGCACACCTTAAGGTTCCATCATGAAGGACAAGAATCTGGCTTTTTCGGCAATGCTGCTATCCGTTGCGTTTTTTGCGCTGATCGGTTTTATGACCTATTACCCCATGTTACAGGCCCTGCAATGGGATTCCCACCTGACCGAGATCGTTTATGGTTATCTGTCACGTTTCGGATCGCTTCGTCATCCTTTTAAAAGCAGGGGATTGCTGTTGATGTGCATTTTGGGCGCTGTACTATTGTACAATCCCAGAAAAAAGGAAGGCAGAACGCTGGCGGGCGGATTGCTTTATTTTGGTCTGGGGAGTATTTTGCTCTTGGTCTCCGGAATTATAAAATCACCTGATATCGGGCTATTGTGGTCTCCTTTCGGGCTGTATTTCTTTGGGTTTCTCTTTTCCGTTTCCGGGGCCGTACATCTTTTTCAGGTGATGGATTTTGGCAACATGGTCGAGGACGACCCCTTCAACGATGAAAACGAGATGTTCCTTCAGACCGAGGTGCGCGTGGATACGCCGCACTCCATAAACATCCCCTACGAATATCGGTACAAGGGCAGATCGAGAAAGGGCTGGATAAACTTCGTCAACCTATTCCGCGCCCTGTTGATCATCGGTACGCCCGGCAGCGGAAAGTCCTTCGCATTGATAGAGGAGATTATCGAACAGATGATAGAAAAGAACTTCGCGCTGCTCATCTACGATTTTAAGTTCGATACCCTAAGTAAGATTACCTATAATTACTTAAGAAGAAAAAAGGAAAGTTTGGGAGATACCAAACTTGAACATACCAAAAAATTGCCCGAATTCTATGTGATCAGTTTTGACGATATCGAAAAATCCAACCGCTGTAATCCAATAGACCCCTATTTGATGCGGAACCAGTCCGATGCAGCGGATGCCGCTACCGTAATCATGAAGAACCTCAACAAGGACTGGATAAAGCGCAGCGATTTTTTCGCCAAGAGCGCTATCAGCTTTGTTTCGGGCCTGATCTGGTACCTCAAGAAAAAATCCGAGGAACTGGGCAAGAACATATGCACTCTGCCCCATGCCATAACCCTGTCCATGGTCAGTATCGAATATCTGCTGGAGATCACGATGCAGGACCTCGAGGTGCGGACCTTGATGATTCCCTTTAAGGACGCCATGGAACGGCAGGCCGGGCAACAGCTGGCAGGTCAGACGGCCAGTGCACAGATATCGCTTTCCATGCTGGCCAACAAGGAAATTTATTACATCATGACCGGGAACGATTTCCGGTTGGATATCAACAATCCCAAAAAGCCAAAGATCGTCTGTATCCAGAACAATCCCGACCGTTCCGAAATCTATGCCGCACCGATCGGGCTATACATCAATAAAATACTGCAGGTGGCCAACAAGCCGGGATGCAGGCCGCTCGGAGTAATTCTTGACGAGCTGCCGACAGTCTTTATCATGGGACTCAGAAGAATAATCGATACCGGAAGGTCGAATCTGATCGCGACCGTACTGGGCATTCAGAGTATTACCCAATTGATCGTGGATTATGGAAAGGAACTGGCCGAGGTAATCTTCGATAACTGTTCCAACGTTTTCAGCGGAGCTGCCAAGGGTGATACCGCACGCCGCGTCAGTGAAATATTCGGGAGGATACATCAGGAAAAGAAGAGCAGAACGGTCTCAAACAACGACACCACGGTCAATTTCAGCACGATTCTTTCGGAACTGCTACCAAAAAGTAAGATAACAAGCATGTCCACCGGCCACTTCGGTGGGATCGTTGCGGATACCTTTGAAAATCCCATAGAACAAAAACTGTGCTTCGGACAGATAAGACCGAATATGGAATCCAAGAAAATCCAAGGTAAATACGAAATACCGGTACATACACATTTTAAGAACAAAGACCATAAAGAATTGGTAGAAGCAAAGCTGAGACTTATGGATACCCTCGGTTTCCAGGATATGTTATGCGCCCTTGACTTTGACCAATTGGACTACATAAGTTTTTACAATGTATACCTTAAAGGGTTCGCCCAAGAGTGTTACCCCAACCCTATCAAACGTATGCAGTTTATTCCGTTGGTCCGTGAGCTTAAACTTTTCGATCATCTCCCCCGCCTGGAAGAGTTGACCGCAAAAAGAGCTTCAAAAGAAGACCTTACCTCCTATATTTACGATCTTGTTGACCGCATGTACGTCCAAAAAGAAATAGACAAGGTACTGGACGATAATTTCATGAAAGTTATCAGGGATATCGATAGCCTGGTACAGGAGGAATATTTTGCCTGTACCGGCAAACAGCCGAAATCCAGCATTTTCGATAAGGACAAAACGGGCGACCGGCTCGGGGAATCCCTTGAGAAAGAGGAGGCCATTGCGGAACATTTCATGAAAGAATATCGCAAAAAGCCAAGTAGGGAATTAGCGGATGCGTTCAGAAAGGTTCATGAAATCCCGACCTTCGAGCGGATATCGGCCATTAGGGGGAACGATATTACCGGTGATTCCACGGAAGGATCCGATATCCTATTTTCAAGCTTTCCCGTAGAATCGATGGACTAAAAACAAACATTAAAAAGATAGATATGAAAGATATTGATGAAATTATGAAGGCCCCTACCAAGGACTTTGCCTATATCGGGGAACGGTTAAAAATGATCCGAGAAGAACTGGTCGAAAAGGATACCGGTAATCAGTTGACCACTCAATTCTCGAAGAATAAATTGGCGGAACGCTTCGAGATGAACTCTATGACATTGTCAAACGTGGAACGGGGCGCTATATCCCTTACTACCATAAAATTGGTACTGTATTACTATACCTTGGGATATAACCCCGCGTGGATCCTTTATGAGGACAACGAGTTTATCCCCAAGGACAATATCGGTGAAAACGTCGTTTACCAAACGGACGTGCAGGAGGAATACAAAGAGATGGAGTCCTCAATTCTCACCGCTTTGACGGATTTCAAGAATAAAATCTGAAGGTATAGCTGGGTCTTTAATGGATTATAATCTTTTTAACTCTTTACAGAAGGTGCGATTTATAAAGAGTATAATTTATTGACCTTTACTTAAATCCTCTTTTGATAAATCTTTACATTGAGTCTCTATTATAATTGGTTTTTATCTAGCCATCGAGCTTCAAAGATTTGTTATTTGGGTCATAATCTTCTCCAACCGTATATTCATCAATATTTAAAGATGGATCAATCATTGAAGTAGTGAATATTATTTGATAGTCTTCAGCATCATGAGTTTTTGCCAATTCAACAATATTTTTTTGAAAAATATGGCTTCTTTCGGGTTTCATTCCTTTATCTTCCATGTTGTCGCATATAATAAATCTTGGATATCTAAAGTAATCATGTTTTAAGGAAGCAAAGAAGATTGCAAAACGAATGGCATTTTTAAGATACACCATCGAACTCGCCGAAAAATGATTTCTATTATTCAAATAATAACTGTTTTTCACAAAATCAAGCTTAACGAAACTAGAGTTTTCAAAAAACTCTTCATAGCCCCCTTCTTTATGTAACAATTCTAACGCAATTTCTTGAATACTTCTCCTTGCTTCCTGTTCTCGTGTTTTTAAATCTTGCTCAAGTTGATTAATCTTAACTTTCAGTAAAGCTACTTCTCCAGAAAGACTCTGTAATCTATCACCAAGTAAATTATACTTTTCTACATTTACCAACTTATCATCAAGGTCAGCGATAACAGACAAAACAAACCCTTTTTCAACAAGAAGACCTTCTTTAATTCTTTGAGATTTCGATTGAGATGTATCCACAATATTAGAATACTCCCTTTCTGCTCTATTTACCTTAGTGCTTAAATTTTGCTTTATAGAAAGTAAATCTTGTAATCTATTTCGTTTTATTCGAAGCAACTTTTCAGACTCATTAATTTGGGTTTGAAGCTCAATTTTCATCCGCTCAATACGCTCTTTCCCTTGTTTATCTTTCAAAGGTTCCTTGCATAATTTGCAATGATTTTCATCAATAGGAATTAACTCTTCAAGACATGAAGGACAGTAGCTCAAAGGTAATTCCGAAAAATACTCTCTCATAATAAGGGATTCTTCGGAAGATTCTAAACGATGATTTAATTCATTTATAAATTCCTCAGAATCAATAATATTAAGTTCTAATCCATAGATCTCATCATTAGCAGTCTTTAAACTCTTCTTTTCATCAATAAGAGATTTGGAGATTTTATTTAAATCAGTACTTAATTTTGACATAGTGACCCTCTCACTATTCTCAATTTTGATTATTCTTTCATCTAGCTCAGCTAAAACTTTTTTATTTTCCTCCAATAATAAATTTAATCCTTGAATCGTGGTAGGAGTTTCATTAGCTTCTAAAACTTTTTTTAAGAACCTGTATTGAGATTCTACATCATCAAGAACCCTCTTTCTTTTTCTATATTTGATTTGATTATCATATAATTCATTTTCATAAGTACCAAACAATAGTGAACCTAAAGTTGTTCTAATTAGTGGTGAATCAAAATCCTCATTATTAAGTAGTGCTGTAATAGAGCTTAACTGATCTAAATAAATAAGTCTATATATTTGATTTAATGTGACAGTTTCTCCTCGTTCTGTTTTTACTTCTGGTATATTTAAAAAATTGAATAAATATTCACTAAAACTCTTTTTGTTTTCAGACCTACGATAACCGTATACCTTCCAACCATCAATATTTGATTTCAGAGCTTTTTCTATACTTCCATGAAAAATTTGCATAGGTCGCATAGTTTGAGCTGAAATTTCTCTTTTGAAAGTCAAAGTTGACCCATTGATTTCTACTTCTACAATTGTAAAATCACATTTCAAAGCCTCTGGTAACCAATCAGTAAACTCACCGCCAATTGCATAGAACAAAGCATTAGCAATAGATGATTTTCCGGAACCATTTTCTCCTCTAATAATATTTACACCGTCATGAAAAAGTTCGTCATAAACAAATTTTCCTATGGATGTAATTATTAATCTATTGACTTTAAACTTTATCATATCTATATTCAATAAGTCCAGATCTTTCTTTTAAATTTTTAATTGGGATATTATCTAATTCATTTTTTATATAATCTAAAATTTTCATCTTCTCCCCTGTTTGATTTGTAAATGACTTTAAGATAAAATCTGGTAAGGGCAATTCTGTTCTTTTGACATAACCTTTTTTCAGTCTTTCACTATCGATTATTGATGTAGAAGCTAATTCATTTAATGAAATGTTATGCATTTTATTCAATTGTGCAAAAACACTTTTTTCAGATTTAATATTATTATACTCATTTACCTTTATGCTTCGCCTAATATGGATGTAAGCTTGAGGTAATTTCATCTTGTGCAGAAAACTTGGGTACAGTAAAATAAAATCATAGATTTTTAATCTATCAATTTCAATTTCCGTTTTATTCAAATTATTTAATAATAATAAGAACCTATAAGAACAATGATAAGGGTCAAAAATTGGTTGATATAAAATCATTTTAAGTCCATTTTACATGACAATTTCCTGTTAAAAAATAAAGCATTCCGTTAATGTCATCTTCATACAAATCAAGTACATTATCATAACCTAAATATGACCCGACCTTTGATACAACTTGATTATCAATTAAAATTTTTATTTCATCTTGACTATTTCCCTTTCTTATTGCAGAAAGAACATGTCTTCTAAAGGCCATTTGTATTTTAACAAGTAAAAATGCATGAATCTTTTGCTGTGCCAAGGAAACATCATTCTTTAGAAGTCGTTTGGTATAGGCTTCTTTCAATTCTGTTGCCCAATCAGTATCATCCTCAAATCCTCCGTCAGCTAATTTTTCAGATAATTCTTGTTTTATTTCATCTATATTGGAGCTGAAATGTCTAATCTTGTCAAAGAGTTCCTTGAATTCAGATTCTCCAGATGCCACTTCTCTTTTATAATCCTCAACTAGACTTTTCATCTGATCTAGGTCGGATATACCTTTCATTCTTTTTAAATCCTGACTTATTTCGCTGACTTGGGCATAGATTTTTTCAGTACTTTTTTCTAATCGCTCAATCGCACTAACTATATCATCTATAGCACTATATACTGTTTCATCATTTATGTCAATTTCAGAACCATTATTTTCACTAATATGATCATTTTTCCATTCTAGTAAAAGCTCTACTGAATACTCATCTTCATTCTTTTTATTATCAATAATGCTGTGATGTTCGTCGCAAAGTAGAATCAAATTATCATATTCCCGTCTCTTTTCATCCGTCATTTCTTTTCTGTAGCGCGGCCCTTTTGAACTCGCGGCCTCAATATGACATACTTTTCCAACCACAGTCACTCCATCTTCAGCAATAACAGGTCTTTTGCAATTAGGTTCCGAACATTGATTGCCAGAAAATGCAAACAATCTCTTTATATCAGAGGGTAAATAGTCCCTTGGTTTGACCATTTAAAGTATTATTGTTTTCAATTAGTTTTTGATTCCCAATTATGCCATCTATTCATTCCATCTTGATACCATTTATCTCCTTTAAGAAATAATAAATCATTATTTCTCTCAACTTTAAACTCTATGGGTTGATTATAAATTCTTCCGTTTTTCCAAGCATCGAAACAATTCAAAAGCGAGATGATCTGTGAATCCTCGGTTAAATCCATATCCAATGAATGCAATTCTTTAATCAAAGGTATTGTTTCATTAGGTGTTTCCGAATCGAAATGTATTAATGGCGACAACCTAATGATACTTTCATTGGTATTTAACCCAGTAGTAGCATTAAGAAACATCATAGCAATGTAATTGGCAGTGTCGGGTGGTTGATATAATATAGTTTTTGCTTGATTCAGAACTGTTTCAGAAAAAAATTTAGCTTGTGCTTTTAGTTTTGAAAAGAATAGTTTTTTCCTTCTGTACTTTAATGCAATCTGTTTCCATTTCCAAAAGCTCTTTTTATCATCCAATGGCATTAGGGAATTACTTGTCCCGATTGAAATCATTCTAATTTCCTTGAGATCTACCCCTAATTTGAAAGCTTCGATAACTCCTGCCAATACAGGATTGTTAAAACCACCAAGTGCTCCATCCCATAATTCAAAAAAAATATCACTTTCCTTAGCTTTAAACCTTGCAGGAAAATCAAAGTATTGCACAGGAGCATTAGATGAGCCA
The DNA here is from genome assembly GCA_963832345.1 of uncultured Flavobacteriaceae bacterium. Lineage (GTDB taxonomy): Bacteria > Bacteroidota > Bacteroidia > Flavobacteriales > Flavobacteriaceae > Pricia. The sequence continues at coordinate 1,063,574 of CAWHTW010000003.1, read as the reverse complement.
TTAATTGCTTGCGTTAGTTTAACAGAATCATATCCATTATTACTTGATGAATAAGATTTGAAAAACTTCGCTCGGTTATTAAGAGCATCGTATGTACAAACTACTATTTTGAGGGATTCCTTTCCAATAAATTTTGGTAGTTCATCCATTTGGACTCTATTTATCTCAGGAAATAAATATTCAAAAGCTTCTTTTTTCTTTTTAGAACTATATTTTGGACCAAAGCCCACACCAAAAGCACGTATATAGTCAACAGGGAAAAATCTATCTTTAAAAGAGTTTTTGTGGAAAATACGTTCTCGATTCTTTTTTTCTTTAAATAAGCCTATTGCTTTGTCAAGAGAATAATTTTCCGCCAAGGCAGCCAAAACAATACTGCCTCCTGAATTTGCTATTACTAATTCGAACTTTTTAAGTATCTCATGACCGTTGATATTTCCGTATCTATCTTTTAAAGTTAGAAGCTGTATAATCGCCCAACTACCTCCTCCATCAAGTGATAAAATTTTATACATTCTGTTCTTTACATATAATTTGATACCCAATTATAGGTACTCTTTGATTTAAATAATATGATAGTAGGAATTACTTTTTTGGAGACAATAAATATATTAAAAATTAACAAGTAATCAATTTCGGAAAGATGTAATAGAATTGAAAAATGTAGTAAAATACCATTTCAATTACATAGCGATACCCTCCGAACATTTGATTGGGTTATAAATGTTTCATTTTCCTTGAGAAGAAATTTTCGAATTTTGCGAACAAATTTGTTCATCTCTTTACATTTCGCCTATCGTAAATGGTCTCTGGATTACTATCGACACCATTCAACATACCTTTAAGAAGTGTTACTCTTTACAAAATCCGCTTTCTGTAAAGAGTTCGACAACGGGAGGCACCTCAGGGAACGCAAGCAAAAGGTTTTTGATAGGCACATCTCCCTATTGTAAATATACCAGTCTCGAATATTTACCGTTACTATAAACCTAGAACCACCCAGTTCCGATGTCTATTTAAACTATCCCACATTATGGCCAAATTATCACAAAAAGGTGAAATTTCATATGAACAATACTGTAAAGCTTTGGATACCGTAAAGTTATACAGTAAACAAATAGCTATTCATCAAACGGAAGTTCAAATGGATATAGCATCCATTTCAAGGTTTTTAAGTGTCTCCGAAGATATGAAGATTGAAGACCTGCCTTTATCAATACGTACGTTGAACCTATTGCAGCGCATGGAAGGTATTGATCTTTCGAATAGCACTTTAAAAGATTTAGAGCGACTGTCACTTTCAGAATTGGCAAGACAAAAAAATGCTGGAAATAGAACAATGTTCGAAATCGAAGAACTTTGTCTATATACAGGTATTCAAATGTTGCCGTAGCTATTTTCCAAAACTCGCAAAGGCAAATGAATCATACCACAAGAAGGTAACGAGGCAATAACAAATGTAAATACTGGCTCAAATAAACATATTTCTTCCCTTGAATTTACCAAAGTCCGTTAGCTCATCCTTAAACCCATTGAAGACGTCCTCTTCCTTATAAAGGCTTCCACCTAAAAGCGAACTGAACGCATAGACACTTTTCCGCAGGATAGCAGCCTGCCGGTTGCCGATTTTTCGTTCGGAAACTTCCAAAATCTTCTGGCGCAGCCCATTCTCCAGATGATGTTCCAAAGGTTCTGCGGCCAGATTCGGACGAATTCCTTCATGGACCATGACATAGGCCGCCTTACCGTATAATTTTCTTTCGATTAAATAACTGAGCCACAAGTTTACAAGTTCGCCTTCACCCTTTTCCGTTATGCTTTCAATACGCTTTTCCTGTTCAAAAAGGACACTGTCCAAATTGTCGATCGGCTTTAGGTAGGCTTGGGTTCTTCCAGGGAGCGGAATACCGCCCGGATGTTTCGAATATATCGAACGCATGTGAAGCCTGCCGTCCTTTTGCTCCAAATAAAATCCTTTTGCATTGAACAATCGGATATAATCCAAGGGGGATTTTTCATAATCGATATGGAACCGTTCCGCTGTTTTTACATATGCCTGTAAACCCGCAGCTTCGAAACGTTTACGATATTCATCGTTCATGGCATTATAGAGAACGGGCAATAATAACGGCAGGAAGAAGGAGGCCGCGTTCAGATCATTGTCCCTATACCCTTCTTTGCCGGTAAGCATTTTTAGGACTTTTTCATTTTGGCCGATACAGCCGGTGGAAATATAGGACGTGTCCATTTCCGGATGCCTAAAATTTTCAATGGGCATTTTTACCGAATGCGCATCGGAGTTTCTGTAGGACACTTTTCCACCGCCATATTTAAGGCCGAGGCTCTGGACTAAATGAAAGGGGATACATTTGTTCCCGTTCGTATCGAATACTTTGCTTTCCACTATTTTTTTAATTATCCCGGCCCTGCTCTCCAAGGTTCTGATCTCTTTATTTGTTTCCGTCTCGCTAAGTTCTTGCCGGGTGTCCTCGAATTCCTCTTGCAACGCTTTTAATACCGTTTTACCGTTGTTTCTATCACAATAATGCCCCATGAAGGAAAATCGTTCGGAGGCAGCTATTTGTGGCATCAGATCCTTGAGGTTTTTGGTCATTGTAAATTCCGAAAGGAGCATGTTGTTCTTGTCGGCACTCAAATAGGATGTTTGGAAGGCTTCCTTGATAAGCTTTTTAACTTCCAGGACAAACTGCTTGCTATCCGTATCGATAACGGTTTTCCCTCCTTCATTATTGATCAGCTGGGGATGTTTCGCAAAATCGGTTTGAGCGCTTATTTCTGAGGCGCTAAAAACATATCCTGATTTATCAAAGAGGATAACATCCTTTAGCTTATTATTCTTTCCGAACAGCAGTTCGCAATCGATGTTTTGATAAGATTTCAGCAAATCCGGCAAATCCTCGTGCCTGATGCTTTTAAAAAGTTTGAACGACGTCATCAATTGTTTTTCCAAACGCTTTTTATGCATTGGCAGGAGTTTGGACTTTGAGTTTTTTTCAAATAGGTCGGTGAGCATCGGCCCGCTCAATTTTGGATGGACGGTGGAACCATTGATAAATTGGGTCCTGTATTTTTTTTGGTTGTCGATACCGTAGGCCACCCCTACCCTGCCGTTTTCGTTTTTCATTGTCCTCAAAGAGATGTGGTAAGGTGCTACCAAAAAGGCGAGTTGATCAAAACTCCGCACTTTATGCCTGTGCAGCATTCCGTTCAGCACGTCCTGCATATAGAATTTGGTGCCATTGGAATCATCGGCAGCAAACTGCAGTTCGGGAAGACGGTACCGGGGCAGTTCCCTATGGGATTCTGTTTCCGGGGACTGGGACAGCCCGTAGGATTTCTCCAAATACTTCTGTGTGGCCACATTGCGCCTATAATCATGGGATAGGTTGACCCTGCTACCGTTTTCCCTAATTGTCGTGGATACGATATGGATGTGTTCGTGCAGGGTATCGTTATGTCTGACCACAACATAGGGTTGCCCTGCAAATCCCATCCCGTCCATATAATCTTGGGCCAACTTGTAGAAGTCGTCGTTTTCCAGATGCTCCCCGTGGGGAAGGTTGATGGTAATGTGGGAATACCTTTTTGGTGATTCATGTCGTTGACCGAGATAATGCAGGACATTGGCGAATAGTGCGCGGTCCGTTCCGAACTCCGAATAGGTATTTTTGAACCCCAAGACGGTACTCCCTTCCTTACCGAAAACATAATTCAGCACGCCGTGCACACTTTCACGATAAAGGATACGGGCTATCATTTACACCAATTTTTTCTTTAATAATTTGAAAGTTTTATCCAATAGGATGTTCGATTTTTCGATTTCGGCATCCAATTTTGCGGAGGGGTTTCTGAGATTTTTAGAACGTGCCACAGCGGTCAGTTGATTGATATTGGTACCGATCTTATTGATCTGGTAGATCAGATTGGCGGATAATTCCGGGAGTTTTTTCGATTTGACGGTTTTACCATTCAATAGTAAGCGTCTCAGGAACGGGCCCATGACCCCCCTCCTTTCGAAATCAAGGTGGTAGGATGTTACGATATTTTGAATGATCAACAGTTCGTCGCTATTGAACCGAAGCGTAATTTCGTGGGTTCTTTTTTCGTCTCCCAACCGCTTTCTTCCTCCCCTATTTTTTTTCATTATAATTCAATTTAGTCGATCTTAATATTTGATTTTCACTTCGAAGAAGTAGACAGTTTTAAGGGACTTAAAACATAACTTGCAATCCACTCCGTGGATAAATATAACCAATTCAAAATGATTACAACATTCTGTATATCAATATTTTAACAATAACATCATATCGGTTCAGATAGGGCCATATCAGTACGGATTACGATTTAATCTGGTCTTATTTGGTATCGATCGATAATAGGTAAAATTGCTATTACAAGGTTTTCTCAAGATAAAGGAGATGAATGGTCATGCGAACTTTTCAACGCTTGGCATTTTACTCCGAGTTTCGGGGCCGGGGTCAAATCGAACTTGGAAAGTACCTGCTATAAAGTAGCGGTAGTAAACAATATCCTTTAAACTAGTGATGGCAATAATACTTACGGGTAGGCAAAAAAAGCTCTTGGGGCCTTTTCGCCCCATGTGCTTTTGTGCGGTTCCGTGGAGGCCAAGGATGCCGACAGGCCTCCTTGGCTTCCGCAGGAACTCTGGGTACAGGTAACGTGAATAAAGGATGACCAATAATAGATCCGTAGCGTTTTCACCTTGCACATAAATTTTCAAGCCGATAGCGGTTACTTTTTTACATAAATTATGCTCTCGAACGAATCTACTTTAACCTTAAAAAGCACTTAATTAATTGTGCGCCGGCAAAAAAAAAGCTTGTGGGGCCTTTTCGCCCCACATGCTTTTGCGCGGCTCCGTGGAGGCCAAGATTGCCGGTAGGCCTTCTTGGCTTCCGCAGGAACTTTGGGTTCATGTAATACGAATACAGGATAACCACAAGTAAATGCTAAAGGTTCTGATCTTCCACAAATTTTTTCAAACCGATAGCGGTTACTATTTTACATAAATTACGCTCTAGGACGATTTTACTTTAACCTTAAAAGGAATTAATTGATCGTGCGCTGGCAAAAGAAAGCTTATGGGGCCTTTTCGCCCCATATGCTTTTATGCGGTTCCGTGGAGGCCAAGGATGCCGATAGGCCTCCTTGGCTTCCGGAGGAACGCGGCTTTACTTTATGTGGACAATCTACAAGGTCCAATACCGGAATGGACAGCTTCCAATTTTATATTCCGAGCTGACTAAAGGTTTAGTAAGACAAGATATAATTCCTTTCGATCAATTCCATTTTCCAAAATAGACCGAAATCCATAATGGCAGTTTTCTATTAAAAAGGACGGTCCGTAAAACCATATTAAATACTCGCTATACCCATTTGAATCAATATGGTTTCATATGGTCCTACACAAAATTTTATTTTATAAATACTTGTCTATTAGATAATTATATCCATATATTCATCATCAATTATATAATAAATTAACCCATTAAATCATGCAATGATTAATTAATTAAATAATTATAGCAGTATATAATAAATGAAATCTTCAAATCACTATGGAAACAAAAATTATCAGTATCGTAGGAGAAAAAGGAGGTATCGGAAAAACCACCCTGAATATTATTTTGGCATCGGACCTTTATTATGCCAAAGGGAAAAAAGTGGTCTTGTTGGATGCGGACAATCCGCAATATTCCATTTTTAAAAAGAGGGAGCGGGAATTGGAGCTGTCGGTCGTCCCCCCCGGCGAAAAAAGGGACCTGTACCCAATAGTATCGGTTACCGTTGAAAATTTACAGGATACCATTTTAATGTACTATGGCCAGGTCGACTACATAATTCTAGATCTTCCCGGTAGCCTTAACGTAGAAATGGTCCAAGGACTCCTATACGTCGAACACATCTTCGTTCCCTTCGGCCATGACGAACTTGAAATCGACAGTACCTTTAATTTCTACTTTACCTTGAAAAATAATTTTTTGGATAATGACGAAAGAGTATTAAAGAGTATCCATGTATTTTTCAATAGATATAAGCTGGTAAAGGAAAACAAGTTCGCGCTGTTACGGGAACAATTCGAGCAAGCGGAAATCCCCATGCTGGAAAGTGTTGTAAGGGATAAGACCATCTACAAGGAAAGATATCGCAACACGCTGTATCCCATACCGGAACATAAGGAAGATAGGGAAATGGATATCAAACGCTTTTTTAAGGAAATAGATGTATTGACGCAGTAAACCGGAAACCATGAAAAAAGAAAAACAGATAAATACCCTCGGGCTTATCCAAAAAATGGCACAGCAGAACAAAGTGACTACAACGGTCTTGAAAGATCTGAAAGATGAACGGACGGTAGATAAAACAGGAAATAGTTCAAAGCAACAATTCGAATCAAAAAACGTTAATAATACGGAACGATCGGTGATAGGCGGGGAACCGGAATCCTCCAACCTTCATATTAAACCTGGGGGCAACCGTTATGCAATACAACAGTTCGAACTGTTCTTGAACACGGAACATTTTCGTGACAGAAAAGGATCGTTCGTATTATCGCTTAGTAAAGACTGTATGGGCAAATATGAAAAGCTGGCCAATGGCGCATCCTATAAACTTGGCATCAAGACCCACCGAAACGATCTGATGCGCAAGGTTCTGGAAGATTTTATAGAACGAAAGTATCAAAGATCGATACAAATAATAGAACAACAATAATAGAGAAAGTTGAGCAGTTACTGGTACATATTGATAGGCCTGGGCATCATTTGGTATGCCTATGTCATGTGGGTGCTCTATTTTTCAAGAAAAACAAAAACAAAAAAAGATTCAAAAATATTTGCTAATTTGCGTTTAAATAATATATTTGCATATAAATCAACTGATAAGCAGACCGATTTAAAAGCCGTACTCGACCAGATTACCGAAGTGGAAGACACTTCAAGACTTCTGGAAGCTTTTAAAGAGGGTTTATCGGACGATAGTTCAAATTCCATAACTCGCAAAAAGCATGAAAAACTCAAAGTTATTCGTGACGATTTCTCGTCCGAAGAAAAACCGAATCCGGAACCTTAGGTACCTATCCTTTTTTCTTTTGTTCCTTATTCTACATCATTATTCTTACGGTCAATTTGAACAGCTGCTACAGGAAGCGCAGGATTTCAAGAACGATTCCAAAAGCCTTTCCAAGGAAATTGTCGACATTATCAAGATCATTGCGGGCACTGCCCTTGCCATCATGGCATTGGCATATATCTACATCCGCAACCAGCAGACCGATCTTGCCGATAAGCTGGGCAAGGCCATAATCGGTATCGCCATCTTTTTTGCCATGATAGCCATTGGCGAGGAAATTTCCAACATCTAAATTTCCCGACATCATGGAGAATAGACACGTACCCATCAAAAAAGGGCTGCAAAAGGATGTCCTGTTCCGGGGTCTCAAGGCTAAGTATATTATGTACAGCCTGTATCTCGGTCTGGCAACCATACTGCTCGGCCTGATCCTGTCCTCCTTTGTTCCTATGGCCCTGGCCTTGGTAATAATCGTTATGATTATAGCGATCACCTTCCTTATCCTATTATTCTATTCCAGGACCTACGGTGCCAATGGTTTCGTCAAAAAATTGGCGGACGCCTCCAAGCCCAGTTCCGTCAAAATATCCAATTCTTTCGAAAACCTATTGCTATGGAAAAACAGGTGACCCTTTGGGATGCGTTCCCGATATATGGTTATGAAAAGCGATCCTTGGTCGCCAAGGAGAAGGGCTGCCTGACCGTCCCGCTACAACTGGAACTACCGGAGGTCTTTACGCTGGATGTCAGGGAATATGAAATGCTGCAAGAACTGTATTTCAATATCATCAATATTCTGGGACCGAACAGGCTCCTACACAGACAGGACTTTTTCCTCCGGGAAAACTACGATTCGATTTCCGAACGGTTGCAGGCCGATATGTTGGCACGGGCGAACGAGGAACATTTCGAGGGCCGTCCCTTTCTGGTAGGCACCCACTATCTGTACATCAGCATAGTTCCCAAAAATTATATCGGGTACAGTTCCAAACGCGCTAATTCTTTTTTGACCAAAGACCGGGATTTCTACATTACCAATACCGTACCCAAAGAATTTATAGATGGCGGTGTACTGGTAGATTTCGAAAGCCAGGTCGAGAGCGTCAACGACCTGATCAATTCGAGCGGACTGATCAAATCTAGAATTCTGGAATATGACGAACTGTTTTTCCCGGACGGGCTGTATGCCAAGTATTTCGGCCTGACAGAGAAAGACCCCAATTTGACGGATGTCGATTTTGGCAGCAATACCATCCATGTAGGAAACAGGCAGGGCCAGTTTTTTACATTGGAAAACCTGGACCAGTTTGCAAAGGAGCATATCGGGACCAATGAGCTCTATGGCAAGTTCACTACCCGGAACAACCGCTTTCCCATCGGCAACCTTTTTTCCCTGGGCTTCAAAATACCCCATGAACATGTCATCAATCAATACATCTATATCCCAGATCAGGAAAAGGTGTTGAAAGGCCTACGTAAAAAGGCCAAAAGCTTTCAGCGGTTCAGTACAGGGAAGAAAGACGATAGCAACTCCATATATGCGGACCAGATCTTCGACTACACCAAGGACGTCCTTGAAAACCATAAGGAGACGGTTTTTTACCATTTGAACGTTTTGGGTCTTGATGAAAATGGGAAGCCGCAAAAACGGATGGAAAATTCCATCTCCTCCGCGTTCAAAAAACTCAAGATCAACGTGAAAAGGAATACCCTGGATCGGAAGAACCTATTCTTCGCAGGTGTTCCCGGTAACGCCATCGGGGTATCCTCGGATATGTACCTGCCCATGCCCAGCGATATGGCCTCCGCCCTACTCTACTCGGAAGGCGGTTATAAAGATCCTACCAGGGCGGTCGACGGGCTCCGGTTGGTGGACCGGATTTCGGGCCGGCCGTTTTCGGTCAGCGTTTATCGGGAACCGGAGGAAAAGGACTGGATATTCAACCGGGGCATGCTTATCGCTTCAGGATCGGGCGGTGGCAAGTCCTATCTGGCGAACCACTACCTCGCTTCCGAACTGCGGCAGGGCGGTGAGGCGGTCATCATGGAGGACGGCAACTCCTATGATAAACTGACCCAGGTATTCGGTGGCGTCATATTCCACCATGACGATAAAAGGCCGTTTACCTTCAATCCGTTCCTACTTGACAGACATGATTTCTTGGACGGTCCGAAAGGAAAAATCTTGGCAGAAGGTAAACTTTTGCACCTAGTGACCCTTCTAAAACTGATAACCGGGGATAGAGACAATGCCAACAGTTCCGAGGTCATCAATACGGTAGTGGAACTTTCGGTCACCGGATACTATCGATACATGTGGAAGAGCGGCAGTAGCGATTTTAGGTTCGACTCCTATTTCGGATTTGTAAAGGGACACATTCTGGCATTCGTCAAGGCCAAGGGAATACAAAGGACGGTTTTCGATCCCAAGGTTTTCCTTTTCCTTTTGGAAAAATACCGTTCCGACGGCCCAAGGGGAAACCTGTTGAACAAACAGGACGATAGGATTCTCGGTCTGGCCGATGAAAAAGTGGTGTATTTCAAGTTGGGGAAACTCATAGACAACGAACTGCTCTTTCCGATTACGGCCCTTATGATCATGGAAATCTTCAACAAGAAGATGCACGACCCCTCCAAACTGTCCATCAATAAAATATTGGCGGTGGACGAGGCATGGAAGGCCTTGGTACGGCCCGAACTTGTCCATTACTTCAACAGTCAGTCCAGAATGGCCAGAAAATTTGGGGGACAGCCCATTTTCATATCACAAAAGGTAGACGACTTCATTTCCTCGGAGATCATCAAGAACGCCATCGTGGTCAATTCGCACATCAAGGTGTTTTTGGATATGCGGGATTTCGCGCAGTCCTTTGATAGGATACAGTCCATCATGGGCCTAGGCGAAAAACAGAAACAGCTTATCCTATCCATCAACAAGGATATTCCCGATGGCAAAAAATTCCGTGAGGTCGCCTTTTGTTGGATGGACAAGGTAAAGGTATACGGGGTCGAAACTTCGATGGAGGAAAAGTGCATCTACGAGACCAATCCCACGGAAAGGGGCAAAATCAGGGACCTATATAAAAAGAACCATAAAAATTGGGAATTGACGGCAAAAGCGTACGCCTATGAAAATGCTCCAAAAAGCTGATACCATGAAACTGAAAATACTGCTTGCAAGCCTATTGACTTCCGTTGCGATGACCGCACAGATTCCGGTGACGGACGTGGCGACCAATGCCAGTGTCGGATTGGTGAACAGCCAATTAACGAGTATCAACATACAGCTCAAAGCGGTCAACAAGAACCTTTCACGGCTGATCAACCTAATGGAAAAGAACAACAACGAAACCTCCAGATCAAGAAAAATACTTAAAGAGGAATTGGAGGCCAAGAAGAACGCTCCCGATTATGTAACCCGATCGACCGACGTGGAAACGACCCTTGACCTAAAGGCCAAAATTTTAAAAGCGTACCGAACTTCCCGACAGACGGTCCAGGAATTCGAATATCTGGAAAGAAAGGAGATACAGGAATTTCTAGGTTTTGCCGCCGATGCCATCATGGAGACCAAGAACCTTTTTGAACAATGCAACGATATTCTGAACACCAATTCCATTATCCTACCGGAAGAGCGGCTCAAGAAGGTCGATGGCATAAACGGCAAACTCGAGGCCATTCTCGATGGCCTGATCGAATACAACAACAGACTATCACAGGTCAATGCCTCAAGAAAGGCAAGAAGAACTTTGATAAACATGAACAGGGACCAATAAAAAACCATGCAGATAACCGATAAGGGAATACGTGAGACCGTCAACGAACTTTTCGACCAGTACATATTGGACGCTTACGAGACCGTCGACGCGATCATCGGTATCGGGCAACAGTTCGCCTACATCGGCATCGCCCTGATTGCCCTGCGCATCTTCCTAAGTCCAGAAAGAAGATGGAACCTGTTCGCATACCTTCAATGGGTGCCATTGGCTATCCTTTTGTTGAACTATAGGGTAGTGACGATGACAATATTTGAATTTTATCAAGGCATAGGCAATTCTTTCAAGTCAAATGACATTTCCTGGGATATCCTTCAAATGAAGATACTGGCGGCGGAAGTCCGCGCCCTGAGTGAATTTGGCGAGTCCATCAGCCTGTTGAGCATCGATATGGAAGCGCTACAGGTCTTGGCCTTCGGCTCGATTACCTCCGTGACCGTCTCCATTGCCTCGGTCATATCGGTCGTCGTATTCATAGGGATAAAGGCGATGTCAGTGATATATCTGTTCACGCTTATCGTTTTCGGCCCCCTCAACATCGGTCTATCCTTCATTCCCGTTTTTTCCGGCATGTGGAAGGCATGGTTGCAGAAATTTATGAGTGTCTGTCTTTGGATACCTATGCTCTATCTGATCGACAATTTTATGCTGAATATTTTGGATAACCTGATCCGCACGATCCTCTACGAAGGGGAAACGAATCTGGGTCTGGTATTTACCAGTGCACTTTTAATGCTCATGAACGCCTTTATGTATCTAAAGGCACCTGTGCTTTCCAATTTCATCGTGCAAGGGATGAGCGTAGGTGCGGGTCAATTAAAGGATAGACCAAAACATTACGCAAAAAAAGCGGCGCAGACAGCCGTAGATATCAAGAGCGGAGGAGCAACAAAGGGAGTGCGTACACTTATACAATGATCCGTTCAACGGAAAAAATAGGTTTTTCGCGGATGCTATACAATTTACTAATTACAATGGATTCACATAATTGAACACATGAGCGGTAATTATAAAATTTTCAACGATTTAAGCAAGGTCCATAAGAACTGTAACCGGGTACTGTACCTATCTTTGGCCCTAACGTTCGTAACGACCTCCCTCAATATCTTCTACACCTACAGAACGGGCGAAAGTGCTAAGAATAAATTATATCTACTCGATAGTGGCCAAAAATTGGGCATTGTCCGGATCAAGGATCCCAAACGGGCGGTAGATATTCTTTGTGAAGGCCATATCGCCAGTTTCCATGAACTCTTCTTTGCGCTGGAGCCCGACCTGCGGCATATCAAAAGGAATATCGAGGGCAAGGCGCTCTATATGGGCGATCATTCGGTACAACGGCTATATAACCGCCTGATCGATCAAAATTATTATGAGGATATCGCCAAAAGCGGCTATTCCATCGAAGTGGAACGGGATTCGATTTTCGTGGATTATTCAAGTTATCCGTTTCGATTTCGTTTTGTAGGAAAACAGCGGATATTAAAGAACGGCAATGCGGAATACCGGACCCTGATAACCAACGGATATGTCGAGGAGACAAAATCGACGCCAGACAATCTGAACGGAATAAAGATCATCAAATTCGATGTTTCGGAAAACGACGATATGTAGCACCCGACCGATGAAAGGCAAGATCGAAAATATCAACACTTGGATAAGAAGGCACAAACTCTTCGCCTTCTCCGCCCCCATCATCATACTGCTGGCGGTATTCTTCGTTATGACCAGTATCCGCTCCATGGGCAACGATGGCGAGAATATTTCGGCGGACGGGGCCTATAACAACAATCTTCCAGGTCAAAGGAAGGAACTGGTCGTAAAAAAACCGAACGACCTCTACAGAAGTTCGCAACAGGATTCCCTGGACGCACTGAACCAAAAGGGACTTTTTAAAAGTATCCTGAACACTAAAAAAGAGAACGACTCATTAGAAAGGCTATTGGAAGAACTCAATAATTTTTCTTTGGACACAAACGAAAATAGCGCTGATCTGGGCATATCGGAAATCGCGGACACCGGAACTATACCTCCCGAATACGTATCCAAAAAAACCGTTGCCCAGGAAAAACTCGAATATCGGAACCTTTTGATGCAGGCCAGGGAAGAACGCCTGTCCCGAAGCCAGGACTATTCCGCGCCCTATTCGGAAACATCCCCGGCAATTCCCATAATTCCCATATCATTCGATGCGGCCATCTATCGAGACCAGTTTATCCTGCCCGGCGATAGGGTAACGTTGATCCTTAGGGAAGAAACGTATCACAACGGAAAACGGTTCCCGAAGAACACTTTCGTTTATGCGACCGCCAATATCCAGGGCTCAAGGGTAATGTTGGATGTGACAAATATTGAAAATGTACGTATGTCATTGACCGCGAAGGACCGGGAGGACGGCATGGTAGGTCTGTACAATCAAAGGGCGGGGGAACTCTGGCAGGAATTCAATGCCGATGTCCGGGAACAAGGTGTCAACGAACTGTCGGAAGCGGTCGGCGAATCCATAGAAATGCCCCTGGCCAAAAACCTGTTACGCTCTTTCGGCAACTTTTTCCAAAGGAAAAAATACCGACAACGGGACAAGATCCTTTTGGTCAATGGGGACCGTGTGCTTCTAATGCCCAAAACCCGGAACCGATGAAAAGCAAACTGTTATACATATCTACTTTCTTGTTCGCTTGCACCTGTGCCGCGCAAACGTGTAGCGATACGCTCGAAGTTTCAAAAAAATACAAGACCATCCTGATATTTCCGGAAAACATTTCGGAAAGCATCATCGGCAACGATTTTGGTTTTATCGCGGACCTCCCCAAGGCCGAGGGCGGTAAATTTCACGGAAGGATTCTTAAGCTATACTATGATGAGCTGGCCACCGAAACCGAAAATTTCACGAACCATACCGTCATTACGGAAACGGGCAACGTTTACGATTTTATCCTAAAGCTGACCGGACGGCCCAAAAAACTCACGTGGTATATCGAACCGGACAGGGCCATTACGAATATCGATGGAGATGTCCGGTCGAAAAATCAGGATATATCAATGGCAAGGTTAAAAAAGAAAATAGGATCGGAAGATATCCGGGACGAAGAACCGGAATCCGTATCGAAACCGGACGAGGTGGACAACTCCATCAAAAGGGCAACTAAGGAGCTCTATGAAACGGATCCGATGGCATACTACCGGCTCAGATGTTATTATATGCAGTTCGACAAGGCCAAGATCGGACGGTACTTTGCCCGGGTCGACAACGTGTTCCTGTGGCTAAAAGGGGTCTATTTCAACGAGGACGAACTTTATTTCCAATACAGGTTGGAGAACCGGGAAGGGCTGGATATGGACATCAACTTTATAAAGCACCGAATAGCGACCAATTATAGGAACAGCAGCAGCAACCAAAAACTGGAACTGGAACCCATCTTTGTCTACAAACGGCCCGGTACGGTGGCTGGCAAAAGCGAAAACCATTTTGTAGTAGTCTTCAAAAAATTCGCCCTTGACGAGAAAAAGGAGGTCATGGTGGAACTGGACGAAGAATCCGGGAACCGGAACCTTTCACTGGTCATAGGCCATGAGATCATCAATAACCCTATACATTTTTAACGGATGAAAATTACAACGACCATACTAACAATATTTACGGCAACCTTGGCATTTTGCCAGAACGGTAACTACGCTTCCTCCGTCGGACTGAGCGGGGGCTACGCCGAGGACGGCTTTGGTATAATGGCCACTTACAACTATCACCTGAATCGCGACCGGTATGCCCAACTGAGCGTCTTTGCTGCAGTCGCGGAGGATAAGGGCAGCTTCGATATACCTTACAACATCTTTACGGTACAGCCCGGATACTTCGTCAAGGTATGGGAACAGAAGAATTTTAAAAAGTATGCGCTTAACCTTGGCGGTGGAGCGATTATCGGTTACGAAGTCATCAACAATGGCAACACCCTGTTGGAGACCGGTGCGATAATCGATGCCAAAAGCCAGTTCATCTATGGGGGCTTTCTTGGGCTGGAGGGCGAACTGACCCTTAGCAACAGTTTCTCGCTCTTATTGAAGGCCAACGAATATTATCATATCAACAGCGATATAGGAAACTTCTATCCCTATGCGGGCATCGGCCTGCGTTATTTCCTGTTCTAAATCCAACGAAAATGAAAAAATTAATTACATCGACAAAGGTCGCCCTGGGTCTCCTGACCTTAATTTCGGTTCTCGTTATAGCGTGTAGCAAGGATTTCGAGGACGTGATCCTAGATGATTTCGATTTCAGCTTTTCGGAGGAACATTCCGAGGGGAACTACGTCTTCGAAAAGTCTAGGACCACGTTCTCGCTGGTGCCGGAAAAGGAAATCTCCACGGTCGACTATTTTGTACGATTTTCTTCGGAAAATGTAAAAGGATACTTTTTGACCACGAAAGGCGATACGATCCGCGAAAGGGATACGCTGAACATCACCGATCGGAATTGGGCCTATAACTATGTGGCCATCGATACCGGTACGCATAAAATCAGGTTCACGGCCTGGGATTCCAATGCCCGGACAAAGGAATTGGAACTGCTCTACAACGCCAGATATGCGAGTTTCAGTTTTTTGCTCAACAAAGGGGTCGACGAATTCATTATCAATTCCAAGAATCCGGTAAACGTTACCCTGCTGCGCGACAAGGAAACCGAGGACCCGAAGAACAAAGGAGATTTCGAGATCAGCTATCAGATCGAGAACGGAAGCGGAAAACTGTATTTGGGGGACGAAGTTTTTGACGCCGGAAAGCATTTCGTGCTGCCAAAAGGGATTTCGGAAATGGGGTACCTTCCCGAAAACCTGGGCGAGCATAAACTCATTATTACGGCGATGGCCCCCGACGGTGCCACCTTGACCGAAGAACTGGTCTTGAACGTTTTAAACCTTGACTTTAGCATCAATGCAACGGCGGCATCCACCAAAATTGAACTTGACACCAATTTGGCAATAGCCATCGACCTGAACACCAATGACACGGAATCCGATGTCACCTACGAAATTTCACATGCTTTCGCCTCGTCGAGCGAGGGCAGCGGAACGGTCAGGGACCATAATGGCGGGGTAATGGAACCGGGCCAGTACAGAAAGATAGTTCCCGAATCCTACAACTATACCTTTACCAGCACCGAGCTTGGAAAACGGAAAATATATTTTGATCTGCGTGATTCCAACGGGCAGGCCAAAAGGGACAGCATAGAGATCGAGGTTGCCAATATTCCCTTTACCGTTTCGGGCAACTCGGAAAACAATTCGGTGTTCACGGACGAACGTACCCAGTTCAATTTCAATATCAAATCAAAGGGAAATACCGAGAATATCGAATACAGCATTGCCTATGAAGTTTTGGAAGGTAACGGCCGGATGAGAGACCCGGATGGCGTCATTCTGCAAAATTCCACCTCCTATCCCGTAGAACTCGGTAACTTTTCATTGTTCTATTTTCCTGAAAATGTAGGTTCGCACCAGATTTCCTTTTTGGTGACAGATAACTATGGACAAGAGGCGGAACCGGTAATCATCGATCTGGAAACGAAACGGAACGATTTTACCGTTACCCTGACCTCTTCGAAAACGACCGAGTCCGTCAATATTCCTGTAAATCTAATAATTGATATCGATGAAATTCCCGAAGGTGCGAACGACACCTATGAGGCATTCTATTCTTCTGTGGGGAACAGTTCGATCCGTGTCGATGGAACCGAATACGGCCCCGGGGAAACTTTTCGGTTACGACCGGACAATAACAACGTTGTCTATACCGGTTCCGAACCGGGCCAGCACGATATCGTCCTGAGTGTGGAATCAAGTGCGGACGTAACACATACCGCCATTGTTTCCATTGGCTATGACCAAGTAGATTTCTCCTTCACGGGCGGCAGTCAAAAATCGGATATTTCCGTTGGCGAGACGATAAGCCTGAATTTCAATATCTCCCAAAGCGTAGGGTCTTCCGATTATACTATGCGCTTTACCTCGAACGGCAATGCCCTGATCAGGAACGAGAACGGTACCCAAGTAAGCGCGGGCAATATTTATAACGTTTCCAGGGGTAATTTCAACTGGAGCCTTGAGGGTACCGACGAGGCCGATATCACGCTGACTTTTTACGTGCTGAACGATACGGGCCTTGAAAAAACGGTAACGTTACCGATAAGTGTTACCCCGAAGAGCTATAATTTTACGGCCAACACTTCCCAGTCGCAGGCGGATACCGGTGAAGAAATTCCCATAAACTTTAATATTACCGAATTGGGAATCGGTGGGGATACCTATATGATGTACTTTTCCTCCGGGAGTTCCAACGGCAGTTTTGAGATTAACGGCACGGCCTACTCGGCAGGGGAAAGTTTCAGCGTTTCCGTTGGTTCTTTTCAAGGGAGATATATCGGTACATCGGCCTCCAACCACAATGTGGGGTTCACGGCACGGTCTTCCTCCGGCGTAGAAAAAACGAATTCCGTTTCCATAGAGGTAACGCCGAAGGATTATAATTTCACCGTTAACGCGGCTCAGTCCCAAGCCGATACGGGCGAAGCTGTCGCCATCAATTTCAACGTCACCGAACTGGGCACTGGTGGGGACGATTATACCATGGTTTTTTCATCTGGCGGTTCCAACGGCAGCTTTGAATATCAGGGTACGGTTTATGCCGCAGGGGAGAGTTTTAGCGTACCGACGGGTTCTTTTCAAGGCCAGTATACAGGCCTGTCGGCCTCGAACCACAATGTGGGTTTCACGGTACGTTCATCCTCGGAAGTTGAAAAGACCAATAGCGTATCCATTGATGTGACACCCAAAAACTATAATTTTTCGGCAAATGCCAATAGCAATCAGGCCAACACGGGCGATGTCGTGGATATCAACTTCAACCTTGCCGAGCTCGGCCTCGGCGGGGATACCTATACGATGTACTATTCTTCAGGCGGGTCCAATGGCGACTTTGAATTTCAGGGCAGCGTTTATGGGCCCGGGGAACGGTTCGACGTTCCGGTCGGCACCTTTTTGGGAAAGTATACGGGCATTTCTGAATCCGACCATAATATCGAGTTTACTGTCAGATCTTCCTCTGAAGTCGAAAAAACAGCGGACGTGAACATCCGATATGACAAATATGAAGAGCTGTTCAATCTAACCACTAGCCCATCGTTTATCGACAAACTGGAGGACCAGCCGTTTCCGATCGGTATAGTGGTCAATGCCCCTGCAGGTCATGACCCGACAGTCACATATGAAATGACGTTCACCTTTGACGGGGTTAGCGCCGGTTACATTTTGTATGCTAATGAGATTTATAACGAAGGTGAAATCGTTCCCTTGGCATATGGTACTTCATCTATGAATTTCACGCCCGCCGGGGATGAAAATTTCACCATTAATTTCCGCGTCGAGAATTCGACCGGTATTTCGCAGGCAGTAAGTGAGTCCATCACGATCCTGAAAAAACCGGTGGTTGCGGTCAAGGGTGAAAAAAGTAATCTCGCATGCGGGGGAATTAACGGTTGCGATTACGCGGTACGGACGTACACGTGCTTTGCAGCTAATTGTTCCGAAGCTTACCACGGTGCCACATTGCGGCAGGTAGAAGTGCGTATTTATAACAGAAAGGCTCAGCGGTGGGACACTATGCTGTTCAACTATAACGATGCCAAGGGTGCGGGGGTCGAACGTTATTTTGAACTTGAGGAAGAACCAAATGAGAAGGATCTTAGATACCTTGACCAAGACTACGAGGTTAGAGTTCAGGATAGTAATGGACAATGGAGTGATACGATTAGAGGAACAATCGTTAGGGTGTAGTGAATACTATAATCAGCTTTTCCTAAAAGTAATAGTCACCAGCACATCGGTATCATCAAGGTTATCCCGGGTCTCTACGACAAGTTTATTTTTGGTAAATTCCATTATCTTCATTTCGTTTCGTGTTCCAAAAATGATACGATTGTTGTTGATAAGTTCATAGGAGTCCGATTCGATCGTGGTAAAAGCTTGGTTGCCGTCGCAGGTGAGTCCATTTTCATTTATATTATAGGCCCCTTTTTCGCCTTCACCCCTTTCCGCAAAAAAAGTGAGATTATCCTTTAGACACTGTTTGATCTCTTGGGTATTGAACAGATCGATGTTCGAGGTGCCGTCCCCATTAATATCCACGGCCCTATCCGTCACAATCGCCTGATATTCCCATTGGCCTAATAGCGCATGGTCTCTGTCCGAATCGGGAACGGAATTGTCATCTTTGCTACAGGAAAAAAACAAAATCATTGAAAAGATGAGAAAAAAAGTATTTTTAATGTTCATCTGAATCGGTTTAAAATTTCGCACTTGGATAAGGTTTTGAAACACAATATATTAAACAAAAAATTAGATAATAAATTGTGCGCTGGCCAAATAAATGCAAGTAGGGCTCTTTTTGCCCTTCTTGCTTTTATTTGCGGGTCCGAGAAGGTTGGAAAAACCTGGAGCGGAAGACCGCCCCGAGCGGGCGGACGAAGGTCGTCTGCTGGGGAAGGCTTGGAGCGTAGTGTTTTTTTCAACTTCCTAAGGAACAAGGGTAGGATGCAAAATTATACTTTTCGTTCATTCCTTCGTCGCAATGCTTAGAACTGTATTATAGGAGCCTGTCACGATTCAATATTCATAAAAAACAAGCTTATGCTTATCTACCAGTGTTTGGTTTCAAACCAAGTTGATTTATAAATGGGCTTTTTGGATTACGCCTACAAATAAATTCTACCCTAGGCTAAAGTCAAACGATTCCGCCTTTTTTTTACGATTTTACAATAAGGAAAAAGTCGAGGAATCTTTACGGTCCTTTAAATTACCTTTTGCAAATTGAATAATTTCCGACAATCTGGTGGAAGTAAAACTAGGTAAAAGGAGAACAAACGATTTCTTTAGTCAATATTTATTAATAGGAGTGATGCTGATACTATACTTGTCGTTTTATTTGCCTAAAAGGTGGTTCAGTATGAATTTCGTTTCGCTTATATGATATTTACAGTCTGTGCGCTTGTAGATTGATTTATTCCTTTTACCCTAACCATAGGCAATCAGAAAGACCTGAGAATGAGGCTAAAATATGATGAAGTTGTTCTCAATTGATGTTAGCGAAACTACCTAATCGCCTCACATCGGAATCATAAAGATACTTCTCAAATTGAAAAATCTAATCCTGTACCTTTATCCTTTTTAGAATTAAAATCTTGGGATTTATCCATCTGATTGTTCTTTTCGTATTTAATTTCTCCACTATATTCTGCCATACCTGCCTGCATCGACTCAATACGGCTGCCGATCGACTCATTATCCTTGAACATTGGTGACTCTAAATTCAGCTCTTTTGCCAATTCATAACCAAGATTAAATGCCTCTTTGTAATCCTTATCGACTTTTAGATTGTCTTCCATAGTTAAAAAGTTTCGCGTGCATGACTCTCAATGTACTCATTGATCGAGTCACGATCGTAAAGAATGATTTTTCTTTGTGGTTGTGAAAATCGAATTTTTCCTTCGTCCCTCAATTTTTGTAAAGTTGTTGTGCTTTTTATTTTCAGAAGGAGCATTGCCTCTTCACCATCCACCCATTTATCGGGCTTATCCACGCGTTTGGATTCTACATGTTCCACCACCTTATCGAACAAGGCATAAAAAGCTTCCTCTTGTAGACAGACTACCTGCATTGTTTTAATCTTTAGCAATTAAACGAAAGTCTCGACTGAGAAATTCATATCCAAAAGATAAGTGCAATAATAATCTACTCCCAGAAAATAGGTCAAAGGGTCAATCATTTAGACGAATGGTATCTTTTAATCTCATAAACTAATAAAACGTCTAGAATTTTGAGTTTATTAATCTCCCCATAAAAAAGAATAGACCAATCATTTGCATAGCAATTAAAAGGAAGTTCTAATAAACTTTATAAATTGTCACAGTCCGCTTCCAATAGAATTGGAAATAAAATGATAGATTTATCGGATAAACTCAAATTATTCCCATCTATAGGTAATATTAGAGATTCAACTCCAATTTAATAGGGATTATTTCGATGTCATGTCTTAAAACAATCAAGGGATAAATTTACCTCGAACCTACGACCTTCTGGGTGCGAGTTATGCAAGGGTACGTCATATGAACCCAAATTAAGCCACATAACCCCAATTTATGCGTGCAAATTGAGTGCAAATAAAAAGAGGTCTATGAAATCCAATTCATAAACCTCTGATTTACTGGTCGGGGTGGCAGGATTCGAACCTGCGACCTCCTGCTCCCAAAGCAGGCGCGATAACCGGGCTACGCTACACCCCGAATCGGTTATCAACTTCAATACTGGCCTCTCGCAGCATCTAGCGGAGAGACAGGGATTCGAACCCTGGGTACCCTTTTGGGGTACGACGATTTAGCAAACCGTTCCTTTCGGCCACTCAGGCACCTCTCCTAAATTTTTTTATGAACATCGCTCGAAAGCGGTTGCAAATGTACATTTTTACCAGACTATAAAGCAACTATTTTTTGGATTTTTTTCTCAGAAATTTAGTCCCCTACTGTTCACTTGATGGCATTATATCTTAAAAAGAGCGGGTATACTTCGTAGTGTCGATCATTCTGGATATTCTACCCGTAAATGATAGATATTGGTCAGCTTTTGCTTCAATACTTTTTTGATTTGCTCAATTTCTTTGAAGGTGATGTTGGCATTTATAAACTGATCGGCCGCCATTTGACCGGCGATTATCTTATCGACAAACTCGTCGATAATCAAAAATGTCGGGTTCTTCAAACTTTTGGATGCGGCCTCGACCGAATCGGCCATCATTAGGATAGCAGTTTCCTTAGAAAAAGGCAAGGGTCCCGGATACCTAAACTCGGCTTCGTTGACTTCCCCGTCTAAATCTTGCTGCTTTTTAAAAAAATAGTAGACAAATGTAGTACCATGATGCGACCGAATAAAATCAATGACCCTATCGGGTAAATTGTTCTTTCGGGCGGTTTCTATGCCATTGATTACATGATCTATAATAATCCTTGCGCTATCCTTCGGCACTAATTCATCATGTGGATTGACGTTAGTAATTTGATTTTCGGTAAAATAGCTCGGGTGCAGCATCTTTCCGATATCGTGATACAGGGCCCCTACCCTAACGAGCATGGCATTGGCCCCGATTTCATTAGCCGCCGCTTCGGCAAGATTAGCAACTTGAAGGCTATGGTGAAAGCTTCCGGGTGCCTTATTCGATAGCTCCTTCAAAAGTTTTGAATTTGTATCCGACAATTCCAACAAGGATACGTCGGAGACGAGACCAAAAACTTTTTCGTAGACATAGATCAGAGGCTGTACGAATAGGGTCATCATTCCGTTCAATAAAAATAGGCTCAAGGTAAACCACATGATATTGTCAAGATTACCCTCGTGTATGATGTGAAAGGCAAGATACCCGATTACGTAAATCAAGGTAATCTGCCCTACCGTTATGAACAGATTGGCCCTTTTGTACAATTCGGATACGGTCAATATGGTGACAATACCGGCAATTATCTGTAAAAAGATGTATTCAAAACTGTTGGGTACCACGAAACCTAAAATCAATATGGTAAGTACATGCACCAGAAGACCCAGTCGGGCATCGAAAAATGTTTTTAGTATTAAAGGCAGAATGCACAAAGGAACTACGAACACATAGTTTTCTTCGTATTTAACAACTAAGGTGGTGATGAAAACCATCAACAGAATATTGAAAAATATAAAAGTTACCTTGGTATTGTGGTCAAAAATCTCGGGACGGTACTTATGGAGAAATAGAAACAGCATCAACAATACCAGTGCCACCAGAACCGTATATCCGAAAAGAATGAAATAGTAGTTGTGCGCTGCCCATAATTCGGATTCGTATTCCGCTTTGAGCGAATTTAAAATTTTCAGGTTTTCGGCCTCCACAACCTCGCCTTTGGCGATTATGAGTTTGCCCTCATCGACAGAGCCCCTAGTAGTTGAAATTTTAGAAAGCTCATCTTGCAAACCTTTTTGGGAAACTCCTTCGTCATAGAACACATTGGGCTTTACGATTTCAAAAAACAACTGTTGATAGCTCTCATAGAAGTCCGCCAGCTTGTTTTTTTCCAAGAATACCTTTACTACATTTTCCAGATTTTGAATACGGACCAACTCTTTGAACCGGATTTGGCTGGCTTCATTATTCTTGACCAGATAGATTTTTTTTCGGGACTGCTTGCCGTAGGTCTTTTCCAGGATTCCGCTTAAGTAAAGGCTATCCAAAATTTCATTTCCAGTTTTCTCAAGAACCTTCAATGCATCGGCACTGTGGTCTTGCGTTGAAAAAACATCAGAAAATTCCTTTTCAAAATCGGCATAGACCGTTTTCTTGATGGAATCGTTATACCGAAAATATACGATACTGTTGCGCTGCACCGAATCTTGCTCACTCGTAAGCTCCTTACGGCTTTTTTTAAGGGAAAAATCGAAGGGTGCGTACAGATTTTCATACTGCCAAGGCTTACCTTTTTGAAACTCATATTTAAACTTGCCGCCTTTTGGAAAGAAAAAAACGATGCAAGCGACCGATACCACATATAAAAAGTATTTATATATGAGGGATTGATTCCTAAAAAGCCGATCCAAATATTTTTGCATGGAAACGATATCTGCACCAAAAATAGAAAATATACTCGTGACAATGAGAAATTCAGGGATTTTGGCAAATCCATCGGTCAGACATGGGCCACTTTGTTTTTCTGGCCTATACAATCCCGAAGCGTAGAGATTTAAGCACAGCAGTAGTTATGGATGCTAATTTTAATTCCGACACTTCGGGAGCAAAGACGAAAAGGAAGCAAAAAAAACTGAAATATCTACGGGGAATAGTAGTACAAGCGCTATCCGCATACATCCTGAAGCGTTTTAAATACGTTTGGATATGATTCAGGTCTAATGGAGTATAGGTAAGCTTGAAACCAGCATCCTGAATAACACATTAATTCCCTAATTTTGCATTGCTAATTTTAAGAACAAAACCCGAAAACACATGAACCAGGTGGTAATAGTATCGATGGCACGTACGCCGATAGGAAGTTTTATGGGATCTTTATCAACGGTTCCCGCTCCAAAATTAGGCGCAGTCGCTATCAAGGGCGCTTTGCAAAAAATTAATCTAGACCCAAATTTGGTAGACGAGGTGCTTATGGGCAACGTGGTGCAAGCGGGAACGGGCCAAGCGCCTGCGCGTCAAGCCGCTATTTTTGCGGGGCTTCCCGATTCGGTACCCTGTACCACCATCAACAAGGTATGTGCCTCGGGCATGAAAGCGGTGATGCAGGCAGCTCAGGCCATTGCTTTAGGTGATATTTCAGTCGCTGTTGCAGGAGGAATGGAAAATATGAGCCTTATCCCCCATTATATGCATTTGCGAAACGGACAAAAATTCGGCCCGGCTACCTTGGTAGATGGTATGCAAAAGGATGGTCTTGTCGATGTGTACGATCAAAATGCCATGGGCGTTTGTGCCGATGCCTGTGCTACCGAACATCAATTCAGCAGGAAAGATCAAGACGATTATGCCATTCAATCCTATAAAAGATCAGCGGAAGCCTGGAAAAATGGAAGGTTTGACAATGAGGTCGTTCCCGTTGAAGTACCACAGCGTCGCGGCGAACCTGTAGTGGTTTCGGAAGACGAGGAGTTCAAGAATGTGAAAATGGATAAAATCTCCGATTTGAGACCCGCATTTTCGAAAGATGGAACCGTAACCGCTGCCAATGCCTCCACCATAAACGATGGTGCTGCGGCGCTTGTGCTTATGAACGCTAAAATGGCCAAGAAATTGAATCTCGAGCCTTTGGCGACCATCCGAGGCTATGCCGATGCCGCGCAAGAGCCCAAATGGTTTACTACGGCCCCTGCCAAGGCCCTTCCCAAAGCCATTGCCAAAGCGGGACTACAAATAGAGGACATCGATTATTTCGAGTTCAACGAAGCATTCGCTGTAGTTGGCCTTGCTAATATGAAATTATTGGGACTTAATGATAAAAATGTCAACGTGAACGGAGGTGCTGTTTCACTTGGGCATCCTTTGGGCTGTTCAGGTGCCCGGATTTTGATTACATTGATCGGTGTACTGCAACAGAACAATGCCAAGCTTGGGGCGGCGGCCATTTGTAACGGCGGTGGAGGGGCTTCCGCAATAATTGTCGAGAGATAAGTATAGCGATGTTTACAAAAAACACATTGGTTTACATCGCATTGCAAAAAACGTGAGTAGCCAGTTTCAGTTGCGGTTGGCTAATACTGCCACCTCAAGAAGGAAAAAATTGGAAATGAATTTTAGATGGTTCTATCTATAATTGCAATTACTAACTAAAATACATTTGTAAACCTTGCCCATGCAATTTGGTATTTGTACCCTAAGTATAGTTTCCGTTCGATCAAGTGCCGATGACACTTCTGAAATAATTTCCCAAATTTTATATGGGGAACATTTCAAAATTTTAGAATGCCGGAAAAATTGGAGCAAAATCCGTATTGCTTTCGACGGTTGTGAAGGATGGGTAATCAACCATCAGATCAAATTCATAGAACACAATACCTTCCAAAATCTCGAACGGACAAAAAACCCCCTTTACAGCAACGAGCTTGTTTCCTTTGTAGAAACCGAGGAATCTATTTTACTTCCCATTGTATTGGGATCATCAACGCAAAACGCTCCACTTTTAACACATAAATTTGACGGAAGCCAGTCCACAAAAAAAAGCAATAAGGCTAACCTTGTTCGAACAGCGTTACTCTTTTTGAACGCACCTTATCTTTGGGGCGGCAAAACTCCGTTCGGTATCGATGCCTCCGGTTTTACCCAAATGGTCTACAAAATTAATGGATTCAGACTTTTACGAAGGGTTTCTGAGCAATCGGAACAGGGCAGCCCACTAAGTTTTATCGAAGAAAGCGAAGCAGGGGATCTTGTATTTTTTGACAACAAAGAAGGAGAGATCCATCACGTCGGTCTTATTATGGACAATAACTATGTCATTCATGTTTACGGAAAGGTACGTATCGACCGTTTAGACCATACCGGAATCTTCAATGCCGAGATGGGTAAATATTCGCACCAACTGCGGGTAATCAAAAAAATAATATAACCTACAGGACTGTTGACAGAGTTCCATAAAAAATCCCCAAGATCGGTAAACCTCAGGGATTTGGTAAATCATTCAATGTAGGTTGACGAACTACTCGCCTTCATTGGCCTCTTCGGATTGGCCTCCGGCCTCCTCCAATAATTTTTTAAGGCGCATAAAGTTGTCGTTATCCCCCATGGCACCATAAATATTTTTGAGCTGTGTAAGGATGCCTTGGTTTCCGGGATTCGTTTTTAAGGCGTCTTCCAAAACGGTAGCACCTTCCGTGAACAATTCGTCCTTTTTCTGCTTTAATTCATCATATTTCGCAATGTCGGCCTTTGAATTGCCCAGGGCGTTCATATCGTCAATCAACGCGTTGCCTTCGTTTACATAAGTGGTAGAAAGGTTCAGTTGTGCATTGGTGTACCCTGGATCGATTTCCAAAGTTTTCTTATAAGACTCGCGGGCTGCCTCCATATTGCCTTGCTCCATATTGATAACCCCGATGTTATATTGCAAGTCGGGATTGTCAGGTGCCATTGCAGTAGCTTCCGCCATGAGTTCCTTGAACTTTTCCTTATCGTCCATTTTATAATACAGGTTGGCTTGGTTAAGAATAAGGTTTACATCTTCAGGGTTGCTTTCCCTCGCAGTTTTGTAAGCTTCCAAAGCTTTATCGTCCTGACCCAATTGCGTGTATATCAATGCGGTATTCTTTACGATTTCTGCTTTTTTGGAAGGCGACTTTTCGTCTTGGGGGTCTTTGTAAGATCCCGATTTCACCATCAGGTCACGTTGGGTCTTGTCCATTTCCTCCACTTCACCCGTTTCGACGTTTGTCGCCTTATAAACTGTTCCGCTACCATCATAACCGACCTCCTGAAGTTCTTCATAAAATTTCAGTGCCTGCTCATAATGACCACCGTTTACGGCGCTGCTTGCGGCATAATACAGATAGGAAGTATCTTGCGGGCTAATTTTATAGCTGGTATAAAGTTTATCGGCAGCTTCCTTGAACTTTTGGTTACCGTTGTCCTCAACGGCGGAATTCACCAAATCGGCGGTCATTGCCTGCAAATTTTGCTGAGCCTCATCGCTATATTTTGCCTTACCGCTCTTTTCCTCTATTTCCCCAACTTTCCGCAATGCAGTTAGAGCCTCGTCGAAAGCACTGTTATCACCGTCTTTAGCCAATTTAGCATATGTTTTACCTTTCAGCAGATAATATTCGGCCTGTGCCTTCTCGTCTTCACCGGCTATGGCGCCTTCAATGCCAAGTAATAATCCCTTTGCTTCCGCCGCGTTACCATCTTCCAATGCGTCTTCAGCGTTTTTCATCTCCTTTTTCTGTGCAAATCCGACCATGGAAAAACACAGCAGTGCAAGTATTAAAAATCTAGTTTTCATTTTCGTATACATTTAATTAATGATTAAGTTCGGAGGTCCCAAATTTCTCCAGTTCTAGCTGCAAAATACAATTTTTATGGAAATACCATAATGATATTGCACTAATCTTTGACCTCATCGGTAGCATCTGTATCAAGGTCCGTGCCATTAGTATCGGGCGCAATCTCATCGGGACTCACCTCGATATCCTTAATATCGGTATCTTCAAGCTCATCCTCGTCTTTCATGACCTTGGCGACGGCAGCAATAGAATCATTATCCTTCAAGTTGATCAGGCGTACCCCTTGAGTGGCGCGGCCCATGACCCGAAGATCTTCTACACCCATACGGATGGCGATTCCCGATTTGTTGATAATCATCAGATCATCGGAATCGGAAACGTTCTTGATAGCGACCAGTCCCCCGGTCTTTTTCGTGATCGATATGGTCTTGACACCCTTACCGCCCCGGTTCGTGATTCGATAGTCATCAATGCTAGATCGCTTACCATATCCATTTTCGGAAACAACGAGAATATCCTCTTCAAAATCATGCACCGAAACCATCCCGATGACTTCATCTTTGTCGTTCGCAAGACGGATGCCCCGTACCCCCGATGCATTTCTTCCCATCGGCCGTGTCTTGCCTTCTTCAAAACGTATGGCCTTGCCCGATTTGAGCCCGAGAAAAATCTGGCTGGTACCCGTAGTCAATTTGGCTTCCAGTAGCTCATCATCCTCGCGAATGCCAATAGCGTTGATTCCGTTTTGACGGGGTCGCGAATATTGCTCCAAAGAGGTCTTCTTGACCGTACCCATTTTGGTGGCCATGATGACATAATGACTGTTGACATATTCTTCGTCCTTCAAATCTTGGGTACAGATAAAAGCCTTTACGTTATCGTCCTGTTCGATATTGATCAGATTCTGTATCGCCCTTCCTTTAGAGGTCCTACTGCCTTCTGGAATCTCGTAGACCCGCATCCAGAAACATTTTCCCTTTTGGGTAAAAAAGAGCATGTATTGGTGATTGGTGCCTACGAACAGATATTCCAAGAAATCCTCGTTTCGTGTCGAGGATGCCTTTTGACCTACCCCGCCCCTATTCTGGGTCTTATATTCCGACAACGGTGTTCTTTTGATGTATCCGGCATGTGAAATGGTGATGACGACCTGCTCATCGGGTATCATGTCTTCGATACTTAGATCACCACCGGCCAAATTGATTTCGGAACGGCGTTCGTCGCCATATTTTTCCTTGATTTCCAAAAGCTCGTCCTTGATAATAAGCATTCTTCGGTCTTTCTTTTCGAGGATGTCCTTCAGATCGGCAATGGTCAATATAATCTCGTCAAATTCCGCCCGCAATTTATCCTGCTCCAGGCCGGTAAGTTGACGTAGGCGCATCTCAACGATGGCCTTCGCCTGTATTTCAGTTAGCTTAAAGCGTTCCATCAGGTTTTCCCGCGCCTCGTCGGCGTTTGAAGATGCCCTGATAATGGCGATTACCTCATCGATATTGTCCGACGCAATAATAAGTCCCTCTAAGATATGCGCCCTGTCCTCAGCCTTTTTAAGTTCGTATTTTGTACGGCGAACGACCACCTCATGCCGATGCTCCACAAAATAATGAATCATTTCCTTAACGTTCAGCAACTGTGGCCGGCCGTTTACCAGGGCAATATTGTTGACGCTAAATGAAGATTGAAGCGCCGTATATTTAAATAAGGTATTGAGTACGATATTCGGAATGGCATCGCGTTTCAATATATAAACGATGCGCATCCCGTTTCTATCGGATTCGTCGCGGATACTCGATATACCCTCGATTTTTTTCTCGTTGACCAAATCCGCCGTCTTCTTGATCATATCGGCCTTGTTGACCTGATAGGGAATTTCAGTCACAATGATACATTCCTTTCCCTGTACTTCTTCAATATTCGCCTTGGCCCTGATCTTGACCCGGCCGCGACCGGTATGGAAGGCCTCTTTTACGCCACCATACCCATAAATAATACCGCCAGTTGGAAAATCAGGGGCTTTGATGTGTGTAATAAGTTCGTCGATTTCGATATCGTTGTTCTCAATATACGCGACCGTACCGTCAATTACTTCCGACAGGTTGTGCGGCGGCATGTTGGTAGCCATACCCACAGCAATACCGGACGCGCCGTTAATCAACAGATTGGGCACTCGGGCCGGCAGAACGGTCGGTTCCTCTAGAGAATCGTCAAAGTTAAGTTGGTGGTCGACCGTATCCTTATCGATATCGGCCAGCATCTCATCTGCTATTTTTCGCATTCGAGCTTCTGTGTACCTCATGGCAGCGGGACTATCGCCATCTACCGAACCGAAGTTTCCTTGGCCATCGACCAGCATGTACCGTAAACTCCATTCCTGGGCCATTCGTACCATGGAATCATAGACCGATGTATCGCCGTGAGGATGGTATTTACCGAGGACTTCACCTACAATACGTGCCGATTTTTTGTGGGAACTCGATGAGCGAACACCCAGTTCGTGCATACCGTACAATACTCTTCGGTGTACCGGTTTCAAGCCATCCCTGACATCGGGTAGGGCACGTGACACAATGACCGACATCGAATAGTCGATGTAGGCCGACTTCATTTCTTCATCGATATTGATCGGAATCAATTTTTCACCTTCCGCCATGTTTATATCCTATATTTTTTTGTTAAATAATCCTTCTTTGAAAAACACGCCAATATACGCAAAATCACGGCCTTCAAAGTAATTTAACCCCACATTATTAAACAATTTATCAACAGCATTTGAGAATAACTTCCTGCGTGATTAAATAACTGAGTTACTTGCCATTTCGGCCGTTTTTCGACATTTCCAACATCTTTGTCTAATAATAGGAACACTATTTGCGTTAGATTGGTAGAGTTTTATTAATTTTATACGCATGCCGATGGATTTCCGAGAAGTTTTGGGGATGAATTTGGATGATGTTTTACTGACGAAAGGATACTATTTATGGATGATAATTTCTCACCACGGGTAAAGGATGTAATTGCATATAGTAAGGAGGAAGCACTCCGTCTCGGTCACGATTTTATAGGAACCGAGCATTTGATGCTGGGCCTGCTGCGGGATGGAAACGGAAAGGCTATCAGTATTTTGGATGCCTTAGAGGTCGATTTAGATCATTTAAGACGAAAAGTGGAAATTCTGAGCCCCTCTAATCCCAACCCCAATACGATTCAAAAAGATAAAAAGAACCTGCACCTGACCCGGCAGGCCGAACGTGCACTGAAGACCACCTTTTTGGAGGCCAAACTTTTTCAGAGCTCGTCGATAAACACCGCCCATTTACTGCTTTGTATTTTGCGCAACGAAAATGATCCCACGACCAAATTGCTGCATAAATTGAAAGTGGACTATGATGGCGTCAAAGAACAATTTAAATTTATGATTACGAGCGACGACAATATAATCGATGCACCGACTGCGGAATCCTTTCCCAGTGACAACGACGACAACGACGGCAAAGAAGGTGCCTTTGGTTCTACCACGGGTCAGAAAGGAAACAAAAAATCCAAGACCCCCGTTCTTGACAATTTCGGGCGCGATCTTACCCAAATGGCGGAGGAAAACCGTTTGGATCCGGTCGTAGGGCGGGAGAAGGAAATCGAACGCGTTTCACAGATCTTAAGCCGAAGAAAAAAGAACAATCCCTTATTGATCGGTGAACCCGGTGTAGGCAAAAGTGCCATCGCCGAAGGTCTCGCATTGCGGATCATCAACAAAAAAGTATCCCGTATCCTTTACAATAAAAGGGTAGTCACCTTAGATTTGGCATCCTTGGTCGCCGGCACCAAATACCGGGGCCAGTTCGAAGAGCGGATGAAAGCCGTCATGAACGAATTGGAAAAGAACGATGATGTCATCCTATTTATTGATGAAATCCACACCATTGTCGGAGCAGGTGGCGCGACTGGAAGTTTAGATGCTTCCAATATGTTCAAACCGGCCTTGGCGCGAGGCGAAATCCAATGTATCGGGGCAACTACCTTAGATGAATACCGACAGTATATAGAAAAGGATGGCGCTTTGGAACGTCGGTTCCAAAAAGTGATCGTAGAGCCTACCACGGTAGACGAAACCATTGAAATTCTCCAAAATATCAAACAAAAGTATGAAGATCACCATAATGTAGAATATACCGATGAGGCCATCATTGCCTGCGTCAAATTGACGAACCGGTATATGACCGACCGTTTTCTTCCTGACAAGGCTATCGATGCCCTTGACGAAGCCGGGTCGCGCGTACACATCGTTAATATGGATGTACCCAAACAGATTTTGGAACTGGAAAAAAAGCTGGATGACGTTCGCGAGCTTAAAAACTCAGTGGTCAAAAAGCAAAAATACGAAGAGGCCGCTAAACTGCGTGACGATGAAAAAAGGCTGGAAAAAGACCTAGCTTTGGCACAAGAACAATGGGAAGAGGACAGCAAGCAGCATAAAGAAATCGTTAGCGAAGACAACGTCGCCGATGTGGTTTCGATGATGAGCGGTATACCTGTAAACCGTATCGCACAGGCCGAGAGCAACAAGCTGGCCGAACTGCCAAAGCTCATTAAAGCCAATGTCATTGGCCAAGACGAAGCGGTAGCAAAGGTTGCGAAAGCTATTCAGCGAAATCGCGCGGGACTTAAAGATCCCAATAAACCTATCGGGTCTTTTATATTTTTAGGACAGACCGGTGTCGGTAAGACCCAATTGGCGAAAATATTGGCCAAAGAACTTTTCGATTCCGAAGATGCCCTGATACGCATCGACATGAGCGAATACATGGAAAAATTCGCGATTTCACGTTTGGTCGGAGCACCTCCGGGATATGTTGGATATGAAGAAGGCGGGCAATTGACCGAAAAAGTAAGGCGTAAACCCTATTCCGTCATCTTATTGGACGAGGTAGAAAAAGCGCATCCCGACGTGTTTAACATGCTTTTACAGGTACTTGACGACGGCTATCTGACCGATAGTTTGGGAAGGAAAATAGATTTCCGAAACTCCATTATCATTATGACCTCGAACATAGGAGCCCGAAAATTGAAGGATTTCGGACAGGGCGTAGGTTTCGGTACCTCGGCGATGAAAGCACAAGAAGATACCCATCAGAAGAGTGTTATCGAGGGCGCCCTAAAAAAGGCTTTCGCCCCCGAGTTTTTGAACCGGATAGACGACGTTGTGGTATTCAACCCGCTTGAACGGGAAGATATTCATAAAATCATCGATATCGAATTGCGCAAGCTTTTCGCAAGAATTAAGGACATAGGTTACGATTTGAAACTGAGTGACAAAGCCAAAGATTACATCGCCGAGAAAGGCTTTGATAAGCAGTACGGCGCACGGCCGCTTAAACGGGCCATCCAGAAGTATATCGAAGATGCGCTGGCCGAGGAAATCGTAAATTCGAAACTTCAAGAAGGCGATACCATTGACATGGACCTTGACGAAAAAACCGAGGAGTTGACCATCAAAATCAAGAAGTCGGAAGAATCATCAAAGACGGAATAGCAATAGAAGACTGCAGATAAAAGATGCAGCGACCATGATGCAAAGCGTCATACATCTTGTACCAAGGGAGTCATTAATTTGGCTCCCTTTTTTAATGTCCAAAGGTGGGGTAAAACGAAAATAGCCACTATAAATCCGGATAATAAGCAGTACAAACGATATTTTCGCTTTTAGTCTAGTATTTTATCCGAATGCGTTGCTTACAACTACTTTCGTCACAGAACATTTAGAACACTATAACCCTTATATAATGAAAGTGGAACGGCCGAAGAAGAAAGTTATCGTTAGGGAATATGATTTAGAGATTGGAAAGATACAGGTTTATGACAATTATATGGTATCACTTTTCGAAGAAGATGCCACACTTACCTTAGAAAGAGCGTATCAAATTATAGGTATCTCCGAAATACATTTCAGAAACAAAAACTTTGGAATCATCAGTTTACGCAAAAATTCCTATGCCGTGGACCCCACTATTTACACCTATCTGCGACAACTCGAAAACTTAAAGGCCTTCGCCATCGTTTCCGTAAAGGAAATCGACATGCACAACTTCAAAATCGAAAAATTATTCTATAAGAAGGCAATGAAGTTTTTTATTGAATTTGACAATGCGTTGGCTTGGGTGAGGAAGCGCGTTAACGGCAGGTAGATGTAGCCAAGGAATTCCCCGGCTATTTTTTTTCTAATTAGATTTAAATTCAGTCGCTCAGGGAGAGTACGTTATCTTCAAATTTACAGGTTTTAATTCCAGAAAAACTATTCGGCTATCGTCGGAACATTCGGTGTAATCACTAATATTATTTCCACCTGTATCGCCAACAAAACGTTTTCTTTTTGCAATACCGTCCTAAGATAGGATTAACGTTTCAGGTCTTAATCCATTATCCCAACATTGATGACCAAGTATTGGAATTGTAGATGTTATGTACTCGAAATAAGAATCCATAGGCGGTGAAAGTATCCTTGGCACTTTCCAACTGACAGTACAGCAAATGAATCCAAAATCCATTGTCCCCTAACTTCTGACCCATCAGATGTAGTCTCCTTTGCCTTGAACTCGATTACAGCTTTAAAGATATGGCGATGCTGTATAAGGTAGATGACACCTGTGACCCTTGGCCCATTACGCGAATTCACTATCGCCATTCGCTAAAGTGGTAGTACATGGTTTTTGTACGGCTTTTGGAAGCTGTTCTACCTACTCCATTAAAACATAAAAGGTATAGCCGCAACCGTCTGAAGAATAGAAAAAAGCAGCGTTCTCATCTGTTCCGCTTTAAGTATTCAATGGGCCGATTCTTCCGTGTTGGCAGTCATCACCCCCAATTGCTCCATCAACACCACTTGATCGGCAATAAGCCAATGGTCGGTAATCTTTTCATTTTCGATGGTGTAGCGGACACAAAAAGGCAAATCCATTTTTTTTCCGGTCGGCGGAATGCCATTCAGCGCACCCTCGTGGATTCCGGTAGCCTTTCCCTGAACGATCACTTTGTTGGCTTCGGTCATCATCTCTTCTATAAAAAGTTCATATTTTGGAAAAGCGCCTTCGAAAAAAGCGATGTGTTCCATTAATTTTTCGTCATTGGTGTATTTTTCACATAGTTTGCGTGTTTTTACGGCTCCGGAGATTGCATTGAAATATTTGATGATAAACTCCCTGTTTTTTTTTAGCTGATCCATGTTAAATTTATTTAGAGGTTAGACATACTCAAAATTAGTTAAACGTGCGATTACCCAATTGACCTTGGGTTGCGAAAATTTGCCCGCAGGTTGTATGACCCTTATTTGATTTCGGAGGGATTGAAGCCGAATTCCTTTTGAAAAGCCCTTGTAAAATGGCTCTTGCTGGCAAATCCCGTTTGGTAGCACACCTCGCTGACATTGGCGTCAATAGTCTTCGATTGCAACATTTTCTTCGCCCGCTCCAACCGTACCAACCTCAGATATTTTTGGGGCGACATGCGTGTCAACGTTTTTAGTTTTCGAAACAATTGTGATCTACTCAGCGCCATGGCACACGCCAAGCTATCTACCTTGAATTCGGAATCGTTGATGTTCGCGTTGATAACGGCGTTTACCTTTTTTAAAAACACGCCGTCAGTCGCGTTCAGTTGCGAGACCGTATTTTCCAGGTTTTTTGAATTGGAAAAGTGGGATGCCAATCTTTTCGATACGGCGGAATAATAAAACGGATATTTTTTGGGAGTAAGCGGTCCGTTTCCTGTCTGAATTAGTACCGGGGCAGCCTCGTACGTTACGGGTATTTCAATTACAAAACGCGTACCTCTGTCTACTTTTTCCAAACGAAGACCATCGCTGACTGTCGAAATTATCTCAACCACCCGTGAAAGGTCTACTCCTGTATTTTCGATGGTCAGCATACAACGATCTATGGTATCACGGCACCTACTAATGGACACCGTCACGGAATACGACTGAGGGGTAAAGGTTATTATACGGGTCAACAAGACCGTTATCTTGGAAAGTGCATCAGCGGGGTTATAAGAAGCATGCAAATGCTGGACATCCGCATTAAAGTACAAGGCGACCTGTTGGGCATTGGCGAAAGGCTGTAAACCGGTAACCAAACCGCGAAAAAGGGGAACTAGGTCTGCATTGACGTTGAACGAAGACATAGCTTTACGATGAAAAATTATATGGGTAAGGTACTATAAACCTAGTTTACTTGCAATACGTGGAACCAAACAGAACAAATTCAATTGCCCAAATCGTAGCGTTGAAACGTAATTCTCAATTTTTTACTTACTGTTCTTCGGTAGCTGTTCTTTCCGGTCTTTCAAACAAATCTAAAAAAGCCGGTCCAATCCCCTCAACAACTCCCGAGGCCGTCAACGCCTGATAACCTGTTTTTTCGATTGAAATATCCCCTGCCCGTCCGTGAAGGTATACACCGAAAATGGCAGCCTGTAAAGGTCGATAACCTTGTGCGATCATTCCGGTAATAATTCCTGTAAGAACATCACCGGTACCCCCTGTGGCCATGCCTGGATTA
This sequence comes from uncultured Flavobacteriaceae bacterium, assembly GCA_963832345.1. Classification (GTDB taxonomy): domain Bacteria; phylum Bacteroidota; class Bacteroidia; order Flavobacteriales; family Flavobacteriaceae; genus Pricia. The sequence continues at coordinate 1,027,577 of CAWHTW010000003.1, read as the reverse complement.
CCTGTCGTGTTCACATAACCCTTTTCATTATAAATTGTAATTGTGTTCGAACCTTTTATCACAAGCACACAATCGTATTTTTTTGAAAAAGCCTTAGCCATTTCCAGTTTTTGGAAATCATTGTCCCATTTCCCTATCAGGCGTTCGAGTTCTTTGGGGTGTGGGGTCAAAATTGTTTTGGAAGGTAATTTTTCAAGAAGGGCCTTGTTTTCTGAAAGGATGTTCAGGGCATCTGCATCGATGACCAGTGGAATTTTGTTAGTATCCAAAAATTCACCGAAGGCTTTAGCCGTTTTGTTACTCCTTCCCATGCCCATGCCAATGCCAATCACCGTGGGAGAGATGTCAAAATGGATTTTTGAAATGTATTCTTCATTCACATCCGTTATCACCATAGCTTCTGGAAAATTAGTCTGAAGGGGAATATATCCACATTTTGGTACATAGACGGTAACCAGTCCGCTTCCCACATGCAAACAGGCTTTGGCGGCCAAATGCACCGCACCGATTTTTCCGTAGCTACCACCAACAATTAAACTATGGCCATAAGTGCCCTTATGCGAATATTTTTCCCTTGGGATGTAATAGGATAGCACCTCGTTCTTTCCGATAAGCTCATAATTGGTCTCGGTCTTCTTTAAAAAATCACTGTCCAAACCGATGTCCAAAATTTCCCACTGTTCGGTATAGATTCCTGTTTCCGGGAGGAAAAAGATTAATTTAGGCACTTGAAAACTCAGGGTATGGTTGGCTTTGACTACGGCTTTTGCATTCTCAGGAACCTTATCCGTATATAGCCCAGATGGAATATCCACGGAAAGGGTAAAGGCTTGCGAACGGTGCAAATGTTCGAACAAATCGACCACCCAACTATCAGGCGGACGGTTCAATCCCAATCCGAAAACGGCGTCGACGAGAATATCCTCCCTATCGATTTCGGGAAGGTCATCGCCTTTCTCCAAAAATTCGGGCCACACTTCTCGATCTTTCAAGCGTTTGAGATTGGTCAAAAAATCATCGGAGCGTTTTTTGCTATAGTTGACCACATAGACCGTAATGTTATATTTATTTTCCCGAAGATGCCGTGCCAACGCCAATCCGTCACCACCATTGTTTCCGATACCACAGAACAGATGGATTTTAACTGGGTCGCCCTGCAATCGAAGGTGCAACCAATTGAACAGCTGCATTGCTGCACGTTCCATCAGCTCATCGCTGGTGATGTCCTGTTTCTTTATAGTAACTTTATCTGCTGCGTAAATTTGTTCGGCCGAGAATATTTTCATAAAATTTTATCTATTTTGTCCCTCCCGTGAAGGGAGGAATATTTTAGTGTGCAAATAGTTGGGAAATTAAACACCAAGTGCCCTATGCGGCACGTCCTAAAACTGTATACCCCATTAACTCAACAACGGAATGGAAAAAGTTTGATTAAGCGTCTAAAAATACTACTTTTGAAGCTTTCAAAACCGTATGTTTCTAGTTCGAACGGACATAAAAATAGACTATATCCCATTTTATAATGCGTACACTGTTTCCATTGGCCGCTTCATCCCCTTGGGATAAGGCAAAAAAATTCTACTTCTTTGGCCATGTACCGCAATATTACCCAAATTCCTCCTTAATACAAACCATAGCATGAAAGTCCTAAAATTCGGAGGCACCTCCGTTGCCAACGCCCAAAATATACGCCTTGTCAAAGATATCATCGCCCATACGGTGTCGGACAAAACCATTGTCGTGGTCTCCGCGTTTGGTGGGGTTACCGATCAGCTTTTGCATGCCGCGCTCCTGGCTTCCGTTCAGAACGGGGAGTATAAGAATGTTTTGAAGGAAATTGAGGATAGGCACTTGGCGACGATCAAGGAGCTCATTCCTATCCAGGCGCAAAGCAAGGTCTTGAGCAAGGTAAAAAGTGATATCAATACCTTAGAAACTTTGTTGGAAGGCGCTTATCTGATTAAGGAAATAACACCCAGACTTTCCGATAAGATAGTAAGCTACGGTGAACTTTTATCATCCTATATCATTAGCGAATTCCTTTTGCAGGAGCAGATGGATGTCGCTTATAAGGATAGTAGGGAACTTATAATAACCGGCGATAGCCCCGGAAAGGCGAGTGTTCATTTTGAAAGTACCAATGCCAAATGCACTACCTATTTTTCGGGGGTACCAAACAAGATTATCGTCATGCCCGGCTTTATCGCCTCCTCGGAAAATGGAAGCTCTACCACTTTGGGAAGGGGCGGTTCCGACTATACCGCTGCCATCGTAGCCGCCGCAATCGATGCCGAGATTCTCGAAATTTGGACTGATGTCAGCGGCATGTTCACGGCCAACCCGAAACTGGTCAAACAGGCCAAGGCAATTCCGCATATATCCTACGAAGAGGCCATGGAACTGTCCCATTTTGGCGCAAAGGTGTTATATCCTCCGACCATTCAGCCTGTTTTCGCGAAAGGCATTTCCATCCACATAAAAAACACCTTGGCCCCCGAAGATGCCGGCACCCTGATTACCAAGAACAAGAACGAAAAAGGAAAGACCGTCAGGGGCATTACCCACGTGGGCAATATGGCCCTGCTGTCTTTGGAAGGGCCGGGAATGGTTGGTATTCCTGGAATTTCGAAACGTTTCTTCGAAGTGCTATCGCAATCGGAAATCAGTGTGGTTTTTATTACACAGGCGTCTTCCGAGCATTCCATTTGCGTCGGAATTTCGGCAGACGATGTACATCATGCTGTAGACGTTGTTAACACGGCTTTCGAGTATGAGATCGAACGCGGAAAAATTAAATCGACCATTGCCGAAATTGACCTCGCCATCATTGCACTGGTAGGTGACAATATGAAGCACCACCAAGGCCTTAGCGGTAAAATGTTCAGCACCCTAGGGCGAAACAATGTGAACATCAGGGCCATTGCACAAGGGGCTTCGGAACGAAATATTTCCGCGGTTATCATCAAAAGTGATGTGAAAAAAGCCTTGAACGCCCTTCATGAGGAATTTTTCGAGGAAAATATCAAACAGCTCAATCTTTTTGTCATGGGCGTAGGCAATGTCGGGGCCAAATTCTTGGAGCAAGTACGCCAACAACGCAAGTTTTTAAAAGAAAACCTAAAACTGAACATTCGGGTGATCGGTATATCGAATTCCCGCACCATGGTCTTCGACGAGAATGGTATCCCGCTCAAGGAATGGGACACCCTATTGGCCGAAGGTCAAAAAGCAGATAAAATAGGATTTTTCGAGACGGTACAGAACCTAAATTACAGGAATTCAATCTTTGTGGACAATACCGCCAGCGACGAAGTGGCGGCGACCTACCATTCGTATCTGAGCAACAGTATTTCGGTCGTCACCTGTAACAAAATTGCATGCTCTTCTGGCTTTGAAAATTACAAGCACCTGAAGGATCTGGCACGGATGTATAACGCTCCTTTCCTTTTTGAGACCAACGTTGGCGCAGGGTTACCGATTATCGACACCTTAAAGCATCTGATAGCCTCGGGGGATAAAGTACTTAAAATACAGGCTGTGCTTTCAGGAAGCCTGAATTTTGTGTTCAATAATTTTAACGCATCGACCACCTTTCACGATGTCGTGGAGCAGGCCAAAGCGGAAGGATACACTGAACCCGACCCTAAAATAGATCTGAGCGGTATCGATGTGATGCGCAAAATTTTAATCTTGGCTAGGGAAAGTGGCAATCGTCTTGAAATATCGGATATCGAGAACAAACCCTTTTTACCACAGGAAAGTTTGGATACCGAAAATAATATGGATTTCTTCGCTTCCCTGAAAAAGTATGAAGCCGATTTTCAAAAGCTATATTCCAATGCCCAAAAAACGGACAGCAAATTAAAATATGTGGCCCAATATGAAAATGGTAAAGCTAGCGTGGGCCTACAGCAAATACCTAAAGGGCATGATTTTTATAATCTCGAAGGAAGCGACAATATTGTGCTGTTCTACACCGAACGCTACCCGAACCAGCCTATGATCATTAAAGGGGCAGGCGCCGGGGCCGATGTAACGGCATCAGGCATATTTGCGGATATTATTCGAATCGGGAATTTTTGAAAACTATGAACACTGCCGAACTAAAAATTTTCTGTCCCGCCACCATCGCCAATATTTCTTGTGGGTTCGATGTGCTGGGAGTCGCCCTAGAGAGTGTCGGTGATATGATGATTGTCCGGAAAGTCGATAAAAAGGGGATTAGCATTACCAAATTGACAGGCCAAGACCTCCCTACCGAAACCCATTTGAATGTTGCCGGGGTAGCGGGGTTGGCACTGTTGGCAGAGGGGGATTATGAAGGCGGATTCGAAATCGAGATTCATAAAAAAATCAAGGCCGGTAGCGGTATCGGTAGTAGCGCCGCCAGTTCGGCGGGGGCGGTCTGGGCCATGAACGAATTGCTCGACCGTAAATTTTCAAAACTCCAACTGGTGAAATTTGCCATGGAAGGGGAACGCTTGGCCAGTGGTGTCGCCCATGCCGATAACGTTGCCCCTGCCTTGTTCGGAGGGTTTACACTGGTTCGCAGTTACGATCCGTTGGATATTGTTCCGATTCCGAGTCCCGCTCAATTATGGGCGACGGTCATACATCCGCAGATAGAGGTACGAACCTCCGATTCAAGAAAAATTTTAAAAACGAACATCACCTTGGCCGATGGAATAAAACAATGGGGTAATGTCGGCGGATTGGTAGCGGGACTTTTTACGGAAGACTATGACCTCATCGGCCGCTCTTTAATCGATTATATCGTAGAACCTATTCGCTCCATCTTAATTCCTGGGTTTGATAAGGTAAAATCCGTTGCAATGGAGGCGGGTGCCCTCGGTTCCGGTATCTCTGGGTCTGGGCCCTCTATTTTTGCCTTCAGTAAAGGGGAGCATACCGCCAATGAAGTCGCTGGTGCTATGAAGGAGGTATATAAAAAAATCGGGATAGATTATGATGTGCATGTTTCCAAGGTTAATGATGAAGGAGTGAAAATGCTCGATTTTTGATGCGCAATACGAAACTAAAATGATATGATTTAGAATGTTTGTCGCTATAACAAAACACACCATACCTCGTATATCGCTCATCATGCTGACCACAACCGGCCATTTCCAAATTTTTAAGTCAACCCATTTTCGAATCAACACATTTCAAAAGTGAACTTTTACAGCCTAAACAAACAAGCCCCCAGCGTATCGTTCAAAGATGCCGTGATTAAGGGCATCGCTCCCGATAAGGGCTTATATTTCCCTGAGAGCATCACGCCCCTACCCGATTCTTTTTATAAGGATATCCAGAATGTATCACATCACGAAATCGCTTTTCAGGCCATTCGGCAGTTCGTTTCCGATGATATTCCCCATTCGATTTTAAAAGATATTTTGAAGGAAGTGCTAGATTTCGATTTTCCGGTGGTGGAAATAGAAAATAACGTTGCCACCCTCGAACTTTTTCACGGCCCGACGATGGCTTTTAAGGATGTGGGCGCAAGGTTCATGGCCCAGTGCCTAGGCTATTTTTCACTCGGGGAAAAGTCCGAGCTAAAGGTTTTGGTCGCCACCTCGGGAGATACCGGCGGCGCTGTGGCCAACGGTTTTTTAGGGGTTGACGGCGTGAAGGTGGTCATACTTTACCCCAGTGGAAAAGTGAGCGATATCCAAGAACGGCAGCTTACCACTTTGGGGCAAAATATCACGGCCTTGCAAGTGGACGGTACTTTTGACGACTGCCAAAAAATGGTCAAGACCGCTTTTCTAGATGAAGAGTTACTGGCCAAAATGCAACTGACCTCGGCCAACTCCATCAACGTAGCCAGATGGCTGCCCCAATTGTTTTATTTTCTGTTCGCCTACAAGGCGATCAAAAGCAAGGAAAAGGAGCTTGTTTTTTCAATCCCAAGCGGAAATTTCGGGAATATCTGTGCCGGTATGGTCGCCCAGCGCCTCGGCATGCCCGTCAAACACTTTGTGGCGGCCACCAATGTAAACGATACCGTTCCGGAATTTATGATGACCGGAAAATACAATCCAAAACCGTCTCTGGCGACCATTTCCAATGCCATGGACGTTGGAGATCCAAGTAACTTTGTCCGTATCCGGCATTTATATAAAGATGATTACGAAGCTTTAAAAGAGAACCTTTCCTCTTTTGCATTCACCGATGAAGAAACGCGGAACGCTATCTTACAAATTTACAATAGTAGCGGATACATAGCCGACCCGCACGGCGCTGTAGGCTATCTAGGCTTGAAAAAATATCAGGAAGAGCATCCGGATACCTATGGCATCTTTTTGGAGACCGCGCACCCAGTTAAGTTTTTAGATGTTGTTGAGAAAACTATCGGGAAAGCTTTGGATATACCCCCGCAAATCGAAAAGGTTATGGATAAAGAAAAAAAATCTATCCGAATAAAAAATTATGGGGATTTGAAGGATTACCTATTGGGAGGTCCTGATTCTTTGGGCAAACCCCAGAAGTAATCCGAAAAATATGTCCGTATTGTTGTCAGGTCGAGGGCAGTCGAGACATAGCGCCGGGCAGATACTTGCCGATCTCGACTTTGGTTTATCTTGAGCACTTCGACGGCGATCGGTATACACTAAAGCAGAAAGACTCGAACAGCCATCGTATCTATTCTTTTAGAAAATTCCACTCCTATAATCAATCCAATTCCGGCAATTCAAAATCATCTAACGGACTGGGTTGGGCCATGGCTTTTTCGATTTCCCTGGTTGTTCTGGGTGCTATGGCAGATAAATTGACAGGGCCATCATCAGTAATCAAGATATCATCTTCAATGCGCACGGCGATGCCCCACCATTTCTTATCGCAATCGCTGCCCTCGGGAATGTAGATGCCCGGTTCGACCGTTATTACGGTATTCGGCTTGAAGGCTTGATAGGTGCCTTGGTCATGAACATCTAACCCCAGATAATGTGAAGTACCGTGAGGGAAGTAGGTTTTTGCTTCTTCATCCTTTGAAATAATGCCCAATTTAATTAATCCTTCGGTGACTACCTTACTCGCCGCTTGGCCTGGAGCCTGAAATGGCGCACCGACCGTACTCGCCCTTATTCCAGCTTCTTGAGCATCGTAGACAATATCATAAATCTGCTTTTGTGCTTTGCTGAACTTGCCATTAGCGGGAATGGTACGGGTAACATCGGCGGTATATCCATGATATTCCGCACCCAAATCCATCAGCACCAGGTCATCTCCGACTGTAGGTTTATTGTTTTCGATATAATGGAGGATACAGCCGTTGTTTCCGCCACCTACAATTGAGGGATACCCCTCGTATTCGGCGCCATATTTCTTGTAAACGTACTCATGTACCCCCTGAATTTCTGTCTCGGACATATTCGGATGCATAGCCTTCATGACCTCGACTTGGCCCACTGCTGAAATCTCGATGGCCTTTTTGAGCAGCGTCATTTCTTCATCCGTTTTAGTCTCGCGCAGCGTAGCCATGATTTCCCCGAGTCTTGCCGAGTTCAAGTTGTTCGCATCCAAATGCAGGGTTACTTTATCCTTTATCTCACCGCGTACTTTATTATCGGATGCATTAACGAATCCGGTTAATAGTTCATCGTTTTTAAGGTCTTCGTCCCTACTAAGATAGCGTCCCAAAATCTGGGCAACATTCGCACTATTTTCAACATCGGTGGATTTTATCATCGAATACAATCGCTGTTTGGCAGGGTCATAATCAGAGGGATAATTGGCTTTTTTCTTAAAATCCATTATCAGGTTAAAAAGATCGGCCTTGTTTCCCGTATCCCGATAATCGTTCTCAAAGTCGAAAAACATAACCGTATCGAATTCGGTAAAATTAATCGACGCCTTTGAAAATTCACTTCCATTAAAAACCGTTTCGAAACCTAATGTTGACTTTGCGCCTTCCACGCCCAGCCGCTTGCCGTTCCATTGCTCCGCCCGTGGATCGCGCTCCTGAACGTACAAAATTTCATTGTAGGCAGTATTGGTATCATTCTGATGCTCTGAAAAAATAAGCAAACGGAATTCGGTTCCCTATATCCCGTCAAATAGTAAAAATTAGGGTCTTGATGGTAGATATAGTCCACGTCATTGGCCCGGTTGCGTTCAGCATTGGCAAAAAATACGGCTACGCTGTTCGCGGGCATCATCTCCCGTACGAGCTCCCTACGGCCTTTGTGGAAATCGGCGGATAGAAAATCCGTCGGCACCTCTTGGCCAGCGATTTGCATCATGGTGAATAGTACTATTGCGGGAACAATGTGTAATCTTGGCATGGGCAATTATTTTAATAGGAGTCTATGTCCAATGAATTTACAAATATTGTGCAAAACATAACAACAAGCAATTTACTATCCTTAAATATTTCAATAGCTTTGCATTTCAGTTGGCAGCAGTAATTGCGGTAGGCAGCGACAAGTGATTTGAATTATCTAAACTAAGAAATATCTAACCTCATAAACTTCTTCAAATGAAAAACACGGCCCTTACCGACACTCATATCGCCTTAGGCGCCAAGATGGTGCCTTTTGCCGGTTTTAACATGCCCGTTTCCTACGAAGGTGTCAATGCCGAACATGAAATAGTACGCAATGGTGTCGGTGTTTTCGACGTATCACATATGGGGGAATTTCTGATAGAGGGACCAAAAGCATTGCAATTGATTCAAAAAGTATCAGCAAACGATGCTTCAAAATTGACGGTCGGACAAGCGCAGTACAGCTACCTGCCCAACGAGACCGGCGGTGTTGTAGACGATCTTATAATTTATCGCATAAAGGAGGAGACGTATCTATTGGTGGTCAACGCGTCGAATATCGAAAAAGACTGGACGCATATTTCAAAATACAACAAGGGCATAGCTGCGGAAATGAGAAACATCTCCGACGAATTCTCCCTACTGGCGATTCAGGGCCCAAAAGCGGTAGAAGCGATGCAATCCCTGACATCCGTGAATTTAAAGGATATTAAGTTTTATAATTTTGTAGTTGCCGATTTTGCCGGGATCGATTATGTTATTATTTCCGCTACGGGATATACGGGTTCAGGAGGATTCGAAATCTATTGCAAGAACACCGAAGTAAAGCCGATATGGGACAAAGTATTTGAAGCAGGAGCCGCCTACGGTATCAAACCGATTGGGCTGGGTGCCCGTGACACACTTCGCCTAGAAATGGGCTATTGTCTTTATGGAAACGATATTAACGATGAAACCTCCCCGATTGAAGCGGGATTGGGCTGGATCACCAAATTCACCAAGGATTTTGTAAACAGTGACAATTTGGCGAAGGAAAAGGAAAAAGGTGCCGACCAAAAACTCATCGGCTTTGAATTGGACGAACGGGGAATTCCGCGTCAGGGCTACAATATTGTTACTGGGCAAGGTACGAAAATCGGTATAGTCACTTCCGGCACCATGTCGCCTTCACTTAATAAAGGAATCGGGATGGGTTATGTGCCGTCGGAACATTCGAAGCCCGGCCACAAAATTCATATCCAAATTCGTAAAAATACGGTGCCCGCGACCGTGGTGAAACTACCGTTCTATACTCATGCTATTTAGAAATTCGGGAGTTTTGACAAGTTTATTTTTTTCTTTGTCAAGGCAAAATTTTCAGGCATAGCCTTAGCTACGGTTTAAAATTTTAAGGCCGGCAAAGGGAAAAGAAAGAAACAAAAATCCTAGTTTCTAAATAGAAGGAGTATTAAAAAGATAATCAATCTACATGGCGAAAGGAAGGCGAAAGAAAGATGAAGGTAACAAAAGGATTCTGATTTTAGGGGGAAGCGGTTTTCTGGGAAATGCAATCTATAAAGAACTCTGCAATTATTTCGACACCTATGGCACCTACTTTACTGCAAGGAAATCATTTGAGGGCAATCAGCAATTCTTGCCGTACAATATCGAAGAGGATGATGTCTTCGGAATATTGGAAAAAGTAAGGCCACAAATTATCATCTCTGCCTTGAGAGGTAATTTTGCAGCCCAAATACAAGCCCACCAGCATGTCGTGGAATATCTTCGGCAAAACGAGTGTAGGCTTTATTTTCTTTCCTCGGCCAATGTTTTTGACGCCTATCGAAAATACCCGTCCTACGAATATGACAAGACCCTTTCCGAGAGCGTTTACGGACGATTGAAAATCAAGATCGAGAACATGCTGCTCAGGATTCCTCCAGAGAAAATGGGCATTTTGCGTGTCCCCATGGTCTTTGGCAACAATTCGCCCCGCATCAAGGAAATCAAGAAATTTATTTGGGAAAACGAGCCGGTAGAGGTTTTTCCCAACCTAATTTTAAACGTTACAAGTGAAGACAAATTGACCCAGCAGATCCATTACCTCATCAACCGCAATAAGACGGGTATTTATCACTTAGGAAGCACAGATCTAGTACATCACGAAGATTTTATCAAGGAAGTGGTCGAGCGCATCGGTAATTTCAACCCGATTTACAAACGAGTCTATACCACCAATGAAGACCGATATTTGGCCGTACTTCCCAAAGATAATAAACTGCCTAAAAACCTACAGGTCGCATACCAGGATATTATCGACCAACATATAGACCGCTAGTTCTCGATAGCTAATTATCCGACTGGTTCCAGTTCAGCGAACATTTCAATGGATTCCGTCAAAATTAGTTCGATTAACAGGCCATCCAAAGATATCAAAATACGTATCTTGAACTTTTAAAGGTACAACGTCAACAGCAATAACACCGTGTTGGCAATACGAAGCAGAAAGTCAAAAATATAGGTGTGAACCTAAAATCCTGCTTCATTCGCAAACACGAAAATTTTAATCAGATTCCCGCCTGAGTTTATGCTTATCGCAGCGGAGGAAAGGGAATCACAAAAGAATATATAATTATGACAAAACTATCAAAACAGGACATCGACAAAAAACTGGAAAAGCTAAAAGGATGGGAATTTGACGGCGACGCCATAGAGACTTCCTTTCAATTCGACGATTTTAAGGATACTTTTGCGGTAATGACCCGAATAGCCTTTGAGTGCGAGGCCCAAGGCCACCATCCGGATTGGAGCAATGTTTACAACACCTTAACCATTAGTCTCAGCACCCATGATGCTGACGGGGTTACCGAGAAAGACTTTAAGTTGGCCCACAGTATAGAGAAAATTGTGGAGGGATCACAAGATTAGTGATTCAATTAGATAGCATAGGTACTATATCCTAAACCAGCTTGAGGGCTGGCAGATTCCAAGTATCCAGTTCCAAAACAAACCGGAATTCGGTACTTGGAATTTTTTCTTTAGTTGCAACATACTGCATTTTAATTAAATTTGCTACCGCTAAAAAGCAGAAAACATGGGAAGAGCTTTTGAATTCCGGAAGGCACGAAAAATGAAACGTTGGGCGGCAATGTCCAAGGCTTTTACACGTATCGGTAAAGATATAGTTATGGCCGTAAAGGAGGGAGGTCCCGATCCGGATGCCAATTCTAGACTGCGCGCCGTGATTCAGAATGCGAAGGCCGTCAACATGCCCAAGGATAATATCGACAGGGCCATAAAGCGGGCTTCCGACAAAAGTTTAGGTGATTTCAAGGAAGTTCTTTTTGAGGGATATGCCCCGCACGGTATCGCCATCTTAATCGAAACCGCAACAGACAATAATACCCGTACCGTAGCCAACATCCGCAGTTATTTTAACAAATGTGATGGTAGCCTAGGCACCTCTGGTTCGGTGGAATTTATGTTCGACCATACCTGTAACTTCCGGATTCCCGCCGAAGGTATAGACCCCGAGGAACTGGAGCTCGAAATGATAGATTTTGGTGCCGAGGAAGTGTTCGTTGACGATGACGGTATTTTGATATACGCACCTTTCGAAAGCTTCGGCGACATCCAAAAAGAACTTGAGAATCGCAACATGGAAATTCTATCTTCAGGCTTTGAACGCATCCCACAAGTCACCAAAGCCCTTTCCGAAGAAAATGCTGCCGATGTGGAAAAGCTACTGGAAAAAATAGAAGAAGATGATGACGTGCAGAATGTGTTTCATAATTTAAATAGTTAATTGTGGGTGTGAATATTAGTTATTAAAAAAACTTGCTCAGTACATTATACACCTCTAATTTTATGCTAGTCTAAAGGGTAACGTGCTTACACAACTATTTATAAATCAGTTTTTTAATTTATTTAAAACAGCAAATAGAAATGTACAATCAAGGTGTAACCGCATGACTTTTATCTAATAATCCACTCTATTGTTGTAAGTCCAATACCATTGGAATCGCATAGACGAACAACTTGGTGCACCTCTGCACAATCCCCTATAACCTTAAAAAGTACCTGAAATTCCGCCGAAAACGAACAAAAATCGGGACGGGAACACTTGCTTTGATACCAATATTTAAAAGTGCACATAAAAACCTGTTCACTGCTTCGACAAGGCATCAAAAATTAGCGTTTGCCTTCTGGGTTGACAAGAATTAAGCTCCGTAAAAGGTCTTAAAAATATCCGTTTTATAAAAATTTGAGGCTTGTGCAAGAGTTACTTGTATTGGACACAGCACGTAAAATTCTTCCATTTTGACATAACGGAATCTTAATTATGACCAAATTATGTCTTCCCAATTTGCTGAACAGCTGAAATTAAGTCGGTTTGGTGACTCGGAAAAAAGTAACGGTAAATTTCATCTTAATTCAAATCATTATCTCGACGTGCAACGTTAGGCGGGCTTCAATCGTATGAATACTCACAAATCTCAATTGTTTTAAAAGGCGGACATTTTGAAAAAGGAAATGAAGACTCCCATCTACAAAAGGCTTAAGGCCTATTTTTCATGAGACTGCTAAATCATACATGATAATAATTGGTTTACAATCAGCTCAATATCATAATGATGCATTAGAAAGTGGCATTTTGAAAATAACGACAAACGCTTAAAGCTCTTCACCACTTTTAAACGCGATTTCACAACAAAACAACTGCATAAGCGACTTATTATAGAATAAATCGCAATACATTTTATTGATATTCGTTAATAAGGTATTTCCTACAAAATATTATAATTTCGTTCATATATCATGCTAAAATCAGCCACAAAAATTGTACTGTTATTACTAGTGTATAGTTTTAACCCCTGGTACAGTCTAGCTCAGGTATCCACCACCCTACAAAACACCGATTTTGAGACCTGTGGCACAGATTTGCCACAGGCACAATTAAATCTGGGAGATTTGGTCTTTACTGAAGCTGCAAATACAGATTTTGCCCAAGGAACCTATACTCTTTTTATTGAGGCACCTTCCAACTTTACTATAAACGCAACGACGGTAACCGAAACAGGAACGGACATCAATGCTATAAGCGTAGCTCAGGCAGCTGGTAATCCCTCTAGATTGGAGGTTACCCTTACGGCCAGTGCCCAAAATTCCTTGGATGAATTTACCATTGAGAATGTACATATTCAATTAATACCCAATTCAACAATCACGGATGGTACTTTAAAATACGTACTTGATGGCAATCCCAATAACATAAATGCGCTTGTAGACAATCAGGCTTTCAGTATCGTAAACTTTACCGCTTTAAGTGGTGGCATAGGCGTTAATCAAGAAGTTTGTGCCATAGCCGATGTTCAAAATATAAGTGTTACAGGGTCTAATATTACACAAAGTAGGACTTTTGAATGGCAAGAAAATATAAGCGAGACTTGGACAAGCGTACCAGGTTCAAACACAGAGATACTAATAATTGATAACAGCACTTTCCCCAATGGAATTAGCAGATACAGGCGTATCACAAATTTCACGGTTAATGGCAAAGCTTGTTCGTTAACCAGTACTGTTGCTAACATAACGGTAAATGAATCATACGCTGGTAGTATTACGGAAGGCACAGGTCAAAGTATTTGTTCCAATACTGTCCCAGATCAATTGGGTACAGCATCAGATGTAGCGACTACACCAGGGGGAAGCTTTACGTATCAATGGTACGAAAACGAGACAGGAACCTGGAATCAGATTACTGGGGCAAACGATAATTTTTATCAACCCGCAGCATTGACTACAACAACTTCGTTTAAGAGAAGAATTAATAATACTTTAAATGGCTTTGCCTGTTTTGAAGAAACAGCTCCGATAACTGTGGTGGTAAACTCTCCTGTTGCCGGAGGAGCAGCTACAGATCAAAATATTTGTTCTTTAGCGGATTTGCAATTATTGAGTAGTAATAGTGGTGCCAGTGGAACATACCAATGGCAAAAAAATAATGTAGGAACATGGGAAAATATTAGTGGCGCCACCCAAAGCACTTATAATGCCAGTACAAATGTAAGCCCAGGCGTTTCTGAATTCAGAAGAGTTACTACGGTTTCGGGGGCAAGTTGTGAAGGGATAAGTACAGTGGCCAAAATCACCTTCGTTGATTTTAGTGTTGGTAATATTTCTGGAGGCGAAACAATTTGCTATAACGAAATACCAAACGCAATCATATCCAATACCGATGCTACGGGAGAAGGAGCTATAAGCTACCAATGGGAAGCATTTGAAAGCGGTACATGGTCGCCCATTACCGGGGCTACCAATGCTTCCTACCAACCAACGGCACTAACGCAGACAACATTGTTCAGAAGGCTGGATGCTGTTCAATTAAATGGTTTTACATGTTCCCTATACACAAATCAAATTACAGTAAACGTACTACAGGAAATTAATGGGGGTGATGCCAGCGCCGATCAGACGATATGCGACGGTGAAATCCCTAATGCCATTACAGTAATAAACCACACTCCGGGAGGAGCCAATATCACCTATCAATGGCAGTCTGCAACAACAGGGGGATTTACAAATATGACGGGTGAAACCAATACCTCATTAAGTTTTGCAACTGCTCCTTTGGTAACCACGAGATACAGAAGACAAACCACAATAACGGACAACGCTTCAATTTGTTTGGATTTTTCTACGGAAAGTATAGTGAATGTGAATACGTTAACAGCAGGGATAATTGGAAATAATCAGGATTTATGTGCAGGGGAAACACCAAGTACCGTAATAACCTTAAGCAATACAGTTGCAACGGGTAGTCTAACTTATGCTTGGGAGGAATCAACGGACGATGGTGTTTCATGGACTACCATTGTTGGCGCAACCGGATCAACACACACGCCAGTTGTATTGGCTTCTACCACAAGATACAGAAGGTTTGATACGACAACGCTTGATAGTAAAGCATGTCAGCAATATACCAATGAAGTCATCATTACCATAGCTGGAGCTATAGCTGGAGGAATGGGGTCTGTAGATGAGATTGTTTGTGAAGATCAGTTACCAGCTGATTTAACCGTATCGGGTGCAACCCCTGCCGGACCAGGAATAACATTTCAGTGGTATGCATCAATAGATGATATTACCTACAATGCAATAGCAGGGGAAACCGGTGAAATTCTTAGTTTTTCTTCCGGATTGGCAACATCGACCTATTTTAGAAGGGAGGTAACGCAAAATACAAGCGAAAATCTTTGTCAGGCTAATAGCATACCTACTTTGATAACCGTGGTTTCATTGTCCTCAGGTACTATTTCGGCCACACAAACTGTATGCGATGCAACAAGTGCCGCTCCATTGACCAGTACGACCGACGCGATTTCTAATGGTGCCATTGCCTACATGTGGCAGAATTCCCCCGATGGTACGGCCTGGGCCGATATTGCCGGTGCGGACCAAGCTACATATACCCCTCCGATAACTACAGATCTAGAAACATACTATAGAAGAAAAGCAATTGCGACCCTCTCAGGTACTACCTGTGAAGCATTTACCGATGCTGTTATTATTTACGTAAATAGATTTGAACCTGTTACCCACATGATAACATTTTCGAATGGAGGCACAGGAGACACAATCGTCTGTAATGGAGGAGACCCACAAACGTTCGACACTAGTGAAATGTTGATCGCTTCGGGTACCTTGACCTATCAGTGGCAGGTTTCTTCCGATAACATTACGTTTAATGATATTGCCGGGGCGACCCAAAGAACCTATGACGCACCTGTTGTAACAGAAGATAATTTCTATAGAAGAATTTCTACTTCTACATTAAACGGTACTTCGTGCAGCATTACAAGTAATGTATTGGAAGTTGTAAATGGTGGCAATGCTACTCCAGGTAGTATAGAAACTACAAATCCTAATGCGGGAGCCAATGAGGAAGTCATTTGCGAAAATACAAACCCAAGTTTAATACAAGAACTTACCGCCGCAACAGGAGATGGATCGTTAACCTATCAATGGTATGCGAATGGGGCAGAAATTGCGGGAGCCACTGGGATTAATTATGATCCCCCTGCCGGACTTGCCACAACCACAATATTTACGAGAAATGCTATAAATACCGCAATTTCCGGAGAGCAATGTATAGTAACCAGCAATTCTATTACTGTTAGAATACCTGAAGCGGATACCATAGATTCCGATATTACCATTTGTAATGGTGATACCCCGGAAGTATTAGGAGATGATGATGCGATAGATGGTATCGCATATATTAATTTTCAATGGGAAGATTCTCCGGATGGCGTTTCGTTCACAGATATTCCGGGAGCTACAAATGCATCGTATGCACCACCGAGTGCATTAACCTCTACGCGATATTACCGCAGGAAATATACTTCAACAGTTGATGCCGTTTCTTGTCTTTCAGGAGCTGAAAAGTTTAGTAATATAGTACAAATCATTATTAACGAGGTTACAGGAGGAACCATCCAAGGAAATCAGGAAATCTGTTTTGGGGATAATCCGGGCTTATTGGCTAATATTGCGGATGGTACGGCTTCGGGAGTACTATCCTACCAATGGTATTCTTCCGAGGATAATGTCAACTGGGCTATTATAGTGGATGCCGTAGATAATTTTTATAATCCTGAAGCAGGAAGTTTTCCAACAACTTATTTTAAAAGAACATCTACTTCTATTTTGAACGGGGTTACCTGTTCTGAAGATAGTAATACAATTACCGTAGGGGTAGGTGAAGAAATCTTACCGGGAGCATTAACGAGTAACCAAACGGTTTGTGATGGTGATACGCCTGCAACGCTAACCGTAGGTGGATCCAGTACTTTTTTAGACCAAGTCTTTACATGGTATTCTTCTCCGGATGGTGTAGTTTGGACAGATACCGGTATCACAACCGCTTCCTTTGCTCCGCCAGTTCCTACGCAAACTATCCTTTACAAAAGAGCGATCACAAGATATTATTTTGGGAGCACACTAAATTGTACAGTAGAAACCAACCCTGTAACAATAACATTGAATTCAGTTCATGCCGGAAGAATAACGGATGACCAAACAGTTTGCGAAGGAAGTCAGCCAAATCCGATTGTTGAAGATATTGCAGCTACGGGGACAGGAGCACTGACGTATCAATGGTGGTCTTCTCCTGATGATGTTGTCTATGCAGCGGTTCCGGGAGCAAGCCAACCAAATTATACACCTCCTACTACCTTGATTACATCTACCTATTTTAAAAGAATAGTAACCAGTAGTATCAATGGGGTAAACTGTACAGATGCTACCGCACCTAAATTAATAACGGTGATTCCTTATCCAATCATAGATAACGATGCTATCATTGCTAATGATGTTACTCCTGTAAGCTGTTTTGGTGGAAATGATGGTAGTATCATAGTGCCAAACGGAAGAATTACGGGTGGCAACAGTGCCCAAGCGCAAATTAATACCATTTCATTATTTGGTGATCCAGAGCATTTAAACACCTATACAATTATTGTAAATGGTATAACCTATGAGCATCAGGTTACTTTAACCTTGCCGAGTAATTTACCCGAAACCAATGATGAGGTAGCTGTGCAGTTGGCTGATGAAATAAACTCCGCAACAGGTGCCAATCTCAGTAATGTGATTGCCACTACCAATGGCAATGAAGTCATATTGACGGCAAAAGTAGCTGGTATTTCTTTTACCTCTTTTGTGAGTACGGGTAGTGATCCAGACGTGAGTGCCTCAATTGTGCTTACGCAGGCAAATGCCGTTGCAAATTCCTATGAATGGACCAAAATCGGAGATCCAGGATTTACCGCATCTACTTTAAGTATTCAAAATTTAACCGGCGGTGCATACCAGTTAACGGTTTACAACGAATTTTGTGGGATAACATCGGAACCTTTCTTGGTATATGAGCCGGAAGAATTGGTATTGACTATTGGAGACACCTGCGATACCGCTATTACAGCCAATAGCACTGGAGGAGTAGCTCCTTTTACCTTTACATTGATAAAACCGGATACAACTACGTTGATACAAACCTCCAACAATCCAAATGTCACTTATACAGGTTTGACGGGCGGTGCTACCTATACTATTTCAGTTCGAGATGCTACCTGCACTGTTCCAGAAAGTCAAACAGTAACACTTGCAACGGGTCTTCAGTTTGATGAAGCATCAGTGATCGTTGAAAATGTAACGTGCTTTGGTCGGAACGATGGTACCATCAGTTTAAATAATGGCACAACTACAGTCACCGGAGGTTTCGCTCCATATAATTTTAGTTGGACAGGCCCTAACGGCACAACCTTCTCCACAGAAAACATAAACAATTTAGTGCCTGGTGTATATGTCCTTAATGTAACGGATCAGTTAGGTTGTACTGCTACATTTACAACAAATATTGCTTCTAAGTCAGAACTCTCTTTTACAAACGTACAAGTGATTAATGAACACTTGCAATGTGCAGGAGATACCGATGCCGAAATAAATATCCAGATAAGTGCTGATGCCAGTAGTTCACTACAGATTGATTGGCTTAAAAATGGAACTAGTTTTGCGACAAATAATACAAGCCTTGCCAATTTAGGTGTGGGTGTTTACGAAGTTATTGTATCGGATTTGAATAGCGACCCTACCACACCGTGTACTATAAACCAAACAGTTACAATAACCGAACCCGAAATATTCAGTGCGACGGAAATTACAACCCAAGATCCTGAGTGTTTTGATGTTGCTGGCACAAGAACATTTACGTTTAGTGTACAGGGTGGAACACAACCCTTTGAGTATTCTGTTGATGGAACTACAGCGGTCACGTTTACAACAGCGCAAACTACAATCTCTGCTTTATCGAATGCTAGTCATGTAATTACAGTGACAGATGCCAATGCATGTGTTACGGAAACATTCTTAATAGACCGTTTTGACCCTATATCATATGGAGGTGTCCGGAATTACACGTTGGGCACATGTGAATCAAGCTTTCCCTTTACATTGGACACCGGTTTGGTGTCGGGTGGCACCCCGTTTATGGATACTGCCGACCAGCCGTATTATTTATATGATTGGATGGGTTCAAATGGCCTTATGGCACAGGATGTGACCAGTTTTGAGGCCGTTCCGGGAACATATTCATTAACAATAACGGATAGTAAGGGATGTACTTCAGAAAGTTTGGATTTTACATTCGGTACAGCTTATGAGCCTATCGTAGTAAATAGTACTATCACCCCCGTGAGTTGTGGTGCCGAAAATGACGGTGCTATTGCTATAGTTGTAAGTGGCGGTAATAGACCGTACGATATTAACTGGGAGCAAGAAGTTGCCGGTACAACTAATAATCCTAGTCCTACCTTTATAGCTGCAGGTCAAAATATTACACAATTGACCGGTTTGAAAGAAGGAAGGCTTCGTTTAACCATAACAAGTAACCTGCCAGGATGTACGGAAGCCAATCCGTCATTTTTCTATCAAGAAATCATCACCATAAATAAAGCGGAATCCCTCCGGTTACTAGATGGTCCATTTTTGGATGAATCGTTATGTGCGGGAGGACCGGGAAGTATTAGCATATCAATCTTTAATAGTCAAGGCGGAGCTTTGAGCTTCTACTATGATAGTGTATTGGTACCATCGGTACAAACAGGTACTAATACATATTCAGTACAAATAGGAAGCCCTGCAGAAAGTGCATTATTAAATGTGGTGAATGACCAAGGTTGTGGCTTTACTACCCAATTATCCGCTAGTGTTATAGACCCTTCTTTTACATACAGCTCTGAGGAATTTGATGTAACCGGACTCTTATTGGTACGAGAGGACATTCAATTCGCTAATACAAGTGATGGTGAATATGGTAATGCCGAGTGGGATTTTGGTGATGGTTCACCAACGGTTCAAGTAGACCCTGAGGTAGATGGTAGACCAACAACGCACAACTATGACTTTCCTGGTGTATTTACGGTAACGCTAACAATTTTTAGTGCGGAAAATTGTAGTAGAGAAATACAACAAGATGTGCAAATAGGCAACGGATTTGATATTATGTTCCCCTCCGCTTTTTCAGCCAATGCAGATGGCATCAACGACTACTTTCAAGGAGAATATACGGGTCTGACTTCATTCGTATTCGAAATTTATGATATGTGGGGAGCCCTCATTTATAATGTTTCTTATGACTTTGACGATGTCCCTACCGATTGGGGCTGGGACGGGAATTATAGTACGGGAAAACCCTATAAAAATACCACTTTCAGATACTTATTTATAGGAACTACCAGAGAGAATAGACAAATAACCAAAACTGGCGAAGCCACAATTTTAAGATAATGATCAAAAAGTATAGTTATATATTAATCTTACTCGTATGTTTTGCATTTGGAGTTAATGCCCAAGAGAAATTTGTACACAACCTTAGTAAGGTGCCAGCATCCTTAAATCCCAGCTTTCACGCTTTAAAGGATAAAACGAGAATTGGTGTGTTGGCAGAATTTGCGAGTCAGAGCCAAGGAAATCAATCGCAACATAAGTATGCCTTTGGAACTACTGCTTTTGATGAGTATAATTTTCAATTAGGGGTAGATTTATTCAATAATAACTTGAAGAATTCTGGCTATAATTATACTTCGGCCATCATTAGTTTTATGTATAAATTACAACTGGCCAATGAGTGGTATCTATATCCGGGAATTTCAGGAGGGTATAACAATTATAGGTTCGATTTTAACAACCTTACTTTCCAAGATCAGATTAATATTTTCACGGGACAGATAAGTGCCAATACCATTGATCCGATAACAGCTTCGGATAACATCGGATTCTTTGATGTGGGAGCTTCTGTAATGGCCCACAATGATGAAAACATGATTGTAGGGCTGTCATTCAAGCATTTGAATCAGCCTAAAATATCCTCAAGACAGAGTGAAAACAATGTGAGTCTAAACATGTTGATTTCAGCACAATTGGGATATGAATTGGACATTAATAAATACGGTCAATCAAAAATACCGGAGTACTCCTATATTTATTTCTTTAATGCGGTATCCTTACAAGGGCCCAATACGCGATTGGATTTTTATCAGGATGTGACCTTAGGCAATTTTGGTATAGGTGTTAATGAACATTTAAACTTTTTTGAGTCGGCTTCGTTTTCTGAAATAGGGTTCTCCACCAGTATTACCCTTGAAACCTTTGAAATGGGATTGAATTACAGATTACCTTTTGGTGCGCAAGCCAAACAATTTCTACCGAATTCACTTGAACTGTTTTTGGTGTTCGACATCTCGAGATTTAAAGATAGAGGAAGAAAGAACTACAGTAAATTTTATTAAACTTTAAACCTATAAAAGCTAGAAATACATCTACATCAATATCACATCTGTTAACGATAGTTTGCAGCCAGTAGCGACAACCGGCGACCGAAAATTACCTTACCCATAAAACCAATAGCATAAATTGATATTACCGAATGGTCAACATGAAAAGTATTGGCACTTGAGTACTTCCAAACTTCTGGTCTGATCATAAATCCGGCTTTTAGGGGTATGTAGTCCAATTTTTGTTTGATTACGGCCGTATGGATAAAATATCAAATTTTTAATAAATTAACCTAGGAATACCAATACCACTTTTATGCTTTAACAACTATATTCACTAAAAACCGAATTCAATTTTTACAACAGATTTATACCCAATTTCCGAACAAACATTGAATAAATATCATTTCGTATTTTTACAATTAATTGCATACCAATGATTTAAATTAAATATTAGGGTATACATAACGTGTATCATTCGATGGAAGAAAGCTGAAAATTCAAGAATACCATAGAGATTGGAAGCCTATCAAACACCAACGTTTGGCTTACGCCTTTCTTAGGTGGTAATCTGAATTTTCTTTTTGACCAATTGTTCAATTTTTTTGACTTTCACTATGGTATCATATTTCGAAAAAATACAATCCGGACTGTAGTTATCGTATTTGGAAATTTCCGAATTTCCTTTTGCCCATTCCAGATATATCCCTGGAATCTTTACCCCTGCCTCGTGTGTAAAAGGATAGCCTCCACCAAATCTGGGGTTCATTTCTAAGAAGCATATCTCGTCGCCCTTAAGGAAAAAATCACAGTCCATGTTACCGATATGTCGGGTCGCCTTGGCAATTTTCTCCGCAACTTTCGTATACCGATCAGCGATTACGGTCATGGCCTTATCGGTTTCTCCCGCCCGCATCGCCAATTTTTTTCTCACATAGGAACCATGGTAATTTCCATCAAAATCGTTGAGGATATCGACACCATACTCCTCCCCACAGATTTTTTCCTGAAGGATGATCTGGTTTCTTAAGGTTTCACTCCTTGTGCTGGCCATTAAGGTGTTGTTGACCTTTACGGAAAGTAATTTATAGGTCAAACGCAATTCTTCGTCCGTGGCCACCTCTTCGATACCGACGGAACCGAAACCCCATCTCGGCTTAATTATCATGGGAAAATCAATACTTTTTTCCTCCAAAGCCATCAGGGCGTCATCGATGCCTATAAACGTTTTGGGTGTCGGTATTTTCAAGTCCTCCAAAAAATTATAGGTCCTCCATTTGTCGGCACAAAGGTCTATCAAATCTGGGTGCGAAATGATGACTTTGGCACCGTAGGCTTCCAATTTTTCTTTATTGGCCGCCATTATGGGTAGTTCAAGATCGTTGAGCGGTATGATCAAATCGACTTGATTTTCCTTAATGACACTGATTAGGGTATCAATGTAACCGCTAGCGAACAACGAGGGTATGGTTATCGAAATATCGGCAGCGGCAAACGCGGGTGCCGTGGCATCACTGTCCACAGCAATCGTATTCCCACTTTCACCAATGATTTCCTTAAAATAATGAATCAGGTAATTCCGTCGCCCTGCACAAGTAAATAATATATTCATTAATAATTTTTGATTATCTGGTTTGGCCTACATTCTCTCTTTCCGCACCAATAGTGGACAAAAAAATATAAAACGTCATTATAAATGGAAAATAACGAAGATGTTTTGACATGCTTTAGCTTTTTAAAAAATATTTCTATTCCAGTACCACAGATATTTAGCTTTAGGACTTGAAATTGTCTGTAAGGCTATCATTCCTATAGACATCAAGACTGTCCGGTTCGTCGGAAAATTCAGTTTCCGAAGTGTTGAATACCTTTACCATGGTCTTAGTAAGTATACGACAATCGAGGGCAAAACTGGTATTTTCGGCGTAGTAGGCATCCAGTTCCAATCTTTTATCCCATCCGATAGCGTTTCTTCCAGACACCTGTGCAAGTCCCGTTATCCCTGGTTTTACAGTATGTCGAACACTTTCGCGTTCTGAATAATAAGGAAGATATCGCGTTCGTAAGGGGCGCGGGCCCACTAGGCTCATATCCCCTTTTAATACATTGAAAAGTTGAGGAATCTCGTCTAACGAACTCCTCCGCAGCATGGTGCCAATGCGGGTGAGCCGCTCACCATCGGGCAAAAGTTCGCCCTGTGCCCCCTTTGCGTCAGTCATGGTCTTAAATTTTATGATATGAAATACCTGCTCGTTTTTGCCCGGCCTAGGTTGATAGAACAGTGGCTGCTTAGTTCGGCCGAACTTGAGAAGAAGATAGACCAGAATGTAGAGTGGCGAAAGTAAAATCACGGCTACCAGGGAAACAAAAAAATCAAAGAAAGGTTTGATGAGGGTTAGATACACTTGGGGGAGTTTTTAGATGTTTAATTTATTTAAGTAGCGGTTAACGACAAGCCTACGCTTACCTGACTCCAATTGAGAAATTTCCTCCTCATAAGATAACGCGATGTCAGCATCTGCTCCTAGAAATGATTTGAACTTAGCAATAATTTCAAGCTCCGCTTCCAATGGTTTTGATACCACTACTTTTATCAAATATTTTTTCCGGTCTTCCTGTATGAACTGGAATTGTTTGACTTCGGGATAAGATTCCATTTCATGTACGTTAAAGCCGGATATGACATTACCTTGGGTATCTAGCAACACATCTAATTTTCTCCCTTCGATACGGGCAAAAACGGAAGAGCTTCCGAAATAAGAACCTTGTTTGGTCATTACGGCGAGATCCCCGGTATCATAACGGACCAACGGCATACAGTAGTTGAACAGGTCGGTGACCACTACCCGCCCTAAAGTACCTTCCGGTACGGGAACATCCTTTTCAGGATGAAGGATTTCGATATAATAGCTTGCCCAATTGATTTGAAAATGTTGGTTCTCCTCGGAAAGCTGCAACGATAAAATGCCGTTTTCTTGATTCGAATAGCGGGAATATACCGGGGCATTGAAGTAATGCTTCAGCTTTTCCCTAGTATCGCCGCCCAATTTCTCCGCCATGGAAATGATAGCTGAAATTTTTGACCTGACGGGCTCAGCCTTGGTATCATCGAGATACTGACATATATCCCGCAGAGCCGATGCATAACTTAACAGTACCTTTGTAGAGGTATCGTTGCGAAGGGTCTGCATCAGACGTTTCAAATAGGTTTCCGAGAAATCGGCAACATTGACCATTTCAATATTTTGCATCCGGGCCATCAGAATATGCTTGGTATATCTCGCCAACCATTTTCTGATGTAATAGAGGCGATATCCAATTTTGTATCCCACCAATCCCTGAAAATAGAGCGTGTCCGATCGATTACGTAATACTTTATCCCTATTCTGAAACACTTGAAATGGCGTTCCGGAAGATCCACTGGTCGACACCTTGCGTTTTGGTCTATTTCGGTAGGTATGGGACTGAAAAGCCGCATAATGGTCACGAATAAATGCCTTATCAACTACTGGAAAATCACCAAGATCTTGGAATTCTGCGTACCGCCCGTAAAATTGGGTAGTTTCGCTTGCATGCTTTAAAAGCCGTATTAAAAGTTCTCTTCGTCTTGAAACGGATTCAGCGGAATCAAAGTTCTCCATTATC
Organism: uncultured Flavobacteriaceae bacterium; assembly: GCA_963832345.1. Classification (GTDB taxonomy): domain Bacteria; phylum Bacteroidota; class Bacteroidia; order Flavobacteriales; family Flavobacteriaceae; genus Pricia. Next base: position 1,002,350 of record CAWHTW010000003.1, on the reverse strand, counting down.
CATTGAATATCCTTGAAATGCTTCTTGAGCGTGCCTCCTCTTAGGGCGTCAAGCGACCAAAAAATAGAATGTCGAAGTCTTTCGGCAATGTGTTTCATCCTATGGCACGATTTGATTTTTTTCCCGCTTGCGAAGTTAGCGGAAAACATTGCAAGGTTGTGGGACATTTGAAACGAAAAAGAAGCCCCATCACCTATCTTCAATCCGCACTTTTCTAATTTTGTTACCCTTATATCCAAAATCAACCTGTTTTGGACCTTAGCATCAGATATATTAAACTAAGAAGTGGGAAAAGAAATATTAGGGCCAAAAGGGAAGCTACAAAATCTACAGAGGGTTTTATGATATCCCTATACAACATGGATGCCATTCGGTTTAATAGTTCTTGTGACGAACACCGTCTGATTTGATATTCTTATACACATTTAACCACCTGTTTTGTTTGTTCAAGAATCGAAGAAGATATGGAGCCGAACAGAGCCCACTAACTGTATCATAGATTTTACTATAGGCCGGCGTTAGTTCGAGAGCATCTTCTTTCTATTTAACAAATTTTTTGGGGGCGTACTCCTCACTATTCTGTCACATTTCGAGAACGTTCGATTATGTTTATAATTGTTATACTTGTCCACATCCGTTTCCCCCTTCAACCACTCAATGTAGATACCAGGTATGTTTATTCCTGCAGCGTGGGATAGAGGATAACCCCCGCCGAAACGTGGATTCATTTCCAAAAAATAAATTTTATTATCAGAAACGAAAAAGTCACAATCCATAATTCCGACATGTTCGGTGGCCTCTGCTATAATTCTTCCGGTATCTGATAACTTCTTATCTATTACCGATATTGCCTTGTCAGTCTCCCCAGAACGCATCGCCAGTTTTTTTCTGACAAAAGAATCGTAATAAGTTCCGCCAAAATCGTTGAGAATATCCATACCATACTCCTCCCCTGTCATTTTTTCTTGAATAATAATAGCCTCCTTGGCATGATTGCAGTTCATATCGTTCAATACGGATCTATTTATTTCTATATTAAGCCATTCGTAGGCCAACCTCAGTTCATATGGGTTTTCGACTTGCTTGATTCCTATAGACCCTGTTCCCCATCTCGGCTTTAGTATTAGCGGGAAATCGATTCTGGTTTCAGAAATGGCGTTCAAGGCGTCAGTAACTGAAATAAAACTTTGAGGAGTCAAAATGTTCAATTTTTGAAAAAAGCGAAAAGTTTTCCATTTATCCGAAGCAAGGGAAATAATTTTTTCATTGGATACGATTAGTTGCGCCCCGCTAGATTCCAGATAGGCTTTGTTTTTGGCAAGAAGGGGAAGTTCAAGGTCGTTTAGGGATATCACCATATCGACCTGAAACCGGTCAATAATTTTCTTCAGTTTTATGATATACTCCGGATGTTTAACCGGTGGGACCATCAAGGCCAAATCCGCATCGGCAAGCGCCGGAGCTGAATAGTCACTATCAACCGCAATGATAACGCCACGCTCGCCAATGATTTCTTTAAAATAATTTAGCAGATAATTTCTTCTGCCTGCACATGTGAATAAAAGATTCATTCGGGGGGTTTAGTATTACTGAACTCGTTTTGTTATCAAAGGTATTTGGAAAGGTTGACAATATATTTAGTTACGTAATTTTTGCCAAAGGGTTTATTTTCCTTGGCTTATTAAGAGAACCAATAAACTGCCTTAACACTGATGTGATTCGATAGCACCTTCCCTTTTATCTCTCTCCTTTTTATAATTGTTTATAATTAGTCTTCTCTTTCCTGAAGAGAGTTGGGGTATTTCGTTTTCATAGATTATGCTGATTTCGGCATCATTCCCCAAATATCCCTTAAACAAATCTTTAAGTTTCTCTTCATGTTTAAAAGTCCCCTCCAAATTTAGTTTAAGAGTATATTGTTTTTCATTAACCTGAATAAATTGAAACTGTTTAATCTCAGAATACGATTCTAAATGGAAAATAATAAAGGAAGACTGTATTCTGCCACTTGTATCATATAAAACATCCATCTTTCTGCCCTCTACTTTCGAAAAAGCAGGGGCAGTATTGAAAACAGTATCAGAAACCATCCGGGCAAGATCTCCCGTATCATACCGTATAAAGGGCATAGCGTAATTGAAAAAATCGGTTACTACCACCCGGCCCAATTCACCTTCCTCTACGGGAACATCCTTAACCGGATGGAGAATTTCTACAAAGTAACTGGCCCAATTTATTTGGAGATGGTTATTTATTTCGGATAATTGTAAAGACAGAATACCATTTTCCATATTGGAGTAGCGTAGCAGTATCGGGGCGTTGAAATACTTTTTCAGGGTTTTTCTCGTATAATCTCCCAGCCCTTCGGCCATGGCGATTATGCACGAGATATCAGTTTGCACTGACTGGGAACCGCTATTATCTAGGTACTTGCAAATGTCACGAAGAGCGGAAGAATAGGCGAGTATAACCTTATTAGATGAGTCGTTCTTGAGGGCCTGTATAAAATCGGATAAATAGGCATCGGTAAACTCTGTCACGTTCACCATGCGAATATTTCGCATTTCTGTTGTCAGCCAATCTCTCTGGTGCATTTTGAACCATTTGCGAACATAATAGAGCCGATATCCAATTTCGAAACCGACCTGTTGCTTGAAATAGATGGCATCGGCTGTATTCCGACGTTTTTTGTCAGTATTTTGCAAGGTCGTGAAGGGAGTTCCCGAAGATCCGCTAGTGGACATTTTAAAATTCCGTTTTTTTCGAAAAGGGTCGGATTGTATAGAATCGTAGTTTTTGCGGATAATAGATTTATTGATTATGGGAAAATCCCGCAAGTCAGTCTTGCCTGAATATTCTCTGTAAAAATCGGTTGTCGTAACGGCATGGTTTAAAATATTGTTTAGATGATGGTTCCTTCTTTTTAAGGATTCCGGGCTATCAAAATTCTCGAGAATACCTTTAATATCTTGATAATGCGATTTTATATGGCCCCCTTTCAGCATATCTGACAACCAAAAACCCTCCTTTCGTAAATTTTCCAAAATCATTTTCATATTCTACGACCAATTTTAAGACTTCATCATCATTTCTTTGAAGGCGGGGTGCTTTACGTAACCGCCATATCCCATTTCTCCAGCCATACCCGGTGTGTGGTTTCCTTCGACCACGATGGGTCCCGATGGCGTAAATGCGATATCCCAGCCCGCCAACCGGTTCGGAATATACTTAGCGAGTTTCAAACATAGCTCTCGAGCATCCTCGAAATCCGGTAATTTGTAATCTTTAAATTCATAGTCGGTATCGGGATGTCTTGAAAAAACTTTTCCTCCAGAAATCATTTTTTGAAGCCCTTGAGCCTTTAGTTTACCCGTTGACGGTTCTACAGGAACGTAAAAGCCCCCGGAAGTCAAATTATCCACAAATTTTCCGCCTGATCCGAACCGCATGAACATACCTAGAATATTGACTTTACTGCTATCATCTATGAAAGTTTCTACCCGTAGGGTATTGACACAATGGGAATATATTTCATTAATTTCAGCATGCTGAACAATACACTCCTGGTGCACGAACGCTTTTTTCAAAAGCCTATGCCCAAATTCATTCAGCTGCTCTTTTAATCTAGGGTGGGTTAATAAAAGTACTTCCGTTCCCCCATACCCACAAAACGATTTTATAAAAAGTTTTTCCAACCCAGTTGCTTTAAACACTTTATCAAAACAACCGAAAAGGCCCTCTTGATCCTCAACTGTATAAACACTATCCCCATAAAAGAATGTGTTTCCCATATTATAACTCACCATCCTTGGTGTAGGCAATCGGTACTTTTCACAGAGTAACGAGAAATGAAATTTGTTGCTTAACAAATGAACATATTCCTCCTGGTTATTTCTTTTGGAATATATAATAGATCGGAACTGCTTCATATCCATATAATCGTATGGATTTTTATAATCTTTTCTATAAAGGAATTTTCCAAAATAATGGATAGGAAAGTTCTTTTTTACGAGCCAAAGTCCAAAAAACTCCCTCACCATAAGTGAAACGGGTTTTTTATTTGAATCATTAAGAAAGACATTTATTCTATACAAATTTTCCCTATAACCCATAAGTTTCAATTCCAGGTTTACTAAATAGAATAGTAATAAAGACGATATTTAGAAGCTGAGAACGTATTTACTGTTTAAATAGAGCTTGTACTAAAATCATCCTAGACCAATTTTATAAAAAGCTCATAAGATAAGCCAAAAAACTAGAACGAGTAGCATTTGAAAAATAGTCAACATGTTTAAAATTCCCATTGACATTTTGCAGGATAAATTTTACAAGAAAAACCTTTAATATTCCATCCCATTGGTATAACGCCAGATATCTTTCACCATTGACCAAAGAACCCGAAATCAGTATGACTTCGGGCTTTAAGGTCTGCAGGTGCTGTATTCTAATTATTGTAGAGATAAATCGAAGATGCGGACATCAAATCGGTATGATTCGTCGGTGCTACATTTCCGTTTGTGCTTAGAACGTTGCCAAATCCAAGAATCTTTCCGTTCCCTACTTCCGCTATATAAACCGTCTCGGTCTTATGATCGTAGGCTACATCAATAGGGTTTCCCAGTCTCGTTGATGTACCGGCAATCCGAATTTGATTCGCCTGTGCAATGGAACTGCCATCCGGGGTCGCCTCCAATTGGGCGCTAAAACCTTGAATCACTTGAAATCCACCATCGGTAATGGCGTCCTCGGCATCACCGATATCGGTCATGACCAATATATCGGCTGCTTCACTATAATCGATACCATGGGTTCTTACGATACCTTCTATCGTAATACGCTTGTCAGGTGCGATGACACCATCGGTCTTGTTACTTTCAAGAAAGTCGTAATAAATGGCCAAGTCACTGGATTTGTCAACGACCGCAAGAAGGTCGTTTCCTTTGAACGTGATCCCCCAAAGGTTACAATTGGTTACCAGTGTACTTATCAATTTAAAAGACGAGCCGTCATAACTGTAAATATAGAATTTGTTCTCGCCATTATCGGATACCACGATACGATTACCCGATACGGCAATTTCCCTTGGACTCACCAAATCGGCTGTACTGAAAAAATCGGCGTTGACCGCACTTCCATTGGGTATTCCCCAAAAGTCGCCATAACTTTCCAAACGAAGGTTCGATCGAGATGCTTGAATCAAATTATCGTTCAACGCGGAGTAATAAATCCCCTCGGAAGCGTTCGATTCGGAAGTCACTGTTTTCTGCAATCCCGTTTGGTTATCGTATACATTGATATCTCCGTTGGCATTGTTGGTAGCATACAACCACGTACGCTGACCTACGCTCTCGTTCCCTGTATTTCCATCCGTTTCGTCACTCGAAAAATAGATGGAAGAAGCAGCCATCAAATCCATACGCAACGATGGAGCCAAATCGCCGCCCTCACCTATACCGGTAAAGCCTAAAACTTTTCCGTTTCCGACTTCAGCAATGTAAACCGCATCCGTCTCGGAATCGTAGGCCACATCGATCGGATTACCCATAGAAGTGGAAGGACCGGCAACACGCACCTGCATACTTGTAGGCAAGACTTCGCCGTCGGAAAGCGCATCGAATTTTTTGGAAAAATCAGCGATGATATGAAAACCGCCATCATCGGTCGCATTAGCGGCATCGCCAATATCGGTCATTACCATTACGTCATCGGTACCGTCATAGATAAGGCCGTGGGTTCTTACGATGCCGCCTATGGTAACCCTTTTTGAAGGAATCATGACGCCATCTTTGGCATTGGCTACAAAATCGTTGAAAACGGCCAGATCACCAGTGGTATCGACTACCCCGTACAAATCATTGCCCTTAAAGGCAATGCCCCAAACAGGAAATGGGATTTCGACCGTGCTGGTCAACGTAAAGCTATCACCGCTTTTGGTGTACACAAAATATTTGTTGGAACCATTATCTGAAACCACATAGGTATCACCGCTTACGGCGACCTCACGTGGACTCTCAAAATCCGCTGCACTACTGAAATCCGCAGCAACATCGGAATCTTCGGTCAACATGCCCAGCCCTTTGTAGGCATCCAATGACAGTCCCGACCGCGAAGCCTGAACGACCAAATCTTCGTCCATGTCAAAATAAATACCTTCTGCGGCTTCGGACGCAGTTTTATAGGTTATCATGGAATCGCCCGATACACTATATTTAGTGATATCACCATTGGTGTTGTTGGTCACGTACAGTTCAGCCCGACGGCCAAGTTCCATTCCTTCTTCACAAGGTGCGCAGGCCCCGCCACAGTCGATACCGGTCTCATCACCGTTTTTAATACCATCGGTACATGTGGCCAAATTCGTAGCGGTGGTCAAATTTTGGTCTTCATCATCACAGGATACGGCGAATAGCAGGCAGAATGCCAGCATCCCAAAGATGGAAATCGATTTCAAAGTGTTGTTTTTCATAATTATAAGAATTTTCAAAGTGTTACTATTTAGTTGTTTACCATCGCGCTAGCGATTGTTCTATTAATATTTACGTAATTTTTTGCACGAGGTTTGGTGCTATAGTATTTCAAATGTTAAATTTTAGCCAAACCTTATCAGGCCTTCTAAACAGGTGAAAAATGTAGAAAAATTTTCGAAGAAGGGAATGAAATAATCGATTAAGTACAGGATGGCCTAGATAAAGGCTGCAAGGGGTGCAATAAAAAAGGGAGCAGTTTTAAACTGCTCCCTTCTCCTTGGTATAGTTGGTCAATTTGCTTTTTGCAATTAATGGCGCACCACTAACTTCTCGTCAAAGACATTGCCATCTGTTGCCACCATCCTCAAGAGATAGACTCCGCTATCAAGGTTTGAGACCTGTAGCACATACGCTCCCGCACTGGTCTTTAGTTCCAAGCCTTCGTAGCTTCGTATCAGCCTACCGGAAACATCGTAGACGTATAGTTTGGTGATATCCGCCTCGGGATTTGACATGGTGATCTGAGTCTCATAATCAGCAGCGTTCGGGAACATGCTGACCTGGTTAGCGATGGGTGCGTTAAATTCCGATGGTGCCAATTTATTCGCACTGCCTGAATTGCCGGCCACTGTGGCCGCATCAAAGGTTTGTTCCGCACCACCGCAATTCGTCGACGCCCCGCCCAAACCGGTCGGAATATCATCGGACTGCGTAATATACAGCTTGTCCAATGCAGCACCGGATTCCCGATGTCCAATCTCAATCTGGTTTACGCCGTCCACGAATTCGAAAGTACGCGGCTGGCTCAGCTGCTCGTTCAGGTGTATCCTGTGCCAAGCGAAATTGTTGCCGGAGGGGATGCTGTTCCATCTCACCCAGGTACCTCCATTGACCCGTACCCAAAAACTATCTTGGGTACCGCTCGGGGTTCGCGTCAATCCGAACACCTTGTAAATTCCTGCTGTTACCGAAAAGTTGAAGGTCAAAACGGCGTCGCCAATAGAAGCGCTAGAGGAATTGAAGCCCGCAGGGGGTAACATATACGCTCCGCCCGATGAGCTGCCATCGTTAACCGTAGTCCAACCTGTACCTACGTCTGCGCATTCCGCCTCTAACCAAACCTCATCAAGGCTTCCTTGAACTGCTGTCACGATCACCTCATCGGATACACTAACACCCTCATCATCGGTAACCGTTAAACGGAAGGTGTAGTTTCCTTCCACTAGAACCTGCGCGGTCAGTTCTGCGATACTGGTATTACCCAGCAAGGCGGTATCGGGCCCATCGACCTGCACCCATAGATACGATACGGAACCGCCATCGGGGTCGCTGCCGCTTCCGACCAATGTAAAGCCATTGGTGGGTAGGGTGACTTCAATATCGCTACCAGCATCCACCACGGGATCCAGTTGGGCCGAACCGACGCCCAGTATCTCTATAGCAGACACCTTGGGCTGGTCGATACCGTCGCTTCCGGCCGCATCAAAAGCCAGGTTGAGTACGCCGTCTGTAACGACTGCATTAAACGTCTTTATGACTGTGGTCTGGGGACCTACATCGGCATTGATATCGTAATCGTTCAAAATCGTGTTACCCTCTAAGGCAACGTCGAAGACCCTTTTTCCAGTGCCTCCGGCACCTCCGCCCGTGGCGCCCCAGTAAATTTCGGCAAAATGGAGTACCACTTGGTAACTACCATTTTCGACCGGTACGTTATAGGCGAAGGTCGGCGGCAAAGCGCTGCGTTCCGTATTGTATAATGTCGGTACGGTTGCGCTGTTATTCACATAAACTTTTCCACCAACAAAACTGTTGTCCGCCGAAAAGGTCTGACCGTTGTGCACCACTTGGGGTCCGCCCGCATTGATGCGTAAGGCAAAATCGTTGACCACAGGCTCGTCGACCGTAATGGTGACGGATGCTTGGTCGGTCTCGCCTTCTTCATCGGTGACGATGAGGCTTACATCATACGTGCCGGGGGTATCGAATACGTGCTGGGGATTTTCTCCGTTCGATGTGGTTCCGTCCTTAAAATCCCACAAGAAGGAAATGATACCCTCGTCATCATCGGAACCGTTGGAACTAAAGCTAACGTTCAATGGTGCCTCTCCAGTTAGGATATTCGCGTTGGCGACGGCTGTTGGTGCTTCGTTGACAGCACCTAAGCTGACAATTTCTATTGCGGATAGTTTGGGCTCGTTTTGTCCGTCGCTACCAGCTGCATCAAAAGCCAGGCTTATGTCACCGTCCTGAATCAGCGCATCGAAAGTTTTGGTGACCACGGTCTGCGAACCTACATCGGCGATGATATCGTAATCGTTCAGGATGGTATTTCCTTCCATGACCACATCGAAAATACGGCTGCCGACTCCACCGGCCCTTCCTCCATTGGCACTCCAGAAGATTTCTGCGAAATGCAGGGTTATCCGATAATTACCATTGGGTACGGGTATTTGATACCCAAAGTTCGGAGGTAATGCGCTTCGCTCCGTCTTGTAGAGCGTAGGTACGACCGCACTGTTATTGACGTAGGATTTACCACCAACGAAATTTTGGTCGGCCGAGAAGGTTTGTCCGTTATGCACCACTTGTGGTCCGCCCGCATTGATTCGTAGCGTAAAGTCACCGGTCACAATGGGTTCTTCCACATTTATTGTAACGGTTGCCTCGTCGGTTTCTCCCGCTTCATCCGATACGGTCAGGCTAACTTCGTAGACACCAGGGGTATCGAAGGTATTCGAAGCGATGGCTCCCGTTGCCGAGTTACCGTCCTTGAAATCCCAGGTGTAAGAGACCACCCCTTCATCGTCCGAAGAACCACTGGCATTGAAATCGACCAATAGGGGAGCTTCACCGCTAAGCGGAGTGGCCACGAACGAGGCGGTCGGGCCAACGTTGGGTTCATCGACGGTAATCGTAATGGAATCCGAATCCGTCTCGCCCTCTGCATCCGACACGGTCAGGTTTACTTGATAGCTGCCAGCCGCCGTAAACGTATGGTTCACCTCGGCCCCTGAAACAACGGGACTTCCGTCATCAAAATCCCATTCGTATAAAACCACTCCCTTATCGTCATCGGAACCGGTTCCGTCAAAGCTGACGGTCAAGGGAGCCTGGCCTGATAGAGGCGCAGCAGAAACCGAAGCTGTCGGGGCTTGGTTCTGCACTACACTACTAGTTACACTTACGTTCTCGTAAACCGCTTCCGTAAGTGTGCCATCCGCGTGGGAGGTCGTGGCCAATCCAACGAAAATAGTCTCGTTCATGGCTATGGTCGTCGAACCGATTGGCGTCCAATTGCCGTTAGTTTCGGAGATGTATCCCGTGAAGGTATTTCCGGAACGTACCATTCTAACGTAGTGTGGGAACCCACCGGGCACAAGGGCAGGTACGGTAAAGTTACCGGTTCCCATGGTCGCACCCTTTGTAGACCGATGTTGGAAACTATATCCTGGTCCGCCCAAACTTTGCGGATTGGTCGGGTCTGGCGAAAGAATCATCATCGCCAAAGCGGAATTAGCATCCAGATCATTGCGCATCATTACACCGGCTTTGGCCCAAGCATCGGTCTGTTGAAGACTCAATACTTGCGCAATGATTTCACCGTCTCCGTTCAATTCTTGATACACATAATGGAACTCATCGGCACTGCCCCAGATATCTGCGCCTGAGGCACTGACCTCGAACCGGCCGTTATCGTAACAAGTATCGCCGTTGGCGGCAACCGCTCCTATGTCGGAGTTTGTCCATTCTTCTGGCAGTTCACACTCCACCACCGGATCGTCTATACCGAGCACGGTGATTGCGGATAATTTTGGTTGATCGACCCCGTCGCCGCCCACAGCATCGAAAATCATGTTTAGGATGCCGTCCGAAACGGCTACTTCGAAGGTTTTCGTCACAACGGTTTGAGGCCCGACATCGGCATTGATATCATAGTCGTTCAGTACAATATTGCCTTCCATGGTCACGTCAAAAATACGCTTCCCATTTCCGCCTGTACCACCACCGGTCGCACCGTGATAGATTTCCGCAAAATGAAGGATTATTTGATATCTCCCGCTATCTAAAGGAATGTTATAACCGAAAGTCGGCGGGGAGGCACTTCGCTCCGTCTGATAGAGCGGGGGCACCTGTGCGCTTGTGTTTACGTAGACCTTTCCGCCTACGAAATTTTGATCGGCCGAGAAAGTATTCCCGTTATGCACTACCTGTGGTCCACCTGCATTGATTCGCAGTGCAAAGTCGTTCGTTATAGGCTCTTCCGCACGTACCTGAAGTGTGGCAAAATCCGTCAAGTCACCTTCATCGGTAACGGTAAGGCTGACATCATACACACCTGCAAGGGCATACGTATGGCTCGGTGATTCTTGGGTTGAAGAACTCCCATCGCCAAAATCCCACAAATAACTGACCGCACTTTCCGTATCGCTGGAACCGCTTCCGTCAAAACCGAACTGCAAAGGATTGCTGGTGTTCGGTGTTGCGCTGACCACCGCTGAAGGAGGGGTGTTCGGCGGTGTGGACACCGTGATAGTGGTGGTCGCTTGACCAAACAATCCTTGGCTATCGGTCACCGTTAGGCTCACCGTGTAAACGCCTGCGGACGTAAAGGTATAACTGGTATCTGAATCGGTTGACGAACCGATGCCATCCCCAAAATTCCATACATATTGCAAGTTGACATCATTATCATCAGTAGAACCGCTACCGGTAAACTCAACGAACAAGGCCGCTGGTCCTTCACTGACACTGGTAACGATTACGGCTGTCGGTGCCTGGTTCTCGGGCGTAACCGTAATGGAAACATTGGCGGTAGCCGTCAGTCCGGTTTCGTCTTCAATGGTATAGGTAAAGCTATCAGTGCCTACGTAATCCGTTTCGGGAGTGTATAGGACGGACAACCCGTCTGCTTGTAGTTCGGCAGTACCGTTCTGTGGTGTGTCGACCGTCAAAATGGCTATATCCTGACCGTTGGGTTCCGAGTCGTTCGCCAATAATTGGTCGAGTAAAACGGCCACATTTTGAACGGACGTAATCTCGTCATCAACGGCGACGGGAGCTTGGTTGATAGTGATGGTCAAGGTGGTCGAAGCGGCAACTCCGTTCGGATCGACGGCATCGAAGTCCACTTCAAAGATGCCGGTCGCATCGGCCGGAGGAGTGCCCGATAAGGTTCCCTCAGCGGTGTTGTAAGTCATCCAATTGGGCAGTGCCCCACCCGCAATGGATGCGGAAATATCCAAGCTGTTTCCAGGATATCCCTTGTCGAAATATTGGGCGATATCCAAATCGAACGCTTCCTCGGCGTTGGCCAGGTAGGCCTCTGCAGGTTGTGCGGTCGGCACACCCTCTGGACGGATGTTGATAAAATAGAACGTATTGTCGTTCCAGTCACAGTTGGCCGAACCGGCGCCACATCCTCCTTGAACAAAATCCTGTAAAACGATATATTCGTTCGGGATGATGTTGCCATCGTTGTCAATGGCCTTATAGATGCGTAAGCCCAAAAGATCGGGGCGGCTACCGTTGATATCATTGCCGCCGCTGCTAAGATAATTTGAAACGGCAATCCGAAAGGGACCGTTGATAGTGTTGGCAGTATCAAAATTGATGTTCGCCCCAGTTTTGGGCAACAGGGTTTGGTAATATCTTGGGTCGTGTGAGAAATTTATTCCTCCGACCGTACCGGTACCGTTAACCGCAACAAGTCTAGCTCCATTAGATCCAGGACCTCCATGAAGCGCGGAAAGTTGTATTCCTATTACAGGTTGGCTTGGATCGGCCTGAACGAATGTCGAGGACAAAATCAGGTCACCTTCATACCCGGCATCGATATTGATCGGATCGGGATAGTTGGAACTTGGCCTGAAACGGATGTCGTTGGGAGGCGTAATCGTACCCTCGTCATTAACGATACTCAACATACTGGATTTGAAACCAAAGGCATCGAACACTTCTTGGGCGTTAATCTCATCACCACCTTCCGGTTGTGGGGAGTAAGCGCCATGTAGCACGGCCGTATTCTCCAGCGCATTGTCCGCATTGGAAACAATTTCGATATCCTCTACAAATATACCGTTGTTACCGTTACCGGTGGTTCCGATAAAGGTAATGTTGAGATCTGCAAAGCTATCGGGGGCGATAGTAATTGGAAGATTGACCGTTGCACCGGTACTATCCAATACCTCTACCGTATAATCGTTGGTATCGGAAACGATGGCATCGTCAACAATGAGGTCGCCCGTTCCCGTGTTATTTAAACGCATAACGTTGGAATCGTGAACTAGTGCTTCTCCGGGATTACCGAGCCTGTGGAAAGTATAGTAATCGTCAGCGGGAAAACCTCGGTCCGTACCCGGTATCTTAGTCATGTTCTCGATGGCCAAAAGGGCGCCGGTCGGAGCTTCGATAATAAAGTCGAACGTTCTTTCAGCGATATTGCCATTGTTGTCCTCGGCCGTTACAACCAGGCTATGTACACCTTCTTCACCCACCGAGATAGGCTGGTCATAGGCTACTACGGCATTTCCGTCCAAAGCGTATTCTAGTCGGACAATGCCGCCGCTCTCACTATTATCGGTGGCCTCCAAGGTGATGTCAACGATACCCCGATACGTATCGGTCGCGCTTTCGTTGCCCTCAAAGGTTGCCGTAATGGTCGGTGGCAGTAATGAAGTGTCTATCGGTGCCAAACGGATGTAGTTCACCTTGGCATTTTCGCCACTAGCGGCAAGTGCCAATCGTAGCGTACCGTCGGTCACATCGATGAATTTTGTATTCTCGAAATTTCCGAAGGTTTCGGGTAAGATACTCTGTTGGTCATAATCAACCACCGTTACGCCATTAACATCCAACACATGGTTACTATCTGAAAAATCGGGATCGCCCCCGACACTCAGGTTGACGGAATACGTACCGTTGGGCAGGTTGATTATCCAGTCTCTAGTAGGGAAGTCTGCAGCGGTTCGGTGACCGATGATGGTAAAGGTCTTTATAAGAGCATCGTCATTCGTACCGGTGTTCCGGTTTCTTCCGTTGACGCCGGCATCCGCTGCTATGGTTGTGCCGGGCAATACCCAACCGAAGGTCAAATCGCCCAGGTTGGCCGTATTTTGAACCCCGTAAGGCGCGCCAATATCATCGATATATCCCAATGGGGAGGTTTCGATGTCATCGGGCGTCTGGAAGTTGAATTGGTAGGTATAGACCAGTTCATTGGTCACCTCCAGGGAAACGTTGATCACGGCATCCTCGTAGTTCGGTGCCGACGCGGTAATGGTCGCTTGATAAGAATCTACGGGTAGGCCTGCAATATCAACGCCCAAATCGAAGGAACTACCGAGTTCGAAGTCATCTGGGAGCACAATCCATGGTTCAGAGGCTTCCAATACTATCCCGCCAGAGGTTATGCCTCCGTTTCCGGATAGGGTTATTTGCTGAACCGGAATATTCTCTTGGTTGCGGGAAGCGATAAAATCGACTTCCTCTCTGCTAAATTCAAGGGCAAGGATGCCGCTTTCAAAAGGAAGTACATTGTCGATGATGAACATGTAATCTTGATAATCGCCGTTGGATGCGTCCTCAAAAAGAATTAGATAGCTGTTCGCCGTGGGATTGCCTTCCCTATCCGCCATGGGATATATCCGCGTTCTGTGGGCGACCCCACCAGTGTTTATGGCGTCTTCGGTGTAGTTGAACCGTCCGAAGGACTGCGATTCTACGTAAAAACCAAATACAGCTCCCTGCGGATCAAAGGTAGATCCACCCGAAGTAATTGGGGGGAACAAGGTCTGTGCGTTGGCAATTTCTGCGGCCAAGACCCCTACCTCATTAGTCACAACATCTACAACATCTCCGTCGTTCGTATACCATCCAAATGGTAGTGCTTCGGCAGGGGAATATCTTCCTACAGGAGTAACGTTTATCGGGGCATCGGTCGCCTTGACCCAACGTTCGACCTCGACCTCATCCCCAACGGGATTGGGGTCCGTACCGATTGTCAATCCGGTCCATCCTACATCGATACCTATGCCCAAGGCATCGACCACATCTTGCAAGTTCGGTTCTTCACCGCCTTCAAAACCTCGTTTTTTCAGGGCATGGAGGCCTATTGAAAAGGTTGCGTTTTCGATAGCGTCACTTATAATGGTCAAACCGGCTTCTTGATAGCCCAAATTGGTATTATCTAAATCTGGGGCATAGGTTACCGTGTAGATTTGGCTCTCACCGGGATTAATGGTAACGGCTCCTGCAGGTTGTACCGCATTGAACTGATCGGCAAAATCACCTGTAATAGACGCGCTCAAAATGTTCAGCACCTCGTTGCCATCGTTGGTCACTTCGACCGTTTTGGTATCGGTTTGATCCCCCTCGTTGTTTACGGTCGTTTCGAAAATCAATTCGTTTGGTGCCGCCACGATTTTAGGTCCGGTTGTCGCCGGAACGGTCGCCCTCAATAAGGTCAACTTGGGCCTACCGTTTCCGCTACGGTCGTATTCCGACACGTAAATGTTGCCGGTTTCAGGGTCTTCGACTACATCAAGTGGGTCGTCGAAACCGCCCAGTCCGGGTACATCTCCATTAACATTCCCGATATTTCCACTGGCTTCCGGCTGCATGACCAGCAAATCGTCCTGACCGCTAAAGCGCACGACCATCAATAGTCCCTGTAGTTTACCACCGAAGGCATCGCTCTTGTACTCGATGACGCCATTAGGGGATTTATTGAACTCGAAATCGTAGGCAGGCTCCCTATAGTTAGGATCCGGACCTAAGGTATTCGGATATTTTGAAACATCTATGTGGCTTGCTTCCTGCTGCCCCGGTACACCGCTGTATGATGCTCCACCGTGGTTCAGAATAAATTCCCCACGGAACGGGTTCGGATGTCCGTGGTACGAGCCACCTTTGGTCTTAAAAAGCCAATCTTTTTGAGTTTCGTTGCTAATGGTCGCCGGGGCCGACGGGATAGTCGTCAATCCGTCAATCCTACGGGCCAAATCATAATTGGCGGTAGCCGGAGTATTGGAACCCCCAGCGGTACCGTTGGTCGGCACATAAAGCCAACCATTGCTATGCCATATCAAATCATAGGCGTTTCGTACTCCCGAAGCGAATATCGTCAAGGGTGCATTGGTTGCGTATGGATTGTAGGTACCATCGCTCATCGTAAAACTGCTCGTTGAAGCCGCGTTGATTATGCTGATATCATCGGTCGTAAAGGCGCTGAACGGCAAACTGCCAGGCAGTTTGTCCAGCTCGAGCTTGAGTACTGCCGCCGATAACAATCGTTCCGGCCTAAAGGCCCAGCTACCATCGGGCTGTCCACCTGCGGAGTTACTTCCTTGGTTAATGAACATATCTCCCTGTGGGTCGAAGGCAATACTATTGGTCAAATGGTCTTTCGAAGATCTTGGCAGGTGGATGATCAGGTCTTCTACCGTGCTAAGATCGGGGCCGCTCAAACGGGATAGTACCCCGTCCCATTCGGGACCTGCACTTTCCGAGGCAAAGCTGTGGGTGATATAGGCGACCAGATTATCTGCGGTGGCCGATGGATCGAAGGCGAAACCGATGATGAGACGGTCATTGTTGTTTCTTGGGCCGCTTTCGGGGTGCGGGGCGCCCTGAAGTACAGGAGATAGTACCTCACGGTTCTCCAAGGTTCCATCGGCTGCCATATCCCAACGGAAAATCTGACCGTCCGATGAAAAATTTCCGATGGTACTGCCATATAGCTTGCCATCAGGACCAATGACCAAGCTGGAAAACCGCTCATCAATGGTGCCTTCACCCAAGGCTGCTCCACCTTCTAGCTTTGTGAATTCCACTCCCGTAAGATCCAGGGGCGTCAACGTACCAATATTCCCGGTCGTAAAATCCGAATCGAATGAAGCGAACGGTAAACGATCGTTAAGATCCCCAATGAGGTTGGCCTCAATGGAACTGGTCAGTCTAAAGCGATAGTCCGTAAATTCCTTGAGTTCGCTCAGTGGGGTCAACGTAATGGCATCGCCACCTCCCGTATCGTTAGAATTGGAAGGTACCAATATTTCGCTACCATTTACAATTTCATAAAGATTGACATTTCCTGCCAAAGTAGCTTTGTCAAGTTCATAACCCTCAGGTACTACCACGTCGACCGTAATCTGAAATTCGTTGATGGCCACATTCGTTTCGTTATCCCCAGGATTCACGTTGGCAAAGAAGGGTTGGCCTATAGCGCCCCCTTGCGTAATTACCAAAGAATTAATCTTTGTATTGAATCCGCCGAAGGCATCAATGGTCAAGCGACCGTCAGTAACCGTTGCGGTCGCCGTGCCCGAAGTGAATCGCGTCGAAGCGCCCTCCAGACCAGTGGGCGAATATCGATCGATTGCATTGACACCCTCAACATTAATGGTATAGAAAGGTTCCGTACCGGCCTGCCCATCCAGGTTGGGATCGCCGACGCCTACGGACACGTTATAGGTGCCGTTGGGTACCTCGATTTCCCAAATACCTTCCTGTCCGGTGTCATCTACATTTTGAAATTGCATATGGACCAAGGTGTTCTGAAGAATACCTACTCCGCTTACCTCACGGTTTCTCGCCCTGTTGGACAGATCCAACGGAGTAATTGCATCGGTGGTCAGCCATCCATAGGAGTAATCGTTTTCCCTATCCCCAAAACCTAAGCCGGAATCGGTCAAATACCCTGTAGGAGGAACATCGGCCGGCAAGGAGAAGTTGATCCGTATTGGATCAAAGGCAACCACATTATCGGAAGTAATGGTGAAATCCTCAAAAGTATAATTTACGTCCGCCGTAAGTTCCCTTCGTTTGGAAGCAAAGATGCCGGCAAAGGAAAGGTTGTCATAGGCTGCATTGCCAGCAATATAGGTTGCGGGAAGGGGCATGGAGCCCACTTCTACCTCGGTACCATTATTCAAGGTATAAAAAGCGGTCATCGTATTTGCGGTCAAATCGATAAACAGGCGTAGCCCTACCGTGCTTGTATTAAGACCGGCAACGGCCAAAAGCAATTGATCGGTGGCATTGTTTTCGGATAGGCCGTTGACTTCTTTACGCAGTTCCAGTTCTCCACCAACATTGGCCACGTATTTTACAAAATTGTCCTCATCGAGACCGAACCAGATACCGGCCTGTTCGGCATTATTGCTGCCATCGGTGTACGGATTAACGATCGATGTTTCAATACTAAAGCTTCCGTAGGCATCGGCATCGATACCCACGCCCAAGCTGTTGATCTGGGAATTGACATCGGTACTTTGATCGGTGCCGGTACCGTTGGTGCGGTAGGCGATACCATTGCTGGCATTAATCAGTAGGTTTCCGTTGGATAGGCTCAATTTACCGGGTTCGTATCCAGGTACGTTCGGATTGAAAACCGGTGCGTCCGCCGCGATCCTCGCCGATGGATTATCGACCATCGTGAAGCCGGTGTTGGCCAATCCGCCTTCGGTGCCGTCGAAATCAAGGGTGAACGGCAAGGCGACTTCTAGCGCCTCACATTCCAATAGACTGATGGGAGAACAAGTTAGCAATGGTGAGTCATCAAATGGCCGAATGTTCCGGGCAATGACCACGATATCTTGATAATCGAATCCGGAGACATGCTCTTCGGTCGCGATGATATAGGCATCGTCTTCGCCAGGCAATTCGTATACACGGACATGATGTGGAACGGCACCGCTAAAGGTGTTCAATGCATCTTCGCTAAACAACTTACGATTATCAAAGAACGGCCATTCACTATAGAAACCAAAGCTTTGGGTACCAGGATCAAATTGACTTAGTCCACTTAAGGGTGGATTTAATCGCTGCCCATTGCTTGTAGGAGCGTTGGTTACCGTAAACAGCTCGTTAAGTGCTGAGGCATTCCCAGTGTTATACCACCCAAAAGCAACTACTGGGTTGGAAGCCGTTGGGCCATAAACACTCAATAATTCCAAAGTAACGGGAGCATCTACTGCTCTTTCAAAGCTTTGAATATTAAGTTCATCGCCCAACATTCCGCTTAGAGCTGCTTTATAAGCATCACTACCCACAGGAAGGCCACTAACATCAAACACATTTGTAGCAGCATTTTCATCGCCAACATCAACGGCTCCGCTACCCAATCGGGTATCTAAAATCCATTGTAACGATGGTTCATTGGAACCGCCTAAGCCTAGCTTTCCTAAACCATTTAAAGGGATATTTACGTCTTCAACACCCGTTCCCGAAATAGTCAATTGGGCGGTCTTAGGTCCAGCAGAGGTTGGAGTGAAAATAATATTGAAGGCATCGGAATTTTGAGCATTTAAAGTGAGCGGTAAGCCACTTACTTGAAACTGGCCGCTATCAGTACCTGTAATCTGAGCCGAAATACCGGTTAAGGTAGCATTACCAAGGTTTGATAATAAAATCTCCTGATTATAATCACTACTGGTCACCGCATCCCCAACTACCTCATCCGTATCTAAAACAATTAAGGCTTCTGGTGCTGCCTGGGCACTAGGTCTCAGAAGTACTATTTCGCTTCTTCCATAATCGGAAACATAAATGTTGCCGTTTGTAACATCTTCCACTAAATCCAAGGGATCGCCGAATCCGGTAAATCCAGGAATACCTTCCTTAAATGTCGCAATATCGCCGTTAGGGCCATCCGGAACCAGTGCAATAATATCACTGCCGCCGCTATAGCGCACAACCAATAGAGCGCCGGTAAGATTCCCGTTCTCCGCATTACTGCTATATTCAATAACTCCGTTTGGAGATTTATTATTTTCAAAATCGAAAGCATCGCCTCGATAGTTTATATCGGCCACAACCCCATTATAAATGCTATTGTCGACATCCGCATCTCCACGGTTTAGCACGAACTCGCCTCGTAAAGGGTTCGGGTGACCGTAATACCCTAGGGGATCTGCAGGGTTCAATCTAAACAACCAGTCTTTTTGCACATTGTTATTATTGGAAGCCGGAATTTCGGGATAGTTCCCACTTAGCGCATCATGATCGTAAAAACTACCATTCGGTCTTCTAGTATCATCTATGGATGCCGGGGCATTACTTCCTCCTGCAGTTCCGTTAGTCGGAATATACAGTTGGCCGTTAGAGTGCCAGACTAAATCGTAAGCATTTCTTATTCCTGTACCAAATAAAGTTAATGGCGCATTCACGTAAAAAGGATTATAGGTACCATCATCCGTAAATGATTGTCCGTCTTCGGTATAGGTGCCTACGGTAGAAACTAACGTTGGTGCGTTCACATCGACATTGTTAATTGCCACTGGGTCCATGGTCGTTTTAGCATTTAACGGCCAGCTTCCTTCCGGCAACAGGTCAAGATCCAAACGTAAGGCAGCAGCTGAGAGTAACCGTTCTTTTCTATTTCCCCATGCATTATCCGGAGCACCGGCAGCACTATTACTACCCTGATTGAAATAGAGTACATTTGGCGCTCCTGGTTTAAAGCTGATGCTATTGGTTAAATGGTCTTTTTTAGACCGTGGTAAGTTGGTGACCATTAAAGCTTCTATTTCTAGATTAGCTCCGGTAAGTCTAGAAATATTACCATCCCAGGCAGGGGCACCACTAAGGCCACCAGAATTATGGGAAATATAGGCAATCAAATTCTGGGCCGTAGCGTCTGGATCAAATGTCAAGCCCACTGACGTACGATTATTATTATAATTGGCTTTCCAAGCATCCAATTGTTCTAATCCAGAAAGTGTACCATCACTTTCTATGGTCCATCTATCGATATCACCATTAATCTGTAGGCCGTATAATTTTCCATCAGGACCGATTGTAAGTGTAGAATATTTACTGCCTGTAGCCACTGCTCCCGCATTGGCAAAGGAAACATTGTCTAAGTCCGTTACCGGCCCGGTAGTACCACTTCCTGTAGTGAAGGTTGACGTAAAGACCTCAAAAGGCTCGCCTACTAAGTCCAGCACCCCGTCAATTTCAAATCTATACTCCGTATTAGCTTCTAAAGGGGCAGAAGGAACTAAATTAATGGCATCACCCCCCCCGGTTCCATTAACACTTGCGACTACTTGGTTGCCATTTTGAACCTTTATCAGTTTAACTGTATTATTTGTTATAGTGCTGTTGTCTACCCCTGAGCTTCCTAAATCATCAACATTTGGCAACACCAGATCATTCGCAGAAATACTGGTATTCACCGGCACTCCTATAGCACCGTCGACTGGAGTAACTCCCGCTACTCGTGGTGTTTGAACACTACCAGTAGTGGCTGCAATCTGTACACTATTTATTTTGGTATTCTTACCACCTGCTCCTAAGGGATCTAAAGTCAATCTACCGTCGGAAACCGTTACCGTGGCACTTTGCGAAGTGAATCTTGTACTTGCACCTTCAACACCAGTTGGTATAAAGTTATCCACGACATTTATACCTTCTGCATTGATTCGATGGGCAGGAATATTAGCAGCTGGATTATCAACATTTGGGTCTCCAACGAATACAGTTACCAAATAAGTGCCGTTTTGAACCTCAATTTCCCATTTGGCATCCGGTAAGTATCCATTGGCTGCATTTGTGGACACGTCTCCGTATTGCATATGACTCAGCGTATTGTTCAAAACACTCACTCCTGCTACCGCCCTATTTCTTCCGTTCAACGTAAGATTTGCAGGTGCCGAGGTATTGGCATCCAACCATCCATAGGTATAGCCATTACTCCTATCACCGTACGTTTCACCTGCATCTTTTTCATAATTCGCCGGTGCAGGAGTAGCAGAATCGGAGAAATTGATATTCACCGAAAAATCATTTATGGGTTCTGTAATTTCAAGATTTATCTGCAGTTCACCATTGGCATACCCTAAATCAGGTTGGTCAATGGCAAAAATCGTAGTGCTATAGGTTCCTGGAGCCAAGTTTTCTGCTATTGCGAACTCCAAAGCTCCGATTACCGGGTCTGTGGGCAATATCAACCAAGAAGCAGCGTCAGGGTCATCACTTAAAATGACAGTCGGAGTGTCCGAACTTGCCGATAAGGTAACCGTTTGTGAAGGAATTACTTCTCCAACTGTTCCTGAAAAATCCAATCCGTTAACATCGAAGGAAAGGGCCAATGGTTGTTGCTCTTGGGAAACTTCAAAATTCTTGAACACTGCCGTAATCGCCTGGTCGGCAGCGGCCCTGCGATGCGTCGTAAAAATACCCGCAAAATTCAAGGTCTCGGAAGTATTTGCAGTATCATACGAAGTCCCGGCAAAATAACTGGCCGGCACCGCTAAGTTGTCCGCTCCGCCTTCGGTTACCAAGATTTCGGCTGCCCCGTCAAGGGAATAGTACCCTTTCGCTGTCCCGTTGACAGGATCTAGTTCGAGTCGCAATGTTATATTTCCTGTGTTGGAAGCAATGTTGCCCGTATTCAGTTCCGGATAAGCTGCAGCAGCTGTAGTTTCATCCATATTTTCTACCTGCAGCTGTACTTTACTCGTGGTGGTGCCCGTCTTGGCCACTACCAATTTAATGATATGGTCTTCATCCAAACCATACCAGATGCCGGCCTGCTGGGAATTGTTTCCATCACTTACCGAAAAATCTGGATTTTCTAGCATTGCCAAAATATTGAAGCGGGTACTTGGGGCCAAGACGCCCGTTCCCAATGCGTTCATTTGGGAGTTCGTCTCCGTACTGCTAGGAGTGCCTTGAGCCGGTAATTGGCTGTAGAAAATACCTTTGGTACTGGTTATGGTCAGTCCGGCGGTATTCTGGGATATCAAACTCGGCGCATAACCGGGCACGTTTGCATCGGCAACGGCATCGTCGGAAGCCAACCGTGCGCTCGGCTCCAAGACCATAGAAAGACCCGATTCGGAAAGGTTTCCGTTGGCGACCGTAAAATCCAGGGACACCGGCAACTCGCTCGCCAGCTGATCGCAGGGCAGGTTGCTCAACGGATTACATGGAAGCACCTCGGCAGCATCGTTCACATTGATGGTTATGTCTGTGGAAGACGTATTGGTTCCGTCACCTACCTCAACTGTCAGGACATATTGCGAAGTAGCGTCAGCATCCAAAGCTACGATGGTGGTAATTTCGCCGCTCGCATTATTTATGGCAAATACCGCAGGGTCGTTTCCGGCAGTGATGGTATAGGATAGCACTGTGGAATCTACATCCGTGGCCACTACCGTACCCACAGCAGTACCGATCGCAACATCATCGGGGACATTAAAAGTTTGCGCCTCAACTGCTGGGGCAAAATTGATTTCCTCGGTCACGACAGCGGAATAATCCGTCGCCAAACGCACAGGTCCCAATCGGGCATCGTTGGTACCGGCGGAGCTGATAAAGAGACGTCCGATTTGTGGTGTGCCTTGTACGGTATGGGTACCGGCATCGGTCCATACCGTTTCTTCGATAGCCAGTTTGGGATCGATGGTCCAAGAATAGTTAATGGTATTCTCGCCGTCCCATTCGCCACGAACAACAAATTGGAAAACCTCATCGGAATCAACGGCGGTTACGCCATTATTTGAACCGGGATTGCCCAGCCCGATACGGGCTATAAGTCCGCCAATACCGTCGTCTGCCACTTGGGCGCGCACCCACTGCTCTCCTGCTACATCATCATCGATACGGATAGCGGTTCGAACGCGGTTATCGACACTGGTTACCTTATAATATGTCCCGAAATAAAATGCCTGACCAGGTTGTAGGTCAACGGCATTATCGGTTAAGGGAATCAAATCGTGCGCATGGGCACCATTGGAGAAATCAAGGGAATGGGTCGTGTTAGACGTAAGCCCTTCCGCGAGAACGGGAATAGCGGCGTCGCCATCTTGTTCCTTTAACCATTGCACCGGGGCGATTTCGTGGAGGTTGCCTGTGCCATAGTTGTCGAAATCATCTACAAATGCAAACGTGGACGGTTCTCCGGCTATCACCATTAGATCGGCGGCCAATATTGCGGGGACAAAGCCTTTTGAAGTGGCGATTACAATATCGTTTCGCAGGTCGTCCGTTAAAAGCGACGTCGCGTCAATGGCAAAATCGTACTGCCCCAAATCGTTTTTTATCGGAAGGGCCAACCAATCATTATTGCCTGTTTCATCGACGTTATCGTCGATGACCAGACCGATATCGGTCGCCCCGTCTCCTGATAGTTCGCTGGAGAAGGTTCCGTTTGTGCCTGCTTGCAAGGTATCGCTTGCGGTTGCGGGTAAAAAAGTCAATGCTCCGTTTACAGGAGTATCGGTGCTCTCGATGACATCGATATGGGTAATTTTAGTATTGAAACCGCCCAATCCGCCGATAGTCAATAGATTATCGCTCACTTGTACAATCATAGAAGTCGTGCGTACCTCGGTACTTACAGGATTAAATGCGGAGATAATCGTATAACCCTCGACGGTAGCGCTGTGTCGGCTGTCGATATTGTCCGCAGCCTTGTCGCCCAGTCCCAAAGTAACTTCGTACGTGCCATTGGGAATTTCAAGCTCCCAAAATAGTTCGTTCTTACGGGGTTGTCCATCGTTCCAAGCAGCAATATTATCGCCTTGAAAATGTACCAAAGTACCTTCCAATTTTTCTTGGAGGGAAGCAGCGTTGTAGTTTCCAATATTGCCTAATCGCAAACGGCCGACCCCGTTGGAATTGTTCGCCGCCTCATCGGAGGCATCGATCGGCTCGCCGGTGTCCAACCGTTTCCAGCCATACTGGTAAGAGGTCGTATTCAGGGATACGGACGCGTTTCCGAACTGCTTTCCGTAATCCGCTAGGTATCCATCCGGCGGGGTGGTCGAAGCCGGGTTATCCTGAAAGTTGATATGCGCCTCGAAAGCTACGGCCTCGCCGACATCGGTGACCGTGACGGCAATGTCTTGGACATCGATAAGGTTTCCAGAATCGGATACGGTGATCCGAAGATTGTATACATTGTCGCCTCCGTCGTCTGCAGGAAAGTCAAAATCCGGTTCTGCCAAAAAGGTCAAAATTCCCGTATCGCTAGTGATAGCGACAAATGCATTGTCAACTCCGTCGGTTAAGGCGTAGGTGATGCCCGAGCCCTCTGAATCCGTATCATCGGTAACTTCCACATCGATGACAGCGGTCTGGTTATCGGGCATGTCAACAACATTTACACTGGTTATAACAGGGGATTCATTAGCCTTGCCCGTATTGATAATACCAGGTGTTCCTAAATCTCCGATACCGAAAACTGCGGTAGCGGCAGACCAATTGCTACCGATGGCGTTGTCATCTTCGGGCGCATTTAAGGCCATAGCCGCGCCCGGCGTACTAGGAAAGGTTGCCTCATCATATTCGACCCGATCAATTTCATTGTCTGCACTATCGACCAGTACTATTTCATCGTTCGTGTTGGCCAAGGTGAAACCGCTATATAGATAGCCTATGCTATTTCCTCCGTTGTTACCGACATTTGCATCGATGCCCAACACTAAATAGCCAAATGCCGGAACCAGCAATGGACCGCCATTTGAAATTTGATGCGAATCCAAATCATTGTCCTTAATAATCCATCCATCAATGTCAACATCTTCCGAACTTGGGTTATACAGTTCGAACCATTCCCCAGCATCATCATCAACAGCAGCGGGATTTGGCATGATTTCAGTGATGACCAACGCTGGATTCACCGACTGAGCCTCGGTCACGGTGACTGCCCAGTCTTGAGCGTCGGATTCGTTTTCTGCGGTTACTGTGTAGGTTACTGTATTTGAAAAATCTTGTTCCGTGTCTGCAGTCGGGGAGATGGTCGCTCCGTCGGATAGTGTTACAACATTTGGAGTAAGTAATAAGGGGTCATTTCCGCCGGTAGCCACCTCCACAGCGACGGTATGGTTATCCGTATCTATAATCGCCTCACTGGTCTGTTCGGCGAAGACAAAGGCCAGAATGTCGGTTTCCACTGAGCGGGGATCGGTGGCTTGGGCTATGGTGGCAGAATTAATTTTGGTATTGTTGGCCGCAGGGTCGTCGGCATCAAGGGTCAGTTTACCGTCAGTGACCTGAACGATTACCGTGCCGCTAGTAAAACGTGCCGGATCTCCATCTGGCAGACCGGAATTCACATCGTACACTTCGATAACCGTACTACCTTCCGCACGAATAAAATGGTCCGGGGTCTCGCTAATCTGACCATCTTGGTTTGGATCGCCCACACTTACGGACACTTCATACCATCCATTAGGGACCGCAATTTCCCAGACACCTTCGTTAGACCGGTTGCCCGTCCAACTTCCAACATCATTGCCCTGCATATGCACTAAAGTTTCCTGCAAGACATCGATTAAAGCATATTCACCGCGGTTTCGCCCGACACCATTTTCTGGAGAAGTCAAATCTATAGGTTGGCCGTCGGACAATTGTATCCATCCATAATCAAGTCCACCATCTTTTACGCCATAAGCTTGTCCGTAATCTTTCAAATATCCTGCGGGAGGCGTAGTCGCTTCGTCCTGAAAATTGATCTGATAGGGGAAACTGGCCACAAATGGGGCTTCCACGGTGATTTCTTCGGTGGCCGTACGTAATTCGCCGCCGTCGTCGGTAACGGTTAGGGCAATGGTATAAGTTCCAACCGAGGGATAGGTATAGGATAAAGTTTCACCGGAACCCGACTCCCCATTTCCAAAATCCCAGGCATAAGACACAATGGTTCCGTCATCTAGGGAAGCACTGGCATCCAAATCGACCGTCAAATCGGAAATATTCGTTGTAAAATTAGCGAGTGGCTTGCTATTGACCAATTCAGTGATTACCTCGGCATAGTTCGTACTTAATCGGATGGGGCCTACCTTAGCGGTGTTGTCCACGGAAGTGGAACTGATAAAAATGCGACCTAAACTTGGGGTACCGCTAACCGTATGATTAGTAGTTGGGGTTAAATAAGTATTATCCTCCTCAGCGGATGTAGGGGATAATGTATAGTTGTATGTTATAGTAGAATTACCGTCCCAAACGCCCTTGATCAAGAACTGGACTAACTGGCCAGGATATAGATCAAGCTGTCCATGATTGTCGTTCGATCCGCCCAATGAAACGCTTGCGGCAAAATTTCCGCCATAGCGTCCTATTCGTTCGCGGATCCACTGATCGCCATTGATGGCATCATCGACACGAATGGCTACACGTATTCTATCTCCGTTGGCGGCACCCAGTTCGTCAATCTTAAAATAGGTAGCAAAATAAAATGGAACATTGGCCGTCAAATCCACCGTATTATCTATCAAAGTCCGGTAATCGGAAACGGTGTTCAGGTTTTGGAAATCGAGACTGTGGGAAGTCCCAGAAGTCAAACCCTCTTCGACCAATGGTATATCGGGATAGCCGTTCTCAGGTTCCCAAGCACCGCCGGAAATCGTCCCTAAATTCCCTATTCCATAGGCATCAAAGTTTTCGATAAACGAAAAGTCATTGGATATAGGGGCAACTACATTCACGATTCTTAAAACTTCATCGGCCGCGTTCCCCGCAGCGTCGAAAACGGTATAGGTAATGGTATAGTCACCGATTACGTTAGCATCGACAACATCCCCTGCAACTAGAATATTTGCAGTTAGGTCGCCGTCAACATCGTCGGAAGCCGTAGCCCCAGGATCCGTGAAATTAGCTCCTTGTGTCAATTCAAAAGGGTTGTCGCCTAATAAGGTAATCGTAGGTGCGGTAGTATCGACCAATGCGGCCTCGTTTACGGTTACCGTCCAATCTTGTGTTGTGGTTTCGTCCTCGGCTGTAACGGTATACGTCACGGGACCTTCACTGAAATCGACCAAATCTCCTGAAGCTGGGACAACGGTAGCCCCGTCGGAAAGGACAATTGTTGGAGCCAATGCTGTAAGGTCGATTCCGTTTCCCACTTCGATGTTGATGGTATTTGGTCCAAAGGTCGCCTCACCCGTCTGATCCAAAAGCACAAAACCTGTTACTTCGGTATCAGTGCTCAAGGGTACATCTTCCTCGGTTACGATAATTGTAATATCCTGAGATGTCAAAAGACCACCCGAATCTGTAACGGTGACCTGAATCTCGTACACGTTGTCACTACCGGTATCGCCAGGCACTTCAAAAGTCGGTGGAATAACAAAAGTTACCACGCCCGTTTCGGGCTCGATGTCGAATTGCCCGACGTCGTCACCCCCGCTGAAAGCGAAGATTAAACCGGTTCCCTCCGAATCGAAATCGTCAGTAGCATCTACATCAATGGCCGCAGTCTGGTTTTCGGGCACGCTTGAGCTAGCCGAACTGGTTATTGAGGGAGCCGTATTGGCGGGCAATATCTCAATGGCCTGAATAATAGCATTATTTTTATTTGGTAATGCTTTAAAATCGATTGTCAAATCCCCGTCAGTAACGGTTACCTCCAAATTAACTATGGCAGGAACACCCAGCCCATAATCCGCGACCAGATCGATGTCGTCAATTTCTAGTAAATCCTCTATGGTAACGTCAAAAATCCGTGAACCAGCAACATCGAAAAAGTTCTCCACCATATGAAGGGTAATGTTGTAAGTACCATTGGCGATCGGAAAATTATAGCTGAACTCCTCGCCGTACCGTCGCGGATGATAGAGGTCTTCATCACCCCCGACAACAGTATAGGGGGTCGTACTCACCGTGGTAGGTCCGGTCTCTAGCAAGTAGCCAGTATCCTCCGCCAAGTAAAGGTTGCCGTCTTTGGAGTAGTCCGCTCCCGCAACGTTCAAGCGATAAGGTGCGGTAATATCGGCAACGGGTTCCGGCACATCTTCAACGACGGAAAAAGAATCATAGGAAATGACCATCGAACCACCATCTGCCCTTCTTGTGGAGGTCATGATACCGGCATATGACAATGCCTCGGTTCCGATATTGGCATCATGGTCTACCCCTGCGAAAAAAGTATTGGGAGCGGCAAGAAAGTCCGTTCCCCCCGTAATCTGTACCTCGCTACCACCATCAAGACTGTAATAACCCTTTACGGAATTATCGGAAGGGTCGACGGATAACCGAAACGTAATATTAGCAGTTCCGCCTATGTTGAAATTAGGGGTATTGATCTCTTCGATAATCAGACTGGAAGAATTACCAGGGTCGGTCTGTTCTAAGGCCATCTGAAGTTTTTGCTGGGTGGCGGAAGCTTTGACAACGACCAACTTCACAAAATTGTTTTCGTTAAGACCAAACCAAATTCCCGCTTGTTGGGAACCATTGGACGAGGTGCCCGCAAAATTCGGCTGGTCAATGGTTGCGGATATGTCTATAACGTTCGTTCCAGTACCGAACCCAATTCCCAATGCATTCATCTGGGAGTTTGTCAGCGTGCTATTCGGAGATCCCGAAAGTTGACTGAAATTTATACCATTGGTAGCTGTGATGTTCAACGCACCTGAAGCGACAGATAGATTACCTACCAATAGCCCCGGAACGTTGGCATCCGCTCCTGTATCATCGGCTGAAAGTCTAGCGGAGGGCGGGTCGACCATGGTGAAACCGGTATTGTTTATACCGGCATCCGTACCGCTGAAATTTAAGTTGACCGGCAAGTTTACACCAACCTCCGAACAGTCTAAGGGACTGATAGGCGAACAGGGCGTTTGGCCAAAACAAATGGTTGCAAAAAGTACAAAAAACGAGAGTAGGGTAATTTTTCTCATAAGCTAGAGGAATTGATACGGTTAGCGGGAAATACTTAAAATGGATTTTTTATTTGGATGATAGCACGCGAGAGTTTCTGCAGTACAAATCGTCTGCAGAACCATATCTAACGTGGCAGACCGATGCCCCATGGACGAATTAGAAGGTTGCCGTGAGCCCATATTTTTAGGAAGAAGCTCTTGAAAATAAAAAATATGGATAAGGCAGCGCTGGAGCACCAGTGCGAACAAGTGGGGTATATACATTTCGAAATGTTGGTTTGGTCTGGACTCGTTCCGGAAAATTTCGGAAAGAATTCAAAAATTAATAAAGTAGATAACGTAAGTGTAAGAATTTGGGTGTTCTGGTAACTTAACTGAGGATAATGATAGAAAATATCTATGAAAATTTGTTTCCAAAACGGCTCTCCTGCCGTAATTAATCGATGAACTGTCTGTCTTACTTACGAATTCCTTAACGAAGTGTTAACTAATATTAACTTTAATGAAGAGATTTCCTAAAACCTCTGTAGGGAAGAATTTCCTATGGCTTTAATAATCTTGAGAAAAGAAAAATGGGGAGTGTAAACGTATTATCGGCGAACTTTACCCTGCACACCTTTGAAAAATGCTGCGTAAAGTTCAAAATCAGATGATTGATTATCAGTAGTATAGTGAGGTTCTGAAACCTTGATCTGCTTCTTTCCAAAATCGAAGGCAACCATGACAATAGGTACTTCGGCCTTTTTCGCGATAA
Source organism: uncultured Flavobacteriaceae bacterium (assembly GCA_963832345.1). Lineage (GTDB taxonomy): Bacteria > Bacteroidota > Bacteroidia > Flavobacteriales > Flavobacteriaceae > Pricia. The sequence continues at coordinate 972,516 of CAWHTW010000003.1, read as the reverse complement.
AGTAGAATCCGGTTTTCCATTGACCTACTTTTTTACGGGTCCCTTCGGGCGATAACGCCAATCGAAATTTGTCCCTACTTTTAAAAATTTTTGCAGTAGCCGTTACCGTATCACTGCTCTTGCTACGATCGATCGGGGCGCCGCCGGTCCATCGAAAAAACCATCCAAATGGAGAATCGAAAAGACTTTTCTTGCCAATAAAATTAATCTGCTCGTTCCAGACTTTCCGAATTAGAAGCGCCAAAAAAAAATCGATCCAGCTGGTGTGGGGCACAACGATAACTACGAATTTATCAAGATGGCCGGGGAAGGTGCCCGCTACTTTCCAACCCAACAATTTAAAGTAAATGAAGCGGGCCAGTTTTTGCACGATAAGGGGTTAATAATTGTAGATGGCTTAGAACAGTTACATGGAAATTCATTTCGGAAGAGAGTCTCGGCAACGACCGAAAACCTATATCTTGCGGTAAATAGATTCCAGTTTCTCGGGAGTAATGGTTTTGCGCCAGTCCTTGCCAAGCGCATTTTCCCAGAGCGGTACCATACCCATGGCGACCGAAATCATGGTGTCGAATTCATTGTTGTCGAGGTTGGCGCAGATTCCCGTTGGTAATTCGATTTTATGCTTTTTACGCATCCTGTCGAACAAGGCCACACCTTCGGGATAAAATTCTTCCAAATGTTGAAAAACCAGGCAATTGCCGATACCATGCCTTACGCCCAACAGAAAACCGAGGCCATAGCTCATAGCGTGCGCCACACCAACTTGTGAATAGGCGATGCTCATACCACCGTGCCAAGAAGCCATCATTAACTTGTCGCGGGATTCCGCCGGGTCGATGTCCCCTAAAAACACTTCCTTGCAGAGCTCCAAGGCCTTTTCCCCGTAAGTTTGACTGAAGGCGTTGAGATAGGTACCTTTAAGAGATTCGATACAGTGGATGAAGCAGTCCATTCCCGTATAAAACCATTGTGATTTGCAAACACCTTTGGCCAAATCTGGATCCAGTACCACTTGGTCGAACGTGGTGTAATCGGAATTGATACCCAATTTCCTTTCCGGTCCTAAAAGCACCGTAGTCCTTGAGACTTCAGCCCCCGTACCACTGATGGTAGGAATGCCGGCGTGATAGAGCGAAGGTTTGTTCACCAAATCCCAGCCCTGATACTGGTCGGCCCTTCCAGCATTCGTCAACATGATGGAGACGGCTTTAGACAAATCGAGCACCGTACCTCCACCAATACCCACGATGCCAGAGGGATAGTCATCAAAATCATTTTGTATTTTTTCAACAAGCGCATCGACTTGTGCCGTTCTTGGTTCTTGATCGGCCGAAATAAAGATAAGCTGGTCGTTAAAAATTCTGGGGATTCTCTTAGCCAATTGCTTTCCCTCGAAAACATCATCTACCAAAAAGATAAAGGGAGCTTCGGAATGCTTTCTTTGGGACATCAGAATATCTCCCAACTCGTCGAAACAGCCCCTGCCGAATACCACGCGGGGTACCATTGGGAAGTTTTTAAACTGTCTTTTGGTACTCTTGACAGCTTTTGGTCTTGCGACAATATCTCGTTTTAACTCCATATATTTACTTCAAATAGGCCAGGATATCCTGCAATCTACTAATTTTTAGGTAATTGTAGCCGTTTTCCCTCAAGGATACTTCTTCATGTTTCCAAGTGGTATGAAAAGGAACATGAACTGCCTGGGCCCCAATTCCGAGCAAGGGGAGAACATCTGATTTCAGGGAATTACCAATCATCAAAAACTCCCCGACATCGATTTGCAAATGGTTTAGCAAATGTAGGTAGTTTTCTTCTTTTTTATCGCTTAAAACCTCGACATGATGAAAATATTCGGAAAGTCCGGAACGCTCCAATTTTCGTTCCTGATCTAGTAAATCGCCTTTTGTCAAGACAATCAACCGATATTTATCCTTCAATTTATTCAAAACGTCGGGCACCCCTTGCAATAATTCCACAGGTTGGTCCAGCATTTTTTTGCCCAGGTCCAATATTTCGGAAATCGTTTGCTGCGACACCTGATTGTTCGAGATTTCGAGGGCTGATTCTACCATGGATAACATAAATCCCTTAACCCCATACCCATAGAGTCCCAGATTTTTGATTTCCTTCTTAAACAGTTCCTGATCAATCTTGTTCTTGGTCTCATAGCCTTCCAAAAGTGCTGCGAAGGCCTCTTCGGTATCCCTGAAATAGGTTTCGTTGACCCATAGGGTATCGTCGGCATCAAAACCGATAACTTTTATCGTACTGAAATCTACTTCCATGCCTCTTTTGCCCTTTTAAGGTCATCAGGTGTATCAATTTCTATACCCGATACGTTCGTTTCGACCATTTTAATTTTCTTGCCATATTCAAGATAGCGGATGGCCTCGATTTTTTCGGTGGCTTCCAACGTCAGCATCGGCAAACGTTGAAAATCCATCAATGCCCTTTTACGGAAGGCATAAATGCCTTTGTGTTTAAAGTAGGTAGCCTCAATTTCTTGATTTCGGGGATAGGGAATTGGGGAGCGGGAAAAATACAACGCAAAATTCCGGTTGTCGACGATTACCTTTACGGTATTTGGATTGTCGATTTCTTCCCTATCGGTAATCTTGACCATTAGTGAGGCTAAATCAATTTCCTGATTTGGATCATTGCGAAAGACCTCTAAAACACCGGCGAGGCTCTCACGATCTGTAAAAGGTTCGTCGCCCTGTACGTTTACAATGATATCGACTTCCATTTCCGCAACGGCCTCAGCAATGCGGTCGCTGCCACATTCATGTTCTTTCTGGCTCATCAGGGCTTTTCCCCCGGCTGCGGTAATCGTATCAAAGATCACGGGACTATCCGTGACCGTGTAGACCGCTTCGAAAAGTCCTGTTTGTATAGCAGCTTCATACGTACGTAAAATTACGGGCTTTCCCGAAAGGTCTTGCATCAACTTGGCAGGAAAGCGGGATGCCGCGTAGCGGGCGGGAATCATGGCGATTATTTTCACTGGTGATAAGATTATAAGCGATTACACATAAATAGATTGCTACTGTTAACAGTTGAACTGTTCCTTGCGCTATGTTTAAGGTTCAAGGTCACACGTAGTGAACCTAACCTTGAACAGCTACAAAGTAACGGTTGAACCTTAAATTGTTTAAATAGTAAACTGCTTACTGTTTACTACTCCTCGGCCTTATTTTCCTATAAATCCTAAAAATGATAAAGAGGATGATAATGACCAAAACGGCCGCAACTATGGGCGCAAAAATGGAGGCCACGGTGACCACGACCGCCGTACCGGTCTCCACGGTGGAAACTATGGGGTTGGCCAACCCACCCGTCGTTGCGGTCGAAGCTACCCGGCCCGCAGCGTTGGCACCTTTTATGGCTGTAGCCGTGCCGCCGCCTGCGATAATCGCTAGCGACCAAGTGACTACAGGGTCCAGATGAGCTACCGTCGATACCATGACCGCCGTACCTGCTATGGCCGCCAACGGCACGGCAAAACTATCCAAAAGATTATCGACCCAAGGTATAAAATAGGCGAAAATTTCTACTACCGTTGCAACGCCCAGCGCAATTACCGCAGCAAGACTGCCTATCCATTGCCAGCTATCGTTCAGCTCCCATAATCCCGAATACGATGCCAAACTTAACGCAAACAGCGGCAAGAACACACGGAAGCCTACCGAAGCGGCGAGACCAATGCCCAAGAAAATGCTGATGATGGTTTCGGAAGTCATTGTTTAGAGCTCAATTTCAAGTGCAAGTGTCAAGTTCAAAAAATACGTTGATAAGGTTATTAACCCATTCATTTTTTAACGAATTTAAATTATTCCGCTCCAACAAAAAAATCGCTCTTGAACCCAATCAGGTAAAGTTGCTTTTTGGCGCGGGTCACGGCGGTGTAGAGCCAGCGCAGGTATTCTTTGTCAACTCCATTTGGCAGATAGGGCTGTTCCACGAAGACGGTATCCCATTGCCCACCTTGTGACTTATGGCAGGTAATAGCGTAAGAGAATTTTACCTGCAACGCATTAAAATATTTATTGTTCTTTACGGATTGGAATTTTTTGTATTTGGATTTCTCTTCCGCATAGTCCATCATCACCTCTTGATACAATCGGTTGCTGTCTTCGTAAGACAATGATGCGGTAACGGCCTTCACCGTATCTAACAAAAGCACGGTCTCCAAAGGTTTTTGGTTGGGATAATCGACCATCTTTACAAGAACTTCCGCAAAACGGAATCCGTATAGATTCTTGATGGCAAAAATTTCTAGTACTTCGATTATATCCCCATTGGCGATAAATCCGGCTTCGGATTTGGGTTCGAGCCAAAAATAATTGTTCTTGACCACCATCATGTAATCCCCGACGGCGAGTTCGTTTTCCAGAAATAGTATCCGACTGCGGATACTCTCGTTGTAAAGGTTCGCCCTTTTGTTTGAACGGACGATAAAAGCGGTCTCTTCTTTCCCGTTTTCAGCGTAGGAAGAATCAATGACTTCCTGTATTTCGTAACCGTCCACCAACCTGACGATATCCTTGAACGGATCGACATCGAACTTGAAGGTATCACAAAATCCACTTTGCAATTGCTCCCGAAGCAGGGTCGCATTGACCAGTATTCCCGAATCTTCCGCTTGCCGCACTACCTCGTCCAATTCTAGTTTGATGACTTCCTTATTATAGTTCAGCCGTAACTTATCGGCATCCAAAGCGGGACTTAAGTTCAGATGTACGGGAGGTAATTGTGCGGTATCCCCTATCAGAATCAATTTACAGTTATGACCAGAGTACACATACATTATAAGGTCATCCAAAAGGGAACCGTTGCCAAAAAGTTTTGAATCGCTAGGCGCATCCGGAATCATCGAGGCCTCATCGACAATGAAGATAGTATCGCGGTGCTTATTTGCTGCCAACTCGAAATGTATGGCTCCGCCCCGCTGTTTTTTTGGAAAATATATTTTTCTATGGATGGTAAACGCCTGTTTGTTCGCATAATTCGCCATGACTTTGGCTGCCCTTCCCGTCGGTGCCATCAGCACAGCCTTTTGGGTCGTTTTCCAGAGACTGTTGACCAAAGTACCGACCAAGGTTGTTTTACCTGTGCCGGCAAATCCCTTTAATAAAAACACCTTATCCGTATCCTTGGAAAGTATATAACCGGCAAATTTCTGTAGTGCAACCGATTGCTTCAGCGTAGGCTCATGGGGGAATTTATCCTTTAATATATGGTAAAAAGAAGTTTCGGTCAGGGAAGCCATAGCGTCAAAGATAATGAACTCCGAACGACTTCCGATATACCGATACTCGCAAGAACCCGTAAATATTTTAAGAAGGCCAGCGGATAAAAAAATCCGCTTGTCAACTGTTTGTATCAGCAACAAGACCAAAGTAGATAACAGCCGCTGCCAGTATTTTTAGGCGAAAAACTTTTACGATTGAAAAAAAATTGTAGATTTGTGTTAGAGGCTATTGTAAATTATATTAGGATAATCGAATACTGCGTCCCGATTTTTATGGCGTAGGCTCTTAACCACTAAATTTAATAACACTAAGAAATGAAAACCGCAATTCAAATCGTACTTTGGATAGTCTGTATTGGCCTGGGCTATCTTATCTATCAATCCGTTACAGGGCCCATCCGCTTTAACGAAGTAAAACAGGAGCGTTATGCCAAAGTCATCGCAAAGCTAAAGGATATCCGATCGGCACAGGAAGCCTATAAGACGGTCAACCGAAAATACGCCAAAGACTTCAATAGCCTGATTAAATTTATCGATACGGCAAATTATACCATTACCCAACAAAGGGATTCTTCATATATGGAATACGATAAGACCTATCAAATCGATATGTTAAAAGAAGTCAGAATCATCGATACCTTGGGTACGGTTTCCGTCAAAGATTCCTTGTTCGGTGATGACGGCCGCTATAAGGATCTGGCCAAAGTACCTACCGCAGAGGGTGATGCGGAATTTCAAATGGAAGCGAACGTAATCAATAAAAGTGGGTTTCGAGCCCAAGTGTTCGAGGCGAAGGTCGAAAAAAAGGTAGTGCTATATGATCAGCCGCAAGCCCTTTTGGATAACGAAAACGCCCAAATAGGTGTGGACGAGGTGAATGGGAACTGGATAAAGGTCGGATCCCTTTCCGAAGTCAGTACTAGTGGAAATTGGCCACCTATCTATGACGGAAGAGGAGATCAACAATAATAGGGGCATCCCAGTGGAAAATCATACTAAATTGTCCATTCAGGTCAGCTTGAATGGACTTTCTTTTTGTATTCTGGATTCCAGGGAGAATACGGTTATCCAGTCCGAAAACGTAATTTTTGCAAAACAGCTTACACCTTACGCCGTCCTAAAACGGCTTAAGCAACTTTTTCAGGAGCATAAGATAGACCAAGGTCAATTTTCCGAAGTTGTAGCGGTACACCGGAACAATCTGTTCGGTTTCGTGCCACAATCTTTTTTCGATGCCGGTGAATTGGCCAGCTACTTGAAGTTCAACACCAAGATACTGGCCAATGACCATATGGCCTATGATGAAATAAACTACTTCGGCCTTGTCAATATTTATGTTCCGTTTGTGAACATCAATAATTACATTTATGGACTCTTTGGCGCGTTTACCTTTAAACATCACGGTACCGTGATGGTCGAATCGCTGCTAAAAAAGCACACCCGGCTAGACAACGAACCGATTCACCTCTCGCGCGTACCTTCCCATGGAAAAGAACCAACCTGTTACGTGTATGTTTGCGAACGACAAATGGATGTTACCATCATCGCCCAAAACAAACTCCTATTATACAATAATTTCAGTTTCGTAACCAAAGAAGATTTTCTGTACTACCTACTTTTTACCCTTGAGCAGCTGCACCTTGATGCCGCATTTGTTGCCGTTAAACTTTTCGGCGATATCGAGGAAGATGACGATATTTATGAACTCTGCTACCAGTATATAAGCAATGTGGGCATTTTCGCTCCTAATGTCCAAGAGGATTCCTTGACGTATCCCAATAAAGAAAATATTGATTTCACCGTACTAAACGCCCTTTAATGCGCATCATATCCGGTCGATATAAAAGTAAACGCATTTTGGCACCCAAAAAGTTGCCGGTACGCCCAACTACCGACATGGCTAAAGAGGCTCTTTTCAACATCTTGAACAATCGCTACTATTTTGCGGATATTTCGGTCATCGATCTCTTTGCGGGCACGGGCAACATCAGTTATGAATTTGCCTCAAGAGGTACGGAAGATATCACGGCCGTGGATATCGATACGGGATGCATTCGTTTTATAGCGGGTATTTCGGAGGAAATGAAATTAGGGATTACGACCTTCAAAAGTGATGTTTTCGACTATTTGGAAAAATCGGCCGCCCAAGCGGATATTATCTTTGCCGACCCGTTCTACGATATGGACGAAGCGGATTTCGAGAAGATGGTGAGATTGGTATTTGAGCGGAATCTGCTACTGGAAAACGGCACTTTGATTATAGAACACACCAGCCGGATAGATCTGTCGCAACTTGATCACTTTAGCGAGAAGCGGAAATATGGGGGGAGTGCTTTTAGTTTTTTTAATAAGGCCTAGTGCTTTTTGGAGGGATAGGAAAAAACTTGTGATGGATACTGAGGTGTTTTGGAATTTGGAATTTTATAAATAAGCAGGCCATAAGCCGGATTCTGTTCTACGCCAAGAGCGTAGCCCCTATCATTTATCTAGGCCTTTGGTTGCCCAAAGGCTCGAACCGCCTACCCTTCGGCTCGGGCGTGCCGCCCTCAAACACCGATTTACATGACGTTTCACCGCATAGAGTTTACCTGGTTTCACTACAGCATGACCTGTACATTCTTTCTGTTGCACTAGTCCGTCCCGATGTAACATCGGGAGACGGGTGTTACCCGCTATGCCGCACTATGGTGTCCGGACTTTCCTCGTTGACCTTAATGTTCACCGCGATAGGGTGACCTGCTTGGGGCAAAGGTAGCCGAATTGTTGATAAAAAAATGTTTTATCCCACTGAAATGATACAGTTAGGCGTACGTGATCTTTATATTTGTAATTCAGAAGGATGCCTGTAAGGTTTAAGGTTCAAACTTGCCTTCGGCAGGTTCAAGGTTTAAGGTTTTAGGTTGTTGCATCAGAAATCTTAAACTTTAATCAGCTGAACAAAAGCTATTGAACTTTAAATTAAAAAGGCACGGCTGTTGAGTACAATCGAAGGCGTATTGAAGGCTTTGCAACTTTGGAACCTACATAGCTGCACAGCAGCGATTGAACCTTTAACCATAACCGCTAGACTGTTGATCATGGTTACATACTCAACGAAAGGCAAACCCTAAACAAAAAAGTGGAACACTTCATCGTATCGGCACGGAAATACAGGCCCCAGACCTTCAAGGATGTTGTGGGCCAAGAGGCGATTACCAACACGCTGACCAATGCAATCGAACACCATCATTTGGCACAGGCCCTTTTGTTCTGTGGACCGCGCGGGGTGGGCAAGACTACCTGTGCGCGAATCTTGGCCAAACAAATCAACCAGGATGGTACGGAGCAAACGGATGAGGATTTCGCTTTTAACATTTTCGAGCTGGATGCCGCTTCGAATAACTCGGTAGACGATATCCGGAATCTGACCGATCAGGTCAGGATACCCCCGCAAGTCGGAAAGTACAAAGTATACATCATTGACGAGGTGCACATGCTCTCGCAAGCAGCTTTCAACGCCTTTTTAAAGACCTTGGAAGAGCCTCCGAAACACGCCATTTTTATCCTGGCCACTACCGAAAAGCATAAGATTATCCCGACAATACTGTCCCGATGCCAAATATTTGACTTTAAAAGGATTACCGTTAAGGATGCTGCGGCATACTTAAAGTATATAGCTAAGGAACAAGGGGTCTCGGCCGAAGAAGACGCCTTACATATCATCGCCCAAAAAGCGGACGGGGCCATGCGCGATGCCCTCTCCATATTTGACCGGGTCGTCAGCTTCTCAGGTAATCAGCTCACCCGAAAAGCGGTCACCGAAAATCTCAACGTACTCGATTACGACACCTACTTTGCCGCGACCGATCTTATTTTGCAACACAATATTCCCGACCTATTATTACTCTTCAACAAGACCTTGTCCCTAGGCTTCGACGGACACCATTTTATAAGCGGACTCGCATCACATTTCCGGGATCTCATGGTTTGCCAACATCAGGCCACCATTGTGCTTCTGGAAGTCGGCGATACTGCCAAGGCACAGTATTTAGAACAATCCAAAAAAACCGCCAACCCCTTCCTTTTGAAGGCCTTAGAACTGGCCAACGATTGCGATCTGAAGTATAAGACCAGCAAAAACCAGCGGCTTTTGGTCGAGCTTACGCTGATGAAACTGGCCTCTATCGACTTTGATGGGCAAAAAAAAAATCCTGAATCCCTAACATCGACCAATTCAGAAGTTGATGCTATCGTTCCTGCATCTTATTTTAAAGATAGAACCACTGGGAATAGTGTTGAGGCCCAGGAAAAAGCTGCCGAGACCCGCACCAATACAGCGGTGAAGCAAGCTGCCGAGGAACACGGAAATCGCATGGAAGATCTCGTTGATAAGACCGATGCGCAAATTGACAAGAAACAGGATACGTACACCGAAGTTGTTGCCAACGAAGCAGCAAGGCAAATTACCGATGCGCAAGAGAATGACACCGAAGAAACTGTCTCTGAATCTCATGTCCAGATTGCGGAACCTTCTTTAAAAACAGAAATAAAAAAACCCGACCCCTTAAAAAAGGTACACCTTGATTTGGCTTCTAAACGGGTCTCCGCCCTATCCATTTCAAGCCTTAAGGCCAAAAAAGAACATCAACGCTCAAAAAAGGACGATAAAATTGACGAAAGTCAGTTGCCCAATGAGGCCTTTACCGAAGCAGAAATGCAGAAGCATTGGAAAGATTTCGTTGAAAAAATCGATGGCGATGGCCAGAAGATATTAGCTTCGAGCCTAACCACCGATGTGCCCAAAATGTTCGATAAAACCACTATCTGGATCGAACTGCCCAACGACACCATGAAAAAAGAGGTAGAAAGAGAACAGTACGATTTAATGGTATATCTCAAACACCAGTTAAAAAACCACTTCATTTCCTTACGAATCACGGTAAACGAGGAGACTGCCAAGAAATTTGCCTTCACACCCGAGGAGAAGTATGAAAAATTACGGGAGAAAAATCCAGCTATAGATTTGTTACGACAGACTTTTGATCTTGATCTTTGACCTGGATCTAGAGCTATACTATTCTAATTGTCCCACTGAATTCTCAGGATATATTCTTTTTATTATACCGAATCCGCAACGCATACCCCAAAAACACGGCCGATACGATAAGTAACCCGCAAGCCTCACGCCCACGTTCGATGTTTACGATATCACCTGTTCCTATTTCAAAACCTTCAAAGGTTTCCGGCCAAGACACCAAGCCTCCGATCAAGTAGGCAACGCATAGAAGCCCGGCCACCATAAGGTTTAAGCGGCCAAGAACGAATACTATTGACCCCACTGCTGCCAATCCATAAATAGCATACCAAAGCAGGGCGTCTGGGTCATTGTTTTGTAGAAAAGCGGACCAAGCGAACAGTACCGTAAAAATCACGGCAATGGTGTTGAAGAATGTTTTCATTGAAAAAAGTTTATGGGTTGATTAGGTGGATAAACTCCTCAACTATTTGGTAATATGATCCTCTAAAATATGAAAAACGTCCGTCGCTTCGATTTCATCCTTAAAATCAGCGGTTGTATCATTTGTGATAAGGATGGGATAATCGGCTTTGTCTTCCGGAACACGCCCGTGCGATCCTTTTATCAGGGTGGCATCCAAGGGAATAATATCCAAAACCGTTCTAAAACCTAATTTCTTTTTTAACAGCTTGCCCCCTACTTTCGCCATCACTAGGTAATCTTTCGGGTCGGTCAGCATCTCGACCGGATCGTAGCCCGGTTTTTTATGAATATCGACCATTCGGGCATAATCAGGCGCCTTGGCATCGTCCAACCAGAAATAATAGGTAAACCATGAATTCCCATCAGCCAACAACACTAAATCCCCGCAGCGTTCGTGGTTAAGACCTGCGGCTGCAATCGCTTCATCGGAAAGCACTTTATCTACGCCCGAAACGGTTTCGAGTAAGGCTTTGATTTCCGCTTTTGCAGATGGGTCATTTAGATACACATGCGCAATCTGGTGGTCGGCCACAGCAAAGGCTCGGCTGGCACCGGCATCCAAAAGTTCCAATCCTCTCTCCATACGTATGGCAAGGAAGCCTTTAGAGCGTAGAATTCGATTGAGATGAACGGGGTTTTTAACGTCGGTGATTCCGTATTCGGATACTAATATGATGTTCGTATCATTTTTTTGAAAGTGCTCGACCAATTGCTGTACGACGTCATCGATTTCTTTGAGATCTTTTTTGATTATTTTGAAATCGATGCCATACCGCTGAAGGTTATAGTCCAAATGGGGCAGATACACCAGGGATAAGGTCGGATTATGGATTTGATCGGTACGGATAGCGGCATCAGCTATCCATTTACTGGCTTTGATAGAGGTTTTCGGGCCCCAAAAATTAAAAAGGGGAAACTGACCCAACTCCGTCTGCAAGGTATCGCGTAGTGCTGCGGGATGGGAATAGATATCGGGGATTTTACGCCCGTCGGCCAAATAGTTGGGGCGTGGCGTTACCGCAAAATCGGCCGTGGAATACATGTTGTACCACCAAAAAAGATTGGCACAGGTGAAATTCGGGTCCGTTTTTTGCAATTTTTCCCAAAGCTTTTCCGCCTGTACCAGTTTGTTGGATTGCCGCCAAAATTTCACCTCGCATTCGTCTTTAAAATACCAACCATTGCCCACGATACCATGTTCCGAAGGCAGCTTACCCGTCAGATACGTGGACTGCACCGAGCAAGTAACGGCCGGGACCACGGGATGAATGTAGGCAGATTTTCCTTTCTTTAAAAAGGATTCGATAAACGGGGTATGCTCTCCAATAAGGCGCTTGGTCAAACCAACTACATTTATGACTACTGTTTTTTTCATGAATAGCGTTCTAAAGCTTGTCCGTAAACCATTTCAATTCCCGTATGATGGATTCCGAAAGGTCCTTTTTGAGCATTGTGGGCAGTACATCCCAAGTATAGGTCTCGATTTCCAAATGCTGGGATACTGAGTTGCTTTTCAAGTATTCGATTACTTTTAAAATATGGTCCTGAGTGGAGTGGAGTACACCGAATTGTTCCAAAAAAATGGGTACATGAAAATGCGCCCGCAATTCTTTGAATGATTTTCTATTCTTTAAGACAATGGGTAAATCTTTATAGGTCAAGACCGTTCCCGCTACTTTCTCCGTGACCTGATGCAGATAGGTTGGTTCGTTGAATTGTGACAGAGCCTCCCAGATGCTATCGTTTCCACCGGTACCGCTTCCGTTGGTATCCGAAAGTATTTTCAAGGCGGCACTCACTTGAATTTTTCCGACCTTGATTCCTGCGTGGTCAAACTTGGCAAAAGTATGATCCGGTTCTTCAAAGGCGAGCGAAAAATGGCAGATATCATAACAAATCGTGACATATCTATGGATGAGTTCCACGGTCTCCGCATCATTCTTCCCCAAGATATTTTTAAGGATGGGCTTGGCTATGGGCAACAGATAATTGGAGAAAAATTGGATTACCTCATCACTGTTCTCCAGCATCCCATCGGGTTCAGGTTCGATATCTAAATGCAAGTATTTTCCATTTTCGGCTTCCAAACGATACAGGTGCAGAATAATTTCAGTCAGATTTTCCGCGCCCTTGCTAAAGGCTTTCTTTGCGGCATCATTCGAAGAATGCCAATGTTTGTAACTGATCGGCGAGGTTGAAATTCCGCCTTCCATATCCTCGGGCAACAAAACAGAAAGTTGATTAAAAAGGCGTTTGGTATAGGTGACCCGTTCATCCGTGGTCCAATCCGGGGCATGTACCAAATCTTTCACCCGCTCGTCGTGGAAATTTCCATAGGGAAAACCGTTCATGGTAAATACATACACCTCGTTGTCGGACAGCCATTTTCGGAATTCCGACAGCTTCTCCCCCAACCCCAACTCTTCACTGGCTTTGTTGGATAAACGAAGTCCCAATCCGAAAGGTTTATCCTTTATCACTTGGGCTTTTATTGTAGGAACATGTCGCTTTAGGCTGTCGAAGGTCGTCATCCAATCCTGCCCGGGATGGATGTTGGTACAATAGGTTAGATGACGATTCGTAGATATCCGCACGCTAGTGTACTTTTGAATTATTTCTTTTGTTCACACTTTGTAAAGCCTTTGTCATAAGGAAGTAATCGATTTCGTGAACATCGTGCTTTTTCCCGATTCCTGAAATCAAGGTTATGGTAAGCTTTCCACCGAGATGCTCCCTGAATTCCTCAAGGCCGTTTAGCAATCGGTTCATTTCGGCTTCGGTTTCCACAGGAAAATTTAAATCAAAACCAATGGTCTCAAAAACACGGATAATTCGGTGTAGCTCGTTTTCGGAAATCAATCCGATCAAATGCGCGTAGGTAACATCCAAGACGATACCTTTGGCAACCGCCTCACCATGACGTAGGCGATAATCGGTCATGTGTTCGAGCTTATGTGCGGCCCAGTGCCCGAAATCTAAAGGTCTCGAGGAACCGCTTTCAAAAGGGTCGCCGCCTTGCGAGATGTGTTGCATGTGTATTTCGGCACATTTGTAGATGGTGTACTGCATGTCTTCATGGTCTCTTTGCCGCAATTTTTCCGCATGTTTCTCCAAATACTCGAAAAAATCCACATCTTTGATCAAAGCTACCTTTAGCGCCTCGGCTATACCGGCTATCCAATCCCGTTGTTCGAGAGTGTTCAAGAATTCACTATCGTTTATTATCGCGTAGGGAGGCGCGAAAGTGCCCAAAAAGTTCTTTTTGCCAAAGGCATTGATACTGTTTTTAACCCCTACGGCGGAGTCGTTTTGCGAAAGCACCGTTGTAGGGATACGGATAAGTTTTACGCCCCGATGGGCTATTGCCGCGGCATAACCTACCATATCAATTACGGCGCCACCGCCAATAACCACCACAAAGGAATGCCGACAGATGGCATTTTCGTTGATTGCTTTTAGAACTTCTTTCACATTACCATCGCTGTTCTTGCTCTGCTCGCCGCCCTTTACAATGATACTTTGGGTATGTATAAGATTATGACTATATTTTTCGCAATAGGAATCTATATTTTTAAGCAAATCGGTATGGGCATTCGCCACCCCATCGTCAATCACGAAGAGCAGCTTTACATGACCGCTTTTCTTGTATTCTTCGATAATGCTTTTGAACAGTTCATTTCCCAAATCGAACAGCCCGTTGGTGGAGTGCAGGGTATAGCGATAGGATATTTGGAATTCTTGTTCTATTGGTTTGAACATCATTTAGTAATTTAAGTCACAGCAAATAGTTTCGACAATGCCCTAGAAATTGGTAGTAGCGCCAATATAAGCAATCCATACCACCACGTAGAAAACGAAACGGCTATCGACGCATCGAGCACGACCAACGACAGGACGCCTGCCATCACTGCCTTTTTAATATTTTGCGGAGAATTCTCCGAATGCGCCTTTATCAATGGCAAAAAGACCAAAATCGAGAAGAGCACCAAAAACAATAACGGCAATACTACGGTATCCGTATACAAAAGGGCCAAACTTAGCACCGCAACAATTACGGCGGCATAGAGAACACCCGCCAATACGATATGGTTTTTATTCTTACCATGCACCTCACCCCTGCTGATTAAGGTAATGGCAAAAATATAAACGATAGGAATTGCGGCCATCCACCAGTATCCTAAAGTTCCCAAAACGGACATTCCCAATATTAAATTTATACCCCGACAGATACCCATGCTTAAGGGACCTAAAAAATCGTATTTCTTAGCTACGGCATCATAGAAAAGGATGGATATTGCCAAAGCGATCGCTACCGATCCTGACACGCTATTCACCAAAAACGCGAGCAAGATCCCTATTAGCAACGCTACCACGCCATAGATAACCGCTGATTTTAAATGAATGAGTCCACTAGGTATAGGACGTTCTGGGCGTTCAACCGCATCGATTTTATAATCGAAAACATCGTTCAAGATGACACCTCCCGCATAGAGACAAACGGAGGCAAAGACTAGATATACGATATCAACACCCGGGACCATAAAAAAAATCTCCCTATCGGTTCTCGAAACAATGCCGGCCACGGCAACACCCGCCAAAATATCGGCCGCAGCGGTGGGCAAGTTGGCCGGTCGTGCCAATCGAACATAGCCGGAGAGTTTTTGATTCATTTACTTGATCTGATCCGTATCGACCCTTGGCTCTTGACCGCGAAGTACGCTATTATCATTGAACAATTGGGCTTGATTGACTCCATTGGGATTCAGCCAATCTGCTTCTTTCATCTTTCCGTTGCTGCCAAAAATATCGAGGGCGTTTTGATAGCAGGTCTTAATGACATCAGCTTTGGCGATACCTCTTTTCAACATCAACGACGCTGTTTTCGGAACGGCCAATGGGTCACTTACGCCCCAATCTGCCGAGCTATCGACAATGATATTGGCACTACCATACTTTTCTACTACGGCCACCATGCGCTCATTTCCCATTTTGGTCTTGGGATAAATGGTGAAGGCAGCAATAAAACCTCTGTCCAGCACATCTCTGACGGTTTCCTCGTTATTATGGTCGATGACCACTTTTGCGGGATCCAAACCGTGTTCAAGACAAACTTCCATACTTTTTAGGGTGCCGGCCCTCTTGTCACGATGGGGCGTGTGCACTTGCACCACCATGTCGAGTTCTTTCGCCATATCTAGTTGCATTCTAAAATACTTATCCTCCGACGGAGTTTGGTCATCGTAACCTATTTCCCCCACGGCTACCACATTTTCTTTGTGCAGATATAGAGGCAACAACTCTATCACCTGTTCCGCCAAGGCTTCATTGTTAGCCTCTTTGGAATTTAATCCAATAGTACAATAATGATTAATGCCGAACTGACTCGCTCGAAAAGGCTCCCAACCGACCAAGCTACTATAGTAATCTTGAAAAGACCCGACCTGGGTACGCGGCTGGCCCAACCAAAATGAAGGTTCTATCAGCGCCACAATACCTGCCGCCGCCATGGCCTCGTAATCATCGGTAGTCCGTGAGGTCATGTGCACGTGAGGGTCTATGAACATCATTTTATCTTCCATTGCAGTAATTTATGATTCGTTTTTTATTTAAAAAATTTAATTATATAAAAATTTTAACAAACGTATTACAAGTAAATTATACGTTACTAAGACACCAATGTATTATTGTACAACTTGCTATTAATCCACTTTTAGACTCGACCAATTGATTTTTCCTTGGGCGGCTGCTTCCCGTAAATCAGGGTACCCATTGAGCAATGCTTTTGCTTTGGATGTGTCAGATCTAAAACAGCACAATGCCCCTACCGCATTTTCGACAGGATTATCACTTTGCAGCAAGCGCTTCATGTCTTTCAGAAGACTATCATCCAAAAAACTGCCGACCGGTCTCCAAAAATAGGGATCCACATCACGGGAAGCGGCCCATCTTTCATGGGCGTAGTCAGATATGATACGCGCCAAGTCTGCATTTGCCCTTTTATCGATATCTAAAATACGGGACAGGTCTTGTTGCATAAACGCGGCTTTCAAATACATCTGATTCCATTGCTGGTCATCAAAATATGCCGATGGATAGGGATTAAAGGCACTTATCGCATCGAAAACCGTGGTGATATTCGTCCGCAATGCTTCTACGGCCGCCTGCTTGTAGTGCTCAGGATTTGGTAATAAAATCAGGAATTTGAGGAAGGTTTCCAGTTCCCCCGTATCGGCCACCTGAATGAGGTTGGCTACCTTAGGCTGAAAATAGTCACCGTTTTCCTCCAGGACGCTCGAAAGCAGATATATTCGAACCATTTGCAACGTACTGGCTTTTTGAATACTTAAATATTGACGTAAGGAATCGTTATCCAGATTTTTTACATCCAGCACTGTATCCGACTTGATTTTATGGGATAAAAGGCTGTAGGTCAAATACAGGTCTTTGGCCGACTCGTTGGCGATGATTACATCCATTTTCTCTTCGAGCCAAGCAGTGGTCGAATCATTCAGGGTTCTGTACACTATCGATTTCAGCTCCTTTGTATCCGTAAATGTCATAGGTGAACTTTTTACCATTCATTACTAGTAACCTGCAAAAGAAAAATTAGGAAGGCCTTTTGAAGATAACTGTTAACAAATTTAATTATTATAAAGGGAAACGGGTTATTTTGCATTTACAAATTCTTGTTAAGTACACCGGTTCACCTACAAGTTCAATTTCAAATACGAGTTTGCGATCAAATGACGGGTGACGGGCGATTCAAAAAAATTTAACCCTTGCTTAGCTTCCTTAGTAGCGATTAAACCGTTAATCTGTATGGTCGAAAGAGCAAATTCTAACCTGAACTGCAAATCGTTTCTTATTTTTGAAAGAACAAGTTTCCCTCCTTCGGGAATGACAAAATAACTACATGTATGCTAGGCCTAAAACTCCCGACCGATCCGCGATGGGTGAATATCGTGGAAAAGAATATAGATGAAATCCTAACAGATCATGCCTATTGCGAGCAGAAAGCGGCGAGTACGGCGATATCGTTAATCGTTAGTTTTCCGGAATACCCGGAGTTGGTACAGGAAATGACCGCACTAGCCAGAGAAGAAATGGGGCACTTTAAAATGGTGCATGATCGAATCATCGCACGAAATCAAATTTTGGGGCGTGACAGAAAGGACCACTATGTTGTCGAACTTCTGAAATTCTTTCCGAAAGGTGGTAGCCGCGCGACGCAATTGGTGCATCGGCTGCTGTACGCAGCCCTTATAGAAGCCCGTAGCTGTGAACGCTTCCGCTTACTTTCCGAAGCCCTGCAAGATAAAGAATTGGCCGATTTCTACCATAAACTAATGGTCAGCGAGGCGGGTCATTATACGATGTTCCTAAACTTCGCCAGACGCTATGGTGACCGCCAAGAAGTAGATCGAAAATGGGAAGCTCTTCTTGACTATGAAGCCTCAATTATGAAACATCTTGGTACGAAAGAAACTATTCACGGATGAAGGAAATTGGCAGTAGCAGTAACATTTCAAAATCGGCGTGTTCAGCGCTTCCGACTCAAGGTATCGTTGGCTTAAAGAACTATTTTGCTTAAAGTTCAATTGTTATCGCATAGTTTTCAAGGTTTCAGGCTGAAACGTCGATGAAAATCGTTTTTTGGCTTAAACCTTACATTCTTACCAGCAGACCGATATGGCTTACCGCTAACTATCTAATTTCTCGACGTAATAATCGTACATGGCGAACTGGGACCGAAGTTTCGGTTTGTCGTTTTTGCGGTAAGCATTGTTCCGTGCTTTATTTAGAACGCGGGCCTTCACATTATCGTTCCAGGATATCGCAAAGGTATCCAGAAGCTCTTGTTTGATGTCCTCATCGTAAATCGGACAGCCCACCTCTACCCGATTGACCAAGTTACGGGTCATGAAATCCGCAGAGGAAATAAATATCCGGGTATCGCCACCATTACAAAAAATAAACACCCGTGGATGCTCCAAAAATTTATCTATGACACTAAGGGCCTCGATATTCTCGCTCATACCTTTCACGCCGGGCACCAGACAACAAATTCCCCTGACCATCAATTGGATTTTGACCCCGGCATTACTGGCCTCATAGAGCTTATCTATCATTTTGTACGAGGTAAGACTATTCATCTTGATCTTTATAAAAGCCTCTTTGCCCGCCTTCGCGTTCCGCATTTCGATATTTATGAGCTTTCTAAAGAACTTTTGGGTGTAGTGCGGCGAGACCACCAAATGTTTGTATTTATTAATTTTATAGGTTGTCTCGAAGAAATCGAACACCTTATTGAGTTCTTTTAAAATTGGTTCATTTGAAGTAAATAGGGTATAATCAGTATATATCCGTGCGGTGGATTCGTTGAAATTGCCCGTACTAATAAACCCGTATCGTTTGATTTCATCGTTTTCCTCGCGTTCGATGAGGCATATTTTGCTATGTACTTTCAAACCGGGGACACCAAAAATTAGCTTTACCCCTTCGGCCTGTAGCTCTTCGGCATACCTAATGTTAGCCTGCTCATCAAACCTTGCCCGCAACTCGATTTGCAAGGTGACCTGTTTTCCGTTCTTAACGGCGTTAGATAGACAAGCCGCCACCTGTGAATCATTCGCCAAACGATAGACCGTTATCTTGATGGCTTTTACTTTAGGGTCAAGTGCAGCTTCCCTTAGAAATTTAATAATGTATGAGAAGGTATGGTAGGGTGTATACTGCAGGTAATCCTTTTCAGCAATTTTTTCCAGAAGACTTCCTTCCAAACTTAGACCCTTTACACCTAAAGGTGTAATTTTTTCATACATTAAATCAGTTCTTCCCAGACTAGGAAAACCCATATAATCTCTTTTGTTGTGGTATCTTCCACCAGGTATGATGCTATCGGTATCCTCGACTTTCATCTTTCCCTTGAGAAATTCCAACGTATCCTTTTCGATGGCCTTATCATAGACAAAACGTACCGGATCACTTATTTTTCGGTGTTCTACACTTGAATGGATTTTTTCTATAAAACTTTTACTGAGATCATTGTCGATATCCAGTTCCGCATCTCGGGTAATCTTGATCATGTGGGCCGAAATGGACTTGTAATCGAACATCGGAAAAACGCTGTCCAAACAATAGCGGATTACGTCATCCAACATGATGATAAAACTTTTATCGCCTTCCTTGGGCAATTCGACAAAACGCTCGATACCCTTTGGGATTTCAATGAGGGCATACCTTTTCTCCCGCTTTTCATAGGTCTGCCGGGTGCGGTCGTCGCTCTTCAATACCATTTTAATGGCTAGGTAGGCGGCCGTATCCTTTAGCATTGGAAATTCCGCCAGATCGTTCAAGATGATAGTCATGAGCTGGGGACTCACCTTTTGAATAAAATAATTCTTGACAAATTCCCCCTGTTTTTCGGAGAGTTCGGCCTCGCTCAATAGAAAGATATTGTGCTCCTCCAGTTCTTTTTCGACCTTTATCAGTACATCAACACTTTTGCTCTGCTGTTGAATCGCGATTTTGGTGATCTCTTCCAGTAAGTCTTTGGCTTTTTCTCCGCCTAGTACACTTTTTCCCGTTTTCCCGGCATCAACGATACGCTTAACCGTCGCATAGCGCACTTTGAAAAATTCGTCGAGGTTGTTCGAAAATATTCCTAAGAACCGAAGCCTTTCGATCAGAGGCACATTTTTATCAGTACATTCTTGAAGCACCCTCGCATTGAATTGTAGCCAACTGATCTCTCGGTTGACGTATAAATTTTTTGATTTGATCATTTATTTTAGGTCTTTGGGGAAAATGGTTTGCGTCGTTGTTCCCTTCGTCACGGATGTCCAGTCTTTCACTTCAAAATTGAGCTGTACCAGACCTGTTGTGGGAACCTTGTCAATATAGGAATTTCCCAAGGAATTGGCAACGCTCGTAAATGCTTCGTTATGGCCGAAAATCATGACGGAATCGAAACGATTGTCCATATTTTTCACAAATTTCAGCACACTTTCCCCGGAAAAGTCATAAAGATTATTCGCAATCTGGAATTTTATAAAAGGGAAGTTCAGTTGCCGCAAAAAAATCATACAAGTATGCAAGGCCCTGTTTGCAGGACTGGAAAAAACCGCATCTATAGCTACCTGTTGGGAGGTAAACTTTTTGGAAACCAAATGTCCATCGTTAATTCCCCTTTCTTGAAGTGGACGGTCTTTGTCGTGAACGGAATAGTCCCATGATGATTTGCCGTGTCGTACGAGTATCAGTGTTTTCATTGTACAAAAAGTTTAGGAGTTCATAAGGTTTAGGAGTTTATTGGGTTCGGTGCTCGGTTTTAGGTACTTAGTGTTTTGGTGTTTCGTGTTTGGTGTCAAAGATAAAATGTAGTATTTATCACATTCAACTGCTTACTGACAACTACAGCTGGTGCCGCCTACTCCTTCATGGTGCAAGCCGCTCCATCTTCCAATCCGCTTTTCCTGCTAGGGAGTAAAGAATCCTGTCATGCAAGCGGTTTGGCCTGCCTTGCCAGAATTCTATGGATTCCGGTTTTACGAGATAGCCACCCCAATGGCTAGGGCGTTCGATTTCTTTGTCCTTATATTGAACTTCCAATTCCGCAAGTTTATGTTCGAGGAAGTCCCTTGACGGGATAACGCTGCTTTGGTCGGAAACCAGCGCACCAAGTCGGCTGCCTACAGGGCGGGAATTAAAATAGTCGTCGGATTCTTGGGCGGGAAGCTTTTCCGCTTGTCCTTTGATGATGACCTGTCGTTCGAGATTGGGCCAAAAAAAGGAAATACAGCTATGGGGATTGTTGGCAATCGCCTTTCCTTTTTCACTTGCATAGTTGGAATAAAAGACAAAGCCCCGTTCGCTGAATTTTTTGAGCAATACTACCCTGCTTTTCGGGAATCCATCCAATCCAATGGTCGAAACCGTCATAGCGTTGGGTTCCTCTACACCTTTTGAAGTTTCCAATTCGTCAAACCAGGTTTGGAAAAGCACCATCGGGTTTTTCGGAATGGCCTCTTCCATCAAGGCACTTTTTTCGTAGGATTTTCGGTAATTGGCAAGATTTTTTTGCATTTCTCTTCTTTGTAACAACTGTATTTACAAAGTTGAGGAAAAGAATGGGGAAAAGGAAACGGGAGTGAATTATTTTGATGTGTCCTGGAACTCTAATTCCTATTGCAGCCTTTTATAATCCATTTGAGTCTGCAGGGGTGCGTCCGCCGGATACGAGAGGTAGAATAAAGATAGGGTATCGTCGGTGATTTTAAATCTGCTTCCAAATGCTTCGCCACTTAATTTCGTGGTGGTGGGTTCTGGATTGAAGTCTTTATCCCATGAGCTAATTACCGTACCCTTTATGAATACACTATCCCTTTGAATCTCGTAGGTTCCCAAGGTTTCCGATTGGCCAACAATTTCATTCGGATTTTCATCGTCGGATCCGTAAAAATTGACTAGGTGCGAATAAGTGGCATCCGAATTAAATTCATAAATCCATTCCACATCAAAATAGCGAAAATCAGCTTCCGAAAGACCACTGGGAATTTTTTCGATATGCTGCCAAGAACCCAACAAAGCAGATTTGGCATTGAGTAGAATAAAGTTATCGTCCAGTTCATTGCTTTCCGCTTTTTCGCAAGAACCGAGCACTAGCGCAAAGCACAAAGCCCCTACAAAATATTTAACCATCAAACTATCATTTATGCACTAGATGTACTTTTTGGTAAAAGGTTGCGTTTTGATTTTCTGATTTTTTTGGAAAGGGTGCAAAAACGTGTCAGATTTATCGCTATTTATAAGTCCTGAGCTGTCAATGAAAAAACCTTGCAGTTCTGAACCCGAAAGGCCTACATCCTGCTTTCCACCTAAAACTCAAAAACCTTACCATCGTCTGCTAGTTCAGTATTGGCAAAAATCTCCTGCGCTTCCTCTTTAAAGAAATGGATGGATTTGTAGCGGGTAGAATAATGTCCCAAAATCAAGGTCCCGACATCGGCGGCCTTGGCAATAGCTGCAGCCTCTTTGGCCGTACAATGCTTGGTTTTCGGGGCCAACCGTGCTTCGGATTCCAAAAAAGTGGATTCGTGGTAGAGCGCATCCACATTTTTTATTTGATCGATGATATCCGGTTTGTAGCCGGTATCGCTGCAATAGGCGTAGCTTTTGGGTTTGGTAGGATCATAGGTCAGTTTTTTGTTCGAAACCAGTGTACCATTTTCAAGAAGCACATCCGTTCCCTGCTTGATGTTTCTAAAATGGGCTCTACTGATGTTATATTTGGCGACAGCTTCTATATTCAATTTACGTTCGCCCAATTTTTCCCGAAAAAGAAATCCGTTGGTGTACACCCTATGTTTTAGGGGGATGGTCTCTACGGATACCATATCATCCTCAAAAACCATCTCCGAAGCTGTAGCGTTAAGCTCGTGAAAAATCAATTGATAATTCGTCCAAGAGTCGCCTAATTTCATAAACAAAGTGATAGCTTCCTTAATGCCTTTGGGACCGTAAATATGTAACTCTTTATCCCTACCTAATAATCTAAAGGTGGATACCAGACCCGGCAATCCGAAAAAATGGTCGCCATGTAGGTGGGATATGAAAATGTGGTTTATTCGGGAAAATTTGATTTTGTTCTTCCGCAGCTGCACCTGTGTACCCTCGCCGCAGTCGATAAGAAACATTTGGTTTTTTATTTCCAGCACCTGCGACGTCGGGTTGGTCATCGTTCGCGGGGTGGCGGCATAGCAACCGAGGATGGTTAGTTTCATAATTTGATCATCGTAGGTTTGCGGCGCTAGCACCATGCCTATTTTGATTTGGGCCAAATAGTGGTCTCTTATAGGTCCAGATCCCTCTCGATTTCTTCCATTTCAATGATGTCATGGGCTTCCTGTAAGGTCGGCACCACGGTAATCGCATCGGGAATTTGGTCATAGGAAACTTTGTCGGTCACTAGAACAAACGATTTATCGGCCTTTCGGTGCGTATCGGAAAGTTGAAAAAACTCCATCACATCATCAGAGGTCAATTTTGAAAAGGAAAAAAGATTGACAATAATGTGGTCGTTCTTGATTTTGGGATACCCTTCGTTCAGATTTTTTAGGAATTTCGACAAGGAAATATCCTCTTGAAAAACTACGGTCGTAGTGCCATCGGAATCGAAAATCATAGTCTTTTAGTTTATAGGTTTATGAATTATGCCACATTACTCCAGCTACTTAATCTTCGATGCCAGCAAATACAACACCGCCATGCGAATGGCAACACCGTTCTCTACTTGGTGCAAGATGATGGATTGTTTGGAATCGGCAACGTCGCTCGTTATCTCCACACCCCTATTTATTGGGCCGGGATGCATAATGACGATTTCTTTATCGAGGCTGTCCAGTAATTTTTTATTCACCCCGAACTGCTGAGTGTATTCTCTCGTGGTAGGAAAATAGCTAATATCCAATCGTTCGTTTTGAATGCGGAGCATATTGGCGACATCGCACCAGTCCAACGCTTTTCTCAGGTCCGTCTCCACCTCCACACCGAGCGACTCCACGTGTTTAGGTAGTAAGGTTTTAGGGCCACACACCTTGACCGTAGCCCCTTGGAGCTTTAA
Organism: uncultured Flavobacteriaceae bacterium; assembly: GCA_963832345.1. Taxonomy (GTDB): domain Bacteria; phylum Bacteroidota; class Bacteroidia; order Flavobacteriales; family Flavobacteriaceae; genus Pricia. Next base: position 948,159 of record CAWHTW010000003.1, on the reverse strand, counting down.
AGCAAAGATATTGGACAGGGCAACGCGTGAATGCAGGATATCGCCAACGATGACGACTTTCTTACCCGCTACTTGGCCCAATTTCTCCCGAATGGAATAGGAATCCAACAAGGCTTGGGTAGGATGCTCGTGCGCGCCATCGCCCGCATTGACAATGGATGCTGTAACGTGTTTGGATAAAAAAATGCCCGCTCCGGGATTTGGATGCCGCATGACCACCATATCGACCTTCATCGAAAGGATGTTGTTCACCGTATCGATTAGGGTCTCTCCTTTCTTCACAGAGGATTGCGCTGCGGAAAAATTGATGACATCGGCGGAAAGGCGTTTCTCGGCCAGTTCAAAAGAGAGTTTGGTGCGGGTACTGTTCTCAAAAAAAATATTGGCAATGGTAATATCGCGCAAGGAAGGCACTTTTTTGATTGAACGATTGATGACCTCCTTGAACTGGTCGGCGGTCTCAAAGATGAGCTGAATATCCGCCTCGTTTAGATATTTTATTCCTAATAAGTGTTTGACACTTAACTCGCTCATTGGTTGATTACTTTGTATTGATTCCTCGTCGCTAGAGATATCCGGCCCGCTGCACTTCAGGTTTAAGGTTCAATCGCCGCTGCGCAGCAGTTCAAGTTTTAAGGTTGATGTCATCAACTACCTACCCGCGTCAAACCTCAAACCTGCCGTAAGGCATAATCGAACCTTAAATTAATTCAAATCGTAGGGTTGATCGCTGATGCAAACGTTCGCTACTCCTTGACCAAATATACTACATCCTTACCTTCATTTTCCTTCCACAATACCTTAACTTTTTCATCATTGATGGCATCGACCTGCCGGCCCCTATAATTGGGCTGTATGGGGAGGTGTCGGCTGAAACGTCTATCGATAAGGGTCAGTAATTCAATTTCTTTGGGTCTGCCAAAAGATTGAATGGCGGTCAGGGCGGCACGTATGCTCCGACCTGTATACAACACATCGTCGATCAGTACCACTTTTTTATCCTCTACCAAAAAATTGATGTCCGTTTTATTGGCTTCCAGCACCTTATCGCCTCGTCGAAAATCGTCGCGGTAGAAAGTGATATCCAAAAAACCGGTATGAATGTGGTTTACGCCGTAGTCCTCCTTTAGGATCTTCGTCAACCTATGTGCCACAAAAGACCCTCTTGGCTGTATGCCAATGAGTACGGTGTCTTTAAAATCAAGGTGGTTTTCAAGCAATTGGCAAGCCAAGCGGTGGAGTATGATGTTGATTTCCTTTTCGGATAACAATACTTTTTGACCCATTTCAAAATAATTGCTTGGCAGGGCAAAAATAGGAAATTCTTCAATCAATAGACCCCATCCTCCTTTAAAATCTCCAGAACTTTATCGGTCATTACCTCAGCTCCATGATGGTTTAGATGTGAGTAATCGAAAAAATATTCGCCATGATGGATCAGTGTGGAATCTTTGGAAAAATCAATGATTTTGGCCCCAGAATCTTTAACGATCGAAACCATCCTATTCTGATATCCCTCATCAATTTTTTCCAGAATGGGAGGAACACAAACATAAACTTTGATTCCATTACGCTTGGCTTTTTGAACAAACTTTCTAAAATAGTTACTTTGATTTTCTGTCTTCAAATAATTTTTTCCCTGACGCATTCTATCTTTATCCACTTCCCCAATTTTGCTGTCCTCAGGTGGCAAGGGCACATAGCCGTTCGAATTGTCATTTGACCTATCGAACACCCTAATGAGTTTTGAGTTGTATACGTAGCCTTGAAGCTCCAATTTCAAGTGTTCCCGTGGCTGCAAAGTATCCACAATATTTTTCACGTACTTATTATCGTCATAAAAGGGATACAGTTTACTAATGTAACTTAAATCTTCTTCGTTCATTTGACCGGAACTTATAACGATCACTTTAGGTACATGTGCTTCTAATATACTTTCAAGCATGGGGTACTGGTAGTAAATTCCGCAAGCATCGCAAGCTAAATTGTAAGTAGATAATCCCGTTTTCTCGATAATTCTATTGCTTATTAGTGCATGGGAGAGTTCGGAGGCACCAAAAATTAGGATATCGTCTTGAACATTTCCCGAAAATCCATAATTGGTGTCACGTAGGTTGATGTTCTTCGATGTACCATAGAAATGGCCGATTACCATTCCCGCGACAAAATCAGCCGCATAGAACAGTGCCATGAAAAACAATACCTTGATTATGACTGATTTCATCCTGTAGATTTAATGCCTCCGCTCATCCTTAAAACTCCTTTCCTTCCCTAAAATTGAAAATAAATAAACTGTCCGCCGTTCAGGACGCCTATCCACAAAATCGTCAAGGCAATAAATAGGTACGAACCAAAGCGTACAACACCATTTCCATTGTTGAAAAAGCGCAGTTTGTCAGGAAAATATTCCTCCCTAAAATCACTTAACAACAAGATGGAAATCCCTATAAAACTATAGGCCCAAGTTGTCAAATCCAAGAATAGAGGCCCACGTTCAAATAAAATTTTTTCAAATACCAACAGGGAATCTTGGATCGTAATCGCCCTAATGAATACTTCGGAGATCGCGAATAGTATAAAGGTTAATCCTATCGAAAAAACAGTATAAATATGGTTACTCTTTAAGTTGAACCGCTTTACTAATTTACTCCGACGCTTGTTCGCCAGTGCTTCGACACTTAAAAAAACACCTTGCAATATACCCCATACCAAAAACCCCAAGGTCGCACCGTGCCAAATACCGCTAAGTACAAAAGTGATCATCAGGGCCAGCACGATACCCCAAATACCATACGTTCTGAAACTGAAGGCCAATGGAGTATATACATAATCGGTTAGCCATTTAATTAATGAAATATGCCATCTCCGCCAGAATACCGCCATAGAGGTCGCAAAAAACGGTCGGTTGAAATTGTGCATGACTTCTAGACCCAATATTCTTGAAACCCCGATGGCTATCAGCGAATAACCTCCCAAATCGGCATATACTTGAATCGGATAAAGAGTCGACGCCAGAAGTATACTGTCACCATTGTGGTGTGCCAAATTAGTATATACGGCATCGACATAAATTGCCGTGCGGTCCGCCACGACCAATTTCATAAAATAGCCCCATAACATCAGTTTCAGGCCCGGGGAAAAATTAGCGGCATTCAGTTTCATACCGGACTTAAATTGGGGAATCATATTCGTAGCCCGCTCAATCGGGCCGGACAGTACCAGCGGAAAAAATGCAATGAACAAGGCCAAAATGCCGATATTCTTTTCTGCTTCCATCTCCTCATTATAAACATCGACCGTGTACCCGATGGCCATAAAGGTGTAATAGGATATGCCCACCGGCAGCAAAAAACTGATTCTTGGGAGGCCCCAATGCAGGTCATACATTTCGAGCATATCGAATATACCCTCGTTAATCGGTATAAAGTATTTGAAGAAAAACAAGGGTAGAAGTATGATGGCAATATTGATATACATAAACACGCTTTTCTTGGTATCTTCTTCCGCTTTATCGATCAGCCGGGTAAAAACATAAGTGGATAGCGTGATAAAAGCAGTCAATAGGCCGAAAACCGGTTCGATGTTCAGATAAAAAAAGTAGCTCCCCATTAGCAAGGTCAGCCACCGAAATTTTATTGGTGTGGCATAAAAAAATAAGATAACAGCGGGAAAAAAAAGTAAAAAATTAAGTGAAGTAAATACCATTGTTCAAAGGGTATTAAGACCCAATGTGAGAGTCATAAGCCAGTTTTTGCACCAACCATGTCAATGAGATGGCCCACCGTGTTCATTTTGTTCAGTTCCTTCAATTTAAATTTGATGCCGAATCCCTTCTCCACATCGCCAATGAGCACCATGTGGGTGAGCGAATCCCAGTTATCGACATCACTGGCGGTCATATCATCGGTTAATTCCAGATCGGTAGTATCGAAAGTTTGGTGGAACACCTGCGTCAGTTTATCTACTATTTCCTTTCTTTCCATATTTTTTTTCGAGAATTAAAAGATTTTTTGCAATGATCACTTTTAGCGGACTAATTTAAAAACGCCCTCTGAAACGGTATAGTATATCACAGCGCCAAAAAAGCTGCTATCTGTTTTCTATCTACTTTATCACTGGTGTTCAAAGGGAATTTTTCGACATTGAACATTTTTGAAGGTAACATATAGGCGGGCAACTTAGTGTTCAAAAAGGTCAAGACTTCTTTTTCATCGAAGCTATCCGTTTCAAGGCTAAGGGCGATTTGTTTGCTCCCCCCCTGCCCTTCATAGACAAAGGCAATCGCGTTCTTTCCGCTGATAGCTTGCCTGGCGTAAAATTCGATTTCACCCAGTTCGATGCGGTAGCCCTGAATTTTAACCTGATAGTCCAGTCGACCATAATATAGAATATCCCCATCTTCATCCACCTTACAGAGGTCGCCGGTTTTATAAAATGTTCTGGATTCTCCTTTGAATTCCACAGTTTTAAAAGCTTCGATATTTCTATCGGGATTCTTCCAATAGCCGGTCGTTATCTGCTTGCCGGCAACATACATTTCGCCCTTAACACCTATTCCGGCAACCTGCGAATTCTCGTCAAGAATCAAGGCATCGGTGCCTTCAAAAGGTTGTCCAATAGCGAGCATACCGTTGGCCTCCTTTAATTTTTCATGGCGCTTGGCTTCATAGGAAACGCAATATATCGTCGCTTCCGTGGGACCATAAAAATTGAACACCCTAGCATTAGGGATACGTTCAAACCACACTTGAATCAAATCTATGGGCGTAGCTTCGGCTACAAGCAGGCAATATTTTAGCTTTTCCAAGTAAATTTCCTCAAAGTAAGGCCTTAAATGATGTATCATACTCGGTGCCAAAACGCCAAAAGTAATGCCGTGGTCGTCCAACAATCCATATACGTAGGTAAACTTGATCTGCTCGTGGGGCACCGTGTAAACACAGGCACCATGCAACATTGGAGCGAGGAAGCACTGTACCGATATGTCGAAGGTAAGATCGAAGCACTGCAGGCAACGGTCATTCTCGTCTAACCTGATATCCGTATTCAGAAAAACGCCCATAAAGGTGGCCAAGTTGCCCCTGGTTATTGGTACACCTTTCGGTTTACCGGTACTTCCGGATGTAAAGAGGATGTAGGCCAAAGCATCGTCGCCGACGCTGATTTCATCCGTTTTTGGAATAACGGAACCGCAGGCTTTTGTGTCGACCTTGGTAACGCCTTCAAACACCCGCTCTGATCCGGAATCTAGCACGAACAACAGTTCCGCTTGAGAAATCACCTCTAAATTTCGTTCGAAGGGTTGTTTTGGATGCAGCGGCACGTAGGCCATGCCCTCCATCCAAGCAGCGAATATCGAGGCGTAGGTATGTAGGTCGTCATGGGCGACCAGGCCTATCCGATTATTTTCAATATTGAATTCGACCAGTTGGGTGCGGATTTTACCAATCACGTTCCATAACTCGGCATACGTATAAAAGGTTTCACTGATGCAAAAGGCGTTTCGGTCGGAGAAACGGGATGCCATGGTGACCAGTTGGGAGCAAAGATTTGCAAATAACATTAAAGATTATTGGTTATCAGGGGTTTAACAGTTGATGCACGGCTAAAATAAGCTATTTTTTGAAAGCTAATATGAAGTAAGTGTATTTTGTACGGAATCATGTATGGATCGCATTCCAATCCATTTGACTGACCTCACTGATACCCCCACGAATTGAAATGGCCCCCAAATACCCTTCCTCCGGTTGGAACGAAAACATCCGCCATTCCCCCTTTTCAACAGCATCCCAATCCGTGCGCAACAATTCGGCATTATCCATATCTAAAGAAACGGAAAAAGAGGCCAAAGGAAACGACAGTCCACTCCCCTTTGCCTTTATAAAAGATTCCTTTCGGGTCCAGCAGCGATAGAATGCGGAAATCCGTTGTATCTGAGGCAGGTTCTCCAACGCTAGTATTTCATCGGATGAAAAAAAGTGTTGTGCAATCTCCATCACCTCGAAGTCATCTTTGCGCTTTTCGATATCCACACCTATTTCGGCATGGTGTACGAATCCGAAAATGGCCCGGTTTCCAGAATGGGACACATTGAACCCTAAGCTGCTGTTCTCTTTCAAAAAGGGTTTTCCGAATTCCGTATAACCGAACCGTAAATCGTGGGGATGCTTTTTGATGTACTTTCCTAAAAGCGTTCGAAGCACTCCCCTTGAAATAACAGCTTGTTCGCGATGAATGTCGAACTTGAACTTAGCGGCCTTTTCTTTCTCGTCATCCGACAGAATCCGTTTGAAAGTTTCGATATTACGCTTGTTGGCGTCAAAACGGCAATGCCAGAGATGTACCTCTTTTTTAGGGAGTTCGAATAGATAATTAGCTGTCGTCGACTTCATTGATGGAAAATAAAATGCGTAAGATTTTGTTGACGATATCCCTTATAAATCCCATTAAATTTTAAAATTGTTTCACGGTACTTCGAATCTTGCAAAACAGCTCTTATATTTTTATCAATTTCTGCAACCCCATCTTTATCCTTGTCCGCGGCAATTCCTAGACCGTGATATGCCATTCTAGCAGCGTTACCGTTTTCGTCCGTATATTTTAAGGAGTAGATGACCATAGGCACGGCATAATGCAGACATTCGTTAATACTATTGATCCCTGCATGGTTGATACAGCAATCGGCATGGGCCAGTACTTTTGGTTGAGGAACCCAATCGAAAAGATGCACATTATTGGGAACATCGGGAAACAGGTCCTGAGATAAATTTCGACCGAGGGACATGATCAATAGCCATTTTTTTTCCGCGCCTGCCACTGCAATAACCTTTTGTAGAAAAGAGACATCACCTTTGGCCAAAGAGCCGACGGAACAGTAAATCAGATGCTTGCCACTGTCCTTTTTAGCATTGAAAATTTTTACTAGCCTTTGTGATATCATGGGATCGCATTCGGAACCGATCCGGTTTTCGTATACCATAGCGCCTATGTAAATTAAATTCTTGGCCGGTTTGTGCGGAAATTCAAGCTCTGGCATCGCCATGGTAATGGTCGGTAATTTTGTGAAGCTATATAAAGGGGGCAACGTGTTAACCAATAGTCCGTTGGTCTTAAATCCTATCTCCTGCGCATACTTTTTGATTACATATCTTCTATAATGTTTGAATCTCAATGTATTCAGCATAACTCTACCGTAAATTTTCGTCCGCAAAAATAGCCAGGCCCAAATGATACCTACCTTACTTCCCCTAACGCCCTTTCCCGGCGTAATCGATGAACGTATGGGAGGTAAGTCCATACTTATCTTATCGGAAAAAAAATCGGTATAGAGTTTGATCGGAATGTGCAGAGCTATGGCGGTAAAAATAAGGTCATGTATTTCGACATCAACCAAGATCATATCCGGGTTCACTTCTTTCAGTACGCTCTTATGCTTTTCAAGCTTTAAAATTTTTTTCCCTTCCCGGTAATGACTTCCTAAATATTTAAAGTGATATAGAAATTTGGCTATCCACGTAGATTCCATCCCTCGTCTTCTGGGATCCTTATAATCAAAACTGATTTCAGGAACGGGCTTACACTCAAAACCGTACGAGGCGATCTTGCTTTCGGTACTCGGTTGACAAATGAAGGTGACACGATGCCCTTCTGCCCCTAACCGTGAAGCCAACTCAAAGGTTGAGTAAATCCTTCCGATAAGCAAACCTGTGACAATCGCTATATGTGCCATGCTATTTCTTGATTTCGACTATTCTGATAGACAATTCTCTATAGCTTTGGCAGTTTGCTCAACAAAAGGCTCGTCGAATAGCACCTTATGGTTTCCTGCGGTATAGTGTATATCAATCTCGTTTTCAGCTATTTCTTGCCAAGACCGTATGGTCTCTTCGTTCAAGGATTTGTGATCTTTTCGGGTCAATATCAGCGATACTTTCCCTGGAAGGGACTTCCAATCATAGGTACGGCTCAACCGCATAAGATTAACCCGCAGTTTTTCCAGTTCCTTTGATTCCGCATCCGATTCAAAATTACTCTTCCATTTCAACCGCACCATTGCATATTTTGAAAGAAGCATTTCCTTCACACTTCTTAATGGAGACCTTAGTAGCCGCATTAAGAATCCGATGGCCCTTATCTTAAGTCGTCGCGGGGTATTCAAAACGGCCGGGGCCGTCATCGTGTCCATAACGATTAAATGTATCTGTTCTTCCATTTTCCTAAGCATAACCGCCATTTCGTTACCGACCGCCGCGCTAAAACAATAGACCAATATGTTGTAAGGGCCATGGGGACGAACTTCCCGAATAGCGTCTAGATAGGTCTTAGTCATATCGTAAATGTTCTCATGCATGGCTTTTTGGCCATATAATCCAGAGGGTTGTAGTGCATAAATCGGGACCTCTGGATCCAAGTAATCTGCCAGCTTGGTATAAAAGAAAACATGGCCACCACCGGCATGGATACAAAAAAGCGGATTTTTCGAACCCTCTTTTCTCAATGGAATCATGTAATTCCATTTATCTTCCGCTCGTTCGTTAGCATCGATAAAACCGGAAAGCTGCGATATCGTCTGATATTCGAACAGTTGGTCGGGGGTTATCGGTAAGCCTCTTTTTCGAGATTTTGCTATTATTTGAATGCTCATAATGGAATCACCTCCGACTTCAAAAAAGTTATCATATATCGATAGATCGGAAATTCCTAAAACCTCCACCCAAATGGCCATAAGTTTTTCTTCGGTCTCGGATTTAACTTCTTTGCCGATGACCGAATCGTTCTTTTCCGCGCCGATATAAATATTTTGCAGTGCCGGCCTGTCTACTTTTCCGTTGGGCAGTTCCGGAAGAGCCTTCAAGGTCACAATTTTTGAGGGCACCATGTGCTTTGGAAGTTGGGACCGAAGGTGGGAAAGCACCTCGTTCTCACTATAATTTGACATAGGAACTACAAAAGCTATCATCTGTTGGGGTTGTTTGGACCCTATGGCAACAACCGCAGATTCAACTGCGCGATGCGCTCTAAGAACGCTCTCGATTTCGTCTAACTCGATGCGATATCCCCTGAGCTTCACCTGTTGGTCGGCCCTTCCCAAAAATTCAATAGCCCCATCATGACGATACCGACCCAAATCTCCCGTTTTATAAAGTCTTTCCTTTTTCGTACCATCGTGCCAATTCCATTCGATAAATCTGGTTTGCGTAAGGACTTTTTGGTTCAAATATCCAGCGGACAATCCAGCACCGGAAACATACATCTCGCCTTTAGCTCCATAGGGTACAAATGCCCTATTTTTATCGAACAAATAGATTTGAGCCCCAGGTATCGCTTTCCCGATAGGCACGGTTTTGAATTCATCATTCTTTTTCAATTGGTGTACCGTGCACCAGACCGTGGCTTCCGTAGGTCCGTATTCGTTAAAGATCAGTGTTGTCGGAAGACTGTTAAAATGGAGTTGTGGCAGTTTTTCCGGACAAGATTCCCCGGCCACGATTACTGTGGTAAGGGTGTCCAGTTTTTTCTTATCCGCATATTCTAATATCAATTGGTATAGTGTGGGGAGCAATAGGAGATGGGTAACCCGATTTCGCGCTATAACAGCCTCCATCAAAGACATATCCTGCTCGATCCTTTTCTCCGCGACCACTAAACAACCTCCTACGCACAAGGTCCAAAATATGCCGGCTTTCGAACTGTCGAACGAAACTGAGGAGAGCAACAGGAATACGCCGGGGTTTTCAGGATAAAATTCCAATCTGGCCCGTGTTGAACTTATAATATTGTCATGTGTTATGGCCACCCCCTTTGGGTTGCCCGTACTACCACTGGTATAGATGACATAGGCAAGGTCATCACCTTTTACCGTGGGCAATTCAATGGGGTCGGATATTTCGGCAGTAGCAACGTCCGAGATCAAAAGTACCGTTTCGACGCTATCGTTAAATTCGTTGGCCAATCGTTCATCGGTCAGGATCAACCGTATATTCGCATCTCTCAAAATGTAGTTGATTCGCCCTTTCGGATATTCGGGATCTAAGGGAACATAGGCCGCCCCGGCTTTTAGAATAGCCAGAAGACCGACTATCATATCGATTGAGCGCGGCACCATCAGGCCAATCATTTCGTTTTTTCCTTGAGTGCGATTTACAATAGATCTTGCGACCAAGTTGGCCCTTGCTTCAAGCGCAAAATACGTTATCGAATCTTGACCATAAGTAACGGCCTTCCGATCCGGATATTCTAGTGCCATTTTAGCAATACGTTGATGTACCCCACTTTTTTGGTCGGATGGAATTCGCAGACGGGACGATTTCTGGTTAAAAAATTGTAACTCGCTGTCTGTAAGCATCGGTATATCTGAAATGCTCATAGCATCATGAACCAAAATACTTTTAGAGAGCACCTCTATATGTGATAGCAATCTCTTCATCGTGCTTTCTTTAAAGAGATCGGTTGCATACTCAATCGTAGTGGAGAAAACACCGTTCTGTTCGGATACAAAAAGTGTCAAGTCGAATTTAGACGTGCCGAATGCCACCAAATTATTCTTTTCAAAGCCAAGATTGTTACCGAAATCGGGTTGTTCCGCTGAGGCATTGTAAACGAACATGACCTGAAAGAAGGGATTCATGGTCAGAGACCTTCCTAGATTCAGCTCCTTGACTAACATATCAAAGGGCACCCCCTTGTTCGAAAAAGCTTCCAACGTGTTTGAACGGACGAGGTCCAACAATTCCCTAAAAGAAAAATTTTCTTCGATTTGTGTTCTTAAAACCAAGGTCTCTACAAAAAAGCCCAGTAGGTTTTCCAATACTTTTTGATCTCTGTTCGCAATAGGTGAGCCGATAAGCAGATCTGTTTGCCCGGTGTGCCTGAACAAAATGACGTGGAATATCGATAGCATCAACACAAAAGGTGTGACCTTATTTTTGGCCGACATCGCCATAAGGCCGTCCGACAGCTCGCGTGAATAGTATCGGCTAACGGCTTTACCCTTATAAGAGGGTTGTGTCGGACGTTTATAATCTTTCTGCAAATCAAGTACGGGTATTTCACCCGATAGCTTTTCTTTCCAATAATTCAAAAGGGTGGGTCGAATTAATCTGGTGTTGTCCCAAACCGCATAATCTTTGAACTGCAGGGCTGATTGAACCGCGGGAGATTGCTCCCCTTTTTCAAAGGCCTTATAGCAGGAGGCCAATTGATTGATAAAGATCTGCATCGACCATTCGTCGACGATTATATGATGTAGCGCAATCGTTAAAATATGGTGCTGCGCTGCCAATTTTAAAAGAGAAACGCGCATTAAGGGTGGCTTGTCGAGCGCAAAGGCTTGACCGGTTTGTTCCGTAATCAGTTCTTTGGCCTGCTCCAATGCCACTTCGGCTGAAAGATGACCTAGATCATATTCGGTAATGTTCAGGGGTGTGGTAGCATCCGAGCGTAGAAAGACGCCCGCTTCGTTCGACACGCAACTTGATCTTAGAATCTCATGCGATAGGTAAATACTTTGAATGCTTGCCTTTAGTTTGTCTGTTTCCCAAGGGCCTCGAAGGTGATACGATTCCGCATAATTATAGAAAGAACTCGATGGATACATCTGCTGTAAAAACCATAGTCGCTGTTGGCCATTGGAAAGGGGTATAGGCAAGCCTTCCGGTGCCTTGGGGATTGTGATCACATTTTCACTATCCTTTTTCTGTGCTTTCCATCGACTTAAAACGGAATCTTTCATAGTCATCTCTTAAAAGGGCATGGTTCTAGACTTAGCTCCATAAACCCATCTTTACCAAAATTTCCCTAATAAACAGTTTGATATTCTGTTCGACGCCAAAGTTCACCTCAAAAATACGTTCTAAGCCCCAGTATAAAGAAATCACTATTAGCAGCAGCGAGCCGAAGACCAATATTTTGTTATATATTTTGGTATTTCTCAGTAAGAATAATATTGGAAAAATCATGGCGATAATTGCTATTTGACCGATTTCGACACCTACATTGAACCCTAATAACGATGCCGTTAAAAATTCGTTCGTCAGGCCTAAATCAGATAGAACACTGGCAAAACCAAAACCGTGGAATAGACCGAAAACGAAAGCTATAACCCAATCCCTTCCCTTAAAGATAGGGGTTATGTTATGATAAGCCGCGAGCCCGATAGAAAGTGCGATTATAGATTCTACGATGCGGGAGGGCAGGTTAATAATATTCAAGGAGGCCAAAGTCAAGGTTATGGTATGCGCAATGGTAAAAAAAGTAATTACCTTAAGGATATAAAGGAAGGCTGGTTTGAATTCAGACACCGGCTCCCAACCGGAAAGGGCGCGTTTCAACATATGGCCACCAGTAGATGCAGTAACCTTTTTCTTTCGGCGCACCACGGATGGAAGTATCAATGCCAATAGAAAGAGAATATGATCGATACCAATCCATATATGCCATATGCCCTGTTTGATCATGGCGACAAGACCCTTCCAAATAGAGACTTCGGTCAGCGAAAAGGAACCTTCGGTATCGCCCGGGCCGAAATCCAATAAAATGTTCGCTTCGTTGTTGATGATACCTGCTTTCCAATTGTACTCTATAATTAAAAACCCACTGTGGGTGGCATCCTTCTCAAAAATTGCATCGTAAAACACATGCATTTCATCGGGCAGCGTTTTGGTGTTGTCCAGATTGAAATTGATCAATAAAAAATTCCCCAGATTAACTCGGAGCAAGCCGACATCGGTCAACATAATTTCATGGTCGCCCATCGCTGAATCGAATGAAGTGTTTTTCAATAGGTACGCCTGTATTTCGGCAATGTACGGCTGCAATTCTTCAAGGGTGACGTTCTTATCGAAATTGAGACCGAAGACTTTATTGATTTCGTTGACATTGATTTCAAAACGACCATCGATACCGTCCTCTTCATAGATCCTAAGATAAATATAGCTTTGATTTACAATATGGGCCGCACCGTAAATAGGGGCCAAAAACAACAATATCAAAAGAATTTTAAAGAATCGGTTCATAGCGTTATTTTGAAAGTTTGAACATAGGAAATCCAGTTTTGTTCCATGCGAAGTGACAAAGTCCGACAATTTCACGTCTTGACTAAAAATTATCGGTTAAAGTAAAGATTTTTATCCTGTACTGCATAAAACCTATAAAATTTACCGTTTATCGAATGATTGAAAGCTATAAATGAAAATAGTCTGTAATTTACCTATCTTGTAAAAAATTGCTAAAATTACGTTTACAACTTAATACAAATGATTGAAAAAGAAAACATAACCCTAGTTCTTTCAGGTAAGGATGTAAGTGCCGTAGTACAGCGTATCGGTTTGAATAAGATAATGGACCTTCTCATTTCGGGTCTGAGAAGCGCCATTCAACAGTACGATCGCAAGCAAACCCGGATTCCTATCCGTTCGGGATTTAACTACGGTGGTGACAATCCTGGTTTGATCGAATGGATGCCCATTTACAAAAAGGGGGCGGAAGTAGTCATTAAGGTTGTGGGCTATCATCCGAAAAATCCAAAAAATTTCAATTTACCGACCATCTTATCCTCCATATCTTCTTACGACACCAAAACAGGTCATTTAATGGGAATTGCAGATGGCGTTTTGTTGACAGCCCTCAGAACGGGTGCCGCCTCGGCAGTCGCTAGCGAACTATTGGCGAAACCAGAAAGTACCACGCTAGGGCTTATCGGATGCGGGGCCCAGTCGATTACCCAGTTGCATGCCCTTTCGAGGGTATTCCAACTTAAAAAGGTCATGATATACGACGTAGATGTGCATGCAATGACTTCTTTTCATGAAAGGATCGCCATGCTGAATCTTAATATCGATATTACCACTTCTTCCATTGAAGAGATAGTGGGCCAATCGGACATTGTTTGTACGGAAACCTCCATCGAAGTCGGTAAAGGTCCGCTTTTTGAAAAATTGGAGACTAAGGCACACTTGCATATTAATGCGGTGGGGTCAGATTTTCCGGGTAAAATCGAGCTTCCCCTCGATTTTCTCCAAAAAAGTTTTGTGTGTCCAGATTTCGTTGAACAAGCTAAGATAGAGGGCGAGTGCCAGCAACTCAACGATAAGGAGATTGGGGTAGATTTAACCGAATTCTTGCAGAATCACTCAAAATATCAAGAGGTGAAAAACGGACTTTCGGTCTTTGATTCGACAGGCTGGGCGTTGGAAGACCAAGTTGTATTGGATCTATTCCTTAATCTTGCCAATGACCTCGATATCGGTTTGCCAGTGTCTATTGAGCATGTCTCAGAAGATGCAAAAAACCCATACCATTTTTTACTGAAAGGCGTTGAAGCTTGATACCTTCGCTTCAATGAAACAAATGTGATATATTTCGATATCCAAAAAAAGTACCGTTGCGTTTCTGACCCCAAACACCTACCTGATTTTCCTAAAAATTAACCTACCTTAATTAGGCACCCGAATTTATGAATTTTTCATTGACAAAAGACCAGCAGGAATATCAGAACGGAATAAGGGCGTTCGCAAAAGATAATTTTGGCGGCTCTTATGTAGACCGCGATAAAGACAATTTTTTTTCTAGGGAAGATTGGGAAAAATGTGCCGCTTTTGGATTGCAAGGCCTGGCGACCCCTATAGCATATGGCGGCTCTACCGACGACCTAAACATTCTCACCGCTACAATCGCCATGGAAGGTTTTGGATATGGATGTAGGGATAATGGACTGCCCTTTGGTCTCAATGCCCAAATGTGGACCGTTCAATATCCCATTTTTAGATTTGGGACCGAATATCAGAAAAAAAAGTTCTTGCCCCAACTCGCTTCCGGAAAATGGATAGGTTGCCATGCCTTAACGGAACCGAACTCAGGTTCTGATGTATACAGTATGGAAACTACGGCGAAAAAGGTCGATGGAGGGTATATCATTGACGGAACCAAGCGCTATATCACATTTGCGCCTATCTCAGACGTAGTTTTGGTTTTCGTGAAAACTGACCCAAACCTTGGGCAATGGGGAATGAGCGCCTTTTTGGTCGAAAAGGGGACCAAAGGTTTTACGGCCGGCCCCAACCGACCAAAAATGGGATTGAGAACGGTGCCTTTCGGCGATCTGTTCTTCGAAGATTGCTTTGTACCCGATGAAAACCTACTTGGAAATGTCGGTGCGGGATGGGCTATCTGCAATAGTTCTTTGGAACACGACAGATGCACAATTTTGGCTGCACAATTGGGGGCCATGGAATATCAACTCGAGGAAAGTATCGCATTTGTGAAGGAAAGGAAGCAATTTGGCAAGCCTGTCGGCCAATTTCAATCCGTCTCTAATAGGATAGCGGATATGAAATTACGATTGGAAACCTCTCGGTTATTACTTTATAAAGTGGCATGGCTGAACAGTACAGGTAGCGCTACCATGATAGATTCGGCCCTGCTTAAACTTCATATGAGCGAAAATTTCATCGCATCTAGCTTAGATTCCGTCCGCAACCATGGCGGGCAAGGGTACCTATCGGAAAATGAAGTCGAAAGAAATTTACGCGATGCCGTTGGGGGAGTTATTTACGCGGGAACCTCTGATATTCAGAGAAATATCATTTCAAAGCTTCTAGGGCTCTAATACAGCAATTATATGCTTTATAATTTAACCGACATACTCAAAAACGCAGCCCAATCGTCACCCGATGGAATAGCCTTTCGTTGCGGAGAAGATGAATTTAGTTATTGCGAACTTGACCGAAAGACCGATCAACTGGCCAAATATCTCATAGATTCAGGGGTTTGCAAAGGTGATAGGGTCGGTATTTATATGGACCGCTGCATCGAAACTTCGATAGCGGTCTACGGCATTATGAAATCAGGTGCCGCCTACGTTCCGTTAGATCCCTTGGCCCCCCATTCACGTACCCTTTTTCTTTTAAGGGATTGTACGATACAACACTTGATAACCGTCAAAACGCAGTCCAAAAAAATTAGCGGGCTTCTAGCTTCCGAAACCGGGCTGCAATCGATTGTAGGCATTTCGATCGATGTATGCGTACCCACCGTATCTTGGAATAGCATTTTCGAAATCTCATTGGAACGGTGCTTACCCGTTAAGATTCTAGAATCAGACCTTGCATATATTATGTATACTTCTGGTTCTACCGGGGCACCCAAGGGAATCATGCATACCCATCACAGTGGTCTCACCTACGCCAAGCTTTCATCAGATCTTTACGGATTGCATTCGGGCGATAAAGTCGCCAATCATGCCCCCTTGCATTTCGATATTTCAACTTTTGGCTATTTTTCCGCACCCTTGGCATCCGCAACAACCGTAATAGTACCTGACGCATATACCAAGCTGCCGGCCAGCCTCTCTACCTTGATGGAGCAAGAAAAAATTAGTATTTGGTATTCCGTTCCCTTGGCCTTGATTCAATTATTAATGAACGGTGTTCTTGAAAAACGCGACTTGACCACGCTTCGATGGGTGCTTTATGGCGGTGAAAATTTTGCACCTAAACATGTTAGAAGCTTGATGTCGTACTGGCCTAATGCTACATTCTGTAATGTCTACGGTCCTGCAGAAGTAAATCAATGTACCTTTTACCATATTGAAACACCCCCAAGCTACGACCATCAAATACCGATAGGACAAGTTTGGGCCAACACGGCGTATCATATACTTGATTCGACGGATCGCAAAGTGCCTCAAGGCGCTTCCGGAGAACTGGTGGTCAGGGCGGCCACGATGATGAAGGGCTATTGGAACAACGCCGCGCTTACCGAAAAATCGATGTATAAGGAATTCGTTTCGCCATCGGTTGAAAACCTATACTATAGGACCGGGGACTTGGTCGAGGAAAATGAAAATGGGGATCTGCTGTTTTTGGGCAGAAACGATAGACAAATCAAAATTAGAGGGTATAGGGTTGAGCTCGATGAAGTGGAGTCGGTACTTTCAAGGCATAACGAGGTCAAGGAGGCTGCAGTATTCTTAACTACAAAAAACGGGGAAAATGAAATTTCGGCAGCTGTCACCGTCGTGACCGGTTCAAAAACGACCGATGATAGTTTGATTGC
This sequence comes from uncultured Flavobacteriaceae bacterium, assembly GCA_963832345.1. Lineage (GTDB taxonomy): Bacteria > Bacteroidota > Bacteroidia > Flavobacteriales > Flavobacteriaceae > Pricia. The sequence continues at coordinate 931,107 of CAWHTW010000003.1, read as the reverse complement.
CTTTTGCAAATCTTACCTTCCTCCCTATGCCATACCCGGGCAAGTACATCTTTTAAGGAAATTTCCCAGAACAAGTTCAGGTAAAATAAAGCGCAAGGCATTAACAGAAATTTTAATTCATTTATAGTTATGGAAACTATTCTTCTAAAGTATATAAACGAGCAAGTCTTCGGCAATCAAACGGATGGCGAGGTCGATGCTCAAGATGATTTATTAGGAGGCGGTATTCTCGATTCGTTGGGCATGATGAAATTCATACTCTTTATCGAAAGTGAGTCCGGTATCAAAATACCTCCCGAAGATATGACAATCGAAAATTTTATGAATGTAGAGACCATAACCGGATACATCGCAGAAAAGCGGGGTGTATAAAAAGAAGGCTTCTCGATGACGGAAAAGATGGATAAAGCGCTTGAACTGACCCAGAGTCAGACGTTGATGTGGATCGGGCATAAAATGAATCCTGATGTACCCATATACAACACGGCCTATGCATTTGATATTTTTGGTGATGTCAATCCCGAGCATTTCCAACAAGCATTTCAGCTCTTGATAGTCCATTTCGATGCTTTCAGAACCCTATTTTTTGAGCATGAGGAAGTACCCTACCAGACCGTACTACCCTATTTACAATATGACATTCAATTTGTCGATTTTTCATTGACAAATGATAAGCGAGGCATACAGACTTGGCTAAAGGAGAGAACCTCGCTATTATTCGACTTTTCAAAGCCCTTATTCGATTCGGCCTTACTAAAGGTTGGCCATCAACATTATATCTGGTTCCTTAATCAGCACCACATCATAACCGATGCAACATCCTATACCATTATTCATGGTAAGATGTCCGAAATTTATGGGCGGGTGTCCAGGGGAAATTCCGAAATTTTGCCCGCCACGAACAGTTTTTCATCTTTTGTGCGCTTCGAAGCTGAACAGCGAAAAAAAGACAACAGTGCCGTACGAAAGTATTGGAAAGAAAAAATTGCTGAAATTAGTGAGGTGCCTGCCTTCTACGGTATTAAAAAAGTGTCACCTACTACGGCATCTAAGCGGATATCGTTCAAACTAGGTTCCGAGGTATCACATAAGCTGAAAGTTTTGGCCAGCGAGCCGGGAATTCGCGCTTTTACGGAAGATTTATCTATTTTCAATATTTTCGCTACCCTACTCTTCACCTACATTTACAGGGTAAGCGGTCAAAAAAAATTAGCTCTAGGGGCACCATCGCATAACCGGGCGACCCGTTCCCATAAAGAGACGGCCGGGCTCTTCATCGAAATATTCCCCTTGGTGACCGAATTGACGGAGCTAGACACCTTTAGAACGGTACTGAACCGCGTAAAGCTTGAATCGAATATGTATTTGAGGTATGCACAACCGGGAATGGGCAGCGCCGAAATCAGTAGAAGTTTTAACGTTATTTTCAATTATATCAATACCCGGTTTTCAGATTTTGACGGGTATCCCGTGACATCGCATTGGATACACCCCGAACACTGCGACCCGGCACATCTCATACGGTGTCATGTTTACAATATGGATGTAACCGGAAACATAGAAATCAATTTCGATCTTAATAGTGGTGCATTCAACCACGCCACGTTTCAAAAGGTACCTGGACATTTTTTAAAACTGGTATACGCATTGATCAGCGATATAGACCAACCAATAAATAGACCAACTTTGGTCGAAAGAATCGAGCTCGGTCACAGCATTACCAAACGACCTAAGCCCACGAATAAATTCAAATCAATAATCGGGCATTTTGAAAGTCAGGTCGAAAAGACCCCTTTTCGCGTGTCGGTACAATCCGAAAAAACGACGTATACCTACCAGGTTTTGAACCGTAAAGCCAACCAATTGGCCCATTATCTGAAAGCGATTGGAATCGATGGGCACAGCAAAGTGGCCCTACACCTTTTTAGGAGTCCGGAATATTTCATCGGCGTCCTAGCGGTTCTTAAGACTGGTGCGGCATTTGTTCCCATAGCGTCCGACCAGCCGAAAGAGCGTTTAAATTATATGCTGCAAAACTCCGGATGTTCTCTACTATTGACAGATGTAAAGTTGAAAGATAAGATCGACGCAAACGCAACCAGTGTGCTTTATATTTCTAACGTACAAGATGAACTGTCCAAAGAACCCATATCCAACTTGGGCATTACCATTTCGCACGATAGTCTGGCCTATATACTCTACACGTCGGGAAGTACCGGCAAGCCCAAGGGGGTGATGATTCTACATAGAGCGCTTTCTAATTATGTTCAATGGGCCGGGCAAGCTTACGGGGTGGATGAAAAGTCGGTTTTTCCCCTGTTCACTTCCATCGGTTTCGATCTTACCCTCACCTCGACCTTTTTACCGTTGATATCTGGTGGTCGAATACTGGTTTATAAAGAACAAAATCAAGGTCCAGATATCAGTCTAGTACAGGTAATCGAAGATAATTCGGTGAACATTATTAAATTGACCCCCTCACATTTGGTCTTGCTCAGCGGCCGTGATTTGAGTTCTTCCTATATTAAAACCATGATCGTGGGTGGAGAAGATCTTAAAACGGGACTCGCCACAGCAGTGACCTCGGCCTTTTCAAAAGATCTCCGAATATTTAACGAATACGGCCCGACCGAAGCCACGGTCGGGTGTATAGTCGGTGAGTTTGATAGCGAAGAACATACCGAAACTTCGGTACCCATTGGAAAACCAATCGCCAATATGCGGGCCTATGTACTGGACAGCTACAGAAATCCGGTCCCACAAGGGGTCGTTGGCGAACTGTACCTCAGCGGTGCCGGCATAGCGAACGGCTATGTCAATGATACGGCAACGACCGCTAACAAATTTCTGGAAAATCCTTTTGTCAAAACATCAAAAATTTACCGTACGGGCGATCTGGCCCGAATTAACGCCAAGGGAAGTTTTGAATACTTGGGCCGTATAGATGATCAGGTAAAGCTTCGCGGCCATCGCATCGAACTATCGGATATCGAGGCCAACCTGGTGGAGCATCCCGAAATCGAAAATTGCGCGGTGGTCTTGGTAGAAAACAAAAAGCGTATTCCTGAAAACGAGGTGGTCAATTGTATCGAATGCGGACTCCCCTCAAACTATCCAGAAATAGAATTTAATCAAGATGGGGTCTGCCAGCTCTGCACCGCGTTTTCAAACTACGAGGAAAAGGTAAAACGCTACTTTAAAAATGATGATGAGCTCGTTCGGGTCTTGACCTCGAAACGGGTCCAAAATTCCAAATACGATTGTATCTCCCTTTTGAGCGGTGGCAAGGATAGTACCTATGTACTCGCGCGCCTAGTACATATGGGTCTGAAAGTTTTGGCGTTTACCATGGACAATGGTTACATTTCCGATCAGGCTAAGGCCAACGTCGACCATATCGTTAACAAACTCGGTGTCGACCATGTGTATGGTACGACCCCGCATATGAACGAAATTTTTGTCGATAGTTTGCACCGGCATCACAACGTCTGTAACGGCTGTTTTAAGACCATCTATACCCTGAGCACTCAAATCGCCCTGGAGAAAGAGATTCCTTTCATAGTAACCGGACTTTCTAGAGGGCAATTCTTCGAGACGCGGTTGACCGAAGAGCTTTTTTGGGACGATAGCTTAGATACCACGAAAATAGATAGTACCATTCTCGAGGCCAGAAAGCTATACCATCGCGAACAGGATGCCGTGAAAAATCTGCTCGATGTATCCGCCTTTGAAGACGATGCCGTTTTCGAAAAAGTACAGTTCGTCGATTTCTATCGGTATAGCGACGTAAGCCTTGAGGAAATGTTGGCCTACCTAAAGGATAAAATGGGATGGGTCAGGCCGACCGATACCGGCAGATCCACCAATTGCCTGATCAACCAGGTCGGTATCTATGTACATAAAAAGAAAGACGGCTACAGCAATTATGCATTTCCCTATAGTTGGGACGTTCGTTTGGGCCATAAGACCCGGGATGAAAGTTTGGCGGAAATCAATGAAGCCATCGACGAAACCGAGGTAAAGCGCATAATGAAAGAGATCGGTTATGAAACGGAAGAAGAACCCTTGGAAGCCCAAAAGTTGGTGGCGTATTACACGGGCGATCCAAATACTTCCGTGAAAGAACTACGGCAATTTCTTACCAGCAAACTGCCCGCTTATATGGTTCCAACACTCTTTAAACATATGGATGAAATACCGTTGACCAAAAACGGAAAGGTCGACAAAAATGTGTTGCAGAACTTGAGCAGCGCGCAATTGTCGATGGACACACCCTACACCGCACCTAGAAACGAAATCGAAGAGCTGCTCGAAGGGGTTTGGAAAGAAGTGTTACAACTCAAAAAAGTGGGCGTACATGATGATTTTATCGCCTTGGGCGGACATTCGCTGGCCGCCATTCGGGTCACGGCACGAATAAATGAAAGAATTGAGGTCGATTTTCCCTTAAACATGGTGTTCGAACGGCCCACCATAGCCGAATACGCTATTTTTATCGAAGAAACATTAACCGAACTTTTAAAGATATAAACCCAATACAATTTGCTTTCCGTAAGTACATTGAAAACGATGAGTGAAAATTCAGCCAAAGGCCTGAAGCCGTTCGCAATAAAATTCATGGCGCTGTTCATGGGCATTTGCTATTTGGCGAACCCCATGCACGAGCAGATCCGGACGGCTTTCCATGAAATTTCACATCTTTTGGAAGCTCCCAAAACCCCGCTTCCCCACCATTCACATGGCACCGGTCATGATTATGACGACCATGAAGGTGGTGAACATACCTTGGTCACCACCAATCATCAGCACACTTTGCTCGATTTGATGGATGCCATATTCGATGCATCCAATGAGCAAATTCCCGAAGACGATACGGTACTTCTCCTTATAAAATGGGACAAACATATCAGCTCGCAATACAGCATCCACCCTAAAATAGTACGCCTAACAACTTCCCAAAACACCAAGGCGGTGGAACAAAAAGTCAAAATCGGCTATTTGGCCCATCCCGAAGAACCTCCGCAAATACTATCCACCTAGACGGAAGTACATCCCTAAAAATTATTATATCCAACGAAACCTTTCAGAAATACGCTTTTCTGAACGGAAATTTCGGTATGGATGCTAATGAAAAAATACAATAAAATGAAAACATACGTACTCACATTGTTTATAGCTATCGCCTGGGGCAGTCTACATGCCCACGAACTTAGCGGTACAGTGACCTCTGAAGATAATAAAGCGCTCGAAGGCGTCGGCGTGTACAACAAGACCACCGGCGGCTATTCGTACACCAATGTCTCCGGCTATTTTGAGCTCGACGATATTTCCGCTGGGGATGTCATTCGATTCTATAGCCTCGGATACAAAACCCAACAATTGACCGTTGCGGAAGACCAACTAGACGGTACGATCAATATTACCATGATCGAATCGGCCGTATCCCTTGATCAGGTGGTCTTGGTCTCTAAGGTAAACGCCATGAGCAACTTCGTCAACGTCGACATCAAGACCAATCCCGTAAAATCATCGCAGGAAATTTTGCGGAAAGTACCAGGACTGATCATCGGTCAACATGCCGGTGGTGGAAAGGCAGAACAGATATTTTTACGCGGCTTCGATATCGACCACGGTACGGATATCGCCATCAATGTAGACGGCATGCCCGTCAACATGGTCTCACATGCACACGGCCAAGGATATGCGGATATGCATTTTATCATTCCCGAAACTATCGACAACATCGACTTTGGAAAAGGCCCCTATTACGCCCAGAAAGGCAATTTCAATACGGCCGGCTATATCGATCTCAAGTTGCGGAAACAGATCGATAAAAATACGGTCTCACAGGAAGTCGGACAATTCAATAGCCGTCGTACCTTCGGTATGTTCAAGGTCATCGAGAGCGATTTTAGCAATGCCTATGTAGCCTCTGAACTTGTACTTACGGACGGAGCTTTCGAATCGCCTCAAAATTTTAACCGCATCAATCTGATGGGGCGCTACAATTACAGTAATCGCGAAGATCAAGACCTGACCCTTACGATGTCACACTTTCAGAGTAAATGGGATGCCTCTGGGCAAATACCACAGCGGGCCGTCGATCAAGGCTTGATCAGTAGGTTCGGTGCCATTGATGACACCGAGGGCGGTAAAACGAGCCGATCGAACCTACTGGTCAACCATACCAATCAGGTCGATGAACATTCAAGCGTTCGATCCAAAGCCTATATTTCAAAATATGACTTTGAGCTGTTCTCAAACTTTACCTTCTTTTTGGAAGATCCCGTAAACGGTGACCAGATACGGCAACTTGAAGACCGTACGATTATTGGTGCCGAAACGGTTTACGAACGTACGTTACACGTGGGGGACCACGATTCCCAATTAAAATATGAAGCGGGCATTGGTTTTCGCTACGACGATGTAAACGACGTACAACTATCCCGAACTGCCAACCGTCAGACCTTACTGGAACGTTTGGCCTACGGCGACATCGACGAGGTAAACGGATATGGATTTTTTGACCTGACCTATAAAAAGAACGATTGGACCATAAATCCAGGCTTGCGACTGGATTATTTTAAGTTCGATTACATCAATCTATTGACCGAGACCTATGATTCCGAAAGTCAGGACAAATTGTTTTTAGGTCCTAAATTGAATGTACTTTATGCGCCGACTCCCGCAGTACAGCTGTTTGCCAAATCAGGTATCGGTTTCCACTCCAACGACACGAGAGTCGTCATCGCCGATACCGGTGAGGATATTCTACCGCTTGCCTTTGGCGCCGATATCGGTACCCTGTTGAAACCCACTGACAAATTAGCGATCAACGCCGCATTTTGGACGCTTTTCTTACAACAGGAATTTGTGTATGTCGGTGATGCGGGCATAGTTGAACCCAGCGGAAAAACGCGGCGGTACGGGGTAGATTTGGGAGTGCGCTATCAACTAACGGATAAGCTGTACCTCAACGGCGACGTCAATTATACCCACGCCCGAAGTACCGAAGATCCCGATGGGGAAAATTTAATTCCCTTGGCACCTGACCTGACCTCTGCGGCAGGATTATCTTTTCGGGACATTCATAATTTTTCGGGCGGCATCAGCTATCGCTACGTAGATGACCGACCGGCCAACGAAGATAATTCCATCGTTGCCGAAGGTTATTTCATAACCGATATGAACCTCAACTATTCCATCAAAAACTGGACCTTGGGCCTTATCGTCGAAAACCTTTTTGATACGGCATGGAACGAGACCCAATTCGCAACGGAAAGTCGGTTGTTCAACGAGCCACAATCCTTTGAAGAAATCCATTTTACCCCTGGTACACCCTTTTTTCTGAGAGGGAAAATATCGGTGAATTTCTAATATTTTACAGTAAAATATAATTGCAGGACACGACTACAAAATTGTGTCCTGCTTTTTCTTTTATAGCTTCCCATACCCTGATCCCCTGCTCATTTAGTATAGACAGCGCCCTCTGCTTAGTACGGTAGCTCGTCCGCTGCAGACAATATATTTAATCAATCGATTGGCTTTTTTTTAGTCTTATGTCCTACAACACGTAGCCTTACGTCTATTTAAACAATCTTAGCCCTTATTTGCAACTACTACACTTAACAACATAAGGTTCGCCGAGCCTATATTTAAAGCGGTCGAACAGGAAAGATACACAAACCCGACCCCGCTTTTAGAAAAAGCAATTCCCATTTTACTAAAAGGAAAAGATTTGCTCGGGTTGGCATCGTTTCCGTCGCTATGGATGGGGTACGGGGTGCAGAGGCAGCGGTCAAAGGTGCTACCAAGCGACAGCTAAATAGAAAGAGACTTATTCCTCCTCCCTCTTCTTGCTCTCGATTATCGAAATGTTATCTAGCCGAAAAGCTCCTATTCCAATTTCATAATAGCCCATCGATACCATTGGAGCGCGCATGTCGGTTATTCTTTCAGGTATCGGTTTAACAATATTTTCGGGTATACCGTTTCCGGTTATGGTCATGGTTCGATTTTCGGTATTGATAAAAATAGTAATTGACTGGCGCACCCCCGGCGGCACCCAACCGATTCGTTCGCCGCTCAGCGGACCCCCATTTTCAATCATATAAATGCCGGCTACATCCGTTCCGTTATGTCTTTCCTTTCTATAGTTCAAGGAAAAATATAATTGGCCACCCGTTAGTCTTGACCAGAGCTTGACATGAAGAGGTTTAGAACGGTCTGTAGGAAATTCAATTGACCCCGCCCATAATACGGTGTATGTCGGAGTTTCCATTGTTGCCCCCACTGGTTTGAACGTAGCACTTTTCGGCTCTAGATCTGATGGTACATGTCCATTTATTCTAAGCCATTTCGTTGTTTCAGGCGGCATGCCATTTGTTTCTTCCTCGATAATGTAGTGTCCTTGGCTATCTATATAAAGGTCCATTTGATCCCCCCTGGGTTCACCAGGTAGACTTTGGGAGGAAATACGGCCAACGGTTTCCCCTTCAAAATCGGCGAACAATAGTTTATTGGTCGTACAGCTCGATACTAAGAACAGGGAATAGACACCTGCGCAAAAACAATTTCCAAAATTTCCCATGATACTAATTTTTAAGGTGAACAACATCTATTATTTCACGATCAGTTATACCCTTAATGATGCTAAAGTCTTAGGGTTAACATCATTCCTAAAATTCTTTCGCGTATTATCCCCGCAAAGGGGTTATCTTCGCGGCTTATTTGCAACTATGACATTCAAAGATTTAGGGCTGGCCGAGCCTATATTGAAAGCGGTCGAACATGAAGGATACACCAATCCAACCCCGATACAGGAAAAAGCGATTCCCATTCTACTGAAAGGAAAAGATTTGCTCGGTGTTGCCCAGACCGGTACCGGAAAAACAGCAGCTTTCGGTATTCCCATCCTACATCATCTATACAATGCCCAAAACGGACAATCGGGCAAGCGCCGCATTAAAGCTTTGGTGGTGACTCCCACAAGGGAGCTTGCCATTCAGATCGGGGAGAGTTTTAACGCCTATGCCCGCTTTACGAACATTAAGACTACCGTCATTTACGGTGGTGTAAAACAGGGCAAACAGACCCAAGCGCTTCAGCGTGGCGTTGATATTCTAGTAGCTACCCCCGGAAGATTGTTAGATCTTATGGGGCAAGGGTTTATATCTTTTAGAGATCTTGAATTTGCCGTACTCGACGAAGCCGATCAAATGCTCGATATGGGCTTTATTCACGATATCAAAAAAATTATTGCCAAACTGCCTCCCAAACGGCAATCCCTCTTCTTTTCGGCCACAATGCCTAAATCTATTGTGGACCTGTCGAGAAAAATTTTGGGCGATTTCGAACAGGTGACCATTAAGCCCGAACAGGCCACTGCCGAAAAGGTGGAGCAGGGCGTATACTTTGTCAGCAAGCAGAATAAACCCAAGCTATTGGCGCATATTGTAAAGGAAAAACCCGAGGATTCCGTTTTGGTGTTTTCCCGCACGAAACACGGTGCCAATAAAATCGTCAAGAAATTGGCGCAGTCAGATATCCGTTCCGCGGCCATTCACGGTAACAAGTCCCAAGCCGCGAGGCAGAAGGCACTGGGCGCTTTTAAGGACGGAAAACTGCGAATATTGATCGCCACCGATATCGCCGCCCGGGGAATCGATGTAGAAGAGTTGAACCTGGTCATAAACTATGATCTCCCGAACGTATCGGAAACTTATGTACATCGTATCGGCCGCACCGGCCGTGCCGATGCCAGTGGAATTGCATTATCTTTTTGCGATAAAGAAGAAAGGCCCTATCTGAGAGATATCGAAAAACTGATCAAACAGGAGGTTCCCCGTATGCCGGAGCATCAATTTGTAGATGGTGACGACGACTCTGAAACCCAGACGGAACAGCCGCGTCGAAAACCGAACCCAGATCGTAACCGATCGAGGAATCGAAACCGATCGGGCAGTTCAAAGTATCAGGGCGGTGGCAAAAAAAACCGTAGTGACAACAACCGTAATAAATCGCGGGGGAGGGATTAACGCTCCAAAATTAAACTTGCCGACAATAATCATAGGCCTATGCAATGTATAAAACGTAAATCGTTTCTTGCGAAAATTCGATTAGCGTGCCATTCTAATTAATTCGGCAATATATACGTACTTCATGTCTCTAGTTGCCATACCTTCTTGCATAGCCTTTGATCGGTCTGGTGTCATGCCTTCATTGTAATCTATATTCTGATTTATCAATTGAGAATAGTTCTTGAACATGTTCACGGTCATATGGGAAGCATAGGTATCACTCCCAACCGGAGATAGAATCCGTATCAACCCCCAACTTCCCTTTTCGCCGGCATCGACCGCGCTCTGATGCATGGGCTGAAAGACTTCTGTCTCTGCATTTTCATAGGCCCCATAGTCTTCAAGGGATACTTTCATCATATCTAACTGAGCCACTGTTCCCAAAACCATCTCCGCTGCTGGCGAACCGGTTGTCGTTGCGATTTCCTCGGCATATATGCGAACCGCCAAATCCCTGGTCTTCGCCGAACTTTGAACTTTGGTCATAAGATCGGCTTCTGTCATATCGGGATAGGCGGCCTTTGCCCTATCCGCTAAATTACTCCAGCTACTTCCATCCATCATTTGTACGGCATCTTTATACAACGAAACCGTCAGGTACTGAAAATCTTGCATTTCACTACCTGGCTTTAAAGACCATAGGTCCCACCCTAAAATATCTCCCGCCTTTACACGCTGCATTTGAATTTTTTCCCAAAATGCTTCTGTCTCGGCATATGCTGCTTCCTATTCATTATCCACTTTCATAAATTCGAAAACCAGATATAATTTTTCCTGTGCCCTTGACATATTGCCGAGCAACATCAAGGCCATTACCATAATTAAATTTTTCATGTCTTTATTTTTATTGGTTAGACGAGATAGGGAATCCCCTAACTCCATCTTAATTTTAAGACAATCTTTATAATGATTCAAGTGAAGTATGACGAACAGCTACAATTCATGTCCCAAGCTAGGATTTAAATTATCATGGAACAAAAAATGCAGTTTCATAGGGACTGGATACGGCTCATCAACATTTCTTTATGCGATTTACCCAAGGGAATAACTTTTCTACCGATTTCAAGGTGTCCATCCGCAACGACATCCAGTTTTGAAAGGTTGACCATATACGATCGGTGTACGCGAAGAAACTGAGAAGCAGGCAACTTTTCTTCCATGGTCTTTAACGTGCTTGAAAGTAAATGGGCAGCGGCAGCGGTTGCAATTCTACAATAATTGCGATCGGCTTCGATATACAGGATATCTGTCAACAACAACTTTTCCATTTTTCCATTGTGCCTCACGAAAATACGATCTTTCAATATTTCGATCTCCTCATGATTTTTTCGACCGCTACTGCCTTCACTTAACTCCTCGACAACCAATGCAATGGTACGTTGCAGGTTCAATTTGTTAAAAGGCTTGGTAATAAAAGCCTTCGGACGGGTCTTCTTGGCGGCCGAAAACGTCGCATCATCGCTATTGGCCGTCAAATAGATTATGGGAATATCCATTTTTCGTTGAATGGCCGAAACGGCGGCTATTCCGTCTAAGGTTCCTTTCAGGTTGATATCCATCAAGATCATATCCGGGGTATTCGTAAGGGCATGTGCGACGGCTTCCTCCCCACGCGATTCTATGCCCGTTACCTCATACCCTAACCGGGTCAGTTGCAACGATAGGTTGGCCGCGATGATCATATCGTCCTCCACAATCAATATACGTACGATATTTTCCATAATCAGGCCGCCTTTTTAGATTGGAATTGGATGGAAACCGAGGTGCCCCGATGGGTATTGAGCAACATTTTTCCGTCTAACTGTTGAGTCAATAATGCAACAAGTTGGGTGCCGAAACCTTTAACGGTCTCTTCATTGTTGATGGCCATGCCCACTCCATCATCTTTAACATCCAGTTGAAGCTTTCCTTTCACTTTTTTCAAGCTGATTACAACCTTCCCTTTTCGAGTTTCGGGAAATGCATATTTTAATGCGTTTGTCAATAGCTCGTTTACAATCAAACCAATAGGTATGGCCAGATCGACATCGAGTTCGCATGCCTCCATAGCTACATCAATTGAAATGCGTTTTTCCATTCCATAGGCATCAACTATATAATCGGCCAAATTTTTAAAATAATCCTTCATTTCTACGGCTGCCAGATTCTTGCCCATATATAATTTTTGATGGATCATGCCCATACTCTGTACCCGATGTTGGCTGTCGGCCATAGCATTTAGAACATCGGTGTCGCTGATCTGCGCAGATTGCAGGGAGAGTAGGCTTGAAACAATTTCAAGGTTGTTCTTGACCCGGTGGTGTATCTCCTTCAACAAGAATTCCTTTTCTTCGTTTTGTTCTCGTAGCAATCGGTTCTTTTTTCTGTTATTGGAAATTGCCTTGTACGCCAAGAGTAACAATAGAAACAATAGCACGGCAATCGTGATAATTAGGTTTTGTCTGGCCTTTTGTTTTAGAATCAAATTTTCTTGTAGGGATATGGTGCCTTCCTTATTGGCCACATCAAATTCGGTACGGAGCAAAGAAGTACGCTGGTCGGCCTCCGCCGTAAAGATCCGGCTTTTTAAGGTATCGTATTCGGCAAAGGCTTGGTATGCCTTTTGGTAGTCATGGTTTCCCGCATAGGCTTTGCCAAGAGCCTGATAAGCTTGACTTAGATAGTATTCGTCACCAAAATCGTTGGTAGCGATGTGGATACATTTCAGCAAACTTTCAATGGCATATCCGTGTTGCCCCTTTAAGTTCCGTAATTTTCCGATGGACAGCCAGGAGCGCATCACCATAAAATTATTTTCAAGCAGTTCGGCATATTTTATGGCATTCAGGCCAGCCTTTTCCGCTTTATCGAACTCCCCCAGAAAAGCATAAAGATCGACCAACGACATATAGACATCGCTCAAATTGTTATAAAATCCATAACGCTCACCGATGACCATCGCATGCTCATAATATTTTTGTGCGTTTTTATAATTTTTCAGGGATAGATAATTGTTGCCAACCACATAGAGCGTGAAATCATAATCGAGGTCAGTTATGCCCCTTTCCTCGAAAATCGCCAAGGATTTGAGTCCGTATTCAAGTCCTGTATCGAATTTTTTCTGTTTCCAGAATAGATTGCTCAAATCACTGTAGGCCATGGCAATTGCTTTCAGATTGTCCAATTTCTTGCCCAATTCAAAGGATTCCAACGCGTAATCCGCGGCTTTGTCCAACTGCCCCCTACGTTCGTATACATAACCGAGCTGAGTGTTCAAGAAAGCAAGGTCGGTCTCACAAACTTTATTATAAGCATCGTGAAGAACGGTTTGGGCGCTGTCTAATTTCTCCATGCGCAGAAGAATGGCGCCTTGTGTGATCTGAAAGCGACCCTCCCACAGCGTATTCCGTTTAGCGGTAGTCAGTTCTAATCCCTTTTCAGTAAAAGCCATCGCCTTGACCAGATTCCGGGTGTGCCAGTAATAGGCCAAATCGTTCAGCATGGAAAACCGTAGGGAATCGGGTATTGCCCTTGTATAGGCCTCTTCAAGTTGATTCAAATAGGAAGTCCCGAAATTATCGGTATCCACGAACACTTTCTTGTAGGGGTTTTCGCTGTTGAGATCGATAAATTGGGCAAGGGCGGTCTGGCAATTCACGAGGGAAAAGAAAAAAACGCAAACGGCTTTGATAGAAAAACTTCCCATTTCTTGGTTTGGTCATTAACCTGGGGGAAAATAGGGCTTGTTAAATGTACAAATTTAATCGGAACATCTATCCGATAAGTAAAAAAGGATGTTCGGACATTAAATAGATAGGTTCGTCCTGATTCACCTTGCGAATGGATTAAAATAGATTCTTTTTACTAGGCATTCAGAATCGCATTTGTATGGAACCCACCAAATCTGTTCCCATGAAGAAGTCGGTCTTTCTTTTTATACTGGCCTTACCGCTTTCCTTGGTCAATTGCAGGGACTCCGGACGTGAAAATGAGAGGGCGGTCAATCTAGTGACTACCGAACAGCAACTTAAAACGGCCAGTGAAAACTATTTGAAAGTCTGGAGCGATATGGATACGACTTTGATGCAAACGATAGCAATTCGCAATATGGTAAGAAACGTCAATGGTAAAATTGTATCGAGCAACCCAGCTGGGTTGGCGGAAAACATGATATTCTGGCACACCGCCATTCCCGACGTTAAGTTCAGCCCACGTGAAGTAATCGTGGTCGGGAACCGGACCTATACCAACTGGACCTGTACCGGTACCCATACGGGGATGTTGGGCGAAACCCCACCAACCGGAAAAAAGAGTGAAATAGAGGGATTTAGCATCCTGACTTTTGACAAACAGGGAAAGCTCGTTCACGAGAACGCTTATTATGATCAATTGGGCGTGATGGAAGATTGGGGGTACACGATGGTAGCGCCGGTAATGGAGTGAGCCAATGGCCGTTGTCAATCACCAGTTGAATTATAGACAATTATTAGTAATGACTAACCTTTTAATAAACACTTATGAGAACACAGAAATTGAGCATGCTACTAACCCTACTAATAGCCATTGCTTTTTCCCCTGTACAGGCACAGGAAAGCAAAAACCAGGCCTTCTATGTACACCAAGACAACGTGAAACCTTCAATGTTACAGGAATATGGCATAATTTCCCAAGAATTTACGGAAGCCTGCAAAAAACACAATCTCCAAGAGGTCAGCTGGCAGGTCGCCTCAACAGATACCGGCAAGTATCTAAACATATCACCGATCGAGAATTTTGCGGACCTCGACAAAAATGCATTTGCCCCTTTAATGGAAAAAATGGGAGAAAAAGCGTTCACAGATATTTTCAAACGCTTCAATACATGTTACGACGAGCACGGCGACTATATTGTGTATTTGAATAACGAACTTACCTATATGCCGGAAGGTATCAGCACCGTGCCCGAAGGGGAGAACTATCGTAAATGGCATTTTCTTTACGTAACGCCCGAGAATATCCAAAATCTTAAGGGTAAACTAAAGGAATTGAAAGCACTGTTCGAGAAGAAGGGTTCGAAGGAATACTACCGCATTTACCACAATGGTTTTGGAAATATGGGCGATTATTATGTAGCTGTACTCTCCGCCAAGGATGCAGAGGACTATGCTAAAAAATCCAAGGAAAACGATATCCTATTGGGCGAGGATGGGAAAAAACTGTTCGGCGAAATGATGAAATATGCTTCAAAATATGAGGTGGAAACCGGAAAGATGCATCCCGAACTAGCCTATTCGCCATCCAACTAAATTTTTAAGTTATACATAACAAACAGGCAGGCCGACAGTTTTGGGGGAAACTAAGTGGTAGAACGTAAATTTAGGTTTATTTGAATTAGCATTTTAAAGACCAAAATCGATCTAATCAGAGCCATTATCGAACCTGCCTGTTTTTTAAAATAGTTCATCATCAATACAACAGCATATGAATACAATAGCAAGGAATTAACTATTCACTTGTCATTCCATAAACCATGAGTTACACTAAAACCAATTTAAAATGAAAACTAAGAACACCCTTTTCGCGCTCGCTTTTATCTGCATTACGACCGTTTTCGGCCAAAAAAAATCCAATGGGACCATTTATATAGAGCATCCGGCTATCCAAGTTGTGGACGAGTTCGTTAAAGCTTCCGTTGTGGGCGATACCACCAAAATGGCCAGCTTTTTGACCGAAGATTTCAAAGGCTACTGGGGTACCTCAAACATACCGAACGATGCCGGAATGGGCAAAGCTGATTATGTTAGAAACCAGATGCAGTATTTCAATCGATTGGACTATTTTTCAGTTACCCCCTTTCCCGGCTCTTATTCCGATGCTATCGAGTATAAAAAAGACAATAAGGAAGATGAAGTATGGGTGCAGACCTGGACGCAATTAAATGGAGTCGACAGACAAACCGGTGTTAAAATAGATGCGGCCGCCCACCGATTGTACACGCTTACCAAAGACAATAAAATCAAAACCGTCATCAATTATAGTAATGGAGGTGTAATCGATGAAATACGTGCCAGCTTCGGTGATAGAACGAACGGCACCATTTATAATCATCACGACAATATCAACACCGTTAGAAAGATGATCTATGCCTTTGAAAAGGGAGATCTCGATAAAGTGTACAGCTTTTATGATGAAGAAGCCCGTTTTGGCGACCTGAACTCGTTCAAGACCCGGGGGATTTCTTTGACCGAACAAAAAGCGCTCGACAAGAAGATTTTGGAGCAGTTTGAAATTAAAAATATCGAGATGTCGGGATATCCAGATTACTTGGAATACGAGATGGATAATGGTCGGGTGGTACAATCTTGGTGGAATTTTCACTTAATCCGAAAATCCGATAAAATGGCCATCGAACTGCCCGTTTTTTACATCAACGATTTTGACGAGGATGGAAAGATCATCCGTGAGGCCGCGTATTATAACGAAAAACTTTTGGAACAGGTGGCAATCGTAGCCAGTAAATAAGTAGTACACATTAACCAGTCAACCGACTTAGCGAGGGACATAACCTTTATCAAGATGAAAAAAGCAATTTTCTTACTGTTTGTACTGCCATTAATGGCACTATCACAAAGCGACACCGAGTACATGATTTTTGAAACCGCAAAGCTGACCCCCAACCCGACGCAGATAGCCCAATTTGAAAAAGGGTTGGCGGAGCACAATAAAAGATTTCATGGAGAGGGGCCTTACGGCGCAAGGATTTACTGGATAGGCAGCGGACCAAACACCGGGAGTTATCACTGGAGTATGGGGCCACTGCCGTGGAGCGCCCTTGATGGCCGTCCTGGAGAAGAAGATGGTCACGACGCTGACTGGGATACCAACGTGCTGGCATACGTTGCCCCCGGAAGTGGTGCTACAAGCTACTGGAAACACGAAACGGAATTGAGCCGCTTTTCGAAGGATTTCACTATCAAAAATATGCTGGTGGACTATTATGACCTCACCAGGGGCAAGGGCAAAGAAGCCATGGCACTGGTAGAAAAAATAAAAAAGGTCTATGCCGAAAAATTCCCTGATGAGACCTATGGGGTCTATTCGAATGAACTGGGCAGCACTAAGGAGGGGCGAGACCTTGTGGTCATCTCCTTTTTTGACAAATCGGCCTGGATGGGTGAAGACAACGAATTTCCCGCAAGATATGATGAAGTTCATGGAACGGGAGGTTTTGAACAATTTCTCAAAGACTGGTATGCCATTACCGAAGGTGGGGAATCCGAACTCTGGATGTACCGCGCCGATCTGAGCGGCATTAGCGGAGATGTAAAGGTTGCCGGCCGGCAATAAAAGTCAAATGCGATTTAGGGATATTATGATAATCTGTTGTACGAACAGCAGAACGGAATTTTGAAAGCGGTATCAACAATTGTATACTCAAATTATATAGGCCGAAAATTTGTAAATCTTGTACAACCTAATCCTAATATGATGAAAACAACAATTTATCGTGCGGGGAAACTTATGAAAGCAGTACTGCTATTTGTTTTTGTTCTTAGTTTCAAATTAAATGCCCAAGAAGAAGGAAACAAGGGTATAAGTATATACCAGGACAGATACGTGCCTTCCGACCAGGTGGAGGAATTTATTTCGAGGGAGACCAAGTATTGTAGCAAAGTTGCGGAAAATGAAATAACCAAAGGCAACCTAACATTTTCGGGGTTGTGATTATTAAAAATGACATAATCATATCAATGCCATTTCTATGAAAAATTCACTACAAACCTAATAGCTTAAGACAAAATAAGAGTGCATGTCACAAAGCAAAAAATAAACAAATAAGAATAAACGCTCTTCCTATGAAGATTCTAAAAAAAATAATCGCAAAATCATCAATTACCACGATACTGTTAATTACTCTGGTCTTGGCAGTTCAAACGGAATTATTTGGGCAAGATCCGACCGTGGTTGATGGCAAACATTACACCGTAGAATTCGAAAATGATCAAGTTCGTGTGTTACGTATCAGTTACGCTCCCGGTGAAGAATCAGTGATGCACGAACATCCCAATGGCGTTGCCGTTTTTCTAACTGATGGAGCTACAGAAATGAAGTTAGGCGATGGAACCACGATAGACGACATCAGAAAATCAGGTGAAGCGATTTGGGCACCGGCAGGAAAGCATTTACCCAAAAGCATTGGAGATAAGAAGTCGGACCTTATTCTGGTGGAGTTAAAGTCATAACAGGATTAAAACAAAAAATCTCAGATAAAACAGAAATAATGAAAAAACTTATTCTATTGGCACTGGCAACAGTTCTTTTTACTGCTTGCCAAGAAAAGACAGCAACCCGCTACACGCAGCAATCCCCCGAAATCGAAACTGTAAAGACGTTGATTAAAAATTATAACAACAAGATATATGAAACTTCGGTATTTGCCGATACTTCAAAAACCTATTTCAATACTAAAGACAATCCTATACCTTCCAGCGAGACCATTGACTACCATAAAGCGAACGACGCCAATTATGCCAGTAGGGGATTTCTACCAGAAGACCAAGAATATGAGATGGTGGTCACCGATGACGGGGAAACCTGGGTAAATAGTTGGTTGGACTGGAAAGGAACCCTGGCCGCGAACAACAAGGAAATAACCTTTCCAGTTCACCTTACCTACCAGTTTATCGATGGCCAAGTAGTGAGGGAGATTGGCTTATGGGATCCCACCGAGGTAGTATTGGCCCTTCAGGAAATAGAAGCCAACAATAGTAGGTCCGCAGACGCAAAAGCAATTCAAACCTCTATTGATAATGTTGAGAAAGCTTGGAACACCAATGATAAGGATTTGATGTATGCCCATATGGTAGGTAATATCATCAGAACTGCCAATGGGGCTACCATCGCCCAGAAACATTCTGATTATGGTGATTTTGTGGATATCTACCATAGTGCCTTTCCCGACTTCAAAGTAACCTTGGACCATATTAAAATAGACGGTAATATGGCATATATAAACTGGACTTGCACCGGAACGAACAAAGGGGAATTCATGGGGAATCCACCCACTAATAAACAAATTGAGACACAAGGATTTAGTATTTGGAAATTTGATGCCGAAGGTAAAGCCACACGGGAGGATGCCTTTTATGACAATCTTGTAGTGTATCAGCAGCTGGGATATTCAATGCCTACGCCCATAGAATAACATTTTAAATCAAACCTGACAGGCCATTCCATCTAGAGTTTCGGGGGAAAAACAAGATGGTTTCCTGTTGGGTTTTTTAATGTTAAGTCATCAAGGATTTTAAATTATAGTAAAGGTCTCGGAAAAATTAAGGATAGTTAACGGGAGTCATTATAAAGGGTTAATCCGACATATTTTTGAATCATTTTGAGAAATTAAAACAACCATTATGAAACGTAGGGATTTTCTAAACAGTACGGCTTTGGCCGCCGTTGCGGTAAGTACTTCGGGCTTTATTCGCTTCAACGGTCAAAATTTCGAAGGGGATTGTGAAACCACTACCGATATTCTCGGCCCATTTTATAGACCGGAAAGCCCAGTACGCAATACCCTTTTGGTAAAAGGGGAAGGAGGGGTACCCATAGAGCTATATGGTATCATCAGACACAATGATTGTCGTTCTCCTTATAAAAATGCCAAAGTCGAATTGTGGCATTGCGACAACGATGGCGTTTATGACAACACTACAGAAGAATTCCGTTATAGGGGTACTACCCATACGGACGACGATGGCAGTTATTCGTTTAATACCATTCTTCCGGTTCCCTATGATGCAGGTGGCGGATTGATACGGCCTGCCCATTTTCATTTGATGATTACCGCCAAAGGGTATCAGTCCTTCGTAACCCAATTGTATTTTACCGGAGACAAAAATCTTATAAACGATCCGTCCGCCGCTTCTCCTACAGCGGAGAGAAGGATTTTAAAGGTTGAAAATTTAAACGATGGTTCTAAAAAAGTAAACTACAATATTAGTATGGCCTCGAGTTTAGCGGTGGAGACCGTGGCATTAAAAAAATTGACAGGTACTTACACCAGTACAAAAGATCCAAAAGGCAAGAAGGAATTGTTTATAAAAGACAATCAACTATGGCTCAAAAACGAAGTGTTCGGGGAAATGTATGAATATGTAGGCCATAATAAATTTGAATATCCGGGAATGCCTCCTGGCAGTTACTCCTCCCTCCAGTTCGAAATATTGACAACAGAAGCGGTGCAATTGACAATGGCAGAGGCATATGGTACGTATGTCAGTCCCACCGCCATATTTATCAAGAAAACCTAAATACAAACGCAGAACATTGACTAGTTCTGCGATTAAACAATAATCATGATCAAAATGACAGTATTGTACGGACATCCTACGGATTCAGTTGCATTTGAAGAGTACTATACCAAAACCCATATGCCCTTAGCAGTAAAAATGAAAGGATATTCAAGGTTTGAAACTACCAGGTTCACCAGTGATTCCAATGGAGGTAAACCCATCTATTACCGAATGGCGGAATTATGGTTTTCCAGTCCGGAGGCCATGCAGACAACAATGGGTTCGCCCGAAGGTCAGGCTGTTGCGGCTGATTTGGCTAATTATGCAACGGGTAGTGTAACCTTTTTGGTTGGTGAGGTCAAGGAAATGGAAAACTGAAGCAAATGAATTCACTTCTTTAAATCAAACCAATAATGGAAACAAAAACACAAGTAGATCCTTCAAAAATCTTACAGATCGGCACAGGGTTCTTTGCCTCAAAAACATTATTAACGGCCACTAATATGGGCTTGTTCACACTTCTAGGAAAAAGCCCGAGATCCGGAGAAGAAATCAAAAAAGAACTAGGACTACATTCTAGAAGTCTTTATGACTTTTTGGATGCCTTGGTAGCACTGGGTTTTTTAACCCGAACGGGGATCAAGGATACCTCTGTCTATAGCAATGCAGCGGAAGCAAATCTGTTTCTTGACAAGAACAAACCAAGTTATATGGGAGGTATGCTAGAAATGTGTAATAACCGGTTATATGGTTTTTGGGATGATTTAGAAGAAGGTCTAAAAAGTGGATTGCCACAAAATGAAACGAAAAATGGAGGTAAACCCATTTTTGAGGAAGTTTATGCCGCTCCAAAGAAACTTAGGGAATTTGTCAGTGCTATGGGCGGAATTCAAATAGGAAATTTTACGGCTTTTGCGAAAGAATTTGATTTTTCAAACTACAAAACATTATGTGACATTGGCGGCGCCGGAGGTCATCTTTCGGCACAGGTAATCCTTACGAACCAACATATGCATTGTACCAGCTTCGATTTGCCCCCCGTCGAACCGATTGCGAAGGAAAACCTTCGAAATATGGGTCTGGCGGAAAAGGTAGCCATAAAATCAGGTGACTTCTTCACCGACGATTTTCCAAAAGCCGACGTAATCACCATGGGCAACATATTGCACGATTGGGGTACTAAAGACAAAAAAATGCTCATCGCAAAAGCCTACGAAGCATTACCCAAAGGAGGTGCGTTCGTTGTCATTGAAAATGTCATTGACGCAGATCGAAACAAAAATATCTTCGGTCTGCTGATGTCTCTTAACATGCTGATAGAAACGCCAGCGGGTTACGATTTTTCAACATCGGATTTTGAGAAGCTGGCCAAAGAAGCCGGGTTCGTCAAGACTAGCATTATGCCCTTGGCCGGGCCTTCGAGCGCGGCAATAGCTATTAAATGATTTATAATTTAATTAACTTTTAGCTTAAATTAGCATAAACCAAAAATAATGGGCGTAATACCTAGAACGGAATCGATTTAGAGGGACTTCGACAACTCATAGATCAGCCATCGGACGATGTGGTGCGTCCATTTTTTAATCGGGATCTATGCGGCATTTAGGAACGGTTCTCAAGGGTATGCTAGAGAATGATGGTTTTACTTCCCCTGGGCATTCACAACGGTGAGCAACGGGAATTGGAAATAACCATCAGGATTGTGGCTACTTTACACCATGAGCTTTAACTATTTGAATATTCGTTGCTTTATGGCAAGAATAAATGAAAAGCACGACAAGGACATTTTCTTCTTAAGAGCCGATATTTCGAAATTCGATGCCATTCAAGAGCTCTCTAAGACCTTTTATGATATACGTCTGAACCAAGTGGAAATATTGATACTATTGGGCTGGTCCAATTTTTATTATTTCAAAAAGTGCCGACCATAACTTTAGGAACATAAACCGATTTATTCAATTTTTGGCTTTATGCTTTTAGAAACCATCGGAGCCTATAATGCCGTACTTTTAATAACTGTTTAAATACAATCCAAAATTATGAAAGACAGCGGAACACATTGGTCAAAAGCTGAATTAAAAGTATATATCCTATTGCTTTGTGCGAAAGCCGACGCCATAGAAGACCCAGAGGAACTGAAACTTATTCAATCCAGAACTGTACCGGAAATCTTTGATCGTCTTTACAAAGAAATTAGCCGTGATGATGAAGATAAAAGCTTCACAAAAATCCAGAATACGATTTCAAAACTGGAATATTCACAGATGGAGCTTGCCGAGCTTAAAAAGGAAATTAGGGAAGTATTTTCCGCCGACGGGAAATTCCATATTAGGGAGCGCAACCTCAGCCGCATATTGGATAATATCATTTATTAATCCCGGATGAAAAAATTTCCAAATGCTTTTGTGATCATTATCTCGGTGATCATACTGTCTTGGATTCTTACCTATTTGATTCCGCAGGGAGCATATCAAAGAGTCACCGATCCTGAATCTGGCATAACTGAGGTCATAAACGATTCCTATCGGCAAATTAGTGCTGAACACCTCTCGGCCTTCGACCTACTTTTGGTAATCCCTAGGGGAATTGCCGGCAGAGCCAATATTATCGTATTGATTCTTTTACTAGGTGGATGCTTTTACGTCATAGAAAAAACAGGGGCTTTAACGCAAGGTTTACATAAGCTTGTCAGCCTCTTAAAGGGCCAAGAAAAATTAGCACTGATCAGTATTTCAGCCATTTTTACCATGGCGGGGGTTACCATTGGAATGCAAGAAGAAGTAATCGCCCTGACGCCCGTATTATTACTCTTCGGGCGGAGTCTGGGTTTTGACGTATTCACCATACTTTACATGAGTTACGGATCCACAGTTTTGGGGAGTGCTTTTAGTCCCTCGAATCCCTTTGGTGTTCTTATTGCTCAGAAAGAAGCTGGGTTGCCACTTCTTTCAGGTAGTGAAGTGCGCTTTATTGTTTTATTCTTTGCCTTTGTTCTCTGGATATCATATCTCATATACTACACAAAAAAGAACAGGGTAGATAAAATGGAAATGTCGTCCACAGAAAAGTCCATACCCCTAAGAAGCGGAGTTATCCTATCTCTATTGGGAGTGACCTTTGTAGTAGTGACGTACGGAATGCTGAAACATGAATGGGGATTTATTGAATTATCCGCCTCATTCTTTGCGTTGGGCATAATTTCAGGGCTGATTGCTAAATTTGGTGCGAACCGGACAGGCGAATTCTACATAGAAGGGTTTAAGGAGATGGTTTTTGCCGCAATGATCATTGGTCTGGCAAACAGCATTTCATTGATTTTGAAAGAGGGAATGATCATAGATTCTATTGTTTACGGGCTTTTTGGTCCCTTAAAAGAGCTGCCGCCGTCCATTTCCGGGGTACTGATGATGTTTTCCCATACCGTTCTGCATTTCCCTATTCCAAGTTATTCGGGGCAGGCGATAATGACCATGCCGGTCTTGGTACCACTGTCGGATTTGATCGGGCTTTCTAGACAAACCTGTGTGATGGCCTATCAATACGGTGCTATAATGGGAGATATGATTGTACCTACCAATGGCGCCTTGATGGCCATCATAGCCATTACTGGCATCCCGTACAATAAATGGTTCAAGTTTGCTTGGAGGCCGACCCTTTTGATGCTGTTGGTTGGAGCAATAGCAATAATTGTAGCGGTTGCAACGGGGTATAAGTAAAATATGCAGCCGTTAGATGCATCGGTGCATGGAATGCCCCGCGTGTTTCGGTTTGGCAACTAGAAAAATTTGCAGCTGCCATGCAAAATATAGCATTTATTCTATTTAAGATTTGACAAGCAAGCAATTGAAACTAAACTTTAATGACATCAGCCAGCCTAAGAAAACCGTGTGCATAAGAAAACGCCAACTTAGATGTTCTGGAATATGTGTCCGAACGCGATATGAAAAGTAACACAACGGTAATTGCAGCACTTGTGTATCAAATTTCGCAGGAGAATTTACGTTTGCCCAGAGATGAATCCCAACTAAAAAATAATTAAAACGACTATTATGAAAAACAATCAAAACATCCAAATCATTGACAAACTATACAATGCTTTTGCAACAGGGGAAATGCCAATAGTTCTCGACAGTATGGATCCTAAAATTGAATGGAACGAAGCTGAAAGTAATTCTTTGGCAGATGGTAACCCTTACGTAGGTCCTGACGCAGTTTTGACCGGTGTCTTTGCAAGACTTGGCGCTAATCACGAATATTTCAAATTAACTGATATTGAGCTTCACGATATGAGCAATAATAAAGTGTTGGCAACTTTGAGATATGATGCAAAAAATAAAGAAACCAGTAAAGCTTACAATGCCCAAGCGGCTCATTTATGGACATTAAAAGACGGGAAAGTGACCTTTTTTCAACAGTATGTGGATACCAAAAAGCTTGCGGATGCGGAGAAAAAATAAAATAATCAAAAGCCAGGTTTACCATTGAAGTTGGCTTTTCAATTAAAACTGCTATCGAACATAATGAAAAGACTTTCTATGCTATTAGTGGCATTTACAGGTGTTGCATTATTAACCGTAAGTTGCAAGCACAATACTGATTCAAAAGCTGCTAAAAACGATAACGGTAAATTAATTGCCGAAGCAAATGATGCCGAAAATTTAAAAAAAGAACTTGAGGATGCCTTTTCCAAAATGTTTGACAATACGACCTTCACAAATGCAGTGGATTATTTTAAGACGGATGTGTCCGACGACTACTTTTCAATTGGTGCAGATGGCGTACCACAAAACAAGGAACAGCTACTCGCAGACACCGATAGGCTTCAGATGCTTGAAAAGGCAACCTTTAAATTCTACGACCAAAAGACAAGAATTTATGACAATGTTGGAATTCTTAACGGAAGGTCCCAAGCATTTTTTGATGGAACCTATGTTGCCGAATTTTTGTACACTGCCATTTTCGTCAAAGAAAATGGAAAGTGGCTCTACACAAGTTGGCAAGGAACGTGGTCTAAAGACACACCTCCACCAGCTGATCTAATGGAAAAAAACTAGATGACGCGGAGGATACACAAAATGCATATATGAAAGCTATTGCTTTCTTGCATATCTTAGTGAGGTAATCAATACTGATGAAAAGTGGCGAGCCAGCTTACCAGTTTTAAATGCAGGTTGTCAAGAATTCCTACTTGCAAATAAACTAGATATATTACCCTACGATTTTAGTCATCTCCTACTAGTGTCCGCTTTCGACCACCTTCCGTTCTCCGTATTCCTTCTTATAGATTCGCACTACAATCAAGAAAAGACTGATCAACAAGGGTCCGAAAATAAGCCCAATAAAACCGAACAGCGGAACACCAATAATGACCCCGATCAAAGTAATCAGCGGGTGTACATTATCCAGCCTTCGAAGCACATATAAACGTATCAAATTATCGGTCGATCCGACGACGACAAAGCCGTAAATCAAAATACCCCAGGCCTGAAAATCGTTGCCGTTGGAAATAGCCAGTATAAAGACGGGGATTATGCCAATCAAGGTACCTATAAAAGGAATCATGGAGCCCACCGCTACAATGACGAACCAGAAAAAGGGATTGGTTACCCCAAAAATAAAAAATCCGATCAAGGCAACGATACCTTGTGCCACGGCGACCAAGGGAATCCCCAAGGCGTTAGAACGCACCATACTCTGTACCTCATCACCTATAAGCTTTAGATTTTTCTTGCTGATAGGCAGGTATTCGAACATCGACTCGCGCAACTCTTTGCGATTGGTAAGCATATAGAATAGCAAAAAGTACATAATGGCGATGGAGATAAAAATATTAAAAGTGCCCCCGGCAAGACCTTGGAGGTTATTGGTCAACCAGCTCGAAGCCCCTGAAAAATCCATTTGCGAAGTCAGGTCATAGTCTATGGTGTTTTCAATCGTAGACATCTGATTCTTGACAGCCTCGATAACACTTTCCGATTTGTCTACCGCACTGCTAACCTTGTTGCCAAGCATAAGCACGAGCCCGCCCACCGGCACCAATATCAAAACAAATGAAATGAACATGATTAGGGCGGCAGCGAGATTGGGATTCCATCCTTTTGTATTCAATTTTGCCATCCAATTTCTGAAGAGTACATAAATAGTAATAGCACCCAAAACCCCTGAGAGATAAGGCACCATCTCCAAAAAAATCAATCCCCCAATCAATAATATAAGGAGCAGGACAAAGATTTGACGGATGACATTTTGGTCTATAGCTTTCATAAACAAGGAATTGGCAGCAAAATATAAGGTTTAAAAACTTATGGAAAAGGTATATCCTATTGGATTGCTGTGCAAGATTTTAATCGGTTCTTTTCAACCAAAAATCGATATTGAAAAAATCAACCCTGACTTCGATAAATGCATGGTAAATCCTTACATTTAAATCCAATTAAAAAACTCCGAAATGCTATTAAATCGACTCTTTGTACTATTGCTATTCATTGGTTCATCAACGCTTTGCGGCCAAGAAATTAAAGTGATGACCTACAATATCAAATATGACAACGTAAACGATACGGTCAATAACTGGAACGACCGTAAAGAAAAATTGATCGAATTGATCGAACATTACGGTCCATCGTTTATTGGTATTCAAGAAGCACTTTACCGACAAGTCACTTATATCGACAGCAGCCTGACTGACTTTTCCTATATCGGTGTAGGTCGGGAAGATGGTAAACAAAAGGGGGAGTATTCTGAAATTCACTTTGATTCTACGCGATACAAAGTACTCAAACATAACACGTTTTGGCTTTCGGATACGCCGGAAAAAGTTTCGGTCGGATGGGATGCCGCATTGGAGCGTATTTGCACGTATGGTCTTTTTGAAAACCTCAAGTCCGGCGAAAAATTATGGGTGTTCAACACCCATTTTGACCATAGGGGAGAAGTCGCCCGAGAAAAATCCGCCCAACTTATTATTGAAAAAATCAAAGAAATCAATACCGGTAATCTCCCAGTAGTCTTGACAGGGGATTTTAACTTAGTCCCCGACGAAAAACCCGTCCAGACCATTAAAGGTTATATGAAAGATGGCCAAGAAATTACCAAAACGCCATTTTACGGACCGACTGGTTCATTCAACGGTTTTGACCCGAATACGGTTCTAGATCGTCGAATCGATTATATTTTTGTCAAGAATATTGCGGTTGAAAATTACATTCACATCGACGACCGAATGGAAAACCTCAAATATATTTCGGACCATTTGCCGGTTTTGATAACTGTATCGAAAAAATAATAAGAAATCATCCTGCTTTCAGGGATTTTCATTCCGGCCAATATCAATGAGACTAAGATGTACATAGGCCTTCGCTCCCATTTCCGTTTTAATATGCGCCCATTTCTTGGTGATTCCTAGTATAGACAAAGTATCATTCTCTTCTGCCTCCCCAACTTTTTCTGCTTGAACAGATGGCGCTTGCCGCAAATTTGCCTTTGTAGCAGAAACAGTAATTTTTCGGGATTCGAACGAAACTTTCCCAGCGCTCACTATTGGCTTAGTATTGATTCGGATAAATGGCAAGGGGTCGATAGCACCCCGATATCCCTCATAAATTCCAAAATGTAAATGCGGCGCTGTCGTCCGCGCATTACCGGTATTACCGATTAGGCCAAGCGTATCACCAATTTGCACGCGTTTGCCAGTTTTTACAAGAATGCTGTCCAAATGGGCATAATAGAGAGAATTTCCCATAAGTGAAGATTTTATCCACACCTGCTTTCCACCCAATCCCCTTTCGCCGGTCGAGCTTACCCTACCTTCGGTCGCTGCTATTGCTGGCGTGCCCCTGTCGGCAAATATATCGACCCCCTTATGACCTCTGCGGCCGCCTGCTCTTTCGGCGCCCCAAAAACTTTGAATGGCCTCGTTCTTTTTACCCGCCACAGGGAATGAATAAGAGGGTGTGCTATACAGTTCGAGTTGAAAATGGGTCGTTGTACCGATACCCGGTTGTACAATGACTTTATAGATTGCGGATTTTTCAACCGCTTTTTCTAAACTTCCTTGACCGTTTTCACTCCGGGCGGTAAAATTATACTTCGCTAACGTATCGGATGTTTGTTCATATAGGTCAATAAAAATAGGAGGAGATAGGCTGTCGGTTCGCACTTTGGCATGTAATACCTCTCCCCTTTGCAGCAGTAAATTATAGGAATAGACATCTCTATTATTTCCGAAAAAGATACCTCGTTCCGCATAAGGTAGTTCTATTTGGATACTATCCTTTAATGAATTCTTGAAAGCATTTTCCCAGGGATTAAAAAGGGAAGAATCATTTTCAAATTGTCTTGCATACAGCTCCCTAGGAGTGGGTTGAATAATAATATCGGCCACTTTCCGAGCCTGCTTACATGCTGTGGCAATTAGAAGTAACACGAGCATTGAGCCAATGGTCTTTAACGAACTTTTTTGCGATATTTTATCCATTTAAAGGTTCTTTCAAATGCAAAAAGTCGGACTTTCGAAGTCCGACTTATACCCAAATGCGGTATTGGTTAATTTTTGAGAAATGAAATCAAAATCTTATTCAGCTCGTCGGAATGTGTGATATTGAGCCCATGCGGTGCGCCTTTGATAACCTCATATGTGTTGTCTGCAATGCCTTTGGCCGCTTGATCTGCCGAAGTCGCCTTTGGTACGGTTTCATCGGCATCACCATGGACAATCAGTGTAGGTACGGTCACATTCTTAAGTTCGGATCGGAAATCCGTGTTCATCCAGGCCAGTGCGGTCTGTATGGTAGCCCTTGGTGAGGCATGCGATGCGATGATAAAATCATAATCCAATTGGGCTTCGCTGACCTTATCTTTGTTATCCTTATAATTGTAGAAACCTTTACCGAACTCCTTGAGAAATCCGACCCGGTCATTTTGGAGTGCATTTTTAATCCCGTTCAATGCTTCTTCAGGTACGCCATCGGGATTGTCATCTTTCTTTTTGACCAAAGGAATAATAGAGCTGATGAGAGCGGCTTTCGCAATTTTATCAGCACCATAATCGGTTAAATAACGGACTACTTCGCCACCTCCCATTGAAAATCCAACAATAATAGCATCCTTTAAATCAAGACCCTCTATAATCGTATCCAAATCACCGGCCAAAGCGGAATAGTCATATTCCCCCCAAGGTTGCGAAGAAATTCCAAATCCCCTACGATCGTAAGAGATACAGCGGAAACCTTCATCGACGATTCTCCATACTTGTTGCTCCCATGATTTACGGCTCAAGGGCCATCCGTGGATTAAAATTACAGGTTGCCCTGTTCCATAGTCTTCATAAAATATATCTACGGGCTGTTTTGATTTTTTGTTTGTTATGAAAGGCATGTTTTTAGATTTTGAATAGTATATATTAGATTTGATAAGCGTAATTGCTCTCTTTTCATGTTCGTGCGAAGCATATATGTAAAATACAGAATTACGCTTCACTACAATTTCAAATATAGTTTAATACCGGTTTTGACTTTAACACAAACAGAGCGAATATTGCTCGTAAAGAAGATTTATGGTACTTTAGAGCGTCAAACGGTTCTTTGTTTCATTTACGCCAAAATTTTAGGTACCTCCCTGAACATTTGAACAACGAAAATGTTTCTATAGTAGAACTTATAATAACAGGCGTAAACCATGCGTTGAAGAATGAATCAATTAATTAAAAAGAACAACCAAAGACCTTCCAAGAATGTAAGAATGCAGATATACTTCAAAAAATGAAAATACAAAACCAAATTGGAAGGGGAATACGGTTGGAATCCCTTGTCACAAAGATAGGATGTCTGATTTTGTGTTTCGGCCTGTTCGTTTGCTGTTCCAGTACCTCGGATGATAAAAATCAGCCGGATGACAATAATACCGATAGCAAAGTCGATTCCACGGAAACCGTCGATTCAACAGACACCCACACGCCTACCCTTTTTACCGTAATCGGCGACGTACCGTACAACGATGATCAAAGGGACGGACTCATTGCCATGATAGACGCCCATAATGCGAAAGCAACTTCGGAATTCGTAGTACATGTCGGTGATATCAAGCCTGGAGCCGACCCTTGTGATGAAACGGTCTATGAAGATGTCAGCGGACTGCTGAGAAATTTCACGGCTCCGACTTTTATGGTATTAGGGGACAATGAATACAATGATTGCAACAACCCCGAGGATGCCTTGGCACTTTGGAACCAATACTTTTTACATTTTAATGAGAATTGGGACTTTCCGTATACAATCGACTATCAAGAAGTGCGACCTGAAAACTTTGCCTGGGTAGAGAATGGCGTGCTTTTCTTAGGCTTGAACTTAGTAGGAAGTTCCGTGCACGACCAATCGGAATGGGACACACGCTTGGCGGATGACGCGGTCTGGGTCGAACAACAATTCGAAATCCGGAAGGACAGCATTCAGACCGCCGTTGTGTTTGGCCATGCCAACATGACGGAAGTCGGTCCCGAAAAATTCAATTCCTTTACCGACCGGTTTAGGGCCTCGGCAGAAGCCTTTGGCAAACCAGTTCTCTACATGCAGGGGGACGGACATTTTTGGTTCGAAAACCGACCTTGGCCCGAAAAGAATATTTTACGAGTTCAGATTGAAGGAGGCGCCAATGCCGTGCAGGTAACCGTTGACCCAAATTTAGAAGACCCGTTCGTGTTCGACCGGGTGTTTTTGGATTGATTTTCATTTTTTTACTAAAAATTTTATATCTCCCTAAAAAAGAGTGCCATACTTAAATCGAACTTCGTCTATCGTTTTCCACTTAGCAATTGTCCTTAAGTAGGCGGTAAATCGTTTGTCATGGCTACAATTTGAACAAATTGGCGAACGCCCATACGTATTATCCACTAGATTTGTTGCAAGTGGCTCTCGGTGTATTTCTTTTTGTATTGGGTGTAGATTTTATGTCTAACCAGGCACAAATGGCCGAAGTCATCAAACCCTTCGAAAACATACCCGGTGGCATGGGTCATTTTACATTATGTCGCCCCGGCCCAATTGGTAGGTGGTTCTTGAATCGTAATTGGACTTTTGACGCGATGGGCCGTCTTGGCGCAAGTACCCACTATATTTGGAGCGGTACTCACTAATTTCCTTGGAGAAATGAATGTCACGAATCTAATTTTGGCCCTAGAGGCTTTGTCGGTATGTTTGTTTTTTCTTTTTTATGGTTCGGGCAAACACTCGACGGACTATTATTTGAAAATGCAGAAATAGTTATTGACTGCTTAAAGTATTAACCGATACTGGCTAACAAAA
Organism: uncultured Flavobacteriaceae bacterium; assembly: GCA_963832345.1. GTDB lineage: Bacteria > Bacteroidota > Bacteroidia > Flavobacteriales > Flavobacteriaceae > Pricia. Next base: position 899,481 of record CAWHTW010000003.1, on the reverse strand, counting down.
GAGATACTCAAGACCCGATTACGCCTCCAACGCCCGTTTGACCATTACTTTTGCTAAATGGGAGCGATATTCGACATCGGCAAAATGGTCGCTCATAACCTCGATGTCATCCACCGCATGTTCGGCGGCATCGCTATTTCCGGCGTAGGCTTCTTCAACTGCAGTGGCGCGATACGGTGTATCGGATACACCCGTTACCCCAACTTTCACGGAATCGCCGTCCCTTACAACGGCCACTCCGACAACGGCGAAGCGCGAGGCGGACTGGTAGAATTTTTGATAATTACCCTTCGCTATTTTCGGAAACCGAATGGCCGTAATAATCTCGTCGTCGTTTAGGGTCGTGGTGAAAATACCCTCGAAGAAATCCCTTGCAGCTATTTCCCTACTCCCATTTTTTCCTTCGGCTATGATTACGGCATCACAGGCCAAAACAACCGCGGGGTAATCCGCCGAGGGATCGGCATGTGCCAGACTGCCCCCAATCGTTCCTTTATTTCTAACCTGAACGTCACCCACTGTATCGGCAGCCTGAGCTAAAATATTCACCTGCTTTTGAATCAAATCTGACCGCAACAATTGGCTGTGGGTACAATTGGCACCAATAACGATTTCATCGCCCTGCTCGGTAATGGAATCCATGCCCGAAATGCCCGTAATATCGATCAACACCTCGGGCCGGTTCAAACGCAGTTTCATCGCAGGTAGCAAACTATGTCCGCCCGACAATATCTTGGCATCGAAACCATGTTTTTCAAGCAGATCCACAGCCTCGCCGACTGAGGATACTTTCATGTATTCAAATTTTGCTGGTATCATTTGTTGTTTTCTTTTGTATTTAAATGAGCTATTCGCTAATTGCCTTTTCCCTTACGCCATTCGATTAATGCAACAAGCCCTAAGCGCCTGGCATACGGCGTATGATGTACATCGTTTAGTTCTGCATTGCCTTCCAGACGGTCTGCGGCTTTAATGGCATTTGTATGTCCGTCACCCCTAAATGTGCCAGGGCATCTACTACCGCATTGACCACCGCCGGTGTAGATCCAATGGTACCCGCCTCGCCTGCACCTTTGACACCGAGCGGGTTATGCGGACAAGGCGTCACCGTATTGGCGGTCTCTATCATCGGGAGGTCGTCGGCGCGGGGCATGGCATAATCCATGTACGAACCGGTAATCATTTGTCCACCTTCATCATATACTACTTCCTCCAGAAGGGCCTGACCTACACCTTGGGCCACGCCCCCATGGATCTGACCGTCTACAATCATCGGGTTCATGATGTTACCGACATCGTCAACCGCAATAAAACGTTTTAGCGTTACCCTGCCGGTATCGGCATCTACCTCGACCACGGCGATATGGGTACCGAAGGGGTAGGTGAAATTCGCGGGATCGTAAAAACTGGAGAAATCAAGACCTGGCTCTAAACCTTCGGGATAATCGTGCGGCACGTAGGCCGTCAGGGAAACATCCCCAAAAGAAACGGACTTATCGGTGCCTTTTACCGTCCATTTTCCTTCTGCGTAATCCAAATCTTCCTCCGAAGCCTCTAGTTTGTGGGCGGCGATCTTGGCTCCTTTTTCCAAAATTTTATCGATACTTTTCATAATGGCGCTTCCGCCGACGGAGAGGCTCCGTGAGCCATAAGTACCCATACCGAAGGCCACTTGATCGGTATCGCCGTGTTCGATTTCGATATCGTCCATAGGTATCCCCAATTTATCGGCCACGAACTGGGCAAAAACGGTTTCATGCCCTTGCCCGTGGGAATGGCTTCCGGTAAAGACGGATACTTTCCCGGTGGGCTGCACGCGTACCTGTCCTACTTCGTAGAGACCTGCCCGCGCACCCAGGGCACCAACTACGGCCGATGGGGCGATTCCGCATCCTTCTATATAGGTCGAAAATCCGACCCCTATCAATTTTCCGTTTTTTCGGGCTTCTGACTGTTCCTTTCTAAAATCGGCATAGCCCAGCATTTCCAATCCTTTTTTTAATACGCCTTCGTAATTGCCACTATCGTATTGCAGGGCGACCTGGGTCTGGTAGCCTTCTTGTTCTACCCCATCAAAGGGAGGAATAAAATTTTTAAAGCGGATTTCCGTAGGGTCCATCCCCATTTCCTGTGCCCCTTTTGAGACCATACGCTCCAACAGATAGGTCGCTTCGGGCCGCCCGGCACCGCGATAAGCGTCGACCGGTACCGCATGGGTAAAGGGCGCGATGACGTTCAAATGGATTAATGGTGTGGTGTACACCCCTTGAAATAGGGTGCCGTGTAGGTAGGTGGGGACTGCCGGCGCAAAAGTGGAAAGATAGGCGCCCATGGCACAATATTCATCGGTAAGATGGGCCACAATTTTCCCGTCCTTGTCGAAGCCCATTTTGGACTTTACCACATGGTCCCGACCGTGGGCATCGGTCAAAAAGGCCTCGCTCCGGTCCGAAGTCCATTTGACAGGCCTTCCGATTTCCTTGGATGCCCAGGTTACCAAACACTCTTCGGTATAATGATAGATTTTGCTACCGAATCCGCCGCCCACGTCCTTAGAGACCACCCTGACCTTTTGCTCGGGAATACCTAAGGCGAAGGCACACATCAATAACCGGATCAAATGCGGATTCTGGGTACTGGTGTAAAGCGTCCACTTGTCTCCGTTCACATCATAATCGGCAATATAACTCCGGGGTTCCATGGCATTGGGGGCCAAACGTTGGTTACGGAACTCCATTTCGGTAACATGGTGGGCCTTTTCCAAGGCGGCCTCCACCTCTGCCCTATCGTTGCCGATACACCAGTCGAAGGCGGCATTATCCTTCCAGTCATCATGTACCAAGGGCGCATCTTTGTCCATCGCCTTTTTGGGGTCGGTCACCGCGGGCAGTTCCTCATAATCTACCGAGACGAGTTCGGCCGCGTCGCGTGCAAGTTCCAGCGATTCGGCGATTACAATGGCAACAGCTTCCCCGACATGCCGTATTTTGTCCTTGGCCAATAAGGGATGTTTCGGTTCCCGCATGGTCTCCCCGTTCTTGAAATCGACCTGCCATCCACAGGGTACGCCAAATTCACCACACCCGTCTTTCGCCGTAAAGACGGCGACCACTCCCTCGGCCTTCTTGGCTTCCGACGTGTCGATATTTAAAATCTTGGCATGCGCATACGGACTCCGAACAAAGGCGGACTGCGTCATTTTCCGTAGTTTGATATCGTCGGTATAGGTTCCCGCTCCTTTTAAAAAGCGCGCGTCCTCCCTGCGTTTCACTGGTTTTCCTACGTAATTTCCCATGGGTTATTTGTTTATAAGTTCAGCGGCATGCTGAATCGATTTTATAATATTGTGGTACCCCGTACAACGGCAAAAATTACCTTTTAGGCCATGTCGGATATCTTCTTCGGAAGGATTCGGTGTGTGTTTAAGTATATCGGCCGCCACCATGACCATGCCCGGAGTGCAGAAACCGCATTGCAGTCCGTGTTTTTCCTTAAACGCCTGCTGTATCGGATGCATTTCCCCATTTTTGGCCATGCCCTCGATGGTAGTCACCTCTGCCCCATCGGCCTGAACCGCCAAAAGTGTGCACGATTTTACGGCGTCGCCATTCAGGGTTACCGTACAGGCACCACAGGCACTGGTGTCACATCCGATGTGCGTACCGGTCATGTCTAAGGTTTCGCGCAGGTATTGCGTCAGGCTGATCCGCGGCTCGACTTCGTCGGTATATTTCTTGCCATTAATTCTAATAGATATTTTCATACGTATGTAATTTGTTGTTATCTACCGGTTCTATTGAAACCGAAATAAGACGTGGGACGTAAGACTAAGAAGGTTTGAATTCATAGAGAGTTTAGGTACACTGGCTGCGGTCTTACGTATTTTTCTAAAGTCTTACATTACATTTATTAACTAATTGGTTCAACTCTAATTCTAAACTTCAATGGAAAACTACGCTATTGCTGTTTCGCTTTCAATTCCTTTTCAATATCCTTAAAAAAACGCTTCGACAGGGTGCTGACCACACCACTCATAATCCGCTGCCCCATGCTGGCAAGTTTGCCGGATACCTTGGCCTCTCCCTTATATTTGGCGATGATTTCTTTTTTCGAAATGGCCAAGAGTTTCATATCGATTTCTGCGACAACATTGCCCATATCGCCTTTTTGATCCACTTCGAGCACACAAGTATTTTCTTCTTCCTTTAGGTTTACCGACAGGGTGCCCTTGAATTTTCCGTTGACAGGACCTACCCGTACCTCCGACACAATATTATATCGATTCGGGCCGGTTTCCTCCAATTCCTTGATACCGGGCGTCACCTTTTTAACGATTTCAGGATCTTGGATTAGTTTTAAAAATTCTTCGGGGGTAGTTTCGAGTGTATAATTACCATCGATTTTCATAGGAGGTTGTCTTAATGCCATCAATATAAAAAATACAATTGAAAAATTTTACTTTTCAAGTGGATATTTTTATGTAATCGACAAAAAGACAGTCCTTAAAATAAGGGGACGATAATTTGAAACAAACGCTATTATGGAATCATCACTTTTCGACGCTTTTGAACTGCCTGTAAAGCCCCCTTTAGACTTGCCAGATTGTGCGCGGAAGCCAATACATCGACAAAAGGTAAGGCGGATTTCATACCCATCGCGTCGGGCGAAAAGTTGGTGTTGCCCGCCAACGGATTCAACCAGACTATACGCCGCGCCTTTTTATAGATAGATTTCATGGCGGATTTCATGGTTAGGGCATCGCCCGTGTCCCAGCCATCGCTCAAAATCAAAACAATCGTTTTTTTGTCCAGCATGCCATGACCGTACTCCGTTTCAAAATCTTGCAGGCAGCTTCCGATGGTGGTGCCGCCCGACCAGTGCGGCACGCGCTCGGAAATCGTGTCGAAGGCCCTGCCGAATTCCTGGTTGTCGAGAATATCGCTGACGCGATGCAGGGCCGTGCTGAACACGAACGTCTCTATTTTGTCATAGGCATTTTGAAAGGCATAGATCAAATGCACAAAAAACCGGCTGTAGAGTTCCATGCTTTTGCTTACATCACAGAGCAGTACCAGTTTTAGTTTTTTGTCCTTTTTTTCGCTGAACACTAGCCGTTGAATGTCTCCGCCCTTACGCAGGTTTAGCCTGATGGTCCGTTTCAGATCTAGGGTACTCCTTTTTTTGGACGATTTCCGTAGGCGACTTTTTTGATGGGCGATTTTCTTGGCCAAGCGTTTTAATAGACGCATCATCAAACGCATTTCGTCCTCGCTCAGATCGGCGAAGTCCTTTTTGGTCAGCACTTCCAAGTCGCTGAATGTAGCGATTTCATGTTGTTCTTCGGATGGATTCAGGTTCAGCCAATCCTTTAATGATTCGAACCGGGCCTGCTGCTTTTGCGTTTCGGATTTTTTGTTTTTTTGGATGGATTTTTCTTTAGTTTTGGAATCCGTCGCCTTAGAAAGTTGCTCCCAGAATTCGGTGTAGTAGGCATCGAATTTTTCAAATTGGTACCGGTTCTTGGTCAGGATGACCTTGAGGGCCTTTTTAAAATAGATTTCTTTATGGATAGGAATTTGGGTAATCGCGGTAAGGGCATCGGCTTCTTCGGTAGCGCTCAGAGAAAAGCCTTTCTTTCTGAGGAAACGGCATAAGAGAACCATGTTGGAGGAAAGTTCTGTTTGATGCTGAATCATCTGTTCTTGCATGATGGGGATTTAACCTATTCTTGAAACAACCCCGGTCTTCTCCAGTAACTCCGAAAGCGCATCTTGGGTGTGCCGTATATCTTGCCAATCCTTTAACACCACCCCTAAGGTTTCTTCAACGATCTGCTTGTCCAAATGTGTCAGGTGCATACTTGCCAAGGCCCTGGCCCAGTCAATGGTCTCCGAGATTCCGGGGGTCTTTTCGAGTTTCAGCTCCCGTAATTCTTTCATAAAGGCACAGATTTGTTGCCCCAGTTTTGCGTCCGCCTCAGGAACTTTAGCTTTGACAATGGCCAATTCCTTTTCAAAATCCGGATAGTCTATCCATAAATACAGACATCTTCTACGCAGGGCTTCGGAAAGTTCGCGCGTGCGGTTTCCGGTCAGAATGATCTGGGGTTTATGGGTAGCTTTTATCGTTCCAATTTCGGGAATACTTACCTGCCAGTCCGATAGCACCTCTAACAGAAAACTCTCGAATTCCTCGTCCGCCCGATCGATCTCATCGATAAGCAATACCGGCTTTTTAGTATGGGTTATGGCTTGCAGCACGGGACGTTTGAGCAGGAATTTATCCGAAAAAATGGTTTCTTCCAAGACTTTGATATCTTTTCCTTTCTCCTCCTGCATTTTAAGGTATAGCAATTGGTGCTGGTAGTTCCATTCGTAGAGGGCATGGGTACTGTCAAGACCTTCGTAACATTGCAGGCGTATCAGATCGGTTTCCAAGGCTTTGGCCATTACCTTGGCTACCTCGGTCTTCCCCACCCCTGCAGGACCTTCGATAAGCAATGGCTTCTCTAATCGCATGGCGAGGAAAATGGACATGGCAATGGAACCGTCGCTGATATAACCTTGCTCTTGTAGCATGTTCCGGATTTGGGAAAGTTCTTGGGATTTCATGGGTATACCTTTGTGGCCTAAAGTTAAGGAATAATCGATGGATAAAATCAGAATGAATAGTAAGGGAAATTTCGTATCTTTTGCTAAAAACTGTACGTGATAGAAATTCATACAGATACCGACAACACCTACCGCTTCAATCTAAAGGCCGAAAATGGTAATACACTTTTGACCAGTGTACCCCTTTCCGACAAATTTGAAATGGACAAGATGCTACGGAAGCTGGATACCATGCTCTTGACCCGCAATCATTTTGAAAGGAAGACGAATACGGATGGTAAATTCCTTTTTAGTCTCCGGGACGATGATGGGCGTACCATTGGCCAAAGCGAATCTTACGATTCCGAAGCGGGTATGGAAAACGGGATTAAAAATTTACGGGAACAGATCAAATCTTTGTTATAACGGATAAAAAAGCTTCATGCATGGCATCTGTATAATCCAAATGCGTAACGATACGTTGCTTGCCCTGCCCCATTCCTATAATATGGATGTCTTCGGTTTTTAGCTTCTCCACAAATTCATCACTGGTCATATGGTTTTCGTCGATTTCAAAAATGATGATGTTCGTCTCAATAGGTTCGACTTTTTTGATGTAGGATACCCTTTGAAGTACCGCCCCGATTTCTTGGGCTTTTTTATGATCTTGTACCAGTCTGTCGATGTGGTTGTCCAACGCATAAATACCTGCAGCCGCTAGATAGCCAGCTTGCCGCATGCCGCCGCCCAATACTTTTCGTACGCGCAGTGCTTTATGGATCAACGCATCGCTACCTACCAGCACTGAGCCGACAGGGCAGCCAAGCCCCTTGCTTAAACAGACACTTATGGTATCGAAAAGCTCGCCGTATTGTATTGGGGATTCCCCTTTGGCGACCAAGGCGTTCCACAAGCGGGCGCCGTCGAGATGATAGGCGAGGCCGTGTTCGTTGCAGACTGCCTTGATTCTTTTGAGTTCATCAAAATCCCAACAGGCCCCACCGCCCTTGTTCGTTGTGTTTTCGATGCAGACCAAGGAAGTCAATGGGCTGTGATAAAAGTCCGGGGGATTTATACCTGCTTCGACCTGATTTGCGGTCATCATGCCCCTATGACCGTCGACTAGTTTACAGGATACACCGCTGTTAAAGCTCACTCCCCCACCCTCGTAATTGTAGACATGTGCGTATTTATCGCAGATCAATTGGTCTCCGGGTTGGGTGTGTAACTTGATGGCCGTTTGGTTGGTCATCGTTCCACTGGGAAAGAACAGCGCGGCTTCCTTTCCGAACATTTCCGCCACTTTTTGCTCCAGGGCATTTACGGTCGGGTCGGCTTTAAAAACATCATCGCCCACTTGGGCAGCCATCATGGCGTCAAGCATACCGAATGTGGGCTTGGTTACGGTATCGCTAATTAGGTTTATTTTCATTTCAAGTTAAAGTGTCAAGTTCAGGTGTCGGGCGTAGGTTCAAGTCAAGTGTCGAATGCAAGAGCAAATTCAAATGTCAGGCGCAGGTTCAAAACAGATGGCTTACTAATTGGTGGACTACTAAAAGCATTGCGCAGTGGTATTTTCAATTAATTTCAATTAAAACAGTCCATTCCAATTGGTGATCCATCCGGGATTTGCGAGGCGGGGATTACCTCAAACTGCTCGGGATGTTCATAAAAATCGTTGATCCGTCGTTCCATTTCTGCTTGGATAGGATTGGTGGGCATTTTCAGATTTTCATCCGTTATCAAATTCCTGATTTTTTCGTGGGCGATGGCGTTTACCTGCGGATGGACATCCTTGCTGGCCGCTAAGTTCATCAAATGGAACAGTACCCGAAAATTGATGTTGTTTTGCACCTCGGAAATATAGTCCTCTTTTTGCTCCTTTTTGATCGTATTATCGCTTAAGGCATCCAAGACCTCCGCCAACCCCAAATTATTTCTATCCAACGCCTTTTGTTGGATCAAGCGGGATGTCCTTTCGGGATGCAACAACAGGCCCAAGGTCAAATCCGCCGCAGTTTCCGGAGCGGACAGGGCGTCGAAGGAAACACCTGTTTTCCCTTTAAGGGATTCCCGTGTTCGCGGATACCCGAATGCCCTTGGTGGAAACAGGGATAGTTTCTCCTCCGGGATGGCGATGGCTTGGGCATCTAGCGTTCTTAGGATACTTTCAAGCGCTTTATTCTGAGTTCTTTTATCCACCGTTTCGACCGTGGACTGTCCGTCTCCCTTAACGGCGTAATTGTATTCCAATCCGCCGATGACCTTTGCGGTGGCTTCGGTTTGGTACCGATGAAAGAAATACAGCGGCGCAAAAACATCTTCCAAGACGGAATTCGGTTCGCCAGTTCGTATGTTGTCGATGGAAAAATTCTGGATGGCAACCTCCCTAATTTTTAACACTTCTTCAAGCTCGGCACTGGCTGATTGGCCGTTGTCCCACAAGTGCGCAAAGGCATGCGCCCCACCTTCAGGTCGAGCGTCTTGGTCGGTGATATAGCGCAAACCGTCTTTGTGGGCCTGATTCAAAATCGCGTTCAGCGCTTGCTGTTCATCGGTCTCTTCAGGGAAGTCTGTATAGGAATAGGCGACCGTTACCTTGTCCCAAGGTCCTATTCCGGTTGCATAGGCCTCCGAAAAGTCAATTTTTCCGTTTTTTAAACTGAACTGGGGGTGGGGATAATCCATCACCGAGGCCCTAGCGTTGGTGCTGGCGGCAAAATTATGGGCAAAGCCCAGCGTATGTCCGATTTCGTGGGCGGAAAGTTGTCGGATACGGGCCAACGCCAGTTCCAGCATCGGCTGGTAGTTATCGTCCCGCTCGGCGAACGGCTTGTCCATCAAGGCTTGGGCGATCAGAAAATCCTGCCGGATGCGCAGGCTTCCCAAACTGACGTGGCCCTTGATGATTTCCCCGGTTCTCGGGTCGGTAACGCTGCTGCCATAGCTCCAACCCCGTGTGGACCGGTGTACCCATTGAATGACGTTGTAGCGTACATCCATCGGATCGGCTTCGTCAGGCAGCATCTTTAATTGGAAGGCATTGGTATAGCCGATAGCCTCAAAAGCTTGGTTCCACCATTTCCCACCTTCCAATAAGGCGGTCCGTACGGGTTCTGGCGTACCGTTGTCTAAATAATAAACAATCGGTTCTACGGCTTCGCTTGTTTCCGCGGCCGAGTCTTTTTTCTCCAGTCGATGACGGGTGATAAAGCGTTTTACCAGCGGCTCTTGAACTGGTGTGGCATAGTCGTAATACGAGAAGGGATATGATCCGCTTCTGGGGTCGAATGTTCGCTTTTCGTAGTCATCGTTAGGCAGTTCAATAAAGGAATGGTGCTGGGCAACGGTCACCAGATCGGGATTCGGGGCAACGGAACGTATCCAATCACCGTCGGCATCCCCTTTGAAAGTCAGGGTAACATCGAACTCGCTATTTTTGGGGAACGCTTTCGTACGTTCCATGGCCATGGCACTTTTATCTTTGTCCAAAGCATAAGTTCCTTGTTTGGCCTTTTTCAAACGTTGGGACACACCGTGCACATCCTGTACCAAGAAATCGCTGATGTCGATGGTATATTTTCCGTCGGTTTCATCCACAATGGTGAATCCGAACAAAACGGACTTGGCAAAGGCCTGCTCGATAGATTTACGTTCCAGAGCATTCTCTGTCAAGGCTCTGAATTTTAAATTGGGCTGCACTAAAAGCAGTTTATTGCCCGCTTTTTCAAAGTAGACCACTTGTTCGTTGCCTAATTGACCGCGATCCAGCCCGATATCGTTGCTGCCGATACCGCTGCTAAGGGAATAGACGTATAGAAAATTTTTTTCCAGTTCATCGACCTCCAAATAGACTTTATCCGTCTTAACATCGTACTGGAAATCAAAGAATCCGCGGAATTTTTGAAAATCCTTGCTTTTTTCGGCATACTGTCCGGTTATGGCGGTCGAACAAAAAAGCAGCAAAACTGGCCATAGTAGATACTGTTTCATCTCCTTTTACATTTCATAGGGTAAGAAGGCACTAAATTTAATTCATTCCATCCGCAAGAAAAAGTTCTATTTCCTAAAAAATATCTTATGATTTTGATGATACTATTAAATTTTTACCTAAATATTACGACATTCCCCTTTAAATATTCATTGTAAACTGGTAACTTAAAAAAAATTTTTTTCTATGACCACTGCTGAAAACCAAATGTTCTCTTCCTATCAAAGAAACCCCTTATTATTTGATGAAATATTTGATAATGATGGTAAAATTATGCCCGTTTACGCAGAACTGTTCGATTTATATGGCGAACATTCCATCAAAGACTACGTTAAACTGAACGATAAGGCCAAAGCCTCGTTCTTTAATCAAGGGATTACCTTTCAGGTGTACGACAAAAATGAGACCAAGGAAAAAATATTCCCTTTTGACCTGTTTCCCCGAATTATCGATCCAAAGGAATGGGATATTATCGAGCGTGGCGCTATACAGCGTAGTAAGGCCCTCAATTTATTTCTGTGGGATGTCTATCACGATAAAAAAATAATAAAACAAGGTATTGTGCCGATGGACTTGATCAGTTCTTCTGCAAATTATTTGGATCAAATGGTCGGCATCGACCCTCCGGGCGGTATCTATAATCATATTTCGGGCACCGATGTCATTAAACATAACGACGGACAGTATTATGTTTTAGAAGACAATATACGCTGCCCTTCCGGTGTTAGCTATGTCATCTGTAACCGTACGGCACTAAAACGGGCGCTGTTTGGTGTTTTTAACCGCTATAAAACCCACACCGTTACCAATTATGCTGAAAACCTTCTCGATCTGCTGGAAACCGTAAAACCCAAAGGTGTCGATATTCCCAACGTTGTGGTCATTACACCGGGCATGTTCAATTCTGCCTTCTATGAACATTCCTATCTCGCCAAGACCATGGGGGTAGAGCTGGTGGAAGGCCGCGACCTGTTCGTAGAAAATGATTTTGTATATATGAAAACTATCCGCGGGGCCGAGAAAGTCGATGTCATCTATCGAAGGATAGACGATGCCTTTATCGACCCCTTGGAATTTAAACCGGATTCCGCCATCGGGGTACCGGGACTTTTCGCTGCCTACAAAAAAGGAAATGTGACCTTGGCCAATGCGCCTGGGACCGGAGTAGCCGATGATAAGGCCGTCTATACCTATATGCCGGAAATCATCAAGTACTATTTAGATGAAGAACCCATCCTTAATAATGTACACACCTATCATTGTAGCCGCCCCGATGAACTGAAGTACGTGTTGGAGCATGTGCACGAACTGGTCATTAAACCGGTTGACGAGGCCGGGGGATACGGTATATCCATAGGCAATAAACTGACCAAGGAAGAAATCGAAACGGTGAAAAACCAGGTGAAGGAAAGTCCTAGAAAATATGTGGCCCAACCGATATTATCCCTTTCCGTACATCCGACCTATATCGACGAAACGGAATCATTCGAGCAGCGACATGTTGATTTAAGGACCTTCACCGTCTTAGGGAAGGACCGGGAATTCGTACTCAAAGGCGGATTGACCCGCGTCGCCCTGAAAAAAGGGAATCTTATCGTGAATTCATCGCAAGGCGGGGGGTCTAAGGATACGTGGGTTCTGAAAGAGTAGGCAATGCCAGTAGCGGTTTGCCGTAAAGAATTGCGGTTGCTTTTCGTGGTTAAATGGTTGGTGGGCTGCGTAGGGTTTAAGTTATAATTCTGCCTTTGGCAGGTTCAAGGTCGTGAGTATCAAAAAAACCTTTTAACCATAAACTTTGAACAGCTGCGCAGTAACGATTAAACCTTAAACCATCGAATGCAAGACCTCAATGCGTACTAGAACTTTTCGAAAACAACTATAGTACATATAAAATCAAATAGTTTAAATCAAAAAAACAATTTTACCATATGCTATCAAGAGTTGCCAATAACCTTTTCTGGATGGGGCGTTATATCGAACGTTCGGAACATATAGCGCGATATATGAGCGTGAACTATTTTTCATCGCTCGACGCGCCCAACCAATTATCACAGTCTCGACAATTCGTATTGCGCTCTATGCTTTTTATGGTCGGGGATCCCGAAGAAGACGAGTCCGTTGAATTGGACGAAGAAAAGGTGCTTTATAAAATCGGCCTGGATCCGGAATTTCCATTTTCCATCATCAACAACGTAAAAAATGCCCGGGAAAACGCCAACAGCGGCCGTGACCTTATCTCTACCGAACTCTACGAAGCCATCAATAAGTTCTATCATTTCGTTTTGAATTATAATGCGGATAGTTTTGTAAAAAGCGGCTTGCACGATTTTACCGTAAACGTGGCCGAAATGACCGCTATTTTACGCGGTAAGATGCGGGGTACCTTATTGCACGATGATATTTATTCAATTATTATGATGGGCGTCAACATCGAAAGGGCCACCCAAATCATTCGAATGATCAATGCCAAACATCACGACGCCGAGAAATCAAGGGGCAGTTACGGAAATACTTTCGGTAATAGCTTTGAATGGACCACCTTGTTGAAGTGTGCGGAATCGTACGATATGATGCGCCGTTTTTATAAAAAGACCCCGACCAGCATTTCTACCTTGGAGTTTTTGATTCTCAATCCCAACTGTCCCCGTTCGGTCATGAACAGCTTAAATCAGGTATACGACCATATCAAAGTCTTGGATCCAAGCAAGAACTATAACAAAACTTCCACGGCGTTTTTGGTAGGTAGGGTTCGGTCTGAATTCGCGTACAAATATATTCAGGAAATCGAGGAAGATATTCAATCCTTTATCGAAAATATTCTGGAAAACCTTTCTGAAATAGGCCAGAAAATGGAAAAGGAATTTTTCAACTATTGAGCCGTCCGCTTTGCGCCAAAATGAGTGCGCAAAACGCAATATCCCGAGCGCGGTTCGCAAAGCGCATGACGCTGCCTGCATCCGCAATATTTTAGTACAACTAAAAGTGGTAAGCGGTAATCCGTAGACGTTTAGTAGTATAAATCGAATTCTTTGCTCCAGAAATAGTATGTTTGCCTCAGAGACTTTTTTGAACTATGTGATCAGAATTTTTTATAGTTCATTTTTGTGGTCTTTTAGACAAAATTTGCTAGCATAGCCGTAGCTACGGTATAAAATTTTAACGACAAAGGGCGCAAAAAGGGATATAAAAAAATAAACGACATAATTCAAAACAGTCTCTTAGCTATTAGATATCCATGTCCCTAGAATATTCCATTACCTATACTGCAGAAAACACCTATGAAAATTGGGTGAACGATGCCCATTGGCAGTTTTTGATCATTCCGCAAAAAAATGAAAATCAAGAATTCATTGATGTTCAATTCAACAACTCGCTCAATACTATTAACGAATTTTCGATTAACGGATACGGATTTCGAACCATACGGGTACATCCCAAGAAAAAGTTCAAACAGATTTCGTTCGAGGCCCATTTTAAACTGATCAAAAGGGAGGTGAATCCGTTTGATTTTATGGAAGAGGAAGATATTTCGCAAGCCTATGCCCAGATTGAAAAACTTGATTTCAGGATAGATTTTGAAGCTTTTTTGAGAAACACACGCTTAACCACCCTTCCCGAAAAAAATAGGGATGCTTTTGTTTTCGATAAAAAGACTTCGCTTTTCGAGAATCTTCAAGCCCTTAACGAATGGACCTTTACCCATATTTATTTTCAGACAGATGTGACCGATGTCAACACCGTTCTAAACGAAGTTATCGATAAACGGCACGGGGTCTGTCAAGATTTTACCCACCTGTTCTGTGCTTTAGCCCGTCGAAATGGTATTCCCACTAGATACGTTTCCGGTTATCTGCATCAGGGAAACGGTTTTTTTGGCGATTCGCAGATGCACGCCTGGGCCGAGGCCTACCTGCCAAAAATCGGATGGATCGGCTTTGACCCCACCAATAACCTGCTGGCCAACACCAACCACATTAAGATAGCCCACGGCAAGGACTATACCGATTGCTCCCCACTCATAGGCGTAGTCTATACCACGGGCCGGAACGAGACCAGCCATACGGTGCAAGTTTCTAGTCAGCAACAGCAGCAATAAAGTACTCAGTACTGAGAATCATATGAAAGTGGCAACTTATCGGGATAGTATTGCTGCGTCACAAAATCTGTTTATCCTATTAATCATGCTTTGTGCACCGAGCATCGAACATCCAATACCTAGCGTCATTTTTTCGGTATCTCGTTTCGCACCCTTAAAATCTCATATCTAAAATCTCCCATCTCAAGTCTAAATAGTACTTTTGCCCAAAATTCTGACGATTATGACAATTACGACAGACCTGTTCAAAGGTCTACAGGACCGCCTTGGTGCACTAAGACGATATCTTTGACGTCGATGCGAAACGTATCGAAATAGAGAACGAGCAAGAGAAAACGCTCGCTCCCGATTTTTGGGACAATCCTCAGCAAGCACAGGAGCATATGAAATTCATCCAATCCAAAAAACAATGGGTAGATGACTATGCTAGTGCCCAAAACGCCGTAGGCGACCTCGAAGTTTTACTAGAATTTCAGGAAGAGGGTGAAATCAAGGAGGAAGAGGTTGAAGACCAGTACGAAAAAGCACTGAACCAAATCGAGAAGCTGGAGTTCAAGAACATGCTTTCGGAAGAAGGCGATGAACTATCTGCTGTTTTGCAGATTACAGCTGGTGCCGGAGGTACGGAAAGCTGTGATTGGGCGTCAATGCTCATGCGCATGTATATGATGTGGGCGGAGAAGAACGGTTATAAAGTCAAAGAACTCAACTATCAGGAAGGTGACGTGGCGGGTATCAAGACCGTCACCTTGGAAATCGATGGTGACTATGGCTTCGGGTGGCTCAAGGGTGAAAACGGGGTGCACCGCTTAGTGCGCATATCCCCTTTCGATAGTAATGCCAAACGGCATACTTCCTTTGTTTCGGTCTACGTCTATCCATTAGTGGATGATAGCATTGAAATCGATATCAATCCTGCGGATTACACGATTACCACGGCCAGATCGAGTGGTGCAGGCGGCCAGAACGTAAACAAGGTCGAGACTAAAGTTCAGCTAACACATCATCCGACCGGCATCCAGATTTCCTGTTCCGATTCCCGAAGTCAGCACGATAACCGAGCGACAGCTATGAAGATGCTAAAATCACAGCTGTACGAAATCGAGCTGCGTAAAAAGATGGAGGCGCGTGAGGAAATCGAATCTTCAAAAATGAAAATCGAATGGGGCTCGCAAATCCGAAATTACGTCATGCATCCCTATAAATTGGTGAAGGATGTACGCACCGCACACGAAACCGGAAATGTAGATGCCGTAATGGACGGCGATATTGATGCGTTTCTAAAGGCCTTTCTAATGATGATGGGTCAAGAGGAGGAGTAGGTGGCAGTCACTACCCTATTCATCCTTTAACAAACCTTTAACCAACACGGGTTAAACCTTACTTTAATTTCACAATCACACTAAAGACGTTTATTATGAAAATCAACGGTACACATTTAATTATTTTTTTCATTGTATTGCTTGCTGGCGGCGAGCTACAGGCCCAATATGGTCGTGGATACGGCGGTGGTGGCTACGGATATGGAGGTTATGGAGGTGGTGGCTACGGCCGACAGCGAAGCGCCATTCCACAAGTCCAGGAAACCCCGAAAGAGCCGGAACCCAAAACCGCGGAGCAAATCGTAGACGGCGAGATGCCGGGCATCACCGAAGCCTTGGAACTGAACCCGTTCGAAGAGGCGGTATTGAGTTCCACCCTAAAAAAGTATCTGCAAAAACGTATTGAAATGCAGATTTTAGAGTTATCCCCGGAGCAAATGCGGGAGGGTATGGAAAAAATTACCGAAGCACAGGATGCGGAATTAAAGGCCGGTCTTCCGATCGAAAAATATGACGCCTTTGTAGAAATGCAAAAAAAAGGTATCCAAAAGACCAAGAAAGAAAAGAAAAAAGAAAAAAAGCGTAAAAAGAAAAAGAAAGATAAATCGTAATCCTTACTATGAAGAAATGTTTCCCTTTATTCCTATCCTTATTTATTTCATTTACTATTTTTGCCCAAAGTCCACCGGATACTGAAGAAAAAGCCATCGTAATCACCGGAACGGTCATTGACCAAGACAACGGACAACCTCTAGAATACGCTACCCTAGTCTTGCAGAGTATTGCCAACCCGGATAAGGTCACTGGAGGTATCACCGATATCGACGGAAAATTCGCGGTGGAAACCGCCCCGGGCGACTATAATGCCAGCATTGAATATATTGGTTATAAGACCTATCGGGCCTCCCAAAAAACATTTCAGGAATCTACCGATTTGGGTACTATTTCACTGTCCATTGCCGCCTCCGAACTTGAAGGTGTTGAAGTCGTCGGAGAAAAGACCACGGTCGAGATACGTCTCGATAAAAAAATCTATAACATTGGAAAAGACCTTACCACAAGTGGTGCAACAATAAGCGATGCCCTTGGCAACGTGCCATCGGTGAGCGTAGATGTCGAAGGAGCGATCAGCCTACGCGGTAACGAGAACGTACGCATTCTTATCAACGGAAGACCATCTGCCCTGGCAGGTTTCGGGTCTACAGAAGCCCTACGCCAGCTGCCCGCCGATGCCATTGACAAGGTAGAGGTTATTACCAGTCCCTCTGCCAGATATGATGCCGAGGGTACAGCGGGCATTCTGAACATCATCCTCAAAAAAGAAAAAACACTAGGATTTAACGGCTCGGTCCAGACCAATATCGGGTATCCGGCCAACAGCGGAATCACCGTAAATGGGAATCTGCGGACCGACAAGTTCAATATTTTCAACACCACCGCATATAGCTACCGCGATGCCCCGGGCAATGCATTTTTCGATAATACCTATACATCCGGACGATTCGACAGAGTTATTGAAGATCGAATTTATAACCGTTTGGGCAAAAGTTTTAACACCAATCTAGGTGCAGAATATTTCATTACTGATGAAAGCTCAATCACCGGAAGTATTTTCTATCGAACGTCTACAGGGGAGGACGTTACGGAAAATTCCAACCGCCGTTTCGACGATGACCAATTGAGCAGTACAACCTTTCGGGAAGAAGAGGAGAACGAAGATGATGAAAGTTATCAGTTTTCCTTGAACTACATCAACAATCTCGATGACGATGGCCAAAAGCTCACCGCTGACTTTCAATATTCCATCCAAGATGAAATCAAAAATTCCGTTATCGAAGAGCGAAGAACGCTGCCCGACGATGATTTGATCGTACTCGAAGACGTGTTCGAAAATGAAAAAGAAGAGGAGTACCTCATACAGGCCGATTACGTGCTGCCCATAGGTGACGCCCAATTCGAAGCAGGCTATCGGGGCACACTCGAAGAAGAGATTACAGATTACCGACTGGATTCATTAGATCAACAACTGGGCCGCTTCGTACTAAACGAAAATCTTACCAACAAATTCACCTATAACGAAAATGTACACGCCGTTTACAGCCAATATGGCAATAAGTTCGGCAAGTTTTCCTTTTTACTCGGATTGCGCCTGGAACATACCCAGTTGAAGGGACAATTGGACACGGAGTTCGATGACAGTACTTTCGAAGACGAACTAGGGGTCGATGTGGAAGCCAATTTCGATAAGAAATACCTCGGCCTTTTCCCTACGCTCAACTTGATTTTTGAATTTGATGAAGAAGGCAGGGAAAATATTTCATTAGGTTATAACCGCCGTATCAATAGGCCGGGAGGCTGGTTTATCAATCCTTTTCCCTCACGATCGAGCCGGACCAATATCTTTCAAGGTAATCCCGATCTTAACCCGGCATTTTCGAATTCCTTCGATCTTGGATATCTCAAAAGATGGGAAGAATTGACCCTCACCTCATCCATCTACTATCAGCAGGAAACCGATGCATTCGAACGGGTTCAAGAGTCTACGGGGCAGGTAACCACAGATGGTATTGAAATCGTGCGATCGATACCGATTAACCTATCCACAGAAAATAGGTATGGTGCCGAAGCTAGCATTCTATACAATCCGAAAAAATGGTTGCGATTGAATAGCAGTTTCAATATTTTTAATTTTTCTAAGGAAGGATTTTTCAACGGTGTGGATTATGGAAACGCTAACACGAGCTGGTTCGCTAGGTTCAGCTCAAAAGTATCGCTTCCGGCTAAGATCGAATGGCAGACAAACGCGTTTTATAGAGGGCCGAATCAGAACGCCCAGACCAGAAGTGAGGGTATATTTTCATTGGATTTTGCGTTTAGCAAAGATATCTTGAACGATAATGGTACCTTATCCCTGAACATCAGCGATGCCCTAAATTCCAGAAAACGGAGATCCTTTACAGAGACCGATTTTTTTACCTCAGATAGTGAGTTTCAATGGCGCCGAAGCTCGTTTACGTTTTCCTTCATCTACAGGTTCAATCAGCCGAAGGAACGTGAAGGTCGTCGTGGTAACGGTGGCGGTGGTGATTATGGGGGCGATCAAGAAGAAGGATGATTTTAGTAGTGCATCCTCGCCGGTACGGGATGTATAAAATGACCTTGAAATATAATACCACATAAAAAGGCCGGGGAGGTCATAAATGCTCTCCCCGGCCTTTTTGTATCGATTCGCAAATTTAGGATGCCTCTCGTTCAGCGCTTTTCTTCTTCTTTCTTTCCTTATAAAATTCCAAAAGGTTACCCCCTAACCAATAAGGTATCACGAACATCAATAAAAAAATCATCAGCCAAAACCCGATGGTCAAAATGGTCAAAAAGGTTATAAATCCTAAATATTGGTCGAATTCGAACATACGTATCTATTTGCTCTTACAAAGATACTTGTAAAACAGGTAGAATTGCAAGTGGAAATTAAAAAATTATGAGGTTAGAAAATAAACCGACCAACCCCTATCTTTGTTAGAAACGAAAACATACCTAAGATGGACTACAGAAGAGAAAAAGACACCATGGGCGAGGTTCAAGTTCCCGCCGATAAATATTGGGGTGCACAGACCGAACGCTCCCGCAACAATTTTAAGATAGGTCCTGCTGCATCGATGCCGTTGGATATCATCTACGGCTTCGCCTACCTTAAAAAGGCGGCTGCATATGCCAACTGCGAACTGAATATACTATCCGAAGAAAAAAGGGACCTTATCGCCCAGGTCTGCGACGAAATAGTCCAAGGCAAACACGACGACCAATTTCCTTTGGTCATCTGGCAAACGGGTTCAGGTACCCAGAGCAATATGAACGTTAACGAGGTCATCGCCAACCGCGCACACGAGATTGCCGGGAAGCAAATCGGGGAAGGCGAAAAGACGATACAGCCCAACGACGATGTGAATAAATCACAATCCTCCAACGATACCTTTCCTACGGGAATGCATATCGCGGCCTATAAAAAAATAGTGGGGACTACCATTCCTGGAGTGGAACAGCTACGGGATACATTGGACAAAAAATCCAAGGAATTTGCCAAAGTCGTAAAAATCGGACGCACCCACTTAATGGATGCCACGCCCTTGACCTTGGGACAGGAATTTTCGGGATACGCCTCTCAACTGAGTCATGGACTAAAAGCTTTAAAAAACACGTTGGACCATCTTAGTGAACTGGCCTTGGGCGGAACGGCAGTTGGTACAGGTCTCAACACCCCAGCTGGTTACGACGTTCTTGTGGCCAAATATATTTCCGATTTTACGGAACTGCCCTTTCGAACAGCCGATAATAAATTTGAGGCCTTGGCTGCACATGACGCTATTGTGGAAAGTCACGGAGCCCTGAAACAACTGGCCGTATCCTTGAATAAAATTGCCAATGACATTCGGATGTTGGCATCCGGGCCAAGATCGGGAATCGGGGAAATCAACATACCCGCCAACGAGCCGGGCAGTTCCATTATGCCCGGCAAAGTCAATCCCACCCAATGCGAAGCCCTAACTATGGTTTGTGCACAGGTGATGGGCAATGACGTGGCGATAGCCGTGGGTGGTACGCAAGGGCATTATGAGCTCAATGTGTTCAAGCCAATGATGGCGGCCAATATTTTACAATCCGCGCAGCTGATCGGCGATGCCTGTATGAGTTTTGAAGAACACTGTGCTGCCGGAATTTCCCCTAACTACAAGGTTATCGAACAAATGCTGAACAACTCATTGATGCTCGTTACCGCGTTGAACACCAAAATCGGATATTATAAAGCGGCGGAAATAGCGAATACAGCACATAAGAACGGTACGACATTAAAAAAGGAAGCCGTCAACCTTGGCTATGTTACTGCCGAAGAATATGATGAATGGGTAAAGCCGGAGGAAATGGTGGGAGGCTTAAAATAAAAATTCTGAATTCAGTCGTAAAAATAAAAAACGGACCCACTTGCAAGTGGGTCCGTTTTTATTAAATGGGTAGAGTCTCCTATTTGAGTTCAAACTTCGAAGTCCCCAACAATTTCAAACCTTGGTCATATACGTTCACCATATAATTTCCTTCCTGAAAATCACCGGATGGCTTGCTGATATAATCGCAAACGTCCAAAGACTTATTTTCATAATAGAAGCTGGTGCCTTTGCTGTAGGTTACAGAAGCCCCGTCATCATTGGTCTTTGAATAGCTTTCGCCCAAAACGTTGCCTTGAGGATCAAGTACCTCTACATAGAATTCCCTATCTCCCGCCTCGGCGATAACATTATCGGCAACAGTAAAGCAGATTTTAAATTTATCGGCTCTTTTGGCCCGGTTGGTCGAAGATAACTTTCCGCTGTTACGCTCTTTGACGGCATCAACGTTGAATTTGGAAAGGTTTAACGCCGATCCTTTTTCCACTGCGTCGGCCAATTGTGTATTCTGCACTACCAAAGAATCATTGAAAACGGTTTGTTTTTCCAATTCGGTATATGTACTATCCCGTTGCATGGCAATCATGGTGTTCGACTTTTGAAGCGAATCGACCTGCTTTAAAAGTTGTTCCCTTTCAGCCGTTAATACCCCCACTTGTCTTCTGAAACGGGATAAAGAAGAGATATCGGCCTTCATATTCTGTACCGAATCGATATATTTTGAAATGTTATCACGGGCTTCAACCAATTCCTCGTTCGTCGCGTTGCTCTCCAAAATTGCCTTGTCGTACTCAGACTTCAGACTGTTGAGATCCTCGACCACCAACTGTTTTTCTTGCGTCATCACGGTTTCGGTCTTTTTCTTGTCCTGGTAAAGACTGACCGTATAGATGATGGTTCCCAAGAGTACGACACCCAGTAAGCCTGCCAACACCTTTAATCCGTTGTTATTTTTTGTTTCAGTCATAATGTAAAAATTAATTTCTTGATTTGTTTGTTTGTATCCCCTTATATACGATCTGATCTTATTTTTAGATTTTTTATCGATGAAAGGGCATACTTTCCCTTACAAAAATACGAAATATTTTAATTTTATATTTACTTTAAGAACTTTACCTCCTAAAGACTGTGGGATGTCACTTAAAATTATTCCTTTTGAACCTCGATACGTGTCTTATTTTAAGGACTTGAACTTGGCATGGATAGAAAGGTACTTTTTCGTTGAGCCAGAGGATATACGTCTTCTGGATTGTTGCGAACAATCCATTATTGCATCCGGTGGTTTCATTTACTTCGCCGAATATGAAGATAACATAGTAGGCTGTTTTGCCTTGATACGAATCAACGAAAAAAGCTATGAATTAGGAAAAATGGCGGTCAATCCCGATTTCCATGGCTTAAAAATCGGTCAAAAGCTCTTATCTTTTGCCATAAATTTTGCTAAAACAAAGTCATGGGACACTTTAGTGCTCTATTCGAGTACTAAATTAAATACCGCATTGCATATTTATAAAAAATATGGCTTTAAGGAAGTTGCGCTTGAAAAAAAGACAACCTATCTTCGAAGCGATTTAAAAATGGAACTCTCCCTCGGGGAATAGGTAATAAACAGTATTAAAATCAGTAATGTATGGATATCAAAATGAAGTCAGCGGCCATTGCTTTGATGGGAAGTTTTTTATTATTTGGATGCAAAGAAACCAAAACGAAAGAAAACCTTGACAAGGATTCGGATCCTACGTATGGAGTCAATGGAATCTCGCCCGCGGAAGTGATGAATGAAGTAGAGGTAATACCGATATCGCATGCCACCGCGGTGCTCAAATGGAAAGACATTACCATTTATATTGACCCCGTCGGTGGTGCAGAAGCTTTTGAGGGACAAGAAAAACCGGACCTTATTTTGGTAACTGACATCCATGGGGATCATTTTAGCGTCGAAACTTTGGAAGCACTAGATACCGAAAAGTCCAAAATCATCATGCCACAAGCGGTAGCCGATAAGATGCCGAACGAATTTACACCGCAAATCGATGTCTTGAACAACGGCGATTCCAAAGAGCGATACGAAATTACGGTTGAGGCCATACCCATGTACAATCTACGCGAAGAGGCCAAGGAATTCCATACCAAAGGTCGAGGCAATGGTTATATATTGAATATGGGGGACGAACGCATCTATTTTTCGGGCGATACTGAAGACATACCCGAAATGCGAAGTCTAAAAGATATCGATAAGGCGTTTATCTGTATGAACCTGCCCTACACAATGACTGAAGAAAGTGCCGCAGATGCTGTACTTGAATTTCAACCGAAACAGGTCTATCCCTATCATTATAGAGGAAAACCCGATGTCAGTGATGTCGCTAAATTCAAGGAACTGGTGAACAAGGGAGATGCCGATATCGAGGTGGTGCAGTTAGATTGGTATCCGACGGAGGAATACTAGTCTACCGTATCAACTTTTTATACTTGATTCGTTTCGGCATACTATCGGCACCCAAGCGTTTCTTCCTGTTTTCTTCGTATTCCGAGAACGACCCCTCGAAGAAATACACTTGGGAATTACCCTCAAAGGCCAGAATATGGGTACAGACCCTATCCAAGAACCAACGGTCGTGAGAAATGACCACGGCGCAGCCTGCAAAATTCTCAAGACCTTCCTCCAAGGCGCGCAAGGTATTGACATCCAAATCATTGGTCGGCTCATCTAAAAGCAATACGTTGCCTTCCTCCTTGAGCGTCATCGCCAAATGTAAGCGGTTGCGCTCCCCACCGGACAGCATATTCACCTTCTTGTTCTGCTCGCTTCCCGAAAAGTTGAATCGGCTTAAATAGGCCCTTGAGTTCACTTGGCGGCCACCCATCATAATGAGGTCCTGTTCGTCACTGAAGTTCTGCCAAATGGTCTTTTCTTGATTGATATTGGAATGCGTTTGGTCGACATAAGCGATTTTTGCTGTCTCACCGACCTCAAAATCTCCTTTGTCTGGTGTTTCTTCGCCCATAATCATCCTAAAAATCGTGGTCTTTCCTGCTCCGTTCGGACCGATAATGCCCACGATACCTGCTTGGGGAAGTTTAAACTGTAAATCCTCATAAAGCAATTTCTCGCCATAAGCCTTGCTCACGCCTTTCGCTTCAAGTACGTTCGTGCCTAAACGCGGACCATTGGGGATATAGATTTCCAACTTCTCGTCTAACTGCTTTTGATCTTGGCTCATCAACTTGTCATAGTTGTTTAGACGGGCCTTCTGCTTTTTCTGTCGGCCTTTGGCACCCTGTTGCACCCATTCAAGCTCACGTTCCAGTGTTTTTTGGCGTTTTGAGGCGGTTTTACTTTCTTGTGCCATGCGTTTGGACTTCTGGTCCAGCCAACTGGAATAGTTGCCTTTCCAAGGGATACCCTCTCCCCTATCCAGTTCCAAAATCCATCCGGCGACGTTGTCCAAAAAATAGCGGTCGTGGGTAACGGCGATGACCGTGCCCTTGTATTGTGCCAAATGATGCTCTAACCAGTGGACCGATTCGGCATCCAAATGGTTGGTGGGCTCATCGAGAAGCAGAATTTCGGGTTCTTGCAACAATAATCTGCAAAGTGCGACGCGGCGGCGTTCCCCTCCCGAAAGCACACTGATTTTCTTATCACTTTCTGGAGTGCGAAGGGCATCCATGGCAATTTCCAACTTAGTATCGAGCTCCCAAGCATTGGAGGCGTCGATCTGATCCTGAAGGTCGGCTTGCCTATCCATCAACTTCTGCATCTTGTCGGCATCCTCATAGATTTCAGGCAGGCCAAACATATCGTTGATTTTATTGTACTCGTCAAGTATGGCAACGGTTTCGCCTACACCTTCCTTAACGATTTCCAACACAGTCTTATTTTCGTCAAGCTGTGGGTCTTGTTCCAGATAACCCACTTTGTATCCCGAAGAAAAGACTACGTCCCCCTGGTAATTCTTATCCTCTCCGGCAATGATCCGTAACAAAGTGGATTTACCCGAGCCGTTCAGCCCTAGAATGCCGATTTTCGCACCGTAGAAGAAGCTGAGATAAATGTTCTTTAGAACCGGCGTATTGGCGTTTTTATAAGATTTGGTCACTCCCGACATGGAGAAAATGACTTTTTTATCGTCGCTCATTTCTTGAGTTTAGGGGTTTAGTAGTTGATGGGTTATAAGGGTTGGTATCCATCAACGGGTATCGTCAATTACAGCTTTTGCGCTTGCATTTGAAATTTGAGTTTTAGACGCGCCCTTTGAGAGCGTTGAAAACCCAAGCAATGGCCAGAAACCCGATACCGACGGATGCAAAGCCCCACCCTGCTACATCATTATAGCGGAATGCGCCCAAGGCTATGAGGGACAGCCCGACGATTATCATGATAAAGGTGGCCCACGCCAGTACGGTATTTTTGTTCATTCCCATGGTATTTTGGTTTGATTTAAGGTAACGTCAAATATCGCAAATATAAAAGAAACTTTGGGGACCAGTGTTAGATTTTGTTCGCATTAGATGCGATGACCCTACTAATCCTCAAAGGGAAAGGTCGTTCCGGTAATGCTTCGCACCTCATCCAATAGGTTAACAAGGTCCAAACTGTTCTGCAAGCTCCATTTTTCACTTTGCAGCTTTCCTTTTCTGAGACAATCGTGCACCTCTTCAATCTCATGGCTATAGCCCTTGCCCTTGGTCGGAAGATCAAAATTCTCCATATTCCCTTCGATTTCAAGGGAGTATCCTTGCGTTTCGTGCCAGCGATCCTGCAAGAATGCAGAGCCTTTGCTACCCGCAATTTCGGCGCGCATCTGCATATTCGATCGTAAACCACTAGCGAGTGTCGCTTGGGCATGGGGATATTCGAAAATCATGGATGTCTGAACTTCCACACCTGTTTTATGGAACAGGGAGACCGCTTCGATATTGTCCGGTTTCCCAAGAATGAGATACGCTAGGAAAATGGGATAGATTCCTATATCCAATAAAGATCCTCCTGCAAGATCAGGATTCAGCAAGCGACCATCTTCGTCCCTATCCAACCCATAAAACCCAAAATTCGCATTGAGATAGGCAACATCGCCAATTTTACCTTCCGCTATCAATTCCCTCACTTTAACTATTGAGGGGTTAAAACGGCTCCAAAGCGCTTCCATCAAAAAAATCCCGTTCTTTTTAGCCGCTGCAATCATCATTTTCACCTGATCGGCGTTGATACCCATTGGTTTCTCGCAGAGTACGGCCTTCCCATGATTTAAGGCTTCGATGGTCAGATCGCAGTGCGAGGTATGCGGGGTGGCGATGTATAACACATCTACAGTATTGGATTCAAAAAGTTCTTGATAGGACCCAAAACGATGTTCGGCATTGTATTCATCGGCAAATTCGTTCGCCCTATCTAAACTTCGGGACGCTACCGCCGTCAATTCACCGTCTCCCACCAATTTCAGGTCTTTCGCAAAACTGTGCGCTATGTGTCCGGGGCCCACAATGCCCCATCGTATTTTATGTGCCATATTCGGTTTTAGATTTTTTCAAAAGTAAGGAAATTTAGAACTATATATTCAAGCCTTTGACTAGGCTCAGGGAAAGTGTTCAGTTACGCCTTCGACAGATTCAAGGTTTATCGCTACAATAGACATACGACGACCAGCCTATGCTCGAACGACTTTCCGCAATCGGTATGGACGGGGCGCATTTGAGGTTTGTTTCAATCCGAAAATGGGTCTTCTATTTCGCCGGTTTTTAAAGCTAGTTCGTAATCAATGTCCACCAATGCGAGACCGTATCCTTTAAAACTGACATAAGCTCTTTTTTGAAATCTTTTATCACTGAACGTTTTTATTTTTTCAATCTCTATAGTCCTATTGGATAAGAATACTGCCCCTTTCTGCCCTAATTGCGTTATATAATTGAACCCATTATCGCTACTAGGCATACCAATTGTTATCATGTCTCCTACCGAAATAGTTTTACCTGCCTTAGTAATGTATCGCTCATATTGGTTCTTCCCTTTTGGTATTTTTCCAAATTCTGTGGTTTGAGAGAATACAATGTTAAACGTGAAAAAAAAGAGCAGAACTAAATATTTCATTTACTATATTTTAAGAATTGTAAATTTCGTATTCTTGACAAGGTATGACCAGATATATGCGAACAATGGTGAATCATTTAATTGTCATGCCACATACGAAGATATGGAAAAAAGGTGGTTGATTTCGCATTGAACTTTTGACCAATCTTGAACCTCAAACTGTTAAGCAGTAGGCCTCAAACCCTGCTTCGCCGGAATAGGCAAGCTTAAATTTTTCCTCCTTATCTTTATGCCTTAAAAGAACCTCACTCGATGGATTTAAAATTTAACAAAAACGAAGACCATAATAAATTACTTGTTTCCGAGTTAAAAAAACGGCTGGCCCAAGCGAAAATGGGTGGTGGAAAAGCACGGATTCAAAAGCAACACGACCAAGGCAAACTGACGGCTCGTGAACGGATCGATTATTTATTGGACAAGGGAAAGGACAGCATAGAAATCGGTGCCCTTGCGGGAGACGGAATGTATGAAGATCACGGGGGATGTCCGTCTGCCGGCGTTGTCGTCAAAATCGGGTACATCTCAGGTAAGCAGTGCGTCGTGGTCGCCAATGATGCTACGGTGAAAGCGGGCGCTTGGTTTCCCATTACCGGGAAAAAGAATTTACGCGCCCAAGAAATATCCATAGAAAACCGGTTACCCATCATCTATCTGGTCGACAGTGCGGGGGTATATTTACCGCTACAGGACGAAATTTTTCCGGATAAGGAGCATTTCGGACGTATTTTTCGAAACAACGCCGTAATGAGTAGTATGGGCATTACCCAAATTGCGGCCATAATGGGCAGTTGCGTGGCCGGTGGCGCCTATCTGCCGATCATGAGCGACGAAGCGATCATTGTCGAAAAGACCGGAAGTATCTTTTTGGCCGGCAGTTATCTGGTCAAAGCGGCCATAGGCGAAAATGTTGACAATGAAACCCTGGGAGGTGCGACGACCCATTCGGAAATTAGTGGTGTGACTGATTATAAGGCCAAAGACGACCAGGACGCCTTAAACACGATTAAAAATCTGGTAGATAAAATAGGAGCGTTCGACAAGGCAGGCTTCGACCGGAAACCAGCCCACAAACCCAAGGAAAATCCGGATGATATTTTCGGCCTGATACCTGATGTAAGAAACGGGCAATACGATATGCTCGAAATCATAAAACGCTTGGTCGATGAATCCAAATTTCAACAGTACAAAGAAGGCTACGGTAAGACTATTTTGACCGGCTACGCCCGTATCGACGGATGGGCCGTGGGCATTGTGGCCAATCACAGAAAAGTGGTCAAGACCCAAAAAGGGGAAATGCAGTTCGGAGGAGTCATCTATTCCGATTCGGCGGACAAGGCCACGCGGTTTATTGCCAATTGCAACCAAAAGAAGATTCCCCTCGTATTTTTACAGGATGTTACCGGTTTTATGGTCGGCAGCAAGAGCGAACATGGCGGTATCATTAAAGATGGCGCCAAAATGGTCAACGCGGTCAGTAATTCCGTCGTTCCCAAGTTTACCGTGGTCATCGGAAACAGCTACGGCGCCGGTAACTATGCCATGTGTGGTAAGGCTTACGACCCTCGGTTAATCGTCGCTTGGCCCAGTGCGGAATTGGCGGTAATGAGCGGTAATTCCGCCGCCAAGGTACTGTTGCAAATCGAAAAGGCGTCCTTAAAAAAGAAAGGCGAAACCATTACCGAAAAAAAGGAGGCCGAACTTTTTAATAAGATCAAAGACCGTTATGACAATCAGGTATCGCCCTACTACGCCGCGGCACGATTGTGGACGGATGCCATCATCGACCCGCTAGATACCCGAAAATGGATTTCTATGGGCATCGAGGCGGCCGATCATGCGCCTATCGAAAAGGATTTTAATATGGGCGTTTTGCAGGTTTGACATACT
Source organism: uncultured Flavobacteriaceae bacterium (assembly GCA_963832345.1). Classification (GTDB taxonomy): domain Bacteria; phylum Bacteroidota; class Bacteroidia; order Flavobacteriales; family Flavobacteriaceae; genus Pricia. The sequence goes on along the minus strand of CAWHTW010000003.1, from coordinate 870,564 downwards.
TCCCCTCCAATTTCCTACTTTTGACAAAAATTCAAACAGCATGTTAATTATTGGAATAGCTGGAGGTACCGGCTGCGGAAAAACAACGGTAGTAAACCAAATCATCAATGAGCTTCCTGACGGGGAAGTGGGGGTGATTTCTCAAGATTCCTATTATAATGATCTCTCTTACCTATCCTTAGAGGAGCGGCGAAAAACAAATTTTGACCATCCGCAGTCCATCGATTTTGAACTGTTGGAAAAACATCTCCAACTGCTGAAAGCCGGAAAATCAATCCAACAACCGGTATATTCTTTTTTGGAATGCAATCGTACGGACAAAACTATTCCGATATCCCCCAGCAAAGTCTTGATTGTCGAGGGCATCCTAATATTGACTAACGCCCAAATCCGGAAGATGCTCGATATAAAAATCTTCGTACATGCCGATTCTGACGAACGGCTCATACGAAGATTAAAAAGAGATGTCAACGAACGCGGCTGGAACCTCGACGAAACCCTTGACAAATACCAAAGTAATATCAAACCTATGCACTTGCAGTTCATCGAACCCAGTAAAGAATATGCGGATATTATCATCCCGAACAATAAATACAACACCGTGGCAGTTGATATGGTGAGGACGATCATCAACGAGAAACTGGATTAGGTGTTATGGGAGATTACGATGAAAACGATTATTTCCTAGTAAAATAGGATGGCTTATGGGATTAAAAAGTTTGCGGAAAAAAAAATGGTTCAAGGTCTTTACCAACATCTATATTTTGGTATTGACCGTTTTTGTGATTTGGATGGTGTTTTTCGACACCAATTCCCTACTCATCCACTTAGAGCTGCAAAAGGAAATCAAGAAACTTGAAAAGCAGCAAGAATTCTTAAAAACCGAAATCGCCGAGGATAAAAAAGTCTTGAAAAAACTTTCCGACCCCGAAGAACTCGAGAAATTCGCGCGAGAGCAGTATTACCTAAAAAAAAAGAATGAAGAAATCTACTTGATCGAGTTTGAGGATAGTTTGACGCTCGACCCTTAACGAACTTTAACGCAAATAGTTAGCGTTGTTCACTTCATGTTAACAAAATGGTTTCCAAGGCAGCATAAATAATCGTATTTTTACCCCCTAATTCAGACGACTAATGGGCAAGATAATTGCTATTGCGAACCAAAAGGGGGGTGTGGGAAAGACGACTACTACGGTTAATCTCGCCGCCTCGTTGGGAGTATTGGAGAAGAAGGTGCTGCTGATCGATGCCGACCCCCAGGCGAATGCCACATCGGGACTTGGTATCGACGTTGATTCGGTGGAGTTGGGTACGTATCAGTTGCTTGAACATAGCGTTACTGCAAAGGAAATTATCATTGCTACCGACTCTCCCAACCTCGATCTCATTCCTGCGCATATCGATCTGGTGGCCGTTGAAATTGAACTGGTCGACAAAGACCGACGGGAATATAAATTGAAGGAGGCGATTTCCGATTTGCGGGAAAGCTATGATTTTATTCTTATCGATTGTGCGCCCTCATTGGGTCTCTTGACCTTAAATGCCCTGACCGCCGCCGATGCGGTCATCATTCCCATTCAATGTGAATATTTTGCCCTCGAAGGCTTGGGCAAGCTTTTGAATACTATCAAAAGTATCCAGAAAATACACAATCCCGATCTCGATATCGAAGGTATGCTATTGACCATGTTCGACTCCCGCTTACGCCTTTCCAACCAAGTGGTCGAAGAGGTTCGCAAGCATTTTTCCGATATGGTGTTCGACACCATTATTCAGCGTAATGTACGCTTGAGCGAAGCACCTAGTTATGGCGAAAGTATCATCAAATACGACGCCAGCAGCAAGGGTGCGGCCAATTATCTGAACTTGGCGAATGAGGTGCTAACCAAAAACAAGGCAGTAGTTTAAACCTAAAGTAACCGCAACGAAATGGCGAAGGCAACAAAAAAGCAGGCACTCGGGCGTGGACTCTCCGCACTGTTAAAAGACCCCGATAACGACATTCAGACCGCCACCGACCGTAATGCGGACAAAGTGGTCGGTAATATCGTCGAGCTTGATATCGAGGCCATTGAGATGAACCCGTTTCAGCCGCGTTCCAATTTTAACGACGAGGCGTTGCAAGAACTGGCTGGTTCGATTCGGGAATTGGGCGTCATTCAGCCGATTACCGTCCGGAAAATAGATTTTAACAAATTCCAATTGGTTTCCGGGGAGCGAAGGTACAGGGCATCTCGTTTGGTCGGACTGCAAACTATTCCAGCGTACATTCGCATTGCCAATGATCAAGAATCCCTTGAAATGGCCTTGGTCGAAAATATTCAACGGCAAGACCTTGACCCCATCGAAATAGCCCTTTCGTACCAGCGCCTTATTGATGAAATACAATTGACGCAGGAGAAAATGAGCGAACGTGTTGGTAAAAAACGTTCCACCATTACCAACTACATGCGCTTGCTTAAGCTGGATCCTATCATACAGACCGGTATCCGCGACGGGTTCCTTAGCATGGGCCATGGTAGGGCTTTGGTGAACATTGATAAAAAGGCCGATCAGATTGCACTGTACGAAAAAATTGTGGGACAAAACCTGTCCGTTCGAAATACTGAGCGTGCCGTTAGGGCCTATCATGAAGGTACTGGAGATAGTACGAAAAAAGGCAAAAAGACGCCTAAAACTCCTGAATTCGTTTCAGGCTCCATCGACGAGCTTACCGATGGTCTATCGGTCAAGATAAGTATAACGGCATCTGAAAAGGGCAGCGGAAAAATTACTATCCCTTTTCATTCCCAGGAAGAGTTTAAACGCATCAAAAAATTGATACTTGGTGAGTAAATCCCACTTTACAGCTCTTTTTTTTGGTCTTTTTATCTGGGTCTGTACCGCACAGGAAAAAGATAGTATTCCCAATACCAATCAAAAAGAAATCGATTCCCTTCAAAACGATTTGAAAAAAGAGGGAATTATTATTGTGGATACCTTAAAGAAGAAAAAAGTAAGCATCAATCCGTTAGGACCGAGTAAAGCAGCTTTTTTCTCCGCCCTATTGCCTGGATTAGGACAAATTTACAACAGGCGCTATTGGAAAACACCCATAGTATGGGGTATTTTAGGCGGTGCAATTTATGGATATATTTACAATGACAATAATTATCAGATTTTCAGAACCGCATTTAAGAGAAGACAAGCCGGTTTTACCGATGACGAGCTCTTTGATCGTAATGGTGACGGAGTAGGTCCGGATTTCGATTTAGGTGTTTTGCAAAGTCAACAAGAACGCTTTCAACGGGATCGAGATCTTTGGCTGGTTGGAGCAATAGCCATCTATATTTTAAATATTGTGGATGCCAACGTAGATGCACACTTACAACAGTTTAATGTAGACGAAAACCTTAGCTTTGATATGCAGCCCTCTTTAGATGTAGATCCGGTGACCAATCGACCGAATTACGGAATGGCGGTAGTGGTGAAGTTCTAGGAGAAATTAGAAATTAGAGATTAGAAATTAGATATTAGAAATTAGAAATTAGAAATTAGAAATTAGAAAAAAATTATTCTTTCTAAACCCAAAAACTAATAAACCCATAAACTTTTTTTCAAATTGAACATTGCACTTTTCGGATACGGAAAAATGGGGAAGATGATCGAATCGATCGCTCGAGATAGAGGCCACAACATTGTGGCTAGAATCGATGTGGATTCCGAAGATATCAACTTTTCCGATATAGACGTTGCTATCGATTTCAGTATGCCCGATGCTGCATTTGATAACATTACGGCTTGTATCGAGAACGGGGTTCCCGTCATATCAGGTACAACGGGATGGCTCGAAAAGTATGATGCTGCAGTTGCTTTATGCCGTGAAAAAAATGGGTCATTTATCTATGCTTCCAATTTTAGTCTTGGGGTAAACGTCTTTTTCGAACTGAATAGGCATTTGGCTAGAATGATGCACAACTTAAATCAATATCGGGTTTCTTTGGAGGAAATCCATCACACCCAAAAATTGGATGCCCCAAGCGGAACGGCTATCACCCTAGCGGAAGGTATCATCGCAAACACCGATTACAAAGCTTGGAAGTTGGACAATGCCGATACGACAGAAATTCCCATTGTATCAAAACGTATAGGCGATACACCGGGCACGCATACTGTCGATTATGAGAGCAAGGTCGACAGCATAGAAATAAAGCACACCGCCCATAATCGTGAAGGTTTCGCTCTTGGCGCAGTCATCGCAGCGGAGTGGATTCAAAATAAAACCGGAGTGTTTACCATGAAAGATGTGCTTGATTTGAAGTAGGCAGGTAGCAATTAGAAAAAGTAATTTTAGTATAATCTCATAAACCAATTTACATTTCCCCCAATAACAATTAATCCAATACCCTTTCTCAATGGACGCAATACAGTGGATTATCTTCATCCTCATCATACAGGTCATCCACTTTTTGGGCACCTGGAAATTATATGTCAAGGCCGGTAGACAAGCTTGGGAAGCAGCCGTACCCGTTTACAATGCCATCATACTGATGAAAATCATCAATCGGCCCACATGGTGGACGATACTGCTGTTTATTCCCATTATCAACCTTTTGATGTTTCCTATTATTTGGATAGAGACCATTCGAAGTTTCGGGCGAAACAGTTTGGGAGATACTTGGCTCGTAATACTTACTCTAGGTTTCTATATCTACTATGTGAATTATGCGCTCGACGTGAAGTATGTCGAGAATCGCGGACTACATCCAAAAACCGCTACCGGCGAATGGGTCAGTAGTATAGCCTTTGCCGTAATTGCCGCGACCTTGGTACATACCTATTTTATTCAGCCCTATGTGATTCCGACACCCTCTCTTGAACGTACGCTGCGTGTCGGCGATCTGCTTTTTGTCAGTAAATTCCATTATGGGGCACGGGCACCGATGACCACGGTGGCCGCTCCGATGGTACATGACACCCTTCCAGTTTTAGGTGTAAAATCTTATCTCACAAAACCACAATTACCGTATATCCGTATACCCGGTTTTACTAAGGTCGACAGAAATGATATCGTGGTGTTTAGCTGGCCTGCGGATACTGTTCGCCAATTTTTTAAAAAGGAAGAGGGGGTGGATAAGCCTATCGATAAAAAATCGAACTATGTCAAGCGATGTGTTGGGATTCCCGGGGATTCTTTGGCCGTAATAGATGGGTATGTTTACATCAACGGAAAACAATTGCAACTGTCCGACCGGGCCAAACCCCAATACGATTACACTATTTATGCCCAAAAAGGAGTCTCCTCAAAACTTCTGGAAAATGTGGGCGCCGAAGGCTTTGAACGAAAGTATATCGTGGGCGCATTGAATCAGCAACAAGCGAACGCCATCAACCCCTATTCCATAGGATTCCGGCAACGACCAGACGGGCAATTTGATGTGTACACGAAATCGGATGGAATCCCCATTGAGGTAATCCGAAAAAATGGAATTGCCTTGAAAGAGGAGACAGGACGGCAGCGGACGGCTCCACTAACCGACGAAATGGTCGCCGCAATCAGAAAAGAATCCTCCATAGATTCTGTCGTTAGGGATGTGGATCCCAAAGGAAGGCAGGGCGGCAATAATTTCCCCCAAAATGCCAGTTATCCCTGGAATTATGACCAGCTGGGACCTATTTATATCCCCGAAAAGGGAAAGACGGTGGCACTTAATCTCAACGTGCTGCCATTGTATAAAAAGATTATACGGGAATATGAAGGCAATACCATCAGCGTTTCCGGCAACCAGATCAAATTGAACGGTGAAGTGGCGGATTCGTATACCTTTAAACAGGATTATTATTGGATGATGGGCGATAACCGTGACCACTCAGAAGATAGTCGAGCCTGGGGCTATGTGCCTGAAAACCATATTGTAGGTACCCCTATTTTTATTTGGGCAAGTTTTGACAATTTTGTGAATGCCAAAGGCCAACCGAACAGTCCCTGGAAATGGAAACCAAGATGGGACCGGATTTTCACGACGGTCAATGGCAACGGCGAACCGGTGTCGTACTTCAAATATTTTTTAATTGCGCTAGTGGCTTATTTTGTAGGGAGTTGGCTTTGGAAAAGGCGGCAAGCCAAGAAATAGGCAAATGTAGTTGGCAGTTCTCAAATAAAAGTATGCAATTTTCTGAGCATCTTCACGGTTCATTGCTAGCACTATCCATAAAATGAACTTCAACACCTTAAAAATATCGCTCCAACAATCGGAAAGCCTACTGCGAGAACATTTTAACGTCAGTGGGAAAGCCGCTCCGCTTCCCGGTTATATCGATTTTAACTTCAGGATAACGGTACATGATGGTGAGGGCTACCTCCTGAAAATATCTCGTCCGGATCAAGATATAGACCATCTGGATTTTCAGCAAAAACTGTTGAAATATGTTGAAAAGGAAGGAACAGGGCTTATTTCGCCACGCGTCGTATTGGATAAAAAGGGAAATTCCATGGCTTGGTTTAACGATGATAACGGTAATCGTCGTGTGCTGAGGTTGCTCACGTGGGTATCCGGTAGACTTTTGGGCGATGTCAACCCACAATTAGATGAACTCCGTTTCAGTCTGGGCGAACAATGCGGAAAGCTAACCCACGCCTTGCAGGGTTTTGACCATCCACAGGCCCACCGCGAATTTGAATGGGATATTGCCGGATCGCTTTGGACAACGGCACACCTTGACCTTTTTAATGAACAAGAACAACGAATTCTTCGTTCTTTTCAGCGTAATTTTGAAAAGGCGCAAAATTCATATGCCAAGCTCAGAAAAGCGGTCGTACACAACGACGCCAACGATAACAATATTATTGTAACCGAAGAATTGATTCAACCAACGGTAAAAGCGGCCATCGATTATGGGGATGCCGTATATACTCAGATTATCAATGATTTGGCCATTGCCTGTACCTACGCCATAATGGGCCACAACGCACCTTTGGAAGCTGCCCTGCCCATTGTGAAGGGCTATCATGCCACATTTCCACTAGAAGAACGGGAATTAGAACACCTTTACAACGCCATCGCCATGCGATTGGTCATCTCGGTCACCAAGTCCGCAATTGGCAAACGCGAGGAACCGGACAACGCCTACTTGCTGGTCAGCGAAAAACCTGCTTGGCAACTCCTTGAAAAATGGTATTTCGTTGATGCGGATTTTGCACATTACAGTTTTCGACAAGCCTGTGGGCTTGTCACACATCCCCACTACACGGAATTCAAAAATTGGTCCGGGCAAAATAAATTTAGGTTATCGGAACTATTCCCAGAGATCGACAGAAGCGAGGCATACCCACTAGACCTAAGCGTTTCGAGTAGATGGCTGGGGCAACAAGCTGACTTCGACGACTTGGAACTCTTCCAATTTAAAATAGATAGACTACAGCGAAAACATCCTGAAAAAATAATGGCAGGTGGCTATTTAGAACCCCGTACCGTATACACTACTTCGGAGTATGGTCGTATCGGCAACAACGGCCCTGAAAACCGTACCATTCATTTGGGTTTGGATTTTTGGTTGCCAGCTGGAACAGCCGTAAACGCTCTGCTCGACGGTGAAGTGGTGACCACGGTAAATGATGCCGGCGATAAAGAGTATGGCGGATTGATTATCTTAAAACACAAGACCGATAGTTTTGAATTTTACAGCCTATACGGGCATTTGTCCGTAGCCTCGATTCAAAATAAAAAAGTGGGGCAGTCCATCGCCAAAGGAGAAAACATAGGGTATTTGGGCCATCCCGAAGAAAACGGGAATTGGGCACCACACCTTCATTTTCAAGTTATGCTCTCGATGCTCGGCTATACCATTGATTTTCCGGGTGTCTGCTATTTCAACCAGATCGAAGTTTGGAAAAGTGTTTGTCCCGATCCCAATCTTTTGTTTAAGTCCGAAGCACTCCAAACGCACAAAGCAACCTTAAACGAACAGCTGATCGATTATCGAAAACAACATCTAGGAAAAAGCCTGAGTCTACACTATGAGGTACCTATCAAAATGACGCGTGGAGCGGGTCAATATCTGATCGATCAATATGGACGGAAATATCTCGATACCGTGAACAATGTGGCCCATGTGGGACATGAGCATCCAGTTGTGGTCAAGGCGGGCCAAGAGCAGATGGCGTTGCTGAATACCAATTCCCGCTACCTGCACGACAATATCAATGCATTGGCCAAAGAACTTTTAGCGACACTACCGCCCGAACTTTCAGTGCTCCATTTTGTAAATTCAGGAAGCGAGGCGAACGAACTGGCCATGCGAATGGTCAAGGCCGCTACGGGCGAACGGGAAATTATCGCTTCCGAAGTCGGATACCATGGCAATACAAATATGTGCGTCGATATCAGTTCGTACAAATTTGATGGCAAAGGCGGACAAGGCGCTCCCGAACACACGTATATCTTTCCTTTGCCGGATGCCTTTCGGGGGAAATATCAGGGCGAAAATACCGGAGACCTATATGCCGCTGAAGTGCAGCTCCAAATCGACGCCATACATAAGAAAGGCCGCGGGGTCGGTGCATTGATCGTTGAGCCTATCATTAGTTGTGGAGGACAGATCGAACTGCCGGAAGGATTTTTGGCCAAGGCTTACGAATATGTCCGCACAGCAGGCGGACTCTGTATTTCCGACGAAGTACAAGTAGGTTGTGGACGTATAGGTAAGTTTTTTTGGGGCTTTCAATGGCACAAGGTGATTCCCGATATCGTCACTATCGGCAAGCCCTTGGGCAACGGTCATCCCTTGGCAGCGGTTGCCTGTACACAAGAGGTGGCGGAAAAATTCGCCAATGGCATGGAGTACTTTAACACCTTTGGGGGCAATCCCGTTTCTTGTGCCATCGGTGTGGAAGTATTGCGAACTATCAAACGTGAAAACTTGCAAGAACACGCTCTGAGAGTAGGTGAGTTCTTGAAATCGGGATTAAAAAGTTTGGCCGAAGACTTCCCTAGTATTGGCGATGTTCGCGGCCAAGGGCTTTTCTTGGGCTTTGAACTTGTCGATGCCGAGATGAACCCGCTTGGCAATCATGCCGATTATCTGGCCAATCGCATGAAAGAGTACGGTATTTTGATGAGCACTGATGGGCCGGACCATAACGTGCTCAAAATCAAACCGCCGATGGTGTTTTCGAAGGAGAATGCGGAGGAATTGTTATTTTATTTAAGGAAGGTTTTTGATGAGGATTTTATGCGAAGTGATTCAAAAGGGCGGTTTAATTGAAAAAGGAATCAACGGCTTGCAGAAGTGGAGTTTAACCCTAATAATGACGCATTTTAAGGAATACCCTTTAGGTTAACATGATTTTATCTTCAGGATGCCCTTCATTATATCATTCTATCGGGTTATTATCTTACCGACATGCGTTAATGGAATAATTCGGCAACCAGTATTTTATATTTTCTAAAAAAAAGGATATCGATGAAAGATAAAAAAATAGTAATTGTGGGCGGAGGTTTTGCAGGTATTAATCTCGCAAAACATCTCGGCAATAAAAAAGGTTTACAGGTAACCTTGGTTGACAAGAACAACTACAATTTTTTTGCCCCCCTACTCTATCAGCTCGCCACAGGTATGCTAGACGTTTCTAGTATTTCCATTCCGTTCCGGATTCTCTTCAATGGAAAGGAAAATTTGCATTTTAGACTGGGAGAACTCAAAAAAGTCGTTCCAAAGGATAATAAAATCATCTTATCGACCGGGGACGTGACGTACGACTATTTGGTTCTAGCGACGGGCACAAAAAGTAATTACTTTGGAATGGAAAATATCGAAAAAAATGCCCTTCCCATGAAAACGGTCAACGACGCCATTAAATTACGGAATTATCTCATTATGGAAGGCGAGAAATATTCATTCTCCACCGATGAGGACGAGAAACGCAAAATGAGAAACATCGTAGTCTCCGGTGCTGGGCCTTCCGGGGTAGAGATTGCAGGAATGCTGGCCGAAATGCGCAATCGCAAGATGAAAAACATCTATCCTGAACTGAAAGAAGAAGCCTTGAATATATATTTGGTAGATGGTGCCCCTACGGTGCTACCGCCCATGCGCGAGGAATCGCAAAAATACTCCAAGGCGAGTCTCGAAAAATTGGGTATCCACGTCAAACTCAATGCCATGGTCGCCGATTATAAGAATGATAAAGTCATTTTCAAGGATGGGGATACCATTGAGACCAAGACATTGATATGGTGCGCAGGGGTTACCGCTATAAAATTTGAGGGTATTCCAGAAGAGTATTACGAAAAAGGAGGCCGCCTTACCGTAGACGCGGTGAATAAAATTATAGGTTCTGATAACATCTACGCCATCGGCGATTCCTGTATTCAAAAGACCGATCCGGACTGGCCCGAAGGACATCCCCAATTGGGAAGCGTAGCGCAACAGCAAGGTAAGGCGTTGGCGAAAAATTTCGCAAGAATGGTCAACGGCAAAGAAACAGAGCCATTTTCTTATCTTGATAAAGGTACTATGGCCATCATAGGCGATAAAAAAGCAGTTGCAGATATGACCTTTCCAAAAACTACGTTGACCGGATTTTTTGCTTGGATGGCTTGGCTTTTTGTACACCTCTTTCTTCTAGTCGATTACAGAAACCAGTGGAAAACCTTCTGGAACTGGGCTAATACCTACATCGGTAAAGGAAATTCCCAAGGTATTATGGTTGGCGAAAACGTTTACGAAAATTTGGTAATGACTACCCCTATGGAGATGAACGAGGAAAAGTGAGGCAACCAAATTAGTGTTACGTTAGATACTTTGTGAACCTACTATCAAAACGGATACTTAAAGTTTCGAACCCATCAATAAAAAGTATTCTTATTTCGTAATTTACGACTGAATTTAAATAATTATACTTATGAAGACGAATATTGGTATATCCAAGGAAAACAGACAAAGCGTTACGGACATATTGTCAAAAGTACTGGCGGATGAATTTTTACTCTACGTTAAAACTTTGCGTGCACATTGGAATTTAGAAGGTATGGATTTTCATACCAAACATGAATTTTTCGAAGAGCATTACAATGCCATCAAAACCTTTACCGACAGTGTGGCCGAACGCATACGAAAACTTGGGCACTACGCACCGGCTACCATGGGCGATTTTTTAAACCTTACCCATCTTACAGAAAAATATGAAGGTAGCAACGCCAGCGAAGATTATATCGCGGCCCTTCTTGAGGACCATGATTCAATCATTCAGTTCATCCGAAAAAATATCGCTAAGATAGAAGATGACCTGGAAGATGTCGGGACAGCGGATTTTCTCACGGGACTAATGCAAGAACACGAAGAAATGGCGTGGATGCTCAGGGCAACAATAGCCAAAATATAGGAATTTATATACTTAAAATTTTTCATCACGATATTAAAAGGTAGTAGACCTCAAATATAGAGGATGCTACCTTTTTTAATTAACGCCCCAAGTTTGATGTCTGTTGGGTTTAAAGTATCTTCAATCTTTAAATAGCATCACATCCGAACTTTTAAAAATTCCGCGATGAAAAATACCATATCGGCAAGGGTAGCCGATTTTCTTAAAGATTATCCACCTTTTAACGAGATGCATCCAAAGGACTTAGATGTCCTTTCACAAGAGGTTTCCATCTTATATAAAACCAAGGAAAGTATAATTTTTGAGGAGGATGAGCAGCCGCACGAACACTTTTATATCATACATAAAGGTGCCGTCGTTCTTCGGAAAAGGTCGAAAGATGACATCATTGACCTTTGCGATGAAGGCGATATCTTCGGGTTGCGTCCCTTAATGGCGAACGAAAATTACAAACTCGGGGCAAAAGCCTATGAAGAGAGTATTTTGTACGCCATTCCCATATCCGATTTTCGGCCCTACACCCAAAAATACGAAGGCGTTGCCAACTTTTTGATAGAGAGCTTTGCGTCGAATACCAGAAACCCATATTCCAAAAGCTATAAGGGCAAATTATTGGGCGAATTATCCGCGCCGCAGCCCCAGATAGATAAGGAATTACTGGACCTGCAACACGTAAATTATTCGAAAAAGCTGGTTACAAGTCCAAAAAATACGAGCATCAAAAGCATTGCGCTGGCCATGACCAAAAGAAAGGTAGGTGCCATGCTCATCGTAGAAAACGGACTTCCCGTAGGCATCATCACCGATAAGGACATTCGCAACAAAATTGCCACCGGTATCCATCCCATTACTGCAGAAGCTAAAGATGTAATGAGCGCTCCGGTAATCACCTATCCCAAAAAAATGACCATTGCCCAGGCACAAATGGCGATGATGAAGAACGGTATCAGCCATCTGTGCCTTACCGAAGACGGCACGCCGAACACTGGGGTCTTGGGCATGCTATCAAAACACGATGTAATGCTAGAGCTCGGTAACAACCCCGCCGTACTGATGAAGGCCATAAAACGAGCGGGGAAATTCAAGGACATAAAGCTTATACGCCAACGCGTTACAGGCCTACTAAAAGGGTATTTGGACCAAAATATCCCCCTAACCCTGACTTCAAAAGTGATTTCGGAGCTTAACGACGCCTGTATTAAACAAGTTATCGCAATTACCTTAAAAAACATAGAAAAGCAGCCACCGGTCAAATTTGCCTGGCTCGCCATGGGAAGTCAAGGCCGTAGCGAGCAATTGCTGCATACGGATCAAGACAATGCCCTAATATTTGAAAATGTTCCTGAAAAAAAGTTGCAACAGGTCAGGGCGTATTTTCTGGAATTTTCAAAAACGGTAAATAAAGGGCTAAAAACTATCGGTTATGAGTATTGCCCGGCCGAGATGATGGCCTCGAATCATGAATGGTGCTTATCGCTCTCGGAATGGAAAGAACGCGTGTCATATTGGATTACCAATCCCGGTCCTGACGAAGTGCTTTTGTCAGCCATATTTTTCGATTATAATCCTTCTTTTGGAGACATCACTTTGGTCAACGAACTGACCGCCCACATTTTTGAGGAGACCCAAAAGTATCCTATTTTTTTCTTGCATCTGGCCGGAGGAGCTTTACAGAATCCGTCCCCCACAGGATTTTTCCGTAGCTTTTTGGTCGAAGAGGATGGCGCACACAAAGATTTCTTTGATGTAAAACGAAGGGCCTTAATGCCCCTAATCGACGGAGCTCGAGTATTGACGCTTTCACATCAAATCAAGTCCATAAACAATACGGCGGAACGTTTCGAACGACTTGCAGAGCTCGAACCGAACAACGAGGTGCTGTTTTCCGCCTGTTCCTATGCCACAAAAGCCTTATTGAAATTTCGGACCAAACAGGGGTTGTCGCATAACGATTCCGGCCGTTTTATAACTTTGGACACTTTGACGAAGGAAGAAAAAATAAAGCTCAAACGCACTTTCAAGACCATAAAAGAATTACAGGAATTGATTAAATTCCGCTTTAAGGTAACGGCCCTATAAGATGATACAATTCTTTCAAAAGTTGTTTGGTAAAGGCAAAATAAATTATCCCGATTTTTGGATGGCGTATGCCAAAAGTTTCGACCTAGGTTTGCCTGAAACTTTAAATGACATCCGCTTTGTAGTTTTCGATACGGAAACTACGGGTCTTGATATTGAAAAAGACAGAATACTCTCGATAGGCGCCCTCGCTCTACAAAATAATACGATTACCGTTAATCAGGGTTTCGAGGTATATCTATACCAACATTTTTACCATGCCAAAAACATAGCGGTTCACGGTATTCTTGAGGAAGAATCAAAGCCTCGGATTACGGAACTGGAAGCCATTCAGCTGTCACTGGCCTTTCTTGGTAATTCGGTTCTCGTGGCACACCACGCCGGATTTGATCGCGCCATGATTAATCAAGCCTTACAACGCCACGGGTTACCCAAATTAAAAAACAAGTTTTTGGATACCTCGGTACTGTACAAGCGCACTTTAATCGCTTCTCCCCTACTTCAAAAAAAAGACCACTATTCTTTGGACGAACTGGCGGAAAAATTTGATATCCCTACCACGGATAGGCATACCGCCTTGGGCGATGCCTACATTACGGCCATCGCTTTTTTAAAAATTCTGGGGAAATTGGAAGGGAAAAGAAACTTTTCAGTAAAGGGATTGTTGAAATAATCGTTGATCTGCTTACCCTAAATATTCCAGCACGTTCTTCTCGATACGTTCTTGTATATTCGAAATATCGGCCTTGATAAAAGTCGCACCGGTAATATTTTCGTAGAGTTCAATATACCGTTCCGAAACGGTTTCGACGTAGGCATCCGACATTTCAGGAACGCTTTGCCCGTCAAGACCTTGAAAGTTGTTTTGAATCAGCCACTGCCTTACGAATTCCTTGGAAAGCTGTTTTTGGGCCTCTCCCTTATTCTGACGTTCTTGATAGCCATCTGCATAGAAGTAACGTGATGAATCAGGGGTGTGTATTTCATCGATAAGTACGATTTCACCGCCTTTGGTCTTTCCGAATTCGTATTTGGTATCCACTAAAATCAATCCGCGTGCAGCGGCTATTTCGGAGCCTTTTTGAAATAGGGCCCGGGTGTATTTTTCCAGCACGGCATAATCGGCTACGGAGACAATATTCCTCTGTATAATTTGCTCCCTAGAGATATCCTCATCGTGATCGCCGTGCTCCGCTTTGGTAGCCGGAGTGATAATCGGTTCTGGGAATTTGTCGTTCTCTTGTAATCCATTAGGCATCGATACTCCGCAGAGCATTCGTTTTCCGGCCTTATATTCCCTTGCCGCATGTCCGGACATATAGCCCCGGATCACCATTTCCACCTTAAACGGTTCACAAGCGTGGCCCACCGCTACATTGGGGTCGGGCGTGGCCGTCAACCAGTTCGGAACGATATCCGCCGTAGCCGCCATCATTTTGGTGGCAATCTGGTTCAAAATTTGTCCTTTATAGGGAATCCCTTTTGGCATCACCACATCAAAAGCAGACAACCGATCGGTGGCGACCATAACCAAAATATCGTTTTCCAAAGCATAGACCTCCCGGACTTTACCCTTGTACACACTTCTCTGCCCGGGAAAAGTGAAATTGGTGTCAGTGATGGTATTGTTCATGCTATCCTTTTAAAGGTATTTGCAAAATCAAAATAATAAACTCATAAACTTTTAAACCCATAAACCTTTTTCTCATCCCTGATGTTCAATAGTTTTATAGGCGTCTATTACCTTTTTGACCAGTTTATGCCGAATGACATCCTTATCGTCGAGGTAAATGATTTCGATACCTTGCACGTCTTTTAGAATCAAAAGGGCTTCTTTCAGCCCCGAAATCGTTCTTCTTGGTAAGTCAATTTGGCCCGGATCGCCGGTAATCATGAACTTAGCGTTCTTTCCCATTCGGGTCAAGAACATTTTCATCTGGGCGTGGGTGGTGTTCTGAGCTTCGTCAAGAATAACAAAAGCATTGTCGAGGGTACGCCCTCGCATAAAGGCCAAGGGCGCAATTTGAATGATATCCGTATCTATCAAATGGGCCAGCTTTTCTGCGGGAATCATATCTCGCAGGCCATCGTACAAAGGTTGCATATATGGATCGAGCTTTTCTTTCAGGTCACCAGGCAAAAAACCAAGATTCTCTCCTGCTTCCACCGCTGGCCGTGTCAATATAATACGTTTTACCTGCTTTTCTTTTAGAGCCTTGACCGCCAAAGCCACGCCAGTATAGGTCTTACCGGTTCCGGCGGGACCTATGGCGAATACCATATCGTTTTTCTTCGCAGCATCGACCAGCTTACGCTGGTTTACGGTCTGTGCCTTTATCAATCGCCCGTTGACACCGTGTACCAAGGTTTCGCCACTCTTCTCAGGTACCTCGTAATCTGCGGCGGTGTTACTGGTCAACACCCTTTCGATTACGTTTTCGTCCAATTTATTGTACTTGGCAAAATGGGTAGTCAGCATGGTAAACCGGCGATCGAACTCCTCTAAAAGTTCTTCATCGCCATAGGCCTTTATTTTGCTTCCCCGGGCAACGATTTTAAGCTTCGGAAAATATTTTTTGAGCAAATCGATATGCTGGTTGCCCTGGCCAAAAAATTCCCTCGGGCTAATCTCGGTAAGTTCTAATATGAGTTCGTTCAAAAACTTGTTGTGTTTAAGTGAAAGCCAATATGGAATTATTTCGCTTGGCTATTTATTTGCACTAATTTTGTGTATTCATCCTTGTGTTGGACATAACAAACTTAATCAAAAATCAGTTTGTAGCTCCAAAAATATATCAACAGTGCTTCATGGCCATCATCACCCTTACTACGGATTTCGGACTCAAAGACCATTATGTCGGGTGCCTAAAAGGTAGTATCCACAAAGAATTGCCCGATGCAAAAATCATTGATATTTCCCACGATATCAGTCCGTTCAATATTCATGAGTGCGCATACATTCTCGAAAATTCCTATAAAAATTTCACGGAAGGCAGTATACATATTGTGGGAGTTGATGCCGAACCGACCCCTGAAAACCAGCATATCGCCCTTTTAATCGATGGTCATTATTTTATTACGGCCAATAATGGTATTATCGGCCTGATAACCTCCGAAAGAAGGCCTGAAAAGGTAGTGGAAATCAACATTCCGAATCCCGATCATGGTTCTTTTCCGGTCTTGGATGTATTCGTCAAAGTGGCCTGCCACATCGCCCGGGGCGGCACTCTTGAAGTCGTTGGGAAAACCTTCGATGCTCTGAAAGAGTTGCGGGAATTCACTCCCAGTGTGACCGAAAACGGTAACAAAATTATCGGAAGTGTAATCTACGTCGACAATTATGGGAATGTAGTGACTAACATCCACAAAAACTTTTTTGAGGCGTATCGAAAGGGACGAAATTACGAACTGGTCGCCCGGTCAACCAAAATAAGCCGTATTCATAACAAATACAGTGACATCATCAATTTTGACCTTGAGAGAAGTCAACGAAAGGGCGCGGGAGATTTGTTGGCCCTTTTCAATTCCGCCAATTATATCGAACTGGCAATCTATAAAAGTGATTTGAACACTGTGGGCGGTGCTTCGACCTTATTGGGACTTGAATTTCGGGATACGGTAACGGTTTCGTTTGTTTAGGGCTTCTACGGGCTATTGGGTTATAGGTAAAAGATTTTAAAATCTTCTTAAAGTTCTTGGGTAGTTTTAATCCCAGACCTCAATAAAATTTGAATACTCAAACTGTAACCCTGAGTGGAATCAAAGGTCTGAGAACAAAACCGAACGTCCTCCATGCTCGCCAACTTCAAACGCGTAATGCGCTCCTTCTTCACTTCGGTAACCGGATAGTGGGTCATCGGACTGTTTTTGGTACGCAACGGAACGTTCCTACGGGTGTTGATAGGACCGCTCATTATCTTGGATTATGGTTTTTCCGATTTACGTAATTTCTTGTTGCTAGGGCCGTGGGTGTTTTTATTCTTGATTCGCGCGATTACTATGGAACGTTTGTCGGAGGAAAAATTATGGAGTACACTCGAACTCCTCTTCATAAAACCGACCGGCCTCTGCCAGACGGCAACATGGAATTTTTAGTAATCGCCGTCAATTCGCTGTTAGGTGGTAACGGACTTATAAACATTCGAAATAAAAAGGTGGCCGTTCCTTTTTTCAAGCCCCATAAAACAGCCACACACAAAACTAAATGGCATCTAATGTACATAGGACTTCCGCTGGCCTCTATCCTTGTTTTTGGACTAGGTTTCGTCTATTTTAGAAGACGGAAGCGCAGTGTCTAGATGTTGATAAGTTTGTTTCGGTAAAAAGAGCAATTCAAATATCTTTGTTTGTCATGATTTTTGGATTTTCAGTGCAATTTCAAGACATACCAGAACCCTATTTGACACAAAATTGAAATAAACTACCCTATGAAGTTCATAGTATCGAGCACCTACCTTTTAAAGCAATTACAGATTTTGGGGGGCGTAATTAATAATAGTAATACGTTGCCTATTCTTGATAATTTTCTATTCGACCTGGACAAGGCCAAACTGACTGTCTCCGCTTCGGATCTTGAGACTACCATGAGTTCGGTCTTAAAAGTAGATTCCGACAGTGAGGGTACCATCGCGGTACCCGCGCGTTTATTATTGGATATCTTAAAAACTTTCCCCGAACAGCCCCTGACTTTTGTAGTCGAGGATAACCATACTGTCGAAATTAGCTCAAACTCAGGTAAATATGCACTGGCCTATGCCGATGGTGCTGAGTTTCCGAAAGCGGTCGAATTGTCTGATCCGAGCTCAACTACCTTAATGGGTGATATTCTTGCCACCGCTATCGAGAAGACCATATTTGCGTCGGGTAATGATGATTTGCGACCTGTGATGAGCGGAGTGTTCTTTCAGTTTTCCACCGAAAACCTAACTTTCGTTGCAACGGATGCACACAAATTGGTAAAATACAGACGTGACGATGTGTCGGCTTCGGAAGTGGCGGAATTTATCATGCCGAAAAAGCCCTTGAATTTATTAAAAGGGATTTTAGGGGGAAGCGAATCGGAGGTGCTTATCGAGTACAATGACAGCAACGCCAAGTTCAGCTTTGAAAAAACCGTATTGATTTGCCGTTTGATTGACGGAAAATACCCGAACTACGAAGCAGTGATTCCAAAGGAGAATCCGAATAAACTATCAATTTCCAGAAACCAATTTTTGAGTTCCGTGCGTCGTGTTGCAATTTTCTCCAACAAGACGACGCACCAGATCCGACTGAAAATCGCCGGTGCCGAACTGAACATTTCCGCTGAAGATATCGATTATAGCAATAAGGCCGAAGAACGCTTGACCTGTGCCTACCAAGGCGACGATATGCAAATCGGGTTCAACTCCCGCTTCCTGACCGAAATGCTGAACAACCTTAACTCTGACGAAGTTTCGTTGGAAATGAGCCTTCCGAACCGCGCTGGCATTCTTACGCCCGCCGATGGGCTAGACGAAGGGGAAAATGTTACGATGCTGGTGATGCCAGTGATGTTGAACGGGTAATCTTTTGTGAGATTTTTCACTTTGAGATAAAAAAATCCTCAACGTTTCGTTGAGGATTTTTTTTGGTTCATATATGCCTACGCAATAAACCTAATCGTCATAAAATAGCTCGGTGATTCGCCGTTACTGGCCTTTACGGCATTGACTATGGGAAGTACAAAGGCAATGATACCAATAAATATCAGGCTCAAGATACCTAAGCCTAGTAGTAGAATTGCGGGAATACTTAGAACCGCAAAAAGCAGCACACTCAATTGAAAATTCACGATGGCTTTTCCGTGTTCGTCCATTCCGGCAATTTTATCCTTGCAAGTGAGCCAAATAACCAAGTGGGACGATGAGTCCGCCGAAGCCAGTGACATAAGTCAATAATTGGGATAGATGCGTCAATACCAATATTGAGTTGTTACTTTCTAAAGCCTTCTGTTGATTGATGATTTCCATGTCTTTATATTTTTGGGTTCTATATATATACGACGACTCAAAGTAAAAATTGTTACAAAAAGTGCAGTTATCATTCCATAAATTAAAAAATCCCAGTACCACGATGATGGTACTGGGATTTTAATTTAAATACAATGTGTACGCAAACTACAACTTCTGGCGTAATTTACTAAGTTTCTTTTGATCCTTGATAATATCTTTCTTTTCGTCTAGAATATCCTCGTTCAACTCCATTATATCATTCGGGCTAAGCTCACCTTTGCTCTTACCTTCCTGAAGCTCTTCTTCCAATTCCCTGACATCTTCTTCACCATCTCTAATATCTTCTTTCAAATCAGCGATATCGTCCGTAATTTTTCCTAATTTCTTCTCCCTTTTTTCAGCCTTCTTTTCTTCTTTACGAGCTTTTTTTCTGGCATCTTCAGCTTGCGTCGCTTCTTTTTCGGCTTCTTGAAGTCTTTCCTGCAAATCTATTTCTTTCTCAGTAGTCTTTACAATTTCCGATTGAGCGTAAGACAATGTACCGAAAAAAATAAGAGAGGCAAATAAGCATATTTTTCTTTTCATAATTATCACAATTCATTATTATTTTATGCAAGGTATGGATTATATCTGCCTGTTTTAGCGGGATGCCAAAGAATATTGATGCATCAAAAACGACACCCCCTATGACCATTTTGCCTACTTTTGTCAAAATTTGAGTAGATGATTCCCAATGATACCATTATTGCGTTGGCAACTCCCTCAGGAGCAGGCGCCATCGCTGTTATCCGTATTTCGGGAAAGGATGCCATTAACGTCGCTGCCCCTTTTTTCAAGTCCGTATACGGCAAAAATTTATCTTGCCAAAAAAGCCATACTATCTTACTTGGGCATATAATGGAAGGCAAGCAAACTTTGGATGAAGTACTGATTTCCATATTCAAAGGGCCGAATTCCTATACCGGCGAAAATGTCCTGGAAATATCCTGTCACGGATCACCGTATATTCAACAACAAATCATTCAATTGTTCTTAAGAAACGGATGTCGCATGGCAGATGCCGGGGAGTTTACATTACGTGCCTTCCTAAATGGAAAAATGGATCTTAGTCAAGCCGAGGCGGTTGCAGACCTGATTGCCAGTGACAATGCAGCTGCGCATCAAATTGCCATCCAACAGATGCGTGGCGGATTCAGTACTGAAATCAAAGAATTGCGGGAAGAACTATTGAACTTCGCATCGCTCATCGAACTTGAACTAGACTTTGCTGAGGAAGATGTAGCATTTGCCGATCGAACCGCTTTTAAGAAGTTGGTCATAAAGATACGTAACGTACTGAAACGTCTTATCGATTCTTTCGCAGTCGGCAATGTTATTAAGAATGGTATTCCCGTCGCTATTGTTGGCGCGCCCAATGTTGGGAAGTCTACGTTACTCAATGCCCTATTGAACGAAGAAAGAGCCTTAGTATCGGAAATTGCCGGCACTACACGTGATACTATCGAGGACGAGATTTCAATTGGGGGCATCGGTTTTCGTTTTATCGATACTGCGGGTATTCGTGAGACCGAAGATATTGTAGAAGGTATGGGCATCAAGCGAACTTTCGAGAAAATAGAAAAATCACAAGTTGTCGTCTATCTTATCGAATCACCAAAATTTGCAACCCAGGGCGCTTTATTCAAAGTTGAAATTGATAAAATAAAAACCACATATCCTCAAATTCCTCTAGTAATCGTAGCCAATAAGTCCGATCAACTTTCGGATAAAGAAATAACTTTAATTAGCAATGAAATCGAAGGTGTTCATCATCTATCCGCCAAAACCGGTGATGGCGTTGAAACACTAAAGGAAAAACTTATGGATTTTGTCAACACGGGTGCCCTGCGAAACAACGAATCCATCGTTAGCAATACGCGTCATTACAATTCACTACTAAAAGCCTTTGAAGAAATTGATAAAGTACAATGGGGATTGGACGAAGAACTACCTAGTGACCTTATGGCCATCGATGTTCGCGAGGCATTATACCATTTGGGAGAAATTACGGGTCAAGTTACGAACGATGAGCTTTTAGGAAACATTTTCGCTAATTTTTGTATCGGGAAATAAATAGGTATTTGAATCGGTCTTCTATGGTTTCATTTGGTTTCATATGACTATAAATCAATAAGTTGTTAAAAATTTATTTTTTCTTCTGTTTCTATTAATCTCCTATTTTCTTACATTGTATTTCACCTAATTTTCACCTCGAGTAGTTTTTTGGTCTCCCAAGTGCAATAATTTCACCTCAATTGTGAAAATAAGTCTCCACAGTGAAAAGATTTTAAACAGAAAACTTTGTCTTCTTATTGAATTCTATAGAGGACATTACGTTGACAAAAATGGAGTAAATAAATACGACCGGGATTTTGAATTTTTAAAACTTTATCCCTTAGAATGTCAGAACAGCTCTGATGGAAAGAGAAAGAACAAGAAAGTCCGTGCCTTGGGCTAAAATTCCTTTGTTTTCCCTTGTATTGCAGGTTTAAGATGGCGCGATATCGATAAATTTAAAATGGTCAGAAGCCCGAGATGAAGATCCAGGGTCGCGAATTATGTTTAGGCAAAAGAACACCGCCGGACTCGAATGCCTTTAAGTTTCGAGCAAACAAGAAACCTACTGGAAAAAGAGGCGAACGAAATTAATCGGGTTTTCAAGGGCCTGAAATATGGTGCAGCTTATGACACTGAAATTCTATGGTGGTGCATGAAAGCCAGAATTACTGACCATATCGCTTTACATAGTGCAAGTCATACCAATACAGCACTACTTTTAGAAAAGGTGCGGATATCTATACGGTTTCAAAACGCTTCGCGAAGTTTCATATATCGGCCGCTTTAGGAGCTTATTTTAGTATTTGCCTAACCCAAAAAGGAATATTAAAATACTTAGGTTGTAATCGCAAATTGCGATTTATTAAGCCATTTCTATCATCATACGTTGACCAATTTAATAGTGTTTTTCAATTTTTCAAGACCGTATTAATTGCAAATTCTTTTAGGGAGAAATCAAATTATGACAAAGCTTTTGCACCTATCTTTATGATTAGAGAAGGACTTGATGCTTCGTTTGGACTTTCAACATGAAATCTCGACTAATACTGTTACGAAAATGAACGAACTAATCGAATTGATACTTCACACTGATGATGCCTTATTGGCCTTAGTCGCTGAAAACGCAAGTAAAGCATACCTTGTGCTTTTTATGATCATTTTGCTGGAAACAGGATTGATATTTTTCCCATTTCTGCCTGGCGATGGACTTCTATTTTCAGCGGGAGTGATTGCCGCAACCACAGAATTGGAGATTACTGTGCTCTTACCTTTATTAATTTTAGCGGGTATTACAGGAAATCTTATCAACTACCAAGTTGGAGCGTCATTGGGTAAAGAGCTAAGAATTAGTAAAAACCCAATAATCCAAAAAATTTTGGGTAAATATCTACCTAAAGCTGAGGACTATTACGAAAAACATGGTAATAAGGCCATTATCCTTGGACGTTTTTTTCCCATAATCAGAACCTATGTTCCGTTCGTTGCCGGTTTGGTAAAGACGGAGAAAAAGTTGTTCTTAAAGAACACTATTGTCGGTGCTATTTTGTGGATTTCACTTTTTCTATTGCCTGGATTCTTTTTAGGTGAAATTGAATGGGTAAAGAATAACTATGGATTGATTTTTCTACTCCTAATCGCAATTACATTGATTCCTTTTTTATGGAAGGTATTCCGGAATATAGTTTTGACAAAATAAATCCATTATGGACTATTTCGATTATACAAATCGTTAGGCCTTCCTATTCAACCTACTATGTCTGAATCCGAATAGGAAGTAGACGACAACACCTAGTACCATCCATAGTACAAAGCGGATCCAAGTGACATAAGGCAAGGCTATCATCAGTCCAAAACAGATCAAAACACATAATGAACATACAACCTTGAAGGCAGGTGTTTTAAATTTCCGTGGCGATTCGGGTTGTTTGATGCGTAGTACCCAAATACCTATAGCCACAAGTACAAAAGCGAACAAAGTGCCAATATTCGTAAGCTCGGCCGCAACACCAATATCGATTGTGCCAGCAAGGGTGGCAACGAACAAACCGACCACAATAGTTGCGAAAGACGGGGTGAAAAAATGTTTGTCGACCTTGCTAAACCTATTTCCGAGTAGTCCGTCCCTGCTCATGGCATAAAGTATTCTGATTTGCCCTAATTGCATGACCAACAGAACACTGGGCATGGTAATGGTAATACCAATCGCGATGAGGAGCGCTATATTATTCTCGCCAACCGAGATCAATGCCTCAGCTACCGGTTTTTCATTGGCCAGCACATCTAATGGAGCCATCCCCGTTAACGCCCCCGCTACTATGATGTAAAGAACGGTGCATACCACCAACGCAATAATCATCGCTCTAGGCAAGTCACGTTGTGGGTTCTTGGCCTCCTCAGAGGTCGTACTTACCGCGTCGAACCCTACATAGGCAAAAAACACCAAGGCTGCACCGCTCATAATCCCTTTCCAGCCATTAGGTGCGAAAGGTTCCCAATACACACTAGGGTTAAAATGAGGTAGACCGAACCACAAAAAGATAGCCACTAAAATTAACTTAATGATGACCAAAGTTGCGTTGACCCTTGCCGATTCTTTAATCCCTATGTATAATAACAAAGTGACTAATATTGTAATTATAATAGCCGGTAGGTTAAGCAATGCTGTTTCATGTGGAAAGGTGGAAATCGAATCTACGTATTTCGTTTCCAAAGCTGGGGTTAACGCGTTCCATGAACCCGATGGCAACTGCACCATTTCAGTTCCAGTGGAGGCGGACATCCATCCCGGTAGGTACCAACCGAATCCGTCCAATAAATTCTTGAAATATCCTGACCAACCAATAGCGACTGCTACGTTTCCTACGGCATATTCCAATATCAAATCCCATCCAATGATCCAAGCGATAAGCTCTCCAAAAGAATGATAAGAGTAGGTGTAGGCGCTACCCGATACCGGTATCATCGAGGCAAATTCTGCATAACATAATGCTGCGAAAAGACAGGCAAGACCTGTTATTACAAAAGAAATGGTCAAGGCTGGCCCTGCACCAAGTGCATGTTCCGTACCCGCGGCGGCTTCGCCCGTAAGTACAAAAATACCTGTGCCGATAATGGCCCCGATACCTAACATGGTCAGGTCGAAAACGCCCAAAGATCTTTTTAAGGAAGAATCCTCGGATTCTTTGCGAAGACTTTCCAATGATTTTTTCCGAAATAGTTGACGTATCATATTTTATTATTTTTTAATAAATCCTTACCACCTTTATCTTCTCTGTCGGTGCTACGTTTATGGGTATTCTCTCTTCGATGGAATTGGTCGTATCCAATCCAAAATCGTCCATTGCCGATAGCCCCGTCGATTTCAACAAACGATAGATTCGCACTGCGAATATTTCCAGAATTGACAGATGATTATCGGTGGCTACGCGTGAATTGATCAGCACATATTTAAAGTCGGCGGGAATATTGTGTTCTTTGGCTGCGAAGAAAATATTCTGGCCGTCGATCTCTCCGCTCACGGTTAAATCCCCATGAATCTTCCGCATCATATAATCGATTAAGTGGGGCTCTTTAAAGCCCAGATTCAACCTCACAAAGAAACTTTTTTGGGGAATAATGGTCTTTGTACTATAGGATACTCCATATGGATTATCGGTCACATCTATATGCAAAAACCAATAGATCGCCGCTTTTTTAGGCTGAGAACGAAACAACGAATGTGCAACGGTCACATCAATGTAATTTGTTCTGGAAGAACGCGTCGGAAAGACAAGGTTCGTAGATAAATACGGGATTCTAATATCATTGATGACCTTCAATAACAAGGGTTCAATTTCTTCCAGTTTCTGATATTCTGCAACCTTGCCGCGCAGTTTTCTTGCCCTGTGATAAAATAGTAAGAGGGTGAAAAGAAGCAATGCCAGTAATAAGGTAAACCACCCGCCATGAACTATTTTATTAAGATTTGAGACCAAGAAGGTTCCTTCAACAATCATGATGATGAAAAAAGCCATTAAGATGATTATTTTCCTGTTCCTAAAATTGGTGAGCAACAGATACCCGAGCAATAAACTGGTCATTAGCATATCTATGGTAATGGCCAGACCGTAGGCCGATTCCATATTGGCCGCTTTTTTAAAAAGGAAGACCACCAACAAACAACCGGCCAGTAAAAAGTAATTGATAAAAGGTATATAAATCTGACCTTTATGGGTAGATGGGTACTTTACCCTGAGGTTGGTCCATAATTTCAGTTTGATCGCCTCGTTCACAAGGGTAAATATGCCTGTAATCAGTGCTTGGCTCGCAATGATGGTCGCAATGGTGGCAATACCTATAATGTAGGGTAGCAAATCACTTGGTACCGTAGCGTAAAAAATCGATTTGATCGAAGCTCCCTTTTCAAGAGACAAACAAAAGGCGGCTTGCCCAAAATAATTGAGCAATAGCATGGTCAGCACAAAAACCCAGGTTATCCGGATATTCTTTTTGCCGCAATGGCCCAAGTCCGAATATAGTGCCTCCGCACCGGTGGTGCATAAAAAGACCGCTCCAAGAATCCATAGAGCGCTAGGGTATTGTAATAAAAACTCTAAAGCGTATATAGGGTTAATGGCCTTTAATACATCAGGATTGCGCAATAGTTGGTTCAGGCCAAGAATACCAAGGGTCGCAAACCAAATGAACATTACTGGGCCAAAAAGAATGCCTATTTTTTTAGTGCCGAACTGTTGAATCAGGAAGAGGGCTATCAGTATACCGCATACAATGGGTAGTGTTGGAATGCCTTCATACAGAATATTAAGACCTTCTACTGCAGATGATATGGAGATGGCGGGTGTGATGAATCCATCACTTATCAAGGTAGCGCAACCGATTAAGGCCGGATAGATGATCCATTTCGATTTCGTTTTGCGAAGTAGCGCATAAAGAGCAAAAATTCCGCCTTCCCCATGGTTATCGGCATTGAGGGCCAAATAGATATACTTGAAAGTAGCAATCGGCATAAGCGTCCAAAAAATGCAGGACATGCTGCCCATGACCAACAAAGGGTCAAATTCAGTTCCTTGGGTAATCGCCGTAAAAACATAAAGTGGGGAGGTGCCGATGTCACCGAAGACAATGCCCAGAGTTATAAGAAGGGACGCTGCGGAAACTTTTTGTAGTTTATCCTTCATTGGTTTAACAGCAAGTAGGTACTTATACCCGATACATACCCGATCAAGGCCAACCAGGCAAGGTGCCTCAAGTACCACAAAAAATCGATTTTTAGAATGCCCATGGCCGCAATACCCGCTGCCGAACCAATGATTAGCACACTTCCGCCCGTACCTGCACAGTAGGCCAATAATACCCAGAATTGATGGTCTTGGGGATATAGTTCCATACTGTACATCCCCATGGCCCCTGCGACCAATGGCACATTGTCTATAATCGATGAAAGTAGCCCCAGCAGGCCATTGATAACATAGAGATTCTTGAAAGTATCATCCAAGACGCTGCCCAGTACATCTAGCGACCCGTTCGCTTGCATGGCCGCAACCGCCAAAAGAATCCCCAAAAAGAACAGAATACTCGGTGTATCGATTTTTTGAACCGTTGCCGCTACCGAGAAATGTCGTCTTTCGATGCTCGTTTTCTTTCTGTGCATAATTTCGGTGACCAACCAAAAGACAGAGAGGCTGAACAGCATTGCCATAAAGGGCGGCAAATGCGTTATGGACTTAAAGACCGGCACCAAAAATAGAAGCGTGACACCAAGTATAAGGATACCGTTGCTCTCCAAAGAACTTATTTTTTTGTCGGCTGCAACGCCGCCACCAGCATCACGGATTACAACTCCCCGAAACCGATAAGAAACAATAGCCAACGGTACCAATAGACATAACAAACTTGGCAAAAAAACATCGCTGATTATGGCGTTCGAAGATACCTGTCCGCCGTTCCAAAGCATAATGGTCGTAATGTCGCCAATAGGAGACCATGCCCCGCCTGCATTGGCCGCAATAACTATAAAGCCGGCAAATGTCCAGAGATCTTCTTTGGTATCCAAGAATTTTTTCACAACTGCGATCATCACGATGGTCGTGGTAAGGTTGTCCAATACCGCCGATAGAAAAAAGGTGAGTAATGAAAGAATCCACAGTAGCCCTATCTTTTTCTTGGTCTTGATCTTTCGATGTATGATGGCAAAACCGTCATGGGTATCGATCAGCTCGACTATGGTCATAGCCCCCAGAAGAAAAAATAGGATTTCCGCGATCTCCTCAAAATGCTCCTTGAGCTGGCCTATGGTTTCGGAAATCTCTACGCCCGAAAATACCAGGAACAGCCACAACAGCACACCTAAAAAAAGTGCCGTAGCGGCTTTATCTACCTTTATTTTGTGCTCTAAGGCAATACATGCATACCCCGCAATAAAAAATATCGCCGTTAATACCATTTTGACATTTTATGATTCGTAATTCAGCGCTACGCAACATGTATTTTAGGGACATACACCGCCATCTTTTTCTCCATAGGTATCGTTGAAATATGGTTGATGAATATGGCCCTCCATTTTTCTATCCTTTGAAGTTCAAAATCTTCGTTGCGATTTTCGTCCATATTATAAAAAGTAAGAACGAGGGTATTGCCATCTTTTTGCAGAACCTCTAGGTCAAGTCTTTCGAGAAACGCCTCTTTTTTTCCATGTGCTTTTATGATCTTTCTTTTTTCCACTATTTGACATCCTTTAATAGTATCGATGTCGATTAGTTGATTTGGATTTTCTGATGCCCCGAAATCAAGATATAATACCTTTCTTTGGTATATATCCAATCCTATATAGTTGTTGCCCCATTTTTCCGACTCGGAAATGTTCAGGTTGTATTGGGTCACTATCAGTTTGATTTGAGCGTCCATTTTTTTTCTTCCGCTCTGCCCTGCGTAAGAGAACAAGATGAAAGGAATAAAAACGCCGCCCGTTACGATGAAGCACACTATTGCAAATGAAGTATCCATACTATTATTAATTATATTGTATTAAAATTGTTTTTGTTTATCAACCCAAGATATTGGCAGCAGTACTGATCAAGCCCTGGACAAATGCCATTCGGGAGAAGCAATGTTACTTTTCCCGTCAACGGTATAAGCAATTTTAATATTTAAGGGAAAGAGTGAAAAGGATAAGAAATGGAATGACTTGCGAGTTTAAGGTCAATCGTATAACGATATTTGAGATATTGAAAACTGACGACAAGTTGTTTTCTATTCGAAAAGCCACTCTTAGCGTGCCTTAAGCACACTAGCTTGGGTACAAGTCTGGTATCAAGGTGCGGAAAACGCTCGGTTTTTAATTCAAGTATATACAACAACGGATTACAATCCTCATAACCCGTATCCAATTGCTTGTAAGTTTGCGATTGGGTTTCGCTTAAAGTACCGATGGCCGCAAATGAAGAAACATTTGTAGCCATAAACCCGAACAGAAGTAAAAGCCTTAGAGCTTGCATTTTTTATCCGATATCTATATCAAATGTAATTACAATTCATCTTAATACGAAGTTAAAAATCGTGTTCGATAAATTTATTGTTACATAACCCGTGACTCGAAATATAGACTACATTTACGTAGCTTTGAATTTGCCGATTTTACGATAAAGTTTTACGAATGGATCAAATAGTATACTCGGCAGGATTTTTAATTGCGGCCTATTCCGTCATTGCGAACGACGTCATTCAGACGCTTGGAACATTTATAGCTTCAAATTCAAAAATAAAATGGTGGTTCCTTTGGGCCTTTGCGGGTTCGATACTGGCCACTACCATGCTTTATGGTTGGTCTACACATGATGGGGATGTGTCTTACGGTAGACTGTCGGAGATTCCGTTACCCGACCCCATGCCCTGGTGGTTCTTGCTGGCACCTGTCTCTTTATTGCTCATCACCCGATTGGGTATTCCAGTAAGCACCACTTTTATGATATTGAGCGTATTCTCCTCTGGACAGCTTATAGAGAAAATGATCTTAAAATCCGTTTTTGGCTATGCACTGGCCTTTGTAGCTGCTTTAATAGTATACCTGATAATAGCCAAGCGATTTGAATCGCCGGCATCCATTCGATTGATGGATAAAAAAAAGCAAAAGCGTTACTGGCTGATCGCACAATGGTTTTCTACGGGATTTTTGTGGTCACAATGGTTGATACAGGATTTTGCCAATATTTTCGTCTTTTTACCCAGGCAATTGGGCCTGACCGAGATCATGATATCCTTGGGAGTAATTCTTCTGATAATGGCCTATATATTCAATGCCAAGGGAGGGAAGATTCAGGAAATCGTAAATCAAAAGCACAATACCCAACAAATACGTTCTGCCACGATAATAGATGCCTGTTACGGGCTTCTATTATACTTCTTCACCAACCTAAATAACGTTCCTATGAGCACGACTTGGACTTTCGTAGGTATTTTGGCGGGCAGGGAAATCGCCATTAGCTATCTCTTGCGGAAAAAGGAAATAAAAAAGACCTATCATCTGATAATCAAAGACTTTGCCAAGGTAAATATCGGGCTTATGGTCAGTATATTGATTGCCTATCTCATTCAGTTCTTTAAAGTAACTGAATAATATCATCGTTATGGATTAAGTAATGCTTGGTAAAAAGTTACTTGAACGGACCGTATAATAACAGCTTCAAAACTTTAATAAATAGCCTCAAAGTTGAAAAATAAAAAAATTGCCTTACATTGGAAAATTGTAATCGGTATGGCAGCTGGTATCCTTTTTGCCCTTTTTGTATCGAACTTTTCTTGGGGGCAGGGTTTTATAAAGGATTGGATAAAGCCTTTTGGAACTATTTTTATAAACTCCCTCAAACTGATAGCCGTCCCCCTTATTCTTGCTTCGTTGATCAAAGGTATTTCAGATCTGGGGGATATAACGAAATTGTCCAAAATGGGAACTGCCACGGTTTTTACTTTTATCCTTACCACTTTCTTAGCGGTATCCATTGGATTGATACTGGTTAATATCGTAAAGCCCGGGGAAGGCATCTCTGAAGAGACACGGGGCAATTTGTTGAGTAGCTATGCGCAGGATGTGTCCGGACGCATCGAACAGGCTAAGGAGCAAACACAAACAGGACCTTTAAAAGCGCTAGAAGATTTGGTGCCCTCTAATATTTTCTTTGCCGCAAGCGACAACACCAAAATGCTCCAGGTAATTTTCTTTGCGGTATTGCTTGGGATAAGCTTAATTTTAATTCCAGTGCAATCTGCAAAACCCGTAAAGGATTTCTTTGCTTCTTTAAATGACATCATTTTAAAGATGATCGATTTGATCATGCTCGCCGCCCCGTATGGAGTATTTGCCCTTTTGGCGGCACTGGTGGTTGAATCTCCAAGTACTGATCTTTTTTCAGCTCTTGCCGTTTACGGAATTACGGTCATTCTCGGGCTTTTGTCAATGCTCGGGGTATATTCGGCAATGGTGTGGTTTACCAGCCGAAGGGCTCCTCGTATTTTCCTGAAAGCTATTGCTCCTGCACAGTTATTGGCTTTTTCAACAAGCTCTAGCGCAGCGACCTTACCGGTTACCCTAGATTGTGTGCAGAACAAGCTTGATGTTCCAGAAGAGGTAGCCAGTTTTGTTTTACCAATTGGGGCCACTATAAATATGGATGGTACCAGTCTTTACCAAGCGGTTGCGGCAGTTTTCATTGCTCAGGCGTTCGGGATGGATCTAAGTCTTGGGGCTCAACTGATGATCATTGCAACGGCTACCCTCGCTTCTATTGGATCGGCCGCCGTACCAGGGGCAGGTATGGTTATGCTGGTCATAGTCTTGGCGCAGGCGGGCATTCCAGAAGCAGGTCTTGCACTAATATTTGCCGTTGATCGACCTTTGGATATGTGTAGAACGGTGGTGAATATATCTGGAGATGCAGCCGTTTCTGTTTTGATTGCAAGGATGGTACATAAGTAATGTATGGTTGAATTCAAATAATTATCCCATCAAAAGTGAAAAGTATTAAAATGCCAAGTAAACAATCTTTTAAAAGCGGGAAACCATAGTGTATCACACGGCCGTAATCTTTTCTGGAAACTGGTCAAAACAGCAAAAATGAAAAAGTATGGCAGATGTTCATTATATCTGGTAATCGGCGGAAAAAAGACAACCAAGACAGAAAATGATAGGAGCTAATATTATGATAGTGATAATTCCATTTAAAAATCCAGGACTTACAACATTTGAAAGTCGGAATATCAGTATCCCACTAAGAAACATCAATAAAAAATTGTTCAAAACAAAAGCCGAGAGTTTAAATTAGACACCCCAAAAGCCTTGCGAAAAGTGATTCCCAAGCAGCCTGGCGCTTTAGATCAGGAAAATTGTCAAGAGCCTACGAGCTTATAGGCAAGTTCTTTTTAATAAGTAATTTACGAGGTAAGGGACCATTCTAGATTACATTGCTTTTTTGTTCAAAATTTTTTAAACATACTGTCAACTTTACTCGACATATAGGTCCCAAACCAATAATTATTAGTGTTTATAAAAGCAGCTGCGCATATTTCCTAGATAATTAGAAGGCTAAAGGAATGTCCCCCCATCTATAAAATTAGCATTTAAATATCAAAGTTTCATGAAAATCCCATAAGACCAACAATTAAAAAGACTCCACTCATTTTCCAAAATTGTAAGAATAAATGGCCGTTTTTCGTAAGCTCTTAACCGATGCTTAAGAATTCGCCTGAACTCAAAACCATGGACAAACATTCAAGAACATTCTTAGTTACTCTAATTTAGAATCGGTTTAGAACTTAAAAGCCTCGGAGAAATTTCCGAGGCTTCTGTTTATATCAAAAAAGATGAACTTAGTTAACGACCCAAGGACCATCGAAGGTTCTTGTAGGGCTGGATTGGTATTCCATTATCTCATTGCCTTCATCATTCGCAAGCAGCCATCTTCCTGTACTATCGGAAAATTCAACATAACATGCCGCTCCAACTTTCTCAAATAAGGTGCCACTTTCATTAACGGTACCATTGTACCAAGTATCGCTATCTTGTTTTATCCCCCAAGAACCATCAGCAGTGCTGTATCTTGCATATTCTGATCCAGGCTTTCCAAAGAATGCTATGGTCCTTGAACCTACTCGAACTCCTGCCTCAAAGCCACTATTCACAAAAGGAAAATTACCGTTATCACCAAATCCTGTAATGACTTCAAAAGGAGCGTCTTTGGTATCTAAGAATGTGCCAATAGGTGTTGTTGGTGCTTCACCGCTGGTGCCCAAAGCGCTATCATTTATGTTATAGCTAAAGCGCAGGGCGCTTAATCCGGTCTCATTGAAGAAATAGATTCTAGTATCACTCATTTGGGTCGTGGCACTAATTCTATCAAAGGGTACTATACCAAGAGGTGATGCTTCATCCTTAATTCCAAAAATACCTTTAACCGAAGCAGTAGCTCCATTGAACCATGCATATGTATCACCCAGTTTATTGAATATCAAAATATTGCTTTTAGAAACCTGTACCATGGCACCAATACCCCCACCATCTTCATCGTTGCTAAATATATCAACTAAGGATTGATACGTTTGTGGAGGCAATACTCCTTTTAGTTCACAGGTCTTCACCGTGTAACGGGTAGCTAAATTAGTACTTACTATTTGGCTAGGATCTTCGAGACTATTAACGACATAAGACAAAGGAAGCCCGCCTGCAATATCACTTGATTCTGCCAATCTCACCACGATATCCTGTAGATTATCCACCGCATCTTCGCCACCAAAAGTCGCTCCAACTGCATTTAATGTTCCTTGGGAATCGCCTCCATATGCAATAACTTTTACAGTCAAATTATTGTATTCCCGTAAAGACTCAATATCTACACTACCACTTATCCTCCCAGCTACTGCATTGTAAGAACCTTTTAGCGCAAGTTCCATATCTTGTGCGGAGGCGGTAGACTCATATAACATATAAAAAATCCTTCCGTAGGTCACAGATGAAATAAATGTGCCTGGATTATCAGGTTGTATAAACGATGCCAATTGCTCTGGAGTGACACTTGGGTCGAATACTTCATCAAGGCTGGTCGGTTTTACGTAACTCATGGTGTAATATGCTTGTGTCAATTTTACCAAAACACTGCTTTTTTCCGTACTAGTATCCAAAGAAAAATCGGCACTCACTTTTGCGATTTTGCTAGATGCTTTTAATCCCATTTCTAGCGCAAGTTCTTCTTTAGAATTAATTGCCACCACATCTAGCGTAAAATTCGCTGGAGTAATTTCTCCGTTCTGCGCAATCACATTGTTCATTGCCTGTTGTACACTACCTTGGTCGATAGCGTCAACCGATACGGTTGCTTGGGGGTTACCCGTAACCAAGTTGTAGGTAATGGAACCTCCGGCTCTTTTAACAACGATATCCGAAGGAGTGGCATCATCCAAAGTTTTACTTTGCAAGAGATTACCTGGCCAAATCACGGACGCGTTGGTGTTATATAAGGGAAAGGTTTGACTACCGCCAGTGATATCTACTT
Organism: uncultured Flavobacteriaceae bacterium; assembly: GCA_963832345.1. Lineage (GTDB taxonomy): Bacteria > Bacteroidota > Bacteroidia > Flavobacteriales > Flavobacteriaceae > Pricia. The sequence continues at coordinate 836,518 of CAWHTW010000003.1, read as the reverse complement.
CCTTCTCGGTACAGACCCAACGTTGTTCAATGGTTTTACCGGCCACTATTCTATCGTAATCTTCATTTTGCATCACTTCCGTACCCCCAGTTTCCGTAGCCGTGGTACTTGGTGGGAAGTTTTCAAAAGCCTCTCCACTCGAGACCACCTGAGCTATCGTGGTACTGCTGATAGGTGGATCTACAATGGGGTCAATTGTGTCGGTAGGAGGTTCTCCTTCATCCTTGCTACAGGCCACTACCAGAAGTACTAAAAATAGGATTAAAACGGTGCGAGATAAATTAAATGATGTTTTCATAATCGTCTTGTTTTGTGGTTAAACTTAAATGCTGTTTTGTGTGACTTACTCGATTTTTAGACTGCAGTTCTCCATCGAGTAAGACCACAAAACGGTTGTCATGGTACAGATCAATTTCCAATGACATCACAAACCTATGGCGTTGGTTTCAGAAAGTAAAAAAATGAGGGTGGACAAGTGGTGGACACTTTCAAAATAAGGAGCGGACAAGGAGTGGACACCTTTAAAAAGGACTATATCTAAAGGCTTAGTACTAGGTCCTGTAAAGAGTCCTCGGTAGTGATATCCAGTTTTTTGCGTAATCGATAACGTGCTTTTTTGATTCCTTCAGGAGAAATGCTGAGGATGTTGGCAATTTCTTTAGAGGATAAATTCATCTTTAAAAGTGCCAACAATCGTAATTCGTTCGAGGTAACCTGTGGATACTTTGATTTAATATTTTTATTAAAGTCTTTATGAACCTCTTCAAAATAACGAGCGAAATTCTTCCAGTTGTTGTCGTCTTGCAAATCAAAATTTATAGTTCTGATCAACTGCTGATATCCGGAATTACCCTTTTCGGCCTCTTTCAATTCCTTCGCCTTCTGTTTTAAATTTTCCAAAGTCTCATTTTTCTTTGCTAATTGAAGGGCGTGGCTAGTCAACTCTTTCTTCTTAAATGCTAATTCGGCATCTATCTTTTCTTTTTCTATTCTATTACGTTTCATTTTTTGACGTATTCCATAAAATCCAGTTCCGAATACTAGAAGCGAAAGCCCTAAGCCACCTCCCAAAAGTATTTTTTCTAACTTGCTTACTTTTGCTTTTTGTACTAAAAGCTCAATTTCTCCTTCCTGCACGGCAATCTGTTGTTCTTTTTTTTCCGTATCGAAAGTCGTACGTAGCTCTTCGATTTGTTGTGATTTGACGGTATTAAAAATGGAATCGTTCTGTTGCTTAAAATTTTCATAGTCCAACAGGGCAGAAATATAGTCTCCAGTTCTTTTTTTTATTATGGACCGTTCATAAAAGGCATCCCTTAATTCTTTTTTCGCATTGATGCTATCAGCAATTATAATAGCCCTATTCAATTGCGATAATGCTAAACCTGAATTGTTCAACCTCGAATTTGCAACCGCAATTTTAGTAAGTGCACCAGCTAGTCCTATTGGCTTTTCAATTTCCTCTAGAATAACCAAACTTTCCCAAAATTGTTTTTGTGCCTTTTTAAATTCACCTAGTTCTAGATAAACCTCTCCTTTATTTATTAGTGCAGTTGCTTCCGAATCCTTGATATTTAATTCTTTTGACAGAATTAAGCTAGAATCTAATTTCATAAGCGAAAGCGTTGGGTTTCCTAGTTGCAGCAAGATTTTTCCAATGTCGTTCAGGGATGAGGATTCATAGACTCTGTCTTTGTATTTCCTGTAAATAAAAAGTGCTTCTTCTTTGTGAGCCAGAGCATTTTCAAAATTACCAAGCTCAAATTCTATGTCGCCTAACTGACTATAGGCATCTGCCCGTCTTATGGGTTTGTTTATGGTATCGAGTATCCTTACCGATCTTAGAGTCTCTTCCAATGCTATTCTATAACTTCCCTTTTCCATGTAAATAGCACCAATCTGTGCGTAGGAGTTGCCAAGACGGTAATGGTCATTCTTTGCTTTATAGATAGAAACTACCGAATCCATTATTGCCAAAGATTCATCGTAATTACCTTTGCTGGTCGCTACCTCCGATAGGGCGCCATATGCAAGCGCAATGTTTGTAACACTATTAATTTCTTTATGGCTATCTAGTGCTTTTTTATAAAAATATGAAGCAGAATCCAATTCCGATCTATTACTATAATAGATTCCTAAATTGTAATATGCGAGACCTTCTGGCAGCTTAAAATTGTTCTTTTTCGAAATCATCAATTGTTCTTCCGCGTATGTTCTGGCCTCTTCTGGATTTGTATAAATAGCCGCATTAAATAGAAAAAAAAGAGTCCTTGTTTTTAAACTATCCTCTTTTTGATTTTCCAAATCAAGAAGCAAACTGTCCCTCATTTGACTATATTGCGAGGAAACAACTATAGGTATTAAAAAAAATAGATAAAGGAGAAGTTTGCTTGAAAATTTCATCGTAGTTGGTTTACTTACTAAAAATAGGAAATTTTAAGCCTTTATTGTAAAATATGAATTTGTTCTTCACACTTTACCGACCTCTAAATGAACAATTTATTGCGCTGTCTCATCTCCTAAGCATAGAAAGTTTATTCAAGCCATTTTGGTGCTGGACTACGTATATAACAAAATAACCGACGCTTTTTAAACGAACAGTTTCGTGTTGAACAATTTCAAGTTGTTGATAACTCAGAATTATTCCTCTTTTGACAAGATTCATATGATACCATTTAAACCTATTTGAAACCAAAATTTATCCTTGCAAAAATTTTTGGTTTCATGTGATTTTATTTTACATAAGTAATTTTATATCAGATTTTTGTGGATAACTAGAAACGAACTACCAAAATCGCCCCTTCCCTACTCTTACCTTTATTCAAGAAATTCTTCAAAGAAAAGAAAAGTTCTTCTGTTCAATGAACAACCCTAAAAATGGAATGCAATAAACAATTTTTTAATACCTGAACGGCTGGACCGCTTGGGATGGCTATGGATAGCCTATAAGGAAGTACCCACCTTTGAGAAATCCTGCGACTATACCGCGATATCCAGAAGCTATTTGAACAAGTTGAAGACCTCTGGCAATATGGACTTAGCCTTGGATGGCATTTTAATCACATTCTTTCTACCGTTGGTGCTCATTTGCCCAAGACTTACTTTAAATAATCGTTCTCCACTTGCAGCTGGCCGATTTTGTTATAGAGCGGCCCGGTATTAAACGCAGGATTTTCTTTCTACGTCTTTACTCTGAAGCGCAGGTCGGCATTGTCCAAAACTCCCGTTTCCAACTTGATATCTGGTTCGCGTGGAGTTCGAATTTTGCCCCGAGCTCTTGAAGGCTGCTCTGCTCCTTTATCGCTGCTATGGCTACCAAGCCTTGAACGATGCACTGAACCTGCCTGCCGGCAGGCAGGTTTCCTTCTTGTTCTTTTCATAGTTGACAGGGTTAAATTACAACTTAACTTCCTGTCCTAAATTTGGGGAATATTATAGATGTACTTGATTTCCATGTATACCTTTACTCGGAAGTCGAGCGCTTGGTTATGTATGACCACAGAGAATCATAGATATATTCTTATATTGACTTAGCACTTTGATCCACCTTTCAAGAGGAAGCGTTCAATCAGCAGAAATTTCCCCATTATCAGGAGATTTGATTACGTAAAGGGATACTTTGTGAGCCTATTGGGAAATACGGAAAACTTGAAACAAATAAAATCCCTATGACTCCTAGTAATCCACCCAAAATGCCAAATTACCTGGCTAAGCAAAGCCTTAAAAATATTAATTTAAAAAATTTGTTTATTGGCTATCTCGGGGAAAACCATTTGAGATTTACTTCGTACATATTTTAAGAAAAAGGAATATTTAAGTTCTACCGTAGGGAAACAAACTATTTTTAATCTTAAGGTTTGATTGGCGCGCAACGAAGTTCTGATTCTACTTTGGAAAATTCTTCGTATAAAAAGGGACAACCCTTACCATAAATGTTTGGTTGAATAATTCGATGAGAAGGGTTTCCATGGCTCTCGTAATGCGGAATTTAGTAGACTACCGCATTTCAGATGTACTTAATAATAGTAGCCCGCTGCTTTATCGGAAGCCATAGAAATAGAAAAAGAGTTTAACGCCGATTTTGTTTCCCGCGTATGGTAAGCGCCTTTGGTCATTTTAAATGGTATAAACGCATTTAATAGTATAGGGCCATAACATTTGAGGGGGTAGGAGAAAAGATTATTTTTGAACTGCAAGAACTAAAGTCTAGAGGGGCAGTTAACTATTATTGTGCAACTGTCTATTTCAACAAATAGTGTTGTATTTTACCCAAAGAGTGGAATAAATGGTACCTAGGTACAACTTTTCGCTGACTTTAGATTTCAGAGAATTAGAACAACTATGAACAAGACTTTTTTATTGATAGGAATGATGACTATTTTTTCGTCATTTGCCCAAGAATCCGTTGCTCGAAAGTGGAATGAAGTTGTGTTGGAAGGCATCAGGAATGATTTTGCACGACCGACCGTCCACGCTAGAAACTTATTTCATACTTCGGCAGCTATGTACGATGCATGGGCTGTTTTCTCCGAGAGTTCAAAGCCGTATTTAATCGGTAACGAAGTTCACGGTTTCACTTCCAGTTTTGAACCATTTTTCCCACTCACGGGCAATTTAGATTCTCTAAGACAAACCACAATTAGTTATGCCGCTTTCAGGTTAATCGAACATCGCTTTGCTATATCCCCGGGATTTAACCAAACCAGGGCTCGGGCGGAAGAACTATTTGAAGAAGAGCTGGGGCTTGATAAACAATTTACGGATACGGATTACAGCGAAGGTTCCGCTGCCGCCTTGGGTAACTACATAGCCGCCCAATATATCGCATACGGCCTGCAAGACGGGTCTAACGAAATCAATGCGTATCGAAATCAATATTATACCTCCATTAATGAGGCATTAAATGCCACATTTGCAGGTAATACCACTCTCTCAGATGCCAACCGATGGCAGCCTTTGGCCTTCGATTTTTTTGAGGATCAAAGCGGAAATATAACGGTAGGCGATATTCCAAGTTTCTTAGGTGCTGAATGGGGAAACGTGCATCCTTTTGCTATGAGCGGCACTAATTTGACAAGGTACACTAAAGATGAAAATGACTATTTGGTTTATTATGATCCTGGGCCCCCACCCTTGTTGGGGAATAGTGAAGCTGATAATGACTTATATGAATGGAATTTTTCAATGGTCGCCGCATGGTCCGGACATTTGGATCCCTCGCAGGATACACTTTTGGACATTTCTCCCAATGCATTAGGAAATATAGATAGCAGTAGCTTTCCTGAAAATTTTTCGGAGTATAATCAATTCTACAATTACGAGGAAGGAGGCGATACGGGAACAGGGTACGATGAAAATCCGTTTACTGGCATGGCTTATGAGCCACAGATAGTAAATAGGGGGGATTACACCAGGGTTTTGGCAGAGTTCTGGGCAGATGGACCGGACTCCGAAACTCCTCCAGGCCATTGGTTTACCATTTTAAATTATATAAACGATAATCCGCAACTGGAGAAAAGATTTAACGGACAGGGCGAAGTTTTAGATGATTTGGAATGGTGCGTCAAGGCTTACTTCACTTTAGGTGGGGCGATGCATGATGCAGCGGTGTCGGCATGGAGTATCAAGGGATATTATGACTATATAAGACCGGTATCGGCAATTCGATATATGGCTGGCCGAGGTCAAAAATCCGATCCGGATTTACCAAATTACGATTCGCTTGGAATACGGTTGAGAACCGGTTTTAGTGAGTTGGTATTGGAGGATGATCCGCTCGTGGGGGATGGGAACGAAAATCTAAACAAAATCAAGTTATGGGCTTGGAGGGGTCCTGATGAAATTGAAGACCCCAATGCTGATGTGGCGGGTGCAGGATGGATTTTGGCGGAGAATTGGTGGCCCTATCAGCGGCCCACTTTTATAACTCCGCCGTTTGCAGGTTATGTTTCCGGTCATTCTACATTTTCAAGAGCTGCGGCAGAGGTCCTGACCTTGTTGACGGGGGATTCTTTTTTCCCTGGGGGTGTAGGAGAATTTGAGGCCAATAGAAACGAATTTTTGGTATTTGAGGAAGGCCCAAGTGAAAATCTTGTTTTGCAATGGGCCACTTACAGGGATGCCTCCGATCAATGCAGTCTATCTAGGATATGGGGCGGAATCCATCCTCCTGCAGATGATCTAAAGGGTAGATTGATCGGAGAGAAAATCGGAAAATCGGCTTATGATTTTGCTGTTGATTACTTTACTACAAAGGAGGAATCAACCTTGGCAGAAATATCCAAAACCATTATTTACCCAAATCCCACGGCCAATGAAGTTCATGTTTTGGTAGCAAATGATAATGAAAACAATACGCTGGCTTTATTCGATTTAGCCGGAAAATTAATCTTACAAGAACAAATCACCGACTTAAAATCCATGATTACGCTCGAGGGGTTATCAAAAGGACTATATGTACTTGATTTATCCATTAATGGAAAATCCGAAGAACATTTAATCATTAAAAAATAATGCATCAACTTCCGGTTGTACTTTTTTTAAAGCGAGGTTTACTTAAAAGATTTCCCGCTTTATAGTATTTTAATCTTACCTCAAGTTCGAGACCTAAGATACACACGATTAACTGCGGAGCTATTGCGAAGCGTAGAATCAAAATTTAAAACTACATCATGGTTTAGCTTAATGTTCATGGTGCCTTTACTAGGTTAATTAGAATCAGCAAATGGCAGACCCGTTCTTCATCTTGTGGATATCCATTGAGCTAAAGAAAGCGGGTTCCTAGATTTTGCCAGAGAAAAAAGTCTTCTATTAAGTTAGGGTGGAACATTTTCAAAAAGAGTCTTGGGCGGCTTGGTTACCCCCTTTCCTTCTGAGACCCAATACTCTATGGGGTCAAAAAATACTGTATTCAATGGAGCGGGTGAACACTTCAACTACGAGCATTAAAAATTTTAATAAAAAAATCCCGTTCACAAAATGCGAACGGGATTTTTAAATGCTAGAATATAAAGGGATATGCTACTCCTTGCCTTCCATTTTATCCTTCAATGCCTGTAAGGCCTCGTTGGCATCACCTAAAGTAGGCTTGGCCTCGTCGGCAGCGGCTGCGGCTTTCTTCTGTGCCTGCTTGACATTGCGTATCTCCTCTTCACGGAAAATAGCGGTATGACTGGCAACGACACGTTTGAAGTCCTTGTTGAATTCAATGATTTTGAATTCCGCTTCTTCGCCCTTACCTAACTTTTTACCATCTTCTTTCTCCAAATGACGTTGCGGTACAAAAGCCGTAATGTCTTCGTTGAAATCGATAGTCGCTCCTTTATCTACCATGTCGCCGATAGAGGCTTTATGAATAGTACCTAGGGCAAACTCTTTTTCGTATTTGTCCCATGGGTTTTCGGTAACTTGCTTATGACCGATACTCAGTTTGCGGCCTTCCACATCCAATTCGAGCACTTCCACTTCAATCGTATCGCCTACATTGACGAATTCCGATGGATGCTTGATTTTCTTTGTCCAAGATAAATCGGAGATATAGATCAATCCATCGATACCCTCTTCCATTTCTACAAAAACACCGAAATTTGTGAAGTTGCGAACAATCCCTTTATGTTTAGATCCAACAGGATATTTAGACGTAATATCAGTCCATGGATCTGGCGTCAATTGCTTGATACCAAGAGACATCTTTCGATCTTCGCGATCTAATGTAAGTACAACCGCATCGACCTCATCACCAACGTTCACGAAATCCTGAGCGGAACGCAAATGCGTTGACCAAGACATTTCGGATACGTGGATCAGACCTTCAACACCTTCCACCACTTCAACAAATGCGCCGTAGTCGGCAATAACCACAACTTTACCTTTAACTTTATCACCAATTTTGATCTCATCGCTCAAGGCATCCCACGGATGTTTCTCCAATTGCTTCATGCCTAATTGGATACGCGACTTGTTCTCATCAAAATCAAGGATAACTACATTGATTTTCTGATCTAGGTCGACCACCTCGTTCGGATGGTTGATCCTGCTCCAGGATAGATCGGTGATATGCACCAATCCATCTACCCCGCCAAGGTCTACGAACACCCCGTAAGAAGTGATGTTTTTTACGACACCTTCCAACACCTGTCCTTTTTCCAACTGGCTGATGATTTCCTTTTTCTGTTCCTCGATATCGGCCTCGATCAATGCTTTGTGCGATACGACCACATTTTTGAACTCATGGTTGATTTTAACCACCTTGAACTCCATAGTCTTACCGACATACTGATCGTAGTCGCGAATCGGCTTAACATCGATCTGTGAACCGGGCAAGAAAGCCTCGATACCGAATACATCGACGATCATACCGCCTTTGGTTCTACATTTAACAAACCCGCTTACGACCAATTCCTCGTCGTGAGATTTGTTCACCCTGTCCCAGGCCATAATTGTTCTGGCCTTTCTGTGGGATAAAATCAACTGCCCACTTTTATCCTCACGGATATCGATAAGCACATCGACTTTATCGCCTACCTTTAAATCGGGATTGTAACGGAATTCGTTGAGGGAGATAACACCTTCGGACTTTGCGTTGATGTCAATAATTGCTTCACGCTCAGTCATATACGTCACGGTACCTTCAACGACTTCCTCGTCTGCAGTATCAACGAAATTCTCGGTAACGAGTTTTTCAAATTCCGCCAATTTGGCATCGTCTACCGGCTCTATGCCCTCCTCGTATTTTTCCCAATCAAAATTCTCCAAAAATTCCTGGGGATTTTGTTTTGGGGCTTCTTCTTTCACGTTCTGTTCGTTTTGAACGTTCTGTTCCTGTTGTGCTTCAGTGGTTTCTTCCACCTCTGCGGTTAGCTTTTCTTCAGCCATTTGCCGATTTGAAATTTGTATCCTACGATGCTACAAGAGTTAAACAATCGCCGTAGAAGTAGTTAACTTATAGTTTTCAGTATTCCTTTTTCTCTTGCTACCCTGCAAAAAAGGAGTGCAAAAATACGATATAATAATTGTTTTATCAACCTTATATATAAATAGGATGACGAAACCCCAAGAATTTTATCTAAAATTCCTCGGAATAGGGCAATTATCGCTATATTAGACCTTATAATTAAATTATTTTAAAGCGAATTATTATGAGTGTTAAAGACAAATATCAGCCCGTATTGAACTTGGGCGAAAAATTGAATATCAAAGATGGTGACGTATCGGAAGAAAACGGGGTCTTAAAGATAAAGGGAGAAGCCAGTACCCAATACGAAAAAAATCTCTTGTGGGACAAAATTAAGGAAGTCGGTGGCGAAAATCCGTCAGATATAAAAGCCAATATAACTGTAGCGGACGAATCGGTATACGCTCGGCACGTCGTTAAAAGCGGGGAGTCTCTAAGTAAGATTTCCAAGCACTATTATGGTGATCCCATGAAATACAAAAAGATATATGAGGCGAATTCGGGCATTTTGAAGAACCCCGATGTAATTCATCCAGATCAAGTTTTGGTGATTCCGAATCCGTAGTATACCGTGCAAGGCGGCTGCCGCCGTACGCTAACCGTTATTTGCATTACGCAAAATCGAATTGCATATCCATTAGGAATCTGAACAACGTAACAGGGGCGACCAAATTGGTCGTCCCTATTTTTTTTGGCACAGCACGGGTGTATTATATACCTCCTGGTTTTAGCTAAATGCAATAGTGTAAAGCTATTTCTCCATATACCGCCGCGCAATACTCTCCAATCTTTCGAACTGTTCTTGCAACCCCATGTCGCTATTATCGAAGGTGATGGCGTCGTCGGCTTTTTTCAGGGGAGAAAATTCGCGATGGGTATCGATATGATCTCGTTTTTGAACATTTTCAAGCACCTCTTCGTAGGTGACCTCCTCCCCTTTGTCCAAAAGCTCCTTATATCTGCGGGTGGCCCGCGCCTGCAATGATGCGGTCATGAAAATCTTCAGTTCTGCATCGGGAAAAACGGTTGTGCCGATGTCACGGCCGTCCATAACAATGCCCTTATCCTTCCCCATGACTTTTTGCATGTCCACCAATTTATAGCGCACTTGCTTTATTTCTGCAATACGGCTTACATGTTTGGACACCTCCATTTGGCGGATTTCCTCTTCTACGTTTTCCCCGTTCAAATACATTTCGGAAAATCCCAGTTCTGAATTGGGCATGAACTTCAACCGTATTTTAGGCAACAACTGCACAAGGGCCTGCAAACGTTCGGTTCCGTTACCTATAAATCCGTTTCGGACGGCAAAAAGAGTCACCGCACGATACATCGCCCCTGTATCGACATACACATAACCTAAAGCCTGGGCCAGTTGCTTGGCCAAGGTACTTTTTCCGGTCGATGAATAGCCATCGATGGCGATGGTGATTTTTCGCATTACAATTTCTTTGCATTTTTCACTTTCTGTCCGGTAATCGCAATACCTACGACTTCGTGCATATCGGTGACGTAATGGAATTTTAATCCCTTTAAATAGTCATCTTTAATTTCTAGGATGTCTTTTTCATTGTCTTTACAAAGAATGATTTCTTTGATACGGGCCCGTTTAGCCGCCAGGATTTTTTCCTTGATACCACCGACGGGAAGCACCTTGCCACGAAGCGTTATTTCACCGGTCATAGCCAGACTTTTCTTGACCTTTTTCTGGGTAAAAAGGGATACTAAGGATGTCAACATGGTAATCCCGGCACTCGGCCCGTCTTTAGGGGTCGCTCCTTCCGGCACGTGAATATGTACATTATACTTTTCAAAGACTTCGGAATCGATTCCGAACCGATCGGCGTTCGATTTGATGTATTCCATGGCAATGGTAGCGGATTCCTTCATCACCTTACCGAGATTTCCGGTTATATTCAATGTACCCTTACCCTTGGATAAAATGGATTCAATAAATAGGATGTCGCCACCGACACTGGTCCACGCCAATCCGGTTACGACACCGGCCACATCGTTGTTTTCATATTTGTCGCGCTCCATACGTGGGGGACCCAATATGGTTTCAACGTCGTCCTTTGATATTTTAATGTTGTATTCCTCTTCAGTGGCAATATTTTTTGCGGCATAGCGAACCATTTTTGCAATCTGCTTTTCTAAGGCACGCACGCCGGATTCACGAGTGTATCCCTCCACTATTTTCTCAAGTTGGGGCATTCCGATCTTGATATCCTTAGCGGTAAGGCCGTGCTCCTTTAATTGCTTAGGTAACAGGTGTCTTTTGGCGATCATGACCTTTTCTTCGATCGTGTACCCGGTCACCTTGATGATTTCCATTCTATCGCGCAAAGCGGGCTGAATGGTCGAAAGGTTATTGGCCGTGGCGATGAACATGACTTTTGACAGGTCGTAGCCCATCTCCAAAAAGTTGTCGTGGAATTCGCTGTTCTGTTCGGGATCAAGCACCTCCAACATCGCGGATGACGGATCGCCCTGATGGCTGCTGGCCAATTTGTCGATTTCGTCGAGTATAAAGACAGGATTGGAAGTACCCGCCTTTTTCAAACTCTGTACAATCCTACCCGGCATAGCCCCGATATAGGTTTTTCGGTGTCCGCGTATTTCCGCTTCGTCCCGCAGACCGCCTAATGACATCCGCACGTATTCCCTTCCCAAGGCCTCCGCAACGGATTTTCCAAGGGAAGTCTTACCGACCCCCGGAGGGCCGTAAAGACATAAAATCGGTGATTTCATATCGTTCCGCAGCTTTAGCACAGCTAAATACTCGATGATACGGCGCTTGACATCCTCAAGACCGTAATGGTCTCGGTCAAGAATTTTCTCCGCACGTTTTAAATCGAATTTATCTTTTGAGTATTTGTTCCATGGCAAATCGAGAAAAAGATCTAAATAATTTCTTTGGATGGAATACTCCGCCACCTGCGGATTCATCCGTTGTATCTTCGTCAGCTCCTTATCAAAGTGTTTACCAATTTTTTTGGACCATTTTTTCTTCTTGGCCCTCTCTTTCATTTCCAGCACTTCATCATCATGGGATACCCCGCCTAGCTCTTCCTGAATGGTCTTCATCTGCTGGTGCAGAAAATATTCGCGCTGCTGCTGGTCCATATCGCTACGCACCTTACTCTGAATATTGTTCTTGAGCTCCAATTTCTGAAGCTCCACATTCATATATTTCAAAGTAGCCAACGCACGCTCCTGCAAACTGTTAATTTCCAGTAGTTCTTGTTTCTCCTTGACCCCAAGATTGAGGTTCGACGAAACAAAATTTATCAAAAAGGAGTTGCTTTGGATGTTCTTGATAGCAAAGGAAGCCTCACTCGGAATATTCGGATTGTCCCGAATGATCCTAAGCGCCAAATCTTTAATAGATTCAATGATGGCCAAGAATTCCTGTCCATCTTTTTCCGGTCTTTCCTCGGCCGTTTCCCTTACCGTTGCCGTCATGTAGGGCTTTTCAGTAAGAATTTCGGCAACTTCGAAACGCTTTTTCCCCTGTAGGATTACGGTGGTATTGCCATCAGGCATTTTAAGTACCCGCAGAATACGCGCGACCGTACCCAAGGTATTGATATCCTTGGCATGCGGATTTTCGGTCTCCTCGTCCTTTTGCGAAACGACGCCGATAACCTTTGATCCATTGTTGGCATCCTTTATCAAATTGATAGAGGTATCCCTTCCGGCCGTAATCGGAATCACGACCCCTGGAAATAATACCGTATTACGCAGCGGCAAAATCGGCAAGGTTTCCGGCAACTTTTCGTTGGCCATTTCCTCCTCATCTTCGGGCGTCAATAGCGGAATTAATTCCGCATCCTCGTCGATGGACTGTAACGACATATTGTCAAAATCTGAAAAATTAGAATCTCCCATAGGTATATTTTCGGTCATTCTGTCATTTGTAGAACAGAAATCCTCTTTTGTCTTAAATTATAAATTCTTTCCTAAGCCCCCTAGTACCTGTTAAAATACAATAAAACTTTTTCTTTCGCCACTGTAAAGACAATTGTTGTGCCATAGGCTTCCGGGAAGCACCAAATCCCAAATCCCAAATAAAAAAATCAAAAACTGTAACAATCCTTAACTTATCCCATCTTTATAACAAACCATCAACTTTTTGAGCCACAAAGAGGAACATATTGATACGTTGATACAACAGTGTCTTGCGGGGAAACAAAGTGCACAGCTAGAGGTCTACAATCGCTATTACAGGGCTATGTACAATACATCCCTTCGTATTGTTAAGAAGAGTGATGAGGCAGAGGACGTGATGCAGGAATCCTTTTTAAAGGCATTTACGAACTTGCATACGTTCAAGGGCGAGGTCGCCTTCGGAGCCTGGTTGAAACGCATTGTTATCAACAACAGTATCCAATGCTATCGAAAACAGCTGAAAAAGAAAGAGGTCGCACTCGAAAATGTGATGTACAAGGTCGAAGATAACGAGGCAAGTGTTTCGGATCATACGTCTACCGAACTGAAGGCTCAAAAAGTGATGGAGACCATGAGCCGATTAAAGGATAACTACCGGATTTCTTTGACCTTACATCTCATAGAAGGCTACGATTACGAAGAAGTCAGTACGATCATGAACATTAGCTATGCCAATTGCAGGACGACGATATCGCGCGCAAAGGATAGTTTGAGAAAAAAATTGATACCCACTTAATATGGAAAACGAAAATATAGAAAAGCTGTTCGACACCCTTCAAGAGTCCTTCGATACCGAAGTCCCAAAGGCGGGCCATGAGCTTCGGTTTCTCGAAAAGTTGAACGCTTCAAAAGATCTTGTATCCAAAGAAAAAAAGAGAAAGTCATGGTGGCAACCACTGGCGATAGCCGCTTCGATAGCCTTAATATGCGCCGTTGCGGTAGGCCTGTACGAATCAAAACCGACCTTTGATCAACAGGTAGCTGAGATATCCCCTGAAGTTTCACGTTCCCAGTTTTACTTTGCCGGTCTGATCGATGAACAGATAAAAGCTTTAGAAAAAGAAAGCAGCCCACAGACCCGCCGGATCATCGACGACACGATGTTACAGCTAAAGAAATTGGAAACCGATTATTCGCGGCTGGAGCAAGATCTGATTAAGGGCGGCGATAGCAAGCTCTTATTGAGTGCAATGATCATAAATTTTCGCACTCGCATTGACTTATTGCAAGATGTACTTGATAAAATTGAATCCCTTAAAAATTTAAAAACTCACGATGATACGGAAGCTACGATTTAATTCTATTCTCATTATGCTCATAATGTTGCCCATAGCATTGTGCGCACATGACGGAAATCCCGAAGGAAAATATACCAAGGAAAAAACGATTAAAAAAGAGTTCAATGTCAATTCGGACGCACTTTTGGCCGTCGACAACAGCTACGGCAACCTCAACATCATCTCCTGGAACGAAGACCGGATACTGATTGAGGTCCAGATAAAGACCAGCGGTAACAACGCCGAGAAAGTACAAGAAAAATTGGACGGTATCCGTATTGATTTCGAAAACAGTAGTAGTAGGGTTTCCGCCCGCACCATTTTTGATACCAACGATTCCGGCTGGGGATGGAACTGGGGCAGGAATAACAATGTAGACATGCAGGTCAATTACACCATAAAACTGCCGGTGAAGAGCAGGGTGGATCTGCAGAACGATTATGGAAGCATTATTCTAGACCGTGTAGACGGCCATGCCAAAATCAGCTGCGACTACGGCCGCTTGGACATTGGGGAACTTAACGGTCGCGACAACCAGTTGAATTTCGACTATACATCGAAATCGACCATCGGCTACATCAAAAGCGGGGATATTTCAGCGGATTATTCCGGATTCACCATTGAAAAAGCGGGAGACCTGGTCATTAGTGCTGATTACACAAATTCAGAAGTATTACAGATGGCCAACCTGCAATATTCCTGCGACTACGGAAAAATCGAAATCGGTGAGGCCAAGAACGTGCAGGGCAGCGGCGACTACATCAACGTTGATTTGGGCACGATTCACGGCAATGTGGATATTAGCGCGGATTACGGCTCACTGAAAATCGACAGGATGGCATCCGATGCCGGCAATATGCGTTTAAATACAGATTACACGGGTGTCAAAATCGGCTACGCCCCCGAGTACCATTTCAACTTCGATATTAAAACCAGCTATTCCGGCGTCAGTGGAAAAGACGATTTTCAGATTGACATCAGCGAAGAGAAAAATACGAGTAAATATTACAAAGGCTACTATGGATCGCCCGATAGCGGCAACGCCATTTCGATAAGTAGTGATTATGGCGGGATTACATTTTATACGAATTGAGTTTCAATCAATAGTTTCTTTTCGGAAAGCTATACTGAGTCCAGCCGGAGTGCCGAAATGATAATAATCAATTAAACTAACTTTTAATCAATAGATTCTTGACTTCACTGGAATCTCAAAAATTTACTAAGAGATGAAAAAAGTAGCCCTATTAAGTTTTGTAGTAGTATTAACAACCTCATGTTCAGCACAATGGGGTAAGACCATCAAAGGAAATGGAAATACGGTCAGCATCGACCGCAGTTTGGGAGAATACGACGAAATAGCGGTATCCGGATGGTTCGATGTCGACTTAGTGGACGGAAAAGAGGGTGAACTAACTATTGAAGGGGAAGAAAACCTTTTGGAACACATTATTACCGAAGTCCAAAACGGCAAGCTGGTCATCAAACAAGAAAATGGGGTCAACCTAAAACCCTCAAGCTGGGAAGATGGTATTCGTATTATCGTTCCGGTAGAAAGTATCGATGCCGTCAACCTATCCGGTTCTGGGGATATCGTTGGAAAAATCACTTTAAAGGCGTCAGGTTTCAAAACCGCCATGTCCGGCTCCGGGGATATCACCCTAGACCTTGACACCGAATCCGTAAGCGCTGCCATGTCCGGTTCCGGGGACATGAACCTCAGCGGAAAAACTGTAGATTTTGATGCCACAATTTCTGGTTCGGGGGATATCAAAGCCTATGACCTGATTGCAGATAATGTCGAAGCGACGGTTTCAGGTTCGGCAGATATCAAAGTTACCGCCAATAAAATGATTAAGGCCCGTGTTTCAGGCTCCGGCGATATCAGCTACCGCGGCAACCCGGAGAAAGTAGATACCAAGACCTCGGGCTCGGGCGATATATCAAAAGGATAGCTTTTTCTTGCAACCTGTAATTTAACAAGGTCGATAATTTCAATTCTTTCACAACAAAATCACACGAAACTACGTTCTAGAGGCTGTTTTTAGCTGTAATTTATTTTTAAACAGACCCCTACCATGATGTTCAAAACTATTAGGAAGTTGTTATCCCTTGTGCTATTTGCGCTTGCCTGCGCCACAGTCTCTTCACAAGAAGGTTTTAAGATAGGCGCCCACGGAGGGATTCCCCTAGGGGATGTGAACGATCAGATAGGCATAGTCATTGGTGCTGATGTCGGCTACTTGTGGGCACCCAACAAAATCTTTGACCTAGGAGTAAAAGCGGGAATTATTCACGGTTTTCCAGAGACATTTAGGGCTGAAACGGTAAGTGTAAAACTACCCAGCGTGCAATTCGCGCCGATAGCCGGTTCAGTGCGCATATGGGCCGCAAAATCGTTCTCCTTTGGTGGCGACGTAGGCCATGCCATCGGATTGAACGATGGTAATAAAGGAGGATTTTATTATCGCCCGCAGATCGGATTCCAAGTAGGTCCGCAATCGGAGATTAATCTCTCTTACACCGCCATAGACCTAGGGGACACTACTTGGTCGACCGTTACCCTTGGGTACGTTTACACTTTTTTATCGGCTAGACACTTTAGATAACGAAAAAGTGAATCGGGTAGACGTTTAAACTTCCAATTTCCCCCGAAGTTTCGAGAGAAGATTGATACTTTGGTTTTAATCTGCTATTGGCGCCAAATACTTTCTATCCACATAAAAAGTGGCGAAGGGCAAGAGTGATGCCAATAGAAGGATAAACCCCTTTTTGAATCCCCACTTTTTCGTTTTCCAAAAAATTAGGACCAAAACGATATAGGCAATAAATAAAACCCCGTGGGCATAGCCTACATATTTATTAGGCATTGGCAAATCCGCAAGATATTTCAAAGGCATGGTCACGGCGAAAAGAGCGAGGTAAGAGATACCTTCGAGAATGGCTGTGGTTCTAAAAAGAGTGAGCATCTAAAAAGTTTAGGAGTTTAAAAGGTTTAGAAGTTTCGAGGCTCGGAATTTAGAGAGATACAGATACTTTCTAAACTTCTACACTGCTGCCAAAAATCGCTTAAACTCCTAAGCTACAAATTACAAATGGATAACCTCATCATATGCGGCAGCTACAGCCTCCATAACCGCTTCGCTCATGGTCGGATGCGGATGTACCGCTTTGAGAATTTCATGTCCCGTGGTTTCCAGCTTACGGGCGACTACAGCTTCGGCGATCATGTCGGTAACGCCGGCGCCGATCATGTGGCAGCCGAGCCATTCACCGTATTTCGCGTCGAAGATGACTTTCACAAAACCATCGGGTGTACCGGAGGCTTTCGCTTTTCCGCTAGCGGAGAAGGGAAATTTTCCGATTTTAATTTCCAGTCCCTTTTCCTTGGCCTGTTTTTCGGTAAGTCCTACGGATGCTACTTCGGGCATGCAATAGGTACATCCGGGAATGTTACCATAATCTAAAGGCTCGACGTGCATATCGGCGAGTTTTTCGACACATAGGATGCCTTCTGCCGAGGCGACGTGCGCCAAGGCTTGACCCGGCGTGACATCGCCGATAGCATAGTATCCGGGTACGTTGGTCTGATAGTAATCATCGACCAGAATTTTATCCTTATC
The DNA here is from genome assembly GCA_963832345.1 of uncultured Flavobacteriaceae bacterium. Lineage (GTDB taxonomy): Bacteria > Bacteroidota > Bacteroidia > Flavobacteriales > Flavobacteriaceae > Pricia. The sequence goes on along the minus strand of CAWHTW010000003.1, from coordinate 818,717 downwards.
CGTTTTTATGCCGACATCCTCCAAACCTATATTTTCGATGTTGGATTTGATTCCTACGGCCGACAGCACAATATCGGCTTCCAATACTTCCTCTCCTTTAGACGTTTTAACCGTCGCCTTGACCCCATCACCGGAAGTATCGACTTTGGTCACTTCGGAGGCGGTCATAATCTTTACGCCCGCCTTTTTGAAACTGCGCTCCAATTGCTTAGAGATATCCTCGTCCTCTACCGGCACGATATTCGGTAGGTACTCGACTACGGTAACATCCGTACCCATGGAATTGTAGAAATAGGCGAATTCGATACCGATGGCACCGCTGCCCACGACTATCATTTTCTTTGGTTGTTTTTCCAAGGTCATGGCTTCGCGATAGCCGATGATTTTTTTGCCATCCTGTTTTAAGCTGGGCAGTTCGCGGCTGCGAGCACCCGTGGCGATGATGATGTGTTTGGCACCGTGTTCGGATTCCTTGCCATCTTCGCCCTTTACAGCTATCTTTTTACCTGGTTTCAAGGTACCGAAGCCTTTGATAACCTCGATTTTATTCTTTTTCATTAGAAACTGGACACCTTTACTCATGCCATCGGCAACGTTTCGGCTACGCTTCACTACCCCATCGAAATCCTTATCGATGTTTTCGGCTTTGAGTCCGTAGTCCTCAGCATGTTTGAGATATTCGAACACTTGGGCGGATTTTAATAAGGCTTTGGTCGGAATACAGCCCCAGTTCAAGCAGACCCCGCCTAGACTTTCTTTCTCTATAATGGCAGTTTTAAACCCCAGTTGTGAAGCACGGATAGCGGTTACATATCCACCAGGGCCACTGCCCAAGACAATTACATCGAAATCGGCCATATTCTTGTGTTTTAGCTGTTGAAATTTAAAGACGTGCAAACATACGGAATTCAAATTCCAAGCTCAAAAAAAGTTTAAGGATTTCGAGGCTTATAAAGGCATGTCTTGCCAACATGCAAAGGTATCTTGTTCTTGTCAATCTAAAAAAATCAGTTGTCCGAAGTTTTCTTTTACATGCTGTTCGACTCGGCCAAATATTCCACTGCAATGCACTAAAAGTAGATGGTTTGTATGTACAGAATAAAATTTATTCCGTAACATTTCTACTGGCATAAGCAGTAGGGTTTAGCAGTCACTGCAACTGCTTCAGGGGAGAAGTTTTTCGCACCGACTAATTCAGCGAAGGGTAAATGCACTAAACCGCATAGTTTACCCTTTTTTTTGAGACCAGTTGATCTCTCCCCGACCCCTACTTTCTCGGGAATGTATCGGCATTAAATTGCTCGGAAGCTCCCTTGGGAATGGAAAGCGACTCCCAGTCACTTCCTTTTATCATCTTTCCCAGAAGAACGATTTGGCCTACATGGTTGGCATAGTGTGCCAATTGCCGGTTGATGGCCTCAACTATAGTATGTGGCTCAGTACGGATTTTGATACGGGTGTCGAAGTTGTCGGCATTGATAGCATCCAAAGCATCAAATAGGCATCGCCAGCCCTTTTCCCAAGCGGCAAGCATTTCGGTTTTGGATTGTGGGGGATGCTCAAATTCCGTGTCCCTGTTCCGCCACCCTTTTTCACCATCCTCTGTCAGGAAGTTAGTCCACCGACTGAGCATGTTTCCGGACATATGTTTTACGATTTGGGCAACGCTGTTATCGCTTCCACTATATTTCCAATGGATATTTTTTTCATCAAGTTGGGCGAAGGTCTTGTCACCCAGCGTCTTGTAATTATAGAATTCAAAACGAGCACTTTTGAAGTAGTTTTCAGGAAAATTCATTGGACTCGCATTTACAACTCGCAGGTTCTGCCGATATGGTCTAAGGTTCCCTATGGTTTAAGGTTCAAAAGCTGCTGCGACTGCCAACTTACTCCCCCGCTGGCACAAAATTCAATGCTGCCCCGTTGATACAATGTCGCAAACCAGTAGGTTCGGGTCCGTCTTCAAAAACATGGCCAAGATGGCCACCACATGTGGCACAATGCTCTTCGGTACGCTTATAACCGATTTTGTAATCGACGTCGTAGGCTACATTGCCTTCAATTTCCTTATAAAAACTCGGCCATCCGGTGCCGGATTTGAATTTGGTCTCACTTTTAAAGACCTCTGTACCACAGGCGGCACAAACATAAGTACCTTCCGCCTTATTATCGAGTAATTCACTACTGAACGGGTTTTCGGTAGCCGCATTACGAAGCACCTGATACTCCATCGGGGTCAGTGCTGCCTGCCATTCCGCATCCGTTTTTGTGACCTCGAATTTCTTTTCGGTTTGGTCATTCTTTTTCATCGCAGTTTCCTTTTCTTGAGAGTTTCCTTTGCAGCTTGTCAGTAAGAGACAGAGTGCAACTATTATTTTAGTGTACATGATGTTTCGGTATTATGTGAGTACTTTAGTCGCTATAGAAATACAATCCTTTCAGCTGTATATACGGAAATTGAATAGTAAAGTTTTTATTGGGCTAAAGTTACGTCCTAAATAAAAAATAAAACCCTGCCGCTCGTGCAGGGTTTTATACCATTGATTTGATAAGCCTATCAGTTCATTCTTATTTTCTGTACCTCCTTTTCGGAGATTCCCAGAGAACTCATTACAGCGTTAAGATTTGATGTATCCATTTTTGCCGAGGTACCTAAATCCGCCGGTACTATAACAATTCTAAATACTTGTCCGTCAATCAGATCAGTTGCAACCAATGCCGCATCAAAATCAGGTTCAAGAAAAACACCGTAGTCATTTTGGGTAAAATCGAAATTATAGTAGAGAAGGCCTTGGTCACTAAAAAAAGGTTGTGGTAGCTGCCGCCATACGTCAAGACCATTATCGACTTCCTCCAGCCTGTAAATTAGTAGTACATCATCGGGCAAAAGTGTAATATCAGATGGATATTGTAATAATGACTCGTAACGATTTAATTCGGTATTAAAATCCATATCAACATCAATCTCAAAGGCTGCCGCTTCAAAAGCAGCACCATCTATCCCATCAAGGCCATCAAAACCCGGAGGTCCCGGAGGTCCTGGATCACCTTCACAAGAGACTAAAAACAGGGTCAAAAAAGCGCCCAATACTTTTGCTACATTTTTCATAATTCTAAATTTTTAATGGTTTATATTCCATAATATAAACTTAAGGATTCAAAAAGCGTTCCGTTTTTTAAAAAACCGTATCTTTTGTGCAAAAAACTAGCAAACCTTTAAAGTAAAAATAATAAAGAGTTTAGGCATTGGTCAAAGTTGTTTAGATTTGACACCAATTTCCTTAATTAATTCAACATCCACTACTATGGCCGAAGTAACCGTTTACAGTCTATTTTCCGAATTTGATATCGATCTCTTCAAATCGGGGAAGCATTTTCGCCTCTATGAAAAATTGGGGTCACATCCCATGGATCTCAACGGGGTCAAAGGCACCTATTTTGCAGTCTGGGCACCAACGGCGCGGTCGGTATCGGTAGTTGGCAATTTCAATGGTTGGAACGAGCACGATCACCTTTTACATGTACGATGGGACGCCAGTGGTATCTGGGAAGGCTTTATCCCCGAGATTGGCCACGGCGAAATCTACAAGTATAAAATCCATTCGAACAATCACGGGGTAGTGACCGAAAAGGCCGATCCCTTTGCCCGATATTGCGAGCAGCCTCCGAAAACCGCCTCCATCATATGGGAAGCGGATTACGATTGGAACGACAAAAAATGGATGGATACCCGAAAATCAAAAAATTCTTTGGATACACCATTCTCCGTTTATGAAGTCCATCTTGGTTCTTGGAAAAGGGATGCGGAAAATAATTTCTTGACCTACGAACAACTGTCGGAAGATTTGGTGGCGTATACTAAAGATATGGGCTTTACCCACGTAGAATTTATGCCTATCATGGAATTTCCATACGATCCCTCTTGGGGCTACCAGCTTACCGGATACTACGCCCCGACCTCGCGGTTCGGCGACCCGGCAGGTTTCAAATTGTTGGTCGATAAACTGCACCAGGCCGGTATCGGAGTGATATTGGATTGGGTACCTTCCCATTTTCCGGAGGATGCCCACGGTCTCGGATTTTTCGACGGGTCGCACCTATATGAACATCCCGACAGACAAAAAGGATATCACCCCGACTGGAAGAGCCTTATCTTTAATTACGGCAGAAATGAAGTCCGCGCCTTTTTGATCAGTAACGCCATCTTCTGGCTAGACCAGTACCATGTCGATGCCCTACGCGTAGACGCCGTGGCCTCGATGATCTATTTGGACTATTCTAGGGAGGAAGGCGAATGGCAGCCCAATATGTATGGCAACAATGAATATCTTGAAGCCTTATCGTTTATTCGGGAATTTAACGAGGCGGTCTACGGGAGCTTTCCCGATGTTCAGACCATTGCCGAAGAATCGACCGCCTTTACCGGCGTATCGAAACCGGTACAATATGGTGGACTCGGTTTCGGCATGAAATGGATGATGGGATGGATGCACGATACCCTCCTGTATTTCAAAAAAGAGCCCATCTACCGCAAACATCACCAAAACGACCTGACCTTCAGCATGACCTACGCGTTTACCGAAAACTTTATGCTTCCTTTTTCACATGACGAGGTCGTTTACGGTAAGCAATCGTTGGTATACCGCATGCCGGGCGATGAATGGCAGCAGTTCGCGAACCTACGCCTTCTTTTTGGTTATATGTTCACCCACCCCGGTACCAAACTGATTTTTCAGGGCGGGGAATTCGGTCAAACTTCCGAATGGAACTTTCAGCAAAGCCTCGATTGGCATTTGACCCAGTATGAGGTGCATGCGGGCGTTCAGACGTTGATCAAAGACCTGAACAAAATCTATAAGGGACAACCGGCACTTTATGAAAAACAGTTTAGTCCCGATGGTTTTCAATGGATTAATTACGGCGATCATGAAAATTCTGTTTTGACCTATATCCGAAGAGGACACGATACCAAGAACGATCTTTTTATCGTGTGCAACTTTACTCCGGCACCAAGAGAAAATTATAAAGTAGGTATTCCAAAGGACTCAGGAAAGATCAAGGAAATTTTAAATAGCGATGATAAGAAATATGGCGGATCGGGAATGAAGAGTAAACTGACCCAACTTATTGAAAAACCGTGGAACGGCCGAGAGCAGTCCATCGAATTGACCATTCCGCCTTTAAGTATCGTTATTTTTCAGTAATCCTTCCCTACGACAACGTTATAGTTCACAATCGGTGGCAACCCATTTCGTAACTAAAAGTTAATATGCTTATTTTAGCGGGTCTTTAAAGATATACTGCATGATCACCAATACAGAACTTGAATACAAAGGCAATCTCTATCCCAACCACATTGTAAATCATATAAGGGATAAAGATCGATTTTACTTTACGACCGAAAATGGGGTGATTCTCGAGATTACGGTTATCCAAGATCGTACCATTCGGTTTCGCTATGCCACCGAGCATACATTTCAGCCCGATTTTTCGTACGCTATAGATCCTGATGCCCGAAGAGGCTATAACCACCTCGACATCGCCGAAACGAAAACAGAATACATCATAGAGACCACCAAGGTACAGGTACTCGTTGACAAGCGCACCTTGAGGACACAGATTTCCGACCTAGAAGGCAACATCATCAATGAAGACGAACTGGGCTTTCATTGGGAAGAAAATTACCAATATGGTGGCAATACCGTGAAAATGGGTAAAATCACCCAAAATTCCGAGAGCTATTATGGTATGGGCGATAAAGCTACCCATAGTAACTTGAAGGGTAAACGGATAAGTAACTGGGTCACCGATTCATATGCCTATGGTAAAGATCAAGACCCGTTATACAAAGCGATTCCGTTTTATATCGGTTTGCACAACAGCCAAGCCTACGGCATCTTTTTCGACAACAGCTTTAAAACACATTTCGATTTTTCGCACGAACGACGTTCGACCACAAGCTTTTGGGCCGACGGGGGCGACATGGACTATTATTTCTTCTACGGCCCGGAAATGCACAAGGTAGTGCGTGCCTATACCAATTTAACGGGTGCACCCGAACTGCCCCCTTTATGGGCCTTGGGATATCATCAATCAAAATGGAGCTATTTTCCCGAAAGCCAAGTAAAGGAAATCGCCCAAAAATTCAGGGACGAAAAAATACCCTGTGACGCCATCTATCTCGACATTGATTATATGGATGGATTTCGCTGTTTTACTTGGGACAAAACGAAATTTCCCGATCCCAAACGTATGATCGGTGAATTGGAAAAAGACGGCTTTAAGACTGTAGTCATGATCGATCCGGGCATCAAGATCGACAAAGAGTATTGGGTCTACCAAGAAGCCTTGGAAAACGATTACTTCTGCAAACGCGCCGACGGTCCCAATATGAAAGGGAAGGTCTGGCCGGGGGAATGTAATTTTCCCGACTTTACGAATCCCGAAGTACGGGAATGGTGGGCAGGGCTTTACAAGGAGTTTATGGCGGAGCTTGGTGTACACGCGGTGTGGAACGATATGAACGAACCTGCAGTGATGGAGGTGCCGACCAAAACGGCGCCTTTAGATACCCGACACAATTATGACGGCTACCCCTGTAGCCATAGAAAAGCCCATAACGTATATGGCATGCAGATGGTCAGGGCCACTTACGAGGGGGTCAAGAAATATGTCTATCCCAAAAGACCTTTGGTGATTACCCGGGCGGCCTTTTCGGGCACCCAACGTTTTTCATCGACATGGACCGGCGATAACGTCGCCACATGGGAACATCTATGGATAGCGAACGTGCAGTTACAGCGCATGTGTCTCAGCGGCTACTCTTTTGCCGGTTCCGATATCGGTGGTTTTGCCGAACAGCCCAACGGCGAACTTTTTGCCAGATGGATTCAGCTCGGGGTGTTCCACCCTTTCTGTAGGGTACACTCCAGTGGCGATCACGGAGACCAAGAGCCTTGGTCATTCGGCAAGGAAATTACCGACATCGTACGAAAATTCATAGAATTGCGCTATCAATTGCTACCCTATCTTTACACCATGTTCTGGCGGTATTCGAAGGAAGGTAGGCCCATGATACAACCCATAGTATGCTTTGATCAAGAAGATCCCCAGACGCATTTCAGAACGGATGAATTTATTTTCGGTGAGCAAATTCTAGTCTGCCCTGTTCAAGAACCAAACGCCAAAGGCCGCCGGATGTACATCCCTCGTGGGAATTGGTATAATTATTGGAACGATGAAATAACCGAAGGGGGTAAAGAAAAATGGGTCGTAGCAGATATCGACAAAATTCCACTTTTTATTAAGGCGGGCGCTATTATCCCTAAATATCCGGTTCAACAATACGTTGGCGAAAAAGTAATCGAGGAATTGATATTAGACGTATATTATAAAAAAGGGGACGAAAATTCGACTGTTTACGAGGATGCGGAAGATGGCTATGCCTATGAGAACGGTAAATACAGTCTTCGTAATTTTAAACTTTTGGGCAAGGAAAACGAATTGATCATACAACAGTTCAAAGATGGCACCTTTAGTACCAGTTATGAAACGTTCAAAATACAATTGCATGGTCTACCTTTCAAGATCGACAGTATAGAAGTCGACCATGAGGAGGTGGCTTTAAAAGATATCAAACTCGGTGGCGATACCAGTATTGCCATTAGCAAAGAATTTACGCAGTTGCGCATTACTGGAGAGCGAGACCTTCCTAATACCGAACAGGACCAACCGGACGGTGAGGGCATAAAAAAGATAGTTAAAAACACTAAATTATAGTTGATATGAAAAAATTAATTTTAATTCTTACGATTTTTTTGGGAGTCACGGCCTGTAAGACCAATCCGTTTACGGGCAAGCAAACGCTTAATTTTTACGGGAACAGTCAAATTTTCCCCATGGCCTTCGCCCAATACGATGAGTTTTTGGGGGAGAACAATGTTGTTAAAAACACCGCTGAGTCCAAAATGATCACCAAGGTAGGGCAACGCATATCTTCCGCTGCCGAACGATGGCTATCGGCAAACGGATATCAAGGCTATCTGAAAGACTACAAATGGGAATATAATCTGGTCAAGGACGAAACGGTTAACGCTTGGTGCATGCCCGGTGGTAAAATCGTATTCTACACCGGTATTTTACCTATCTGTAATGGAGAGACAGGAATTGCTGTAGTTATGGGCCACGAAGTGGCTCACGCCCTTGCCGATCACGGGGCACAACGGATGAGCGCAGGTACTTTGCAACAAATAGGTGCCGTAGCGGGCAATATCGCGATTCAAGACGAGCAAAATCGTAATTTGTTCAATCAAGCGTATGGTGTTGGATCAACAGTTGGGGTAATGCTACCTTTCGGCAGAAGCCATGAAACCGAAGCAGATCGGATCGGACTACAGATAATGGCCATTGCGGGCTACAATCCCGATGAGGCCGCTGAACTGTGGAAGCGGATGAAAGCCAACAGTGGCGGACAGGCTCCACCGGAATTCTTAAGTACCCACCCTTCCAACGACACTAGGATTCAAAATCTAACCGAATGGGCCCCGGCCGCAAAGGCCGAAGCCAAAAAATACGGCGTAACATCGTTTCAATAGAAAAGTATATCGACAATAATTGTATCTTGAAAGCCGTTCTTTGACAGAATGGCTTTTTATTTTATTATGACCGAAACCAACCGACCACTTGCCAAAGGAAGCAAAAAATTATTGAACGCTTGGGCGTTCTATGATTGGGCGAACTCGGTCTACAATCTAGTGATTTCCTCTGCTGTCTTTCCAATTTTTTATGGAGCATTGACGTTAGTCAAAGACGAAAACGGTCGGGTACTGGATGATTCCATCAGATTTTTGGGTACGGATTTTAATAACGACACCTTAATAAGTTACGTGACCGCCGCTGCATTTCTGGTCGTCTCTTTTCTGAGTCCGTTTTTGAGTGGTATTGCCGATTATATCGGTAATAAAAAGGCCTTTTTAAAATTTTTCTGTTATTTGGGCGCCATCTCCTGCATTGGGCTTTATTGGTTCAACCTTGACTACCTGTGGTTCGGACTCCTCTGCTACTTTACCGCCCTAATCGGCTTTTGGTCCAGTTTGGTATTCTACAATTCGTACCTGCCCGACATCGCTTTTCCCGAACAGCAAGATGCTATCAGCGCCAAGGGCTATTCGCTGGGGTATATCGGTAGTGTGCTATTACTATTGATATGTCTTGCGATGATCTTGAAATTCGAAACCTTCGGATTTCAAGATGAATCCACCCCTACCCGATTGTCATTTGTCCTGACCGGCCTTTGGTGGATTGGATTTAGCCAATATACGTACTATCATTTGCCCAAGGGAAACAAGAAGCAAACTTTTACAAAGAACGTACTCTTCAACGGCTTTAAAGAATTGAAACAGATCTGGAAGAAAATTAAAGCTAACGTACCCCTCAAAAGATATTTAGGTGCCTTTTTTGTGTACAGTATGGCCGTACAGACCATTATGCTTATCGCCACTTATTTCGGAATCGAAGAACTGGATTGGGGCGAGACCAACTCTACTACCGGTTTGATTGTCAGCATTCTGCTCATACAGATTGTCGCTATTTTTGGCGCCTACGTTACCTCAAAGTGTTCGGAAAGGTTCGGGAATATTAGCACTTTGATTGCGTTGAATGGTATATGGATCGGCATATGCATTTTTGCCTATACCATCGTTACGCCTTTGGAATTTTATTTCACCGCGGCCTTCGTAGGACTGGTCATGGGCGGTATACAGTCGCTATCTCGGTCTACATATTCTAAATTGCTACCCGAGGATGCCGTAGATACCACTTCCTATTTTAGCTTCTACGATGTCTCGGAGAAAATAGGAATCGTCATAGGAATGATCAGTTATGGATACATAGCGCAAGTAACTGGTAGCATACGCTATTCGATTATTTTTTTGGGACTATTTTTTTTTATCGGGATGCTCTTGCTGCTGCGGGTAAAGAAAGTAGAGATAAAAAATACTGCAGTATAAAATCCTCGCATCCCACCACCGGAAGTCGACTAAAATGAAAATCGGATGTATCTTCGGTGATTATAATGCAACAGGATGCTTTCAAGGCCGAATAGTATGGTATACCATCCTCAAGATTATGGACCCGCTTATCCTTTATCTCTTTTTTAGAAACTTCGTGATCAATCGTGGTCAGCTTCAAATTTTCGATAAGAAGGCCTATCTTTTTGTTCGCCATACGTTCCCCGCTTTTTTTGGATGAAAAATAAAAAGCTATGGCAAGTGCTAGAGCCGAGGTATAGAGCAGATGTTTTCCGGTATCCGTCAGATTCAGTATCCTCGAGAAAAAGGTAAGAAGCGGATACCCTTTGTTTCAAACCGAAACAAGTATATCGGCATTGAGAAAAACCCTCTCTTCTTCAGCGCATAAAATTCATCTTTTGAAGCTTTTCGCGAGCGTTTTTTGTACTATGCCCCACCTTCTGCGACTTGATGCAACCAATTGGAAATAGGTAAATCTTCGAGCCTTTGATGACTGCCTCTGGTGGATTTTACGGTATAGAAATTCGGTTAGTCGTGAAGGGATGCTATTGTTTTCGGAAGCAAAATTTTTGGCCTTGTCGATCACCCCCCTTAACGAAGTTTAAGGTAAGCTTGGAGTACATGACATTAGGTGTATACGTCAAATATATTTATTGCCTATAATGCAAAAATAAACCAAGAAACGCTACCCCAGAAAACTCTGTATCGCCAGTTCATAGCTTTTCAATCCGAAGCCGAGAATTACGCCCTTGGCATTGGGCGAGATATAGGAGATATGCCGAAACTGCTCTCGCTTATGGGTATTGGATATATGTACCTCGACCACAGGTGTTTCTACCGCCTTAACCGCATCACCGATACCGACCGATGTATGTGTGTAGGCAGCGGCGTTGAGCACGATACCATCGTACGTAAAACCGACCTCCTGAATCTTACTGATCAGCTCGCCTTCGATATTCGATTGAAAATATTCCAATTGAACTTCAGTGAATTTAAACTGAAGGTCCGCAAAAAAGTCATCAAAGGTCTGGTCACCGTAGACTTCAGGTTCACGTTTTCCCAAAAGATTGAGATTGGGACCGTTAACAATGAGTATCTTCATAGAAACATTTTCTTATATTGAATTCGTTTTGTGTTGTTCTTATACAACCTCCAAAATGCGATCGGGCTTCACTAAAAACCTTATTTTTTTCTGGCTTATTCCTTCCAACGAGCGGTATTAGAGGACACTTTTGATATTATTTTTAGTTTCTAACCAGATGGGTAGCCCTGATTTTTAGAAGAAATAGCCCGCCCCTAAAGAAACCACACCATTTCTCAAATCGGTAGTATCATGCACTTTTGAAAGACCCAAAACATAACGGAGTTGGAAATAAAAAGTATCGTTCAACCTATAGCCCCCACCAAAGTTGAGTCCTATATGCGTACTTTTTGTTTCAAACCCATCAAAATCCTCCCCATTATCACCCAAACGCACACCTATCTGTGGTCCAAATTCTGCCGCTATCGCATCGGTTATGTGATATTTGGCCAATAGTGGCAGTTGAAGGTAGGTTAAGTTCAAATTGCCGGCACCGATATCGGCGCCCTCAAATGAAAGAAGTAGCTCTGGCTGGAAGTAGAAATTTTCGAAAAACGCCGGTATCTCGGCCAAACCACCTACATAGGCCCCTAATTTTGGACTTATTCCCACAAAATCGTTACCCAGAAAAGTTGAAAGGTTCAATCCCGCTTTTACCCCAAAACCAATTTCCCCAATACCCCCCGAAGTACCGCTACCTTGTGTTGCTTGGGCATATAATTGTCCCAAACCAAAAAAAACTATTGCGATTATCGCAAAAAACTTACCTTTCATGTGGATTGATTTTAGAATTGTTTTTGAAGATTCAAAGATAGAAAACTTTGGATTGCGTAACGCATACCTTTATTTTAATCAAATGAACTGGCAACAGGCACTAGAAGATTATCAGCACTATCTTAAAATAGAAAGGGGACTTTCGGCAAATACCCAACAGAATTATATCCGGGACGTTAAAAAATTAGTGTTGTTTCTCGACACCAATAGTTTAAACGATGACCCTATACAGATTGCGAAAGAAACGGTGCAACGCTTTATCTATGACGTGGCCAAGACCATGAACCCTAGGTCGCAAGCGAGGATTATTTCAGGACTCAAAAGTTTTTTTAATTACTTGATGTTCGAAGGCTATCGCAAAGACCATCCTTTAGACCTCATTGAATCTCCCAAAATAGGAAGGAAACTGCCCGATACACTTTCCGAGGACGAAATCAATACCATAATCACCGCTATCGATTTATCGAAACCCGAGGGCGAACGTAACCGCGCCATGCTGGAAACCCTTTACGGATGTGGCCTCCGCGTAACCGAACTGGTTAATTTAAAAATTTCGGACCTTTTTTTCGAAGAAGATTTTATCAAAGTGACGGGTAAAGGCGATAAACAGCGTTTCGTGCCCATCAGCACTATAAACAAAAAGTACATCGGAATTTACCGCAAAGAGGTACGTATACACCAAGCCATACAAAAAGGCTTTGAAGACATCCTTTTTTTAAACCGTAGGGGCAAACGGCTGACACGTGCCATGTTGTTTACCATCGTCAAACGACTGGCAGAAAAAGCAGGTTTACAAAAAAATATCAGTCCCCATACCTTCCGGCATTCCTTTGCCACACATTTACTTCAGAACGGTGCCGATTTGCGGGCCATCCAGCAGATGTTGGGCCATGAAAGCATCACAACGACCGAGATTTATTTTCACGTAGATCGAAGCAACCTGGCTCGGGTCATGAACGAATTTCATCCTAGGAAAGGGGATCAGTGATGGAAAGCGGAAAAATACAATTAATCCTATAAATTAAAATTCCTCGAATTGCTTTCAGAAAAAATGAGTTTAAAACTTGTATTTGCTACTGAGCAAGAAGAGGTTGGGTGTAGCGTAATTTCCATAATTAGATTGATTTAGAAATACTTCCTGTTTGGCCTCCAAGAACAATTGTTCGTTAAAATCATAGCCCATTCCGTTCATAATTTTGAATCGGGTCTGAGGAGCTTTTAAGCCATATTTATCCAGTTCGAACTCCGCACCTATTCCGGAAAAAATATAGAGTTTTTCAGTGATGAATTTTTTACCACGAATGGAAAGGTCAAACACATTGGCCAATCGGTAGGTATCATAAAAACCCTGAAGTTCGGCGTTAAAGGTCGGGTCGAATTCAAAACCCATACTAAAATTGGAATGTGTTTCGCCCTCAAGAACTAAAGGATAAGTAAAACCCTCGGTATATAAGCGATTCGACAAAGGTTGGATAGTATTGAATTCGGTAACTAAATCTTGACCAGAAATATGCATTCCAATGGACAAAAAGATAGCAAGGGTCAAGCTTTTGATCATAATTACGGTAGATGGCTCTACCTAAAATTAAGGTGAATTCACTTGGTCTCTTTATCCATTACCAAAAATTTAACTTTCATTCTCAAGGCTTTTACCATTTTTAAATTGCCCATAGTCACGCTTATAAGGTCTAATAATCAACCGTGCCTCGCGATCGAATCGTACATAATTATAGACCCAATTTATGAATACCACCATGCGGTTGCGGAAACCTATCAAAAAAAACAGGTGAACGAACATCCAAACAAACCAAGCGAACACCCCTTGAAATTTAAAATTTTTCAAATCTACCACAGCCTTGTTGCGGCCTACAGTCGCCATGCTACCCTTATCTTTATAGACAAAAGGCTTCATAGGCTCATTGTTCAAAAGGCGCACAAGATTTTCACCAAGGTGCCGCCCCTGCTGTATGGCAGGCTGTGCTACCATCGGATGGCCCTCGGGCGTATCGTCGGAGAGCATACAGGCAGCGTCGCCGATAGCAAAAATGGCCTCGTGGCCTATCAATTGATTGAACGCGTTCACTTTCATTCGGTTGCCCGGCACCAAAAGGTCTTTGGCGTTCAGCCCCTCTATGGAAACGGCCTTTACTCCGGCCGCCCAGACCATCGTGGCAGCGTCAAAGACCAAATCAGTTTTTGTGCGGACCGTCTTTCCATCGTATCCGATGACACGGGTATCTTTCCACACTTGAACGCCTAGACTTTCTAAAAAATCCTCCGCTTTTTGGGAGGCTTTTTCGCTCATATCTTTCAAGATGCGGTCTCCCGATTGAATCAAGTTAATCTGCGCCCTTCGAGTGTCGAGATCTGGATAGTCTTTGGGTAAAATTCCTTTCTTAATTTCGGCAAGGGCACCGGCCAGTTCCACTCCCGTTGGGCCGCCGCCCACGATAACGAAATTCATTAACGCGTTGCGTTCGTGCAGGTTATCGGTCAAAAGGGCCTGTTCGAAATTTTCCAAGATCAGACTCCTTAAGTTCAGCGATTGGGGAACGGATTTCATCTCCATACTATTTTTCTCGATTTCGTCGTTCCCGAAAAAATTGGTTTCAGCACCTGTTCCGATAACCAGATAATCATAACTCAAACTTCCAATATCCGTTCGCACCAACTTCGATTCTGGAACCACTTCCCGAACCTCGGCCAGACGGAAGTAAAAATCGGGATAGCCCTGTAAAACCTTACGCAACGGATAGGCAATGGAATCGGGTTCGAGACCGCCCGTCGAGACTTGGTAGAGCAAGGGTTGAAAGGTGTGGTAATTATTTCGGTCCAAAAGTACCACCTGCATCTCTTTTCCGTTGAGCGCCTTGGCCAGCGCAATGCCTCCAAACCCGCCCCCAACGATTATAATTCTCGGAAAACTGCATCTCGGGATGTTCAATGCGTCTGTATCGCCCATAATTGTTTATCTGAAAGGCAAAATTAAACAAAAGCTTTTTGTTAAATTGAGCCCATTTCTGCTTTTTCTGTAACGAAACCTATAAAGTCACTACTAACCAGACAGCAACCTACCGTCTTGACGTGAACAAAGATCTCGAACATCAATTTGTAACGGAACTTGAGAACAACCAGAATATTGTTCATAAGATATGCACCCTGTACACCAATAATCGCGATGCCCATAACGACCTCTTCCAAGAAATTACCATTCAACTGTGGAAAGCCTACCCCAAGTTTCGGGGCGATTCGAAATTCAGCACGTGGATGTACCGGGTTGCCCTGAATACCGCGATAACGCTGTACAGAAAGTCGAAAAGAAACATTCGTACCCAAGATTACGAATCGGTAATTTTCAAGATAACAGCTGACGATTACGATGCCACCGAAGAAGAGCAATTGAAATTGATGTACAAGGCCATAAAAGAATTGGGCGATATCGATAAAGCCTTGGTTTTTTTATTTCTGGAGGATAAAAACTATCGGGAAATTAGTGACACGCTAGGCATCAGTGAAGTAAACGCCAGGGTGAAGATGAACCGCATCAAAACCAAGTTAAGAACCATATTGAATCCATAGAAATTATGATGGATGAGCTAGAACTATTAAAGAAAGATTGGCAGCGGAATGATGATAATCTTCCCAAGTTGACCTACAACG
Organism: uncultured Flavobacteriaceae bacterium; assembly: GCA_963832345.1. Lineage (GTDB taxonomy): Bacteria > Bacteroidota > Bacteroidia > Flavobacteriales > Flavobacteriaceae > Pricia. The sequence goes on along the minus strand of CAWHTW010000003.1, from coordinate 803,174 downwards.
AAATCTATCGGATGCTTTGGAAAAAATCCTCTTCCATCGTCAAATGGATGTTCTTTATCAGTTTACTTGAACTGGCCTTTTGGATTTTACTCTGTGCGCTACCATTTTTCTGGAATAGTATTCAAATAACATTTAACGAAACTTATGGCAAGGGCGATGAAATTTTTTTTATCGCTATCACGGTTCTTTCCATAGTGATAATCTTAATCTTTATCTATTGTCTCTTTAAATCGTATAAAGCAATCTCGACGGTCGATAGCGTCAAGAAGTTGATGGAGAGCATATTGTACACAAGGCGCATCGTTCGCTATTATGTAGCTTACAATCTGATTATAGCCGTTATTAGTACGCTACATGCCTTTTATAGCCTTTTTACGCACGACGAAAAAACGATGCAATTACTCGATACCATCAAAGATAATGGCTCGGAGATTCGTTTTTGGTTACTTTCCGGGCTGATAGTACTGGCGGGCATCGGTTTTATGATAGGCTTTATCTGGTTGTTTTACCGACTGGTTTATGGCATTCTGTTGAAAAGGCTCCATAAAAACTACGAAGAATTAAAGCGCCTAGAGTTGTAGTCGATTACACTTTTTTCCTATTGCGATACCGGCGCAGTTCGTTCTCCTCTTCGTAGGCCATGAGATCCTTTTGGGGAATAACCTTTAAAAACGAGGGATGCTGCTCGATGGCATATTCCAGCTTTTCGATGATGGCATCGAACGATTCATTTTCATAGTCTATATCCAAAGGTTCCTTAATGACGATGGATTGTAGGATGCCCTTTTTCTTGATGCGGAGTCCCTTTTTATCGAACGAACGCCGAAAACCGTCAATAACCACGGGTACTACAATCGGCTTGTACTTCTTGATAATATGTGCCGTGCCCTTGCGCAAAGGTTTCCACGGGGTAGTGGTTCCCTGTGGAAATGTGATGACCCATCCATCGTTCAAGGCCGTTCCGATACTTGAAATATCGCTAAACTTCACCTTCCGGTTAATATCTTGACCCTCTGATCGCCATGTGCGTTCGACACTAATCGATCCCGCATAGGCAAAAATCTTGGTCAACAGGCTTTTCTTCATGGTTTCGGCCGCGGCCACGTAATACATGTTCAACTTCGGGTTCCAGATATATCCAATATTCTTGATATTATCGACCCTACCGCTCAAACTGGCATTGAACACGTGAAACATAGCCACTACATCGGCAAAATATGTCTGATGGTTGCTTACGAAGAGTACGTTTTTATCAGGAAGCGACCTAATGATTTCAGAACCATCTACTTCAAGACTATTGAACTGTTTGTATCGGGAATGTGTCATCAGCCCCAATAAACGGATGAGCCATTTTTTTAGAAACAGAATATGCCCGAACGGATTTTTCTTGAATAGAGCCATAGGACGCTAATGTACGAAACAATGGAGAAATGGGGATAAGATTTGAAATATTAGGTTATAGAAGGGGGATACTCGCTGCTAGGTGCTAGGTGTTCGGTTCAAAAAGATTGTTTTGGTTGAACAAATTCTAACTTTTTCGGCCTATCCAATTGGCGTATTCAATTTTCGTACTACTATTCACAAAACTTCCTGCAACAACGTTCTCATCTCATTGAGCATCATGCCGGTCGCGCCCCATACGGTATACCCGTTTAATTTAAAGGCAGGCACCGATACATTTTGAGCATAGGATGTGGTCAAGGTTTCGCTAAAAACATTCGCATCGTCAAGCAAAGCTGACAGGCGTACTTCAATTAAAGCGGCAACTTCCGATAATTGGGGCACGAAGGGTTCGCTCTTTCGGTAAAGACCCATATAGGGCTTTACCTCAAAATTACTAGGAGGAATATAGATTTCGCTACATCCTTTAATTACCTCTATTTTTTCGGGGGATACGCCGACCTCTTCCCATGTTTCACGCAAGGCTGTCGCCCTAAGATCTACATCCTGTTTTTCAGCTTTTCCACCCGGAAAACCTATTTGGTTGGAGTGTACGTCCTTTGGATGGGGTTGACGTAAAATAAGTAGCAAATGGGTATCGTTATGGCTATCGGGATAGAATAACGCCATCACCCCTGCCTTCTTTGGATTTTTTTGTTCCAATCTCAGCCTTCGCATTTCTTCCAATCGGAATTCAGGCGCCATTTTTACGTGCGATGCCTCCCCCGGTAACGGCATTTGTTTTATTTTTGGAATCCGTAAAGCAAAATCATCAAAATCCATGGTTCTTCACCGGTTTTCTACAATTGCAATATTACTACTATTTTTCATGGCTTCCTGCGGGGATCATCCAAAGGAAAAGCCCGAAACGACCCCCAAAAAAGAAAAGGCAAAAGATTCGATTCAAATCGATTCCACAAATCAACAAAAAGGGCAAGAAAAAGAAGAACCATTTGTCCTGACCGATGACAATGCCGTTGATTTTTTCTTCGATTACCAAAAAGATCTCCAAGTAAACAAAGTTAAAATCACCACCCGGCTGGGCAGTTTTACGATTGAGCTATTTGACAACGTGCCCTACCATAAGGCCAATTTTATTTACCTCACCCGAAAGGGCTATTTCGATGAAACACAATTCCACCGTGTGGTCAAGGATTTCATTATCCAAGGCGGTAATTCAGACGATAGAAAAACTGGAAGAAAACGTAGTGAAATCGGGCGGTATCTACTACCGCCCGACCCCAAAAAGGGACACCGGCACGATCGTGGCACCCTTTCGATGCCCAGTAGTGAAAAAGAAAATAATCCACATATGCTCGCCTCGCCTTACGAATTTTTTATAGTAGTCACTAATCCCGGTTCCTATCATCTCGATGGTGATTTCACCCCTTTTGGAAGGGTGATAGAAGGTATGGATGTGGTGGATAAAATTAATAGCGTACCCGTAGGGGAAGGCGATTGGCCTCAGCAGAACATTTATATTCAGAAAGCGGAAGTTTTGGAGTAAGCAGTAGCAGTAGCAGTAGCAGTAGCAGTAGCAGTAGCAAAAAAGTTATTTTTTTATAAACCTATAAACTCATATACTTTTTTCCTAAACCCATAAACTTTTAAACTTTTTCAGCACTTGAAGCCGGAATACTGCCAACCCCTGCTGCTTACCGATTACCCTCCCGATAAATATCCGGCAACGCTATACCGAATTTGAGCGCCAACAAACGAACTACTATTATGAACAGAATGGCAATACTATAGGCGAAGGTCACATCAAAAGGCAAAAGGATAAGTATAAAATAAATACAACCTCCCAAAATACAGGGTGTGGCATAGATTTCCTTGCTAAAGACCGCTGGAATCTCGGCACAAAGAATATCACGGATCACGCCCCCGAAGCAGGCGGTAACGGTGCCCAAGGCAATGCACATTACAGGCAAAAGGTCATACGCCAATCCTTTCTCGACACCGACCATCGTGAACAGGCCGATACCTACGGCATCGAAAAATAAGAGGGTCTTGCGAAAATTGTGCAAATACTTCGCAAAAAGAACGGCAAACATCACCGTGCCGACAATAATCGAGATATAGGTGTAATCACGCATCCAGAAAACGGGAGTACTACCGATCAGTATGTCGCGCAAAGTTCCTCCCCCCACAGCGGTTACAAAAGCGATGATGAGCACGCCGAAAATATCCAGCTTTTTCTCCATGGCAACCAATACCCCGGAAACAGCGAAAGCGATAGTGCCAAGAATGTCGATAATGAAATAGAACATGCCAGAAAATTATGGGTTAAAGCCTGATGGTTACAGGTTTCGGATTTGAATACTTTAAGATTCAATTGTTACTTCGTAGCCATTCAAAGTTGTTTTTGTTCAGCCGCCTTCAACCTTAACCACTGCCCAGTCCCTAAAATAAGATGAAATACATAAACTTTATTTGCAATTTGGTGCTTGGTTCTAGATGCTTGGTTCTTGGTTCTTGGTGCTTCCACTACATCTGCTGTGTATACTAATTATAATCTTTAATAACGATATTCACAAACGCGATGGGTTTCGTTTACGTGGCGATTTCGGTCACCTTTTTGATTCGGTCGCTCAAAGATACGATTACATTAGGATCACCGTTACGTTTGGCGGCATCGTACAATTCTATGATGGTCTGCATCTCGCGGTCTTTGAAAGTTACCTGAGGAGATTTGGGACTATATTCGGCCGGTAGGTGGCGAAAACCTGAAAGTCTGACCATAAATACCATTAATACATATCCCGAGTTTAAAGCAAAGAGCCTTTTGTAAAACTAACCTTACAAGGCACGCCATTGTTATGATACAAGAATGTCGGAGAACAAATCACAACCTATAATGTTAATAAGTTTTCGATAAGAATTAACAACTTTTTCTACCTTTTAATGGCGGGTCATGATCGATGAAATGCATCATTATGCAGCCTGTCAAAATTAGGATGCTAGCCATTTCATAGCCGAAAATTTTCTCAAAATGCTAACTTGCACCTTCCCATCGGGACCTTTTTTCACCGCTTTATTTAGGTGAATCACTAAACCTACCCTATTAGGAATGAAAGCTGCATCTACCCTATCTTATCAAAATCTACCTAAAAAGTCGGAACTGGTTTCCAAAAAAACAAAATATCGGTATCGCTTGGTAGATTACAAAAACGGACGGCACAGAACCGATGTATTGCTGAGCCAGACTAGATGCAATCTACAGATCTTACCAGATGGGATTATGATATTGGGCACTTTTACGGCCAATATCCTTACGATTCCGCTAATGAAAAATGAAATCATATCGATTACCATGATTCGGGGCAAAGAAATTGTCGATACCTTTCCGCTCTCCCCCATGCACATTCTGTCCAAACTTGGCGTTCCCAATTCTATCTCACGGTATTTAAGCATTCTTCCATCGGAGTATCGGATAAGCGAAACACAAATTATCATTAAATGCAACGACAGCCAGTTAACTTTGATATCCAGCGGCCATAGATATGAAAGTCTTCTGCGTTCCTTTAAAAATACGGGATACAACAAGCAGCTGAAATTGATAGAAAAACCAAGCATCAGTAGGCATAGATACAGCGCCGATTCAGGATTGTAATCGTTTTTTAATCCTAAACATCAATCCTTCTTTTTTCTACCTTTAATCCCGTGAAGATGTCCAGCTTCGGAAGGATAGATTGCACCGGAATCTTGGTGCAGGTACTCCCAATCCCTCGGAAAATTGCATCCGACTTAATCAACAATTAACTGATGGTGAACAGATATTGACCTCGGAAAAAGGACTTCAGCGAGGATCTCGGCACAAGCATCAAATATGCGCCCCTAGATTTAAACCGGACATGACGTAAAGAACCTGCCAGGCGTTCGGAAGGCCATCGGGAAACAAGACTAGAAAGAGGCTCAGGGACAGAGTAGAGACTAAAATAGCATCAGCTAAAGACCGATGGGTTTTGCTTCCAAGGGAGCGTCGGCTAAAGCTTAACTGTTGGGGCCAACGCCATGCGCAAATTGCTTTACCCTTGTTTTTGCGTACGGCATATAACGCAAAGGGGACAGCAAATCAAACTTAAAGTCTTCGCATAAAGGCGAGGGATTTTCCTCCACAATGGAAAATTTAGCCCGGTTTGATGGGCATACATGGCATATGAACCCATAATAAGCAAACACAATACAATGAACGCCGAAAATTCAAAAAGCAACCGTCCCGAAGTCTGGCTCAGAGGCCCAATTGAAGGCATTCCCGATCAACTGCAACCCGCTGCCCACGCCCTGATGCAATCGATCGAGGATATTGAGGAGTATTTAAAGGACTTTCCTGAAAATGGACTTTGGAAAAAACCATTCGGCCGCGCTTCCGTAGGTTTTCATCTGCGGCATGTCACTGGCGTTGTCGACCGCTTGATGACCTACGCCAAGAAAAAATCCCTTTCCGATGAACAATTCGAGTTTTTACGCAATGAGGCAAATGCCAATACGGGAGCATCATCATCACAACTAATGGAAGATTTCAAGAAAAAGGTCGATGAGGCCTTACTTTACTTTAGTACTTTTAACGGTTCCGATCTGACAGAAGTCCGTAACGTCGGCCGAAAAAAACTGCCGACCACAGTTCTTGGCCTCCTTTTTCATGCCGCCGAACACAGCCAACGCCATGTGGGACAACTATTGGTGACGGTCAGTGTTTTAAAGAAGAAGTAAATATTTGTGAAAAATCGATTGCCGAACTCAGTCGTATTGACTTTAAAAACTTATCGCTATCTTAGTATATTATTTTATCAAAATCATGCTATGAGCTCTGACTACACCAAAATTTACACGGGGAACACATTTATTAGCCAACGGATCATCTCAGAATTAAGAGAAATTGGTATTGAACCCATCGTAAAAGACGAATCTGAATCTGCCAGATTAGCCGGTTTTGCCGCCAATATTGATGGAAATCGGGAAATTCATGTAAACCATGATGAAGCGGATAAGGCGAGGACCGTAGTACAACGTATTACGGCAGAAAAGAAAGCATAAGATTTTATTTCGCTACTTAGTCTCCTTCAAATCAGTACCATCCTTTTATACCCTAATGATGACTATGAAATTAATATTCAAACCCTATTCCCTTATCTCTTTTGTTGCTTTTTTTTTCCTCTTCGTTTCATGCGACACCACCCCTAAAAAACCTAAGGAAACGCCCTTGGTGATTCAAGAGGATTCCCTTTCCGAGGTCACTAGGGCACAGGAAGCACTCAAAAATATCACCCCTAAAATTGCGGAAGGCCTTGAGCTAAGCCTTTGGGCCTCAGATTCCTTGGCGCCCGACCCCATAGCCATGTCCATCGACAGTCAGGGTAAGGTGTACCTGACCCGTACCAATCGCCCAAAGAATTCGGAATTTGATATACGGGGCCATCAAGATTGGATGACCCCCTCCATTGCCCTGCGATCGGTCGAAGATAGACGCGAATTTCTGCACGCGACCTTTACACCTGAAAAGAGCGAAGAAAATGAATGGCTCGCTGACCTTAACCAAGACGGTTCGCACGACTGGAAAGACCTCACTGTTGAAAAAGAGGAAGTATGGATGTTGGAAGACAGCAATAATAACGGGATTGCTGATCGGTCTACCCGTATTCTTGAAGATTTTAACGAAGAGATAACCGATGTTGCCGGTGCTTTACTCGTTCGTGATGATGATGTATTCGTAGGTGTAGGTCCCGATATGTGGCGGCTTACCGATACCAACGACGATTTGATTTTGGACGACAAAACCTCCATTTCCCATGGCTTCGCCGTACATATCGGCTTTGGCGGTCACGGCATGTCCGGTGCCGTTGAGGGTCCCGATGGAAAGATTTATTGGGGTATTGGCGATATTGGGGCGAATATTACCGATCAAGATGGTGTCGAACATTTCTATCCCAATCAAGGGGTCATCGTCCGCAGCAATCCCAATGGCAGCGATTTCGAAGTTTTCGCCCATGGACTTCGCAACACCCATGAATTCGTTTTCGATGCCTATGGCAATATTATTTCTTCGGACAACGATGGCGACCATGCTGGCGAAAGCGAACGTTTGGTACACATCGTAGAAGGTTCCGATGCCGGATGGCGCGCCAATTGGCAGTACGGAAAATATACGGACCCGCAGAACAACGGCTACAATGTTTGGATGGACGAAAAATTGTTCACCCCCCGGTGGGAAGGCCAGGCGGCCTACATCATACCTCCTATCCAGAATTTCCATAACGGTCCTACCGGGATGCAGTACAATCCTGGTACCGCTTTGGGAAAAAAGTGGTTGAACAAGTTTTTCTTGGTCGAGTTTGTCGGTAATCCTGATCGATCTAATATCTGGGCCTTCGACCTGAAACCCAAAGGTGCCTCGTTTGAGTTGGATACCGACCAGAGTATCCTAAGCGGTGTTTTGCCCACCGGCATCGAATTCGGTCCCGATGGTGCCCTTTACGTGGCAGATTGGATAAACGGATGGAATACCAAAAACTACGGCCGCGTGTGGAAATTGGACGTGACCCAGAAAGATAACGACCTCGCCAAACAACGTGAGGAAACTCAGCGGTTGATGACCTTGGACTACAAGGACCAGCCGACGGAAAAATTAGTAGAATTGCTCGCCTACCCCGACAAGCGCATCCGTCAAAAAGCACAATTCGCGTTGGTGAAAAGCGGTTCGGGAGAAGATGTTTTCAATACGGTAATCGTGGAGGGTAAAGACCAATTCGCCCGTATACATTCTATTTGGGGTATCGGCCAACTCGCTGCTGAAAATCTAGATCGCGCCAAAGTACTTACGGGGCTACTTTCCGATGATGATCCTGAAATCATTGCGCAAGCAGCGAAGATTTTAGGGGATGTTAAGTTTACGGAAGCGGGACCAGAGTTGATTCCCTTATTAAAAAATAAAAACCCACGAATCAAATTCTTTGCGGCGCAAGCTTTAGGAAGGATACACCACGAATCGGCCGTACAACCTTTATTGGACATGATAGCTACCAACAACGACGATGACCTATACTTACGACACGCCGCGGTGCTCGCACTTTCGAGAATTGGGAAAAAAGAACCGATTGTAGCCTTGGCCGATAGTCCCGAACGAAGCCTTCGCATCGCTGCAGTTTTAATCCTTCGCAAATGGCAGGATCCCCGAGTAGCTAAGTTCCTTCAGGACGCCGATGAATATATTGTTACCGAAGCCGCGCGTGCCATCAACGACGATTGGTCCATCGAAGAAGCCCTTCCCGATTTGGCCGATGTAATGGTTGAGGAGAAATTCGCTTCCGAGGCTCTGTTACGACGGAGCATTAACGCAGCACTGCGTGTCGGCAGCGACCCGGCATTAGAGAATTTGATTGCCTTTGCCAAAAGGAAAACTGTGTCCGATACATTAAGGGGAGAAGCCTTAGCGGCTATTGGCACGTGGGCAGAACCGTCCGTACTGGACAGGGTAGATGGCCGATATCGCGGCGAAATTAAACGGGACGCCAAGGCCGTTAGGGAAAAAATCGAAAAAGATGTTCCGATATTTTTGGAGGATAAAAATCCCGAAATACTGATCGGTATTTCGAAAACCTTGGCCAACCTCGGCATCGATACCCATAACGGAAAATTGCTTCAGATAATGAGAACAAATCAGTCAACTGACGTTCGTTCGGCAGCATTAGAGGCTTTGGGCCAGCTTCAGTTCACGGATATCGAAACCGCCATGGCACTAGGTATGCAAGATTCTGACCAGCAAGTACGGGCTACCGCATTGGGGTTGATTCCGCAAATGGATATTTCGAAGGAAAAGCTTCCCGCCATCGTCAATCCGATTTTCAAGAAAGGATCCATACGCGAGCAACAGGAGCTTTTAGGTGTTTTAGGTAAACTCCCTTTGGAAAAAAGTGGCAATGTCTTAGAGAAATTGATTGCCCAGGCGAATGCCAGTCAACTTGACGAGGGAATCATTCTCGATTTGACCGAGGCCGTCAAAGCAACGGGTTCAGAAAATTTGATGGCCCAATTGAATGCCCCAAAGGACAGCGGCGATCCATTGGCCGCCTATGAAGAAACCTTGCAAGGCGGTAATGCCCGACGGGGGCGGCAGGTTTTCAACAATAACCCTACCGCACAATGTACCCGCTGCCACGCCGTCGGTGCTTCCGGGGGCGACGTAGGCCCACATCTGGAAAATATCGGAAACATGCTTACCCGTGAACAGCTCTTGGAATCCCTCATCGAACCCAGCGCACGTTTGGCACCCGGGTACGGTAGTGTCGCCTTGGTCCTAAAAGATGGTCAGAAAGTAAATGGCATTCTGACAGCCGAAACAGAAGAAGGTCTCACCCTTCGCACCAATGCCGCCGAACCTTTGGAAATTCCCGCTGGGCGAATCGAAAAAAGGGAGAACATGCCATCGGCAATGCCTGCAATGGGCAAACTGATCACAAAGCGGGAGCTGCGAGATCTGATCGAATATTTGGCGGGGCTTAAAGAGGAAGAAAGTTCTTGACCGAAGCAGTCGTACACGAATCTGACTCCTTCCATACCTCAAAAAACACGGAACCTTTTGCGCGTATTAAGGGTTTTGACCTGTCCACAAATGGCAATTTAGTTTCAAGATTATCATATGCCCGGAGGCAAGCGCTTGACTTATTTTTAAAAGAAGGATAGTTGACGGACAAGTAAATATTTAAAGCAAACCTTCCCCAAATCAAAATCATGATTTCTTTCGAAGAGGCGTTTAAAAAAGTTCTAGATCATCCCTTACGTTTGGGAAATGAACAAGTCACCCTATTACAGGGTAGCGGTAATATTCTAGCCGAGGATATCAAGGCAGACAGAGACTTCCCACCCTTCGACCGCTCGACCAAAGATGGAATTGCCATCAACTTTTCCGCCATAGAACGAGACATCGATCGCTTTAAAATAGAAGGAACCCTGAGTGCGGGCATGGCACAACAGAAACTTTCTTCAGATACCAACTGTTTTGAAATCATGACGGGTGCCATACTACCGAAAGACGCCGACACCATCATCATGTACGAAGAAACGGATATTAAGAATGGATGGGCGAAACTTTCAAAAACACCAACAAAAGGCCAAAACATTCATGTCAAAGGCAGCGATGAAAAAGCAGGAGCTGTGATAGTGGAGAAAGGAACTAAAATAACAGCTGCCGTTATCGGTGTTCTGGCATCGGTCGGCAAAACTGAGGTTTTAGTTAAAAAATTGCCCAAGGTCTGTGTAATTTCAACGGGAAACGAACTCGTCGAAGTTTCCGAAACACCCCTACCCCATCAGATACGAAAATCTAACACACTTTCGTTGGCAGCGGCTTTGGAAAAGGTAAACATCACCCCTACAAGACTACATTTGGCCGATAACCAAACGATTATTGAAAAGAAACTGCAAAAAGCTTTAACGGAATATGACGTACTAATGCTCAGTGGAGGTGTATCCAAAGGAAAATTTGATTTTATTCCCGGCGCCATGGAAGCTTTGGGGGTTCAAAAAATCTTTCATCACGTAGCGCAAAGACCGGGTAAGCCTTTTTGGTTCGGCTTTCAGCCGGCAGCGGAAAAAGTAGTGTTCTCCTTTCCCGGAAATCCCGTATCCACCTTTGCGAACTACCACGTTTATTTTTTGCCGTGGTTGGCGACAGTTTTAGGAATTAATTTTGAAAAACAAACTGTAATTTTGGAGGAGCCTGTTCAGCCCCATCCCAGATTAAGCCTTTTTCTTCAAGTACGATTGGAGTGGCGAAGAGGTAGTTTATACGCAAGATTGGTCCAGGGAAATGGATCGGGTGATTTGGTCAGCTTGGCCAAGGCTGATGGGTTTATCTGTGTACCTAAGGGAGAAACCCAAATTTCTGAAGGAAATGTATTTTGGTTTATACCTTGTGTTTAGTCCAGATCCAACCCGTTTTTCAATGATTTATTGATTTTACGCACGCGAGGCGCTTTATGAACACCAAACGGCAATCGCCGGTCTGTAACTTGTTGCCGTAAAAGTGCACCTCAGATACCTATTGGTTGCCTTCGTACTTCCCGGAATACTTCTTCCAAAGTTCTGTCTGATGGGTCTCCAAAGAAATCTCACGCCCATCAATAAAGGCGTGGTTGAGCTGATTGCCCCGCATGTCAAGGGCATCGCCTTCCGATATGAAGAGCGTGGCGCTTTTGCCTTCGGCCAACGTGCCGTAGTTTTCATCGATACCTAAGATTTTAGCAGTGTTACCGGTTATTAATTGTAGGGCTTTTTCTTTTTCCATGCCCTGTCCTACACACTGTCCAGCATAGAAAGCTAAGTTGCGGGTCTGGAAGTTGGAAGCCGCTCCGTTCTGCAGGCCTACTAGAAGTCCCGCATCAACCAAGAGTTTGGGAAGTTTGTAAGGAAGATCGTAATCTTCATCCTCAAAAACAGGGAGGTTATGGGTGAACTGCACGAGTATGGGCACCTCGTTTTCCTTTAGAAAATCCGTGACTTTGTAAGCATGGTAGCCACCGACCAATACCACGTTTTTCAGTCCTGATTTTTTCGTCAGGGTAATGGCATCTATGATTTCCTTTTCGCGATCGGCGTATACGTAAACCTTCTGAGAGCCGTCGAAAGAGCCCTGCATCGCTGTAAAAGCAGGATTCATACTCTCATTGGCACCATCACCATACGCCTTGGCATTCTTCAAAAAAACTTCCACCTCCGTTATCTGTTCCTGATATTTTTCGTTGGGTTGATAGCCGCGTTCTTCGCCTTCCCACCATTTCCCTTGGCGAAAGTTGCTCGGCCATCGCAGGTGAACACCGTCATCGACCTTTACCGCAGCGTCTTCCCAGTTCCACGCATCAAACTGCACAATAGAGGACGTTCCGGAAATACGCCCGCCCATAGGGGTAATTTGCCCTAACAATACGCCATTGGGACGCATGGATTCCACCACTTTCGATTCCGCATTATAGGCAATCAGGCTTCGCACATGGGGAATCATTTCACCTAGCTCGTCTTGATCATCAGTGGCCCGCACGGCATTGATCTCAATCAGACCCAAGGAGGTACTGGGAGCAATAAATCCGGGATACACATGTTTCCCCTTCCCCTTGATCTGCGTACCCCTTCTGGCAATTTTAGTGGTAGCAGGCCCTACAAAGGTCAGTTTCCCATTTTCGAACATAATCAACGAGTTTTCAATGACCTCGCCATTGCCTAAATGGGCAGTAGCGCCCTCAATGACAACCGTTTCGGACTGCGGTTTAGCCGGGGTTTGTTGGGTCATCCCTAACCATGGGGTGACTATGGCCAACACTATCGCTTGTATTATTTTTTTCATAATGAACGATTACTTTATTGCTCCGTACCTCGCCTTTGGTACTTCGCACTTCATATTTCGTATTTCTCTTTTTGTATTTCTCATTTCCTATGTCAAACTTTTTACCGTAGACTGCAACAGCTACCGCCCACTGAATAGCTCGACCCCACTCTCGCAATGCATCGCCTCTTTCTTATCCGGCCTCGGTTTCTGGGTTTTTGCACCTTCGGCTTTTTCCTTTAGCATCATATGGATAAGACGGCTGCGCTCATCTTTGATATTTTCGCGCTGTTGCTTATCTTTTTCGAGATCAAAATAAGTGGCACCATCGATGAGCGTTTTTTCGGCTTTGGCGTAAACGGACAGCGGATGGTCGCTCCACAATACCAAATCGGCATCCTTCCCTTCTTTGATGCTACCCGTTCGGTTGTCAAGATGTAATAGCTTAGCGGGATTGATGGTGACCATTTTCCAGGCTTCCAGTTCGGTCATTCCCCCATATTTTATCGTCTTGCCCGCCTCTTGGTTCAGTCGACGGATCATTTCACCATCATCGCTGTTAATCGCCACAGTAATACCCTGGTCATGCATAATTGCGGCGTTATATGGGATGGCATCGTTCACCTCGTACTTGTATGCCCACCAGTCGCTGAAAGTGCCGGCTCCCGCGCCATGCTCGTCCATTATATCTGCCACTTTGTAACCTTCGAGAATATGGGTAAACGTATTGACCCTAAACCCGAATTTCTCGGCGACCTTCATCATCATATTGATTTCGCTCTGTACGTAGCTGTGGCATGAGATAAACCGTTCTCCGTTGAGAATCTCTAACAAGGTTTCCAGTTCTTCGTCAGTACGGAAAGGCTCGCCACTTTGCTTTTTGGCCTCGTATTCTTTCGCGCGCTGAAAGTAGTTCGTAAACACCTGTTCGACGCCCATACGTGTTTGTGGAAAACGGGTGTGGCTTTCCCAATTACTCTGTTTGACGTTTTCGCCCAAAGCAAACTTGATGAATTTAGGGGAATTGTCATAAATCATATTTTCAGCGCTTTCGCCCCATTTCAGTTTTAGGATGGCAGAACGCCCACCAATCGGGTTTGCGGAGCCATGAAGGAGCTGTAACGAGGTTACCCCACCTGCCAGGGCATAGTAGATTCCCACATCTTCGGGATCGACCACATCGGTCATCTTTACTTCGGCTGAGGAATTCTGCCCGGCCTCGTTAATGGCCAAGGCCGCGATATGGCTATGCTCGTCGATGATACCGGCCGTTAGGTGTTTACCCGTAGCATCGATGGCTTGGGCGTTTCCACCACGAAGGTCTTTTCCAATTTCTGCGATTATTCCATCCTTTACGAGAACATCGGTGTTTTCTAGGATTCCCACATCTTCGCTCGTCCAGACTGTGGCGTTTTTGAAAAGGATGTTTTGGGGCTTGGGGATGGAAGTATATCCGTAACCTACGTTCGGGTAGGTCACCTCAATCATTTCAGGGGTATCGTCTTCTTTTGGCTTCCTGTCCTTTTCAGAAAATGCGGAAGTTTTTACCGCCTTAAAAACGGTCTCACTCCCATCCGGAAGCACGACCTTACCGCTTAATTCATCCGGAATTTGCTCTATCAGTCCGGTCATACGATAACTTTTATCTCCGTCCTTTGTGGCGAAGGAAAGGGCCATCCACCCGTCGGTATAGCTGAATTTGGACGTCAATTTGGCGGTATCCTGTTTTACTTCCGCTTTGGGACTTCCCGCTTCTCCCTTTATAGAAAGCTTGAAGGTCTGGCCTGATGCAGATAAATCATATTCCCCACGAATATCCTTTAATGTTAAATCGTTGACTACATTTTTAGTGCCTTGCACCCAGTTTTCATAAAGTACAGTTTCTTTGTCAAAAACATCCCCGGAAGTTACCAAGAAGTTGGCATAGCTGCCCTTTTGTAGCGACCCAATTTCGGATGATTTCCCAAGAATCTGTGCAGGGACCGTAGTGAGGGCCTCTAAGGCTTTAGTCTTGGGAAGTCCGTATGAAATAGCCTTCATTAATTTTTCCTTAAAATCTGCGGGAGATTTCAGTTTATGCAATGTAAAAGAAAAAGCAATATCGTTTTCCGCCACTATTTTAGGATTGGCCGGGGCTTGGTTCCAATGGCGCATATCCCTCAAATTCACATATTCGGTAGCATAGGGATCGGAGACATCGTAGGCTTCGGGAAAATTCAAAGGAAGAATCAGTTTGGCGTTGGTTGCCTTGATATCGGCCACCCGCTCGTATTCGTCACCACCACCTAAAATCGCGTATTGTATTCCAAAAGCATCCCCGATACCGTCTGCCCTGACGACATTGCCTTTATCGTCGGCCTCGAATATCTGAACGAGTCCCTTGTTTTTATTCAGGGCTTCAAGAGAGCGGTCCGTGGTCTCGATATTGCCTTTGGCGTACCAGTCGGCATCGTAGTACATTTGGCGCAAAAGCGCCATAGCGCCCATCAAGGATGTGGGGTAGGATTGTTTTTTGGCGATACTTTTTTCGAATGAAAAGTACTGGGCGGATCTATCATCAATGATGCGGTCGCCATCGTTTCCAGCACCGTTAAGGGCAATTAATACCCCGGTTCCCCGTGCAATACCATCCTGTATGTGCGAATTGACCACCCCAAAACCTACGTCCCGAAGTGTTTTGGCCACGGTGTCATCGTATTTGAACTTGGCAACTGCCTCATTTTCGGGCATGATATGGTCATTCCAGTAAAAGCCTTCCCGCGATGCATCGAACTCCGCAGACCGTCCGTCAGATTTTATTTTTTCAGGTTTTTCAACGCCGAAACCGGAGTAAATATCGATAAAGGAGGGATAAACCGATTTCCCGCTGACATCGATTACCACCGTATTCTTCGGTAAACTCACTGATTTGCCCACGGCGACTACCTTGCCTTTTCGAAACAATAGGGTTGCCCCGTTTATAATCTCAGAGGGCGTAACGTACAATTTGGCGTTGGTAAGCGCTGTGTAGTTATTGTTCTCGGCCTTGACACCATCATTTTTGGGAAAGTATTCCTGTGCAAAACAAAATAAACTACCTGCTAGAAAAGCGAATAACGATAATCGTAATTTCATCATAATTTGTCGATAATTTGGATGCGTACCAAATAGAAGCCCGAAAACTACTAAATTTTTCGGATTTGACCTTGTCCCAAAACTTAGGAGACCTTTTACTACAACTTTAAAGCGGAAATTTCTCGTGATACCCAACAATCAGTTCCACAATCTTACTATAACTCTTGATGCCGTCTTTCTGCTGGTTGGCTTTTAAAAAGGTGCTAAAGATGGATTTGAAAACGGGTTCGAAGGGGTTGGCGTATTTTAGATTAAATTCGTACAACTCCTTGTAATTTTCTTTAACTCCCGTATTTACCTTATTGAACAGCTTCTCAAATATTTGCTCGTCCGTACGGCGGACAGCGCTTAAGCAATGGCTCAGCGCATAGGCAGAGGCGGAATATTTGAAAAAGATATCCTCGTTTTTCAGAGTGACAAGGTAGCCTATAAAGTTGGTCTCGTTTTCTTTGGCATAGCCGACTTGATGTCCGATTTCATGGGCGGTAACGACCGGCAGACGGAAGACGGGCGTTAAGCCGTTGACCTGAGCTTCATTGGTAAAGGGGTTCAGATAGCCTCCGATGCCCATGTAGCTGGCCAAGGCTCCGAGGGTCGCTTTTTTGAGGCTAGGATGGGAATAGGCCAAAAAAGACAATTCTTCTTCGATAAGGCCATATGTTACAACTGTTTTATTAAAAATAGCACTGCGCTCGTAGGGCACTTTGACCATTTCTGTACTATCCCCCGTAATTTCCAGTTGAAGCCGATTCGTTTTTAAAATTAGTTGTTCCGTCAAGGCGATGACCTCGGAAGGTGTCACACTGTCGCGGATGGCGAATTGTTCCGCTATCGGCATCCGGTAATAATTGAGGGCCCATACCAAATTGAAGGTAAAGTAGAAAACGGAAAACACCAGTACCACGTTCCGAAGAAAAAGCCACGGATGGTTTTTAATCTTCATCCGATTTTTGACAACATACCGGACGGCCAAAATAATTAAAAACGTATAAATAACCTCGCCGACCGAAAAGGGAATCCACCCAAAAAGTTTCCTGAAGAATTGGCTGATGACCGGGTAGATACCATTGCTATAATAGGTCTCGACCAAATCGGGTCGGTTACCAAGCCAAAGTACAATAACCAACTGCGGTATCAGACTTAGGGCAATTCCATTCCTTAATCTGTCGTTGAACACACTAAATGGTTAAATTTCATCGTTTCCAGCATCAAAATTAATCAATATTATGCCATATCAATTTTTGAGAGTGTATTTTTGAAAAAACTACATGCTATGAACGAAGCGATACGAATACTAAAACCTACAGAGGTCTGGAACAAATTTGCCGATTTGAACGCCGTACCAAGACCCTCAAAAAAAGAAGAAAAGGTCATTCAATTTATGACGGACTTCGGAAAATCGCTCCAACTGGAAACCGTGAAAGATGCGGTGGGTAACGTCATCATTCGGAAACCGGCAAGCAAGGGAATGAACGACCGTAAGATGATCACTTTACAGTCCCATCTTGATATGGTACACCAAAAAAACGCGAATACGGAATTCAATTTTGAGAACCAAGGTATTCATATGCTGGTAGACGGCGATTGGGTAAAAGCGGACGGTACTACCCTTGGAGCAGATAACGGGATGGGCGTTGCCGCTATCATGGCTCTTTTGGAGAGTAAAGATATCAAGCACCCCGCTTTGGAAGCTCTTTTTACGATTGACGAAGAAACTGGAATGACCGGCGCAATGGGCCTTAAGGGAGGTGTTCTTCAGGGGGAAATCCTCTTAAACCTCGATACTGAAGAAGATGATGAACTCGACATCGGCTGTGCCGGTGGCATTGATGTGACCGCTACCAGAAGGTATAACGGAAAACCGGTGCCTAGGGCCGTTACTCCGTATGAAATAAAAGTGAAAGGATTACAAGGCGGCCATAGCGGTATTGACATCCATCGTGGTCTGGGCAATGCAAACAAAATTATGAACCGTTTGCTATACCATGCTACCCATAATTTTATGATGCGCTTAGCGGAAATCGACGGTGGCGGACTCCGTAATGCCATTCCCCGCGAAAGCGTCGCTAAATTGGTCGTTCTAAAATCACAGGTTGAAGCGTTCGAGGCCGCTATGATCGAATTGGCGGCCACCATTAAAAAAGAATTGCAAAGTTTGGAGCCGACGTTGGAGATAAGCCTCGAGCAAACTTCCGCACCTCATATGATCATGGGCCTTGGCGCACAAGAACGTTTACTAAAGGGAATTTATGCGGCACATAACGGCGTCTATACCATGAGCGCCACCATTCCCGATCTGGTCGAAACCTCGAACAACATCGCACGTGTAGCCGTCAGCGACGGGGCAATCCTCATTAATTGCCTAACCCGGTCCTCGGTAGATTCTGCAAAAATGGATCTAGCCAACGCCTTGAGGTCCACATTCGAACTGGCCCGTTGCGATGTGGAGTTTGGAGGTGAATATCCGGGCTGGACACCTAACCCAGATTCTGAAATAGTGAAAGTTCTCGAAAAAAAATATGAAACACTGTTCGATGAAAAACCTAAGGTTGCTGCTTGCCACGCGGGATTGGAATGCGGCATATTGGGACAGAACTATCCCGATTTGGATATGGTAAGTTTCGGACCTACGATCATGGGCGCCCACTCTCCCGACGAACGGGTCAGCATCTCGTCAGTACAGAAGTTCTGGAAATTTTTATTGGCAGTTTTAGAGGACGCGCCGAAGAAGTGATTTAAGTTTATATGAAGTCAGTTGGATGCCGTTAATTACAATAGTCTTGGCAGATGCCGTTGGATTATTGCTCACAGAGTCAAGAAACTAGACCTTTTGATTTTTCACAAAATTGGTATAGGTTCATGATACTTTTAGCACAGTGGTATTGTTTGATTGCAAGTTGAATGATTAAAAAAGGTCCTTGGGAATTCGACAGGCCTTTTATTAAAGCGATCAAACCCTTCACTATACCTTCTGAATCGTAACGCTTTCTTCCAATTTCGGATCGGCACCGTATTTATTAACCCCTTTTTCACCGTCCGTACAGAGCAAGATAAAATTGTAGATTGGCACCAAGATAAACCATCCGCTAATGCCGACATCGTGCATTCTTCTTACCCCTACGGCGATACTGGGAATCAAGACTGCCAAAAAATAAAGTATCGCGGCAAACATCAGCACAGATAATTCGGCAATAGTGGTCAAAATTAGCAATCCGTATCCGAACAGCATGTTGAACAAAAAGAACATCCAGTATTCCTTTCGTCGGGTACGGCCTCCGAAGTCGGCGTAACTTTTTAATACGTTTAGGTACCAATTCATAACATATAGATTTAGGGCTAATGCGAAGCAATAGGAGAATAAGAACGGTACATTCTTGATGCTATTGTTTTTTTTAGACGAACTGCAATTTTAGAAAGCTGGTATAGATTCTAAAGGATATATCAAACACGATTTGAAAAGACGGGCCTTGTAGGGCCATTTTCGCTTGTCCAACAGCCCATAAATCAGTATATTTAGAAGAGTTTAACTACAAAATAGAACGTCATGGGAATAAAAAGTTTTCAAGGGCCAAGAAAGAAATCTCAAAATCTCGATGAGACACTGATGACGGTCAACGACTATATGACCCGTAAATTGATAACGTTCCGTCCCGAACAGTCCGTTGAGGAGGTCATTCAGGCACTTATTCGCTATAAAATTTCCGGTGGGCCCGTAGTCAATGAGAAAAATGAACTGGTAGGCATTATTTCGGAAGGAGATTGCATCAAACATATTAGTGAAAGCAGGTACCACAACCTACCCATGGAAAACCGCCTGGTCGAGCAGCATATGATCAAGAACGTGGAGACCATTGATGGCAACATGAACATTTTTGATGCCGCCAACAAGTTTCTGAACGACAAGAGACGCCGCTTTCCTATTTTAGAAAATGGTAAGTTGGCCGGACAGATATCCCAGAAGGATATTCTAAAAGCTACCGTAAAAATGAAGTCACAGCGTTGGTGGAAGTAGAGGCCAACAACTGTCGGCCTCTATTACATCTTTCAAATTATACGCTCTATTCCGCAATACCGGTAATCTCCAAATCAAAGACTAAATCGGAATTTGGAGGGATCGGGCCAGTTCCTTGAGAGCCATAACCTAGATGGGAAGGGATGAAAAGGCGGGTTTTATCTCCAATATTCATCTGTTGTAGCCCTTCCTTGAATCCGGCAATAAGTTGGGCATCGGGACTATAGGCCATGGGTATAGGTTGATATCCACCGCCTTGTTTTCGACGATCGTCGAACATGTTATATTTTTTGGCTACCTCTTCATAGTTACTGTCAAAGAGGGTACCATCTTCTAAATATCCAGCATAATACACGTTTACCTTTTGGCCGATTTTTGGTTTTTCCCCGTCGCCTTCATCTAGCCGAAACATTTTCAATCCCGATGGTAGCACCTCGGCGTTTTCTTTTTGCTCGGCAATTGTTGTAACGAAATCGGCTTTCATTTTTTCGAAGGCCGCAATCCGTGCCTCTTCTTCCTTAAAATAATCGGAAAACACCTGAACGGCATCAAAATTTTTCGCCGCTTTACCGTTGCGTACAATCGACACTTTCTCCATCTTAACATCGACCAAAGGCTTGTCTTTGGTCATTGGGTCCGTGGAGACCTCTACATTGGCAATGGAATCGACCACATCTATACCTTCGACCACATGCCCAAAAATGGTATGCACTCCATCTAACCATGGAGTCGCCTTATGGGTAATATAAAATTGGCTGCCATTGGTGATAGGTCCCGAATTCGCCATCGAAAGGATACCTTTCTCGTCGTGTTTTAACGAATCGTTGAACTCGTCCATAAACTTATAACCGGGGTTGCCCCTGCCCGTTCCGGTAGGATCGCCGGTCTGGATCATAAAATCCTTCATGACCCGGTGAAAGATGATTCCGTCATAGTAGGGCTTTCCCTTCAAGCTATCGGAAACAAAGGGACTGGTACCTTCGGCCAAAGTGATGAAGTTGGCCACGGTAACCGGTGTTTTTTCATATTCCAATTTTACGATGATATCTCCGTTTGTGGTTTGGATATCGGCGAACAATCCATCTCCCAATTCGGCGTATTGGCTTTTGCAGGCGGTCAGGGCAATGGCGAGCGTCATTAAAAAATATACTTTTTTCATGTCTTGAATGTTAATTTGAGGGTTTATTAATTTGAAGAAATTATGATTTAAAAACCTTCCCGGTAAGTGGGCAGGTTCAAAATTGTTTAAAGTTGTATTGCAATGTCTGTTAGGGCGCCGTCGATTGCTTTGGTTTGCGAACCTGCAATTCAGTCTCGACTTCGCTCGACCGGGCAACCCAATGATAGACTATTTAGCTGTTTTATATAATTGTTACTTCTGTTTTTTACTCCTACTGAACACTATCACGATGTTTTTCAATTTTTAAGATGGACAGCGTGGTTTTCACTGGAACGTTGACCCCGATTTTTTCATTATCACCATGATAACCGTACGCCAAGGAGGATGGAAATAAAAATGTCGCCGTTTCACCTTCCTTTAATAACTTTACACTATTACGCAATCCGGGGAACAATTCCTGTCTATCCACTTTATAGGTAAGCACGCCGATATCGTCTTTTGTATAAATGGTATCATTATTTAAACCGATCACGTTGTAGGTCATGACCACCAAATCGTCCGGTTGGGGCGTATATTCAGTTTCTTCGTTCGCGACGTCGAGACGGTACCAAGATCCGGCGGAAGTGTGCAGGTATTTGTTGGCTGAATCTTTTTCAATAATTTCCTGAATCCTCTCTTCTTCCTTTGCCAAAAGCGCTTTGCTACGTTCGACGGATGCCTTAAAAAAGCTACCGGATTTCACTTCCACCGGCCTACGCGGTTCGGGGCCACCACAGCTGAACATCACCGATGCTGTCAGTAACCATAGCGTGCAAGTAGCTATTTTATTTTTTTGAAACATAATTTCTTTGAAAATTCTAAAATCCAGCAAGTTCCGTCTTGTACTCATCTAATAGCGACTCAAAATAAGTAGCGGTTTCCTGCAATGAGGTCTCATATTTTCCTCCTGCCGCATTGTTATGTCCCCCGCCCTCAAAATACTTCCGCGCAAACTCGTTAACGGAAAAGTCGCCTACGGAACGGAAAGATATTTTGATAATACCTTCCTCTTTATTTTCGATAAAAATTGCCGCAAAGATAATACCTTCTAACGTAAGTCCATAATTAACAAAACCTTCGGTATCGCCTTTTTGGTATTTATGGGCATCGAGTTCCTCTTGGCTTAGGGTAATATAGGCAGTTTTATAATCCTTTAAGATGACCATATTGTTCAAAGCCGTGCCCAAAAGATGAAGCCTTCCCGGCGTATTGGTATCAAAAACACGATGATGAATCTCGGTACTTGCCGCTCCTTTTTCGATAAGGTGCGCGGCAACCCGATGGGTCTTGGCGGTGGTGGACGAAAATTTAAAAGAACCCGTATCGGTCATGATCCCGGTATACATGCAACTGGCCATTTCAGGAGTGATAGCATCGGCATCGCCCAGATATTCGATGAAATTATAGACCATTTCACAAGTGGAGCTCATCATTACATCCGAATACATGATCTCTGCATAGTCAGAGGGCTCTTGATGATGGTCGATCATGACAAAAGGAACCGTCAACTTTCGAAGAGGCTCTTCCATTTGTCCGATTCTTCCAAGATGGTTGAAATCTAGCGTAAAGATTATCGTGGCATCTTCAATCTTGGACTTGGCCTGAGCGTTTTCCTTTTCAAAATTGAGAATCTGATCGTGACCAGCCATCCATTTTAAGAATTTGGGATAGTCGTTCGGTACAATAACGGTCGCCTCCTGGCCCTTGTATTTTAAATAATGCCATAGGGCCAAGGTAGAACCAATGGCGTCGCCATCAGGATTCTTATGCGGTACGATTACGATTTTTTGGGGTTCGGAAAGCAGCTTTATAATCGCTTGGATGTCTTCAAAATTCATGCGGGCAAAGATAGGGTTTAAAACTTTTACACATTGCCCATTACCGAAGAAAGCGTACTTTTGCCAAAATTTTGAAAAATGACAACACGCAGAACTTTTACTATGATCAAGCCCGATGCGGTAGAAAATGGCCACATCGGTAGTATTTTGGAGAAAATAACTTCCGCCGGCTTTACCATTGTCGCCATGAAATACACGCAATTGAGCACCAGGGATGCCGAGGAATTCTATGCGATTCACAAAGATCGTCCGTTTTTCGGGGAGCTAGTTGATTTTATGACCCGCGGCCCCATTGTTTCTGCCATTCTTGAAAAAGAAAATGCCGTGGAAGATTTTCGTGCCTTGATAGGAGCGACGAATCCGGAGGATGCCGCCCAGGGAACCATCCGTAAATTATATGCAACGGATATCGCCGAAAATGCGATACACGGTTCGGATAGCGATGAAAATGCCGCGATTGAAGGGGCCTTTCATTTTTCGGGAAGGGAGATATACTGATTTTCAAAATATTTGATTGATAGAAAGATTGGCTGCCTGCATGGTTTAAGCTAGGTACGCGTAATGCCTTTTCGGTCTTGCGCACTGTTTGTTCCTATCCAACCGCCTGCAAGTAACTCTCGCTTTGGTCGGGAATACCTTGAAGGTCTTTCCAGTTTTTTTTGCAGGTCAACGCAGTACCAATTTCTTAACCAAATCCCTTCCCAGCTCTTCATTGATCATGGTGATAATCTTCGATTTCCCCAGACTGAGCTCCTCCCGGAGTACCGAGGATGATAGGGAGATGAAAAGGGTATCGCTTCGTAGTTCGACAGCGGTGGTATAATTGCTTACCCCATTGCCCATCAAATTCGACCAAGCCACGCGAACATCAACTTTGTCAATCCCCTTCTGAAGGTGATTTTCTTTGATAAACTCCTGCAGGGCCTCGCCCATATTCAGATTGTCATTTTTCCGTTTTGCCATGGTCAGGGTAAAAATTCAAGGTTCAAGGTATAAGGATTTATCGCTACTTCATAGCTTTTTAGGGCTATTTTTCTATTTAACTTTAAACCTTAAACGCGCCTTGCGCAATTGCGGCTTACAGCGTTACTCGATGGAAATAGGTTCAAACCGTTTGTAATCATACTGCAATCCCTCTTCATTGACAACGGAAAACGTATCGGTATCAAGGTCTTCCAATTTTTCGGACCATTCGCTGAGCTCGGTTTTGTAGTTTAGGCTAAAACCTCCATCTTTTTCCGCGATTGTAAATGACTCTGCGTCGTCGGAGGTTTCATAGGTACCGTCAAACTTAGGGCTTACTTTTTTCCGGAATCCCTCTACGCCTTCCAATTGAATATAATCGACCGTAGTGTTTACCTTGTAGGCTTTAGTGTTACCATCCGGGAAAACTACTTGTTCGATTTCCCAATAGCCGTTAAGCTGGCTCAGGTTTTCCTTGGATATGTTATTGGAACATCCGAAGATAAAAAAGAGATAGCCTATTATAGCAATTTTATTCATGTCCTTTTCGTTTTTCAAGGGCTAATCGTTTTTGGCTGGCCCCCATGCGCCCTTAATTCTCAAGCGAAATGCCTAGCGCGGAAAGTGCTATGCTATTTTTAAACCTTCTCCAAGCCCAATCTGAAAATTTTGTAGGACTGATGTATTTGCTTCACCACATTTTCCGTCCGTTCAGCGTGGGTGTCACTTATAAAAATCTGTCCGAAATTGTCGTTGTTGACCAGGGAAACGATATGGGTGACCCGGTTCTCGTCTAACTTATCGAAAATATCATCCAAGAGCAAAATCGGGGTAGTCTTCGACTGCTCTTTGATATACTGGAACTGCGCAAACTTCAGGGCGATCAAAAAGGACTTCTGTTGGCCCTGACTTCCGAATTTTTTAATGGGGTGGCCCTCGATTTCAAATCCCAAATCATCTTTGTGGGTACCGACAGAAGTGTACTGTAAGGCTCTATCTTTCACCACATTACTTTTCAGGAGATCAAGAAGTCCCTCCTTCAATAGTTTACTGTCATATATGAGCGAAACTTCTTCTTTACCACCTGAAATTGCAATATATTGTGCCTTAAAAATAGGAATAAACCCTTCAAGAAATTCCACACGTTTATTAAAAATATCCGTACCATACGCGTTCATCTGTTCGTTGTAGACCGATAAGGTCGCCGAATCGTACGTATGGTTTGCGGCGAAGTATTTCAACAAAGAGTTCCGCTGGGCGAGCACCTTGTTGTATTTGATGAGATCTTGCAAATATTTCTTGTCGGACTGGGCAATGACCCCATCCATGAACTTGCGACGCGTTTCACTACCTTCTATAATAAGGTCCCGGTCAATGGGCGATATAATGACCAAGGGAAGGAGCCCAATGTGGTCCGACAGCCTGTTATAGATTTTTCCGTTCCGTTTAATTATTTTCTTTGCGCCACGTTTTAGACTACATACGATTTTTTCTCCCCGGTCTTCCTTTTGAAATTCCCCATCAATTACGAAGAAATCTTCTTCATGTTTGATGTTTTGCGTTGAAATTGGGTTAAAATAGCCTTTGCCAAAAGATAAATGGTAAATTGCGTCGAGCACATTGGTCTTACCGATACCGTTTGGACCTACCAGACAATTGATTTTGCTGTCGAATTCGAAATCCTCGGATTCGAAATTTTTATAGTTTAGTAGGGACAATCGTTTTAAAAACATACGACACGCTGCAGATTTTAAGAGTTAATTACAGAAGGGCTTCAAAAATAACGAATAAATACCCTTTCGGTTTTCGATAAAAACTTTATTTTTGCGCGACTTTAAGAAAACGACCATGGCCACATATAAGAAAAGGGGATTCAAACCGAAGAACAAGGAAGAGGAACAGGAGCGTTTGGAGCACGAGAGCGCCACCGCCGAGGTTTTCAGTTCGCTTGATGAAGGCGCATCGATAACGGAGGCCTGGGTCTCGAGAAACCAAAACTACATTTTGGGTCTTATCGGGGTAGTCGCTGTGGGAGTGCTGGGCTATCTGGGCTACGTACAATTTGTCGAAAAGCCCAAAGAAATGAGCGCTTCTAACGAAATGTACTATCCACAACAGTATTTTGACCAGGCCTTGACCAATACCACCGCAAAAGACTCCCTTTACAACCTCGCCCTGAACGGCGGGGAAGGTAAGTACGGATTCTTGGATATCATCGACGAATATAGTGGCACCCGCGCGGCGAACTTAGCCAATTATTCCGCTGGAATGTCGTACCTGAACCTACAAAAATATCAGGAAGCCATATCCCATTTGGAAAAATTCGGCTCGGAAGATGCTATTTTGGGAGCCATGGCAAAGGGAGGAATCGGAGATGCCTTCATGCAACTCGGCCAACCCGATGATGCCTTAGGCTATTACGAAAAGGCCTTTAATCACAGTGACAACGATTATACTGCGCCTAAGTATCTTTACAAGGCCGGGATTACCGCGCTGGAACTCAACCAAAGCGATAAAGCCCTAAAATACTTTCAAAGGATAAAAGAGGAGTACTCCGCCTCTGAAGCTGCTAGAAATATCGACGCCTTTATCGGGATGGCCGAAGGTGGGGCGTGAAAGCTATAATTCAGAATTCTGAATTCTGAATTCTGAATCAAACATATATGGCAACGGCAAATAAAAATCTATCCGTTTACGATAAGTCGACGATCCCGAATGCGAAAAATTATCGTTTCGGAATTGTGGTCTCCGAGTGGAATTCCGAGATTACGGAAGGTTTGTATACTGGAGCTCATGAAGCTTTATTGGATTGCGGGGCTTTAGAAAAAAATATTGTCCGCTGGAATGTACCCGGCAGTTTTGAACTGACATTCGGCTGTAAAAAAATGATGGCTTCCCAAAACGTACATGCCATTATCGCCATTGGCAGCGTTATTCAAGGCGAAACCAAACACTTTGATTTCGTATGCAGCGCTACCGCACATGGCATCATGGATCTTAATCTGAACGGTGAGATACCCGTTGTTTTCTGTGTACTTACCGATAACAATCTACAACAGGCCCAAGAGCGAAGTGGCGGAAAACACGGTAACAAAGGTACAGAAGCAGCGATTGCGGCGATTAAAATGGCAATCCTTGGGAATTAATTTTTAAAATACAAGCCCTAAATTCCTAAATATTTGTACTGGACTTTAGTCATTTGCAGCTATTGAAATTTAATGTTGAACTCTGCTCTCGTCAGAACCAATAATAAACCTTCGCGCCCGCAAGGTTCGTCTGTATAAGGTTCTTAAAAAGATCCCCTTTTCTCAACTCCTAGACCTTCCAAAATCCTAAACTTTTTAAGCATTGAACCTTGAACAGTTACAAAGAAGGGATTAAACCTTGAACGGTTCATAGGGCGCTACTTGCTCAGTTATGAGTATATCCTAAAAAAGGTTAACAAATTTTGGCAATGACCTTACGGCATATTTTTTGATTTTGAGTAACTTTGAAAACCATGGGAATGTTAAGTAAATTCACGCGATTACAGCGCAGTAAGAAGTTCGATTACCAGCCCCGTTATTTCGATGATGAGGGAAAGGGGAGTCCGTTTAAAATCGAGCCGAAATTTGATAAATTTCGTAGCACCGTCGATTCCCCCAGAGGCTTGAAAGGTAAGTTCGGAAACGCCATGTCGGATATGAGGCAACAAGGCGACCGCAATC
Organism: uncultured Flavobacteriaceae bacterium; assembly: GCA_963832345.1. Taxonomy (GTDB): domain Bacteria; phylum Bacteroidota; class Bacteroidia; order Flavobacteriales; family Flavobacteriaceae; genus Pricia. The sequence goes on along the minus strand of CAWHTW010000003.1, from coordinate 775,627 downwards.
TCAAAAAGCGAATGGTTATCATTTTAACAGTGCTCGTTTTAATCGTGCTTTACATATTCGATTTTGACCTCTCCATATTCTTTTCGAAATAATGGCAGATATCATTAAACTCTTGCCGGACCATGTCGCTAACCAGATAGCGGCGGGCGAAGTCGTACAACGCCCCGCATCAGTTGTCAAGGAACTTCTTGAAAATGCCTTGGATGCCAATTCGGAAACTATAAAATTAATCGTTAAAGATGGTGGTAAGGTCCTGATACAGGTGGTCGACGACGGCATGGGCATGAGTGCCACCGACGCGCGATTGAGTTTTTCACGGCACGCAACCTCTAAAATCCAAAAGGCGGAAGATCTTTTTAATTTGAACACCAAAGGATTTCGCGGGGAAGCCTTGGCCTCTATCGCAGCCATCGCCCATGTCGAGATGCAGACCAAACCCGAGACCGAAGAGCTTGGCACCCATCTTCGTATAGAAGGTAGCGAAATAGTGCTTCAAGAAACTACGGTATCGGCTAAAGGGACTTCAATTGCGGTCAAAAATCTATTTTTTAATATTCCCGCACGGCGAAATTTTCTCAAATCAAGTCACGTCGAATTACGGCATATTACCGACGAATTTCATCGGGTAGCATTAGCCCATCCAAATGTTGCCTTCCATTTTTATCATAACGGTAGCGAATTGTTCAATCTGCCGGCAGACAATCATCGAAAACGTATCGTTAGCATTTTCGGAAGCCGCACGAACCAAAAATTGGTTCCCGTGGAAGAAGAAACCCCCATTGTAAAAATCAAGGGGTTCATTACGAAACCCGAATTCGCCAAAAAAAGCCGGGGCGAGCAGTTCTTTTTTGTCAACCACCGGTTTATCAAGAGTCCGTATCTGCACCATGCGGTCGTCGCCGCTTTTGAGGGACTGATAAAATCGGACACTTATCCGGGCTACTTTTTATATCTCGAGGTGAATCCGGCATCACTCGATATCAATATCCATCCAACGAAGACAGAAGTGAAATTCGACGACGAGCATAGCCTTTATGCTATCTTACGCTCTACCATCAAACATAGCTTAGGCCAGTTCAATGTAGCCCCGGCATTGGATTTTGATCACGACCCGAACTTACAAACACCCTACGGCTTTAAGAACAGGTCGGCCGTTGTACCCCAAGTTACGGTCGATGCGGGGTTCAATCCATTCCAAGAGAAACAGCAAAACGATTTTACAACACGGAATTACAGAAGACAAAATGCCAACTGGGAAAACCTTTATGTCGGCATGGAATCTAATTGGGGCAAAGAGGATAATGTTGGTAGTATCAGCTATGAATCCGATACTATTACCGGATCTATTTTCGAAGGCGAAAAAGAAGCGACAGAAACTGTAACGACTACCTTTCAGATACGCAGAAAATATATTGTCACGACCATTAAATCGGGTATGGTGGTCATCGATCAGAGCCGAGCGCACCAAAGGGTGCTTTATGAGCGATTTTTGAAGAACAGTACTATCAAAGAAGCCGTAAGCCAGCAATTACTATTTCCGTTGACACTTTCTTTTTCGACTTCCGAAATCGGTGCATTACAGGAAATCGAAAGCATTCTGGTCTCGGTGGGTTTTATTTTTGAAAAAATTGAAGGAGAATCCATTACCGTAACCGGTGTACCTTTTCTAGTGGCCGAAAGTGAGGTGGGCATGGTGTTGGACCAATTGATTTCCGACTACCAGCAGGAGGTGATCGGCGAGAGTTTCTCGCATACCGACATGTTGTCGAAAACCTTGGCCAAGACCCTTTCGGTAAAGACCGGGGAAATATTAGATCGGCAGTCGCAATTGGCCTTGGTCAACGACCTTTTTGCCTGTACGGAGTCCATGACCAGCCCTTTTAGCAAACCGGTATACATTACCATCACGGAAAACGATATTGATAAAAAATTTATTTAAATGGGAAGATTGACCGATGCTGTAAAGCATTTGCTGATTATCAATGTAATAGTTTTTGTGGCGGCACAAATCTATCCTCAATTGTATAGTTGGCTTTCACTTTATTACCCCGAGAGCCCGAATTTTGACTGGTGGCAGATTATTTCACATATGTTCATGCATGGTAGTATCATGCATATTCTTTTCAACATGTACGCTCTTTGGGCTTTTGGCACCCCGTTGGAACAGATGTGGGGCCGCAACAAATTTCTGTTCTTTTATTTCTCGGCAGGTATCGGGGCCGCCCTGTTGCATACCGGTGTAAATTACTACATGTTTCACGATGGTTTACAAGCCTTGGTAGATCAAGGCGTCGATGAAAATCAGGTTATGGAAATTATCGCTGGTGGACAGTACAGTCCCGCTTGGAACGATTTGATTGGAGCGGATAAAGTGGATAGTCTTCTGAGTGCCTTTAATACCCCGGCCGTTGGGGCTTCAGGGGCAATATACGGAATTCTGGTCGCGTTCGCCTTTGCCTTTTCCGAGGCGGAACTTATGCTTATCTTTCTACCCATTCCCATAAAGGCGAAATATTTCGTGCCCTTGTTGATTGTGGGTGACCTGATTTTTGGTTTTACCGGTACAGCCACCGGCATCGCTCATTTCGCACATATTGGTGGTGCGATTGCCGGATTTATCATGATGTGGTATTGGAAAAAGAATGATTTTAATGACAAGAGGTGGAATTAACAGAAGTATGGGATTCATAGGGTTAATAGGATATTTAAGATGAACGGAGGAGGAATAAGATATCAATATGCAAGATTAAATATTGCGGAGAAGCTCATAGCGATAAACGTGCTTGTTTTTATCGTTATGGGGCTGGCCACCGCGTTGATAGGCCCCAATATTGAAAACTGGTTCGCATTGCCCAAAGACTTTTTTGATTTTCTCAGTACAACCTTGGTCCATCGTCACCTATTCCTTTCTACACGCCGATTTCTTTCATATTCTCTTCAACATGTACATTCTTTACGTCGCCGGGCGCATTATGCTCAATCTATTCGATGGTAAACGCTTTTTGAACGTCTACTTTTTGGGGGTAATCTTAGGGGGACTTCTATTTCTGCTCAGTTACAATATTTTTCCTGCGCTTGTCGGTCAAAATACCTCCCTTGTCGGGGCATCGGCGGGAGTGATGGCCGTACTGATCTTTATATGCACCTATATTCCCAATCAGGAGGTGCGCATTATTTTTTTTAACGTAAAACTTTGGCATGTAGGGGTCTTCGTGGTCTTGATGGATTTGATCCGTATTCCCTTGGGAGGTAATGTCGGGGGACACCTGGCACATTTGGGAGGTGCTTTCTTGGGATATGTCTACGCCAGACAATTGTTTAAGGGTACGGATATCGGTGAGGGATTCTCAAAATTCATGGATAGTATTGCAGACCTATTCAAGAAAAGTAGTGCGACCGTTGGCAATGGCAGAAAAAAAGCGCCTATGAAGACCGTCTATCGCAAGCAACAATCTTCCGCCCACTCAAAATCAAGCCCCACCAAAGATAATCACCAACAAAAAATAGATGCTATTCTTGATAAAATAAGTAAATCAGGCTACGAAAGTCTTTCCAAAGCGGAAAAGGATTATCTGTTTAAAGCGGGAAAGGAAGATTAGGCCGAAGGCAAATTCCAAAAAAACAAAACTCCAAAGTTCAAGTTCAATACTACTTAGTATGTACTTAGCACGAAGTTAATAATACAAGATGTTAAAAATTTGGGGAAATAAAACGGAAATGAATGTTCAGAATAAGTAATTTTCCTAAACTCCTAAAGCAATAATTTCCTAAACTTCTTATGTGAAGGGACTCTCCGTTTTGAATAAAGTCGTATATGCGCTGAACCTCGTCTTTGTCATTCTGCTACTTGGTAGCTTGTGCGGTGCCTTACCTGTCTGTCAACTTTCTTCCGTTTCTATCCTTCCTAAGTTTGGCGGTGCCCGTTTTGGTAGCTATCAACTTCCTCTTCTTTTTTTGTTGGGCCATCCAAGGAAAACGACAAATGCTTCCATCGCTTTTTGTACTGGTATTCGGCTATTTCGTTCTGGGTACTTTCATTAAATTGAATTTTCCCATACATCAATTCCAAAAGAAGGATTTAAAAGTAATGAGCTACAATGTGCGGACTTTTACTGAATTTGGATGGACGGAACGTAAAAATGTTTTCAAGGCCATTCAAAACCTAGTGAGGGAGGAGCAACCGGATATCATATCTTTCCAAGAAGTTAGTATTAGCATGGTAAAGGAATTTTCGGATTATCCGTACCACTACTTAATGAAAATACCCACTGGTAACAAGGTACATTTGGGCATCTTTTCAAAATACCCGATTGTCAATGCCGAGACGCTAACTTTTCCTAACAGTATCAACAACGGTTCGTATGCCGATATCGCCTATCGCGGGGATACACTGCGCCTTTATAATGTGCATATGCAATCGCTGGGCATAACCCCGGGAACGGGGGTACTACGGTCCCGTTCTTCGAAATTTCTCTATCGAAAGGTCGTAAATGCCTTTAAAAAGCAGGAACAACAGGCCCAAATGATAGCGCAACACCGTAAAGGGAGTCCATATAAAACCATACTTTGCGGGGACTTCAACAACACCCAATTTTCAAAGGAGTACCACATACTCAAGGGGGACATGCAAGATAGTTTTATTGAGGCAGGGTCGGGCTATGGTCGAACCTTCACCTTTTTTAATATACCCTTACGGATCGATTTTATAATGGCGGATAGTTCATTCGAGGTCAAAGCGCATAAAAACTACAATTTCAAATATTCGGATCACTACCCGGTGATGGCGTCTTTTGGTTTGAGGGAGTAAAAATTTCAAACACCAAATTCTAAATTTGTCACATCGAGCGCAGTCGAGATGCCAAATTCTAAAAAATAGCCGTAATTTTCAAAGAGCGTGCACGGTGGACAAATTTTCAAAAATAAAAGTTTAAAAATCGAAAAGATAGCAACAACGCAATACGAACGAATCTTAAGACATTAAAAAACAATCCATAACATCCGCGAATATATGGATAAGAAGGGCGAGGCCGAAAATCCATGTCTTCTTAAAGAATAGCAATCCGAAATATATGGCTATCGCCCAATAGCTATGTAATAGGTGAAACCCTATACTGCATCGCTCAGGGTCAAATATGGGGTCCGCCCACAGATGGTCGACATCGATTACGATTCCGGCCAATAAAATTAGGATCACTTTTGTGCTTTGCCTCTTGAAAAAGAACAATCCAATAGCAATCGGCACAATGAAATGGATACCATAATGTACGAAGAACCTAATCATTCAAAAAGTCTGTATTTTGCTTCTTTAGATAGGTCAATGCATTTGTACCCTCATTAAACAGAAGATCTAGAACACTGGTATTTTTCACAAAACCATGTCGGTCACCAAAAACCTGTACATAATTTTCTTGGGATGCCCCAAGCTTCCGTTTTGCACTGACCAAAAATCTTGAATCGTGCACATCGGCAGGAGCTAACTCATATCGCGATGTAGTATCGTCCGGCATGTCAATTTGAAGGCAATTGCAGAGCATCTGAATGGTCTTAAAGTTGAAGTCCAGCAACTTTTCAAAAGTTTGCTCGTAGAGTGGCGCCATTTCATCTTCGTAAAATTCAAAAAAGGGGGACGTTCTATAGGCTGTCTGAAGCGTGCGCCAGTGGTTGCGTTGCCAAGGATAGGAATTATCCAGTAAAACATCCTTATATTTTTGCCGACCCTGTGCACCGCCCACATGTTGAATGGGAATGCTCAGCATGTGCCGTCCAAGATCCGTGCAGACATAACAACGGTTACGATAGGTCTGCTTTTGGTAATTGTCCTCGACCTCCCATTGGATTTCATTTTGGACAATTACGGCAAAAGTGGCGATGTTAGGGAAATAGGTGGGATGCAAAAGGGTTTTCAATGGGCTATTAGATTTAGTATTTAAGCGAACAAAGATAGGGATTTGAAAAATTCGTGCCTTGAGCGAAAACGGTTTAAGGCTCAATCGCTACCGTGTATCTGTTAACACCGGTTTGGCCGGCGAAGCAGGGTTTAAAGTGCACGCCTTTGGCCTTAAACTTTGAACAATGCCTTTAGACAGATTTAACCTTGAATTTTTCCCTATGAGATGGAACTACCCCCATATACGTTTACCAGACCATCGGGAGATACTTAACCAAAATGCGGACTCCGACAATAAAGACCAATAAAGCCGTTACTCTTTTGATTCCATTCGGCGTTAATCGTTTTAGACTTATGCGGATACCTAACTGTCCACCGATTAGTACCGAAGCCGCTAAAGCCAAGGTTTCTTTCCAAGGGAGTTGCATCATATCACCCTGTACCAATCCCGCAATTCCGGAAAGGGAATTCACAAGGATAAAAAAACTGGCCAAAGCCGCGATTTTGATTGATTTGTCCCAACGCAGGTGATTGAGTATCGGAGCCAAAAAAATACCTCCACCGATACCTACCAGGCCGGATAAAAGTCCGATACCGCCGCCCAAAAAGTAGCTTAGATATTTGGGATAGGATTTTATGCGCGTGGAAGCACGTTTTGTAGAAAACGTCTGCCAGGCCAAAAATAGAGATGAAGTCACCAGGGAACATCCCAAAAGAATAAAGAAAATATGCTCTTCCAGTCGAAAAGATGCCCCGATGAACGCCAAAGGAATACTAGCAAGTACAAACGGAAGAAAATCCCGGATTTTCGCATGTCCGTTTTTAAAATAAAGGTATGTACTACCGGAAACAACTATCAAATTGCAGATTAGAGCAATGGAACGGATGGCGAAAAATCCCCCTAAAAAAAGCGCTAGCAAAGCCAAATAGCTAGACCCGCCACCAAAGCCAACAGCAGAGTAAAGGGTTGCCACCACAAAGAAACCTAAACATAATACAATCAGGCTTTCAATAGGTAACCCCATGTTTCTGTATCTGGTTCATTCCGCCGGAAAGATTGATGAAATGGGCATGGGAATGCGTATTAAGAAGCCGCTCGATAGCCTTTTTGCTGCGAATACCAGATTGGCAAACGACATATACTTTTTGATCAAAGTTGATTTCGCTTTGTCGCACATCCAACTCGGACAAGGGAATATTCACTGCAATTTCTAAATGATTTCGGTCAAACTCCTTGGACGTTCGTACATCGATGAGTTGCGGTCTACTGCTTTCGATGATATCTAGGAAGGCTTCTGCTTCCAAATTATTAAAATCGGCGGTACATTTAAAATCGTAGCTGGGCAGTAGCGCATGGAGTTTTAAATTTTCGGGCTTCACGGTAAAGCTTATTTTTTGAAAAGCATTCGAAAGTGCGTCGAAAATGAAGAGTTTGCCCGATACCACCTCTCCCACTCCTGCCAACAACTTCACCGTTTCAAGGGCCTGAAGATTTCCAATGATCCCTGGGAGTATTCCCAAAACGCCGTTTTCATTGCAATTGGGCACTTCATCGGGTTTTGGCATATTCGGAAAAAGACAGCGATAGGTAGGACCGCCATTGTGATTAAACACGCTTAATTGACCTTCAAATCCGTGCAAGGCGCCGTACACGAAAGGTTTTTTTAAGATGACACAGGCGTCGTTAATCAAGTATCTGGTGGGGAAATTATCGGAGGCATCTACGACAACATCATAATCCGAAATAATCCGTAACGCATTTTCGCTGTTCAAAAACGTCTCGTAAGCGATAAGAAGTGTTTCGGTATTTTGGAGCTTTAATTTTTCTATGGCAACCCTTACCTTCGATTGGCCAATATCTTGTTCAGAATACAGTACTTGACGGGGCAGGTTCGACAGGGAAACCACATCATTATCCACGATACCAAGCCTGCCAACGCCCATGGCGTTCAAGTACATGAGGACTGGAACACCAAGACCTCCGGCACCCACCACCAACACTTTTGACCCTTGTAGCTTATTCTGGGCTTCAAATCCAAAATCTTTTAATATGGTCTGTCTGTTGTACCGTTCGATGTTCATACCCAATTTTTATTTAAGCTCCTCCCTTTTTTCAAAGGGAGGTGTCCGCATAAGGACGGAGGGATCAGTTGTAGTAAAGGGGGGTCATAAAACCCTTTGAAATTCATAATCTTTCACTCTATACGTAATCTCACAATCGCCTCCTTATACTCCTCTTCCGAATTCGCGTTTAGCAAAACATTCGCCTTACTCGGAACAACTAATTTCGTTTTGTTGTTGATCAAGAACTTCCGGGGACAGGTTCCGTTTCCGCTTTCCAAATAGGTTTTGGAACTTTCAAACGCATGGGGTTCCCAAACGGCGCATAGGGGTTCGGGCAGCGGGTCTTCCTTTTGTGCAAATGTGGTCGCCATAACGTTCGGGTCGCGGGCCGCTATCAATTCTTGCAACGATGCCAAATCAATTAAGGGTAGATCACAGGCGATTACCAGCCAAGCTACCTCAGGAAATTTATTGTGGGCGGATAACATGCCATTATAAGGTCCTTTATAGGTATCATCATCCACGATAGACTGCATGTCTTTTGGAAAATCCGCTTTTTGATCGGGCCGGATACTGACGAACGTTTCATCGCAGACACGACTCACCAAATGATACAAAAATTCCCGTTGCGGCATACCGTGATAGGGAATCATGCCCTTATCCTTTCCCATCCGGCTGCTTTTTCCTCCGGCGAGCACCAAACCGTATATTTTAGGGCCTATAATCATGTTTTCCTCCTGTTTTCTGTTCCAATTGTATAGCCGAAATCTTAATATCGTGGGATAGGGCCTTGCACATATCGTAAATGGTCAATGCACTGATCGACACCCCCGTTAATGCCTCCATCTCAACACCGGTCTTTTCGCTACATTTTACGGTACACCGGATTTCTAAAGTGTTTTTCTTCGGATGGATATCGATCTGTATCTTCGACAAATTGAGTTGATGGCAAAGGGGAATCAGCTCCGCAGTCTTTTTGACCGCTTGAATACCCGCTATCACAGCTGTCTGAATGATGCTTCCCTTTTTTCCAAGAAAATCTTTGTTCGCTAAGGTTTTGAATACCTCGGCGGGAAATTCGACCCGTCCGGTAGCTGTTGCACTGCGGGATGTGACCGTTTTATGGGAAACGTCGACCATGGTAGCATTTCCGGCTTCGTCGATGTGGGAAAGTTTTTCTTTCACAAGCAATTTTAGTTTGTTCGACAAATGTCTGCTCGAATTCGACCTTTGTTCCTGCCAACCGCTAGGCCGGTTTTCTTTTTCATGTTAAATCAAGGCTCGACGCTCAGCCCCCGATCGAGGTCATCGAATTATCAAAAACTCCCTTGTATTTTTCCTGCGCCTCGAATCCGGTTTTAGAGCGGCTTCCGATAGCCTTTAAAATCTGTGCCTTTACCTTTTCTTCAGAATTTTCACTCCGCAATATATCCCGAATATTCATACTGGGTTTGGCATATAGACACGTGATGACATCACCGGTCGCTGATATGCGTAGCCGGTTGCAGCTACCGCAGAAAGTGCGGCTGAAAGAGGGAATCACACCGAAACTTCCTTTAAAACCGGGAATTTTATAATTAACGGAGGTCGATGTTTTGGGAGATTCCAATGTATAGTACTCCGGATGGGCTTCCTTTATATATTCCAATATCCTTCTGTAATCCCATACAATACTATCAAAACTTTTGCTGCCACCGTTAAACGGCATCTCCTCCAAAAAACGAACGGATACGTCGTAATGCTTCGTCAGTTCCAACATCGGCAGAATATCCTCTGTATTTTGTCCATCAAGGGCAATAAAGTTAATGCGAACGTTAAAACCTTCAGTTATTAAACGGATGATGTTATTATGAACGGTATCGTAGTGATTCCTACGCGTAATCTTTTCAAAAGTTTCCCGATTAATGGCATCCATACTGACGTTAATATTCAGAATACCCAATGCTTTGAGTTCGTCGATATACTTTCCGATAGTCGTGGCATTGGTAGTAATCGATATATCTTTAAGACCCGCCATTTTCGAAAGCCGGCGCATCAAGACCATGAGATCTTTACGGACAAAAGGCTCGCCACCGGTAATCCGAATTTTATCGATGCCCTGCGTAACTAAGATTTCGCTCAAACGGGAAAGTTCATCAATGGTAAAAAGCTTGTCGTTCTTGGCAAAATTTATGCCTTCGGCAGGCATACAATAGTTGCACCGCAAGTTGCAACGGTCTGTAACGGCCAATCTCAGGTAGTCTATTTTTCTATTGTGATTGTCTACTAACATGATGAATTCAGATTCATATTCAACTTCAAAATCAAAACGCGTATTATTTCATAGGGTAACAAACAAGCCAACAGAGTATTTTGACGCTTATTTATTAACTTCATATGCTCCCTTTTTTAAGGATGCGCCGAAACCCAGACCGACTTGTTCTTGAACATTTCCTTTTTCCAGATCGGCACACGTTCTTTCAGGGTATCGATCAAATACCGGCAGGCTATAAAACAAGCATCCCGATGTGCGGAAGAAGCACCTACGATGACCACGGGTTCTTCGACGTTCTTAGCTCCTACCGCATGATGTATGATTACCTTGTTCAACTTCCATTTTTCAATAGCCTCAAATGCGATTTTCTTCATTTCCTTGAGCGCCATGACTTTATACGTTTCGAATTCCAAAGACAGGACTTCCTCATTATCCGTAAATTCACGAACTGCCCCTACGAAGACACAGATACCTCCGCTGTGGGGGTGCGATAGTTCGCCGAATACCGTGGAGGTTTCGATTACATCAACAATCTCTATACTCATTTTCCCTTCCATCAGCTACCGTTTCTTAGCCTCCACTTACGGGTGGAATTATGGCTATCTCGTCACCTTCCCTTAAGCGATCACTATCCTCGGCATACGCACTGTTTACTGCCACCGCTAAAGAAGAGAGTTTTCCGAATTCGGGAAAACTTCCCTTTAATCTATCCTTCAATTCTGACACAGAAGCGGGCACGAGCTCATCTGCGCCAAAGCGAAACGAGCTTTTGCCGACAATATCCTTGGCAATTCCGAATAACAATATTTCCATTTTTCTAGTTCCTGATTCCTAATTTAGGATATTTACAATGTAAAGATACAAGTTACGCAAATAAATAGGATACGCCATAGGTAGAACATTCTGTTTTCTACCTAGGGCTTATGGCTTTCAGTAATAACCGCATAGCTATTTTACCACCTTGGCCATCTCCGGCATTTGATAAAAATCATCAGGCTTGGTCACTTCGATGAGCGACACGTTTTCAAATGGCAACGGGTCTTTAGCTTGTTTGATCACACTGCCCTCGCTCGTATACCAGGTCAAGATTTTTGGCAGCATCACATCGCCAAGTTTCATCCAATCGGCATAGCGGATATAGCTGACATCTTCCGATTCTTCATCACTACCATACGTAAAGGTATAGCCCAGCCATACCATTTGATGGGTTTCCGCGTCATAATACAAGTAATAGTCGTCTTTGGGCGAGGCACCGATGCCCGCATCATAACTTATATGCATACCAGGGTATGATTTTCCCTCAAATATTAAGGCGTCGGCTTCTTCGTAATTGATACCGTCGTCGGCCAGAACAAAAGGCATCGCATAAAAATAGAACATCAGGTTATGGTATACCGCCGGATTACCTTCGTAGGAATTGTTCGGGTCTAGCAACCATATGTCATCGCCGTCGAATCCCATGGTCGTTGTCGGCATTTCTATCTTATCCCTTCTATCATAAAGGTCTATAGTTTGGATTTCAGCGGCATCAGGTTTGGGAATCGTAAAGCTCAAGGTGCGTTTTTTCTTCCAGTTATCAAGTCCGCCATGGGCATCGAATACCTGGGTCAAGGCTCTGGGATATTCCCTTTTAGGGGTCTCAATTTCCACTTTTCTTTCTTCGGATTCTGGTATGTTTTCCTTGGGCGCTTCCTTACAACTTGTAATGCCCAAAAGTACCATGGCCATCAGTATTCGTATCATACTTTTCGATTTTTAGGTTTCACTACATTGGTCGGGATACTCCCCTTTTATTTACTTTTGCCGTATGTACGAAAGTAAACAAATCAGCAGTCTGCAAAACCCTTTGATCAAAAAAATAGCAGCTATACAGGATAAATCAAGGGAACGCAAGAAATCGGGACTTTTTGTTGTAGAGGGATTGCGGGAAATACAACTTGCGATCAAAGGAAAATATAAATTGGATACCGTTTTGATTCAAGAGGATTTAATTGCTGTGGATGCCCTTCTTGAAATGTTGGATGTCTCGGTGCCACAACCCGATATTATCGCCATAACCAAGGAAGTATACGCCAAACTGGCGTACCGGAAGACCACGGAAGGCCTAGTGGCATTGGCCCGTAGCAAACCCCATGCCTTGAACGAACTCGTCCTTCGCTCTAGAAACCCACTAATCTTAATTGCGGAAGCCCCCGAAAAGCCTGGAAATGTGGGAGCCTTGCTCCGTACCGCCGATGCTGCCGGTCTGGATGCGGTTATTATCGCCAATCCAAAGTCCGACTTGTACAACCCGAATATCATACGATCGAGTGTAGGTTGTATTTTTACGAACAACATCGCCGTCGGAAGTACCTCTGAAATCATATCGTATTTGAAAGAAAAAAACATTCACTGCTACTGCGCCGCCCTTACGGCATCGAGGAATTATACGGAAGTCGATTTCAAAAAGGCTTCAGCGATAGTCGTAGGTACCGAGGCAACCGGACTCTCACAGGAGTGGATTGATTCATCCCGACAAAACATCATCATACCCATGGCAGGCGAAATAGATTCCATGAACGTTTCCGTATCCGCAGCGATTCTTATCTTTGAGGCGAAACGGCAGCGCGGAATTTTTTAATTGGCAGTCGTGGTTGCGGTTGGTAGCCTAAATTCAAGGTTCAATCGCTACTTCGTAGCTTTTTAAGGTTGAAACATCTTGAACCTTGAACGTGCCGACGACACACCTGCAGCTTAAATTTTTTAATACTATAAACAACTTTTAAATCTTGAATATTCTTTTCTACATTATAGTTATAATCTTGATACTACAATTCGTTATTGAAACGGTACTCGATTTTCTCAACGCGAAACGCTTTAGCCATCCTGTACCAGACGAACTGAACGATGTCTTTAATGCGGAGGAGTATAAAAAATCGCAGGCCTACAAGAAAATTAACTATCGATTCGGACTTCTGACCTCGACCTTCTCGTTACTTCTCACTTTGGGATTCCTGATTTTCGGAGGTTTCGAATGGGTAGACCAAATGGCGCGAAGCCTTACCGACAACCCGATTCTCGTGGCCTTGGTGTTTTTCGCAATCATCATGATCGGTAGCGATATCGTTACGCTGCCTTTCTCCTATTATTCCACTTTCGTCATTGAGGAAAAATTCGGGTTCAACAAAACCACCAGAGGCACTTTCATCATGGACAAATTGAAAGGATGGGGCATGATGGCAATTATCGGGGGCGGGTTATTGGCCTTGATCATCTGGTTTTTCGAGTGGGCGGGCAGCAACTTTTGGGTCTATGCTTGGGCCCTCGTCGCCGTCTTTAGTTTATTTATGAATCTTTTCTATAGCAAATTGATTGTACCCCTTTTCAACAAACTGACCCCCTTGGAGGAAGGCGGCCTTAAAACAAAAATTGAGGACTACGCCGAAAATGTTGGCTTTGAGCTCCAAAATATTTTTGTTATCGATGGTTCGAAGCGCTCTACCAAGGCCAATGCCTATTTTTCTGGATTTGGTAAGGAGAAAAGAATAACCCTCTACGACACCCTGATCAATGATTTGGAAGAAGAGGAAATCGTGGCCGTGCTCGCCCATGAGGTAGGACATTACAAGAGGAAGCACATCGTTTTCAACCTTGCAGCGTCCATTCTATTGACGGGACTTACCCTTTTTCTTTTATCCCTCTTTATCAATAATCCCCAAGTATCTCTTGCCATAGGTGTCTCGCAGCCTAGTTTTCATGCCGCCTTGATCGGTTTCGGTATTTTGTACAGTCCCATTTCTGAGGTAACGGGACTCATCATGAACCACCTTTCCCGAAAATTCGAGTATCAAGCAGACGATTACGCCAAAAACACCTATGCGGCATCCCCTTTAGTAACATCCTTAAAAAAACTTTCCAAAAACAGCCTTAGCAATCTTACCCCGCATCCCGCTTATGTATTCATGCACTATTCGCACCCGCCGCTGATTTCTAGGATACGGAATCTTAAAACCATTTAAGAAATTCAACTTGGTATACCTTGTGATAAAGGTTCAAGCGCCGCTTTGCAGCTGTTTAAGGTTTTCGGGTGAAAAAACCAACCCTAAACCTTAAAACTGCCTTGTGGCAGAATTGAACCTTGAACCTCCCCGGGCATACTTTTTGTTGTACATCAATTAAGATTTTGGTATTTTAGATTCAGAACTCCCGTAAATGACACAGGCCGCATTAGAAGTAGAAAATAAACAGATTGCCAAGCAATATAAAGAGTTGCTTCGTATCAGCTATCAGTATTTGTCCAGCGACGACAAAAAGTTGATACGGGCCGCGTTTGAAGTGGCGGTAGACGGGCATAAAGATCAGCGCCGAAAATCTGGGGAGGCTTACGTATTCCATCCTATCGCGGTGGCCAAAATCGTGGCCTCCGAAATCGGTCTTGACGCTACCTCGATAGCCTCTGCCCTATTGCATGATGTAGTAGAGGATACCGACTATACCCTAGACGATATTGAGCGCATGTTCGGAGAAACCGTGGCACGGATTGTAGATGGACTCACAAAAATAGCGCATCTTAAAAAAGACATGAGCACCTCGCAGCAGGCCGAGAACTTTCGGAAAATGCTGCTTACGCTGAACGACGATGTCCGCGTTATTATCATCAAAATTGCCGACAGGTACCACAATATGCTCACAATGGACGCTATGCCAGAGCACAAACAGGTACAGATGGCCTCTGAAACCCTGTATATCTATGCACCCCTGGCCCACAGAATCGGACTCTACAACATTAAGACCGAATTGGAAGACCTAAGTCTGAAATACACGGAACCGAGGGTATATCGGGACATTAAGGGTAAAATTGAGGATTCGAAGGAAGAGCAACAGGCATATATCGACGCATTTTCAGCCACTATCGATAAATCGTTGAAAGAGGAAAGCCTCGATTACCTTATCAAAGGCAGGATGAAGTCGATCTTCTCTATCCGCAGGAAAATGAAGGCGCAAAATGTTTCCTTTAATGAAATCTACGATAAGTTCGCCATTCGCATTATTTACAAGTCCGACCGCCAGAACGAGAAATTTTTGGCCTGGAAAATCTATTCCATCGTAACCGACCATTTTACGCCCAATCCGGTACGCCTTCGGGATTGGATATCTTCGCCCAAGTCTACAGGGTATGAGGCTTTGCACATTACGGTCATGGGGCCCAAAGGCCGATGGGTAGAGGTGCAGATTCGTAGCGAGCGAATGCACGAAATTGCCGAAAAGGGATATGCGGCGCATTTCAAGTACAAACACGGCGCCCAAAAGGAAATGGGCATCGAGGTCTGGCTGAACCGTTTGCAAGAAGCGCTGGAAAATGCGAATCCGAACGCGGTAGATTTCGTAGAGGAATTTAAACTGAACCTCTACTCCAAAGAGATTTTCGTATTCACTCCCCAAGGTGACTTAAAGTCCCTTCCGAAAGGATCTACCCCTTTAGATTTTGCCTTTAACATACACACCGAAGTGGGCATGCGCACCCGTGGGGCCAAGGTAAACGGCAAACTTGTACCGCTGAACACAACTTTGAACAGTGGCGATCAAGTCGAGATCATTACTTCCGAACAGGCAAAGCCCAACCAAAACTGGCTAGATTATGCCACCACCGCCAAAGCTAGGGCGAAAATCAAATCTTCATTACGGGAAGAGAAAAAGTTGACGGCGGAAGACGGCAAGGAAATTCTCCGCAGAAAATTGAAATCCCAAAAAATCACCCTAAACGAAGATTCCATCAACAAAATGGTGGTTTTCTTTAAGCTTAAGACCAGTCTAGATCTTTTCTATAGAGTCGGTAACGGATCCATCGACAATCAGATGCTCAAAGACTTTGCGTCGTCTTACAACAATGCGTTCATCAGTTTTTTCAAGAACAAGATACGACGTACCCCGGCACCACAAGATGTCGATAAGGACGAGATTACCTCAAAGTACGATATGCTCGTTTTTGGACAGGAGGAAGAAAAACTGGACTACAAACTATCACAATGCTGCAACCCAATTCCCGGAGATCCCGTATTCGGATTCGTCAGTGTCAACGATGGCATAAAAGTGCATAAAAAAAACTGTCCAAATGCGATACAATTGCAGTCGAACTATGCGTATCGTATCATCATCGCCAAATGGATTGACTCGACCCAACAGGAATTCCAATCTGAAATACAACTTACGGGCATCGACAATTTGGGTTTGATAAACGACATTACCCAAATCATCTCCGATGAGATGCACGTAAACATGAGAAACCTTAATTTCAGTACCGATGGCGGCACTTTTACCGGTAAAATTACCGTCGTGGTAAAAAATAATGGCATCCTCAAAAAGGTGATTTCCAATCTAAAGAAAATACATGGAATCGATAAGGTTACTAGAGTTTAAAAGGATGTAAGCTCACCATGGATTACGATTTATTGCCAACGGCGTTTGATTTTTGTGTTTATATTCAAGTTTTGAAAAAGAACTGTACCTTTGTCAACAGAGAAGTAGTCTTGTTATGGCAGCGAACAAAAATCAGGAGATAGTTAAGAACGTTTTCACCACCTTTTTAGGTGAAAACGGACATCGAAAGACACCCGAACGCTATGCAATTCTCCAAGAAATCTACGATAGTGAAGAGCATTTCGATATCGAATCGCTCTACATCGGCATGAAGAACAAGAATTACAGGGTCAGCCGGGCCACCCTTTACAATACCATAGAACTTTTATTGGAATGCAAATTGGTACGTAAGCATCAGTTCGGTAAAAATCAGGCGCAATACGAGAAATCGTACTTCGACCGCCAGCACGATCATGTCATCTTGACCGATACCGGCGAGGTCGTTGAATTCTGTGATCCGCGCATCCAATCCATCAAAAAGACTATTGAAGAAGTGTTCGATATCAAGATTAATACACATTCCCTATACTTCTACGGAACGCGCAATACATCCGATAATTTAGATGAGTCGAACACTGGTAAGTCCGACCAAGTTAAAGGGCAACCCGTCAAAGCGGAAAACAACAAAGAAAACACCAACAGCTAACCCAATTTCACCAATGGCAGTAGACTTATTGTTAGGCCTTCAGTGGGGCGACGAAGGAAAAGGAAAAATCGTCGACGTACTGACTACAAACTATGATATTATCGCCCGTTTTCAAGGGGGTCCAAATGCCGGTCACACCTTGGAATTTGACGGTATCAAGCACGTGTTGCACACCATTCCTTCTGGCATCTTCCATAAGAACGCAATGAATATCGTTGGCAACGGGGTCGTCATCGATCCGGTGATTTTTAGGAAGGAACTCGATGCCCTTAAAAAATTCGACCTTGATGTAAAATCGAAACTGCTCATTTCCCGAAAGGCTCACCTCATATTACCGACACATCGACTTTTGGATGCCGCCTCGGAGACCGCCAAAGGGAAGGCGAAGATTGGCTCTACCTTAAAGGGGATAGGACCGACCTATATGGATAAGACCGGTCGAAACGGCATGCGTATCGGCGATCTTGAACTTGACGACTGGAAAGAAAAATACCGCGCCCTCGCCAATAAGCACGAGGCCATGATCGGTTTCTACAATGTAGATATTCAGTATGATCTAGCCGAACTGGAAACGGACTTTTTCAAGTCTATCGAAACCTTAAGGGGGTTGACCTTTATCGATAGTGAAGAATATCTCTACCAAGCCCAGAAAGAAGGTAAAAAGATATTGGCCGAAGGGGCTCAGGGATCTTTGTTGGATATAGATTTTGGTACGTATCCTTTTGTAACGTCCAGTACCACCACCGCTGCCGGTGCATGTACAGGCTTGGGCGTTGCCCCGAATCAAATCGGAGACGTCAAGGGTATTTTTAAGGCGTATACTACTCGTGTCGGCAGTGGCCCCTTCCCCACCGAACTTTTTGATCAAGACGGGGAGACCATGGGACGCATAGGTAATGAATTCGGTGCCACAACAGGTCGCCCCAGAAGATGCGGCTGGCTAGATCTGGTCGCTTTAAAGTACGCCGTCAAAATAAATGGGGTAACCGAGTTGATGATGATGAAAGCCGATGTATTGAGCGGTTTCAAAAAAGTCAAAGTCTGCACCGCCTACAACTACAAAGGCGATAAAATTACACATTTCCCCTATAACATTGAACCTGAAAACCTCACCCCGATCTACACTGAAATGAAAGGCTGGCAGAAAGACCTTACCCAAATGACCACGGCCGCGCAGTTGCCGGATACGCTTCAAGCATACATTGACTTTTTGGAAAAGGAACTTGAGACACCCATTAAAATCGTATCGGTAGGTCCAGACCGAACTCAGACGATACATCGCTAATTTTTTTATTACCGGCTACTCTAGTTGGTTAATTCCGACATTACAACGCTACAGAAATGGAAACCTTAACGTCTGCCATCCTCCTAATTCTATCCCAATGGAGGTTACCTCCTGTAAAAAAAAACTATTTTTGAGCAAAATTCAGAGGATTTGCAAAGCACAAAGTACATTTTATTCTTTCTTTTAGGTACGGCCCTCTGTTTTGCTCAGAACGATGTCCCAGTAGAAAAAGATACCTCGGCAAGCAAACCGATTAACATCGTACACGGAGCAAACTTTACAAAGGATGAGGCGAAATTTCCCGGCGCCTCTATTTTCAGTAAAGACGATCGGCAGGTACAATTTGAGCATGAAGGGGCAGACCTGTGGTGCGATATCGCCATCTATTATCAAAAGGAAAAACGGATCAGGGCCCTGGGAAACGTGCGCATGCAACAGGGCGATTCCGTTGAAATGACCAGCGGTAAAATAAATTACGACGGCAATATAAAACTAGCCAAGGCTTTTGAAAGTGTAGTTCTAAACAGCAACAAGACCACCCTCCGTACCGACACCCTTTATTTTGACCGGGAAAAACAGGAATCGTATTATAACCATTCGGGTACCATCATCGATTCAGCAAACACTCTTACTAGTAGGATCGGGCGCTATTTTATGGAACTAAAAAAACTTCAGTTTTTGGATAAAGTCCACATCGACAACCCCGATTACATAGTCGATTCCGAACGGCTTGACTATTACGAGACCTCGAAGAACGCCTATATGTACGGCCCTTCCACTATTACGGGCGACACTTATAAATTTTATTTCGAACGCGGTTTTTATGACACTAAAATCGAGAGCGGATACGGCATCAAAAACACCCGTATCGACTATAATAACCGTATCGTTGAGGGCGACAGCGTTTATTTCGATAAAGGTACCGAATTCGCATCGGCGACAAATAATATTACGGTTACCGATACGGTGAACAATAGCTTGATACGCGCCCATTACGCTGAGGTTTTCAAGGCCAAGGATTCCGTTTTTGCAACCAAAAGGGCAGTTTCAATTACCTTGGTCGAAAAGGATTCGATGTACGTTCACGGCGATACCCTTATGGTTACCGGAAAATCGGAAAATCGAATTTCCAGAGCTTTCCGCAACGCTAAATTCTATAAAACCGACCTCAGCGGGAAGTGTGATTCCATACATACCCAAGAAAAAACCGGCATCACCCAATTGATCAAAAGCCCCGTAATCTGGAACGGTGAAAACCAGATGACGGGAGATAGTATCCACCTCCTTTCCAACAAGAAAACAGAACAACTAGATTCACTAAAAGTAATAGAGAACGCCTTTATCATTTCGTTGGACAGTATCAGTATGACGGGCTACAACCAGGCCAAAGGCATTAATTTATATGGAAAATTCGTTGATAATGAACTGAAAATCATAGACCTTGTACAAAATACGGAAGTCATCTATTATATGTACAACGATGACGATGAGCTGCTTGGCATCAATAAAACGACCTGCAGTAAAATAACGATTACTATGGCCAACAACGACGTCGAAGATCTTACCTTTTTCACAAATCCCGAAGGGGATATTTTTCCGGAAACGGAACTTCCACCGGCAAGTCGACTGTTAAAGGGTTTTATTTGGCGTGGCGATGAACGCATCTTGACCAAGGACGATATCTTCGATGAAGACGATAACAATCTCGTGCTTCCGGTAATCCGTGGTATCGAAAACCCCATCGATATTGATGCCGAAGAAAAGGAACGGACGATGAATGCAGGGGATCCGGTGAATAAAATTCCTATCCTAATCTTAACGCCTACAAATGAAGATTCGACAACGCCTTCTGGACCAGGAGCTGAAAAACTCCTCAACCCTAAACCAAAACCGGGAGAACGGCCCAAGTTAAAGAAGTTGACCACTATTTCGAGCGAGTAGGAAAAAGACTTGCAAACAATGTTTCTGCCTCGCTCATACCTTGCAGGTCAGCGGATCATATTGGAGGTCTAAGCAATTACGCTGCATGAAAAACGATTTTCTAAAATATCAGGCCCAAACCACACCGCATCCCCTAGCCCTGGAAATCTCCCATGCCAAGGGCAGTTATATCTATGATACCGATGGAAATGCCCATCTCGATTTTGTTGCGGGAGTTTCCGCTTGTAGCTTGGGACACTGCCATCCGAGTGTTGTAAAAGCAGTTCAGGAACAGACGGAGGCGTATATGCACGTGATGGTGTACGGGGAATATGTACAAAAACCGGCGGTAGAGTATACAAAACTGTTGGCTTCCCTCCTACCCGAAGGCTTGGAAACCACTTATTTAGTGAACTCCGGCACAGAGGCCATAGAAGGGGCTATTAAACTGGCCAGACGGATGACCGGCAGGAGCCAGCTGATTTCCGCCCGACATGCCTACCATGGCAATACCATGGGTAGTTTGAGTCTCATGGGGTTTGAGGAACGTAAGGCAGCGTTTCGGCCGTTAATTCCCGATGTTTCGTTTATCCAATTCAATTCCGAGGAAGACCTTACGAAAATTACCGCAAAAACCGCCGGTGTTGTTTTGGAGACTATTCAAGGCGGGGCGGGCTTTATCGAACCAAAAAACGCATATCTCAAAAAGGTCCGAGAACGTTGCAACGAGACGGGAGCCTTGTTGATATTGGATGAAATTCAGCCCGGATTCGGCAGAACGGGCAAACTCTTTGCCTTTGAACATTATGAGTGTGTACCCGATATTCTGGTAATGGGCAAGGGCATGGCATCGGGCCTTCCAGTGGGCGCCTTCACCGCATCCCAAAAAATGATGGCCAGCTTACAGAATGATCCCAAATTAGGTCATATCACTACTTTCGGAGGTAATCCGGTCATTGCAGCGGCCTGTCTGGCTACTCTTAGAGAAATTACGGAAACCACACTTATAGCGCAGACGCTGGATAAGGAAATGGTATTTCGTAAATTATTGAAACATTCGTCAATCAAAGAAATTCGGGGAAAGGGTTTAATGTTGGCCTTAATCTTTGAAAATTCGGACATTGCGAACTATTTGGTGCTCAGCTGTGCACAAAAAGGACTTATTCTTTTCTGGCTTTTGTTCGAACCGAAAGCGGTACGCATATCGCCGCCACTGACCATTTCTATTGACGAAATCGAACAAGGCTGCGGCACGATTCTTGAAGTTTTAACGCAGTACGAACAATAACCTGTTAACTAATTTGTTAATAATATAGCTAGTACGTGGACAAAAAGATAGTCCCAAAGGGTTACTTTTAAATCCATAGTTAAAATTCGCCCTACATTTTGTCGAGGGCAATTCCGTAACCAAAACCGTTCTATGGCGCTAGAATCCAACGAAAAGCCCAACCAACCGATCGACAAGTTCGAATCGATGCTCAAGACCGACGACATTTATTTTTTCGATGCCGAGGATTTTGAGGATATAATTCATCACTATCTCAATAATGGCAGGATAGCCTTGGCAAAAAAGGCCATCAAAATCGGTCTACAGCAGCATCCCGCTTCGGTAGAACTCAAATTGCTTGAGGTAGAGGTGCTCGTATTCGAAAACCACCTGGATCTTGCCGAACGCTATTTGGATGCCCTTCAGGTATTGGACAGTACAAATGAAGAGATTTTCATCCAGAGGGCCAATATCTATTCCAAAAAGGATAATCACGAGGCCGCCGTGGTACTATTGAACAAGGCCCTTAACCTATCCGAAAACAGCTTTGATATCCATTCCCTACTGGGTATGGAATATCTTTTTATGGATGATTTTAAGCTCGCCAAAGAAAGTTTTATGCGGTGTGTTTCTTTCGACGAGCAAGACTATTCGTCGCTCTACAACGTGGTGTATTGCTTTGAGTTTTTAGAAGATTATGATGGCGCTATAAGCTACTTGAACGATTATTTGGACAGAAATCCTTACTGTGAAGTGGCTTGGCACCAATTGGGGAAACAGTATTTCGCGAAAAAAATGTATCCCGAGGCGCTCATCGCTTTTGATTTCGCTATTATTTCCGACGACACTTTTCTCGGGGCCTATTTTGAGAAAGGGAAAGTATTGGAAAAAATGGGAAAATACAACGAGGCCATAGAAAATTACGAGACCACCATACAGATGGAAGATCCCACCTCACATGCCTACCTACGGATCGGAAAATGCCATGAGCAACTCGACAACGATGAAATGGCCAAGTATTATTACTATCACACCGTACACGAAGACCCGTTATTGGATAAGGGCTGGCTCGCCATAACCAATTTTTATTTTCGTAGGGAAAATAATCAAAAGGCCCTGTATTACATTAATAAGGCTTTGAACATTGATGGGGAGAATCCGTATTATTGGAAAAAATGTGCCCAAATCAACAATGCATTGGGCAACTTAGATCAAGCGGATTTCGCCTATAAGCAGTCGGTAGATCTCGGCAATTATGAACTACGAACTTGGTTGGGCTGGGCCGATGTCGCGCTTCGTAACCAAGATATACCCGGTGCCATACATATTTTAAAGCAGGGACAGGAGTTTTATCCCGAAAGTGCCGAGATCAAATACAAGACGGCAGGTTTCCAGCTCGAAATAGACGATCTTATCAATGCCCGCATCAGCCTTATCGATGGCCTAAAGCTTGATTTTAAGAAACTACAACTCTTTTCAGACCAATTCCCGCAATACGCCGATACGGATTGGGTGAAGAATATCGTTTCAAAAGTAGCTAGAAGCGCTCGTTAAGATGTACTAAGTTAAATGCTGCACATTTAAAAAAATTAGATTTAACCCTACTTGCGGCAGGTTCAAGGTTCAAGGTTCAAGGTTCAAGGTTCAAGGTTCAAGGTTCAAGGTTTGTAAAAAAAATTGTCTTTTTCTAAACTTCTGAACTGAACTCATAAATTTTCTAAACCTTGAACAGCTGAGAAGCAGCGATTGAACCTTAAATTCGAATAAACTGTCGACCGCAACTGCCGCTCCCCACTCTTTTCATTTCAAGTCCAATTTAAAATCCTATTTTTGTTGCCTTTGAAATAATTTTCATGGAAAACAGAAACTTACTACAATACGTCATAGTCACGCTCAAGGGCATGGCGATGGGTGCGGCCGATGTCGTACCTGGCGTTTCGGGTGGCACAATAGCCTTTATCTCGGGTATTTACGAAGAATTGATCACTTCGATAAACAATGTAAACTTTTCCCTTTTCAAAATCTGGAAAAAAGACGGTTTTAAAGCGGCTTGGGAACAGTTGAACGGTAATTTTTTACTGGCGCTGTTTTTAGGGATATTCATCAGTCTTTTTTCCTTGGCCACCTTGGTCAGTTGGCTACTTGAAAACGAACCGATACTGTTATGGTCGTTCTTTTTCGGACTGGTTGCGGCCAGCGTTATTTTTGTCGGCAAAGAAATCAAAAACTGGAATGCAGCTGCGATTATTGGGTTGATAATTGGGGCAATAGTGGCTTATTTCATTACCACATTACCCCCGTCGGGCAATAGCGACAGCCTCCTATTCCTCTTTTTTTCTGGTGCACTGGCCGTTTGTGCCATGATCTTACCCGGTATTTCCGGTGCTTTTATATTGGTTCTTCTAGGTTCTTACAAAACCATTCTCGATGCAGTCCATGAACGAAATATTACCTTAATTGCCATCGTGGGTGCTGGAGCTATTTTCGGACTCCTAAGTTTTGCCAAGCTACTCAAATGGATGTTCAACAATTACAAGAATATCACCCTTGCGGTGCTTACCGGTTTTATCTTGGGCTCCCTTAATAAAATTTGGCCATGGAAAAGGATATTGGAGACCAGAACAATCGGCGAAAAAGAAATAATCATCGATGAAAATGTGTCTCCCTTTGCCTTTGCCGGTGACAACCAACTTATCTACGCCCTGATAGCCGCTATCATCGGTTTTTCGCTTATTTTTATCCTCGAACGTACCGCCTCGAAAAGATGAGTTCCGGGTTCTTGATATTCCGGCTTCACCTGGCACAGGATCTGAAACTATCAATTAACCCTTTTTAGTTTAAGCGTTTATAGGTTTAGGACTTTATAAAAAAATTAGGTTTCCTTACATGTACAACCCGAGAACGTTTAGCGACAAATTCTTTTTGGTTATCAAAGGGCTATGCATGGGCGCGGCCAACAAGGTGCCTGGCGTATCGGGCGGTATCGTGGCATTTGTCGGTGGATTTTACGAGGAGTTTATCTATTCCCTACAGAAAATCAATACCAAGGCATTCAAATTGCTCTTCAACGGGAGGTTCAACAGTTTTTATCGTTATATCAACGGTACTTTTCTTGTGCTTTTGATATTTGGTATGTTGGTCAGTTATTTCAGCGTTTCACAGCTGTTGGATTATTTTTTGTCCAAGAAAGAACTTTTCGTATGGTCTTCCTTTTTTGGGATGATCTTGGGGTCTATCTACTATATCGGCAAAGATTTCGAACATTGGAACCAAAAGACCGTAATCGCGGGTATAATCGGTCTGATTGTAGGTGTTTCCATAAGTTTTTTGAGTCCGGCCAAGGAAAACGATAACCTTTTCTTCATATTTATTTGCGGCATTATCAGCGTTTCGGGCATGACACTTCCGGGACTATCCGGATCCTTTATCCTAATCCTACTGGGCAATTATGTACTGCTTTTGGTCGATTCCGTCAATGCGCTTTATGAAACCTTTGGAGAGATGTTGCGGGGGGATTTCGGTTTTATTGAAAACCAGGCGCGATTACATATCCTGAAAATCCTAGCTGTTTTTACGTTAGGATCTGCCACGGGACTTGTAAGCTTGTCACATTTGTTGAGTTTTGTTTTAAAAAATTATAAGCACATTACGACTGCCGTAATTATCGGTTTTATTACAGGCTCGCTAGGCGTGGTCTGGCCTTGGAAAAAAACCATCTACAAAATGGACGATGCCGGCAATGCGCTAATCGATTCGAGCGGCAAGGAAATAATTGCGAACTACGAACGCTATTTTCCCGATTTCACCAACAGTGAAAATTGGTGGGCCCTTTTCTTTATCGCTGTCGGTATCATAGTTTTGTTGGGGTTGGATTGGTATGGGAAACGAAGGAAAGCGTCGGTAATAAGCGGTGGGCAGTAGCAGTGGGAGTGGCAGTTTCGCTGGTCAAATTTTTTTTAAACTCCTAAATTTTCGTAACAATGGAGAGACACAAATTCGGATTAGTGGGCAAGAATATTTCCTATTCCTTTTCCAAAGGATATTTTACGGATAAATTTTCACATTTGGAATTGGAAGGATATTCGTATGAAAATTTTGACTTGCAAAGCATCGATGAATTGCCCGAACTAATTGCATCCAATCCGGATATGAAAGGATTAAATGTTACCATTCCTTACAAACAGGAAGTGATACGCTATCTGAATGAAATGGATGACCAAGCCAGAGAAATAGGCGCCGTCAATACTATCAAATTTGACGGAAAACGCCTTATCGGATATAATACAGATGCTTACGGTTTTCAAAAGTCCATTGAACCTTTTTTGAAACCCTATCATACCAAAGCCCTGATTTTGGGAACGGGCGGGGCGTCGAAAGCCATCGCCTTTGTTCTTGGCCAACTTGGAATCGGTGTTACCTATGTGTCCAGAAATCCCAGTGCAACTCAAATCGGATATCAAGATTTGAATCCATCGGTGTTGGAAAAGCATTTTGTTGTGGTCAATTGTACGCCTTTGGGTACACACCCGAACGTAGACCAAAAACCTGATATCCCCTATACCCATATTACCGGAAAACACCTGCTTTTCGATTTAATCTATAATCCAGAAAAAACAGCATTTCTGAAAGAAGGGAAACGTCGGGATGCTATTATCATCAATGGTCTTCGAATGCTGGAATTTCAGGCAGATAGGGCTTGGGAGATATGGCGGGAGTAGCATTTAGACCTGCCCGCCCGGTAGGAGGGTTCGATATATTATACGTTAGGGATGGATAATGGATGAATTGTTTAGTCTTTGAATTTAAGGCGAGAGCCAAAGAAGTCCGCCATAACCTTTGACATTAACGCCGTTGTTAGTAACTTGAACGATTAACCGTTTATTCAACCAATAATCCGTCATCATGGGGGAAGAGAAAGATAAGGAAGTACAAGAAATTTCATCCACACCTGAGGAAAAACCGGTACTTCCGGAGGATAGAGAGATGAGCAAGAGCGAGCCTGCCATGAAAAAAGAGATTTCCAAAAACCCGGGTAAACCATCCTTATCGGAGGATAAGAGCGAAAGTCCGCAAGATACCGACCTAAATTTGCCCAGCCATCCTATCGTTGAAGAGACTTCCAAAACTATGGACACTCCATCTAAATCGCAGGAAAAAAAAGAATTCCCAGAAGATTTCGATTCAAATAGGGAATTGCAACCTGAAGACAAAGAACCCTTGAAAACTTTTGAGGAGCCTTCCGAATCCAAGGAAAAAAGTGAGAATACCAACGTTGAAGTAAATCAGGCAGTCGCCAACAAAACACCCCAAACCACAATCTCCCAAACCAAAATATCAGCAGAAGAGGATGAGGTTCTGGACGACGAGAACGCAGAAGATGCGGAAGATGCCGATAACGAGCGTCGACATGCCATTCCGCTACTGGACTACGAGGCGATGTCGATGGAAAATTTGACGGGAGAACTGCAAAAGCTGGTGCGCAACGAGAAGATACAATCCATTAAAAAGCATGTCGATGCCATTAAAAGCGAGTTCGATCAGAAATTCGATGATTTTTTAGAAGGTAAAAAGGAAAAATTTATAGAAAGCGGTGGGAATGAAATTGACTTTCGGTACAATTCGAACACTAAGACACAATTCAACGCGGTCTATAAGGACTATCGAGAAAAACGAAACCAGTACTACCAAAATCTTGAAAAAAACCTCAAAGAAAACTTATCGGTACGGTTGGCAATCATAGAGGAATTAAAAGGGTTGACAAGTGTCGAAGAAGACATGGGTTCGACCTATAAGGCTTTTAAAGACCTACAGGGGAAATGGCGCAACGCGGGACCCATACCCCGCGACAGTTACAACAATGTATGGCGCACGTATCGCCACCATACGGAGATTTTCTACGATTTTCTTCACCTGAACCGGGAAATGCGAGACCTCGATTTTAAACGCAATCTCGAGGAAAAGGAGAAATTGGTGCAACGTGCCGAAGCCTTGGCGCAAGAACCCGACCTCAACCGTGTTTTCCGCGAGCTGCAAGCCTTGCATAAAATCTGGAAAGAAGATATTGGCCCGGTAGGTCAAACGCACCGCGAAGAAATCTGGGAACGCTTTAGCAATGCGACCAAAGTACTACACCAAAGGCGGCAGGATTATTATAAGGAGCTTGAAGCGACCTATGAGAAAAACTTGGAAAGCAAAATCGAAATCATTGGAGCGATTATCGCTTTGGGCGACAATGTATCTAGCAACCATAGGGAATTACAAAAACAAATAAAGCAGTTGGAAGCCTACCGAAAGGCTTTTTTCGCAGCGGGAAAAGTGCCCCGCAATAAAAACCGAAAAACCTGGGCTGCATTCAAAGATGCCGTACGCAATTTTAATCGGAACAAAAACGCCTACTACAAAAACCTAAAACAGGAAGAGCAAGGAAACCTCGATAAAAAACGAGAACTAGTGGATATGGCCCTATCCTTAAAAGATAGTGAGGACTTTGATACCGTTACCCCGAAAATGAAACGGATACAGGCGGACTGGAAAAAAATCGGCCATGTACCGAGAAAGCATTCCGACAAGATATGGAAAGACTTCAAAAATGCCTGCAATCACTATTTTGATAGACTAAATGCCGTTAAGAATAAGGGACGCCAAGAAGAGGAAGCCAATTTTGAAAGGAAGACGGCCAGCTTGAAGGAAGTAACGGCCTTTGAACCGTCGGGTGACCGAGACGTGGATCTTAAAACTATAAAAACATTTGTGGAAACGTGGAAAACCTTGGGTAGGGTCCCGTTCAACAAAAAGTACATCGACACCAAATTCGATGTCGCATTAGACCATCTTTTCACAAAATTGGGGCTTGCTCCCCACGAGGCCGAACTGCTGAAATATGGCAACAAAATACAGCAGTTGGCCGATAACGATAACGAACAGGCCATTCAGGAGGAGCGCAATTTTATCCGTAAAAGAATAGAGGAGACCAAAGGCGAAATACGTCAATTGGAGACCAACCTTCAATTCTTCTCCAATGCCTCCGATGACAATCCTTTGCTACAGGATGTCATTAAAAGAGTGGATACCCACAAAGCGGCATTGAATACCTGGAAGGCCAAACTGAAAAAGCTGAACATCATGAAAAACAGTATCCAGCGAGCATCGGAAGATTCAGATGCAACTGAAGAATCGGCAACCTAATTCAAAGCTAGAACTTCTTCATCTACTTTCAATGTTTCCAAATAAGCGATCAGGTCGACCAAATCATCTTCGGACATTACCTTGGCCAAACCTTCGGTCATAAGCGATTTATCCATCGCCTCAAGATTTTCAATATCGGCCAATTGAATTTCCTTTTGAGTACCGCCCATCATGTTTAACGTAATGGCATCTTCCGTACGGCTTAAGATATAACCGGTAGCCGAACTACCATCGGTCATTTTTACATTGTAGCCTTCATATCCAAAATTGATACCCGCACTGGGATAGATGATACTGGAATATAAAAATTGTTTGGAGAGTTTGTTGCCGATATCGGATAGGGCTGGCCCGAACTCCACACCTTCACTGCCTGATACATGGCATGCAATGCAAAAGGTAGAATAGATTTCCTTGCCTTGGACGGCATCGCCTTTTCGTTCTACCAGCGCATCAATATCTAGTTCCTGATCGGAATTGCTATCCAAATATTTCGTCGCGTTTGCACTGATTTCGCTGTCCCAACTGTTCATAAGCTTCAAAACGGCAGCAGTTTTATGTTCGACCGGCAATTTACCTTCTTCCAACAAGGCATATAATGCTTGCTGCCCTTCACCTGTATTTCCCAAAGCCTCGACAGCCCTTTGGGTCAAGGGAAAACCCAATGATCTAGAAACGATATTCTCGGAAAGCAAGGCAATGGCTTCAGGATGTGCTACGCTGTTCATCATGCCCAAAACCTGCATTTTTCCAGCATCGGGCGCATCCGATTTCAGGTAAGCATCAATTAATTCGCTACCGCCAAAATCGTACAGCACCTTGACTGTTTCTTTCCGCAGCGTCTCATCTTTTCCATTTACGACGACATCGAACAATGATTCGTTCTGATCTTTGAAATTTAATTTTTTGATGGCCATTAACCATTCAGGCGTTCCTTTGATGTTAGGAAGAACGCTTTTAACGGTCCTTATGTTCCGTTGTGATCCGTTCAGAAAGTCAGCATCAAGCTGGCCAATGGCATAGGCTTTTATTTTATTGCTTAACGGATGCTCTTGATTTAAGAAGGAAAGTAAAATATTATTTTTTTCGGAATTATCCTTAAAATTAAAAGCGCGAAAATAGGAAGGCAGCTCTTTTTCGGATACCTCATCGTTCGCTATCATTTGGGCCAACATAGGCACGGATTCGGAGGCACGTGTACGCCACACGATATCTTTTCCTTTTTCGTTCATCCACTCGGTACCGACCTTGTCTTTCCATGCCTTAAAATAAAGATCGGGATAGTTATCAGAGGCTATTCCCAAGGCCTCGAGATACCACCGGTCACCCACTTCGTAATCTTGGGCAAGTTTCGCCCATAGCTCAGCCGCTTTGGGCGTGCCTAAATGAGTCAAAGCAATGGCAGCCTCCCGGCGTACTTGAGGGGAATCATCATTGACTACCTTTTCCAAATACCCTTCAATAGTATCTTTGGTAAGATACCGAGCCATACGAATACCTTGAATACGATACTTTTCATCAGTATCGGTAAGAGCCAATTGAATGTAATCCTTCGTTTTTGCAGGTATTTTAGCTCCCAACCATAGGGCACGTGCCTTTGCGGTACCCCCTTTTGTAATGAGATCCTTCAGATAGGGTTCGGCACTTTTGCCCATAGCGTGCAGGGTGTGCCAAGATTGGTAGAAAACGTCCATATTATCGGACAGCAATCCTTTTGCGGCCCCCTCGCCCGTTGTAAGGTCAAGTGTGGCAAGCTTGTAATTTTCTTCGGGCGCTAAACGGTAAATGCGGCCTCTTTCAATATCTTCTGCCTTATGGCCACCTACCCCGCCATCGTACCAATCGGAAATAAATAGGGAGCCATCGGGAGCGACCGTTACATCGTCGGGCCGGAACCAATCATCCTTACTTTTCACTAAATTCTCGATTTTGGCGCCATAGCCGGCACCTTCCTCATTCACGATATAACTGCGTACGACGTTATGGCCGGGTTCAGCATGGATCAATTGGTTATGATATTTCTGAGGAAGTAGATCATCCTCATAAACCAAAATTCCACAGGGAGATCCCGAACCGGTCTGTAAGAGATTGGGTACTGTACCGGGATCATTCAGGTGCCAATGCCGTTTGGGTATCGCGTCGTTCCAACCCGTTCGCCGTTCTCGCCAATTCTGGCGTGTCAGCAGATCTTTATAGCCGTAGTTGCCATACTCCATCACGAAATTAATTCGAGTTCCACGGTTTCCGTCGTCATCATTGTCGGACTGCCAAAGGCCACCATAAGAATCTACGGCAAGTTCATACGGATTCCTAAAATTATTGCCCAAGACCTCTACGTTCGAACCATCTTCTTCCATTCGAAAGGCCATTCCTTCTTGATATTTACCATTTTCGACGTCTATTTCGTCTCCATGTATATCGATGACTGTGTTTCCGTCCTTATCCAACAAACGCTCTCCATTATTCCCCTGATTGAAATAAAGCCGGCCATCTGGCCCAAATACGAAGGCATGTACGCCATGGTCGTGGTCTACCCCCCCGATTCCTGAAAACAGGACTTCTTTAGAGTCGGGAACATCATCACCGTCCTCATCTGTAAATACCAGTACATTGGGGCTGTCGGAAACGATGACCTTGTTCCCCAAAACCACGATGCCCAAAGCGGCATTGATATCCTGACCCTGATAAAAAACCTTTTGGGTATCGGCCTTGCCATCACCATCGGTATCCTCAAGAATAAGGATTCGGTCACCCTTATTGTCATACGATATTTCGGGATTGGCAAAAGAACGGTAGTTTGTACCCTCGCAGATCCAAATCCTTCCTTTGGCATCAATGGCCATATTCGTCGGATTGGTCAACATCGGTTCGGAAGCAAATAGACCTAATTGAAGTCCGGCGGCCACTTCCATAGAGGCCAAGGCATTTTCCGGATTTCTTTTTTCAACCTCCGAAAGAGCGGTATAATCAACGGCAGGCACCGCTTGTTCTTTACAAGAATTAAAGAGTAAAAAGGCCAATGCCAAATAGTTATGGATTCTAAGCATAGTCTGTGCTGGGCTAAAATTTGTGCTGTTACCGTAAAAGTAAACAAAATTCACACCATAAAACTTGCAAAAACATCTAGGTATAATACATTTTTTCCAAGAAGCGCTACCTTTAACACGATTGCACACCAACTTTTGGAAAGTATCAAATGAGGTCTATTATCATACTTCTCGTCTTTTTACCGGTTGTTCATTCCGGCATCTTAACATCCGACCTAAAAAATTACAGCAAGAGCCCAGTACAAGGTATACAGCAAAATGACCCACGTGAAGAAGCCTTTAACATTCTTCTCAAGAAATGCAATACCTGTCATGCCACAAAAAAACGTACCGATATTTTTACAAAGGAAAATATGGAGGGATTCGCTCCTGAAATCTATGAACAGGTATTTATAAAAAAGAAAATGCCCAAAGGAAGAAAGGTTCAACTTACCGAGAACGAGACCCGAATTCTAGAGCATTGGATCGCTACCGTCTTAGAAGTTAAAAACATACCACCGAAAACCTAATTTTTTATTTCGCCACGTTCACCGCCCGTGTTTCGCGAATAACGGTAATCTTAACTTGACCGGGATAGGTCATATCGGTCTGAATTTTCTGCGAAATTTCGAAGGATAGCGCCGCAGCTTTTTCGTCGCTTACTTTTTCACTTTCGACGATAACCCGAAGTTCCCTACCGGCCTGAATGGCGTAAGCTTTCTGAACTCCGCCGAAACCAAAGGCAATATCTTCCAAATCCTTTAAACGCTGAATATAGGAATCCAATACTTGTCTTCGCGCTCCGGGTCTTGCACCACTGATGGCATCGCAGACCTGAACGATCGGCGATATCAAGGTCTTCATTTCTATTTCGTCGTGGTGGGCGCCAATAGCGTTACAGACATCTGGTTTTTCACCATATTTTTCGGCCCACTGCATCCCTAAGATAGCATGTGGTGTTTCCACTTCAGCTTCGGTGTTCGGCACTTTACCAATATCGTGCAGGAGCCCGGCCCTTTTCGCCAATTTGGAATTCAGTCCCAGTTCAGCGGCCATTACACCACAAAGTTTCGCAACCTCACGAGAGTGCTGCAGTAAATTCTGTCCGTAGGAAGATCGATATTTCATTCGACCGACGGCCCGCACCAATTCAGGATGCAACCCGTGGATGCCCAAGTCGATAACAGTACGCTTGCCGACCTCGACAATTTCCTGTTCGATCTGCTTTTCTGTCTTATTGACGATTTCCTCGATACGGGCAGGGTGAATTCTACCATCGGTGACCAGTTTGTGCAAGGATAGACGGGCTATTTCCCTACGAACAGAATCGAAACACGATAGTATAATAGCATCTGGGGTATCGTCGACAATGATTTCGACCCCGGTAGCCGATTCCAAAGCACGAATATTTCGGCCTTCCCTACCAATAATCCTTCCTTTCACGTCATCGGATTCCAAATTAAAGACCGAGACACAATTCTCTACCGCCTCTTCGGTGCCGATACGTTGAATAGTATTTATAACGATTTTTTTAGCCTCCTGCTGCGCGGTCATCTTGGCATCTTCGACCGCACTCTGTATGTAAGCCATGGCATCGCTCCTTGCCGTCTCCTTGAGTGATTCCATTAATTGGCCTTTGGCATCGTCGGCGGAAAGGCCTGAAATTAACTCTAACTGCTGCACTTGGTTCATATGCAGTTTATCGAGTTCGGACTGCTTTTTTTCAAGGATTTCCTCTTTATGGGTTACCTCTTGAATTTTGGCATCCAACTGTTGATTGAGTTTATTGCTTTTGGCAAGTTCACTGCTTACTTGTGATTCCTTGTCGCGAGTGCGTTTCAGGGCATCGTTAATTTTTTTATCCTTGCTAATGATTACCTTTTCGTGTTCTGCTTTCAGTTCCAAGAACTTCTCCTTGGCCTGAAAGATTTTATCCTTTTTGATGCTCTCACCCTCATTTTGGGCACTTTTTAAAATAGTTTCCGCTTCCTTTTTTGCATTTACCATAGTTTTGCTGGCCTTGCCCTTTTCCATAAATTTTGCGATGGCAAAGCCGACTGCCAGGCATAAGATACCTACTATTATAAGTGTTGCACTATCCATATATTGTTTCGAATTAAATGTTATGCTACGTTAGAAACGTAGACCCTTACGCTATGGCAGGGTAAAAAAAAGCCCACATTGGAGAAGTTTTGAACGAACTCCGATAAACAGGTTTAGGGCTAACAGACTGATCAAGGATCCCTATACAAGTAGGGCCTGCTTTTACAGCCTAAACTCACCCTTTTCAAAAAAATAAGTGTTGAGCTCGTCAAAAGGTAATACCAATGTGGGCAGTAACTAATGTTATTTTAAAGAACGTATCGTCCCCAAAGGGATTTATCTATTACCAAGCTTTTCGGTGACCAACTGATCCAAGGCCTGCAAACGTACCATAGCCTCTTGTGAACCTTCCGATTGATCTATGCCGCGCTGCTCTATCTTAGAGGCAAATTGCAGGGCGCACATGGCCAAAACATCTTGCTTGTCCCTTACGGCATAGCTCTGTTCAAACTTTTTCGCCAATTGCTCAATATTCTTTGCCGCTTTCCGCAAACCCTCCTCCTGGGCGGGATCTATGGTCAGGGGATACACCCTATCTGCAATAGAAAGTTTAATCTTGAGCTTTTCCGACATCTGTATTAAACTACGTTTAACATTACTCGGCGAGTTGGGAAATGCAATGGTCCAACTCCCTGATCAATGTATTTATTTTAAGCTTAGCTTCGGTTTTGTCTTGGTTACTGCCAAGCATTGTGTTTGCTAATTTAAGCGAATTATAACGTTCTTCCCAAATAGAAACGGAATTGGAAACCTCTGCCTTATCCTGTTTCAGATGATCGAGCTCATTTTCTAATCTCCCATTGGCCTGCTGCAAAAGTTCCAACTTGTGCAGCAACTTACTGATTTTATTCTCTAAAGAATCGACTACTTTGACCAATTCGCTCATAGACCAAACGCAATGCATTTTACACAAAGTTAACACACCTTTGTCTACTTGACAATACTTTTTTAAATTATTCCTGAATGAATAAATTATAGTTCATTTTTAAGATGAAGATATTGTCGGTAAAAAGCTGTAAATCAATATATAACATTGTGAACAGGGTCAGTTTACCAATTCGGATTTAGAACTAAATTGGCAAATTAAGGCCCTAAAAGGTTCGAAAAATTAGACCTATCCGATTAGAAACCTAAATATGACTTATGAGCTTACGATAAATTACATAGGACAAAAATACGTACAATAACCGCCTGTTTCATAGAAATAGATACGGTCTTAAGTTATACGTCTTTACATGTTATGTCAATTATGGCTGTTAAATATGCTTACGTACAAGCCTTAAAGAAAATTCAAATCATATTCGGTTGTGGTATACTATACTGCCTTGAAAACCGTTCGTAAACAAAAGGATGCTGACATATTTTATAACTCCAATTTGTAGGAATTCAAACCGTTTAGCTAATTTCGCACTTCCTTTTGAGAAATACTATGCAATCGTTTAGATAGCATATCCGAATAAATCCTTTGAAACAAAACCATTAGCACTTTCCATGCGCTATCTGTTTTTAAAAAGAGGAAACAAACCAATTATGAAGAAAGCATTTTCGGTGCTACTGTTATGTGTTACAACGGGTATTTTCGGACAGACCGATTATCCCAAAGATGCTTTTCGCTCTCCTTTGGATATCCCCTTGATTCTCGCCGGCACCTTTGGGGAGCTGCGCTCCAATCACTTTCATTCCGGCATCGATATCAAAACCCAACAGCGGGAAGGACTTCCCATTTACGGCATTGCCGACGGTAGTGTTACACGGATCAAGGTATCACACTGGGGCTATGGCAAGGTACTCTATGTGGCGCATCCGAACGGATATACTTCAGTATATGGACACCTTCAAAAATTCGCACCTGAAATCGAGGCCTACATCAAGAAGGTACAATACCAAAAAAAATCCTACGAAGTAGAAGTCTTTCCTGATTACGGCGAAGTAAAAGTTGAAAAGGGAAAGGTCATCGCCTATGGAGGCAATACCGGCGGTTCATCTGGGCCACATTTGCATTTTGAGATACGCAACAGCATTTCCGAAAAACCGACCAACCCGCTCCTATACGGTTACGATGTCCGAGACGCCACAAACCCCATACTGAACAATCTTTATGCGTATCCCTTAACCAAAGATTCCGAAGTCAACCAAAGTCAAAATAAGGTGGAACTCGATTTCAAAAGACAGGAAGACGGTACTTTTTTAGCCGAAAAAACATATGCCACGGGAACTATAGGTTTAGGCTTCGTCGGATATGATAGGCTAGATCTTGCCGCCAACAGAAATGGGGTCTACTCGGTACAGCAATCCGTAAATGGAAAAGTATATACCGAATATAATTTCGAGACTTTTTCATTCGGGGAGTCCCGATACATCAATACCCTAATAGATTACGACCATTATGGGCGCTATTACCAAAAAATACAAAAGTTATTTAAGGGGCCTGGTAATCGTTTGAGTATTTACGATACTTTATATAACGATGGCAAAATCGAGGTGACCGAAGGTATGACCTATTCGGTAGAATTACTTATAAAGGATATCAATGGCAATGAGGTCAAGGCCGTAATACCTATCGAAGGCAAAAAAGAACCTGTTAAGATCGAAAAGGAAGACGATAAAACCGAGAATTACGTGGTCGCGAAAAAACCCAACAACTATGAACTGGGGGCCGCCAAGGTCTATTTTCCCGCGAATACGTTTTACGATAATTTCTATATAGACCTAAAGAAGGACGGGGATACGGTCACGATACACAACAGCCGTGTAGCCGCCCATCGCAACTTTACCATTACGTTTGATGTAGCGGATTATTCTATGGAAGAAAGAAAACAAATGTTCATCGCCCGTTTGGATAGCCGGTTACGCCCCCAGCACACCTCTACCTATAAAAGGGGTACCACCTTTACGGCAAGAACCCGAAACCTGGGCACCTACACGTTGGCGAAAGATACCGTTGCCCCTAAAATATCGCCCCGTAACTTTAAGGAAAAACAGTGGCTAAACGATTATCAATATTTGAGCATACGCATCAGCGATGACCTCAGCGGCATAGATACCTACTCCGCCACTATAAACGGGGAATGGATTTTAATGGAATACGAACCCAAGACCAATACGCTTACCTATAACTTTGACGATATTATTATTGATAAAAAGGAATGTAATTTAGAGCTGACGGTGACCGACAATGTTGGGAATTCAACTACCTTTACCAGTACGTTTTTTAGAAAATGATCATTTAGTGCCCTTTTCCCATGAAGCATATATTTTTTATTTTGTGTTTGTTAACTGCAATTCATGCGACTCCGCAAAAGAACATTTACGAAAGCAGTACGTTCGACGACCTTACCGAGGGGCATGAAGTCTTGGCCATCATACCCTTTCTCACGCATCTGGACCTAAAAAACGAAATTTCGAAGAAAGAGCTGAGTGCGCGCGAAGAAAAAGAAGGCTATGCGGTTCAAAATGCCTTGGAAACCTATTTTTCGAAACGGAAAAAAAGGAAAAAGTTTTCGGTGGATTTCCAAAATATCAAAAACACCAATGCCTTGTTGGCTCAGAACAATATCGATTACACGAATATCGATGTACATACCGTAAAGGAAATAAGCGAAATTTTAGGTGTCGATGGTGTGGTTAGCGGCAATCTAGACCTCAACGTAATGCTTTCGGACGGTGTCGACACCAAGTTCAATTTTTTAGATTATTTTCTGGGGGATGCCGATTACGGACGTATAGGTGTAAAAATAAGTGACGGTAAAACAGGTAAGCTCCTTTGGAAATACGAAAAGGAAATCAACAAAAAATCCGGAAAGAACACCGATGACCTCATCGACCGGATGATGAAGCTCGCCGCTCGAAAGTTCCCCTATGACCGGGAAAAGCGACGGGACAGGAATTAGGATTCTAGACCTTAGATATTAGATGTGAGACATGAAATGCTCCGTGCTCGGTGCTCCTTAATCCGTGCTCGGTAAAAAAAGGGATTGTTAATTCTAATAAAATTATACCTATAAACGCTCGTCAAATCTATTCCTTAACAAACTCTTTCAGAGCCCCTACAACATAATCCAACTCCTTTTTCGTATTGTATTTCGAAAACGAAAAGCGTAGCGAAGGTTTTTTCAGGTCTTCCTCAGATAGAATCTCGTTGAGCACGTGAGATCCCGCATCGCTTCCGGATTGGCAGGCACTGCCTTTGGAGCAGGCGATGCCTTTAATATCCAGATGAAAAAGAAGCATCAGGGCTTTTTGAGGATCGACGGGCAAGCAGACGTTGACCAAAGTATAGGTGCTTTTGTCCATGTCACCGGAATGGCCGTTAAAGGTTGCAGTGGGGATTTCTTTACGTACGCTATCGAGAAAGTATTTTTTCAATCCAGAAACATAGGTGATTTCTTCCTCGAGATTATCATAAGCCGCGATAAAAGCCGCCTCCAGACCCACTATGTTATGGAAGGATTCCGTACCGGCCCTGAATCCACGTTCTTGCGAACCGCCTAAAATTGAAGGTTTCAGTCCCGAATTTTTCCGGATGTAGGCAAATCCGACTCCTTTGGGACCATGGAATTTATGGGCGGCGGCGGTCATGAAATTCACGGGAGTTGCCTGTACGTCCCACGGATAATGTCCTATGGATTGCACCGTATCCGAATGAAATAAAGCCTGGTACTTTTGACAGAGCCGACATACCTCAGCGATATCGAGCCTATTGCCAATTTCATTATTGACATGCATGAGGCTAACCAATTTCTTGGAGCCGCCCTGTTGCAACAGGTTCTCTAAATGCGAAAGTTTTGGATTCCCCAATGCATCCAAAGCAACGAACTCAACCTTAATTCCAAATTCCCTATGCAAATCTTCGACGGTGTGCAGCACGGCATGGTGCTCTATTTTTGTAGTAATAATGGTTTCAACGCCAAGATCCCGAACAGCGGAGCGCAATATCATATTATCGGCTTCGGTACCGCCGGAGGTAAAGATAATTTCAGATGGCTGCGCGTTTAAATACTTGGCAATTGTCTTACGGGCACTTTCAATTGCGGTCTTTGCCGATCGACCAAAACTATGTGTTGAAGAAGGATTGCCGTAAAAATTTGATAAGGCATCCTGCATTTTGGCGATGACATTTTCCCGGACCTGGGTCGTTGCGGCATTGTCTAAATATACTTTTTCCATGCGAATTGCTTCTTCGGTAACCCTGCAAAATTACCGGAATTAACTCTATTTTATCGCCCTATCCCCATAAACTTATGCATTATTTCCTTTATTTTTGACGCATGAAAAAAATGCTATTTTTCGTTGTTATCATCGGATTATTCTCCTGCGATGACGGCGATCTGCAAATTGAGGAAGTCGATTTCGACGCCTCCAACATCGAATCCTGCCCAGGGCTTGCAGACCCGACGCAAACCACTTTTTTCTTTAAGATCGATGAAGACGAGGCCCTATTACTAAATTTGGCGGGCGGACTTATCAAAAATACGACGTCCGAACCTGGAACGCTTACCAGTACAATTCCTGAGCCTTCGAACCTGATCTATCGATTTTTTTCGGGCAATGTCACCTCCGCGTATTTTTGTGATGCGATTCCGCCTTTGGAACCGAGCGTAATAAAGGAAAATTTGGCGACAGCGGGAAGTATTATGGTGGACACCGAAGTGGACACTTTAACCGCCGAAACCAAAGACTATAGACACACGATTTCCATTACAGATCTTTCCCTGACC
Organism: uncultured Flavobacteriaceae bacterium; assembly: GCA_963832345.1. Lineage (GTDB taxonomy): Bacteria > Bacteroidota > Bacteroidia > Flavobacteriales > Flavobacteriaceae > Pricia. The sequence goes on along the minus strand of CAWHTW010000003.1, from coordinate 735,880 downwards.
AATGATCAAGGGGAACAGTTGACCGATCTATCCACCTTGGTATATGGTGATTTTATCACGAAGCCGAGAAATAGCGCTAGATTGCAAGCCCCCTTTTCCAACTACTCCGATATCGAGGCCATCACATGCGCCATTGCTCCCGTGGAAGGAACCATCCGCTTGACCAAAGTTTTAAACGATGAGTTTATTGCCTTGGAGGTCGCGACCGCCGACAGTCTATTCATAAATGCAGCGACCGATACCATCCCCCGAAGTTTGGCACTTACAGACAGGGAAATCTTTAAGTACACTGTTTTGGATAGGATCGCTAACAACGATTTGGCGTGCGCCGCCACTTTTGGGGAGGATAGTAATAGCTGGAGTTTCGTATCAACTTCGGGGAATTTACAGGTGGAGACCGTCGCTAGTGTTCCGGATGCCAACGGCAGCATTACCTACACCCATAGTATAACTTTAGAAAATATGGTTTTGACCTCAATGGCGAATGCTACGCCTATAAACCTTGCGGAGATACCTAGTGTAGCCTTTGGCACTTATGTTACGGTTCAGGAGTAATCAAATTCAAGTTCAGAAAATACAACGCGATTAAATATTCGGCAATTGCCAAACATTTTTCACTTTTCACTTGTGGCCATTTAGAATTTGGTTGAAATATCAGCCAAGTTCCAAGGCCCAAAAGTCCCTCACTTTTCCTCATAATAAGGTAGCTTATAAACTACTGGAAGTTTGCCATTATCAGGAATTCTGAAATATATAAACCTCGGTCGCCCCTAGCCCATATTTCTGATATTCCGCATCATAATATTTTAGATTTTCGTAGCCTCGGAATAAGTAATTCAACTCTTCTTTAAGTACGCCCTCCCCGACGCCGTGAATAAAAACCACTTTTTGGATACCTTTTTTTATGGCGAATTCCAGTTGACGTTTGGCTGTTTCAAGCTGAAGGTTCAGCATTTCGTAGTTAGACATGCCCCTCGTCGAATTCGTCAATTGCTGGATGTGCAAATCTACCTCCATTTTTGGCGCATTGCGAACTTTGGGTTTTACCGTTTGCCGTTTCCGCTTTTTGGGAGCTTCCTTTTCCGCTTTTACTTGGGCTATTTCGTGATTACTGACCTCAATACCATCGGCGTTTGACATTTTGACCAGTTCGTAGGATTCGAAATCCAATAAAAACCCATCATCGGTTTCGATGGTAATCCCATCCCCCGAAATCCCCGTAACTATTCCACCAATAACATCGTCAAGCGTCTCTACCTTGTCCCCGATCTGAAAAACACCCATAAATTTATTTTATATCCACAAAATTAATAGTAATTTTCGTGAAAGAATTCTTAAAGCAATAAAATGCAGTGGATTACCTTGTTGTTCAATGTGGAAGATTACATGCTCCCATGCCTGACCAAACAATTTTTGGGGTTTGACTGTCCCGGATGTGGTTTGCAGCGATCCGTTGCGTTTTTGTTGCAAGGGGATTTTATGGCTGCTTTTAAAATCTATCCTGCGATTTACCCAATGTTACTTTTGTTTTTGTTTATCGGACTCAAACACTTTGTAAGTATTAGATTTGAAAATACAATCACATACGGTTTGTTGCTTGCCACGTTCTTCGCCATATTCACCAACTTTATTTTAAAATTTATCTAATCCACTATATCCGAATTATGGAACAACAAAAACTACCTAACGAAACCGCTATAATTATCTTGTCAATTTTTGGCATCGTTTGCTGTTGGTGCTTTGGTCTTGGACTTATTCCTTCAGTAATCGCCTTAGTACTCGCCTTAAAAGCTCAAAAATTATACCGTGAAAATCCAGACTTGTACGTCAATTCCAGTACAATTAAGACCGGAAAGATTTTAGCTATTATCGGCATCGTTCTTGGGCTATATTCCATTGGAAGCGTAATCTACCAAATCACCACCATAGGCTTCGACGAAATGATGGAACAAAGCCGGGAACTGATGGAGCAATACGGTATTGAAGAATAGATTTCAGAAAAATGAATCAACGACCCCTACCAGGATCAAGCAACGCCATGACCTTTGGCATTTTATCGATAGTACTGACCTTGACCTGTTGTGGACCTTTCGGTGCCATTTTCAGTTTTATCGGATTATCGAACGCGAGAACGGCCCAAAACCTTTTTATGCAAAGTTCTGGGGAATACACGGGCATCGAAAATGCCAAGACCGGTAAAATCCTTTCCTATGTCGGGTTGGTATTGGCTGGTATTTATTTGCTTTTGACCATCATCTATTTTGGTGTCATTGCCGCTATTGTTTTCGCAGCAGTTTCTGATGCAGGCATGAATTAAAAGTTAGTATACAAACCAAAAAAATCCCCTGATTGAAAATCAAGGGATGTTTTAGGAGCTTTTTCAGTCCTTTATTACCCAAACTGCCTCAGCGTATCGGTTATAATCGCAACACAATCGAGCAACTGCTCTTCCGTTATTACCAAAGGTGGAGCAAAGCGGATGATATTACCGTGCGTAGGTTTGGCCAGCAGACCATTCTCTTTTAAGGCCATGCAGATATCCCAAGCTGTAGAACTTTCTTCGGTGTCGTTGATAAGAATCGCATTCAGCAGACCCTTCCCCCTCACTTTGGTCACGATAGTACAGGTCGGAATAAATCGGTTCAGTTCCTTCCGAAAGAGCTCACCGAGATCAAAGGCATTTTGGGCGAGCTTTTCATCCTTTACCACTGTCAAAGCCGCCATACCGATCGCAGCCGCCACAGGATTCCCCCCAAAAGTACTACCGTGATTACCAGGACGTATGACACCCATGATATTATCGTTCGCCAACACGGCGGATACAGGATAGGCGCCTCCAGAAAGTGCTTTTCCCAAAATTAAAATATCAGGTTTCACTTCAGGAATTCCGCTACAGTGTTTTTCGGGACAGGTACAATTGCCGCAAGTAGCCAACAAGCGGCCGGTTCTTGCAATACCCGTTTGAACTTCATCGGCAATGAATAACACATTATATGTTTCACAAAGATCCTTTGCCGATTTCAGATAACCATCCGAGGGTACAAAAACGCCCGCTTCGCCCTGAATGGGTTCTACCAGAAACCCGGCTACATTTGTATTGTTCTTTAGTACTTCTTCCAAAGCCTTCAGGTTATCATATTCTATTTTCAGGAAGCCTTCCGTATAGGGACCAAAATTTTTACGGGCCACGGGGTCATTCGAAAAGGATATAATGGTGGTGGTCCGCCCGTGGAAATTGTTGGTACAGACCACGATTTGCGCTTGATTCTCGGGTATTCCCTTTTTCTCGTACGCCCATTTCCGACATATTTTTAATGCCGTCTCCACCGCTTCCGCACCGGTATTCATGGGCAGCAGCTTGTCAAAATGGAAGGTTTCGGTCGCGTACTTCTCGAATTGGCCGAGCCTATCGTTATAAAAGGCCCTTGAAGTCAAGGCCAGTGTCTGCGCCTGCTTCGTCATCGCGCCGACAATTTTCGGGTGGCAATGGCCTTGATTCACTGCGGAGTAAGCCGATAGAAAGTCATAGTATTTCTTGCCTTCCACGTCCCAAACATAAACGCCCTCTCCCCTGTTCAATACTACGGGCAACGGATGATAATTATGTGCCCCGTGTTTATCTTCCAATGCGATGGCATCTTCAGAAGTAATCTGTTCTAAAACTGACATAATAAAATTACGTTAAGATAAAACTCCAGTAATTCCTTCTATACCTTTATCCTTTCGAAGTTTCGAAAATTCAGCGTAGGAGAGAAATCATCCCCGTAGAAATACAAAAGTACGCAAAAAGTAAGATGTGCCATACCACACTACCCCAGCTTGTTTGATAATATGGACACCTGAAGTTCGACACGTTTTAGTTCCCTCAAGATTTCATTTTTATCCATTTGCATCCATACATATAGTTTAATAAATGCCATAAACGACCAGCATAAAAATCCAGCTGCACTCCATTTAATCAAATCGTTGGCTTGGTCAGCATCGAAAAATTGGAAACAGCAATAGATAAAAAGGCAAAAAAACACAAGATTCACTAGGTTCATTACGATGGCCAACCACCCCGTTTTACCTTGAAAGGTTCCACCGATTTTCTCCAGGAGATTCTGTTCTCCTAAGTCATCATAAAATTTTGCTTCCTCTTGGCTTAAGGTTTCCTTAATCAGTTCATCGATTTTTTCTTTTTTGTTTTTCATGATTTATTTTTTAAAATGGATTTTAATTTTTCCCGTGCATGGAAGAGTCTTGATTTGACGGTTCCCTCGGAAATAGCGAGAATTGCGCTGATTTCTTTTAATGAATACGCTTCCGTATAAAATAAGCGTAATACTATTTTTTGGTTGTCAGATATCTTTGACATCGCTATTTGTAAGCTCTTTAGCACGGCCGTTTTATCTTCTTCTTCATCGATAACATCTATATCCGGACGAAAAGTCTGTAACTTTTTCCGATTAATAGTAGTACGATTCAGAAAATCAAGCGATTTTCGGGTCACGATACGCATGGCCCAGCTACCAAAAGAGTTTGGTTCTTTCAGCAGTGGCATTTGAATAATAATAACGCCCCAACAGTCTTGCACAATATCTTTCGAAACTTCCATATCATGGGTATACCAATACGCGTGTCTGCATAGCTTTTGGTGATGTCTCTTTACCAAAAGACCTAAAGCTTTTTTATTTCCGGATCTGTACTGCAATACCAACAATGCATCGAATATTTTTTGGACGGTCATTTTACATGCTTCTAATACTTAGACAGAAAAAAGAGAATTAGGTTCACTTTTTTTTACATTTTTTATTGACGGTGTTCAATTAGTTTTTGGCTAAACTACTACTCTCATAACCTCGTTAAGCCTTTTTCTGTATTTAAGTTTGAACTTGTGCTCGCACTTGAACTTGCCCTTGAACTTCTTTTCCTATTTTTGCCCCATGCGAAAAAAACAGCGACGGCAGGTATTTCAGAATGTTGAGGTCATCGATGCAGGAGCCAAGGGCAAGACAGTTGGGAAAGCTCCGGATGGCAGAGTAATTTTCTTGACCAATACGGTACCGGGTGACGTGGTCGACGTAATGACGACCAAAAAAAGAAAGGCTTATTTTGAGGGCGTGGCCACAAATTTTCACTCTCTATCCGACAAACGTGTCAAACCCGAATGCCAACATTTCGGGGTATGCGGAGGCTGCAAATGGCAAGATATGGGCTACGAGCACCAGCTGTACTACAAGCAAAAGGAAGTGGAAAACAACCTAAGGCGTATCGGACACCTAGAACTTCCAGAAGTTTCTCCCATCATAGGTTCCAAAAAGCAGTATTTCTATCGGAACAAAATGGAATTTAGCTTTTCGGATAGCCGTTGGTTGACTTTGGACGAAATACAATCCAACAAAGAGATTACCGATAAGGAGGCCCTCGGATTTCATATTCCAGGCATGTGGGATAAAATTTTGGACATCAAAAAATGTCATTTGCAAGAAGACCCATCCAACGCCATCCGTATAGAAAGTCGGAATTTCGCCATTGATAACGACCTATCCTTTTTTAACCCCAGAAATCAGCGTGGATTGCTACGGACCTTGATGATCCGTACAACTTCCATTGGGGAAATTATGGTTATGATTCAGTTTTTTGAGGATAATCTAGCGAAACGGGATATTCTGTTAAATCATCTGCAGGTAAAATTCCCGGAAATCACATCGCTGTTATTTGTGATCAACCAAAAGGCCAACGACACCATTTACGACCAAGAAATCGTCTGTCATTCCGGCCGGGACCATATTTTTGAGGAAATGGAGGGGCTCCGATTTAAAATAAATGCCAAATCCTTCTACCAGACCAATTCCGATCAGGCTTACGAACTTTATAAAGTAACCCGAGATTTTGCCGACCTAAACGGCGACGAACTTGTCTATGACCTGTATACCGGCACCGGAACGATTGCCCAGTTCATCGCCAAAAATGCTAAGAAAGTTGTAGGCATCGAATCAGTACCCGAAGCGATAGCCGACGCAAAAGCGAACGCCAAAAACAACGGGATAACTAATGCCGAGTTTTTTGTTGGGGACATGAAAAACGTATTCAATGCCGACTTCATCCAAGCCAATGGAACTCCCGACGTGCTGATTACCGACCCACCAAGAGACGGTATGCACAAGAACGTAGTACAGCAGATTTTGGAAATATCCCCAAAAAAAGTGGTGTACGTAAGCTGTAACAGCGCTACCCAAGCCCGCGACCTAGAACTGATGGCAGCTTTTTATACCGTCGTTAAAGTACAGCCCGTAGATATGTTTCCACAGACCCACCATGTTGAAAATGTTGTACTTTTGGAACGTAAGTAAGTTAAAACGCGATAATGTATCCTTTTAATGAGCAAATTTAAATTCCCCCTTGTCATTCTGCTTGGCATTCTCGCTTTTTCCGCCTGCGAAAAAGATGATATTTGTATCGATGCCGATACCCCGCAATTGGTTATTCGATTTGTCGATGCTTTGGATACCACTTTATCAAAAGACGTACAGAATCTGGTGGTCATAGGGCTTGATGACATGGGATTTCGGGATACCATCCCCAATGTTGCATTAGATTCCATAATTCTTCCACTGCGACCTAACGCAACGAGCACAAGTTTTACGCTAAAACGTGCACTTAGTATAACTGATAAGAACACGGACACCATCACCTTCACCTACGGCGCAAAGGAAGTATTCAAATCAAGGGCTTGCGGCTATGTTGTTAATTACGAGAACCTTCAGGCGGCCCTTACCATTAATAATCCGGATTCTATTTGGATCAAGGATGTTATTATTGACCCCGCCCTTATTGAAAACTCAGCATCTACCCATGTCAAAATACTTCATTAGTCTATTCTTTATTTTGGGTTTGGCATCGGGGTATGCACAAGACCAGCCGATAGACCTCAATCGTAAGGACACCGTGCAATATAAACAACCCTACGGACTGCGGGCAGGTATCGATATGAGCCGCATTCTCATATCATTTTTAGAGGATAATTATACCGGTCTTGAAATCGTAGGCGATTACCGACTGACCCATAAACTGTACTTGGCGGGGGAATTTGGTAACGAAAAAAAGACCATTGGGGTCGGACTGGGCAACGAAGTGGAAAGTGTCGAAGGCGAACTTTACAACTTTACGGCCTCTGGCAGCTATATAAAAGCGGGCATCGACTATAACACGTATGGCAATTGGTACGGAGAACAGAACATGATTTTTATAGGGGGGCGATTCGCCTACAGCACGTTTAGCCAGACGGTTAACGATTACAAGATATTCGATACGAATCGGTATTGGAACCCCGATGATTTTGGTTTCGGTTCAAGCCAAGAATTGGAATTCAAGGGACTTCACGCCGCATGGCTCGAATTCGTAGTGGGTATAAAGGCGGAAATGGTTAAAAATCTCTATTTTGGGGCGAGTGTACGCATGGGTATTTTGGTCAGCAATAAAAATCCGGAAAATTTTCAAAACCAATTTATTCCAGGCTTTAATAAAGTCACCGAGGGTAGTAGATTTGGAGTAGGCTATAATTATTCGATCACCTATCTTATTCCTTTATACAAAAAAGCGAATGTTCCTAAGGAAAAAAAGAAAAAGGAAGATACCCCTCCAGCGGAAAATGGTCAGAGCGATGAAAACCCTGGCGCCGATGGTGCCACTGATGAAAATCCAGGGGACAATAGCCCTATTGATGAAACCCCTATCGAAGATGATGGTGTGCCCCAAAATGACAATGGCATTTAGCGAATCAAAAGTGTAGTCAATTAAACAAATGCGTTCAATCGCTCGTCGACCGGCGGGCAAGCCGGACTTCCCGATTTTCCAAAAACCTAATTTTGGTGCTTTGCTTTCTTACTGCCCTCGTACATGACATATTTCACCAAGCGGGATTCCAGATGGCTATTGAATACTTTTATTTTCTTCGATGTTCGCAGTCCTACATGCTTTAAGGCTTCGAGATTCGAAGTAATAAACCAAGCTTCCGTACCCGGATAATATTGTTTTAGGGTGTCGCCAATGGCAGCGTAAAACTCCTCCATATCAAGGCTGAGCCTTTCTCCATAGGGGGGGTTAAAGACCATGTGTAATTTGTTTTCCGTAAATTTTTCGGTCTTGAAAAAGTCTTTGCGTTCTACGCTGATGTACTCCGATAGATTGGCATTTTCGATATTATCTTGCGCTTTACGCACTGCGGATGGCGCCTTATCGTATCCCACAATTTTATGGTGGAATTCCCGAGCTTTGTTCAGGCTGACTTCCAAAATTTTATCGTAGAGGTCCTGGTCAAAATCATGCCATTTCTCGAAGGCAAATTCTTTGCGATTGATGTTAGCGGGAATGTTACAGGCAATCATCGCCGCCTCGGTCAAAAGGGTACCGCTGCCACACATGGGGTCTAAAAAATCGCATTGGCCATCCCATCCGCTGAGCAATAGCAATCCCGCTGCCAGTACTTCGTTTATCGGTGCAATATTGGTGGCCGTTCGGTAGCCCCGATGATGCAAAGATCTCCCAGAGCTATCCAAGGAAACCGTACAAAACTCGTCGTTGATGTGGATGTTTATCCGCACATCGGGCGTTTTCACGTCCACATCGGGGCGACTACCCTCCATGTCCCTGAACTTGTCGACGATGGCATCCTTAACTTTTTGGGAAACATACAGTGAATGGGTGAAATTATCGGAATTCACTGTAGTATCTATTGCAAAAGTGGTGTCAATGGATAAAAAATCCGACCATTCCATCGCGTAGATTTTTTTATAGAGTTCATCCTCGTTGCGTACCGAAAACGTATGGATGGGCTTTACTATCTTAATGGCCGTCCGTAGACAAAGGTTGGCTTTGTACATAAACCCGGTATCGCCTTCAAAAGTGACGCTACGAATGCCTTCGGTCACGTTGATACAGCCCAGATTTCGGATTTCTTTGGCCAAGATTTCCTCGAAACCGAACATAGTCTTGGCAACCATCTTAAAATTATTGTTCATAACCTACTTTAGAATTCCGTCAAAAATACAGTATTTTAGCCCCATTGAAGAAAAATTTCAAATCCCAGATCCCAAATTCAAAAATTAATTGTTTTGAAATATGGTGCTTGTAATTTAGAATTTTATAAAAGCTAGAATTTCCAAACTTTATTCAGTGCACCAATAGATGAATTACCTTCTTCTCATATTTGCCGTTCTTTTAAGTTTTGCTTTCGTATTCATAACCAAACCGAAAAACAAAAACCATTTTAAACTGCTTTTGGCCTTTAGCGGTGCTTTTTTGCTGGCGCTGACCGTTTTTGAACTTTTACCAGAGGTCTACGAGAAAGCGGATGCCAAGACTGTCGGCGTTTTTGTGATGTTAGGCATATTGCTCCAGATTTTTTTAGAATTCTTTTCCAAGGGCGCAGAACACGGCCATGTACATTTAGATGAAGGAAAGACCGAACTGCCCCTACTCTTATTCGCCAGCTTATGCGTCCACTCCCTTTTGGAAGGTTTTCCCATCGAAAAGCACAAAACGATTCTTTATGGTATTTTGATACACAAAATACCTATTGCCCTAATTCTGAGTATATTTTTGTTGAATTCAAAAATCAAATTCGGAAAAGCCTTGATTTTTATCATTGTCTTTTCAGTAATGACGCCTCTTGGAAGTTATATTGCCGTACATTCAAATTTTTCGGAAACTTACTATGTACCCCTAACTGCTTTGGTCATCGGGGTCTTTCTCCATATTTCGACGGTGATCCTCTTTGAGACTTCGGAGGGACATCAATTCAATCTCCGAAAGATGGTGGTGATTATTTTGGGGATAGGGATGGCGTATTTGTTATGAGTTATAAAAATTTGAAAACCTTCATTTCTAAACTTCTATACCCATAAACTTATAAACCATTTTTTTTAGCCATTTTATACGCTTCAATAGTCGTATAATACTTGGCTATCATATTCGGCACCTCCCATTCTGGAAGTTTTCCGGCCTCTAGATACTGCAGAAAGTTCTCGGTTACTTGTCCGAAATGGGCCTCATGACCTACTTTAAATGCTTCGGGGATATTAATTTTAAATAGGGTGCCCGATACTTTTTCCATTGTTGTTCCGGGAAACTTTTGGTCAACCTCATTTTCAAGGGCAGCTTGTAATGCCGCTTCTAAATCAATATTCCCTGCCGACTCGATGTAGAGTACTGGCTTATAATCTTCTTCGAGACCCTGTTTGATAATCAGGTCGCTCTTTGTTCCTCGCATGATACTATAATGTGTATCGGCCGTGCCTTCGGGCGCCTGATAGTTCCATATCACGGATACCTTTGCGTACTTATCTTTGATTTTGTAGATAATTTCGCCATTGGAATACACATTTAATTTATCATTGTCGATATCTTTTTGCAAATAATCGGGATAGGATTCCAGTCCAGTTACTTTCTGAAATTCCTTTTTGCTCAAAACGGTGGGCCAGCGTTTGGCCTTGATCAGATCAATATCCGAGGAATCGATGATTTGTCCCGGAAATGCTTCCCATTGTACCAAATCGACCAGATGGGTAGTAACGTCAACAATACCCTCGCCTTCTTCATTGATATCAAAAAACCAAGGGGGGCGCACTAGTGCGTTTCCAGATACATATTTAAAAAAATGATGTACGCTCTCTTTGACGATGGCGGGCTCATCTGAACTGCCATCGACCAATTCCCCAAAAACATCAGGCAAGGTCGAAAACAGTTTTTGCAATGCGGTTGTTGATTCAAAACGTTCCGTCATGATGTCGTAGATCAAGACGCCTTTTTCGTCGGCAACGCGAAAAGCCTCTTTCAACTTTTCGAAACCTTCGGGATTGATTGCCAAGGGTTTATCGGCATATACGTTCAAGCCCGCTTCTACCGCTGCTAATACGTAGTCGATCTTTTTAGAGTTCTTGCCCGCTACTACCATCACGGTACCGGGTTTTTCGGCTATCATTTTCTCTGCAAAATCGTCACCAAAATAGGAGGCGATATTCCAAGCTGCGGGAGCGTCATCACGTGTATTATATTGCTCTATCTTATTCAAGAAATCCTTCACTTCGGGACCTTCAGGAGCATATACGTAGATGGTGGAGTCGACCTGCGGATACATCGTCTTGTGCACCAAAGCCGCATGAAAGTGACCGGGATCCAAGGTCATCAACTTGACTTTCGCTGTTGCGCCTTCGTCGGTCATTTTTTCAGTCTGATTTTGTTCCCCGCAGGATAATAGGACGAGAAAAATAAGTAATTTAAGAAAAGTATTTTTCATTGCTAAGCCTTCACATTATCAGTACCATAAGGCTTGCGTTGCTCACGGTGCAACAAGGCGTTAGCCTCATCATCATTGATGAACATTTCCTTTTCGGGGTCCCATTCAAATTTACGGGGAAACTGCATGGCAATATCGCTGATCAAGCAGGTAACGCAGGCCTTATGGCCCTTTTCGATAGGCGATATCGGCGCTTTCCGCGTCTTGATACATTCGAGCCAGTTACCATGCTGGTCATCGATGGTATACAATTGCTGCTCATTTTCACCGATGACGGATTCCAAAATTTTAGGGTCCGAAGCATTCAGGGCTTTGCTACTTTTTTCTTTATCCACAGGATCTGATGCCGAGGCCTGATAATCACCACGGGAAACAAATATCCAACCATCCTCACCAATATATTGTATGCCGTTGGGATAACCTCCGCTGGTATAAACCGTCATTCCGTTGGCGTATTGGTGCTTTACGAAAAAATCACCGTGAACGTTCCAAAGTCCCGATTTCGGGAACTCCGCCAAGGCCTCAACGGAAATCGGCCCAGTCAATTCCGTATCCATACCCCACGCGGCGGAATCGTAGTGATGTTGGCCCCAACCGGTAATCATACCTGCACCATAGTTACGTATGCGAAGCCAACCAGGTCGGCTATAATCATTTTGTGGGTGTACACCAATCTCGGTATAGGGAACTTCGGGCGTAGAACCCAACCACATATCAAAATTCAGATTAGATGGTACGGGCATTTCCGGTGCTTCGGGACCAGCGGGGTCGCCGGGAAGTCCGATTTTTACCGTATGAATCTTACCGATTCGGCCGTTACGTACCAATTCGGCGGCACGGCGGAACTGGGCCATCGCTCTTTGCTGCGTGCCTACCTGTAAGATAACGCCCGTGTCTTGAACCGCTTTTCTAAGTTGCTGGCCTTCCTTAACCGTTAACGAGGTCGGCTTTTGAAGATAAATATCCTTTCCCGCCAGCGCAGCCTCCATGGCGGGTTGCGAATGCCAGTGATCAGGTGTACTGATAACTACCGCATCAATGTCTTTGTTTGCAAGCAATTCCTTAAAATTATCATAGATTTTGGCATCCATGTACTTGTCCTTACCCGTCTTTTTCCCGTAGAAGTCGTCGATCCATACCTTGGCATCCGCCGCCCTTTTTGAGTCGACATCGCACACCGCAACATATCTTGCGTCGTCAAAGGCAATGGTGTCGTCAATATCGTGGCCTCGTGCGATGCGACCACAGCCGATCTGGCCAATATTGATTTTATTGCTCGGTGCATCCTTGCCTAGAACACTTGCAGGTACAATACTTGGGAAGCCTACCATTGCCGCCGTTCCCAAGGTAGTTCTGTTTATAAATTTTCTTCGTTGCATATCGTTGGATTACGTTTTGATTTTTGAAAGGTTAGAGTTCCGCTTCACTTTCGTTTAAGGTTTAAATGTGCTAAAGGCAGGTTCAAAGTTTAAGGTAAAAACTCAGAACCTTGAACAGCAGTACCGCAACCATTGAACTTTAGACTTTTCTCTGCTAAAATAGCTATTATTAAAAAAAGAGCTTTAATCCCGCAAAATCTGAATTTTCTGCGGATTGGCAAATGATTTCCAATAGGCCTCGGCTTCATCTGCGTTTAGGTTACCGTCGAAAACTACCATTCTATATTTTAATTCATATTCTTTATTCGGTTCGATTTGCCATTCCTCGTGTCGGATGGGACAAAACTCGAAAAACATATCGCCCCGTCCGTCGTTGGCGTCAATGGGCCAGACCCGCATTGGTTCGGGGTGCGCACGGTTCTCGGGATGACTCATAAAAAGGATACCGTTTTTGCCGGTACCGTCTGCCGATTCGCCGCTGACAATACACCACCGGGCATTGGTACCGTCGGCGGTCAACCTATCGTTACCTTCTGAAGTCAATACGGAACAGTTATCGGCCTTCCAGCGTTCGGTAAACCGCATGCCAATTCCGCCCCCGTAGCGGTAAGCTTCAAAAAGGATTCCCTCGTTCAAAGGTGAGCTAAAATTGCTGTTGTAATCAAACATGTACCGATCGCTGCGCTTTAAGTCCCATAGGGTCACCTCTAGATTTTCGTTAAGGGCAACTTGTGGTTCTTTCTGGGTCAAAAGATCAATATGTTCCTGAGTCGCACTAAAAGAAGCGTATACCTCCCCTGAATCTGTATCGTTAAATTTTTTAAATAGTACCGTTCCCTTACGATCGCCCAAGTTCCAAAAATCGACCTGTTGGCTGTCTATTTGGGTGTGCGTCCACGGTCCCCACATTCCGTAGTGGTGATAATGGTCGGGAGGTTGAATTCGGGAAAGCGTATCTCCCTTTGGCGTTAGTATCGGATGAATGTATCCGGATTTTTTATAAACGGAATCCACGCCTTCAGGCGGATAGGTCATTTCATAACGGTAGGATACCGCCGGATTATTCTCAAGTACCAATTGTAAGTTGCCGTTTTCTTTGTGGTCGGAAAGATAGGTATCCATTTTTCTTGTAGGTATTCCATTTTTGATGCGGTAGACAGCATTATCGGTCGAAATTTCTTCCGATCCATGCACAAACCATAAGCTATTGCTTTCTACATCAAGCTGAAAGGGGAAGGGTTTAGTTTCTCCATCGATTTCTTGATTCATCTGGATGGTGTTTTCGAGAACTATACCTGCATCCTTTAGCTGTTTTAAATCTATGGATATGGGTTGAGCAACTTTAACGGAAGGGTGGTGGTTTACGCTGAAAACAAAAGCCCTTTTATCTTCCGAACAGGAAACCACCAACAGCGACAAGAAGGTAAAACCTAAAAAAACGGATTTCAATGCCATGTATCGTTCGTTATTCGATAAATTTAACGAAATTTTCAAAGAACAATCTTCCTGAATCGTACTTTATCAAGAATTGCTCAAAAAACTCCATAAAAACACGTCATGACGAAAATTAAAATCAGTATTTTCCTACTTCTATTTTGCGTAACGGTCAACGCCCAACAACTGGAACCTATCGAGATTACCGAGGAATGGTTGGCCAAAATAGTAAGCCTGGCCCCTTCGGAACCAACGATTAAAAACGTGGAAAAGAAGAAAATACTCGTTTTCTCAAAGGCAACGGGATTTTATCACTGGACAATTCCGCATAATATCGAGATGCTAAAGATTTTAGCCAATAAAAGTGATGCTTTTGAAATCCGCAACGGCTACGATATCGAGAACTTTGAAAAGGAAAACCTTAAAAAATACGCTGCGGTCATTCTTAACAATTCAAACCCAAGTGGACCCGACCGCGACCTTTTTGCAGATCTTTTGCAACAAAATACCACTTTGGCAGATAGCGAAATTACCAAAAGAGCGTCCGAATATGAACAGAATCTTATGGATTATGTTTCAGGGGGCGGGGGTTTGATGATCATGCACGGTGCAATTACCGTACAGAATAATTCCGAAACCTTTAGCAAACTTACTGGGGGCAGCTTTGACTACCATCCAAAACAACAAAAAATGCATGTGCAGGAAGTTGATCAAAAGCATCCTTTGGTACAGGCGTTTAAAGGGGATGGTTTTACCCATATCGATGAGCCTTACTTTTTCAAGAACGCCTATGACAATTTAAACTTTAGGCCCTTGCTATACATAGAAGTTGATCAACTGGAAGGATTGAAAAATCCCATGAAAGAAAAGATCAACTATGTGGCCTGGATCAAAAGGTATGGGAAAGGAAGGGTTTTCTACAGCTCTCCCTCCCACAATGCCCAAAGCATGGACAACCCAGAACTGTTACAATTCTTTTTGGATGGGATGCAGTATGTTGTCGGTGATCTAAAATGTGATGATAGCCCGATGCAAGTCAGGAAATGAGTAATGGAAGTGGGCAGTGACGGTAACAGCAGTTAGCAAAATACGTTCATCTACTTCGCGTTTTTTGACGTTAAATCTTTAGGGACTCGTTTAAATTTTTTCTTTTACCTACAAAAATCACACTTTGCGCTCTAATTACGGTTCCAAATAAAAAGTTTAAACAAGTTCTATGTGTTTATTCAATCAAGGCTTTCATTCCGAATACTTTTGCAATTCAGGTTCGGTGTATTCCCCGCCACTCTCCGATTTTTTATCGCGGAGCTCCTTTATTTTTTTTGGTTTTACCCAATGAGGAGTTATGGAAAATGCATTGGTCACATAGGTAATAACGTCAGAGATATCTTTGTCCGATAAATTAGGGTTACCAATAAGGCCGGGCATTGCCTGATTGAACGTGTATCGCTTGCCGTTAACACTAAGGGGACCCGACAGGCCGTGCAAAATAATCAATCCCAATCTCTCGGGAGAGTTCGCTACGTATTCCGAGTTCATCAATGGCGGTGCTACCCCGTCAACACCTTCCCCGTTTATTCCGTGGCAAGCCGAACAGATTTGACGGAAGAGTTTCGCACCTTTCGTTCGCGTATCCATGGTAACAGCAGTATTGGTGAATATTGGATTAGGCTTCTGCTGTGCTTTCCGTTCCATACTACTAGTTATTCTAGTTTCGAAATCACTACCCTTGAAATAAGGCTTTTCTTGAAAGTCGGCTAACAAGTCTTCTGCAGTATCACTCATACCA
>CAWHTW010000003.1:0-715000 GCA_963832345.1 uncultured Flavobacteriaceae bacterium | reverse complement strand
TATGTGCCGATCCCCGCGGATTTTCGCAGCTTATCGCGTCCTTCGTCGCCTCTGGGAGCCTAGGCATTCCCCATACGCCCTTATCTAGCTTGTCGCCAGCCTTTGCCCCCGCGGCGCCCCCGAAGGGGAACCGCGCGGTATTACGTATTGTCGCTCTAGTACTCTTTACTTAAAATTCGTGTAATTCATGTTCAGTATGCACCCATATCCGAAGATACGGATGCCCTGTCCCAATATGTCAATGAACCTTTCCCCCCCTTAAGGGGGCAGTGGAGAATATCGGAGTCGAACCGATGACCTCCTGCGTGCAAGGCAGGCGCTCTAGCCAGCTGAGCTAATCCCCCGTGTCGGTGGAACCGGAAATTCCAAAAAAATGAAATCCCAAATTCCAAAAACTTAGGGCATTATCAACTCCCAGAATTTCCTTTACTTCCTTTAATATGAACGTGCTGCCCTTGATCGTAGTCCCAGGCAGACTCGAACTGCCGACCTCTACATTATCAGTGTAGCGCTCTAACCAGCTGAGCTATGAGACTCCGTGGCCTTTCGGCACGTCCGCCGGGGCGGATACGCCCGGGACGCCAAGGCCCCGATATATCTTTAAATACGGTGGAGATCTACTGTTGTGCGGAAGCCATATACGGCGACGAAAAAAATAGAGGGAAAAACGGGGCCTTCGAAGGGCATTCCCGCGGGCGATGCGCCCTTTCCGCACCGTAGTGCGGAAAAGCTCTAGAAAGGAGGTGTTCCAGCCGCACCTTCCGGTACGGCTACCTTGTTACGACTTAGCCCTAGTTACCGATCTTGCCCTAGGCCGCTCCTTGCGGTGACGGACTTCAGGCACTCCCGGCTTCCATGGCTTGACGGGCGGTGTGTACAAGGCCCGGGAACGTATTCACCGGATCATGGCTGATATCCGATTACTAGCGATTCCAGCTTCACGGGGTCGGGTTGCAGACCCCGATCCGAACTGTGACAGGTTTTGTGGATCCGCTCCGCGTTGCCGCGTGGCTTCCCGCTGTACCTGCCATTGTAGCACGTGTGTGGCCCAGGACGTAAGGGCCGTGATGATTTGACGTCGTCCCCACCTTCCTCGCGGTTTGCACCGGCAGTCCCGCTAGAGTCCCCGACATGACTCGCTGGCAACTAACGGTAGGGGTTGCGCTCGTTATAGGACTTAACCTGACACCTCACGGCACGAGCTGACGACAACCATGCAGCACCTTGCAAAGCGCCCGAAGGAAAACCGGTCTCCCGGCCTGTCGCAATGCATTTAAGCCCTGGTAAGGTTCCTCGCGTATCATCGAATTAAACCACATGCTCCACCGCTTGTGCGGGCCCCCGTCAATTCCTTTGAGTTTCATTCTTGCGAACGTACTCCCCAGGTGGGATACTTATCACTTTCGCTTGGCCGCCCAGGACTCAAGGCCCCGGACAGCTAGTATCCATCGTTTACGGCGTGGACTACCAGGGTATCTAATCCTGTTCGCTCCCCACGCTTTCGTCCATCAGCGTCAGTCAATGGTTAGTGAGCTGCCTTCGCAATCGGTGTTCTATGTAATATCTATGCATTTCACCGCTACACTACATATTCCGCCCACTTCACCATAACTCAAGACCGCCAGTATCAAGGGCATTTCTACGGTTGAGCCGCAGACTTTCACCCCTGACTTAACGGCCCGCCTACGGACCCTTTAAACCCAATAATTCCGGATAACGCTCGGACCCTCCGTATTACCGCGGCTGCTGGCACGGAGTTAGCCGGTCCTTATTCTTACGGTACCGTCAGGGGGGCACACGTGCCCCCGGTTCTTCCCGTACAAAAGCGGTTTACGACCCGTAGGGCCTTCTTCCCGCACGCGGCATGGCTGGATCAGGCTCGCGCCCATTGTCCAATATTCCTCACTGCTGCCTCCCGTAGGAGTCTGGTCCGTGTCTCAGTACCAGTGTGGGGGATCCCCCTCTCAGGGCCCCTAAGCATCGTAGCCATGGTGGGCCGTTACCCCACCATCAAGCTAATGCTACGCATGGCCATCCCTTACCGCCCGAAGGCTTTAACCAAAATGCAATGCTGCACAATGGTACCACGGGGCATTAATCCAAGTTTCCCTGGGCTATTCCCCTGTAAAGGGCAGGTTCCATACGCGTTGCTCACCCGTGCGCCGGTCGCCATCTTCCAGCAAGCTGGAAATGCTGCCCCTCGACTTGCATGTGTTAGGCCTGCCGCTAGCGTTCATCCTGAGCCAGGATCAAACTCTTCATCGTTGTACTTTGTATATATTCGCGCACACCCCCGAAAAAGCCCTCCCGGCCCCGTCTCTCTCTATTAAATCATCGGTCCGCCGCGCGGCACGGTCTCCCGGCGCGCAACCGACCTAATTGTTATATGGTTCCTTCCCCCGGGCTTCCGCCAGGGGGTCGTTGTTATCTCCACAGTATGTCAATGAACTTCAATCTTGCGCCCCTGGAACATCGATAGTCGCCTATCTGTCTCCCAAAGCGGGTGCAAATATAAGAGGGTTTTTCGAATAAAAAATACAAACTAAGATTTTTTTTAAAGTTTTTTTCGAGCCATCCTCCTAACCGCTATTTATTAGGACTTTACATCTTCCTTTAATTTTAAAGGGCCTTGAATATAGCACTATTTATTTAATCCTGCAAGCAATTTCATCCTTTTTATCTTTATCCCGATACGAAAACTCATCTAGTGTAAAGTTCATTCAAAAGCAGCGATGCCTATCCTTATATATGCATCCCTATATATACATCCCAAAACAAACATCCGCATCCTCGTTTATAATGTTGTGCGCATCGGCTCGGATTGCTATCTTTGGCATCCTTAAAAACAGCGCATGATAAAGATTACGTTACCGGACGGTACTATAAAGGAATTTGCGAAAGGCAGTACGCCCATGGATGTTGCCCATAGTATCAGTGCCGGGTTGGCGCGCAATGTGATTTCGGCCAAGTTCAACGATACCGTGGTGGAAAGCGTGACCGCCCTGAACGAAGATGGCCGTCTGACACTGTACACTTGGAACGATACCGAAGGAAAAAAGGCGTTCTGGCATTCAACCTCACATATTGTAGCCCAAGCTTTGGAGGAATTGTATCCCGGGATTAAACTGACTATTGGACCTGCCATCGATAACGGATTTTATTATGATGTCGATTTTGGGGAGCATACGCTCTCCGAAAAGGATTTTCCCGAAATCGAAAAAAGGGCCTTGGAAATCGCCCGCGGCAAACACGACTTTAAACTACATCCCGTCTCAAAAGCGGATGCCCTATCCCTATATAAAAAACAGGGGAATGAATATAAGGTCGAGCTTATCGAAAATTTGGAGGATGGTACGATTACCTTCTGCGACCACGATACGTTTACCGACCTCTGTCGGGGGGGACATATTCCGAACACCGGAATCGTCAAGGCCATTAAAATTCTGAACGTTGCCGGCGCCTATTGGAGGGGTGATGAGAACAAACCGCAGCTGACCCGAGTCTATGGCATATCTTTTCCTAAACAAAAAGAGCTTACGGAATATCTCGAGATGCTCGAAGAGGCCAAAAAACGGGATCATCGAAAATTGGGCGCAGCCCTTGAGCTGTTCACTTTTTCGCAAAAAGTCGGACAAGGACTTCCCCTATGGCTACCTAAAGGTGCGGCATTGCGCGAGCGGTTAGAGAATTTTTTGAAAAAAGCGCAGAAAAAAGCGGGCTACGAGATGGTCGTAACCCCACATATAGGCTCTAAGGAACTATATGTTACTTCTGGGCATTACGAGAAATATGGGTCGGATAGTTTTCAGCCCATCAACACGCCGAAAGAGGGCGAGGAATTCTTGCTTAAACCGATGAACTGTCC
Organism: uncultured Flavobacteriaceae bacterium; assembly: GCA_963832345.1. GTDB lineage: Bacteria > Bacteroidota > Bacteroidia > Flavobacteriales > Flavobacteriaceae > Pricia. The sequence goes on along the minus strand of CAWHTW010000003.1, from coordinate 711,135 downwards.
GCATCACTGTGAAATCTACAATACGAGGCCTTTCAGTTATCGCGAACTGCCAAAACGCTATGCGGAATTTGGCACGGTATATCGCTACGAACAGAGCGGGGAGCTTCACGGGCTTACTAGAGTACGCGGATTTACCCAAGATGATGCCCATATTTTCTGCACCCCGGAACAGCTGGACCAGGAATTCAAGAATGTCATCGATTTGTCCCTATACGTACTTGGAAGTTTGGGCTTCGAAAATTTCACGGCGCAGGTTTCGGTGCGAGACCTTGAAACTCCGGAAAAATATATTGGTTCCGTAGATAATTGGGAAAAGGCCGAAAACGCTATTATAAATGCGGCTACCGAAAAAGGCTTGGATTTTGTCATCGAAAAAGGGGAAGCTGCCTTCTATGGCCCGAAACTGGACTTCATGGTGAAGGATGCCTTGGGAAGACAGTGGCAGCTAGGCACCATTCAAGTGGATTATAACCTTCCGGAACGATTTGATCTTACCTATAAAGGAAGCGATAACGAACTGCACCGCCCAGTCATGATACATCGTGCTCCTTTCGGCAGCATGGAGCGTTTTATCGCCCTGCTACTGGAACATACGGGCGGAAATTTTCCGTTATGGCTGATTCCCGAACAGGCTATCGTACTACCGGTGAGTGAGAAACATGAAAAATATGCCGAAAAAGTTTTGAGTTCTTTGGAAAATAACGACATTCGTGCCCAAATCGATGCTAGAAACGAAACCGTAGGTAAAAAAATTCGGGAGGCCGAAATGAACAAAATTCCGTTCATGCTTATTGTTGGCGAAAATGAAGAGGAAGCCCATACGATTTCCGTACGCCGACATGGGGGCGAAGATTTAGGATCGATTTCCATAAAACAGTTTACCGACTTGGTCGTTACTGAAATAAATAGTACCTTAAAGGAGTTTGTTTAAAGTAATTAAAGTTTAACTAAAAAGTAGAAGTCATAGCAATACGTAAAAGATTTAGGCCGCAACCTAGAAGGGAAAACAAGAACCCGCATAAAATCAATAGAAAAATATTGGCGCCAGAAGTACGACTCGTAGGCGACAATGTCGAACCAAGTGTTATACCTATACGCGAAGCACTGGATAAATCCGTTGAATTGGGACTCGATTTAGTGGAAATTTCGCCGAATGCCAAGCCTCCCGTAGTCAAAATCATGGACTACAAGAAGTTTCTTTATGAGCAGAAGAAGCGGGAGAAAGCAATGAAGGCTAAGGCATCAAAGGTTACCGTCAAAGAAATACGCTTTGGCCCCAATACCGATGACCACGATTATGAGTTCAAAAAGAAACATGCCGAAGGGTTTTTGAAAGACGGTGCCAAATTAAAGGCTTATGTGTTTTTTAAAGGTCGCTCCATTGTCTATAAGGATAAGGGGGAAATACTTCTTTTGAAACTTGCCCAAGAATTGGAAGAGGTCGGTAAAGTAGAACAATTACCCCGGCTGGAAGGAAAGCGAATGACCATGTTCATTGCGCCCAAGAATAAGAAATAGGATGATTGCTTTGAGATTATAAATTATTAGTTACTTTTGCAATCCTTTATATGAGAATCAAGCCCAACTTTTAGGGCTTGTTCCATATAAAATGGATGGTGAAAATTTCGATGTTCGTGAAGAAGTAGTAATAACTTTGCAGCACATAATCGAAGCTGTTAGAAGTGAAATCAAAAAGTGAGATTAATATAAATAGTAAAAATGCCGAAACAGAAAACAAAATCCAGTGCCAAAAAGCGTTTTAAGCTGACAGGTTCAGGAAAAATCAAAAGAAAACACGCTTTTAAGAGCCATATTCTTACAAAGAAATCCAAAAAGCGGAAACTAAAATTGACACATAGCACGTTGGTCCACAAAGCGGACGTGAACAGTATCAAAGAACAGTTGTGCCTGAAATAATTCAGGTAATCAGTAAAGGGTGAATTATAAACCATGGAGTAAGGCTATTACAAGTGTTATGAGTTATCAGTTCAGAGTTATGATCTCTAACAAAATTGACCGCCTGCTACAAAAACAATTAAAAATATGCCAAGATCAGTAAATGCAGTTGCTTCACGCGCTAGAAGAAAAAAAGTGATGAAGCAGGCCAAAGGGTATTTCGGACGACGTAAAAACGTTTGGACGGTTGCCAAAAATGCGGTAGAAAAAGCGATGTTATATGCTTACCGCGATAGAAGAAACAAAAAACGGACGTTCCGTGCATTATGGATTACCCGTATAAATGCGGGAGCCCGTCAACATGGTCTGTCGTATTCCCAATTTATGGGAGGTATGAAAGCCAATGGTATCGAACTCAACCGAAAAGTTTTGGCCGATTTGGCCATGAACCATCCGGAGGCTTTTAAGGCCCTTGTCGATAAAGTAAAATAATTTTCAATGTATCTCACTTAAAAAATCCGACCGGTAAATTTACCGGTCGGATTTTTTTATATCCCGAACGCAGTAAGCACCAACTTTCGCCCCGAAGCCGTATTGCGATGCTCACAGAGGTATATGCCCTGCCACATACCCAAATTCAATCTGCCCTTGGTTATCGGTACTTGCACCGAAGCGCCCATTAACGATGCTTTGATATGTGCCGGCATATCATCGGGGCCTTCATAATTATGGACGTAATAGGGTGCATTCTCCGGTACCATTTGGTTGATATGGCTCTCAAAATCCTTGCGAACCGTTGGGTCTGCATTTTCGTTGATGGTAAGACTGGCGGAAGTATGCTTGATAAACACCTGTAGCATTCCCGTTTCAATCTGTTTAATTTCTATAAAAGAATCCGTTAAGACCTGCGTAATTAAATGGAAGCCACGTTCATATGCGGGCAATCGTACTTCTTTTTGATGGAATCTCATATGATGTCGATTTGAACTGAACAAATACTGTATAATGCTTCTTGGTTACGGAATATCAAATAAAACTAAAGCTTTTACCACCCATACCCTACGGTCAACTTCAAAAACTCTATTTTGGCTGCGAACTTGTCCTTTTTTCCAGCTACTTCATTGACAAAATACTCATTTAACCCTGCTTAACCCTCTTTTTTGCAATTCATACCTGAAAAAAATTTGGCGTCAATATACCAAAAAAGAAGTAATCGAGATGCCCTGATTTGATTTTGAAGGGATACCTTTGTCCGCTTAAATCAATACCATGGATCTATCTCGAATAAAAATGGTGGTCACGGATATGGACGGCACCCTACTTAATTCCAATCACGAAGTTAGCGACCGCTTTCTTGAACTATTCCAAAAACTGAGAGAACGTGACATTCTATTTGTGGCGGCAAGCGGACGGCAATATCAAAGCATAGTCGATAAACTTGTGAGTATCAAAAACGATATTGTTGTCATTGCCGAAAATGGGGGTTTCGCCACTCAAAACGGAACCGAGATTGTCTCAACACCTCTGCCCCAAAGTGCCAAAAATAAGGTGTTGGATATTTTAAAGGATGTAGAAAATATACATCCCGTACTTTGCGGAAAGCACAGTGCCCACATTTTGAATAATTCATCAAAATTTGAAGAGAAACTGCAGGAATATTATTCCAAATACACGGTTGTGGAGAACCTAAAAGCCTTTGAAGGCGAAATCTTAAAAATCGCCATCTATCATTTTGAAAGCTCGGAAAAATATATCTATCCGGCAGTCGAACATCTTGAAAGCGATTTGCAGGTTAAAATCTCCGGTCAAAACTGGGTCGATGTTTCGAGTCCGAATGCAAACAAGGGGTATGCCCTGCAAAAAGTTCAGGAACTACACGGTATTACACCGGAAGAAACCATGGTTTTTGGGGATTATAACAATGATTTGGAGATGTTGGACCTCGCAGATTTCAGCTTTGCCATGGAAAACGCACATCCGAACGTCAAAAAAGCGGCCAAGTATAACACTTCGAACAACGATGATTTTGGGGTCGAACGAATTTTGGAGAAGCTTTTCTCGTAGGTTTCAATCGGCCGGCATCAATGGTTTAAGGTCCAATCGCTACTTCGTAACCGTTCAAGGTTGAGCCTTGCAAAAACAGCTTTAAACACTGAACCTGCCGAAGTCAGCATAAAAGCATATAACCAATACAAAAGTTAACCAAACCAGTTTGCTACTGGCCACTGTAGCTACCACTGGACACTAAGATGGTTACTGCATACTGCATCATGTTTTCTGCTTCTTCTTCCGAGCCGCCGGAAACAGCACGTTATTTAAAATCAGACGGTATCCTGGGGAATTCGGGTGCAGTTCCAGTTCCGTTTTTGGGTCTCCTACCCGATGTTGATAGTCTTCAGGGTCATGGCCGCCATAGAAGGTAAAAAAACCTTTTCCCTTAATACCGTGAATATAGCGGGCCTCTCCATTGATTTTGTTTTCGCCCAACACCATCACAGTCGGTTTCACCTCATCCCTGGCAAAAGCGGTGGTCTGCCCCATAAACCCTTTGACCAAGGCCGTGTGGTTCTGACAGAGCATGGTAGGCACGGCATCCCACTTGGCGGAAAAATCCATTAGCGAAAAATAGTCCTGCTCTTTTTGTACATTGCCTCGTTTGGTGGTCATATCTATGGATGAAAATTCATATTTAAGAGGACTCCGCTCCAGTATAAAATCGGTAAATGCAAAAGTAGTTGTAAAATCCAGCTTTGCCTGATAGTTGGCATCGGAAGGGTCTCCATCGAACATAGGCTCACAGATATCAATACCTTCCGAGGCAAGGGCAATGTCGAAACTATCGGTTGCAGAGCACATGGCGAACATAAAACCGCCGCCGATGACGTATTTCCTAATCTTTTGGGCTACAGCACTTTTTTCGTCGGAAACTTTACTAAATCCAAGATCTGAAGCCAAGGCTTCCGCATCATTTTTTTGTTCGATGTACCAAGGTGCCGCGCGATAGGCCCCGTAGAATTTGCCATATTGGCCGGTAAAATCTTCATGATGCAGGTGCAACCAGTCATAAAGCGCCAACTTATCCCCGAGTACTTCTTCATCATACACGGTAACATAAGGAATCTCGGCGTAGGTGAGCACCATAGTTACGGCATCGTCCCAAGGCGCATTTCCTTTTGGGGAATAGACGGCTATTTTAGGGGCTTTTTCAAGAATTACCGCCTCCTGATTTTGCGAGGGACTGCTGATTTTATCAAGAATGGCTTGCGCCTGCCCGTCGGATACTATTTCGAACGACACGCCCCTAATCTGGCATTCCTTTCGTATCGCCTCGCCATCGGGCAACAAAAAGGAACCGCCGCGATAGTTCAGCAACCATTGTACTTTCTGTTGTTTGCTCAATACCCAATAGGTGATTCCATAGGCTTTTAAATGGTCCTTTTGACCTTCGGCATCCATCGGAATCAAAATAGAACTCGCAATAGCGGGGAGAGAGCAAAGAATAAAGAGAAGAGAAAAAAGACGATTGCGCATTGGCCTAATTTTACGATGGTTCTCTCAAAGATAACGTAAATCGTCGCTGTGGATTGTTCTAGGGCGTTAAAGGTTTCTAAAGGGGAAAATGACGGAGGACGCTACACAAGTAAACTCATAAACCAATACACTCATAAACTGTTTTGACCTTATACTTGAAATTGGCACTTGAAATTCAAAATGGTACATCACTATCATCATCGAGCGCTACTCCATCGTTCAAAGAACTGCCAAAAGCTTGGTCGGCACTAGGAAGGTTCTTGGTGATAAACGGATTCTCTTCGTTGGCGTTCATTTTGGACTGAAATTCAAACGGTGAATCGAAATCGTCAAGGTTATCGAATTTACCAAGCTGGCCGATAAATTTTAACCGGATGTTATCCAAACCTCCATTACGATGTTTGGCAACTATAAATTCTGCTTGGCCTTGGGTCGGGGAACGTTCCTCATCGTCCCACTCGTCAATTTTGTAGTATTCCGGGCGGTAGATGAACGATACGATATCGGCATCCTGTTCGATGGCGCCCGATTCCCGTAAATCGGAAAGCAAAGGTCGTTTACTACCACCGCGGGTCTCCACGGCACGGGATAGCTGTGACAAAGCGATTACGGGTACATTCAATTCTTTTGCCAGGGCTTTCAGGTTTCGGGAAATGGTGGAAATTTCCTGTTCGCGGTTGCCTCCTTTTTGACTGCCCCCGGCGGTCATCAATTGCAAATAATCGATAATAATCAATTTGATATCATGCTGAGATGCCAATCGTCTCGCTTTGGCACGGAGATCGAATATCGACAGCGATGGCGTGTCATCTATGAACAAAGGCGCCCTTTCGAGAGACTTGACCTTTACGTTTAATTGCTCCCATTCGTGTTTCTCCAATTTTCCGGTCCGGAGTTTTTCCGAAGATAATCCGGTTTCTGAGGAAATTAGACGGGTAATCAATTGTACCGATGACATTTCACAGGAGAAGAAAGCGACGGGAATATTGTTATTCACGGCCATATTACGGGCCATGGAAAGGGTCAGTGCCGTTTTGCCCATACCGGGTCGCGCGGCAACAATAATCAAATCGCTAGGTTGCCATCCGGAGGTTAATTTATCGACCTTGTCAAAACCGGAGGGAACTCCGCTAAGGCCTTCTTTGTTTGCAATTTCCTCAATGCGTTTTTTGGCCTGTATGACCAAATTTTGAGCCGTTTCTGCCGAGCGTTTCAGATTACCTTGGGTAACATCGTACAATTTGGCCTCCGCATTATCCAACAAATCAAAAACATCGGTACCGTCATCGTAAGCTTCCTCGATTATTTCATTAGAAATTTTGATAAGACTTCTTTGGATATATTTCTGTAAGATTATCCTAGCATGAAACTCGATATGTGCCGATGAGGCTACCTTCTGGGTTAGTTTTATAAGATAAAAATCCCCTCCAATAGACTCCAGCTTCCCATCCTTCTTTAATTGGGAAGAAACTGTTAATAAATCCACCGGTTCCGAGGTTTCGAACAATTTAAAAATGGCCTCGTAGATAAAGCGATGCGCATCCTTATAAAATGCATCGGGATGTAGGATATCGATTACTTCGTCGACCCCTTTTTTATCGATCATCATCGCTCCCAAAACAACTTCCTCTAAATCAACAGATTGTGGCGGAATTTTCCCACGTTCTAAGCTGATGATGGTGGACTTGTCTATCTTTCGACCGATAATGGGGTTGGTTTTTTCCATGGTTACAAAATTATACAATTAACCTTAAGTTAACGTGCACTTAATCGGTTGCGATATTCACAGTTCGTCCACAATTGCATGTTGATAAGTTACGATTTTGTGTTGATAACAAAAAAAATCCGAAGAAAGGCTTCTCCGGATTTTGGTTAGCTTGATAAAACAGTGGGTCAACCGTTAAAGACGCCCATATTGGCATATTTATCCATTCGACGATTCACCAATTCTTTTGGGGATAACTTTTGGAGTTCCTCATAAGTAACCGTGATTTTATTCTTTACAATTTCAAATGTTTTTTCGCGATTGGTATGCGCCCCACCTGCAGGTTCACGTACGATTTCATCGATCAACTTTAATTTTTTCATGTCTGTTGCGGTCAACTTCAAAGCCTCTGCGGCCTGTTCCTTATACTCCCAACTGCGCCATAATATCGAAGAGCAGGATTCGGGAGAGATGACCGAGTACCATGTATTTTCCAACATCAACACCTTGTCCCCTACCCCAATGCCCAAGGCACCACCCGAAGCACCTTCACCTATAATGATGACGATAATAGGTACTTTCAAGCGCGTCATTTCAAGAATATTTCGGGCAATAGCCTCGCCCTGACCGCGCTCCTCTGCTTCAATGCCCGGATAGGCCCCTGGAGTATCGATCAAGCATACCACGGGAATACCGAATTTTTCCGCCGACTTCATGGCGCGCAAGGCTTTTCGATAGCCTTCGGGGTTGGCCATCCCAAAGTTTCGATACTGCCTGGTCTTGGTGTTATATCCCTTTTGTTGGCCGATGAACATATAGCTTTGATCGCCAATTTTACCGAGACCGGTTATCATCGCCTTATCGTCCTTTACGTTGCGATCACCGTGGAGTTCAAGAAATGCCTCTCCACAAATGGCATTGATATAATCTAAGGTATAGGGTCGGTTCGGATGTCGCGATAATTGAACCCGTTGCCAAGCCGAAAGGTTTTTGTAAATTTCCTTGCGGGTATCGGCCAGTTTTTTTTCGATCTGCTTGCAGGTCTCGGTCACGTCGACATCGCTCTCCTCTCCGATAACCATGCATTTATCGAGCTGTTCTTCGAGTTCCTTGATAGGGAGTTCAAAATCGAGATATTCCATATTTGATAGGTTTAGTTTGATATGGCAAATATAAAATTTTTTAAGGTTTGTTTCGATTTTAAGCCTTTTAACCCGTAATGGTTTAAGGTTCAATCGCTACTTCTTAGCTGTTCAAGGTTTAAGGTTAAAATTTTAAGCTGCAGTTTCTAAAGACAGGCTCAACTGACATAAATTAAGGACAGAACTCCATCGCTGCTCAAGGAATCTACACAAATACAAGTCAAAGTACTTCAAACCTTGAATCTGCAGTAGGCAACATTGAACCCCAAACGAAGGGCTACAGCCACTGCAACCGCCTACCCATTGTCTACCTCTTCGCCTTTTGTAATAACACAAAAGCCAAAATACCAAAGAGTAGGTTGGGGAGAATTACCGCTAATAACGGTGAAAAGCCCGCTTGTTCAGCCAGTGTACCGAATACCTTGTCAAAAAATATAAAGATAAACGCCACGACAATACCAAAGGCCAGATTTACGCCCATACCGCCCCTACGCTTTACCGAGGCTACGGCCACCGCAATGATGGTTAAGATAAAGGCCGATATCGGCAGGGCCCATCTTTTGTATTTTACGAGTACGTAAGTGTTAATGTTGGAAGCCCCTTTCTGTCGTTGATCGGCAATAAACTGATTCAATTCGAATATATTTTTGGTTTCCGCAACGTATGACACCGGGGTCAAGTCGCCAATATCAAAAGTGAATAAAGTGTCTAACCTGCGTTTGGTATCGACCAAAGCGGTATCGTTCACCAATTTTCTTTTTTGGTAGGAGGTAAGGCGATATACCGTATCCTTTTCGACCCAGCGGATATTGGCCGCAGAAATCTTGAAATCCAATTCATTATCGGCATTAAAGCGCTCATACGTAAAATTGTATCCAATCTGTCTGGCGGGGTCGAAGCTGCTCACATAGATAAAATCCGTTTTATTGAGCTGGGTAAATACGTTATTGGTCACCCGGTCTTGCTTTCCCTTTTTTAAGTATTTGAATTTGAATTCGTTGAAACCAAGGCTTGCCTTGGGTACAATGAACATCCCCATAATAAACATCATAAGCGCTATGATGGACGCTCCGATAAGATACGGCCGTAAAAATCGGTTATAGGAAACTCCGGAACTTAAAATCGCAACAATTTCGGTATTACTGGCGAGTTTTGAGGTGAAAAAGATGATGGACAAGAACAGAAATATGGGAAATAACAAACTACCGATATATATGGTAAAGTTGCCGAAATAAACCAAAATTTCATCCAAAGGCGCCTCATTGGCCTGCATCTTCCCGATTTGCTCTGCCAAATGGGCCATGATACCAATGGGAATGAATAGAAGAATCATCACCCCAAAAGTGAGCAGGTAGCGTTTTAATATATATTTATCGATTATGCTCAGCACTAGAGTCGTTTATCCATTTGTTTCACCATGAGGGTCTTCCACTGTAAAAAATCTCCCACTAAAATATGCTTTCTGGCCTCGCGCACTAACCAAAGATAAAAACCAAGGTTATGAATGGTAGCGATCTGTTTTCCCAAATACTCGTTCGCCGCGAAAAGATGTCGCAAATATGCTTTTGAGTATTCCGTATCTACAAAGGTAATTCCCATTTCATCGACCGGTGAAAAATCGTCTTCCCACTTTTTGTTCTTGATATTAATAGTGCCGTGCGCCGTGAAAAGCATGCCATTTCTGGCGTTACGCGTGGGCATCACGCAGTCGAACATATCGACGCCCAAAGCAATATTTTCCAAAATATTTATGGGTGTGCCTACTCCCATCAGATACCGCGGCTTGTCTTCGGGAAGAATGTCGCAGACCACCTCGGCCATCGCATACATCTCTTCTGCCGGCTCACCGACCGATAAGCCTCCAATGGCATTCCCCTCTGCTCCTACGCTTGAAATATATTCTGCGGATTGCTTCCGAAGATCGGTATAGGTCGATCCTTGTACTATCGGAAAAAACGTTTGGGAATATCCATATTCAAAAGGCGTTTTCTCCAAATGTGTGATACAGCGCTCCAACCAACGGTGCGTCATATGCATCGATCGTTGGGCATACTTATAATCACAGGGATACGGGGTACATTCGTCGAAAGCCATGATAATATCGGCCCCGATGGTACGCTGAATTTCCATGACCCGTTCGGGTGTGAACATGTGGGTAGACCCGTCGATGTGGGATTTGAACTTCACACCTTCCTCCTTTATTTTTCGGTTGTTGGAAAGAGAATACACCTGATACCCCCCGCTATCCGTTAAAATGTTACGGTCCCATCCCATAAATTTATGCAGTCCCCCAGCCTTTTTAAGAATTTCCGATTTCGGACGGAGGAATAAATGGTACGTATTTCCAAGGATGACATCCGGGTTAATATCCTCTTTCAACTCGCGCTGATGCACGCTCTTTACGGAAGCCACGGTGCCCACAGGCATAAAAATCGGAGTTTCTATCGTGCCGTGATCCGTGACCATAGTACCGGCGCGTGCCTTGCTGTTAACGTCTGTTTGGTGTAGGGTAAACTTCAAAGTTCGATTTATGGGGTCAAAGATAATCAACTGCGCTACATTCCATCCGTAAGAAATACATAAAGTTCGGCGGCCGTGCTTGGGGGTGGTACCCTACCGCTGTGAATTCTTGTGGGCGAGGATTAAAAATAATTCGGACACCACTTGTATTCCCAAAAGATTGCGATTACATTTGGGAAATTCTTAAATCAAGGCATTACAATGGCAGAACTGGATAAATTACAAGATATCGTAACACAGACCCGACGGGATATTCTAAGGATGGTACATGATGTGAATTCAGGGCATCCCGGAGGTTCATTGGGTTGTACAGAGTTTTTTATAGCGCTGTACCACGAAATAATGAATCTTAAGGATGATTTTCACATGGATGGTAAGGATGAGGATATTTTCTTTTTATCCAACGGACATATTTCTCCGGTATGGTACAGCGTGCTGGCCCGGAAAGGATACTTTCCCGTTAAGGAAATGGAAACTTTCAGAAAATTAAACTCCCGATTACAGGGACATCCTACGACCCACGAAGGCTTACCTGGAATACGGGTTTCCTCCGGTTCCTTGGGCCAGGGCATGTCCGTCGCCATCGGTGCAGCCCTTGCCAAAAAACTGAACGGCGACAATCATTTGGTCTACAGTCTCCATGGTGACGGGGAATTACAGGAAGGCCAGAATTGGGAAGCGATCATGTACGCCGCCGGTAATAAGGTCGACAACATCATCTCGACAGTGGACCGCAACGGACAGCAAATCGATGGGCCCACTGAAGATGTTCTTCCGCTAGGCAATTTGAAACCAAAATTCGAGGCTTTCGGATGGGACGTTCTAGAAATACAGGACGGGAACAATTTAGAAGCTGTTATAAAAGGATTGAACGAGGCCAAAAGTAGAACCGGCAAAGGAAAACCCGTCGCCATTATCCTAGATACGGTCATGGGCCATGGTGTGAATTTTATGATGGGCACGCACGCGTGGCACGGCAAGGCGCCCAATGATGAGCAGCTCGAGGATGCACTTTCTCAGAATGCGGAGACGTTGGGGGACTACTAGGAATTTACTCCCTAATCCTTTAATGAAACATTGACAAATAAATACAGATTTCCGCCGGAGTTTATGCTGAGGGCAGCCGAAATACGGGAATGACAAAAAAAGTAATTATGCAATACACAGACCAAGGTAAAAAGGATACTAGAAGCGGCTATGGTGCAGCCATGACCGAACTGGGAAGAAGTCACCCCAATGTGGTGGCTCTTTGCGCCGATTTGGTAGGATCGCTTAAAATCGAGGATTTTATTGAGGAGAATCCAGAACGTTTCTTTCAGACCGGTATCGCGGAAGCCAATATGATGGGCATCGCAGCCGGGCTAACCATCGGGGGCAAAATACCCTTTGCCAGTACTTTCGCCAATTTTGCCACGGGCAGGGTCTATGACCAGATTCGGCAATCTATTGCCTATTCGGGCAAGAACGTCAAAATTTGTGCATCCCATGCCGGTTTGACACTAGGTGAAGACGGTGCTACCCACCAGATTTTGGAAGATATCGGCATGATGAAAATGCTACCGGGTATGACGGTCATCAATCCCTGTGATTTCAATCAGACCAAAGCGGCGACCTTGGCCATTGCAGATTACGAAGGACCCGTTTACCTACGTTTCGGACGGCCGAAGGTTGCCAATTTTACGCCTGTCGACCAAAAATTCGAGATTGGGAAGGCCGTTTTGCTTCAAGAAGGTACCGATGTTACCATTATTGCCACCGGCCACTTGGTTTGGCCCGCATTGATAGCTGCCGATAATCTTAAAAAACAAGGTATTTCAGCAGAGGTTCTGAACATTCACACCATCAAGCCTCTTGATGAATCAGCTGTGTTAAAGTCCGTTAAAAAAACAGGTTGTGTCGTGACCGCCGAAGAGCATAATTTTTTAGGCGGACTTGGTGAAAGTATCGCCAGAACCCTTGCCGTTCAACATCCTACGCCCCAGGAATTCGTGGCCACCCAAGATACTTTTGGCGAAAGCGGCACCGCAGAAGAACTGATGGACAAATACGGATTGAACAATAAAGCCATCGAAGACGCCGTTGTTAGGGTTAAGAACAGAAAATGACCGTGGTATCGTTTTTGATACCATACAAGTAACAAAAACGAGAACTATATGAAAAATTCACTTCTAGTGGCAGCCTTTGCTATATGTAGCATGGCAGCCTATTCACAAAGCAATTCAGGATTCGGTATAAAAGCCGGACTTAACTACAATCAAAATGGTGATTTAGTGGCCTCTGTTGGTGATGCCGCAGAAAATATCGTCCAAGGTTCGGACGGTAAAGTCGGCTATCACGTCGGTATTTTTGGCAAACTGGCGTTTTCCCGGTTATACTTGAGACCAGAGCTTATATATACCAAGACTCAAAGTTCGTATAACTTAGACGGGGGCACGAAATACGATATCTCAAAATTAGATCTTCCCGTGCTACTTGGTGCCAAGATCATTGGTCCGCTACATGTATTCGCAGGCCCTGCCTTTCAATACATGCTGAGCAACGATTTAGAGGATTTTAATATCAACGATGCAGAAAAAGATTTTACGGTCGGCTTGCATATTGGTGCGGGTGTCGACCTCGGACGTTTGGGCCTTGACGTACGTTACGAAAGAGGTTTTTCGGAAAACGAAGCCGATTTTATTGGTGAAAATGTGACCGACATATCGGGTCGTGTTGACTCTAGGCCTTCCCAAATCATTTTTGCGGTATCCTTGAAATTGTAGGGTAGCAAAATGCAATGTAACCATTGATTTTGTTCCTCAAAAATTGACATATTGGATTTTAAAAAAGCCCCAATCAAGACGAATTGGGGCTTTTTTATTTGGCTATGAGTACTTATCGTACTTATCAATTGGTATTCGGGTCTAGGTAGTCAGGGGTACCATCACCGTTGCTATCCGTTAAGGTTACTTTACCTTCATCATCGATTTCTACTTCATCTTTAGTCGGAACCCCGTCGCGATCATGATCGGCGGTAATTACAACTAGTGGTTGAACATTAAAGATTATTGGGGAATAGGCAGCACCAACATTTGTACCATTATAATAGCCCAAAGCTGAAGGAAATATTAAAAGTCCAGAACTGAAACCCTCTACATTGAAAGTACCATCATCATTAATTATAATTTCACCACCAGACTCAAATTGGGGCAATCCTCGCTTGAATCCCTGAATCACGCCTCTATTATTTTGAGATAAGGTTCCCTGTAAATCAAACCACACAGGATTATTGATATTATTTTCAAACACAGTACCGTTTAAGAGCATTCCTTCATACCTTAAAAATACCGAATCTACTTCCGTTGGCTTTTCTCCGACACCGGCTCTTGCCTTTAGGTAATACAGTTTGTGCTCAATATTTTCTTCAGCACCATCTAGACCTAAATCACTTGAGGATAGCCTAATAATTGTACTATCAACTTGATCCGCCAAGGAAATCCTTGAAGTATCGCCTTCTGAAATTTTTTGAACCCTAATCTTATAGTCAAAATTTGCTGGAACACTATCAAAATCCTGATAATTGTAATAATGTGTATTCAAATATTCCTGTATTTTGGCTTCATCCTCCAAAGCAACTTCAGACAAAGGCCTTGGTGGCTCTGGCGCTGGTGCGGCGGCATCATCATTTTTACAGGAAACTATAAGAAACAATAATAGTAAAAAGGTGGGTATTCGGTTCAAGGTCATGCGTTCGTTTTTAAAGGCGGCAAGATACAATTTTCCCTTACTTTTGTCCGTGGGCTTAACAAAGAATTTAGTTATATCATGCGTATCGACAAATACCTCTGGCACATCCGTTATTTCAAGACCCGTAGTATCGCTTCCGCGGCCTGTAAAAAGGGACAGGTAAAAATTAATGATCAGGTCGCCAAGCCCTCACGGGAAGTTTATACTATGGATAAAATCATAGTGCGTAAAAACCAAATCGACCTGCAGCTCACCGTACTCGATATTCCAAAGAACCGCGTTGGGGCCAAACTGGTCGACATATATCGGAAAGATACCACCCCCAAGGAAGTCTATGAACATGGCGAACTGCTAAAAAAAGCGAAAGAGCATTACCGCAAACAAGGTACAGGACGGCCCACTAAAAAAGATAGAAGGGATATTGAGGGCTATTTGGGGGAATAGAAACAAAAGTTCAAAATCAAGTTCAAAATCAAGTTGAAAATCAAGTTGAAATCCTATAAAGAATGCTCAAAATTAAATACAGCCTTGCGATTCAAGGTTTAAAGCAAACGACGAAACCATAAACCAGCATCGAAGTCTAGAACGTTGACCTGTCGGCTTGGCAGATTTGAATTTGCACGGACCAGCCCGGAACCTTACATTGAATTTCGCTTAACATCTCGGATTCGACCACAAATATTTTCGTGAAATATGTTTTATTTGCGTCCTCCCTCCTATCTTTGAACAGCAAACACCCCATCCATGGATAATAAAATTTTATCACATCAACAAATACAGCACACCATACGCCGTATCGCCTACCAAATATATGAGGCCAATGTTGAGGAAGAAGAGATTATTATCGCGGGTATCGATGGCGGGGGATTGCAATTTGCCAAAAAACTGCAGACCGTACTAAAAAAAATTACAGGGGCTGAAATAACGCTTTGTAAAATGAGCATGGACAAGGCCAACCCTCTTAAAAGCGGCGTTGAAACCTCTATTCCTGAAAATGACTATAAAAACAAATCGGTCGTTTTGGTCGACGACGTGCTGAATTCCGGCACTACCCTGATTTACGGAGTTCACCACTTTCTAAAAACACCCTTAAAACAGTTAAAAACTGCGGTATTGGTGAACCGCAACCATAAAAAATACCCCGTAAAAGCAGATTATAAGGGCATTTCTTTATCCACCTCGTTGCAAGAACATGTACATGTGGAGTTCAAGGCCAAGAATGACCTGGTGTATTTGGATTGAGAATGAGGAGCTCCTTCAACTAATCCATTGTGACCAAACGCTCCATAATCTCCCCAACAACTACTTCTGGCGCTTTATTTCCGCAATCAATAACTACATTGGCCTGATTGTAAAATCCGCTACGTTCGAAAAGATGCTTGCCAATAAATTCGGGTAGCTCATCATCAGGGATATGGCTGATCAAGGGTCTGTGGGCTTTTTGGACGGATAACCTTTGTGCCAACTGTTCTATGGGTACTTTGAGATAGCATACGGCTTTGGAGCTATTCAAAATAACTTCTAAATTTTTACCATAACAGGGCGTTCCCCCACCCACCGATAGCACAAAATTATCTTGCTGATTCAGAACCTCTTTGAGGTGTATGTGTTCCTGTTTCCGAAAATACAATTCTCCCCTGCTCGCAAAAATGTCCGCAATGGACATTTTTTCCTTTTTTTCGATGTAATCGTCAAGATCTAAAAATTGTAATTCCAATCGTTTCGCAAGTTGTTTCCCCACAGTGGTTTTTCCACTTCCCATATATCCCAACAAAACTATTTTCACAATCCTATTTTTATGTAAAAGTGACGCATTTTAGCATCATTTCAAAGAAAACCGAAATTTCTCTTCAAATGGACTTGTAAAGTTGATTATTGATCTTATATTTGCAGCCGCTAAAGGGAAAGTTTTTCATCCGTGTCAAAGTTATTTTTTTAGCGTCTCACCAGATTTTGACCTGGTAGCTCAGTTGGTAGAGCATCTCCCTTTTAAGGAGAGGGTCCCGGGTTCGAGCCCCGGCCAGGTCACCCAGTAAACACGGGCCTTCACAGATGTGAGGGCCTTTTTTATTTTACCTCGGCGCAGGTTTATGGTAAAATGAGTTCACTTTTGTGCAGTATCATAGATTGCGTCAAGCAGACTACCTTCCTCCTTCGTATCATTCCCTAACTCCCAAAACATAATGCCGCCAAGTTTTTTTGCCATGGCATACTCGGTTTTTTTCGTTACTGAAACCGTATCATCATAAGAGACCATTAAGCTGTCCGTGGAATTATACATAAAAGGTGCGTTAGCGTCGTCATCCCAATACCGCTGAAAACCAGAATCTGGTTCATATGATTTTCGAATTTGGTGATACGGAATCCAACCGATATGAATACCACCGCTTTTCTGGTACAGTCCGTTGTTTTCCGGCGGCACGCCCTTCCAGACCCTGCCATAAAAGGCGCCTCCAATTACTATCTGTCCTGGATTTACACCTTCCTTGATCAAGAAGTCCACAATTTTTTGGGCTGAACGAGGATCGGGATCGGGATTGGCACCGGTCCGATACAGGCTATCTAAATGGTCATGAAACGGGGTACCCAGAATATCCTCACTACGCACTTTCCCAAGGGGCGTATGATGACCCGTATAATCAGACACCCCGGATACTTGATCATAGGTCATGACATTGGTATAATCCGCATATTTCATTACCTCGTTCATCTCGATATGGTCGTAGTAACGTTTCCAGCCGGCCGAAGCAAAGGTCAAGATTTTGGGGGCGTTGAATGTGTCTAGCATCCCCCGCAGGCCTTTCATCAGGGCCGTAAAATTTTGGGTGTCCACTTTCCGCGCCTTGGTGCCGGCACCTGATATTCCCGGATATTCCCAATCCATGTCCATACCGTCGAGCTGATATTTTGTTATAAATGCCGAGGCGCTGTTGATAAATTTTTTGCGGCTCTCCCCGGTCAGTGCCATATCCGAAAAGCCATCCGCACCCCAGCCTCCACAGGCAATCATTACCTTTAGAGCGGGATTGCGTTTCTTTTGTGCAACTAGGGCCTCCAGCTTCAGACCCGCTTCCTCGGGCCTTCTGAATTGCATTTCACCGTCTATGACCTGGGTAAAGGAGTAGATGATATGGGTAAGCTTTTCGACAGGTATCTGCTCAGGCTCAAAATTACGCTCCGGTACGTAATAGGCCATAACCACCGGTCCGGGCGAAGATTCGGCCTGTGAGGCTTCTGTACTTTTTTTCGTAGGCCGTGGTGAACAACCCACGATAAAAACCAAGGCTAACAGCGGTAATATCGTTACGTTTTTCAAATCAATATAAGTTTTTTCTAGTAGTGACCCTTATTTGTTAACGTACGTAATTACCAGCAAGTTATCTAAATAAACCAGTATAGGCACTAAAAGTACATAGCTTTTGAGCAAGGACTAAAGTTCATTTTGCAACATTCCAAATCGCAGTTGGAGTAGCCGTAGCAGTCACTGCAACTGCTACGGCTACTGGGCAAAAGTTTTTGGAACCGACTGATTCGGGTAAAGGTAAATGCACTTAAGATATACCATAAACTATTTGTGAGACCCGTAAATACCGAATCAATAGTAAAGTGGCAAATTACAAAAGATTCCGAGAGAAAAACTGTCGTTCTACCATCGATTGATGGCAGTACCGGAGAAAAAATAAAAATACATTTTTTGATTCCACAAACCACACTATATTTGCATCCTAAATTTAATGCGCACGTGGCGGAATTGGTAGACGCGCCAGCTTGAGGGGCTGGTGGCCATTAGGTCGTGGAAGTTCGAGTCTTCTCGTGCGCACCAAAAGCTAAGCACTATTGCTTAGCTTTTTCTTTTTACATCACACATCCCTTTAAATTTCTCGCATCTGGCACCATTTGCTTTTCGTGTGCCTATTGGAACGTACAGAGCGTATCATATTTTTTATTTTCTCTCTAACCGATTATTCAATATCCCTTGCACCTACTTATACTTATTATAGGTGCCCACCTGCTAATCTCAACAGGTTTCAAACTAGTCTTTTTACAAGATTTATGTGGAAAATACCCTGAAAATGAAAACTTATGTAGAAATTTAGAGCAAAGTTGTATGTACCCCTATTAAATTGTAACTTTGTTTAACGTTTGAACATAATTGATGAACAACCTTAAAAAGTCTTTTAGCATCCGGGATTTGGAGAATCTTTCAGGAATCAAGGCCCATACAATACGAATATGGGAAAAACGATATGATTTACTATCACCTGAAAGAACGAGTACCAACATCAGATCGTATAGCGTTGCTAGCTTGCAGAAGTTATTGAACATCACCCTGCTCTATAACGGTGGCTATAAAATTTCTAAAATCGCCAAAATTCCGGAAAAGGATATTCCTCTAGTGGTACGTGAGATAATTGCCAATAATAATTCCAAAAACCACTCTGTCAGCGCTTTTAAGCTGGCCATGATCAACTTTGACCAATCCCTTTTCTCAAAAACTTATAATGGACTGTTGACAGACCGTTCGTTTCGGGAAATTTTCCGTGATATTTTCATTCCTTTACTCAAAGAACTAGGGATGTTATGGCAAACAGATACTATTAGTGCCGCGCACGAACACTTTATCAGTTGCTTGATCAAGCAAAAAATTTTGACGAACACTGAAAAGGTGCAACATATCGAACCCTCCAAAAAAGATAAAATATTCGTTCCTTTTCTTCCTGAAAATGAAATACACGATATCGGTTTACTGTACCTTAATTACGAAATAGTTTTAAGGGGATATAAATCTATCTACCTAGGCCAGACCGTTCCCATGGAGAATTTGTCCGATATCATGAAGTACTTTGACAATCTCCACTTTATCTCATATCTCACGGTCGTACCGGCCAAAGATAAAATAAACGGATATATCAAGGATTTTGCAACGATGACCAAGGGCTACAACAACCCAAATCTTTGGCTTTTGGGGCGCCAGACCCAACACATAAACGAAAAAAAATTGCCTGATTTCGTGAAAATTTTTAATTCCCTAGATCAGGTTATCGAAAGACTTTAATTTCCCGAGCGTAGTAGAACTTGAAATACTAAATGCAAAAAACAATCGCAATCATCGGTTCTGGATTTTCATCCTTGTCGGCTTCTTGCTATCTAGCCAAAGCGGGGCATGCGGTGACTATCTTTGAAAAAAATGATACCGTCGGGGGAAGGGCAAGACAATTGAAAAGGGATGGGTTTACCTTTGATATGGGACCCAGTTGGTACTGGATGCCTGATATCTTCGATAGCTTTTTTGGGGATTTTGGAAAAAGTACCTCGGACTATTATCAATTGGACAAACTCGATCCCGCCTACAAAATTTTCTTTTCGGACGATACAATTACCATTGGTGACTCCATGGAAAAGATATGCGCTGAATTCGAGCGCATCGAACCGGGCAGTGCAGTGCATCTACAAAAATTTATTGCCGAGGCCCAAGAGAATTACGACATTGCCATCAACAAGGTGGTCTTACGCCCCGGTCTCTCCCCGTTCGAACTTATCACGCCCGAGACGGCGATGCGGGTCGATCGGTTCTTCAAAACCATTAGTGGTCAGGTACGAAAGAAATTCAAAAATCCTAAACTGATATCTACCTTAGAATTTCCGGTACTTTTTTTGGGTGCCAAACCCAGTAAGACGCCTTCCTTTTACAGTTTTATGAACTTCGCCGATTTCGGACTCGGCACTTGGCATCCTAAAGGTGGGATGTATGAAGTTATCAAAGCGATGAAGGCCCTTGCGGTTAGCCTAGGGGTCAAGGTACATACAAACAGTCCCGTGGAAAAAATCCTTGTGGAAAACAAAAAATCAGTAGGTATTTCGGTCAATGGAAAGCATATACTTTCAGATATCGTGCTGAGTGGTGCCGATTATCACCACTCAGAGACACTTATCGATCAAGAACACCGACAATATTCGGAAACCTATTGGGCAAACCGAACCTTTGCGCCGTCAGCACTATTATTTTATTTAGGATTTGATAAAAAACTGAAAAATATCGAGCATCACAACCTATTTTTTGATACCGATTTTGAAAAGCATGCCCATGAAATTTACGATGCCCCGACATGGCCTACCGATCCACTTTTTTACGCCAATTTCCCCTCCGTGACCGATAACGATATGGCGCCCGTTAATTGTGAAACAGCATTTTTTCTCGTCCCCATCGCTCCCGGACTATCCGATACCCCTGAACTCAGGTCGCAATATTTTGATGTTATAATGGACAGATTTGAGGATATCACTGCGCAGCGTGTGAGAAATAACATTATATTTAAGGAGACTTTCTGCGTGAACGACTTTATCGAGCAGTACAACTCATACAACGGCAATGCATACGGGTTGGCCAATACCTTATCGCAAACAGCCTTTTTAAGGCCTAAACTGAAGAGCGGTACCATAAAAAACCTATACTTCACGGGGCAGTTGACCGTGCCGGGACCTGGGGTACCACCGGCTTTGATCTCGGGAAAATTAGCAGCCGACTTAATTCTGAAAAAAATTAAAACGAACCCTTAGCTATGAAAGCCACATTCGATCAAGTTTCATACCAGTGCAGCAAAATCGTTACCGAATCGTACAGCACTTCGTTTGCCCTGGCCACGCGAATGCTCGCCACATCGATACGCTCAGATGTTTATAATATCTACGGATTCGTTCGCTTTGCCGATGAAATCGTGGATACGTTTCACGATTATGATAAAGAGGTCCTCTTCGATAGGTTCGAAACCAGTCTGAACGAGGCTTTAAAAGATAAAATAAGTTTAAATCCTATCTTGAACGCCTTTCAGTACACATACCATAAATATGATATATCCTATGATCTGGTGGCAGCCTTCTTAAAGAGTATGCGAATGGACTTGCATAAGAGTATTTACCGGACGGAACAGGAATACAGGGAATACATCTACGGTTCCGCAGATGTCGTGGGTCTAATGTGCTTGAAAGTTTTCGTCAAAGGGGATGAAAAAAAATATGATTCGTTGAGGGAAAGTGCTATGGCCCTGGGATCGGCTTTTCAAAAAGTGAATTTTCTAAGGGACCTCAAAGCAGATTTCGAAGACCTTAACCGAAGTTATTTTCCTAACACCGATTTAAGCGAGCTGGATGAAATATCGAAATGCCGAATTGTAAACGAAATCAAGGCCGATTTTGAGCTGGGCTATTCCGGCATCGTAAAATTGCCCAACGATGCTAAGTTTGGCGTATATACAGCCTACAAGTATTATTATAAGCTCCTCGGTAAATTACAGAACACCCCTCCCCTCGAAATTAAAAATGCCCGCATACGCGTGCCCGACTATCAAAAGTTCGGGGTCTTAGCCCGATCGTATGTCAAATTTAAATTAAGGTTGGTTTGAGAAAAAGTTTAGGGGTTTACGAAAAATAACCATGGGTTCGCAATTGAGCAATTCAAGGTTTCATACTACCTTCACCAGATTCAATGTTGAGGGTTGAGGTTTAAGTGTTTAAAGCAGAATTGTCAAATTAGATTTTATAATTACAAATTAAGAATAAAATGAAGATAACAGTTTGGATACTGATTTTTTTAGGAACGTTTTTATTCATGGAGTTTATGGCGTGGTTCACGCACAAGTATATCATGCACGGTTTTTTGTGGAGCTTGCATAAAGATCATCATAAGAAAGATCATGACTCGTGGTTCGAGCGTAATGATGCCTTTTTTATTTTTTATGCCGTGGTCAGTATGACGCTTTTCTATTTGGGAGCAGAGACCGAATTTTGGTACGGTTGGCCCCTAGGTTTCGGCATTTTAGCGTATGGCATCGCTTACTTTTTTGTACACGATATATTTATACATCAACGGTTCAAGCTGCTTAGGAATGCTAATAATTGGTATGCCAAAGGAGTGCGAAGAGGACATAAAATGCACCACAAACATTTAGGTAAAGATGACGGAGAATGTTTCGGGATGCTTATAGTACCTTTTAAGTACTTTAAGAAGTGATATTATCATACATCGCTGCGCAGGAATAGTATTTATTCTGCCAACAGTTCGTCCAACAGCGAACGTATTTCATCGCTGTTCCAATCCACTGCCCCGGTCTCCGCCTCGGCAATTTTTCCGGACCTTGCGATAATGTAGGTTGTTGGTATTAACTTGAACGTAAGTTCTTCTGGGATATCTATTTTTTTGGAGAAATAGACCGGTAGGTCGAATTTCTTTTTTTGCAGAAAGGCCTGTACTTTAGCGTTCTCTTCGTCGGTAACCAACAAAAAACTTACCTTTTCACCGTAATCGTCATACAACTTTTGAATATCCGGCATTTCCTTAATACAAGGTGCGCACCAAGTGGCCCAAAAATTTAAAAAGATAACCTGTTCCGTTGCCTCGCCAAAACTATATGGATTACCCTCGATATCGGTCAACTGCCAGGAATATACCTCTTCTGAAACCTGTTTATCTGCTTTTTGAGCCACTGCATTTTTATACCACATTCTGCTGGCGTATCCTTTTACTTTTGGACCCAATGGTGTGAATAAAATGGCAACAAGCCCGAGTATAGACCCGAATAACGCTATCTTGAATAGTGAACGTTTCATGTGGTTAAGATGCCTTAAAATTTTTATATGAACCGAAAACTTCCCTCAATTCGGCCATCTTTCATACGGTTTATTTCGCAACCTCTTTTGTAAAATCTTATTTCATAATCAGACTATCCAAAAGTTGGGTGACCTCTTTGTTGTACCAATCCTTTATTTCTTTTGATTTTACCACGATGCTTCCCTTTTTATCGATAAGGTACGCACCTGAAGGATCTGGAATTTCGAGTGGCGATGGTTCATCTACAATACGAAAAGTAACTGGAAATGTATAGTCCGTTTTTTCCATAAACTCCTCCACGGGAAATTGCTCTTCATTGGTAACGATATAAAAGTCGACTTTTTCGGAATAGTCACTATAAAGCTTTTGTATTTCCCATAATTCCGCTGCGCTCGGCGTATGCCAAGTGGCCCAAAAATCGATCAAAACTACCTTTCCTTTTGACCTTTCAAAGTTAAAATAGTCTCCCTCGGCATCCCTCAATCGCCAATCGTAACTGGGCAATCGTTCTTGATTTTCCACAGAAATGATATCGGGTGGGGATGCAAACACCCGCATCAACCAACTTTTACTGAAATTACCCAAGGGGGTCAGAAAAAAAGAGAGTACAAAAACAATAAGGGCAAGGGTAGCTGCGGTTTTTCTATTCATGGGTTCCTAACTAAAAAACTCCCTTAAATTAAAGGGAGTTCTTTTAAATGAACAACGCTAAACTAAGCTGCGTTCTCTCTCTTTATGACATTGAGTGCCGAGCCTTCGTTGAACCAACCGATTTGGGCGGCATTGTACGTATGGTTCGCCTTTATAGAATCTTTACTACCATCTGCATGCACTACTTCAATAGTCAACGGCTTATCAGGTGCGAAGTCCGCAATATCTACAAAGTTAAAGGTATCATCCTCTTGTATAAGATCATAATCCTTTTCGTTGGCGAAGGTCAGGCCTAACATGCCCTGCTTTTTCAAATTCGTCTCGTGAATACGGGCGAAGGACTTAACCAATACGGCAGCAACACCCAAGAAACGGGGCTGCATGGCAGCATGTTCCCGCGACGATCCCTCACCGTAGTTATGATCACCGACAACAATGGTCTTGATGCCCTTTGCCTTATAGGTTCTTTGTACATCAGGTACGCCACCGTATTCGCCGGTCAATTGACTTTTGACAAAATTCGTCTTTTTATTATAGGCATTGACCGCTCCGATAAGGGTGTTGTTGGCAATATTATCTAAATGGCCACGGAAGCGTAACCAGGGTCCCGCCATGGAGATATGGTCGGTAGTACATTTACCGAAGGCTTTAATCAACAATTTTACACCTTGTAATTCGTCTGGAGTAATCGGTTCGAACGGCTCTAACAACTGAAGTCGTTCAGAATCGTTGGCCACTTTGACGGCTACACTTGACCCGTCTTCACGGGGTGCCAGATAACCGGCATCTTCAACTTCGAAGCCTTTGGGCGGTAGTTCGATGCCCATAGGCTCATCTAGCTTCACCTCTTCGCCATCTTCGTTAATCAGGGTATCGTTCATAGGATCGAAATCCAGTTTTCCTGAAATGGCTATAGCAGCAACCATTTCGGGCGATCCCACGAAAGCATGGGTATTGGGATTACCATCCGCTCTTTTGGAGAAATTCCGGTTGAAAGAATGCACAATGGTATTTTTTTCATCACCTTTCAGATCGCTCCTGTCCCACTGCCCGATACAGGGTCCGCATGCATTGGTAAAGATGGTAGCGCCCAAATCCTCAAAAATTTGCAGTAAACCGTCGCGTTCGGCAGTGAACCGTATCTGCTCGGAACCGGGATTGATACCAAAATCGGACTTCGGCTTAATTTTCTTGGTTACGGCCTGTTTGGCTATAGATGCGGCACGGGTCAGATCTTCATAGGAAGAGTTCGTACAAGATCCTATCAAGCCCCAATCGACATTGATAGGCCAATTGTTTTCTTTGGCCTTAACGCCTAATTGACCAACGGGAGTAGCTAAATCCGGAGTGAAAGGTCCGTTTAAGTGTGGTCTTAACTCATCAAGATTAATTTCAATCAGCTCGTCGAAGTATTTTTCGGGATTTTCGTACACCGCGTCATCAGCGGTTAGGTGTTCCCGGATTTTATTGGCTTCATCGGCAATATCGCTTCTATCGGTCGCCCGAAGATAACGCTCCATAGAATCGTCGTAGCCGAAAGTAGATGTAGTCGCGCCTACCTCAGCTCCCATATTACAAATGGTACCTTTTCCGGTACAGGAGAGGTTTTTGGCACCCTCACCGAAATATTCTATGATGGCCCCGGTACCTCCCTTAACGGTGAGAATTCCTGCTACTTTCAAGATTACATCCTTAGCGGAAGTCCATCCGGAGATATTGCCTGTTAGTTTTACACCGATAAGTTTAGGAAATTTCAATTCCCAGGCCATTCCGGCCATCACATCAACGGCATCGGCACCACCGACCCCTATGGCAACCATGCCTAATCCTCCCGCATTTACGGTATGTGAATCCGTACCGATCATCATTCCTCCGGGGAACGCATAATTTTCAAGAACTACTTGGTGGATGATACCTGCACCCGGTTTCCAAAATCCAATTCCGTATTTATTGGAAACGGATTCCAGAAAATCAAAAACCTCGGCGCTGGTGCTGTTGGCGGATTTCAGATCGGCCGCAGCCCCGCTTTTGGCCTGTATCAAGTGATCGCAATGTGTCGTAGTCGGAACGGCAACCTGAGGTTTACCGGCCTGCATGAACTGTAGCAGCGCCATCTGGGCCGTAGCATCTTGGAGCGCGATACGATCTGGGGCGAAATCAACATAATCCTTGGCACGGGTGAATGCCTTGGTCGGGTTACCGTCCCATAAATGGGAGTATAATATTTTCTCCGAAAGCGTTAAGGGTTTGCCGGTTACCTCACGCGCCTTATTCACGCGTTCGGCCATCTTGGCGTACACCCCTTTGATCATGTCTATATCGAATGCCATTCTCTGTTTTGTTTTAGGTTATTGTAGTTTAACAAAATTACTAAAAAAGGACTAGCATTTTCAGGATTTCAAGGGATTTTTAGAATATAGGCAAGTGCTGCGCACGAACGGCTTAGTTTGTTTGAGGTGCTTGTTCGAATTTTGAATTGGGTGGAATTGGACGTTTGCAGAAGTCCTCTCTTTGATAAAGGGAGGAGCATAAAAAAAATTACAATAACTTCCCGATGATATCATCCTCAGAAATACCTTCGGCCTCCGCTTTGTAATTTTTGATGATCCGGTGTCGTAAAATACCCATGGCAACGGCTTTAACATCTTCTATATCGGGAGAGAACTTTCCATGGATAGCTGCATTTGCCTTAGCGCCCAAAATCAAATTCTGGGAAGCGCGGGGCCCAGCGCCCCAATCGATAAACTGCTTGACGAAATCGGAAGCGGACTCCAAATTGGGACGGGTACTGTTGACCAATTTTACGGCATACTCCACAACATTGTCCGGTACGGGAATCCGGCGTACCAGATGCTGTACCTCCAAAATTTCTCGGGCATTAAAAAGGGCATTGACCGATGTTTCGACATCGGAAGTTGTTCGCTTGACGACCTGGATTTCTTCTAAAATGGAAGGATATTTCAGTTCTATAGCGAACATAAACCGGTCAAGCTGTGCTTCCGGCAACGGGTAGGTGCCCTCTTGCTCTATGGGGTTTTGTGTGGCCAAAACAAAATACGGCAATTCCAATTTATGCTGCTGCCCAGCAATGGTAACCGATCGCTCTTGCATGGCCTCCAGGAGGGCTGCCTGCGTTTTCGGAGGGGTACGGTTGATTTCATCGGCCAATATAATATTGGCGAAAATCGGCCCTTTTATAAACTTAAAATTCCGATTTTGGTCCAACACCTCGCTACCCAAAATATCACTGGGCATCAGGTCCGGTGTAAATTGTATGCGCTTGAACTCAAGCCCCAAAGTCTGGGCTATGGTGTTTACCATTAACGTCTTTGCCAAACCTGGCACACCGATAAGCAACGAGTGACCTCCCGTGTATATACTTAGAAGAATTTGGTCGATGACCACGGTCTGCCCTATGATTACCTTGGCAATTTCTGCTTTGAGGGCTTCGTGCTTTTCAACCAGTCTGTTAATTGCGGCTACGTCTGACATTCACCTAATCCTTTACCCAATTGTTGGCGAAATCACAGTCTCTATTGTTCTCGCTAACGCTGACATAGGTATCCGATATATATTTGTCCATCCATTTTTTAATGGCCTTATACTGCTTTTCCGTCTTGGCCAACTCTTGAATCTTGGTATAATCTTTGGCAAAGTCGGCGGTATGCTCATCGTAGCGGTTGGTGACTTTCAGTAACTTGTATTTCGGACCACCACCTCTTGGATCTTCTTCTATAAGGGGATAGGAAATTTCGTCGTCCTTAAGGTTACGGACTTGATTGTACAGTGCAGGATCCATTTTGGTGAGTTCAAAACGGGAATCGTAGTTAATTGGATTTCGTAAAAGTCCGCCATCGAATTTGGTTTCTTTTTCATCGGAGAAATTAAGGGCTGCTTCTGCGAAGGTATACTTCCCGTCCATAATATGTTTGCGTATGGTATCGAGTTCTTTCTTGACCTCGGCCAGCGCGGTTTGCGAAACCTCGGGTTGCATGAGAATGTGGCGAATATCCCGTTCTTGCCCCCTTATTTTTTCCAGGAATATGATATGATATCCAAACATCGTTTCGAAAGGCTCAGAAATTTCACCTTGCTTTAAACTGAAGCTTACATCTTTAAATTCTTTCACGTATCCAGATTCTCGCGTAACATTTTCTATTAATCCACCATTAGGTTTCGAACCGGGATCCTCGGAGTACAAAATAGCCTTTACACTGAAACTAGAATCATTATCCAACACATCGGCCCTGATTTTATTCAATTTGTCAATAGTCTTCTGTTTTTCTTCTTCGGTCGGCTTCGGCGCTTTCACGATTTGGGCGATTTCCATTTCCGCACCGAAAACGGGGCGTTCGTCTTCGGGAATATTATTGTAGAACTGCCGCACTTCTTCAGGCGTAATCTCAATTTTCTCGACGATACTCGTCTGCATTTTTTCGGAAAGCATTCGAAGTTTGTTGATTTTATTGATATCCTCGCGAAGGCTGGCTTCATCTTCCTTCCTGTAGAATTTCAATAATTTTTCCATGGAACCGGTCTGTTGCACGAACGACTGAATCTGTCTTTCGGTAGTTGCTGATACCTCATCGTCGGAGACCAAAAGGCTGTCCTGCACGGCTTGATGGGCGTATAGGCGGTCTTCCATAAGTTTTCCCAACAGTCCGCATCGGGTGACATCCTCGGTGGACACGCCCTGACTTTTTAAGTCGATTAGGGTCTTTTCGATATCGGAATCCAATATCACATAATCACCTACAACCGCGGCGATGCCATCCAATTTAATCTTTTTGAAGTTTCTTGTAGTATCCCTTTTAACGTCAAGGCTTGCCTCTAGAACAGGTTCATCCGGTTCGATCTGGGTGTCGGGCAATTCTTCTGTCTGTTGGGCGGATGCTAAGCCATACACGCATAACATCACAAAAAATAACCACATCCTATTCATCTTCATCTTTTTTACTGCTTTTATTCGTATCATATACCTCAAATTCTTTTTCTTTAATCGCTTCATCTATAACTTCAGTCTCAAGCTTGCGTAGAAAATCAAGTTTCCTTCTACTTAAAAGCACCTGTTCCATGGTAGGTTCGATAAAAGAAAATGGTGCGATTTCGTTTGCGGGCCTGACATCGAGGATTTGAGCCAAATATACCCCGTTATCATCCTCTAAATTTAAAAATTGTGATTTTTTTAGTTCTTTATCTACGTTTTCGAACGTCAAGGGAGGAATTTCATCGATGATACGGGAAGCCGTGATCCAAATAGAATCGTTGAAACTTGTTTTTCGGAACTGAACGCTGATGGAATCAAGAACCTTACGGTCTTTTTCCCCGAAACTCTTAAGCCTTTCGGCCACTTCGACCTTGTTCAAAAAATCTTTGGGCAGGGCAACGAAACGCAATTTAACCAACATTTCCTTCAATCGGAAATTCTCCTTTTCCTTTTCGTAAAAACGTTCAAGCTCGTCCTTACCCACAGTTGAATCATTGAGCTGTTGCACTAAGGCCTCTTTGTAAGCCCTTGTATATAGATCGGTGCGATAATCGGCTACCAATGCATCATACTCGGCCAATTTATCTTCGGGAAGATTGATTTTCGCTTTGTCTAGAAGCAATTGTTTTGAAGCCCAATTATTGATATAGTTGGTCACAAATGAAGCACTATCCTCTTTCGATAGGTTTTTGCCCATAAGTACTTTTACGTCATCCTGATACAGATATTTTTCGCCGACCCTCGCCAAAGCCTGTGGTTGCTCTTTCCTCAATATAAAGTCACAGCTACTTAAAAAAAGTACTGCACAAAAACAAGGCAATAACCATCTTTTAGAACACTCGGCAAATTTCATTCCGCAAAAATAACAAATACGTAACGGTGGGCAAGGATACCTTATTATTACTTAACAGAATTTTGGGGGAGGGCACGATTATTCGTTAATTTCGCTGACGCTTTACTATTAAAAATTTTAGGGGACTGATGTTAGATGTTAGATGTTAGATGTTAGATGTTAGAAATGAACTTTTTCTAAACTCCTAAACCAATTTAGCCTTAAACGCTTTCAATGGGAAAAAAAATAAAATTGATCTGGGACTTTCGAGGTCCCGCTGCTGCGAAAACGGCGGAGCATCACGAAAAACATCTCAAAGAATATATAACTATCGAAGGTATTGCCTTGAATATCACCGGCCATCACGATGTGAACGACATGTTTAGTTTTGCGTTTATGGTCGTCGAGGAACGTGAAATGATTCCCGTTCGGGATGCCCTAAAACCGCATCGGGGGGAACTTTATGAAGAGGGCTAGTCTGTTGGCGCTTGTGGTCTAAGGTTTCATCGCTTCTGCCCATCTGTTTAAGGTTCAATGTCAAAATTGTATAAGCTGAATTCCGCAACTTTGAGGGTATCCTATTATAAGACGGCTGCTGCGACTGTAGCCGCCACTGTATAAATAACCCATTTTCTCAAAATCAGTTGAATGATCATTATAATACGCCCATTTCTTCTTGCTGCCCTAAGTGTGGCCCTATTTTCGTGTTCTGAGCAAAAACCGAAGGCCAACCCTTTGGACAATGTGCTGGCTTCCCAAAATCCACTGATAAAGCAGGTGATGGATAGTGTGGCGCAGTACGAGGTGCAGATTCGATACACCCAAATCGACCGAAAAAAGAGTAGTATTATTTTTACCGACTATGATTTTCAGGTCGATAAGGACACCTATTTTTATCCGGCCAGCACCGTGAAATTTCCGGCGGCGGTTCTGGCCCTTGAGAAATTAAATCATATGGATATCCTTGACCAAGATACCCGTTTTTATGTGGAAGGGGATTCGGTGGAAACCACTTTTGCCAAAGCAATTTCTGAAATCTTTGCGGTCAGCGATAATGACGCCAACAATCGCCTGGTTGAATTTTTGGGGCAAGATGCCCTAAATTCAGGCTTGGAAGATAGAGGCATCAGCCCCGTCCGCATCGCCCATCGTTTGGGACAACATTCCTACGCTCTGACTACCAAGCCCTTGATTATCTACGAAAACGATAGTACGACCGCTATTTTGGAAGGGACCTTCAATACGGCACCTGAAACCCTCGAATTAAAAGGCGTTAAAAAAGGTATCGGATTCTATGAAGAAGACTCCCTTATTGCCGAACCTTTTGATTTCAGCCTTAAAAACTATTATCCCATACAGGCACAACACGGACTATTGAAACGGGTCATTTTTCCCCAAAATTTTTCATCCAAAGAGCGCTTTGATTTAAGTGACGGACAACGCGACTTTCTGTTGAACGCCATGCATACCGTTCCAAGGAAAGTCGGTTATGACCCCGAGCAATACTACGATGGATATTGCAAATTTTTTATGTTCGGGGATAGCAAGGAAAACATCCCGGAACATATCAAAATATACAACAAAGTAGGATTCGCCTATGGTACCCTGACCGATTGCGCGTATATCACAGACACCCAAAATGACATTGAATTCATGTTGACCGCAACACTTTTGGTGAACAAAAATGGTATCTTTAATGATGATTCTTACGAATACGATGAGGTCGGTATTCCCTTTTTGGCGGAATTGGGACGACAATTGTATGATTACGAGTTAAACCGTAAAAAATAATGGAATGGAAAACCTAACTTTCGAGGCGTTTACGAAAAAAATCCATATCAAGGCGCCAATAGAAAAATTGTACCACTACTGGGGTACGAAAGAGGGTATTTGTTCATGGTTTTTGAAGAGCGCCCAATATGCAAGTAAAGATGGAAAGCTTCGAGCACTTACCGAGCATATTAAGGTCGGCGATACTTATGTTTGGGAATGGCACAACTGGGACGGCGAGGAAAAAGGTGAAATCCTAAAGGCAAACGGAAAGGACTATCTGGAATTTTCATTTGCGGGTACGAGTAAAGTAGCTGTCTCGTTTGAGGATAAAAACAATGCCGTTTTGGTCACTTTAAAACAGTTTGAGATTCCTACGGACGAGAAAAGTAAAATGAACATCTATAATGGCTGTAGCAACGGTTGGACGTTCTGGCTCACGAACCTCAAGGCTTTTCTCGAACATGGAATCTTGCTGAACGAGACGGCATTCGACCTTACCAAGGAACCTTTGGCAGGCCATGTATTTGTAAATATGTGAAGAACCCATGGAATATCCCGCACTGTAAATCCGATTTTTCATATCGGTCTTCGACCCGGTAAACCCCGATACGTCGGACAGACGTGCTTTTGGAATCACCGACAACGACACCTTTGAAGCGCCCTATTTTTATCAGGTAGCTTAAGGAGTTCTTATCGAAAAGGATGTCGATATCTACTTGCTCAACACCTCATCGAACGCCAAGGGGCATTGTTTTACGTATGAAATCCCCATAACCGTTGCCGTTGATGAGATCTCCGCTGATTTGGGAACAAGAATTTCGATTGTCGCGTTCAAGTGGAGGGACGCCAAAATCGATAGGAATGGTTTACCATTTTGGAAGAATACAGCATACGAACCACCACGAACGACCAGACGGACTATACTTACACTGGTTTGTCCTTTCCTATATCAAAATAGCCATAGAATCGCTTGTAGGTATAAAATGGCGAGAAACCAAAATTGCGATTCGACGGCATCCGATTTGAGGAAAGGGGTGATGCGATATATCAAAATTTCCCCATAACCTTCTTCCATAATTCCCTTACCTTAGCACTTTCAATAAATAGGTAAGTGTCATACCCCAAACAAACCCGTATCAACAAATACCTCAGCGAGGTCGGCTACTGTTCTCGCCGTGCCGCCGATAAACTAATTGAACAAGGTCGGGTGACCATCAACGGGCAAGTGCCGGAAATGGGAACTAAAATCACCGATGGCGACCAAGTGAAGGTCGATGGCAAAATGATTACCGAGACCCAAGAAAAGCCGGTGTACTTAGCTTTTAATAAACCCATTGGTATAGTCTGTACCACCGATACTAGAGTGGAAAAGGACAACATCATCGATTTCATTAACTATCCCAAACGGATTTTCCCGGTCGGACGATTGGACAAGCCCAGCGAGGGGCTCATCTTTTTGACCGATGATGGTGACATCGTCAACAAAATCTTACGGTCCAGAAATGGCCATGATAAGGAGTATCTCGTAACCGTGGACAGGCCAATATCCGAAGAATTTCTTCAAAAAATGCGCAGTGGCGTTCCTATTTTGGATACAGTTACCAAAAAGTGTGAGGTGACCCAAATCGGCAATTACGAATTCAAGATTATTCTTACCCAAGGCTTAAACCGCCAAATCCGTCGCATGTGCGAGCATCTCGACTATCGTGTAAAACACCTCAAACGCATTCGCATTATGAACGTTAAACTTGATATTCCCGTGGGGAAATGGCGTAATTTAACGGATGAGGAATTGAAAGAAATCCATCATCTGACGGCCCACTCGGATAAAATCCACAAAAAATAATCCTTGCTCAGCGGATGTTTTGACTGGTGCCCCCTTTAAATTTCTTCAGCGCCTGTTGAACTTACAGCAGCAAAAGGACGGTTTTTAAATATAAAAATCGCACCGATTAATTTAATATTTTTTAACGCTCTATCCCATTTAAAATCACTAACTTACAGTTAAATAAAATTATACGGATTATGAAACGGAAAAACAATCAAAACGTCGTTAAATCCATTACCGCCACACTGTTCTTTACCCTATTCTGCCTGATTATCGGCACACATTCATCGCAGGCCTTTTTTCAGGATGCGCAACAACAAGATCAAAGTTTTAAACAATACAAAGGTGAGGTAACTGGAGCGGATTCAAACAAATCACTGGTCTTTGCCACTATTGCTATTGAAGGTACCAACATAAGTACCATAACCAATTCGGATGGCGAATTTTCGCTTAAAGTACCCAACGATATGGTCAACGACGCAATGGATTCCAATGTGCTGATATCTTTCTTAGGGTATCGTACAAAGACAATACCCTTAATTCAATTCGACGAAAATGGCAAAAGCAAAATAGAATTAAGTGTTTCGGTTACGGAATTACCGGAAGTCAATGTCGAGGTGCCCAAAAATGCGGAAGCCCTTGTTCGGGAAACTTTGAAGCGAAAAGGCGAAAATTATTTTGATGACTCGACTTTGATGACCGCATTCTACAGAGAAACCATCAAAAAAAGACGCCGGAACGTTTCCCTCTCCGAAGCCGTGGTCAATATTTATAAAACGCCCTACAACTCTCTTAAGAAAGACGGGGTGAAACTATACAAAGCACGTAAAAGCACGGATTATGACAAATTGGATACTATCGCCCTAAAACTGCAAGGAGGACCTTTCAATGCCCTCTTCGTCGATGTTATGAAATATCCGGAATATATTTTCAATGAGGAGACCTTGGAAAATTACACTTTTAGCTTTAATCGTTCGACGCGCGTTAACGACCGTTTAATTTATGTTGTAGATTTCAGGCAGCTTGAAGCAATCATAGATCCACTCTATGAAGGTAAACTGTATATCGATGCAGAAAACAAGATTCTTACCAGTGCCATCTTCTCGCTGAACATTACCGATAAGGATTTGGCATCCCGGATGTTCGTACGTAAAAAACCTGCCAACGCTACAGTATGGCCCACGGAAGTGGCCTACAGGGTCGATTATAGGGAAAAGAACGGTAAGTGGTACTACGGCTACAGCAATGTTTTGATGGAATTTAAAATCAATTGGGATAAACGGTTGTTCAACTCCGTATACAGCATGACCTGCGAAATGGCCGTGACCGACTGGGAGAAAAATATGGCAGCCGATTTCCCAAGGTCAAGGGATAGAATAAAATCGTCTATCATTTTGGCCGACGAAGCCATTGGCTTTGCCGATCCGGATTTCTGGGGAGAGTACAATATTATAGAACCGGACAAATCTATCGAATCGGCTATCGACAAGATACAACGCCAATTACGAAGAACAAATAACAATGGGGGTACTTCCTCCCGATAGATTAGATGGGATAATTGAGAATTAAAATCGGCCTTAAACAGCCGATTTTTTTTTATGTTTTTTGATGTAATTTAGGGGCGATATTTCTAGGGCCTGTTCACACTAAGCCTAAAATTGGGTTTTTTGCTCTTTATCCCTATCAACAAATTCACCTATCATCCATGACAAAAAGAAGGGAATTTATGGCCGCTGCACTAGGCCTTACTGCGACAGTAGTGTTACCTCGGTTAGCTTCGGCCGGGACGACCGAAGCTAACCAAAATCCGATGCGGATGCTACCAAAACGCCTGAGAGAAGGAGATACTATTGGCCTTATTGCCCCAGGATACGCCATAAAATCCAATGTACTCGACGATGCTAAAAAGGCACTTCGGATTATGGGATTCAAACCCTACCACACCAACCGAATTATAGGCAATTATGGCTACTTTAGCAATACGGATTCAGAACGGGCCCAAGACCTCAATGAAATGTTCTCCCACGCTGAAATAGATGGTATTCTTTGTGCTCGTGGTGGATATGGTTGTACCCGCATCTTAAGTCTAATCGATTATGAAAATATCAAGAAAAACCCGAAGGTGCTTATTGGTTTTAGCGATGTAACCGCCTTATTGAACGGCATCCATACAGAAACGGGACTTATAGGTTTTCACGGTCCGGTTGGTAGTACCCTAAACGATCCGTACAGCATGCAGCAGTTGCGAAAAGTCGTGATGCAGCCAACTGATAATCTCGTTATCAAAAATGTGGAACTACAGGATCTTGCGTTAAAAACCGACCCGGAATACACGCGCTATACCATCACCGAAGGCACTGCCACCGGGAAATTGGTCGGAGGTAGCCTAACATTGGTCAACGCCTTGATCGGCACACCCAATGAAATCGATTTCACCAATGCTTTGGTCTGTCTCGAAGATGTTGAGGAAGCACCTTACCGCATCGATCGGATGCTGACCCAACTGATAGCAGGCAAGACTTTTAAAAAGGCCGCCGGTATTATATTCGGTGTATTTGCCGGTTGCAATTCTTCTACAAACAGTGAGTCATTTTCTCTAAAAGAGGTCATTTTGGATAGGATACGGCCTTTGAAAATTCCCGCGGTGTATGGGATGAGTTTCGGACATGTGGAGAACAATTTCACTTTTCCGATCGGAATCAATGCAAAACTAGATACCCGGCAAATGACACTGGAACTTCTCGAGCAAGCGGTAATTTAGGTCTTTACGGTCTTTATGAAGTATGTACGGAGGGCCTGCTTTTAAAAGTAAAACTCAATTCGCTACCTCACTAATAAATTTTAACCGGTACAGCCGAAGCTCATCATCTTCGTAATCGCCGTCGAATTCTTCCATAGCTTCGTCGATATCGTCGGTTTCGGCCTCTAAAAAGTAATCGTGGATCTCTTCTTGCTGATCCTCGTCCAAAACCTCATTGATCCAATAGCTGAGATTTAATTTGGTACCGCTGTATACGATCTGTTCCATTTCTTGAATAAGTTCGTGTATTTTGAGTCCCTTCGAAGAAGCTATATCCGTAAGCGGAAGTTTTCTGTCCACATTTTGAATAATGTACAGCTTTAAACCGGAATTTGCCCCTGTGCTCTTCACGACTAGATCATCGGGGCGAATTATATCATATTCCTCAACATAGTTGGCAATAAACTCAATGAAAGGTTTTCCGTATTTTTTAGCCTTTCCTTCGCCTACACCATGTATATTGGTTAATTCTTCGCGAGTGATAGGGTACTTCATTGCCATATCGTCTAGAGAAGGATCTTGAAATATCACGAATGGAGGTACGCCCAAAGTATTCGCCTGAGCCTTGCGAAGGTCTTTTAGCTGTTTCAATAATTTTTCGTCGGTGACTCCCGCCTTTGTATTACTTACAATGTCATTGACTTTCTCCTCACTATAGGTGTGGTCTTTGGTCATCATAAAGGATTCCGGTTTCTTTAAAAAGGAGCTACCTTTCTCGGTAACATGCAGAATTCCGTACTGTTCGATTTCCTTTTTGAGAAGGCCGGCCACCAGCACTTGCCGAATCAGCGCCATCCAATAGCCTTTATCCTTATCGGAACCGATTCCGAAAACGGACTTCTCATCTGCCTTGTGTGATGAGACCAGGGCATTTATCTTTCCGGTAATAGTTTTTACTATTTCTTTGGACTTGAACTTTTCGCTCGTCTCCTTGACCGTTTGTATGAGTTTTACGACATCGTCCTTGGCCTCTTGCTTTTCTTTTGGATTTTGGACATTGTCATCCATATCGGCCCCGTCGCCATTAACCCCATCGAATTCCTCGCCGAAATAGTGCAGCATAAATTTTCTGCGGCTCATCGAGGTTTCGGCATAGGCCACAACCTCTTGAAGTAGGGCGCTACCGATTTCCTGTTCCGCCACGGGTTTGTTGGATATAAATTTTTCCAATTTTTCGATATCCTTATAGGCATAAAATGCCAAGCAGTGTCCTTCGCCACCATCCCTTCCGGCGCGACCGGTCTCCTGATAATAGCTTTCGATACTTTTCGGGATGTCGTTATGAATGACGAAACGCACATCGGGCTTGTCGATACCCATTCCGAAGGCTATGGTAGCAATGACCACATCGACATCCTCCATCAAGAACATATCTTGATATTTAGATCGGGTCTTGGCATCAAAACCAGCGTGATACGGTACCGCACTCACTCCGTTTACTTGTAAAATCTGGGCTAGCTGCTCCACACGCTTTCTGCTCAGGCAGTAAATTATTCCCGATTTGCCCGCATTTTTTTTAACGAACCGAATGATATCGGAATCGACATCGGCGGTCTTGGGCCGAACCTCGTAGTATAGGTTGGGCCGATTGAACGATGCTTTGAATGTTTTTGCCTTCGGTATTCCCAAGTTCTTCAGAATATCTTCCTGTACTTTCGGCGTAGCCGTAGCGGTAAGTGCGATTATGGCCATAGTCGGGTCCAATCTGTCCACTATCGACCTAAGATTCCGGTATTCGGGCCTAAAGTCATGCCCCCATTCTGAAATACAATGGGCTTCGTCGACGGCGATGAAAGATAGTTTTACCGATTTCAAGAAGTCGACATAGTCGTCTTTGGTCAATGATTCAGGAGCAACATAGAGCAGTTTGGTAATGCCGTCGCTAATATCCTGCTTTACCTGTTTCACCTCACTTTTCGTAAGGGAGGAGTTTAGTACATGTGCGATGCCATGATGGGAGGAAATTCCGCGAATGGCATCGACCTGATTCTTCATGAGGGCAATCAGCGGCGATACAACGATCGCCGTACCTTCCTGAATCAAGGCAGGAAGTTGATAGCATAAAGACTTACCGCCGCCAGTAGGCATGATGGCAAAGGTATCGTTGCCTTGTAAGATGTTTGAAATCACATCTTCTTGCAGACCCTTGAAATTTGAAAATCCAAAATATTTTTTAAGGGAGGCGTGTAAATCCGTCTTGTGCGACGGCATATTGTCATTTGTCATTGTTATTACTAAAGGTCAAGGGATTAAGTTACGTATTTTTGGTTGGTAGACCAACGACTTATTCACATTTTATATTCTTTCAAAATCGGTAATTTGCTGTCCTATGAATTTGATTGCGTAATTTTGTGAGGATACAAAAATTCATTCGACAACTACTAAAGATAAAACAAACTTTTAGAATCCATTTTATTTTTTGGATAGTTTTAGCAAACAATTGGATTTTTAGCACGTATACATCCAAACAAAAACGTTTAATATTAATCCTAATTTGAACAACGCCCAAAGTATTCTTGCCATAGCCAAGAGAACGATAGCCACCGAAAGTGCCGCTATAAAACATTTGTCGACGCTGATCAACGAAGACTTTGCCCATGCGGTTAACTGCATTATTTCTTCAAAAGGAAGGGTCATCGTATCCGGAATCGGAAAGAGCGCAATAATAGCTAGCAAAATCGCAGCGACCTTAAACTCTACGGGAACACCTGCCATATTCATGCATGCCGGCGATGCCATTCACGGTGATCTGGGCACCATTCAAGAAAACGATGTCGTAATCTGTATCTCAAAAAGCGGAAGCACTCCGGAAATTAAGATGTTGGTACCCTTAATAAAACGGGGCAAAAATAAACTGATAGGCATGACCGGCAGTACCGATTCGTTTTTGGGGCAGCAGGCCGATTTTGTGCTCAACACTTTCGTAGAAAAAGAGGCCTGTCCCAATAATCTGGCCCCTACTACCAGTACCACCGCGCAATTGGTCATGGGCGATGCCCTGGCTATCTGTCTATTGGAAATCAAGGGATTCAGCAGTACCGATTTCGCCAAATACCATCCGGGTGGTTCTCTAGGTAAGCGCCTGTATCTCAGGGTTTCCGATATTGTCGCCAGTAACCAAAAACCGGAAGTGGATATCGATACTCCGGTCAAACAGGTAATCGTAGAGATTTCCGAAAAAATGTTGGGCGTTACCGCCGTAATGAAAAACAATGGGATTGTAGGCATCGTAACGGACGGGGACATCCGAAGAATGCTCAACAAATATGATAATATTAGCGGTCTCATCGCTAAGGATATTATGACGTCAAACCCCAAGACCATTCCGATTGAAGTCCTCGCTATCGAGGCCTTGGAACTGATGCAGAACAAGGGCATCTCACAATTATTGGGCGTAGATGGAAAAAAATATTGCGGTGTTGTACATTTGCACAATTTGATTAACGAAGGTATCCTATAAATAATCGCGATGGCAAAAACCAATACCAAATCCCCTGACGAAATGTCGTTCCTTGATCATTTGGAGGAACTGCGCTGGCATTTGATCCGATCGGTGTTAGCGGTCGTGATTCTAGGAACCGTCGCCTTTGTTTTTAGTAGGTTCATTTTTGATGTTATTATTTTCGGGCCTTCGCGGATGGATTTTCCCACCTATAGGTTCTTTTGCGATATTGCCACTTCCTTGGGCTTTGATTCTGCTTTTTGCAAAGATGAGCTCCCCTTTACCATTCAAAGCCGTACCATGGGCGGACAGTTCTCCGCCGATATTTGGACCGCCATTTATGTGGGATTCATTGTCGGATTTCCCTATGTGCTCTACGAGCTTTGGAAGTTTATTAGTCCCGGTCTACATCCGAAGGAAAGGCAGCATTCACGAGGTTTTATTTTCATCGCCTCTATGTTGTTCTTTATGGGCGTACTTTTCGGTTATTATGTGGTCGCTCCCTTATCCATCAACTTTTTAGGAACCTATCAAGTCAGCGAAATTGTACTGAATGAATTTGATCTTGACTCTTACATCAGTACAGTAAGGGCGGCCGTCATCGCCTGTGGGGTGCTTTTTGAGCTACCGATCGTTATCTACTTTCTGACCAAAGTGGGTATTGTAACCCCCGAAATTCTCACAAAATATAGAAAAATCGCCATGGTTCTCGTATTGATCCTCTCGGCGGTAATCACGCCCCCCGATGTCGCCAGTCAAATTA
Source organism: uncultured Flavobacteriaceae bacterium (assembly GCA_963832345.1). Lineage (GTDB taxonomy): Bacteria > Bacteroidota > Bacteroidia > Flavobacteriales > Flavobacteriaceae > Pricia. The sequence continues at coordinate 670,934 of CAWHTW010000003.1, read as the reverse complement.
TCGTGGCCGTACCTGTTCTAATGCTCTATCAAGTAAGTATCTATATTTCAAAAATTGTACTGAAACGGGAAGCCAAAAGGGAACGTCGCGAGAGGGCCAAGGCGGCGGTTAGGAAATAAGCACCAGCAGCCCAGAAATTACCGATGTGACAGTAACCGCAATTCAAATTATTTCTGGTTTTGTAAAGCATTTTCATAAATTCATCCTATTTTTCCGTAAACCCATAAACTTTTTTCATTGAAACTAAGAGCCGAGAATATCATGAAATCCTACCGAGGGCGCAAGGTCGTCAAGGGAATCTCCTTGGAGGTGAATCAAGGGGAAATCATTGGACTTTTAGGCCCCAATGGAGCGGGAAAAACAACCTCTTTCTACATGATTGTCGGCCTGATCAAGCCGAATGGAGGAAATATCTATCTGGAGGGAACGGACATCACCAAATTCCCCATGTACAAAAGAGCGCAAAACGGCATCGGCTATTTGGCCCAAGAAGCCTCCGTCTTCCGGAAATTGAGTATCGAAAAAAATATTTTAAGCGTACTGCAACTGACCAAGCTCAGTAAAAAGGAGCAGTTGATGAAAATGGAGGAGCTGATCGAGGAGTTCGGACTCGGCCATATCCGGAAAAGCCGGGGCGATTTACTTTCTGGGGGCGAGCGGCGGCGAACTGAAATCGCCCGTGCCTTGGCCACAGATCCGAAATTTATTTTGTTGGATGAACCTTTCGCAGGCGTTGACCCCGTAGCGGTAGAGGACATTCAACGGATTGTTGCCCAATTGAAAAATAAGAACATCGGTATCCTGATTACCGACCACAACGTACAGGAAACCTTGGCCATTACTGAAAGATCGTATCTTATGTTTGAGGGCGGCATCTTAAAATCAGGCCTTCCCGAAGATCTGGCGGCGGATGAAATGGTCAGAAAAGTCTACTTGGGGAAAAATTTCGAACTGCGGAAGAAGAAATTAGATTTTTAGGAACTCCCTGAATAAATTGCTTACCCGTTCTTAGTCTGCAAATTCGCTACCATCGAACTCAATACGTAAAACACGATGATAATTGGCACCGCCATAAACTGCAACGTTAGTAATAGTACGAGACTAATACTGATAAATATATAGCGCAAAGCGTTATCCTTAAATCCCCAATTTTCAAATTTTAACGCAAAAAGCGGAATTTTAGCATTCAGCAGATAGGTGCTTAAGAAAGTTACACCAATCAAAAACCACTGGTTCAAGATAATCCCGTTTAAAACGTCGTTCTTATGGTAGAGCAATATCAAGGGCAAAGAAAGAATCAAAAGGGCATTCGCGGGAGTCGGCAAACCGATAAACGACGAGGTCTGGTTCTCATCGATATTGAACTTGGCCAAACGGTACGCGGAGGCCAGTGTAATAAGAAAACCAAGCAAGGGCAGCGGGTTGAATAAAATGGACAATCCGTAGTCGGAGCGGTCATAGCCAAACATTTCGCCAGCGTTCCATCCGCCGGTCATTGACATTCCTAACAACTGAAACATCACGATACCCGGAACTAATCCGCTGGTAATCACATCCGCCAATGAATCGAGTTGTAGGCCCAGTTCACTCTTCACGTTCAATGCCCGTGCGGCAAGGCCATCAAAAAAATCGAAAAATATCCCCAGAAAGACAAAAATAGCAGCCATTTCCAGTTGGTTCTGCACGGCGAATACCGTCGCGATGCAGCCGCAGAAAACGTTGAGAAGGGTAATTAGATTGGGAATGTGTCTTTTCATTGCAAGAGGTTACAAGTTACAAGTTGAAAGATTTGAAAAATTTAAGGTTCGCACGCTACTTCGTAGCTATTGAAAGTTTAAGCTTACGTTGCATTGAAGCCTGTACCTACCCCAGACACACTTTAGCATAAAAATCGGGCATGGGGCGTCGGCAATCGAACATCGTAAAAATAATACAATTTCCCCTGAATCATGCCAGCCCGTAATTTATTCGGATATTTGCCGCTCAAAGTCCTTTGAAGATTGGCATGCAATTGAAAAACATCGTTTTTATACTATTTCTAACGCTAACCGCGGTCGGTCACGCGCAGAAAATCGAACTGTCGCCACTATCCAAAATAAGCGTGCTTACCGCAGGGTCGGGCAGTGAACTGTATTCCTCCTTTGGGCATAGCGCCATTCGGGTACAAGATCCGACCTTGGGCATCGACGCGGTTTACAATTATGGGATGTTTGATTTTACCACGCCTAATTTCTATACCAAATTTACGCGGGGCAAATTGAATTACACGCTGGCCCGACAACGATTCCCCTATTTTTTATTGGGATACGAACAAGAAAAACGTTGGGTCAAGGGCCAAGAACTGAACTTAACTTTAGCCGAACGAAAAGCTCTTTTCCAATTTCTCGAAACAAATTATCTGCCCAAAAACCGAGACTATAAATACGACTTCTTCTACAACAACTGTGCGACCAAAATTTGGGATGTTCTCAAAGAAGTCTACGGTGACAAGCTGCTGCTCGATGAAAATTTTCTTGGCGAACTGTACACGCACCGTCAACTCATCCACCAAAAGGTACCGACCAATTCGTGGGCCGGTTTCGGCATAGATTTGGCCTTAGGGTCGGTTATAGATGATATCGCAACGCCCAAGGAGCATATGTTCTTGCCGGAATATATCATGAAACAGATGGATAAGGCACAGCTGGGCACAAAAGACTTGGCCGCCGAACCGGAAGATATTTTAAGCTTTGGCCCTGTTAATAATCGGCCCCCGTTTCTCTTGTCCCCCGTTTTTTTGATGTCTGTATTTCTGATAGTGATCTTAGCATTGTCGTTTTTCGATTTGAAGTACAATACCCGAAGACGTTGGCTTGATTTTGTCCTGTTCTTTGTTACCGGACTCGCAGGCGTGGTCATGGTTTTTCTATGGTTTTTTACAGACCATACCGCGACCGCAGGCAACTTTAATATTTTATGGGCCTTTCCCCTGAACTTGATCGTTGCTTTTATCGCTGCGCAAAAAAGAGGACCGAACTGGATTGCAAAATACGCCCTTTTTTTACTGGCCTTACTCGCCGTCATTTTAGTACTATGGGTGTTCGGCGTACAAGTTTTCTCGCCGGTATTGATTTTGGTATGGTTGGCCTTGGGCGCCCGATACTTATTTCTTTTCTGGTCGTATCAAACCCCAAAAATTGTTAGCTAAACCCCAGCCCTATATTAATACCTGCCTGTCGTTGGCAGAGTTTTAACTAAAATCGAAACCTATAAATGAATCTTCTTTCCGTAGAAAATATTTCCAAATCCTTTGGCGAGCTGGTGCTGTTCAAAGATCTCTCTTTTGGCATCAATAAGGACCAAAAAATTGCGCTGATCGCCAAGAATGGTACAGGCAAGACGTCTATACTCAATATAATGTCCGGCGCAGATACGCCGGATAGCGGGCAGGTCAATTACCGAAAGGGTATCCGGATATCTTTTTTAGAGCAGGAGCCCGACCTTGATCCGAACCTGACGGTCGAGGAGACTATTTTTGCTTCGGATAACGAGATTCTAAAAGTCATTCACAAATATGAAAAGGCCTTGGAAAATCCCGAGGATGCCGATGCCTACCAATCCGCTTTCGAGGGGATGGAGCGTTATAATGCCTGGGATTTCGAGACGCTTTACAAGCAAATCCTTTTTAAATTAAAGCTGGAAGACCTTCACGCCAAGGTGGGAAATCTTTCCGGAGGACAAAAAAAACGGCTTGCCTTGACGAACGCACTCATTAACAAACCAGATCTGTTAGTGCTCGATGAGCCTACCAATCATTTGGACCTTGAGATGATCGAGTGGCTGGAAGAGTATTTCGCGAAGGAAAACATGACCCTGTTCATGGTCACTCACGACCGCTTTTTTCTAGAAAGGGTCTGCAATGAAATCATTGAGCTCGACAATGGGCAACTCTATCCGTACAAAGGCAATTACAGCTATTATCTGGAAAAAAAGGAAGCTCGGATCGAACAAGAAGCAGCGGAACAGCATAAATCGGAGCAACTCTTCAAAAAGGAGCTGACTTGGATGCGCAAACAACCCAAGGCGCGAACTACGAAGTCCAAATCACGTATCGACGATTTTCAGGAGATAAAGGCCAGGGCGAGCCAGCGTCGTAAAGAGCATGAGGTACAGTTGGAAATCAATATGGAGCGTGTTGGCAGCAAGATTCTCGAACTGCATAAAATATCAAAATCATATCCCGACAAACCGATCCTCGACCAGTTTGAGTATACCTTTACCAAGGGCGAGCGCATTGGTGTTATCGGAAAAAATGGGACCGGCAAGACCACCTTTCTGAATATTCTTACGGGTACCGAGCAGCCCGATGCCGGTAAGGTCGTCGTCGGTGAAACGACCAAGTTTGGCTATTACACCCAGGCGGGCATTGACATCAAGCCGGGTCAGAAAGTCATCGATGTCATCCGTGATGTCGGCGATTTCATTCCCTTAAAAAAAGGACGCCAGATTTCGGCCCAGCAACTGCTCGAACGTTTTCTTTTCGACCGTAAGAAACAGTACGACTTTGTCGAGAAACTGAGCGGTGGCGAACGCAAGCGATTGTATCTCTGTAGGGTACTTATCCAAAATCCGAATTTCTTGATTTTGGATGAACCTACCAATGATCTCGACATCGTAACGCTAAACGTGTTGGAAAGCTTTTTGTTGGATTTCCCTGGATGTCTTATCGTCGTTTCCCACGATCGTTATTTTATGGATAAGATCGTCGACCACCTCTTCGTATTTCGAGGGGATGCGGTGGTCGAGGATTTCCCCGGGAACTATTCCGATTACCGTGCCTATGAAGACAGCAAGGTCATCGAGGAACGCAAAGACAAATCCGTCAATAAGGAGAATTTTGAGAATAAGAGCGGTGCCAAATCAACGGATTCCGGAGCTAAATTGACCTATCTGGAACAGAAAGAGCATAAAAATCTCGAGAAGGACATCCAAAAACTTGAAAAAAAGAAAACGGAAGTCCAACAAAAGTTCGCCAACCCCGAACTTTCTGGCGAGGATATCGATAAACTATCTATTGAACTGCAAGAGGTCTTAGATGCCATCGAAACCAAAACGGAGCGATGGTTCGAGCTTTCTGCTATTTTGGAAGGCTAAAAAAAGAAGTGCCTCCCCTTGAAACTTGCAACCGAAGAGGGAGGCATGACCGAGAAGATTACATAGCGGTAGCCTTTGGCGTGAACGAAGTTCGCCCAAAGGGTACGGGCGAAGATTCACTCGCAAACATGTTTGCATATCGGTGATTTTCGCAATAGCAACAACTGCGGCTGAGCTAGTTTGCGGGTCAATCTCCCCGTCAGCAAAGCTGCCACCCCTCTTGATCTCAAGAGGGGAGGCAAAAAATGAAACCGCTATGCACTGAAAATCCATAGGTTTTAGGGCAGCAATGAAAATGCGCAGGCTTATTTGGTTATTTGGTTAGTAATAGCGAATGCCGGAATAACCCAATAACTTAGTCCCCTATTAACCTATGTCGCTAAAAAGTTTATAGCGTCTAAAGTAACTGCAGTGAAATTGCAGGGCTTCAACCTTTAACCATAAACTAATCGTCTTTTGCAGAACATCCTAAACCACCTGAAATTCCTATTGACTGCCACTAATCAACACGGCGTTCATTCTCCATTCGTTTATAACTATGTCACAAAATGCCTGTACAGCAAATCAAAGTATAGCCCGAGAAAATCCCTTAACATCCTATTGAAAAGTATCGCTTATTTTAAAGCAGAACGGATATGGCTTCCCCCTGAAAAAGGTGCTATCCAAGAAAAGATACAGTTCGAGTTTCCTTTGGTAAATTTTCAGAACGGGCCTTACGACGTCCTCTTTGGTAATCCATCCGAAGCCGAAAAACTGGTTTGTACAACATCCAAAGAAAATAAAATCCATAATAACACGATATTACTTATTGACGGCATTCACGCGACAGCGACCGACGCAATCCTTTGGAACAAAATCAAAAACCATCAAAACGTAACGGTAACCGTGGATATGTTCTATTGTGGCGCGGTATTTTTCCGAAAAGAACAAGTCCGCGAGCATTTCAAAATACGAATTTGATTTTGTAACTTTAAAACTTAGAATCTTAACATGGACAAGTATACAATTTATGCAATTGTAGGTATACTTTTTGTGGTATATCTTTTTATAACGTTTTCCAACAAAAGAAGTGCGAACCGCCGCAAAGACCGTAAATTTATGGAAGGCTACAAGCGACGCGACGATGAGAAGAAGTAGGCAGTAGCAGTAGGCTATTTAGCTAAACTTCTAAACTAATAAACTTCTTCCATGAAAATCTACACAAAGACCGGCGACGATGGCACAACGGGATTGATCGGTGGTACCCGGGTCAAAAAACACCACATCAGAATAGAAAGCTACGGTACGGTCGACGAACTGAACTCTTGGCTAGGCCTGATTCGGGACCAAGAAATTGATGCCTATACAAAGGAGGTATTGACCCAAGTGCAGAAAAAACTGTTCGTCATAGGCGCCATCTTAGCGACCGACCCCGAAAAACCGGCGTTAAAAAACGGAAAGAAACGTTTTCATATTCCCGAAATATCGGAAGCCGATATTAGCTTTCTAGAAACTGAAATAGATAGTATGGACAGCGAACTGCCCCAAATGACCCATTTTATACTTCCCGGTGGGCATACTACGGTGTCATACTGTCATATCGCACGAACGGTTTGCCGTAGGGCCGAACGGATGTGTACCCTACTCCATGAAAATACTCCGTTCAACATAGTCCTTATAAAATATATCAATCGACTCTCGGATTTTCTCTTCGTATTGGCACGGAAATTGTCGCTATCGTTGCAGGTAGCAGAGATAAAATGGATACCGGAGCGCAACGAGACCACATAAAAGTGCAAATCGTTTTGGTTTTCTCCAATAATTTCTTTATTTATTCGTTATCGCAGTATTATACTAACAAATTTTAGCAGAAAGTGTCAATTTTACTTGCCCATGTGCTTTTTAAAATTACTTTTGCAAAAAATTAAAATCACACCATTAGCATGTATTGGACATTAGAACTAGCATCGTATTTAAGTGATGCACCCTGGCCGGCAACAAAAGACGAATTGATCGATTATTCCATTCGAACCGGCGCACCATTGGAGGTTGTCGAAAACCTACAATCCATGGAAGAGGAAGGCGGCGAAATATACGAATCCATCGAAGAAATCTGGCCCGACTACCCTACAGAAGAAGACTATCTCTGGAACGAGGACGAATATTGATAGCATCATCATTCCATCAAATCAAATAAATTAAATAAAAAAGCCACTATTGAGGCTTTTTTTTATGGACTTGTTCCAACTTTTTGTTTGGACGCGAGACGATTAGTTTCCAGTCCTTAGCGTTCACGCAGTTTGTGCCCCGATAAAGTCGTTTTTTGCGGGAATAGCCCCGACGCTTCAGGACTGCTGGGTAAGGAATGATGGCTCCGTGTGCCGCACGGGACAGGTACGGACATAAAATATGATATTCGCAGGTAAAAGAAAAGGTTTAAACGCGTTCTTTATGTAATTTTGGCAGCTATCAGGTTGTTTTTTCACAAATTCCATTGTTGGAATACCTTTTGTTTATATTATACAACTATAGTCAAAAACGGATACTTCGCCGCTTACCGTATAAAGTTCCGAACAAAGCGGTTTAATATTAATCAGCATAAAATGAGTTTTTTAAATTCGGTCATCAAGATATTTGTAGGGGATAAATCAAAAAAAGATGTGCAGGCCCTGGGCCCCTTGGTCGAGCAGATAAAGTCTTTCGAACAGCAGCTGGAGCAGATCAGCAATGACGAACTACGTGACAAGACCAATACCTTTAAACTGAAAATAGCTGAGGATATCAGTGAAATCACACAGCAAATCCAGGCCTTGGAAGAAGAAGTAAAGGCCTCCGACAATATTGATAAAAACGAGGATATCTACTCGGAAATTGACAAACTCAAGGAAGAGGCCTATAAAATTACAGAAGATACCTTGACCGAAATTTTACCGGTCGCCTTCGCCGTAGTCAAGGAAACCGCGAAACGTTTCGTCAACAATGAAACCCTCACCGTAACCGCTACGGAATATGACCGTGAACTTTCCGGTACTAAAGATTACGTTACGCTCGACGGCGAATCCGCCATTTGGAAAAACTCGTGGGATGCCGCCGGTAAGGAGGTCACCTGGGATATGGTTCACTACGATGTTCAGTTGATCGGTGGAATAGCGATGCATCAAGGTAAAATCGCCGAGATGCAGACAGGTGAAGGTAAAACCTTGGTCGCCACGCTTCCACTATACCTTAATGCCCTTGCCGGCAAGGGAACGCATTTGGTTACGGTTAACGATTATTTGGCCAAAAGGGATAGTGCTTGGATGGCACCGATTTTTCAATTCCACGGCCTTTCTGTAGATTGCATCGACCACCACCGTCCGAATTCCGCCGGAAGAAGGGCAGCCTACAACGCCGACATCACCTATGGTACGAACAACGAGTTCGGTTTCGATTATCTTCGCGATAACATGGCGCACAAGCCTAAAGATATCGTACAGCGGCCGCATCATTATGCCATCGTTGATGAGGTCGATTCCGTTTTGGTAGATGACGCCCGTACGCCCCTCATCATTTCCGGACCTGTACCCGAAGGCGATCGCCATGAATTCAACGAACTGAAACCAAAGGTTGGCGATATTGTCAATAAGCAGCGCCAACATTTAACGCACGTTTTGGCCGAAGCTAAAAAACTGATCGCTGACGGCGATACCAAAGAAGGCGGATTTCTATTATTGAGGGTACACCGTGGTTTGCCCAAGAATAAACCACTGATTAAATTCCTGAGTGAAGAAGGCATCAAACAGCTCTTACAAAAGACCGAGAATTACTACATGCAGGACAATAATCGCGAAATGCCCAAGGTCGATGAAGACTTGCTTTTCGTAATCGATGAAAAGAACAACCAGATCGAGCTTACCGATAAGGGCATCGATTATATTTCGGGTGAACAAAACCGCGATTTTTTTGTGATGCCCGATATCGGTGGTGAAATTGCCAAAATCGAAAGCCAGAACCTTGAAATCGAAAAAGAGGCCGAGCTAAAAGAAGAGCTTTTCAAAGATTTCGGCATCAAGAGTGAACGTATACATACCATGAGCCAGTTGTTGAAAGCCTATACCCTTTTCGAAAAGGATGTAGAATATGTGGTGATGGAAAATAAGGTCATGATCGTTGACGAACAAACCGGACGTATCATGGAAGGTCGCCGCTATTCCGATGGCCTGCATCAAGCCATCGAGGCCAAAGAGAACGTAAAGATTGAAGCTTTGACCCAGACTTTCGCCACGGTCACTTTACAGAATTACTTTCGAATGTACAAAAAGCTGTCCGGTATGACCGGTACGGCGGTCACTGAAGCCGGTGAATTCTGGGAAATTTATAAGTTGGATGTTATGGAAATTCCGACAAACCGTCCTATTGCCCGGGATGACAGAAACGATTTGATCTACAAGACCAAACGCGAAAAATACAACGCCATAATTGATCAAGTGACCGAACTTTCACAAGCCGGGAGACCTGTTTTAATTGGTACGACCTCGGTCGAAATCTCGGAGCTTTTATCCCGTATGTTGAACATTCGAAAAGTAGATCACAATGTGCTTAACGCAAAACTTCATAAAAGGGAAGCCGATGTTGTTGCGGAAGCCGGTAAATCGGGGATAGTAACGATTGCTACCAACATGGCCGGTCGTGGTACGGACATCAAACTCTCCGCCGAGGTCAAAAAAGCAGGCGGACTTGCCATTGTAGGTACCGAACGCCACGATTCCCGTCGTGTAGACCGGCAGCTGCGAGGTCGTTCAGGTCGTCAAGGCGATCCCGGAAGCTCTCAGTTCTACGTATCCCTGGAGGATAATCTAATGCGCCTTTTCGGCTCAGAACGGGTCGCCAAAATGATGGACAGGATGGGCCTTGAAGAAGGTGAGGTCATTCAACACGGCATGATGACCAAATCTATAGAACGTGCCCAGAAAAAAGTGGAGGAAAACAACTTTGGCGTGCGTAAACGTTTATTGGAATATGATGATGTAATGAACGCACAGCGTGAGGTAGTCTACAAAAGAAGGCGACATGCCTTACAGGGCGAGCGTCTTAAGGTGGATATCGCCAATATGATTTATGATACCTGTGAAGTCATTACCGAAACCAACAAGGCCGCCAACGACTACAAGAATTTCGAGTTCGAGCTTATCAAGTATTTTTCGATTACCTCCCCAATCGAGGAAGCGGAATTTAGCAGAATGGGCGGACGCGAAATCTCGACCAAAATATATACTGAAATCTACCAGCACTACCAGGAAAAAATGCAACGAAACGCTGCGACCGCTTTTCCCGTTATCAAAAAAGTGTATGAAGATAACGCCAACAAATTCGAACGGATCGTTGTGCCCTTTACCGATGGCATAAAGACCCTAAATGTCGTTACCGACTTGCAGAATGCTTATGAAACTAACGGAAAGGAACTGGTCACAGATTTCGAAAAGAACATCAGCTTAGCTATAATCGACGATTCTTGGAAAACCCATTTGAGGAAAATGGACGAGCTAAAGCAATCGGTTCAACTGGCGGTCCACGAGCAAAAAGACCCTCTACTGATTTACAAGTTCGAGGCCTTTGAGCTCTTTAAAATCATGATTGACAAGGTAAATAAGGAGGTCGTTTCCTTTCTTTTTAAAGGCGAACTACCCAGTGGCAATCCAAATGCGATACAGGAAGAACGAAACCTCCGCCGGCCCAAGCAGGAATTACAGACCAGTAAGGAAGAAATCCCCAATAGTGACGAACTTGCCGCTCAAAATAGGGCAGCCGGGCAAACACAAGGCCAGCGACCGCAGGTTACAGAGACTATTGTACGCGAGCGGCCAAAAATAGGACGCAATGAAAGGGTAACTATCAAGAATGTAATGTCGGGCGAGAGCAAGACTTTAAAATACAAACAGGCCGAACCCCTAATCGACAGAGGGGAGTGGGTATTGACCGAGGATTAAGAAACAGGTTGTATAGAATAGAACGGCAATCCCTCAAAAGGTTGCCGTTTTTTCATTTAGGGACTGTTCTGAACTATACCAAAAGCAAATATGAATATAGATTCCGGATGTCAATATACCACCATATAACAGGAATAGCCATCCCAATATTTCGGTATAAAACTTGTCATTGGCAGTTTAGGCTCATTTTTAATAGCTCTTAGCTTCCTTCCTATACATTCCCAATTTCCTACACTTTTACCTATACATAAGATATTTCTTAATAAAGTTCCAGTTATCAGCTGAAATGACGTACTTTATGAGTACCTAAATGGTCATTTATAAATTCTTTTGGTTCTACCACGAATGTTTTGAAAAACTAGCAATACACTGGATTGACTTAAGATTTTTAGACGTAGGACGAAAGACAATTACAACTTTATTAGTATAAACATACCTGAAAATTAAATAGTTGTAAATATAAGTCCCAAGTCATATGCCCTTGGTCATGTCAGGGTTATAAAATTAGTATTTTCACCCACAGATATCATGGTTGAACCGCTCTCTTAATGCTATTACGAATGGTTCTACCCAAAACGAATAGATGCCAAGCTTGAATAAAATCCAATATAAAACGGACGATCAGACTCGGTTGATGTACCGGTTTGTTTACGTTTCATCGGCCCTGACGGCGGTATTCGGTATCCTTTGTCTATATCCCTTAGGTATTTATGGCGTCGTACCCATTGCATCCTTTGCCTACAGCATTTTGAATCTCTGCAACATTGCTATTTTTAAAAAACGTGGTAATCTAAAATCCGCCGCGATACGGTCTGGGATTATATCTTTAGTTGTTACCATAGCTATTATACTTTACAGCGGTGGTATAAACAGTCCGTTTATCTTTATTCTGGGCGTTATAGTCTTAGGAGGATATTCGGGTGCCCGTATTTTTGGAACCATTTATTTATATGCGGTCATATTGGCCATTGTCTTAATCTATGGAATTGGCGAAGCTCATTTATCCATAATAACGAATGAGGTCCCAGCCGAATCTGAGCCCCATTTCAGTCTCATATCCATTTTGTTTGCCGTCTACTTGGTTGGCGGTGTTTTTGGGAAGACCCTATTAAGGGCGCACGAAGCTTTGAACCGATCAAAAGCGGAAATAGAAATACGGATTACGGAAAAGGAATTTCTTTTACGGGAGGTACATCATCGGGTAAAGAATAATTTACAGACCGTTTCGAGCCTGCTGAACCTCCAGGCGAAAAGGTCGACCAATACTAAAATCAAGAAATTGATCGGCAGTAGCCAGAACAGGGTGATTTCGATGGCGATGATTCATGAAATGCTCTACATACGGAACAATCTTTCAAAAATCGAGTTTCGACCCTATGTAAAAGAACTGACCGATTATTTAATCAACTCCACCGATTGCAAGAGCAAAAACATTCGTATACAGCTACATATACCCAAGGTACAGTTGTGTATTGATACCGCAATTCCCTTGGGGCTTCTCATCAATGAAGCAGTAACAAATTCCCTCAAATATGGATTTATCAACAGTGAAAACGGCCAGATAGAAATCACCCTTAAAAAAAAGGATGCAAAAAATGCATATGTTCTAGGCATTAAGGATGACGGTATCGGTTTTCCGGAAGAACTGGATTTTAGGAATACGAAATCATTAGGACTTAAACTGATTCATAACCTGGCAAGGCAATTGAGGGGATCGGTAAAACGTAATCCTTGTTTGAACGGTACAGACTATCAAGTCGCCTTTCTAGATATCGACAGGCAATTAAATCCAGTGAACGAAAGCACCTATTGAATTTCAACAGGTCATTTTAGACGATAATGTAAAATTCAATACCTTTAACCGCATGCACAAAAACCAACAACTGGAAGATCGACTAAAAGACAAAGTGCGTTTGGTCATAAAGGTCAACTATTTTAGTTCGATTTTTTCATTGGTATTTTGTTGCATTTGTCTTTTTCTACTGGATATTACCAAAGTTATTCCTTACGTATTCCTGACTTTCGGTGTCCTGAACTTAGTCAACACCATTGCTTACAATTATCACCGCAGTCTTACCTTGACCTACAATATCGTTTCGGTAATGACCTTGACCGGGGCAAGTATTATTACTTTATACAGTGGGGGTATCAATAGCCCGTTTATTTTTGTACTTGCACTTATTGTAGTAGCGGGCTATGTAAGTACCAAAGCGTACGGAGCGCTCTATTTGAATCTCAATCTGCTGATTATTATTTTAATATACTCGCAAAGCATAGTCGATTTCAGTTTTGTGAGTAATGTTATTCCCGAAAAATCAAAGAATATATTCGCCCTTATAAGTGTACTTTTTTCGGTATATCTCTTGGGGGGCGTATTCGGCAAGAACCTTTTGCATGCCCACCATAACCTCTATAAGACCAAAAACGAACTTGAGGAAAAAATCAAGGAAAAGGAAACCTTGATCAAAGAAGTGCACCACAGGGTCAAAAATAACCTACAGACCATATCAAGCTTGCTAAGTCTGCAGTCGCGAAGTACCGCAGATAAAGAGGTCAGAAAGCTTCTAAAAAGTAGTCAGAACCGGGTCATTTCAATGGCCATGGTGCATGAAATGCTCTATATGCGTGAAGATCTGTCAAAAATCGAGTACAAATCCTATGTACAGGAATTGGCGGAATATCTGATACGTTCGGTAAAGGGTACGAGCAGCAATATTACTTTAGATATCGATATCCCCGAGGTGAAACTCAATATTGATACTGCCATTCCTTTAGGACTTTTGATTAATGAAACCGTAACAAACGCTTTGAAGTATGGCATTGTTGACGAAGAGAAAGGAAAAATTGGTATTAAATTATGCCAAAACGAAACCAATGAATTTCTTTTGAGTATCGGGGATAACGGTATTGGATTCTCCGAAACAATAACTTATAAAAATTCTAAATCACTCGGTTTGAAACTCATCCACAACCTTGTGCGTCAATTACAGGGATCGGTCATACGTGATTTTTCCAAAAATGGCACACATTACATCATCAAATTTAAGGAGATACGAGATCAAACATCTTCTGTGACATAGGAGACGTGGAAAAACCGTACCGGAGTTTGGATGCAGCACCGGGTATGATAGGCAGAAAAATTATTTCGGATTAGGGCTGACTTTTTTCAGAATTATATATCAAAGGCCGCAAAATTCCTTTTGTTTTTGGGAACAGTATTAAATGTGAAAGAAATTGAACTCCGATAGTCAAAAGGAAAATGAATAGCATAGGTCAGGGTTTTTGAGGTAGGTATATTCGGGTACCTGAGTCTTTTGACAGTTTACGATACATCATCATACTAATTTTGCAATAGTGTGTTTTGTATCGAACGCCAAAGCTTTCTTGATCCGGGCATTTTGGAATTTATACAAACGGGTTACGCCGTTTTCGGCGCCAATCCCAATCTGCGTAGCACCGTTAAAACCAGTAGTGCCACTACCCAGAAAAACACCCATTTCAATACTATTAACTTTAACATCGGTATCTGTATTTGCTAGAGCCGTGGCTCCGAAGATTAGTACAAAAAATAAGGTCGAAATAGCTTTCATTTGTAAGGTTTTGGAGCTATAAATATAACGTGTAAAAGAAATTCGAACCGGCATTGTCCGTTGAAAACCAGTCTTTTTAGGTAAATGGAAAGAACTACGGTGAATGGTAAAAAATGTTCGACGAGCGTATTTGAACCTCGAAACTGCTTATCGATTGAATGTGCTTTTAAACGTATATTTAAAAAAAATTCTTGAAGTTGGCGATTGGTGCAGGGCGTCTGACCCTTTTAAGTTTGGCTAAATAATTATGCCATCTTGGCACGGTCCGCTTTAGTAAAAAAAGTAAGTTCTTTAGTGATCCTGGTATTTGTACGCTTGTACAAACGGGCGACCTCGTTGGCCGATTCCAGCGTAACTGCTTCAAAAGATGATTCGGTAACGATTGTCATTTCAACCGCATCAACTTTTACCTCATCTTTTGCATTTTGAGCTTGTGCGTTAACTCCGATAGAAAGAACAAAAATTAAAGTAGCGATAGTTTTCATGACTTGCGTTTTTATAAAAGTAGAACGCAGCACATGGTGTTTCACAGAGCTGTAAAACGTTGAAAAACACATCATTTTCGGCA
Organism: uncultured Flavobacteriaceae bacterium; assembly: GCA_963832345.1. GTDB lineage: Bacteria > Bacteroidota > Bacteroidia > Flavobacteriales > Flavobacteriaceae > Pricia. The sequence continues at coordinate 655,698 of CAWHTW010000003.1, read as the reverse complement.
AAAGGCATCTATCCTGTCAAAGAGTAAAGAAGCACCGATAAACGGATTCATGTCACAAAACACTTTATCGGAACAACAGGTATTTCAACAAGCTTTTCATCGCTTAAGTTTAGTGAATCGGTAAAAAACTCGATAACTTTTAACGCTTAGTATGTTGAAGATATATTTTTTTCTATTTTTGACCTCATGGATTTAAAGAAGATTTTTGGAACCGTGCTCACCCTATTGGGTATCGGCGGCCTTATTTACACAGCGGTACTTTTCGCCAATGACTCCGGAACGACCAAAACGCTAATTGTTTATGGTGTTTTAGGAGCTATATTCTTCTTTTCGGGAGTAGGATTGGTTCGGAGTACTTCTGGGAAAAATTAGATGCACAAAGACAATCAAGGAGTTTTGATTGCTGAATGATTCCGAATTCATGATTCCGAATGCTTCATAACTCAAACCCCTTCCTTTCGCAAAACTTCCAAAGGCGGACTTCTCAGGACGCTGCGGCTATTGAGCAATCCGATGGCGAGGACAAGGGCGGTGATTCCGGGCAAAACGATTACAAACGGAACATATGATGGCACGAAGGCGGTCTCAAAAACGAAGAGCGCCAACAACTGGCTACTGATCAACGAAAGTAGAATGCCTATGGTACTCCCCAAAATACCGAGATAGCCGTACTCCAAAGCGGTGATCTTTAAAATCTGTTTGCTTTTTGCCCCTAAGGTCCGAAGCAGTACACTTTCTTTAATTCGCTGGTACTTGCTGGTACGTACAGAACCGATAAGCACGATGATACCGGTGAGGATGCTAAAGAAAGCCATGAAATTGATGACCCAGGAAATTTTTCCAAGAATACCGTCCACGACCGTCAACAGCTGCCTAAGATCTAATATAGAGATAGTCGGGAAAGCCTTTACCAGTTCTCTCTGTAAGGAGGCAGAGGTACTTTCGTTAGGGGTATGGGTGGTCAATACTCGAAATTGAGGAGCGCTTTCTAGGACGCCGGTCGGAAAGACTACGGAGAAGTTCAACTGCATCCGCCCCCAATCCACAGTTCGGATACTAGCTACTTCGGTTTCCATCAACATGCCCTGTACATTGAAAACGAGCCTGTCGCCTACACCGACCTCGGCGTCGCGCGCTACATTATCGGAAAGGGAAATGGGTATGGCATTCTCCGACTTGGCTATAGCCGGCCAACTTCCGGACTCCAAAGTTTCAGAAGCGATCAACGAATCGCGGTAAGTTACCCGAAACTCATGGTTCAATATCCATCCGTTGATGGTCGAGGTAGTGTCCAAACGGATGTCGTTCACGCTACGATCCTTTATTTTGTGCATCCTCATAGTTACGATGGGGATATTGTTCAGCAAAGGCAATCCTTTTTCCGTAATTCGACCTGCAGCTGCTTCCTGTTGTTCGGTCTGGACATCCAATAAAATGAGGTTGGGTGCTTGTTCATTGGCCTCCAACGACGTTTTCGCCAAAAGGATATCCTTGGAAAAATATAAGGTACTGATCAAAAACGTACCTACGCCGATGGCCAAGATCAAGACCATGGTCTGATTATTGGGCCTGAAAAGGTTTAAGAGGCTTTGCCTGGCCGTAAAACCCCATGAAGCTGGAAAATATTTTTTTATCCCTTTCATAAAGAGGTTCGCAACCCCGCCCAGCAGTACAAAAACCACCAAAATACCCGCAGCAAAAGACAAGGCGTACTTCCAATTCTTCAATAGCCAAAAAGAGAAAAGAAAGACGAAGAGCATAATGGCCAAAAGCACGAGGAGATTGGCCCTTCGCGATTTATCGGAGCTGTTTTCCTGAACACGTAATACCTGCAACGGTGAAACGTACCACGTGCTCAACAGCGGTGCCAAGGCAAACAATACCGACATGAACAGGCCGAGTAGCAGCCCCATTATCATGGGCCCCGCCGACAATGAAATTTGGACCTCAAACGGCAGAAAGCCCTGTAACAGTATGGGAAACGATTGTTGGATCAACAACCCGGCCAAGGTACCTACCAATCCGCCGATAAGACCCATTCCGGCTATCTGTATGAGGTAGATCAAAAAACTTTGCTTGCGGCTGGCCCCTATGCATTTAAGTACGGCAACGGATTGCAGTTTTTCCTTAATATAGATATGTACTGAACTGGCAATGCCCACACAGCCCAACAATAGCGCGATAAAAGCGACTAAGTTCAGAAACTTACCGAAGTTTTCGTAACGGCGGCCCAAACGCTCACCTGTCGAGATATGCGTGTCGAGATCGGCATTTTGGGCATCGAGCAATGGATCGACTTTCTCGTCAAGATCCTCGAGGTCTTGATTGGGCTTGGCCACGAAATAAAAGTCATAGCCGACCCGGCTTCCCACCTGAATCAATCCACTTGCTTCGATAGAACCATAGGGAATCAAAACAGGCGGAGCCACAGAAGCGGAAACACCCGTGCTTCCCGGTGCAGATATCAAAGAACCCGCAATGGGAAGCGAAACCTTTCCGACAGCAATGGAATCGCCGGGTTTCAGGTCGAATTGTAGCATCAGTGTCGCATCGACCAAAGCACCGCCAGATTGTTGGTATTCAGATGCTGCGGAAACGGGGTCTGTTTCCAATTCCCCATAAAACGGAAACTTTCCGTCGATACCCTTAACACTTACTAATTTGGTATTTCCACTTTTCGGAAAAACGGCCATGGAGGGGAACCCTACACTTTTGGCATCGGCGCCGCCCAGTGAATCAATAATTTGGTTCACCCTTTCGTTAGGCGGTTGTCTGCTGTCGATGATAAAATCTGCCCCCATCAGGGCTTTGGATTGTAGTCCGATATTCTCCTTTAAATTTTCGCTAAAGGATTGGATGGAAACGACTGCGGCGATGCCCAGAATAATCGAAGCCATAAACAGCGTCAGGCGCTTGCCGCTGGCCTTGCCGTCACGCCATGCCATTTTAAGCAGCCAGTTGAAGTTGGTTTTGACCGGATTGCCCTTGTCATTTTTCACAGGCGTACGGTGCTTTCGTTAGCAATAATCTTTCCGCCTTTCAACCGGAGAATACGTTGGTTTCTTTGGGCCAATTCCAGATCGTGGGAAACGATGACCAGCGTGGTATTGGCCTCTTGGTTCAGCTGAAATAGCAGCTGCACGACTTTTTCACCGGTTTCCTCATCTAGGTTTCCCGTGGGTTCATCGGCAAATAATATGGATGGATTACTTGAAAACGCACGTGCCAAAGCCACCCGCTGCTGTTCGCCACCGGAAAGCTGGGAGGGATAATGGTGAAAACGATCCGCCAATCCGACCTTATCCAACAAATCCATTCCAGATTTACCGGGATTTTTGATTCCCTGTAGTTCTAAAGGAACGATAACGTTTTCCAAGGCGGTCAAGGTTGGTAACAGTTGAAAGTTTTGAAAAATAAAACCGACTTCCCGATTGCGTAGGGCAGCGCGTTCGTCTTCGTTCAAGGTAGCCAAGTCGGTGCCACAAAGTTCCACCGTACCTGAATCTGCTCTATCCAGGCCGGCACATAGTCCCAATAAGGTGGTCTTTCCACTACCCGATGGCCCCACAATGGCAAAGGTTTCCCCCGCTTCTATATCGAAGGTGATATCGTCCAAGACCGTCAGTTCCTTTGTTCCGCTGGTGTAGTGCTTCGCCAAATGGCTTACGTTTAATATCTTTGCCATGAAATTGCGTGATTTTCTTTACCATCTGCCAGCGCTATCGTAGGCAGAAACGGAAAAATAGGCAAATGATTCCGATTATCAGACCCAATGACTATGCAGAACCTCTTAAAGTTTCGTTATATTTTACTGGTATTTATACTAGTTTCCTGTGGGGAAGCCCCGAAAAAGGAAGCCGATTCAGAACCTGCCAAAACCGTCGACGCGGTCACTAAGGCCGCTGAAACATCCGAAGAAAAAATCATTCTTTTTTTTGGTAACAGCCTTACCGCAGGCTATGGTCTCAATACCGAAGAAGCTTTCCCTGCGTTGATTCAGGACCGGTTAGATTCATTGGGCCTGAACTACACCGCCATCAATTCCGGTCTCAGCGGTGAAACCACCTCAGCGGGACTCAACCGCTTGGACTGGGTGCTCGATCAAAAAGTAGACATTTTTGTGTTGGAACTGGGGGCCAACGACGGATTACGTGGTATTCCCTTGAAAGAAACCCGGGAGAATCTGCAGTCCATAATCGATTTGGTACGCAAAAAAAATTCGAATACCCAAATTGTTCTAGCGGGCATGCAGATTCCGCCGAACATGGGCCAGGCCTATACTGGCGAATTTCAACAACTCTTTCCCGAACTGGCGGAAAAGAACGGTATAAGCCTAATTCCCTTTTTATTGGAGGGTGTCGCAGGGCGTCCCGAACTGAACCAAGACGACGGCATCCATCCAACGGCCGTTGGACATAAAATTGTTAGAGAAAATGTTTGGGAGGTCTTGGAGGAGGTCATTAGGGAAGAAAGCGCCCTGAACGAATCATAAATTTCCTTTTTCCCATTTCGCTAGGGAAGTTTTAGCAGTATACCTTAATCATCAGGTCCATTTCATCCATTTCTTTTTCGGGGTAAATGAAAGTTCCCTGCGAATGATATTTTCTTTCATCTTATAAAGGATAGCCGTTTTGATGTCAACAACAGGTATAGGCTTCGAAATCTTAAGGGGACGCAACTGAATTTGGACAAGTGACAAATTGGTTTTGGGGCCTTGGTGGTGGTCCACTTTGGCGATAAGCCTACTACTGAATAAAAGTACTGTTACCAAAATCAATATTAATCTCATAGTCCGCTATTTTAAATCAGTTACCTCTTTATAACGCTACCTATGAATTTTTAATAGGTATTTTTCGCTAAAGAGCGATAATTTTCGATAAAGCGATAAAAAACAGATGAAATGCAATCCATAGGTAGGGTAAATCAATAGCTGGAGTGTTACTACAATGACGAACACATTAGTGAGCCCATTGTCACGTTACAGGGTATGTATTTATAAGTAGTTTGAAAAATTATATGATAAAGTATCGTTACTATTCGTAAACCTACCTATATTTAAAAGATGAATAGCTCTTTTCTTACAAATCCTTTTTGATTATCCTAACGAAAACATGGGTATTTCATCGATAAAACAAAGTTAAATATTGGAGAAGAAGGACCTTTTGGATAATTTTGCGCCATATTCATTTATCTATCATTAGGAAATAAATATAATAATCTAAATGTTACAAATTATGAAACTAAATCTAGTTAAGAAGTATTTTATGTTTTTCACAATAATCGCTTCCTTGGTAGCGATACCTGTGGCGTGTAGTAGTGACGACGGAGGCACAGAAGAACCCCCTGTAGTCGTCGACCCTACCGCCGATCCTACGAACGCCAACTCTACCATCGAAGCCAGTTCACCTGTAGTGGCCGACGCAACAGCCACATCAACGGTGTCCGTCACGATTGCTGATACTGCCGGAATACCTTTTACTAAAAGTGCAGGCACTGTGGCACTTTCTGTAACCGGTTCCGCCGTACTTTCAGCAGTTACCGACAACGCCGACGGGTCATATAGCGCAACGGTTACGAATGACGTTGCTGAAACTGTGACCGTGTCCGGTACTTTAGATGGTGCAGCCATTACGGATACGGCTGATATCGTTTTTGAAAGTCCCGTTCAGGTAGCCGATCCGACCAATGCCAATACGACCATTGTTGCCAGTGCTCCAGTAAGTGTGGCAGACATTTTACGGTCAACCATAACCGTTCAGCTTGCAACTGCTATGGGCGATACATTGACAACTTCGGGAGGTACCGTGGAATTAAGCGTTACCGGTTCTGCATTTCTTACTGACGTGGCGGATAACGCAGACGGAACATATACCGCCAGTGTCTCGAATACCGTTGAGGAAGAGGTTACCGTTTCTGGGACCTTAGACGGTACAGCCATCACCGATACGGCCGTAATCACATTCGCCGCGGTAGAAGCACCAAATCCTGCTTTTGAAGCAGAGCAGGCGACCGAACCATTAGGACCTTCTTTACTACGAATAAATAGTGGTGGTGGGGAAGTGACCGTCGCAAGTGGTGTATTTTTAGCGGATCAATATTTTACCGGACCTTCTGAACCATATATCAATACTTTACTTACCGAAATCGAAAACACAGAAGATGATGCCATCTATTTTTCCGAAAGAGTTACCACGAATGCGGAGAAACCAGGGCCTTTCTCTTATGAAATCCCCGTAACGGCAGGCACATTTACCGTAAAGCTATACTTTGCCGAAATATTCTGGGGTGTTGATAATCCCCAAAACATTTCGGGTGATGTAGGTAGTCGAATTTTCGACATCAGTATGGAAGGTATGCCGATTTTCACTGATTACGATTTATATAAAGATGTGGGATCCATATCGGCAGACGAAAAAATGTATAATATCGAAGTCACCGACGGCGTTTTGAACATCACTTTTGAGGCTTCTGTCGATAAACCGAAAATATCGGCTATCGAAATATTCAGTGCGGACGGTACTATTGTCGTTACACCGTAATTTCTAAATGAGCAAGTACCAACCCTAATCCAATGGAAGGGTTGATACTGGAAATTGATTGAGACTGTCCGGAAAATTCCGGACAGTCTTTTTTTTATGAACTTTTTGAGTAAGTTATCGTACATTAAAAGACTAATTGCAAAATGCTATACATGAAAATATTTACGAAAGCAGTACTTGCACTTTCCCTTATTTTGACCACTGCTTGTCAGTCGAATAACAAAAAAACGGTGGAAACCCCTTCTACGGAAAATATGGCGGAAATGGTGAAGCCCACCGCCCAAGATTTAGAGAACTATGAAACCGCTTATTTTGCGAGCGGATGTTTCTGGTGCGTAGAAGCAATTTTCGAAAGTGTAAAAGGAGTTGAGGAAGCGGTATCGGGCTATGCCGGGGGCACGAGTGAAAATCCTACCTACGAGCAGGTAGGCGGCGGCCGCACCGATCACGCCGAAGCGGTCGAGGTATATTACGATCCAAAAGTAATCTCGTTTACCGCATTGGTACAGGTTTTCTTTGGATCGCATGACCCTACCACCCTGAACCAACAGGGACCTGATAGAGGACCACAATACCGGTCTATTGCCTTTTATAAAAACGAGCAGCAAAAAGAAATCATTGAGGGGTATATCAAAGCCTTAAAAGACCAAGATGTGTATCAAGGGGAGCCCATAACTACCGAGGTGACTGCGTTCACTAAATTTTATGAAGCGGAAGCGTATCATCAAGATTATGAACGGAAGCATCCGAACAACTCATATATCACTAATGTTTCGATTCCAAGACTAAACCGGTTCAAGGCCAATTTTGCAGACTATTTGAAGGAGGATGTGCATTGATTGTGATTTCATAATCCGCTAAGAATTCAATCGAAGAAAGTTAGCATTCAGTGTCGGTCGATGAAAATTGAAGGGTATACCCTCTTTATTCAAGAACGACTTCACTATACTTTGAATGAATGGTTATGGCATTGGTCGAGTTTTTGTCACCTTGATAGCCTTTGTGAACGATACTGCCGTGGTTTTTAATTTTCTCCAATTCTAGACTTGCCGGTGCAGTAAATTCGGAGTGTGTACTGTTTACGTAGATGTTATACGCAGTGTGGGGCAGTTTAGAAGTCAAGGCTGCGTTTTCTAGGGAAACGTCTAGTGTTTCAAAATCATCGGAAATCGATTGGATGGCCAAAGTCCCAAAATCGTTCTTGATAAATGCCGATTTGTTTAAGTTGGCTATGGTAACCTGAGACGATGTGGCGTTTAAATGTAGGTTAAGAACTTCCTGAAGTTCTACATTTCCGGAGTATGCGACTTGTAAATCGCCATATTTCCAATGCTGGACGCTTACGGGGGAATAGGAAGCCCTAACTTCGGTATCATCGCCATCGATAACCGCAGCAAGCAAACTGGCATGGTTAAGCGTCGCATTCATGTTTTTGGTGTTGCCCGCCATGTTCACTTCCCCGTGGCGTACATTCATCTGTATTTTGGTCGCCTTGGGCATTTTTATTTTAATAGACTTCTTTACTTCAAAATTTCTGATTTTGTCCTCCGTACCGAAGTAAAAAGTGTTCGGTCGGTTTTCCCCGCGGGTATGCCTTATAATATACGAAGATGTAGAATCGTCATCTCGGCGCGATTGATTGATTTTTATACGTTTCTGATGCTCCTCGGCCCGTTTTTCTGCCTGCTTTGACATAGCTTCGGCCCGGTTTTCCATGCGATTGGCATGGGCTTCCATCTTTTTTTCGAGTAATTTTTCCCTTTTCGCCAGCATTTCCTCTTGTTTGGCCTCCATTTTTTGCTGCCATGCTTCCATGCTTTTTTGATAGGGTTCGCCAAAATTCTCTTGAAAATTTTTCTGCCACTCCTTTAAATATTCTTCACCGTCCTTTTGAAAGGCTTCATAGTCAAAATTAGGGTCGGGTGTAGGTGGCAGCGGCGGTACATCGGCCAATTCTGCAAAGTCAAAATCCATTTCAAAGGATTCAAATTCGGGTAATTCCGGCATTTTGATGTGTAGATTTTCCATGTTTCCAAAGGCATGGGAAGCCCATGAATTCCCACTACCCGTGGTAACGCTTACCTTCTTACTATTTCCCATAATTTCGATGCCTTGTTGCCGAAAGTATTCTTCGGCCTCTTCTGGGGTGGCACCCTCCAATTCAACCGTGGCCTCTATGGTGATTTGATCCTTGTTCCAAGTCTCGAAATCGATATCGGCATGGCTGGTATCGATATCAAGCACGGCATCGGCGGTTACGGTGAATTTTTCAGAATAGGTTTTACTTTGTTTCTGCCCGTAAGCACTTATGCTGATGAGGCATGAAAATAAGGCTAGGGACTTAAATACTAGTGACTGTTTCATTTTTTGATGTTTTTATTTCGTTTAACTTCCCTTTTAATCGGTGCAACAATTCAAGGCGCAACTGCAGATTTTTGATTAGGGCGGCAATGGTCTGGTCATTGGGGCCTATTTGGTTCAGTTCAGCGTTCAATTTTTTATATTCGGCGTTCAATGTGGCCAACTGGTCCATAAAGCTAACTATCATGGCGTTGTTTTCGTTGGAAACTTCCAATTTGGAAAGTTCAAAATTGATATTGGCCACATAGTAATTTTCTACTTTTTTTAAATCCGGGGAAAGGTCGCCGAGCGATATAGCATCCCTTTTATTAGTAGGGATATCTTTTTCAACGACACTAGTTTTCGGCGTAAGTTTATTTTTTCCATCCCTAAAATAATAGCTGCCGATACCAATCAATATCAAAACGGAAGCTGCAACCTTAAATACGACAGTCCAAGGTTTCCGTCGCCGCGGAAATTTCTTTTCCAGGCGTTCGTGAAATCGTTGTTTATGCCCCGGCTTTATCTTGGGCATCTCGTCATCGCGTTCCTTTGCAAAAAGTTCCCTAAGATCCTGTGCCATATTTTTTATGTTTTAAAAAATCCTTTAGCAGTGCCTTCCCTCTTAAGAGCCTAGTTCGACATGTGGTTTCGGTAAGGCTGAGTACCTGCGAAATTTCCGTATGGTCGAAACCTTCCACCAGATACATAAGCACTACGTATTTATATTTTTCGGGCAATTGCTCCATTGCCTGTTTCACTTCGTCAATGCTAATATCGTCGTCGACCGACCAATCTTCATCGCTTTCGATATGCATATAATTTTCATCCAAAACCAGTACTTCCTGTTTTTTCGCTTTTAAAAAGTCGATACTTTGGTTGACGACGATACGCTTCAACCAAGCCCCAAAAGTGACCTCGGTACTGAACTGATGTAATTTTTCAAAAGCCTTTATAAAGGCTTCCTGAAGCACATCTTCGGCATCGTCCGGATTTTTCACGAATCGCATGGCTACACAAAACATGCCATCGCAATACTGTTCGTATAGTTTTAGCTGAGCCCTTCGGTCATTGCTTTTACAGCGATGTACTAGTTCAATTGGGAACATCGGTCGGTTTCGTTGTCAGTTTTAGACGCGTTCATTATAAGGACGAGACAAAAAACGGATTGTTGCAAAAAAGAAGGTATTTTTACAAATGCGCAGGTGGCCATACCCTATTTGCGGTAATCCATTATAGATAAACCAAGACTTTGATCAAGTTACGATAAGCAGTACTCACATGACCTTAATGGTACTGGACTATGGTGCGATTGTCCAAAAATTGCTGCTCAAAAAGGATGATGGCAATTATACAAATGTAGTTGTGGGTTTCGATTACCCCAAATGAGTATTTGAAGGATAAAAAGTCCCTTGGCGCCTGTATTGGACGCTATGCCGGGCGAATCTCCAACCGAAATTTTGTTTTAGATAAGTACAGGTATCACATCCATTCCGAAATCCGAAAAAGGAGTCCACCTGCATGGAGGAAAAAAAGGCTTTGCCAAACAATATTGGACTTTTGAGGAAGTAAATTATGGAGCGTATCTTTTTGTAAGGCTATCGTACCTCAGCAAACATTTGGAAGAAGGATATCCCGGTCATCTTAAAGTCAATCTGACCTACCAATTGATCGGAAGCTCGCTGCATATCGTTCACGAGGCCACCACCGGCCGTTCCTCCGTGGTCAACCTGACGAACCAGTCGTATTTTCGAATTGACGACGCCGATTCGGTAAATGCTTATCGTTTACAGCTCAACTTTTCGCGCTAGGCCGAAACCTATGGGAATCTACTACCTACGGGACAACTGCACCCAGTGCAGCAGACTGATTACGATTTTCTGACCGAAAAACCGATTGGTGAGACTCGTTTGGACGGTCCTCTGGCCATCGACCTGAAGCCGCAAACCGCGGGAACAGTCCGCTCTGAAAAATCGGGAATTTCCACGGAAGTCATCACAAATCAACCGGCCCTGATCGTATACATGCCTCCGGAAGTGCCCGCTATCTGTTTCGAGACCCAGAATTTCCCGGATGCGCCGAACCAGACGAACTCTCCGAGCAGCGTTTTAAGGCCCGGCGAAAAGTACCGCAATGCGTCGGAGTTAAGGTTCAAGGTTTAAGGCGTTAAAGTTGAAACCTACCGTGCGCCAAGTTCGAAGTTCAAGTCAATCGTTTCGTAAAAAATTAAAATGTCTTCAATCCTCCACTAATAAATTCAACTTTACGGTGATATTATCCCGGGTAGCTTTGCTATACGGGCAAATTTCATGGGCGGCGTTCACCAGTTTCTCTCCTGTTTCCGTATCAACCGTGGGCAGCAGACAATCTAAGGTAGCGCCTATAAAAAATCCGTCATCATCTTTATTGAAGCTTACTACGGCGGTTACTTTAAAATCGCCGAGATCATCTACACCATGGTCTTTGGCGACGGCCTGAATGGCGCCGGCAAAGCAGGTGGCATAGGCCGCGGCAAAAAGCTGTTCCGGATTTGTCGATTTTCCGTCAGTTTTACCTTCGGCATCCGGCATTTTGATAGGCAGGTCTATGGCGCCGTCCTTACTTTTTACATGTCCCTTTCTGCCACCTGTATTTGTCGCTTTTGTCTTAAAAATAGTTTTCATATGTGTTTTATTATGTATGATAGAAATATGGATTCCAAGATACTTTTGCTCCTCCGAATAAGCTAAATAACAATATTAAAGTTATGTGAAAAGAGCCTTGCATCAAAATTCGTGCGTATTTCGTAAATTAGGGACTTTGTACAATAACTAAAACCACTACTATGAAATTTCTAAAATGGCTTCTTATTATTCTGGTGGTACTAGGGCTGCTATCGTACTTTTTTATATGGCCGTATATGCAAGAGCAGACCAAAAAAATCAGCCCCGAAGAGACAAATACCTACGTTCAAAACGGCTTCGATCTTTCGGTCAATTATTCGAGTCCCGCTAAAAAAGACCGGGTCATTTTTGGCGAACTGGTACCGTACAATGCCGTATGGCGCACCGGCGCTAACGAACCGACCACATTTACTACTGCTAATGCCATTCGTATCGACGATCAAGAATTACCCGCCGGCACCTATTCGTTATGGACAATACCGGGCGAAGAAAATTGGTCGGTTATTTTTAATACGGAAATTCCCGATTGGGGCGTCAGTCTTTTCAGTGGCGGAAAAGAAACTGCCCGTACACCCGAAAAAGATATCATAAAAGTAGAAGTTCCGGTGGTAGAGACCGCTACGACCATCGAAAAGTTTACCATAGATTTTTCGGACAACCAAAACTTGAGTATGGATATTTCTTGGGACACCACCATGATAAAAGTACCCATTAAAAAATAAGGTTGGCCCAACAGAAAAATACAGAACATAAACCTGTATCCCAACCGAAAAAACGGCGCATGCCTTCTACGGATGAATTGTTGAATGGAATTATTAAGGGCGATGCTTCTGCCCTAGGCCAAGCCATTACCTTGATCGAAAGCCAACGGAAAGACCATCTCGAAAAAGCCAATGCGATAGTCCAACAGTGTCTCTCCCAAAAAAGGGATGCCATCCGTATCGGCATTACCGGAGTACCCGGCGTAGGCAAAAGCACCTTTATTGAAACCTTGGGAACGCAACTGATTACCGCCGGAAACCGTGTTGCCGTATTGGCCGTAGATCCCACCAGCACCCAGAGCAAGGGTAGTATTCTTGGAGATAAGACCCGGATGGAGGAACTGGTCAAAAACCCGAATGCGTTTATCCGCCCCTCTCCATCGGGGGAGACCTTGGGCGGGGTCGCCCGCAAGACCCGGGAGACGATTATTCTGTGCGAAGCGGCGGGCTACAACATTGTGCTCATTGAGACCGTCGGCGTCGGACAGAGCGAAACTGTGGTTCACGGGATGGTCGATTTTTTTCTTTTACTGAAACTTTCCGGCGCTGGCGATGAGTTGCAGGGTATTAAAAGGGGTATCGTAGAAATGGCAGACGCCCTAGTGGTCAATAAAGCCGATGGCGACAATATCAAAAAAGCCGAGGCCGCCGCCAGGGAGTTCAAAAGGGCCTTGCACCTATATCCCCCTAAAGAAAACGGCTGGATACCGAAAGTATTGACTTGTTCCGCAACCGAAAATGTAGGTATCGATGCTATTTGGGACATGATTCGTGACTACATTGAAAATAATAAAATTTCAGGTGATTTTCTAGAAAAACGGAGACGACAAAACAAAAACTGGCTCTACGAGTCCATCGAACAAGGCTTAAAATCCAATTTTTTCCAAAGCGATAGTATGGCGCCCGAAATTGAGAAATTTGCCGAAAAAGTGATGGCCGACACCATCTCTCCGTTCCACGCCGCGGAACAATTGATAGGTATGTTTAAAAACAAACCCTAAATTTGCCCGTAAATCGATATTCAGAACATGCATCCTGTAACCTCCTCCTTACTCTCACTAGTTATTCCCCTCTACAACGAAGCCGACAATGTGCTACCGCTGACGCAAAAAATCCATGAGGCGCTAGCAGGCTACGATTATCAAATTATTTATATCGATGATCTTTCTACGGATGCCACGCGAAATATCATTACCGATATGAACGACGACCAGGTACACCTCATCGCCCTCAAAAAGAATTACGGACAGAGTTTGGCCTTGGCCGCAGGCATCGATTACGCCGAAGGACAATATATCATCACCATGGACGGGGACCTACAAAACGATCCCGGCGATATACCTCAGATGTTGGAATATGCCGTGAACCAAGATTATGATTTGGTAACCGGCATTCGCCAAAAACGTCAGGATTCCCTGGTAAAAAAAATACCTTCGAAAATCGCCAATTTTCTGGTGCGCCGGGTGACCCAGCTCGATATCAAGGATAATGGATGTGCCCTTAAAATTTTCAAGAGAGAAGTAGCCAAAGACCTCAACCTTTACGGCGAAATGCACCGTTTTATCACCCTGCTCGCCCATTTAGAAGGCGCACAGATAAAACAAGTAGCTGTAAAGCATCACGCCCGACATTCCGGCGTTTCCAAATACGGACTCGAGCGCGTATTCAAGGTCGTGGCAGACATGATGCTTTTACTGTTCATCCGTAAATATTTTCAACGGCCCATACATCTCTTCGGTATTTTTGGGTTTTTTTTGATTATCATCGGTGGGCTTATCAATATCTACCTGTTGATCGTAAAATTCGGTTTTGGGGAGGATATCGGTACGCGACCCTTACTGATTTTCGGACTGATGTTCATTCTGGCGGGCATTCAACTGTTTACCATCGGCATAGTCATGGAATTATTGATACGTACCTATTACGAATCGCAGCAAAAAAGGCCGTACCGAATCAGAAAAATATCCGTCGGTGGCAAAATGGCGTAAAAAGGGAATCGCCCTACTCAAAATCGCCATCAGTCTGCTTTTGGTATATTTTGTATTTACCAAGGTCGATTTTGAAGCGGTCTGGGGTATCCTTCAAAAATCACATCCTGGGTTCATCGGTTGGGCCCTACTATTCTTCATAGCCTCAAAAGTCATTTCGGCCTTTCGGATCAACCTCTATTTTCATCAGCTGGGCGTTTTTCTCACCCAAAAAAGTAACTTGAAATTGTATCTGTTGGGTATGTTCTACAACCTTTTTCTACCCGGAGGTATCGGTGGGGACGCCTACAAGGGTTATCTCATCCGGAAAAAGTTCGAGGTTCGCACCAAAAAAATAATTGCGGTGCTGTTGCTCGACCGGTTGAGCGGCATGTTACTGCTGTTCGTTTATGCCTGCTTATTGGCCATGGGACTTAAATACCGATTTTTAAGCGATTATCGCATCCTATTTGGCTCGGGAATCGTCCTCAGTATTATGGCTTTTTGGTTGCTGAACAAACGCTTTTTCGGCTATGTATTTCCCATTTTTTGGACATCCGTTGGGTATTCGGCGTGTGTGCAGGGTTTGCAGCTGATCAGTTTGTATTTTATTTTGTGTGCCCTATCCCTAGAAAATCATATGCTTGCCTATCTATTTATTTTCTTGATTTCCTCCATCGTTTCCGTCATACCCTTAACAATTGGAGGTATCGGAAGTCGGGAGGTGACCTTCTATTATGGTGCCCTATGGTTGGGACTGAATCAGGATACTTCTATCGGTATCAGTCTAGCGTTTTTCCTTATAACCGCTTTTGTTTCACTACTGGGCGTTTATTTTCATTTTAAGAAACCAGTTTTGTCGACAAGAAGTAATCAGTAATTTATTTTTTATACCCTCATAAACCCTTAAACTCCTAAACTTTTTTGAGTTTGAACCTGAACTTGCGCTTTAATAGATGTGAATCAAGTGCATATTATCTAAGGTCCGCTTACGAGTGGATGGGTCTAGAAACTTCTTGCTCAGCCGCGTAATCCTAAAATGCTGTTCGGTGTATTGTCTGTCCCAATCAAAACCTTGAACCTGTAGTTCTTGAAGCCCGGTATCGTTTATATAGA
Source organism: uncultured Flavobacteriaceae bacterium (assembly GCA_963832345.1). GTDB lineage: Bacteria > Bacteroidota > Bacteroidia > Flavobacteriales > Flavobacteriaceae > Pricia. The sequence goes on along the minus strand of CAWHTW010000003.1, from coordinate 640,312 downwards.
GCCAAATGTTGTGCATCTTCTTCAAATTCTGAATCGAGGTTATCGATACCGGTCTTTGGTTGTAGAAATCAAGTGACCACGTATGAAAATCGCCTAATTTATAGATAGCATCCACGGGAATCTGTTCTTTGGCAACTACTTCGGCCATGCTCGAACCAGCTTGATAGGTCAATAAGTTCGGATAGAAATGTAGGTTAAGAACGGCGTTCAACAATACTGAACTGTAAACCGATAGGGTAATGATACGCAGATAGTAAGCTTCACGTTTCAAACAGAAATAAGTGATAATCAATAATAGGATACAAAGCAAAATCGAAGCGAAGATGTGCTTGAAAGGAAAAACATAAAAACAAATTAATAGTGTAGCGACAAAGACAATGCCGAGAATAAAATATTGTACGCCCAACAAAATTTTTACCGGTTTTGTACGGGTAGCGCTATACAAGTCGTAGATATAGGAAGCGGTAAGTACGGAGAATAGTGGAATGACGATATTCAGGTAATGTGGCAATTTGAACTGTGAAAAACTAGCTATTAGAAAAAACAGCGTTAGGGTACCCAAGGTCAAAAACTCGTACTTGTTGCTATAGGCGAATTTCAGTTTGAACAAAGACTTGAACCTAGTTGCGAAGGCAACAATACCCAAAACCGTCCAAGGAACGAATACCCAAAGAAAGGTGTGGAAGAAGAAGAAATAGTCACTGCTATTTGCACCCATACCCTCACCACTAAGACGTTCAAAACTCTGTTCCCAAAAAATAAAGAAAATTCCACTACGGTCTCCCCTGCCCCGAACAAGCTTTTCAGGGTGCATATCGAACTGCAGATAATACGCATACAGCATGGGTGTAATCGTCAAGGCAAAGACCAGCAAGGCCAAAAGTACCTTCCAGTGAATCAAGGCGGCCCATTTTCGGGTATAGGCCAAGTGGCAAAGCATGGCCATACCGATAACCAGCAAGGCGATCTGCCCCTTGGTCGAGAAAGCAAGCCCAGCACCCAACGCCCCTAAAATTATGGCCAAGAGGGATCTTTTTTCGATGTAGACCGTCAATTGCCAAATCGCGAAAATGGTAAAACCGGTAAGTACCGCGTCGGTGCGGACATCTATTGCGGACAACATAATGGTCTGCGCCGTCATAAAGACCAAGGCGGCCAATTTTCCGGTATCGACATTGTAGAGCAATTTGCCCAAGCCAAAGCAGCTATAGGCCCCTAGCAACGTCACTAAAATTCCAGGAATGCGGTAGGCCCAATCGTAGAGTCCGAATATTTTATAAGACAGTGCCGCAAGCCAATAATGCATGTGAGGCTTGTCTAAATACTCCTCCGTGCCCTTGAAAAGATTGATGAAATCGTTTTCCTGATACATTCGCATGGCCATAACGGCGAACTGCGCGGAATCGTTCTCCATCAAATTGACGAACGCACCGGCGATATACACCAATACGATCAAAATCAATAAAAACCAATACCTGAAGTTGGATATCATTTGGGGAACTTAGCAATCGCAAAGATATAGAACTTTACCAAAAAGCTGCTTAAAATCAGGCCCACTAAGGCACCGGAAAGAACATCCAAAGGAAAATGGACCCCAATATAAATCCTGCTATAGGCGACCAAAAACGCCCAGAACATCAGAAAAATTCCTATATAGCTGAACTTGGGCTTTAACACTAAGGTAAAGAAAAGCGCCACCGCAAAATGGTTGGCCGCATGGGCAGAAAAATAGCCGAATTTGCCGCCGCAATACCCTTTTACCAATCGCATCGTCTCGTTGACTTCGGGGTCGTAACATGGCCGTAAGCGCGCAACCCCGTACTTGAAGAGATTGGCCAACTGGTCGGTGGCGACAATCATTAGCACTACGGTCACCACAGCCACGGCAGTTTTTTTCAATCCTAAATAACGGTAAGTCAATATCAAAAGCAGTACATAAACAGCAAGGTTGACGGCGCCTACTTTATTGGTCATTAGAAGCCAGAAGGCATCCCATGTTTCATTTCCCAAGTTATTAAGGAAGAGGAAGAGTTCCTTATCGTAGTGTATCAGTTGGTCAAGCATTCGCCTTATTCTTCATAACGGGATATTTCCCGGTCGTAGAAAACACTTGCCTGTTCAATGAGACCTTCAGCTTCGGCCTCCAGTTCATCTTCATCCTCTTTGGAAAAATCTTCAAGCCATTCTACCTCATCGTTCTCGAGGTTGATTATAAACCTTGGATATTCGGTATGGACGACGAAAATAGCCGTTGGATAATCGGTGTTATCTCCTAATAGAAATTTTGGGAATTCCATTTCAATATTTTTAGATTATGTACTTTAGGAATGTATCGGTACAATTTCAAACATTCCCTTGCCCTCCTAAAAGGGAAATTATATCATTTCAAAACTAAGAATCAATACATCCAATCCTTAATTTACCAGCACCCTAGTCCGCTTCTAATCTCTTCTCCCCTATCAGCTTAACGGTCAAATAATTGAAGCGAATATACAACAGAATCGCCGAAGCGGTAAGTCCTGAAAGGAGCCCGAACCAGATACCTGTACTTTGCAGGTCAGTTTTGAGTCCCAAATAATACATGACAGGAAAACCGACGCCCCAATAGGCGACAAAGGTAATCAAAGTAGGTATTTTGACATCTTGCAGCCCGCGTAATGCGCCCAGAACAACGACCTGAATACCATCAGAAATCTGAAAGATCGCGGCCACCAACAACAACTCCCCCGCCAGCGTAATCACTTCGGTATTATCGGCCATATTCGATACATCGTCTACATCGAGATAGAGGGACGGAAACCAATGGCGACCCATCAAAAATAAAGCAGCGAATACAACCTCCAATAAAAAGGTCAACAGAAAAATGGACTTCGCAATGCGCCGTAGTTCCCTGAAATTCCGCAATCCCTTTTGGATACCGACGCGAATCATGGCCGCTACGCCGAGACCCATACCGAACATAAATGTCATGCTGCTCAAATTCAGGGCAATCTGGTTGGCGGCCTGTGCGTTTTTACCCAAAACGCCACTCAGCCAAATGGCGGAAGTAAAAATAGCGACCTCGAAAAACATCTGCAACGCCGATGGAAAGCCCAAACTGATAATCTTGTCCATCACCCTACGTTCTATCTTTCGAAAATTGAATCCTGTTACGTAAAAGCGAAATTTCTCCCTTCGTTTGAGAAGGTACCAAAGATGGGCTACCATTACAAATCGGGACGCCAAAGTACCGATGGCGGCGCCTACGATTCCCATTTCTGGAAAACCGAACGTACCGAAAATAAGCAGATAGTTCAACACCACGTTGACCACATTGGCCAAAATAGTGGCATACATGGGATATTTTGTCTGCGAGAGCCCTTCCGAAAATTGCTTAAAGGCTTGAAAAATAATTAATGGCACTAATGAAAAGGCGACCAGATCAAGATAGGGAATCGCCAGTTCGACCACCTCGGTCGGTTGCTCCATCAAATACATCAAGGGCTTGGCCAATAAAATGACGCCGAAAAGCGCTAGGCCCAGAACGGTGCATAACAGAAGCCCGTGTTTGAGCGCACTCTTACCGTCGGCTTGATTGCCGGCCCCGTCCGACTCCGCCACTAAGGGAGTGATTGCGGTCGAAAAACCGATACCCAGCGACATCGCAATAAATACAAAGCTGTTGCCCAACGAAACGGCGGCGAGCTCTGCCGTACCGAGCTGGCCGACCATGATATTATCGGCCAATTGCACGAAAGTATGCCCCAACATACCCATGATAACCGGCACGGCAAGCTGTATGTTATAGCGAAATTCTTTGGTGTAGGTTTTCAAGGGCCCTTTTTGATTGTTGCCAGTATGTCGGTTTGACTGTTTAAATGTAATCGCTGCTTCGCAGCTGTTTAAGGTTCAAAGTTATAGAGAATTCAAAGAGATATTCTTGCATAACTGGAGTTTCATAGTTGTACTGGTGTAAAGTTCAATCGCCGCTGCGCAGTGTTCAAAGTTCAAGGTTGTAAAGCGTTCAACTAATCAATCTATGCCGATCGTGAGTTTCATGGCTAGAGTGGTTAAAGCTTAGAGCCCTGCTGCGTAGATGAACATAATTCATGGCTTGTCAAAGCTAAAGGATGTCCTTTGATGAATTACGAGTCCAACAATCGATCCGGTTGCATGTTTCAACCAAGCTCGAGGTAAAATGTTCACACATCCTTAAATAGGTATCATCAGTAGATTTACGACCTTACATCTTGAACGCGCTTTTCGCGTGCTTATGCCTTAAACCAAAACTTGACTGCTGTTATCCGAGACCAAAATGCTTAAATCTACCACCACCGCCCGCTGTTACTGGCTACTGCCACCGCCAACATGCTTCGCTTCTTCCCAAAAAACATCCATTTCGGCCAAAGTCATGTCTTTTAACGGTTTTCCCAATTCCTTCGCTTTTTGTTCCAGATACTGAAAACGGCCGATGAATTTTTTATTGGTGAGTTCGAGGGCGTTTTCCGGGTCAATATTTAAAAAGCGGGCATAGTTGACCAATGAAAACATGACATCGCCGAATTCTGCCTCCATTTTTTCTGCATTGCCTGATTTGATTTCTTCCTGAAATTCTTGAAGTTCTTCCTGCACTTTTTCCCAGACCTGTTCGGGTTTTTCCCAATCGAAACCAACTCCTGCGACTTTATCCTGTATCCGGTTAGCCTTTACCAAAGCCGGCAGACCCTTCGGCACGCCTTCAAGTACACTCTTTTTTCCTTCCTTGAGTTTGATATTTTCCCAATTGCGTTTTACATCGGCCTCATCGTTCACTTCAACATCGCCATAAATATGAGGATGCCTATGGATCAGCTTTTCGCAAATGTCGTTACAGACATCCGCGATATCGAAATCTTTGGTTTCGGAACCGATCTTGGCGTAAAAAACAATGTGTAGAAGTACATCACCCAGCTCCTTTTTTACTTCCTCGAGGTCATCCTCTAAAATGGCATCCCCCAGTTCGTAGGTTTCCTCGATAGTAAGATGGCGCAGGGTCTTCATCGTCTGCTTTTTGTCCCACGGACATTGGGCGCGGAGCTCGTCCATGAGGGTCAGTAACCGATCAAAAGCCTGTAGTTGTGCTTGTCTGGAATTCATCTTCTTTAAAGATTTTCGCAAAGGTAATTATCTCTTCGGGGTATACATCACTTGTTGCCCAAACCTTTCCGACTACAGGGTTGAATGCAAAAGCCGATGTACAAATTTGAGCTTTTTTACCGTTTTTTTGGGGATGACGAACGGATAGATATCTTGCTGGCCCATGCTGCGGTTGAGGCTGTTCAGTGCGAAGGTAAGCGGCACAAAGGCCTTTAATAGTTTACCGAATCGCTCTTCTTCATAGGGATCGAAATCTGCCTGCATCTTTAAAGAGGAATTTTCAAGGAAGGCTGCTCCGGTCGATATTCCAAAATAGAAAGCAGTCTCCAACATATCTACCAAGTGTAGGTAGTGTGCCCAGGTTTCCGCCCAATCTTCCCATGGGTGCGAAGCAGCGTACTTGCTAATATAGCTTTGCCGCCATTGCTTCGGTGGCCCGTTCCGGTAATGTTTTTTAAGGGCTTCGCCGTAGTCGGTCCGCTCATCGCCAAAATGCTTTCGGAATTTTTCAAGGATTTCGGGACGGTCGCGAATGAGCCTTTCCCAATAATAATGTCCCACCTCGTGTCGAAAATGGCCGATCAGGGTGCGGTACGGCTCGGCCATCTGTTTTCGCATATACTCGCGGTGCACATTGTCGGCTTCTGCTACGTTGATGGTGATCAGTCCGTTGAGATGACCGGTGCGGACGGGCTGCGCGTTGCCGGATGCAGTTGCGTCCGACAGAAAATCGAAGGCCAGTCCCTTTTTGGGCGCCTCGTCCTTATCGACGACCGGAAGTCCAAATCGTAGCAGCGCATAGACCAATCGGTGTTTGGCCTGTTCGAGTTTTCGCCATTCCCTTAAATTTTTCCGCTTTTGAAGATTGGGGATGGTGCGGTTTAGGCTACACGCCGTGCAGAATTCCGCTTCATCATTGGTATAGATTATCCAATTACAAGCTTTGTGCCCGAAATTTTTGCAGTATCGGTACTGCTCGCCATCGTCCCGCAACAAAGAATAGATATCTTGCGAGTCCACATCCTTCGGGTTATCCAACTTTACCAATGTCGCCAACGTAGATGTTTTCTCACAATATCCAAGTTGACATCCACAGACCACACATTTGGTATTCTCAAAATAAAGTGGGTTTTCGCACTGCTGGCATCGAAATATTTTCATCCGTTAAAAGTAAGCATTGCCTACCTATTAAACGATGCCCCGATTACAGATTTTTACATGCTAAAGGGTTCGCTAAATTTCAGTATCTTCATCCGTTCAACACTATATCATATGAAAACACGTAGAACTTTTTTAAGCCAATCGGGCACTTTGGCCCTCGGAGACCATGCTATTGCCCTCTTTAAGTTTCGCCATAAAAAGCGACCAAAAATTTGGGGTACAACTCTACTCCTTTCGGGATGCCATGGCCAAGGATGCACTCGGCACCCTAAAACAAATTGCAGCTATCGGTATCAAGGAAATCGAATCCGCAAGGAGCGATAAGGGCCTCTATTATGGCCTCGCGCCCAAAGACATGAAAACAGCATGCGAAGACTTGGGCATGCAACTGACCAGCGGCCACGTTGCCCTCGACGATGATTTTCAGAATACTATGGAAAAAGCAGTAGCATCGGGCCAACAGTACGTCATCTGTTCGTCGCTGCCCAGTAAAGGGCAAACGGTCGACAACTATAAAAAGGTGGCCGACCAGTTCAACACCGCTGGGGAAGCCTGTAAAAAATTGGGACTGAAATTCGGATACCACAACCACGAGTACGAATTCGAATCGGAAAACGGAACGGTCTTATATGACGTTTTAATGGATAATACGGATGAAGACCTCGTATACATGGAACTAGATTTGGGATGGGTCGTCGTAGCCGGAAAAGATCCGCTAGAATATTTTAGCAAGTATCCCGGTCGTTTTCCCTTATGGCACCTGAAGGATATGGACATGGATAAAAAGGAAAGTACCGAATTCGGAAAAGGAGGTCTGGACATCGCTTCCATGATGGCACATCAAAACGAATCCGGTGTAAAACATATCTATATCGAACAGGAAGAGTATGCGAGTACGCCCTTGGAAAGTATGAAAGAAAATATGGCGTTTTTAAAAAATATGTGAGGGGCGACAACAGTTTTTGTCCTGTAAAAAAAAATTCCTATGAAATTCAAATGGTTTGTGCATTCGATACTAGGTGCTGTATTGCTCTGTGCCTGTAATACCGTTGCGCCCTATGACATTTTAATCAAAAACGGACGGATCTTAGACGGCTCGGGCAAGGCCTCCTATCAAGGCGATATCGCCATCAACGCCGATACCATCGCTGCTATCGGCACACTTGACAAAGCGACGGGAACGCTGGAAATCGATGCCGAGGGTCTGGCCGTGGCGCCCGGTTTTATCAATATGCTGAGCTGGGCCAACGAATCCTTGATCGAAGATGGGCGGTCGCAGGGCGATATCAGGCAGGGCGTTACGCTAGAGGTGCTCGGTGAGGGAAGTTCTATGGGACCGTTGACGCCAGCAATGAAAAAAGAGATGAAAGACGGCCAAGAAGACATTACCTATGATATTCCCTGGACTACATTAGGTGAATATCTCGAATTTTTGGAAGCTAAAGGCGTTTCCACCAATATTGCCTCATTTCTCGGTAACGGCACTTTGCGGGAGCATACCATTGGCTATGAAAACCGTCCGCCTACGGACACCGAAATGGAAACGATGATAACCCTGACCAGGCAGGCCATGGAAGAAGGAGCGGTCGGCCTTTCCACCTCCTTGATTTATGTACCCAGTGGCCATGCCAAGACCGAGGAAGTTATCGAACTGGCCAAAGTGGTCGCGGAATATGATGGCATGTACATTTCCCATATTCGCGATGAGGAGGGCGGATTGCTCGATGCCGTTCAGGAACTGATCACAATTTCCGAAAAAGCGGCCATTCCGGCGGAAATCTATCATTTTAAGGCCTCGGGGAATGCCAATTGGCAGTTGTTGGACAGCGCTATTCAGATGGTAAACCACGCCCGTGACAAGGGCTTGTCTATTACAACGGATATGTACATGTACAATGCCAGTTCAACGGGACTAAATGTAGTCTTGCCCGCCTGGGCCAAAGAAGGTGGCCATGATGCAACGATGCAGCTCATCGAACAGCCCGAAAAACGTCGTAAAATGATGGCGGAAATCGATTTTCATGTTCCGCCCGAAAAAATACTTTTGGTAGGTTTTCGCCAAAAAGAAATGAGGAACCTTATAGGAAAGACCCTCGCCGAAGTGTCCGCTGATAGAAAAAAGTCGCCCAACGAGACCCTCATCGATCTAATTTACGAAGATGACAGCAGAATTCAAGTGGTATATTTTTCAATGTCGGAGGATAACATCAAAAAGAAATTGAAACTTCCGTATATGAGTATCTGTTCCGATGCCGGCTCGTATACCAATGAAGGTATTTTTTTGGAGCAAAGTACACACCCCAGGGCCTATGGCTCTTTTGCCCGCCTTTTGGGCCATTACGTTCGTGAGGAAAAAGTAATTCCGCTGGAGGAGGCCATTTTTAAACTTACGACTTTGCCAGCTACCAACTTAAAGCTGAAGAAACGAGGGGCACTGAAAAAAGGTTTCTACGCGGATATCGTTGTTTTCGATGCTGAAAAAATAAGGGACAATGCAACGTTTGAAAAACCACACCAATATGCGACAGGAATGCAACATGTTTTCGTAAACGGAACACAAGTCCTCAAAAACGGCGAGCACACGGATGCTTTTCCTGGAAGGGTCGTCAGGGGGCCCGGGTGGAAATCGAGCAAACCCTAACGTTTTTTTTAGAAACCACGTACATTCCGCCGGCCCAGGGGCGGGCAACTTAAAATTAATCAAGTATATCTTATGAAAAGACATTTCATTTTTTTTATCACGCTAATCTTCTCCGTTACCGGTTGCCTCTCTTCCTGTAAGGCACAAAAGGCACAGACCCAAAAAATTATCGCCAAGGGCGCCGAGCTTACTTTGGTTGCCGACGACTACGAATTTACCGAAGGGCCTGCCGTTGATAGTAAAGGCGATGTCTATTTTACCGACCAGCCGAACGACCGTATCGTCAAGTGGACCGCGGCCGACAACTCCGTGGCCGATTATATGAAACCTGCTGGGCGTTCGAACGGACTCTATTTCGATCATGAAGGTAACCTGCTATCCGCTGCCGATGAAAAAAATCAATTGTGGCGTATAGACCAAGATAAAAATGTGACCGTACTGATTGACGATTTTAAAGGAAAAAAATTGAATGGCCCCAACGATTTGTGGGTCGATGGCAAGGGTGGCATTTACTTTACAGACCCCTATTACCAGCGGAGCTGGTGGACCCATAAAGAGCCCCCACAAGATGCCCGTCGGGTGTATTACTTGCCCTCCGGAAGCGATGCTCCGCAAATCGCTGCCGACGATAATTTCGATCAGCCCAACGGTATCATCGGAACTCCCGATGGCAAAACGCTCTACGTATCGGATAACGGCACCAAAAAAACCTACGTCTATACCATCGGTGACGATGCAAGCCTATCGAACAAAAAACTTTTTGCCGACATGGGTTCCGACGGTATGACCCTCGACAATAAGGGCAATGTATATCTAACCGGAGATGGCGTCACCGTTTTCGACAAAAACGGAAAACAGATACAGCATATACCCGTACCCGAAAAATGGACGGCCAACATCACCTTTGCCGGACCCGGGCAAAAAACGCTTTTTATAACGGCTATGGATTCCGTTTATACACTGGATATGACGGTTACCGGTGTGCGATAACCGACATATCGTTTTATGAAATGAGGCATAACCATTCTAGATAGCAACCCAGATGTTCATCAGCGATTACATCTCACCTATAAAACCAATACATACGAACAGATGAAACGTATTACACTGACCCAATTCGAGCATCGTGGTGCCCAACAAATAGCTATCCAATTTAATTATGACGATGAAATACGGCATTATGTAAAGCAATTATCCGGCGTAAAATGGAGTCAGACCTTCAAAACCTTTTATATACCGCTGAATACGCAAAATAAAAGTATGGTGTACAGACACCTAAGGAAGAAAAAATGGTATATCGATTACAGTGCATTGCAAAAAAATAAAAACACCGCACCGAAAGCAACTTTGCGGTCAGACACGAAACGCCTCATAACGGATAGTAATAAAGCCATCATTCGAGAATATGTTTCCTACCTACAAGGCTTACGGCTAAGCAAAAGTACTGTACGCATCTATTTTACCTTTATAGCCGATTTCTTTCATTTTGTAGGAGAAAAATCAGCAAATACACTCAATAATACCGATGTTCGTCTTTTCGTCGAAGAAGTAGTATCCAAAAAGAAATACGCCATAAGCACCCATCGCCAACTGATCAGTGCCATCAAGCATTTCTCAGAATTTTATCCACAATGTAAAATTTCGGGTGGGGACCTAAAACGACCCAAAAAAAGCACCTATCTGCCCGAAGTGCTCAGCCAGCAAGAAGTATTAGATCTGTTGCGAGCCACAAAAAATCTTAAGCACAGGGCGGTATTGGCTCTAATGTATTCCGCCGGGTTACGTATCGGTGAAGTTCTAAAACTTGAACTCCGTCATATAGACGTAGATCGCCGGCAGCTCTTGATCAAAAATGCCAAAGGACGAAAAGACCGTAACGTTATTTTGGCCGAAAGTTTTCTGCCCTTATTCGGCAATTACTTCGGCACCTATGCCCCCAAAAAATACTTTGTAGAAGGCGAAGGTGGAAACCCATATAGTGCTGCCAGCGTCAGAGCCTTTTTAAAACGAGCCTGCCAACACGCCGGTATCAAGAAAAGAGTGACCCCACATACCCTCCGTCATTCATTCGCTACCCATCTCATTGAAAACGGTGTAGGTCTACGCCATGTACAAGACCTGTTGGGCCATGCCAAACCCGAAACCACGATGATTTATACCCACATCGCCCAAAAAGACCTTTTAAGCATCCGTAGCCCTTTAGACCTGGCCGTAAACAAGTTTCTTAACACGGATAACAAACCAGAAAACCTCATGTTATCCGGAAATATTAGGGGATAAAGCGTTAATTTTATTGTGATATAACCAGTTGGCAACAAGCTAAAAAGACCAAGAATGAACAAAGAGAAATGGAATGAAATCTGCTATTTACTGTCCGAAAATCTACCGACAGATTTAAGCGAAAACGATTTTGGACAAGAAGTTATCCAAGCTTTGAGGATTTTGGACTGGAAAGAATACAAAGGCGAAATCGAAAAAGAACATTCACTTCATTTTGGTTCAGTAAATAAATTAAGACCTGATTTTATCATTAAATCTGAGAATAAACGATTACTCGTTATCGAAATTAAACTTCCGAACATTCCGATAAATTCAACTTTTCAACGACAATTGTTTTCTTATATGCGACAATTAAAACTCGAATACGGAATTTTAATCGGACAAGGAATTCAAATTTTTTATGACGGGAATTTAATAAATCAAGAAGACCCAATTTTACTCGAAACTATCCAATTTACAGCAGATAGCGAAAAAGGACAAAAATTCGTTGAGCTATTCAGCAAAGAAAGTTACAGTACGGAATTGCTAAAATCGTTCACATTAAACTCTTTGAAAAAAATAAACCGGACAGAAGACCAAAAAAAACTGACCAAAGAAATATTATCGGACGACTACCAAACAAAAATTTTAGAACTAATCAAGCAAGATTTCCTTAACGAATATGACGGAGAACTTATTGACAATGTTTTACAAGAAATTTCGGTAAACATTTCGAGCAATATCGAAACGGAAAGAGAAACACAAAAAACACCAGAGAAAAATTGGGAATCAAATGGCCAACAAAACACAAGAGACAAAACAAAGTATATCATTGATGGCAAAGGGAGAAAATTAGCGAAGAACAGATTTGTTTTGGAATTTGTAAAAGAGTATTTAAAGAAAAAACCAACAGATTTTAAAAGTTTAAAAAATATTTTTCTTGATGAATATCAAGGCTCGACAGGAGTTATTAACACACTTGAATCTGTTAAGAATAAATATGCCGATAAAGGAAATAAAAGACATTTTATTGGGCCTAATGAAATTTTAGTAAGTGCTGATAATGTTCAATTTGTTGTATGTACAGAATGGAGAAAAGATAATGTGGATAATATCGTGGACTTGGCAAGAAAAAAAGGATTTGAAATCGAAGAAGTGTAAACGACACTGGGTAAGCCAGTTGCCAACATTGGTTATAAGTAATGCGGGCGTAAGTGCATAGCTGAAAGGCTTGGGCGTGTCCGCAGGCACCGCCAAATCTTTTGGATTTGGCTTTAAGCGTAAAAAGGATAAATACAAAACAAAAAGATTTGGCTTATCGCTAGGCGGAAAGGCAGGCCCGTGCCGACCCCGCACTACTTATAGCCCGGGCGTTGTGCGTCATTTTGACCCGTCCTGAAATATGTATACAAAACACTTCAAGTATATGTATAAAAATGATGGATATGTAAGACGTTATAGCGAGAGCTTTAAACTTAAGATTCTCGCGGAACTTACCAAAGGAAACCATTCCAAAAGACAAATTGCATTAACTTACGGGATACAATCCAGTACTATCAACGTATGGATAAAGAAGTATGGCCGTAAAGATTTAATGAACACCCGTGTAACCGTGCAGACAGACGATGAATTCACCCGTATCAAAGCCCTTCAGAAAGAGCTGAAACAGCTTAAGGATCTTCTTATCAAAAAGGACCTCGATAAGCTCGTTACGGACAGCTATCTTGAAGTAGCCGCCGAGAACCTAGGGTACAAAGATGTTGAAGAACTAAAAAAAAACTTAAACATCAAGCCCTAATGAAAACAGCACCGAAAAACAGAAAGGACAGAAGCTTTAGCATTGAAGCTATTTGTGATGCTTTCTCCTTAAAAAGAGATGCCTATTACAAATTCCATAAACGTTATACCGCTAAAAAAGAGGTAGAACAGATCGTTGTCGGACTTGTTCGAAAAAGCAGAAAAATACTCCCTAGAGAAGGTACAAGAAAACTGATGAGATCATTACATCAAGACTTTCAAGAACTGCACCTAAAGATAGGTAGGGATAGGCTATTCCGTATCCTAAGAGAAAATCAACTGCTCGTTAGAAGAAAGAAATATTCTTCTAGGACCACCAATTCATATCACCGGTTCCACAAGTACAACAACATCATAAAAGACCTAAAGATAAATAGACCGAACCAAGTTTGGGCCTCCGATATCACTTATATCAGAACCGTAAAAGGATTCTGCTATCTGGCACTCATAACCGACATGTATTCAAGAAAAATAGTAGGCTTCGACCTAAGTGACAGCCTTGAACTCAAAGGATGTGTAAGGGCATTGAACAAAGCTATTTACAATGCCAAGAGCACTACACAGCTTATTCATCATTCGGATAGGGGTATTCAATACTGTAGCAACATTTACACTCAAATTCTTAAAAGAACGAAAATAGGAATCAGTATGACAGAAGAGAACCATTGCTACGAAAACGCAATGGCCGAGAGGGTAAACGGAATCCTGAAGGACGAATTTTATCTCGATCAGACCTTTACCAGCGTGGTTCATGCTAAAAAGGCGACCAAAAATGCAATCAGGTTGTACAACTCTAAAAGATTGCATTTATCTTTAGATTACAGAACACCTGATTACGTGCATCAATATGCCGCTTAAAACTAATATTAATCTGTAGCCGTATTTTAGGACGTGACAGCTGAAAAAACGAAATAGGAACCAACCTAAAATAATACTATTTTTACCTATCACTGCATTAAAATAGCCAATGAAATCACACAATTTGGAGGAAACGGTTCAAAATCTCAAAGGACCGTCGAAAGAGCAAATAATAGTCGGCAATCAATGGGCAGCAATAGCACTTAACAAATTTCACTCGGATTCTAAGGCAAAAGTCAAGATAAAGAATGAAACGGTTGAAGACGACATAATGTTGACATGGGATTCTGACTTTCCCTCCGCAGCAATGAAAGAAAACATTGATATGGCTAACCATGGAGGTGTTGCAATTGCCCTTTTTCTAATGTGTTCTTTATCGAACTATTCTTATGTTGAACAGTCGGAAATTGGCGATGGAGTAGATTACAGGTTTAAAGTTGACGAGCCAGAAGATAATGACTTAAACTTTTTAGACGATTACCATTATGTCGAGATTTCTGGAATACTAGAGGAATCGCCAACCAACACAATGAAAAGAAGGATTAAAATCAAACACGACCAAATAAGAAAAGGCAAGAAAAAAGATAAATCCTCATCGGTAATTGTTACTTTGTTCAGTGAACCACAAATTGTAAGAGAAATTCATAAATGAAGGCAAAACTTTTACATCAACAAGCTATGGATTACTCGTTTAAGGCTAAACAAGCCGCTTCCGAGAATAATCATAATTCTTCATTTGAATTATTTTGTAAAGCAGCAGAAATTGAAAGTAAGGTTGCCGAATTTTATTTTGACAAACCAGAACTGGAGCCGACCAGAAGTATTTTGATAAGAAGTGCCGCCTTTCTCAACTTAAAGGCTGGATTGATTGACAACGCCCAAAAATTTATTTTTTTTGGTCTCTTGAATATCGAAGATGAAATTATAAGAACACAACTGAATGACGCATTGGAAATCTCTGTTTCATTAAAAAATATGTCGCCTTATAATGCTAGCAGTGAGTATAATTATCTAAACTTACTAAGGTCAAGGAGCATTCATTATGTAATAGAACCTTCACATAGTGTTTTTGGCGGTTCCGTAAGTTTGGAAATGGTCAGAGATTTCAGCAATAATTTTTTGAAATCATTGAAATCTTATGCTTCAAGTATGTTTACAAGAATGACCACGGAATTAGATTATTCAGAAAAGGCAGAAAAGGAATTTGAAAAGCTAGCAAATCCACTATTGACGGGCTCCTCATACGGGAGTTTTAAATTCAGTCTAGCAAACGACTTCCTGAATCGGGAGGGAGAAGACGAAAAAGTAAATCAACTAAAATCTAGTATTGTAGAGAAATATCACAATAATATTTTCACAAATCCTCTTGATACAGAAGATATTAAAGTTTTAAAAGAAGAATTCGATAACGAGGAAATCAACAACATATTTAGACCACTTACAAAGATTAAAGCAAAAAACACTCCATATAAAGTGGGTTACTATGACACAGAAAACTTCAACAAAGTTTTTGTGCCCCGCATCGCGACCGAACAAAAGAAAAAATTACTTCCTATTGTAGGAATTAACAAAGACGAAATTGGGAAACTAGAAAGTTCCATCGTGCACAGAAGAGAATTAAATTCTGGTAGAGTTTCAAAAAAAACTATACTATCAGAAGAACTTAAATCGTATGAATTCGAGCAACTGATTAAAGAAATTGAGCCAAAAAACTATTCATCTATAATACTAAATGAAGAAATACTACTTAGTATAAATTTTGACTCTGAAAATGGGTTCAATTTGAGTTTTCCAGATTTTAATATTGAGACTACGAATACTGAATATCAAAGAGGCTTAGATGAATTGCATGAACTTCTCTATTTGAAAATCATCCGAATATCAGGCAAAGAAACAAAGAATGATACTGAAGAAGCCGAATGGAATTTCATTAAAAAAATTATAAATAATCCCGAAGCTTTGAAAAACTAACGGGCGACAGCCAGCGGCTAACAGTGAATAAACGCAATACGGGCCGACCTACTGAAATTGAACTAACCAAATCCTAAAAACATAATAGATAACTTGAACCTTGAACGGCTCCAAGCCCGTCCTGCGCTTATTCGAGACCGTTGTAGTGCATTTAACCAAACCAATGAACAAAGTTTTAATTACATTATTTTTAGTACTATTTACATTAAGCTGTAAAGAAAAAAAAGTAGTAAAAGAAAGAACGTTAGTTGACTATTTTGATGAACAAGACGAGTTAATTGCTAAAACACCAGAGAGCAATAAAAAAGCAGAATTTATACTCGATTTTTATAGCGGAATGAACAAAAATAATTTTGACAGTTTAGTTCGGGAATTGGAATCTAAAAAAATGATTGAAATAAAAAACAATAAGTCAATCAACTTAATAATTGAAAACAAAGAAAGTGTTTACGGTAGAGATTCTTTTGAGTTAAAAACCACCTTTGAAAATGATAGCTTAAAGTCTATGTCTTGTTATTTGATTGAAGGATATTTCCCCAGATATAGCAGTAGTGCATATCTAAATGAATATAAATCATTGTTTTCTACCAAATATGGGAATCCGAAATTGGAGTTTTTTTCTGAATATATTCCAATTTCATTAACGAAAGAAAAAAATACCACAAGAGATTCTTACAGTCAATATTATTATTGGATAAAAGACAATTTGTGCATCCAATTATCCGAAGTTGGATATATCGAAGAAGATTCGGATAAAGAACGTAGGTCATTATTTATAACATATTCTTCGTTAAAGTTTCAAAAACAAATTTTAGAAAGAACGAAATTAAAAGAGGCAATAGAGCTGAATAAAGAAAGACAAGAAGAAATTGATGAACGAAATAGGAAAAGAAAAGAAGACAGCTTAAGGAAAGAAATATTTTAAAAAACGCACTACAACAATGGTAACCGTTGCACAAGCCCGTTCCTTTACGTATTCGAAGCCGTTGGGACCGCCCTTAAAGGTGCCGTGCGGCGGAATAAAACTCCTCAGGTCCCGCTCTTCCAGAAAAGCATAGTTCTCCCCCGAGCTGTAGCCCGTGTCCGCAACGCAGTCCTCCCATATCAGTCCCTGTTTCCAAAATCGGGCTTGAAGCCGCTTCACGATATCCGGTAACTGTTGGTTGTCCTTGCCATCGGCATGGTAGGCCCTGATGTCCGTTATCACATGGTGTGCCGTGTCCACGCTCAATTGGCTCAGGTAGTTCAGCTTCCGGGCCTTACCGGGCTTGACGCTTATCCGTGCATCCGGGTCGGTAGGACTGTCTTGCATCCGACGAATAAGCTTTCGCGAAAGCGTTATGAGAGGAATGCATTGTTACTGGTGTACTTCGCTCCCTTGTTACCTGCACCGGGGCGTTGGTCCTGGTCCTTGGCCCACTTCTTGTTGCGGCCCTTTATCGCGGACAGTTCGTTATCGTTGGCGGTCACTCTCCGTTGTCCTTTGTCGGACCTGTCGTTCTTCGATTTTCTGTGCGGCCGTTCTCTGTCCATCGAACTGGGCGCACGTACCTTCCTTAGATGTTCGTCCAGATCCTGTTCCGGAACCTTCAGCTCCAGGGTGTCCATACTGGCATTGGCCTTCACGGGGGCCGAATCTATCGCCTGGGTATGGCCGCTCACCATCCCCTTTTCCACGCACATGGCCAGCACCTTGGTGAACACTTCCTCGAAAACGGATTCGGGGAACAGCTGCCGCGTACGGCTTATGGTACTGTGCCACGGCAGCTCCTCGTCCAGGTCGTAGCCTATGAAATAAAGGATATCAAGGCGCATCGAACAATGGCCGATGAGCTTGCGGTCGCTGATGATGTTCTCAAGATACCCCACCAGACAGAGCTTGAGGAACACCACCGGGTCTATACTTTTCCGGCCGCTTTCCCCGTAATATCCCTTGGTCAGCGGATAGAGGAAATCCAGGTCGATGGCCTGCTTCAACCGCCTGTAGAAATTCTCCTCCGGTATTCGTTCGCTAAGTTGGAAACTCGCGAACAGCTTTTCCTGATAACCCTTTTTTCCCTGCATACCTAAAGCTACGATCGATCTCCCGATCGGCAATGATCATCAACGACTTTTTTCGCTAACTTGTGCAACAGGCACAACGGCTATACACAATGCGGGCTTAAGTCCACGGGGCAGGGGTTCGGGCATCCCATCCAGCACCGCAAAATCTTTTGGATTTTGCTCTTGCGAGGAAAAAATAAGAACAAAACAAAAAGATTTTGGCTAACGCTAGAGGGAAAGGCCAGTGCGTGCAGCCCCGCACTGCGCATAGCCCAACCGGTTAGCCATAATGCTAAAAAAACAAACTAACTGAAAACATCTGTGTTCTATTCAATACCTTTACAATCAAAATAGCGTTAACGAGATAAATGAATAATATACACATAATAATATCCAACATTGGGCCTATAAAGGATGTTGACTTTAATCTAAATAAAGTTAACGTATTTATGGGAGAACAAAGTAGTGGTAAAAGCACCATTGCCAAAATCATTAGTTACTGTCAATGGGTTGAAAAAAGATATTTATTAGATGGAGAATATAAATACGATTTTAAAGAACAGTTTATAGAATTCCATAAGGTTGATGAGAATTACTTTAACAAAACCTCTTATTTTTCATACGAAACTGATTTTGTTCATATCTCATATAAAGGAACGAGCTATAAAAAAGCAATCAAGAAAAAGGATAAAAATTTAGAATATTTAAAATCCAAGAATATATACATACCTGCTGAAAGAAACTTCGTGTCAGTTATACCTAACTTATCTCGATTTAAGGAAACTAACGATAATATTATGAGTTTCTTATATGATTGGTATGATGCAAAAAAACAATATTCTAAAGAAAAGTCTTTACCAGTTCTATCTTTAGGTATTAATTACCATCATATTGAGGATACTGATTCTGACGTTTTGACATTAATTGAACCCAAAAAAGAAATTTCTTTAAGGAACGCTTCGAGTGGTTTACAATCTGTGATACCTCTCATTATAATAATTGATTACTTAACAAATGGTTTTTACAAAAAAAAGAAATCATCGAGTGTCAACGAAAAAGAAAACATAAATAGTTTAATTTCTCAAGTAATAAAAGAATACACTCTTAAAAACAAGATAGATATTGATAAAAAATCATTGAATATTAAATTTGAACAAATACTTAATTTAGTTAAAAATAAATCTGACTATCATTATTCAAATTTTATTATTGAAGAACCTGAACAGAATTTATTTCCAAAAACTCAAAAAGAAATAGTTTATTATTTATTAAATAGAATAAACGACACGCATCGTAATCATACACTTACAATTACTACTCATAGTCCTTATATACTTTATGCTTTAAATAATTGTATTATGGCGAGCTTAATTAAGGATAATCTTTCCGATTCAGAAAAGAAAAAATTGGATTGTATCCATTCAAAAATTGATCCTAAATCAATCTCTATTTTTCAAATTAAAAATGGAATGATTAATAATATCCAACAACAGGACGGATTAATTGGAGAAAACTTTTTTGATGCTCAAATGAAAGAAGTAATGGATGAATTTTATATTATGCTGAACCACTACGAATGATTAAACAGAGATTACAAAATAAGTATGTTCATCAATATAATTTAATAAATAATTTTAATGACAACACTCATATCGCAGATTATACTGAACAAACTAAAGGACTTTTAGTAAAAAGAAGTGTTGAGTTCTTTTCGCCAAATCCGCCAATTGATATAAATTATTTTACAATTTTTAATCCAACACTTTCGGATATTGACGGAATTGAGTTTGATAATAATAGTTTCGTTCATCCAAATGGAAATGCAAAATCACAATGCGAAGCAGTAATTTTCCCGACAGTTTCTACAAATACCTCTTGGGTGCTTTTTTGTGAATTAAAATACAGTTCGTTACCAAGAAATAATAATAGAAATTTGAGAAAAGCTATTAAGCAAGTATTAAAAACAAGATATTATTATTTTCAAGATGGAATAATAACTATTGAGAATACTGCGTATTTGATTGCTTCCTTACCAATACAAAGTGAACCATTTACAAATTTCTCACTTACACCAAATTACTTACTAAAATTAAAGAGAACAAGAAATATTGTTTTACGTCTGAAAAATTCGGTTGAAATAAAGAACACCGAATTACTTGCCGTGTAAAGCACTATGGCTAACAACGGTAACCGTTGCACAAGCCCCTGATCGGCCAAATAACGGATTAGTATAAGCCCTTTTGCGGGGCTTTTTTCTTGTCGGTCTAGAAGTTGTAAGCGAATTTTCGATGCTTTATGTAGGCGCCAAATAGCAATCGAAAGGTTCTTTTCACCAATGCCGCCAAGGCAAGTGCCCCCGCCCCGCTTTTCGATAGTCCTTGTTGGAATTTCAGGTACTTCTTCAGGTTGTAGGCGATTGCCGATAGGTGCATCACCTTGTTCGCCTGTGCGAGCCCGATCGTGTTTATCTTCCTCAGGCCCATCAACTGGGTAAGGGTTCCGAAAACGGGTTCCACCGTACTCTGCCGCTTGCCCTTCATGTACCTGCCCTGCGGACTTTCGACCCTTGCGATGTTGCGTTCGTATTCGGCCCTATAATAGGTGACGCTGAACTTCTTCTCCTGTGCGCTCCTTCCAAGGCACCGCTCCCTTATGGGGCAGCCCGTGCATACATGTTTACGGGCACGGTACTCCTTCTTCTTGGTACCCGTTCGATGATCGTTGAACACCTTGGTGAAAGGGATCACCTTCCCTTGGGGGCAAACGTAATGGTCATGTTCCCCCTTATAAACGAAATCGGTAGGTCCGCCCTTGTAGGTGCCGTGCGGGGGGATGAAACTTTTCAGCCCCCTTTCCTCCAGCATTGCGTAATTCTCCCCGCTACTGTAGCCCGTGTCCGCAACACAGTTCTCCCACACCAGGCCCTGTTGCCACAATCTTCGTTTTAAACGTTGAACGATATCGGGCAACTGTTGGTTGTCCTTGCCATCGGCATGGTAGGCCCTGATGTCCGTTATCACATGGTGTGCCGTGTCCACGCTCAATTGGCTCAGGTAGTTCAGCTTCCGGGCCTTACCGGGCTTGACGCTTATCCGTGCATCCGGGTCGGTAGGACTGTCTTGCATCCGACGAATAAGCTTTCGCGAAAGCGTTATGAGAGGAATGCATTGTTACTTGTGTACCTACTACCCTTGTTGCCCGCCCCTGGTCTTTGGTCCTGGTCCTTGGCCCACTTCCTGTTGCGGCCCTTTATCGCGGACAGTTCGTTATCGTTGGCGGTCACACTCCGTTGTCCTTTGTCGGACCTGTCGTTCTTCGATTTTCTGTGCGGTCCTCTTTATCCATCGAACTGAGCGCACGTACCTTCCTTAGATGTTCGTCCAGATCCTGTTCCGAACCTTCAGCTCCAGGGTGTCCATACTGGCATTGGCCTTCACGGGGGCCGAATCTATCGCCTGGGTATGGCCGCTCACCATCCCCTTTTCCACGCACATGGCCAGCACCTTGGTGAACACTTCCTCGAAAACGGATTCGGGGAACAGTTGCCGCGTGCGGCTTATGGTACTGTGCCACGGCAGTTCCTCGTCTATATCGTAACCTATGAAGAACAGGATATCCAAGCGCATCGAACAATGGCCGATAAAGAGCTTGCGGTCGCTGATGATGTTCTCAAGATACCCCACCAGACAGAGCTTGAAGAACACCACCGGGTCTATACTTTTCCGTCCGCTTTCCCCGTAATATCCCTTGGTCAGCGGATAGAGAAAATCCAGGTCGATCGCCTGCTTCAACCGCCTGTAGAAATTCTCCTCCGGTATTCGTTCGCTAAGCTGGAAACTCGCGAACAGCTTTTCCTGGTAACCCTTTTTTCCCTGCATACCTAAAGTTACGATCGATCTCCCGATCGGCAATGATGCCATCAACGACTTTTTTTGCTAACTTGTGCAACAGGCACAACGTATATATCTCATAGCTAGTTAGTTGCTTAATCCAAGTTAACACATATTTGCTAGTCCGCCAAATTTTTTAATTTGGCTTATTGAGAAAAAAAAAGATAATAAGAAAATTAAAAAATTCGGCTCGTGCTTAACCGAAAAAATATTGTTAATTTACACGCTACGAGCCATATACAATCACGTTGTAGCAAATTATAAACAAGCATACCATGACAGAGGAAACCGCCGATATATTGTCACCTGGAACAATTGTATTACTTGCTGCACTAATTGGAGCTACTGCGGCTATTGTACCGCAAATCATAATGCATTTTCTTGACAGAAATAAATCTAAAAAACAGGAGGTTAGAAATATAATTGGAGAGGAAAGGAGACTAGCTTTTTTACTCGAAGAATATTACAAAGAACTTGTTATGTATAAAACACATAAACAATATTGGTATAAAGCCTCAACTCTAGGCGAATTTGATGAAGTAGTGAAAGAAAAAAATCATAAAACTCATCTTGAAAAAAATCAAAAAAGTTTTGAAACAATGGACAAGATTCGCCTTGCCATGGCGGATTATGTCAAGAACATTACTGTTTTCCTAAGATTAGACGGAAACAATAACCAAATAGAAAAAATGCTTGTAGATATTAAAAACTTTAAGCCAAGAAAGGCAAGTGATTTTGATGGAATTGAAAATTCGGCGGATTTATATAATGCTGAGGATAAAGAAGAGGATGAGCTAAATGAAGAATATTTTTTCTACTCTAAGTGCTTTGAAAAAATAAGCAAGCAAATGAAAAAATAACTTGCTACAACAATGGTAACCGTTGCACAAGCCCCTGATCGGCCAAATAACGGTTTAATATAAGCCCTTTTACGGGGCTTTTTTCTTGTCGGTCTAGAAGTTGTAAGCGAATTTTCGATACCTTATGTAGGCGCCAAATAGCAATTGAAAGGTTCTTTTCAACAATGCCGCCAAAGCAAGTACCCCCGCCCCACTTTTCACCCGTCTTTGGTCGAATTTCAGGTATTTCTTCAGGTTGTATGCTATGGCAGATAGGTGCATCACCTTGTTGGCCTGTGCGAGCCCGATGGTATTTATCTTCCGCAGCCCCATGAACTGGGTCAGGGTGCCGAACACGGGTTCCACGGTACTTTGGCGCTTCCCTTTCATGTACCTGCCCTCCTTGCTGTTTACACGCTCGATATTACGCTCATATTCTTCGCGATAATAAGTGACCGAGAACTGTTTTTCGTTCACTTTTCCCAGACACGCCGACCTGAGCGCACAGCCCTTGCAGATCTTGCTCGATGCACGGTACGCTTTCTTCTTTGTCCCGGTGCGGCTGTCCAGGAACACTTTCCTGAAAGGTATCACCTTGCCCTGCGGACATAGATAATGGTCCTCGGCTTCATTGTAAACAAAACCTGTTGGGCCTCCTTTATAAGTGCCATGGGGCGGTATGAAGCTTTTCAATCCCCGATCCTCCAAAAAAGCATAGTTCTCCCCCGAGCTGTAGCCTGTGTCCGCAACGCAGTTCTCCCACACCAGGCCTTCCTTCCATAACCTTCTTTGTAAACGGATCGCGATATCCTTTAGCTGCTGGTTGTCCTTCCCGTCCGCATGGTACGCCCTGATATCGGTAATCACATGGTGGGCCGTATCTACACTTAACTGGCTTAGGTAGTTCAGCTTTCTCGCCTTACCGGGCTTGACGCTGATCCGGGCATCGGGGTCGGTAGGACTGTCTTGCATCCGACGAATAAGCTTTCGCGAAAGCGTTATGAGAGGAATGCATTGTTACTTGTGTACTTACTACCCTTGTTGCCCGCCCCTGGTCTTTGGTCCTGGTCTTTTTTCCACTTCTTGTTGCGACTCTTTATAGCGGCCAACTCCTTCTTGCTCGCCGTAATGCTACGACCATCTTTATCCGATTTGTCGTGCTTGGATCTACGATGCGGTCCTTCTTTATCCATCGAACTGATCGTGCGTATTTTCATCAAATGTTCTTCCAGATCTTCTTCGGGCACTTTTAGCTCCAAGGTATCCATACTTGCATTCGCCTTTACGGGAGCGGAATCGATCGCTTGGGTATGGCCGCTTACCATGCCCTTTTCAATACAAAGATTCAATACCTTGGTAAAGACCTTTTCAAATATGGCTTCAGGAAAAAGATTCCGTGTTCTACTTATGGTACTGTGCCACGGCAGCTCCTCGTCTAGGTCGTAGCCTATGAAATAAAGGATATCAAGGCGCATCGAACAATGGCCGATGAGCTTGCGGTCGCTGATGATGTTCTCAAGATAGCCCACCAGACAGAGCTTGAAGAACACCACGGGGTCGATGCTCTTCTGGCCGCTCTCCCCATAATATCCCTTGGTCAGCGGATAGAGGAAATCCAGGTCGATGGCCTGCTTCAACCGCCTGTAGAAATTCTCCTCCGGTATTCGTTCGCTAAGTTGGAAACTCGCGAACAGCTTTTCCTGGTAACCCTTTTTTCCCTGCATACCTAAAGCTACGATCGATCTCCCGATCGGCAATGATCATCAACGACTTTTTTTGCTAACTTGTGCAACAGGCACAACATATAAAAACAATGCTTAATTTGTTCTTGAATCGAAAGTCCGTGCTCGTTTGCTCAGCGGATTGTCCTCCGGACAATCACGCTCGCTGGCTCGCACAGTTTTTATACGAGACGTTATCTTTAATGCTGAAACAATCATCTTCAAAATTAAATTTGTTTCCTAATTAAGAAACTTTTATCTTTACCGAAACATTTGATTGGATGACAGAAAAATTTAAGGTCGAGTTCTTGGAGGAGGTCGACAAATTTCTGGGTGGACTGAACGAAAAAGCCCGAAGGAAAATCATTTACAATATCCGAAAAGCACAGGTCGTAAACGATAAGGAACTTTTCTCGAAACTGAACCAGAACATCTGGGAATTCAGGACACTTCACAGCAGGACATATTACCGATTACTGGCATTTTGGGACAAGACCGATAAAACGAATACTATCGTCGTATCGACCCACGGATTTTCGAAAAAGACCGGAAAAACACCGCCAAAGGAAATCGAAAAAGCGGAACGGATAATGAAACAATATTTTGAATCTAAAAAATAAGGGCTATGGGAAAGAAAGCAATGAAAACATACAGTCTGGACGAAGTGACCGACAAGTATATCGGAAAAAAAGGTACGGAGGAGAGGGAAGAATTTGAAAACGAGCTTCGGCTCGACCTGATCGGACAGGCCATTAAACAGGCACGAAAGGAAAGAAAGCTGACACAAGCGCAACTTGGGGAACTGGTGGGAGTCCAAAAAGCACAGATATCCAAAATAGAGAACAATCTTACCGATGCGAGATTTGAAACGATCTTGAAAGTCTTCAGGGCATTGAACGCTAAGATCAACTTCAACGTGGAGCTTCTAAATCAAAATCTGAACCTGACCTAGATAGCGGAAAGCACTAAAGATAATCGAGTAGACGGCCGTGAGCGGTAAAGCCCACAATGCGCCTCTCACACCACCGTACGTACGGGTCTCGTATACGGCGGTTCGTAAATCATCAGACCAAAGCTCTTTTCACCCTTGGCACTATCTTCTAGTTTAGGCATAGGCTACCACTAGTGCTCCTATGCGAATTTTGAAGAGAATTACGTTCGGTCCTTCCTTACTTGTGAGACCTTTAGGGTTCTAACCTAGCTCATTTTCCGTAAGTACTATGACCTCAGCTGACTTCTCCAAATAGCTACTCGTAGTTTTGGAGACCTCCCCAGGTAAGAACATCTTCTTTCACTCGATCCCTGCCGTATCTACATACTTACCCTTTTGGTAATCGTTGGGCGTTACAATGATGTGCCTGCTTACCCAAGTAACTATGCCTCCGTATACGGTTCCTGTTCGTCAGTACCGAGCTTTGTAGTCTCGCTTTCTTCAGATGTAACCTCACGGTTACCACCCGTGCGACTTACTAATGCTTCCAGACGTTTCTCCAGCGCCTAAGGGACTTACACCCTCTAAATAAATCCTTATATTGCTATAAGGTAAAGATGCCCATACTGGGTGGCTAATTCGGTTCGGATTGTGCCAATGATTTCGGAGGCTTTGTGCCAGTCATTTCGGTTCAAACCGTGCCAAAGTTCTCGTTTCGATCTGTGCCAGTTGATTTTGGACGGGAACTAAAACGGTTCGTTTTGTGCCGGTTGTAACGGTTCGAACCGTGCCACTTCGAGAGATCAAGTAATTACCTTATCGCGCGAAAATAAAAGCACGATATGGCCAACACACTTGATCCAATGGACCTAAAACAAATTATCACCTTGCACCTGGACGGTTACAGCAACCGTAATATTGGAACTTCACTGGGCATCTCCCGCAATACAGTAAATACTGGTCATGTTCCCCCTTATAAACGAAATCGGTAGGTCCGCCCTTGTAGGTGCCGTGCGGGGGGATACCAACTCTCGAGAAAATAAAAGAACTGTTTATTGCCAAAACGCGAAATAAATCTTTAACTATTCAACTATTAATCGTAATATTGCAATTAACTAATACTAAACTAAAATGGGATTAGCTAAAACCGAAATGTTTACCGACCAACAAAATGAAATTTCTCTTTTTGCGAAAGTTTTCGGACATCCTGCGAGAGTTTCCATTTTACAACATTTGTTTAAAATTGACTCGTGTGTTTGCGGAGATTTAGTTGACGAGATTGGTTTGGCCCAACCAACAGTGTCACAACATTTAAAAGAACTTAAACATTTAGGTTTAATTAAAGGAAATGTGGAAGGAACAAGTGTTTGTTACTGTATCCATAAAGAAAATTGGACAGCAATGAAAACTGTAATGAATGAATTTCTCAATCAAGACCTAACCCAAAAGCAAGATTGCTGTTAAAAAAATTTGAATGTATCAATCGTATAATCGCAATAAACAAATAAAGCTATGAAATTATCACACGTAAAATCAGTATTAAAGGAATTGGAAACTATAGGTTTTCAACTACCAAACGGAGCATTGGTGCCAAACCACTTCCACGTAACAGAAATTGGTAAAATCAATAAGCATTTTATTGATTGTGGCGGCACTGAAAGAAAAGAAGAAGTAGTAAACTTCCAACTTTGGAATGCAAATGACTACGACCACAGATTGCATCCAGACAAACTATTGAATATCATTAAACTTTCTGAAAAGGTTTTAAAAATAGACGATTTAGAAATCGAAGTAGAATATCAGGCAGAAACAATTGGAAAATACGGACTTGAATTCGACGGAAAGAACTTTTTATTAATCAACAAACAAACGGACTGTCTAGCAAAAGACAAATGTGGAATTCCCACAGAAAAGAAAAAAGTAAAATTATCAACATTAAACGATGAACCTTGTTGTTCACCAGATGGAAACTGTTGTTAAAAACCACTATCAATTTTATAAAAATGACGCCAACAAAATCAACTCTATTTCCAGAACTAGAAAAACTGATCAAGAAATTAAAACCTCAAACTATCTCAAACGAGCGAAGAGAAATTTTACAGCCGCTAACGGACTTTATCAATTCAAAGGTTTCAAAAAATCAAGAAATCCGAATCAATTTTATCTGTACCCACAACTCACGAAGAAGTCATTTATCACAAGTTTGGGCACAAACAATGGCAAATCACTTCAATATTAAAAATGTGTTTTGTTATTCGGGTGGAACGGAGGCAACAGCACTTTTCCCTATGGTTGCTGAAACTTTGCAAAATTCAGGTTTTCAGATAAACCTAATTTCAAACAACCAGAATCCAGTTTACTATATTAAATATGCTGACAACGCGCATCCAATAATAGGATTTTCAAAAAAGCTGGATGATGATTTTAACCCGAAATCTGAATTTGCAGCAATTATGACTTGCTCTCAAGCTGATGGCGGATGTCCTTTTATTGCAGGTGCGGAAAAACGTATTCCAATAACTTTTGAAGACCCAAAAGCATTTGATAACACACCACAACAAGCAGAAAAATACAAAGAAAGAAGTGTGCAAATTGCAACTGAACTATATTACGTCTTCTCTCAAGTAAACGCATAAAAATGGGGACAAAAAAATTAAATTTTCTGGACAGAAATCTAACGTTGTGGATATTTGTAGCAATGGCCTTTGGAGTTGGACTCGGATATTTTATTCCAACATTACCAAATAGTATAAACGCTTTTAGTAGCGGAACAACAAATATTCCGATTGCGATCGGTTTGATTTTAATGATGTATCCACCTTTGGCTAAAGTCAATTATTCATTGCTACCAAAGGTTTTTAAAAACACGAAAATTCTCTCTATATCCCTCATCCTAAATTGGATAATTGGTCCTGTTTTAATGTTTATTTTGGCAATTACATTTTTACAGGATTATCCCGAATATATGGTCGGACTGATTCTGATTGGTTTGGCTCGTTGTATCGCAATGGTTTTGGTTTGGAACGACCTCGCTGAAGGAAGTAGCGAATATGGAGCAGGTTTAGTTGCATTAAATAGTATTTTTCAAGTGTTTGCATACCCTTTTTATGCCTGGATTTTTATAGCAGTTCTTCCACCCTATTTTGGTTTTGAAGGAGCTATTGTTGATATTTCAATTGGTACAATTGCAGAAAGTGTGGCTATTTATTTAGGTATACCTTTCTTGATGGGAATTTTAAGTAGACTGCTATTCGTAAAATTAAAAGGCGAAGATTGGTACGCAAATAAATTCATTCCTACAATTTCACCAATAACCTTAATTGCACTTTTGTTTACAATTGTGGTCATGTTTTCGCTAAAAGGAGAATTGATTATGGAAATTCCAATGGACGTCTTGATTATTGCAGTTCCTTTACTAATTTACTTTACGCTCATGTTCATCATTGGTTTTTTCTTTACCAAAGCATCAGGTGCAGCATATGACAAAACAACCTCAGTTGCATTTACCGCAGCAGGAAATAATTTTGAATTGGCAATTGCAGTGGCAATTGCAGTTTTCGGACTAAATTCGGGGCAAGCATTTGCAGGAGTAGTTGGTCCTTTGGTTGAAGTTCCTGCATTGATTTTATTGGTTCAAGTTTCCTTTTGGTTACGAAAAAAATATTACGGAAAAGCAAACGCTGAAAATGAAGCTGAACGGAATAAAGTCAGTGGGTAACAACTTCAAGAAAATGGACATATGCAACACTTTACAATTTCAATGGGCTACGTGTCAAGCCCATAAGGTATCAAATTGATTTGAGATGATTTCTTACTCGTAAATTGGCCAACGAAAATCGTAAAGCGATACTTTGAATCGACCGCTCTACTTGCGGTATGAATTGAGACGCTGGCAACACGCCTGGTGAGGTACACGACAATCCCTTACAGCGTAAGCATTTCATCAGGCAACCGTGAAATGCCAGCGCCAATCAGAAGCCCTATTTATTGAAAAAAATCGGAATTTTTAAGATCGGTTAGGTATTTTGATCGGTAGTGCGAAGGCTGAACACCATATTTTTCCCTAAAAATCTTTGAAAAGTAGCTATTGCTAGACAGGCCTACGGCATCAACAATCTGCGCCATGCTGTAATCGGTATTCAAAAGCAACTTTTTGGCATGTTCCAAACGGACATCGTGCAAATATTGGTTTACCGTGACCCCGTACAATGACTGAAACCCCTTTTGAAGCTTGTTCGGGTTAAGGCCGACCTGTTTTGAGAGGGATTTTATGGTCTGCCCCTTGGCCATCTTCCTGCGCAACAGGGTAGCCGCCTCTTCGATCAAGCGAACGTCGGTCGTTTTCAAGACCAAACGATGGTTTTCATCCCTCAGGTCGTCCTGATATTCAATAATCTGCCGGGTCAATAGCTGATAGGCCTTGCCTTCCAAAAACAGTTTTCTTAGAAAGTCGCTTTCATCGAAGGCGTCCATTTCCGCAAAACTCTCGGCCAGCTGTAGGCTGTAAAATCCCTCATAATAGAATTCTTTGGATGCATCCACATCAGTGAAAAGATCTTTCAAGGGTTTGTCCAAAAACTGTAGTTCACATGAAATTTTTTCGGCGAAACTTTTTCTGGCGAGCTCCAGACTATTTACAACCACGTGCATCCTAGC
The DNA here is from genome assembly GCA_963832345.1 of uncultured Flavobacteriaceae bacterium. Taxonomy (GTDB): domain Bacteria; phylum Bacteroidota; class Bacteroidia; order Flavobacteriales; family Flavobacteriaceae; genus Pricia. The sequence goes on along the minus strand of CAWHTW010000003.1, from coordinate 610,430 downwards.
CTTAAAATGAAGAATATGCCCATTGTTCTTATCACTGGCCACTATGGCCTTTTTATACTTTCCAATGGTATGGGCGGTATTACCAAGACCGAAACGATGTACAAGTTCACCTTCGATACAGTAGAGGAATTTTAGGGGATGTACTTCGTTGATTATAAACTGGATTTCCATATCCTCAACAAACGTACAATCGTATTGAAGAATGCCTAGCCCATTGTCGAAATTAATCCCCCGTATCCACCCTTCCCCCACTTGCGGTGGCAAAATGAGCGTATATTCATCACAGTTCGTGGTGTACCCGACACCAAAAGCTTTGGCAATATCGGTGATGACCTCCTTTAACGGTAATGAATTGACTTGAATTTTTTTCATGGACGATTTATTAGGTTGAGCTGCGCTGCTACCGTTTTAAATCATGCAGGAACTTCACTTGACAAAAGCCCTGCAGTGGCTTTTGACAAAGATAGATGAAAATCGGTGCTATTTTAGGTTTTAAAACAAGCTCTAAAAACCCCCATAACCAGCTTTTTGTTGCATCGGGCGCTAGTATTTCATAATGGGAAACCGGGAGGTTCGGCCAACAGGCTCTTGACCTTTACCCAGAACAGAATACTGCTAACACTTTTCGGTTTTAAGAAATCGCCAAGCAATTTTAGGTTCCTTCTGAACTGCTCTAACTCGTTTCGACTGACATTTCTTTCATCAAGTGGAAAATACATCATGCCCCACTCGGGAAAAGTCCTGTTTACCACAGGGTTCTCGGCAATTATCCGCACCTGTCGATGCCGATTATCCTTCTCGATTTTTTTGTAGAGCTCTTGTACAGCCTGCTTATCGCCTTCTAAAATTTGAATAAAACGGCGATTGTAATACACCAAACATCCGGTAATGCCGCTTTGGCGATTTCTCGCTCTTGAAGTTTTTAAAATCTCATCGATATCTGAAGTAAGCAAGTCCAATCTGGCAACAGATTCGTAAGTAAGCTCATAAACCATTACATTCCCCGTTTTAGTGAGAACAAAGAAAACAAAGACCACATAAAAACGATAGGGCCGAATAGCAGAATAGCCACTAACTTTAACCGAATTGCGGATTTTTTAAATTTTTAGCAGATACCACCTGATATGACCCACATATAAAGCTATACGTAAGCTTCAATAATAATTGGTACCATTTCCTGTTTCGAGGTTTTGACACGAGTAAATTCGGAAACAATCCACTATTTGTTCCAATTCCGAAGGCGATCCAAATATAAATAGCTTTCGACAAAAGCTCTATGTTCCGCACCGGTCATTTTTTCCACCAAGTTCAATGCAGATATGTAACTCGCCAGATTACCGTTCGACGAACTGTATTTTCCATCCGAGACGAATGTGACCAAGCTGTCGTTCTGCACTTTCAAATTCGGATAGTCTTTTTGCAATTGTTTCCCACCGCCGATCCAAGTAACGATTTTATGGCCGTCAGCAATTCCGGATGCCCCGATGAGCTGCGCGCCCGCACAATTGCTTACCGTGAACTTTGTCTCCATATCCTTTTCTTTTATGAAATCTACAATCTTATCGTTGTGCACTTGGGCAAACATATCATAGGCGCTAGGAACGAAAAGCGCCGTTAACTTCGGACAATTTTCAAAAGTATAATCGGGAATAAAATGCATGCCCTCTTCGGTAGTTATCGCCTTTTCGGTTTCCGCTATCGAAATGACATTAAAAAGCTGTTTACCTTCCTTGCTGGGTTTTGAGAAAACATCCGACGTTGCTATGACCTCGCTTTGAAGCACACCGTTGTACATCAAAAGTCCGATGGTCGGTAATTCTTCTTTGAACGGTTTTAAATGTTTGGTAAGGGCATCGGTCATATCTTCTGTCGGGTCGACCGCCTTGTCTTTAGTATCGCTCTTCGGTTTTTCGGAATTACAACTCATACAAAGGGTTGCAAAAATGAGTGTGAATATAATTTTGAGACTTTTCATTTTATTTGGATTTTTTGATACTATTATTGGATATCATCATAGGTTTTACAAAATGTCACGCACATCCTGTGATTTTATTTTGTTGACTGCTAAACAAATATAGTTCTCATAATCTCTTGAAATTATGATAAAGCGCTTACTTATGCTAAATTTATCCAAACGAATCGCTTCCCCATCCTTGTTGCCATGACCCACTACCAAATGTTTAAGAATATCCAAAAACATATCTCCCTGACCGAGGCAGAAAAACAACAAATACGCTCTGAATGTGACATGTTGAACATTAAAAAAAAGCAACGGATACTGGAACAGGGCAAACTTTGTAAAAAATTATATTTCGTGGAATCCGGAAGCTTGAGAGCATTTAATCTTTGTACCGAGGGCAAAGAATCGACAATTATGTTCGCCGTTAAAGATTGGTGGATTACCGATATGAACAGTTTCGTAAATCAAAAGCCTGCCCTCCTATCCATCGAAGCCCTAGAACCTAGTCAAATAATTTCGTTGGATTTTCATGTATTGGAACTACAGTATCAATTAATACCCAAGCTGGAACGCTTTTTTAGGATTATTTTTCAAAACGCCTATATCCGGGAACAACTCAGGGCACTGCAATTTATATCATTGACTACCGAGGAAAGATATCGTCAGTTCGTTGAAAGCTATCCCGCAATTGTCGAAAAAGTTACCCAGAAACAAATCGCTTCATACCTTGGGGTTACCCCGGAGTTTTTAAGTTCCTTAAAAAAGAAGTAACGCGGTCTTAAACTATCTTAATTTTTAAGAAGCAACTTTTCGCGTTCTTTACATCCAAATGAAACGACATGATGTTAATTATGATTGCAGGCCCCTATCGTAGCGGCACGAACAACGACCCAAATCTGATTCAGGCCAATATGGACAGGTTGGAAGCCGTAGCACTTCCTATATTCCGCAAAGGCCATATCCCGATAATAGGCGAATGGGTAGCAAATCCGCTCATCGAACTTGCAGGATCCAAGGAAGTAGGGGATGCTGTTTTTAACGAAATACAATATCCTACCGCACATCGATTACTGACCAAATGCGATGCCATTTTAAGAATAGAGGGAGCGTCGAAAGGTGCTGACCAAGATGTAGAGATTGCCAAAACATTAGGGCTAAAAATCTATTACGATGTAAAAGAAATTGCTGATGCCGAATAGCAAAATCCGCAATCTAAAAACTGAAATACTTTCGGATAATTGGTATACGCTTAGAAAAGTCACCTTCGACTACCTAAAAAAGGACGGTACCTGGGAGACCCAAAGTAGGGAGGCCTATGACCGGGGAAATGGGGCGACCATTCTTCTGTACAACAAGGAAAAAAGCACGGTAATCCTAACGAGACAATTTCGCCTACCGACGTACGTAAACGGCAACGACTCGGGAATGCTCATTGAATCTTGCGCGGGTCTTTTATACCGAGACAATGCCGAAGATGGTATCAAGCGGGAAACGGAAGAGGAAACCGGATACCGAATTTCATCCGTCGAAAAGATTTTCGAGGCGTATATGTCGCCCGGTTCCGTTACGGAAATCGTCCACTTTTTCATTGCGGAATACACCCAATCCATGAAAATCGGTGAAGGTGGTGGAGCTAATGACGAACAGGAAGAAATCGAGGTTTTGGAATTGAAGTTCGACGAAGCCGTTCGTATGATGGAAAATGGCGAGATCAAAGATGGGAAAACCATCATGCTGCTGCAGTATGTTCAACTTAAGGGGTATGTACGAGTAGAAGATGAAATGAGATAACCATTATCATTCTATCTCGCCCGACAATTGCAACATCTTCTGGCTCAAGGAAAACAACCATTGCATCTGCTCCGTGACCAGATGAGCTTCCTGACGGTTCCGCTTGGTGGCATCGGCAGCATTGGAGTGTTGCTCGTACTTTTGCTGCCACATCTTGGAAGCTTCGGTCGCAACTGATCCATCCTCTGGAATGTGATAGGCTACCTTTGATTTATCATCCCCTAATGCCTGGAGCATAAGTTCGAGGTTTTCCTCAATTTTCTGTGCGCTTGTCTTAAAAATTTCCGAAGCCTCGGTGGTATTGTTATTCTGAATATAAGTACTCAAAGAAGCTAGCGATGATAAAAAGATATGGTTCAACACTACGAGTTCGTAGGTCTTTTCAAGATTTTTCTGTTTGGATATCGGTTCCTGCGCCATGCGCTGAAAGACGGCACTTAAATTCGAAGTCTCCAAAAAAGCTTCTTTACGGGATATTTTGTAGTTGGTTGACACCTTCCCCTTCCGTTGATAAAAAGCTGTGATACAATGTAGAAAGGCTTTATTGGCCTTAACACTGCTCTCCATAGCTGTCCGGATTTCCAAAAAACTCCAGGCAGGCCATAAGAAACGTAGTGCCAAAAATGAAAGGGCGGCTCCAATCAACGTATCCAAGATACGAAATTGGATGACGGTCAACACATCAGGACGTATTATGGCGTAAATAAACACTACGCTCAAAGTAATGAACGTAGCCGAGGCCTTATAGTTCTTTTGCACCATGCTAAACGCGATGACTAATGACGCTATGCCCAAACCGCCATATAGGTAAGGGCCTTCGATTAGAAAAACCAGTCCCGATGCTATGGCCCCACCGATGAGCGTACCTATAATCCGGTCTTTGGTTCGGGTTTTAGTAAGGCCGTAACTAGGCCGCATAATAACGATGATAGTCAGCAATATCCAATACGGATTCTGAAAATCCAGGAAAATACCTAAGGCATAACCGACCATAACGGTTACCGCCAATCGAAGCGCATGTTTAAAGATGGTGGATTTAAAACTTAGATTCCGCAACAAAAGTTTAGGATCGTAATCTTGATCGGCAATAAACCGTTTCGAAACTTCTTTGTCGATAAAATCGATGGTTTCGATGTCGGGGTCGTCCAGCAGCCATTTTATATGTCGAAGCCTCTTAAACTGTTTTTCCTGATACTCGTATAGGTTTTGGAGGATAAGGTAATCTCTATAATCGTTGTTATTCTTTTTATCGGTGAAGGACTCTACATGACGCCTGACATTTTCGAAGCATGCCGTCAAGTTTTCGTTGGATGGATATTTCCGCGAATTTCGACCGGCCGCGGCAATCGCCCGCAGCTGTCGGGCTATCTCAAAAATCAGGTCTTGAAAACTTTTGATGTATTCCGGATATTTTAGGAGCAGGGCATCCATCTTATCATAGTCCACAGGATTGGCCATGGCCGTTTCGAGAATTTCGACCAGTTCAACGAAGACCAATAGTCGCTTACCCTGATAGTTAGACCTACCTGAACGCCTTCGGGATGTTATCAAAATTTCACGAAGGCTTTCATGGGCTTCGGTCAAATCACCTTGCAATTTCAATAATTGGGAGCGTACTATTTTTCTGTCTTTCTCCAACCCTATCAAGTTGCCGCGGGTTTCGAGATATTCGGCCGTAAGCAGAAAAGTATCTGACAAAACTTCCTCGGTCTGGGCTTTCGGGTTCAACCGGTACCAAAGTGTCGATAGCAGTAAATACCAGAGTCCGCCCAACCCGATGAACAGGGCATACTGATAGATTTTTAGCGTTTCGACGGTATGGGCAAAGCTTAAAACCAACGCAAGTAATCCGGAAAAACTGATTAGGGATGCCCGAAAACCATAGACGGCGATTATGGAAATAGCGAAAACAAGAATGCCAAGAACCGGCACAAGCAGCAAGGCGCTAAAATGCAGATAGCCACCGATAAAGCTGACGACCATTGCAAGCAATGCCGAAAAAAGGATGCCGTATTTTTTGTGACGGTAACTGCCGCTAACATCGCTGGGAGAACTCCAAAATGCTCCAAAACAGAGCGCCAGGCCGATTTCGAAATGATCTGACCAAATACCCAGAACAATGGGTATCGTCACCGCGATACCAATCAGAACGGCCTTTGAGAAATTGGTGCCCTTCAAGAACTGCAACAGCCCTTTGGTACTTTCTGAAAACTTTTGGGAAAGTAGTTTCAAACCCGAACGATTATGGTGCAAAGATACAGTTCGAAACTGCACCGATCTACTTCATAATTCTGGTAAGTTGAAAATAACGTTGATAATTATCGGGAATGTTATCAATCTCCAACAACGAACCTTCCTTCATATACGGATAGATCTCGTCGTAGGTCTGTATTTTGTACATCCCCACCCGTTTACTGATATGACTCCGATCTAATTCACCGGGGGTATTCAGCCCCGCTGCCGCAACCAGTTCCAAAAGACTGTGGACCGTAGCCTGCTGGAAGTTTTTTACACGCACTGCCTTTTCCTCGACTACTAAGCCTTTTGTAAGGGACTTGTTCTGTGTAGCGACCCCGGTCGGGCAAGTATTCATATTACATTGCAAAGCCTGAATGCACCCTACGGCCAGCATCATGGCCCGGGCACTATTGCAGCCGTCGGCTCCCAAGGCGATAGCGCGCGCTATATGAAAACCCGTGATAATCTTTCCGGCTACGATGACCTTGATATCCTTGCGCAGTCCGAAACCTACGAGGGTATCGTGTACAAAGAGCAGACCTTCGCGCAATGGCATGCCCATGGTGTTCGAAAACTCTACCGGCGAGGCACCTGTGCCGCCCTCTCCGCCGTCAACGGTTATAAAATCGGGCAAGATTCCAGTATAGATCATCGCCTCACAGAAATCCATAAACTCTTGCTTCCTGCCCAGGCAAAGTTTAAAACCTATCGGTTTCCCATCGGAAAGATTTCGCAGTCTTTTAATGAAATACATAAACTGGATCGGATCGGCAAAAGCGGAATGGGATGGCGGCGAGTGCACCGCAATACCCGGTTTGATATGCCGGACCTTGGCGATTTCCTCGGTGTTTTTAATGGCAGGTAAAATACCACCATGACCGGGCTTCGCGCCTTGCGACAATTTGATCTCAATCATCTTCACCTCTGGTCGAATGGCGTTTTCGCGAAAGGTTTCATCATTGAAGGTACCGTCGTCGTTACGACAGCCGAAATAACCCGTACCGATTTGCCATATCAAATCCCCGCCATGTCGAAGATGGTATTCGCTGATGCCACCCTCACCTGTGTTATGGGCGAAATTTCCCATTTTAGCTCCTTTGTTCATGGCCAATATAGCTCGGTCACTCAAAGAGCCGAAACTCATGGCGGAAATGTTCAAAAGACTCGATGAATACGGCTGCAAACAATCTTTGCCCCCGATGGTCAAACGTGGGAATTCCCCTATTTCTTGGGGATTTTTTTTGGCGTACATGGAATGTTCCATCCATTCGTAACCGGCATGGTACACATCCATCTGGGTACCAAAAGGTTCGGTATCGGTCAACCCCTTGGCGCGACGATAGACTAGGGATCTCAATATACGGTTCAGGGGTCTTCCCTCGGTATCCGTCTCTACAAAATACTGTTGAATCTCCGGACGAATCGACTCTAAAATATACCGAAACCTTCCAAGTAATGGAAAATTCCTTCGAATCGCATGTGTTTTCTGAACGATATCGATTACACCCATAACAATCAGCGGACCTACCAGTAAAAACCACCACAAAACAGGTGGCCATATCGTAGCAATACCCACGATAAGTGATACCAACACAACGGAAATCAGAATAAAGTACTCACGGACTTTCATAACAGGATTTTTGACTCTCAATATGAATTATTGTTGGCAAAGTTAAGAATAGGTTCGATATTTTATGGGGTAGCCAATATTTTAATTCTATTCTAAGAATATGTTACTTCATGAAAGATCCCGTTTACTACTAGATGCCCGCCAGCTACGAATACCCCCATAAACTTCACTTGCCCAAATAGCCGTTTCACTCCCGAATGTAGTCGCTTCACCTGAAAACTCCCGATACCAACGCGGATACACCCGTATATTTGTACCTGAAAACAAAAAGAAGTTTAACCACTTAAAAATATAATAATGAAAAATATAACCACATATTTAGGCCTTGCCCTTTTGGGATCCATACTGATGTCCTTTACCGGAAAGCCCGATTGTAAGACCAACTGCGAACCTATAGCGATAGACGATATCACCTATATCGAGGCGACGGACGATTTCGAATTGGACTTCGATACGGCGCAATACCTTCCTGAAGGTTTCAATGCGTATAAGGGTATGGGAGCAGACTTGACGAATATCGTTTATATAGAAAACGAAGAAGAAATCAATCTCGGTTTTAATAGTGCCAAGTATTTACCCATAGGTTTCGATGCTTATGAAGGTATGGTTATCGACCTTGATGAAATCAAGTACCTAGAAGAAGAGGAAGAAGTAACATTGGATTTTAATGTCCAGAATTACCTTCCAGCAAATTTCAGCGCATACTCCAGTTAAATCGGATACGTAGTTGGACCAAAAATTGGGCTCCCGAATCAAATTTGGGGGCCTAATTGTTTTTATAACCATCTTGTTTCATGCTACCGCCCATTCATCCCCTGAAATTTGATGTACATTTGAAATATCCCTTTAAAAGCGTTTTACCATGGCACTAACTCAAGTCAAACAATCGGCAATCGTTAAGATAGCCATATTGATAGCGGTTTTGGCATCGCTTCCAAAGACCCTTTTTTTATACGAAATGATCAGTGAGGGCAACCTTGGGTTTTCTACCATATGGCTTCTAGATTTGATGTATCGTTTGGTCTTTTTCTTTTTATTTTCTTGGGCCATCTTACAGCTCAACGCCAATCTCGGTTATGCACAAAACAAATGGTCGATAAAATTACGCATGACTGTTTTAGTGGTGGTGAACATTGCCGTGATGCTGGCCGCCCTTTTCTTCTTCAAGTTCTTATATCCCATTCTTTTACAAACAGAAATTTCACAGCGCGATGTCGGATTTTTAAATTTTACCTACGCCAATTTACTGATAGCCCTGTTTTTTATAGGAAGGATTTTACGTTTGCAGACCGATAAACAGGAAAGTCGAATTGAAAACGAACGCCTCAAACAGCAAAGTCTGCAGAACGAACTCATGGCCTTGAAGAACCAGATCGATCCGCATTTTCTGTTCAACTCCCTCAATTCGTTGACCTCCTTGATCCGCGAAAACGAAAAAGCCACAAATTTCGTTAAGAAACTGTCCCATATGTACCGATACATATTACAGAGTGGAGAAAGCGATTTGGTAAGCCTAAGGGAGGAACTTAAATTCACCGAAAGTTATACACACTTGATCCGCGCCAGGTACCGCGACCGTTTTTCAATCGATATTCAAATTGATGATAGGTACCTAGATTTGGAAATTCCGCCGTTGGCATTACAGTTGTTGGTGGAAAATGCCGTAAAACATAACGAAATCTCGACAAAAAATCCTTTGACTGTCCGTATCTACTTTAAGAATGATGCACTCTATGTCGAAAATCCTATCCAACCGAGAACGGTACTAAAGGAGGGTACAAAAAACGGGCTGCTGAACCTGAAAAAGAGATACGTGCTATTACTCAAGAAAGAAGTAAAGGTACATACCAAAAATAATACCTTTGTCGTTGAACTGCCTTTGGTCTTTAAAACTAAAACAGCGACCTTACAGTAAACAAATTCTGGATGAAAGCACTGATCATAGAAGACGAACTGGCGGCCAGTGAGAACCTTACCTATTTGCTCCATGCCATTGAGCCGAATATAGAGGTGGTGGCCGTTTTGGATTCCGTAAAATCATCTGTAGATTTTTTCTCCAAACCCCACGATGCCGAGTTAGTATTTATGGATATTCACCTCGCAGACGGAATTTCATTCGAGATTTTCGAACAGGCGAGCATCAATATCCCTGTGGTATTTACCACCGCCTACAACCAATATGCCCTAAAGGCCTTTAAGTTCAACAGCATCGATTATTTATTGAAACCCATTGATAAAGATGAACTAGCGGATGCCTTGCAACAGTTTAATGTACAGAACAAGGGCAGAGGATTTGATGATCGACAGGTAAAGGGACTCCTCGAATTGATACATTCCAAACGTAAAAATTACAAGACTACTTTTTTAGTCAGCCACCGTGACGAACTGATTCCCTTAAAAATCGAAAACATCGCCTATTTCAAAATCGATACTGGGGTCGTAAAGGCCGTTACCACTGATAATAAAGTGTTTACCATCAATGACAAACTTGAGGATATAGAAGAAGAATTGGATTCCCAACTTTTTCACAGGGTAAACCGACAGTTCATTATCAACAAAGATTCGGTCGTCAACCTGAAAACTTATTTCAATGGAAAACTGATCGTTGAAGTGAAGCCCGGTTCCGAACAACGCATTGTAGTTAGCAAGGCCAAAGCCGCCGAAGTTAAGGATTGGTTGGGGTCTTGATGATTGTGTAACAAAAAAAAGGCCACCCTAACAGGTAACCTTTTTATGCCATGTTGCTTTTTAAATTTAATTTAGCGTAAGGTTCAGTCTAGCGAACAGATAACGCCCACCAATACCGAACTGCTGTGCCCTACGCGACCAATCGAACCGACCATCGCTGCGATTGCCGAATTCGTCTGCGGCCCTCTCAGGATAAATATCGAACAGGTTGTTCGCCCCAACGGTCAGCGTAAGCGCATCGGTGAATTTATAGCCTACAGAAAGATCGGTCACTACCCTCGGATCGAAAACCTGTTGGTTCTCGATGATTGTGGTAGCCTCGGTCACCTTACCAAAATAAACATTTCTAAAAAATAACACCAACTTATCGGATGTTAGACTATTCGACAGGTTTACTTTGGCCCTAGGTACGGCCTCTTCTAAATACACCCTACTATCTTCAGGAAAATAGGTGTCTACCAAGCCGGCATTTGTCAATACTTCCGATGCATTGATATCGCCTATCTGGTTGGTTCTTGAAAAAGTACCGGCCAAATCGGACTTCAACCTCCAATTGGTACCTAGGTTGGCGTTGTGGGTTATCACAACATCTAATCCCCTAGATTCCGTATTGATGGCGTTCGCAAAGAAAGAAGCCGCTGTGGCATTTGCCTGCCGTAGTAAATTATCTAGCTCGGTGCCTGTACCGGGACCTCCAAATTGCCCCGTATAAACGACTCTGTCATTGATTTCAACATAATAACCATCGACAGTAAGGGTCAGATTTGCATCTGGAATTTTTGCAGTAAGACCTAAACTGACACTTTTGGAAGTTTCTTCCTTAAGATCTGGAATCCCCAAAAGGTTAGCGGCCCTACTATCATTGGCAAAAGTACCGACCTCTTGTGGGTTTCCTTCATTATCAAAGATTGTCGAAGTAGAGTTAAAATTAATTTGGTGCAACGAAGGTGCCCTAAATCCCGTATTGGCGGCACCTCTTATATTGATATTATCGGTAATCTTGTACCGCGTCGATAATTTAAAATTAATGGTCGAGCCAAAATCGCTGTAGTTTTCAAAACGGGAAGCAAAACTGACAAGGAATTTTTCGGATAGATCTGCCTCGAGGTCAATATAACCCGCAACACTGCTACGACCTCTCGAGAGTTCGTTGCTGGGTGCAAAACCAGGAAACACCTGTGATCCCCCAGGTCTAGCGCTTCCAAAGAAATCTTGGGACGCTTGTTGGGAAGCCAACGTAATGCGTTGTCCTGTTGCTGTATATTGGGCGTAAGAAGGCTCCTCACCGGCTTCAATCTCATACTTCTCAGTGCGGTATTCCGCCCCAAAAGCTACGTTTAGGCCGGCCATGACGTCTTCAAAATACTGGGTGACATCGAGGTTCGCCGTGTTTTGGGCAAAGGAAAATCCTCCTGCATCGAAAATGGTAGGGGAAGCCCGTTGTAACGAAGCGTTAAATGTGTTTCCGATGGTATACAAAAATGCGTTTCGACCATACGTGTTGCTTAGATCAACATCCCAATCGCCAACTTTACCTTTTATCCCCACGGAAAGGGATTGATCTTTAATATTGGAATTGATTTCCGGTAAAAATCCGTTGATATAGGCCGGCGTATACGTCCGGCTCTGGTTCGGCAATCTGTAAAAGCCGGCAGAGTTTCCGGTTCGTGAACTTAATCCGGCAAAGGAATAGACTTCAGTACCGTTGTCATCCAAGGGCAAGGAAAAATTAGCGAAGAAACGACCGCCACGCAGAGCGGATTGCCCGACGCGCATATTGTAATCGCTACGTTGCTGGCCGCGAGCCGCGAGTTCAGCTTCCGTGGCATCCGCGCCTAATATGGGCTGTAACTCTTCTTTGGTAGTTGCGCCATTTAAATTTATACCCGCCTGATTTGCATATTGTATAACATCGGCGACATCGTCATCCAACAAATTGGAAATATCGTAACCATCGGCATTGGCAACGCGCTCGACAACGTTGTATTGATTAAATACCGTTCCTTCCCATTCGTTCATCCTACTATAATCTTGACGTACATCGAAATCACCGGAAAGATTAAGAAAGCCCCCGTTATCACCTAAAGGCACTCCATAACTTGCGGCCACATTGGTCGATTCGCCATCAACGCCACCGGTTTGGTCGTTGGCATTCTTTGTGAAATTAGCTCCTGTAGTTACGGAAGTGTTCAATTCATTGACGCTTCTGTTCAATACAATATTGATGACGCCGGCAATCGCGTCGGACCCATATTGGGCCGCCGCACCATCACGCAATACTTCAATACGCTGAATGGCGGCAGCGGGAATCGCATTCAGGTCGGTACCTACACTTCCACGGCCGAAAGTACCATTTACATTGATAAGCGACGAGTTATGCCGTCTTTTTCCATTGATCAGCACCAAGACTTGATCGGGACCCAAACCGCGTAAAGAGGCAGGATCGATATGATCGGTACCATCGGATATCGTTTGCGTATTCGAGGTAAACGATGGGGCGACATAGTTCAAAATCTGGTTCAGGTTGACTTGTGGCGCAACATTGTTCAGTTCCTTCATATCGATGACATCGACCGGTACAGCGCTTTCTACCGCCGTCCGGTTGGGCGCGCGCGAGCCGATGATAACCACCTCCGATAAGGCAACGCCCGATGATAGTTCTATGCTCATCTCCCCTGCTTCTGCGGTTATTTCTTTGCTTTCGAAACCGATATAGGAAATCACTAAAGTATCCCCCACCTCGGCATTGATTGAAAAATTACCGTCAAAATCAGTGGTAGCCCCTGTAGTTGTGCCTTTGACGACTACCGAGGCCCCCGGCAAGGGTGCTCCTTCGTCATCCAATACGATTCCTGTTATTTGGGCGTTGGCCAGGCCTACGATTCCAAAAACTAGAACCAAAATCATTAAGTACTTTGTTTTCATAATGTGCTGTTTAAGTTATGTTTTGTGTGATCTGATAAGCGAAAGTTAAGTAAATATTATCCGAAACGTCGGAAAACAGCTAAAATAATCAAGTAGATATCCCTGAAGTCGTTGCAAACGTCCTTGATTTTGTACATTTATTTCAAATTCTGAGTTTACATGCAACAGATTATAGAGCGCTTTCTGAAATACGTGAAAATCGACACTCAGAGTGATTCAAATTCGAAAACTACGCCAAGTACAGAAAAACAGTGGCTTTTTGCTGAAGAACTCGTCGAAGAACTAACCGAAATCGGACTGGAAGAGATTACTATCGACGACAATGCCTACGTCATGGCTACCTTGCCCAGTAATATGGAAGCCAAAGTACCGGTTATCGGATTTATCTCCCATTTTGATACCAGTCCCGATTTTTCCGGAACGGATGTAAATCCACAGATTATCGAGAATTACGATGGTAAGGATATCGTTCTCAATGCCTTGGATAATATCATACTTTCACCGGATTATTTTGAGGATTTACTACAGTACAGGGGACAGACCCTGATTACCACGGATGGCACTACCCTTTTGGGCGCAGATGACAAGGCAGGTATCACCGAAATCGTGACGGCCATGGAGTACCTTATCGACCATCCTGAAATCAAACATGGAAAAATAAGGATAGGCTTCACCCCCGACGAGGAAATAGGACGCGGCGCTCATCTTTTTGATGTGGATAAATTCGGGGCCGAATGGGCCTATACCCTAGATGGCAGCCAAATCGGGGAACTCGAATATGAAAATTTCAACGCCGCAACTGCCAAAGTGACCATTTCGGGAAAAAGTGTACACCCCGGCTATGCCAAGAAAAAAATGGTAAATGCCATAAGTATCGCCACGGAATTCCTTGAAATTTTGCCTCCTGAGGAAACGCCCCAACGCACCGAAGGTCGAGAGGGCTTTTTTCATGTGCACCATATAAAAGGTGAAATCGAACATACGGAGTTCGAATTGATCGTTCGTGACCACGACGCGACATACTTCGAAAAACGAAAACAACTGCTTCGTGACATAGCAGCAAAATTGAACTCTGTTCACGGCGATTGTATCGTTTTAGAAATCAAGGACCAGTATTTTAACATGCGACAAAAGGTCGAGCCGGTCATGCATATCGTCGATCTTGCCAAAGAAGCTATGGAAGCCGTCGGCGTGACTCCCATTATCAAGCCTATTCGCGGTGGTACTGACGGTTCGCAGCTAAGCTACAAGGGCCTGCCCTGCCCCAACATCTTTGCCGGAGGCCATAATTTTCACGGAAAATATGAGTATGTGCCCGTCGAGAGTATGCAGAAGGCGGTGGAAGTTATTGTCAAGATTTGTGAAATGGTGGGGGAAAGAGGTTAGGATAATCCATATTTTAAGCATTACGGAAATTGCGGAGAAAATAGGGGTTTTTAGGCTAATAACCACCATGTCAAGGAAGGTACCGCCCTACTTCGTGATTTGGCGAAAAAAAAACCCGAGCAACGGAAACCTTTAATTGGAACGCACCGGTAATTGGAACGCACCTGTAGATACCCTAGACAGTAAACATATATTTTGGGTTTCAAGGTTCACCCACCAATTCGGATTGGGATTTTTCAACGGTGTATTTCTAGAAAATCCGTATGGCGTGCTTGAAAATGCTCAGGAAGGCAAAACCAAGGCAACGCGACATTGGAAGTTTAAATCTAATGCCGAAATCGTTGAAAATACAGTGGTGGCCTGCATGAACGAAACTTTGAAAAACCAGAAAAAGGGATTGGAATTTCAATACGAATACTAATCAATGCCTTTCAAATCATAGGTAAATTCCATCCATTCTGATAGTTCGCCTTCAAAAATTGATTGGCTTCTTTTTCCTTGAATTCCCCGGCGGTTTCGTCCCAATAAATTCGACTGCCGGTCTTAAAGGCCGCGTTACCCATATGGGATACTACGGCAGCATCGTAGCCTACTTTGATGGGAGCGTTTAAAGTTGAAGCATCCCTGCTCTTTACTGCATCGATAAAGTTTACGGTGTGCAGGTCGAGTCCGTTTACACCTCCCGTACCATGTGATTCGGCCTCTATTTTGGGAATGGCTTTTTTTCCCCCGCCTTGGGACTCTTCTTCGGGAATAATTTCCCAACCGCTGCGGTCGACCACTAAGGTGCCGTTATTGCCAATAAATGCAACACCATGATTTCTGCCATAATTACCACCGCTGATACCAGTGGCGTGTTCCCAAAGAATAGAAAACCCATCATATTCGTACACGGTCTGTAAGGTATCTGGAGTTTCAGAAGCATCATCGGGGTAAGCGAATTTTCCGCCCAAAGCCATTACGGATTTGGGTGTGCCAGCCTTCATACCGTATAGCGCATAATCTATCATATGCACACCCCAGTCGGTCATGAGCCCCCCAGCATAATCCCAGAACCATCGGAAATTAAAATGGAAGCGATTGGGATTGAACGGTCTTTCGGGCGCCGGACCCAACCACATCTTGTAGTTCACGCCTTCCGGGACGGCAGCATTGGGCAATACCGGAACGGGCTTCATCCAACCTTGATAGGCCCAAGCTTTGGCCAAACGGATATTCCCCAATTTTCCGGAATGGACATAGTCGATGGCATCGACAAAATGCGGCTGACTGCGCTGCCATTGCCCCACCTGTACCATCCGGTCGCTGGCGCCCGTATAGTTCAACATAATATTGGATTCCTGAACGGAGTTGGCTATCGGCTTTTCACAATAGACATCTTTACCTGCCTGTAGGGCATCTGTCAACATCAGGCAGTGCCAATGATCTGGGGTACCGATGATGACCACATCGATATTCTTGTTTTCCAACATTTTCCGGTAGTCCCTGTACCACATCGGTTTTTTGATGCCCGCTTTCTCAAGATCGGCGGTACGGGCCTTCAGCACATTTTCGTCGACATCGCAAAGGGCGATTACATTCGTCTCGCTAATTTTCAGCATAGAACTTAAATCGCTAAAGCCCATGCCCTTGCATCCGATTAGGCCAACGTTAATACGGTCGTTCGCGCCGACCGGTTTGCGTATAGCGGCCAGAAGTTCCATGGGAAACATAAATGCTGCACTGGAACCTGCCAACGCCAAAGTGCTTTTTTTGATGAAATTTCTTCTGTTATGGTACATAATGTAATTGTTGGATTGATCGAACAAGATACTAATTTTCAAAATATATCCTCTGGCAAACTCCCTGAAACGCAATAAAAATTCCACGTGCCAAATACCAAATCCCAGAAAATAATTATGCAGGAGCCTAATTCATGGTAATGCAGGTTGTAAACCAGCCATAAAAAAAGCACCGGTCTCAAAAAACCGATGCTTTAGAATGTGCTGAAACTTGCCCCTACTTCTTTTCGGGCGCGTTCAGTTTTTTGCTCATTTCCATGGAAATGGAAGAGCGATCGAACTTGAGTTTTCCGGCCATGGTCTCCAAAATACAGGAAAAATCCTTATCGTTCAGGTCCATTATCTTGCCGTGCAAACCACTTTTGGTAATTACGCGGTCACCCTTTTTCAGTTCTGCGGCGAATTTTTTTTCATCCTTTGAACGTTTCATTTGCGGGCGTATCATAAAAAAATACGCCACCACAAAAATTAAGATCATCGGAAGAAATTGTCCTATGTCACCCATTATGTATTTTAATTTTTTTTGGTTAGTGTTCTACTCTAGTTTGGACCGAAAGCTTTTTCATTTAACCTATCAGTCTAAAAATAAACAACTTAAGACCTACCGAAAGGTAAGTCTTAAGTCAATCTATTTACTTATAATACACCTTAAAACCTGCCTATACAATGGTAAGTTCAAGATGAATTTATCATTTATGATGTCGGACCTACAGGACCGGCGTTCTTCGGATTTACAAAAGCCTTGATGCGCAACAGCTCCGAACCTTTTTCGGTATTCGCGGTCACAGTAATCTGCTTGCTCACCTGATTTTGTCCTGATCCGTTAAATTTCACCACCAATTCTCCGGTTTCGCCGGGAGCGATAGGATCTTTAGGCGGATTTGGCACCGTACAGCCACAAGAACTGGTGGCATTGGTAATGATCAAGGGCGCATTACCCGTATTTGTGAATTTAAATACAGTTTCCTGGGGCGTACCTTGCTCAATGGTTCCAAAATCGTGCTCGGACTTCTCAAATTCCATCACTGGTATTTGCTTGCCGGCCTCGTCACGTTGCGCCGCTTCAGCCACATTGTCCGACTTAATCTTGTTCGAGGCATTATCCTTACAAGAGGTAAAAGCCATGACGGAAATGGCACCTAGGGCTAAAAATACTTTTTTCATGATCTTTACTGTTTAATTAGAATAACAAAATTAATAAATAATTTTCAACTTGTATTTCGTCGATCAAAACTTACGTACAACTCCATAACGTAATTCTTCTCATTTTATTGAGTGCTTCCTATGACCCATCTCAAATGAGACCCCTGCCGATCTTATTCAATTTATTTTCGGCCTTGTATTCCCGGACCAGATTATCTAAAATACCGTTGATAAAAATACTGCTTTTCGGAGTTGAATATTCTTTGGCAATCTCAAGGAATTCGTTGATAGTCACTTTCTCGGGAATGGTCGGAAAGTTCAAAAGTTCGCATATCGCCATTTTTAATAGGATAGAATCCATATCCGCTATACGGTCTTTATCCCAATTGGGGGTCTTTCCCTCGATTTCCTTCGTCCATTCGGCATCCTTCAGCAGGGTTTTGGTCAGTAGCTTTTGGGCAAATTCCATATCCGTCTCATCTTTTAATAAACGGGGAAGAAAAAAAGATTCCGGACGGTTTTCATTCGCCTTTTTAAATAATTTTAAAATAAAGGTGTTTACGATAGGGATGTCATCCACCCAGGTCAACTTGTCATCCTCAAAATAATCATATATCTTATCATTGGGAGCGATGACTTCCTTAAAGAGGGAAATCAGAAAATCGGCATCCTCGCTATACGAGCTTTTTCCAGAGGACATATAACTGGAATATAAAGGATGTTTAACGGTCTCCGTGTACAAAATCTTTACGTACTCATCGTTCAGATACCAGTTTTTCAGCTTGCGTTTTTTGAGTTCGGCCTTCAAGGCCTCATTATTGACTATTTGCAGCAACAGCCTATTATTAAGGAACTTTTCTTGGTCGGGATACGTATCGGAAGCGGTAGCTAGATACTTTTTCGAGGATAGTTTCAACTGTTCGACCGCCCTTTGATGTATTTCGATCATCAAGCTCATCATCAGCAAGTAAAGACTATACATGCTTTCGATACTGTACCGCAAAAATTTCTCCTGTTTTTCCAAAGAATCGTCCTTTGATTGGGTCAGGGCGTAAATACACTGCATGACCTTGATTCTAATGTGCCTTCGTGTCAACATACGATAAAGAACTTTTGGAAAACGTAGTACTTCTTTTTCAAGCGGCAAAAATAATGGAAAAGTATGAGTTTAAGAGTTTAGGAGGTTAGAAGTTTTAGAAGGAAGTCGCATTTTTAGGATTTTACTGAAAAAATTCTCCTATCCGTAAAACAGCAAAGGGGTCGGACAGCATATAAAATACGAAGTACGCAATATGAAATACTCGGTACTGCTTACTCACTACTAAATACTTTACAACCGTTGCCCTTGATTCTTGTTTCTTGGTTATCTTTGGCACATTTAAAATTAACATCCGAGTACAGGTACTGATTATCTACATGAAGGAACTCAAACACCTCAACAAATATTTTAAAAAATACTGGAAGAAATTGCTGGTCGGCATCGTCATAACGATTGTCGCCAGAATGTTACAACTCGTTATGCCATCCTATGTAAACAAATCCATAGGCGTGGTCGAGCAATTTATGGATTCTGAAATTGCGGAGTCGGAAGCCGAAGCATTACTTTTAAAATTTATACTGATAATCGTCGGTGCCGCCCTGTTATCAGGGTTTTTCACTTTTTTGATGCGCCAGACCATCATCAATGTATCCCGCTATATAGAGTACGACCTGAAGAACGAGGTATTCGATCATTATCAATTGCTAAGTCTCAATTTTTATAAAAAGAACCGTACTGGCGACCTGATGAACCGCATCAGTGAAGATATCAACCAAGTGCGCCTTTATGCCGGACCGGCCTTGATGTACGGCATTAATACCGTTACTCTTTTTGTCTGTATCATTCCGATTATGTTCATTACTGCGCCGACACTTGCTGCCTACGCGCTGATTCCCCTACCGATATTATCCGTTTTGATTTATCAGATCAGCAAGATAATCCATAAACGCAGTACCGTCGTGCAACAATTTCTATCGACACTGTCCACCTTTACCCAAGAAGTTTTTTCCGGGGTATCGGTCATCAAGGCCTATGCGCTGGAGCCCCAGATCAACTCCGATTTAGGGGAACTCGCTCTCGAGGGAAAGAATAAGAGTATGGAACTGGCCAAGGTAAACGCCTGGTTCTTCCCGTTGATGGTGCTTTTGATCGGCATCAGCAATATATTTGTTATATATATAGGAGGAAAGCAGTTGATTGACGGCGAGATAGACGGGGTCGGTGTAATTGCTGAATTTATTCTTTACGTCAATATGCTTACATGGCCCGTAGCCATTATCGGATGGTTGACCTCTATCGTACAAATGGCGGAAGCTTCACAAAAACGGATAAACGAATTTTTGAAAGAGACTCCGGATATCAAAAACACCGTTTTTGAAACCACACCTATTCACGGAAAAATTGAATTTAAAAACGTGACGTTCACCTATGGGGACACCGAGATAACGGCCCTTAAAAACCTCTCGTTTACAATCAATGCGGGAGAAACCGTCGCCATTCTCGGCAAGACCGGATCCGGTAAGTCAACCATCCTAGACCTCGTGGCCCGCCTCTACGATGTGACATCGGGCGAGATCCTTATCGATGACGTTCCTGTGAAACAATTGAATATCGATAGCTTACGGCAGGCGGTTGGTGCGGTGCCACAAGATGCATTTCTGTTTTCGGATTCCATTAAAAACAACATCAAATTCGGAAAGGAAAACGCCACGGACGAAGAGGTAGTTCAGGCCGCCAAAGAAGCCGTAGTGCATAAAAATATAATGGGGTTTACAAAAGGATATGCTACGGTACTCGGCGAAAGGGGCATCACCCTCAGCGGAGGCCAGAAACAGCGGGTTTCCATTGCACGCGCCCTATTGAAAAATCCCCAAGTCTATCTTTTCGACGATTGCCTATCCGCCGTAGATACAGAAACGGAAGAAGCCATCTTAAGCAACCTCAAGAAAGCTTCGGACAATAAGACCACGCTCATCGTCAGCCATCGGGTATCTTCGGCCAAAAATGCCGATAAGGTACTAGTTCTAGAAGACGGCGAACTCCTCCAAGAAGGCAGTCACGAACAGCTGAATACTAAGGAAGGATACTACAAAGAGCTATATATTACACAACTATCGGAGAACGAATCCTGAAAAATCAATGGTATTACTATCAAAGAAATCGCAAAATTGTTGTCGTATTGAGATTTTTTTTACACTTTTGGATAATAACAACCATTAAGAACCTAGAAGAGAGATGGAAGCGAAAAATTCAATAGACCAGGAGGAGATTCACTCCAAAGTAATGCGTGCGGGCAGAAGAACCTATTTTTTCGATGTGCGAAGTACCAAAGCGGGCGATTATTATCTAACAATCACCGAAAGCAAAAAGTTCACCCACGATGATGGGTCATTTCATTACAAAAAACACAAAATATACCTGTATAAAGAGGACTTTGAGGGTTTTCGGGAAAATGTCGAAGAAATGATGGACTTCATTATCGATGAAAAAGGAACGGAAGTCATCTCCGAGAGACATCAAAAGGATTTCAAAAAGGAGGATGAAGAGCCCAGTGAAAACGGGGAAGCCAAATCTACGGATAGCTTTACCGATGTGAGCTTTGATGATATCTAAGAGGATTTTTATTTCTTACATTTATGGCAAGAATATATCCATCATCTTATGAAAAAAGTTCTACCAGTATTGCTTCTTTTATCTTTTCAACTGGTTCATTCACAAGATAGCCTTGACCTCAACTATTATCTTCCGCAAGATATTAGTTACGATATATCCATCCCAACGCCTAAAGAAATTATCGGCCATGAAGTCGGCGAGTGGCATGTCACCCATGACAAGCTAGTGTTCTACATGCAAGCTTTGGCGAAGGCAAGCGACCGTATTACAATCGAAAATCGAGGCCTAACCTTTGAGGGAAGGCCACTTCTTTTGCTTACCGTCACCTCGCCCCAAAACCATCAAAATATTGACAGAATCCGGCAAGATCATGTTGCGCTGACCGAAAATGGCAGTGGCAGCCTCGATCTGAGCGATATGCCGATAGTAGTCTACCAAGGTTTTTCCATTCATGGCAACGAACCTAGTGGTGCCAATGCCGGTATGGCTTACGCCTATTATCTGGCCGCGGCCCAAGGTCCTGAAATCGAAAAACTTTTAGAAAATATGGTCATTTTGATGGATCCATCCTTCAATCCCGATGGTCTGCAGCGCTTTGCCCATTGGGCGAACACCAATAAAAGCGACAACCTGAATTCCGATAGTAATGATAGGGAATTCCAAGAAGGTTGGCCTGGTGGACGTACCAACCACTACTGGTTCGATATGAACCGCGACTGGCTGCCCGTACAATTACCGGAAAGTCGTTCACGTATCGCCTCTTTCCATAAATGGATGCCCAATATCTTGACCGACCATCACGAAATGGGTACGAATTCCACCTTCTTTTTTCAGCCCGGGGAGCCCACACGGGTGCATCCCCTTACCCCAAAAATGAATCAAGAGCTTACCGCAGAAATCGGGACGTATCATGCCAAGGCCCTTGACAGCATCGGATCTTTGTACTATTCCGAAGAAGATTATGACGACTTCTACTATGGCAAGGGCTCAACCTTTCCCGACATCAACGGAGGTGTCGGCATTCTCTTCGAACAAGGCAGTTCAAGGGGACATTTGCAGGAAAGCGAGAACGGCATCATAAGCTTTCCTTTTACCATTCGCAACCAGTTCGTTACGGCTTTATCAACTATCAAGGCGGCGCAGGCCATGCGGTTAAAGCTGTTGGAATACCAGCAATCCTTTTTTAGGGATATGGGCATCGAATCCGCTATTGGTAAAGACAAGGCCGTCATTTTCGGTGATAGCAAGGATGCCGCAAAGACCTGGCACTTCGCGGAAATCTTGCAACGCCAGAACATCACCTTCCACCAACTTTCCAACGATGTCCGTCTAAATGGAACAGACTATAAGAAGGGGTATAGCTATGTCGTGCCAAAGAACCAAAAAAACTACCGCATGATCAAAGCCATGTTCGAAAAGCGGACCAGTTTTACCGACAGTATTTTCTACGACATTTCCGCTTGGACCCTTCCCTTGGCCTTCAATTTTGACTATACCGATTTACGGTCCTTGGGCATTGCTGGGGAAGAAGTTACGGAACTATCCCCATTGACCGGCAGCCTAGATGCGCAAAGTGACTATGCTTACCTCTTTGAATGGAACGAATATTACAGCCCGAAGGCCTTGAACCGAATTGTGAATCATGGCCTCCGTGCCAAGGTGGCCAAAGCTCCGTTTAGCCTTGAAGGAAATGCGTACGGCTATGGGACCATTATGGTGCCCGTACAGCAACAAGCGCTAAATGCCACCGAACTTTACAGGTTCTTGAAAGACGTGGCGTTAAAAAGTAACCTACGGATTACCGACGTGGGCACGGGACTCACCAAGGGTATAGATTTGGGAAGTAATGATTTTGATCCGATAGAGAAACAAAAGGTCGCGCTGCTTGTCGGTGAGGGCGTCAGTTCTTACGATGCGGGGGAAATCTGGCATCTCTTTGATACCCGATATGATATGAACATTACCAAAATCGATACTGAATATTTTGATTCCGTCGATTTGAGCGAATATACCGATCTTATTATCCCGAGTATGGGCGGTGGAGGCCTTTCCAAGAAACAATCCAAAAAACTTAAGGAATGGATCACAACGGGGGGCACTTTAATCGGCTACCGCAACATGGCGGAATCGTTCCAAAAAAATGGACTGATAGACCTGAAATTCAAGAAAGACACCTTGATTGCCAAAGATATCGCCTTCGACCAAAAAGATGATTTCGAAGGGGCACAGGTTACCGGAGGCGCAATCTTCGAGGCCAAACTCGATCTTTCGCATCCCATCAATTTCGGATATAAAAATAATAGGTTACCCCTTTTCAGAAATACGAATGTCTATATCGAACCCGATAAGAACAGCTATAATAATCCCATTCAATACACAAACGATCCTCTTTTGAGTGGTTATATTTCAGAGGAAAATCTGGAGATGCTAAAAAACAGCGTTCCATTTCAAGTGCAGCGAACCGGTAAAGGCCGGGTCATCGTCTTTACCGATAACACCAATTTTAGGGCGTTTTGGTACGGCACGAACAAGTTGTTGATGAACGCTATCTTTTTCGGGGATAGTATGTGAAAAAAGGTCAAGCACAATTTCGCGTTCAAATCCTAAAAATATCGATGTTAGTGATTTGGCTGCAATTTCAGTAAAGGTCTTAACTACTTCCATCTTACATACGCCCAATTATATAGAAAAATTCCAACTATCACGGCGAATCCTAAAACCCCGTTCCAAATCATGGCGATAACGGCGAATACCATGAAATAATATAAAGGGTAGGCCAGCAGGGCAAATCCGAACCGCAACGTACCCATGAATTCCGGTTCCCAGACTTTGGGTTTTATACAGGTTCTCCATGGGATGAGGACGGGGAAATTCAGGATATTAAAAATCCACCTGAAGATAATTTGCAAAGCGCCTGGGGTTAAATCATCTGTTTTTTTATCGTCGGAAACGTCCAGGTTTATTATCGAGGCATTCGTTTCTGTAGGATTCAGGTAATCGACTTGTAAAGCATCCAATTTCCTAAGGGTGGACTCATAATTTTCTTCTTCCTGGATATGGGTTGTGAGGGTCTTCAAAGCATCGGAAACGGCATCCTTTAATTTATGGATAGTCTTTTCACCCGCTTTTGTATCATAAAATTCATTGGCCACAATAGACGTTCCATAATACAGGGCAACTTTATCAGGAAAGCCGCTGTTGCTGCGATAGTTCATCCCAATGGGTATGATGTGAATTTTCACCTCCGGGGACTTTTTCAATGTATCTAGAAGAATACGCGTAAAGCCTTTGCTCAAAGGCCGAACCCGGCGTTTGATGTTGTGATTCGCTTCGGGAAATATGACTAGGGCATGGTTTTGCTGAAATAACCGCGAACATTGCTCGAAAACCGCCTTATTTTTCTTCAGCGATTCCCTACCATCACGAATACGATATATGGGCAGCATTCTTAAAAAGGCGAAGAATTTTTTTAGGATTGGACGTTTAAACACGTCAGATCGGGTCAGGAAGAAGGGTTTCCGATGGCAGTCAGTCACGATTAGCAATACATCCATCAGGGCACCCTGATGGTTGGGTAGAAATAGTATCGGCTCGCTTTTGGGTACGTTTTCCAGGCCGGAAATCTTTATTTTACCGTAGTAAAGATATAATCCGATTTTAATCCAGAGCTTAAGTAGTCGGTATCCTATATTTTTCAAAGGTCAGGTTAGAGCTTGGCTGGTTTAGGAGATTTTAAGTCCATTGGCTACGGATGTCTCCGGCTGTAGGAGAATGACATCCTTTCCGTCGACGGCCCCCAAGATAAGACATTCGCTCATGAAATTAGCTATCTGTTTTTTAGGGAAGTTGACCACAGCGACCACCTGCCTGTTTAAAAGTTCGTCTTGTTGATAGCGACCCGTAATTTGGGCAGAGGACTTTTTGATACCGATTTCTTTCCCAAAATCTACATGAAGCTGGTACGCAGGGTTACGGGCTTCCGGAAAATCGGCTACCTTTATAATTGTGCCGACTCGCATTTCTACTTTGGCAAAATCGGGCCAGGTGATGGTTTCTAACATATAGTATGGTTTATGCTCAAATGGGATTGCCGACCACAAGGTACGATTTTGACCGGTAAGCCAAGGCTTTCCAGTAAGCTCGGAATATGCATTTAATCGCAGCTGCGTCGCTGTTTAATTTTTTGTTTAATATGCAGTAACTTGCAACTAGTAAAGGAAAACTAGTAACCTATTAAATACAATGACATGTCAAGAACGCCCAGTAATATGCTTCCCCTCGGAACAACCGCCCCAGAATTCAGTCTACAGGATACCGTAACACAGAAAACCCAAAATCTGCAAGCCTTGAAGGGCGATAAGGGAACGGTAATTATGTTTATCTGCAATCACTGTCCGTTCGTAAAGCACGTCAATCCTCAAATCGTAAAACTGGCAGAAGCCTATCAGAAAAAGGGTATCGGCTTTATAGCGATTTCGAGCAACGATGTGGAAAACTATCCACAGGATGCTCCCGACCTAATGAAGGAAAACGCAAAAAAAGAGGGGTATACCTTCCCCTATCTCTACGATGCTACCCAAGAAACGGCAAAAGCATATAACGCTGCCTGCACTCCCGACTTCTATCTTTTCGATTCGGATCTGGAATTGGTATACCGGGGCCAGTTAGACGATTCACGTCCTGGTAATGGGGTGCCACTAACAGGGAACGATTTAAGAAGTGCGTTGGATGCTTTGCTGGAAGGTAAAGAAATCCAAAAAAACCAAAAACCCAGTATCGGATGCAACATTAAATGGAAAGCGTAGAGACTCAAAATCTTACTTCGGAACCCAGCAGTCGCGGTTCTCAATAGCAGCATATTTATGCCTTATCGAAAGACCTCTTAACCAAATTCTCGATGTGCGTATAATGATGGTTGCCGTGCCAGGCATAACGGCCGATATTCTCATCTAACGGCGCATCTACGTTACCATCGGGATGAATAAATTTCCGTTCAAGGTGGTATCTTGAAAGTCCCCTTAACAAATACACCAATTTGGCGTGTACCGCACTTAGATGGTCCAGCGAGAGTATAATAGGTGCCGACTTAGCGTCGAACAAATCGGACCAAGCTTTTTCGTCGTAAGGTTTTATGATGGGATTATCTTCTGTCAAAGCCCATTTAAAACGGATGTAGCTGTTGTGATGGCTGTCGGCGATGTGGTGAACGGTTTGTCGCACTGTCCATCCACCGGGCCGATATGGGGTTTCCAATTCTTCTTCAGACAAATTTTCAACCAGTTTCCTTAAACGCTGCGGGAGGCGCTCCAAACTTTCGATCCATTCCGAAATATGCGCGTCGGTAATGACCGCCGGAACTTCATATTTGCCGATGGGATATCTTAATTTTTCTAAATCTCTATTTTCCATCAGTTAAAAGTAGTAAACTTTAATACATTTTTAACCCGAAGCCTATGGCAATTCCTCTTTAATCTACTAAATTTATAGGAATTTATTATAAACTTAAAAAACACTAAAATGGCAACAATACGACTAGGCGATACTGCTCCCGATTTTACGGCAGACAGTTCCATGGGGGAAATTAACCTCTACGATTATCTCGGTGATAGCTGGGGCATTCTTTTCTCACATCCAGCTGATTTTACGCCCGTGTGTACCACTGAGCTGGGCACTACGGCAAAGTTCAAAGATGAATTCACCAAGCGAAACGTAAAAATGTTGGCGCTTAGCGTTGATGATGCCGCCTCGCATAAGGAATGGATAAAAGACATCAATGAAGTAAATGATACTACCGTCAATTTTCCAATCATCGCAGATACGGATCGTAAAGTTTCCGACCTGTACGATATGATTCATCCGAAGGCCAATGACACCCTGACGGTGCGTTCGGTCTTTATCATCGCTCCCGATAGAACGGTAAAGCTGATGTTGACCTATCCCGCCTCTACAGGCCGTAATTTTTACGAGCTGCTTCGAGTCGTTGATTCTTTACAGCTCACCGCAAATCACAAAGTGGCAACTCCGGCCAATTGGAAAAACGGGGATGATGTGGTAGTGAGTCCCGCCATTTCAACAAAAGATGCCGTAGAAATGTTCAAAAAAGGCGTGAAAGAAGTCAAGCCGTATCTTAGAATGACGCCAGACCCTACCACTTAGTTGATAGTACCAAAATCAAAATTCCACGGCTTACGGAACCTAAATCCCCCGTATTGCGGTGTATGAAATAAACCTCCCATGGATTCATGGGAGGTTTTCTTTGCCAGCTGCACATGAAACAGCACTTTTTATACATAAGTATGGTAAACTGAACTTGGCCCAACCTATATTCCTCCTTCCAAGAATTTTCCAATTTCGGAAACCTTCCAAGACAAAACAGGAATTGGAATTGGCAAAATGGCCGCCCCATTTTTTTTTTCGGCGAAACTTAAAAAAGAACTTTTTATTTTTAACTTTTCTAAGAAAATATTTTACGATGTTAATGACCTTAAAAGTCCAGATTTTAGGATTCGTTACAATTTTATTGTGTACTAGCTGCGTCAACCTCAAACATATCGGTGAATTCTCGGTAACCTCCATCGAAGGCATCGAACAATTCGAGACGATCTCTCCGGGGTACTTAAAAATTTGCCGACAAGATTGCCAACAAAAAAATATCCGAAAATTGGATATTCACAATACGGATTGTGACTGCGAAGAAAACGAAAAAGCGGATAGCATAACCCGAGCGATCTACAACACGACCAAGGATTACTTTTATGGATTATCGGACCTTAGCAAAAACGAGCTTACCAACTATAAAACGAATGATCTTACGCAAGCCTTGGCTACTGGTGATTTTGGACCTATAAAATTGAACGAGACCGATGTGAAGGCCTATTCCGACATTTCCACACTACTGCTTCGGGCCTTTACCGATAGCTTCCGAAGAAAAAAAATCAAGGAATATGTTGCCCAGGCCCATGGTCCCCTGCTTAAGTTGCTCCATTTTCTGGAACTTAATCTCACCGGAAATTTAAACGGAAAGCTGGAAGTACAAAAAAGCGGACTTAAGAACTTCTATTTTGATTTTTTAAAGGACAAAAAATTATCGGACTACGAACGCACAAAGTTTGCAGAGGACTATTTCCAGAGGATTTCGGAAATAGCGATCCAACAAAAGGAGTTGGATACCTACGCCCAAATTTTAAGGGATATTGCCCAAGGCCATACCATCTTATATAACAATGTCAGCCATATGACCGATGAAGAGGTCCGCATAGAATTGGCAGGCTATGGCCGGCAAATGGGTAATACTATTTTGTCATTACACCGAATGTAAAGTGAACGGTTCGGGGTTTTGGTTTAAAATTATTTTAGTATCGAGTATAGGTGTTCATTAAAATTTAAGAATATGCCCAATTTAACATCGCATCAGGTAAAGGAAGTTGCTGACAACCTTTTGAGGATGACCAATGCCTTGGGGAACTATCGCTACGAAAATTTCGACAGTTTATCGGAAGATGAGAATATGCGCATAAAAGAACTGCACCTAAAACAATTGGAAGATACGACACAATTGTACACTAAAGCGGCGGTACTTGTGATGGACGATGTGGAAATTTCGTTACAAAATATTGATGCCATTACCCAAGAAACAAGGGAACTCTACAAAAATTTAGGAACGGTACAAATGGTTATTGATCGTGCCACCTCAATCTTGACCTTGGTAACCGCCATTATCGGTTTGAACCCCAAGGAAGTTACATCTTCAATCAAAAGTCTTTTGGCTCCAGTCGTTTGATACTAAACCGTTTTAGATTGAAGACCGATGCATCTTGGTCCCTCCACAGTTCCACCTTTTCTCCTACCCTACCCATTTTTTTTGTCTGCCGGCAACTGCACAAGGCGAACCTTACATCAAGCACTATTTTTCATCGAACGAGGGTGTGATATCCTCAGAACAGTGCAGCCAAAGAAAGTGCATAAATATAACCTCCGAAAAATCACTCATTTAAATATTTTAATACTATATTTGCACTTTAATTTAATTTTTAATTTTTTAGTATTATGAGTAAAGGCACAGTAAAATTCTTCAATGATTCCAAAGGTTACGGTTTTATCACTGAAGATGGTTCAAGCGAAGATCACTTTGTACACATTTCTGGTTTAATTGACGAGATTCGTGAAGGTGATGTTGTAGAATTTGAACTACAACAAGGTAAAAAAGGATTGAACGCGGTAAATGTGAAAGTAGTAGACTAGAACGCATAAACTTTTTTTGTACCAAGCCCCGGCAAAGTTGTCGGGGCTTTTTTTATTTATTTTTCTATAGTATTCTTATTTTTCATACATTAGCTACAATTTAAAGAGGTGTTTGTCCTACTTATTAGATAAATATTTTCTTCCCCCACGCGCTGCTCCTTGTTTGAATGCCCCATTATCAAATTGTGAACGCCATACTTACATTTTTGGGTGTCCCTCTCATTTTGATTGTGGTAGGATTCTACTTTTAATTTGGAGCGTGGATAATGCTTGAAAATCGTATTAGGCTCAAATTTTACGATTTCTAATCTATAAACAGTAGGGCTTTTTCCGATTTAAGGTGTTTTTTAATTAGGTGAATTAGTTCCTAATGCACAATATCAAATCGAATGTTTACATTTTTTTACATCCTTATCATCCTTGTCGTCATAAATATAGTGCTTGTTATACTTAGCACGTACCAAAAAGATTGACCGGTATAAGAGCGACCAAAGTTCAAAAAAAAGCCCCGAGCTAATCCCGAGGCTTCTAATATACCTGTGAAAATTTGCTTCCCTTATTTTACTTTACATCCATCAATTCAACATCAAAAAGTAGTGTAGCATTCGGTGGAATGACGCCTCCGGCCCCTGCACTTCCATATCCTAAATGAGATGGAATAACAAAACGTGCTTTATCCCCCACCTTCAGCAAACTGATACCCTCGTCCCATCCGGAAATTACTTGGCCAGCGCCCAATTGAAAATCGATGGGCTGTTTGCGTTTGTAGGAAGAATCGAAAACTTGTCCGTTTATCAGCGAACCTTCGTAGTGCACGGATACAGTCTGCCCTTTCTTAGCCTTCGGCCCATTGCCTTCCTGAATCATTTTATAACGCAGCCCACTCTTCGTACTCTCGAACCCTGCTGAAATTTTGTCGAGTTCAGCTTCCTGGTTCTTTTTTTGTTCCGCAATCCGTTTCTCCTTCGAGCTTTTGAAGGTTTGGAAGGCTGCTACCGCATCCCAATTTTCAGCTTCGTCACCTACCCTTACGATTTCGAGGCTTTCAATGATATCGCCCTGTGCGATGTCATCAACAACGGCTTGGCCCGAATCTACTTGACCAAATACGGTATGTTTGTTGTCTAACCAAGGCGTTGGTACGTGAGTGATATAAAACTGGCTGCCATTGGTGCCTGGTCCAGCATTGGCCATAGAAAGCACGCCCGGTTCGGAATGGTTCAAGTCCGGATGGAACTCATCATCGAACTTATAGCCTGCATCTCCTGTACCGGTACCTTGAGGACAACCGCCCTGTATCATAAAATCTGGAATAACCCGGTGGAATTTCAGCCCGTCGTAATACGGTTCACCTTTCGGTTTCACCTTATTTTCCTGTTTTCCCTCGGCCAGGGCCACGAAATTACCGACCGTTCCGGGTGTTTTTTCATGAGTGAGCTTTACTAGTATTTCTCCTTTGGAGGTGTTGAACTTTGCGTAGATTCCGTCTTGCATTTTACTCGTTTTTTGTGAGCGGCAAAGGTAATAAAAATGTCCGTGAATATGATTTAAGGTTCCATACGCCTTCCGTAGGTTTGGGTCAACGTTAATCGGAAAAATTTTGAATTTTAAACAGCTGCGAAACAGCGATTTAATTTTAATTGGACACTAACGATAAAGTATACTACAGCCTTGGTTATTCTCGATTTATGGTTTCGGGGTGCCGAAATCAGTCCCATATTTGTCAAAAAGATAGACTAAGCTTGCCATACTTGCAGCCCCGAGTTCCAGTTCGCGTTTGTTGACATGTTCGAAAGTATCGTTCTCGGCATGATGATGTACGAAATACCTTTGCGAATCAGGCAACAGACCAGCCAGGACTATACCGTTTTTTTTTAGGGGAGCAATGTCCGCACCGCTAAATCCCTTTTCAAAGAGGTGAATCATATAAGGTTCGAAAAGTGGGGCCCAACTTTGAACCTTTTTTAAGTCGGCATCGGAGCTGTCGAACGAAAATCCCCGTGGGGTAAAACCACCGGCATCGCTTTCCAAGGCGAAAACATGATTTTCGTTGCTCAGTTCAGCCCTTTTGGCATATTCCGTTCCACCCCGTAGTCCGTTTTCCTCGTTCATAAAGAGTACTACACGAATCGTTCGTCTGGGTTTGTAGCCGGAAAGTTTGAGCAGTCGAAGCACTTCCATGCTCTGTACACAGCCTGCACCATCATCGTGGGAGCCGTCGCCGAGATCCCAAGAATCAAGATGGCCACCTACCACTATTATTTCATCGGGATGGGTGCTCCCTTTAATTTCCCCGATAACATTGAACGATTCTACATCATCGAACTGCTTACAGTACTGCTTAAAATAAAATTTGGTGTCCGGATTCAGTAGTAAGGTGGTGGCCAGCATCTCGGCAGCGTTGGTGCTTATTGCCGCAGCGGGAATTCTATCGGACACGGCGGTATCTCCATAACTCATCGAGCCTGTATGCGGAAAATCGTCCAACCGCAGATTCATAGAACGTACGATGACACCTACTGCGCCATACTTGGCAGCCTCCTCGGCGCCCGAATATCGCTGATCGACGCAACCCGAATACGCGTCGAAAGTGCTGATTAGCGTTGGGTCCATAGGCCGGTTGTAGAATACGATTTTGCCTGCGACCTCGGCTTTTCCCAATGTCTTCAGTTCCTCGATGCCCTTCACTTCGATGATATTCGCCTTGAGGCCGCCCACGGGTGTGGCCACCGATCCGCCCAAGGCGCAAATAGGCACTGTGCTGGTTACCCCCGGCGAAGTCTCCATATAGGCAAACTCAGGAATGCCCCGTACCCATTTGGGTACCATCACAGGTTGCAGCCAAACCTTGTCCAAGCCCAATGAATCGAGCTGGACTTTGGTGTATTCAACCGCCCTTTGCGCCTCTAAAGAACCCGAAAGCCGACCTCCTATTTGATTCGATAGGTAGTTGAGCCAACTGTAAGCCTTTCCCTCGGTTAGGGCGGCATCATATATTTTTTTAAGCTGTTTTTCGTCGTCGTTCTGGGCGTAGGAATGAAAACCTGTCAGAAGCAATAGAATCAATAGTTTTTTCATCCTTTTTCTTTTTGCAACATTTCTTTATAACTATGCAAATCGGCACTTATTTTGGCATGAAGTTCGGGTTCTTTGATGTCTTGGTATTTTTTTAATTCTTCCCATAAAATCGATGCTACCGATACCCGGGCCGCTTTTTTGTTGTCCGCTGGTATGACGTACCAAGGTGCGTGAAGTTTGGAGGTTTTATTGATGGCTTCTTCGTAACACTTGAGATAGTTGTCCCACAATTCCCGTTCCTTAAGGTCCCCAGGGGAAAATTTCCAATTCTTTCGTTTTAGGTTTAACCTACGCAATAATCGTTGGCGTTGTTCTTCTTTGGATAAGTGTAAAAAAAATTTAAAAACAATAGTGCCCGTGTCCGCTATGTGCTTCTCGAAGTCATTGATCTGATCGAAGCGTCTGTCCCAAAACCATTGATCGATATCCGCCACGGAATGGATACCGGGTATGTTCTCTCCCATGATATACTCCGGATGCACCCGTGTTACCAATACATTTTCGTAATGGGTACGGTTGAACACGCCGAACTTTCCCTTAGCGGGCAGGGCGATATAATGCCGCCAGAGATAGTCATGCTTCAGCTCGAGTTCGGTGGGCACTTTAAAGCTATGCACCACCACCCCACGCACGTTGAAATCCTTAAAAACCTCTCGGATCAAACTATCCTTGCCTGCGGTATCCATTCCCTGTAAGCAGACCAAAACGCTGTATTTTCCATGCGCGTAAATAGTATCCTGAAAATCTCCGAGATCTTTTCTAATATCTTTCAATTCGTTTTTCAGCTGCTTGTCCGACGCACCGAAATCCTCATGCGTCTCCCGATCGGAGAGCTTTATTGAACCCTCGACCTTAAATGAAGTGATTTTTGATAAATCCATGGGTGAAGATAAAGAATCCAATCGTTGAACGGTAATCCAAAACAGAAAAGTTGACCGTTTGCCCCGAGAAAACATCGGTTTGTCTAAAATAACCCGAACGCACTGCGGTGCATCGAATAAAGTATTCGGTAACCTCTTGACATAGTTAACTTTGCAGTGTAGAATGCCCAAATTTTACGGACCAAACCTAGCTTATGAAGCTTTTTAACCTGCTACGCTACACGCTTATTTTCTGCCTTTTTTCGTCTTTTAAGCCGACGCAAGCTTGCGATTATGCAGGTTCGAACATCACCTACGTCAAAACTGAAACGGAAAAAGCGTTAGGTATGGAAGACTTACAGCTGATGCGGTTTCACATATACAAAGCCCTTGACGCCATCACCAAATCGAAAGTCCAGTTAGAAGACTGCGCTTGCCAGGAAGCCTCGGAGCGAATACTCGTGGTATCCGAACTTTTAAAAAATGCTACAAAAACTTCTTCTTTGGCAGGTACCCGGATACTACTCGAAAAAGCCTTTCAAAATGCCGAGGAAGGTATTGAGGCCCTTTACCAGCATGAGAACCATGATAGCCCCTACGGTACGGACCAACTAACGGTCAATACTACGACCGAAACCGGGCAGAACTTATCTTTACCGCCCGACGAGAAAATAATCAAGCAAAAAATAGACTCCTCCTTGACCCAATACAGCGCGTCGTTACAAAAGATAGTCAACACCGTAAACTGTAAAGAAGCTCGCGCTTTTGCGACCCGAATCTATGAACATTGCGAACAGCAGCTCTTACGGCCCACCCTCTCCGAAGAAAAAAAATATTATAATTTGAGAACAAAGGAAATTACGGGGGCCGCACTTGAACAACTGGAAGAATGCGTAAACAAGTAGGCAGTTGCGGTGGTCACTAGCAGTAGCGGTTTGAAATGCTAAAAGGTATTGAATAACGTTGATGGCTGAAATGGGTTACCGGTTTACTGTGTATCAAATAACCCCCTAAACCCTATACATCTCAATTATTACCTTATATAGCTACGAAAGAGCGATGCGCCTTAAATTATAACTGCTATCCAAACTGTGAGTGCTGACGTATTATTTGCTGGCAAAAAGCTTTACATCTTCTTCGGAAATCTCTTTACCTCCTAAAATTATAAGACGTTCGACCACATTTCGCAATTCTCGAATATTTCCCGTCCAATCATAGCTTTTCAGCAATTTGATGGCCTTTTCGGAGAAAGATTTGGACGGTACGCCTTGTTCCGAGGTAATTTTTTCAGAAAAATGATCGATTAAAATAGGTATATCGTCACGCCGATCGTTCAGGGCAGGCACTTGCATCAGAATTACGGCCAAGCGGTGGTACAGATCCTCCCGAAACCTGCCCGCTTCGATTTCCTTTTTAAGATTCTTGTTCGTGGCGGCTACCACGCGTACATCGACCTTAATATCCTTGTCTGTGCCTACCCTAGAAATTTTGCTTTCCTGTAGTGCCCGTAATACTTTCGCTTGGGCGGATAGGCTCATATCGCCTATCTCGTCCAAAAATATAGTGCCCTTATTGGCCGCCTCGAATTTACCTGCCCTGTCACGCACCGCAGAGGTAAAGGCACCTTTTACATGTCCGAAAAGTTCGCTCTCTATCAACTCGGAGGGAATTGCGGCACAATTGACCTCAATGAACGGCCCACTACTTCGTTCGCTCTTTTCATGGACCCAATGGGCGACCAGTTCCTTACCGGTCCCGTTGGCCCCTGTTATCAATACACGTGCTTCGGTCGGAGCGACTTTCTCGATCATCTCCTTAATGACAGAAATCGCCTCGCTCTCCCCGACCATTTCATAATTCTTGCTAACCTTCTTGCGTAGTTTTTTGTTCTCTACCACCAATTCCTTCCGGTCTAGCGCATTGCGCACGGTTGTCAAAAGACGGTTAAGGTCGGGCGGCTTTGAAATGTAATCGAAAGCGCCCAGCCGCATCGTGTTCACAGCGGTATCAAGATTGCCATGACCCGAAATCATGATAAACGGTATTTCGGGCTTAATCTTTCGAGCGGCTTCCAAAACCTCCACCCCATCCATTTTGGGCATTTTTATATCGCAGAGAACCAGATCGTAATCGCTGTGCTTGATCGCTTCCATTCCTTTTAAGCCATCTTCGGCTTCTTCCAATTGATAGGTGTCGTTTTCTTCGGAAAGTATCTTCACCAGCACTCTACGGATAGCCGATTCATCTTCTATTATCAATATTTTTGGCATTTTTTAGGATTTGAATTTGAAACTAGGAATATTGGATATGGGTTCAACGTGCTTGGCAAAAATACGAAGTCAAATAATTAATGGGCATTCTATTTTCAATCGCTGTTATTCTATAAAAGAACGATTGAAATGGGTTAGGCGCAAATCGTTTATTTGTTAACACCGATTCTGACGGACCCCGGGTGATTTCTATCCGACCATATCAGAATCTAGTGCCTAAAATCTATAGCCTCCAGTCAAAGTCCTATCCGAAATCCTGCCCTCATGTAAAAACTGGGACCGTCGTTCAATGTAAAAATATCATCTCTATCCGAATTCCGCAAAACGCCCTCTTGAAAAAGGGTATGGCCCCCATAAACATAGAGGAAGACCGATTTCTGGATGGTGTATTGGTAACCTAAAGTGACCAGGGCTCCCGACGATGATATTGCTGTTGCCCCACTGCCCCCCGGTACTAAAATGGAATTTTGGAGGTTAACGTAATACCCGTCCAGTATAAATTCGGACTGTAATTGGTGCTTTTCGTCAAAATGATATTTCATAGCCGTTTTCGGCACACCTACTACATAGGTCCAATGCTTATGAAAGCGCTTTTCGTAATACACGATTGGCAGCGGAACCCTGAGGGCGACGGTAGCGTTATAAGCGATGCCCAACACTAAAATAGAGGGCTTTTCTATATTTTTTCTCTGTCTTAGTACTCCTCCGGTAACATTGAACAAAACATCGCCCTTTTGTATCGGTTGGTCTAATGTTGACGATAGACGCGGGGTCACTACGCCGATAATTTTCCAAAATTTGTTATAATTATACACATAGGCCAAATTGAAATCGGCCACATGTAAATGTCTCAGTCCCTGCACCCCTTCGGGAATCCCATCGCGCCGTAAGGTATAGGACAAAAGGTTGTATTCGCCCCCGATTATGATGTTACTCGAATCCTTCAAGGTAATCGGTAGGTTGGCCACAAGTTTTATACGGGATAATTCGGCGCCCTGATTGTTGCTGGGCATTATCATATACTCCGCCCTAAAAACATCGGGAGTTTGAGCAAGGCCGCTAACCGCCAATAGGCAGGCGACCCAGAAACAAACGTATTCTAATCTTCTCCCATTCTCCATTTCGTATCGGATTTGTTAATGGCGCTTCGGTGTTCGAACGGCCCGGATTGAAAAATGTGCACATCCCGCTGCGGAAAAGGTATGCTCACCTCGTTTTCCCTAAACTTGGCGATAATCGTATACCGCATTTCACTTTTCAATCTCGGAACACTAAAGCTATCATCAATGTAAAAGTTCAAGGAAAATAGCAGTGCAGAATCCCCGAAATCGTCGAACTGTACAAAAGGTTTGGGATTTTTGAGTACCGATTTATGATCTTCTGCAAGGGATTCCAAAATTTTTGTTACCAAGGCCACATCACTGCCGTAGGATACGCCAATCAAAATCTTTTCGCGGGTCGTTTTGTGGTTTTGGGTATAATTATAGATGATATCGGTGATAAAATGGTGATTGGGAATGATAACCACCTTATCGTCACGGGTTATCGCCCTGGTCGTTCTCAGTTTTATCTCAAATACTTTGCCTACCCTTCCATCGACCTCTACGATATCACCGACATGTAGCGATTTGTCGGTTATGATAAAAATACCACCAAGAATATCCTTGAAAATGTCTTGGAGCGCAAGCCCCAAACCGACGAACACCACTGCCGAAGCCGTCAGCAAAAGGGTAATGTCGATTCCAGCCGAACTCATTGTAATCACGATTACCGCGACGTAGACCAAATATCTGATGAATTTGAAAAAACTAATAAACTTGAGCTTGTCATCGTTATCCATTTTCCGGGTCAACAGATGCCGCAACCATTTCATTAGAAAAGCGGTAATAAAAAAAGCGATGACCAATGCCAATAAAAGCCCTACGGTAATATTAATTTTATTATCGCCTTCCCCAAAACTAAGTCCGAACTCCAGAAACTCTTTTATAGCGCCCCAGATATCCTTCTCGACAAACTCTTCTACCTTACTTAAATCGTCCTGGACCATCATCAGTATTTTAACCACCTGAACAGTTCTTTGTACGTCGGCTTTTTGCCGTACATTAAGATGCCTACCCTGTATATTTTAGAGGCAAGCCATACAATGCCAATAAAAGTAATAATTAGCAAAAGGATGGAGGTCACCAGTTCCCAAATCGGCACCCCGCCCTCTCCGATACCCCCAGGTAAACGCATGAGCATTACAATGGGCGAAGTCAAGGGAAACAACGAAAACCCAACGGCAATGGGACCATGGGGATTACTGAACACCGAAAAGAATCCCACATATATAGCCAGCATCAAGGGAAGGATGATCGGGAAAATAAACTGCTGCGTATCGGTTTCATTGTCCACAGCCGCGCCGATGGCCGCATAGATGGAACTGTAGATCAAGTAGCCCAAAATAAAATACACAAGAAAAAATGTTATCAACATGGCCCAAGGAATCTTGAACAGTTCTTGGGCGTAAATCTGCATGGTCTGATCGGTAGTCGGAACGGGCGGTGCGAAGTTGGCCCCTGCCGCAGCCCCATTGTTGAGGGAGGACGGGTCGATATCGAACACGGTGAGCGCTATGATCAACAAAAAACCACCGGAAATAATCCATATCGCAAACTGGGTAACCCCGGCCAAAGAAGTGCCAATAATTTTGCCCAGCATCAGTTCGAAGGGCTTTACCGAAGAAATGATTATCTCAATAATCCTGCTGGTCTTTTCTTCGATAACGCTGCGCATTACAAATCCGCCATATATTATGATAAACATCATGATCAAGTATCCAAAACCCCCTCCGATAAAAGCCTTTATTTCGTTGATGCCCTTAATATTCAAATCGCCTGCGTAGGTAGCGGTATTGATTTCAAAGCGACTATCGATGGCCTCGAAATCGGTGGTAGAAACTCCCATTTTCTGCAAGCGGTCCTGTCTCAATCGCTGCTGAAAAATATCGTCCAGCTTATCAAGTACGGCTGTATTGGGAGCATCTTTGGTAAACAGGAACGACCCTTCGGCCACCCGCTCCAGGTTTTTTCCATCGGGAATATAAAGCAGGCCGTAATAGCCCTGATTTGCGGTGGAATCTTTTGCAGCTTCCAGAGAAATATCGGTAAAGTGCACGTAGGAGGTCCCCTCGCCCATCAAAAATTCATGGGCAAAGTAGTCGCTTTCGTTCAAGAGACCGATAATCCGCTTTTCACCATTGTTTATTTTGGTCAAATAGGCGATAAGTACTACCATGGCAACCATCAAAATAGGACTCAAAAAGGTCATGATTACAAAGGATTTGTTTCGCACCTTGGCCAGATATTCCCTCTTGATAATAAGCGGCAGTTTATTCATGTATGCCTTTGCTTTGTACGGTTTGGATAAATATTTCGTTGGCCGAGGGAATCGTTTCCACAAAGTGGTTGACGTTCGCCTTTGTGGAAAGGTAACTCAGCACAGACCCGGAGTTGCTGTCGGGAAGCTGTACCGTAAAATTCAACTGCTTCTCACCGATAAGGTATTTTGATGAGCTGATATCGAATTTCTCGGCAAGTTCTTTCAAGATAATATCCCCCTTGTCGGTTTCAAGCCCCACATTGAATATATTGTTTTTATACGCCCTTTTGATATCAGAAAGCTTTCCGTCCAGTATTTTTTCCGAACGATGGATTAGGGCGATATATTCGCAAAGCTCCTCTACGGATTCCATTCTATGTGTAGAAAAAATTATCGAGGTACCGTTTTCCTTTAGTTGTAGTATTTCATCCTTGATAATATTGGCGTTTATGGGGTCAAAACCGCTGAAAGGCTCGTCAAAAATTAGCAATTTGGGCTCGTGTAATACGGTCACGATAAACTGGATTTTTTGGGCCATGCCCTTAGAAAGTTCCTGAATTTTTTTATTCCACCAGTCTCCTATTTCCAAACGTTCGAACCAGAACTTTAGGCGTTTTTTTGCCTCGGATTTCGAAAGGCCTTTCAACTGCGCCAAATATAGGGCCTGCTCCCCTACCTTCATAGATTTGTATAAGCCCCTTTCCTCAGGTAGATATCCTATCATGGAGATATGCCGGGGTTTTAAAGATTCGCCATCGAAAAAAATCTCTCCTCGGTCGGGAAATGTTATTTGGTTTATAATTCGGATAAGCGTGGTCTTTCCGGCACCGTTGGGGCCCAAAAGGCCGTAAATACTATTTTTAGGAATTTCCAAGGAAACTTTATCAAGAGCGGTGTGCCCGCCGTATCGCTTGGTGATTTCCTTCGCGACCAAAATGTTGTTCATGCAGGCAATTTTTCCAAAGATATAGCATAATAACAAAAAACCCACCCTTAAATCATATTCAAGGGTGGGAAAAAAATTGCTATGAAAAAGAAAATTAATATTGGTTTCCCAATATCAATTTCAAATATACGGCTTTTATTTAGAAATCAAACTTTTTCGAAAAAATCTGTGCGATAGCCCATCAAGAGAACATATCCTTGACCTTTTCAAAGAAAGACTTATCGGATTTTTCGGGTTTTGGCTCGAAGTTATCGTTGCCTTGCATCCGTTCAAAAAATTCCTTTTGTTCCTTGTTCAGTTCCTTGGGTGTCCACACATTGACATGTACCAGCAAATCACCGGTACCATAACCATTTATACTAGAGATACCCTTGCCCCGCAGACGCAATATTTTACCGGATTGGATGCCCGGCTCCAATTTTATGCGCACCTTACCGTCGACGGCATCGATTTCTTTTGAAGTTCCCAATACTGCATCCGAAATACTGACATATAGATCGTAATGCAAATTATCGCCTTCACGCTTCAGCGTATCATGGATTTCGGTCTCCATGGCCACCAAAAGATCGCCTGGAACACCATTGCCCGGGGCGTCGTTACCCTTTCCGGGAACTTTCAGCTGCATACCGTCCTCTACGCCCGCAGGTATCTTGATGGATACCGTCTCTTCGACTATCTTCAAGCCTTCGGCATCGGCATCATTAGGTTTTTTATCCAAAATCTGACCGCTTCCGCCACAGGAGCTACAGGTGGCAGCAGTCTGCATACGGCCCAATATGGTATTTGTTATCTTGGTCACTTGTCCACGACCGTCGCAGGTGCTACAAGTGGTATAGGTTACGCCCTCGGCCTGGACCTTTCGGCGGACCTTGACCTTTTTTTCGACCCCGTTGGCTACTTCCTTTAAAGAAAGTTTAACACGGATGCGCAGGTTACTTCCCTTGACCCTACGCTGGCCACCGCCACCAAATCCACCGAAACCGCTAAAGCCACCTCCGCCACCGCCAAAGGCACTTCCAAAGATATCTCCGAACTGGCTGAAAATATCGTCCATATTCATACCGCCACCGCCAAAGCCGCCACCGCCTTGAAAAGCGGCATGTCCGAATTGATCGTATCGCGCCTTCTTATCGGGGTTGCTCAATACCTCATAGGCCTCTGCGGATTTTTTGAACATTTCCTCAGCGTTGGAATCACCGGGATTTTTATCGGGATGATACTTTAATGCCTTTTTTCGGTAGGCTTTTTTAATTTCTGCCGCAGGGGCATTTTTGGTAATGCCCAATATGTCGTAATAATCTTCCTTCATTCTTACTTTTTGGTTCTGCCCTGTTATTCAGTATCGATTGTATGCTCCTGCCATTTTGAAAAATTGGGGGAGTAGGTATGTTCTGGAAAAATAGCTTATTTTCCTACCACTACTTTTGGATGGCGGATGATGCGTTCGCCCAGCTTAAAACCACGCTCGATCACATCGACGACTTTTCCCTTCAATTTTTTATTAGGTGCAGATATCTGTGTAATGGCGTCGTGCAGCTCGGCATCGAAAGAATCTCCAGCCTTCACTTCTACCTCCTCAAGACCTTTTGATCTAAGGGTCTCGCGTAATTTGACCCGAATAAGTTCCACACCCTTGAACGTTTCTATGTCGTCGGACTTTGCCAATTCTTTCAAGGCTCGGTCAAAATCATCCAAAACCGGCAAAAGGGAAATCATAATTTCTTGACCCGCGGTCTTGAACATATCCATCCGCTCTTTGGAGGTTCGTCTCTTAAAATTTTCGAATTCTGCAAAAAGACGTAAAAACTTGTCCTTTTCCTTGGCCAAATCCTCACGCAGCTGCTCTTCTTCGGTTAGTTCGTCTTGCTCGGGAATTTCATCAGACTCCGTCTCCATCTCCATTTCGCCGTCCATCAAATCCTCTTCCATCTGCCCGTCAAACTCCTCTGTTATATCTTTGTCACTCATATGTGCTTACCTTTTATTTCTACGTATTGATGTTTAAGCTGGCAAAAGTACTGCCAATTCGGTGAAAATGTCAAAATGGCATAAAAGAAGTGCACAGTTGCCGTTGGCAGTACATTATCCACTGAAGACTTGTAAAGAGTACTGCCCACAAAAAAAGCATCCTTATATGTATGAAGGATGCTTTTTCAATAACTTTAAAACCTAAGTCACATTAAGAACTATACTCATTATTATATACAACCTCGGAAACACCTTCATCTTCCCGTTTTCCGTAGATTTCTCCAAGGGCGAGGCAGATATTGGGATAGTTAAAAATAAAGCCCTCCTCCTCGATTTTTTTACAACTAACCCTTTGACTGGCAAATAGAAGATAGGCCATTTCACCTAAAATCGTCTGTAGTACGAATTTTGGGATATTGGGAAGAAATAAAGGTTTGTCGACCGCCTTGGCAATTTCTTTGACCAATCGGTTGTTCGTAACGGGATTGGGCCCGACCCCATTATATACACCCGCTAGGCCATTTTCCACGGTAAAGAGAAAAATACGCGCAAGATCTGAAGTATGAATCCAGGATTGCCATTGCTCTCCACTGCCAAAAGCGGCACCTACGTAATTTTTGACCGGTTTCGCCATTTGTGGCAAAGCGCCGCCCTCGGATGACATAACAAGACCGATTCTAACTTTTGCGACACTGAAATCAAAATCATGGAAGGCATCGGTTTCTTTTTCCCAAACCTCAACGACTTCGCCCAAAAAACTATCGTCAATTTTTTTTTCGTTCTCGGTATAATAATTGGAAAGTGAATCAGGATAGAGCCCAATAGCAGAGGCAGAAACAAACGCCTCTATTGCGTTGTAATTCTCGGGGTTTAAGGTCTTTTGTTTTTTGAGGGCCCTGTGCAAGGTGCGAAGCGTATTTACCCTGCTCGTGAGGATTGTTTTTTTATAGCTTGTGGTCCACCTTTTTGATATGCTTGCCCCGGCTAGATTGATAATCGCCGTAACACCTTCGAAGCATTTTTCATCGATTATTCCCGAATCCGGATTCCAATAATAGCCTTGATATTCCGGTTTTGCAACCATCTTTTCTTTGCTCGTGGTCAAGTAATTGACCGATATATTCTGATCTTGACATTGCCTTACAATTTCACTGCCGACCAGTCCCGTTGCACCTGTAACCAAAATTCTCATAATTCAAAGATAGGCCTTCTCAGTACCAAGTAATTGGCATTTAATTCGGATTTAACAGTATTGCCTAACCTTATGTTAACTTCAATTCTAAATCCAAAATTTAGAATTTAGATTTTCTTAGCCCGTAACATCTCCCGTTTTCCTGGGGGGCCGGGCAGGCGTTCTACGGTAAAACCGACCGCTTGCATAGCGCGACGTACGCTTCCTTTCGCAG
Source organism: uncultured Flavobacteriaceae bacterium (assembly GCA_963832345.1). Lineage (GTDB taxonomy): Bacteria > Bacteroidota > Bacteroidia > Flavobacteriales > Flavobacteriaceae > Pricia. The sequence continues at coordinate 567,107 of CAWHTW010000003.1, read as the reverse complement.
CATAGGTAGTCAGGATACCATCTTTCTTAAGGGCCGCGTACATTTTTGAGAAGATGGCTTCCGTCCAGAGTTCGGGCTGTACACGGGCTCCAAAAGCATCGAAATAAATCAGGTCGTACCGATTTAAATCGTCGATATGGGAAAAATTCTTTTGTTGTTTTTGCAGGATAAAATCCTTTGAAAGTGTGATATCCGCCTCCCACGGGTCTTTATGCATCTTCCGAAAATCGGCGCCATGCGCTTCCGCCTTCAATTCGGAAACATAATTGAGCTGATACAGTTCCGCATCGGAAATGGGATACGCTTCCACCCCTACATAATATACTGAAATATCAAGTTTTTTAGCCTCCAAGAAGGTGATGAAAGCGTTCAGTCCGGTACCCAAACCTATTTCCAGAATAGCGATTTTACGATGGGGGAACAAGGCAAGTCCGTGTTCGATAAAAACGTGATAGGCCTCCTGTACCGCTCCGTGCTTGGAGTGGTACTGCTCGTCCCATTCTTCGATTTGGATGGTTTTTGAGCCGTCGGCGGTGGTGATGATCTTGCGTTTCAAAAAAATTTCTACTGAACTAATAACACCCCGTCGGCCTCAAAGCCGTAGGTTTTTTTGGGGGCCGTTATTTTGGCGATTTCGGCTTCGGATTGGCCGCCGTCTTTGGCGAAGTGCTTTTGGTCTTCAATGCTCATTTCCTCTACAAAGGCCTTCCCGTTTACCACAACCTCACGGCCTTCGATATCTTTGGGCATAAAAAATCCATAGTCCTTGAAGCGAACCATAGCCTCTTGACCGTTCTGCAATTGTAATTTCATCCAGCATCCTTTGGCTTTGCAAACGTCGGTTACTGTGGCCCTGAACTTGGTCGACAAGGTATCGGAAATGGCCATCGTCGCATATTCTTTCGAAAGTTGGGTATCGTTGAGGGCATCGTTGGCAGCGATTTTCTTACCGTAAGAAATGTAATCGACTAAAGGTTGATCCGGATTCAAATGGGTGTCATTCGCTTTTTGCGCACTACAAAAATGAATGCATAGTAATAAAACAATCGAAATGTTAATTTTTTTCATATCCTTCAAAACTTAAGTTATAGCTACAAAATTGGACATTTTAGAACTAAAAAAGAAGAACGGATTGTTAAGAATGCGTATTTTTAATCCTTCAAAGTAAAACTATGGAGACAATTAGCCAGAAAATACCCGTCGAAAAAATTAAAAACTCGAAAATTGATCAGGTCGATTTCGACAACCTAGCGTTCGGAAATGTTTTTACCGATCACATGCTGGTCTGCGATTACAAGAACGGTACCTGGGAAACTCCCAAAATTATTCCCTATCAGGCGATTAGTTTGGAACCATCGGCAAAAATATTTCATTATGGGCAGTCCATTTTTGAAGGGATGAAGGCCTATAAGGATGCCGATGAAAAAATTTGGCTTTTCCGGCCCCTTGACAATCACAGGCGACTCAATATTTCGGCCGAGCGGATGGCCATCCCCGAAATTCCCGAGGAGTACTTTATGGAAGGCCTAAAGACCCTTATAAAACTCGATGAAAATTGGGTTCCCAAAACCGAAGGTAGTGCCCTGTACATCAGACCATTCATGTTCGCTTCCGGCAAAGGTTTTCATGCCTCGCCTGCCGACGAATATAAATTCTTGATCTGCCTTGCTCCGTCTGGTGCCTATTTTTCAGGAAAGGTAAAAGTATTGATAGAAGAAAAATATTCGCGATCGGCCGATGGCGGTACCGGTTTTGCCAAGGCAGGCGGTAATTACGCGGGACAGTTCTTTCCGACCCAATTGGCCATTAAAAAAGGTTATCAACAAGTTATTTGGACGGACGACCATCACCACGAGTTTATTGAAGAGGCTGGGGCCATGAACATTTTTGTCCGTATTAAAGATACGCTGATCACCGCACCGATTAGCGACCGTATATTGGATGGAATCACCCGTAAGAGCATCCTTCAAATCGCCGAAGACGAAGGTATAGCCACCGAAGTACGTAAGATATCCGTTGGCGAAGTTGTCGAAGCGGCCAAAGACGGCAGCTTAAAGGAAATGTTCGGTGCCGGTACCGCCGCGGTGATATCGCCAATCGCCACTTTCGGATATCGTGAAGTGGACTATGACCTGCCCGAACTAGAAAACTCGTATGCCTCACGGCTTAAAAAACGGATTATAGATATTCAGTACAATCGTGCGAAAGATCCGTTTGGATGGCGATACGGCGTTTGAACCCATTTAATCGCGAGATAAGGACAAAATCGGCGAATTTAAAACGAACTCGTCTTGAGTTGTTGTTTGGAACCAAGATTTTTGGCCACTAGCCACAACTCAAGAATGGTTCGTACAACTATTTTGTACTGAACTACTCCCGAACCTTCGCGGATAAAGACCGATGCCTGCCCAAGAGGTAGGTTGGGCGGGGTTTTGGTTCCGACCAAAAGTCTGCTAGAGTTCGAACATTCGTTCCAACGCCAAACGCAGATTGCTTCACGGTTTTTTTCGTAGGTCGTCTAGCGCAAAGCGAACCGTAAATCAAACTAAAGTCTTCATAAAAAGGTGAGTGATTTTCCCCATACGAATGGATTTACATAATTAAAGGGGGGATGCATCACCTCATCGCTGCAAAATCCCCAAAATATCAGGTTTAAAATAATGGGGGCCTTTCAAGACCTTACCGTCCTCACGGTAGATGGGTTTGCCATCCGCCCCCAATTTGCTCATATTGCTACGTTGGATTTCCTCGAAGACTTCCTCGATTTTGTGTTGCATACCATGTTCGAGTATTGTGCCGCATAAAATATAGAGCATATCCCCCAAGGCATCAGCCACCTCGACCAGGTCATCGTTTTCCGCCGCTTCGAGGTATTCCTTATTTTCTTCGTCCATCAGGTTGAAACGTAAGCTATTTTTTAGGGTACCCAGATCGGCGCGCATCGTTTCGGAAACACCCATCCCGAACAACTTGTGAAATTTTTCTACGGAACTTAATTTGTTTTTCATTGAAGTAGCTGTGTTTTACGTGATTTTTATGGAGCGTAATGAATAAAATTGTCGGTGACAAGTTAGGGATTTGAGATCGATCACTAAACCAGTTTCTTTTTAAACCTAACAAACTTACTCGTACTGAACCCTTCGAAATTTTAGGGTCTATTGACCTATCAAAGATTAAGAAAGACAACTTCGACGCAAATCAAACATGAAAACATTAATTTTGCCCGAAACAAAAATCATGTTCAGTACCGGTCAAATCGTTTTTGCACTGCTTTTTGCGGTCGGTTTTATAGCCGTTATCGTTTTCACGTATAGGAAGGATAAAAAATTGCATTCCAAAAATTATAAGGGCGTACAATGGATTGCCTTGGCTTTTATAATTTTCATTCTTTTACTGTTCTTAATTAAATATATACTAAAACCTTGAGCAAAATTTTAGGTTCTGTTGAAAAAACCCATCCCACAACAACAATAATTAAGTTTCGATCGTATATCATACCAAATACAGTATTTTTGCGTTGTTTAAGTAAGGGGCAAACACATGTTAAGTTTTTTTACAATACTTCTAATATTAGTCGGGGCCAATGCCATCTTCATGGTATTCAGCCTGACGGGCATATTCATCGGACGCAAAAAATCCAATGAGACCGTCACTAAATCCGGTTCGGCAAAGGTCTATCCGCTGAAAAACCTATTTAATAAATTCAAGAAAACGGTTTAAATCCGCTGCGCTTCGGAATTGACATCGGTTGTCGTTTTCCCTACAGCTATGATAGTAAACCTATTATATAGTCCTGTCACGTACAAATTCAGATGATTACGTTTTTATCTTTCCCGGAGTTGGAACTGTGATCCTAAGCCACCGCTAGGCTTCATACTTTTTCTTAGGGATACAACAACATAATGTATCAAAATCCCCTAATTTCTAAGTGGCACAGCTATATTTTCTTAATTTGCACCAATGAAACAATGGTTGCTCGTTTTTATCGGGGGCGGAATAGGAAGCGTATTACGATACCTTATCTCAAAATCTTTAAACAACTATTTCACGCACATTTACCTCGGCACGTTTCTAGTCAACATTTTGGGCTGCCTACTTATCGGTCTCATATTGGGCCTCTCGGCCAAAGGCGCCTACCTCTCTGAAAATCAAACGCTAATACTAGCCGCCGGGTTCTGTGGTGGATTTACCACTTTTTCTACATTTGCCTTCGAAAAACACGCCTTGCTAACGGCGGGGGAACTTTTTTATTTCTTCTTTTATCTGATTGCGAGTATCGTTATGGGCATAGCGGCCGTAGCTTTGGGTATGTGGCTTGCTAAAATAGCCTGAAGTTAGGAGCAATATCACCACGGGACAAACATGACAATAAAAACATCGGAAATGGCCGATGCGGATAAAGTTGCCTGAAAACAAGTAAAAATTTAGGATTTCAAGATAACTCCTTTTCATTCTTCGCCATACCATTAATTACGGATGTTATTGCCAATTTCTTCAAATAGGCATTCCTTAATTGCACATTTTATTCTTTTTAAAATCCAATACCCCAAAATTTATGGGGTCAATTTTGTCATATAAATAAAAATGGACCTATACACCCCTATTTTTTGTGGGTTAGTTTATAATTAACATATATTTGGCATTCTTAACATAAATCAAACAAATGAAACAAATCGAGGCAATTATTAGAAAATCCAAGTTCGACGAGGTCAAGGTGGCCCTGCATCGTATCGAGGTCAACTTCTTTACCTATTGGGACGTAACAGGAGTGGGAAATGAAAAACAAGGACACGTGTATAGAGGCATCTCCTACAGTACAAGTGACATTCAAAGGCGGTACCTATCCATTGTGGTGTCCGACGATTTTGTACAGAAAACTGTGGATACCCTTTTAGAGGTCGCTTCAACCGGTAATGTCGGGGACGGCAAAATATTCGTAACCGAAGTTATCGAAGCCTATAGGATACGGACCAAGGAAAGTGGACACGCAGGTATCAATTAAACCAACCAATTAAACCCTTAAGAAAATGGACGCAGGATTATTTACAGCAAACAACGTATGGATGATGGTCGCCACAGCTCTGGTGTTTTTCATGCATACCGGGTTTTCCTTTTTGGAAATCGGACTGACCCGAGAAAAAAATACAATCAACATATTATTCAAGAATATATTTATCATTACGGCGGGATTACTGCTTTACTACGCATGGGGATTCAATATGATGTATCCCGGTTTTGAAGAAGGTTCTTCAGGAATCTTCGGTTTCGCAGGATTTGGCATCGATGCCCCAGAAAACGGAATGACCCCCGAATATGCCGATGGTGGCTATACGTGGTGGACCGACTTTCTCTTTCAGGGCATGTTCGCCGCAACGGCCGCTACCATTGTATCGGGTGCGGTTGCGGAACGGGTGAAAATCGGAGCCTTTATGATTTTTACGGTCTTTTACGTTGGCCTGGTATACCCCATTGTGGGCGCATGGAAATGGGGAGGCGGCTTTTTGGATGCTTGGGGCTTCTACGATTTCGCAGGTTCTACTTTGGTACACTCCGTTGGTGGGTGGGCGGCATTGGTCGCCATCGCACTTCTCGGCGCACGTATCGGTAAATTCGGTGAAGACGGCAAACCCAAAGCGATTCCCGGTCACAGTATTCCCATGGCAACCGCTGGCGTATTGATCCTTTGGTTGGGCTGGTTTGGCTTCAACGGCGGATCGGTTCTTTCCGCGGATCCCGAACTGACTTCCTTGGTCTTGGTCACCACAAGTTTGGCCGCGGCAGCTGGGGGTATGGGCGCTGTGCTATTGAACTATATTATGTACAAAAACTTAGATCTTACCATGTTCCTTAACGGTATATTGGGAGGTCTCGTGGGTATTACCGCCGGGGCGGACCTCATGTCACCTGACGAAGCCATTGTCATCGGATTTTTGGCGGGTCTGATCATCGTACTCGGTGTAGCCCTTATTGACAAACTAAAATTGGACGACCCGGTAGGTGCCGTTACCGTTCACTTGATCTGTGGAATCTGGGGTACTTTGGCCGTGGGAATCTTCGGCTCGAAAGCGGGTGGCGACCAGTTTTTGGTGCAACTCTACGGCGTACTGATAGTAGGTGTTTTCTGTGTCGTGTGCACCTTGATAATCCTAGGCGCCTTAAAGGCCATTATGGGAATAAGGGTTTCAAAAGAAGAGGAAATCGAAGGTCTCGATATTCACGAACATGGTATGGATGCGTACCCGGACTTCACTAACGATTAAACTAACTACAAATAGCAAACGGAGCGTTTTGCAGAACGCTCCGTTCTATAACCCTTCCAGATTTCAATCACTCAAAATAAACATCCGCCGTACGGTGGATACTTAAAATCAAATCTTATGAAAGCGATTACATATACAAAATACATAAAAATTCTTTCTTTATTGGGAATACTACTCCTTTCGACCTCGGCTATTTTTGCGCAGGACGATGAGATGGAAGAAGACGCAAAGCCAAAATTTTCGTTTAGCGGTTCTGTGGATGCTTATTACCGTGCCAATCTAAATGGGAATAACAGTTTCAATGAGGAAACTGGACTTCCATATGCCGCCCCTGGATCTTCATTTGCCAATTTACCGGGTTTTGCACTTGGTATGGCAAATTTTATTGCAGGATATGAAGGCGAAAAGGTAGGCTTTGTAGCAGACTTGGTTTTTGGTCCGAGAGGTACGGATGCCATTTTTGCATCTCCCATTTATTCAGCTACCGGTAATATCGTCAATCAACTGTACGCCTATTGGAATGTTTCCGACAATGTAAAATTAACCTTTGGAAACTTTAATACCTTTTTGGGCTATGAAGTTATTTCTCCGGTTGCCAATTTCAATTACAGTACCTCCTATCTATTCTCTTACGGACCCTTTAGTCATACTGGGCTGAGAGCTGATTTTACATTATCAGACGATTTTAGTATGATGTTGGCGGTTATGAATCAGACCGATATCACGGAACTTAACATTACTGGTAAATATGCTTATGGTTTCCAATTAGGATATAGTGGGCAATATTTAAACGTACTGGTCGACAACGGTCCATTCGAAATAGACTACACAGGCGGATTTGATCTCTCGGACAGCTTTTTCCTTGGATTAAATGCGGCATATTTTGACGGCGACGGCGCAGGCAGTTTTACCGGTGCGGCGATTTATCCCCAATTGACCACTTCCGAAAATTTTGCCATAGGTTTACGGGCAGAGTATTTTGCGGAAACTGACGGATTCGGGGCAATCGGTGTTGATGCCGCCGATGGCGATGCAAGTGTATTTGCCGTTACATTAACGGGAAGCGCGACCATAGGTGGTCTGATAATTAAACCTGAACTGCGTTTGGATACCGCATCCGATGAATCGGGAAATTTCGTGGATAGCGATTTGATGCAACAGAAGAGCCTATCTTCATTTGTTTTGGCAGCTATCTATTCCTTCTAAAATTTAGTGAGTTAAGTGTTTCACGTAGAAAGACCCTGTCAGCCCCACGCTGAGCAGGGTCTTTTAATTTATATTCGGCTCAAAAGCCTTTACCCCGGCCCTGACCTCGGTGTCCATCGCGTTTACGCCGGGTACGATCGGACATGAATATTTTTTGTTATACGCGCAATAGGGATTATACGCTTGGTTGAAATCGATGCGAATGACATCTCCCTCTGGAATCCGAAGGCCGATATACCGGCCCCCGGCGTAGGTCTCCTTATCATTCGTCATGTCTGTAAAGGGAAGAAACAGATAATCGCGATATTCCTCTTCCTGCATCAATTCTTGGTTCTGGTAAATTTCCAACTGTCGCTTTTTGCCGTTCAGTTCGAAGTGGGCGATACCATAAACTACTTCCTTGGATTTTCTATCGGTGGTGGTAGGCATTAAAAAGGGAAGGGCTTCCGGGGTGCGCACGAATCTAGCTTCGACGATATAGGCGGTATCCGGCGGAAAAAAATCTAAGGTTTCGAAATCCTTTCGGTAGCGGTCCGGCAAAGGAGAGGTTTCGGGGTCTTTGTATTCTTCGTTCAGCGCTCTTTGAAATTCAAGGATATCGGCAAGGGCATCGGTCGGAGCCTCAATCTTTTCGGCCTTTTTACTATCGTGATACTTTTTTTTCTCTTTACAGGCGGTACAAAACACAAGTACTGCCAAAACTAAATATAAATTGCACTTCATTATTTTATATTTTTTTCCTTTGAAAGCCCTACTATAAGGCAGGGATTCCTTGAGGAAAATAAGGTCAGATTTTAATCAAAATCGTAACGGGACTCTTTCAAGTACTTGGCAACGATATCATTGAATTGCGGCGTAATTCGCAAAAGGGCCGTGTGTTCAAGGTCATAGAGTTCTGCCCTATCGGTATATCCGTTCTTTAAAAGTTCTTCCAGATAAAAAAGGGCGGTACCTGTATCGTCGACCTTGGCATTGTAAGATATAATCTTAAGGTAGCTCCCATAGTCTTTAGGGTCGATTACGGTTTTCAACATCCACAAAAAATTTAAGGCTTCCCCATCTACTGGCTCCCCGGATTTTATGATATCGATATTATCGGCGACCAGGGCGTTGACATAGCCTTTCAAGCGTTTGCCTAATTGCTGTTGTAGATCATCGGGATTATTTAGAAACTTTTCGATCTCTTCCATCTGGTACTTCCACCACCCGAGATTATTGTAGTTGTAGGTCAAAACATCTTCCTCCAAATAATAGACATAATCGTCTTTGATCAAACTTTCCTTGAATAATATGGCGGTCTGATCCCTGTTGTGGGTCCTGAAAATTTTACTCCTTTTTAATGTTTTTTGGCTGTCCTTTATGGCATCGATATCCCGAAAGGGACGATAAATTTCCAACATTTCGTCGAGCAAATTGTTGGCCATTAGTGGCTTGTTGGCCGTGAACCATATATTGGCCTGTGTGAGACTCTCATTGTACTTGGCATCGATAAAGGCTTCATCTTTGGGAATTCGGCCTTTGGCCATGGCCGCTAGGGTAAAGATTTCAAGGGCATTACCGATTTTTTCGGTATCGGGCCACTGATGGCCACCTTCAAACATGAGAAGTTGATTCGGAAATTTCATGCGGTTAAGTAAATCCCCCGTTGCCAACATTCCCGGATAATTGTAGTCCGCATTACCAACGATTCCAATCAAGTGAAACGGATTTTTAGAGGTCAACAGCTCGGTATTGGCTATAGTCGCCCCACAGAGGAGTACACCTTCAACCCCTTTGATAAACGCCGGTACCAGCGTCGAAAAACGACCGCCGCCGGAAAATCCCCCGACATAGACCCGATCATTACGAATGGGCAAAAATCCCGTCACGGCGTTGAGCATTCGGTTAGCTATCACGATATTGTCTGAAATGGGTAAGGTGTCGCTTACGTTATTGGAAGCGGCCAATATATACCCCTGCTCCTCGGCCGCCGCAGCAATCAAGTTCATCGCCTGCTTGGCATGGCCATCCATATCGAAAACGAACAGTATCGGCCAAGTCTCCGAAACCTCGAATTTTTTAGGGAGATACAGCGAAAAGGTCTCTGAAATCGTATCACTGACGGAAACGGGAAGAGCGTCGATAACAACTCCCTTTTTCAAGGTCATCTGCTGGGCGGGGCAAGAAATGGCGATGCCCAGGGCGAATAGGGTCAATAGGTGCTTCATAGTACGAAATAGTCATCAAAAATCTAGCCAGACAAATTTAAGGTTTAATTCTGCCTTCGGCAGGTTAAAGGCGGTTTATGGTTTGAAAAAACTTCTAAAACCTATAAACCCGTAACCTTTTTAACTTTGAACGTCTGTGCTGCAGTGATTGAACCCTAAATTTTAATTGCCCCGCAACTCAAAACTACCTTTTTAACGTAAAATGGCTCTTAAACTCCTTCTGTACATTATCCTTAACATAGGTTATTCGAAACCAGTAATCGCTGGCAGGCATTCTGCGGTCGTTGGCGGTACCGTCCCAACCGGAGTCATTGTTGAACTGATACAATAAGGTGCCGTATTTATCAAAGACGGCAATCTCGGCGTTTTCGATTTCGGGAAAACCGACAATTTGCCAAATATCGTTCGTACCATCGCCATTGGGAGTGAAAAAACGGGGGAAATCTACCACTAAAAATTTTTCGGAGAGCACACTACAGTTCTCGCTATCGGTAACATAGGCGATATGTTCGCCGGCACTAAGTTCTTCAAAACGGTTCGAAGTGCCGAAACCGCCATCATCGACGGCAAAAAGATAGGTGCCTTCGCCCTGTGCCGTAATTTCAATACTATTGTTTTCCGTAAATAGGTCGGATACGAAATTCACTTCGAAGACTTCCGGCTGTCGCGAGGGTAGCACCTCGGTAGCAATGGAAAATTCGCAGCCGAATTCCAGATTTTGCAATAGCACATGATAGGTGCCCAAGGTAGATGGGATGAACGAAGGACCGGTGGCATCGGCAATCCTATTTTCTTCGGAAATAGTTTCTGCATACCAGATAAAGGTATAATTTGAAGGGGACAAACCCGTGTCTAAGAGCGGTAAAGGTTCCAATGCTCCGCCCTCGGCATCCAAACACAATATATAGGATATTTCCAAAGAGGATTCAAAATCTAAGCCTTGTACCCTCAACTGAAACGGCGCTATTTCGTAACAACTTTGACCCGATGAAAGACGCGCATAGATGGTTTCGGCACTATGGCTCTCGTAATTCCCGGGATTTTTAATAGGATTCGTAAAGTTCTGGGCATCGGCCTCAGATGTAAAATAGGTGACCCCGTAGACGGCCGTATCTTGGGTGCCCATCATACGAATTCCGTTGTTGGAAAAATCAAAGATCTCGCTGCCGTTACGATCTACATCGCATGCGGTCAAATCTTCCGGCATTTCGTTTATTGTTGGGGGTACGATAAATTCCGCTATCAGCCCGCCATCGGAAATACAGGAAGCCGAAAAAATAAGATCGACCCGATAGCTGCCGTTTTCCGTAAGATTTACCTTCGGATTACCGGCCCATTGGGTCACCTCGCTTCCGTCTTTAATCCACCGATAATCTTGAACGCCTTCTACGGTAGCGTCCAAGGCGATGCTCTCACCGATGCAAATAGGATTGCCATTGGCTACCGTTCGGTCTGACCCCAGATCATATCCCAAAGAAAAACTGCCCGCTTCCAAAAAGACAGCGGAATCGACTTGGGAATCCTGATTATCGGAAATTACCAGTTTGATGGTGTACGATTCCCCGGGTGTTACCACTGATTCCGCCTTCAAGCTTTCGGTCTGCCCGTGAAAGGAGATGGGATCGCTGTCACCGTTAATCTGACCGAAAAAGTTGGTATTTCGGGCTTCACATTGCCCCTCGATCCCAGGCCTAATGGTCGTTGCCCTTACCGGTTGATTCGTACCTGGAACGATGGCCAAGTTTGTCGAAACGCCTTGGGAATCGGTCAAGATAAATGCGAACACATCGGAGTAGATACATTGGTAATTCTCTTGATACTCTTCGGAGGCAAACAGAAAATTAAAACTGATAGCGTTGGTAAGCGGTACGAAATCAAATTGAATGTACGTGGCATTGAACAGATTGTTCGTGTTGGTTACGGTTAGTAGATCTTTGTCGCCCGGCCAGGTTTCGGTGCCGGAATCATTGATGCCCAAATTGGGGCCCTCAGCGTCCCTAGCGCTTCCAGTTGACAAAATGATACCCTCGCTAAAGGCGAAACCCGTACCATTGGCATTAAAATAGCCGATACCGTTTACATTTTGTTCGGTGCCCGTAAAACTCGTGTAGTTCGAGGTCTCGGCACAATTGCTGTTGACCAGAACGTCACGCACCAATTGTTCAACGGTATAACCGGAGTCATCGACCTTGATCTGGCCGAACAGGGCGTAGTTGCCCGCTAAAAATAAAAATATGATTAGGACTCCAATTTTCATAGCGTGTTCCCGATAATCGAGAGTCACTTCTCGACAAGTCAGGAGTTAAATATAGTGAACTCCTTTTGAACACCGCCCATACTTGCATTGCAAAAGTCCGTTTAATCGGTAAGTTGATTGCCTTGACTGGACTAAATTTCAAATGGATCTTTAGGTTCGATGAATAGGAAGAAAAGCGCTAAGGAAATAATTTTAAAGATAGCTGAAAAGAGAAACTCATAAATCCATACACTCATAACGGTAAACCCATATAAGCCCTAAACCTTTTTCTTTCTTGAACTTGACGCTTGCATTTGAAGTTGCGTTTTCTTTCCGATGGGTGCGTTCGTTACTACGTTCGACAAAATTATGTGCGTGCGGGTCTCTCCGTATTGAATGAGCTTATCGATAAATTCCTCAAGGTGAAACTGGTCGTTGAGCACCACCTCCATGACGATGTTCTCGTTTCCAGTGATGCGGTAGCAATTGACCACTTCCCCAAGGGTCGGCGCCATGGCCAAAAAGGGCTTTAATTTACCCATAAATGCCCGCAGGGTGATGATGGCCTTGAGCTGATGTCCCGTTTTGGCGTGCGACACCTTGACCTTATACCCTTCTATGATTCCGACATCTTCCATCTTCTTTACCCGTTCAGCTACGGCAGGCGGTGTCAGACCTACCTTTCGGCCAATACTGGCGAAGGACTCCCGTGCGTTCGCCTGCAGACATTCCAGTATTTTCCAGTTCAAATCGTCGAGAATCGAATCCAAAGTTAAAAGCTATTAAAAAATTAGTATCTATAGCAAAAATACGTATTTGCTATCGATTCAAAAGATAAATAACAGAATACCTGCGTAACTTTATACTACTTTAATAACGCACTCCCACGGAGTTTATTTAGTTTACCTACAATGACCTATCGAAGTTTTGGTTCTTTACCAGTTTACAAAAAAGCACTTGAACTCCGCCATATAAGCCGGGAAATCGCTTCGTACGTATCGTTTAACCAGAATTTGTTAAAACTTTACCAATCTAGAAGTCATCGCGACAATATTGCCGATTCCCTGTTGACCGATGCCATCCTCATTCCCCAAAAAATTGCCTTGGCGGAAGCTACCAGCTGCCACAATGAGCGCATGAAAATCGCCACCTACATCAACATCATGATTCGGAATATAAATTCGTATTGTAGGGGTCTCGAAAAGGACGGCGTTAAGGAAATCGAATATCTGGACTTGCTACGCCAAGAAGTCAAAAGCTTCCGGAAATCGTTCAAACTATGGCGCGCATCTCTTTCGGGCGAGTAATTCTGACTTCAAAATTCAGGATTCAGAATTGTTATGCTAAATTTGGAGGGTAGAAAAACCACCCCTTGAAAACGACCATCCTCATTCACTGTCCCGATCAAACGGGTATCATCAGCGCCGTAACCGGATTTGTTCATGCCAAAGGCGGTAACATCGTTTATCTTGATCAGCACGTCGACCAAGAGGCCAATGTGTTCTTTATGCGTTTGGAAAGCAATTTTGATGCGGACCTCTTTTCAGAATCCGCCTTTGAGAAAGAATTCCAAAAGAAGCTGGCCCAACCCTATAGTATGCAATGGAGCATGCATCGGGCAGGAATTCAACCTAAAATGGCCCTTTTCGTATCCAAATACAATCACTGCCTGTACGATTTGCTGAGCCGTTACAGTTCCGGGGAGTTGCAGGTAGATATTCCATTTGTACTTAGCAATCACAACGACCTTCGCCCCATTGCCGAACAGTTCGACATTCCTTTTTACCATATTCCGGTGACCAAGGCCACGAAGGGCGAGGCTGAAGACGAACAGCTGAAGCTACTGGCTTCACACCATGTGGATTTTATCGTTTTAGCGCGTTACATGCAAATCGTGAGCGCCAAGATCATCAATCACTATCCCCATAAGATCATCAACATCCACCACTCCTTTTTACCGGCATTTGCAGGCGCCAAACCCTATCATGCCGCGTTCAAAAGAGGCGTAAAGATTATCGGTGCCACCAGCCACTACGTGACCGAAGCCCTTGACGAAGGCCCTATCATCGAGCAAGATGTAACCACCGTCACCCACGCCCATCGTATAGCGGATTTTATTGCCAAAGGTCGTGATCTTGAAAAAATAGTCCTTGCCCGCGCCGTTAAATTACACGTTCAGCGAAAGACCATGGTGTATGATAATAAGACGGTGATTTTTTATTAGGAAGGAATCCGGATTTGAAAATTATTCAAACAAGAAGAGGCAAACGGTAAACGGCGGGATGCTCAATGGCCGATGGCCGATGTTTCTTTTAATCTGCCACCTCACTCCCTTTCGGTTCCGCTATTGTCAAGAAACAATGGACTTTTCTTTTTGAAAAACTCCCACAGTTTTAAATAATCCCCAGAGGCAACAATCAGGTCAAAACTAACATCGAAAGTACAGTAGTTCAAGAATTCATCGATTCTAACCTTAGGTATTTCTAATTCTTCTATAAATGCCTCTTCTGAAAATGAAGCCTTTATATAGTCGATTAGAGCGAGCTCCCCCTCAATGGCGGCATATTTTTTCCGGTCTTTGGTTGCACCGGAAATATCGTCGTATATCGTAATAATCTTGGGCATTAAGTATATTTCAGGTTGTAGGGCAACCGTATCGTAACCAATAACCAAATCGGCATACTTACTTAGCTTGACAGTTTTCCAGACTCCATTTGGTTTAAACCGAATCTCTTTTTTCAAGAGTCCCAAAGATGAGGCATCAACGACCGGTTCAATCTTGATTTGTTTCAAATCTTCATCTATATTTCCAGTTAGATTGTACGGCATAACGACCACCTCGTCAAGTTCGGTAACAATCTCTTCCAGTAAAATAGCAATCGGTTCTGAATCAAGAATTTCTTGGGTCACCACCAATTCTTTCCGCTTGAAGTGCACTGCGGTAAAGACTAACGTATCGTCTTGCAGAACGGGAATGGCGAAGAATCCGTTAGCATCCGTAATGGTGGCCCTAAGCGTAGTTCGGTTGACCACGTGCGTGCCTGCAACATCCTCGTTAGCACTGTAAACTCTTCCTTCGAGGTCTGTATGATTTTGTGCGTTCGTGAACGTGAATGTTAGCAACAGGCAGCCCAGTACAGCGGTACAAAAGTGTGCTTTTGGCGTGGTATGTGCTTTACTCCCCATTCGTTTCACTCCCTTCAAGATACGCCAAACTTTTCCTCCGCATAAATTCCCAAATCGCCAATCGGTCATGGACATCGACAAGGGATTGAAAAGCGGAGTCCACTTCGCAGAAATACAGAAAATCATCGATTTTTTCTTCGGGAATCTTTAGTTCGCCGGTGTAGAGCGAATCCACAAAAAACGCCCTTACCCGTTCGGTACGGGCGTATTTTTTATTGCGTTCGACCCGTTTTTTCAATTGTTTCTTGCGGCCCGTAATGGTGTTGATCAAAGGGTCTAAACTCATTATCGGGTTGGCGGTTGCCGCATACAGTTCCCGCTCCGCTTTGCTGATGGGTTTAACATAGGCATTGGGCAAGCCTAGGGTCGAAGCCGTAACGACAGGTTCAATCTCTAAACGGGACAAATCACGCATAATATCTCCCGACAGGTTATAGGGTGTGACGACCACCTCATCGAGTTCCGTGAGTGCCTCTTCCATAGGAACGCGTATAAATTTGGTTTCAAGAAGATTCGGGGTGATGACGATTTCCTTGCGCTTGTATTGTACGGCGGAAAAAACCAGGGTATCGTTCACGCGTACCGGAATGGCAAAAAAACCGTTGCTGTCCGTAATGGTGGCCCTTGCCGTGGTGGTATTGAGCACATGGGTAGCCGCCACGTCGCCATCATCGCTGTATACCTGGCCTTCCATTTTTTTGGAAGCGTACGCTTGCCCCTGCGCTGAGGCCACTATTAGCAAGCAACAAGGAATCAGAATATGTTTTATCGGCAAGCTGATGGCAAATAAGGATTAACTTGTTATATCATATACCTGCAGAACCCAAGGATAATGTTCAATCCGGTCACTCTTCTTCCATCTGCTCCCGGTAAGCCTTGCTTTCATTCACTAAAAAGTCTAACAGTTCGAACTCATTGTCCTTTAACAAAAGGGAGTACTGGGGATGACTTTCATCGACAAAGAACAAAAAATCATCGATTTTGTCCTGGGGCAATTTAAGGTCGACCACAAAGAACTCGTCATCGTACACCTGCCGCAATACCTCGCTCATTTTCAATCGAGGCCGTTTCTCTACGTCATCTTTTTCACCCACTTTTGCCAATGCCTTAAAAATATTGATGAAATTAATGCCGTCTTTTAGTCCCCTTTCCTGTTGGCTTAGGGCGATATTCTCCACTTCCGTCGAACGGTCGGTCTCGTATTCCACTTCTTTAAAACGTTCGTTCTGTATTTCGAGAAATTTTTCCTGATTTTCGGGAGTTACCACCACTTCGTCGAGCTCGGTCACCTTTTCGTTCACTTCGATGACCAAACGTTCATTCTCAAGAATCGCTTCGGTAATTTCCACGACTTTCAACTGATAATTTACCGCAGAAAAGGCCAGCTGATCGCCCACCTTGACCCTGATCGCAAATTCTCCCGCATTATTGGATATCACTGCATTTTCACTATCAATATTGATTACGTTCTCATTAGGTACCGGCACATTGCGATATAATACGGTACCGCGAAGCGTGTTGCGCCCATCATCTTGCGCAAATATCGTAGTAAGGGTAAAAAGAAGGAAGACAAGGGTAGGG
The DNA here is from genome assembly GCA_963832345.1 of uncultured Flavobacteriaceae bacterium. GTDB lineage: Bacteria > Bacteroidota > Bacteroidia > Flavobacteriales > Flavobacteriaceae > Pricia. The sequence continues at coordinate 550,431 of CAWHTW010000003.1, read as the reverse complement.
ATATACTTCATTAGATTGTTTTAAAATAGAATTACATAATGTATGGGTGGTCAGGATGCTAGGTTTCTTCAATGGCAGAAATACTAAATCGCTACTTATCGAGTTCATAAAGAAAATACAAGTTTCGATCTAAAAAAAACGGCAGCGGATAAACTTTTGTTAATTTGCGGTCGATACTACCACCCAACCGAACCTACCATACCCTTTGGATACCGGCCGTTCACCATGGCCAAAGTGTATTTCATCCTATTAATTAGATATATGGATGGATAATTTTATTTTTGTTATACCCCATTCTTAATATGTATCGTATGAGAACACGAACTACATTACCCTTACTGATTATCGGCCTTCTCGTCGGATGTTTTGCCACGGCCCAGGTGAAGATCGGCGATAACCCGCAAACCATCGACCCGGCCTCCGTGCTTGAGCTCGAAAGCGCCGAAAGGGTGCTGGTCATTACCCGGGTCGATTCGGTGCAGATGTCGAATATCACTCCCAGTCGTGGCGCCCTGGTATACAATACCTCGGCGGACTGTGTCTTTTACTATAACGGTACGGATTGGATCAACCTTTGCGGTAGCGATGACGGGGTCGGTGGTTTTACTACAGAACCCATCGTCAACCCCCAAGCTACCATTGTCATCACCCCTACCCCGACCGGTGGAAATATAGAGATTGCCGAGAGTAGCATCAATAGCCGCCAAATTATCGATGGCGGTATCAACGGCATCGATATCCAGAACGGATCTATCGGGCGGGGCAAACTACAGAACAGTTCGGTGGATAAGACCAAACTGGCGGAAAACTCCGTTGGCCCTTTTGCTATAGACAATGACAGTATCGATCTAAACGATTTTAATAATGTTACGGGATTTATCCGTACGGATGACATCATCAGCGGTGAAGCCGGCAATGCGATTACCGCCGGTGTCGATGGCGGGGCCTTTTATGATGATTCGGGATTGCAAACGGCAGTAGCCGCGAATACCGCAGGCATTGCTGCGGATGGGGATACGGATGCTGGCAATGAGATTCAAACCTTATCGATATCTGGAAATCAATTATCACTTTCATTAGGTGGTAGCCCTGTCACATTGCCAACTTCGGATGGGTCGGATACGAACATACGACCTACCGGAAATAGAATTACGGTTTCGGGAAATGGAACCGCGGGTACTCCTTTTATCATAGATGCCGCGGATGAAGTGGATGGGGATATTGAGAATGAATTGATTACCGCCTTTGAAGTGAATGGAACTATTCTGACTCTAACGGAAGGTGGAACTACCTTTGATATTAATTTAGAGACTTTAGAAGGTTTGGGTGCAGTGGGAACGGCGGCTGAACTTGCCGATGGCATAACCATTTTAGGTACAGGCGCTGATACCGATAGATTCGAATAGCACCGGGTGGTGATGGACAAGGGACTGACTACCACCGCTGGTATTGTGGTTTGGGTTGATCCGCCGACGAGGTGGTGGCGGTACTGTTGCCCAAACGGCTGCTGATATTACTGCAGCGGCCACTGCTACCAATTATACACCTACGGCAGCTAACGTCGAAGGACACTTGGCTGGTATTGATGCGGTTTTGGCTGCTGGAGGGGGAGGCGGGGGCTCCGACAATCAAACGGCCGCCCAAGTACCTTTTGCTCCATATCAGTCTATTCTTACCAATAACGTACAAGCAGCTATTCAAGAGCTAAAGGATGAATTGGATGCTTTACCTTCCGGTGGCGGTGGTGGCAATCAAAATTTGGGTCAGGTCTTGAACCAGGGAAATGATGGGGGCGCAGTTCTTATTAAAAATATTGGTAATCCAGTGGATGATCAAGATGCCGCCACCAAATCCTATGTTGATGGTGCTATTGTATCTGGAGGTTTGCCTCTGAACGATGGCAATATTTTGGTCGGCAATACTGTAAACTCCGCGCAAGCAGTTGCCATAAGCGGTGATGCCACATTGGATAATGCTGGTGTTTTAACTATTTCTGAAGATGCTATTACTTTGGCTAAACTCAACCAGATGGGGGCTACGGCGGACCAGGTCCTCAAATGGAACGGAACTGCATGGGCACCGGCAGCAGATGCCGGGGGAACCGCATATACCGATGGGGCCGGGATTACGCTCACCGGCAACGTTTTCAGCGTGGACAATCTGGCCGGCGAGGTTACTGGGCCCACCTCCGCAACGGTGATCGCCGGGAACGCCGTTACATCCGCCAAGATCGCCAACGCCACTATCGCATTGGAAGACCTTTCCGATATGGGGGCTGCGGCGGACCAGGTCCTCAAATGGAACGGAACTGCATGGGCACCGGCAGCAGATGCCGGGGGAACCGCATATACCGATGGGGCCGGGATTACGCTCACCGGCAACGTTTTCAGCGTGGACAATCTGGCCGGCGAGGTTACTGGGCCCACCTCCGCAACGGTGATCGCCGGGAACGCCGTTACATCCGCCAAGATCGCCAACGCCACTATCGCATTGGAAGACCTTTCCGATATGGGGGCTGCGGCGGACCAGGTCCTCAAATGGAACGGAACTGCATGGGCACCGGCAGCAGATGCCGGGGGAACCGCATATACCGATGGGGCCGGGATTACGCTCACCGGCAACGTTTTCAGCGTGGACAATCTGGCCGGCGAGGTTACTGGGCCCACCTCCGCAACGGTGATCGCCGGGAACGCCGTTACATCCGCCAAGATCGCCAACGCCACTATCGCATTGGAAGACCTTTCCGATATGGGGGCTGCGGCGGACCAGGTCCTCAAATGGAACGGCACAGCGTGGGCACCGGCAGCAGATGCCGGGGGAACCGCATATACCGATGGGGCCGGGATTACGCTCACCGGCAACGTTTTCAGCGTGGACAATCTGGCCGGCGAGGTTACTGGGCCCACCTCAGCAACTGTGATCGCCGGGAACGCCGTTACATCCGCCAAGATCGCCAACGCCACTATCGCATTGGAAGACCTTTCCGATATGGGGGCTGCGGCGGACCAGGTCCTCAAATGGAACGGAACTGCATGGGCACCGGCAGCAGATGCCGGGGGAACCGCATATACCGATGGGGCCGGGATTACGCTCACCGGCAACGTTTTCAGCGTGGACAATCTGGCCGGCGAGGTTACTGGGCCCACCTCCGCAACGGTGATCGCCAACGGGGCCGTGACACCCCTAAAAATTGAGCCAGGTGCAGACGGACAGGTACTATCCACCAACAGCTCTGTTGTTAATTGGGCAGCTCCTAGAAATCTTGAAACTTCCGATTTAACTCTATCAGAAATTAGAACAGTTAATTTAAATGAAAATAATTTTATTTTCGGTGGCGGTGGTAATGTAGGCATTGGTACACCAGTCCCTCTAACAAACTCCATGTGGCTGGGGCCAACGTGCAGAAGCAACTCTTAACTCAAATGGAACTTCTCCAAATGAACCCTTTACGATTTAATGATGATACTAATACAGGTATGTACCGTGGTGTTTTTGCTGATTTTTTGAGATTTGCCACGGGTGATAAGGAAGCTATGACTATTAATCCCTTTCAACAGGTTGGAATTGGATTTGATGCACCTACAGAAAGATTGGATGTTAATGGCAACATACGAGCTTCAGAAGATTTTATATCCGGTGCGACAACTCTCGTAGTACCCGATTATGTTTTCGAACGATACTTTATGGGAAGTTCTAAACTCAAGACAACCTACAACTTTAAATCCCTCAAAGAAATCGAATCCTTCGTAAAAAAACACCACCACCTCCCCGGAATAAAATCCGCGGCAGAAGTCAAAAAAGACGGTTCTTGGAATTTAAGCGAATCCAACCTCCAAAACCTTGAAAAAATTGAGGAACTTTACCTCCATACCATCGAACAAGAAAAAAAGATCGACCAATTGCAATCGGAAAAAGAAACCTTATCCGAAGAGGTCAAAGCCTTGCGAGATGACCTGAATGAAATTAAGGCTATGCTAAAAGAATCGAAGTAGCTGAATATCGGACGACTGCCTGTTTTAAGATGAAAGAAAAGCTCGTTATACTACTATTGACCATCGGTTTGGGACTTAACGCCCAAACCGCCCTGCAAAACACGGGCAACCTGCGTATTCACGAAAACGGACAAATGGGCTTCCATACCGATTTGGTCAACGACGGGCTTTTTGACGAGAACTTGGGACTGGTCGGGTTTTATGGCGATTCGCTGATCACTATTTCCGGGGCACTGTTCCCGTCCTTCTTTGATGCCGAGTTTGTTACTTTAAACGGCGTGGCCCTTAACAACACCGTAAACATTAGTAACAATGCCAACTTTATATCGGGCGATGTCACCACGCCAAGGGTAGACCCCGGCACCACCCTAAATTTTCTCGACAACGCCTTTTCCACCGGGGAAAGCGATATCGGAAAGGTCGAAGGCTATGCCAGTATAGCCGGGCAACAGGGCTTTACCTTTCCCGTGGGCGATGCCGAACAATTACGGCCGCTCATCTTAAACTCAACCAGTATAAATACAATCAGCAACTGCGCCTATTTCTTCGAGGATCCCAATACGCCCAGCACCTTTGCCACTTCATTTAGTACCAGTGCTCGACCGGTCAATGTCAGTGACATCAGTACCGCCGAGTTCTGGCGGTTGGAAGGTTCGGAGTCGTCAACCGTGCAACTCAGCTGGAACGAACGCAGTGATATCGGTAACCTGACCGATGATGTATCCGAAATCGTTCTTGTTGGCTGGAGCAAAGCCTTGAACCAATGGGAAAATCTCGGCGGCCCGGCCTCGGTAGGCGAACTTTCACAGGGCTTTGCCGTTTCCGATGCCTTTATTCCCAATAACTATGCGGTGCTAACTTTTGGAGCATTTGCCGAACCCCGCGATTATCTCGATCTTGAAGATTACCTCGTAACCCCGAACGGAGACGGTATCAACGAATTTTTAAACATTCCCGAATTGGCCCAGTCCCCCAACAACCATATGAAAATCTATGACCGCAACGGCTCCAAGGTTTTTGATAAAGTCGATTACACGAACGAGTTCAATGGTTTTTCGAACGTAGACAACATTGTAATAAACAGGAACAAAGGCCTGCCTTCCGGAGTGTATTTTTATATCGTTTCGATGGACGATATCGATCTGACGTTTCAGGGGTATTTGTATTTGGCGAATGACTGAACAAATTCCAAATCCCAAGCACCAAATCCCAAGGAATATGTGAAAAATAAACAGGGAAAAGGTGAAAATATCAACCGTCTTGTAAACCTGTTCATGACAGAAAGTAAAGATTGTGGAATATTTGTAATTTTGAAACACTACGAAAAAACGCTGATCAAAATTAAAACGTGACTCTAAAAAATAAGCCATTGAATTCTGAACTGAAATTTATAAACACCACAGATAAACTTTATGTTGAAGCTAAACAAATCAGAATTGATTGCTTTTTTAAGGAAATGGACAATGCAGAGGAGTTAATTAAAGACCAATTTGAAGAAATCGGAATTCACCTGGTTTGCCTGAATGGAAAACAGAAAGTTATAGGAACTGGGAGAATTCATATTGAAAAATCAACTGGAATCTTATCTCAAATGGCTATAAATAAGGAAAATCAAAGAAGTGGAACGGGAGGGAAAATACTGAAAGAATTAATCAAGAAATGTAAAACAATTGGAGTTGAAAAAATTGAATTGAGTGCGAGGGAAACAGCATTAAAATTCTATTCAAAAAATGGATTTAAAGCTATTGGAGATACATATCCTTCCACCAAAACAGGGATTATACACCAGAAAATGAGAATGAATTTAGATCAAATCGCTGGTTGAGCCCTATATAACAGCTAGCTGTAGCCTTCCCTAAACCCAAAAGAGCATTGGGAAGATTTTAGATAAGGAGTATGTACTAACCGTAAAACGCTTTCGTTAACACTAAAGCACAACTATTCTATTTCCAAACCACTATCACCATGCAAAGACGCTCCTTCCTACAAAAAACAGGTCTCACTACGCTGGCATTGACCGCATGGCCACATCTGTCTTTTTCAAATGATTTCGAATATTCTATTCTAGAGTTGATGGGCAAAGCCGATATCAAGCTATTTGGCGACGGCTTCCAGTTAAAAAAAGAGGCACACGATGCGTTCCTCGCCATGAAAAAGGCGGCTTACGCTGACGGTATCGATCTCAAGCCGATATCGAGCTATCGTAGTTTCGAGCATCAGCGTTCCATATTCGAGCGGAAATTCCAACGCTTTACGGATGATGACGGCATGGATCCCCTAGCGGCCATCGATAAGATTATCGAATATTCCACCATTCCCGGTACGAGCCGACACCATTGGGGCACGGATATCGACATTGTCGACGGCTACCGCAAGGTCGAGGGTGATGTACTGGTACCTGCCAAATTCGAGGAAGGTGAACCTTTTGCGGACTTCAAGAAATGGATGGACGAAAATTCAAAAACCTATGACTTTCATTTGGTCTATACCGATACTCCCGGCCGTCGTGGTTTTAAGTACGAGCCTTGGCATTATAGCTACGCCCCGATATCAATACCCATGTTGGCGGAATTCCGTAGAAAGAACATCATGCTCCTCCTGAAAAAAGAAAATTTTCTGGGAAGCGACCATTTCACCGAAGGGTTCCTGACCAACTACATCGAAGACAATATTCTGGATATAAATGCGGAGTTGTTGTAAGCTTCTTTTTTGTATCTTGAATCCCTTAATTTAAATAGACCATGCGAGGAGGTAATTGGAAAATACGGATCATGATCGGGCTCGCCATTGTGGCCTTCGCCTACGTGCAACGCTGTACCAACAAAGAAGAAAATCCGTATACGGGACGTTCTCAGACCATCACCATGAGTGCCGACCAAGAGATCGCTATCGGCCTGCAGAGCACCCCCGAAATCGCCCAACAGTACGGGGGACTGTTTCCGGATGAAAAATTACAGGCCTATGTCGACAAAATAGGCAATGATTTGGTGCGCAACAGTATCGCCAAGGAGACTCCGTATCAATATGACTTTCATTTACTGGCCGATGACCAGACCATAAACGCCTTTGCCCTTCCCGGAGGACCCGTATTTATCACCTATGCGCTGTTCAAACAATTGAACGAGGCACAGCTTGCAGGGGTTTTGGGCCATGAGATAGGCCACGTCATAGGGCGCCACTCCGCCGAACGTATCGCGGACAGCGAATTTTGGCAGACCGTTTCGACCGGGGCATCCGTAGGGGCCGATATGGGCGGGGTCGTAGCTGGCATTGGCCAAAATACACTCTTAAAAAACGGGCGCGGCGATGAGCTGGAAAGTGATGATCTTGGTGTACTATTTATGATGCAATCCGGTTACGATCCCGAGGAAATGATAGAGGTAATGCGAATTTTAAAGTCTGCCTCCGGGGGATCCGGTAGCCTGCCCGAATTTCAGAGCACTCATCCCGACCCCGATAACCGCATTGAAAGAATACAGGAATCCATCGAGAAATATCGCAATGAAGAGGGCGTGTTAAAGGTAGCGGGATAAAATTCAATACATCACCTTGTACTAAAAATACATAGTTTTTAAGTAATGGATAAAATACATTCTGCAACATTCTAAGTTGCAGTTGCACAAGCGGTAAGCAGTGACTACTACTGGTAAAAAGTTTGTAGAACCTAAAGGTAAATGCCCGAAAGCGTCTAGCTTAAACTATTTTTGAGACCAGTTAAACCGGCCTGTCATGCAGGCGGGGATACAATAACAGGTTTAATTAAGGTTCAAATCGCATATAGCATCGCATGAGCAAAACCTAGTATACCATTTCCATAACTCCGAACCTATACCTATCTTCTAATAGGTTATACAATCATTTGATTATCTATAAACTATTTTTTATAAACTTATAAACGGCTCAATTGTTAGACATAGGTCACAATCCCGAACCACTGGTCTGGGTAAGGGGCTCATACCTTTCTACTGCGTAAGTTGCCTTTCAAATTAACGTCGAACTGTCGTTAAATTTGTTGAACTGTCCTCCATAAAGCAGTAATTTTCGTACATTTACGTCGCCCAAAGAAATCTTACCAAGTTCATCTTAACCCTTTAGCTGTGATAATTTCACTTCCATATGGGGACTTTATCACATTTTCGAACTATATACCATCAGGCTTTTAAGGATTGTAAGCCCGAAATAGTAGTCATACTTCTAAAAGTATACTCCGTATTTTGCGGCCTTATGCTCTTTTTGGCCGTCTATGCCTTTTTTTATAGGGCCCTGAACGGATTCGATTTTTAGAAATCCGCCACTTGTACGTCAATCCGAAATAAATAAACTGCCTCGATGCAAATATGCGAGGTATCAAATTCTAAATCCAAAGCCCTAAACTCCAAACGTGCTTGAATAAACCAACCATGCAAACATCGGGGAATCAGACCCTAGGATATTAAAAAATAAACCCGATTATCTGCACGTGGCTCAATAATCGGGTTCTTTCATGGGTGGTAACTCTCCTGGGTCCCAATTCTAGGGACTGTTTCGAATGTCAACTGCCTAAAGCCGTTTCTAAAACCACCATCGCATCGGTGGCGTTCGAAAGTTCGGCGTATTTTTTAACGGAAAACCCATTGTTACTTATGATTTTCAAATCGGCGCCGTTTTCGATAAGCAGTTCAAGAATTTCTGCTTTGTTGTATCGGGCTGCAAACATCGCAGGGGTCATACCCAATGATTTCTGGTTGACATCTTCGCCAAGGGCGATTAGACTTTTTACAGTGTCATAGTCCCCTTTTACAATCGCCTTACAGAACGAACTGATATCGACGTTCTTGATGTTCTCGGTGATGGCAGGCACATCGGTTACAGCTGAAATTTCCTTGGCGCTAAGGCCGGTCACGGCGACCATAAAGGCCGCAGCAACAGTTAGAATCGTTTTTCTCATGATGAATGATTTAGATTGATGAATTAATGAATTTTTATAAGGATTTTTGTGAAATCCTATACTAAATAGACGAAGGCTGCGCTAAAATGTTTCACTATTCGATGGTAAATAACATAATTTTAACATTTTGGCAACCTCTACCATTCAAAAAGCCGTTGGAAATACTGGGTATACTTAACGGATAGCTTTATTTTTGACTACCGATAAAAATTAGAAAATGAATAAAAAAGTTATCCTTATGATTTTGGACGGATGGGGCAAGTCACCCGACCCCAAAGTCTCCGCTATAGATAATGCGAACACGCCTTTTGTCGATTCACTCTACAACGATTATCCCAATGCCAATCTATTGACCGATGGCATGAACGTAGGCCTTCCGGAAGGCCAGATGGGTAACAGTGAAGTGGGCCACATGAATTTGGGCGCGGGCCGAATCGTTTACCAGGATTTGGCCAAAATCAATCTGGCGGTCATGGAAAACACCCTTAAAGATCAAAAAGTATTAAAGAATGCCTTTGCATATGCCAAAAAAAATAATAAACCCGTACACTTTTTAGGCTTGTTGAGCGACGGTGGCGTCCACAGCCATATTAACCATTTAAAGGGATTGATCAAAGCCGGAAATGACTACGGCGTACCGAACATGTTCGTACATGCCTTTACCGATGGTCGCGACGTCGACCCTAAAAGTGGGAAGGGTTTTTTGGTGGATCTGAACGTATTCGCATCCGATAAAAATGCACAACTTGCCTCCGTAATTGGCCGATACTATGCTATGGACCGTGACAAACGCTGGGAACGGATCAAACTGTCTTACGATGCCATGGTCAATGCCGTAGGTGAAAAATCAAACAATATCGCCGGCGCCATGCAGAAAAGTTATGACGCAGATATCACCGACGAATTTGTCAAACCTATCGTAATGACCAATGCCGAGGGTGAGCCCATTGCCCAGATCAAGGACGGCGACGTAGTGATATTCTTTAATTTCAGAACCGACCGAGGCAGGCAACTTAGCTTAGTTTTGACACAGTTGGATATGCACGAATTGAACATGCATAAAATGGACCTATATTATGTTACCCTTACCAACTATGACGATGCCTACGAGGGAGTTCACGTGGTCTACGATAAAGAAAATATCAAGGAAACTTTAGGCGAGGTACTTGAAAAAGCCGGGAAAAAGCAAATCCGTATTGCAGAAACCGAAAAATATCCACACGTTACCTTTTTTTTTAATGGCGGAAGGGAGGAACCTTTTGATGGTGAAAACCGTTTATTGTGCCCATCGCCCAAGGTAGCGACCTACGACCTACAACCAGAAATGAGCGCCTACGAAATACGGAATACCATAATCCCCGAGCTCCAAAAACGGGAAGTTGACTTTGTATGCCTGAACTTTGCCAACCCCGATATGGTAGGCCATACGGGTGATATGCAAGCAGCCATCATAGCCTGCGAAACGGTCGATGAATGTGCCAAATCGGTCATTACGGTGGCCAAGGAAAACGGATATTCCGTTATCGTTATCGCTGACCACGGCAATTGCGAAACTATGGTCAATCCCGATGGTACTCCCAATACGGCGCACACGACAAACCCTGTCCCCTTAATTTTGGTGGATGACGATATCAAAGAAATTAAAGATGGGGTCTTGGGTGATATAGCGCCAACCATATTAAAGATGATGGGAATCGAAAAGCCAGCCGCAATGACACGGGAGGCATTGGTCTGAAAACTTTATCTTTGCAAAATATGGTTAATATCAAAACATCAGAAGAAATCGAATTGATGCGTGAAAGTGCCTTGGTCGTTTCCAAGACCTTAGGCATGCTGGCATCGGAAATCAAACCCGGAGTAAACGCGCTTTATCTTGATAAACTTGCGGAAGACTTCATTCGGGAGCAAGGCGCAGAACCGGGGTTTTTAGGAATGTACGGCTTCCCGAATACCTTGAATATGAGTCCCAATGCCCAAGTAGTACATGGTATCCCCAATAAGGAACCGCTCAAGGAAGGTGATATTATTTCTGTGGATTGCGGTGCCTTAAAAAACGGATATTACGGTGACCATGCCTACACATTTCCCATCGGGGAAATCGATTCCGAGACCGAAAAACTATTGCGGGTCACCAAGGAATCCCTTTACATAGGCATCCGTGAATTTAAGATCGGCAACCGGGTGGGCGATGTAGGCTATGCCATTCAAAACTACTGCGAAGGACACGGATATGGCGTGGTGCGCGAGCTTGTAGGGCACGGTTTGGGTAAAAAACTGCACGAATCTCCCGAAATGCCCAACTACGGTAAACGCGGTCGCGGCAAAAAATTTATTGAAGGGATGGTGGTTGCCATAGAGCCCATGATCAATGGCGGCACACGACGTATCAAACAATTGAAGGATGGATGGACCATACTCACGGCAGACGGTAAACCAAGTGCGCATTTCGAGCACAATGTCGCCATAGTCGATGGTAAACCTGAACTGCTTTCTACGTTTCAGTATATTTATGAGGCGTTGGGAATCGAGCGTGATGAGGAGGATGAATTCCGGCGGTCTAGGTTAGTGCTTTGATTCGAACGCGGGGCCTGAGAACTTCACGAAGACAATCCTAAAAAAGTAATACATTCGAGAGAACCCCGAATACTTCAGATTGATCAATGGTCAAAAAAATTAATGAAAATTCATTTCATTCGTGTCCAAACTTTTCAAGTACGTTTTAAATGCCGTTCCAAGGCCACTTCTCATTAAGCTCAGCTATCTCGTGCGCCCGGTATTGGCACTCTGGATGCGAGGAGACCGGTACGAAGACCCTATTGACGGAAAGGGATTCAAGCGGTTTCTTCCATATGGCTATGAAAGTCCGCGTGAAAATGTACTCTCCCCCTCTACCCTATCGCTTGAACGCCACCGGCTGTTGTGGCTGTATCTTAAAAACGAGACCGATTTTTTTTCCGCTTCCCTTAAAATCTTACACTTCGCCCCCGAACAAGCTTTCTACCAACGCTTTCGGAAGCTCAAAAATCTGGACTATACAACGACCGACCTGAATTCTCCGCTGGCGAATGTCAAGGCCGATATTTGTAACCTGCCTTTCGAAAACGAAACCTTCGACGTCATTCTCTGCAACCATGTTCTGGAACATATTCCCGATGACACCAAGGCCATGTCAGAAATGTATAGGGTACTTAAAAAAGGTGGATGGGGCATCTTTCAAATCCCCCAAGACCTTAAACGGAACACCACCTTTGAAGATGATTCAATTACCGATAAAAAAGAACGTACTAAAGTTTTCGGACAGTACGACCACGTCCGGATCTACGGAAGGGACTATTTCGACAAACTCAGAAACATTGGCTTCAAAGTCGAAGAAGTAGACTATACAGCCGTACTACAGCGTGCTGAAATCGAAAAATTTCGCCTTGCCCAAGGGGAGATTATTCCGGTAGTCAGAAAATAAATCAAAAAAAATTCTACTATTATTTACGTGCGGGAAATTTTATTCCTGTGATAGACATAAAACAAAAGGACGAAAGACTTTAGGACTGCCTCAAACCAGCTTACCATCGGCTAAAGGCCGACCGTTCGGCCCAACGCCATCCGCAAATCGATTTACACTTTTTTTGCAGAGGGTGTAAAGCGAACAGCAGATCAAACTACAGTACTTGCTTAAAGGTGAGGGCTTTTCGCCCAGAACGAGACATTACTTATTTGGTTTTTAGTCGTTTATGCGGTATGTTATAGTAAGGTTCATCATTTCAATGCTATATCCTACGTCTATAGGTCTACGTCGGGCTGACAAATTGATTGATAATAACAACATTGGTGGTAGCGTCTAAAAGGTAATGCGTAAATGCGATGGAGTCAAAGATTGTCATTTCCCTCGCAATCGGTAGCATAGTAATAGTACCACTTTATGCGTTTTAAGGTTATAAATTTGTCCTTCCCAAACATTTATCCCTTGAAAAAACTGCTTAGGTTGCTTTTATTGCGTGACTACACGCTTGAACCCTTCTGTCATAAATTCCTGAGGTTCGCCCTTTTCGTCGAGGTAGAGGATAAAGGCTTCCAGTTCGCGTTGGCTTGTTAGCAGTTTAATAGCTTCGTCTAGGTCCATAGCCATGAGCGCGGTAGCATAGGCATCGGCCTTGGCACAAGTGTTGGCCAAGGTGGTGACCCCTAAGGTATTCGCATTTTTGGTGAAACCCGTTTTCGGATTTATGGTATGTACATATTTTTTTCCCGTAATCGAATCCGTTCTGAACTTTCGATAGTTTCCCGAGGATGCCAAGGCCCTATCTTTTAAGGTAATTAGAATTTTGATTTTACGGATCTCGCCCATTTGGGGGTCGTCGATACCAACCACCCATTGCTTTTCCTTGATGGTATTCATACCCTTGGCGACTACTTCGCCTCCTACTTCCAAGAGATAGTTTTGGATATTTTTTTTATCCATCAGTTTTGCCAACCGATCAATCGTGTATCCTTTGGCTACTGCATTAAAATCCAAATGCACATCGGGATGGGATTTTACAATGGTATTTTGGTCAGTAAGGCTTACTTTATCGAAGCCGACAAAGTCTAATAAACTATCGATGCGAACGCTGTCAAGTTCCATTTGGTCTCCAGGACCAAATCCCCAAGCATCTACCAAGACACCCACGGTAGGGTCAAAATAACCGTCCGTTTGCTGATAAATTTCTTTGGAGAGTTCAAAGACATCACGAAACATGGCATCGACCACCAAGGTAGAATCGCCGCGATTGATTTTGGAAATATCGGAATTGGGAAGGTAGGTAGACAAGGAACGGTTGACCACATCAAAGACTGAATCGATTTCCTTTTGAAAATCAAGCTCTTTGTCGGATAAATAGATAAGACTGTAGGAGGTACCCAAGGCTCCGCCCACATTTTGATTTTTGAATATTTCCGGTCGATTGGGCGAGCACGAAAAAACCAGTAAGGCAATGATGGGGAAATAAATGTATTTCATCTTCGGTAAAGGAATCCAAATAGTTATATCAACATTTTTAAAAGACTCTTGTCTAGCCTGCGATAAACAAAACGCAGCGCCATTTAACCAAGCCAACGCAGGAATAACAAAGAACGGCGGATTTAGACTTCGATCAGTCCATCGTACTCCACAATATAATCCTCGTTAAGGTAAACTGGGAGTCCTTGGTCCTGTGCATTCGAAAGCCCGACACCTGCGTAATAGGATTTGGCCTCGAAACTTTCGGCATGTTTTTTTACTTTTTCCATTAGAACGGCGTCGTACTCCCGAGGATTTTCGGGATAGGGCACAGAACGTACTACAATAAAATGGAGTTGCTTTTCTTTCAAACAGACGAACTGCGGATTCTTTTTCGGTTTACTGTTAACCCCCATAAATTCAAAGCCATCTGCCTCGAGCTGCTTCCCGACGATATTCATGGCCAAGTTGTGTAGCTCTTGTTCCGTCAAGGATTTGCCCATGGTTCAAATATTCGTTCAAAAAAACCGATATCGGGATATCGGTTTTTATATCTTGTCTACTACTGAAGGGAAAACCCGCCAGACAGGCGAACTGCTCCCTTTTAGGACGGTCAAAAAATGTTATCCGCCAAAATCATCAAATCGTATGTGTTCATCCGGAATACCATAATCCTCTCCCATCTTCTGCACCGCTTTGTTCATCAAAGGCGGACCACAAAAATAGAGTTCGATATCTTCCGGAGTTTCATGCTTGCTCAAATAATTGTCGATAACGCAGTTATGAATAAAACCTACAAAACCATCACCTGGAGCATCGATGTCTTCCTTTACCTTCCAATTATCTTCTTCTGCAGGTTCGGACAGTGCCATATAGAATTTGAAGTTCGAAAATTCCTCTTCCAATTTCTTAAAATGGTCGATGTAAAAAAGTTCCCGCTTTGAACGGCCACCATACCAATAGGTAACCTTTCGATTGGTTTTTAAGGTATTGAACAAATGGTATAAATGCGATCGCATGGGTGCCATTCCCGCACCACCGCCAACGTACAACATTTCAGAATCGGATTCATTGATAAAGAACTCTCCATAGGGCCCTGAAATGGTCACATCATCACCTTTTTTCAATGAAAATATATACGAAGAGGCGACACCCGGATTAACATCCATCCATCCGTTTTTGGCGCGGTCCCAGGGTGGGGTGGCAATACGAACGTTCAACATAATCTCTTTTCCTTCCGCAGGAAAGGAAGCCATGGAATAGGCCCTTTCCACCATTTCAGGATTTTTCATTTTTAAAGGCCATAGGTTGAACTTGTCCCATTCGTCTTGAAACTTATCGGGAGTTTCATGCTCTTCGGGGTGGGCGGTTATATCTATGTCCTTATAATTGATTTCGCAGGCAGGAATCTCAATCTGTATGTATCCCCCAGCCTTATATCCCATATCTTCTTGGATTTCAACTACGAATTCTTTGATAAAGGAGGCTACATTATAATTACGCACTACCTTGGCCGGCCATTTCTTGATACCAAACACCTCTTCGGGTATGGTAATCTCCATGTCTTGCTTTACCTTGACCTGACAGGCCAATCGGGCCCCCGCATTGAGTTCCCGCTTCGAAAAGTGAGGTGTTTCGGTAGGCAAGGCTTCACCGCCTCCTGAAATCACATGGCACTCACATTGGATACAGGTACCCCCGCCGCCACAGGCCGAAGGCAAAAAGACTTTTTTACCCCCCAATGTGGATAACAAAGAACTGCCCGACTCTACTTCCATTTGCTTTTCACCATTGATGGTAATCGTAACCGGCCCGGAAGGCGATAGCTTTTCTTTTGTAAAGAGCAATAAGGCCACTAAGACCATCAGGAGAATTAAAAAAGCGACAACGGTAATCAATATCGTACCGCCCGTGCTAGTTGCTAACATCATCTTTTTACTTTTTTATAGCGTCAGTATACGAGATTTCATTTTCGTCGATCTCTTTTTTGGTTTCATCGGCCGTTTCCTGCCCGAGAAGTCCGTCTTTAACGGCATCGGTTGTTTCGGTCTTTTC
Source organism: uncultured Flavobacteriaceae bacterium (assembly GCA_963832345.1). Taxonomy (GTDB): domain Bacteria; phylum Bacteroidota; class Bacteroidia; order Flavobacteriales; family Flavobacteriaceae; genus Pricia. The sequence continues at coordinate 534,485 of CAWHTW010000003.1, read as the reverse complement.
AGTTTTTGCCACAGTTGGCTCCTCCGTGGTCGCAGCCTCGTCACCCCCGGTCAACATGCCTCCAAAACTTTGGAAACCTATACCCATAAGGCCAGTAATGATAAAGGTGATACCTAGACCCCTTAACGGAGGCGGAACGTTGGAATATCGTATTTTTTCGCGTATCGCGGCAATGGCCAGAATAGCCAAGAACCAGCCGATACCAGAACTGACACCGTAATTAAAGGCCAGCCCCAGGGATTGGATATCTCGAGATTGCATAAACAATGAACCCCCTAAAATCGCACAGTTAACCGCAATCAATGGTAAAAAGATACCTAGGGAATTGTAAAGCGCCGGAGAAAATTTTTCAACAACGATCTCTACCAATTGCACCATGGTGGCGATGGTAGCGATAAATAGGATAAAGGATAAAAAACTGAGGTTATAATCCGCGTATTCAGGACCTAACCAAGCCAAGGCACCATCTCGCAGTAGATATTGATCCAATAACCAGTTCAGGGGAACGGTAACCGCCAGTACAAAGATGACCGCTGCACCTAAACCTACCGCTGTGGCGACTTTTTTGGAAACCGCCAAATACGAACACATTCCCAAGAATACGGCAAATACCATATTATCGATGAAAATGGATCTGAAAAATAATTCTATATGCTCTAACATAATCTTGTTTTAAACGGATTTATGATCAACTGTCCTCTTTCCAATCAATTATCCTCGACCAATGCCGGATTTTTCGAACGTTGTACCCAAATAATTATTCCCACTACAATCAGTGCCGCAGGTGGAATAATCATAAATCCATTGTTTTCGTATCCAGTGGCGTACAGGCCGGTCTTTGCGATCGGATCACCAAGTACGGCAAACCCGAACAATGTTCCCGAACCTAGAAGTTCGCGCACAAAACCTACGATGACCAAAATGACCGCGTAGCCCAAAGCATTTCCTATGCCATCGAGAAAAGACCGCCAAGGCCCATTGGCCAAAGCGAACGCTTCGAATCGCCCCATGATGATACAGTTAGTAATGATCAGCCCAACGAAAACCGACAAGGTTTTGCTAAGCTCATAAGCAAAAGCTTTAAGCACCTGATCTACCACGATAACCAAAGTGGCGACAACAATCAACTGCACAATAATTCGAATCTTGGAAGGAATGATGTCACGCATCAATGATATCACCACGTTGCCGAGACCCATTACAAATAAAACTGCAACCGCCATAACAACCGAAGCTTTAAGTTCGGCCGTTATCGCCAAGGCAGAACAGATACCCAAAACCTGAATCGTAATGGGGTTATTATCCGCCAACGGATCTTTGATAAGAGCGACATCTTTTTTAGTCAATAGTGCCATACTAGCTTTTTCTTATTTTGTTTAAGTAATCTTTGTATAGGTTTACACTTTCGGAGATCATCGCTGATACCCCGTTTCCGGTAATGGTTGCACCTGCCAAGGCATCTACTTTGTTATCCTCTTTACGCTCGTTTAAAGGATCATTGTTTCCTTTTGCGACGCTGATGCCTGAATATCGCGTATCCTGCATAATACTTTCCCCAGTAAAATCATCCATAAAATAGCGCTGGTTAATATTCGCACCTAAGCCGGGTGTTTCGCCTTTATGATCAAAAAAGACACCTTGAACGACCATGTTCTCATCTAGGGCAACGAATCCCCAAATTGCATCCCAGAGTCCCTTGCCGTACATGGGAATTATATAATACTCTTTATCATCCTTCTCTCCGATAAACAGCGGTAACTCCGGAGTTTCACCTTTTCTATAACGCGCGAGCTGTTTCTTCATATCGATAAGGTAGGCCTCGTTATTATCGATAATGCTATCTCCTTTGATGACCAGCTGCTTCTTGATGTACTTTGAGAACTCATCTTCGACCACATCGGTACCGATAAAGCTCACACCGCCATCTTCCACGTTTTCGTTAACGCCCATGGCGTACAAAATGTTCTGCTGTTTTTCAAAGCGTTCGTTCTCCTTGATACGGCTGCTCAGAGCCGACGCCAAAAATGCGAGTAAAGATCCGACGATAACGACCATGATACCGGCAAAGACTACCGTGTAAACATTTTTATCTGTATTGATTGCCATAATTATGCAGCTTCTACTTCTAGTTGTTTTTTCTCGCCTTCCGTATCGGTGGGCAGTACGGTGGCGTTTTTCATTCGTTTCAATCTTCGCTTGACATTACCTCGGATGACATAATGATCGATAGTGGGTGCAAAGACGTTCATCAGTAGGATGGCCAAAAAGACACCTTCAGGATACGCGGGATTGAATACCCGGATCATTACAGATAGGAATCCGATAAAGAAGCCATAGAACCACTTACCCCGATTCGTCTGTGCGCCGGTCACGGGATCGGTCGCCATATAGACGATACCAAAGGCAAGACCGCCCACGATGAGATGCTGCCAGAAGGGGAAGCTCATCAGACCGTAGAATTTACTGGTATCACCAATCCAGCCTTGGTCAACCACCGCGTTGAACATTAAGCCCATAACCAAGGCACCGATAACGGCACTGAGCATAATCCGCCAACTGGCGATTTTACTGAATATCAAGAACAGGCCGCCTATCAAAATCAGAAAGGTCGACGTTTCACCCACCGAACCAGGAATAAAGCCAAAGAACATATCCGATAAAGAATACGTGTATTCACTAGCGTTATTCTGTGCCAGATAGCCCAAAATTGTTTCCCCTGAAATGGCATCGGGACCACCGGCGCGCTCAACGGCCTCGTGTACCCAAACCTTGTCACCGCTCATCCAGGTGGGATAGGCGAAGAAAAGGAAGGCTCGAATCGTAAGTGCGGGATTCAAAATATTCATTCCCGTACCTCCGAAAACCTCTTTTCCGATAACCACACCGAAGACAACGGCAACGGCCAACATCCAAAGCGGGGTATCTATAGGCACGATCAACGGCACCAACATTCCGGTTACCAAATAGCCTTCTTCCACCTCATGGCCTTTGATGACGGCAAAGATGAACTCCACCAGAAGTCCAACACCATACGAAACAACGACCAAGGGAATCACTTTAATGATACCGATCCAAAAATTGTCCCAGGTCAAAAAATTACCAAAGACTGAAAGTTCCCGAGTCAAGCCATTGGCGGCATCGATGGCCGCATAATACTGGTAACCGGCATTGAACATTGAGAACAGTAATACAGGAATCAACGCCATTATAACCGTGTTCATCGTCCGTTTTAAATCGTCCGCCGCCCGAACGTGCGAACCCGAATGGGTCGTTTCATCAGGGGTGTACAAAAACGTATGCAAGGCGTTAAAGGCCGGAGCCATTTTCTTCCCGCGATAATGATGCTTGATTATGTGCAGCCTTTTTTTGAAAGTAAGTCTTTTATCGCTCATCTTTTATCCTATTTCTTTTTGTAGCAAATCCAATCCTTCTCTTATGATCTGTTGGTGGGGCTGTTTTGAAACGCATACGAACTCCGTCAGCGAAAAATCTTCGGGCGCCACTTCATAGAGGCCCAATTGTTCCATCTCGTCCAAATCTTGTACCATACAGGCCTTTAACAGTTGCAAGGGGAATATATCCATCGGAAAAACCTTTTCATACATCCCCGTAACAACGAACGCCCTATGTTCCCCGTTGGTATTCGTATCGAGATCATATTTTTTATTGGGCTGCAACCATGAAAAGGTCAATGCCCGGGTCGTCGATATTTTATTGAAGACCGGTTTGTTCCATCCAAAGAACTCGTAATCATCCCCTTCCGGAATACAGGTCACCGTATTGTTATAATGGCCCAAATAGCCGTCTTGCCGTGATTTTAGACCAGTGAGCACATCTCCGTTGATGACCCTAAATCGCTCTTCTTTTACACCGCTGGCGTACAAGAAGGTCGATATCTCCGTGCCGATTTTCGTGGTGTAGTACTGCGGTTTTTTAACCGAAGAACCGACCAAGGCGATGGTACGCTGGGCATTATATTTACCGGTTAGCAACATTTCGCCAATAATGACCAGATCTTGCGGAGAGACCGTCCAAACGGTTTCCCCCTTATTAATGGGATCAATTTTATTTATCTGTGTACCGACCAGACCCGCGGGATGCGGACCCGAAACTTTGTGTAATTCGATACCTGAGAGTCCGGCCAATGGTGAATTGGACGATTTACCAACCGACACATGCACCTTACCGGGCGTCAGTTTGCCCAAAGCCGTAATGGCCGCCTGCAGTTCGCGTTCCTTTCCCTGTAAAACGTAATCGAGATCCGCCGCCAAAGGGGCGGTCGTGTAACCGGATACGAATATGGCCTTTGGATTGGCGTCGGGATCGGCAATAATGGCATAGGGCCGCTGTAGGATAAAAGGCCAGCATCCCGTTTTCAGCAAGTAGGCCTTCACCTCGTCTTTGGATGCTTTCTCGACATCCAAAATACTATTCGCCAAGGTTTCCTGCTCTTTGTCCGCCAGTATTTTCAGACTAAGAATACGTCTTCTGGCCCCGCGTTCAATTTCGATAAGCTCTCCACTGACGGGGGATACGAAGAACATGTCCTCTTTATTTTTATTGTAAAAAAGCGCCTCACCGGCCTTTACCTCGCTCCCCTTCTTTAGTACCATTTTCGGGGTGAGCCCATGAAAATCGTTCAGGTTTATGGCGTACACATTACTGAGAACGGCTTTGGAAGTATTTTGCTCCGCGGCACCGACAAGTTTAATGTCCAGGCCTTTTGTGATCTTGATGTCTTTTGACATATTGTAGTCGACCTTATATTAAGGAATCCTAGGATCGGATTCCACAAAATTCGCATCAAAAATACTACTTAAAAGAAAGTTTTCATAATAATTGCCCATAAATTTGGGTCGTTTGCCGATCCGAATTTCACAGGCACACATTTTGTTTACCTTTACCCAAAAAATAGTGTGGAAATGCGCCTAAGCCTTCAACAGATTCTGGTTCTTTTGTTTACAACATCCCTATATTCTCAGGTACAGTTGGAGGTAAATCCCCCGGAAAACATCAAGACCGTTATCTTCGTCGGACCTACTCAAGACCAGTTTCCCATAGTTATGCTCGGGGAGACTATCAGGCTTGAATTTGACGATACGCTCGCCATTGAACAAGACTACTATTACAAAATTGTGCACTGCGATTATGACTGGTCACCTTCGCAACTTTTAAAATCACAATACCTTGACGGGATAGACAACCAGCGTATCATCGATTACAGAAATAGTTACAACACCCTACAGCCGTATTCGAACTACCGATTGACCATACCTAACCAAAATCTGAGCCTGAAAGTCAGCGGCAATTATGTTCTTGAAATCTACAACGATAACTATGAGCTTCAATTTTCAAGACGATTCGTGGTATATACGGATGCTGTAACCGTAGGCGGAACGGTCAAACGCTCGCGGGATTTCAACTTCCTAAACGAAAAGCAGGTGGTACAATTTAGAATCAACGAAGGCAACTTTCAGCTCGTTAATCCAAAAAATGAAGTAAAAGTGGCCATTTTGCAGAACTACCAATGGGAAACGGCGCTCTACAACATTCCGCCACAATACACCTTGGGCGGCGAACTAGTTTACAAATACGATAAGGAGACCAGTTTTTTCGGGGGCAACGAATACCTGAATTTCGACACCAGCGACCTGAGAGCACCAACCTCGCAAATATCGCGCATAGAAGTGGGCGATCTTTACGAGCACTACTTGTTTACCGATGACTATCGCTTTGACAGGGAATACACGTATTACCCAGATATCAATGGCGATTTTGCGGTACGTACCCTTCAGGGAGCGGACAATTCCCGGGAAGCCGAATACTCCCGGGTACATTTCTCCCTGCCCTATGAAGAGCTACTTGCCCTGGATGAAGTCTACGTTTACGGAAAGTTCAACAACTATGCCCTGACCGAAGAAAATAAAATGACCTATAGTAAGGATGATGGCCTAATGAAAGGCAACATTAAATTAAAACAGGGCTTTTACAACTATAAATATGTTATCAAACGTGAAGACGGTATTATAGACCTCAACACCGTCTGTGGGAATTTTCATTTTACCGAGAACAACTATCTCATTTTTGTATACTATCGGAATTTCGGGGATATGTACGATAGTATCATTGGGGTGGGATCGGCGAATTCCCGGGATATTAGCAATTGAAATTATAATTCCAAGTTATAAGGAACAAATTCCAAAAAAAAATAGGTAAAATCAATTAAGATCAATCTTTGGGGAGGAGACATGGAAAATCTACCTGACAAGCCGAAAACCCGCCGATACCGTTTACAATACCGTGCAACGGAATGTCTAAATTGTGGGCATCCGCTAGATATTAGCGACCGGTATTGTTCGAATTGCTCACAAGCGAACAGCACCAAGAAATTATCGCTAAAAGATTTTTTGGACGAGTTCTTTGCAAACCTGATTTCCTATGATTCCAGATTGCTGAAAACGCTCGGGGCCCTGCTGCTCCGACCCGGAAAAATTACCAAGGACTATATCGCGGGAAAACGGGTTTCGTACACCAATCCCTTCCGGTTTTTGCTGAGCTTGACCATCGTTTATTTTTTGATGATCAATTTTACCGGTAATTTTTCGGAATGGGATAAATATGGGGCAAAAGAGGATAGCTATTTCATCGAAAGCCTGAATGATTTCAGCCTTAGATATGGCAACGAAGAGGGTGCGGAGATAAACCGTAGCATCGATTCCATCAAACAAAGCCTTGATTACGATGCCTTAAAACGCGAAATTAAAAAACAGGATTCCCTGATTCTGGCCGACCCCGCGGAATATTTTAAAAATATGGGGACGATGTCCAACGACAACCCATTCTCACAAAAACACAAATTTTTTACGACCTTGTTGCGCTCGGATTCCATTTATGACTTTAAGGATGCCACAAATAAATACGGGGTTCCAGAAACCCTAGAAAACGAGTTGACCTTCAATGTTGCCAATGGCCTTCTCAAATTGCAAAGCCGGCCTGGAAGTTTTATCAGTACCCTGATTTCAAAACTGCCTTTTGCCGTGTTTTTCTTCCTTCCCGTATTCGCGCTCTTTATTTGGCTGGCGTATATCAGAAAAAAATACAGTTATACCGATCAATTGATCTTTAGCTTTCACAATACGGCATTGTTGTTTATCTTGCTCATTATTAGTTATCTGATCGATACTATTTTTGCTGTCAGCAGTAACTGGATCTTTTTGACGATATTTTCATTGTACCTTTTACAGGCCATGCGAAATTTTTATGGTCAGGGTTTATTTAAAACTATTGTTAAATATCTATTTTTAAATTTTATTTTCTTTATATTATCATTATTCGCTATACTGATAGTTTTCACAAGTAACATATTTACCTATTAGATTCATTTAATCGCATTCAGTTTACACCAGATACCCCATGACAACACAAGTAACGAAAGGCATCAAAATTTCCGTAAAGACCAGTTTTGAAGGTACGTTCTTCAAAAACTATAAGATGCATTTCGCTTTTGGGTACACGATTTCCATTGAAAACCAGAGCAAGGACTCTGTGCAGCTTACCTCGCGCCATTGGAAAATATACGATGCGCTCAACGAATTGGAAACGCTCGACGGAGAGGGCGTTATCGGCAAAAAACCAGTAATCAAGCCCGGCGAATCGCATACCTACAACTCCGGCTGCCTTCTGGCATCGCCAATCGGCGCCATGCGCGGCCACTACAAAATGGTCAACTTCTCCACAACCGAGAAATTCCGGGTCTATATTCCGACATTTAAGTTTTCTGCGCCGTTCGCATTGAATTGAGCCTATATTAGAAGCCGATTATCCCTTCAAAGTCTCAAATTAATGTTTTGTGCACGCAAAAACTGTTTGAACTTTATGCTCGAACCTACGCTTACTATTTGTGGTCATACCTACCCCGGGCGAGAATATCATTGAAGCGGGCCCCCTGTTGCGTGCTCATAATAAACGCCTATCCCTCAGCCTATATAAAGCCCTTCATTGTTTTCAATTCTCATATACGACCATTACCTTCGCATTCTCAAATACTAATTTTAAAATAGACATCTCCATGGGCAAAGGCTTTTTCCAAGTACCGATTGCAATTAATGAACCTATAAAAAGTTACGCTCCCGGCTCTTCCGAGCGGGAAAGTGTACTCAAACAATACCATGCTTATTTTAAAGGTAACGTTGACGTTCCCTTATATATAGGTAGCGATGAAATCAAAACGGGCAACACCAAAACGATGTCTCCGCCGCACGACCATAAACACATTGTCGGACAATACCATTTGGCCGAGAAAAAGCATGTGGAAGCCGCCATCGAAAATGGTTTGGAAGCACGCGAAGCATGGGCCAACCTGGCTTGGGAACAACGCAGCGCTATTTTCTCGAAAGCTGCAGAACTCATTGCGGGACCCTATCGCGACAAGATAAATGCGGCTACCATGATAGCACAATCGAAGAACATTCATCAGGCGGAAATCGATGCGGCCTGTGAGACCGTAGACTTTTTGCGTTTCAATGTCGAATATATGTCTCAAATCTATGGGGAGCAGCCCGATTCTTCCGAAGGCGTTTGGAACCGTGTGGAATATCGACCCTTAGAAGGTTTTGTATACGCTATTACTCCCTTTAACTTTACGGCTATTGCTGCCAACCTGCCTTCCAGTGCGGCGATGATGGGTAATGTGGTGCTCTGGAAACCGAGTGACCACCAGATTTTTTCTGCCAAAGTCATTGTCGACGTCTTTAAGGAAGCCGGCCTGCCAGATGGCGTAATCAACGTGGTATACGGCGATCCTGTCATGATTACGGATACCGCTTTGGCGAGTCCGGATTTTGCGGGCATCCACTATACCGGATCGACCAGCGTCTTTAAGGGACTTTGGAAGAAAATCGGTGACAATATAAATACCTACAAGACCTATCCACGGATTGTCGGTGAGACCGGTGGCAAAGATTTCATTATTGCCCATCCTACGGCAAAACCACAGCAGGTAGCAACGGCTATTTCCCGCGGCGCGTTCGAATTTCAAGGCCAAAAATGTAGTGCGGCCTCTAGGGTGTATCTTCCAAAATCGACATCCAAAGAAATACTGGAATTGGTTAAAGAGGATATAACATCGTTCAATAAACCCGGTTCTCCCGAAGACATGTCCAACTTCATTACGGCGGTCATCCACGAGGGCTCTTTCGATAAATTGGCGAAATACATCGATCAGGCAAAAAAGGACAAAAACGCAGAAATTTTTGCCGGCGGCGAATACGACAAATCTAAAGGCTACTTTATAGAACCTACCGTCATCGTAACGACCGACCCCCATTACACCACCATGGAAACCGAACTATTCGGCCCCGTTGTGACCGTATATATATATGAGGATAAGGACTGGTCAAAAACCCTTAGGTTGGTCGATACCACTTCGGAATATGCCCTGACCGGTGCGGTGCTTTCCGGAGACCGTTACGCCATCGAAGAAGCTACCAAGGCCCTTCAAAATTGTGCCGGTAATTTCTATATCAATGACAAACCGACCGGTGCGGTCGTTGGGCAACAGCCTTTTGGTGGTGCCAGGGCATCGGGTACTAATGACAAGGCAGGGTCTATGCAGAACCTGCTGCGTTGGGTTTCTCCAAGATTGATTAAGGAAACCTTTGTGACGCCCGAAAATTATCGGTATCCGTTTTTGGGATAACTCGAATCGAAAGCATATTTAATCTAAGCCCGTATTGAAAAATACGGGCTTTTTTACGCAACCTATTTTCCAATAGTGCATCTCAAGAGAAACATAAATTATGAGAAAATACGTTTTAAGTCTCATACTCCTCTTTTTATCGTTTTACGCTTGTCAAGACAATGAATTGAATTCAGAAGTAAACACATGCAGCGGATTTGATGACCCGATTAAGGAAATATCTTGGCTTAAACAAATTGCCGCTAACATTGAAATGGATACTAGTTTCACAAAAAGATATTTGTCAATATCCCAAGCCTCATTCAATTCCCGCACCGTCTTCTTTTTGCGGAATTGTTGCCCAAACTGTGTTACCGAACCTGAACCGATTTATAGTTGTGAGCAACAAGTTTTAGGCCGCCTTGGAGTTGAGATTATGTACAATGACCTTAAAGATCAAGAAATTATCTATAGGCCCGATAATTTTGAATGTGGCCTATAGATTTTTCCTTCCCACCAGTCAAATTCCCAAGTTTTTAAGATAATAATTCCCTGATATTTAATATCTTGTCTGGAAATGCCGAAAAATGGTATTTCGAGACAAGATTTCTCAACAAACACCTAAGATTTAGATAAAATGAAAAAATTAAGCGCAATCTTTCTATTTATGTTGACGGTTACTTGTTACGCACAAGACAATCTCACACAATCGACCATTCAGACTATTCTAAAAAGCAATCAAGAACAAGTTGTACAACTGGCGGAAACCTTTTCGGAAGAACAATACGGCTGGCGGCCTATGGACGGGGTTAATTCGGTCGGTGAAGCCCTGATGCATGTTGCCGGTGGCAATTACTATCTCGCATCGAAAATGGGTTTTGCACCGCCGGAGGACGTGGACATGACCAATCTGGGTAAAACAACCGGAAAGGAAAATATTGTAGCTGCCTTGAAAAAATCTAACGCATTCGTACTAGAAAAAATCGCAATGGTCCAAAATGACGAATTGAACGAAGAGGTCGATTTTGGTTTTGCCAAAATGAACAAGCTTGCAGGTCTCCTGTCCATCATGGAACATAATGGCGAACATAAAGGTCAATTGATAGCCTACGCCCGGTCGAACGACATTACACCACCTTGGAGTACTAACTAGTGTTAAGTAAACGCTCTTCTGAATCTAAGAATTTCAGGAAGGGTTAAAGTTGTTTCTACGTTTTTAAATCCTGAGTCCTTGTCGTTTGTTCGATAGGGACTTTTTAATTGAATTCCGGTGCGCAAGCCCACTCCCCATTTACTTTCTCGATGAGCTACACAATATCTATGTAAATTTAACGTTAAGTAATCGTAAACTTTTAGTAACTTAGTGAATAAATTTAAAAAAGTCGTGATGAAAGCAAATAAAATAAGGATTAAAACCAAGAAGGTCAAAAAGTCATTTTTAGCAAGCGTCCATTTCTTTCTTAAGAAATACGCCGATAATTGCAGATATTCTTTCGAAGGGATGTTGAGGATATAGGGATATCGAAGATTGCAGGTATACACGCATTCTGCCTACCCCTTGTATTTCATCGGAAGATACACCAACTTTTTAGTCGCAAAGAAATCCTCTTCAAAATAATCGGCCAAATCATAGATTTCGGCCGTTCTATACGCCTTTAGTTCTTCCTCCAGATCTCCTCCTTTTAAATACAGGATACCGTTTCTTCTTTCATGAACGGACTCTTTTTTGATTTTGCCTTTGGTCCAATGCACAAACGTAGGCATCGCAGCTACGGCCCTACTCACTATAAAATCGAACTGCCCCTTCACCGCCTCGACCCTATCGTTGATGGTAGTAATATTTTCAAGTCCCAAGCCGGCAACCACCTCATCGACTACCTTTATTTTTTTTCCTATGGAATCGACTAAAGTAAAATGGATATCCGGATACAAAATGGCCAACGGAACGCCCGGAAAACCGCCGCCTGTACCTACATCCAATACGGATGCATCCGGTTTAAATTTTTGAAACTTAGCGATTCCCAATGAATGAAGAACATGTCGCAGGTAAAGCTCATCGATGTCTTTTCGGGATACTACGTTGATTTTTTGGTTCCAATCCCTGTACAAATCGGCCAATTGGATAAACCGATTTTGTTGAATTTCGGATAAATTGGGAAAATATTTAAACACTAAACTTGCGTTCATACGTATATTTGTATGGATAATTTGTTGTGAACTTGATACAAAATTAGCATATTCACGGTCAGAAACAGCTGATTCGCCACACTGACTACTCATTTTTACCGATATTTACCAAAAGATTGCATCCCATGGATCCGAAAACCATACGCTTCTCAAGAAAAGACTCCGCAAAATTTTTTAAGACGCTGAACAAGCGCGTCAACGATTATTTTAAGGATAACAAGATAAAAAAGACAGGAAACTGGCGGTTACACGTGAAGACTGTCGTTATGTTCGCACTATTCTTAACGCCTTATTTCCTGATTTTGACTTTGGGCCTTCCTAATTGGGCCAATCTTCTGTTGACGATAGTGATGGGGGTTGGGATGGCCGGTGTTGGCATGAACGTCATGCACGATGGCAACCACAATTCCTATTCGAACAAGAAATGGGTCAACAAACTTATGGGAAGCAGTATTTATATTTTGGCCGGAAATGTTTATAATTGGCAGGTACAGCACAATGTTCTGCATCATACCTACACCAACATTCACGAACATGACGAGGATATGGAAGCGGGTCGTATTCTCAGGTTTTCAAGGCATACCGAGTGGAAGCGGCACCATAAATTCCAACATCTGTATTCCGTTTTTCTCTACGGATTACTGACGTTCAATTGGGCCATCACCACCGATTTTATGCAGATGTACCGGTATACGAAACGAAAATTGAGTTTTGGTAAATTCCCCAACCCCGTAGTTAATTGGAGTACCATGGTGATTTCCAAAATACTGTATATCACCATTTGGATCGTACTCCCCTTAGTTTTTATCGATATCGCCTGGTGGAAAGTACTTTTGGGCTTTTTTATCATGCATTATGTGGCCGGTGTTATCTTGAGTGTCGTCTTTCAATTGGCGCACATCGTAGACGAGGCCGATACGCCCTTACCGGATGAAAGCGGCACTATGAAAAATACCTGGGCGATTCACCAATTGTTCACCACCGTGAATTTTGGTACGAAAAACCGCATCGTAAATTGGTTTACAGGCGGACTGAACCATCAGGTCGAGCACCATATTTTCCCACATATTAGCCACGTTCATTACACAAAAATTTCTAAAATTGTGAAAGAAACGGCTAACGAGTTCAATTTGCCCTATAACGAATACAAAACTACCCGAAAAGCCATAATTTCGCACTTCAGGCATTTGAGGGATTTGGGACGGCAGCCGGCGTTGCAGGCTTGAACCATGAATTAAAATGAACGCTACCTTATTTATGCCCAATAGTTTATAAAAAAATTCCCTTCCTTTAATTGACGAAGGGTTTAATTCTACTACCAATTTTAAATCAACAGAACGCACATGAACCAACATCTTTCGGAACGGATAAACAACATGTCCACTTCCGCCACTTTGGCTATGGCGGCCAAGACTCGGGAACTACGCAATGAAGGTAAGGATATTATTGGCCTTAGCCTCGGGGAACCCGATTTCAACATTCCCGATTTTATAAAGGATGCGGCCAAACAAGCCATCGATGATAATTACAGCAGCTACTCCCCCGTTGACGGATACGCGGATCTCAAAAAAGCGATCGCCAATAAATTCAAGCGGGACAATAACCTCGAATACGGATTGAACCAGATTGTCGTCTCCACCGGAGCGAAGCAATCCTTGGCCAACGTGGCCATGTGCATGCTCAACCAAGGCGATGAAGTAATTTTGCCCGCCCCCTACTGGGTTAGTTATAGCGATATCGTAAAACTAGCGGAAGGTGTTCCCGTAGAAGTGCCGACCAGCATCGACACCGACTTTAAAATGACGCCCGAACAGCTCGAGGCGGCCATTACTCCAAAAACAAAAATGCTCTGGTTCAGCTCACCCTGCAACCCTAGTGGTTCAGTGTACAGTTTATCGGAGCTGGAAGGCTTGGCGAGCGTACTGAGAAAACACCCCGGTATTTTTATCGTTTCGGATGAAATCTACGAGCATATCAACTTTCGCGGTGGCCATGTGAGTATTGCCGGCATCGAAGGTATGTACGACCGTACAATCACTGTGAACGGCGTGTCTAAAGCTTTCGCCATGACCGGCTGGCGTATCGGCTATCTGGGCGCCGCCGATTGGATCGCCAAGGCCTGCACCAAATTCCAAGGTCAAATGACCAGCGGTGCCAATGCCATCGCCCAGCGTGCCACCATCACCGCTTTAGAAGCGCCCCTCAGTAAGATTCAGTTCATGATCGACAAGTTCCACGAGCGCCGGGATTTGATTCTTAAACTTTTGGGCGAAATTGAGGGCTTTAATCTCAACGTGCCGGAAGGAGCCTTTTACGTCTTCCCCGACATTTCGCATTTCTTCGGAAAGACGCTTAACGGGGTAAGCATCACTAACGCTTCTGATTTTGCTTTATATCTATTGGAGCATGCCAATGTCGCAACGGTAACCGGTGAAGCTTTCGGAAACCCGAACTGTATTCGTATTTCGTACGCGGCTTCTGAGAATGAACTGAAGGAAGCCGTCAAACGTATGAAGGAGGTTTTATAAAATCATTCGATACATCATATCCTAAAAAACCCGTTGCTAGCGCACCGGGTTTTTTATTTAACCACCTTTGGAAAATATATAATCCACATCTATCTGAACTTTAGTATATTGCACTAATAAAGTATCCCCATGAAAACAAATTTATTGTCTTTCGGGGCCCAGAGACCAGATAGAAGGGCGATAGCCAAATATAGTACCCAAATTTCATCTCACATCGATGAATCGTTTTCGAACGAACTTACCAAAATACGCTTAGAAGGAGACGCTGTAGCTATTGCGGTGTAAGACAGAAATTCCGGTTATATTTTAAGAGCTTTGCGAAAGCTAAGTTTTGCATACGAAAGCATAGAATGAACATTGCCATGTAATCCATTAACATCTACTAACAACCAAAATCATGACCTGGAAAAATTTATTCGAAGAAAAAGAGGCCCAGTTGGCTATCGGGCGGATCAACGCCCTGACCCCGGAGACGCAACCCAAATGGGGTAAAATGAACGTATCAGAAATGTTGGCACACTGCAACGTGGCGTACGAACTTACCTATACCGACAAACACCCGAAGCCCAAAGGTCTGCAGAAATTTCTGGTCAAGCTGTTTGCCAAAAACATTGTTGTGGGGCCAAAACCGTATAAAAAAAACCTTCGAACCGCACCGGTGTTCCTGATTACTGATGAGAGGGATTTCGAAACCGAAAAAAAACGCTTAATTGAGCACATCAAAAAAACCCAAAAGTTGGGCGCAGCTCATTTCAATAGCAAGCAATCTCACGCTTTTGGTGCCTTGACCGATACGGAATGGAATACGCTTTTCTCTAAGCATCTCGACCATCACTTGACACAATTTGGTGTGTAAAAGAGTACTAAAAACCGTCTAATCCATAGCTCTTACTACCTCTATTATACTAAAAACACGACCCGTCATATACCCGCACATAGTTTAGTTAAAACAAAAAAACCGAATTGGTGTAAAGTTTTTTATAATTTTCTATCTTTTCACTCTCTTAAAAACCAATCCAATGACCGTTTACATTTTTGAGTTTATCGGAACCGCCATGCTGATTCTTATCGGCAATGGTATTGTCGCCAACGTTGTGCTCAAAGGTACCAAAGGTGCAAATGCGGGTTGGACAGGAATAGCCCTTGCCTGGGGTATTGCCGTATTCATAGGTGTGTTTGTAAGTGCCGATGTCAGCGGAGCGCATTTGAATCCTGCCGTTACCGTTGGCCTTGCGACCGCGGGAAAATTCGGCTGGGAGCTCGTTCCCGGCTATATGGTAGCCCAAGTGTTAGGTGCCATGATGGGGAATCTCTTGGTGTGGATGACCTATAAAAAACAGTATGATGCCACTGAAGACCAAGGGGCTTTATTAGCCACTTTTTCCACTGCTCCGGCTATACGGAGTCCATTTTGGAATTTGGTTACCGAGATTATCGGCACTTTTGCATTAGTATTTGGCGTGTTCTATATCGCCGGAGGTACCGTTTCCGACGAACCTATCAAACTGGGCGCCCTAGACGCCTTACCCGTTGCACTTTTGGTGATGGGCATCGGCTTCGGACTTGGAGGGCCTACCGGTTATGCCATCAACCCTGCGCGAGATCTCGGCCCCCGGATTATGCATGCCATTCTTCCTCTTAAAGGTAAAGGCAGTAGTGATTGGAACTATGCTTGGGTACCGGTTGTTGGCCCTTTGATCGGAGGGGTTTTGGCCGCATTGGTATACATGTTGATCGGGGTTTGAAGTACAAGTTCAAATAGATACTCAAGTGTAACCTCAAATATAAATTTGGTGGGCGGTAATCGGCCGATGGGAAAAAGACAGCTTGGACAGTATCAGGATTTCTTACTCGAAAAAAGGTACATCCTTATCTGCATATTTTTTCATTCCTTCTTCGTTGATTTCGACTCCGATGCCCGGTTTTTCGGATAGCGTTATAAATCCATTTTCGACCATCGGGCCGTCAAAGGTTACAATTTCATTGTACATAGGATTTTTGTGAAAATAAATCTGCCACTCCAATATCATAAAATTGGGTACCGAGGCACAGACATGACACGAAGCCATGGCCCCGAGATATGAGGCCACCATATGGGGCGCAAAGGGCACATAATATAGATTGGCCAAATTGGCAATACGTTGGGCCTCCCCAAGTCCGCCTGCTTTTTGAAGGTCGGGCATGATAATATCGACCGCGCCAATTTCTAAAAGCGGTCTGAAACCGTAGGTCAAATAATGGTTTTCACCTGCACATATAGGCGTGCTGGTCGATTCGGTTATTTTTTTATACGCGTCCGCATTTTCAGCGGGAATAGGTTCTTCCAACCACATCATGTTAACGGGTTCGAGAGCTTTTGCGGCGCGCTCCCCCGAAGTGGCGTCATAGCGACCGTGCATGTCTGCACAGATATCGATGTTCGGTCCTACCGCCTCCCGTGCTGCGGCCATTTGATCGTACATACGCTGAATTTCAGCGGGACTGGCCGTCCAATTATATGCGTCGTATTTATTGGGGTCTTTGGCTTGGTCGAGATCGAATTTGACCGCCGTAAAACCCATATCCACGGCCTCCTTGGCGCTGGCCGCAAAGTCTTCGGGTTTGGGTAAATTGTTCTGGTAAAGGGCAGTATCCATATATACCCTGATTTTGTCCCTAAATTTACCGCCCAACAATTGGTACACCGGTAGATTCAAGGCTTTCCCTGCCAAATCCCATAAGGCGGTTTCCACTGCGGTCAAGACCGCGATGTACATTCCGGATTGTGCACCCTCGAAAAATCCCCTTCTACGTAGATTTTCGAACAAACGATGCACGTTCAACGGATTTTCACCTTTTAAACGTTCCCCAAAAATCTTGACCAAATGATAGGTACCCGGTGTAGCGTCGACACCTTCACCATGGCCGACTATATCTTGATTGCTATAGATTTTTACGAAAAGGCTATGACCCCCGCGGATATAACCACATTTGATATCCGTAATCTTCAAATCCGCGGGTGCGGACATTTTGGGCGTACGATCAATGGCCGTTTGGTACTGCTTACCGTAACTGGCAAATGGTAGTGCGGTCAACGCGGTCGTTGCCACAGCTTTGGTCAAAAAGTCCCTTCTCGAGTTTTTCATTGGAATTTGGAATTTGGCCCTTCGCCTGCGCTCAGGGTGACAGATTTGAAATTTTTTCTCACCAGGTTCTCGTCTTTAAAAGTTCCTGAATTTCTTCCTTCGATACGGGCAATTCATCGATATGGTCGTTGAGCCATTTCGAAAAATCTTTTTCAATGGTATCGGACCATCGGTTATCGATTTGCCCTGGTGTGTATTTCTGTTCGCGGAGGCGTTGATGCCCGAACATATCGCGCAATCGTACGATTTCGGAGGTTTTGACGACCTTTTCCGCCAAGTGCGGCGGAATAAAAATCACGCCACCGTCACGCCCCAGTACCACATCTCCGGGCATTACCGTGGCCATACCGATACGAGTGGGTGTATTGATACCGACCAAAGTGGTGTTCAAATCGCCATCGGGATTGTTGAGATGGTGCGAAGGATGATAGCTGCGGAAAAAAGAAGTGAAGCCTCCGATTTCGGTAAGGCCGTCGATATCACGTATCGCCCCGTCATAAACGATACCGTTTCCGGTCTTTGCATAAATGGAATTTCCGAGATTATCGCCGATTGTAGGGCCGTCAAGATGCGCTCCGAACTGGTCGACTACGTACACATCGCCTTTGGTCAGCAAATCGATTGTCCATGCATTTTGAGATTTTACACGTCCGTCTTCATCATGGCCGCGTTGATCGATGACCCTGTGGATATCGGGTCTTCCCGGAACGAAAACAGCGGTCACTGCACGTCCGACCAGAACGCTGTCGGGATTGATAGTCTGCCAATCTTCGGCATACTGATACTTGAAATTTTCACCCTTCAAAACCGCCCAAGCCTCTTCTAGGGTTACGCCCTTCATTCGTTGTAGAATTTCGTCGGAAACCTTGGGTCGACCATCGTTAAAACGCTCGCCTTTCCACTCCGGGGTCAGAAATAGAAGTTCTTCTTTTGATATCTGCTGTGCATAAGAGGAGCCAACAAAACACAGGCATAAAACGGAAAGATAAAACGGTAATCCAGATAAGTTCAATCGCATGTTCAAATCGATTTTTCAGTAACCAAAGTTCAAGAATTCGGTGTACGCGTATTAAATATAGGAATTAATTTACTCAAAATTATTACGTAACCAAACTGCCAAACCCTAAAATTTCTTTGCCCCATGACAAATAAAAAGTATCTTGTGCGACCAAACCTTTCCCATGAAATTCATTGTACTATATGTTCTTTGCCTTATAGTTTCCCTAGGAAATGCCCAAGAAGAGGCACGATTTGAGGGTGAAGTCGATGACATCCAAAAAAAATACGATACGGTTTTTGAGACCTCACAAGAAACCGTAGTTTTTACTGGAAGCTCAAGCGTCCGGATGTGGAAAGATGTTGACGAACGTTTTCCGGACCACCAGGTTGTCAATACCGGCTTCGGAGGGTCACAGGCTTCCGACCTATTGTATCATATATACAATCTAATTTTACGTTTTCATCCCAATAAGGTATTTATTTATGAAGGGGACAATGACCTTTTTGCCAAAAAGAAGCCCAATACAATTAGAAAAACGATTCAAGATATCATCGACGGCATCCATAGAAACGATTCCACTACCCATGTTGTGCTTATCGCCGCCAAGCCGAGTATTGCCCGATGGAAGCTAAAAGGAAAATACAAACGCCTCAACCGAAAATTCGAACGGCTCGCTGACGATAATCCGTCGGTTTCGTATGCCGATGTGTGGAACCCCATGCTCGACGGCAGTAAGGTAAAACAGGATATTTTTATTGAAGATGGTCTACATATGAACGCAAAAGGCTATCAGATTTGGTATGATGTGCTTGAACCTTTTGTGAACTGAATAATCAGAAATACGAAGTACAAAGTACGAGATTAGACCTACAAAATAACTGCTGTGGCCAACCCATAACCCATAATTCATAATTGATAAGAATGAAGTCCATCCTAACCAAAGCCCTGCTCCTCTGCTGCGCATTCGTCGCTTTCCTATCCTGCGAAACCGATAAGAAGAAGCGCGTTTTGAATTTCCCAAAGACCGATCTGGCCATGGAAAATATGATTCCCAAGCCGATGAAGATTATTGCAACCAACGGTGGTTTTTCCTTAGATGAATTTACGGCGATATACACCTCGGAGAATGCAACAGGATTTCCGGAAGTGGGGAAATTTTTGGCGGATAAAATAAAGGTCAAGACCAGTCTCGATATTCCGGTAAATGTAGCGGAGGTGCCCAATCGAGAGGGTATCATCTACATCAACCAGTCGGACAGTCTCGAACTGAATGCGCCGGAAGCCTATCAGCTTTATATTACGGCCGATTCCGTGATACTGAACTCCAACACCGCTGAGGGTGCCTTTAGGGGCATTCAGACCATCCGCCAGATTATTCCTGAAAAGAGTACCGACACTTTGGCAGAATATAAAGTATGGACCATCCCTACGGGGAAAATTATCGATAATCCTGTTTTCGAATATCGGGGTACCATGCTCGATGTCGCCCGGCATTTTTTCAGTGTTGAAGAAGTCAAAAGATATATCGATCTTTTGGCCTACTACAAATACAACGTTTTGCATCTACATCTATCCGATGATCAGGGATGGCGTATCGAAATCAAATCCTGGCCCAAGCTGACTGAGGTTAGCGGTAGCACCGAAGTAGGCGGCGGACAAGGCGGTTTCTATACGCAAGAAGATTATAAGGACATTGTTGCCTATGCGGCCGAACATCATATGGTCATCGTGCCCGAGGTGGATATGCCCGGACACACCAATTCCGCCTCGGTGGCCTATCCTTTTTTGAACGGCAATGGTAAAAAAGTCGAACCTTATGAAGGAACGGAGGTAGGTTTCAGTACGTTCGATACCCGGAAGGACACGGTTTACGCCTTTATCGACGACGTAGTTCGCGAGATTTCTGAAATGACGCCCGGCCCCTATTTTCATGCCGGCGGCGATGAGAGCCATGTCACCAAAAAGGATGATTTCAACTATTTTGTGGAGAAAGTGCAAAAAATCGTAAATAAACACGGAAAGCGCATGATCGGATGGGACGAAATCGTGACCGCTGATATAGATTCCACCGCCATTCCCCAATATTGGAGCAGTGGAGAAAACGCAAAAAAGTCAGTTGAGAAAGGACTAAAAATAATTCTTTCCCCCGCCAAAAAAGCCTATCTCGATATGCAGTACGACAGCCTTTCTACATATGGCCTGCACTGGGCCGCCTATGTACCCGTCGATTCAGCCTATGTGTGGCATCCGGAATCGTACGAAGGCATACCGATGGAGAATATTTTGGGCATCGAGGCTCCGCTATGGTCGGAAACCATCGAGAATTTCGATGAAATCTCTTATCTAGCTTTTCCGCGTGCCATCGGTTTCTCCGAATTGGGCTGGTCCACCGCAGAAAACCGGGATTGGGAAAACTATAAGGTGCGATTGGCAAACCAAGCCCCGTTTTTGGACCGAATGGATGTAAAATATTATCCTTCGCCCTTGATCGATTGGAAAAAGAGCAAATATACGTACGAGGAAATTGAGAAGGATTAAGATTCCTAGCCTAGGAAGCCCAATAGGAATCTATTTCTTCCGAGCGGCCGGATTTTTTTGGGCCACTTTCTTGCCTGCAGACTTTTGATTGGAAGAAGACTTTTTCGCTACCGGTTTTGCATCAGGGGATTTCAATTCTTGCGATTTCTTTTCCTTTAGGTTTTTCTCCGTGGATTCCCCTTCCGATTCCTCCGATTTTTTATCGGAAAAATCTGTGATACCATTATCATGTAGGATATTATACCATTGGATTACTTTTTTGATGTCGCTCGCATAGACACGGTCTTCGTCATAATCGGGCAATATCTCAAAGAAGTATTCCTCCAATTTCAATTTATCCTCCTTGTGGCCGACTGACGTTTTTCCACCTTCTTCTTTTTCCTGAACCTTGAGGAATACCTCGCGTAATGGCAGTTCTTCCTCGAGCGTGTAAATAGCAATTTCGGAAAGTACACTGACGTTGCTGCGCATACTTACGGTAATACGTTTCTTGTCAAGCAGCGATTCCGCTACAAACCCGCCACGGGTCTGGGTTACCAATTTGTAAAGGCCGGGTTTTCCCCCGATGGATAAAATTTTGTCTAGGGTCATAGTCTTTTTTTGCAATTGAAGAACACAAAGATTACACTTTTCAATGGATTACGGCAGTGCTTTAACGTGCTTTTTTTAGGTTGGGAAACCGCATGCGGTAGTCGACCTCAATTTTTCCCTTGGAAATATTGTTCAACTTGCCCTTTAGCATCCGCTTTTTCAAGGGGGAAAGCTTATCGGTAAACAGAATGCCCTCGATATGGTCGTACTCGTGCTGTATCACCCGGGCCAGAAGTCCGTCATAGGTTTCGGTATGTTCCTTAAAATCAACGTCGACAAAGGTAATAGTCAAGGTATCCTTACGCTTGATATCCTCACGGATTTCCGGTATACTTAGGCAGCCCTCGTTGAACGCCCATTCTGCACCGGTTTCTTCTTCGACATGCGCATTGATAAATGTCTGTGTAAACCCTTTAAGAGCCTTCCGATCCTCAGCGGACAAGTCGTCGTCGTCGGCAAAAGGGCTCGTATCTATCACAAAAATGCGAATGGGAAGTCCGACTTGCGGAGCTGCAAGACCTACACCGTTGGCATTGTACATCGTCTCGTACATATTGGCGACCAATTCCTTTAACTTCGGAAAATCTTTGGGAAGGTCTTTGCAGACTTTTCGTAAGACCGGATCACCGTAAGCTACAATAGGTAATATCATTATAAGGTGTTTAAATAGGCCTGCAAAATTAGGGTAGCAGATATTTCATCGACCAAGGCCTTATTTCTACGCTGTTTTTTCTTTAATCCACCATCAATCATCGTCTGTACCGCCATTTTCGAGGTAAAGCGTTCGTCTTGACGGGCTATCGGTATATCGGGGAACTCTTTCTTCAACTTGATCAAAAACGGGGCAATAAAGGCTTCGGATTCCGACGGCTTGTTGTTCATTTGCCGGGGCTCCCCTACCACAAACCGCGCCACTGTTTCTTCCGTGGTATAGCGCTGCAAAAAGCCTAGCAGCTCAGAGGTCGGGACGGTGGTCAGCCCCGAAGCAATCAGTTGCAGTTCGTCGGTAATAGCTATTCCTGTCCGTTTTCTGCCATAGTCCAATGCCAATACCCTTCCCAAATCCAATTTATTTTTCGCAAAAATAACCGATAATTTGTTATAAGTATAAAATTGGAGCTTAAATCATATTTGAGGGTTTATATTTGCGTGGTAAAATAAGGCGCTAGGTATTGGCAGATGAGTGAAAAGGTGGACCAGTGCTTAACGGATTTTTGAATTGTTGTTGTAACAAGATATAAAGCAACATAAAACCCTATTGATTAACGAACTAATAAACTCATAGACATCTAAACTTCTAAACTCATAGAGGTCTAAACTGATAAACTTTCTAAATGACCAACTTAAGACAGATCATCGAAAACGCCTGGGACAACCGCGAACTTCTCAAGGAACAAGAAACCCAAGACGCCATTCGCAAAACGATAGATTTGCTTGATGCCGGCGAGCTTCGCTGTGCAGAGCCAGCAGAAGGAGGCTGGCAGGTAAACGAATGGGTGAAAAAAGGGGTAGTCCTTTATTTTCCGATCCAAAAAATGGAAACCTTGGAGGCGGGTATTTTTGAATATCACGATAAAATCCCTCTGAAGAGGGGTTATAAAGAAAAAGGTATCCGGGTCGTACCCCATGCGGTGGCCCGACACGGCGCCTATATTTCATCAGGTACTATATTGATGCCAAGCTATGTAAATATTGGCGCTTATGTCGACGAAGGCACTATGGTCGATACCTGGGCGACGGTGGGCAGCTGCGCGCAGATCGGAAAAAACGTGCATCTGAGCGGCGGCGTCGGCATCGGCGGAGTGCTGGAACCCTTACAGGCATCCCCGGTCATTATAGAGGACAACGCCTTTATCGGCTCAAGATGTATCGTGGTCGAGGGTGTCCGTGTTGAGCGTGAAGCCGTATTGGGAGCCAATGTGGTGTTGACGGCTTCGACTAAAATCATTGACGTGACCGGAAAAACGCCCAAAGAAACTAAGGGCTTGGTGCCTGCACGTTCGGTCGTCATACCCGGTAGCTATACCAAAAAGTTTCCTGCGGGCGAGTTCCAAGTGCCATGTGCCTTGATTATCGGTACGAGAAAGGAAAGTACCAACAAGAAAACATCCTTGAACGATGCGCTTCGGGAATATGATGTGGCGGTCTAAATAATTTGGTTCCTAAAATAAAACTTGATATCCTTTCGCAGGTAGGTCAAACGTTGCTCAAGGGATAATTTCGGAGGGTTCTCAAGCGTTTGCAGTACCTTATGGCCTTGAAGCCGAATCCAGGTTCGGGAAGTTTTTTGGGCTACGGCGTCAACTATTGAACCGAAGTCGATGACTTTGCAGCGCACTCCGCTGTTCCATAATCGGAGTGAGATAACGTTGGAAGTACTGCCCGCAGAAGGGACTACCAAATCTACTTTTTCTACATCACGCTCCACTTCCGGCCACCAATCCTGTATCGTCTCATAGGCATTTTTTTCTGGAATTCGAACATAGTAATCAATTGTTCCGTACAGTTTCTCAGCTGTTTCCTTGTCCGTCGAACCGATGAACATTTTTTTTTCCTTTCGGATGAAATCCTCCAAAAAACACTTCAGCAGTTTGGGCCTAAAGACCGCTAGGCACTGAAAGATACAGGGATTTTCGAATACGATATCCGTTTGGAAATTTCGCTGCTCCATGACGTCTATCATCTCCTGTTGCCATGAGAATCTACGATAAATGCCTTTGGCGTGGAATTCGTCGTACGGATAATTGATAGGACAGGCGATTAGGTAGTCCTCGTGCTGAATGCGAAAGGAAGCTTCAAGCTCCTTTTCCAGATTTTCGTTGAATACATAGTTGCGATGGTCCTGTTGCATCAAGGTCACGAATTCACCGTCCCCGAAACGGACGAAAAACAGACGGTCATGAGTTTTAAGGGCATCGACCACAAAATGAAAGGAATCCATGATGTTCTTGGTTCGAATATTATGGAGGGCGGTATCCTTAGACGGAGCAAAAAGCATATGGAGGTAATATTTTAGGGTCTTCATTTTCCGATTTGATTTACTATTCCCTTATCTTGAAATTCAAATTTTATAGGCCTGGGTGTATCGCAAAGTTGCCATAAAATCCGCAATTAACGGCATCCACTTCTGGCTTTGCCTTAAAATACATTCGTAATGTCAGAAAAAGAGTAAAAAAAACGCAACCTTTTGTTCATCCTGACATCCTTAAATAAAAGAAGTAGGGTTAAATCGATTTCGACTGTTTCATAATCAACCACCCGATTTGTAAGATTTCTTGATCCAGATACAATTTTAGGACTTTTTTACTGTTATAATTTATCCCGGAGTACTCGGAAGAATACCAAAGTGTTTTGAAAAAAGGTCAACATCAAAAAATATCGGCGGTTATCATTACCTACAATGAAAAGGGATACATTGAGAAGTGTATCGCCTCCGTTGCCTTTGCCGACGAGATTATTGTTGTTGATTCCTACAGCTCCGATGGAACTTACGAGTACCTGTGCGCACATCCCAAAGTAAAGGTCATCCAGCATCCTTTTCAGGATTTCACCAAACAGAAAACTTTTGCCATGAAGCAAGCATCCAACGATTGGATTCTTTTCTTAGACGCTGACGAAGTGGTTCCAGCAGGCTTGCGCAAAGAGATTGTTAAGGTAACCAATCAACCGTCACCCCATGTTGCCTACTGGTTCTACCGAAAATTCATGTTCAAAAACACCCATTTGCGCTTTAGCGGATGGCAAACGGATAAAAATTACCGCCTTTTTAGAAAGAGTAAAGTAAGGTTCTGTCAAAAGCGAAAGGTGCACGAATGTTTGGAAGTACAGGGCAGCTCGGGTGTGCTCAGCAAGCGGTTGTTACATTTTTCATACAAAAAGTACGAGGATTACAAAGAAAAAATGCTACGCTATGGCCAATTAAAGGCCAGACAGTGCCATGAAAACGGGAAACAAGCCGTTCCCCTCAAACTAATGGTCGCGCCTATTTGGAAATTCCTGTATAACTATACCGTCCGACTGGGCCTGCTTGACGGGAGAAAAGGCATCATTATCTGTTACCTGAATGCACTGAGCGATCTGGAAAGATATCGTGAATTCCGACAACTGAACCGAAAAAGTAACGAACTACATGAGACTGCTACCCTGAGCCCTATCAGCGAGTGATTTCACTTTCCAGTCCCGATCCATTTCCCTTTTACAATAGAACAACAGTTTCGGCCGAACACAATAATCCATTATCTTGCGGCCTGATACCTTCACATGAAGACCGCCATTGTAGAAATCAGGGAATCCCACGAGGAGTGCATCTGCACCCAACTTAGTTTTTTGAAGGATGCCGGACATCAAGTAACCTTAATCCTAGACCCAGTACTCGCCAAGCAAATTACCGATTATGCGAACCTTGCGGACGAGGTGATTTACGTCGATTTTAAAAATCAGCGCTTTTTCAACAGACTCCGATTACTGGGGGAATTGTACAATAAACTTAAAAAATTCGACCTTATAGTCCTGAACACAGCGCATTCCTACAGTGTTCTTCGCAACCTTACCGTGCTGCTACGATTTGCCAGGGTAACCTGTATAGGTATCCTGCACGATACCAAAAAATTGGATAGCAGTTTTACACAACGCATCATATCCCAAAAGGTAAAAAAGTACTTTGTGCTCAATGATGTACTACTGCCCTTGGAAAAGTATACCGGAGCTATTAAAGTACAGAGCTTTTACCCCATTTTTTTTCCTGATTACGAGCCCATAACGGTCTATAAGCAAAAGGATATTTGGATCGGTATCCCCGGAAAGATAGACTACCAGCGGAGAAACTATGATTTTTTGATAAGCGCTCTCGCTAAAATCGGAGCATTGCACCGCGTGAAATTCGTCATACTGGGCAAAGTCGACCGCAATACCACAGCGGGCGAACGATTCTACGACAGTCTGGAGAAATCCGGACAACTGGGGCGTTTCAAACTATTCCATTCCTTTATAGAAAACCGGGATTTTCATTCGTATCTCGCTGCCTGCGATTACATTATGCCCTTACTGATGCCCAATGAAGATTATCTCAAATACAAAATTTCAGGCAGCTTCAATTTAGCTTTTGCCCATAAAAAACCATTGCTCTGCCACACCCTTTTTCAGGATATTCCCGATTTAGCGGAAAATTCCCTTTTCTTCGACCACACTACTTTTCCGGAGCTCATATCCGACATCGCTATGGGAAATTTGAAATCCCCAGCATCGTATTCCGACCCCAAATGGAGCTATCGTTTTCAGCAAAGGAGGTACATAGATTTTATAAATGAATAGCTTACATTGAATTTGTTTAGACTTTTTGTTTGGAACCGAGATTTTCGGATTTTATGCCCTAACGATGTCATGTTTTATTTGCACAGATGTAGCTACGGAAATCAAAACTGAGGAAATTAGGGTGCAAAATGTGAAAATTGTAGGTAAAAGAAGAAGTCTAAACGAGTTCATTATCTTTGACGTTTGAAGACCACACAAAAATAAGGCGATGAAAGTTGGTTTTGATGCCAAAAGAATATTCCATAACCATACAGGGCTCGGCAATTACGGGCGCGATGCTATCCGCATTTTGTACCAGTATACGCCCATAGAAAAATTCGTGCTCTATAACACCTCACCATCCAACAACGATCGGTTGGACATCCAGAAGAAAATCTACATCAAATATCCAAAAGGGTGGTTTTGGAAAAAGTTCTCTTCGCTATGGCGTTTGGGTCCCGTATCGAAACAGATTATCAAAGATAAGGTGGATATTTTTCACGGATTGACCGGCGAACTACCTGCCGGACTAAAAAAAACGAATATCGCTACGGTGGTTACCATCCACGACCTGATATTCTTGACCCACCCCCATTACTATTCCTTCTTTGATCGTGTCATTTACACGCGAAAGTTCAAGTATGCAGCTGCAAATACCGACCGAATAATCGCCATAAGTGAACAGACCAAAAGGGACGCCGTGCAGTATTTGAATGCCGACCCCAACAAAATAACGGTGGTCTATCAAGGCTGTAACGAAGCCTATAAAAAAGAATATGACGCGGATTTTAAGGATGAAGTCCGAAAAAAATATGCCCTGCCCCAAGAATTTGTACTGAACGTAGGCACGCTGCAAGAACGTAAAAATGCATTCACCCTAGTGAAGGCCATAAACCAAACCGACTATCATCTGGTATTGGTAGGTTCCGAAAAAAAATATGCCCAAAAAATCCATGCCTACATTCGGAAACACAAGCTGCAATCACAGGTTATCTTCCTTAAGAACGTGGGAGATACCGAACTTGCTGCCATCTATCAATTGGCGACTGTATTCTGCTACCCTTCCATTTGCGAGGGTTTTGGTATACCTATTATCGAAGCATTGTTTAGTAAGACTTCGGTAATCACCTCAAAGGGAGGCTGTTTTCCCGAGGCGGGCGGCCCGCATTCCATTTACGTAGAACCGCTGGATGCCGATGCCCTAAGAAACGAAATCCGCCGTCTTTTCGAAAATCCCGAATTGCGAAAAGAAATCGAAGGGAAAGGATACAGATTCGTAAAAAAGTTTTCGGATGATGCCGTTGCCCACAATCTCTACGGAGTCTATAAAGCTGTTTTGGCATGAAGACGATATGCTTTTTCAACAGCACCAAAGCCTGGGGCGGGGGAGAGAAATGGCATTTAGACGCCAGTACACATCTCCATGCTTTGGGATATCCTGTTTTGGTAATTGCGCATATCAAAGGTGAGCTCTATAACAGATTGTTGAGCTCCGGGATTCAATGCATGGGAACAAAAGTTACCAATCTTAGTTTCCTTAACGTATTAAAAATAAGGTCGATTGAAAAAATCCTGAAGAGGACTAATGTGGGCACAATTGTGATGAATCTTTCCAGGGATTTGAAATTGGCAGGGCTGGCTTCCAAATGGGCGGGAGTCGAACGTATCATCTATAGACGGGGAAGTGCCATTCCCATTAAGAATTCTTGGTTAAATCGTTATTATTTCAACCATATAGTATCGGAGATATTAGCGAATTCCCATGCCACCAGGAAAACGGTTTTGGCCCATAATCGCCATCTTTTTCCAGAGGATAAAATAAGTGTTATTTACAACGGTATCAACATTGGGTCGTTCATGGATAAAGCTACACAGCTTTGTTATAAAAAAGAGGATGCCGATGAACTGGTGCTATCGAATTTAGGCCGCTTGGAATTTCAAAAAAATCAAAAGTTTTTGATCGATTTGGCAGCGGAACTTGAGCGAAGAAAGCTAAAATTTAAGATGGTTATCGGTGGCGAGGGAAGGCTAAGGGAAGAACTTCTTGGCAGGGCAAAAAAACTACACGTAGAAGAACAGATAGTACTCGCCGGATTTATCGAAAACCCGAAGGATCTGATTTGTAGTGGAGATATTTTTGTCCTGTCCAGCTTGTGGGAAGGATTTGGCTATGTATTGGTCGAGGCGGCCCTGTGCAAAAAACCGATCATTGCATTCGATTGTAGTAGCAATCCGGAGGTCGTGGTAGACGGAAGTACGGGTTTCCTTACGCCCGTTAACAATGTACAGGCCTTCGCCGACAAAGTCCAATACCTTGCCGAACATCCAAAACAAAGAGAAGAGATGGGTCAAAGAGGGTTCGCCTTTGCACGTGAAAATTTCGATAATGAGAATATTCAGCAAGAAATTGTAAACTACTTGGTGCATGGGAGATAACAAAAAGAAAATTACGGCCGTACTCATCACCTACAACGAGATTTTTCATATCGATGGGGTTTTAGACAATATTTCGTTTGCCGACGAGGTAATCGTTGTTGATTCGTTCAGCACCGATGGCACTGCGGAAAAAGTCCGGGAACGCCCACATATAAAATTAATACAAAGGCCCTTCGAAAATTTTACGGCCCAAAAGTCATTTGCACTAGATCAGGCCTCCCACGATTGGGTGCTCTTTTTGGATGCGGATGAAAGGGTCACCGAACCGTTAGAGGCAGAAATCATTAAAACCGTTAACCTCGAAAAACCGCCGGCCAACGCCTATTATTTTCTACGTACGTTTATGTTCAAGGATGAGATTTTACATTTCAGCGGATGGCAGAGCGATAAAAATTACCGGCTGTTCCGGAAAAGTAAAGTATATTTTTCGGAAGAGCGTATTGTTCACGAGACCTTGGTCATCAACGGAAAATCCGGCACCCTCAAGAACAAACTCATTCATTATTCCTATAAAAATTACGAGGACTACAAGGCAAAAATGATAAAGTACGGCCAAATGAGGGCTTTTGAAGAATTGGACAAAAACTACTCGCCCAACCTGTACCACTTTTGGTTCCGCCCTTTTTATAAATTTATCAACCACTACATCTTCCGAATGGGAATTTTAGATGGTAAAAAGGGAATTATTGTCTGTTACCTGAACGCTTTGGGGGTACACGCCCGGTATAAAGAATTGGGCCGATTGCGGAATAAATTGGGAAAAGCAAAAAGTGCTAAGTGAAAATTGGTAAGTGACTAGTGAAAGGTAGTAAGTTAGATCTTTCATAACCTGTAATGGATTGATCGGAAAATATTTAATAAGTAGTGAAAAACCTGACGGAAGAAATAAACGCCTGCCTTAAAGTGCTTGAAGAAGGTGGCCTTATCCTTTACCCTACCGATACGGTTTGGGGTATCGGTTGCGACGCCACGAACGAAGATGCCGTTCGGAAAGTATACGCCCTAAAAAAGCGCGACGACCGCAAAGCCTTGATCTGTTTGGTCGCCAATGACGCCATGCTCGGTCGGCATGTTGAGCAGGTACCCGAATTGGCCTATGATATCATGGATCTTTCTACCAAACCAACAACAATTATTTATGACCGTCCGAAAGGTATTGCCAAGAACCTTGTGGCAATCGATAATACCTTGGCTATACGAGTGGCATCGGACAAATTCTGCCAGTACCTCATCAACAAATTCCGCAAACCCATTGTTTCAACTTCAGCCAATGTTTCCGATGAACCAAGTCCCAAAAGTTTCCACGAAATATCCGAAAGCATTTTAAAAGGTGTCCAGTATGTGGTAAATTTACAGCCCGAAAGTCCGAATGCAGTTCCCTCAGCGATTATCAAGTTGGGTAATGATGGTACGGTGAAGGTGGTGCGGGAGTAACAAGACGTAAGACCGCTGCGCTAATAGGTCTGCGAGTTGAGACAAAAGATTAAGGCCCCCTATTTAAACTCTAAACCGTATAGAGTCGTCATGAATTGCGTCTTTATATCACCATTGAACAGTAAACCTTGAACTATAAAAACGCTATCAAAAACCCGGTATTTCAAACTGTTGCCGAGGCAGCCTCGGAATTAGGTTTGGAATCTTACGTCATTGGCGGATTTGTTCGCGATCATATTTTAAAACGGGGCATCCCTCAAGACATCGATATCGTAGCGATAGGCAGCGGCATTGAATTGGCGAAAAAGGTGGCATCAAAACTTCCGGGCAAGCCCCAGGTATCCGTCTTTAAAAACTTCGGTACGGCCATGCTGAAGCACGAGGGCATGGAACTCGAATTCGTAGGCGCCAGAAAGGAAAGCTATGATCGAGATAGCCGTAAACCCATTGTGGAGGATGGCACCTTGGAGGATGATCAAAAGCGGCGGGACTTCACCATCAACGCCTTGGCCATTTCCCTGAATAAATTTACCTACGGAGAACTGCTGGATCCGTTCGATGGTATTTCCGATCTTGAAAATAAAATCATCCGTACGCCCTTGGAACCCGGCGTTACTTATTCCGACGACCCCTTAAGGATGATGCGCGCCATCCGTTTCGCCACGCAACTGGATTTCGAAATCGAACTTAAATCGCTACAGGCAATAACCGAACACAAAGAACGGATCAAAATTATCTCCCAAGAACGTATCGTAGATGAGCTACATAAAATTTTGACTACTGGAAAACCTTCCAAAGGCCTTGCGCTGCTACACAAAATGGAACTGTTGCCTTTTATCCTTCCCGAACTGATTGCCTTACAGGGTATCGAGGAAAAAGAGGGGCAGCGCCATAAAGATAATTTTTGGCACACGCTTGAGGTCGTCGACAACATCGCCGAAACCACCGATAACCTTTGGTTACGCTGGGCGGCCCTCTTACACGACATCGGCAAGGCGCCCACCAAAAAATTCCATAAAAAAATTGGGTGGACGTTTCATGCCCACGAGTTCGTAGGTTCAAAAATGGTCTATAAACTCTTCAAACGCCTGCGGATGCCGCTGAACGACAAGATGAAGTACGTTCAAAAAATGGTGCTGATGAGCTCACGGCCCCAAATACTATCGGAGGAGTTTGTCACCGATTCGGCCGTGCGGCGATTGGTACATGATGCTGGCGAACATGTCGATGACCTGATGACTTTATGCGAGGCGGACATAACGACGAAAAATTCGCGTAAGCAAAAAAAATACAAGAACAACTTCAAGCTCGTTCGTCAAAAAATCGAGGAAGTCGAAGAACGCGACCACATCAGAAACTTTCAGCCACCTGTCAGCGGGGAGGAAATTATGGAGACGTTCGGGATAAAGCCATCCAGAGAAATCGGTATCATCAAAGATGCAATCAAAGAAGCCATTTTAGAGGGAGAAATTCCCAATGAATATGAAGCTGCTAGAAAATTTATGATCAAAAAGGGAGAAGAACTAGGTCTATCGTGATTCCTTATGCCTATACCTATTCGTTTCAAACACGCTTTTATCCTAAAAGTTTATTTTTGACAAGTATTTCCCCACGACCGGGAATACAGAAATACCGTTATTTACGTTTATAGGGTAAATAAGCCTTCGAAAATAATTTGGTTAAATCAGCTCACATGAAGAAATTGATTCTGTTCATATTACTGGTTGCAAGCACATCACAAATTATTTTGGCACAGCAAGAGCCGCAATATACCCAGTACATGTACAACACCTTGGCCATAAATCCCGGTTATGCCGGTTCAAGGGGCGTTTTCAGTATTACGGGCATGCATCGGTCGCAATGGTTGGGTATTGATGGCGCCCCCAAGACCCAGACGTTGAATTTTCATACCCCAGTTTCCGAAAGGGTCGGTATCGGCCTGTCCATTGTAAACGACGAAATCGGAAACGGCACCAATCAGGAAACCTATTTCGATGGTATATTCTCATACACCATTCCGTTTTCAAGGGAAAACAAATTATCCTTTGGCATAAAGGCCGGAGGGCATCTGCTAAATGTAGATTTTGCCAAATTAGCCAATTATGAACAGGAGGTATCGGTATCGGGACTCCCGAATATCGACAACAAGTTTTCCCCGAACTTTGGGGTGGGGGCCTACTATTACAATGAGCGATTTTACGCTGGAATATCGGTACCCAATTTTTTAAGGACCGAGCACTTTGACGATTCGGATTCCAGCAATTCTTTTTTGGCAAAAGAACGGCTCAATCTTTACCTCATGACCGGGTACGTTTACGATATACATCCGACGGTAAAATTCAAGCCGGCACTATTGCTTAGGGCTGAACAAGGAGCTCCTTTACAGGTCGATGTCTCCGCTAACTTTCTATTCAATGAAAAATTGACTTTAGGAGCTGCTTATCGTTGGGATGCCGCACTTAGTGCCATTTTTGGCTTTCAGATAAATGACAATCTGACCCTTGGGCTTGCCTATGATCGCGAACTTTCCGAACTCGGTGGCGAAACTTTTAACGACGGATCTTTCGAGATACTGCTAAGGTACGAGTTCATGACCCGAACGCAAAGAAGGATGGTTCCGAGGTTCTTTTAAAAGGCGTTAGTTCCAAAGATTAGGCTACCAGCGGCTAAAGACCGATGGTTTTTGATTCCGACTTAAAGTCGGCTAAAGTCCCACAGTTCGGCCCACCACCATACTCAGATTGCTTCCGGGTTGTCTTGCGTACGGCGTATAGCGCAAAGCGGACAGCAAATGAACCTAAAGGCCAGGGATTTTCCCCCAGAATAATACATTAATTGGAAGTCAGAATTAGATTTAAAGGAGAAGTTTCCAATTTGCAATTTCACGCTTGACCCCAAAATGTTGGCGTTAATTTGGTTTGACTTGTACCGTTTACACATCAAAGAGTAGTAAATTTGCACTGCAAATCCGCAAGGCAACATGCAACAGCGTTTCCGAAAAATAGCTAAAATTTCATTGGTACTTGTCTATATGGTCATCGCCGCAGGCGCCATCGTCAGAATGACCGGGAGCGGTATGGGTTGCCCCGATTGGCCTAAATGTTTTGGATATTACATTCCTCCTACCGAAGCCATGCAATTGCAATGGCAACCGGAGCGGGAATTTAAAAAGGGACAGGTCATCATTGTAGACAAAACACTACAGGTCGCCATTGCGGATTTTAAGACCGCCTCTGAATATGCGCCACAAAACTGGGAAGCCTACACTAAACACGACTATGCGATTTTCAACCCGTGGCATACCTGGATTGAATTCATCAACCGTCTTTTTGGGGCCTTGGCAGGTATAGCCACCCTAATTTTGGCCATTTTCTCAATCCGTTTCTGGAAGATTCAAAAAAAAATTACCATTTTTTCTTGGTTAGTGGTTTTCGGAATGGGCTTTCAGGCTTGGCTTGGTGCAACCGTCGTCTATTCCGTTTTGGCCCCAGCTAAGATTACGGTGCATATGGTCATGGCTTTAGTTATTGTGGCCTTATTGGTCTACCTCGTTCACACGACCAAGAAATCTTCCAAAGGCCCTACCTATCGAAAAAACTTTGGCAAATGGCTTCTCGTGGCGTTTGCCGCTACCATGTTACAGATCATATTGGGCACCCAAGTACGGCATTTCGTCGATGAGCAAATCGATATGGTCGGGGAAACCGCAAAACACCTATGGTTATCCGATTTCGATTGGACGTTCTATGTGCACCGTTCCTTTTCCATTGCCGTTGTACTATTGAACTTGTTTTTGGCACAACAAATCTACAGGCATAAGTTGGGCTATTCAAAAGTAAACTGGGTGCTGCTACTTATCGGCATTGAAGTACTGACCGGCGTCAGCATGTACTATCTACACTTTCCGTTCGGCACACAACCCATTCATCTCATCATCGCATCCCTATTGTTCGGCGTACAGTTTTATTTGGTTTTAGAGGCGCTACAGGCGAAAAAAATGGAAAGGACTTAGCCTAAATCTTAAGGACGATTTTTCTTACTCCTCCTTTTTACCTAGAGAGGGGTGGCAGGTTTGCAATCAAGGTGATATGACCGCAAATTAATGTTACGTACCGCTTCATCTGAACAGGAAACGAACCTCTGTCGCGCTAGTTTTCGGTGCAATCCCTCTGACCCGCTAAAGCGGCATACCTCCTTTGGCCTCAAGGGGAAATCCTTTGTAATTTTTCACTTTAGCTATAGACCGGGAAACAATTAGTGAAGATGACTACCTAAGAGACTTCCTAATCCTAGGAATTTTTTCTGGTCCCTTACTTTTACGTAACTCCTAAACCTAAAAGCTTAGAATTCTTCGTAACTTTGGCCTCCCACAAAAATGAACACCATGATTTATAAAATACGGATAATCTTGGATGCCAAAGAGGATATTTTTCGGGATATCGAGATTCAGGACAGCAGTACGATGGAAGAATTTCACAACGCCATTGCGCAATCTTTTGGATTTTTGGGTAACGAGATGGCCTCGTTTTACACCTGTGACGAAGAATGGAACCAAGATGAAGAAATCGCCCTTTTTGATGTGAGCGACAGCATTTCGGACGTACGGCTGATGAACGAAACATTCTTGGAGGATGTGATGAGCGAAAACAGTCCGAAATTGATATACGTCTACGATTTTCTGAGCATGTGGACGTTTCTTGTCGAACTGGCGGATATCGTCGAACCGGAGTCCGGCACCTCCTACCCCAACCTCTTGTTCAGCTTTGGCGAGCTGCCCGAAAATCCGCCGGAAACCCATTTTAAATCCGAAGCTGCCTTTGATTTTGAGGATACATTCGAAAATTATGATGATCTTGATTTTGACGAGAATTGGAATTAGGAACACGAATAGCGAGGAGTCGAATTGCCGCAGGCAAAACGGACGACCCGGCAATCTGTTGAAACTACTTTGACTCCAAATCAACATTTGTATTCAACCCTATATACGCAACAGCTTACCACGCCGCCTTTGAAATTTTATTACGGTTAAATATTGCAGAAGTACCCACCGGAATGACAAACTCCGATAAACCCTAAACTCCTAAACCTTTTTCCATGATAAACCTATACTCCACCCAAATCGAAACTATTTCCCTACATCGCGTAGGCAACAAAAATAAAGCGGAAGGGCTATTTCTTTCCGAAGAACCTTTTAGGCTAAACGATGAGACTACCGGACTTCTAAAAGAATATTTCTTCAAACCCTTCCGAGAAAAAGAGGAAAACTATTTTAAACTCTCAAACGAGGTCGATGTGGAGTTCAATGAACTCTACAAACTAGCATCCGCTATTTTTGACGATCCCAACACCACGCATACGAATTCAAAGAAAATTGCCAAACACCTCTTTGACCAGTCCAACCACCCGCACATAAAAAGTGGCGAACTTTACGTGGCCCACCTTACCGGTATTCTTTTGGACAATGTCAAAACTGACGCCGTCGGTATTTTCAAGAGTGAGTTGAAACACGACTTTTTGCAATTCGAGGAAAAGGGAAGCAATCTAGATATCGTTATCCAACAGGGCATCAACATCAACAAACTTGATAAGGGATGCCTTATTTTTAATGTCAATAAAGAGGAAGGTTACAAGGTGCTTTCGGTAGATAGCAACCGCTATGATACCAAATACTGGCTAGAAGAATTTTTAGGTGCGACCGCATTGGCCGACGAAAATTTCTACACGAAAAACTACCTGAAATTCTGCCAAAATTTCGCAAAGGACGTCGTACTACCTGCCGAAGACAAGCAACAAGAGGTACTTTTTATGAACCGTGCCGTCAACCACTTCGCCAAGAACGATAATTTTGAGGAAAGCAACTTTTTGAACGAGGTCATGGAAAATCCCGAATTAATTCCTGAATTCAAGCACTATAAAGTCGAAAAAGGACCTAAATACAGCGTTGAAGACGTTTCCAACTTCAATATTGCCAACAAAGCCGTATCCGACGCCCGAAAAAAAATCAAGAACGTTATCAATCTCGATACCCACATCCAAATCAAATTGGACTTCATCAACCCCGAATCGGCCCAAAAATTTGTAGAAAAGGGCTGGGACGAAGAGAAACAAATGTATTACTATCTCGTATATTTCAACAAGGAGGAGAAAAGTTAGCGTTCGGTATGAAAAAGACAAATTTCAAGTACCAAATTCCAATACTATGTTTTGGAAGTTGGTTTTTTAGATTCGAATTCTCTGCTCAATAATCTGCTTCATGCTTACATCTTGATAATTACGACGCACAAAGTTGAGCGCTAAATCGAGTACCTCGCCCATGGTTTCGCACTTTTTAAAATTTGGATCTAGGGTGAGTTCAAAAATCTGTGTACGTAGCATTTTGGTGTTCTCATCCGTTGAAATGACATCCATTCTCGCGATGGTCCGCAACCTTTTGATACGGTTCCCAGAACTGAGAATGCGCTTGGCAACTATCGAACGTTCTTCCAACTTATATTGGTCTACGGAATCATTCAAAAGTTTATGGCGCACCAGTTCTACCATCTTATAATTTTCCTTAAAAAACTGCGGGCGGTACACTTTTAACTTTCCTTCGAAACACTGCTGATCGAAATCTATGGCCCGAATACGGTAGACCACATGGTCAAAATCATGTACAGGTACGATAACGTAATTGTAGGAGCGCATATCACCTAAAAGCCGGATCATACACCTTTCATTGAATTTCACGAACTCCTTGGCCAATTGCGCTTTCTCTGATTCCGTGCAACTGGGCAGCATGTCCTTTATAAAAACATCCCCCGGAATACCGGCAATATGCTCTTCTATCAAGGTATCTTTATACACCAAAAAGTTCAGGTTATAGGGAGATAACATGTGCTCGAGTTCGAGTCCATATATGCGCGAGGCATCGGTCTTCTTGATATAAAAATAGGTAAAGTTGTCGTTGAGGATATTTCGTATTCGGATACGAAAAGGTTTAGAATTACCGAACGTACAAAAATCTACGGCATCTACGTTTAAGTATTGGTGAATATTGCTACTGCCATCGGAATGCAATATGGAATATACTTTTTTAAGGCTGTCATCAATTTCCTTACGCTCAAATTCAGGGTAATATACCCGTATCCAAAGGGTGTCCTCGTCGTTCGAATCATAGACCACGACCGACCCCGAAAACCGCAACAGATCTTCATAAAAGATTGGAATCTCTATTTTGCGATTGTAGTGTTCAAGATAGGCGTCCAACTTATCGTTGACCGGATAGGCGGGTTTTTTCTTCGACATCAATCGTTCTTCGGACATAATTTGGCTTTATTTGTAACAAAACTACGATTTTGTCGTCAACTTAGTAGGGGGATGAAATTCCAAAATTTTGGAATTTGGCGTTTGGAATTTCCCGCCGTTCAAGTTGATAGTACTGTAATCCTTTAAATAAACCTTTATTTTGGAAAAAATATTAACGGTTAACAATCTCAGCAAAAAGTTCGGACACTTGGTCGCGGTCAACGACCTATCCTTTACCATCGAAAAAGGAAATGTCTATGGTATTCTAGGACCCAATGGCAGCGGAAAATCAACTACCCTCGGCATCGTCTTGAACGTGGTCAATCGATCGGCCGGAGATTTCGCTTGGTTCGATGGAAATACTTCGACCCATAAGGCCCTGAAAAAGGTGGGCGCCATTATCGAGAGGCCAAATTTCTATTCGTATATGACCGCAGTCCAGAATCTGAACTTGGTCTGTAAGATAAAGGAAGTACCGAATACCAAGATTGAAGAAAAACTTGAACTCGTCGGCCTCCTCGATCGCAAGAACAGTAAGTTCAGTACCTATTCTTTGGGTATGAAGCAACGCTTGGCCATCGCCTCAGCCCTACTCAACGACCCGGAAATATTGATTTTGGACGAACCCACTAACGGACTCGACCCACAGGGCATCCACCAGATTCGGGAGATCATTAAAAAGATAGCGTCCGAAGGTACTACCATTTTATTGGCTTCACATTTGTTGGACGAGGTAGAAAAGGTCTGTAGCCACGTGGTCATCCTCAGAAAAGGGAAAAAACTATATTCCGGCCGCGTAGACGGTATGTTGGCCAGCCATGGATTTTTCGAGTTGCGCACGGAAAACACCGAACTGTTAACCCAATATCTCGAAAAGCATGCTAGTTTTAGTACGATAAAAATCGAAAACGGCCTTATAACCGCAGTCCTAAAGGAAGAGATGGACGCCACGGAACTCAACAAAATCCTTTTCAACCAAAACATTATACTCTCACACCTTGTCAAACGCAAGGAAAGTCTGGAAGAGCAGTTTTTGGCACTAACAAAAAATCAAGCGAATTAAAACGCGGTGCGTGACACGCTGTGCGCTTTTCACTTTTACTTGCGCATAGTGAAAGGCAGCAAGAAACCCGTATTCTTATACACTAATCCACATGGTAAGACTTTTACAGATTGAGTTTATTAAACTTTGGAACAATAGGGCTAGTAAAGTATTGATTATAGCCTATTTCGTACTGTTAACCTCTATCGCATTAGTGGCCGCCATCAAATTTGATATCGGTCCTATAAAATTTCATCTGGCAGATCAAGGTATTTTTAACTTCCCCTATATCTGGCATTTCAACACCTACGTTGCGGCACTTTTTAAACTCTTTCTGGCCATCGTCATTGTATCGATGATGTCGAACGAATACAGCAATAAAACCATCAAACAGAACCTGATAGACGGCCTCTCGAAAAAAGAATTTATCCTATCCAAATTTTTAACCGTTATCTCCTTGTCATTAATTTCAACGGTTTTCGTATTCACGGTCTCATTGATTCTTGGCATTATCTATTCCGATTTTAACGAATTGCCGATTGTATTTTCCGATCTGGAATTTTTGTTGGCTTTTTTCCTCAAATTAGTCGGTTTCTTCGCCTTTTGCCTTTTTCTAGGGATATTAGTGAAACGTTCCGCTTTTGCCCTCGGATTTCTGATTTTATGGTCCATTATAGAACAGATTGTATTCGGGATACTAGGATGGAAATTTGTTTCGTGGAACACGGCAGAGGCAATAAAGAGTTTTTTTCCGCTACAGTCGATGTCCAATCTGATCGAAGAACCTTTTTCGAGACTGAAAGCCGTTCAATCGGTCGTCAAGGAAATTGGGGAACAGGTTAATCTGGACTATCAAGTACACTGGTACGAAATTCTTATCGTGCTCTGCTGGACGGTAATTTTCGTTTATCTGTCTTTTGCCTTACTTAAAAAGCGCGACTTGTAATTCAGTACTAAACCCTATCAGAATAAAGAGGTCAATAGCCTAAGGCTCCAATTGAATATCTACCGGTCAGGCCTCCTTGGAACGCGACCCTATTTCTGGCGAAACTACTTCCGGCGAGACTATGTATCGAACCCGGCCAAACAATCTGATCGGATTCATGGAGATTTAGTATCTTAAGCCGTTCGATGGTCAATTCCGATGTATCAAAAACTGCTATACCTCACCATATTCCTTGTAGGTTCAATGTCGTACGCACAGTTTGCTTGCCCTATGCCGACAGGTCCGACAAACGGTGATACTAATATTGGCGTAGATACAGCAATAACTTGGACTGCCATCGAAGGCGTAAACAGTTACTTGATTTCGGTGGGTACCCGACCCGGAGGAACGGATATTGTTCAACAACAAAGCACAGGTTCTTCTACATCTTTCAAGCCTGTGGTCGGACTGCCAGAAGAAACAGACATCTACGTTACCCTAAGCCTATTTTTCTTTGACCGGCCAAACATCGAATGTCCCGAATACACGTTTAGAACAGAAAATGTTACCGACCCACCGGATTGCACTACGCCAAGATTTCCCGTAGATGGATTGACCGATGTTGATGTGGGCACAACCATCTCCTGGAACTACGCCCCAAAGGCGACGGGCTACAGGTTGACCTTAGGCACTTCTGCCGGTGCCAACGATATTCTGGATGGTGAGGAGATCGTGCGTGTTGCCTTTTACGACCCCACTAACGACCTCCCAGCGGATACCGAAATCTTTGCGCAAATCGTGCCGTACAACGAAAACGGTACCGCCATCGGCCCCTGTTCCGTCTTCAGCTTCAGGACCAGGGTACCAGAGATTTTACCAAGCTGCTCCCGCCTTATCAGCCCGGTCGACGGTGCTGTCGATGTATCGCGAAATCCCGTTTTGGAGTGGGGCCCGGTACAGGGAGCTGCTGGATACAAGATATCTATCGGTTCTTCGCCGACCCAAAACAATATATTGGACAATGCGATTTTTGGTGCCGTTTCAACCCCCGTAATCAAATTTGAACCGAATACCACATTCTTCGCGACCGTAGTTCCATTCAATAGCGCTGGTGATGCCATTGGCTGTTCTCAAACGACTTTTTCCACCGCTCCAGGTTGTACACCGTTTATGGATGAGGCAACGGGAGAGCTTATTTCTGTCGCGCCTACCATTGATTTTCCCCAAACCATAACCCTGTGCAGAAATGAACTTCCCTATACCATTTCATCCAATGAAGTGGTCGACGGATATCGCTGGTTCAAAATAACTTCGGATGGAACTGAAATACTGCTGTCCAACTCCGCCGAGGCAACCCTATCGGAAGAAGGCGCCTACAGGTATGAAGCCTACAATACGATAGTACTATCGGATGATACATTGGAATGTGCCAGTACTCAAGAATTCAAGGTAGTTACCTCCGAATTGCCTATCATTTCACGTTTGGTGATTACGGGACAGAACGGACGAATTAGGATAACCGTACAAACGGAGAGCATCGGCGACTACGAATATGCCTTGAATGCCCAAGATGGCCCCTTTCAAGATAGTAACATTTTTAACGACCTTAGCATAGCTACACATACGCTGTATCTAAGGGATAGGAACGGATGTGGCATCGTGTCCGAAAAATTTGTTCCCGACTTGTCCGCCGAAGGGTTTCCCCGATTTTTTTCGCCAAACGGGGATGGCATCAACGACTTTTGGCAATTCATTCCTCCGGCGGATACCGAAAATAACGATGTCGGCAGTATTTTTATCTTTGATCGCTATGGTAACCTTTTAGGGCAAATCGCCTCCACCGGCATGGGTTGGGACGGGACATTTTTCGGAACGTCAATGCCCGAATCCGACTATTGGTTTAGGGCAAAAGCTCAAAACGGTAAAGAGTTTAAAGGGCATTTTACCCTAAAACGATAGCCTTCAAAATATCCCCGAAACCATCCGGTCAAACCGACCTTCTTTTGTAATTTTAGAGGATGAAATTTAAGGTAGTATCAGAGTTCGAACCGACGGGTGACCAGCCGGAAGCGATTAGACAATTGACCCAGGGCATGGAGTCCGGAGAACGGTATCAGACCCTGTTGGGCGTTACCGGATCGGGGAAGACCTTTACCGTGGCCAATGTGGTCGAGAACGTGCAAAGGCCTACATTGGTCTTGGCGCACAATAAGACCTTGGCAGCACAGCTCTATTCGGAATTCAAACAGTTTTTCCCGGAGAATGCGGTGGAATATTTTGTATCCTACTACGATTATTATCAGCCGGAAGCTTTCATTCCCACATCGGGACTCTACATCGAAAAAGATCTCTCCATCAATGAGGATATAGAGAAACTACGCCTTAGTACCACATCTTCCCTGCTTTCAGGGCGGCGTGATGTCATTGTTGTTGCCTCGGTATCCTGTCTATACGGTATCGGCAACCCGGTGGAATTCAAGAAAAATGTGATTTCCATCAAGAAAGATCAGGTAATCGCCCGTACCAAATTCCTACATCAACTGGTTCAGGGATTATATTCAAGGACAACAGCAGATTTTAAAAACGGGAATTTCAGGGTTAAAGGGGATGTTGTGGATGTTTTCCCGAGTTATGCCGACCATGCTTTCCGTGTCCATTTTTTTGGGGATGAAATCGAGGAAATCGAGGCGTTCGATCCGTTCAATAATAATGTGATTGAGGTGTACGAAAGCCTAAACATCTATCCGGCGAACATGTTCGTTACTTCACAGGATATCCTTCAAAACGCCATCCACCAAATTCAGGATGACTTGGTCAAACAAATCGATTATTTCAAGGACATCGGGAAACCCCTGGAAGCCAAACGCTTGGAGGAACGTACCAATTTCGACCTTGAAATGATTCGCGAACTCGGCTATTGCTCCGGTATAGAGAATTATTCCAGATATTTGGATGGACGCCTTCCCGGCACCCGTCCCTTCTGCCTTTTGGATTATTTTCCCGATGACTATCTTATGATAGTCGATGAAAGCCACGTAACGATTCCCCAAGTACACGCCATGTACGGGGGCGACCGCTCTAGGAAAGTAAATCTGGTCGATTACGGCTTCCGGCTCCCTGCAGCCATGGACAATCGACCTTTGAAGTTCGAGGAGTTCGAAGCCTTACAAAATCAAGTCATTTTCGTCAGTGCCACGCCAGCCGACTACGAGCTACAGTTGAGCCAAGGCGTCTTTGTGGAACAGGTTATCCGCCCAACGGGACTGTTGGATCCGGTCATCGAAATCCGGCCCAGCCTAAACCAAATC
This sequence comes from uncultured Flavobacteriaceae bacterium, assembly GCA_963832345.1. Classification (GTDB taxonomy): domain Bacteria; phylum Bacteroidota; class Bacteroidia; order Flavobacteriales; family Flavobacteriaceae; genus Pricia. The sequence goes on along the minus strand of CAWHTW010000003.1, from coordinate 491,122 downwards.
GACGATTTGGTAGAGGAAATACAGCAAAGGGTGGAAAAGGATGAACGCACCCTGGTTACGACACTAACCAAAAGAATGGCCGAGGAACTGGCCAAATATCTTAGCCGTATCAATGTCCGCTGCCGATATATACACAGCGATGTCGACACCTTGGAACGTGTAGAAATTATGCAGGACTTACGAAAAGGCATCTTTGATGTGCTTATCGGCGTAAACTTATTACGGGAGGGCCTCGATCTTCCGGAAGTTTCCTTGGTTGCCATTCTGGACGCGGATAAGGAAGGGTTCCTTCGTAGCAACCGCTCCCTGACCCAGACTGTCGGTCGCGCGGCCCGACACCTCAACGGGAAAGCTATCATGTATGCGGACAAAATTACCGCCAGTATGCAAAAAACTATGGACGAGACAGATTACCGTCGAGAAAAGCAGACAGCCTATAATCAAGAACACAACATTACCCCTAAAGCCCTTAAAAAGAATCTAGATAGTGCCCTATCGAAAAATTCGGTTTCTACCTATCATTTCGAGAAAGAAGAACTACGTGCCGCAGAGCCCGATTTGGACTACCTCACCAAAGATCAAATCGAAAAATTGATCCGTACCAAAAGAAAGGCCATGGAAAAAGCCGCCAAGGAACTGGACTTTATGCAGGCCGCGCAACTCCGCGACGAAATCAAAATGTTGCAGGAGCAAGATTGAAAAATATCAAATGTGCTTCAACAACTCGTTTTGAGCTCCAAGATTTCGCAACTAAATTCTAACAGTATCAGTGAAGATTATGGTAATCTTTAACTCTGTTTACGTCAATCTTCGAAAGCTCGCTTTGATGGAATCAACATATACGCGAACTTAAAATTCCTACAACTTTACTGAAAATAATTTTTGATACCCCAACTTTCCGTAGGGATTTTGTCAGTAAAAAAATGGCCATAAAGCATCACTTTAAAAAAGATAAGCACCATTCGTCATAAAAATAACAGTTAAGCCCGCTAAGAATGAGGAATTTCGATGAAATCAGTTTTATATAAACAAAAGATACATATAGAATATATAATTAAATGGATTACAATACTATAAAATTTATTTTTAGACTAATCTAAAAATAAAAAAATACAAAATTTTTATATTTTACCCTTTTTCTTCTTTCCAACGATGTACGGTGTGTAGTTCAACAAAAAAGAAAAGCGCCTCGATTTCTCAAGACGCTTTTCCTAACTAACCAACTAAACCAACTTTTATTAAAACTTACAAAAAAAGTAAGTTTTTACATTACCATAAAAAACGCTTTACGACAATTCAATCAGTCGTTTTGGTTTGGGCAAGGCCTCCTCTTTTTTCGGGAGAACAAACCTCAAAAGACCATCTTCATAATTCGCCTCGATCTTATCACTGTCGACAGCTTTTGGTAAAGTGAACGCTCTCTTGAAAGAAGTAAATGCGAATTCCCTTCGCGTGTAACTTTCCTCCTTGACCTCGCCTTCGTTTTTGACCTCCGAAGAAATAGTCAGTACATTTCTATCAATTTCGATATTAAAATCTGACTTCTTTCTTCCGGGTACGGCCAATTCCAGTTCAAAATCCTTTTCGTTCTCTTTAATGTTTACGGCGGGAGCAGTGCCAATAGCATTTTCCAAACCACCAAACCAGTCCGGTTTGAAAATTTCGTTCATTAAAGAGGGGAAAACTAAATGGTTTCTTTTTGTAGTATTCATAATAGCTATGTTTTAAAATTAAAAATCAAATTCGGTATCACATAGGCAAAGGATATACCATTTGAAAATTAATGCCTTTTTGTCATGAAATAGCAGTAACATAGTGTCATTTTGTCGCTTTTTGTGAGAAGAATAATGAAAAAGGAGAGATACGCAATTAGCATTTTAGTATTGAAGAGGAAGAAGGGAGTGCTTGCCAACAAGGTTAACACGTTGATTTTTATAAACTAAGAGAATTCCTATTTAGAAAGTTGTAGGATTAGCTGACCATAGGTTAGCTTCATATGACGAATTAGCAGTACCACATTAGTCCTATTTAGAACAACTGCCAAGGACTTCAATTATAGTGCACTTTAAAAATATCAATCAATACGTCGGGCGGTACTACCTTATTAGGGTAATCGTGCATAACGGCAAGAACTTGGTCGATGGCCGTCGGCCGAAGTCCCATCCCCAAACCGATTTGGTGCAAACGTGTGATTTCAATTTCATCTTGAACCTGGTCAACGTTCATCAGCAAAACCAGTCGATGAAACTGCAAGATGCGTTCTGCCTGGGTTTTTGGAACGATATGTTCGGCTTTGGTCTTGAAAAGAGCGTCGAAGCTTTCCCTATCTACTTTCAAATGGGAAGATACGCCAAGCAAAAAGTTATATTCAGGATCTTTTACCTGGCCATCGACCTTTGCAAAGGCAATCATTTCGGAGAGGATACTTAATCTTTCTTTTTTGGAGCTCATTGATATAGTATAGCTAGTGTTCTATATACAAACGTAAAAATAGGCTTTTCGTATGCGTCGCTATGTTAATACCAACAACGGCGCATAAAAACATTTTATTTGCTTTATCTTGCCAAAAAATGGAGAATGACCAACAATGATATTTTTAAGAAGCTTCGGGTAGCCCTAATGCTTAGGGACGATGACATTGTAGACATCTTGAAATTAGCCGATTTTAAGATCAGCAAGAGCGAATTGAGCGCGTTTTTCAGAAAGGAAGACCATCCTAATTATATGGAATGCGGCGATCAGGTCCTACGGAATTTTTTAAACGGATTGGTAATTCATTTACGGGGAACCAAAGAAAATCCGACACGCCCCGGGGATGTTCTTTCCAAGAAGGTTATTAAATCGGTAGAACGCAAAACGCCCAGTTTTAAGGCGCAACAAAGAAAAAAAATGGATAGCAATATTACAAACGTAAAATATAAAAACAAAAAAAAATCCTGAGGCGAATACTTTCGCATCAGGATTTCCAATAATTACGACAGGTTGCTAATCCACAATTCGCACGGGGATAGTATAGAGTTTACCTTCTTTATAATCCTCTAGATCGACCTCTTCATAGTTCAGTTTTCGCTTTACAAAGTCCGCCAAAGCCATATTTTCGGTTTCGACCGAAAGCACTACGATTTGGTGATCATTATTTAGGGTAAACCTAACTTGGGCGGTCAATGCCAATTCATTTTGGGTGAAGGCATTATTGCTTAATAATTTTGAAATTTGCGCGGAAAGACTTTCAGAAGGGTCTACCGTTGTAACTTCGTTTGCAAATACATTTCCTACCGTTAGCAGCATTGTGGCTACCACTACCATACTAAGTTTTCTCATGACTTTTTGTTTTTAAATCCCGAACCGCTGATTGACGGCTTTATTTCAGAATTCGATTAATACTAATTGATGATGTTACTATAAAGACGCTATCGAAAGGAGATTGTTACCGGAAAAATAGTGTTTAACAATTTTTTAAGATATTTCAATCTAACAGTATTCCCTCATTTACACTGGCTTTTGGTGTAATTATTTACTGTCATGGGTAGTAAAACTGATATGCCTGCTCATATTTTCCTCTACGGACATAAAGGTTTCTATAGCCCGAATGCCTTCTATGGTCAAAATGGACTCTTGATACAGGTTTCGATAATGCAGGCTGTCACGGGCGTGCAGCTTTATAAAAATATCGTATTTACCGCTGCTGTGATGAATCTTGACGACTTCCCTCACCTTGGACAATTCTTCCATCACCACCTTATACAGATTACTCTCGCGTAAAAATATGCCTAGAAAGACGGTCATTTTCCAACCCATTTTACTGTAATCAAGTGTCAAAGTCGCCCCTTTGATAACCCCTAAGTCCTTCATTTTCCGAGTTCTCATGTGAACCGTTCCTGGTGATATTCCAGAACGTTTTGCCACTTCGGTGTACGGCATTTGGGCGTCATCCGAAAGCAAGGTCAGTATTTGGTGGTCAATTAAGTCTAGTTTGTCCTTCATTCGTATAGATTGGATTTATATAACAGAAAAAAATAGTCTGCTGCCCTTTTCAAAATTAAAAACTGAAGAATCCTCATATTTTATTTGAAATATAAGGATTTCAGTAAATATAATTCAAGCCTATTTAAAACTAGGTCATAATACCATAATAAAAAATGCTTTTATCTGACAATAATTAAATTTGTACGCACCTTGATTTTGGATGCAATAAAAATGATTTTTAACTTAACTTTTACATATCGATAGGTTCAGTGCCTGAAAAATCAAAAGGCTGACGATTTGACTAGAACAACGTAATAAATTTTCTATTCATTAGATTTTTACCCTACAAAATGCTTAAAATCAGACTTTAACTGAGTCTTCCAATTTTTATTTATCAAAAACTCCCCTTAATATTGTGTTGTTCATGTATTGATAAAAATCGATGAACATTATAGTTAAGTATCCGGAACTTTTCTTTTGTCCTTGTTTGATTTGGCCCCTATCCGTTGGAATGGAAAAATTAGATATAGGATCGTACGAACAGTGATAAATATCCACTAAAACCTAGTACTTATGAAGAAAGCTCTATTACTTGTATTCGTTCTTTTCAACACCTTATCTCTCATGCGCGGACAGGACATAATGATTACCGGTACGGTCGTAGATGACCAAGGTGTCGTTTTGCCCGGTTCGGACATCATTATAAAGGGAACCACTAAAGGCGCAACCACTAATTTTGACGGGGAATTTACCATTGATGCCCCTGCCGACGCTGTTTTGATGATTTCTTCCTTGGGATTTGGTATGAAGGAGATACCTATTAATGGTCAAACGTCCCTAAACGTGATTTTGGAACCCGCTGCCGAGCAGTTATTGGAAACCATTGTGATCGGCTCAAGGGGAAAACCCAGGACCGCGTTGGATACTCCCGTACCCGTTGATGTTATCAATATTGCGGAACAGGCCATAAACATGCCCCAACAAGATCTCTCGCAAATGCTTGCGGCTTCGGCACCTTCGTTCACAGCCTTTCAAAGCGGCGGGGGAGATTTGTCCTCTTTTGTGAGCCAGCCCAGTCTTAGGGGTCTTGCGGCCAGTCAGGTCCTGGTCTTGGTCAACGGTAAACGAAGGCATACTTCGGCTATTTTAGCGGGTAACCAGACCGGCACGCCCGGTCCTGCTGTCGATATGAGCTTTATTCCCAATATAGGTGTAGAGCGCATAGAAATTCTTCGTGACGGCGCCTCTGCCCAATATGGATCTGATGCCATTGCCGGTGTTATCAATATGGTCATGAAAAAGGGTACCGGAAAATTTACCGGATCCCTGACCGGTGGGGCGTATATTAATAGTTCCCCGGACTTTAGTGATTCCGACCTTACCGATGGGGAGCGGGCATTGAACAAATCCACGGGCGATTGGGATGGTTATAATTTTCAGTTCGATGGCAATTATGGCGTAGGTTTTGAAAACGGAGGCTATTTTAACGTATCCGCGCTTGTGGCATCTTCCGAACGAACTATCCGAACCAGCGTTTTAGACATCGATCGCGCCCCGCTATACAGTAGCGATTACCTAAATAACCAGACCACTACTGTCAACGGGGTTCCCATTATTACCAATCCTGAGCTCATTGCTGCCCAATCCAACGGGGATGCCGCTGCAGTAGCCAGTGTGAGCACCGTCGAGGGGCTAATGGCAGCAAGGGGAATCGAGCAGTTTGATGCGGCAACGTATTCGGGCCTCCCGGCTCAGACCCGCATGAGCCTTGGCTTTAATTTGGAAAGCCCGCTGAATGATACTACCAATTTCTACGCATTTGGTGATTTTGGCTATAAGTATACCGATGCCTACAGCTGTTTTTATAGGAGGGCCGCCCAAGCCGACCGCACCAGTTACGCTTTATATCCCAATGGCTTTAGACCACAAATCTATACAGACCAGTACAATTTGTCGTTGGCTACCGGGATAACTGGATTATTGGGGGATTTCGACTTCGACCTTAGTAATACTTTTGGAACCAACTCCGCACAGTATGGTATGTTCAATACATGGAACGCCAGTATAGGGGAATCTTCGCCTACTGAAATGGATTTAGGAACACACCGTTTTTTACAAAATACCTTGAATTTTGATGTAACGCATTTTTACGATAATGTGCTGTCAGGTCTCAATATCGCCTTTGGTGGCGAATTGCGTGTTGAAAATTATCAGATTAGTGCTGGACAGGAGGAAAGTTGGACAGCAGGTACCGTAGGGGTTTTCACCGCCACCCAAGACAACCAATTGTTAATCGGGCCTGATGGATTTCCCTTGGAAGATTTGGGCGGAAACCCAATCGTAGATGACAATGGAGCGCCAATAGTGCTTCCGAATGCCGGTGTAAGTCAAGAATTGGTCAAGAACTATGCATTGAACTGTCAATGTTTTAGGGGTTTCGCGCCCGAGAATGAGGGCAACCGATTTCGATCGGTTATGGCGGCCTACGGTGATCTTGAATTGGATGTGACGGAAGACTGGCTGGTGTCGGGCGCCCTGCGAATTGAAAACTACTCTGATTTCGGTAATGTACTGACGGGAAAAGTGGCCACTAGATATTCCATTGGTGAAAACTTCGCCATACGGGGATCTTATAGCAGCGGCTTTCGAGCTCCATCCCTCCAAGAATTAGGGTATTCGCATAGTTTTACCTTCTTTGTCGGCTTGGTACCCTTTGATGGTACACTGTATCCAAATAGCAGTTCTCCCGCACGTGCCCTTGGTATCGGAGCTTTGCAGGAAGAACGGTCTAGAAATGTCAGTGTGGGCTTTACCGCTGAATTGGGAAAATTCGACGTAGCGGTAGATGCCTATAAAATAGATATTTTCGACAGGATATTCCAAACCAGTGAATTCGATGCAAGTCAGGCACCTGTACTAGAACCCGTAATAGGATCGGGTCTGGCCAATTTCAGAATTAATGGAGGTGATATCAGTACTCAAGGTATAGAGGCGGTAATTAGCTATAACACAAACTTAGGTAATGGCAAATTAGGATTTGACCTTGCAGGAATCTTTAGAGAAAACAAATTCGAAGGTGCCAATGTGCCTGACCTTAATACGGCTCTCACCGATGAAGAACTTACCGAACTATATGTTAGTCGTGATCTCATAGGTCAATATGAGACCGGCACCCCGGGCAGTAAAATTATTGGAACCTTGAACTATTCAGCAGGTAAATTCTCCAGCATGATCAGGGGAACCCGATATGGATCTGTCCAGACCCGAGATAGTCGAGAGCGTGACCTATTTGGAGGTAGTTTCGGCTTCGCCGATCAATATTTCACTCCAGAGTTTACAGTCGACCTTGGCCTAACCTACAGCTTTTCCGATGCTGTTAGTTTAACCGTGGGGGGCAACAACATTTTTAATGAATATCCCGAAATAATTAGATATGAGCTTCGAACCTTCGGTCTCTACTCGCAATATCAGCAAGGATCAACAGGTGCCAACTATTTTGCACGATTGACCTTTACCCTGTAACAAATTCGGTGAACCTTAAAATAGACAATCCTATGAAAAAATATACATATAGCATTTTTCTCTTAATAGTAGTATTTGGAATGTTCTCCTGCGAACAAGAAAGGCTGGAACCCATTCTTACTACTGCTGAAGGCGGCGGCACCTTAAACGAATACGTAGCGTATGACATACCGTCTACCGACCCTACAGGTTCAAATGTGTATGGGAGAGTTGTTTTTTACAAGACCACTCTAAGTCAGACCTTAGTTCAAATATCCCTTTACAATACTGTGGCCGACCTTTTGCATCCTGCCCTAGTACTGGAGGGACCTACAGGGACAACCATGTCTACCATACTAACCCTTGATACTATCGATGGGGGCACAGGGGAGTTTTCGAACAGCAAATTTTTCATCATAACCGATACTGCCTTTTACGATTCTCTGGAGGGCGAAGCAGCTTCGTTGAACGCTCACGTGAACATTTACCTTAGCGATGCGGACGATACGATAGTCGCATCGGGCGACATTGGTGTAAACGCTACCCCGGTAGCAACAGATTAGAACTTTTAACTTAAATCTATATACAATATGCAGACATTAAACAGAAGGGCCTGGTTGAGGCGAGGAGCTTTGACCGCCGCAGGAGCAATGATTATGCCCCAATTCAGTTTTGGCGAAGCCCCAAGGGCACAACTAAAATTCGATGGGCGGGGCAGAACATTGTACAGTCCGTTTTTTAAGGAATACAATGCCACTTTTTTCCCAGACGAAACTAAATTATTGGCCAAACTCAATGCCAATGAGAATCCGTACGGCCCATCGCCAATGGCAGTAGAAGCTTTCAAAAAAACGGCGCATTTGGGCAACCGCTACGCTTGGAGAGAGCTTTTTGATTTGATGGACAAAATCGCGGTTCTAGAAAATGTCGACGTAAAAAACATTATGATGGGACCGGGCTCTTCAGATCTTTTGGAAAAAACGGCAATGGTGATGTTCGCCAAAGGGGGCAATGTGGTCTCCGCAGATCCGAGCTACATGTCGCTCATCCGAGTCGCCGAGGCCACCGGAGCATCTTGGAAAAGCATTCCATTAAAAGACGATTGGTCCCACGACCTTAACGGCATGGAAGCGGCCATCGATGCCGATACCAAACTGGTCTATATCTGCAATCCGAACAACCCCACCGGCAGTATGACCGATCACGCAGAACTGGTCGATTTCTGCTCGCGGGTTTCCGAGAAAGTCCCTGTTTTTGTCGATGAGGCCTATATGGGCTTTTTGGAGGATGGTGCCAAGAAAAGTATGGTATCATTGATTAATGAGGGTAAAGATGTCATCATCGCCAGAACCTTCTCTAAAATTCATGGTATGGCAGGCCTTCGGGTAGGCTATGTTGTGGCGCAGGAAGCCACCTTGGATAAAATTCAAGCGGTGACGCGCGGCGGAATGGGCATTACCTATCCCTCTATTTATGCTGCTTCCGCAAGCATGGACGATATCGAATTCCAAAACAAATCTAGGAACCTGAATGCGGAATGCCGTGAATTTGTGTATAAAACCTTAGATGACATGGGTTATGAGTATGTACCATCATCTACCAGTTTTATCCTATTTCCGATTGAAATGGAAGGAGAAGCCTTCCTAGAAAAAATGACGGCACAGCAAGTAGGTGTCCGGGCTTTCGATATTATGGATAAAAATTGGTGCCGTGTCAGTATGGGGACGATGGACGAGATGAAGATTTTCGCCACCGCCCTTCAGAAAGTATTGGTTTAAGTTAAGTTGGCCCAAAGGAGCCGGGTATGGCTAACGATTTGCCTCGATTGCAGATTATCCGGCTTTGATGGGTTTCTTCTTTGTTTTGAAACTATCAAAAAACCTTAAAACTTTAAAATAACATGAACTTCGCGCTCCAAAATACCCTAGAACTCGTTTTGGTCATCGGCCTTGGGCTTCTACTTCAAAAAAAAATAGCGAAACAAGATTTAAAAGGCGTTAAAACAATCATTCTCAGTGTGGCGCTGCCCGCTGTTATATTTGTCGCCCTTCTAAAAATAAAATTGGAAAGCTCTCTATTGATCTTTCCCCTGCTTGCCCTTGCCTTTAACCTCGCTATGTTTTTAGCGACCAAATACGTACTTGCCCCTTCCCTTCCAATAAACGAGGCTTCTAAAAAACGGACCCTGATGATGCTTTTGCCCTCGTTGGCACCTGGGCTATCATGCTTCCCCTTTATCGTCGTCTATCTTGGTGATGACTCATTGGCTTTGGCGGCCTTGGCGGATGTAGGCAATAAAATTTTCGTATTGATCTTGCTGTACATGCTTGCTATGCATTGGTATCACTTACGTTCCTTAAAAGCCATAAAATCCTCCTCAAAAAGTAAACTTCGAGATCTTGGCTTGGCATTGTTGAAAGAGCCTATCAATATGGTGATTATTGTCGGATTGTTGCTACTGGCATTTGGCCTTAACTTAGAATCACTTCCTGTTTTCCTTCAGCACACCATTGGTGAACTTAAGATGATTATGGCTCCATTGATATTATTATTTATCGGTATGGCGGTCCGCATTAAATCAGGAGAATTCGGTGTTATCGTATCACTGCTGGCCCGACGGGCGGGAATAACGTTTTTATTGTCCGCCGCATTTGTCTTCCTATTCCCGGGGTTGAGTCCTGCCCTTATCCTATTGTTGGTAGTTTTTCCGCAGAGTGCCTGTAGTTTTTGGCCGTTTGCGCATATGAGCGCCATACATACTTTGGAGGAAACCGATGCCCAGAAAAAACCAACTTTTGACATCGATTTTGCGGTCAATGTTCTGGCCTGCTCCCTTCCCTTTTCAACGGTTATGATTATTGGCATTTTTTCTTTCGACCAATTGTTTATAGATCCCATAGTTTTACTGGCCTCCGGAGCCTTTTTCGTAGGAGCTTCCTTTATACCTTATTTGATAGATCGATGGAAAGGGGATACGCAGTCGGAATCCTCTGGAAATTACGGTACTTACGTAGGCCTGAACACCCAATCGCAATCCTCGGAGGACAAGTGAAAGTTTACCCAATTAACATATTGGAAGGCGCATCCCGTTGAAATTTTCCCATATTTATCCCTTAGTACAAAAGGTGTGCGCAAAAAAGTGCCTAAGTCTTTAACGTGTAATAGATAAATTTCATTCCCCAAAAAACCCTTCAAATGACCATCGGTGTCCCTAAAGAAATCAAGAATAACGAAAGCCGTGTAGGCATGACCCCAGCGGGTGTGTTCGAACTGAAAAAAAAGGGTCATACGATATACGTGCAGTCCAAGGCCGGGGAAGGCAGCGGTTTTTTCGACAAAAATTATGAAAAGGTTGGTGCCATAATTTTGAGTACGCTGGAAGAAGTTTATGCAGCGAGCGAAATGATAGTGAAGGTAAAGGAGCCTATTGAAAGAGAATACCCTCTTGTGCGAGAGGGTCAGATTGTTTTCACTTATTTTCACTTCGCGTCAAGTGAACCTTTGACCAAAGCAATGATTGCCAGTAAATCGATCTGTATCGCTTATGAAACCGTCGAGGATGATGAAGGAACGCTACCCTTGTTAACCCCAATGTCAGAGGTTGCCGGCAGAATGGCGATTCAACAGGGTGCTAAATATCTAGAAAAACCGGTCAAAGGCAGAGGCGTACTTTTGGGAGGCGTACCCGGCGTTGCGCCCGGCAAGGTTCTGGTGCTAGGTGCCGGTGTCGTAGGAATACAAGCGGCCAAGATGGCTGCAGGTCTTGGTGCCCACGTAACGATTTTGGATATAAACATGAAACGCTTGCGCTATGTGAACGATGTCATGCCGCCACACGTGGTGACCGAGTTTTCGAACGAGTTCAATATCCGGAAACATATTAAGACCCATGATCTCATCATTGGTGGTGTACTGTTAAAAGGAGCTAAGGCACCGAACCTGATTACCCGTGATATGCTTAAGGATATGCGTCCGGGCACCGTCATCGTAGATGTCGCCGTAGATCAAGGCGGATGTGTGGAAACCACAAAACCCACAACCCATGAAGATCCTATTTATATCATTGACGACATTGTACATTATTCCGTAGCCAATATGCCAGGCGCTGTACCTTATACATCTACAATGGCCCTTACAAACGTTACCCTGCCCTATGTACTTAAACTTGCCAATCTGGGTTGGGAACGAGCGGTCGAATCTGACGAATCGCTTCGAAAAGGCGTGAATATTATTAAGGGAGAAGTGGTATACGATGAAATTATAGAAACCTTCGGTTGGAATTAATATCTATTTTAAGACGTATTACCGCTTTGCCTTAATCGGGTTTTCTGTTTGACGGACCTAATTAAACCCATTAAAAAAGCCCCCAATCAATGCTTGGGAGCTTTTTTTTAGCTGTCAGAAATATGTAATCCGTATTATTTTTTAACCTCTATGGGTACACGATAAACGATACCTTTTTCGAAAGTTCCCTTGTTCAATTTTTCGAAGTCGATGCTGCTTCGGATAAAGGCAGCTAAAGTCTCGTTTTCCGTCTCCACCGATAGTACTCGTATGTAATTTCCGGTGTCGACAGCAATTCGCACTTCTGCTTTGGAACCTCGAATATCATCCGGTATAGTAAACTCACCCAACATGCTATATATTTGGGATGCTATTATTTTTGCAGCTTTAGGCTCATGCGGATCTATGTTTCCGTCCGATGCATGACCTAAATTAAAAGTAAGGATGGCTAGTACCAAAAATAGTATTTTCTTCATAATAAAAACGACGTTTAATAATTTATCTATTATTTAAAATAAAGATATGACAAAAAAATAGTTCGTAATTATGTATTTAATAAAAATTAACATGTTAAAATAGGAATGTCAAAAAATAACGGTAAAAGCTAACAAATCGTTAGCTTTTAACCATGGCTTACTCAAAATGGTTTTTCAACAGTACGTAATGAGATTGGACTGCTATTTCAATCCACCACAAAAAAAGGATGCCTTGATGAAGGCATCCCCTATACATCAGAAAACAGAAATTTTACTTTAATACTTCTTTTACCTTATCCGCAGCTTCCTGAAACTGGACGGCGGAGTGTACCGCCAATCCGGACTTATCGATAATTTCTTTGGCAAGCTCGGCGTTGGTGCCCTGCAAGCGCACGATAATCGGCACTTTCATGGCATCGCCCATGTTTCTATAGGCATCTACCACACCTTGGGCCACGCGATCACAACGGACGATACCACCAAAAATATTTATCAATATCGCTTTTACCCCATCGTCTTTTAGAATAATACGGAAAGCCTCTTCTACCCTTTTGGCATCGGCGGTACCACCCACGTCCAAAAAGTTGGCGGGTTCTCCCCCGGCCATTTTTATCAGATCCATCGTGGCCATCGCCAATCCGGCGCCGTTGACCATACAACCGACGTTTCCATCAAGATCTACGTAGTTTAGACCCACAGCGCGAGCTTCTACCTCAATGGCATTTTCTTCGCGCAAGTCACGCATCTCTGCATATTTCTTTCTTCGGAACAAGGCGTTGTCATCAATGGATACCTTGGCATCAACAGCCATTATCTTATCGTCCGAAGTTTTTAAGACGGGATTGATCTCGAACATACTCGAGTCGCTTTCGGAATACGCTTTGTACAAAGCCGTAACGAATTTGGTCATTTCCTTGAAAGCCATCCCTGAAAGTCCCAGATTGAAAGCAATTTTTCGCGCTTGAAACGGCATTAGTCCCGTTGCTGGATCTATTTCCTCGTTAAAAATTAGATGCGGTGTTTTTTCGGCGACTTCCTCGATGTCCATTCCTCCTTCCGTGGAGTACATAATCATGTTTCTTCCGGTCGCACGGTTCAATAAAACGGACATATAGAATTCGCTAGTCTCGCTATCACCTGGGTAGTATACATCTTCGGCCACCAGTACCTGGTGCACTTTTTTACCTTCCGCGGAAGTTTGCGGTGTTATTAGGTTCATTCCTATAATTTCCCCGGCTATTTCCTCAACTTCCTTTAGGTTTTTGGCCAGTTTCACCCCTCCGCCTTTCCCACGGCCGCCTGCGTGTACTTGTGCCTTGATGACATGCCATCCCGTTCCCGTTTCAGCGGTCAGCTGCTTGGCCGCATCTACAGCTTCCTTTGAATTGTGGGCGACGATGCCACGTTGAATGCGTACGCCGAAACTATCCAATATCTCTTTTCCTTGGTATTCGTGAAGGTTCATATATTAAGGTGTATTTGCACTCATGCCCTTTGAAAATTCGGGTTTTTGAATCTATCTTTTTGTCTTTGCCGGCGTTAAAATTTCACACCATTGCTACGGCTATGTTTTGAAATTTTGCCTTGGCAGGGAAAAAAATAAACTTCTCAAAATTCCCGAATGTTTACAGGGTATGAGTATCGGTTCAATTACAAAAATAGGAAAATTAGTTGGCAGTGGCAGTTACAGTGGGCGGTAAAAAATTAAAACTCAAATTCAAAATGTGCTCGGTGCTTAACCAAAGAAAATAAATGCGTATTGGTTCCTGTTGCGTTTACTTGGCTGATGTAGCCAAATTGGGATTTTTAGAGTTTTCGTTTAAAGTTCAATCGCCACTTCTTAACTGTTCAAAGCGGACTCAAATTTGAACTGCATACCGAGACTGCAACTGCCAACTAGATTTTGAAGTCTTTAAAATCCAGCGCATCAAAATTCCTGAAATCGCCGTTCATCTCTATTGTTTTTTTGGTGCGGTCGACTTCCTGCAGGACTATTATGGTCTTAACCAAATGTGATTTTATAAAAGCTAGGCGCGCACTTTCTTTCCGTAACTGCAACAAGTGGTACTCCTGATCAAAAGAAAGTCCCATTTTATGTGCCAATACGTAGCTGCTGAACTTTTCGACGGGCAGCGGCGTGAAGGGTACATCCATGAGTTTGTAAAGTTCGTGCAACTTCTGCAGCACCTCGTTTTTCATAGCTTTGTCAGCATCGTTGACATTATCTAAAAACTCAATTTCGCCCCCTGCATACAATTTTCCGGCCATCTCATTTTGAAAACTAATAATCCGGAAAACCTGCCGGGCTACGCAGGTTACATCCATTTCACCGGTTTCATACGAGTTTACAATCTCTACAAGCTGTACCTCGGTACCAAAGGCAACGCCATTATTGATATAAACCGGAATGCCAAAGGTTACCGCCTCTCTTCGGCAGTCTTGTATCAACTGTTTATAACGCTCCTCAAAAATGTGGAGCGGGACCGTCTCCCCTGGAAAAAATATGGATTGTAAAGGGAATAAAGGTAATTTCATTGAATCTTCAATTTTCAATAAAAATACAACTCAAAAGAATAATTGACAACTATCAACAATGCTGTTTAACAGCTAAAAAATTTTTGGACATAAACATGGAGGACATTAAAGTGTTGTAAAAATAACATTTTGTTGTATTTTTTATAATTCACTTCAATTCTTTGCCCATATCATTGGAAGGTGTTAGCTTTGTATCAAATTATGAATTCCATGAAAAATGCCGATTTGCTAAAGATTGCCGAAACCTATGGCGATCCCGTCTATGTTTATGATTCGGAAAAAATAGTCTCACAGTTTGAACGCCTCACCAAGGCTTTTAGCAGTGTTAAAAATTTAAAGCTCAATTATGCGGCCAAGGCACTATCGAATATCGCGATTCTCAAATTGATGAACAGTCTGGGGAGCGGTCTCGATACCGTTTCCATTCAAGAGGTTCAATTGGGATTATTGGCAGGATTCACTCCCGAGGATATTATCTTTACACCCAACGGGGTGTCGTTGGAAGAAATCGAAGAAGCTTCCAAATTGGGCGTTCGTATCAACATCGATAACCTTTCTATATTGGAACAGTTCGGTAACAAGCATCCGGATGTTCCCGTGTGCGTTCGGATCAACCCTCATGTGATGGCAGGCGGGAATTCCAAGATTTCCGTGGGACATATCGATTCCAAATTCGGTATCAGCATCCACCAGATTCCCCATTTGCTTCGAATCGTCGAATTGACGAAAATGAACGTGAACGGCATACATATGCATACGGGAAGCGATATTTTGGATATCGACGTTTTTCTTTATGCTTCTGAAATTCTTTTCGAGACTGCACAAAATTTTAAAGAACTCGATTTTATCGATTTTGGCAGCGGTTTTAAGGTACCTTACAAAGAAGGGGACATACAAACGAATGTCGAGGAACTTGGTAAAAAATTGGGAGATCGTTTCAACGAATTTTGTAAAGGGTACGGCAAGCAATTGACCTTGGCCTTCGAGCCCGGCAAGTTCTTGGTCAGTGAAGCTGGGCATTTCTTGGCCCGTGTAAACGTAGTAAAACAGACCACCTCAACGGTTTTTGCCAGTATAGATTCCGGTTTTAACCATTTGATACGGCCCATGCTGTACGGGGCAACCCATCAAATATTGAACATATCCAACCCTGAGGGCCGAGAACGCTATTATTCCGTAGTTGGCTATATCTGTGAGACCGATACATTTGCCAGTAACAAACGCATCAATGAAATTTCGGAGGGAGACGTTCTTTGTTTCAAAAATGCCGGGGCGTATTGCTTTACGATGGCCAGCAACTATAATTCTAGATTTCGGCCTCCAGAAGTACTATGGCATCAGGACAAGGCCGTTCTTATCCGGGAACGGGAAACTTTCGATGATCTGATAAAGCATCAAGTTGATGTTAAAAATCTGTTCGCCCCTAAAAATGAAAAGGTCGTGGCAAAATAAAACAAGGATATTTTCGTTTTTTTGGTATAGTTGTTGAAATTCTTTGACAACAAAACTCTCATTATGAAAACGACTCTTGGCGCTACATCTAAAATCATCTTGTTTTTCTGCATCGGTTTTATGGGTTTTTCCGCTCATGCCCAAGACGTCAAATGGCTCACGTGGAAAGAGGCCGCAACCCTTGTATCTACCGAAAAAAATCCGAAGAAAATCTTTATAGATGTGTATACGGATTGGTGCGGATGGTGCAAAAAGATGGATCAGGATACTTTTCAAAACCCAGAAGTCGCCGCCTACATGGCCCAAAATTTCTATATGGTCAAATTGGACGGAGAGGGCAAAGAGCCCATCGAATTCAAGGGAAAAACCTATAAATTCGTGCCACAAGGGAGAAAAGGCTACCATGAATTCGCCGCCTCATTGATGCAAGGCCGATTAAGCTACCCGACCACTATTTTTTTGGATGAGGACATGAATATGCTGTCCCCGGTACCCGGCTACCAAAAACCCAAACCTTTTTTGGATATCGCCAAATACTTTGGAGATGATATTTATAAAGAAAAGGATTGGAAAGCGTATAGTGGAGTCAGTGGAAGATGAAATTAAAGCGCAAGTTCAAGAAACAAAGCTTATGCGCAAAGTCAAATTAAACGCACGTTGCTCTTCGATTTGCTATCGGCTATAATTCGGTGACTCCTTCGTAATGGTAACATCATGAGGATGGCTTTCATGAATACCACTAGATGTAATTTTCACAAAGCGGCCATTTTCCTTTAAGGTAGCGATATCCTTCGCACCACAATATCCCATACCCGCCCTCAATCCGCCCACGAACTGATGGATACTTTCGTAAAGTTCGCCTTTATAAGGAACACGGCCTACAATACCTTCCGGTACCAGTTTTTTAATGTCGTCTTCAACATCCTGGAAGTAGCGATCTTTGCTACCCTCTTTCATGGCCTCGACAGAGCCCATTCCGCGGTAGGATTTGTATTTTCTTCCCTCGTAGATAATCGTTTCCCCAGGGGATTCTTTCGTTCCGGCAAGCAAAGAACCAAGCATTACCGTGTCCGCTCCGGCAGCAATGGCCTTCGGAATATCGCCCGTATAGCGGATGCCGCCATCGGCAATCACCGGAACGCCGCTACCTTTTATAGCGGCCGCTACTTCAAGAACGGCAGAAAATTGTGGGAAACCAACACCGGCTACGACACGTGTCGTACAAATAGAACCCGGACCTATGCCTACTTTGACCGCATCGGCCCCGGCTTCGACCAAATATTTAGCCGCCTCCGCAGTGGCGATATTGCCGACAACAACATCGAGATCGGGGAATTTCCTTTTAATTTCTTTTAAAACAGTCACTACCCCTTGGGTATGACCATGTGCGGTATCGATAACAACCGCATCGACCCCCGCATCGACCAAGGCGGCGGCCCTATCGACAGCATCGGGCGTGACCCCAATGGCAGCGGCTACGCGCAATCTACCGTAGGTATCTTTATTGGCTATCGGTTTTTGGGTCAATTTAGTTATGTCGCGGAAGGTAATCAGTCCGACCAATTTGTAATTGTCGTCAACAACGGGCAGTTTTTCAATCTTGTTTTCCTGAAGGATGTCCTCGGCCTGTTCTAAGGAAGTCCCCTCCCCTACGGTAACCAGATTTTTGACGGTCATTACCTCGGAAATCGGTCGCTCGTTGTTCTTCTCAAAACGAAGATCTCGGTTAGTTACGATACCGAGCAATTTTCCTTCTTTATCGACAATAGGAATACCGCCGATACTAAATTCCTTCATATTCGCCTTGGCATCCTTGACCTTGGAATTTAAAGGCAAGGTTACCGGATCGATGATCATGCCGCTCTCCGCCCTTTTTACCTTGCGGACTTTAACGGCTTGCTGTTCAATAGTCATGTTCTTGTGCAGTACCCCGATACCACCCTCCTGCGCCATAGCGATGGCCATTTGTGATTCGGTAACCGTATCCATCGCCGCGGAAACAATGGGCACATTGATGGTAATGTTCCGTGTAAATTTGGATTGGATGTTTACTTTTCTGGGAAGTACTTCGGAATAGGCGGGAACGAGCAGTACGTCGTCGTAGGTGAGACCTTCGCCTAAAATTTTGTCTTGGTGGGCTTGCATGCAATTATGGATTTAATTGCGTGCAAATGTAGTGAAAAAAGAGGAAAGAACACCGTGCCGGTAGAATTATGACGATGGCTAAAAACTTATTATATCGAGTCTGCATAAATGCTCTAAATTTTAACTTCAGTTCCACCTCACCAAGTTGAAGTTCATCAGTAAATAGCAGTATATTTCCAATGAAAAACTATTCACAACTTCAACTGCAACGTAGTATAAAATGTTCGGGGTTCCGCGGGAATTATACCAGGCCCGGGATACCCGGTCGCCCGCCTCGTAAAATAGCTTTCGTTCAGCAGGTTGTTAACGCCAGCTTCCAGCTTCCACTTTTTATAGGTGTAGGACAGGGAAAGATCCATAATTCCATAGGCGGGCAGTTCACCTATAATACCGGCGCCCGGTGCGGTGGAATCTAAAAAAGGTGGGGAATTTTGGGGATCGTTGAACTGTTTGGCGAGGTAGGTATACTGCAGGGAGGCGAGCAGGTTTTTGTAGCCGGTGCTCAATCCCGTGCGAAGGTTTATGGCGGGGATATGTTCTACTTTTTTACCCTTGACATTGTTGATATCCGATGTCGTATATTCGGAATCTGTCAGGGCCAAATTGGCGAACAGATTGAGCTTTAGGTTTTCCTTGGAATTAAAAAAGGTCTCCTTAACGTTCCAATCGCCTAACATTTCCAGGCCGTATATCACCGCCGTGCCGGCATTATCAGTTAGGTTGACTACACGATTTTGGTCGTTCAAGGTAACGATATTTCGTGATATGCGGTTGCCGTAATACAGTATGAAACCACTTACATCGTACGACAAAAACTCATTGAAACGACCTCGCGCCCCGATATCTCCTGTGAAACCCTCTTCGTCTTCAAGGTCTGGACTGATTTCTTGCGCCGGATTGATGACCCGCAAATCGTTGAAAGTTACCGACCGGTAATTTTGGGAGATATTTCCGTAAAATTCTATATCTGCATTTAGTTTATAGGAAGTACCAAGGCCCAATAACACGAAGGAACGCTCAAAGGCCTTATCTTCCTCGTTTACACGGCGGTCGATTACGTTGCCGGCCAAGTCGGTGAACACTTCCGTAAAATTTCCCTTGGCGGAGGTTTTTATATATTCAAAACGAAAACCGGGTGTAATAGAAAAGCGGTCGGTAATATCGATGATATTCTCCCCGAAGATCGCGAGGTTTAGATTGGGAAAGCGATATTGCGATTTTCTGGGGAAAGCCGGAAACTGCTCGTCCACAAAATTGAAATCGGCACCGGTTGTTGCGGGGCCAGCCCCTTGGCGCTGTTTATTATAGGCCTGGTAGTACTTTGATCCTAATAGAAACACAGCGTTTTTGTCACCGAGCTTGTAGCGGGACAGTAAGCGGGCCTCCGCACCCCAATTTTGAAAATCATCAATAAGCAGCTCACGTTCGTTGCCGTCATCGATGATATCCACTCTGTTTTGTCGAAAGCCTAAGGCCTTGCGGGAAGCATCCAGGGCAAAGAGGTTTAGGCTGAAATCCGTTTTCGATGAAAAGCTATGTTCGAGGCGTAGGGAGGCCAACTTCCAATCGACATCGAAATAATTTCGCTCGCGATTGCTAAAGTTAGGATCTTCCTGGAACTGAGAATCGGTTAGTCCACCAGGTTGGTGGGCCAAATAATCGAGGAGGGTAGCTTCAAACGTCAGTTTTGTTTTATCGGTGAGTTGATATCCGAAGTGCCCATGATAGTTGATGGCGTTAAAATCGGAGTTGGGTCGAAAACCATCGCCCTTCTTATAGTTTAGGTAGTTGTAATAACTGAACTTGCCCACTGTACCTCCCAGACTATTAAAGCTTGTAAACAATCCGTTCGAGCCCAAGGTCTGACGAGTAATCAGTTCCAATTTTTTATTGGGGTTTGGGGGCCGGAACTTAAAGTTGATCAGGCCACCGAATTGTGTACCAAATTGTAGGGAAGCCGCGCCCCGCACCACCTGTATTTCACTCAGGGCTTCTACAGGCGGGGTGTAATAACTTTCGGGATAGCCAAGGACATCTGCGCTGATGTCATAGCTATTTTGGCGGGTATTGAAATTTGCCGTACGGTTGGGATCCAAACCCCTACCGCCAATGTTCAGCTGGATACCGGCGTCTCCGTTATCATATATGTTCAAGCCGACCACTTGCCCGTAGATTTGGCGGGCGTTGTTGGCCGCAAAATTGGCTGTCAATAAATCTACGGCCACCACCTCGGTTTTTTTGCCCGCATAAATGGCTGTGCCCTCAACTTTTTTCAAGCGTTTCAAGGCAAAAATCTTTTCTTTTCTTTGGGTTAAGGTTACCTCGGACAATTCTTGCGTCCGTATGCGTTCCAGTTGAATTTTCATCGTTAGCGGCATATCAACGGTCAGTTCCTTCTCATACACTTCAAATTCAAAGGCAAAAACAACCAAGGTATATTTTCCGCCTAAAATTCCCCGGAATTCAAATGTGCCATCTGCCGTCGTGGTTTCGGTAAGGCGGAGTTCTTTGACATATACCTCGGCATATTCTACGGGCCTTCCAATACTATCGGTCACTACGCCCGAGATGCTGAACTGCCCCCATAGCGGGAGTGTCAGAATACATAATAACAGCGTACTAAATACCTTTGATCTCATCGTTGAAGGGCAGTACCCAATTTTTGTGTTCGAAAGATTCTTTTTCTTTGGCCAAATCGATAGCAGGATTGACTAGCGCCGTACTTCGCCTTCCGTTTAAGGTAACGCGACTCTCAACATAGATTTCGACCTGCCTATGACCCTGTTTCTCGAAGTGGTCCCGAAGATAATGGGCGTATTCCAAGATGAAATCGGGCTGGAACGACATTTGTTTTTCCTGAAAGGCAGTCAAAAAATCTGTATTGTCTACATAAAACCATTTGCCGGTTGCGCCGTCTACAATCTTGAACTGGGCATATCCAGCCTTTTCCATCAACATAACACGCCATGAAAAACGGTAGCCCTGCTCCGTCCATAATAATTCACCTGGGTAATTCAAATATCGAAAGGGCAGCAGTATTTGCACTGCAAAAAAGGCCATCAAAACTCCTATAATGATTTTAGTTCGCACGGCTGGCATGGTAAATAGTTTTCCATTGTCAAATTGCTTCAGGGGGATGCGGAAGGTGCGGGAAATAAATTCCAATATCTTGTGATGCACCGAGGCATCAAAGAAAATCAAGGCGGCCACGATCATGATATATGGAAACATACCAATGGGAAAAAGGACCCTTGTCACCAAATGAAAGAGGATTACGGCCACAAAGGCGTACGGCCTTGTTTTTCGATACAGCAAAAAAAACGGAATGGTCAGGTCGTAAAAAGCCCCGCCCCAACTAAAGGCGTAATGCACCCAATTATCATTCAAAAATTGTCCAAGAAAGGGGACGTCGTATTTAGACGGTAACCAAATTTTAAGCGGCATTGCCTTTAAGAGCCAATCGGAATTCAGTTTGGCGAGCCCGGCAAAAATATAGACCATACTCAATAAAAGCTTAATGCTATCGATGGCCCATCGCGGAATTTTTTGGAAAGCACTTGTTCTGTCCCTGAAAGCATCCACCGAAAAATAGGCATTGGCCGGCAAAAAAACCATTAAAAAACTCAATAGGCTTACGAAATAATAATGGTTCAGATAGGTGGTCTTGTCCATCAGTTCAATGTAGGTAAAGCTTAAAAAAAAGATGCCTATCGCCCAACGGTACTTGAACCCAATCATAACAAAAACGGCCGCCATCGCACAGATGACGAACAATAAATAGGTATAGTTACCAATGGGTTTTACCCATTCAAAACCGTAATACGAGAAAAAGAAATTGGGTTCCAGGTATAGCTTTTCAATCCACCCGTTCGCCCAAAACCGGATAATACTCACCAGCATCATCAACCCGAAGAAAATACGAAAGACCGCTAAAGGTGCGGCCTCTGTTTGTTGGGCGATATACTTTTGAAGGAAAGTCAAGGTTTAATCCCCATCGGCATCTACAAAGTCGACACTAATGCTCATAGCGGAAAACATATCTACTTTGAGCAGGCTTACCACCTTCTGAACTTCGTCGTAGGCCGAAAACATATTTACGGCGGGGTTATTGGTTTCCAGTTCGGTTCTGAAGGGCTCCAATCCGCTTACCGCGGATCTTGCAGCATCGAATTGTGCGTTAATAGCGTCACCCAAATCCTTTCTATCCAAAGATTTTAAATACGACGCCATACTCTCGCCTGTGGAATCCGAACCAAAATGTTTTCCATTGAAAAAGTCTTGAACGGCGTCCAGGCCATCGAGAAACAATACGTTTGCGGTAATCGGGCTATAATAAGATTCCACCGTGTTGGGGGACTGTACCCCGGAGAAAACCCCCAGAGGAATACCCATTTTTCCTGCTCTCAAATACTTTTCGTAGTAATAAACAAAATCGTTCGTAAACCGATCTACGGATGCCGTTGCCGACGAGCCATCTTCCTTAACGAACGTGTCTCGATAGCCTTGTTTCCATTCCGAAAGGACCTGATCGGACAACGTGGTGATATCTTTTAGCACATCAGCTGTGTAGGCTATTAACGCCTCTCTCTCCGTACCGGTGAACTTTGAAACTATAGCGGCATCCTCTTCACCCAAGCCATTAATCAAATAATCTAAAGCGGGAAAGCCTTTGGCATCCCTGTTAGAGGCCAGTGTTAAATCGTACGAACCAGAAGCTAAATATTCGGAAATTTTTTCCTTGTCCGTAGGGTAAATATTGACGTTCAATCGCAGTCCAACGGTTTCGGCGGGACCAATCTCGAACATCGATACTTTTTGCCATGCGCGGTATGCTGTCAACCAAGAGCTGCGCAAGGCGATGAGATTCGGTTCGCTGGCTTCTGCTTTGAAGGTATTGAAAGCCGTATTCAGACCTTCGACCTGCGCGCTAAATTCTTCGTAAGAAGGTATAATAATATTATCCGCCCAATTTGTCAGAAGCGCACTGCGATCGAAACCCGTTTCAACATCGGGTTTATCGGGATTGCCGCCTTCAGGGGGCGTATCGATTAGGCCACCGTCATCTGAGGAACAGGCCCAGATAAAGGTTAAAACCAAAAATGCTCCAAAAATTCTCCGCATAGCTTATTTTTATTTATTCTAAATCAATCTTGGCAAAAATAAGGGATCCTTGTATTATACCCATAGAATAATCCCTTATATCTTCAACCCACGACTACTATTTTAGTTGGCGTCCGGCGCTGCCTGGACAACGCTAAAGCCGAATTTGGTCGCAATGACTTCGGATATGCTATCCAAGGTTTCGGGGGTCACGTTCCAAAGGCCATTTTCGCCATCTGCCAATAGCTGTTCCAAAAGGGCATCGACTTCCGCCTTCGTGAAATATGCTTTTCCCGTGGCGGGGTCTTGAGCAAATTGTAGGCTATAGATAAATCCGTAAGCCTCGGACAGCGCATGGAAACCTCCTCCGTAGTCAGGTACTATTTCTGCTAAGGCATTTTTACCGGCCTGTAGATAGAAAACGCCCCTAACGGAAGGTACTAAAGCCAATTTTGCCTTGATAATGGCTGCTTGTTCGTCACGGACTGCATAATCTTTCGCAACAATGGCCGCCCTTCCCAATTTGAATGCTTCATAAGAGGCAGATATCAGGTCGCTAAAATCTGGATCAGCCGCCACCTGACCGATATAACTTCCCAGAAATCGGTCGCCGTCATTTTCGCCTGCTACGGGATTTGCAGTATCCGTATTTAGGCCGAACAGATACCCGTAAGCTTCGTCCCACTTGTGTTCCATAGTTGTAAAGGATTTTCCTTCCTCTACCCTACCGGCATCGTTGTCTTCCCTATTCTGGCCTTCATCCAAAACTGCTGGACTTAGGTAATTATTAACTATTTGGTCAAGCGTTAACGCTCCTATCAAACTCTTAGCGATCATTTGATTATATTCCAAACCTTGGGCATTGATGTAGCGCACCCGTTCGCCCTGCGGCACTTGCCCGGCAACGCCCGGAGATGCGGTGGTTTCCCAGTTTACAAATACCTCATCGACTTGGCCGCTTATCCAACTGTCAAAATCCGCGCGAATGGCGGCTTGATCGGTGGCATTATCGCCGAATAGATCTTTCGAAGCGGCAGTTTTGCTCTTTATACTCTTATCGGAAGCATTCAAATCTGCATCGGAAAAATCGGTATTCCCTTCTTCATGGGCAAACATGGCCTGTAATTGTTCGACGGTATTTGCGTTATCCGACAAAGCGGAAAGAAACTCACCGCCCATCTTCAATCGGGTGGTCTGTCCGCTAAAATCTACGGTACTGCTACCGTTTCTCTCGAAAGCATAGGTAGCGGGATTTTCAATAGTATTTTCACTTCCCGTATCACAAGGCGTACAGTTGCCACCGCAATCAACACCAGTCTCATCCCCATTCTGAATGCCATCGGTACACGTAGGCGTAACCGCTTGTTCATCAAGACCATTATCATCGGAACTGCAGGATGTAAAAACCATACCGGCTGCAATGCTTAGGGCAAAGGCAATTTTTCTCATAGAACTTTTATTATTATTTAGACTTGTTTTAAATAGCTGCACAAATCTAAAGCATGGATTGCAAATTGACAAGTCTATTTGTAATAAATCTAAATAAAAAATAGAATTTAACATTTGATGGTTAAAGCATCCGAAACCAACTCGTGCAATTGCACTTGCGGGTTTCATTTTTCAGCTTGCTTGTGCGGTAAAGTTTTGGCGGTTCAAATGCGCAGGAAGGTGGTTGTGGGACTTGCTTTTCCCTGCGTCCACTATGCTAAAACCAGTTGGGGGAATGGTAGCGGGCTATGCTTGGCCTTGCGGCTATTAGCTGTAAACTAGCGGTAGTCGGATTTGTAATTTGGAATAATAGATAGATAAGAACAAAAAAAAACGGCTTCCAATGGAAGCCGTTTTTAAATTTATATAGTCTTAGTTTACGCGCTAGCATTCTGCGGTGCCCAGTGTGAACAAAGCATACCCGGAGCCGCTTTTTGCGGATTGACACAATCGCTGGTCTCATATCGTACACAGGTTACACAATTACGGTCATCCTTTAAGGCCGCTTTCATTTCAAAACTGTCACAAGTATAACTGTTGCTTACTTTAACACCGTGTATCTTGCACACGCTACCTTCCATTATATTCTCACAGTTGATGCAATTGTTCGCTAATCTTATCGACATAATCTTCTAAATTAAATTCCTATCAAATATAGGATTGAACTCCTTTAGAAGCAATTTAAATAGCTGATTTTCAGTTATTTATATTTAGATTAGTTTAAAATAATCATAGCTTGCCTTATGCTTCGCAACTAGCACAATCCTTCTTCTGCTTAAATTTCTGGGCAGCGTTCATACTATGTTGATAGTAGAGCGATTTTAGTCCTAATTTCCACGCAGTTACGTGAATTTTATTGATATCCTTCACCGGCATATCCGGGTGTACGATAATGTTGACGGACTGCCCTTGATCGATATGGTTCTGTCGGTTGGCGGCTTGATAGATGATATCCAACTGATCGATTTCCGAATATGTCTTGAATACGTCCTTTTCATTGTCGGTAAGGAAGTCCAAATGCTGTACTGAGCCATCCCTGTCACGGATACTTCGCCAAACCTCGGTGGTGCTCTGCCCTTTTTCAATTAAGAGCTCTTCTAAAAATGGATTTTTAATGGTCGTCTTCACTTTAGCGATATCCTTTACGTAAACATTCGACCAAATCGGCTCGATACCTTGGGATACCTGTCCGAGAATAAATGCCGAAGATGTTGTTGGAGCAATAGCGTTCAAGGTAGCATTACGTCTACCATAGCCTTTGAGCACTGCGGGTTCGCCAAATTTCTCCGCTAATTCTCCGGATGCTTTATACGATTTTGTCTTAATGCCCTCAAAAATTTCACTGTTCAGGTTGTAAGCCTCTTGACTGTTGAAGGGCAGTTTTTTGGACTGCAATAATGAATGCCATCCCAAGACTCCCAGGCCTAAAGCTCGGTTATCTTTAGCGAAATTATAAGCGCGTTCCATAAATAGAAAGGTCTGGCGATCTTCACGACTGTCCGAATCGCGGTAACTTTCCAATTTTTCGATGAATTCTGTTATTACGGCATCCAAGAAATACACCATCGTTTCGACCGCATCGGTATTTTTCCATTTGTCATAGTGCAATACATTTACGGACGACAACACACATACGAAAGACCATTCGTCATTAGATGGCAACATGATTTCGGTACAAAGGTTGCTCGCATAAACGGTGTGGTTCTTATCTTTATAGACATCGGCTGCACCGTTATTGGCGTTGTCCTTGAAGAATATATACGGATAACCCATCTCTCCCCTACGTTGTAAAACTTTGGCCCAAAGCGCTCTTTTGTCACTGTCGCCATCAATCATATCCTGCATCCAGGCATCGGTTACGGTAACCCCATGGGTAAGTTCCTGAATGGGATTTCCTTCGGTACCGATTTCCAAAAACTCTTTGATATCAGGATGCTCGATAGGAAGGTAGGGTGAAAATCGGCCGCGACGCACTGATCCTTGACTTACTACATCCACCATCGATTCGAAGAGCTGCATAATATGTACTGATCCCGAAGCTTGGCCATTATTTTTAACCGCTGCGCCACGTGGACGGATTTTACCAAAATATCCGGACGTACCGCCGCCCAATTTGGACATCATGCCCACTTCGGACTGTGTGTACAGAATGTTCCCCATATCATCGGAGATATGTGACCCAAAGCAGCTGATGGGCAGGCCCCGTTGTTTTCCGAAATTGGACCATACGGGCGACGCCAGTGAGAAAAATCCTTCGGACATATATCCGTAGAACTTATCGGAAAAACCGGGCATATCCAATAGTTGTTCGGCCCTATCGGCTATCTCACGGATACGTTGTTCAGGAGTTACCCCTTCGGTAAGATAACCCGAGCCCAGGAAATTCCGGCTGTGTTTCGTAAGCCATTTAAAACCCTCCTGATTTTGTGGTTTGTGATTTTTAAGGGCTTCTTTTCTAGCGTTTACTAGATGGTCTCCCTGATTGAGTGGTTTTGTCTGTGTGTCTAAAGTGGTTTTTTGATCGTTCATTTAAAAAAGGTCATCACTGGTTATACTTTGGGTTCTTTTGCTGTAATTGATGGAGCGCTTCACGAAGAAATCACCATGTTTGGTACCGATAATCTCGTCATCGAACCATTCGGTCTGGTTCAATAGGGTTTCATCGATCTCAAATACTGTAGCTACACCTATACTTGCGAGGGACTTATTGAAGCGGTTCTTGATAAATTCGTTGATGACGACCTTGGGCAAGAAATCGACTTCGCCTTTCTCAAAAATCCAATCAACGATTCTGCTTTCGGCCGTGAAGGCATCAGCGCACATTTGTTGAATCATAAGCGCGTGTTCGTCATCGAACCAATCGGGATTCTCATTTTTGATGATTTTGATAATCTCGATACCGAAATCGCCATGGATCTGTTCTTCCTTGGAAGTTGCCTCGACCACATTCGAAATACCCTTCAAAACATTTTTATGCTTGTTGAAAGCCATAATAATCAAGAATTGAGAGAACAGGGAAACATGCTCAATGAACAATGAGAACAACAATATAGATTCGGCATATTCCCTATTCTCCTCACTTTTTGCATTTTTAAGGGCCGTTTCCAAATACTGCACCCGCTTCATCATCACCGGTTTTTTCTTCAGGTTCTTGAACTCTTGGTTCAGACCTAAAATTTCGAGCAAGTGGGAATAAGCATCCGCATGGCGCACTTCACTTTCGGCGAAGGTGGCACCGACCGAACCGATTTCGGGTTTAGGCATCTTATGATAGATATCGCCCCAAAAGCTCTTGACCGCCACCTCTATCTGTGAAATCGCAAGCATTGTATTTTTTATGGCACTGCGTTCAGTTTCGGAAAGTGAGGTCTTGAAATCTTGAATGTCACTGGTAAAATTAAATTCGGAATGTATCCAATACGAATGTCGGATAGCGGGAACATATTCGTAAAGTTCGGGATACTCGTAAGGCTTCAAATTGATACGCTTTTCGAATATATTGCTTTTGCGTTTTTGGGCCTGCTCATTCCGGTACAGAATATAGGCCTTGGCCACCTCGAAAAACTCGGTTTCCATGAGTTTTTTCTCCACAAAATCCTGTACCTCCTCAACAGTAGGAACGTAGGTTTCGTCTGCGCTCTTTCTATCGAGAAGTCCGGCATATACTTTTTCCGAAACACGTTCGGCATCGGCAACACTGCCGACCTCGACGGCGGTCATAGCCTTTAAGATAGCATTCGTAACTTTATGTAAATGAAAGGGTTTGGTCGTAAAATCCCGTTTGATGACCTGGGTAATTTCCATAGCAGATAGCATTAATTGTTTGTTTACTGACAATGTATAAAGGTCATAATTAATTCGCCCTATTCGTTAGATAGTAGTTTAAGTTTTTCCACAGGGTTATCAACAATGGGATAAATTCTCAGGCTGAACGGGGGCTGCGGATGTCTGATAAATTTAAAAGAAATTATTTCTGAATTATCTTGTTTTTGTAGTGTAAATTAGTTACTGAACGTAAGAAATTACTGCATTCAACACTGCCGATATCTAGCACATAAACCTCCATTCTTAGGCTTTTCTAATGTAAGACAAGACCTTACAAAAACGAGATGATAGTCGAAATGAACCCCCTATGCCATAGCAGCTACATAAATTAAGATACTATTTTTAATCAATCTAAATAAATTATTTATTTTTGCTCCGTATTTATTTATGAAATCTTAATACCTGTAACAACATGAGCAAATTGAAAAACATACTCGCAACAATTACTTTACTCTTCGCCCTGGCCGGCTATGCCCAAGAAAACGTATTCTTAGATCGGGAATATTGGAAAGCGAATCCATCCATAGCAAAAATTGAAAAGGACATAGCGGCGGGCAACGATATCGCCGAACTGAACAGCGGTATGTTCGATGCGGTCTGTTTTGCCCTGCTCGAAAAAACGGACAATGCCACGGTCAAACACGTGTTGGAAAAAGCGGGAAACGATGTCAACAAACTGACGCATGACGGTCGCACCTACCTCATGTGGGCTGCCTATGCCGATAATCTTGATATGGTAAAATATTTGGTATCAAAAGGGGCCAAGGCCGATGTAAAAGGCAGCCACGGTTATAATGCCATCAACTTTGCGGCCCGCGGCGGCGTGACCAATACCAATCTCTATGATTTTCTTTTGGCCAGCGGCGCCAATCTTAACGACCGGACCAACAACGGCGCGAACGCCATCTTGCTAGTCGCACCGACAACTACCGGCTACGGCATGGAAAGCAACTCGGATAGCGGTTACGAAATCATCCAATATTTTGCCGAAAAGGGACTGGATATCAACAGTACCGATGCCGATGGAAACGGAATTTTCAACTACGCGGCACGCGGTGGAGACGTCGCCCTGCTTAAAACATTGGTCGACAAAGGACTTCCCTACAAAACGATAAACAAAAACGGCGGTAATGCCATCTTAATGGCCAGCCAAGGTTCCGACAATCCCAAAAACGGACTCGAAACCTTTACCTATCTAGAAAGCCTAGGGATAAGCCCAAACATAACGGACAAAGAAGGTCGCAATCCGCTGCACGCGATTGCCTCGGTTAGCGATGATTTGAAGCTGTTCGAATACTTTATCGATAAAGGTGTAGCTGCGGACAAAGCCGACAAGACCGGCCGAACACCATTTATGAATGCCGCAAACAGTAACGAGCTAGAAGTGGTACGGTTTTTTTCGGAATATGTAAAAGACATAAATGCACAGGATGAAAACGGTCATTCCGCCCTGACCATGGCCGTTAATCGCAATGATGCCGAGGTCGTTGCGTTCCTGATTAATAAGGATGCGGATGTTTCCGTCAAGGATATTGATGGAAATTCGTTGGCCTTTTACCTTCTGAACAATTTCAGCGCCAAAGACCCTAAAGCTTTCGAGAAGAAACTTATCTTGCTCAAAGAAAAAGGATTATCTCTGACCGAACCACAACAAAGCGGCAATACGCTATTACACCTAGCGGCTAAAGACAACAATATGGCCTTGCTGAAACGTCTCGAAGATTTCAAGATAGACATTGACAAAAAGAACGATGAGGGGAATACTGCGCTGCATCTTGCGGCCATGACATCGGATAACGATGCCCTACTTAAGTACCTTATAGAGCGAGGCGCCGATAAAAATGTCAAGACCGAATTCGAAGAATCTGTATATGACCTTGCCAGTGAAAATGAACTCTTACAGAAAAATCAAGTCGCTTTGGAATTCTTAAGGTAAAGGGGTGGTGCAAATAAGCGTAAACAAAAACAGTATGTAGCCATGAAAAGAAAATATATCTATTTGTTAATAATCGCCATCGGACTAATCGGCTCGACCGGTTTTATAAAGGCCCCGGATACCGCGAACTATAAGTGTATGATCCAGCTCACGAATTACGAGGGAGAAGGTGCCTACTTAGTAGTATCACTGTTGAACGCCGATGGGGAATATGACCAAACGCTGTATGTACAAGGGGACGACAACGAATGGTATCGAGATATTGAAGAGTGGTGGACATACTATGGCACCGTTAAGCCCGATATCGATGCGATTACAGGGGCTACGGTTTCCGGGGGTGAGCGTTCGTTGACCGTTTTAAAAATTCCTACCCATAAAATCGATGCAGGCTATAAAATCCGGTTCGAATCGGCTGTTGAAGATCAGGGATATTATAAAGATGATGTTCAATTTGAGCTGACTTCTGAAAGCCTAAAATCAAAATTGGAGGGTAAGGGGTTTATTCGTTACATAAGAATGATTCCTCAGTAACAGTGGCAGTAAGGGTTGACAGTTAAAAAGTAGTTTGCGATAAACCGTCGACCTGTTGATCCAAAACTTTAAATTTATCAATTTTATCCATGACCATCTCTATCTGGAGGTATAGTCATTTAGCCTTGGCTATTGCCACATCCCTGTTTTTATTTGTGGCAACACTTACGGGAATCGTTTTGGCTTTCGAGCCGATTTCGGATGCTGCCCGTCCCTATGCCGTGTCCGACTTGAAAGAGGTCACTTTGGCAGAAACGGTCGCGGCCTTGCGCGCAAAGTATGCAGAGGTACTGGAACTTGAAGTCGATGCCAACGAATTTGTCATCGCATCGGTAATTACGGAAGGGGGAGACAATGAACGAATCTATGTCGATGCGGTGACCGGTGAGAAATTGGGAGTCCCAACCGATACTTCCCCCATATTTCAGTGGACGACGAATTTGCATCGATCACTCTTTCTAAAAGGCATCGGGCGCTTTTTTGTGGGACTCGTCTCTTTTTTGCTTTGCCTGATTACCATAACCGGATTTTTTCTACTCGCTCAAAGACAAGGTGGATTCAAAAGAATCTTCGCTAAAATACCAAAAGAACATTTTGCACAACGGTTCCATGTGATCTTCGGACGCTGGTTTTTGCTTCCCGTGCTAATCGTGGCTGCCACGGGCGTTTATTTATCAGCCGAGAAATTTTCATTGTTGCCCTCCGATGATGTAAAACATGATCTGATTAGGGTCGATGCCGATTACAATCCTGAAAACGCCCGTAAAACGTTACCACGTTTTCAGGATATCTTTTTGGATGATGTCCGCCGATTGACCTTTCCGTTTTCCGAGGCACCGGAAGATTATTTTGAGTTGGCCCTGCAGGACCAGGAACTTTATGTAGACCAATATTCGGGAGCTATTTTAAGCGAAGTGGACTATCCTATGGTCACACTATTATCCCGTTTCAGCCTTATCGCCCATACCGGGCAGGGCAGTATCCTTTGGTCTTTGGTATTGTTGGTCACCAGTATATCGGTGCTATTCTTCATGTTCACAGGATTTGCTATGGCCCTGAAACGCAGAAAAAAAGTTGCTTCCATCCTATCCCCAAAAAATAAGGACGAATGCGAGTACATTCTTTTGGTAGGCTCGGAAACCGGAAGCACTCGCGACTTCGCCACCTTGTTCGAAAATGCCCTGACCAAAGCAGGGAAAACCGTTTTCAAGACGGAACTTAACGCATATTCCACCTATGAAAAAGCACGGTATCTTATTATTTTTACCGCCACCTACGGGGAAGGCGATGCGCCGACCAATGCACGGAATTTTAAACAAATCTTTACCTCCCAGCACTTTGACCAAAAAATACAGTATAGCGTTTTAGGCTTTGGTGCGCTACTATATCCTGATTATTGCAAATTCGCCTCTGATGTAGATGCCCTTCTCAAGCAGAGGTCCGGTTTTAGCCCCCTTCTTCCACTTTATAAAATAAACGACCAGTCTTTTGAGGCCTTTTCGGATTGGGTTTCGAAATGGAGTAGCGCTACAGGGATACACCTTCATATAGAGCCCATGAAAAAAACGGTAAAACCGATCAGGACGAAACCCTTTACCGTCGTTCAAAGAACCGATGTAAATACCGATGCTACTTTTTTAATCCGCCTTAGACCTCAAAAGAAAATAAAATTCCGATCCGGTGATTTGCTGGCCTATAGTCCAAACCAACAAGAACCGCCGCGATTGTATTCGATTGCGAGAATGGATTCAGATATTCTTCTCAGTATTAAAAAGCACAAATACGGGGTAAGCTCAAATTACTTTAGCGGATTATCGGAAAATGATCGCTTGGAAGCAGGCATACAGCGCAATCCAAGTTTTCATTTTCCGAAGTATGCCAAGGAAATTGTATGCATCGCCAACGGTACCGGTATTGCCCCGTTTTTAGGTATCATTAACGAAAACGTAGATGGCATTCCCATACAACTTTTTTGGGGCGGGCGCACAATGGCTTCCTTTGAAACCTACAGGAAAAATATAGAATTGGCAGTTTCCGATGGAAAACTAAGTGCGCTCGAAGTGGCCTATTCCCGAGAAAATGGTGAAAAAAGGTACGTTCAAGATTTAATCGTTCAAGCGCAAGAATCGATTGCGGAAAAACTGCGGTCAGGCTCGGTATTTATGATATGCGGCTCCATAGCCATGCAAAATCAGGTTTTGGCCGTTTTGGAAGAAATAGCGGCCTCACGATTGAAAACCACTCTAAGTGAATTCGAGCACAACGAACAGCTAAAGATGGACTGCTATTGAATGGGTTGTAACATCGTTTTGCGACCTAATGCTTTGTAAAGTAACCTTAATGATATCTCGAAAACAACTCCGTAGCCTTGTTATAGGCAGCTTCGAAAACCATCCAATTAACCCCTGCATCCGCTTTTGCGGCCGTGAAATAAGATAGCATTTTTTCGGTAGGCATATTGCCCGTAAGTTCATCTTTGGCCATGGGGCATCCGCCGAAACCCTGTACCGCACCATCGAATCGGCGACAACCGGCAGAATAGGCGGCATTTACTTTTTCATGCCATTGGGACGGTGTAGTATGTAAATGTGCGCCAAATTCGATATCAGGATATCCGGGAATCAAATGCGAAAAAAGATAATCGATATCCTCTGGGGTAGATGTTCCGACCGTATCGGAAAGCGAAAGGATCTTGACGCCCATATCGGCTAATTTCTCGGTCCACTTACCCACTATATCAACATCCCACGGGTCGCCGTAAGGGTTACCGAAACCCATGGAAATATAGGTCACCACTTCTTTCCCGGATACATTGGCGATATCCAGTATTTGCTTCAGGATGTCTACAGACTCCAGAATGGTCTTATGGGTATTCCGCATCTGAAAGTTCTCGGAAATAGAGAAAGGATAGCCGAGATAATCGATTTCCGGGTGTTCGGATGCATCCTGTGCCCCGCGTACATTGGCAACAATGGCCAACAGTTTGCTATTTGTTTTTGATAGGTCAAGTTGCGACAGTACCTCAGCCGTATCGACCATTTGGGGAATTGCCTTCGGAGAAACAAAACTTCCGAAATCGATAGTATCGAAACCACAGCCCAATACCGATTGAATGTACTTCGCTTTTTCCGTCGTGGGAATAAACGCCTTGATACCTTGCATGGCATCACGGGGACATTCGATCAGTTTTACTTTTTCGGACATAGTAGTGTTTAAATAGAACCAAAATTAATACTATTTGCCGGATAGCAATAAGTAGACCGCAATACCCACAAATACGATAATCTGTAACCATTTCAGTACCGGGCCAATGCTCTGGTTGTCAACTAAAAATTTCGATATCGTTCCTGATAGAATGGCTATCCCACAAAATATTAGCCCTGAAACGAACATGAACAATGCTCCGAGTACGTAAAACTGCAGTACCGTGCTCAACGTATCGCTGAACAAAAACCCCGGAAAAAAGGCCAAAAAGAAAATTGTCACTTTGGGGTTGAGTACATTCATGATAAAACCCTGTTTAAAGAGCTGCCACAATCCCTTGTTAGCGGCCTTTTCATTGGAAATATCTAAAGCCGTATCACTTCGATATACCTGCAACGCCAAGTAGAGTAAGTAAATCGCGCCAAAAATTTTTATTCCTAAGAACAAGATGTCGCTTTCACGAATAATCACGGATACTCCAAAAGCAAGCAAAGTAGTATGCACCAAACAGCCTGATAGGAGTCCCGCTGTAGTTGCCAATCCGTATTTTTTTCCGTTCGCCAAGCTTTGGGTCAGCACGTAAATATTATCAGGGCCTGGCGAGATGGCTAGAGCAGCGGTGGCAAGCGTAAAGGCGTACAGGGTTTCGTAATTCAAGGGTCAAGTATCAAGAGCAGGTTCAAGTTCAAATTTAGGTTTAATTCCTGTTGTGCAACGGTTCAAGGTTCAAGGTATTTTTTAACTTTGAACACCTGTAATGGGCCTGGTCTGAGTAGTGAGACTAGTGACGGCAATATTGAACCTTATTCCATGTCTGCTGTCAAAGTAACGGCAGATTTCCCTATCTTGGCAAAAAATATTTCGAATTATGAAACCTATCTACCGAATAATCACCCTGTGTATTGTTTTTCTAAGCTTAACTTTGGTATCCTTCAATGGGAAGGATATAAGGACAGATAAAAAAGAAACAACTATGAAACAAGACAGCGTTTTACGGCACGTAGTGATGTTCAAATTTAAGGAAGATACTTCAAAGGACGATATCCGAAAGGTTCAAGATGCTTTTAGCGCGCTACCATCGAAGATTCCACAGATTGCATCCTACGAATGGGGCACCAACAACAGTCCCGAGGGGCTTGACAAAGGCTTTACCCATGTTTTTTTCCTGACCTTCAAAAGCGAAGAAGATAGGGCCGTATATTTACCGCATCCCGACCATAAAGCTTTCGGTGACGTTTTAGGGCCACATTTGGATGATGTTCTGGTTTTGGACTACTGGTCTAAAAAAGAATGACCAAGCAACCAAATAGGGTTCAAGGTTCAAATCTATCTGAAGGCAGGTTTGGGTTTTAAGGTTGTTAGGTTTTAACTTTGAACCTTAAACAGTTGCCCAGTAGCCATTAAACCTTAAACGCTATAGGCCTGCTATCACAATTTACTACGATTCAAGATCGCCTCATTGATCCGTTTGATCAATGAAGGTCCTTCATAAATAAACCCGGTATATAACTGGACTAAATCCGCACCGGCATCCAGTTTTTCCAAAACATCTTCCGGGGAATGGATTCCACCAACACCAATAATCGGAAAGGCTTTATTACTTTTCTTCGCCAAAAAACGAATGACCTCCGTACTTCTTTTAGTTAAAGGCTTTCCGCTCAATCCACCGGTTTCGTTGGTCTGAACAGCATCCGATTTCAGGTCTTTCCGCGCTATGGTCGTATTGGTGGCGATTACGCCATCGATTTTGGTGGTTTCAACAATGGCTATAATATCTAGAAGCTGGTCATCGGTCAAATCGGGCGCGATTTTTAAAAGGATAGGTTTCTCCTTTATCGCTTTGTTTTTGGCGTTTTCCGTGTTCCGGTCTTTCAATTGCATGAGCAATGCGGTCAAGGGTTCTTTATCCTGCAATTCACGTAAGCCTGGCGTGTTGGGTGAGCTAACATTGACCACAAAATAATCTACATGTTCAAACAGGGCATCGAAACAGATGAGGTAATCTTTTACGGCCTCGGTATTCGGGGTAACCTTGTTCTTTCCGATATTTCCTCCCACCAAAACCCGATGCTTTTTTTTCAAACGCTCGACAGCATCAAAGACACCCTGATTATTGAATCCCATCCTATTCACTATGGCCTGGTCCGGTTTTAGACGGAACAGCCGCTTTTTGGGATTTCCTTCTTGAGGTTTAGGGGTAAGTGTACCGATTTCGACAAAGCCGAAGCCAAAATCGGAAAGTTCGTTGTAGAGTTTGGCATCCTTATCGAAGCCAGCGGCCAATCCCACCGGATTTTTGAAGCGAATACCAAAAACCTCCCGCTCTAAACGCTTATCCTCCAACGTATACATCCTTCTAAAAATACCGGAAAAACCGATTTTCGAAAGAAAATGGACCAAGGAAAAAGTCAGGTGATGTGCACCCTCCGCATCGAAAAGAAACAAAAAAGGGCGGACTAAAGTTTTGTACATAGACGACCAAGTGGTTTTGTCAAAAGTACAAACTTTAAAAAAGAATTTACGGGTTTAGAAGTCTATCGGGATAGAAAAGCTAAAGTGTCCTTTATTCCGGATCGATACTATCATTATAAACCTTCGGAACAACGGCAATCGGCTTTCGAATCGCCTCCTTGCAAAGTTGAAGGTATCGCTCGTATTGCTTGGCGTTGAGCTCCGACAAAAGTTTTTTATCGCTTTCATAAGAAAGGGTAACGATTTCATTTTGCAAGACTTTGTACTTCTCCGCCATTTTAATGAGTTCTTCCTGTGTACTCTGAGGATGTTCGGCCAGCAATTTTTGGATCCGTTCTTCCACATGTCCGGTTTCCACGGCTAGGAGTCTCTGCAAGGTTTCCAGGGTCGCCCTCTGGGCGTCGTTCAATTGAAACACGGTAGCCATGGTCTCGGCATTTTTTCCACCGATGTCCAAAGTACAGTTCTGGGCATTTATCGGTACACTTAGCAAGACCAAAGACGAACATAGTAATTTCAAGAAAGTTTTCATAGAATAGTATTTTGATAGAGGCGATACAACTATATGGAGCGAAAGCTTGACTGTTTGTCCGCTCGGATGGTTTCTCTTATATTTAAACGTATTTTTTGGCGGATAGTATATAAAGCTTTGCCAATCTAAAGGTATCTTTACCCTCTGCCGATTACGCCTGTTGTGGGTTTCGATTCAAGTAGTTTCGACTGCTGCAACTGTCTTGGCCAATACCACTGCTGAAAAGCGAAACACCGACACATGTCAGAAAAACTGAACGGCAAAAAAATATTCTCCCTGCTGGAGGTCACGAAAAGCATACAAAAAACCATTGCAAATCGCTACCAAAGTGCCTTTTGGGTAAAGGCGGAGATGAACAAACTGAACCATTATCGAAGTTCGGGACACTGCTATCCTGAACTGGTGGAAAAGAAAGAGGGAAAGGTTATTGCCCAGATCAGCGCTATTTTATGGAAAAGTGATTATCAAAGGATAAATACCAACTTTCATCGGGTACTTAAAGAGCCGCTCAAAGACGGCATCAAGATTTTGTTCTCCGCCACAATTAATTTCAATCCAAAATATGGATTAACATTACAGATTAACGATATCGACCCAAGCTTCACCTTGGGCGACCTTGAAAAAGAGAAACAAGAAACTATTGATAAACTGCGCCTTGAGGGTATTTTCTCAAGAAATAAGCAGCTTGAACTTCCCGTATTGCCACAACGGATTGCCATCATTTCCGTAGAGACCAGCAAGGGGTATGCGGACTTTATAAATGTTTTCGAAGCGGCCAGCCACAGCTGGAACTATACGTTCTTTCAATTCCTGTTCCCGTCACTTCTGCAAGGTGATAATGCGGTGCGAACGATAATCACACAGTTAAGAAACATCAGAAAGGTCATGCATCATTTTGACGTGGTGGCCATCGTCAGGGGCGGTGGTGGTGACATAGGACTATCCTGTTACAACAACTATGACCTTGCCAAAGAAATTGCAGAATTTCCAATTCCCGTGATTACCGGTATCGGTCATTCCACAAATGAAACGGTCGCGGAGTTGATTGCCTATGAAAATGCCATTACTCCCACAAAATTAGCGGAGTTCTTGATCCAAAAGTTTCACGATTTCTCCGTACCCGTGCATAAGGCGGAAGAAAAAATCGATGACCGGAGCAGACGATTGATTGGGGATGCAAAAACCAATTTCGCATCCGAAGTTAAATTGTTGCGTTCGGTTACCCGGAATATCCTAGATCAAAACAAGAATGAAATCATGCAACATGCACAATCCCTTTCCCAGCAATCCCGTTTTCGGTTAACAAACGAAAAGAAGGTATTGAATGCTGCGGGAGAGGATATCAGAAAAAGCACCTATCAATTCTGCGCTGCCGAAAAACAACATATTTCACAACTCGCGGCGAACCTGAAAAAAGATATTCAACAGCAGCATGAACGACAAACACTGCGTTTGAGGAATCTAGAAAAGAACATTCACAATCTCAGTCCACTAAACGTTCTTAAAAGAGGATACAGTATCACCCAACTGAACGGGAGATCTGTACGCTCCTCAGATTTTGTAAAAAAGGGTGATTCGCTTACGACGGTATTGTACGATGGCAAGGTTGCGAGTACGGTGAAGTCGACCGATAAAGGTTAGCGGATATTTTAAAATCCAATTTTAGTTTTTTCCTAGGCGTCCGGGAAGCGGGTATTTCTTTTCCTAACTTTGCCATCCTTAAATACCACTCCTTTTCTGAATTTCAAAACGATTCTAAAAAATGAAAAAAGACGACACTCCGAAGTATACGGAAGCCTTTAAGGAATTACAGGAAATCGTTACCGAAATCGAACAAGGTGAAATTTCGGTAGACGAGCTTTCCGAAAAAGTGAAAAGGGCATCTAAATTAATAGCTATTTGCAAAAACAAGCTCGCTACCACCGAAGAGGATGTTAACCAGATTTTACGGGAACTGGATGAGGGATCTGACAAACCAACGGATAATACTACACGTTAGGTACGCTTCCAAAAATAGGGAGTCAACAGGATGAGCACGGTAAAAAGCTCCAATCTTCCCGCGAGCATAAGAAAGCCTAACCACCATTTTCCGGCATCGGGAAGGCCATTAAAGTTGTTGAGCGGATACAAACTGCCAAATGCCGGCCCGACATTTCCCAGAGAGGAAGCCGCAGCCCCGATGGCGGTTACGAAGTCAATACCCATCGCCCCCAAGACCAGGGCACCGATGATGAAAAGCAGCATATACAATACAAAGAATCCGATGATGTTATAAACGATGTTTTCCTTTACCGATCGACCGTTATACCGTACGGGAAGTATAGCGTTAGGATGTAAACTTCGCCTGAACTCCAGCACGCCGTTCTTAATGATAATGATATGGCGCATCACTTTAATGCCTCCGGCAGTTGATCCCGCAGATCCACCAAGAAACATTAATCCGAAGAAAAAGACAGTTAAAAAGGGTGACCACCCCGTAAAGTCGGCACTTACAAATCCGGTGGTGGTAATCACGGAAACGACTTGAAAAAGGCTGTGGCGAAAAGCGCCTTCCGCCACACCCAAAACTTGGGGATGATAATCCGAAACCGAAACATCCGCCCTGAAATAAATGACAAGGGCAGCGATAACGGAAAAGAGTATTACAAATAGGGTATAGATTTTGAATTCCTCGTCTTGAAGAATCCGTTGCACCCTTCCCTTAAACGCAAAATAGCTCAGAACGAAATTCGATCCCGCCAAAAACATGAATAAAATGGTAATATACTGTATCAGGGGCTGGTCGTTCCAATAGGCCAGGCTAAGATTTTTGGTAGAAAACCCACCGGTCGAGAGTGTGGCCAGCGAATGGTTCATGGCATCAAAAAAGTTCATGCCCGCCAGTTTCAGCAATACGGTTTCCGCTATGGTATATCCTAAATAAATCAGCCATAGTCGCTTTGCGGTATCGGTAATACGCGGATGCAACTTTTCACCGCTCGGTCCCGGTGACTCGGCGGCGAACAACTGCATTCCGCCTATTCCTAGAAGCGGGAGGATGGCGATGGCAAGTACGATGATACCCATACCACCGATCCAATGGGTAAGGCTGCGCCAAAAAAGAATACCTTCGGGCATCACCTCGATATCGTCCATAATGGAGGCGCCGGTCGTGGTATATCCGGATATCGTTTCAAAAAAAGCATTGGTAATGGTAGGTATGGTCTCCGAAAACAAATAGGGCAACATTCCCGAAATGGTCAGCGCCAACCATCCAAAAGTGACGATAATATATCCCTCTTTTCGCTTTACCTCCTTTTTATGCCCCCTGGTAAAGAACATGGCCGAAATTCCCACGAACATGGTCACGACGGCCGCCAGTGAAATACTCAAGGTAGCGCCATCGCCGTAGATACCGCTGACCAACGCCGCCAACAGCATAAAGCCCCCGTTGCAGAGCATGAGCAGACCCATGATGTGAAAAATTATTTGGGAATTCAAGCGCATGAAAAACGATAAAAAATTAGAGTTATTGGTTAATGCCTAATAGGACCGGTCATTATGAACTACTAGCCTTGAGTACAACCGATATTCCGTTTACAGAAACAAGCGTTCGATTTTCGGGATACCCTCGGGCAAGCAGCATACCACTACCCGATCTCCGGGACGGATCTCGAATCCACCCAATGCGATTATCCCCTCGCCATCACGGATAACACCTCCAATAGTAGCCGTTTTCGGAAAATCGAGCTCGCGAATCACACTGCCCGTCACCCTGGAATCTGGCTTAACCACAAATTCCAGAATCTCGGCGTTCAGGTTGTTGAGCCGCATCAAGGCCACAACCTCGCCTTTGCGTATGTGCCTGAAAATATTATTGGCCGCTAACAGCTTTTTATTGATCAGCGTATCGATACCTATGGAATGGGAGAGTTGAAAATAATCCATATTCTCGACCATGGCAATGGTCTTTTTGATAAATTTTGATTTTGCCACGAGACATGACATAATATTCGTTTCCGAATTGCCCGTCACGGCAATAAAGGCATCCATAGATTCAAGGCTTTCCTCCTCCAAAAGTTCCACATTTCTACCATCACCATTGATTACAAGGGCGTTGGGCAACTCATCGGCCAGGTCGAAGGCCTTATCCTTATTCTTCTCGATAAGTTTTACGTTAAACTTTTTAAGGCAAAGATCCCGT
Source organism: uncultured Flavobacteriaceae bacterium (assembly GCA_963832345.1). GTDB lineage: Bacteria > Bacteroidota > Bacteroidia > Flavobacteriales > Flavobacteriaceae > Pricia. Next base: position 449,492 of record CAWHTW010000003.1, on the reverse strand, counting down.
GCCGCCTTATAACCGATCTTACTTCCGCCAAGGATCATGACGTTTTTAATTTCCTCCTTTTTCTTCCCGGTCAATTTATAGAGTTCTTCGACCCCTTGCTTGGTAGTTATAAAATAGACCTGATCGCCATCTTTAAATACGGTATCCCCCCGTGGAATAATTGTGTACTGCGTGCCTTTTCGCTGTAGGGCGATCGGCATAAAATGTAGCTCGGGAAACACTCTTGCGGCCTCTTTCACCATCTTGCCCACAAAAGGTGCCGTGGAGGGCAATGACACGCCCACCATAATCAGTTTGCCCTCTTCAAACTCGTAGGTGTCGTTGAATGCGGACTTATTCAACAGCATTTCTATTTCCTTTGCTGCCAATTCTTCGGGAGAAATCAGTTCGTCTATGCCAAGATCGGAAAAACGGATCGTGTCTTTGCAATCCGTGAATTCTGTATTCGAAATCCTGGCAATCGTACGCTGACATCCCAATTGTTTGGCGAGCATACATAAGGTGATATTGGTGGTCTCGGAAGAGGTTACCCCGATAACCAAATTCGATTCGGCTACTTGCGCATCCTTTAAAACCGCGATCGAGGTAGCGTCACCCCGCAAGACCCTAATATCAAGATGCGTATCGGCATAGGCCAGACTCTCCTTTTTGGTGTCAATCAAGGTGATGTCCTGAGATTCGTACGATAGCAGTTTTGCCAAGTGAAAACCTACCTCACCGGCACCCGCAATAATTATTTTCATCTATTGGCAACTTTGTGTGGTATGCAACCCATTGGCCTCACTTAAAGTTTAAAAAGACCGAATGCCAAATACGTATTTTACGTATCGAATTTGCGCTGCAAAATTACATATTATTTTGGTGTAAATTCTCAATTGGGAATTCGGAATTCTGAATTCCGAATTCAAAAAGGATATCTTTGCGGCAAAAATTGTCCGATATGGCGAAGAAAATTACTCCGTATAAAGATTCGGAACTTGGTAAGAAGGAACAGGTCACCCAGATGTTCGATACGATTTCGGAAAAGTACGATGGGCTTAATAGGGTGATTTCTTTCGGCATTGATGTAAAATGGCGCAGGAAGGTCGTGGACATCCTATCGGAAAAAAATCCTAAAACTATTTTGGATATTGCAACGGGCACGGGCGACCTTGCCATAAACCTAGTAAAAACAGGTGCGCCCAAAATTGTCGGCCTCGATATATCTCCAGGAATGTTAGCAGTAGGAAAAAAAAAGGTCGCCGCCAAAAAATTAAGCGATACCATAGAAATGGTGACGGGCGACAGTGAAAACCTGCCCTTCGCCAACAACAGTTTCGACGCAGTCACGGTGGCCTTTGGAGTCCGCAATTTCGAAACCTTGGAAAAGGGCCTGGCCGAAATCTATCGCGTTCTAGCATCCCAAGGCACTTTTGTAGTTTTGGAAACCTCCGTGCCCACCAGAACGCCTTATAAACAAGGCTATGCTTTCTACACAAAAAATATACTGCCCGCCATCGGAAAGCTGTTTTCAAAAGACCGATCCGCGTATGCCTATCTGAGCGAATCGGCATCCGTTTTTCCACATGGGGAAGCCTTCAACAATATTTTACGGAAAATCGGGTTTATAGAGGTAGAGAACAGGCCCCAAACTTTTGGGGTCGCATCAATTTATGTTGCCACAAAACATTAGAATGAAACACGTTTTATTGGTATCGATCGTACTCTCTCTTTTTTGTAACGGCCTCAATGCCCAGTTCAACGACAACCCCATTCTCAACATCGAGAACAAGGACAAGAATTTCTTGAACTACGGTTATTTTTTGGGTTTCAACCGCTATGGCTTTAAATTCGATTATAAAAACGATAAAGGAAACCGAGGGACCGATGTTCAAGTGCTAGAATCTACTGGCTTCAACGTGGGCCTGATTGGCGAGATGCGTCTCAACGAGTTCTTGGACCTCCGTTTAGAACCCGGGCTTTATTACAACGCAAGAACCTTGGGTTTTCCGGGATTCTTGGACACCGATGAAGGCCGAAGGAATGCTTTTCGGGAAGTAAAATCGACCTATATTAATTTTCCGCTATTGCTTAAGGTCAGTACAAAGCGTTACGGAAACTTCAAACCTTTTCTTGTCGCAGGACCATCAGCATCGTTAAATCTAGGTAGCAACGAAAAAAGCCTCGACGATAACAGCAGCGGTACTTTTCGTCTTAAAAAGTGGACCTATAACTACGAACTCGGTTTCGGCATCGATTTCTATCTGGAATACTTTAAGTTCACGCCATCTATACGTGGCGTTTTTGGTATTACCGACGAATTGGTACCCGACAATGACCCCAACAGCCTGTGGACCGGAAACATAGATGCCATGCGTACGCGCGGGCTTTTTGTGAATTTCACCTTTGAATAGGGTTTGTGGTTTGTAAAAAAGGAAAGGACTCAACCCCCATCTGCTAAAGACCGATGGGTTTTTTTCCCGACTGAGAAGCGGTTACCGTTTAACTGTTAGGGCCAAAGCCATGCGCAAATCGCTTTACGCTTTTTTTTGCATACGGCGTATAGCGAAAAGCTGACAGCGAATCAAACTTAAATCTTCGCCTAAATGCGAGGGATTTTCTCCCAAAAAAGTGCATTAAATAGGCACAAAGTGTAAAAGCGATAAAAACCAGAAAAACCGTGATCAAAAAAATAGTAACATTATCAATTATCTTCCAACTCCTATCCTGCGGCGAACTACAGCAGGTGGTAAATCAGTTGCCCCAGGGCCAAACGACCGGTATCGGAAATACACAAATAGCAGAGGCACTCCGACAGGCCCTCGATAAGGGCATCGACAAACAGGTAAGCCGACTTACCCAAGAAGACGGTTTTTTTAAAAACGAGCTCGTAAAAATCGCCTTGCCAGCCGAACTCCAAAAAGTAGATAAAACGTTACGTGATATCGGCTTGGGAAATTTGGCCGATGAAGGTCTTAAAGTTTTGAACAGGGCGGCGGAAGATGCCGTTGGTGAGGCTACTCCCATTTTTGTGAATGCGGTGAAGGGCATCACTTTCAACGATGCCAAGAACATTTTATTGGGCAGCGACGACGCGGCCACCCAATACCTGACGGGACAAACAGAAGCTGACCTCTATAAAAAGTTTAGCCCCGTAATAAAAAATTCTTTTCAAAATGTCGGTGCCGATCGGGTGTGGAGCAATCTTATCACTAAATATAATAGCATTCCGTTGACCAGCAAAGTGAATCCTGATTTAACGGACTATGTCACTCAAGAGGCTTTGACCGGTGTTTATACCATGATTGCCCTGGAGGAAAAGGAAATTCGAAACAAAGCATCATCGCGAACAACGGATCTTTTGAAAAAGGTATTTGCCTTACAGGATTAAAATATATAATAGCACTTACAATAAGTTAAAAATTAGGCCGTTAAATAAGGGAGAGGAAAATTATTTACGTTGTAATTTTTGAGTTAGTTATTTTAAAACCGGTGGGAGCATCGGTTTTTTTTATTTCAATATATCCATTCAGTCCTTTTCGAACGGTAAATTCTTATCGGGACTTACTTTTTTTGTGAAATATTTAAGACCCATGATTTTCATAATTCCCTAATTTGAACGGAGTTAATTCATCAATCTAATCACACCATGGGACGATTTACTGCCATAGTATCGCTGTTTTTGCTATGGACCATATTCATATATCCTATTCCACCTTTAGAATTCCCTGAAAATACTTCTTCGGAACGGGACGTTCAAGAATCGAAAAAACTACTGGAAAAAGCGGACAACTTTTATACTGAAAGAAAATTTACGGAAGCCATTAAGACATATGGTCTGATTTTGGAAAATTACACATTAATTAAGGCGCCCGTTCTTAAAAAAATTGCCCTGAGCCATGCTGCGCTGAACCATGTCGATGAGTGCGTTGAGTATTTGGAACAGTCGTTAATCTCCGAATTCAATCCTACAATCTTGATGGACGGTAGATTTGATGAGGTAAGAGACACCGAAGCGTTCAACAGACTGGCGGGAAAATATGTGCCTACAGTTGACCTATTGTCATTTCTTTATCTATATGTAGCCCTTATAGGTTTTTACATTTCGGTGCTGCTGAACTTCAACAGAAAAATAGACCTTACTGCCAGAACGCTCATCAGCATTTTTGTCTTTATTCATTCCACCTTCATTTTGCATATCTTTATTTCCCTTACCCACTATGAATACCAATTTCCACATTCGTACTTAATGTCTACTTCCTTTTCATTTTTGTATGGCCCGCTGTTGTACTTATATTTTAAAAGGATTACCCAGCGGTATCGTTTTAAAACCAAAGATTTACTGCATTTGGTCCCCACAATACTCTTCCTCGTCTACTTGGGTCCCATTTATGCCTTGCCCTCCGACGAAAAATTTGAACTTTTGGTAATGGATGCCGAAGACGGTTTTTCACTGGCCAATTTAACGGTCACGACCCTAAAACTAGTTTCACTGATCGTATATGGGTACTTTATCAGGAAAATATATCTTGAGGGGAAAAAAAGAAAAGATCTAAATCGTCCATCGGAGGTTTGGATGAAAAATCTTTACAGAATTCATTTTCTTTATATTATCTCTTATTTCCTTTACTGCATTTTCATCACAAACGACTTGCCTTTGTTCCATTCGCAGATAATCTGTATGGCATTAATGGTGCTATACGTGGGATATTCGGCGAGTGTACAGCCCTATGTTTTCAGCGGTCATTTCTCGTATGGCAACCAACTATTCCCTAAATATGAGAAGTCGGGATTGACCGATAGCCTTTCCCAAGAATTGATGCAGAGCCTTATTTGCTTGTTCAACAACGAAAAAATATATAAGGATAGTGCTATATGCCTCGAAACGGTCGCTCAAAGACTGAATACGACCAGGCACAATGCCTCACAAGTTATAAATGAGCATTTTAATATGAACTTTCACGAACTAGTTAATTCCTACCGAATACAAGAAGCTAAATCCATTTTGGAAACGGACATTCAAAAAAATCTCAATATTATCGATGTGGCCTACGAAGTGGGTTACAATAACAAGGTTACCTTCAATAAGGCGTTTAAAAAAGATACCGACCTTACCCCAAGTGAGTATCAGAAAAACACGGTAGCCGTAAGGTCTAGTACTTCGCCGTAAAAAGTAAGTAAAGTTTTATCGGAAGCGTAAAGGTTTACAGGTCTTGACTAAAAACCCGGCAAACAGGCATAAATTGGGGCATTATTCATCAATCAAAATGGTAAAGGCAGCCTAGGGCCTTACTTCCAGAAATCACTTTTATATTATTTCTGTTTTAGGATGTTTTTTGAAATAGTCATCCACAATCGCCCGAGGCTGCTTTTTATGTCGATCTTCTATCCGATATATTGTAAAATTTCCGCTCCGTCTTGCGTCATTTTTTAAATCTTCTTTAACCAGTATCCGCTTCCCCCTATTCCGGTAAATGCTTCCTAAAGAAACGCGCATATACTTCTCTTCAAATCACCTAGTTAAATACAACCTTTCTATAGTACCCTTATGCTTCGGTCATTTGAAAAAAAATGTGTCGAGGTGCTCGCCGTAAAAAAAAAGTAAACTTTCCTCGGAAAAGGAAACGTTTATAGGCTATGACCAAAATCGGGTTAAAAGTCGATTATTTTGGATACTGATGAACTCAATGTAAAAGCAGCCCTGAAGTCCTAACCTTTTAAAAATTAACTTCTGTTTCCTTTTAGGGTTATTTGAATTAGCTATCAAAATATTCAGGGCTGCAATTTACAACCTAAGATTCCACTAATACAAAACACAGAACATATGGCTACAATGATGAAAGGATGGTGTATGCTGTTGTTTGTGGTAACCTTAATGGCCAATGCACAGGAAAATACCATTTCTGGAACAGTCTCAGATGTAGACGGCGTACCCCTACCGGGAGTTAACATTTTGGTCAAAGGCACTACTACAGGTACCCAATCCGATTTTGATGGCAACTATTCCATCCAAGCGGGTGACGGCCAAACCCTCATCTTCTCGTACTTGGGGCAACGAACGGTCGAAAGGGTCATAGACGGTTCAAATACAATAGACGTTCAAATGCAGGAAGATGCCTCACAGCTCGACGAGGTCATCGTCGTGGGTTACGGGTCACAATCGAAAAGAAAGGTAACCGACAACATAGCTACTATTTCTTCAGAACAACTTAACGAAATACCCACCCCAAGCCTTCAAAGTGCCCTGACCGGAAAAGCGGCTGGCGTTCGCATAACCCAAATCAACGGAAAAGTAGAAGGTGGTATCAAAGTGAGGGTCCGGGGTGTGGCCACCATATCGTCTTCACAAGAACCTCTATATGTTCTAGACGGCGTGCCGATATCCAACGATGATGAATCCATCAACGACTCACCTATAAATCCATTGGTATCGATAAACCCCAACGATATTGAATCCATTCAGATTTTAAAGGACGCTTCCTCGGCGGCGATTTACGGGGCTAGGGGAACCAACGGGGTGGTACTGATCACCACAAAATCGGGTAAAAAGGGCAAAACCCGGGTATCGCTCAACTCCTCATATGGATGGAGCACGGCAACAAACAAAGTCGATTTTCTGAATGCCGCCGAGTATAGGGAACTTTTTCTGGAATCGGGACTGAACAACGGTTTTACCGAAGCGGAAATGCAAGAAATATTCGATGGCTACTCGAACGGGCAGACTGGGGTCGATACCGATTGGCAAGATTTGGCATTGGTCGATGGATCTATTGAAGATGTCGGGGTTTCGGTATCCGGGGGTGGTGAAAAGACCAGGTTCTTCCTCTCCACCGGTTACAACAAGACCAAAGGCATTGCCCGAGGTAATATTTTGGAACGCTACTCCCTACGGGGAAATATGGACCATGATATCTCGAACAAGTTTAAAACCGGTCTCAATGCTAGCATTTCCAAAAGCAAGATCAACCGGCTATCAAACGACAATGCTTTCGCCACCCCATTACAGGCCATTGCACAAGTACCGCTTTCCCCTGCCTATCTTGAAGATGGCATCACCCCAAACAATGAAAGTACGGAGTACTATAATTTTTTAACGGAGGAGTTCAACGGCAATTTCGAGACCAATCTTTGGCGGGTCATTGCCAACACATTTTTGCAATATCAAATTACGCCAGAGCTGAATTTTAGGACCGAAGTAGGTTATGATTTCGGCACCCAAGTTGCCGAGCGATTTTCCGGAAGCTTAACGGAGTCTGCCTCCGTAGGTGGCTTTGGCACAGCCAATGCGGTCGAAACCGAAAAGTACATTTTGAGCAATTATTTTACCTACGACCGGAGCTTTGGCGAAAAATTCGATTTCGAAGCTACCGCGGGCATGAGTTTCGAGGAAAGCCAACGCCGACTTCAGTTAGTTCAAGCGCAGGGCTTTCCGTCAGATGATCTACAGACCTTGGACAGCGCCTCCGAAATTGTCGCCGGTGGGTCTAGCCGAACGGCCTTCAATTTTCTTTCCTACTTCGGCAGGGCCAATCTATCGATTGCTGATAAATACCTGCTCAAGGGCAGCATTCGATATGACGGATCTTCACGTTTCGGAGCGGAAAACAGGTTCGGTATCTTTCCGGCCGCCTCCGCAGGGTGGATCGTTTCCGAAGAAGATTTTTTGAAAGGTTCTGAAACTCTTTCCCTCTTGAAACTTAGGGCCAGCTGGGGAATTACCGGCAATGCCGGTATTGGTAATTTTGCCAGCCTTAGCCTGTTCCAAGGCTCACCCTACAATCAAAGAGCAGCCCTTGCACCTACCCAATTGGGCAACCCCGATGTAAAATGGGAAAGAACTACCCAAGTGGATGCAGGTGTCGACTTTGGCTTTTTTAACAATCGACTATCCGGGGAGATCGATTACTATGTGAAGACTACCGACGACCTTTTGTTGAACGAACCCATCGCCGGAACGACCGGATTTGTAAATATCATACGTAATGTTGGAGAATTACGGAATAAGGGTTTTGAATTTGTTTTGAACACTAAGAATATTCAAACCGAAGATTTGCGATGGAACACTTCCATTAATCTTTCCACTTTGGATAATAAGGTGATTCGCCTGCCAGGGGGCGACATTATCGAGGGCAGGAACATTGTCCGCGAAGGGGAAACGCTTTCGTCGTTCTATATGGTAGAATATGCAGGGGTCGACCCGGCCAATGGTGATGCGCTCTTTGTACTGAACACTGAGAATATTGACGGCACATTGAATAAAGAAACAACCAATGATTTTAATTCGGCGGAAAGAATCATAGTAGCAAGTCCCTATCCTGATTTGATTGCAGGCCTATCAAGTAATTTGAACTATAAAAATCTGGACTTTGCTTTTACCTTTCAAGGCGAGTGGGGGTCTAGCATATACAACGACGGAGGGCGGTTCCAATCGGGAAACGCTCGATTTTTTGACAACCAAACCACCGATCAATTAAACCGCTGGCAACAGCCCGGCGACATCACGAACGTACCGCAGGCCAGATTGTTTTCCACCAACGGCCAACAACCCTCAACCAGGTATTTGGCCGAATCGGATTTTATTCGTCTGCGTAACTTGACCTTGGGGTACACCATTCCAAGCGAGGTGACCCAAAAATTCCATGTGGAGCGGCTTCGTATCTACTTCTCCGGGTTTAATCTTTTGACTTTTACCGATTATCAGGGTTTCGACCCTGAATCAACGGCAGATTTCAATGCGGCCCAAAGCAACATTCAGGTCGGTGTGGATTTCTATTCCGCACCCCCCGCCAAAACCTACACGATCGGAATAAACATTGATTTATAAAAACGATACCGATGAAAAACAGAAAGCATACGCTGACTATCTTGATTCTTCTAATCATGGCCATGGGTTGCGAGGATAACCTCGAGCTTCAACCGGAGCAGAGCTTGTCACCGGAGGTCGTAATCTCTAGCGAGGCCAACCTGCAGAACCTTTTGATCGGACTATATGACGAAGCGGCCCACGGTAGCGCGGAAACGCCCACCTTTGAAGAGAATATCTATGGTGGGGTGTTGAACCTGGCCGTAGAAATGTTGGCCAATTCAGGAGAACTTACGTTCAATGGAACTTTTGAGGAACCGGCCGAATTCAATGAAAAAGCAATTCTTACCGATAACGTAAATGCGAGGGATATCTGGCTGAATGCTTATGAGGTGAACAACCAGGCCAATATAATTCTAGAAAACCTAAACATCGTTGAAAATCAGGCTACCAAAGACCGAATGGAGGGCGAGGCCAAATTTCTTCGAGGGCTGATGTATTTTGACCTCGCCCGGTTGTTCGGACTCCCGTATACCGCCGGACAGCAGAATACCCAACCTGCAGTGCCAATCGTCTTGAGCACGGTCACTAATGCTTCGCAGGTAGATTCCCCTAGTCGGAATTCGGTGGAGGACGTATATGCTCAGGTCATTACGGACCTTATGGATGCGTATACCCTGTTACCGGACGACAACGATATCTTCGCAGATAAATATGCCGCCCAAGCTTTATTGGCGAGAGTATATCTGCAACAGGGCAACTATGCTTTGGCCAGGGATGCCGCCGATGACGTTCTAGAGAACAGCGGACATACCCTGTCCGCAGAATTTCCCGCCGCCTTCAACAATGATGGGAACTCGACCGAAGATATTTTCGCCTGGCAGATAACCGCCCAAGACGGCGAAAACGACATGAACACTTTTTGGGGCGGAAATGATTTTGGGGGCAGAGCCGGGAATCCCGATGTATCCATTAATGAAGTCCATTTTGACCTTTATGACGATGTTGATGATGAGAGAAGTACATTTTTCTATGAAACCGGCGACGGTACGGCGACAACCAAGTGGCAAGGTGAGTTCTCCAACATTCCGTTTATCCGCCTAGCCGAAATGCATTTAATCAGGGCAGAAGCCAACTTTCGAGAGGGAACAGCCATAGGTCTTGCCCCGGAAGTTGAACTTAATGCCTTAAGGGCCCGCTCAGGCGCATCGCCCTATGCTGCAGGTATCGCCCTTCAGGATATCATAGACGAACGGAAAAGGGAGCTGTCATTCGAAGGCTTTGCACTTCATGATATAAAAAGGCTTAAAGGTAACGTAGGTTCATTCGCTTATGATAGCCCAAAATTGGTGATGCCAGTTCCGCAAAGGGAGACCGACGCAAACTCAAACTTAACTCAAAACCCTGGTTATTAAAAACCGCTCTATAGCAGTCATCCATCGCTATCCACTACTCTCGGAAACCTACCTAAAGACAAAATCAGTAAAGATTTTGGGCCGTCCCACGTTCATCTCGTCGCCACAATTTTCTATGGTCAACAAGTTAGCCCTAGTATGGGGGTCAATTATTTTTGGACCGAGGAAACAAAAAGGTAATCTTCCCCGCCCACGACATAAAGCATGGAGTCTGAATATTTCCAGCTTTAAACATGCGGGGCAATGACTCTGATATGTGGCGCGTAACTATACCATCGTGCGCATTACTTTCAGTACATTCTTTTTGAATCATGTAGGAACAGCGACCGGAGGTCGATAAGTCATGGCCCCTTAAATACACTAGTAGCACATTGAAGTGTTTTTTGCACTCCTGAAGCCATTTATTAACTTCTCACCGACACCATGTGCAAGCAAACCCAATACTTGAATTTGCGTGAAGACGGGAATCCTATTGCAGCAAAATATTCCGTTGCTTTTACGACTTTGTTAAATCTACTAATAAAATATTCTAAATTGCATAATTTTTAGTTACATAGTTCTCAAATTGACAATACCTCAATAGCCTATTAATATTTATGATATTTTAATTGCTTCATTACGAATTTATTAAGAATTTCGTCTTGCTAATTCAAAACAGCTAAGATGAAGACAATACTACTCATACTAGTGACACTGACCCTTTTGTTAATCCCTCAGGCTTCGTTAGGACAGGAAAAGACGGTGACAGGAACGGTCACCGATGAAAGTGATTTACCTTTGCCGGGTGTAAATGTGCTCGTCAAGGGCACAACCAGCGGCACCCAGACCGACTTTGATGGTAATTATTCCATTGGCGCAACAGAAGACCAGACCTTGGTCTTCTCGTATTTAGGGCAAAAGACCACCGAAATGGTCGTGGGAACTTCAAGTACCATAAACGTTCAGTTGGAGGAGGATGCCTCGCAATTGGACGAGGTAATCGTCGTGGGATACGGTACCCAATGCAAACGCAACGTAACGGACAATATTGCGACGATATCATCCGACCAACTTAACGAAATACCTACCCCAAGTTTACAAAGTGCGCTTACGGCGCAAAGGCGCAGGGGTAAGATCACCCAAATCAACGGTAAGGTAGAAGGCGGCATTAAAGTAAGAGTACGCGGGGACGACCATATCGTCGTCACAAGAACCCTTATATGTGGTTGATGGCATTCCATTAGTAGATCCCCTAGGTATAACGATATCTCGTAACGAGTCCCCTATTAATCCATTGGTCTCCATCAACTCTAACGAAATTGAATCAATTCAGATTTTAAAAGATGCCTCTTCGGCAGCAATCTATGGGGCAAGAGGCACAAATGGTGTCGTATCTGATTACAACGAAATCGGGCAAGGACAGGCAAAAGCAAAGTTTTCACTGAATTTAGCTCAAGGATTGAGTCAAGCCACCAATAAAAGGAACTGGCTAAACACCAATCAATACAGAGAACTCTTTTTCGAATCAGCATTGAATGGCGGATTGGCAGAAGAAGATATGCAAGAAGCCGAAGCACCTTTGATTTCTTGGCAGAATACCGACTGGACAACTGTGATGTCGATACGGATTGGACAGGAGTTGGCCTTTCAACGGATTTCCGACCGATGTGGATTTTCCGTCTCGGGGGCCGATGAAAAAACACGTACTTTTTTCGGTGCTTACAATAATACCGATGGTATTGTTCGAGATAATACCTTGAACGGGTAAATCGCAAGAACGAATATTGAGCCATAAATTTCAGCGACAAATTTACGACGAGCATGAATCTTGAGTATATTCAAGAACGAAATAGATAGAATCGCAAATGACAATGCTTTGCAAACACCTCTACAGGCCATTGCACAATCCCCCTATCACCTGCGTATCTCGATGATGGTGTCACCCAAACATGAAACGACGTTATGGTAACTTTTTATTGATGCTGAATTAACGGTATTTTTCAAGAACCATTGTAAGAAGATTTACCGCCAAAAGTGGCTGGTGCAGTACAAATTTTTCGAGGCTTTGAAATTCAACTCCGAGTTTTCCTATGACCTTTTGGTCAGACCGAAGATAATTATCCGGAGGTTTACAGAATCTGCCTCTGTTTCAATGCATAGTGGGGAAGATGCCTTTGCTTCCGACTGTACGTGATCAGAAAGCTATGTTTTCAGTAATTACCTGACCTTTGGTAAACTTTTTACCGAAATGCAACCGGAAATGTGTTTTAGGATACCGAATACAAGCACAACACCCGTCGGATTACGAGTGTGACCAGCCAACAGTTTCCCGGCGACGATCTGCCCACCGTTAGTGGTGGGGCCGAAATTACGGCTGGCACGGATCAAGTAGAACAGAATAATACATTTTCTTTCCTATTTTGCGACGGGCAACTTTCAGTTCGATAGACAAATACTTGTTTAAAGGCAAGTATACGATCAAGATGGTTCCTCGCGTTTTGGTGTAGACGAACGCTTTGGTATTTTTCCCGCTGTTTCTGGAGGATGGATTGCTTCCGAAGAGAATTTTCTTAGAGATTCAACCTACTTTCCTTTTTGAAATTCAGGGCTAGTTACGGTGAATTGGGAAATGCAGAAATCGAGAATTTTGCTTGCCCGATTTCTTTTTAGTGGTGTAGCCTATAACCAAAGACCGGGAATAGCCCCTTTCCAACCTGGCAATCCTGACCTTAAATGGGAAAGAATCAAGACAAATCGATTTCAGGACTTGATTTCGGATTTTCTGGATGGTAAAATTACGGGGAAATCGATTACTATGTAAAAGATACCAAAGACCTATTATTCGACGTACCACTTATTCCCAGTAGCGGATTATATCATTAACCGCAATATGGGCGAACGTTAAGGGGTGAGGGTTTAGAATTTGTTCTGAACACCAGAAACATAACCAAAGACATTCACATGGATACGATCAATAATCAATCATCTCTAACAATACCAACAAGTTGCAGTCCTTACCAAACGAAGGCGCCGATATTGTTACCTTCGAAAACATTAACCGGGTCGGTGAAACCTTAGCCTCCTTTTATGTCGGTTGAATTCGCAGGTGTAGACCCCGCTAACGGTGACGCTCTTTATTGTTCTAAATACCGAGAATGCAGATGGTACCCTGAACAAGGATACAACAACTGTCCTAATGAAGCACAACGGCATCGCTATGGTAACCCGTTTCCCAACTGTACGCTGGTCTCACACAATCACCTTTAAGGGCATTTTGACTTTTCCTTTACTTTTCAAGGTGAATGGGGTGCTAGTATTTACAATGAGGGTGGCCGTTTTCAATCGGCGACGGCGGATTATTTCGACAATCAGAGCATTGATCAATTGCGAAGATGGCAACAGCCCGGCGATATTACCGACATACCTCAAGCCAGACTGTTCTGGAGGCAACGGCACGGCAATCAACCCGATATCTGGACGAGGCAGATTTTATTCGTCTACGAAACCTGACCTTAGGCTATACCTGCCAAGCAAAACCATACAAAAATTCGATTGTAGTAAATTACGGGTGTATTTTTCAGGTGTTAACCTGTTGACCTTTACAGATTACAAATCGAAATGACCCTGAATCGACGAGCGATGTAAACGGAAATTCACATATCCCGGTAGGAATATTTCTATTCTGCCCCACCGCGAAAACCTTACCATTGGCCTTAACATTAACTTTTAAAAGAATTGACATGAAAACATATAACTATATTTTTGTCGCCGTACTATTCAGCTTTTGGCGCAGGATGCGAAAGTAATCTTGATATACAACCCGACAAATAATCTACCGGCGAATTGGCTCTTACCTCTGAAGATGAATCTTACAGCAATTCTAATCGGTGTATATCAAGAAATGGGGCAAGAAGACACCTACGGAGGGGAACTACAGCTTAGAACGACCTGTTAGGCACTACGATGAAGTTCATGGGACGGTACTTTTATTGACCCGAGACAAGCGATTACCAAAAGCCTGTTGGTGGACTAACGGATTTGTCCAAAACATTTGGGAAAATAGTTACGAAAGCAGTAATCAGGCCAACTTGGTCGTTGACAATATTGCAATAGTACGTAGCCCCGAGGAAGACAAATCGAATTGAAGGGGAAGCTAGATTTCTTCGCGCTCTCGCCTATTTTGATCTTATACGAAATTATGCGACTCCCTATCAAGCTGGAGGCGGTAATTCTCAGCCAGGAGTACCGCTATTGTATCGAATGGAGTACTTGATTACCTGCAACCTTTGGAGTTTGCCAGAAACTCTGTCGAAGAAGTCTATAGCCAAATCATATCCGATGGGAAACGGCATATTCACTTTTGCCCAAGGAACAATGGATTCTTGCGGATAAGTATGCTGCACAGGCCTTACTGGCTAGGATTTATCTTCAACAAGGAAACTTTACCGCCGCGAGAGACGCAGCGAACGACGTACTTCAAAATAGCGGTCATAGCCTTGCACCGACCTACAATGGTGCCTTAACAATGAAACTGATGGGCCTGAAATCATATTTGCCTTTCAGAAAACCAGCCAGATGGTCGTAGGGAGCGATGAAACCAATTGGTTAACTTTTGTGCTTCTCAGGAAATGGTGGTCGTGGTGGGGATCTGCGTGTTCAAGACGACGTATTTAAATCTCTTCGATGACCAGACAATGATGCAAGGGCCAACTTCTTTTACATAAGCCGATACCGATGAAAGGCTCACCTCAAAATATACAAGACAATTTGCGAACATCCGAGTATTTAAGAATTGCCGAAATGCATCTCATTCGATTCGAAAGCAATTTTGCTAGAAGGCACTTCTGTAGGTCTTGGCTCCCTTAGCTGAAATCAATGCACTCCGGTGAGATCTGGTGCTTCTGCCCTGACAGCGCTTACCGCCGACATAATATTTTTAAGAACGACAGTTGGAATTAGCGTTTGAAGGTTTCTTCATCCATGATTATAAAAGATCAGGACGTGCTGTTGGTGATTTAGCCTTTGATGCAAATGCCTTGACATTTCCATACCGCAGAACGAAATGGACACTAATTCCTTAATGGTGCAAAATCCAGGATATGGAGGCTAAATTTTCATTGGCAGTAAGCATAATCGGATTGTAGATTCCAGCTAATGGGCTACCACTATTTAAGCTAAAATTTACATTCAAGCATCCCGATGTTAATTTATCATTAATACAACGATTTTTGAGCCCGATATGACGAATAATGACATCCAAAATCGACGATATGCCGTATATTAGGGACTTATTTATACGACTATGGAAAATCAATATTGTAAAGTAGGAAGTGTTACTCCGATAACTGCAAACAGAAACGTAATATCGTTATTGGAATACCAGTATCAGAATTTTTTGGAAAAGGCCGGCAACTTGGAATATACCGATGCCAAGTTGGTAGAATTCTTTGAGCAGAAAGCACAGAAAATCCAAAAAATATTGGAGAATATGATGAAGTGATCACTTCATCTTTTTCAGTTCCAAAGCCATTTGATTTTGTAGGTCCGCTGCTTTCGAAGCCGCGACTTTTGCAAAATCTTTTTCTTTGGAGGCATAGATGATTCCCCTTGAGGAATTGATAAGCAAGCCAATATTTTTGTTGATTCCATATTTGCATACCTCTTGTAGACTGCCCCCTTGAGCGCCCACACCCGGTACCAACAAAAAATTATCCGGGATGATTTTTCGGATATCCCGAAGATACTCCGCCTTCGTGGCGCCTACCACATACATCAGGTTCTCCGAGTTTTTGTAGCGCTTAGAGGCTTCAAGTACTTGCTTGTACAGTTCTTTACCATCGACTAGCTTTGTTTGAAAATCGTATGCGCCTTCGTTGGAGGTCAACGCCAAGAGAATGGTATGCTTTTCCGGAAACGCCAAAAAAGGCTCCACGGAATCTTTACCCATATAAGGGGCAACGGTTATTGAATCGAATTGCATATTTTCAAAAAAGGCTTTGGCATAGCGCGTCGAGGTATTGCCAATATCCCCTCGTTTGGCATCGGCAATCGTAAAAATTTCAGGATGGTGTTCATTGAGATAGGTTATGGTCTTTTCCAATGCATTCCATCCCACAATTCCATAGGCTTCATAAAAGGCGATGTTTGGCTTATAGGCAACACACAGATGATGGGTCATATCGATAATCGCCTTGTTGAAAGCAAAAATCGGATCTTCATTGTCGAGAAGATGTCGAGGAATCTTTTCCAAATCGGTATCAAGACCGATGCAGAGGAAAGATTTTTTTAGATGTATCTGTTCAACAAGTTGTGAAGTTGTCATTTATTGTGTAGTGTTAGCAAGGGAATTATATACGCGGCGCTAGAAAATTAAAAACTGCCTACTGCAACTTTACGGCCAACTTTTTTTGAACTGGAACTTGAACTTTTGCCTAGAACACCTCCGACGCCTCCTTCAGCTTCTCCGTATTCTCGACCAAGCTCAGTTCATCAATAATTTTTTGAACATCGCCATCGATGATATTCTGCAAATCGTAGAGCGTCAATCCGATTCGGTGATCGGTCACCCGGCCCTGTGGATAGTTGTAGGTGCGGATTTTTGCCGATCGGTCACCGCTACTTACTTGGGAATTCCGCTTGGCGGCATCTTCTTCCTGTTTTTTGGCCAGTTCGAGGTCGTACAATCGTGAACGTAGTACCCTGAATGCCTTATCCTTATTTTTATGTTGTGATTTTTGGTCTTGGCATTGTGCCACCAAGCCTGTAGGAAGGTGGGTTAACCGCACTGCCGAGTACGTTGTGTTTACCGATTGTCCCCCGGGCCCGGAGGAACAGAAATAATCGATACGCACATCTTTGGGGTCGATTTGCACATCAAAATCCTCTGCTTCGGGAAGCACCATAACTGTGGCCGCACTCGTATGCACCCTGCCTTGGGTCTCGGTCTGAGGCACCCGCTGAACGCGATGCACACCAGCTTCAAATTTCAAGGTACCATATACATCCTTACCGGTTACCTCGAACTGAATCTCTTTATAGCCGCCACTGGTACCCTCGCTTAGGTCGATAACATTGGTTTTCCATCCTTTGGATTCGCAAAATTTGGTATACATACGAAAGAGGTCACCAGCAAAAATACTGGCCTCGTCGCCGCCCGTTCCCGCTCGGATCTCAACTACCACATCCTTGGCGTCTTCGGCATCTTTGGGAATGAGCATCATCTTAATTTCCTCCTCCAATTTCGGGAGCTCTGCCCTAGCCTCCTCCAGCTGCATTTTGGCCATTTCGAGCATCTCGGCATCGCTGCCATCCGTAATGATTTCCTCAGCCTCTTGTATATTATTGGTCAGTTCTAAGTATTGATCGCGTTTTTCAACAAGATCCTTTAGATCGGAATATTCCTTGGTCAGTTCTACATAGCGTTTTTGGTCCGAAATAATATCGGGCTGTATGATCAGGTCGGAAACCTCATCGAAACGCTGCTTTACAATGTTCAGTTTGTCTATCATGGTCTATCTTGGATAGGGGGGCGAATTTACGAAAAAACGGTATATTTATCGATATTCCCGAAATTTGATACATTCCCTGCTACGTTTTAAATTTTATAGGCTCGTCATCTTCTTTTACAAGCCGATTATATTGTTTTCCCTTGCCATTACCTGCCTTCAATTTACAGTGCTTCAATCTCAAGAATTCATAGAAATTATCGTCAAGATTCTTCTGGTCAAGCTATTTTTATGTGGATTACTTTTTCTTTATTACTTGGATGTCCGTTTAAAACAAAAACTGACTTTTTACCAAAACTTCGGGATTTCTAAATTGGGATTGTTTGCAATTTCATTTCTAATGGATGCTGTTTTGACCATCGTAACCCTCTTGATCCTTAACCTGTTTTGAAGTTGGAAATCGATAACATAGAGCTGAGTTATGACAACCGGAAAATTCTTTACGGTATTTATCTTAAAGCGGAAACAGGAAGCATTACAGGTATTTTAGGAAGAAACGGATGCGGCAAAACCTCATTATTACGCATTTTATTTGGAAGTTTACGACCAAAATACGGAAATATTCGCATTGACGGCATCCATCAAAACAAAAGGTTATATGTCAAAAATTACGCCGCCTATTTACCTCAACATCAATTGCTTCCCAACAGTCTGACGCTAACGGAGGCCTTTCGGCTTTTCAACAGGGATTGGATAGCATTTACCACCCTTTTTCCATCCTTCGACAAATACTCTAAAACCAAGGTCAACCAACTTTCGTCCGGAGAACTTCGCATCGCAGAAACATATCTTATACTTAATTCCGATAACCCGGTCATCCTTTTAGACGAACCTTTTTCTTTCATTGCGCCAATCTATGTGGAAAAATTCAAAGACCTTATCCAGCTTAAGAAACAAAAAAGTGCTATTGTAATCACGGACCATTTTTATCGGGATATTCTCGAAGTAAGTGATAGCGTATACCTCATAAAGGATGGATATTCGAAGCTTATCCGCTCCCAACACGAACTTGAAGGTGCGGGGTATATCGCTTTTGATTGAACTATTCTTTTTAGGTGTTTACAGCGGCTCTTTTTCCCATGGGCGACGGAAAAAACTTCAATTCGCGACAAATGTGGTTCCCAAGGTAACTATCATGGCATTTAGCCCATCACTTCGATTATAGGTGTTGGCCCGAAGATCTAAAGCCTTTAATCCGAAACCAAGAATTGTGGCCTTGGTAAAAATATCCTTGTACCGAATGCCCACACCATATTGGTTCGCATGGTATTTCGAAAGGTCGTAATCGGAAGTATATAAACTAAAGCTTGACAGGGCAACTTCCTTTCCATAAAAATAATCGGCAGCGGACTGTGTGTAGAACCGATAGATCGGATACAAAGTGAAAGCGTCGCTCAATTTGATAGGAACTTCCACGCTGGCGGTGTGCGCCGTGATGCCCCAATCGTCATAATAGAAACGATAGTAGGTTCGCAGGATAAAAGTGTCACTTATGTAGTAGTTCAAGCGACCGCCAATAGGAATTTTTAGTCGGCTGTCCGGCAGCCGTTCAACATCGTCTGCCAATTGAAAATCTTCAATAAAAAAATCGTTGGTATCACCGAAATAGACTCTTTGGAACGGGGTGCTGAGCAGTCCTTTTTGTACAACGGCATCCATAAAAATAGCTCCTTGCCATCTTTTGCCTAAAATTTGGGTAAGGCCCAATGAAAGTGAATATGAATTCCTTTTTTCATCTGAAAACACATTGAAATCAGGCGCATACAAACCAGTTCCGACCGTTCGGGAATCAAAAAAACCATCCCGTAATTCTATGGGATATTGGGGGTTCCACGTGTCGAAATATACCATTCCACTCAAGGATAACTCGGTATTTTTGTCGTTGAACAATTGGGTATAACCACCGCCAAAACCCAAAGAAAAATAGTCATATTCCGACGAAATATAGCCGTTCACGGTTGTGACTGAATTTCGATTTTCAGAACTGTGCATGTACGAAGGATTAAAATGCACCAGCACATCTTGGCGTGAGGCTCCCGAGGAAGCGCTAAACGGACTCACCGTTCGGTTCACATCGCCATCAAAGGGATTAATATTACTTGAAGAAGCCGAAGTGTAGGCCGAGATACCCACATCGGCAGTCAAAACATCATCAGCGTTCAACGGGATACTTACTACTAAGGCCGAAGTCGCATCGGTCAATTTTTCTGTTCCCGAGCCCCCCGTTACCGCGGCGTTTTTGCCGTCTTGTCCGTAATAACTGAACAGGAAATCGATTTCAGCGGACTCCAAGACCCTTTTTTTATAGGAAGTTTCGTCTTGGGAAAAAACCAAGGTTACGGTGAGAAGTAACGCTATTGTGATTGTAAATTTCAATTTAGAGAGGTGGGTTTGATTGTAGTTTACACGTTATTAGATTGCCGGTTGAAAGATTTAGAGTTCCATTTTCAAATCAATTACAGCCACAGCCTCCCCCACTCTTCCCTCCATTGGCTCCCGCAGCGGCCTCACGATACACCTGAAAATTGGTTTCGAAACGTTCCGGTTTTTTAGCCGAAAGCTGCATTTCTTCATCGTTAAGGTATACTTTTTCGTATTGTTTTACGGCTACACAGGATGTGGAAAGTGCGCTAAACACTAAAAGAAGTAGAACTTTTTTTATCACTGACACTTTAGGATTCTTATTCGCGTATTCGCGAACGAAGTTAATGAAATCAGAACAGCATTTCAATTCAGGCTATGGGGTAGTCTCGAACAAAATGCCACTACTCTTATGCACCTTATTATTGCTATCTACCAAAATGGCCTCTGTGACGGGCAATTGGTTGATCCGTGCGAGTCCTGCCTCCGTCCCCATGATGAATACCGCCGTGGCTAGGGCATCGCAGAATTCGGCACTCTTGGCGAATATCGAGACGCTGTTCACGCCCGTCGAAGGGTTCCCGGTTCTGGGATCGATGATATGCGAGTATTTAATGCCGTCGAAAACGACGAACTTCTCGTAGTTACCAGAGGTCGCGACTGACGATTCTACGATGGGCAGCCAAGAAAAAATCTTCTCTTTGCTCAAAGGATTGGCGATACCGATCAGCCATTTTTCACCGTTGGCCTTTGTTCCCCAAGTCGTCAGATCTCCCGCAGCATTTATAATTCCGCCGAGGACTTGTTTGGATATCAAGAGTTCTTTGGCCTTGTCGGCGGCATAGCCTTTTCCGATGGCACCGAACGAAATCTTCATCCCCTTTTCCTTCAGGAAAACGGTCTGGTCGTTTGTGTTCAAAATAATTTTTTGGTACCCTATTCTGGCTACTGATTTCTCCATTTCGGCATCGGTCGGTTTGCGTTTCATCGAGCCGTCGAATTTCCAGATTTCATCCATGGAAGCGTAAGAAATGTCAAAAGCGCCATCGGTAAGTTCCGATATTTGTTTGGCCCGATCGATCAGCTGAAACATTTCTAGACTTACTTTTACCGGGCGTATTCCCGCGTTGTTGTTAATTAAAGAAGTCTCGGAATCAGGATTCCATGATGAAATCAAGGCCTCTATCCGTTTTATTTCGGCGGTGGCTTCATCAATGTTAATCTGGCCGATATCTTGATTGCTGGCGACCACCGTGATATCGAAACGGGTGCCCATCAATTTCAGGGTCTTGTTCGATGTGACATACTCCTTTTCCTGGCCAAAAACGCCGACGGTCAAAAAGCAAAAAAGGATGTAGATCAACAATCTCACTTTATAAAGGATTTTAAATGGTCTATATACGCTTCGGGGGTACTTTTAAAATATCCGGTCTCCCCGATTACATTTTCATGGCTATCCAAAAGCAAAACCAACGGAAAATATCCGTTCGGATTATATTTCTCGGCAAGTGCACTGTTCTGCTCGGCAACAGTTTCCGGTAGTCGATTCGCTTTTTTTCTAGGGAAATCCGCCTTGTAAAGCACATAACTGTCTTTGGCATACGAACGAAAAACATCGGATTGCCAAATATCCTTATCCAGTTTTATACAAGGTGCACACCAATCGGAGCCGGCGAACACCAATAGTATCGGTTTATGCTGTTCTTTAGCTATCACGAGTGCCTCCGTGTAATCCGCTTGCCACTCTTGGGCTACAAGAACAGATGCAAAAAATAGGTGACAAAACAGTAGCATCTTTTTCATAAGGCCATACAGACAAAATCAATGCCAATTATTCAAATACCCGAAGTAGGACGCCCGATAGTTCCGTCTTAAAAACTTTAAGGGACTTCGCCTGAGCGCTGTCCACCTGGTTCTTTGGCTTTCCGCTCTGTTCGAACCGCGACCCGTGTACCCCGCAGTAAAAAATACCGCCATCTTGATCCGAAAAACGGACCTCATCATAGCCCTGATGGCTACAGACTTGGCTGGCCGCCACGAAATTTCCTTCTAGGTTTTTGACAACAACTACAGAGTTTTTAAGGATAAATCCGCCGTTTTTAGTCAGTTCATTATTTTCTGCGGCCTCCAGATCTACTGTAAAGTCGACTCCGGTAGGGACCGGGATATCTCCGCCCGTTTCGCCCTTATCTTTTGAACATGCGCCCAAACACGGGAAGGCGATTGCAAATGCGGCGCCGGCCCCGAGGCTCCTGAGAAATTGTATTCTTTCCATAGCAAAGGTTTGGTATACATAGTCTTGCCACTTGAAAAATCCGAAATTCTCAAGTGGTATAAGTATCAAACGCAGCAATTGTAGGAAAAGTATACATTGGCTCAAGAATACACGAAACTGCCGAATTCACTTTTGATGGTCAATTTTTTAGAGGGATGTGCAGCTACCCTTCCCACGATTCTTGCGTCGACATCAAAACTTTGTGAAATGGAAATCAAATCATCGGCAATGGATTTATCGACGTACAGCTCCAACCGATGCCCGCAGTTGAAAACCTGATACATTTCTTTCCAATCCGTTCCCGATTGTTCTTGAATCAATTTGAATAAGGGCGGAATAGGAAAAAGATTATCCTTGATAATATGAAGGCCATCGATAAAATGAAGGATTTTGGTCTGCGCGCCACCGCTGCAGTGCACCATACCGTGAATATCCTTAGCCGTATATTTTTTGAGGATGTTTTTCACTATCGGAGCATAGGTACGGGTCGGGGAAAGAACCAGTTTACCGGCATCCAATGGCGATCCATCAATGGCATCCGTAAGTTTTGTATTTCCGGAATACACCAATGCCTCCGGTACGGATGGATCATAACTTTCTGGATACTTCTCAGCCAGATATTTCGAAAAAACATCGTGCCGGGCCGAGGTAAGTCCGTTGCTTCCCATTCCCCCATTGTGTTCCTTTTCGTACGTGGCCTGCCCGAAAGATTCCAAACCGACGATGACATCGCCAGCTTTGATGCTAGCATTATCGATGACGTCGGTTCTTTTCAAGCGTGCCGTAACGGTGGAGTCTACGATAATCGTACGCACCAGATCTCCTACATCGGCCGTCTCGCCACCCGTAGAACGAATGCTGACCCCATGTTCGGCCAAATCAGAGATCAATTCTTCGGTACCGTTGATGATGGCGGAAAGGACTTCGCCGGGAATCAGATTCTTATTCCGACCGATGGTAGAAGAAAGCAAAATATTATCCGTAGCCCCGACACAGATCAAATCATCGATGTTCATGATCAGCGCATCTTGGGCGATACCCTTCCAAACGGAAACATCACCGGTCTCCTTCCAATACATATATGCCAATGAGGATTTCGTTCCCGCACCATCGGCATGCATGACCAAACAGTAGTCTTCGTCCCCGGTCAAATAATCGGGCACAATTTTGCAGAAAGCTTGTGGAAAAAGCCCTTTGTCAATGTTTTTAATAGCGTTGTGAACATCTTCCTTAGAAGCGGAAACCCCTCTTTGACTGTATCTTTCGCTTGTGGATGAACTCATTTCTGGTAATTTACCGCAAAAGTAGTTAAAAAGTACACAGTAGCAGTTGGCAGTAACCGGGGTCTAGCATCCAGAACAGTAAGAATTCTTTATACTAAAACCATAAACTCCAAAACTCCTAAATCTTTTAACGTACAAATTTGATATTCGTGGATTGAACTTGCGTTTGCGCTAGAACTATCATCTAATAAACAACAACTCCCGATACTTTGTCAATGGCCATAGACGGTCATCGATCAGCTGTTCCAATGTATCGCAATGCTTCCGGATGTCCTCGAAAAAGGGTCTGACATTATCGCAATAGGCAAAAGCTTTCTTCTGGGTATCGGTAATTCTATTCGCCTTTCTTCGGGCATCGGTCATGGCATCCGAATTTTTCTTAAGGGCTACGATATGTTCGGCAATCTGTTCTATTATTCCCGATTGTGCATCGGAAAGATTTTTATGGGCCGCGCCATAGATATCCTTCAGACCCAGCACATTTTTTATCAATTTGTTCTGGTATTCGATGGCAGCGGGAATCACTTGGCTATATACCAGTTCATCGAACACACGGCCCTCTATCTGCAGGTGCCTGACATAGGCCTCGAATTCGATTTCTTGGCGTGCCCTGACCTCCGCCTCGCTCAATACCGCCATATCCTTAAAAAGCGCCACACTTTCAACGGAAGTCATGACTTGAAGGGCACTCGGCGTATTCTTATGGTTACTTAATTTTCGTCGCTTTGCCTCCTTTTGCCATTCATCGGCATAACCATCACCATCAAAACGGATTCGTTTTGAGGTTTTTATATATTCCCGCAGCACATTGAATATCGCCTCATCCTTTTTTAGGTTTTTCTTATCGACCAAGCCGTCGACTTCCTTTTTAAAATCCCGCAATTGTTTGGCAACGATGGTGTTCAACACCGTCATAGGTTTGGCACAGTTCGTCAGGGTACCAACCCCTCGCATCTCAAATTTGTTTCCCGTGAAGGCAAAGGGCGAGGTACGGTTACGATCGGTATTGTCCAACAAAATTTCAGGAATCTTGCCCACCACGTTCAATTTAAGTTCTGTTTTTTCCTCAGGCGATAGCTTTCCTTTTGAAACGCCTTCCAATTCATCAAGAACATGACCCAATTGTGCACCGATAAATATTGAAAATATAGTCGGGGGCGCTTCATTCTCGCCCAATCTGTGATCGTTACTGGCCGAGGCGACCGAGGCACCCAGTAGTTCTTCGTAGGTATCTGCCGCTTTGATCGTATTTATGAAAAAAGTCAAAAACTGCAAGTTTTTCATCGGAGTAGAACCGGGACTAAGCAAGTTGACGCCCGTATCCGTTACCAAAGACCAGTTATTGTGTTTACCCGATCCGTTAATTCCCGCAAAAGGTTTCTCATGGAAAAGTACCTTGAAATGATGCTTGTCTGCCATTTTGTTCATTACGTCCATCAACAGCTGATTGTGATCGACGGATAAATTGGCCTCTTCAAAAACAGGGGCCAGTTCAAATTGGTTAGGGGCAACTTCGTTGTGCCGCGTTTTTACGGGAATACCGAGTTTTAAACATTCCTGTTCCAAATCTTTCATGAAACCTAAGGCACGTGACGGAATGACTCCAAAGTAGTGGTCGCCCAATTGTTGCCCTTTTGCAGCAGGACGACCAATCAGCGTCCGTCCCGTCAGACTAATATCGATGCGGGATTGGGCAAGCGACTTGTCCAACAAAAAAAACTCCTGCTCCCATCCCAAGGTAGCATTAACCTTGACCACATTTTTATCAAAATACTTGGCCACAGCAGTCGCTGCCTCGTCTATGGCGCCGAGGGCTCTTAATAATGGCGCCTTATTATCTAAAGCTTCGCCCGTGTAAGAGACGAAAATGGTCGGTATGCAGAGCGTGGTACCGTAAACGAATGCCGGACTTGTAGGGTCCCAAGCGGTGTAACCTCGGGCCTCGAAGGTATTGCGAATGCCCCCGCTCGGAAAACTGGAGGCATCCGGTTCTTGCTGTACCAATTGTTCACCATCGAATTTTTCCAAAGCCCGGCCATCGGGCAAAAGGTCAAAAAAAGCATCGTGCTTTTCAGCGGTGGTGCCGGTCAGGGGCTGAAACCAATGGGTATAATGTGTAGCCCCCATCGATATGGCCCACGCCTTCATCGCCTCGGCTACCTGATCCGCCATTTTACGATTGATCTTAGATCCGGAAATAATAGCATTTTGAACACTTTCCAAGGCGTCTTTCGTAAGGTATTGAAGCCTGCGCTGTTCATTAAATACATGGGTCGCGAAGCGTTCGGAGCGCCTCCCTTCTTCTCGTATCTGAACCGGAATTCGTTTTTGACTTTCCGAAATGGCGTCGAAGCGTTGTTTTGGCATAGTTTACCGTATTAAATTCCGGTAAAAATAAGAATTAAGGATTTAACGAAATATCTTCTAAAAATTTAATTTATGACAAATTCCCCCCATAAAATTGGGGTCATTATAAATAATCACTAGATTCAAGCTATTTGACCCCATAAAAATTAGGATAATCCATCAAAAAACATATTTTTGTTACTTTCAAAATTTAAAATTAACCTAGCGACATTATGAGCAAGACGAAATTAGAGTATCTATGGTTGGACGGTTACACACCAACAGCAAACCTCAGGAGCAAGACAAAAATCGAAAACGATTTTAGTGGTAAATTGGAAGATTGTCCGATTTGGGCTTTTGATGGAAGTTCTACAAAACAGGCGGAAGGCGGTTCATCGGACTGTCTTTTGAAACCGGTAGCCATATTTCCCGATCCCGCTCGCAAAAATGGGTACTTAGTAATGACTGAAGTACTGAACCCAGACAGCACGCCCCACGAATCGAACACAAGAGCAACCATCAACGATCCCGATGATGATTTTTGGTTCGGCTTTGAACAGGAATATTTTATTATGGACAAGGAAACCGGCTTGCCACTGGGTTTTCCCGTTGGAGGATATCCAGGACCACAAGGTATGTATTACTGTTCCGTTGGCGGAAAAAATACCCATGGCAGAGCTTTCGTAGAAGAACACGCCGATCTTTGTATCGAGGCAGGACTGAATTTCGAAGGTATCAACCAAGAAGTTGCCAGTGGCCAGTGGGAGTTTCAATTGTTCGCCAAAGGTGCTAAGATAGCGGGAGATGAAATGTGGGTAGCGCGTTACTTATTGCAACGGCTTACGGAAAGTTACGGGTACTACATTGAATTTCATCCCAAGCCGGTCAAAGGGGACTGGAACGGATCTGGAATGCACGCCAACTTTTCGAACACGGTATTACGAACCTGTGGGTCAAAAGAAGTATATGAGAAAATATGCGAGGCATTCAGACCCGTTGTTAAAGAACATATTGCCGTGTACGGTGAATTCAACGATCAGCGTTTGACCGGAAAGCACGAAACGGCATCCATCAACGATTTCAGCTATGGCGTATCTGATAGGGGTGCTTCAATTCGAATCCCCATCATTACAGTCGAAAAAGGTTGGAAAGGATGGTTGGAAGATAGAAGACCAGCATCCAATGGTGATCCGTACAGCATTGCTGGCAGAATTGTAAAAACGGTGAAATCGGCCAATATTACCTCCTAGTTCATAGTTACCTTCAAGAAAACCGTCTTTGGTAATAACTCGAGACGGTTTCTTTGTTTTTAGACATTAAGAATACGGACAAAGCTCAAACTATGCTCTTCAAGCATTAATACTACTATTTTACTATTCTATAACCGTTTTAAGAGGAGTATTCATCCAGTATTCCTTGAAATTATCTGGTTGTATGATAAGTTGATTATCAAAGATGGGTTTGTTTTTATTCATGAAGAGTGTATCGTCTGGCACCGTGATTTGCGGTTTCAACTCTTGCACGAAAAATTCGCGAAACTGGTTATAATTTTTATATCGAATCTCATTTACTAAATTTCCATCAACATCTAAAACACCTTCGACCTTAGCTGTTAGGATTTCTGAAAGTTCCTTTAGGGTTTTTTCCTGATTTCCTGCGTTCAGGGTACGCCATACATCTGAAAAAAACTTTTTTCTGTCCTCTTCATATAATTGGGGAAATAAGTAAATTCTATCGCCTAAAACCCTTACTTCTTTAAATTTCAAACTCTTGTCCCCGTATCTGAAATCATAGTTTTTTAAGTAACGTGCGGTTGCTTTATCGACGTCATTGTTGAAATAAATAACAAAAACCTGCTCCCTTAAATGGATTTTAATATCCATGATATAAAATAATGGCGGTAATAGTACCCGAAAAGAATTGTGAAATGAAATATAATTTAAATAGAGTTTGTCATAGGCACGCCGATACTCTGTATCAATTTCAAAAATCAATTGTCGTTCTTTACCAGAATTTTGCTTTTCCTTATAGATATCGAACCTATTTTCGTTGTATACCTCGTATTCCAATTTTACGATTCCGAAATCTTCTTTACCGATATATAATATACCTTTTGCCGTGTATTTTGGTGACGTCCTTTTGAATTTGATAGTGTATAAGCGTTCTCCGTTCCAGTAGGCATCTATATGCTTCGAAAACTTATGATGCTTCAACAGATTTCTGTCGAGGCGGTTAATAAAGGAATAAGAGTTGACATCGTAATTTCGAATGGCGTCATGCACTCGTAATATGGTGAATTCATTGCCTCCGTAATCGGATAGATAGGCATCATCGATCGTCTTTTGATAGTTTTCGTAGTCATAAGAAATCGATGACGTCGTATCTTGCTTAAAATCGGAATTTAGCGTATAATCGTATAATCTAACCTTTGTCGTAGCACTATCCGATGTATCGAAACCTTGATCAAAAACTTCTAAAATCGCCTCGTTCAAGTTGACGTATTCCTCTTCATCCCTTTGATAATCCCGATAATATCCAATCTCCGAAAATGAATCTAGCGGATAGTTTTTTGGAATGTTACGGATGGCCCGTCTAACAATCTGTTTGGCGCTCAAACCCTTTTTTTCTTTTGCCCTGACAATGGCTTCGTTAAGTTCAAAGACACCCGGATTGAGCCTTAGGATGTTTATATGCTCGGGGGAAAGATTGGTAATACGCCATTCTGTTTCCTGATAGCCCATACTGGATATTTCCAACGTATCGCCGTATTGCTTGAAAATCTGAGGTATCCGGAAGCCGCCATCTTCGTTCGAGATGACCCCTTTATACTTCCCCTTTACCCGAATGGTCGCAAACGGAACAGGTTCTTCCGTAACCGCATCAAGTAATTTCCCTCGTATAAATTCTTGTTGGGCATTGGCGGAAACAGCCATTAAAAGACCTAAACTAAGTATCGTTTTTTTCACGCGAATGCCGCTTATTAAAGAAATCTTGAAAGTTACCTGTTCATAACTTATGTCAAACACATCAAGAATTGTTCCATACCATAACAAAAAAATAGTAGTCCTTTCAATGTTAAATCAGAGCGGAATTTAAACAAATCGTTAACCAACGGCAAACACTGTGAACAAATCAAAAAATTTACATTTGCACATTGCCAAGATAAATTTATCGTACTTTTCCGAGCAAATGTAGAGATTCCCCAACATCGCGGGAATAATAAAAAAACACTACTATTCATGAAAATTGTAATACTGTCCCAAAATCCGAATTTATATTCTACGAAACGCCTTGTAGAGGCAGGAAAGAAGAAAAAGCACGATATGCAAGTGGTCGACCATTCCAAATGCGACCTTATAATTGAGAAAAAAAAACCGGGAATCACCTACAGAGGGGAAGAACTAACTGGAATTAATGGTGTTATTCCGCGTATCGGGGCCTCCATTACTTTTTATGGTACGGCGGTGGTACGCCAGTTCGAGATGATGAAAGTGTTCACCGCAGTAGAATCTCAGGCCTTGGTACGATCAAGAGACAAATTGAGAAGTTTGCAGATTCTTTCCAGGGCAGGTCTTGGTCTCCCAAAAACGGTTTTTAGCAATTACTCGAGGGATGTCGGGTCAATCATCGACAAAGCCGGCGGAGCCCCCGTAGTCATAAAACTTCTGGAAGGTACGCAAGGGCTGGGTGTGGTACTGGCCGATAAACGAAATTCCGCGGAATCAATCCTTGAGGCTTTCAACGGCCTACAGGCAAGGGTCATCGTACAGGAATTTATTAAGGAAGCCAAAGGCGCAGATATTCGGGCTTTCGTGGTCGACGGCGTGGTCGTCGGTGCCATGAAACGCCAAGGTAAGGAGGGCGAGTTCCGATCTAACCTCCACCGAGGAGGTTCGGCCCATATTATCGAGCTTTCCGATGAAGAGGAAAATGCGGCCATTAAGGCAGCAAGAGTCATGGGACTTGGCGTTGCCGGCGTAGATCTTTTGCAATCGGAAAGGGGACCTTTGATACTTGAAGTCAATTCTTCACCAGGGCTTGAAGGAATCGAAGCAGCCACAGGAAAGGACATTGCCGGAATGATTATCAAGTACGTTGAAAGGCATGCGGAACAGTAAGAGGCTGATCGGAAATTCATCAAGTCTTGTTTATGCCCCTGCTTTGCGCATTTCCTTGATAAAGTTTTAGACAATAGCTCTGCTATCTTCAAAATTTTGCCTTAAACTGCATGAAAAATGACCTATTATAATTCCAATGACAAAAATCCGACGAGCCTCTAAAATTGAAATACTAGGCCAAAGCATTGCGAAAGGAAAAGGGGCATTGGTAAACCTTGATATTGCCAAATTACATACGCGCACCAAGATACAAGTGCCGATTATAATTGAACGGGGCAAAAAAGACGGCCCTACCCTACTCATTACCGGCGGTATACATGGTAACGAAATCAACGGTATTGAAATCGTACGACAGCTAATCACCAAAAAATACAACAAACCGGAGAGCGGTATGGTTATCTGTATTCCTGTGGTCAATGTTTTCGGATTTCTGAACCAAAAACGGCAGTTTCCCGATGGTAGAGACCTCAACCGCGTATTTCCAGGAAGTCCCCGGGGGTCGTTGGCAAGCCGATTTGCGTATCATATCATCAAAGAAATTGTGCCCTTGGCCGATTACTGCATCGATTACCATACTGGTGGCGACAGCCGGTTTAATGTTCCCCAAATCCGCGTAGGTGGCGAGGATCCCGAAAGTCTTGCTTTGGCAAAGGTCTTCGATCCCCCTTTTATAATCCGTTCGGCGCGCAAGGAAAAATCTTTTCGGGAAACCTTGTACAAACTGCAAAAAAAGGTATTGCTCTTTGAGGGTGGAAAGTCACTACATGTCGATAAAGTGGTTACCCAAATGGGAATGGCCGGGGCGTTACGAATTATGCAGCATTTGGGCATACGGAAATTCGAAAAAGAAATCGATCAGCTGGTCGTAAAATCCTCCGAACCGGTAATTTTGCAAAACACCCAATGGATCCGCGCCAAATATTCCGGCATGTTCCATCCTTTTGTTGATTTGGGGAAAAAAGTAAAAAAGGGAGAGTTTCTTGGAAGTATTTCAGGGCCGTTCGGCTATTTCGAGCGCAAAATCAAGGCCCCGCACACTGGCTACCTTATTTGTATTAATGAGGCACCCATTGTCACCCAAGGGGATGCGATTTTTCATGTTTCTAAAGACTAAATCCCCCATGAGGATTCGTAGGCCAAAAATCAATGTGCTTTTGAATTCAATTTAGAATCGGGTCAAAAAAACAACGGTCTTCGGCCAAACGCTTAACCCAGATCGTTCAATTCCCTTTTTAGCGAACTGTACGTGGTGCAAAGCGAACTAAAAAAGTCTAACGGCGTGAGACCCCCGATTCATTGTAATATCCCTAGCTACGCACTAAATAGCAAGTTCGAAACATGCCGATCATTTTATATGTATCTTATCAGGCAATACTCAGAACCCTATGAAAATAAAGACACCAAAAATCTCTATCACACCGCCGAATATGTCCCGGTTCGTCAAAAAAAGAAAAGAACATATTGGCCTTTCGCCCGATGATATTTCTTTTCGAGGGGAAAAGAAGATGGACCAAGTTATACTCCGCCTAGTCGATTTCGACGCGGAACATCTAGAAGAAACTAAAATAAAAGCGGTTGAGGATATTCTTCCCTATAGAAAAAAATCTACAGTAACGTGGTTCAACATCGATGGATTACACGATAGCTCCGTCATAGAAGCAATCGCCGAAGGCTTCGAATTTGATACCCTCGTGCTTGCCGAGGTAATGGATATACATACCAGGGCCAGTGTTCAGGAATTTCAGGATTGTATCGTAATATCTATTAAAATGCTACAACAAGACGGCGATACCAATCATATTTCGGTAGAAAATTTGAGCCTGATTCTAACGGATACGGTTCTATTGTCATTTCAAGAAAAAAGAGGAGATGTTTTCGAACCGGTTCGTGAACGCATCCGAAACCAAAAAAAACGAATACGAAATGGGGGAATCGACTATTTAGCGTTTGCACTTTTGGACATTGTCGTAGATAATTACATATATATTATCGGCGAATTAGGCGAGAAAATTGAAATGCTCGAAGAAAATTTACTATTAGAACCTAAAAAAAGTGTCATCGACGACATCTATTCCTACAAAAGGGAATTGAACTTTTTGCGAAAGAACATTACCCCCGCAAAAGATATGATCATGACCTTATCTAAAATGGAATCGGAACTGATTGCGGAAAGCACCCAAATACATTTTCAAGAACTTTTGGATAATATCCATCAGGCGACGGACTCATCGGAAACCTACCGCGAAATACTTTCCGATCAGCTCAATATTTACCATACGACCATAAGTAGCAAGTTGAACGATGTCATGAAATTCTTGACCATCTTTTCGGTCATCTTTATTCCCCTTACCTTTATTGCCGGTATTTACGGTACCAACTTCGATGTCGTACCCGAACTAAAATACGAATATAGTTATTTTATCATGTGGGGCGTGATGTTCGTGGTGGCCATTGGCATGTTGATCTATTTCAAGCACCGGAAATGGTTGTGAAAGCTGCACGGTCTACCAAAAGATAGGCCCGTTTCCTAAATATTTCTTCGCAATAGGTTCATAGTAGTCGCGTACTTCATCCAATTCGTATATCTTTTGACTTTTAGTGTAAAGATCGTATTTGTTGAAGTCCTTGATAAGCTCCAAATATTTTGCATCGGTATCGTTCAACAGGGTTTTGTAGCTTCCACCAGTATGCCAAGGATAGAATGAATGGTAGCGTATCATGACCATGGCCTCCGAGGGCAAGTTATTGGCCGCATGGTTGTTTAAAACTTGGTATAAATATTCATCGTGGCCCCACGCGAGATGCAGATTATCGAGACCGCAGCCTTCTTCGTAGATTCCTGTAGGAGTATTGTAGCGTTCATCGTGCATATCGGGATTGAGCTGATTAAATTCGGGATATACGCAGGAATCGGGCAATTCACAGCCGACCACAAATACATCGCCCACCGTACCCCACTGCTCGTCTTGGCTGGTACCGTCTTCATCACTGCCCCAGAGGAACATGACCTTTCCCAGGTCATGGATCAGTCCGGTTAATTGCATCCAATCCGGTCGATTATCGGCACGGATGGCCTCGGCACTTTGGATCAGGTGCTGTACGTTCGGCAAATCAAGATCGGGGTCGCTGACATCGATAAGGCGGTTTAAATGGCCCATAGCCTCCCAAAGATCCATCGGCTTGTCAAAATTCAGGTATTTTTTATGCATGCGCTGCACGTAATCAAAGGTTTGGTTTTTGCGCATTTTTCGATAATGTTCCTTAACGGCCGCTTTTACGTCAACGGCATCGTAGTTTCTGAATGTTTTTGTTTCCATGGTGTCAAATTCAAGTTTGATTATGTTTGATGCTCGATGTTTCCGTTATCTGAATCAGGATTATAAAAATTTCTGGTTAATACAATCGATGGATGACAGGCTTCGCAGTTTACTAAACATTTCCTAATACAAGGTACAAAATTACGGTGAAAACCACTAGAAACAAACTGAAGCCTTTCGCATATTTCCAAGGTTTTAGATCGAGTTTCCCGGAATCTACCATTTCGAATTTCGATTCCCTGGCAAAGAATCTTGATGCCAAATGCATAATTAGGATGTTCAAAACGAATTCTATACCCCAAATATGCACGAAGTGCAGTTCGACCTGAACCACATAATACATGATAATATAAAATAAAAGTCCAAATAGCAGTCCGATTTTAGCACCGGCTGCGGATACCTTGGGAAACAGGAATCCAGCAATGATAACACTGGCAATGGGGATGAAAAAGATGCCGTTAAGTTGCTGTAGCAACTGATAAAGACCCTCGGGAGCTTTAGCCACAAAGGGGGCGATGCCTATGGCAAAAATAGCCAGTACCGCTGACGTCCATCTGCCGAGGGATACCAATTTGGTTTCGGAAGCATCCCTTTGGATATACCTTTTAAAAATGTCGAGACTGAAAACCGTGGCGGCACTGTTCAGGGCGGAGTTGAAGGTGCTGAGAATGGCGCCCATCATAACGGCTACAAAAAATCCGGTCAGCCATAGGGGTAATACTTTTTTCACCAAAAGCGGATATACATTGTCAGGATTGTCGTAAAGGCTATCCCCGAAATAATAAAAGCCGATCAATCCAGGCAAAACGATGACCAAAGGCACAAGGATTTTTAATAAGCCCGTAAAGAGTAATCCCTTTTGGGCTTCCTTGAGGTTTACAGCACCCAATACACGTTGTATGATGGATTGGTGCATCGTCCAAAAATAAATCTGGTTGATCATCAGGCCCGTAAACAAAACCTCAAAAGGCAGGATGGATGTACGTGCGCCTTCGCCTACCCCCGGTTCATGGCTTATGACGTTGAACTTTTCGGGGCTATTTTTAAAAACCGCGCCCATACCCTCAAAAAGATTGCCGTCACCAATTGCCAAAAGTGCGAGTATGGGCACCAAAAGTCCAGCGACGAGCAGGCCGAAGCCATTGATGGTATCTGTATAGGCCACCATTTTCAAGCCTCCGAAAATAGCATAGACCGCTCCGATGGTTCCGACGACGACAATAGTTACCCAGATACCCTGGTCGGTGGTTATGCTCAACAGCTTTGAAATCTCGAAGATAGCCTCAATATTCAAAGCACCGGTGTACAAAACGATAGGCAGCAGGGTTACCACGAACGAAAGTATCAATAGCAGCGCAACAAGTGTACGGGTCAAGCCATCAAAACGTTTTTCCAAAAATTCGGGGATAGTGGTCAACCCCATTTTCAAATACCGTGGCGCGAAATACAGGGCGGCGATGACCAAGGCCAAGGCCGAGGTTACTTCCCATGCCACGATGATGGCGCCATTTCGATACGATGAACCGTTCATTCCCACCAAGTGCTCGGTAGAAATATTGGTTAACAATAAGGATCCCGCGATTACGATACCGGTTAGAGATCTACCGCCCAAAAAATAGCCGTCCTGCGTATCGAGTTTATCGCGACGTAATTTCCAAGTAGCATAAAATGCCACGAAACCCGTGAACAAGAGAAAGGTGAAAAGTGCCATGCGGTAAAAATAGGAAAAAAGTTGAATGTTTACTGTTTGGCGTTCCGCACTCTAGCTTCCGGGTTTCGAAGATAGTGTTTCACCACATAAATTACCTGAAAACCAAGGTTGTTAGTTTATATGGGTTTTATTACTTTCAAATCAAAATGCATCGCAATATCGAGAAACATCCTAAAACCGTACAACCTTGTTTTTTGGGAGCCTATCGCGCCATACTCACCCAAAAGAATGATTCGAATCTGGTCTTTCGCTCCAATAGTCGGTTCATCCAACTAACTTGAACAATTACTTGTAATCTTTTTCGCCTATTTCCTTCTAGATATTCTTATATTGTGGATAAGTCTGACTGACCATAATGGAACTTGACTACAACCTTTACGCCTTATTCGAAACCGTGGGCTTCATACAAGCGATAACGCTTGGCGGGCTACTGATATTCGTGAACAAGAATAAATATAAGAGTACCTTATATCTCGGGATTTTTCTGATATTGTTCGGTCTCGAGACTATCCCTATCGTTTTGGATAACTTGAAGGTCTATCATCTATATCCTAACCTCTACCTGTTGCCCTTCGACTTTTTTTGGTTGCATTTCCCCATTTTCTATATATACGTACACCAAATATGTATTTTTTCCAACGAGAAAACGAAGTATTGGGTGCTCTACCCGGGCATTGCGGCCTTTATTGCACAAATAGGCGTTTACTTCTTGCCCTATACCACTAAGTTAGCCATTACCGACAGTGTGGCCTACGACATTTATTTCTATTGTAAGGTTGTGTACGGGCTAAGCATAGGCATCTATACATTACGGCTCTTGTTCAAACACAAAATCGAGGTACGGAATTACTTTTCCATGCTCGAGTCGAAAGAGTTGACTTGGGCCCGTATCTTTCTTTTTTATAATATCTCGGGGTCAATAGTTTACACAATTTTCTCTACGACGATAGTTGACAGCTTGGTTGCCAAAATTTTCTTTGCGACCTTCGACCTGATTTTGATATATTGGGTATCGTATCACGGGGTACAACAGCGAAATATTTTGTCACTGCTTGCGAAAAAAAAGGATTATGAAGCCATTTCACAAAAACTTTCGACAAAGGTGGATTTGCCGACCCTATCCGACGACAGTCTCCAGGAGTTGATGCAGCGTATCGATGAACTTATGAGAGAAGCTGAGCCCTTTACGGATACTGATTTGACTATTGTCGATCTCGCCCAGAAACTTGACATACACCCTAAGCGGATTTCTACGGCCATCAATGTGATATGCCATCAGAATTTCAATGCGTATGTCAATCGGTTCCGGATACAGAAAGCCGAAAATCTGCTCGAGAACGACGAATATACTCATCTTAGCGTCGAAGGTATCGGTAACGAAGTGGGCTTTCACAGCAAAAGTGCCTTTTATTCCGCTTTCAAAAAATTTACGGGAACTACACCATCAAAATATAAAGAACACAGTATGGTGTGAATTTATACCCTAGTTTTCTAAGGGGAACTTGCGGGTTCTGATTCCTGATATTGGATTTATTTTTCAAGGTCACAATTCCTAAAATTCCTTCAAGCTCAATAAATCTTGTAGCTTTTGTTCGTAATTCAGAATTCCGAACTTCTTTGCATGCTGATTTTTAGGATTACCCCTACAATTTTTCGAATATTTGCAATGCATACAAAAAACCGGTCCACAACTTCCAACACGAATTCTATTGAAAAAATCTGATAAGCAGCAGTGGATATTCCTCGTTTTGATCTGGTGCCTATTTCTGATATGGGAATTTCAATTACTGACCTTCCCATCAGTAGGTCAAAATTATGAGGTCCGATACGATTTGATGGTATTGCCGGTGCTGCTGCTGATTACGGGCTATGTTCTGTATACCCAAAGGATAAACCAAAAAACCCCACGAAAATGAAATGTGTAGAATTGAATCCTTCCGGTAATTTTGATCCTTGGGATCCTTCCAAATTATTAGAGTTGCAAAGAAAGAAAATCGATGATCGTTTAGGCCAAAAACTACTTTTCGAAAACGATAGAATCAAAGTGTGGGAAATCGTACTCTTTCCAGGTGAACGTCTGCCGTTTCGAAAAATCAGCGGCAATTACAACTTAATGTCGATGACCGAAGGAATAGCGATAAGCCGCTACGCTAACGGCAAGATTACTTTGGTGCGAATCAAAAGAGGCGATTCGATGTTCATGAATCATGAAGGCCAAGAGGTCATATATGACTTTGAAAATATCGGCGAGAACATCCTGCTTTTACATGCCATGGAATTCAAGCCCTTGGTCGAAAAAATTGGTGGTCTAAAAATAGAATCCGAAATTTAGCGGGCATTCCGTATAGTCTTTTACCCTACTTGGGGTTGGCTCCGTACTTGGTGACTGATACTTTTAGGTAAGTTCCCCCACAGTTTGCCAATGTTTCGGAGTTATTTCAAGAAAACCATCCTTTAACGGGGATGGTTTTCTATTTTTGGGGTATGCGAATCGTGTCTACCAATATCGGTAATCCAACGACCTTTTTATGGAATGGAAAGGAAGAGAAAACAGGTATCTTCAAATATCCCGTTTCGGAGGCGCTGTATCTGGGAAGGACAGATGTGAACAAGGATAGCGTTATCGATCGCAAGCACCATGGCGGCATCAACAAGGCTTGTTTTTTATTCTCTGCGGATGAATATCCTTTCTGGCAAAAAGAATTTCCCGAGTTGGATTGGGACTGGGGTATGTTCGGCGAAAATTTGACGGTCAAAGGTTTGGACGAGTCCATCATCCGGATCGGGGACATCTTTCAGATTGGAAGCGCCACAGTTCAAATTTCGCAACCCCGCGAGCCCTGCTACAAATTGGGAATTCGGTTCAATGACCAGAAAATCCTTAAAAAATATATCGAACACGGGCGCCCCGGCACCTATGGGCGCGTTTTGGAGGAGGGCGAAGTGAAAAAAGGCGATACGATGACGTTGATACAGCAATCTAAGAATAGCTTGACCGTTGATCAATTTTTTCACCTCTTGTTCGCCAAAAAAAAGAATAGTGAAATTTTGCGTTTGTTTATGGACAATGATTCGGTACCGGAGTATAAAAAGGAACGAATGAAGAAGTTTCTTTGAAGGTGCGATTTGACATGGGATGATCGTTTTGGATGCTCAGCGTTGTGGCAGCGTATACCATTGAAAAATTCTCTTTTTATAAACTTATAAACCAATTAACTAATTTTGAATCTGAACTTCCCCTGGCACCTTTATCTCATGGCGGCAATGTACATCTTTGCGGGCGTGATGCACTTTATTAAACCGAAGGCTTATCTACGGATTATGCCGCGGTATTTGCCGAGGCATAAACTCTTAGTAATGCTGAGCGGTGTCGCGGAAATAGCCTTGGGTATCGGCTTGTGCTTTCCAGATACGAAAGACCTCTCGATTTATGGTATTATCGGTATGCTCGCTGTTTTTCTTTTGGTCCATTTTTATATGCTTTCGGGCGAAAAGGCATCTGCTGGTATTCCTAAATGGATATTGGTCTTGAGGATTCCCCTGCAATTTGGTTTAATGTATTGGGCATGGTGGTATTTGGGATTTTAAAAAGAGCCCAAAGGTGATGCTGAATTACATTCTGCATCAAAGCCTTTGGGCCCAACTCAACTTACTAAAATCATCTGGACTAAACCCCTATTGAGTTCCCTACCTATCGTACTACAATATTCTCATAATAGGTATTATCACTGTCTGTTACGACCACCGAATAACGACCTTTGAAAGCCTGCCGAAAATTAAGGACCTTTCCAATAATCATCTCGTTCTCACGATTTTCTGAAAAAACAAGATGATTGCTACTATCGAATATTTGAATTTTCACATCTTTCTTGCTTAGATTCAAAAAATTTAGATACACCATACGGTCCACCTTTCTAAACACTGGTTTAACCTTCTCGCTTCTTTCCAGGATGGACATGCTTTCGCCCTTTATTTGTAGTGTATAGGACATCGTCTTTACGTCATCCTCGGAAGTAAAATAATAAAGTCCATCCTTTAAATTCTTCAAATTGAACTTTTTGACAAACGACCCGTTTGAGAAACTTGTAGAATAAATAACATGGTCATCAACATCTCTAAGTCTTATCGTGGTTGTACCCGAAGGTGCATCCAACTCGTATACAAAACTTTTGCTATCTGTACTTGAACTTACGCTCAATTTTGGCTCATTGGCCATTCCTGTTGCGGTAGCGAACATAAAGGCTACCATTGCTGCTGTTCTTATTACTTTTTTCATAATATTTTGTTGTTTTGATCCGCGCCAAGGCGCAAATCTTTAATTATTACATTAGGGTTTCTGCAACTAAGCAGGTGGGGTTAATAATTTGATACAAACTTAGCCCCAAAATAGTGCGTTCACTACTACCCTATTTTCCAATTTGTGTTCTATTTTACCTTGCGATATCAATAATTTAACAGCAAAAGGTAATTCAGAACATATTTCAGGTAATTTTGTAAAGATTTTCCGCAACCCCTTTAGTACCTTTGTTCTATGAAGCATATCCCCACCCCAAACCAAAAGCCCGCATTCGAGGCCATAGAACCTAGCTTTGGTCATTCGTATACATACCAGAAGTTCGATGCGCACAAAAAAAATAAGAATACCGTTTGGCATTATCATCCGGAAATCGAGTTGGTCTATGTCAAAGGAGGATCCGGCAAACGACAAATAGGCAGCCATGTATCCTATTATTCCAAGGGAGACCTAATCTTGATAGGAAGTAACCTTCCCCATTGCGGATTTACCGATATTCTTACAGGAAACGATAGCGAGACCGTGATACAGATGAAAATGGACTTCTTGGGAAACGATTTTTTCGACATCCCTGAAATGAAAAAAATCCAGTCGCTCTTCGGAATGGCCAAAGGTGGCATTTCGTTTTCTGGAAATACCAAACGCAAAATCGGTGAGAAAATGGATATTTTGGAATACCAGAGCGATTTTCAGCGTTTGTTGTCCATATTAAATATTTTGAACGAACTGGGAACCTCGAAGGAGTTCAAGATTTTAAATGCTGAGGGGTTTTCAATGGAAACCGATGTAAAGGACAATGACCGCATCAATCAGGTATTCAATCATGTGAAGTCCAACTTCAAGGAAGAGATTTCTTTGAAAGAAATTGCGGATCTCGTCAGCATGACTGTACCCTCGTTCTGTCGCTACTTCAAAAAAATAACCCATAAGACATTCACACAGTTCGTCAACGAATATCGCCTAGTGCACGCGTCAAAATTATTGGCCGAACAACCGCTGAGCATCACCGAAGTCTGTTTTGAAAGTGGATTTAATAATTTTTCACACTTCAACAAACAGTTCAAAGGCTTTACTGGTCAGAACCCATCAGAGTATCGGAAAGAATTGAAAACGGTTCTTCAATAATACAGAAAATTCCAAAT
This sequence comes from uncultured Flavobacteriaceae bacterium, assembly GCA_963832345.1. Lineage (GTDB taxonomy): Bacteria > Bacteroidota > Bacteroidia > Flavobacteriales > Flavobacteriaceae > Pricia. Next base: position 408,964 of record CAWHTW010000003.1, on the reverse strand, counting down.
CAGTCACCGGAGTGCGGCCGAGGGGCGGTGCACCAAATTTCGAATATTTGGTTTGAAACCCTCCCTTCTAAATTTGAATTCAGAAAATGAGCAGTTCACAGGGAAAATCGGAAGAAACCAATGGTATAGGCCTGAACCTGCCCGATAGCGACATCACCTATTATCCCAATTTTTTTTCTAAGGATGATGCGGATACCTATCTTGAGCATTTTAAAAAGGAAGTGCCTTGGCAACAAGACGACATTAAAGTCTTCGGAAAGATATATCCCCAACCAAGGTTAACGGCCTTGTATAGCAACAATGGAAAGCCCTACTCTTACTCCAACATTACCATGCAGCCACACAATTTCACGGAAGTTCTGATGGAAATCAAGAAAAAAATCGAGACCAAGACCGATGTGGCTTTTACGACCTGTTTGCTTAATCGCTATCGCCATGGAAAGGACAGTAACGGCTGGCATGCGGACAATGAAAAAGAACTAGGTGAAAATCCGGTCATCGCATCCGTAACCTTGGGACAGGAACGCTATTTTCACCTTAAACACCGAACCGATAAAGACCTGAGGCAGAAATTGCTTCTACAGCACGGCAGCCTATTGGTAATGCAAGGTGCCACGCAAAATCATTGGCTGCACCAGATTCCCAAGACCACAAAACCTATAGGAGAGCGTATTAATCTGACGTTTAGGGTAATCGTTTAGTGCTGGTTGAAAACCCCAACGGTTTTTGCTTACCAAACCAACCTTGTCAAAGTTTCATAACCTCTTAAACAAAAAAAAATCGACTTTTAAAAAGCCGATTTTTTTAGTGGGACCCTGGTTAAAAAAGCTGGTTACTGTCTTTAGCAATCGGGCGGCCGCTAATGTCCTCGCAACGAACTTCACTATTATAACCCTTGTTTCCTCGCTTTATTTTTTTAATTCGACAAAATTCTTCTTAAAGGGGATAAAAGGACAATATTCCCATTCGTACCTTTGGAATATTATGGAAAAAGAATTCACGGAACGCGAACTGGACCGTATTATCGAAATGGCTTGGGAAGATCGAACTCCCTTCGAGGCCATTACCTTTCAATTCGACATCTCGGAGCAGGAAGTTATCCAAATCATGCGCCGCGAGATGAAACCCAATAGTTTTAGAATGTGGCGGAAAAGAGTGCAAGGCCGAAGTACGAAACATGCCAAACTAAGGCAAGACGATGTCGATCGGTTCAAAAGTTCGAGGCAGAAGCCTATTTCTGGCAATAAGATTTCAAAGCGATAGGAGAACTAAACTACCATCGGCTAATGACCGATCGGTTTTGCTTCCGACAGAAAGTCGGCTAAAGTATGACGCTTGGGGCCAACGCCATGCGCAAATCACTTTATGCTTGTTTTGCTGAGAACGTATAAAGCAGAGCGGGCAGCAAATCAAACTAAAGTCTTCGCTTAAAGGTGCAAGATTTACCCCCAGAATGATGCATTAAACTGTAATTTCCCACCCTTTTAGAGGTAATCAAAACAAGTTGTTCAACACCTTTGCCAACCGTAATCCGCCCTTCTCCAATTGTATGGCTACTGTACCGAACCAATCATAACTATATCGATAATAGAGTTTCTCCCCCATTTCAACGGAACCATAGATTTCATTGGCCAAGTCGTGTGATTCCTCGACCCAATCGTAAATATCTCCCTTTTGAATCGCTTTCTTTTCAGCTTTGGATAATTGCGGTAAATTGGATGCTAACTCCGTGTAGCTCATACCATAATCATCGATCATGTTCGAATCCCAGACCCGGTGCAGGTTACTGCCCTTGTTGAACCAGCGCACCTGAATATCGTTGCCCCCCTTATCCTCTAATCGGCTTACGTGCATGGGCTGGTGTAAATCTCCGATAAGGTGGACGAGCATTTTAAGATAAAAAATCTTATCTGCTTTCGAACTATTTTGATTCCTGATAATTTCAACGCATTTTTCGATACCAATCATCAAATCTCCCTCTCTACTTGGTGGTTCTTCACCATATTTTTTGTCAGCGGGATAATTGACATAGTGCCAAGCACTAAATTTACGATACGAACTATCGGCCTTAATCAAATCTGCAAAGTTGGATACGGCAGCCAAACCCTTGCCATCCAGTAATTCAGCAATGGCCTTTGCGGCTTTTTTCGTGAGGTGCTCTTGGGCTACTTCACCGATTACCCTATGACCCGTTTTTGACCAAACGGGATTGTTGGAGAAGCAGACGTTGGTTGCAAAAAATACTAAGAGGATACATTTTTTCATTCAAGGATATTTTCGTCAAAAATAGTCCAACTAAATTAAATCAATTGTTAAGGCTCGTCCGGATTTTAATTTTTAATCGGATATTGCGGACGATAAAATAAAGACCATAGACGCGAGACTTGAGAGACAAGAAACAGATAGCGGAAAATTTCTTTGTCAGTGTATCTTCACAGATTTAATTTCCCCTAGGTCATGTTTCTTACGAATTATATCACCTTAAACATCAAAACCATTGCTGTTAAAACAAATTAAATCGCCGATTTTAAGATATAGTATTCTCGCCATCGCGGTTGCGATACTACTTCTCATGCTATTTATCCTTAGCATCTACTCGGGCGTGTGGGGGAAAATCCCGAATAAAGAAGAACTTTCCGATTTTCAGTACCAACGGGCATCCGAGGTCTATACCATCGATAGTGTGCTTATCGGCAAATTTTACCTGTATGACAGACAGCCGATTTCTTTCGAAAGCATCCCGCAACATGTATTGGATGCCCTGGTCGCTATCGAAGACGAACGTTTTTACGAGCATTCGGGCATCGATTACCAAAGCTTGGGGCGTGTTGCCATAAAAACGGTGCTCATGCAGGACCAATCTTCAGGCGGGGGAAGTACGCTGACCCAGCAATTGGCAAAAAACCTGTATCCTCGAAGGGACCGAAAAGTGTCGAACATTGCCGTGAACAAAATCAAGGAAATGTTTATTGCCTCCCGATTAGAGGATATCTTTTCAAAGGATGAAATACTGACCCACTATCTGAACACGGTTTCCTTCGGTGACAATACATTCGGTATCGAAAGTGCATCCTTAAAGTTCTTTAACAAAGCCACCAAAGACCTTACCATTGAGCAAGCTGCTACCTTGGTAGGCATGCTTAAGGCTACCTATGGTTACAATCCAAGGATATTCCCCGAAAAAAGCCTATCCCGAAGAAATTTGGTGCTGCTATCCATGGCGAACAACGAACTCATATCCGCAGAAAAAAAGGATAGCTTAATTGATATCCCCATTACCTTGGATTATCGGGAATACGACAACAATGACGGCCTAGCACCCTATTTTAGGGAAGAGGTACGGAAGAGAATGCAGAAATGGACCCTCGAACAAGGGGAAAACGGCAACGCGTACAATTTGTATACGGATGGACTAAAAATTTACACCACGCTCGACTACAACATGCAATTTTGGGCCGAAGCGGCGATGCGCGAACACATGGCCAGCTTACAGGAACAGTTCGAAAAGAGTTACGGGAAAAACGCACCTTGGCTTACCGATACCAAATTGATAGAAAAAGTGGTACGCGGCTCAAGCGTCTATAAAAAATTTAAGGCGCAGAATCTGGATGACACCCAAATAATGGATTCGCTGAACATAAAAAGACCCATGGCGCTTACGGATTGGAAAGGCGAAAAAACCGTCGAGGCGAGTTCATACGACAGTATCGTACATTACATGAAGTTTTTAAACACGGGGTCACTAGCCATCGACCCGCAAACAGGAGCGGTAAAGACGTGGATAGGTGGGGTAGATTTCGAACGTTTTAAATACGACCATGTCGCGCAAAGCAAGCGCCAGGTCGGGTCAACCTTCAAACCTATAGTCTATACCGCAGCCTTGGAAACCGGTATTGCGCCCTGCACCTATTTCTCGGCGGAAGAGGTGGAATACGAAAACCTGAAAAACTGGTCCCCCGGTAATTCCGGTGACGAAGACGAGGCTTACCTTAACTATTCGATGGAACAGGCCCTCAGCAATTCGGTGAATACGGTAACGGTAAAAGTGCTGGAAAAAACAGGATTGACCAATGTCATGACCATGGCCAAAAATATGGGCGTTTTTACCAAACTCCCCGAAGAGCCCTCAATCGCTTTGGGAACGGGTGAACTTTATCTAAACGAACTTGCCGGCGTCTACTCCACTTATATTAATGAGGGCAGAGCAGTGTTACCTTACCTCATCGAAAGGATTACGGACAAAAAGGACTCCCTTTTAACCGAATTTGAGCCAAAACGGGCTAAAACGCCTGCCTTCTCGGAAGAAACCAGGCAAATTATGCTTGAAATGATGAAATCGACCGTCAATATGGGAACAGCCTCCAGAATCCGAACCACCTATAAACTCAAGAACGATATTGCCGGTAAGACAGGTACCACGCAAAACAATAAGGATGCTTGGTTCGTCGCCCTTACTCCTAAATTAGTACATGTAACATGGGTAGGACTTGAAAATCACGAAATCGGGTTTCGAAGTACCGCTCTTGGTCAAGGCGCCAATGCCGCCCTACCCATTTTCGCCAAATTTATGCAAGAATTGAACAGGCATCCCTCCTACGACACCATTACCAAGGCACGTTTCAAAGAACCGGATTCTGAAATCGTACGGTTGCTAGATTGCGACCCGGTGAAACGAGACGGCTTTTTCAAGCGTTTATTCAAGAACCCGGACAAAAAGAAGAAGAGGGAATTTCGTAGGAAAGAGTCTGAGGGGTAGTTTTTGGTGAAATAGTTGATAGGAGCCCCCTGCCGCAGATGTTGTAGTTCAAACATTGCCTTGGAGCTAGATTACATCTCCTTTCATATTTCATCGGTTTACCCATCACCGCCCTTAGCCTGCTATCATTTTGTGCCTATCCCACAGCTCGCAAGAATAATTAGTGCTCTGCACCCAGCACCCAGCACCCAGCACCCAGCACCCAGCACCCAGCACCCAGCACCCAGCACCCAGCACCCAGCACCCAGCACCCAGCACCCTAAAATCATAATAACCCAGGTCCGAACAAAAAAATTTTTGGAAATTTTAGTTTATTTTAATATATTTATGATATCATTTTAATATCAACTAAACTTTTCAATCATGACAAACGAAAAAACTTCCAGTCCAGCTAATGGTTATGGCATTATAGTCCTATTTATTATCTTTCTGATCGGCGGTGTTTTTCTGCTGACGAGAGGAATGATGTTAATTTCCATACCGACACTGATCATAGCATTCATTCTACTGCCGGGTTTTGTTTTGGTAAATCCGAACAGTTCCCGAGTTCTGCTCCTTTTCGGAAAATATGTGGGTACTATTAAGGAAAACGGACTCTTTTGGGTGAACCCGCTTTACACGAAAAAGAGAATTTCGCTCCGCGCCAGCAATTTTGACAGCGAACGGCTAAAGGTTAATGATAAGCTGGGAAATCCTGTGATGATCAGTACCATTCTAGTCTGGCGGGTTACCGATACGTATAAGGCGGCGTTCGATGTCGATGATTACCAAAACTTTGTCCGCGTACAGACCGACGCCGCCGTAAGGTACTTGGCCAGTCTTTATCCCTATGATAACTTTGCGGATGAGGGACTTGATGAGGATATCACTTTACGTTCCAGTGTCAACGAGGTCAGCGGAGCCCTCGAAAAAGAGCTACAAGAACGTTTGGCTATGGCCGGTATCGAGGTGTTGGAAGCTCGAATCGGATATCTGGCCTATGCTAACGAAATCGCCAGTGCCATGCTCAAAAGACAACAGGCAACAGCCATTGTTGCGGCTAGGCACAAAATCGTAGAAGGTGCAGTTAGTATGGTAGAGATGGCGCTACACGAGATGGGGAAAAAGGAAATCGTAATACTGGATGAAGAACGCAAAGCGGCCATGGTAAGCAATTTGATGGTTGTACTTTGTTCGGACAAGGACGCTTCACCAATCGTTAATGCAGGTACTTTGAACCACTGAAAAGTTCCCAACTTCGTAGTGCCTTATTTCGGTGGGATTATGTAAAATTGCCATCCACGACCAAACTCCGGAAACGGTTGACAATACATTAAAGGAAATACAAAATGCAAAACACGAATTGGGTAGACACACTTGCTCTATAATTAAACAGTAACTGATAATCTAAAAATGCGAGTCTTCAAGGAAACCCAAAAATTTGATCAATGGTGGATGAAGCTGATTTATATCGGAATGGTCGCCATGCTTCTCTATTCCCTCTATACCTGGTATATCGCACATGAAGCTGTGGGCAATGTCGGAGCTAAAGACACCACCGGACAGTTGATTATGATGGCGTGTATTTTGCCAGTTCTCGTACTCTTCTATGTTTTTAAATTGAGAACTGAAATCGACGAGATAGGTGTCCACTATCAATTTCTGCCCTTTCATTTTTCGAAACAGACCCTAAGATGGGCAGAGATTGAAAAATGCTACGTTCGCACCTATAGTCCTATTCGGGAATATGGTGGTTGGGGATTTCGCGCATCAATATCTGGCAAAGGAAAAGCCTACAACGTAAAAGGGAGCAAAGGCATACAGATCAAACTGAAATCCGGAAGTGAAATTTTAATCGGGACACAAAGGGATGCGGATGCGGAACAGGTTATCAATCGTAACCTAAAACCTGTAGTGTATAGGGACTAAATCATCTTAGCACTCAACCTACTGAAATTAAAATTATGAAAGAATATAAAATTATTAGGCAAAAAGGAAATTTACTAAAAAATACCGATAACGAATTTGAAGACGAGTTAAACAAACTCGCCCGAGAAGGCTGGCATGTGATAAATTCGGTTTGTATGGCCAACAGCTATGCGCTAAAAGTCATTTTAGAGAGGGATAAAAACCGATAGGATAACTATTGAGAAAGAAATATCAGAGGTTTATTGGAACGCCCACAAAACTGCAGGATAGAGTGAAATTCCGTAAAAACCTATTATGAGTAAAAAGAAAGCATTTGCATTACGGGTCAATGAAGAGATGCTCAAGGCTATTGAAAAATGGGCGGCGGATGAATTCCGCAGTACCAATGGACAAATTGAGTGGATGCTGATGAAAAGCCTTCGTGAGGCCAAGCGTGAGCCCAAGAAGAAGTCGGAGTGATAGCAGCATGTATTGTTTGAATGGTTCAAGATTTAATCGCAACTGCTTAAGCGTTCAACTGTAGCGTAAGTGACATCAAAACACCTGAAACCATAATCCTATCCAAAGTAGGCTTGAACCTCAATTGTTATTGGCAGTTGCCCCTTGAATTATAAAAGTTTCTACAAAAAACCTAAATTTGAAAAATTGGTTTAACCCCTTGCGATGATCAGAGCGCTTTGCACTATCCTATTCCTTATTATAAGCGGTCTTGGCTATGCTCAAAATATCAACATAAGCTTTACCGTGAAACTCGTACCCGACTCCCATAAAATCGATGGTATACTCGATGATTTGGCTTGGGAAGAGGCCGAGGGCGCCAAAAACTTCCAAAAATATTTTCCTTCGGAGATAGTCTTAGCTGAACCTATTACGATATGAACTATAAAATGCTCTGTTGCGATCTTGATGGTACGTTGCTCTCCAGTAAAAGCGATGTGTCGGATTTTACGATATCCGAAATCGAACGGATAAAGCATAAAACGCGAGTTATACTGGTCTCCGCCCGAATGCCTAGGGCCATGGTCTATTTGCAGAGAAGGTTAAGCATTATAAATCAGCCTATCGTCTGCTACAACGGGGCCTTGGTGTTGCATGGGGATACTGAAATTTCCTCGACCCTAATCCCGATGGGGCAGCTTTGGGAGATACACCATCTCGCCCAAATTCATTTCACAAAATTAGGACTGTACTATAAAAATGAATGGTTTGTGGAAGAAAATACCGAGCGGGTGCGAAAGGAAATCCGTTATACGCAGTCCACGCCCATTTTCAGGGATACTTCAGATACGTTGAAGGACTGGGAAGACCGCAACATTGGAGCGCACAAAATCATGCTCATGGGCACAAAGATTACCGCTGATATCATTTATCCGCTCCTTGAAAAGCAATTGGGTGAGGACCTTCACCTGTACCGCTCTAACGATACCCTAATCGAAATCGCCCCAAAATCAGTCTCCAAACTTACCGCCATTAAAAGTTTGTTGGCAGACAATGAATCGCTGTCGGATGTCATTGCCTTCGGCGACAACTACAACGACATCGAAATGCTGGAACATTGCGGTTATGGAGTGGCCGTAGGTAACGCCCGGGAAGAAGTTAAGGCAATAGCTGACCATACTACTTTACCCAATTATGAAAATGGGGTAGCAGAATTTATTAAAGAACATCTTGTAGTGATTTGATGAAAAAAATAGGAAATAACGAGAACATAAATTTCTCCGTAATCTTGAAAACCAAACACCACCCTAAGTTTCGGGACCAAATTTCCTTGATTTCAACAATTTTGTAAACCTACCACCTTTAATTCACATACCTTTTCACTCATAATTTAAACACATAATTCTTAACGCATAACTCATAACTAAAAAATGAATCAACCCCTAATCACGAACGACACCGTAGTTTTCGGCCTATTGGCCCTTAGTCTAGGCTTCATTTTCTACACCTCGTCGATAAAAACAGGGTTTTGGAACAAATTTTATTCCATAATCCCCGGTGTGCTTATGGCCTATCTTTTACCGGCTATCTTGGCCAGTACAGGCGTGGTTTCCGATGAGACCTCTAACCTATATTTTATGGCGAGCCGCTATCTCTTACCCGCAGCCTTGGTCTTGATGACTTTGAGTATCGATTTAAAAGCCATTTCCAACCTAGGTTCCAAAGCTCTGATCATGTTCTTGACGGGTACGGCGGGCATTATAATTGGGGGCCCCATCGCCATTTTAATCGTTTCCATTTTTTCTCCCGACACCGTGGGTGGAAGCGATTTCGACGCCGTGTGGCGGGGACTTTCCACAATAGCCGGAAGCTGGATCGGAGGTGGTGCCAATCAAGCGGCCATGCTTGAAATCTTCAGGTACAATCCCGATGAATATGGTAAAATGGTATTAGTGGATATCGTTATCGCCAATATTTGGATGGCAATCATACTTTTTGGCGTAGGTAGAAGCACCCGAATCGACAAATGGCTAAAAGCGGATACTTCTGCAATTGAGACCTTAAAAATAAAGGTTACCGAATTCACAGAAAAAATAGCTAGGGTACCGACCCTAAAAGATTATATCATGATGTTATCCTTTGCATTTACAGCAACGGGCATCGCCCATTTTTTTGGGGACGAAATCAGCGATTATTTGATAACAAATAGTGCTCAAGTGGCAGATCCTTCCAACTTTATGTCCTTTCTAGGTTCCGGTTTCTTTTGGATGGTAGTTCTCGCCACAGCCCTTGGCATCGGGCTATCCTTTACCAAAGCCAAGAACTACGAAGGTGCCGGCGCCAGCAAAATTGGAGGGATGTTCATCTATATTTTGGTGGCCACCATCGGCATGAAAATGGATCTCGGAAGGGTGCTTGAAAACCCCGGGCTTTTGGCCGTAGGTTTTATATGGATTTCCATTCATGCGGGACTTTTAATACTCGTCGCCAAACTAATCAAGGCCCCTTATTTCTTTTTGGCCGTCGGCAGTCAGGCCAATGTCGGCGGTGCGGCATCGGCACCCGTGGTCGCTGCGGAATTCCATCCTTCATTGACTTCGGTGGGTGTGCTTTTGGCTGTTTTCGGATATGTAGTAGGAACGGGTGGAGCTTTGCTCTGCGCCTATTTGATGGAAGTCGCCTCTAAATTATAAATGCCGCTCAACCTTTGTCGTCGGATAAAAAAAGAACCAAAAGACAAGCCATGACAAAACAAATCGCGAAAAAGCAGAAAAGGACGATGTAATTGCTCATAAGTAGGAATTTTCGCCTAAATTATGGAATTATTCGCTTTCTTATAATTTTTATGCGGACTTTTCGATGAAACTACCTGTCCTCTTGATAAACTGCACGGTTCCAAACCTTTGGTCGATGGCCATTATTTTAAGACGGAACATGCGCCTGACGCCATAAAAAATTATGATATTTGTGCAGCGGGAAATGAGCAGTATTTCCAAAACCATCCAAAATCCAAAATGAAAAAAACTATACTATTTTCTCTATTATTTGTCTTTCTGTTAGCTGCCTGCGGGGGTAATACTTCAGCGAAAACGATGACCGTGACCGGAAAGGTCAAAGGCCTTAAAAAAGGCACGCTATTTCTACAACATATTCCAGATTCAACATTGGTGACCCTAGATTCACTGCAAGTGGAAGGCGATGGTAGCTTTAGTTTCAATACGGAGTTGGAGAGTCCCGAGATATTTTATCTCTACCTCGATAAGAAGGATGCAAACGATATCAACGACCGCATTACCTTTTTCGGCGAACCCGGTAATATCACCATTAATACGGCTTGGAACACCTTTGACACTAACGCCAGGATCGTGGGCTCAGAGACCCAAAAGAAACTGGAGGAGTATCAGAAAACCATGTCCCGCTTCAATTTTAAAAATCTAGAATTGATGCAAACCGCTGCGAACCGGCAGACCGCATTAGATTCTGTAGAAATGGATTCCATACAACGATTGAGCGATAGAAACGTGCAGCGTGGCTATGCCTTCGCCCTGAATTACGCGTTGAATAATAAAGATTCCTATATTGCACCTTATATCGCGCTAACCGAAGTTTCGGATGCCAATGTCATTTATCTGGATTCTATTTACAATTCACTTACCCCAAAGGTTGCGGATTCAAAGTATGGTACTAAACTGGGTGAATATTTGGCGCAGATAAAAGAGACAAATCAATAGGTGTTTAAATCCCCGGCCTACTGTTTTATAGGCGTAATCCAAATCTTAAACGTCTTTGCGCCATCCTCCAAATACCGAAAGCCTTCGTGCAAATTCCGCTGCTCGACGGCATAGGGGTAAAAGGTAATCGGCTCGATGCAGACCATGTTCGGCACTTCCGTCCACAGCATAAAATTACCAAAGCCTTCGGTTTTTATGCAAAGCTGTTTCTCGTCCTTTAATAGGATTTCTTCGCAATCTGGGACTTCGAACGCGCGGCTACCTACCTCAATAATATCATCCAAGGATATACGCTTCTTCCCGGCAACGATTTCAGGGTTTTTAGAATGTAGCTTAAAAGCAGGATGGTACCCCAGCATAAACGGGCTATCGCGTTCTCCAGAAACGATAAATGTAATCTCGAGACCCGATTCCGTCAGCAAAAACTGTTTTTGGAAAAGGAAATCATACGTCCAGAATAAATATTCCCTATTTGATTTTTCGGGGTACTTCGAGTTCTTAACTGGCGCGTGCGCCTTGTATTTTTTCTGAAAAACAACTTCTGTTTCCGTTTCCGAAATCAGCTCATATTCCATTTCCCGTAATAGGCCATGCTGATCTTGAACGGCAATATCCCTTGGTGTCTGTACCTGAAATTTAGCTTCCGCGGTCGGCCCGATAATGGGAAACATCTCGGTGTCGGAACTCCGCCAACCGGGATTCCCCTTTTGGTGGATGTACTCATGGCCATCGACTTGGTAGCCGGAGAGTTCACCGGCATCGATAGTTAAGTTCTGATTTTTGTACTGAAGTTCAATCATAAGAATATGGGAATTATTGCTTGTTTGTCATAGTCCTTCTATGGCGCCATCTAACCAAGACAATCTTTCGGACACCCATTCTTTAAGATAACCGGTCTCCTCGCCATGCGTTTTTCCAATAAAATTGTTGGGCCATACGTAGATGCCCAATACGGGCCATTTGTCAAAATTCGGTTTTATAGCACCCGCCTTTTGCAGCGTGGCGGAATATGAATCGATTTTTGATAGCACGGCAGATTCCGAAAATACGTTTCCTCTCAACACATTCCATCTTTCCTTGATCAGTTGCGCAAAGGACGGGTCTTGCAACAGTCTATCCCACCAAAATGGTACCTGCCAAAAGTCTGAGGAGCACCTTTCATTGAATTTGTAAGCCCAAACATTGGTTTCCCCTCCCCCGCAATAATCGGCATTGCCGAAGGCAAGGTTGAAATCCCATAACGGTCCCATTTTGAGTTTCTCATTTTTATCCTTGTACATAAAGGTACTTAAGCGATAGCCATCAACGTTGTTCGACAGTTCGTTGAGCAGAAAAAAATCGATAAAACTGTCGGGGTCTATGTAAGCGGCATAACCCAATTCGGAGTCGGTGAAATCATCGGAAGCCAGGGCATCTTCAAACTGCCCGACATATTCGGAAATGTAGGTCTTTTGCTCGGGTGTTATATCTTCTGCTTCAGGTTCTTCATATAAAAAGTTGATTTCCTGACCAATGGTCGAGTTCGTAGGGGCATACACAGATGTAAAGGAATTCTGTTCATTATACCCTTCGCCTAGATTGGTGCCCGCCGTTTTATCGATTTTCAGGATGTAGCCGCCCGTCAGGTCCTCCCCTGAAACTTCATCATCCTTTAAATTATTGATGTCGATACGGCCGTCGTCACGCTTCAGTTTTTCCATAAAAACATATACGCCCTGATAGCCGCCATTAATGCTGAGTTCTACAAAGCGGGTGCGGCTGGCATAATGCTCCATTTCTTGGGCGAGGTCAAAGATCAGCACATTTCGCATTAAGGATTTATCGCTATAGGGCCCGTACAATATCCAATCCTCTTCTTCGGGAAACCCCAAAAGCGCTACGTCGAGGTCTTCATTGTTCTCGTCGCGGGTCTCGAGACCAAAAGATTTTTTCGGGAAAGACTGCGAAGAAGCACCCCGGAATTCGATACCGATATTACCGTTATACGATTCCGTTCCATTTTCGATAATGGTCATGGTGGCATCGATCTTTGGTTCGTCGACAATAGCGTTCGAACCCGTATCGATTGTGAATAGAGGTAGCTTGTCTTCGGGTTTGATTTCCTGTTCTTCGGGCTTTTCTTCCTCTTCTTCCGATATAGTGGGTTGCGGTATCTTATCGTCACTGCTACAGGAAATACCGAACTGCAACATGCCAGATAGGATGAAAACCGAGGTGAGTTTTAAACAGGATTTGAAAGAACGTTTCATACCGAAATTTTTATCAAGATAACACATTTAGCCTAGTTGGCTTGGCGAGGCTAGTCTAAAAACCCCTTTTCCCGCATCCAAACATCGTTGAACATCTTCCCGACATAACGGCTGCCATGGTCATGGAAGAGTACGACCACCACATCGTCTTTGGTAAAATGCTCTTTGAGTTGTAAAAGCCCCTTAATGGCAGCTCCGGCGGAATTGCCCAAAAAGAAGCCTTCTTCCTTTGCCAGTCGCTGGGTGTACACGGCGGCATCCTTATCGGTCACCTTTGTAAAGCCGTCGATAATACCAAAATTTACATTTTTAGGGAGGATGTCCTCCCCGATTCCCTCAGTAGTATACGGATAAATCTCGTTTTCATCGAAAATGCCCGTTTCATGATACTTTTTAAAGACAGAGCCGAAGGTGTCGACTCCCCATATTTTGATATCGGGATTTTTGGATTTTAGGAACGACCCCACTCCGGAAATAGTTCCTCCAGTTCCAACACCCACCACAAAATGAGTGATTTTGCCCTGGGTCTGTTCCCAGATTTCGGGCCCGGTGCTCTTAAAATGAGCCTTACAATTGCTGGGATTATCATATTGATTGACATACCATGCCCCGGGAATTTCGCTGGCCAGCCGTCGCGCCGTTGAGTAATAACTTCTGGGGTCGTCGGGTGCGACATCGGTGGGGCAAACATGTACCTCGCTTCCCATGGCCTTCAGTATATCAATTTTTTCTTTTGACTGCTTATCACTAACAACACAGATTAAACTATAACCTTTAACAATGGCCGCCAAAGCCAGGCCCATACCCGTATTGCCGGATGTACCTTCAACAATGGTTCCCCCAGGTTTTAGTATGCCCGCCGCCTCGGCATCTTCAACAATTTGCAAGGCCATACGATCTTTCACCGAGTTCCCGGGATTGAAGGTCTCGTATTTCGCCAATACCAGACAAGGCAGTTCCGCCGTCAGCTTGTTCAGCTTGACCAAGGGCGTGTTGCCGATAGTCTCTAGAATGTTATTTGCGTATTCCATACAGATGTTAGATTTGAGATTATAAATGCTAAATGTTTAGCGTTTAGCGTGAAATAAACTTCTAAACCCATAAACTTTTTTCATTCGAACTTGATCGCCTTTACCGGGGTGATTCTCGTAATAATATACGAGGGAACCAAAAGCATTAAAAGACACAAAATTAATACCCCGATATTTAACAGCATAATAGTAAGACCATCGATATGTACCGGGATGTAATCAATGTAATATTCTTGGGGATTCGGAAATTTAGCCACTTTAAACCTATCCTGGATCCATAACGCGCCAAGACCTATAGTGTTGCCCCATAACAACCCGATACCGATGAGATAGGCGGCATTGTACAGAAACACCTTTCTTATGCTCCAGTTCGCCGAGCCGAGTGCCTTTAGGATACCGATCATTGGTGTACGCTCCAAAATCAGCACCAGCAAGGCAGTAATCATATTGAAACCGCTAACGATAATCACGATACTGATAATCAAGACAGTATTGAAATCAAACAGGCTTATCCATTCGAAAATCTTGTAATATTTATCGAGTATGGTCTGGGTATCCAGCGAAGAAAGCGTCTTGCCGTATATTTCCTTACTTTTCACATCGATATCATCGAAACTATCCAAAAAAACCTCGAAATTCCCCACTTCGTCATCATCCCATTGGTTCATACGTTGAATATGGCGGATATCCGTAAAAATGTACAGGCCATCAAATTCCTCGAAACCACTGTCGTATAGTCCGGTTATGGTAAATCTGCGTTGGTTTGGCAGTTGGTCCACGGTATCATCCTTTAGAAAAAAAGAAAAGAACGAATCGCCCGTTTTGAGGTGTAAACGGTTCGCCATCAAGCGGGACATCAAAACCTCATTGTTAAGTTTTCCCGAATAATCCGGTAACCTTCCGTCGACAAGGTATTCCCCAAATACCGACCAATTATAATCGCTGCCGACCCCCTTGGTGATGATGCCCTCGAAGGTATTTTCGGTACGGATGATTCCGCCCTTGCTGGCCACCGCCTGAACGTGCGAAATACCTTCGACGGATTTAAATTCCGGATAAAATTCTTGGTCCAATGAAACCGGCACAACCGAAACATCAGAAACATTATTGTCGTAATTCGAGATTTGTATGTGTCCGTTGAACGCCGACACCTTCTCCCGAATTTTCAGTTGAAGACCTGCACTGGTGGCAACGGTAATCAGCATCATCACAAGTCCCAAAGCAACAGCTGCGATAGCTATTTTTATTATTGGTGCGGAAATACTAACTTTATGCACTTCGCCTTTGATAAGGCGTTTGGCCAAAAAATATTCAAAATTCAATCCAATGTTTTTGTCGTGAACATATATACTATCAAAAGTACGTTTTTCATTTCGTTTTTGGCTGTCTGCGCGTGCGGAAACCCATCGAAATCGGTAGAGGCCGCCCCTAGGATCGCTTTGGTCCAAACCGACTCGGTACTACCCGAACCGATTAT
This sequence comes from uncultured Flavobacteriaceae bacterium, assembly GCA_963832345.1. GTDB lineage: Bacteria > Bacteroidota > Bacteroidia > Flavobacteriales > Flavobacteriaceae > Pricia. The sequence continues at coordinate 393,374 of CAWHTW010000003.1, read as the reverse complement.
CGTAGCGGCCAACAGAACGGGGGAATATCTACCACTGCTCAAAGGAAAAAAAGTGGGTGTGGTAGCGAATCAAACCAGTGTAATATTTAGGGAAGACTATAAAGCGATGACGGATGACGGAAAATCGGTGGTGGGAGACAAAGTACGCGATACGGAATCCGAGGTACAGACCGATTCATTGGCTGGCAAAAACCCTGCCTCAGCGGTAGCCAGGCCTCAAACCCCCTACACCCATTTGATAGATTCGTTGCTTTCGTTAGATGTGTACATTCAAAAAGTCTTTGCTCCGGAACATGGATTTCGCGGCGAGGCGGATGCGGGCGAGAAGGTACAGGACGGTGTGGATGCACAAACGGGATTACCCTTAATTTCCCTCTACGGAAAAAACAGGAAGCCCTCGACGCAACAACTCAATGACCTTGATATCGTGCTTTTCGATATACAGGATGTCGGCGTACGCTTTTACACCTACATAGCGACGCTACAATTGGTTATGGAGGCCTGTGCCGAAAATAACATACCCATAATTGTTCTCGATCGGCCCAACCCAAATGCCAACTACATAGACGGTCCGACCATGGAAGCGGAGCATACCGGCTTTTTGGGTATGACTGAAATTCCCCTCGTCTACGCCATGACCATCGGTGAATATGCCCAAATGATTAATGAAGAAGGATTGCTGGAAGGCAAAAGGAAGGCCGACCTGACCGTAATCCCCTTGGAAAACTGGACCCACAACACCGAATATCACCTGCCGATACGGCCATCGCCCAACCTGCCCGATGATACCTCCATAACACTTTATCCCAGCTTAGGGCTTTTTGAAGGTACAAATGTCAATGCGGGACGGGGTACGGAATTCCAGTTCCAACGTTATGGAGCTTCTTTTTTGGATAGTACACAGTACAGTTTTACGTATACCCCAATGCCCAATTTCGGTTCCAAAACGCCCAAAGAGGAGGGCAAAAAATGCTTTGGTAAAGACCTGTCGGAACATCCTAGAATGCAAGAAGTTTCGCTGCAATGGGTAATCGATGCCTATACCAACGCCGTCGACAAAACTAAAGTTTTCAATACCGCCGGCTTCACCAAACACGCAGGCACCGCAAAACTGCAGCAACATATCGAAGCTGGCAAGACCGAGGCAGAGATCAAGGAAAGTTGGCAAGCGGATCTGGAAAAGTTCAGGAAAGTGCGGGGAAAATATTTGATGTACTACGAGTAAATAGTTGCGTTTCGGTTGACAAATAGACCTCCCTAAAACTCCCGCTTCCCAAACTCACTATCGATAAACTTCGATTTGTCATTATTATTATTGAACGTATAGGAAAGGTTCAATAAAATGATGTCCACCTCATACACATAATTGGTGGTGGTGAAAAATTCACCTTCCCGAAAAGTTGTGATACGTTGTTCATTGGTATCTAGCAATCCCATATCGATGTTCTGCCATTGCAGGGTCGCCACTAAGCGGTCGTCTAAAAAGGTCTTTCGCAAGGTCAGGTTGGGGGAATAGAAACGGGAATCCTCCCCTTGGGCAGTATTCTGTGCCGAGATATAGTTGATGGTAAACTGCGCTGATGCCGTTTCGGAAAAATTATAGGTGCTGTTCGCATTTATGGAATACACAAAGGCGTCGCTATCGACACTTCGTCCATCGTACTCCCCGTCGATGGAATAATTATAAAGGTTCACCCCGATAAAGTTCGACCAGTTCTTGGTCGGTTTTAATTGGGTACCGAGTTCTAGCCCCACCGAACGGCTGTCTCCCACATTCGAATAGATGCGGTTCAGGATGGTATCGTTATAGATGGTATTGACCCTATTGACCAAATTTTTAACATCGCGGTAGTACGCCGTCGCATAGAGGGAATTTCCCCCATCAAAATTCTTCGTAACGCCCAGTTCCAACAGGTCGATGAATTCGGGTCTTAGCGTAGGGTCACCTTGCTCCAAGGTCTCGGAATGTTCCCGTTCCGGAAAAGGGTTCATTTTAAAGGTAGTGGTGCGCTCTACCCGTTTGCTGTATGCTGCTTTTAATTTAGTATTGTTTTCGAAGGTATATTGAACCGAGGCGGATGGAAAGGGTTTGATATAATCATAGGTATAAGTGGTGTCTATCTCGCCCAGTTTATCGCGTAGGTCAAAGGTACGATCCATACCTTCGACCCGGACGCCGGCCGCATATTCCCAGGCATCCTTTTTTCCGGTCAGCTGGGCGTAGGCGGAGTGTAGGTCTCGAACGAGATCGACCTCACTCGAAAATTCGGGTACCAGTTCAAATTCGCCAGTGGCGTTGTTGACCCGTTCGTAGACGAAATCCCCTTGGTGATTTAGGTTGCGGTATTGGTAGCCGGTCTCCACCTGCCCGAACCAAAACGGTTTCCAGGCATAGTCCAATTGAAAACGGATGCCATTCAAGGGGTTGTCATTGGTATTGTATTCTTGTTGGTAGCTAATTGTATTATCGGGGAAGCCCAGATTGTCGTTTTCGGTAGGTCCGCCCAGTAGCGTGTATTCATATAAAAAGGAAGTAGAAAGCTTTGAACTGTTTCTAAAAGTGTGGGCGTAATCGAAACTACCCAGTACGAAGTCGCTTCTGCGCGTTCGCAGATTGTGGTTGAAATATTGAAAGGTGTAGAAGCGTTCCTCGCCGTTTTCAGGGGTGATACCATGATTGTCGAAGTAGACGATATCGGCTAACCGGTCTTTTTGACGCTTTCCGGCATAAAAGCCTAACGAATAGATGTTCAGGGTATCGGGCGTAAAATCCACCGTAAACCTTCCGCTGTAGTTGATCTCATCAAAACTTCGTTCACCGTCGGATGGAAATTGGGTGAGGGTATCGTTGATAATCGTGAAGACATCGCCTTCCCGCCGTCCGCCCAGATCGTTACGCTGGTAATTGGCGCCCAGAGAGATATTCCAATCGCCCTTAATGTTGTTATAGGTCGCATCGATGCCATAGCGTTGATGGGCCTCGGCATTGTCGTAGGTTTCTATGGACGGAAAACCGCCCTTGACATTGATTTGCGCAAAGGCCCCATCGGCCGCGCCCTTTCTGGTAATAATGTTGAGGATGCCTGCCTTCCCCTCGGGATCATACTTGGCGGACGGTGCGGTGATGACCTCTACCCGTTCGATGGCATTGGCCGGAAGCTGGTTCAAAAGCGTCGACGCATTACCCTGCACCGGATTCCCGTTCAGCAATACGACAAAACCTGTACTGCCGCGGACGCTGATTTCCCCTAGTCCGTCTACAGTAACGGAAGGGATGTTCCTGACCACATCGGTCGCGCTTCCCCCTTGGCTATTCTGGAATTTTGAGGCATCGAATACCTGCCGGTCTATTTTGTTGATGATCGTCGCCCGTTCCCCTTCTACGACGACCTCGCTCAAACGGTTTTCACCGATGGAGAGTTCGATGGCACCAACATCTACCGGTGTGTTCCGGTTCTGTACCTGGATGTCGCTTATCGTTTTCGCCTGGAAGCCGATAAAGGAAGCTTCCAGATAATAGGTGCCTTTCTTTACGTCGAGGATGGTAAAAGCACCCTCGATATCTGTAATGACCCCTGTGACCAGCTCGTCGTTTTGCTGATCGTAGAGGGCAGCCGTGGCATATTCCAAAGGATAGTCATTGGTACCATCGGTAATCCTTCCGGTTACCTGTGCAAACATCAGCGCCGAAACGAAAAGTAAGAATAATAGGAAAAAGCTGCGCAAGTTTTTAAAAAGCATTTTTGTCGGCTTAAAAAGCCGAATTTACGCTTATGGAAATCCGGATTATGGTGTATTTGAAAAAGTTAAGGTATCATTGCCGCTTTTTTGAACTGCATCGGCGTCTTTGCTTCGTGCCTTTTAAAATATTTTACAAAATGGGAAACGTCCTTGAAATTGAACCGATAGGCAATTTCGGAAACGGAAAGATCGGTAAATCGCAATAGCCGCTTGGCCTCGTTAACGATATGAATGGCAATGAACTGTGAGGCCGTTTTGGAGTACCGCCCTTTACAAAGTATGGTCAGATTTTGTGGGGTGGTGTCGAGCCGTGCCGCATAATAGGAAACGTCGTTTCTTAGGCCTTTGCCCAATAGCTCTTCGAATCGGGATAGTTTCTCTCCCATATTGGACGGATCCGCCGTTTTGGTATATCCTATGATTTTGGCCAACAAAGCCTTTAAAGCGCCCTCGATAACCTCATTTTGTGCTGAACTTTTCCCTTTAATCTCCATACACAGAATTTCGAATAAGGAATTGACAGTAACGTCGGTCGGTATTTTAAGGCTTTGTCGAAAACTCAGTTTTTGTAGTTGAATGTTGATGGCCTTGTCCAAGGTCTTCTCCAAAAAATCCTCTTTGATGATGATGACAAATCCTTCAGGGACAGAATCGATTTCCCAATGGTGTACTTCATCCTCCTTGATCAGAAAAATAATGGGCGGATCAATTGCATAGCTGTTGAGATCCATATAATGAAAACCCGAACCCTTTATAAAATAGACCAGCTCTAGGTACTTGTTATGCCGATGGGGCTTGGTGTAGCGTTTGTTGATGTCGAAGGGCTCTACCTTTATATTGGCCGATGGTATAATTTTGGTATATGTATTTATTTTTCTGCTCATTAATTGTAGAATTGAAGGTATATTAGCCTATTTCGATGGGCCCTCTCCGCCTTGAGGTAAATTAGGAAAACAACAATATCCGAAACGGCACTGCCATCAATAGCATAACCGAATGCTATACCGCCCTCTCTGACGTGGCTGGCCCGGTCGGCTTCCGATATTTATGAAACGGCTGTTTGAGAAGTCCCTTAATACTGCTGTTCTCGACTTCATCGGGAAAGGTATCTACCCCATAAACAATGGCATCCCGGTCATATTCCAGATACGTTCCAAATAGGCGGTCCCAGATAGAAAAGATATTTCCATAATTCGAATCGGTGTAGGGTAGCATGTAATGGTGGTGCACTTTGTGCATATCTGGCGAGACAATAAACCAACTCAAGGCCTTGTCAACTTTCCGTGGCATTTTGATATTGGCGTGACCAAATTGCGTGGCCACCAAGGACAAGGATTGATATAGAAAAACGATGCCGATTGGCGTACCGATAATAAAAACGCCCGCTATGGTAAACGCAAATCGGATGACACTTTCCAACGGATGGTGCCGATTGGCGGTGGTCGTATCGACGTTGTGGTCCGTATGGTGCACGAGATGGATCATCCAGAGCGGTTTGACCTTGTGCTCGACATAATGAGGGAGATAGGCCCCAATAAAATCCAACAAAACTATTCCCAGAACCACATACAGCCAAAGGGGCATCTCGGGCAGCCAATTGATAATTCCAAAACTGTTAGCTACGGTCCAATCCGCCGTTTTTAATAGGAGAAATGCCAAGGCAAAATTAACGACAATCGTGGTAAGGGTGAAAAATAGGTTGGGCAGGGCGTGCCTCCATTTTTTATACGAAAACCTGAACAGCGGAACAGCGCCTTCCAAAATCCAGAAAAACGTGATACCCCCAACTAAGATCAAAGACCGGTGTAGCGAGGGAATAGTCTCAAAATAGTCGATGATGGTTTGCATAGATCCAGATTTTCGGTTGTGAAAAAACTAAGCGTTAGGATGCAGTGCTCCAATTTTTTTTAGAATAGACAAATTATCATTTATTTCCAATCCAAAAGCGCTTTAAAAATACGAATTCAAATTCAGGTATATCTTTAAAAGACCGCGTGCTGAAATGAAAAGCGCTGAAACCATACTTTTGCCGATCAAGTCATGACGCATTGCTGTTTATTGTCTATCGCTGACTATGTACTGCCCACAATTTACTTCCCACTGCGACTGCCCCTACCAACGCTATCCTTCATCGCCTCGACAATATTAAAAGCCGCGGGGCAAATCGCTACGTTCTTCAAGGTCAAATCTGAAATCTGCTGGAACTTTTTTCTGTCGGTGTGAGGAAATTCACGGCAAGCCTTAGGACGTACACTGTAAATGGAACAATAATTATCCGCTCCTAAAAACGTACAGGGCACTTGTTGCAGCACGTAATCGTTGTCTTCGTCGACCCGTAAATGTTGGTCAATAAATACCTGAGGCTTTTGCCGAAAGTGCTTGGCAATGCGCTCGATATCTGCATTCGTAAAAAGAGGGCCCGTAGTTTTGCAGCAATGGGCGCACTCAAGGCAATCTGTCCGTTCGAATTCCGCTTCATGCAGCTCTTGCATGACATAATCCAGATTTTTGGGTGGCTTCCTTTTTAGTTCTTTGAAGAACTTTTTGTTCTCGGCGTGCTTTTCCTTGGCTTTTTTAGGGAGTTGTTCTAGTATTTCGTGCATCCTGTTCACCATTCTTTCAAAAGTAAGCAACAAATTGGAGTATTGAGTATGTATGGTAAAGATAAGTATGGCGCATTCACTGTAACACGCGCAGCGCATAAAACTGCAACAACAGTTACAACTTCGCACATTACTACGCACTACCTACTTAATACTAACTACCATTTCAGGAACAGCGTAAACAAAATCAAAATTTTATTACTTTCAATAAAAAGTCGATTTTTGTCTAAATATGGAAGATGTTTTTGGAACGGCAGTTTTGGAGTATCAAAACGGAATCCCTTCGGAGGATATCGTTACCTTTTCTTCCTTGGATGAGGAGGATACAATACCGCTTCCCTATCTCTTCCGTAATTTTGATGGGATGCCGGAAATCGAAAAAAAGGCCTTGGGGCTTTGCAAAGGAAGCATTCTTGACATCGGATGTGGGGCCGGAAGTCACAGCCTCTACTTGCAACACAGAGGATTCGAGGTTACCGCGCTCGATAGCTCGAAAGGGGCCATCGAAACCTGCCGGCTGCGAGGTGTTAAAAACCGGGTTCACACCAATATCCTAGATTTTAAAGATTGTAAATATAATACCCTGCTTCTGCTCATGAACGGTATCGGTATCGTAGGTCAACTTGAAAACTTGGCCCACTTTCTCGTACATTTGAAGTCCCTTTTGAGGCCTGGGGGCCAAATCCTCCTAGATTCCAGTGACATCATCTATATGTTCGATGAAGACGATGACGGTGGCAGATGGGTACCCGATTCCGGCAGCTATTATGGCGAGGTCGCGTTTACCATGCAATATAAAAACCTTATAAGCGAACCATTTGTTTGGCTATATCTAGATTATCGTACCTTAAAAATGGCGGCAACCCTCAATGATTTAAACTGTGAAATTGTAAAGAAAGGTGAACATTACGACTACTTGGCTCGATTATGGTAATCCCTAAGATTGATTGCAACGTACATACGGTCGAGCTGATTTTTACGTTATGACTATAGAAAACACTATTTTATGAAAAAGAAATGCTTCCCCTTATTTTATCTTTTAGCTCTTGTATTTGTACTAGGATGTTCTACCGATGCCAATGATGATGATTCCGGATTACCCAAAGTCGTTGACAAAACACCCAATAGGCAGGGAACAGGGGAATCCGCCATCGATTTGCTTGCGAATAAAACCTATACCAATCTACTTATAGAGATTGCCCATGTGAAAGGGTTTCGCCCAACACAAGCCGCTATGGACGGATTTGTCGCCTACCTGAGACAGCGTACTTTTAAAGAGAATATTGAACTTGTGTACAATGAACTTCCCTCTCCGGACGAAGAAAAGCTGACCTTGCAGGAAATCGCTGACCTCGAAGAAGAAAACAGAACGGCCTATAGCGACGGTGATACGCTCGCCATCTACATTTATTTTTCGGATGCCCCGGCCGACGAAGACGATGAAGATAAAGATTTGGTAACCCTTGGTGCCGTTTATCGGAACACCTCGATGATCATTCACGAGGCCACGGTACGCAAATTGGCCGACCAAAGTATATTTATTTCCGATGCCGATGTCGAGAGTTCCACCTTGAACCATGAATTCGGCCATCTCTTCGGATTGGTAAACTTGGGCATCACCCCAGTGAATGACCATGAAGATATTCAAAAAGATGACATGGGAGAACCTATTTTAGATGACCAAGGCAACACCTCGGGTAACAGCCATTGTGATGTAGCTGGATGCCTTATGAACGCTGAATTACAGTTCGGTGGCCCGTCGGCGAAAAACACGGCGCTAACGGAAAAAAATGAAAACGGACTTATGGCCGGATGCCGATTGAGCGGCAAAAGCGTGCTCAAAATGTTATCCTCCCAAACCGCTAAAGGTGGATTGGCCCCCGATCTTGACAGCGAGTGTATTCTTGACCTCCAAACCAACGGCGGAAGGTGATTTCAGTAGGTAGTGATAGTAGCAGTTGACGGTAAAAAAGTTAAACGAGTTATGATTTCAATTTTCAAACTCATAACCCTGCAACCATAACTTGTTAAGGTATATTCAAATATTTATGGGTCTGCAACGACACCTTCCACTTGGGATTTGCCATTACGTAATCAACAATCAGCGGCGTTACCTTATCCCGTACGCTCCATTCGGGCTGTAGGTATAGAATACACTCTTTATTTGTTTTAGCAGCTTCCTGCTCGGCAAAAATCAAATCGTGCTTATTGTAAACAATAACTTTCAGCTCATGTGCCTTTTCGTAAATCAAACCTTCGGGAAGTTTATTTTTTTTGGGGGATAGGCAAATCCAATCCCAAATTCCCGTTAACATATAGGCACCGGAAGTTTCTATATGGATGTTCAGGTTTTTAGCCTTAAGTGCTTCCGTTAACGGCTGCATATCCCACATCAATGGCTCTCCACCTGTAATTACGATGGTATCGGAATATTTAGCGGCATTCTCGACAATTTGTTGTATTTCAGTCGGCGGATGGGTTTCGGCGTTCCAGCTTTCCTTTACATCGCACCAGTGACAACCCACATCGCAGCCGCCTATCCTAATAAAATACGCGGCGGTACCCTTATGGAAACCCTCACCCTGAATGGTATAGAATTCTTCCATGAGTGGCAGCAGCAGTCCTTGCTCCACCAATGTCGATACTTCGCTTTTCGATACTTTAGATTCTACCATTGGGCAAAGATAGCGGTTGCGATTTCCAAATTCCAAATTCCAAATCACAAATTCCAAATCACAAGTTCAAAACAAAAGTGTTTGGGTTCATGGGTTCAAGCGTTTATTTTATAAATCAACAATAAACTGCTAAAGCGCTATTTTTCGTAGTATTAGTCTATTTTGATAAACTTCTAAAAATAGAAACTCCTAAACTAATAACCCATAAGCTCAAAAACCCTTATTTTTGAGCCAAAATACGCCACAATGCCCACCAAAGAAGAATTTCGGAAGCACATTGATGAAGGCTATGCCACTAAAGGCGATTTTATTAGCATGGGCGCAGCTATGCTTGATGGCGAACCGATTACAGACGCCCTCGTGAAAATCCCGCTACAAACACTAAACCGACATGGACTCATCGCAGGGGCGACAGGAACGGGAAAGACCAAAACCTTGCAGGTACTGGCCGAAAACCTATCGGAAAAAGGTGTGCCTGTATTATTGATGGATTTGAAAGGCGACTTAAGCGGACTGGCCCAACCCAGTCCGGGGCATGCTAAGATCGATGAACGCCATGCGCAGATAGGTATCCCATTCGAGGCCAAAAGCTTTCCCATCGAAATACTTTCTCTTTCAGAGCAGGATGGTGTCAAGTTGCGGGCGACGGTTTCGGAATTCGGGCCCGTGCTGCTATCGCGCATCCTAGACCTATCGGAAACGCAGCAAGGTATCGTGGCCGTGGTCTTCAAATATTGCGACGATAACAAGTATCCATTGTTGGATTTGAAGGATTTCAAAAAAGTATTACAATACGCTACAGGTGATGGAAAAACGGAATTTACAAAAGATTACGGACGCATTTCCACAAGTTCTACAGGTACCATCCTCAGAAAAATCATAGAACTAGAGCAGCAAGGGGCAGACCTCTTCTTCGGTGAAAAATCCTTCGAGGTCAACGACCTGACCCGAATCGATGAGCAAGGCAGAGGGTTTATAAACATCCTCCGACTGACCGATATTCAAGACCGTCCTAAATTGTTTTCCACCTTTATGCTCAGTCTTCTGGCCGAAATTTATGATACTTTTCCCGAACAGGGCGATAGCGATAGGCCAGAGCTTATCCTATTTATTGACGAGGCACACCTTATTTTCAATGAGGCTTCAAAAGCACTTTTGGATCAAATCGAGAGTATTGTAAAATTGATCCGTTCCAAAGGAATCGGCGTTTATTTTGTTACCCAAAATCCTACCGATGTTCCAAATGAAGTCTTGGCACAGCTTGGTCTGAAAGTACAACACGCCCTGCGCGCATTTACCGCCCGAGACCGGAAAGCGATTAAACTTACCGCTGAAAACTATCCCGATTCGGAATTTTATGATACTAAGGAAGTATTGACCTCCTTAGGTATCGGCGAGGCCCTTATTTCCGCATTGGACGAGAAAGGCAGGCCCACCCCCCTGGCCGCTACCCTACTTCGCGCGCCCATGAGCCGTATGGATATATTGACCGATGAAGAGCTTAAAACTGTTATAGTCAACTCTAAACTTGTTAAAAAATATGGCGAGGTCATCGACCGCGAAAGCGCTTATGAAATCTTGAACAAAAAGATGGAAAAAGCGGAGGCCGTAGCTGCAGCCGAGGAGAAAAAACCACAAGCCAGAAGCCGAAGAACTACTAGTAACCGAATGAATCCGGTTATTAAAGTTTTGACCAGTGCTACTTTTATTCGGGGAGTCCTTGGGGTTTTGAAGAAGGTTATGCGGTGAGACAAGAGACAAGAGACAAGAGACAAGAGACAAAGACGACAAGAGACAAGAGACAAGAGACAAGAGACAAGAGACAAGAGACAAGAGACAAGAGACAAGAGACAATTTAAGATAACTGTTTACCCAATACAATGAAAACCATCTTACCAACAGTATTTTTCATCCTATTAATCATCGGTTGCGAAAAAGAAATAGATACCACCTTTTTAATTACCAAGGATGCCATCGGCAAACTCGATAAAATTAGCCTGACCCGAGATCTTGATGTCATATATTCCAATGATTCGATCGTCAAAGACACCACCTACATCAACACCTCGAACAACAGTAAAAAGATAAAAATTTTTGAAAAAGGTGGTAAGCAATTGTTGACACTGACCCCCAATTCAGATAGTATTCCTACCATTGAGAACATCCGGATTGAAGATTCCCGCTTCGTAACCGAAAAAGGTGTCGGACTAAAGAGTACTTTTAAAGATATAAAGGACAATTATACAATACGTAAAGTCATCACTTCGATGAACAACGTTGTGTTACTTTTGAAAGATAGTGATATTTATTTCACGATCAGCAAAGACCAACTGCCTTCTAGCTTGCGGTATGCCTCGAGTGTCAACATCGAGGCCGTACAGATTCCCGATGATGCGAAAATCAAATACATGATGGTAGGGTGGGATTAGATAAGTGTCAAGTTCAAGTTCAAGTCTTCCGGGCGTAGGAGGGTTTGCATCAAAGTCCAAATTTCAATGTAAACACGTGTTTTAACTCCTCTATATATGAGTTCAGCACAATAGAAGCCCTTGCCATGAACCCACTTTTGCAATACATATTGGTGCAGCGCGCGAAGAACAAGCTCAAGGGCGAAAAAAGCCCTAAAAAGCTGGGCAAGCGCCTATTGGTCAAAGAGATTCGGACCGCACATGTAGAGCTGATCCATGCCGTTAAGGAAATTTTGTACATCGCTATCGGTGTCATTGCCGCCGGTTTCGGACTTAAAGGCTTTTTATTGCCTAATCAGTTTATTGATGGCGGCGCTACCGGAGTATCTCTTTTAATACAAGTGAAATCGAACATTTCGCTGGGTGTTCTTTTAATTATGGTCAACCTTCCTTTTTTGATCTTGGGCGCCCGTACCATTGGCAAGGGATTTGCCGTAAGAAGTATTCTTGCCATTGCAGCACTGGCGATTGTAGTACATTTCGTTCCCTACCCCATTATCACCGATGACAAACTCTTAATTGCCGTATTTGGGGGATTCTTTTTAGGTTTGGGTATCGGCATGGCGATGCGGGGCGGGAGTGTCATCGATGGTACCGAAGTTTTGGCCATCTACCTCAGTCGCAAATGGCATTTGACTATCGGAGACGTACTTTTGTTAATTAATATCTTTATATTCTCGGCCGGTGCCTATTTGCTTTCCGTAGAAATTGCCCTCTATGCCATACTCACCTATTTGGTAGCGGCCAAGACCGTAAATTATGTGGTAGACGGTGTCGAAGAATACATTGGTGTCACCATAATTTCACCGAAAAACGAGGAAATAAGGGTAATGCTCACTGAAAAAATGGGTAGGGCCTGTACGATTTTCCAAGGAAAGCAAGGCTATAGTCAGAATGGTAGTCACCGCAACGAAACAGAAATTGTCTACACCGTAATGACCCGATTAGAACTGGCCAAACTCAGTACAGAAATCGATAAAATCGATAAAAATGCTTTTATTGTCATGGGTGTTGTCAAGGATATCAAGGGCGGGATGATTAAAAAGAAACCGATGAAGTGATTTTTGGTGGCACCATGTTTAAGTCACTCGCAGGAGTCCTACACGCATTTTTTATACGCAGTTTGGGTTTGATACTATTTTTATTAGAATTAGAAGTTTTTTAACCGGACCTGCGTTCACACATACAAAACAGATTAGAATGTTAAAAGTAAACCCCTTCCACATAGCAATCCCAGTTCACAATCTAGCGGAATGCCGAACCTTTTACCGAGAAATTCTGGACTGCGAAGAAGGCCGCAGCAGCGATCAATGGGTGGATTTTAATCTTTTCGGACACCAATTGGTCATTCATTACAAGCCGAAAGCGGAAAACGCAAAAACGCACTCCAATCAAGTCGACGGCCATGATGTTCCTGTGCCGCATTACGGTGTGGTGTTGCCCTGGGATACTTTTCAAAGCTTTGCCAAAGCGCTTAAAACAAAAGGCGTTACATTCGTTATCGAACCGTACATTCGTTTTGAGGGAAAGGTGGGCGAACAGGCGACTATGTTCTTCCTAGATCCGGCAGGAAATGCATTGGAGTTTAAGGCATTTCGGGATATGGCACAGTTGTTCGCGAAGTGATTTCAATGCGAGCATGGCGCGGGGGCACGGCAAGCTGTTGAATCTAGAATGTAAGTTCAACAGATGGCTGCGTTGCCTTTGGCTTTACGATCAATTTCACCCGTGTTTGGCTGCTACCACTTGTCGACTACTGTGACCATTCCGTTGGCTCCCTATCCCACCGATGCTTTTTCAATTCTTGGTGCAGCTGTTTAGGAAGTCCTTTACCATCACTAGTGGCGGTGTTGGCCTTGACGTGGTGTGCTTTGCGCATTCCAGGAATCATGGTGCCTATGATTTTGTTCATGGAGATAAACCGCAGGGCCATTTCGGCCATCGTCATGTTCTCCGGTACGAGCGGACGCAGAGCATCTGCGTGGTCGACGCTAGAGTTCAGGTTTTCTGGCACGAAGTACGTGCCCCGCCAGTCGCCTTCGGGAAAAGTGGTTTCTTTGGTGATCTTTCCGGTCAAGGTGCCTTCGTCAAAGGGGACCCTGGCAATTACAGCAATATCCTTTTCCTCGCAAAGTGGGAATAATTTGTCCTCGGGATTTTGATCGAAAATATTGTAGATGACCTGTACGGCATCAAGCATTCCCGTTTTAAGGGCTTTGATTCCGTTTTCGGGCTCCCAGCGATTGACACTGATACCCATGGCGGCAATTTTTCCCGCTTTTTTAAGATCTTCTATGGCCCGCTGCCATTCCTCTCGGTGCGACCAGCTATCGTCCCAAGTATGGAATTGCATCAGGTCGATACGCTCCATACCCAGATTTTTCAAGGTCTTTTCGGTGAACTCTATGATGTGGTTGGTTGGATAGGAATCCTCAAATGTATATTCCGGTTTTGCCGGCCATTCAAAATTTTTCGGTGGAATCTTACTGGCAGTAAACAATTTCTGGCTCGGATGCCGTTGGACCAATTCGCCCAACAATTCTTCACTGTGGCCCTCGCCATAGCCCCAGGCCGTATCGAAAAAGTTGACTCCGTTTTCTACAGCTAAATCCAAGGACTTAGCAGACTGCTCGTCATCGGATTGCGTCCAACCCGCCATGCCCCACATGCCGTAGCCTACTTCACTTACCTGCCAACCGGTCCTACCGAATTTTCTATACTGCATCTGAATTATTGATTATTAATTATTGATTATTGAACTTAAAATATTTTCAATACTGATGAAAGGCTTCCGAAACGAATTCCAGAACTTTTGGAAGCGACTCCCGCCAATACGTCCAACTATGTCCGCCGTCGCGAACGCGGTATTCATGTGGAATCTCTTTTTTGGTCATGGCAATGTGTACCAGGCTATTTCCTTCATACAAAAAGTCATCATCGCCACAATCGATATACCAACGTACGGATTTGACATCGGCAACGGGCACTGTTTCTAAAAGTTCCAACGCACTATGCCGTTTGAAATAAGCCTTCATTTCCGTTGGGCTATATTTGACATCACTATCTTTTAAGCGCTCCTTGAAATCATCCATCGTCAACGGTCCGACGTAGGCACTCAATGGACAAGCCGATGAAAACAGTTCCGGATGGTGCAAAGCGTACATAAAGCTGCCGCCACCGCCCATCGAGAGTCCAGCTACCGCACGATAGCGTTTTTCACTCTTTATCCGATACTTTTTTTCGATGGCAGGCATAAATTCCTCGAAAAAGAAATCCTCATACCGCCAATCGTCACTTTGATTAAAATAGCCGCGCTTACCGGTATTGGCATCGGGCATTACGATGACCATTGGGGTGGCGATGCCCTCTTTTATGGAAGTATCGGTAATACGTAAAACTTCCCCGAACTGCACCCAGCCAGTCTGGTCGTCACCTGCGCCGTGTAGCAAATACAAAACGGGATAGCTACGTTCAGAGGTTTCATAATCCGGAGGCAAGTATACGGCATACTTGCGTTCGCTGTCTAAAATTTTGCTCGGTAACGTCAGGTTATCAAATACCTTTCCCGTCTGCGACAAGGCGGATGTCACGACAAACAGAAAGGTCAATAAGGCGATTATACAGGACTTCATACTGCTTCCATTTTGTGTTACAAGCGATTTCTTCTGTGGTGCTTTGAGCTCAGAGGGAACTTAAAACTCCCTGTATTCATCACTCAGATATTGATTGGCCTCTTCCTCTTCAAATTTTGCCGTTTCGGCATCCCAATGAAGGGTTTTATTTGGAAAACGCCCAGCTATAGTACCTAATAGGATAGTTTCGGTCAACTTGCCAGCATATGAAAATGGTGCGGTGGTTTCCCCTTTTCCCATACAGGCATCGACAAACTGATGGTAGTGTTTTGGCCCCTCGGACTCATAGTTGCGGACAATCTCGCCTAAATTACTAGATTTCGAAACTTCTTCGATTTCTTTTGAAATATCAACATATTTACCTTTAACGATTTTTGTAGGCAGTTGCATGAAATGCGGAAGTAGCAACCGGCCTTTCTTGCCGATGAACATGGCTCCCTGTTCGGGCAATTGGCCCTCGGGAGCGGTTTTCGCGTCCAAAGACATTATATCCTCTTCACTCTGTTCCTTTTCTTCTTTTTTGCTAGATTGATTGCTTGCCCCGGGCAGTACCAGTTCTTCGTGCGCCGGTGGCATTCCGGGCCCGTCGTACCACACCCATTTCAATGTTTTCGTGGTGTACGGGGTCTGGGGAAATTCGTAGGTCACCGTATTGTTCTCCGGATACCCGAATCCGTTAGGCTCACGGCATTCGTTAATTACGGTCAAGGGCACATCCAACTCGAGGGCGTTGTAAGGCGTATCGAAAATATGTACGCCCATATCCCCTAAGGTTCCACAACCGTAATCTAACAGTTTTCGCCAGTTGCCGGGATGGTAAAAGCCTTCCTTATACGGTCGCTCTTTTGAAGTACCCAGCCAAAGGTTCCAATCTAACTGGTCCGGTACTGGGTCCTCCCCAGTGGGTTCGGGACCATTGTACCCCCAGTTTTTGGGCGACCAAGCCCGTACGGTATGTACCTTGCCGATGATACCGGATTGTATCAGGGCTGTGGCCAGTCTGTAATCGAAAAATGAATGTACCTGAATACCCATTTGTGTGACCAGGTTCTTTTCCTTGGCCACCTTCATCATCTCCCGGGATTCCTGTACGTAGTGGGTCAATGGTTTTTGGCAGTATACCGGTTTGTCGTGCTTCATGGCCAGCAACGATGCAGGGGCATGGGTGTGATCTGGGGTCGATACGACGACCGCATCTATCTCATCGCCCATCTCGTCGAGCATGGCGCGGTAATCAAAAAATATTCGGGCGTTAGGATGCAGCTTGTGCGCTTTGGCAAGATTGATAGAATCTACATCGCACAGGGCGACCACATCGACAGCTTTATGCGACGAAATGGCCTTAAGGTCCTCACCTCCCATATTTCCTACTCCGATGTGTGCCGTTCGCAGGCGTTTGTCTTGTGAAAAGGCCCAAGCGCCCGAGGGCAACAAGGCAAAAGATGATACGGCGGCCGCACTTTTTAGGAATTCCCTCTTATTCATTTTTTATGTGGTTTGAGTTATAATGTGCTTTTTTAACTATTTCGGACAGTCGACTTTTTCCTATAATCTGACGGAAGGCCAATGCCATGTTATAGGTCATGATTAAAGTTTCTTGATTTTAATGTTCTTAAGCCAAAGGGGACTGTCGTGGTCCTGAAAGCCAATGTAGCCTGATTTGAAGGTTCCATATTTAGGGGAATCTTTCCATTTGCCCTCACTCTTTCTTTTTTCCCAATCATCCGACCACGGCACGAAAGATAATATCTTTTTTCCATTAAGCCAATGTTCTACATTTTCAGGCGTAAATATAACGCGGGACGTATTCCACTCCCCCGCCGGTTTGGCATTCTTTTGGTCCTTGTCAGGGACGTACATGGCGTAGTCGGCTCCCGTTTTTTGCCAGTCCTCGAGTTTGGCATTGTTGATTGCT
The DNA here is from genome assembly GCA_963832345.1 of uncultured Flavobacteriaceae bacterium. Classification (GTDB taxonomy): domain Bacteria; phylum Bacteroidota; class Bacteroidia; order Flavobacteriales; family Flavobacteriaceae; genus Pricia. Next base: position 376,340 of record CAWHTW010000003.1, on the reverse strand, counting down.
TCCCATTTGAAATCGTCTAGCATTTGATATTCGGGCGAAACTTCAGGGATGCTCCAGTCGCCTTCGTTAATGTGATACAGCATGCCGCTGTTACCACCCTCGGGAATCTTCCATTCCCATGCCAATTCAAAATTATCGAATTTCTCCGCGGCATAAATGATATCGTTACCGCCCTTACGATTGGCTTCCGTACGTTTTTCGGTGTCGAAAGTCAGCGTTCCATCTTCGATGACCCACTGCGGCGGTAAATCCTCTGCATTATAAGCGCGCCAACCTTCGGTCGTTGTGCCGTCGAAGAGGGAAATCCATTCAGTGGGTTTCGTTGCAATGGTTTCTTCGGCAGCGGATTGGTTGTTGTCTTCCTTTTTTTCGGTTTTGCAGGAAGCAAAGACCACGAGCAAAAGCAACATCAAGTTTTTCATCATAAATTTTTTTAATAAAACATATTTGATTTCCATTTTTCAGGATTGCGCACAATATAAACACATATTTTGGAATAATCTCTTCTGCTCGGCCTATTCATAACGCCAACTCGTCAAATCGGCACCCTGTGGAGCGCTCTCTTCTATGCGCTGCATAATCTTGGGAACGTACATGGTATTGTACCGTAAGCGGCTAATGGCATTAGGCTGATCAGGGTCTCCGTTCCAACAATGTTCGGCCCGGTCACCGTACAACACCTCGCCTTCGTAATTAGGATCAGTGGTGCTTTCCAGAAAATCTTCCATGAGATAGACCGCATTGTTCAAGTAGTAATTATCCATATCACCACAGTAGATATGAATCTTACCCTTCAGGTCGTCACCCAGTTTGCTCCAATCCCGCTCCAAAATATATCGCAAATCGTAATTTTCCCTCCAATATTCCGCTACTTTATGATCGATGTCGCCAGTCTTTTTATCCCAAATACGTTTCGGATATCCATCTGGGCCCTGTGGGGAATAGGTTGCTTCCCAGATATCCCATTGCTGGCCTGACCTGGATTTGTCGCCCAAAACCAGTTCCAAATGATTTCCCTGCCTTAGGGTGGACTGTATCTGGCCCAAATTGTTCCGATGGCTGGGGACTTCCAGTTTTTTATGTTCGCTATCATAGTAATATGCATTTTTATCAGCATAGATATCGGTCAGGCAGTAGGCCCTAAAATCTATGGGATCGGGACAAGCGGCAAAACAGCCGTTGTATTCTTTGGGATATTTCACTTGAACCGCCAAAGCTTCCCAGCCGCCTGTAGAACCGCCATATAGAAAACGAGACCAACCTTCGCCGATACCGCGGAATTCCTTTTCGATATAGGGAATCAGTTCATAGGTAATCGCATCGCCCCAAGGGCCTTGGCTGGCGGAATTTACAGCGTACGAATCGTCATAATATGGCGTAGGATGCTGAATCTCGATAATCAACATCCTCGGAAAATCAGGTTCGTTCCAACGTTTGTAAAAATTGTAGGCTTCCTGTTGTTCGATGATGTTGTAACCTTCTAAGTCGAAACGTTTAGAATATTCAGGTTTTAGGGCCGGATCGGGCGGCGTAGTTCTGAATCCTCCAAAATCCGACGGAAAATGGCCTTGAAAAATCATTAGGGGATACTTGGCTTGGGGATGTTCCTGAAATCCTTTAGGCAATAAAATATGCGCACCAAGGTACATATCCCTTCCCCAAAACTCCGATAGCTTTTCAGATTTTATTTTGATATGCTTTATCCATTCTGTATCCTTTGGTTCTTCAATGGGCGGAATGACCTGATCCATTACCACGGTTACGTTCTCGACCCCTTTTTCAGTAACCGAAATCTTAAAAGGATTGCTGTAAAAGTTTCCGGGGGATTTGTTCCATTGTTGTCCCTCGCCATTGTCCATAGGAAGTTTTACAGTCTGACCAGTTGAAAGCTCAAAGGTCTCATATACATGTAAAAGAGCCTGTACGGTATATTCCCCCACAGGTATATCGGAAAGACTGGGATAGGGGTAGCCGAAAACGGATGCGTCAAACGTCTTGGCTTCTCCTGAACCCATTCCTTCTACATTCATTCCAAAGATAAGTTGGGTCTGTAGTCCATCGCCAATCTGAAAACGCGGTTCTTTTTCATCGTTATTGGATAGCATTAAAAGGAGGCGACCATCCTTTTTCTCAGAACTGGTATCTTCCGTAAAGAATACTTTTATGGCAGTTTCCGAGTCGTTCTGCGCTATGCCCATCCCACTGAAAAATAAGAGGATGATACCCTGTAGTAGTGTTTTCATAGTTTGGTTCTTTCCTGAAAAGGTAGGTATTTCCCTCCAATTGACAAACAAGACTTTTGTTGGTCAGGAGAAAAATTTTATTGCGGATTATTAGCCCGTACCGAGGCCAAAGCTAGAAATGATAAAAAGACAAGCCCCAAATAACCCAACAACCGATACGATCCGAATGTGGAAAAGCAGACACTAAAAATCGGTGGTGCGAGGGCACTTGCCAAAATCAAGAAAGACATCACCTTGCCCGTTATCGCGCCCAAATGGTTACGACCGAAGAAACGGGGCCAAACTATCGCATTCAGTACCGCAAAAAATCCGCCCATGATACCGAAACCGCCCACTAGCAAGGGTACGCCGATGGTCGAGGACAAAAATAAAAATCCCACTGAAGCCATAATCCCGCCTAAAATCATGAGGTACAGGTATAGTTTGAGTTTTAGGTAATCGCTTAGATAATTAAATACCAATGATACGCTTACTGCTACCACGGAAGTAGGGAGAAAGATGGCAATTGCGTCCGCTTTGGGAAAGCCTTCACTTGCGAAGATAGAAACGACGTGAAACGTGAGACCTGTTATGAAAAAACTGTTGAAGGCCAATACGAGACCGTACATCCAGAAAGCCCTTGTACGTTTGGCATGCTCTAACGTAAATTGCTTTGCCAAGGGAACGGTTGTGGCATCGCCCCCGGTCTCAACTTGGACTCCATCCGGAAGCAGACCATGTTCTTCGGGACGATTTTTATAAAACTGGAGGATGAAAAAACTGACCACCAACAGTCCCCCCGCAAGAATTTGCCATGCACTCTGCCAACTGTAGCCATCGATCAAGGCGTTAACCCATAACGGGGAGGAGGAGAAGCCAAAGGATATGGCCACACTACTAATCGCATTCACCTTGCCCCGATTCTTGTCGAACCAAATCATAATTACGTTTCGGGAGGCCATGGTCAGCACCCCCTGTCCGGAAAACCGAAGGATAAAGAACAGAATGGTCATAATGCCGAAAGGGATAGTCCATGAGCTGGAATCTAAAGTTTGTTTCAAAAAATCGCTCATTTGCACCGACCAAGAGCACAGCATCAGTGCCGCTGCCAAAACGAGGGCGGCAAAAAAGGCCACATAGCGCGCGCCATAGGTATCGAACCACACCCCTGCCCTACCGATAACCAACGAGCTACCAATCGTACCAATCATATAGGCGTTGCTGAACTGATTGCGCGACAGGCCCAAGGCATCTTTTACCGGATCGGTAAAGACGGAAACCCCAATGGTCTGGCCCGGGATACTGCAATAGATACCCAATGTGCCGATGAATAAAATGACATAGCCATAAAAGAAGGGGCTGTTAGCGGGATCGACAAAGGAAAATCGGCTTTTGGCGGACATTGGCTTTCTGAAAGCCGCAAAAGTAAGGGGATTAGTTAGTACAAATGCCTATGATACAGTAAGAATTTGAAGAATATATACCGAAATCGATTTTTCAGCGTTAGCATCAAGTAAAACACAAGCTCAAAAAAAGTCTCAAAATATGAAAAAACTGACCTATTTCGTCTTAATTTTAGGAAGCATAATTGCCATGGGAAGCTGCAGCGTGGACGATAGCAACGATATTGAGATTATTAAACCTGGAGATACGGTGATTACCGGTGTACTGGCTTCAGAAAAACCTTTGTGAAATTTTGAAGAAGGGCCATATGTTGTGATTACCTAGAGCGACCGCTTCTTTGTCGGCTATGTAGTCAATAAAAGATTCAAATCTACCTTTACTGTTTTCGGAAATCGTTGATATCCCAAATTAAGTACAGATATGAAGCATGTACATGACTCGTCATTGACTAACCGAATTAAAATTTATCTTAAACGTACTTCCTTCATTGACCCTACTGTCTACAGAAATACTTCCTCCAAGATTGGTTACATGATTATGTACCAAATATAGTCCGACCCCTTTGCTATCTTCATTACCATGAAATTTTTGGTTAAGGTTAAAGATCAGATGTCCGACTTTATCCATATTGAAGCCAAGACCGTTATCGGAATACGTCATAGTTTGGACCCCATTTTGTTGACCAGTGGTTATCGAGATAACAGGTGGTACATTGGGTCTGGAATATTTAATGGAATTGGTCATGAGGTTGAGAAAAATACTCTCCATGTACGAGGCATTGTGCTGTATGCTTTCCAAACCAGAAAAATTTAGCTGAAACTCTACATTCATTTTTTGAATCGACGAACTGATATTTTTTTGGGTCTTATCAAATATTTCATTGAAATATACCTTTTCCAATGGTCCGTTTTGGGTATCGCTTCGCTTTAAAGCATCCACGTATGCGTTCAAGGAGTCATTCAAGCCTTCTGCCGACAGTCTAATGAATTGTAGCACTGTTAACGTTTCTTCATCTTCGATTTGACTTAAATCAATCAGGTCGACCATAGAAATCAAATTATTCACTGGGGACCTTAAGTCATGGGAGGTCTTATAGTTTAATTGTTTGAGTTCTTCGTTCACTTTTGACAGATGGCTCAAGTGTGAAAGCCGCTCGTTTTCTAATTGCTTCTTATGGGTTACATCTTTTGCGATGGCGTAAATTAATTGCTCGTTTTCTAAAGGGATGGATGTCCAGTGGAGCCAGACAAGCTCTCCTGATTTACAGACATATCGGTTTTCAAAATTGATCAGCGGCTTATTATCCCTCAGATTTTGTCGATATAAAGCTGTAAGCTCCCTATCTTCCTCGTAAATAAATTCGGAAATTAATTTAGAGCGCAGTTCCTCTTCAGAGTACCCTAACAACCTTACAATAGCTGGATTAATTTTTTTAAAATACCCATCATAACCGGCAATACATAGGCAATCCATGGATAAATCAAAGAATGGCGTTATTTGGTGCATCGTTGATTTCGGTTTTTAAAATTTCTTTAGAACATTGGATGTAGTTATGTTGAGAATTCCATCATATCCACTGCAGACGGTTCATAACGCTAATAGAAATGGTAGCGTGGTACATATAACGTTAAAAAGGATATAATTATTCTATCCAAAAACAAATTATTTTACTTCGCCGGCAATTGTGACAACTTCATGGGAATATCGGCGCATCGGGCCTGCATTTTTAGACTTCAAATTACTGTAATATCTATACCACCGCATCGGCAGTCGGGCGGACTTCAGTTTTTGAAGCTAAGGATAGTTTAGTATAGCACCCATGGAAAATCTGGTGCGCTGTAGAGTTGTTTCTTGAGTATAAGCTGAGGATTATGAATTTCTTTTGAGTTGGAGAAATTACTCCAAGAACAATTATCGTTCTGGTATCGAAATCCACGAAGGTTCTTTGTCAGGATAGACCATCTACCTTCAACACCTAAAAAAAGGCCAAGAGACAAATGTAATGGATGGCATATCCCATAAATATCAACCCTTATTTCTATGCCTTTCCCGAGCCAAAAGGGTGTTTTTCAGCAACATGGCAATCGTCATCGGTCCGACCCCACCGGGTACTGGAGTAATGTAGGATGCCTTTTTACTTACCTTCTCAAAATCGACATCCCCAGTTAAGAAATAGCCTCTTTCTTTCGAATCATCGGGGACCCGGGTAATACCTACGTCGATGATTACGGCACCTTCCTTAACCATGTCTGCCGTAAGAAAATGTGGGACGCCCAATGCGGAAACTACGATATCTGCTTGTAGCGTCAATTCCTTCATATTTTTCGTACGACTGTGGGTCAGGGTTACGGTGCAGTTGGCAGCAGCTCCTTTTTGACTCATCAAGATGCTCATAGGTCTACCAACAATATGGCTTCGGCCGATGACTACCGCATGCTTACCTTCGGTATCTACCTTGTAACGTCGCAAAAGTTCCATAATTCCATAGGGTGTGGCGGAGATAAAAGTGTCCATATCCAACGCCATTTTACCAAAATTGACGGGATGGAATCCATCGACATCCTTATCCGGATCAACGGCCATCAAAACCTTTTCTTCGTCGATATGTTTGGGCAGGGGCAGTTGTACGATGTAACCGTCGATGTCATCGTCATTATTCAGGTCCCGCACCTTTTGAAGCAAAGCCTCTTGGGTAGTTTCCTCCGGCAAATGAATCAAGGTGGACTCAAACCCGATTTTCTTGCAAGACCTTACCTTACTACCAACATAGGTAAGGCTCGCGCCGTCGTTTCCGACCAGCACGGCTGCCAAATGAGGCACTTTTTCACCGCGTTCTTTCATAGCCGTTACCTCGGCAGTGATTTCCTCTTTAATCTCATTGGAAATTTTCTTTCCGTCGAGTAGTTTCATAATCTAAAAGTGTTCAGTGGCAATTGAAGTGGGGCAGTACTAGTAGGTATACAGAACTACTCTTTTACTCCAAATTTGCCTGGATTATTAATCATGTAGTTTATCAATCTACCTACCACCTCATTACGTTTGTGTGTTCTTTAAAAGTTTCGTTTGAAATATAATTACACTGGTTGTCGAAATTCAACCAAACCATAGTCTCAGCGTTTTCGCCATCAGAATCGGCTAATTTACTAACCCAACTTTTAACATACATTCTCTTTCTGTATGCTTCCGAAATATTGGCACAAACCGACTATAAGATCTTCTTATATTGTCAGTCAATACATAGGTCTCTGGTTTCGGAAAAGAATTTGAAACTTTAAAAATATCCGTTGACAACGAAAAGGCCTTTTTATATGCTTCTAAACTTTTAAAGCTCATTGAGATTGTATCGTTCAATAATTCAAAAAGTGTTGCTGCATAACGCTACTGCGACTCCCATCCCTTCTAGCGCATATTCTGCATCATTTGCATCATTTTTTTACCGCCACCACCTTGCATCATTTTCATCATTTTGCCCATTTGGTCGAACTGCTTCAAGAGCTGGTTCACTTCTTTCATATCCCGGCCGCTTCCTTTGGCGATACGTTTTTTACGGCTAACGTTCAGTTTGGATGGATTCGAACGCTCGTCGGGGGTCATGGAATGGATAATGGCCTCTATATGCTTAAAGGCGTCGTCATCGATATCCAATCCCTTTAGCGCCTTTCCGGCCCCAGGGATCATGCCCATCAAGTCCTTCATATTTCCCATTTTCTTAATCTGCTGTATCTGGGAAAGGAAATCGTCAAAACCGAACTTGTTCTTGGCAATCTTCTTTTGGATTTTTCTAGCTTCCTCCTCATCGAACTGTTCTTGGGCCCGTTCGACCAAGGAAATCACATCCCCCATACCCAAAATACGATCCGCCATACGAGAAGGATGGAAAACATCGATAGCCTCCATCTTCTCGCCCGTACCGATAAACTTTATAGGCTTGTCGACTACGGATTTAATGGAAATGGCCGCACCACCGCGAGTATCACCATCGAGCTTTGTCAAGATGACTCCGTCAAAATTCAAAACATCGTTGAAGGCTTTCGCAGTATTCACGGCATCTTGACCCGTCATGGCATCGACCACGAAAAGGGTTTCCTGAGGATGGATCGCCCTATGGATTTCCGATATCTCGGCCATCATCTTCTCGTCGACCGCCAATCGGCCCGCGGTATCAATAATAACTACGTTGTGCCCTTCGGCTTTGGCCTTGGCGATACCCGCAAGCGCAATGGCTACCGGATTTTTATTCTCTTTGTCGGAATAGACGTCGACATCGATCTGATCTCCTACGATGTGCAATTGGTCGATAGCTGCAGGACGGTACACATCACAAGCGACCAACAAAGGTTTTTTAGATTTTTTGGTTTTTAAGAAGTTCGCCAGCTTTCCAGAAAAAGTCGTCTTACCCGAACCTTGAAGGCCAGACATCAAAATGACCGATGGCGTACCCGATAGATTGATGCCCTCGGACTCCCCACCCATAAGTTCGGTAAGTTCGTCTTTTACGATCTTGACCATCAACTGGCCGGGCTGTAGGCTCGTCAATACGTTCTGGCCCAAGGCTCTTTCCTTGACCCGGTTGGTAAACTCTTTGGCTATCTTGAAATTGACATCGGCATCGAGCAAAGCCCTTCGGACCTCCTTGGTGGTTTCCGCTACGTTTATCTCGGTAATTTGCCCATGGCCACGAAGCGTGTGTAGAGCCTTATCCAGTTTTTCGCTTAAATTATCGAACATCGGTTTTTTCTATTTTGATGGAGACAAATTTAAGCATAATGCGGGGAACAAAAAAAGCACCCCATCGCCTAAGATAATTCGCTAAAATAGAGAGAGAAACTTGAAGAATTTAGAAGTCGACCACTAGGGTTCAAATCAACGATTTCGGCGCTAGCAAATGAGGTAAGGTCTGAATTAAATCTTTAATTTGGCCGCACCCTCCGGGGAATGGTAGCCTTCGCGGTTGAAAATGAGCCGTTCGAATTATTTCTAACAGATTTTAAAGCCCGGCATCACAATTTTTAACAAGGACAAGAGTTTCATCACCACGTTCGAGCCTGAACCGTTCTGCACTACATTCGACAATCTGCCAGTCACCGACATAATATTCAAGGTTCGTACTCATATCGGCGAAGGCTAGAGTAGTATCCGAGATATTCCAGCTGCCTTCATCTATAGCTATATCGTTAGCATTGTACGCCAGAATGTTGTTTTGAGAAAAATCGATGGTTATTGCTTCACTGAACTCGCCTTCGCCGTCAGTAATCGACCATCGGCATCCGGTCAGAAGGTTTTCCTCTATAAATGCTTGGCTACAGGCTTGCATTTCGTAGGCACAGAACCGCTGCAAAATAATTTCATCGTTTTCACCCCCATCCATTTTTATAGTGTCTTCCCCAATCACATAGGTGTACATGGTACTATTAAACGCTTCGGCATCCTCAAATTCCATGGTAATAAAAACCTTGAATTCGGAAACGCCGACTGACCAATCGCCCTCGCTTACAAGACCAAAACCATCATCCAAATGTACCTTTCCATCTTCCATAAAAATCAGCAGATTCTCTTGATATTGTTCGGTGATGTCCACATATCCCTGGGAGCTCTCCACGTCAATTCGATTCAACTTTTTAATCAACCAAGGGCAGGTTACCAACATGCTGTCAAGGCTTACTTTGGTAAAATCGTCATCGTTGTAATCACCGTCATCATCTTCGTCACAAACTTCGGCGGCCCGATCCATAGTCTCGGCCAATTCGGTATTGTTGTTTACGGTAACCTCGCCGCCATCGAACATTTCAAACCTAAGCGGAAAATCTATACTGATAAGGTCGGCATCGTCCAATCCGGCCAAAAAGCGGCGCAGTTCCCTATCATGGTTTACCGTAACGTAACTAGTCTGCTGCAGATTGGGGTTATAGGTAAAAAGATTTACGGGATACACCACATCGACACACTCGATATCATCGTCAGTACCGCCCTCGACACATCGTTCGACGTGGTCTTGAAGCACCGCTTCGCTATCTATAACGGTTTCGGTGTAGTCGGACAGCATTACGGTTATGGGATAGGTAATCTGCAGGTTATGCGCCGCTTCTTCGGTGGCATCGAAAATATCCTCAATGCTTTGGAAATCTTCCACGGTTTCGATTCCCAGTTCCGAACCGTTAACCGTGACGGTATACGGAAATTGAATTGCCAAGCAGCTGGCACCGTCTACGATATTGTCGTAGGATCCATCGCTCGAAGCAGTTCGTTTCATCATTTCGATCACGGCAGAGTCGGCAGACAAGGTCAGTACGGGATCAATATCTTCTTGAAACGGTTCCTCTTGTTGACAAGAAATAAAAAGCATCGCCGCAGCCAGTAGGATGACATGGAGCAAATTATTAAAAATACTATACATATTGATTTGGAATTTCCTGTAAAACAACCTCTTAAGTAAATACCCTACTTTCTTAAAAAAATTCCCTAATCCAAATTCCAAGGATTAGGGAACTTGTTTTTGTTTTTTTCGGATACCTTTGAAAAAACATTTCCCTTAAAGGGATTTAAACTTTTTGTTTGGAACCGAGGATTTCGGCTTTTGCGACCTAATAAATTAATTTTTAGTAGCATAGCCGTAGCTACGGTACCCAAAAATGGCAAATTAAGGTGCAAAACGTGAAATTGCCAGGTAAAAGAAATAGCTTAAATGACTTCATTAAAAAGCAAAGATACAGGCAATGTTTGCGATGAGCAAGTATTCGGTACGTTGTTCAAAGCGAATTCCAAATTGATTTTCAACTATATTTATTATAAGTTCGGAAATGAGGAAAAAGCCTATGACGCCGTTCAGGAAGCCTTCTTGAAACTCTGGGAAAATTGCGCGAAAGTCCCTCCCGAGAAGGCAAAATCGTTTGTCTATACCGTAGCGAACAACTTGTACCTTAACGTTATTAAAGCAGAAAAAGTACGTCTGAAATATGCGGATAAGTCCTTAAAAACCACCCATGAGGATCCGGAATTTCTGATGGAAGAAAGCGAGTTCAAGGAAAAACTGGACAATGCCTTGAACGCCCTACCCGAAAACCAACGTATCACCTTCCTATTGCATCGAATCGACGGAAAAAAATACGCGGAAATTGCAGAAATGGAAAATGTAAGCGTCAAAGCGATAGAAAAAAGGATGCATTTGGCACTGAAATCGCTGCGGGATAAGATTGAGGGCATATAAGTGGCAGTTGTCGGTGGATTTTTTTTAATTAAGAACTGTGTTGATTTGAAAATAGCAATTAGGCAATTAAATCCATTTTCTTTCTATCCTATCTTTTCTCTTTTGGAATTTGGAATTTGGAATTTGGAATTTGGAATTTTTAAAAAGGTAGGGTTTTTCCTAAATGAATTGTTATTAAGGTATTAAGACAGAAATAATGCAAGAAAATTATTTGGCGAAATGGCTGAACGGTGACCTTACGGAGGCGGAGCTTTTGGAATTTAAGAATTCCGATGAGTATGTTTCCTATAGGCGTATCGTGGAGGCAACCGATGGCCTGAAGGCACCGGAGTTCGATGATAACAGGGCTTATCAGGCGTTGAAAAACAGACGTGAACTCCAAGACCGCAAAGTTGTTACCTTGCATCCTTTCCGGAAATTTTTTCGGGTTGCAGCGGCTGCGGCTGTGCTTATAGTGGGATCTTACCTATATCTGAATTTATCGGACGAAACTATCTCCACATCATATGCCGAAAGCAAGGAACTAACCTTGCCCGACCTATCCGAGGTCGTTTTGAACGCCGACTCTGAAATATCTTACAGTGAACGAAAATGGAACAACTATCGAAAGGTAGATCTTAAAGGCGAAGCTTTTTTCAAGGTAGCCAAGGGCAAACGCTTTACCGTCGAAACCGATGCCGGACAGATTGCGGTTTTGGGCACCCAATTTAACGTTGAAAACAGAGAGGGCTTTTTTGAAGTCACCTGTTTTGAAGGGCTGGTCAGTGTTTCCTTCAATAATGAGGAAACCCAACTGTCTCCGGGCAGTTCATTTATAGCGATCAATGACGAAATTGTAAAGACAAGTGTACCCCATACTTCTGTACCTTCTTGGATGAACGACGAGAGTTCGTTTAAAAGCGTTCCCTTGAAATACGTGCTCGATGAATTTGAACGCCAGCATGATATCGCCGTCGAGACCCAAAATATCGACCTTCAACAATTATTTACCGGTACCTTCAGCAATACCGATCCGGATGTTGCCTTGAAAAGTATTAGTGTCCCTTCGCAAATAAAGTTTAAATTTGAGGGCGACAAAGTGCTCTTCTATGGCGAAAACACTCCGTAAATGTACCCTTCCCCTACTTTGTCTTATTCTTTTCTCATTCCCAAAAAGTACTGAAGCCCAAGAAGATGCGGCCAAGGTTTCGCTTATTTCCTTTCTCCAAGATTTAGAACGCGACTTTGATATAAAGTTCTCCTATGCGGACGACGATATCCGTATGCTCAGCGTTGTAGCTCCACAAACTGAAATTTTAGAGGATATTTTAGAAGATGTCCAAAAGCAGACCCAACTACAGATCCAAAAACTTAACGAGCGGTATTATACCATAACCAAGCTTTCTTCCATCGCTATTTGTGGTATAGTTCTAGATAATTTTGAGAGAAACACCGTTACCGGGGCAACTGTAGAGGTTTTAGGAACAAAAATGGCCGTAATTACAGATTCCACTGGCCGTTTTTCGATTGGAAACGTGCCCCGGAACACTAAAATTCAAATTAAGCATATCGGGTATAAAACCCTTTTTGTCGACGCACAGGATTTGGTGAAACAAGCACCGTGTACGACCTTGCTATTGGCAAAATTCTACCAACAATTGGAAGAAGTCGTCGTCTATGAATTCCTCACTAAAGGTCTGGTAAAACAAGTAGACGGTCGTATCGAGATGAACAGCGAGCAATTCGGTATTCTTCCTGGATTGATCGAGCCCGATATACTGCAGACCGTTCAGGCCCTACCGGGCATAGAAAGTATCGACGAAACGGTATCCAACATCAATATTCGTGGCGGCACCAACGATCAGAACCTCGTGCTTTGGAATGGTATAAAAATGTACCAATCCGGACACTTTTTCGGCTTGATATCCGCTTTCAACCCCTTTCTGACCGACAAGGTCATCTTGACAAAGAATGGTGCAAGTGCCCAATACGGAGAGGGTGTTAGTGGTATCATCGACATTCGTACAAAGGACAGTATAGCGGAGCAGTTTTACGGCGGTGCGGGCGTCAACCTCATTGGAGGGGATGTATACGGCCATCTGCCTATTTCCGAAAAATTGGCCGTTCAGTTTTCCGCTCGGCGTTCGCTTACCGATATTTTGAATACCCCTACCTATCAAAAGTTCTTTACCCGGGTTTTTGAGGATAGTCAAGTGAACCGCCACGGTAATTTCTATTTCTACGATTTTACGGGAAAGCTATTGTACAACGTCAATACAAATCAGAAAATACGCCTAAATTTTATAAGCGTCAACAACCTTTTGGATTATTCCGAAGCGGAAATGAATTCCGGGCTGCGCACCCGAAGCGACCTTGACCAGACCAATCTGTCCTTCGGTGGGAGCCTAAACAGCAAGTGGAACAAAAAGTTCTCGTCTAATTTAAACGTTTACCACACGCGCTATAATCTCGATGCCCGAAATACATCCTCCAATGCGAAACAGACCCTATTCCAAAATAACCAAGTTGAAGAGACGGCGCTCAAACTGAACACCAATTATCGATTGAACCAATATTTCTTCTGGGGCAACGGATACCAATATACAGAAACCGCAATAGCCAACACTACAGACGTGACCCAACCCCCGTTTCAAAGCGACGTACGTGACATTCTGCGCAGCCAGGCCCTGTTCTCGGAAATCACCTATCGATCGACCGATCAAAAACTGTTCGCAATGGCGGGCATACGGTTGAACCATTTCGAGAATCCCGATTCGTTTAAAGAGTTTGTTATCGAGCCACGCCTAAGCCTGAACTATGCAATTACACGGGAGGTTAAATTTCAAATTCTGGGGGAATTTAAAAGTCAGGGAACCAACCAGATTATCGACCTTGAGCAGAATTTTTTGGGTATCGAAAAACGACGTTGGATCGTTTCCGATGGGAATGAGCTACCCATCACCAAAAGCAAACAGGTAGCGGTTGGCCTTAATTACGATCACCAAAATCTGTATATCGGTCTAGAAGGTTTTTATAAGGAGGTCGATGGCATCAGTACCACGACGCAAGGATTTCAGAACCAAAACCAGTTCAACGGCGAAATCGGAAACTACGATGTAAAGGGCATCGAATTCCTTATCAATAAAAAAACCGATGCCTACAGTATCTGGGCCAGCTATGGTTACAACGTCAACACCTACTATTTTCCTGATATCTTGCCGCCTGAATTCCCAAACAACCTCGATATTCGCCACACGGGTACATTAGCGGGCACGTATACCTTGGATAAACTTAAGTTTAGTATAGGCCTAAATTACCATACCGGAAAACCGATTACCGAACCGCAGGCTGATGACCCGATCGACACATCATTTTTCCCCGCTCGGATAAACTATGGGTCGCCGAACGCCGATCGTTTGCCGGAATACCTGCGTGCGGATGCTTCCTTTATCTATAACTTCAATATCGGGTCGGCCGTGAAAGCCACGACAGGGGTGTCTGTGCTCAACTTTACGGATCGCAACAACATTTTAAACGCTTACTATCGGTTTAATGACCAAAACGAAATCGAAAAGATTGAGAATGTTTCATTGGGGCTTACCCCCAATGTTAGTTTTCGGGTGGCATTTTAAAATATCGAGCGGATGGACCTCTTTTCAGGTTTGATATGGTTCTAAGGGGCCGTCAGTTGTTTTGAAAATTTAACTTCCTATATCATGGGGATACGCTATACTCTAGAAATTACTGTTCTTCACTAGAATCAGTGTAATACTGGTTGCTATTGCTTCTAACTTTTTTGGCAGTGAACGATTCTGACATCCACGGTCCGGTGGTATCATCTACGGTTTTGATTATGGTTTGCCTATTTGCACTCCTTGACGTTTGGTCCTTTTTTGATAAGAACGCCAAATTTTGTAGAATGGACTTTAATTCTGGCAAGCGGAATAATATGGTTTCTGTCCACAAATTATAAAACTAGAATCGATCCCACATTTAATGGAACGATAAGTGGTAGCTGTCTGGATTTGGTCTTCGGTTGTTGTCTACGACCGGATATTTCCATAAGTGGGTAGCTGAATATATAATCTGTTTATTTTTTTAAGTGCCATGTAATTGTTATTGTTTAGCAAAGGCCTTTCACTAATTACGAAATCTTTTTTATTTTAATGATTACCTTAAGCGGTTTTGGCGCGGTTGGCCTTTGTAGAAAAAGAAAGTGCCTTTTTGACCCTAGTGTCGATCCGCTTGTATAAACGAGCTAAATCAATTGTAGATTCCAAAGAAACTTCTTCGAAAGAACTTTCAAAAGTCGCAGTCATTTCCACTGCATCTATCTTTGCTGTTTCATCCGCCGTCTGGGCTTGTGAGGTAAATCCTATAAAAAGAACAAAGATTAAAGTTGCGATAGTTTTCATGACTTGGTTTTTATATAATTATAACGCGGCAGCTCGTCTTGAACGGGGTCGTAAATCGCTGAAAAACACTTGATTTTCGGTAATCGGGACAGACTCGGGCAAATGGTAAAAAAGTACCGATAAACGGATTTCCCCTCAAAAACACTTTACCGAAAGAACCGGCCTTTGACCGAGTCAAAGGATTATAAATTTGGAGTTTCGAGAACTAATTACACAAAAAAGGCTAGAATTTACGACGCGATTCTTTCCTTGGGAAGCATCGAATGAAGTAATATTTGCGATGCCACTGACCGAATACAACCTTTGTAAAGCGCTTACGAACTCGAAAAAACAATCTTTTCAATGAAAGTTTAAAAAGGTTTACATGAACGGACTAAAAATTGCGACGCGAAGTAGAAATTAAATCTTTGTATAAATAGGATATGAATTTTTTTTACGCAACGTTTAGGATGCAAGTGCATCTTATGAAAAACAAAACTTCTATCGCAGGGATGAAAAGGGTGTTACTACATTTGGTGTTAGCGTTAATTTTAATCCATTTCAGTTGCGAAAAGGACGATGATATAGATGGCCAAGATTTTCGATTCGACGCGACCGTAGTTGGAAAGGGCCTCGATTGCGGGGAGACCTATTTGATAGACCTGCAAAAGCGCAAAGGTAATTCTGAGATAGCTGATGGCATCTATTACGGAGATGGTCTGCCCCGGAATTGAAAGTCGAGGGACTCAAAATACTCCTGAACGGCCGCCTACCGAATAACGAAGCAACATATCCATGCACTACATTGGGTATCGGTTACCCACATATAACTGTACGGGAAAGTGCCAACATCGATTTTGTTGGAAAAAATTCCCACCTTCCCTCCAGCTTGAATTTCGATTCTACCTCAACTATTGGATTTTGAAAAGTCACCTTGAGCCTGCCTATGGATTTTAAAAGGTGCTATCTGGAATACATCGACGGATTTCTTGGGGAATTACAAATAATAGGGATACCTAATATTTCGATTATGGTGCGTTCTACTCCGGATTCATTGACGATATTGAAGAAAACGGCGATAACCTATATTGTGAAAACCTGAACATAGACAATCATGATGGGAAAATAGTCAAAGAAAAAAGACAGGGCAAAATCAAGACCAAAATCACCCTCTACGTAGATAAACGTGACGGGGAGACTCTAAACCGACTATTTGGATACGACATAAAAGAAGAAGAGTTGACGCAAAAAATTTTCCTTACGGATAGGTTAAAATGATCGTCAAGTACTAAAACATGCGCCCATCAACTATTTAGTTTTTAATAACCTACTTCTATTCCATTTGATTCCATCGGATAAAGAAAAGTTTGAATAAACGACGACTATTTCAATCATGATTCAATCAAAAATCCTATTCATTTAGTATATTAGTCTTATTTTTTTTGAAAAAAATATACTAAAATGTCCGAAATCGCATATGGTTCCCAAAATTCACTCGAAAATATTGATAACCATTTCGATATCAGTATATTCAACAAAGCATATCTGATCGCAAAACTTGGGGCCTTCCTTTCAACATTCTACAACAAGGTCAAAAAGAGAATTTCACCATTCACGAAATGGTACTTCTTAGCACTATTATTTCTCTTGAAAGGGACTTGAAATCCGCCCGTTCTTCGTCATACTCGAAGTCATTGTTGCTAATGGTGCAATTATCCTTTCCGAAAAGAATGTATCCGCTAAACCATCAAGAAACGTATAAAAATTCGTAATGATGTTAAGAGTGCCCTATAATAGAATACTTAAAATAGTACGATGAACGATATTGAAGAAATAGTACAGCGCCTTGGAGGCCAATTAACAGAGCTTTTACCTGATATTCTCATATCCCTAGCTGTGCTGATTATAGGTTATGGCATAGCGTGGTTGACCAAGCGTTTGGTTTTCGTACTGTTCAACTATATAAGTAGGCTGGCGGGTAACAGAGCCGGGAGTTTAAATTTTAAACAGGCCGGTTCCTTTTTAGGTATAGCCTTTTTTTGGTTGATACTATTTTCTACTATGCTCCTGATAACCGATTACCTCGGTTTGAGCATCATTACGGGATGGTTTCAAGTAATAATGCAGCACGTTCCAAATATACTTGCGGCCATCTTGATTATTTTCGCCTCGATAATGCTCGGGAATTTGGTCTCCGATCTTTTGGTATCCTTCGGAAAGCGTACCGGATTTCAGTATAGCCAGACCTTGATAAAGGTAGTCCGGTTTCTTTTCATAGCCCTTGCCGTTCTTATCGCCCTTGATCAGATAGGCATTGAAATATCGATATTAAAGGATATTATCGTTATTATCTTGGCGTCTTTGCTTTTTGGGGCCGCACTCTCCTTCGGACTAGGCGCGAGAACATCGATCAGTAATATACTGGCTTCCTTTTATGTGCGCAAGATGTACACTGAAGGTGACCTGATACAGATCGGGAAGGTTAGCGGTCGAATTATTAGCATTACTCCCAATTCAGTAGTTCTGGAAAATGAGAAGGGACAGGTCAATATTCCGGCAAAGAAGTTTAACGAGACTAAATCATATTTAATTAAAACAGACTAAAGGGGCATGGATCCGAACCAAATTATTCTAAACGATTTTATAACGAGACATCCTTTCGCCACTGCAAAAGCCTTGGAAGTATTGGGACCTACTGAAGTGGGAGAGTTTTTACTGGAACTGCCCTTTCAAAAAGGTTTAGATATACTATCACTTATGAATCCCGAAAGTGCCTCGAAGTGTTTCGTACTGTTGCCCATGAAGCAAAGAGCCGAATACTTGGAAAAAGGAAAGCCTTCCGTAATGGCCGCTATTCTTAAAACCATCAACGGCCCATTACAAAATGATTTGCTGAAAACAATAGCGCCCCATACCGCGACAATGATTAGGCGTGAACTGGAATATAAGCCGGACACTGTCGGCCCTTTGGCCGAACCTGCGATGACTGTCCTTAAAGAAATGACGGTAAACGAAGCCGCGGATATCTTTAAACGGAACCGAACGGCCGTAGTTTCTGAATTGTATGTAGTCGATTTAGATGGTATCTTCCAAGGTCTGGTAGAAACGGTGCAGCTATTGATGTCCAATAAAAGCGACACTATTGAAGATATTATGGTGACGACATGTCCGAAATTTTCGGCCGACCAACTCATTAGTAGTGTCATAGAGGATGAGGCTTGGTTGCAATACCGACATATACCCATTGTAGACAGGAGCGATAAGTTTATAGGGGCGATATCCTACAGGTCGGTAATGGCGATTTCCGGTAAAGCAAAAAATCGGGCAAATGATGCTATAAACGAAAGCGCCAGTGCTCTCGGGGAGCTTTATAGAATTGGTCTAACAGGTTTATTACAAAGCACAGGTAAAGAATAATAACATGGGTTCAGAGGTCAAAATAATAGAAAGTATATTACGGGACGAATATTTTTATAAATTTCCTAAGGACGCAGCGCATACCCTAGATGCAATGCCGCCCAAAACGATTCTGAAGTATTTGTCCGCTATGCCACCGGAGCGGGCCAAAAGCATTTTCTTCCTATTAAATTCCGAAACTATAAGTGAGTGTATCATTGGTATGGAAGATGACATGTTCGTTGCATTTTTCACGAAGAACAACACTCATGCTACTGCTCGTTTGCTCTCCCGTCACGACAGCAGAACGGTGATCGATAAGCTCTCGCTCTTACCTGACATAGTTTCTAGGGAAATCCAAGATTTTATGAGTTATAAGGAGGATACTGCAGGCTATCTGATGGAAACTTCACTGGTCACCTTCCATTCTGATAATTCGGTCGATGATGTTCTCAATAGATTGCGTAGAATAGGCAACCGTAATATTGTGGTTGTTTATGTAGTAGATGCCGAAGGGACGTTATTAGGTAAAATTCCGGTTCAGCATATCGCTATATCCCAACCCGACAAGCTACTTGATGACATAATGGAAATAGCACCTTCGATTAACGCCATGTCTACTCGGGAAGAGGTACTAATAGCGATAGAAACGGGTGAACTTTTACAGATACCAGTAACTGATATTAATAACAATCTTCTTGGAGTAATACGAAACGATGCCCTGATGTCCGCCTCCAAACAGGAAATATCGGAAAATCTCCAGGCCATGTTCGGTGCTGGCCGGGAAGAACACGCCTTGTCAAAGATATCCTTTGCGGTGCGCAAAAGGTTGCCTTGGCTGCAGGTGAACCTTGCTACGGCCTTTCTGGCATCGATGGTTGTTGGATTTTTCGAGGAGACCATTGCCCAAATTACTATCCTTGCCATTTTTCTTCCCGTGGTGGCCGGACAATCGGGCAATACGGGATCACAGGCGTTGGCCGTGACCATTAGGGGTCTGGCATTGAAGGAAATTAGGATTTCACAATGGTTCCGGGTAGCCAGAAAAGAACTTATGGTGGGTCTTATAAACGGGATTGCCGTCGCATTGACGACCGGCATCATAGTCTACTTTTGGTCCTCTTCCTCAGGTATTGCTATTGTCATAGGAATATCGATGGTATTATCTATGCTTATTGCCGGTTTTGCGGGTGCAATCATCCCTATTGCGCTGAAAGCGATAGGGCAAGATCCTGCCACGTCGTCATCGATAATTCTTACCACGGTAACCGATATTTGCGGATTTCTCAGCTTTTTGGGGCTGGCCACAGCGCTATCTTCGGTTTTGGGAATTGTTTGAAGTGTAAGGGTCCGCAGTATCTATTGGTTCGCTGGGTAAAAATTACATCCGATCGGGGACCTCAATACCTAATAGTCCGAAAGCCGATTTAATTACTTGACCCACTTTTCTGGACAGCGCTACGCGTAGCGACTTCTTCTGCCCGTCTTCCTCCCCCAAAATGGATACTTGTTGATAAAAGGAATTGAATTCCTTAACAAGGTCATAGGTGTAGTTGGCGATTAAAGCTGGGCTCAAATTTTCCGCGGCCAGTTGAATAATTTCGGGGTATCCCTGCAGTTGCTTGATGAGTTCTTTTTCTTTGGGGTGGAGGTCCGCGGTTTTATCCGGGAGGTTTTCAAAACCTACCGATTCCAATTCTTCAGCTTTTCTGAGAATGGACTGAATTCGCGCATACGTATATTGAATGAACGGTCCGGTATTCCCTTGAAAGTCTACCGACTCTTCGGGGTTGAAGAGGATGCGCTTTTTAGGGTCTACTTTGAGGATGTAGTATTTTAGGGCACCCAAGCCGATCATCTTATAAAGGTCTTGCTTTTCCGTTTTAGAATAGCCTTCCAATTTACCCAGTTCCTCGGAAATCTCGGCGGCGGTCTGGGTCATGTCGTCCATCAAATCATCGGCATCGACCACCGTGCCTTCCCTACTTTTCATTGTTCCACTGGGCAGGTCGACCATACCGTAGCTCAAATGAAATAGACTATCGGCCCATTCATAACCCAGTTTTTTAAGGATGAGAAAGAGCACTTTGAAATGGTAGTCCTGTTCATTGCCGACGGTATAGACCATACCCCCCACATCGGGGCGGTCTTTGATACGTTGGATGGCGGTGCCGATATCCTGCGTCATGTACACGGCCGTGCCGTCGGAACGCAGAACAATTTTTTCATCAAGGCCATCATCGGTGAGGTCGATCCAAACGCTACGGTCGTCCTTCCGATAAAAGACATCCTTTTGTAGGCCCTCTTCCACTACATCCTTACCTAATAAATAGGTGTCACTTTCGTAATAGAGCATATCAAAATCAACACCTAGATTTTTATAGGTCTCCTCAAAACCCTCGTACACCCAGCCGTTCATGGTTTTCCAGAGTGCGATGGTCTCCTTATCTCCAGCCTCCCATTTTTGCAGCATTTCTTGGGCTTCCAGTAAGATGGGAGCTTCCTTTTCGGCCACTTTAGGGTCGATGCCTCCTTTGACCTTTTGGGCTACTTGTTTTTTATACGCTTTATCGAAGGCCACATAATAGTTTCCTACCAATTTATCGCCCTTCAAACCGGTGCTTTCGGGCGTTTCGCCATGTCCAAAACGCTGCCAAGCCAACATACTCTTACAAATATGGATGCCCCGGTCGTTAATGATCTGCGATTTGTACACCTTTTTTCCGGAGGCCTTCAAAATTTCGGCAACGGAATATCCTAAGAGATTATTCCGAATATGGCCTAAATGTAATGGCTTGTTAGTGTTAGGTGAAGAATACTCTACCATTACGGCATCCTTCTTCACTTCTATTGCGAACCCATAGTTCGAATCGTTTTTTATCCCATCGAAAAAATTGAGATAATAGGCATCACTAATTACCAAGTTCAAAAATCCTTGGATGACGTTGAATCCTGAAACAGCGTCCACTTCCTGCACAAGAAATGCCCCGATGCTTTCACCGATCTTTACCGGATTGCCTTTGATATGACGAAGCATCGGAAAAACCATCACCGTGATATCTCCCTCGAAATCCTTCCGGGTCGGTTGGAATTCGACCGTTGGCAGTTCCATTGTAAATTGTTTTAAAATGGCTTCCTTCACTTTTATGGTAAGTATCGTCTGTAAATTCATCGTTCGCAATAGGAGGTTAACCTTTTAACTAAATATCCGCTGAGAGGGCTGCAAAACTAATCATTTTTAAGGTTTTATAGACCAAGACCTTACGCAATCAGCCCTGTTTTGGTTAACTTTATAAAAAAATTGCAAATGCTCGTAAACGTATCCTACAACAACAAGGAAATTACCCGAAAGGTCGACGCCGAAGTCGGCAAACCCTTTACTTTAAAAGAACGTTGGGCCATGGGCGGCATCGGGTCTCCCCGATTGTTCATGACAGAGACCAGTATCGAAATCAGAAACCTGCTCATCTTGGACAATAATCGTGACCAATGTAATATTGAAATCCGTCCGAAAGGTATAATCGTCAGGTTTCGGTCACTATTGGAAACCTTTGCCTTGGTCATACCCTTTTATAAACTTACCGTTTACAAAGGTGATTTGGCGATATACTCCATCTACCGAGATCACTATTTTATAAAAGTGCAAGCGGATACAAAGGCCGTGCAGAAGTTTTTCAGAAAGTTGTTGGATTATAAGGCGGATAATGCGCCAACGTCCGTCGAAGATCTCTGATATACAATTCAAGAGAATAGCACCAAGATGCTAGTGCTCTGGTAAGCGTATCACGTGGGTTAAGCCGCCGTTATTTTTTGCTACGTTAAGGCAAAAAATTATTGCATAGCCGTAGCTACCGAATCATTTTTTAACGCAAGACTGGTGAAAAAAGAACAAGGCTTGGGCCGGCTAAAACGGGCTCAACACAGCCCTAGACTAAAAAAAGGTTGGTTCTAGGCGATAGAAGCGCAGAGGTCTAGCCAATTATATCTAATACTTTATAAACAGTAGAAGTCCCGATAGATGAAAATACTCCTCACAGGTGCCAATGGTTATATAGGTCTTCGCTTGTTGCCCCAATTGGTAGATATGGGCCATAAGGTCGTCTGCACGGTACGCGATAAAGAACGGTTTGCGATTGATGAAGAAATGCGTTCGCAGATCGAGGTGGTGGAAATCGATTTTCTGGATGGGGTGGTCGAAGGAAAAGTACCCAAGGATATCGATGCCGCATATTTTTTAATCCATTCCATGAGTTCGTCCACAGCGGCCTTTGTGGAGATGGAATCCAAAACGGCGGAAAACTTCAATCTGTACCTGAAAGACACCCAGGTCGAACAGGTGATCTACTTGAGTGGTATCGTGAACGATGATAATCTTTCAAAACACCTCTGGTCAAGAAAAAATGTTGAGAAAATACTATCCGAAGGTCCGTTTCATCTCACCGTATTACGCGCCGGAATCATCGTTGGCTCGGGAAGTTCATCGTTCGAGATTATTCGGGATCTCTGCGAAAAATTGCCCCTCATGATTACCCCAAAATGGGTACTTACCAAAACGCAACCGATTGCGATTCGCGATATCATGAGATTTCTCACTGGAGTTCTCGGACATGAAGAAACCTACGACGATGCTTTCGATATTGCCGGGCCCGACGTACTCACCTACAAAGAAATGCTACATCAGTATGCCGAACAACGCGATTTTAAGAACTGGATACTTACGGTACCAGTCATGACGCCAAAACTTTCGAGCTACTGGCTATATTTTGTGACTTCGACTTCTTACAAACTGGCCTTGAACCTGGTGGACAGTATGAAAGTGGAAGTAGTCGCCAGGGATACCCGGTTACAGGACATCTTAGACATCAAACCACACACCTATCGGGAAGCTATCGACATGGCCTTTAAAAAAATAGAACAGAATTTGGTGGTGAGCAGCTGGAAGGACAGCATGATCAGTGGCCGCTTCAAAAAGGATTTGGAAAAATATATTCAGGTACCCAAGTTCGGGGTGTTGAAGGATGTAAAAAAAATGCAGATTGACGACCCTAAACAAGTACTGAAAAATATATGGAAAATCGGCGGAACCACTGGCTGGTACTACGGCGATTGGCTTTGGAAATTACGAGGCTTCATGGATAAACTATCCGGTGGTGTCGGCCTGCGACGCGGGCGTACGCACCCTGACAGAATCTTTGCCGGCGATGCCCTTGATTTCTGGAGGGTGCTATTGGCGGACAAAAAGGCAAAACGCTTGTTGCTTTTTGCCGAAATGAAATTACCCGGCGAAGCTTGGTTGGAGTTCAAAATCGACGAAAACAATGTTTTGCATCAAACGGCCACATTTCGCCCAAAGGGATTAAAAGGGCGCTTGTACTGGTACAGCATTTTACCCTTTCACTATTTTATTTTCGGGGGGATGATTCGGGGCATTGCGAAGGGGTGAAAAGAGCTGGACGCTCCGTGCTCTTCAACTTTTCGTACCTTAAATCTTGAACAGTGGCGAAGAAGTGCTTGAACCTTGAATCTTACGTATCCTCTATTTAACTAAAGTTTTTACACTATCGACACGCAACCAACACTTAAAAATCCGCTTCTCGTTATCTCGATAGGGATAATCTTCATTTGTTCGGCTATCGTATTCTTTGCGACCGAAGCCAGTTACAACGCCATTGAAAATGCCTCCATATGGGTACGTAATTACTTCGGATACTTTTATCTCTATTTAGGTCTTGGCTGTGTGCTTCTACTTTTCGGGGTGGCATTTTCACCCTTGGGAAAACTCAAACTTGGGGAGAAAGACGAAAAACCCGAACATTCGCTTTGGGCTTGGACGGCAATGCTCTACAGTGCCGGAATGGGAGCGGGCATCTTACTGCGCGCCGTTCAGGAACCTGTCTTTATGCAGCAGAATCCACCTTACGTTTCTAGTCTCGAACCTGAAATTTTGTCGTTGGAATTCACCTTTTATCAATGGGGATTTACCGCATGGGCGTTCTATGGACTTTTTGCGATGGTCATGGGCTACGCCCTTTTTGTTCGGAAAAAAAAGGTACGAATCAGTGCTACCGTTGAAGATACTATCTCGAACGAAATGGCCAGAAAAGGTATCGATATCACAACCATCATTACAACAGTATTCGGACTGATAGCCGCACTGGGGCTTGGCGTGACTCAGATTAACGGCGGTCTGAACCACGTTTTAGAAGGCGGTTTCGGTATGGCGACTACCTTGTCACTAGCCGTCTTAATTTCGGCAATCGCTTTCTATTCCGCTTGGCAAGGGGTCGACAAGGGCATAAAAATCATATCCAAAGTCAATATTCTGGTCACCTTCGTCCTGCTGCTCTTTATATTTTTGACCAGTGATATGGTGGCCATACTCAAGGCCTTCGGAATAGCAACATCCAACTACCTAATTGATTTTATTCCCATGAGCCTTGCCTATGGCATCTACAATCCCGGAATGGAATTTCTTACCGATTGGACCTTCTATTACTGGGCCTTTTGGTTGGCATGGGCACCGTTTACCGGAATCTTTATCGCGAGGATATCAAAGGGAAGGACCTTACGACAGCTATTGTTGGGCGTTTTGATATTACCATCGCTGGGCACGTTTTTTTGGTTCTCCGTATTCGGCACTTCGGCTTTTCAATTGATCGACTCTTTCGGTGCGTACAACGATGAGTTTGGAGACGTTTTCTCATCGCTGTTCGTTTTTTTTAGCCACTACCCAATGGCTACCTTATTAAACATAATCACTATATTTTTGTTGATCGGATTTTTGGTTACCTCTTTAGACTCCGCCGTTTTCGTTCTGAGTATGTTTACGGATAAGGGCAAGAAAGAACCCAGTAAAAAGCATCGCCTAATTTGGTCGGTTTTTATCCTTTTGGCAACCATGGCGCTCATCCTTCTGGGAAATGCGCAACCGGATATTGATGTGTTGACCGCGGTACAGAAATTATTGATTATCACCTCGTTGCCTTTCGCTTTTTTTAGCATTGCAATGACCGGAATATTCTTAAGGGAGAGGATTGGGAATAAAAAATAACATATCTAAAAAGTATCTGTGGAACGGACGGATCTTCTCGAAAATTGTCCTATGCGGTATATTACCGTTCAAAAAACAACATAGGTCCATGGGCAATGCACATCAATCGGTAGAAAGAGCGGATGGACGTTTAAAAAATCTTTTTGAACAGTAAAAAAGAAATTATTGCGAGAACTATAAAAATAAAGAATATTATTTTCGCAATACCGGCCGCAGCTTCAGAGATTCCTCCAAAACCAAAAACTCCGGCAATAATAGCTATAATAATGAATATAATCATCCATTTAAACATAATTAAGTTGTTTAGGTTACACTTTACATTTTAAAGATAAGTGAAGGAATTTCGGAAAGTGCGCTTTTTCAATTCATAATATAGTTCAAAACATTCCTATCCCACGAGTCATCCCAACTGCAACGGCATTTCCCTGAGGCGTTTTCCGGTCAATCGAAATATAGCATTTGCAATAGCCGCGCCAATGGGCCCCAGCGGTGGTTCACCGACAGCACCCGGAACGTCGGCCCCTTGCAACAGCACCACATCGATTACTTTAGGGGCATGTTTCATCAGTGCCATTTGGTAGGGACCGTATATCGTGGGCGTCAAGGCACCATCAATTACTTCCATTTTTTCATACAGCGTGGCACTTATGCCCATGATAATGGCTCCCTCACATTGTGCCCGTACCTGATCCGGATTGACGACCAGACCCTGGATCCATGGCACAAGTTACCTTATGCACTTTTATCTCTCCCTCTTCAATCGAAACTTCGACCACTTGTGCACAGGGTGTATTGGTATCCGTAGACACTGCAAGGCCCATACCTCTACCATCAACAACCTCATCTGTGTATCCCGCTTTTTCTACAACGGCTGCGATGACCGATTTCAAACGCTTGCCTCGCTCATCGTTTTGAATATGGACCAGGCGGAATTCAGCGGGATTTTTATCGGCTTTTACTGCCAGCTCGTCCATAAAACTTTCAATCGCGAAAGTGTTGGCCAGTAACCCTAGACTACGCCACCAACTCGTGGCGAAAGGAAGTTTTACCCGCCACGAGACTGCCCGATAGTTCGGTATTGCCCCGTATTGAATCATGCCCCCGCGCCATGCACCCATATCAGCACCTAACACAGATTCGGCAATACTTGGCAAGATAGGCGAACCGAAAGCTACATCGCCGCTCGATACATTGTGCTCGATAGCCTCGATCAGACCTTCGTCTGTTAATTTTGCCTTCATCAAGTGGTTTGTGGGCGGTCGAAACGTATCGTTCTGGAACTCTTCCTTTCTTGTAAAGAAGCACTTCACAGGTTTACCGACGGCCTTTGATAGCAATGCGGCCTGCATGCCGTTTGGCGTATGCAAACGTCGGCCGAACCCTCCGCCTAAAAAGGTGGGTACGATATTGACCTTATCCTTGTCCAAATCTAAACGCTTCGCGATTTCATCGCGGGTGATGCCCACGACTTGTGTAGAAATTATCACGGTCGCTTTTTCATTTTCAACGTACGCTAGGGCACCGTTAGGTTCCAATTGGGCATGGGCACCGATGGGACTCCAATATTCGGAAACTATACTGTCCGTGGCATTTTCTAAAATCTTGTCCGCATCGCCTTCCTTTTGAATGACGAATGCTTTTCCCTTACCGACCTCGACCATGGCTTTAATATCAGCCGTATTCCAATTTCTATCGGTTTCCCATTCCGTTTCTATGGCTTCCTTGGCATTTTGCGCTTCGATATAGGAATTGGCTACAACGCCGACAAAATCCTTTTCCTTCAAAATTTTGACAACCCCGGGCATTTTTTCGGCTTTTGCAGTATTTGACCCCATATATTTTGCCCCGATCAGCGACGGACGAACAACGGCACCGTATAACATATCGGGCAGGGTAGCATCCATTCCAAAAATTGGGATCCCAAACACCTTGTCCTTTAAATCGACACGCGCTATCGGTTTACCTACAAATTTATATTCGGACACCGGCTTTAATTCGGGGGTGTCCGGTACTTCCCAATTTTCAACTTCGGCAACGGCCTCGGCATATGTCATGGTTTTATTTCCTCCTTTAATAACGCCATCGGTAACGGAAAGTTCAGTCTGCTCTATGTTCAACTTTTTGGCAGCTTCCGCTTTAATCATTTCCCGCATGGTAGCCGCAAGTTCACGCAGCGGCATCCAAAGTGACGAAATGGAAGTACTGCCCCCCGTAGCGAAACCGTCGATATTGCCAGATGCCGTATCGGCATGCAACACTTGCATTTGTGCCATGGAAACCTCAAGCTCGTCGGCCGCCATTTGTGCCAGGCCGGTAAAGGTACCCTGACCCATTTCCACTTTGGGACTGTGGAGAACCACGGTATTGTCTTTCGTTATCTCAAACCAAACCATAGGAGAATCGGTATTTCCCAGAAATGGTGCATCCGCGGTGTTGATGGCATCGGCCGCGACCCGTCGCAGCGGATTTCGAAATAGGTAGGTTCCTAATGCCAAAACGCCAACACTGCCCAATCCGCCACGGACCAAAAACTTACGTCGAGATACTTTCTTTGTCTTTTTTACGTCTTTGCCCACGGTCTATATATTTTGGGCTTCCGGCATTGGCACGGCACCCTTCAATTCAGCGGCCCGATGAATGGCCTTTCGCATTCGGTAATAGGTGGCGCAACGACAAACATTGATGATGTTTTTATCGATGTCGTCATCCGTAGGATTCGGTACTTTTTCCAATAAGGCGGCCGTAGCCATCATAAAACCAGGTTGGCAATAGCCACATTGCGGCACCACCTCTTCGATCCACGCCTGCTGCACCGGATGCGGGTTTTCTTCGTCGCCCAGACCTTCGATGGTCGTGATTTTTTTACCGTCGGCAAATTTTACCGCGTACGAACATGAGCGTACCGCTTCGCCGTCAACGTGAAGGGTGCAGGCACCACAGGCCGCTTTGCCACAGCCGAATTTTGTGCCCTTTAAACCGAGAATATCCCTGATGACCCAAAGTAATGGGGTGTTTTCATCAGAAATGTCGATGGTGTGGAGCGTTTCATTCACATGTAATGATATCATCAGAGATTATTTTTTTATGGTTCTACCATTATTTCTGTGGCTGGAATTGATAATCCTTAAACCTGACATAAGACAAAGGACACATGACTTAGGACTTAATTTTGCAACTATTTAATTTTATAGTATGTTTCAAATTGTTTCGTATAATGAAGTTGTACCTGATCTTACGGCCTATGTCTAAAAATCTTTGGTCAATCTAATTCATTGCTAGTTTTCCATAACATTTGTGGTACAACCTTTTTATTTGGACGGTACCATGGCACCACTGGCAAACCATTCCTCGACCGCCGTTTTAAATTCTTCTTCGGATACCGGTGGAACTTCCCGCTGCTTTCCGTTAGCGTCCACACCTGGATTCCACGCCCATAAAACCAATTCATCTTCGGTCATATGCTTTACCAATTCTTGATGATTCTTTCCGCCATTGGTTTCAGGATTTAACATACGCGCCACGATTTCGGTGCGCGATAAACCTTCCCAGCCCATAGAAGCCGGGGCGAGCGCCCAATGCGGCGCGCCGGGAACACGGGAATAGGAATTATTTTCGGACTGATGGCAGGTAACGCATTTCGTAGCCTGAAAACCGTGGTCATTTTCTCCCCTGGCCATCCCGAAATAATGGGGATGCCTATCGTCGCCCTGTTTAGGGATGTTATCGTTTGGATGGCAGTTCATGCAACGCTGATGGGTCAGTACATCCATCATTTTATCAAAAGCTTCGTTCGCGGTTTGCTGATTGCTCCCGTTATTATCAATAGGTCTATATTCGGATGCATCGGCCAATTCGCCAATTCCAAAAATGAAACCGCCTAACAGGAACAAAAAGGATATGAAAAGAATTTCAGCTTTCATTTAGGCGCATAAGAGATTACTTTTCTAAAAGTAACCCTTTTTGTTGGACAGATTACGCCTTCGGTAAAAATACCTCCGCCATCATACAGCGGGCACTACCCCCACCGCAAGTCTCGATGGTGTCAAGCGAACTATGCACGATACTACAATTTTTTTCTATGGCTGTAACTTGTTCAGGGGTCAAGCTTGTGTAGGCTTGTGTACTCATCACCAGTATCGGTTCGTTGTCCGCGCCGAGCACTTGCAGCATGTTGCCCGCAAAATGGTGCATTTGCGATTCGGTTATAGCGATGATTTGCTTTCCATCTTGTTTTAAATGATCGGCGACGTTCTTCCTTTCCTTTCGATCATCGATGGTATCTAAACAGATGACCGCAAAGGTATCGGCCAGGCACATCATCACATTTGTATGATAGATAGGCATCCGTTTTCCACCAACGGATTGGTTGGCGGTAAAAATTACCGGTGAATATTCAAAATCCTCGCAGAATTCGATAAAAAGTTCTTCGTCCGCCCTATCTGAAAGGGCGCAATAGGCTTTTTTGTTGACTCGATCTAGGGCCATGCTCCCCGTTGCTTCCAAGAAAAAACCCTCGGTCTCTGCGGTGGTGTAATCCATGATATTTTTGATAACGAACCCGTCTTCCTCCAAAATATCCAAAATATCTTCCCGTCTCTCGTTGCGGCGGTTTTCGGCGAACATCGGATAGAGGCCTACCCTTCCATCCTCGTGAAAGGAAATCCAATTGTTGGGGAAAATAGAATCAGGAGTGTCCGGGTCTCTAGTATCCGCTATCACGACAACGTGAACTCCCCTATTCCTCAAAACAGTGACAAAGGCATCGAACTCTTGCTGTGCCCTAGTATTTATTGCAGAATTCTTTATATCGATATCCTCCTGAAAATAGTTGTTGACCGCAGTCTGTTCGTTCATCCGAAAATTGACCGGACGTATCATTAGTATGGTGTTGGTGCTTTGCATGTTTTATTCTCTAATTAAAGGCAGGGTACTACAGCGTAAAAGGCCCTCTTGCTTGGCAATCTCGGCATAGGGAATTTCCTCTACGATAAACCCCTGCTTTCTTAGCCAATCATTGAGACGCGTAAAATGACGTTCGGAAACCACTACCTCGGGCGAAATGGAAAAAACATTGCTGAACATGCGGTACATTTCATCTTTGGTAATCTCGAAAATATTTTCCTTTCCAAAGAACTCTACTAACCATTCGTATTCCTTTTCGATTAAA
Source organism: uncultured Flavobacteriaceae bacterium (assembly GCA_963832345.1). Classification (GTDB taxonomy): domain Bacteria; phylum Bacteroidota; class Bacteroidia; order Flavobacteriales; family Flavobacteriaceae; genus Pricia. Next base: position 345,523 of record CAWHTW010000003.1, on the reverse strand, counting down.
AATCCATTTTTGTGCAGTATCGCTTTTCCCATACCCAACGGCTGGAAACAACAATCGAGGTGAAGGGCGTTCTCTATAGCCTCTGTGTTCGATTTTCTGAGTTCGAAAGATTTTATGGTCTTATCCGGAAATTGTTCCGCCATATACGCTACGGCCGCTTTATTGGTACGTGCCGTAATGTAATCTGGATAGTCATCTGCCGTATAGGTACCCATAAAAATATAATCTTGCCAAGGCATCACATCGCCGCCTTCAACGTGTACTTCTTCCGGGGGCTGTAAAATGTGTTCATCTTCAATCTTGTCTAAAACGTGTAAAATTGCTTCGACCTCTTTCTCCCTTTCGGGTAGAATATTGGCTTTTATCAGCTTGTTACCGATTACAAAGGCAATATCCCTGGAGAAAATCTGGTTGCAGTCTACCAAAACCTCCGGGCGATATACCTTCACACCATACTTGGCAAATACCCGTGCAAAAGCATTCATTTCAAGTATCATGTCAGCTTCCGTGGGATAGGTGCCCGCCAAAATATGTTCCAAAGATTTCGGATCGTAAGCTTCGTGGGGGCCGGGAACGGGACCGGGACTTTCGGCCGTGCCCAAAACCACCGCCTTTAATGGGGAAATTTCGTCTTTTATATTCAATCGAAGCATCAGCGAAAATTTAGGCAAAGATAGGAAGGTGCGGGAGATAAAATTGTAAAATTCCAAACACCAAATTCCAAAAAAGACTGAGGGCCAGGAACGCGAGACTATGGTGATTGATCCTCCACTTGGTAAAGTTCTTCTTTAAATTGAAGTGTTTTCAAATCAAAAGTGCGACTATTTAGCGCGCGTAACATTTCAAAAAAAAGACCTGTTCATTTTATACTGGACAGGTCTTAATCTATTTTATACGATTTTCAACTACCTCTTATCAACCTCGACAAAGGGCCGTTTCGTCGCACCGATATATATTTGTCTCGGTCGGCCTATCGGCTCCCCGCGCAAACGCATCTCTCGCCATTGGGCAATCCAACCGGGTAGGCGGCCTAGAGCGAACATTACCGTGAACATTTCGGTAGGTATGCCCAGTGCCCTATAAATTATTCCGGAATAGAAATCGACGTTTGGATATAGTTTTCTATCCACGAAATAGGGATCTTCCAAAGCTTCTTTTTCGAGGCCTTTGGCAATATCTAGGATAGGATCTTCGATACCCAGATCGGCCAGTACATCATCGGCCGCTTTTTTAATGATTTTGGCTCTCGGGTCAAAGTTCTTATACACTCTGTGACCAAAGCCCATCAGTCGAAAAGGATCATCTTTGTCTTTTGCCTTGGCCATATATTTTTTGGTATCACCGCCATCTTTTTCGATAGCTTCAAGCATCTCGAGTACCGCTTGGTTCGCACCACCGTGCAGTGGTCCCCAAAGTGCCGAAATCCCAGCGGAAAGGGAAGCGAAAAGACCCGCATGCGAAGAACCGACAATCCGTACCGTAGATGTCGAGCAGTTTTGCTCGTGGTCGGCATGAAGAATCAGCAACTTGCGTAAAGCTTCTATGACGACATCGTTTTTTTTATAGGTTTGGCTCGGCCTTTTGAACATCATCTTGTGGATATTTTCTACATACCCCAAATCATCATCACCATAATCCAATGGTAGTCCCTTCTTCTTTCGCAAGGTCCAAGCCACCAAAACGGGAAACTTGGCCAAAATACGAACGATGGCATGATACATTTCTTTCTCGGAAGAAACGTCGACCGTAGATGGATTGAAGGCTATCAATGCACTGGTCAATGACGAAAGCACGCCCATCGGATGGGCCGATTTTGGAAAACCGTCCAAAATCTTTTTCATTTCCTCGTCGATATGCGACTCGTCGGTAATGTCTTTGTGGAATTTCGCCAATTCTTGTTTGTTCGGCAATTCCCCAAAAATCAACAAGTAGGAAACTTCTAAAAAATGGGCATTTTCCGCTAGTTCTTCTATCGCGTATCCTCGATATCTCAGAATCCCCTTTTCACCATCAAGAAAGGTAATGGCACTTTCACAAGAACCCGTATTCTTATAGCCGGGATCCAATGTAATCAAGCCTCCGGTCGCTGCACGCAACTTTTTGATATCGACGGCGAACTCATCTTCGGTGCCTTCGACAATTGGAAATTCGTATTTCTTACCCTTATATTCTAAAGTAGCTTTATCTGACATGTATGGTAGTGATTTTTAGGATGATTGTAAATTTAAGGAAAACCAAACGTCCTAACAATTAGGACTTCCCCATTTGGGCTAGTTTTAACAAGCCGTTTGTAAAGGAAAAAATGACTAAGAACACTTTTATACTAGATATAGTTTAGTATAGTACTCATCAAGAGACTTGTCCCAAGTAAACCGCATTTTTTTTGCCGCGGCCTGAATTTTCTTCCATTTCGGCTTGTCGTTTTCCCATATAGTCAAAGCCTCATCGAATCGTACCACCATATCTGCGAGCTTGGCTTCAAAAGTATCGCCGTCAAAGGCGAATCCCGTTTTCATATGCTCTACGGTATCTTTGAGTCCGCCCGTATGATGAACCAAACAAGGGTTTCCGTTTCTCATGGCCAACATTTGACTGATGCCGCAAGGTTCGAAAAGACTCGGCATAAAATAAAGGTCCGTTTCGAGGTACATGGAATCGATGAGATCTTCGGACTGTCCGTTCGTGAAAATAAAATTCTTGTGCTTGTAACTCAAGCTTCGGAACATCTCTTCGTAATCGGGATCGCCCGTACCCAATAGCATAAAAATGCCATCGATTTTCTTCAAACGTTCCAGCATTTTTTCAAAGGATTCTGGGGAGCGCAGCATAAAATAAAATTTCTGCTCGGTCAATCGGGCCACACTCGAAACAATAAACTTGGGACGATCGGTAACGAACTCCATAATTTTTTCACCGGTATGTGCCAGAAAATCCGCTTTGTATTTTTTGGACTCATCTTGTAGCCATCTAAACAGTGCTTTTACCGTATTCCGATAGAGCAGACCTGTTTCGGCCTTCCGGATATTATTATAGTTCGACGCATTGAGAATACCGTGCAACCGACCTTCATTGTTGGCTTTTTGAAGGCTTTTCTCCAGGCTCTCACCACCGACGAATTCTGGTCTGGCACTAGGTAGCATAACGTCTTCTTTATACGAGGGCGAAACAGTATGTACCGCGTCCGAAAACCGGATACCTACACCCATAAGGTTGATACAATCTGGATATTGGGGGTCTTGTAAGGCTTCAATATCTAACGGGACTTCCGGGAACCAATGATGTACGGAAGCGTAATTATCATAAAAAGGACGAATGCCTTGTATTGCTAGGTTATGGATGCTATACACATAACGCATCTTCTTCAAATCTCGGTAGTTCGGATGGTATTTCTTAATGAACAGCAACGCGGCGGAGTGCCAATCGTGCATATGTACAATATCAAGATCGCCAAAAGCACCTACTTTAATCGCCTCGGCAACCGCTGTATTGAAAACCATAAACTTAACAAAGTCATTAAAAAACGGCTCGGTAGGGTCATCATGATAAATATGGGCTATGCCCCCCTCCGTGATTTCGGGATGATGTATTACATAATGCGTAATGTTGTCGAACTCCTTTTTTGGAGTTACCGTATACAATTCAGCATTGTAGGTCGTATCCCTCAACGGAAAGCTCAAATTGGCCACGAGAGTACCATCCCTATGTAGCCTCGAATACGAAGGAACCACTACATGAACCTTATCCCCGCGTTTTGAAATCTCTCTGGGAACATCGCGCACCACGTCGCCCATGCCCCCGGCTTTACAATTATGGATTCCGTCATTTTCAGCGGCTACAAAAAGGAAATTATTCATATGGTTCTACTTAGTTTGTGACTGACTACAATATATTAATTTAAGTTATATAATCTTCACGATTTCGCAAAAAAAAGCCTTTCGAATTTCGAAAGGCTTTCTAACTGTTTGGCGTCTATCGTTTGTAGTTTGGCGCCCATATTTTCAATGTTCTGCCAAAAATACCACCGAGGCATTTTCACTTTATCACTTTAGATTAAACGCTTTTTCTTTGGGAAAATAAGCGATAGCACCCAATTCTTCCTCAATACGCAACAATTGGTTGTATTTGGCCATACGGTCGGAACGCGATGCAGAACCTGTCTTGATCTGTCCTGTATTCAGGGCTACCGCCAAATCGGCAATCGTAGTATCTTCGGTTTCACCCGATCTGTGGGACATAACCGAAGTATACCCTGCATTTTTAGCCATGTTTACGGCGGCAATCGTCTCGGTCAGCGTACCAATTTGGTTCACCTTAATAAGTATTGAATTGGCAATACCATTTTCGATACCTTTTGCAAGGCGTTCAACATTAGTCACGAACAGATCGTCGCCCACTAATTGTACCTTATCCCCAATTTTATCGGTAAGGGACTTCCAACCATCCCAGTCATTTTCGTCCATGCCGTCTTCAATAGATATTATCGGGTACTTCTGGGAGAGGTCCGCTAAATACTGTGCTTGTTCCTCAGAGGTTCGTACGGCACCTTTACTGCCTTCGAATTTTGTATAGTCGTATGCACCATCGACATAGAATTCAGCGGCCGCACAATCCAAGGCGATCATTACGTCATCGCCCAACTTATAACCAGCATTTTCTACTGCTTTCGCGATGGTTTCAAGCGCATCTTCGGTACCTTCAAGGGTTGGTGCAAAACCACCTTCATCGCCTACGGCAGTGCTCAAATTTCTATCGTGCAACACCTTTTTTAGATTGTGAAAGATTTCTGAACCCATTTGCATGGCGTGGGAAAAACTATTCGCTTTGACTGGCATCACCATGAATTCTTGAAAGGCAATCGGTGCGTCGGAATGGGAACCACCATTAATGATATTCATCATCGGTACCGGAAGTGTGTTCGCACTTACCCCGCCCACGTAACGATACAAAGACATGCCCAGTTCGTTCGCCGCGGCTTTGGCAGCGGCTAAAGATACTCCCAAAATGGCATTGGCACCCAGTTTTGATTTATTCGGGGTACCATCAAGATCGATCATGGTCTGATCGAGAAGGTTCTGTTCAAAGACCGACATGCCCAAGATTTCTTCCGCAATCACCGTATTTACATTTTCGACGGCTTTGCTGACACCCTTGCCCATATAGGCCTTTCCACCGTCCCGTAATTCCACCGCTTCGTGTTCGCCGGTCGAGGCACCAGAGGGCACTGCAGCTCTTCCCATAATACCGTTTTCGGTAATTACGTCTACTTCTACCGCCGGGTTGCCCCTTGAATCAAAAATTTGTCGTGCGTGTACGCTAAGGATGATACTCATATGAATAAATGTTTAAGTTCAATTTTTTTAACAATTTCAAATATACGAAACCGAAGGAGTATTTCATTGTGGTATTCCTTTATATTCTAACGGATAACCAAATGATATGCTATGCCGTCTGCGCCGATTTCGACCTGATCAAATCAAAAAACTCATCAAAAAGGTATTCGGCATCGTGAGGTCCAGCGCTTGCTTCCGGATGGTACTGTACCGAGAATACCTCCCGTTTTTTCATCCGGATTCCAGCTACGGTCTTATCGTTCAAGTGTACGTGCGTAATCTCAAGATCGGTATGGGCCTCGGTCTCTTCCCTATTCACCGCAAACCCGTGGTTTTGGGAAGTGATTTCCCCTTTACCGGTCCGAAGGTTCAGTATCGGGTGATTGATGCCCCGATGCCCATTGTGCATTTTATAAGTGGATACCCCATTGGCAAGGGCGATGATTTGATGGCCCAAGCAAATACCGAAAACCGGTCTGCCACTGGCAATCATTTTCTTTGCCGCGGCAATCGCATCGGTCAACGGCTCGGGATCACCGGGGCCATTGGATATAAAGTAGGCGTCCGGACCAAAGGCTTCCATGTCTTCAAAGCTAGTGTTGTAAGGAAAAACTTTGATGTAGGCGCCCCTTTTGGCCAGATTTCTAAGGATGTTTCTTTTGATGCCGATATCTAGCGCAGAAATTTTATAGTTCGCATTTTCTTCGCCGAAAAAATATGGTTCGGTGGTGGATACTTTTGAAGCCAGTTCCAAGCCTTCCATGCTGGGCACTTCGGCAAGTTGCTTTTTCAGCTCCTCTAAATTATCAATCTCCGTTGTGATGACGGCATTCATTGCACCCTGGTCTCTGATATAACTCACCAAGGCGCGGGTATCCACTTCGGATATGGCGAAAAGATTATTTTCATCCAAGAACTGTTTCAAACTTTTATCCGCCACGACCCTTGAATACTCATAGCTAAAATTTCTGCATATGAGTCCTGAAATTTTGACGGAATCCGACTCTACTTCGTCCGCATGCGTTCCATAATTGCCAATATGCGCATTGGTGGTGACCATCAACTGTCCGAAATAGGAAGGATCTGTAAAAATTTCTTGGTACCCGGTCATGCCCGTATTGAAACAGACCTCACCGAAGGCCGTACCTTCTTTATTGCCTACAGCTTTCCCGTGAAAAATGGTGCCATCGGCCAGTAGGATTAGTGCTTTCGTTTTTGCTTGATACTTCATTTTCAGTGAGGAATTATTGATTGTTAATAAATGTATTTTGATGAGGATGGTTGACGGTTGACAGTTGACGGTGGCGGAGGTGCGACGGGCAAGCGCGACGGCTGGCAAAGGGAAATGATTTGTAAAAGTGAACTTCTAGACTCATAAACTACAAAACTAATTTTTTTCCTTTACGAATAAACACAAAAAAAGGATAGACGCTTAAGCCTATCCTTTTACAATGTTCAAAATTTATCAACATCTTTACTCCTTATTGTCTTCTTTTTTAGTTTCCGTGTCATCATCCTTAGCGTCGGATTTGGCTTCAGCTTCCGGCTTCTCTTCCGTTTTAGCTTCAGGTGAAACTTCCTTTTCGGGAGTAGTTTCCGCTTCCTTGGCCTTTTCTACTTTGGCTTCAGATTCTTTTTTGGCTTCCGTTTCTTGTTTGGATTCCGCATCGGCTGAGCTATCTGCCTTAGGCTCTTCGGTCACACCAGCGTCCACTTTAGATTCCTCTACAGGTTCGATCACTGACTTATCATCACCTTTGCCACCCCTTCTACTTCTGCGGGTAGTTTTCTTTTTAGCCTTGCCAGCGTTATAGATTTCATTGAAATCGACCAATTCAATCATGGCCATATCGGCATTATCACCGAGACGATTTCCTAATTTTATGATTCGGGTATAGCCACCGGGCCTGTCCGCGACCTTCTCGGCCACCGTGCTGAACAATTCGGTAACTGCGTATTTATCTCGGAGATTCTTGAAAACGATACGTCGATTGTGCGTGCCTTTTTCGGCGGTCACATTATTTTCAGGTTTCGATTTTGTAATCAACGGCTCGACAAACTGTCGCAGGGCCTTCGCTTTGGCTACCGTTGTATTAATTCTTTTGTGCTCGATTAGGGAACAGGCCATATTGGCCAACATGGCTTTTCTATGCGCCGTCTTTCGCCCTAAATGATTGAATTTTTTACCGTGTCTCATGGTGTATATACTGTGTATTTCCCCAACTGAGGCGCTCTGCCTTCCTGTAGGAAACAACCATTAATAGTGTATTAATCTTTATCCAATTTGTATTTTGAAAGATCCATACCGAAGCTTAGACCTTTATTGATGACCAACTCCTCAAGTTCGGTCAATGACTTTTTACCGAAGTTCCTGAATTTCATCAAATCGTTCTTATTAAAAGAAACCAAATCTCCCAAACTATCGACTTCAGCAGCCTTCAAACAATTCAAGGCACGTACGGACAAATCCATATCGACCAATTTGGTTTTGAGTAATTGGCGCATATGCAAGGACTCTTCGTCGTAGGTTTCGGTCTGTGCGATCTCATCGGCCTCGAGCGTAATCCGTTCATCGGAAAACAGCATGAAATGATGAATCAAGACTTTGGCACCTTCGGTCAAGGCATCTTTAGGATGAATGGAACCATCGGTAGCAATTTCAAAAACTAATTTTTCGTAGTCGGTCTTCTGCTCTACCCTAAAGTTTTCAATACTGTATTTTACGTTCTTAATGGGTGTAAAAATGGAATCGATAGCGATTGTGCCCAAGGCTGCGTTGGATTTCTTGTTTTCCTCGGCAGGTACATACCCACGGCCTTTGTCAATGACAATTTCCAAATTGATGCTTACCTTTGAGTCCATATTACAGATGACCAAATCGGGATTCAATACTTGATATCCGGATATGAACTTCTGAAAATCACCCGCAGTCAATTGATTTTTTCCACTTACGGAAACAGCAACAACTTCGGCTTCCGAATCATCGATCTGTTTCTTAAAGCGCATTTGCTTCAGGTTCAGGATGATTTCGGTCACGTCTTCAACAACACCCGAAATCACTGAAAACTCGTGTTCTACCCCGTCAATTCTCACCGAAGTGATGGCATGCCCTTCCAATGATGAAAGCAATACCCTTCTTAATGCGTTACCAACGGTCAATCCGTAGCCAGGTTCCAAAGGTCGGAATTCAAACTTCCCCTCGAAATCCGAAGAATCGATCATTATAACCTTATCAGGTTTCTGAAAATTAAATAATGCCATAGAAATAGTGTTCTTAGTTATTTAGAGTAAAGCTCGACGATTAACTGTTCTTTGATGTTCTCGGGAATTTGCATTCTTTCGGGAACGGCAACGAACGTACCTTCCATTTTTTCGGAATTCCAGGTCATCCATTCGTAGACACTGCTATTCGCATCAAGTGCATCTTGAATAATCTGAAGTGATTTAGATTTTTCCCTTACCCCTACGACATCTCCCGGTTTTAGGGAATAGGACGGTATGTTCACTAATTCACCATTTACGGTGATATGTCTGTGGGAGACTAATTGCCTTGCCCCGCTCCGTGATCTGGAAACACCCATTCTGTACACTACGTTGTCTAGTCGACACTCGCAAAGTTGTAGCAAAATCTCACCGGTAACACCCTCTTTTCGCTTGGCGCTGGCAAAAATGTTTCTAAATTGTTTTTCAAGAATACCGTAGGTGTACTTTGCTTTTTGCTTTTCCATCAACTGGACGGCATATTCTGATTTTTTCCCACGACGTCTGGTGTTACCATGCTGGCCTGGGGGATAATTCTTTTTTTCGAAAGACTTATCGTCTCCGAAGATTGTTTCGCCGAACTTTCGGGCGATCTTACTTTTTGGTCCTGTATATCTTGCCATTTTCTTTAGATTAGGAAACGTGACTATGAATTAAGGCTTATCCTTCGATAATCGTAAATTACGTTTCCGTGAAAAATATAGTGATTGTTTAAACTCTTCTTCTTTTCGGAGGCCTACAGCCGTTGTGCGGTTGTGGGGTAACATCGATGATTTCAGTTACTTCGATACCTGAATTGTGTACGGCCCGAATGGCGGACTCCCTTCCATTACCCGGTCCCTTGACATAGACTTTAACCTTTCTAAGACCAGCATCATGCGCCGTCTTGGAACATTCTTCGGCAGCGACCTGCGCTGCGTAAGGCGTGTTCTTTTTAGATCCCCTAAAGCCCATTTTACCTGCGGATGCCCATGAAATAACATCCCCTTTTTTGTTGGTCAAGGATATAATGATGTTGTTGAAAGATGCCGTAATGTGCGCCTCGCCCACTGACTCAACGTTGACTTTTCGCTTTTTGGCCGCCGTCTTTCCGGTTTTTCCGGTCTTTCCGCCCCCTTTTGTAGTTGCCTTTGCCATTCTTATTCGTATTTAGTAGTTACTACTTGGTACTTTGTATTTATACTTGAGGTTGTTTACCGCAGTACTTCATACTTTGTACTCAGTACTTCATACTATTTTATTACTTGGTTGCCTTTTTCTTGTTGGCGACCGTTTTTCTTTTTCCTTTACGTGTCCGCGAGTTATTCTTGGTCCGTTGTCCACGCAGTGGGAGTCCCGATCTATGACGAATGCCACGGTAACATCCAATATCCATCAGACGTTTAATATTCAACTGGGTTTCGGAACGCAACTCGCCCTCGATGGTGTACGAAGAAGCTTGGTTACGAATACGGCCGATTTCGTCATCGTCCCAATCGGAAACCTTGGTATCCTCACTCACTTCGGCTTTTGCCAAAATTTCTTTGGCCCTGCTTCTACCGATTCCAAAAATATAGGTCAGCGCAATTACGCCTCTTTTCTGTTTTGGTATATCTATACCTGCGATTCTTGCCATAACTACCCTTGTCTTTGTTTAAATCTAGGATTCTTTTTGTTGATTACGTACAATCTGCCTTTTCTGCGTACAATCTTGCAGTCGGCACTTCGTTTCTTTACGGAAGCTCTTACTTTCATCGTTCTATCTTTCTTAATATCTGTATGTAATTCTAGCCTTGGAAAGGTCGTACGGACTCATTTCCAACTTTACTTTATCACCTGGAAGCAATTTGATATAGTGCATGCGCATCTTGCCTGATATATGCGCAGTGACCACATGACCATTTTCCAATTCGACGCGAAACATCGCGTTGGATAGGGCCTCTATGATACTTCCATCTTGTTCTATTGCAGCTTGTTTAGCCATATTCTAGTTTAGTAAATTGTGCATTAAGGTTAGCAACTAGACAATTGAGTTCATCTATTGTCTGATAGTCAACATCTCTTATTATGCTACTTTTCTATTTTTTCCAGTTTTCATCAACCCATCATAATGTCTATTCAACAAATAGGCGTTAACCTGCTGTACCGTATCGATAGCCACACCAACCATAATCAATAGCGATGTTCCACCGTAAAACAACGCCCATCCGGACTGAATATCCATCAATTTCACTACAACTGCCGGCAATACGGCAAGCAAGGCCAAAAATACGGAGCCAGGTAATGTAATTAACGACATGATCTTATCCAAGAAATCACCGGTTTCTTTTCCTGGTCGTATCCCTGGAATAAAACCACCGCTTCTCTTTAAGTCATCGGCCATTTTATTGGTCGGTACGGTAATCGCTGTATAGAAATATGTGAAAATAATAATCAATACCCCGAACAAGATATTATAGGCCAGTCCGAAAATATCTTGAAAATTTACCTCCATCCATTGGCCTACAGCCGTACTATTAAACTGCCTACCGATTAGACTAGGTACAAACATAATTGCTTGGGCAAAGATAATGGGCATTACTCCTGATGCATTCAATTTAAGGGGAATATACTGGCGTGACCCCATAATATTTTTTTCATACCCACCCGATGCCGTTCTTCTAGCATATTGAACCGGTATCTGTCTTGTAGCCATCACCAAAAGAACACTTGCCAAGATGACCAAGAACCACAGGATTACCTCGATTAAGATGAACATCAGACCTCCGTTATTTTCGGTAGTTCTAGAAACAAACTCCTGAATAAAAGATTGAGGCATTGTAGCAATGATTCCGATCATTATCAACAGGGAAATACCGTTACCGATACCTTTATCCGAAATCTTCTCTCCCAACCACATGGCGAATACGCAACCGGTAACCAAAATAATTACGGAAGGAATCATAAAGTCAAGACCTCTGCCCTCCAAAAATGCGCTTTCAGGAACACCAAAAGCCGTGGTTAGACTATACAGATAGGCTGGTGCCTGAACCACACAGATTCCTATGGTCAACCATCGGGTAATCTGATTCTTCGTTTTCCGGCCACTTTCACCCTCTTTATCGAGCTTTTGCAGATAAGGAATAGCGATACTCATAAGCTGCACAACAATCGAAGCCGATATATAGGGCATGATTCCCAGGGCAAAAATGGAAGCTTTAGCGAATGCGCCGCCAGTAAAGGCGTTCAAGAGTCCCATGATACCAGAATCGGTCCCTGAAGCCAATCCATCCAATTGTGTGGAATCCATTCCTGGAAGAACGATTTGGCATCCAAAACGGTATACCAATAAGAGCCCAAGCGTAAGAAGAATTCTATTCCTTAGCTCTTCAATCTTCCACATGTTGGATATGGTCTCGAAAAATTTCTTCATAGTACGGTCGGCTTATAAATTTATCGCTTCTCCACCAGCGGCTTCAATGGCCGCCTTGGCACTTGCCGAAAATTTATGCGCGGAAACTTTGAGGGAAGCTTTCAATTCCCCTCCCCCTAATATTTTTACCAAATCCTTTTTCTTGGCCATCCCATTATCTACCAAGGTCTCAATAGTGATGGTATCCTTGGCCACTTTTGTATCCACCAAATGTTGTAGCTTATCTAAATTGATACCTTGATACTCCACGCGGTTGATATTGGTAAAGCCGAATTTGGGAACACGTCTCTGCAAAGGCATTTGACCTCCCTCAAAACCGATTTTTTTGGAATATCCTGATCTGGATTGGGCACCTTTGTGGCCTCGTGTGGCCGTTCCGCCCTTACCGGATCCTTGACCTCTTCCTACTCTTTTTCCCGGCCTGTTGGTCGCGCCCTTCGCTGGTCTTAGATTACTTAAATCCATAATACTGTCCCTTATTCCTTTAGGCTTCTTGTGTAGAAACCAAATGTTTAACTTTATCTATCATACCCAAAATGTTCGGCGTGGCATCGTGTTCTACGACCTGGCCGATCTTACGCAAACCTAATGCTGCAAGGGTACGTTTTTGGTTTTGCGGTCTTTTTATACCACTTTTTAATTGTTTGACCTGTATTTTCTTTGCCATTTCTATATAGTACTTGGTAGTTAGTATGGAGTAGTTAGTAACTTATGCCTGTTTGTCAAACAAACGGACAAACATTTATACCTTGTACTTAATACTCGGTACTTAATACTCCTTTCATTATCCTTTAAAAACCTTTTCTAAGGAAACCCCTCTTTGTTTGGCGACCGTTCCTGCATCCCTAAGTTGCAACAGCGCATCAAACGTAGCCTTTACCACGTTATGCGGATTGGAAGATCCTTGTGATTTGGATAGCACATCTTTCACACCTACGGATTCCAGAACCGCTCTTACGGCGCCACCTGCGATAACACCCGTACCATGGGAAGCCGGCTGAACGTATACCCTAGCACCACCGAATTTACCCTTTTGTTCATGGGGCAAAGTACCCCCCTTAGTCAAAGGAATACGGATAAGGTTCTTTTTAGCATCTTCGATGGCTTTGGCTATAGCAGTAGCAACTTCCTTGGATTTCCCAAGACCGCTACCGACCACACCATTCTCATCGCCAACGATTACAATGGCGGAAAAGCCGAAAGCCCTACCCCCTTTTGTAACCTTCGTTACGCGTTGAATACCGACCAATCTATCTTTAAGGTCTAGACCTGCGGGTTTGACCGTCTCTACATTTTTATATTTCTGGAACATACTACTATTTAAAAATTAAGTCCTGCTTCCCTTGCACCTTCTGCCAAAGATTTCACTCTTCCATGATATAGGTTACCGCCACGATCGAAAGCAACTTTATCTATTCCTGCTTTCTTGCATTTCTCGGCTATAGCCTTACCGACTATATGGGCCACCTCTGTTTTTGTACCTTTCTCCTTAGCCAAATCTTTGTCTCTAGAAGATACGGCGACCAAAGTTGTCCCTTGGGTATCATCAATAACCTGAGCATAAATTTCGCTGTTACTTCTGAAAACGGACAATCTGGGCCTTTCGGCAGTCCCCGAAGAAACCTTTCGGATTCTTCTTCGTATTCTTTTCTTTCTTTCGTTAGTTGATAATGCCATGATATGCTAATTAAGCTGATTTACCTGCTTTTCTTCGTAACTGTTCTCCAACAAATTTGACACCTTTACCTTTATAAGGTTCCGGTTTACGGAAAGACCGTATTTTGGCGGCTACCTGTCCAACCAATTGTTTGTCGTGAGAAGTCAATTTTATGGTAGGGTTCTTTCCTTTTTCGGAAGCGGTCTCGATTTTCACTTCTGGCGCCAAGTCTAAAACAATATTGTGCGAAAAACCCAATGCCAACTCCAATTTTTGACCTTGGTTACTCGCCCTATATCCTACACCGACCAATTCAAGTTCCTTGGTCCATCCTTTAGAGACTCCCTCAATCATATTTACGAGCAGCGAACGGTAAAGACCATGTCTCGCTTTGTGCTCTTTGGAGTCGGACGGCCGGGTAACCACTACCTGATTATCGGCTACATTAATCTCTACCGCAGAATATTCTTGGATCAATTCACCCAATTTACCCTTGACTACGATTTCGTTATCCTTTACATTTACGGTCACCCCTTCAGGAATCGCTACCGGATTGTTACCTATTCTTGACATTTTTAAAAGTATTTGGTAGTTAGTAGTTGGTACTTAGTATTTGAAAATCTCAAACCTTTTGAAGATTTTGAACTTCTGCTTACTTTGTACTAGGCACTTAACACTTTGTACTACCATTAATAAATATAACAAAGTACCTCGCCACCTACGTTTTCATTCTTGGCCTGTTTGCTAGTCATCACTCCATGGGAGGTCGACACTATTGCCACTCCCAATCCATTGAGAACTCTAGGCAGACTATCGGACCCTGTGTACTTGCGCAATCCGGGCTTACTCACACGTTGCAGCTTTCTAATTACAGGCTCCTTGGTCAACTTATCATATTTCAAGGCGATTTTGATGGTTGCTTGAACTTTATCCTCTTCAAACTTGTAACTTAAGATATACCCTTGATCGAATAATATTTTAGTAATATCTTTCTTGACCTTGGAAGCGGGAATCTCGACCACTCTATGGCCTGCCCTGCTGGCATTTCGGACACGCGTTAAATAATCTGCTATAGTATCTGTAATCATCTTTATAATTATGAATTATGAATTATGAATTAAGTTGCCGGATAATAATGCCGCATTCTTAATTCTGCATTCCATATTACCAACTGGCTTTTTTAACTCCGGGAATCAAACCTGCATTGGCCATTTCCCTAAACATTACCCTAGAAACTCCAAAGGTACGCATGTAGCCTTTCGGCCTTCCGGTAAGTTTACACCGGTTATGCATACGCACAGGAGATGCGTTGCGTGGCAATTTTTGCAGCCCCTCATAATCACCTGCTTCTTTAAGGGCCTTACGTTTTTCGGCGTATTTCGCTACTGTGGCAGCTCTTTTACGTTCTCGGGCCTTCATTGATTCTTTCGCCATATTATTTCTTTTTAAAGGGTAATCCTAATTCCGTTAACAACGATTTTGCTTCTTTATCAGTCTGAGCGGAAGTAACGAAAGTCACATCCATTCCATCCATTCTATTGATCTTGTCAATATTGATTTCAGGAAAAATTATCTGCTCTGTTATACCAAGACTATAATTTCCACGACCATCGAAACCTGTGGCACGGATGCCTTGAAAATCACGGACTCGCGGTAATGCGCTAGTAACCAACCGATCTAAAAATTCGTACATACGCTCGCCCCGCAACGTGACTTTGGCGCCTATCGGCATACCTTTACGCAACTTGAACGCGGCAACATCCTTTTTCGACATAGTAGCCACCGCCCGCTGTCCGGTAATATTGGACAGTTCGTCGACAGCGTGGTCAATGAGCTTTTTATCCGCTACGGCAGCACCGACGCCTCTACTGACTACTATCTTTTGCAGCTTGGGCACTTCCATTACATTTTTGTAACCGAATTCCTCTTTTAACGCCTTTACGACGCGCTCCTTATATTCTTTCTTTAATCTTGAAACGTAAGCCATACCTATATTACTTCATTGGATTTCTTGGAAAATCGGACTTTCTTACCGTCACGCATCTCATAGCCTACACGTGTTGTTTCCCCGGATTTGGAATCAATCAACGAAAGATTGGATATGTGAATAGCCGCTTCCTTCTTAACAATTCCGCCCTGAGGACTCTGCGCACTTGGTTTCTGGTGTTTTGAAACCATATTGGCACCTTCCACGATAGCTTTATTCTTTTCACGATCTACCGTCATGATTTTGCCCTCGACACCTTTGTGGTCGCCGGCAATAATCCGAACCGTATCCCCTGTTTTTATTTTTAGTTTCATTGTTGTCTAGTTCTAATTCGACCCCTCGACTGCGCTCGGGGTGACATTAAGTTTAAAGTACTTCGGGTGCCAAAGAGACGATTTTCATAAATTGTTTATCGCGAAGCTCTCTTGCAACTGGACCAAAGACACGGGTTCCCCTCATTTCACCGGTCGGGTTCAAAAGTACGCAGGCATTATCGTCGAAACGTATGTAAGAACCATCAGGTCTTCTCACCTCTTTTTTGGTTCGAACTACCACTGCCGTTGAAACTGCTCCCTTTTTGATACCACCGTTCGGAGTGGCCAATTTAACGGAAACAACGATTTTGTCACCTATAGAAGCATACCTGCGCTTCGTACCCCCGAGAACCCGGATGGTCAGTACTTCTTTCGCGCCGGTGTTATCCGCTACCTTTAACCTTGATTCTTGCTGTAACATAATTATTTAGCTCTTTCCAAAATTTCTACTAATCGCCAACACTTGGTCTTGCTCAAAGGACGGGTCTCCATAATCTTCACGGTATCGCCTTCTTTACAATCATTTTTTTCATCGTGGGCAACATACTTCTTCGTTTTTAAAACGAACTTGCCGTACATAGGGTGCTTCACACGCTTAACCTCTGCAACCACGATGGATTTCTCCATTTTGTTACTGGTTACAACCCCGACTCTCTCTTTTCTTAAGTTTCTTTTTTCTTCCATAAAGCAGAACCAATTATTGGTTTTCCCTATTAGTTATTTCGGTCGCCAATCGTGCCACCGTTTTTCTTACCTTTCTGATTTGAAGAGGATTTTCCAACGGGGTAACAGCGTGTGCCATTTTCAAATCGGCATGTTGTTTTTTATACTCGGCAAGTTTACCGTGCAGCTCTTCTGCCGATAATTCCTTTATCTCTTTATTCTTCATGCTACCTTAAATTATATCTTCTACGTAGTCACGTGCGACCATAAACTTCGTTCGGACCGGCAATTTTTGCGCTGCAAGACGTAACGCCTCTTTAGCTACATCCATGGGTACCCCGGCAATTTCGAACATCACTCTCCCTGGTTTTACTACGGCTACGAAATATTCTGGAGCTCCTTTCCCCTTTCCCATACGCACTTCGAGCGGTTTTTTGGTTATCGGTTTGTCCGGAAAAATCTTAATCCAAAGCTGACCCTGCCGCTTCATGTATCGAGTAGCCGCTATACGCGCTGCCTCAATCTGTCGAGAGGTTATAAACTTTTGCTCCAAAGTCTTTATACCGAACATACCATTAGAAAGCTGGTGCCCTCTGCCCGCATTACCTTTCATGCGGCCTTTCTGCATTTTTCGATACTTCGTTCTTTTCGGTTGTAACATGTTTTATTTAGATGTTAGATTCTAGATTTGAGAAATTTATTTTGCTTAAAAATGAGCTACTAAACTCTAATGTCTCAAATCTCATGTCTTTTAAAAATCACTTTCTTCGACGTTGTTTTCTAGCGCCACCGCCACCACGCTTGTCTCCTTTACTGTCTTGGCCCTTGGTCATTCCTACTAGCGGGGAAAGTTCGCGTTTACCATATACGTCACCCTTCATTATCCATACCTTTATGCCCAACTTGCCATAGGTAGTCTGAGCCTCATGCAAGGCGTAATCGATATCGGCGCGGAAAGTAGAGAGGGGTATACGCCCATCTTTATACGATTCCGATCGCGCCATTTCGGCACCGTTCAAACGACCCGAGATTTGTATCTTGATTCCTTCAGCATTCATTCGCATTGCTGCGGCTATTCCCATTTTGATCGCTCTTCTGAACGAAATTCTACTTTCTATCTGTCTGGCTATACTCGCCGCAACAAGATTGGCATCAAGTTCGGGCCTCTTAATCTCGTAGATATTGATCTGAACCTCTTTGTTCGTAATCTTCTTTAACTCTTCCTTAAGTTTGTCTACTTCCTGTCCACCTTTTCCGATAATAATACCCGGTCTTGCAGTAGTTACCGTAATGGTAATCAACTTGAGCGTACGTTCTATGATGACCCGTGAAACACTGGCTTTCGACAATCGTGCATGTATGTACTTGCGGATTTTATAATCCTCGGCGAGTTTGTCGCCATAATCGTTACCGCCGTACCAGTTCGATTCCCATCCTCTGATAATTCCCAAACGGTTTCCTATTGGATTGGTTTTCTGTCCCATATTATGCTTCAATATTGTTGTTAGATCCCAATACCAAAGTGACATGGTTGGAACGCTTTCTAATCCTATGTGCCCTACCCTGTGGTGCGGGTCGCAATCTTTTTAACATACTACCTCCGTCTACACGAATCTCCTGAACGACCAATTCGGCATCCTCAACGCTAGCATCCTCATTTTTCATTTGCCAATTAGCCAAAGCGGATAGTAATAATTTCTCGAGTTTACGCGAAGATTCCTTCGGGTTAAACTTCAATATTGCCAACGCCTTCTCAACTTGAACGCCTCTAATCAAATCTGCGACCAACCGCATTTTTCTAGGTGAAGTAGGACAATTGTTCAGTTTAGCAAACGCAACATCTTTCTTCTCTGCCTTAAACCTTTCGGCCATCTGTCTTTTTCGAACTCCCATAGCTTACTTTTTACCTTTGTTCCTGGCCCCCGCGTGACCTCTAAAAGATCGTGTAGGCGAAAATTCACCCAACTTATGACCCACCATATTTTCCGTTATGAATACGGGCACAAATTGTCTTCCATTGTGTACCGCTATGGTAAGTCCCACGAAATCAGGAGTTATCATAGAAGCTCTAGACCAAGTCTTGATGACACTCTTCTTCCCGGAAGCTGCCGTTTGCTGGATTTTCTTTTCCAAACTATAGTGAACGTATGGTCCTTTTTTTAACGATCTTGCCATTTTTCTACCTTAAATTATTTCTTTCTACGTTCGAGGATGTACTTATTCGTATTCTTAGTCTTTGAACGTGTTCTATATCCTTTTGCAGGAATGCCATTTCTTGATCTTGGATGCCCACCTGAAGCCCTACCTTCTCCACCGCCCATGGGGTGGTCAACAGGGTTCATCGCCACTGGCCTTGTTCTCGGCCTTCTACCCAACCACCTGCTTCTGCCTGCCTTACCGGAAACCAATAACTGATGATCGGAATTCGATATGGCACCGATTGTAGCCATGCATGTGGATAAAATCAATCGTATTTCGCCAGAGGGCATTTTAACCGTTACAAACTTACCGTCCCTTGCGATCAACTGGGCAAAAGTTCCGGCACTTCTTGCCATTACGGCTCCCTGACCAGGACGAAGTTCTATGCACGAGATAATAGTACCCAACGGAATCTCACTTAAAAGCAAGGCATTACCGATTTCAGGTGCCACTGCTTTTCCTGCTGAAATTTCTTGGCCCACTTGTAAACCATTTTGAGCAATAATGTACTTTTTCTCACCGTCGGCATATTCCAGCAACGCTATAAAAGCAGTTCGGTTCGGGTCATACTGAATCGATTTCACCGTCGCGGAAACATCCTGTTTATCACGCTTGAAATCAATAATTCGATACCTTCTTTTATGCCCACCACCTTTATGGCGCATGGTCATCTTTCCCTGACTGTTTCTGCCACCCGACTTTTTAATCGGAGCGAGCAGACTCTTCTCCGGTTTATCGGTCGTAATGGCATCAAAGCCGTTAACGATTCTAAACCGCTGTCCGGGGGTTATGGGTTTTAATTTTCTAACTGACATTTAATGTGCCTTTTTAGAGAATGGTTGCCTGTTTCGGATTGTTATCAAACAATTTACCGGCAAAACATTCAATTAACTTTATAGATTACTATAAAAATCGATCATATCTCCTTCAACTACATCAACGATAGCCTTTTTCGTGGAGTTCGTCTTTCCATGCTGGATGCCCGTTTTGGTATAGCGCGACTTCCTAGTAGGACCATAATTCATGGTACGTACCTTTTTTACACCAACACCATAGGTGGCTTCAACGGCATCTTTAATCTGAATTTTGTTGGCCTTTGGATCGACCAGGAAACCGTAACGATTGTACAACTCGCTTTCAGCGGTCATCTTTTCGGTTATAATCGGTCTTATCAACACGCTCATGGTTTTCTATTTTATTAGGTTCGACTCCAAAACCTCTAAAGCCCCTTCCATCAACACGATGTTATTCGCATTCAATATCTTGTAAGTACTTATTTCTGAGGAGGTTATAACTTCGGAACCTTTGAAATTTCGTGAGGACAAATATACGTTATTATTTGAATCGCCCAAGACAAACAAAGATTTTTTATCGTCTAGTCCCAAAGACTTTAAAATAGTGATAAAATCTTTGGTTTTCGGGGCCTCGAAATTGAAGTCCTCAATCACCAAAATTGCTTTCTCTTTTGATTTTATACTTAGTGCGGATCTACGCGCCAAACGCTTTACGTTTTTGTTCAGTTTTTGGCTATAATCCTTAGGTCTTGGTCCGAATATTCGTCCGCCGCCCCTAAAAATAGGAGACTTAATACTACCCGCACGGGCAGTACCGGTTCCCTTTTGCTTTTTGATCTTGCGCGTACTACCCGCAATTTCAGCGCGTTCCTTTGCCTTGTGAGTACCTTGCCTTTGATGAGCCAAATATTGCTTGACATCCAAATATACGGCATGCTCATTGGGCTCTATGGCGAAAACAGCGTCGGAAAGGTCTGCCTTTCTTCCTGTTTCTTTTCCTTTGATATCTAAAACTGCTAGCTTCATTATATCCACCTTTGAATAGTTACGTACCCACTTTTGTGGCCGGGAACTGCACCTTTGACAACGAGAAGATTCTTTTCGGGCACTACCTTCAAGACCCGTAGGTTCTGAACAGTAACTCGATCACCGCCCATACGGCCGGCCATGCGCATACCCTTGAATACCCGTGAAGGATCTGATCCCGCACCGATAGAACCGGGAGCTCGCAATCGGTTATGCTGGCCATGGGTCGATTGACCTACGCCCCTAAAACCATGACGTTTTACCACACCCTGAAAGCCTTTACCTTTTGAAGTGCCTACGACATCTACAAATTCACCTTCTACAAAAATATCGACACCCAAGGTATCGCCTAATTTGTATTTCCCCTGAAAACCTTGGAACTCGATGACCTTTTTCTTGGGAGCTGTACCTGCCTTCTTAAAATGGCCCATTTCGGCTTTGTTCGCACGTTTCTCCGCCTTGTCATCGAAACCCAATTGAAGACCAACATAGCCGTCAACTTCCTCGGTTCTGACTTGGGTAACCACACACGGCCCTGCTTCGATAACGGTACACGGAACATTCTTTCCGTTCTCGTCAAAGATGCTGGTCATGCCTACTTTTTTTCCTATTAACCCAGACATAATTAGATTTTAGATTTTAGATTTTAGATTTTAGATTTTGCCGTAAGGCGAAACCGAATCTGTCCTCCGATTATATTACTTATTTGTTACTCTCAATTTATCAACAAAAAAAACGAGGTCAAAAAACGATTCGACCCCGAATAATTTTTTTTCCGTTTTTCCCTTGCTCGCAGCTTGGGACATGTTTGATAATCCAGAATTATGGATTCTGGACTAAGACTATCACACCTTGATCTCAACCTCGACGCCACTGGGAAGCTCTAACTTCATAAGGGCATCAATAGTTTTTGACGAGGAACTGTAAATATCCAAAAGCCGCTTATACGAACTTAACTGGAATTGTTCCCTAGATTTCTTGTTTACGTGCGGTGAACGCAAGACCGTAAAAATCTTCTTGTGTGTAGGCAAAGGAATAGGTCCCGTAACAACGGCCCCGGTCGTCTTTACCGTCTTAACGATTTTCTCGGCGGATTTATCGACCAAGTTATGATCGTAAGACTTTAGTTTTATCCTAATTTTCTGGCTCATTTTATAAAAAAGTTTATGAGTGTATGAGTTTAGAAGTTTATGAAAAACCCACCCATATACTGTTTACTGCACACTATTTACTGCCCTACGCGGTTATTCCTTTGGCTGCTTTGATTACTTCCTCAGCTATGCCTGACGGGGTTTCTGCATAATGGGAAAATTCCATTGTTGAAGTAGCCCTACCAGATGACAGCGTTCTAAGAGAAGTCACATAACCGAACATTTCCGATAATGGCACTTCCCCTTTGATTACTTTGGCACCGGCTCTATCGCCCATGCTGGAAATTGTACCCCTTCTTCGGTTCAAATCACCAACAATATCACCCATATTTTCTTCCGGGGTCAACACCTCGATCTTCATAATTGGCTCCATAAGTACGGCCCGTGCAGCTTTAGCAGCTGCCTTATAACCCATTTTGGCCGCCAATTCGAAAGATAATGAATCGGAATCCACCGCATGAAAAGAACCATCACGCAGGGTAACCTTCATACTATCCATTTCAAATCCGGCCAGGGGACCATTCTGCATCGCCTGTTTAAACCCTTTTTCTACGGATGGTATAAATTCCCGTGGGATGTTACCGCCCTTTATGACATTGACAAATTCCAATCCAGTTGCTTCGGGATCTTCGCTAGGCCCCATCGTAAAGACGATATCGGCGAATTTTCCACGACCACCGGACTGCTTCTTGTAAACTTCCCTGTGATCCGCATCTTTGGTCAAAGCCTCTTTGTACTCTACCTGTGGCTCACCCTGATTCACCTCGACTTTAAATTCACGTCGCAAACGATCGACAATAATATCCAAGTGTAACTCACCCATACCGGAAATAATGGTTTGGCCCGAAGCCTCATCGGTCTTTACCTGGAAGGTAGGATCTTCTTCGGCCAATTTACCCAGGGCCATCCCCAATTTATCGACATCAGCCTTGGTCTTAGGTTCGACCGCAATACCGATAACGGGATCCGGAAAGTTCATACTTTCCAAAATAATAGGATGCTTCTCATCGGAAAGGGTATCCCCGGTTTTGATATCCTTAAATCCAACGGCTGCACCAATATCGCCGGCACCGATGGAATCAACTGCATTTTGTTTGTTGGAATGCATTTGGTAAATCCGGGAAATGCGCTCCTTATTTCCTGAACGGTTGTTCAAAACGTAAGATCCCGCATCCAGTTTACCGGAATACGCCCTAAAAAATGCCAACCTTCCTACGAAAGGATCGGTCGCTATTTTAAAAGCTAGGGCCGCAAACGGCTCCTTTAAATCCGGTTTTCTTTTTTCTTCTTTTTCAGTATCGGGATTGACACCGACAATAGCCTCCTTATCCATTGGCGAAGGCAAATATCTACAAACGGCATCCAACAAAAACTGGACCCCCTTATTTTTGAAGGACGAGCCACAAATCATTGGAATGATACTCATATCCATTACCGCTGCGCGCAAAGCTGCATGTACTTCATCCTCGGTGATTGAATCTTCATCTTCAAAGAATTTTTCCATCAAATTCTCGTCATACTCGGCAACCGCTTCAATCAGGGTCGCCCGATGTTCCTTAACTTCGGCCTTCATATCTTCCGGTATCGCAATGACGTCGAACGTAGCACCAAAATTATCTTCGTGCCAAACTAGGGCACGGTTTTTCACCAAATCCACGATGCCCCTAAAATCCGCCTCATCACCTATCGGCAATACGATTGGTACAGCATTTGATTTCAACATTTCGCGAATCTGCTTTCCTACGCCGAGAAAATCGGAACCCTGACGGTCCATCTTATTTACGAATGCAATCCTTGGAACCTTATAGTTATCGGCCAGCCTCCAGTTCGTTTCGGACTGTGGCTCAACACCATCGACCGCACTGAACAAGAACACCAATCCATCAAGCACCCGTAGCGAACGGTTTACCTCAACGGTAAAATCGACGTGCCCAGGGGTGTCGATGATATTAAAATGATATGCATGGGCATCTTCGGTAGGCTGTGCATTCTCCATAGGGAAGGTCCATGAGCACGTCGTAGCTGCGGAAGTAATCGTAATACCGCGCTCCTGCTCCTGCTCCATCCAATCCATCGTCGCGGCGCCATCATGCACCTCGCCGATTTTATGGCTAACCCCAGTATAAAAAAGGATACGTTCGGTAGTCGTTGTTTTTCCGGCATCGATATGTGCTGCAATGCCTATGTTACGTGTATATTTTAAATCTCTTGCCATTTTTGACTTTACTATATTTGGCTATTCCACTGAAGCAGCTCCGAAAAAAGGGATACTGCTATACCTTATATATTGTATATTACTTGTATCTAAAACCTAAAGTGGGAGAATGCCTTATTGGCCTCTGCCATCTTGTGCGTATCGACCCGCTTTTTAACTGCGGCACCTTCTTCCTTCGAAGCGGCCAAGACCTCGCCTGCCAACTTTTGGGCCATTCCCTTTTCATTACGCTTTCTCGAATAGCTAATCAACCACTTCATAGCGGTCGAAATTTTTCTATCCGGACGAATTTGCATAGGAATCTGGAACGTTGCGCCCCCTACCCTTCTGCTCCGCACCTCAACGTGGGGCATCACATTAGAAAGGGCATCTTTCCAAAGCTCCAAGGAGGTTTTTTCCTCGTCGGTCTTTTTTTCCTCTACGATATCCATCGCATCGTAGAACACACTAAAAGCGACGGATTTCTTACCGTCCCACATCATCATGTTCACGAATCGCGTTACCAATTGATCATTGAACCGGGGATCCGGCAACAAGGGTCTTTTTTTTGCCTGTCTTTTTCTCATTCCTAAAGAGTTTGTGGTTTATGGTTTGGAGTTTAGGGCTTACATCTTCTGTTGTGAAAATCGAGCACCTCTAATCTTCAGACCACGAACCTCTTTCTAATTTTTGGGTTTCTTTGCTCCGTATTTTGATCTTCGTTGGGTTCTACCTGCAACACCTGCGGTATCTAAGGCACCCCGAACGATGTGATATCGAACACCTGGCAAATCTTTTACCCTTCCGCCCCTTACCAATACTATCGAGTGCTCTTGGAGATTATGTCCTTCGCCGGGTATGTAAGCATTTACTTCCTTACCGTTCGTCAATCGAACACGGGCCACTTTTCTCATGGCCGAGTTCGGTTTCTTAGGTGTAGTCGTGTAAACACGGGTACAGACACCCCTGCGCTGGGGACACGAATCCAAAGCCGCCGATTTGCTCTTCTTGGCAATCGTGGACCTTCCTTTTCGTACTAACTGTGAAATTGTTGGCATACTATACTATATGTATAAAAATTAACCCTTTGTTTAAGGGCTGGCAAATGTAAGACTATTTCGTAGAAATTCAAATCGTGAGGTGATTATTTTGAAGGTTTTTTTAAAGCAGCATTTTTTACAACGCAACCACGCCGAAAAACACCCTTTCCTACTTGTTATGCCAAAATGCTTTTGGATAGAATATTCGCGCTTTTTCCTGGCCATTAAATTTCGAGAGGTTTAAGGCCCATTAAGACCTTAATAACGAGTTCAAAGGCAATTTCAAGATAATCACTCACGATAAAGCCCAAAACTCAGCGATGACACCAAAAAAAACAGGTGCTCTAAAAGATATATTACTAACGATATCCCCAAAGTAGATATTTACATAATTCTTAATTGGTTAACGATAAATCTCAATTAAAGTCGATTTCCCCTACTATACAATGTAGTTTTGTTATAAAAAGAACCTAAAAACCTGTTTTGGACATGTTAATTTAACAATCAAAAAGCTATGCGCGCATAACTTAATGTTAAAAATAGTTGGATAATTAACTTGAAATTAGCACTTTTGCGCTTAGCTAATTCAAATAAACATAAAATGAGAGCAAGACACAAGTTATTGTTAACGCTATTTATGGCGTTGATTTCGGGTTTCACCTACGCCCAAGAAAAAACGATTACCGGTACGGTAATCGATGCAAACGGACTTCCCTTACCAGGAGTGAACATCTTGGTACAAGGAACTACTAACGGTACACAAACCGATTTTGATGGGAAGTATGCTATTGAAGCGGAAGAAGGTCAATCGTTGGTATTCACTTACATTGGACAAAAAGAAGTCGTTCAAACCGTAGGCGTTGACGATACTATTGATGTAACGATGGAAGAAGATGCGCAGGCATTGGATGAAGTGGTCGTTACCGCTTTAGGAATCTCAAGGGAAAAGAAATCTTTGGGATATTCTACCCAATCGGTCGACGGTGATGACCTTACCGAAGCTAGAAACACGAATGCGATTAATGCCTTATCAGGTAAGGTGGCAGGGGTTCAAATTTCGAATTCAAGCGGTAACCTTGGTGGTTCTTCAAGAATCCTATTAAGAGGTGCAGGCTCGATTACCCAGAACAACAAACCCTTATTTGTTGTGGATGGTGTTCCGTTGGACAACAGCAACTTTAACTCTACAGGCCAGCAGCAAGGTAGCGGCGGTAGGGATTATGGTGATGCCGCCCAGGATATCAACCCTGATGACATTGCGAGCATGAACGTACTTAAAGGTGGTCCGGCCGCCGCGTTATACGGCTCACGTGCCCAAAACGGTGTAATTATCATTACCACAAAATCAGGTAAAGCTGGAAAAGCGCAGATAACCTTTAACTCAGGGGTCTCTTTTGATAAAATCAACGTTTTTCCTCAAATCCAGAAATTATATGGGGGTGGTGCCGGTAATCCGGACACTATCGGCCAGTCCGATTTTGGTCAAGCAACCATTAATGGAACTACCTACGATGTAGTAGACTATGCCACCGATGAATCTTGGGGGCCTCGCTATAACGCAAATCGACGGGTGCTTCATTGGGATGCTTTCGACCCCGAATTTCCTGAAGACTATTTAAATCCAAGACCATGGATTTTTCCAAGGAACCCCAGTGAAACCTTTTATAATGTAGGCATTTCATATAACAACGGGGTGTCATTTTCTACGGGTACCGAAACGTCGAACATTCGACTTTCCATGAACAACACCCAGACTAAGGGTATTATTCCAAACACGAGTTTGAATAAGACTAACCTAAACATTAATGGCTCTGCTGAGCTCAATGACCGATTGACCTTCGATGCCGGTGTCAACTTTACCGTGACCGATGGTTTTAACCGACCTGCCTTTGGATATACGGGCTTCATTCAGCAATTCTATCAGTTCGGACAGACCTCTCTAGATATGGAGCGTCTACAAAGGTATCAATTGCCAGATGGAACCCAGCGAACCTGGAACCGTACGGCTTTCGATGATCCTACACCCCGCTATTCGGATAACCCCTATTGGATTGTCAACCAGAACACTTCGTCCGATAAAAGAATACGTTGGTACGGGAATGTCGGTTTAAAATATGATATTACCGACAACCTTTTTGCTTCTATGAAGATTTATGCCGATACGTATAACTTAAGAATCGAAGAACGAATTGCCGTAGGCGGAGAAAGTCAATCGCAATATACCGAGAACGACCGAAACTTTCAAGAGCTCAACTACGAGGCCACACTGAACTATAACAAACTCTTTTTTAATGACAAGTTAAGTTTTGATGCCCTTGTCGGTTTGAATCGCAGGGATGCGGAGACCCATAGACTTGGTGGAAATACAGAAGGTGGTTTAGCAGCACCGGGTATATATAATGTAAATAACACCAACGGGCCTGCTACTTTCTTTGATTTTGACACTAAAAGAAGAATCAACAGTGCTTTTGGATCTGCTTCTTTCGGATATGACAACTTTCTATATGTGACTGTAACAGGAAGAAACGATTGGTCTTCGACCTTACCGGCAGATAATAATTCCTATTTTTATCCATCGGTCAATGGTAGTATTGTATTTTCCAATCTAATTGACGCTCCATGGCTATCTTTAGGAAAGATACGGGGTGGTTGGGCCAAGGTAGGTAACGATACCGATCCTTACAATTTAATAAATACCTTCGACGACGACATTACGTTTTTGGGCTCTCCAAGGTTTAATCAACCCAACAACAACCTCAACCCAAACTTACGCCCTGAGGAAAAGGATACTTGGGAAGTAGGTCTGGAAATGGCGTTCTTTAAAAATCGATTGACCCTAGATGTAACCTATTATGATGAAGTTACAAGCGACCTTATAACACCGGTCACCTTAGATCCTGGTACAGGTTATACCGCTACGGTAACCAATGCAGGTAAATTATCGAACAAGGGTATCGAAGCATTGGTCAATATTACCCCAATACGAACAGAAGATTTCTCATGGGATTTTACTTGGAATTTTAGTAAAAACAATAATGAGCTATTGGAACTATTGCCCGGAGTCGAAACTTTACAAATTGGTGCATTTCCTTTTAATGGTGTAACCTTAAATGGTGTGGTGGGTGAACCCTACGGAGTGATTCGCGGCTCAAATTACGTATTCGACGATCAAGGAAACCGTGTAGTTGATGACAATGGAAGATATGCCGAGACTCGAAACGTTGAAAATTTAGGTTCCGTACTACCTGATTTTAATATGGGTATAAGAAACAGCATTAAATTTAAGAATCTTGATTTCAGTTTCTTGATCGATATGCAACAAGGTGGTAAATACCGCTCACTTACAAATGCATGGGGTCACTACTCAGGAATCTTTGAAGAAACTGCCGCCAATAATATTCGTGAAGAAGGTTTGGTGTTGGAAGGTGTTACGGGAACCATTACTTACGATGAAAATGGTGACTATACGGTAACCGATACGGCACCCAACACACAGGTGATATCTGCACAGACTTGGGGTACGGATTTCTTTCTACGTAGCGATGCGCAGAACGT
Source organism: uncultured Flavobacteriaceae bacterium (assembly GCA_963832345.1). Taxonomy (GTDB): domain Bacteria; phylum Bacteroidota; class Bacteroidia; order Flavobacteriales; family Flavobacteriaceae; genus Pricia. The sequence continues at coordinate 316,961 of CAWHTW010000003.1, read as the reverse complement.
TTTCGACGCTGACTATGTGAAATTACGTGAAATTACTTTAGGGTACACCTTACCTGGAAAGTGGTTCAAAGATGCCTTGGAATCGGTTAGGGTAAGTGCCTATGGCCGAAACCTGTTCGTATGGGGATTGGATAACGAATACTTCGACCCTGAGGTAACCGCCAATGGTAGTGGTAACATTCAAGGAAGTGAAGGAGGATCGTTACCGTCAACCAAAACATACGGATTCAACTTACAAATTAAATTCTAAGAAACTATGAGAAAGATATTTTTAATCACAGCAATTTTCGCTACGTCTTGCTTTATTTCGTGTAGCGATGACATAGAAAACATAAATGCAAACCCTAACAGTCCGGAAACGGTTTTACCCAATTTCATTTTCAACAGTGCCACCAAGGAAATGATGGACACCCGAAGGGATACCTTTGGTTCGGGTAGGCTTACCCTACCCTGGATGCAATATTGGGGCCAGAACGCTTATGCAGATGACGACCGATTTGACTACCGGGAGGCAGTTGGCGAGGATCACTACGAATTCACGTACAAAGTCGGGACCGATTTAAAGGCGATTATTGAATTGAATACTAATGAAGCAACGAGAGAGCTCGCGGCGAGTGTTGGGAATAATGACAACCAGATTGCCGCAGCGCGGATTATGTTGGCCTATAATTTCCATCAAGCCACCGATTTTTTTGGTGATATCCCGTATTACTCTTACGGATCGGACGATCCCGATTTTCAAGCCTTGAATGTTGATGAAATTTTCTCCCCTGTTTTCGCTCCGGCACAGAAAATATACGCGGATATCCTAAAAGAGTTGCGGGAATCAGCGGATATGATCGTCACCTCCGAGCCGGTATTTACCAGTGGTGATCAAATTTTCAATGGCGACGCGGCCAAATGGAAGAAATTTGCAAACTCTTTAATTCTTAGGGTTGCCAATCGACTTCGCAATGTAGATCCGGCTACCGCCAATGCTGCCATCAATGCTGCTTTAGCTGATGGTGTAATGGAATCCAATGAAGATAATGCGGCGCAATCCTATGCAACGGATGATGCCACTGCTTCCCCTATTTGGGTCGATTATATCCCTCGAAACGATTTTGCCGTGGCCGCCCCTTTCGTAAAACTACTAAAAGGCGAAACAGGAAATTTTGGTCCTGATCCACGTCTTTTTGAGATGGCCGCACCTGCTAGTGTATCGATTGATGACATTAAAAATGATGCTTACGAGCGAAGCGAAGATTATGATGATTATGTTGGTATTCCGTATGCCTTTCAATTGGCAAACTTTTTACCTTTCACCTCCTATTCTTGGCCCAGCAGTAAGATTATAAAACCAGATTACAGAGAGATGTTGATGGAGTATGCCGAAGTAGAATTCATCATTTCCGAGCACAACGGCTTTGCCCAAGAAAATTATGAGAATGGGGTGCGAGCTTCCATGGAGCAGTGGGGTGTTGCGGCTGACGCAATTGATGCTTTTGTCGCTGCGCTTCCTGCAGCTACGCAAGAGACCGTGTTGAACCAAAAATATGTAGCTAGTTACATGCAACCACACAATGCATGGTCCGAATACAGAAGAACAGGCTTCCCTAATACTTTGGTGAAAGTAGGCGAAATTGTTACTTTGCCACAAAGTCAAATCGAGGCCCTTGGAGAGAATAGCGTACCATCATACGAATTCATACCTAGAGTTCCTATCAATGATTTACCGACCCGGTTAAGGTATCCGCAAATACTGCAGACGTTGAACGGGGAAAACCGATCAACTGCCGTATCTAAATTAGGCGACGGTGATACTGTTGAAAGTAAGTTATTTTGGGACGTGAATTAAAATCACGTTGAAGATAACTAGAGAAAAGAGACCAATTAGGAAAATTGGTCTCTTTTTTTTAAACAGAATCTTGATACATCAATTCCAACTAAGAATAGTCTTAGCTGCTTAACTTATATTATTTTGACTTCTATCCGTTGTATTTTACTGCTTCTAATTATCTCAACACCTATCGTATTTCACGGACAGGATTATGAAGTAAATAAAAGTTACTACAAGTGGTTCGATCAAGAAATCGGCATACAGAACCTGCAAATTTATAATGGAACCGCATATGTTGAAAAATATCGGACCATAAACGAAAAGCACAAGTTCTTTAACTCTTCTACATTTTTACCGGGATCTTTAATTTACAACGGTCAACCATTCTACGATCTACAACTTAAATACGATTGCTACGAAGATGTTGTCCTGTTAAATTCAAAAATTGCCACAGGAACAGTAATACGCCTCAATAGTAACAAGATAAAAAGCTTCATAGTAGACTCCCACGAATTTATTAACCTAAGCTTAGGCCAGAACGACCAACGTGGCATAAAGGTTACCGGTTTTTATGAGGTACTCTTTCAAACCCCTTTCTTTATGTTGCTACAGAAGAATAAAAAGAACCTACTTAAAAAGATAAAAGGCAAGCTTGTTTACTATGAGTTCAAAAGCGACTTTGAAAAGTATCTTTTATATAAAAACACCTATTATCCAATTCGGAAAAAAAGGGATTTAATAAGGATATTCCCAGAACTCAAAAAAAATATAAATTCATATTACACAACTTCGCGCGACAATTCAGATTCCGCCGCCTTTATGAAAGGCCTGTTAATGAATATTGAACTTGAACTAAAATAACGATAACTGAACCGATCACATGAGAACGTTCATATATTTATTGCTACTTTTTCTCTGCCAGGGTACCATGGCACAGGAAGGAAATGAAAAAATTTCTATTTCCTTTACGAACTCCACTGCCAAAAATGCCTTAAACGAAATACAAAAAGTAACAGATTATCAATTCTTCTATATAGATTCATGGTTGGATAACCAATCGGTATCAGGCGATTATCAAAATATTTCTGTAGCTGAATTGTTGGGCAAAATCTTTAAGGAAACCGTTATCAATTTTTATTTTTTTGAGAATAACCGGGTCATATTGACCCAAAATAGTATCATTTATGATAGTATCTCCGAAGATTTCTTCGAAGTTCCCCGACCAATATCCAATTCAAAAGATGAGGAAGAAATTGTAGAAGAACAACCATCGCCAGCCCCGCTACTCTATGAACCCAGAGAAGCAGAATTGAACGGTGCCGTCGAAACTGTCCGAATCGGAAGGGAGACCAAAAACAGTTACAGCCAACGATTTAAACTTTCCGGATATGCCAAAAACACAGTTACCGGTCTACCGATAGCTGATTTGGCCATTTTGGTAGAAGGCAGAACGACAGGTACTACAACGGACGACAAAGGATTTTACACTTTAACATTGCCCGCAGGCGTAAACCTAATACAGACCAAAGGCCTTGGCATCGAGGATTCAAAAAAAAGAGTCATACTTTATAACAATGGACAGTTAAATTTCAACCTGAACGAGAGCGTAGAACTTCTCGACGAAGTAGTACTTATTGGAAATAGGGACGAGAACGTCGAGACCGCTATAACCGGAGTTACTCAAATCAAGGTAGAACAAATCAAGACCATACCTTTGGTACTTGGCGAACGAGATATCCTCAAGGCGGCGACCTCTTTGCCCGGTATCACAACCGCCGGAGAAGGTGCTTCCGGTTACAATGTACGCGGAGGCAAGACCGATCAAAACCTGATTCTTCTTGACAATGCCGTTATCTATAATCCATCCCATTTTTTCGGAATTTTTTCGGCCTTGAATCCATTTACCTCCGGTGACCTGAACATATTTAAAGGAAGCATTCCAGCGGAATATGGCGGTAGATTATCTTCCGTTTTCGACATTAAGACCAAGGATGCAAATACGCAGAAGTTTTCTGGCGAGGCCTCAGTAGGACCTGTCACAAGTAACCTTGTTCTGGAAGTACCCATCATTAAAGATAAGGCAGCATTTTTGATTGGAGGGAGAAGCACCTATTCCGGATGGATATTACGATCTCTTGATGAACCATCCCTTCAGAACAGTAAAGCCTATTTTTACGATGCCGTAGCGAAATACAATCATGATATCAACGAAAATAATTCGATTCGAGCATCGGGCTATTACAGCAGAGATGCGTTCAGCATTACCTCCGATTCGGTATTCAGCTACAGCAATCGTTCTCTTTCTTTAGACTGGCGGCACGACTTTAATGCAAAACACACGGGAAGTCTAGTACTAGCTAATAGTCAATATCGATTCAATATCGACTACGATAGCGATACCGATGATGACTTTTTGCTGGGCTATCGTGTGAACGAAACCGGAATTAAATTCAAAATGCGATACTTATATTCAAGTGCGCATAAATTTGACTATGGTATCTCATCTAAACTATACACTGTCGAACCGGGCAATATCACACCCAGTGGCAATAACTCTATCGTTAATCCATTGGCCATACCGGATGAAAAAGGTCTGGAGTCTGCAGTTTTTATTTCAGATGATTTTACAGTAAGCAAAAAGCTTTCGGTCAATGCGGGTTTGAGGTATTCCTTTTATGCCGCCTTGGGCGAATCTAGTCAAAGAGTCTATGAAGATGGGCAGCCAAAGAACGAATCCACTTTAGTCGATACGGTGGATTTTGATAATAATGAATCCATTGAAACCTATGACGGATTAGAAGCCAGGGTTTCCGCTAGATACTTTTTGACCGAAGACCTTTCGATTAAAGGCAGTTACAACAGCACCTATCAATACATACACACCCTTTCGAACAATACGACAGTATCACCAACGGATACCTGGAAACTTTCAGACCTCAATATTGAACCGCAGAACGCCGATCAATTCTCTTTGGGGTTCTATAAAAATTTTGACGACAATACCTATGAGACCAGTTTAGAAGGCTATTATAAAACCTCTCGGAATATTTTAGACTTTAAGGTAGGCGCTCAGTTACTGCTCAATGAAACTATAGAAACGGAAGTACTTCAAGGCGATGGAAAGGCTTACGGTATTGAACTATTAATTAAGAAAAGTAAAGGAAGGTTAAACGGTTGGCTGGGCTACAGCTATGCCCGCTCTTTTATTCAATTAGATAGTGAATTTGCAGAGGAGACCGTAAACAATGGGGAATATTTTCCTTCAAATTTTGACAAACCTCATGATTTAAGTCTAGTAGCCAATTACAAACTGACAAAACGCTTCAGTGTTTCCGCTAATTTTGTGTATCAAACGGGCCGCCCGGTCACCTACCCTATCGGAAAGTACACTTATAACAATTCGGAGTTTGTACTCTACAGCGACAGGAACCAATTCAGGATACCCGATTACTACCGTTTAGATCTTGGAATAAATATTGAAGGAAACCACAAAATCAAGAAATTCGCGCATAGCTTTTGGAATATCTCGGTCTATAACGTTTTAGGCAGAAACAACCCGTACTCCGTATTTTTTATAACCGATAATGGACAGGTCAAAGCATTTCAAAGCTCTATTTTTTCCATTCCAGTCCCAACAATTACTTATAATTTTAAATTTTGAGGTAAATCGATGGTGTTCAGAATAAAACATAGTTTTTTGGTAGTTATGGTTTCCGTACTGGGCTTACATAGTTGTGTCGAGCCTTTTGATATAGAAACCGAGACTTTTGAAAGCGTAATTATCGTTGAAGCGACCCTTACCAACGAAATGAAAAATCAGCGAGTCAAATTGAGCAGGGCTTCACGGTTGGAGAATGAAGGTATTCTCATCGAGAGTAATGCTACCGTGGTCATTACTACCGACTCTCAAAATCAATTCACTTTCAGCGAAACTGAACCTGGCCTATATACCTCTACCGATGTATTTGCAGCTCAGCCAGGGGTTGCCTATCAACTTATCGTAACCACCAATGACGGCAGTTCGTATACATCGAAAGCTTCTCGACTACAGATACAGAATACAGATGAGATTGAAAAGATCTATGCCGATAGAACCAGTACCGGATTGGGTCAAGAAGGTATTTCGGTATTTATAGATAACACGGCATCTGAGGCCGGCACCCAATACTACAGGTATGAATATATTGAAACCTATAAAGTGATAGCTCCGTTCTGGAACTCTCAAGACCTAATCGAGTCGCCCGAAGGAAGTGGTCAACTGGAATTCGTATTTAGGGAAAAGGAAACACTTACCTGTTATAGAACCGAAATTTCAAACCGAATCATCCTAGGAAATACGGATGCATTTGATGCCAATCAATTAAACAGGTTTCCCATACGCTTTATAGATAAAGAAAATTATATCTCGTCAAATCGATACAGCATATTGGTAAAGCAGTTTGTATTGTCTCAGGAGGCCTTTACTTTTTACAAAATTTTGAGGGATTTTTCTGGGTCCGAAAACCTATTTTCAGAAAATCAACCCGGATTCTTTACAGGTAACATTTCGTCGGATATCAACTCAAGCGAAAAGGTAGTTGGTTTTTTCGAAGTAGCAAGCGTAGCTGAAAAACGCATATTTTTTGAATATCGGGATTTTTTTCCAGAAGGGCCACTACCCGATTATGTAAGCGAATGCGCTACTGCCGCTCCCAGCATCTCACTAGTGGAAAATATACGGTCAGGTAATGTCAGGTATTTTGCCAATAATGCTGATCCAGCTCCTTTTGAAGGGCCGTATTTATTGGTCCCTGATATTTGTGGGGATTGCACAGTTTTTGGAAGTAATATAGTACCCGATTTCTGGGAAGAATGAAACCTATTAAATGAAAAAGACGCACCTATTTCTTGTATGGCTTTTCGTGGCAACGCTAACCGTTGCCAACGGACAAAACGGTGTTGCTAAAAATCAAAATTTACTGACGTTCAAAAAAATACCCAAAGAGAGTGTTTTTATACATTATAATTCCCCAACATTATTTACAGGGGAAACTTTGAAGTATAAGCTGTACTGTTTAAATCTCAAAGAAACCAATCTTAGCACCTTGAGCAAAATCGCTTATGTTGAGCTAGTCGGTAATGATAACAATTTTGTGTTCAAACATAAAATAAAGCTGAATGACGGTGCCGGGCAGGGTGATTATTTTATTCCAACAGAAGTACCCTCTGGAAACTACAAATTGATAGGCTATACCAAATGGATGCAAAACGATGGCCCTACATCCTTCTTTCACGGAGACGTTATGATTATTAATCCGTATGAGAAAACCAGCGGGCCTTTCGACAATAGAGGTCTGGATTCAATTCATAGTGATGTGGGTAAAACCTCGGTGGCGGCCACAAAGAAGGCGGCCACATCATCTAGTACCCCTGTACGCTTGTTAATACAGTCAACTATTCATAAACAAAGGGAGGAAGTTTCATTGAATATTTCCTCATCCAATGGTACTGGGGGCTATGGTCATTACTCGGTCTCGGTTCGGAAGATAGATGACTTCCAAGACCATCCTATTAAAACCGCACAGAATTATAAGTCCGTTACAAGCGGGAATCAAAACAAAAGCGATGAACTTCTATTTTTACCCGAGTTACGGGGAGAGTTAATATCCGGTAAAGTTGTAACAAAGGAAACCGGTCAACCAATGGCAAATACTTCCATAGCTCTTTCAATACCCGGTAAGGCCTATGTTTTTAATATCGTAAAAACCGATGACAAAGGTAGATTCTTCTTTAACTTGAATAGCGATTATGACGGTGAAAACGCGATTTTACAACTAGTAGACAATGAACATGAGGGAATTATAACCACCCAAAATCACTCCTCCGGCGATAATACCTATTTACAATTTATCCCATTCCGTATCGACTCACAAATGAAGGCCCGTATAGAGGAACGGAGCATACACAGTCAAATTGAAAATGCGTATTCCGAAGTGAGACAAGATAGTATTTTACCGGCCGAACCAAATTATCCCTTCTTCTATGACAAGAGCTTCGATATTTTTGATCTGGATGATTATACAAGGTTTCCGACCGTTAGGGAAACTTTTATCGAGGTAGTGCAGCATGCATCAATACGAAATCTGAACAATAGATCAGAATTCCATGTTTTACCGAGCGATACACAGGTTAGTTCATTTTACCCACCATTGATAATTGTGGATGGTATTCTAGTAAAGGACCATACCGCCATCATTGAATATGGGGCAAAAAACATAAAAAGGATACTTGTATTTCGGGAAAAATACCTTTATGGTTCAAAAGGATATCAAGGTGCTTTGGTCTTCGAAACCTTAAATGGTGATTATTTACAAAAGATGGATAAAAAAGATACCTACGTCACCAAGCTGTTTAAACCTGAACCTGACAAGCGCTTTTTTAAGCAACAATACAGCACTGGAACGAATAAAGAATCAGACCATATCCCCGATTACAGATATCAACTGCTCTGGAAACCTGATATTTCACTTAACAGCCCAGAAATGACCCTAGATTTTTACACTTCGGACGTGACCGGTACTTTCGAAATCAGCTTGGAAGGCTTTACTTTTGAGGGAGTGCCTGTATCCATACGTGAGGTTATCGTAGTGGAATAATATAATGTTTAACTTTACCGCCATGCAAAACACAACCCAAATCTATGGCATTCGCGCCATTATTGAAGCCATCAACGCCAATGAGCCTATCGATAAAGTCTTTGTCCAAAAAGGGCTAAAGGGTGATTTGTCTAAGGAGTTGGAAAGTTTAATCCGTAAAAATGGTATCGTCGCTTCTTACGTGCCCATCGAAAAATTAAATCGCCTGACCAGAGAAAATCATCAAGGCGTTGTGGCCAACATCTCCCCGATTACCTTTTATGACTTAGAAGACCTTGTCGAAAAAGTTCTCGCAACCGAAAAAATCCCTCTTTTTCTATTACTGGATCAACTGTCCGACGTACGCAATTTCGGGGCCATTATCCGGACGGCCGAATGTACCGGGGTCGATGGCATTATCATCCAAAAAAAGGGAGCGGCGCCGGTTACGGCCGATACCATAAAAACTTCGGCCGGGGCGGCCTTTAAGGTACCCATCGCCAAGGTAGACCATATCAAGGATGCCGTCTTTTATTTACAAGCGAGCGGAATAACTGTAATTGCAGCTACTGAAAAGACCGATAATACAGTTTACGATGTTGCCCTTACGAAACCCTGTGCCATCGTTATGGGGTCGGAAGACCGGGGCATCTCCCCTTCTACCCTAAAGGCTGCAGACCAACTGGCAAAACTTCCGTTACTGGGTGAAATCGAATCGCTGAACGTTTCCGTGGCCTGTGCGGTTTTTTTGTACGAGGTAGTGAGGCAGCGGAGAAAATTGTAATGGCAGGTGCAGTTGACGTTAGGTGTGAAACCTTTAATTTTTTTTAATTCAAAGTTCAAAGGCTACTTCGTAGGGGTTCAAAATTCAGGATACCGTATACTATGTAATCCAAAGCTGTCGACGGCAAGGTTGAATCTTAAATTTTTGCTATCTTCTATTTTTGATTCTCATTCCTTACATCCTTTTTAAGATAATAGGTGATTTTGATCTGGTCATCCTCAATGTCTTTAGGCCGATTTCCCACAAAATTCCCGTCCTCATCGAATTGTTGCAGGAATTCATCGGCCTCCTCGTTATAATTATCATCCTCCCAATCGTACTTTTTCGGGGAAGGGATATCCGATTTCATAAAAAAGGCCAAGGCAAGACCAGCAAGAAAACCGCCCAAATGGCCTTCCCAAGAAATACCGTCCTCAACTGGAAATATATACCATAGCATACTGCCATAAATAAATACCACGATCAAAGACAAGGCGATGAGACGGTAGTATTTCGTAAAAATCCCTTTAAAAAAAATAAAACTGGCCAATAGGTAGATTATGCCGCTGGCCCCGATGTGGTATGACGGCCTACCCATCGCCCAGGTGAAAAGTCCGGAAACCAGTAGTCCAATAAGTAAAACCCGTACGGCAATATTTCGGTAGAAATAGAATAGTGCGGCAGTCAATACGACTAACGGTATGGTATTGTTGTACAGATGCTCGAGTGACCCGTGGATAAAGGGACTGAAAAAAATGCCCAATAATCCGGATATTTTTTGGGGATAGATACCGTACTCGTTCAGGTTGACCTGAAAACGGAGTTCCACCCAAAAAACCATCCAAATGCTAATTACCGCAATTAGTGGTGCGACAACCACGGCATTGGTAAATTTAAAATAGTGGGTTTCAGACATAAAGTAAAATTAGCAATAAGTTGGCCGATTATGTAAAACTGAAATTTTGGCATATTCCAGATCAAAATGCTAATGCAGTAAATATCTTACTTTTGCATCATGAACGAACCCCTAGCAGAACGCGTACGCCCGAAAACGCTTGACGATTACATCAGCCAACGCCATCTTGTCGGTGAACATGGATCCTTGACCGGCCAAATCAAAAAAGGGTTGATCCCCTCTTTGATTTTATGGGGGCCTCCCGGAACGGGCAAGACTACCTTGGCGAATATCATCGCCAACGAAAGTGAGCGGCCCTTCTATATTTTGAGTGCCATAAACAGCGGCGTGAAAGATATTCGCGAGGTCATTGACAAGGCCAAACAGGGCGGCGGACTTTTTACGGCCAAAAATCCCATTCTATTTATTGACGAAATCCATCGTTTTAGCAAATCGCAACAAGATTCACTTTTGGCGGCCGTGGAGAAGGGATGGGTGACCTTGATCGGGGCTACGACCGAAAACCCGAGTTTTGAAGTAATCCCAGCCTTACTCTCTCGTTGTCAAGTGTACGTTCTGAATCCTTTTGATAAAAAAGATTTGGAAGATTTGCTGAAAAGGGCCATTAGCGAAGATTCCGTTTTAAAGTCCAAAAAAATCGATTTGAAGGAAACGGAGGCCCTTATGCGGCTGTCCGGCGGTGATGGGCGAAAACTTTTGAACATTTTCGAACTGGTGGTCAATTCCGAGGAGGGCGATACGATTACCATTACCGATGAACTGGTCTTGGGCAAGGTGCAAAAAAACACTGTACTTTATGACAAAACTGGGGAACAGCACTACGATATTATATCGGCTTTCATTAAATCCATTCGCGGGAGCGACCCCAATGGCGCAGTGTATTGGCTGGCCCGGATGATCGAAGGCGGCGAGGATGTCAAGTTCATCGCACGGCGTTTGTTGATTTCGGCATCCGAGGATATTGGCCTAGCCAATCCGACCGCACTGGTCATTGCCAATAATGCCTTTCAGGCGGTAACGACCATTGGGTATCCCGAAGCAAGGATTATCTTGAGCCAATGTGCGATCTACTTGGCTACTTCCCAAAAGAGCAACGCTAGCTATGAGGCCATAGGCAAAGCGCAACAGACGGTACGGCAAACAGGAGACCTTTCAGTACCCCTACCCCTTCGCAACGCGCCCACAAAACTGATGAAGGACCTAGGCTACGGAAAGGAATACAAATACGCCCACAATTATCAAAATAATTTCGTAATCGAGGAATTTTTACCGGAGGAGGTATCGGGAACAGCGTTTTACAAACCGGGAAACAATTCGCGGGAGAATGCTATTAAGGATTTTTTGGATAAACGTTGGAAAGGGAAATATGGGGGTTGATGTAAAATTGTCGAATGGTGGATGCTCGATGCCCGATGTTTTTTGAAACTAAGAATTCAGGAAAGTACTACTATAAAATAGACTCACTTCGTGCACTGCGGAAAAAAAAGCTAAGCTTCTAAACTCTTAAACCCATTTAGAATTTGATATCCAATTCCTCCGAAACAAGGTTGCCTTCGGAATAATATTCAAAAAACCACGTTCCGTTTTTCTTGAAAACCGTTCCGCTCGTATTGCCAACTTTGGCCATATAAAAATCGGGCATCGTGGTTTTTTCGATTTTCATCCTGATTTTAGGGGTGCTGTCGACCAGTTGGTATCCGTTGGGCAATTCTTGAGCATAAAGCGTCCCGGTCGCTATGGTCGAAAGCCCTGAATCTTTTCCTGGTTCCATCCCGGAAGTTACTGCCTGGTTTTCACTCTCTCCCTTCTTCATGTCAGACTCCATCGGAGTCCGGTTATAGCTTTGTTGTTTCGTGGTAACCTCTTGTTCGACCATTTCGGCACTCGGTTCAGTCTTCTTAAGGTCAGATGGCACCGGTCGTCGATCAACATAGCGTTGGTTTTCTCTAGTGGCTTCCTGCTCCACCACGACATCGGGCCGATTGGCGGACGATTGGGTTTGGCGGCTTTCCGTATCTAATTCCCTTACATCGTTTTTCATACTGACGGTTACAGGACCCGAGTTTTCGGCTTTGCCATTATAGGCGTAATTCATGGTGTCGAAAGATGTAAAGGCATCCCGTATTGCCTCTCCATATGATTCTTTATAATCCTTTTCCTTGCTTTTGCCTTCTTTGGTGGCGAATACTTCCTCTCCGCTGCAGTTTTCCAACTTTACAACGGCTTTGGTCGTAAACATTGACGATCCATCGACCAATTTCGCACGAAGACCTAGACAGCCATTATTTTTCAAATCTTGGGGTAACGCATCCTCATACACCGCTTCAAAACCCTTTTCGCCAAAAAGATATTTGATCAGCGTGCTGGTTTGGTATTGGTTCTCACGCTTGAATTCCGCAAACTGTGTGGGTACGACAATGTACTTGTAATCGTTAAGTTGTTCTTGTGCCATACCGGTCAGGCTTAGCGTTAAAAATAGCAGTGTTATTGTTAATTTCATCTTCTTTTCAAATATGGGTTCAAAGGGGAAATATTAAATTCCAAAAAATAGCAGTCATTCTATCAATAGACAAGAATTATGCCATGGATTTTTATTAATTGTGACCGGATATATTTTTGGATGTGGGTATGCAAGACAGTGTTCCAAGAATTTTTGGTACATATTATATCATTACCTGCCCCAAGATATGATATTTAATCCTAACTGAAAAGAAGTGTACCGGCTATCCGCAAGATTGCTATAGGCCAATAGGTTATCGGCCATGGCGTACAGATTTACTGGGCCCAGTTGAAAGTTGAGGCCCAGACCGAGGTTGGTATAAGAGAACTTATCGACTGTATATGTGCCCTTAACCGCCAAAATATTTCCCAAACGTCTTTGATAAAAAGCGGTCAGTGCTGCTTGTGGGCCTCTTGGACGGTTGATCATGTACAATTGTCCCCCGACACTGTTAGCATATTTTGAACGGAAACTGTTACTGGTTGCATTGATACCGCATTCACAATTGCCTCTTCTTGCCACTTGTTCCCCAAAATTATAACGCAGCGAAGCATACAATTTTGTAGGCCTGAAGGCGATATACGATTGCGTATTCTCTTCATAGGGCACGAAAGCTTCTATATCATCTATAAGGTCTTCCCAAAAGTCCGTATTCGGATTTATGGTCTCCTCGGGGGTTATGACCACGCCTTCTACCGTAGCATCACCTAGTAAGGTGTAGTTCTTTATAGCGTTTGTATGGTAAATGAAACCAATATCTAAAAGGCTTCCGGTAAGTACGGTCTGCTCGTTCAAGTGATAGGTGAAGCCCAGATCGACCCCCACACCCAAATTGCCCCCGAAAAGCGCCCTTTTGATGGCGGTACCGGCAATGTTATCATCTTCCCTAGCATCGTAAAGTGCCTGTAAACCTGATGTTCTGAGTTCCATATCGGCATTCAGCGTGCTGGCAAATATGTTGTTCTCGCCCGGAGTAGTTACAAAATATCCTTTGTTCTTGGTGGAGTTGAAATCGAAAATACTGGAATAGATCTTTGCCCTTCCGCCGATGGTCAGGTTACGATCAATCTTCTTATTTAGACCTAAGTGGAATACGTTCACCAATTCTCCCCTAGTCTTTAAATGCCCGAGATCGAATCTCTGGTTTAAACGATCGGCATTGCCCTCAAACGCCAGAATGGCATAATCCTCAAACCAGTATCCAATGGCATCACCTTCAAGGTACATTCCCGCGGAATAAAAAACATCGGGGTCTCGGCCCCGGAAACCGAAATTCAGGAATTCCATCTGAAAAGTACCGCTGAGCTCATCTGTGGGTTTCATACCGAACACCGCACGATCACGAAATTTATCATTAATGTCAAGGCCGTCATCAGCAAAAATGTCATTGACCGAAATACCGCTCGAACCGGCCTGAAACATAACACCCGAAAGTGTAGGAACGCCGCTATACCATTGAAAATCAGTTTCCATGCCGGGATTCACCATTACGGCCTGTGGAATTTCCACAAAATCATATAGCAACTGCTTATTCTGGCCCTGCACGACAAAACAGGCCCAAAAAAGGACAGCAAAAAGTAGTTGGGGGATTCTCATTTTATGTTGACTCGGAATTTACCGCTTGATTTTAAAATGATTTTGGGGTCGGGCAAATCCGAAGTGCTTGTATTGTCGCCTAGATTCGCGGCCGTAACCCGTATGCTCGAAGTAAATTTGATGATATTAATATTTTTTCCCGAGTTTCCGTAGGTAATATCCCTTTGAATATCCATACCAGGGGTTGTTGTAATCAGCTCTCTGTCAATGACCTCACCATCTGCATTCAAAAGTTCTACGACCACAGTCACTGCCTTGCTAGTGGTATTCTCAACGATATAGGTAATCGTACCATCTAGGACCCTTTTCGCAAAAACATCGGAACTGAAAGCATCAAAATTGAAGTCTCGGGAAATGATGGAGACATCGCCGGCGGCATTGATAAAAGATTCCGGTGACTCGATGTAGAGGATACTGGCCTCTACCGTTGGGGTGAGACTTAAATCGTCATACTGCCCGAAATCTTGTTCTTCTACACATGAAACCATCGTGCAAAAGCACAAAAGAAACATCGCCAAATATTTAACGCAAATTTTCATTTAGTACCCTTAAGACTGCCCAAAGGTTTTGGCAGTGTTCGCTTACCCCTAATAACTCTATAAAAAGTTTTTTATTTCGTTCAGGTCATGAATCATTTGGCATTTTTCGTGCTTCGGACCATTATGTCCGTTAAAATGCAATGTATGAAAACCGGCCGCCTGAGCTCCAAGAATATCTGCCTCTAAGCTATCTCCTATCATCAGCGAATTCTTGGGCTTTGTTCGGGCTTTTTCGAGTGCCAGCTCAAAAATAATGGGATTCGGTTTTTTTACACCCGCCATTTCCGAATTTATGACCTGATCGAAATAGCCATGGATGTTTGCGTTTTTGAGTTTCTTGTCCTGAATCTCCTGAAAACCGTTGGTAATGATATGCATGCGATATTTGGGATGCAGATATTCCAAAATATCGACGGTATTTGGAAAAAGGTGATTATAAGAGGATAAATGGAGCAGGTACTCCTCCGCCAATAGATGAATGGTCGTATCGGAAACCTCATACTTTAAAGTATTGAAGACCGAGCGTAGACGTTGGTAACGCAATTCAGCTTTGGTTATCTTTTCTTCCCGATATAATTTCCAAAAGGATAGATTCGCGGGAACATAGACTTTCAGAAAATCGGGAATAGGGATATTGATGTTATTTTCCTTCAATATTTTTTCGAAGGTAAGACCAGAATTTCGGTCAAAATCCCAAAGGGTGTGGTCGAGGTCGAAAAAAACGTCTGTTACGAAGTCTTTGAACATAATTTCATTGGGGCTCGAGTTGCAACTTGCAAATTAAGAAAGAAAGGTTTAATGCTAAAAAACTAAACTCCTAAACTTTTTGTTTAGCAACTACTTATGGTACCTCTTCAACACACCAGTATATAACTCTTTCCAATCCACCTTATGGTTCGACCCTAAAAGTTCGTTGGAAAAAATCGATACTAGGTCACCGTTCACTTTTTTTATTTCCTGGTACAGGACATCCATACGTTTTAGAATGGCATCGGTACCGCCAACTTTTCTAAAGGCATAATCGTGAAACGTAAAAGGATGTATGCGTATGGGCTGTTGGATTTCCAGATTCATATCATAAAAGTAAAACGGGGTACAGGTACCGGCGCGAAATCCAGGTTCGTGGGTATACCCCATCGTATAATCATCACTGAAACCGGCTTCGATAAGCGTACGGTAGGTATCGGGTAGATCGGTGCGGTTATAGCGCATGCGACACGTATCTATGGGCCTATTGATTACTCCGCTCAATCTTTTCTTTTCTTTGATCAAAAGGTCAAAATTAGTAAAGGAGCTGTATGAAGCGGCAAGGGCGACCTTACTGTAATCGGCGATGGACTTGATTAAAAAGCGGAACTTGTTACTATTCGGCGAAACGTTCTTATCAAAAGTGGAATAGGTCGCGAACTGGAAGAAAAACAAACTTTTTACCACACATTTTTTATGTAGTTCAATCAGAAACGTAAAATTATCGTACGGATCCTTTTTCGGATAAAGCCAAACCTTGATCCGTTCCGCTACCCGACCCAACCTCAACGATCCCAGGTCATAAAACAGGGCCGAAACACTCCTAACTAAGCCCCTATATGCAAAAGCGTGTGAAGTGTTCACATCGATGATTGACGTATAGGAATAGGATCGTGACTTGTATTCCAATTCCGGAAACTTATCTTTTAGAACTTCCAAAAGTTTATAGGCCCAAATGTCGACTACCGGCGACTGTAAAAATACATGTCTATAGGCAAGGCTTTCATTGGGAGGAAATCTTCCGTGATGGTCTTTTACATGGGGAAGGTATTCTTCATAACGGCTAATCAGATAAAAACTGGCCGAAAAAATGTCAAAGGGGATGGTACTACGTTCCCCGGCACCGAAGAAACAAGGTACACCCTGCCATTCTGAAATTTTGATATCAAAGTCGTTGATACCCTGTTCGAATAACAGGTCGTTGCTCCTCACAAAGAATTCATTTTGAAGCGGCTTTTTGGTGTAGGTAATCTTAGGTCCTGTATGCTTTATAAAATCTTCGACCTTGGTCGTAAAGGAAACTTCAATCCCCAAGATACGCGTAAACATTTGCTTCATGATATAGGTGAAGCGAGGGGTTATTTTATGGGTGTAGATCAGCAGCATAATTTCCCGAAATTTTAAGGTGGCAATCAGTGGCAGTAAGCAGTTGATTGTACTAGGTTTATGGCTACGTGAGAAAGGTTCAAGGTCAAAAGTTCAAGGTTGAAGGCAGAAAACTACTTTGAACCTTGAACCGCTACGAAATAGCGCTTGAAACTTAAATTTTTAGTGTGCCAGCTTTTTACCGCTTCCTGCTAATGCCTACTGTTAAAGAATCCCTTCGTCCGCAAAGCTAAAATAATCTTTTTCGGTAACGATGATATGATCTAAAATAGTTATGTCCAAGGCCAAGGCTGCACCTTTTAATTTTGCTGTGACATCCCTGTCTCCTTTACTTGGTTTTAGGGTACCCGATGGGTGGTTATGGCCAAGTACCAAAGCTACCGCACCTATTTCAAGGGCCTGTCGCATAACGATCCGCACATCGACTAGGGTGCCGGTGAGTCCGCCTTTGCTCAACAGGGCGGTATGCAAGACCTTATTGCCGTTATTAAGATAGAGTATCCAGAATTCTTCATGCCCTAAATCCCCAATTCGGGGTTGTAGCAGGTCAAAAGCATCTCGGCTGCTACTGATTTTTGTGACTTTTAGAACTTCCCCTTCCCTTCTCCGCCGCCCAATTTCTAGGCCAGCAATAATTGTAACTGCTTTGGCTTCACCAATCCCGTGAAACTGGGTCAATTGCTTTAAGGATAATTTCCCGAGTTCGTTGAGATTATTGTCTACGGCCACCAAAATTTTTTTGGAAAGGGCTACGGCACTCTCCTTTCTGCTTCCCGAACCGATTAGAATGGCAATCAGCTCGGCATCCGAAAGTGCAGATTTTCCATTTTGTACTAATTTCTCCCGCGGTTTATCATCGTCGGACCAATGTTTTATGGAGAAGGAAGATCGATTTTGTGGCATGGGGAGTGGGCGTTACTGATTAACGGGTACTAGTTAACGTAAATTATGGCTAGGTTATTACAAACCCAGCGACTTCCTCCAAATCCAAACCCCCGTAATTCCCCGAACTCATTAGCAATACTACGGAATCGGCATACTCCTGTTCAAAAACAAAATCCCTGAAGGCGGATGCCTCTGTGAAAACATTTAGGTCATCGCACTCGAAGGCCTCCGAAATTTGTTGGGGAGAGACCGGATCTAATTTTTTTATGGCAACGGATTCCGGTAAGTAGAATACCGTAGCTATGTCGGCGGCATTCAAAGCGCCTTTGTATCCTTTTAGAAACTCCGGCTCAAAACTGCTATAGGTATGAAGTTCTAGGTAAGCAATCAGTTTTCTTTCAGGATATTGTTCTTTTACGGCCCTAGTGGTCGCGGCCACCTTGCTGGGGGAATGGGCAAAATCTTTGTAGACAACGCTTGATGGTCCCTCGGCCAGCTTTTCCAAGCGTTTGGAAGCACCTTTAAAGCTGGCAATGGCTTCATAAAAATCGGCTTCATCGACCCCCATGTTCTGGCAAATCCATTTGGCGCCGGCAAGATTGCTAAGGTTATGCCTTCCGAAAATCGCTATGGGCATCGGGCCTTCGGGAGTTTCCAAAAAGGTTTTTCCGTCTTCGACCTGATACGCTGGTGTAGTATACGGAAACTTTCGAATGGCGTTGTCGGAAGCTCCGACCACCTTTTTCACTTCCGGATCTTCTTCATTATACGTAATGCTTCCTCCTTTTACGATACTATCTACAAATATCCGGAACTGCTCCACATAATTATCGAAGGTGGGAAACACGTTGATATGGTCCCATGCAATACCGCTTAACAGGGCAATATTGGGTTTGTATAGGTGGAATTTAGGCCGCCGATCAATGGGGGAGGACAAATATTCATCCCCTTCCAAAACGATAAAATCATTTTCTTGGGTCAGGTGCACCATACGGTCGAACCCATCCAATTGGGCACCTACCATATAATCGACATTGCGGTCGTGATAATCCAACACATGCAGAATCATCGAGGTGATCGTGGTCTTGCCGTGGCTTCCGCCGATCACCACGCGGGTTTTATTTTTGGATTGCTCATAAAGGAATTCGGGATAGGAATAGATTTTCACGCCCACTTCCTTGGCACGCAGTAATTCGGGATTATCGGGTTTGGCATGCATTCCTAGGATAACGGCATCCAAGGATCCATGAATCTTGGCCGGGAACCATCCAAATTTTTCCGGGAGCAATCCCTTTTCGGCCAATCGACTTTTCGAAGGTTCAAAAATCACATCATCGCTTCCGGTGATGTTGTACCCTTTATGTTCAAGGGCCAAGGCCAGATTGTGCATCGCGCTGCCGCCGATGGCTATAAAGTGGATTTGCATTTCATACTGATTTTGGCCAAAGATAACAAAGGGTGGTAAAAGAACAGAGAACAATGAGAGGAGAAAAGGTAGCCCAAAAACAGCACAGGCCAATTTACAGTAGGACTCCCACCTGCTTATCGATCAAATCCGCGCTATAGACAATCAAAGACTGGTCGAAAGAATAGTGTACTGCCAAAGGATACCATTGATGCAATACAGCGGAGCCTATCACTGTACTAGTTTTCGATTGAACCGTTTGCTAGACCTGTCAGGTTTCGCTCCCTAAGAGACTAATTTTCAATTTAAAGCGGATGGTGAAATGAACATTAACCTGGCAGGTCAGATGCCACACTCGTTTTCTTTTTATCTTATTATCTTAGCATATAAAATTGGCAACATGCACCTCAAACTCTCTACCATCCCATCCAAAGAAATTATGCCCGGCCTCCACGGCAAACTTGTGCATACCGCAAATATGAGCATCGTTTTTTGGGAGATCGAAGAGGACGCAGAAGTGCATGAACATGCCCACATGAACGAACAGGTAATGCATGTTATCGAAGGTACTTTCGAGTTTACTTTGGATGGCGACACTAAAGTGTATCATCCGGGCGATTTAGTCGTAATTGCATCGTACAAAAAGCACAGCGGACGGGCTTTGACAGCCTGTAAGCTGATGGATGTTTTCAGTCCGGTGAGAGAAGAATACAAGTAGTTTGATGTTTGGTGCATCAAAAATAAACCCATAAACTCAAAAAAATTTTGTTCGTGTAATTCGAACCTCAAATCAAATCGAAACCTAAAAAACTAAAAAGATGAATATCAACTTAACAGGAAAAACAGCACTTGTCGGCGGTAGTAGTGGAGGTATCGGAAAGGCCGTTGCGCTGCAGCTTGCAGAAAGCGGTGCTAGTGTTACCTTAATGTCGCATAGCGAAGATAAATTAAAAGATATTGTTGCCGAACTTCCCACCCATCTCGGACAGACGCATCACTATTTGGTCGTGGACTTTTCGGATTTCGAAGGATACAAAACAATAATAGGTAACTACTTTGAAAGCAATTCGGTAGACATTCTCGTCAACAACACCCAAGGCCCAAATGCCGGCAATACCTTAGAGAAACAAGTACCTGATTATCAGAAAGCTTTCGACTTGCTTTTTAAGACAGTGGTTTTCACTACGGAACTGGCGTTAAAACATATGATAAAAAACAAATGGGGTCGTATTATCAACGCCGCATCGGTCTCCGTAAAAGAACCTTTGTCATATCTGGCATTATCGAACACCATCCGCGCGGCCGTGGTCACTTGGGCCAAATCGTTGGCCGGCGATGTGGGCGAATACAACATTACGGTAAACAGTATTCTCACTGGCTACTTCGATACGGATCGGATTCAACAACTAAACGCGAAGAAAGCGGAACAGCAAGGTATTTCCCAAGCGGATGTCCGTTCGGATATGGAAGCGAAAGTGCCCATAAAACGCATTGGTGACCCGAAGGAATTTGGATATTTGGCGGCGTTTTTGGCCTCAGAGCAAGCAGCCTTCATTACTGGAACGCAAATTCCGATCGATGGTGGATTGTTGAAGTCGTTATAAAATTTTTGCTTGGTTCCCCCCTTGAGATCAAGAGGGGAGCCCTTTACCCTACTATTCCGTAGCACTTTCCAGTGACATTCGACTTATACTTCGCTCGTTTTCATTAAATGAATGTCAAAGTTGTTTCCTCGTTCGCACGCTAAAAACTCCCTTCCCTCAGCCGAGACGCCCAATACCTAACTAATAGTTGCCCGTGGCATAGCTTTTGTAAATCTTTGTTCCGTAATTTTAATGCGATAAGCCAGAAGATGAAACATCCTAAGATAATATCTATCCTACACATACTAATCTTTACGGTGACTATGGGACATGCGCAACATCCGGACGAAACGTATGACGTACTCTGGAAAAAGGTCGGGCAACTCGAAAATGAGGACTTGACCAAATCTGCCTTAAAACAAGTCCGGGCCATTTCCGAAAAGGCCAAAAAGGAAAAGAATGCCCAACAAATAGTCAAGACCCTACTGTACACCTCAAAATATGCCCTAATTCTGGAAGAAGATGCACAGTTGAATATCGTTAAGGATTTCAGATCGGAAATCGAGAAAGCGGAGTTCCCCACAAAAAATGTGCTGGAAAGCTATTTGGCGAACCTCTATTGGCAATACTTCCAACAAAATCGCTACCTCTTTTATGACCGTACAAAAACAGCATCAATAGTAGATTCCGTAGATTTTCGTACTTGGGACCTGACTACGCTGTTCCATGAAATCAGTAGTTATTTTGAGGCATCCTTAAAAAATAAGGAAGGCCTTCAAGAAACCGGACTGAAAGATTTTAAAGAAATTCTGGACAATCAAACGAATTCCGAAATCTACCGCCCCAACCTATTCGACGTACTGGCACATTCCGCGCTAAATTTTTATAAAACGGATGAAAACAGCATCACCCGTCCGGCGGACCAATTCGAAATCGCCGATGCTGACCTTTTATGCGAGGCCTACGAATACACGCAAAAGAAAATTGATACCCAAGATCGGACCTCCCTGGAATCGAAAGCGCTACTGGTCTATCAAGAACTGTTAAAATTCCATTTTTCCAATCCAAAATTAGATGCCCTGGTCGATGTCGATATCGAGCGGCTGAGATTCATTCACCAAAATGCCGTATTCGCGAACAAAAATGACATCTATATTGAAGTACTGCAAAATTCGGCCGAGAACCTAAAGCAGCACGAAGCATCCGCTTTATATACCTATGAAATTGCCGAGTTGTATGTTCAACAAGGCAATGCGTATTCCCCAAAAACGAATGCCGATAATCGATGGGCGCCAAAAGAGGCCCTGCAACTCTGTGACGCCGTCATCTCCCGATTTCCTGATAGCCGCGGGGCGGAAAAATCCAAAGTGCTGAAATCCCAAATCCTGGCGACCGACCTGCAGCTGACCACGGAAAATTTCATCCCCATAAATACCGAGGCACGGCTATTGGTCAACTACAAAAATATTCAAGCGCTTCAATTCAAAGCTCTTAAAATATCGCAAAAGCAACTGAAGCAACTTAACGGGATGTACCGACAGCCCGAAAAATTTGAATTTTTGCGAAAACTGTCCGAGGCGAAAACTTGGGAAGCCACTTTAAAAAACGAAAAGGACTATCAGCATCACAGTATCGAGGTGCTACTTCCCGCATTGGAAAATGGGCAGTATATCATCTTGGCCACTCCGGTTGCGAAAGATGATAAAAACCCCGAGAACAAAACCTTCGCTTTTAGTCCCGTTCAAGTTACGAATATGGCATTAGTGGCCACTCAAACTTCGGATAATTACAAATTTCAGCTTGTGGACAGGCAAAATGGCCGTCCTATTCCCGGGGCGGAATTACAATTGACCTACCTCAACAATGGCAACACACAGCATTCGACTACGACCATGTTAGCCGATAAAAATGGTATGATCAACATCCCTTTATCCAAAGAATATTGGAATGATATCAATGTAATTGCGACCCATAAAGATGAAAAGGCGCATTTCGGACCCTATTATCTAAATGCCAAGTACGATTCGAATAAACCGTATACCGATTACTCTTGTTTCCTCTTTACGGACCGTAGTATTTACAGACCTGGCCAACCCCTGTATTTTAAGGGAATAGCCATACATAATAACCACGGAAAGTCGAGCATCCTCGAAAACACCGACGTACAGATCGAGCTTAAGGATGTCAACGGACAGACCGTGGGCACCCAACAATTCAATACCAATGAATTTGGTTCGTTTTCGGGGGAGTTCATTCTGCCGGATACCGGATTGACAGGGAATTTTTCATTACAGGTACGTTCAAAGAAAGTGGCGCTTAACGGATACACCCAATTTTCAGTAGAGGAATACAAACGGCCAAAGTTCAAGACTTCTTTGGAACCGATAACCGAAACCTTCCGGGTAAACGACAGTATTACGGTCAAAGGAACCGCCACCGCCTTTGCTGGAAGCAATATCACTGATGCCAAGGTCGGCTACAGGGTCAAAAGAGTGGTCTATTTTCCGAGATGGTACTACTGGTACCATCCCTATTTCAATAGTACGCCCCAAGAAATTGCCCATGGCGAAACGGTAACGGATACTTCCGGAAAGTATGAAATCGACTTTAAGGCATTGCCCGACACCAGTTTGTCCAAAGAAAATCAACCGACGTTCCAGTATGAGGTAACTGCTGATGTTACCGACATCAATGGGGAAACCCATACCGCGACTACCATTGTTTCCGTAGGGTACCATGCCCTAACCGCAACTATTAGCGTTTCCGATCGGTTGGATAAAACTAAGAAAAAGGACACCCTTACGATTGCCACGACCAACCTCAACGGGCAACCCATAAACGCACGCGGGACGCTAAAAATGTATAAACTCCAAGCGCCCGATTACGTATTACGCCCTAGGCCTTGGGCAGCTCCCGATTATACGAACTGGGAAAAGACGGACTTTAAACAACGCTTCCCGCACGAAGCCTTTACCAATGAAGACGACCCGACCACTTGGGAAAAGGAAATAATGGTCTGGGAAAAAAAATTCGATACGGGAAAATCTACCTCAATATCGCTGGAAGTATCAAAAAAATGGGAGTCCGGAACCTATGTTATTGAACTGGAAACTACCGATGCCTTTGGGCAAGAGGTAACGGCCCTGGCGCAAACTAGGGTATACAGCGATTTCGATAAAAAGCTGGCTGACAATCAGCTATTAGCGGTTTCTACCGATAAAAAAGCCTATGCTATCGGGGATAAGGTCGAGGTGAAAATTGGTTCGGCATCCGAAGATCTGAGCGTGACGGTTTTTGTTGAAAAGGATAAAAAAATAGTGGATACACATATCATTCACTTGAGCGATAGTAAAGCCACCTTCTTCGTTCCGGTTACCTCCGATGACCTGGGCGGCTTTGCCATCAACTATAGCTTTTCGGCCTATAACTCTTTTAAATCCGGATCCTTGCTTATTTCAGTGCCCTACCCAAATACGGATCTTGAGATAGAGACCTTGACCTTCCGCGATAAGTTGGCGCCGGGTACAGATGAAACCTGGGCCTTTATCATTAGGGGACCAAATGGTGATAAGGTATCCTCAGAGCTTATAGCCAGCATGTACGATGCTTCCTTGGATGTTTTTCGCGACCATACGTGGCGTTTTGATCCGTTGATGGGCACAACCTATACTACCAACATATATACCGATGCGCGCCAAAGTTTTGGGGTGGCCCCCTTCTACACCTATTGGGATAATGCTGGGTATAGTTTTACGCCCCAAAATTATGATACGTTCGATTGGTTCGGGTTTTCTTTTGGATATCGAACTAGAAATCGCATGCTTAAAATGGCTGCACCCATGTCGGCGGCAACCGTGGAAAGAGAAGCTGCTGAAGGCGCCTTGAATGAAGGGGTCAACATTGGTTATGACGATACTGAAGAAAAAAGGGATAGTTCTGAAGAAACCGGGAGTAATCCGGACGAAGAAGGAAAAAAAACCAATTTCAGCGACGTGCTAATCCGTAAAAATCTACAGGAAACCGCCTTTTTCTTTCCCCAACTAAAAACGGATAAGGAAGGAAACATCTCCTTTAACTTTACGACGCCGGAAGCACTAACAAAGTGGAGATTGCAACTCTTGGCCCATACAAAATCATTGGAGAGTGCTTTAACAACCCTGGAGACCGTGACCCAAAAAGAATTGATGGTCATTCCCAATGCACCGCGTTTTCTTCGGGAAGGCGATGAAATCAGCATCAGTGCGAAAATCGCCAACCTAACGGACAAGCAACTTTCCGGGCAATCGAAACTAGTGCTGACCAATGCGGTAACCAATGAAGATATTTCAAAAAAATTGCTGTTCTCCAATTCAAAAGGAAGTTTAGATGAAGACAGTAGAGGCAGCAAACCCGAGAGAACTTTCAAAGTGGATTCCATGGGTAACACCCAAGTGTCTTGGCGTATAAAAATTCCCGATGGCCTTCAGGCGGTGCAATACAAAATCATCGCCAAAGCCGGAGATTATAGCGATGGGGAGCAGAACCTGCTTCCAGTATTGACCAATCGGTTGTTGGTAACCGAATCTTTGCCAATGTGGGTAAGCAGCAATCAGACAAAGACGTTTACGCTCGATAAGCTAAAGGAGAATACCTCGACCTCGTTCCGCAACCATAAACTGACTTTGGAAATCACCTCCAATCCCGCTTGGTATGCCATTCAGGCCCTTCCCTATTTAATGGAATATCCTTACGACTGCAACGAACAGACTTTTGCGCGCTACTATGCCAATGCGTTGGCAAGCCATATCGCTAATTCGAATCCTAGAATTCAGGAAGTTTTTGAGCAATGGGCAAATTCCGACGCCTTGCTCAGCAACCTTGAAAAAAATGAGGAACTCAAGTCCTTATTGATTCACGAAACCCCGTGGCTACGAGATGCCCAATCTGAAACCGAGCAGAAAAAACGGATCGCCCTATTGTTCAACTTAGATAAAATGAAGAACGAGCAGGCCAATGCGCTGAACAAGCTGCAGCACAACCAAAATTCCTCGGGAGCCTGGGCATGGTTCAACGGCGGGCCGGATAATCGGTTTATTACACAGCATATTATTACAGGTTTAGGACACCTCAAACACCTAAATGTCACATCGAGCCCTTCGACTGCGCTTAAGACAGGCTCAGTCGAGATGTATTCCATGCTAAAAAACGCCATCGCCTATCTAGATGCCGAATTTGTTAACGAGTATGAATACATGAAAAGTCATACCTCCGATATCAACGACAACCATCTGAGCAATACCCAAATCCACTATCTCTACATGCGGAGTTTTTTTCCCGATATCAAAACCTCTAAAAAAATGGATGACATTAGGGAGTATTACAAAGATCAAGGACGGAAATATTGGACCGAAAAAGGATTATATCCCAAAGGAATGCTGGCCTTGGCCTTACATCGCATGAACGATTCCGGCACAGCGAAAAAAATACTGCAATCCCTCAAAGAGAACAGCATAACCTCCGATGAATTGGGGATGTACTGGAAAGCAAATACGGCCTCTTGGCACTGGTACCAAGCCCCTATCGAAACCCAGGCATTGATGATCGAAGCCTTCGGGGAAATTCAAGATGACACCAAAACCATCGACAACCTTAAAGTCTGGTTGCTAAAAAACAAACAGACCAGCCAATGGAGCACGACCAAGGCTACGACCGAAGCGGTCTATGCGCTGCTACTGAAAGGCAGCGATTGGCTATCCGTAACCGATGCCGTTAGTGTGCTGGTCGGAGGGGAGAAAATTGAACTACCCCTACTTGAAAACGTCAATGTCGAAGCGGGCACCGGCTATTTCAAGACCTCATGGCATGCCAACCAAATCAAGCCCAAAATGGCCGAAGTGCAGATCAGCAAAAAGGGAGAGGGAATCGCCTGGGGTGCCCTGTACTGGCAATATTTTGAGGACCTAGACAAAATAACATCCGCAGAAACCCCATTGCGACTCAAGAAGAAACTTTTCTTGAAAAAGAACACCGATACCGGTGAGGAAATTTCAGAAATTACCAAAAAGAGTGCTTTAAAAGTCGGAGACCTGGTCCGTGTACGTATCGAGCTATACGCCGACCGGGATATGGAATACCTACATATGAAAGACATGCGCGCCGCTGGTTTCGAACCTGTCAATGTGCTCTCCCAATATAAATGGCAAGATGGGCTTGGCTATTATGAAAGCACGAAAGATGCTAGTACAAATTTCTTCTTCGACTATCTGCCCAAAGGCGTTTATGTGTTTGAATATGATCTACGTGTGAACAATTCCGGGGCGTTTAGCAACGGTATTGCGACCATACAGAGTATGTATGCGCCGGAGTTTAGTAGTCATTCCAAAGGGGTACGGGTTGAGGTGGGGGAAAAGAAGTTCTGAGTTCAGACCCGCTTTTAACGCAATACCAAATTATAAACCAAGACCCCGACCATAAACCCCAAGCCCAGACCAATGGCTACAATCAGCACAAATATTTTAATGGAAGTTTGCGATTCAATGTTGATCAAGGCTACGGGAGAGCCGTTTTTTACGATTTTAAAGGCGTTCATCTTTTCAGACTGTGAACTGTCTCTTTGTGAGATTTTATAGCGATTGCCAGCAATCTCGAAATGGTGCTCGGTAGTAGCACCCGAAGTCTTCTCGGATACGGTTGTGCCATTAAGAAGAACTTTTTCTTTGCCGAACACCGTTTTGACCACCTCAATTTTATGGTTTTCGATATAATAGGTTGCAAGTTTCGCTGTCACTCCGGCGGATATTTAGCAAAAACTTTTGCCGCCAAGATTCGTAGATTTTCATTTCGAGCGTCAGGAGAAACGTTTTCCTTAAAGGGACTTTGGCTTTCTGCCTGCCAGAACAGTTTGTCATTTTCATTATCGACCAAATCAAAGCGGATTTGTCGTTCCATCTTCGGGCCGCCTACCGGAATGCCTACGGAAACTCCCCCTCCTACACTGCGTCCCAATCCACCAAGACCGACTCCGACAGAATTATTTCTGGGAGTTTGGAATGAATTGCTTTCGATGTTTATAAAAAAATCCGGTTCTTCGGCCAATTGTATTCCTTTGGCCTGCATTTCGGCATCCACGGCATCGAGCAGGCGTTTAGTATCCAATGCGCTCAATCCGGTCTGCATGTCGGGATAGTAGTTATAAGTAGTGTAATTCGTAAAGTCGACTTCCCTGTCGTAGTCGTAGTTCACTTTGATGGCATTACACGACAACAAAAATGTAACTGCATATAAGAGTACTATCCTTTTCATCACATCCATTTAAACAAAATTACTGAATAGTATCGTCTTCGCGAGGAGCCAGCGCGTACCTTTTACAAAAGTGTTAAGTTAAGCCAAAATCATCGCATAATTCAAGGCGGCATTTACGGCATATCGTCTTTAAAAAATAGTTCCGTAGCTAATGCTATACACTTATTTTTTGTTTAGACCTGCCACAAAAGCCACGATTGCCTGAATCGCCTTCAGCTTTAACACAACACTAGTGATGTGCACAACGCGCTAATACAATTTGTATAATTCTTAGACAAATTCAACAGATTGCTTCGGCGCATTTGCAACTATTTCAAAATAATAAATGGCGCCTATCGCAATTTCTGCTAATTGTTCAACATTTTCCAAAGACGGTCTTTCAATTCAGCAATGCCTTGTTGTGCGACCGAAGAAATAAACATAAAGGGCACATCCTTTAGATCTTTAGCCAGTTCCGTTCGCATTTCTGCCATGAGCTCGGCGTCGAGCATATCGCTTTTTGAGATGGCTACCAAACGTTCCTTATCTATCAATTCGGGGTTGTATCTGCGGAGTTCATCCAGTAAAATACCATATTCCTTTCCAATATCCTTGCTATCCGCTGGAATTAGGAACAATAAGGTTGCATTACGCTCGATATGGCGTAAGAAATAATGCCCCAAACCTTTTCCTTCAGCGGCTCCCTCGATAATTCCAGGTATATCGGCCATGACAAAACTTTGAAAATCGCGATATTCCACAATCCCCAAATTAGGCTTCAAGGTGGTGAACTCATAATCCGCGATTTTTGGTTTGGCGGAAGTAATCACGGAAAGTAAGGTTGATTTTCCCGCATTGGGGAAGCCTACCAGTCCCACGTCTGCAAGTAACTTGAGTTCCAGGATGGCATCAGTTTCTTGGCCTTTGATTCCGGGTTGGGCATATCTTGGCGTCTGGTTCGTACTCGTTTTAAAATGCCAGTTGCCGCGCCCTCCCATACCGCCTTCGACCAACATCTTTTCCTCATCATGTTCGGTAATCTCAAAAAGCGTTTCGTCGGTTTCTGCGTCCTTAACGACCGTACCTAACGGGACTTCTAAATAGACATCCTCACCATCCGCTCCCGAGCTGCGCTGCTTACTTCCATGCTCGCCATGTCCGGCCTTAAAGTGTTTCTTGAACCTGAAGTTGATGAGCGTCCACAGATTTTCGTTACCCCGAAGAATCACATGGCCGCCACGACCGCCATCACCGCCGTCGGGTCCTCCCTTGGTTATATATTTTTCTCGATGTAAATGCACGGAGCCCTTGCCCCCATTACCCGATTCGGCATGGATTTTTACGTAGTCTACAAAATTACCTTCGGTCATAAATCAAAACTATTTCTTGCCATTCCCGCAAAGGCGGGAATGTTTTGAAGATCGGGAAAACTTCTTTCTCATAACTCTTCGATTACCTTCCCCAGCCGACGTGTTACCGCATCGATTTCGCCAATACCGTTGATGCTTTGAAATTTTCCCTGCGCTTCGTAATATTCCTTTAGTGGTGCGGTCTTCTCATTGTATTCATCAAAACGATTGCGAATTTTGGTCTCGTCTTGATCGTCGGTTCTGCCACTAATCTTTCCACGCTCCAGCAAGCGTTGTATGAGAACCTCATCATTG
This sequence comes from uncultured Flavobacteriaceae bacterium, assembly GCA_963832345.1. Taxonomy (GTDB): domain Bacteria; phylum Bacteroidota; class Bacteroidia; order Flavobacteriales; family Flavobacteriaceae; genus Pricia. Next base: position 287,284 of record CAWHTW010000003.1, on the reverse strand, counting down.
GCCTCCAAGGCAATCGTAGCATCGATTTTCATCTCCTTAGACTCCAGCAAAGTATCTAGGGCATCAGCCTGCGCTGTGGTTCGGGGGAATCCATCAAAGATAAATCCACTGGCATCGGGATTCTTGTTTACGGCATCCTCGAGCATCTTTATGGTCACCTCATCGGGTACAAGATTGCCGTGGTCCATATACGATTTGGCCAACTTTCCGAGTTCGGTTTTATTTTTAATGTTATACCGGAACAGATCGCCCGTAGAAATATGTTTGAGGTTGTATTTGTCCTTCAAGAATTCCGCTTGGGTACCTTTTCCGGCACCTGGTTTCCCGAAGAGTACGAGATTGATCATATGTTTTTGGTTTAGTTGGTAGACCTCCCTTAGGTTACGGCCCAGTTCTTTATAATCCAATCCGTAGCCCACGATGAACTTGTCAGGTATCTCTATACCCCAATAGTCGATATCATATTCGCCATTATAAATTTCCGATTTAAAGAAAAGACTGGCAATCTTGAACTCTTTTACATTGGTATCGGAAAATAGATGGACGAGCTCTTTTAAGGTACGGCCGGTGTCAATAATATCTTCCAAAATAATCACGCTTCTGCCTTCGATATTTTCCGAAACGTCAAGTAAGGTCTCAACGATACCCGTTGATGTAAGACCCTGATACGAACTGAGCTTAACGAACGTTACCTCGCAGGGATGTGGATAGGCCTTTAAAAAATCGGAAACGAACATAAAAGATCCATTGAGCACCCCAACGAAAATGGGGGTTTCGTTTTTGTAGTCGGCGGCTACCTTTTCGGCAACGCTTTTAACGGCAGCCTGTATCTGCGCCTCGCTCAAAAATGGCTTGAAGTGTTTGTCGTGGAGTTGTATCACCGAATAAAATTTTGCAAAAAGCCAAATATAGCGTTTTGATTTTGCTTTTTATATAGCGCAGGCCACGTTTTGGGAATTCGACGTATTTTTGTAATAGCAAGATAACTTATGTTAATGAAAAAGTCAAAAGACTATTTTTCTTCGGATTTCAAATTGGGGATACTAGGCGGCGGCCAATTGGGCAAAATGCTGCTCTACGAAACCCGAAAATTCGATATCCAGACCCTAGTGATGGATGCTTCGGAGGATGCTCCGTGTAAAATAGCCTGCAATGAATTCGTACTGGGCGATTTGATGGATTTCGACGCCGTTTATACCCTAGGGAAACAGGTGGATGTACTCACCATCGAAATCGAGAACGTCAATGTAGATGCCTTGGAAAAGTTGGAAGAAGAGGGCATAAATGTCTATCCACCTACTAAAGCCCTGCGTATCATACAGAACAAGGCCCAGCAAAAACTATTTTATGTGGATAAGGGGATACCCACCGCCGACTTCCACCGGTTTGCCTACAAAAGCGAAATAGAGGACAGTATCGCAAACGGGGGGATGGATTTTCCCTTTATATGGAAAGCTGCCCGTTTCGGCTATGACGGCCAAGGTGTAAAAGTAGTGCGAAAACTAGACGACCTGAACGGCTTGCCCGATGGGGAATGTATTGCCGAAGACCTCATAGATTTCAAGAACGAACTCGCCGTCATCGTTGCCCGTAGCGTTAGCGGTGAAGTAAAGACCTATCCCGTGGTCGAAATGGAATTCCACCCCGAGGCCAATCAGGTGGAGTATGTTATCTGTCCCGCTAGAATCGATGCCAAAGTAGCCCAAAAGGCACAGGAAATCGCGTTACTGGTTGCCGACAAAATTAAACATGTCGGGCTTTTGGCGGTAGAACTTTTCCAGACCCAGGATGACAAAATTTTGGTCAACGAAGTGGCGCCAAGGCCTCATAATAGCGGACATTACAGTATCGAGGCCAGCTATACCAACCAGTTCGAGCAACATATACGTGCCATCCTCGATCTACCCTTGGGTGATACGCGCAGTAAGGTCGCCGGCATCATGGTCAATTTGGTCGGCGCGGAAGGCTATACCGGGGATGTGGTTTATGAAAATATGGCCGATATTTTGGGGATGGATGGGGTTACGCCACATATATATGGTAAAAAACAAACCCGTGCGTTCCGAAAAATGGGACATGTGACAATCATAAACGAGGATGTTGATGAAGCGCGAAGAATTGCGCAGCAGGTGAAAGAGAGCATTATGGTTATCTCTAGATAAGTGGTGTGTGGGGTTTTTGTGTATACGTTTTTTAAGGCATTTCGTAAAATTGGCGGGCCGGCACAATACAAAAACTTGAACTAACTATTAGTTTCTTATTCATGAAAAATCGACTGTGTTGCTAAACTAAAAATTGTCATTTAAGTTAAAATTAGATTGTATGCAAAAAATCGCCGTAGTAATGGGCAGTACCAGCGATATGCCCGTAATGCAGGATGCTATAGATATACTAAAGGAATTTGGCATTACCGTCGATGTCGATATTGTCTCCGCCCACCGCACGCCGGAAAAACTGTTCGAATTCGGTAAAAATGCCCATAAAAACGGATACTCGGCAATCATCGCCGGGGCAGGCGGCGCGGCTCATTTACCTGGAATGGTAGCATCGTTGACCCCTCTGCCTGTTATCGGTGTGCCGGTCAAGAGCAGTAACTCCATCGATGGCTGGGATTCCGTTTTGTCGATACTACAAATGCCGGGCGGTGTTCCGGTGGCTACAGTAGCGCTGAACGGTGCCAAAAATGCAGGGATTCTCGCCGCACAGATCATTGGCGCTTCCGATACATCGGTTCTCGACAAGATCATTGCCTACAAAGAATCTATGAAGGCAAAGGTTATAGATGCAGCCAAGTCAGTACGTAGTAAGCAGAACTAATTAATAATTGCCGTCCGCCTTACATGGTTTTAGTTTTAAATGCTGCTTTGCAGCTGTTCAAATTTCAATGCTATTTCGGAACTGGCAACTCAGTAACTCCTAACCTAATAAACTCATAAACCTATAAACTTCCTTGATGAACCCCCTTCTAACAAAATTCGATACCGCCCCATTTTCCCAAATAAAAAATGAGCATTTCAAACCAGCCTTTTTACAGGCCATCGAAGATGCCCGGTCAGAAATCGATGCTATTACCAGTAACCCGGAAAATCCGTCTTTCCAAAATACTATCGAAGCATTGGAGTTTACGGGCCAACAACTCGACCGTATTTCAAGTGTATTTTTTAACCTGAATTCCGCAGAAACGAACGAGGACATCCAGAAAATTGCGCAGGAGGTCTCTCCCATACTTTCTGAATTCAGCAACGATATAACCTTGAATGTTGAATTGTTCAAGAAGATAAAACTTGTGTACGATGAAAAGGATGCATTGGAATTATCTACAGAACAACAGACCCTTCTGGAAAAGAAATATAAAAGCTTCAGCCGAAACGGAGCCAACCTATCCGAAGATAAAAAGAAACGCCTGCGGGAAATAGACGCTGAACTTTCTAAACTCAAATTGACGTTCGGAGAAAATATCTTGGCGGAGACCAACAAGTTTGAAATGCACCTGACGGACGAAGCCGATGTTGATGGCCTGCCCGAGGGCGAAAAGGAAGCAGCCGCACAATTGGCTGAATCAAAAGATAAAAAAGGATGGCTGGTGACCTTGGATTATCCGAGCTACATCCCGTTTATGAAATATGCCAAGAATCGTGCACTTCGCAAGCAGCTGTCTTTGGCATTCGGCAGTAAAGGTTTTCACAACGATACCCTCGACAACCAAAAAAACGTACTCAAAATAGCCATTCTACGCTATGAAAGAGCCAAATTGTTGGGCTACGAGACCCATGCCCATTTCGTATTGGAGGAGCGTATGGCCGAAACTCCCGAAAAAGTCCGTGAATTCTTGAACGAACTACTTGAAAAGGCGAAACCTGCTGCCGAAAGGGAGTTTAAACAACTTGAAGATTTTGCCAAGAACCTGGACGGTATCGACCAACTAGAAAAATGGGACGGCAGCTACTATTCCGAAAAATTGAAACAAAAGCTATTCGACCTCGACGACGAAAAGCTGAAACCTTATTTTAAACTGGAGAACGTCATCGCCGGTGTATTCAAAATAGCAGAAAAACTTTTCGGACTCCACTTTGAAGAAGTATCCGACGTTGACAAATACCATGAAGAAGTGAAGACCTATAGGGTGTACGACGAACAAGATAATTTGATATCCCTTTTTTACGCCGACTTTCATCCCCGAAAGGGTAAACGGGGCGGGGCCTGGATGACTTCCTATAAACCGCAATATAAAAAGGAAGGAGACAACGTACGGCCACACATTTCCAATGTATGCAATTTTACACGTAGTACATCCAGCAAACCATCTCTCTTAACCTTTAACGAAGTGACCACATTGTTCCATGAATTCGGGCATGGTCTGCACGGTATGCTGGCCGATACCGTCTATCCGAGCTTATCCGGCACCTCGGTGTATTGGGATTTTGTGGAATTGCCCAGTCAGGTTATGGAAAACTGGTGTTACGAGCGGGAAGCCCTTGAACTGTTTGCGACTCATTACAAAACCGGCGAGCCCATTCCCATGGAGCTTATCAAAAAAATCAAGGATTCGGCCACCTTTCAAGAAGGCATGCAAACCCTTCGCCAGTTGAGTTTCGGGTTGTTGGACATGTCATGGCACGGCACAGACCCCTCTCATATCAGGAATGTCAAGGCCTATGAAAACCTTGCTTTCGAAGGTACTAAACTGTATCCTGAAACTACGGAAACCTGCATGAGTACGGCCTTTGCCCATATCTTTCAAGGTGGTTATTCCTCAGGATATTACAGCTATAAATGGGCAGAAGTGCTCGATGCCGATGCCTTCGCCTATTTTCAAGAAAAGGGAATCTTCGACAAAGAAGTAGCTTCAAAATTTAAGGACCATGTACTTTCAAAAGGAGGCACGGAAAATCCGATGATACTTTACAAACGCTTTCGAGGTGCTGAACCAAAGGTCGAGGCACTTCTGCAAAGAGCGGGACTATTGGAACTAACTGACATAAAATCTTACAAATGAGTCAAAAAATTTGCGAAAAAGATTATGAAAAATAATGCAATTTACCTACATTTGTCTTTCATAAGTAGGTTAAAAAGGTTATATCAAATTAATTTTTTTTAACGACTAAAGAGGGCGTGGGGACGCCCTCTTTTTTATTTTATACCCCCATACCCCATCTGTCTACGGAACTTATAGGTTAAGGTATCGAGAAGTCTACGGAATTCTTTTTTCGTTAACCCCCAATTCCCGACCTTCGCAAAAAATAGCATTTATGATTCTTTTTGTTGATATGGACGAAGTAATGGCGGACACCTTCGGTGCACATGTCGAAATTTATAACCGGGAGTACGAAGAATGTCTCACCCTCGAAGCCTGTATGGGAAAAGAGGTCTGGCATACGGTGCCCGAAGACAGACAAACCAGTGTACGCAACCATGCCCGTAACCGCGGCTTCTTTCGCGACTTGAACCCAATTGCCGACAGTCGCTCCGTGCTAAAAGAACTAAACGACAACTACGAAGTCTACATCGCCTCTGCCGCCATGCAATTTCCCAACTCCCTAGAAGAAAAGTCAGAATGGCTCGATGAACATTTTCCGTTCATCCCTTGGCAAAGACGCATTTTATGCGGACACAAGCATATTTTAAAAGGGGACATACTTATCGATGACAGAAGCTACAATCTGACTGAATTCAAAGGAAGGACCCTACTTTTCACATCCCCGCACAACGTAAATACCAATGGCTTCGAGCGTGTAAACAATTGGAAAGAAGTAGCCGAGAAGTTGCTTTGATCCGGTTTATATTTTTTAGAGGTTTCCAATGGATCGGCCACATATCCTAGCTAATGGCATACTTCGGCCATTGTCCCAGTATTGGCCTCCTTTCGTGAAAATTCTGTGATACATTAGTACTTATTGTGGGCAATGCCCAAGGTCACCGTGAACCACAGTAGTAATGTAGCACCTGATTTCATGGCGGTGGGTTCATCCAAAATTAATACCCATGGCGGCTATCCGATTAAAAAACACCAACGAAAATCAAATGAAGGTCTTTGTACGAAAATCGTTTATCTTTGGAGGACGACACTAACGAAATGACCGAGAACCTACTACATCCGGAAAAATGGATCGATGCCTACGCCGATTATCTTTTCAACTATGCGATAGGGCGGGTAAACGATGTCGAAATTGCCAAAGATCTGGTACAGGAAACGTTTTTGGCCGGCCTGAAATCAGCAAAGAATTATAAGGGAGATGCGGCAGAACGCACTTGGCTCATCGCCATTTTGAAACGAAAGGTCATTGACCACTACCGCAAAACAAATTCCAAAAAGGGCAGGGCCGAAGTGCGAATGGACTATAGTGCGCACACCGATGCACAAGGCGACTGGCTCGAAGAACAAGTGGCAGATCCCTTCAGTTCCTTTGAGAACGACGCTATCGAAAACCAAGAATTGGGGCAGGCCATTCATGCGTGCATCGCCAAATTGCCCAAAAAACAGGCCTTGGTCTTTACCATGAAAACTATTCAGGGCATGGATACGGAAACTATTTGTAATGAACTCGGTATTAACCCGTCTAATCTTTGGGTAATGATCCATAGGGCGAGAACGGCCTTGATGGGCTGCCTTGACAAAAATTGGTTCTGATGATGATCACTTGCGAACAAGCTGCTTTTATCTGCAACAAGGCACAGTACCGGGAGGCCAGCGATGCCGAAGTAATTAAATTACGCAGCCATCTTGCAACCTGCAATAGCTGTACAGACTATACCGACCGAAACGTCAAATTTACTACACTCTGCCAAAAGGCCAAACTTCGAAACCTTTCCGAAGAAGATAAAAATCGAATGAAAGCCTTGCTAAAGTCACAAGGCTAAGCCAATTGGAAAATCAATAAGAGCAATCCCCACCAAAAAATAGGAACGGCCTCGATCAAGAAGGATGCAAAATACCGATGTTGCTTCCGCTTCGTAGTCCATATCAATATCCCCAGAATTGCGAAAAGTATGGCATTGGCAATCAGCTCGGTCCGGCCGACCGTATCCTTCACAAAAGTCAATAAAAAAAAGGGTAGCATGGCACATGCACCGATTATTTTGGTTCCGAGTGTTCCAAAACGTTGTGGTAGGGTCCGCAGTTCAGGACTGTCATAAGCCAGGTCCCGAATCTCAAAAGGCACCAACAAAATCAGTACTAAAAGAAAACGCTGTACTGTTTCGACCTGAACATCCCAAGAAATGGAATGTTGCGCTGCGATAACCGGAAGAATTACCGTCGTTCCCGCCCACACCACCGCCACGACAAAAATTTTAAGCCCCCCTAAACTTCGTAGGTTCTTTGTATGTGGCAGTACCGGAATCGCATACAATCCGGTCAAAACGGCCAGACCGGCAACCGTAATATAAACCTGCAGGCTTAAAAAATAGCCGTGATAAAGTGCAAAACCTAAGGCTACGAAGCTTATCCATTGTATATGCCGTTGGTGCAGATCGGTCACTAAGATGTATTTCTCCGCCTCTACACCATATTTCACAAAATTATAACAGGCGATAGATCCGAAAAACAGAAACCAGCAAAGATGTGCATCTACCGAAATGTTTAAGTTTAGGCAGGTCACATGAACCAATGCCAAGATGGCAAAGGATACGTGAATACTGGCGTCAAGATAAAATTCGAAAAGTCGGCGTAAAATTGGCATTGAACAAAAGTAGGCAACCCGTTAATAACTATTGTTTGCGGTTCAAAACTTTCGTCCTATACATTGATAATCTGGCGGATTTCAGGGTATAAATCCTTAAATTTGCATCTCCATTTTAAGCGTATTCTATGAGGACAGATTTATTTGCATCGCGCCATATCGGCATTACCAACGAAAATCTTGGGCATATGCTCGAGGCCATCGGTGCCGACAGTTTGGAACAGTTGATTATTGAGACCCTTCCCGAAGGTATTCGATTAAAAAAACCGTTGGATTTGGAAGCTCCCATGAGTGAACACAAATTCTTGGCGCACATGCAAGAGCTGTCAGAAAAGAATCAGTTATACCGAACATATATCGGGTTGGGTTATCACGAAAGCCTTACCCCTTCCGTTATCAAACGAAATATCCTTGAAAATCCGGGATGGTACACGGCATACACTCCGTATCAAGCCGAAATCGCCCAAGGACGGCTTGAAGCCCTTCTCAACTTTCAAACGGTAGTGTCAGACCTGACCGGCATGGAACTGGCCAACGCTTCGTTGTTAGACGAGAGTACTGCGGCGGCCGAGGCGATGACCATGTTGTTCGATGTTCGAAGTCGGGATCAAAAAAAGAACAACGTCATTAAATTCTTTGTGTCGGAAGAAATTTTACCCCAGACACTATCCCTCTTACGAACAAGATCGACCCCACTGGGAATCGAATTAGTGGTCGGTGACCACGAGAAGTTCAGCTTTGGGAATGATTTCTATGGAGCCTTGCTGCAATATCCCGGAAAACATGGACAGGTAAACGATTATAGCGATTTCGTTGTAAAAGCAAAGAAAAGCGATATTAAGACGGCCGTGGCCGCAGATATATTGAGTTTAGTGCTACTGACACCCCCGGGAGAATGGGGCGTTGATGTAGTCGTCGGCACCACACAACGTTTTGGAATTCCCTTGGGGTATGGAGGTCCACATGCCGCATTTTTTGCGACGCGAGACGAATATAAAAGAAGCATTCCCGGTAGAATTATCGGCGTCACCAAAGATGTCGATGGCAAACCTGCCTTGCGGATGGCCCTGCAGACCCGTGAACAACACATCAAACGCGACAAGGCAACCTCGAACATCTGTACGGCACAAGTACTTTTGGCTGTGATGGCCGGTATGTACGCCGTTTATCACGGCCCAGAAGGATTAAAGTATATCGCCAAAAAGGTACATTCGACCGCAGTCAGCCTGACAGATGCCCTCGAAAAGTTAGGCGTATACCAAGTCAATACTTCCTATTTTGATACGATTACGATAAAAGCCGATCCGAAAGCTGTACGGCCGATTGCCGAAAAACATGCGGTCAATTTTTTATATGTGGATGAAGGCACAATTTCCATTGCCGTAAACGAAGCGACTTCTTTAAAAGACCTCAACCAGATTGTTTCCGTTTTTTCGGAAGCTCTCGGAAAAGATTCTACAACCATCGATACCTTATCAAAAGAAACGGCCATAGCTCATAGCGTCAGGCGCCAAGCGGATTTTTTGCAAAATAAGGTGTTCAATTCGTACCACTCCGAAACCGAATTAATGCGCTACATCAAAAAATTGGAGCGAAAAGATCTATCACTTAACCACTCCATGATCGCTTTAGGAAGCTGCACCATGAAATTGAACGCAGCTTCCGAGATGTTCGCACTAAGCATGGCGCGTTGGGGCAATATACATCCCTTCGTTCCCATCGAACAGGCGGAAGGCTATCAAATCGTTTTAAAGGAGCTGGCCAACAATTTGACGACGATAACTGGTTTTGCCGGTACCTCGTTGCAGCCCAATTCAGGGGCGCAGGGAGAGTATGCGGGTCTGATGGTCATCCGTGCCTATCACGAGTCACGGAACGAGGCCCACCGTAATATCTGTATCATTCCCGCATCGGCGCATGGTACGAATCCCGCCTCCGCTGTCATGGCCGGTATGCAAGTAGTGGTGACCAAGACCGACGATAAAGGAAATATCGATGTTCCTGATTTGGAGGAAAAAGTGGCGAAACACTCCGCTAATCTTGCGGCGCTGATGGTCACTTATCCGTCGACCCACGGGGTTTTCGAATCTTCAATTATGCACATTACCCAATTGATCCACGATCATGGAGGACAGGTATATATGGATGGTGCCAATATGAACGCCCAGGTCGGCCTGACCAACCCCGGTAAAATCGGGGCCGATGTGTGTCACCTCAACTTACATAAGACCTTTGCCATTCCCCACGGCGGCGGAGGGCCGGGTGTGGGTCCCATCTGCGTTGCAGAACAATTAGTACCTTTCTTGCCCAGCAATCCGCTTATAAAGACCGGGGGTGAAAAAGCAATCAATGCCATTTCTGCGGCCCCTTGGGGCAGTTCATCGGTCTGTCTGATTTCTTACGGATATATCAAAATGTTGGGCGAAGAAGGATTGCGACGATCCACTGAAATTGCTATTCTTAATGCCAATTATATCAAACATCGCCTAAGCGGCAAGTTCGAGGTGCTGTATACCGGCGAAAAGGGAAGGGCCGCCCACGAAATGATTATTGATTGCCGACCGTTTAAAGAGTATGGTATCGAGGTTACCGATATCGCCAAACGCTTGATGGACTACGGTTTTCACGCGCCCACCGTTTCATTTCCCGTGGCCGGAACCGTGATGATCGAACCCACCGAAAGCGAGAGCTTGGTCGAGCTCGACCGGTTTTGTGAAGCCCTGCTTTCCATTCGTGAGGAAATCGATAGCGCATCCGCCGACGAACCGAACAATGTGCTTCGAAATTCGCCGCATACCTTGGAAATGTTGACCAGTGACATTTGGGACTTTCCGTACAGCCGGCAAAAAGCGGCCTTCCCGCTCCCCTATGTTTCTGAAAATAAGTTTTGGCCGGCCGTTCGACGGGTCGATGATGCATATGGAGACCGTAATTTGATATGTACCTGCGCTCCTATCGAAGCCTATGCCGAAGCGGAATAATCGCTTGATACTCAATGATCAAAAGCCCTCCCTTATTTCTGAGAGGGCTTTTTTGTGAACTTCATCTTAGCGGTCAGGTTCCTGAATATCGTATAATTGCGTATTCAGCGTTAAGAATCGGTCAGTTTTACACTATCTTGTCTGCTTACCAAATAACAATCAACCCCTTATGAAAATCGGAATTACGGGAACGGGAAGCTATATCCCCTCCATGGTCATCCCCAACCAAAACTTTGAAACCACTGAATTCTTAAATTCTGACGGTTCCCCGTTCAACCAGGATAATCACCACATCATCCAAAAATTTCAAGCGATTACAGGCATCGGTAAAAGACGATATGTAGCCCATACCCTAAACACTTCTGATATCGCTTTATTGGCTGCTGAAAGAGCCATATCCGACGCAAATATCGATAAAGAGCAGCTGGATTATATCATATTCGCCCATAATTTTGGGGATGTCAGCTACGGTGAGTCCCAGGGCGATACCCTGCCAAGTCTTGCTACTCGGGTCAAACATCATCTACGTATTAAAAATCCGAAATGCGTAGCGTACGACCTGCTATTCGGCTGCCCCGGATGGATCGAGGGCGTCATACAGGCCCATGCCTTTATCAAAAGTGGCATTGCCCGAAAATGTCTGGTCATCGGTGCCGAAACGCTCTCAAGAATCGTTGATCCCTACGATCGCGATTCCATGATATATTCAGATGGTGCCGGCGCCACGATTATCGAGGCCAAAGAAGATTCGGGAAGTATTCTCGCCCACGAAAGTGCCACCTATGCCTTTGAGGAGGCCTATTTTTTATACTACGGAAAATCGTATAACGCTACGAAAGACAAGACGAAATACATCAAAATGTGCGGGCGAAAGATTTATGAATTCGCCATAACCCATGTGCCCAGCGCCATGGCATCCTGTCTAAAAAAGAGCGGCATCGACATCGATGCCGTACAGAAGATTTTTATCCATCAGGCGAACGAAAAAATGGACGAGGCCATCGTTAAACGGTTTTACGGCTTGTATGGCAAGGAAATGCCAAAGGACATCATGCCCATGAACATCGGGGAACTGGGCAATAGTTCGGTAGCTACCATTCCGACCTTGTTCGATATGGTGCGTAACGGAAAATTGAAAGATCAGCAGGTGCAACAGGGAGATGTTGTTATCTTTGCCAGTGTAGGCGCGGGCATGAACGTCAACGCCATTGTTTATCGCATTTGAAATGTACGAGAATACTTATCCGGGCAAACGTTTTCAACATACGTTGGCCTTCTTGCAAAAACATGTGTCTTGCGACAAAACCATTTTAGATCTTGGTGTCGCGAACCCGTTTTCAAAGATAATGATCGAGCAAGGATATACCGTCGAGAATACCAAAGGTGAGGATTTGGACGTAGATTTTACCTCTGTTCAAAATTCATCTGCCGAAGTGGCCACTGCCTTTGAAATTTTCGAACACCTTCTCGCCCCTTTCAACGTTTTACGGGAAATCAAGGCCGACAAACTCGTAGCCAGCATTCCCTTAAAATTATGGTTCACCCCCGCCTACCGAAGTGAAACAGATATCTGGGACCGTCATTATCACGAGTTCGAGGATTGGCAATTTGATTGGCTACTGGAAAAATCAGGATGGGTAATCAAAGACCGGGAGAAATTTACCAATCCGGTAGGTAAAATCGGGATCAGGCCACTGCTCAGAAGCTTTACACCTAGGTACTATATGGTTTACGCTGAAAAAAATTCCAAATTCCAAATTCCAAATTCCAACTAATTTTTTTTGGAATTTGGAATTTGGTGCTTGGTGCTTGGAATTATGAGGTATTACATCATCATCCCCGCCCACAACGAAGAAGCCTTTTTGGCCGATACGCTGAACTCTATTTTACGGCAGACGTTACAACCGAAAAAAGTGGTGGTGGTCAACGATAACTCCACAGACGGTACGGAAGCGATTATCGATACCTTTTTGGCGTTGAGCCCAATTTTCGAAAAACTGAATACTACTTCTGCCCCAGAACATATGCCCGGTGGCAAGGTTATAAAAGCTTTCAACAAAGGACTATCGTTACTCGACGATGAATACGATGCGTTGGTAAAATTGGATGCAGACCTCGTGCTGCCTGACAACTATTTCGAGAAAATAACCTTCATCTTCAAAGGACACCCCAATGTGGGTATTGCTGGAGGCTTTATTTATGAAAAAGATGTCAAAGGCCATTGGAAACTAAACCACCCGATGGACAAAAATCACGTGCGCGGTGCCTTTAAAGCCTACTCCAAGGCCTGCTATAAAGCCATTGGCGGACTAAGAAGTGCCATGGGCTGGGATACGGTAGACGAACTATTGGCCCAGTTCCATGCGTATGAAATCTTTACGGACGAAAACTTGGCCGTAAAACATCTTCGACCCACGGGTAAAGCCTATAATCAAAAGGCAAAGTTGCTGCAGGGAAAAGCCATGTATGGCATGCGCTATGGAATTTGGATTACGACCATTGCTTCTGCGAAAATGGCCCTGAAAAACGGCAAGCCAAAGGCTTTTGTGGATAACATGCACGGCTATTTGGAAGCCCAAAAGGAAGAAGCACCCTTTTTGGTCACTGAAGAAGAAGGAGCGTTTATTAGAAAATTACGCTGGGGTAATATCAAGAGGAAGCTATTTTAGGACCGAAATACCCTGTCGCCAAAAAAAAACGTCCGCTGAAAGGCGGACGTTCTTAATTTTTAAGGGATTTTTCGAATTAAATCCCCAATTCTTTCTTGACATCGACCAAAAGGTCTTTACCGTTTGTGACAATAACGGGGCCGGGTTGTTGGGCGTCGAGAACGTAATCGAAACCCTGTTCGGCCGCTACCCTGTCGATGGCCGCTTTGGCCTTATCGGAAATGGGTGCAAAAAGTTCCTGTTGCTTTTTTTGCAGTTCCTGCTGAGCCTTCTGATTGGCTTCCCCGATAGTTTGCCTAGCTGCCTGAAGTTCTTCAGACCGTTTTGCATTTTCCTCTTCCGATTTTGAAGGGGCCTCATTCTGATATAAAGTGGCCTTGTTCTGAAATTCGGTCATTGAACTTTCGATATCGGCATTATAGGTTTCCGATAGCTTTTTCAACTCCGCTTCTGCCGTTTTCATTTCGGGCATGGCGCTCAACAATTGGGTCACATCGATGTGCGCGATTTTGGTCTGTGCGTTGACAAATCCTGTAGCGGCTACAAAAAGCACTAAGGCTACTGATAGTTTTTTTAAATGTTTCATTTGAGTGTAAAATTTAATAATTTGAGTGTCGGATTTAAGTGATTACTAATTATTGATTGTTAATTGATACTATATTCAAGGAATTCAATGAGTGATTGAGTATTCAAAAACTAACTCAAATCATTGTATTCTGCATAACTCTGAACTCATTACTGCTAACTTTTCTATTGGACGCTGTCCTTCATCTGCTCACGCTCATCAAGCTTCGCCTGTCTTTTCGCCTCGCGTTCTTCCAGCAATTTCGTTCTTCTTTCTTCGTAGGCCTTTTTACGTTCTTCACGCAATTTCAGTTGCTCGGCCCTCTTTTCGTCGGCGGTCTTTTCTCGGGCTTCCTTCGCCTGATCAGCCTGTTCTATTCGCTCTTTGAGCGCTTCACTCATCTCTTCGTCATTCGTATCGCCTTCAAAGTCTTCAAGTGAACTTTTACTATCGGGCTTTTCGGTACGTTTACTTACTTTACGTGTCTGTGAAATACCACGTAATACCAGATCACTAATATCCCAGCGATTTTCGGAGTACAACATTACAACATCCGCTGATTTATCAAAAATAAAATCATATTTTTTATTGGCACCGATTTTCTGTACTTCGTTGAATACCTGATCTTGGATCGGTTGAATCAACCGACGTTTTTGCAATACGAGGTCACCCTGCGGACCAAAACGGTCTTGTTGATATTCGACCATCTCTTTTTCCAAAATCTGTATTTCCTCCTCACGTTCGGAAATCAACTCATCGGTAAGCAATACGCGTTCGGCCATCAGATCTTTTCTCATCTGCTCGACAACATTTTGTTTTTGCTCGATATCTATTTTCCACTTTTCTACCTTACTTGCCAACTGGTCGGTTGCTTCTCGGTACTCCTCTACATTTTCAAGAATATACTCCATATCAACATAACCGATTCTCACTCCACGTTGCGCAAATGTATAGGAGGAAAATAACAGTAGGGTCAGTACTAAAAGAACGTTTGTTTTTGGTTTCATTGCTTGATCGTTTAACCCTTATAGAAAATATCGTGCCAAAGTTAAGGGTGCAGTTAATTAGATAGTAAGCTATTAGATAAAAACAATCCAATACCCTAGTAACTGAATAACTCAAAAAACGGCTTAAAATTGTTGACCTATAATAAAATGGGTTTCCCATCCATGTGCGCTAGTTTCCCGTCCTGTGTTGTCCGGGTCGAACCCATATCCAAAATCGATGCCCAAAAGACCGAACGCGGGCATAAAAATACGCAGACCGACGCCAGCTGACCTTTTTATCTCGAACGGATTAAAGGTCTGAAAATCGCGAAAGGCATTACCACCTTCCAAGAACATAAGGCCATAGATAGAGGCCGACGGCTTCAAGGTCAAAGGATATCGAAGTTCTAATGAAAACTTGTTGTACACGAGTCCGCCTTCTTGTTGATTGGTAAGTGGACTGATAGGCGTAAGGGACTGATTTGCATACCCTCTGAGCTGCACAATATCCCTTCCATCCAAGGTGAAATTACCCATGCCGTCGCCTCCTACGAAAAAGCGCTCAAAGGGTACATCGCCGACATCGTTATTGTAATTGCCCAAGAAACCGAACTCCGCATTCGTACGTAATACTAAATCCCCCACCAAGGTAGTGTACCAGTCCCCCTTAAATTTGACCTTATAATATTCCAACCATTTGAACCGTTCTTGATCAACGTTTTCAAGTTCAGCGCTTTCTGGGGTGTTGCCTATACCTTGGGCACGCTGCGCCTGAACTATCGGTGCAAGTTCTTCGCTTCGATTTCTTAAAGTCTCAAAATCCTTGTTACTGAAAAGTGAATAGGGCGGGGTCAATTTGGCAGTAATTTCAAAATTTGATCCTCCCCGGGGGAAAATCTGTCCACCCGAAATGGCGTTTCTTGAAATGCCCAGGGTATAGGTCAACGAATTGGATTTACCATTACCAAAATTGAAAAGCCCCAAATTGTAATTGTTAAACTCGTATAATTGATATCCCAAGGAATGTGAAATGGTAAAGAAATCATCGGGCCATTGAACCCGTTTGGCCAAACCAGCGGACACTGAAGTAATTGAGAAACCCTCGTCTTTATTAATCTCTATTCTGTTTCTTGTCGAGTTTGCAAAATCCGTTCGAAATTGCTGGGTCCGAGAAAAGTTCAGGCTGAAACGCACCGGTTTTTTGCCACCGAACCAAGGTTCTGCAAAATTAGCACTATAAACCCGAAAGGATCTACTGGCCTGTACACGCAGGGCAAAGGTCTGGCCGTCACCCATAGGCACCGGCTTGTATGCCTCTCCGTTAAAAATATTCTTAATCGAGAAGTTATTGAACGACAGACCAAGGGTTCCGATAAAACCACCGCCACCATAACCACCCTGCAGTTCGATTTGGCTTGCACCCGATTCGACAAGGCCCCATTTAACATCTACGGTGCCTTCGTTCGGATTAGCGTTTAAAATGTCGGGCTTAATCGCCTCGGCATCAAAATAGCCCAATTGCTGCAATTCACGAATCGTTCGTATAATGTCACTTTTGTTGTATTTCTGTCCAGGGCGCGTTCGTAGTTCACGATAGATTACGTGATCGTTCGTGCGGTCGTTGCCTACTACATCGACATGGTTCAAAAAGGTTTCTTTACCCTCGATAATCCGTATCTCAAAATTGATAGTATCGTTTTGGGCAGAAACCTCGACCGGGTTGATACTTGAAAAAAGATAGCCATTATTCTGGTAGAGGTTGGTCAAATCTTCGGCGTCGGGCTTGGAATCGTCCGCGATACGTTTGCGAAGCAGTACCCCATTGTAAGTATTTCCCTTTTTGAGACCTAAGACCGCGGCCAATTGCCGATCGGTATAGACCGTGTTGCCCACGAAATCGATATCACCAAAATAATATTTATTACCTTCCTCGATATTAAATTTAATATTGATATTATTTTCATCTACCTTACTAATGGAATCCGAAACAATCCGTGCATCGCGATATCCATTCTCGGCATATCTATCGACCAACAATTGCTTGTCGTTTTCAAAATCTTCTTCGATGAATTTAGATTTTTTCCAAAAGCGGAAGAAACGCTTTTCCTTTGTTTTCTTAAGCGCGCCCCGTAATCTTTTATCGGAAAGCTGTTCATTGCCCTCAAAAATTATATTCTCGATCTTGACTTTATCACCCTTGTTGACATTAATAACCATTCGCTGGGCATTGGTCTCTGAGGTATCGTTAGCTACGGCGATGGCAACCTTGGCATTAAGATACCCTTCTTTTTTATACTTGTTCTCCAAGTAGTTCTTGGTATTGGCGATAAGGCTCTCGGTAATTTTCTTTCCCTTTTTAAGATCGGTATCCTCAAGAATGCCATCTACTTTTCTGGGTTTGATCCCGTTTATCTTGATATCGGATAGCGTCGGTCGTTCGGTGATGTGCAGTTCTAAAAACACCTTATCTTCATCAATATCGGTAATGTAGAAATCGATATCCCGAAAAAGTTCGAGTCCCCACAACTTGTTGATTACCGTGCTTATCTCGTCTCCGGGAATGGTAATGGGCTGACCGACCCTAAGTCCGGTGTACGTCTTAACGGTTTGCTCGTTATAACTTTGAAGTCCGGTTACCTCGATACCGCCCAGAATATATTTTTTACCGTTCTCCAAAGAAAGCTCTTGAGCGGCGGTAAAGGAGGTAATCAGGAGTAATAAGAGGGTAACTAAAGGCTCGAAGGATATGAACCTTTTCATATCGTCAGTTGAGTTGTTCGCTGGTTTTTCCAAATCTTCTTTCTCTGTTCTGGTAACTTTTTATGGCCTCTGCTAAATGCAATTCACTAAAATCAGGCCAAAATACATCTATAAAGTAAAGCTCGGCGTACGCAATCTGCCAAAGCAAAAAATTGCTGATCCGGCATTCCCCACTGGTGCGGATAAGCAAATCAACATCAGGCAAATCGTGCGTGTAAAGATGAGTATTTATAATGGTTTCGTCAATATCATCTATTGAAATTATATTATTTTTAACTTTGGTACTGATCTGTTTTACTGCATTTTTAATCTCCTCGCGTGCGCCATAGCTCAGGGCCAAGGTCAGGGTCATACCGGTATGGCCGCTTGTTTTTTCCATCACCTCCGTAAGCTCTCGGTGGGCTTTCTTCGGAAGGGAGCCAATATCGCCGATGGCATTCAGTTTGACATTGTTTTTCATAAAGGTGTCAAGTTCCTTTTTAAGGGAAGAAACGAGCAGTTTCATCAAGATATCGACCTCTAGCTTAGGTCTGTTCCAGTTTTCGGTAGAAAAAGTATAAAGGGTAAGATAATCCAGGCCGATCTCAACGCAATTTTCGACGGTTCTCCGCACGGTTTCTACCCCGTTTTCATGGCCGAAAACACGAAGCTTGCCCTGTTTTTTGGCCCAACGGCCGTTACCATCCATTATAATCGCAATGTGGCGGGGCAGGTTTTTTTTATCGATGGTCTCAAAGGGGTTCATACGGGTCGGACTACTATTGACATGAGGTTTGGGATAATTTCAGGGGGACTTACTCAAAATTATCGCAACAGGGTTTTCTGCCGAAAGTGTAAGTTAATGTTAATCCCGAGAAAACATACCAATCGTCGCTAAAAATATTTCCGAACGGCAGATTGCCGAGCTGTTGGCTCACATTTAATTTCTTGGGATTACTGCCATCTAGGTTATCGGTAAAGGTATATCGCGCGCCAATTTCAGCCCCCAGAATCAGAAACTGGTTCAAGCGCAGTTTGGCCCCCACGGTCATGGGTATGGCAAAGCTACCGTCTTTCTGGCCGATATCGATCATGTTCCCCGCATCGAAATAATTGTAGTCGTATCGAAAATAGGTGACTCCGGTATATAAATAAGGCGTAAAGGCCGGACCGAGCTTGTGCAGGTTGTATTCCACAAAATTGAACTCAAGCCCTGCAGATGCTTCCAAAATGGAATTATCGGCCACAAAGCCCCTTTGTTGTCGGGATGGGATACTCGATGTAGCGTCATCGGCCGTAAATTTACCATAGATCATACTCGCCCGCCAGGCATAGCGTTTGGCAATATTCCATTTAAATAGACCGCCAAAGGCAATATCGGACGGGAGCACATAATTGGTACGGCCAACATCGCCAATAGTATTGGCGCCACCTGCAAAGATACCGACCTCGTAGGTCTGGGCGGCCATTTTGCCAAAGGCACATATTAGAAGTACGATAAAGAATCGTTTCATAGACGTTAAAAATTCCAAGTACCAAATTCAAAGCACCGAATTCCAAATTCCAAAATAATAAAAGCGATTTTGGGTATGGTCTTTCGGGGTTGTCTTGAGATTAAATTCGGATCAAGGGATGCAAATATAGCAATTGCTGACAATCATCTATACTGCATGTTCTTTCTTGATAAACTTGATTTGCCGGTAATTATTGTTTTGGAAAGAGCCAATTATGCATACCTTATCAATGCCGGTTGAGTCTTTCTTGTAAAATGGAAAATGTTTTCTCTCAAAGTGGAAAATCCTAGTAGATAGGCGTTGATAAAATCAGAGCGGTATTTATTTCTGGGATTTAGGATTTGGTGCGTGGGCTTTTGGCAGACTCAATTCCGTCGATCTTCGCCCCACAACAATTTATTGCGGAGGGTTTTTAGAAAGCTCTCGGACGAGAATTCGATCATTTTTATTACAAAATCCGCTTTTTTAATTGTGATTTCCTTTCCATTTTCTACGGAAGCGATGCGGGAATCCAATGAAATCAGATGGTTATCTTCTCTACCGGATACTTTCAAACGTATCAGTGTATCATCGGAAATCACCAAAGGCCGGGCGTTCAGGTTGTGCGGTGCGATAGGTGTCAGAACCAGCGATTTTGCCGTTGGCACGATAACTGGCCCACCGCAGCTCAGCGAATAACCAGTGGATCCGGTCGGCGTGGAGACTATTAGACCATCGGCCCAATACGAAGTCAGGTATTCACCGTCGAGATGCGTCTCTACCGTAATCATCGAGGTAGTATCTTTTCGGCTTACCGTTATTTCGTTAAGCGCAAAGTTCAATCCGTTTAATTCGGTAATATTAGATGCTGCACTTACCTCGACCAAACTTCTTTCGATAATGGAATACCTACCGTTTATGAATTCCTGCACCACTTTTCTGACTTCCTCTTTATTAAAAGTGGATAGAAAGCCCAACCTACCGGTGTTCACCCCGACAATAGGGATACCCAAATTCCTTACGAAGGTGGTGGCCCGCAAAATGGTACCGTCGCCACCAAAACTGATGAACATGTCGAAAGAATCATCTAAACCCTCAGTGTCGGTAAAGGTCGCATAGACTTTGGAAGAATGATTATCCGCTAAATAGGCAAAAAACTCAGCTTCTATCCATACCTCGGCCTTTTCATTATGGAGTTCGTCTAGAAGCTCGACCACATAGTGCAAGGTGTCGTCTTGATAGGTTTGGCTGTAGAGGGCGACTTTCATGGGGCAGGGTGTTTGATACGCGATACCTGAGGCGCAGTGCTCGGTGCATACTTAGCGATGATCAAATGTAGAAAATTTAAGGTTCATTCGCTACTCGGTAACTGCTCAAAGTTTAAGGTTACCTTGCCTTTACGGTTAGACCTTGAACCTGCCAGAGGTAGTATTGAACTTTAAATTTTTTCTAAACGTTCAGGTATTTTTCCAAGTAGTTCGAACGCTCCTTTAAGTCTTCCAAGAACTGGTCGTCGTGGTTTCCGAAGAGAATAGTGTAGTTGTACCGGCGGAAGGTCTGCATAATGTCGTTCAGGTTCGTCGAGGCCACCTTAATAGTAATCTGGATGACGTCATTTTTGGAATCGGTTATAAAACCTCCGATCAGTTTCGTATTGTTGCTTTCCACGATCTGAGCGATTTCACTGAACGAATAATCCTTTATCCCTTTGGCCAAAACGATGATTCCACCTGGCTCCGTAAAAAACGGGGTGTCGATAAAAACGCTGACGATATCGGTAAGGTCGTAATACCCTTCCATCCTACCTTCTTGGTCCAGCACCGGAACTAGATTTGCCTCATTACGGGCGAATATCTCCAGCACATCGAGCCAATTGGTATCCATTCTGGCAAAAAAAGTGCCGAGTTCGTATCGGTAATGCTCCACGTTTTCATGCTCTTGAAACTGTTCCAAGTCATTTTCGTCCAACACGCCCAAATAGCTTCCGTTTTCAATTATTGCAACATGGGAATGGGTAGTCTCCTTGAAAAATTGGATGACCTTTGACAACGGATCACCAATTTCAAAGACTGGGATATTGGAAACAATGTGGTTTTGGATATACATATCTTTCTAATGTTCTAACGCAAATTACTAATTAATAATATCAAAAGGCATGCCTAATCCGTATTTTTGTATGAACGGTACCAAAAACCAGACGAATGACGTTGACCGCCATACCCATTTCGCGATATACCCTGCATTCTGTACTTACTGCGTGTAGCGAACTGCGATAAGCGAATAGCCCATCGTATTGGCAGGGTATCCTTTTCGTAATAAATTGGGATAGGCTTCCCTTTCAATTAACCTGTAGAACCTCATGACAAAACTCAGTGTGAACATCAATAAAATTGCCACCTTGCGCAATGCCAGAGGGGGAAATGTACCCGATGTCCTTAAAATGGCAAGCGATATCGAGGCCTTCGGGGCGCAGGGCATAACCGTACATCCGAGGCCTGACGAACGGCATATCCGCTATCAGGATGCACGCGACCTGAAGGCTATCGTGACCACCGAATTCAATATCGAAGGCAATCCTGTTCCTAAATTTATTGACCTTGTGCTCGAGGTACGGCCGACACAGGTTACCTTGGTGCCCGATGCCGTCGATGCCATTACCTCGAATGCCGGTTGGGATACGGTAAAGAATAGGAATTTTCTAAAGGATATCATCTCCGCCTTCAAGGAAAAGGGCATTCGAACATCGATTTTTACCGATGCCGACCCAAAAATGATTGAAGGTGCCGCTGAAACCGGAACCGACCGCATTGAACTCTACACCGAAAGTTTCGCCAAATTTTACGACAAAGGAAAACATGAAGTCGCTGTAAAATCTTACGCCGAGGCCGCCAAATTGGCACATCAACTTGGCTTGGGCTTGAACGCAGGTCACGATTTGAGCCTCGATAACATTAAGTATTTCAAGGAAAACGTACCCCATTTACTCGAAGTGTCCATAGGACATGCGCTCATTTGCGAGTCGCTTTATCTGGGATTGGAGAATGTTGTCAATATGTATTTACACCGGTTGAAGTGATTTGAGGTTCATAAAAAAATGACTTTTTCTAAATCAATAAACCTCTAAACTTTTTTGACTTTTCACAGCTGCGAAGCAACCATTGATCCTTAAATTTTACCCGCCGACGGTTAATCGACAATAAATTATGGAAAAGAAAATACTCCATTCAAAAATAGAAGGCAAAGGAAAACCGCTGTTGGTCTTACACGGATTTCTAGGGATGCTAGATAATTGGAAGACCTTGGGCGGGCAATATGCAGAGTCTGGCTTCGAGGTGCACCTTATCGATCAGCGTAATCACGGACAAAGTTTCTGGTCCGACGATTTCAATTACGATTTGTTGTCAGATGACCTTCTACGTTATATGGAGCACCACCATCTTGACAAGGCGCTAATTTTGGGGCATTCGATGGGCGGGAAGACGGCCATGCAATTCGCCTGCGACCATCCGGAACGCACGGAAAAACTTTTGGTCGCCGATATCGGGCCCAAATACTATCCGCCCCACCATCAGCCCATCATCGACGGATTGAACGCCCTTGGTTCGGAAGCCTTTACTTCAAGGAGCAACGCGGACGCCGAGTTGAAAAAGTATATATCCAATCTTGGAACGCGTCAGTTTCTTCTAAAAAATCTGTATTGGATCGAAAAGGGAAAATTGGCCTTCCGCTTCAATTTGGAAATACTAAGCGAGAAAATGGAAGAAGTCGGGGAAAATATTAGTGCGTCGGACATTTTTGATGGACCCACATTATTTCTCCGCGGAGACCGATCGGAATATATGGTCAAGGACGACCTACCCGAGTTCAAAAAACATTTTCCAAAAGCTGAAATGGAGACCATCGACAACGCCGGTCACTGGCTGCACGCTGAGAATCCAGAGCAGTTTTTTGAGAAATCGATGGTATTCCTGCAGAATGACCACTGACTATTGACGACTAAAATAAGTCGTTTGCCTGTAAACATATTGGCAGATGGTCTTGAATGCCACAACCTAGGTTCGCTTTTTTAAACCCGAATGTACCGTAACGATCCATTGTTTTTGCCGAAGATGCGGCCAGTGCATTGGTCATCAAAGACGAATCGCTCGCCGATGTTTCTGACCAAATCACTGGCGCCCTGATTCAAGGAGGCTTAGATCAAGGCACGGCGACCGTACTGGGATCACTCTGCGGCCAAGCCCGGCAGGCCAATGAAAACGATCTTATTGCGCTGACGGCAAGAAGTGAAATTGGAACACTTACCGAAACAGATTTTGCTACCTTACAAGTGTTAGAGGTACCCACAGCTACGGCCGGACGACTTTCGGTAAACGGGATAACCTATCCTTTGGAAGTTCAATGGGTACTTACACCAGCCGAACAGGTCGCCGTTGCGACCGCTACGGATAAATTCAATGGGACCATTTCAGGCTTGACGCAAGAATATGGCCTTGGTTTCGTAGATGCAAATTCGGTCTTGAGCAAAGCGGAATGAGAGGGCATCCCCCTATCCGATGGCAGCGTCATTACCGCCACTTTTGCAATTGGAGGTGGGTTTTCGATAGATGGTGTGCACCTTTCACCACGGGGTTATGCGCTTATGGCGAACGCACTTATAAAGACTATCGAAACGACTTATGGCGCCAATTTGCCCGAAATCAATCCCCTGAAATACAAGGGGTTGTACATTAAGTAAGGAACTCGTTCAGACCTTTCTTGATTTTCATAATTTGAACCCTAATTTGCTCATTATTGAGTTCCGTAGCTAAGGCTATTCAACTAAAAAATAACATCATTAGGCCACAAAAACCGAAAATCTCGGTTCCAAACAAAAAGTCTAAACGAGTTCAATCCAAAATAAATTTATAATTTAGAAGGCATCTGAAAACTCGGTGCCTGTTTGCATCCCTTATTCTATTGAAATGAGACTCCTATTAAGAATACTCCTAAGCGCATTGGCCGTCGTTATTTTAGCAAAACTACTGCCGCACGTTTCGGTCGACACCTATTTTACGGCCATTATAGTCGCTATCGTACTGAGCCTTTTGAATTTTATCGTGAAACCCATTCTCGTCATACTTACCCTTCCGGTGACCATAATTACCTTCGGACTTTTCCTTTTAATTATAAATGCCATTATTATTTTATTGGCCGACCACCTTATCAACGGCTTTAGCGTGGATGGCATTTGGTGGGCGCTGCTTTTCAGCTTGTTACTTTCCTTTTTACAGTCCATATTGTTCTCACTACTCAAAGAAAAAGATAAAGCCTGAGCTTTATAAGCTAAAAAAGAAGTCATCGCCCGCTACATTGTGCATTTGATACAAAGTATAAAGCCACCTCCACAAGTTTGGCCGGCATCACTTTCAAAACTTGCTCGGGTCTTCAAATTGTAGTATTTTTGCATCCCGTTTGGAGAATATAAAAAGACTATTACATGAACATTACCAAAGAGCAGATCGATGATCTCAACGCGGTCGTAACCGTAGCTATCACCAAGGACGACTATCAGGATAAAGTGGATAAAATCTTAAAGGATTATAAAAAACAGGCCAATATTCCAGGGTTCAGAAAAGGACAGGTACCCTTGGGCCTTATCAAAAAACAATATGGCAAGTCTATTTTGGTAGATGAGGTGAACAAGCTTTTACAAGACAACCTCAACAAATATTTGACCGAGGAAAAGTTGGATGTGCTCGGAAATCCGCTCCCCAAACAACAGGATAATTTCAATTGGGAGAACGAAGAACTTGCCTTTCAATTCGAATTGGGCCTTGCGCCCGACTTCAAGGTTTCCCTAGACACCAAAAAGCCAATTACCCGCTATAAAATCGTTGCCGATAAGAAAATGGTCAACGAACAGGTCGAGCGTATCCAAAAGCAATACGGCAAACTGGTAAGCAAGACAGAAGTAAGTAAAAAAGACGAGGTAACCGGCACCTTTATAAACGAGGAAGAAGAAGTTGATAACAAAGCCACGCTCGAGCTTGACAAAATCAAGAGCAAAAAAGCCCTTGAAGCCTTGAAAGGAAAAAAAGTTGGCGACTCTATTACGGTCAACACCAAGGGTCTTTTTAAGGAAGAGTACCTTTTATCGAGTGCTCTTGGCGTATCACAAGAAAAAGCTAAAAACCTCGCTATTGAGGTCACCTTTACCATAGCCGAAATCAACGAACGGGAGCCCGCCGAACTGAACCAAGAACTTTTTGATAAGCTTTTCGGAGAAGGTAAGATCACTTCTGAAAAGGAAATGAAAGAACGTATCAAGGAAGATTCCGAAAAACAGTTCGAACAACAGGCCGACCAAAAACTGTTGAATGATGTGACCGAATACTTTATCGACAACACAAAATTTGAACTGCCGTCAGAATTCTTGACCAAATGGATACGGATGACCGGGGAAAAGCCTTTGACCGAGGATCAGGCCAATGCCGAATACGAAAAATCGGAGAAGGGATTGCGCTATCAACTGATCGAGGGAAAAATTATTGAGGAAAACGGCATTCAGCTGCAGTTCGACGAATTAAAAGAATTTGCCAAGGGGTTCATCAAGTCACAAATGGCGCAGTATGGACAACTCGACCCTCAAGAGGAAGAGCTCGACAATATCGCCGCCCGTGTCTTAGGAAACCAAGACGAGGCAAAGCGGTTATCGGAGCAACTGATGAGCCAAAAATTGCTGAATCTTTACAAGGAAAAAGCAAATCTGAAAACTAAAGAAATGAACTACGAAGATTTCATCAAGGAAGTCTACGGGAAATGAACCCTTAATCAGTTCAAAAATCTTTCAAATAATTAGGGTATCTTTATGGTAAGGAAGACCATAGGTTAAGGAACTTCTTCAATTAAACCCATCGAACAAAAGAAAATGGATTACGGAAAAGAATTCAAGAATTACGCTACCAAACATCAAGGTATCAATAGCATGTATTACGACAAGATTGTCGAAAGCATGAACCCTGTCGGCCTTACCCCGAACATTATCGAAGAAAGGCAAATGAATGCCGTCGCCATGGACGTGTTCTCACGTTTGATGATGGATCGTATTATCTTTTTAGGAACGGGAATCAACGATCAGGTAGCCAATATTGTCCAGGCACAATTGTTGTTTCTAGAAAGTACCGATGCCTCGAAAGACATCCAGATCTATATCAATTCCCCGGGCGGTAGTGTTTATGCCGGTCTTGGTATTTATGACACGATGCAGTTTATCAAACCCGATGTGGCTACGATTTGCACCGGCATGGCCGCTTCAATGGGTGCCGTACTGCTTTGCGCAGGCGAAAAAGGCAAACGTAGTGGGCTTACACACTCCCGTGTCATGATTCACCAACCCATGGGCGGTGCCCAGGGCCAGGCTAGCGATATTGAAATTACCGCCAGGGAAATTCTGAAACTAAAAGAAGAACTGTACCAGATTATCGCCAGGCATTCGGGACAGACCATCGAGAAGGTACACGATGACAGTGATCGCGATTATTGGATGAAAGCCGACAAAGCAAAGGAGTATGGAATGATTGATGAGATTTTAGTTCGGGACAAAGGATAAAAATTCCGGATTCAAAATTCAGGATTGTCAAATCCACTTTTCGATGAACGGTAAACCAAAACAGAGAATTCAGCGTTTGGGTTTAGGAAAAAAGAGAACATAACAGTATGGCCAAGGAAAATTTAGAATGTTCGTTTTGTGGAAGAAAAAAGCCGGAGACCAATCTGTTGATTGCCGGACTAGATGCACATATCTGTGATCGCTGTATCGAGCAGGCCCATGGTATCGTTGCCGAAGAATCGCGACAGACCAAAACCAATGATCTATCTTCTGAACTGGTATTAAAAAAGCCTCAAGAAATCAAGGACTTTTTAGACACTTACGTTATCGGGCAGGAACGCACCAAAAAAGTAATGTCGGTGGCTGTATACAATCACTATAAAAGATTGTTGCAGTCCAAATCGAAGGATGATGACATAGAGATACAGAAAAGTAACATTATCATGGTCGGTAATACAGGTACCGGCAAGACCCTCATGGCCAAGACCATTGCCAGAATGCTGAATGTACCCCTTGCTATCGTCGATGCCACCATATTGACCGAAGCCGGTTATGTCGGGGAAGATGTCGAAAGCATCCTTACCCGATTATTGCAGGCCGCGGATTATAACTTGGAGAAAGCCGAACGCGGTATCGTCTTTATCGATGAAATCGATAAGATTGCCCGTAAGAGCGACAATCCTTCGATTACCCGCGATGTTTCAGGTGAAGGGGTACAGCAAGGGCTATTGAAACTACTGGAAGGCACTTCGGTAAATGTACCACCCAAAGGCGGCAGAAAACACCCGGATCAAAAGTTTATTGAAGTTAATACCGAGAACATCCTGTTTATAGCCGGGGGCGCATTTGATGGTATCGAACGGGCCATTACCAAACGTCTTAATATGCAGGCTGTGGGCTACAGTGCTTCCAAAGCGGATGAACAACTAGATCAGAACAACATCCTGCAATATATTATTCCAAAGGATTTAAAGGAATTCGGACTTATCCCCGAAATCATCGGAAGGCTTCCCGTCTTGACCTACATGAATCCATTGGACGAAGAAACCCTTCGCGCCATTCTGACCGAACCGAAAAACGCCATCATCAAACAGTATGAAAAACTGTTCGCCATGGACGATATCAAATTTAGTATTACCGATCAGGCGCTGGATTATATTGTAAAAAAAGCTATAGAATACAAGTTGGGCGCTAGGGGTCTACGATCGCTTTGTGAGGCTATTTTTACCGATGCCATGTTCGAAATGCCCAGTACCGATGACACCGAGTTCAAGGTTACCAAGCCCTACGCCGAAAATAAGTTGTCGTATGAAACTATCAAGAAGTTGAAGGCGGTTTCTTGATTGCACAGGTTGCAGGTTAAAAGTTTGTGAAAAACGAAATGCACAAACTCTTAAGCTTTTCCCCTAAACCGCTTTTTCCTCTTGAATCGTTTTCGTTATTTGAGTCACGGATTGCAACAGATCCAGGCAGACTTTTTGAATAACCTTTTCGTCCGTGTACATATCGTGACCAAAACCTTCGATCAACTCCCCTTTTACACCTGCTTCACCGTACCATATGGATTTAGGCCTATAGATATCATGATCACCGAATAATACGGTCGTGGGACATTCAGGGCTTTTGTTCTCGATTCGGATACGGGTGGATGAGACCGTATATAGCGATTTCATGGGCAGCCCCATTAGATTGGCTTTCCAGGCAACCGTACCGCCCGTGCTAAATCCTAAATAGTGGGCGGGTTTCTTTTCTTTTTTTAGAAGGTGGGTAGCGGCAGTCTCGATACCCCCATTGACGAAAGCCTGATGAATATTTTCTTCGGTATGCAGCACTACATCCAAATGGGCCAATTGCTGGCAATCATAAAAAGTGATGTCAAAATGTTGTTGAAGATATCCCAGATAAGAAGTAATCCAGAGTCCTTTTTTCACGCCCCACATATCGGAAACGATTACAAGTCTTTCTGCCATAATATAAAGTTTAAATTAGTTGTTCGGTTAAGCTCGAGCAGCTAATCTCTACATTTGACTACAAATATCACCAATTATTTGTTCATATGAAGCAATTCTTCGATGTAGTCCCTTTTATTCGATAATCTTGGAATTTTATGTTGACCCCCCAACTTGTCCTTAGATTTCAGCCAATCGTAAAAAAGTTGCTGCCGCGCAACGTGTACGATAGGGATTTTCAAGGTTATATTATTGTACCGTTTCGCCTCGTAATCAGAATTAAGGGCTTTTAGGGCATTATCAAACATTTCGATAAAGTAGTCGATATCGTCAGGCGGTGTTCGGAACTCGATGATCCATTCATGGGCACCTTTTTCTTTACCTTTCATAAAAATCGGGCCTGCGGTGTAATCCTTAATTTCTGCACCGGTTTTTTGACAGGCCCTTTTCAAAGCCTCCTCGGCGTTTTCGATGATGAGTTCTTCGCCGAAGACGTTGATGTGATGTTTAGTTCGGCCCGTTACCTTTATACGATAGGGATCGGTCGAGGTGAAACGTACGGTATCACCGATCTGATACCGCCAAAGTCCGGCATTGGTCGTAATGATAATCGCGTAGTTGGTATGCATCTGCACCTCCCACAGCGGAATCGCTTCTTGTAACTCGGTACCGAAATCGGTCATGGGAATAAATTCATAGAAAATGCCATAATCGAGCATCAATAGCAACTCGTCGGAATTGTTCCGGTCTTGAATGGCAAAAAACCCTTCGGAAGCATTGTATATTTCGTAATACCTGAAATTTTTTCGGGGAAATAGTTTGCGATATTGTTCTTTATACGGATTAAAATTCACCCCTCCATGAAAATAGACCTCGAGATTTTCCCAGACCTGAAACATATGCTGTTTTCCGGTTTCCTCGACAATCTGGTTGAGCAGCACCAACATCCAGGAGGGCACGCCTGCCAGGCTGGTCACGTTTTCCTGGGTGCTCTCATGGATTATAGCCTTCAACTTACTTTCCCATTCGCTCATCAAAGAGACCTTACTGCTCGGCGTACTACTGAATTCCGCCCATAGCGGCATGTTGTCAATCAAAATAGCAGACAGGTCGCCAAAGAACGAACCATTATCTTCGTACAGTTCTTTACTTCCGCCGAGTCGAAGGCTTTTCCCTAAAAAAAGTTGGGAATTTTCGTTGTTGTTCAGGTATAGGCACAATAAATCTTTCGCAGATTTATAATGGCAGTCTTCCAAAGACTCGGAACTTACCGGAATAAATTTACTTTTGGCATCGGTAGTGCCGCTACTTTTTGCGAACCATTTAATAGAGGTCGGCCAAAACAGGTTCTGTTCGCCGCGCCGCGTCCGTTCGATAATGGGCTGTATATCTTCGTACGAGACGATGGGTACCCGGTTGCGAAACGCCGTATAGTTCGCAATAGTACCGAATTCGTACTTTCGGCCTATTTCGGTATCCTCGGCAATCTCAAGCAATTGTTGCAATACCTCTTCCTGAACTTCCGCAGGATATTTCAGAAAAAGATCTATCTGATGAAACCGCTTTTTGAGCAGCCATGATGCTATGGAATTCACTATGGGTATCGGCATTTTTTTGGATATCTTTATCCGTCTAAAGTAGTTAAAAAGTTAAAGAGGGAAAAAGTTAATAGAAAAAGAGCGACCGTGTTTCTGTTCACTGCTTTCGAAACGAGCCCAAACTTAGGAACAACTAAAATCGTATTACGGCAAAAATCGATTATTAACACTTTTCTTACTTTGATTTTAAAGTTTAAAAAATCGCTCTTTCCTTAAAAAGTTATACTTTTTAACTCTTTCCCCTTTTCATCCCTAATATTAAAAAACCTGCTGCTGAACATTCTCAGAAAGTTAAAAACATACAACCCAAAAACATGCAATACGAAGGCGTACTACGAAAAATGAAAACCGAAATAGGACATCCTATTCAATATTATATGCTTTTTGAGAATGATTTTCTTAACGTCAATCAAGTACTCGACAAGTTGTTGACCATCCGATTTGTGAAATATCAATGCCTAAATTGTGGTGAAGACCGCCCAATCTATCGACAGGGATTCTGCAAAAAGTGTTTTTTCGACATCCCGTCGGCCGGGGACTGGATCATGCGCCCAGAACTAAGTACCGCACATTTAGACAGAGCGGATAGAGATCTCGAATACGAGAAAAAAGTGCAGCTGCAGCCGCACGTCGTCTACCTGGCCAACTCGAGCAACATTAAGGTTGGTGTAACCCGTAAAACCCAAGTACCTACCCGATGGATAGATCAGGGCGCCCACGAGGCCATTGAAATCGTAGAGACCCCCAATCGGTATCTGGCTGGCATTACGGAGGTAGCCCTAAAAGAGCATTTAGGCGATAAAACCAACTGGCGTAAAATGTTGACCAATGCAATCGATGATGAAGATTTGGTCGAATGGCGCAACAAACTGAAACCTTACATTCCCGAAGAAGCCAGCGATTACTTTATCGCCTCGAATTCGGAAACAAATCTTGAATACCCCGTACTCCGATACCCTAAAAAGGTTAAAAGTCTTAAGTTGGAAAAAACCCCTGAATATTCCGGCGTGTTGAAAGGCATCAAGGGCCAGTACTTCATCTTTGAAGACGATACCGTTTTTAATGTTCGGGGAAGCGAAGGCTACTATGTGGGTTTGAAAATTCAATAGCGGGAAATCCCAAGATTCTAAATTCCAAACATTTAGTGTACTTGCGATTCAAAAAATGGATTGTGGCATACACGTGTCCGCTTAAAGTAATACAATTCAATTGCTTTGCATCAAAGCGCCTTTTTAATTCACACTACATTTAGGAAAATTAATCTTTTAAAAAAGCATCATGAACCACGTAATACACCTCAAAAGCAGACCCAAAGGAACACCTCAACTCGAAGATTTCGAATTTATCGAAGAACAAATACCGAATGCAAAGGAGGGAGAAATCTTGCTCAAAACCAAATATGTTTCCGTCGATCCTTACTTACGGGGCAGGATGCGTGACCAAGAATCGTACATTGCCCCTTTTCAAGTGAACGAACCGATTGAATCCGCAATCATCGCCGAAGTAATCGCATCGAACAACGATAATTTCAGCAAAGGAGATTTTGTCAACGGAATGCTACAGTGGAAGGAATTCCAGACCGCTACCGGAACGGGCCTCAACAAAGTGGATCCTGACAAAGCGTCACTTTCCGCCTATCTCGGAATTTTGGGACTCACCGGACTTACAGCTTACATCAGTTTGGATTTGATAGGAGACTTGAAAGAAGGCGAAACCTTGTTGGTATCGGGAGCTTCAGGCGCTGTTGGCAGCACCGTAGGTCAAATCGGGAAGATAAAGGGTTGTCATGTGGTCGGTATCGCCGGTACGGATGAAAAATTAAAGCTGATGAAAGAGAAGTTCGGTTTTGACAAAGGCATTAACTACAAAACTACCGATGATATGAAGAAGGCCATCGCTGAAGCTTGCCCAGATGGCGTGGACGTCTATTTCGATAATGTCGGAGGCGAAATTCTCGATGCGGCGATGAATACTATCAATAAAAATGGTCGGGTCATTAACTGTGGTGCTATTTCGTTGTACAATAAGACCGAAGTGCCGACCGGTCCACGATATGAGGGCACCATGGTCAGAAAAACTGTACTCATGCAAGGTTTTTTGGTACGTGATCATGCCAAGGAATTCGGACCTGCCACGAAACAATTGGCGCAATGGCTAAACGAGGGCAAATTAACTTACGAGGAAACAATTGTTAAGGGTTTTGAGAATATACCTCAAGCGTTTTTGGATTTGTTCGAAGGAAAAAACAAGGGAAAAATGGTGGTGGAAATATAAAAGTCCAAGCACCAAATTCCAATGTTTTTGCATTGGTCTGCGGCATTGTCGCACACGAGAAGGGGTTGCGGGATATGGCCCTGATTCACCTATACGTGCGGAAAGACCAACAAAGCAACCATTCTACGATTTGGAATACCTCCTAGGTCAATCGTTACCTACTTCGAACTGTCCTTCTTCTTTCCACCCAACAATCCGCCCAGAATATTCTTTGCTTTTTCTTTGACTTCCTCTTCTTTTTTCTGGGGTACCGAATCGGTTCTGGTCGGCACGGAATCCGTCTTTTTGTTACCTAACAAATCGCTGAGGATTTCTTTGGCATCCTGTTTTTTGGCACCCTCTTCATTCGAATCCTCACCGCCCAGGGCATCCCCAATAAGGTCTTTGACCTTATCCTTGCCTTTGTTAACAAGTTTCTGTTTTTGGATTTCTACCAGTTTGCTGGTCAAGCTTTTCATACCAGACGTCAGGTCAGTGGTTACGTTAGGGCTCGAATAGTTGCCTCCAATATTGGCGATTACCGGAATGGTCAGGTTCTCAAGATCATCTTCCCCGATTTGTGATAATAACTTGTTAACCTCACCGCCCAGGTATTTTGCGGGCACATCCATGGTGGCTTTATAGTCCAGCTTTTTATCGAAGGTGTGGTTGCCCCCGATGTTAATGGCGATATCCTTATAATTTAAAGTAAAGGGGTCTACGGAAACCAATCCGTTTTTGAAAGACATTTTTGTCTTGAGGTCTTTGAGGTCCAATTGATCTAAATCGATAAAACTGAGCTTACTGTCCAAAGCGGACAATAGCGGCGCTTTTTCGGTATCGATTTTCTCAGTCATGATATTCGCGAGAATATTACCGCTCAAAGTCATGAGGTCGGGCAGCAGGTCATCAGTCAGATTTCCTGAGAGCGATATATCGGAGTTGAGCTGGCCCTGCAGTACTTGTGCGATGGGTGCTAATGCCTTTAATAAATCTAACGACTTGAAAGTCTCTCCAATCTGCAATTGGCTCATGTCTAGATTCATGTCAAAATTCGGGGTCTCCCCTTTGGTCGACACGTTCCCATTAAAGGCCATCTTTCCGTCGAAAATAGATGAGGTCATATTGGAAAGCGTAGCGGTTTCATCTTTGATACGCAAGGTTCCCTTGACATCTTTTAGGGTCAAGTTATCGTACAGTACTGTGTTGGCCGCTGCATTGATGGTGACATCCAAAAAGGAGGGAATCTTTATTTTCTCCTCTGAATCTGAAGCTTCGGAGTCTTCATTCGGCTCTTCTATTTTTTCTGTTGATGGTTCCTCTGTATCGGAAACCATAAAATCGTTCAGGGCGAAAGTGTTGGAGTTCAGGTCAAAATCACCCCGTACCTTTTCGTCGTTGAACATATAGCCCAATAGATTGTCAATGGTTCCTTTGGCATTGAAGTCCGTTTTTCCGGTGGTTCCGTCCAGCTTTTCCAGCGTAACGGTTTTCGGGTTGAAGGTAATCGCCAACGCACTCAATTTAATCGGATTCGCAAAATCCTCGGAATTGTATTCAAAACCATCAAGGCTCATGCTGCCTTTAGTAGCCGTATTTTCATACTGCTCTTTCTCGATGGATGCCATGTCGAAGGCTGTAGTGATATCTGCGGAAAGCAATCCCTTTAAATTCATATCCGCAGGAACGGGATAGGCTTTAGAAAGGTTCGCCAAGTTCATTTTACCGTCGATGTGGGCCTTTACTTTGGTGTTTCCCATCAATTCTCTCACATTGGCCGTCATATTGAATTTATCTTGGTCGATCATAAAAGATAATCTATCGATATCGACAAAGGTATCATCAACGATACCCGTGGTATTATTGATTTTGGTGTCAATGTTTATGTTCGTTACCGATTTCGGCAAATCGGGATATTTAAAGGATGCGTTGCTGGAGGTAATCGCAATATTAAATTTGGGGATGTGGGTTTCGTCTACGATACCATTGAACTTTCCTTCGACCACAAAATCTCCCGTGGTCGTCACATCTTCGATATTCTTGGAATACTCCTCGGGAATGACCGCCAAAAAATTCTTGAAATCAGAGGATGGCGTTTTAAAGCTGATGTCGACCTGTTGGGTCTCATCATCGTTCAGCTTTACGAAACCGTCGAATACCAGGGGTAACTGATTAATCAAGGCCTCATTCTTAAGGAAAGAATATTTGCTCTCGGTCAAATCGATCCCGATCAGGGCATCGAGTTTTATCTTGTTCTTGTTCAGGTAATTGGTACTGTCCATTTCGAAGGATACCAGACCGTCGGTCATCGTTTGCAGTTCCGACTTGTCAAGCGAAAGGTCTCCGCTGCCCTGATGTTGCATTTCTGAAATTTCGAATCGCATGCCGGCCGCCCGATCGTCGTAAACAATACGCGCATCGGAGATTTCATAAGATTGCAAGTCGAGCATAAAGCCCTCCGAGGTATCTTCTTCGGTAGCGGTTTCCGCGTCGGTATCCAAGGCCACATCGTAGCTTGCGTTTTCGTCCGCGTCAACAGTAATGTTGAGCTTGGCGCCGTCGACGATAAGGCTTTTAATGCCGATAGGGTCTTCTGCGCCTTTGAACAACTCCCCAATTCCCATTTTCAGCGCTACTTCTTTAGATGCAAAAAGGGTATCGCCCTCGAACGGAGCCTTGTTGATAAGGGTTACCCCTTTAAGACTGACTTCAGCATTCGGGAAGCTAGCGAGCAAACTCAAGTCCGCGTCCTCAAAATCGAAGGTAGCGTTCACATTTTTATTGACGTTGTTCTTGATGATATCACCAATCTTACCTTCCAAGAAAAGAGGAATGGCAATAAGAATGGCAATGATGATTAGAACGATGATTCCTGTTATTTTTAATGCTTTCCTTTTCATAAAATTTATAATTGTGAAAATTTTTCGGCTGCTAAAATTAAGCTGCTATTCCTTATCCAAATGACCAAAATTGTTTAGACGTCTACTTGACGGAAGAGGGGTTTGGAAGTTTATGAGTTTACAAAAAATCTCTATAATCAATGCTAACTCCGATAACAACTCCAAAACCTATCAAATATTATACTTCGAGTTCGATTTCTTCGTTTACGCCTAAATTGAAACGCTTTCTCATTAGATATACGAAAAAATAGAGGAAAGGCGTGTCGATAAGTGCTATAAATATCTTAAAAAAGAAGCCGCTAATCACCAAACCAAGAAACATACTCCAAGGTATGACGCCAAAAACGCAAAGTAGACCGACCACGGCGAACGTGTCTATAAATTGCGAGAGAAAAGTCGAAAAGTTATTGCGTAGCCATAAATACTTGCCTTTGGTCAACTTTTTCCAAAAATGATAGATGCCGATATCGATATATTGCGCAATCAGATAGGCAATCATCGATGCCAAGACCGCTATCGGAGAAAGGGCAAAAACCCTTGTAAATGTGTTGTCATCTATGGGTGAGGTTTTTATTGCAGGCGCAACCTCGGCGACCAAAATGATGGCCATGGAGAAAAGAGATGCAAAAATACCTGCCGTGACAATCTGGTTGGCCTTTTTTCTTCCGTAGATTTCTGAAATTAGGTCCGTAATCAAAAAGGTAATAGGATAGGGAAGAATACCTACCGATACTTCAAACAATGAAGCCCCAAAAATCTCGATTTTCCCGAACGGATTCCAATAAAAGAATTTTTGGAAGATTAGGTTCGAGACTACAAGCGAGGTAATGAACAAAGCCCCTAGATATAGATATATCCGGTAGGCTAGTTTTTTGTCTTTTAAAGTCATATCACTTTATATCCAATGTAAAAGGTATCCTCGCCTGAATACCTTCTTGCTCCAAAACCGCCTTTACCTGTTTTAACACGGAATAGGCCTCGGTGCCGATTTCTTCTTCTATAAAATTTTGTTTCGCCTTGGCACCGGCACCTCCCAAATCCTCCATGATACGTTCAAATCCTGATTTGTATTTGGGGAACTTTTTTATGCCATAGTCATTTAGTTCCGCCATATTCGCGGCTTCGACGATGGCATTCTCGAGATTGCCCAATTCGTCTATGAGTCCGATGCGTTTGGCATCTACTCCGCTCCAGACCCTCCCTTGGGCGAGGCTATCGGCTTCGGCCAAGCTAATATTACGACCTTGTGAAACTCGTTTTAAAAACGTTTCATACGTACTTTCAATACTTTCCTGCACCACATTCCTAAATTTATCCGTCATGGGTTCGAAAAGGGAGTAGTCTACCGAATTCTTGTTAGTGCCTACCTGCTCGGCATTGATGCCGATATCTTCCGCTAGTCCGGTCATGTTAGGCACGGCACCGAACACCCCGATAGATCCTGTTATCGTGGTAGGTTCGGCAAAAATCTTGTCGGCACCCGCCGCAATATAATACCCCCCGGAAGCGGCTACGTTGCCCATGGAAACTACCACAGGTTTCTTTTCTTTGGCCAGTTCGATTTCACGCCAAATGATATCGGAGGTAAGGGCGCTACCACCGGGGGAGTTCACCCGAAGTACAATGGCCTTGATCCTTTCATCGTCCCTGGCATCGCGGATAGCTTCGGTAATAATACCTTGACCAATAATATCGGGGCCGCCCTCACCATATATAATCTCGCCTTGGGCAAATACCACCGCCACCTTATCCGATCCGACGTTGGTCGCCTTTCTATTGGAATGGACGACATAATCTCCCAAAAGCACCACGTTCAATTCTTTGTCAAGTACAGAATCTACCGCTCTTTTTAGGCTATTCTCGTACTGATCATAAAATACAATTTTGTCGATCAGGCCATTTTGTTGAGCAAGTTCCGGCGTTCTGCCACCGAGGGTATCGGCAATTTTGTTCAGTTCTAAAGGAATTATATTGCGGGAGTCGGAAATATCCTCGATTAGGGAATTCCATAAGGATCCCATCAGTTCTTTTATCTGCATCCGGTTCGCTTCGCTCATTTCATTGGCAATGAAGGGCTCAACGGCACTTTTGTATTTTCCGTGACGGATTACTTCCATTTTTATACCCGCCTTTTCCTGAAAATCCTTAAAGAAAAGAACTTCCGAAGACAATCCTTTGAAATCTAACCCTCCTATAGGATTCATAAAAACGGAATCGGCGACGCTAGCGAGATAATAATCCTTTTGCGTATAAAAGTCGGCATAGGCATACACAAACTTTCCTGTACTTTTAAAATCTCCCAGAGCCTTTCGAATCGCTTGCGTCTGTGCGAGGCCCGCGAGAATAAAGTTGTTATTGAGGCTTATACCCTTGATATCGTCATCGTCTTTGGCCACGGCTATTGCCTGTAAAATTTCATCGAGACCCTGTGCCTGTTGAAATAGACCGCCCGAAAAAGGGTCAAGCGCATTATCGCCTACATAGTCGCTTATGGGTAGCTGCAACTGGAGTTCCAAAACCGAGTTTTTTTTAATGGCGACCGAGTCCTCGGAACTGCTTATAAGACTTATAAAAACGAAGAACATGACAAAAATAATTCCGAATGCGATGAGGGTGCCGATGATAGCGGCCAAGAGGTTTCTTAAAAATTTCATAGAAAACAGCTAAATAATAGGTTCAATTTTTTCGCAAAGATACTGAACTCCCCCCGACTATTTCTTTTACCCCTATTTTTCATAGAAAGCCTAACGAACTCACCCCGACTTTTTGTTACTTTGCACCCATATGACCGACCCTACAACAGCATATTTATCTTTGGGAAGCAACCTCGGCGACCCTTTGACCAATCTACAGAATGCCGTGTTCGCCATTCAAAAAAGGACGGGCGACATTCAGCGTATTTCACCCGTTTACCAAAGCAGTTCTTGGGGTTTTGACTCCAGCGATTTCCTCAACGTATGCCTTTCCCTGAAAACTACCCTGCCCCCGGATAAACTGCTTGAAACGGTCTTGCAGATCGAAACGGACCAAGGTAGGATTCGTTACAAAGAAGATGGGTACCAAGACCGGACCATCGATATCGATATTTTGTATTATGATACGAAAACCGTAGTTTCCGAAAAACTGATAATTCCGCATCCAGAACTGCCTTTTCGTAAATTCGTGTTAAGGCCCTTGGCGGATATTGCCCCCCAATTTTATCATCCTATCCTAAACAAAGACACCCGGAACTTAATACAGGAGAGTCGGGACAAAGGAAGACTGGAGAAAACTACATTTCGCCTTTTTAAAGACAGAACGGAGGTATTTTCACATACCAACTTTATCGCTATCGAAGGAAACATTGGAGCCGGAAAGACTACTTTGGCCCGTAAAATCGCCGAAGATTTCAACGCAAAATTGGTGTTGGAGCGTTTTGCCGACAACCCTTTTCTACCAAAGTTTTATGAGGATCAAGGCCGATTTGCGTTTCCATTGGAGATGTCTTTCCTGGCCGATCGTTACCAGCAGTTTACCGATGACACCTCGCAGTACGATCTGTTCAAAAGCTTCATGGTCAGTGATTACGATATTTACAAATCGCTGATATTTGCAAGGATAACCTTGCAACAGGACGAGTATGCCCTTTATCGCAAACTTTTCAGCCTCATGTATAAAGAGGTGAAGAAGCCTAAAATCTATGTTTATCTCTATCAGACGACCGAGCGATTGCTGGAGAATATCAAAAAGAGGGGGCGCGATTACGAGCAAAAAATCACGCCAGAGTATCTCGAAAATATCAACAAGGGCTATTTCGAATTCATTAGGGGCTACCCCCAACAGAACAATCTGGTCATCGAACTCGGAGATCTCGATTTTGTGGAAAGTCAGGAAGATTATGAGCGTATCATCGATAAGATCGTGAAGTTTGCATTAGGGTTGCCGCGGTGAAGTGGGCGAAATGGGTGAAGGTTGAAGGTTGAAGGTTGAAGAGAATTTTAACATTAAAAAATGCTTTGGCCCTACGTGTTTGGATGGGCATTTAATTTTGACCAAAAATCCCACACCACTACCCCAACGCTGACCGAAATGTTCAGGGAATGCTTGGTGCCGAACTGGGGGATCTCCAAAACGTCATCACAAGCGCTTACAACTTGCTGATCTACTCCTTTAACTTCATTGCCAAAAATCAAGACGTATTTTTTTGAAGTTTCTATCATGAATTCATGGAGCATTTTCGCGTTTTCGGCCTGTTCCAGGGCCAAAACGGTATAGCCTTCCGATTTGAGTCTTTCCACTAGTTGCAGGGTGCTTTCGCAGTATTCCCAATCCACAGTTTCTGTAGCGCCCAGGGCGGTTTTTCGGATATCTTTATGCGGAGGGGTGGCGGTGATACCACAGAGATAGATTTTTTCGATCAAAAAAGCATCCCCGGTGCGGAATACCGAGCCGATATTGTTCAGGCTGCGGATATTGTCCAAGACGATAACGACGGGTGTTTTTTGGGCCTGTTTGAAGCCGTCGACATCAAGTCGGTCAAGCTCTTCGTTTTTTAGTTTACGCATTTTGGACGTTTGTTTGACCTGTAAGGTATTGCCGGTCTTTCTGGCGAATCAAAGTTATCATCAAATATCAACAAGGTTCAAGTTTCCTTGGCAAAAATAGTACATTCGTTTCAGTGTTAGCTAAAACAAAATATCCTATAAAAATTCGCCTTGGCCGCATCTAAAAAAATAAAGAAAAAGGTCACCCCTTTGATGAAGCAGTACAATGCCATTAAGACCAAATATCCTGATGCGCTGTTGCTTTTTCGTGTGGGCGACTTTTACGAGACCTTCGGCGAAGATGCGGTAAAGGCATCCCGAATATTGGGCATTATCCTCACGCATCGCAATAACGGGGGCGACCGTACCGAATTGGCCGGGTTTCCGCACCATTCGTTAAATACCTATTTGCCGAAACTGGTCAAGGCCGGGCAGCGGGTGGCCATCTGCGATCAGCTCGAAGACCCGAAGGCGACCAAGACCATCGTAAAGCGGGGGGTGACTGAACTGGTCACACCGGGTGTCGCGATGAACGACGACATTCTAGATACCAAATCAAACAACTTTTTGTGCGCCGTGCACTTTGGGCGAAAACTGCTTGGGGTATCGTTTGTCGATATTTCCACCGGTGAATTTTTCACTTCCGAAGGCACCGAGGAGCAAATCGATAAACTGCTGCAGAATTTCGCCCCCAACGAGATTTTGGTGGCAAAGACCCATAAAAAAGAATTTGTCGAAATCTTTGGCAAGCAGTTCCATACCTTTTATATGGAAGATTGGGTATTTCAAGAAGACTATGCACAAGAGACCTTGACCAATCACTTCAAAACGCGTACACTCAAAGGGTTTGGGGTCGACCATTTGAACCATGGTATCATAGCCTCGGGGGTGGTCTTACATTATCTGTCCGAAACGCAGCACCGAAGGTTACAGCACATCAGCAGCTTGCAACGTATCGCCGAGGAAGACCATATTTGGATGGACCGCTTCACTATAAGAAACCTTGAGCTATACCACTCTAACAACCAAAATGCCGTAACGCTGCTCGATATCATCGACCGGACCATTTCGCCGATGGGTGGAAGGATGCTGAAAAGATGGTTGGCGCTTCCGCTAAAGAACGTCGAAAAAATAAGGATGCGGCATCAAGTCGTATCCCATTTATACAAAGACGAAACCATCCTACGCAAATTACAACATGCGATGAAGCAAATGGGCGACCTTGAACGGCTGATATCCAAGGTCGCCACCGGGAAAATCAATCCAAAGGAAACCATCCAATTAAAAAACTCCCTTGAAGCTGTCGTCCCTATAAAGCAACTGACTGCCCAAATCGCGAACAAGGCTGTACGTACCATTTCCGATCAGCTAGATTCTTGCGATGCGTTGCGAAACAAAATTAAGGAAATGCTCTGTGAAGAAGCGCCGGTGAACCTTTTAAAGGGCAAGACCATTGCCGACGGATATTCCGACGAACTCGATGAACTCCGTAACCTCGCCTTTTCGGGGAAGAGCTATTTGGATAAAATGCTCAAAAGGGAAACCGAGCGCACGGGCATATCCTCTTTAAAAATAGCCTCCAATAACGTTTTCGGATATTATATCGAAGTCCGTAATACCCACAAAGCTAAGGTGCCCCCAGAATGGACGCGCAAACAGACCCTGGTCAACGCCGAACGCTACATAACCGAAGAACTCAAAGAATACGAGGCTAAGATACTGGGCGCCGAAGAGCGCATTCTCAATTTAGAACAGCAGCTTTTCTCACAATTGACCGTTTGGATGCAGGAGTACATCGCTCCCGTTCAGAACAATGCCCAGCAAATTGCACGGCTCGATTGCCTCTGCGGGTTTGCGCAACTAGCGAAAGACAACAAGTATGTCGAACCCGTAATCGACGATTCGACCGATATCACGATTAAGAACGGGCGGCATCCGGTCATTGAAAAGCAGCTGCCTTTGGGAGAGGTCTATATCGCGAACGATGTGACGCTGAATCGCAATGAGCAGCAGATTATTATGATTACCGGACCGAACATGAGCGGTAAATCCGCCATTCTGAGACAGACCGCCCTAATCGTACTTTTGGCACAGATGGGCAGTTTTATTCCCGCCGAATCCGCCAAAATCGGCTATGTCGATAAGATCTTTACCCGCGTGGGGGCCAGTGATAACATTTCGATGGGCGAATCGACTTTTATGGTCGAAATGAACGAGACGGCCTCAATCTTGAACAATCTCTCCGAGCGAAGTTTAGTGCTTTTAGATGAAATTGGGCGTGGCACTAGTACATACGACGGTATATCGATAGCCTGGGCCATTTCGGAATACCTGCACGAACATCCCGCACGTGCCAAGACCCTGTTCGCCACCCACTACCATGAGCTGAACGAGATGGGCGAAACCTTTGGGCGCATCAAAAATTTCAATGTATCGGTCAAGGAGTTGAAAGACAACGTACTTTTTCTTCGAAAACTGACGGCCGGCGGCAGTGAGCACAGTTTCGGCATCCATGTGGCCAAAATGGCCGGAATGCCACAACAGGTCATCCATAAGGCCAATAAAATATTGAAAAAGCTCGAAAAATCGCATTCCAACGAAGAACTGACCGATACCTTGAAGGCGACGCAGAACGAGATGCAGCTCAGTTTCTTTAATCTCGACGATCCACTTTTAGAACAAATCAAGGAAGAGATTACCCATCTCGATATCAACACCTTGACGCCGGTCGAAGCGCTGATGAAACTGAACGAAATCAAAAGATTATTGACACGGGATAAGAAGGCGAGTTCGTGATGCAAATAGACCTGTCAGATTTTTTTCGAATTAGCATCGGTTTCGATTTAACAAACAACATTACGTTACGGGTAAACGCGACAGGTCTCGTCTAGAAGCTTATAGAATCTTACCGAAGTCCTACAAGCTTTTAAGTCGTTGTAACCGATATTTTTTCCTTTGCTTTTTCTTTGCATTTTATAGAATTGTATTAAATTTGCAACCGCATCCGACAGGGATGCTATGTTCTTAAACAAGTTAATAACAAACGCGAAAATAGCTCAGTTGGTAGAGCGCCACCTTGCCAAGGTGGAGGTCGCGGGTTCGAATCCCGTTTTTCGCTCAGGGAAAACGTCGCTTGCCGGCGTTTTTTTGTTTAAAGTCCGTTCTCCTGTGCATATGATACGGAGAGCACGCTCGAGTGGTGGAATTGGTAGACACGCCGGACTTAAAATCCTGTGACCATCTGGTCGTGCGGGTTCAAGTCCCGCCTCGAGTACAAGGGGAAAGCCAAGGATTCACATCCTTGGCTTTTTTATTACAGGTAAAACATCGGTACACCAAATGGTGTTAATTTTAGTCTAATAGCTGGTTTCGATTTTCATTTTAAACTTTTGGCCATATACTCCTGCCAGATGACCAACACGTATTTTTCCTTTCCGTTCTCCGTTTTTCTCAAAAAATCCGTATTCGTACACGAATAGGTACACCTCCCCTTTTTGGTTTTTCCAATAGTGGGTGAAAAAGTTCGGGTCGAAACCAAAATCAAGCAACACTTTCGATCTAACCACAGACTTACCGGCCTTATTATATTCTTTAAGCAATTTTCGATTTAAACGCAATTGATTATCAACTCTGTTATAAAATCGTTCAGGCTCTTCTTTTTGTTTTTTATACTGATAAGCACTTTTACAATATAAATCACAATATTTTTTATCTGTTCGACCGGAAAGTGACTTAGCACAATAGAGGACTAATTATATTTAACTGGACATAAAATTACGATGCTTCCGAAAAGAGACGATGATCATCCAAGACTTTTTTTCCTAACTTGTGTGACAGGCACAAAAGCTATATGTAATTGCTGTTTTTAGCTAAACCATAGTTATTTGTTCGTTTGTTGCCTTCTAATTTTCGTTCGGAAAACCCTTAATAGGCAAAAGACTTACTTGTTTTATAAAAAATAAAATTCAATGATAATAAATTTTCCAATAATCGGTATAGGAGCATCCGCAGGCGGGTTAGAGCCTTTAGAGGCTTTCTTTGAGCAGGTGGGGCTTGACACCACTTTTGCTTACGTAATCATACAGCATTTGGCTCCCAATCATAAAAGTTTAATGGATGAGTTACTGGCTCGACATACAAAACTTCCTATTCACATTATTTCGGATGGTATGGAGCCTCAAAAGGGTCATATTTATCTCAATCCTCCCAAAAAATTTGTGGAAATCGTGCAGGGCAAATTCGTTTTGTCTGAAAAAGAAGACCGTAAATTAAGTTTCCCTATCAGTAGTTTTTTTCACTCTCTGTCTGACGAATTACAGGAAAATGCTTGTGCTGTGATTCTTTCGGGAACAGGAAGTGATGGGTCTGACGGGATTAAATTTGTCAAAGAAAAGGGTGGCTATGTTGTTGCACAAGATCCTGATGAAGCCAAGTTTAATGGCATGCCGAATAATGCCATCAATTCCGGCTGCGTCGACAAAGTATGCTCTGTTGAAAAGATGAATCAGGAAATTGATGATTTTTTCACACACAAAAAACAGTTCGACCAAACGCAGCAGAGCTCCGGAACCACCAAAGAATTAATTACAAAAATCTTAAAACTTACCCAACAACTAATTGATGTAGATTTTACAGGTTACAAACACACCACGGTTTCAAGACGCATTGGCAGACGAATGAGCTTGTTGAATTATGGTGAAATGGAAGGTTATTATCAGTTTCTCGAAGATAACCCTACTGAAGCACACTTACTTTCTAAAGAATTATTGATCGGTGTCACTCGTTTTTTTCGGGATGAGGAAGCTTTTGAAGCTCTAAAGAATAAAGTGATTCCAGAGTTAGTGGCTCAAAATACAGAAACAAAAACCATCAGAGTGTGGGTGACTGCCTGTTCGACCGGAGAAGAAGCTTTTTCTATTGCCATTTTGTTGAAAGACCATTTACGAAAAAACAAACTTCAGTT
Organism: uncultured Flavobacteriaceae bacterium; assembly: GCA_963832345.1. Taxonomy (GTDB): domain Bacteria; phylum Bacteroidota; class Bacteroidia; order Flavobacteriales; family Flavobacteriaceae; genus Pricia. The sequence goes on along the minus strand of CAWHTW010000003.1, from coordinate 242,398 downwards.
TGATGTAAGTATTTTTGCCACTGATTTCGATAAGGAGGCAATTAAGTTAGCCAGTAACCGAGTCTTTACAGAGGCCATTAGTGCTGAAATTCCACCGGAGTATTTTAGTACTTACTTTATACCTCAGCGACATGGCTACGTAGTTGCAAAAGAAATACGGGAAATGATTGTTTTTTCTTGTCATAATTTAATACAGGATGCCCCTTTTAACAGAATTGATTTAATCAGTTGCCGAAATTTATTGATTTATCTGAATGATAAGGTTCAGCAAAAACTATTTAGATTATTTCAGTATTCACTTAAAACAGATGGAATTTTATTTTTAGGATCGAGTGAAACACTGGGTGAATCTCAAGAAGAGTTTATCGAAATAGACAAGAAACATAAAATTTATAGAAATATTGAAAACAAAAAATTTATCCAGCGCTCTAAACTTGGATTAAGTACGCACAAGGCGCATAAGATTCAACAAACAGCACATATCAATTATCCTATTAGTCACAATAAAAACAAAATTTTAAGTGATATCCAGCATAACCTAATTCAGGAATATGTGCCCGATTCTCTGGTAATGGATCAAAATTTCAATCTATTGCATACCACAGGAAACACACACAGATGGCTGCAGCTCCCAGCTGGAGAGATCAGTTCAAATGTGCTGAAAATGATCCCTGAAAGTTTAGCGATGCCCATAGAAGTGGTTGCCAGTAAGATTTTTTACGACAACAAACCGATCACTTTAACTGACATTCATATTCCGACCGAGTTGCAACCATTTTATGGAAATGAAGAATTTTTACAAATCAATATCAGAACCAAAAAACTTGACAATGAAGTAACCTATCTGTTTTTGACCTTTGAATCAAAAAAATTGAACCCACAAGATACATCCTTTGAGAAAATTAATATTGGTAGCGTTTCCAGCGACCGCATCCAAATATTGGAACGAGAACTTCGAATAAACAGGGAGAACTTACAAACTACGATTGAGGAATTAGAGTCTAGCAATGAAGAACTTCAAGCAGCTAATGAGGAGTTGCAAAGCTCTAACGAAGAGCTGGAATCCGTAAATGAGGAGCTTTACACTGTAAATGCAGAGTTTCAGCAAAAAAACACGGAGTTAGCCTTGTCCAATGATGATTTGAATAACCTGATTCATAGTACCGATATAGACATACTTTTTTTAGATGAACAATTAAATATTCGCAGATATACCCCTGGCATTAAAAGAATTCTTGATTTGGTACCTCATGATATCGGACGAAACTTAAGTCATTTTCGGGCAAAAATCCAACTCGAAAATTTTATAGAACATGTGGAGACCGTTTTAGAAACTTTAGAGCCTTACGAATCCAGTATTAAGGATGTAAAAAGTAAAGAATATTTATTAAAGATAAACCCTTTCCGGACCAACCGTAGTGAAATTAAGGGAGTTGTATTGGTTTTTGTTGATCTTACGCAAGCAAATGAGTTTAGAAGGGAATTGCAATTATCAGACAAGGCATTGTCTGATTTGAAACTGAAGCATGCTAACCAAACCGAGATACTGGAACTCATATCAGAAAACCTGAATGATATGGTCTTGATCCTAGATCAAAAAGGGGATATCGATTATTGTACCCCATCTGCCCTAACTTTAACTGGTTATTCCTATGAACAACTATTGGAAATGAATTTTTTCAAGAAAATACCTGATAGCATACAATTAAATAAATTAAAAAGTGCATTTAAAGGATTTTCAAAAGATCAGCAAAGTGGATTAATTGAATTTGAATTAATATTAGAAAAAGGGAATAAGCGCTGGTTTGAAGCAAATTTAAAACCTATTAATAAGACCAAGGCAGATGATTTTAAAGTATTAATGACCGTGAGGGATGTTCAGGAACGTACCGTTCGTGAGGCAGAATATCAACGAAACTCTCTTATTGCAGAGCAAACCAGTAATTCGGTAATCATTACAGACATTGATGGAAAAATCCTATTTATCAACAAAGCTTTTGAGGACCTTGCCGGTTATTTACAAGAAGAGGTTATAGGCAAAAAACCCGGTGATTTCCTCCAGGGTGAAGAAAGTGATCCCGCTATAAAAATAAAAATGTCCGAATCTATCACTAATCGAAAGGAATTTGACGTAAACATTATAAACTATAGCAAAGGTGGTAATAAATATATGGTGAATATAAAAGCTGAACCACTTTTTGATAAGTTGGATAATTTTATTGGTTTTTTCTCTATCCAAACGGATATTTCAAAAGATCAGGAGAAGTTGGATCATATTCAAAAGCTCAACTTGAAGATTAACGAGAACGTGAATAGACTTGCAGAGGCAAACAAGGCACTAGAAGAATTTGCCTATGTAGCGTCTCACGACTTGAAAGCCCCGGTTAGAAATATAAAAAGTCTTCTAGAACTTATAAAAAAGAAAGGGAGAAGTCTAGATGAAGAAAAGAAGGAACAATATTTTGACATTATATCTTCTGCCGCTACAGAACTCAATAAAATGATTGAAAACCTGTTGGAGTATTGCAGAAATGGTACTATTCAGGAAACTTTGGAAGAAGTAGAAACTACCTCGATTATTTCCGCTGTGATCAATCAATTTAATACTGATTTAAAAGATTTGAATGGAAGTATATCTTTAGATGTTCAATGCCCAACTATAACCGTTTATCCCATCTTAATGAAAAGGCTTTTAACCAATTTAATCAGTAATGCTATTAAATATAGTGGAGACAGACCTCCGCAAATTCAATTGTCTTGTAATACAGATTCCGATTCAATACTTTTTTCTGTAAAAGACAATGGCATGGGAATACCTGAAAATCAATTTGAAAATATCTTTAAAATTTTTAAAAGTCTGAACCCTAATAAAGATAGTAATGGAATCGGACTTTCAGTATGTAAAAAAATAGTAGAATTGCATAGAGGTGAAATCTGGGTTGAATCAAAACCTGGGGAGGGGTCAACCTTCAATTTCACAATACCAAACCACTGAAAAGTACCAAATGGACAGGCAAAACTCATTAGTCGGTATTATGGCGATGGGAACGAGGCCTTAGAAAGGTGCCAAGCCAACAACAACCCTAATGCGTTTGTCTACGCTGAACGATGCATAATTTCAAATTATAAGCATCTATAATAGTAACCTACACAATAGTGTATATTCGTACATTGTCCTTCATTGTCTGAATCCGCAAACCATGGCTAAAATTCTTTAAAAACATTCGCCAAATTTCCATATAAAAGGCAAAACTGGCGAGCGTCTTAAATATGGGATGAGGTCAATATGATTTATACCCCTACGTTAGGGCTAATATGAATATGAAAAGGTCATTTTCTAAGTGGTGTTTTAATTAAAACGACATTTTGCACAACAATATTAAAAAGCATCTTTGGTTTTTAACACAAAAGTTCGGATTTGTGAAAATTCCGGAATATAGCTTCGTTAGAGAAATTCATAATGACTTTGTAAAGGACGGAATGATTATAAAGATAGTTTATGACGGCGGTGTATGGATTAACATATTAAAGCCGAGATTTGAAATTAAGGAAATAATCACAGGAGAAAAAAAGACAACTGACTACCCCATAACAAAATTCAAACAGTACAATCTAAAGAATTTGGACATAGATAAGACGATATGGAATTCAGTAAATTATGATAATTTAACTGACAAAAGTTTATGGTATTTTTCCAAGCTTTTGCGAGACAATAATGAAATACTTGATGGAAATCTTGAAAAATTAGGTTGGTCATATCGCTTTATGAAAAAACTCGGACTTAAATAATACTAGCCCTAACAAAACCTCCTATAAGCAATACGTGCTTAAGTGCCTAGATGAAAGGTCTGGGCAATTTTTCGGGCACCGCAAAATCTTTTGGATTTTGCTCTGGCGGGAAAAGTAAGAACAAAACAAAAAGATTTGGCTAATTGCGTGGGGGAAACATAATTGCGTTCCAGCCCCGCACTGCGCACAGCGGTGACGTTATCTTTAATGCTGCCACGATTTAGAAGTTTCCATATAAGTCAACTTTTTTATTTATATTTGTCTTGTAAAAGGACACTTTGACCGAATGGGGAAAAGATTTGAAGTCGTTTTTCTTGAACTGGCCATTGACTTTATGTCAAAAGTCGACAAAAAAGCAAGAGCCAAGATTTACTATAATCTGGACAAGGCAAAACTTGGACTTGACCCAAAACTGTTCAAAAAACTGACGGACAACATTTGGGAATTCAGGACTAAATACGCAGGAATTCAATACCGGCTTTTCGCATTCTGGGACAGGACGGGCATAACCGAAACGCTTGTGGTCTCCACGCACGGAATGGTCAAAAAAACGGATAAGGTTCCCAAAGCTGAGATCGAGAAGGCAAAACAGATTCGAACAGAATATTTTGAGCAATAAAAACAAAAGTTATGGCAACAAAAAAGAAAAAGATGAAAATGATGACCCTTGACCAAATGAAGGACAAGGACATAGGGAAAATCGGAACAGCCGATAGGGACAAGTACGAGTTCGATCTGCGAATGGAAGTTCTCGGAGAAATGATAAAATCAGTCCGAAAAGAACGAAAATTGACCCAAGAACAATTAGGCGAATTGATAGGAGTTCAAAAGTCGCAGATTTCGAAATTGGAACGTAGTGCAAAAAATGTAACCATTGAAACGATTCTAAAAGTCTTCAATGCACTTCAGGCAAACATCAAGTTCAGTGTACAAATGAACGATGCGGAATTCAAGGTGGCGTAAAAAAGCACTAAAGATAACAATGGATATAGCAAATAGGGCGATAAGTTTCTAACTAATTTGCTTGGGCATATTTGTTGACACCGCCAAATCTTTTGATTTGGCAACCCGAAAAGAGATAGTTACAAAAGACAAAAGCTTTGGATTAGGTCTAGGCGGAAAGGTCAAGGCCTATCCCCTGCCCTACTTTTCATATACAATCCCGTTGTGTTTAATTGAATAAATTATGAGAATTTCTATAACTTTATTTTTTACTCTTTTCAGTCTATGTCAATCATTCTGTCAGATCCAAACTAATTTATTTGAATACAATAAAACAGAAAAATCTGGAATTGTAGTTCAGAGGCAAGAATTAGACTCCGTTACAATTTTTGAAAAAGTTGTTCTAGATGGTTTTGATTCTAAAATACCTTTTTACTATTACACCAATAAAAGAAATAAAGAAAATAAATACGTATTCCTACTTCACGGTTTAGGTGACAGCAAAGAAGATTGGGTTTACCCCTCAGAGCCCTATCTTGACTGGAGTAGAAATACAACTTCTATTAAGGATTCTCTTATAACATTGGGATACAACATACTTATTCCAGATGCAAAATATCATGGTGAAAGAAGTTATGAATTGAGTTTTAGGTCACCACAGAGTTTGCCACCGACAATATCCAAAAATGAAAATGATTGTGGGCTTTTTGAAAACTTAATGACGTCGACAGTAAAGGATATACGAATTATTATGGATTATATTGAAAATAGTAACACCCAAACTGATCAATCATTTAGTGTTATTGGATATAGCATGGGAGCAAATATTGCAATTATATTAAGTGTTTCTGATGACCGGATTTCTGCAGTTGTTGCATGTGTTCCGCCAATTAATCATCCTGCTAAAGAAATAGAATCATTTGATTGGTCTGAAAAGGTTATTCAAGGACAAATTGATATTACTCCGATGACGTATGCAAGATTACAATCATCACCAATTATATTATTGATGGGAAAAAAAGACTATTTCTATACGCAGGAAGAGGTAACTAGCTTTTTTGAAAATGTCTCAACAAAAGATAAAGAATTAATATTTTTTGACTCCGGTCATATTCTTCCAAATGAATATAAAGTAGACGCTATCAAATGGATTACTGACCACAATAACTAAACACAACCTCACCTATATTTCATACCCTTTGGGATACGAAGCATAACCATGGCGTTGTAGTGCATTTAAAGCAACCTTTTAGCAAAAGTATCATCTAATTTAAAAGATGAGGTATGAAAGCAAAGATTTTAATTTTATTTATCGTAGGAACTTCGATTTTAAGCTGCAACAATGATGACGACGGACGGGGAACGATAGACGGACAGTATTTCGGGACTTTTCAAAGAGGTGGGAACAGCTCGAACGTGGAGCTTAAATTGGAGAGCGCAAATTTTTCCGGAGAAAGTGATACTGTAAAATTCCCTGCTATTTGCAATGGTAATTACTCTATTTCGGACAAAAAAATTACGTTTGAAAATCAATGTCCTTGGACTGCGGAATTTGATTGGAGCCTAATATTGAGCGATACTTGGGTTTTCAGTATCAATAATGATATTTTGACATTGACCAACTCTATCGGGGATAAGTACACCTTGGAAAAGCAATAGCCAAGCCTATTGAAAACCAAAGGATTACCAATCAGGCGAAAAGAAAACGCACTACAACAAGGTAAAAAAAATAGGGCGGCAAATCTTATGCCCATTTGTCTGGGCTTCTTTACGAGCACCGCCAAATCTTTTGGATTTGGCTATTAGCGTAAAAAAATAAAGCTAAACAAAAAGATTTGCCTATTTGCTTGGGGTGAAGGCCATCGCCTTCCACCAGCCCTACTTTCTTTATACGAGCCGCTGGCAAACATTGTGACAACCCTTATTCTATTGACTCAAAAGTTACAATTCACCATGTTAATCGTCTTTAAAATAAAAGAACAACACAAAAATCATTTATGAACAGAACACTTGCCATAATTTTCATCCTTTTCAATTCCGTGATTCATTCCCAAACAAAAGTAGAAGAACAGATTAAGATACCATTTAATTCGACTGACAATGGACATATAATAGTTAAGGCCCAGGTCAACGGAATTGAAGGACAATTCATCTTTGATACGGGAGCGGGAATGAACCTTCTGACCAAAGAATTCGCCGATAAAATAAAAGACCTTGAAGAAACCCACCATTTTCATACAGGGCATCGAGCGACGGGAGAAGAAATTAAATCAAACCTCTGGAATTCAAAGACTTTAAAAATTAATAAATTTGAAATTGAGAAAGAAGTATTCGCGGTATATGATCTAGACTTCCCGTTAGATGGCCTTATATCACTGACACCGTTCAAAAATAAACAGATTACCATCGATTTCGAAAATAAAATACTTAGTATAGAATCAGAAAAATCCTTGAACCGACTTGTCTCGGAGAAAGATTTCGAGATACCGATTATAGTTTCAAGCGATAAAGATATTACGATTGGAATAGCCACATTCGTGAACCTAGAAAACAAACTTCCTATACTTGCGAACTTGGATAGCGGTGCGGGGTTCGGAGTCTACAGGTTCAACTCTAGGTATATGACAGACCTTGGTATTGATTCGACCGAACTGAAAAGTGAATACAGAAAGAGTTATTTTAAACCAGAAAAAGGCAACATTTTCTATTTTACCACTTTATCAAAATTGACAGATGAAAGCAAAAATGCCTCAACAAATAACCTTAAAGTTTCGTTTATCGATGGGTTGATTCACGAAGGTATTATGGGAATTGATTGGATCGGAAAAAAAATTACAATTGATATGCCCAACGAGAGACTGATCGTGCAGAAATAACGTTTGCCAATAACTAAGTATATGGCGCGCCGATAGGCCAGCGCTATATAATTTGTTGACTGATCCGGGATTGTAGATAAGGGGGAAATCGAGGGATTTGCCTATACCTTGGCAGGTAAGAAGGTCGGTGCGGTGCCGTTTTACAGCCTCCTTTTTTGTAGAAAACCAACTAACGACCGAAGTTTTGATGTCATGCCCATACCTCTTTTGGGTATTTGTGCGGCTTTAGGTCTTTTTCGCTCGTTTTGGGCAGTACTGTGCCAGGGCTCCTTTATAGGCCGTTTTTTAACTACCGTATTTCAACAACTTGCGTTTCGTGATCTGTTCGTAGTTCTTTGGCGGGCCACGGCCGTCAAAGGTCAAAAGCGTCATCAATGTTCCCTTTTTACAGCTTGGGCAGATGCGGTGCACCGATTTTTCTTGGCTACCAATGGTCTCCATATATGCCAAGTTCTTATCCGCCAATTGCAATTGCAACAGCGGCAACCTATCCTTTTTCCAACTGCTGCTCAAAAACCCGTAATGGCGTATCCGGGTAAGGCCCTTGGGCAGTATATGGAGCTGAAAACGACGTATGAATTCCTTGCTTTTGAGTGTCATCGTCGTTTTCCTACCGCCATTTTTGTACTCTTTAAGGCTAAAGGTGACCGTCCCTTTCTCCTTGTCGATATTTAAAATACGGTAGTTGCTTATCGCTATTTTATGCGTGTACCTTCCCAGATATTCGATCACATGTCCCGGTTTCCCGAAAGGTGGCTTGGCATAGACCACCCACTTCTTTTTGAACAATTCATCATATAGGGATTGCGGCAGTCGGGGAAGCGCTTTCCGTAATTTTGCCGTAAAACAGCCCCGGTATTTTACGCTCATCGCCTTTACCGGGAACAGGAAACCGTCCTTCCCCTTCCCCTTTTTCCAAAACCCCGACTTTGAAACACCGCCCTTGGGAACGATGCAGTGCAGATGTGGATGCAATTGCAGGTTCTGGCCCCAAGTGTGCAGTACCGCGATCATCCCCAGTTTTGCGCCCAACTGTTCAGGATCGTTCCCAAAGGCACTCAGCGTTTCCCAAACGGTGTCGAACAGGATCTTATAGAGCGTTCGGGGATGTCGAAGCGCCACGGGGTTCAGCGTATCGGGCAATGTGAACACCACATGGAAATAGGGCACCGGAAGCAGTTCGGCCGTTCTGGCCGCTATCCATTGGTGTTGTTTATGGCCTTGACAACTAGGACAGTGCCTGTTGCGACAGGAGTTGAACTGCAGGTGCAGCTTCTTGCAAGCCGTACACCAATCCAGATGGCCGCCAAGAGCCTTGGTGCGGCATTTGCGTATCGCGTGCAAAGCACGTGCGTTCCAACTTGTATGCGCTATGTCCTGCAGATCGTCCACCGCTAGGTGCAGCACGTCCGCCACAGTATGTTTCGCCTGCATTACTTTGCGAACAGGGTATCGAGCGGACTGAACTTGACCGAACTACCGGCATTGGACACCTGTAGGTACACGATGGTGGTCTCTATATGGGCGTGGCCCAACAGTTCCTTCAGGCTCATGATGTTCAGCCCGTCCTCCAGCAGGTGGGTGGCATAGGAATGCCGGAGCGTATGGGCGGTAAACCTCTTTTGGGTGTTCACCTTTGAACGGCATTCCTTGATGACCCACTGGATACCCGCTGCGGTAAGCGGTCCTACCGCCCCATCTTTGGTGACCTGACTGTTGAAAACATGTTTGACCGGATTCTCCGTTTTGAAATAGGTCTTCAGGCCACGGGCAAGGTGCGGGCTCAGGGGAACATAACGGTCCACCTTTCCCTTCTGCTTTTTTATGAAGACCGTTTTACGGTCAAAATCTATATCGGCCCGTAAGAGGTTGCAGAGCTCATAACTGCGAAGCCCGCAACCGTAGAGCATGGCAAGCATCAACCGGTGCTTCAGATATTTGGGGGCCTTCAACAGCTCCCGGACCTCCCTTTTGCTGAGTACCACCGGTAGGTCGTTCTGCCTTTTTATCCGAGGAAGCCCGATGCGCTTTTTCTCCATTCCAAGCACCTTGTAGGCGGCACGCAACCCATAGATGGTATGTTTGAAAAAACTCTCGGAGGGGGTTCGGTGCAGGTTTTGGCAATGATGCAGGTAATCGTTTATCTCCTCTTGGTTAAGCAGTTCAGGGCTACGTTTGTAATGAAGGGCGAGATGGGCGAGACAGCGAAGGTAGTTCCTTAGGGTGCTCGCCGCCTTGCCGTTGATGGAAAAGCTCTTTTCAAGGGTTTGGGCAAGTTCTTTAAATCCGGGTACTCGACAAAAGGCCGTCTCCAGGATCGTCCTCGACTTTTTTTAAATACATATCGTATGGTTTTTATGAACCCATCAAGATAACGTATTTTTATAAGTGGCTAAAAGCTTCCGAGGTACGAGGATTAGTTCAACACAGTGTAAAATGCATACCCTTCGGGATAGGCACCATACAAGGAATGTTGGCAACAAGCAGAGTTCGTGAAAGGGTCATCCTTTACAAAGTTAACGGGCCAAATGAATAATTTAGATTGGATTGGTTTTATTGGAGTTTTTCAAATACTGTTAGCATACCTATAATGTAAATTGGAAAAATAAAAAGGATTGATTTGACTTTTATTTTATTGAATCTCATTGGTGCAAGTATGACTTGTTTTGCTTCGATAATAATGGAATACATTCCATTTATAATACTTGAAGGAGTGTGGACTATTGTATCTTTAATTTCGGGTATATAATGTAAAACAAACACTAAATGGCTGGAGAAACAAATTTATCGGAATTAATAAAAGGGATGACTCCTAAACTGATTGATGGAGAGTATGTGTTTTCGACCATAAATGATATTAATAGAATTGACCGAAAAGATACTATTCGTGAATTCAAAGAAAATGAAGGAACAACGATTGTTATTGAAAGAAAAAAAGCGGACAAAATGAACTTGAACTATGAATATGTTGCTTCTTGGATTACACGTATGATTCATTCATCTCTTGATGCTGTAGGTTTGACAGCTATATTTTCAACGGAATTAGCAAAAAATGATATTAGCTGCAATGTAATTGCTGGCTATTATCACGACCATATTTTCGTTGATAAAAAAAACTCAGAAAAAGCAATTAGAGTTTTAATGGAATTATCTGAAAATCATTAAGTACTCCGGATTTTGGCGTAGTTTTCAGGTGTGCTTAATATATCTCAAGAGCATATTCTTTTTACAATTGTTTCATTTGCCTGTAATAATTTCATAATTACGCCACAAACTAATAAAAACAACATTATTGAGCAGCGATTTTTACAAAACATCCATTTTACCGTTTGCAGGAATTATCATCAAATTATGTCGCGCTTACACAAATTCGCAAGAAGATTTTGAAGATTATTACCAAGAGGTTTGTTTGCAAATTTGGAGGAGTAAAGACAATTTTCGGGCGGAATCCCAATGGAGCACTTGGATGTATCGAATTTCATTAAACGTTTGTTTAACCTTACTTAAGAAAAAGAAAAACAATGTTCAACATTTTGTATCCGATTCTATAACTTCTGAAGTAACCGAAGACAACTATGCTTTTTCAAACGAATCTCTAAATCTACTATACGATGCTATTCGAAAACTGTCAGAAATTGATAGAGCCATTATTATGCTCTATTTGGAAGAAAAATCCCAAAAGGAAATTGCTGAAATTATAGGAACAAATCCTAATAATATTGGAGTCCGAGTTAAAAGAATTAAAAATAGATTAAAAAAAATATTGGATGGAAAAATCAATTGAAAGGATATGGAAAGATGGTTTTTTAGAAGGCAATGCGTTAGTAGCACCAAAAATAAACAACCTATACAACCAGAAATCAATTCATATCATTGATAAATTTAAAAGAATGTTTAAAATAAATTTAATTGCAATTGTAGCATTCTCGTTTGTTTTTTTAATAGTCTCGTTTTTTGTAGGAATACCAATTACTGGCATCATATTTTTTGTTGCACTTTCTGTGCTTGTTGTTATAAATAAGAGATTATTAAGTGATTTGGATAAAATAGATATGGGTGTAAATAGTTATCAATACTTAAAGGCTTTTAATCAATGGATTGTAAAACAAGTCGATATAAATAAGCAAATTTCAAGATTTTTATATCCAATTATTTTTATATCACTGATTTTAGGCTTTTGGTTTAAAGATGCCGAAGGTATACCTTTAGGTGAAAGGCTTGTAAGTGAAATTATTTTTGGTTTTCCAGACACGTATCTCATATTTGGAATTCCTGCTATAGGAATCGTTATAGCATTAGTAATAATTGGTTTGCTAGCCTTTTTTGGAGGTCGAATTTATAAATGGGATTTAAACCTTGTTTATGGAAGGTTATTCAAAAAACTAAAAGAATTAATGACCGACATAGAAAGTTTAAGAAGTTAAGCACCTCTTAAAACACCTAATAATGGGACTTTTTTAAAAAATATCAAAAAAAAAACGAGTTTTTCATGTAATAATTTTTCATCTGGACCACTAACCATGAAAACAATAAAAATTATGACACTAAAAAACACACTTAACTTTCTTGAAAGTTTAAAAAGAGAAGCATCTAAAAAATCTGAAATTAAGATTTATAATCAATTTATTGATATTCTTAAAAAATTAGAAAGTAGAAAATTAAACACTGATGAAATTCAATCTATAGAAACGGAATTGGATAGATTAAATTTAAGGTCAAATCCTGAGAATAGAAAAAAGCATTTTAAGAAAACTCTTAGCGATTTTAAAAAATATTTAAAAGACACGTTTTCCTTAGTTACCAGAGGGTATTATACAAATTTATATGGGGGTTTGGGGTTGGTATTTGGCTTGCTTTTTGGAGTTGCAATTTTATCTAATTTAGAACGCTCGTTAGGCATTTCTCTAGGTTTAATTGGCGGAATGGTAGTTGGTTCAATTATGGGCAGATCTATGGACACACAAGCTATAAATGAAGGCAAAGTATTATAATTAGAAAAGGGATGTAGGCACCAAAAAATCAAATGAAATAGAAGTACTAAGCACAGCAAACTTATATGTAAAATAGCAGGATTAGCGCAAGCCATTGGGTTTGCGCTTTTTTATTATCTTTCGTCTTTTGGAAATGGATAGCCATTTAATCTGCTACTTTCCATATACTGACCTTTGGCAACAATTTGTTCATCTCATCCTTAAAAGATAACAATTCGGATATTTAAACTTCCAAAAAGAAGACTGTAAACAGAATTTTGTATTGTTGAAGAGCTCTACCTTGACCATTAAATGGCCCAAAATAGTTCTTCATAATCTTAATGCGAAAATGAAACGTAAAAAACGAATTATGAAAATTATAATGGCTACCGTTGCGGTAGTTTGTTCGATAGTTTTTATTCCTTGGGAAATTGTTGGGATGTGGATTACTCCATTACCAGATACAGTCCAAATAGAGGTGGAAAGGGCTATTGACAAAGGAATGGATGGAATTATCGTTTATGTAGATCAGGCGGACAAGGAACCAACTTTTTATGCTGCGGGATGGAATAATCGAGAAAATAAAATTCCAGCAAACCCACATTCGTTGTTCAAGATTGCCAGTATCAGCAAGTTATATATTGCAGTTGCTACTACCAAATTGATCCATAACAAATCTTTGTCTTTGGATGCCACACTCGCTGAACTTATTCCTGAACTTTCCGAAAGGATTGAAAATTCAGAAAAAATTACCTTAAGATTAATGCTACAACATCGGAGCGGAATCCCTAATTTCACTGATGACCCTGAATACCCGTGGGATAACCTTCCAAAAGACAATAGAACATCGCTTGAGTTTATATTGGATACTCCGGCCGATTTTGAGCCTGACGAAAAATATTATTATTCGAATTCGAACTACTTATTAATTGGTGAAATCTTAGATACAACTTTGGGATATAGCCATCATCAATATATCAAAGAAGAAATTTTACTGCCTTTAGGGTTACATAATACGTATAGTTTACTTAGTGAAGTAGACTTGGAAAAAGTTGCCAGCGGATACTATGTAGGTTATGAATACGATATAAAGCTCAATGATTATATAGCCCCTGGCGGTTCAATGATAGCAACTGCAGAAGATGTAGGAATATTTTTAAGAGCATTAATTGATGGTTCATTATTGAACGATAATGAACAAGAAATTTATTCCTCTATTTATGGCTACGAACATACTGGATTGTTACCTGGATACCAGAGCATTGCCCGCTATTATAAAGATATCGATGCGGTGGTTATTCAGTTTGTAAATACAAGCGGAGGAAATTCATGGTCAAAATCGGAACATGTATATGATAGAATAATCAAAATTTTACAGAAGCAAAAAAAAGAAAAGTGAATATAGGAGGTAAAGGTGATTTTCCAATTTTTAGCAAGATTTATTATATCAATCGAGATTTTCTAATACAATATGCGGCAAGTTTGCCAAGTGGATATGTTAATTATATAAAATTCTATTAAAGTATTTAACCCTAAACTTCCAGATAGTATCAATTTTTCTGAAATACCATCAATGTTGAAAATGATGCACAGAGATGAATTTTATAAGCTAATAAACGGAGAACTAACTTACGATTATTCTTATTTATTTCGTATCGAAAGGTCAAAAAAGGAATCTAATGATTTATATATGGACATAGAAATGTATTTAAGCAAAAGCAAGTAAAATAACGAAAGCACAGTGGGCTATTAGAAATTGCTTGTCCTCGCCTATTTTGGAATTTCCTGCGGAATTTCCAACTTGGTGCGTACTTGCAAAGTTAAGTGTTAAACCACGCAACTACTCATACGAGCCGAGACCGTTGTGTGAAAGCTTGAAAAAACCACTCCAAAATAAAAAGTTGAGATAAAATGAAAGCAGTTTTGACTATTGGGCTTCTGATTTTGAGCAATTCATTTATGATTATTGCTTGGTATGGCCATTTAAAATTTTCCGAACTGAAATGGTTCAGTAAATTAGGGATTATTTCAATAGTACTCATAAGTTGGGGAATTGCCCTATTTGAATATATGTTCCAAGTTCCTGCAAATAGAATCGGATTTAAAGAAAATGGCGGACCTTTTACTTTGATTCAGTTAAAGGTAATTCAGGAAGTTATTACCTTGGTAGTTTTTGCTGTTTTTACGTTAATCGTATTTAAAACAGAAACGTTCAGAATGAACCACATAATTGCGTTTATCTTTCTGGTTTTAGCGGTTTATTTTATGTTCAAAAAATAATAGAAGATAGTATTGTGTTTAAGGCTAATTCTGACAAAAATGTAATCAGTGAAATAGGAGAAAAATTATCCACAGTTTATTCTGAAGTCGCCATCATTAACACACCCAATGGTACCCCTGTTGCAATGGATCTTGCCAACCATTGCTCCAGTGATATAAACGCATGGATAAACCTGTTCTGTGAATCTCACGAGGCGATGTGACTAAAAAATGATATCGACCGACTATACAGTGTTTTACTGAATAAAGCTCTCGAAGCGGACGCCGATGGCGGTAGTTTGCTGAGCTATGGCTATTATTCGGGAGATAACATTACGGGATTTTCAAAAGGAAGTCCCCTATTTGTAAGGTCTCTCGCGAGTCAATTCAATCTGGCCAACTCTATGAGAGTACATCTCTTTACCGCATTTGCAGCCTTAAAACTCAGGTTGGGCATTTTAATAGAAAAAGAGCAAGTTAGGATCGATGGCATTTTGGGGCATGGGGACTTTTTAAAACCCGACTGGTCGTTCAAAAAATACTCGCCGCCGCATTGAACGTTCCAGTTTCTGTAATGCCTACCGCTAGTGAGGGCGGAGCACGGGGAATGGCCATTTTAGCATCGTTTATGGCCGTAACCAATGCAAATCTTGAACTTTCCGATTATCTCTCGACCATGGTATTTGACGATGCACAGAAACAAACAATCCAACCAAATAAAGTTGATGTAGATGGTTTAACCTTGTTTATGAAACGGTATACCAACGGACTGGCAATTGAGCAATCGGCGGTAGACCATATTATTTAAAACAGAAAGAATTGAGTCAACAGAAACGCGATGAGAATAACGGTCGCCCATGAATATAAAACATAGCTGCATCAGCCCCTTCCAAGTGGCTTTTTAGCCATTGAATTCCGCCGAATTTTAAGGTCCGGCTGTTTGGAAAAGCCAAAGTAAAAAGCAAATCCTAAATCCGGCTAAATTATTATCCCGCGAAACGGCCTCCCTTGAGACACTAAATTTTAATATTCGAATCCTTTGGCAGTAATTTGTAAAATTCATGCATTACAAAAAACAGAAATCAATAAAATGAAGAAAAGACTACTATTGCTAGTAATTTATCTGGCTTTCATAAGCCTAGGATTACCAGATTCACTGCTTGGTTCGGGTTGGCCTTCAATGTTCAAAAGTTTGAACGTACCTATACATTTTGCTGGTATAATTTCAATGATAGTCGCTTTTGGAACCGTTATATCCAGTTTATTTAGTGCAAAGTTAATACAACGTTTCGGGGTTGCATCAATAACAACCATTAGTGTTCTTATGACCGCTCTTGCCCTTTTGGGGTTTGCCCATTCAGAAAATTTTATTTTCATATGCTTTCTGTCTATTCCTTTAGGATTGGGTGCTGGATGTGTGGACGTGGCACTGAATAATTATGTCGCCCTACACTTTAGGGCGATTCATATGAATTGGTTGCACTGTTTTTGGGGAGTAGGTGCGGCTATTGGCCCTATCCTAATGGCAAGAAATTTGGAAATGGGGCAATCATGGACAACAGGATATAGCACGGTAGGATGGGCTCAAATGGGGTTGGTCTTTATATTGCTATTATCAATTCCCTTATGGATCAGAAATCAGAAAAACCAAAATGAATCTGACGATTCAAAATCTAAGCTATCTCTAATAAAACTATTTTCGATACCAGGAATCAAATCAGCTTTGGCAGTTTTCTTTTGCTATTGCACAATTGAAGCAACCTTTGGTCTATGGGGTGCCAGTTACCTTGTTTTAGTTAGGGATTTTAAAGCTGAAGATGCCGCAAAATTTGTAGCAATATACTATGCAGGAATAACAATCGGGAGATTCATTTCGGGTTTCGTTTCTTTAAAACTGGACAATCAAACATTGGTTAAATTGGGTCAGGGATTAATCGCATTTGGGATATTGACCCTTATTTTGCCATTCCAAGGCACCATCTTACCAAGCTTTTTCTTAATAGGTTTTGGTTGTGCTCCTATATTTCCGAGCCTTTTGCACAATACTCCACACAATTTTGGGAAGACTAATTCGGAATCAATTATGGGTTTGCAAATGGCTTCCGCCTACATTGGCATTACATTGATGCCATTTGTCTTCGGAAAACTTGCTTCATATGTTGGATTTTCATCTTTAATTTGGTTTTTAATTATAATCCTAGCTATAAAAATTTATATGAATATTGACCTAAATAAGAGAATTTTAATCAAGAACTAGCGCCAGAATGGTTTGTAAAACCTAGCAAACAATTGTAAAATCTAAAGGTTCGCGTATATTTATAAAGACCGCCAAATTTTTACATTTGGCTTTTTAAAAAAAAAAGGTGAAAAAAAACATAAACATTCGGTTCTGCGTTAATGCGAAAAATCATTTTCTTTTTATTTGCTACTTTCCATGCACACACCACTGGACACATACTAATCAAATTGCCCAAATGATAAACAAAGAAAGTTCGAGGACATACAAATGGGGAGAAAATTGCAATAGTTGGGTTTTTGTAGATAATGATAATTTATCAGTAAAAATGGAATCAATGCCGAGTCGGTATAAAGAAAAACTACACTTTCATTATCAAGCCCAACAATTCTTTTTCATCCTTCATGGAATTGCCACTTTTTATATTGAAGACAAAATTGAATTGGTTGTCCAAAATCAGGGAATATTAATCGAACCGAAAAAGGAACATTACATTGCCAACGAAATTGAAAAAATGTTAGACTTTTTAGTCATTTCACAACCAACAACGGAAACTGACCGCACAACGATTGACAAATAAATGTACTCCGACATCCTGAATTCAAATATAAAAATTGAAACCGGGATCCAAAGCCTAACCGCGAATGAATTATAACAACAAAAAATTTAGGCAGGTCCAAAACAGCGTTAACGCCGAGACAACTGTAGAAACCATTTTTGAATATAAACAAAAAGGCAATATTTTAACCTCCGAGTACCAAGGTGGCCAAATCGTAAAAGGACATCTAATTGGGCTAGTGGACCAAGACGGGAATATTGAAATGCGTTATCATCAAATCAACAAAAAAGGAGAGTTAATGACCGGCACCTGTTTTTCAAAACCCGAATTAGGCGAAAATGGAAAAGTAGTGCTACACGAGAATTGGAGATGGACTTCGGGCGACAAATCAAGTGGCAATTCAATTTTGAAGGAGATTTAAACACACATAGTAGGAAAGCCAGTTACAAACAAAGCCATGTTTAATTCATGCCTTGGTCTGAGGTTATTCGGAAAATCATTCTGATTTTTCTCCGGTCGTTTTCTTTTGTTAACTTATTCCGAGCCATCGCAAAAACCATACACGAATACGTCCGCCAACATATTGAACCATCCTGAAGTATATATACAAAACACTTGAAGTATATGTATAAAAATGATAGATATGTAAGCCGTTATAGCGAGAGCTTTAAACTAAAAGTCTTACCAAAACTCACCAAAGGAAACATACCAAAGACAAATTGCATTAACCTACGGTATAAAATACAGTATTATAAACGTATGGATCAGAAAGTATGACCGTAAAGATTCAATAAGACCCGTGTAACCGTATCAACAGAAGACGAACTTTTTCGTATCAAAGCCTTGCAAAAAGAGCTGAAATAACTCAAGGACCTTCCTCTAAAAGAAAATCTAGACAAACAGGTAATCAATAGTTATCTGGAAATAGCTGCCGAGGACCTTGGCAATAGAAATGTTGAGGAATTTTAAAAAAATTAAAGAATAAACCCCAATAAAAGTAACTCCGATTCACTGTAATGAAAGACTGTTCCATTAGTACTATATGTTATGCCTTTGATCTGAAAAGAGATGCCGAGGCAATCAAAAAAAAGATGAAACAAGACGCAATCGGACATGTTGGAGAAAGAAGAAGAACACTACCTGGGGAAGGTACTAGAAAACTCATGAAATCTTTAAAAATGAGTTTCACAACTACGACCTCCAAGTGAGAAGAGATCAGCTGTCAAATCATAAGAGAGCCAAGGTTGCTCATTAGAATAAAGAAATAATCATCTAGAACAACCAATTTATATCACCGGTTCTCTAAATTTTAAAATAGCATAAAAGACCTCAAAATCAATAGACCAAATCCAGTTTAGCCTTTAATATTCTATATCAGAATGATTAAAGGACTCTTACCTAGCCTTTATTACCGATATGCATTCACGTAAAATAGTCGGTTATGACCTAAATAATAGTTTAGAACTTAAAGGCTGTTTCAGTGCTTTAAATAAGGCTATTTATAATACGAAGAACATTGAAAACCCTCTGCATCACTCTAACAGGGGAATTAAATATTGCAGTAATGTCTATACCTGAATATTAAAAGGAAAGAAAATTAATACCAGTATAACAGAAGAAAATAATTACTATGGAAACGCCCTAGCTGAAAGGGTCAATGGTATTCTTAAAGATGAATTCTATCTCGACCAGACCTTTACCAGCGTGGTACACGCTAAAAAGGCGACCAAAAATGCAATTAATCAGTACAACTCTAAAAGATTGCATTTATCTTTAGATTACAGAACACCTAATTACGAGCATAAAAATGCCGCCTAAATTCAAATTTTAAACTGTAGTAGTATTATAGGAAGTGACATACTAGAAACAGCCTCAGAAAAGAACAAAATGAATATAAACAGCCAAGTGGAAGGATTAATTAAAAAAGCATATTCGGCTTTTAACTCTCGGGACATAGATGCCGCACTTTCGACATTTCACTCGGAAGTAGAATGGCCAAAAGCATTTGAAGGTGGATATGTAAGTGGACACGATGAGGTCAGAAAATATTGGACAAGGCAATGGACAGAAATAAACCCAAATGTTGAACCAATCGGATTTATTGAAAGACCAAATGGAACGGTTGAGGTATTGGTTTTGCAAAAAGTAAAAGATTTAAAGGGCGATATAATATTTGATGGAAAGGTGAAACACATTATAACCATTCAAGACGATTTATTTCGACGAATGGATATTGAACTTGAATAGAATAAAAAAGTGCAAACGCGTAACAAAGGCTATACTCAATTCGGGTGTAAATGCTGAATCCATTGGGATGGGGTTGCCGAACGGCATCGAACAATCTGTTTGATTTTGTTTAACACCGAACCCAATAAAGCCAAAACAAAAAGACTTTTGCAATGGCGCGGCGGAAAAGTAATATCGTACAGCCCGCACTGAGCATAGCCCAATCCGTTGCCCACAATATAAAAAATCGAAATTTGATGGAATATTTTAGAAATATTGAATATTTAAAATTCGGAAACGAAAGACAAAAACTTGCTTTTTCTGAAATCAAAAAACATAAGATTTTAGAGAAACTCGAAAAATATAACCCACTTTTGACTGGAACTATTCCGCTCGGAATTGATTTACCAGAAAGTGATTTAGACATTATTTGCGAATGTCAAAATCACTCTGAATTTAGAGCATATTTATTAGAACATTTTGGCAACAAAAAGGACTTTAAAGTTTATTCGACAAAACAAAATGGAATTGATTCAACTATTGCGGAATTTAAAACGGATAATTTTTTGATTGAGGTTTTTGGGCAAAATAATCCAATCGAAAGGCAAAATGCTTATCGACATATGATTATTGAAAATAGAATTTTAAAAGAAAAAGGTTCTAAATTTAAACAGAGAGTAAAAGAATTAAAATCTAAAGGAATAAAAACGGAACCTGCTTTTGCTAGATTATTAGGATTGCAAGGAAATCCATATGCTGAATTATTAAAGTTGAAAAAATAAGTACTGTGGGCACCACCGTATAAAATTAATGGCTAGTTCAGGCTTGCTTACAAAAATCCTCTCGGATTTTTTCTTTGGTTTGTATTTGCTAAATTATATGCAAAGAAAACGCAACTGATTATAGCTTAGACGTTGTGTAAATGTATGAAATCCAACTATGAAATTTTTAAAGCCCATATTGTTCACACTATTAATAGCAGTTAATTGCTGTGCCGGCTCAGCTCAGGATAGGAAGTTCAATATTGATGAGCAGTCAAAAACACCGCTCGCAAATGAAGGACTCGCGGAATTCTTCTATTGGGAATTTGACGACAATGAAATTCTTTGGGATCTAGAAATAGGAGAACTAAGTGGAATAAATGATTTTAGAGATTCATTGAATCTAAAACTTGGACAACCAAGGTTTGAACAGGTGGTTAACAAAGAGTCGACACAAAGCCTAGATGAAGAATTGCTTCTGACGGAGATAAACGGTGATAGGAAGAATGCGTTGATGGTACACACTGGCAAAATTGGTAATATCAGACCGATCAATTTACTGGAGGCTCAAATCTTCAATTACCAATTGATCAAATATCCATTGATAAGCCATCCAACCGAGTTTCATGGATTCATTGCATTCAATGAGGTTCAAAAAAAATACCGAGTTTATTTTGGAGCGAGCGACCAGCCATGGCCTCCGCACCCTGATCATTTGCTCCAGCAACTGACCAACGATATCAAGAACGGATGGCAACTTAAGTATCATCTCCATAATCACTATGAGCCGGAATCAAATGATTACTTAGGTATACTTGCTCCGAGTATGTCTGATGCTCAGTATTTCAAGATGCTATCAGAAGAATTTAATCTGGAAAAGGCACTGATAACAAATGGATTCCATACGGTTGAGATTAAGTCTGAGGTTTTCGACAAGCTCGAATCTTACTAATTTTCCGTACTTCCTTTGAACAATGATGAATAAATGAACTGAGCAGAACACGGTGTATAGTGCATACCCTTCGCGACACGCACCATACGCTGAACGTTCGCCATTTAAAAAAACGCAGAAAAAATCGGAAAATTTCGATTATCTAGAAATAATAGAAAGCAAAATAGCCTAATGAAAAAAATACTTTTAATCTTAACACTAATTTTTAATTTCACTTTTATGAGTGCACAAAATCAAGACCCTTGGGCTGAATATATGACACCTTCAAGTGTCCATACCTTACTTGCTGAATATGTAGGAGATTTTAAAATGGAAATAACACTGTCAATGGGAGAAGGAAAAGAACCTTCAATCGTGAATGTGAAATCTGAACATAGAATGTTACTGGGTGACAGATTTTTAGAAATGAAGCAGAAAGGAACAATGATGGGAATGGATTATCAATCCATCATGACGATAGGATTTAATAATACCGACAAAAAATTTGCATTGACATCCATTACCAATATGGGAACAGGAACATTAAGTTTGTTTGGAGAATGGGACGAAAAATCTAAATCAGCAAGCTTAATAGGAGAATTGACTAATCCAGTTTCAAAAAATACTATTACCGTTAAACAAATAGTTTCTTTTGTCGATAAGGACACTATACTAATCGAAAGTTTCGACAAAGAAGGAGATAATCCTGAAAAGAAGACAGTTGAATATAAGCTAATTAGAAATAAATAAATCGGCGAAAAAACGACGCACAACACTCTATAAGCTATGGCCAGGTCAGTCCACATATGGAAAATACTGCAGATTTTTCAAAGCTAGTTTTTATCAAGAAAGGTTTTTGCCGAGACACGCCGCAGCTCATACACGAAACGTTATGCCAACATGTAAAAAAATAAAATTGGATGGACTTTAAAGATTTTCAGAAAGATATGCGGGTTGCCTATTTAGGCGGAGGAACAGGTATTTTGGTTTCGGCTTTAATATGGCTAATTTCTGGAATAGTTGCTGTGTATTCAACTAAAGAGACAAGTATTTTGATTTTCTTCTTGGGTGGAATGTTAATTTATCCTTTGGGAATTTTTTCTGCAAAACTATTTCATAGAAGTGGAAAACACCAAAAGAACAATCCTCTTGCCCTATTAGCTTTTGAAAGTACCGCAATATTGTTTGTTGGACTTTTTATATCCTATTCGGTTTTCCAAATACAAAAACTGTGGTTTTTTCCTATTATGCTTATGATAATTGGTGTGAGATATTTAGTGTTCCAGTCGATTTATGGAATGAAAATTTATTGGATTTTAGGATTGGTTTTAACTGTATCAGGAATGATGTTTTTGATTTCAAACCTACCTTTTCATTTTGGTGGTATCGTAGGTGGAATTGTTGAATTGATCTTTGCAATCCTGGTTATTATGAGGGAAAGAAAATCTCATGAAACTTAAACTTAATAACCCTCAACGACTAACAATGTTTATGAAATCCTACCACCCTACGGGATGCTACCCTTCACATACTAGCCGTTAGGGATTATATAAGAAACTGTAGCCTTCCCCAAAAATAGGACAGTTTAAAGGGAGGAGGTCAACTGATTTTTGGCTGTTCCGTTAAAAAATATGACGCTTGTCACGTAACCAAACGTTGTTGTTCCGTAATTTTCCGTATATATCCCAAAAAAATCAAAATACATTTATGAATTCCGATAAAGACTTCGACATAGCGTCCCTGGGCAGCGCATCTATTCCTTCGCCCATTCAACTCAGTACAACTGTAGGGGACATGATTTTCAATTTTATAGCGGATGGCGACTCCATTTTGGCCGATGTCTCATTAAAAAGCTTCAACTCCTGCATTAAAAACAATAGTCAACCGAATTGTGCTGAAAAGGCCGGACCTCGGGAAAAACTATTTTTTGACCCTAAGAATACCACGGCGGCCATCGTAACCTGCGGCGGACTTTGCCCCGGCATCAATAATGTGATTCGTAGTTTGGTCATGGCACTCCATTATTTTTATGGTGTCAAACGAATTATAGGAATTCCCTATGGATATGAAGGTTTGATACCCCGGCACGGTCATGGATTCAAAGATCTTACGCCAGATAAGGTAAAAGACATACATGAATTCGGCGGTACAGTTTTGGGATCTTCCCGGGGCAATCAGTCCGTTTCAGAAATGGTGGATACTTTGGAAAACAATAAGATTGACCTGCTCTTCGCCATAGGCGGCGACGGTACGCTTAAAGGAGTCAACGCCATTGGTGATGAAATCACCAGACGAAATTTGGATATTTCTGCAGTAGGCATTCCCAAAACTATTGACAACGACATCGACCTTATCGATAAATCGTTCGGTTTCGAGACCGCCTTTGATGTGGCTACCCCTATTATAAGGAATGCCCATAACGAGGCAACCGGCGCCTATAATGGCGTATCTATCGTAAAACTGATGGGAAGGGACAGTGGGTTCATTGCGGCTTCCGCCGCTGTAGCCATGCCCGTGGTAAATTTTGTGCTCGTACCTGAACTAAATTTTTCACTGAATGGTCCAACTGGTTTTTTGGAAGCCTTAAAAAAGCGATTAGAGCTAAAACACCATGCCGTAATTGTTGTCGCCGAGGGTGCCGGGCAGCATCTGTTCGAAACAGGCGATAAGGTTACGGATGCCTCGGGAAACGTTAAACATAAAGACATTGGTCTATTTTTGAAAGATAAGATCAAAGAGTATTTTGATGCCACCTCGCTAAAGACCACCATTAAATACATTGATCCGAGCTATATTATAAGAAGCGCCCCTGCCAATGCTAACGACAGCCTTTTTTGTAATAGGCTGGCATATGACGCTGTACACGGGGCAATGGCCGGTAAGACAAAATTTGTGGTCGGCAGGCTCAACAACCGATTTGTTTATTTACCCATTTCCCAAGTGGTGAACAAAAGAAAAAAAATAGATCTGGAAGGTCAGTTTTGGTTTGCAGTGCTACAGAGTACGGGGCAGCCGTTCACTATGATATAACGAAATGAGTACAGTTCGTTTTACTATTTGGATAGTGCTATTTGGCAAATTCACTGACTGTCACTTTTTCGTGTGTAACTTTTATCATAAATAGAATAGGTTTGGATGGTATTTTTTAAATTTCTTCTAGAAAAACTTTCGTAGGGTTCCTATCCATCGTAGTTGCTTATAAGGATGAAAAAATCGTCTAGATGCTAGCCTTCAAGTACTCTCGGTTCATTCGGGCGATATTCGTCAAGGAAATTTCCTTGGGACATTCCACTTCACAGGCACCAGTGTTCGTACAATTTCCGAATCCCTCATCATCCATTTGCTTGACCATATTTGCCACGCGACTTTGTGCTTCTGCTTTTCCTTGTGGCAGCAGGGCTAATTGCGATATTTTAGCCGATACAAAGAGCATAGCGGAGGCATTTTTACAGGCGGCTACACACGCACCACAACCGATACAGGTTGCGGAATCAAAAGCGGCCTCGGCAATCGTCTTTTCAATGGGAACCGTATTGGCGTCCTGTGGGTTTCCGGAAGTATTTACCGAGATATAGCCGCCAGCCTGTTGTACACGGTCAAAAGCGGAGCGGTCTATGACCAAATCCTTGATGATAGGAAAGGCCTTTGCCCTGAACGGCTCTACGAAAACCGTATCCCCATCATTGAATCTACGCATATGCAATTGACAGGTTGCGATACCCCTGTCCGGACCATGGGGCCGACCGTTGATGAAAAGCGAACACATACCGCAGATACCCTCCCTACAATCATGATCAAATGCAACCGGACTCACTCCCTTCACAATGAGGTCGTAATTTAGCGTATCCAACATTTCCAAAAAAGAATCGTCCGGGTTAA
This sequence comes from uncultured Flavobacteriaceae bacterium, assembly GCA_963832345.1. Classification (GTDB taxonomy): domain Bacteria; phylum Bacteroidota; class Bacteroidia; order Flavobacteriales; family Flavobacteriaceae; genus Pricia. Next base: position 216,970 of record CAWHTW010000003.1, on the reverse strand, counting down.
CATTTTCCAATCGATATTCTGCAAAGCTCCCTTTATCCTTTCGGTTTTTTTGCCGCCATATTTTTAAGGTTAGTTTCATTCCGTTTTTTTAATATCCTATTTATAGCTTCGTTGCTTTACGGCAATATTTTTGTAGACCAGTTCTTCTTTATGTAATTTCCATGTTCGCGGTTTCTCGATGTATTCCCATGCCGCCACATGGGCATAGTTCTCATCGTCCCGCATCGCTTCGCCATCATGGGTACGGTGCTCTTCTCGGTAGTGCGCACCGCAAGATTCTTCACGGCTCAGGGCATCTTTGGCATAAAGCTCGGCCAATTCCAAAAAATCAGCCAGACGGCCCGCTTTTGCCAGTTCTTCGTTAAACTCGTTGGCCGTTCCCGGAATGGTAACGTTCTGCCAGAAATCTTTTCGAATTGCCCTGATTTCCTGCATTGCCGATTCCAGACCGCTTTTATAGCGGTTGATCCCACAGTATTGCCACATTATTGTTCCCAGCTTTTTATGAAAATAATCCACCGGGTATGAACCTTTGTTATTGATCAATCTGTCAATAGTCTTTCTTACCATTGCCTCTGCTTGCTTGAATTCGATGGATGTCGTGCTGATCTTTCCGGTACCGATATCCCCTGAAAGATAATCGCCGATGGTATTGGGGAGAATGAAATAACCGTCGGCCAGGCCTTGCATCAATGCCGATGCCCCTAGTCTGTTTGCCCCGTGATCCGAAAAATTGGCTTCTCCCACAGCAAAAAGACCGGGTACTGTCGTCATCAGATTATAGTCGACCCAGAGTCCACCCATGGTATAGTGCGTAGTGGGGTAAATTTTCATTGGGGTTTCGTAGGGATCTTGATTCACTATTTTACGGTACATTTGAAACAGGTTTCCGTATTTCTGTTTTATCACTTCTTTGCCCAATCGTTTTCTCGTAGCATCGTCTACATTTTTCAATCCGATCACCTGCGCCTTTTCTTTTCCCGACCGATGAATGGCGGAAGCAAAATCCAAGAACACGGCCTGCCCGGTTACGTTTACCCCATAACCGGCATCGCAACGTTCTTTGGCGGCACGCGAAGCCACATCACGAGGTACAAGATTGCCAAATGCAGGGTACTGTCTTTCTAAATAATAATCACGGTCTTTATCAAGAATATCAATTGGTTTCTTCTTTCCCTCGCGTATGGCTTTGGCATCCTCCAATTTTTTGGGCACCCAGATGCGTCCGTCGTTTCGCAGCGATTCCGACATCAACGTCAGTTTCGATTGGTTGGGGCCACCAACGGGAATAGCCGTAGGATGTATTTGATTGAAGCAGGGATTAGCCAAGAAAGCACCTTTTTTGTGGGCCTTCCAAGCTGCCGATGCATTACTGCCCATAGCATACGTAGAGAGGTAGAATAGATTTCCATAACCTCCCGATGCGATGACGACGGCATGCGCCGAATGTCGTTCCATGGCTCCGCTAATCAGATTTCTAGAGATAATGCCTCGCGCTTTGCCATCGACAAGCACAATATCCATCATTTCATGCCTATTGAACATTTGTATCTTACCTCGGCCGATCTGTCGGTTCATGGCAGCATATACCCCCAATAAAAGCTGCTGCCCGGTCTGCCCCTTGGCATAGAACGTTCTTGAAACTTGTACGCCCCCAAAAGAGCGGTTATCCAAAAGACCGCCATATTCCCTTGCAAATGGAACACCCTGTGCCACACATTGGTCGATAATGTTCGAAGACACTTCGGCCAAACGATAAACATTCGCTTCGCGCGACCGGTAATCGCCTCCTTTAATCGTATCGTAGAAAAGACGGTAAACAGAATCTCCATCACCCTGATAGTTTTTGGCCGCATTGATACCGCCCTGTGCCGCCACAGAATGTGCTCTACGCGGTGAATCTTGAAAGCAGAATGATTTCACGTTGTATCCCAATTCCGCCAAGGTAGCTGCCGCCGATCCGCCGGCCAAACCGGTGCCTACTACGATAATGTCTAGCGTGCGTTTGTTGGCCGGACTTATCAAATTAAGCCGATTTTTATGGTTGGTCCACTTTTCGTTCAGCGGCCCGTCCGGTATTTTAGCATCCAATCGGTTCATACCCAAGTAGATTATATGTGATGGTCCATAATTTGATGTGCATCAATAAGGGGACCACCGTGCATAATTTCGTCGGAAGCCTGGTTAATGAACTTATCGAAATTCAAATGGAACGAATGTGCCAGTTGTATGGCCTTGCTTATATACGCGCCCTTTTGTAACCAAGTGTTCATGGGGTCCAACATTTCCGTAGGTACCGCCTTACAATATTTTGGCATATACAGACCGAAGATAGGATGCTGCTCATACTCTACTTTTTCCAGTTCGCCTTCTAAAATAGAGGAAATCATGGCCCGAGTATACTTAAGCTTTATTCTGGAACCGACACCGTAGGGCCCTCCGCTCCATCCCGTATTGATCAGCCAAACGTTAACGCCCGCATCGGTCATTTTCTTGCTGAGCATTTCCGCATAAACCGTCGGGTGCAAAGGCATAAACGGCTCTCCAAAACAAGCTGAAAACGATGGAACCGGCTCATTGATCCCCGCTTCGGTACCTGCTACCTTTGCTGTATAGCCAGATATAAAATGATAGGCGGCCTGCCCCGGAGTAAGTTTTGATACTGGCGGTAATACTCCGAAAGCGTCACAGGTCAGAAAAAAGATGTTCTTCGGATTTTTCGCATAGGATGGAACCGCAATAGTATCGATATGGTCTATAGGATAACTGACCCTTGTATTCTGTGTAATGGAACTGTTCGAGTAATCAACGTCTTTGGTTCCATCCTTGAAAACAATATTTTCCAATAATGCACCCGGTCGGATGGCACGGTAGATATCGGGTTCTTTCTCTTCGGTAAGGTCGATAACCTTGGCATAGCATCCGCCTTCAAAGTTGAAGATTGTGTTGTCGGCCGTCCAACCGTGTTCATCATCCCCGATCAGTTTCCGTTCGGGATCTGCGGAAAGGGTGGTCTTTCCAGTACCTGACAATCCGAAAAATATAGCGGTATCACCATGTTCGCCAACATTTGCGGAACAATGCATCGGTAGTACGTCTTTTTCTATTGGAAGAATGAGGTTTAAGGCAGAAAAAATACCTTTCTTCATTTCACCTGTATAGGCTGATCCGGCGATCAAAGCCACTTTTCGCGTAAAATCTAAGATGGAAAAATTACCGGCCCTCACCCCAAACGATTCAGGGTCTTTTGCCTCGTAGCCTGGTGCACAAAGAACCAGCCATTCTTCCTCAAAATTTTCAATTTCATCATCCTTTAGACCAATGAACATGTTCTTGATAAAATAGTTGGACCATGGATATTCTGTAATCGTACGAACGTTCATACGGTACTCGGGGTCGGCGCAAACGTAGGCGTCCCGCACGTAAATCTCCTTACCCGACAAATGGTTGACCACTTCATCGTAGAGACGATTGAAATTATCTGACTCCAAAGGTTTGTTAATTCTTCCCCACCAAACCTTTTCTTTGGTGTAGTCATCCTTTACTAGGAAACGGTCTTTTGGAGACCTTCCAGTAAATTTTCCTGTATTTACACAAAGGGTTCCGTTTTCGGTTTCGGTACCCATCCCATTTTGCAACGTCAGTTTTTGAAGGATTTCCCCATCAAGGTTCCAGTGTGCGGTTACATCTTCTAATCCGTATTTTTTGAGATCCGCATTTTTCGGTGTTTTGGATACAATTTCCATAGGTTCTATTTTTAATTGTTATTACATTTTTAAAAGGGCCAAAATAAAGGGACCACGAGTAGGGTAATTGCAAAGAACAAGAGCAACAGCGGCCCACGACTTTCACATAGTCCATAAATCGATAGCCCCCAGATCTCATTACCATCGCAATGGTGGTCGTGCCTACGGGTGTCAGGAAAGCAGTAGATGCGCTGATCGCCACAAAAATCACAAAAGGCTTAGGGGGAAAGGCCCATAGATACAGTTGCCATAAAAGCTATCGGTGCCATGAGTACGGCAGTTTCTAGTTAACGATGGTCTGGCTAAAAGCAGAGCTCACCAAAAAAAAATACCTCCGAGCGACGCTACTTCAAGCTTAACCCACTTGGGGCATATCGAGTATTCCCATTAGATACAGCGCCAACATCGGCGCAATTGCCAACACATCGGGCAGTAATCTCCCCCGAAAGAAAAGAGCTATAGTAATGATCAATAGTACAAACATGCAATCCCTATTTTAACGGTTTAATTGATTGCCAAAACGGGCACTTTCGAATGAAGTGTCAAAATCTCGGTCAGCTGTCCCTCCGAGGGCTTACTATGTTTTGCATGATTCCTAGGCAGTATCGTTATCATATCGATATTCTTTTCGGAAGCATAGGTCAATATGCCTTCTACTACATCCGGATTTTCTATAAAAACATGCTCCGAATAAAAACTTTCAAGATAATAATGGATGGTATTTTCGTTCTTTTCCTCTACAGCCGAATAGCCATAGGTTTCTGGCTTATTCTTTATCGTGATGACATGTACCTTAGCATTGAATTTTCGGGCAACTTCTAAAAGGGTACCCAATACTTGGGTATTGTCGATCTCTTCTTTTCCGAGTACTAAAGCAATATTCTTAATTTGAAATTTCGCGAGGCCGTAGGGCACGACCAATACAGGGCAATCGGTTTCAAGTACCAGTTTTGAAGCGTTGGTGGGTTCCGAATCCTCAGCTCCCAAAGCTCCGAAAGTACCCATGATAATCAGGTTTATGTGTTCGGTCTTTTGAATATGAATCAGTGATTCGGTCAATTCTCCACGCATCGATACCCATTCGATTTTGTGTTTGAGAGATGCGTTGTGTTCGTGCTCGATGTCCTTGACAGCATCCTTAAGCAGGTCCATATTATGGTCTTTTGAAACATAGGCCAACAGGATTTTTAAATTATCGTCTTTCCCCACATACTGTACTGCGTATTCAAGTGCCCTTTTTGAGGTCTTTGAAAAACTAAAAGGAACTAGAATGGTAGGTATTTTTTTCATGATACATGACTCTTTTTAGGGTTCAAGACAAAAGTAAACACTCGCTTTGGCCCAAAACATGACAACTGTCATACTTCAGGAAAATATTGAGACCTGATACTGCAATGGCTAGATTCAGCGCTTGAAAATGTAACAATTTACCATATATAAGAGGTTTAGGACCTTTTTTATGGACACCTGTCCAAACTGTAGCTCAGGGCGGAAAATAGGCCAATAGTACTGGATTTGCGGGATACGCTAAAGCTCCAAAATCGCAATTGATAGTCGTACTGCACTATAAATATAGAATCGAGTAGTACCGATTCCATGGTTTAAGGGTTCGAACTCGATAAACATTCTCCCAAACCTGTAATTATTTCAACGTATGAATAAGCGCATTTACCTGCCATTATATTTTCTTGGTTTGTATGGAAACCGCCCTTGGTAATAAGCAACGGAGAAATTAAAAGTTCCCAAAGCTAAAAACACCAATACTGTGGCGTAGACCATGCTCAATCCGCCCGGAACCGGAAGTGCTGTTATCAGTATCGCCTAGGCCAACATTCCCATACCCAAGGCAAGGGTCCACCCCCATCCTTTAATATCGTAGGATTTTAAGCATAGGAAAACCCATAGGGTCTTACACCCCTAGTACAAAACCAAAGTGCCAAACCATAAGGCGACAAATCCACGCTTATTACAGGATTGAAAAGCAGAATGCCCCCGATGAGGAGTTCTAAAATTCCATCCATAAAATGTAAATCCCCCAAGCTTAGTTTTTCAATTGAAACAGCAAGGAAGCAATGCTCTCAAAAATTCCAGTAAGCGCCAAGGCCAAAGTAAAGAACAGGCTGAACGACATATAGCTGGCCAAGGGAATGACAAAAATCCAGATAGCGAGCCATATGAAAAGAAGTCCCAAAATCATAACTTTCTACCACTTTTTCGCGAAAGGTTCAGGGTGAAAGTGAATCATGGTATATGGCTATGTAAAGCTAAAACTACGATGTAGATTGTGTTGTAGAAATGATAAAAGTCATACACTGCCAGTGGTTGGTTGCGCAAGAAAAAGTTTTCTCGATAAGAGCGTATTGGAAATTAGGAGAAAAAAAGAAATTTCTGTGTAAAGCCTTAGGTTTTCAAAATTTCCTCCTAATTTGATACAAACACCGAGGTAATATACCTTATAAAATCAAGCAGATTTCGGCGGCAAATACGCAACCCGTAATTAATTCGTTATCTTTAGGTGAATGGTCTGGAAATCTCTTGATATTTCAAAATCATTACCAACTAGCCGCCAACCATGATAAGAAAACTATCCAAAATTTTGATAGTACTTCTAGCAATCCTACTATTGTTGATTTGGCTATGCAACACGGTAATCACGAGCGCCGCCGAAGGAAAAACATTTTCAGATACTGACGCCATATCGAAAAACAATGTAGGACTTGTTTTAGGTACCTCGAAAAAACTGATTGGGGGACTGCCTAATCCGTATTACACCTACCGCATACGTGCCGCCCTCGAATTATTTCAAGCCGATAAAATCGATTTTATTTTGGTCAGCGGCGATAACGGCACTACGTATTATAACGAACCCCAAACTTTTAAAAACGATTTGGTCAAAGGTGGTATTCCCGCGGACCGGATTTTCTTGGATTATGCCGGTTTCCGTACGTTGGATTCCATGGTGCGCGCCAAAGCCGTTTTCGGATTGGACAGTGTTACCGTAATCTCCCAACAATTCCATAACCAGCGGGCCATTTATCTCGCAGAAAAAAAGGGACTGGTGGCTATCGGGTTCAATGCGGAAGATATTTCAATGGAACATGGTCTTAAAGTACAATTGAGGGAATATTTGGCCCGAGTAAAGGTCTTTATCGATTTACTTTTCAAAACGGAACCCAAGTTTTATGGAGAACGGGTTGAAATCAAGTGCGGATAGTTTATTTTAGACCTTTTGGAGCACCCATCATCGACCGAACATGTCAAAGACCAAAACCTTCCTAAAAAATCTAGGACCCGGCCTTCTATTCGCCAGTATGGCAATTGGTACGTCGCATTTGGTACTTTCTACCAAGGCCGGGGCGCAATATGGATGGATTATGATTATCCCCATTTTATTGGCAAACGTCTTCAAATATCCTTTTTTCGAGTTCGGGGTGCGGTACACCAATGTAACCGAAAAAACCTTGATCGAAGGATATTTAAATCGTGGCAAAGGCTATTTATGGTTTTACGCCCTAATTACCTTGGTTTCGACCTTCACCATATTGGCTGCCTTATATACTGTAACGGCGGGCCTATTTAGCACCCTTTTTGATTTATCCGGAATTTCGACAGCCTATATTGCACTCGGGCTTTTTGTCTGTATCAGTTTGTTGTTGATTATAGGCCGCTATTCGTTTTTAGAGACATCATTAAAGTTTGTAGTCACCATCTTGTTCGCCGCGCTCATAGTGACTACCTTATTGGTAATTTTTAAAGGCCGGGTAACCGAAATCCCCAATTTTAGTCCTCCCCCAATCTTCAACGATGCGGGTATATTGTTCCTCATCAGTCTCATGGGTTGGATGCCCACTACCGTTGAAGCCTCTAGTTGGGTGAGTCTTTGGAGCGTCGAAAAATGGAAAGCGGACAAGCACAAGCCTTCCCTTAAGGAATCGTTGCAGGAGTTCAACTTCGGTTACCTTTCCACCGCATTGCTAGCCCTTTTTTTTATGATTATAGGCTGGTTTACCTTGTACGGCACCAACACCGAACTCAGTGGAAACGCCATTACCTTCGCCGATCAGGTTGTTCGGCTTTTTACAGTACATATCGGACCGTGGGCCTATATATTTATTGCTATTTCAGCCTTTGCGACCCTTTTCAGTAGCTGTATGACCGCCCATGATGCCATCGCCCGCGTCAGTTTGGACATTATCGATCTGTTGTTACCCAAAAAATACCTTCATGGAAAAAAAGGTTATTTCACCTTGGCCATTATCCTGTTGGCGGTCATTAATTTTATCGTGGTTACCGCCTTCAGTGCCAATATGGGACAGTTGGTCGGCTTAGCCACTTTTGTTTCCTTCGTGGTAGCACCGATTATCGGTTACATGAACCTTAAGAACGTAATGAGCGGGGAAATTCCCGAACATCAGCAACCTAAAAAAGGACTGCAATGGCTTACGTATGCAGGCATCCTTTTTTTGTCGCTCTTTTCTATCTACTATTTTTGGGTGGTGGTATTTTAAGGATACGAAGCCTTATGTTCCCAAGAATTAAAACTGCAGTTTTCTAGTCATTTTGCTATTCATAAATTCTCATAACGCAAAATAAACCTCTATATCCACTCAAAGTACATAGTTTTTAAGTAATGAATAAAATTCATTCTGCAACATTGCAAATTGGAGTTGCAGTAGCGGTATGTACGCACTGGTAGTACTACGGGCAAAAGTTTGAACCTAAAGATAAATGCACTAAAGAACATAGCTTAGACTATTTTTGAGAACAGTCAAAAAAAAGGACTTCAACGATCTGTTGCAAAATAATATGATTTTTCAGTCCGTCAATCCGTTGACCGCTTGCGATACCTGCTAGAAGCCCCCTCAAATTTTACGCTCTGTAAAACCTGAAGTTCGTGGTAACCCCAATCCCGACCTTGATTGTGCTTATAAATTGTAGCGTGACGGCAGCATCGCTATCATCGACAACGACGACAAAGAAGAACAAACCGATACCGAAGGTAACGAAGGTGCTGAAAAAGGAATTCGATTTCTGGGGCGACCGGTCGGAAACTAGCATTTGAAACGGATTTTTTGCAACCTATTTTTATAAAAGGCTTAACAACAGGTATTTGGATTTGCCATTCTTGTTTTTAAGTTTTGCAGTATTCAATTTGAGATTTCTGTGAAAGTTTATGTAGAACCTTTTGACTTTAGAGTATGCAGAGTTTTAATCGAAGCACGCGATGCAAACTTTACAGAAGTCCGAAAATAAAAAATACCATTCGTATGAAGTTTATCAGAATCAAACGAAAAACAAAAACCGAAAGGCGGTATACCGAGAAAATGGGCATGCTTTCAATACCGGTAACGTATATCAAAAAGCATTTATTGGGCGTACCGGTAAAGACCTTATATAAATACCGTCAAACCTATTACGGTGAAATAAAAGAATGTCGGCATTGTGAACTTGCCCGTTAAGCCGAAATCCCAAGTACCAAATCAGCCTTGGCCGCCCGCAGCCCAAAAACTAAAATCATAGGCAAAAAAAGGGCTAAAACCTCAACCCTCGTACGTAACTAAAGAGGAGATTATTGGCTCAATTCATCATAATTATCTACCACGAAAAGAGTACGCAGGTTCTGTTGATGTAGAAAATCAAGGCAATACACTCCATCTGTACAATTATTGACAATTTTGTCCTCGCCAAAGCCTTGCGAACCGGTAATACTTTCGGAAGGAACACCATTATTTAACAAATAAGCCTCAATGGCAGCCGATCGTTGCTCTGAAACCTTTTGGTTCGAACTTCTTCCGCCACGACTATCCGTATAGGTTTCTATGGAGAATTTCATGTTTGGGAATTTTTTTACGGCGTCGACCACCTTATCGATTTCCATGATAATTTCCGGTGTAAGGTTGCTCTGGCCACTTGCAAAAAAGAAATCCTTTAAATTGAGGACCATTTTCCCTTCCTTTTCCTCTACAATGTCAGCGATGGAAGACAGTTCAATTTTCGAGGAAGCCTTTTCAAGTTCCTGCAATCCTTTTGGATTGTAAGTTTCCTTGAATGTGGAAAAGGTTCTTTTTGACACTTCTAGCGTAACGACGGAGTTGTATGGTATCTCCACTTGATATGAGCCATTACTACCGGATAAAACCTCCTTTAGTACCTTTCCATCGCCATCTAAAACCTTAATTGAAGCATCGGATATGGATTGATCATAGGGCGGCTTTACTACGTTACCCCTAAAAATAAGCGTCCTCAGACCAGGTTTCTCGCTGATTTTAAATCCGTATATATCGTCGTCTCCCTTACCTCCGGGCCTGTTGGAAGAGAAATAACCCATTAGACCATCCCCTTGGTTCTCTTGAATAATAAACCCGAATTCATCATACTTTGTATTGATGCCATTCCCTAAATTTACGGGAATGCTGAACGTTTTATCGGGCAGGATGTTCGACCGATAGATATCCATGCCTCCGATTCCATAAAATACATCCGAGGAAAAATAAAGACTACTATCAAAAACATACGGAGCGATTTCGTTGCCAGGGGAATTGATACGCGGGCCCAAATTGACAGGCTGTGACATTACTTGACCATTGTTGATATCTACATAATAGAGATCGGTGCCGCCATAACTATCCTTAAAATTGGCGGAAAAATAAAGCCTTCCACTATCGGCATCATAGAAAGGATAATAGAAGGAAGTACTCAAATCTTTCAACAAAAATCTAAAAGTTCCATTTTCATCGACCATACCGATGGCCAAGGCATTTTTTCCCTGCTCGTCGAAAGCAAGATTATTATCCTCGGTATTCGACAGCACGTAATACAGGTTTCCAGTGCTTTCGGAATAATACGGCGTTGACTTATGGAATTCGGAATTCGGGATGCGCCCGAACGGACTGGCATCGGAAAGGGTACCATTTTGCCCTTTCGTGACTTTATAGATGTCGAGATAAGGATCTCCCGACGGGCCATATATTTTTTTCGACCGCCTTTTTCGGCTACTACTAAAAAGCAAGTCGTTCTGATAGAAACTGGGCGCATTGTCCGCCTCGGGGCTATTGCTGTTTAATGCATATATAAAGAATCCTGCAGGCTCGGTGTCAGCAGAATTAAGCACTTCCTCGTTAAATTCGGCATTTTCCAAAAGTTCCCCAGTAAAGCTGTTTCCCTTTGATTTCAAAAAGGCTTTGACCCGTTCGGTTTCGGAAATCTTGGTCAAACTCTGCAGCATCTTGTTGAAACGGTGATCCGATAAAATGGAGTCGTTCTTATTGATATCTAGGTAGATTTTCGAAGCTTTAATATATTCCCCGGACTTAAAGTAGGAATCGGCCAAGTTCAAAAGCTGAAAATTGGTCATCAATTGCCCCTGCTGCATCTGCTTTTGATAGGCCTTTATGGCGTCATCATAGGCATAGGCATAAAAATACTTGTCGCCCTGCGAATTGATTTCTTGCGAAAGGCAAAACGCAGTACTTATAAAAAAGAACGCTATTACGAGTCTTGACTTCATTTAGAAAAATCTTGGTGTATCGATCTGTTTAGGTTTCCCCTTTAACTCCTTATTGTTGCTCTTGGCACCATCGCCCCTGCCCAGATAGAATTTTACGATTACCTCATGGGACCCATTGCTGAATTCTCCCAAGGGATTGGTGTTGTAATCATAGGAGTAGCCGATGAACGTACCACCGGTAACCTGAAACCCCGCCAGCCCACTTATGGCATTGCCCAACCTGTAGGAAGCCCCGAAGGTAAACCGGTCATTGAACAAAAAATTCGTGGATAGGTTTGTATTGACGGGCGCACCGCTGACCAAATTGATCAAGAACGCCGGTTTGAATTTCAAGGTTTCGGATAAATCGAACACATAGCCCCCGATAAAATTGAACTGTAATTTATCATCTATAATAGTAGCCACGTCATCGTTATAGATGCCATCGGTCAAAAAATTCGGTATCGACGCGCCGAGGTACCAGATATCGTCCTCGTACAAAAAGAACCCGGCGCCTACCGTCGGATAGAATTTACTGATAGTTTCGCCGCCCAATATCGGTTCACCTGGATTCTCGAAGGTGCCCTTTGAAAAGTCGACGTTCAGGAAAGAACCGCCAACATCCATACCGAACGAGAGCTTTGTATTATCGGAAACGTTGAACTGGTACGAATAGGCCAGCTCGACGTAAGTCTGTGTTGATGGCCCCAGTTGATCACTGATGATGTTTAAGCCGACCCCCATGGTCTCGTTTGATAAGGGCGTGCTGGCACCCAAGCGCAGGGTTCGCGGCGACCCATCAATGTCGAGCCATTGTGCCCTGTACAGACCGGTAATTTCCGGGGTTATGGTTGTACCGACGTAGCCGGGGTTAAAGCTGCCTATGTTGTACATATATTGGGTATACTGTGGTTCTTTCTGCGTAAAACCCATGGTAGTAATACCCATAAAGACCAAGGAGAAAAAGAATTTTAAATATAGGGATCGTAGTGTTCTATGCTGCATTATCCGTAGTATCTTTTGACTGGTTCAGATTATCGAATGAGCTGAATCCAGCCTTTTTTGATCGAGTTTGTATCGATGCCCTCTATTTCTTCGTTTACTATCAAATCGAGCACGTAGAAATAGGTGCCGTCAGGTACCTCCGTACCTTTGCGGGTACCGTCCCAAATAACCTCATCACTGAGCTGTTCGCCCTCGAAAACCAGGCTCCCGTATCGGTTAAAAATCTTAATTGAATACTCAATATCGACTTCGTCGCCGAGGCTACCGTCGTCGTTAGTCCGTTTTTTGTTTATTTTTAGCTCATCGTTAACCCCATCATTGTTCGGGGAAAATTGATTGAAAATAATACCGAACTCCGCCTCGGTACGCTCTGAAACATTAATGGTAACGGTGGATGTATTGTTCTCATAGTTGCCCTCACTATCGACAGGGGACGACCTGTCGATTTCAGCGGTATTTTGGAAAGTACCGACACTATCTACCACTACCCGTATTTCTAGTTCCGCCACGCCATTTCTCAATAGTTCAGGTATAACCCATATCAGTAGACCTGTAGTGGCATCATATACAGATTCCTCACCCAATTCTGGTGTAAATCTTGGATTGCCGAAAACAGGGGATATAGAATCCAAAACTTCAATACGGGAAACCATCTCCTCGTTCGATTCATTGGTGACCCTCAGTTTAAAGATTAATTCCTGGCCTATTAACGGATTAACTTCCCCTGCTTGAAAATCGGCTATTTTAAGTGAGTCATTTTGATCAACAATTGCTGCGGTTTTTTCTAGGACAAGGTCAATGCCTTCGGGTAAATCGATATTCAGGGTTACTGTTGAGACATTATTGTCAGGGGTGACATCTTCGGGTATAGAGGATAACAATTCTGCCGTGTTAACATAAGGGCCACCCTCCAGAACAGTTACGGGCACGGTCAACGTTTCTGAGCCCATGGCTGCTATTTCGGGGATAGTCCACAGACCGGTCTCCAAATCGTATGCACCTGCGGTGGCAACGGCGGTACTATCGGCACTGACTTCAAATCCGGTTTCCAATAAATCGCCGATCGTTACGTTAATCGCCTTTCTATCGGAAAGATTGTTCACCGAAATGGTAAATACCACATTTTCGTTGACAATGGCATCTAGGATATCGACCTCCTTTAACACCTGAAGATCGATGGGGTCTGCACAATTGGGTGTTTCGTTGGGGCTACAGGAATCATCGGGATCTGAGCCAGTCTCCTGTTCTTCGAGGTCGGAGATACCGTCGCCATCGGTATCGCACAGACCGTTAAACCTATTGGGAATGCACGGATTTCCATTGGCAGGATCTTGCTGGTCGTTTACGCCATCCTCATCTGTGTCAAGAATATTGGAATCGAGCGCATCAATGATGCCATCTTCGTCTTCATCGAGCGGATTTTCGGAATCGTCTCCCACCTCTACGCCGTCATTTATGCCGTCGCCGTCGGTATCGGGATTATTAGGGTCGGTGCCTAATGTAGACTCCAAACCTCCTAGTAGTCCGTCACCATCATCATCGGTGTCGCAGCTACTGACGGAAACGGTTATCGACGCCGAAACGTCTTCACAAGGCGCTTCGGCACCGGTGGTGGTATAGGTGAACACATAATTCCCGTTGGCACTTCCCTGGAAATCGACTACGTTTTCGGCATTCAGGCTTACTGCGGAAGGTCCGGAAGTAAGCTCCCAGATACCCTCGCTAGCGGTTCCGGAGAAAGTACTGTCGAGGTCAAGTATGGTAATTCCGAATTCGGCCGCGCTACAGGAAGATGCGTTCTGGGGTGCACCTGCCGAGGGTTGCGGGATAACCGTAGCAACCACCTCGGTCCGGGGCGAGATACAGGCGTTGGCAATTGCCTCCACATAATACGAAGTAGTCTGTGAAATATTGGGCGTGGTAAAATTCGAACCATTTCGGATAGGCGTGCCGCCCGTAGCGGTAGTGTACCATCTTAGGGTGGCATCGAGACTTCCTGTAGCGGTCAACTGCAAAGTGCCCGGACCACAGCGGGAATCTCCGGTCGACGCCGTAACTTCCGGGATATCGTTCTGTACAATACTTATAGTTAAAGGCGGACTCGCACAGTCGTTAGTGGCATCATAAAAAACCGCGTAATAGTCACCTGCCAAAAATGTTTCTATCTCCGCCGGACTTAAATGTGCGCTTGTATCGGTAAAATCCTCTGCATTCGTGGTCCATACCAAAGTGGTTCCCGCCGGGGCTGTGCTCGAGGTAAAGTCGTTGAGGCTGGCCGCCTCGGGAATTGGGCCGCAAAAGGTATCGGTCTGTCCTGGGGTCAAGCTAGGGGCAACATTTCCTGCCACACAAGGGTCGCAATCGGTTACGGCTACAACGACTGTAATAGATGTATTTGTACAGGGTGCGACAGCGTTAGTTGTAGTATAGGTGAACTCATAATTGCGAGCAATTCTACCAGCGAAATTGACCGAGGGACTATTCGTGGGTAACGGCCCTACCGAGGGACTGCTGGTCCAAAGGCCACCGGGATCCTGACCCGTTATCAACGTATTTAAATTGATACGGTTAGGCCCGAACTCATCCGTTTCATTATTACATGCCGCGATTGGTGATGGGTTAACCAAAGTTCCTGCCGAGGGCGATATATTTTGGGTAATCACCAATTCAACGGTCGGACTATAACAGTCGTTGGCGGTATCCGCGAAAAAACCATAGTAGGTGTCGGCGGCATCAATAGCAGCCCCATCATTCTCCCATGCGGCGACTACGGACGGATCGGGATTCGTACTCCATACCAATCGTATGCCGGGAGGTGGGGTTCCATCAAAATAGCTGTCAAAGTTAACATCTATCGTATCACAGAAGGCTCTAGTATTATCGTTCAACACTGGCGCCGCTGTACCTGCAGCACAGTCATTGTCGGCGATAGTGATCGTTCGTTGTGCTGGGGGTTCAGCGGTGTAGGTAAACTTTTCGTTGTCACTGGGAGCGCCCAAGTTTAAAATGACCGTTTCATCGACTTCGGCCTCCAAATCATCTGTTGGAATTATAAGAAGTTCACGGGTCAGCTGGCCTGCAGCGAATGTAAAGGCAGGTTGACCTTGGGTAGTATAATCACTTGCTACGGCAGTGCCGCCCAAGGTATATGGCACGGTAACGGGCGTACCGGTTTCATTTACCTTATCCAAGCTGATTAAAAACCTACCCTGATCCTGATTTTCCTCGGCCGCATCGGTATCCGTGGTCTGTACGGTAAAGGTGCCGGTATCGTTATCCGCGATAGTAATCGTTCGATTGGTTAGCCCGCCTTGATCGACCACAAAACCACTGCCACGACCACCAGATGCTGTCGGGGCCTGCAAGGTCAATAGCACGGTTTCATCGTTTTCGACGATATCATCATCAACAGGAGTAATGCTGACTACCCTGGATTGAGGCCCACCTGCTGGAAAAGTCAAGGTATTTTGTTGTCCCCCCACGGCATAATCGGTACCTACGGCAGTTCCATCGAGAGTATAAGGAACTGATACAGTAACTCCGGGCGCAACGGCTTTATCAAGCGTTACCGTAAAACTTCCTGCGACTGTACCCTGCTCGGCAGCCGCGGCAGCGGTCGCTACCGTAAAGACACCATCGTTATCGGTAAGGTTTAGCGTCACAGCATTTTGGGTCGGACTGATAAAACCAAAATTGACGGCTTCCAAATTAATTACGATGGTCTCCAACCCCTCAACAAGACTGTCATCGATAATATTAATTATATCGTTAGTTGATATGGTAACTGAAGGTTGCGCCTGAGACAGCTCAATAGAGTTGTTTACGGGGAGAACATTAGTATAATCAAGACCCGATTCAGTCGTGCCGCCAATCGAATAGGTAACCGTCGAATTAAAAACGTTGTTGGGCGGTGTACGGGTTATCGTAAAACTTGCGGGATTGCCTGGGCTTTCGTCGGCTTCGGTATCAGCTGAGGAAATCGTAATCACCTGAGCATTTGCACAAAAACCGATAAACAATATAATTAAAAACACACCCCCCCGTAAACGAAGTGTAGAATTACAAAAAAAATCAAAATGTTCTCTATTCAATTTCATAAACTGTCCGATGAATCCATATCAATTCAATACACAGCAAGACAAGCGCGGTTAAGCGGAAATGGATGTCAATATTACTAAAAAATTCATCCATATACCTCAAATTAAGGCTTAAATCAGGGTTTTATGGATGAACTACCTTTATATACGCATAAAGGTCACTCGGGGATTTCGGCCGAACGAACTTCTACCTCTGAAGCTATTTTCTTCACCAAGCCCTGTAAAACTTTACCAGGCCCTACCTCTATAAATGTATTGGCCCCATCGGTTACCATATTTCGCACACTCTGCGTCCATTTTACAGGTGCCGTAAGTTGCGAAATCAGGTTTTTCTTGATTTCGTTGGAATCGCTTACCGCAAGGGTAGTAACATTCTGATAAATAGGACACGCTGCCTTCCCGAACACTGTATGCTCAATGGCCGAGGCGAGTTCTTCGCGGGCCGGTTCCATCAAGGGGGAATGAAAAGCTCCGCCCACCGGTAAAACAAGTGCCCTGCGCGCGCCAGCTTCCTTCATTTTTTCACAGGCCAAGGCAATGGCCTCCACCTCACCGGAAATCACCAATTGACCGGGACAATTATAATTGGCCGCCACAACGATACCCGGTGTTGCTTCGCAAACCCTTTCCACGACATCATCTTCCAATCCCAAGACCGCCGCCATGGTGCTTGGCTGCAACTCACAAGCTTTCTGCATGGCCATCGCCCGTTGGGAGACGAGTCTAAGACCATCCTCAAAATTCAGCACGCCATTGGCAACAAGGGCAGAAAACTCTCCCAACGAATGCCCAGCAACACAGTCTGGCCGGAACCCATCGCCCAAAATCTTACCTAAGATAACGGAATGCAAAAAGATGGCGGGCTGCGTGACTTTGGTCTGTTTCAAATCTTCGGGCGTACCCTCGAACATAATGTTGGTAATCGAGAACCCCAAGATTTCGTTCGCGACGTCAAAAAGTTCCTGTGCCAGGGGATACTTTTCGTAAAGATCTTGTCCCATACCTACAAATTGGGCACCTTGCCCAGGAAAAATATATGCGTTCATGTCAATGTTTTTAGAGATTTGCAAAATTAGGTAAATTATATACAAGTCTAAACCGGCCGACTGAGAGTGTTTACGGTTTAATTCCGCCTTCAGCGGGTTTAAGGCTGGTTTTTTTGAACCGCAAATTTTGAGCAGCTGCGCAGTACCGATTGCACCTTAAATTATACTAGTGGAATGCTTCCAAAAGCGAAAGCAAGGCTACTTGAACCACCCCGAATACATGACATAGTTGTTCGCAATCCGATCAATTTCGCCGGAACTCAGTTCGGTACTAATATCCTTTATTTTTCTGGCGGGCATGCCGGCGAAGATACTTCCGGAAGGTACTCTTGTGCCCTTGGTCACGACCGCACCGGCCGCGATGATACTGTTGCTTTCAATTACACAATCGTCCATCACGATACTGCCCATGCCGATCAACACGTTGTCTTGTATCGTGCAGCCGTGAACGATGGCGTTATGGCCGATGGAGACATTATTGCCAATTTTGGTCGGGGATTTTTGATAGGTGCAATGAATGACTGCGCCATCTTGTACATTGACCTTGTCGCCCATTTTTATATAATGTACATCGCCCCGTATCACGGCGTTGAACCAAATACTGCATTGGTCGCCCATGCTTACCTCGCCCACGATAGTTGCGTTCTCGGCGATGAAGCAGTCGTTGCCTATTTCTGGGGATTTTCCGTTTACTGTTTTGATCATTGTCTTCAGATTTTAGTGTTCAACTTTCGGTTTGGGTCACGCAGATGTTTGAACCTGCCCGCCTCGCATTGGTGTAAGGTTCAATATGGCCTGGAGGCATGTTAAAGGTCAGTTGACACCCCTAGAAATATGCCAAAAACTCCTTCTTCCTCGAAGCTGACACCAACAATTCCTTTCCGTTCGAGACTACGACACTGCCTCCCTTTCCCTTTCGATACTTCACGACTTCGTTGACATTTACCAGATAGGATTTGTGAATGCGGGCAAAGGCAAAATCCGACAGGGCATCCTCAAAATACTTTAGGGTCTTACTGACCAGTATCTTTTTTTTCTCCAGAAAAATGTAGGTGTAATTATCGTCCGCCTGACAGTACAGAATATCTGCTACGTTTAAAACTTGAAAGCCATCTTGCTGGGGCAGGGTAATCTTTCCTTCGACCGACTTCAGTTTCGGTCGAAGCACTGTATCCTCAAGGGCATTTTCCTTTTGTTTGATTTCCACTACATATTCCACCGCTTTTATCAGTTCGTCGATATTGATGGGTTTCATCAAATAGTAGGCAGCGTGATGGTTCAGCGCATCGAGGGCATATTGATTGTAGGCCGTTACAAAAACGGTTTCGAAAGTGCGGTCTGGCAGTTGCTCCAATAAATCGAAGGCGTTCCCAAAAGGCATTTCGACATCGAGAAAAACAAGGTCCGGTGCGCCTTTACGAATCAATT
The DNA here is from genome assembly GCA_963832345.1 of uncultured Flavobacteriaceae bacterium. Lineage (GTDB taxonomy): Bacteria > Bacteroidota > Bacteroidia > Flavobacteriales > Flavobacteriaceae > Pricia. The sequence continues at coordinate 198,162 of CAWHTW010000003.1, read as the reverse complement.
TCAGGCCTTCTTCTATAGATGCCGCCTCGCCGATTAAATCGACCTCCGAACAATATTTGGCCAGATAGTTGCGTAATATCTCACGGCTGTTGGCCTCGTCTTCTATCAGAAGCGCTTTAAGTTTCATAGAAAATATACTTTTTATATCAATCCTTCTTCAATAGAAACACCACCCTCGTACCCGAACCGTCGGTTTCAAGGTCAGCAATATGCACATTCACTTTATCCTTATACATATCGTTTAGGATGGTTATCCGCTTTTTGATGTTCCCCATGCCCTTTGATATCTGTTTCTTTTGGTTTTGGGTCTTGAGTTCCGCTGATTTTTTCCGGCCGATCCCATTGTCCGTTATGATTATTTCCAACGATGCGGTATTCTTCTGTTTTAGATGGATAGTCAGGTATCCTTTAACCTCCTTATATCGTAAGCCGTGCCAAATGGCGTTTTCGATATAGGGCTGCAACAACATTGGCGGAATCTGGAAAGCACTCACATCTAAATTTTTATCTACATTAATCTCATAATCGAACTTTTCGGGGAAACGGGAATGTTCCAGTTTTACATAGAGTTCGAGCAGTTCCAGTTCTTTGGATAAAGGGATAAAATCTTCCTCCGAATTTTCTAGCACGGAGCGCATCAAGGTAGAAAATTCGCTGAGATACCGGTTGGCACTGCGCTCATCGCTCTTGGCAATATAGTTGTTGACCGAATTCAGGGCATTGAAGATGAAATGCGGATTCATCTGCGATCGCAGGGATTTCAGGGCCAACAGATTGTTCGCGAGTTTTTGTTGCCTCGTGCTACGATAGAAAAAGAAGGTGGCCAAGCCCATGAGAAGCAGACCGAAAATCAAAGAATAGATGATCCACTTTTGACGACTATTGGTCTGCTGGATCAATTGCTGTTCGGTTAGGGCAAGATCGTACTTGCTCTGCGACAGTTCACGCTCTTGCTCAAGCCCTGAAATGCGGTTTTGTTTGCTGGATATCTCCCGGTTGAGACGTGCGGCCCTTGAAATTTCCTGCTCTTTACGTATATAGAGGGTATCGACCAAGGCCACATAGTTGCGATAGGAAGCAAATGCCTTCGGATAATCACCCTTGTACTCAAAGATTTCCGACAGTTTTCGGGTCGCATCCTTTTGAACCACTAAGTCATCTTCGGAACCGGCCTCCTCGATACTTTCCTTTAGATACGGAATCGCCTCGTCATACTTGTCTTGTGCAATATAGGCGTTGGCGATTTTATAGTTGATACGCTGCGCCGTGATCGAATCAAAATCTGTCTGGACCGGGTTTTTGGAAACCTTGGCCTTTGGCAGTTTTTTAATCGCTTCCAAACTTTTTTTGCGGAGTTCGATCTCCGCACCATACAGGTTTTTTTGGTTATAGAAATCGGCTACTTTCTCCTTTTCCCGAACCGCTCGTTCCGGGGCGAGGCTATTGGCCAGTTCCAAAGAGCTATCGTAGTAGACATCGGCCTCCTGTAAGCGGTCATCTTTGGCATAGGCATCCCCTATCTTGGAGTTCAGGTCAGCCACTTTGGGCGATATCTGGTTCATTTCGGCCGTTTTCAATCCCTCTTCATAAAAAGCGACCGCCCTGTCAATCTGCCCAAGACCGGCATAGGCATCCCCAAGGTTTTCGAACAGCTCGACCCGCTGAAAGGGAATCAGGTTGTCGATGTTCACAAGGGGTGTTAAGACGGATTCTGCCTTGCTAAATTCCTTGTTCAGAATATAGGCTTTCCCTAGTTTTATGGTCGTGCGTGAAGATCGGTTCGCCTCGTTAGCATCTATATAGTTGGTAATGGCCAGGTCGTATTGATTGTGATATTGATAAACGTCGCCCAAGGCGGCCAATGATTCCGCCAAGGCCTTTTTATTCCCCCTTTTACCCAGTTCGGTGATGGAATGCGTGATAAAATCGATGCTTTTTTTGATATCGGTGCGTTTGTACACCTCGGCGGAATCTAGGTAGGCTTGATGCAATGACATCGGGCTGGTAGCTCTTTTGGTGGATTTGGCCGCTTCCGTACTTTCCCGAACTTGGGAAAACGCTACGGTCCATCCCAATAAAACCCAAATCGTTATGTAGACCGTTTTTCGCATATCCTCTTAAACAACGTAAAGAACTCGCCTTGAGGTATTCCTTTACCTACACTATTCACATTTTGCACTCTAATTTCATCTTTTTTTCACAGCGTAGCTACCACTATGCTACTTAAATATCCCTAGGGCTCAAAAGCCGAAAATCTCCGTTGCAAAGACTAACTCAAGACGGGTTCAAACTTAGGGCATTTATGCGGATGAAAAAAATAGGGGAAGTACTGTGCTATCCCTAAAAATAATCCTTTTACATCCTTTACAAATCAAAAGAGATGCTGCACGCAGTCAAAGTGCCCTTTCACTCATTATCCGTTTTTTTAGGAAAAGTTCCGAGCTAGTTTTATCTCACAAAACAAACGAACTATGGATTTTAAAAGAAATTTTCTCGGAATAGGGCTAACGGCCTTGACATTCACCGCAACCTACGGATACGAACTCGAAACAAAAAAAACAACAACAATGCCTATCATTGCAGAGGCGATGCTACCCGACCCCAATCCGGCCGGTAACACCGTAAAAATCGCCTTATTATTGGATACCAGTAACAGTATGGACGGACTTATCAACCAAGCGAAAGCCCAATTATGGGATATCGTCAACAAGTTCAGCCATGCCAAATATGGCGATGAAGCAAGGCCCGAACTACAGATCGCGCTTTACCAATACGGTAACGACAACCTGTCATCACGTGAGGGCTATATTCAACAAGTATTGAACTTTAGCGGTGATTTGGACGAGATTTCCGAAAAACTCTTTTCCCTTGCGACCAATGGCGGGGAGGAGTATTGTGGACAAGTCATTCACACCTCCTTAAAACAACTCGATTGGGGCCAAAACCCCGACAATCTTAAAATGATATTTATCGCCGGTAACGAGCCCTTTGACCAAGGAACCTTGAGTTATACGGATGCCGTAACCAATGCCAAGGAAAAGGACGTCATCGTAAACACCATTTTCTGCGGCAACTATGAACAGGGTATCGACAGTTATTGGAAAAACGGTGCCACCCTGACTGGAGGTGAATATATCGCCATAGATCACAACCGACAGGTCGCACATATAGATACTCCCTATGACGAGATCATCATCAAATTGAACAGAAAATTGAACACTACCTATATTTCATTCGGTGCGCTTGGGGCGTCGAAATTACAACAACAATCCGCCCAAGACGCAAATGCCTACGAGATGGAAGAGGCCGTGGCCGTCAAGCGTGCCGTAAGCAAAAGTTCACGGCTGTACAATAACAGGGGCTGGGATTTGGTGGATGCCTCGGAGGATGACGATTTCGAAGTGGCCAAAATCAATAAAAAGGATTTGCCAAAGGTGCTTCAGGACAAACCGACCGCTGAAATCGAATCGTACATCGCCGATAAAAAATCGGAGCGCCTTAAAATCCAAAAAGAAATCCGCGAAGCGAATACCCAAAGGGATGCCTTTATCGCCAAAAACCAAAATTACGATGCAATAGGCGAACTGGAGAATGCCATGTTGGAGGCCATAGTGAAGCAGGCCAAGGAACGCGGATTAGGATGGGAGTAACGCGATGCGCCGTTCGTACTATGCGATGCGCCCTATTCGTTTGGCGCCAAGCGCACTACTGCGCCGCCGGGCAATAACAATCGTAACGCCGCTCGCTCTGCCCGAAATCATAGCCGAGGGTAATCTGGTGAAAACCACCACTGTCAAACCGGATATCGCCGGTCTGGTATGAGTAGTTATAGGAAACCATAAAATTACCGATGTTGGCGCCGACAATGGGCGTAATGAGTTGCAATTTTTGCTCGCCGAAACTATCGCCGGTAGCAAATTGGGTGCCGTCAAAACTCCGACGGTAGGAGAGTCCGCCCCATAAACGTCCGAAATCGACATCCTTGTATACTTTGGCGTTGAGGTCGATGGTCTTTTCCTTGGTAAAATCGGTCATTTGGAACAAAACCGAAGGTTCTAGCTGCCACTCTTGCCTTCCGAAGATATAACCGACGGAAACCAAATACCGGCGAAGGTTGTCTATGACCGGAATATTGTCGTTGGCCTTCCCGTAGCGGTAGAGGTTGCGCTTGCTGCTCAACAAATTGTGAACCGCAAGATGGGCATAGAATTCCCTTAGATTATACGAAAAACCGATATCCGTGTTGAAATAGCTTTCGCTGAGTTTTATCCCTGAAATAGCATCATCGGGCAGGGCCGATTGAAATTCCGACTCGTCAAGACTGCTCTGGAGATAGGTGGGACTGATACCAAACGAAAGTTGATTCAGGCTACGCACATCTCCCCCTAATTTCAGGTGATGGGCATAGGTCAGTTTAAGTCCCGTTTGTGCGTGATACCCGTTAGCATCGTTAAAGACGATAGCTCCTACCCCACTATTGCTTTCCCCTATGCGCGAATGCAGGTTTATGGTCTGTAGGTTGGGAGCGTCTTCTACGCTGAACCATTGCATTCTTGCCGTAGCCCTGATTTTCGTCCCTTGGCCGATACCCGCCATCGACGGATAGACTAGATAATAGTTGTCGGACAAGTAATCAAAATAAACAGGAATCCCTTCTTGAGCGTACGATTGAAAACCAATAAGTAGGGAAGCAAAAAGAAGCAGCAAACGATGTTTCATCGGTTTATTTATCGGGATGATCTCTTATTATCGACTAAATATAAGGTATAACGGACGAAAGGCAACAATATTATCCAAGGTAGACTTGAGATTTAAGATGTTGGATGTCGGATGCGTGGTGAATGGGGCTAGCTTTTGTATTTCGAAATGGCGAGAGATCGAGCACCGAGTATCGCGTATCGCGTATCGTAAGGTTGAGACTTTCCAAGCTTGACACTTGCGCTTGAACTTGTACTTTATTTGTACCTTTACCGCAAACCGATAGGAAGCTATGAAAGAGTATAATATCACCGTTGTAAAGACCAACAATCCTAACATATTGAAGTTCGAGACGAACCATTTTTTGACCCAAGGTAAAAATCATGAGTTCAAGAACATTGACGACGCCAAAAACTCACCCTTGGCGCAGCAATTGTTCTACCTTCCCTTCATTAAAACCGTCTATATTTCCGGTAATTTTATTGGATTGGAACGTTATGATATTGTAGAATGGGATGATGTTAAGGACGAGGTTGCCCAGCAATTGGTGGAATATCTCAATTCCGGGGAACCGGTCGTGCGCGAAGAGGCCGCTGTGCAAAAGGTGGCGGTAACCGTATATGCGGAGGTTACGCCCAACCCGGCCGTGATGAAATTTGTCGCCAACAAGGCCATAGTGCCCACGGCATTCGAGTTCAAGAATATAGACGAGGCCAAAAATTCAGAATTGGCAAAACAACTTTTCCATTTTCCTTTTGTGAAAGAAATTTTTATCGATCTCAACTATATTTCGGTCAGCAAATATGATATGGCCGAATGGGGCGATATAACGCTGGAATTGCGCGAATTTATTCGCAATTATTTGGCCGATGGCAAAGAAGTAGTATCCGAAGAGGCCGTTCCACAGGTTTCGGAGGCACAGAACATTCCGACACCTCAAAAAATCGAACTTGATGACACTTCGCAACAGATCATTGACATCTTGGAGGAATACGTCAAACCTGCGGTCGCCAGTGACGGTGGTAATATCCTTTTTAAGTCGTATGAATCCGATAGCAAAACGGTCAATGTAATTTTACAGGGCGCCTGTAGTGGTTGCCCCTCCTCTACCTTTACGCTCAAAAACGGAATTGAGACCATGCTGAAAAACATGATGGGTGACAAGGTGAACGAAGTAGTTGCTCTAAACGGATGACACATTCTGATTCAGAAGTCAAATCTAAATCCGAAATGAGTCCATTTTAAAAGGTTTTCGACCTACATATTCAGGTTTAATTTATTATATTGATTCGAACCTAAAAATAAATATATAGTATGGCAGTTTTAAAAGTTATAGAAGTATTGGCCAATTCGGACAAGAGTTGGGAGGATGCAGCAAAGAACGCGGTCACTCATGCATCTAAATCCGTAAAGAATATTAAATCCGTTTATATCAATGAGCAGAGTGCTACTGTTACCGACGGAAAATTAACGAACTATCGTGTAAATGTCAAAATCACGTTTGAAGTCAATTAATTTTTGCTTCATAAAACCTAAAGCATCCTGTTTATTGCGGGATGCTTTTTTTATGTCCTAGTTTTAACCACTCTTTCAAAGGAGTATTTTTAATTCATTAAGCCATATCAATGAAACCCGAATTCACGAATGCCCTTATCGATGAAACGAGTCCGTATCTTCTGCAGCACGCCCATAATCCCGTGAATTGGATGGCGTGGAATCCCGAAGTCTTAGCTAGGGCAAAGAAAGCGGACAAGCTTTTACTCGTCAGTATCGGTTATGCGGCCTGCCATTGGTGCCATGTGATGGAGCATGAGTGCTTCGAGGATGTGGAGGTCGCCCACACGATGAACAAAAATTTCATCAATATCAAGGTCGATCGCGAAGAGCGACCTGATGTAGATCATATTTATATGGATGCGCTTCAAATGATGACGGGCAGCGGGGGCTGGCCTTTGAACATTGTTGCCCTTCCTGATGGCCGTCCGTTTTGGGGCGCCACTTTCGTAAAAAAAGAGAATTGGATACCGGTTTTGCAACAATTGTCAGAGCTATACCGAAAAGATCCTGGAAAGGTCGAAGGCTATGCACAAAATATGGCCGAGGGGCTACAGGCCATCAATCTTATAGAACAGGTTGGCAATTCCGATAGGTTCAATATCGAAAAAATGGATAAGGCGGTCACGGATTGGTCGCACTATTTCGATACCGAAATGGGCGGGTACAATCGCGCCCCGAAGTTTCCAATGCCCGTCAACCTTAACTTTTTATTGCACTATGCGACGGTCCGCAGAGACAATACCCTCCTAAATTATGTGAACACCTCATTGACCAAGATGGCTTGGGGCGGTATTTTCGATCATGTAGGCGGCGGATTTTCCCGCTACTCAGTAGATACCAAATGGCACGTACCCCATTTCGAAAAAATGCTTTACGATAACGCACAACTGGTCAGCCTCTATGCACAGGCCTACGCGGCAACGGGTCACGAACTTTATCGAGAAACCGTAGAGAAGACGGTTAGCTTTGTAGAGAGCGAATTAATGTCGGAAAAATTCGGTTTTTATTCTTCTTTGGATGCGGATAGTCTGACCGAAAATGGAGAACTTGAAGAAGGCGCCTATTACGTCTGGAAGGTAGCAGAACTGAAACAACTTTTAAAAAATGACTACGATATTTTTAAGGAGGTGTTCAATAGCAACGAATACGGCCATTGGGAAGGCGGCAACTACGTTTTAATCCGTAACGCATCCAAAGAAAAGATTGCAGATAAACACCCTATTTCAAAGGAAGAATTAATTGGAGTCATCGATAATTGTTTGGAAATTTTAAGGGGTGAACGTGACAAGAGAAAACGGCCCAGACTTGATGATAAGATATTGACGTCATGGAACGGATTGATGCTCAAAGGTCTGACGGATGCCTATCGTTATCTCCAAAATCCTGCCTATTTGAATCTGGCGCTAAAAAATGCGAATTTTATCCTTAAAAATCTTATCAAAGAGGATGGCGGACTTTTCCACAATCATAAAAATGGCAAAAGTACGATCAACGGGTATCTAGAGGACTATGCCTCCGTTATCGACGGTTTTATCGGATTGTACGAAGTTACCCATAATGAGATATGGCTACAGCATGCGGTAGACTTGACACAATATTGCCAAGTCCATTTTCTTGACGAAAAGAGCGGCATGTTTTTCTTTACCTCGAAAAAGGACGATTATGTTATCAGAAGAACGATTGAAATTACCGATAATGTGGTTCCGGCATCGAACTCCATAATGGGGAAAAATCTTTTTAAGCTTTCGAAATTTTTTCCCGAAGCCGACTATGAAACTATAGCTTTACGACTTCTTAAGAACGTTTGTGGAAAACTTGAAAAAAGTGCTCAAAACCATGCCAATTGGTTGCAATTGGCCCTGTACTTTGACCAGCCCTTCTACGAAGTGGCCATTGTCGGTGATGACTATAAGGATAAAGCGGAAGAAATCAATAGCCGGTATTTACCATATAGTATTTTGGCGGCATCGGAAAAAGAAAGCGGTCTATCCCTTTTTCAAGATAGATATGTGGAGGGACAGACGTTGATGTATGTATGTCAAGAGGGTACTTGTCAGTTGCCCACGAAACAAATGGAAAAAGTCTTAGATCAATTGAAGTTTGACCATCACATTTAACCCCTTTTTTCTTGATTTCAAACGGGATTTTAATTAAGTTACCGCCCATTACTTCGACTGCGCTCAGCATAGCCTAAAGCCGAAGTGCGAAAATCAAAAAACAAAGGACTAGATTCCCTCCTCTATGGGAAGGATAGAAACTATAAGTAGATTCCCGATTTCGCGGGAATGACAAAAAAGGGATATTTTATGAACGAAATTTCAGATTACCAAGAACACGTTGACAAAGCGATTGAATGGGCTTGGGCTACTTTACCGGGTCTCGCCATCAATTTGCTTACCGCACTGCTTATTTTAGTTATCGGATTATACATCATCCGGTTCCTTAACAAGATGGTTCGTAAATTTTTCCTGAAAAAGGATTATGATCTTGCCCTAGAAAGTTTCTTGCAAAGCTTTATCAGTATAGCTTTAAAGATATTGCTTTTCGTGCTGGTCATCACACAACTAGGGGTTCAATCCTCTTCGCTCATTGCCATTATCGGTGCGGCAGGTCTCGCTATCGGCCTGGCATTGCAAGGCTCACTATCCAATTTTGCCGGAGGGGTTCTGATACTGCTCTTCAAACCTTTTAAGGTGGGAGATTTCATTTCGGCCCAGGGTATCGATGGCAGCGTAAAAGAAATCACCATATTCTACACCAAACTGACCACTTTTGGCAACCAGATTGCCATTGTCCCGAACGGTAAACTATCAAACGATAATATTATTAACTACAATGCGTTGTCCGCTCGACGGGACAATATTAAGGTCGGTATCGGCTACGGGTCAAATATTAAGGAGGCTAAGGATATTTTGTTGCAGATCTGTAACGACAATGAGAATATTTCGAAAGATCCCGTTCCGGAAGTATATGTTGACGGGTTGGGCGATAGCTCGGTAAACCTTACACTACGCTTTTGGGCGGATACCAGTGTATTCTGGCCGGCACATTTCTATGTGATAGAAGAAACTAAAAAGCGATTCGATGCAGCGGGCATCGAAATTCCGTTTCCGCAACGCGATGTGCATGTGAAGGGGGAGACTATTTCTTCTTCTGCAAAATAAAATCCTTTAAATAATAGGGTTCGAAATAGGCGACATTTTCAAATTCACCCGCTTCGAATTTTTTATGGGATAAGGTTGCCATTTCTAATGCGGATGGCACAACGAAAGTATCGAAGCTAAAATTGGGATGCTGCAAAGGTTCCTTACATTTCTCGGCACCGTTCCCAATAAGCAGCACCTTCCCCTTTTCAACAAACTCCATAAAAGAGTTCCCGTTGATAATCTCGGCCTTGGTTTCCCTGATCTGGTTTAGGCTTTGGTCAAATACAGCAGAATAGACCTCCATGCGTCGGGCATCCAAAACGGGAATTACAAAATCGATGCTTTCCGATTTAGCCTGATGGGCCATACTTTCTAAAGTAGAAATTGAAATCAGGGGCACATCCAAAGAAAAACAAAGGCCTTTTGCTGCCGACACCCCGATACGTAGCCCTGTATAAGAGCCTGGGCCTTTACTGACCGCAATGGCATCAACATCCGAAAATCTAATCTCGGCTTCCTTTAAAACCTCTTGAATAAAAATATGCAGCTGTTCGGAATGGGAATAGCTAGGGGTATCGTGCTCTTTGATAGCAAGCAGCTTTCCACCTTTGGCAAGGCTTACCGAGCAGTTTGTAGTAGCGGTCTCTAGGTTTAGGATTATGGGCATATTGGGGACAAAGATACGATCAATTCATTTCCATCGGCACACCGAAATAGAATTCCAATACCTTAATCCTAAAAATATAGTCGTATTTTGTACGTATGACCTGGGCTTCCGCATCATCTACTTGGGATTGTGCCTGACTGAAATCAAAGGCGTTCATCAATCCGACATCGTAACGTTCTTTGGAATATTCGTAGGCCAAACGTCGGGCATCCGCTAGTTTCTGAGCGGCATAGTAGGCTTTCGAGAAACCTCGCACATCTACGTAGGCCTGATTGATATTGGTTTCGAGTTCAAGTTTATCCTGCTCAAATTGAATTTCGGCCCTTCGTACATCAATTTGTGCTCTTTTTATGTTGTTCTTTACACTGAAACCGTTGAAAATAGGAATGTTCAATTGGGCCCCATACGAAATACCATCATTTATCCAGAGTTGGTTGACAAAACTCTCCGTTTCCAACACACCTGTGATGTTATTGAACCGTTCTTGATCGGAATATCTGGTATTGTAGTTAAAAAATGCGCCTAAGGTAGGGTATCTAGCCCCTTTAGCTATGGCAAGATCTTTCACCGCCAATTCAATAGTCGATTTTGAGAATTTAATGTCATTTCTAAACGTCAAGGCCTCTGCGAAAATCTCTTTGGCAGATTTGTTCAATATATCGGAAGGTGGCACTTCGTAATCTGCCTCGGCTACATCAAAATTCTCATAGTCTGTTATCTGTAATAGCTGTGCCAAATTGATTTTTGAGATTAAAATTTGATTTTCGGTATTTACGATCTGCTGCTCCAAATTTGCAGCGGTCGCCTCGACCTCCAGAAGATCTCCTTTGGGTACCACGCCGGCGTCAACTAGTTCTTTGGTGCGTTTGAGGTCTTGTTCGGTTACCGCATACTGGGCCTGAAACACGACGAGCGTTTCTTTGTTCGAAAGAATCTGTAAATAGGCATTGGCAACATTGAGACGTATATCATCCTTAAAATCGTCTAAACGGTACTGATTGGCTATTGCGTTCAATTTAGCTCGGTTGAGCCTATGAATGTTCCTCAGACCATCGAACAACAGTACACTGGACGTCACATTGCCATTGGCGGTTAGGATAGTTGTAGTAACCGGTTGATTTGTAGTGGGGTCGAATGAAAGCCCCGTGTTCGCCGAAGAGCTTAAAGATGCATTGGCATCGGGTAGAAAAGCCCCGATGGCATCGGATCTATCTATCATCGCATTTTCAAGGTCAAGCTCGAACTGTTCAACGGTCAGGTTGTGCTCAACAGCGTAGGCTACACATTCTTCGAGGGTCCATTTTTTTTGCTGGGCAGTGATAGCCCCTATAGAAAATAACAGAAGTAAAGCGGTAAATTTAAAGTTCATTTTTTGATTGTTTTGTCCAGCCCAATGGCAGTCAAGTTGATGTATTGATTGATGTGTTTTTACTCTTCGCTATTGTCTTCCTCCTCAGCCTCTTCATCTTCGCCCTTCTTAATAGGCTCGGTCTTGTTCCAAACTTTCACCTTGTCGGATTCCGTAAGCCCGGAAACAATTTCTACGTTTACCCCATCGGAAATCCCTATTTCAATGTCCTTGCGCAGAAAATTTTGATTTTCGACTGCACCGTCAGCAATCTCCACAAAGGGTTTATCGGTTTTTTTGTCGAATTGTAAAAGTGCTTCGGGAATTACCAAAATACTATCCTTCTTTTCAAGTATTAGCGAGGCATTGGCACTATAGCCCGCTCGTATAAAAATACTGTCATTCACCTCTACATCACCTTCAATCTTAAATTGAACTGCGCCGGTCTCCTCTATACCTTTAGGAGCGATAAACCGGAGTTTGGCATCCAATTCCTTACCCTCGACCGCACCTAAATTTATCTTTAAGGGCGTACCTACTTTCAATTTGGCCACTTCTCCCTCATCGACCTTCCCCTCAAAAATCATATTCCCTAAATCAGCGATGGTAGCTATGGTTGTACCGTCGTTGAAATTGTTGCTTTCTATGACTTGATCACCTTCCTCTACAGGGATTTCCAAAATAGTGCCATCAACCGTGGCCCTGATATTGGTATTCGCACTTGAAGAACCACCTGCCGAGCCTTGTCGAATGATTTGATAATCAGCCTTTGCATTTTCAATTTCTTGCTGCGCCTGATTATACTGCAATTGAAGCGTGTTAAAATCTTGGCTGGAAATAACCCCCTTATCAAATAACGTCTTATTTCGATTGTATTCGATCTGGGAGTTATTCAAGGCCAATTCGGCATTTCTTACCCGCCCCCGCGCCTGATTTAAAGCTTGCTCGTTGGGTACCACCTTGATCATGGCTAACAAATCGCCCGACATTACCTTATCGCCTTCTACTTTGTAGATTTTTTCGATAATACCTGATATTTGGGGCTTAATCTCGATTTCGTCCTCGGGAATCAGCTTACCTGTGGCTACCGTTTTCTTCTCAATATTTGTAATAAATGGATTTTGGGTCTCATAGACCACGGCAGATTTACTGTTCGATTTGATGAAAAAGGCTGCGGCCCACAATGCGCCAAGCACTAAAATCCCAATGAGGATGTATTTTACAATTTTGTTCATTTCGAAAAAGTGTTTGTTGTTTTTTACTTATGGTTTGTTGTTGAAATATGAATTGGATTTTGATTTTCTCCTTAATCTTATAACTCACTCTTCTCTAAGTGCGTCAATCGGCTTTATGCTCACCGCACGTTGGGCAGGTATGAGCCCGATTAAGGTGCCAAGCACTACCATGATTACCAAAGCCCCGAGGACATAAGGAATAGGTACGGTTGGATTTGTATACGGAAAATCGATGTCTTGCGTAAAATTATTAATCATAGACAAGGTTATCGCACCTATAATAATGCCCATAATACCTGCAATGACGGTCAAAAAAACGGATTCCAATATAATCTGGTTCCGAACTTCGGCAGGGGTCGCCCCCAATGCTCTTCGAACACCTAATTCTTTGGTGCGCTCTTTAACCGAAATCAATAAAATGTTTCCGATGCCGATCACCCCCGCCAAAATCGTCGCAATGCCAACCACAAGCGATAAAAACGTAATGCCATCGGCAAAACCCACAATTTTATTAAACTGCTCCCCAAGATTAAACGACCCGAATGCACGGTCGTCATCGGGATGTACATGATGAATGTTCTTTAGAAGGTTCTTAATATTTTCTTCGACTTTCAGTACATCGGCGTCATCATAAGCGGCAATGGAGAACCAGCCCACGTTATCGCCTGTATTGTACAATTTTCGAAATGTTGAAAAAGGAATAAAGATATCGCCATCTCCACCGAATCCACCGCCCTGCTCAAATTTATGTACCCCGACGACCTGAAAATAAACCTCATCAACTTTTATAAATCCTCCGATGGGATTTTCCCCTTTATCGAAAAGTTCTTTCTGGGTCCGTTCACCGATTACGGCGACTTTTCTTCCCTGTTCAATGTCCTCGTCGTTGATAAAGCGGCCCCCATCGTATATTTTCTTAGGAGCAATTTTCGTAAACTCAGGAAAGTCGCCATACAGAGTATAGCTTCCAGTCTTGTTTTTCCGTCCGATGTTGGCGGGTGGCGAGCCGAAAAAACCCATTACGTTTCGTGGTGCGATATACTCGACTTGGGGAATGCGATTCTCTATCATCGTAGCATCGCCCAATTTGAGTTGCATCTGCCTACCGGTCTTGTACCCTTCATTGGGCATACTTGTACTTTGTGCCCAAACGAACATGCTGTTTTTCGCAATAGTCTCAAACATACTCTCAAACCCATTATCCATTCCCTTTGCCGCCCCTGATAGTGCGATATAGATAAAAATACCCCAGAGCACCCCGATTACCGTGATGACGGTCCGCGTCTTATTCTTGCTGATCGAACCAAAAATCTCTTGCCACGTATTTCTGTCAAATAAAAATCTCATATTATTCGTCCCTTAAGGCAACAATAGGTTTGATGCGTGCCGCTTTTCTTGCCGGAATATACCCTGCGATACCGCCAAAAATTATCAGAATTACGGTAGCAAAAATAGCCGTACCCGAATCTATATAAGGATTGGTGATGAAAAAGTCCTTTAATTTTTCGCCCATAGAACTCAGTATGGCTATACCGATGATCATACCGATAAAACCGGAAACTGTGGTGATAAAAATGGATTCCAATAAAATCGTTCCTATCACCGCTTTCGGGGTGGCACCCAGTGCCTTTCGTATGCCCAGTTCCTTGGTCCGCTCCTTGACCACAAAGACCATAATATTACTAATGCCGATAATTCCAGCGATAATCGTCCCAAAAGCTACAAAGGCGACAATCGTCTGTAACACCCTTGCGAACCCCTGGTTCTGTTTTAGTTGATCGGCCACATTGCGAATGAAAATTCCGTTTTGGTCTTGGGGACTTATATATTTCTTTTCCCGTAAGAACTCGTCAACACCTTTATCAAAAGCCATAGCTCCGGCATATCCCAACTCGGGCTTAAAACCGAGTACGATAGCATCGATTTTATCGGTGTTTTTATCTAGAAGTTGTTTCGTGGTGTAGGGTATAAAAATGTTCCGCTCTTCGCGATCTCCGCCGTTGTCCTGAAAGACACCTATCACTTTAAAGGCAATACCACCTACGTCTATATATTTACCGACGGAATTTTTTGTGCCAAAAAGGTCCTGTTCGACCAGCCTGCCGATTACCGCGTTCTTAGTCTTGTTCTCGATATCAAGCTCGTTCAAATAGCGGCCCTTCATCATAATAGTCATCTCCGCAAACTGATGGGACGGCGCGACGGCCCAGGTAGAATAGCTGTTCGATTCATTTTTATATTTGACCGTATCTTGCCGAATGATTCTTGGGGATATATAATCAACATAAAAGGGAAAGTTTTTTTCAATATCCTCGAGGTCACTGTTGTCAAATTCTATGTTTCGATTCGATTTATAACCCTTATATGGCATGGTAGTCCTGCCCGTAAACACAAATAGTACGTTGGTTGCATCGTCACCAAAAAAGTCATCAAAAGTATTGATAAGACCATTGCCGAAACCGAAAAGCACCACAAAAATTAGAATACCAAGCGCCACGGTAAACCCCGACAAGAACGTACGGAGCTTGTTTTTTTGTATGGTTTGGAAGATTTCCTTCCAATTGTCCCTGCTAAACATATTGCGCTGCCCTAACCTGTTCCACAAATTTATCTTCGACGATGACACCATCCTTTAACTGCACGATACGCTTGCACATGTGGGCGATATCTTCTTCATGGGTTACGACCAATATCGTGTTACCGTCGTCATTTATCTTTTGGATGAGATCCATCACTTCGTACGAGGTCTTACTGTCCAAAGCACCGGTAGGTTCGTCGGCCAATAGCACCTTAGGTTCGGCCGCCATTGCCCGAGCAATGGCTACGCGCTGTTTTTGACCACCGGATAGCTCGTTAGGTAGATGTGTAGCCCACTCTTTTAGACCGACCTGAGTTAAATATTTTAGCGCCCTTTCTTCCCGTTCCTTTCTTGGGACTTTCTGATAATATAGGGGAAGGGCGACATTTTCCATCGCGGTTTTATAATTGATAAGATTGAAGGATTGAAAAACGAAACCCAAAAACTTATTACGGTAGTTCGCCGCTTTGGTCTCGTTCAGGTTTTTAATGGGAACTCCGTCTAGGGTATACGAACCTTCGTCCAGCTCATCCAACATACCCAGTATATTCAATAACGTAGATTTCCCCGAACCGGAAGACCCCATGATAGCCACAAGTTCTCCTTCGGCTATACTAAAATTCAATCCTTTTAAAACGTGGAGGGAATTCGTGCCCATTTTATAGGATTTATGAAGATCTTTGATTTCAATCATGTTAGGGTGGTTTGCGTTTTGCGTGTTATCGCCAATACGACGATAAGACCCGTAAGTTCATTATTTGTTACAATTAATTATCTAAATGTTGTGTTAAAAATAAGATTTGAAACAGTAGATGTTAGCCTTAAGCCATTAGATGTCAGCGTTCAGATATGGGGTAATAGGGTTTTGTGCTCGATGCTCAAGACAATATATTCAAAGTCAATTCTGTTTATGACAGGTTCACGACACGAAAACTACTTAGATTTTTAACCCGGTATTTTAGTGTCGATAAACCCTAACTTTTCATTGCTGACTTCGTACACCAACTGCTACTTGATCCCTATGAATCATCGCCTCCACCTTCCTCCTTCTCTATGGCGTTCCAGACCTTGATTTTATCCTCTTCCGATATCCCTGATTTGATCTCTACGAAAATACCGTCGCTAATACCTAGTTCAATATCCTTGCGCTCGAACTTTTGGCTTCCGTTCTCAATTTCTACGTAGGGTTTTTTAGTCGTTTCGTCAAATTGGACCAAAGCTTCCTTTATGGCCAACACGCTGTCTGCCCTCGCCAAAATAACCGATGCATTCGCACTGAGGCCGGCGCGTATAAAAACGGAATCCTGTTTTTTCATAGTGCCCTTTATCTCGAATTGAATAGCTCCGTTTTCCTGTTTGCCTTTGGGGGCGATATAGTCGAGAACGGCATCGAAAACTTTACCCTCTAAAGCACCTACGGTTATTTCTAGGGGCAAATCTTCCGTAATTTTACCGACCTCCGACTCGTCAACCTTTCCCTCAAAAATCATTTTTTCGACATCGGCGATGGCAGCTATGGTCGTTCCCTCGTTGAAGGTGTTGCTCTCGATGACTTGATTACCTACTTCGACGGGTACTTCCAGCACCATACCGCTGACCGTTGACCTGATTTGCGTGTTGGCTGAATTTCCTAATCCCTTTGTTGTGCCTGTCCTAACGATATCGTAATTTTTATTCGCCGCGCCATAAGTCTGTTTTGCCTGATCATGGCTGACCTGCGCCCTTTCGAGATCTACCTTCGATATCACGCCTTTTTCAAAGAGTCCCTTTTGTCTCTGTAAGTTCCGCAGCTGGTCATCGAGGGCTATCTTGGCCCCGTCGATGGCATTTCGGGCGTCATTCAGGGCGTTCAGGTTGGGAACCACTTTTATGCGACATAATAGGTCGCCTGATTTTACATAGTCTCCGCCTTCGACAAAAATTTCTTCTATAACACCGGAGATGTTGGGTTTTATGAGTACTTCCTCCAACGGCAGAATGCTTCCAGTCGCGACCGTTTTTTTGACAATGGTTTTTTTGGATGGCTGTTCTGTCTCGTAAACCACAGGGTCTTCGGCATTTTTTTGATAAAGGTAATACATGGCGCCCCCGAAGGTCAACACGATAAGGACTAGGATGATTCTTGTTACCGATTTTTTCATTTGATTGTTATTTATTTGTCATTTCCGCCCTTCGGCTGTGCTCAGGACAGGCTAAGGCGGAAATCCCTTTGATTGATGTTTGATACTTGCAACCTGTATTCAGATCTACTACAATATTTAGTTTAAAGTTCAATACGGCACGGCACCTTTAAAGTTCAATGCAACATAATTCTGAACCTTGAACAGCTACCTTAGAAGGAGTTGACTGTTAAATTATTCCTACTCTGTTCTTAAGGCATCTATCGGCCTAACTTTAATGGCACTTTGGGCAGGAATGAAACCGGCCAGCAAGCCCGATACAATCAATATTACCAATGCGCCAACGACCACGCCTACACTTACACTGGGGTTTAAAAACATATCTACCGGACCGTTCATATCCAACAATACATTGATTAAGAAAATTACCAAGGCACCAAAACTAATACCGGCCATTCCGGAAATCGTGGTCAAAAAGACCGATTCCATCAGCACCTGTAATTTAATAGACCACGGATTTTCACCCAAGGCCCGGCGGATTCCGATTTCCTTGGTTCGTTCCTTTACCACGATAAGCATGATGTTGCTCACGCCGATGATGCCGGAGAGCAAGACCAATATCCCCACGAAATAAGCAATAAACTTAATGGCCCAGAACAGGCTCTGAACGCGGTTGAACTGTTCGTACAAATCGAAATAGCCGATGGCCCGGTTATCATCGGGATGTACCTTACGGTTCTTTTTCAAAATAGAAACGACCGTCTCTTTTAAATCAGTAATCGAAGATCCATCGTCGGCCGTGATGGCCATCCAACCTACGTTATTGGCGCGGTTGAAGGCTTGGGAAAATGTGGTAAATGGGACAAAGATTTGTTTTTGACCCTGTTCGCCATTATTATCGTCCAGCCTTTTGTAGGTACCTATGACCCTAAAGTTGACACCCTGAATTTTGATATAGGTGCCGATTGGGTCTTCTCCCATATCGTACAATTCTTTCTTTACACCGTTGCCGATGATGGCCACCTTTCGTCTCTCCTCGATATCGGATTGGTTGATAAATCGGCCCGAAGTGATACCCAAGGGATCTTGTTTGATGATCTGTGGATAATCCCCGAACACATTATAGGCTCCGGTTTTTATGCCGCGTACTACATTACTGCCGCCTCCAAAACCACCGAGACGGTTTCTAGGGGAAACGTATCTCAGGTTGGGCATAGTGTTGTTAAGGGTTTCGACATCTTCCAACTTAAACTCAAATTGCCTTCCTTTAGGCAAACCCTCATAATCTTTTGAGGTAGCCTGTGTCCAAATGAACATGGTATTGGTGGCAATATCGCCAAAATCGGTCATTATCCCGTTCTGCATCCCTTTTCCCGCCGCAAGCAGGATCAATAGGATGAAAATTCCCCAAAACACCCCAAAAGCGGTCAGTACCGTCCGGAACCAATTGCCGGTGAGGACTTCTATAATTTCTTTCCAACGGTCTCGGTTAAACATGGTTCACTACGTGAAAAATTCCAAAATATCTAATTCTAAATTCCAATGCCTCGACGACACCCAGCGAGACATGCTCAATTAAAAAATCACTCATCCTTCAGTGCATCGATGACATGAATGTTCGCCGCGCGCCAGGCGGGGAAAAATCCGGCTACGGCACCGGCGAAGACCAGTACGAAAACAGTGGAAAGGGCCACATTAAAATTTACGGAGGGATTCAGCACATAGTCCACCTCGATATGCGGCCCGGCAATCTCCAAAAGGCCCATACTGAATATGAGTCCGGCAAAGCCTGAAATAGCAGTTATGAATATGGATTCGTGCAATATCATGCCTACAATTTCTAAGGGTTTTGCACCGAGTGCTTTTCTGATACCGATTTCCCGGGTACGTTCCTTGACCACAATGAGCATAATATTACTCACGCCCACTACACCGGCAATTATGGTGCAGATTCCAACGAACCAGAAGAATAATTTCATGTTATTGGATAGGGTATAGAAACGCTTTGCCTCTTCCATTGGATTCCATATCCCTATGGCACTTTCATCATCTGGAGCGACAGAGTGGGCGGCATTCAAATATTCGCGTAGTTCATTCTTAAAAGTGACGGACTGTGCAACGGCATCCTCAAAATTTTCCCTTGGTGGAAGCATATACATTAGCTGTCCCAATCGGTCGCCACCATTAAAAATAAGCTGTGCTGTTGTATAAGGTATAAAAATACGGTCTTCTTCCCGCTCCCCTGCCCTATCGGCAAAAACACCTATAATTTTGAAGGGCACTCCACCTATCTTAATTGTCTCGCCGATGGGTGTATCCACCTTATCGAAGACATCCTTTTTTATCACTTTGCCGATTACAGCCACCTTGTTTCGCCGTTCTTCGTCGAGATAATTTAAAAAACGGCCCTCGTGAATCGCTGCGTTCTCGATGGGCTGAAGGCCTGCGGATGTACCCAAAACTTGATAAATCAACGCCTGGTCACCGTAGGTAGTGGTCGCGCTATCGATGTAGGCGAACGGTGAAGCATAATCGATACTTCCCCCAAATTGATCCACAACGGCCTTAAAGTCCCGATTACGATACTGTATCCTCCGACCGGGATTCAAGCCTTTATACTCTTTGGTCGTGACCCCGGCCCATACCCATACACTGGTCGAGGCATCGCTTTCGAATTCCTCGGCAATACCATTGCGCATGCCTTGGCCGAAACCCAATAAAATTACGAGTATAAATATTCCGGAAGCCACGGAAAGCCCGGTGAGGAAAGTCCGTAATTTATTTTTACGGATGGTGTCAAAAATTTCTTGCCACCTTTCGATGTCTAACATGAAGTCGGTGATTATTGAACCCCAGAAGAGCTCGTTGATTGATGAATTTGGCGGGGAATATCATAAACTAAAAGACGGTCGAAAGTAGAACCTGTTACATGTAGAGACCTTAAAATAAAGTTAAACTTCTTGAGCGGCCTTGGGATTCATCTTTTTGTAAACGAAATAACCCAGTACGGCTATGGCGATGTAAGGTATGGCCATCAAATAAACAATCCCATTATTTATGCCTTCGGCCGTCGAAGTATTGCCATCACTTTCAAGTACGGCCCGGCACATAGCGCACTGGGCTTCCGTTACTTCCGGAAGCAAGAAAAAAGATACTCCCAATACAACCAAAACCATCTTTTTCATCTAGAACTCATGTTACATAATATGGCGAAATCATCAAATAGACCACTACTCCGGTAATCGCTACATACAACCAAATGGGAAAGGTAATCCTGGCCCACTTTCGGTGGCTTTTAAAATTATTCAGATAGGCAAACGTGTACGTTTTAAGCACCAAAGGGATTATGATTATGGATAAAACGATGTGCGATACCAATATAAAAAAGTATATATAACGAATAATCCCTTCCCCACCAAAGGACGTAGAATCAGAAGTCATGTGATAGGCTATGTACATTACCAAAAACAATACGGACAGACCTATGCATGTCGTCATCAGATTTTGATGTAACCGGCGTTTAGCGTTCAGAATGGCCCAAAGGGCAATGACCAGTATAAATGCGGTAAGTGCGTTTATCGAAGCATAAATCGGCGGCAAAAAGCCTAATCGCTCAACATTCGGTATCTTTACCGTGAATAATATTGCGACCACTACTGGCACGACAATCGACACCACGGTAATGAAGGTATTCAGCTTTTTTTCTTTTTTCGCGACGGAGTCCATTATTCTTCCAATAGTTTTTTGATATCCTTTTTTAGTATGGAAATCTGTTCTTTTTCGCCCTGATCGTTCTCACCTTGGGCCTCGGTTATTGCTCCTCTATAGTACACAATCGGATTACCGTAAGCATCGGTTCTCGATCGGAGATATCCTTGCCTATCGACCAATGCAAATAATCCTGAATGCTCGAAACCGCCAGGGGCATCTGCATTTTCAGCGGCGAAAATAGTAAAACCCTCATTGGCCAATTGATAAATTTCCGCTTTGTCGCCAGTCATTAAATGCCAATCTAAATTCTGAATACCGTGTTTCTCGGCGTAGTTTTTTAAAACCTCGGGTGTATCATATTCCGGCGTAATCGAAAATGAGGCGATTCCGAAATCATCTTTACCTTCAAATTCCTTTTGAAGATGCACCAAATTTTCGGTCATTATCGGACATATAGAGGGACATCTGGTAAAGAAAAATTCGACTACGTACACCTTTCCTAGGTAATCTTGGTCTGTTATCAACAAACTATCTTGATCGATCAGTTCAAAAGAAGGTACTTTTCGCTTTTCGCCGTCGAATGTCACATAAGACAAGGTGCCCGATTTGCTGCTCACATTCATTCTGTCACTTTGTACAACGGTACCGCCCTTTATCCGGTCGATTATTGTGGGGATTACAATAATGCCAAAAATCAAAACAATTAAAGATACCCAGATGTATGTATATTTTTTGTTCATGCTCTGCTGCTAGGAATCGGGGGATTCCAAATTCCATGTTCTAAAAATGACTATTGCCAATCATCTTAAAATAATAAAACTTTAAAAAGACAAATTTTTAAGTTAATGATGCAAACGGCGAATGTAACTGCCTACTAATTCAAACGTTTGGCATTGTTCTTTTTCAACGCCATCCGATATTCGGCCAATATTATCTTTACGTCATCAACCATTTTATTATTGAGCTCCGCTACCGAGGCGGTATTAAATCCGAAAGTATTGCCCTCGTTTTCCTCGTTGGTCCTACCCCGTAAATTCATATCCTTATCTATGATAAAAACATAGGGAGTGGCCGAATTATCGTTCAAGGCCAAATCAGTTTTTAAGCTTGTGAAAAAGCGATTTATGTCCGGCTTTTCAGCGTAAACAAAATTCCATTTTTTAATATCTACCAAATGTCCCAGCTCACTTTTCAATTCAGCTATTTTTGTCTCGTTACCCTTCGGAACGATCATCACGAACTGAAGATCGTTAAACTCAAAAAAGCGTTTGTAAATTTTTTGATTGAGATTAAAGGCATTCCCCTTTTTTTGCTCAATGTCATCACCTAAAAATCCGAGGACGGTAATCTTGTCTTTTAAGGAAATCGTTTCATCCATATCGGACAAATCGCCAATGGATTCGGTAAGCACTGGGAGTTTGCCAAAATTGGTAACTCCCGAAGCAAAAAATAGATACGCCACAATAGGGAGAATAAATAAAGTTACGAGTACGGCCGTCTTTTTCATAACACTGCAAAAGTAAAAAAGACGGCTTTGAAACCGTCTTAGTATGCTGTTAAATTCAGGGTATCCAAGAAAACCCGTTTTACCTTTTTTCTTAGCGCTTTTCTTTTACTATTGCGCTCGATAAAATCACGTCCATCCTTAGAAATTCCATTTAACAAATCCGTCTTTGTATATGTTGTATATGTAATCTGCCTCGAAAAGTAGTATAAATATCAAATAGGCCACTAAGAAAATAGGTGTCCATACCACCGCTCTGCGCAATGCACTTTTCTCATCCCGTAGGTGCATAAAATCCCATGCAATATAATAGGCCTTCACTAAGGTAAGAATAATAAATATCCAGTTAAGAGCCTTCATTCCCAAAACGTAGGAATGCGTCAGTATACGGGGCTTTGTAATACCCAAAACAACCTCGATGGCAGTAATCACCGTTAAGAATATAAGTACCCCCCAGATTTTTTGAACGTTGGTCTTGAACTTTAACGTTCCCCTGAAAATTGCCAATTTGTGATCGTCTGCCATTTGATTAAATGGATTAAAGATTATTAATATTGATTCAACAGATTCCCGGCTTCACTTCAACCAAGCTGAGTGACCGCACGGGAATGACAAAAGAATTAAACCAGATAGAAGAAGGTGAATACAAATACCCACACCAAATCTACAAAGTGCCAATACAGTCCTACTTTTTCGACCATTTCATAATGGCCCCTTCGTTCGTAGGTACCAAGAATCACGTTGAAAAAGATAATTAGGTTGATCAATACCCCTGAAAATACGTGGAAACCGTGAAAACCGGTAATAAAGAAAAAGAAATCGGCAAATAAACGGCTTCCATATTCATTTTGAACTAAATTGGCACCTTCGACCACTTGAACACCCTCCTTTATTTTCTCAAGGGACTGCTCGCGGGTGAGAACAGTTTTATGGCCTTCCATTTCCCCTTCCTGAATTATGGACTCGGTGCGGATTACTACATTGGGATTGGCTTTAAGGCCCTCGATTACCTCATTCATCGTATAACTTGGCAAATAGGGCTCTGCCTCATACCATACCCCTACGGACGCATCGTGTTCGCGGCGCACATCGGGAATCGTCTTGGCAAATTCGGCCAATGCTGCCCTGTCACCGGTATCGGCATATTCAAACTGTAAAATTCTACCGCCTTTCGTCTCAATAGCACCATAATCACCCTTTATAAAAGTTGCCCATTCCCAAGCTTGGGAACCGACGAAAATAGCGCCTCCAATAATGGTTAAGAACATGTACCATATAACGGCATTCTGCTTCATTTTATGTCCCGCATCAACGGCCAACACCATCGTTACGGAAGACATGATCAAAATAAACGTCATGAACGCTACATAAATCATGGGATAGTTGCCATGGAAAAACGGAACGTGGGTAAAGACTTCATCGGCGATCGGCCAAGTTTCGATAAACTTAAATCTCGAAAACCCATAGGCCGCCAAAAAACCGGAAAAGGTCAAAGCATCCGAAACTAGGAAGAACCACATCATCAACTTGCCATAACTGGCACCCAGAGGCCGGTTGCCACCGCCCCAAACGTTTATTTCTTCCGTTTCCGCTGTTACCGTTGTATCCATATATTAAAGTATAGTATGGTTAAAGTTTCCACAAAAATAAAGTTTTCTTATTTGAAACGAAAGCCGAATTATCAATAACTTGACTTAATTTATAGTTGAACATAATATTATCCCACGAAATACATAAAGCCCAATAAATAAAGCCACAACAAATCTAAAAAGTGCCAGAACGTAGCCCCTAGGGATAAGCCCAAATATTCGTGAGCGGAGTACTTTTTCTTGATTTGGCTATAGAGAACGACAGATAACGAAATGATACCCGCCACCACATGCACGATATGTACGGCAGCAATCAAAAAAACGTACGACAGCTTAATGCTACTTGTAGGCCCGGTAAAATAATAGCCCTGTGCCACCATTTCGGAAAAACCCCGGAACTGGAAGAAGATAAATGCGATACCCAAGGCCAAAGTTGCCCACAACCAATTGGTACCCATATCCCGTTTGCCTTCCTTGACCGCCTTTTTTGCCAAAATATAGGTGACGCTGCTCAATATGATGATAGCGGTACTAACATAAAACGATTGCGGCAGCTGCAGATCACTGGCCCAATCGTCGCGTGAGCTACTTACGATATAGGCGCTCGTCCAGCCCGCAAAACCCATTACGAGACTTACGATACCGAACCAGAGCATCATCTTTTTTGCCCTATCGATCTTTTCTTTGTTCGTGCTTTGTGTTAAATCCATTGTTGATATTAGTGAGTTGGCGAACTATGGAAAACCCTAAAACCTATGCACTTATAAACTTGTCAGCGACGTATACCAACTGCATTAAGGTAATATAGCTTACGCTGGCGAGCATGAGTTTTCTTGCGGTCGTATTGTCGCGTTTTTCATATAGTAGGAAAGCGAATACAAGCATGACCATACCCATACCAAAAATAAGGATGGCCGCGGGGATAGAAAGCTGTAATCTTCCGGTGATTCCGAAAACGGGAATGATCGAAATGATAAGCATCCAAATAGTGTACATTATGATTTGTAGCGCTGTGCCCTTATCCTTCTTCCCCGTGGGCAGCATTTTGAATCCGCCTTTTTTATAATCTTTGTGCAACATCCAACCCAAGGCCCAAAAATGGGGGAACTGCCAGAAAAATTGGATCATAAAAAGGGTGCCGGCCTCGATACCGAAATCTCCCGTCGCCGCGACCCAGCCTAACATAAATGGAATAGCACCAGGAAAAGCGCCTACAAAAACCGCCAGGGGCGTTTTGGTCTTTAGGGGCGTGTAAATACTGGTATATAAAAAGATGGAAATCGCCCCGAACATCGCCGTTTTGGGATTGAGGATGTATAAAGAGATGACACCGAGTGCCGTCAAGGTAATGGCGATTCCCATGGCTTTGTTGACGGACATACGCCCAGCGGGAATCGGCCGGTTCTTGGTCCGGTTCATCAAGGCATCCAAATCTTTTTCTATAACCTGGTTATAGGCATTCGATGCCCCGACCATACAATATCCGCCAAAAGCCAGAAGCACTATGGAAACTAAGTCGATATGGTAGGCCCCGAGAAAATAACCGGCAATGGAAGAAAAGACCACGCTTACCGCTAGCCTAGCCTTGGTAATTTCTTTGAAATCGGCAAAAGCCAAGGTCCAAGTAGCCATTTTCACCGTGTTTACCGCAGTCTTCATACGCCGTCTTTTCGGAATGCAAAGATAACGAGGTACACCATTGTTTGCAATGAATTGCTAGATTTTATTGGGAGGCTAAAGTTCGCGTGTAGAACACAGGTCAATGGGATGGATGTTTTTGCTTATTCTTGCAGGCATTTGCCGAAAACTAGCGATAGCGGCATTATGCAGGGAGTTGGATAAAAAAAAATCCCGCAATTCATAAGAATGCGGGATTATACTATGGTAGAAAATCTACTGTAACTTGAACGTAATTGGAATACTGAAAGGCACCCTAACTGCGCGACCTCTTTGTTTACCAGGGGTCATTTTTGGAAGTTTACCGATGATTCTCGAAGCCTCCGCTTCTAAGTTTTTATCCGGACCACGCATTCTCACGTTTCCGATACTACCGTCTTTTTGTATGGTGAACATAACTGACACCCGACCCTGAACACCCATTTCTTGGGCGATTTCTGGATAACGGAAGTTTTTACTGATGTGTTTTTGCATCATTTCCTGAAAACAGGCCCTTTTATCGGATTCGCTCTCACAACCCGGAAAAATGGGTACATCTTCAATCACGGCGAAAGGTACATCAACGTCCTCAACCTCTTCCTCGACTTCGACATCCTCCACCTCTATAATTTCCTCGTCTTGACTGGTCTCCGTAGATTCGATTATGGTTTCCTCCACTTCCTCCTCATCCTCGACCACTTCAATCACTTCCGGAGCGGCAGGGGGCGGCGGGGGCGGTGGTGTCTTGATCTGCTCTGTCATCGGCACCTCTTCATCAAGATCATCGTCTACGTTCATTGAGATATCGTAATTGTTGCTCTCATCGTAAGTTTTCCATTCAAATGCAGCGTACACAATAGCCAAGGTCAAGGCCAGGCCTATTACAAAATACAGACTGCTATTACGGCCTACATCTGATTTCGGATTCTTTTTGGGTTCCATATCCTTTACATTTTAGTGTTTGCTAATTTAATTAAATTATCTGTTAAAAAGCAATTAATTTTTCCATTTTAACCCTTTCGACTTTGAAAAAATCCAATTCATTGCCAATGCCCCCGTAATTGCACCACAACTATTTGCAAGTGCGTCAAGAGAATCACCCTGCCTATCAAGCGTAAAGCTATACTGTAGAACCTCAATTAATATGCCAAAAAATATAGCGCCCATAGCCGCAATTATCAATGTTTTGATTCTTGGCAATATGCCATGGGTCGTTTCACGAATAAAAAATGTCCCCAAAACCGCTGCACCAAAATAGAAGCAGAAATGCACTGCCTTATCAAAGTGGGGAATATCGATATCGGGCGTATCATCTTCCGAAAAAGTGGATAGGCTGGCCCAGGTCACTAATGCCATCCAAACGAAAAACGCAATGGCATACTTTCGGGTCTTAAGCACCCACCACCTCTTTATATTCGGCCGCCGATAAAAGACTATCGACCTCCGAAATATCGCTAATCTTTAGCTTTACCATCCATCCTTCCCCGTAAGGATCGGTATTGACCTTTTCGGGGGCATCTTCTAAAACATCGTTGAATTCAACAATTTCGCCGCTTAGAGGAAGAAAAAGATCCGATACGGTTTTTACCGCTTCGACCGTGCCAAAAACTTCATCTTTATCCAAGGTCTCGTCAAGGGTTTCGACCTCGACGTAGACAATATCTCCCAGTTCACTTTGTGCAAAATCGGTAATGCCAACAGTAGCGATGTCTCCATCGATCTTGACCCATTCGTGGTCTTTGGTGTATTTTAAGTCGGAGGGTATTTTCATAGTGTATTTTTTTTGATAAAGACAAATGTAAAGGATTAGGTTTCGATTTTCAAAAAAAATGGATAATCTTGACAGTGAATTGCGAGGAGCGGGGTCGAAGGATGACTTTCAGCAGAAACTTGGGGGCGAGCTACATTGCGGTTCTTACGAACAATATATGGCCCTCGCATTCAATTGCCAAAGTTGTACCTCAAGGTAAACCCAGCATTGATCGTAGTCTGCGGGAAAGCCGTAGATACGGCGAATTGGGAGAACGAATGATCGTAAAAGAAAAGGGCGTTCAATTGTTTGGTCAGGGCGTAATCTGCCGTGAACTTAATGGACAATAGATTTTGCCCCGAAGTAATCTGGTTGTTATCGATATCAAGATTCCGAATGATGGTGATGTTATCGCGAAGGGTAACGTCGCCCTTTAGGTTCAAATCACCTTTCAACCTCGTCTTGTTTCCCCCTATATTGGTAACGAACTTCACATCTTTAAATCGATAACCCAAACCAACGGTATATTCCTTACCATTGATTTCGGTCATCAGGTTATTGTCAAAACTCAGGGCCAAGGCGCGGTTCGATCGCATTTCTGCCAACACACTGATGGAGTTTTTCATCTCGAAATCGACCCGCATCAGCGGATTGAATTCGTCGGTCAAGACGACATTGTTTAGGATAAGGTCGGATAATAAATCGCCATTTTCGTCTGTCGGGGGTGTTAGGATACCAAGTTCCCGATTTTCTTCGATTCGTTGGTTCTTTTCCAGGTTGGTCTGGAAGGAATTGATGCTATAGGCCGCCCGATACCCATGACTTAGGGAAAAGCGTTGGAATTTATTAGCGAACCATTTATTGCGCATCAACCCCGTATACTTGATGTTCCAGTTAGGGATGGGAATCTGCCGGAAGACATCCAAGTTCACACGTGCGGCATCCTGCCCCGTGTAAGCGGCGAAAAAAGCGGGCAATAATACATCTTGTTGGGTCTTTCCATACAGCTGCGGAAATCCATCATCATCCAAAGTACCCGGAGACTGCCCCCTATCGGTTACTATTCTATTGGCGATGATTATGCGGTTTTGCTTGAACTGCTCGAAATTATCGGATGTAAATTCATCACTTTTACCGAATACCGTTCCGATCATCATCGTAGAAATACTGAAATTTCCATAGTCATTGCCCAATTGAACCTGATATTCGTTATCATCGGCAATACTAAAGCTCTCTTGATAGCTGCTCGAAAATTGGCGGTCGGCGGTTAGGTCGATAGTCAAATCTTGAATGGGTATCGCCGTAGCCGTGATATTCAATTGTTTGTTCGTGTTCTCGATATACTGCTCGTTGAATTCGTCAAAACTGGTCAACCAACCCCTCCGGGCCGCATCGAATCTTACGTCGGCCTGGCTTCCGAAAACAAAACCCAACGAAGGCCGCAATGAGCCGACAAACCCGACCGATTGGGTATACCCAGGTAACACCTTTCCACTGGTCTCGTTATAATTAACATTGATTCGTTTCACCACGGTCAAAATATCCACTGCGGTATTGAAGAGGCTACTGGACTTCCTTTTGACTTTCTCGGCGCCATCGGCGGGCTTTTCGGCACTTTCCCTTGGTACCGGTACGGCCTCCCTTCCGCCTGCTTTTCGCTTTTTGAGTCCGATAAGGTTATAGAATTTGTCCATAGTAAGGTTCGCCGTCAGATTATGGGTACTGGCGTTCTGGACCGTGTTTATTGAAGGTGCATTAAACTGGCTTACGGGTACACCGGGATTTTGTGCCTGAAAAATAGCTTGATTGAGCGCGTCGCCACCACGCTGCCAATCAAAATTACTGGTATAGCTGTACTGGGCATTGATAAAATCGAGAATAGGTATTTTACTGAACGGAATTTCATAGTTCAGCTCTAATTGTTGGGCGTGCCGATTGGGTACGCCAAGGTCCCAAAAACCGTCCCATAGGCCCAAAGTTTGGTCGATACGCTGCCGATCATTACCATCTTCATCCGTAAAATCCTCGAAATAATTGCGCACGATATGATTGTTGCTCGCGGTCAGATTGAGGCGAAGCGATTTTGTCAAAGCGTAATTCACCGCATATTGCCAATTGAACAAATAATTGCGCTGTCGAAGGGTCGGGAGATCTAACTTATCGACCCCCTCTTCGACCACATCACGGAAACGTTGCTGGTTGAACTGCCGGTCAAAATTGGAGTTTACTGATACCGTGGTCGGCAGCAGGCTTAAGTTCAAATCTTTTAACCATCGCCAATAGGCTCCGGTAAAGAGGGAATCACTTTTGGCAAAAGGGGCCACTTCCAAAGGCTTGAATGCATGGTTGTAGACAAAACCGGTCTTCAGATTCTTATCTTGCAACTCGGCAATCTCAAAATCACGGTGGTTAATTTCATTGTAGGAATAATTAAAGGTAAAGTTCTCAATATCGTAGAAATTGGCATCCGCCTCTTCGCCCCTATCCTTGCGGACACCGATAAAGTTGATGCTCGTACGTTTTGTATAATCCTGGGCCTGCTCCTCAATCGCATCGGGGTCTTGGCTACTATCGGGATTTTCGGCAGCTGATATTCGATCCTCAAGTTTAAGGTCATCGTAAACGGGATCGAATTCGGGCGTGATCAACTGTTCGGATATTCCATAATTAAATGGAATCTGGATGTTCCATTTCGGAGGAAGCAACTGTCCAACATTGACATTGGTGACCAAATCATAGGATATCGCATCTTCCCGGGCCCTCTCGTTCGGCATTTGATCGATGGCCCCAAAACCGGAGGTACTTGTGCTACCGGTAGCGGAAATATCCGCGAAATCGGCAATATTGGCATCAACAGCGGCGATGGCGGCCCATCCTCCTTCATTATCTAGACCCGCCAAACGCAGTTCGTTGAACCAGACCTCGCCACGTACGGGCAGGTTGGCGGCATTCTTCATACCGACCATCATACTTCGGATACTTCCTAAAGAGGGATTTCCCTTTATTCCGATCCGCAACCTTCCTGGGGTGCGCGGCGCAAATTCATCGACGGAAACCACCTCGCCATCCAAGACTTCAAAATACCGAATATCACTTAGATCCCCACCATTTATCCATACGGCTTTGATCTTATTCAAATCCGCCAATATAATTTCCATCTGATTGTTTTCGGGCCAAATGGCTTCCGAGGAACGCGCATTGAAGGCGGTAAATTCCAGCGGCAGTTCCAGTTGGTAGAAATTTTGGGTGAAGTCGGTACCTATCCTTAGAAAACCGACTATCGGATTTTCGATGTTATAGCTATCACTTTCCAAGGTTTTTTCCGCGTGTATGAACATCTTCAGTTTTTCGTACTGCCGTAAATCGATGTCCAAGTTCTTGAATACCCCGCGGGAATCCTGAGGTTCTAAGTTCTCGACGACTAGCGAAAGCGATTGTTCGTTCTGCTGTATAATCGTATTGTTGTTATTCAACTGCTCGCGCCGCACGCCCGGTGGCAATACATAGGGAATCGGGTTGCGGTTCTCGTTCTCTTGGATGTTAACGGCATTAACATCTAAGGTAGTGCCATCATCACCTGGGTTGGGATCGTCTTCGTCGAGGGATTTTACATAGGTTCGCCAATCGCCGCGCACCAAGTCCAAGGTCGCAAAACGGAGCAAAACGTCGCTATTGAAACCGGTCATATACATACGCATCGTACTGATAGACCGAAAATCGGTGATTCCTCCGACCGCATCGGTAAAATCGCTTAGCGGAATCTTGTATTGTATCCAACGGGTACGGACCGTGCTGCCATTTGGAATACGATTTCCTGATAGCACGAGCGAATCGCGCACATCGGTTACATATTTGTCATTGACCGTCGTGTTCGGCTTTATGGGAATACGGTATTCGTAATAACTATTGATCGTGTTCATGGTCAGGTCGCGGTCGATATCCTCGACATCGGGCAAGGTGGTCGAGCCCCGGTTGTCATTGCTGACCTGAACGGGGGAGTTGCCCTGTGGATTGTTGAAGTTCAGGTAGCGATTAAGTACGCCTCCTTCCCGCTGTAAAAAGTATTCATAATTGTCCAAAGCGGGATCCGGCCCGTTTTCGGTACCGTAGATATCAGCCTCAGAAGCATCATTGAGCCCATCGAAACCAAGATCTTGTTGTGCGCGGCTGTTTTCATCGACATCGAAAGCATATACCAACGCCTGTGTTGCAGGAACCACTCCCCAGATAGGGTCTGCAGGTTTAGTGCTGCCTTCGCCGTTGATGGGCAATCCGTTCTCATATTGTTTCAGACCGTCGGATAAAATATCTTCGGATACGTTTCCCATGTTGATTACCAGTTCACCCGGACTTGTCGCCGTACCTTCCAAATAGGGATCCATTACCCAGAACTGAACGAATTCTACGTTCGCCTGTTCGAAATTGGTACTGCTTAAAGAACGCATAATACCCCCCCATTTTTCAGTGGCGGCCACCCCGTCAAAATTTGTATTGGCATTATAGGGCCCTTTCGCATTTGGATAATAGGCCAAGTCGAAGGTAGTCTGCTGGCGGGTCTGCCCTTGCGCTACCTCGACCTTGGGAAATACTTCGTCAATGAATATTCTTCGGGCGGCATTGGTTGAAATATCGTTATCGCTGATGCTGGATGGTCTTTGGTTGGTATAGAACACCGGGTCAATGGTGTACCAAGCCAATTTGGCCCTTTGGAAGCCGGTCTCAAGCCCTTTTTGAGTGGGGCTGTCCAAAAATTCCAACGGGGTACTGGCCATCGCCCATCCCAAGGAAGAACGGATGTCGATTAAGGCCTGTGCCCCTTCGAAATCATCCAAATAGGTGGTTGTTTCACCTTCAAAATCCGCATTTTTCGGAGAACCGGGTTCTAAAAAAGCTACCTCTCCACGAACGGATACGTTCGAGGGCACGTCAGTATCTATGTTCGGTAGCTTATTGACCATTCGGGTCAGAAAAGGGACTTCCGTCGAGAAGTTTCCATTCATTCCAAAAACAGTATTGTTGACAGGTTCGACCCCGAAATTCGATTTTTGGGTCAGGGGCCGTTCATTGAGGTTTAATAGGGTGGCGCCCAGGACAAACTTTTTGTTAAACTGGTGCTCTACATTTACGCCAGTAAATCGCCGTGTCTGTTGTCCGAAAACCGCATTGTTTTCAACGGATATGTTGATGGGCGTGTTGGAAGCTTCCAAACTGGGATCTAAAATCTGTACCGTACCCGCCTGATAATTGACGGTATAGTCGATACCCTCCTGCAATTGCCGACCGCCAGCCGTTACGCGAACGGAACCTCTGGGCACGTTGAACGCACCAATGGGAATACCGTTGCTACCCTCGGATTTATACCTTCCCTTTAGTAAAAACTTGTTCTTCTCCGGATCTTGCAAGGCGGCGGCTTTGGTCAGCTCGTACATATCGCGAAAGACGTACTTCGTTTGATTCGCGTTGTAGGTACCCTCATCTTCATACGCACCCATATCTGCCGTGGCCTCCAATCTTCCGAAGAGATACTCGCCGAAAGGCTCTACCTTGGTGAAAATAATTTGTCCGTTCTGGGTATCGACGGTAATACCGGGGATAAAATCGAAAAATCCGTCCCCACCAGGCTGCACGTCGTTGTAGGCATTTAGTCTATCGAAGTTAAAAACTTCTAGAAGAATACGCTCTTCCAAGGGTTTACCCCCGTCATTTTGTTGGGGAAAGGCCGTTACCGGGGTAATATAGTTTCTAGGGGTAGGATTGCTATAAAGGATGTTCATCTTAAAATCCTCTTGGCTCAACCGGAAGGCGCCGGTAGCATAGATATTTTTCATCATCAGGTCCCATATCGGATTGGAAACATTGGTGATATTGCTTTTAAGAAGTTTTAAGATAAGGGTGTTATTATTGATTATCGGATTATCTAACGCACCTCCAGTAATCGTTGTGGCGTCGACTCCGCCATTGGCAAATTCCCCTACCTGATACACCTTGCCATTATACGTGTATTGGAAGGCCACGGCCAAAACCTCATCATTACTTAGGCGCTGGCTTAAGGAAATATAACCCAATTGGGAGTTGAAGGTAAAGTCCCTGCCCTGATCCAATTTACGGGCGTTTTCCAAGAAGGCGTAATCGAATCCTTGATTGGCGGTATAATTGGGAATACTAAAACCCTGTTCTACCGTAGAAATATCGCGTATACTCGGTGTGAGTATGCCTGAGGGAGAGATAGCTGCAGGGTCATACCCATTGGCATTGTTTCTTGGCAACGCGTTCGGTTGGCCCGTATTGGGGTTAAAGAAATTCGCTGGGGCGTTGTCGCCTATCAGGGTAGGGTTCCCGTCACCGGCAATCAAGGGGTCATACTCCCCCAAATCTTGTATCCCAACGATATTACGAACGTTCAAGGTTTGCTGGCTGCGGTTGGTGACCCAAACTTCCAAACGGGTAATCTGCACTTGACTTCGGATATACGGATAATTGATCAGGGCGGCATCATAGTTATCCCTAAAGTACTGGGAGAGGAAAAAATGCTTATCCTCATCATAATCCAAGGCCGTTACCGAAAAGTCGTTGATGGTGCCTCCGCCCTGGGCTACTACCGTATTGCTTTGGGACTGCTGTTCGGAAAATACCGCCGTCACCATAGTCTTACCGAACTGTAACTGTGTTTTTACCCCGAAAAGGCTCTGCGCGCCCGTAATCAAAGAACTGTTCAGCGGCATGTTTACGTTCCCCACCTCAATGGATTGAATGATGTCGTCTTCGGTAGGCGTATAATCCAATTTTACGATGTTCTGAAAATCAAAGGTCGCCTCGGTATCGTAATTGGCATTCACCTGAAGGCGTTCCCCGATTTTGCCCAACATACTCAGGCTGATACGCTGATCGAAATCGAAGGATGTATTCGTACGGTTTCGTGGGGATAATGCGGGATTGTCATTTTTCTGCCAGATCACACCCAAATCCATCGCCACGGATCCTTGCGGTATTACTTCAATGGCATTACCACCAAAAATGGATTGAAACCAGTCTTTGTTCACATAGAAATTGGGGAGTAGATTTTTTCTGGCCTCTTCGCTGCCTTCCTTCTTTCCGGAATAGGCGTCGGATTTTTCCTTGAAATAGCCCTTGATACCTTCTTGCCGTACCAATTCGTAGTATTGTTCGGGCGTAAGGATGATGGGATATCCAATATCAAAATCGCCTACTTTTTCAGAGTAGACGTACATGTCGAGTTTGGGATCGTAATTGTATTTGGAAATGATGCTTTCCGGATTTTTCATCTGGAGCCTACCCATTGAAAAACCCGTCTTTACGGAATCGACCTGCTGTTCGCCCTCTTCCTCAACATCGGTCTCCTGCGCTAGGGAAACCCCGGTCGCCATCACGAAAAATAGGAATAGATACGCTAGCCGGGCAGTTCCAATACCTCTTTTTGGAATGCTCACGCAGCCATTTTTTTCAGATACAAGGCACCAAAAACGTAGTTTAGCAGAGCTAAATGAAAATTTTGGCAACGAAGTAGCTGGAAAAAAGAACAAATCAGCAACCGAAATAGAGTTATTGGAGATGCCCCTAAATAAAGATTTAAGTATTGGTTTGGCCCCTGTTTTCAAACTCGTTACAAATTTTTGAGCGCGAGTTTTATGATGTTCTCCACGCTTAACGAGGGATCTTGGCGGAGTACTTTGTCTACAACCTTTTCAGCCTGTCTTCTAGCAAAGCCAAGAACCTCTAATGCTGATAACGCTTCTTCTTTATTTGTATTGTTTGCAGAGGTGGA
This sequence comes from uncultured Flavobacteriaceae bacterium, assembly GCA_963832345.1. Lineage (GTDB taxonomy): Bacteria > Bacteroidota > Bacteroidia > Flavobacteriales > Flavobacteriaceae > Pricia. Next base: position 162,820 of record CAWHTW010000003.1, on the reverse strand, counting down.
AACTTCGTCAATATCGTAGACTTTCAGAATTTTGTCGCGAAGGTCCAAAATCACGCGCTGCGCCGTTTTGGTGCCGATGCCCTTGATGGACTGAATCGTAGCGGCATCACCCCCGGCAATCGCATCGCGGATCTGGGCCGGAGAAAGTGAGGAAAGCATAGTGCGGGCCGTACTAGAACCAATGCCCGAAACCGATAACAACAATCGAAAGATTTCACGTTCCGATTTTTCCGCGAACCCGAACAGCGTGTGCGCATCTTCCTTAACCTGCAAATGGGTAAAGATGCTGATATTCTCGTTTTCCGTGAGCTTTGAAAAGGTGTGTAACGAAATATTGACAAAATAGCCTACCCCCGCACATTCGACGATGACATGGGTAGGATTTTTTTCGGTTAGTTTGCCTTTGAGATGGGTTATCATGGAAAGGGTGTTTGGGATCTGGGGTTGATGGTCTGGTGTTTAGTTGTTGGGCTGATCAGTGAGCGATGTTTGTTTTGTTCGTACCGCAGACCGCTACTGCCCACCACTTTTAGCTTTCTTCCGCTTCTCCCTTTCCTGTGCATCAATGACGGCCACGGCGGCCATATTAACCATTTCGTCTACGCTGGCGCCCAACTGCACTACGTGCACCGATTTTCGCAAACCGACCATAATGGGGCCAATCGAATCGGCGCCGTTCAGTTCCTTAAGTAGTTTATAAGTAATGTTTGCGGATTCTAGGTTTGGAAAAATCAAGGTGTTCACTTTTTTGCCAGCTAATTTTGAAAAGGGAAATTGGCGCTGTAACATTTCTTTGTTCAGGGCAAAATCGATTTGTATTTCGCCGTCGACCACCAGTTCTGGATGGGTCTCGTGTAAAATCTGTACGGCGTCACGTACTTTTTTGGCATCGGGATGGACCGAAGAACCGAAATTCGCATAGGAAAGCAAGGCCATTACGGGATCGAACCCGAAAGTGGCAGCGACCTTGGCCGTCATTTGCGCTATCTCGGCAATTTCTTCAGCATTTGGATCTATGTTGATAGAGGTGTCCGCAAGAAAAAGAGGACCCCTATCGGTAATCATGATATTTACCGTAGCTACTTTTTTCACATTGGCCGCCCTGCCGATCACCTCAAAAATTGGCTTTACTACCGTTGGGTAGGCTCTTGAATATCCTGAAATCATACCGTCGACATCCCCTTCCAAGACCATCATAGCTCCGAAATAATTGCGTTCGCGCATTTTGATTTTCGCACTATACAACGTAGAGCCCTTGCGCTGGCGCTGGTCTGAATAGGTCTTCGCATATTGGTTGCGCTTATCGGTAAACGAATCGTCGCTGGGATCGACAATTTCTATGTCGGCATCAAACTCCAACTCCTGCTTTAATTCGGAGATAATTACTTTATTACCGAGTAATACGGGGATTGCAATACCCTCTTCGTGAACGATTTGGGCGGCCTTCAATACGTCAAGGGAATCAGCCTCCGCAAATACGATTTTCTTGACATTACTTTTAGCTCGGCTGTGCAACAAGCGTACGACCTTGTTGTCGTTGCCCGAACGCTGCAGCAGTTCCTCTTTATATTTTTCCCAGTCGTAAATCGGATTTTTGGCCACACCGCTTTCCATCGCTGCCTTGGCAACGGCAGGCGGAATTTCAGAAATCAATCGTTGATCAAAGGGTTTAGGAATGATATACTCCCGCCCAAAAGTCAATCGGGTTTCGCCATAGGCGATATTTACCTGCTCGGGTACTGACTGCTTGGCCAGATCGGCCAACGCCTTTACGGCGGCCATTTTCATTTCTTCATTGATAGAAGTAGCCCTGACATCAAGTGCGCCCCGGAAGATAAACGGGAAGCCAAGAACATTGTTCACCTGGTTAGGATGATCGGATCGGCCCGTGGCCATAATAACATCCTTTCGCGTTTTCATGGCCAGTTCATAGTCGATTTCCGGATCCGGATTGGCCATGGCGAAGACAATGGGATTATCCGCCATGGAACATAGCATGGCCGGCGTAAAGATATCGGCAATGGACAGACCGATAAAGACATCCGCATTTACGGCGGCCTCATCCAACGTATCGATTTTCCGGTCCGTTGCAAATTCGGCCTTTGATTGAGACAGATTAGCGGCATCCTTTCGGATAACGCCTTTGCTATCTAGCATGACAATGTTTTCCGCCTTTGCTCCGAACGCCTTATACAACTTAGTACAGGAAACTGCCGCCGCGCCCGCACCACTGATAACAATGCGCACCTCTTCGATTTTTTTATTGGCTATCTGCAAAGCGTTCAAAAGGGCCGCAGAAGATATTATGGCGGTGCCATGCTGGTCATCGTGCATTACTGGGATATCCAGCTCTTCTTTTAGCCTTCTTTCGATTTCGAAAGCTTCCGGGGCTTTAATATCCTCCAGATTTATACCACCAAAAGTCGGGGCAATCATCTTAACGGTCTGTACGAACTCGTCGACATCTTCGGTATCGATCTCAATATCAATACCGTCGATATCGGCAAATATTTTAAAGAGGAGTCCCTTCCCTTCCATCACCGGTTTCGAGGCCTCCGGACCGATATTGCCTAGGCCCAACACGGCGGTTCCATTCGAAATAACGGCAACTAAATTACCTTTTGAAGTGTATTTATAGACATTGTCCTTATCCTTCGCAATTTCAAGGCAAGGTTCCGCAACGCCTGGGGAATAGGCCAAAGCCAGATCTCGCTGGGTAGCATAGGGTTTTGTAGGTACGATCTTGATTTTACCCGGTTGGGGCTTGGCGTGGTAAACAAGGGCTTCTCTACGTTGTTTCTGTTTGCTCATGGCGTTCAAGTGTTGGGTTCAAAAAAACAAATTTAGGTGAAAAGGGTCACGTGCCAAGGTTTAATGTTCAAAGTTTAGGGATGAAGTTCTGGGGATGAAAAATGAAAAGGATTAAAAGTTATAGCAGAGAAAGTTCATTGGCTGAAAGTCACTAGATAAAAACTGCACAATATTGCCAACACAGGATGCACCTTTGTAGGTTTGGCTTGGTTGCTTAAATGGACTTGTACCTACTCCCCAACGGCAACTTCCATTTTTGCCTCGGAGACGTTCAATCGCAATGCCAATACTGCGGCAATCATGAAAAAAGCACCTCCGAACAAGATGGCATTCACCGCGTTATTATCTAAAAAATAATCGTAGATAAATCCGAACGTCAGTGTTTCTATTCCCATGGGAATTACGATCATCATGTTTAAGATACCCATATAAACCCCTCGTCGATCTTGAGGTACGATTTTGGAAACCATCGTATAGGGAATACCCATCATGGCCGCCCATCCGATACCGAATAGTACCATGGGGAACAAGACCGTCACGGGATCACCGATATAAGGTATCGCCAACAAGGCAAAGCCGGTTCCGAACAAGCTGGCCGCATATATTTTTTTTCCGCCGAATTTTAGGGTAAGGGGTACTAATAGTAATGCTACAACCACCGTCGCGATATTATAGGTCGTACTCATTTTGGCCGATTGCGCGGCAGCGGTCGATAGGTCAAAGCCCATGGTATTCATGAACAAAGGCGTAATATACTGCCAATAAACGAACAGGGCGTACCATTGGAAAAGATAGACCCCTGCGAGCTTCCACATAAAGGCAGGCATATCTTTGATCGCTTTTGAAATTTCGAGAAAGGGCATCTTGAACCGCTCGCCAAACGGCAAGGCCCGATGCTTATTTATGATAGCCATTTCTTCGTTGGTTGGGGGAATTTCAGGGGTCGTAAAAACGGACCATAAGATGGTAGTCACCGATAGAAATGCGCCAATAAAAAAGGAATAGTACAGCCATGTAGGGATGGATCCCGCAACATCCGCAGCACTATCGCCCCCAAACCAATCCTGGAACAAAAAAATGGAAGCGTTTGCCAGTACGATACCTGCCCCAACAAAAAGGCTTTGCATTTGATAGCCCAGGCTCAATTGTTTTTCAGGTAATTTATCACCGACAAAGGCCCTATAGGGCTCCATGGCCATGTTATTGCCGACGTCGAGAATCCAAAGCAGGCCGACCGCGAACCATAAAGCGGGACTCTGCGGAAAAGCGAAAAGGCACAGACTGCCAATGATGGCCCCGATCAAGAAAAAAGGCTTTCTTCTACCAAATTTCGGAGACCAGGTCTTATCGGAAATGGCACCAATAATAGGCTGTACGATTAAACCGGTAATCGGACCGGCAATGTTCAATATAGGAAGCATATCTTCGGCGGCACCTAAAAAAAGAAATATGGGATTAATAGCGGTCTGCTGCAGCCCGAAACTGAACTGAATGCCCAAAAAGCCGACGTTCATGTTGAAAATCTGCCAAAAGCTTAAACTGGGTTTACTAAAATTCATAGGTAAACAGGTTGGTATGAAACTAATTTGTTTTCGAATATAAAACTTTAAACGGTTGAATACGGGAAAGTTATTTCAAAAATTCGATGTTCCGTTTCAATCCCGAAAACTTCGTTCGCTTGACGGCCGACTTCTGGAAAACTTTCTTAAATACATCCTCCGTAATCTCTTCCCAATCTTTTTTGGACAGCTCTAGAAGTTCAGGATGTGGATTGAATAAGGGTTCGGAATGCGGTTTCGAAAAACGGTTCCAAGGGCATACGTCTTGGCAGATATCGCAACCAAAAGCCCAATCGTCGAATTTTCCATGAAATTCACTGGGAATCTCATTTTTTAACTCAATGGTAAAATAGGAAATGCATTTGCTGCCATCGACAACATACGGCTCTACGATAGCTTCTGTAGGACAGGCATCGATACAGGCAGTGCAAGTACCGCAGTGGTCGGTCACGGGGGCATCATATTCCAGCTCAATATCTACGACGAGTTCGGCGATAAAGTAGAACGAACCGACTTGTTGTGTGAGCAGGTTACTGTGCTTGCCAATCCATCCGAGCCCGCTTTTGGCGGCCCAGGCTTTATCCAAGACGGGGGCGGAATCTACAAAAGCACGGCCATTAACCTCACCGATTTCTTCAGAGATAAATTCTTGCAGTTGTTTTAATTTTGATTTGATGACGTGATGGTAATCGTGTCCATAGGCGTATTTGGAGATTTTGTAGGTATCATCCCTTTGGGTATCTTCGGGATAGTAATTCAAGAGCAGCGAAATAACCGATTTGGCGCCATCGACCAATAAACGCGGATCCAAACGCTTGTCGAAATGGTTTTCCATATAGCCCATTTCGCCGTGCCTATTCTTGTTGAGCCAAGCTTCAAGTCGGGGGGCTTCCTCCTCCAAAAATTCGGCTTTGGAGATACCGCAGGACAAAAAACCGAGGCGTTTGGCCTCGGTTTTTATCTTATCTTTATGTCTTAGTTTTTGGTTCAAAGTATCAGTTCAATTTGATAAATTAGCTGCAACGCGTTCAACCCTCCACTAGCGTTCCGAAAATCGTAACATCACCTCTTTGGGCCTTAAAGATACCAAGGGGTCTAGTGCTATTTCGCCCATTTCAGTCGTTAATTTGAATTTCTTTACGATTCCCGCCACCGCCATGATCATCTCGTACATCGCAAAATTGTTACCGACACACATTCGGGGACCGGCACCAAAGGGATAGTAGTAGTCGGAATGGTTTTTCTTTACATCAGACGCAAAGCGTTCGGGCTTATACTCATCGGGATTTTCCCAATGTTTCGAGCGATGCAGTTCGTACATCGATAACAACCAAGTCGTCCTCTTTTTGAAGTTGCGGTCATCTACGACATCATCCTTGAGGCTTACACGGTCAATAATATAAACGGGGGGATATAGCCGCATGGACTCTTCGATACACTGCTGCGTAAAGGTCAAAAGAGATAGATTTTGCATCTGGTCGCTATTTTCAAAATCCACTTTTTGCGTTTCTTGATATACTTTTTCCTGAATTTGGGGATGTTTTGCCAATAAATACAGCGTAAAACTCAAAGCGTTGGCCGTAGTCTCATGACCGGCCGTGAACAAGATTAATAACTCGTCGAGCAATTGTCTACGAGGCATAGCGGTACCGTCTTCATACTTGGCTTGCAGGAGCATGTCGAGCAAATCGTCTTTTTCTTCCGCACCTGCCAAGCGTTCCTCAACGATGCCGTCCAATATGTTTTGGGCGTCTCTTGAAAGTGCTAAATGCCTTTTGACACTTCCGTCGAGTTGAAACCACCATTTTAGATAGGGCCGGCGCATTTCCCTGATGAGCATTTTTTGGTTCAATATAGTTATACGCTGAAGTTTCTGCATCCGTTCGCGGATATCCTCGGCACTGAACAGCGCCTTGGCTACTACCTGAAAAGCCAGGTCACCCATCATAGGTAGTATATTTTGTACTTTACCAGCGTCGATGCGCCGGATTTCTTCATGAACGGCTGCCCACATTACGTCTAGAAGTCCGACTAGTTTCTTTTTATGGAAAGCGGGCTGTACCATTCTGCGGTGTTTACGCCAATGTTCCCCGTTGGAAGTCAGAAGCCCTTGACCTATATATTTGCCAAGATCCTTGGTCTGTAGGGGAGATTTCTGGTAGTTTTTATGGTTTTTTTGGAGGATGTATTGAATAATATCCGCATCACGTGTAAAAATAATCTTGTAGTCAGGACCCAATTTTACCATAAACGTGTCGCCCAGTTTTTCGAAGTTTTCGTGATGAAAAGGCAAAGGGTTTCGAAGGATGGCATTTTGGTTCTTGAAGACCTGGAGTTGCGGCACTGAGGGAACAGCGCTTTTTTTGGAAACCGAAGTGGGCTTATGGGAAGTTTTGCTTTCTGTCATCGTCTGCATAGCAATAGATTGAAATTCAACTCAGTAGTTTTGGACTTGGCAGGTTCATTATCATATATTCTATGGAGATTCGTAAAGCGATAAATGAAACCATTACCGCTATCAAGTCGTTCATCTTCACACTAGAACAACCCCGGCTGCACCCCTCCTTTAATCTTTCCCAAGTGCTTATAAGCCAATTCGGTCACTTCACGGCCCCTTGGTGTCCGCATGATAAAACCTTGTTGGATCAAAAATGGTTCATAAACCTCTTCAATGGTTTCGGCACTTTCGGAAACCGCCGTGGCCAAGGTCGTGAGCCCGACAGGCCCGCCTTTGAACTTATCGATGATGGTAGTCAATATCTTATTGTCCATTTCGTCCAGACCATAGGCATCGACGTTCAAGGCCTTCAGACTGAACTGTGAAATTTCCATATCTATGCTTCCGTTACCCTTAATTTGTGCAAAATCACGCACCCTGCGCAAGAGCGCATTACAAATTCTAGGTGTGCCCCTACTGCGCCCCGCAATCTCGATAGCGGCATCATTGCTGATAGGTACCTTTAAAATGTCGGCACTGCGCTGCACGATAGTCGATAGCAACTCGGTGTCATAATATTCCAACCGACTGGTAATTCCGAATCGGGCGCGCATGGGGGCGGTCAACAGGCCAGATCTTGTGGTGGCGCCAATCAAAGTAAACGGGCTCAGATTGATCTGTACCGATCGGGCATTCGGACCGGTCTCGATCATGATATCGATCCTGTAATCTTCCATGGCGGAATACAGGTATTCTTCGACAATGGGACTCAGCCGGTGGATTTCGTCGATGAAAAGCACGTCGCGTTCACTGAGATTGGTAAGCAAGCCGGCCAAATCGCCGGGCTTGTCCAATACCGGGCCAGAAGTAATCTTGATACCTACGCCGAGCTCATTGGCCAGGATATGCGCCAATGTGGTCTTGCCCAATCCTGGTGGGCCATGAAAAAGGGTGTGATCCAGTGCCTCTCCCCTTCGATTTGCGGCCTCGACAAAAATCTTCAGATTTTCCAAGACTTGCGCCTGGCCGGTAAAATCATCAAAGCTGATAGGCCGTAACGCTCTTTCAATATCAAGGTCGGTGTCGGATAGATTTTCTCCGGTTGGGTCAAGGTATTCGTTCATAGGGTAACAAAGATAGGGAAAAAGAGGCTAGACCGCTGCGCATCCAGAGACAAGAATCAAGACCTTTTATTACCGATAAATTCGTAATTTCATCCTATGAAAAAGAAAATCTATCCAGCAGAAATCCTGCAATACATCCCATTTTTTTATGTGATTTGGTCGGATGCCTTGATTACCGCATCCGAAATTAATGTGGTCGAGCGTGCCATCGAAAAAGACGAGACCCTCGACCCGGAAAATCGCAAGCTATTACTGTCCTGGTTGAACCCCAAACATCCACCGGAAAACACCATGTTAAAGGAATGGAAGCAGACCATATCCGGTACAAACGTCAAATTGGTCGAAAGCGACACCTATCCCTTATCCACGTTCAGCCAGAACTTGGTCTGCCACTACCATGAAGCTTGCCCATTTAATGACCAGCTTAAGCATATAGAGGTAAATTTGGGCATTCAACCCAACCATTATAGTCATCTTTTTGATGTCAATGTCGAGCATCACAATACATCAGGGTATTACAGCGCCTCTGAAATTGATAAAATCCTTAAGGGAAAACACGCTGAACTTATCGATGGCTTCCGTTCGGCTTTGGACCATCCTATTTTTGGGTGGGACATCCATAGAACCAAGGAAGAATTCCGTAGCCATGTATTGCAACAAGTGAAATTTTTAGCCGATAAAGGTTATGGTGTTACCGCGTATCCGGAAGCTGTTGGTGGACAGGATGATATGGAAGGTTACGCACATATTTTCGAAAATATGATGTATGTGGATGGTAGCCTGACTATAAAATTCGGGGTTCAGTTCGGCCTTTTTGGAGGTAGCATTGAAAAATTGGGCACTAAAAAACATAAGGATAAATATCTTCGGGATGCAGGCACTGCTGCTCTTCTCGGCTGTTTTGCTATGACGGAAACCGGACACGGTTCAAACGTTCGCGGTATCAAGACCACAGCTACCTATGCCAAGGAAACCGATAGCATCATTATTCACACACCCGGAAAAAATGACAATAAGGAATATATCGGCAATGCCCTGGACTCGAAAATGGCCTCGGTATTCGCCCAACTTATCGTCAATGGGAAGAACGAAGGCGTTCATGCGATTTTGGTGCCCGTTAGAAATGAAAAACACGAACTGCTGCCCGGGGTTATCATCGAGGACAATGGCTATAAATTGGGACTTAACGGCGTAGACAATGGTAAAATATGGTTCAACCAGGTTTCAGTTCCCAGAGAAAATCTGCTCAACAAGTATGGCGATATTACACCTGACGGTAGGTACCATTCTGACATAAAAAACCCGAACAAGCGCTTCTTTACCATGCTGGGCACCTTGGTCGGCGGCCGTATTTGCGTAGCCCGCGCGGGACTGGGCGGGGCGAAATTCGCCTTGGCCGTTGCTGTAAAACACGCCTTAAAGCGGCGTCAGTTTAACGACAGCGTAAAGATACAGGAAGACCTTCTGATGGACTACCCAACCCATCAATTACGGCTGACCCCCTTGGTGGCCAGTGCCTACGTTTACCATGTAACTCTCGACAATCTCATGGAAACGTATTGCGACGAGACTCAGACGGACAAGCGTGTCATCGAAACCCAAGTTGCCGGATTGAAAGCTATGGTCACTTGGTACGCCAACGATACGATTCAAGAATGTCGGGAAGCCTGCGGTGGTAAAGGCTATCTTTTGGAAAACCGAATTGCCGATTTCAAGGGCGATGTCGATATATTTACCACTTTCGAAGGTGACAATACCGTACTCTCACTTTTGGCCGCAAAAGGTGTGCTTTCGGATTTTAAATCGGAATTTAATAGTGCTGGATTCGCCTCCGTTCTGAAGATTTTGGGGATACAAATCAGTGACAAGCTGACTACAATCGACCCAAGGTACAGCAACAAGGTGGATGCAGAACATCTCTATAACCCGAAATTCCATAAACATGCCTTTGACTATCGTACGCGGCGTTTGACCTACACTTTGGCGATGCGGATTCGTAATTATATTAAACAGGGAATGCCTTCGTACCAAGCCTTTTTAAAAGTACAAACCCACTTATTGGCCTTAGGAAAAGCATATAGTATCGAATTGGCCTACAAGACATTTACCGAATTTACCAATCAGCTGCCAGAGGGTAAAAACAGAGCTTTGCTAGAGAAAATGGGAACGCTCTACGCCTTGTATGAAATACGAAAAGATGCCGAGTGGTATTTGGAACAGGGCTATTTTGGCAGCTCGAAATCTAAGGCGATACGACAGCGGGTCGAACGCCTTTGTACCGAACTGCGACCGCATATCGGGGTTTTGGTCGATGGGTTCGGGATACCGGAGTATTTGATGTCAGCGCCAATTGCGGGGGGGAATTCAAGTGCAAGTTCAAAAAAATAAAGGAATGGTGATTTAATTGGTTGCAACAATTACGCGTTCAACGTTCTGCAAAATTATTTCTCCTTATGCAATTCAGAAGTGTCCAAAAACTCGATAAGCTCGATTTTACCGTCACCGTACACATAGGTTTTTGAAGAACCGCTCGAAGTAAGTTCGATAGCCGACTTCACGTTGACTTCCGCGGAAGAGGAATCTTGCAGATTTACGACTGCCTTCTCAGATTCAAAACCTTTCCCCTTTAGACTGGAACTGTCAAAAATATTTATAGTTAGGTCCCCTGCCGTACCTTCCAATTTTGCCGAGGCATTGGCATGCATTTTCAAGCTGGTCGTATCGTTTACCGCAAAAATATTTGCATCTGCCCGGTCTTTTAGCAAAAGATCGAGTTCTTCACCTTTCAACGTAAAATCACCTGAACTGTTTCCCTCCATATGTACGACCATACGGGATGCTTCCGCATTGAGCTGTAGTTTGGCGGACGCTAACACATGTACCTTAAGTACATCGGTGATAATAGCACCATCCATTCGCATATCGCCATCATGGAGTATAAGATTGCCAATATCGCTATAGTTCACCGTAATGTCCAGTTTCTTTTTAGCGGTAATATTGTAGAACGAACTGATGGTCAAAACACTATCTTCTACCTTAAATTTTAAAACATCGATAAGATTGTCATCTGCCGTGACGGCGTAGCCCTCTTGGGGTGCCTTTCGAAGCCTTATCTCAAGATCATCGTTCAATTCTATGGTATTGAAAGGCGGTAGATTTTCCTGTACGTCGGTGATTATTCGGCTCCCTTTTATCTTGGGTTTACGTTGGGCCGAGACCTGAAAGCAAATTAGCAATGCAGTAAAAAAAAGTATCTTCCTCATTCTTGGATGTGTATGGCTTGTTCCTTCGGTGAAATATACAACCGATGGAACAAAAGTATAACAAAAAAACCACCTTGCTTTTCGGCAAGATGGTTTTTAAATAATTTCATCGGGCTATCAGATTAGCCAAGGGCAACCCTCTTAAATCCGGTTACTTCCAAATTTGAATCGACGGATTTGACATATTGGGCAACGCTTTGCTTACTGTCTTTAATAAAATCTTGGTTGACCAAGGTGTTGTCCTTAAAGAAACGCTTTAATTTGCCTTTGGCGATATTGTCGAGCATCTCCTCTGGTTTGCCTTCTTGGCGCAATACATCTTTGGCAATCTCGATTTCCTTATCGATAACGGATTGATCGACGCCTTCTTCGTTCAAGGCCACCGGGTTCATTGCCGCCGCCTGCATAGCGACATCTTTGGCTACTGTACCGGCACCGTTGACCGCTGCCGATAGTCCTACCAAAGTAGCGATTTTATTTCCGGCGTGAATATAGCTTCCGATAAAGGGAGCGCTTAATCTCTCAAAACCGCCTATCTCGATTTTTTCGCCAATCACACCCGTCTGTTCCGTCAATTTATCTTGAACGGTCATTCCCTTGAAATCCGCGGAAAGAAAGGCCTCTTTGGTATCAAAACCCATAGCCAAATCAGCCAGTTCATTGGCCAATGCGACAAAATCGTCATTCTTGGCAACAAAATCGGTTTCGCAATTTAGGGAAATGACAACGCCTTTGGTATCGTCGGAGTTTACCTTAGCAATAGCAGCACCTTCCGAAGAATCTCGATCGGCTCTTTTTGCGGCTACTTTTTGTCCTTGTTTGCGAAGGAATTCGATGGCTTTGTCGAAATCGCCATCGGCTTCCACCAAGGCTTTTTTGCAGTCCATCATACCTGCACCTGTGATTTTCCTTAATTTATTTACTTCTGCGGCTGTAATCTTTGCCATAGTTTTATGTGCTTTTATAGAATATAAAATTATATTCCGATTCTAAAATTTAGATTTTAAATACTAGAAGGCCTACTCAACGCCTCCCTTAGCCTTATCCTGCCACTCCTGAAGCTCGTCCCATTTTCCATCAGCGGCCATCTGTGCTTGCTTGGGCCATGAGGTCGGGTCTAGATGCGCCATTCTTGAACTTGACTCGGTCAATATTTCCTTAATCTTGTCAGCATCTGCCTTTGCCACGTTCGTATACGTATCAATTCCGGCTGCGACCATTGCTTCTGCGGCCTTTGGACCTACCCCCTCAATTTTGGTAAGGTCGTCTGCTTTTGACTTGGTCTCTTCAGCTTCCTTTTTAGGAGTTTCCTTTTCTTCCGCTACGGCCTCTTTGGTCGCTTCTACATCTACTTCGGGCTTGGGCGTTTTAGCCACAACGGGAGGCGCATTGGTCTCCGCTGTTTCAGGCGTCGGCTTTGGTTTTTCCATGCCTTCGGCAACTACGGGAGCTTCGTCGATTTCCGTTGTGCTATCCTGACCTTCTGGCTTTGATTTCTTTTTCTTAGGAGTAACATCGGTAGCCTTCTCTACAATACGATCTTTCTTCTTCTTTTTCTTAGGTGCTCCGTTTTCATCATCGCTACCTTCATTATCCGAATGTTTTTCAGATTTTCTTTCCGCAAGACCCTCTGCCACCGCATCGCAAACCTCTGTCATGATGATACTTATGGACTTGGAAGCATCGTCATTGGATGGAATTAGATAATCTACATCCCTGGGATCACAATTGGTATCGACCATTGCAAAAATGGGAATATTCAATTTCTGGGCCTCCTTCACGGCGATATGCTCGCGCATGGTATCGACTACAAAGAGTGCGCCAGGCAATCGGCTCATTTCAGAAATAGAACCTAAGTTCTTCTCCAATTTGGCACGAAGACGGTCTACCTGCAACCGCTCTTTTTTGGACAGCGTGTTGAATGTACCGTCTTTTTTCATCCGGTCTATATGTGCCATTTTCTTGACCGCCTTTCGAATGGTCACGAAATTAGTCAACATACCACCAGGCCACCTTTCGGTGATGTAAGGCATGTTTACGTTGGCAACTAACTCGGCAACGATATCTTTCGCTTGTTTTTTAGTGGCGACGAAAAGAATTTTTCGTCCGGATGCGGCGATTTTTTTCAAGGCCTCGTTGGCCTCGTCCAATTTTGCTACGGTTTTGTAGAGATTGATAACGTGAATTCCGTTACGCTCCATGTAGATGTAGGGCGCCATGTTCGGATTCCACTTTCGCGTAAGGTGGCCAAAATGAACACCTGCTTCCAATAATTGTTTTACTTCGACTTTCGCCATGTTTACTTAAGTTTACGTTCCTTTGAATAGGCAATGCTTGAGTGGTATCACCTAAAAGTGAAGCCTCTAGCATTTGGATGCTAAACTAACGGTGATTTGATGCCTTTAGGCAAAAACCTACCGAAAAACCATCCTAACAAAAAAGACGGTCTTTAATTTATCTATAACCCAAAAAATTATTGGGATCAAGACTTTCAATGAACTAGGTTAAAAAATATATGAATGAGAAATCCATCCCCAGAAAATATCTGGAAGATGGATGATTGTAAGTTCGTGATTAACGTTTAGAGAACTGGAATTTCTTACGGGCCTTTTTCTGACCGAATTTCTTACGTTCCACCATTCTAGGATCACGGGTCAAAAGACCCTCGGGCTTCAACACGGTCCTGTTCTCAGCATCTACCTCGCACATGACCCTGGAGAGTGCCAAACGGATAGCCTCGGCCTGTCCGGTGATTCCACCGCCATATACGTTTACCTTTACATCGTAGGTGTCATCGCTACCGGTCAACGAAAAAGGCTGTTTGACCTTATATTGTAATACCGCCGTCGAAAAATAATCGTTCAGGTCCCTCTGATTTACCGTAATGTTTCCTTTTCCTTTTGAAACATATACTCGGGCGACCGCCGTTTTTCTTCTTCCGATTTTATGAATGGTCTCCATTATTTAAATTCTTTTAAGTTGATAAGCGTTGGTTTTTGAGCTTCATGGTTGTGTTCCGAACCGATAACTACCTTGAGGTTTCTGAAAAGTTCCGCACCCAATTTATTTTTGGGAAGCATGCCTTTAATCGCTTTTTCAACGATTCGTTCGGGATGTTTTGCCAACATATCCAACGCCGATTTCTCGCGTTGCCCACCCGGATATCCAGTATATCGCTGATATACCTTATCGTTCCATTTGTTTCCGGACATGTGTACCTTTTCGGAATTGATGACGATAACATTGTCACCACAATCGACATGGGGCGTAAAATTCGGCTTGTGCTTTCCCCTGAGCATTTTGGCTACTTTAGACGCCATACGACCCAAGGTCTCCCCTTCTGCATCTACTAACACCCATTGCTTATCAACAGTCTTCTTGTTGGCCGAAACGGTCTTATAACTTAATGTATTCACTATGGTAACTTTAAAATTAGTCTTGCTCTCCCGAAAACGGGCTGCAAATGTACACTAATAAACTTAAAATACAAACCCTTGTTTCCGAATATTTTCTTTAAAGATTTAGCGTAATTCCACCTATACGATACGTGGTCGATCCGATATTTCTACCATCCACTACCGTACCCTTTCTGACAATCGCTCCGATCAAAGACGTAAAGGGTATATTGATATTGGCACCCATCCTGCTTGAGTTGACAATCGTTTCCGGACAATTACCTGCAAAGTAAGGACCTATGACGACGATGTCCGATACCGATGTTTGGGAATTGAATCAGGCATTTACATAAAAATGACGTCCGACGTACCCTAGTTTCAACATGGCATTAGGAACTTCGGGGGCATCAAATTTTTTACCGCCGTCCCAATAATTATCGGCACTTCCCCGAAGGCCGTAGCCTGTGATTACCGTGTCGAAGAATGCAGAATTGTAATAGTATTGCAGTCCCAATTATCCATCCGGGTCAGGCGCGTCCGCTACCAACGATAGCATGCCTTTCGGTTCGTAACCCAAAGGCATGAACTAACCCTATCCCTACAAAAGTGGGCTATGAAAAAGGCCGCATCGAATTGCGATGCGGCCTATTGAAATTTAAAGTGGTACTTACTAAACTGTTCCTGGTTGTCGGATGATTTGTTTTAGGGCTGTCTTACTGCTTATAGAATTTCATCTGCAGCTGTTGCTCATCGGAATGTATTCGAATAATATATGCCCCTGGCTCAAGTGTGGAAATAGGAATATTCAATGCATTGCGCCGAATGGCCCATTTATAGGCCAAAATGATGTTCCCGTAAATATCTATAATAGCTATATCGGCTTTTGAGGTATCTTTCAAACCGAGAATGTTCACTACGTTCACAGCCGGGTTCGGGAATATCTTGACCTTGACCTCTGCACCGGGCCGTTGGGTTGTAACTGCGGATCCGTTTTCCGAATTACCGGACTGTGCATTACCGATTAGAATGACAGAGAATATTAACAAAATTGCAAAATACTTTTTCATGGTATCGTTCCCACCGGGGTACATTTTAAGACAAAAGTATCCCGCTCTGCGATTTTGGGGAAAGAATTGTTGTGAAACCTTGATTTTTGTAGGTGAAAAGGGAATTAAGGGCAATATACAATGATGAGTTGTACCGTACTGGCGGAGGTATCAAATAGACTATCCCCAAACCTTCGGGAGCTAAAGGCCGTTCTCTGCCGGACAGGTCGTTCGGGCGGGGGGTTTGAATTCGACTCAAGGTCGGCTAAAGTCCAACCTTCCGTCCAACGACATACGCCGATCGCTTTACGCTTCTTTTGGGTGCCGCGTATTGCGCAAAGCGATCGGCAGATCAAACTACAGTCTTTACCCAAAGGCAAGGGATTTTCCCCCAGAATGATGCAGTCCAGAATGATGCATCAAAGTCTGAACCACCTAAATATAGGAAACCAAGGGTTACCAGCATGTAAGCGACTACATTTTTCGGATTTGACATTCGAAGGTAGTTGGAAAAGTGGCAATGGGAATTTTAATGCAAGACAATTTCTAGCGCTAAGGCATATGAGGTACAGCTACTCTAACAGTCTTTTCACAGCTTCCTCCTCGGCCGAATTGAAAGGGGTTATTGCGACCGCTTTGAAACAGAACCAAAGGCGGGGCTGGTTCAGTTTTTGGTCGTATTCTTCCCAATAGTCGGTGCAAATTGCGTCGTGAAAGTCATAGCCGACCGAATTTTTGAAACTACCATCATCATTGAACCATACCGTTCGGAAGGTTAAACCGGTTCGTTGCCCGCCCTGCATCACCCAAGGGCTAATATCTGAGATGTCATCGGCCGGTACACAGCATCTGGCCCAATTGGTCTGGACCTTGGTAACAGGATCTCTGTTCAAGCTCAACTTCGATTCGATGATATCGTAGCTACGGTCAAAAAGATATACTTTTTGCTGTGTTTTCATTTGTGATTCTATATCCTTTAAAATGTTTTATGGCGCGGTCTAATGCGCTTCCAACCAGTTATCACCAATCCCTAACTCAACATCTAAAGGTACGGTAAGTTTATAGGCGTTTTCCATTTCGGATTTAATCAGCGGTTTAAGTTCTTCCAATTCCGATCTATGGATATCGAACACCAATTCATCATGTACTTGCAAAAGCATCTTGCTTTTGTAGTTTCCTTCAGATAGTTTCTTATGGATGTTGATCATCGCAATCTTGATAATATCGGCCGCGCTGCCCTGAATCGGTGCGTTAACGGCGTTACGCTCCGCGGCTCCCCGCACTACTTGGTTACTGCCGTTAATGTCTTTTAAGTACCGGCGTCTTCCCAAAACTGTCTGTACGTAACCGTTTTCGCGGGCGAAATCGACTTGCTCGCTCATGTAATTTCGTAGTTTGGGATACGTCTTGTAATAGGTATCGATCAGTTCTTTTGATTCTGAGCGAGAGAGATTGGTCTGGTTGCTCAATCCGAATGCGGATACGCCGTAAATGATTCCAAAATTTACTGTTTTGGCATTGCTGCGTTGTTCGCGGGTGACCTCATCAATGGGAACGTTGAATACCTTGGATGCCGTGGATGCGTGAATATCCTCGCCGTTTTTGAAAGCTTCGATCATGGTGGTCTCCTGGCTCAAGGCGGCTATGATACGGAGCTCGATTTGGGAATAATCCGCGGCTAGAAGAATATAGTTCTCATCCCTTGGGATAAAAGCCTTTCGCACTTGGCGGCCGCGTTCAGTTCGAATCGGAATATTCTGAAGATTGGGATTGTTGCTGCTCAATCTTCCGGTAGCCGCAACGGTCTGCATATAATCGGTATGTACACGACCGGTCGAAGGCTCGATTTGTTCAGGAAGTGCGTCGATGTAAGTGCTTTTCAGCTTGCTTAACCCGCGGTAATCCAAGACCTGTTGGATAATTTCGTGATCTTTGGCGAGATAGGAAAGTGTATCCTCGGCGGTGGAGTATTGTCCCGTACGGGTTTTCTTGGGTTTGGCGACTAATTTCATTTTATCGAAAAGGATTTCGCCCAATTGTTTGGGCGAACCGATATTGAATTCTTCCCCGGCTTCCCCATAAATGCTTGTTTCCAGATTTTTGATATCGTTGTCCAAAGCTTCGGAGAGGGAGTTGAGAAACTCTTTATCCAGAGTAATACCCTCGAGTTCCATATCGGCCAACACATGCAACAATGGAATCTCAATCTCATTGAAAAGTTTATCGGTCTTGGCTTCCACCAGCTCGGGACTGAAATGTTTTGCCAGCTGAAAGGTGATATCGGCATCCTCGACGGCGTACTCGGTCTGTTTTTCCAGGGGAACATCCCGCATATTGAGCTGATTCTTTCCCTTTTTTCCGATGAGTTCGGTAATGGAAACCGGGGTGTAATTAAGATAGGTTTCCGCCAAGACATCCATATTGTGCCGCATATCGGGATTAATTAGATAGTGCGCAATCATTGTATCGAAAAACCGTCCCTTTACCTTAATCTTGTATTTGTCCAATACTTTGATGTCGTATTTGAGGTTTTGGCCGACCTTTTCGATGGTTTCCGATTCAAAAAAGGGGCGCAGTTGTTCGATAAGCGCTTGGGCCTCCTCTTTATTTTCGGGAAAAGGAATATAGAAGCCTTTCGTAGCTTCCCAAGAAAAGGCGATGCCTACCAACTCGGCGGACAACGGGTCCAAGCCAGTCGTCTCTGTATCAAAACAAACCGAGGTCTGCTTCATCAGATTTTTCAGGAATAGTTCCATGGCCATACCTTGGGCGACACTTTGATAAGAGTGGGCTACCTCCTTGAGGGTTTTTCGACTGTTAAAGTCGGCTATGGTTTCACCGGAATTCCCAGCATCCGCACCGAACAACGAAAACTGCCCGCCCCCAGCTTCCCGCGCCTGTGCCTTCGCGGTCGGGGTACTACTGACCTGTGCTTGGACCGTATCGTCTCCCCCAGAAAATATTTTGATGAACTGATCTTTGAGCCTGCGGAACTCCAATTCTTCGAATAGTTCCTGAACCTTATCGCTGTCGGGCTTCGAAAGTTCATAATCTTCCGCATCAAAAGTCACGTCGCAATCGATTATTATGGTAGCCAGTTTTTTTGATAATCTTCCCAACTCCGCGTTGTCCTCGACCTTCTCCTTCATCTTGCCCTTCAATTTATCGGTATTCTCCAACAAGCCCTCCATAGAACCAAACTGCTTGATGAACTTTTTGGCGGTTTTGTCGCCAACACCTGGAAGGCCGGGAATGTTATCACTGGCATCGCCCATCATGCCCAAATAATCAATAACTTGTTCGGGCCGTTCGACCCCAAAACGCTTCTTTACTTCGGGAATACCCCATATTTCAATACCGTTCCCCATTCGTGCGGGGCGGTACATGAAAATATTTTCTGAGACCAATTGCGCAAAGTCCTTATCGGGCGTGACCATAAAGACCTTATAATCTTCTTTTTCGGCCTGTTTGGCTAGGGTACCGATAACGTCATCGGCTTCCAGTCCCGATAATTCGATACAAGGTATGTGCATGGCCTTCAGAATATTCTGAATCCAGGGAATGGCCGTTCTGATGGCATCGGGTGTCTCATCGCGGTTGGCCTTATATTCGGCGAACATTTCGACACGTTCGGCACTGCCATCTTTATCGAAACAGACGGCCAAATGGTCGGGCTTTTCGCGCTTGATGACATCAAAAAGAGAATTCATAAAGCCCATAATCGCGGAGGTATCCATGCCTTTTGAATTGATTCTCGGATTTTTGATCAGGGCGTAATATCCACGGAAAATCAAGGCGTAGGCGTCGAGAAGGAAAAGGCGTTTTTGTTGTGACATATGTTGAAATTAGAAATATGAAATTAGAAGTACAAAGTTAGAATTTTGAGGCATTGAAATGAGGTATTTAATATTAGCCTTGAGATTTGATGATCCATTTGTTTACCGCGGTATTTCGCTCGAAAAGTTAAGAATCAAGATAGGAATCAGAGGGATTATTGATATGCCCATCCTCCGAATAGGTTCGATAGGAAAACCCAGGATGGATGCAATACCCTCCGGTCTCCCCTTTCTTATTGACCGCGATAAAGCCAATCTGAAAATCCTGTTTATCTTTGTTCTTAGCGATAATGCGCTTAACGCCCTCTTCGCAGGCGGCCTGGGGCGATTTGCCTTGCCGCATCAATTCTACGATCAAAAAACTGCCCACGGTGCGAACTACTTCCTCTCCTACTCCCGTGGCTGTGGCGCCACCGATTTCGTTATCCACAAAAAGTCCGGCACCGATAATGGGGGAATCGCCCACACGGCCGGCCATTTTATAGCCCATTCCGCTGGTAGTACAGGCACCCGAGATATCGCCGTTTTTATCGATGGCCAACATGCCGATAGTGTCGTGGTTTTCGATATTGATAGTGGGTTCATACTTAGAAGTTTTTTTCCACTCCAGCCATTCCTGTTTTGATTTTTCCGTGAGCAGGTCGGTCTTTTCGAAGCCCATTTCGTAGGCGAACTGTTCGGCACCTTTGCCGGCTAGCATTACGTGCGGGGTTTCTTCCATCACTTTTCGGGCCACCGAAATTGGATGCGCAATGTTCTGCATCGCTAATACTGCACCGCAGTTGCCGTCCCTGTCCATAATACAGGCATCCAAGGTCACGTTTCCGTCACGGTCAGGCCTGCCCCCTACGCCTACGGTCTGATTATCGACATCGGCCTCTTCGACTTTGACGCCTTCCTCAACGGCATCCAAAGAATTTCCTCCATCCCTTAAAACCTCCCATGCCCTCGCTGAAGCGTTGTGAAAATTCCAAGTACATATGACTATCGGACGAATATCTTTGGATGACTCATCCTGCAAAGATCCATTTTTTTGGTTCTCGAGTGAGCATGCCAGTAACGGCCCAGAAATCAGACCTGCCGTGACCGCAGTGGAATTTTTTATAAATTTTCTTCGTTCCATAATTCCTGTTTACTTTTAGGGGCTGTTTCGCAATACGTTATTAGAATTTTAGTAGGTCACTTTTGATGCCCTTTAAGGCAAAGATTTTTAGGATACCCGTAACTATGGTGTAAAATTTTAACTAAGAAGGGTACAAAAAGGGACATAAAAAAATAATCGACATGTTTCAACACAGTTTCTTAAGACGGATAAATATAAGGATATGTTGATAGAAGTTTGTGCCAATTCACTGCAATCTGCCTTAAATGCCGAAAAAGCGGGCGCCCAACGTATCGAGCTTTGTTCGGAGCTTGCGGTAGGGGGAATAACGCCATCTTACGGTCTTCTTAAGGCGGTTCGTGAAAAAATTTCCATTCCCGTGAACGTACTGATACGACCGCGCAGCGGCGATTTCACCTATTCGGATGGGGAGTTCCAAATCATGAAAACCGACATCGAAACCTGTGTTAACATGGGCTTCGAGGGTATCGTTTCCGGTATTTTGAAAAAGGATTTTACTTTGGATATCGCACGTACCCGAATTTTGATCGAGGCAGCCGGAGCCTTGAAATTCACCTTTCACCGCGCTTTCGATTGGATTGAAAATCCGCTGGAGGCGATCGCTAAACTTGAGAGCTTAGGTGTGGACTGCATCTTGACCTCGGGACAACAAAAATCAGCCGAGAAAGGTATTGCCTTGCTAAGCGAACTGCATCAAAAGGCGTCTGTTATCACTGTTATGCCGGGCGGAGGCATAACACCGGACAATATCAATATCTTTAGGGAAAAAGGATTCCACGCCGCTCATCTCTCCGCTAGCCAATTCATCAAAACCCTACCGGTAAACCCTAAAATCTCAATGAATTCCCCTTCATTTCTCAAAGATGACGAGATTGCGGTTTCAAATCTGGAAACTATCCAAAAAATCGTCAATACGGTCAAAATCCCGTTCAAAAACGCTACTTCCTCCAAAGCAAAGTTTTGAGAACCTTTTATTTTGCAGTTTGAATTTTTTTGAAAGAGATCTAAATAAAATCTAAATGGCGTAATTGTACCCGTTTTTAAAAATACCTTTGCACCCATGTTACGATGGATCATTTTTGCAATAATATATATCGCTCTCGGGCTGTATACACTTCAGGCCTTGAAGACGGCCGTCCGACATCCTTGGGTGCATTATTTTTTTATTGTCATCTCAATACTGGTGCTGGGTAATTTTATCTACCAGTTTACGTGGGGGGCAGCGGAAGGAAGGGTGTTAAGCCGGCCAAAAAGTTATGCTTTCGGCTTTATGATTACGGTCTTTACGTTTCAGGTAATAACCATTTTGTTTTTGTTTTCGGAGGATATTTTTCGAGTAGTCTCGGGTCTTTACCAAAAGTTTACGGGCAGCGCCAAAGAATTCTCCCTGCCTGAACGCCGCAGATTTATGAGCTTATTGGGCCTTGGCATTGCCGCACTACCCTTCGGTGCACTGCTTTATGGGATGTATAAGGGCAAATATAACTTCAAAGTGTTCAAATATGCCCTTGAATTCGATGACCTACCAGAAGCATTTGACGGTTACCGGATTACCCAAATTTCAGATGTACACAGCGGTAGTCTAGATAATCGGAAAAAAATCGAATATGCCGTCGACCTGATCAACAAACAAAAGAGCGATGTCATCTTGTTTACAGGCGACCTGGTAAACAACCTTGCCACGGAAATGGAACCGTGGATGGGTCTTTTCTCGACTCTAGAAGCCAAAGACGGAAAATTTTCCGTTCTGGGAAACCATGATTACGGCGATTATGTGGATTGGGCGACAGAGGCACTAAAACGTCAAAATTTAGAAGATTTAAAAAAAATTCAGCGCGACATTGGTTTTGACCTGATGTTGAACGAAAACCGATACCTTACAAAAGGCACCGATAAAATAGCTTTGGTCGGGGTAGAAAACTGGGGGCGCGGTGGCTTCAAAAAGGCGGGCGACCTGAGCAAAGCGACCGCCAGTATCAATAAAGACGATTTTAAGATTTTGATGAGCCACGACCCCTCCCATTGGGAAGATGTGGTGCTTGACGATGATTTGCATTACCACCTGACACTCAGCGGCCATACCCATGGCATGCAGTTCGGTATCGAAATACCGGGATGGATCAAATGGAGCCCTTCAAGATGGCGCTACAAATATTGGGCAGGCATCTATAAGGAAAAAGGACAATTTATCAATGTTAACCGCGGTTTGGGCTTTTTGGGATACCCCGGCCGGGTTGGAATTTGGCCTGAAATTAGTGTCATTACACTTAAAAAGAAAGCCTTAACATGACTTTAACATGTACAAAAACCCATAATTATCGGGCTTCGGATACTGATTTCACAATTTTTGTTACTTTTGGCAGATAATACAAAGTAGTTTTTATGTCAAAGTTTGGTGAACTTATAGATTTGAAAGTCCCCGTTCTATTGGATTTTTATGCGGATTGGAATGAGCAATC
Source organism: uncultured Flavobacteriaceae bacterium (assembly GCA_963832345.1). Classification (GTDB taxonomy): domain Bacteria; phylum Bacteroidota; class Bacteroidia; order Flavobacteriales; family Flavobacteriaceae; genus Pricia. Next base: position 139,767 of record CAWHTW010000003.1, on the reverse strand, counting down.
CACTGCTATGCACACCGTGCTTCGCGACGTTGCCGCAGCTTTGGGCGATAAGGGCAAGGTCATCAAAATCGATGTCGATAAAAATAAAGAACTCTCCAGCGCACTGCGTGTCAAGGGGCTTCCTACCCTGATGATCTACAAAAAGGGTGAAATGGTCTGGCGTCAAAGCGGCGAACAGGATGCCAATACGCTTATTGGGATTTTGAAGGAGTACGTATAAAGTCAAAACCTTACAACTCACCTCAAATTTTGGGATTACCTAAAATCGGCCCTACGATTCCGGGAATGCAAAGTTGAATAGGTCCTTCCTCAAAAGCACTTTTTTTTTGGAATAGTGATCTCGGCACCTTCACTGCCTTAGATTCAATGTTAGGATTGACCATTCAGGAAATCTAAAGTGGTAATTGTGTTCAAAAAGCCGATTGGAATAATTACTGTAATTCTCTATTTTAATCAGACTTACATCGCAACCAGAACCATCGTTGTTCTCACTTTTGGGTTTGAGATTTCGATTCAATAGTATTTCTTCAATCTCCGAAGGAATTTCAAATCGTCCGAAGGGAATTGTAATGCTTTCGCTAGGTGACGTATAATATTTCCAGTTAAAGCTGTCAAAAATAGCATTCTCGATATTATAGGAACCATACTCAAACAAAACCTCGTCAAAATCCCCGGATGCAACGATGCTATCTTCGTTATGGGTAAGAGCCATTTTTGGCAAAGGTTTGAATGCCAATCCTTTTTGCTTAGTTGCCAAAGTATACCCGTTACCGATGCTTCCCGAGATTAGTTTGTCGTACGCTTCAAACTCGCTGATTTCCGGAACAGTTATACCATCCTTGAAAATATTAATATTTGCGGTACTTAGATTCAAGATATTATGGCCTCTACCTTCGGAATAGTCCTGCGCTGATTCATAGCCATCGATAAGGCACATGAAACTTCCAAATTCAGGGTCTTTCATCTCGTCAGGTATTTCAACCTCATAAAACGATTCTGGGGTAAGAAAATCCTCAGAACCATAACTCGTTCGAGTCAAATCGCGTAACCAAAAGTATTTGAACGAATCGATGGAGTTGGTGGTCTTGCTACTAAAACTTCGAACTAGCATCTTTGGATCAGTGGAACTTGAGTAACGGAGCGTGGTGGTGCTGTCGGTAAGGGTCTCGTTCCAGTAACCGTATCCACTAAGCCAAGCGGGATTTTCAGGGTTTGGAGGGTCAATGGATAAAACTTGGCTCAAATCGATTTCTGGATATTCTTCATAATTGTCCTGCGCACGGATGTGCTCGAGGGAAGGCAAAATAGACCCCCTCTCGACGTTCTCAAAGGAATACATGCGACAATAGTTGTTCGGATTGCTACTGTTGGTGTAGGAAAATAACGAGGCTGTGAATTTTAAATCATTGAAGTCCTGAGAAGCATAAATGGACATATCTTCATAAGGTTTGACCTTAACAACCTGCAAAAGGGTGCCGTCAGAAGAATTGATAAGAACGTAATGGTCTAGATAGTATGGGTCAAGAATATTGGAATGAGGTATTCTGAGCAGAAGTTTTTTTAACTGAAGAATTTTGATAATTTCCTGACTATTACCGTACTCGTCAACAGCCTTGATCTTGATTTCTAATTCCTCACCGGAATAGTCATAAGGGTCGATTTTAAGGTTTACCGTATTATCGACAATGTAATCGAAAGGTTCTCCATTAATCCAAATTTCTAAAGAAGCGAGTTGCGAATCATCGCTTATTCGGAAGGCAACTTCAGTTTGGGTTTCAATCAGTTTCTCAATGCTGGTCGCAACAATCTGCGGTGGCAAATTGTCTATTTCGACTTCATCAGGGAGTTGAACTTGCGGTTTTTCTTTATCACAACTTAGCATTAAAGTTGCAATGGTCAATAGCGTTACTATGGATAGTTTTGGTTCAATCATCATGAGTTTGGGGGATTGAATTTTTCAAAGAAGTTAATTATGGGTGAGTCGTCCAATTTAACTAGACATCAGGATAGAAAAACGCTACAAAGGGTGATTTTAGTACAATGGTGTCGAAAATAACCCTTTAACCATGTAGAGTGATTTGGGTATTATTTGTATGCCCAATAAAGTAACGGAGTTACTTGCCAACTCTATTATTAACAATTAATTTGAGGGTCATGAAGGTAGATATATGAGAAATGACCAAGACCCTAAATGGTGCATTCAGCGGTTTCTTTGAGGGTCTAGAATATCCTTCAATTTTCATCCGGTACCACAACTCTTTCAAGTAATTCTTCTTCGGTTGTGGTAGCATCTCTATTCATAGTATCGGAAACCGGCATCGTATCCATCAAATCTGGATCTTGACCTGGTGACGGTGGGGTTGATTCGGGTATATTGTTCTTATAGAAGTGCTCGAACTTATCGATATATTCATTGAATATCAAAGTTTCCTTTTCGGCCTTTTCACGGTCGTTATTCGTAATTAGAATATCGATATTTCTACGATAGCCTTCCATATCAGCGATAATATCGTCGATATTATCGTATTGTTCATCCAAAGGAATGCTTTCGTAATATTCCAAGCGGTCTTGATATATTTTCTTCAATTTTTCGAAAACCGCACGGGCCTTATTGGTTTCGCCTACCTTGTAATAGCCATCGACAAAAGGCTCGACGAAGGCATAATATTCATAATATTCTACGGGAAGGTTCTCCATGGTCATATCGATAATCTCTTTGGCCCTTTCAATTTTGTCTTCCTTAATCAGTTGTTCCGTTAGGCGCGCAAGGTTGCTTCTATAGGATAGGCCTTGTATTCTGGTCTGCACATCGTGGTAGACGTCAGCACTTCCCGAATTTCCCCAGTACCAATTGGTGACGATATCGTACATGAGGTCGGTATCGATCCTTCCCATCTCAAAGGATGATTTTGTGCGCGGGGTTTTGATAGGCACCAATTTGTAGGCCATCCCATCGAGCTGAAGATAGTCTTTCATCCAAATAAATTCCGCATCGTCAAAACTTCCTCCTGAAAAATACAAGGGGCGTTCCCAGTCATTGTTGGCCAACATATCCAACATCATCATGCTCTTTTTAGTGATGGCGGTACTGGGGATATCAATATCGATATAATCCACGATTTCCGCCGAATCCTTCTCCTTGACCAATCCGCTTTCCAACACATTTTTCTTGTTCACGGGAATTCGAAGGTGGGTGGTGGGGTAATATACCATATTCTGGCTGCTCTCGGAATAGGCCTCTATATCAGCTCCCCGTTTTTCAAGGATAAACTTTAGTTTGGTCTGTGGTTCGTCACTATCGACCCACTTGATAAAATCCTGGACCGACCAACGATTCTCGGAAAGCTTTTTGTTAAATAAGTCGTCTACATTATAATGGTACAGCACATCGCGTGATCCGAAACGGTACTTTTCATGCTCTATTTGGGAAGGTATCGCTTCACTAGTGTAGGCCTTGCGCTTCATTTGGTCGATATACCAGTCCGTTTCGAAAAGGCTGGTACAGACGATGCGTACATCGGTGCGGTAGCCCTCGATCTCTTGGGCATACCACAACGGAAAAGTATCATTATCACCGATGGTAAAAAGTATGGCCCCGGCATCTTCTTGGGTCGAGTCGAGATAGGCCTTTGCCGATGCGTTGGCGGTATATCGGTTCGATCGGTCGTGGTCGTCCCAATTCTGCACGGCCATTACGGTAGGCACTGCCAAAAAACAGACCCCCGTAACGACCGGCGCCAGTATTTTAGGTGATAACAGTTTTCTGAACTCGTCGAAGAGGCCATATACGCCGAGACCGATCCAAAGGGCAAAGACATAGAAAGAGCCCACGAGGGAATAGTCGCGCTCACGGGGCTGAAAGATATAGGGGTTCGTATAGAATTGGATGGCAATCCCCGTAAACAAGAAAAAAACCAGCAGCACCCAGAATTGTTTGGGATTTTTCGATACCTGAAAAAGGATACCTATTATGCCCAAAATCAGGGGAAGGAAAAAATAGGTATTCCGCGCTTTATCGTTTTCGACTGCATCCGGCAGATTGTCTTGACTCCCGAGCCGCATACTATCTATAAAGTTCAATCCACTGATCCATTCCCCGTTACCATTGTATCTACCTTGAACGTCGTTGTTCTTTCCGGAGAAATTCCACATAAAATAGCGCCAGTACATGTAGCCGAACTGAAATTGGGTCATGTAAACTATGTTCTGCCATATCGATGGCGGCTCTACTTCGATGTATTCACTAAAGCGCCTTAAAAAGCCAATGTACTGCTCGGCGTCTATTTCTCCCTTGGCGTAGCCTTCTTTTACCTGTTTAACGGCAGCACGCAGTTCTTCATTGGTCTGTTTCATCTTGAAATCGAGAGGACCGAAATAGCGCATATAGTTCTCGGCGTGCTGCGTACTCCACATTCGGGGTAAAATACCGAGGTGCTTCGGGTCATCGCCAGGTACAGCGTTCTTATAATAATTTACGATGATGTATTTACCGGTCTTTTCATCTTTTTCATACTTGGGAGCCTCGTCTTCATCCTCTCCACCACTACCAAAAGTGCTGGAGTAGTAGGCACCATAAACGGGACTGTCGACACCTGGATATTGCTCCCGATTGTAATACGCCAAAAGGGCACGCGCATCTTCGGGGTTATTCTCGTTGATGACCACTTGGGCGTTCGCACGAATGGGCAACATAAGCCAAGACGAAAAGCCGAGAAAGACGAACATCATACAAAGCACTATCGTATTGGCCGTTTTGTAATTGTTCTTTCGGGTATAATCGAGACCGAAATAAAAGGCAGCCGCAAAAACTAGCACCATAATTATAGTGCCCGAATTAAAGGGGAGCCCAATACTGTTGATAAAGAAAACCTCGCTCCACCCGAAAAGCTCGAGCACGTAGGTCAGCGAAAATTTATAGACCAGCATCAGTACGGCAATGACCACGACATTGGCTATCAAAAAATTTTTGACGGTAGTTTTTTTATAGGTCTGGAAATAGTACAAAAGTCCGATAGAGGGGATGGCCAAAAAGCCCATAAACTGAATACCGAAAGTTAGGCCCACTACATATGAAATCAGTACTAGCCATCGATTTCCGCGCGGGTTGTCAAGGTCGTCGGTCCATTTAAGTCCAAGCCAAAGTAGCAATGCCATGATCATACTGGCACTGGCATAGACCTCGGTCTCAACGGCATTGAACCAAAAACTATCAGAGAAGGTAAAGGCCAATGAGCCCACGAGACCGCTGCCTAATACCGCAATGGCCTTGCTGTTAGTCATTACCTCATCTTTCTTGTAAACGAGTTTTTGGGCGAGGTTGGTAATCGTCCAGAACATAAATAAAATGGTGAAGGCACTGGATACACCCGAAACATAATTGACCATTCGGGCCACTTCGGTACTGTCAATGGCGAACATGGCGAAAAAAGCGCCCAGCATCTGCAATAATGGCGCCCCCGGAGGATGGCCTACCTGCAGTTTTGCCGAGGTAGCAATGTATTCACCGGCATCCCAAAAGCTATTGGTCGGCTCGACGGTGATGGCATAAATGATAAGTGCTATAAAAAAAACACCCCATCCGGTGAGGGTGTCCCATTTTTCGAAGTTCTTTGAAAACATGTATCCTTGTTGTGTTTGCCCGATTGGTGGGGCAACCCTATTTGCTCTTAGTGCCAATGCGCGACTGGTAACAGCCATGACTTCGCACAATGCGGCGAAATTACTAATTTTAATAGATATGCCGTCGGAATTTTGATAAAGGTTTAACAAGGGGGTCGCTTCCCTTGTACCGATGTGTTTCAAATGCCCAAAACCACTAATGCGCTCAGATGGTACTAGCACTAAATTCATATAGGACTAGCACTCCAACAATTTTTGCATTTGTTTTTTGGGCGTTGGATTATATCCGTGATTTCAAAATATTGATTGCATAGAGCAGCGTGGCAGATGCATAACTCTATATTTTTAATAGGATTATTGTAACCTAAAATATTTGTACAAACCAAACTTTGTTTTAAATTTGCACGCTCTTAGGCTAAACAAGTTTTAGCAACGATTAGCATAGTGGCCTATGGTGTAATTGGCAACACAGCTGGTTTTGGTCCAGTCGTTCTAGGTTCGAGTCCTAGTAGGCCAACGGTCGAATCCCCTGAACTTATTAAGTTCAAGGGATTTTTTTATGGGGTACAACAAATCGGGTTTTTCCTAATGCATAACAAAGAATCTGATAATTGCCTATTTTCAGCTTTAGCAATGACAATTCAGCTTTGGTAAAGTTATAATGCTTGGTTAATGATTTGTAACTGCCTTTTTTTCTGAGGTCCACACGGTCTATTAGATTGGTGCCCTTTAGTTTGTCGATGTACACAGATACTGAGCGTTGCGAAATACCGATGCTATTTAAAATTTCTTCGGTAGTCATAATGGCATCTATGCCCAAAATCAGGATTACAAAGCCGTTAGTTAGTTTCTTCATTAGGTTTTCCTGAACTTTTTTACGAAGCCAATCCGTTATTTCCCAAACCCTTTCCCGAAGCTTTCCTGAAACTTATCAGAAATTATATCGAAGCAATCGTGCGATGGATTGCAAATCGGTCTTAAGATACAGCATTGTACTTTCTACATTATTGTTGACACTGTGTTGAGGATTGCAAATTCCTTCCGAATTTTTGCTTAATCGACTTGTTCGGTGACTTGTGCGCTATCTTGTTCGGTGGAGTTAAAAAGGTTCTGCAGGAGGAAATGTTATCCGTAAGAAATTAATGGAGAATTGCGAACACTTTTTAGCGTAAACTCTAGTATTCTTGGAATGCTTGCTTCCAATTGCTCTACAACGTCCAAATCTTTGAAGACCCTTATCAATGTTTAATACCGGGGATCGAAAGGCCAAGAAATCACGCCCACCCGTATTTCCAAAAAACGGCAAGAAAAACTCTCAGAACTAGCCCAACGTGACTACGAAATCCTAAAAATGAAAGGCTATTCACGTAGCGAGTTCATCTTTGTCGGCTACGAGCCCTTTATGCTCGAATTGAATACGACTTCCGGTCTCACCACCGAAAGCTTTCTTTCGCAACAGGCCAATGCCGCCGGAATTTCCTTACCGGAACTTTTTGCGAGCGCGATTGACGAGGCATTGAAAGTATAAGAAGTCAATGTTTTAAGGAAGGTTGTTTCGAAGTTACTTTTGTCCTCCTGTAAAACTATCCTGGCTTTAATTCCATTGGCGCTCCTTCGTTCTTACGTTCAATCCTTATTTTGATTATTCTTAGATTACTTGAACAGTACTCAAAGCAATTTTTTGCTCTTTCCCCCTTAGTCCAATTTCACCTAACGGAATATTTATAAATTTAGATTCCAACTTCATAAGTTGTAACAAAATGGTGGAAATCAAAATCCTTACCTCGTAATGATTGCATAATGCTTGGATACGGGAAGTAGTATTTAATACATCCCCAGAGTAGATGATTTCCTTTTTTACGACGCCAACCTCTCCCATAGTCGCTTTCCCTATATGCAATCCTGCCTTAAGAGTAGGAACAACACCATATCTAGTAATATACTTTGACTTTTGCTTTGCTATCTTCCTTTCAATCCGGAAAAAACATAATAATGCGTTATTCTCGCGTATACCAAGGTGAACTGGCCAAGAAATTACAATTTCGTCACCTACATATTGATAAATTTCTCCTGAGCTCTCCACTATTGGCTCTGTAATATCTTTATAGAATGCTCTCAACATCCCAAAAAATTTACCGCTTTCCATCTTTTCAGCTATCGAAGTAGCCCCTTTTAGGTCCAGAAACATAAATATCCGTTCTTCCTCGCTCGGGCGGTGGTATTTTCCTATAATAAATTTCCAGAGTACTCCTTGGCCTAATTTGTCGTTAATCTGAACCATCAACCTGGTGGCGCTTACCAAAAGGCCCCAAATGGCCATGGTAATAAAAAAAGATGGGGTAAATGTGCTCAGCATAAAATTGTGAATACAATTCTCTAACGCTGAATCAATACCGCTTTTTAATGTGATGAAGATAAATCTTGTTACGAAAAGAACAATTGCCGTTATTAGTAAATAAAAGATAACAATAAGCAAGCGCAAACCGATTGCAGCGAGGTTATAGGATTTTTGAAAGGTTAAAAAAGGTTTTTTTGAAACCAAAATCATCCCACCGAGTAGCCCGCCAAGAATACCTAAAAATAGATTTACCATAAAATCAGGCCAAAATTCATATGAACTTGTGATTTTTTCCGAGTGGATTAATTCCATTTTGGAATAGTACTCTTGAAGATAAAGTAAAGTTAGAACAGTTACCCAACATAAGGTGATCACAATAACTTTTTGTATTTCTTTTGTACTTTGAACCTGATATCTATGATACGTTCCCATTTGAGACAGATTTTCAATTTTAGTGGTTTTAATGAATAAATCGCTCTTTGCATAAATTTTATAGACTACTCGTACTTTTTTGCCTCCTTGAGCAATCGTTTTACCATATCTACGTACAAGGCCTTATGTCCCTTGAAATTATGGGTAAGGGTGTTGGCGAAAATGATGGCACCATTGCCTGTTTTCGGATCAAAGGAAGTTACGGTCGCCACTCCGGGATCTACCCCGGTATGTGATGGCAATCGGGGCATCAATAGATAGTAGAGCCAATTGTCGAACTCGTTATAGTTCCAGGCAATGGCTTGCCATTTGTTTGCCTCTGGGAATTGAACGCTTAGAAAATCATCCATGGTTTTTTCGCTGAGGAATGTATTACCATCGACCTTTCCTTTATTGACCATCAGTTCGATGATTTGGGCGTAGTCGGATACATTCGTCCGAAGTTGACCGTCGGGATAATCGGGAAATCCATAATGTTTCAACACTTTATATGTGAAATCCGCGCTTTTGTCTTCCCAAAATTCATGGGGCCGGGAAATGTTGTCGTGTGGAATATTCTTCAAGAACCAGTAGGAACTCCACATTCCCAAGGGACGAAAAATTTCTTCCTGCATATAAGTGTCAAAATCTTTCTTGGAAATTCGCTGTATCAAATAACCGATAAGCGCATATGCGGCGTTCGAATAGTCTCTTTGGGTACCCGGTCCGGCGTCGCTGAAATTATTTTTCGCAGCATAGTATTTACCCTTGGGCAAAAAATAATCCTGAATAAAGCGCTCAAGGGAGATGGACGAATCGCCACCATTCTCGAAGGTGTACAAGGAAACCAATAGCGGCGTATCGTCGCGAAAGGAAGAGGTATGGGCCAATAACATCCGAAATGTAACGGGTTCGGAAGGATAATTCGGATTTACGATTTTAAAGGGCAAAAAGTCATTGATGTCGCCATCCAAATCGATGAGCCCTTTATCGTACAATTTCATCAGTCCCACGGCGGTAACCGGTTTGGAACAGGAGGCGATCATAAAAAGCGTACTATCATTGACGGAAGCGTCTTTTAGAAAATCGCTTTTTCCATAGCTGCCCACCCATTTTAGTTCTCCCTTACGTATAAATGCTGCTTGGAGACCTGCTATATTTGCCTTGTCCATCTTCCTCTCGAAAAATCCGTCCAGTTTGGTAGATTCATTCTGACCGAATGCATGGTTCGTGAAAAAGGTAAATAGTAGAAATGTGCTATAAATAATGATTCTTTTCATTTGAATATGGTGTTTATTACTTCGATGCGTTCGTCAGTTTCCTTGTTGATTATGACATAAGTCTTTTACTTACGATTTGAGTTGTGGTTTAACCCGTTGTTTCATATTGATCCGGAGGTTACTTTTCTAGAAGGATGTTAACGGTAAAAACCTAGGTCGTCCTTTAGACCCACTTTTTAAATTTTAGGCAAATTTAGTTTGGATGGATCGTTCGTGTGTAACTTTTGAAGGATGAGATACTGAAATGGACAAAAAGAAGATTAAAGCGGACAGTCTATGTGCTATGGAGCCACGTCATAAAATAGGAAGCACTTGTCTTAGACACAAATAATCGACATCCGATTAATCTTTGCAATTCAAACTTACGTGTAGTCTTGAATTAAGAAGGTGGTTGTTCGACCTACAGCGTATTCGGCATCTAAACTGTACTATTCTGCCCATGGCTATTTGTTCATAGCGGATGCGCTATCCGGATTATTCAATTTTTTCTTCATTTGGTAGGTCGTCAATTCCACAACTGCCTAATCATTGATTGATTATTTTTGGATGTTGATACCCATTTTTTCCAAAAAAGGTCTCGTGGTCTTGCTTACTTCCGATGTTAATTCGGTCTGCCCTTTTTGATTTGCTATTTCTTCAATTTCCAAATACAGTTTGATAGCAATTCACTGTCTTTGATAATCTTTTTGAATATATAGGAGGTCAATGTGATTTCTGTATAAAGCGTGGCGAAACCCAGTATTTTATTTTTGAACTGGGCAACCAATACCAATTAAACAGATATTATTTTTAACCATAGGTCTTTGTCTTCAACCCCAGAAGTCCAAACCCTTATCTGTTGAGGACTGTAGTTCTTGGTACAAATTGAAGACAAGTGTTCACAAATAGAATTGCAATACTGTCAAGTCGCTTATATTTCTTTTCTAATCATTATGCTCGGACCCATGTATTCTAAAATTTTTACCGATTCAATGCTTCATCACTACCTACAATTTCTGAGATTTCAGCAGTAAGTTCAACTAGTTCTTTATAACGCTTTAATAATAATTCTTTGAGCATTGGTCTATTTTTACGGTTAGTCAAAGCGCTGCTTCGGACTTACCAAACCTAGGTTAATCATATTCCTGATTATTATTGTACTAGGAAATTAAATTCTGGGTAATCGCATTCATATCGATTGCAAATTTTATCTTTGTGAACAACCTCAACCGACTATGCGCCTTGCAATCAACATATTACTGTTTTGCTTTTGCTCCGCTATGTCCTTTGGCCAAGAAGGTGAAACTACGGTGGACAGCCTTGAAAATGTACTCCGCAAACATCCTTCCCAAAATAAAAACCGTGTCGACGCCCTCAACGATTTGGGGTACCGATATTGGATCGTAGATTCCAATGAATCCGTAAAATACGGTAGCGAAGCCTTGCAGCTTGCCGAGGAATTGGATTATTCTGAAGGGGCTGCGATGGCCCGGAGGGTTCTCGGTGTTGGCTTCTGGACTCTTGGCAAGCTAAAACTGGCCCTGGAAAACTTGACAAATGCCCAAAATCTTTATGAAAGCAGTGGAGATGAGGAGGGAGCAGCCAATTGTATGATGAATACCGGCATGGTTTACGCCGATATTGGCGATTACGACAAGGCCATTGCCATCTATGACCGGTCTATTGAGAAATTCACGAAGCTCGACTTGCAATCCCGTATCGCTACGACCTTTACGAAAATCGGTACTGCGCTCTTGAAAAAGGACCATCGTTACGATGCGAAAGAATATCTGACCAACGCTCTGAACATGCATTCCGAAGCTGATTTCACCTACGGTATGGCAGAGGCTCACCACTGGCTGGGGACTTTATCTATTCTCGAAGGTGAATTGGAACAGGCTGACCACCATCTTAGGAAGGCAATTGTTCTGGGCAAAAAAGTAAATGATAATGATGGACTTATAGGCAATTTGATCCAATACGGGAAACTCTTGCGATTGAAGCAAAATTATGAGGCCGCGGAGGCACATTTGAATCTGGCATTGGAAAAGGCGGATGAAAAACACCTCCGAAAATATAAACTGGAAGCCCTAGGCGAGTTGAGACACCTCAAACAGGAGGAAGGGAAACTGGATGAATCTTTACGGTATTACGATTCTTATACCGCGCTAAACGACTCAATTTACGATGTGGATAAATCGCGGCAGATTGCAGCCATGGAGTTTGCCAGTGAACTGGAGGACAAGGAAAAGGAAATTTTACTCCTCAGGGAAAAGGAGCGTACCAACGCCATAATTAAATGGAGCTTTGTAGCAGGAATTTTGGCCCTCGGCATCATCTTATTTTTAGTTTATAAGGACCAAAGGCTAAGAACGACAAAAATCCGCGAATGACCAGAGAAAGCAGGAGCTGACGGAATCCAAAGAAGAATTGGCCAAGACCGCGCTTGAAAATGCCCGATTAAAACAGCAAGAGATGGCGCAGCTGCTACAGTTCAAGAACAAAGAACTTACTTCCTACACCTTGAATTTTGTACAAAAGAACGAACTGCTGCAACAACTTCAGCAAAAGATTGCCATTGCAGAGGAAGCCACTCCATCTGCACAGTCGAGACTATTGACCGAACTACACCGTGATATCAAGCAGCACGTGAACATAGACCGTGACTGGGAAGATTTCAAACGATACTTTGAGGAGGTCCATACCGGTTTCTACAAAAAACTCAAACAAAAACATCCGGATCTGAGTCCGAATGATCTAAAGATTTCTTCCTTGACCCGATTGAACCTCAATATCAAGGAGACGGCGAGCATCTTGGGAATATCTCCGGAAAGCGCCAAAACCGCCCGATATAGACTCCGAAAAAAGTTGAATCTAACTCCAGATCAGGAGATTTTGGACTACTTCTTAGAATTGGAGCAATAAGAAACCTGCTTTTCCCAAAATTTCCACCTCCTTTCATTCCCAAAAATTACAATTTATAGATAATTGACATTCCATTATTTATGATTCTTCTGTCTACTTCGTGTACCCCATATTATAAGAGAAACTACGCCGCTGTCTACTTCGTATGCCAAGCTTGTCCGCTGATGGTCTACCCCTTTTATTTTCAAGCACATGAACTCCCCAATACATTTGCCAACGAAATTAAAATCTAAATCGATATGCGAAAGACACCTTTTGAAAGCAGAACGACATTAAGAAGTTTTTATGTCCTGCGGAAGAAGAATTTGAAAACAAAGTTGAACAAAAAATTATTTTAAAATGAAAGAACTACAACATTTCATCACAGGTTTGCCCACTCCCCTGGAATTAATAATGGATCCCGTCTCATATGCCGTTTTGGCTATCTATGCCGGATTGATGGTATGGGAAGCGGTCGCACCGGCCCGAAAACTCCCGAAAGTCAAGTTTTGGAAACTTCGGGGCATATTGGCATTCATTCTCTTTTTTTATCTCAGCTCGTACCTGCCCATAATTTGGGACGGCTATTTGGCCCAGTACCAGGTTTTCGATCTGACCGGCCTGGGAACGGTTTGGGGTGCCATCTTGGGTACCCTGATCTATGAGTTCGGTGAATATGTCTGGCACCGTACAATGCACGGTAGTAATATGCTATGGAAAACGATGCACCAGATGCACCACAGCGCAGAACGTTTAGATAGCTATGGGGCATTTTATTTCAGCCCCCTCGACATGGTAGGATGGATTGCCTTAAGCAGCATTTGCCTGGTCGTAATCGCGGGCTTTTCCCCCGAGGCCACCACACTAATTATTCTGGCGACTACCTTCTTGACCATTTTTCAGCACGCCAACATCAAGACTCCAGTTTGGATCGGCTACCTGATTCAACGCCCGGAATCGCATACGGTACATCATGCCAAAGGGGTGCACGCCCATAATTATTCGGGCATTGCCCTTTTCGATATCCTTTTCGGAACCTTTAAAAATCCGAAAGGATATGAGTATGAAACCGGATTTTACCATGGCGCTTCGAGCAAAATAAAGGATATGCTTCTTTTCAGGGATATCTCCAAGGAGAAGGAATAAACAATCAAAAGGGGAAAGTTAAAAATGAAAAAAATAAAAATTATCCTATTGGGTTCCGCGGTCTTTATGAGCTTGGCCCTCGGTCTACAGGCTCGAGTTTCGGGCTTTACGAAAATGGAAGAAACCGCCGAACTAGGCAATGTTAGCATTTCATCCAACATAGGCCAAAACGGCTCGGCCAAGGACTCGGCCGTAAAGGATATGTCTAAAAAAAGTATCCTTCTAGAGACAGGTATCGAAATGCAATATAGAGAAGCCGGCAATCCCCATGGCAGGACTTTGCTGATGCTACATGGCTATACCGACACCTCGCGTTCGTTCGAGAACCTTACTAAGGAGATTTTGGGACGAAATTCCAATTTGCGGCTGATTGCGCCCGACCTGAGAGGCCATGGCGAAAGTTCAATGCCTTCACCGGATAGATCCGATGCTTTTAAAATGGAAAGTTTTGCCAATGACATCGTAAGCTTTTTGAAACTCAAAAACATATCGAAAGTAGATCTGATCGGCCATTCGATGGGTAGCGTAATCGCCCAGGAAATTGCCCTTCAGCATCCTGACAAATTGGCTTCCCTCACCCTAATCGGCGCTTTTGTAGACGGAACTTCAAACAGTGCTATTCAAGACTTCCTGTTCCCGGAGCTTCTGGATAAATGGCAAGAACTTTTGGTACAGCGATTTGGGGAGGATTGGAAAAGGAAATCCCATTATATGACCCCAAAAGACCTCGGCGAAGAGGTAACCACTTTTTTGAAGCATAACTGGGTTACCGAAACCGGGTGCAAACCCTCGTTGTTGGAATCCATTTATTTGGAAACCATAGAGAATCCCTTGGGAACGTGGTTCGGGGCCTTGGAGGCTTTGAGCGAAACGGACAACTCGAATAGGATGGAACGGCTGAACACACCTACGCTCATCATTTGGGGCACGGGCGATGAACTGATTTTAAGACATGATCAAAACCGACTTCTTGAAGTATGCAGCCAAGCCAACCAGAGAAATTCCACCCCCATCCTTGTTAAAAGTTACAGCGGCGATGGCACACCTAATAGGCGTCCGGGACACAATCTCCATTGGGCACATGCCAAGGAAGTAGCCTTGGATATTTTAGAGTTTACAGGTACCGAAAATCCCACTGATCAACAGTAAAAACAAAATGATGAAAACGAAGAAAAATATAACTATGGACAAGCCCCTCTTGATCGACGGAGGCTTGGAAACTACCATGGTCTTTCACCATGGCATCGAACTTAACCATTTTGCGGCTTTCCAACTTCTTACAAGATCGAAACCGTGACAATTAGGCTTATTAACGAAAATACCTCAATCTGGCCAAGGCATATGGAACAGGTTTCATACTCGAAAGTGCCACTTGGCGGGCCAATCCCGATTGGGGGGCCGAACTGGGCTTTTCCAAAAAGGAGCTGTCGGATATTAACCGATTGGCGATACAGCAATTGCATGCGTTGAAAAAATCGTATGCCAATACCATTAACCCCATTATGGTCAGTGGCGGTATCGGGCCAAGAAGCGATGGATACGTCGTAACAAACAAGATGGATATCGACACGGCAAAAGCATATCACGCTCTACAGATAGAAGCTTTCAGCCAAGCAGGCGCGGATATGGCCACCGCGCTAACGCTGAACTATATCGACGAAGGTCTTGGCATCGCCGCCGCGGCCAGAACGGTCGGTCTGCCGATTGCCCTATCGTTTACAGTGAAACCGATGAAAAATTGGATGCGAGGAAAGTCTCAGCATCTTAAGATAACGGATTTCCGCGTTTCTGAACAAAGAGAGAATCGAGCAAAGTGCTGCGGTAACCGATATTACATAAATTATGATAATAAGAAATTTTCTCAAACTTGGGAGCTTCATCGTTTATTGAATAATGCAAATCATTATTTTATCATTTATTTGAAATTTTTCAAATGGCTTATTCTGCCATTACGTACTATTTTACCACCGCTGCCCAAAACCTCAGTAAAGAACCAGATGATTTGCCGGAGAATTCGGCGAGCAGTACCCCGTCATACGAACACGGATTGCAGTTTTTGACGTATCGATCAGAGTAGCGAAACAAGGTCTTATTCCCATTACAAACTCCGATTTGCTCCGTAGCACGTTTAGTTATCAAATCATCAAAAAGATGTAAGTGCTATTGACCTATTTTTGAATTTATGAAGGACGACACAAAAAATACCATTCAAATCTTTGATCGATTTGCCATGGAGTATCAAAGGCAATTTATGAAAGTAGACCGCTACTCGGAAACCTTAGATTTATTTTGCGATGCCGTTGAAAAAATAAACGCTGAAATATTGGAGGTGGGTTGCGGTCCCGCGAATGTTACAAACTACCTACATAAGAAAAGGCCTGATTTCCATATTTTTGCGACGGATCTATCCTTAAAAATGCTGGAATTGGCCAAATCGAACAATTCCGTCGCCGTATTTGAACAAATGGATTTACGTGAAATAGATAAAATCAAAACGAAATTCAATGGGGTAATGAGCGCATTTTGCCTTCCCTACCTTTCCAAAACAGAAATGGAACATTTTTTTAAAAGCACTTACCTACTTCTAAATGAAGGCGGGGTCTTATATGTAAGTACTACTGAGGGAAACAACGATAAGTCCGGCTTTCAAAAATCGAGTTCGGGAAAAGGCAAAGCACTCTATATAAATTATTATTCGGCCAATGAAATAAGCGAAGCTTTGGATAAGTACGGATTTGAAATAGTCACAAGCGAACGTAAGACCTATCAGGATAAGCAGGGCCGAAAAGTGAATGAGATTATTGTAATTGCGAAAAGATAATTCAAAAGCCATGGAAGAACGAACGACTAAAATAGCTAGTGAAACCACGAATAAATGGGTGGCTATCACTTCATATCCCATGTTGGCCATTCTTGTGGTACACGTGGGCAATGAAAACAGCTTTAAAGAACTGCTTGAAATTCCCAGTTACTATACCGATCTGCTATTGGCGCTGGGCTGTAGTTGTGCCGTGGGGTTGTACATCAACAAACTCATTCGATGGATGGATGCCAAAATTACTTGGAACGTAGCGTTCAAGAAACGACTCGCGGCCCAGCTGCTTTTAGGAATAGGCTTGCTCAACACTTGCTCGTTGGCATCGAGCAATTATCCTCATTGTCAGGACGATTAAAACCAGTGTTCCATTCCTCATTTGGAGTTGCCCTTGATTTTTATGCTTTGTTTGATCATCAACCTTATACAACTTGTCCGACACCAAAACTCTTTCGCTTCGGGTTTTCAAAAGTCACTGACAACAGAGGGCGAAGAACAAGAATACAAAACATTTTTTGCGGTGCAAATCGGAAAAGGGTTTGTGAACGTTCCTATTGAAGAAGTAGCCTATTTTAAAATCCAAAACAAACTGACTTTCCTGACTACACAAAATGACAAATCTATTTCAATATTATTTTCCCAAGCAAGGACACGGAATGCCGCCTCATCGGTCTTCAACTAACAGGCAGGTCATCGCAAGACGCGACAGCATTCTAAAATCGCATCCAACGAAGACCCGCAGACTGGCAATCAAACTTTCCCCATCACTTGATGAGCAGGTGTTCGTAGCCAAAACGAAAGCATCCTGTTTTCTTGATTGGTTGCAAAGCGCATAGGTTGTCCGCTTCAATATCGAATCTGTCCGTTTCGGTATTCCATCTTTCATATTACCCGTCCCGACCTCCCGTCCTATTTACATTTGTCGAAAATTAAAGACGATGAAAATAGTACAAATGAATTGGATTATTGCGACATCCTTTTTAGCCCTAGCCACAAACAGTCTGTGGTCGCAGCAACCGGTGACCGTTTCGTTCTTCAATGAATCGACCACGGTACCTTACACTACCTTTTTGAATGACCCAATTCATCCAGGCGTTCAAGTAGGGACAGAATTTGAATGGAAGGAAAACAGGCACTTTCGCCTTTATCCCTCGGTTTCGATCGGGTACATGTTTCATAAAAAACTGTTTCAAGGTCTGTATGCGAACGTGGAGCTTGGGTTTGATTACAAGACATCGTTCGGCCTGAACCTAAAAACCAAAATCGGTGTGGGCTATCTGCACACCTTCAGTACGCAGCAAGAATTCCAGTTTGATGAAGGCTCGTACAAAAGTCGAACGGATTCGGGAAATTCAAGAGTGATGCCCTCTTTTACGACGGGTCTTGGGTATCGCTTACAGCCTAAAAAAGCGAATTCCCCTGAAATATTCGTGCTTTACCAATCTTGGATCGAATACCCATATTCCCCCGGATTTATTCCGCTGATGTCACATACCAACCTACATATAGGCGCCAAATTTTATCCATTTCACAAAAAAGAAAAATGATGAAAAAAATAATGTTTTTACTGCTAGCCGTGATTACCTCCTGGAGAAGGACGTCCCGTTTTTGAAGCATCCCGTTTCGATTGTGAACAAATTATCGAAACGACCAATACAACACATTCGAAGAGGAATGCAGTCTTGAATATTATGGGAAATATAGTATCGCAAGGAGTACCAGGTATCATGATGAGCGTACATACCGACGAAGACGGCTATTTTTCCAGTGCCTTGGGAAAGAACGATCTCGCCAACGACATCGATATTCAATCTTGTGATATTACACGTGTTGGAAGTACCGTTAAGACTTTTACCGCCGTGACCATGCTGAAACTTCAGGAAGAGGGTAAGCTTGATCTCGATGATCCCATCAAGGAGTATTTGCCTCAAAACGCCCTTGAAAAAATAACAAACACTGATAGGGCGACCATTCGTCAATTGCTCGATCATTCCAGCGGAATTTACAACTACATCCTAGACCTGAAGTTTCAGACCGCTTCGTTGAACGATTTTACAAAGGTCTGGACCCCCGAAGAACTTTTGGATTATGCCAGAAATAAGGATTCCTATTTTGCACCCGGCGAAGATGTCAAGTATTCGAACACGAGCTATATCTTCTTGGGAATGATTATAGAAACCGTGGAAGGTAAGCCCTTTTACGCGGTTTTTAAGGACAAGATGTTTGACCCCTTGCAGCTAAATTTCACGCAATTCGCGGCCCAGTCCCGTTCCAGATTAAGATTGTGATGGGCTACTTCGATTTGTACAGTAATTTAAACCTAATTAACTCCACCGAGTTTAGCGGATGGGATTATTTTACCGCCGATTAGGGCTGATTTCAAATCCCCACGACTTGAATATTTTTTTGACCAGTCTTTTTGAAGGAAGCTTGTTATCAGAAGCCTCTCTGCAGGAGATGATGGGATGGCAATCCGCAAAGGAACAGGACACCGAGGGATTTGTAACACAATATGGACTTGGAATCTTCCAAATCGAAACCGATTTTGGGCCGGCCTACTTGCATAGTGGCGATGCCATAGGATACTTTGCCAGCATGGTCTACTTCCCAGATCGGAAAACTACTATTACCTGGGCCGTCAATGCAAATTATGGTAAAATCGATGACTTTGCCCAATCCAAGGACGCGATGAACAGAATTTTCAAGGCCATTTTCAAAAATTAGCGTCAATGCTTTTCACATTTTGAAAAACAAGCTAAGTTCCATAAACTAGAATTCTCGGCGATAATCTACGAATCACAATGCCGAGCATTCATTAAATATCAGTAAAAAAATGAAATCAAAATTAATTTCCACAGGTTTAATTCTACTCCTCTGTATGATGGGTTCATGTGATTATGAAGTGATACGGCCGGTAGGACAAGTTACTTCGAGAGATGTAAATTTTTCCGGCTATTCGGTCTTACAGGTATCGGATGCGTTCAACGTCAACGTACAATTTTCGGATAGCGAAGAAAAAATAACAATCGAAGCCAACGAAAATCTCCATGACCGAATTATAGTCGAAATGGAAGGCCAAATACTACGCATCGGCCTTAAAAATCATACGAGTATCAAGGGGATCGCCACATTGAATGCGTTCATTGTAACCAATAGTATAACCAAATTTGATGTCTCGGGAGCTTCTAAGCTCAGTTTGCAATCCGAGTTGATGGCTTCCGAAGCTAACATTAAGCTATCCGGTGCTTCCGAATTTATGGCAGCGTTAGATTTGGACCGTTTGGAACTGGAAGCAGGTGGGGCATCGCATCTTAATCTTTTTGGTAACACAGCTATGCTGAACGCATCACTTTCGGGTGCCAGCACCCTTGAGGATTATGATTTAATAATCGGGAAATTGAATCTCCGGATGGCAGGGGCATGCGATGCCTACCTCTCGGTGACCGAATCGATTGATATCGAAGCTTCCGGTGCTAGCAGATTGAGTTATAAAGGGAAAGCTGTGGTGAAAGAAAAAAGGCTGTCTGGAGCTTCGGCAGTTATCAAGAAATAATACGATTAAAATCGACCTTTTAAAAAGCTTCGTAAAATTCATGGATAACTACTATGGCATAGCCAACTGTAGACTCAACTCATAATTCAATCAATGGCTAATCTAAAAGAAATACGCAACAGAATATCGACTGTATCATCAACAATGCAGATTACGAGCGCCATGAAAATGGTATCGGCCGCGAAGTTGAAAAAGGCACAAGATGCAATTACCACCACGCGTCCGTATGCCCATAAGTTAACGGAGTTGGTACAAAACCTAAGCGCAACTTTAGATGCTGATAGCGCAAATAAATTCGCAGAGCAACGCGAGGTGAAGAAAGTTCTGCTCGTCGCTATATCCTCCAACAGGGGATTATGTGGCGCGTTCAATTCCAAAATTCTAAAACAAGCGTCTTCATTGATTAATGAAGCCTATGCCGATAAGGAAGCTCATGTCTTGGCAATAGGTAAAAAAGCCAATGATTACTTCGTAAAAACGGGAAGGGTCTTTGCAAATAAAAGCAGTTTGTTTAACGATCTTACTTTTGACAACGTGGCAAAGGTTGCAGAAATGATTATGGACAGGTTCGCCAAACGTGAATATGACCAAGTATTTTTGGTGTATAACCAATTTAAGAACGCAGCAACTCAAATTGTGCAAACGGAGCAGTTTTTGCCTATCATTAACCGTACTGGAGAATCGACAAATAACTTGGGTTACATTTTTGAACCTTCAAAGCAGAGAATCATCGAGCAATTGATTCCAAAGTTATTAAAGACCGAGTTGTATAAAGCAGTTCGCGATTCTTTCGCATCTGAACACGCCGCCCGAATGACCGCGATGCACAAAGCCACTGACAACCCAACTGAACTGAAAGATCAATTAAAACTCACCTATAACAAAGCGCGTCAAGCGGCCATAACCGCTGAAATCTTGGAAATTGTAGGTGGTGCGGAGGCATTGAAAGAATGAAAATCTTAAGTCGAAAACATAGGTGACATATTGGCTTGATAAAATGGATTTACTTTTTTAAGCATCACATTTGAACTTTGCTTCTTATCCTTTAATCACAATCTATTTACTGCTTATATAAAATCCACCTGAATTATTGGAGAATTATTTATGAAGAACAGCCATATCCCTCTTAATGATTTCCATGCAGGGTCATGCGCTTTCAGGTTCGGAGGACAGGCAAAACATTTGTTATATTGACAGCGATCAACGTTATCTGCATCGAAGAAAAAGCTTTTGATGACCTATCGGAAATCATCACTTTCGTTAAATGAATCGATAAAACAGAAGCGAAGCGGTTTTTGAGAATAAAATCGGATACCGACCTAAAAAAAAAGAGACGGAGGCCATATAAGGTATTCGCAACTCGAGGAGAACCGAATTCTTTACAACCGAAATTCAATCAACGATCATCTTGAAGAACATGTCTTGGAGCCTTTTAACGGTAAATAATTTCTCTCGGCATAATATGAGCATTGAAAATCTTCAGCAAACACTTTTTCTTGCTATGTTTGATTAATAAACCCTACAAAATGTAGTTTATCTAACAGCAAAGGATGGTCACAAATCTTTTAACTTGCAGATTGACTTTTTAGGCCTTGTCCTGCGGAAGTTCAAAAATTTTCTACTCCAGGACTTCCCGAATTTTCTCGGATAACAGGGATATAAATATCGAACCTCGCCCCCTGATTTAAAATACTGTCCACTGTAATGCTGCCATTATGGTTCTCTACGATTCGCTTTACCGTGGCGAGACCTATACCGGTGCCAGGATAGGCTTCCTTTCCGTGCAGGCGTTTGAAAACCTCGAATATCTGTTCCCCATATTCCGGTTTGAAGCCGATACCATTGTCCTCAACAGTGATCTGGCAGTAATCCATATCCGGTAGGAGCTCATTGTTCTTCAACGTGGCTCCTTTGGCGATCCTACTTTCTATCTTAATGTGGGGCGGATGGTCGGGCCTTGAAAATTTAAGTGCATTGCCGATCAGATTTTGCATTAGCTGATGGAACTGGAATGGTATGATTTCTAGTTCAACCATTTCTGCAAATTCTACGGAGGCCCGCTTTTCATCAATGGTGTCTTGCAGTTCATTGACTACCTCCCCGGTTATCTTACCAAGGTCCGCCATTTTGAAAGTCTTTTCGCCCGATCCCAGCCGGGAGAATTCGAGCAGGTCGTCGATAAGCCGGCGCATCCGCTCGGAGACCTCTTGGATCCGCCGGAAATATTCCTTGCCCCGGTCGGTCAGACCACGGCTTTCCCCGTCGGAAATCCTTGCGACGAAGCTCTGTATTTTTCGCAACGGCTCCTGCAGGTCGTGGCTCGCGCCAAAGGTGAACGATTTCAGTTCTTTGTTCAATTTTTCCAATTCCTCGTTCTTTTGTTTTAGTTTCTTCTCCGCTTTTTTTCTCTCCGTGATATCAATATATGAAGTAACCGTGTAGAGCTCCGAATCGATTCGTAAAACTTCATATGAAACGATTACAGGAAAGCAGGTGCCATTTTTCTTGGTATAGCTCACCTCAAAGTCCTTCATCGCATCGGTTTGCTTAAGTCGGAGCAATAAAGTTTCGGTCTCCTCCATAGTCAATGCCTGTATTTCTTCAAGATTTTCCGTTGCGTTCATGTGGCTTAGGACGTATGAAAAAACTCTCTGGTATTCTTCCGCACCGATCAGCTTCAGTTCCTTAACGGTATGGCCAATGATTTCTTCTTTTGTATAGCCGAACGCAGCGCAAAATGGACTATTGACGTAGGTTATTTTATTTGTCCTGATTTCCGTAAGGGATAAGGGTACAGGATTGTTTTCAAAAATTTTAAAGAAGCGTTCCTCGCTTTCTTTAAGCTCTGCCTCCTTTCTTTTCTGTTCCGTTACATCTTGTGCCGTTCCCGTCATCTTTACGGTTTGACCATGTGCGTCGGTAAACACCTTACCCGTAGCACTTATGATCCTTTCCGTTCCATTTGAGTGGACAATTCTGTGATGGAAATTAAAGGGCTGATGGTCGGCAAATGCCCGTTGTACGATCTCATTTACGAAATCGCGGTCGGCAGGGTGAATACGCTTTATATAATTCTCATAGCTCGCCCCAAACTTCTGGGGTACTAAGCCGTAGATTCGGTAAAGTTCATCGGACCAATCAATTTTATCGGTGTGTACGTCCCATTCCCAACTACCGATATGGGCTAATTTTTGAGCCTCAACAAGTTGATTTGTTCGATTTTTTATGGTCTCTTCCGCTTTCCTACGCAAGGAAATATCGCGGATAAAACCGATGAAAATATCTTGGCCGTTGATTTTTGTGCCGGATATTTTTAGTTCTACGGGGAATTCCTCTTTGTTTTTTTTAACGGCGGAAACTTCTATAAGTTTGTTGATAACAGGCCCATGTGCCGTCTTTAGATACTTCGCCATTCCTGTAGCATATCGATTAGGTATGATGGTTTCTGTGAGTGCCTTACCTAGCACTTCCTTTTCATGCCATCCAAAAAGGTGTTCCGCTTCGGGGTTCCAACTTAGCACGAGTCCTTTGGCGTCAATGGACACCACGGCGTCCGGTGCAAATTGAAGGATAGCCTGTTTTTGGCTTTCGCTTTCCATTAAGGTTGCCTCCAAGATTTCGGAATATTTCTTTTGTTCGTTAATGTCCGTATTGGTACCGAACCAATGCACCACCTTTCCATGCTCATTGCGAACGGGAAAAATACGGGTAAGGAAGGACCGAAACATATTGTCGGCCCCTTTTAACGGAAATACCATTTCAAAAGGTTCGCCTAGGTCAATTGATTTTCGCCAATTTTCGAGGACCGAAGGTAAGTGGTCTGGGTCATGTACGGACTTCCATCCCCAGCCAGCCATTTGATCAAGGGTAGTTCCGGTATAATCATACCAGTTTTGGTTATACCAATAAATCGACCCATCGGGATGGGCCATCCAGGCCAAATTGGGAATACTATTGGCGAGTGTCATAAATTGTTTAGCGTTTTCGGCTGTTTTTTTCTGTTCTTCTATCTGGGGAGTAATATCGACAAAGGTATTCACGGCCCCGGCAAGGTTTCCATCGGGCGTATACCGAAGCTGTGGATTTGGAATCACATAGCGCTTCTCACCATCGTGGCGTTCGATGCACATTACGGAGTTTATGATTCGGTTTTCTCTGAGTGCCATGGCCATTGGTGAGGAGCCCGACTTTATAGGCGCACCCTCCAAGGTGTACATTTTCCCCGGACCTGACCAACGATCCTTTCCCGGCACCGGCTCGGCGCCCCACAAGGTGACTGCAGCCTTATTGAAAAATTCAATATACCCATCGGCATTACACCCGTAGACCGCCACGGGCAAATCATTAAGAAGATTCTGATCTATTACCATGTTACAAATGTTTTATAGGTCCAAGGTTTATAAAACCTTCCGTACGTATCCAAAGATTCTAATTCTCCTTTAAGGGTACCGACCCTATATTTTAAATCCCAAAAGTGCAACATATCATAATGTTACGGCTATTGCGCAAAAGCAAGGAAATAACTTTTATAAACCAACGCTACCCACCATCATAAAATTTATTCGGAACAACACTGAATTAGTAGAATATCAGGTTAAGCAAAATAGAACCTTATCCTAGTTCAGGTGACCCCTATTAACTTTTCCATATGCTTTGAATATCATGCCTGGAGCAGGAAGTTTTCCTTGTCAGGGCGAACTTTTTTCCCTAGTATGAGTCCAATGGCAAGGGATATAAGTTCCTGTAGTTGCGAAAAACCGATAGGCTTTTTAATATAGTAGGATGCACCGATTTGGTAAAGCGCGTCGGCAACACTTCGGTCATAAGAGGTGGAAATGATGACTACCGGTATCCTATCGAGCCTATCGTTAGTCTTTATTTCGGTCAGACATTGAAAGCCGCTTTTACGGGGCATGTTCAAGTCTAGGAAGAGGACCTCGGGAAGTTTTTTTAAATTCTTTGTAAGAAAGTGCATGAGCTCTTCGCCATCATTGACGAACGTTGAACTTGTTGAAAACGGCAATGCTTCCAGAGCTTCCCTGAAAAACATGCAATCATCCATATCGTCGTCGGCAAGCAGAATATCGGGAACTGTATCCATAGACTAAGGTTATAGATCAGCCAGACCCTGCAACATGGTTGGTTCCATCCAGCGTATTTTTAAACCAAATATAAGCAAATTTATTTCTGATTGAATACCGAGCAATGTCAAGTTGACTTTCTTGGATATACCAGAGAATTCCGGTTTCGTCTGCCCTATTGCTTGGATTATACCAAAAGACGATGTGTTTGCGTTAGTAGAGAGCCTTGTGGCCTGATTTAAAGGCCATGTGACCGAGGATGATGAGGCCGGATGGATTTTTAAATCCTCTTAATCCCTTAAAATTGCTGAATTTCGTTAACTTTGCATTTATGAAAAAGCTTTTTCACAAAGCAATATCGGTTCTGATGGCGTTCGTAGTGTTGTTCACTACAATGTCATTTACGATCGACATGCACTATTGTGGGGATACTTTGGTGGATGTTTCACTTTTCCAAAAAGCTAAAGGATGCGGTATGGAAAAAGCTCCAAAAACTTTTGATTGTGAAATGCCCGCTATGGTCGAAAAATCGTGTTGCTCTGACCATCAAATCGTTAAGGAAGCCAATCAGGATCTTAAAACTTCTTTCGATTCTCTTTCTTTTGCGCAACAAACTTTTATTGCCACATTTTTCTACACTTATTTAAACCGTTTTGAAGGGATCGAGAAAAACTTCATCCCCTTCAAAGACTACCACCCACCCTTCTTGGAGCAGGACGTACTCGTTCTTAACCAAGTATTCTTAATATGAATTAGATTCAGATTTTTCGCTTCAAAACCATTTGTTGCGAAATTTTGCCGTGCCCTAATTTCCCGTACAAATCTTATCGGGTTCCCATTCAGGCATCGCCAATCACCAAGGGTATTGAAATTTTACGCATCGCGAAATCTCATGCCCGTTCGGCAAACGGACAGGTCTTAACACAACCTACCCATTGGTAAATCTGAAATCTAAACCCTCTAAAATGCTGAACAGAAGCATAAAATTTCTCATCGAGAATAAATTGGTTGCGGTACTGATGCTCGTCCTATTCGTGGGCTGGGGCATTGTCAACGCTCCCTTTGACTGGGATACTGGTATTTTGCCTTCCGACCCTGTCGCCGTAGATGCAATCCCTGATATTGGCGAAAACCAACAAATCGTTTTCACGAAATGGGATGGACGATCACCGCAAGATATTGAGGACCAGATTACTTATCCACTTACCACTTCACTGTTGGGTATTCCTGGGGTAAAGACCATCCGTAGTTCATCGATGTTCGGGTTTTCAAGTATTTATATCATTTTTGAGGAGGATGTGGAGTTCTATTGGTCCCGTAGCCGCATTCTTGAAAAATTGAATTCTTTACCAAGCGGATTATTGCCCGACGAAGTCAACCCTGCTTTGGGGCCGGATGCAACAGGGCTAGGACAGATATTCTGGTACACCTTGGAAGGCCGTGACGAAGCTGGAAATGTTACCGGCGGATGGGATCTGCAAGAGCTACGCAGTATTCAAGATTACTACGTGAAATACGGGTTGTCTACTGCCAGCGGGGTTTCGGAAGTGGCGTCCATAGGGGGATACGTTCAGGAATATCAAGTGGATGTCGACCCCGAAAAAATGCGGCAGTACAATATTGGGTTGACCGATATCGTAAGCGCCGTGAAGGAGAGCAATCAAGATATCGGTGCGCAGACCTTGGAAATGAACCAGGCCGAATATCTCGTTCGGGGACTGGGCTATGTGAAATCCATAGAAGACATCGAAAATGCGGTTGTCACGTCCGAAAACTTTACTTCAATCCGTATTAAAGATGTTGGCAAAGTACATCTCGGACCTGCCACGCGGCGCGGTATTTTGGACAAGGAAGGCGCCGAGGTCGTGGGCGGCGTGGTCGTAGCCCGATATGGGGCAAATCCCCTAGAGGTCATCAACAACGTTAAGGACCAAATCAGCGAACTAAGCGCTGGACTGCCCTCAAAAGAGTTGGCCGACGGCCGTACCTCGCAAGTGACTATAGTGCCCTTCTACGACCGTACCGACCTCATTCAGGAAACCTTGGGCACCCTCAATGAGGCCCTGACGCTTGAAATCTTGATTACCATTTTGGTCATTATTGTAATGGTCTTCAACCTTCGGGCATCGATCCTTATTTCGGGCCTGCTTCCCGTCGCGATTCTGATGGTATTCATCACGATGAAACTGTTCAATATCGATGCCAATATCGTGGCACTTTCCGGGATAGCCATTGCCATAGGTACGATGGTCGATGTCGGGGTTATCCTCGCCGAAAACATGATACGGCACTTGGAGGATGAAAAGTTGCGGTTTCAGGAAAACGGAATCGAGTACTCCACGAACGAAATCATTTATAATGCCACTGCGGAAGTTTCCGGGGCCATCCTTACCGCCGTGCTAACAACGATTATTAGTTTTATACCTGTTTTCACAATGATAGGGGCGGAGGGAAAACTGTTCCGTCCATTGGCGTTTACAAAGACGATGGCGCTATCGGCATCATTGGTCATTGCCCTTTTCTTGATACCGCCGTTTGCTGCGTTCCTTTTCAAAAAAAGTAACATCAGGCTGCACACCAAATACGTTTTTAATGGCCTATTGATCGTCGTAGGGGGTACAGCGATTGTCTTTGGCTACTGGTTGGGACTTATATTGATTGCGTTCGGTGTGGTGGCACTATTACGAACACGCAATACGTTTGACGCAAAACGGGCAAATCTGATCAAAATTATCATTTCAGCTGTGGCGATTGTACTATTGCTGGCCCTATACTGGCGCCCGCTCGGTTTTGATCGTAGCATTATCATGAACTTGATTTTCGTTGCGATCATCTGTTTTGGATTGCTGGGCGTGTTCTCCCTTTTGAGATCCTACTATTCACGTATTTTAAGTTGGGCATTACAGAATAAGATACTCTTCTTGATCATCCCGGCTACGGTTCTGACCTTGGGAGTCATCATCATGAAAAATACGGGCAAGGAGTTTATGCCTTCATTGAGCGAAGGAACTTTTCTACTGATGCCTACTTCTTTACCTCATGCAGGGGTGGAAGAAAACAAACGGGTACTACAGCAATTGGATATGGTCGTGGCCAGCATTTCCGAAATAGAAACCGTTGTGGGAAAAGCAGGTCGAACCGAGTCCGCACTCGATCCCGCTCCGCTTTCGATGTACGAAAATATCATCCAGTACAAATCGGAATATATGCGCAACGCGAAGGGCGAACGCCAACGCTATAAAGTAAATGATAATGGACTTTTCGTTCTACGGCATGGAAAACTATTTCATAACGAGAATATTGATGTCAATTCGAGTGCTCTCGAGAATGCTCAGAACGAGGGAAATATTTCTACGGCACTCAGCGTGACAAGGGAAGACTTAACCCCAGACGACAACGGCGAATACTTCAGAAACTGGCGGCCTGAAATTCAGTCGCCCGACGATATCTGGAATAAGGTTACGGCCGCCACCAAGTTACCGGGCGTGACCTCCGCCCCCAAACTGCAACCGATAGAAACCCGACTGGTCATGCTGCAAACGGGAATGCGCGCGCCCATGGGAATCAAGGTAAAGGGTCAGGACCTGAGGGAAATCGAAGCCTTCGGACTGCGACTGGAAACCATCCTGAAACAGGCCGAAGGGGTGAAGGAGCAGGCCGTATTTGCAGATCGTATTGTAGGAAAGCCCTATTTGCTGATCGACATCAAGCGTGACCAACTTGCCCGGTACGGCATCTCTATCATGGACGTGCAGGAAATATTGCAAGTAGCCATTGGTGGGATGCCCCTCACCCAAACGGTGGAGGGCCGCGAACGCTATGCCATTCGCGTACGCTATCCCAGGGAACTTAGGGCTAACCCGACCGATCTTAAAGGCATTTATGTTCCCGTTGAAAAAGGAAGTCCGGTTCCGTTAGGCGAGTTGGTTGATATTCGCTACGAGAAAGGCCCACAGGTCATTAAGAGCGAGGATACCTTTTTGGTCGGCTATGTATTGTTCGATAAATTGGACGGCTTTGCGGAAGTCAACGTGGTCGAAAATGCCCAAGCCCTGATCCGGAAAAAAATCGATGATGGAGAATTAGTAGTGCCCAAGGGCATCAGTTATAAATTTACAGGTACGTATGAAAACCAGCTCCGGGCGGAAAAAACACTTTCTGTAGTCGTGCCTTTGGCGCTCATCATAATCTTTCTGATCCTTTATTTCCAATTCCGTTCGGTAGCTACCTCCTTAATGGTGTTCACGGGAATTGCCGTAGCATTTGCAGGCGGGTTTATCATGATTTGGCTTTACGGTCAGGATTGGTTCTTCAATTTCAGCTTTTTCGGCGAGAACCTTCGGGACCTCTTCAATATGGGGACCATCAATTTAAGTGTAGCCGTCTGGGTCGGTTTCATCGCCCTTTTTGGTATCGCGACCGACGACGGCGTCGTGATGGCCACCTACCTCACGCAGACCTTTGACCGTGAAAGCCCGACGGACAAAAAAGGGATTCGAGCGGCCACTCTGGAAGCGGCCGGCCAACGGATCAGGCCCTGCTTGATGACCACCGTTACCACTATTCTGGCCCTTTTACCAATATTGACCTCGACGGGCAAGGGCAGCGATATCATGATTCCAATGGCCATCCCGATTTTCGGAGGAATGGTGATTGATGTTACCTCTTACTTTATCGTTCCGGTCCTATATAGCTGGAAAAAGGAATTTCAATTAAAAAGAGCGAACCAATGAAAAATAGAATTGTCATCATCGACCTTTTAGTTGTTTCCGCCAGAGTTTATGCCGAGCCTTTCGACATGGCCCAAGCTAAACGACTTCGAACCGTGAAAGCTCGCTTGAACGCATGTGTATTTTTCGTGTTGCTCATTGGCGGATTTGGTCTTGGTGTATTCGGTTTACAAGCGCAGAGCCTACAATCCTATATACAGGAGGCCGAGGCGAACAACCCGGACATTCAAGCTTACGAACTGCGCTACAACATTGCCCAAGAAAAGGTAAACGAGGTCAATACGTTGCCCAACACCACGGTCAGCGCGGGCTATTTTTTAAGCGAACCCGAAACCCGAACCGGCGCGCAAAGGGCCCGGTTTTCAATATCGCAGATGCTGCCCTGGTTCGGCACCATCACGGCCCGTGAAAATTACGCCAGTGCAATGGCCGAGACGGAATTTGTAGAAGTCGTCATCGCCAAACGAAAATTGGCCCTCTCGATCGCCCAGTCCTATTACACATTGTATTCGATTCAAGCTAAACAAAAGGTTTTGGACCAGAATATACAATTACTAAAAACCTACGAACGTCTAGCATTGACCTCAGTGGAAGTAGGCAAGGCCTCTGCGGTAGATGTATTGCGGTTACAGATCCGACAGAACGAACTGCAACAGCAGAATGAAGTCTTACAGCAGAAATATCTGGCGGAACAGGCGGCCTTTAACTACCTGTTGAACCGAACGGAAAGTATCGCTGTAGAAGTCGTTCCGGAATTGCTATTGCCCACGGAAGACCCTAGGTATGCCGGTGACAGCCTGCAACTCCATCCCGAACTGCTCAAATATGACCAGCTCTATGAATCCGTCGAACAATCCGAACTGCTCAATCAAAAGGAAAGTGCGCCCGATATCGGTTTTGGATTGGATTACGTTCCCGTTTCCGAGCGCGTGGACATGGATCCAGCGGACAATGGCAAGGACATCCTAATGCCCATGGTCTCGCTTTCCATTCCCATTTTCAACAAACGGTATGCATCGGTTTCCAAACAAAATGAACTCCGCCAACAAGAAATCCAATCCCAAAAACGGGAACGCCTGAATACATTACACACGGCTTTCGCAAAAGCAACATCCCAAAGAAATCAGGCACGGATAACCTTCAATACCCAAGAAAAAAACCTAAAACAGGCCAAGGATGCCGAAGAAATCCTAATAAAAAACTATGAAACGGGAACCATCGATTTCAACGATGTGCTCGATATTCAGGAATTGCAGCTGAAATTTCAAACCGACCAAATCGAATCGGTACAAATGTACTATGGGCAATCGGCAATTATCAACTATTTAATCCATTGATATGGTCAAGAACTTTTACGTGAAAAATATGGTCTGCGACCGATGTATCAAAGTGCTTCGAGACGAACTCCAGGCTAAAAACATCGAATTGCTCGAAATCGAACTGGGCAGGTTAAAATTGGATATCGATGAAACCGAAAAAAAGGATGTTTTGGTGCCAATACTGGAAAACAACGGTTTTTCATTGATCGATAGCCCTGAAAAACTATTGGTGGAACAGGTAAAAATCGAACTCATCAAGCTGTTCAAAGAGTTGCCCCTGGACCTGCAACAAAACCTCTCTGCCCACCTGGAAGAAAAACTCAATCACGAGTATTCCAAAATAAGCAAGGTGTTCTCGTATAACGAACATATCACCATCGAGAAATATTTCATAAAACTCAAAATTGAGAAGGTCAAAGAACTTGTTCAAGGCCAACAGCACAACTTTACGGAAATCGCACAGCTGCTCAATTACAGCCATATCAATCATTTGAGCAGGCAATTTAAAAGCGGTACCGGAATGAGCCTTTCAAACTATAAATCCGAACAGAAGAATTTTAGGACTTCCTTAGACCGAATTATATAAGAATAAACCATAATTATGACATAACAAGTTGAATATGAACGGTATTTTTAGGAGAAAGTAATATGAACTAAAAATCTAATGAATTATGAAAACTTCAAAATTGATCGAAGCCTTGAACAACTGTGCTGCCCATTGCAATTATTGTGCGGATGCCTGCTTGGATGCCGATGACATCAAAATGATGGTCGATTGTATTAGAACGGACAGGGCTTGTGCCGAGGTGTGCAGTACGACCGCCAAACTACTTGCGGCGAACTATGCAGATGTTAAAGGGATGGTAGAATACTGCCACAAAGTCTGTAAAAAATGTGCCGATGAATGCGCTAAACATGACCATCAGCATTGTCAAGATTGTGCGGAAGCTTGCAGAAAATGTGCTGATGCCTGTAAACAATACTTGGCATAATTAAATACCGCCCTTTCCGAAAGGGAAGGGCAATTTTGTTTTTTTTAAATGAGATCACTACTTACATGTTTGAACCTAAAATTTATCATTAATCAAAATTACACTACAATGAAAACCTCGATATTGGCAAGTATAATAGGCTTTGTGGCACTGACATCAATTTCCTGTAAGGAAACAAACCAAAATGAACCCGCAGAACCAGTGAGCGGTGAGATGTACCAAGAAGAGGTAAACAAAGAGGGCGAGGTGGTCAAAGCCGAAACTCAAAATGTATCCGCAGCAACGATTTTGTCGAAATATCTTTCCATTAAAGATGCTTTGGTCGAAGATAATAGTGATGCAGCTTCGAATGCTGGCGATACTTTGATAAGGGCTCTCGATGGCTTCGATACGTCCCAATATCCCGAATCCGTGAAAGGCGAACTAAAGGATATCGTCATGAACGCTAAAGAGCAGGCCAAAGGTATTGCCTTTGGCGAGATGGAAGACCAACGGATATTTTTTAAAAAGTTGAGCAAGCACATAACGGAAATGGCAGCGATTACCGAAACGGATAGAAAACTATACGAGCAATTTTGTCCCATGTATGATGAAGGCAGTTCGTGGTTGAGTGCCAGTAACGAAATTCGCAATCCGTATTACGGAAGTAAAATGTTGAAGTGTGGGAAGATTCAGCGCGAAATAAATTAAGTTAAAGTTACAAAATTGTCAAGGAAAATCGGTGGTCGGATAGACCATCTTACCTTGTTGGAAAAAATGAAGGCATATGAATGATTTTCTAAAACAATGGGGCGAAGCGGCCTACACGACCACCGGATTTTTCTGGATGGCACTTTGGGCTTTCGTTTTGGGCTATATCATCAGTAGTATGATCCAGATTTTCGTGACCGAAAAAAGGATGCAGAAAGCTATGGACCGAAATGAGGGCAAAAGTGTGCTCTTGGGCACATTTTTCGGCTTCATCAGCAGCTCCTGCAGTTTCGCAGCTTTGGCAGGCACTAAATCCATTTTCAAAAAAGGGGCCAGCTTTGTTTCTTCCATAGCCTTTCTACTGGCTTCTACAAACCTTGTGATCGAGTTGGGAATTATCATCTCCATTTTCCTGGGATGGCAATTTGTGGTCGGGGAATATATAGGAGGCGTTCTTTTGATCCTGATCTGCTGGATATTGATACGCCTGATTAACCCCAAAAAGCTGATCGAAAAAGCACGTAAAAATCTCGAAAGCGAAGACGATGATGCTATGGACGATTCAAAGGACTGGAAAAAGCAGATCCAAAAAGAGGACAGCTGGGCAAGGGTCGCGAAAAAGTATAAGATGGAGTGGCAAATGGTCTGGAAAGATGTCACCGTCGGCTTTACCATCGCAGGTATCGTTGCCGCCTTTGTACCCGATTCTTTTTTTGAGACCTTGTTCATCAATAGCGGTCAGGGCAATACCGACTTTACTTTTTTCGAAATTTTGGAACATATTGTCGTGGGTCCGGTCGCCGCATTTCTAACCTTTATAGGTTCTATGGGGAATATCCCGCTGGCGGCCTTGCTGTTCGGCAAGGGAGTGAGCTTTGCCGGCGTGATGGCCTTTATATTCAGTGATCTGGTCGTATTTCCCGTGTTGCGGATCAATGCCAAGTACTATGGATGGAAAATGTCCATGTTCATCCTCTTCCTATTGTTTACTGCATTGATAGGGACTGCCCTGGCCTTGCATTACAGCTTTGACCTGCTGGGTATGCTGCCCGACCCGTCCCAAGTTAAAATAGAGGATAGCGAGTTCTTCAAGATAGACTATACCTTCTTTTTGAACATCGTCTTCTTGGCCATTTCTGGATATTTGATTTATTTGGGCTTTTTCAAAAAGAAGGACGTGGAACACAGTATGAGCGAGATGGCGCCCAAAAGTCCCCTGTTGGAGCGTGTCTTAAAGTATACGGCATTCGTTTGTTACATCTGGCTTTCGGGAGGATTAATCTTGAAGTTTTTTGTTTAAAATCTAATTTCTATTATGAAACACACCTATCAAGTACTCGGAATGACCTGCAACGGTTGCCGAAGCCACGTTGAGCAAACACTTTCCAAGGTGGAAGGGGTGGACCATGCTTCCGTGAATTTGGAAAAAAAGGAAGCCACCATAGAAATGGAATCCCATATTCCCATAGAAACCTTTCAGGAAGCCCTGAAAAATGACGGAGATCGGTATAGCATCCATAAAAACCGGGATCATCATCCTCATGCCAATGACAAGAAAAAAGAGAAGGAGGCCGCTCCGGTAGACAGCAAAAAAACAAAAGATCTGGGCAAGGGAACTGGTACTTTCTACTGCCCGATGCATTGCGAGGGCGACAAGACCTATAATATACCCGGTGACTGCCCCGTATGCGGAATGGATCTCGTGGAAGAACAAAATCTTTCCGCTGTATCATCCGAAGAATGGACCTGTCCCATGCATCCAGAGGTAGTAAAAGTAGGCCCTGGAGCTTGTCCTATATGCGGGATGGATTTGGTGCCGCTGCAGCCAGACCTTTCCGCCGAGGAGAAAACATACAAAAATTTGTTAAAGAAATTCTGGATATCCTTAGGTTTCACATTGCCCATCTTTCTTATTGCCATGAGCGAGATGATACCCAACAACCCGCTGTACGATATCATGGAACAAAAGGGGTGGAACTGGATCCAGTTCGGCCTATCCATTCCAGTGGTATTCTACGCGACTTGGATGTTCTTCGAACGGGCCTACCGCAGTATCAAAACCTGGAACCTCAACATGTTTACCCTCATCGGTATCGGTGCAGGCGTCGCATGGCTCTTTAGTGTCTTCGGGATGCTATTTCCGGACTTTTTTCCGGCCCAATTCAAGACCGAATCCGGTGCGGTGCATGTTTATTTTGAGGCGGCAACGGTAATTCTCACGTTGGTCTTAATGGGACAGGTTTTAGAGGCAAGGGCGCACAGTAAAACGAATTCGGCAGTAAAGGAACTATTAAAGTTGGCACCTAACAAAGCGGTGCGCGTAGTCGATGGCAATGAAGAGGAAGTCTCTATTGACCAAATCCAAAAGGGAGACATTCTTCGTGTCAAACCTGGCGATAAAATTCCTGTGGATGGAGTCATTACCGAAGGCCATACCACCGTGGACGAATCGATGATCACGGGCGAGCCTATTCCCGTTGACAAATCCGAAGATGATAAAATAAGTAGCGGAACGATCAATGGCAACCAGTCCTTTCTGATGAGGTCGGAAAAAGTAGGTAGCGAAACCCTGCTTTCCCAAATCGTGCACATGGTAAATGATGCCAGCCGCAGCCGTGCACCGATCCAAAAGTTGGCCGATACGGTTTCAGGTTATTTTGTACCGGTGGTTGTAATTATCTCTTTGATTACGTTTGCGGTCTGGGCGGTTTGGGGTCCCGAACCGGCCTACGTCTATGCGCTGGTTAATGCCATTGCGGTCTTGATTATCGCCTGCCCCTGTGCGCTGGGACTGGCCACTCCAATGTCCGTCATGGTTGGCGTCGGTAAAGGGGCGCAGAACGGGGTGCTGATAAAGAATGCCGAGGCCTTGGAGAAAATGGATAAGGTTGATACGCTCATTGTAGACAAGACCGGAACGATTACCGAAGGAAAACCAACAGTTGAAAAAGTGGGTACTTTTGGGGAACGGTTTACCGAAATCGATGTGCTACAGTACATCGCATCATTGAATAGCTCCAGCGAGCATCCCCTTGCCGAAGCCACTGTAAAATACGGTAAGGAACAGGATGTAGAATTCCGTAAAGCTTCCGATTTTAGGGCGGTCACCGGAAAAGGGGTGGAAGGATTGATCAACGGCAAAAAACTCAATTTGGGCAACACAAAAATGATGGAGTATGCCAAAGCCAGCATTTCGCAGGAAATGGAAAGCGAAGCGCAATCCTTTCAGAAAAAAGGAAAGACCGTTTCCTATTTGGCCGTCGATGGCGAGGTCGCGGGCTATGTGGTGATCGGCGATAAAATCAAGAAAACAAGTGCCAAGGCCATCAAGGAACTGCAGGATAAAGGCATCGATGTAATCATGCTCACGGGAGATAATCACGACACTGCCCAGGCCGTCGCGAGCGAGCTCAACCTCGCCAGCTTCAAGGCCGGAATGTTACCGGAAAACAAGCTCGAAGAAGTCAAGAAATTACAGGAACAAGGGCATGTCGTAGCCATGGCCGGCGACGGCATCAACGATGCTCCGGCCTTGGCGAAGAGTGACGTGGGAATCGCTATGGGCACGGGCACCGATGTGGCCATAGAGAGCGCGATGATCACATTGGTAAAAGGAGACTTAGATGGCATCGTAAAGGCAAGGAACCTAAGCGACGCCGTGATGAAAAATATAAAGCAGAACCTATTTTTTGCGCTGATTTATAATACATTAGGAGTGCCGATTGCAGCGGGCGTACTGTTCCCATTTTTCGGAATGCTATTATCCCCAATGATTGCCGCCCTGGCGATGAGTTTCAGTTCCGTGTCGGTCATTGCCAACGCGCTCAGATTACGGACAAAATCTATTCAATAATTATAAAACTCAAAATTATGGAACAGAACGACAAAATGAATCAAGACAAGATGGGCAACAACTACTCTAATTTTATGCTCATGCTAGGGCTATCGTTTGTAGCGATGTACATTACCATGTATCTGAACACCTACGAAATTGACCATGTCTATTTTAGTCTGACCCGATTCTATATGTCCTGTTTGGGGATTGCGACAATGGCCGTTATCATGTTGTCCCTGATGCTTAAAATGTATAAAAACAGGAAAAAGAATATGACCATTTATATCGGAAGCCTTTTGCTTTTCGTTAGTGCTTTAGTACTGGTGCGGGCCCAAAAGCCGATAGTTGGCGATGTGCTTTGGATGAAGGCGATGATTCCGCATCACTCCATCGCTATCTTGACGAGCGAGCGGGCCGCTATCGACGATCCGGAAGTCAAGAAATTGGCCGAAGCAATTATCAAGGCCCAGAGAAAGGAAATTGGGAAAATGAAGGCGATGATAAAAAGATTGGAATCTGAAAATTAGAATCGAATCCTGGAAACCTACAAAGTATTCCCGCCATTTTCGGTCGGTTCCTTGTAGGTTTAAAACCTTTATGTAATTATATCTACAAGGTTCTTAAAACCGTGTAGGAAAAGAAAAAAACATGAACAAGAACATCCTATACATTGGTATTGCGGTCGTCGTGGGCCTTTTAGCCGGCTATCTTATTTTCGGTGGGTCTGCCAAAGGATCTGTGGCGAATGAGGATAATCCGAAGTTGTCAGACAGACATGAACATTCCGGAGAAACCGCAGCAGAAATGTGGACCTGCTCCATGCACCCCCAAATCATGCGCCCCGAACCCGGCGACTGCCCTATTTGCGGAATGGAATTGATTCCCGCCGAATCGAGTGCCGAAGGCTTGGCGATGAACGAGATAAAGATGACCGAAAATGCGATGGCTTTAGCCAATATCCGTACGACAATTGTCGGTAATGATATGGCAGATGGTGACCATGGTTGCATTGTCCGGAAAAATTAAAATGAACGAGGAAGCCAACGCCATACAGGCCACTTATTTTGATGGCAGTGTAGAACATCTCAATGTCGATTAGTGAAAGCCCTCGGAGCAAAAGTAAGAATAGGCCAACACTAGCCACGGTCTTTCCGCCTTCCCTTGTAGCCGCCCAGCAAGAACTGATTACCGCCTCGCATTAAAGAATCGCAGCCCCAACTGTACAAGCAGTTCGAAACAAATTCAAGAATCTGGAAGCTTACATGGCGATGTGCTGGATAACATCGAACGGATCAGGTAAACGTAAAGGAAATTTCCCGATTTATTCACAGTTTCCGGTACGTTGTAGACCGAAAATATTACCGTCCGAAGGTGCATTATGTAAGGCAGGGCAGCCCATATTTAAAGTGAGTAACCTCAATTCGGTCTGGGCGGAATTCGATGCCTACGAAAATCAAATCGCGCAGTTCAAAAAAGGACAAAATATCAAGATAGTTTCCAATGCCTATCCCAACAGGGCTTTCGATGCTACCATTTCCTTTATCGATCCCGTTTTAAATATGCAAACCCGAACGGTTACGGTCCGTGCGGTTCTAAACAACAAAGAGGGAATTTTCAAGCCCGGCATGTTCGTTACCGGAAAAATCGAAAGTAATTCCGAAAGTTCATCCGGGCAACTCAGTATTCCCTCGAGCGCCGTGCTATGGACCGGAGAACGTTCTTTAGTTTATTTGAAAACCAATCCCAACGAACCCGTCTTTGAAATGCGGGAAGTCATCCTTGGCAATAGAAGCGGAGATATCTTTACGATTGCATCCGGTTTGGAGGATGGTGATGAAATCGTAACCAACGGTACCTTTACCGTAGATGCCGCTGCACAATTGCAAGGCAAAAAATCAATGATGAACCAAGGTAGCGGCGAAGCTGATGGGCCAATGTCAGAGATGCGAATGAATCTGTCCAAAAACATCCAAGACGCATTTAGAAATAGTATCATCCCGTATTTGGACATGAAAGATGCCTTTGTCGATGGCGATGCCAAAACAGTAGCGACTTTCGCGAAAGCGACATCGGAGAAAATAGCAAAGATTTCGGAATCGGAACTAGATAAAATCGAAAAATCGCACGTTTCCAAAATCAAAAAAATGTTGGTCGCCATTGCCGAAAACGATGCCATTGAAACGCAACGCAGCCATTTCGTGGTCTTGAATCAGAATATGGTTCCCCTTGTCATGAACATAGATAACATAGATCCAAAAGTATACATCCAAAAATGCCCGATGGCCGATAATAACAGGGGCGCTTTTTGGATAAGTGCCGATGAGGAAATTCGCAACCCCTACTATGGGGAACAGATGATGACCTGTGGGAGTGTTGTTGATTCTATAAATTAAAGTGTTCAATGATGATAAAATTGATAAGAGTTTTCTTATTCATCACCAGCGCAATTGCTTAATCCACGTTTTCCAGAAAACATTCTGTACAGGTCTGGCAAATATACTTACCCCGCCTGATACGCTTACATTTAGAATTATCCTATAAATCGAGGTTCAACTTGTCCCACTGTGTCCGTTTCCAAGGTGAAACATCTTCCTGCAAGTGGATTTTCTTTTTGTTCCTCTGCTGACAAATCACGTCTAGAGGTTGTTATAAAAAGTGTTTTCAGATCCTTACCACCAAAGCAGCAGCTGGTAACGTGTCGCACCGGCACGGCAATATCTTCGATCCATTGTCCCTCAGCGTTAAAGTGACTGACCTTGTTCCCGTTCCACATGGCCACCCAAAACCCGCCTTCGCTATCAACAGTCATACCATCGGGAAATTCGTTCTGCGGCCATTCGATATGGTTTCTTCTATTGGAGATGTCTCCGGTCTCAATATCATAGTCGTAGGCATACAATACATTCCGGACCGTATCGATCATATAATAAATACTTTTGTCCGGGCTCCATCCCATTCCGTTGGTAATAAAGATATTGCTTTCCATATGATGTACGCTATGATCTGCATCCAACCGATAGAGATTTCCAGTGTCACGGGTGCCCTCATATTCCATGGTACCTGCAAAAAAGCGTCCTAGGGGGTCAACAGCCCCATCGTTCATCCGTCTTTCGGGAACATCGAGCTCGGGAGAATCGGCAACCAATTCGAACCTATTGGTAGTCTCATCATAAAATCCGAAACCATCCCTGACGCCCGCCACAATTTTTCCGTTCCGACAAAGGGCGATTACGCCGAGTTCTTGGCCCACGTTGAATTCCTGCGATTTTCCGGTCGCCCAATCCACCTTATAGTAAGATCCTTTTAAAAGGTCGACGCAGTAGAACTTTTTTTGAATCGGGCACCAGAGCGGTCCTTCACCGTGAACGGGTTTGATGTCGAATATGGGTGTTGCTTTCATTCCTTTTATTGCAGAATTAATTGAAGTACCCTAATCTAACCATTTAATTATATCCATACAAACGTGACCCTGTATTACGGTGACCAAAAAAGATGATGGCTATCATGGCGAACCTAGACCAAATCGCATTTGAATAAACTATAAGAATACATTTTGATGTAAACATAAAAGCCCTTACTTTGGCAAGGGCTTTTCATGCTACTTATTTTTAGAATTATGGCCTTTTGGCCCATTCCTTACCCGTCAATACACAAACGACAATGATAAACTCGGTACGATTCATAGTAGTCATTATCTTCTTTACATCCTGCTCGGAGAAAAAGGATAGCAGTAAAGTTGAAACAACCACAAAGCAAGTGGCACATCGTTTTCTACCTTTCACTGCTATCGAATTGAATGACACCTCAAATTTTATGGATGTCCCCGAAAACTGGAAAATCTATGGCGAGGTCTATGCCAATCGCTCCAAGAAAAACACGTTGATTGCCTCTGAAGGAACAGGTATCT
Source organism: uncultured Flavobacteriaceae bacterium (assembly GCA_963832345.1). Taxonomy (GTDB): domain Bacteria; phylum Bacteroidota; class Bacteroidia; order Flavobacteriales; family Flavobacteriaceae; genus Pricia. The sequence continues at coordinate 99,168 of CAWHTW010000003.1, read as the reverse complement.
TGGTCAACCAACCTGACGAAGTGAATAACGGACACCTGTTTACCGACTTCGAGCACGGCGATATGGAACTGGAAATCGACGTAATGATGCCCGAAGGCTCTAATTCTGGACTCTATTTTCAGGGAAGATATGAAGTGCAGCTGTTGGATAGTTGGGGCGTCGAAAATCCGCTGTATAGTGATATAGGCGGAATCTACCATCGCTGGGACGACAGCCGGGGCGAGGGAAAAGAGGGTTACGAAGGGTATGCCCCCAGAATCAATGCGGCCAAGGCACCGGGGCTGTGGCAGCATTTTAAAATTATTTTTCATGCCCCAAAATTCGATGGTTCGGGCAATAAAACCGACAATGCCGAATTCGAGGAAGTCTGGCTGAACGGCGTGCTAGTGCAAAAGAACATTCAATTGACCGGTCCGACACGGGCCTCTGCCTTTGATGACGAAAAAGCAAAAGGACCACTTATGGTCCAAGGCGATCATGGTTCGGTCGCGCTGAAGAACATGGAATATAAATTGTACGGCGCTGAAAAAGTGCGTCTTTCGGACATGACCTTAAAAGAATATGAGAGCGATTCAGTTATGCTTACTAATTTGGACAGTCTGGAGCTCATCCGTGAAATCGCGACCGATACGATTTCAGCAGCTATGGCATCGGGCACAAGAACAAAAAGAATTTTGAGCTATACGGGCAAGATGGTCGTTCCAGAATCCGGTGACTATCTTTTCGATTACCGGATCAATGAGGGCGGCGGCGTATTCATTGTCAATGGCGATACCCTTGTACATCTGGATGGCAATTATACACTGGATTCATTGGGTGTAGGTATAAAAAGGCTGAGCGAAGGAGAAGTGCCCTTTCAATTGATCTACAACAAACACCGTGGATGGACGCAAGATTTCAGTCTTGAAGTAGAAGGACCCGGCATTCAAAAACAGGCCTTACATGCGCCAAGTTCGATAAACAGCACCGGTTTTCTGCCGGAGGATAGCATGATGGTCGATGTAACCGATGGAGTTGAACTGCAACGAAGCTTTTGGATGCACGACGGCAAAAAACGCACCCATTGTATTTCCGTGGGCACTCCGCAGGGCATCCACTATGCCTACGATTTGGTTAACGGGGCCTTATTGCAAGTTTGGAACGGCGATTTCTTCGACGCTACCGAAATGTGGTTGAACCGGGGAGAAAAACAGCTGGGCCTACCGGCGGGGTTTACGGTATCCTTCCATGGAAATCCCCAATTTGCCTATTTGTCGGAAGAAAATACACCATGGCCCGAAGATGTTTCCGGCTTCGAGGACTTTAAATCCACAGGATATACGCTTGATTCCAATGGCCTACCTTCTTTTAAGTATAGGAAAGGAAATACGGCTATTTCAGATAAAATGACGCCTTCCGAAGACATGCGTTCCCTAAACCGGACGATAACTCTAGACGGAGCAACGCCTATAACCCATAAAATAGCCGAAGGCAACCATATTGCCGAATTGCCCGATGGTACATTTATCGTGAATGACGAAAGCTATTTCATAAACTTCCCGGAGGATGCCGCCTTAAAACCGGAAATACGAAAAAACCCCGGGAAAAATGAACTGATCGTCAATATTCCAGAAGGCGATCACACCCTTGATTATTCGATAACTTGGTAAAAACATTCGCATGAAAATCTCCAATACCATTCTGACATCCATCATCCTATTTTTTATGGGAATAGGATTATCTGCCCAGGAACGCTCCGCCACAGCCCAAAAAGAAGCTGAATATTATAAAATAGTCGATGTGCCGATACCTGAAGACGTCGAACTTGAAGTAGGCGGACTTGCCCTTACCGACGATGACCGATTGGGTGTTTCCACACGGCATGGGGAGGTCTGGTTGATCGACAGACCCTACTCCAAAAATCCTATTTACGACAGATATGCCCATGGGCTGCACGAACCCTTAGGTCTCGCTTTCCGCGATGGTGGTTTCTATGCGGCGCAACGCGGCGAATTGACCCGTTTGGAAGATACCGACAACGACAAAAAGGCCGATGTCTACAAGACCGTCTATTCGTGGCCGCTATCGGGCAATTACCACGAGTATTCCTATGGGCCCAAGTTCTTAAAGAACGGAAATATGTTGCTTACCTTGAACCTTTCATGGATCGATCACGGGGCAAGTTTATCTAAATGGCGAGGTTGGCTCATAGAGATTACCCCGGAAGGGGAAATGACGCCCATTGCCACCGGACTACGTTCTCCCTCGGGTTTTCAGATCAATAGCGATGATGATGTTTTCTATACCGAAAATCAAGGGGATTGGGTGGGATCGGGTCGCATGACCCATTTGGAAAAAGGCGATTTTGCAGGTAATCCCGAGGGCTTGGTATGGAGCGGGGAACCGAACTCTCCCTTGACGCTAAAAATGGAAGACATCGATCGTGAATCAGGTCTCAGTCTTTACGAATATGCGAAAAAAGTGCCTGCCTTAAAAGCACCCGCCATTTGGTTTCCGCATACCATCTTGGGCATTGCCACTTCAGACCTCATCTATGATACTTCAGAGGGTAAATTCGGGCCTTTCGGAGGCCAACTTTTTGTCGGCGATCAAGGCCATAGCATCATTACCAGGGTCTTCATGGAAAAAGTGAACGGTGTGTACCAAGGGGCGGTCTTTCCATTTGTGGAAGGATTTTCATCGGGTATTCTTCGTATGGTCTGGGGCAGTGATAATAGCATGTTCGTCGGGATGACAAGTCGCGGTTGGGGTTCGACCGGTAAGGAACTGTTCGGGTTACAACGTCTCGTTTGGACGGGAAAAACGCCCTTCGAGGTCAAGACCTTGAAAGCCAAGGACGACGGTTTCGAGCTCGAGTTTACCAAACCGGTCAACAAAGCCGTTGCCGAAGATCCTGCTAGCTATCAAATGACCACTTTCAATTACAAATACCACTTTAATTATGGTAGCCCTATCGTCGACCAACAAAAGGGGATGATAGAAAGAGCGGAAGTATCCGAAGATGGACGTACCGTCCGGTTGACCGTGCATGGCATGCGGTTGGGCTTTATCCATCAGTTTAAAATGGGCGATATAAAATCCAGCCGAGGGGAAAACTTAGTGCACGACACCGGTTATTATACCTTGAACGAGGTGCCTGGCGGGAAATTGAAATCCCCATCCATGGACAATACATCCGATACGAACAGTGGTATCGTTCAGGAAAAACGAGTAAACCAAATGCCGTTGACCTGGCCTGACGGTTTTGACGAACAGGTCGTAATAGGCACCAAACCCGGACTGAAGTACGACATTGAAGAATTGACCCTCGAAGGCGGTAAAAAAATAGAATTGACCTTCAATAATAATGATGACATGCTCCACAACCTTGTAGTTACGGAAAAAGGAAAGGCCTCAGTCGACAAAGTGGCCGATATGGCCTTACGGATGGGGCTTGATGGCGCCGATTACAACTACGTGCCCGAAACCGACCTGGTCATCGTGCATACCGGTATTTTAGAACCGGGTTCATCCCAAAAAATATATTTTGAAGTACCGACCGATGCCGGGGATTATTGGATCGTTTGTACCTTTCCTGGGCACGCGACTTCCATGCGGATTAGATTGATTGTAACGGGTAGTTCGTGAGGAACATACGTTCAAAATGGAATTTGAGGGTACCTGTTTTGATGGCGAGAACGGGAACAACTTGCCGATTCAGGACTATTTTTCAGTTATTGCTTTAGTTGAAATATATGGACTATAGACATAGCTGACGAACCGAGGCGGCCCAATCGCAATTTATTCCGTGGTCTCCCTCTTAACCTCGGAAAGCTCATCAAAAAAACTTTTCTTTTCGGATTCTTCCAAGTCTTTCGCAGGCATCGCTCTCTCCAGTTCCGTTTTCGGTGCTTCCTCAGGTGACCCTACGATTTCAGTTTCCGAATTTTCGTGAGCCCGTTCCCTTTCATGTAACTGGCCAAGGCTTTCTCCGGCCGTTTCTGTGATTTCGCCATCCGAATTGGTAGCCCTTAAAGCATCCTCCGCTTCATTACGCGCCTCCAGCTCCCCGTCGATTACATCAAGTATGGTTCCCATTTGTTTCTTGTCGCGGATCATCGCCCCGGTCATGATCAGACTTGTCGCAATGATCACAAATAATAGGATGCCGGATTCGAAACCTGTGATTTCGGCCTCGACCGGTATCGCATAAAATAGCAATATGGTTATCAATCCCCTTGGGGCTATGAATACTTGAGGCATGATATCCTTCCCGATAAAAACACGCAATAGTAAAAATCGGATAACGTAAATGGATGCGATAATCAATATACTCACCATGGCGACATTCATGCTTAGTAAAGAGCTGAGCACAATGGTAATACCGAAAATGACAAAGAAAAAGGTACGTACTACGAAGGCCGTTTCCATGGTAATAATGTGTAGCTCGTGATAGACCTGTTTTATTTTTTTCTTTTCTAAAAATACCTTGGCCTTCCCGGGAAAAAATAGCTTTACGTTGGCGATGACCAGTCCAAATACCAAAATAATGATCAACGACGATAGGTGCATCTTTTTTCCGATTGCGTACAGCAAAAGCAATACGGCAATCAGCAAAAACTGTTTTGCCTGACTTTTGATCCGCTGAAAAATGAGCACCAGTGCGTAACTGGCCACGATAGCAATTATAATGGTCAAAGCAATATTTCCAGCAAACCCAACGGCCCCCGTATCCGTTTCAGGATCCAAACCCCCAGAAAGGAAATAGAACATCATGATGCCCATGATATCGGAAAAGGTGCTTTCATAGATATGGAACTCCTTTTTATCCTCCCGAAGTGCGCTGACACTGGGTATAATTATGGCACTCGAAAGTATCGATAGCGGCGTTGCATACAACCAGGCCGATTGCATGGTCATGCCTTCGATAAACTGGTACATAATAAGGGCAGCTACCCAGGCCGATGCGATCAGTCCGATTAAAGCTATGGCCATGGACTTCAAAATGGGTACTAATTTTTCGCTTTTCAGTTCGAGTTCGAGGGCCGCTTCCAGTACGATCATAATCAACCCTACCGTACCTATAATTTCCAAGGTTCCCCGCAAGTTCTTTTCAAAATCGACTTCCCCGCCCATCAAATATTTCAGTCCGAATTGTAGGCCGATTCCCAAAACGATGAGCATCAGAACAGAAGGGATATTTGTTTTTTTGGAGATACTGTTGAACCAAAAAGAGAGAATGACGATTACCGAGGCCCCAATAATCAGGTTGTAAGAAGACAGTATTTCCATTTTAGGATGGGTTGGTGGTTGATTCGGATCTCGAAATTACCGTAATTTCTAGTTCAACTAGTGCACGACATAAACTCAAGACTACTTCAATAGCAACGATATATATATTAGGTTATTGTGGAAACCAAATAATTTGTATATTTGCGCCACTGAAAGAATATCGAAAGTATTCATGAGGGGGACAATGTAGTCCTCTTTTTTATTTCCGGGACTTTCGTGAGGCTTTATAATCTGGAGAATCATTCAGGGAAAGTTTGGGCGAGCGAGATGCAGTCGCTATTCTTTGAAAACAGTTTATTATGTTCAAGGATAAGGTAAAAACACTTTTAGAGGAAGCCTTAAACGACGATACCTCATTATTTTTAATCGATTTTTCGGTATCCGCCGATAATTCGATCAAAGTGGTACTGGATGGTGATTCGGGGGTGAACTTGGAAGATTGCATGAAGATCAGCAGGGCCATCGAACACAACCTAGATCGGGAAGCATATGATTTTTCCCTTGAAGTAACCTCCGCAGGAGCGACATCGCCGCTGATCTTGGCCCGACAGTATCCCAAGAATATCGGCCGAAAACTGAAGGTCAGGACGGCTTCGGATACTTATGAAGGAACTTTGACCGCAAGCACAGACGATGGGATCGTATTGGAATGGAAAGCGAGGGAGCCGAAACCCATCGGAAAAGGAAAGGTAACGGTCCAAAAAGAAGCGGAAATCAACTTTTCCGATATTCAGGAAGCAAAAGTTATAGTAACAATTTAACGCTAATAGCCTAATGGAAAATATTGCACTAATTGAGTCGTTTTCAGAATTCAAGGACGATAAATTTATAGACAGGGTTACGTTGATGGCGATTTTAGAGGATGTATTCCGTAGCGCACTCAAAAAGAAATTCGGGTCTGACGATAACTTCGATATTATTATTAATCCCGATAAAGGGGATTTGGAAATATGGAGGAACCGAATCGTAGTGCTCGACGGCGAAGTAGAGGAGCCTAATGAAGAAATCTCGCTTACGGAAGCCCGTAAGATCGAACCTGATTTTGAAGTGGGCGAAGATGTATCTGAAGAAGTGAAATTGATAAATCTGGGGCGACGAGCGATATTGGCCCTTCGCCAGAACCTGATTTCCAAAATTCACGAACACGACAATACCACCATTTACAAGCACTTCAAAGATCTTGAAGGTGAAATATACACGGCTGAGGTGCATCATATCCGCCATAAAGCTATTATTTTGTTGGATGACGAGGGTAATGAGATTATCCTTCCAAAAGACAGACAGATTCCTTCGGACTTTTTCAGGAAGGGAGACAATGTACGCGGTATCATAGAAACGGTCGAACTAAAGGGAACTAAGCCGACGATTATCATGTCAAGGGCATCCCCAAAATTCTTGGAACAATTATTTTTCCAGGAAATTCCCGAAGTTTATGACGGACTGATTACCGTTAAAAAAGTAGTACGTATTCCTGGTGAAAAAGCCAAGGTCGCCGTTGATTCCTACGATGACCGCATAGACCCTGTAGGTGCCTGTGTAGGCATGAAAGGTTCTCGAATACACGGTATCGTTCGCGAACTGGGCAATGAAAACATCGATGTTATCAACTGGACGGCCAATCCACAGCTTATGGTTACCAGGGCATTGAGTCCCGCACGGGTCACTAGCGTAAAGCTGAACGATGAGAATATGACCGCTCAAGTCTATTTAAGGCCAGAAGAGGTCTCCAAGGCCATTGGTCGCGGCGGACATAATATTCGTCTGGCGGGCCAATTGACAGGTTATGAGATAGATGTATTTCGAGAAGGCGTCGAAGAAGATGTGGAATTGACAGAATTTAGGGACGAAATCGATGCCTGGATCATTGAGGAATTTAAGAAAATCGGTCTCGATACCGCACGTAGTATTATTGAACAAGACCCAGCCGATTTGGTAAAGCGCACCGACCTTGAAGAAGAGACCATTGCTGAGGTTGTACGCATACTCAAGGAAGAATTGGAAGATTAGCTATATATTAGCAGCGATTATAAGGATTAAGGAGAACAGTATTTATGGCAGACATTGCAAAAATAAGGCTTAACAAAGTCCTAAAGGAATTCAATATTTCTTTGGACAGGGCGGTAGATTTTTTGGCCTCGAAAGGGCATGAAATCGATTCGCGGCCTACCACCAAGATTTCCGATGAGGTATATGAGGTGCTTCAAGACGAGTTTCAGACCGATAAGAGCAAGAAAGTTGCTTCTAAAGAAGTCGGCGAAGAAAAGCGCAAGGAAAAAGAAGCGCTTCGTTTGCAATTGGAGCAAGAGCAGGAAGACCGAAGATTGGCGAGGGAAAAACGGTCCACGGCCGCCGCTGAGAGTAAAATGGTCGGCAGGGTAGAGCTGCCCGGTACGAAGACCGTAGGCAAAATTGACCTTGACGCCGATAAAAAGAAAAAAGCAGATCCCGTTAAGGAGGAGGAAAAACCGGTCACACCCGAAGCCGAAACACAACCAAAAACGGTTGTAAAAGAGGAAACCCCAAAAGTCAAGGAAGCAGAAAAGACCGAGACAAATGTTGTAGAAAAGACTTCCGAAGATAAGCCTGAAGAAAGGAAACCTGAACCCGAGAAGGAAGCAGAAAAGGAAGCTGAAAAACAGGAAGATGCCGTTCTGAAAACGAACTACAAAAAACTGTCGGGTCCAACGATTACAGATAAAATCGATCTTTCTCAATTCAAAAAAGCCAAGAAAAAGAAAGAAGAATCACCATCTTCCGAGAGTACTGGCCGCAAGAAACGTAGAAAACGTATTGTAAGCAAGCCCGGAAGCACCACTTCTACCCCCGGTAGTGGCAGGAATTTCAAAAAGGGAGGTCGTAGATCTACCGCTGCAAAGGTGGAGCCTACTGAAGAAGATGTACAAAAAAAGATAGCGGAAACCCTTGAAAAACTTCAAGGAAAATCGAAAAAAGGAAAAGGAGCTAAATATAGAAGAAGCAAACGTGACCAGCATCGGGAACAAACCGAAAGGGATTTCGAGCAACAAGAACTCGAAGACAAGACCCTAAAGGTAACCGAATTCGTTACGGCTAGCGAGATTGCTACGATGATGGACGTTTCTACCACCGAAATTATTTCGGCCTGTATGTCGTTAGGTATCATGGTGACCATGAACCAGCGCCTAGATGCGGAAACCCTATCCATCGTAGCCGATGAATTTGGTTACGAGGTGGAGTTCGTAACCGCCGATCTCGAAGAAACTATTAAAATCGCAGCCGATGCCGAGGAAGATCTCAAGCCCAGAGCACCTATCGTTACCGTCATGGGACATGTGGATCACGGTAAAACCTCTTTGCTTGATTACGTGCGAAAAGCGAACGTAATCGCCGGTGAAAGCGGGGGAATCACCCAGCACATTGGTGCTTATGGAGTTACCTTGAAAGACGGCCAAAAGATTACCTTTCTCGACACACCCGGGCACGAGGCCTTTACGGCCATGAGGGCTCGAGGCGCGCAGGTAACCGATATCGCCGTTATTGTTATTGCGGCGGACGATGATATCATGCCACAAACCAAGGAAGCGATCAGCCATGCCCAAGCGGCAAGTGTGCCCATTGTTTTTGCAATTAATAAAATCGATAGGTCTACGGCCAACCCTGACAAAATTAAGGAGGGTCTTTCTCAAATGAACCTATTGGTCGAAGACTGGGGCGGTAAAATCCAATCCCAGGACATATCAGCCAAAACCGGCGAAGGTGTCGAAGAGCTATTGGAAAAAGTCTTGTTGGAAGCCGAACTTTTAGAACTGAAAGCTAACCCGGACAAAAAAGCGAACGGAACGGTTGTAGAAGCGTTCTTGGACAAAGGACGAGGATATGTATCGACGATTCTGGTTCAAGGCGGTACCCTTCAAATCGGGGATTACGTCTTGGCTGGCACTCAAAGTGGTAAGGTAAAGGCCATGCAAGACGAACGTGGAAATACGGTTTCAAAAGCAGGACCGGCAACCCCGATTTCCATTTTAGGTCTTGATGGTGCCCCACAGGCAGGCGACAAGTTCAATGTACTCGAAGATGAACGGGATGCGAAACAGATCGCCACGAAAAGGTCCCAATTGCGACGCGAACAATCCGTACGTACACAACGTCATATTACGCTAGACGAAATCGGAAGACGTATTGCCCTCGGCGACTTTAAAGAACTTAACATCATTCTGAAAGGTGATGTCGATGGTTCTGTGGAAGCCTTGACGGATTCTTTTCAGAAATTGTCTACCGAAGAGATCCAGGTGAACATTATACACAAAGGGGTCGGCGCGATTACCGAATCCGACGTATTGTTGGCCTCTGCATCCGATGCCATTATTATCGGTTTTAATGTAAGGCCTATGGGCAATGCCAGGGATGTGGCCGAAAAAGAGGAAATCGATATCCGCATGTACTCCATTATTTACGATGCGATCAATGACCTCAAGGATGCCATGGAAGGTATGCTTTCACCGGAAATCAAAGAGGAGATTACAGGTACCGCCGAAATTCGGGAAACCTTCAAGATTTCGAAAGTGGGTACCATTGCCGGTTGTATGGTAACCAGCGGAAAGATTTTCCGCAATTCCAACATACGGCTTATCCGCGACGGTGTCGTCGTTTACACTGGTGAACTTTCATCGTTGAAACGATTTAAAGATGACGCCAAGGAAGTCGCCAAAGGCTATGATTGCGGTCTACAGATCAAGAACTACAATGATATCATGGAAGGTGATACTGTAGAAGCTTTTCAGGAAGTAGCGGTTAAAAAGAAATTGAAATCCAAATAGAAGAAAAATGCAAGCATCAAGTTCCAAACAGCAAATTCAATAGTTTGGATACTATTTAGCAACGCAAGACACTACGTTCGCACCACGTGGTCAAAAAAAGAAGCCGTTTCATAATCAAATGAAACGGCTTTTTTGATTTCTTTTTCTCAGATCCCTTCCCTGCACGACGACTCTTTTCTTACTAGTAACTTCTCAGCATAAGATAAAAAATATTGTAGACTTTTTTATACCTTATCTTTTGGAATCAGGTTTTGAATCATTTCCCAAATATGCAATTTGGTGCTTGGTGCTTGATGCTTGAAATCCCCCTCTATCGTACTGATTTCTTAGGCTGCAGCAACATCGCATCAGGATATTTTTGTCGCACTTCCTTAAACTTCCGCTCGGCATCGAGCTTGTTTTTAAAGCGCCCTACACGCACCCTGTATGTAGGAGAATCAAAATCTATATTGGAAAAAAGGCCTGGAAAATCCTGCTCTACCTTGGACTTGATTTCATTGGCCTTGGCAAAATCCCCAAAGCCGACCTGAATGCGATAATAGGCCGCACTTTCGTTGGCCGTCTTATAAATGGCCAACAAATCGGTAATTTTTTGATCTTGATCAATAGTAATTTTTCCTTTTTGTGCTTGGCCAATAGCGCAGGATATTACAAATACCATCAGGGAAATGAATCTTTTCATCGTATGCAATTTTTTGCTAGAAATATACTATACAAAAGTAATTTTTTAAACCGCAACGAAAACCAAAAATTGATTATTTAGAACTATTATAAATTAGGTATTATCAATCCGTTAACATTTACAAAACAAAGTCTATGTCTTATTTTTGCAAGTGTTTTCAGCACCTGTTTAACAAGCGCAATTCCGACATTCAGTGATTACGGTGCCGAAAGTCATATAGAAATAAAATTCCTATGAAAAAGACTCCTTGCCGCCATCGCATTTCTAAGGTTTTGAGTGTAAGCTTATTTATTTTCCTACTTTTTTCCGCACCTATTTTCGCGCAAGATGAGGCCGCATCCGAAGAAGAGGCGCCCACAGAGGCTGCCAACACGGACCAAGCTGCAAACCCTGCAGACACACAGGCTGCCGACATCGATGGCGACCCTGTTGCAGGAAAACAAATTTTTAATCAAAATTGTGCTGCCTGCCACGCCTTGAACCGCAAAATGACCGGTCCGGCCCTTGCCAACGTTGAAACTCGCTTGCAGGAAGAGGAGGGTCTTGGACGGGAATGGCTCTACAAATGGATTAAAAATAGTTCTGGCGTAATTGCTTCCGGCGACGCATATGCCAACGAAGTCTACAACGAGTACAATCAAGCGGCGATGACCGCTTTCCCGACCCTATCCAACGAAGATATCGATAACGTGCTGGCCTACACCGCCGCGCCACCTACAACGCCGCCGCCAGCGACGGATGTGGCAGCAGGAGGTGCCGTAGGTGACGCTACTGGAGGAATATCCAACGAAATTGTTCTCGGGGCGCTAACCCTGGTTTTCGGCCTTTTGGTCGTAATGCTCTTCTTGGTGAACAAAACCTTAAATAGAATTGCGGTAGCGAATGGAATAGTCACTGAAAAAGAAAAAACGGAAAAAGGTACCCCTATATGGAAAGCCTTTGCCCAAAACCAATTCTTGGTGTTGGTATCGGTCGTATTCCTCTTGCTGGGCGGTGCATACTTTGCTTATGGTTGGATGATGCAGATAGGGGTAGACCAAGGTTACGCGCCCATTCAGCCCATCCATTACTCCCACCGTATCCATGCCGGTGAAAATAAGATAGAATGTAAATATTGCCATTCTTCGGCACGGGTCTCCAAACATTCCGGAATCCCGTCATTGAACGTTTGTATGAATTGTCATAAATCAATCTATCAAGTGGCGGAAGAAACACTTGAGGAGGGCAAAAAAGAGTACGGCGTAGATTACAACAAAGAAATCAAGAAGCTGTACGCCGCCGTCGGCTGGGACGAAGAAAACCAAAAATACACTGGCGAAAGCCAGCCTGTGGAGTGGATTCGGATACACAATCTGCCAGACTTCGCGTATTTTAACCACTCGCAGCACCATATTGTCGGAGGAATTCAATGTCAGGAATGTCATGGTCCCGTGGAGGAAATGGAAATCATGTACCAATATTCCTCGCTTACGATGGGTTGGTGTATCAATTGCCACCGAGAGACCAACGTGAAGGTTGAGGGCAATGCGTACTATGAAAAGATTCATGAGCAGCTGGAGAAAAAATACGGGGTAGAAACCTTTACCGCCGCCCAAATGGGAGGTATTGAATGTGGCAAATGCCATTATTAAAGATAGCCCAGTACTGTTATTAGTGTGAAGTAGCGTCGCATTCGTAGCGACAAATAAAATTGCAAATAGAATATATGGTATCCTATAAAAAATATTGGAAGAGCGAGGCGGAGTTAAACCCGAACGATTCCATGGTCGAGGCCTTAAAACAAAACGAATTTACCGAAGATATCCCGGTAGATGACTTTTTAGGCGACAAGGAAAATCTTTCCGAATCGTCTACCAACCGAAGGGATTTTCTTAAATATGTCGGTTTCAGTACTGCAGCGGCTGCCATGGCCGCATGCGAAGGCCCGGTCATCAAATCTATTCCCTATGTAGTGCAACCTGAGAACATTATACCCGGGGTGGCCAATTATTTCGCCACGACTATTGCCAATGGATACGATTTTTCAAGCATATTGATCAAGACGCGTGAGGGAAGACCTATAAAAGTCGAAAATAATACGGAAGCAAAAGTGGGCGCAACTGCGAATGCAAGGGTGCACGCTTCTGTACTGTCCTTATATGACAGCACAAGGTTGCAAGGCCCTTTGGCCAATGGCGAACCCATTGAATGGAACGCCTTGGATGCTGCCGTAAAATCAAAACTAGGAAGCCTCGGCAATTCAGGCCAACAAATCGCTCTTTTGACCCAGACCTACGCGAGTCCTTCTACGGAAAGGTTGATGGCGGAGCTTAAAGCTGCTTATGGCAACATCAATCACGTTACCTACGATGCCATATCAGAAGACGCGGCGCTCACGGCCTATGAGGGGAAATATGGAGAACGAGCCCTTGCGGACTACGATTTTGAACAGGCCGAACTTATCATTTCTTTCGGAGCTGATTTTTTAGGCGATTGGCAAGGTGGTGGCTATGACAGTGGATATGCCAAGGGACGTATTCCAAAAAACGGGAAAATGTCCCGTCATGTGCAGTTCGAGGCCAATATGTCATTGACCGGAGCGAACGCCGATAAACGTATTCCCCTGACACCGATGCTACAAAAAGTAGCTTTGGCGCAGTTGTACGCGAAATTGAACGGCACCAGTGTGGGTGGAGAGCTTGATGAGAACGTACAAAGAACCATTGATAATATAGCTGCGCAAATACGCAAAAATAAAAGTAATGCCGTTGTAGTATCCGGTCTTGATGATGTCAACGCCCAGACCGTGGTGTTGGCCATCAATGAAATGCTGGCGAGCAAAGCCTATGACCCTCGAGCACCACGGTATGTAAGACAGGGTAACGTAGAAGCCGTAAACACGTTGATTTCAGATATGAAAGCCGGTAAGATAGGCGCATTGATCATGGACGGGGTCAATCCTATGTATACCTTACCCAATGCTTCCGATTTCAAAGAAGGTATCGAGAAGGTAGGCCTTTCAGTTGTTTTCTCCACAAACTGGAACGAAACTACCGAAGTGGCCCAATATACAGCGGCCGCCAACCATTATCTGGAATCTTGGGGAGACGTACAAATCAAAAAAGGCAATTTTAGCCTTATGCAGCCCACGATTCGCGAACTGTTCGACACCCGGCAATTTCAAAGCTCCGTTTTAAAATGGATGGGGAGCGATAAAAGTTACTACGATTATATCAAAGAAACCTGGAGCACGTCCATTTTAAATGGAGCGGATTGGAATCGGGCCTTACACGACGGAGCTTTTCCATCTTCAGCGGATACAGGGGCCGTGATGTCCCCCATTCTTTCGACGATGACCGGCGAAATGAAGCAGGAGCTTGATATTTCGGAAGTCGCAGCTATCGATACCTTACCCGCCGATCCAAAAAACACAGCTGACCAAGAAGGAGACAAGGAAGCGACGGATACTGTAGTTCAACAGGAAACGCTATCCAAGGCCATTCCTATTGCGACAGCGGTCAACAGCTTGACCAATGCTACCAGTGGTGGAGGTATGGAACTGGTATTGTACTCCAAAACAGGAATGGGCGACGGGCAACAAGCCAACAACCCTTGGTTACAAGAGTTTCCCGACCCCATAACACGAGTATCTTGGGATAATTATGTAACTGTTTCAAAAGCCGATGCAGAGCGATTGGGACTAGAGAACAACCATGTTGCCAATGGCGGGTTGGACGGCAGTTATGCCAACATTAGCGTAAACGGGGTGACCATCAATAACGTGCCGGTAATCATTCAGCCCGGTCAGGCAAATGGCTCTATGGGTCTATCCTTTGGATATGGTAAAAAGGTCGGTATGAAAAGCGAAATGCAGACCGGTGTCAACGCCTATCCCCTCTATCAAAATTTTAAGAGTACACAATCGGCTACTATCGAAAAAGCGGCAGGAAACCACGAGTTTGCGTGTATCCAATTGCACAAAACCCTGATGGGCCGAAACGATATTATCAAGGAGACCACCTTGGAGATTTTCAATACCAAAGATCATGCAGAATGGAACCATGTGCCCCAAGTATCCCTAAATCATCAAGAGGTACCTGCAACTTCAGTAGACCTTTGGGAGGGTTTTGACCGTTCTATAGGGCATCATTTCAATATGTCGATCGATCTAAATGCCTGTACGGGCTGCGGTGCCTGTGTCATTGCATGTCACGCGGAAAACAATGTTCCCGTGGTCGGCAAACAAGAGGTCAGAAGAAGTAGGGATATGCACTGGTTGCGTATTGACAGGTATTATTCATCCGAAGACAGCTTCGAAGACGATATCACGAAAAAAGAGGATATGGATGGCTTATGGGGCGAAAAAGGCTCCTTGGGCGGTTTTGGCGAACTGGAAGATCCGGCCACCAACCCGCAAGTAGTTTTTCAGCCCGTTATGTGCCAGCATTGTAACCATGCGCCTTGTGAAACGGTCTGCCCAGTCGCGGCAACATCGCACAGTCGACAAGGTCAGAACCAAATGGCCTATAACCGATGTGTCGGTACACGCTATTGTGCCAACAACTGCCCCTACAAAGTGAGACGCTTCAACTGGTTCCTTTACAACAATAACGACGAATTCGACTACCACATGAACAACGACTTGGGCAAGATGGTCTTGAATCCCGATGTAAACGTTCGCTCTAGAGGGGTCATCGAAAAATGTTCGATGTGTATCCAAAAAACGCAGAAAACCATTCTAGATGCCAAAAGGGATGGCCGTGTTATCGAAGACGGGGAGTTTCAGACTGCCTGTTCGCTGGCCTGCGGAACCGGAGCTATCGTTTTTGGTGATGTCAATGATGAGGACAGTAAGATTTCAGAACTGGCCGAAAGTAATCGTATGTACCATTTGCTGGAATATGTGGGTACAAAACCAAACGTTTTCTATCACGTAAAAGTGAGGAATACGCAAGAAGCATAAACCGTATTTAAGTAAACAACTATAACAGAATTTTATGGCGTCGCATTACGAAGCACCTATTCGAAGGCCCTTGGTTATCGGGGATAAAGGCTACCACGATGTAAGCGTGGATATCGCCGCTCCGGTTGAGGGAAGAGCCAACAAACATTGGTGGATTGTGTTTTCCATTGCCTTAGTAGCATTTCTTTGGGGAGTAGGCTGTATTATCTATACGATTTCTACAGGTATAGGAACATGGGGACTCAACAAAACGGTCAACTGGGCCTGGGATATCACCAACTTTGTATGGTGGGTAGGTATTGGCCATGCGGGCACCCTGATTTCCGCAGTTCTCTTATTGTTCCGTCAAAAGTGGAGAATGGCCATTAACCGATCTGCGGAAGCTATGACGATTTTCTCGGTAATTCAAGCCGGCCTTTTCCCTATCATTCACATGGGCCGGCCTTGGTTGGCCTATTGGGTGCTACCCATACCGAACCAGTTCGGGTCATTATGGGTCAATTTTAACTCCCCCCTACTCTGGGATGTATTTGCAATTTCGACCTATCTTTCTGTATCCTTGGTGTTTTGGTGGACAGGTCTGTTGCCCGATTTTGCCATGATTCGCGATAGGGCCGTATTGCCTTTCCAAAAGAAAATATATGGCCTTTTGAGCTTTGGATGGTCGGGGCGTGCCAAAGATTGGCAACGGTTTGAAGAGGTTTCCCTAGTACTTGCAGGTTTAGCTACTCCTTTGGTACTTTCCGTACACACTATTGTATCCTTTGACTTTGCGACCTCCGTCATTCCAGGTTGGCATACCACCATTTTCCCCCCTTACTTTGTTGCTGGGGCGGTATTCTCAGGGTTTGCGATGGTGAACACCCTCTTGATCATTATGCGTAAAGTTTGTAGTCTAGAGGCCTATATCACCATACAACATATTGAATTGATGAATATTGTCATCATGATTACCGGTTCGATCGTGGGCTGTGCCTATATCACGGAACTATTCATGGCCTGGTATTCGGGGGTGGAATACGAACAATACGCCTTCTTAAATCGGGCTACGGGACCTTATTGGTGGGCCTACTGGAGTATGATGACCTGTAACGTATTTTCACCGCAGTTTATGTGGTTCAAAAAATTACGTACTAGTATTATGTTCTCCTTCTTTATCTCGATTATCGTTAACATAGGTATGTGGTTCGAGCGTTTCGTAATTATCGTAACTTCGTTGCACCGCGATTACCTCCCTTCTTCATGGACCATGTTTTCACCGACCTTCGTCGATATCGGTATATTCATAGGAACCATTGGATTTTTTTTCGTGTTATTCTTGTTGTATGCCCGAACTTTCCCGGTTATTGCACAGGCCGAAGTAAAATCTATTTTAAAATCTTCAGGTGAGCATTACAAAAAATTAAGGGATGCCGGTAAACCTCTGTATACCATCCAAAAAATGAAGATAACCGAATCCGAAGATGAACCCATAACCCAAGATGTGCTAATGGGAGAGGTCGTTCCTGCAAAGGATAGCAAGGACGGCGTTTCAGACCTATTAAGCACCATCGGTACTTTTGATGCTACCACGGAGAAACCAGATGACCTTAAAAAGATTAAAGGTATCGGGCCACAGATGGAGGCTACGCTAAACGAAATTGGTATTTATACTTTTGCACAGGTAGGAAGAATGACCCAAAGAGAATACAATTTGTTGGATTCCATTACCGAATCCTTTCCGGGTCGCGCACAACGCGATGACTGGGCCGGTCAGGCGCAATTGTTGAGCAGTAAGGAAAGAAACAAATAAATCTCGGCGACTATCAAAGTAGCACCATTACCATGGTCACTGCTACGGCGAAAAGCCTTGATTTCAGGAAACGAATCGAAGAATTAACTATAAAAGTAACCGGAAGTTTTAGTTCTATCGCTTGAACTTGAACTTGAACTTGAACTTGAAGATATGGCATCTAAAACGATACATGCATATTATACTGACGACGACGTCTTGATGCTTGCCGTAAAAAGGATAAAGGCAGCCAAACATCACATTGGGGAGGTCTATTGTCCCTTTCCCGTTCACGGCCTCGATAAGGCTATGGGGCTGGCCCCTACCCGATTGGCCATTACATCATTTCTTTATGGTTGTGTGGGGCTTTCCTTCGCCATATGGATGATGAATTTTATAATGATCGAAGATTGGCCACAGGATATCGGTGGTAAGCCAAGTTTCAGCTACATAGAAAATATGCCGGCATTTGTTCCGATTATGTTCGAGATGACCGTATTTTTTGCGGCCCACCTAATGGTAATCACGTTCTACTTGAGGAGCAGGCTATGGCCTTTCAAAAAAGCGGAAAATCCGGATGTACGATCGACCGATGACCATTTTATCATGGAAATCGATATCCATGGAAATGAAAAGGAACTAAGAGACCTTTTGGTAGACACAGGTGCGGTCGAGATAAATATAGTGGAAAAAGATAGTCATTGATGATGAAAAGTTTTAGCAAAATAATAGCCGTTTTCTCTCTAGGTATTCTATTGATGTCCTGTGGGGAAGATACTCAAGAGCCAAGCATTCAGTACATGCCGAATATGTATGAACCGGTAGGTTATGAAACTTATGATGAGGTAGATTTTTTACCCGAAGGCACCGAAGCGCAAAAGCCGGTCGAGCATACCATTATGCGTGGTTGGATGCCTTATGGCATTGAAAATACTCCTGAAGGGAAAGAGCAGTCCCGTATGCTAAACAGCCCGTTGATGGCCAATGATTCGCTGTCAGTGGCCGAAAATCAAGCTAACGGTTCTCAATTGTACACCATCTACTGCGCCATATGTCACGGGGATAAGGGCGACGGAAAAGGATATCTTGTAGAAAGGGAAAAAATTCTGGGCGTTCCCAGTTATGACGATGCGGTACGTAATATAACCGTGGGTAGTACATTTCACACCGTGCAATACGGTTTGAACTCCATGGGATCATACGCGTCACAAATGAACACCAAAGAAATGTGGCAGGTTTCTGAGTATGTCATGCAGTTGAAAAGCGAGTTAACAAAATAATACATAGAATAGTTATGTACACGTTTTCTAATAGATTAAAAATCGGTTCGTTCATTTTAATGGCGGTCGGTATTTTGGGTATAGCCATAGGTTTTATCTCAGCACCCGGTACGGTGGAAGAGGCCAAGGCCATGGTGGCAAACCATGATGAAGGCCATGGCGGTTCGCATGACGAAGGGTCGGGCACATACGAAGAAAATGAAAGTGCGCCCGTAGGAATGGGAGCCGAAATCGAGCATGGCAACGCTATTGAGGGGCATGGAGCCGAACATGATGCTTCACACGATGAACATTTGCTTCACCAACTACAGAACAAACCATGGGCGGCCCTGTATGTAGCGGCCTTCTTTTTCTTTATGATTGCCTTAGGGGTGCTGGCCTTTTACGCCATACAACGCGCCGCACAGGCCGGTTGGTCTCCCTTATTGTTTCGGGTCATGGAAGGTATAACGGCATATCTTGTGCCCGGTGGTATTATTGTGTTCGTCATACTTCTATTGTCCGTATTACACATGAACCATCTTTTTGTCTGGATGGACGCTGATACAGTGGCTCACGACGAAATTTTACAGAACAAATCCGGCTACCTGAACCCAACTTTCTTTTTAATTCGGGCTGCTATATTTTTAGGGGGATGGATTGCATATCGCGAGTATTCCAGAAAATTATCCCTTGCACAGGACGAATCAGACAACAACTCAAAATTCAAACTCAATTTTAGGATTTCGGCCGCCTTTTTGGTGTTTTATTTGATATCGGAATCCATGATGTCCTGGGATTGGATAATGAGCGTAGATCCGCATTGGTTCAGCACCCTGTTCGGCTGGTACGTTTTTGCCAGTATGATCGTTTCTGGCATTACCGTAATTGCTATGGTCGCCATATATCTTAAATCAAGGGGCTTCCTACCCGATGTCAATGATAGCCATATACATGATTTGGGAAAGTATATGTTCGGTTTCAGTATTTTTTGGACGTACCTTTGGTTTTCGCAATTTATGTTGATCTGGTATTCCAACATTCCCGAAGAGGTTACCTATTATGTGGCGCGTATCGCCGATTACAAACTGCCGTTCTTCGGCATGGTAGCCATGAACTTTCTGTTTCCCGTTCTCTTATTGATGAATAGCGATTACAAACGAATCAATTGGTTCATCATCTTAACCGGTATCGTATTGCTTGTAGGCCATTATCTAGATATTTTTAATATGATTATGCCAGCAACGGTCGGTGACCAATGGTTTATCGGTATCCCCGAGATAGGGGCCATCCTTTTCTTTATGGGCGCCTTTATATTTTGGGTATTCCGGGCACTTACCAGTGCGCCCTTGCAGCCCAAACGGAATCCGTTTATTGAAGAAAGCAAACATTTTCATTATTGAGAACTTGAACATAGTGGTTCCTCAGTATTTTTAACGCATAATAGTATAACATACAATGACTACAGTTTTAATTTTAGCGGTGTTGATACTTGTGGCAATTGCTGTCTGGCAAATGACCAAAATATTCGAACTATCACAATTGAAGGCCGAAAATTCGCAGGTTGCCGATGATTCCGATAACAAAGTACAAGGGTATCTGTTGTTCGCCTTCCTTATTTTCATCTACGCCATCACCATCTTCAGTTTCTGGAAATACGGTAAATTGCTATTACCGGATGCTGCTTCCGAACATGGTAGCGAATATGATAGCTTGATGGTGGTGTCAATGGCGATTATCTTTTTTGTGCAGACCATCACCCAAGCCTTGCTTCATTACTTTGGCTATAAATACAGGGGTGAAAAGGGAAAAAAAGCGCTATTCTATGCCGATAATGATCGGTTGGAATTTATTTGGACCATCATACCTGTAATCGTATTGGCAGGCCTTATATTATGGGGACTTTATACGTGGACAAATATCATGGATGTAAATGACGAAGACGACCCCTTGATCGTTGAACTTTACGGACAACAGTTTAATTGGACGGTTAGATATGGTGGCGAAGATAATGTGTTAGGCCAGGCCAATGTCAGAATGATCGATATTAATAACGCCAATGTACTTGGTCTCGACGAATCGGATACCTATGCGGCCGACGACGTTATCGTAAAAGAAATGCATCTTCCCGTAGGCAGAAAGGTCAATTTTAAAATCAGGTCTCAAGATGTACTACATTCTGCCTACATGCCGCATTTCAGGGCACAGATGAATGCAGTACCCGGTATGATTACCGAATTCTCATATACACCAATAACTACTACCGAAGAGATGCGTCAAAATCCGGATGTCATTGACAAGGTAAAGCGCACCAACGAAATTCGAGCGGAGCGCGCAGCCAACGGCGAGGACAATTCCGACCCATGGGAATTCGACTACATCTTGCTATGTAATAAAATTTGTGGTACATCGCATTACAATATGCAAATCAAGATTATCGTAGAAACCCAGAAAGAATACGAGGCATGGATTGCCGAACAAAGAACATTTGCCGATACGGTTACCCCGTCCGAGGATACACAAGCACAGCCCGCCTTCAATGCTGCGGATGCTGCTAGTGCCGGTCTTTAATATGGTCGGTAGTATTAAAAAAAAGCTAGGAAAGAAAATTAATAAAATCGAAAATTATGTCCGTTACAGCGCACGCACACATAGATGAACATGCTCATGACGACCATGCTCATGATCATCACAAACAAACCTTCATAACAAAGTATATATTTAGCCAAGATCATAAAATGATCGCTAAACAATATCTTATCACCGGTCTGATAATGGGCTTCGTGGGTATTGCCATGTCACTGCTGTTCCGTATGCAGTTGGCTTGGCCAGGTGAATCCAATGTACTATTTGAGTCCCTTCTGGGCAAATGGGCCCCAGACGGTGTTATGAGTGCCGATGTCTATCTGGCACTGGTAACCATTCACGGTACCATAATGGTTTTTTTCGTACTGACCGCCGGTTTGAGCGGTACCTTTAGTAATTTATTGATTCCGTTGCAGATCGGTGCCCGCGATATGGCATCGGGCTTTTTAAATATGATATCGTACTGGTTGTTTTTTCTCTCCTCCGTAGTCATGATCAGTTCACTGTTCGTAGAGGCAGGACCTGCCGCAGCAGGATGGACCGTATATCCGCCACTGAGTGCCTTACCTATGGCGCAGCCAGGTTCAGGGCTGGGCATGACCTTGTGGTTGGTATCTATGGCGATATTCATAGCTTCATCTTTAATGGGGTCGCTGAATTATATCGTTACGGTAATCAATCTAAGAACTAAAGGAATGTCTATGACCCGGCTACCCTTGACCATCTGGGCATTTTTTGTTACCGCCATTATCGGCGTCGTTTCGTTTCCAGTGTTACTGTCCGCAGCATTATTATTGATTATGGACCGTAGCTTCGGGACTTCCTTTTTTCTTTCAGATATTTTTATTCAAGGAGAAGTTCTTCACTATCAAGGGGGATCACCGGTCTTATATGAACACCTATTTTGGTTTTTGGGCCATCCCGAGGTCTATATCGTAATATTGCCAGCGATGGGTATCGTATCGGAAGTACTGGCGGTTAGCGCCCGTAAACCTATTTTTGGTTACCGTGCGATGGTCGCATCGATATTGGCCATTGCTTTTCTATCGACCATTGTATGGGGACACCATATGTTTATCTCGGGCATGAATCCGTTTTTGGGATCCGTGTTTACCTTTACGACGCTCTTAATTGCTATTCCATCGGCTGTAAAAGCCTTTAATTGGATAACCACTTTATGGAAAGGGAACTTGCAGTTGAATCCCGCTATGTTGTTTTCCATTGGTTTCGTATCCACATTCATCACAGGAGGCCTTACCGGTATTATTCTAGGTGACAGCACCTTGGATATCAATGTACACGACACCTATTTTGTGGTGGCGCACTTTCACTTGGTAATGGGTATATCTGCGCTATACGGACTGTTTGCCGGGGTCTATCACTGGTTCCCTAAAATGTTCGAGGGCAAGATGTTAAGCAAGAATCTGGGCTATGTCCATTTTTGGGTGACCGCTGTCTGCGCCTATGGCGTATTCTTCCCGATGCACTTTGTAGGTATGGCGGGTGTTCCAAGACGGTACTACCAGAACACGGCTTTCCCGATGTTCGATGACCTGACCGATGTACAGGTATTGATGACCGTATTTGCACTTACAGCAGGGCTTGCCCAATTGGTCTTCGTTTATAATTTTATACACAGTATGTTTTTCGGAAAGGTTGGCGCCAAGAATCCTTGGAACGCCACGACCTTGGAATGGACAGCGGAGCAAAAACACATACACGGCAACTGGGAAGGTGACATACCGGAAGTACATCGTTGGGCCTATGACTATAGTAAGGTCGACGAAGATGGTGAATACATTATTCCAGGGCAGGATTTCGTTCCACAAACACTTCCCCTACAAAAGGATGAAGAAGAGCTCCAGCATTAAAATGAACCACTATACACTAAAAGTACATAGTTGTATATAATGAATAAATATCATTCTACAACATTCCTAGTTGCAGTCGCGGTTGGTCATTGTTAGTGCCACTGCTAGTCACACTACGTAAAGGTTTTTAGCCCCGGCTAATTCGAGGAAACGTAGATGTACTAAAGTGAATACTCAAACTAGTTTTGAGACCAACCAATTAGAGTACGATCGAAAAAATGCCCGACTTCAAAAGTCGGGCATTTTTTGTAGTAGCGTTTAAACCTTAATGGCTATATTTAAAACCCGACTTCTTCTGTAAGTGAAGACGGAGGAACAAAAGTGGTATTAACCCGAACGGAGTGCATGCATAACCGAGTCGCCATATTGATAGTTTTATTTTTGGCGGAAATGGCGTTTGGTCAACCAGGCGATCGATCTTTGAGGGAGAACATGGTTGAAAAACAATTAAAAAGCAGGGGCATTACCGACAAGGCTACTATAAAAGCCATGTTGGAAGTGCCACGACATGAATTCGTACCCAAAGACCTAAAGCATTTGGCCTATGATGACGGGCCGCTTCCCATTGGTGAGGAACAAACCATCTCACAACCTTATATTGTGGCGTATATGACACAATCGCTAAACTTGAAATCTGATGACAATGTGCTTGAGATAGGTACAGGTTCAGGATATCAGGCAGCCGTGCTAGGCGAAATAGTAGATTCTGTCCACACTATTGAAATCGTTGAGAAGTTGGGCCTGAGGGCCATAAAGAAATTGCGGGAGTTGGGATATACCAACGTCAATGTTAAAATCGGAGACGGTTACCACGGCTGGCCAGAAAAAAGTCCGTTCGACGCTATAATCATAACTGCTGGCGCGGAAACTATTCCCCCAGCTTTGATAGCCCAACTCGCCGACGGGGGCAGACTGATCATACCGAAAGGCAGCACGGCATCTGTACAGCAATTGGTATTGGTCACTAAATCGAATGGAAAGTTAAAAACAAAGACTTTGCTACCGGTTCGTTTTGTTCCCTTTACCCGGGACAGGAACCACTAACATCAGAGGGAAGAAAATCGAAAAGATTTAGAATCCATGATTTACGACTTTAACCAAGCCTCACGTAACTGGGCTTCCTTCGGACCAACATTCTCAACCGGAGCAATAGTTCCGGCCTTTAACCTTGGGGTACCGACTTTGCCCCCGAGCTTAATTTCTTCGTCACCACGTTGAACGGTCATAGTAATTTCGGTATCGGGCGACCAACCAAAACTCTGCCCGATTATTGGACGAATGGCCTCCAATGTAATTGGAGTATCGTTAATGCTTTTAATTACATCGCCTCCTTCCGCTCCTAAATCATTGAAAAAGCTGTTAAGCGGAATACCCTTTCGGATAAAAACCGCATTACTTTTGGCTGGGTCGATGTCGATAAAAGGCACTTCACCATCTAGAAAATATCCGGTCTGTTTTTCGGAACTATCCATCTTCAGCCCGACCTTCGCCAGATAGGCACTGTAATCGATAGGCTTGTCGCCAATAACGTGGTCGTCAAAAAATGTCCGTATTTCGGGATAAGTCATCGCTACGATTTCATCGATCAGTTCGTCATCTTCGAAAGGCGTATCCTTTCCGTATTTTTTTGACAGTTCTTTCATAAGCCATAAAACCCCTTTTTCACCATTGCTCAATTGCCTCAGCTCAATATCCAAGGCCATATTGATAAGGGCCCCTTTCTCATATACGTTAGCATAGTTTTTCTCATACGGTTTTTCAAGAATCTTCTGGCTCATAGTCGTAAAGGACATGGCATCGTCATAGGATTTTGAATTGGTGATTTTATCCATCATCCGCTGGTAAAACTCCGTTTCGTCTATTAAGCCCTGCTGAACCTGAAAAAGATTAGCAAAATATTCGGTGGTACCTTCGTACATCCACAAATGACGAGACATTTTCGGATCGTTGAAATCAAAATACTGCACTTCTTTTGAATGCACGTTCAACGGGGTTACCGTATGAAAAAACTCATGGGAAACCACATCGATCATGGCCTTTTCCAGACGGTCTTTGGGCATAGCTTCCGGTAGAACGACCGTAGTGGAGGTATGGTGTTCCAAAGCACCGTAACCGCTAGCATCCGTAGAATCCATTGTAGAAAGATACAATAGAATGTCATAATTCTTCGTGCTGTTGACATCGCCCAAAAACGCTTTTTGGGCTGTCATCATTTTTTCCATTTTTTCTTTCAGGTCCGAAGCCTTGTAGACATCAGTGGGAGAATACACACTCAGCTTGATTTCGATGTCGTTCAACTTGAACGTTTCAGTGTTCGGCTCGGCGTACAAAATAGGATTATCGATCACCTCAAAATACCGACCGGCCAAAAAGGTGTCAACGTCCGGTGCTTCACCGATTGAGTCTTTCATTGCCAAAGTAGTAGTAGGCTTTAAGTTTTCAGGTACGCTGATTTTGATCTCATAGGGGACTTCTTGAAGACCTTTGAAATAGCCGACAAAACCATGCAGGTTGAGCATAAAGTTTTTATCCTTCAGGATATTAGTGCCTGCAGGAGAAAATACGGCCCGCTCTGTTTTTGATTCGGTGTCGTAGGTGTCGTTCACGTAATAGGTAACCTTGTCCAGATTTTTACCCTTGGCAACGTTCCAAGTGTTGTCATCGCTCTTGGTAACCGCAAGTTCCTTTCCATCGTAATCCAAGGCTTTAAAATTCTCGATATACTTGCCGTAGTTATCGGTGCTATAGGTACCCGGCACCGTTTTGGGAATCAAGAAAGCGACATCGTCCGTAGTAAAAGCTCCAGGATTTACTGTTACCATTACTTTGTCGTCTACCACGTTCTTCAAATCCATAGTAGTACGAATTGGGGTTTTGTCGGCAGTCACTAATGATTTGGTCGAACCACAACTGTAAAAAACAAAACCCGTAACGGTCAGAAGCATCCATTTTTTCATCCTGTTCATTTTTAAAAGAATTTATGCGGAAACCCACTATCTATATAATGCAAGTTTATAAATTTTAACAGAATTGCACATCATGATTGGCAAATAATTAAGGATGCCCCCTATCAAACTTTAGTCCATTTTTTCTTCCATCCTGCTAATAATTTTTGATTATTTTTGCCACAAAGAAATAGGAAGTATTGTGTTACGTATGTTGTCTCGGTTGAGCTACGCTTATTTTTTGCCTAGTCAAGGTAAAAATGAGTGGTAGCCGTAGCTACGGGATCATTCCCTGCCCGTTCGGCAGGCGGGTTTAACGCAGGACTGGTGAAAAAGAACAAGGCTGGGGACGGCTAAAACAGGGGTAACACACTACTAGGTATGCAATATAAGAGGATACTTTTAAAACTCAGCGGCGAAGCTTTGATGGGCGAAAAGCAATACGGAATAGACCCCGCACGTCTCGCGGAGTACGCCGAAGATATTAAGGAAGTAGCTAATAAGGGCGTTGAAATCGCTATCGTGATCGGCGGAGGAAATATCTTTAGGGGCCTTTCCGGAGCAGCTACCGGGATGGATCGGGTTCAAGGTGACCATATGGGTATGCTGGCGACCGTAATCAATGGCCTGGCGCTGCAAAGTGCCTTGGAAGTTACCGGAGTGCAGACCCGTTTGCAATCGGCCATCCAAATCAATGAAGTGGCCGAACCTTTTATTCGAAGGCGGGCAATGCGCCATCTCGAAAAAGGTAGGGTAGTAATTTTTGGAGGAGGTACGGGCAACCCATATTTTACAACGGATTCGGCAGCGGTATTACGTGCCATTGAAATCGAGGCCGATGTGATTTTGAAAGGTACTCGGGTAGACGGTATATATACATCCGATCCCGAAAAGGACAAGACTGCCACGAAATTCGATACAATTTCATTCGCCGATGTGCTTTTAAAGGGATTAAAAGTTATGGACACCACTGCTTTCACCCTTAGCCAAGAAAACGAATTACCAATTGTGGTCTTCGATATGAACAAGAGAGGTAACCTCTTAAAGCTAGTCGAAGGCCAGAACATCGGAACGGTTGTAAATCTTTAAATTTGGATTAATTTTTGCTGATTGTTATTTTATATTTGAACTATGAACGAAGACGTACAGTTTATATTGGATTCCGCAAAGGAAGGTATGATAGATGCTATCAAACATTTGGAAAAAGAGTTTATGAAAATCCGTGCCGGTAAGGCAAATCCGGCAATGCTATCCTCCGTTATGGTGGATTATTACGGTTCAGATACCCCACTTTCCCAAATAGCCAACATCAACACGCCCGACGGCCGTACGATTTCGGTACAGCCTTGGGAAAAGAACATGCTACAGCCTATACAAACCGCTATCACAAACGCCAACCTAGGCTTTAATCCAATGAACAACGGGGATTTCGTGATCATTAACGTGCCACCGTTAACCGAAGAACGACGCATTCAGTTGACGAAACAGGCAAAGGCAGAGGCCGAAGACGCCAAAGTTGGCGTACGAAATGCCCGTCAAGATGCCAACAAAGAGATTCGTGACCTAGACGTTTCCGAAGACCTACAGAAAAACGCCGAAGTCGACGTACAAGAACTTACCAATATCTACAGCAAAAAGATAGACGTCTTTTTGGAAGCCAAGGAGGCGGAAATAATGAAGGTATAAGGTTTTAGGGAATCAAAAAAATCTGAAAAGCAGCCTAAAAGCTGCTTTTTTTATGCGAGTATCATTTTATTTGGTAATGTACCATTGCGCATCCGATCGTTCCTTACCTTTGCCACTGGTAAAAACTGCAAAATTAAATTGGCAAACTTCACAAAAGGTTTTTGGGAAAGAACGGCGAATATCATTCTCCGTAACCGGATTTTAATTCTGATCTTAGTCGCTGCATTTACCGTTTTTTTGGGTATGCAGTGGGAGAATATGCGGTTCAGTAACTCAACGGCGAACCTTCTACCTGATGATCATCCCGTCAATATCGAATATCAAGACTTCTTAAGAACGTTTGGCGAAGAAGGCAGTGCCATTGTTTTTGGCATAAGGGATTCTTCTTTGTTCACGCCTTCGAAACTGAACCGCTGGAACAAGTTCAGTAAGCAGTTAGCCGCTTTCCCTGAAATCGATTTTGTACTATCCTTGGAAAATCTCCAAGAACTCAAAAAGGATACTACAGGCCAAAAGTTTATACTGCAACCCTTAATTGCTTCGCAAAAAAAAACACAATCACAAATAGACTCCCTCAAAAACCACCTGTTTAATGACTTGCCTTTCTACGACAACCTGCTCTTCAACAAGGAAAGCGGCACCATTAGAACCGTCGCCAACCTCGACAAGGAAATCGTAAACACCTCGGTCAGAAAAGATTTCATACTTCAGGAAGTTAATGATCTGGTCGCTGATTTTGAAGGGGAGACGGGTCTTGACGTTCGCGTATCGGGCATGCCGTACATACGTACCATGAACTCCCAAAGTATTATCGACGAGATCGGAAAGTTTATCGGTGCCGCATTGTTGGTCACCTCGCTGATTTTCTTTTTCTTTTTCAGAAGTCTTCGGGCCACCCTGATTTCCATGTGTGTTGTTATCATTGGCGTGATGTGGGCCTTTGGGATTTTGGGATTACTACAATACGAAATCACGGTATTGACTGCTTTGATTCCACCCCTGATTATCGTTATTGGAATTCCCAACTGTATCTTTCTAATCAATAAATACCAACAAGAGGTCAAAAAACATGGTAATCAGGCATTATCATTACAGCGGGTCATTTCCAAGATAGGCAATGCGACCCTCATGACCAATGTGACTACCGCATCCGGTTTTGCGACATTCATCATCACCGATAGCAAACTGTTGACAGAATTCGGCGTTGTCGCGTCATTGAACATTATCGGAATTTTCATTCTCTCGCTACTGATCATCCCCATTATCTACAGTTATTTATCCCTTCCTAAGACCCGACATTTAAAACATTTGAACAAAAAATGGATTGATGCTTTTGTCAATCGGATGGAACATTTCGTACGGAACAAAAGAATCGCGGTATACATCGTATCATTAAGCCTACTGGTCGCCAGTATCATCGGTATTTATCAAATCAATATTTCGGGAAGCCCAATCGAGGATATGCCAAAAAACGCCCAGTTCTTTGAGGACATTCGCTTTTTTGAAGCGGAATTCGACGGTATTATGCCCATAGAAATCGTTGTAGACACCAAGCGGCCTAAAGCGGTAATGAATTCCAGCACCCTGAAGAATCTAGATCGGATGGATGAGATGATTACGGAAATTCCCGAACTATCGAAACCGCTTTCCGTAGTCAACCTGGTTAAGTACTCGAAACAGGCCTTCTACAACGGTCTTCCTAAATATTACCAATTACCGACCAAACAGGAAACGAATTTTATCTTAAGCGTTGCCCAAAAGTCAGCAGGCAATGGCAATTTGCTGAAAAATTTTGTCGATAGTACGGGTCAAACCGCGCGCATGACCACGTTCATTCGAGACGTCAAGACTGACCGAATGGAAGAAATCATAAGTAGGCTCTCCGAAAACCTGAACAAGCTTTTTCCGCCCGATCGCTTTGATACCTACATGACAGGTAGTGCCATACTATTTTTGCAAGGCACCAAGTATTTAGTGAAAAACCTGGTCATGTCGCTCGCCTTTGCCATCTTTTTAATCGCTATTTTTATGGCATATTTGTTTCGGTCGTTCCGAATGATTATCATTTCATTGATACCCAATCTGCTTCCCTTGCTTATAACTGCCGGAATTATGGGGTTTATCGGGGTGCCGATCAAACCCTCGACCATTTTGGTGTTCAGCATCGCCTTTGGGATTTCGGTGGATGATACCATCCATTTTTTAGCGAAATACCGTCAAGAACTCATCGCAAACAATTGGCAAATTAAAAAATCGGTCTATGCGGCCTTGCGGGAAACGGGGGTGAGTATGTTCTACACCTCAATCGTACTATTTTTCGGTTTTTCGGTCTTTATCATTTCGGATTTCGGCGGTACGGTAGCGCTTGGATCTTTGGTATCCGCCACCTTACTGTTCGCCATGCTCTCTAACCTAATTTTGCTTCCCTCGTTATTGTTGTCCTTGGAAAGAAACATTGCGAGCAAGCAGTTTTTGAAAGAACCCCAGATAGATATTCTTCCTAAGGATGAAAATTCCGAATTCTGAATTCAGAATTCAGAATTATCCCTAAAGTCCTATCTTTGCGCTTCAAATTTCCAGCATGATATCGAATAGCGTAAAAGAAATACTTTCCAAAAGTCTCATATTACAGGAAGTAGTGGTAAATGGATGGGTCAAATCCTTCCGCAGCAATCGTTTTATTGCCCTGAACGATGGGTCGACCCTGGCCAACATTCAGTGCGTAGTCGACTTTGAAAAGCTCGATGAGGTCGTATTGAAACAGATTCATACCGGAGCGGCTTTGAAGGTCAGCGGCACCTTGGTGGAGAGCCAAGGATCTGGCCAGAGCGTTGAGATACAGGTCAAGGATATTTTTGTGCATGGCGGTGCAGACCCGGAAAGCTACCCTATTCAACCCAAAAAGCACTCCTTGGAATTTTTACGGGAAAAAGCACATTTACGTATCCGCACCAATACATTTGCTGCCATTATGCGCGTGCGATCCGCTTTGTCGTTTGCCATACACCAGTATTTCACCGAGAACGGATTTTATTACTTCCACTCCCCGATTGTTACAGGATCCGATGCCGAAGGTGCTGGCGAGATGTTCAGGGTGACGACTTTGAATGGAAAAAATCCGCCCTTAAATGACGACGGCTCAATCAACTTTAAGGAAGACTTCTTCGGAAAGGAAACCAACCTGACCGTGTCGGGTCAACTTGAAGCGGAAGCCTATGCATTGGCACTGGGCAAAGTGTATACGTTCGGACCTACTTTTAGGGCCGAAAATTCGAATACTTCAAGACATTTGGCCGAGTTCTGGATGGTTGAGCCCGAGGTCGCATTTAACGACCTCGACGATAACATGGATCTTTCGGAGGATTTTATCAAAAATGTCATCAAATACATCCTAAAAAACTGTGATGAAGATTTACAGTTTCTAGAAAAACGTTTGCTTGATGAAGAGAAATCCAAGCCGCAAACAGAGCGCAGTGCTATGCCCTTGATAGAAAAACTGAAATTTGTTTCCGAAAACACGTTTCAAAGGGTAACCTATACCGAAGCTATAGACATTCTGAGGAACAGCAAGCCCAATAAAAAGAAAAAATTCAAATACATCATCGACAAATGGGGCGCCGATCTTCAAAGCGAACACGAGCGGTATTTGGTCGAAAAACATTTTAAATGTCCCGTGATACTATTCGATTATCCCGCAAAAATAAAGGCCTTCTATATGCGGTTGAACGAGGATGGAAAAACGGTACGCGCCATGGATATTCTTTTTCCCGGTATAGGGGAGATTGTCGGTGGTTCGCAACGTGAAGAGCGTTTGGAAGTCTTGAAAGAAAAAATGGCCGTATTGGGTATCCCCGAAGAAGAGCTCTGGTGGTATTTAGACCTGCGCAAGTTCGGCAGTGCCGTACACAGTGGTTTCGGACTCGGTTTTGAGCGTTTGGTGCTATTTGCAACGGGCATGGGCAATATAAGGGATGTAATTCCGTTTCCTAGAACCCCCCAGAATGCCGAATTCTGATTGGAAATCATTAACTTTACTTTGCAAGATTTGCCCTAATGCTAAAACAACACTTACAGTTTAAATTATCGCAAAAGCTATCGCCGCAACAGATACAGTTGATGAAACTGATTCAGTTGCCGACGCAGGCCTTTGAACAACGGCTGAAACAGGAGCTAGGGGAAAACCCTGCTTTAGAGACCGGAAAAGAGGAAACCGATTCTGAAGACGACCCTTATGACGAACTGTACGACAACGATGAATCGGGGGATAATGAAACCATAGACACCGAGGATATCAACATCGACGAATACCTGAGCGACGACGAGGTTCCCGATTACCGGACCAAAGCGAACAACTACAGTGCGGACGACGAAGAGAAAAACGTACCCTACGCGGCTGGAATCTCTTTTACCCAATATCTACTCAACCAACTCAATACTGTATATCTCAGCGAGGAGGAATGGAGCATTGCCGAATTTTTGGTCGGTAGTGTCGACGAAAGCGGCTATATACGAAGGCCCTTATCCGATATTCTCGACGATCTGGCGTTTACCCAGAACATCTACACCGAAGAAAAGACAATTGAAAAAGTACTCAAAATCGTTCAAAATTTGGATCCTCCAGGAGTGGCCG
This sequence comes from uncultured Flavobacteriaceae bacterium, assembly GCA_963832345.1. Taxonomy (GTDB): domain Bacteria; phylum Bacteroidota; class Bacteroidia; order Flavobacteriales; family Flavobacteriaceae; genus Pricia. The sequence goes on along the minus strand of CAWHTW010000003.1, from coordinate 66,729 downwards.
CCCGGTCGCTTAAAGAATGTCTGGTGATTCAACTTGAAAGAAAAGATCCGACCCAAAAAATCGAACTGGCTATCGCAATTTTGGATAAATCCTTTGATCAATTTACCAAGAAACACTATAAGAAACTACTCCAAAAACATAATATTACTGAAGAACAACTTAAGGACGCCATATCGGAAATCGAAAGATTGAACCCCAAACCTGGCGGGTCGTATTCGGGTAACAATCGTATGGTAGAACATGTAGTACCCGATTTTTCGATACGTATTGTTGATGGAGAGCTCGAACTTTCGCTCAATGGCAGAAATGCCCCTGAACTTCACGTATCCCGTGAATATAGCAACATGCTGAAAGGCTATAAAGAAGCTAAAAGCAAAACCAAATCACAGAAAGACACCGTGCAATTCATCAAGCAAAAGCTCGACGCCGCTAAATGGTTCATCGATGCCATACGCCAACGACAGCAGACCCTTTTCGTTACGATGAGTTCCATTATGAATTACCAAGAAGCGTACTTTTTGAGCGGTGACGAGCGAAACCTACGCCCCATGATCTTAAAGGATATCGCGGATGAAATCGATATGGACGTTTCAACGGTGTCACGGGTGGCCAACAGCAAATATGTCGATACCCCTTACGGCACTAAATTAATTAAGGAATATTTTTCCGAATCCATGAAGAACGATCAAGGGGAGGATGTTTCAACTAGGGAAATAAAAAAAATACTGGAAACCGTAATAACGGACGAACCGAAGAAGAAACCGCTTACCGACGATAAGTTGGCAGCCATACTTAAGGAAAAAGGCTATCCCATTGCCCGACGGACCGTAGCCAAATACAGGGAACAACTGGATATTCCCGTGGCACGGTTACGAAAAAAAATCTAATGCGCATTTTTTTTCGGACTATATCCTACATCTTCCACCCTTTGTTTGTTCCATTGGCCGGTACCTGTGCCTATTTTGTGGTCACGCCTAAATACAGCCCCACCGCCCTTCAAAGTGCCAACATCCTACCGATTTTTATACTTACGGTAGTCATACCCATCGTTGCGTTCTTTATTTTGAGAAATATCGGGTTGGTCAACGGTGTTTTTATACCTGCCATCGAAGAGCGCAAATATCCAATGTACATTCATATCATCTTGTTATTGATGGTGGTTTATAAGGTAATACCGAACGATTATACTCCCGAGCTATATTTCTACTTCTACGGTCTTATCGCCGCTGCAATAACTGCCCTGCTACTGCTGTTCTTAAAGCTTAAAGTTAGTATGCATTTGATGGGAATGGGAGGGCTGTACATGTTTCTAGTCTGCCTTAGCATACACTTCGAAATCAATATTACGTTAGCCGTAAGCCTACTTACCCTGGCCACCGGTCTTGTCGCCACATCGCGGCTCTACCTTAAGGCGCATTCAAAACCTGAAATAGCAATCGGCTTTCTTATCGGACTACTATCGCAGCTGTTACTGGTAAAATTTTGGCTGTGAAAATCACAAAATATAGAAAATAAGGCCGATTCGAAGTGGTTTCATGGTGATATCAACCCCTTCTAAAGAAGTCCCATCTCCCAGAAGAGAGTTTAGGGCGTAATAGACATGTACGTTAAACGTATTGTATCCGAAATTAAAGGTCAGCCCATATTGGAATCGACGTATGTCACCGTTGTAGAAAGATGCGCGTTCATTATTACTTTTATTCGAAATATACTTAGAACGCCCCCCAATCACATATCCTAGTTTGACGCCGGCATATATGCGCCAGAATTTATAGTCCGTAGCATTGGAGTTCCGCCAACGAAATTCGAATGGCATTTCGAGCATATGGGTCTCTATTTTGTTTCTTTTCAAACTATCAATATTCGTGATAATATCATATTCAAACCCAGTCGGTGTTTCTTTGGCCCGAAGATTAGAGTAATAGGAATAAACCCCATAGCCTAAACCAATTCCAAAAGCCGTAGTACGACTTCGGTTAATCGGTAAATCCTTAATTATACCTGCCTGAAGACCATAAGAAAGATTACGTTGGTTGACATTTTCGGGCATGTCCAGCAAAAAATTATACGTAAGTCCCATATAAAATTGGTCTTCGAGATACTTGCCGTCTTGAAAAGTAGAATCAGTATAGACTTGGCAATACCCGGTCAGGGTCAATAAGAAAGCTACACCCAATGAACAATATTTTCCTAACATGTAAATATTTAAAATAAAAAAACGCTTCAAAACATCTGTTTGAAGCGCCTATTCCTTAAGTATTTATGATGATGCTACTGCAAGTTATTGAATGCGTCACCTTCATAAGTAGTATAATTGACCTTTAGAGCGTTTACCTTGCGCAGCTCTTGCTTTATATCCGAAATCAATCCCATGTTAGCTCCCTTGTCTACTTTGAGAGCAATAGTAAGTACATTTTGGAGCTCTTGCGACTTTTTCGCCCTTTCTTCCAAAATATAGCCCCCAACATCAGCAGGAGATGAAAACTTATCGTTTAGTTGAATTCGAGCCTCCTTACCAAACTTGCTTGTATACTGCGAAGTAGGCTCACCCACATAAATATAGATTACCCGATCTTTCTTCTCCAACTTCTTGGTCTCGCTAGCATTCGGCAACGTATTTTCAACCTTCAAGGTATTGTCCTTCATAACGGTCACCGTCATAAAAAAGAATAAAAGCATAAAAACGATATCAGGCAGCGAAGCCGTGTTTACCGCGGGCAGACCGGAATCCTTTTTCTTTGCAAACTTTGACATATCGTATTGATTTAAACTTTTATTTAATTTGTTGTATCGGTCTCTGCCTCCGATAATTTTTGGGGAAACAGTTCTTGAATCCTTTTCACCTTTTCCTTCAATTCATCTTTGACATTCGAGTCCGTTTCAGGATCAAGATAATCAGCTTCCATAGCAGTAAAGTCCCTACCAAACAATCGTTGAGCCTCCCGATTTCGAAGCTCGTTATAAGCACCTACTAACTCGTTTTGTACCGTGATATAGGTACTGTACTTCGTTTCTCTATCATTTTTCAGGGATATAATGGCTTTCGTCGGATTGTCGGAAGAATCTGACAGCCGTTTACCTTTACAATAGCTGCAATAATCGACAGACCCGGAGGGTGCTCCCCCATTATCCAAGAAGGCAATGGCCTTTTCCCGAAGTGACTTAATATCGGTAATTTCTTCTTCAACCAGCAATTGCCCGTTGCGGTTAATATTTACCGTAAAAATGTTCTTCTCCTTAATTACCGGTGGTTCTTCGGTTGGCGGTTCAATCGGCGGCAACATACGATCCAGACCTGCATCAGTTTCTATGGTTGTGGTAACCAAGAAAAATATTAACAGTAAGAACGCAATGTCGGCCATTGAGCCTGCATTTACCTCTGCGGGTGCTCCTCTTCTAGCCATAGTTTCTAAATTTTAATTAATATTATTTCGTCGCTTTTCTCACTCCGCCCCAAATCATCGCTCCAACGGCAATTACGACAAGAATGAAAAATACATTGATGCCTGCACCAATTCTTTTGATGGTGGTTTCCGAAGTTTCAATGCCGCGATCTGCCATTTCCGGTATACTGACATCGGTTCCATCGGCAAGTACATAGCCTAATGCCACAACTATGAGAAATCCGACAACTACGAAAATGGTTTTCTTGATACTGGCCGGATTGGCAAAAAGATGGATAATAGAAAAAATAAGGGCGGCCGCTGCTGCGATAGCCAATAGTATGTAGGTAATCCAGAACATGGCGTTAAGCGCTGCATTCTGTGTCGCTTCACCTACAGGTGCCTCACTATCCGGCAACATAAACCATAGAGCGGCACCGGCCAAACCTACTACTATCAAGATAATTTTTATAATTTTATTCATGATATATAAGTTTTTAGGTTTACTTCTTTACAACGACAACATCTTTTCTGTGATCGACCAACATATCAATCAATACGATTGAAGAATCTTCCATATCGTTAACGATACTGTCGATTTTGGCAATGATGTAGTTGTAAAAAATTTGAAGTATAATTGCCGTAATCAGACCGAATACCGTTGTCAATAACGCCACCTGAATATCACCCGCAATTAACGATGCGCTCAAATTACCAACCGCGCTAATCTTCTGGAAAGCCTGAATCATACCGATAACAGTACCCATGAAACCAAGCATGGGGGCAATGGCAATAAAGAGGGATAACCAAGATACGTTCTTTTCCAACTGACCCATTTGCACACCACCGTACGCAACGACCGCTTTTTCGGCATTGTCAATACCTTCTCCGGCCCTATCCAATCCTTGATAATAAATAGAAGCTACAGGACCTTTCGTATTTCTGCACACTTCTTTGGCGGCTTCGACACCCCCGGACGCCAGCGCATCCTCAACCTGCTGCTTTAGCTTGCCCGTATTCGTAGTGGCCATGTTCAAATAAATGATACGCTCGATGGCTACGGCCAGACCGAGTATCAAACAAAGAAGCACAATGCCCATAAAGCTAGCACCACCTTGAATAAACATTTCCTTTAGAACTTGGGTAAAACCCTTTTCAGCTTCTGCCGGAGCGGCATCTTGAAGCATGGTTGCGGTAGTCGCCATTGCATTTACAGTGTTCGTGCTCAATACAAACAAACCGCCCGTGGCTAGGATAGAGAATAATTTTTTCATTTTTTCAAACTTAAATTAGTTATTTAATTGGGTTAAAGATAAAAAAAAATCATAATAAACAAAGTAAAACTTCAATGTGGTGGAAAGCCGGTGGTCCATGTTTAAAAGACTGACCGAAATAAAAAGAATCAGGTTTCACGAATTCGTTTTCACGCGATCATCACCAAACTTCACCTTTACAAATCAAACTAAACTACGAAGAATTTCAGAATAAACTAATTTCTATCCCAAAATCTTTTTGTTTTCGCAGAGAGGAAGGGATTCGAACCCTCGAAACGTTGCCGTTTACACGCTTTCCAAGCGTGCGCCTTCGACCACTCGGCCACCTCTCTAATTATATTCCTGCCACTTAGAAATTCGGCAATTTTCGGAATTTCTAAGTGGCAAAAGAATGTATCACCAAAGCTACGGCTAAGGGTTGGACAAATAACAAAAAAAATATCAGTTGATAAAATTTAAACCGATATTTTAATCCATCTCACCACGTAGAGGGGTTTCAAAAACCGTCTTGAACAGTTTTCCACTAATACCGCTACCCAATAAATACATCAACTTTGTTACAGCAGCCTCCGTCGTAATATCCTTTCCATCAATAACCTGCAATTTCTTAAGTTGCTCACTGGTTTCGTAATGGCCCATCTGCACACTTCCGCCAGAGCATTGGGTCACGTTGACAATATGTATGCCCGAAGCTATCGCTTTTTTAATCTTTTCTACCAACCAAGCTTCGTTCGGGGCGTTTCCAGCACCATAAGTTTCCAATATCACCCCTTTTAATCCGGGAATCGTTAAGATACTTTCAAGCACGACAGCATCCAAACCGGGAAAAAGTTTGAGTATGGCCACCTTCCTGTCCATCTTCTTGTGCACCTTGAATTTTTTTCTGGGATGCACATCCAACAGATATTCCTTAAATACGTTAAGATGTACGCCAGACTCGATCAACTGGGGATAGTTCAAGGATGCGAACGCTTGAAAATGTTCGGCATTAATCTTGGTCGTTCGATTGGCCCGATAGAGTTTGTACTCAAAATAAAGGCCCACTTCTCGAATTACTGGTCTCCCCTTGGTTTGAAGTGCAGCAATCTGTATCGAAGTAATCAGGTTCTCTTTCGCATCGGTACGCAAATCGCCGATAGGCAATTGACTACCCGTAAAAATGACGGGCTTGGCCAAATTTTCTAACATAAAGCTCAAGGCCGAGGCGGTATAGCTCATCGTATCACTGCCGTGCAATACGACGAAACCGTCATGACTTTTATAATGTTGCTCGATTATTGTGGCGATTTCGACCCAGTGCGAGGGATTCATGTTCGATGAGTCGATGGGATGTTCAAAAGATACCGAATCGATGTGGCAGTCCAATTGATGGAGCTCGGGAATGTGCTTGAGCAGCTTCCTAAAGTTGAACGCCTTCAAAATTCCGGTATCATAATCCTTGACCATACCTATGGTGCCGCCGGTATATATCAATAGGATGTCGGTCATGAGAAAAGGTTCAAGTGTCAAGTTCAAGGGAAAGTTCAAAGCTTCCCATCGAATATAGGTTAAAGTTCAATCACTACTGCGTATCTGTTCAAGGTTGAAGTTCGACATGTATTATCTAATTCCTTAAATTCATAGGGTAAACTATCATCCGAGCACTAAAACTGCCTTCCGCAACTGCTACTGGCGATTTACGCTAGATTCCAAACACTTGCTTGGAATTTTCAGTAGTAATCTCGGCTATTTTTTCTTTGGATATGCCGTAGATTTCCGAAAGTTTTTCCAACACCTTAATAAGGTAGGCGCATTCATTTCTTTTTCCGCGGTACGGTACCGGGGCCAAGTAGGGGGAATCGGTTTCCAGAACGATATGTTCTAGGGGGATTTCTTTCAGGAAGGTGTCGATTTTGCCGTTTTTAAAGGTAACCACCCCACCGATACCAAGTTTCATATTATAGGAAATAGCCTTACGCGCTTGTTCTAAACTGCCCGTAAAGCAATGGAAAATACCGAAGAGGTCATCATCTTTTTCACTTTCGAGTACTTCAAAGATCTCATCGAAGGCATCCCGACAGTGGATGACTATAGGCAGCTTATATTTTTTTGCGCAGTGGATCTGAAATCGGAACGCTTCCCTTTGTTGTTCTAATAAAGTCTTGTCCCAATACAGATCAATACCGATTTCACCAACGGCGTAAAAGGTATGCTCTGAGAGCATTTCTTCAACATGCTGCAATTCATCCCTATAATTTTCCTTGACATGGGTGGGGTGCAGGCCCATCATTAAAAAAATAGTTTCGGGATGTGCATCCCTTAGCTGAAACATTGCCTCGGTGTAGGTGGAATCGATGGCAGGAATAAAAAAACGCTCTATGCCCTCATCCATGGCATTCTTAATGACCTCTTCCCTGTCGGCATCAAAAGCTTCGCTGTATAAATGGGTGTGGGTATCTGTCACAATCATGCTGCAAAAATAGGATTATCTTTGTTTACTGAAAAAAGAACGGAGAGAAGAGAAAAATGATGTTGAATGCCTGATTTTAGACGCCAGACGTTTAATTTAAAAAACAAAACGCAATAGCAGGTCAAATCGTCTATTCCCTCTTTTCTCTTCTCTCTACTCTTAAATACCATCCCCTGAATGAAATCCCTTAAAAAGTTTTTGAAAAAGAAAAAGTACGCTAAAATCCCCTTGGAGCTGACAGAGACCCATCATTTTGCGATTACGGCCAAAATAAATGGGACGAGTGGCCGATTTATTTTGGATACCGGTGCCTCTAACACTTGTGTAAGCTTCGATAAAATCGAATTTTTCAAATTGACATCCGAGGCCTCGGAAATCAAGGCTGCCGGTGCAGGAGCCACCAATATGGAAACACTAATTTCAACCAAAAACCGTATCGAAATTGGCAAATGGGAGAAAAAGAAACTTCAAATTGTATTGTTCGACCTGGTTCATGTCAACGAGGCGTTGACCTCCCACAAAGCACAACCGGTTGACGGTATTATTGGGGCCGATGTGCTAATCAAAGCCAAGGCCGTTATCGATTATGGTAAGCGTTGCGTTTATCTTAAGTAAACCGCTACATCTCCAAAGCTTTTTTTACATCACCGTCCATCAGCAGTTCTTCGGGATTTTCTAAAGCTTCTTTGATGGCAACTAAAAATCCGACAGATTCTTTGCCGTCGATTATGCGGTGGTCATAAGATACCGCAACATACATTATAGGTGCCACGGCTATGGCCCCATCAATGGCAATGGGCCGCTCGACGATATTGTGCATTCCCAAGATGGCGCTTTGTGGCGGGTTGATAATCGGGGTCGATAACATAGAGCCGAATACGCCTCCGTTGGTTATCGTAAAGGTGCCGCCGGTCATTTCATCGACCGTTATCTCACCTTCACGGGCGCGAATGGCCAATCGTTTCACCTCGGCCTCGATGCCCCGGAAAGTAAGGTTTTCGGCATTACGGATTACCGGTACCATCAAGCCTTTGGGACCTGAGACAGCGATACTGATATCGCAGAAATCATAAGAAATCATTTCCTTACCGTCTATCATGGAATTTACAGAAGGAAATTCTTGCAAGGCCCTGACAACCGCTTTTGTAAAGAAAGACATAAATCCTAGTCCTACGCCGTGCTTTTCCTTAAAGTCTTCTTTGTATTTGTTTCGAAGCTCGAAAATCGCGGACATATTGACTTCGTTAAACGTAGTAAGCATGGCGGTTTCGTTCTTAACGGCTACCAAACGCTCCGCTACTTTTCTGCGGAGCATCGAAAGTTTTGAACGGGTCTCTCCGCGGTTGCCACCGGTCGGAGTACCCATCGAGGGAACAGCGTTTACCGCATCATCTTTGGTGATTCGACCATCTTTGCCACTTCCCTTTATGGATGAACCATCCATATTCTTTTCTGCCAATATTTTTTTGGCCGCCGGTGAAGCGACACCCGAGGCATAGGTTTCTTTGGCCTCTTTAGGTTGGTGCGCTTTTTCTGCACCCTCCGAACCCTTACCGGAAGCGGATGCTTCCCCGTCCTTATCTTTTTCGGGGTTCTCCTTGTCTTTATCTTTTGACCCTTCCTTTGAAGCGTCTTTCTCGGAAGCCTTAACAGCGTCTTTTTTGTCCTCATCCGAACCTCCACCGGATTTTTTTCCCTCGGTATCGATCAAACACACCACTTCACCAACAGCTACGGCGTCACCGACCTCAGCCTTTAAGGTAATGATACCACTTTCCTCTGCTGGAAGCTCCAACGTGGCCTTATCGGAATCGACCTCGGCAATGGCCTGGTCTTTTTCTACATAATCGCCATCTTCTACCAACCATTCCGCTATCTCTACTTCGGTAATGGATTCGCCCGGGGACGGGACTTTCATTTCTAAAATCATGCTATTGTTGTTTGCTGTTTTATCTTTTCTTTTTTAACGTAACCTGCAAGGTTTTCACACATCTCGGCCTGAACGCTGTTGCCGACGCTGAAGGCCTCGTAGTAGGTCGAGGTCGCTTTTAACACTACGCCTTTTTTTATACGACGGACTAAGCCCTGAAGTCGCTACGAGAATACTTAGCAGGTCAGATCGGGTCATGTCTTTTCCATTTCTTCTTTGGGCCGGGGTTTTGGTTTCGACATATTGTCCTTGCTCTTGTCGAAAACATAATCGATGACCTGTTGTTGCCGCATTTTCGACCGGACCGCACTACCGGCAGCGGGAGAGGCATAGAATCTTCTCGAGGCAACCCTTAGTTTGTGGGCATCGCTAAAGTGCATCATCAGATGGCTCCATGCACCCATATTTCGGGGTTCTTCCTGTGCCCAGACCAGATCATCGGCGTTTTTATATTTTTTGATAATGTCCTTCATTTGCTCAAAGGGCAAGGGGAAAAGTTGTTCTATCCTTACCAAAGCAACATCAGCCCTATCTTGCTCTTCTTTGGCGGCCAAAAGGTCATAATAGAATTTGCCGGTACAGAAAACCACACTCTTAATCTTTTCAACATCCGCGGAAACATCATCGATTACCTCTTGAAAACTACCGTTCACCAAATCATCGACCGTCGAAACCGCTTTCGGATGCCGCAAGAGGCTTTTTGGGGTAAAAATAACCAACGGCTTCCTAAAATTGACCTTCATTTGCCGGCGTAAAATATGGAACATCTGCGCTGGGGTCGTCACATCGGCCATGTACATGTTATCACGGGCGCACAGTTGTAGGTAGCGCTCCATACGAGCGGAAGAATGCTCGGCGCCCTGGCCTTCGTACCCGTGGGGCAATAGCATTACCAGTCCGTTTTGTAGCTTCCATTTATCTTCCGCCGCAGAAATATATTGGTCGATCATAATCTGGGCGCCGTTGCTGAAATCGCCGAACTGCGCTTCCCAAATAGTCAGCGTATTTGGGCTGGCCATAGCGTACCCATAGTCGAAGCCTACCACTGCGTACTCGGACAACAAGGAATTATAGATATGAAAACGGCCCTGCTTTTCGGATAAATGGTTCAACAGTATAATCTCTTCCTCGCTCTCCTCTACTTTCAGAACAGCATGGCGGTGCGAAAACGTACCACGTTCGATATCTTGGCCTGACATACGCACCTCGAAGCCTTCTTGCAACAAGCTCCCGTAGGCCAAAAGTTCGCCCATTGCCCAATCGAGATTGTCGGTCTCGAAGAACCTTTTATTCCGATCTTTTATCAGTTTGTCGACTTTCCGTAAAAACTTTTTATCCTCTGGTAATTCGGTGATGACCTTCGCTATCGCGGTCAATTTCTCTTTATCGTAAGTGGTATCCACCGGTGCCATCATCTCCCATTCCCGGACATTTTCGAAACCTTTCCATTCATCGGCCATAAAGGGAGTGATTTCGGTCTTGTCCTCTTTCCGCGAATCTTCCAATTCTTCCTCGAGGGAGGCCTTATACTCCTCTTCCAACTGGGCTACGTAGCCTTCTTCGATGACGCCTTCCTCAAGCAATTTGGCCGCATAGATATCCCTGGGATTATCATGCTTGGCAATGGCCTTGTACAGTTTGGGTTGGGTAAACCGAGGTTCGTCGCCTTCGTTGTGACCGTACTTCCGGTATCCCAAGAGATCTAGGAATACATCCCTTTCAAAGCGCATACGATATTCCAACGCCAATAGGGAGGCATGTACCACGGCCTCGGCATCGTCGGCATTAATGTGCAAAACCGGACTCAAAGTGACCTTGCCCACGTCGGTGCAATAGGTAGAACTTCGGGCATCGAGATAATTGGTAGTAAAACCGATTTGGTTGTTGACCACGATATGCACCGTTCCGTTGGTGCGATAGCCATCCAGTTTTTCCATCTGTATGATTTCGTAGACTATCCCTTGCCCGGCGATGGCGGCATCACCATGGACGATTATGGGCAACACCTTCGAAAAATCATCGGGGAAATGGTCATCCTGTTTGGCACGGGTGATTCCTTCTACGACTGCGCCCACCGCCTCCAAATGCGAGGGATTCGGCGCGATATTCATCTTTATCCGGTTACCGTTGTCGGTTTTGCGCTCGGATGTCCATCCCAAATGATATTTTACATCCCCGTCAAAAATTTCCTGTTCATAATCCTTACCGTCGAACTCGCTAAAAATATCTTTGGCTGCCTTGCCGAATATATTGGTCAAAACGTTCAGCCTTCCTCGGTGTGCCATCCCCATAACAAACTGCTCGACTCCCATCTCGGCCGCACGTTCGACCACCGCATCCAACGCAGGAATCAACGACTCGTTGCCTTCCAAAGAAAACCTTTTTTGGCCTACATATTTCGTATGTAAAAATGTTTCAAAAGATACGGCCTGATTTAGTTTTTTGAGGATGCGCTTTTTATGTTCCTTGCTAAAATCAGGATGGTTATCGTTGACGTTCAAATAGTTCTGAATCCACTCGATACGCTCGGGCGTTCGAATATACATGTACTCAACCCCAATGGCATCGCAATAAATACTTTTCAAATGTTTGATAATCTTACCGAGCGTACTGACTCCGATACCGATAATCTCGCCAGCATTGAAAACGGTATCCATATCGCTTTCCGATAATCCAAAATTCTCTATATCAAGAGTGGGTTCGTATTTTCTTCGGTCGCGTACGGGATTGGTCTTTGTAAACAGATGGCCCCTGCTGCGATAGCCGTCGATAAGGCGGATGACCTGAAATTCTTTTTGCAGCGATTCCGGCATTTCCAACTGCTGGCCGTTATTGATGGCCGCCGCATTGGTCTGGGTCTGTTTGTCTGCCGCATTTTTGGTGTTGGACCCATCGCGTTCATCCAAGGCGCTTTCAGTACCGAAGTCAAAACCTTGAAAAAAAGCACGCCAACTGGCTTCGACGCTATCAGGATTTTGAAGATATTTATCGTATAGATCCGAAAAAAAAGAAGTGTGAGCGGAATTTAAAAAAGAATACTTATCCATAAAAAGTTCTCTGTCTTGCCAATCGTTCAAATGACTACAAAAATACAATAATTCCTATTTGTGGATGTATCTTAGCGGGCATTAATGCGAAAAATGTAAGATAATGATTAAAATATATCCTTTGTGCCGTAAACGTATTATTTTGAGCCTTTTTCTTATTGCGATGCTATCTATTTGTTCCGCTCAAAATCCGTACCCAACAGAGAATAAAATCATTTCCTCCATCAATGCAAAGGAAATCGAAAAAGGACAAAAGACCATTGCCATACTCGGAGCCACACTAGTAGACGGCACGGGAGCTGAACCCATGATAAATGCAATGGTGGTCATAAAAAATGACCTTATTGACTTTATCGGCACTACAGAAAAAGGAAAAATTCCCAAAGGCGCAGAAGTCTTCGACGCCAAGGGAATGGTGCTTCTTCCGGGCCTAATCGATGCCCATTTTCATGGGTCCGATACCGTTATGCCTACTCTATTTTTAAATAAGGGTGTTACTTCGGTTCGTGATCCCGGGGCTTGGAACGCCACTTACGACAGTGCCCGTAGTTCTGGGAAACCAATTCCGAGGCTGTTTTTGACCGGGCCGCATATCGATCAATATCCCCCGGCATACCCTACAAATTCATTTCTTATTCAAGACCCGATGGAAGGTCGGATTGCAGTGAACCGGTTCGCAGATGACGGGGCGACGGCTATAAAGGTATATTTCAGACTTTCTACTGCAATGATTCAGGCCATCTGCGACGAGGCCCACCAAAGGGGTATACCGGTCACCGCACATCTTGAGATCACCAACGCCATAGATGCCATCAACGCCGGTCTGGACGGTATCGAACATATCACCTCATTCGGTACGGCCTTGCTCCCACCAAGGGATGCCGAAACCTACAAAAATCTGATACTGGCGGATAATAGCGCGCGAGAAAGAGGTCGATATGAAGTATGGAATTCCTTGGATATTGATGACAATCCTAGGTCAGATTCCCTTATCGGATTAGTAGTGGAGCAAGGTACATTTATAAGTCCGACTTTGGCCGTCTTTGAAAGGCAATCCGATAAAGGAGATAGTGTTCAAGTCAACGGTTTTGCAAATATGTTACAGTTCGTCGGTAAGGCAAAAAAGCGAGGGGCCAAGGTGGTAGTCGGTTCACATACCTATGCCCCATATTCCAAAAAGGGGGACGCCTATTATCGGGAAATGGAACTTCTTAGAGATGCGGGGCTGAGCAATATGGAAGTCATCGTAGCGGCGACGTTGGAAAATGCACGATTTTTTAGGATAGAAAAACGACTTGGTACAATTGAAAAAGGAAAGATTGCGGATTTGATCTTGTTACGGGAAAATCCCCTCGAAGACATCAAAGCTATGCGAAGTGTTGAAAAAGTAATGTTGAACGGAGTCTTCCAGGATTTTAAGGAGTAGAAGGCTATGGTTCTTATGGATATTGCCCCTTCAACTGAACTTTCTGCAGCTCCCTTTTCAAAACCAAAAAGACTACCTGCTCCGCTACCTCGACGACATCGGTGACCTGAATTTCCTTGAACGCTCTTTCGGGAACGTCTACAACGTAAAGCAGGTTTAGATATTCCGAAAAACGTTCCATCATCAACTGGTAAATTTTCTCGTGTAGAACTATCTTTAAATCTTCGGGAGAGATGCCAGAATCCATTTGAACGGGAATATTGGCCAATCCAAAATCCTTTCGCAGCTGTGTGATCAATTTTAAATACAACTTATTTTCTTGAGCATTCTGAAGCAGTTCTACACTATTGAAAAAGTTCATACCCTGAAGTTACTAGCGAAACAAAGCTCTTGGTTTAATTGATTGAATTCTAGCTTACCTTTTACCGCTAACCGGTATTGCCTACCTTTTATAAACCACCCCATCTTTCATCACAAAAACAACTTTTTCTAACGTAGCCACATTCTTTTCCGGATTTTCGTCAACCGCAACAATATCGGCCAGGAAACCTTGCTTGAGTCGACCCAGTTCTTTGCCCATACCAAGTAAATCAGCTCCTGTTACGGTCGCGGATTTCAGAGCCTCCATTACGGGCATACCTACTTCGACCATGTAGCCGAATTCTTTAGCGTTTAGCCCATGCGGGAAAACACCGGCATCGGTGCCAAAGGCAATCGGCACTCCTGTTTTATAGGCCCTTTTAAACATGTCTTGAATCATGGGTCCGATTTCCGCCGCTTTTTTGGCGACGATGGGAGGAAAATATCCTTCGACCTTCGCTTTTTCCGCCACCTGCTTTCCGGCGGTGATCGTTGGCACCAGGTAGGCATCATATTCTTTCATCATGTCCATGGTCTCGTCGCTCATCATCGTACCATGCTCGATAGTTTTGATGCCCCCCTTGATGGCACGCTGCATGCCCTCGTCACCATGGGCATGGGCAGCAGTAAGCATTCCATAGTCTTTTGCAGTATCGGTAATGGCCTTGATTTCTTCAACAGTGAATTGCGGATTTTGTCCGCTTTTAGCTACGCTCAACACGCCGCCGGTTGCGGTTATTTTAATGACGTCGGCCCCATCTTTATAGCGTTGGCGGACGGCCTTTTTCCCATCTTCGGGAGAATTGACCACGCCTTCCTTTGGGCCTGGATCGCCCGTCAAGTCCTTTCGCATACCGTTGGATGGATCTGCATGGCCACCCGTAGTCGCCAACGACTTTCCGGCGGTATAGATGCGCGGGCCTTCAACAAGGCCTTTATCTACGGCGTTGCGTAGCGCAATGTTCACACCGCTGCCGCCTAGATCGCGTACCGTGGTAAAACCGGCCATTAAAGTCCGTTTGGCATAGACGACGGAGTTAAAGGCTATATCCGCCTCATTGTCGGTAAAGCGATTTAGGTACGATTTTGGTCCGGATTCGCTTTCCAAATGCACGTGCATGTCGATAAAACCTGGTAGCACGGTTTTATCCTTTAAATCGATTATAAAATCCTTTTTAGAGCCTTTTATAAAACCGTTCTGAATACTTTTTATACGATTTCCCGATACCACAATCGTCTTTTCCGAAAGTATTTTTCCCGTTTCCGTATCGACTATATTTCCGCATTGCAAATACGTATCTTGAGCGGCTACTAAAAGGATGGAAAACAGCGAGAGAAAGAGTGGAAGATTTTTCATCCTGCAATATAAACCCATAAACTTATTTGTACTGGAGTTTGTTCTTTGCATTGGTATTTGGGTTTGTCTTTTGTATTCGAGTTTGTCCTTTGTACTTGCCACCTTCACCCCCGTATCTTTCGTTCCCAATCCCAAGCCGATTTCATGGCCTCGTCTAACGTAAACTGGGCTTTCCATCCCAAAACTTCGTTAGCCTTCGTGGTATCGGCATAGGCGGAAACGATATCCCCCGACCTTCTGTTTACTATCTTGTAATTTAACTTCTCACCGGATACGCGTTCGAAACTTTGAATGACCTCAAGCACCGAGCTTCCTTTGCCCGTACCCAAATTAAATACTTCGTAGTTCTTCGGATTATTGCCTTCCAATAAACGTTTCAACGCCTGAACATGGGCTTTCGCCAAATCGACCACATAGATATAATCCCGAACACAGGTACCGTCTTCCGTGGGATAATCATCGCCGAAAACGGACAGCTCCTTGCGCATACCTATTCCTGTTTGGGTAATGAAAGGCACCAAGTTTTGGGGTACACCGATGGGTAGCTCACCGATCTCGGCGCTAGGGTGTGCACCCATGGGATTGAAATAGCGCAGGGCGATAGCATTCAGGGTGGGTGTCACCAAGCAGGTATCGCGAATAATTTCCTCTCCCATTTGTTTGGTATTGCCATAGGGAGATTCCGCCGGTTTCACCGGAGCATCCTCGGTGATAGGCATTTCATCGGCCTGCCCGTAGACCGTGCAGGAGGAACTGAATATGAAACTGGATTTAACCTTATTCGATAGCTCTTTAAGAATGTAGACCAGCGTACCGATATTGTTCTCGTAATACAATAGGGGTTTTTCAACGCTCTCCCCCACCGCCTTCGACGCCGCAAAATGAATAACGCCCTCTACATCGTCATGTCGTTTGAAGAAATCCGATACTTTTTCCCTGTCCTTCAAATCAATTTTTTCATACAGCGGCATTTTACCGGTGATGGCGTTGATACCCTCCAAGACTTTTTCGGATGCGTTTGAACAATCATCAATGATAACAACCTCGAAACCTTCGTTTTGCAATTCGACTACGGTATGTGACCCGATAAAGCCGAGACCGCCCGTTACTAGTATTTTCATGTAGTGATTATTAATTAGGGTTTATGGTATGTTGTTTAGGGTTATAAAAATCTTGGGCACCAGTTTAAATGTCAAGCCGGTAGTGTTAAAGGTTTTTTACCGTTAGAAATTGAACCTGTCGTCGGCAGACTTGAACTTTAAACCATGACAGGCAGGCAAGTTTATATCCCCCGCCGTGACCTGAAATGAGATACTTCGATCCTAATCGTTAACGAACTTAATTACGGCATCCGTAATATAAACAATCTGCTCATCGTCAAGCTCTGTGTGCATGGGCAGGGAAATTACCTCTTTGACCAGTTGGTTGGTTACCGGAAAATCGGCTTCATTATAGCGATCATCTGCGTATGCTTTTTGCTTGTGCAAGGGAATAGGATAATATACGCCGCAAGGAATCGCCTGTTCACCCAAATGTTTCACCAGCGCATCACGTTTTCCATTCGTAATTCGCAAGGTATACTGATGAAAAACATGACAGTCGCAGGTATCACAAATATTTCTGTCGCAGACACCATCGCAATAGTTGATCGTTTTTGGTACAACAATGTTTTCCTTACCCTTGAATGCCGCGGTATATTTGCGGGCAGCGGCTCTTCTCGCGTCGCAGTACCCATCCAATTTCGGTAATTTAGCGCGTAAGACCGCCGCCTGAATGGAATCCAATCGCGAGTTGACCCCGACCACATCGTGATGGTAACGTTCGTACATTCCGTGGTTCACAACACCACGCAACGTGTGGGCCAAATCATCATCGTTGGTAAAGATAGCACCCCCATCGCCATAGGCCCCCAAGTTTTTGGACGGAAAAAATGAGGTCGCCCCGACATGGCCGATAGTTCCCGCCTTCTGCTTGCTGCCATCTTTAAATGTATACTCCGCGCCAATGGCCTGGGCATTATCCTCTATGATATAAAGGTTATGCTTTTTGGCCAATGCCATAAGCGTTTCCATATCGGCGCATTGCCCGAAGAGATGAACGGGCACGATGGCTTTCGTCTTGGGGGTAATGGCATTTTCGACAGCCTGAATATCAATATTGAAGGTATCGGGTTCCACATCTACCAAAACGGGCGTCAGCTGCAAAAGGGCGATGACCTCAACCGTTGCAGCGAACGTAAAATCGGCGGTAATGACCTCGTCTCCGGGCTGTAGCCCCAAGCCCATCATGGCAATTTGAAGGGCATCGGTGCCATTGGCGCAAGGGATTACGTGCTTCACGCCAAGATAGGCCTCCAAGTCTTTTTGAAACGTTTGCACCTCCGGACCGTTGATAAAGGCGGAGGTTTCCATTACTTCGGTAATGGCCAAGTTCACTTGCTCTTTTATGCCCTCATATTGGCCGCCTAAATCGACCATCTGGATTTTCTTCATGTAGGAAAAATTATAGAGTATCGCGGATCTGTTAAGTGATTCGTTTGCTTAAATCATCTTGGCGTTCGAGTAATCAAACCACCTCAACAAAAATACGAAACCAAAATCAAGAAGTCAGGGAAAGAAACGTATTTTAGCCCTCCAAACCAATTGCCAGTGAACACTATCTACAACCTGATTGTCAAAATTTCATGGTCTTTTCTACAATTCTTGGCGCTATTTAATGCCAAGATCAAGCTATTCGTATCGGGAAGAAAAGAAGCTTTCGAACGGCTTGCAGCTGGCATTTCCGAAGGGGATAAGGTAGTATGGATGCACGTGGCCTCGTTGGGGGAGTTTGAACAGGGCCTTCCGATCATTGAAAGGCTAAGGGCCGAATACCCCTTCCATAAAATACTGGTTACTTTTTTTTCTCCATCGGGATATGAGGTCAAAAAGAATTCATCGGCGGCAGATGTGGTCATTTATCTCCCTATGGATACCAAAAAAAATGCATCCCATTTTTTGGATATGGCCCACCCCGAAATAGCAATTTTCGTCAAGTACGAGATTTGGCCCAATTACCTTCGGGAACTTGAAAAAAGGAAAATTCCAGCTATCCTGATATCCGCGATTTTCAAAAAGGAGCAAATCTATTTTAAGGCATATGGTGGATTTATGAGAAAGGCCCTCCGTAAGTTCGATCATTATTTTGTGCAGGATGAAGCCTCCCAAAAACGATTGAAATCCATCCAAATAAAAAATATTTCCGTCACTGGGGATACCCGCCTAGATCGCGTCTCGGAAATTTTGGATCGCGACAATCAGCTTGATTTTATGCAGGCCTTTACAAGGGATAAACTCTGTTTTGTTGCCGGAAGTACCTGGCCGGAAGACGAGTCCATTTTGATCGACTACATAAATAACGCGCCAAAAAGCCTGAAGTATATTTTGGCGCCGCATACCATAAAAAAGGATAAAATCTTAGGGCTTGCCGGGGCGATTACCAAAAAGAAAGTGCTTTTCTCGAATATCGATGATAAGACCATCGGCGACTGCGAAGTACTTATCGTCGATAGCATCGGGTTGTTGACAAAAATATACAGCTATGCAGATATCGCTTATGTAGGTGGCGGTTTTGCGACCGGACTTCACAATACTTTGGAACCCGCCGTATTCGGAATCCCGGTGATAATCGGTCCGAATTACCAAGGCTTTAAAGAGGCCGAAGATTTGGTAGCGCAAAAGGGGATTATTCCTATACAGGACCAATGGACGTTCGGCGAACTCATGAAAAAAATACTTGACAACAGCGAATTCCGGAAGAAGACCGGAATGATAAATGCGGGGTATATCGCTAAAAATAAAGGGGCAAGCATACAGATTATGGCTTATATCCGTACATTGCTATAACCAACACAACCATTTATGAATTCCAAGATTCTAAGAATTTCCTTGATTGCCGCTTTAGCTGGATTTTTATTCGGTTTCGACACCGTAGTTATTTCCGGGGCGGAGAAAAAACTGCAACTTTTATGGGATTCTTCCGATTGGTTCCACGGCACCATCGTTATTGGAATGGCTTTATGGGGCACTGTTGTCGGCGCTATTTTTGGGGGAATTCCGACCAATAAAATTGGAAGAAGGAATACCTTGATATGGATCGGGATACTCTACTCCGTATCCGCCATCGGTTCCGCTTTCGCCAATGACCCGATTATGTTTGCGGCCGCCCGGTTTATTGGCGGACTTGGCGTTGGGGCTTCGACAGTAGCGGCACCTGCCTATATCTCGGAAATTGCACCGGCAAAAGATCGGGGACGCTTGGTCGGGTTCTATCAGTTTATGCTGGTTTTCGGGATTTTGATGGCTTTTGTATCCAACGCCTTACTGAGTAACCTCGGTGAGAACGACTGGCGATGGATGGTCGGCGTAGAGGCCATTCCCGCCATTATCTACACCTTGTTCGTATTCACGGTCCCCAAAAGTCCCCGATGGCTGTTGACCAAAGACCGTACGGAAGAGGCCCGGACCATACTTGCCACCATAAATCCCGATCTGACCGTAGAAAAGCTAAAGGCAGATATGAGCCAGGGGATGGACGAACACAGCGCCTCGGAAAATATATTTATGAAAAAGTACCGATTTCCACTGATGCTGGCCTTTTTTATTGCTTTCTTCAACCAGTTTTCGGGCATCAATGCCTTTTTATATTTCGCACCACGAATTTTTGAAGCAGCAGGATTAGGCGAAAGCACCGCTCTCTTGAGCAGTATCGGTATTGGCGTCACCAATATCATTTTCACATTTGCCGGCATCTTTCTGATCGATAAATTAGGGAGAAGGCAGCTTATGTACATCGGATCTTTTGGTTATATTATTTCGTTATCGTTAGTGGCCGCCGCTTTTATTCTGGAATGGCAAGGGATGGCCGTACCGATTTTTCTGTTTCTCTTTATAGCTTCGCACGCTATTGGCCAAGGTGCCGTAATCTGGGTGTTTATTTCCGAAGTATTTCCCAACCACCTTCGGGGATCTGGACAGGCTTTTGGAAGTTCGACCCATTGGGTGTTGGCGGCCATCATACCTTCTTTGGTACCCTTTTTGTTTACCGAGATTGGCCCTGGGCCAGTATTCGCCTTTTTTGCTTTTATGATGGTTTTGCAATTGCTTTTCGTACGCTTCTTTATGCCGGAAACCAAGGGCATTTCTTTGGAAGAATTGAGTAAGCAATTTCAAAAGAAGAAGATTTAGAACGATAGAAGGTCTGGTCTACATCGAAAAAATCATCCTTACGTCGGCAAAACACACTAAAAGCTAGACAGTTAGTCGAAAAGATTGTCGGGAACCACCACGGCAGCTCCATTTTTCCGTATCTTAGTGGAAACAACACTACTGATTATGGAACGAGAACTCAGCCCCGGCGTAAAAATGCTCAATACCTTTTTGAGAGTAATGATTTTCTGTCTGGTACTCATTTTGATTGCCATACCCGTTGCATTTATTTTAGATTTGGTCGGTATTTTATAGGCCTTCTGAAAATGATTTTAACCGACAGCATGGTTCATTCCTTTGAACCGTTAACATTTTTTTGACTTGACCCATAAAAAAGACCCTTGTTAAAAAGGGTCTCTTTTATGGGTTTATTCTTGTGGAATTTTCAAATTTTACACGGAAGGCGCCCACCCATCGGCATACTCCCGTTTCCACCAATCGGCCATTACCTTTTCATTGTTCGTCACCTTACCGGTAGCCGAATCGATTTTCAGGGTCTCTCCCGCATCTTGGGCCATGTTCCCCAAATGACAGAGCATCGTGGTCACACTGGCATCGTGAATGTCTGAATGCAGGGATTTATCTTCACGAATGGCAGCAAAAAAGTTACCGATATGGTTAACGTCAAGCTGACTATCGCCCCGGGTATTGGTGCCGCCTTTACCTCCGGATTCCTTTTCCTCCTTGATGAGTTTCCCGCCCAAATCATACAATTCGTAGCCTTCACGGCCCAAAGTTATGATACCTTTACTACCATAAATAGTGGTGCCCCGTCCGGGCTGGTCGGGCATGATAACCCCTCGGCTGTGGCCCGTCCAGGTGATGAACTTATTGTCAGGATATTTGAAGGTCAGCTGCTGATTATCGACAAACTCCCAATCATCATCGTAGGTATATTTTCCACCAAACGATGTGATGCTTTCAGGTAGGTCTACGCCTAAGGCCCACCTACAGATATCAATTTCATGCGTACCATTATTATGAACCTCACCCGTACCCCAATTGCGGAACCAGTGCCAGTTGTAGGGGTGGATATTGTCGCGATACTCTTCCCGTACCGCCGGGCCTTGCCACATCTCCCAATCCAACGTGGGGGGTACGTCGATAACTTTTCCCGTGCCGATGGAATCGCGATTGTTCGAATAGTAGGCTTCCCCTTTATAGACATCGCCGATAATACCCTCATTGATTTCCTTTACCGCCAAGATAGACGTTTTAGCGGACCGTTGCTGGTTACCCATCTGCACCTTCTTTCCGTACTTCTTCTGGGCCTCGACCAACATCTGATTCTCATGGGGGTTATGGCTACAGGGCTTTTCAACATACACGTGTTTTCCCGCCTGCAAAGCCATAATGGCCATCGGCGCATGCCAATGCTCCGGGGTGGCGATGAAAACGGCATCCACTTGTTTATCCTCTAGAACTTTCCTGAAATCCTTCTCTACCTTTGGTATGTAGCCTATATTTTTTTGGCACCAGGCGTTGTGCTCTTCGATAATCTTGTCATCGACATCGCAGCTGTAAAGTACTTTGGCGTTCGGATCTTGTTTTATAGCATTAAAATGGGCCTTTGCCCTACTCCGAACTCCGATTACCGCGCAATTGATGTGGTCGTTGGCACTCCATATACGGCGATAACTAGGTACTGACATGGCGTTGATACTACCACTAAAGGCGATACCTGCGGCTCCGACGGAGGCTTTTTTGATAAAATTTCTTCTGTTTTGGCTCATTTTACTGGATTATATTGTTAACTACTGTACTGTATTTTTACTTCCCTTTAGATCGAGCGAGAGCAGCTATCGCAAGTCTACGCTACAAAGTTGCTAGAATACCTTTTACATACCCGATGGATTCCATCATTCCAGGAAGCGGGTCTTTACCTTCGGCCTCATATTCCAAAGCCAAGGTACCCTTGTACTGCAAATCGGATACCGCTTTTAAAAATACAGGGAAATCGATGATGCCCCTACCGATAATACAGGTCTGTCCGTCGGCCTCGGCCGCGTTTACGTCTTTAAGGTGAATATCATACACCCTGTCGAAATAATCGGTGACGTCTTTGACGGGATCTCGACCAATACGTTTTGTATGACCAATATCTACACAGAGGCCCATGCGCTTATCCCTATCCTTAATCTTCATATAGGCGCTTTCCGCACTTGGGTATACGTCATCTCCGGGCCCATGATTGTGAATCGCCAGCTTGATGTCGTACTTTTTAACCTTTTCCTCTACATAATCCAACAATTCGTGGTTCGGTACGCCGACAATCATTTGTAGCTCGGCGGCCTTGGCGTAATCGAAGGCCTGATCGACCTCTTCTTTGGTCTTCATATAAATGACCCCTGCCCCGTAGAAATCGACTCCCTTTTTCGTGCAGAGTGCTACTGTATTCTTAATGGTTTCCCTATCGGATTCCAAAGGAAGGTGCATACTTTTGAAGGTAATGCGATTCAGGCCGCAACGAAGGGTCATATCTAAAGCCTGCTCTGTGGAAAATTCGCGTAAGGTATAGGATGCTACACCGAGTTTGAGGTCTTGGGCGACGTTCATGTTCTCAGGGCTGCCGTCTTCGGAAGCAATTGCCATGGCAGGAATTTGGATAGTGACCATACCCAAGACACCCGCAGAAGCATTTCTTATAAAGTTTCGTCTATTCGATTCCATTACTCCTTTTTGTTGATTTCACGGATTTTTACGTTCCGAAACGAAACCAAATCACCGTGGTCTTGCAAGAGGATATGACCTTTGTCAGACTCCCCGAAATTCGGCCATTTAGCGTACTTGCTCTCGGAAACCAGCTTTTTGTATTCGGGACTTTTACGTTCATATTCCAGCACTTTCACTTCGTTCAGCCAATGTTCTACATGGGTGCTATCGGAGACGATTCGAGCGGTATTCCATTCGCCGATATCGTTTATGGGTTTGTCGGGGTCGGCCTGTATCAAGTCATAAAGCGAGGCTACGGTACGGCTGCCGTCATGGTTGCCCAGTTTGGCATCGGGGTGGCGCTCGTCATCCAAAATTTGGTATTCAAGGCCAATTGAAGAGCCTTCACCCTTGTTGATGTCCGTATCCACAAAATATTTTATACCACTATTGGCGCCTTCGGTCAGTTTAAAGTCTACGGATAGTTCAAAATTTCCGTACAGGTCTTTGGTCACAATATCACCGCCGGCAGCGGATTCCTCGCCTCCCGATGAAAGTACGCTCAATATACCGTCCTCGATTTTCCAGCCTTTTTCCGGGAACTCGTCCAAACGCGCCCCACGCCAGCCGTCGGTGGTTTTTCCGTCCCAAAGCAGCTCCCAACCTTTTTCCTTTTCGGATTGGGTCAAGGTATTTTTTGTGGTCACCGGGGGAACCGGGGAGGGTCGGTTGTATTTGGAAAGACTATCGGTCAAGATTTTAATGTTCTTCCACATGATTTCCGTGCCCTCTTTGTTTTCCTTAGGGATGCTGTGTACCTGCAAGGCAATAAAACCTTCGGAAGTCTTGTCGTCAATCAGATGGGCCGCTGGCACGCCGTTGATCCAGGTCTGTATGGTATCGCCAATGGCCTCGATCCGGTAGTGGTTCCAATCGTTCTGCTTAAATGCATTTCGGGCCTCGGGGTTTTCAGGAAGTGGATTGAGCCAACCCCGTCTTCCCTCGTCATAGATTCCAGCGCTATACGCCCTGTCGGACGGGTCGATTTCAATTTGATATCCGTGCACCCTTCCATCTTGGTACCAAGGATAGCTGTTGCTTCTGATTTGTATGCCAGAATTCATGGTAGAATCGACCTTGTAATCGAGTTCCAAAATAAAATCACCATACATTTTATCGGTGGCCATAAACGAATTGGGCGTATCGTGTACCGTACTGCCGACAACCATGCCGTCCCGGACTTCATAGTCTGCTTCGCCTCCTTTTTGGCTAAAACCGTTAAGGGTCTCGCCGTCGAAGAGTGCGATCCAAGGCGTGTCATCTTTTGGGGATTGATTGCAGGCTGCCAGAATTATCAAGGTGGGCAAAAGTAGTAAGTACGTGGGATAGTTTATTTTCGAGAAATTTATTTTCATGTTATGTTATTTACTTTTAATGTTATAAGGATTCAAATTCTACTGGGCAACTGTAATAAAGGAAGGAATATATGAATTATAGGCATATTTATAGCTATAATACTCTTTAAAAAAGATACTTATTTTATTTCATTGCCATAAAAATGGTAAAAGCCAATACGAACGGTACCGGCTTTCACGCATAAACTAATTTCACCCAATTATTGTGGATATCCAGGATTTTGTGGATAACCGCCCAAGGTTCTGTCAATCTGATCTTGTGGTATGGGCCTTACTATATGATACTCTTCAATATTAGGGGCCGCCTGGGGATTGTACTGTTTTACTCGCTCAATTAAAGTACTTGTTCTGGTCAAATCATACCATCGATGGCCCTCGCCGACCAATTCCCGGGCCCGTTCATCCAGTAAAAACTCAAGGTCTACATCGGCCGCGGTAATCTGTATGGCTGCTTCCTGTCCGAGAACTGCTGCCCTTGTCCGTATCACGTTAATATCGTCCGCTGCGCCCGCAGGGTCATTTTGCTGAAGCCTTGCCTCTGCCCTCAACAGATAAGCATCGGCCAGTCGCATCAAAATAAAATCACGTTGCCCTTGCTCTTTTTGCCGATCGGGACGGGTGGGATCGATCCATTTGTTCAGTGAAGGGAACAGTCTTTCGGAATATTCATCGTCGGTAATTACGATGTACGGTTTTGTATTCTGTCGGGATTGCGGCCATAAATCGTTGCGCTGAGGACCTGGAATGTATATCGCCGTATCGCCGATGGCCAATGCAGCCCTCGCCACCTCCTCGGCAGTAGCGTCCGTTGGTGGTTCTTCTTTATTGGCAAACCAAACATGCTTAAAAGAAGCGTCATAACGGGTGTCGATGTCCCTGTCCCATAAAGACAGGGTGTAATCGGTCGGTCGAAACCGCTTCCAGGGTCTGCCATTGTCAATATCCCTTGTCAATCCCCGGCGCACATCATATTCCTGTAAAAAATACAGGTGACCACGATGGCCAAAACCATCAATACCGCTATCAACTTGGGATTTGGAATTCGGAACAACAAAGACCATCTCGCTGTTTTCCTGATTGGCAATATCGAATAAACTTGCAAAACTGGGCAATAACGAAAACCCATAATCGTTAATGACACTGCTGAACAAGGTCTCAGCCCTAGATGCATCATTTGCATCGGCAAAAGAGGTATAATTTCGCGTCAACAAAACTTTCCCCAATAAAAACTCCGCCGCAGGTTTCGTAGCGCGACCGTAGTCCGATTGATTATCGGGCAGATTGGCGATGGCAAATTCGAGGTCAGGCACGATAGCCTGGGCATAAATTTCACTTTGGGAGGTTTTATTGGCCTCGACCTCTATTCCCAGCGTTTCTTCCAAACTAATATGTGCATCCCCATAGGTAGTCACCACATTAAAGTAATACAGTGCCCGTAGAAATCGCACCTCGGCTATCCGAACATTTTTCTCGTCCGCATCCATATCCACATCTGCAGAACGGTTGATAACGCCGTTAGCTTGGTTTATTCCCCTGTACCAAGTTTGCCAAGCGTCCCTTGCGAAGTTAGCCGATGCATTTAAGCTGGTATCGTAAAAATTAAAGAATTTATGACTGCCATCAGCTCCGTTCGTGTAGGTATCGGTTCCAAAAACCGTCATGGTAAATCCTATTTCCTGACCATAAAACGGCTTTAGAAAGGAATAGGTTGCGGTAACGGCATCTTGTAGCCCTTTTTCCGTTGTGTAATACGAAGCTGCCGAAACATCGGTTACCAATTCTTCTTCAAGATAGTCGTCGCAAGAGTACGATAGCATCCCAATGGCCAAAAACCAAATTAAATATTTTACTTTTTTCATAACAATCGAATTATATTTTTTTTCTATTTCCATGATTAAAATGTAGCACTAAGGGTCAAGGAATACATTTTGTTACTAGGCACCACGCCGGAGTTCAGGGCCCCCGCTCCGTTGGCTTCGGCAGGAATTTCAATTCTAAAGGCATCGGCACCATCACCGGTTTCACCGACTTCAGGGTCGAAGGTCTCATAGTCTGTGATAAACCAAAGATTCTGTCCCGAAAGGGTGAATTTTAAACTCTCCATGCCCAACTTTTCTGTAATCGAATTTGGCAGACTGTACGCCAACGAAATGTTTCTCAATTTAATGAAACTACCATCAAAATAGGTAAGGGTAGAACCATTTCTTGGACTTTCCTGATTTTCATTGGGCCTAGGGTTTGCGTTGCTCGGGTTATCTATGGTCCAATAATCCACATCCAAATTATTGTATCTTGCGAATAGGGAATTATTTCCGGCATGAAAGTCCGATCGTATTATTTGCCCTTGACGGAAATAAAAGAAAACGCCCAATTCTAGGCCTTTATAGGAAAACCTATTGTTAAGGCCTCCATAATAATCAGGGGTATCCGTACCCAATATTTTACGATCATCGGGCGTAATCAACCCATCACCGTCAATATCATTCAAACGTATTTCACCGGGAACTTTCTGTTCTTGTGATTCCGCTAAGGCTACTTCATCAGCTTGGTAAATACCTATTTTCTCCCAGTCATACCAGACTTGAATGGGTTCGCCGATAAACCAGTCATTGCCGACATCATCGATGGGATTTCCATTTTCATCCTTTAACGCCAATTCCGTGATTTCTTCACGGTATCCGGCAATATTGAAATCCAACTTCCAAGAAAAGGCCTCGGGGTTATCGAGGATGGTTGTGCTTACGGCAAATTCGAGGCCTTGAGTTCGGGTTGATCCAATATTCTGTAATATACTGTTGTATCCCGATGTAGGGGGAAGACTCCTATTCAATAGAATGTCAACGGTGTTGGTGCGAAACCAATCTACGGTACCACTGACGCGGCCGTTAAACAAGCCGAAATCGACACCAACATCCAAAGTTTTGGATACCTCCCAGCCTAAGCCTGTGTTCGGTATTTCACCAAGAGCAAAACCAAGAACATTGCTTTCACCAAAAGCATAAGGCCTACCATCCAACCTACCGGCTGTCTGATAGGGATTGACCGACGTGTTCCCTACTTCGCCGTAAGAGGTCCTTAGCATCAACTGGGAGACGGACGAGTCTTTTAAAAACGATTCTTCCGATAGTCGCCAACCTGCCGAAAATCCCGGAAAGTAGTTCCACTTATTACCTTCGGCCAGTCTCGAAGAGCCATCGGCACGTAATGAGGCCTGAAACAAGTACTTGCCACTAATGTCGTAGTTCAACCGTCCCATAAAGGAACTTAAGGTCCATTCGGTCAATGCCGAATCTGAGATACTGTTCTCTGCCGAACCCAAATTGTAAAAGGCTTGGGATTCATACGGTATGCCCGTCACGGAAGAAAGGGTAAGTTCACGTCGAGAACTTTGAACACTCTGTAGCAAAGTTACTTTAAGGTCTTGGTTGTCGGTAATAGCCTTATCGAAAGTCAATAGGTTTTCTAAGGTATAGGCAAAATTGTCGGAATGCGTAATGGAAGCATCTCCTGGGCCGCCTCGGTTATCATTGGTCAAACTGCCCCTGAACTGACCTCTTCTGCCCAATCTTATATCAGGTCCGAACAAGGTTCTCCACTGAAGCCCCTCGATAATATCTATATCCAGGTAGATAGGTGCAAAAATGCGGGTCCACTTTCGTTCGTCAATAACTGCCCCAGGCACCAGTTCGTTAAGAGGATTGGTACGTATGCCGTCATTGGTCGGTAGGAAAATTGGATTTCCTTCTGCATCGAACGGAACACCAAGCGGATTGTTGGCCAGCGCTTCGCCCATAGTCGCATCGGAACCCCAATTCTGTACGGAGTTAGAAATCAAGAAAGACGCGCCGATCTTAAAAATATCATTAATGCGGTGATCGACGGTAAGGCGACCCGAAAATCTTTCGTAGTCTTGATTACTAATGATACCCCGCTCCTTAAAATAGCCAATTGAGGTGTTGAACGTAGTATTCTCGGATCCGCCGCTCACCCCCAGCTGGTGATTGGTCTGATAACCGCTGCCTAATACCAAATCAAGATAATCTGTAGAGCGACCCTGTGCTAGGGATTCCAATTCGATAGGGTCGAAAAAGACATCATTGTCCGGTGGAATTGTTCCGTTCCAGGAAGAACGTCTTGCTTCGCGCTTGAGAGCGGCATATTCTTCCCCGTTCATCATATCTACCAATCTCGATGCAGAGGTCAAACCTACCTGACTGCTATATCTTACTTGAGTTTTTCCTACCCTTCCGCGATTAGTAGTTACCAGGATAACACCGTTAGCCCCCCTTGAACCATAAACCGCTGTTGCCGCAGCATCTTTAAGTATTTGTAGATTATCAATATCTTGTGGATTGATATCGGACATCGATTCCGATCCGTCAATTAAAGGGATACCATCAACTACATATAAAGGGTCGTTGGAAGCGGTTATAGAACGTCTTCCTCGAATTCTAACTGTCGAGGTTTGACCCGGTCTTCCACCCGAGGCCTGAATATCCACACCAGAAATCTGACCCTTGACCGCATCTATAGCACTCGAAGTTTGAACGATGCTCAACTGTTCTGCATCTACGGAAGCTATAGCTGCGGTAACCTCACCTTTTTTCTGGGTACCATAACCCACCACAACTACTTCATCGAGCAAGGCGGAGTCTTCCTCCAGACTTACACTGACCGTAGATCTTCCATCTACAGGCACTTCGGTTCTCTTATAACCAATATAGCTAAATACTAAAGTGCCATTGGACGGTGCCTCTACTGAATAATTACCGTCGAAATCAGCGGTTGTACCTGTCGTAGTGCCCTTTACAACAACGGTGGCTCCAGGCAAGGGAATACCTTCGATATCGGTTACCGTACCACTTACTTGCCCAAACGAGGCGTGTATCGATAGTAGAGCAACCACTATCGAAAGAAATAGAAACTTGAACATTTGCATATGAAAATTTTAAGGTTGGTGAAAGGTATAGTTATATCGTTAAGGCTATGTTAACAGTTACGAATATAAAAAATTTTTATTCAAAAAATAATGTTTCTTCCACTTTGACAATAAAAAAATAGAGGATTCTCAGTAAATTAGCCTAATTACACTCTATGGGATATATTTGATCTAAAGTATTTTAAGTTATTATTTTAGGAAAATAACCCTTAAAATTACGGTAGTTATATAAGAATCAATTTCTCCAAATTGTAAACAGCACGGTATATAATGAAAAGTCATGACGCGTCTTTTTATTTATCCCCTAATACTAGTATCCCTATGCCAAACAATATCACACGAAGAAAAGCCTTGACCACTGGGGCAATGGCTTCCATCGCGGCCGTGACCGGTTACGCCTTTACCCCGACCAGCGCTAATTCAACCATCGAGCCAAAACAAAAACTGCCCTTCCGCATCAGTTTGAACACCTCAACGATATCCGCTTACAAACTACCGGTCGACCAACAGATCGACAAGGTCGCTGCGGCCGGTTTCGACGGTATCGAGCTTTGGATGCGCGATGTCAAAACCTATCTTGAGAATGGGGGTACAGCGGAGACCTTGAAGAAAAAATTGCAATCGAAAAATCTGGTATTGGAAGATATGATCGGCTTTTCCCCTTGGTGTAGCGATGATGCCGCGGAACGAAAAAAAGCAATTGCACAGCTCCGGGAAGAGATGTTACTGACCGCCGAATTGGGCGGCAAGTACATTGCCGCGCCTATCCTAAGCCTCAAGACCCTGGACGGGTCCAAATTCGACGAATATACCGACCGCTACTCCGCCATTCTTGACCTAAAGGCCGAAACCACCGTAACGCCCTTGTTGGAACTCTGGGGCATGGGCGCCCTGCACAAACTGGCCGATTGCGCAAAAATAGCCATCGGTACCGGAAACCCCGATGCCGCAATGCTGCTCGATTTTTACCATGTGTACCGGGGCGGCAACGCTTGGGAAACGCTGGACCTACTGAACGGAGCTCGCCTGCCCGTCATCCATATAAATGATTATCCGGCCAGCCCGAGCAGTGAAAAACTGACGGATGCCGATAGGGTATTGCCGGGGGAAGGGATTTGTCCTTTTAATGAAATCCTTCCCAAACTTTACGCTTCTGGTTTTAGGGGAGGGCTTTCGGTGGAGCTCTTTAACAAAGGCTATTGGGCAAGTATGGATGTGGATACCCTACTGGAGAAGAGCTACGAGTCAACGCTAAAGGTCGTAAAAAATGCGCGAGTCGGCCAAGACTGAAAAAGGATAACTACAAGCGGTAACTTTACATCCTAAAATAATAAGATGCTTGTCCATATAATACCTCATGATACCTCACCGCTATAATCGACATAAAACGGTGACATACGACAAGAACACCATACCATTATAACGAAACAGGTTGTAATCTGGAAAATTTTTTGCATTACATCATATTCCTCAAAGTACTATGTCATATTTAGGTTTCTAATCGGATAGACATTAATAATCGACGTTCTACCATTATTTTCGTGGGTGAAAATTATGATCTTTTAAACCTGACATAGGACAAAAGGACATATGACTTAGGACTTATTTTTACAACTATTTGATTTTCAGATATGTTTATTGACTTGTTTCTTACAATGCCGTTATATTTGGTCTTACGTCCTGATTCTAAAAGTCTTGGGTCAAGCCATTTCATTGAAAATTTTCCACAACGTTCGTGATACAACCAATAATATCGATCTGAGACTTGCTTTGCGTAACTTTGAAAAAAACGCTATGCCAGAATTACCAGAGGTACACGGTTACAAAGTATATATCGACAGTACATGCCTGCACAAAACCATTATAGCAATCGATTGTCGGGATGCAAAATTGCTCAAAAAACCGAAAAATGATTTTGATAAATACCTCATCGGTGAAAAATTGACCGGAACACAACGCATAGGAAAATATCTATTCGTTGAAACTTCAGGCGCAAAAATTCTAGTCATCCATTTTGGGATGACCGGCCGACCTAACTACTACAAAGACGAAGATGACCGTCCCAAATTCGGCCATATCGTACTGACTTTTGAAAACGGCTTTCATTTTGCCTTTGAGAACAAGCGTAAATTCGGCTGGTGGAACCTTATCGATTCTGTTGAAACCTATAAAGCGGAACAGGGTCTAAGTGATGACGCCGGAGTTTTGAGCTTCAAAGATTTTAAGGCTTCACTAAGTACTCGAAAAACCCACATCAAAAAGATTTTACTAGACCAAAGTGTCGCGGCCGGCGTAGGAAATTGGATGGCCGATGAAATACTATACCAAGCAAAAATGCATCCGAAGAAAAAAGTGGAAGATATGACCGAAAAGGATATGGAAAACATCTTTGCCGCGATGAAAAAAGTCATACAAGTAGCCATTGAAAATGATGCCCATTATAGCGATTTTCCAAAAAGCTTTTTAATGCACTTCCGCAAAGAGGGCGCAACCTGCTATCATACCGGTGCAGAAATACAAAAAATAAAATTAGGCGGCCGTGCAACTTACTTCTCTCCGAAATGGCAGGCCATTTAGTTGAAACTTTAACGATACACAAAATTTCGATACACGGATTTAAAAATTCTGCAGGTATTTGTATGTAATACCTTAAGATTGATAATCACGGTACTTCATAAATTCATACCTTGTCAGAGGTGCAACATTTTCATTAAACCCGCGTTCGAATAATCGGCGCCAGTTGCATTTAGAAAGTTACGCGCGAAATCAACCAACCCTTAAACAACAAAATGACATCTTACTCCGTTCAAGAAATTAACACCATTGTAAATGGCGAATTAATAGGTAGTACCGACCACAACATCAAAGGACCCGAGGAAATTCAGAAAGCGGGTAGCAATCATATTACTTTTATTGGCAGTACGAAATATGTTAAGTTCTGGGCGACCTCCAACGCATGTGCCTGCCTTATCGGTTCGAATTTAAGTATAGAGCCTGGCGAAAATCGTGCCTTTATCAAAGTAAAAAATGTGGATCTGGCCATGGCGAAAATATTGGAGATTTTTAATCCACCACATCCTGTTTTTGATTCGGACATACACCCAACGGCCGTAGTACACGAAACTGCAACTAATTGGCGACGACTGCAAAATCGGTGCTAATTGTTATGTGGGCAAGGATGTTGTTCTAGGAATAGGAGTAATCCTTTACCCCAATGTCTGTGTGTTCGATGAAAGTATAATCGGCGACGGCACCGTTGTTTGGTCCGGTACGGTTATAAGAGAACGTTGTATTATTGGTAACCACTGTATTTTTCACACCAACGTGAGTATCGGGGCAGATGGCTTCGGATACAGACCAAGCGCTGATGGCAAAGGACTCGTGAAGATACCACAGATAGGTAACGTCGTTATCGGACATTATGTTGAAATCGGCGCCAATTCATGCGTTGACCGCGCGAAGTTCAGCTCCACAATAATCGGTGACGGTTGTAAAATCGACAATCTGGTTCAAATTGCCCATAACAGTGTCATGGGCATTTCTTGTATCATGGCGGGTCATAGCGGCCTTGCGGGTTCCGTTACCTTGGGAGATGGCGTTATTATTGGAGGAAGTGCCTCAATTAAAGACCATACCACCATACATTCCGGTGCTATCGTTTGTGCCGGATCCGGAGTCATGAACGATGTGGAAGTAGGAAAAACTGTTTTAGGATACCCGGCGCAGGATGCAAGGGATATGCTAAAACAATGGGCCGTCGTACGGCAGCTGGCCAAACCTAAAAAAGCCGATGCCTAAGGGCCTACTTTTCATTTTATTTTCCCATAATCTGTTGCAGTAGGTCATAGCATACGTCTCGTACTTACTTGTACTCCTCTTTAGTTTCATCGCACCCTTTTAATATCAATGCGCCATACCCGGCAATAGAAAAAGTCAGTTTATGGGGCTGGTTATCATAAGGTTCACCTTTCGCCATATGCAATTTTGCGTTAACCAAGCTGAAATCCTCTTTGTCGTAACCGTCCCAGCTGCTGTTGAAGGCTGTTTCCCAGAGACCACCAATAGGCACGCCAATATCATAATTATCAAAAAGCGTGTTTGAAAAGTTGATGATGACAAGCACCGGGCAATGCCCATAATCGTCGTGAGAACGGGTATAGGCCAACATTTTATTACTTTGGTTAAAATGGAGGATGTTTATCCGCTGCCCTTGTAACCCCCTAAGTTCGTCGGCCGGGTTTCCAATTCTTAGTTTTATAAGATCTCTGTATAATTTTTGAATACCCTTGAATTTGGTTGCTTTTTTCCAATCGATGCCGTCGGTGTCTTCAAAATACCCGTTTTCCAAAAACTCCTGCCCTTGAAAAATCATCGGTATGCCTGGAGCGGTAAGCACAAGTACGGCACCCAAAACCGAACGCTTCTTGGCAAATGCGCTGTCGGCCTCCCCCGGTTGGATTTCTTCCGGAATGCGGGATTTTCCGTTCGCCACCTCATCGTGGGATTCGGTATACACGACCCGCTCGAAAGCATCATCGTTATACCTGAAGGTTAGGGCATTGACAATTTCCTGTAAATTCCGGGAGGCATCATCCGTCTTGATCAGCACTTCTTTCACCGGATGCACGAATTCGGAATCCCATTGTGCGTCGAAATTCAGACCGTCGTAGCCTTGTTCCATAGTGACTTTTGCGTCGGCCTTCAAATCTTCCGCTATCAACACTTTTTCGGGGTATTTTGTTTGGATTTCGCCGTTGATATCCTGAATCATCCGTTTGGCCTCGGCAATTTCCTCCCTGTGATAGCCTACACCACCCTCGACGTACCGAATATAGGAAGTTGCGTCCCAGCGAAGACCATCGCAGTTGTAATCTTCCAGCCACATCAGCGCATTATCACGAATAAATTGGCGTACCTCTACCCTGCCATAATCCGGACGCGTATCGCCCCAAGGGGTTTTCGAGCGATGATCATTGTAAAAATAGATGCCGCCCTTATCATTTTCAGACCAACCATCGAATTGCCACATATCGGTATCCGACGGCCCAAAATGATTATAGACCACATCGATCAGTACGGCAATTCCATGGCCATGGGCCTTATCTACAAATTCGGCAAAAGCTTTTGGACCGCCGTAATCGGACTCTATGGCAAAGGGCGCCGCGGGATTATAACCCCAAGAAATTCCGCCTGCAAATTCGGCAACGGGCATCAGCTCAATGGCATTAATGCCCAATTCCTTCAAATATCCCAATTTTTTTTGGGCACTTTTAAAAGTTCCGACCTTGTTCTTTTTTTCATCCCGATTGAACGTGCCAATATGCATTTCATAAATCATGAGTTTATTTCGATCTGCAATCTTAAAATCACCGTTTTTAAAAGTAAACTTGCGCTTGGCCACCACAGAATTACCGTTACTATTGGTCATCTGTCTGGCGAAAGGATCATTTCGTAAGACAGACCCGTTTTTTGTTCGGACTGCAAATTTATATTCCATGCCCTCTTTAATTTTTGGAATATCGAGACTCCAACAGCCATGTCCTACATCTTGCATGACGTGCTCTTCTTCGTTCCAAACATTGAAGTCCCCAACAACAGAGACCTTTTCGGCGTGCGGTGCCCATACCCTAAAAGTAGTTCCATGACGGCTTTTGGATATAGCACCCATGCCCGGTTGTGTTTCCATCTTTTTATACTTCGATTTCGTTTTTATCCCTGTACCCATCTGCATTTTGTTTGGGATAAAGAAAGAGGGAAAATCAGAATCCCATGTTCTTAAATGAACCAATTACTATCTCAAAACCTTGTTGTGCTGGATAAACCCGATGTGAACCCGTATCTAGAATCCACTTTTGACTATCTCAAGAAGAAGAATTTCGTTGCGATAGCCTTCCAAAACGGTAGAATTCAATATTTTTTGGGTCAATTTCGGATGGAATCGGCGCAAGATACATTGATAGTTCTAATTAATTTTATTCCTTACTTAGTTAGAATTAGAATAAAAATTTGAATACTTAAAATATTAGCTCAATTATGAAACTCTTGCAAAATCAGAATATTTGCTTAAGTATTATAATTTTGAATTGACAAAGTGAGTCGAACAAAATTCCACCGCAAATGAAGCCGCTTATTATATACCTTGCCGACGATGATACCGATGACCGAGAATTTTTCATAGAGGCCTTAGAAGAAATTCCCGTGCTGACCGAAGTAAGCGAATTTAGTAACGGAGTGGATTTAATGGCTACCCTTTTCGCAGAAAAATCCGCCCCTGATGTTATTTTTTTAGATTTACATATGCCTTTGATGGACGGTTTCGAGTGTTTGGCCGATATTCGTAGTTTTCCCCAATTTGCCAATATAAAGATTATCGTTTACTCTACGTCCTATCACGAAATGGAAGTAAATCAGCTTAGGGAAGATGGAGCAAATTATTACATACAAAAACCGAACACTTTCCAACAATTAAAATCCCTGCTCTTTCAAAGCCTAAGGATGTTGGAGCAAGAACAGGAAGACCTTGACATAGCCTCAAAGCCCAGCAAAGTGACCAGAAAATCGCTGGATAGGAAGTTTTTAAACAATTTAGACAAGCCATTGAAATTGTGGAAGAACACATGATAAAAACCACTCTAAAATAATTCACTCCTATTCACTAAAAATACATAGTTCATAAGTAAATGAAAATAATTCTGCAAAATGCCACGTAGAAGTTGCAGTAGCGGTAAGCAGTCAATGCAACAGCTACTGGACAAAAGTTTTTAGCCCCAACTAATTCGGGAAAAGGTAGCTGCAGTAAATCGCATAGCTTACACTATTTTCAGAGACCAGAAAGGATACTCGGCTCCTATTACCTATCCCCAAGGATTATTTCAAGCTCATTATTATTTTTACGTAGGCTTTCCACCGTATGCTGGCTGACCCCAGTTTCCCATAAATACACGCGTTTTAGACCGGATATTTGCTCGATATGCCCCATACAAGCATCCGTGACGTTTGTACCATAAAGATTCAAGGCTTCCAGATGTTTTAATTTTGGTAGAAATACCACCCCATTGTCGGAAATGGTCGTTTTTTCCAGTTCGAGTCGGGTCAGGTTCGGGAAGTTTGAGACAATACTTAGCCAGGCATCCTCAACATTGGTTTCGGCCAATGATAGCCATGTGATATGTTCCTTTACTTCTTCGAGCTTTTGAAGTTGCGCTTTTGTCAAATCTTTACCTGAATAAGAGACATCGAGCAGTGGATTTGTGGCTCCCAATACTTTTACTTCAAAACCACTATTTCGCAGTTCCGTAATGCGGGCTACTGTCCAATTTGGCCAATTGTACGGTCTCGTACCAAGGTTTGGGTTCGACGTCCAGGGCGTAGCGGCGCAAGAGCACGGGTTTTATATTTTCGCCGACTTCAATGGCCGATACATTGGAATCGAATGAAGCCCCACTGTCTATCCACCATTCCACGATCTGGATCTCATCATAGGTCAAGGGATTTTCGGTGGGGGGCATGAATTTGATATTGCGCTGGGACAGGGTTATCCTTTTGAACAACTCACTGGCCTCGGCATTCCCTTCCACGATAATGGGATCACCCTGGCTACCCTGTAAAAGGGAGTCCGGAGATACCATGTTCAGGCCCCCGCGTTGTACCTCGTTATTATGGCAGGCAAAGCATTTGGACTCAAAAATAGGATGCACCAAATCGTTGTACACCAAAACGGAATCGGGGTTTACGAACTGGGGAAGGGAATCCGAATTTTCTTTCGCCCCTAAAATTCCCTTTAGCGTTTCAGGGGCATATTCCGTAAGATAGGTTTTTCCATGGGTCATGTTGCCGCCTTGGTGACCCTCGTAAAAGAGCATCCCCAGTACCAAAATATTAAATCCGTTCTGGATATATGGGGAATATTTTTTTGGATGTCGCTTTATCCACCATCCGACAAAGGATAGTACGACCAACGCAATCCCTAACCAGCGGTGTACAAAAAGTATATCCTCTTCATAACGTCCGGTTTCCCCTAAATACCAACCGCAAAGTGCCGCTGCCGCTGCGCAGATTCCACCAAAAAGCCAAACCATTGATAGTAACCGGCTTTTCATTTCAGAACGACGGAAACTCTCGAACCATTCCAAAACAATGGCCAAAACCAAAAATCCTATGGGCAAGTGTACCAAAACGGGATGAAAACGACCTAAAAAAGTACTGAATTCGAGTGCTATCATGATGGAGGAAAGATGATGGTCCAATCCGAGGGGAAGATAGTTTAAATACGAACAAATGCAAAAATGCCGTTTGAGTTCCGTACTTTCCCAAAGTTCAGGTAAATTTACTAAAACCCAGAAATGGATAAGATTTGATGGTGTGAACAGAATAGTTTAGATTAGTTGATAAACCTTTATAAACGTATGTCCAAAATTAAATATCTGCTGAGCATTTTGGGTTTGGGAATTTTGTTTTCCTGTGGCCCCGATTTGCCGGAGGATGTTGAAATTGCCTACGAAAATCTGCCTGAAGAGGTTGACTTCAACCAGCACATAAAGCCCATTTTGTCCGATAAATGCTTTATCTGTCATGGTCCCGATAAAGCGAAGGTAAAGGCGGGACTGCAGTTGCACCTTCCCGAATTGGCCTATGCGGAATCCCCTAACGTCCCGGGCCGGTTTTCCATCGTTCCCGGCGATGCGGGAAGCAGCGAATTGGTCGCCCGTATATTGACCGACGACCCCGAAGTCACCATGCCCGAACCATCGTCCCATTTAGAACTTTCGGCCTATGAAAAGGCGCTATTGGTCAAATGGATCGAGCATGGTGCCGAATATAAGGACCATTGGGCGTTTCTTCCCCCCAAAAAGCAGGAACTCCCCAAAGTAAAGTTACGGGACAGGGTGGCCAACGGTATCGACAATTTTATTTTGGCGAAGCTGGAAAAGGAAAATATGGACCCGAGCCCCCCGGCCGAGAAAGAGATGGTATTACGAAGATTGAGCTTTGATCTGACAGGTCTTCCACCAACCCTTGAAGAAATCGACGCTTTTATAACCGACGATTCTCGCGATGCTTACGAAAAACAGGTAGACCGCCTTTTGGCCAGCCCCCACTACGGCGAACAGATGACCTTGGATTGGATGGACCTTTCCCGATATGCCGACACCCATGGTTACACTGTGGACCGGTATAGAGACGTCTCCGTTTGGAGGGATTGGGTCATCAAGGCATTCAACGAAAACAAAGCCTACGACGAATTTTTAGAATGGCAACTGGCGGGCGATATGATGCCGAACGCTTCCAAGGAACAGATTTTGGCGACCACTTTTAACCGGCTGCATCCACAGAACTTGGAAGGGGGAATTATCGATGAGGAATTCCGTTCCGAATATGTATCTGACCGTACCAACGTGGTGAGCGAAGGCTTTATGGGGCTAACCATGGCCTGTGCCAAATGCCACGACCACAAATACGATCCCATTTCCCAAAAGAACTACTTCGAAATGTACAGTTTCTTCAATAACGTGAACGAATCGGGACAGATTCCCTGGGATCGGTCGATGCCCGTGCCCAATATGCTGCTTCCGACGGAGGAGGAGGAAAAATTCTTGGCCTATGTCAACGGCTTGATCAATGAAAACGAGGAGAAAGTTGACCTAGTAGCACAAACGGAAAGCAAAGTGGCGGAAAGATGGATCGCATCCGAAGATTACAAAAAAATAAAGCCAGAAGCGATGCCCGATCATCTGATCGCAAAAATCGATTTCGACAACGGAACCATCAATAATTCCGTCGCCCCATACCATAAAGGCGAAATGAAACAACAGTTCGCCAAAGACCAAAAAGCGGTCCTTACGGAAGGCCGTTCGGGAAAAGGGATATCCTTTGATGGGGATACCTGGTTGGATATGGGAGAATTGGGCATCTTCCGCCGTAGTGAACCTTTTAGCATCGGCATACAGGTATTTATTCCCAAGGACCTGGAAAATGGGCAGATCTTCCATAAGCACAACTCCACCCAACTGTACAGTTATCGCGGTTATCATCTGAGCTTGCATGAAAATAGGATCGAGCTTCTATTGGCGCATACCTGGCCCGATAATGCCATAGTAGAGCGAACTTTAGAGGACATTCCGAAAGATCGATGGGTGCAATTGACCATGACCTACGACGGTTCGAGCAAAGCCGGCGGACTCAAGGTCTTTGTGGACGGGGCGGAGCAGAAAACCGAGGTCGTCAACGACAATCTATATAAGGATATCGTTTTCGGGGACAAGGAAGAAGAAAATCCCGGGCTGCAGATCGGTGCCATATGGCGGGGAAAAGGTATCGGCGGCGCGAAGGCCGACGATATTTTGGTGTTCGATACCGAACTGACTGCCGTAGAGGTCGCCCAAATGGCACGGCCCAAAATATTGGAACCTGTTTTGGCCAAATCGCCCGACGAACTGTCAAAAGATGAACAAGAAAAGTCTGGAACACTATTTCCTGGCGACCAGATCCAAGGAATATCAGCGGTCCCTAGCGGAACTTGAAAAAGTAAGGAAGATTCAGGCGGACAGTATTGAACCTGTCCAATCCATTATGGTGATGAAGGAAATGGCAAAACCGCGGGAAACATTTATTTTGGAACGCGGTCAATACGATAGCTACGGTGAGCAGGTGTATCCGAATACACCCGAAAAAATCTACGCCTATCCCGATAGCCTGCCCAAAAACAGATTGGGGCTGGCGAAATGGGTTACCAGCAAAAGAAACCCGTTAACGGCCCGGGTAGCGGTCAACCGGTATTGGCAGAATATGTTCGGTACGGGCATCGTCCGTACCGTCGAGGATTTTGGGAACCAGGGCGAGCTGCCCAGTCACCCTGCCTTGTTGGACTGGTTGGCGGTAAAGTTCATGGAATCCGGTTGGGATGTCAAGGCCTTGCACAAATTGATGGCCATGTCAAATACGTACCGACAATCTTCAAAGGCCAGCGAAGAACTCTTGACGAAAGATAAAAAGAACCGATTGCTCGCCCGTGGCCCCGCAAAACGTTTAACAGGTGAAATGTTGCGCAACAATGCCCTGGTCGCCTCCGGACTGATGAACGACACAATCGGGGGACCCAGTGTAAAACCCTATCAGCCCGAAGGCTTGTGGAAAATTAACGGGGCTGCCTACGAAGAGGACAAAGGCGACAAACTCTATCGAAAAAGCATCTACACCATTTGGAAACGTACCGTTCCGCATCCGACCATTGCGACCTTCGATGCGCCCGAACGCTCTTTCTGCACGGTACGCCGGCAAGAAACCAATACGCCGCTACAGGCCTTGGTGTTGTTGAACGACCCCACCTACGTAGAGGCATCACGGGTGTTGGGTAATAGTATGCTGCGATACTCCGACCCCGAAAAAGGAATTGCCGAGGTTTTTCAAAAGCTTACGGGCCGAAAAATAAAGGCTGAAGAGTTGCGATTATTGGCGGAACTGCAACAAGGGGAATACAAAAAATTCAAGGAAAATAGGGCAAAGGCCGAAGGCTGGCTGAATACGGGCGAGTTTCGAATAGAAGATGATGAAGATGCCGCCTTGGTAGCCGCCAATGCCGTGGTAGCCAGTACCATCATGAATTCGGATGCTACGATCATGAAAAGATAAAAATGAATTTACCAGAATCAAGCTCACTCGGGTCTGGGGAGCTGTGAAGGTTAATGAACTGAAACAAGACGAAGACAATAGCAACCGTAAACATATCCCTTTCCTTCTGGAGAGGGCAAGAGAGCTGTTCTATATAAAAATTTACGTACATGTGCCACAATCATAAAATACTAAGGTCAACCAACAAAGACCTCCAACAGGTTGAGAGACAGATGGACCGCCGCAACTTCCTCACAAAATCCTCTTTGG
This sequence comes from uncultured Flavobacteriaceae bacterium, assembly GCA_963832345.1. GTDB lineage: Bacteria > Bacteroidota > Bacteroidia > Flavobacteriales > Flavobacteriaceae > Pricia. Next base: position 25,374 of record CAWHTW010000003.1, on the reverse strand, counting down.
GCATCGGGGCACTCGCTTTGGGCTCATTATTGAACGCCGATACCGCCTGGGGCGCGGTAAAGGGTAACAAGATCGATGCCTCAAATGCCGATGCGATATTAAAATCCTATAACAACAACCGATCGGGACTCCCCCACCATCTGCCCAAAGCGAAACGTATCGTGTATCTCTTTCAAAGCGGCGGCCCCTCACAGTTGGATATGTGGGACTACAAGCCCAAACTCAGGGATATGTTTGGCCAAGATCTCCCGCCCTCGGTACGACAGGGGCAGCGGCTGACCGGCATGAGTGCCAGCCAAACGGTTTTTCCCATCGCCCCTTCCATTATGGATTTCAAGCAATATGGGCAGGCGGGCGTCTGGGCCAGCGAACTGCTGCCCTATACCTCGAAAATGGTCGACGATATCTGCTTTATCAAATCGATGCAGACCGATGCCATCAACCACGATCCCGCCATCACTTTTCTACAGACCGGAAACCAGTTGCCCGGCCGCCCGTCGATAGGGTCTTGGTTGAGTTATGGTCTCGGATCGGACAATGACAACCTCCCCACCTTTATCACGCTAATCACCAAAAATATGGGCGGGCAACCCTTATATTCCCGTCTTTGGGGCAACGGATTTTTACCGACCGAACACCAAGGGGTGCAGTTCCGCTCGGGAAAAGATCCCGTGCTGTATCTGGGCGATCCCGAAAATTACGACGGCAACGACAGAAGGCAAATGCTGGATTATTTAGGGAAATTGAACAAGGTACAACACGATGCCTACGGCGACCCTGAGATCAATGCCCGGATGACCCAATACGAAATGGCCTTTCGGATGCAGACCTCGGTTCCGGAAGTAACGGACATGTCCGACGAGCCCGATTATATTTTCGATATGTATGGCGAAGACAGTCGAGACCCAGGCACCTATGCCGCCAACTGTCTGATGGCCCGAAAACTTTTAGAAAAGGATGTCAAATTCGTCCAATTGTACCATCAGGGCTGGGATCAGCATATCGGATGCCCCGGCGGGGTCAGAAACCAGAACAAACTGACGGATCAGGCGAATGCCGCATTGATCAAAGATCTGAAACAGCGGGGAATGCTGGAGGATACGCTGGTCATCTGGGGCGGCGAGTTCGGCCGTACCGTTTACTCACAAGGACAATTGACCCAAACGGACTATGGCCGTGATCATCACCCGAAGGCCTTTACGATGTGGATGGCCGGCGCGGGCGTTAAGCCCGGATACGTGCATGGCGAGACCGACGATTTCAGTTATAACGTAACCAAAGATCCGATACATGTACATGATTTTCATGCGACCCTATTGCATCTTTTCGGCATTGACCACGAACGGTTGATTTTTAAACATCAGGGAAGACGTTTTCGATTGACCGATGTACATGGGCATGTAGTAAAGGATTTGTTGGCATAAATCCAAAAAAGGCGCCAAAACGGATAATTAAAAGATTTTTCCAAATGTTCTGAATATCCGTATATTCAGAAGGTTATCGACGCGCATTGGGAAGATTGAAACAATATCCCTTATTCTGTCAACAGCGATCTATCCAAATGCACATAGCCTCCATCCACAAAAATAAACTGCCCGGTCGTGTGCGATGATCTATCGGAAATCGTAAACAAACAAACGTTCGCAATTTCATCGGTACTGGTCATTCGGTTTTCCAAAGGGATTTTCTTGATGATGGATTTTAATTTCTCCTCGCTATCGGGCAGGGTTCTGATCCAGGTATCGTAGGAAGGAGTCCAACTTTCCGCGATGATGATCGCGTTCGAACGGATGCCGTACGGAACCAAATCAACGGCCCATTCCCGTGTCAGGCCCAAAACACCTCCCTTTGCAGCGGCATAGCCCGATGTTCTTCCCTGTCCCGTTAAGGCGACCTTGGATCCGATGTTCAATATGTTTCCTTTGGATTTTTTCAATAGGGGCAGCGCATGTTTTACGATCAAAAAATAGCTCACCATGTTCAGTTTCAACGAATCCATAAATTCTTCGTAGGAAGCATCGAGCCCGACCCCGTCGTTTACCCCGACATTGTTGAGAACCACATCGATACGGCCGTATTTTTTTGCAATAGCATCTACTGCGTTTTTAACCTGTTCGGGCTGGGTGACGTCGGTCTGGCAAAAGAGGGCATCGATACCTTTTTTCTGTATTTTTTCCACATACCCGAACCCACGATCGTTTCTGTCGATGACCGCGGGAATAGCGCCTTCTTCGGCCAAACGCGTCAAAATGGTCTCGCCGATGCTCCCCTCTTTACCGGCCGCTCCGCTGATGACGACCACTTTATTCTTTAAATTTAAATCCATGACGCTTTATTCTTAAGGGTTGTTATGTAATTTCTTTTAAAAATTAACGGTCGCTTTCATCACACCATTACTCGGATCCAGCCAGCTATCAAAATTGGCGATCATATCCTTAAAATCCACATTGTGGGTTACAAACGAAGCTGTGGGGAATTCACCTGTTTCCAGAATCGCGATCACGTGTTTCAAATCTGCAAGGGTTGCATTTCTACTGCAAAGAATGCTAGTTTCCTTGGCATGTATAGCAGGATGTGTAAACACCAGTTCCCCTTTGAAGAGACCCACTAGAACATACCGGCCGCCGTGGGCCATATAATCCGGTCCAGATTCCAAAGCACCTTTATGTCCTGTGGCATCGAATACGGCGGTGCACATATCGCCATTCGTAATTTTGGCTATGGTATCCACTGCTTCCGCCCCTCCCCTGACGATGTAATCCACGCCGATCACCTCCTTCGCATAATCCAATCGCCCTTGGTTCATATCTATGGCGATTACCTTTGCCCCTTTGATCTGGGCCAGTTTCATAATACCGATACCAATGGGTCCGCAGCCCACTACTACTATGGTCTCACCTTCTTGCAGCTGTGCCCGCCGGATGGCATGGGCGCCTATGGCCAAAGGCTCGACGATAGCCATTTCATCATCGCTCAAGTTCTTTGCCGGAATCAGTAAATCGATGGGTACGGATAGAAGCTCTTGCATTCCCCCATCGGTATGAATGCCCAAGACCTTCATTTGGGTACAGCAATTACTTTTGCCGTTTATACAGGCGATACAGGTCTTGCAAGTGATATACGGCATGATAACGACATTGTCGCCAGGTTTGAGGTTTTGGTCGTTCTCCTCTATTTCAACAATTTCCGAAGCCAGCTCGTGTCCCAATATCCTGGGATAAGTAAAAAAGGGCTGATTGCCCCCGTAGGCATGTAGGTCAGTGCCGCATATTCCCACTTTTTTAATCCGTAAAAGAGCTTCCCCGGCTACTTTTTCAGGTTTATCTTTTTCTTTCAATTGAAACTCACCAGGCTTTTCACAAACAATATATTTCATAGTAGGGATAGTTTAGGTTTTTTTCGATAGACCAATGGCGAAAAGCTATTCCATCCTTTGAAATCAGCTTTCTCCCATTATTTACCTAAAAAAACTAAAAATACTTATTTTTCAAACAGAATAGTATATTTTTTGATCAAAAAAGGATGCGTATCTTATTGATTTTAGTTCAACTTTTGCGGCGTAGGATTATCCGCAAAACACAATACCCTTTTAACCGGAAAAAATGAAGATAAGTGAACTTCCCGACCCTTTCGGCGCTGCCCGATCGGAAAAAGGCTACGGCGAAATAAACGACCAAAATGATTCGGTTGCGATGCTCTGTAGGCATAAGGATGTACGAAAATCGGCCTATAACTACCAAACGTTTACCTCAGCTGCCGTTCCCTGGTTTTGGTCCGATCAATACGATATAAAACACTAACGTCTAACATTCATGTCAATACATTCAAAAAGTGCAATAGCGAAGGGTGACGGTACTTTCATCATCGATGATGTAATTCTCTCCGATCCCCTAGCGGACGAGGTTCTGGTCAAATTAAAGGCCGCCGGACTCTGTCATACCGACTACGATTCCCTTTCTTGGGGCAAACCGATCGTTATGGGGCATGAAGGGGCGGGAGTCATCGAAAAAGTGGGCCAGGGCATAGTACACCTTAAAAAAGGAGATCAGGTAATTCTCAATTGGGCGACCCCTTGTATGACCTGCTTCCAATGTCAGGAAGGCAATCAACATATCTGCGAAAACAACTCGCCGGTGGTCGCCGGAGGCAACGGACATACGCCAGGACATGCCAGTCTGGAAAGTTCGCAATGGCAGGGAAAACCTATCGAACGCTCCTTTAATCTCGGTACATTAAGCGAATATGCCTTGGTCAAGGTATCTGCTGTTGTCAAGGTCGAGGAAAAGAATCTCAATTTTTCGGCGGCCAGCATCATCAGTTGTGGCGTTATGACGGGTTACGGATCCGTGGTAAATTCCGCAAAGGTCGCGGCAGGAAGCTCGGTTACCGTCTTAGGCTGCGGGGGTGTTGGCCTCAACGTGATACAGGCCGCCGAGATTTCCGGTGCGGGCATGATCATTGCCGTCGATATCAATAAAGATAAGCTTGAACTGGCCAAGCAATTCGGTGCTACGCATACGATTCTGGCCGATAAACAGGATAAAGGTCTGGAAGCAGCTGCCAAAAAAGTTAGGACCCTCTGTCAGGGCCGGGGTTCCGATTATGCTTTTGAATGTACCGCCGTTCCCGGCCTGGGAGCGGCACCCTTGGCCATGATCCGCAACGCGGGCACGGCCGTTCAGGTAAGTGGCATCGAGGAAGAAATTAAGATTGATATGCGATTGTTCGAATGGGACAAAATCTACATCAATCCCCTCTATGGAAAATGTCGCCCACAAATCGATTTCCCCAAACTGATGCGTCTCTATAAAAAAGGCGATCTTCGGTTGGATGAAATGATTACCCGTCAATATCGTCTTGAAAACCTGCAGCTGGCCTTCGATGATATGTTGGAAGGAAAAAATGCCAAGGGTGTCATTGTATTTGATTAATTTTCGACATGTTCAGAACCACAGAAATATCTGATCCAGCGTTCGAAAGCGGAAATCTTCGCTTTATCACTGTAAAAACACCGAATCTTAAGGGTAGAGGAGATATCTGTGTTTTTGTACCCCCAATGGCAAGTCTAATAGATATTCCATTAGTTGTATTACTGCACGGCGTTTATGGAAGTGCATGGGCATGGTCACAGAAAGCCGGTGTGCATATTACGGCTTTACAGATGATTGAAAACGGAGAAATCCCTCCCATGGCCATAGCCATGCCTTCTGATGGACTATGGGGCGATGGTTCGGGATACGTGCCGCATAAAGGGCGTAATTTTGAAAAATGGATTGTCGATGACGTCCCTGCGGCGGTAATCGAGAACATTCAATGTGTAAGCGAAAAATCAGATCGGTTTATTTCCGGATTGTCCATGGGCGGTTTCGGGGCCTTACGATTAGGTATTAAATACGCCGAAAATTTTAGGGCAATCTCCGCACATTCAGCCATTACCGATCTCAAACAGATGCCCTTGTTCGTTGAGGAGCCTTTGGATAGATATCTGCAAGAGGATACGAGCGAGAACTCCGTTTGGCGGATGATAGACAAAAACAATGGTAGTCTGCCTAAACTTAGGTTCGACTGCGGTACCGAAGATCAGTTGATCAAATACAACAGAACGTTGCACCAACAATTGTCCGATTCCGGTATCGATCACCTCTACGAAGAATTCGGGGGCGGGCATGAATGGGAATATTGGGGAAAGCATATCAAGGACAGCCTTTTGTTTTTTGCAGGTTGCCGTTAAAACCTGCCCTACTATTCCGGTTGACGTATCGTATTTTGGGTCGATACTAACGAAAAATATGTCCGTTTACCGAAAAAGGATATATTTACATCGCTATCGATTTGGTCGCCCCGTAAATTATGGAAACAAAAAGACGTACATTCTGGTCATTGCTCTTGATCATTTTTCTGTTTACGGGATGCCGAACAGGACAAGAACCCGAATACTTGTTCCGAACGGCGCTATTGGTCAACGAGGACCATACTTGGTTTAAAGCCTTCACTTATTTTGGGGAAATTCTGGAAGAGCGCTCCGACGGGCGTATAAAAGTAGAAATCTACCCCTCTGAACAATTGGCGAAGGAAATCGAGGCCATTCGTTTGATACAGGCCGATGTTATCGATATGACAACCACCGGCTCTACCCTGACCAATTGGTTCGAGGTCGCTACCTTCTGCGAATTGCCCTTTTTGATGCAAGATTCTACCGATATGAACCGGTATATCAATGGGCCGATCGGACAATTGATGGAAAAAGAAATGATTGAAAAATCCGGACTTCGGGCCTTGGGCCATTTCGAGCGGGGCCCTCGACATTTGACCTCCAACCGACCAATCCGCCATCCTGATGATTTAAATGGATTGATTATCCGCGTACCCAACGTGCCTTCTTTTGTTACGGCATGGAGCGCCTTGGGGGCAAAACCTACTCCAATGGCATTTTCAGAGGTTTTTACCTCGCTCCAGCAGGGCACCATCCAGGCACAGGAAAATCCATTCGCCATGATCAATAACGCCGGTTTTGCGGAGGTACAAAAATATATCAACCTGACCGGTCACGTGATAAGTTGGGTCTATCCAGTTATGGGCGAAGCACAGTTTCAGCGCTTACCGTCCGATTTGCAGGAAATCGTTTTGCGGGCAGGAAAAGATATGCAGGCCTATGAGCACCGGCTATTTTTGGAGAACGAAAAAAATGTCCAGGAGGAATTAAAGGCCAAGGGCATGGAGTTCATAGAGGTGGACAAGGATGCCTTTCAAGATAAATGCAGCAAGGCCATCTTCGAAAGCTTATCCCCGGAAATGAAGAAAATTTACCGACAACTCAAAGAGGAAAAACAGGATGCTACGTAAATTAATCGGCCGCGTACTTAAATTGGGTACTTTGATCAGTACCTGGGGTTTGATAACGACCGTGCTGCTTCAGATATTTTTCCGATTTTCGCCCTTGCAGACCCCGTCATGGACTGAGGAGGCCTCGCGCCTCTTTTTTATCTATGCCATGTCTTTTGCTGCGGGCCTGGCCATGAAGACCTCCTATTATGTTCATTTAGATATGTTTTTCAACCGCCTTCCCTATACGTGGCAACAATGTATTGAACAAGGGTATTCCCATTATCAACTTCATACTTTTTGCTATCATGGCGCTATTTTCCGCAAAGCTCATTCTATTGGGCATTCCCGAAAAATCACCGAGCTTAGGTTTTAATATGGGCGTAGCTTTCTTTAGCATGTTCGCTATGTCGGCCGCTATCTGTTACTATCTGTGGATAAAAATCAGGAAAACCTTTAAAAGAACCGAGCCATGATCTGGATCTTGGTACTCGTCTTTGTGGTATGCTTGGTGTTACGGTTTCCCATAGCCTTTGCATTGGGATTAGCCTGTCTGTCTTATTTGTTGGTCAAGGGAATCCCCCTGATCGTCATACCCATGAAAATGTATTCCGGTATCGATGTGTTCGTACTGTTGAGCGTTCCCGGATTTATTATGGCCGGTAATTTGATGAACCATGGGGGGCTGACGGAAAAGATTATTACCTTTTGCAACCACCTGCTAGGGCATATCCGCGGTGGACTTTCTTTAGTGAACATAGGTGCCTCAATGCTTTTTGCGGGTATTTCGGGAACGGCGATTTCCGATACAGCCAGTATGGGATCGATTATGATTCCCGCTATGAAAAAGGACGGCTACGATACCGGGTTTTCTTGTGCGGTCACCGCGGCCTCATCTACTGTTGGACCTATTATTCCTCCCAGCGTACCCTTGATTATTGCGGCGACCTTGAGCGGCCTCTCGGTAGGGAAACTTTTCTTGGCAGGAGCCTTGCCGGGCTTATTATTGGGTCTCGGGCTATTATTTACAGCCTATTTCATTTCGAAACGAAAAAACTATCCCAAACACGACCGCAGTAGCTTGGGGCAGGTGATGCGCAGTTTCGTAGAGACGTTTTGGTCGCTCTTGATGACATTTATCATTCTTTACGGCATCATCGGCGGTATCTTTACCCCGACGGAAGCCTCTATTATCGCCGTCGCCTACGCGCTGATCATCGGTAGATTCGTCTATAAGCGATTGAATTTCAAAAATGTGCAGGTTATTATTTTGGACAGCATGAAGACTTCGGCCTCATTGATGGTATTGGTGGGCTTTGCCAATCTTTTTGGTTTTATCTTGATTACGGAGCAGATTCCTCAAACCATATCGAACGAAATTCTAGGATTTACGACCAATAAATATGTCGTGCTTTTATTGATCAACCTGCTGTTGATCGTAGTCGGCACCTTTATGGAAACAATTGCCGCGTTGTTGATTCTGTTCCCGATTTTGCTTAAGATAGCCTTGGCGGTAGATGTAGATCCTATACATTTTGCCATTATTGCGGTACTGAACTTAATCATAGGTTTGACGACACCACCAGTAGGGGTCTGTCTTTTTGTGGCTTCCAGTATCGGAAAGATTTCCATCGGCGAGGTCAGCAAGGCCGGTTTTCCATTCTTGCTGGTCAGTTTGGTGGTATTGGCTCTGGTGACCCTTTTTCCCGCAGTGTCACTTTTCCTCCCTGGGCTATTTATGGACTAGGCCCATCCTTAAAAATAGCCCCCTATCTTTATATTCAAGATTATCTGCTAACATTAATATCCGATAACATGGTTCTCTCGAAAACGACAAGAATTTATGGATTGAACTACCTACGTGCCAAGCTAACTGCACATCTTAGGGATAATTTGAACTAAACGTTTTTTCACTGTCTCAAGCCTTCAGACAATTACTCTAATTTCTATTTCATCAGCCACTCCTCGAACAGCAATAATAGCGTTGAAAGTAGGTCCTTCAATATATTATTAACTGTCCTTTCTTCAAAATGCTGTGATACGCTTGCTTTTCAGATACCCATCCAAGAACTGAAAGCAACCAAGTCTTCGTAGTGTTCAAAACTAGACTTTTCCAATCCTTTATCAGGTAGAAATTCCAATTACTAGTTATTTTTTTTTAATGGTTAAATTTATTGCGGAATACTTAGAACAGTCAATATATTCATCTCAATTCCTGCAAATGAGTATTTAATACACCGGATTTTTTCTAAACCAAACATTAATCTAAATAAGATTGAAATTCAATGATATAGAGATCCCATAGTTTATATGATTTAATCGGCCTTTAACTTTATTGAACCGCTGCAGACGTCACCCTCTTCAACCCCTTCAACCCAAATCTGTAGTTTTTCAATTCTACCTTCGGTGAGCTCGATTAAATATTGAGTTGCACATTCTCTATAAATGCTCCCATAGAATACCTCTTTATTGTCTTCGGGAAATTTCATTTGAAGTTCCGCCTCTCGAAATAAATACCAAATGCGCTGGGTCTCCTTTAATCTAGAAACAAAAACCGTATCGTTTTCATATTCGTTCAGAATTTGCTGATATACCCGGCTCAATTGAGCTTCCGATTCTTCAAGATCCCTGTTATTCTTTGTGTTAGTTGTTGATTGGGAAATACCAAATGTGCTAATCAGCAATATAAAAAGTAGGGCTAATTTCGATTTGACAACTTGTTCTTTTAGTTGAACTATAATTTGTGGAGTGATAGTACTTAGCGTTGAATTCATACTTTCTATTTCTTAAGTTGTAGCAATTTGATATTAATGTGCTTGACCGAAGTACTTTAACCTTAGTTCTTCTAAATAGCCACTTTCTTGTGCACTTAAAATTTCAATAGTAATCGTTTTTGTTAAGGTTTCGTTTCCGCGCAGGCCAAAACCGTATTTATCGGGTTTGAACAATTTGCCCACTACCTTGACAGGCTCACTACTGTTTGTGAAATCATAATATTCAAGTACCGGGGCATCGCCAATTATAGCATCAATATTCTTACTCTTTAAGCTTTTCACGGCCTCATCGTTCTGTGAATACACTATATAATCAAAACCCTTTTCCTTGGCGAAACTTTCGGCAACACTTCCCAAGAGCACACCTACTTTTTTATTGCTCAAGTCTTTCCAACCATTGATTTCGTTAGATAATGAAAGCGTAGTCATAACGCTAGTTATAGAGGAAGTTAAGTAGGCCAAAAGAATAATACCTATGACCAGCCAAAATGCAGAGAATATACGCCCGACCCAGCCAAATAGGTTCTTGCGCTTTAAATTTCCGGTGGTGGCGATGACCATGACGGAATAAAAACTTTCTGCCAATCCTTCCCGCCATTTTCTAGGAAACTCCCTATCAAATTTCCGGTCGAATAAAGTGAAACCCACAGTTACCACAACAATAATGAATAACAGCCAAAGATAAGCTCTCAGATGGCCTGCATCCTGCAGGCCTTTTATTAATTCAGTGCTGCTGGTGGGGTTGTCATCGCCTATCATTATGCGAAGACCGGCATCATACCATGGGTGTGTAAAATCTATAGCTCGCGCCCTATCTTCTGTAACGGTAAGATTCGTTACCGCAACATCAATTTTGTTTGACGCTGTGGCTTCAACAAGTTCTGTGAATGAATCATAATTCTGATACCTATACGTTAGATTTTGATTCAATGCAACACTTTCCCATAATTCCACAGCCATTCCTTTTGGATTCCCATCAACATTCATTACGAACGGAGGACTATTATATAACCCTACCGTTAAAACTTTAGGCTGTTGTGTTCCATTTTGGCCATATATCGACGTTATGGTTATTAAAATGGATACAGCGGAAATAAATATTCTTTTGAATGGGTACATGATTTAAAGCTAATTGAATTTTAAATATTTATGTAAAATGAATTTTCAAGCAACCTTTAACACTAACCAAAAATAGTATTTAAACTACACGCCTTATTTTTTTTGGGAAATTTAGGTTTTTAAATTAATTTATCAGAAATTATACGTTCGTTTACAAAAAAACTATCTACTCATGAAAAAGAACTTTTACAAAAATTATCGTAGGAAATCTGTAGGATTTATGATTCTCTTCCATACGATGGGAATATTTGGTTTTAGTCAAAACGATATTATTCTAAAAATCGACGGAGAGGAGATGGTGGGAACAGTAACGGCAATTAATACGGAGGATGTAGGATTTACCTATAAGAACGAGACCATTCCATATACGGTACTACAGAAAGAAATTGTAAAAATAAGTTTCTCTTCTGGGCGTATACAATTTTTCAATAAACCCAGTTCTTCATCTACAAAAGGAAATTTAGAAAATCACCATAACAAAGTGGCCGTACTACCCTTTGATTATATAAAAGATCAAGATAGCGGAGCGGATGTGATGACAGAGAAAATACAACGTGAGACCTATGGCATATTTAAAGGGAAATCTACAGAACTACAATACCAAGATGTGCTTACCACGAATAATCTTTTGGCTAAGGCAGGATATGGATACGATAATAAGAACGGTTTTACCATGGGAGAAATCTGTGATATTCTTGGCGTAGAATATGTAATACAAGGTACAGTTTCGGTTGAAAAAACGGGTGTATCTAGTTATTCTAGCACCAATGTTCAAACAAAGAACAAAACAACGGAATCCTCTAGCGCACCGAAGCCGAAGTCAAACATTATCGGTGATATATGGAGTGCTGCAAGTAAGGGTAGCGCATCTGCGAATACTTACAGCTCTACCAGTCAAGATTATTCAACCTCCATTAATATGAATATTTATAACGATAAAGGCGACAATATTTTTAGCCAAGATCATGATTCATTTTGGTGGGGCGAGGATGCTTACAAGACTACCTTGAATTTTTTAGCGAAGAAGAGTCCGCTCTACAGGAGGTAAAAAGCATATTATGAATTGTGTACATGGACAAAAATCCTATACTGGGTATATTACTTCTTTTGGTAGGAACAAACATTTCTGCACAGATTCTAAATAATGTCGGTAGTTTAAAAGAAGATAAGTCTCCTATTGTAAACTATGATGATTTTTTTACAACACGATTATCATTTAGTGACTCATTTAATTCGTTTAGGGCAAAAAGCGGATCGGATAATTCGGAATTTCTAATCAGCCCCAATCAGCAAATAAATACCACTCTTTCGTTAGCATTCCGGTTCCTTGAAATCGATATTGGCTATACGCCTACATTTCTCAAATTCAATAATGACAATGACATTTCAGGTAAAACCAAATTTTTCAACCTTGGTACAAGATTTTACATGGGTAGATTTATGCAGAATGTACAATTTAGGAGAACCAAAGGATTTTTTGTAAAGGATTTGGAGTTTCCCGATGCAGACCTTTTCATTGCCTCCGATTTAAGAGTTAGAAAGGTTGGCGGTAGTACTGCATTCATACTTAATCCGCATTTTTCTTTTAGGGCAATATTTAAACAAAACGAATGGCAAACCAGAAGCGCTGGAAGCTTCGTACCAATTCTAAGTTACTACTGGACTAAAATATCAGATAAGGACCCTGCAACCGATACATTTTTTGATATAACACTTGGACCATCCTATTATTATAATTGGATAGTGAAAAAAGATTTTTTGGTTGCTGCAGGGGCTCATCTAGGACTTGGTTACAACAGTACCAAATTGTCCTTTTCTGGCAATATGCCGTCCCAACATTTTGAAGGACTAACCTACACAACTGAAATAAAATTGGCTTTGGGTTATAATACTGAGCGTTTTTTCACAGGAATGAACGCGACTTTCGATGCTTTTTATCATAACGACGAACCTGATTTTAGAATAGACGATCAGCAACGTTTTTTTGAGTTTTACTTGGGCTATCGTTTTAATGCACCCAAGGTATTCATCGAAGGAGCGGATTATATCGATAGAAAACTAACAAAAAAAAGCCAAGTAAACTAAAACAGACGACAAACGGTGCATATGAAAAGTAAATCAACAAAGTGGATATTTTTGATTTTATTCTTAGGTATCGTTCTTATCTCTATTTTCTATGTAGATACGCTATTTGATCGAGCGGTCAAAAAATCTGTTCTTTTCGCTCTAAATGCAATCAACGCCAAAAAGGAGCTTTTAGTAGCGATTGACGAAGTAAACATGGACGCTGCAAAAGGTACCATTTACCTCCGTGGTATAAGCGTAGTACCAGATAGTCTATACTATAATAAATTCAAAAACAATGTTATCGAAAAACGGATGTTGACCGAGTTCCAAATTTCCGAAATTGCATTGACCAATTTAGATTTGAAAACTATTTTCTGGAATAAAAGAATAGACTCAGTCAATATCTCGATAACGAATCTTATAACAAATATATATTTGGGTCAGCGAAAGGTTGAAACTGCGCCAAGTACCGAAAAATCCAATACGCACTTTATGGATTCGTTGCACATAAAGGGATTGCACCATGTCAATTTAGCAAAAATAGCGGTTAACGGATATCAACTGAATGTCTTGAAGGCAGATACCAAGGATACGATTTCCTCATTTTCAGGAGATTTCCTTGAAATTGATGGAATAGAATTACAGGAGCACCAAGATGTATCGGAAGTGTTTAAACTCAACGGCAAGAATCTTGGTATATATTTTAGAAATCAACATTTAAAACTTGCCGATAAAGATTATAAACTTACAATCGGCTCTCTAGAATTCAAGAATTCTGAGCAGCTTTTGAGCCTTAAGAACGTTGCGCATAGTCCTATTAAAACTTTGGAATATCTAGCCTCCAAAAAAAAATACGCGGATAATTTATTTGATATCCAGTTCAAGAATATAGAGGTAAAAGGCTTAGATATCGATAAATATCAAGAACATCATTTGGGCAGTATTGAGAAGATATCAATTGAGGGAATGGATTTAAAAATATTCAAGAACAAGCAGAGGCCCGAAAACACCTTTAAAAGACCTTTACTGCCCCATCAAGTTCTGAAAAAGATGGGTTATCCAATTCACATTAGTGAAATTATAGTGTACAATAGTTCCTTGAACTATAAAGAGATACAACCTGTCAATACCAGAGATATGATGACCGTACGTTTAAAAGATCTGAATGCCCAAGTACAATATGTTACCTCAAATAAAGATAGCCTTAAATCAGGTAAGCCGATGAAGATAACACTCAGCTCAAAGCTTTTGGATAAGGCGGACATTAATATTGACATTACCATGCCCTATAATCATCGTGATAACTCCTTCCACTATACAGGTAACATTGGTGCGGCCGATTTAACGATTTTCAATCCATTGCTAATTCCCTCGGCCAATATCGCCATTGAAACCGGAAAGCTTGAGAGTATTCACTTCTCGGTAAACGCTACTCCATACAAGGCAGATGGTGAGCTTACCATGCTATATTCAAACCTGCATGTAGATATCCCAAGAAAGAATAAAAAAGTGGAGCACGCGCTTTCTTTTTTAGCAAGTTCTGCAATCCATAAATTAAATCCTAAAAAAAATGGTAAGAAGCGTGTGGCACTGGTGTCCTATAATAGACCACTTCATAAGGGTTTTGGGGGATATATTACCAAATCGGTTTTAAGTGGCGTAATCAATTCGATACAGCCTCTGGGAAAAAACAAAAAGCAGGTCGATAATCAAAAAAAACTTAAGGTTAAAAATAAAGATAGAAATGTTAAGCGAAAGAAAGGACCTAAATTTGAATGAGTGTATATATCCGAGATCAATAGTTTGGGCAATGGATTTTCAACAACTAAGTTTAAGAATAGGATAGCAGGAGTTTCTTAAATTCGTAGTTATGGATCAATTTTTTCATGTAAGGATAATTGTCAGCATGATTCTCGGATTGGGTCTGACCCATTTAATCAAAGGGTCTGTAGGCTTTATACAACATCCGGGCCGTAAAAAGGTAAACATTGTTCACCTACTATGGGTCTTTTACACGTTTTTGCTACTGGTCCATTTTTGGTGGTGGGAATTTAAGCTAAAGCTAGTACCACACTGGTATTTCTATGATTATCTTTTTATCATTTGTTACGTTCTGATATTTTATGTCGCATGCGCAATACTTTATCCAGAGGATATTAAGGACTATTCCGGGTACGGAGATTATTTCTATTCAAGAAAGAATTGGTTTTTTGGGGTATTGGCGATATCTTTTATAGCAGATCTTGTTGATACGAGAATTAAGGGTACGGACTATTTTATGTGGGTGAACATGGAATACTATTTACGAATTATCAGTCATGTAATTCTATGTGTATTTGCCATAAAGATGAACAATAGAAAATTTCATCTCGGCTTGGTCATCATTCTAATTCTATATGAAATATCGTATATTTTTCGATTCTTCAACACTGAACTAGTATAGCTAAAATGGTATATACCGTTTACATTACTGACTTTTCACACCAATTGCCTTTTTAACCTTGAGATCCTATAAATCTCTTGGTATGTGTGAAGGAAATTATAAGCTATCCAACCATCTATATATAGTGGATAGATATTCAGGATGTGGCATGGGCCAATATGGGAAATCACTATCATCAACTACCTGCATTGAGTGATTGGCATTTACAAGCAAGACAGCCTTAGATTTGAGTTGGTCTTTTAAGACTTTATATATTGCGGAACTACTTTCCTCCGGAATGATTTCATCCTTAGACCCTTGAATTATTAATAATGGTTGATTGATTATTTCAAAATAGGCCATTGGCGAGAATTGAAGCTTGTTATCAATTTCTACCTCATCCAAATTAGGTATCCAAACTTTTGAAAACCATGATTTGTCCTTGTTTTTGGTGATGGTATTCTCTAATGTTTCTAATGTTGTTAAACCACCGATATATTGGTAGACTAATCGCTCTAAAGCGAAAGCTTCATCAAAATATTGATCCTCGATTAATGGTTGATTTATATTTTTCCAATAATTTAAATCACTTTCCAATAAAGAAGTGGAAGGGCAACTCACCACAATGCCGAAGGCCAGGTCTTCAATTTTAGACAAGATATAGGGCACTTTTGCACCTCCTTGACTACTTCCTTTAATTCCGATTTTATTGAATGGGATATCTAGTTGATTAGTTAAAAAATTTAAGGCATTAATATCATCCATAGATAAATCTTCAACGGAAGAACTTCTCCAATCTCCTTCTGAAGTTCCCGTACCCCGCTTATCAATATGAAAAGTAATGTACCCTTGATCAGTAAAATTTATTGCTTCTGCTCGTGAAGCACTTCGATCTGAATTTCCTGAAGAGGTGATAAAATATAATACCTTTTCGGAAGGCTTGTTAGGGTAAAAAATGGTTCCTTTTAAGTTTAAACCATCGGACATAAAGGAAACGTCCTCTTGACGAAAACTGGGATTTTTTAGATTACCTATCCTATTTAAACTAAAGTTTTGTCTTACACTATCAACTGCTAAACCAGCATTCAAATTAGTGCCGTCTTCAGATAATTTGTTTCTAAATCTAAAGCTATAATAGTCGCTATTCAGTTCAAAAGAGATAGAGTCTTCTTTACTCCTAACATTGGAGGTAGGTATTCTATAAGCATTTTGATCCGGACTTGTGAAATACACCTTATAAGCAAGAGAATCCTTTTCAATCTCAATTTGGATGGGTGTAGTAAAGTTTCCATGTATAAATTCTCCTTCATAAGAACCAACCAAATCTTTATCATAAGTTTGATTGTTTTTACATCCAAAAGCCAAAATAGATATAATAAGGACAAAGGCTTTCTTTTTGTGAAGTAGTTTTAATATTGAATTCATTTTCCTGATTTTTAAAGTCTTATGCAATATTAAAAACTGAAGAAATAATAAAATCAATATTTGAGTTTAAAGATGTGCGGTTTTTTTATTCAGAACTTTTTTTGAACTCCGTTGGCGTAAATCCAGTGTTTCTTTTAAACCAAGTATTGAAAGCTGACCTTGAGTTAAATCCAACTTCATACATGATTTCATTAATTCGTATGTCACTAGTCGTTGCTTGTTGCAATAATTTTTTTACCTCTTCAAGCCTCTGAAAACTTATATACTGAGTATAGGTTACGTTGTATGAATCCTTCAATATCTTTGATAAAGTATGTTCGGCAATATTTAATTCATTTGCCAAACTTGTTATGCTCAATGAAGAATCCTTAAATATTTTTTTGTTCCGACATTAGTTTTTGGAGCTCCTCTAAAACGGGTCGGCCAGATTGACTTTTATATATTTCAACTACATCAGTTCCTTTATTGGAAAAATGGAATAACTTATCGTTCTCCTTAAAAAACGTGGGGTATTTCTCTTGCAAGAAAAAAATCAGCAATACTTGGACCATGAATAGCGAAAAAATAAAAAGCACCAAATATTCGCTCAAACTATCATACGAAGTAAAATTCTCAAATAAAATAGTGGCTGTAATTATGGCTTGAATCAAAAATAATGTAATGGAAAACCGTATTCTTTTGTATTGAAGGGTGGGCTTGATCCCTTGAATTATTTTATTTCTTTGGTTCAAAAAAAATATAAGAAGAAGGGTATAAACAAAACATTGAACAACAAGTAAAATAGTAATATAAGAATTGTTGTTATACCCCAGCAGTTTTCTCCTATAATCATCAAAAATCCAATATATGATGATACATAAAAATGGAACGCTAATTATGAAATGCTTATAAACGAGTTTTTTTAAGTTAGTAATCTTAAATAGCGAAATACCGTGAAAAAAAATCAACGGGGTTAAGAAATAGCCGGTAAACGTATTAAAAATCGGAAATATGTCAATTGTCGAATTGTAAAAAGATAAAATTTGATTGAGCGCTATTAGACTAATAGCCAGGATATAAAAAGCTAGGTATCTTGCTTTTTTTGGAACGGAAAATAATTTCCAAGACAAAATAAATCCTGTAATTACAAGGAGAAATAAAAGGATTTTTATAACAAGATACATCCCATGAAATTAAGGTTTTTCATAAAAATACTTAGTCAAATGATATATTAAGTTGAATAATGGATTATAATCAGCAATGAAGAAAATATTGCTCAATAGTTGTTTTTTAAATGCACTAAAAAAAATACCTGCAAAAAGCGGCCATAGTATACCACCCTTGCCGGCAAAAAGTAATCATGGCGCAAACACATTTAAGCGACTAAAAAACAATCCAATACTTCAAAAAATGGCGTGATTCAAATTATAGTTTTTGAGGGCGCTAAGCATCCTTCTCATCCACTTACGACTTCGTGCAGTAAATTTTTCCCACTTAATAGCATTGAAGTTTCTTATCGTTGTAAGCGTATAGGTCTGAGATTGTGGGCCTAATATATAGGTTGTAATCCTGGTTTCCCGTCGAACCTATTGCATAGCACCCTCATTTGATTGGTTGGTAAAATTGAATCAATTTGTTATACGATTTGTTGACGTATTGTGAAGATTTTATTTTAAAAATACCCTTTAAGAAAAAGGACCAAAAAGTAAAAAACTGATAATCAATTGAATGTCAGGATCAGAATGCTAATAAAATATTAAAGTAGGGGTGGCGGGTTTAAAACCTGCACCCTCTTTCAGTGACTGCGTTAGAATGCGCAATAATTAGTTGAATATTTGATGACAGTGAAATCTCCAAACCGCAATAACAATTATTGCACCTATGTTGTACCAAAACAAAAAAAGCCGACTCCAAAAAGTCGGCTTTCCCTTGTGTACAGGCGGAGAGACTCGAACTCTCACACCTTGCGGCACTAGATCCTAAGTTTTTTCCAATTTGTACCTATAAATACTAAAATGCCTTATTATCAGTTAATTACAAAATTTTATAAATCAAATAACTCCATAAAAAGCCATATAAAACCATCATTTGTTGTACCTATGTTGTACCCAGATTTTGTATCTTTATATAAAACGAGGCAATGGCTACTATTCAGGCGACACTAAGAAGAAAGAAAAATAACGCAGGGCTTTATCCTATTTCTATTCGAATTACCAAAAATAGGAAATCCACTTATATGTATATAGGACAATATGTAGATGAAAAATACTGGGACTCTGTAAAGAGCAAAGTCAAAAAAAATCATCCTAATGCTAACCGTTTAAACAATCTTATATCCGCCAAGTTAGCAGAAATTAATAAATCACTTTTGGACATCGAGAGCGATACCAAACCGATTGCCCGAATTGAAGAAATTAGGAAGACAATTAAAAACAAGCATAAAAGCCACTCGTTTTACACATTTGCCGAAGCCTATTTTGAAGAACTGGAAAAAAACAAGAAGTACTCTCGTATCAACTGTGAACTACCCTTATTGAATAGGATTAAAAGGTATCCAAGGGCAAAGACGTTGACCTTCGAGGCTATTACCCCTCTTTTCCTAAGAGGTTTCATCTCTTATTTAAGAAGCAGCAAAGATTCCGTTGGGGAAAGAAGTATTGTAAACACGCTGATTTTCATACGCACCTTGCACAACAGAGCTTCCCAACAAGGCATTGTCTCTAGGGACAATTACCCTTTTGGGAATACCGATGGAAAGATTAAAATAAGAATTCCAAAATCTATTAAAATCGGTCTTACTTCAGAGGAAATCAAAATCATAGAAGAAATAGATCTTTCCGACAACCCAAAACAACACCATACAAGAAACGTATTTCTTTTTAGTTTCTATCTTGCTGGAATGCGAGTTTCCGATGTACTTCAAATGAAGTGGGCAAATGTGGAGGGAGACAGGATATATTATACCATGAACAAGAATCAAAAAAACCTATCACTCAAAATTCATGGTAAACTTCAAAAAATATTGGATGAGTACTTGCCGACTAAAACTTCAAACAGTGATTATATCTTCCCAGAATTAAAAGATACCAGCAATAATCCCAAAGATATTTTGAGGGACACCAAAACTGGAAACAAAAGGCTCAATAGATTTTTAAGACAAATTGCCGATAGAGCTGGAATAACTAAAAAAATCACAATGCATATTTCCCGTCATTCTTTTGGGAATATATCTGGTGACCGGATTCCGTTACAAGTATTGCAAAAGCTTTATAATCATTCCGACATTAAAACAACCATTGAATATCAGCAGAACTTCGTAAACAAAGATTTGGACGATGCTCTTGATAGTGTAATTGGTTTTTGATCTATTCACACATTATGCTTGATTTCTTTAAATGTGTTATCAACCCGATAAATAGTTCCATTTAAAATTAATTATGTATTTTTGTTCATAATATTTATTTGTTCACGTTTTCGTGAACAATAAAATAAAGTGAACAATGAATGATCAAGGAATTGTACAATACGCATTGGCCAACCTTCAGAAAACAGGGAAAATCGAAGCCAAATGGCTTGATAACGCCCCTAATGAAGTCTTAGATGGCACGATAGCCCTTACCCTGAACGACCGGACTATCAAACTCGGCACAGAGATTAAAAGAGAGCTGAGAAATATCCATCTTCCAAAATTAGAGGCATTCGCCAAGGAGTATCATCCATTTATGATCGTGGCACAGCGCATATTTCCCAAAATAAAACAAGAGCTTCGTAACAGGAACATCGCCTATCTAGAGGCGAACGGTAACATCTACCTTAACGAAAAAGAAACCTTCCTTTGGCTAGATGCCAATGAACCTATCACAATAAAGCAAAAGACCACAAATAGGGCATTTACCAAAACCGGCCTAAAAGTCGTTTACCAGTTCCTATTGGACGATACATGGGTCAACAAAACCTATCGTGAGATAGCCGATAAAACGGATACAGGTATCGGCAATATTACGAACATCTTCAATGGTCTAAAAGATGATGGTTTCCTCATTCCACTTACCAAGGATACTTATATCCTAGAGGACAATAAAAAGTTACTCGAAAAATGGATTATGGCCTACGAAAAAAAGTTGAAGCCAAATCTGGCCATTGGAACATACCGCTTTGCGGATAATGATACTTTTTTTAATTGGAAGGACATCAAATTAAAACAGGGGCAAACCTTTTGGGGAGGAGAACCCGCTGGGGATATCTATACCAATTACCTACGTCCGGAAGAGTTGACGCTGTACACCACCGAACCAAGAAACGAACTGATGAAGAACTATAGACTTGTCCCCGATGAAGGCGGTAATGTCAAGATCTACGAAAAATTCTGGAAGGATGATACCGGAGAAAAAAATGCGGTTCATCCTTTGCTCGCTTACGCTGACCTAATAATGAAAGGGGATAGACGATGTACCGAAACCGCAGAAAAAATATACAATGAGTACTTACAAGATAAATTTTAAACAACTCCGCCAAAGACCCGACTTTTTAAAAATGTTGGCAGCTTTAGAGCGAGGTTTTGCAGCATTCCAACTCGATTTTTATTTGGTCGGTGCCGTCGCCCGTGATGTATGGATGACGGCAATTAATGAAATCCCGCCAAGCAGAATTACAAGGGACATTGATTTTGCCGTTTTTATCGAAGACAAGGGAATCTATGAAAAACTAAAACGGCACCTTATCGAAATAGAACACTTTCAACCTTCCAAAGAGAATAACTTCGTGTTATTTTGGCAGGGAAGAATGCAGGTTGACCTCCTTCCTTTCGGAAACATTGAAGATGAAAATGCCAAGGTAAGTTTGGAAGGTGCTGGGCTTACCAGTTTGAACATGCCTGGCTTCAAAGAAATTTATGAAAGCGGATTGCCCGAAGTAGAATTGGAAGGGGAACATCGATTCAAGTTCTGCACATTGCCCGGAATTGTTATTCTAAAGCTCATCGCTTGGGAAGACCGTCCTGAAATCCGAAGGGATGACCTGAAGGACATTCTGACAATACTGACTCATTTTTTTGAGATGTACACCGACCAAATTTACGAGCATCATTCAGATTTATTTGGCGACGATGATTTTGGACTTAATCTCATTGCCGCGCGAGTTATGGGTCGGGAGATGAAGAAAATAGCAATCAGGAATGAAAAACTCTTTGAAAGGCTGACCAATCTTCTAGAAAAAAATACGATGGATGTCAATACAAGCGAAATTGGGAAGATTATGGCAATTTGGACCAATACTACTGTTGCCGAAAGTC
This sequence comes from uncultured Flavobacteriaceae bacterium, assembly GCA_963832345.1. Lineage (GTDB taxonomy): Bacteria > Bacteroidota > Bacteroidia > Flavobacteriales > Flavobacteriaceae > Pricia. Next base: position 3,476 of record CAWHTW010000003.1, on the reverse strand, counting down.
TAAAACCATTAGTTGAAATTCAGCTTGGTTTCCGAGGCGATTGAACGATATTTTCCCGTCCAGCCCAAATCTTACCATAACAAACCTGCGCGTGGATCCTGCGGAGTTTCTTTAGCGTCCCGACAGGTAAGCGTTGAGAAGAAATTCCGTAGGGCGCAAACCGAATATGGCTCGGCACACCATACTTCTTCTCTCCCTACCCACAAAAAAAGCGCCCTTCAGGGCGTAAAATTCCCTGTCCAAAAACACCTTATTAAATTTTAGATCGACAGCCCCATATTCTTCCCTTTCCTTTTGAGTTTCGTGAAATCGGTAAATTCGTCCTTGAAACCGTTAAACATCTCTTCCGAGCTACTACTACTTCCCAATAACGAACTGATGGCATAAACACCTTTCCGTAACTTACGGTTGTATTGGACATTCGTTGTCCGTGCCACTACTTCGCTCAAACTTTTGCGAAGCCCGTTGTCCATATGGTGCTGTACCATCTCCCGATGCAGGTTCGGGTGGGCTTTTTCGCTTGTTAGCATGAAAGTGGCCTTATCGTAGACTCCCCTTTCCATGAGATGCCCCGTCCATAGATTCCTTAGGTTGTTCCTGCCCTCTTCAACAAGGTTGTTGATGACGGGTTGCTGTTCTTTCAACGCTTCGATCAAATCGGGTATTGAACTCAAATAATGACTAGTTCTTTTCGGCAATGGGCAACTTGTTTTGTTGTTTGTATAAATCGATTTGACCTCAAAACCTTTTTCTCCCTTCACGAAATAGAACCCTTTGGCATTGAAAAGAGCGATATAGTCCTTCGGGGATTTTTCGAACTGGGCATGCATTCGTTCCGCATTTTTTATATAGGAAGCCAAGGCGACCTTTTCATATTGCTTTTTGTAAACAGGGTTCATTTTTTCGTAAAGCTTCGGAAATATCATCGGCAGGAAAATAGCGGATGCCGATAGTTTAGGACTGTTTTCGGAGGACTGCTCAGATAACATTTCAAGCATCAGCTGGTTTTGACGGTCGAATCCCGTGGATACGTATTTCTCCATATTCTCTGGTAAAGGCAAGTATCCCAAAGCAACGGGAACGGTATGCTTGTTGGAATTGGTAAAGGACAATTGGTTATCATGATACTTTACGCCCAAGGATTGGAACAATAGACGAACGCTTCCTTGCTTGGTGCCTACATCGAAAACACTTTTTCTCAATAGTTTCCCGATGAGCTTGAATTTGTTTTCCAAGGTCTCCTTTTCTTTTTTTGTTTCCAGTTCGTACAATCGTTCCCTGACAATCGGAAAGGCATTTTCTACCGCTTTCCTGAATTCCGACTTTTGATTTCTTGGGATATAACGTTCCAGGAAATTATGTTCTTTCGAGGCCATCAAAGTCGGGACGACATCGCCGAATTTCATGGTCATGATATGTTCCGAGAGCAGCCCGTTCGGTCTTGGGGATTTTAGATACGATGTGGTCAATGCCTCTTTTATCGTTTTTTGGATTTCCAATTTGAACTGCTTGCTTTCGGTATCAATTGTTGTGGGTTCGTTGCCGTTCCCGAAAATATCGGTACGGTTTTGCATCCGTATGTTCTTGCCAAGTTCCCTTGCCCTGAAAACATACATTGATTTGTCATAGATGGTAAACCCCTCGATAACTTCTTCCTTTTTGTCCAGTTTGATGTCGAGGTCCTGATATTCCTTGACTACATCCTGTAGGTCATGCGGATGGATGGTCCGGAAAAGGTCATAGGTGGTCTCCATCTGTTTCAACAATCGTTTCCGGTGCATCGGCAATAGCTTCGATTTGGAATGGGCATCGAATACCTTTTGTAGTTTCGGGCCGCTCAGCCCCCGGTGTACCGTGGAGCCGTTTATGAACCTTGTCCGGTAGCCTTTTTGGTTGTTCAGGCCATAGGCCACCCCTATCCTTCCCGATTCGCTTTTGGTCTGCTTCACTTCAATATGATAGGGCTTGACAAGTTTAGCCAGCTCGTCGAAACTCCGCACCTTGTATTTTTGGTTGATGCCGTTCAGTACATCCTGTAAATAATATTTCGTTCCCTTTTCCGCATCCAGTCCGAACTGTAGTTCGGGCAATCGGTATATCGGGAGTTGCCTTTCCTGTTTGGTGCTCGGCGATGGCGATAGGCCGTACTTCCTTTCTAGGTATTGATGGGTCGCAATGTTCCTTCGGTAGCTGTTGAAGATTCCGAGTACCTTTCCATCTTCCTTAACATTTGTCGTTACGATATGGACGTGCTCGTGCTTGGTATCGTTGTGCCTGACCACGACATAGGGCTGTTCCCCATAGCCCATATTATCCATATATTCTTTGGAGATTTCAAGGAACATATTGTTATCTAGGTGTTCCCCATGGGGTAGGTTCAGGCTGATATGGGCATAGCGGTTCTTGGTAGCGTTGCGCTGTCCCTGAAAATGGAGTACGCTGCCAAAGAACTTCGGCGATATGCTCTGGGAAAACGTGTTACCGTAACCGAGTATTTGCATACCTTCTTTTCCGAAGACATAGTTCAATGTGCCCTTACAGGTTTCGCCATAAATGATCTGTCCTATCATCCTGTTCGTTCTTCCATTGTTATCTTGATAAGTGAGTACAGCAGTTCGTTGGTCCTTTCAATTTCCCGTTCGAGGTCCGAATTCGGGCTTCTCAAATTCTTGTGGTGCGCGATCTTGACGAGTTGGTTGATGTTGTTGCCAATTTTGTTGATATGGTAGGCCAGGTTCGAGGTGTCGGGGAGCCTATCCTTTTCTTCTGCTTTGCTTTGCAAGACCAATCTTCTCAGCAAAGGACTTATGACGCCCCTTTCCGAAATGTCCAGATCATAGGATTCGCAGATCTTCCTCAATTCTTTCATATTCCGTATCGTTGAACCGCAGCATTACGTTATGGTATCGCTTCTTTTTTCCCAACCGTTTCCGGCCTCTTTTCCGTTGTTCCATTTTCGTTGCATTTCAGGACAAAACACTTCGCAAGAAGTAGACAATTCTAAGTTACTTAGAATACAGCTTGCTATCCGTTTCACGGATAAATATAAGTTATAGATTTTGAATATAACTAACTTATAATCAATTATTTAACTCATTAAATCATATGAAACCATATGAGATTATTTAAGACCAACCAGAGGATTTATCTGGTCTAATATGGTGTTGAAAAAATGGAAAGAAATACGGAAATATTCAATTTTTTGTGGGTAGGGAGAAGAAAGGGCAAGCGGCTTTTCCGCCGCTTGTTCTTTTGCGCGGCTCCGAGGGTGTCGTTCAAAACTGGAACGGAAAGACTTCCCTAGCGGACCAGCGAAGCGTGTCCGCATGGGGAGGATTGAAGTGGAAGGTTTGTGCGACTTCCGCAGGGGCTTGGGAAAAATCCATCAATTTACCGTTCTGTAGTGGCTAAGATAATTTAACTACTTTTCAAGAATTTTTTACACTCAATAAACTCTTTGCAAAAGGTGCGATTTG
>CAWHTW010000002.1:0-509866 GCA_963832345.1 uncultured Flavobacteriaceae bacterium | reverse complement strand
GGAGTCTACTTTTAGCGTTTTTGTCATTTTTCAGGAGTATTGAGCTTTTTTGTTAGTATTATTTTCGGATAATTTTTAGTTGGAAATAATAGGATGGAAAATCCCCAAACTTTAATATTTATCGATTATCGACTACCGACCACATCCCAGCCTTTAAAAGAAATCCGCAACAGCGAACCAGGTCGTCAGCAAGGAAAATAGGATTACAGCTACAATCCCGATATTCCATTTCATTTTAGCGGTGTACTGGTTCATGAGCGTTTTCTTATTGATCAGTATAAATATGGGAATGGCTACCGCTGGTAGGATACAGGCCTGAAATGCCTGCGAAAATACCATAAGGGCAGGCGGGCGTTCCGCTAAAAATACCGATCCGAAGGTAAATAAAAGTGCTACGAAAATGAGCATACGCGATGATTTGGAATGGATGTTTCTTGGTGTACCCCGATAATCGGCTATCAACCAAGGGGCGATTAATACAATGGGGAATATCGTCGAAAGTCCTGCGCCGGCAATACCGATAATAAGGATAAAGGCAGCGACCTTTCCACCGATAGGCTCGAAAAGTCCGATCATCTCGACGGTATTTTCAAGCGTCTGCCCGGAAACATATAAAGTGCCGGCGGCGACGGCCATGATAGCTCCGCTCAACAACAACATCATGGATGCTGAAACAGCGGCATCCTTTTTCTCTTCCTTTAGATTTTTTATGTCCCATCCTTTTTCGGCGACTACAGTGCTTCGCATGATAAATACGGCGGCCGAGCATGTGGTGCCGGCGATGGCTGCGATAAGTCCGAATGCCCCGGGCGTGTCGGGAATACTGGGTACGATGCCTTCCAGCAATGATGGGAAGCTGGGTTTTACCATAAAGAAAACGACCAAAAATGAAAGTCCCATCAAGACCACTAGAACTGTCAAAATCTTTTCGAAGGTCTGATAGCGACCGTACCAAAGCAGAAAGAAAAGAATGACCACAAAGAACAGAATAATCCAAAAGGTGTTGACAATTTCGCCGTCAAAGGCAAGCCGGATACCTTCTTGAACGAGATCGGCGACAATGCCCATCACACCTATAAGCGCCAGCAATTCTCCAATGATCAAGGCAATGATGATATAGAGGGATAGCATCCACCCGTATTTGAATTCCGATTTAATATTAAAGAGCGCGGTCCTGCCGGTCACCAAGGTTACCTTGCCATAGGCCACCATCAAAATATATGTGAAAATACAGGAAAGTATAAGAGCCCAAAAAAGCCCCATACCATGTTCGGCCCCTGTTTTGGCCATGGTGGTCACACTACCCGTACCGATGTTATAGCCGATGAGGAATAGTCCGGGGCCTACGGCACTTAGGGCTAGGAGTATTTTGTCTGATAGTCGTAGGTTTTTCATGATATGGCTATACTATGGATTTGGTGATTTCATCAAATTAGTAGTGTATTGACTATGTTGCTGTATTAATCATTGGTAAAGACCAATTCGCCCCCAACATAGGTCCGCTCAATAATCATTTCATTTTTCTCTATAGTAAAAAGGATGAGGTCGGCACGTTTTCCTTGTTCAATCGTGCCCAGTTCTTTCAAAGCGAAAAATTCTGCAGGGTTTGTGCTCGCCATTTGAATGGCTTCCTTCAACGAACATTCTGTGTATTCCATAATCTTGCCAACGCATTTGCTGATAGGGGAAGCTGCTCCGGCCAATACGTTTTCCTTGGGCAGCTTTACTACGTTCGGAGTCAGCAATAAGGTGCGTTCGCCGCGGGTGTATTCTCCAGGGGGAAGTCCTGCGAGGTCTAGGGCATCGGATACCAGAATGGTTTTATCGGCTCCTTTTGTCTTGTAAAAGGCCCGGACCTCCTCACGGGTAAGGTGAAAGCCGTCGGCGATGATGCTTATGGTCAGCGCATCGTTCGACAATTGCGGCCACAGTGGATTGTTGTGCCTGTTGATTTCGTTGGCGCAGCCGTTACCCAAATGGGTCGACAATTTGGCGCCGGCCTCGACGGCAAGCGCTACTTCTTCGGCCGAACCATTGTGATGGCCCAAGGATACGGTAACGCCGCTCTCGACAAGTTTACGGATAAACGGGATTGCACCTTCCAATTCCGGGGCAAGGGTAATTAGTTTGATTCCTCCTTTGGCCGCATTCTGTAGTTCTTGAAACTCGCCCCAATCGGGGGCTTTGATATATTTTTCCAAATGCGCACCGCGGAAGCCTGCTATGGGAGAAATGTAAGGGCCTTCTAAATGGAACCCCGGAATGGACGGCCCGATTTCCGGATCTTCCTTCGCCTTCGCAAGGATGGCGAAATTTGTCTTGATCCGCTTGATATCACTGGTAATGACCGTAGGATAATAAGAGGTAACCCCAGCTTTCCACAGTGCTTTGGTCGCTTTTTTCACGCCGGCTACGGTTAAATCGGGGCCGGAAAAATCCACACCGACATAGCCGTTGATCTGTATGTCGATCAATCCTGGGGCGATGTAGGACTTGGGAAGCTCTGCATCCTTTTCTAGGGGAAACACATTCGCGATTTTTCCTTTATCCAAGGTAAGCAAAACCGGATTTGCATCAGAATACAGTAGGCCTTCTATCTTTTGTGCGTTGGTAATCATGGGGTTGGTAAAAATAAAAACAAGAGCGATGTAAAAGCTACGTAATTTCATTATCAATATTTAGATTTCGTCGTATTTAGCCACTTTTTCCCATTGTTCGCTGGCTACCGATTTGTCAAGGGCTTCGAGCACGGCAACGCAATGGATGATACTTTCGTTGCTTCTTGAGGTCTCGCCCGTTTTGAACATATGTACCATATCGACATAATTTTTACCCGGTGTCTTCTCTTCCAGTCTTGATTTGAGCTCAACAACCCCTTTCTCTGTTTCCACAAAGGTCTGCCAGCCATAATTTTTGGTGGTAAAAATCAAGCTCGCCATCATTCCGTTTTCGAAGATTAGGCTTGCGGTACTGTTTTTGCCGTTTTTATGTACCCGAACCCTTTCAGCGGTGTCGCCGAAAAGATATAGCAAGGGCTGAACGGTGTGTACCCCATAAAAGAAAATGCCGCCATATTCCGAATCGAGGGTCACCGGGCCATAACGCGTGACCTGATTGATAGCCCCTATAGTTTTGAGCTGTTCCTTAATATCAAAAGTGTCATAACTATTGGCGATCGAACTGAACGAGGTCACGGGCGTGCCGTGTTTTTTAGCGAGTTCCAAAAACGCCTTGCCTTCTTTTGCACGATAGCAGAAAGGTTTGTCTATAAAGGTAGGTACACCTGCCTCAATAAAGGGAATGGCCGGTTCTAGATGGTATTTGGCATGACGATGATCTACTATGAGGCCGTCTATTTTACCGAGCATATCTTTCGGGTCATCGACCCGGTTCGGTATTTTACCATCCTGCATTGCCTTTTCCGCGAAGGCCTGTGTCTCTCCCCAGACGTACTTCACTTCCATGCCAGGAAAAGCTTTTTCCACATTAAAGAGTTTGCCAAAACCAGCGGTATGCGAGTTTTCGGCACCTATGATACCGATTTTAAAGGTCTTCATTTCGATATTTTTTTCGATAAGCCTTTGCGATATAGTGTCGAATGGCGTCGCCAGTGCCAAAGTCATGAAGGCTGAGCCTTTACCCATTTTCCCTATAAATGTTCTTCTGGAATTCATATGTTGGTTAATTTATTGAAAATTCAAAAATGTGATTGGAGTTTTTGGCTTTGTGGAACTATATCGTTTGAAAAGTTAAAAAGTGTTTTTTTTGTTTAATCCATATCGTAAAAAGTTAACCGCTACTAAAGCTTCATCTCCCAACCTTTCTCATACTTGCGGGCCCATAATTTTTGCGCGTCCTTATCCTTTAGAATATGTCCGTTTTTGGGATTTATTTCCAAAGACCGGCCTACCCTTTGGGAGATATTCCCTAATTGCACCAACAACGTGCTTTTATGTCCGGAATCAACATCGGAATGTAAACTTCCTCCATTTTTTATGGCATCGAACATATTTTGGATGTGCAGGGCATCCAGTTTTTCTGCGGGATTGCTCTTGTTTCGGGCGTCGATAACCTCGGTATTCTCTACCTCTTTTATAATATTGCCGTCGAGGTCAAACTGGGTATAGCTATTTCCGGCGGGGATGAGCAGGCTTCCGTTTTCCCCATAAAAAACAACGCCAACGGAACTTTCCTCGATTGGTTTACCATTACAGCTCCGGCCTTCCCAAGACATGGTTTTGGAATCTTCGAAATCGAGATTGATGATTTGGGTGTCGGGCGTTTCCCAATCATCTTTATAGCGGTACCTGCCGCCGTTCGAACTTACTTGGGTGGGATAGTCGACTTCCATGCCCCAGCGCAAGAGATCCACCATGTGGGTACCATTGTTCAAGGCTTCCCCGGTGCCCCAGTGCCACAACCAATGCCAATTGTAGTGCACGATATTATCCTTGAATTTTTTTCGGGGTGCCGGGCCTTGCCACAGGTCCCAATCGAGCCATTCAGGTATAGGGGTCTCTTTTCCGACGCCTATCGAGGGCCGGTTGTTGGTATACCACCCCTTGCCATAATAAACACGGCCGATGGCCCCATCTTTAATCGCTTGGATGCCTGCCATCACGTTCGGCCAGGAACGCCTCTGGTTGCCCATTTGTACGATCTTTCCATATTTTTCGGCTGCCTTGACCAAAATCTCGCCTTCGCTCGGATTATGGCTACAGGGTTTTTCGACATATACATGCTTGCCGGCTTCAAAGGCCATAAGCGATGCGGGGGCGTGCCAATGATCGGGCGCGGCAATGACAAGCATATCGACATCCTTACTTTCCATTGATTTCCGGAAATCGGTGTAGGCTTTGGCTTCCACCGTTTGGCGTTCCTTTAGTGCGGTAAGGCAATTGGTAATCGCCCTGCTATCTACGTCACAGACGTGGATGACATTGGAATTGTTCTGGGCTGCAAAATTTTGTGCCAGTGCGTTGCCACGGCTATTGACACCCATCACGGAAACGTTGATGGTCTCGTTCGACCCTAAAATATTGGCGTAGCTCTTCGCACTGAATTGCGGTAAAATACTACCGGCCATAAAGGCTAAAGCACTTTTTTTCACGAAGTTCCTTCTGGAACCTCCCTCGCCAGCAGGCAGCTGCACCTTTGTAGACGGTGGTGTTGCTTCACCGGCAGACGGATTTTTTTTTTCGCTCATGATACTTTTTTTTTCTGATTACAAGATATGGCTTTGTGATGTAAACTGGTAATAGGAATACTCTTTATAGAACGACTTTTATTTTCAGGGTTCTTTTAAAATCATATTGTTTTTTGGATGCGATGTTACATCCGGCCTGTTGGTATTCGTATTATTCATCGGTCGAACAATTGGTTTTTATCGTATAGCTATTTTTTCTCTGTTTTTAGATAGGTACAGTAACTTCAAACAATACCTAAGGGACAAATGGAGATTGACCGACAGGCAAGTAGGCGAATTCGCATCATAAATGTACAAGTTTTGCTCGATACTTATATTTTGAAATAAACATTCACAGTCATGGGTTACGAACTAATAAACAACAAGAAAAAAAGGTAATAAGCATCCCGAATATCAGTCAAACGCTATGTCCCACAACAAAGATTTGGTACAAGGAACTGGTGAATTCCATTAAAACAAAAAAAATGAAAACAAAAACAGTGGAATTGGTAGCAAGTCCTCGATCTCCCCATTTTGTCCGGGATGGCTTTAGGGTACATAACTTTATCCCGAGTGGGTTTAGAATGGATATGCAACGGATGGATCCGTTCTTCTTATTGGATTATAATTCAAAATATACTTTTCCGCCTTCCGACAAGCCCCCCATACATATGTTCAATGCGAAGTTGAAAAAGGGTGGAAAAGCAGCTTTTCAATTTCCTGCCCAATACTATACCGTATTCTTCTAATCGAAGGGAATATTGTCGTCAACGAAAAGGAAAATGCCCCGATCAACCCTATGGTTCTCATGGCCATTGATGGTGATAATTTTCAAATCAAGGCAACGGACGATGCGGTGGTCCTTGTCTTAAGCGGGGAACCCATTCACGAACCTATAGTGGCCCAAGGTCCGTTTGTGATGAATACAAAGGAAGAACTCAGGGACGCTTTCACCGATTTTAATATGGGCAAGTTCGGGCATTTGGAACATTATTGCGGGGTCGAATCCAATGGAAAAGGTTGTGGTGTTTAGAAATAGAAGCGTTCTTTTTTACTCATTAGGCCTCATCTCCGTTATTTCGAAAAAATCGGCACATATATCTTCGGTATCGAAAGATTCATAGACATAACCACTGAAAATAACCTTGGCGCCACCCTTCTGGAATGTCTCGGTCAGGTTACAAGGGAAAAAGAGTCTCAAGGGATTGTTCGCCAATTTCTCATCAGGTTCAATAACGAACGTTTTACCGTCACACTGTGAACCACGAATAGTCCCCGCAGCCTCTTTTATCTCGGCCACTATTTTTCTATTTGATTCTTGAAAGCAACCGGGCTTAGGCCCGTCATCGGAGGAGCACGAAACTAATAATAAAAATAGGGTAAATACAAAGCCTCTCATAGAGAATAAATTTGGTAAAAGAACAAGTCCTGTCGAGTTCATCAGATGAAATTAAACGAAAAGGTTGCGTCCAAATCCTTAATTATTTTACACCGGCCAATATCCATACATGCTATAAATTATAGTCTAGGAAATCAGATAGCTTTCCATATACCGGTCATACAAATGCCGTGCTTGTATATAAGCTGACTGCGGACTCATAAAATGCGAGAATTCGAAGGTAATGGCCTTTTCGGATCCAGCACGTTGGGCTGCTTCCAATTTTAGTAGTAGCTTTTCAAATTTGATGGGCAAGAACTTGATGGGCATATCGCGGTCGAAGGATTCGGAATTGGTCCACGATTGTAGTCCGTGTTTGTCCGCCAAGGCTTTATTTATCCCTAAATAATCTTCCAGTTCATGGTAATCGACGTGTCCATCTTGAAAGGCCACGATGTCGATGTCATTTTTGATACCATCGAAAATTTCGTCCCATTCTTCCTCATGGCCTTTCAGGGAAATACTGTCATCTTTGGTAAGCAGCCCCTTGGCAGCCTCGATTGCTTTTTTTCCATCAATCCATGGGGAGATTAAAACAGGCAATCCGTTGCTGACGGCTTTGCATTGCCGGCCCAATCTGGCAATCGATTCAATAGCCCCCTTGGTCTTTCGGCTTAGTTCTAGACTGAGGTACCACCCGCCAAAATGCCTGTGATGACCATATTTTTTAAAGGCCTCTTCGATAATATACAGATTGATGTCAACTTCGTGGCGCATATCGCCAGTATCCCAATATTTACCACTGTCGTAAGTACCGAAATAAAAGGTCATGCCGTGCTTTTCGGAGAGATCTAAAAATAAGCTTACTAAATCCACGGGCGGTCTGTAGCACCCATGTTTATCGGTCAAATACGTAGAAGGGTAGGTCAAAAACCTTCGATAGCCCGACCGAATGAGTATGACGGTGTCGATTCCCATTTTTTTCATGTGGGCGAAATCGGCATCCCATTCTTTCGCGCCCCAATTCTGATGGGGAATGTCGTGGCTAATTTCGTCTATAAAAGTGCCTGTTATATGCATATAAAAGAGTATTGGGTAACCTCATTTTTTTCAATCCGCCTAGCGGTCTAGGCCGCTCACGACCTGACAGACCAGCTTGCGTCCCAGGCTTCTTTAATCCCTTTCCAATCTATCCCACCAAAAGCGCTTCAACAAATAACTGGTCAAGATCAATACGGCGGTCCAAATTACCATCTCCGTATCTTTTCGGAGCATAAAATAAATGGGAATAACGACTTGAGCCATTTGCCAAATGACACCGACTACGACGTTAAAGCTATCACGTTTGAAATCCATATTCGCTACAAAACCTGGGTCTTCGGCAATCACTTCTTTTTTGATCGGTCCCCAAAATCCCCAGGGTTTGGTCTGTTTGTAAAAACGCTTTACTTGATTTCGGTTGGGCAGGGGTTCTAGAAATGTGCCGATAATACATCCTATGAATGCGAATGCGAAAATTATAGGGAATACGAAAATATCCACATAATCCGGAAAGAAAATGAATTTGACCGTAGATGCTATCAATCCAAAGAACATCCCCCAAAAATAACCGTTGCCGGTAAAGCGCCACCAAATCCATTTGAGTACGTTGGCCGCAACATACCCGCCGTATAATGAAGAGCTTAGCCAAAGAATAAGGGAATTCAGGGATCCGGCGTTAAAGCCAAACGCGATACCGACCATGACCAGGGCCAAAGATGAAATAATGCTCAGTTGTACCAATTTTTTGTCCGGCGCCCCGGGGTTGATGTATTTCTTATAGATGTCGTTGACAATATAAGCGGGAGCGGAATTCACAAAAGCGGCGAAAGTACCCATAAAGGCAGCGAGAAATCCGGCCAGCATCAGGCCTTTCAAACCTACCGGAAGGAATTTATTAATGGCCATTGGTAGCACCTGCTCGAAATCAATGTTGTTGCCCATGGCCTGAAGTTCGGGACCTAGATAAACTAAAGACAGTACGGCGAACCCGATAATCATAAAATAACGGGGGACGTAGAGCACACAAATGGTCAGAAAACTCATTTTTGCCGCCTCGGCAGGGGTCTTGGTAGCCAGTATTCGCTGCATGTCATAGCTTGGAACGGGCCCTGCAACAGAGGCGAATATCCCTTTAAGTACCATCAGCATAAATAGGATGCCGAAGAGATCGAAACCATCAGAATCGATTTTATTATTGACCTGTGGGAATGCAGAGTTGCTCCAATCGAGTCCTAAATTCCATCCGAAGAAAAGTTGGTCCCAAGTTTCGGGTACTACCGCCGCAATTTGCTCTGCAGTGACCATATTGTAGGCAACAATACCTACCCCGAAACAGGCAAAGGTCATAATTACAAATTGCATTACTTCGGTGGCGACCACACTGTGCATCCCGCCTTTTACGGTATATAAGGATGTCAATCCACAAATAATCAGGGCATAGCTACGGGCCGAGGACACTTGATAGCCAAAGAAATCGAACGACACGTCCCAAGGCAGAATGGAGGTGCTATATTTACCGATACCCTCAAAGAAGTAAGCTATAAAGCCAAGTACGCTGATGACCGCAAAGATGACGATAATGATATGTGAAAGTTTGGCGCCTTTGCCATCTCCGAAACGAAAGGTAATCCATTCCGCACCAGTCATGACGTTGGAACGGCGCATCCAGATAGCGAGGTAGACGAAAACGAATACTTGGTTCCAAACGGGCCAAAGCCAGGGCAACCAAGCGCTTTTCAGCCCGTAGACAAACAGGATCCCCACGGACCACATGGTGCCCGAAATGTCGAACATACCGGAGGCATTGCTGAGTCCCAAATAATACCAGGGCAGTTCGTTGCCCCCTAAAAAGTAGGATTCAAGGTTCTTTGAAGACTTTTTGGACAAGTAGAAACCAAGGGCCAATACGCCAACGACGTAAGCGATTACGATGGCGATATCCCAAGCAGAAAGGGTCATTTGGTTTTTGGTTGAATTTCAGCAACCCAAGGTAACCAAGTTTTCGATAACTTGTGAACTGGAATTAAATAAGTTGGGGTGGATTTTCATGACTCCCGAAAAAAACTTTATTTTTGCCATCCTAAATATTTGGCCTCGTAGTTCAATGGATAGAATAGAAGTTTCCTAAACTTTAGATGCAAGTTCGATTCTTGCCGAGGCTACACAACTGTAGATTCAGTCTCTTTCGAAGCTTCAGTGCCGCTGGGGCTGTAAATGCCTCCCATCATATATCTGATAGTTGTAACAGCACTTTTTTATAAAATATTCAAATAGTGTCTTTTATACTGACGATACTGCAAATCTTGTCGTAAGTCTAAGCATCTTGCCGAATTAACTTTATATTTAAATGCACTTTACAAAAACCGTACCGACCATTCTTTGACCAACAAACGAATTCATTTTGGTATTAAAACCATTGATTATCAGTGATTTAATATTTTTTGAATTTAAATAAAATCGTTTGATATCATCCGAACGAGTTCACAAATCGTCAACATTTTTTCCAAATGTTTTCGCTTTTTGTAAAAGTTTATTTTAAATCTGTTAAATAAACGATTTGTAGGTGATTTGACTTTCGTCCTTAGTTAAGTTTAACTTAAAGATGTTTGTCATGCGCACTACTTCCACATTTTCAATCTTGTTTTGGCTATACGCTAAAAGAATTAAGAACAGCCATGCACCTCTTTATGCCAGGATAACCATCGACGGCAAAAAGCTCAACATTAGCCTTAAAAGAAGAATTGATATGCAACTTTGGAGTACTGAAAAGCAGCGAGTCAAAGGTTCGGGTGCAAAAGCCAAAGCTATTAATCAATACCTCAATGAAGTACATGCAAAACTATTTCAGTGCTATCAGGAATTAAGGGTAGACGATAAGCGAATTACGCCACAAACGATAAAAGCCAAATTCCTAGGCGACGATAGGCCAAAGGAATTTACCATGACAGACATAATAGCCTACCATAATGATAAAATGTTTCATAAGCTGCATAGTAACACTTCAAGGCTATATTTAACTAGTCAAAAATATATCTTACTCTATTTAAAAAAGGAGTATAAGCTTATTGATTTGGAATTATCTCTTCTTGATTATAAATTCATACTCGGTTTTGAAAATTTTCTGCGTGGCCATAAACCTAGTCATTATCAAAAGCAGATTGGTAATAATGCAGTGATGAAACATATTCAGCGTTTAAGGAGAATGATTACGTTAGCTTATGATATTGAATGGATTGGTCAAGACCCCTTCCGTAAATTCAAACCAACACTAATTCCCACACATCGGGGTCATCTAACAGGTAAAGAATTGGAACTATTAGAGGAGGTGATATTGAACTCCTTGAGATTAAGAACGGTAAATAGCTTATTCGTATTTAGTTGCTACACTGGGATTAGCTACATAGATATGATGCTTCTTACGGAAAGGAGTTTGATTATAGGTCCGGACGAAAGGTGGTGGATTGCAACAAAAAGGCAAAAAACCAGAAATCCCGTGAAAATTCCCCTATTATCCAAAGCTTTGGAAATCATCAAGAACTTCAAAGAAGATAAACGGTGCCTAGTTAATGGGACATTGTTCCCTACCATATCAAATCAAAAAGTCAATGCCTATTTAAAGGAAATCGCAATAGCAGCTGGTATTCAAAAAAACCTCACTTTTCATATGGCAAGACATACTTTTGCGACAACGGTAACTATGACGAACGGAGTGCCCATAGAAACTATTTCAAAAATGCTAGGGCATAGAAAGCTAACTACAACACAAATTTATGCCAAAGTAATCGAACAAAAAGTGTGTGACGATATGCAAATACTTCGTGAGAAACTGGAAATAAATAGAGTGAAGTATATTGATACAAATTACAGAGAGAAATAAATAATTCAAATGTGTCGATAAATAATAATATTAAATTTTGATTGTTGGTTAAATCGTGAGCAGAAGTAAAGAGTTTTCATAGAATAAATTTTTAAAAAATCACTTGACGGTACTCCAATCTTCTTACTTGACGTACTATGAATTGTTAATAACCTACAAATATCTACTTAAAGACACACTTTTCCAGGAATAAAGATGGTGCCGTTCGGTATTAAATGAATCTAAATAAAATTTAAGCTTACCAAACTTGATGCCGTTTGGTCCGAATTGGTAAACTATACTGTATATCAATTACTTGTGAACAACTCTTCACATATTTAAGTAGGGCCTTCCGCCTATTTTTATACATTTAACTAGTAATATTATTGAAGTAAAACAAAAGCGCATTTGTTCATTTCGTAACCTAAAAAAGTAAGACAATGGACACTATTCTAATACTCGAACGGCTGGACCGTTTGGAAAAACTTTTGTTGTCGAACAATGAGGTTCTGACCTTTGAGGAGACCTCTGACTATACGGGAATATCCAGAAGCTATCTCTACAAACTTACCGCTGCGGGAAACGTTCCGCACTCCAAACCCAATGGAAAACTGATATTCTTTCAAAGGAAGAAAATCGTTCGTTGGTTGCTTCAGAACGAACGAAAATCCTTAGGGGAAATCGAAACGATAGTGGAGCCTGTTCGTTAGGAAATATAAGTCGATACCAATCATGAATTTTATCAACTCACTGTTACATCTTGGGAATCCCCTTGGTGTTCAAAACGTCATTATATGAAAACAGTACCGTACCTACGGGTGGGCACTTCCTATTATAAATTGGTGCGGGCACCGACCATCGCAGGCCAATTCAACGAGATATTGGTGCATTGGAATATAGAGACCGTACGCCAGGACCACGGAAAGGATTACCTGGGCAAGGTCCCCAAGTACGATGGATTTACCTGTATCCCGAGCCACGTCGATTTCAAACAGGATTACCAATGCTTCTATAATACCTACTCCCCTTTGGCCGCAATTCCCAAAGAAGGCGGATGCAATACTTCATTGAATTTTGTGCAGCACATTTTCGGGAAACAGTTCGAACTGGGATTGGATTACCTGCAATTACTCTATACGAAACCGGTTCAGGTATTACCGATCCTGTGTTTGGTTTCTAAAGAACGTTCCACGGGCAAGAGCACCTTTCTGAAATGGATGAAAGCCATATTCGAAAACAACATGACCTACTTGACCAATGATAGTTTCAGCAGCCAGTTCAATGCGGACTGGGCGAACAAGCTGCTCATCTGTATTGATGAAGTTCTGTTTAATAAAGAAGAATTGACCGAACGTATCAAGTATCTGAGCACGACCAATATCAACAAGTTGGAGGCCAAGGGAAAGGATAAAAGGGAAGTGGAGTTCTTCGGCAAATTCGTCCTGTGCAGCAACAACGAGGACAATTTTATCAAGATAGACGGGAACGAGACCCGTTTTTGGGTCTTAAAAATTCCCGTGCTCAAAAAAGAGGAGACAGATTTTTTAGATGAACTGAAAATGGAGATACCCGCCTTTCTACATTACATGCAACAGCGGCAGCTATCGAGCAAGCACACCACAAGGATGTGGTTCACGGCCAAACAAATACGAACGCCGGCATTGAAAAAGCTGGTACAGAACAACCGGAACCGTGTAGAGAAGGAACTGGCCAGTATTCTGTTCAGTGTCATGGAAAAGTTCGAACTAGAGGAAATACATCTCTGTCCCATCGATGCTCTGCACCTGCTGAACAAAACGCGTGTTAAGACCGACCTGACCCAATTGCGGAAATTGCTGAAGAACGATTGGAAACTCGTCAACCAGGACAACTCCAATAAATACCAGAAAGTGACCATTTGGAGCGATGGCGACATCCACATGACCGATGCCAAGGGAAGGTACTTTACGGTGGAAAAAGGCTTTTTGAATAAAAATTTCGATGATACGATGACCGAATAAGACGGGGCCATTGTTCATAGGGTCCGAGGTTGTCATCAAACTGTCATCATTCTGTCATCAAAAAAAATAATGATGACGGAAAAACACTAGGATACAACGAAGAACGATGACGTGATGACAAAACGATGACAGGGAAAACTTAATAATCTAGGGGTCTTAGAAGGTGTTGTCATCATATCATCAAAAAAACAGGTAATACTATTTGGCTTATGAAAGAAAAAAGAAAAAATAGGCTATCGTGTGAAAGAGCCCGAGCTTTTCCCTTCGAAAAAGCGCTGGCAAAACTCGGGCACTTTCCGACTGCGACGAACGAAAAAGTAGCTTGGTTCCTGAGCCCTTTTCGCTCAGAGACCCAAGCCTCTTTCAAGGTGTCCAAGACACTCAATAGATGGTATGACCATGGGGAAGGAACCGGTGGAAATGTTATCGACCTGGTATGTAAAATAAGCCAGTGCACCGTAAAAGAAGCTTTAAGAATAATCGGAGATGAAAATAGCTCTTTTTTATTTCAACAGTGGCCCAGTTTTAAAGTGGAACAACAGGATAAAATCTTTGTAAAAGAAGTCAAGGAACTTACCCATTATGCTTTACGAGGTTATTTAAGTTCCAGATCTATTTCAACCGCAACCGCGAAGAAATACATTAGTGAGGTCCATTATAGTTTTAAGAATAAGAACTACTTCGCCATCGGTTTTAAAAACGATTCCGGGGGATGGGAACTTCGGAACAAATATTATAAGAACTGTAGTTCGCCCAAGGATATCACCCACATCAAAAATGGAAGCGGAAAACTCATCGTTACCGAAGGGGTGTTCGACTTACTATCCCTTTTTAGCTATAATGAAATTTTGGAAGCAGAGTATGATTTTTTGGTCCTGAACTCCACTGCTTTCGTTTCAAAAGCAATGGAAATAATGAAAGGTTATTTGCAAATCGACCTCTACTTGGACAACGACACGAACGGAAAACGGACGACCGAAACACTGATGGCCCATTCCAATAACTGCCTGGACAAATCAATGCTTTACGAAGGATTCAAGGATATGAACGAATGGCTGATAAGTTATTCTAAAAAGGGACTTGGTCAGGAAGCGCGAGATGTGTCTTTGTTGCCACAAAGACAAACTCGCTTTACTCCCGATGGTCGCAAAGTAAGGGAAAAATGAAAAGGACCTATATCAAGTTCAGATGCTCCATCTACGAGAAAAAACTGCTCCGGAAAAAGGCGGAACGGGCAGGACTTTCACTCTCCGAATACTGCCGCAGCTCAGCATTCGGCAATACCGTCATCGAACGTTTGACCGGGGAACAATCGGACCTTTATAAAATGTTGGTGAAGTACAAGAACAACTTTACCCGTATCGGTAATATGTTCAGGAAACATAATCCCAAACTGGCCAGCGAGGTGGAGCAATTGGCGGAGGAAATACGCACGCACCTTTATAATTTCAAAAGAACAAAGAAATGATAGGCAAGGGAACGTCCATAGCGCATACGGGTACAAGTATCGATTACGGTTGGAACCAAGAGAAGGATGCGGAAATCGTATTTAGCCAACATCTGGCGGGAAACAGTCCCCAAGAGGTCACCGAGGAGTTCAGACTTATTCAGGAAGAGAATACCCGTTGCCAAAAGAACACATTGAGCTTTATACTCAGTCCGACCCAAGAGGATGGTAGGAACCTTTCCAAGGAACAGTTAGGCGAGCTGACCCAAAGGTTCGTCTGGGAAATGCAATTGAAGGAACGGCAGGCCATCGCCTTTGTCCATAGGGACAAGGCACATACACATGTTCATCTGTACGTGAACCGTATCGGTTTTGACGGCAAGGCTTACAATGACAGTTTTATAGGAAAGCGGAGCCAATTGGCGGCAGAGAAAGTGGCCAGGGAAATGGGACTGACCACGGTCAAGGAAGTGCAATTGGAAAAGGAAATGGATTCAATAAAGGTCCGCCTAGAAATAAAGGACATCCATCAAAGAGTAATGGAGAGCGACAGGCCAAAAACATTGGATAGTTATATCAAGGCAATGAGAGAAAAGAACGTGGTAGTCATCCCGACCATTAATAAAGCGAACAGATTACAAGGTTTTCGGTTCCAATATGAAGGCCATAACTTCAAGGCCAGTGAGGTACACCGTTCCATGTCCGGAGGTAGGATCATGGCACAACTTTCCAGGAACAAAGGGATTGCAAAACCAAAAGAGGTCGGCAAATCGGTCCAGCTTATGGGAAAAACCTTGGAAATGAGCACCAATCTTGCAACGAGCATCGCCAAGAACATTATCAAAAAAACCATTAAAAGGGCCATCGATACCGGAATAGGATTTTAAAACTAGAGGCTATGGGATATAAGAAATTGGACGAGGTAATGGAACTTCTCACCGACGAGTTGGATGGGTTCAACAAGTCCATCGGTAGATTGGAAAAGTTGACGCAAAATACGGAGAACATCAAAGTGATACCCGATACTACCGAAATGGAAAGGTTGCTCAGGGAACATCTGAATTTTGAGAAGGCGAATACCGAAAGGCTTCAGGAATCCGTTCAGATTGTTACTTTGCAGATTTCAAAAGCAAAATTGGTTCCAAAGATACAGTTGTGGATCCATTACTCGATTTGGTTCATTTCCTTGGTCATCATAGGATACCTGTCACTCCAGTTCTCCCGAAGTGGGGAAGTCCAGGAAAAGGCCTTTACCGAGGGAGAGAAAGAAGTAATATCCAACCTGAGAGGTTATTTTGACAAGAATCCCGGGCATTACGAATCGTACCTAAAATGGTTAAAAGAAAAAGATAGTGTTCCAAACCGAAAGTAGTATGCGCCCTATGGAATTTTTGCTTGACGCTTATCTGCCGGAACGCTACAAAAATTCCACAGGATCCATGCGCAGGTAAGTTATGGTAAGATTTGGGGAATTAATTGATTAAAAAATCCTCGTGGAAAAAGTAATCAGCTCTAACCTTCCAAAACGACAAAAAAAATGAGAATGTTTTGATTTTCCAGATATTAAAGTCTTTTGTATACATATTTCAGGACGGGTCATAATTGGTGGTAACGTTGTTGTATATGGTTTGTTGCGTGTTTTAAGCATCTAATTTAGCAAATACAAACCGAATAGAAAATCCGCGAGGATTTTCGTAAGTATGCTAGAACTAGCAATAAATTATATACGGTGTGCCTGTTGCACAAGTTAGGGAAAAAAACGGGCCGTGATCATTGCCGATCGGGGAATGGATCGTAACTTCAGGTATGCAAGGCAAGAAAGATTATCAAGAAAAACTGTTCGCCCATTTTCAACTGAGCGACCGTATACCCGAGACGAATTTTTACCGGCGGTTAAAAGAGGTGTTGGACCTGGATTTCCTCTATCCCCTTACCAAGGGCTATTACGGGGAAAGCGGCCAGAAGAGCATCGACCCCGTGGTGTTCTTCAAACTCTGTCTGGTGGGCTATCTGGAGAACATCAGCAGCGACCGCAAGCTCATCGACCATTGTTCGCTACGCCTGGACATCCTTTTCTTCATAGGTTACGATATCGACGAGGAGCTGCCGTGGCACAGTACCATAAGCCGTACGCGGCAACTGTTCCCGGAAGCGGTGTTCGAGGAAGTCTTCACAAAAGTGCTGGTCATGTGCGTGGAAAAGGGTATGGTGAGCGGCCATACCCAGGCCATCGATTCGGCCCCCGTGAAGGCCAATGCCAGTATGGATACCTTGGAACTGAAAGTACCGGAAGAGGACCTGGACGAACATCTGCGCAAGGTCAGGGCCATTAGCGCAATGGACAAAGAGGAGCCGCACAGGAAGTCCAAGGGCGACAGGTCCGACAGGGGACAACGGAGCGTGAGCGCCAACAAGAAGGAACTCGATGCCATCGAAAGCCGTAATAGGAGGTGGGCGAAGGACCAGGACCAGCGCCCCGGTGCGGGGAACAAGGGGAGCAAGTACACCAGCAACAAGACGCACTACAGCCCTACGGACCCCGATGCACGTATCAGCGTAAAACCCGGCAAGGCCCGGAAGCTGAACTACCTCTCCCAACTGAGCGTGGATACGGCGCACCACGTGATAACCGATATCAGGGCGTACCATGCCGATGGGAAGGACAACCAACAGTTGCCCGATATCGTCGACAGGCTCAGGAAACGGTTGTGGAAGCAGGGCCTTGTATGGGAGAACTGCGTGGCCGACACCGGTTACAGTAGCGGGGAGAATTACGCGATGCTGGAGGAAAGGGGACTGAAAAGTTTCATTCCCCCACATGGCACCTACAAGGGCGGTCCTTCGGACATGGTCTACGTGAAGGAACATGACCATTACCTATGCCTACGGGGCAAGGTGATACCTTTCAGGAAAGTGTTCCTGGACAGCCGCACCAAGACCAAAAAGAAAGCGTACCGTGCATCGAGCAAAATCTGCAAGGGCTGTACGTTACGGCCTTCATGTCTGGGCAAGGTGAACGAGAAACAGTTCAGCGTCACTTATTACAGGGAGGAATACGAACGGAACATCGCAAGGGTGGAGAGTCCACAGGGCAGGTACATCAAGGGCAAGCGCCAGAGCACGGTAGAACCAGTTTTTGGCACCCTGACCCAGTTCATGGGCCTGCGCAAGATCAACACGATTGGGCTGGCACAGGCGAACAAGGTGATGCACCTCTCGGCCATTGCCTACAACCTGAAGAAGTACCTGAAATTCGACCAAAAACTGGTGAAAAGCGGGGCGGGGGTACTTGTTTTGGCGACATTGGTGAAAAGAACCTTTCAATTGCTATTTGGCGCCTACATAAAGCATCCAAAATTGGCCTACAACTTCTAGACCGACAAGAAAAAAGCCCCGTAAAAGGGCCCATATTGATCCGTTCTGTGGCCGATCAGGGGCTTGTGCAACGGTTACCATTGTTACAAAACGTTTATTTTCCACGTAATGCCATTAAATCAGTCGGTTTATACTTTTCACAATATACTTCAAGTCCAAATTTCATTACCAGTGCAATGACTGATGCTGTGAGCATTTTAATTCCAATTCCCAAACCTGTGAACATAGCTATTACTGCACCTCTAATATAGTTTTATTCAAAACCATTCCCATTCCGTTTTTAAACCATACTTGATAAATTTCACTTTGTGGGTCACATAAAGAATTGTACAAAACTCTTTTGACAGATTGAAAGACAGTTTTACCAACTTCTTTGTCTTTAATCTTTTCTTCTGGACTTGGTAAAGCTATTCTTTCCGCTGAAGGTAATTGTTTAGTTGAAAATTCGTGAACTTGAAATAGAAGATATTTTGTGTGTTGAGGAACGCTTTTTCCTAATGATAGAAAAATTTCTGATTCTGTTTTTTTTGTTACTAGCTTTATTACTTCATTTTCAATTTCATTTTCCGTGTAGCTTTCTTGGTCTTTATTTTTTAAAGAGTAAAGAGCTGTTTCTTCATTAAATCTCTCAACTATTTCTTTTCTGAATTTTTTCCTAGTACGTTCCGATTTTATAACCGTATCATTTTGAAGAACTTCTTTAATTAAAGGTTTTGCTTTTTCGATATCTTCTTTTCTTAAATAACAAATTGCCAAAAGAGATGTAGCCTCTAAATATAGTCGTGTTCGGTCAGAAACAAGTTTACGATTCCCTTCTAATCCTCTTATCGCAAAACCAAGTTCATTCAATTCCAATGCAAGTTCATAAAGTCTATTTTTGGATTGCAGAAGCCTTGTTAAATGACCTGTCTTTCGAAGTACTGATTGTAAATCGATAACCAGCCTTTTAGCAGTTTCAAAATTCCTTTCCGAAATAGCGACTTTTAATTTTGGTTCAAGTACCCGTAATCTTTCTTTTTGTTTATCTGTTAATTTCGGTGGTCTCAAAGTTTGTTTTTAAATGTTTTGTAACGCCTGAGCTATAAGTAGTGCGGGAGCAGACATACAATTAACCTCTGCCAAGCACGTAGCAAAATCTTTTTGTTTTGTTTTTCCTTTTTTTGGCCAAAGCAAAATCCAAAAGATTTTGCGGACTTCATAAAAATACACAAACGCTGCGAATAAACACCTTCGCCCGCATTACGTATAGGTTTTGTTACCTGCTGTGGCGATACGTAGGAGTAAGCACAGGCTCTTTGCGCAGATCAGGTATCGATTGCGCAACGATTCGAGGTCGATTGCGTTTCGATTGCGCAGATCGGCACGTTTTATAACCCGCTCAAGTAAATTCCATTTGCACAGACTGGCTAAAAAGTCCATTTGCGCAACAGTTCCGTTCGAGTCAACTCCGTTTGCGCAAACTAGCTAAAAAGTCCATCGACGCAACATTTGCGTTTGAGTAAGGTCCATCTACGCAAACCTTCTCAAGTTCCGCCCGCAACTTTTTTGCGTTAAACATCCGATTTTAGGTTTAACGGCTCGGAAAATATTATTTTTTGAGCCATAGCAGGTAACGTCTTGGCTATGCGCAGTGCGGGGCCGGCACGAACCCACTTTTCCGCCACGCAAATAGCCAAATCTTTTTGTTTGTCTTTACCTTTTTTGAGCCAAAGCCAAATTTAAAAGATTTGGCGGTGTTGCTCTATATGCCAAAGCCAATGGATTCAACACCTTAGCCCGCATTTCGCATAGGTTTTGTTAGCAAACGTATTTTAATATACCATTTCTAAAACAAGCACACGCCTTTCCACCGGTCCATTAATATCCAGATTATTATCCCTTACCTGTGGAAATAGAATCGAACTACCAACCAAGCCCAATTGCATAGAATAAGTGTAGTATAAATCGATGAAAGGGCTTTGATTTTTAACTGCCTCAAGGGCTTTTGCATAATTCCCGTGTGAGTTGAATTTTACAATACTTTTTTCCACGGCCACAATCGAATCCCTTACAGCCGTTTCTTTTAAATTTATAGGTCTAAAACTTTCATTGCTTCTTATTTTTCCAGTTTCGTCTCTATAAGTCCATTTTGTGACTATTCCATTTTCTTCAATCCAAACAGAATCCGGGAACATGTATTTTTCGTTCATTAATCCACTTGTTCTGTACTTTTTTTCGTTTTTTTCGAGATTACTTCCTCCCTTTTGGGGAAATGGTGTTTTGCCATTTCCTCCATAAATTTCATATAGCTTTCCGATAAGTCGGTGTCCGGATATTTTTTTGCTAAAAATTCGTTTTCAAAATCCTCGGTCAGTTCAGTTAGGACTTTGCTCTTTTCAGGGCCCAAAATCCTTTCAAATTTATCCAAATCTGCTGATTTGCTTTTACAAGAAAGCATCACAAATAGGAGAAGGGAAAGTATAAGAAATTGATGATTCATATGTTTGCTAACGGTCTCAGCTAAGCGTAGTGCGGAGGCAAGAAACTTTTCGTTTCCGTCTGCGCACGAAGCTAAAGCTTATTGTTTTGCTTTTTCTTTTTTTGTCCAAAGCTAAATCCATAAGATTTAGCGACTTTATAAATATACGCAGACCTTTGGATTGTGCCTTAAAGTCCGCATTACGTTTAGGTTTTGTTGTGTGTAGTTTTATTGCACGATATTTTCACTCTAAAGTAAAGCCTAGCTATTCCTTATTATTTTTAAGCCATTCCTTACGTCTCAAGTCGGGCAAATGTTTAATTGAAAAGTTTTCAAATAATGCATCGAAACCATCGCCATCGGGACTGGCAGCCATCATTCCTACCATCACAGGCTTATTGTCCGACAAATATGCCACGTTAGACATCTTAAAATTTTTACCATCTAAGGAATAAAAAATTTCAACGGCATCTATTCTTCTAACTGCTTTAATCCAAATTGATTCAGGCGTACCATTTAACTCAACTATACTCCAGCTACTATGAACGTCGGTAACCACCGTACTGAAATTAAAAATTCCATCAACGTATTCTATTCCCGTTTTAATCCAATGCTCCTCGTCTATTCTCAACATTAATCCCATTTGGTCAAATCGAGTTTTATAAGCTCCTGAGATTTTCATTGAAACTTCAAATTCTCCGCCTCTTTTAGCGTAATAAAATGGACCATCGTCTACTGTGAATCCATAGTGGGTTTTTCGCCAATAATCAGATTCAGGTGTTACTTTCATTTGTAGATTGCCATTTTTAACACTCCAAGAAGAAGGCTCATTAAACCAATTCATTTTATCCATATTTCTTTCAATTCTTTTATCTGAACGAGTGTTTTTATAAATTATACACAACGGTTTAGCTCGTATGTTTGGTTCTAAGTTTGAAGATAAGATATTATAGAACAATAAAAGAGTCGGTATAGAAGAGTAATTTCGAGGTTTGGCTAGATACTTGGGAAAGATATCGCTTCATAGTTCCTGTACTCTTCCCAGGCTAATGTTTAAAACATTAGCTTGGACAATTAACTATAAGCTGGAATAGAAGGGACAGAGAGGTCTCGGCTAGATACGCCCACGGTGATATCGTTTCATAGAAATCCCGCCCTTCTATAATCTTCTTGGAATCCGGACAGTACCTAGATCCTGGTTACAGAGATCGAATCAAATGCGAGCAAGGACGATAAAGAAGGTTTTAGCTAAAAAAAAACGATGTTATGGAAAAGCGTTTAAAGCAGAGTTTGGGTATCGATGTCTCCAAACTGAGCCTGTCATTGTCCCTGGGTTCCCTAACGGATAAACTGGTCAAGGAGTTCACCACGCGTTCAGATGTATCCAATGATATTTCAGGTTACAGGGAGCTTTCGAAATGGTTGGGAAAATCCGTTGATGCCACCGTCGAACTAGTGGTCGTTATGGAAGCTACGGGGGTCTATCACCAGGGCATCGCCCATTACCTTCACGACAAAGGTTATGCCGTTTGTGTAATGCAATCCGGCCGTGTAAGGCGATATGCGCAGAGCCTGGACCAACGTTCGAAGACGGATGCCCTTGATAGCAAGATGTTAAGTATGCTCGGCCTGGAACGTACCGTTCGTCTTTGGCGACCACCAAGTGGGGAGCTGCAGGAACTAAAAGGCCTAAGCAGGGAACGCGTTTCCTTGTTGAAGGATAGGATTACGGAAACCAATCGTCAAGGTGCGATCGCCTCCAGTGCCTACGGCAATACCAAAGCCTTAAAAAGGCATAGGAACAGATTGAAACTCCTTACCGCCCAGATATTGGTCATAGAAGAGGAGATGCGGGAACTCGTTTCAGGGAACAAGGAGTTGAAAAGGAAGATCGGTTTTATGATGAGTATCCCTGGAGTCTCTTTTATATCGGCCGCTACGGTTATAGGGGAAACCTTAGGATTTGAATCGATAATGAACGCAAAACAACTGGCAAGCTATGCCGGTTATGATGTCGTATTGCGTGAATCCGGTAACTTTAAGGGAAAAACAAGGATCAGTAAAAAGGGAAACAGCCATATCAGGGCCGTTCTACATATGCCCTCGATGACCTGTGTCCGCTGTAACCCGACATTGAAACAGTTCTATAACAGACTAAAACCCAACAAGGCAAAACCATTGGTAGCCTTGATAGCGGTTCAAAGAAAGTTGTTGATATTGATGTACACCCTATGGAAAAATGAAGAAGTGTATGATGCGGGATTTGAAACAAAAAAGCAGCAAAAGCATGAAGCCCTTGCTGCGCGGGATAACAATTTGATCGCTCGAATTGTTTCCTAAATTATTAAAGAAAAAACTTGTTTTTTGACACAGTACCTATGAGTAGTTGCGTGGGTTAGCGCTTAACTTTAAGCACACACCAAGTTGGAAATTCCGCAGGAATTTCCAAAGTAGGCGAGAACAAGCAATTACTTATAGCCATTGTGCCTACTGAACAAGCTAGGGAAAAAAACGGGCCGTGATCATTGCCGATCGGGGAATGGATCCTAACTTCAGGTATGCAAGGCAAGAAAGATTATCAAGAAAAACTGTTCGCCCATTTTCAACTGAGCTACCGTATACCCGAGACGAATTTTTACCGGCGGTTAAAGGAGGTGTTGGACCTGGATTTCCTCTATCCCCTTACCAAGGGCTATTACGGGGAAAGCGGCCAGAAGAGCATCGACCCCGTGGTGTTCTTCAAACTCTGTCTGGTGGGCTATCTGGAGAACATCAGCAGCGACCGCAAGCTCATCGACCATTGTTCGCTACGCCTGGACATCCTTTTCTTCATAGGTTACGATATCGACGAGGAGCTGCCGTGGCACAGTACCATAAGCCGTACGCGGCAACTGTTCCCGGAAGTGGTGTTCGAGGAAACCTTCACAAAAGTGCTGGTCATGTGCGTGGAAAAGGGTATGGTGAGCGGCCATACCCAGGCCATCGATTCGGCCCCCGTGAAGGCCAATGCCAGTATGGATACCTTGGAACTGAAAGTACCGGAAGAGGACCTGGACGAACATCTGCGCAAGGTCAGGGCCATTAGCGCAATGGACAAAGAGGAGCCGCACAGGAAGTCCAAGGGCGACAGGTCCGACAGGGGACAACGGAGCGTGAGCGCCAACAAGAAGGAACTCGATGCCATCGAAAGCCGTAATAGGAGGTGGGCGAAGGACCAGGACCAGCGCCCCGGTGCGGGGAACAAGGGGAGCAAGTACACCAGCAACAAGACGCACTACAGCCCTACGGACCCCGATGCACGTATCAGCGTAAAACCCGGCAAGGCCCGGAAGCTGAACTACCTCTCCCAACTGAGCGTGGATACGGCGCACCACGTGATAACCGATATCAGGGCGTACCATGCCGATGGGAAGGACAACCAACAGTTGCCCGATATCGTCGACAGGCTCAGGAAACGGTTGTGGAAGCAGGGCCTTGTATGGGAGAACTGCGTGGCCGACACCGGTTACAGTAGCGGGGAGAATTACGCGATGCTGGAGGAAAGGGGACTGAAAGGTTTCATTCCCCCACATGGCACCTACAAGGGTGATCCTTCGGAGATGGTCTACGTGAAGGAACATGACCATTACCTATGCCTACGGGGCAGGTGATACCTTTCAGGAAAGTGTTCCTGGACAGCCGCACCAAGACCAAAAAGAAAGCGTACCGTGCATCGAGCAAAATCTGCAAGGGCTGTACGTTACGGCCTTCATGTCTGGGCAAGGTGAACGAGAAACAGTTCAGCGTCACTTATTACAGGGAAGGGTAATACGAACGGAACATCGCAAGGGTGGAGAGTCCACAGGGCAGGTACATCAAGGGCAAGCGCCAGAGCACGGTAGAACCAGTTTTTGGCACCCTGACCCAGTTCATGGGCGCAAGATCAACACGATTGGGCTGGCACAGGCGAACAAGGTGATGCACCTCTCGGCCATTGCCTACAACCTGAAGAAAGACCGAAAATCGACCAAAAAATGGTGAAAAGCGGGGCGGGGGTACTTGTTTTGGCGACATTGGTGAAAAGAACCTTTCAATTGCTATTTGGCGCCTACATAAAGCATCCAAAATTGGCCTACAACTTCTAGACCGACAAAGAAAAAAGCCCCTGTAAAAGGGCCCATATTGATCCGTTCTGTGGCCGATCAGGGGCTTGTGCAACGGTTACCATTGTTGTGCGATCGTTTTTATATTACACTAATCCTTGGTCTGTTATCATAATCGTGGTCGTCAGATTTAACCAATTCCGCAAACAAAAAAGTGTCTTCTAATCTATTTCCATCTTTGTCAACCCATCTGCATTTTAATTCAAATGTTTCACTGTCTTTTCCAACTACAATCATTTTAATTCCTGGTGTTTCACTTGCTGGTAAACACTTACTCCGATTTCGAAATCCTCAAATGTATATTTTCTCATTTTATAAAATATTTTTTACATTAACATCGTAGCCGGCAGCGTTTAATTCTTTGGCTAATCTAAATTTCCAACTTCCTGCATCATCTATTGGAACGTATAGTACTCCGTGAAATCACTTGGTAATTCAACACCTTCTTCGTACAATGGAAATACTTTACTACGACCAAGTTTACCAATAAAATAACCCATTTCAATAATTACATTTTGTCTTGCTCGATATTTATCTTCATCATCTGTTTTTACTTTTCCTAAATCGTCAGCTGTTAAAAGAATAACTGCAAATCCAACATCAGAGTGAAGTTCAAATTTTTCAATTATGGTCTGACCTTGGTTTGGTTGTTCAGATAAAATGATTGGATTAAGTCCTAATTTATCAATAGTCCTTGCTGTATCTAATTTTACCCTTTCATCGTGTCCGTGAACAATAAATAATTATCAACTAATTCTTGCGGCTCCATTTCACTTTGAGTTTTTTTAGCTGGCGAATGACATGCGCATTCTAGCAAGTCAGCCTTTGCTAATAATTTTTTGAATATTAGTAACTTTTGCTTTTACAGACTCTTTAAAATTAATTAGTTTGCTATTTGGCGTTTGTGCTCTTTTTGCAAAACCTATGAACATAGCACATTTGTCATATCTGTCAGTACTCGTTAAATTCATTATTAAACGATTGTTTTAAATATTTCTAGTTAAAATCGTTCCATAGGTTGTATTCCTCTCGATTTTCGTCAAATTCTTGTTGGGTTTTTATTTTTCTATTTAGAATTTCTTCTCCAAGCTTAATTCTTTCCTCTAGGCTTGTTTAAATTCCTCAATCGATATTGTCAATTCTGTTGGTGGTGGCACTTTATATTCTGTTTTTTTTCTTGGGATAACGTTTTTCTCAAATGACGCACAACGGTTTGGGCTATGAGTAGTTGTGTGGTTTAGCGATTAATTTAGCAAGTACACACCAAACTGAAAATCCGCGAGGATTTTCAGAAGTAGGCGAGAACAAGCAATTACTTATAGCCATTGTGCCTGTTGCACAAGTTAGGGAAAAAAACGGGCCGTCATCATTGCCGATCGGGGAATGGATCGTAACTTCAGGTATGCAAGGCAAGAAAGATTATCAAGAAAAACTGTTCGCCCATTTTCAACTGGGCTTACCGTATACCCGAGACGAATTTTTACCGTGCGTCAAAGAGGTATTACCTGGATTTCCTCTATCCCCTTACCAAGGGCTATTACGGGGAAAGCGGCCAGAAGAGCATCGACCCCGTGGTGTTCTTCAAACTCTGTCTGGTGGGCTATCTGGAGAACATCAGCAGCGACCGCAAGCTCATCGACCATTGTTCGCTACGCCTGGACATCCTTTTCTTCATAGGTTACGATATCGACGAGGAGCTGCCGTGGCACAGTACCATAAGCCGTACGCGGCAACTGTTCCCGGAAGCGGTGTTCGAGGAAGTCTTCACAAAAGTGCTGGTCATGTGCGTGGAAAAGGGTATGGTGAGCGGCCATACCCAGGCCATCGATTCGGCCCCCGTGAAGGCCAATGCCAGTATGGATACCTTGGAACTGAAAGTACCGGAAGAGGACCTGGACGAACAATTCCCGCGCAAGGTCAGGGCCATTAGCGCAATGGACAAAGAGGAGCCGCACAGGAAGTCCAAGGGCGACAGGTCCGACAGGGGACAACGGAGCGTGAGCGCCAACAAGAAGGAACTCGATGCCATCGAAAGCCGTAATAGGAGGTGGGCGAAGGACCAGGACCAGCGCCCCGGTGCGGGGAACAAGGGGAGCAAGTACACCAGCAACAAGACGCACTACAGCCCTACGGACCCCGATGCACGTATCAGCGTAAAACCCGGCAAGGCCCGGAAGCTGAACTACCTCTCCCAACTGAGCGTGGATACGGCGCACCACGTGATAACCGATATCAGGGCGTACCATGCCGATGGGAAGGACAACCAACAGTTGCCCGATATCGTCGACAGGCTCAGGAAACGGTTGTGGAAGCAGGGCCTTGTATGGGAGAACTGCGTGGCCGACACCGGTTACAGTAGCGGGGAGAGACTACGCGATGCTGGAGGAAAGGGGACTGAAAGTTTCATTCCCCCACATGGCACCTACAAGGGCGGTCCTTCGGACATGGTCTACGTGAAGGAACATGACCATTACCTATGCCTACGGGGCAAGGTGATACCTTTCAGGAAAGTGTTCCTGGACAGCCGCACCAAGACCAAAAAGAAAGCGTACCGTGCATCGAGCAAAATCTGCAAGGGCTGTACGTTACGGCCTTCATGTCTGGGCAAGGTGAACGAGAAACATTTCAGCGTCACTTATTACAGGGAGGAATAGAACGGAACATCGCAAGGGTGGAGAGTCCACAGGGCAGGTACATCAAGGGCAAGCGCCAGAGCACGGTAGAACCAGTTTTTGGCACCCTGACCCAGTTCATGGGCCTGCGCAAGATCAACACGATTGGGCTGGCACAGGCGAACAAGGTGATGCACCCTCTGGCCATTGCCTACAACCTGAAGAAGTACCTGAAATTCGACCAAAAACTGGTGAAAAGCGGGGCGGGGGTACTTGTTTTGGCGACATTGGTGAAAAGAACCTTTCAATTGCTATTTGGCGCCTACATAAAGCATCCAAAATTGGCCTACAACTTCTAGACCGACAAGAAAAAGCCCCGTAAAAGGGCCCATATTGATCCGTTCTGTGGCCGATCAGGGGCTTGTGCAACGGTTACCATTGTTGTGTGGCGTTTTTTTACCATAAATATTTTAATTCAATTCTGTCCATTTTAATGTCCAAAACTTTATACATCGAGCCTCTTATTTCAATAAGTGTACTACCCTCGTCGATATCCAAATTCTTTTTTAAATCCGAGTTGTTTTCTTTGTCAAAAGTCCAGCGATAGATTCCGTCAATTTTTGGTTTGTTTTCAGTCGTTCTTGTTAGAACCAAATTGCGATTCTTTAAAACTCCATTTTCCCAACCAGAAACATCCCAAATTCCATTAAAACTCCTCACCAAAGAATCAGCTAGGATTACTCGTTTTTTTTCTAATTCAATAAACTTGTGTTCGAATATTTTATTTTCCAAACTATCGTAGTCAATTCCGTTCCATTCACAATTCCCAACGATTTTAATTTCTTTTCCATTTGTTTTGATTTTGTAATAGTCAATGGATGATGAATTGAATGAACAAGTATCTTTTATTGTTTTTGATTTTTCAATAAACTCTGTTATTAATTTCAAGTCAGAATTTCCAATTTCTGTTGTCCAAGTTGAGTCAGTTCCAGAACCATAATAATAAAACGGGCTTTTTTTAATTGCTTTTATTTTTTCTCCGCTTTTAAAAATATCCATTGAGTAAAATTCATTTCTTTCATCTCCAGTCCTAAATCGAATTTCAATGTCCGAAAAGTCATTAAATTCCGCTTTGTCAATCTTGTCAGAATTGCAAGAAGTTAAAACTAGAAGTAAGATTATTAAATGGTTTCTCATTTTTTCTCAAATGACACACAACGTAAGGATATAGATCATATGATCTATATATCTTTTATATGTGGAACTAAGATAAGAGATCTTTTATGCCATTGAAGGAGGTTTCCGCCACATGGGTGTAAATTTCCGTTGTTTTGGTCGAGCTATGGCCTAATAACAACTGTATATGTCTTATATCGGTGCCATCTTCCAGTAGGTGGGTAGCAAAGCTATGTCTTAGCATGTGGGGGGTAACTTTTTTATAAATACCCGCTTTTTTAGCGGCCATGGAGATAAGTTTCAGCACACTGGACGCGTGTATAGGCCTTCTGTCCCGGTCCTTCAAAAAGATAATGCTTTGGCCTATATTCCTTGAAATAGTTGCGTAGGTTATCCAAGAGGGTAGGACTTAGTACCGTCATCCTGTCCTTATTGCCCTTGGCGGCCTTTATGGTGATAAGCATCCTCTTGCTATCGATATCTTCCAATTTTAGGTTCAGCAGCTCACTTCTGCGAAGTCCGGCAGAATATAGAAGGGAAACGATACAACGATGTTTTAGATTATTGGTGTTCTCTATCAGACCTAGAATTTCACTTTTCGAGAGCACTTTCGGCAATTGTTTTCGTTGGATAGGCCGCTCCATCTCATAGAACCTGTTGGGCATTCCCATAACTACCTCGAAGTAGAACTTGATACTGTTCACCGCCTGGTTCAGATAGGAAGTTGAACGCCCTTCCCTTGAAAGCTTTTGCAGATAGTGCCTGATCTCGTTTTCGGTAATGGCATCGGGCCTTAAATTAGGATAATGGTTGATAAACGTTTCAAAATGGTGCACATATGTCTTCACGGTGTTTTCAGCGTATTTCCTAAGTTCCAATTTGTCCAGGTATTCTTCCGGACATCTTTTGAATCCTTCCTTAAGGTCCCTGTTCCTGTACCACGAAATGTTATTGGGTTTTTCCGGATTGAGGCCGAGCATTGTTTTCGAAAAAATAGTTTCCGTTTATCCAGACCTCTCCGCGAAATGTACTGAAAAGGATTCCAAGATTGGATTTGTTGTTCGGGATATAGTACATCCCATATTCCTCGTTCCAGCTTACGCCAGGTAATTTCTCCACGAGCGCTTGGATAACCTTATCCGATTTGAACTGGAGTCCTATATGTTTCCGGTCATCGATAAATAAATGTCTCAGTGTAATGCTCCTTCCTTTGAACATGATATTTTTTTTACAAGTTCATTAAAGAAAATGATTTAATCGTACCTTAAGCGAATAATGTTCGCATAGGGATTCACTTAAGTTTATAGAAATGAGATTACAGCATGAATGTCTGTACTGTAAAAAGCCACTTACCGGTAGGACGGACAAAAAATATTGCAACCTGCACTGCAAGAGTGCCTACCAGTACCAAAAGGAAAAGGAACGACCGGAACGTTTCTATAATAAAGTGGACAATCAGCTGAAACTGAACCGTAAGATCTTAAAGGAATATAACAAAGGGGGGAAGGTAACGATCAGGAGAAACGTGTTATCGGAATTGGGATTCGACCCTAACTTTTTCACCCACTACTGGAAAAACCAAAAAGGGGAGGTGTACCTGTTCGTCTACGAATATGGATTTTTAAAGAAAACGGAGAACGGAAGGGAAAAATATGTCCTGGTCACTTGGCAAGATTATATGGCCAAGAATCTAAAATACAACAAATAGTGAGTGACCGATTACGCAATCAATATCAAAGTGCTACATCATTCTAATTATTTTAATTTCGTCCATTTAAATCTATTTGCATACATTAGTTATGACGGAAGAAAATTCATCAAAAAAGTTCACAAATCGTCAACATCGAATCCTCTATTTAAAGGAAACCTAGTAAAAATGGGCCTTTCAATGCTTAAAGTTCGATTCTTGCCGAGGCTACACAACTGTAGATTCAGTCTCTTTCGAAGCTTCAGTGCCGCTGGGGCTGTAAATGCCTCCCATCATATATCTGATAGTTGTAACGGCACTTTTTTATAAAATATTCAAATAGTGTCTTTTATACTGACGATACTGCAAATCTTGTCGTAAGTCTAAGCATCTTGCCGAATTAACTTTATATTTAAATGCACTTTACAAAAACCGTACCGACCATTCTATGACCAACAAAAATGCCGAGGCCGACAGACTGGCCGTTCCCGATACGTATAAAAACTGGAAAAGATGGGGGCCTTATCTGGCCGAAAGACAATGGGGCACCGTTCGCGAAGATTACAGCGTGCACGGGCATGCCTGGAGTTTTGTCGACCATGAAAAAGCACGGAGCAACGCCTATCGATGGGGCGAAGAGGGTATAGGCGGATTTTGCGACTCGCGTGAGATACTTTGCCTGGCCCCGGCCTTTTGGAACGGGAAGGACAGAATTCTAAAAGAGCGCTTGTTCGGCCTTACCAATGGCCAAGGGAATCATGGGGAAGATGTCAAGGAGCTTTACTTCCATCAGGTTTCTACGCCGACTCATTCCTACTGCAAGTATCTATATAAATATCCACACAAAAAATTTCCGTACGCCGAATTGGTCAGTAAGAATAATCGAAGCCGAGACCAGCCGGAGTATGAGCTGCTCGATACGAAAGCGTTTAAGAACAACGCCTATTTTGATTGTATTATAGAGTACGCGAAGGCCGATGTAGGCGATATCTTGATGAAGGTTACCGTGATAAACCGCGGGTCGGGAAAGGCAAACCTGCATGTACTGCCCCAGTTGTGGTTCCGAAATTACTGGAAACATAACAAACGCTTCACTAGGCCCGGCATGAAAGCGATTGGTGAAGATTGTGTGCAGTCCCGTAGTGTTCGTAATGGCAGATATTACTTCTACCACGAAGACGGGAAACAACTTTTTTGTGAAAACGAGACCAATAACGAACGTATTTATGGTGTGTCTAACAAAAGCGACTACGTAAAAGACGGTATTAACGATCATGTCGTAAACGGACTTAAAACGGTAAACCCAGAAAAGAAGGGGTCGAAGGTGGCCATTTGGCACACCCTTGAACTGAAAGCTGGTGAGGAAAAAACGATACGGGTACGCCTGAGCAAAAAAAAGCTGGAGAATCCTTTTGCCAATTTTGATGCCATATTCGAACAACGCATACGGGAGTGCGAGGATTTTTACGGTAACGTCATTCAAAACGATCTGCCCAAAGCACATCAAGAAATAGCTAGAAAGGCCTTTTCAGGACTGTTGTGGACGAAACAATTCTATTATTACGATGTTTTTAAATGGCTTTTTGGAGGTCCGGGAGAAGCAACACCATATCGGTCGGATGCCCGAAATACTAATTGGCAGCACCTCACGAACCGACATGTGATTTCCATGCCCGACAAATGGGAATACCCTTGGTATGCTGCTTGGGATTTAGCCTTCCACATGGCATCTTTCGTAGAGATTGACCCGTATTTCGCCAAAGAGCAGCTGTTGTTGGTGCTCAGGGAAAGCTATATGCATCCGAACGGACAGATTCCCGCATACGAATGGAATTTTAGTGACGTCAATCCGCCCGTACATTCGTGGGCCGTTTGGAATGTTTATGAGAAGGATAAGAACCGAACCGGGAATGGCGATACCCATTTTTTGGAAAAAGCCTTCCATAAACTAATGATCAACTTTACCTGGTGGGTGAACCAGAAGGATAAACATGGAACGGATCTTTTTGATGGAGGATTCCTAGGGCTGGACAATATTGGTGTATTCGACCGAAATCATTTGCCCGAAGGCATTACCCGTATGCAACAGGCAGATGCTACCAGTTGGATGGCCATGTTTACGCTAAATATGCTGCGAATGTCGCTGGAACTGGCGAAAACCAATAAAAATTACGAAGAGGCCACAGCTAAATTTTTCAGGCACTTTTTGAATATTGCCTGGGCAATGCACCACATCGGAAAAGACGATATATCACTTTGGGACGATACCGATAACTTTTACTATGATGTGGTCGAAATGTCGAGTGGTATGACCGATCGGCTGAAGGTAAGATCATTGGTGGGCATTATCCCCATGTTCGCGGTCGAAGTTATTCCTAAAGACCTTTTTGCCGAACTAAAAAATTTCAAGATCAGGGCAGCGGAAATAATACGTACCAGACCTGATTTGGCCTCCTTGATTTCGAACATAGAGGAAACCAATGTTGATGGCAAGTATCTTTTTTCCATCATGCGCGGTTTCAGATTGGAACATCTGCTCAAAAGACTTTTGGATGAGGACGAGTTTTTATCGGACTACGGCATTCGCTCCCTGTCCAAATATCATGAAAAACATCCCTTTGTATTCCGCCATCATGGCCATCACCAGATTCAATATGAACCTGGCGAGAGCCGCTCGAATATGTTCGGGGGCAATTCGAACTGGCGCGGACCTATTTGGATGCCATTGAACTATATGATTATTCAATCCCTGCGCAAATATTATACATTCTATGGACCGGAGTATGTCTATGAATTCCCTACGGGGTCTGGCGTCAAACTCAATCTTCGCGAGATTGCCAATGCTTTGACGAAACGACTGATAAGCCTTTTTGAAAAGGATAAAACAGGTAAGTTCCACTATCATTCCGATGATTCAAAAAAGGTGTTCTCAACGGATGAAAATTTCAAGGACGAGCATCTCTTCTATGAGTTTTTTGACGGGGATACCGGCAAAGGCCTCGGTGCCTCGCACCAAACCGGATGGACGGCCCTGATTGCGAATTTGATTATGGACATGGAGGCGGATAAAGAGGATGGTAAGAGCGCTGTGGGCGAAGCTGAAAATACCTTAGCTGATATTCGGTGAGATTATTTTGGCTGCAGCTCTCTCAAAATGAATTTATTGGACGACCTTCTGATTTAAGTAGCTTGGTTTTTGAAACGCTACTACATTATAAAAACTGCCACCTGCTAATGCAACTATTTACTCCCTCAGCGCCCAAATCTCATACATGGGCTCCCCTTTACTGTTCTTGCCGGTATGGTGCCAATCACCATCTTTAACTTTATAGTTGAATTGCAGGGTCGCGCCGACGCGGGCATCATCCCTTGAAAAAAATTCGATATTTTCAACGTAAGCCCCGTCTTCCGAAGAAAACGAACCGCCACCCGTGCCGAAGAACTCGAAGGTGTCGGTATTGTAGGCCATCCATTGAAAACGGCCATCCATTAGAAATTTCAAAGTTTTTCTGGGGTTCTCCTCGCCTCGTCTTTCTTGACCTTCATCGGGCCCGCGAGTGGCAAAAAGCCATTCTCCGCGCAAATCTTGCACTTCTTTGGGTATGGCTAAGGGTGTAAAAGTCAATTTTGTATTCCAATCTAGCACTAAGTTTTTACCGTCAATTTCCATAGGAACGCTCAACATGCGCAATGAATCCTTTTCATAGTTCGAATTGAATTCCAACGAGACCGTCAAGCGTTTTCCGGCAGCTTCTTCGACGCGCGAAAATCCGCCAAGCGTTCTAATGAATTTTGGTGGGGATTGCCGATATTCGGTATAGACCATATAGTCATCGTTGATTTTCAGTTCGTGCCGTAGGTTTTCAGTATCCGAAATATAGACACCGGGTTGAATCTGGGCGTTCATTATAAGGGTACATCCAAATAAAAGACCGATAATCAAAGTGGTGATGTGTTTACTAAGCTCCACGGGTTATGATTTTAACCATAAATATAAAAAGAAATAGAATACGGTTTAAAATTCAAATCTTCCGTTTCGTCCTAAATTTTGCTCAAGCCCTTGTTTTTTGCGATTTTTTGTTTTCATTTGTTACGCCAAATCTTTTGAACCGACATATTACAGTAACTATTGGCCGAATTAATGGTATCCCGTACGGATTGAAGCACTTTTTTTAGTAATCGTAATATGCAATTTTAAAAACCATCTTTATATTTTCTTTCCATAAAGAATCCCACTAGATCTAAAAGCACATGAACACCAAATATCTTGATCTCATCGATCAGACCTATTATTTTCCACAAGAAGAATTCACCCTCGATGGCGAATACCTACGTTTTCACGACATCCCGTTGAACGAACTCGTGGAAAAGTATGGTAGTCCCTTAAAATTTACCTATCTGCCGAAGATTTCCGAGAACATTGGCCGCGCCAAGAACTGGTTTGCCCGAGCTATGGAAAAACATGGCTATAAGGGCAAGTATCAATACTGTTATTGTACCAAAAGCTCCCATTTTCAGCATGTTTTGCACGAGGCATTGAAGAATGACATACATATTGAAACTTCGTCGGCCTTTGATATCAATATCGTTGAGAATCTCAAAAAGGAGGGATATATAAAAGATGATACCTACGTCATCTGTAACGGTTTTAAACGGGATCAGTATATCGAAAATATCGCCAGATTGTTGAACGGGGGGCATAAAAACTGCATCCCAATTATCGACAATTACGAGGAGATAGAACTTTTAACGGAGGCTATTGACGGTGATTTTCAAGTAGGTATTCGTATCGCATCCGAAGAAGAGCCCAAATTCGAGTTCTATACGTCGCGCTTGGGTATCGGTTATAAAAATATTGTACCGTTTTTCGAAAACCAGATCAAGGACAATGATAAGGTGGAGCTGAAAATGTTACATTTCTTCATCAATACGGGTATTCGTGACAACGCCTATTATTGGAACGAACTTGTAAAATGCCTAAAAGTATATGTGCGCTTGAAAAAGATGTGTCCAACTTTGGATAGTCTGAACATTGGCGGTGGATTTCCCATTAAAAATTCCCTGCACTTTGAATACGATTACCAATATATGATTGACGAAATCATCAACCAGATAAATATTACATGTGGAGAAGCCGAGGTGCCGGTACCCCATATCTTCACCGAATTCGGAAGCTTTACGGTCGGGGAAAGTGGTGGCGCGATTTACGAAATCCTCTATCAAAAACAGCAGAACGACCGTGAGAAATGGAACATGATCGACTCGTCGTTCATCACTACCTTGCCAGACACTTGGGCTATCAATAAACGTTTTATCATGTTGCCCATCAACCGGTGGAACGATGAGTACGAGCGGGTGCTGCTAGGCGGACTCACCTGTGACAGCGATGATTATTACAACAGCGAGCAGAATATGAACGCCATTTACCTGCCGAAATATAAACGCGACAAACCATTGTATATCGGATTTTTCAATACGGGTGCCTATCAAGAGACTATTGGTGGTTTCGGCGGATTGCAGCATTGCCTGATTCCGCAACCCAAGCACATTTTAATTGACACCGATAAAAAGGGCAACCTCACCTATGAACTTTTCAGTCCGGAACAGAAAGCCGAAGATCTTTTAGGGATTTTAGGATATGGTGTTAAAGGGGATAAAGAGGAAAAAAGTAAAAGAGTAAAGGAGAAAAAAGATAAGGTAGAGGTATTGTAGATTGCTCTAAATCGCGCCGGGGATGAAGTATTCAAAAAATAAATTTTCATTCAGCTATTGTTAGTGATCAATTACGATTCTACCTGTTGGACCGAATGGTTCCATAAAACGGAAGTATTATTTCTTAGAATTTGGAATATATTTATTGGAATTTCAATGTATTCAGATTCGGCCAGAGGTAATTTATGCGAATACGTTTACTAAATAATAAGGATAAATTTTAACTGTATAATAATGAGCACATCAAAGAATTACGCCGGCATACCCGACGAATTCGCACAATTGGAAACGGCAAAGGTAGTCTTGATACCCGTGCCTTACGACGGTACCAGCACATGGGTCAAAGGAGCCGATAAAGGGCCACAGGCATTTTTGGAAGCTTCCGAAAATATGGAAACTTATGATATCGAGACCGATACCGAGGTATACCAACAGGGTATTCACTTGGCCGACGCCATCACTGAAAATACATCTCCGGAAACTATGGTCAACGCGGTCCATAAAACGGTCAAGGAACATATCAAGCGCAACAAGTTCGTCACCCTTTTTGGTGGGGAACATTCAATTTCCATCGGAACCATTCGCGCATTTAATGAATGTTTTGATAATCTGACCGTGCTGCACATTGACGCTCATGCCGATTTAAGAAAGTCGTACGAGGGCACGAAATTCAGTCATGCATGCGCCGTACACGAGGCCAGTCAAACCACTAACCTCGTACAGGTGGGTGTACGATCTATGGATGCCATCGAGAAAACTTTTATGGATGAAGAAAAGACCTTCTTTGCCCATGACATGGTCAACGATGAATTTTGGATGGATAAGGCCATTGAGGCAATGACAGACAATGTGTTTATTACCTTTGACCTAGACGCGTTGGACCCTTCCATACTACCGTCGACGGGAACCC
Source organism: uncultured Flavobacteriaceae bacterium (assembly GCA_963832345.1). Lineage (GTDB taxonomy): Bacteria > Bacteroidota > Bacteroidia > Flavobacteriales > Flavobacteriaceae > Pricia. The sequence goes on along the minus strand of CAWHTW010000002.1, from coordinate 472,887 downwards.
CTGAGCCAGGTGGTCTGTTCTGGTATGAGACCTTAGAGTTCTTAAAACAGATTTTTGAAGAGAAAAATGTAGTCGGTTTTGATATTGTCGAACTTTGTCCGAATCCTAATGACAAATCCTCCGATTTCTTGGCGGCAAAATTGTATTACAAAATGTTAAGCTATAAATTTATGGACGAGGCAACTGAAGAGGAATATGACAACACGTATGATGTCGATTCCCGATCGGGCAATAGCCATTCAAAATTTGATGATGACGAAGACTAAAGGAGAAATATCAAAATTTATTGAAAAGTACTACTTGCACTTTAATGCCGCTGCACTGGTCGATGCCGCAAAGGGCTATGAAGCGCAGCTTGAAAAAGGCGGAAAAATGCTGGTTTCTTTGGCGGGAGCCATGTCAACTGCCGAATTGGGCAAAATTTTTGCAGAAATCATCCGGCAAGACAAAGTACATATTATTTCATGCACTGGGGCCAATCTGGAAGAGGATATTATGAACCTTGTGGCCCATTCCTATTATAAAAGAGTCCCCAATTATCGCGACTTGACCCCTCAAGATGAGTGGGACTTGTTAGAAAAAGGATTGAACCGCGTTACCGATACCTGTATCCCCGAAGAGGAAGCTTTCCGAAGGATACAAAAGCATATTGTCAAGATTTGGAAGGATGCCGAGGCCAAAGGAGAACGCTATTTGCCGCATGAGTACATGTATAAATTATTGCTTTCGGGCGTTCTTGAAGAACATTACGAAATCGACCTTAAGGATTCTTGGATGTACGCCGCCGCCGAAAGGAACTTGCCGATTATTTGCCCGGGATGGGAAGATAGTACCATGGGCAATATTTTTGCCTCATACGTGGTCAAGGGAGAGCTAAAGGCTAGCACCATGAAATCCGGAATTGAATATATGACTTTTTTGGCCGATTGGTACACCAATAATTCAAGCAATGGTATAGGATTTTTTCAGATTGGTGGAGGCATTGCCGGAGATTTCCCGATTTGTGTGGTACCTATGCTCTATCAAGATCTTGAGCGTACCGATACGCCATTTTGGAATTATTTCTGCCAAATCAGCGATTCGACGACTAGTTACGGATCTTATTCCGGTGCAGTGCCGAACGAAAAGATTACTTGGGGAAAACTGGACGTCGACACCCCGAAATTTATAATAGAAAGCGACGCTACTATTGTCGCGCCCTTAATTTTTGCCTATCTTTTAGACTTATGAGTAAACAAAACGATACAAATTTAAAACGCGTAATCGTAGACTTCAAAAAACTGACTCCAGAAGTGCTTAAACTTCTGGTAGAAAGATATCCCGATGGTTACGATGATAGAAATATTATCACTTTTAAAAACGCGCAAGGAGAACGCATCGAGGCCGTTGAGGTTCTTACCGACGATACAAAATACTTGGTAAAGATTAGCGCCAAGCTCGAATACACCATGGAAAATTACGACGAAGATGATTACGAAGATTTCGAAGACGACGACCCAGATGCCGTAATGCCTCCTGACCCGGAAGCGATGGAAGATGTTGATGATGATGATGAGGACTAAGGAAAGTTTAGGAGTTTAGGGGTATATGAGTTTAGTGAAAACGTTTGTAGATAGTTTAGACATTCGGTGCACGATGCATCATGATTGTATGTATTCTTTTCCTTTTCCACCAAGCACTTAACTCTGTTTGCGACTGCTATGATTAACCCTAAACACTAAACCATTAATCCCAAACCCACAGAATGATTGCAAAGGATATAGAAAATGTAGAATTGAAATTTTTAGACCTGAATGATTATCAGGAACTAAAAATGGCTATGAAAGAGGTCTATAAAAACATACCTGATAATTATTGGGAGGAAAAGCAAATCAAATCGCTAATCAAGTTGTTTCCCGAAGGACAAGTGGTTATCAAGGTAAACGGTCAATTAGCGGGCTGTTCCCTCTCCATTATCGTTGACTACGACCGATTTGAAGACAATCATACCTATCAGGAGATTACAGGGCAGGAAACCTTCAGCACACATACCGAAGAAGGAGATGTACTTTACGGTATTGATGTGTTTATCAAGCCCGAATTCCGCGGCTTGCGGTTGGGCAGAAGGCTGTACGATTATAGAAAGGAACTATGCGAGAAGCTAAACCTTAAGAGCATCGCATTCGGTGGTAGAATTCCGAATTACCACGAATACGCCGATACCCTGACACCCAAAAAGTACATTGAAAAAGTACGGCGCAAAGAAATTCATGATCCCGTGCTCAGTTTTCAGATCAATAACGACTTTCATCCAGCCAAAATTTTAAAGAACTATCTCGATGGCGATGAGGCCTCGAACGATTTCGCAGTTTTGATGGAGTGGGATAATATCTACTATCAAAAGCCATCTATAAAAGTAGCCGCCAAGAAAAAGGTAGTGCGTTTGGGACTGATTCAGTGGCAAATGCGATCGTACAAGAATTTGGATGAACTTTTGGAGCAAGCAGAATTCTTTATCGATTCCGTTTCCGGGTATCGATCCGATTTCGCACTGTTCCCCGAGTTTTTCAATGCGCCGTTGATGGCCGAGAACAACCATATGCCCGAGGCTGAAGCTATACGGGAGCTTGCAAAACATACCGAAGCTATCGTTCAAAAATTTTCCGAGTTTTCGGTTTCCTACAACATTAACATCATTACGGGAAGCATGCCGGAAATGAAGGGAGATCGGCTCTATAACGTTGGACATATCTGTAAAAGGGACGGGTCGGTGGAACGCTACGAAAAACTACATGTTACGCCCGATGAAGCCAAAATTTGGGGCATGCAGGGTGGTAAAGGTCTGAAAACCTTTGATACGGATTGCGGAAAGATAGGGGTACTGATCTGTTATGATGTAGAGTTTCCCGAACTCAGCCGTATCCTGGCCGATGATGGAATGGATATCCTTTTCGTACCTTTCTTGACCGACACTCAAAACGGATTTTCACGGGTTCGCCATTGCGCGCAGGCCCGGGCCATCGAGAACGAATGCTACGTAGCCGTGGCCGGTAGCGTGGGGAATCTACCCAAGGTGCAGAATATGGATATCCAATTTGCGCAGTCCATGGTTTTTACACCCTGTGATTTTTCGTTCCCCACCAACGGCGTTAAAGCCGAAGCCACACCGAACGCCGAGATGATTTTAATCGCCGACGTAGATATCGATTTGCTACGTGAACTTAATCAGTTCGGTGCCGTTCGGAATCTCAAGGACCGAAGGAAGGACATTTATGAACTTCGAAGAAAATAGTATTGGAGAAATTAAAGATAATTGGCAGTGACGAGTGGTGTGTATTTAATAAACTAGGCATACCCGCCATTAAAGCGCGTGTCGATTCCGGCGCTAAAACTTCCTCGATTCATGCTTCCAATATCGAAGTCTTTGATAAAAAAGGTGTTGATTGGGTGCGGTTCGAAGTAGACCCTATTCAAGATGATTCGAGCATATTGATCAAATGCGAGGCCAAATTAGTGCGGACGAAAAGGGTCAAGAGTAGTATGGGCACCTCAGAAGAACGACTCATGATACGAACGGCCCTGACACTTGGGGAAGACACTTTTAGTATCAGGCTGACCCTTGCCAGTAGAGACACCATGAATTACAGGATGCTGCTTGGTCGCGAAGCCTTAAATGGGCGATATTTGATAAATTCAGCCGAACATTGTCTTTTCGGAAAGTTTTCAGAGGAAGATGTATTACAAAAGTACGCCGAAACTTCTGGGTAATACCAATATACATGAACTCAAAACGGGTTGATTATTCTTTACGTTTTAAGTTTCCCAACATCTCATTCGTAGTCTTTTCAAGATCAAATTCTGCCTTCCATCCCCAATCCGACTGAGCACGCGAGTCATCGATACTACTCGGCCATGAATTGGCAATCGCCTGCCGAAAATCAGGGTCGTAAGATATGGCGAAATCAGGAATTTGCGTTTTGATGCTCTCTGCTATTTCCGAGGGAGTAAAACTCATGGCTGCTAGATTGTACGAGGAGCGAATTTTTACTTTTTCGCCATCGGTATCCATAATCTGGAGAGTTGCGCGAATGGCATCGTCCATAAACATCATGGGTAGCGAGGTATCGGCAGTGAGAAAACAGGTGTATTTGGATTCAGCCAAAGCTCTGTGATAAATTTCAACGGCATAATCCGTTGTGCCGCCACCGGGCATGGTCTTCCAGCTTATAAGTCCCGGATAGCGTACGCTGCGTACATCGACCCCAAATTTATGATAGTAGTAATCGCACCAGCGCTCGCCCGATTGTTTGCTAATACCGTATACCGTGCTAGGCTCCATAATGGTGCTTTGGGGCGTTTCGGCCTTCGGAGTGTTAAGTCCGAAAACGGCGATACTCGAAGGCCAGAATATTTTCTCGATTTTCTTCTCCTTTCCCAAATTTAGCACATTGAAAAGGGAGTTCATGTTGAGGTTCCAGGCTCGCATGGGAAATTTCTCCGCCGTTGCGCTCAACATGGCGGCCATGAGATATACCTCGTGAATGTCATAGTAGGCGACCACTTCTTCCAGAGCATCGTAATCGGTGGCATCAAGAATCTCGAACGGTCCTGAATTCATCAGATTTTCATTGCCTTCGCGAATGTCACTGGCGATGACGTTTCCGTTGCCGTATTTATCGCGCAGGGCGTAGGTCAGTTCGGTACCTATCTGTCCGCAGGCGCCCAGTATTAAAATAAATTTTTGCATGAAATCTCTTGAATTGAACACTGAACCCAATATAAGTTCAGGGGTGCAAAGATACCGTTTCTAAAAATTCATATCTTTGATTTATGATAAGATTCATCCTCTTACTACTAATTTGTATAGGTTTTTTATCCTGTCAGGAAAAGAAAGCGCAACTGGTTTCCAATGATGGTTCGACGTATGAACTATCTACCGAAAATTGGCCTAAGAAATCGGATGTCAACGCGAAAGCGCAAGAAATCTTGAAAGATTGGGTCGAGTTCAATGCTTTTGAAACTACTTTTGATGCCCTCTACAATGTAGCGAACCGAGATGATTTAAAACTTACCATTGAAGACCTCATTGAAAAACAGACCGCATTGGAAACTTCCAAATATCCTAAAGCTTTCGACATACCGCAGGTAAAAAGTCGTCAAAAAATCTTCAAGACTTATATTCTTAAGGTTAAGGGTGCTATTTTCTACCGCACCGGCCCTCAAGAATCCGTAATTGAAATGATAAATGCCTACAATTCCTTTCGCAATCAGTTCAATGTTGTCGTAAACAATACCTTAGATACGGATCTGATATTGGAGGAGTGAAAGGTCATGGGAAATTGCGGAAACGACTGCCAAGGTAATAAACGCTATTTTTTAGGGGAGTAGAATTAAGTATATACCGAGCGGTTTTTATGATATAGTATCGATTTTGCACAGCCCCGAATAGATAGGGGGAAATAGCCTCAGACGATATCCCCCCTATATTACAAAATGGAACAGCTTATTTGCTCAATTTTCGTCCTTCTTCTTTTTCTCTTTCTTCCCCTTTTTCTCCGGAGCGATGGGCTGCTCGACCTTCGTCTTTACGGAATCGGGCGCTGGCGTAGCGGGAGGAGGATTCTTTCGAGCCTCCAACGCCTGCTTGCTCAAACTGGCCAAGTTAAAATTAGGGTCGATAGCAAGGGCCTCATCGATCAAAGCAACGGCGGCTTCGACATTATCTTTGTCTTTATTGTATTGGGTTAGGGCCTTCAAGTGCAAGAACGCAGCTTTTAAAGGTACTTCATAAGGCTGTTGTCGTTCGTAAAACGCATATTTCATATCGTCTTTAGCATTGGTGATGCCATATTCGATATTGGCGACCGCACCGGAGTTGTCACCGGTCTGTATTTTCAGGTCGGCCAATTCGTAGGCCAAATAAGCATTGGGCTGTCTATTAAAAAGTTCTTCAAACTGCTCTAGGGCCCGTTTGGGTTGGTTCAACGCTTTAAGGGATATGGCCTTGACTTGAACCGCCATATCCGAATCGGTGGCTTCTTTCTCGATACCGATGGTGTTCAGGGCTTGCAAATGTTGATTATTATTAGCATAGACGTAGGCAAGGGTATCTCTACGTTCCTTCGATGGCGACAACACGTTCAAATGGGTCAAAGCATTCACTACACCATCTACATCGCCCTGTAGCCGCATCTCTTGATAAAAGGCCTCAAAATGCTTTTGCAGATCGCTACTGGTCTGGGCGGTCGCTGTAAGGCTCATGCTAATAAGTAATAGGGTTGTAAATTTTTTCATACGTTCGGTTTTAATAGGATGTTCAATTCTTTTTTCGGTGTGCAAAATTAATATAATTATCGCTGTTAACCTCTTAAAGAGTTCAAAGAGTGTAAGATGATATTAGGTTGACATGAATCCATAAAAAAAGGACGCCCTAAGGCATCCTCTTTATAGGTTGGTTTTGGTTGTTACTTGTTAGGCAACGAGGGTTATTTCGTTACATTGGTACGAGTGCAAAAGGCCGGCGTAAAAAGCCACACTCTTCGAATCGTTGTCGATGCAGGTCTTTAAAAAATCACGCAGGTTTCGGAACCATAGATTGGCGTGTAAGGTCGGTACAGAGAGATTGACCTTTTTGGGGTCGTAGTCACTATCGTCCATTACGATTTCCAATTCTACCCTTCCTCGGTGATAGTCGAAAACGACATCTGCCGCATTGTAATGATTTTTTAAGATCGCTACGTGCAGGTTTTCAAATTTTAGGGGAACTTTTTGCTTGGGACAACTTCGGATGATCAAGTTTTCGATTTCCATCAAAACCCGCGTCCGTAAACTTGAATTTTCCATGGCAAAGAGTTTTAAAATTATATACCAAATTTAGGTTTTAATCGATCAAGTGCAAGCTTCGTTAATAACAATCGGCCGACTTTGTTGTGAAACGGCAATTATGTGTGGTGAACCTCTACTACAACGTTGTAGTAAACTTGAAATTCTTAACAGATGTAAGAATGTAAGAAGACACGACTTTACCTTTTTTGGGACTATTCACATCATAATCAGGAACTTGTAATCCTTTTCCGAGGGCTTTTGAAGTATAGTATTTCTGTTTCGTCGGATGGTACGGATAGACCCCGTTGAGCGTCTCGCCCCACCAGTCTTTTTTTAAAATTTCCGAGATAATCTTGATACAATCGTTTAAATGGATAAGGTTAATTGGGGCGTTTCCGTTGGACAGATTTTTTCTTCCTGAAAGCATGTTTACGGGGTGGCGGTCCGGACCGATCAATCCCCCAAAACGGATGACTGTTGCCTTTAGGGCAGCGTCATTACGGAAGATATCCTCGGAAACTAAAAGCTGTTTTCCCGATTCCGTAACTGGTTTAGGTATTGTTTTTTCGGTCACCTCGCCGTCGATATCGCCATACACCGAGGTGCTGCTTATGAAAATGAGCTTTTTTACCTTGGATACGCTTATCGCCCCGTGCAGCAGTTGCATCTTTTTGATGTAGTTTTCTGTATGATGGCCCCTCAGCTTTGGCGGAACATTGATGACAACGGCATCCACATTAGATAGAAAACCTTGAATATCACCCTCGATGCCCTCCTCCGAAAGCGAGATCAAAAAAGGATGGATACCTGCTTTTTTTAGCCTTTCTAATTTTTCTTCGGATGTTGTACTTCCACGAATTTGGAATCCATCCCGTATCAAAACCTCGGCCAAGGGAAATCCCAGCCATCCGCAGCCCATAATAGCTACTGTATTCGTCATATTTTGAACTGTTTTTATTTTTTAGGATATAATTTTGTTTTCTAATCAAATCATGATTTAACCGAGCACCGAGCACCACATCCTACTCTTTCCCACCGTCAAATCGCAACGTCCTCACCGTTATGATAGCGTCGTTCAGCACGAACGGCATGGGAATACTATTCCTCGGCCGGTCTGGAACCCCAAAAAGCGGATGCTGTAAAAGGTCGTAAGATGCTTCATAAAAGCTAAGCTCTAATTTTTCATTTCTGGGGATGGTCAACCGCAGCTCCGTGGCCTCGTTCCCACTGATGAAATGGGTGGCCAATCTATTGTTTTTTTTATGGGCCAAGAAATAGTATGGAAGCGGTATGTCGTTCACCGTGGCCGCGGTAATGGGCACATCGTTCGTAAATATTTCGAGCCGGTGGACCTGTCGTTGCGGAACGATGCGGATTTCGAGCAATCGATCTTCCCCGATGATTGTATCCCGTATTTTTTCTAGGGATGGGCCTTCGATTTTCTTTACCGGCGCATCGGCCACGTAACTGAAGCCCGAACTGTACTTACTGCTTAGGGAAGGTTGGCTTTGTTTTTCGGGAACCTTTTTATCCTCTTCTAAAAAAGGGGCATTCCAGTCAATCAATACTTGGTCGTAGGTCCCCCATTGAGCGGAATTTTTATCCACATCGAGCATGTAGACCAGACTGCTCGGCTTGGCATTATCCTCATCAAAACCAGAAGCTAAATGGGCGGAAATAAGACATCCGAAGAAAAGAATAATACCGATATAGGCAAGAGATTTCTTGTTCCTATAAAACCCGAAAACGGACAACAATAGAAAGAAGGTCAGGGTCGTCAACAGGGTAGAGGCCACCAGCATCTTCAGGCCTAGCCCGACCGCAAAGCCCTCGACCAAAGGACTGAACAGCCAAATCGCCGGAAGGGCCAAGAATACCATCAAAAATAGGCTGGGCTCTTTTTGGTTCAAGATGACGTACCATGCGGCCAATAGCGCGAATACAGGCACAATAAAAAAACTGGCCCCTTGCAGATAAACGGCTAATACGGCGCATAAAAACAACCACAAGGTCAGGGGAGCTACCAATAAATCGGCAACCGCGATTTTCCGGAATTTGTAATAGGTGCCAAAGCAGACTGCGACCGAAAAAAGCACCATGGCGGCGATATAGGTGTGCCCGTTATAGGTAAAACCATGCAGCATATCCTGGTAAGGCGGATAGATCCATTTTAGGAACGGCCATGCGTAAAACCCGACAACGCCATTGAGGGCCAAAGTAATCAGCAGCGGAAGAAACCCGGTCAAAATAGCACCGATCTGCAAAACTTGCCGCCGAAATCCATGTATAATAAGGACTATAAATAGAATGACGGCTAATGCGAACATCGGCCATATCCATTCGAAAGGGTAGGAAACCATCCCGAAAACTGGAATATTGAAATATACGAAGTCGTTCAGGCTTTTTAGGTGGTTCAAATCAGCATCGCTAAAATGATGAAGCAAGGGCATCAGGTAACTGCCCTGATGGGCCAAGGTGTTTTTGTCCAGTCTTTCATATGAATCCTGCGCCGTGTGGTAATCGAAATGGTCGTCGATAAAAGCAAAGTTGAAACCATCTATATCCCGGTCCTCACGAAAAACGGTCAGGTCGGTATCGTTGGGGAGCATTTTGTAAATGCTGTAGTACAGGGAGTTCGCCATTGGATATTCGGGGTTCGCCTCTATAAATTCCCGTAGCAGGTTTTGGTTCCCCCGGTTCGTCTCCATAAGCGCATAACTGGGTCCGCCGCTACCCCGGGCCTCGAAATTCAGTACTAGGCCGACGGCTGTAGCCCAAGGATGTTCATCTACAAAAAGTTGTGCGCCATTGAGTCCCAATTCCTCCGCATCGGAAATAAGGATGATGATATCGTTTTCCGGTTTTTGGTCTGTTGCAAGAAACGCGCGCACGCTTTCCAAGAGGGTTGCGACCCCGCTGCCGGCATCGCTCGCGCCCAAGGAAGAATGCGGACTACTATCGTAATGCGATAACAAAAGCAGGGCCTTGCCGTCATCGGTGCCGTCGATTCGGGAGAGGATGTTTTTCACCTTGCTCAGGTTGGCCCGATCACCGGCGGTATAGCCCTCTTGGATCGAAGTTTCCAATCCCATTTTCTGCAGTTCGGCAACGATATATTCCCGAACTTCCTCATGGGCCGGTAAACCCACCGCATGCGGCTTTTGGGATATCGCTTTTACGTGTTTCAGGGCCCTGTCGGTTGAAAACAAGGTATCGGAAATCGTTGCGTCGCTCTTGTAAACGGGCATGGATGATCGAAAGCCCCAGTAGATGGCCAGTAGAACAAGGAGCAGGGATAGTATGGAACCGAATTTTATCATGTGCGTTGGCGAAAGTATAAAATTTCGATAACAGCGCGTACTTTCTGTTCTCGTTATCAAATATCAAAGCGAACAAAACAGCCGGCATTGAACTTTTCGCGAAAGGCGTTCTGCTTTTTGCAGTAGAATGAAAATACCAAATTTACAGTAAGGAGGTTAAATTCTTATAAAACATATTAAAAAATTACCTATCTTTAGTGATTAACGCAAAAACCAAATCAATATGGGAATCAAAAGTTTTATGGGGCCTAGGGCCAAGACAACGACGAAGAAGGAATATAAGGCTCCGATATTGGTAACCGATTATATGACCCGAAAACTGGTGACCTTTACGCCTGAGCAGTCCATTTTAGAAGTGATGGAACTGTTTACCAAACACAACATATCCGGTGGTCCGGTTTTGGACGATAGCGGATTTTTGGTCGGCATCATTTCCGAGGCCGATTGTATGAAAACTATTTCGGAAAGTCGGTATTTTAATCAGCCGATATTAGATAAGAGCGTGGAGAAGTTTATGACAAAAGAGGTCGAGACCATTCCGCACGACATGAGTATATTCGACGCCGCGAACGTTTTCGATAAGCACAATCGAAGAAGGCTTCCGGTAATGCAAGACGGACTCATTGTAGGTCAGATCAGCCGAAAGGATATTGTGGTGGCGGCCTTAAGATTGAGCGGTCAGAATTGGTAAAAGAAGTGGTCGCTAACGTCTTTCTAATTGGCGGGAGGAAATCATACTTTGGTATAAAAACTGCTTTCAGAACGTGATGCAGTTTTTTTAAATAGTTCTCTTATTTAGGGTTCAAGGGTTTGGTATGCGCTACTCTCGCTTCACGATCATATAATAATCATTATCCAAAGGTAAATATCCTAAATCGTAGACAAAGTAGTAAATAGTTCCTTTTTTGGTCGTGTAAAGGTTGGTAATAAATTCGAAATCGAAACCTTTGTCCATGAGACGGGTGCGGGTCGTTCGTGTTTTGCCGTCGCGTAAGGGAAAGCTGTCCAAAATACGGTAATTTTTGCGCAGGCGGTTGTTGATGTTCCGTATGAGATTTTTACTGTCTTTGTTGACCTTGTTGTGAAAGGCATTGCGGCAGTGGTCGGAGCAGAACTTTTTGTCTACCCGGCCCCTAATCTCGGTACCGCATTCCTCGCATTTTTTTTTCAAAACTGGGGTTTCTGGTAACGTCTAAAAGTTGAAAATTGCCTCCTCCAAGCCACCATCCTCGTCTTCTATCAACGTAAATATGGTGGTTTAATTGTCTTCTACCATCCTAAAGGGAAGAAATACGCGGGATAGGCATTTTAATCTGATGATGGTATGCTATCCAACGAACGATACACATCTTTCATGACGCTCGTCTTTTCCGTATCATCGGCTACGGCATTGGTTGTAAACATCATTACACCTGTCGATTTTCCGGAAAGCCCTCCTCTCAAGACAATTTCAAATTCCCTGGCCGAAACAACTTCCGGATCGTTATGGGCCTGTACTATCGGCCAAATTTTAGGATAATGGTTCTTTTTAATAGCAAGCTTCTTACCAAGCCATGCTATATTTTCTTCGACCCAGGCGGGCTTTCTTTCCATTCTTCCGTGATATACCATGGGCGAGAATACGTCGACGGTTTCTTTCAAGCGTGTAAAATCCAACCCCAAAATTCGCCTTCGGGCGTTATTGAATTCGCTGTCGGTCCAAGGGCAGTGATAAAGTCCCACAAGGGCATCCGGTCTCATTTTCTTTGTGGTTTCCCGTATCTCCCTAGTCCAGGAATAAATCACCTCGCACCTCCAGTCCCGCCACTGCTGTTCATGCTTTTTAAGTATCCAGGCCGCTTTTTCGGAGGTGGTTCCACTCGGAATAGGTATTCCTGAATCTTTAGAAAAAGTCGTTATGCAACTGTCGGAAAAGCAGGTTTCCGGCAGTATGGGTTCGGGGTCCTCGAACTGGGCGTGCCAATGCACATAATCCATCCATACCCCATCAAGTTCAAAATCTCGCAATAACCGCCGCAATTGGTCCATACGGTATCTTCGAAAACCCGGATTGGTAGGGCAAACCCCCATAAACCACGATGCAGACCGGACTTTTTCTCCTTTTTCATTGATTGGCCAAGCTTCCGGATGTTTATCGACGTAATTTTTACCGTTCAGGGTTGCAAATTCGGCAAAAACCATTGCGCCTTCCGATTGGGCCCTTCTGACCATATCGGGCGTCAAGGATCCGCTGTGCACGAAAATGGCATTGACCCCCAAATCGTTCAGGGAATACCCTTCTTCCCACAGAGCGTCCGGACTGCCATAGACGCCCTTGATAGTGCTGATTTCCGTAGGTAATTGACCAAAGGCGTTCGGCACTATTATTAGTGAGGAAATTAAAAGGACTAAAAACTGCCAAAAAGTTCTATAGCGCATGGTCGACTTAAAAAATACTATGTTGGCTCCGGTCGTGGCGGGAGTTATGGTTGCTACTTGCGATTGTTTCATTCGCACAAGTTGTTCAGGCTTGGATCAAACCGTTTCAAATCTCTTAAGTCTGTTTTCAAAATTTATTTTTTTGACGTATATAATTGAATTTTACTTCTTCTGCTGTTCCATCCTCGTGTTCGATTTGAGCATAGATATTAATTTCATTATCGCTGATTTTTTCGAAGGTGAATCCATCAAAATACATCCGATTTCCGACGGTTTTTACCAATTTGAAACTTTGTACCTCGTCTTTTCCCTCCCATCCCTTTACATCGCCGTGGAAATGTTTAAGTTCGAAAATCAAGGTTTTATCGAGCTGCCTGATATGGCCGAATTCGTAGAACTCGATTTGACCATCAACCACAAGTTTAAAGGAAAACATCATGGAACCTCCCAAGGGTGGACTCCATATCTCCTCCGTTATGCCCCCGAATGCCTCGCCTTTCCAATGGCCTTCCATCCATGAGATTTCTGACAGTTTAGTTTGTGGCGAAGTAGTGTTTTCCGGAAAGGAGACGGTGTTTTGGGCATGGCATCCTACCCAGCTAATAAAGAGAAGTACAACAAAAGGTTTCATGGATGGGTATTATTAGCGTGCCACAAGATAGGAATTATCCGTATCTAATTGGGTTTTTCATTGGTAAGCCGCTGAAACTTAACGTTAAGTGTCAATGACTTTCGTTGTAAATGACTTTGTAGTCAACAGCTGTGAACAAATAGGTTTTATTCTTCAATCATGCCTGCACGTTCGGGTGACCTCATTTCGGGCCAAATTCGCGTCTCGCCTGTTTCTGAATCCGCGCCCAAAACGGCTTTCGTCCGAGATGTCTTTTCGGGGTCTTCACTGGCTTTATAAGCTAAAATTGCCGTCAGGATGGCATTGTTGCGAACGTCGTCAAAGACAATCTTGTCGTAGGTGTCCAAATTCGTATGCCAGGTATAGTTCCAATAATCCCAACTTAAGGAACTCAGCGAAAATGCCGGTGCCCCTGCGGCAACAAAAGCGGCATAATCAGAACCGCCACGCGCGGGAGAACCTGGAAAAGAGGTTTCAATATGTTGTGTAATATCTTCTGGAACGGCTTGAATCCAACGACCGATATAGTCGTATGCGTTCAAAAAACCTTGGCCCGAAATACTGACAACCCTTCCAGTGCCGTTGTCTTGATTAAAAAGCGCTTGTAGGTTCTTTACAATTTCAGGATGGTCTTCAACGTACGCCCGAGATCCGTTAAGTCCTTGCTCCTCACTGCCCCAATGTCCGACGATAATCGTACGTTTCGGATTTGGATATACTTTTTTAAGGATGCGCGCCGCTTCGAGCATGGTAATCGTACCGGTGCCATTGTCGGTCGCTCCGGTTGCCCCGTCCCAAGAATCAAAATGGGCGGAGAGGATGACATACTCATCGGGAAGCTCTTTGCCCGGAATCGTGGCTATGGTGTTAAACGTCGGTACTTCACCCAATTCCTTCGATTCGGCCACCACTTTTATAGTGGGATTGTCGCCATGTTCGACCATACGATACAGCATACCGTAATCTTCAAGGGAAAGGTCAACCGCGGGAATCTTTTTAGTATTGGCACTAAATATTTTGTTCGCCCCGAACCCTTCCGACCAGCGGGATTGAATTATGCCTACGGCCCCTGCTTTTTCTAAAGCCTCGTTGATATCTCTAGAGGTATACCCCATGTTTTCAAAATTCTGTTTCCAAGCATCCTCTTTTTCCTCACGCTGCTTTTTCATTTTCTCAAAGGATTGCTCCGTGGCATATTCTTCCCAATTTTCATCGGGTCTTCCGGTGGGCTGCAGCATCGAAACCATTACGAACTTTCCTTTTACCGAAGGAAGCCATTTGACAAACGCTAGAGAGTCCGCAACTGAAGGCAATGCGATCAGATTTGCGGTTACCCCCTTCTTGTCCGTACTTGGGCTCCATGCCAACTGCATTCCGTGTAAAGTAACGAGTCGTGGCTCTAGCATATCGACATGGGTAATGCCCCTTTCCCAGCCGCGCCACTTGCCCCATTCTTCGTTTTTAGCCTCGATACCCCATTTTTTGTAGGTTGCAACGGCCCAATTGTGTGCAGCTTCCATTTGAGGTGTACCTACCAAACGCGGCCCGTTCAGGTCCATAAGTTCATAGGCAAGCTCTTCCAATTGTGAGTTTTCGGTAGCTTCTTTTTGTATGGCTGCTACAACATCATTTGTAGTTTGTGCGGATAGAAACGAGGTGCCTATGATTAGTGCCAGAGATAAATGGAGGAGCGGGTTTTTCATGATTGTTGAGGCTATTAGAAGGTACACAACTAAGATAGGGATAAATAATCTTTTACAAACGTTTTAGATTTTCATTCATCCCAAAAACAGCACAATTTTTAAATAATTGATTTTCAAAGTAAAAAGCATTTGCAAACGTTTACAAACGAAAGTAATTATTTCTCAACCGAATACAATTTGAATTGCGTTCTATGTTTGCCCTGTCGAACGAAAGACGTTTGATTGCATTAACTGTTTAACCTTTAAAACATTTTATTATGAACGCAATTAAGAACAGAGTACAGTTGATCGGTAACTTGGGACAGGACCCAGAAATCGTAACCTTGGAAAGCGGGAGCAAGCTCGCAAAATTTTCGCTTGCAACGAGCGATTACTACAAAAATGCCAAAGGTGAAAAAGTAGAGGACACCCAATGGCACAATATTGTCGCCTGGGGCAAAATTGCAGATATTGTAGAGAGCTACCTCACCAAAGGAAAACAAGTAGCCGTAGAAGGCAAATTAATCCATCGCAGCTATGAGACTACCGAAGGCGAGAAAAAATATACTACGGAAATCAGATGTAATGAGTTGTTGATGTTAGGGAAATAGCTCGGCCAATACATTAGTAGAGCTAAGAAATAGATGGAGGTCGCATGCCGTGACCTCCATTTTAGGTAGTGCCCAAAGAAGCTGTTTTCAACTTCCGAAATAAGGCAATCCCAATAAGCCCACTGACGCAAACCTACCTGGCGTACCAGCGTTTGGTTACAAAACCAAACTGTCATAAGGGATGATAATCATGAGCCTGTAGATAGAAAAGCCGCAAATCATAACACTCCTTTGGACTAAAATTTTTAAAACAATCCTTATTTTTACGACCATGGCCTCTACAGTAGAACAAGAACTCCTTCCCTTACTAAAAACCCATTTTGGCTACGATGCCTTCCGCCCGAACCAGTTGGAGGTGATGGAAGATATTCTTTCCCAAAAAGACGTGGTGGCCATAATGCCCACGGGCGGTGGAAAGTCGCTTTGTTTTCAATTGCCGGCACTGGTGCAAAAAGGCACCGCGGTGGTAATATCCCCATTGATTGCCTTGATGAAAGATCAAGTCGATGCCTTACATGCCAATGGCATAGCAGCGGCCTACTATAACAGTTCCCAACCTGAGGATGTCAAACAAGAGACCTGGCAATCCTTAAAGCAAGGTGAACTAAAACTGTTTTACGTCGCCCCTGAAAGCCTACATCAATTCGATACGGTTTTTCATGATATTGATATCAGCCTGTTCGCTATCGACGAGGCCCATTGTATTTCCTCTTGGGGGCACGATTTTCGTCCTGCCTATACCCAATTAGGGTCATTGAAAGAACGGTTCCCCAACGTTCCCATCATGGCTCTTACCGCTACGGCCGATAAGACCACCCAAGATGATATTATAGCGCAATTACGTATTCCTAACGCTGACCGTCATTTGGCATCCTTCGATAGGCCGAATCTTTTTTTGGAAGTACGCCCTGCCCAAAATCGACTTAATCAGATTGTGGATTTTTTAGCACAACGCCCCGATGAAAGCGGTATTATTTACTGCCTTAGCCGTAAGAATACCGAAAAGATAGCTGAACGCTTATGTGATTCCGGGTATAGTGCTAAAGCCTATCACGCCGGACTCTCATCGGATGAGCGCTCTTCCGTACAAGAAGAATTTATTACCGATAAAGTACCGATTATCGTAGCTACCATTGCGTTCGGAATGGGTATCGATAAGAGTAACGTGCGTTTTGTAATCCACTATAACCTTCCGAAAAATATCGAAGGCTATTATCAAGAAATCGGACGTAGCGGTCGTGACGGACTACCAGCTAACGCACTTCTATTTTATAGTTATGCCGATGTTACTCTGTTGCAACGCTTTATTGCCAATACCGAAAATGCCGAGGTTGAATATGCCAAACTCGAACGTATGCAGCAGTTTGCGGAAGCTTTAAGCTGTCGTCGCATCGCCTTGCTCAATTATTTTGGCGAGCCAGTATATGAAAGCTGCGGGAACTGTGATATCTGTAAACGTCCGCCCCAGTATTTCGACGGGACCCTGTTGACCCAAAAAATCTGCTCTGCCGTAGCCCGGCTTAACGAAAGTGAAGCCATGGGCATGGTGGTCGATGTTTTGCGAGGTGCCAAGAATGCCCAGGTATTTGATAAGGGCTACCAGAACTTAAAAACTTACGGAGCCGTTAAGGAGATGGCTTGGCTCGATTTACAGCAATATGTCATTCAATTACTGAATCAAGGTATTCTGGAAATCAATTTTAGGGAAGCTTCTAGAATTTCCCTTACCCCCTCTGCCAAACAAGTGCTGTTTGAGGGAAAGGAGGTTCGTTTGGCTGTTCTTGACAAGGAAAAGACAACCCCTAAAAAAGACCGTACTGCTACGGCAAAACCCTCCGGACTCTTTGAGAAACTGCGCTTGCTGAGACAAGAGATCGCAAAGGAAGCCAATATACCGGCCTATGTGGTCTTTAGTGATGCGAGTTTGAAGGACATGGAAGCAAAAATGCCCTACGACGAGGCTGATTTTGTAAATATTTCAGGGGTAGGGCAAGCCAAACTTGAAAAATATGCGACCGCATTCCTAAAGGAAATCAATAGGCACAAGAGAACCCTTGAATCTAAAGATTTACCTACACAAGAACTTTCGCTGAACTTATTTACTGAAGGCTTTTCCGTGGCTGAAATTGCTAAGCAAAGAGGAATTGCGGATAGTACGGTATACGGTCATTTCATCAAGATGGCCGAAGCGGGCAATTCGGTCGACCTGAAGCAGTTTATATCCGATCAGGAACTTGAAAATGTTCAAAAAGCGAAATCTGAATTGGAAGAACCTGAAGGTCTTCGTCCTTACTTTGAACATTTTGAGGAGAAAATGCCGTATTGGAAGATTAAAATCGGCCTATATCTTTTAGAATAGCCTTTTTGATGATGAGGTTATTTGATTTTAAACCACGACCCCATATTGATTTTCAAAAGGCAATTCGGGCAAGAGCGTTATATATTTTTGAGATGGCTACTTTGTCATACACCCTTTACATAACTGAGTGATTGAACAAGCTTTTTACAATCAGGTAGGCTATTTATTTTCTCATATCGATAACGCTAATCGGTTTTCGCCCTAACTTAGACATCCGCAGTTTTTGCACTTCTTCTTTGGGAACAAATTCGATACTGGGAGTTACACGTAGTTTTGAACGGAAATGATCTTTTATCGCTTGCAAAAGTTCTTCGGAAGGTATTTTTGCAGCAATTTTAATTCGAATTTCATCTGTACCAATGCTATTATGATAGATTTCGATCACAAAACTGTCCACTTCCGCAAAATCATTGAGCGCATTGTGCATGGCCGGCGGATAGAGCGTCGTGCCTTTATATTTAATCATCTGTTTTTTACGACCCACAACGGGACCTAGCCGGAAGCCGTTTCTTCCGCAACCGCAGGGCGAGTTATGGGCAACGACCATGTCGCCTGTCTTAAAACGTAAGAGAGGCATAGCCTCTACTCCTAAAGTCGTGATCACCAGTTCGCCTTCTGTGCCGTCGGGAACAGGATTCTCATCTTCATCCAAAATTTCCGTGATAATCAATTCCGGATGTTGGTGTCCGCCCTGCTGTTCCGAACACTCGGTAAAAGCGGTGCTCATTTCGGTGGAGGCGTAAGTGGAGTATAGTTCAATGTCCCAAGCGGATTTTATCTTATTGGCCAATACGTTGAGCGAGAAATCTTGGTTGCGCAGCGATTCTCCGACGCAAATAGCCCCTTTTATCCCTGAGGCGTCCACATCGATATCATGTTGTTCGGCGTACTCTATCAATTTCAGTAGGAAGGATGGCACCACTATCAAATAGGAAGGACTGAATTTTTTAATGGTGTCCCATTGCAATTCAGGGATGCCTGCCCCGACGCGAATAATTCCAGCCCCCAATTTTCTCGCGCCTAAAAAATAGGCAAGCCCTGCCATAAAACGTCGGTCGATGGTCGTGGTTAATTGTAAAACGTCTTCGTCCGTTACGCCGGCACAGGCGAACGAAATCGCTTCGTTATACGCCAGCCGGTCAAGGTCGGCATCTGTCAAACCAATGGTCACAGGCTCACCGAGCGTTCCCGATGTGGTCACATAATCGATTATTTTTTTTTTCGGCACACACAAAAAATCATCGTTGAACTTCTGAAGATTTTCTTTTGAAGTGGTCGGAATGCGCCTCAAATCTTCTAAAGTGCGGATGCCATCCGCACTTATTTTGTGTTTCCGGAACAATCGGCGATAGTAAGTCGAATTCGTATTTAAATATAGGAAAAGCTCCCTCAGTTTTTCTTCTTGGAAAGTCTTAATTTCTGGTAAGGATGCTTTTTCGATTTTTGGAATCATAGTAAAAAAATTTACATTTCAATTGGTAAACGCAGACGTGTCTAGCCGGTAAGTGACGCAGATGGTTAGGACTTAATTTGGTGCCTTTCCGCCCAATTTTTGGTATTAGCGTTCTATAGGGTATGCCGGGTTATTATGGGTCGACCCTTTATTTTAATTTGCGAATGTAGCGTTCTATATTTTTCCGGTCCGGGACTGTGGTGACTTCTTTGGTCTCCGCCTCCAAAAAAGCCTTCAGGGCCAGCCGATCATATCCTTTTTCATAATTGTACTTGCCGACCAAGTAGTAGGCTTCCCAAAAATCGGGATTTAGCAGTATGAATTCTTCTAGTGTCTTTTTATCTACTTTTCCATCCGAAGAAATCGCCTTGGTAATTTGGTTTCGGAGCTTTCGGTAACGCTGATAGTGTCGATAGGCCAAAGTATTTAAAAAGGGGTCTTCGGCAATTTTCAATTTTGGTCGGGACATTGATTTCGCCCCGTCGTCACCATCCGATTCGTTGAAAATTTCGTTGAGGTCATACCCCACGAACTCCCCCAATTGATACGGATTACTGGAGACCCATACTTTTAGGTCTTCTGGTTGGAAAACGATGCCATGATGCGCCAACAATTGGTTCAGCGCCTTTTCGTTGCCATAGCCAATACGCTTATCATCAAGGCCTTTTTTATCGCGAAGGATGTCAACGACGATTTTGGGAGTCACTTTAGATTTCTCATCCAACAATTCTTCCATCCGCTTGTAGCGGTATTGCGAATGGCTTTCAAAAATATGCTTTCGATTTTTTTTATCATTGGCGTAGGCCGCGCTCTGAAAATGATTGGAACAGATTAATTGACCGGAGTTCTCGACCTCGTACACCCCGAAATTATTCGGCGAGACTTCGATTATAGCGGCCCGCTTGTCCTTAGCACTTCCAACGAATATCGATTCCGAAACAAATACATCCCTTTTTTTGGCGATGGCTATGGCTTCGTCAATGGTAGAAGCGTATTGCAAAATCTCGCGGGTGACCAACGAAATGGGAGTTTTGGCAACTATCGGAAAATCAGATTTTCCGGCGTTGATGGTTACCGTAAGGCCCTGGTCGTTCATTCCCGATAGCACGCCTATAAAGCCGCCCCAAGTTACGGACATAAATTTATGCCCTTCATCGGGTGCAACGAATGCGATAATTTTATTTTTCGCGAATTCGTCGCCCACATAAAAATCGAAATTACGACCGATGATCATTTTGCCGTCCTCGGTATGGTCGCCCCAGGCCGCAAAGCTCGAACAACCGACCAAGGCCAAATCTTGCAGGGCATGCCCAATATCGTGCGCCCCGTGAAAGTACATGACCCGTTGATAGGGTTTGGCGATATAGTCGAAATCCTTGGAGGCGTATTGTGACATGCCATAAATTTCGGCCTTGTACTGCGCGTCGATATTGCGGTACATTTTGCGATTGAACCAAGCGAGAAATTTTCGGAGCAGCTTTTGTTTGCCTTTGGAAGGTATCAGGGAATCGATTTTATCGACAAATATTTGCTCTTGTTGCTGAAAGAGTTCTTGGGTAAGACTGCCTGTCTTGAGCCCGAGTTCATAAGGATTTCCATCCACATACAGCTCCCATTGGCCTTGTCTGTTTTTGGTCAAAAAATTGTCGTCCAGTACAAAAGTGGAGTCGTTCAGTTGGATCCGTTCCGGGATTTCAGATTCGTATTGGCTTACCTTCGGTACATCGTGCAATGATTTTTTTATACCGCATGAGCTCAGGAACAAAAGCAATACTCCAAAAAGACATATTTTCTGAAGCCAAGCGCACGAGCCCAATCCAGTCACTATCGATAAAGTGAATTGTAATATTTTTTGAAGCCCAGATTGATTGAATAAACCCATAAATGTATGTAATGCTTAACCTGAACCAACGACAGGCAGACTTTTTTAGGTAGGATGTTCTTAGTTTTTGATTTCCACTCCGCTTTTTTGACCGCATGCACCATCTCTATGCCTTCACTTGCTGTAAACGCCCACTTTTTTCACCTCTTGCCACGATTTTCTCCAACAAATACTCAGCACCCAAAATTTCGGAGCAAGTCACCACCCCGCTAATCGTAACTCCTAAAATACCGTGCATGTTCAAGCTTTGTCCCGTAAAATAAAGATTTTCTACTTTGGTTTGGGGCGAAATGAACGATTTTAATGGGTTTTCGATATCTTTTCTGTAGCCGTACATACCTCCGCGATGGCAACCGATATAGTCGCGGTACGACAGGGGCGTCGAAGTGTGAATGGATTGAATACAATCTCGGATGTTCGGGAACTTCTTTTCCAGTTCATTCAAAAACAGTTCCTTTTTTTTCGCCTTGAACTCAGCGTAAGTTTCCCCACGGTCGTTCTTATCGGCGACCGTATTGAAGGTTTTTGCCCAAGGGATGACCTCTTCGAAACGCATATAGCTTATGGCGGTCATTTGGTCGCCCCATTGGTCCTGATTTTTGCGGACCCCCATGGAAACCATATAACTCAAGGGCCAATTTTCTTGGGTGTAGGTATGGCCGTTCCAAACGGCGTTCAAATCTTTAGAATGGTAGTAATTATGGTTCAAATACTTAAACGATTTCGGTTTCAATACAATGTGGATACTAAATGCAGAAATGGTACTTTCCATCTCATCTATTCGCCGGGTGAATGATTTTCTGAATGGGTCGCCTTCCGTCAACCTTAAGGTGCTTTTCGGGTCGATATTCGATATAAAAAGGCCGCCTTTGATTTCTTGTCCCGTTTTGGTGGTTACGGAAATCACTTTTTTATCGGTGACATTGATGCGGGTGACTTCTTGATGTTTGAACGCATCGCCACCGTTTTCCTTCAATCTTCGAATTAGCAGTTTGGTAATCTGGCTCCCCCCATCGGCACAGCGGTACGAGCTTTCTATGAACGAGTTGACCGAAAGCGCATGCACATAAAAAGGGGTTTTGCCAGGTTCGCCCGCATACAAAAGATTTGACCCGGCCAGTACCGCCCGCAACCTTTCGTTATCCGTCAAGGCATCGATATAAGATTTTGCACCAAGTGCGAACAGGTCGGAATCTTGGTGGTAGGGCTTACCGGCTTCGAGGTTGTAAAGCGGGAATTTCTGACAGACTTCCTGTAACTTTTCGCAATAGGTCTGTATTGCATCGGTTTCTTGCGGAAATTTTAGTTTCAATCGGGATGCAAAATTTTCATAGCCTTGGGCATGTGGATATTCTGTGTCATCGTCATCAAAAGTGATGATATCAAATCCATCCTCGTCCAGCTTTTTAAAGTGTAGGCCGTCTAGAATATCTAAATAATCGAAATAGCGGTAGAGATTTTGCCCTTCCGAAAGTCCACCTAAATAATGAACCCCCGTATCAAAAATCGTCTTTTCACGCACAAAAGTCTGTAGGTTGCCTCCGAATTGGTTGTTTTTTTCCAGCACGCAAACAGTTTTTCCCTCGCGCGCCATTATATTGGCTGCGACCAGGCCGCCCATTCCGCTGCCTATGATTACGATGTCGTACTGGGATTTCATTCTTTATGAATTTCTCTCCTAAATAAGATAAAGTTATCATTTTCGAGGGAAGTGACGAAACCCTTAGGTATTTGAGTCTGCCGACCTCTTTTCAAAATAATGATATCTATAAAATCAAACGCATTTCTGTCGATAATATTCGACTCAAAAACTTCTAAATCGATGATTAATACTTTAGCTGAATTTTCTAACGCCTCTCTCACGGAATCCACAACAATAATCTTGCTATAATTGTGTTTCAAATAATTGTTTTCTAAAATCGTCCTAGCCTCGTGATTCTCTATATAGGTGACGATTCTACGGTCAATAGAATCCAAGGCCAACAGCAGATCCAATTGTCCGAAACCATGGGATAGATGGATAATAGTATCTGTTTCACCAACGTTTTCCAGAATCTTTTTATAGGTTTTTGCGTTATCTTTAAGGTCTGTTTTGACCGCTTTGTAGATTGCATCGCCTTTATGGCGATAATTCTCTAAAATCAGTTTGTGCCAATAGGTTGGATTCTCAATCTGGGCGCGCAACCTCCTAAATTCTGACCTGAAGTACTGGCCGATTTCTTTGGGTCGTTTGGAATAGTCTGTTGAGAAACGCGAATCATCTGGGGTGATTCTGGACAATATTTCGAGGGTTATACTGCCATTGCGGATGATAAAGGTGCCCTTGGGCGAAACTTCCGAACCGCCATGGATCATAACGGGCAGAATATCGAGACCGAGCTGTTCTGCCAAGTAGAAGGCACCTTTATGGAAGCGGCCTATCTTGTTTGTGGCGGATCGGGTGCCTTCCGGAAACGCAATGATGGAAAAACCTTGCTCCAATTTCTGTTTTAGAAAATTCTCACCATCTTCGATACCGCCCGAAACGGGGTAGGCACCATGTAGTCTAGCGGCGTACCCTACAGTTTTCGAGTTGTAAACATGATCTTTAACCAGATAGATACATTTAGAATGTAGCATACCCATGGCCAAAATATCCAAAAATGACGTATGGTTGGCAATCATCATCGCCGGCTTTTCAAAGGTTTCGTTATGGTCATTTATAACTTTTTTAGATAAAAAGGGATTGGTATACAACACTGACTTCATGAACTTCGATGCCGCTTTATGCAGTCCCAATTGTTTTCTTGAACGAGCTTTCGGGTTAAGTTTCAAGACCATCCAAGAGTAGATGGAAAATAGCACTCCTCCCAAATCAAAATAGGCGAACGATAAGAGTGAACGGATCAGTACCTTGGGTTGAATAGGTCGTTTACGTGTATCTCCTAAAAAAAGCCGGAACAACAGGGGCTGCAATGTGAAAGCGACAAATAGTGCACATCCAATACCGATAAGCGAGACAACGGAAACAGTATATAATACCGGATGCTTGGCAAAGACCAATACCCCAACACCTGCAATTGTGGTAATTACGGAGAGTAGTATAGATGTTTTATGATTGCTAAGGGTCTTCTCGCCCGTACGGTACTCGGTCAGCAGGCCATTGGTCATGAAAATACTGTAATCAACACCCAGACCGAATATAAAACTGCAGATGATGATATTGAAGATGTTGAACTCGATATGTAGAAGACCCATAATGCCGACCGTCAGAAACCAGGTCACAAAAATTGGAATACCGGTAATCAACGTTACTGTAATACTTCTGTAAAATAGGTACAAAATCAAAAGTACTATGATTAGCGAATAGCTCAGTAGCCTGTTGAAATCGTTTTTGAGGTTACCCAAAAAGGTCTCGTTGACGTTTTGCCGATCGATAAGCAGTGTATTGGGTACATCTTTAAATTGTTTTCGGATATTGGCAGCGTCGGTATCATTGACCTTGATCAATGATGTTATTGTTGTGCCGTTTTCGTCTGTCACCACATAATCATCCATAGAAAATGATTGTATCGCCCCGATTTCCGAAAGTGGCATAGGTTTAAAATCGGCATCCAAGAGGGAATAGAATTGGGAAAAGGCCGTGGGTTTAAAACCCAGTTCAGATCCGCTGGCAATCAGATTGTTTTTGAGGGAGTCGATTTTCGGGATATCCCAAAACAGCCGCCAAGCTTCGATTTTTTGTTGTTGGGTACGGTTTGACTTTACCAAGGTGCCTATGGAGCCGAAACTCACAATTTCACCCGTTTCTTCCAATTGTTCCAATTCCAGGAAAAGGCTATCGTTTCGCTGTAAAACTTCCTGAAGATTATTTCCGTAGGTGGCTAGGTAAAGGGATTTCGAACCGATATCCGTCAATTTTTCAAGGCGGTCCCGGGCATCGAGCAGCGCTTTGGTCTCGTAGTTGAGCTTGGAAATATCTTGGTCGAAAACAACTTTTCCGTACTTGAAAATACTGATGACAAAGAGGATGGACAATGCTGCAATCGCCCACTTACTCTTATGCCACTCTAAATCTGCCCATCGATCCAATATCGTTTTTGGGGCGTTCAGTGCTTTTTTGCCTTTATAAACCTGTGGGATGAAAAGAAGTGCAAAAACGGAAGCGCCCAACACGCTGATGGCTGCGAATATGCCTAGATCTTGAAGGGCTTGGGAATCCAGAAACAACAGGCAAAGAAAAGCACTGGCCGTAGTAAGGCTGCTAATCAAGACCGAGGGCGCAACATCCTTGAACAGCCTTTTTGTGTCCTCTCCGTTGCGGATGTGGGTCAGTATGTGCAACCCGTAATCCAAGGTAACGCCGAGCAATACTGCACCAATCCCTAGAGAAAGGGCCGAAATTGTATCTCGGATCAAGCACAAAAATGAAATCGCCAACAAGCCGCCAAAAAGAGTTGGGGCAAACAGAATAAACGGCAAGACCAATTTACGGTAGAACAGTATGAGCAAAACAACGAGTAAGATTAGCGCAATGCCCACTGTAAATTGTATATCGCGTTCAATCTGTTTTGCATTGGAAACGGCACTCAAGGCCGCCCCAAAATATTCGCTGCTTACTTTGTTGCCGTATTTATCGTTCAAGGCATCCTGAACGGCATAGAGCGCATCTGAAAAGGGCAGGTTTTTATTCGTTTCGCCTGAACCGAATGTCGGAGTGATAAAAAGAAGGATATTTTCTTCCTGTTCGTTGAGTAGAAATCCGTTTTGGAGTTTGAAGCCTTCCCCAAAACCTAGTTGCCTTAGTTTTTCGAGGGCTATAAATGATAGGCCCAAGGGATCTCGGACAATACTTTTTTTGGCTATGATACCCGTAGGGGAAATCAAGGCCCGATAGTTTTCGGCGGTAATCCTTTCAATACTGTCTTGGGATAGTTTATTTTGAATGGATTCATAATCGGAATCCTCCAAAAAGAGTGGAAGATTTTTATAGACCAGATCAAGGGTCTTGGGTACATCTTCTGAAGCGACCCTGCCTTGAATGTTTTTGATGAACTCGCCTTGTTTTGATTCCACGCTATCCAAAAGTTCGGTGGCGTAACGGGTCAGGTCATCCACGTTACCGGCTTCTCCTTTTCGGATGTTGACAACGATTTTATCCGTAAAGGCAATGGATTTTAGGACCTGCAATGTCCGCTGGGTTTCCTCGTTGGCGGGAATTAAGGACGAAATGTCATCATCGAATTCAATCTGCCTTGTTATCCCGAGAAGAACGCCGACGATGCCCAATAGGCACAGAAGCGCCAACCATCGTTTTTTGGCAATGGCACCGTAGGCACGAAAAAAGAAGCTATCCATTTTCCACGGCGATTTTTCGTTTGGCCATTTGGGTCAGTGTAAAATAGCTTATAAGGCCTGAAATGAGCGAAACTATTGTTGCTAACGCAAAACTTCCTATAAGATAGGTTTTCAGCCCCTTTAGGGCGACAAGATTATCCATTATACCATCCAAAGCAAAGAAATTTTCTTCCCCTGTGATCCAAACGCCCGTCTGAATGCTCAAATACAGCACAAATGGAATAAACGGCGGAAGGCTGATGTTGGAAAACGCGAAAGCTATCGGTTTATTCAACTGGAATAAAAAGGCCAGCCCGAGTACCAATAACGTGTGTAGACCCCAAAACGGACTCAATCCTATAAAAAGACCCAATGCAATGGAAAGAGCTTTTTTTCGAGGGGAATCTTTACTTCCCAAAACATCTTCGGAAAAGAATTTTGCGACCCCTTTTCTTTTGATTTTCCGAAAAAAATCACGGGGTTTTATATAGAAAAGCGTGATGAAGACGAAAATGGTGTTCAATGCGCTAATACGCGCAAAATCGGGTCCTTTTCTAAAATGGGAAACCCTTTCCGCTTCATTGTAAGAGATTTTTACGGGAATATTTTTCACCAAAGTACCGCTCCATGCGGCCTTGACGATGACTTCGATTTCGAACTCGAATTTTGGCGTATACAAATTTAATTTTTCGATTTCCCTGAGTGGATAGAGCCGGTAGCCGCATTGCGTGTCGGTCAGCCAGGTACCCGTTTCGAACCAGAACCAAAAATTCGAGAATTTGTTGCCAAAACTACTGGATCCGGGCACATCGTATTGCTTCATATTTCGAGATCCGATGTAGAGTACGTTCTTGGTATCCTCTTTTTGCAAAGCTTCTAAAAAAATGGGAATATCCTCGGGGAAATGTTGTCCGTCGGAATCTATGGTTATTGCAAAATCATAGCCGAGTTCTAGGCATTCTTTGAATCCGATTTTTAAAGCCTTGCCTTTCCCTTTGTTATTAGGAAGACGGATTTGATGGATTTTGGAATACGCTTTTAAAATGCTCTCCGTACCGTCGGTAGCGCCATCATTGACCACAACGATGTTTTTGGTCACAGCTAGAACACCATCCAACACTCTCGCCAAGGTACCTGCATTGTTGTAGGTGGGGATAAGCACACAGCATTTCAGCTGCTGCATGGTAGTCTGTAAATGTGGGGTAAAAGTCGGCAATCGGTGGTTTTTCCAGTAAAGATAAGGATTCAAAACCTCCTCTAAAACAATTGGTGGCTTTCTACTTCGGTAAAACTGTCCGATTCTGAGGCATACTCTTTTACGAATTTCTTTGCACCGTCATCCTCCATAGCGGAATAATTGTCGAGAATAAACTGTTTGTCATCGTTCTTGTTCTTATGATAACCAGTAATCTTGGGCGCATTCTCCTGAACGCTCAGACGTATACATCTTATTTCAACGTTCTTGGGCTCCGTCGTAATGGCATATTCTAACAGATCTCTACCCTGTTTGAAAAATGTCTTTTTGTCCTTTATACCTTCAGCATATTTAGCCATCATCGTGGTTACGGCCCCTTTATAGGCAACCAAAACGGGGTTGTCGTTTTTACCGATAGCGGTTAAGCCATCATAGAGTGTCTTTGTAGCTTCCTCGTTGTCGGATGCTTTGCGGTAATCCTGCCGCACGGTCTTCAAATCTGGGTAAACGTATCCGGCAGTCATCCATCCCATAAAAATCAATAGAATTGTTAGTTTCATGATCAAGACATTATTTTAAAAGTCGCACTGAGTTTTAGGGCCAAAGTATCGGCATAGGAAACGGTATTTTTCACTTTGACCACACCCTCTTCCTCCGAAATATTTAGCACGACCTGTATGTTTTCGTTTTTTTCGGGATTGATGATAGCCATAAACTTCACGTTGGATACGATGCATAAAAACAACGCCTTGTCCAATGCCTTTTCCGTGAGTTCCTTGACGATTTGAATGGTGCAGACACCTGGCATTATGGGGTTTCCAGGGAAATGGCCTTTGAACACTTCGTGATCTTTGTTCAATTTTATCGAGGCTTCTACTGTGCCGCCGGTTTCATCAAAGGATTGAATATGGTATAATTCTTTTATCAACATATGGTTTTGACTAAATTCCATTTAATTTAATGGTCAACGGAAACGTTTTATGAGAGATCTCGACCTCTTCCGACATACTATTTTTAATTTTAGAAAAAAGGATGACCACCTTCTCCTTGCCGTGCTTGACACGTGCAATTGTATTCAAATGACCTTTGGTATAGTAAAAATAATGTTTTTTGGAAAGAATTTTGGTTGTGTAAATCGTGTCTCCTTTACGCTTAAAGGTTCGCAAAATTTGTGGACGCTCTTCTATAAGGGCCTTAAAATCTCTTTTTAGGATTTTAATGAGTAATTGACGGTCCATTTCTTTCAAAATGCGGTTTATTTTAAAGTCTTCCCCTTGAAAGGTAAAATCAAAAATAGTGTTGCCCAATTCAGTAGTAAATACGAGACGATGGTGGCTCGGTGCCAGTTTTTTGACAATAAAAAGTCCGCCGAAAGTTTTATCAAAGGCTTCGATTTTCGCCTTGTAGACATAATCTTTTGAAATATCGGAAAAATAGGGATTCAAAATTTTCTTTGGGATGGTTTCAATAGATTGTAATCCGTTTTTTTTGGCATAGGATGCACATCCAAGTAATAGAAAGACGAAAAGGCTAGGGAGTAAAATCCGCATCGGATAGGGGTTGGTTGGTTTCTCTGCCGCTAAAAACAATCTGGGTATAATCGTCAGAGGGCTCTATCATTTTCACTGCAACAACTTCTCCGGTCGGGTTGAAGGTTATGTGGAATGTCTTTATAAACTCAGCGAATTGAACATCCTTGGGCATAAAATGTACCAGACTGTTGCCATCTTTTTTGAAATAGGAAATATCGAATTGCTCATCGTCGAACAAATCGCCTCGAATGCTCGCCGTTATCAACTGGTTGAGCTGTGTGAAAATCTTATTTCCGCCAACGTTCATATCACTTTTGTCGCCGTCATCGTTGATATAAAGCGTTTGATTTTTAAAGATTATGGAATAGGAAAAGGGTTGAATATATTCCCATTTAACTAAATCAGGAGCTTTGAAAGCCAGCTTCCCCTTAGACTGGATATCTTCGGAGAGAAAATCGAGGTGTTTGTACTGGGTAAAATCACTGGTAATGGTTGTCGTAGCATCGGCCTGCTGCTTGACAGATGTTTTCAGCGCTTTTGCCTCGATGGTGGTCATTTTGATTTGGGCGGAGAGCATGCTCGTAGCAAAAAAGTAAAGTAGTAAGCTTGCGCAGATTCCCGCCGATACCTGTCTTGACCGTATTGGCGAAGCGAGAATCACAGAAAAACCCATTATTTTATCCATAAGCTTCGATTTCCAACAGCTCTTCTACCGTGACCGACTGCAGATTTTCTTCTTGCAAAAATACCAATAACCGTTCCAAAACCGCTATCGTTTTTTTGCTGGTGTCGTGCAATAAGATGATGTCGCCTTTTGCAACCTTATTGGTAATTCTGTCTAAAACCGCCTTTTCGGATCTTGGCGTCGTGTCCAATGAGCGTACGCTCCACCCGATGGACGCTAGTTTAAGATTTTTGACCGCTTTTTCGATCTGTGGATTGGTAACGCCGAAGGCGGGGCGATAAAGGTTCATATTCAGTCCGGTCAGATTACGGACTACGGATTTCGTCTGATTCAGTTCTGCCATAACTTTTGTTTCCCCAAAAAATCCAAAAGATTTGGAATGTGAGTAGGTATGGTTTCCGACGGAATGCCCATCGGCAAGAATTTGTTTCAGAATATCAGGATAATTTTCAAGGTGTCGTCCGATACAGAAAAAGGTCGCTTTCGCACGGTGTTCCTTTAAAAGTTTCAAGACCTTCGGCGTAAATTCGGGGTTTGGCCCGTCATCAAAAGACAGGCACACCCAATTGGCGCTACTTTTTTTGTTGCAGTGGTGGGATTTGAGATGATAATTCCATCCAACGAAAAAAGAACCGCATAACGTAATCAAGAACCAAGCGAGCACAACGACGGCGTAGGACCACCAAGGTATAGCGAAAAAGAAAGCCAGTATCGTCAAGGCCAGGAGCGAAATCAACGCGACGGGATTGACCACACTACGCCTTAGCATTTTTGAAGTAAGATAAGACTATGGTTTTCGCCACGATATTGGTTGTAGATCAGTACGGTTTTTGGAGAATTCTTTGTGACGGAGTTTATCCGAACGGCATCGGGAATGGTCTGTTCTTTTAATATTTTGTTCCCCAACCAAAATCCAAATCCAGAGGCCGTATCAAATTCACCCGATAAATGTTTAAAGTATACTTGAACCGCATCTTTGAACAAGGCGTTAGCGAGCGTATCGTAGTAACCGTCAAATTCCACATCTCCATTATATCCCAGAATAATAACATCTACGGCATCTGGCTCTATTCCGTTCTCAGATAAAAAGGATCGCGTTCTTGCGGAAACTTGCTTTTCACTTAAGGTATTTAAAGTCTTGACCGCCAAAAGTTTGGCATAACAAGACGTCCGTTTTTCATTGGAAAGCGTAAAAAAATGTGCCCCCTCCGAAAATATTGCCCCTTTGGTTCCAGATTTCAAGACCGACATGGTCTCGACAGGTTCTTGTTTGATATGCCCTATCAATCGATGGGTGTTGACATGATGGTCGACTAATTCATCGACTCCACCGACTAGAATATGTTTTGCCTCTCCGTTATCTAGTAGCATTTTGGCGTCCAACACTGCCGATTCGAAAGAAATTGCGGAATGAACGAAGGTGAAATTATGCCCCTTGCAGCCCATTCCCAAGGCAATCTGCCCCGCCACGGTATTGTGCGAGGATTGTATAAAGCGTGTAGGCGTCAAAAACTGCTCGTTGTTATCAAGAATATCACTGACGAATTTTTCGGAATCGCCGATACAACCCAATCCAGTGCCCACGATAATGGCATCGATTTCGTCTTCTTCCATGGCGGCTTCGGTCATGGCGGTCTTGGCACTGACGGTGCTCATTTTGATGCCTTTGGCCATTCTTCGTGCCGCTGCCGGAGGTATATAATCTTTATAATTTGGAGCGATAATTTCCAGTACGGTATCGGTATAGCGAACGATTTCTTCTAAAAAAATCGAATTGTCGAACGTCCTTTGGGCGGAAACGGAACCTATGCTGTTTATGTAGACCGGCATTTTTAAGCTAATGGTTTATCCTTAGAAAATATCAACGTGGAACAATTCCCCCCAAAACCGAACGAATTCGATAGCACATGACGTAACGATTTTTTTGTGACCGCGGTAATCGGTTTAAGGTCAAATTCCGTCATCGGTGTTTTATAATTCAAATTGGGGAAAATGGTATCGTTTTGTAATGCCAATACCGAATATACGGCTTCTACCCCTCCCGCGGCCGCTAAGGTATGGCCGGTAGAGGCTTTCGTTGAACTGAATTCTGGCACGTTTTTTCCAAACAATCGAATCAGGGCCCGTCCTTCGGAAAGGTCGTTGTTCGGTGTTGCGGTTCCATGGGCATTGACATAGTCGATATCGGAAGTTTGCAAGCCCGCTGTTTTAAGGGCTTTTTCCATGGCCAATACTGCCCCGTCTCCATGTTCCGAGGAGGCTGTTTGATGATAGGCGTCATTGGCATTACCATAACCCGTGACGTAGCCCAACACTTTCTTGGTCTCTTTTTGAACAAGCGCGTCCGATTCCAAGACGAGGTAGGCAGCGGCTTCCCCTAAATTCAGCCCTTTGCGTTCTTCATCGAAAGGCGAGCTGTATGTGTCGGATAAAATCAATAAGGTCTTGAAGCCGTTGATCGTAAATTTTGAAAGGCAATCGGTGCCCCCGACGATGGCGCGGTCCAATTGTCCTGATTTGATCATCCGTGCACCCAGCATGATAGCGTTGGCAGCGGAGGAACAGGCAGTGCTAATGGTGGTTACAAAGCTTTCTTCGAGTCCTAAATGCGCTGCAATTTTTTTAGTGGAATCGCCGGCGTGAAGGCCGGTGATGTGCTGTCTAACCTCGGGGCGGTCGAAATAATCATAAAAATATTGCTCGGATTTGTCCATACCACCGACCGTAGTGCCGGAAATCATTCCGGTTCTGGCATCGTTGATATTGGTGATTCCGGCATTCAAAATAGCCTCTTTCGCAGCGATACATCCTATTAAAACGGTTCGGGAAACCTCATTTTCGGCGAATCCAAGTTGCTTTTCCAGAACGGCATTGGTATCCGCGATTTCGCCGACCATGATATTATCCTTATGTACGGTATCAATCTGTGAAATCCTTGAAATTCCCTTTTTACCGGCAATAAGCGATGCATAATTCTCCGCTACATTTTTGCCGAT
This sequence comes from uncultured Flavobacteriaceae bacterium, assembly GCA_963832345.1. Classification (GTDB taxonomy): domain Bacteria; phylum Bacteroidota; class Bacteroidia; order Flavobacteriales; family Flavobacteriaceae; genus Pricia. The sequence continues at coordinate 440,003 of CAWHTW010000002.1, read as the reverse complement.
GGCAGAAATGATACCCATGCCCGTTATTGCTACGCCTTTTATCATTCTTGGATTCAGGAAGTATTTTTAGCTCGTGTACGTAACCACTAGTTAATCTACCAGAGGCGGTTTTGTAGTGGTGTCAAAAAACGGATTATCATCGATTTGTCAGGGTCGAGTGCAGTCGAGACCTATCGACTGCGATGTTCCCTAATATAACCGGCCATGGTCTCGACCGATTCGAAAATAGATTTACCCTGTTTGGGGTCTGCCAATTTGATACCGTAGTCTTTATCGAGCATTACGATCAGTTCCAAAGCGTCGATAGAATCTAGACCCAGACCTTCGCCGAAAAGCGGATCGGTATCCTTGATTTCCTCGATGGCAACGTCCTCAAGGTTCAGTTGCTCTATGATTTTTTCTTTTAGTTCTTGTTTCAGCTCACTCATGGGGTTGCGTATAATTTGGTTAATTGCAGTTCATCATGTGAATAGTTTCCAATCGGGGATACGAGATACAAAAAAGCTTCGTAGCTGTCTTCATCAACGTTGGCCCATCCGCAGAGTACCTCTTCCGTTTTACCCGTCTGCAGCAAACTTTCGGAATAATCTTTTAAAAACCCCGGACTAAACGCATCAAAGATAAAAAAACTATTCTCAGAACGCAGTTTATGCCTTATGCTTATTTCGCCGATACAGATATTGGGCAAGGTGTAAACGAAAACGGCAGGACTCGGGTAAAAATTGTGTGCATCGGAGATGGATTCCTGATATTTTCGGTCGGTATCCAAACTAGAGGCCCTGTTTGAAAGTACAACGGCCATTTTCCGATCTTCTTTGGATGTATTCGGATGTCCCAAAAGTACTTCCGCTGCCAAAAAGGCCAGTTTGCTCAACCGGTCCATCTTAAAAAACTTTGGATAATCTATTGTAAAATGGGAATAGGCCGATTTCATGTAGCCGCCAAAGTCGTCGGCAGTATTTTTGAATAAAATTTTGTCGTTAAGGGAGACGGCGTTTTTCTTAACGTGGCAGTATGCTGATATGTGAGAAATTTTGTTCAAAGGTGAAATAATTTTTTAGATATGGAGATCAGATTTTAAACCTGTAAACTGTGTGGTTCGAATCTCCCATTGGTGAATTTATGATGTCGATTTTTTCACCTATCATTATTCCTGACGTATATCTAATGTGACGTCTTTTTACAAACGAACATGGTGTGAAATTCCCCAACGGATACGTCTTCTTGCAATTGCAATCCGGCCTGCCCAATAAGGTCCAAAAATTCTGCCGCCTTGTACATCTTACTGTTACCGTTGGCCAAGGCCGTAAAATATAATGATGTCGCTTCCAAGGTAAAACGGGCATTGTCGAATTTCTGGCGATCGGTAAAGGTTTCGATAATGATCAATTGTGTTGTAGCATCCATCGATAGTACACAGGTCCTCAATATTTTTAGGATTTCTGCCTTGGAAAAACAATCTAAAAACTGGCTCATCCAAATCGTATCGGCACCTTCATTGATATGTGGGTTTTTCGAAAGCCAATCGATTTCCTGACCTGAAATCCTATTCTTTAATCCGTTTTCCTCGGCGTTGGCAAGTGCCTTCGCTAATTGGCCCGGCAAATCCAATATTCTAACGTGTACATCCGGGTCGTACTTGCAACAGAGCACCGCGAACTTACCAGTATTTCCTCCGATATCGAAAAGGGTCTTGGGTTTATGTCGAAATACCAACGGTAGCGCTTCTGCGAAAATTTCATCGGAATAAAAGTGGTCAAATTCGAACCATGATTTTTGAACATGCGCGGGCAGCTGTGATAGGCCTTCATAGATGGTGGGCCATGGTCCCAGTTCCTTAAGTCCACTTGGTTTCCCGTTCTGGATGGCCTCATGCAAGTGAAACAGACCTTGATAACAGACATCCTGTGTAAAATTTAGGTTTGCTTCAGTCATTTTGTTGTAGTTCAAGAAGTAACCGATTTTGCTCAGTTCGTAGCCTCCGTCGCTATTTTTCTCTACAATATCGGAGCTTTCTGCAATTTCCAGCAACACGCTCAGCCCGTATTCGCTGATGGAAAGTGCTTGGGAAATGCTTTCGATTGTTACTCCGCCGTCCTTGCCCTTCTCGAACAGATAATTTAGAACCCCCAGCTTGCGCAAAGTCATCGTGGTTTGGAAAACAAAGGGGGCAAAAGCAATTTTCTGGGCCTCCTCCAAGGCTTCGATGGCTTTTATCTTTTTTTTAGACATGCTGGGATTCAATTCTTTTCGGTGAGCAAATTTACGGATTGTTGGTTGATCGGGAAATTTTAAAGAGCATCTATTCACTTTGATACGGAGACTTCATATCATTTTCAGGTTTTAGTGCGATTTGGCTCTAGACCTTCCTAAAAACAGCTGCCGTATTGCTCCCCCCAAAGCCAGAGGCCGTCTTTAAAAATGTATCGAGTTTTTTAGGGGTTGTTTTTTCGATGATATTCAAAGATTGCGAAACGCCCAATTCCTTGAAACCTCTAGAGGCGAACAAGGTATTTCGCTGCAAAGAGTGCATGCCAATTATGGTTTCTAATAGTCCCGATGCGCCGAGCGTATGGCCAAAATAACCTTTCAGGCTATTTAAAGGCGTATCACCCAAACCGGCCCTATTAAAGGCAATGGCTTCCATTTCATCGTTGTACATCGTTGCGGTGCCGTGGGCCGAGATGTAATCGATATCCTGTGGTGATAGATCGGCTTCCTGTAGGACCCAATCCACACTGCGGAACAGCCCCTCTCCGGTGCGCGATGGACCGGAAATATGGTTGGCATCGTTGCAGGATGCTGCCCCCAAAATTTCGACGGATTCTTCGACCAATCGACTTTTATCTTTTGTGACCAGAACGCTAGCCGCAACTTCTCCGATGTTGATTCCTGCTCGGGACTTACAATACGGCCGGCAAGGTAAATCGCTCAAGGCCTGAAAGGATCTAAATCCCGAAAGAATGAATTTGGTAACGAGATCGCCTGCCACCACGAAAACATGGTCAAATTTTCCATAATCGACTAATCTTTTGGCAACCGTGATAGCTAAAACTCCGGAAACGCAGGCATTTGAGACTATTATAGGCTCGGTGACGAAGCCGAAATAGTTTTGTAGTTCGGCTCCCAAAGTACTTAAATAGGCCCGTTCTTTTGGGAACTTGCTGTCTTTTTCAAGTGCATCAATATTACCCTTTGTCGTAGAAATTAAGAGCCCTACCCGATCGGTAAGTTCAATTTTCGAGGCTTTCAAGATAGTTTTGAGCGAGACCATTAACATCTTTTCCAATCGGGTATGCGGCAATTTTGTACGTAATCGGTCAAACACCTCTTTCAACACCTCCTCGGAAATCATGGAGGAGTAAAAAGGGTATTCCAAAATTTTTGGCTCGTGTACTAATTGTAGCCCCGAAATTTCATTGCTGATCTTGTCCACGACATTAATGCTATCAAAACCGAGCGATGAAACAATATTATTATGTGATAGATAGGTGTTATGCATCCAACAAATCCATTTTTATTTTCCAATTCCTAAAGAAATCGGGAATAATCAAGGAAAGTTCCCCGCCCAATTCTACAAAAACCTGAACAGTTTCACCGGTACATGCCACCTGACCCTCAGGATTCAAAACCTCATATTTAAAAATCATTTTGGCAGCGGGCGAATCGATATAAGTCGTCTTGATTGTAGCGATATCGCCATAGCGAAGGGGCAGTTTATGCTCACATTTAGAAGATACTATCGGCGTCGAGAAATTATTCGCCTTTTGATCGAGATACGAAATACCGAAATAGCGGCCGAAAGCCTCACGGCCATCCTCGAAAAACTGTATGTAGTTGCCATGCCAGACAATGCCTAATGGGTCGCACTCCGCAAAGCGTATCCGGACTTCACTGGTGTGGCTGATTTGTTGTTTCATTTTACAAAAATAATGCTTTAATTGACGAGCAATCGTTGTTCAACTTGGCTTTAAAGAATACCTCTCGTATTGGGCATAACAATTTATTTTTTGCGCGAAAGTGTAAGGTCGTTCAACCCTGCTTGCTTTTCTAACCCCTATAATTCGTTGGTTTGCGACGTGTTTCCTAAGAGTCAACAAACTCAAAGAAGCTTACATATAGATTCAAACTGCGTTCTTCCGCTCATTATACACTACGGAGATCACCACTGTAACCACGAAAAACAAAAATAATAAGACAATTTCGGGTAGTAGTTCCAGTATCCCAACATTCCGCAAGAAAACATCGTAGAATGCGTTGAGACCCCAGTTCATGGGGGAAATATTCGAAAGCACTTGCATAAATTTCGGCATAGCGAACACGGGTACCCAAACCCCGCCCAATGCCGCAAGAATAACAACAAAGGTGGCTCCAAAGGGGGCGGATTGTTCCTGTGTCTTGGCAATAGTGCCTAATAACAGGCCGAGACCTACGGCTGCTAGGCCGGCAAAAGAAGCTACGAAAAATAGTAGGGGTAGTCTGCCCGAAACATCCAATTTGGGAAGGCCGATCCATGGAAAAAGATAAATGCCTATTAGCAGCATCAAGGCAAACTGAATCAAGGCCACCCCTAAGAAGACAACCGCTTTTCCACCAAGAAAGGTCGCATATGCAACCGGATGGGTGCGCAACCGGACAAAGGTGCCTTGATTTTTTTCTTTAACCATGTTGATCGAGAGTGGCAAGATGATAAAGAAAATGGCAAAAAGCGTCCAAGCGGGAATGTTGTGTTGGGTTGCGTTTGGTATGATTTCCTTTTCTCCGTCCGAAGGTACTATTTCTTTAAAAAGTACCAGTGGTTCAGTGTCGAAAATGTCTTCGAAAGGGTCGTCGGTCAGCTCTTCCTGAAAAGCGTTGTAGATGGTCTGGGTCTCAATTTTGGATACCATTTGGTCGATGCCGCTTTTAATAGAATTTCGGAAGGAAAACTGTGTGGCCGGATCAAAATAGAGCCTGATTTCCTTAGGCTTTAGCTTCGATTTTATTAAGGGTAGCCGCTCCTCTTCCGCCCCAAACTTTTCTAGAATACCCTTGACATTTTCAGAAACTTTGAGATTCAAATCTTTGGATAGGTTTTTTGGGATAACGATACCCAATTGATATTTTCCGGTCTGTACCAGTTCTTTGACCAACCTTTCGCTGGATTGGGGATTGACTTCAAAAAGTGGCGAATTTTTAAGGTTTTGTAAAATGCTTTTTGAAACCTCGCCTTGGTCGTTGTCTACTAAAAGAATGGTAATTTTTGTTTCCTTCAAGGTCTTGAAGGTATCATTTTGAACAAGGGTTATTGTAATGACCAATAGCAAGGGCATTAAGAAAAGGATGGCCAAGCCGCCATAATCCCGAGTCAGCAGTAAAAACTCTTTGTATGTTGAGGCCCATAATTTATGCATGGTCTCTTAGGGCTTTGCCTGTTTGTGCCAAAAATACTTCTTCAAGGTTCTGGGCACCCACTTGTTGTGCAATCAAAGTTTTGGGCGCGCCTTGGCAAACAATCGTTCCTAAATCGATAATAGCGACACGGGTGCAGAAGAGTTCTGCTTCGTTTAAATGATGGGAAGTATATAAAATGGTAGTTCCTTCTGCATTAAGTTGCCCCAAATATTCCATAATTACATTTTTGGACTGCACATCGACACCTACCGTTGGCTCGTCTAGAAACAGAACTTTAGGACGGTGCAAGATACTGGCGATTAAATTGATACGCCTTTTCATGCCTCCGGAAAAGTTGGTGATTTTTTTATGGGCGAACTTTGAAAGACCTAAGATTTCGATATGTTCAAGAATTTTGTCTTCAAGTAGATTACCTTTTAACCCATACATGCTCCCAAAATACTGTAGATTTTCATATGCGGTTAGAGATGGGTATAGCGCATACTCTTGAGGCACTATCCCGATACGTTGCTTTAATTTATTTTTATTTTCCCGGTAGTTGAGACCGTCAATACTGAACGAACCCGATGTTGGCTTAAGTAACGAACTTAACATGGAAATCAAGGTCGTTTTACCGGCCCCGTTGGGACCTAGCAATCCAAAAACCGCTCCTTCCTCAATGTTGAGGTTCAGGTTATGAACCGAATAGTCTTCGCTATCTTTATATTTTTTGGAGAGTTGGGTTATTTGAATCATAGGGTTCCTAAATTTCATCCCATCAGTGACGGCCTATATTTAGTGTTACTTTTGACAAATAGGTGGGTTAAGGGATTGATTTCCAAATATCCGTATTTGGAGGGATAATAATCTCCTAAATTTTTAATCTTGAATTTTTCAGATAGCTTTCTTCAATCGCTTAAAAAAACTTTCTTCCCGATTTGCAATTGCGACCAACTGATCGGCAATCTTGTTATATCCATCACTTTCACCACTACGGTTTTTGTAGATTCGGGAGGCGTCCAGCGCAAAATCACGCCATAAATCCCCGATTTCGGTCATTTCTTTGGAAAATTTCTTGAGTTTTTCATTGTGTATAACATCAGCAGCTTCCTGTAAAAATGCCGCATAAATATAACGGAAGCCACCGCCACCCGTTCCAATCTCTTCTTGCATTCGAACGATTTGTCCCAGATAGTGATTTGTTTTTTTTGCCCCTATTTTTTTAGGCCATTTCCGAATGTTTTTGGCCACCCAGCGAATCGCTTTCACCCCGACAATCGGAACCGGCGCGGTCATATCACGGCAGGTCTGTTTGATGCCCTTGGCGATAGCGCTTTCGAGCTCCAATTTTTCTGGAAAGGCAGTAGGATAATAGATATGCCCTTTGGGCGCAAAGGCCCCCTTCGCAAAACGAACTTTTTCCAATTGTCTTTCGGTCAATGAGGTGACACTTTCCATGACTGGATCACTAATAAGATATTGGCCGTCCTTCTTTCCATAGACCACCAGATTATGGGCGTTGAAATGAAAGCGGTACTCGTCTGGAAAATAGATTAAGTTATACACACCGACTTGTAGTCCAACGGGATTATTATTTTTCAGGTTTTCATCTAAACGTGCCTTTGCCTTTTTTGGGTTGCTGAATTTCTCACGCTTTACTTTGATACCGACCCTTTTGGCGAAGCGATTGAAGACAAGACCGGGAAGTACCCGATAGGTGAAGACCGGGGCATAGTTTACTTTTATGAAAGGCAAGTAGCTGAATAATAATCCTGACCCGATGCCAAAGACCATAGGTTCGCTGACTTCAAATCCCTTGTGCCGCATGAGATTTGAAACTACACCGTTTTCACAGTGGGCGGCTTGTTTGTGTGAGAAATCTATTTTTAAAGTTTCATTCATCGATACCTTTTAACTGTGCGATCGAAATTTCAAAAACGTCGGCGTATTTTTGAAGGGTCTTCGCACTAAGTTTACGAAAAACGGATGGTTTGAGATGCCTTTTTACGCGCCATTGCCAAAGACCCATATAGCTGGCCAAAATAGGGATATCCATTTTATGCAGTTCCATATAATATTCGATGGGACTCGATTCGTTGTTGAAAAAACGTGCTTTTGCAGCTGCGGTACGTTCCTCTATTTCTTGAATGGCATTGTCTAGCGCTATGGATTTGGGCTCCCATCCGGTGCTGAGCTCGGTAGTATATTCCCCATTTTCGTCAACAGCATAGACCATATCTTTAATATTGGCCTTTTCAAGATTGCTCTTGTCTTGCGGAACTTCCTTCTTTTTCATCTCATTACTTCTCTACTTCGTGAATCAGAAAATTAAAGGTACAATCTACGATTAAATCGTCATTTCTAAAAGTTGAGGAAGTAACTGTGCAAATGCTCATGCTGCCCGTATCGTATCGGGAAACTAAATGGGCCTTGGTCACCAAAAGTTCATTAATCTTTGGCAATTCGTGTATTTCGGCTTTCTTTATGGCGCTGATATAACCGACTATGGAATTTCCGGCACCTTCGAAATCGTCATCATCAAAATAACTTTGCCCAACAATAGCCGTACTGGCCTGGGCGGCGTTTTCTATGAGTCCACTTTCGGATAAGCGTCCAGCAGAATTTAAAAAGATGCAATCTTCCTTTATCTCGAAATGGGTGACGACTGAATCTTCGTCGAGATAAGGGGTCACGGTAGCCATCAACATCGGTTCGCGATGCGGTAGGAAATTTTTTATGTTGATGTCGTATCTAGCTTTTTTCATTTCCAATGGGTATGCGCCAAGTGGCATTTACCAAATGTTTTTCGGAAGTTTTTTTGCTGTTGGCGTAAAGCTATGTTACTGTGCCAACGCCGTTTTCATTTCACTTGATGCCACCAACGCGCCATTGCACTCGACTTTGGCCTGCACCAAGGTCACCCCCATAATATCATGTAAAATATCAACTGTGGTAGTCAAGGTTTCGGATACTTTGGGCAGTGTTAAAATCTCAGCTTTTTTTATGGCGCCAATATAACCTGTGGGGGCCGGTTGTTTTAATAGGTAATATTTGTAGCCCGTGTGCAACGCAATGGTCTGAGCCATATTTTCAATGAGACCCGGTGCAGAAAAGTGGTTCTTGGTGACCAATACGTTATCGGCCTGCACCAAAAAATGGGATACTATCCGGTTTTCACTATATTCTGCCAAAGCATCTACCATGACGAAGGGATTCTTCTGTGGTATTAGGCTTAAGAGCAGTTCTCCAACGGCAATATGTGGTTCCGAACCGCTCATCAACACACGGTAAGGTAGGCGTACATATAGGAGAAACGCGCACTTTCGGGCACATGGAATAGAATTTTATCGCCCTTTTTCAGTTTTCCGGATGCGACCAGCTCTTCCAGCATCACATAAATCGATGCGGCACCAATATTGCCAATGTGTTCAAGGTTCAAGAACCATTTGTTCCAAGGCATCTCTACACCTTGTGCTGCCATTTCATCGTATAAACCTTGTTTGAAATAATAAGAAGATATATGTGGCAAATAATAATCTACATCATCGGATTTAATATTGTGTTTTTTGTAGACCTTCTTTAAGCTATCAACTCCCTTTTTTAAGATATTGTCCCCTAAAAGTCGGGTATCCTGTTTCATGGCAAAAAGCGATTTTTTCCCCCATTGTTCGGCGGGAATTTCACTCCATGGCTTTAGATGTCCATCAGCGTCCTTTTCGGCACCGGCGTACATACAAGTTTCCATTTCATGGGCGTAAGAGTAGCCCTCAATCCATTCTATTTTAAGGGGATGTGGTCCGTTGGGGGCATCTTCCAATAGTACGGCACCTGCGCCATCCGAGAGCATCCAACGTAAAAACTCCTTATTAAAAGACAAAATCGGATTTTCTTCCACTTCTTTCAGATGGGCAACTTCGTTTTCAAAAACATCGGCTTTCATCCATGAAGAGGTGCGTTCGCTACCTGCGCAAGCGGCATTTTCGGTCTGGCCAGCCTTTATAGAAAGGTATCCATATTTTAAGGCGTTCATGCCCGAGCAACAGGCGCCAGAAGGCGAGTTGAGCTCCATGTTCCGATTCTTCAAGAAACCGTGTACCATACTGGCGTGGGAGGGCAATATCTGATCGGGACTCGAAGTGCCACAAGACAACAGTTCGATATCTTGCAGCGTAAATTTGTCATCGCAAAGGGCTTCAACGGCAGCGGCGGTCAATTGGGCATTGTTATGGGTCACATTGCCATTTTCATCGAGGGCGTAATAGCGGGTCTTTATCTTGTTATTGCGTAGCACCAGGCGTCTGGCCTTGGAGGCCTTGCCGTCGATAATACCCAGTTTTTCCTCCATCTGATCATTATCAATAGGATTGTTGGGCAAAAACTTGGCGATGCGAGTGATGTAAACGTCCTTCATTATTTTTGCTTTAAAGCTATGGAAGCGTAGTATTTCCGCTCTCTGTTTCGCTTTTTGGTCATGGGGAAATAAGTGAGCAAAAATACCACAAAAACTATAGGTGCTATGAACCAGATAGCGAATTTCAGGTAAAATTTGAATAAACTTAACCATTTTAGTCGTGTAGGGTCGCCCGGCCCCCCTTTCTTTATGATGAGATTCGCCCATTTCGAAAACAGTACGTTGCCCCTTTCGTCTGTACGTACCAAAAGGGGATTTATATGTACGGCATCCAATTGCAAAAGATTTTCCTGAAGTTCCGTAAAATCGGCCGCTAGTAATGCGTCCTTAATCGGATGTCCGAATTTCGAGGCATTTATAATATCGCTATCCGAAACTCCCGGTTTAGGGAAGATGCCTAAGTAGCGGTCTTTGCGGCCCGATAGCATCCAATGTTCTATCGTTATCACACTGATATGGTTGATGTGACGGTCAACCAAGGCAATATGTCCCACCAATTTGGCATCCACGGAAACCAATAAACGCTTTATTTTTTCTTGCGCCTGAATCCACATGTTACGACAGGCCACTACGGATACAACGGGCGTGTCCTTCAGCAATTTCTTCGCAAAGTCGGATTTTAGAAAGGAATTTATAGGTATGGATGGGGTCAAATACCAGACCTGATAGCCCAAAAGGACCAAATCATATTTTTTATCAAGAATGTCCGGTTTAGGAGGATGGAAGCCGGCAGGAATCTGCAAAAAGGTTTCCGGAAAGACATCATAAAACTGCGTCGGTTTCCAAGGGAAGCCATATTGGGTTTCTGGAACAATTTTGTAGTAGGAAATATTGATGTTGTCACCTATAAGGGTACCGGCCATATTATCTAAAATGGTCGTGAGCTGTCCGGTTTGGGAATAGTGTATGATTAAAACTTCTTTCATCTACAATTCACTCTAGTTTATAGCTGGAAAGCTTTGGGGGTTAGCATGGTGCTTGGCATGCAGCGCTGTAAAATTCTGTTTATAAAGAGATGCGACGATATGACTGGGACACCATGATAGTTAAACATCAACCTTTTTATCCCTTGTATGACTAACCTCAAACTTATTACTCTTCCTGTCTTTCCAGAAATCAAAATAATTGAACCACTGTAACGGATATTTTATCAGGATGCGTTCCATACTTTGGGTATATTCCTTTAATAGGCCCTGAGCGTCACGTGCCTTAAATTCTGCAGTCTGGGCGTAAAGGTCGTAATGGCGTTTCGGGCCTTTCATGAAATACACGAACAATACCGGCAGGTTCAACCGTGCGGCCAAGAGATAAGGCCCCATGGGGAAATTGGCTTTTTTGCCCAAAAAATTCTCGGTAAGGGTTTTGGAACCGGGCATAAAACGGTCTCCGGTAAAAACCACCAATCCGCCGTCATCGATTGCCTTATGGATTTCAAAGATATGCGACATGTCGTCTTTTACCACAATGAACTTTAAATGTGATTTCGCCGAGATGCGCTCTATATACTCTTTGATATCTTGATGCTCAGCGTGGGTGGTCACCATGCTGATATTGGAAATGTGAAAGCGGTCTTCCAAAAAATAGTGCGAAATCTCAAAATTACCGACATGGCCACTGATCAAAATGCCCCCTTGGTTTTTTTGAAGCAGGTCGTCGATATGCTCGATACCGTTGTGGGTGTAGGTAAATTTATGGCGTAGCCCCGTTGCTATGGCCACCTTATCGGTCAGGGTCTGTCCGAATGTGTAATAGCTTTTATAAATGTTCAAAATACTTTTTCCCTTAGAAAATCCATGCCTTTTCCGGAAATAGGTATACGTATCACGATTGCTTCTTGGCGAAAACAAGATGTAGTACAGGATAACGACACGCAGTAAAAGGTAAGCCGCGCCAATTCCAAAATTCTGGAGAAATAAAATGTAAATCTGGTACCCCAAAAGGGTGCCTCTTGATTTTCCTTCCCATTCGGTGCCCATATCTTGGATTTTGTAAGAAAGGGTCACCCCAGCTTTCTTTCGATAAGGTCGTAGAAATTCTGGAGGGTATGGATGTTCACAAAATCCTCACCGGTCAGCTTGACACCGAAATTACTCTCGACCGCGACCACGAGGTCCACAAAATCAAGACTGTCGAGATCTAACGCATCCTTTAGATTGGCTTCCGGCACTAATGCTTCTTCTTCTACCTCGAAATCATCGATTAGGAATTCATCTACCTTTTCAACTATATTTTCCTTGGTCATCACCATTTTTCATCAGTGTTTTGCTAAACCTGCATTAGCCGGTCCAAGCCTTATTCTTTTTCACCAGTTTTGCGTTAAAAAAATGATTTCGTTGCTGGCTATGCCTTGCCTACGCCCGACTCGCCCACAGCTTTGACTGTGTCGCGCCTTGACCTGGCAAAAAAACTGCGGACTAACCGATACGACAGGCCTAACACAATATTAGCATTTTTTGACTATTAAAGCGGAATTCGTTCCGCCGAAGCCGAATGAATTGGACAAAAATACATCAAATTTTTTATTTAGGGTTTTCTTAACAAGGTTAAGTTTTCGGGAATCCTCATCTGGATTTTCCAAATTGATATTGGGGGCAATAAAATGGTTTTGCATCATAAGCATCGAATAGATTACTTCGCTGGCACCGGCCATCCAGCACTCATGTCCGGTCATTGATTTGGTAGAACTTACGTAGGGGCCGTTCGCTCCGAAAACGGCATATATGGCCTTGGCCTCGTTCGCGTCACCTACCGGGGTCGAAGTTGCATGGGCATTTACGTATTCGATATTTGATGAGGCCAAGTTCGCATCTTCCAGTGCCCTTTTCATCGCCCTTGTTGGTCCTTCTGCATTGGGCGTCGATATATGATCACCGTTTGATGAAAAACCATATCCGACAACCTCTCCCAAAATAGGCGCTCCACGCTTCACGGCCGAATCGTAACTTTCTATGATCAAAGTCGCACCGCCACCGCTGGGTACCAATCCGTTTCGGTCCCTGTCGAAAGGTCTGGAGGCTTTTTCGGGATAATCCGTATTCGTCGCAAAAACGCCCAAACCGTCAAAAGTACCCATCGCCATGGGGTTTATTTCTTGGGCTCCGCCTGCAATTATGCAATCTTGTAATCCACTTTTAATTAAATGATAGGCGAGCCCGATCGAATGTGAACCACTTGCACAGGCAGCACTTACGGTCAGATTAATTCCGCGAAGCTTGAAAATCGTGGAAAGGTTCATGGTTACCGTAGAATTCATCGCCTTAAAAATAGCGCCAGACCCCACTAAGGTGGTATCCTTCTTTTCGCGCATCGTATCGACCGATTCTACGGTTGATTTAGCGGTGCTGTCGTTACCGTACAGGATACCGACCTCATTTTGGTCTAGAAAATCTTGGTCGATCTGGGCATTTTTCAAGGCCTCTATAGTAGCCATATAAGCATATTGGGCCTCTTCGCCCATACTGATACGTTGTCTTCTGGACAATAGCGATTTGAGGTCCGGGGCGTCGACCAATCCGGTAATCGGTGATCGAAAGCCAAAAGCATCGCGTACATAATCATAAACGATGCCAGAGCGGCCCTCGTATAGCGATGTCTTGACCTCATCGAGATTTTTCCCGATGCAGGAGTAGATGCCCATACCTGTAATTACTACTCGCCTCATTCTTTTGGTGTAGTTGTTCTTGATTTTCTAATGTACTGAAATTAGAAATTCTAACGAAGTTTTAGCTTGAAAATTGTCCGCGTTCGGAAAAGGATTATTTTTCACTACCTGATATCGCTAAAAGCCTTCTCCCTTTGGGGCGGGGACCTTTGGCCTATCTGCTATGAATATATGCCTCCGTTGATGTTGATAATGTCGCCTGTGATATATCCTGACTTGTTGGAGGCCAAAAAAGAGACCAAATGGGCCACTTCTTCGGCGGTACCGAACCGATTGGCGGGAATCATTTTCTTTAGCTCCTTTTCGTCCAGATCTTGGGTCATGTCCGTGGAAATGAAACCTGGGGCTACGGCGTTGACCGTAACGTTTCTTTTGGCGACCTCTTGCGCTAAGGCTTTGGTCGCACCGATGACCGCGCCCTTGGCAGCGGAATAATTGGTTTGACCTGGTGTACCTTTTAATCCGGAAACGGATACCATGTTGATGATGCGACCATATTTGTTGACCAGCAGTTTTTGGATCAAATGGTTCGTGACATTAAAAAATCCGTTGAGGCTGGTATCGATTACCCTGGACCAGTCTTCCGCTTTCATCCACATGAACATTCCGTCTTGGGTAATTCCCGCATTATTTATAATAACCTCAATTATGGCATCAGGTTTGGTTTTGTGCCATTCATCCAAAGCAGATTTTACGTTTTCCGCGTCAGTCACGTTAAAGGGCATAAGTTCGCCGTGGCCACCGGCCTCTTCGACCAATTTTAAGGTTTCTTTTGCGGCCGTCTCATTACTGTTATAATTGATAAGGATGTGATATTCTAAATCTTTGGCCAACTGAATGCAGATGGCCCTTCCGATACCGCGAGATCCTCCAGTTACCAATGCGAATTTTTGCTTTTCCGCTTTTTTGTCTTGCATGTACTAAAGATATATATTCTTGTGAAACCGCAAAATACCTTAAACTTAGTATTATTGTTGGGAAACGGAGAAGTTTTTAGCCTCAGCGCAGCAACTGGATGAAGCATTTCAATTCTAAACAAAAGAAGCAAAGTTCACAGAGACTTGAAAAAAATTGGTATTATTTTACCGCTTCAAAAGGCTCTGCATTTTCAAACCAGGTATCGCCTAACAGTTTCCCGTTCTTATCCAAAAATCCCCATCCTTTTTTGGTCTTTACCCTGGCAAGACCGTCGATAAAGCCTTTTTCGTTCTTTCCGGACAAAAATGCAAGTCCGGCCGTGATATCGTAATCCATCGGAATGACCAGTTTTCCTGAAGTATCGATAAAGCCCCACTCTTTGTCCTTTACGGGGGCAAGACCATCCGAAAAAACTTCGGCATCACGGAATTGGGGTTCGATGACCATTTCACCTTGCTCATTTATGTATCCCCAAGTCTTGCCGTTGGCTACAGGTGCCAATCCATCCGAAAAAGCCCTGGCCTTATCGAACTGGGGTTCGATAACCCATTTTCCGCTGCTATCTACAAATCCAATTTTTTTATCTTTTTCGGCGTAGGTCAGTTTCGAGTCCCCATGAAAGGTCCAAACATTCGTTGCGCCGTCAATGGCATTGAACTTTCCGTTATGGATGATGCCATATACACCATCTTTTTTTCCGTAGACCCCATTTGCAGACCATGTGTTGTCGATATCTTCATATTCGGTCTGAATTACCTCTTTCCCGTTCGTGTCTATCATACCCCATAATTCTCCCTTTTTAACCTTAGCATGTCCGTTTTTGATATCCTTGATGACATCATACGTAGGTTCCAAAACAAGTTTTCCGTCGGTACCTAGAAGCCCTATTTTCTCGCCGTTCCTGAAAAAAGCAACGCCTTCCTCGAAATCGTATAGTTTCTCAGTCGTACTGGGAATTTCAAGCACCTGTCCTTTTTTGTCGATGTACTGCCATTGATCCTCCTTTAAAACCAGGGCATATCCTGAATTAAAATACTTGACCTTGTCGTATTGGGGTTCGATGGCCCATTTTCCGGAACCGTCTATAAAGCCCCATTTTTTATCCTGTTCGGCAGCGGCCAGGCCATCCGAAAATGATTTGGCATCGTTGAACTCGGGTTCTATTACGTATGTCGCAGTCTTGTCGATATAACCAAAATTGCCCCCCTCCCGTACCAACGCCAGTTCTTGGGCGAAAATGGTAGATGAAGTCATAAGTAAAATGAATACTAATGTGTAAGTTGTTTTCATATGGATTTATTTTAAAGATAAAAATAAGAAAATAGCCTAGAGACAATAGCCTAGAGATTTGCTTTTAGAGCACTTCAGTCTAGTCTTTACTTTTCTCTTTTTTAAATATTTTTATGGTTAGTGATAAAATTCTTCACTTGATTAACATACGGATACATAATTAAATCTTCCTTGAAAGCGGGAACGATTTTGCGAACAGCATCATACATGCTTTTGGTTTTTGAGGATACCTTATCCTGTACGCCTAAATATTCAATGGCCTGCACCACGGTAATCATCTCTATTGCGATGACCTCGTAGGCATTTTCGATGACCTTTTTGGTAATCAGGGCGGCATTGGTACCCATACTCACGATGTCTTGATTATCGTTATTGTTAGGGATGCTGTGCACGTACATCGGATTGCTCAGCATCTGGTTTTCCGCTGTCGTCGAGGTGGCGGTGAACTGTACCCCCTGCATACCAAAATTCAGCCCCAACGTACCTAAATTTACGAAAGGGGGAAGGATATCGTTCAATTTATGGTTTAAAAGATAGTTCAACTGTCTTTCCGCGAGCATGCTCATTTTGGTCACGACAATTTTTAGCTTGTCCATTTCAAGAGATACGTAATCCCCATGAAAATTACCACCATGGTAGACATTCTTGCGTTCTACATCGACAATCGGGTTGTCGTTGGCCGAATTCACCTCTTCGATCAAGACACGCTCAACCTCGTTCAGGGTATCGAGTATCGGTCCTAGTATTTGGGGCACACAACGAATAGAATAATATTCTTGCACCTTTTCCTCGAAGACCGAAACCCCATTGTTACCGTTGTACAAATGGTGTTCACGCTTTCGGGTCAGGGTACTGTCCTTTAAGTGGCTTCGCATCGATCTTGCGATTTCACGCTGTCCCTTATGTTTTTTGGTCTGGTTCAGATTTTCGGAAAGATGGTCGTCATAAGCCTGCATGATTTCGTTGATGGCCGAAGAGCAGGCAATCATCCATTCTAGCAGGCGGCGGGTGTAGATGGTGTTTACCATGCCTATTCCCGTCATGACCGATGTGCCGTTGATAAGGCCTAGACCTTCGCGCAATTTTACGGATATGGGTTGTATACCTTCCTCCTTAAATACTTCTGCGGTTGGCCTTCTCTCCCCTTTATAAAATACCTCGCCTTCACCGATCAATACAAGTGCAAGATGTGCCAACTGCACGAGATCTCCACTAGCACCTACACCACCATGCTCGTAGATAAGGGGGGTGATGTCTTTATTGATCAAGACCGTCATGGTCTCGATGACCGAGGGATGTACGCCTGAATTGCCCAAGCTTAGGGTGTTCAAACGGGCCAACATAGCGGCCTTTACGTATTTCGGAGGAATCGGATTTCCCGTACCGGAAGCATGGCTTCGGATGAGGTTATACTGCAATTGAATGGTCTCCGAATCCTTGATTTTATACTGCGCCATGGGGCCGAAGCCAGTGTTAACACCATAGATGACCTTATTCTTTGAGAAATCCTTTAGAAAATCGAAACTTTCTTGAACGGTCTCGATAACCTTTGGGTCAACGGTAATGGATTGCCCCTCAAATATGGTAGCGTAAAAATCCTGTATTCCTAATTTTCCCTTGATATTTGGCATCTGCAGTTGGTTGAATCTGAGGAAGCGCAATAGGCCTCTGTACGTGTTTCCGTTAATCGGGAAGGCAAAAATAGCGATTTTGAGACGCAAATTTATAACATTTGCTGCATGATTATTGTATTTTTACTTTGAATCTCAATAAGATACCCTAGACGTTACGGAAAATGATGCGAAGATGAAAAACGAACAAGTAGATGTGTTGATTATCGGTGCAGGACCTTCGGGAGCGGTATCTGCCGCTTTTCTGCATAAGCAAGGGCTAAAGGTAAAGGTGGTAGAGAAGAGTAAATTTCCTAGGTTTGTGATTGGGGAGAGTCTATTGCCCCGCTGTATGGAACATTTTGAGGAAGTCGGACTGTTGGAGGCCTTAAAGGAACAGAATTTCGAGGTCAAGGGAGGCGCCCGATTTATGCGAGGAGAGAAAATCTGTAATTTTGACTTCAGTAAAAAATATACCAAAGGATGGGATTGGACGTGGCAAGTGCCGCGGGCCGATTTTGACAAGACCCTGACCGATACATTAACGGGATGGGGCGTAGACATCGCTTTTGAAAAGGAAGTCGTTGCGGTGGATTTCAATGGAAGCGATTCAACGACTACTGTGAAGGATGCCGATGGACAGCTTTCGACCGTTTCCGCCAAATATATTATCGATTCCAGCGGGCATGGTAGAGTACTGCCCCGGTTATTAGATCTGGATGCGCCTTCCGAAATTCCGAAACACTCTTCTATCTTCACCCATGTCAAGGATGAAAAGCGTCCGGAAGGTCGCGAGGGCACAATAATCACCTTCGATATCGTAAGTCGCGAAACTTGGCTTTGGGTCATTCCATTTTCCAACGGATATACCAGTATCGGCTATGTAGGCCCCACCGAATATCTGGAATCCTTCGAGGGCGACAATACGCAAAAACTTCGGGAAATGATGAAGTTGTCCGATTATTATTTCGGTCGCTTCGAAGGAATCGACTATCAATTTGAGCCGAAAATGATCAAGAATATCGCTAAATCGGTAAAGCAACTCTATGGAGAGGGCTATGTACTAACCGGAAACAGCGCTGAATTTTTGGACCCCGTATTTTCTTCGGGCGTGACCTTTGCCACCGAATCCTCTTTACTGGCCGCTAAATTGATAGCCCGACAATTAAATGGCGAACCCATCGATTGGGAGAATGATTACGCCGAACACATGAAAGAAGGCGTGAAGGTCTTCTCTACATACGTCAAGGAATGGTATACGGGAAATCTACAGACCATCTTTTTCGATAGTAACGAAAACCCTATAATCAAGGCCCAAATTTGTGCGGTTTTGGCCGGTTATGTTTGGGACCAAACGAATCCGTTTGTAAAGAATCATCATCGCCTGGTGAAGACCGTGGCGCGCGTGGCGGAGTTGGAACAGGGACTTTAGCAACACCTTGTTGTGAGGAGCCAGCCGCACCACTTAGTTTGGAAAACGGTAAAGGCGACGTCGCCATCTGTTCGGCATTCTAGGAAGCTCAACAGATTGCGACATCGCCAGGTTTTGTTGAAAAGCGCAGCAGGTTTAAAAGATTGCCAGGTCGTCACAAACATTTTCTTTCTTAAGAATTGCTGGTGGCTCCTCGCAACGATGTTCCTAAAATGTCTTCTTCTCGATTAGTTTCGCAAAAGACTTTCCAGTTTTCGCATAACCCTCACCTAAGCGATCTTCGTTGCTAAAGCTGCTGCCCCATTGATTGCCTGGAGCGTTTTCACTGCTTACCTCGGCCAAAATCTTGTCCCGATTTGCCGTTTCAACGAATTTAAGGTCGAGCGAAACTTTGGCAGGTTGCTTCATCACAGCGGCATCCCAACCTGGATATAACCACACTGTTTCTACAATCAAAGTATACTGGGCATCTGAAAGGCCCTCCTGAAAACTTAAACCGTGGTCATCTTGCAAATAACGGTTCATCAATTCCAGAAATTTAGGTTGCCATATCGTTTCGGGCGCCGACGCCCATTTCTTTTTCCAAGTTTCGCCCGAACCTTTTGACTTTTCCTCCGCCTCGGCGGATTGCTTGGCGATGTACTCCTGCTCGGTCATATTTTCTTTGTAAAATGTTGCGTTGTCATAGACAAATTCCACATTGACGTCTTTTTGTCCTTTGAGGAAATCGAAGCCGCCATCGATGATTTTCATTTTTTGGGCGAACAAGGTCATGGAAACGAAGCATACGATAATCGTCAGATAATTTTTCATTGTTTTCTAGTTTTTAAGATTACGCTTATTTATGTAATAAGACGGTTCGAGGTTAACAAAGTGGTAGAATTTTTCGGATTTTGAACCTTTTATTTCAGAGTTTACAAGGTTTAATCGTCCACAGCCGCAAAAACCATTTGCCTGAACTTCCATCCTGTTTCATCGGAAACATTGCCTTGGGTCTGTTTCATCAAGACACCAATAACTTGCTCTTTTGGGTCAGCAAAATATTGGGTGTTGAAATAACCGCCCCAATCGAATGTGCCGGTACTGCCACTACCCCCTGAATCCTGCCCTTTGTCGCTTACAACACCGAACGCCAGTCCATAATGTTTAAGCCCGGCGCCAAAAAGATCGCCAGTCTGGTTTTCCATAATGCTTCGTACCGTTGTTCTGCTGAGGATTCTTTTTCCGTTCAATTCACCGTTGTTGAGGTACATCTGCAAAAAGATTGCGTAGTCTTTTGCAGTGCTTGAAAGTCCTGCACCCCCTGAGAAAAAACGTTTGGCCCCCATAATTGGGTAATCGGTATCGTAAAAAGTTTCGGGATACTTTTCCCATTTTTCATCCTTTATTTGCTGAACCGTTACCAATCTCTCCTGTTTTTCATTCGGCAGGTAAAACCAAGTATCGTTCATGCCGAGCGGTTGAAAAAGGTAGGTTCTTAAAAACTGGTCGAATGGTAGGCCGGAAATTACTTCGACAAAATAGCCAAGCACGTCGAGCCCCTCACTATACGTATAGGCATCTCCGGGATTGTGGTGCAAGGGTAATTTTGCCAATTTCTTTACACTTTCCGCGATGGTGATATCCTCGGTCGTAAAAAGATCGGTAATACCTGCTTTGGCATATATTTTCCGAAAGCGTTCATCCCCGTCGATAACCCCATACCCCAACCCGGAAGTATGGGTGATCAGATCTCGGATGGTTATCTGGTCTTTTGCTGGTTTTGTACTGTACGTAGAATCGGCTTCATTGAAAGTATCAAGTATCTGAGCCTCCCCGAATTCGGGAATGTACTTTGAGATGGGATCGTCCAATCGAAACTTTCCTTCCTCCCAAAGCATCATCACGGCTGTTGAGGTGATGGCTTTGGTCTGCGATGCTATTCGGAAGATAGCATCCTTTTTCATCTCTTTCTTTGCATTGTTGTCAGCCATCCCATAGGCATTGTGGAATATGATTTTGCCGTTTCTGGCGATAAGGGCCACAGCACCCGGCACCTGATTTTCGGCTACGGCTTTCTTGAGCATGGCATCTATCTTAGAAAGGCGCTCGGGCGACATGCCAACGTTTTCCGGCGAAGTTTCCGAAAGCGGAGGAGAGGCTTGGAACGATTTTGTTTGGGCAGTTAGGCTTAGCGTTAGAATGGCTAGAAAGAGGGTTATACTAGTTTTTTTCATGATTTTTCCTATTTGTTTGGAATAAAGTTACGGGATTTAAGAACGTGCAGAATTTTTTATGGAGTATCCAACACACACTTCTCAAATAAATTAAAAATACGGGTAAATTCATCCGTCCAACTACTGGGTTCTACAAAACCGTGCCTTTCTAGAGGATAGACGGCCATTTCCCAATTGTGCTTTTCCAGCTCGATTAAGCGTTGCGAAAGACGGACCATATCCTGAAAATGCACATTGTCATCGACCATTCCGTGTAATATCAGTAAATCACCTTTTAATCCTTCGGCAAAATAAATGGGCGAACTTCTACGATAGGCCAAGCTATCGGTTACCGGGGTGTTCAATATTCTTGCCGTATAGCCATGGTTATAGGCCGCCCAATCGCCTACCGAACGAATGGCCGCGCCCGCCGCAAAGGTTTCGGGAGCGTTAAACATGCCCATCAAGGTAATAAAACCGCCGTATGAACCGCCGTATATGCCTATTTTGTCTTGGTCGATACCGTGTTCGCTCACTAAAAGTCTAGCCCCGTCGACTTGATCGGATAAATCTTTTCCGCCCATGTGACGGTAAATTCCGGTGCGCCAATCCCGACCGTACCCGGCACTGCCACGGTAATCGATATCCAAGACCGTGTACCCATTGTCGACCAATATATTGTGGAACATATATTCCCGGAAATAGGAACTCCACCATTTATGGGCATTTTGCAGATAGCCTGCACCGTGGACAAAAATCACGGCCGCTTTGTTTTTTACTTCCTCTTTAGGCCGGTACAATCGTGCGTGTACCTCGGCACCATCATCGGCCTTGAACGTGATAATTTCAGGGTCTCTCCAAGCATATTTTTTAAAGGCCTCGGTAGTCGATTTAGTTATCTGTTTTGCAGCTTCCGCTTTTTTAGAAAAAAGAGGGTTTTTCTGTACAAACAGCTCCGTAGGCGTGTTGGAATAGGAAAATAGAATAGCCATGTGCTGCTCATCGGGAGAAAGACTTACTTCATTATTTCCGGTCAAGGAG
This sequence comes from uncultured Flavobacteriaceae bacterium, assembly GCA_963832345.1. Classification (GTDB taxonomy): domain Bacteria; phylum Bacteroidota; class Bacteroidia; order Flavobacteriales; family Flavobacteriaceae; genus Pricia. Next base: position 418,072 of record CAWHTW010000002.1, on the reverse strand, counting down.
GTCAACTGCACTATTTTTCCGCCATTGATAGGCATGCTATAAAACTGTCGGTCACCCGGATGAATTTTGTTCGCCGTAAAATACCAGCGTTTTCTATCCTTGGAAATTTTTGGATCATAGATTTCGAACTTGCCCGCGGTCAACGCTTCCGTTTCTCTAGTTGCCACATTGGTGGTGTAGAGATGTGAATACCCTGTTTTTTCGGATTGAAACCAAATACGTTGGTTATCGGGCATCCACCCCAGCGAACCTCCGCCCCAACTGCTGATGCCGGGGCCTCCGATCCAGGCCTTGTCACGTTGGTGGTCTAGATGGGTTACGCTGCCGTCCTTTATGTTCAATGATACGATCCATCGGTCTTTATAGTCATTGGAAGTAATGTTCAAAATCGCATTTTTACCATCGTAGCTCCACACTGGTGCCGAAATATGGCCTATTCTATCGTCGTTCTCATAGGGTTTATCGGGATAGTCTTTGGTGTATTCCGGCACATAATCGAGACCTTCGAGATTGCTCAGGTTAACAGAATCGACTTTCCTGTTGAGAATATCATAGATAAACATTTGGTAGGTGTCGGGTTCATTGCCCACTTTAGAACGAGTGTCTTCATTTTCGGTATAACCTGATTCGGTAACATAATTCGGCATGATAGTGCCCTTGTCTTCAGATTTTTCAACAATAAGATAGGTTACATACTTTCCATCAGGACTCATTTGCTGATTGGTGACGCATTTCTCCCCCGTATAGATGGCAAGGGGCCTTTTTAGGTCTTCACGTTTCATAAGCGTATCGTGCCGATCGGTTTTTTCCTTGCGTTCACGCAATACCTCAAACAGCGCCAATTGATCATTGTAAAGCCATTGGTCTTTGCTGCTTTTCTTTTCGGACTTCTCTTTTTTATCCTTAAAATCCGTTATTTGGGTTGTCGTCCCGGAGGCGATGTCCCATGTAAAAATATTGTTGGCTTTGGTATAGGCGACTTTTTTTCCGTTTTCCGTAAAGTGAGGGCTGTCTTCCTGTTCGTTTGTTTGCGTGATTGGGGTAATTGTGTTGGAAGCGTTATCCTTTATGAAGATATCGCCGTTTTTGGAATAGATTTTTTGGGTTCTTTTGGAATTATAAGTGCCAAACTTCGAGGGAAGTTTGTATTCCATGTCGAAGTCAACTTTTTGGATTTTTTCGGTCGGAAGGTCGTAAGCATAGAGCGAGTCACTATATACGGCTTCCGGGTTCCAGTCAAAATAAATGGTTTTTCCATCGGATGACCATTGCACGTTTGAGGGCAGATGGCCGACAAAATCATCGCCCTGCATAATCTGTTTTATGGTCAGTTCTGAGATATTTCCGTCTTGGGCCATAATAAAAACACTTCCTAATAGACAGAAAGAGATAGGAGCAAAATTAATTTTCATGAAAAATTATTAAGTACGCAACGGCTAAAAATAGGGAAAATCAAGTAATTTTTAGAAATATTTAAATGGTGAATCATCAACAATTCATACAGCTTCAAATCCTATGAATCGGTAGAAAACTAATATGATTATTCCCATTAAAAGTTTGAAAACTTATGATGTTAATTGTTACCTCAAGAAATGACAATAATCTTGCTAACAAGGTAAGAAAGACTTTTTAAAACCTGATGGCAACCCCAACAGTCCCCGCCCCAAAGTTTAGGTCCCAGCTGGTTTTCTTATCCTTTAGATAAGCCTGCCGTTCCGCTTCGTCATTGAACTTTTTATCGTACTTGCTGTCTAGATATCGGTCTATCGATTCTACTGTGGCGACGCTAATGGCAATGGCAAACACAAAATCGCTGAGCCAGTGTTGGCCGTCCCAGACACGGGAGATTCCGGGAATGGCTCCGATGGTGTAGATGCCTGCTTTAAGCCATGGACTTTTGAATTGCTTGCCGATGGCATACGCATTGGTAAAGGCCAATAGCGCATGGCCGGAAGGAAATGAATGAAACCGTCGGCTTGAGTTAAACGGATCGAAAGTGTCTTTTCCTAAGTCAGATTCGGGCCTTGCGCGCCCTACTGCAGATTTGAGAACCTGCTGCAATAGTCCCGCTGAGGCGGCGGAGGCCACTAATAACACTCCGGTACGTCTCAACTTTTCATTTTTCGTAAACAGGCCGACTGCATATACCCCGGTAGTGGCCAAAAAATTGTTTGATGGATTCCCATAAAGTGAACCGTAATCTCGGACCCATTTCGGTACGCTCTCACGATTTGCCCTGATAAACCTTGAGGTTTCGTAATCGGCCGTATAGACCAGTGCGGTACCGGCAACAACCCCGCCGAACTGTGCCCATTGTTTGCCTTGCCAATGGAAAGGTCTTGCATAGGAATAGCCCATGCCCTTGAATATGTTTCCGAAATCGTATTTGAACAGGTCCCATCGAGTGTCGTCGGGCATGGGTATCGTATCTTGGGAAAACGAGCTAATGGAGACAACAAGGAAAAATAACGATACTATTTCTTTCATATAGAGTGGTACAAATTGTATGTAATATCGAAACAAGAATGCAATCAATTGAAACCGAACAATTCCGTGGTCTTTCCAAACTATTTAGAAGGTTCTACGGGAGTCGGATGCTGTAAGGTTTCATAAAAATCGGTCAAAATCGGCTGCTTATCAAAATTCTCCCAAAGCAGAATAGTCCTTTTGTTTTCAGGTCTTTCGGTCCATTTGTTGTCTATCAAAATGGGACACGGAATCCGTTTTGTATCTCCCCATGCCGGATTCTTAAGTATAGCCAATGCGACCATATCGAAAAGAGGGCGCGATGGGGTAACTTGCGAAGTGTTTATGTGATCGAAAATATGTTCGAAAAGGTCGACTCCATAGTCGCCAAAAGTATCAAAAGTACCGCCGTGCCTTCCTGTGATGGGTTCTAAAGCCTTGGGCCCCAGAGCTGGCAGTTTGTCATTTACTTCGGTTTTGGTCACAGCGACGGCATCCGTACCCGAGGGTTTTCCGTAGCGTACCGTGACCATTTCAAAAGGAATTTTGCTATTCAATACATAATTCATGGCAATGGTATCATTGTCTTGATTGTATTCACCAGGTTCGGGATAGTTGCTTCCCAACCAGACGATTTTCGTCCGTTCGGCAAACGAAGGGTCTTTTTTAAGGGCGAGCGCAATATTGGTCAATTTACCTACGGCCACTACGATAATCGAGTCTTTTTTGGTTTCCTCGATAATAAAGTCTACCCCATCTTGGCCGTCATAGGTATCGGGGTCGAAATTAGTACTGATTTCCTTAAAATTTCCTTCTGCACCTTTCAACAGGGGCACGACATTCTTTAGATTACAAAGTTGCATGATACGTTCGGCCTCGTCATAATGCCCCTGAACACTTTTATCGTTTCGGGTGGCGTTTACCGTAATGCCTTTTACATCGAAAGTGTCGCCGTTTAGCAACATGTAGGCAAGGGCAAACTGATCGTCGAGTTCGTTGTTGGCGTCGGTATCGAAAATCAATTTTATTTTTCCATACATATTTTCTTTGGGGATATTTTCAACAGGATTTTTTTTGGCCTGTTTTTCTTTGCAGGAAAATAGAACGGATAAAATAGCCAGCAATACTATTATAAAGGGTTTTGACTGCATAATAAGAGGGATGTTTATGTGGAAACCGAATACAATATGGAAAATTACAAAAATGTGTCCTCATTGCTTGCGAAGCTAGGCAATCTGTTGAAAAAATTGATTGGGCAGAAGGGATAATAGCTCATCTTTTGCACCCTGATAATAAAACTGTCAGTTGTGAAATTGGGTGCTTTAGTACGATTCAGATGATTTTGTCACGTCCATTTTTCAAACTCTACAAAGAATCTGGCGATGACGCTCAAAAGAAAATCTGCTGTGCAGCCCGAAAAGTGTTCGCATGCGCCTCCACTATAGTTTTGATGTCAGGGGAATAGCCACCGCCCATACTACATTGTACCGGAATTTCGAGTTTACTGCAGGTTTCCAGTACAAATTCGTCCCGCTGTCGGCAACCTTCGACCGTTAGGGCTAGCGTGCCCAATTTATCGGATGCAATCACGTCTACCCCACAGAGGTAAAAGATAAAATCCGGTTTTTCGGTGGCTATTAATTCAGGAACAGTTTTCTTGAGGATGGATAAATAAGTAGCATCGCCCGTGCCTTTTTCCAAAGGAATATCAAGATCTGATTTTTCCTTTTTAAAAGGATAATTTCCGGCTCCATGCATTGAAAAGGTAAACACGGATGCATCGTTCCGGAAAATTTCTGCCGTACCATTACCCTGATGTACATCGAGATCTACGATTAGGATTTTTTTCGCCAGCTTCTTCGCCTGTAAATATCGCGCCCCAATGGCCTGATCGTTCAGCATACAAAATGCCTCGCCCCGGTTAGTGTAGGCATGGTGCGTACCTCCGGCGATGTTCATAGCGATCCCGTTTTCAAGGGCAAATTCACAGCCTTTCATCGTCCCGTCGGCAATGATACGCTCACGTTGCACCAAATCTTCCGTCAACGGGAAGCCGATTTTACGAGCTTCCCTCGGTGGAATCTTTATATTGAGCAGGTCATAGAAGTACTCTGGATTATGAACTGCCACGATGTATTTATCGTTCGGAATTTCAGGTTCGAAAAAGTTGTCGGGCGTACAGGTGCCCTCATACAGCAACTGTTTTGGCAAAAGGTCATACTTCAGCATCGGAAAGCGATGGCCTTCTGGCAAGGGATGTCTGTAGATGGGGTGGTAGGCAATTTTGAGCATTGCGCTACGATTTGTGTAATTTTAACTGTATTCGTTTTCTTGCAATATCTATGGATATAACCTTTACGATTATCTGTTGATGCAGGTGCACATGTTCATTGACATCCTTAACAAACGTATCCGATAGATTGGAAACATGAATAAGTCCACTTTCCTTAATACCAATATCTACGAAGCAGCCAAAATTGGTAATGTTGTTCACAATACCTGGAAGCAATTGCCCGTCCCGAACATCTGAAATATTGCGGATGTTTTGGTCAAAAGTAAACACCTTGGCCTTTTCACGACGGTCGAGTCCGGGCTTTTCGAGTTCTTCGATGATGTCCTGAAGGGTCGGGAGCCCTACGCTTTCCGTTTGGTAGCTGCCCAGATCGATTTGTTGCAGCTGTTTTTTATTTCCTATTAACTCGGATATAGTTATTCCGTTGTCTTTGGCCATTTGTTTAACAATGCCATAGCTTTCCGGGTGCACTGCGGAATCATCCAATGGGTTTTTCCCGTCTTTTATCCGAAGAAATCCAGCGCCTTGTTCAAATGCTTTTCCACCCAAACGCGGAACATTCATAATACGGGTCCTATCCGTAAAAGCACCATTTTCAGATCGGTAAGCAACAATATTCTCCGCTAGTTTCGTGCCGATGCCAGACACATAGCTCAACAATGGAACGCTGGCCGTATTGATATTCACACCTACGGAATTCACACAACTTTCCACCACGCTATCCAGTGAAGTTTGCAGTTTATTTTGATCTACATCATGCTGGTATTGGCCTACCCCAATAGATTTGGCGTCGATTTTCACCAATTCTGCCAAAGGATCCGCCAAGCGCCGTCCTATAGATACGGAGCCGCGAACGGTTACATCGTAATTCGGGAATTCTTCTCGGGCTATTTTAGAGGCGGAGTATATCGAAGCCCCTGCCTCGCTAACGACGAATACCTCGATTGGATTTTTAAAATGGACCCGCTTCACCAACCGCTCGGTTTCCCTTGAAGCCGTTCCGTTACCGATGGCTATGGCTTCTATTTTATAAGCGTCACAAAGCGAGCTAATTTTTTTAATGGCCTCGGTACTTTTGTTTTGTGGGGCATGCGGATAAATGGTTTCATTATGTTCCAAGCTACCTTGGGCACTCAAGCAGACAATCTTGCAACCGGTCCGGAAGCCAGGATCAATGGCCAAAATGCGTTTTTCACCCAGAGGCGCCCCTAAAAGCAATTGTTTCAAGTTTTTGGAAAATACCTCTATCGCTTCGTCATCCGCTTTTTCTTTGGCGGATTTCAATATTTCGTTGGATAGGGATGGAAAGAGCAACCGCTTGTAGGCATCTTCTATGGCCAAACGAACATGGGGCGCACATGAATTGTTCGATTTTATGATGTGGTCGGCAATTTTGGATAGCATATAGGTATCGTCGATTTCGATCTTGACCCGAATAAAACCCTCATTTTCCGCCCGGAGTATCGCCAATAATCGATGGGATGGAGCACGTTTTAAGGTTTCGCTCCAGTCAAAATAATCGCGATACTTCTGCGCTTTTTCTTCTTCTTTTTTTGACGAAACGGCTTTGGTCGTCAGCATGGCCGAACGTTCGAGCTGATTTCGAATCTGGTTTCGGATCGAAATACGCTCGTTCAGCCATTCAGATATGATATGGCGCGCGCCCTCCAAGGCTTCCTCTTCGTTTTGAACCTGTTTGTTCAAATATTCGGAAGCTACCTGATCGATATGATCGTGGTTCTGGGCCATGATGATTTTGGCTAAAGGCATCAATCCGTTTTTTCGGGCGGTGTCCGCTTTGGTCTTGCGTTTTTTCTTGAAGGGGAGGTATAGGTCTTCAAGGCTCGTCAAATCTACTGAACCCTCAATTTTTTGGCGAAGCTCATCCGTTAAGGCTTCTTGTTCTTCGATAGCCTTTAAAACGGTCGATTTTCGTTTTTCCAAGGCTTCGAACTCTGCTTTGAATTTTACGATGTCCCCAATCTGGACTTCGTCAAGATTCCCCGTTTTTTCTTTTCGGTAGCGGGAGATAAAAGGCACGGTACAGTCTTGGTCGAGGAGTTCGACCGTGTTTTGTATGCTTTTTTGGGGGAGGTTGGTGTTTCTGGTTAGATAGGGAATGAGATCCATAAAAAATGATTTCTTTTCTGGAAAGGCTTTAATTTATTCCTTCCCCGTTACCGACCCCGTTTTCATCAGGGTTCATAAAAACCAACTTTCCATCCGTATTTTCCGTCATTAAAATCATGCCCTCACTTTCAATACCTCGTAAAGTGCGAGGCGCAAGATTGACCAACACGGTTACTTTTTTACCGACAATTTCTTCCGCGGAAAAGCTCTCCGCAATTCCTGAAACAATAGTTCGCGTGTCGAGTCCGGTATCGACTTTCAAGACCATCAATTTTTTGGTCTTGGCCATTTTCTCTGCTTCTATGATGGTGCCTACGCGTATATCAAGTTTGGTGAAGTCGTCGAAGGTAATGGTGTCTTTTTGGGGCATCAATATCTTGTTTTCGTTTTCGTTAGATTTCTTTGTGGCTTCCAATTTATCAAGTTGTTTTTGAATTTCTTCGTCTTCTACCTTCCTGAAAAGAAGTTCAGCCTTGTTGAGATGATGGCCTGATTTTAGGAGAACTTTATTTTTGGAAACATCTTGCCAGCCCGGCCCTTCTAACGCGGGATTGGCTACGACTGAGCCTGTGCCGAGTGCAGCCGAGGTGCTCAGGGCGATATTGAGAATATTCTTTAGCTTTTTGGAAGTAAATGGCAAAAACGGCTCGCTCAAAATTGCTAATCCGGTGGCGATTTGTAAGGCTACGAACATGATGGTCTTTACCCGCTCTTCATCTTTCTTAATTACTTTCCAAGGCTCTTCATCAGCAAGATATTTATTGCCCAAACGTGCTAGGTTCATCAGTTCCTGGCAGGCCTCCCGAAAGCGGTAGCGGTCGATGGAACTGGAAATGGTTTCCGGGAATTTTCGAAGTCCTTCCAGCGTTTCGGTGTCAACTTCAGTGAAATCAGAGGGTTCGGGTACTATGCCGTCATAATACTTATGCGTAAGAACGGCGACCCGGTTAATGAAATTTCCGAATATAGCAACTAGCTCGTTGTTGTTGCGGGCCTGAAAATCCTTCCAAGTAAAATCGTTGTCCTTGGTTTCTGGGGCGTTGGCGGTTAACGTGTAGCGCAAGACATCTTGCATATCGGGAAATTCCTCTAAATACTCATGCAACCAGACCGCCCAGTTTTTGGAAGTGGAAAGTTTATTGCCTTCCAGATTCAGGAACTCATTAGCGGGCACATTATCCGCAAGGATAAAATCGCCGTGGGCCTTTAAGATTGCCGGGAAAATTACACAATGAAACACGATGTTATCTTTTCCTATAAAGTGGACAAGTTTGGTGCCTTCATCCTTCCAATACGGCTCCCAATCCGTGCCCTCTCGTTCCGCCCATTCCTTGGTCGAGGAAATATAGCCAATTGGGGCATCGAACCAGACGTAAAGCACCTTACCTTCAGCGCCTTCAACAGGTACGGGAATGCCCCAATCCAGGTCGCGGGTTACGGCGCGGGGTTCGAGTCCACCATCGATCCAACTTTTACATTGTCCGTAGACGTTGGGTTTCCAATCGCTTTTATGGTCTTCGAGAATGTATTTCCGTAAAAAACCTTCGTATTTATCCAAAGGTAAGAACCAGTGTTTGGTCTCTTTGGTGGTCGGCACACTTCCGGTTATGGTCGATTTAGGATTGATAAGGTCGGTGGCGTTCAGGGAAGAACCACAATTTTCACATTGGTCGCCATAGGCTTCCTCATGTCCGCATTTGGGACAAGTGCCGACGACAAAGCGATCGGCCAGAAACTGTTGGGCTTCCTCGTCATAGAGTTGGGCAGTGGTCTCCTCTATGAAATCATCCTGTTCGTATAGTTTTCTGAAAAAGTCGGAAGCGGTCTTGTGGTGGATTTTCTCAGAGGTACGGGAATAATTGTCGAAGGTAATCCCAAAATCCTGAAAGGACTTTTTAATTATACCATGGTACTTATCGATGATTTCCTTGGGAGAAACACCCTCTTTTTTGGCTTTCATCGAAATGGCTACCCCATGCTCGTCGCTACCGCCAACAAAAAGTACATCCTTACCGGTCAAACGTAGGTATCGGGCATAAATATCGGCGGGCACGTAGACGCCCGCTAAATGCCCGATGTGGATGGGTCCGTTGGTGTAAGGTAATGCGGCGGTAACAGTATAACGTTGGGGATACTCTTGGTTCTCGGCCATCAATTAGAAATTAGGCCACAAAAATACCATTTTTTACGGGTCGGCGGGTATATGCTTGAAAATGCTGGGCCCGAAAAAGTGTCGGCAAGGTTATTATCGGGCACGCATCGTAAACGTGCAGTATTCAAAGATCACTACAACCATCAGATTCTCGAGATCTAAATATTAAAAATTCCCTAAATTTTATGTCTTGGTTAAACCTTTCTTAAATTCTAGAATCATATTTTGCTAACTATTATTTACAAATGGGTCTCTATTTTGGTAGTATATAGTTCAAGCTTGACGTTGTAGTAGTACATTTGAACATATCTTCCCATTTATATTCCGGGGCCCAAAAGAGCTAGAGCATTCCATGAAAATAAAACACATCGTTTATACCCTTTTGATTCTCGGCATATCGGGTCTTATAATCTTTCGTATCGTCAAAAATTCGGAACAAGTCGACGCAGGTCCAAAAAATAACGACGCAGTTACTACAGTTTCCGGAATGGTCGTCAGGCCGGAAAAATTTGAAGATTACCTTTCGCTGTCGGGTTCACTCGAGGCCAATGAGCAGATAAATCTTCACAGTGAGATTTCCGGCGTAGTAGAAAGTATCAATTTCGAGGAAGGTCAAAAAGTCGAAAAGGGGCAGGTACTGTTCCGTGTAAATGATATCGAACTCCGCGCCCAACTTTCTCAAACACAAACCGCCCAAAAACTGGCGGGAGAAAATGAGCGACGTGCTAAGCTTCTTTTGGATAAACAGGCCATAAGTCAGCAAGAATACGAAATATCAAGCGCAGATTTTCAGTCGTCGCAAGCCCAATCGCAACTGATGGCCGCGCAACTTTCCAAAACTATCATCAGAGCCCCCTTTTCAGGAACCATCGGACTGCGCGAAATTTCAAAGGGCACGTATGTTACACCACTCACTTCCATTGCCAAATTAGTGAACACCGACCAGTTGAAGATTACATTTGCCATTCCCGAAAAATATGCTTCGCAAGTCTCTATTGGCAATACGCTAACGTTTACCGTTTCAGGTTCCGAAGAAAAACGTTCCGCTAGAATTTATGCCATAGAGCCGGAAATAGAACTGGCCACCCGAACCTTGAGAATGCGCGCCATTACCGAAAACAACGATGGTAAACTGTATCCGGGCATGTTCGCTAGTGTAAGGCTGCCTTTGGAGACCGTCACTGATGCATTGATGGTGCCTTCTGAAGCTCTGATTCCCATTCAGAATGGTAAAATGATGTTTATTGCTGACGGGGGACGGGCGAAGGAGGTGGTTGTCGCTACCGGGTCGAGAACAGCGAATTCGGTACGTGTACTTACGGGGTTAAATCCCGGTGATACTATTTTGACTTATGGCGTTATGTCACTCAAAAATGGTACCCCCGTTAAGGTGAATTTGGAAAAGGCGGGAATAAAAGGCGAGTTACAATGAACTTATCGACACTCAGTATAAAGCGACCGGTTCTGACCATTGTGATGAATCTCTCGTTGATTCTTTTCGGGATTATAGGCTATACATATCTGGGCGTACGTGAATTTCCTTCCATCGATCCAGCACAGGTTTCGGTAATAACGAATTATTCGGGTGCCAATGCCGATATTATCGAATCGCAGATAACCGAACCCTTAGAGAAATCCATCAACTCCATAGATGGCATCCGAAATATTACATCCTCGAGCATTCAAGGCTCTAGCCAGATCAGTATCGAATTCAATTTGGATAAAAACCTTGAAGAAGCCGCCAACGATGTCAGGGACAAGGTGTCGCAGGCGGGGCGCAACCTACCCGAAGACATCGACGGCCCCCCGGTGGTCACCAAAGCCGATGCCGATGCCGACCGGATTCTTTCCATGACGGTGCAAAGCGACGGTAGGAATATTCTTGAACTTTCCGATTATGCCGAAAATGTAATCGCACAACGTATAGAGACCATACCAGGGGTAAGTAGTATTCAGATATGGGGGCAACGTAAATATGCCATGAAATTATGGATCGACCCTACAAAATTGGCTTCTTATGGCGCCACCGTTGCCGACGTACGCAATGCCCTGCTAGCTCAGAACGTAGAGCTTCCTTCCGGTAAACTTACGGGCGCAAATACGGAACTTAGCGTTAAGACCATCGGCAACTTGGCGACTGAAGATGATTTTAATAATATTATTATTTTGACCGATGGCGCAAAGGTCGTGCGAATGAGCGACATTGGAAGGGCAGCCCTAGAGGGTGAGAACATGGAAACTAAAATGAGCGATTCCGGCCAACCCATGGTCGCAATAGCAGTGGTTCCACAGCCTGGCACCAATTATTTGGAAATCGCCGATGCGTTTTATATCGAATATGAGAAGTTGCAAAAGGACCTGCCCGAAGGCTTTAAACTAAATCTGGTTATTGACGATACGGTTTTTGTCCGACGAGCGGTAACCGAGGTGGCCGAGACTTTATTAATTTCTATTGTGCTCGTTATTTTGGTCATCTACATTTTCTTTAGAAACTGGTCCATGGCCTTACGACCGCTTGTTGATATTCCTGTATCGCTGATTGCTACTTTTTTTATTATGTGGATTTTCGGTTTTTCGGTAAATGTACTAACCCTTTTGGCCATTGTGCTCGCTACGGGGCTTGTTGTAGACGATGGTATTGTGGTTACCGAGAATATCTATAAAAAGGTCGAAGAGGGAATGCACCCTATACCAGCAGCCATCAAAGGATCTAATGAGATTTTCTTTGCGGTAATTTCTATTTCCATCACCTTGGCCGCAGTGTTTCTTCCTGTTATCTTTCTGGAAGGTTTCGTAGGAAGGTTGTTTCGCGAATTCGGTGTGGTCTTGGGGGCCGCTGTTCTAATTTCGGCCTTTGTTTCGTTGACGCTGACCCCAATGCTCAACGCTTATTTGATTAAGCCTGGCAAACAAAAGCGATCTAAGTTTTATAACCGCACCGAAAAGTATTTTGTGCAAATGAACAAGGCTTACGCTGACTCCTTAGGTAAGTTTATGCAGCGAAAATGGGTCAGTTTTCCCATACTTTTTGTTTGTATCGTATTCATCGGCCTTTTTTATAATTTGCTCAAAAAAGAGACCGCGCCGTATGACGACCGTAGCTTTGTTCGATTGAGCGTTACAGCACCCGAAGGTTCGTCTTATGAATATATGGACCAGTACATGAACCAGATCACCGAACTCATCAACGATTCTATACCTGAAAAGAAGGTGAGTCTTGTACTCACTTCACCCGGGTTTGGTTCTTCTTCCGTCAACAGCGGTCGCGCGAACATCGCTTTGGTAGAGCCAAAAGATAGGGAACGTTCACAAAATGAAATTGCGAATGACCTTGCCAGATGGTCGAAGATGTATGTGGGTGCAAAGTCAAATGTCTCCGAACGCCCGACTATATCCGTGAATCGTCGTGGCGGACCGCCCATACAATTCATAATACAAGCGCCCAATTTTGAGAGATTGGAAGAAAAAATACCTGAATTCATGGCGGAAGCCGAAAGCGACGCGACCTTTTCCTTTACCGATGTGGACCTTAAGTTTGACAAACCGGAAATTTATGTAACCATTGACCGGGAAAAGGCTGAAAGTTTAGGGGTTTCGGTACTCGATGTGGCGCAAACCCTTCAACTTTCTTTGAGCGGCCAGCGTTTTGGTTATTTTTTAATGAATGGAAAGCAATATCAGGTAATGGGGCAGTTCGATAAAGAAGATCGTAGCGCTCCCATTGATCTAACCTCCGTATTCGTCAGAAATAAGGAGGGGACTTTGATCCAACTTGATAATTTTGTAAACACGACCGAGCACAGCAGCCCCCCACAGCTCTTTCACCACAATCGGTATATGTCAGCGACGGTATCCGCGAATCTGGCACCGGGCAAAAGTATAAAAGACGGTATCGACGCCATGGAGCGTATTAAAGAGAAAGTTTTGGACGAAAGTTTTACTACGGACTTAGGTGGCGAATCCAGAGATTTTGAGGAGAGCAGTTCAAACACACTTTTTGCGTTCGGCCTGGCACTTTTACTTATTTACCTGATCTTGGCCGCGCAGTTTGAAAGTTTCATCGACCCTTTCATTATTATTCTTACAGTGCCCATGGCCGTGGCAGGGGCATTGTTCTCACTTTGGCTTTTTGGACAATCTTGGAATATTTTTAGCCAGATCGGCACGATTATGCTTATCGGTCTGGTCACCAAAAATGGAATCCTGATTGTAGAGTTCGCTAATCAACTACGGGAACAGGGCGTACCTAAAGCGGTCGCAATCTTAAGAGCATCAGAATCCCGTTTAAGACCTATTCTCATGACAAGTCTTACCATTGCATTAGGGGCATTGCCTATCGCGGTCGCCCTTGGGGCCGCTTCTACCAGCCGCATCGGTATGGGGGTGGTTATAATTGGCGGTACCATGTTCTCATTGGTTTTGACTTTGTTCGTTATTCCTGCCGTCTATGCCATGTGGTCTAAGGAAAGGAAGCATCGCCCCGAATTTGATTACCTGGAAAAATATGAAAATGAATTGCAGCATTCTTAGGTTGAAAAATGCCATACTTCTCCTTCTTCTTTTTAATATTTTTGGGCATACTGCACACGCACAACAAATTTTAATGGTCGAGGAAGCGGTACGCATCGCTTTGGAGAACAATTTCGATATTAGGCTAGCCAAAAATAACCTAGATATCGATCAAAATGAGGTCAGTTTGGGCAATGCGGGTATGCTTCCCCAAGTTGAAGCTACCCTTACGGACAATAATAGTGTTCAAAGCCTTTCCCAGGTCAGATCTAATGGAGATGTGTTAGAGCTTTCAAATGCCAAGAACAATGCCCTCGGCTATGGGGTTGGCCTAGATTTTGTTCTCTTTGACGGGTTTGCCATGTTCGCCCGGTACGAACAGCTTAAGCAATTGCAAGATTTGGGCGAAACACAATTGAATCAGGCCATTTTGGATCGGGTGGGCGATGTTTTGAACACCTATTATGAATTAGTTCAGCAAAAACAGGAACGTGCCGCTTTGGACACCACGTTGTTAATTTCGCAGCAGAGAGTGCGATTGGCAGAAAACCGGTTTACAATTGGAAGGGCATCAAAACTTGAAGTGCTCAACGCTCAAGTAGATTTGAATACCGATCGGGTATTACTGTCCAGACAAATAGAACTGTATGCCAATACCAAGACAAAGCTCAACCAAGTTCTGGCCCGGGATACACAAACCGATTTCACCGTAATCGATGCGATGATCGTTGATGAATCCCTTTCCATACAGCAATTGGAGACTTTGGCTAAAGAAAGGAATCCTGAACTCCTTGCCCAAATGATAAATAAGCGTATTGCGGAGTTGGAGCTAAAGCGGGTCCGTGCCGCCCGCTATCCAACTATTGTCGGTACTACAGGATACAGTTTTAACGAAACGGAATCTAGTCTTGGTTTTACCACCAGTTCTAAAGCCAATGGTTTTAATTATGGATTTAGTGCCAGTGTCAATGTTTTCGATGGCTTTAACCAAAAGCGCAATGAAAACATTGCTAAAATAGAAATAGAAAATACAACGATTTCAATAGAACAGCAGACTCAGGCCCTTCAGGCTCAGTTAGAAATGGCGTATCAAACCTATCTAACCAATGTGAGCCTTATCGAAGTGGAAGGGAACAACGAGACCATTGCAAAGGAAAATTTGGATATTACCTTAGAAAAATTCGAGATTGGCACTATTACCGCTATAGAGTTCAGAACGGCACAACTTAATTATATAAATGCAAAAGTGCGTTTTAGCGAAGCCACCTACGAGGCTAAGCTCTCCGAGATATTCTTAAAGCAACTTTCGGGGAATCTCAATCTTTAAAGTTTTCTTAGATATGGGTGATACGCCTGACCTGTAGCGGTCAACATTGAAATCAGTTTTAAGTCAAAGCCATCATTTCTGACCTAATCATAGCTTACCATCAACTATTCCAATCGTTTTCTATTCGACCCATGAAAACATAAACGACTTACCCATAGCACAAAGCCGCTGGGCCAATCTCTTGCTATTTAACTATGAAATCATCACCGATTTACCCATAGCTCACTAGCACCTTTACCAATTGTTTTGTATTCGGCCTAGCTCATCATGACCAACTTACCCATACCGCCCTCCTACGACTAATTTCACTAGTGGTATTCATTTAGCTCATCATGACAGACTTGCTCATGGAACGTTCCTGCACCCGAATACGATAGATGTATTTGCCCGCTGCAAGATGCACCGGCATATTTTCACAGATATTTATTTCATTGGCACCTTCGCTCAAAATGGCGTTTTTGACTGTACCTACGCGTTGCCCCAGAATATTGAACAGTTCAATATCGACGTGGGCAGTAACTGGCATTTCCAAATAGATGTGCGGAGTTTGTGCGGTGGGATAAAAGGGTTTGTGTACCATACTGTTCAGCTGATCCGCATTCGGTATCACGGGCTTATCGGCTTCCCCATTGGGCTGTTCTGGAAAAGTGGGGGCGTCATCGCTATACGCAATATCCGGGAAATCTGTGCCGCTGCAATTGAAGCCTAAATTCACCGGTGTGTAAGGGTGGTCAAGCAGATGTTGCTCTACCAAGGGAATGGGCACACAGAGCCATTCCGCCAATACCGTGGCATAGAGATCCCTGAAATCCATTGTGTACTCGAGATTGCCACGACCATCGGGGTTGTCCAAGGTGGGATGTTCTCCCACAAAGGCACTGCCTTCCAATCCTTTGCCGAAGAATAGGGTAGGGGCTGCTTTGCCGTGGTCGGTACCATTCGAGCCGTTTTCGAAAATACGTCTTCCGAATTCGGAGAAGGTCATGCTCAATACTTTCTCGTCTTGCTGGGTAAAGCCGAGGTCTTCGTAAAAGTTATCGATGGCAATAGATAGGTTACTCATCAATCGCTCGTGGGCCAAGGGTTGGTTGCCATGGGTGTCAAAACCTCCCATGGAAATCATATAGACCTTCGTGCCCAGATTACCTTTGATCAAGCGGGCCAAAAGGGCCAATTGACGGGCAAATCCGTTTTTTTGATATTCCACTTGGTTCTGGCCTCGAGACCATGCTTCATGAATGACGCCCGAATATTCGTAGGTGGTATTGGCAACACCCCGTAGGAATCTTAGCTGGTCGCCGTACATACAGTCACCGAACAAGTTTTCTTCTAGGCCATAAACCACTCCCGATTCCGCGATTTCTTCAAGTTGTTCGACGTTGGAGGTTACAAAGGCGTAGTTAGTTTCCTCGCCTTCGAATACCAAACTTCCGAACTGGCCGATCTGAATGGCTGCAGGGGATGGGGGCGGATTTATTAAGTAATCGGGATAGCACTGTTCGAAATGCCTTCCCATCCATCCTGTATTCAATCCGCTGAATCCCGTTGAGGTGAGATCGGTATTGGCAAAAACATCCGAACCGGTAAAATGCGAAAGGCTTTGGCCTTCATAGCCGACGCCGTGTACCGCCTTGAACTGGCCATCGCCCCACATAGGCTCCAGGGCTTTCATATAGGAGGGGACTCCAAATTTATCGGTCAATTTTAGTACTTTGCTCTCGGGAATGTAAATATTGGGACGCGCATTGGCATAGGCGTCATATTGTTCAATAGGGATGACCGTGCTAAGGCCGTCATTACCGCCTGATAGGCGAATCAATATCAAGATTTGGTCGGTTTCGGAATCCGCAATGGCCGCAGTCAAGGGGGATGGTGCCGAAGCGGTTAGAAAATTGCTGCCCAGCATCATCGAACCTGAGCCCGCAATTCCCAAGGCCTGTAAAAAGGAGCGTCGGTTCCAATTCTTGTGTTCAAGGTCATGGCCTTCGTGTTCGAGGCCTTTATGGGGGCTAGTATCGTGGGTATCGCACATGGTCGTAGGTTATTTTAGTTGGAATTCGGGTTGTCTGGCGAGGTATTGCATCAAATTGAACACTTGGGTCGGACCTTCCATGGCAGTGGCTAGCGTCCAAACTGGAGAGCTTCCGCCTTCAAAATATTGGGGTGGAATATCGCCCCTGAAAATGGTGAACGCCTTTTCGTATTCTGGCTCGTTAAGCAATCCTTTTGGAAGTATAAAATCGATAATTTTTCGGGCCACGGTATTGGGGTTGTTGCTCGTAAGTCCGTCGTTGCCCGTAATCGATAACCCCAACGCACGGAACTGTTCGTCGTCGGCGTCAAAGAAATCCTGTATAATAGTCTGAATAGTCAGCCATCGCCCGATCATAAAGTTGGTATTGATCCATTGACGGTTGCGCTGCCATCCCGCGACATCAAAAGGATCAAAAAGCCTTTGACTCAATAAACCGGCGTAATTCACCAAGCTGGCCACTGTGGTATCATCATGGGCAAAACCACTTTCCTTTAAAAAATTAAAATAGAAATCCATGGGACTTTTAATGATCACCCCAATGGCATCGTCATCAAAAAAATGTTGGCTTTTAAAAAGTTGGGATAGTACGGAAGCAATGTCAAAGTTGTTTGCCACAAAGGTTGTCGCCATGCCTGAAATAATGGTTTGGGCATTGCCGGCAGCGTCCTTCGAATCGGGATGCACGAAAAATTCGTAGAGTTTTCTACAGATGAACTCCGCAATTTCGTTCGGGCGTTGCTCAAAGAGAATATCGATGACGTCGTTATAGCCCCAATTGCCGGTTTGGCCGAGTATAGTCTTGGAACTTTCATCATGTCGATCGGCAACAAAGGTGACTGGCTCGCAGCCTAGTTCACCACGTTCCACATATCCCGTGAGGGCGCGGGCCGTCTCGATAATATCATGTTCGGTGTAGCCATTACCTTCCCCTAAGGTAAAAAGCTCGTAAAGTTCACGGCCATAATTTTCGTTGGGATTGTGGCGGTTATTGTACACACCATCCAAATAATACAACATCGCATCGGTAAGTCCGATTTCACTGACAAAAGTCTTGAAATTGCCTAAGGCATTACGTTGCAGGCAATTGATATAACGATAAAGAAAGGGGCTACATTCGTATATATCGAGTTCCGTGACGAAATGATTGCTCCAAAAGAAGCTCATTCGGTCATAGAGATTGGTATTTAGCAAGCCCTTGGCATACAGTAGTCTGAATTCGGCCTGTTGCTCCCTTCTAATCTCGTTGCGCAGCTCATCGTCTTCGGGGTAATTACTACCGTTCCAATTGGCCCATGCCGGTGCGGCAATCGGTGCTTGGTTTAAAGCTTGGTTTACAAGGGAATCCACTAACGTGTTTGCGTTCTGGCCGACCGCTTGATCAAGGTTCTGGGCAGAGGCACTAAATCCCAGTCTTCGGTATAAATGTGCGGCCTTGGACCGATCCAAGGGCATTGTGTACGGCGCCAAAGAGGCCGTATTGCAATTCACGAAGTATTCCATAGTTTTTTAAGTAGGCTTTAGGCCCTATCTGTGTTTGGGGAACGTACAGGGTCGAGTTCTTAACGGATAAAGGTTCCGCAATAGTGTGGTCACTGATGTCTTTTCGACGTATGACCCTAAAAATTGATCGGCATCTGCCAATTTATTCGGTAAGAAATGCTATTTTTTCGGTGGATGGTAATATGCCACTAAAAATCAGGGGCAAACATGGGAAAGCACAACGAATTTGGAAAGAAAGGGGAGGAGATAGCCACAAATTTTCTCATCGAAAAGGGATATACCATCAAACATAGCAATTACCGCTATCTTAAATCGGAAATCGATATCATTGCCCAAAAGGGGGATATTCTCGCCATTGTCGAGGTGAGGGCGCGGAGTAATGATTTTATTATTCCCATTGCCGATACTATCACCAAAAAGAAAATAAAATTGTTGGTCAGCGGAGCTAATCAATATGTCATTTCCCGTAAACTCGAAGATGTCGAAGTACGCTTTGATGTTATTACTATTCTGAAAAACAGCAAGGTCTTTAAAATTGAACATTTAGAGAGTGCATTTTATCATTTTTAAAAAGGCGCTAAACCCCAGTATAAAGTAAATCGGAAAAATTCAAACACGATCAGTTTGTTTTATTTGTAACAATTTGTTATTTTTGTCAATCAACCTGATTTACATGAAAACCATATCCTCTATAGTCGAGCAATACATAAGAAAGAAGCCGTTTTTGCAAAGTGCATTGGCGCAAGGTATTATCAACTTGACTTCGTTGTCACGCATTATTAATCCTGAAATCGAGCACCAACTTGGTAAGGAAGTCCGCAATGGGGCCATCGTAATGGCTTTAAAGCGATTGTCGGACGATCTGGAGTTTCGTGCCACCCACAAGATTATCAAGATATTGAAGAACATTGGTGAAATTACGGTCCGATCTTCGCTGACGGATTTTACCTTTCTAGTGTCCGAATCCGTTTTAGAAAACCAAGCGCAGCTCTTGGACGAAGTCAATAAGAACAAAGAGGTTTTCTATACCTCATCCCGTGGGGTTAACGAATTGAATATTGTGGTCAGCAACAGTCTTGATGCGACCGTCGAATCACTGTTCGAAAGGGAGCGGTGTACTCAAAAGGCTGAAAACCTATCGTCGATTACCGTAAAATTGCCCGCAGAGAACGTTTCCGTACCGGGCATTTATTATTTTATTTTTCAGCGATTGGCTTGGGAGGGTATCGTGCTCTATGAAGTGATTTCCACTACCAATGAGTTCACCATTTTGGTAGACGATAATCAAGTTGATGTAGCATTCAAGACGATTAAAGATCTTAAGACGCTCTAGGGATTTGGAGTTTGTTATTTGGTATTTGATAAAAAGTGACTGACCAATCGGCATAGAATAGGTAGATCCATAAACTTCTAAATTCTGATGCGTTCAAATAAATAAAAGGAAATCTGCAGGTGAAGAAGGCGAAATTATACAATTAGTATCGCATCTCCCTGTGTGATTCCGTGAAATTATCCACGGCTGGTACTTCAGAATCTGCTTTCAAACCTTATTTTTACCGTCCACTAACTCTTCCGTTTCAGAAACGCCACTACTTCTTTATCGCTCTCCGGTTTCGCAACAATCCGTTTGTCCGCATCCAAAATAAAAAAGGTCGGGGTTTTGTGGATGTCGTATAGCTTTGCGTATTTGCTATCCCAATGATCTAAGGCAAGAACATGCTCAAAGTCGGGGAGTTTGGCCGATTCCTTTTCCCAAGGTTGTTGACCATCTTCAAGTCCGACTGCGACAACTTTTGCATCGGCGTACTGCTTTAGCTTCTCATGCAATGGAGGAAGTTCATTTAGACAATGCGAACAAGTGCTGCTCCAAAAAATTACGATGTAGAAATCCGCTCCTTCCATTTCACTCAACCTTTTGGTAGTGTTACCGTCTTCCCAAATGATTTCTGGGGGTATAACCCCTTTTTGTAAACGGATTTGGACTTCTATTTCATCGACGGTTTTTTGGTTGCCTGTCTCTTGCGCCATAGGTCTTAAGAAGCTGTCTAAAATATGGTCAGCCGTAGCGTAAAACTTGTTTACAGTTGCTTTGGCGTAGAAGGCGTGGTATAGGTGGAAGCGAAGAGCGGCATCCGTACCCTTTAATTCGGAGGCTACCTTATCTATGTTTTCAAGTAAGACTTTTTGGGTCTCCCCCTTGGTTTTTTGTTCCGTTAATACGGCAGTAAACACATAATTGGTCAATTTCTCCGTCAAGAACGCGGAACCCTGTAAAACGGAATCTTTCAAATCAAGATGTTCAAAATATCTGTCTTTTTTATGCTGCCAATACGATTCGCTATTTTCATATCCCGAGGGAATGTAAGGGCGGTTGGCTTCTATAAAATGATGTGCCAAGAGGCCTTCCGATTCATCTTCGTAGCCGTTTTGGGCCGTTCTGATTCTATCGGTGAGCTTTTCAAAAGCAACCGTATCGGCCTTTCCCGATTGGTAAAAATTGATGAATGCCTGTTTTGCGGCATTGATTTCCCTGAAATAGGCATCGAAAATCCGGTTTTCCTTAGATGACGTAAACGAAACTCCTTTCTCGGGATCGAAGTTTAATTGCACATCTTCCTTTCCGTTATAGAGCACGTCAAAATAGAATTCCTCTTGAGGTACGGCATAAACCAGTCGATACATTCCTGGTTCTGTTTCCGATGGGAAATTAAATGTAAACGCTCCGTTTTTGATGGCGGTATCGGCAGTATAGGCTTGGGTGCCCCCATCAAGATGATAAGCAATCAGCCATTTGTAATCTTTGGCAGGGGTAAAGTTCCCGGAAATAGTGTGTTGGGCGTTGACTAGTGGAGCGGATACCAATAGGATCAAGATTGCTAAATTTTTCATGTGTAGGAAGATTCGAAAGCTGTATCAAAATTACTTTTAATACAGCTTTTAGCCAATGAAATGGGATATATTCTTTACTGAATTACAAGTGCTCAGTAATGAAAATGGGATTAGGGCTCGATAACTTCAACAAAAATATCCGGTTTTGGAACCATGCCCGTCAGGTTTTGCCGCTTTAGTCCCGACGATATACTTATAATTTGGTTTGAACCGTTTCTGAACACCTTGTGGGGGTATCCCTTTGATTCGATAGAGATCAAATTATTGGAATCAACATGCAAGGCATATGCCCTTTTTTCATGTAACGAGCCTTGCGTAACGTCCCATTCGGCATCGTTACTCGAACCGTAGACCCATGTACCGTCTACACTTGTTCCCGACGAAAAATAGGGTGCCTCAAATGACTTTTTTAACGTAAAGTCGACAGCCGAGTATATTCTGTTCGTTGAATAATCGATGATATGATTCTGTTCCGCATTGAATTCGGATCTCGCTCGAATATTGGAATTAAGGGAAATGTTAACGGTCTTTTTTTCGATCAGATTTCCTTCCGTATCGTAGGTAAAGAGAATACTGTTTCCCGCGCCGCTTCGCGCAATAAGAATTCGGTTGTCGGTAAGGGCCAACAGTTGTTGCGGATTTTGATAGGAACCTGCCGTACTGAAATGTGTGCCCCTGTCGATAAGCTGAAAATTACCGTTGTCCCTTTTATAAGTGAACACTTCTTCATCATCAATTACCGCCCAAAGATTGTTGCCGAGATACGAGAAATCTTCGATAACGAAGGCGGGCTCTACGGAAAGCTTGTATTTGTAATCGAGGTTTTGCGCGTCGTAGACCTGAAGCGCGTTAGACTGAGGTAAAACCACTTCCTTACCATTATCGGATTTTACAAAATGGATGTATGAGCTCAAAACGTTGATAGTAGCATTGGAAGCGGTGGCTTCTACACGCTTTGAAATATAATTATATTTTTGGATGGCCAATTGGTTAAGGTCTTGCGAACCAAAAAAGTAGATGTTGCTGTCTTCCGGGTCTATTGCCGTAGACCATACGGTGACGTAATCTAGAACTTCCGGTCTTTGAAACCTTGCCATTGTACTACTCTGAACCGTTGCGCTGTAATCGTAATTCACGTTTCCAAAAACATCGTATACTTTTACGGTATATACAGGATTTTTGAAATAGGGGGGATTGACATCGATAAAAACGGTTTTATTTCTATCGTTTACGGTACCCAAAACTTCCTCTTGATAACCGTAGCCGGTTCCCCCATCGTGGTTTCGAACCTCTATTTCATAATGGGAGAAATATGCACTCTCGGAAGCTTCCCAATTCAACGTTATGCTATTTTCCGTCACGATCGGTTCTAACATCCCAACCGGTAGAACGTCTAGAAAATCGGTGATTATGGAACTGAATCCACTTTCACCCAAAAGACCTTTGTCGGTGTAAATCCTTAAAAAATAGCAAAGCTCTTCGGCGACCGGGGCCTTTTCGTCGACATAGTACGTTTGGTTCGATTCTGCAATTGTAGCAACTAATGTGGCATTGGCTTTATCACATCCTACTACGCTCCGATAAATCTCGTATCGGGTAAATGCGTTTTGGCCATCATAAGGCTGCCAACTGAATTGGATTTTATCGTTTAGCGGTTGATTCTGTACTACGGTGAAAGAATCGGTGGAAGTATTGCGGTCTTTAGGTTCGTATCTGCGTGCTGTAAGCGCGAATATGTCCAAGTCTCCGTCATCATCGAAATCCAATTGGGTCTTTACCGTAAAACTAGAATCGGTAAGTTCCACGATGACAAGTTCTTCATCATCGGCGGTAAAACTACTTGAGGTGATGACACCATTCTCAACGGTATATTTAGACTCTAATTCGGAAATTGAACAGCCTGTGTCATTTATGATATATTCTTTGAAAATACCATTGGGTGCGAAAGTGAAGTAAGGTCTATCACAATTTTCATAGTCTACCGGTACGGTTGTTTTTCTACCTTCGAATTCTGCTTCATAAAAAGACCACGTTCCAAGAATGTCGGAAGTTTTAGCAGTGGTGATGGCGTTTTTATAAAAGCTGTCGATTTCTTCTTGGGGCTCGGTATCGTCTTCTTTTGTACAACCGAAGAAAAGAAAAGTACCCAACACAAGAAGAATAGAGGTGTTGAATACATGTTTTTTGTTCATTGACTTTATCTGGATAATGAGGGATTAAAATTTACGATATCAAATGTAGATTATTTGTTGACTCGTGGATAAATAATCTTAGGTACAAGCGATATACATATAGAAATCATCGATGAAATGCATGCTTCAGGATGTCAATAGGGCCTAATGAAGATTGGGCGCTAATTTCTTGCTTCGAGGTACTTGATCGAAATGTTCAAAGAAGATAAAATGTTCGCGTATTAATCCTTTATAATCTGCTCGTTAACCTGAAATGGAGCCGGCTGGCAACAATCTTGCGTACCCCCGACCTCAACGGTAGAAGAACCGAATACGGTAATGTTAGACTTGACAAAATCCTCGTCGTTGGCCTCATAGATATTGTCCACATATTTCTGGGGATTGCGGTCGATATACGGGAACCAAGTGCTATGTATCTGCACCATGATACGATGCCCTTTTTTGAACGTATGAAGAATATCCTGTAAGCGGAAATTCACATCGCTGGCTTCTCCGGGTACAAAGGGTTCGGGTTTTTCAAAACTGTTTCGGAACCTACCCCTAAAAACTTCCGCACGAACCAATTGCTGGTAGCCGCCCATCACTATATTGTCGGGATTATGTTCGTAATTTTCGTGATCGGGCGGATAAACATCTATCAGCTTGACGATGAAATCTGCATCGGTAGTGCTTATGGCTACTTTAAGCTTGGCCAAAATCTCGCCAGCGAGGGTTCTCTCTGCTTCAAGCGGTTCGGTTTCAAACGTAAGCACGTCGGGCCGACGGGAAGCTTCGCGCTGGTCGTCTGACATATACCTTCGGGGCGTAAAGGTCAAACCTTCGGTCTGTGAAGTATAGGCCACGGGCTTGTTGGGGTCGCTGGTGTATTCGAATTCTGCCGTTTCATCGACAGGGCCATCGATACTGAGTTTTCCGTTTTCGCTAAAGCCTAGACTTACGGCGGGGATGTCTTTGGGCGGCCATTGTTCAAAAGTTTTCCATTCCTTTGAACCGGTATCGAACATGTAGGCCTCTGGTAGCGGGTCAGAGGCCGTGCCCTTCAAATGTTTTGCAAAGAATTTCTGCTCGATTTCCTTAAGGAAAAATGTGGCGATACTGTCCCCGAAATAAATATGGTTGTGTACGGTTTTTCCCTTTTCCCGCGCCCAGCCTCCATGGTCAAAAGGCCCCATTACGATGGTATTTTCGGCTTTCGGACTTGTTGCCTCTATGGTCTTGTAAATATTGAGTGGGCCGTAAAGATCTTCCGCATCGAACCATCCCCCTACCGTCATGACCGCTGGTTTGATGTCGTTCAAGTGGGGCAGAATGTTTCTTTTTTGCCAAAACTCGTCATAGTTTGGGTGTTCCGTAACTTGTTTCCAAAAGAAATTATCGTTGTGGAATTCTTCGGTGATATTCTTGAGCGGACCCATCCGAAGAAAAAAATCATAGGCATCGGGGGCAGGATCGCCATAAAGCCGCATCAATTTGTCGGTATACCAAGGTTCGCGGGTCAGGCTGTCCTTTTGATATCCAAAAACCGCAAAGGCGGCCGTATAGCTTTGCAAAAAGGCGCCCTGGTGATGGAAATCGTCAAAGAAAAAATCAGCAATCGGGGCTTGGGGCGACGAGGCTTTTAGAGCAGGATGCGCATCGATCAAGCCTGCGGCCGCATAATGCCCGGGATACGAAATACCGTACATGCCGACCTTTCCGTTGTTTCCTCTGATATTTTTAAGCATCCATTCTATGGTATCGTAAGTATCCGAACTTTCGTCGGTATCCGTTCTGTTCTTCGGATTGTTTCCGGGGATGTTAGGCCGCATATTATCGAATATGCCGTCGGACATGTACCGGCCCCGAACATCCTGAAAGACCAAAATATAGCCATCTTCCACCAGATATTTTGAAGGATATCCGGCATATTGAAAATTGGTATAATTGGACGCATTGTAGCAGGTGCGGTTCATTAAAATAGGATACTTTTTGGAGGTGTCTTTAGGCGTATAAACCACCGTGAACAGTTCGGCCCCGTCGCGCATCGGGATACGATATTCTTTCAGGTCGTAGTTTTGCTTAAGCAGCAGGGAATCGGGGTTTTGGGCATGGGCAATCGTGAACGATAGCAATACCAAAAAGCAAAGGGAGCGTCGAATTTTCAGCATGTTCTAAAAGATTAATTCAGTAATAAAAAAACTCAATGATTTTTGGAATACGGACCGTAAATCGCTTCACGAAAGGCCTTGTGCAAACCGATCTGATCGTAGGGAAAAAGTTGCACGAACAAGACGGCGGTCAATTCATTTACGGGGTCTACCCAAAATAAAGTGCTGGCCGCCCCGTCCCAAAAAAACTCACCGACAACGCCATTGTTCTCTTCCGCATCGGCCGGAGGCGCTACCCGAACGGCAAAGTCGATACCGAAACCGACCTGCCCCTTACTTGGCAAAAAAGAACGTTCTTCAACGCTATCGGCCAGTTGGTTAGTGGCCATCAGTTTTACGGTTTCCGGTTCAAGGATAGTGACGGAATCCAAAGTGCCTTCGTGCACCAGCATTCTTGCAAACTGCATGTAGTTGTCAATGGTAGCTGTCAAGCCCGAACCGCCCCGGGTCATCGGCCATTTTTCGATATAATTGTCATAGGTTTCGGTGTCGGGCTCGAGTTGGCCTTCTCCGGTGCGTATATACAATTTGGCAAAGCGGTCACGGTCTTCCTCGGGAATAAAATAGCGAGTATCGTCCATTTGTAATGGGTCGAGGACGTGTTCGCGAACATATTCCCCATACGGCTGCCCAGAAATGCGCTCGACCAAAAAGGCCTGCACGTCGACCGAAGGACCGTATTCCCACCGCTCGCCCGGATGGAAATACAGTGGTGTATTTCCCATTTTTTCCGCCATTTGCACTAGTGTATTTTCTCGGTTCAGGGCATCTGCCTCGGCTATCATTTTGCCAAGCCCCGGAATATCGGCGTTTCTGCCAAAGCCAGCGGTATGGCGGGCCAGGTCACGGATGGTCATGGGCCTATGGGGTGCCTCAAGTATCGGGTTTCCGGACGCATCCTCACCCGAATAGACCTGCATATCGGCAAATTCAGGGGCATATTTTGAGACTGGATCGTCTAAATTGAATTTGCCTTCTTCGTAAAGCGTCATCAAGGCTACGCCGGTGATGGGTTTGGTCATGGAATAGATTTGTACGATAGTGTTTCTATCCATCCGTTTTTTGGCCTCTCGGTCGGCATGGCCGAAGGCATTGAAATAGACCTCTTTATCCCTTTCGAAAATCAGCGCTGAAACTCCCGCAATATTCCCGGAATCGACGAACGCCTGCAATGTGGAGTCTAGAGTAGCCATTACGCTATCGGTCACCAACATTTTCGGGGTCACTTCCGATTTAGGTTCTGACTTGTTTTCTTTACAGGCGAACGTAAGAAAAAGAAGCAGGAACGAACAAAAATAAAGCGCTTTGAATTTCATTTTGTAATTTTAAAGATTGTCGAATGTAATGAATTATCCAAATTAATCACTTTATATTTTAAGCTTTCGCGGTGTGGCGGTGCTGCTTTAAACAAGCTCTAGGGCGGCCGATACTCAAACTGGGCCTACAGAATCCCTTGGTAGCTGGTTCCGGTTTCTTTAGGGTTGTCGTCATTCAAACGATCGTTTGCGATTTCCATTCCTTTGAAGACACAAAGCCTTTTTCTGGGGGTATCATAAAACGCTGGTGAAACCAGAATATGGTCTAAAGCGTCCTTAATATCTTTGTAGATATGGGTCAATTAGAAGTCATGTAGGCTTCGATACTCTTCTAAAGTTGCGTCGGTACAGGGGCCGGGAATGGTACCTCCTTTGCAAAGGCCGCTCACCAGATAATTGGGCTGGTCGGTTAGTGCCTTCAATATGTTGCTCAGCTGACTTTCGTTGGGGTCACCAATGGCCACTAGGTGTTGATCGGCAACTTTGAGCTCTTCTATGATAAGCATACGAAGTGCAGCGGCCTCTGCCAAGTGTCAATTGATACTTTACGTAACACTAGTTTTGATTAAAAAAAACCTATGGTTTAGCCTTCGACACAGACGTGTTGCAACACTGACATTTGAATACTAACACCATTTCTAGGGGTGTTTTACAAGATTGTACCTTTTTTCGCACAACCTTTATAACGGAAGGCGGCTTTTACAAGAATATTATACAATAGTTTCTTAACTTTGATTAATTTGGATGCCTTAACATTTAAAATTGACACCTATGAAAGAATTTGCATTGCCCATTCGGTTCGGAATAGCGACAAGCGGTTCATTAATCGCGTATTTTTTGATTCTGGCACTTTTCGACCTGCATACCAATGTTTTTTTCAGTCTTTTTAACGGAGTCATTACCGGCTTCGGCATCTATGAGGCCATCAAGTATTTTCGACTGAGTGAAAAATACGAATTTAATTACGGCAAGGGCTTTACAGCGGGTATTGTAACCGGTTTTCTGGCAACAATTCTGTTCACCCTTTTCTTCACGCTATATTCCACGGAATTAAATCCTGAATTTTTAGAGCAGCTTTCCGCCAAATGGTTCAAAGATAGCGGTGATTTTAAGGCCATTGTCTTCTTCACCGTTGCTATTATGGGTTTTGCTACCTCATTAGTGTTGACACTTTCCTTTATGCAACTGTTCAAAACACCCCGAAAATCCCAGAAAAAATCGGTTTAAATTTAGTAATAGCGTTTGTGCATTAGCTAATTAGCACTATATTTGCATCCGCTTATTGAAAAAATAGGCGGTAAATCAAACAAATACACACATTATGTATGCAATCGTAGAGATGGCAGGGCAGCAATTCAAAGTTGCGAAAGACCAAAAAGTGTATGTGCACCGTTTACAGACCGAGGAAGGCAAAAAGGTAACTTTTGGCAACGTACTTCTATTGGGCGACGGGTCGGACATCACGATTGGCGCCCCGGCCATAGATGGAGCCTCAGTTGAGGCCAAAGTCGTTAGGCACCTAAAAGGTGACAAGGTAATCGTCTTCAAGAAGAAAAGGCGTAAGGGATACCAAAAGAAAAACGGACACCGTCAGTCGTTGACCGAAATAGTTGTCGAGAGTATCGTTGCCAAAGGCGCGAAAAAAGCGGAGAAGAAAGAAGAGGCTAAACCTGTAGCGAAGAAAGAAGTTAAGGAAAAAGCG
Organism: uncultured Flavobacteriaceae bacterium; assembly: GCA_963832345.1. Classification (GTDB taxonomy): domain Bacteria; phylum Bacteroidota; class Bacteroidia; order Flavobacteriales; family Flavobacteriaceae; genus Pricia. The sequence goes on along the minus strand of CAWHTW010000002.1, from coordinate 389,414 downwards.
GTAGCCCCTAAAGCAAAAGCTGAAAAGGCGGCTCCAAAAAAAGAGTCTCCGAAAAAAACGGAGGCCAAACCAAAAGCCAATGAAGAGGTCAGTGAGAATTTGGTGACCCGCGCCGAGCATCGGGCAGAGGAGCAACATATCGAAATCAATGTGGATAAGTTGCTTCACAGTATCGGCACATCCACGAAAGCGGATGCCGACGACTTGAAGGAAATCAACGGTATCGGTCCGGCTTACGAGGAAAGATTGAACGAAATTGGGGTCTATACCTACGAACAGATCAGTAAACTGAAAGCTGCTGATAGGGATGAGCTTTCTGCACTGGATGGTATTACCCGTGAGAAAATAGAATCCGAGGAATGGGTAAAACAGGCCAAGGAATTGCTGAAAAAGAAGTAACCGATTTCGCTAAAAGATATCACGTGTTCTTCGGGACATTCAATAATTTAAGAATCAATAATTTTTTAAGCCATGGCACATAAAAAGGGAGTAGGTAGTTCTAAAAACGGTAGGGAATCGGAATCGAAACGCTTAGGTGTTAAGATTTTTGGTGGTCAGGCCGCTACAGCCGGCAACATCATCGTAAGACAACGCGGCACGAAGCACAACCCAGGCCAGAATGTATATCTTGGAAAAGATCACACGTTACACGCCCGTGTAGACGGACTTGTAAAATTCGAAAAGAAAGTCGGCGGAAAATCTTATGTTTCCATTGAGCCGTTCGAGGCGTAAATTTTTTTCTATAAAATAAGTGTTAACCCTCTTCAATATTTGAAGAGGGTTTTTTTATGTGCATTCTGCACCTAACAGCGCTCCGCTAGTCACCTGCTAAATGAAGTTGCTAAGAAGGTGTGCTAAAGATTAATGAAGCTACAAAATAACGTTCGATAAAAGTTTGATTAAATGGTTTTCAACTGGACTAGAGTTGTTTTTTGACGGCACAGCATAAATGGTGAGCGGATTTATAACTTTTTAGTAAAATGGAATAGGGCCGTAAAACTTTCGCTTTATGCGACAATGTCAAATTCTATCTTCTGTTAAAAGATCTGTCGCACGATCTGTCAAACCAAGTCAACGCAAATTTTCTTAAGTTTACGTATAACGCAAAAGAACAAATGATTCTCAAAAAGCAAATATCATTTATAGTAGTCATAGTAAGTGTATTCGCCTTTTTTTCCTGCGGTCAGGATGCTTCGGAGGACAAACTACGGATTGGTTTTTCGCAATGCATGGACAATCATCCTTGGCGTGATGCAATGAATCATTCCATGAAATTACAGGCTTCGTTACATCCGGAGATAGACCTCGTGATTTATGAAGCACGCTATGATATAAAAAAGCAGATTGAGCACTTGGAAAAAATGATCGATGAAAACTTCGACATCATCATTGTAACACCTCTGGAGCCTGATGCCCTTATAAATACCATAGACAAGGCAATGGGAAATAATATTCCTGTAATCATACTTGATCGCAAGATAAATTCAAAGAATTTTACAGCTTTTATTGGTGCGGATAATATAGAGATTGGGAGAAACGCGGGTAAGTATATCGTTTCTAATGCTAAAGAAGAAAGTACAGTTTTAGAAATAAAAGGTGGAGACAATTCGTCACCAGTACTTGAAAGAAGTCAGGGTTTTCAACAAATCATCAATCAAAATTCTAAAGTCAAACTCATTAAAACCCTTGATGGTATTACGGAAGGCTTGGATGAGGAATTGTTCCGCATGCAAATGGATTCCTTAAAAACATCCTCTATTGATTACGTTTATGCGTTTAGCGATGAAATGGCTTTGCAAGCCTGGGAAGTAGCAAAATCAATGGGTATTGAGAACAGCATAAAATTTATTGGCATTGATGGGTTGAATGGGCCTAACGGAGGTATTGAACTTGTAAGAAGAGGTATTTTTGATGCATCAATCCTATATCCCACGGGGGGCACGGAAGCCATAAAGATGGCTTTGAAAATTTCTCGAGGCGAAGATGTTCCAAAAATGAATACTTTGGGGACGACTGTCATCGATCGGTTTAATGCCGACATTATGAAAGATCAATTCGATAAAATCAACGAACACCAAGAAGATATTGAAAAACAGGCTGTTGCAATTAACGCGCAAGAAGAACTTTACGCTACCCAGTCTAACTTGCTGAAAATTATGATGGCATTATTGGCCGTTGTTCTGAGCCTTACCGTTTATAGCATCTATTCGATCATAACCATCGGAAAAAAGAACAAGCAACTACTTCTCACCAATCAGAAAATTACGCTTCAGCGCAATGAAATAGAACGCATTGCAAAAGAAGCTAAAGAAAGTAATGAAGCCAAGTTTAATTTCTTTACCGGACTTAGTCATGAGTTTAAAACCCCGCTTACCCTTATAATGAGTTCTATTGAGTCGGTCGGGGATATTTTTAAAGGAAAAAAATCGGAGATCCATAACGAGGTCGAACTAATAAAGAATAACTCAAATCGCTTGTTAAGGCTGATGAATAATCTATTGGATTTTAGAAAATCGGAAGATCAAAAATTCAATATTAGGGCCTCTAAGACTAATATTTACCTTTTTAGCAAAACTATCCTAGATGAGTTTAGAAGGGAAGCACAAAAGAGACAGATTCAATTTGAAATTAAATCTGACGATGAAGATATGGTGCTCTATATTGACCGAAACCTTATGGATAAGGTATATTTCAATCTGCTTTCGAATGCATTTAAGTTTACACCTGATAACGGAAGCATTAGAATTTTAATAGACACCCATCCTGAAAAAAACTATGTTTCCATCAAAATAAAGGATAATGGAATCGGTATTCCCGAGCAGGAAATAGAAAATGTATTCGAACCCTTTTTTAAGGGTTCAAATAACAGAAAAAATAGTACGGGTATCGGATTGCACCTAAGCAAGCAGTTCATTGAATTGCACCTTGGGAGTATTGCTGTAAAGTCGTATCATGGAACGGAGTTCGAAATAAAATTATTCAAAGGGGATAAGCACTTTAACGAAGACCAACTTATTGTAGAACCTGAAATACAAACAACAGGCTCTACAAGTCTTTCTTCGGAAGTTGATTTCGATGAACCATTTATTGCCAATATTGTAAGTAATGAAATTGAAAAGCACACCATACTCGTCATAGAGGACAATAGAGATTTGTCACAATTTCTTCAAAACAAACTACAAACGGAATTCGAAGTCTTCCTATCGGATGGCCCTGACGGAATAGAACAGGCCATTGAACATATACCTGACATTATTTTGTGCGACGTTAACCTTCCGGGTAAAAATGGATTCGAAATTTGCTCCGAACTTAAAAACGACCTCCGAACTTCGCATATACCAATTATTATATTGACCGCCCTAAGCGACAAAGAATCGTACCTAAAAGGATTACAATCCGGTGCGGATCTCTATTTGACGAAACCTTTCAGCTACTCTATTTTGATTCAATCTATAAAATCGTTAATGTACAACCGCGAGAAATTACGGTTTTATTATACAAGCAATATTCATAAGATAGAAGATTCCGGTTCCTTTGGTAATATTGAGCAAAAATTCGTCACGACATTGAACTCCCTTATTCACGACAATCTTGGAAATTCTGATTTTTCCGTAGAAAACTTAGCTGAAAGTCTACACATTTCGAGGGTTCAATTGTATCGAAAAGTAAAAGCTATGATGGGAATCAGTATAAGTGATTATATTGGCAAAATCCGATTGGAAAAGGCAAAATCTATGCTTGAGAGCACCTCGTTGACAGTCGCAGAAATTGCCTTTGCAACCGGTTTTTCTTCGCCCAACTACTTTTCTACCGCTTTCAAAAACCTTTTCGGAACCTCTCCGGGTTCATTCCGTAAGTCCGTTTCATAAATTGCGGGCAACCACATCGTACTTTATAAGGGATGCGGGTATCAATTTTGAACTTTAGGTAACCTAAGTATAATCCGCTGTTTTAGTGAATGTTAAATATTTTTTATAAGTATTTGATAGTCAAGTAAATGAATTCCGGCTGCGATTTCTTAACCAAACCATAACAGATTGCAACATCAGTAAAATACATCCTTATATTTTAAGAATACTTTAGTCGTGACAATAGTGCATTACGATTATGAAAAAAATATGGGTTTGGTCGATTACTGCTGCCTTGGCAGGTTTCCTTTTCGGATTCGATACGGTCGTTATTTCAGGTGCTGACAAAAAACTTCAGGCACTTTGGGACTCGTCAGATGTATTTCATGGCGTAGTAGTCATCGGAATGGCGCTTTGGGGTACTGTCGTAGGTGCAATATTAGGAGGTATTCCAACCAATAAACTTGGACGTAAAAAAACACTTATATGTATAGGGGTGCTTTATACGATATCCGCCCTGGGTTCGGCATTTGCCAGCGACCCGATTACTTTTGCCATATTCCGATTTATTGGAGGTCTCGGCGTCGGGGCATCTACTATTGCCGCACCTGCCTATATATCGGAAATTGCACCCCCGAAAGACCGTGGAAAATTGGTGGGTCTATATCAGTTCAATATCGTCTTCGGTATTCTCATCGCATTTTTTTCGAATTATTTATTAAGTGGTATCGGTGATAACGATTGGCGTTGGATGGTAGGCGTAGAGGCTATTCCAGCAGCTATCTATACCGTATTTGCCTTGACCATTCCGAAAAGCCCAAGATGGTTGATATCAAAACTAAAGGTAGATGAGGCAAAACAGGTGTTGGAAATTATTAACCCTGGAGCCGATGTAGAGCAATTAATGCTCGAAATTAATACGGACAATGCCAATACAGTTCCAGGGGAGAACATTTTCATTAAAAAATACCGATTTCCACTGTTACTGGCATTTTGTATCGCTTTCTTCAACCAATTATCCGGAATAAACGCCTTTTTATACTATGCCCCCAGAATTTTGGAAGAGGCAGGCCTAGGATCCAGTACTGCGCTATTGAGCAGTATAGGTATTGGTGTGACCAATATGGTTTTTACACTTTTGGGTATCTATCTGATCGATCGAATGGGTAGAAAGCAACTCATGTACATCGGTTCTGTAGGCTATATAATTTCCTTGTCACTAGTTGCCTGTGCCTTTTTCTTCAATTGGACGGGGTTGGCGGTTCCCATATTCCTTTTCATGTTTATTGGTGCTCATGCCATAGGCCAGGGTACCGTTATATGGGTTTTTATATCAGAGATATTCCCCAATCACCTGAGAGGATATGGGCAAAGTTTTGGCAGCTCCATACACTGGATTTTGGCGGCTATAGTTCCCTCTTTGATTCCCATTCTTTTTGCGACTATCGGCCCCGGAATCGTTTTCTCCTTCTTTGCCTTTATGATGGTATTGCAACTACTTTTTGTAGTCTTCATAATGCCGGAGACCAAAGGGATATCCTTGGAAGAATTAAGTAAAAAGCTCACGAAACAAAAACAATAAGATGAATAAAAAAAAATACGTTCGAATGAAAAGTAATCTTCTAAGCTGCGTTTTGGTCTTTACCGGTCTTTGTCTGACAAGCTCTTGTAAAAATGAACCAAAAGATGGTTCTGAATCGAAGACAATCGAAAACCAAACAGTTGTCGACGACAACGAAGAATTATATCGCCCCAATTTCCATTTTACCCCGAAGAAAGGATGGATGAACGACCCAAATGGTATGTTCTACTATAATGGATATTATCACCTCTATTTTCAGCACTATCCAGATAGTACGGTTTGGGGACCAATGCACTGGGGCCACGCGACCAGTACGGATATGATCAGTTGGAAAGAACAGCCGATCGCATTGTATCCCGACGAATTGGGATTAATATTTTCTGGAAGTGCGGTAGTTGATTTAGAAAATACTTCTGGATTTTCCGAAGAAAACAAAACTCCGGTAATCGCGATGTTCACCCATCATGATATGGAAGCCGACAAGGCCGGTACGATTGAAGATGAAACCCAATCCATTGCGTATTCCTTAGACGAAGGATTGACCTTTACAAAATATAAAGGGAATCCCGTAATCTCAAACCCGAATATTCCCGATTTTAGGGACCCCAAAGTGAATTGGGACGAAGAGCGAAAGCAATGGACAATGGTTTTGGCAGCTGGGCAAGAAATTAAGTTCTACGCCTCAAAAGACTTGAAAAAATGGGAACTGCTCTCAACTTTCGGCGACGGCATCGGAAATCATGACGGTGTTTGGGAATGTCCGGACTTTTTTCCCTTACCCGTTGAAGAAACCGGGGAAACGAAGTGGGTATTGTTAGTAAGCATTAATCCAGGTGGGCCCAATAGCGGTTCTGCAACACAATATTTTGTAGGCGATTTTGATGGGAAGACTTTCAACATAGATGAAGATTTTCAAAAGGCGCTAGCCAAAGAACATAGTTTCTGGGTTGACCATGGTCGTGACAATTACGCTGGCGTTACCTGGTCAAATGTTACTACTTCGAAAGGAGGCCGGCTTTTTATCGGATGGATGTCGAATTGGTTGTATGCCAATCAGGTTCCGACCGAAGCATGGCGAAGTGCTACCACAGTGGCGCGGGAATTAGGGCTTATAAAAGGAACCGATACCTATCGATTGATATCCAATCCTGTAAAGGAACTGAACGATTACAGGGCAAAAAAGATTGCAGAAACAGCTATTTCCATTGAAGAAAAAACAGTTCTCACAACCTCTGAGACGATAGACCTATCTAAGACAGAAATCAATTTTGAAATTCCTGATGTAGCGAAAGGAAAGTACACGTTTCTGTTGTCCAATAGCCACGGTGATGAATTGAAATTCGGTTATGATGCAACTGAAAAGCAATTTTTTGTAAACCGCAACAAATCGGGCAAAATCGATTTCTCCGACAAATTTTCCGATAGAATGTCAAAAGCGCCCAGAACGGCAACTTCAAATGATTTGACAGGCAAAATACTGTTGGACAAAACTTCTATTGAATTATTTTATGATAACGGCCAAACGGTGATGACCGAAATTTTCTTTCCCAATGCTCCTTTTGAAACATTGTCCATCGCATCGGACAAAGAAAATTTTACAATCAACAACCTCGAAATACATGAATTAAAATTCAACTAAAACTCAACTATTATGAAATTAAAACTCTTAATCCTATTACTAATCTTTGTCCCAATAGGTCTACTGGCCCAGGTACAAATAACCGGTACGGTCACTTCCGCCGATGACGGAATGCCCTTACCTGGTGCATCTGTGGTCGTAAAAGGAACAACCACAGGTACTACAACAGATTTTGACGGTATTTATACCCTAGACGATGTACCTTCGGACGCAATTTTGGTGTTCAGTTATATTGGGTTCTTGAGAGCCGAGGTTCCCGTAAATGGGCAATCTACAATTAATCTTGCGATGCAAGCTGATGCACAACAGCTTGATGAAGTTATACTTACAGGATATGCAACGGAGCGAAAAGCAGACTTGACCGGCGCGATTACCGTGGTCGATCTTGGGCCGGTCGAGGGCCAGAGTATGAGTTCGGGTAGTGCCGTACAATCGCTACAAGGGCGTGTTCCCGGTCTTTTCATAGAAAAATCTGGCGATCCTACAGGTAATGGTAACCGAATTCTTATTAGGGGTGTAACCACTTTGGGAAATAATGATCCCTTATTTGTTATTGACGGTGTGCCTACGGTGCGCCAAGAAGTGTTTTCAAGTTTGAACCCAAGTGTAATCGAATCGGTTCAGGTATTGAAAGATGCCTCAGCATCTTCAATCTATGGTTCTCGAGCGGGCAACGGGGTAATTATTGTTACAACTAAAAATAGGGCTTTGGCAACTGATGGAGAGAAACTTAGTATTTCAATCAATTCGAACATATCTGTGCAATCTGAAAAAAAGCAGCGTTATGACATGCTGAATGCTCAGCAGCGTGGCGAGGCCTTATGGAGAGCATCGGTTAATGATGGTGCAGATCCCAATGGCGGTTATGGTGAAATCTATAATTTTGACTGGAATGGCGACTTTGCGAATCCTGTTTTGAACGGCGTTTCGGTCCAACCTTTTGTAGGGGGAGACCCTAATGTGCCGGCAGGGGATACAGATTGGCAAGATGAAACCTATAAAACGGGTTATGTTTATAACAACGATGTTAGTGTTTCCGGCGGAACCGAAAAATCGTTCCATGTTCTGAACTTAGGATATCTAAAAAATACAGGCATTCTAAAAGATACCGGCTACGAGCGTTATACCGCGAAATTGAATTCGAACTTCAACTTTTTTGATGATAAGCTTAAAATTGGTATCAATACCCAGTTTTCTACCTCCGACGAAACCTTGGCCTCCCCTGATGTAGGTAGTGCACCTACACCAGGCTTGGCGATTACGTTGGCGCCTACGATTCCTCTTCGTGACAGTAATGGAGAGTTCGCTGGGCCTATTGGGGCAGGCTATTCGGATAGAAATAACCCTGTGCTCATGCAATTTTTGAACCGATGGGACAATACGGAACGTACATCCATCTTCGGAAATATTTATGCCGAGTGGAAAATCATCGATAACCTTGTCTTCAGAACCAGTATTGGCCTTGATTTTAACGACTTCAAAAGAAAAGATATAGAAACCACGGTGAACAACGGATTTATAACCCGTGGCAACAACAGGTTAATTATTGATACCAATAAATTTACAAGCGTGGTCTTTACAAACACCCTAAATTATAATTTAGAACTTGGTGACCATCGTTTTGGTGTACTGCTAGGTACGGAATCGGTAAAGAATGATTTTGATGCCGTTTTTTCCTCTGCGGATGGTTTTGCAGTAGAGACCGAGAACTATTTTGTTTTAAGTGCGGCCTCAGGGGCAAGAACTTCCAACGGGACTTCTAGCGGGAGCCGTTTACTTTCTCAGTTCGGAAAATTAAACTATTCCTTTGCCGATAAATATTTGGCTTCCGTTACCGTTCGTCGCGATGGATCTTCAAGATTTGGACCTGATAACCGATATGGTATTTTCCCGGCTTTTACGTTGGGTTGGAGAATCAGTCAAGAAGAATTCCTAAAGGATAACGAAATAGTAAGCAATCTTAAGCTTAGGGCAGGCTACGGAGAAGTGGGTAACCAAAATATTGGGGACTTGGCCCGCTTTGGAATTTTTGAGTCCAGGTATGGGCCGAACGAAGTACAATTTACTCCGGGCTTTTTTGAAATATATTATAACGTCGGTACGGCCTACGATTTGAATGGAAATAACGGAGGAACGCTTCCTTCTGGCTTTGTTTCTACCCAAGCTGCAAACCCTGCGTTGAAATGGGAGACTACCAAAGAGATAAATGTTGGTGTTGATTTTGGTCTTTTTAATAACGCAGTAGTAGGCTCCTTCGATTATTTTACGAGAGAAACAGATGATATCTTGACTACCCCACCGATTGCCTCGGTTATAGGAGAGGGTCAGCAGCGTGTTTTGAATGGAGCCTCGACGGAGACCAAAGGTTGGGAACTTTCATTGTCGTATGGAAAAACTTGGGAGAGCGGTCTCTCCTTTGGGATTTCTACTAATTTTGGTGCTTTTAAAGACCAGATTACTTTCTTGCCCGAAGAAGTTCGAGCGGCCTTCCCTGGTACTGCCGAGAACTCCATAGTCGGCCAATCGCAATTCTCTATTTTCGGGTTTAAGACAGATGGTCTTTTTCAAAGTCAGGCGGATGTCGATAGTTCGGCAGATCAAGTTGGTTCCCGACCAGGTGGGTTGAAATTTCAAGATTTGAACGGAGATGGTACCATCGATGGCGATGATCGGGATTTTATTGGAAACACCTTACCTGATTTGGAATACGGTATACGCATAGAACTTGGGTACAAAAACCTTGACTTTTCAGTTTTCGGTTCGGGTGTAGCAGGAAGAATCGGTCAAGACCCCTACATCTTCTGGAATAATTTCGCATCAGGTCGAGAAAATGGTGGCCTAGGACTGATTGATGCATGGACACCAACGAATACCAACACGGATATTCCTTCATTATCATTGGCGTTAAATGACTTAAGGACCTCGGATTATTTATTTAGAAATAACTCTTATTTTAAAATCAGGAATTTTCAGTTAGGCTATTCCCTGCCTGAAGATATCATTAGTGAATGGGGAGGGATGACCAAGTTAAGAATCTACTTTCAAGGTGAAAACCTATTTTGGTTCACTCCGAATGATTACATAGGTGCTGACCCAGAACGTACGAATGTAGACAGAATACCCGTACCCACCGTATTATCACTAGGACTTAACGTGAACTTTTAAAAATTTGAAATGATGAAAAATAACATAATATATTTATTAGGAATACTGGTTCCGTTACTCTTTGCGTCTTGTGAGGATGATTTTTTAGAGTATGAACCTGAAGGCGTACTGTCCAACGAAAATGTGGCAACTGCCGAAAATGCGGAGTCTTTGGTAATAGCGGCTTATGCAGGCATTGCCAATGATGAGATGATCGGACCATTGACGCATCAATGGGTATATGGTAGTGTGCGTTCCGACGATGCCTACAAAGGAGGAGGAGGTCGCGGTGACGTTGGGGAAATAGATAGATATGAACAATATAACCTTACGGAGGCCGATATGGGAGATGTAATGGCACCCAGAACATGGACAAATTTCTACAAGGCTATCTCAAGGGCCAATTTTGCCCTTCAGGTAATCAATGAAATCCCGGATGCAGAGTATGCCGATAAGACCCTGCGTCAAGCGGAACTCCGATTTTTACGGGCACATTCACACTTTGTTCTAAAATTGTTGTTCAAAAAAGTACCTTACATCACCGAGGAACTAACCCAAGAAGAAATTGCACTAGTTTCTAATGACCTTTCCAATGATGAACTTTGGAACGTCATAGCTGAGGACTTTCTTTTTGCATACAATAATCTACCACAAGCCCAGGAGGCTGTAGGCAGGGCGGATAGAAATGCTGCAGCAGCGTACCTTGCCAAATTGCGTTTGTTCCAGGCGTATGAACAAAACGAAACACATCAAGTTACCAATATAAATACTGCTCGCTTAGAAGAGGTCATCAGTTTTGCTGACGAAGTAACTGGAAGTTTGGAACCCGATTTCGGAAATAACTTTTTAGATGGTTTTGACAATGGACCGGAATCGATATGGGCGGCACAGTTTTCAGCAAACGACGGAACCGTTGTTGGTCGTGTAAGTTTCGTAACCGGTCTAAACTCTCCTCATGGAACAGGCTTATATGGTTGCTGCGGTTTTCATTTGGCCACTCAGAATATGGTCAATGCTTTTAAAACAGATGCGAGCGGACTTCCATTATTGGATACCTTTAACGATGTCGATATTTTTAACACCGTCGAAGCAGATGGCACTTCCATTCCAGCTCCTGGTCTAACAGTAGACCCAAGGGTTGACCATACCGTCGGACTGCCGGGAAGACCCTACAAATATAGAAATACCGTTAATGCCACTGGTGATATGATCTATAAATTCAGCTGGGCGAGAGATCCAGGGGTCTATGGTTATTTTGGTAATATGAAGGAACAACAAGCGCCAGATTGCTCTTGTTATATAAAGGAAGGGCCTTTTACAGGAACCACTAAGAACGTTGATTTTATTCGATACGCCGATATTTTGTTAATGAAGGCCGAGGCTTTGATTCAATTGGATAGATGGGATGAGGCTTTGCCACTTGTAAATCAAGTAAGGGCCAGAGCTGCCGCGAGCACGCAAAGACCTTTGAATGCCGGTGCGGATGACATCTATAATATTGAACAATACGTTGCTTTTCCGGATAAGGATTTTGCATGGAAAGCTTTAAAGTTTGAAAGACGACTTGAGTTTGCCATGGAAGGACATCGTTGGTTTGATCTCGTCAGATGGGGAGAAGCTTCCGAAGTTTTAAATGCCTATTTGGCAGTTGAGAAAACCAGAAAGGATTTCTTGACCAATGCCCAATTTACGGCTGGCAGAGACGAATATTATCCTATCCCACAACGTGAAATTGATTTCACTGGTGGGTTATACGTGCAAAATCCCGGTTACTAATTTCCGGGATGTTACAAGTAATTCATTACGTTGAATTAGTTTGAGTTAGTTGAGTTAAATTTAAAAGCACGGGTGTTGTTTCCCGTGCTTTTTCCATATAATTTGGTATGGGCAAAAAAATAAAGGCAGTTTGTTTCGGAGAGATTTTGTTCGATAATTTCCCCACACATTCTAAAATTGGCGGAGCACCATTGAATGTTTCTTCAAGGCTGCAGGCCTTATGCTTAAAAGTGGGCATCATCAGTAGTGTCGGTGAAGACTCGAACGGAACAAAAATAATTTGATGCCTAAAAAATCAAGGGGTAAATATTACAGGTATCCTCGTAAAGAAGGAATATCCGACCGGTCAAGTACACGTAATTCTGAACGATAAGGGGGTTGCCTCCTATGATATTTCGTATCCGGTGGCATGGGATAAAATACTGATGTCAGAAATTCTTGCCGACTTGGTAAAAAACTGCGATATTTTTGTCTTTGGTAGTTTAGCCTGTCGTGACTCAGTCTCGCAATCTACCCTGAAATCACTTCTTAAGTTTGCCGCATACAAGGTTTTTAGTTTTAACCTTCGGATACCGCATTACACTAATGAGCGCCTTGTTAATCTAATGAATGAAGCTGTTTTTATAAAATTCAATGATGATGAACTTTTCGAGATTGTCGACCATTTGGGCTCGAAATAAAATTCAATGGAGCAGACCATTGCCTTTATTGCCAGAGAAACCAAAACGAATGCCGTATCTGTAACGAAAGGCGCCTCTGGGGCAGTTTTATACAATGACGGAACATTTTGCTATAATAGCGGCTATCGCGTTGAGGTTGTGGATGCCGTGGGTTCTGGTGACTCATTTCTGGCCTCTCTGATTTATTAAACTGTTCAATGGAGATGGCCCTCAAGAGGCCACTAACTTTGGCTGCGCTGTAGGTGCATTGGCGGCATTGAGTGCAGAGGGCACAGCCAACCCTCGCCAAAAGGGAGATAGAAAAGTTTATGAATCCTTGATAGGAAAAATCATGTCTCTTAAAACGCCAGATTTTGCAAGACAGTTTTACCAATGCGTGGAATCATTCGCCACAGCGTCCTATTTCTGGTCCTTTTTAAAATTTTCAAAAAACCCTTTACTGGTCACCGTAGAGCTCTTTACATGAACGGTTGTCTCAACTTTCCAATGCTTACTATTTTGTTTTAATCTCATTGGCCAAACGAATTTAGAGTTTGACAACCAAGGATAGTTGGAACGTGATAGCGTCTTCAGGTATACTAAGGCCCAGCTGGAGTACTCGCGTATTCTGAGCAAGATTTCGCGAGCGAATAAATGTGAGGGCAAAAAGGCAAATAGGGGCTTTGCAGGAAGAATTTTAGAGAGAGAAAAATTATTTTCACCGAAGTTTACTATGGGTTGGGTATTCCTAGGGTTACCTACCACAAGTTTTTGCGGATTAATGGAAAAAGCCCCCACATCACTGCAGGGGCTTTGATTTATTGGATTAAGCGCTTTTCTCCAGTGCCTAATACCTGTAATACTCGGGCTTGAACGGCCCTTTCACTTCAACACCGATGTATTCCGCCTGATAAGGCTTCAATTCCGTAAGTTCGGCATCCAGACGCGATAAGTGCAATTCAGCCACTTTTTCATCCAAGTGCTTGGGCAGCATGTATACCTCGTTGTTGTATTTATCGCTGTTCTTCCAAAGTTCGATTTGCGCTAAAGTCTGGTTCGTAAACGAGTTGCTCATTACGAAACTGGGGTGCCCCGTGGCGCAGCCCAAATTGACCAAACGCCCTTCGGCAAGTACGATAATATCCTTTCCGTCAATGGTATATTTGTCTACTTGAGGTTTGATCTCATCTTTGGTATCGCCATAATTTTTGTTTAGCCATGCCATGTCGATCTCATTGTCAAAGTGACCGATGTTGCAGACAATAACTTTATCCCGCATCGCCTTGAAATGTTCGGGGCGGATGATGTCTTTGTTCCCGGTCGTAGTTATGACGATGTCTGCCTTAGCCACTACATTTTCCAATCTTTTGACCTCAAATCCGTCCATGCAAGCCTGAAGGGCACATATAGGATCGATTTCGGTGACAGTGATAATAGCACCGGCTCCTTTGAAGGAAGCTGCAGTACCTTTTCCAACATCGCCGTATCCGCAAACTACCACTTTTTTACCGGCGAGCATCGTATCTGTCGCACGGCGGATGGCATCGACGGCACTTTCGCGGCATCCGAATTTATTGTCAAATTTCGATTTTGTAACCGAATCGTTTACGTTAATTGCGGGCATAGGAAGGGTTCCTTTTTTTACACGCTCGTATAAACGGTGTACGCCCGTAGTGGTTTCTTCGGAAAGTCCTTTAATCGCTCCTGCCAATTCGGGATACTCATCCAAGACCATATTGGTCAGATCCCCGCCGTCGTCCAAAATCATATTCAAAGGTTCGCGTTTTTCCCCAAAGAACAGTGTCTGCTCGATACACCAATTGAATTCTTCTTCGTTCATTCCCTTCCAGGCATAAACAGGGATACCCGCCGCTGCAATGGCAGCAGCAGCGTGGTCTTGTGTAGAGAAGATGTTGCACGAGCTCCACGTAACATCCGCGCCCAAGGCCACTAGGGTTTCGATAAGTACGGCGGTCTGAATGGTCATATGAAGACATCCGGCGATACGGGCGCCCTTGAGGGGCTGCTCATTTCCATATTCTTCACGCAGAGACATAAGGCCTGGCATTTCGGCCTCGGCCAATTCGATTTCCTTTCTTCCCCAGTCCGCTAAGGCTATATCCTTTACTTTATAAGGTACAAATGCAACAGTTTTGGTTTCCATCTTCTTTTTATTTTTTACTTTCGTTACTATACGTACTAGAGGGACTGTTTTTTAAAACGACCCGGAATTTGTCAAAGTTAAGAAAATCGAATATAATCTCATGCCTCTTTACAATACATTAACGGTAAGTCCTTCGATTAAAGCCTATCTGTGGCAGGTGACGGAATCGGAGTCCGATCTTTCAGAGGGAATTTCTTTAACATCGCATTGCCAAAATAGGATGGACGGGATGAAATCGGAATTGCATCGCAGGGCATTTCTGAGCATTCGCCATTTGATGGCCGAAGCCGGTTATGTCGATAGTGATCTCTTTTACGATGATTCAGGAAAACCGCACCTAAAAGATGGAAATAAGATTTCCATCACGCATTCGAACCATTTTACAGGTATAATCGTTAGTTCGGATGCGGAAGTCGGTATAGACATCGAGATGCAGCGGGAAAAGATCCTTCGTATCGCCCATAAATTCACGCCTATAGAAGAATATAGCACCATTGCCAACAGAGATGCCCTGATTAGAAAACTGACGATCGTTTGGGGCGCCAAAGAGGCCTTGTATAAAATTTATGCCGAACCCGGACTCAGTTTTATGCACCACGTCGATGTAAAGGATTTTTCTTTTGAGGATGACCGCACGACCGCAGGAATACTGTATAAGGGAGATGAATCGTTTTACGAGATCGAATTTCTCGAGTTCGATGGGTTTACTTGTGTCTATGCTATAAAAGTTAGCTAAGTTTGAAGTCGTTGACACTGAAATTCAAGGTTCAATCGCCACTTTCTAGTTGTATAAAATTTAAGGTTGTCAAAGTGAAAAAATTTTGACTTTGAACTGGTAAAGGGAAGGCTTGAACCCTAAAATAAGAAATTGGGCAAAGTTGAAGATTGAACAGATTCCCTCCAAAACCTGTGCTGAGCGCAGCCGAAGTACGGGAACGACAAAAAAGTAATAATGAATATATCCGTAGAATTGACTTTCTCCCCTTTGCAGGACGACTTCGAAGAACACATCATCGGTTTCATCAGAAAGCTGCGTGATTCTGGGCTGACTGTTTTGGAGAACCCACTTAGTACACAGGTGTATGGCGAGTACGATGCAGTAATGCAGGTGCTGAACACTGAAATCAAAACTGCCTTTGCATTGATGGACAGGGGCTTGCTCTATCTAAAAATCGTTAAATCGGACCGCAGCGGTTATAAACCGGATTTTTAATACGTTTCCTCGTGTCAATAATAAGGGCAAATGAAAGGTAAGTAGTGTATGGACCGGATTTTTGATTTTTTCTTGGATTCCTATCGGGGAAAAGAAACTCACATTGTCGTTCTAGAGGCCATTGTTTTGGTTACGGGTATCCTGAGTGTTTGGTACGCGAAAAAAGAGAATATACTTGTTTACCCAACAGGTCTAGTCGCTACGATCATTACTGTGTATCTTTTTTTTAGGGATGGCCTTCTTGGTGATATGATGATGAATTTATACTGGTCTGCGATGAGCATTTATGGCTGGTGGAACTGGTCCCGAAAAAGGGATGATAAAAGCGTAGTGCAAATCTCGAGAACGACCACGAAAGAAAAGTGGATCGGTTTCGGGCTTTTTCTAGCGACTATGGGTATAAATTATGGGGTTTACAAGGCATTTGGCCATGATATTGAAATCTCGAACTACGTTGACATTTTCACATCTGGCATTTTTTTTACAGCTATGTGGTACATGGCCCTTAAGAAATTGGAGAATTGGACACTTTGGATTCTCGCGGATATCATCACGATACCTTTATATGCCTATCGTGGATGGGGTATGTTGTCACTTCAATACCTTATATTTACCATCTTGGCCATTCAAGCTTATATTGCATGGAAGAAAAGCTTAGACAAAAGTCCTCGGATATTATTAAAGTAGTGCTCTTCGGTCCGGAATCCACAGGAAAGACCACCTTGTCCGAGCAACTAGCGCGTCACTACAACACGGTTTGGGTGCCCGAATATGCCAGGGAATACCTTCAAAAAAAATGGAACGACGAGCGCAAGACCTGTGAACCTCGAGACCTTTTGCCCATTGCCGTCGGGCAGATGCGGTTGGAAAACGAACTGACCGAAAAAGCCACGCGTATTCTCATCTGCGATACCGATTTGCTCGAAACCAAGGTATATTCAGAGGCGTATTATATAGGCCATTGTGACCCATTACTGGAAAAGTATGCGCTAGAAAATACATATGACCTTTATCTGTTGACTTATGTTGATATCCCTTGGGTAGGTGATGATTTAAGGGATAAACCCAATGAACGGGAAAAGATGTTCGCGTATTTCAAGGAAACCTTGGAAAAACATGACAGGAATTTTATTATATTAAGGGGCGGTAAGAAAACTCGGTTGGAGACGGCTGTTTCGGAAATCGATAAACGTATAATGAAGGCCACGCAGTTGAAAGAAAGTTGATGAGTTTATCGAATTTAGAAAAAATTTATTTCCATTAACGCTTTGCTTTTTAAGCACCGAGCACACCTCCGCAGGATTAGTGACCGCCGAGCATACTGAACTTGACACTTGAACTTGACACTTAAAAAATGACACTGACAAAAAATGATTTAGAGCTACTATCCCAAAAAGGAATTTCCGAAAGAAAGGTAAACGAGCAGATAGAGACCTTTAAAGAGGGCATTCCCTTTGTACAACTTGAAAAGGCCGTAACGGTGGGGGACGGCATCTTGAAATTTGATGCCGACGAAGAAAAACAACTGATAGAGCGGTTTGATAGTGCACAAGGCAACATGAAATTGCTAAAGTTCGTACCTGCATCGGGAGCCGCCTCCCGTATGTTCAAGGCATTGTTCAATTTTTTGGACGCCTACGATCCGTCCGAAGAAAGTTTGGACGATTATGTAGAACGTACCGGCGATACCGATATAAAAACGTTTTACAAAGGACTAACCGATTTTCCCTTTTATAAGATGGTAGAAAATCGCATTTCCGGCAAGGCATCTTCCAAAGACGAAGAAGTTTATCTGTTCGTAAAGGAAATGATGTCGGAGGATGCGCTCAATTATGGGTTCTATCCGAAAGGACTTTTACCCTTCCACAATTATGGTGACCATACCGCTACACCTTTTGAAGAACATTTAAAGGAAGCTTCGGTCTATGCCAAAACTGATGATACCGCAAAACTACATTTTACCATTTCCGAACAGCACGGTGATATGTTCAACCGAGAATTTTCGAATAGTAAGGAAAGGGTTTCTTCGGCAACACAAACTTCGTTCGACGTCAGTTATTCGTACCAAAAACCATCGACCGATACGATAGCAGTAGATATGGGCAACCAGCCCTTCCGCACGGATGATGGTAAGGTTTTGTTCCGACCAGGTGGCCACGGAGCCTTGATCGAGAACCTGAACGATCAAGATGCCGATATTGTCTTTATAAAAAATATTGACAACGTAACCGTACCAAGGTTTGCTGGGGACGTGGTGGATAGCAAAAAAGTTTTGGCGGGTGTATTGCTTAAAGTACAGGAAAAGGCTTTTGAATATGCCCGACTATTGAATGAGGGCAATTTGACGGCTAAGCAACTGGATGAAATCAAAAGCTTTTTGGAAAATGAGCTCAACGGACGCCTTTCCGAAAAATTTGGCAGTTTCAATATCGGACAGCAAATCGATATCTTAAAGGATAAACTAAATAGGCCTATCCGTATCTGTGGTATGGTGAAGAACGAGGGCGAACCAGGAGGTGGTCCGTTTTGGATCAAAGATCGAAAGGGCAACCTGTCGTTACAAATCATCGAATCTGCCCAAATAGATATGGAAAATGCCGAACAGGCCGATATCCTAAAAAATGCAACACACTTTAATCCAGTCGACCTAGTCTGCGGAGTAAAGAACCATAAAGGTGAAAAGTATGACCTAATGAATTTTGTAGATACAAAACAAGGTTTCATCACGGGCAAGACCAAAGACGGTAGGGAGCTAAAAGCTTTGGAGCTGCCCGGACTCTGGAATGGTGCCATGGCCTATTGGAATACCATCTTCGTAGAAGTGCCCTTGCAGACCTTTAGTCCGGTTAAAACCGTAAACGACTTGTTAAAACCCGCGCATCAGGTCCAATAGTGGGGCAGCATCGTATTTAAAAGTTCCTTTAAAACCGAGAATAGTGTGTAAATCTTACACACTATTCTCGGTTTTTACACACTGGTATACATGACCTCACTATTTTGGATTTAAGTAAATGTCTGATAATCAGTATTTATATACAATATCTAGGGGTAATTCGTGATTGGCACTATTTTCCCTTTATACCTTATGATTATCACAATGATTGATACTCAAAACAAATAAATATAAATTTTAATTTAAACACACACAAAATGAAAAATTTAATGATTGCTGCAGTACTTGCTTTAGGAACAATGACTGCTTTCGCACAAGAAGAAACTGCTGTAGAAGAAGCTGGAACTGCTGTTGAGGAAACTGCTACAGATGCTACCGAAGCTGTAGAGGAGTCTGCAACCGAAGCTACTGAAGCTGTTGAAGAGTCTGCAGAAGAAGCTACTGAAGAAGTTGCTGCCCAAGATGGCTTTAACGAGGTTGCTGTAGAAGAAGTACCTGAAGCTATTACTGCTGCTTTGGAAGAAGCTCACCCAGGTGCTACTATCGATAAAGCTGGTATGAATGCAGATTCACAGTATATGTTGAAGGTAACTACCGAAGCTGGTGAATCAGCTGAATTGTATGCTGATGCCGAAGGTAACTGGATCGAAATGTAATTCGAAAAATGTTTATTACTAAGTACATTAAACTTAGTAGTGAAAAGCTCCGATTGCCGAAAGGTAACCGGAGCTTTTTCATGTTATGAAAATAACGCGTTGATGCTAGCAAAATGTATAGAACCAGCTTTGATTATGTTGGAAAGGTATGATGAAATTACATGCTCTCTTCTGCATTGAATTTACAATCTCGGATGTCCTGCAATACTATCCATTCTCGAAGATTGTTACAATCTTGTCAAAAACTAAAAGTCAACGTGATAATGTTCGGTCAAATGACAATCGGATTTGTAGGTTTTTCCCCTTTGACAATTTCTTCTGCAATATCAATTCCTTAGGTCAAAGTTGCACGTTATAATCTATCTTTTTAAGTAGGTTCAAACCTAAATACGAAATTGTACCACGGGCACTAAGAACTGTCTACCTGACTTGGCTACAGGGCTTTGCAGGAACCGAGAATTCAACTATCGTATACATTTTACACGGTTTTATAAAAGAGTATACAAAATTACACAGAATAAAATTTCTCACTGTATCTTTACATCACTGATAACCAATGACTTGTGAGGATATTGGGTTTTGGTATCATTATTTCTATACTTTGTTTAGTTAACAAGTAAAAACTATATCCATGAAAAATTTAATGATTGCTGCAGTATTTTCTTTAGGAACGATGACTGCATTTGCACAAGAAGAAAACGCAGTAGAAGAAGCTGGTACAGCTGTTGAAGAAACCGCAACAGAAGCTACTGATGCTGTTGAAGAAACCACCACAGAAGCTACTGACGCAGTGGAGGCTACTCAAGGTGATTTTACCGAAGTAACTGCCGAGGAGTTACCAGAATCCGTAACATCTGCAGTTTCTAAAAATTATCCTACCGCTTCTATCGATAAGGCCTATGTGAATGAGGCAAATCAGTATAAATTGGAAGTATCGTTGGAAGACGGAACTGCCGGAACTTTATATGCCGATGAAAATGGTAACTGGATTGAAATGTAAATAACATACGTTATTTGTTTTGTATCAAGTTGGTTTGGTCAGAAAGGGGTCGTATACATACGACTCCTTTCTTTTGTACCTATAGGGATTCTACTTCCCGAAGTATGAAAACTGTAGAAATTTTCTAATTGTAAAAATTTTACCCAGTTTGCCCTCCAGTACACAATTTTATACAATAAAACTAATTGGAGATTAATACAAATAGTTAAAAGTCAGTCGGTTACAATTTTTGATATTTTTGGTATCATATTTTCATTAGGTAAAGTGAAATAAATTAGTGTAAACATTAAAATCAGAACATCATGAAAAAATTATTTATCACAGCCGTATTTGCATTAGGAAGTTTAACTGCATTCGCACAAGAAGCTGAAGCAACTGAAGCACAAGATGCTGCTACAGAAGTTCAGGAAGAAGCTACTGATGCTGCTGCCGAAGGACAAGAGGCTGCTACAGAAGCGGTTGCCCAAGACGATTTCAGCGAAATCGCTATCGAAGAAGTACCGGAAGCTGTTACTTCTATGATCGAGACGAACTATCCTGGAGCTACTGTCAATAGTGCTGCCAAGAATGAAGCTGGTCATTTCAAAGTAGAAGTTTCTTTGGAAGATGGTACTTCAGGTGCCCTTATAGTTGACGAAGAAGGTAACGCTATTGAGCAGTAAGAAGTATATAAATCGCTTGGGGAATCCCAAAAAGATTTATGGAGAAAGGAATCGTTGAGAAACGATTCCTTTTTTTTGTGGGTTAGCCGTAAAAGTTCCTGGTATATAGGGTGAAGTTAACTGAGAAAGGGGCCTTCTAACGTATAAACGGGCTTTTTAAGTTAAATTTAAATAAGTAAAGGTTTTCTTGTGCTATTTTTACGTATTAACAACTTACTGCTTACAAGAACGCAATATGCCAAACCTCTTGATTATTGAAGACGATGCAGCATTCTGCCAAATGCTCCAAAAGTTTTTGACCAAACGCGGCTACGATGTAGAGACCAGTTTTACCGCACCCGATGCCAAGGAGAAGTTCGAGGCAACTAATTTCGATCTTATTCTTACCGACTTACGATTACCCGATTATGATGGTATACAGCTATTGGGCGACATCAAAAGCGTTAACCCGAAGACCCAAGTAATTGTGATGACCGGTTACGCCGAGGTAGGCTCAGCCGTTAACGCTATGAAAAAGGGTGCTTTTGACTATATTTCAAAACCTTTTACCCCTGATGAGATTGTCATGATTCTCGACAATGCCCTAAAAGCCCAGATACCTAGGGATTCAGATTTACGGGTCACAAATGCAATACCTGCTACCGAAGAAAAAGACAATGATTCTTCGAACACTGAGCGTTCGGTAACAACTATTTCCGACCCAAGGGTCGTTAAGGGTATGAGTGAGGCATCGCTAAAATTATCGGAGTATATCGATTTGGTAGCACCTACCGATATGTCCGTTTTAATTACGGGAGAGAGTGGTACCGGAAAAGAAGTTACCGCCAAGGCCATACACGACGGAAGTAAGCGAAAAGGATTTAATTTTATTGCGGTGGATTGCGGGGCTATTCCCAAGGAATTGGCGACTAGTGAGTTTTTTGGGCATATCAAAGGAAGTTTTACAGGTGCCGTTGAAGATAAAATGGGCAACTTTGAGGCGGCCCATAAGGGTACCCTGTTTTTGGATGAAGTAGGAAATCTTTCCTATGAAAATCAGATACAACTGCTACGTGCGTTGCAAGAGCGTAAAATTAAACGGGTCGGCAGTACCAAAGAAATTGTGGTAGATGTACGCATCATTACTGCTACGAACGAAGATTTGACCGAGGCTGTAGAAGAAGGCACATTCCGTGAAGACCTATACCATCGCCTGAACGAATTTTCGATACAAATACCTTCTTTGGAAGAGCGGTTCGAGGATTTGATACTTTTTGCCGAGAATTTTTTGCGAAAGGCGAATACCGCTCTCGATAAAAATGTGGATGGTTTTTCGGACGAAGTGTGGGAGGTATTTCAGAAATACCATTGGCCTGGAAATTTACGTGAACTACAGAATGTCATCAAAAGGGCGGTACTTTTGACTACGGGGGATGAGGTGCAGATAGAGGCCTTGCCCCGGGAAGTATTACAGCCAAAGGAAAAGGAATCTGTGGCCGATGGTTTTTCCAAATCTGAATTTGAAAAGGATAGAATAATAAAAGCCCTGAAAAAAACCAATTTCAACAAATCAAAAGCGGCTAAGTTGCTACAGGTAACAAGAAAAACCCTGTACAATAAAATCAACCACTATAACTTGGATCTTTAGCAGACTGTAGCTAAATCTAATTAGACCTATTCTATACTATCCTAAAGTTGCCTCCTTAGTTTCTGTAATCTCTACAGGCCTTCGTACACATGTTCAGATTTTTTCAGGATTATCAATCAACACCATTTCCTTTGGAATTTGGTGCTTGGAGTTTAGGTCAATACAACTCGCTCTCCCATTTCGGTAACGAGGGCCTTCACATTTGTTTTAAGTTGTTGCAAGGAATGCGATAGCGTGCCGCTATTCATGTTTTCAGCAGTAGCAAGCTCCATTTTTTCCAAAATGGAAACCGACTCTTTTACCTTTAATTGGCGAAACATAGGTAGCATTCTGTGGGCGACATGGTTAACTTGGTCGTAATCGTTCGCCGCTATGCGCTCTTCCAAGAGTTGCATATTGGTTCGCGTGTCGCTTAAAAAGGTTTGGAGTACCTCGTAAATGGCATCTTCGTTTCTTCCTAAGAAAGAGTGGATAATATCGAGGCTATACATTGTCGGTGTTTCTTGCGATTCCACAACAGCGCCTTCCCTTTTCGTTTCTTTAGCAGTAGAGATGCCCAATAATTTTAAGGTTGCGACCAATTCTCCTTTTGTAAAGGGTTTTTGTAGCACTTGGGTAAAGCCAATACTAATATAGGATTCGGGTCCGAGATCTCTGCGGCCGGTCATTGCAATAATGGGCTGATCGATGTAGTGTTCGTACTTGCCGGAACGTAGGCGTTTTAAGACTTCGAAACCGGTTACTTGAGGCATTTGAATATCGGTCAATACGATATCGTAGGCCAAGTGCGAATCTTCTTCGATGGAAAGAAAGTTGGTAAAGGTGTGGGCCGTAATCCCCATACTTTCAGCCAGTTCGCGCAGCATGTGCAGCAGCGAGGTATCATCGTCGATGATGAGTATACGGAGTTTTGGAGCCATGTAGGGCATTTCTTTATCTGCTTCTTGTACCGCGTTGGTAATCTCTAATGGCAGTTGAAAAATAAACGTGCTACCTTCGCCCAATTTGCTGTGTAGTTTCAAGGAACCTCGGAGCAGTTCGGCCAGTTTTTTCGATATGGTGAGTCCTAATCCATGGCCGCCGAATTTTTTTTCGGTATCGCTATCTGCTTGGGTGAATTCCTTGAAAATTAGATATTGTTTTTCTTTGGCGATACCAATACCGGTATCCGAAACCTCGATTTTTGCGATAAGTTCTTTTCCCTTTCCCCTATCGGCCATAGCCGTAATTTTAATGTGCCCTTTTTCGGTGAATTTAAAGGCGTTTCCGATCAGATTGGTCAGAACCTGACGTATCCTGAAAGGATCTCCCAAAACGGTCTTTTCAAGTTCGGGCGAGATATCGAGAATCAATTTCAGTTTTTTATTAGCGTGCAGGGCTTGAAGGTTTTCGGCGGTTTCTTGAATCAAATTGGCCGCTATGAAAGGTACTTGTTCGATGTTCAGTTTTCCCGCTTCCAGTTTTGAGAAGTCCAAAAGGTCGTTGACCAGATTACCCACATATTCTGAAGCCGATTTTACATTTTTGATGTACCCTGCCTGTTTTTTGGTCAGCTCGGTGCTTTCTAAAAGTTCCGAATATCCGCTTATGGTGTTCAATGGGGTACGCAGGTCATGGCTGACGGTCGATATGAGTTGTTCCCTACTTTTTAGTAACGATTCCGAGAATTTTTTCTCTTTTTCCAGTTTTACACGATAGGTTTGAACCTTCCAATAGTCACGGGTAATCAAGAAAGAAAAAATACCGACAATAAAGAAGCCAATCAATGCAGCAAGCCCGGCGATACGTGTTGTTCGCCTTAGTGCGGCCTGTTTTTTCATGTTACTCTCGTAACTATTGGCCATAATTTCTTGTTCGAAGGCTGAAATACTATTCTGAAGCTGTCGGGAAAGCTCTCGGTCGTTGCGGTTTACCTCCAGTTCTTTGCGGGTAAGCGAATACCTTGATTTTGAATCTTGAAGTTTTGCTTTTCGCAGCATTTCCCTCGATGCACTCAGAATGGAATCGATATAAGCGGTATTGGCCGCACCATCAGTATTTATTGGCGCATTTTTATTAATGAGCGCCGCATACTCCCGTAACGATTTTTGAACCTTCGGCGATTCTTGGCTGAAATTCGGAAAGAGGTTTTCGGCAGAAAATTTACCGTAGGACTCATCGATTTTTTCAAATTCCTTTATGGCTTTGTCCAAAGAATTGTTCGACGTGCTTTTTAGCTTAAGACGTTTCAGCTCATTGTTGTTTGCAACCTTTTGCCCCAAAAGTTGCTTGAGGCTATCCAAAAGACTTTTTTGTTCGCTGCCCCGCATCAACTGTTTCAACGTGTCGATTTCGAGCTGTATCGAATCGATACGAAGGGCATAGGCGTCAAAATTTGTGTCGGTACCACCCTGTAATGCGAGTTTGGAAAGACTTTCGGCCTCGTAGAGATTGGTTACCAAAGTGCTGGTACGCAACAATTTCACATCATTACCGTCAGAGGTCTCTGTAGAGATGTAGGTTTTTATTTCCGTATAGACAAAATAGCCTACAGCGGTTGCTAGAACTGCCAGTATTAAATAGCTGGCTACAATTCTAAGGGTAAATTGGTTTTTGGATTTTTCGGATTCGCTTACCATACCTACATCGAATAGAAATCTTGCTAAAATACGGATATAAAGCAGATTGGATTTATAAGGAAGCGTTAATTGTTTTGCCGAATAGGTCACGAGAATAATTTTCGCGATTTTTAGTTGTGAATTTCAATAAAGCAACACTACCTTTACATCATCTCAAAGGGGTGCTAAATCCCGAACGATTTCAGGCAGGTCCTGAATCACGTTCAGGAAGAAGCTGAGATTATACCCAATGAACCTGGGCGGGTAATGCCGCCAAGGGATGGCATGTTTAGCATGCTGCTTGGAAATTCTGCGTCCTTAATTGGGCAAAAAATCAATGTTAACTTAGGATAATAGCCCCTTTTATTCGTAAAATTTTTACGGATGAAACTGCTCTGTTCAATTTTTAATTGTAAAACTGCCTGTTCCTCGAGCAGGTCAATGAGACCGATAAATAAAAATAGAAATCATCTCATTAACACTTTATTCTTTACCTCGGCCTTGTTGGTGCTGACCCTGGGCGTATCGGCCCAAGACCAAGAAATCGATTCTCTGGAAGGTACCAAAGTCGTACTCGACGAAGTGTTCGTACAAGCGGTACGCGTCACTAAATCTTCGCCGGTAACTTTTTCCAATCTTGACAAGGACGAAATTGCCCCGCGCAACCTGGGGCAGGATATTCCGGTGCTTCTCAACTTTTTACCCGCAGTGGTCACAACATCGAATGCCGGTGCGGGCATTGGGTATACCGGTATTCGCGTGCGCGGTAGCGATGCTACCCGCGTAAACGTTACCATTAACGGTATACCCTATAACGATTCCGAATCCCACGGTACCTTTTGGGTGAATATGCCCGATTTTGCCTCTTCTACCGAAAGCTTGCAGTTGCAGCGCGGTGTGGGTACATCTACGAACGGTGCCGGGGCGTTCGGGGCCAGCTTGAATCTATTGACCGATGCCGTTGCCGAGGAGGCATACGGACAGGTTTCTTCTTCCATAGGAAGCTTTAATACCTTGAGAAATAACATCAAGTTCAGTACGGGATTGTTGAACGACCATGTCGAGATTTCCGGAAGGTTATCCAGAATTTCTTCGGATGGCTATATTGATAGGGCCTCTTCCGATTTAGATTCCTATTTTTTGCAGGCCGCTTATAAAGATGATAACACCTTGATAAAGGCCCTGCTCTTCGGAGGTCATGAAATTACTTACCAATCTTGGAACGGTATCGATGGGGAAACCTTGCAAAATGATCGTACCTATAATACCGCTGGGGAATATACCGATGAAGACGGCATTACCCAGTTCTATGACAACGAAGTAGATAATTACAAGCAGGATCATGCGCAATTATTGTGGAACGAGCAGCTTTCCGATGCGTGGAGTACGAATATCGCCTTTCACTTTACACATGGCAGAGGTTATTTCGAGCAATACAGAGAAGATGAATCTTTTGGTGAATATGGATTTGAACCACTGATATTTGAAGATTCGCTGGTGAACACTACCGATTTGATTCGCCGCCGATGGCTCGACAACGATTTCTATGGAGCCGTTTTTTCGGCCAATTATTCCAAAGATAATTTGGGACTTATTTTTGGCGGGGGTCTGAACCGATATGAAGGTGCACATTTCGGCGAAGTCATTTGGGCCCGTTTTGCTTCGAATAGTGAGATACGGGATCGCTATTATGACGATAATTCCAAGAAGACGGATTTTAACGTATATGCCAAGGCCGATTATGGCCTGAACGAAAGATGGAACCTTTACGCAGACTTACAATACAGAACGGTCGCTTATACGGCCAATGGGGCAGACACGGGCCTCGTAGATGATACGTTTAATTTCTTCAATCCGAAGGCGGGCCTGATTTACGATCTGAACCCGAACAATAATTTTTATTTCAGCTATGCCGTTGCCAACCGTGAACCGAACCGTAACGATTATGAGAGCGGTAGTCCCAAACCTGAAAAGCTAAACGATTTCGAATTGGGTTGGCGGTACGTCTCGCCCAGCTTTCAATTGAATGCGAACACGTACTACATGCATTATAAAAATCAACTAGTGCTCACAGGAGAGCTGAACGACGTAGGCGCGCCTTTACGGGAAAATGTGGGCGATAGCTACCGTGCAGGGCTTGAACTCGACGCCGTTGTTCTATTCGGGGAGAACTTTCAATGGCGGCCCAACGCGGCTTTCAGCACCAATAAGAACGTCGATTTTGTTTTTGAGCGAGATGGAGTTTTACAAGATTTGGGAAATACCAATATTGCCTATTCCCCGAATGTAATTCTGGGAAATAGCGTCGCATATTCCCCTTTCGAAAACTTCCAGGTTACCGCCCTGTCCAAATACGTGGGCAAGCAATATTTGGGCAATATTGATTCTAAAGCATCCATTTTAGATGCCTACTCACAGACCGACCTCAATCTATCCTACACCTTAGAATTCGATAAAATTATCAAAAGCATCAACTTTTCCGGGCTGATAAACAATATTCTTAATCAAGATGTCGTCTCCGATGGCTATTTTTTCACGTTCGATGATGATTCTTCGGGAAGCATACAAACTTTTGAAGGTGCAGGCTATTATCCGCAATCGGGAATTAATTTTTTGTTGGGTGCAACCCTGCGGTTTTGAATACAAATGAAAAAGAAAGGGATGAATCTATAAACATAAAGAAGTTGGAAAAGATTAAAATAGCGTTAGATTGGACGGCCAATACCAACCATACCGGATTTTTCGTGGCAAAGGCCAAGAACTTTTACCAAGATTTAGGTGTTGAGGTAGAAATCGTGACACCTGATACGGATGGTTACATCACGACACCCGCAAAGAAAGTAGAATTGGGCGAGGTAGATTTCGCCCTTTGTCCCTTTGAGAGTGTCATCAGTTATCGGACCAAAACAAACCCTTTCAACGGGGTCGCCATTGCCGCTTTACTGCGGGAAGATTTGAGTGCTATCGCCTGTCTGAAAGATTCCGGAATAACCACGCCCAAAGATTTGGATGGAAAGACATATGCATCCTACAATGCGCGGTATGAAGACGAAATCCTGCGGCAAATGGTCAGAAACGATGGTGGCACGGCGAATCTGAAGATGGTATATCCCGAAAAACTGGGCATTTGGAATACCATTAAAGACCACACCTCAGACGCTACTTGGATTTTTATGAACTGGGAAGGCATCCAAGCGAAAAATCAAGATATAGCCCTGACGACCTTCCGGATGAAAGATTTTGGGATTCCTTACGGATATTCCCCCGTGATTTTTGCAGATAAAGAAAAAGTCGAGAAAAGAAAACAGGCTTATCGAAACTTTTTAAAAGCTACGAAAGCGGGATTTTTGTACGCCAAAAAGAACCCCGAAGCGGCAGTAGTACATATTGTACCTCATATTGCGGAAGGCGACAAGAATATTGACTTGCTCGAGAGCCAGATATTTACGGCGCAATTTTACGGAGACGAAGCTACTTGGGGTGTTATTGACACCGTAAAAGTAGCGCAATACTTGATCTGGTTGAAAGAGAATGGTTTAGAGGATTATTTTTTGTTGGGCAGCTCGCTCATAGACCGGCAACTAAAAGACTAACGACTTTGGAAACAGTACTACTGGGTGCTGCTACCGGAAGAACCGAAAAATTTGTTTTACAAAAGGCATTGGCGAAAGGATATGAAGTGAACAATCTTGTGCGGGATAGCACCAAGGTGCCGCCCGGCCAGAATCTAATTATTTTTTGGAGGAATACCTTTGAGTCACATTAAATTGAAAGAATCCGCCCTAGGTTGCGAGGCCATAGTAGGTGTTTTAAATATCTCGCGGACTTCCTATTTTCCATGGGTCAAATTGCGAGCACCTACAACTTATTTCTCCGATGTGATGCGAAGTGCGGTCAAAATTATCCCAAGAATTAGGTATAGAAAGTATAATCGTATGCCCGGCTTGGGGCGTAAACGAAACTTTTGGCTACCTTCCGTTCCGCTTTCGATGGCTGATCAAATTCAGCCAAATCGATCTGGCCTGTGAAGATCACGGACGACGGGAAAATATCCTGACAGATTCCAATTCGGATTGGAACATCGTACGCCAAGTAGGACTGACCAATTCGGAAAAAACGGAAAAAATACAATTCGGTTATGAAAACCATCCGAAACCTAATTTGACCATCAGAAGAAAGTCCGTTGCCAAGTTTATGATCGATGCCATCGGCCAGAAAAGTTTGATCGGTAAAACGCCTGTACTGTCCTCAAATTAAAAGAGCCGAAATGCTACCAGTATTTTTGTTACCTTCCCATTTGGGATTTGGGTAAAATCACTAAAATAATGAACATTTTTGAATCTAAAATATGAGTAAAAAATCAAAAATCCGCTGGGGCATCATCGGATGCGGCGACGTTACCGAGGTCAAAAGCGGCCCTCCCTATCAGAATACTGACGGTTTTGAGCTTGTAGCGGTCATGCGCCGAGATGCCGCCAAGGCCGAGGATTATGCCAAACGCCACGGCGTATCCAAGTTTTATTCCGATGCCGATAAGCTGATCAATGACGATGAGGTCGATGCCGTCTATATCGCCACTCCCCCGGACAGTCACGCAGCCTATGCGCTAAAGGTGGCCGCCGCAGGAAAACCCTGTTGTATCGAAAAGCCCATGGCGCCCAGTTATGCCGAAAGTTTGGAAATACAGAAGGCTTTTGAAGCGAAAGACCTGCCTCTTTTTGTGGCCTACTACCGGCGCACATTGCCCAGGTTCCTAAAGATAAAAAAGTGGCTTGACTCCAAAGAAATTGGGGAAATACGACATATCCGCTGGTTATTGGCCAAACCACCCAGTGAAATGGACAAGAGTGGGGAATACAACTGGCGTACCGACGCCACGGTAGCCCCAGGCGGCTATTTTGACGATTTGGCCAGTCACGGCCTCGACCTTTTCGCCTATTATCTAGGAGATTTCCAAGAGGTATATGGCCTAGCAAAAAACCAGCAGGGACTCTATTCCGCCAAGGATGCCATTTCGGCGACATGGTCACACCAAACTGGTGTTACTGGAGAGGCCGCGTGGAATTTCGGCTGCAATGAACGAATAGATTGCGTCGAAATTTTCGGCAGCGAAGGCAAGGTTAAGTTTTCGCTCTTTGAGGAGAATGAGCTTATCTTAAAAAACGCAAAAGGTGAACAAAAAGTCTTTATAGAACATCCAAAGCACGTACAGCAATTTCATGTCGAACGTCTAAGGGATGATTTGTTGGGGAATATTACCCATCCATCTACAGGAAAAACGGCCCTGCATACCAGTTGGGTAATGGGTAAGATTTTGGGAGCGCCCTAAAATGCTGAAATCTTCTTGCAAGCTTTCTTCCCTTTTCGCTTTGGGCAAGCCCTTCGATGGGGTCTTGGCGATTCGATCTAATTCGAGACCACTACTACATTACCACTCGTCGTTACCCGATATTCAAGCATATCGTAGTAGCGATTGCCGTCGTCGGGCCGGTTGATCAGTTGTCCGGTAAACAGACTGTATTCATAGTCTTCACAAGAACATGTTGCGGTCTGCCCCTTTAGTAGTAGGGTCGAACAGTCATTAGGTACGTGGTTGGGGCAACTGGCCTCGAAAGCGCGGTATTGCCCGATGGTTGATTGAATAACAAAAAAACCTCGGGTACCAATGCCCATGTTGTCGACGAAAACAGCATTGCCAAAGTTGGTTAGCGGACTGTAAAGTGGCAAGTTCAGGTTCATGTCGAAACGAAAACCAGTTTCCTGCAAATAGGGGTTGCGGGTGCCGCGGTCATTATCGCAAGAAAACAGTGATATCACAAGAATCAAACCTAATATACGAGCCATAGTAAAATACTGAGTTGCAAAATTGAACAAAATTTATGTATCTTTGCGTTAAATCCTCTCTAAAAAAGCCGAGATTGCCACGGCCTACATAGAGGATTTTCCTATTGTATTGAACTGATTTTAACGGTTGTCAAATAAAGTCTAGTTTGAATCACTTCTGTAGTATTTGTTTAACGAGGATATCATGGGTAACGTATCATATTACACAAAAGAGGGATTAAAAAAATTAAGGGACGAGCTCAACATGCTAAAGGATGTGGAGCGCCCCAAAGCATCACAGGCCATCGGGGAGGCCCGTGATAAGGGCGATCTGTCCGAAAATGCGGAATACGACGCGGCCAAGGAAGCACAGGGATTATTGGAAATGAAAATTTCGAAAATGGAGGAAACCCTTTCCAACGCACGCCTTATCGACGAATCACAACTCGACACCTCAAAAGTTCTAGTGCTATCGACCGTTAAACTGAAGAACCAGAACAACGGAATGGAAATGAAGTATACGTTAGTGGCCGAAAGTGAAGCGGACTTGAAAACAGGAAAAATATCTGTCAACTCCCCAATCGGAAAAGGACTCTTGGGCAAAAAAGTAGGGGACACTGCAGAAATCACGGTGCCGAACGGGACACTAAAGTTCGATATTTTAGAAATTACGCGGCAGTAGCAGTAGCAATGATGCCGACTGCCGACATTTAAGGTTCGATCGCTACTTAGAAACA
This sequence comes from uncultured Flavobacteriaceae bacterium, assembly GCA_963832345.1. GTDB lineage: Bacteria > Bacteroidota > Bacteroidia > Flavobacteriales > Flavobacteriaceae > Pricia. The sequence goes on along the minus strand of CAWHTW010000002.1, from coordinate 357,394 downwards.
GATCAGTAAATTGTTGACCCTAAATATTGAACTTTAAACCTTAAACCTTCCTATGGCAAGCATTTTCACTAAAATCATCGCCGGCGAAATTCCCTGTTACAAAATAGCGGAGGATAATGATTTTTTTGCGTTTTTAGATATTAATCCCAACGCCAAGGGCCATACGCTCTGCATCCCAAAAAAGGAAGTGGACAAGGTTATGGATTTAGACGAGGCGACCTACATGGGGCTCATGGCCTTTTCAAGAAAAGTGGGTAAGGCTATTGAAGCGGCGATTGATTGCAAACGGGTCGGCATGACGGTTATCGGATTGGAAGTTCCACATGTACACGTGCACCTAATTCCCCTGAACGGGATGGGGGATGCCACTTTCCAACATAAAATAAAGCTAACTGAAGAGGAATTCGAGGCAATATCGGAGAAAATCCGGTCTAAACTTTCAATCTAATCAGGCGCTACCCATCTCATTCTGTAGGTAACAACTGAGAGCTAATAATTCCCTTAAAGAAGTTCCCCTCTTTTGATGAACACGTATACACCTGCACCCACTATGGCTATCATAAAAAACATCAATATCCAAAATAGCGCTGTAAACTGAAGCGAGGTCCTTTCCGGTACTACCATTTTCTGGTAATATTTAAAGGTTCGTTCGATATCATCGGTCCACTTTACTGGGTATATTGTCGAGCCGCAGGTGTTGCACACCAATTGGTGGGTTACCTCGTTCGTGGTTCTATGGGAAAGCTTCCCGTAGCGATGCTTCTGAAAAAAAGATAACTTTAGGTCTTGGTTAAAACATTCCGGACAATTGTTCGTCAGATTGGACTGCTTTATCGTTATCAGTTTTTCTTTTGCCATATCTATCCACTAAAATAAGGTAAAAATTTAGAATCTTTTCAAGGCAACCAGAACAACTCAAAATTTTTTATAATTTTTTGGCATCCGGCCCTTGACTTCTTACCTCATTCTTTCCATACTTTTTAAAACTACAAGCACAAGAAAATCGGACACCAAACTACGAACCATAAACCTTTAAGGATATCCGCATCACAGTACCCTGCTTACTCGACGAAAGTACCTTTATTTTTCCGTCATGGTACTCCTCAATGATTCTTTTCACTAGGGATAGCCCCAATCCCCACCCGCGTTTTTTCGTAGTGACACCAGGGTTAAAAATCGCCTGAAAGTCATTTTTGGATATCCCGTGGCCCGTATCGGATACTTGAATATGTACGTTTTTGCCGTTCGGGAGGATTTCGATAGCAATATCTCCCTTGCCCTTCATGGCATCGATACCGTTTTTCACCAGATTTTCGATGGTCCAATGGTAGAGGGCGTGGTTTAATAGTACGGGCATATTTTCAACTTGTGAATCGAACGAGAAATTAATCAATTTCGAACTCCGCAATTTCAGATAGTCATAGGCCTCTCTCGTTTCCTTTACGATATCGTGGGCATCCAGCTTAGGCAGTGAACCGATTTTCGAAAAGCGTTCGGTAATCGTTTGCAGGCGGTCAATATCCTTTTCGATTTCTTTGGTGATTTCAGCGTTGATGTTTTCCGTCTTCAAGAGTTCGTTCCAGCCTAAAAGCGATGATAGGGGGGTTCCGATCTGATGGGCGGTTTCTTTGGCCATCCCAGCCCAAAGCTTGTTCTGTTCCGAAGCTTTGCTAGTCTTGAAAAAAAAGAAAATGACCGTTGCAAAGAGAAAAATAATGAGCAACAAGGCGATGGGATAGAACTTTAGTTTGTTGAGCACTTCGGAGTTACCATAATATAAGGTGGCCAAATGCTCGCCTTGCTGATCTATGGATATCGGAACGTTCTCTTTGCTGTATTTTTTGATGCGATTTTGTACATCGAGGGCGTCAAGTTTCTCTTTGGGGTCGATGTTGTTGGTTTTTATCGAACCGTCTTTATTGACCAAGATCATTGGGGTCGATCTATTGTTCTGAAAAACCTTGAGGTGCAGGTTGCCAAGATCGGCATCTTCTGAGGATTGCTGGAATTCGGATTGAGCGGTCGCCCAGATTTCCATTTTAAGACGTTCCTCTTCCTTGAACTTCTTAAAAAAACTGTTCGTATTCCAAAGGATTAGGCTTACGATAACAAAGGATGCTATCAATAAAACAATATTGGAAGATTTGTTTTTAGGATTAAAATTCATCCGATCAGAGTATCTTTTGCGACCGATTTAGGCGGATGGGTTTACCATGCAAGGATTTCCTGTCAAAGATAACGCAATTTGGACTAAAATGGTATGTAGGGCAATAGGCCACTGTTTATTTCTTGTGATAACTTGAGGATAATTTATTAGGTGGATTAATGCATTACCGCTACTTTTAATGCTCGAAATTTTAGTTAACATATAATTCATAGTCATGGAAGTAGAAGGGAAAATCAAGAAAATCGAAGAAACGAAGGAATACGGAAATAATGGCTTTAGGAAGCGGGAAGTAGTCGTCACCACCGAAGAACAATATCCACAGCATTTGGCCATAGAGTTTGTACAGGACAAGACCGATCTTTTAAACAATTACAATGTCGGGCAAAACGTTAAAATCAGTATAAATCTCCGGGGCCGGGAGTGGACCAACCCCCAGGGGGAGGTCAAGTATTTTAATTCTATTCAGGGCTGGCGTATCGAAAACCTAGAGGGCGCACAGGGAAGCAACTCTGCGCCACCGGTACCACCAGCAGAAGCGTTTGCCCCAGCTGACAACCTGAACGAAGATGACCACGACGATTTGCCATTTTAACGTTAATGGCATTCTGAGTAATCTGGGGGGCTGTCATTCCCACTAAGAATCTAGTAAAGGGTGTTCTAAACTTAGTCTAGGAGAAGGTCGTTAATCTCTTGTCGACCGGCAAGGTGTTTTGCGCTTTTTCAGCAGATTTTCCTGAAAGGTCCGGTCCACTTCCAGCTCAGGCTCCCAAACCTATCAGGTTCTGCCTTTTGGCGGGAAACCTTGCTGATTTTTACAAAATAGACCCGACAGGTTTGTAAAACCTGTCGGGTCTTCTCATGACGGTTTATTGGTATTTCGTAATTTTGGACAAATTCACTTCTTGAACAATAACGACAGTATCAATACTTTACGCTTCCTCGACGAGCAATTGAAATTCCCACCTGTAGAATACGCCAGCTCCGAAGGCCTTCTGGCGGTGGGCGGCGACCTATCGCCAGAACGCCTCATTTTGGCTTACAAAAGCGGGATTTTTCCATGGTTCGATATCGATTCGCCCATTCTTTGGTGGAGTCCCGACCCAAGAATGATCTTGTTTCCCCGTAAAATAAGGATTTCAAAAAGCATGAGGAAGGTCTTGAAAAGCGACCAGTTTCGGTTGACTCGGAACACCTGTTTCAAATCGGTCATCGAACACTGTTCGCAAATCAAAAGAAAGGGTCAAAGAGGCACTTGGATTACCGCGGAGATGCGGGAAGCCTACATCGAACTCCACAAAAGAGGGTATGCCAAATCATACGAGGTATGGGAAGGCGACCAGCTTGTCGGTGGCCTATACGGCATCGATATTGGCCACATATTCTGTGGGGAAAGCATGTTCGGCAAAGTGAGCAATGCCTCCAAGTTCGCGTTCATAAAATTAGCCCAAGAGCTTGAAGCTAAGAAGTATTCCCTAATTGATTGTCAGATGCATACTGCACATTTGGAAAGCATGGGCGCTGAAGAAATGTCGAGAAAGAAATTCATGGGGTTTTTAAAGTATGGGTTGTAGCCAATTTTATCAAAGTGACCGACAAAAATTTAAACCTTCTACTTTAAATATACCGAGCGTAGCCGAATGTACTCAGAGCAAGTTTTAAGCAGACTAGGTAACCTTTCAAGGTTCAAGTTGGTTTTCAGAGTGGGCGCGACCTTCAGACCTAAATCTACCATTGGCAGATTTAAACCCTGAATGATTCAAACCTCATCGTATCGAAAACAATCGATTTCATGGTCGTTTACCATTCCCGTGGCTTGCATGTGGGCATATATGACAGTACTTCCGACAAATTTAAAGCCTCTTTTCTTCATGTCCCTACTGATAGTGTCTGAAAGTTTGGTGTTCGCTGGGGCATCGGTATACTTCTTGACTTTATTTTTGATGGGTTTTCCATTTACAAAATTCCATATATAGGTGCTAAAACTTCCGAATTCCTCTTGAACTTTCAAAAAAGCTTGGGCATTGGCGACGGTAGCGCGTACCTTTAATTTGTTTCTAACGATTCCCGCATCCTGTAAAAGAGATTCAACTTTTGCTTCATCATACTGGGCTATCCTTTTATAATTGAAACCATCAAAGGCATTCCTGAAATTTTCCCGTTTACGGAGGATGGTAATCCAACTTAATCCCGCTTGAAACGTCTCCAAAGTCAAAAATTCGAATAACCTATCATCATCTCGTACGGGCACGCCCCATTCTTGGTCATGATAGGCTTCGTAAAGGTCATCGCCTGTGCACCAGCCACATCTAATTTTTTCCATAGTCAGCATTCGAATTTTAAAGATATACAAGTTTTCGGGAAGCCGGCTTAGCAATGTACGATGTTCTGGTCTACTTATCAGAAAACCAGTTTGCACTTCCGCTAGGCCGGTTTTTTAAGACTTGGCCAAAGTCAAGAAATCTTTTAGTAGTAAGGCGAGAAAGCGGGTATCTCTGTAAATTTGATTACAGATGTTATACGTAGACTGAAACTACCGGTAGATTTTTCATCTTGAACTTGACAGCGAAAAGCTGTTGCGACGCATCGTCGATAAAAATTATAGCACGGGCAATTCGATGTATTGACTATTTGAAAATAGTAGCCAACACTACCCATACATCTGTGAAACTAATACAGAGACGAATCAAATGAATACGATAACCTGTGTAGAGCTAGCTTTTTACTTCAATATCGGGGTGCAAAACTTCAATATTACTCATTCCTATACCTTTCCATCGTTGCCTTAAAAAGTTGGCCTGTACTTGGTGGAGTATAGGAAATCGCATTGGCGCCAGCCTCTATCGCCATACGTATGGTCTCATCAGTTTTTCCTCCCGTAGCGATAATTGCCACGTCGCTGTCGATATCACGAATTCTTTTGATGATGTCCGACGTTTGGCCCGCACCTGAAACGTTGAAAATATCAATGCCTGCATGTATTCGTCCTTTAATATCATCTTTTTCTGAAACTATGGTAATGGTTACAGGAATATCGATTTTTTCTTTTAACCTTCGAATTAAATCGTTTGGGGTCGGTTTGTTAAGCACTACGCCCAAAGCACCTTGAAAATCGGCATGTACGGCCAATTCCACCGAGCGCTCGCCGTTTGTGATTCCCCCGCCTACCCCACAAAAAATAGGTTTATCAGCGGCCAATATCAAAGCTTGTGAGATTGTGGGCTGCGGGGTAAACGGATAGACCGCGATAATTGCATTGGCGTTGGTGTTACGGATGATAGCCACATCGGTACTAAAAATAAACGATTTGAGCAATTGCCCAAATACTCGTAATCCTGAACATTCGTCAATGATTTCGGGTACTTCCACAATATTTCTACGCAACCTACTGCCGAATGTGGGAATATTTTTCATAATATAAATTCTTCCATTAGGTGGTTACCGGTAGATTTACGAGCGTAAAGTTAAACAGGCCTAAGATTGCTTCCAAAGAAGATATCAATTAGTGAGCAAAAGTGCTAAAACTATTTTTCAATTCTTTTAGTATACTTATTTGATAGGATTAATAGGTTTATTAATTTAGCCATCCTAGATTCCTATTATCGTATGGGCCTGGTCAAATTTACTTGTATTGCTATTTTAATCTTCATGCTTTATCCAACGACTGCCGTTGCGCAAAAAAGTATCGATACCCAGCAGCTTATTTGGACCCGGTATTCCCTTAAACTGAAACTTAATGATACCTATCGTATCAGACAGGAAGTGGAGGAAAGAGCATACTGGTTCCCTTGGCGGCAACATCAATTTGTATCAAGAACTTTTGCGGACCGTAATCTTGGAAAAAGTTGGAGTGCGGGAATTGGCTTTACCTACCTGGTGCAATCGCTTCCCCAAGACCCGGAAATTACCTCTTACACCAATCATGTAGAATTACGTCCACAACTTGAAATAGCCTATAATCAAAGCCTCGCAGAAAAACTGAACCTTTACCACCGCTATTGGAACGAATTTCGATTTTTTGAGCAACCGAACGGACCATTTCGTTATGGAAATTTTAGGGCAAGATATCATATTGAATTAAGGTATTCTCCAGTTGAAAAGCTGACTTTTAAAGCATTTGATGAAATACTCATTAATATGGGTGGAAACATTGTTCAGAATATATTCGACCAAAATCGGGCTGGGGCAAGCGTTCAATATATGCCAAATGAAAAGTTTGGGTTTGAATTGGGTTATTTCAACCTATTCCAACAGCAAAAATCTGGAGTTGATTTTTACAATAGACACATTTTACGGCTAACCATACACCATGTCATTAAATTTCGGAATTCTTAAAATAAATCTATGTCAGAATTGTTTAGCCCCTTAACTATTCCTTTTTTATTGGCCATGTTTCTGGCCGTAAATATGGGAGGTAGTGGAACAGCCCCTTCCTTCTCGGCTGCTTACGGTGCCAATGTGCTAAAACGAAACTTAATACCAGGTCTTTTTGGAATTATGGTGCTTGCAGGTGCCTTAATTGCAGGCAAGGAAGTTTCTTTGACTCTCGGAGAAGGCCTTCTAAAAAATTCCTATTTCACACCGGTCTATACCTCGGTTATTTTACTTTCAATCGGATTTTCATTGCTAATAGCCAATTTAATAGGTGTGCCACAATCTACAAGCCAGGCAACCGTTCTTTCGATAGCTGGTGCTGCTACGGCACTAGACGGTTTGAATACCCGTAAATTGTTCTATGAAATTATACCAACTTGGATTATCCTCCCAATAATCGCTTTCCTGATAATGTTAGGGCTTTCAAAATGGATTCTTCCGATATTGAAAAATAAGTTGGTTCTGAACGGCTATGCTCACCTAGGTCATCATAAAGGTATACGAGCGATATTGATTTTTTCATCACTTTATGTTGCATTTTCTATCGGCGCAAATAATGTAGCCAATGCGGCCGCTCCGATTGCCTCTTTAACGGCGAATGAAATTGGGAAGGAATCGCTTGATGATTTTTTACCGATCATCATCTTATCCGTTTTAATCGTGGCGCCATGTTTTGCCATAGGCAGTTCGCTATTAGGACATAAAGTGACCAAGAATACGGGCAAGGATATTGTACTAGTGTCACCGTTTTATGGAACCATAATCGCATTAATTACGGCCAGTTTACTTTTATTGGCTTCTGTCGCGAAAGGTATTCCGACTTCCTTGGTACAACTAAATGCCGCCGCCTTTATCGCATTAAGCATTAGTAAGAATGGATTACGGAATACCTTCAGCAATAAGACCGTTAAACGACTATTCACCGTTTGGGCAATTGCCCCGATTTTTGCCTATGTTCTTACCTATGTATTAATCACTTTATTAAAATAATCAGCAAACATTGGCCGTGGCCGAGTTGTCGAAGCTCCGAGATATGAAAGGTGCCTACCTGGTGAGTCAACATGGCAAGAATAATAATAAAAAACCGTTTTTAGGATAATTCTGTGAACCGATAAAAGTTATTCCCTGCTTTTTGAAAGAACCTCGCACTTTTTTATCTTCCTCTGTAAACTTTGGAAATTTAAAATCCACCCTATCAATCAGCGTGCTTTCCCCTGAAATATATACGTGATGGTACCTCTTTGAATTGCTCGTTGATGCGAACTGAACTTTGCCTTTAAAGCGTAGGCCACGGCATTTTCGACCAAGCAACCATTAGAGGTGTCCGAACTTCTAGCATTAAAATCAGCGTCGACAACTCTACCCGAATCGTCAACCTGTATGTTAACGACCACTTTTCCTCCTTCGATGCAGGTGTAGATCGGCGGGGGTAAGCGGTAACTGCTGCGGTCGATCAATGAATAGGAAACAGAGGTACGGCGCTTGGCGAGATTGTTGGTAAACTCCTGTTTTTTAGCTTCTTTCTCGCCCAGTAGCTGTTTGGCTTCTTGACGCTTTTTCTTGAGTTCTTTTACCCTTTCGGCATATTCGCCATCGGAAAGGTCGGTGGGTTCTTCATTCTTGTCTGCTGAAGCTTCCCTTTCTTCCATCAGCTCTTCAAGGGTTTTGAAAGGTTTCGGACTACCTTTACTGGCCTCCATGGCATCGTTGTAGGCCATGTGGCTTTTGATAGGATCGATTTCCTGCTGCTCTTCGAGTTCTTCCTTTTGCTTTTTCAGCTCCTCGATATCATCCTGCAATACCATCTCCACAACATACTCATCTACCTTATCTTTTTCGCCCAATTGAATATTGTATAAGCACAAAATCACTATGGCCATCGAAAATAGGGTAATCAAAAGCGATAACTGCTTCCGGTTAAGGTTCATCACCATATAACCGAAATCGATCAGATATATTTTAATTATTCGTTGAAGTGAATGCAAGAGATTACTTTTTATATGTGCTTCTTAATTTAGTGATAATTTACGACATCGTTAGATACTGACATGACCATAAAATTTATTTTTAGATGAACCCGTAGCGCATCGCTTCCAACCCTTATATTTGCTTCGGTCAGAGGGGCACATAGTGTCAATCTGCACAATTCTGATTATTCAGTTTCTAAAAGGTTATCTGCAAAAGTAACCGGGTCAATGGCAATATCTACGGTGTAATCGCCTATTTTGGTTCTTCGAAGCTTCGACAAATACGCTCCGTTGTTCAGTAGAAGCCCCAAATCATGTGCCAAACTACGTATATAGGTGCCTTTACTGCAGACTATCCTGAAATGAACCTCTGGAAGCAGTGTTTTACTGATTTCAAACTCCGAAACAGTCACTGATCGTTTTTTTATTTGGACTTCCTTTCCTTCACGGGCGTATTCGTAAAGGCGTTTACCATCCTTCTTTAAGGCGGAAAAAATAGGGGGGCGTTGTTCGATATCTCCTGTCAATTGGGTAGCTGCGGCCAGGATCATTTCCTCTGAAATAGCATCAATGGAAAACATTTCGTCGATTTCTGTTTCCAAGTCATAGGATGGGGTGGTTGCGCCCAAGGTAATTGTACCGGTATACTCCTTTACCTGCCCTTGAAGTTCGTTGATTTTTTTTGTGAACTTTCCCGTACATATTAGCAGCAATCCAGTTGCTAAGGGATCCAAGGTGCCGGCATGACCAATTTTAATCTTTTTCAGTTTGAATTTCTTACGGAGGGCCCATTTGAGCTTATTGACCGCCTGAAACGACGACCAGCCCATGGGTTTGTCGATTAAGAGTAGTTGGCCGTTTAGGTAGTCTTCCGCAGTTAGGTCAGTCAAAATTCTGTGATTTTATAATAGGGAATATCATGTGGGTAGGGATGCAATATTTCGCAAATTATTTTGGCGTGCCGGAAAGGATGCTAGACCTTAATAGCCCTTTAGGTTACAAATGGCATTTTTTATGCCCAAAGCCCATACCCGATTGCAATCAGCCCGACAACCAAGCAATACGCTGCAAAATAGGTGAGTTTACTGTTCTTGACGATACGAATCATCCAAGTGCATGCGACGAGGCCCGCCAAAAAGGCTGAGATAAAGCCTGCGACCATGGCGGTGTTGTTGTCGCCTTGCAAGTTGAGCTCTCCGCCCAAAATGTCTTTGCCGATTTTTCCGAAAATTAGGGGCACGACCATAAGAAAGGAAAAACGGGCCGCCTTGCTTTTGTCAACGCCTAGCAAAACCGAGGTCGAAATTGTGGCCCCACTTCGTGATATACCCGGAAGCATGGCGACGGCTTGTGATAAACCGATTAGAAAGGCGCTTCCGAAGGTTACTTTTTTGGTCGTGTTCTTTGCCCGATCCGCAAAATAAAGTAGAAACGCCGTGACTATTAGCATACGGCCGATAAAACCCACATCACCGCCAAAAAAACTTTCCAGTTTTTCCTCAAAATACAATCCAATCAAAACTGCGGGAATCATGGAAGCAATGATTTTAACCGAAAACTGGGTCTCCTCGTTCCATTTAAATTGGAAAAGGCCGCGAAGAATTTCCCACACATCCTTACGGAAAACGACAATAGTACTCAAAGCGGTAGCAAAATGGAGAACGACAGTAAAAAGCAGGCTTTGCTCACCTACCGTGCTATCCCCTAAAATGGCTTTCCCCAATTCGAGGTGGCCGCTTGAAGAAACCGGCAAAAATTCGGTCAAGCCTTGAATGATGCCGAGAATAATTGCATCGAGCGTATCCAATATTAGTCTTTCTTATGTGGATTCAATAATATGGCGTAGACTTCGATGCCCAGCCCTATCAATACCAAGGTAGGGGCCAATCTGATTCTTTGGAAGTTGTAGATTTCCTCATTGAACACATTGGGATCGTCGGTGCCGCCGCCGCTCATCAAAATAAAGCCCAATGCGATAAAGGCAATACCGATAAACATGAACATATAATTCTTTTTTTGAAAAATGAATTCCTGATTCGACTGTTGGTCCGTTTTTGTATGTCTTTTGGCCATGAAGCAAAAGTAGTTAAAAGTTATAGGGAATTCAGAATTTTGAATTCAAAATTAATAGTATAGCGCATCTGTTCTTAAATTCAAAAAACGCTGTGTGGCGAAATAGGTACAGATCAGTGATATTAATATCCCCAATAGAAAGACGCTTCCGAAAAGCAGGGCAAGTATTTGCATATCCCCGAAAAGTTGTAGCTCCGGAAATGTTTTGTCCAGATAAAATAGTGAGGCTGCCAGTGCCGCCATGGCGATGACCGCGCCCAACATGCCTAGTTTTACGTTCGTCCATATAAAAGGTTTCCGGATGAAGGTTTTCGTGGCGCCTACCATTTGCATGGTCTTAATGATGAATCGTTTGGAATAAATGGAAAGACGGATCGAACTGTTGATCAATAGAAAAGCGATAAAGGTAAAAATGCCGCTGGCCACTAGAATCCAAAAGCTAATTTTCTTGACATTTTCACTTAGGAGACCTACAAGAGGTTTGTCATAGCTGACTTCGTCGACATAGGCCTTTTCGGATAGTCCCGCCGCAATTTTTTCGATTTCTTCAGGGGTCACAAAATCGGCACGTAGCTGAAGGTCGATGGAGTTTTTTAAGGGATTGTAACCGAGAAAGTCCTGAAAATCCTCACCGATTTCGGCGCTGTGCTGTTCCGCGGCCTGCTCTTTCGATACGTAGGAAACCGATTTAGTGTGCTCGGCCATGGCAAGGGTCTTCTGCAGCTGATCGACTTCCGATTCCTTGGCGTCGTCCTTTAGAAAGATGGAAATGGTAATCTGTTCCTTAAAGTGGTCGGCCATTTTTTTGGTGTTGACAACCAACAGTCCTAAAATTCCCAGTAAGAATAATACGAGAGCGATACTCAATACTACGGAAAAGTACGAGGATATCAATTTTTGTTTCTGGTACTGTTCGAAGGATCTGGCCATAGTTTTGCGCACTACGCGGCAAATTTAGGAAAGTAAATCGAATAAACTTATTTTTGCCGTCAACAGATTGGAAAGGTAATTACCCGAAAGGTTTATAGTTCTTAGGGATAATCTGGTTCATCAAATAGGTCAATGGTTTATAAAAAAGAAGTCTGATAGGTCTAAAGCGGACAAACACAACGATACATGCACTACGATTTTGGGAAAATAGAGAAAAAATGGCAGGACATCTGGGCACAAAGGGGCACTTTTAAGGCCGAGAATAGTTCCGATAAGGAAAAATTCTATGTCTTGGATATGTTTCCCTATCCTTCCGGGGCGGGTCTTCATGTAGGCCATCCCTTAGGATATATCGCTAGTGACATCTACGCCCGTTACAAAAGGCATAAGGGTTTCAACGTATTGCATCCGATGGGGTATGATTCCTTCGGATTGCCCGCCGAACAGTATGCCATTCAGACCGGGCAGCATCCTGCCGTCACTACGGAAGAAAATATAAAGACCTATCGCCGCCAATTGGATCAGTTGGGATTTTCGTTCGACTGGAGCCGCGAAATCCGTACTTCGGATCCTAAGTATTATAAGTGGACGCAGTGGATTTTCATTCAACTTTTCAATTCGTGGTATAATTCCGATTCCGATAAGGCCGAACCCATAGAAGGCTTGGTTTCCATTTTCGAAAAGGATGGAAACGCTAACGTTCACGCGCTCTCCGATGCTGAAACTCCCGATTTTTCTGCTCACGAATGGCATGCCTTATCATCAAAGGAAAAACAGGAAATACTTCTTAAATACCGGCTCACCTATCTCGCTGACGCCGATGTGAACTGGTGCCCCGCTCTGGGCACCGTGCTCGCCAACGATGAAATTGTCAATGGGGTTTCCGAACGCGGCGGTCACCCGGTCGTCCGTAAAAAAATGACCCAGTGGATGATGCGTATCACCGCTTACGCCCAGCGTTTGCTCGACGGCCTCGACAAAATAGACTGGCCGCAGCCGTTGAAGGACTCCCAGGCGAATTGGATCGGGAGAAGTGAGGGGTCTGAGGTGGAATTCAAAATTCAGAATTCGGAATTCAGAATTTCTGTTTTCACCACCCGGCCCGACACCATCTTCGGCGTATCCTTCATGACGTTGGCCCCTGAACACGAACTCGTGTCCAAAATTACAACGCCAGAACAAAGGAGTGAGGTGGAGGTCTACATCGAGGCAACCACCAAGCGCTCGGAACGCGAGCGAATGTCAGATATTAAAACGATTACCGGAGCTTTTACCGGCGCTTATGCAGAGCATCCGTTTACAAAGGAACCTATTCCCATCTGGATTGGGGATTATGTCCTGGCCGGTTACGGCACCGGAGCAGTAATGTCAGTACCCTGCGGCGATCAGCGGGATTATGATTTTGCAAAGCACTTCGACATCGACATACCCAATATTTTCGAGGGCATCGATATTTCTGAGGAAGCCTTTGCGGATAAGGAAAAGACCGTTATCACGAATTCCGATTTTTTGAACGGGTTGTCGTATAAAGAGGCCGTCAAAAAGGCAATCGCCGAACTCGAGAAAATGGGACAAGGCGAAGGAAAGATAAACTATCGCCTGCGCGATGCAGTTTTCAGCCGTCAGCGGTATTGGGGCGAACCTTTCCCCGTGTATTATATAGATGGCATGCCGCAAATGATTGCAGAAGAGCACCTGCCCATAAAACTTCCGGAAGTTGAAAAATACCTCCCAACGGAAACTGGCGAACCGCCTCTGGGCAATGCCACTGAATGGGCTTGGGACGTAAAGCAATCGGCTGTAGTCGGTAATGATTTGATTGATGGTGAGAGCAGTTTTCCCATTGGAATTGAATACCATGCCCGGCTGGGCCGGTAGCAGCCAATACTTTAACCGGTATATGGATCCGCACAATGAAGAAGAGATTTTTTCACAGAATGCCATTAACTATTGGAAAGACGTGGACCTCTATATCGGTGGCAGCGAGCATGCCACCGGCCATTTGTTGTACAGCCGGTTTTGGCAGAAGTTTATGTTCGATAAAGGGTTAGTACCTGTGGATGAGTATGCAAAAAAATTGATCAATCAGGGTATGATTACGGGGACTAGTGCTTTTATTTATAGATGGAATCAAAATTATATTGATGAGCCAATAGTTGTTTCAAAAGGAATTATTCAAAAAGCAGTAAGTAAAAGGGGCTTTCTGGATGATTACTCCAAGCAAATTAAAGAACTGTTAGAGCCGCTCTCTTCAGAGATACCTAGTGGAAAAACGATTGCAGAAACCAACTGGCGTCAATTCACTCCTATTCATGTAGACGTGTCAATTGTAAACAACTCTGATGAGCTTGATACGGAAGTTTTTCAAAATAGTCAACCCGAATACCAGAACGCGAAATTCATTTTAGAAGATGGAAAATACATCGTAGGCCGCGAAGTAGAAAAAATGTCAAAATCCAAATACAACGTCGTCAATCCCGATGCCATTTGCGAAGAATACGGGGCCGACAGCCTGCGTATGTACGAAATGTTCCTTGGGCCTTTAGAGCAATCCAAACCTTGGAACACGGCGGGAATCACCGGCGTTCACGGCTTCCTAAAAAAATTATGGAAACTCTATCATTCCGGCCCGAATGGTTCGTTTAAAGTTTCGGACGTAAATGAAGACAGCGCTGCGAAAGCTGCTACAGCCATCCCCAGAAAGCTTAAAAACCCTCCACAAAACCATCAAAAAAGTTGAAGAAGACATCCAGACCTTCAGTTTCAATACCTCGGTGTCAACTTTTATGATTTGCGTGAACGAACTGACCGCCCAAAAGTGTACTAACCGGGAAATTCTGGACCCTTTGGCCATCTTGATATCCCCTTACGCCCCGCATATCGCCGAAGAACTTTGGGAGAAACTCGGGCATACCGAATCGATTGCCACCGCACCTTTCCCAAAATTCGAGGAAAAATACGTCGTAGAAAGCAACAAGGAATACCCCATCTCCTTCAACGGTAAAATGCGCTTTACTATGGATCTGCCTTTAAACCTAAACAAGCAGCAAATCGAGGAAGCCGTAATGGCCCACGAAAAGACCCAGCAGCAATTGGAGGGCAGAACGCCTAAGAAGGTGATTGTAGTGCCAGGAAAAATTGTGAACATCGTAGGGTAGCCAAACGTCATTTTGTCGGTGTTGTCGATTGGCGAGGTTTTTGCTAAAGTATTGATAAGTCGTTCCCGCACAAATGGGAATCTACTTATCTTTGACGCGAAAACAAATAAACGAACAAAAACACATAAAGTTATGATGGGATATTATATTTTGATCGGTGCAATAGCGCTCGTCAGCTGGCTAGTAAGCCGTAAACTTAAAAGTAAGTTTAAGCATTATTCGACAGTGCATCTCAAAAATGGTATGAGCGGTGCCGAAATCGCTGAAAAAATGTTATCGGATAATGGAATTCGTGACGTAAAGGTAGTTTCCACTGCCGGTATGCTGACCGATCACTATAATCCGAAAACCAAAACGGTTAACCTGAGCGAAAGTGTCTATAACCAGCGAAATGCCGCTGCGGCGGCCGTAGCCGCCCACGAATGTGGGCATGCGGTGCAACACGCCCAAGCTTATGAATGGTTGACTTTGCGCTCTAAATTAGTGCCCGTGGTAAGTATTACGTCAAGTATGTCGATGTGGGTCGTTTTTGGCGGACTTATGCTCGGTGCCGCAGCTGGAGTAGGTTTCGGATACTGGGTCGCCGTTGCTGGTCTGATAATGATGGGTATGGCCACTTTGTTCAGTTTTATCACACTGCCGGTAGAGTATGATGCCAGTAATCGGGCCTTGGCATGGTTAAAATCAAAGAACGTGGTCACCCCACAAGAATATAAAGGTTCGGAAGATGCTTTGAAATGGGCCGCCCGTACGTATCTCGTTGCGGCCATCGGCTCGCTGGCCACTTTGGTCTACTGGGGCATGCAAGTCTTTGGCGGTAGGGATTAATGATGAAATGCGAATCGGAATAGGGCCCCAAAGGTTTTCAAAACCTTTGGGGCCCTCCCTTATATGGTAATCTGCCGATCGATTTGCTGATTCAATGAAATAAAAGTCTCCGTACGCGAAACCCCCTCGATTTGTTGAATATCTTTATTCAGTACGTGCATAAGGTGTTCATTATCCCTGCAAAGCACCTTGATAAGAATGGACCAATTTCCCGTTGTATAATGGCATTCCAGTACTTCGGGAATCTTTTCCAATTGCTTGACGGCGGCGGGGTTGCTCATAGCCTTATCCAAATAAATACCGATATAGGCCATGGTCGTATAGCCCATGACCTTAGGGTCGATGACGAACTTTGAACCGGCCAGTAGCCCAGATGCTTCCAATTTTCGTAGTCTCTGGTGAATAGCAGCTCCTGAAATTCCTATTTTCCGTGCTATTTCCAAGATAGGCTTCCGGGCATCGGCCATAAGAAACCTTAGGATTTTCTTGTCTATACCATCAATTTTTACTTTATCGTTACCGGATTTCATGGTTTGTGTTTCGGTTTAGCGGTAAATGTAGGGAAATAACTGGAAATTTGATTGTTTAGGGACTCTTCGTTCGTTTAGGGCCCCGGAACTACGAAGAGCAATGTCCTTTAAACCTCAACTCGCCACAGAATCGGGATTATATCCCAAATAAGGCATATCATATTCCCTAAAAGTAATACCGTGATTTTCTAGTTCGGAAAGTATAGGTTCGTAGACTTCTTTTTTTATAGGTATCTGCACCCCGGGCGTGACGATTTTCTTGTTCAATATGGCCAAAGTAGCCATGGCTACGGGTAGACCTACGGTTTTAGCCATGGCGGTATGGGTTCGGTTTTCTCCAATGACCACCATATTGGCGTCTATCTGTTTTTTTTGTCCGTTTAGCTCATAGCCGAATTTGTGGTACATCACAATCATATCCTTTTCGTCTTCGGCGAGTGTCCAGCTATCTTCCAAGATTTTTTGCAAGATTTGAGCCGGAGTGGCATTTGGGAGTTCAATGGTCTTCTGAGCGTCGAAAAGGTTAAGTTCCAACAACTTTTCCCACATAATATCATCTTGATCGATTTTTAGGTAGTAGCGCAGTTTAAGTTCGACGGAATCGGTAGGCGAGTAGGGAAGAAACAGGTTTACGAATTCGCGGTACGACATACCCTTAGAATCTTCAATAGTATAACTGTCGTCGGTCATACCCAGTTGTACGAACATATTCCAAGCTTTTGAAAAGCCTACCCGGCGCATGGTACCGCGGTACAAGGTCAAAACGTCTTTCAGGCCATAAGCCTCACGATAATTGAGCGAATCGCGGTTGGCGTAGCCTTCGAACCTGCCGTAGCCCTCGATGTCGAAAAATTCGGTACGGCGAAAGAGTTTATGGTAAGGAATGTATTTGTAGGTACCCTCTTGAATGAACTTGGCAGCACCGCCCTGTCCCGCTACCACGACGTTTCTGGGATTCCAGGTAAACTTGTAATTCCAAAGGTTGTTATCGTTGTCGGGGGCTACCAGGCCGCCTGTAAACGATTCAAAGAGTAAAATTTTCCCTCCTTTTTTTCGAATACGGTCGATGATTTGCATGGCGCTCATGTGGTCAATGCCGGGATCGAGGCCGATTTCGTTCATAAATACGAGACCTTTCTCCTTGACCTTTTTGTCCAATGCCTTTAGTTCTTCGTTTACGTATGAAGCGGTAACCAGATGTTTTCCAAACGAGAGACAGTCATGTGCGACCTTAATATGCAGCGAGGCCGGAAGCATAGAGACTACGATGTCATTATCCTGAATGGCTTTTTTCCGCTCGGCATCCTTAAAAATATCCAGGGAAACTACCGAGCAACGTGGATGGGTTCTAACAACGTCGGAGATCCCGACGGGGTTGAGGTCGCCGATAGTCAAACGGAGGTTTTCGGATTCGGCCTTCTCCAAAAAATAATCCAAAAGATACGAAGTAGATTTTCCCGCGCCGATAACTAGAATTTTACGTGGCATTTGATTTTGTAATTTTGCTGCTCTAGCGAGTTGTTTTGATGTACGAAGGTATCAATTGTTACATTTATAAAAAAGAAGCGGATTCAAGTTATGAACAAAACAATATTTCTTACAGGAATACTTTTCGGCATCTTGGCTGTATTATTAGGTGCTTTCGGCGCACACGGATTGGAAAAATTGGTCGATAGCGACGCTATTAAAACGTGGGATACCGGCGTAACCTATCAAATGTACCACGCCCTGCTCCTATTGATTCTGGCCAATGTGAAGGTGATACCTGAAGGTCATAAAAAATTCATATTCTACTGCATTGTAGTGGGTATCATCCTCTTTTCTTTTTCGATTTATTTGTTGGCGACCAATGGGCTTACTTCATTTGATTATAAGACGATTGGGTTCATCACTCCTATCGGCGGGCTCTTGCTCATACTAAGCTGGATCCTTTTCGGATTAAAATTTGGAAAGCACATTAAATAAATTATCTTTAAAAAAGAGGCATCAAATATTTATTTATGATAATTTTGCAGATGTAAAATGCTACTTCAATGAATAATTCGAAAAAAAGAGCGGAATCGATTTCCTTGGCTTCGTTTGGAATAACACATTCAAATATCCACTATCAATTATCCCCATCGCAATTGCATGCCATTACCTTGGAGAAGGAAATGGGCAAGGAAGCGGCGTCGGGTGCCTTGGCAATCCACACGGGGGAGTTCACCGGCCGTTCGCCCAAAGATCGCTTTATCGTTAAGGATGCCATTACTACGGATAACGTGTGGTGGGGGGATATCAACATTCCCTTTGGGCCGGCAAAATTCGATATACTTTATGATAAGGTAATTGCCTACTTGAATAAAAAGGAACTCTACGTTCGGGATTGCTGCGCCTGTGCCGACCATAACTACCGGATGGATATTAGGGTCATCAATGAATACCCATGGTCGAACCTTTTTGCCTACAATATGTTCATTCGCCCAACGGATGAGGAACTGAAACATTTTGAGCCCGAATGGACGGTCATCAATGCCCCCGGATTTAAGGCCGATCCGGAAGTGGACGGCACCCGGCAACATAACTTTGCCGTATTGAATTTTACTCGAAAAATAGTTCTTATAGGTGGCACTGGCTACACGGGGGAGATTAAAAAGGGAATATTTTCAGCTTTAAACTTCATCCTACCCTTTGAAAAAAAGACCTTACCGATGCACTGTTCTGCTAATGTGGGGGAAACTGGGGAAACGGCGATATTTTTCGGACTGTCAGGTACTGGAAAAACCACTTTGTCCACCGATGCATCCCGAAAATTGATTGGTGATGACGAGCATGGTTGGAATAACGAAAACGCGGTCTTTAATTTTGAAGGTGGTTGTTACGCCAAGGTCATCAACCTGTCCGAAGAAAACGAACCGGAAATATTCGGGGCAATCAAGAAAGGGGCGTTGCTCGAAAATGTGGTTCTTGACGAATATGGAAACGTCGATTATGCCGATACTTCCATCACGGAGAACACACGGGCAAGTTATCCTATCTACCATATTGAAAACGTACAACGGCCATCCATAGGTAAAAATCCGAAGAATATTTTCTTTCTTACTGCGGATGCTTTTGGAGTTTTGCCTCCGATATCAAAGTTAACACCCGCCCAGGCAGCCTACCATTTTATTTCGGGATATACCGCTAAAGTCGCGGGAACGGAAGCCGGAGTGGTAGAGCCTATTCCTTCATTTTCAGCCTGTTTCGGGGCGCCTTTTATGCCCTTGCATCCCGCAAAATATGCCGAAATGCTGAGCCGAAAAATGAAAAATGCTGGTGTAAACGTGTGGCTGGTCAATACCGGTTGGACGGGCGGGCCCTACGGCGTGGGTACAAGAATGAAACTAAAATATACCCGTGCCATGATCAACGCCGTACTGAACGGTGATTTGGGGTTGTACGACTACGACCACTATCACATTCACTCTGTTTTCGGGGTGGCGCAGCCAAGGGAATGCCCCGGAGTGCCGACAAGCCTGTTAAGCCCAAGAACGACATGGAACGATGATGAAGCCTACTATACCGCGGCCTTTAAATTGACCAATGCGTTTCGGGAAAATTTTAAGAAGTTCGAAGCCTTTGCTAGTGAAGAGATAAGGCGTGGTGGCCCGCAGCGGTATGCTTTTTGAAATCCAGAATTCGTAATTTTGAATTAGTTTTCAGCGTTTGTTCGCCTCGTTGATATACTTTTGAAGCGCCATGGTCATTGATGGTGTTTCGGGAGTTGGTGCTTTGATATCGATTCGAAGTCCCGCATCGGTGGCGGCGTCTATAGTAGAGTTTCCGAACACGGCGATTCGGGTTTCCTTTTGATCAAAATCGGGAAAGTTCTGCAAAAGGGATTCGATACCCGACGGACTAAAAAAGACCAGCACGTCATAATAAACGTTGCGAAGGTCGGAAAGATCGCTAATGACGGTTCTGTAAAAGGTACCTTTCTTCCATTCGATATCCAACGCATTTAAAATTTCAGGAATTTCGTCCTTTAAGGCATCCGATGACGGTAACAAGAACTTTTCCCCTTTGTATTTCTTGAAGAGCGGCACCAATTCCTGGAAATTACGTTTTCCTACGTAAATTTTTCTTTTTCGGTATACCACGTATTTTTGAAGATAATAGGCCACGGCTTCCGATTGGCAGAAATACTTCATACTATCTGGCACCTTAAAGCGCATTTCTTCGGCAATCCTAAAAAAATGATCAACCGCATTTCTACTGGTCAAGATGATGGCGGTATAGTTGCGTAAATCTACCTTTTGTTGGCGGACATCCTTGGCATCTACGCCCTCAACATGAATGAAAGGCCTGAAATCGACTTTCACCTTTTCCTTGTCTATCAACTTCGAATACGGTGAGTTTTCGATCTTAGGTTCGGGTTGTGACACCAAAATCGTTTTGACTTTCATCTGTGGATGTTTGCTTGTTAGTAGCTATTCCCGATACGTTAGGTATCGGAACTGTTCAATATTTTGAAATCTCCATTTTTCGAGGGCTGGGATGGATATTTTTACATTATACTCTAGTTTTTGAGGTAACTGCCAATAATGATGAACGGTGAAATTTCAAGTGCGCAAAGGTACAAAATAAAATAGAAAAAATAATTGGTAATGAAATTTTGATGATTCCTTAATAGGGTTATCCAGCCGATTACATTTATCAAGAGAATTAGGAAAATAGCGACGAAAACTACAACTTGAGAATCCCTTGTCACATAGGCCAGCAAAAGATTTGCGATAAACATAACTAGCCCAGTGTAGTTGAGATATGATAGTTTTTTGAAAATAAGCTCGCTAATGGCTTTGTTAGAGCCAAAAATGAAGCCGGTACACAATTGCAGCACAACTTTTACAATAATGAAACCCAAAATGCATCCAAGAATCATGGGATAAATAAACGGATACCCAATATCAGGGGTAACTATGAAAACTTTTCCCACCATAAAAATAAAAAGCGAAAAATTGATAAGTTGAAAAAAGGTGAAAAAGATATGGAACCAGTTGATTAGTTTTTCCTTTTTATTGTACATAAAAATGTACTTGTTATTAAACGGAAGAATGATAAAGTTCAAGAACCGGGTATAGAACAGGCTTTTGGCAAGTACAAGGAGTATCATGCTCGACAGTAACATGATAGTAATCCAATTGGCAGTATCCGCTGTTCTTAAAATAGGTTCCATTAGTACAATAGTTCGGTGTTTTTACCATTGAGTCCGAAGGGTAATCCGTTATCGGAAATCGCAACCCTGAAATAAGTCGGGGCGACCATCTTGGGTTCCGGTAACTTAAACAAAAAATCGGTCGTATCATTGGGCGGTAATGAAAGAATTTCTTCGTCGACCGGTTTTGGATCTATCAATATGGCATTTTCAACTTTTTTAAAATCGGTCAGGTAGGCCACATTGAACCGCAATTTTTTGAGTTCTACGGGCCAATCGTACGGGTTGTATATCTTAAGGGTCTGTTCTTTATCCGTATTCAAGGATACAGGGCCGTCGACTATTGTCTCTAGTTTCCGAAAGGATTCGAAGTCATTAATATATTCCCCATAGAAGGTACCCCCGTTACTTTTGGTAAACGAGATATCGGCCTTTTCTTGATTTCCCGAAAAATAGAGCACTTTTTGATGCTGTAGTTTTAATTCAGAATCATCAATGGAATATTGATTGCGACGATAATAGGCATTGTTCAGCGAATAGGTGTCGTTGCCCGTATAAAAGGAAAACATTGGCGCATTGCGGTAAGAATTTATAAAAATTAGGGGCATATCACCGACCTCTGATTTTATTTGTTCCGCCACCGCCTTGTTGCCATGGGTCTCGTAGTAAATCGGGGAAACGTCTTCATAGACCAATCCAATCCGGAGGTATAAAATAATTATAATATTTATCAGCCCGATTCGATAGATCCATTGGTTGACCTTCTCGTTGTACATCATGTACCGAAAAGTGATTATGGCCAAGGGAATGGCAATAATAATAATCCACTGTGTCTGTACGCGACGGTTAAAACTTGATATAAAGAAAAAGATGAGCACCCCGTAAACAAGATAAAGAAGCGCTTTTGTAAAGGTATCGGAGAATCGCGTCTTAATTAAGGAAAGATAAATCCAAGGAAAGGTGAGTCCGAAAATTGCCACTAGGTTCACAAAATAGCCTAGGGTGTATTTTTCAAAGTTATAAGCGGCGTTTGGCCGATCGAAAAGATGATAGCTTATCGTAACAAAATCGTTCTCATATAGCCAGATAAAATGGGGTATGTAGCAAAACAGGGCGAAAAGCACCGCAAGCCATGCATACTTATTGGCCAAGAGTTTCAAATTAGACAATAGCACGAATACGATAACCAAGGCCGCATGATATTTACTGTACATCAGGCAGGCCATGACAAGGCCCATGATAATGGCCCATATCAACGACGGATCATGCAGAAAACGTTTGTATACGTAAAGGAACAAGGCCGTAAAGAAGAGTAGGGGCGTGTCTGGCAAGGTAAAGAAGCCGTAGGCGTTGAAGAGCGCCATCGAGAACATTAATATGAAAAAAGGAACTACATAATCCCGTTTTTTAGGGTGTTCTATGGTCGCCCAAATGACTGCCAGCGTGCCTGCGGAAAGGAGACAACTGACGAATCGCACGCCCAGTTCACCATCGAATAGGAAACTGCCCAATTTGATCATGTAGGCCACCATCGGCGGATGGTCGAAATAGCCCCAGGCTAAATTTTGTGCGTAGTACCAGTAATAGGCCTCATCAAAAATAAGGGGCGTGAAATAAGATTGAAGAAGATTTAGCAGGAACACAATGCCTAATAAAAGCAGGAAAATTCGGGGCAGTTTCGGTTTCATTTCAGGTCAGGGTGTCGCGCTGTTTATCTAATAACGCGCAAAATTACAAATTCTGATATTCATTCCCTGGTCATTTAGAAATTCGGATTCTTGCATCTTTCTATTTGCCATTACCGGCTTTAAAATTTAAAACTATGGCTATGGCTACACTTTAAAATTTTGCCTTGGTAAAGAAAAAAATAATTGCTTCGAAACGGCCAAATTCCTAAATGGCACGAATATAAAAGTTTCATAATTCATAGTTTGCCGTTTTCTTAGCCATAGTAAAACCTTATTTTTGTCAGGAGCCTTCTTTATAATCTCCTAAAGCGAAGCATTCGATGTCCGATAGCCTGGTCATTATTCCTACCTATAATGAAATCGAGAACATCGAGGCTATAATATTGGCCGTTTTTGGGTTGAACAAAGATTTTCACGTACTTGTCGTTGATGATAATTCCCCTGACGGCACCTCGGAGAAGGTACAAGAGATGCAAAAGCAGCATTCCGATATTTTATTCCTGGAAACCCGGATGGAAAAATCCGGCTTGGGCACGGCCTATATCCACGGTTTTAAATGGGCCATCGCCAAAAAATACGACTATATTTTCGAGATGGATGCCGATTTTTCGCACAATCCTGAAGATTTGAAAAGATTATATCGCGCCTGTGTAAACGGTGCCGACCTGAGCGTTGGCTCACGGTATAAGAAAGGGGTGAACGTCGTAAACTGGCCCCTATACCGTGTACTACTGTCCTACGGGGCCTCGTTTTACGTAAAGATAATCACGGGTATGCGTGTACATGATCCGACTGCCGGTTTTGTGTGTTACCAACGGTATGTGCTTGAGAATATCGACCTTGATTCCGTTCGTTTCGTAGGATATGCTTTTCAGATTGAAATGAAATTTAGGGCCTATCTTAAAAATTATCAAATTGAAGAAGTATCCATTATATTCCGAGATCGGGTAAAAGGGAAGTCCAAAATGAACGGATCGATTGTTAGTGAGGCTATTTTTGGAGTATTCATGATGAAACTAAGGAGTCTTTTCAATAAGGATGGGTTTTAAATGAGTTCATTTCAATACTTAAAGAAGGTGTTTTAATAGGAGGTGTATATGGGAAGAACAATATTGAAGAATGCCAATATCATTAATGAGAATAGCGTCTTTGAAAGTGATGTACTGCTAGAGGATGAGCTGATTATCAAGATAGCTTCCAATATATCGGATGCAAATGCCAAGGTCATCGATCTAGAGGGAAAGCATCTCTTGCCCGGAGTTATTGACGATCAGGTTCATTTTCGGGAACCGGGACTCACGTATAAGGGTGATATCGCTAGCGAGAGCCGGGCAGCCGTTGCCGGGGGCATCACCAGCTACATGGAGCAGCCGAATACCCAGCCGCAAACGACCACGATTCAGAAACTAGAGGAGAAATTCGAATTGGGGGCCAAGAGTTCCTTCGCCAATTACTCCTTTCCTTTTGGAGGTACCAACGATAATCTTGAGGAAATAAAGCGGTTGGACAAATATGCCTGCTCCGGGGTCAAACTTTTTCTGGGGTCTTCGACAGGCAATATGCTGGTAGATGATGAGGCGGTCATCGAGCGGATTTTCCGAAATACCGAATTGGTGATTTCGGCCCATTGCGAAGATGAGGATACCATCAAACGAAACCTGGCCAAATATAAAGGGGAATACGGAGACGATATCCCGATAAAATACCATCCCAAAATTCGGAGTGCCATGGCCTGCTATCTATCCTCCTCAAAAGCTATCGAATTGGCAAAAAAGACCGGGGCGCGATTGCACGTCTTCCATCTTTCCACCGGAAAGGAAACGGAGCTGTTCCGGAATGACATCCCTTTAAAGGATAAAAAAATTACTGCAGAGGTCTGCCTCCATCATCTTTGGTTTTCTGACGCTGATTACGAAACGAAGGGTACTTTGATCAAGTGGAATCCCGCGGTAAAAACGGCGCAAGATCGCGATCAATTATGGAAGGCCCTTCTCGACGACCGATTGGATATCATTGCCACAGACCATGCCCCGCATACGCTCGATGAAAAAGACAACGTCTACACCAAGGCGCCGTCCGGAGGACCATTGGTGCAACACGCCCTGCCCGCCATCCTAGAAAAGTATCACCAGGGGCAACTAACCCTTGAAAAAATAGTGGAGAAAATGTGCCATAATCCGTCCGTAGTGTTCCAAATTGAGAAACGCGGATATATCAGGGAAGGTTATTTTGCCGATTTGACTGCCGTCGACCTGAATTCTCCCTGGCAGGTATCCAAAGAAAACATTGCCTATAAATGCGGATGGTCACCCTTTGAAGGCAACACCTTTCGGTCAAAAATTACACATACCTTTGTCAACGGGCATTTGGCCTATGATAATGGGACGTTTTCCAGCGAACGGCATGCCAAAAGGTTGACTTTTGATAGGTGAGATACCTCTAAAATATAGAAGCGAAACGATTTTGTCCCCCGGTTTTTGTTTCCATGCTTGTCGAAAAAAAAATCTAAAAAGCTAGTGCATGAAAAAGTTATATGCGTCCGTACTGATTATCTGCCTGCTTTCCTGTAATGATACCCTATTGGAAAAGCCCGATAACCTTATCCCAGAAGATAAGATGGTCGAGGTGCTCAAGGATTTGGCCATTGTCAATGCCGCCAAATCTACAAGCATAGCGGTTTTATACGACAACGATATCGAGCCTATGGCCTATATTTTCAAAAAACACGGAATCGATAGCCTTCAGTTTGTGGAAAGTGACCGCTACTACGCATCTTTGCCACCAGAATACGAAAGGATTTATAAAAAGGTGGAATCGGAACTGGAAAGGGAGACCAAGATTATTGAGGAAGCCAAAGAGGTCAATGACAGCCTGCTCCGCGTTGAACTTGAAAACAGAAATCGCAAAACTGATGTGGATAAAGTCAAGGACTCCCTTCCCTAAATCGCTCGCAGCAAAACTGGATTTCTTCTTTCAAACCACGGTATTCAAAACCTAGTTCATCCTTACTTTTCCGGTTGTCGAAAATCTGCCGGTTTTTTAAGGATCGGATATGGCTTTTAGTGATGGTTCTGCCGCCCTGGAAGAACAGATGCTTCAGCCCATCCAACCATCGGCCTATTTCTAGTTGCCAAAATTTTAGTTCTCTTGTTGGTGGTTTTATCCCCAATTGCTGTGTTATTTCGCCCAGTATTTTTTGATAGGTCCAATTTTCGGCGACGGCGATGTAGCGTTCGCTTTTAATCGAAGATTCCATAAGTTCGATCATCATGGCTACTACGTCATGTACCGAAATAAATCCGGTTCCGCCCGGTGGATAATACCCGTATGTTTTTCGGGCGGTCGTAAAAAGTGTACCGCTGCCGCTGTGCCAAAATCCAGGCCCTACGATTACCCCGGGATTGATTATCACGACGGGAAGCCCTTCCTGTGAACCGCGCCAGACCTCCATTTCTGCAGCGTGTTTGCTTAGTCCGTATACATTGGCCTCCAAAGGTGTCCACGGAGTTTCTTCGCTCGCCATGCTACTGTCTATACTCCTGCCGATAGCTCCAATAGTGCTGGCATAGCACAATTTTTGTACGTTGTTGGCGATACAGACGTTTACTATATTTGCCGTACCCTCGGTGTTTACTTTTTGCAGTTTTTTGTGGTCTCCTGGATCGAAAGAGATCAAGGCAGCGGCATGGTACACAAGGGTGATATTTTTGAACGCAATTTCAAGGTCGGGAATATTATTGACGTCTGCTACGACCCATTCAATAGCATCAAAAAGTTCCGTAGCATCCTTCCTATAGTATGCAAAAACTTTTTCCACCCTTTTAAGGTCGCTTTCCTTTCTGTGGATAGCCCTCACCGAATGACCCGCTTCCATTAATTTTAGCAAAAGATGTGAACCTAACAAACCTGTACCGCCGGTTACCAATATCATGTTTCAAAGTTAGGGAATAGAAAAATACGAAGTACGAAATTGGAGGTACGAAGTGCTCGAGTAGTAAAGTCTCTTCGCTCTAGTCTCCTCCCTCTGTTCTTTTTTCGGATATTTGCAGCCTAATTCAAGAACTCAAGCCAAATGCCTTCAAACTTTGTAGAAGAACTGACATGGAGGGGTATGTTGCACGACGTCATGCCCGGGACCGAAGAACACCTGTTAGAGGAAATGCGATCGGCCTATGTGGGTATCGATCCTACCGCTGATTCATTACACATCGGCCACTTGGTCGGTGTGATGATGCTACGCCATTTTCAATTGGCCGGGCATAAACCCTATGCCCTGATAGGGGGCGCCACGGGTATGATTGGGGATCCTTCCGGTAAGTCCAAGGAACGCAATCTCTTAGATGAACCTACGCTGCGCCATAACCAACAGGCGTTGAAGGAACAATTGTCCCGTTTTCTCGATTTCGATAATGCCGCCGAAAACGCGGCTGTATTGGTCAATAATTATGACTGGATGAGAGATTTCTCGTTCTTGGATTTCATCCGTGACGTGGGCAAGCATATCACCGTAAACTATATGATGGCCAAAGATTCGGTCAAAAAACGGCTAACTTCCGAAGCCAAAGAAGGGATGTCGTTCACCGAGTTCACCTATCAAATGGTGCAGGGCTATGATTTTCTATATCTCTACCAAAATTATGGCTGCTCCCTTCAAATGGGGGGTAGCGATCAATGGGGAAACATAACGACGGGTACTGAAATGATACGCCGTATCGGTAACGGAAAAGGCTATGCCTTGACCTGTCCGTTGATTACCAAGGCCGACGGTACCAAATTTGGAAAAACCGAAGGCGGCAATATTTGGTTGGATGGCGAACGCACATCCCCCTACCGATTCTATCAATACTGGCTGAACGTTTCCGATGATGACGCCGAGAAATACATCAAGATATTTACGTTTCTTTCCAAAGAAGAAATAGGTAAATTAATCGGCGAGCATCAACAAGCGCGACATCTGCGAATACTACAGAAGAAACTGGCCGAGGAGATTACGCTCATGGTGCATTCCCAAGAGGATCTCGACAATGCCTTGAAAGCTAGCAATATCCTTTTTGGAAAATCCACATCCGAAGACCTTAAAAAACTAAACGCAAAGACCTTTCTCGATGTCTTTGACGGTGTGCCGCAGGCCGAGATACCAAAATCGGAGTTGGAAAACGGACTCGATATGATCGGTGCCCTGGCCGATAAGACCGGTTTCTTGGCATCCAACAGTGAGGCACGTAGGGAACTGAAGCAGAATTCCATCTCGGTCAATAAAGAAAAGGTCAAAGATGACTATATCATTGGCATTTCCGACCTGATCAATGATAAGTTCGTGCTGTTGCAGCGGGGCAAGAAGAACTATTTTGTTTTAGTTGTCGCTTAGCACGCAACCTTTTGAATTTTCTCCATCTCATAATGAAAATGGATATAGTATGAAAAATTGGGTTGTTTTACTTGTGACCTTTGGTGTTTTGGTTTCCTGTTCAAACGATGACAGTGAAATTAACGGTGCTCTGGAAGGAAAGTGGGTGCTTACCGGTGCTATGTGTTTCGCATGTGGAGTCGGACCTGATTTCGATTACAGCGAACACACGCTAATTTTTGACATGAATGAAAATCGCGTAACCGCTGTAAATACTGATGAATTAACATTTTTTAGGAGTTCTGGAACCCATGACTTTTCTATAAGCAAAGACCAGATTACCTTCGATGACTAGAGTTCCTATATCTTTGAAATAAAGGAATCTACGCTCAAATTGATATTTATTGATAATCCCGATTTAATTGATGACGAAACGGTACTGACCTATACTAAAAACTGAAAGCCGGAAAGAAGCGAATCGCGCTATCGTAGAAGTCAACCATTGTTACGGTAATCCGGCTGTCGATGGTTATGTGATAATTTTAGAATGGGATAACGAACAATCAAAAATTACACAGATGATTCATCTTTGGGTTTGTTAAACAAGTTGTACAATAAAATACTATGGGGAAATATATTTTAATAGGAGTAATAACAGTGCTAATAATTTCTTGTGAGCGCACCGAATGCTGTGTCAATCCTAATCTGAAGCTACAGGGGCGGTTTACACATGAGCTTCCGGATTGCGATAACAACGATAACCCAGAAATCAATTGTACAGAGTGGTTGGAGTTTGTAAATGGCAATGAAGTCGATATTACATATGGTGGAGGCGATATAATTTATAGGTTCGGTTACGTCATCCAGGATAATAGTATCCTTAATTTAGAAGGTCCAACTACATCAAGTTTTAAAGTGCAATTTAAAATAAGGGACTCGAAAACGCTCGTCAGGTTAGATGGCGAAGATATTTGGAAGAAAGTAGAGTAAGTAATTTCTTCTCTGCCAACTTCAAATATATTACGTTCATAAACGTTAGTGAATTGCATACTAATTCCAAAAACTTCACTAATGCGTAATTTACTACTGATTTTAACCATATTTGTTACCATAAGCAGCTGCGACAAAGTAGATGAACTGACCAAGTTCGATTTGGAGTACAACAGTAAGGTGGTCGTACCTGGCGCGACAGGTATCAATTTGCCTTTTGATATGTTAACGCCCGACATGGAGACAAACTCCGAATCCCAGTTCGAGGTAAACGATACCCGAAAAGACCTGATTGAAGAAATTAAACTGACCGAACTACAATTGGTCATTACTTCGCCAACCAATGCGGACTTCAGTTTCCTTAAAACCATCGAAGTCTATATTTCGGCAGAAGGACTTGAGGAGATGCTAATTGCAGAACAAGAAGTTGATGAAAATGTGGGTAGTACCTTAGATGTCGATGTTTTAGATATCGATTTGAAGGAATACATTAAAAAAGACGAATTTAACCTTCGCTTGAAAACGATAACTGACGAAGTCATAAACCAGGACCATGAAATCGACGTAAACTCCACTTTTTTTGTTGATGCGAAGATATTGGGGATATAGTATCCGTAATTACGGTTTCATTCTTCCCCTAACTCCGTAATCTTCTTTTCATACAATTTTTTGCTTTCTACGACCGCGACGTTAAGCTCTTGCATGATGCCGTCGACACGGCCCTCGATGCTTTTCATTTGGTCGTTGATATTATCGAAAGAGTTTAGCGCGGCCGCGACTTCAAGTGCTTTTACGACTTCTACGGCATCGCCGTGCAGCAACCTCAATTTACCGATGGCTTTCGAAGTGTTGTCCAACGTGCCGTTATATTTGGTACGGGCTTTCTCGATAGCGTTCGACAAGGTTTTTTTTGCGGTTTTGTCGCTCAGGCTATTGGTCTGGGTCTCCATCGCAGTGAACAGGTTGGCCGCTTTTTCTTTGAGATCCTCATATTCGTCGTTGAGGTTTTCGACACGCCGGTCCACTTTCTCCCAATCGCCATAGACCCTAGCGAATTCCTTGTCCTCGTTCTTCGTTTCTTCCAAGGCACTTTTTAGGGCATTGAGCGATTCCAGGCCTTTGTTTACATTTTTGTTGGCGTTCTCCTTTTTATTTTCAAAATCGCTGACCTGCGATTTAAACTTGTCCTTAAGGCGGATGAGGTCTTCGGGACTTTTATCCTTCCAACAGGATGCGAATAATAGTGTGATTAAAACAACGCTGAGGGTTTTGCGAAACATATCATTTTTTCTGAGGATTAACTGATTTTTGCGAAACAATCCCTAAATGGGATCAATGGCAAAAATAGCAATTCCATAAGGGTTCACCACTACCTAGACGGGCAGTATATCAAAATATAACAGCTATAAAAACCAAGCGACGTCGCCAGATAATCCCTGTAGGTCCCTTTTCGGTTATTGTTCTTTAAGCTTGGATTTTATTATATGTTGTAAAACAGTGCAGCTAGATACCTGTCAAAATGCTGCGTACTGCGAACGGAAGTGATAATAGGCTATGACTTCCGAGATTTGGAAATGCCCACCCATTTCACAATATATTCTTACTGTCATTAAAATAACGATAAGCGTTAATATTTATCTGGTATGGGCGATATCTTCGATTGAATTTGGTCGCGGGGTATCCTCGATTGCTATTTGAATACTTATGGATTGGATTTAAAATACCAAGACGTAGCACGGCAACACGATATAATTGGTAGTACCGATTAAGCCTGCTAATCCGTAATTAAATCAAATAGGATTGAACGTAATGCAAATTGCCCGCAGAAGGAAAGCGTTTCACTACGGAGGATATCGAGTGTTTAATAATCCACGAGAAATTGGTGTCGCAGGAATTGGGAATCTTAATTTGGTAACTGTAAATTAATGTCGAAACTAGAGCAAATAGATGTTTTTTGGTTTAAAAGGGACCTTCGACTATTCGACAATGAGGCCTTGAAGTCGGCTATGGCCAGTCCGCGAAAGTCATTATTGGTATATCTGCATGAACCTCATATTTGGCAAGACGTTCATTATGATGAACGTCATATGGTTTTTATTCAAGAGAGTTTAGACGACCTGAACGAAGCACTTTCGATGCGAAATATCAAAATTCTCGCAATCCGGTCCGAAATCGTCCATTTCTTAGGCCAGTTAGCTGGGCAATTTCATATCCATACGATTTTCAGTACCCAAGAAACGGGATTGGATATTACTTTTAAAAGGGATGTCACTTTTGCTCGCTACTGTTCAGGGAAAAACATCCGCTGGAAAGAATATCAAAATAATGGGGTTGTCCGGGGGCTGACCAATCGAAAACAATGGTCAAAGGCATGGTATGATTATATGAACGCCCCACTTGAAGGTTTAGATTGGTCCACGGCGAACTGTTTTAATAGTGAAGAAGTCGATCAGATTATCGAACTCTTTCAGCCCTTTACTGTTACTATTGAACCGCATTGTTTGCAGCAAGGCGGTCGTTCTGAAGCACTGCGATGGAAAGAATCCTTTTTCTCTGAACGTATTGCCTACTACAACCAGTATATTTCAAAACCGGAAATGGCGAGATACGGCTGTAGCAGATTGTCGCCTTATTTTGCCTGGGGCAATCTTTCCATTCGGGAAGTATTCCAAGAAGCCACGGCAATTAAAAAAATGTCCCCTCACAAACGCCAGATCAATGCGTTTATGTCACGCCTCCGTTGGCAGAGCCATTTCATCCAAAAGTTCGAGATGGAGCCTCGTATGGAATACCAAGCCGTGAACAAGGGATTTCTTAGTCTGGAGCAACCCTTAAATACCGAATTCGTAGCATTGTGGAAAGCGGGAAAAACGGGATATCCTTTAGTAGATGCATCCATGCGCTGTGTAGCTCAAACCGGGTATATTAATTTTCGAATGCGCTCCATGGTCACCTCCTTTTTGACACATCATCTATTTCAGCATTTTACCACCGGTGGTCCATGGCTTGCCAGACAATTTTTAGATTTTGAACCGGGCATCCACTATGGACAAATGCAAATGCAGGCAGGTTTTACGGGAACCAACACGGTACGTGTTTATAATCCAGTAAAAAATGCGCATGACCACGATAATGATGCGGTGTTTATCAAAAAACATGTCCCCGAATTGCAAAACCTTCCAGCAAATTTAGCGATAGAACCTTGGAAGGTAACTGCTATGGAGACCGAACTTTACCAGTTTCAATATGGTATTGATTATCCAAGACGTCTCGTCGATATTAGTAAAACTAGAACGATTGCCCTGCAAAAATTATATGGACAACGAAAAGGCACCCTGGCGGAATCGGAGACCGCCCGTATATTAGAGACCCACACTATAAGAAGAAAGGCTAAATGACAAAAGAAAATGTATTGCTTTGGTTTAAGAACGATTTGAGGCTTCACGATAATGAGACGTTGACCAAGGCCATAAATTCCGGTAAAAACGTGTTGCCGGTGTATGTATTTGATCCCAAGGTTTATCGGAATTTAAAATTGGGTTTTCCAAAAACGGATGCTGTGCGTTTAGAGTTCGCCAAACAATGTGTGGCCGACTTAAGGAAAAACCTTCAAGAGCTTGGTGGAAATCTAATGGTAGTAGTAGGGGATCCGGTAATTGAGATTCCTAAATTGTGCGAGGTCTATAGTTGTAATATTATTTTTTCCGAACAGGAGTTCGCTACGGAAGAGAAACGACAGATCGAAAAGATTGAACGGGATTTGCCTGAATATCGAGCGTTTGACTTTACTTGGGGCAGAACATTATATCATCTTGATGACATTCCATATAAAACTGCCAAAATACCGTTGACCTCAAAGGCCTATCGAATCAACACTACGAAAAACACCGAGGTTCGCGAGACAATTCCCAAGCCTAAAAAAATTTCTTGTATTTCAATAGATCAAGATAAATGGGGTGTTTTGCCTACATATAAAGATTTAGGATTTAGCGAAAAACGCAACTTTGCCTTGACCTACGTAGAAGGCGGAGAAACAAAAGCATTAAAACGCCTCAACTACTATCTTTTTGGAAGCGAACAACTCACTAATTATCGATGGACTAGAAATCGATCATTGGGCTTGGAGTATAGTTCAAAATTTTCTCCTTACATGGCTTTGGGTTGTCTTTCCCCGCGTACTATATATGAAGCTGTAAAGCGGTATGAAATAGAAATTAAGAAGAATCAAAGTACTTGGTGGATTGTTTTTGAAATGGTTTGGCGGGATTATTTTACGTTCAAATTAATGCGTTTTCAAAATCAAGTCTACCAAACGGAAGGGTATACAAATAAAACCAAAGCTTTTACAAACGACCCGGAGCTTTTTAAGAGATGGTGTGAGGGTGCAACTGGCATTCCCTTTATCGATGCCCACATGCGTCAGCTGAACGAGACCGGATTTATGAGCAATCGGGGCAGGGTAAACTGCTCCAGTTTTTTAGTGTATGATTATCAGGTAGATTGGACGTGGGGCGCATCCTATTTTGAATCGAAACTGATTGACTATGACGTGGCTTCCAACTGGATGAACTGGCATACCCAAGCCTATCAGATTTGGTATACCAACCCGGTAAATCAGGCCCTTAAATACAAGGCCCAAAACTTTATAAGAAAATGGGTGAAAGAGATAGCGGATCTCGATGACATGAATATTCTCATCCCATGGGAAAGCAGCGTTCCAGATTATCCCAAACCTAACGAAATTTTCAGTAAATGGTCAAGGGCCATTAACAAGATAAAGCAGATGGAAGCGAAATAGGGTTATTGAATTAAATTTTTTAGCTCATTGCCGCTAATTGTGATGCAGCTTGATTACTGGTCACTGCTAGAGTTGTTAGACAGAGAAAGGTAATTTCATTCAGAAGTATGAAACAAGATGTTCTAAATTCCGGAGCGCAGTGGACGATTGATTGAGCTTTCACAATGGTTTCAAAAGGTAGATCCTAAAGAACTTTATATTCAATTTCTGATAGGTAGGTCAGCAATTACAAAAATAAATTTTATATAAACACAGCTATTTTCGCCGATTAATAGGAAGTCGGAAGGTTATCCAAATAGGTTTATAAAAGAGCCTCTCGGTTAAAGAGGCCTCATAGTTACAGGTACTGCAAAAACATTACACCTTTCTTCCGGTGATAAGTTTGTATGCAATCAAAATTACAGCGATTACTAGGATAACGTGAATAATTCCTCCTACATCAGGAAAAGCCATAAAACCGACCAACCATCCGATAATAAGAATTACTACGATTAACCAAACAATATCTTTCATGTTTTAAATTTAAAGATTAATATCGGTCTAATGTAATTATTAATCTCACATACTTAGATGCAAATTCATGGTAATCAATCTAATGTGTTAAAAATATCATGTATTGTGTTAATTTTGAGCCAAAACCGATTTTATTTGGTGTAATAATGGACCGTAAATTTCGGTAACTACCAATTTGGATACAGATTTATGGCTCAAGTCCTTATCATACGAAAGGCCACTTGGTTACCAGCTCCCTTTTTTCATGAAATGATTCTGAAAAATCTTTTCGATAATTTGATGGTGATGTATCAAATTACCCCTAGAAATTTTTTCGAGAGAACTCTTGCGACAGGCTAGCCATTACCGTTATTTTCTACTTATTCGGTGTTTAGAACAAGATTTTTAATCAGGTCTCAATGCGCTTTGATATAAATTAGGTTTAGGATACTATTGCGCAAGCTCTAAAATACCTCTTGAAGTCTATTTGCTTTAAAATTTATTCTAAAAGTGCGATAGGTTTAGTCTTGGGATGTTTCTTCTTCGGTTTCGTTTTCAAGCTGCTCAAGAGCATTCAATATATCTTCTTCTGAGGCAGGTTCAAGCATTTGTTCACTGGCTTTTTCGGGTTCGAAACTTAGTTCGGTAAAAAATGGAAAGTGATCGGAGCCGAATTTTTCACCAAGATCGACGCGCTTTACTCGAAATTCGGCAGAGGTAAAGACATGGTCTAATGGCCAGCGCATGAGCCAATTCTTTGCGTTATAGGTACTATAGAAGCCCCTTCCTTTTCTAAGGTCTAAAAGGCCGCTTACCTTTTGAAACAATGAGGTGGTCTCCGACCAAGCTACATCATTGAAATCTCCCAAAACAATTACCGGTAAGTGGGAACTGCGGGTTAGCTTGGTGATTATCATCATTTCAGCATCACGATCCATCGAAGAAGGATTGTGTTGGGGTGTTGGTGGAGCCGGATGAATGGCGAACAATTGTACGGTATCCTGCGAAGGAAGAATCAATTTCGTATGAATGGAAGGTATGGTATCCTCGACCAAGTAGTGAATTTCTTCTTCAATGAGCTTATACCTTGAAAAGAGGAGCATACCGTAGGTGTTGTTCTTCGGCACCTCTATTGAAAACCGGTACTTTGCATCCAAATTGTTCGCCAATGCTTTCCTCCATTTCTCATTGGTTTCCGTTAATAGTAGTACGTCTGCGTTGTAGCGCTTCAAATCGTCTAATAGCGCATCGGTTTTATTATTGTTCTGTAACACGTTGGCTGTGTATATACGTAGCATCTTTGAAGCATTTTGGGATGCGTTCTGAACCTCGTAACCTGAAAAAGCGGTGTAGGGAAAGATTTTGTAGCCTTGGAAAAGGAGACAGCCCAAGAGTGCGGTTACGAAAATATAATCCGAGACATTCTTTAAATCGAACCTTAAAAAATACGTCAAAAGGGCAATCATGGTAAGCAAAGTAAGCTGCAGATGCGGAAAATCAAAAATCCGTATTGACCAATGATCTACGGGAACAAAGGGAAATAGTGTCAATATGATGGCAATGATACCAAAAGCGCGGAGAAATAATTTGAAACTCATGTATCGGTCGATAAGGTCTGCATTTGGGAAAGGTATGAAAACATATATCCATTAGCCAAATCCATCCTATTTTCCTGTTAAGGGTTTGACTTTCTAACTTAGGTTATTTTAAATGAAATACTCAATTTAAAGACGCTCATTATTTTACTGTTTACGGTAGGTGGCTATACGTGCGCTGGAAAAGCCCAAGTGCCTGATGCCGACAGGGCTAATTTTAAAAATAATTTGCTTGGGAAGAAAGACCCGAACGGCAGTAAAGATCACGACGGAAATTTTGAATCGAACTTAAAAAAAAGTTGAGATCTCTATAACTCCTACTATCTTATGCCTTTAGGTTTTGGCCTCTTTATAATCGATAAGTTTTTGCGGTCCTTCCAACAAAACGCGAACTACCCGAAGCGTACCGTCTTCCGTCGTTGCAATTTGCCACTTGATCAAGGAGATTTTTCCTTCTTCTATCTCTAAACCCGTTATACTTCGGGGATGTACGCAACTACCATCATTAAAAAAGGGAATATCCCCAGGCTCTGGAAAGCGAGGTCGATGTGTGTGGCCGACCACCGTAATAAGAAGGTTATTTTTCAAGATCCATTTCTTGATACGGCGCTCGACCTTAATAAGTTCTTTATAGTTCTTGGCAGGGCTTGTAGGATCGGCTATACCCCATATCTGTAATGGTTTCCATAAGACACGAACCAAAAAGCGGCTCCAGCGCCAAAAGGTATAATTCCACCAATCGCCTTGATGCCCATGTGTAAGGAAAATTTCTTGTTGTGTTTTTTCGTGCTTCAAGATGATGGCTTCATTGTAGGTGATATTCTCAAAAAGTTCTTTCGACTTGTCGTCGATGGGTTCGAAATAGCTACTGAGATGGGCTTTTACGTAGTCAGGATCCTTGTAAACCATATCGTGATTGCCCCAAATCATATGTAACCGATGCTCATTATGAAAATTGCGGAGCAGACCGTAAACATCCTTATGCGCCTCAAAAATCGATTCAAAATGGATATTCTCCCAAAGTTCGTCACCATCCCCAAGCTCGCAGTATTGAAATCCGTTTTTGTAATAAAAACTAAGGGCGTGGTAATAGATATTACGATTGTTGGCGAAATCGTCGGCAAAACTGTTGTCGCCCCTGTGGCAGTCGCTGAAAAAGATAAATTTCGAGCTATCATCAAAAGCTATCCTTTTGGCATTTTTGAGCGCGCGCGATAGTCGGAAATTCGAAGACATTTTTTAAAAAGGTTATTCAATAGCTAAGGTACTGAAAGGAAAGTTTATGAACTATGATCCCGGAGTACAGGTTTAGAAAATCAATGGGTTTACTAACAGCGCGTGCAAAGTGGTAAATAGGATGTTCGGTACAGAAAATACCATAACGTGATACAGGGTGACGCATATACAGTCTGTCAGTATTTTCTTTTGTAACTTTATCTTCATTATTACGACTTATTAGCATTATGATAAGCAAAGACGAAACAGAATCCCCTTTGATTCAGCTCATCAGTTTTGACAAATTGTTGCGGCATTATGATGCCATGGAACAAGGAGACGACGATTTTTTGGCAACTAAGGCCAAGCGGATTTTAAAGGCGCAGGCCCCTTATCCGGAACTGCGCGAGGGATTTGGCGATGCTTCCCTTTTAAAGAAATATAAGGAAACTATCGAAATGATACTGCAAGACGTGTTTCCTGAGGCACTTACTAATAACGAGATCAAAGCGGCATCGCTTCCCTTCGACGATATCGTTTTCAATGCTTCGGCACGGTTCAATAAGATACTGGCGAATGCAGGGGGAAAAGGGTTCGTTCCTGAGATGCGCAATATGCCCGAAGGCCAGATGTATATCGTGGCCTGTACTGTCATCCTGAATTCCCACTACGGATTTCAGTTTGATTTTAAACGTCCATTGTTTTACGACATTCCCGATGCCAATGGGGTAATACGTCATTATCGGATTTTGTACAACGCCGATTTTATGGAAATACTTCCTACCGAAAAATCGAAGCAACTGACCCAGGCCGATATCGATGAACTCTTGGATAATTTCAACGATATCGAACTCTGGAAGGAAAAAATCCCACCTCATAGTTTTATAGCCAAGGGGTTTGTAATCTCGAATATGTTCGATATTACCGTTGAACATTCCATATCAGAAATTAAATCGAGCCTTATCTCCAAGAAACACCAAGAGAACTCCAATTTCATGGAAAATCTTTTGGAAACCTTCAAATCGTTTTTCAACCTTCCTAGTATCCGTGCCGGTTTTGTAGAATACAATCCAAAGAAAAGCAGGTTCGAAAAGATATATGGTGCGGGAATGCAGAGTTTTATCCTTCAGGATAAGGCAGTAGAACCCTGTGCCGAAGCCCTTTGTCCGAAATCCTATCAAAAATTATTGAATGATAACGACTACTTTGCCATTTCCGATGTGGATAGGAACTATAAGGCCTCCAATGGAATGCAACCCTATAAAAACCTGAAAGAACAAGGTATTAAAAGTGCCATATTCGCCCCGATTGCCTATAACGGTAAATTATTGGGGGTTTTAGAACTGGTATCATCCGAAGTAAACGCTTTGAACAGCATAAATGCGAATAAACTGGAAGGCGTCATGCCTTTCATCGTATCGGCCGTGGTTAGGACAAAAGCCGAGGAAGAAAATCGAATCGACGCCATTATCCAAAATGAATGTACCTCGGTTCACGAATCGGTGTACTGGCGTTTTGAGGAAGAGGCAAAACGATTTATAAAGGATGAGCTAGAAGGGGCCCAGCCTACCTTTACCGAGATCGTTTTCAAAGATGTATATCCGCTATATGGACAAATCGATATCAAGGATTCTTCGCAAGCCCGAAATCTTGCAGTACAGCGCGATTTGATGATACAACTATCCGAGGTAAACAAAATACTGACGGCAGCTTGGGAAACAAACCGGTTGCCGGTATACGAGGAATTAATATTTAGGGTGAACGACCATATTGAAAAAATTAAGGATAGCCTTGATACCAA
Source organism: uncultured Flavobacteriaceae bacterium (assembly GCA_963832345.1). Lineage (GTDB taxonomy): Bacteria > Bacteroidota > Bacteroidia > Flavobacteriales > Flavobacteriaceae > Pricia. Next base: position 318,268 of record CAWHTW010000002.1, on the reverse strand, counting down.
TAGCGAGCAAAGTATTTTCAATTTTGTGCTTGACGAGATAAATCCGGTTTTTGATTATTTCAAGAAATCCGATAGCTCTCTTAAAAATTTGGTTGTTTCGTATGAGGCGTCCATCGATATGGGTACCGATTCATATTACGATCATAGAAGAAATTACGATGAAAGTGTCATGTTGGTCAACAAGAAGTTGGCCACCCTGATAGATAAAAAACAGGTAGCAGCCCAAGCGATGTTCCCCCATTATTTTGAACGCTATAAAACCGATGGGGTAGAACATAACATGTACATCGGTGATTCGATTGTCGATAATGAAAGTTTTGATCCGATTTACTTGAACAATCTTCGATTGTGGCAGTTACAGGTAATGTGCGAAATGGAAAACGCACATTACAAACTCAAACCCCGGCTTCAAGTACCTCTAGATGTCGCCTCGCTTATTCTGGTGTACAATACTTCGCTGGCCATCCGTTTTCGAATGGACGAAAAGCGGTTCGATGTAGATGGTACCTACAATGCGCGATATGAAGTAATTAAAAAACGTATCGATAAGTCTTACGTCAAAGGTTCTAGTGAACGGCTTACCCAACCCGGTAAAATGGTTATCGTCTATTCCCAAAAAAAGGACGAGCTGGAATATCTACGCTATATAAAATTCCTAAAATCGAAAGGCTATTTTGCGGGTAAAGTCGAAATCGTACAGTTGCAAGGGGTTCAGGGCGTTGCGGGGCTCAAGGCCATCCGTGCCGATATCCTGTACAAGGCCGATAATGAAGCATCTTCGGAAAAGACCTATACTTACCAAGACTTAATGGAGGAATTGGAAGGATGAAAAAGGGCGTCTAGAGGTTCATAGGTTTATGAGTTTAGAAAGATAAATCCTTACAAGAGAAGTAAGCAGTGGGGAGTAAACCATTTAAGCTTTAAGATAAACTACATTTTTTGAACTTCCGCTTGAACTTGTCTTATTACGTCGGCAAATCGATGATCCGCTCCGGTCCGTAAAATTTCAACGCCACAAAAAAAGCAATTACAGAGAGCACCATGCCGATCATGAATATCGTGTAGGTCCATCGCAAAAGCGCATATTTCCGATTTAGTACTACTCCCAAGAAGTAAAGATCTTTAGACATGGTGTCATAAATATAGCCCTGATCTTTGACTAATTCTTGCATGGCCCATTCGTAATCTTCCAGTTTCATTTTGTGGAAGTTACCGAAAAAGATAAGATTCACTTTTTTTGCCTTAACGTCTTCTTTTGTAAATTCTCCGCTGGTGACATTGGGCCGTGTCGCTGTTACTGACATGATCATCGAAGTAATACTGAACAGGACAAATATAGCGGCCGGATAAATCAGATAGTCATTGGAAGGGTTGTCAAGTTTTGGTATCAGGTTGGCCAGCACCAAAGAGATGATAATTGCATTGACAGAAAGCAGTATATTCGCTTTGGTGTCCGCTATATCACTTAATTTCAAATGGTTGCGCATGCTGGTGCGGTACATGGTCTGAATGGCCCGTTCAGGACTTCGGTCTTTATACTTGTTCTTGTACTGGGCCTTCATCTCTTCCCGCTTGGCCCGCTTTTCGATTTTTTGCTTGGTCGAAACCAAGTCCTGTAAATTTTCGTCTTTCCCCTTTTGCCAATTGTCTTGTGCATATTGCGTATAAAAACGATGCTCAACGCGAAACATCTCGATGTTCATATCACGCCATTCGGCCTGCGTATACTCGGCAATACCCAGTTTTGAAAGTTCCTCGCGTAAGAGTTCCGATGTTTCTACGTAACTATCCGACCCTAAATGGGAGGCATCGGCATCTCGAATGATTTCTTCCTGTAAATTTTCAGGCTCATAATTTCTTTGGGTAGCCATGATAAGGGCTTGAATCTTTTTGATTGTCTTTGTTTCGCAGCCCTGTTTTTCCAAAAAGTCGCCCACGATTACACAGCTCGCCGCTTCGTGATTATCATGGCCTTGGGTGTATCCGACATCGTGTAACCAAGCGGCAAGCGTCAATTCGTTCTTTTCAATATCTTTGAGGAGGTAATGCTCAAACAATTCTTTAGTACTTTTGACAACTCTTTGGGTATGCCGTAGATTGTGGTATAAATAATCTGGATCTAGTTCTTTGGTTAACAGATCGGTAACAAATTCTTCAGTCTTTTTAATTAGGTCGGACATACATCAGATTTAATCGAAGTGTTCAATATGAGTTCACATTTTATGAAATCCCAAATTACAAAATTTAGATGTCGGAGCACAAAATGAAACAAAAACTATTTGCATTTCTTTGGATTATATTGGTTTTGAACGGATGTGCTACCTACAAAACAAAATACATCGAAGGTGCCATAAAGACCGATATAGCCAATGAAAAAACCATTTCGCATACCTTCTATTTGATTGGGGACGCCGGTCTTTCCCCCATGGGCGGAATGAACGATGCCCTGAAAATTTTTAGGGGAAGGCTAGACAAAGCCGACGCTAATAGTACTGCAATTTTTTTAGGCGATAATATTTATCCTGCAGGCCTGCCCGACCCTAAGGACTCTACCGAGGCATATTTTAAGGCCGCGAACGATTTAGATGCCCAGCTCAAGACCTTGGAAAATTTTAAGGGAAAACCTTTTTTTATCCCCGGAAATCATGATTGGTATACCGAGGGTTTGGTTGGTCTCAAGCGCGAGCAAGAATATATTCAAGGGGCGTTGGACAGCAAAGAGGTTTACTTTCCTGAAGATGGCTGTCCTATGAAAACAATTGAGGTGAACGACGACGTTGTAATAATCGCCATTGATACCGAGTGGTACCTGACCAACTGGAATAAACGGCCGGATATCAATGCCGATTGTAATATTAAAAGTCGGGAAAGATTCTGGTTGGAACTTGAAGACGAAATCAAGGATAATAGACAACGCACCACGATAATTGCGATGCATCACCCCATGTTCACCTATGGCCCACATGGCGGGCAGTACACGCTGAAGCGAAATCTCTATCCAAAAGGTAAAATCGGTCCTTTGCCTATATTGGGAACCTTTCTAAACGTTCTCCGCCGGACTTCGGGCGCTTCGAACGCCGATCAACTGAACAAGCGGTATACCGAACTAAAAAAGCGATTGGTTACCTTGGCCCAATATTCCGAAAAGATAATATTGACCTCCGGCCACGAACATGCGTTGCAGTATATCGTCGAAGATAATACGCCCCAGATCGTTAGCGGCTCAGGTGCCAAAAAGGGCGCGACCCGATTGCTCAATGGCAGCCAATTTACTACAGGAAGAAGGGGGTATGCCGTACTGGAAATCTATACCGACGGGTCTTCCCAAGTCGATTTTTATGCGGTCGGGGAAAGTCTGGGGAAAAAGAAAGAGAGTGATGATAGTCTGGAGGGGTTTGAAGATCGGGAAAATTTCGAAATTCTAATGAACAAAGACAATCGACCTGGCGAAGAAAATCAAGGGAGGAACGAAGATTTTTTGTTCACTGCACAGGTTTTACCCCCTGACCGGGGTATTGTCGAAAAACGATATTCCGATACCTTTCCCGCTACCGTTACATCGGAAATTTATTCCGAGGAAGATATCGATAGAAGCGGTTTTTTCAAATGGGTGTGGGGCAATCGATATCGCAAGTACTATGCGACCGAGGTGACGGTACCGACGGTCAGGCTCGATACCTTGTTCGGTGGACTGAAACCCTTGCATAAAGGGGGAGGCCATCAATCAAAATCATTACGGTTAGGGCATACAGACGGTAGGGAATATGTCATGCGCGCCCTTAAAAAGGATGCTGAACTCTACTTACAGGCCATGGCATTTCAGGATAAATATGTCATGGGCGATTTTGACGATACTTTTACAGAAAGATTACTGCTTGATTTTTACACGGGTTCGCATCCATATGCTCCCTTGGTAATCGGTGGACTTTCAGATGCTTTGGGCCTTTACCATACAAATCCCAAGTTATATTATATCCCCAAACAGCCGGCTTTAGAAGACTTTAACGAGAGCTTCGGCGATGAACTCTATCTGTTGGAAGAACATGCCGGCGACGGCCACGGCGAGCTACGTAGTTTTGGTTACTCGAATGAGCTCAAGAGCACCGATAAGATGCTGGAAAATCTTCGCGATGACGAAAAATATGAGGTAGATACCCAGCTGTATCTCCGCGCACGCCTTTTTGATATGGCCATCGGTGATTGGGATCGTCATGTTGACCAATGGCGCTGGGCGGAATTCAAGAACGAGGATACCGGTAAAATAGTTTACAAGCCGGTGCCCCGAGATAGGGACATGGCCTTTTCGAAACACGGAGATGGTTTCTTAATGAAATTCGCCACAACGGTCGTTCCTGCGTTACGATTGATGGAGGGCTTTAACGATGAAATACGGAACGTGAAAGGTTTCAATTCTTCGCCCAAGACCTATGTGCTCGATATGGCGCTGTTGACTAAAACGACACCCGAAGATTGGCAAGAGCAGGCACGGTTCATCCGGGAAAATTTGACTAGCAATGTCATCGACCGGGCACTATCATCCTTTCCCGAAGCGGTTCAGGACGAGACCATCCCTGAAATAAAAAGAACATTGCTGGCGCGATTGGCCAATCTAGAAAACACAGCCAAGAAATATTATAAAGTTTTGAATAAGTATGCCGTGGTGGTCGGTACCGATAAAGACGATTGGTTCGAGATCACCATCCTAAATACAGAGCAAATCGAGGTAAAGGTGTTCCGCAATATTAAAGGGGAAAAGAAGAAACTGTTCTTCCAAAAGAAATTCGACAAGTCCGTTACCAAAGAAATTTGGGTCTACGGCCTTGATGATGATGACCGCTTCGAAGTGCGTGGTGAACATAGTAGCCCTATTAAAATAAGGTTGATCGGTGGGCAGAACAATGATATTTATGATTTTGAACAAGGGGGCAATATCGCCGTGTACGATTACCTGTCCAAAGACAATACGTTCAAGAAGACCGATGGCGCAAAGGTGCGTCTGACCGACGATTATGATACGAACACCTATCTGCCGCTGTTATTGCGCAATTCGACGAACATGCTTATTCCGACCGTCGGTTACAATCCTGATGACGGCATAAAAATAGGATTCAGTAATACCTATACGTACAAAGGTTTCAGGAAAAACCCTTTTACCCAGATGCACAAACTCGACGCTTCGTTCTACTTTGCCACCAGCGGTTTTGAATTGGGCTATAGTGGAGAATATGCCCATGTTTTCGAAAATTGGAACCTCGAGACGGCCGCACGGTTTACCAGTCCGAATTTCAGTATCAACTTTTTTGATTTTGGAAATGAATCCATAAACCTGGACGATGGCCTTGGTTTCGATTACAACCGGGTGCGATTGAGAACGCTGCGATTGGCCCCGTCGCTCATACACCGATGGCCATTAGGTGCCGCATTCAAAACCGGGGTTACCTTTGAATCGATAGAAGTTGAAGAAACCCAAGAACGGTTTGTCAATACCTTCTATGTGGATAATGGCGAAGAGAGCACAAATAGTTTCGTTGGGGTGAATGCGGAATATAGTTACGCCAATTCCGATAATAAAGCATTCCCGACCATGGGAATGGCCACTTCATTACAGTTGGGTTATAAAACGAATCTGGGTAATGGCAACAGTTTTGGCTACATCGTTCCCTCGTTTTCATTGGACTATAAACTCTTGCCCAATGGCCGATTGGTATTGGCCTCAAAGTGGAAGGCCCATTACAACATCGGTGACGATTATGAATTTTATCAGGCCGCAACTATCGGAGGTGGCGATGGGCTACGGGGTTTCCGAAACCAACGTTTTACCGGAAAAAAGGCCTATTATCAGAGTACCGATGTCCGTTTCAGCTTGCGGGAAGTACGTACCGAACTATTGCCGGTCACCCTAGGTCTTTACGGCGGTTTTGATTACGGACGGGTCTGGCTGCCCACTGAAAGCTCTAACATATGGCATACCTCCTATGGAGGTGGGTTTTTCCTTAATGGTGCTGATATTCTCTCGGCCCGGGTGGCGTTATTTAATAGTGTGGACGGGTTGCGGTTTTCCTTTGGACTAGGGTTCGGGTTTTAAAACCTCCGTTTAGACATTCGTTCGGGCGGGCGCGATCAGGCTATACTTCGGCAGGAATCTGTTAAGTCTTTTAAAAAGGATACTTTAGGTCGAAGGTTTGGCGAGCCTATTTTTATGGATTTGAGGCAACTTCATTATCGGTCTTCATTTTTAGTTTGCCGACCACAAAGTTACCCAGGTCTCGACCTTGTTTCACCCCGACCTCCACGGCAGCGCGATAATGGATGCCCCCGTACATACGACTGATCGCTGCTTCGTCGGCGGCCTTTCGAAAAGAATCAAAACTGCGAATGGGCAGGCCGTATGGCACTTCGGTATCGTCATCAAACGCAAAATTATCGCCAAAGATATCAGTAAGCGCAACCGAGGCAGCTCCCGAAACCACAGAATGCCCACTGGTATATTCCGGAAACGGAGGCGTTTGCAATACCGGCTGCCAACTGTCGTCAATATGCTGGTTGATCAAGGTCTCCGGACGAATGAGGTTGCTTCGGTATTTTTCGTCCCAGCAGCTAATAAAGGCATCGACCATTGTGATGGATGCTTTAGTATAGGCATATACCGTTTTGTCGAAATCGCTGTTCGTTTTCTTGGCGGCTATTTTGGTAATACCGATCCAGTGTGCACCAGGAGTTATTTTTTTGGTGGCGAACATCAAATGGCCTCGGGTTACCGATACATATGGATTACAGTCCCAAAATTGGGCCATCTGAATCTTTTCTGAGGCGTCACCTTCCTCGGCGATCTCTTTCCCGATGTCATAGACTTCCTTCAGTTCTTTGTAAAATTTAGAGTCTTTATCCATGGAGAATTCGGGGGGTGGTACGGGTTTGAACTGTTGTGCCGAATCAATGGCGAAAGGTCTAATCTTACTCCAATGTGGCTCGATTCCATCCGCGTATGAAGGTGGGGTGGGCTGCCATCGGGTCGGATTATCGGCATCGACCGTAAACTTGGGCATAGTTCGGGTCTGCGGATAATTATCCGCATTCATCCATTTCCCGATATGGTCTGCGACTTTTAGACCATAGTCTTTTGAAGCATTGAAAAGAGGTGGATTTTTTCCTTCATAGATGGTATATAGGCTATCGCGATAGGCCTCCATTCTATCTTCCGAAAAAATCAGCCGCTTGCTAAGTTCCATGTGTGCGACAAGGGCCGCAAGCTCATAATTTATGGTTTGTGTACTGTCAGGTTTCGGAATGGATGTGAGTTCGTGCACTTGCCCGGCCAAAGATCGGTACCCGTTATCCTTCAGCGCAATGATTTCATAGGCGGCAACATTTGGGTAGGCAAAAATACGGCTGGCCACCGGAGGCGAAAAGATATCGTGGATCATAATCTCGGTTACCTTGTCTATGGAGCCATGAAGCTCATCAGGTGTCACCATTATGGGCTCATCATTTTGCTCTGGGGTGCAGGATGCAAAAATAGAAACCATTGTAAAAATAAAAATCATCTTCTTCATCGTTCTATACTATTTTTAAATTTTGCGTTTCGGCAGGTACGTTTGGTATGGGTTGTTTGGTTAATAATCTAATGACCTGTGCGCTGTCTTGATTAAGAGTCACTATCAAGTAAGCGTGGTCGTTACGACCGAAAATAGTAAGGTGCCATACGAATTTTTGGCTGAGGTTTAGTCCTAGTCGAAACCCCAAAATTACATTATTTTCAGCTTTTGGCAATGCACCGGGAAAGGAATCAAAATGCACCGGATACTTTTTACCCCGAAACTGGTGTCCTTGGTGAGAATATCATCCTTTCAAATCCGGTCAAAATTGTAGAAGTCCAATGCTACAATCGGGATATTAGCTGTTTCTCTTAAAAGGGAACGAAGGTAAAGCGACCGTTGTTGTTTCTCAAAAAATTCAAGCTCAGCTCCGTTACCCACTGTATCTCAGCCTTTTCACCGAACCTTTTTACTAAAGACAAAAATCTCTCGATAAAAACTATCAAAAAATTCCCTCCGTTCATCAATTGCATACATTTTAATCGCTCAGTATGCCAAAATCCATATGCAACCCCTATATTTATCCTTACTAATCACATCAAACGAATACGACCTATGGTAGGCATACTTTCTTTTCTAGGCTTTACAATACTTGTTGGCGTAATCGCCTATCTCGCGACCCGCACCACTGACGAAACTTCCTCCGATGGTTATTTTTTAGGAGGAAGAAGCCTGACCGCTGGGGTCATTGCCGGTTCGTTGTTATTGACCAATCTTTCTACCGAGCAGATTGTTGGTCTTAACGGTAGTGCCTATAAAGACGGTTTATCGGTCATGGCTTGGGAAACTCTGGCAGCCATTGCCATGGTCGTGACAGCCGTATTTTTGCTGCCGCGCTATTTGAAGGAAGGTCTTACTACCGTTCCTCAATTTTTGGCCAAGCGATTTGATGTGACCACAAAAACGATTACGTCTGGTCTTTTCTTGACCGGTTATGTGGTCGTTCTTCTACCGGTTATTTTGTATTCGGGATCGGTGGCTATCAGTGGTATGTTCGATGTCCCCACCTTATTAGATGTTTCAGATGACGTAGCATTAGTCATATGTATATGGGGTATCGGTATCATAGGTTCGATATATGCTGTTTTCGGAGGATTAAAAGCGGTCGTCGTTTCCGATAGTATCAATGCGGTGGGCCTTATTGTTGGTGGCATATTGATTCCGGTTTTTGGATTGATGGCCATCGGTGACGGAAGTGTTATCAATGGACTGGATACTTTAGTTTCATCGAATCCTGAAAGGTTCGATTCGACCGGCGAACCCGGGCAGGAAGTTCCGTTTTCCACTATTTTCACGGGAATGATGTTGGTACAGCTTTTCTATTGGGGCACCAACCAGCAAATAATACAGCGTGCCTTAGGGGCCAAAAACTTGGCAGAAGGTCAAAAAGGTTTGTTATTGGCATCCTTTCTAAAGATTTTGGGACCGTTGATTCTTGTACTTCCAGGAATGATTGCCTATCACTATTTCGAAGGCGGATTAGATTCCAGCGATTTGGCCTATCCGGAATTGGTTCGCGCCGTGTTGCCAAAACCTTTGGTCGGATTTTTCGCCGCCGTACTTTTTGGAGCCATTTTGAGTTCGTTCAATAGTGTGTTGAATAGCTCGGTAACCCTTTTCGGCATCGATATTTACAAGCAGCATATTAATGCCGAGGCTCCTGAAAGAACCGTGGTGAAATACGGGAAGATTTTCGGAATCTGCCTAGCTCTGGCCGCTATGTTCATCGCGCCACTTATTAAAGATGCGGGAAGTCTGTTCAATTATCTACAGGAAATCAACGGTATCTATAGCATTCCGATTTTCACAATCATCATAATTGGCTATGCTACAACAAGGGTGCCGGCAATCGCTGCCAAAATCGGCTTATTTTCGGGATCGGCACTTTATATTATCAGCCAGTTCTGGCTAAAAAATAAATTTGTAGACGAGGCTTTGGAAAATGCAAAAACTGCTGGAATTACGGATGCTGGTCAGCTCAATCTTATAGAAGCCGATGCCTATCCGCATTACCTTCACGTAATGGCCATTTTGTTCGTCCTGAACATGGTCATTATGTTGATCATCGGAAGAATGTGGCCGCGAAAAGAACCTTTTATACTTGAATACAGTAAACAGGTAGACATAAAGCCCTATCGTTACGTTAATCAAGTTGGCCTTGCCGTTTGTGTTATCGTAATCGGGATTTATATTTATTTTGCGAAGTAACCCGGATGGCAAGCTGTTATCACGTAATGGACCTTCTAGTAGGTCTAGATACGGCGTGTTGCCAACCTGGAAGAACGACGTTTGCCTCTGGTGAGACTTTGCCGGTCAGTGTCGTGGGGAAACATTGTACATCAGTACAACCCTTTGAGGCTGTCAACAATCAACCTAGCCGTCTTTTCACTGGCTCCCTTTCCTCCTAACTTTTTTTCAAGCATATCATAGGCCTCCAGCTGGGCTATTCGGGCCGGACCGTCAAGAATCTTAAAAAGGGCTATTTCGAGGTTTTGGGAAGTCAGCTCGTCTTGTATGAGTTCTTTGACCACTTCTTTGTCCATAATCAGGTTGACCAACGAAATATAGTCGAGCGTAATGATACGTTTGGCGATTTGGTACGATATCCAGTTCGCCCGATAACAGACGACTTGGGGTACTTTGAAGATAGCGGTTTCCAAGGTCGCAGTGCCGCTGGTTACCAATGCGGCATATGAGGCTTCCAATAAATCATAAGTCTTGTTGTGAACGAAACTTACGTTGGGATTGTCAAGGAAAGGCTCGTAAAATGCCTGGTCTAGACTAGGGGCACCCGCGATTACAAATTCGTATTGCGTAAAGTCGCCGATAATCGAGAGCATCATATCGAGCATCTTCTGGACCTCCTGTTTACGGCTGCCCGGTAACAAAGCAATAATAGGTTTGGCGGGATGCAAATGGTTCGCCTTTCGAAAATCTTTGGTATCCAACGAGTTCCGTTTGCCTATGGCATCGAGTAAGGGGTGCCCCACAAAATTGACGGGGTAGTCATGCTTCTTTTCGTAAAATTCCTTCTCAAACGGAAGAATGACATACATAGCATCGATATCCCTTTTTATATCGGCAATCCGACCTTCACGTGAGGCCCAGATTTGGGGCGATATATAGTAGTTGGTGGTAAAGTTCTTATTTTTTGCCCATTTGGCGATGCGAAGATTAAAGCCTGAAAAATCGATGAAAATGATGACATCGGGATGGAACTCCCGTATATCCCTTTTACAGTAATTAATATTTTTTGAAATCTTGCGCAGGTTGATGAGCACTTCAAAAAATCCCATAAACGCCATCTCCTTATAATGTTTTGCTAAGGTTCCGCCCGCTTTTTCCATCAGATCGCCACCCCAGCAACGGATATCGGCATCCGCATCTTTGACCCTAAGAGCTGTGATGAGGTTCGATCCGTGGAGGTCGCCTGACGCTTCGCCTGTTATGATGTAGTACTTCATTTCAAGTTCAAGTTCAAAAAGTGGAGATTTACTTTTGGTTTTTGATAATTGCGGCAATAATTCTACTTAATTGCTTGACGTTGTCAAGCAAGTGTCAACGATTCTTAGAATCACCAAAATCCAATTTGATAATAATTTTCAGATTAATTCTTAATTCTTTCAGCTCTTTAAGGCTAATTCCAGCTTTTTTAACATAATCCCTATCAGATTTTGTTCCTTGTGCTTCTCCGAAATTGAGGACTGAACTACCGCTAGAGCGTAATAATTGATTTGCGTAATATTGGCCAAACATATTATTCGGGATTCCTCGGTAAAGTAAAGCGGTATTAGCAGCGAATTCTACCAGCCTATTTTCTAAATCATACTTTTAATCCATAGTTCAAGTCATTTGAACTTGTCTTGAATTTTAAAACAACTTATAGTAAAGTATCACCAATGCTGTCAAAATAGTGGCTATAAGCACCCCTTTTGCACGATGGTCCCTTCTGATCTTTAAAAATCCGAAAAAGGCTATGAGGTTTAATATAGCGCCCAAAGCTAAAAGACTGCCGACATGCCCTTGCTTTACGGCCGCCTCAAAAGTCTCGACAATACCAAGTTCGGAAAATAGTAAGATGTATAAAAGTGTGCCTATCGTATTGGCAATGATTCCCACTGTGAAGCCAATTAAGAGTTCTTTTTTTACGTCCATGAAATAACTTGTATGTTTTATACTAACCTTAAATTTTAAACCTTGAACGGCCGTTGCATACTCAAACCATACATGAATTGATGACTACGGTCTAAATCTCTTCCCTATTCCTTTCAAATCTACAAACTAAAAATCCCAACCGTTCAACTGCTGAATGGCATGGTACGCGGTCAGGTCAAATTGCGTGGGCACAACGGAAATATAATTCTGGGATAAGGCCCATTCGTCAGTGTCTTCACCATTGTCCAATAGTTCGAATTCGCCTGTAAGCCAGTAATAGTCTTTTCCAGAGGGACTTCGTCGCTTGTCGAATTTCTCTCGCCAATTGGCACGTGCCTGACGGCAGATTTTGATACCTTTTAGTTCATCCGCGGAAGCTTTTGGGATATTAACGTTTAAAATCACTCCTTCCGGTATCCCTTTTTCGAGAGACTCCCGCACAATTTTTTTAATGGCCGCTTCAGCGGGTCCGAAATCGGCTTCCCAGGCATAGTCGCAAAGTGAGAATCCAATGGCTGGAATACCCTCGATACCTGCTTCTATCGCCGCGCTCATAGTGCCCGAATAAATTACGTTGATAGAGGCGTTCGAGCCGTGGTTGATTCCGCTGACACAGAGGTCGGGTGTTCTGTCTAACAATTCGCGCAGGGCCAGCTTTACACAATCGGCCGGCGTACCGCTACAACTGTATTCCTTAGTTGCGCCGTCTTTGACTGGTATCTCCCTGAGAAAAAGTGTGTCGTCAACGGTAATGGCATGCCCTTTGCCCGATTGCGGACTGTCGGGTGCAACGACCACGATGTCACCAAATCCATTCAGATAACGAACCAGGTTTCGTAAGCCGGGTGCCGTTATGCCGTCATCATTCGTCACCAAAATCAAAGGTTTTGCCATAAGTTATAATTTATGTCGCAAAAATACGTTTTACAAAACATATTGATCATTGCGGGTTCTATCTCCGTTTAACAAAAAATTAATGCCGGGGTCCTACAGGTGGCATGGTTTTTTCAGTACCTTAGGGGATTACATATGTAAAAAGATCAACCATTGGAAAGTGAATTTCCTTGGACGATAGTTAAATATAAAATTAAAATTGATGAAAAGGAATCTTGCCTACGCGCTTTTGGTAATGCTCATTTCGGTTGCTTCTTGCAGCTTTACCAACAAGTCTTTTGAAAATGACGATAAAGATAAATTATTATTGGACTTGATTACTTACGTACTCGAAAAGGGCCATTATGAGCCCAAGAATATCGATGACGATTTTTCCGTCAGTGTCTTTGAAGACTTTATAGATGTTATCGACCCTACCAAACGCTATTTTCTGGAAGGGGATATCAAGGAATTCGAGCAGTTCAAATTTCAGATCGATGACCAGATAAAAAGCACCGATATTTCCTTTTTCAATTTGGTTTACGACCGCTTGATTATGAGGATGGAAGACGCCAAAGGGATTTATAAGGAAGTTTTAGATACCCCTTTTGATTACAATGAAAAGGAAAGTATTGACATCAATTATGAAAAATTGCCCTTTGCGGCATCCAGAAAAGATTTGAAGGAACGCTGGAGACAGCAGTTGAAATATGCCACTTTGGGCACCTATGATTCAAAGGTCAGAAAAGTAAGTGTAGAAACCGAGATGACCGAGAATGCCGATGGTGAGTTGGTAGAAATTGAAGGGGCGCAGAAAGAAATGGCCGAAGAAGCTTCCGATGCTCCCATGAGCCCGGAAGAGGCCGAACTTTCTTCCCGCGAATCCACAAAAAAGACTTTAGACGAGTTTTTTGATTTTGTTGGCGATCTCGAGCGTAAAGATTGGTTTGTACAGTACATCAACACCATCGTCGACGAATTCGACCCACACACTTATTATTTTCCACCAGAAGAAAAAGAGAAGTTCGATGTGGGCATGTCGGGCAAGTTTGAAGGCATCGGTGCCCGATTACAGAAAAAACCGCAAGGCGCCAAGATAGTAGATATCATTTCCGGCGGGCCGGTATGGCGCGATGGCCAATTAGAGGTCGGTGACGAAATAATGAAGGTCGGCCAAGATGGCGAAGAACCTATCAATATTGTGGGTATGCGTTTAGACGATGCCATCAAGCTGATTAAAGGTGCAAAAGGTACCACTGTAGACCTGACCGTTCGTAAAATAGATGGTTCTATGGAAGTTGTTTCCCTGACCCGTGATGTTGTGGAGCTAGAGGAATCTTTCGCCAAATCGGCGAACATTATTAAAGGGAACCATACATTCGGACTCATAGACCTCCCTAAGTTTTATGTCGATTTTGATGATTATACCGAACGGAATGCCGCCACCGATGTCGCCAAAGAGGTAGAACGCTTGAAGGAAGCCGGTGCCGAAGGCCTTATCCTCGATTTACGCGACAATGGCGGCGGATCTTTGAAAACCGTAGTCGAAATGGCAGGACTCTTTATTAAGGATGGTCCTATCGTGCAAGTCCGTTCGTCCGGAAAAGGAAAGGATGTTTATGACGATAAGGATGAGCGCATTCAATGGGACGGACCTTTGGTGATACTTGTCAACGAATTATCCGCCTCGGCTTCCGAAATTTTGGCAGCGGCCATGCAAGACTATAAAAGAGGTATTGTCATCGGAAGCGAACAAACTTTTGGCAAGGGCACGGTGCAGAATGTTATTCCCTTGGAAAATATCGTACGTAGTAACGACCATGGCGATTTGGGTGCCATAAAACTGACCACCCAAAAATTCTATCGTATCAATGGAGGTTCTACCCAGCTTGAAGGGGTGAAGAGTGATGTTGTCGTTCCGGACAGGTATAGTTACATCGATTTGGGAGAGCGCGATCAGTCGAATCCCTTACAGTGGGATAAAATATCTCCAGCGAACTATAAGCCATGGGGTGGTTATATCGATTACGACCAGACTATAGCCAACAGTAAAAAGAGGATGGCCAACAGTTCACAGATTAAGTTGATCGAGGAAAATGCTAAATGGTTAAAATCAAAACAGGATGAAACTACCATCTCATTAAATTACAATACCTATAAAGATGATGAGGAAAATGCCAAAAAGAAATCCGAATATTTTAAGACCATAACCGATTACGATTCCAAGCTAACGTTCGAATCCCTAAAGTACGAAGAGGAGCTGTTCACTAAAGACTCTGTTTTGCGCGAGAAGCGCGACCGCTGGCACAAGAATCTTGCTAAAGATGTCTATGTCGAGGAAGCCGTTAACGTGTTGCAAGATTTGAAGAATAATAGTATGGAGCATGGTAAACTTGCGGTTAAAGGTTGAGATTAGCTGGTAAATTGGCCAAATATAAAATGAAGAACCCCGATACTAATGTGTCGGGGTTTTTTTATGGAGGAACAAATATATCGGCGACAATTCAATTTGACTATTTTTAGGAATGATTAGTTCCAAATGTGATTTGATAGTTTTCAATGGATACGATATTGTAGTGATACCATAGAAGTATGAAGAAAAATTATGTTCGGCGGAAGCAACGGTTCTCAAATTTCGAGAGGACTTTAAATTTTTGAAGGATGCCCTAGAAATTGAAAATCCAGGCATCGTTCAAGAAGAAGGGTTGATTCAGTTTTTTGAGATGAGTTTTGAGCTTTCAAGGAAGGTAATGAAAGATTATCTGCAAGAACAGGGGTTTTCAGAACTTCGATATCCCCGGGAAACCATCAAGCTAGCTTTTGAAAGCGATTTGATTAGTGAGCGCTATACATGGCTCGAAGCGCTGAAAAATAGGAACCTGACATCCCACACTTGCGATGAAGAAGTGGCCGACAAAGTGGTTGTTTTAATCAGGGATTCACACTGTAGTTTATTACAAGCCATGTCGGTTAAACTTGAAAAGGAAATATGATGTTCGGTCTGAGGGAAAAGGATATTGACGAAATTTAATTTATATGTAGGCCATTTCCCGAAGTGGAAGAAGACCTAATTTTAGATAGTCCCGCCAAAGGGAAGTTTAGGCCTGGCAGTGACGTTGATATAGCCCTCAAAGGGTACGAAATCACTTTTCGTACCATTTCTATAGTTGGCGGTATCTTGCTTGAACGAGCATATATTAAGGTCCAATCGTTTTGATGCGTTGGGTCATATCGATAGGGTGGCGGTTGTTGTCTAAAGACGATACTGCAGTTGTGGCGCATGAACCAGAAGCTGAATACAAGAATAGGTAGAGTGACTGGTACGTACAATGAACTTCTATGAATTATCCTTATAATTGAAGAACTCAAAGCAATTCACAACAATGTAATTACGATTAATTATAATGTGTGTCAATGTTGGCCTATTCCCTATAGACCTAAACTTAAACAATAGAAGATTTTCGATTATTTTATCGAAACTAGTTTTTCAAAATCCACCACATTCGAAAATTTCTTCAATACCAATTGTAATTTCGGTTGAATGTACTTTTGACAAAACGGTTTCTTAGGATTTTTATAGTAGTAATCGACAAATTGCTCATCGGAAGGTATGAATATTACGAAGGGAAGTACCTTGGTAATCAACGGTCGATCGAAATTCTGCTGTAGCTTTTGCAATATCTCCTTTGCCCTAGTTATTTGCCCGTCAGAGAAGGTATAGACCGCCGAACGGTATTTTTGCCGCATAGAGTGACTAGAAGTACTCTTGTGTGTAAGTAAATGGATTTCAATGAGGTCTTTCAGGGTAACGCAGTTAGCGCTAAAATGAACGATAACCGCCTCCGAAAAGGTATCATTTTTGTCCGTGGAAGCTACAAATCCCTGTTCGACCTTTTCCACACCGCGGAGTGATTGAAATACAGCTTCGGTACACCAGTGGCAACCTCCGCCAAAGCCTATTTTCTCCATTTTGCTGCCACTAAGTTAGTCGGGCATTGGTTCACGCTCTACACTAAAGGGCTTTAGACCGAAACATTCTTCAACTTGTCCGCATGCATTTTGCGCAATTTAGCCAGTTTGGGCGTAATCACAGCACTGCAATAGCCTTGGGCCGTATTGTTTCGATAGTAATCTTGATGATATTCCTCGGCCTCGTGAAAGGTTTGCAGCGGACTTATTTCGGTTACTATCGGATTGTCGTAATAACTGGCCATTTCTTTCACGACCGCTTCGGCTATTTCCTTTTGACTTTCATCATGGTAGTAAATTACGGAACGGTATTGCGTACCGCGATCTGCACCCTGTCGGTTCAAGGTGGTAGGATCGTGAGTGGTCATAAAAACCATTAAAAAATCTTTGTAAGAAATGACTTCAGCATTAAAGCTGACCTGTACCACCTCGGCATGTCCAGTAAGTCCAGAGCATACTTCTCGGTAGGTAGGTTTGCCGGGAGCCTTGCCGCCGGTGTATCCCGATACCACCTTTTCAACCCCCTTTAATTCCTGTATAACGGCCTCTACGCACCAAAAGCATCCGCCACCGATAGTGGCCAACTGTAAATTATTGTCGTTCATTATTAATTGTTTTTTTCATTCCCGTTTTTCCATTACGCTCGGCATATACTCCGGCAGGAACCTTATGATGTAGTTTCAAGCTCACAAAAAGTTAATGAGTGTAATGGTTTAGGAGTTTATAAAATGTATAGCTTTTCCTTTTTTTTTAACTGCTACTGCAATTGTTCACTACCGACCTCTTGCAATCGCAAAGATTCCGAATTCATGCAGTATCGCAGTCCACTGGGCGGCGGACCGTCTTGAAAGACGTGGCCTAAGTGTGCGTCACAAGTATTACATAGGGCCTCTACCCTAATCATACCGAAAGTGGTATCCTTAAAATATTTTACGGCATTTTCTTTGATGGGCTGATGAAAGCTAGGCCATCCGGTACCTGATTCGAACTTAATTGTAGAATCGAACAGAGGTGTATTACAACAGATACAATTATATTTACCGGCCACGTGCGATTCGCAGTAGGCACCTGAATGTGGAGCCTCTGTTCCTTTTTGTCGTGTAATTCGAAACTGTTCCGGAGTCAATATTTCGCGCCATTCGGCTTCCGTTTTGTCGACCTTTCGGTCAGGCTCGGGATTTCCTTTTGTGCTGAATCGTATAACGTCTTTCCAAGTAATCATTTTCCTTTTACTATTTAGTGTTCCTAAAGTAATCCTTTGGTCGTAGAAATAGGACGAAACTATCCTATAATTACGTGAAAGTTTAGGGACACATTTAACAAAAGCTTCTGAGTTGTATACTATCAATGCCTGTCTATAGGAAACTATAACGGTAACTTTGGCGATAGTTTACATGCCTATTGCCGTTCGTAGAATTTTAAACTATAACTTTATAGTCTTTTCGCTTATCGGAATTTGGTCGTGTTCGAATCGGATATGAAGTTATAAGAGGCTTTGTGGAAAAGGATAGTTGTTCACAGAACGGAGCGGTTGTCTTTCTATACGAGTCAAATTATGGTAAGGTGTTTAAATTTCCCATCTTTGATTTGAGTAGTGAGATGAAAATTGGAACCGTAAAACTTGACCAAAAACTTATATTCCAATGGAGCAACAGATAAACATTAAGGATTTCATTTCTGACTTTTCAACATTTTTTCAAACAGAACGAGACCGGCTACCTTGGGAAGTGACATCTAACTTAAAAGAAATCATAGAAGGAATTTTACGCACTCTTGGCCCGGACTTTAAAATATCAGACGGAGTAGCCATTCATAAATCTGTCATTTTGGAAAGTGGAGTTACAATCAAAAGGCCATTTATCGCCATGGAAAATTGTCATATTGGTGCCAATACCTACTTTAGGGAAGGCGTATTTTTGGATACATCGGTAAAAATCGGACCTGGCTCAGAAATAAAAAGTAGCATTGTATGCCAAGAAACGGCAATTGCTCATCTAAACTATATAGGGAATAGTATTATCGGACAAAATGTAAATTTCGAAGCGGGTTCTGTTGCCGCTAATCATTATAACGAAAGAACCAATAAACTAATCAAGGTACTACACAAAGGTCAAATCATTGATACAAGGGTTACCAAGTTTGGAGCTCTAGTCGGAGATGATTCAAAAATTGGCGCAAATGCAGTATTGTCGCCGGGAACACTCTTACAAAAACATGCTATCGTTGGGAGACTTGAATTAATCGACCAGCTTAACGGCAAATAATAGTGGTTAACATATCGATGTTGAATTCGATTTTTGAGTCCATGTGGGCAATGCGCCCCAAAGAAAGAAGCGCATAACAATAGGTGTTTAGCGTATGACAAAATTACCGCCCCATGAATCGAAAAACCATATATACCCTTCTATTGGTTTCCTGCATCGTCAGTTTCTGGGTTTTTGAGAACCTTAATACACCCGATACCTACTTAGCTTCGGAAAATATAAGCTTGGAACAGGATATTCCCCCTTATTATCTGCCTAGTTCCACCACGGGTGCCATAGTAGCGCATAGTTATTATAGTTTGTCTTACAATGAGCCTTTCGAACAGGCCGAATGGGTGGCCTATATGCTCAAGAAAAGCCAGCTGACCCGTGACCAGCGCAAACGTCCGTTTTTTATCGAAGACCCAAAAGTGAAGACCAAATCTGCGGATTGGCGAAATTATAAGGGTTCGGGCTACGATCGGGGGCACCTTTGCCCCGCGGGCGACCGCCGATTTTCCGAGCAGGCGTACAACGAGACTTTTTATACTAGCAATATCAGCCCGCAAGACCGTGATTTTAACGCTGGTGTCTGGAACAGGCTTGAACTGCAGGTACGCGCTTGGGCCGGACGCTACGATGAACTGTTCGTCGTGACCGGCGGAGTTCTTGAACCGGGCTTGCGCGAAATAGGGGAAGAGGATGTTGATGTGCCTCGATATTACTACAAGATAGTCGCAAGGGGCGAGCCCAACGCCCCCAAAATATTGGCCTTTCTGTTTTTAGGGAAGGAAAGTACTAAACCGCTTGGCCAGTTTACGGTTTCCGTCGACGAAATCGAGAAACGCACGGGAATAGATTTTTTTGAGAACCTTCCGGATGGGTTGGAGGCGAGTTTGGAGGGAAAGGTTGAAGTCGGGGATTGGAATTTTAACTAAAATCGTAGATCCAAAGTACCAAATTCCAATATATTTTTTTGAATCCGGGCTCCAAGCTTTACGAGATTTTTAGGAATTTTTCATACAAACGCCCGTCATCCGTCACTTATCTTTTTTTGAGATTTTTTTTTGGGAATTCCCCTTTTAAATTCCTTCCTTCAACCGATTCGCATCCAGCTTTATAAAAATGAAAAGCAGCATGGTGAAGAAAAGCATTCCCGACCCACCATAACTGAATAGGGGCAGGGGTATGCCAATTGTAGGCAGTATGCCGATGACCATGCCGATATTGATGAAATAGTGTATAAAGAGAATTGAAATCACCCCGTATCCGTACATTCTGCTGAAGGCGTTCTTTTGCCTTTCTGCCAGAAAGACCAGTCGCAAAAGCAATAGTGTAAATAGAAGTACCACCGTTACCGTACCGATAAAGCCCCATTCTTCGCCGACCGTGGTAAATATATAATCGGAATGCTGTTCGGGTACGAAATTGCCTTTGGTACGGGTGCCTTCCAAAAAACCCTTCCCAAAAAATCCGCCGGATTCGATAGCTTTTTCTGATTGGTAGGTATTGTATCCGATGGTTTTTTGAATCTGCGCCAGTTTTTCGGGATCTTTTTCCAAGCGTAGCCAAAGGGAGAAACGGTCGCGATGCCGTTGCTCAAAGACATTGTCAAATACAAAATCGACCGATAGCGAAAAGAGTATGGTAACGATCAGTGCCGTAATCAAAGGAAACAGGGGCGCCTTAAATTTTTTCTTTTTCAATAAAAGAAAAACGAGTAGGATCAAGGTCAAGGCTATAGCTATCCAAATGGTACCGAACATCAGTGTGGTAACAAAGATTAATACGGCAAAAATTGCTATACCCAGATAATACACGGGAAGCCCTTCCCTAAAAATAACGAATGAGAGGGCGAAAAATACCAGGGCGCTGCCCGGATCGGGTTGCGGAATAATGAGTATCGCGGGTATCAAAATAATAACAAAAGCGAACAGCTGATCTTTTGTACGTTTGATATCGGTCTGTATGTCACTCAAATATTTGGCTAATGCCAGAGCCGTTGCCACTTTTGCGAATTCAGCGGGCTGAAGGTTGAAAAAGCCGAGGTCGTACCATGAGGTTGCCCCCGAAATGGTTTTTCCAAAAACAAAAAGGCCTAACAACGATAGCATCGATACGATGTAGAAAACACTGGAAAAACGTTCGTAGAAGCTGGCTTCAAGGGCCAGCAAGATAATGACGGAAGCAAAGCTGACTATAATAAAAAACAGTTGCTTGCCGTGCAGGGTACCAAAGTCGAAAATCGATACGCCGTTTTCGGTAAACGTGCTCGAATAGATGTTTACCCATCCGATGCCGACCAGCAACAGGTAGAACAGCACGCTAAGCCAATCGATACGTTTGAGGACACTTTTGCCGGCCATAGACGCTTATATTGAGGAATCCTCTTCTTTATGCTTGATGGCATCTTGGCTCCAATCGTATTCGTTGATCTTAAATTCCTTGCCACTATAGGGCTTGGCGTATTCACGTTCCAGCGTACGTTCGAGCATTCGTTTTTCAAGATCTGTACGGGTGATTTCGCCCTTAAGGTATTTTTCGATCATCAGCGAGGCAATGTGGCCTGCATATCGAGAGCCGTAGTATCCGTTTTGAATGTAAACGGCTATAGCGATTTTTGGATTATCTACGGGGGCAAATGCAACGAATACGGAGTTGTCGGTCAGCTGTGTCCTTACGCTATCTATTTTGATAAAGTTTTCAACGGTACCCGTTTTTCCGGCAATCTCGATATCGGGTATCTGTAAATACTGGGCGGTTCCTTTATGGTAAACATCGGCCATGCCCTGAATAACCGGTTCAAAATGCCGCTTGTCAATGGTTGTCTGTTTGGGCTCCACAAAATCGGGAATGCTTATTTCCTTTCCGTCGACTTTTTTGAGGATGTGGGGCGTAAAGTAATGTCCCCGATTGGCAATGGCCGCGGTCATATTGGCCAATTGCAATGGCGTGACGTTGACCTCTCCCTGTCCAATGGCATTGGAATAGGTGGTGGTAGCCGACCATCTTTTGTCTCCCTCGCCATACCATTTGTTGTAAAGTTCCGTGCTCGGAACACTGCCACGTCTTCCGGTGTAAAGATCGGATCCCAAATAAGACCCCAAGCCGAAACTTCTGACATGTTTCTCCCAAGCATCCATAGCTTCACTATTGGATGGAAACATTTCAAATATATTTTTATAGGCACCCACAAAATAGGCATTGCACGATTCGTATATCCCGCTATTAAGATTTCTGGTTCCACCGCCGCAATGACATCCTTTTTTACTTCTACCGATATAAAACCCGTGGTTGCATTTAAATGTCGTTGATGGTGTTATCGCGCCTACTTGCAATGCGATTAACGCATTTATTGCCTTAAATGGGGAACCCGGACTTTTTTCGAAGGAAATAGAGCGATCAAACGTAGGTTTTGAAATGGAATCGTAGTGTAGTTTGCTATAGTTGGCGGATCTTTTTCTTCCCACCAATAATGAGGGGTCATAAGTAGGTCCGGATATCATCGACAGAATTTCGCCCGATGAAGGTTCGATAGCAACGATACCTCCCCATTTGCCATGCATAAGCTTTTCACCATATTCTTGTAAGGCTTTATCAATTGTAATATTGATTTCGAAACCTTGTTCGGGCAAGGTATCTAAGATACCATCCTTATATTTACCGATATCCCGATTATAGCGGTCTTTTTGTATGTATTGTACGCCCTTTCTTCCCCTTAAAATGTCTTCATATTGCTTTTCTACTCCGGTGCGGCCCGTAAGTTCTCCCTGTACGTAATAAGGATTCTTGGCCAAATCACGTTCGTTCACTTCGCTAATGTAGCCAAGTACATTGGCCGCGCTGTTGGTGTCATAATATCTAAGGGATCGTTTTTGAATATAAAAACCCTCATAATGACGCATTTTTTCTTGTAGCTGCGCGTAATCCTGTTTCGAAAGCTGGGGTACAAAAACCGATGGAAGTCTTGGCGAGTATATCCTAGCTTTGCGTAGCTCTTTTTTAAACTTTTTTTGGGTTATCTTTAGAAGTCGGCAGAACTCCAAGGTATCTAGCTGCTGTACCTCACGGGGAATTACCATAACGTCGTACGCAGGATCGTTACCTACCAAAAGCTTGTCGTTACGGTCATAAATATAACCACGTTCGGGGTAGTCATAGACACGTTTAATTGCAGGATCTTCCAGCACTTGATCCGGTGAAAAACTGAAAATCTGCAGATACGAAAGCCTGCCGATAAAGGTGATACCGATGATGACGATAATGGAAGATAAGAGTAGCTTTTTCAAGTAAGATTTTATTTTAGGGCCATCGTCGAATTGACGGTCGCCGACGATGTAAAGTTCTAATTTTTGTACCCCATTCTTCTGACCCTGCCCCTTTTTTATTCTTTTCTTATGCTGAAAAGCGAACCGAAAAGCAAACAAAGCAGTAGAGTTACGGCACCGGTCGCGGATACTTTTTTCAAAATTAACAGGAAATTCGCCAAACTAAAAATTTCTAAGGTAAAGAAGACCAAATGGTGTACTATAATCAATAACGTTAAAAATGTAATTTGTTGTATTCGAGTGGTATTACTTATTTTAAAACTCTGAAACTCTAAATTTACGCCGAAAACTAAACGCATAATCGCAGGTCGCATGTAGGCAATGGTCAGCGTCGACGCGGCGTTTAAGGCCATCGAATCGGAAAAGAAGTCTATCGATATACCCAACAAGAACGCAAGGCCAATGAATGCCGCCCGGTTCTCTTTGATGGGGTACCAGTAGAGAAATAGAATGTAGACCATCGGGTTGATGAAACCGAAAAAATTAAGGCGGTTGAAAACCAGCACCTGTACCAGCACAAGCAGTACAAAGCGGATCACGTTCAAAAAGTACGAATTACTGATCATCGGTCCGGGTCTGGTTTTCCAATTCCTTTATTTCTTCACGCAGTTCGTTGTTCACGATGTATACATTCTTGATATTGGTCATGTCGTTAAAAAGTGCCACATCAATACTGTAAAAACTGTTTGAGCTGTTGAGGTCGAACTTGCGTATGGTACCTACAGGTATGCCTTCGGGAAAAATGCTGCTCATGCCGCCCGTGACGATGGTATCGCCGACGGTAAGCTTTACTAATCGGGGAATATCGATGAGCTGCACGACGTCATACCTTTTCATGTCCCAGACCAGCGAACCGAAGTGGTCGGTGTTCTTGATTTTGGCGTTGATGTTCGATCTTTCGTTCAGAATGCTTTGTACCGTGGCAAAATGATTCGAGGTATTTTCTATGATACCCAAAATACCCTTGCTGGTTATGACGCCCATATCACCTGTTATACTATCTTTTTCACCCTTATCGATAGTAAGGTAGTTGCGGGGCTGCGCAAAACTGTTTTTAATTACCCTGCCCGTCGCGATGGTATACCTGCGTTGTATGGAATCTAGAGCCGTCGTATCAGTTTCACCCTTGTTAAAAAGTAGGTCACGCAATCGTTTATTCTCGTTCAGCAGTTTTTGGTTTTCGGCATCGAGTCCGAAATAGGTAGAAACATTGTTCGAGGCCTCAAGAATGTTACCGGTAAGCCAGTTCGAAGAATTGAAAAATCGGGATTGGTGGTACGAGTGAGATTGTATGGTAAAGCTCATGGATATGATCATCAGAAAGATATAAAGAAGAAAGTTCCTATATCGAATGATAAAGTTGATGATCTGCTGCATGCCCCGTGCTAGTTAAGATTTTTTTCCGAATACTTTGACTTTGGAAAAATATTTTTGGCGAGTAATTTTTTTTAGTTTTAAAGTGGATGTCCTTCTAAAACCGGATACGTTTTTATTTTACCTATCGATGCGTAGGCTCGACCCATAATTTAAGGTTTTTCACACCCCCGTTTACTTGATCAGGATGCTCTTGTAGCGATCCAAATTCTTTAAAGCGATACCGGTACCACGCACGACCGCCCGCAAAGGATCTTCGGCAATATAGACGGGAAGGTCTGTTTTTTGGGATAGCCTTCGATCTAATCCACGAAGCATCGAACCGCCACCTGCGAGATAGATACCGGTATTGTAGATATCTGCAGCAAGTTCGGGAGGTGTCTGTGACAAGGTTTCCATAACGGCATCCTCTACACGTAAAATGGATTTATCCAAAGCCTTGGCGATTTCCCGATAGGATATCTGCACCTGCTTCGGCTTTCCAGTCAACAAATCCCGTCCCTGAACCGATTTGTCGTCAGGCGGTGTCTGTAAATCTTCGGTAGCAGCACCGATTTCAATCTTGATATTTTCTGCGGTAGCTTCACCTACATAGAGGTTGTGCTGTGTACGCATGTAATATATAATGTCGTTGGTAAATACGTCCCCTGCAATTTTCACGGATTTGTCACATACGATTCCTCCCAAAGCGATAACTGCAATTTCTGTCGTTCCACCGCCAATGTCGACAATCATGTTACCCTTAGGCTGCATGATGTCGAGGCCGATACCGATGGCTGCTGCCATAGGTTCGTGAATAAGGTATACTTCCTTGCCGTTTACACGTTCTGCTGATTCCTTTACCGCGCGCATCTCTACCTCGGTAATGCCCGATGGAATGCAGATGACCATACGCAGTGCCGGCGGAAACCATTTTTTCTTAAGTGCCGGAATGTTCTTAATGAACATGTTGATCATCTTTTCGGAGGCATCGAAGTCTGCAATGACACCGTCTTTCAAAGGCCGGATGGTCTTGATATTTTCGTGCGTCTTGCCCTGCATCATATTGGCCTCTTTGCCAACGGCGATGATTTTACCGGAAATACGGTCGCGTGCCACGATAGACGGACTGTCGACAACGACCTTGTCATTGTGGATGATAAGTGTGTTCGCCGTTCCTAGGTCGATGGCGATTTCCTCGGTCAAGAAATCAAAAAATCCCATTTTTTATATTGGTTAAAGCATTAGTTAGACAAGGGTTGAAATCGCAAGATGAATACCATGCTTTTCATCGACAAAAGTAGCGAAATTAGCAGCCGCTCCATTTTTTATGTTGTGAATTCGCTTCTTAACATGGTCAAACTATATAGTATTGAAGGCTATGCCACTTGAAACAACGGTTTTAGTCCGGTTTTAGCGATTAAGTTATGTTTTTATACTATAAAAACATAGAGCCGAACCCAATTAATGTTTAAAATGCCGCGTGCCCGTCATTACCATCGATATGTTGTTTTCATTGCAATAATCGATGCTCAGCTTATCTTTAATAGAACCACCGGGCTGTATGACACTGCTGATCCCGCTATTCCCCGCAATTTCGACACAGTCCGGAAAAGGAAAGAAGGCATCGCTGGCCATTACTGCTCCCTCAAGCTCGAATTTAAAGGAATGGGCCTTATGAATGGCCTGATTCAGGGCATCTACACGAGATGTCTGCCCGGTACCACTAGCGCACAATTGTTTGTTCTTCGCCAGTACGATGGTATTCGATTTGGTGTGCTTACAAAGTTTCGAAGCGAAAATCAGATCTTCATGTTCCCTTTCGGAAGGCCGTTTTTCTGTTGCATACTGAAAGTCCGATATACTATCCGTTTTATGGTCCTTGTCCTGTACCAAAACACCGTTGAGGCAGGTACGCACTAGCGTATCTGGCAGATCCACCTCATTTTGGATTAAAATAATCCTATTTTTCTTGCCTTTTAAGGCATCCAATGCATCCTCGGTATAGCTGGGCGCAATGACTACTTCGCAGAACAGCTTATGTATCTCTTCGGCGGTCGCCTTATCGATTTCAACGTTGCTAATCAGAATACCCCCGAAAGCGGAAACTGGATCTCCGGCCAAGGCATCAATATATGCCTCACGTATCGTTTCGCGCTGTGCCAATCCGCAGGCGTTGTTATGCTTTAAAATGGCAAAGGTCGGCATATCACCCTTGAATTCATTCATCAAATTGACCGCGGCATCTACGTCCAATAAATTGTTGTACGAAAGTTCCTTACCGTGCAATTTGGTGAACATGGCTTCGAAATCGCCAAAGAAAAATCCCCTTTGATGCGGATTTTCACCGTAGCGTAAGACCTGGCCCTTGGTTTCGCTAATTTTTATAGATGCAATTTCGTGACTTGTATTGAAATAGTTAAAAATAGCGGAATCATAATGCGACGAGACGTTGAAGGCCTTCGCGGCAAAATGTTTACGGTTTTCTAGGGATGTAGTTCCGTTTCCTCCAGAAATGAGTTCCAAAAATTCCCCATAATCCTCCCTATTTGACACACAGAGCACATCTTTATAATTTTTGGCTGCGGCCCGAATCAACGAAATACCCCCGATATCGATTTTTTCGATAATCTCCTGTTCGGATGCACCACTGGCGACCGTTTTTTCAAAAGGGTAAAGGTCCACGATTACAATATCCAACTGCGGGATGTTGAATTCGGCCAACTGGGCTATATCGCCATCATTGTCCTGTCGGTTCAAGATGCCACCGAACACCTTGGGGTGCAAGGTTTTTACGCGGCCCCCTAAAATGGAAGGATAGCTGGTTACCTCCTCGATGGGAACTACGTCGATGCCCAAGTCAGTGATGAATTTTTCCGTCCCTCCCGTGGAATAGATGGTGATGCCAAGTTCTTGGAATTTTTTAACGATAGGTTCCAATCCATCCTTATGAAAAACGGAAATTAACGCAGAAGTAGCTTTTTTGATACTCATTTTTAGGTAGTTATAATGTGGTACAGAGGTCGATGTGCCCCGTTTGATTTTGCGGACAGGCAAAAGTACTTTTTCCATAAGGAAAATTGTAGGCAGGTTATCAACAATCGAAGGGAAGTTTTGAACGGATCCACCTTCTGATATGCCGACTATCCTTGGGAAGTTGCAGGTCACGACGATCTAAATTCGGATTTAGGGACTTTTTTAAACTAATATCTTCGCAACCTCAACATTCACAGCCTCCAAAAAGCGCTCATCGGCTTCGGTAAACGGATCGGGTGTATTCGAGTCGATATCGATCTGGCCGATATTTTCGCCGTTTATGAATAGCGGGACCACGATTTCCGCTTTAACGGCAATGCTGCAAGCGATGTAGTTGTCCTGTGCCTTTACATCGGACACTACGAAATTCTGGTTGCTGACGGCGACCTGTCCACAGATGCCTTTCCCAAAGGGAATGATGGTATGGTCGGTAGGCTCTCCCGCGTAGGGCCCTAGTTTAAGCTCTTCCTTATCACCGTTCTTAAAATAAAATCCTACCCAATCGTAGTGGGGTACCGAATTTTTTAAAAGCTCGCATATCTGTTGTAAACGAATGTCGGTCTTTAGTTCTGAACGGTTGAGTAGTATAGAAATTTCCTTTCGTAGTTGATCAAACATTTGTCGCTAGTTTTTGCAAAGGTAAAGAAAGTGGGAAAACTGCTTGTTTAATCCTCAAGGGTTTAATTTTCTGAAGTTTGCTGGGTAGTAGTGACGATATTTCTAACGATCTCATCGAATTCAGTTGCCGATTGAAATACATGTTCTAGAAGTTGCTCCCTTTCCTTTTGATCAACTAAGGGAGGGTCTTTCTTGAGCAGATCGATCAATGCCATTATACGGGCTAGCGGCGCGCGCACCACATGCGATTGGGTCCACGCAATTTTTCTGAGCTTTTCGTTTTGCGCTTCAATGGCCTTAATATGATTATAACGTTGGGTAACATCGGTCGCTAATACCACTTCGGCCCTTTTTTCCTTATAAGACAAAATAGTACCCCGAATTTCAACTATTATTTCCTGTCCGTTTTTCTTTGTATGTACATGCTCGCCAAGTGAGCAGTGCTTTCCTTCCTGTTGTACAGATTTCAAATTGGACTCTATTTTAGTGATTTCAGATGCAGGCCTTATTTTTCTTATCGTCATATTTAAAAACTCTTCGTAAGAATACCCATAGCTTTTGATGGCAGCTTCGTTTACATCTAGAAATTTTAAGGTGGCCATGTCATAAACCCACATAGGCTGTGGGTTAAGGTGAAAGAGGTCAGAATAGCGCCGTTCGGATTCTTTAAGGGCCTTTTCCGATGTAATACGTGCTGTAATATCTCTTGAATTGGCCACCAGTCCTTTTATGGCAGAATCTTCCATAAGGTTGGTGATTATGGTTTCTATCCATCGCCATGAACCTTCGCCATGTTTAAATCTAAAGGGTTTGAGAGTGAGTTGTTTTTCATTTTCCAAGCGCAAAAGACTGGCATACACCGTTTCTTTATCATCGGGATGAATAAATTCAAAGGCATTTTTACCCTTAAACTCTTCCGGAGAAATACCTAAGACCTTTGCCGAAGTAGGGCTAACATATTGGTAATTGGCTTCAAGATCGAGTATAGCAATTAAATCGGAGCCATTTTGAACCAGTGCCTTGAATCTCTTTTCGCTTTGCTCTATCTCAAGCTCGTTGTTTTTTTGAGCGGTAATATCGGTATGTGTTCCCGCCATAAGCAGCGGTTGGCCGTTTTTTGCCCAGTTAACGACCTGGCCACGGACATTAATCCATACTATGGAACCGTTTTTATGTAAAAAGCGATAATCACCTTGGCAGAAGTTGGATGTTTTCTCAAAACAGGCGGTAATAGTATCCATGTAAAACCGAGCCTCTTTTGGAAATAAAAGTTTTTTAAATTTTTCAAAGCTTAAAGGCGCCAGTTCGGCAACGGAATAGCCCAACATTTCTGCCAAGCGTTCATTTATACCAACCTTTCCACTTGAAATATCCCATTCCCAGGTACCCACCTGAGTAGCATCGATGATGTTTTTGAGACGCTGGGATTCAACAGAAAGGTTGTGGCCGATTTTCTTAAGCTCCATCCGGTTTTTACGAAGTTCAAAAAGGTGTATCACTTGATTGGCCAGTAATTTTAAGGCATTCAATTGCTTTTGTTCCAGCTTTCGGGGCTTATTGTCAATAACGCACAGCGTGCCCAAAGCATTACCATCAATGCTTAGTAACGGTATGCCAGCGTAAAAAGCAATCTTCGGCTGACCCGTAACCAAGGGGTTATCTTTGAAGCGCTTATCTTTTTGGGCATCTTCCACAATAAAAGGCTGCTGGGGAACTTTGATGGCATAGGCACAAAACGACTGCTTAATAGGCGTTTCGGAAACATCCACTCCCTGACGTGATTTGAAAAATTGCCGAGTGTCAGTAACGAGGGAAACCAAGGAAATGGGTGTATTACAGATGAAAGCCGCAAGACTGGTTATATCATCATATTCTTTTTCGGGAAGGGTATCCAAAAGCTTCATGGACTTCAGGTCTTGAAGTCTTCTCTCTTCGAAACCGTTCATCATCATTTATTATTTTGGATATTGGAAGAATTGAGCTAAATATAAATCAAAACAAAAGTAGGTTATTTCTCACTATGCTATAGAAAATAGTTGCGGGATGAGTCGGTGAGACCCTATTATTTAGAGCTTGGGAAAGCCTGATAAATCCAAGCTATTTTAAACAAAAAAAAGCCCTGCTATGGGCCTTGCGGAGTGTGACTCAATTTAGGGGTGCTAATTACGATTATGCAATGATTTTCATAATGTCTTCAGCATTCAGGGGCTTGAGGACAAAATCCCTTAAGAACCGGGGATGCAGTTCTGCCAAAAGCCTGCCATTTCCGAAAATAGATGAAGTCACCACGCCTGTTCATTTTCATTAATTTATATCACCTTTGCGCAGGTTGATAAGGGACGCCTTCTCTAAAGCGGATTTGATTTTTCGACGCGATCGACCGATTTTGTGATTTCTCTTAGTTTATTGATTTGCAATGGCTTGGTTACAAAATCCCTTACGAAGCGAGGGTATTCTTTCGCTAAGTTTATATCGGATTCCGAAACGGAGGATGTCACTATGATTACATCGATAGGCTGGGGAAATGAACCGGCCATCATCTGTTCAAGAAATTGGAAGCCGCTCATCTCTGGCATGTTTATATCTAGCAGGATCAATATTCGTGAATCTTTCCCGCTATGGACTCGAATGTCCTTTAAGGCCTTTTCCGGATTTGTGAATACCTTTACCCGCTCTTCTAGGCCCAATTGCCTGAGCAATATGCGATGCAAGAAGTTTACCACATCGAAATCGTCTACCAAATAAATCAAGTCGTACATCATAGGTCAAAATAATAAAATCATGTTTTACTACTTACATCCGTTGTTTTTTAACTGGATGATCATAAAGTGCAAAACTACGGTTGAGATCTTTATAGATGATTAACGTAAAAGCAGGATGAAAAGTATAGTTTAAGGGATTATGGATACTCTTTATCAACTTAAAGTCATGTCATCAGGGACTCACTGTCGTACTTCGGTGCATTATTGAGAGGCATTCCCTGGATGTGCCAAAAATAATTTTCTCAAGGTAAAGGTTTTGCTAAGAGATTGCCAAATAGGATTCAGCGCTTTTTTTGGTCTTTTGAGCGGCAATCTCAGCCTTTAGCAATGATACTGTAAAAGTTGTTCCTTTTCCTTTGCCCTCGGACTCGGCGGTTATGGTGCCATTATGGGAAAGCACAATTTTTTTTATCATATAAAGCCCAAGTCCTGTACCTTTTACGTTCGAGTGGAATCGTAAAAAGGGCGTGAATAGGTTTTTAAGCGCACGTTCTTCCATTCCTGAACCGTTGTCTTTTACCCAAAACTTATTGATGCCGTCATCCTGCTCGAATCCAACAGTAATTATCGGGGTTTCTTGATTGCCCATGTACTTGACCGCATTGTCCAACAAGTTGCCAAATACCTGTATCATCCTGTTACGGTCACCGTAGATATCCGGTAGATTATCTGCAATATCCAACTGCACCCCTTCCGTACTGAGTTTCCCACTAATTAGGATCCTGGCCAGATTCATGATTTTATTGGTGTCAAGAATCTCATTCCTATTTTCGATCGTACCCAACCGTGCGATTTCTGTAATATCTGATATCAATTCGTTCATAGTGTCGCAAGAAACATCTATCAGTCCCAAATACTCTTGCAGATTTGGGAAGTCCTGCATTACCATTTCCATTGGAATAAGACCTGCAATACCCTTGATGTTGCTCAACGGGCTTTTGAGATCGTGAGAAACCGCAAATGTGAATCGCTGTATCTCCTCGTTTCTAGCGGATAGCTCGTCTGCAACTTCCATGAGTTTGTTCTTCTGTTGCTGCAGCTGTTTCGTACGTTCATCTATTCTTCGTTCCAGTTGAGCCTGATATTTTTTAATGCTCTTCACCTTAATTACGTAGGTGATATAGAAGCATCCAGAAATAAAGAATATTACCAATAGACGGAACCACCATGTTTTCCAGAACGGTGGATCAACCGTTATATGAAGTCTTTTTTCGTTATCGGCCCATACCCCATCTGAATTTGTGGATTTGATTCTCAGGGTATAATTGCCCGGATCGAGGTTGGTGTAGGTCGCATTGGGATCGTTGCCAACATAGTTCCATTCCGTTTCAAAGCCTTCCAGAAAATAGGCATAGTCTACCTTTTCGGGATGTCTATAAGTGAGCGCCCTAAAATCGAAATCCACCACAGAATTGTTATACTTCAATGTGATGGAATCGACTTGACCAATATCCTTTGTTAAAATACCGGACCCGTCATGGGGGGCAATGGACTTATTGAATATTTTCATCCCTGAAATGAACACCATCGGTTGGTCATTCCTTTTTCCAACTTCGTTTGGAGTAAAAATATTGAACCCGTTGGTTCCACCGAAAATAAATTCACCTTTACCAGTATTGAGAAAAGAACCTGCGTTGAACTCGTTCGACTGCAGGCCATCTTTCATATCATAGTCAACGGTTTTGCCAGAGTTTGTATTATATTTTGTGATACCGCCTTCGGTACTTAGCCACAGGTTATTATCAGTATCCGATATGATGCCCTTAATGGCATCATTTTTCAACCCGTCAGATTTTGTTAAAGTAAGGAACGAATCACTTTCGGGCAGGTATTGGTTAAGACCTCCTTGGGTTCCTATCCAAACCGTACCTTCGTTATCCTGCACCATCGAATTCACGAAATCATTGCTCAAGGTTCTTTCACTATCCATATTATGGTAATGAACGCTCGTCCATGTATCTCCTTTCTCAATCAATCGAAACAGCCCCGAAGTTAGTGTACCGATCCAAATCCGGCCATTATCCTCCTCCATTATTGAATATACAGAAGTTACTTCAACGCCATCAGGTTCGGCAACGAGGATGATGTCTTTATGGGTACCACTCTTGGGATAATATATCTGAACACCTCCAAAAAGGCTTACAATCCATATACGCCCCTTCTTATCTTGGTGTAGGTCGGTGATATTGTTGGATTTTAGAAATGAATTTTCCGAATTCAACTGCTCGAATTCTTTACTTTTGGTATTGAATATAGTGAGACCGTTCCCCCAAGAGCCCGCCCAAAGACTATCATCCTCGATTTGAACTATTGAAAGCACCACATCGGTACCAAAATTTTTGTCCTTCAATGAATAATGCTCGAAGGTATCCGTTGTTCTGTTCCAATAATTCAATCCACCGCCATCGGTTCCAATCCAAACATTACCTTGGCTATCCTCCTTGAAACAATTGACCAATTTATTGTTCAATGATCGGGAATCAAAAGGATTGATGTTGATATGTTTGAATTTTAGGAACTTCGGATCATAAAAACTTAGCCCATTCTTAAAGGGCGCCATCCACATCACCCCGTTCCGGGCACTCATAAGTGACCAAATGGAGTTGCTGGATATGGAATGGGGACGGGTCATGCTGTAATCGATATGCTTGATATCACCAGTAGGTTTGGTATAGATGAACAGACCATTATTTTCCGTGCCTATCCAAATTGCTTCCGTGTTATCTTCTGCCAAGGATAGTATGTCAAAACCTGGACTAACTACTGTTTTTTTAATGTGGATGTCCGAAGTCGGGTCAACTTTCAGTTCTAACAACGACCCGTTTCTCGTTCCAACTAAAAATCTGTTCCCGTCTAATTGCGCAACACTGGTAATGTTCTCGGGTTGCGTAATCTGCTTCAGAATCTGCAAATCTTCATCGATAACGAAGATATTGGAACTGGATGCGACTAACAGCCGTCCGTGTTCCAAGCGCGCCACTTTCCAAATATGATTATTGTTATAATTTCCTTCACTAACTTCATCATCGACTAGGAAATGTTTAAGTTCTCCCGTTTCTATTTGGTATCTGTAAAGTCCGTCCGCGTAAGTGCCCAACCATAGCGTACCGTCGGTCTTTGTAATCGCTTTAATACTTTTCGCTTCAATTTTCTTTCCCTCGTTCTTGAACTGGTATGGCCTTACAAGATCTAGTGTGCGGTCGTATAGGCTCAGGCCTTGATTAGTGCCAATATATAGGTTTGTGCCATCTTCATGCAATGCTCCGACATACTCATGCGTGAGGCCCGTTTTACCATCTAAGCTTTTCTCGAAAATTTCAAAATCCGTTCCATCATATTTGTTGAGGCCGTTACCCGTCCCGACCCAAATAAAACCATAGCTGTCTTCGAAAAGTACGGTAGCGGAGCTTTGTGACAAACCATTTTTGATATGGTGAAAGGTAGTGGGCACGTCAAGCTGCGCCAGTAAGGTAAATGGGTAAATAAGAATGGCTAGTTTGAGAAACCTAGAAATATTCTGTAGTACCATGACAATTTCCTTTGATACGGATTTACTATCAACGTATTATTAAGTGAGAAATTGCTTTTAAAAAGAATACCTTTTAAGAAAGAATGCAGGTTTGGTACCCCCAAAAACCAACGATACGGACATTGGGACTTGCTGACAATAATTGGGCTTGGCGATTTCGCCATCAAATTTAGAATCGGAATTTGGCCACACAGCAATTGGACTTGGAAAATGATTTAAACAACGTCCAGTAGTTTGTTCAAATACAACGTCCAGTAGTTTGTTCAAATACTTGGGGTCGAAGGATGAATGTTGAAAAGTTTTAAATGAAGATGCGTAAAGGATTTAGTATGGCCAAAGTTGGACATAATTCCGAAAATCCTTTCGAGGTTCAAATAAACGATAGCACTTGGTAAGCGTTTTACCTAAGCAAAAAAAACCGCCTCGATAAAAATATCGAGACGGTTTTTTAACAGTTTATAATTTGCTCGTAGAGGCTAACGACTACATCATTCCAGGCATTCCGCCTCCGCCATGTGGCATTCCACCACCGCCGGCAGCTTCTTCCTTAATTTCGGTCAAGGCACATGCAGTGGTCAATATCATTCCGGCGACCGAAGCGGCATTTTCCAATGCGATACGGGTCACTTTGGTCGGGTCGATGATACCTGCTTTGAACATTTCGACGTATTTCTCAGACTTCGCATCATATCCAAAATCATTTTTACCATCCAATACTTTGGCCGCAACTACAGAACCTTCACCACCTGCATTCTCTACGATAATGCGCAAAGGTGATTCGATGGCTCTCGCTACAATTTGCAATCCGGTATCTTCATCGGCGTTGTCGGTCTGAACCTTCGAAAGTACTGATTTAGCACGGATCAGGGCAACGCCACCACCGGCAACAATGCCTTCTTCGACAGCTGCACGAGTAGAATGCAATGCATCGTCTACTCGATCTTTCTTCTCTTTCATTTCGACTTCGGATGCGGCACCTACATATAGTACTGCAACACCGCCGGCCAATTTGGCCAAACGTTCTTGAAGTTTCTCTTTATCATAATCGGAAGTAGTCGTTTCGATCTGTGATTTGATCTGGTTGACACGGGTCTTGATATCCTTCTGAACACCACCACCATTTACGAGGGTCGTATTGTCTTTATCGATAGATACCTTTTCACAGGTACCTAACATTTCCAAGGTAGTATTTTCCAAGGAGAAACCTCTCTCTTCGGAAATCACGGTACCCCCGGTCAGGATGGCAAGATCTTCCAACATAGCTTTTCTTCGGTCTCCGAAGCCTGGAGCCTTAACGGCAGCGATTTTCAACGAACCCCTCAATTTATTAACGACCAAGGTAGCCAAGGCTTCCCCGTCTACATCTTCGGCAATGATCAACAAGGGCTTTCCGGATTGTGCCACGGGCTCCAATACGGGAAGCAAGTCTTTCATGGAAGAAATT
Source organism: uncultured Flavobacteriaceae bacterium (assembly GCA_963832345.1). Classification (GTDB taxonomy): domain Bacteria; phylum Bacteroidota; class Bacteroidia; order Flavobacteriales; family Flavobacteriaceae; genus Pricia. The sequence goes on along the minus strand of CAWHTW010000002.1, from coordinate 282,363 downwards.
TTCTTGTCGAATAAAAGGATATATGGATTTTCCAACTCGGACACCATTTTTTCGGAATTGGTCACGAAATAGGGAGAAAGATACCCTCTGTCGAACTGCATGCCCTCTACAATATCTACATAGGTATCGGTTCCTTTAGATTCCTCTACGGTGATAACACCTTCTTTACCTACTTTTCCGAAGGCCTCGGCAATAAGTTCGCCGATGGTATCGTCATTGTTGGCCGAAATTGAAGCGACTTGTTTTATCTTATCGGAAGAATCGCCTACTTTTTTAGACTGCTTCCTCAAGTTGGCAACGATGGCCTCGACCGCTTTGTCGATACCTCTTTTGAGGTCCATTGGGTTTGCGCCCGCTGCAACGTTCTTCAAACCTTCCTTAACAATAGATTGCGCAAGAACGGTAGCGGTAGTAGTACCGTCACCGGCAAGGTCGTTGGTTTTTGAGGCCACTTCCTTTACCATCTGCGCACCCATGTTCTCCAAAGCATCCGCCAATTCTATTTCTTTCGCGACCGTAACACCATCTTTGGTCACCTGTGGCGCACCAAAAGATTTACTGATAATAACGTTTCTGCCCTTGGGTCCCAAGGTTACTTTTACTGCATTTGCCAAAGCATCGACACCTCGTTTGAGGCCATCGCGTGCTTCCAAATCAAATTTTATATCTTTTGCCATATTGAAAATTTTAATTTTTAAAATTTAAAATCCCAATTTTCAAAATCCAAATTCCAATGTAGGAAATGGACGTTGATTTATTTTGGAATTTGGTATTTGTCTTTTTTGGAATTTGCGTCAGCTTAAATAATTGCTAAAACGTCGCTTTCACGCATCATGAGATAATCGTTGCCTTCAAGCTTGAGTTCGGTACCTGCATATTTGCCGTAAAGTACTTTATCACCGACCTTGACGGTTACTTTATCATCTTTGGTACCGGGTCCGACGGCCACAACTTTACCTTGTTGGGGTTTTTCTTTTGCCGTATCGGGAATGTAGATTCCGGACGCTGTTTTCGTCTCGGCGGCCATTGGTTCGATAAGTACTCGATCTGCCAATGGTTTAATGTTGACTTTTGCCATATTTCTAGTTTTTAGTTTTAAAAAATGAAATTCTGTTTGTTACTAGTCAGAAAGTATGCCATTACCAAAAAACTGACACTTTGTTAAAGCAAAAATGCCAGCTTGTCATTCAAACTGGCATTTTCATCAATATCTTTCGTCTTTTAAAGACTATCTGTTGGATTGGATTCCTCGGTAGCAGGTGCCGTAGGAAGTGATTCGGGTACCTCATCGGGTAGCGTTGTTTCTATATCGTCACCATTCAGCAATTTGGAGTCGCCTTCACCGAAATTACCTTTTAAGGTAACGTTGGACGCCAAAATCAGGACAACCAGAAATATGGCTAAAATCCATGTGCTCTTATCTAAAAAGTCGCCAGTCTTTTTGACGCCGCCTACCACTTGACTGCCACCGCCGCCAAAGGAAGATGACAACCCGCCGCCTTTAGGATTTTGTACCATTATGACCAGTACCAGCAAAAAGCAGACTAGTATGATAAGAATAAGGAATATGCTAAACGTACTCATTTCAAAAAATTAAAAGTTGAAGGTTGAGCGTAAAAGGTCGGTCGCGTAATATAATGTGACAAACGCCTATCGGCCTTCTACTGAAACCTAAAAATTATATCGATGAAACCGGCGGAGTTGAACTCTAGTATGAAACAGCTACTGATTATTGTGCATTATCCTCCTTAAGTCGCTCCACCGCTTTAATTCGGTCTGCAAAGAAACCACTTTTTTCCGGATATTTCAAACTTAAAATTTTGTAGGCCTGTATCGCTTTTTTAAACTTTTTTTGCTCTAAATATACTTTGGCCAAAGTCTCGGTCATCAGTTCTTTGGTATCGAATTTGACAGAATTGGCTATGGCCACTTTCGGTACGTCTTTTTGCGGTTTGATTTTCGGGTTATCAGCAATGAATTTATCTATGAGTTCGAATTTTTTCGATTTTATGGCGTCTTCTTCCAACGGAAAAGCGACGTTCCCCATTTCTTTTTCTTCCGATCGGTCCTCCTTTCTCTTGACCGGTTTGAAAGTACTTATTTGCAACCATTCGCTGAAAGAATATTTTTCTTTTTTGGTAAATTGAAGAGGTTCCCCGAGTTCCAGGTCTTTGGAGGCCCGCTCTTTTTCCTCTAAGATTTCCCTGTCGATTTCAGGATTTTTGGATATAAAAAGTTCGGGATCTAACAATGTATCCGCCTCAGCTTTCGTTATGGGCAAAGGTTCTTCTTCGGAAGGGCCGCGAGCACTATTCTTGATTTTTTGGGGAATTACTTCTCCAAATTCGATTTCGTTATCGACCAAGGTTATAGGCTTGCCCGTGAGTGTGTCGGCAATACGGTTCTGTAGGAAGTCTTCCGATGTGATAAAATCGAAAAGCACCTCGCGATCTGCAGTGTAGGCCGCGGTAACCTTTAGGGCATTATTATATTTGAAACTGTTCAGACTTTTTAGTCCTTTTAAATGCAGCGAGCGAGCCGCTTGAAAATAGGGAAATTCTTCCAATACCTCTTCCAGTTGGTTGGTCTGCATAGGGGAAACTACCTTGTTAGGATGTTGTAGGAGATATGTGAATTCTTGTGGGTTCATTTTTCAACTACCAGTCTGCCAATGAGGCATTAAAAATATCCTGAGTAATTCGCTCAAAAATAACTTCGAGGGCTTCGGTTTTTATTGCGGATGGTTGGGTCGCTGCAGGGAAATCATAAAAGAACGAAAAACGCTGTTCAAAATCCGCATCCTCTTTAGTCGTGTTGTAAAAGCGAACATTGACCGCCATTGACAATCGGTTTTGGGCGGCCGTCTGTTGGGCAGTGGCGCTCATGGGGGATATGCGGTATTCCACGATTTCACCTTCATATAACAGATCGCTTTCGGAATTGGTCAGATCCAGGCTGGTCTGGTTCAATATTCTATCCTGCAAGGCCTGGGTGAAATCCCGTTCCAATCCCGGTTCAAAAACGGAACCCGGATTTTGGGTAGCGTAATTCTGGAACCTTGGTACCGCAAATGTTGTCGCCGTACCAACATCGCCACCGGTGAAATTGTAAATGCCACAGCCGTTCAGGTTGAGGGCAAGTAGGATTGAAAATATAACTAGTTTAAACTTATTCAATTGTTTCAGCTATTGTTTTTAAATTCCAAATTCCAATGCGTTCGATTAAATTTTTTAAACACCAAAACTCACAAATCATACTGCTTTATCTTCCGATACAATGTCCGCTCGGAAATACCGAGTTCCCCAGCGGCGGCCTTTCTTTTACCTCGGTTGCGCTCTAACGATTTTTTGATGAGCTCTACTTCCTTTTCCTGTAAGGATAGGGTTTCTTCTTCCTCGATTTCTTCGGCGAAATGGTACTTGTCTTCTTGTGGCGGTTTTGGTGGCGTTCGCTGTGTTTCGTGTCTTTTCAAATCGTGTTGGGGCAGTTGTAGTACTTCTAGCGGATCGCGATCGTCATCATCCATAACATCTTCGCCGTTATCACCGTAGATTTTTTGGATAAGGCTTTCGTTTTCTTCCTGCACCTTGTCGCCATCATTGTTCTTCATCAGGGCCAAGGTCAGTTTTTTGAGGTCGTTTAGATCACCTTTCATGTCGAAAAGTACCTTATAGAGAATCTCCCTTTCGTTGCTAAAATCGCCTTCTGATTTTTTTTGTCCGATAACGGCAGGGAGGTTCGAACCACTGGAATCTGGCAGATATCCCTTAAGGGTATCCCAAGATACGCTACGGCTCTGTTCGAGTACCGATATCTGTTCGGCAATGTTACGTAGTTGACGGATGTTGCCCGGCCAGCGGTATTTCAATAAAAGCTGTACCGCATTCTCTTCCAAACGAATGGTCGGCATTTTGTACTTAGTGCCAAAATCGGATGCAAATTTGCGAAAAAGCAGGTGTATATCGTCCTGCCGTTCGCGCAAGGGCGGAATATGGATTTCCACCGTACTCAATCGATAATACAAATCTTCTCGAAATTTTTCTTTTTTGATGGCCTCGAACATATTGATGTTTGTGGCCGCTACGATGCGTACATCGGTTTTCTGTACCTGAGAGGAGCCCACTTTCAAGAATTCGCCGTTTTCTAAAACGCGTAATAGACGCACTTGAGTAGTCAACGGCAGCTCGCCGACCTCATCAAGAAAAATAGTGCCGCCGTCCGCCACTTCAAAATAGCCGTTGCGGGTCTGGGTTGCACCGGTAAAGGCGCCTTTCTCGTGTCCGAAGAGCTCGCTATCGATGGTGCCTTCAGGAATCGCTCCGCAGTTGACGGCAATGTATTTCGCATGTTTGCGATGCGAAAGCGAATGAATGATTTTTGGGATAGCCTCTTTACCGACCCCGCTTTCACCGGTCACTAATACAGAAATATCCGTAGGCGCAACCTGCGTCGCCTTTTCCAAGGCGCGGTTCAGCTTCGGATCGTTGCCGATTATCTCAAAGCGCTGTTTTATTGATTGAACATTCTCCATTTTTTCATTTTCGCACTTTGGCTGCGCTCAGCACAGTCTCCTGCCGAAATATCTTTAGTTTCACTAATTTCTCTTAAAAAAAAGTTTATGAGTTTGGGAAAAAAGGTATCAGATTATATTTTATTTACTGCTATTGCTATTGCTATTGCTACTGCTACTAAATACAACTTTACCGTGAAATTCCCACAGCCTCACCGATCAAGGTCGCCGACGTACAACTTTCCATTCGTACCATTACAAAATCCCCTACCTTATAATCTTCCTTTGGAAAAACGGCCACAGTATTCTGCGAGTTGCGCCCCATCCAATGCTCGTCCGATTTTTTTGAGGGGCCTTCGATGAGAACTTCTTGAATTTTGCCTAGGTGCTGTTCGGTACGTTCTTGGCAGTGTTCGCGCTGAAGGGCGATAATCTCTCCGAGCCGGCGCTTTTTGATTTCCTGTGGCACATCATCCTCAAACTTCCGTTCCGCCAGCGTGCCGGGCCGCTCGGAATAGGCGAACATAAACCCATAATCGTACTTTACGTATTCCATGAGGGACAAGGTATCTCGATGATCGTCTTCGGTTTCGGTGGGAAAACCGGAAATCATATCCTGTGAAATACTTATATCGGGAATAATTTTTCGGATAGTATCGATGAGCTCAAAGTATTCTTCCCGTGTATGCAGGCGGTTCATGGCCTCTAAAATCCTATTGCTTCCACTTTGCACGGGCAGATGTACATAATTACAGATATTATCGTATTTCGCCATAGTGTGGATAACATCCAAGGTCATATCCTGAGGGTTGGAGGTCGAAAACCGGATGCGCATTCGGGGCTGTGCCAAGGCGACATTCTCCAAAAGCTGCGCAAAATTGACGGCCATCGCTTTTTCCATGTCCGAAGCCTTGCTAAACTCTTTTTTTAATCCACCGCCGTACCAGAGATAGCTGTCGACGTTCTGCCCGAGCAAGGTGATTTCCTTAAAACCCTTATCCCAAAGATCGTTGACCTCTTCAATAATAGATTGCGGGTCACGACTACGTTCGCGCCCCCTAGTAAAGGGCACTACGCAGAACGTACACATATTGTCGCAGCCGCGTGTGATAGATACGAAAGCGGTAATTCCATTAGAATTCAGGCGAACCGGCGCGATATCGCCATAGGTTTCTTCCTTGGAAAGAATCACGTTTACGGCATCGCGGCCTTCGTCTATTTCTTGAATTAGGTTGGGCAGGTCTTTATAGGCATCGGGCCCTACGACCATATCCACGATTTTTTCTTCCTCTAGAAATTGATGCTTCAAGCGTTCCGCCATACAGCCTAGAACACCGACTTTCATGTGCGGCCGCTGTTTTTTGACCGCGTTGAATTTCTCCAGGCGCTTGCGAACGGTAAGTTCCGCTTTTTCGCGAATGGAACAGGTGTTGACTAAAACCAAGTCGGCCTCATTGAGTTCTTGGGTCGTATCAAAACCTTCATTGGCCAAAATAGAGGCCACGATTTCACTGTCGGAAAAGTTCATCTGACAGCCATAGCTTTCGATATAGAGCTTCCGGCCGTTCGATCTTTGCTTCTCCAGCGATAGGGTAGTGCCCTGAACCGATTCGTCGATGATTTTTTCCATACCTATTACCCTCTATAAATGCTATTGAAATCTAGCGAAGGGCAAATATAGCATTAATTCCATTTTAGTGACAAAGTGACAGTTATAAAATTATTTTAAAATCCCACGCAACCTTTCCTGATCATCGGTATCTTATCTATAAAACTCCGAAAGAGTTTTGCCGATGTACTCAATGAGCTAACCACTTTAAATACCATAAAAATGAAAAAAATCCTTTTATTATTGCTTTTTGTTACCGCAATATCCTTCGTCTCGTGTGATGATGATCAAGACGATAGTCTTTATGCGGAGTACCAAGTGGCCAAACCCCTAAAAATAAGTATGGCCGAATTTAGGAACGGTGTAGATGTAATCGCACCGGTTCCTGTATTGGAATCAGGCAAAATCTACGCCTACAAGAACTTTATTTTTATCAACGACAAGAATAAGGGTATCCACGTAGTCGACAATGCCGATCCCTCGAACCCCACAAAAATTTCGTTTATTGAAATACCCGGTAATGTCGATATTTCCATAAAGGACGATTTTCTGTATGCAGATAGCCTTACCGACCTTATTGTTCTCGATATATCGGACATAAACAACATTCAAGAGTTCAACAGATTGGAAAATGTATTGCAGACCAATGTATTTTGGCCAGCCGATGCCGATATTCATGAATGGGAGGAAATCGATTACGAAAAGGAAATCGTGGTCGGTTGGGAAGTAGTTACCGAGCGAAGGCTAAAATCGGAGGTTGAAAACCTAAATGGCGGTTTTTGGAATGAAGATTTTGCGGCACTGGCCAATACTTCCACGGCCCCGGCATCGGTTACAGGTCAAGGCGGCTCTTTGGCACGTTTTAAGATTGTCGACGACTACTTGTACGCCGTTGATTTTCACAGCATCAATATTTTTAATATCTCGGATCTTGGCAGTCCGAAGACCTTGACCCCAGTTTCTGCGGGTTTTGATATAGAAACGATTTTTAACAGGGGAAATTATCTCTTTTTAGGCAGTATGAGCGGCATGTTCATCTACGATATTTCATCCCCTGACGTTCCGACCTATGTTTCCGAATTTCAACACGGTACTGCCTGTGATCCCGTTGTGGTCGATGGTGACTATGCCTATGTGACCCTGCGTGGTGGCAGCGCCTGTGGGGCAACGGAAAGCGGATTATTCATCATCGATATTTCAAATATCGCCAATCCCGTTCTGCAGAAAGAATATCCCATGGATGAACCCTACGGACTTGGTATAAAGGACGAAAAACTATTTATTTGCGACGGTAATTCGGGCCTAAAGGTCTACGACAAGACCGATGTCGATAATTTGGTAGCGTTGAATCATTTTAAGGATATCAATACCTTCGACGTCATTCCCTTGGAAAATACCTTATTGATGACCGGTAAGGATGTCATTTACCAATACAGGTATTTGGATGACAATATTAGATTGTTAAGCACCTTGCGACTTAATTAGGATGCATTGATCTAAAGTCGGAACGCCCCAATAAAAGGGGCGTTTTTTTTTGCATATATATAAGGTATGACCCAAAATTAAAAAATTCAATTACTTTTGTCCCACGAAAAAACCATATATGGCCAAGAATTTAGTGATAGTTGAGTCGCCCGCAAAGGCAAAGACGATAGAAAAATTTTTAGGAAAGGATTTTAAGGTGGAATCGAGTTTCGGGCATATCGCCGATTTGCCGTCCAAGGAATTGGGGGTGGATGTCGAGAAGAACTTTGAGCCCAAATACATCGTCGACAATGATAAAAAGGCAATCGTAAAAAAACTAAAGGCCCTTGCCGACAAAGCGGATATCATCTGGTTGGCGAGTGATGAAGACCGCGAGGGGGAAGCCATTTCTTGGCATTTGGCCGAGGAATTGAAGCTTGATAAGAAAAAGACCCGGCGTATCGTTTTCAACTCGATCACGAAGTCGGCCATCCAAAAAGCGATAGAAAATCCCAGGGAAATCAATTATAATCTGGTCAATGCACAGCAGGCGCGTCGGGTTCTGGACCGTCTTGTAGGCTACGAACTATCCCCTGTACTTTGGAAAAAAATCAAACCCGGCCTTTCCGCGGGTAGGGTTCAGTCCGTTGCCGTTCGGTTAATTGTCGAACGTGAGAGGGATATCGAGGGCTTTTCGCCCGAAGCATCCTTTAAAATATCCGCAGAATTCAAAACGGAAGAAGGCAGTATCTTCACCGCAAAGCTGTATAAAACCTTCTCTACCAAATCAGACGCGAAGTCTTTTTTGGACACTAATATCGGGGCCGATTTTTCAGTTGGGAATTTGGATAAGAAACCTGCAAAAAAATCACCGTCAGCACCTTTTACAACATCCACATTGCAACAGGAAGCTTCGAGAAAACTCTATTTTTCGGTAGGAAGAACCATGCAGGTCGCCCAGCGTTTGTACGAAGCGGGATTGATTACCTACATGCGAACCGATAGCGTCAACCTTTCGAGCGAAGCTATCAGTGCCGCGAAAGATGCAATCGTTGATACTTACGGAGAGAAATATAGTACCGTTCGAAACTTCAAAGGCAAATCAAAAGGCGCGCAAGAGGCGCATGAGGCCATTCGTCCTACAGAAATGACCAAATCATCGCCCTCGTTGGAACGTGACCAATCAAAACTTTACGAACTGATCTGGAAACGGACTATTGCCTCACAGATGAGTGATGCAGAATTGGAGCGTACCAATGTAAAGATTAAGGCCAATACCCATGAAGAAGAATTTACGGCCAATGGTGAGGTCATCAAATTCGACGGATTTCTTAAGGTATACCTAGAAAGTTCCGATGAAGAAGATACCCCCGAAGAGCAAGATGGCATGCTGCCCGCTATGAAAGTCGGTGAAACCTTGTTGAACGAATATATTTCGGCGACCGAACGTTTTACAAGGCCTCCTTATCGCTTCACGGAAGCTTCCCTAGTAAAAAAATTGGAGGAGTTGGGTATCGGGCGACCATCTACCTACGCACCGACCATATCGACCATTCAAAATCGGGGCTACGTCGAGAAAGGTACAATTGATGGCACAGAAAGAACGTATGTCCAGTTATTGTTGCAATCCGGTGCGGTCAAGGAAAAAAAGCTGACCGAGACCGTGGGTTCGGATAAGGGTAAAATGGTACCTACCGACATTGGCATGATCGTTAACGACTTTTTGGTGAGCCATTTCGGTAACATCCTTGATTATAACTTTACCGCCAGGGTAGAGGAAGAATTTGACGAAATTGCGGAGGGTGATGAAGATTGGCAAAAAGTGATGAAAAACTTTTACAAAGATTTTCATCCCAAGGTACTCGATGTAGAGGAAAACGCGGACCGCGCCAGTGGGGAGCGCGTATTGGGCGAAGATCCGAAGTCGGGCAGACAGGTCTCCGTACGTTTAGGCCGTTTCGGGCCGATGGTACAGATGGGCACGGTCGACGATGAGGAAAAACCTAAGTTTGCCAGCCTATTGCCCGACCAGTCACTTGCTACAATAACCTACGACGAGGCCATGGAGCTGTTCAAGCTTCCAAGAAAACTGGGGGTTTTTGAAGGCGAGGAGGTAGAGGCCAATGTGGGCCGATACGGTCCGTATGTACGTTTCGGCAAAAAGTTCGTATCCCTCGGTTCGGACGAAAGTGCCTTTGACGTGGATTTCGAAAGGGCCGTCGAACTTATCAAGGAAAAGCAGGAGGCCGATGCGCCTATCTTTAATTATGAGGATAAGGACGTGACTAAAGGAACGGGCCGTTTCGGACCTTTTATCAAATGGGACGGTATGTTTATTAACGTCAACAAAAAGTATGATTTCGACAACCTATCCGATGCCGACCTAATCGAACTGATCGAAGCCAAAAAACAAAAGGAAATCGACAAAGTGGTTCAGAATTGGGAAGAAGAAGGCATCCGCATCGAAAAGGCGCGATGGGGCCGTCATAACATTATAAAAGGAAAGACCAAGGTAGAGCTTGCCAAATCTGTGGACGCGGCGGCCATGTCGTTAGAAGATGCAAAGGCTTTGATCGAAAAGAAGACACCGAAGAAAAAAGCGGCGAAGAAGAAGGCGCCGGTCAAGAAAAAGGCGAAATCTCAGAAGAAGTAATGGGTTACAATTACGGTAGCCCGTTTAAAAATATTGACTATTGCAAGGAGCGACAGTAAAATTGAATTTAAGATAACTTTTGTCGCGACGCTACGAACTGTTGAAGAGATTGCGAGTCTGATAGGCTTTCGACAGTGCGGGAAACTGTTCATTTATTACACTGTAAGGGTTTTGACGAAGAGATAAGTAGTAAACAATTCAATGACTGCAACAGATTGCCGTGCCTCCTAAGAGTTAGGGGTAAATTATAATTAGCGGTGGGTTCCTAGCAATGACTAGCAACACGGACATCAAGCACCGAATTCCAAATAGTAAATCCCAACTCCTGACCTTTTTAGTACATACCACCACAAACCCTAAACTTCAAACCCATAAACAACGCAAATGGCATTCGACTTTCTGACTCCCGTCGAAGATATAGTACGGGCACACGTTGAACTACTTCCTGAACAGGCCTTGGGCAAATACCTGAAAATACACACGAAACGCGATGGGCTTCCAGACCTTGAATCCATCTCCATCGCTATCATCGGCGTACGCGAATCCCGGAACGCTTTTGAGAAAAAACCCGAAAAATTGGATGTTTCTGCCATCCGGATTCAACTTTACCGGTTATTCCGGGGCAATTGGAATTCCAATCTCGCCGATATGGGCAATATCGAGGAAGGTGAAACGGTGGAAGATACCTATTTTGTCGTCAGGAACGTAGTGGCCGAACTCTTGCGGAAAAACATAGTCCCGGTGATAATAGGAGCTACCCAAGATATTACCTATCCCGCCTATCGGGCGTTCGACGGTATCAAAGAATTGGTCAATCTGGTGGCCGTAGACAGCCGCTTTGATTTCGGAATGGATGATGAGCTTATCTCTTCACATTCCTATATGAGTAAAATTATCACCGAGAAACCCAATAATCTTTTTAATTTTTCGAACATCGGCTATCAGAGCTATTTTAATGCCCAGGAAGAAATCGATTTAATGGAACGCCTTTTTTTTGACGCCTATCGCCTGGGTGAGTTGGGTGCCGATATTTCATTGGCCGAACCAGTTTTGCGCAACGCCCATATGATCAGTATGGACGCCCGTGCCGTGCGCGCTAGTGAAATCGGTCTGTCCGATAATTTCTCTCCCAACGGCTTTACCGGCAGGGAGATTTGCGCTATCGCTAGATATGCCGGTATCAGCGATAAAGTAAGCATTTTTGGTATCTACGAGATGGAAAATATAGGGCAATCGGCCCAACTGATGGCACAGATCATTTGGTATTTTATCGAAGGTTTTAATTTTCGTATCACCGAATCGCCCTACGAGAGGGCAGATGACTTCACCAAGTATAACGTACCTACCGAAATCGAGCAGTTGGTTTTTTATAAAAGTCATCTTACAGACCGCTGGTGGGTAGAGGTACCCTCCATTCTGGCCCCGCATACTAAATCGAATTCACCGGCGTTATTACCTTGCACTCAGAAAGACTATTTGGAGGCTTGCGACCAGAACATTCCTGAAAGGTGGTATAAGGCCTACAAAAAAGGCTTTAATTAAGGCGAAAAAAAATAAAGTATAATTACCGCCGATACAATAATTTCATCAAATCGCAGTTTTAGAGTGTAGAATAAATATAATTTTTTTGCAGTCAATAATCAGAATCGAAATTTAACCTAAAGTATGAAAAAGCTATTGTTATCATCTATAGCGTTTGTTTTTTTACTCAGCAGTTGCGGGTCAAAAACCAAAGGAGAGCTAGTAGGGGCCGAAGGAAGAAAATGGTACCCCGAAAAGCCCTACGGTATGGAACTCATTCCGAGGGGAGCGTTTATTATGGGTAAATCTGAAGAGGACCAGGCAAAGCTCTTGAACGCACCTACCAAGACCGTTACGGTAAGATCGTTCTATATGGATGATACCGAGATCACGAATAGTGAATACCGCCAGTTTGTAGAGTGGGTAAAGGATTCCATAACAAGAACAAAATTAGCCGTTTTAGCTGACGAACTGGGCATAGGTCCGGAAGAAGGTGGCATCGGTGACTACGCTTTTAAGGATGCCGATACCACTAGATTGTCGGCCTACGATAAATACATGCTGGATAACTACGCCGGTATGGGTGATAATTACTATGAAGGAAGAGCTTTAAATAAGGATGAACAATTGATTTGGGACATCTCCGAATATCCGGATGAGTACTATACCGAGATTATGGACTCCATGTATATTTCCGAAGATCAATCCTATAACGGCCAACGTTCAATCGACGTTACCAAATTAAAGTACAAATACAGTTGGATGGATATCGATGCGGCCGCACGAGCCAAAACGGGCAGCAGAAAAGACTTTATCCGCCAGGAAGAACTGAACATCTATCCCGATACAACGGTTTGGATCCGTGATTTCCAATATTCGTACAACGAGCCGATGCACAACGATTATTTTTGGCACGATGCCTATAGTGAGTATCCCGTTGTTGGTATTTCTTGGGCACAGGCCAGGGCTTTCTGTAACTGGAGGACCAAATTCAAGAACGATGATCAGAAAAGCCGTGGCAAGCAGTTTGTCAATCAGTTCCGGCTACCTACCGAAGCGGAATGGGAATACGCAGCTAGAGGAGGTATCGAAAGTGGAACCTATCCTTGGGGTGGTCCTTACGTGATTAGCGATACCGGATGTTTTATGGCCAACTTCAAACCACAACGGGGCGATTACGCGGCCGATGCAGCGCTCTATACCGTAGAGGCAAAGTCATACGAACCGAACGATTTTAATCTGTACAACATGGCCGGAAACGTTTCTGAGTGGACGAATTCCAGCTACGATCCAGCATCCTACGATTTCGTATCCACCATGAACCCGAATGGCGGGGATGGCTCGAACGAACGAAAGGTTATCCGAGGCGGGTCTTGGAAAGACGTTGCTTACTTCTTACAAGTTAGTACCCGTGACTACGAGTATGCGGATTCGGCACGTAGTTACATAGGTTTCCGTACCGTACAGGATTACATGGGCGAGGAAGACTCTACCCAGTAATCAGTAGCAGTCGCGGTCGGCAGTAAAAAGGATATTTTGCTAAAGGCAAAACGACACAGGTTCAACGTATTACCTACAGTACGTGAAAAAATAAAAATACCGCTTAACCGTATTTTCAATATAGATGGAGAATACTATTTTAGTAGAAGATTTTAAAAGTTCAAATACACAAATACAAATACCCCTCAGCGAAAGTTGAAAAAATCAAATTCAAACCAAATCTTTAGTATTAACATTAAATTTCAAATTAAATCTTAAATTATGGCACAGTCAAAATCAACAAAGAAATTATTCAACATGGCCTACGGCCTTGGTGCATCTGTAGTAATCATTGGTGCATTGTTCAAAATCCTTCACTGGGAAATCGGTCCGCTTACAGGTGGTCTTTTACTCGCAGTAGGTCTTATTACAGAAGCACTTATTTTTGCAATTAGTGCGTTCGAACCCGTCGACGATGAATTGGATTGGTCATTGGTCTATCCAGAATTAGCCGGTGGTGCATCCAACGGAAAGAGCAACGAAGCACTTGAGATGAAGGAAGCCGAAGCTTCTTTGTCCGCTAAATTGGACAACCTTTTGAAAGAGGCCGGCGTCGATGCCAACTTAATGGAAAGTTTGGGGTCTAGCATCCGCAACTTCGAAGGTGCCGCCAAAGGTATCGCCCCTACAGTAGATGCTATGGAGTCTACGAAGAAATATTCCGATGAAATGGTACAGGCAGCTGCTCAGATGGAATCTTTGAACAGCCTTTATAAAGTACAGTTAGAGAGTGCGAGCAGGCAAGCTTCCATTAATGAGGAGCAGCTTCAAAATGCCAGCGCGCTTAAGGATCAAATGGAATCTTTGGCTACCAACCTATCTTCCTTGAACGGAGTTTACGGTGGTATGTTGACCGCAATGAACAGAAACTAATTAGAGATTAGTTAACCCCAAATCAAAGTATTAACAAAATCTAATTAGAAAATATGGCTTCAGGAAAAGAAACGCCACGTCAAAAGATGATCAATCTAATGTACTTGATCTTCATCGCGATGTTGGCCTTAAACATGAGCAAGGAAGTTCTAGCGGCGTTCGGTATTATGAACGAAAAGCTAGAAGCTTCGAACGAAAAGATGGTCGACAGTAATGATAATTACTTGGCCAATCTCGATACAAAGGCAAACGAAGATCCCGCAAAGTATGCCGATCTTTATAAGAATGCCCAGCGGATAAAGGAATTGTCCGCAGAATATTACACCTATCTGGCAGGTATCAAGTCAGATATGATGGCCGGTGTTGAAGATCCGAAAGACTATGCGGTCATGGATACACCCGATTACCTAGACGGATTATTCTTTAAAGGCGATAACCTTTCCGAAGGTGGAAAGGAATTTATGAAACGAATAAACGATTACCGTACAGAAGTTTCGGCCATCGTACCCGAGGGCTTAAAGTCTTCGGTTAAGGCCCGCTTTGAGACCGGTGATGCCAATGGCAAGGTAGAAAAGCGTGATGGAAGCAAGCAAGACTGGATAAATTACCACTACGAAGGCTTCCCACAGGTAGCTTCCTTGGCCAAGTTAACCGCATTGCAAGCCGATGTCAAAGCGACCGAAGAATCTGCTTTAAAAGCGATGTTGGAAGGCGAATTGAGCAGCCAGGTGTCGTTGAAGAATTTTGCGACATCGTTGATGGGAAGCAAATCTGCTTACTATAGTGGTGAAAAGTATGATGGTAAGATTATCATCAGCAAAACGGACAACTCTTCTACACCGGTTAAAGCTGATTTGACCTTAGATGGTCGTAAGCTTTCCGAAGGTTCGGATTACCGTTTGGAGGCCGGTGGCGTCAAAATGTTGATCGGTGCAGGTTCGCCCGGTGATCATGAGGTTAAAGGTACCCTTTACTTTCAGCAAGATGGTAATGAGATTGAAGTTCCAGTGAGCAATAGCTTTGCCGTTATAAGCAAGCCGAACTCCGCTTTGATAGCTGCCGATAAGATGAACGTTGTTTATCGAGGTGTTGCCAACCCCATGTCTATTTCCATACCTGGAATTCCTGACAATAAGGTGAGCGCATCTGCCCCAGGTCTGAAGAAAGTAAGTGCCAGCAAGTATATCATGAACCCTCAAGGGGGAAGAACGGTAAAGATCACTGCGTCCGGTACATTGCCTGATGGTCAGCGTATCTCAACGCCGGCTGAATTCCGGATCAAGGATATTCCACGCCCCGCAGGTACGGTAAGCAAACAAGACGGTTCGGTTAAAATGCCTAGAGGCAACATGGAAATCGCTACTATCGGCGCGATGTTGGAAGATTTTGATTTCGACCTGAACCTTGCGGTTAGCGGTTTTAAATTCAAAGTGCCCGGTCAACCTACAGTGAGTGTCAACGGTGACAAGTTGAACGGTATGGCCAAAACGGCCTTGAAGAGAGCCAAAAGAGGTGATGTCGTACAGATATTCGATGTCGAAGCTTATATTACCAATAACAAAACGTACAAATTGAAGAAAGTTTCTCCGGTCGTTGTGGAGATTACGAACTAATAATTAAGTAAAAAACCCGGGTGACTTTATAGGTCGCCCGGTACTTTAAAATTAACAAACATGAATTGGAAAAATGTTTTATTCATCGGAGCCGTGACTTTGTTGCCTGCTTCCTTGATGGCTCAGGCGAATATATTGAACGCCAAAAAGCCTGAGGATATCGGTAAGAAGACCGAAGCCCAAAAGGCGATGGACAATGACGCTCCCCTTAAGTATGGTTATGTCGACGATCGCGACATCCTTTGGTCAAAGACCGTATGGGAAGTAATCGATTTGGATGAACGTGTAAATTTTCCACTGTACTATCCTACCGATACCATTGATATTGGTGCCGATAGGCGATCCTTGTACGATGTGCTAATGAAGAACATTCAAAACGGAAAGTTAAAGGACGTGTATGCGGACTCCTATTTTTCCGATAAACGTAAATTCAGCGATCTTACGGCTACCTTGCAAAAAATCGATACTACGGATTACGGTTATGAGCAAATCAATGCGGGCGAGGAACTTTCTCCCGAGTACGTTATGAAAAGAAACCTAACTGCGGCCGATATCGAGGAGTACCGTATCAAAGGGATGTGGTATTTCGATAAGCGTCAAGGCGAACTGAAGTACCGATTGTTGGGTATTGCACCCGTAGCTCCCGATGTTAACTTTATCGATGATGAGTCTATGGACCCCGCAGATGCCAAGGTAGAACTGTTCTGGGTATGGTACCCTGATGCCCGCCAGATATTGCACGAGGCCAAGGTGTTCAACCAGCGCAACTCCGCACAGCCGATATCTTTCGATATGTTATTGAACGCACGCAGGTTCAACGGTGTCATCTATCGTGAAGACAACGTACACGGAGACCGAGAGGTCAATGATTATGTAACCGATAATGCCCTGTTCCAGTTGTTGGAGGCCCAAAGAATACAAGAGGTCATTCGCGATCGGGAACAAGATATGTGGGCATATTAAACCCAAAACGACTATTCCAATTCAATAGTATTGAAACGCCCCTGCAGCAAAGTGGGGGCGTTTTATGTTCGTCATTGCGAGCTACCCCCTCTGAAGGCGGAACATGGCAATCTATTGAAGCCTCTAAAGGGTTCAACAGATTACCACGTCTTGTCTTCGCCGAAGGTAAAACAAGGCTCACAATGGCCGCCAGTTTTATACCTTTGCGTTTATGCAAGACTACCTAGTAATAGGCCTCGGCCTCGCCGGCATCTCCTTCTGCGAACAACTCGAAAAGCACGGTAAATCCTATACCGTTATCAGCGATACCTCTCAGACTTCGTCGCTTGTGGCTGGCGGACTTTACAACCCTGTCATCCTAAAGCGCTTTACCTTGGCTTGGAGGGCCAAAGAACAGTTGGATAGGGCCATCCCATTCTATACACATCTTGAAAAAAAACTGGGGATCAAACTGAACTATCCCCTTCCGATTTACCGTCGTTTTGCTTCTATCGAAGAACAGAATCTCTGGTTCGAGGCTTGTGATAAAAGGGGGTTGTCTGAATTTTTATCCACAAAAATCCATCAGAATACAAATCCGAACATCGATGCGCCTTTTGGGTACGGAGAAGTTTTAGGTACCGGGCGGATCGACACCAAGCTTTTGGTTTCGGCCTATAAAAAGTACCTTCGAAAAAAGAAATGTTTTTCTGGGGAACGGTTTGACTATGACATACTTAAAATCAAAAAAAAATACGTCCAGTACCAGTCCCTTCAGGCCCGACGCATTATTTTCGCCGAAGGTTTTGGAATGCTGAGGAATCCCTTTTTCAATTATTTACCGATGCAAGGGAGCAAGGGGGAATATTTGTTTATTAGAGCCCCTGATCTTAAAGAGGACAAGGCTATCAAATCCTCTATTTTCTGCATTCCCGAGGGGGATAATGTCTACAGGGTCGGTGCGAATTATGCGCGAGAAGATAAAAGCAGTATCCCTACCGATACGGCCAAAGGCGAACTGTTGAAAAAATGGGATACTTTTATCCGCTGTGAGTACGAGGTAATCGGTCACGTAGCGGGCGTTCGACCTACCGTCAGAGATAGAAAACCTTTGGTCGGGCAGCATCCCGAACATCAAAATCTGTATGTGTTGAATGGGTTTGGATCGCGGGGGGTGATGGCCGGGCCTTATGCTTCTGCCCAACTATTTGATTTTGTCGAAAATGGAGCGTCTGTCGATATAGAAATGAAGGTTGTTAGGTTTAGAAAAAAATAAGGTAAACCTAAGGATATGATTAATCTAATGTGAAAACAAGTTGAACAGAAAATCCGATTTTTTTGTTGGCCTGTTTCTTTTATCATGGATGGGATTAAACCGATATGTTTGCGTGGGATACCATAGAATAGTTTTCTCCCGATTTCCTATTTGCACGAATTCCGTAATGAATTAAAAAAAACCTACTCAGGTTTTAAATTCGTTCATCTTTTCATCATATTTCACAAACATATTAATCCAAATATTCCGCGACAGGCGGATGATGACCGGCATAAATACAACCAAGGTAACGATAATGGCTATAAAGGTATTGATCAGTCCGGTGCCTATGAACAAAAAAGCGATAACGAATGCGGCCACGGAAAAGGCTACTCCAAGGCCATAGCTCACGTACATCGCCCCGAAGAAAAAAGAAGGTTCTATCTTGTATTTCAGTCCACAATGCGAGCAGCGTTCGTACATCTTGAACAAGCGGCCCAAGTGGTAGGGGTTGTTGTCAACATACATACTTTCTAGCTGACATCTGGGGCAGTTTCCGGTAAAAATACTATAGAGTTTATTCCCTTTCTTCAACATTTTGGGTTATTTTTTGCAAAGATAACTTTTTGACTAGGTTTGGATGTTATTATAAATGCTAAAAAGGAGTTTATAAGCTTATTGTTTATGAGTATCCTTTTAGGAAGTTTAAGTGTGAGCGGGAGTTTAAACGAAAAACCTACCTTTGCAAACTATTTATGGAAATGGTCGAAATGTGGCGGTAATTCTTCGGCTTTATAAATGCCTAGAACCGTTAACCTGTCCTGCCGTCAGGAAGGCCTTTTTTTTGACCTTGATACTTGAACTTGCGTTTGAACTTTAAACTATGCTGAACGTCCACAATCTTTCCGTCTCTTTCGGCGGCGAATATCTTTTTGAAGAAATCTCTTTCCGCTTGAACGCGGGCGATCGAGTCGGTCTTATAGGCAAGAACGGGGCGGGAAAATCGACCTTGTTGAAATTATTGACGAAAGATATGCCGCTGGATACAGGAACTATCGCCATGGAAAAAGGTATTAAAATCGGCTTTCTACGACAGGATATCGATTTCGAGCAGGGCAGAACGGTCTTGGAGGAAGCGTATCAAGCTTTTGAGGAAATCAAGACGCTGGAATCACAATTGGAGCATATCAATCACCAGCTTGCAGAACGCACCGATTACGAGAGTGAGGGCTACAACCAGCTTATGGTCGATTTGGGCGATATCACCCACCACTATGAGATTATCGGTGGCTACAACTATCAGGGCGAGACCGAAAAAATATTGTTGGGACTAGGTTTCAACCGGGAAGACTTCGACAAAAAGACCGATACGTTTTCCGGAGGTTGGCGTATGCGTATCGAACTGGCCAAGCTGTTGTTACAGAGTAACGATGTGCTGCTGCTGGATGAGCCCACCAACCACTTGGATATCGAATCGATACTTTGGTTAGAGCAGTTCTTGAACAACTATGCAGGTGCCGTGGTCATCGTATCACACGATAAAATGTTTTTAGACAACGTGACCAACCGCACCATAGAAATATCACTGGGACGGATTTACGATTACAACAAACCCTATTCGAAATTCCTGAAACTCCGCGGTGAAATCAAGGAGCAGCAATTGAACGCCCAGAAGAATCAGGAAAAGGAGATACAGCAGGCAGAACGCCTCATCGAAAAGTTTAGAGCAAAATCGACCAAGGCCTCCATGGCGCAATCCTTAATCAAAAAGCTGGACAAGATGGAGCGTATCGAGGTCGACCAAGACGATAATGCAGTGATGAACCTTCGCTTTCCCGTTTCGATTACGCCGGGTAAAGTGGTGGCTGAAATGGAACAGCTCTCTAAAAGTTATGGCGAGAAAGAAGTCTTGAAGAACATTAACCTACTCCTCGAACGCGATAGCAAAACTGCGTTTGTAGGGCAAAACGGACAGGGCAAGTCCACTTTGGCAAAGATAATGGTCGATGAGCTTGATCATACCGGGAAAATGAAACTGGGCCACAATGTACAGATCGGTTATTTCGCCCAGAACCAGGCGGAATATCTCGATGGTAACAAAACGATTCTCGACACCATGACCGATGCCGCAAACGAAAAGAACCGTAGCCGGGTAAGGGATATTTTGGGTAGCTTTCTGTTCAGCGGCGACGATGTTGATAAATATGTAAAGGTGCTGTCGGGCGGGGAGCGCAACCGATTGGCACTGGCCAAGATGCTATTACAGCCATTCAACGTGCTCGTCATGGATGAACCGACGAACCACTTGGATATCCAATCCAAAAATGTACTGAAACAGGCCTTAAGGAATTTCGACGGTACGTTAATCGTAGTTTCGCACGATAGGGATTTCCTTCAAGGCCTTACTGATAAAGTCTACGAATTTAGGGATAAGGGGATAAAAGAATATCTCGGGGATATAAATTACTACCTCGACCAACGGAAAGCCGCTGATTTTAGGGCCATCGAGAAGAAACAGGACGAAGTTCGGAGTAAAACAGTAAAAAAGGATAGTTCGAACGATTACGAGGTGCAAAAAATGCTAAAATCCCTGAAAAACAAACTCAGTGGGGTTGAAAGCAGGGTGTCAGAACTGGAGAAGAAAATTGCCGAAATCGACCACGACCTGCTGATGGACTACGACGCCACAATTGCTAAGCCCGACTTTTTCGATACCTACCAAAAAAAGAAAAAGGATCTCGAAAACCTAATGCAAAAGTGGGAGGAACTTACAGGAAAGCTTGAAAAAATTGAATCTTGAACTACATGTTATTCCCTTCTTACAGCACTTTATCGGGATTTTACAACATATCCAGACACTTAGTCGATAAATTTTGGTTTTCATCCGTACTTAGCTTTATTTTGTAGGGTAATTCTTGTGAATTTGTACTAAACCTTGCGTTTTAACAATCTATTACCTGTATGAAGAACCTACTACTATCTCTCGCCGTATTTGCTACTGCTACCTTATCAGTTTTTGCTGGTATTCCAAACAAGGAAATGAAGGCCTTAGTCGATTTATACCAAATGACCAATGGTAAGAAATGGACGACAACTTGGGATATGACTACTGACGTTGCCGAATGGCACGGCGTAAAGATTGCCAACGGCCATGTTGTTGAGATTAATCTATTCAGAAACAATCTTGAAGGTACAATTCCCCAAAGCATTTCAAGCCTTAAAAATCTGGTGTCGCTCAATCTAGCTTTCAATTCCTTAACCGGTGAACTCCCGGCAACTATTGCAGACCTGTCTCGGTTAAAGGTGTTGAAGTTAGAAATGAATCGTATAAAAGGATCGCTTCCCGAAGGCCTCGGTAATCTCAAGGACTTGGAAGAATTAAGCGCGTTCAATAATTTCCTGACCGGTAGTATTCCGGAAAGTATAGGGGAAATAAGTAAACTGAAAATTCTTAATCTCAGCAGTAATGCTTTTAAAGGTAGTCTGCCAAAATCATTGGGAAGCCTTACCAAACTTGAAGTGCTGGGTCTTTTCGAGAACAATATCGAAGGTGTCATTCCGCCCGAAATAGGTAATATGGGCAATCTTAAAGAATTGGTGCTGGCCAACAATCAAATTGGGGGCGAGGTACCGTTCGAGGTCGCCCAATTGGCCAACCTTCAAATTTTTCAGATACAGAATAACAAAATCGAATCGTTCAACAATCTGCGTTACGTTAATAAGGATCAATTTTTGGTGTTTGACTTTGACAAGGGCAATACTACCAAAGGTTTTAAGGATATCGATTTTAATAAAACACGAATGGCGGATACCGAATTCGAGGAAAGTGGTCAGCAAGTCGATAAATGACACCTATATAATTCCATATTTTTCAAAGGGATGCCGTACGGCATCCCTTTTTTCATGAAAGTTTACCAAGGTAATTTCCACAATTTCCTTAAAATATCACTGCGACCCTTTCGGAAATAATCACAGGCGCAGGTTTCCGAAACCCAGAAATCAACCTTGATCGATTTTTATCACGCCACCCAAGGAAATTCCTGGAACACAAAGTGGGATTTAAAAGCGCCCGTCTCGAAGTGGTATGGTGTTGAGATTATCAACAATCATGTTGTAGGCTAAAACTAATACGAAAACAATTTGGTCGGCGTAATACCCTCAAGTATAAAAGCTCTTAAAAGACTGGAAGTTCTCGATTTGGCCTTGAACGCGTTGCAGGGTGCATTGCCCGCTGAGGTGGCAGAGCTCTCGCAACTAAAGGTATTGCGATTGGAAAGGAACAGAATTATCGGTAGACTGCCCGAAAATTTCTCTGCAATGGTCAATTTGGAAGAGCCTATCGCGTTTGAGAACAATCTTGAAGGTCATATTCCCGAAACAATTGCCAGAGCTGGGAAGCTTAGAATTTTAAACCTTGCCCACAACCAATTTGGAGGAAAATTGCCGGTGGGCATTGCCAATCCGAACCATTTGAAGAAACTCGATTTGAGTGGTAATGTACTCAAAGGTGAAATAAACTTTAGTTTCGGGCATATGCAAAAACTTACGGAATTGTCATTGTCATATAACGATTTTACCGGAAACGTTCCAATGTTTATCGCCGCTTTGACCGAACTGCAGACCCTTCAACTACAAGGCAACAGTTTTAGTTCATTTGAATCGCTTCAAAACATCAAAAGCGCCTATATCGATGATTTCGAAACCGACGATTTGAATTTGAACCTGAAACACAAAAAAATGTTCGATGGTAGATATCCAATGGCCAGCACGAAATTTGAAGATGGTAACGATAGATAATACTTTTGAATCTCCAATTAATATTTAAAAGAGATGCAATTTTGTATCTCTTTTTTTATGCTAGGCTCCTAAGTCCTATTATTTAAGATAGATTTAACTAAAGTCACTTAAACTTATGAATAGTTTTGGTATCCCAAACTCAGGCTTCTAAATTCTTTTGAGTTTGCCAACCAACGCTGCGTTTCATGAATCTTAGAAAAATTATTTTATCCATAGTAGGGGTGCTGCTTATTGTTCTTGCCTTTTTTTTTGCCGGTAAAATCATTGACAGTAAAAAGAGCATGAAACCCAGTGCCCAAAAAGTGGTGAAGACCGTGTTTACCGAGGTGGTGAAAAATGGCACGGTTCCCATTGTAGTGCCCGCCAATGGCAACCTGAACGCGAAGAAAAGGGTCGAGCTTTATGCTGAGGTACAGGGCGTCTTTACCGTGGGCAATACGCTTTTCAAGACAGGCACGCGATACAGAAAAGGAGAAACGATAATCCGCATAAACGCCTCGGAATATACCGCAAGTGTACAATCGGCCAAAAGTAACCTCTACAATGAACTGACCTCGATTATGCCGGATCTACGATTGGATTATCCGGATATTTATCCCAAATGGCAAAAATATCTCAGTGGCTATGATTTGGACAAATCTACCCCTGAACTACCAGAGATGACCGATGAAAAAGAGAAGTTCTTTATTTCGGGTAGGGGTATATTGGCAAGTTATTACAATGTCAAGAATCTGGAGCAACGCTTGTCCAAATACCGAATTTCGGCGCCTTTTGATGGCGTACTTACCGAAGCTCTGGTGACGGAAGGTACGTTAGTGAGATCCGGACAAAAACTGGGTGAATTTATCAATACTGAGGTCTATGAGCTCGAAGTGGCGGTGAGCAAGGCCTTCAGCGACCTATTGAAGGTGGGTGAAAAGGTTGCCTTGAGTAATTTGACCAAGACCAAGACCTACGAAGGAACCGTGGCCCGCATAAACGGCAGGGTCGACCAAGCATCACAGACCATAAAAGCTTTCATTGAGGTCAACGACAACACTTTGAGGGAGGGCATGTACCTTGAGGCCAATCTCGATGCCAGGGAAGAGCCCGATGCCATAGAGATCGATAGAAACCTATTGCAGGAGAACAATCAGATTTTTGTCGTTCGGGATACCATTTTAGACCTTATCGATGTAAAACCGGTTTACTTTTCCGATAGGCGGGTGGTTGTGAAAGAAGTGCCCGACGGTACGGTCATTATGTCCAAACCCTTGTTGGGCGCCTATACCGGAATGGCCGTCAAGATTTTTGAAGATACTACTACAAAAACGGAAGGCTAATGCGCAAGCTAATAGAGTATTTTATACGATACCATGTGGCGGTAAACGTCATTATCATTGCTTTTGCAGTTTTTGGCATCGTTGGTGCGAAGTCTTTAAAATCCTCCTTTTTTCCGCTGACAGATTCGAAAAATATTCTGATAAGTATCGCTTACCCGGGGGCTTCTCCCCAAGAGGTTGAAGAAGGTATCGTATTAAAGATCGAAGATAACCTCAAGGGCCTGGAAGGTGTCGATAGGGTGACCTCGACTTCGCGGGAGAACAGCGGTACCATCAACGTAGAAATCGAAAAAGGCCGCGATATCGATTTTATGCTGCTCGAGGTAAAGAATGCCGTCGATAGGGTACCCACCTTCCCAACGGGTATGGAACCTTTGATTGTTTCAAAGCTTGAAGCGGTGCGGGAGACCATTAGTTTTGCGATCAGCGGCGAGAATATTCCCTTGGTCACCTTAAAACAGATCGGTAGAACGATTGAAAACGATATACGGGCCATTGAAGGGATATCGCAGATTGAGATCTCGGGCTATCCTCAAGAAGAAATAGAGATTGCGGTCAACGAGAACAATCTTTTGGCCTATAACTTAACCTTCGAAGAGGTGGCGAGTGCCGTGGCCAACGCCAATATTTTAGTGACCGGGGGTAATATCAAGACCGATGCCGAAGAATATCTAATCCGGGCGAACAATAGGTCCTATTACGGTGATGAACTATCGAATATTATTATCCGTGCCGATGCCTCGGGCCAAACGGTGCGCTTGAAAGACGTGGCCATATTACGGGATCGATTTTCGGAAACGCCGGAGGCCGCTTATTTCGACGGGAATTTATCGGTAAGTACTACGATCACAAGCACTAATACGGAAGATTTAATAACCTCTGCCGATAAGATCAAGGAATATATTGTCGAGTTCAACCAAAAGTATGACAATGTCAAATTAAGCATTGTGCGCGACCTCTCGGATACGCTCAATGGAAGAACTCAACTTTTGATCAATAACGCATGGCAGGGCATGTTGCTCGTTCTGATTTTCCTGTCCCTTTTTCTCAATACAAGGTTGGCTTTTTGGGTGGCCTTTGGTCTTCCAGTTGCCTTTTTGGGAATGTTTATTTTTGCTGGATTTTTCGATGTGACCATTAATGTGCTATCCCTCTTTGGGATGATTATCGTCATCGGAATTCTAGTCGATGATGGTATCGTTATCGCAGAAAACATCTATCAGCACTACGAAAAGGGAAAGTCTCCCGTTCAGGCTGCCGTAGATGGCACTTTAGAGGTTTTGCCCCCTATAATCTCCGCCATTATTACTACGATTTTGGCTTTTTCCATTTTCCTTTTCTTGGATAGTCGGATAGGCGAATTTTTTGGGGAGGTTTCTGTCATCGTAATATTGACCTTGGCTGTATCATTGATCGAAGCGCTGATCATTCTTCCTGCACATTTGGCCCACTCGAAAGCCTTGCAACCCTTGGATGACAAACCAAAGTCAAAATTGTCGCAGGCCTTTGCCAAATTGCGGATAATCAACGATATGGGTGACCGCTTTATGAGATGGATGCGAGACAAATTGTACACACCAGTGCTTCGGTTCGCCCTAAATTATAAATTGTTGATGTTCGGTATTTTCGTCATGGCGTTGATTCTCACCTTTGGGTTTATAGGAGGAGGTGTCGTTCGCACCGCCTTTTTTCCACAGATTGCCAGTGACCGGGTGCAGATAGAACTTTTGATGCCCAACGGTACCAATGAAAAAGTGACCGATTCCATTATTTCATTGGTGGAAGAGAAAGCGATTATCGTCAACCAAGAGCTTACCGAGAGATATTTAAAAGGTACGGACAAGATTCTTTTTGAAAATATAATCAAAGAGGTAGGTCCGGGCTCGTCCACGGCTACCTTGTCCATCAATTTATTGCCTGGAGAAGAGCGCCCTGATGAAATTGCGGCCAACATGGTGACTGATAGATTACAGGAGCTTGTTGGTCCTGTGGTCGGTGTCGAAAGTCTTATCTATGGATCGGGAGGTAATTTTGGGGGTTCTCCGGTATCCGTATCCTTATTAGGGAACAATATCGACGAGTTAAAAGCGGCCAAATCCGAACTCAAGGCCATACTCGAAAGCAATTCATCCCTTAAGGATATTGCCGATACTGATCCGGCAGGTATTAAAGAAATAAGGCTCAACCTTAAGGAAAATGCATATTTACTTGGTCTAGACCTGAGAACGGTTATGAACCAAGTTCGGGCTGGTTTTTTTGGTGTTCAGGCCCAACGCTTTCAGCGCGGGCAAGACGAAATACGTGTGTGGGTACGGTATGACCGCACCGATCGTTCATCGATTACCGACCTTGACGAAATGCGGATCTCGACCCCTAGCGGTAGCCGGGTGCCCCTTAAAGAAATAGCCAGCTACACGATAGAGCGTGGTGATGTTGCCATCAATCGATTGGAGGGGCGACGTGAGATTCAAGTATCGGCCGATATGAAAAATCCTAAGGATAGTCCCACTGATGTGATGACCGACATCCAGAACAATATCATGCCGGAGATTCAATCGAAATATCCTACGGTCACCGCTTCCTATGAAGGCCAAAACCGTGAATTGGGGAAATTAACCGGATCTTTAAAAATGGTCGGGCTAACCGTTTTGGCATTGATTTACATTACCATTGCCTTTACCTTTAGAAGTTTCAGCCAACCCTTGATGTTGCTATTATTGATTCCCTTTAGTCTGACCGCCGTTGCCTTGGGCCACTGGTTACATGATTTTCCCTTGAACATTCTTTCTTTGCTAGGTATTATCGCTCTTATCGGTATCATGGTCAACGATGGATTGGTGCTTATCGGTAGGTTCAACAACAACCTTCGTGAAGGCATGAAGTTCGATGATGCGATTTTCGAAGCGGGACGTTCAAGGTTCAGGGCCATATTCTTGACTTCGATAACCACGATAGCCGGTTTGACGCCTTTGATTTTCGAAACCAGTCGGCAGGCCCAATTCTTGATTCCCATGGCCATTTCGATTGCCTACGGTATCGGTTTTGCCACGGTGTTGACTTTGGTGATGCTTCCCTTGTTTTTATCCTTTAGTAATAAGGCGAAGGTCGGTACAAAATGGCTGGTGACTGGTAACGATGTGACCAAGGAAGAGGTGGAAAGAGCCATCAAGGAGCAAAAGGATGAGGCGCACCTTACCGGAAAGTTTTCCCATAGTTCATCTGGAGCCAATGCAAAAATAGCCGAGACATCCGAGGTGTATAAATAGAAGCCCAAAGTAATCGATGCCTAAGAATGATAAGAAATAACCTCCTACATATACTTCCATTTTTCATACTATTTTCAGGTCTTCAGGCCCAAGAAGCCTTACTTTCAAAACAGGATGCCGTTAACATGGCCTTGGAGAATAATTTTGGCATCAAGGTGGCCCTTAACGATGTGGAAATTGCGGGGAACAATAAGGGTGTACTTAATTCAGGCTACTTACCCACGGTAACCGCCAATGCGGGAGCCAATTACAATCGGGACGATGCTACCATTGAATTCCCCGGACAACTGGATACCGATAATAATCCAAGACCGGATGTCAATATTTATAAAGCGGAAGCACAGCGTTATAATTCTGCGGTCAACGTAAATTATACACTATTCGATGGTTTGGGGCGATATTACAATTATAAAAGATTGAAAGAGCAGTATGAACTGAGCGAGCTTCAGGCCAGAGAGACTATTGAGAACACTTTGTTGCAACTGTTTAGCGTATATTTTGAAGTGGCCCGCCTTACCGAGAACAAGAAGGTGCTTCAGCAAGCCCTTGAAATTTCGATACAGCGTATTACTCGAGCCGAATATGCTTTCGAATACGGGCAGAGTACCAAGCTCGATATCTTGAACGCCCAGGTCGATGTCACCAACGACAGTATTAATATGCTGAATACACAGCAGCAATTAGCGAATACCAAGCGCGATTTGAACGTTGTAATGAACCAAGACCTTAACAGTACGTTCGAGGTCGATACATTGGTACAGTTTATTCCAAAAATTCGTTTGGAAGAACTCGTAGGACAGGTAGAACAGAACAATGTGGCCATTTTGCAGACCGAGCGTAATCTGGCCATCAATGCATACGACATTAAAGTGGATCAAGCAGGTTACTTGCCCACTGTCGGTCTTACCGGAACTTATGGGTGGAACCTGAATCAAAGTGCGGCATCTGCCTTTTTCCCGGGAACGAATAGTGAAACCTGGAATTTCGGATTGGGAGCAAGTTTGACCTGGAACCTATTCGATGGGGGAGGAACCACGGTACGCGTAAAAAACTCGAAAATAGCCTACGAAAATCAAGAGCTGCTACAGGAACAGGTTGCGCTTGAGGTGGCCCGCGACATTGAAAACGCCCTTGCGATATACGAAAATCGCCTTAATATATTCGTGATCCAAGAGCAGAACGTACGTACTAACCAAAATAACTTCGAACGATCGCAGGAGCAGTTTAAATTAGGACGAATAACCTCTATTGAGTTTCGACAGGCCCAAATCAATCTTTTGAACGCCCAGACCAATAAGAATTTGGCAAAATATGACGCTAAATTGGCTGAATTACAGTTGTTACAGTTGACGGGTCAATTGTTGAATGTGGAGCTTTGAATAGGGTGACGGGTGACGGGTGACGGGTGACGGGTGACGCGGAACCAGAAAGAAAAAGCGGAAATTTCAAGATGCGGGCTATGTTCGAAAAGACAGAAGTGCTAACTTGAAACAAAATAGTCAAAATGCCAAAAATCAATATCGGAATTATCGGAACCGGTTCTATCGTAAATACGTATAAAAAATGTATTGACGAATTGGAAGGTGCCCAGCTCGTAGCCTTATACACCAAATCAGCGACCAGAAAAGAATCGGCCCGGAAAGCGTTCGGCGTGCCCGTCTTTAGTGCGATGGATGAATTTCTTCAAAACGATATCGATCTGGTCTGCGTATGTAACGAAAGCGGTCTGCACGGGGAGGCCATCAAAGTGGCCGCCCTGGCCGGTAAACATGTATTGAGTGAAAAACCGTTGGAAACCACCCCCGAGAAAATCGATGAAATTATAGCAATCTGTTCATCCCAAAATGTAAAGTTGGGCTGCACATTACAGAACCGATGTAGTTCCGATTATGAACGCGTACTGGAAGCAGTAAATTCTGGAAAACTGGGGAAACTTGTCATGGGTAACGCCTACATTAATTGGTATCGAAACGATAGCTATTATACGGATAGCGATTGGAAAGGCACATTCAAGTTTGACGGCGGCGCGGCGTTTATCAATCAAGGTATCCATACAATTGATTTGCTGTTGCACATTATGGGCCCGGTAGCATCTGTATTCGCAAAGGTATCGACCCTGGTGCATGATATTGAAGGGGAGGATGTTGGTGCAAGTATATTGAACTTCCAAAATGGCGCCATCGGAACCATTACCGCCGGCACGGCCTTATATCCGGGCTATCCCGAACGCATCGAAATTTACGGGGAAAAAGGAAGTATTATCATGGAAGGCGGAAGTATAAAAGCTTGGAACATCATGGGTGCATCGGGCACTGGAATTGTTTCCAGTGAAAACAACGGAAGCGGCGCGGCGGATCCTACCGCTATCGGACATCAAAACCATAAGAGCGTAATCGCAGATATGATAGAAGCGATACAGAACGACCGCCCACCAATGGTAGATGGTGCCGAAGCCCGAAAGGCGGTAGCGGTCATCACCGCCATTTACGAATCTTCGAAAAGTGAAAAACTGGTATTTATTTGACTTTTCCCTAGCAAAAAAATTTAGGATTCAAGGCTCAATAGCAACTTCGTGGTTGTTCAAGGTTTAATGTTTCCTAAACCGCCGCAGTATGCAGTAGATCGTGAACCGATCCAAGTTGGTTTTTTGTGAACTTGAAACTGACGCTTTAACTTGACCTTGAAAAATGTACGAACACTTCTTTCAATGCCCCTACTGCTGGGAAGAAATATCGATGCTGATGGATCCTTCCGTCAGAAAGCAGACTTACGTCGAAGATTGTGAAGTCTGCTGTAACCCTATTGAAATTAGCCCCGAATTTCAGGATAATGAGCTGGTCGGTTTTCGGTCAGAAAGCATCGAACAATGAGATTTCGATCCGAATAGATTTCCCCGCTCTTTGCTATCTTTTTGGCATTTATAAATTTGAGTTTGGAATTCCCTATTCCACAATCTCGATTTTTCCTCCAAAAACTTTATCGCTGTCAACAGTTTGTGGATTTCCGTATACATAAATCGAACCCCCGGCCCTGACCTTCGCCTTTACTTTTTCCGAGGCTTTTATATCCGCGCGGCCGCCAGCATTTACGGTAACAACGGTTTGTTCGGTATCAAGTTTTTTGTTATACGCCTTTCCGCCCGTATTGACCATAACCTCTTGGTTTTTGGCCGTACCGGTAAGCGTGACCTCTCCGCCTGAAATAGATTTGGTGTACAAATCCTCTAAATTAACCTTTAGGTCTATTTTACCACCCTCTTGGGTCTTGATTTCGACACGGTCGCCGTTTAAGGTCTCCTCTGAAACGATTTTGGCGTTCTCGTTGGCATCGATTAAAGTTAGCGTTTCAGTATAATAAAGCGTGGCTTTGGCCTCTCTGCCTTCCAAAAAGTTATCGAATTCCATTTTTATTTTTAGCAGTCCCCTGTCATTGTCTACCTCCACCTCATCCTTTTCGTCGCCGGTAATGACCAGTTTGTTCTCGCTACCCTTTACCAAAGTGACAACGATGCGATCGTAGGCTTTTAATTCGGTAAACTTTTCAAGTTCTTTGGTATTTGATTTTTGACCGACGGCGGCACCGCAGACCAGTAGGGCGATGGCAGCTAATTTTATTTTTTTCATGTTTTGGATATTGGGTTTGAACTATTCAAATGTACTGTTTTTTGATATGGGTGGCCTGTGGGATATTCCTTTCAATACGTATAGAATATTTGGAAAAATATGATTTTCCGCAGGGAAATCCCGACCTATCCGAATTATGTCTTATTTTTAACGAAAATCCACATATGCGCCATCGAATTACGAAAATTATCCTTTTTACCTGCTTTTTTGGGTCAATAATAGTGTCTTGCAAAAGCAAAAAACCTATTTCGGACCAAAAAACCCAAAAAAAAGTGGTCAAGCAAGAACCGGTAGCGGCGAATGCTGCGGCAATCCCATCCGAACAGTATTCCCAAGAAATTCCCGAGACCGAAATCAGTTTCGATATGATCCTGTTGCCTCAAGGAAAGTTTACTATGGGAAGTCCCGAATCGGCGACCGACCGCAAACCGGATGAAGGTCCGCAAAAGGAAGTGGAACTGGACGCATTTTATATGGGCAAATATGAACTTACCTGGGATGTTTTCGAACTCTTTTTTAAACAGAACAAAGAGATTTTTGTCAAGTTGGATGATGACAAGGTTATGAAAATTGATGCGATAACAAGGCCTAGCCCGCCCTATGAAGATCCTTCGTACGGAATGGGCAAAGACGGTTTTCCTGCGGTCAGTATGTCGGCGTATTCCGCACTGGTCTTCTGCAAATGGTTGAGCACGGTGACTGGAAGGTTCTATCGGTTACCCACCGAGGCGGAGTGGGAATATGCTGCAAAGGCCGGTACGCAGACGGCGTATAGTTTTGGCGACAAGGTCGAAGATCTTGATGCCTACGCCGTATTCTATAAAAACTCGAATAACGCTTATCACAAAACAGGGACAAAGGAGCCAAACCCCTGGGGCCTGTATGACATGCACGGCAACGTGGCGGAATGGACGTTGGACGAATATAAGGAAGATGCCTACGCAACTACCGAAAATGAAAATCCATGGGTGACGCCGACGGTCATTCATCCCAGGGTCATTCGGGGTGGTTCGTGGGACGATGACGCGGATAAATTACGCTCGACGGCAAGAACGGCATCAAGTTTGAAACAACAAAAGCGAGATCCGCAGATTCCGAAAAGCTTTTGGTGGTTTACAGACTCGAACTATGTCGGGTTTCGATTGGTAAGTCCCAAAGAACAGCCCTCAGCGGAAGAACAGGCTAAATTTTGGGCCACGGTGTTAGACGAGTAAGGTCTTCGATTCAAAATAATCTGGCTCAAAAGTTTTAAAGTTCAATTTTGCCTTGTGGCATGTTCAAGTTTGATTGTGTATTAAGGCAACTTTAAACAGCTACGAGATAGGTATTAAATCCCTGCCCTGAGCACGGTCTAAAGGTTGAATCATTTAGTTTCTTAGTAAAAAACATATAAAATGAAAAGAGCACTTTTAATCTTTTTTTTGACGAGCCTGACCATACAAGGCTTTTCCCAAGAATCGTACACGCTTTCCGACACCAGTGCAATGACCATCGATGGTAGCTCCTCGTTGCACGATTGGACGGTCACTGCAAACACTATGGAAGGAACGCTGGCCGAAAATGGGGAAAGTTTAACTGCCGTTGATTTTTCAGTGGCCGTCGCAGATATTTTAAGCGATAGGGCCGCTGCGATGGACAAGAAAATGCACGAGGCCCTTAAAAAGGAAGAACATCCGAAGGTGACGTTTACGGCCAAGGATGTTAATGCATCCATCGGGGAAAATCGGGAATTAAAAGGCAAATTAAATATTGCCGGTGTTGAAAATGAAGTCAGCGTACCGGCTTCGATCACACAAAAAGATGGGGAATTGCATATTACCGGAGAAAGAAAGATAGCCCTGAAAGATTACAATATCGAGCCGCCGACAGCTATGTTCGGTAGTATCGTTGTTGGTGAGGATGTTACGGTAAAGTTCGATCTGGTTTTTACAAAGTCCTGAATGTAGGGGTCGAATTCCAATTCATTTTTGGGTAGCTAATACGGATATGAAGAAAAAAATAGCACAGCTGGCCAAAAAGTATGCTTCCGATTTTGTTGCGGTGCGGCGATATCTCCATCAAAATCCTGAACTTTCCTTTCAAGAGCAGGATACCTGTACTTTTATCAAAGAACAGCTGCAGGCCATTGGCATTACCGATACGGTCTCCGTGGCCGGAACAGGACTCTTAGCTACCATTCAAGGAAAGAAAAGCGAAAGTCCGGTGTTGTTACGGACCGATATCGACGCACTTCCAATCCACGAAAAAAATAACCTATCCTATACATCAAAAAATGATGGGGTCATGCATGCCTGTGGCCATGATGCGCATATAGCATCCCTTCTGCTTTGCACCAAGATTTTATTTGAACTTAAAGACGATTTAAAGAACGATATCATTTTGCTCTTCCAGCCGGGTGAAGAGGTCATGCCCGGAGGTGCCAGTTTGGTCATGAAAGAAAAAGCCTATCAAGCTTTGGGAAGCTTACCACATATAGGTCAGCATGTGCGACCTGATATTCCCGTAGGCAAAGTCGGCTTTCGTTCCGGTAAATTCATGGCGAGTATGGATGAACTTTTCCTGACCGTAAAGGGCAAGGGAGGCCATGCCGCGATGCCGGAAAATACGATCGATCCCGTTCTGATCGCTTCGCATATTATTGTAGCTGCCCAGCAATTGGTCAGCCGCAGGGCATCACCCAAAACGCCTTCGGTTCTTTCCTTCGGGAAAGTAGTTGCCGCAGGGGCAATCAACGTGATTCCCAATGAAGTTCACATTGAGGGCACCTTTCGGACGCTGGACGAAACGTGGCGAAAAGAGGCTTTGCGGAATTTGGAGAAACTCGTAACGGCAATGGCAGAAGGCATGGGCGGTACCTGTGAACTGAAAATCAATCACGGTTATCCGCATTTGGTCAACGACTCCCTATTGACCGAAACATTGAGAATGAACGCCATAAGTTATTTGGGTGAAGGAAATGTTATCGATCTAGACCCTTGGATGGCTGCCGAGGATTTTGCCTACTACGCCCGGAAAAATTCGGCCAGCTTCTATATGTTGGGCGTCGGAAATATCGAAAAAGGGATTACTTCGGGTCTGCATACCCCGACCTTTAATATAGATGAATCCGCTTTGGAAATTGGTGGTGGACTTATGGCTTGGTTGGCGGTGAACGTCTACGCGAGCTAAGTCAAAACTTAGACCTTGTATCGGACAACCATTTGTTTTATGATGGCTTGGGATAAAAATGGCCAGCTAATTGCAAAAATAGTATTGGCGTATTCTACCTAAAAATCCTTAACTTTAGCAGTCTCTAGATGACGAATTGCTATAAAAAGGATTGATGAAATATAAAATTGCTATAATCGTTGTGCTTACTGTTTTGATAGGTTTGCTTTTTACCTATCAAAAGGGGGGATTTGATTTTAAGGATGATGGGTACTCGAAGCTGAAACTTCCGGAAACGGTCAACTACAATTTCCATATCAAGCCCATACTTTCGGATAATTGCTACACTTGTCACGGCCCGGACGCGAACAAGCGCAAAGCGGGCCTTCGGCTAGATCTCGCGACAACGGCCTTTGAAGAACTTCCCGAAAGTCCCGGTAAATTTCCTATTGTACCAAAAAACCTTCGGGAAAGTAAAGTCTATCAACATATCATATCGGAAGACGAAAACGAGCTGATGCCGCCGCCCGATTCCAAACTGGCCCTGAATCCTTACGAGAAGAAGTTGATCAAGAAGTGGATCGAACAAGGGGCACAGTTCGAGAAACACTGGGCATTCCTCACCCCGGAAAAGGCCGAAATTCCCAAGGGTGCAGCATCCGACCCGAAGTATAAAGATTGGGGCGAGAACGAAATAGACGGTTTTATCTTGTCGAAGTTGGAGGAAAACGGGATACATCCTTCCGAAAAAGCCTCCGAGGAAACCTTGATCCGCAGAATAAGTCTCGATCTTACCGGTCTACCGCCCACCCCTGAACAGGTAACCGTGCTTTTGGACCACGGCTCGGAAGCGAATATTTCCAAAATAATCGATGGGTTTCTGGCATCGCCTTCCTATGGGGAGCGTATGACACAATCTTGGCTCGATGTGGCGCGTTATGCGGATTCCCACGGGTATCAAGACGATAGTTACCGTACCATGTGGCCTTGGCGCGATTGGGTGATTCATGCCTTTAACGAAAATCTGCCCTACGATAAGTTCCTGACCTGGCAATTGGCGGGAGATTTGTTGCCCGATGCAAACAAAGAACAGATTTTGGCTACCGGTTTTAACAGAAACCATCCCATCACTCAAGAAGGAGGCGTGATACAGGAAGAATATCGTACCAACTACGTTCTGGATCGCACAAATACCTTGGGAAAAGGTATTTTGGGGATTACCTTGGAATGTGCCCGCTGCCATGATCATAAGTACGACGCGATAACACAAAAGAACTATTTTGAAATGTTTTCTTTCTTTGACCAAGTTGACGAGAAAGGTCTTCAGATGGATGCCGTTCAGGCAAAAAATAAAAAATTCTTCGCCGATCCGCCCTATATGACCATCTCCGAAAAGGAAACGGAGGGCGTACTGTCGTTCGTGAACCTTGAAGAGGGAAAGGACATCAAGGTCATGGTAATGAACGATTCGGCGCCAAGGACCACCCGTATACTGAACCGTGGCGAATACGATCAACCGACGGATTCCGTACATCCAGGTACCCCGCCCGCTATTTTTGCCTTTTCCGAAACCCTCCCAAAAAACCGCTTGGGGCTTGCCCAATGGCTGACCGATACCGAAAACCCCCTGACTGCAAGGGTCTATGTAAACCGGATTTGGGCCATGCTGTTCGGCAGGGGCATTGTCGAGACCTCCGAGGATTTTGGGGTGCAGGGAAGTCTACCGTCCCATCCCGAACTCCTCGATTGGTTGGCTGTGGACTTCATGGAGAACGGTTGGGACACTAAATACCTCCTCAAAAAAATCATGCTCTCCGCCACCTATCAGCAGCAATCCCAAATGCGGCCCGAGCTCGAAAAAGCCGATCCGGAAAACAGGTTGTTGGCAAGGGCACCGCGTTTTAGGATGAGCGGCGAGATGATCCGCGACTACATCCTTACCACCAGCGGTCTGTTGAATACCGAAATCGGCGGTCCCAGCGTAAAGCCCTATCAGCCGGCCGGTTTATGGGAGGAGACCAATGCAGGTGCCGAACGCGGCATCCTGACCCAATATGTGGCCGATACCGGGGAAGACCTCTACCGGCGGTCGTTGTATACGTTTTGGAAACGTACGCTGCCGCCCCCCAACATGACCATTTTCGATGCGCCGACGCGGGACTTCTCCGAGGTACGTCGCCAAAAGACGAATACGCCCCTGCAGGCCCTGGTGCTGCAAAACGACGTTCAGATACTGGAAGCCGCCCGGGTCATGGCACAGGAGATGTTGGAGGCCGCGCCCGATAGTCCCGATCTGGTAAAGGATGTATTCCAGCGTATTCTAATCCGTGACCCCAAAGAAAAAGAATTATTGACACTGAACACCTACTATCACAGTGCTTTGGAGCTTTATAAAAAGGACGGCTCCGACGCCGATAAACTGGTCGCGGTGGGTGAGTACCGACAGCGTGACACCGACCCCGCAAAGACTGCCGCTCTGATGCTGACGGCACAGATTATCTATAATCTCGACGAAACGATAACCAAGGAATAAGCCATGGAAAAAGATATAAAGGAAGACGAAAACAGCAAGAAAGACGAAAACCCGCTTAAGGTCAACCGCCGCCATTTCTTCTCGCAATTGAGCGTGGGTATCGGTTCGTTGGCCCTTGGCTCGTTGTTGATCCCCGACCTGTTTAAGGGAGCGGGTGTCGCTGAAACGGCCGCGCAACCTCTGGGAATACCCCATTTTGCCCCTAAGGCCAAGCGGATCATCTATTTGTTTCAGGCAGGGGCGCCCTCGCAGTTCGAGACCTTCGATTACAAGCCGACCCTCCGCAAGCGGATGGGCGAAGACTTGCCGGCATCGATCCGCAACGGGCAACGCCTGACCGGGATGACCGCAAACCAGGATAAATTCCCCTTAATGCCGCCGGCCGTCGATTTTAAACAGCATGGGAAGAGCGGCACCTATATCAGCGACTACTTTCCGCATATTGCTAAAATTGCCGACGATATAACGGTCGTACGCAGTATGCACACCGAGGCCATCAACCATGACCCGGCCATTACCTTTTTCCAAACCGGAAGCCAGATTTCCGGTCGCCCGAGTATGGGCTCTTGGATGAGCTATGGGCTGGGCAGTGAAAATAAGAACCTGCCCTCTTTCGTCGTCTTGACGTCGAGGGGCAAGGGCAACAGTCAAGGCCTGTACTCTAAATTATGGTCCAGCGGTTTTCTGGATTCCAAACACCAGGGCGTGCTGCTGCGTTCGGGCAAAGATCCGGTGCTGTACCTCAACGATCCCGACGGACTTTCGCGATCCGATAAGCGGCATCTACTGGACGAGGTTTCGGCGCTCAACAAAATGCACCATGTGGAAACCGGCGACGACGAGATTGAATCGCGTATCGCACAATATGAAATGGCCTACAGGATGCAGATGTCCGTTCCCGATGTAATGGATATCTCCAAGGAACCGGAGTCCATCATCAAACTTTACGGCGAGGACTGCCAAGTGCCGGGTACTTATGCAGCCAATGCCCTACAGGCGAGAAGGCTCGCCGAGAATGGGGTTCGGTTCATACAATTGTACCATCAGGGGTGGGACCAGCACGGCAACCTTCCCGACGAAATGGCCGGACAGGCCAAGGATGTCGACCAGGCCTCAGCCGCATTGGTCATGGATCTTAAACAGCGCGGTATGCTCGACGATACCTTGGTCGTTTGGGGCGGTGAGTTTGGCCGTTCGAATTACTGTCAAGGCAAATTCGACCCCAAAAACTACGGCCGTGACCACCACCCGCGTGCTTTCAGTATCTGGATGGCCGGTGGCGGCATCAAACCCGGGCTCAATTATGGCCAGACCGATGAATTCGGATACAATGTGGTGGAAAACCCAGTGCATATCAACGATTTCCATGCTACTTTGATGTATGCCCTTGGCCTTGACCACGAGCAGCTGACCTATAAATATCAGGGCCGGCGTTTTCGGCTGACCGATGTGGCGGGTAATGTGGTGAAAGACTTATTAGCTTGAACAAGTTATGAGTTCACAGTTATGAAATTAAAAGTTTCAATTTTAGGATTTAAGGAACGTTTAATTGACAGATGTAAGCCGATTAACGAACATTTTTTACGAACTCTAGTTACTTTCTACTAAATACGCAGTACCAAGTACAACCAAATGACAAAAACCATTAACAGCCGCTGGATCGACTATACGGTTCTGGGCCTGTCCATTTTCCTGATTTTCTGCTTGCTTTTCGAATCCTATATCGAACTTCCGAATGTAATCTCTTGGTTAGGTCGATGGCATCCGCTAGTACTACATTTTCCCATCGTGTTGCTATTGATTGCTATTTTTTTGGGTTTGACCGGCAAATCGATACCAAAATTATTATTTGTTAGTGCCGTATTATCCACTTTGATAACGGCTATTTTAGGATTTTTTCTGGGGATGGATGTCCCTATCAAGGGAGATTTATTATTCTGGCATCAACTGCTTGGCGGTGCAACGGCGCTAATTGCCGCTCTTTGGTACGGGCTTGATGGTATAGGACTTGATAAAGCGGTGTACACTAAAATGCTGCAAATCATTTTAATCGGATTAATAGGATTTACGGGCCATTACGGCGGGATGGTTACCCACGGCGAGGA
Source organism: uncultured Flavobacteriaceae bacterium (assembly GCA_963832345.1). GTDB lineage: Bacteria > Bacteroidota > Bacteroidia > Flavobacteriales > Flavobacteriaceae > Pricia. Next base: position 243,591 of record CAWHTW010000002.1, on the reverse strand, counting down.
ATTTTTAGCGTTTCCGACGGAAGAACCGGACGATAAAATTCCAGACAACCCGATAGTGTATAAGGATGTAGTATTCCGGATTTTGGACGATAAATGTGCATCCTGCCACAATCCAAATAAACAAAAGGGCGAATTGGTGATGACGAGTTTTGATAAGCTTCTCCAAGGCGGAGAAAACGGACCTATCCTTAAGGCCGGAAAACCGGAGGACAGTGAGATGATCAAAAGGTTGCACCTGCCTCTTGAAGACGAGGAGCATATGCCTCCGGAAGGTAAAAGTCCGCTCCAAGACAACGAAATCGCGATTTTGGAACAGTGGATAGCCCTTGGGGCCTCCGATACAGTGCGACTGAACCAATTGCCGCAATCAGAACCCTTGGTAAGCTTAATAAAGGAAATGATGGCGCCCGACCCTTTCGAAAAATGGGCCAAGATTCCCAAGGTGGCGGACAGTACGCTGCAGAATCTGGGTTCCGATTATTTAACCGTTTCGAGGGTCGCCAGCAACACCGAGGCTTTGAACGTCGTTATCTTTCCTCCGCCCGAATACCGTCCAAAAACCATTACCGACCTCAAACGCATAGCCAACAATATCGTTTCATTCGATGTAAGCAGGCTTCCGATAGGCACGCCCGAAATCGACGTGATAGCTACATTTGCCAATTTGGAAAAGCTGGAGTTGGACAAGACCCCGGTTACCGATACCGAGGTCGAAAAATTGGTATCCCTGAAAAAATTGGTGCTACTAAAAATATATGATACCAAAATTACGGACAAAAGTATATCCACCTTCAAAAAACTCCCCGAGCTTAAAAGTCTGTATATTTATAGTACAGAAGTGTCCAAAAATGCAGTAGCAGATTTAAAAAAGGAAAAACCGAACCTTTTGATTAACGATGGTATTGATGAGCAGACCCAAGCATTTTTTATAGAGACGGATTCAATAACCGATAATTAATAATTTAGCCCTTGGCGAAGTTCAAAGTGAACGCAATCGATGTTCCCAGGGGTGAGTAATCAACAATCATTTTATCTATGAAATTCAACTTAAAGGAAAAAATCGCGATTGTAACCGGTGGCGGCAGCGGTATCGGCAGGGCCATTTCAAAGACGCTGGCCGCACAAGGTGGGCATATACATATTTTGGAATTAAAAACGGATTCGGCCCAGCAAACCGCCCAAGAGATTGAATCCGGGGGAGGGAAGGCGTTTGTTCATGCCTGTGACGTATCGTCACATGAACAGGTCAAACGGACTATACAGGATATCGGCAGCAAAAACCGTATTGATATCCTGATCAATAATGCGGGTATTGCGCACATTGGGAATGCCGAAAACACCCAGCCGGCCGATATGGACAAAATTTATGGCGTTAATATCAAAGGGGTCTACAACTGCATCCATGCCGTGATTCCTTATATGAAAGAAAAGGGTGGGGTAATTTTGAACATGGCATCCGTAGCTGGATCGGTCGGTATTAACGATCGCTTTGCCTATTCCATGTCAAAAGGGGCCGCCCTAAGTATGATGTATTCGGTGGCTAAGGATTATTTGGCCCATAATATTCGTTGTAACAGTATCTCGCCGGCACGGATCCATACACCCTTTGTAGATGGATATCTTCAGAATAATTATCCCGACAACCGCGAAGAAAAGCTGGAAGAACTTTCAAAGACCCAACCCATAGGCCGAATGGGCAAGCCACAAGAAGTAGCCGATTTAGCCTTGTATCTCTGTTCCGATGAAGCCTCCTTCATTACGGGAACCGATTTTCCCATTGATGGCGGGTTTATCCGTTTGAATGGAGACTAATTAGCTTTAAGATTACAACTTCTTTACTTTATTGTGGAATAAAGAAATTTTATACCTATTTTAAGGCCTTCAAGCATAAAATTCACCAAAAATCCAATTTATATGGAATCGTCAAGAAGATCTTTTATCAAAAAAACAGCGGTGGCCAGTTCGGGCATTATAGCCGCCCCAACGATTATTTCGGCCAGTGTCTTCGGTGCCAACGACCGTATTAACGCAGCCGTGCTTGGCATCCATGGCCGGGGCAAAAACCACATCTCCAGTCTGATGGAGCTAGACAACGTTCATGTCGCCACCCTCTGCGACCCCGATATGAACCTTTTGAAAGAAGGTCAAACAAATTTCAAGGAAAAATACGATAAAAAGGTTAAGCTCGAACAGGACCTTCGTCGGGTCTACGACGACAAAGATATCGACGTGGTCAGTATTGCCACCCCGAACCACTGGCACGCGCTCTCGACCATATGGGCCTGCCAGGCCGGCAAGGACGTGTACGTCGAGAAACCCGGTTCGCACAATATTTGGGAGGGCCGGAAGATGATCGAGGCTGCGGAGAAGTATGATCGTATTGTACAGCACGGGGTACAGCTTAGGAGTTCCCCCGCCGTTAACGAGGCAATCGGGCTGCTGCGCGACGGGTATATCGGGCGCGTCTATATGGCACGCGGACTGGTGTTCCGTTGGAGGGAGAGCATTGGTGATGCGGGTACTTCGCCCGTTCCCGAGGGTATCGACTATGATCTTTGGACGGGCCCCGCTGAAAAGCGGCCTTTCTCGAGGAACTTGGTGCACTACAACTGGCACTGGCACTGGCCCTACGGAAACGGCGATGTGGGCAATCAGGGAATCCATGAAACGGACCTCTGTATGTGGGGGCTCGACGTGGGGCTTCCCACCCAAATTACCTCAATGGGTGGCAAGTACCTTTGGGACGATGCGAAGGAAACTCCCGAGGTACTTACCTCTACCTACAATTATCCGGAGGAGAACAAAGTCATCCAGTTCGAGGTACGCCCTTGGTGTACCAATACCGAGGAAGGTGTTACGGTCGGCAACATCTTCTACGGCGAGAAGGGCATTTTGGTGGTCGACGGCTATGATAAATACAAAACCTATATGGGGCAGGACCGTACCCCCGGACAATCCGGCGACGACGGCGGAAAGGCGGCTTCGGGTATGGACCGCGGCGCAGGAGGCACCACCGGGCATTTTGCCAACTTTATCGAAGCGGTGCGCAAACACGACAAAAGCATATTGAACGGACCCGTCGAGACCGCTCACCTATCCTCGGGCCTAGCTCATTTAGGAAACATCGCCTACAGGACCGGCCGGGTACTGGAGTTCGACCCCAAGGCCGAGAAGTTTGTAAACGACCCCGAAGCAGATAAATATTTGACCCGCGACTATCGTTCCGGTTTCGAAGTTCCTGAAAACGTATAAAACTAGTTATTGACATGAAATATATAGTATTGATTTTGATTGCAGTCGTAACCGGCGGCACGGCACTGTATGGCCAATCCGCTAAAAAACCGACCATTGATCTTAAAAAGAACGAGTCTGATAAAAAGGTAGATGTCATGGTCGCCGGTAAATTGTTCACCTCGTACATTTACCCCGATAATATCAAAAAACCGGTGCTGTGGCCGGTGATGTCACCTAATGGAAACATGTTAACGCGCAGCTATCCTATGGTCAACAAGGCCGGTGACCGTACCGACCATCCCCACCATGTCGGGATATGGTTGAATTATGGAGACGTAAACGGACTCGATTTTTGGAACAATTCCGAAGCGATTCCGGAGGAGGATAGGAACCGATACGGAACGGTTTACCATCAGTCCATCGAAAAGGCCAAAAGCGGTAAAGGCAAGGCCACCTTGATTACCACATCCGTTTGGAAGTCGCCCGATGACGAGGTACTGCTTGAAGAGAACACGGAATTCGCCTTTAGGGCGATGGGCGATGACATCCGTATTATCGATAGGACCACAACCTTGACGGCTAAAATCGATGAGGTGAAGTTCACCGATAACAAAGAGGGAATGTTTGCCATTCGCGTGGCCCGTGAACTCGAGCTTCCCTCAGAGAAGCCCAGTGAACTGATGGATTCCCACGGAGTGGTGACCAAAGTCGAAAAAATGGATAATACTGACGTTAAAGGTAATTATCGCAGCTCGGAAGGTATCGAAGGCGGGGAAGTTTGGGGTACCCGGGCCAAATGGATGAAACTATCCAGTGAAATAAACGGGGAACCGGTATCCCTAGTGATTATCGATAATCCTGCCAACGTGGGCTACCCTACCTATTGGCATGCTAGGGACTACGGCCTTTTTGCGGCCAACACCCTAGGTCAAAAAGCATTGTCAGAAGGCAAGGAAGAACTGAACTTCAGTCTACAAAAAGGAGAATCGGTCACCTTTAGGTACCGATTGGTAGTTGCTAGCGAAGATTTGACAGACGACCAGATTAATGAAATGGCCGAGAAGTATAAAAAAATGTAGGAAAATTGGTCTGAGCCTTGGCGCGGGCGTACAAAATGCCTTTTTTTCCAGCATCTAGCATCTAGCATCTAGCTATCTTAGTCAAGGCAATGGTTTGACCATAATATCTTTATAATAAACAACGCTGCCCGGATCGTGGCCTTGCAGGGCAAACGTACCGCCTTTTAATACCCTGTAGACGCCATTACCCTCTCTTTTTGGATGTTCGGGTTCGGTATAGTCCACAACCACGATATCGTTCACTTTTACGATGATGCGCTTGCCCTCGACCTTGATGTATTCGGTATACCACTCATTGTCCGTGGCATAATTTTCTAAAATGTCGACGATGCCGTAAAGGCTTCCCGTCCGTTTCCAATCCTCTTGCGAATTGTTGACCTGAACCTCATATCCGTGCTTGGGCCATCCGCCCTCCTGATATTGAGTGTGGATATAAATGCCCGAATTGGCCCCGGGTTCAGTCATGACCGATGCCTTGAATTCAAAATCTTGAAAATTATGGTCCTCCACATCACCGGTATAAAAAAGGTGCGCCACTTTGCCCGCGACTTTAATGCTTCCGTTTTCTACCGAGAAAGTTCCGGCGTTATCACCTACTTGCCATCCACTTAAATCATTTCCATTAAAGAGCGGAATCCAACCGTCATTTACTCCGGAAGTATCTTGGCTGTGTACGGTCGTTGCGAATGTTAGAACGAAAAGTAGCATCCATTTCTTACGTAAAAGTATCATGTCCATATATTTTAGCACATCTCAAGGGATGCAAATTTGTACTTGCAAAGTATGAAAAAGTAGAACAGTCCAGTATATCTCGCTATGATTTATATCCTATTTCCATAATCCATAGAAAATTGAGACGGTTACAGCGCCAAAAAGTTGGGTGTTTTGGTGGGTAACCTCTACATTTGAAAGTAAGGAGTATGGACCAAGTGCACTAAAATTTTTAGATAGACAAAAACTGTGGCCGATTATTCTTTGGGCATTGATTTAGGAAGTGAAAAAATTCCAAAAAAACCAGACGAGTTGCTTAAAAGTAACTAGCTCCCTTAGGTGAAACCAAACTATGATACTTAAAAAGTGGCTGAAGATCGATGAGATTCAAGATGTCAACGAATACGAGCGCGAACCGGTGCCGGAATCGAAGGTAAAGGATTTCAAAAGTTTCGTGGGGCTAGTCGCAGGCGAGCATATTGCCGGTACTGAGTTTGTAATAGGCCCCTTGTTCGTACTGCATGGCGTTTCCGCTAGCCATCTTTTTTTGGGCTTGCTGCTTGGTAACACTTTGGCGACCCTCAGTTGGACTTTGGTCTGTGCACCGGCAGCGGTGAAAACCCGATTAACGATTTTTTATCAGCTGGAAAAAATCTGCGGCTTCAACTTGGTCTCCATATACAATTTTGTAAATGGGTTACTGTATGCGGTAATGGCCGCTGCCATGATAGGTGTTTCCGCTTCCGCGGTAGGTATTCTTTTAAATATTGAAGGCCCGGGTCTAACCAGTCTCTATCCCGAAAGCCTTTCATGGGTTCTTATTATTGCGGCCGTGGGCTCCGTGATAGCCGTAGTGGCAACCTTCGGCTTTGACGTTGTGGCGAAATTTTCTTCCCTATTCGCTCCTTGGATGCCCCTGATTTTTCTCGCGGCCGGCCTGGCCGTTCTCCCTCAGCTAGGGGTTACTGGCTTCCATAATTTTTGGGAGGTCGCCAATGAAAAAATATGGACGGGAGTACCCTTGGAAGGCCAAAGTAAGTATACGTTTTGGCATGTACTCATCTTCGCGTGGCTCTGCAACAATGCCATGCACATCGGGCTTTCCGATATGTCAATCTATCGTTATGCCAAAAAACCGAGCTACGGCCTGGCCTCGGGCTTTGGGATGTTTATCGGGCATTATATGGCTTGGATCGCATCGGGAATTCTCTGTGCGCTGGCTTTGGGCCAAGGAGATCTCAATCCATCACCGGGGTCCATCGCTTTTATGGGAGCGGGTATTGCAGGTCTGATATGCGTAATCGCGGCGGGCTGGACCACGGCGAACCCGACCATTTACCGGGCCGGTCTGGCAGTGCAAGGTTTGTTTCCTACTATGAAACGCTGGAAAATAACGGTGGCCATAGGGGTTGTTGCCACGATTATGGCATGTTTTCCTGCCATTGTTAGTAAACTGGATCAATATCTGGGTCTATACGCTTTGGTAGCCGCTCCTGTGGGCGCTGTAGTATTGATCGATATTTTTCTATTTCCAAAAATAGGTCTGGTTTCCAATTTGGCGGAAGCCGTTCGATTGAAGTTCAATTTCTCCGTAGCCTTTAGCTGGCTTACGGCAATGGTTGCAGGCTATGGATTATACGTTTACTTCGAGGCCGACTTTTACTTTTTTGTGGCATTGCCCAGCTGGTTGATAGCCGCAGTAGTCTACCTTGCGACGGCCTATATCCAACAAAACTATATTTTCAAAAAATCAAAACCTATATCGGTATGAGACCTGCATTAAAAATCATTTCGTTCATCGGTTTGGCATTGACCTTGTTTCCGGCCTTTATTGTCCTCAAAGGAACCATAGACGATGACACCTATAAATTGCTGATGCTGATCGGTACTATTTGCTGGTTCGCCACGGCCCCGTTTTGGATATTCAAAACTAAAAGGCCTTTATAGAGGACTTCCTAAAAATTGCTATCATGAAATTAAAGTATCTTTTTTTTGGTATTGTACTTTACGCCCTATGTTTTCAGGGATGTAAGACGAAGGATAAAAATTCCGAGGAGACCGTAGAAACGGTAATAACGAAGTACACATGGAAAAAATATCGGGGCGTTAACGTTGATTGTACCATTCAGGAAGCGGATATCAAGGTGTTAGTCGAATCGGGCGCCAACCTGATGCGGCTTTCCATGCCGATATGTACCTTCATGGAGCTTGAAGCTCCCTATGCCTACAATCAGATGGCCTTTCAAAAATTCGATTCGGTGCTGGATTGGGGCGAAAAATATGGCGTTGACGTACTCATAGACCCGCACCGCTATCCCGGTACCGAACATGAGTGGACGATGCTGGGCAACGACCCGTTTTTCCATGATTTCAAATGGCATGATCTGATCATCCGGTTTTGGGAACGATTGGCCGAACAAGGGGCAAAAAGAGGAAGTGTTTTAGCAGGTTACGACCTATTGAACGAACCACAGGTCGATGTTGATATGGTCGAAGGTACTCCCGAAGACCTTAATTTATTGTATAACAAGTTGACCACGGCCATTCGTAAAATCGATTCGGTGCATACCATTGTGTATGCTTTGCCTAGGGTATATGATAGTATAAACGACGTGATGTACGGCTATCACAAAGGCATTGAGAAATTTGTGCTTCCCAAAGATGACAATATCGTTTTGGAGACCCATACCTATATGCCAATGCCCTTTACCCACCAGAACATATGGGAAGAAGGCGACTATGTGTCTTATCCAAGTACCATTGAGGGTACGGTTTGGAACCGGGAACAATTGGAGAAGGAGCAGTCGGAGCTCATTGCTTTTTCCAACGAACATCCTGAAATACCCATCTTGGTCGGAGAGTTCAGTAGTCCCAGATGGACGGGCGATGATGGTATCCGGTATTTGACCGACGTTATAGATATTGCCGAAACAAACGATTGGTCTTGGACCTATCATGCGTTCCGCGAGAATCAGGTCTGGGATCCTGAAATGTCAATCACCGATCGTAATGATAGTATACGTATTGCGAATGCCCCTCGGTGGGAACTGCTGAGCAGCTATTTTAAGAAAAACATGGCTCGGTAATGTCTCCTCATGTCGACCTTATGCTAGGAAATTGTTTTGACCGAAGTATTCTTTTTTTTGGCCCGCATCGTTTTTTTGTATTGGGCGGGTGTGTAGCCCGTAATCTTTTTAAAATTGACATAAAAAACCGATTCCGATTGAAATCCACTGTCCAAGGCAACGGCATAAATGGTAAGGTCATGGTTCTCTTTTGCCGCTAAAATACGTTGCGCCTCTTGCACGCGTTTCTCATTGATGAATGCGCTGAACGATTTCCCCAAATGCTCGTTCAGCAGACGTGAAAGTAGGTAGGAATGTATCCCCATCGCCTCTGCCAGCTTTCTTTCGTTCAGCTGGGTATCCAAATAAATCTTTTTTAAATCGATCAACTGCATAAGTTCCTTCTCGTAGGTAGCGGCCTCGGGGAAACTATCTACTTCCGTTGACTTAACCACCGGTAATCCCGATAAAATTTTTGGATATTTGAACGCAAAGAACAGGGTAATAAAGATAATGGAGCAGGTCAACAGTATATATTTGTATTCTATGGCCTGTAAGATACCGGCAACTACCGCATCGTCGGCATAGTTGGTTCCGACGATAAGAAAATACAGAAAGTTGCTCAGGGCGGTAAAGGTCAGCAATCCCAAAAATATAAGTAACAATCGCGGCCACAGGAGAATGGATTGCTGTTTTTGTTTTAGGGATAGGTCTTCGAAACGGAAGAGCCGGCAGCCCTTGATAAACAGTAACACCTTCCAAGCAAGTATAACGGCTAGACTTATGGTATGGGAAGTACCGCCTATGTAGGATTCGAAGGTGAATTTGTCGTACAAAACAAGATATCCCAATAAAACGACCGACCATAGGGTCGGCACTACAAAATAGCGGAGCCTTTTCTGGTCATAGGGTTTCCCCATCATATTGCCGATATATATCAGCACCAAGGTGGGCAAAAACATATCGAGCATGTCCGGAACGACCATAAGCTCTGGCGCGCTGAACTTTACATCTTGATAGCGAAGGAGATATTGGATAAATATGTTAAGTGCGGTGACAATAAAAATCAAGGATAGTACATTGTTGTTCCTAGCTTTTTTCACCAATGGGATGATGATACCCACTAAAAAACTTTGAATAAATCCCCAAATAAATAATCCTGCCGCCATATTGAGGTTAAATATAGCGAAAAAATAAAATGGGTATCTTTCAAGAGTATCCAATTGATCGGCCAAGATGAAAAAAAACGGAACTACGGTTGGCGTCTTCTCTCTAAAGAATATCCTTTTGATAGTGGTGCTTTTGGCTATCGGGGTGGCGGTCTATTTTTTAAAACATCCAACGATCGGCTCAGATCGGTACGAGAAGATTCCTTTGGCTACCCATAGCAACGGGCAACAGTATGTCGGTTCGAATAGCTGTATGGAGTGTCATGCGGATATTTTTTCCTTGCACGTAAAAACGGCCCACTACTCCAGTTCGGCCTTGGCGGATTCCAATTCGGTAAAGGGGAGTTTTAAAGAGGGAAGGAACCTATATCTTTTAAATGACAGTGTCGAATTCAAAATGGTTAGTCGTGATACAGCTATATTTCAAGAGGCTTTTCGGAAAAATGGGCAAAAACCGGTGTTTGCGGCCAAAATGGACGTGGTCATAGGTTCGGGAACCAAAGGACAATCATATCTGACGTGGAACAGGGATGAATTGTACCAATTACCGATATCCTATCTAGCTCCATCGGACCATTGGGCAATCAGTCCCGGAATGGATTTTAAACCCAATTCGGGCCTACGTCCAGTAAATTCCAAATGCCTTGAATGTCATACCACTTTCGCCAAAAGCACCTCCCTCTACGGAATGGGCAATGCCTACGACAGGACAAAAATCGTATATGGCATCGATTGCGAGCGTTGCCACGGGCCTTCCAGCGAGCATGTGGACTTCCACAAGAACAATCCGAAATGGACAGCATCCCAATTTATGATCGAACACGACAGCCTTTCGCGCCAACAGCGTTTGGATGCCTGCGCCCTGTGCCATTCGGGGGTTCGATCGAATAGCAAACCCGCCTTTCTTTTCGTAACGGGGGATAAACTATTGGATCATTCGCTGCCGGATACATCGACCCCGATGGAAGAAGTCGATGTGCACGGCAACCAATATGCGCTTTTACAGGCCAGCCCATGTTTTAAGGAAACCCCGACCATGGATTGTACCACCTGCCATAATCCTCATAAAAATCAAAGGGGAAACACCGATTATTTTAATTCAAAGTGTATCGAATGCCATCAAAAAAATACAAGGGTCTGTAAAGAGGATGTGAAGGTCATGGCACAATTCGGAAACAACTGTATTTCCTGCCACATGCCGCCAAAGCCTTCAATTTCTATGTTCGTACAAGAGGAAGGGGACAGCGTTAAGACAGCAGTGGAGGTACGGACCCATTTGATCGGTATATATCCGAAAATGGGGAAATAGAATTTCAAAGAACTAACTTTAATTTTCAACCCTATTTTTTAATTCTCCTAGGCTTGCCTAGTATTTTAGAGGAAAGTTTGAAAACGGATGGTTTCCATCAATCAAAAAGATATATTCCTCTATATGCCTGGTGGGCTTGCCCCGAGGATTATTTACTTTTTTGGGTTGGGGAAAGCGTGTGTTTCTATACCATATTTGACCAATGGAAATAAGGGTATGATTTCCAAAAATAGTATCTTGCAAGTCCGTTTTGAACATCGAAAAATGTCTTTAAAGTCAATATTGCCCATCTTCCAGATCATTTTTTTTGTAGGGTGTACAGGTCCCGAAAAAAGATATCGATTCGTACAGGTCGATGTTTCCAAGTCGGGAATCGGTTTCGCCAACACCATTGTCGAGAACGATTCGATAAACGTTATCGATTTTCAATATTGCTACAATGGTGGCGGGGTAGGTATCGGCGATTTCGACAATAATGGTCTACCCGATGTCGTTTTTTCGGGGAATCAAGTCCCTAGCGCCCTTTACCTCAATAAAGGTGACCTGCAATTCGATGACATTACCGAGGTTTCCGGTTTCACGACCCATAGTTGGGCGACCGGCGTAAGTATAGTCGATATTAACGCAGATGGGTTTGACGACATCTACCTGAACGTCGCGGGCCCGGATTGTAGGGGCGACTGCCCCAATCTGCTTTTCGTCAATCAAGGTCTCGATGACAATGGCGTACCTAAATTCAGGGAACAGGCAAAAGCCTATGGTCTTGATGACGGCAACTATTCCCAACAATCGGTGTTCTTCGACTACGATGGCGACGGTGATCTCGATGTCTTTATACTCCACAACGGCAATCGTGGTTTTTCAAAGAACAGCCCATTGCCGAAACGCTATATGGAACCCCACCTTAAGGATTTTCTTTTGCGAAACGATTCGGTTGCCGGACTAGGTCATCCTTATTTTACCGATATCTCGGAGAGCGCGGGAATCGTCCACGGCGGTTTTGGGCTAGGGGTCGGCATCAACGATATCAATAATGATGGGCTGACCGATATCTATGTAGCGAACGATTTTATCACCGAAGATTTGCTGTATGTGCAAAAAAGACATGCCGATAGTATTTCCCCTTGGTTCGAGGAAAGCAGCAAAATGTATTTGGGGCATGCCTCGCACAATGCCATGGGAATGGATTTTGCCGATGCGAACAACGATGGTCTAGCCGATATTTTGGTGGTAGATATGCTGCCGGAACAATACGAACGCCAAAAGAAAATGGTGGGCGGCATGAACTATGAAAAATACTTGTTGGCGCTGAATAATGACTATGGATCCCAATACGTTCGAAACACCCTACAGATGAATAACGGTGCCATCAACGGTAGGCCGTTGAAGACCGGTGAGGTCGGTTTTATGGCAGGAATAGCGAGTACCGATTGGAGTTGGGCACCCTTATTGCTCGACCTTGACAATGACGGCGATAGAGACATCTATATCTCTAACGGCTACGTAAAGGATGTAGCGGACCTCGATTACATCAACTATGCTAGCGGTAATAACATGTTCGGTAGTACCGAGGATAGAATGAAGAAGCAAAAGGATTTTGCCGGCAAACTCGATAGTATCTTCCTCCCTAACTATATATATGAGAACAAGGGCGAGCTGCAATTTGAGGATGTTTCGGGGCAATGGACAGAGCGCGAACCTACCTATTCCAACGGGGTGGCTCATGCCGATTTTAACCAAGATGGTGACCTTGACCTGGTTATGAACAACATCAATGACACGGCCACACTACTCGAAAATACAACTGCTGATACCCCGGAGAAACATTTTCTTCGCATAAAACTTAAAGGAACCCATAAAAATCCTAAGGGTATCGGGTCGAAAATAAGTGTTTGGCAAGATGGCCGATTACAACTTCATTTTCAATCGGTGGTTCGTGGCTATCTATCATCGGTAGAGCCGATTGCCCATTTCGGGGTATCGGCGGGATTGATCGATTCCCTTGAGGTACGTTGGCCTGATGGAAAAATAAACAAATTTCATGACGTAGCGATCGATCAGGTCCTCGAGGTAGACATCGTTAAGGCAGACAGTGTCTTCAAAGACCCTTCAAGAGTTGGAAAAGAAAGACTGTTCAGCGATAAGATGGGCCTGATCGACTATGTACATGAAGAGAGCACCTTCAATGAATTTGCCCTGCAACCGCTACTGATGCGTCAATATTCACAATCCGGACCATGTATGGCCGCGGCGAATATCGATGGAAAGGCGGGCGAAGAACTATTCATCGGAGGAAGCAAGAACCAACCGGGCGAAATTTGGTTTCAGGATGTAGACGGGGCCTATCGGGCCAGACAACAGCTTGACGCGGAATATGAGGACACCGATGCGATATTCGTGGACATCGATGGGGATAAAGATGTTGATCTTTACGTTACCAGCGGTAGTTCAGAGTTCTTTCAGGCCTCGGAATATTACAACGATCGTGTTTACCTAAACGACGGTACAGGCTTTTTTGAACGCAATGAAGAAATAGTGCCCGAGACTTCCAATAGTACTCAGATCGTTCGCGCTGCCGATATCGATAATGATGGCGATATCGACTTTTTTATTGGGGCTAGGATACTTCCGGGACGCTATCCGGAGCTACCACAAAATAGAATCTTGATCAACGAAGACGGACGTTTGCAGGAAATGAAAAACAGTGGGGTAACTGAAATCGGTATGGTCACCGATGCCCTTTGGGAAGATATCGACCAAGATGGTCTGCTTGATTTGATGGTAGTGGGTGAATGGATGCCCATTTCGATTTTTAAGAACGAAAAAAGTCAGTTTTCGCCAATGACTACGGAATTCATCGATAAAGATGATGCCTCTATTTCGACTACTGGATGGTGGAACTGTGTTGCCAAAATCGATCTGGACAACGATGGTGACCTTGACTTTGTTTTTGGTAACCAAGGTCTCAATAGTGTTTTGCGCCCAAGTGTTTCGGAACCCGTTTATTTGTACAAAAATGATTATGACGGTAACGGTAGTACAGACCCGGTTGTGGGCAAATACATGAGTTCCGGTGAAGATAGAAAACTGGTTCCGTTACATTCCAGAGACGATGTTGTCAATCAGTTGCCTTCACTGAAAAAATTTTATTTACGCTATGACGATTTTACCAAAGTCGATTTCGAACAGCTTCTAAACATCAAAAATCTCGAGACAGAAACACTTAGAGCAAAAACTTTCGCCAGCAGTTACGCCGAAAATCTAGGGAACGGCCGATTTCGCTTGATTGAGCTTCCAAGACCCTGCCAAGTTGCCCCCGTCAACGATATATTGGTCGACGACTTTGATAAAGACGGCAAAGAGGAACTTCTGCTGGTCGGTAACGATTTTACTTCTGAGGCAATTTATGGAAAGTCCGATGCCTTTACGGGTATGTTGTTGGAGATTAATAACGGCGCTTTTGAAGCGGTCGTCAGTAAAGAATCCGGATTTTATGTTCCGGGGCAGTCCAACCATCTCCTGAAAATTGTGGATCGATCGGGAAAGGAATTTGTTGTCGCTACCCAGAATGACGCTTCGTTGCGGGTCTTTTCCACTGCTGGTACAAATGGTCGGTAAAATAAAGAAGGGCAACCTTTCGATTGCCCTTACCTACTACGAACTAACTCAAAAAAATTCTTAAATTATTTTTAGTACCCGGGGTTCTGATCCGCATTGGTCATATCGGGGTTGGCATCGATCTCTGCTTGTGGAATGGGCATAAATTCATGTTTCCCTGCTTGAAAACCAATAATTACATCCGCGAGCCTACCCCAACGTTTCAAATCCATATAGCGAATCTGCTCCCCTGCCAATTCTACGGCCCTTTCGTGAACAATGGCTTCGAATACCTCGGCTTGCGAACCTACGGGATAACCGCGACGTTGCATTTCCTCGGTTCCGTAATTGGGCATTTCAGCCCGGTCCCTGACCCGGTTCAAAAGTTCAATTGCCACGGCCTGGTTGCCCAGTTCATTTTCGGCCTCTGCCAGCATCAACAGTACATCGGCATATCGGATTACCCTAAAATTTATACCGCTGAGATCAAAGCCGTCCTGCGGTTGTACGTCCAAATTTTGGTACTTCCGCCATACAGTGTTGGCCAGACCATCAAAAGTATTCTCCCCGTTGTTGTACGAATCGCCGTTGCGATAGAAATAAGCTTCTATTCGAGGGTCGTCCTCTTCAAACTCTGCGGCGAAAGAAGGCCTCACGATAATATTCGCAAAATTGGTCGGGGCATATTCTATCCCCCTAAAAGTAGTCTCTCGGACCCCATTGCCGGTAGCATCCCATTGATCGCCGCCAATTTGCTTGTCGTAATTTACCTCGAATATGGATTCAGGGTTAAACTCACCCGCTTCATTACCATTATCGCGGAGGGCGACCCCTTCTATGGTATAACCGGTTATGGACTCGAATGCAGTCTTGGCCTCCGCCCATTGTTCCAAGAACAAATGTACCTTACCTTTAAGGGCCAAGGCCGCAGCTCTCGTGGCCCTGCCATTCGGAGTATTACCCTTTTCAGGTAGATTGGCCACGGCAAAATCCAGATCTTCCATTATCAAGGCATAAACATCGGCCTGTGTGGCCTTGGGAATTCCTCCACCCTCAGGGTTGGTCTCGGTGGTTAAGGGTACCCCTCCCCAAAGGTTGGTCAGATTAAAATAATAAAAGGCTCTCAAGAACCGTACTTCGCCCAATCTTTGGTTGACTTCCGCTGGCGGGATACTCTCATTTAGGAGACCCTGTTCCTCCGATTCGATAACAAAGTTTGCGCTTGAGATACCCCTGTAAGCCGCTTGCCAATAGGTAAACAGCTCGCCAAGGGAGGGATCATAGCTATAATCCATAAATGCCTTGAGGCCCCCTTGCAGCGCATCGGTACCCAAATTTTCCTGGGATAGGTTATCGAACAGGAAAAATGCAATCCTACCGTACATTCCCTGTGATTGCAAGAACGAATACGCGCCGTTGACGGCCGACTGAAGTTCGCCGGCGTTCTGAAAAAACGTATCCGGCACAATAACATTGGGATCTTGCAGATCCAGTTCTTCTTCCTTACAACTGATAATACCCGCAAGTATTGCAGTAGTCGTTAGTATAATTTTCTTTATTTTCATCGCTATAATTTTTAAAATTGAACTTGTAATCCGGCCAAAATTGTTCTCGGCTGAGGATATCTACCTTGGTCCAGACCGATTGCGCTGGTGGTGCCATTATTTAGCAAGGGCACAATTTCTGGATCATATCCTGAATACTTAGTAAATGTAGCCAGATTCTGGGCGCTTATGTACACTCTTGCTTTACTGATAAATCCGTTGCCCAGGCCTTCCAATGACCTCCCTGGAATGGTATACCCTAAAGAAGCACTGCGAATTCTGGTGTACGAGCCGTCTTCGATAAATCGATCCGATACGACTTCATTACCCGTAAAGCCAGGTGTCGCCTTCGGTATCGTACTTGAGGGGTTGGTAGGCGACCAACGGTCAAGTACCACGGTGCTCATGTTGAACAGTCGGGCCTGTTGCTCTAAATTGTATCGATTTCCGTTATAGATTTCGTTGCCGTATACCCCATTCAAAAATACGGAGAAATCGATGTTCTTATACTTAAAATTAAGATCCAGTCCTAGCGTTATATCCGGTGTAGGATCACCGATAATAACCCTGTCATCAGCGTTCACCTCTCCATCACCATTGATATCTACAAATCTTGCATTACCAGGTTCGGCCTGGTTTTGGGTGGCATGGGCCTCGACCTCGGCCTGATTTTGGAAAATGCCATCGAACTCAAGCCCAAAGAAATGGAACAAGGGCTCCCCGACCACCAACCGATTATGGTTTTGCTGAAAGTAACTTCCGTTAAATATGGCTTCGACACTGCCTAAAGAAGTAACTTCGGATTTCAAATTAGCAAACAGGTTGAAATTTGCTCCCCAGGTAAAATCGCCCTCAAAATCGGTATAGCCTATTTCAAATTCAAGTCCCGATGTTTCGGTGCCCCCTACGTTTCGTGTCTGGTTTGAATCTGTGGCACCCAACGAAGGTGGCAGGGGAACGGAAACCAAAAGCCCATCGCTTTCGTTTTTAAAATATTCCATGGAGAACGTAAATGCGTTGTTGAACAGGGCGACATCCGCGCCGATATTCAAGGAAGTGAGTTCCTCCCATTGGAGATTCTCGTTGGGTATTCTTGCAGGTCTCGTACCACTTACCAGCGCCCCGTCGAGCACGTAATTAAAATTGGTCAAAAGGCCAGTTTGAAAAAGGTAGTCACCGATATTATTGTTTCCGGTAATACCCCAGCTTCCACGTAACTTTAAGTTAGAGACGACTTCGTTATCTTCAAGAAAAGGAAGATTGGCTAAATTGACCCCCGCTGATACTGAAGGAAAGTAGCCCCATTGCTTGCCGGATGGAAACCTTGACGAACCATCCGCACGAATGGTACCTGACAAAAGAAAGGTCCTATCGTAGTCATACCCGATTCTGCCGAACACCGAATGAAGGTTGTTCTCGCTTTCAAAACTTGACAAGTTTCTAACATCACCCGGATTAAAGTTTTCCACGGCATCCGTAAGCGAGTTGGCGGTAAAGCCGTTGATACTTTCAAAGTTCGATTTGTTGCGCTCGTAACCCGCCAAAATATCCAAATTATGAAGTTCGTTGATTGAGGTTTTATAGTTCAAGGTATTCGTGATGACCGTACCTATAAATTTGTTACGGTTTTTTCTGGTCTCCGACTCCAACCGCTGTCGCGATCCTGTTGGTATGGATTTTAAGAACTGGTCAAAGTTGTTATAGGAATGATCCAGACCGATGGTCAGGTTATAGGTCAAGCCCGGGATGATTTCATAGGTCCCGAACAGGGATCCCACAATACTGGTACCTGTTGTTATGGAGGTTCCGTTGGATAATATCCGTACTGGATTCTCGGCATCCTGCCCGTCGATGGAGGTGGTAATCTCCGAGAAAAAATCGGTCTCCTCGTCGAAAACAGGTTTGGTAGGATCGAAACGGATTGCGTTGACCAAAACCGAACTGGCACCTGCCGTTCCTTCATTGTTGCCGCTGGTAACACCTAAATTGAGGGTCTGGCCAACAGTGATTTTGTCACTTAGGTTCACCGTGGTGTTCAAGCCCAGCGAGTAGCGTTGAAAATCGGTCTGCAGGGTTGTTCCTTCTTGTTTTAGGTAACCCGATCTTACACTATAGACTACATTCTCGCTACCTCCCGAAGCTTCGATATCATAGCTTTGCCAAACACCGGTCTTCAATACTTCGTCTTGCCAGTTGGTGCTGATGGATCCATCGGCCCCTTGCAAGCCAGGATAAATTTGATTTCCCGGCGCAACGGGATCTGCGTCATAGGCTTCAGAAGCATACTGTAGATATTGAGAGGCGTTTAGCACATCCAAAGTATTGGTATTCTCCGAAAGTCCGGCATAGGTGCTGAACTTAAAGACAGGCTTACCCTGTCGCCCGCCTTTTGTCTTAATGAGAATAACGCCGTTTGACCCCCTGGAACCATAAATTGCCGCACTTGATGCATCTTTAAGAACATCGACCGATTCTATGGATTCCGCAGGAATACTATTCAAACTGCCCGTAGGCACGCCGTCTACCACGAAGAGTGGTTGGTTGTTTCCAAAGGTTCCAAGTCCACGTATCGTAACCAGAGGATTTGAACCTGGTGCCCCCGTATTGGTCACCTGCACCCCTGCGGCCCTTCCTTGCAGGGCCTGCTGAACACCAATAGCTGGGGTCTCTACCAAATCTTCACTGGTAACCGAAGAAATCGCATTGGTAACGGCCACCCTACTTTGAGTACCATACCCTACCAACACTACCTCGTCCAATTGGCTGGCGTCTTCCTCAAGGCTAACATTGATAGATGACTGCCCATCGACCTGAACTTCCTGTTTGGCGAAACCGACGTAGCTCACTATCAAGGTCGCGCCATTGGCCACCTCGATGGTGAAATTACCGTCAAAATCGCTCTGCGTACCGTTGGTGGTGCCTTTTTCGATAATGCTAGCGCCCGGCAGCGGAGTTCCGGTGGCATCGGTTATCGTGCCCGATACCGATTGCTGTAACGGAATTTCAAGCTTAAAATAACGTAAATTTTCTGTGGTATTTGCCAATAGCCCGTTGCTATTGAAACCAATCATCAGGGTCAAGAATCCCAATGCCCCAAACGAGGCTTTTCGTACTTGCAATCTTGATTGTCTGTCACTACGGTGTTCAATCATAATCGTTCTGTTAGTGAGTTAATGTTAGTGAGTTCATCCCTACTTTTATTTTAAAGGTGCAAAAAAGTTGGATTAAAAAGAGGAATATGATAATATAAGCCAAAAGTTAATGCTAAGTTAATGAAAGTGGGTGTTTAAAGGGGCAACTCTACTTCTGATTTCTAAATTCGGATGAAATTAAAGGAAAAACCAAGTAGCCGCGAAACGTATTTTGCACGATAACAGTGTTTTATCGGTTTGAGGATAAAAGGTAAGGGATTATATTAAAAATCCGGATTTTAGCATAATAATGGGTTTGGAATTGAAAATCGATAGTGTACTACTTAAAAATTTAACGATATTGCCGGTGTTGATGACTATCGATATGGACTTTTTATAGTGAACCTAAATTTGGTTAAGCGGATGAATTTGACTTACGGGAACTACTACGATAAAGTGTTGGGCGGATGGATCGGAAAATGTGCCGGGGGCATTCTGGGCGCCCCGATAGAAGGCTACAAAAGGTTCAATACCATTCCCTATTCCGATGACCTCTTTGCTACAAATTTCGCCAATGATGATCTTGACCTACAGGTGCTTTGGCTGGATATGATTCTGAAGAAGGGGAAAAATGTACGGGAAAGCGATTTTAAGGAACATTGGCTGACCCATGTCGCCTTCCCATGGTGCGAATACGGTATCGCCACGAAGAATATGGTATTGGGACTTGACAACCCCGATACGGGTAGGCATAACAATGGGTACTGGAACAGTGGCATGGGCTCCCCGATACGCAGCGAAATCTGGGGCATGGTCAATCCCGGTCTACCGGAGCGGGCAGTCTTTTATGCCGGTATCGATTCGAGGCTTGACCATCATGGTTTTTCGGTAATCGCCGAACAATACCTTTCGGCCTGCGAGGCCATTGCCTTTTTTGAGGACGATGTCAAAGCGGTATTGACTAAGGGGGTTGATTACATTCCCGCTGATTCCGACTGTGCCCAAATGGTCGTACAGATTTTGGAATGGAATCGGAAATACGAATTCGACATCGTTGCCGGCAAGATAAAAAGCCGCTACGGCGATGCCGATTTCACTGCTGCCCCGATGAACGTGGCTTTTATCATCTTGGCCTTGTTGCACGCCGATAACTCGTTCGACTTCTTGATCGATGCGCTGCATTTGGGGCACGACAGTGATTGCGTGGTGGCAACTGCAGGTTCTGTATTGGGAATTATTTTAGGCTACAAATCCATACCCGAGGTCTGGAAAAAACGGGTGGGCGACGAATTATTGGTAAGTCCCGAAATCTCGGGTATCTATTGCCCCACGACGATTTCCGAGTTGAGCGAGCTGACCTGTAAGGCTGGGTTACATTTTATAAGTGAAGAAACTTCTGTGGTGATTGAATATTATCCTACAGCTCTTACACTCTCACCGCTTGAAAAACGCTTCGAGGTACATATGGAGGTAACTGATTTTCCGAATCCGGTCTCCAAAAAAGAAGGCAAACTAAAACTTCACTACGAGAACCTGACCGATGGCAAGCAGCGTATCGATTTAAAACTCACCTCTGAGTATTTCGAAGCTATCGATTGGGAAGCATCCGTAGATACGGCATCCCTAAATGGGGTATCCCATTTCAAACAGGAAGTGATCCTCAAATTCATAGATAAACCGTTTCCGGCAAACGCCACAGCTATTCCCTACGAAATAGCGGTTACCGTGAACGGAGAGTTTGTGGAAACCTTGAAGAAAGGCATTCCCTACTATGGAAACTGGCTTTTGTTGGGCCCCTTTATAGAAGACGATTACAGCTTAGTGCCACTAAACGAAAAGTATCCCGATCATGGCCTGCCGTCATTGCCATCCATAGCTTACATGAACCATGACAAGGTACGGCCGGAAACGAAATTTTTTGATATGGGGCTTATCCAAAACATGCTTTCCAGCAACCAAATTTTCGATCAGCCCTTTCACGCGGAGGTTATGCATCCCCTATCCATGAAAATGGACCTGTCCGAAGGTTTTTTGGGGCAGGGCGAGCGTACCTTATATCTTTACACGGAAGTAAAGGCGTCGAGTGGTATCAAAAAATGGCTATGTCTCGGTAGTACGGCCTTTTTGACCATCTGGCATAACGAAAATCAGGTATATCGTACGGATAGCCTAAAAAGGGCATGGCCCATGGCACATGCAATCGAACTGGATTTAATAACGGGTACCAATAGCCTATTGATCCGATTGGATATTACTTTGGATGATTTTAATGTTGAAATTGGGATGAAAGAACATGGCGACAAACACTTTCACCAAAGTCAATGGGAAACCGAGCTTCAATTCAATATCATGAATGCACTTACAAACAATACGCTATGAATCTGAAACCTGCAACTATTTCAGATGGTAAGCTCTCATCGGAAAATCGAAAGTTTTACAAAAAATACGGCTATTTGATAGCTACTGATTTGATATCCCCACAGGACATTAAACAGCTGAAAGAAGAGACCGCCCAAATTTTTCGGGGAAACCGTGGAGAGATCGAGGGGCTGGCCGCGGTCCAAGAAGACGAAACGGATACAGACGTCCTAAAAAAATATGTAGCCATCCATTTTCCGCACAAGATATCCCCCTTGATCAAAAAGTACTTGGTTCACGAGAAATTGGTCGATATACTCGCTAAAATCGTTAGCCCCAATGTAAAAGCGATGCAATCGATGCTTTTTGTGAAAGCCCCTGGAAAAGCAGGCCAATCTTGGCATCAGGACGAATATTTTATCCCTACAAGAGACCGGTCTTTGGTAGGCGCATGGATAGCCATTGATGATGCGACCATAGATAATGGATGTTTATGGGTCATACCCGGTTCCCAACAGCCGGGAAGTATAGCGCCCCGAATAAAGAACGAAAACAAAGAATACGCCGATATGGAAACTTTGGATATTTCGAACTTTGATACGGAGAATATCGTTCCCGTCGAAGTAAAAAGCGGATCCGTGGTTTTTTTTAACGGATATCTGTATCACAGTTCCCAAAAGAACAAGACCAATAATCGGTTTAGGACGGCCTTGGTAAATCATTATATGAGCGCCGAATCGATGTTGCCCTGGGACCAAGACGGTAAGTTGCCGCCTACGGATGATCTTCGCGATATCGTTATGGTCTGCGGAGCCGATCCCTACGCCCATAAAGGAATTGTCGATGTGAATCGCCCCTATTTGAGACAGCAAAAGAAGAAATCAAAATTGGACGGATAGATAAAATTACGTCGAAGAACTTTTTTATATCGGTTCCCAATACATTCGAAATCCTTACGGGAGTAATAAGGCATCTGCCGTCACGGGCAATTCCCGTATCCGTACCCCGGTCGCGTTGAAAATTGCATTAACCACTGCAGCGGTGGCCGGACCTTGGGCGACTTCCCCTGCGCCCACGGGCGGTTGGTCGGGCCTATCGATGACTTCTACCTCCGTTTCCGGCGTTTCAGGGAACCGTAGGATGGGATAGGAGTTCCAATCGAGGCTTGTAATGTGGCGGGCATCATAGCGGACCGCCTCTTTAAGCGCCCAACTGGCGGATTGGATCATGCCACCTTCCGTTTGATTTTTTAGACCATCGGGATTGATGGTTTCCCCCGCATCGATTACGGCCCACATTTTTTTTAGCCATACCGCTCCGGTTTTTCGGTCCACCTTTACATGGGCGGCAATGGCACAATACGAAGTTTCGTTTTTGTAATGGCAAAAGGCATAGCCTAAAGCCTCCCCCTTACCAAGATTTATTCCCGATGTATTCTTCTTGAGTTTTTGTAAACAATCTATGGAGCGGGGGTCCTTTAAGTGCATTAAACGGAATTCAAAAGGGTCCTTTTTGGCCTTATGCGCGAGCTCATCCATAAAGCACTCTAATGCAAAGATATTGGCATAGGCACCTAGGGCCCTTAAGGACGAGGTTCTTAACGGCCCCAAAAAAATATGTGATTGCACGTTGACCGCATCGATAGTATAATACGGAACTGAATTGCGCACTGCACCGCCCTTATAGCCGATGCCGGGCGCCCCATACCCTTGATCCAGGAAACGGGCCGGCAAGAGGGTTTCGGGAGTTCCGTTGGGTCGGTTACTGTGTCCGTCCGACCAAACCTCGTACTGCCACCCTGCAATCTTGCCACTGGCATTCAGACCCGCGTTCAGTTCCATAATCATGGCCGTGCCATAGGGTTCCCAGCCATTCTCATCATCGCGCATCCACTGTAGGCGGATATGTCTGCCCGGATATTCTAGCGCTATCAGGGCGGCCTCGGTCGCGGCATCGTCCGCGGGATTATGGCCGTAACAGCCAGAACCGGGTACACCGATGATGTGAATATCGTTTTCGGGCATTTTGAACAAGGCGGCCAACGAGTTCCGAAGGGGATAAATGCCTTGGCTGTGCGACCAGACCGTCAATTTCCCGTCCTCAAAAAATGCGACCGCGCATGATGGCCCGTTGGGGGCGTGCATGACATACGGCTTAAAATACGAGGCATTGTGCCGTAATTGAGATCCCTCGATCGCAGACTTGGCGTCGCCCTTGGCTTCTTCGGTTTTGGTTTCCAAGGGAAGAGTTTTTAAATAGTCCTTTAGAGGCGTAGTGGCGGGCAAATAATCGTTGGATTCCCATTTTGCGCTCTTTTTTGCCCGTTCCATGATTTGGATGGCCTGATATTCTTCCTCGGCCAATATTCCTAAAAAGCTGCCCTTGTGCACCAGTTTTAAAAATCCCGGTAGGGTGTCAAAATCCGATTCGTTTATGGAAACCAATTTGGATGAATAGCCGGGCGGTCTCACTGTCCGGGCATGCACCATATTGGGAAAGCGAAGGTCTTGGACGAATATCGGATTGCCGCGGACCATGTCCTCGATATCTTTTCGGGGAACGGGTTCCCCCACGAATTTACGGACGGTTTTTCCTCTGAATTCCGAGGGTTTACCGACTTCTTGCTCTATTTGTCTGCCCTCCAACAATTCTTGTAAACTGATTTTTTGCTCCGGTCCGATGATTTCACCATCCTTTAATTGCAGTTGTGAAATCGGGATTCCCCATTTTTCCGAAGCTATTTTTAGGACGGTTTCCCGGGCGCTTGCCGCTGCATTTCGAATAGCCATTCCGCTGGATTGAATCGAGTAGCTGCCGGCCGTGTAGCCCTCATCTGGCGTTTTGCCGGTTTCCGCCAGTTGCATTTCGATAAGGTCCAAACGGGTATCCAGTTCCTCAGCGGCAATTTGTTTTAGGGCCGTACGCAGTCCTTGGCCGAGTTCCACCTTGCCGCTCATGATCAGCACTTTGCCATTCTCCAACACCTGCAGCCACGCATTTATCCGGTTCTGGTCGGGACGTTTGCCGGAACTCCTCGTTTGCAAGGGTGCAAAAAAAGAATCGGTAACAGGAGTTGCACCCATCAATGAAAAACCGATGCTTACATAGCCTATTTGCTGTATGAAATTACGCCTTGTGGTTTGCATTGTATATTGGTTTTGGCTATGCGATCCACGCCGTACGCCAAAAATTGTATTTAGCGTTTGGCGCAAAGCGAATAGCGTTTAACTGGAAGCCCTTCGCACCGCCCTGACCACCCGTGAATGGACCCCGCAGCGGCAAATGTTCAGTTTTAGTTTCTCTTTGATTTCATCATCGGTAGGTGAGGGATTTTCATTCAACAAGGCCACCGAGGCAATGATGATACCGTTCAGGCAATATCCGCACTGGGCGGCCTGCTCCTTGACAAATGCTTCCTGTATTTTATGCAATCCGCCATTTTCATCCATAAGGCCTTCCAAGGTTGTGATCTTTGATTTTGCCGCGGTACCCACGGGCAATTGACAGGAAGGGGTTGATTTACCATCCAATAAAACCATACAGGCACCGCATTGGCTCAGGCCACAACCGAATTTGGGACCGTTGAGTTCCAATTGGTTCCGTAGTACGTAAAGTAGTGGGGTATCGGAGGCGGATTCTACGGTGTGCTCCTTGCCGTTTACGTTGAGTTTTATAGCGGCTTTCATTAAATATTTTTAAGTGCTCTTATATAGAATTACGAGATTAGTGCTGCATAAAGTTATTTAAAAAAATTGGTAGTAAGGGAATGCAACGTACCTAAATATAGATTAACGACCATTCCGCGCCGCCTTAAATTCGCTGGTTTCATACCATTTCGGAAAGTTGCTCTCATTCGCCAATTTTAGGCCGACCTCGTACATCAATTGGGCATCGAAGCGGACACCGCTCAATTCGGTGGTTTCCGGGTCGTATTCGTCCGAGGGTTGGTGATACCGTTTTTCACGGTATTCGTCGTTCTTTTTTTGGATGTATTCCGGGCCGTGGTCAAAATCTTCGTGGGATCCATCGGCATAGAGCGCCGGGATGCCGATTTTGGCAAAATTAAAATGGTCCGATCGGAAGAAATAGCCTTTTTCCGCTTCGGGATCGGGAATGACGTAGCGCCCCTGCTTTTCGGAGGCTTCCTTGGCATATTCATCCATTTCGGACTGCCCGTAGCCGGTAATCGTCAGGTCTTTCATAGGACCGGGACTTGACAAGGCATCCATATTGATGTTGGCCACTGTTTTTTCGGGAGGGTAAATAGGATGCTCCGCATAGTAGCCTGATCCCAGCAAGCCCTGTTCCTCGGCGGTTACTGCGAGAAAGACGACGGAGCGTTTCGGTTGCGGACCTTTTTTAAAAGCCTCGGCAATGGCCAAAAGACAGGCGGTACCCGAAGCATTATCGACCGCCCCATTATAAATGGAGTCCCCATCCACCGGACGGCCGATCCCAAGATGGTCCCAATGCGCGGAATAGATGATGTATTCATCTTTTCTGTCCGTGCCTTCGATAAGAGCGACCACGTTTTTAGAAACATTCCGTTCGATGGTATTGGTAATTTGTACGGAGGCCGTTACGCCCAAGGGGATTGGTTTAAAATCCTTGCTGAGTGCCAATTCGTTAAAATTTTTCGCTTCGATATTGGAGGCCTCGAATACTTGGGTCGCGGCCTCTTTGCTCAGCCACCCCTCAACATCGGTTACCGGGGCTTGACTCTCTAGATTAAGTTTGGCACCGGTCCAACTGCTCTGTACCACATTCCAACCGTAGGAAGCTGGCGCGGTCTCATGGATAATAAGCACCCCTGCGGCCCCTTGTCGGGCTGCCTCTTCGTATTTGTAGGTCCACCGGCCGTAGTAGGTCATGGCATTGCCCTTGAAGAGGGTGGAATCTTTGGTCGCAAAGCCGGGATCGTTGACCAGCACCACGGCCGTTTTGCCTTTCCAATCCACTCCTTTATAATCATCCCAGTTGTATTCCGGAGCTACGATGCCATAGCCCGCGAATACCAGTTCGGAATTTTCAAGACTTACTGTACTATCCGTTTTACGCGTAAGGGCTACAAAATCCTCAAAATTGGTGAGGTAGAAATCCCTTTTGGGCCCCGATATTTTCATTTTTTCCGAAGGGGTCCCCGTAATTTCCACTAAGGGTACATCCTGAAAATAACTATCGCCGTTCCCGGGGGTAACGCCCAACTTTTCAAATTCGGATTTTAAGTAGGCCACCGTTTTTTCCTCCCCTTCGGTAAAGGGCATCCGTCCCATAAACCCATCGGAAGCCAAAGGTTCGATATGTTTGGCAATCGTGGCCTGGTCCACTTCTTGGGGTTTAATGCTGTTGGGAGTACTGGGTTGGCATCCTACGAGGAGTAGCAGCAACGCGCATTTTAGATAGTTGGTCATTTTGTCCTGTTGTTATTAGTTATAATTTCTATAAAATCTTGAATTTGAAATCCGACGAAGCCCCTCGGTAAAGTTCAACAAAACAGCGTTGTAAAGCAAAAATGAGATTTGTAGGTTATATCGACAACACTTTCGTTACATCTTCAAAATCCGTTTGCCATTAGTGTCAAAATAACGATGACCGCAATCCAAGCGAGATAGCAGGTGCCATAAATCACCCTAAGGCCGGTATCATGTTGTATTTTGGTGAACGGTATTTTTAAACCAAAGAAATAGTAGTTGCCTGAACCTTTTCTTCCCATAAATAGACCGTTGTCGATACCCTGTTCCTCCTCCATTTTTCTACCCCTACCTATAAGCTGATCGTACAATTCCGTATTCCGCTTATCGTAGATTCTAATGCCAAAGGTGAAAATAAGTCCCATCATACAGACCAATAGTTTCCCGTACAGATACATTTCGGAATTAATGATGTTGATAATAACTGTAATTGAAACAATGGGAAGCAGTGCTAAAAGCTTAAACCGGACATCGACCAGTTGGCGCCACGTGTTACATATTTCTTTGTAAAGCAGATCAGAATCTAGACCTTGACCCTTCAGCGCTGTTTTTAGTGGGGTCGTTCTATAGCTGTTGCCCGCCCGGTAATCCGTGGCATTTTTCCACAGATTGTACTCAAGTGAATATTCAAGATACCAAGCATATACTTTCTTGTTCCTAGTTCCTTTAATAATCCACGCACTTTTTTTCTCTTGATGCTCCTGTTTTAACGGATAGATTTCCTTGGATAGCTTCTTAAGCTTTTTAATGTACTTAAAGCCTAAGGCATCCAACTTATCAAGTAGGTCTTCAATGTCGAGTTTCATATCCTCAGGGGAAAGGATTTTTGGATCTATTCTTATCCCGTCACTTTGAAAAGGAGTCCATTTCTTTGTTCCCATCACTTGATTTTAGATGATAGGTCGCAAATTAAAAACCAGGCTCCTATCAAGGTTGTATCTTCTTCCAAACGGATGAAAAAATCTTAAAAACGAATGTTGGGGGAGTATTTATCGCGAGGGGGAGTTTTACTGATATACTAAGATAGGTAATTTTCAAAAGGATGCGGATCGCTGGATAAAGAATTCGAACATCCTCGGTATAAAGCAAATCGCAAAATTAAACATAGCGGTACCCGTCCATGCCTTCAGTCGGACGACTAGTACGGGTTAAGTTCATTATTTGATATGGACACCAATTTCAGCAAGCTTTCGAGATTCCATACCTAAATGTAAGTTCTAAAAGAGACGTCCACTGAAAGTAGATCTCAAGACCGGTCAGCACTTTTAAATCCTCAATATAGAAGTTGGTACGTGGAATTTTCAAATCGGCGTCATTTCATGAATAACCACCTCCACAATTGCCCCTTCGGTAGCTTTTCGATGTGCTGTAATGTGTGCACTGGCATTATGGTCTTGCCAAAGCTCTCGGCTCTCCCAATTTTCGTAAAAGAAAAAGCGATCGGGGTTTTCGTTGTCTTGGTGTAGGTCATAGTTTAGGCAGCCTTCCTCTTTAAGGGTAGGAGGTATTAGGTTGAGAAGGGACTGCCGTACCAATTCCCTTTTTTCAGACTTCGCAAGAATGCTTGCGGTAATGGTCAATGGTTTGTTGCTCATAGGTGATACGAATTTTTAGTATGTGTTGTAAATATAGTAATCCTCCCAAAGGTTCAGGAATCGATGCCAAACAAAAAATCCAAATGGGTGCATTGATTTTAGTGTTGCGAAAACTTGTTTACCGCCATTTGCGTCAGCGGATCTCTTTGAGTTCCCCAGATATGTAAATTCCCGTGCTTGTCCACCTGCAGTCCTGCAGCAGCACCAAAATCAACTTCATTTTTACAGGTAAATGTTTTGGTGCGAATTTTCTTCATAATAGGTATAAAGGCTTCAAGATTGCTTACAAGAATTAAATCTGCATAACCGACACGTTCTTTTTGGTACAACCCAATGGCATAAATTGCCTCCTCGTCCCTAATAAGATTCACCGATTGATAGCTTGCCCAGTCATCGGGAGCAGCAAAACTCACAAGCATTTTATGTTCCCCTTTACCAGGATGGATGCGGTAGAAGTCCCAGTTGCGGCTATCCCAATTGCACACTACCATCAGATAATCATCATCAACCGCTAATAATCCTGTTGACCCGGCGGTTTGCTGCTTTGCTTCACCTTTGCGATCCATGGTAAAATTTGGCTGAGCGGTATACAGGTAGCCATTGCGGTAATTATATAGACAAACTTTTGAAACGGTCTTGGTGAAATTGTCTTCAATGCCAACTACAAGATAGGGTCCACTAACTTGAATGCCCCCTGCATGCCTGTAAGGGTCTTTCATCAGGGAAATTAGGGTGTCCGTTTTTCGCGTCGCCAGGTCGACCTGCAAAACATAGGCTTGTGTAAGCGAACTCCCCGAAATTAAAAGTTTTTCAGTCCCGTTCTTCTCAATAGCCTGTACTCCCTGCAAATGGCCATCTTCACTTGGCACATGTATTTCATTGCTTATGAAAATAATTTCGGGCTCGGAGCTCAGGGCTTCAAAGGCTTTAGGCACATTTTTAACTTGCTGGGCATAACCCACAATAGGATATATACCTAGGATGGCGATTAGAATAAATCTGATACATAAATTTCCTTGGCACATAAGTAAAGTTAGGTTAAATAAGTCCGACAGGTATCGCTATCATTTTTAAGTTTCTTATGGGCCGTGCCGACCCCATGATGACTCAGTTATATCGGTCGTTTTTCACCGCTTCAATTTCGCTTTTTATACGCTCGTTGACATCAATTTTAGCACCGGTAAAAACAAATATCCTTGTCTTAAATTCTCTGGCGTACGGGTTCGTAATCGAATCGGCAATAATGGCCGTATCGAAATAGGGACTGGTTTCTTTAAACTCATCCTCTTTATCCGAATGGTCTTTAATTCGTATGAGATTGGTATATTTCTGGTCAAGATTAAACCAATTCACATAATCCGCACTGAAAGAAGTCGCTTTGATTCCCGCTGTGGTATAATAGTTTATGGCGCCCGCCTGTCCATAGTTATCACAGAGTACAAGCGTTTCGCTCGCATTCGGTAAATCGGTATAGAGGGCATCCACTTTTAATGCGAGTTCTTTCCATCCCAACATATCGGCATAATCTTGGGGTATCAAATGGTCCTTTCCATCTTCCCATCTAAGCATACCTAATTTCTTATACGTGCTGGAATACTGGATGATATATTCAGGACTTTTATTGGGAAACGTAAATTGATACATGGGGATAAAGAATACCATAGGAACTGCAATGGCTGCCCAACGCAAATATTTTTTCCTTTCTTGCTTTAGGATGGTCGAAAGATAAACGGAACCAAAGGCGATATAAATAGGATAAAGCCCAATGGCATAATAGTCTTTGGCCCTAAAATATAGAAACACGATAAGGGTAAAGAACAACGTACCAAAAAAGGGCCTATATTTCTGGAAAGGCTTGTGAAACAATAGGCCATATAGGCCCGTAATAAGTACAAAAAGAGAGCCAATGAAGAAAGACAATTGGGATTTTAAAAAACTTAAACGATCTACATTGACCAATTGCGTTTCCGCCAGTTCGTTTAAATGATGGATAACCGGGAATCCGTTATTGTACTGCCATAGTATATTGGGCGAGACGAGTATAATTGCCAATAACAGCGCCAGATATAGTTCCTTTCTGAGTAATACCTTTCGATGTGGACTCAACAAAATAGCTGGAAGTAGTCCTAAAATCAAGAAGGCAATATTATATTTATTTAGAAACCCAAAAGCAAACACGATGGCCGCTGCGTATAGCCATTTTGGTTTTTCTGTATTAAAATATTTGATAAGGATGAAGTAAAAAGTGGTCCAACACAGAACATCCAAGGAATTCGGTTGATATAAGGTATTTAACCGTAAAAGTGCGGAAAACAGCACACAGGTCGCACCCAAAATCAAGGCGAAACGATTTCCGTTCAGTACTGCAATGGCCTTCCAGACGACTACAATGGTCAGGGCGCCAAATAAGGCGGGAAAGAATTTCACCCAAAATACGGAATTGCCCAAAAGATAGATGATACTTGAAATCCAAGAAGTAACCGGAGGAACGGATAAATACCCCCAAGCCAAATGCTGTGCTTGGTCAAGATGAAGATATTCGTCGCGTTGCAGGTCGTATTCTGGGCTTATTAGAATATACTGCAGCAGAAATTTTAAGGAGAGAAAACCAACCAAAATCCACGTGTTCTTTTTCATTTGGGCCTAAGCTATTTTTAAAGTAAAATGACTATGCGGTCTGGTTTTTAATGCTCATTTTTGATGCTACTATACTGATTATTAATAGTTGGACGGCATGAAATAACATAAGGGGCAAGAGGATAATGCCAATGGAAGCTATATTTCCAAAGATTATTTTAGAAAATATGGTGCCGTGAACCAATGATTTTTTCGTTCCACAAAACTGGGCGGTAATTTGATCTTCGATAGTGAACATCATTTTTTTAGCCAAAAATCCAGTTAAAAAAAATAGGACACCAAACAATGTCAAAACGGAAATAAAAAGTATCAATAAATCCAAAATAGATACAGAACTGAATATGTTATCATCAAACGAACTTGCAAAACTTCTGTAAATAATCAGTAGGATAACAGATTTATCGAACAAGGTTAATTGATGGGTATGTTTTTGGGCAAACTCCCCAAAAAAGCGCTGTAAGAGAACTCCAAGCACTACCGGTAAAATGATTTGCACAATAAGTTTTACATAGATATCCGTAAAATTAAAATCCGCTTGTGCATTCTGTAGAAATAACCCCATCCATAAGGGAGTTAGGACAATACCAATAATCCCGGAAATACTGGCATTAAAAATGGCAGCAGGAATATTGCCCTTTGCAATAGATACCATTACTACGGATGAAGATACGGTTGATGGAAGTGCGGCCAAGAAAAAAAATGCCAACCAGATGATTTCCTGTTCTTCATTTTGAACAAGGGGCTGAAACACCAATACCAATAATGGAAATATCAAGAAGGTGGTTGTTTGTATCAGCAGATGCAGTTTCCAATTTCTAACTCCCGCTTTTAGTTTTTGCGGACTCAACTTAAGTCCGTAGAAAAAGAATATAAGCGAAATTCCTATCGCACTGATTGTGTCCAAAGGAAGGTTACTTTCGGGTGTTCCCCATTGTGGGAAAATATACGCTAAGCCAATAACCGCTATAATAGATAGAACAAATCCATCGAACTTCACTTTCAGAAAGGTTTTTATTAAATCGAAACGCTAAAGTAAGGATTTGTCTCATTCTTGGTCAAGAAACCCAGTTACCATTTTCGCTTTTTGTTTGGATTGTTTTTAAGGAAAATTACAGTTTGTGGCTTTTACACCGGCTATAAAATAACTTGGAGTCGGTGCTTTTCTGGGCCATGGCCTATTACAACCTTAAGATGTACTTTAAATTTCTATCGCTTCGGTTTCTCGCTAATTAAAGGCTCTTATGCAGGGCTTACCGTTGTAGTGTGCTGCCTTTTTTATTCATTCGGTTCAATATGAATCAGTACGTGTCCTAAATTCGGTATTTCTTTTTGTAGATAGTCCTTTAGTTTGTGTGCAATATCGTGACCCGATTTTACCGTAATCTCACTAGCGACAATTGCGTGCAAATCAACGTGATATTTCATTCCGGATTTTCGAATAAAACATTTTTCTGTACTTAAAATACCTTTAACTTCTGTAGATTTTTCTCTAATTTCGAGTATTAGGTGGTCATAAAGTTGTTCGTCCATGACCTCTCCTAATGCGGGCCGTACTATTAAATAACTATTATATAAGATAAACGCAGAAGCAAATAATGCGGCCCAATCATCAGCCGTTTCATACCCTTTTCCGAACAAGAGCGCTATTGATATTCCGATAAAGGCCATTACCGAGGTTATGGCATCACTTCTGTGATGCCAAGCATCTGCTTTTAGTGATGAGCTATTCGTTTGTTTACTTTTTCTGATTACGATTTGAAATGAAATTTCTTTCCAAACTATGATTAGTCCCAAAACAATTAATGTCCAAGATTTTGGGATTTTATGAGGCGTCTGAATATTTTGAATGCTTTCATAAGCAATAATTGTTGCAGAGACAACAAGAAAAGCAACTACTCCAAATGTAATTAAGGGTTCAATTTTTCCATGTCCGTAGGGGTGGTTCTCGTCCGCAGGCCTTTTTGCATATTTGAAACCCAACAGTACTAAAAATGAAGCAAAAATATCTGTTGTCGATTCAATTGCGTCTGCAATCAAAGCAAACGAATTCCCAAAAAATCCTGCAAGTCCTTTTATCAAAGCTAAAGCAGTATTTCCAATGATGCTGAAATAAGTTGTTCGTATTGCAGTTTGCTCGTTATTCATTTCTTTTTTAAGGTTGCATACCATGTTATGTGTATGATTAGTGGCACTTTTTTAGGTCAATATGCTTTTGGGCCATAGATCATACAGGATGTGTGTGCCAGTATGGGCATCTTTTAACTACAGGAATGTACTTAATTAATTTAGAGGTTGCAAGCCCCTTATTGGCAGAAGTCATACCTGGAACCCTTAGTAAGCCGCAACGTTGTCGACCGTGAGGTCAGAACTAATGTGAGCCGTACTACTAAACCCGATAACCACGGGCTGCAGGCGAGGCTATAAGGTGCCATATGCAAACGCATCATCGTGAAGACTGAAACACATTTTAGGCATGGCCGAAGTAGCTTGGCCTGCCCTAAGCCTACTCAAAGGTGCAGTTATGTGAGGGATGTACTCCGTCATATAATGGCGGAGCTATTCACTCGACTATACGCTTTATTTTTTCCCAGAATTAATTCGGTTGTATTTTTTCATTATTTGAATGACGTCATCAATGGGTAAGGCGTTTTCTTTATGATTTTTTCTTCCAGTCATAGTCTTTGCAGCGAATAGCGAATTTATAATAGCTTCTTCAGTTGCTTCTATAACGGCTAAGAATAGCGGGGTAACAGCTCCATTTGCTAATTCTTTAGTATCAATAATTGCTGATTCATTAGGGTGGGGAATAAAATTTTCTTCAAAAGTCGAGGCAGCGATTACATAATCACCACTGCCATTTGAAGCAATCCCTCCTGTTCTAGCTAATCCCATCATTGCCCTTTTAGCAAGTCTTTCCAAATTTCGCGAGCTTAGGGGAGCATCTGTCATAACCACAATCATACAGGAACCATCAACATCATAGGTATAAGATCGAGGATAATTATCTAATTCTTTTGCAATAGGAACGCCATTTAGTTGAAATACACCACCAAAATTTGTCTGCACCAGAACACCAACAGTATAACCTCCTAGTGTTTTTGGTACCATACGGGAAGATGTTCCAATACCCCCTTTATATTGAAAACAAATTGTTCCTGTCCCGGCACCTACATTGCCTTCTTCTATAATCCCACTTTTGGCATTTTCAATAGCATCTAAAACATGTGCTTCTTTAATGTGCCTGCCCCTTATATCGTTAAGCCATCCATCATTGGTTTCTCCAACAACTGAATTGACGGAACGAATATTTTCATTTCCCTTTTGTTCAAGCGTAAACGTAATTAAGGCATTGGAGGCAGTAGGCACACTTAAAGTATTTGTCAAAATTATAGGTGTTTCAATATTTCCTAATTCCTTTACTTGACTATAGCCGGCTAATTTTCCAAAACCATTTCCCAAATAAATAGCTGCTGGAACTTTCAATTGAAATATATTTCCGGAATGGGGTAAAATTGCCGTAACACCAGTTCTAATACTATCTCCTTCTATGATTGTGGTATGTCCAACTTTAACTCCTTTTACGTCTGTAATAGAATTGTATTGCCCTGTTTTTAGTATTCCGATTTCAATGCCATAATCCCTGGCTCTTTTGTTCTGTGAAAACAAATTGCTGGAAATCAGTAAAAATGCTAGGAATACTATTTTTTGTAAAATCATTCTATATTTTTAGTGGAATTTATTGGTTACAGCCCATCAGATTTTATGGACCATAACGGGAGTCTGTGCCGAAACTACATTAAGATTAAAATTAGGGAATCGATAGGGATTTAAGGAGCTGGTATAGCGATTTTCTTTTTGGTTCCCGGAGGCAGATACAGTATTTTGAATAAAGGATAGTTTGGCCTAGGGGCCGATATTCGCTCAACAAAGGTGGCTAATTTGCCCCAGGCGTCTTAGCCTTTCATTCAACATATTTGGACCAAGAACGGATATAGCCCTTGTTAGGTTGTAACAAGCCATCATCAGGTTTAACTCGGAGAGCACACCACGTTCTGTTTTCCCCTCATCCGGTCATGGGTTGGCCTAGGGATAGTTGCGTGATTGTGCAACTAACTCAAGAAAAATAAAACGAACCAGAGGAAAATCCGCAGGATTTTCCAAGTAAGAACTGACCAACCCCTATTTATAGGACATATTGTTAAAACACATTATCAATTCATTCTATTTGTTTGGATAATTTTAAATGTGCCTTTCTTCCCTCTCTAACTATTACTTCAACAATCTCCTTAATATCTTTTTTAGAGGTTCTAAAATTAACAATACAGGCTCTCAAACAATACTTGTCATTCACAATAGCATTTGACAGAAAAACCTCTCCACCAATTTGCAATTCATTTAATAGATCTTGATTCACTTTATTAAGATAGTCATCATTATCATCTGATATATTTTTGAAATTAGCAGGAACGTACCTCAATGTCGTAATGCTTAAATTTTGAGTTATTGCTTCTAGTTCTTCGTGCTTTTGGGCATGAAGAAATAGCAATTTGGATAGCTCAATATCTTCGCCAATTAATTTTTCATAACCACTTCTACCAACTTGTTGTAAAGTTAACCAGACTTTTAATGCTTTAAATCCACGAGAATTTTGAAGTCCAAATTCATAATAATTTTGGGCAATCTCTCCTTTTGTACTCGTGAAATTATAATATTCAGGATGTGAACTAAATGTGTCTATTAAATGCTGTGGGTTTTTTACTAGAGTGCATCCTGCCTCTAGGGGGCTATATAGCCATTTATGAGGGTCTAGAGCAATAGAATCTGCTTCTGACACCCCTTCGAACAAGTATTTTAATGATGGGATAACCGCTGCAGGAATACCATAAGCTCCATCGATATGGAACCATATATCATACTTTTTACTGATCGTTGAAATTTTCTTTAAGTTATCAACTACGCCTGTACTGACATCTCCTGCGGTTCCAATAACCATTAGCGGCTTACAGCCATTTTTTATATCTTCCCTAATTGTTTTTTCTAAAATTGCTTCATCTATCTTGTTTGACGAAGTTGTCTCTATCCACCGAATTGATTTAGTGCCAAGACCAAATAATATCACAGCTTTTTCAACCCAAGTATGCGTCGTTTTTGAGCAGTAAATAGTCAATTTTTCAGAGGAATTTGAAATTCCATCTTCTTTAATTGATTTTGGTGCTTTTGCAGTTCTAGCAGCTAAAAAGGCAGTGAAATTCGCCATATTGCCGCCACTTACTAATAAGCCTCCATACGTTGGTGACACACCGATAAATTCGGCTAACCAACCAACGGTCTGCCTTTCAATCTCTGTAGCCATTGGACTTAACATATGAGCTCCAACATTAGGATTGACCGAGGCTGCCAATAAATCTGCTAATGCGCCTAAGGGTGCTGCGGAAGAAGTTATATATCCTAAAAATTTTGGATGACCATTTAATAACGAATTATTGAATAATAAATCGCAGGCTTTCGAAAGTAATTCAACTGGGGAAGAGCCATTTTTTGGTAAAGAGCCATTTCCAATAATTTTCTGTAATTCGCTGGGAGTTTTATTTGTTGTAACTGGTTTTTTATCAATTGAATCCATGAAATCCGCAATCCTATCAATTAAT
This sequence comes from uncultured Flavobacteriaceae bacterium, assembly GCA_963832345.1. Taxonomy (GTDB): domain Bacteria; phylum Bacteroidota; class Bacteroidia; order Flavobacteriales; family Flavobacteriaceae; genus Pricia. The sequence continues at coordinate 207,043 of CAWHTW010000002.1, read as the reverse complement.
TGATATCCCAATTCTTGAAACTCTTTTTTGCTAATTTCTATTGTATTTTCTCGACTTTCAATCATTTTAGAATGTTTCTTTTCAATGCTGACTAACGTCAATTTACGTACCGATATCCAGTGATTTGCAAAAACCGAGATCTTCAGGTTTCAGGTCAAATTTATCGATTTGTTTTTTTATTCTTCTCGCGAGTCCTCAATTTTCTTTTCTGGTACCGTAAGAGCAAAAAGGGGACCGGTCGGACAAGGGCCGGCGTGGAGTTACGACCGATAAAAAGGAAAACGATGCGCTAGAGGGGCGCAACAAAAATGGGCGGAGGACCAGGACCAACGCCCGGGTGCCGACAACAAGACGCATTACAGCCCTACGGATTCCGATGCGCGGTCCGTCGGACATGGTTTACCTTATGGAACACGACCATTAACCTTGCCCCCGGGTCAAGGTGATACCTTTCAGGAAAGTGTTCCTTGATAGTCGGACGGGTACCAAAAAGTAATCGTACCGTGCATCGAGCACGATCTGCAAGGGCTATCCGCTCAGGTCGGGCTGTTGGGGAAGGTGAACGGGAAACAGTTCTCGGTAACGTACTATTGCGCCGAGTTCGAACGGAAAAATAAAGAGGGTGGAAAGCCGGGTGGGCCGCTACATGAAGGGCAAGCGGCATAGGACGGTAGCGCCCGTTTTCGGTATTCTCACCCACTTCATGGGCCTAGACAGATCAACACCAGTGGTTTGAAACGGGCGAACAAGGTCATGCACCTATCGGCCATTGCCTACAAACTGAAAAAATACCTGAAATTCGAGCAAAATCGAGCGAAAACCGGGGTAGGTATACTAGCTTTGGCAGCATTGGTGAAAAATGTCCTTCAGGACCCGTCCCGGGCTTCTGCAACGCAGCGGAAAATCGTTTTGTATAGCCAGACATGAAAGGAAGAAGTCCGTTAAAGAGCCTATATGGGTTCGGTTTCCCGGTAATTATAGGCATGTGCAACGGTTACTTTTCTTGGCGCTAGTTTTCCTTTTTTAATGTGTTATGTTTAACTCCGTATCATAAATTAAAATGCCTTCTTTTTCCCTATCAAGTTTCCCTATTAAAATACCATATTCGTCCCAAACTGATGTCTGTCCCACACTTTCAAATTTGTCGCAGCATCCGATACAGTTGGACATTAAAACTGGCATTGAAAATTTATTGGCAATTTTCGAAAAATGGGATGCTGCTTTCTCAATTCCATCTTGAGACTTCGCAACGCTCGCTATATATAATTCCGCTCCCATCTCTTTTGCGTTTTTGGAATGCTCGGGCTGTAACGATTCGTAACAAATAGCTAGAGCAATCTTCTTATCGTTTATTGTTAGAATATGCTGCTCGCACCCTTCAATGAAATATGGTTTTTCGTCCGAATGCAGTTTTTGTTTTGAATAGGTTTGCCTTGGTCGGTTCGGTTGGAAAATGACGATACTTATTAAAATTCCAGATTCCGATTTGGTCGGCAAACCAACGCCGATTACCATCTTGTTCAGGTCGCTAACTTCTTGAAATCCGTCCAATCGAGTATCGTTTTGTTCGGTCGCTAATTCTTTCGCGAGCTCTGGTTCATAGCCTGTCAGAGATAATTCTGGAAACACTATTAAATCCGCACTTTTGGAAACAGCAATTTCTATCCATTTTTTATGGTTTTTAATATTTTTCCGGATATTTCCTTTTTCCGCTTTTGTCTGCGCTACACAAATTTTCATTCCGGTTGTTTCAAATTAACGCCAACATTTGAATGCAATCGTTGGTCATATTCTTATTATATGCACAGCGCCTAAGAAAATTAGCATGAAAAGAGGTGCCCTAAAATTGATCAAAACCGAAAACTCAATAAAAAAACCCTAAAACTTTAAGGTTTCTATTTCAGTTTTTTGGCTATTAATGGTAAGCTACAACACCGGCGTCAACACAATATCGCGATATGCCACATTTCCGTGATCCCCCTGCAAATAAATCGGGCCGGGTGCCAATACATCGGAGCTTATTGCCCCGCCGGTCGGGCCGGGTACGGGCTGGTTGTCAATGATTTTTTTGCCGTTAAACACAACGGTTAAGTGACGGTCGTAGAGGGTAATGTCCAACGTCTGCCATTCACCGGCGGGTTTTTCGGCGGCCATGCTGGGGGTAATGCGGCTGTAGAGGGCGCCCATGTTATGGGAATCGAGTTCTTTGCCGTAGGAGTCCACCACCTGAATTTCGTAGAGGCCACGGAGATAGACACCGCTGTTGTTCCCTTCGGGTACGTTTACTTCCAATTTTAGGTTAAAGTCTTTGAACTCCTGTTCGGTACGTATGTTTCCATAAGATACATGTTCCCCCTCTTTGGGTTGCATGGGGTCGTTTACCAATTCATTGTCGACAACCTTGAAACCATTCTCTTTTTCCGGATCGATAAGTTGCCAACCGTCCAAATTCTTACCGTTAAAAAGGGCGATGGGCTTTCCATATTTTATTTGTGACATATCAGGTTTTTCGGGCATCGGGGGCATGCGTTTTCCGGTAAAGGTATCGGTCATTTCTCCGGAGCCTCCCCAAGAAGGGCCGGTCATGGTGCCCTGTAATTGGTCACCCGATTTTTTTATCCGTAGGGTGTAGGTGCGAATATGTTTGCGTTCGTTGGCCGCCCCGTCTTCGGTTTTGGTCACTTCATTAGTGCGCGTAACGACAAGCGTATCGTCGTCGGCCAAATACACGTCCGATACGGGAAGTACACTTCCGCCGATCCACAGCAGTTCGGCATCCAAAAAACCTTGTTCGTCATGTACGTTTAGCCAACTGACCCCGCCGCCTTCGACATCGAGCGTCCATGTGCCTAAAAACGCGTTTTCCGTTGTTGCTGGTGGTGTAGGGTTTGCCCATGTCAGGGAGGCGCTAAATAAAAAGACGGCGATAAAAAGAAAGCTATTTTTCATTTTGATACGTATTTATTTTTTGAATTCGAAATTAAGTTTCAATGTACCCAATTCTTTCGAAATCACCCTTATTTTCCATTGAAATTAATCCCTATTACAATACCGATGTGGATATCTCAATGTCGGCATCCTTCCAAGCATTGTCAAATTCGTCTTTAATGGCCTTTGCTTCTTCAGTTTTATTCTGTGCGTTCAAGCTTTGATATAGTCCCATCAAAGACCATCCGTTTTGACGGAGCGCCTCCAAATCTTCTTTATAGACTTTCTCCGCTTCCGCGTATTCCTTGGCTTTTAACAAGACCGCGCCCAAAGATTGTCTTGCTGGGATGTGCCATGGCGCGGGTTCACTATAAATTAATTGATCTTCGAAGACTACGGCTTGCCGCAGCTGCTCGGTGGCCTGCGTTAGATTGCCCTCGGCGGCGGCGACTTCCCCCGATAGCACGGCATAGGCTACTTTGGCGATATTTGAACTGGCATTGGTATAGTTCGCGATCAGTTCCTCGAGTTCGGGATCATCTTTCATGGCCTCCAGTGCTTCCAATTCTTCCTTAGCCTCCTTTAAATTATCCTTCCTAAGAAAAGCGATACCTCGTGCATAGTGCCAAACCAGTTTGAGGTGTTTATACGCATCTCCTTGATAGGGTACGGTCAATATCTCGTTCCATTGGCCAAATCGAGTATAGGCCAAAAGAGGCGTGGAGGCAAAATCTTGCAAGAAGGGTAGCGTTGCCAGTTCGCCCACCGGTACTTTTTCAGCGGTTTTTTTGGCGGCATCTATCGCCGTTCCGCTATCGCCTAATAAACTGGCAGCCGACCAAAGAAAATGAAGGTTATGCGGATAATAGGCTAAGGGGTACATCCCTTGCGCATAGCATTGCGAGATATAATCCTCATCGGCCAAAATGGCGTCCTGATTCGCTTTTACCGCATCCCGATAGCGCCCGACGCGAATATAGATATGTCCCGGCATATGTACGATATGGCCGGCGGCCGGCATTAAGGTACCTAGCTTATCTGCACTCGGCACGGCTAGGTCTGGTTTGGGAAGTTCCATCATGTGAATGTAATAGTGATGTGCGCCCGGATGATCGGGATTTATCTGCATCGCCTTTTCCAATGCAGCTTTCCCCATTAAAGTATTGGGCATGGGGTTGCCATCATTGTCCCAATAGTTCCAGGGCATGGTGTTCATGATCGATTCCGCATACATGGTTTGAATGTTTGCATCTTCCGGGAATTTCGCTACGACCTGGGTCATCGCTTGCAAATAGGCCTCATTTAATTCGGCAATATCCTTCGTCAGATCCTCACTACATCTTGAGGCCAGTGCCTCGATCAAGGCTTGCTCTTTCGGACTTGCCTTGGATGCTAATTTTTTTGCCCTGCCGAGGGCTTCGTTCGCTTTTTGTTTCCGTTCATCGTCGGGGAAAGCGTCGTTGATGTTCGGTCCTAGCGCATAGGCCTGCCCCCAAAAGCTCATGGCCGAATTGGGGTCGAGTCGTGATGCTTCCATAAATGAGCGATGTGCCTCCGCATGGTTAAAGGCATAGCTTAGCCGTACCCCTTGATCAAAGAACTTTTGTGCCTGTTCATTGTCTGTACTGATGGGCACATGCAGGTTCCCCAAATTTTCAAATAGGGGAGCGATCTGTTGGGTGGTATCCACATTGCTCAATAGGAATTTGGCAACGGTACATTGCATGGGGTTCATACCTGCCTTTTGAAAACTATCGGCATGATTTTCAGGTTTTGAGACCGTTACATAGATTGCCGATAGTAGCAACAGGGCGAGGACGGCCAGACTTACTTTTGTTTTCATGGGATGACGATTAAGTGATTTCAATAGTTGTTCCAAACAATGCCAAACATTGAGAAATTAAAATACTGAAGGGGGGAATCTTGTGGGGAAGGGGGAAGACTTACTTTAAAGGTAATGAATTTCTAAATGCCACGCGTATTTAGTTCTTAGGAAGGGCACAGGAATCTTGCCATGAAGAAAAAGATCAAAATGAATTTGAGCCCGTCCCTTTCCTTTTTCGCTTGTGGTATTGATGGTAAATTCCATACCTTCATGGGTTGTGGTACCAAGCGAAGGTGAACTACTTTGATTTTGCTAGTTTAGGGTTAAGCCCTCCGTCAGCAAGGCTGCCACCTCCCGTCCTCTCAAGGGAGACAACCCCTTCAAATTTGGGCCATTGAAAGATGTGCGTTACGTGGTAACTATCGGTGGTCAGGTTAGTGCTTTATTCCGTACGCTATATAGGCGTTGAGCCTAAAACGATATGCTACGAAATTATGGTCGAACGGTTAATATTAGTGAAAAAACAACTCAATTATGAAAACAAAAAATCGCCGAAATTTTTTAAAAAAGGCAGCGCTGACACCACTTTTTTTGGGTTTTGGTCCCAGCTCATGGTCAATTACCCATGATAGAACAGCAGGTATTATGGCAGCCCATACAGCCTCAAAAATAAAACTTAGTCTGAACGCCTGGTCCTACAATATTCCGCTTTACAAACATATGAAAGGGGAATCGGGTGGTATGAGCCTTTTCGACCTCTTGGAGGAGTGCGCCAAACTCGATTTCGATGCTGTGGATCCCACCGGCTATTTTTTTCCGGGATATCCGGAAGTACCAAAAACCAAGTTTCTGAACAATTTTAAACGTAGGGCTTTCCAGTTGGGCCTTGATATCAGTGGCACTGGAATTCGAAATGATTTTGCAAATCCAACTAAAAAAGAGCGCCAAGCAGACCTTGAACTGACGAAACGGTGGATAGAGGCTGCGGCAGAAATGGGCGCCCCTGTTTTACGGGTTTTTGCAGGCCAACGACCCGAAGGCTATAGTTGGGACGAAACTGCCGTCTGGATGGTGGACGCCCTTGGCGAATGTGCGGCCCATGGTGAAAAGTTCGGGGTATTGATTGGCGTGCAAAACCATGGCGGAATGCTCAAAAGCGCCGATGAGGTTTTGAAAGTTCTTGATATGGTATCATCGGATTGGTTGGGCGCTATCGTAGATACGGGTTATTTTTTGACGGATGACCCCTATTCTGATATACAGCGCGTCATCCCGAGGGCAGTGAATTGGCAAGTAAAATCGTTGCTGAGTGATCGCAAGGGCGGACCGATCGATATGGAGAAATTAGTATCTATTATTAGAGCATCAAACTATCGGGGCTACGTACCTATTGAGGCCTTACCGATACGGGGTAAGGAAGAGGAATTCGATGCCTATACCCAAGTACCTGAATTACTTGGTAAAATAAGAAAAGCCCTGCAATAGAGTTTTTTACCCGTATTAAAATCATTGAAGGCACAATCCGTTTAGGTTCCAAAACATACAACAGCGCATCTCAAACGAGTATGACGGAAATTCTTTGCAGGATTTTCTTCAAATGTTACCGTTCATGGTTCACGGATAGTCGGCAGCAATCATTTTCTTGATACCCTCATCGTACGGAGTCGGTGCCATACCGAACCGCTTTTCAAATTTGCTGCTGTCAAAAACATAATCCCGATCATATTGATAAAGCATTTCCGGCATTTCTTTCATGACGGGCACAAAGAGACCAATGAGGTGAATCATCCATTTTGGGGCGACCTGTATTTTCGGTTTTGTTCCAAATGCCGTTGCGATATGTTCGACCCATTCCTTTCCGGTATACGGGTTGGAAGCCGTTGGCAAATGCCAAACTTGATTGTAGGCATCTTCAGTGTTTCCCAAAAGCGCAGTCGCCTTTCCGGCATCGGGCGTATAGGTAAAGGAATGTTTTCGATTCGCGGCCCCCATCCAATTGGCCTTTTTGCCCTTGGCGAGATTCTTGGTCACCGTTTCGTTAAGCATACTGGTTTGGGCAATGTTAGGACCATAAAAGTCTGCTGAGCGGGCAATCAGGGCGGTGAGCCTTCCTGCTTTTACTTCGTCTAAAAGTCTTTGTGCGATTTGGGCACGTACCTTGCCTTTTTCACTTGGGGGATTAATGGGGGTCTCTTCGTCCATTCCATCCAAATAGTCTTTATCGTACATATATATGTTATCGAAGAATACCAATTTGCAATCGTATTCCTTACAGGCAGCGATGACCGCTTCCATAAACATCGGCCAACTGTTCTTCCAGATTTTTAGAGCATACGGAAATCCTACGGTAACATATACTACCGAAGATCCCCGTACCGATTTTTTGACATCATCGGCGTTTAGCAGATCCGCGGATAAGAGTGTATCTGTGTCGTTTACTTTCTTGGGATTACGACTTACCAGTCTGATGTCAGTAGTATATTCTTTGAGCGCTTTGGCCAGTTCGATGCCGATGGCACCCCCGGCCCCTAAGATGGTCTGCATGATGTTCTGTTTCTTTAAAGGTAAGCGATTTATGGGGGCGTAGGTTGAAAGATTTATAATTTCAGGCTTTGATGTATGAGATGCCCGTAATCATACGAATACAATTAAACGCACATCAAACTTCAGGACAAGTTTTTCCAAGGCCCGGTTATGGCAATGGTATCTCCGTTCTCTTGAAGGTTTACAAAAAGGGTTTTTCCCGAAGGCGAAAATACTGCCCCGGCCATTTCAGATGTAGAACTGATGTTGGTAGCAAAAGTGTAAGTCGTTCCATCGGGTTTGATTCCCCTTAAATGGTTCAGCTCGCCATTGTCTTCACAGAGTATCAGATCGCCCCAAGGGGCAATGGTCAGGTTATCGCACATATGTAGCACGTTCCTGTCCATAGACTCGGCAAAAAGTTCTAACGTGGCAGGGGCCGTATCGGGGCTTTCGTTGCCTTCGTCAGGGGAAATGCTATACCTAAATATCTGGCCATGTTTATTAGGCCCCCCATTGGTACACACAAAATAGATTTCGTTCTCGCCATACCACATGCCCTCGCCACGGGCGAACCTTGCCGCTCCCATTTCAAAACCCCGAATTCTGAGGTCGTCTTTGGGCGAAAGTACGTCGTCGATGTCCAACCATTCCACTTCCATGGGTTCATTAAGGGTTAATAGCGGTCCATCCCAGTTGCGGGTGTCAAGACTATGGCGGTTTTTGAGGGCCAATACCTGTAAGCGTCCTCCCTCCAATAATTTTTCCTTGACATTCGGAACGTACCGATAGATGAGTCCGTCGTGACGGTCTTCCGTCTCGTAAACGATACCGCTATTCGGATCTACGGCTACCGCCTCATGATTAAACCGCCCCATGCCCGTAATAGGAATAGGACTAGCAACTCCCTTCTCGAGGGCGGGAACTTCGAATACAAAACCATGATCTTTTTCAACGCTACCCCCAGCGCTAGTGACGTCTTCTTCACAGGTGAGCCAAGTACCCCATGGCGTTATACCGCCTGCACAATTGCGGTTGGTACCCACTAAACTGAGGTGTTGCTTTTCGACTTCTTGTTTACGCTCGTCAAATACCAGAGTGGTGGTGCCGCCAAGACTTGGCTTTTGCATTTTACCGGCATCGTATAGTAAAGCCGAATCTATTCGGTTCAGTAATTCATTATCTTTCCCGAATGGACTATCTTCTAGGGGTTCGGGATTATTTTCATGGTTCCTGACCAAAATAACACGGTTTTTGGTGTTGCCTTGAAAAGACCCCATGGCGTCCGGTCTGCCGGGAACGAGGAAGCCATCGTTCATTTTTTCGCCCGCTTTTGATATGATTTTATAAGAAAATCCCTCGGGTAAATCTAAATATCCATTAGTATCGCGGATAAGTTTTAGGTTATCGTTGACGTTTTCTGAAAATCGCGACCCATCCTTCGCACGTAATGCGTGTTGCGTAAAGGCCATAAAGCCCAAGCTCGCCAAGGTTGATTGTTTGATAAAGGTTCTTCTGCCAGTATCGCGGTTATTTTCGTTTTCTTTTTTCATATATGTGTTTCTTTCGCGTCATGATACAGTAAATTTAAGTCAAAAAATATACGTAACTTATCTGTTGAGTACCGAAAAATAGACCTACATTTCATTCCTGCACAATAGAAACCGCAGTACGAACCGATGGTGGCAAGGTAATAGGGGTTTCCGCGCCAAAGGCCTTTAATGGCTAGGTCTGTAATAGTTTCCCGGAATCGGGAGAAAAAACATGGGCTTCATAATTGCGCTGAGCTATATCTATCAATGCGTAACCTTGGTTCTATCCATCGATCGTAGCTAGCATACAGAAAAGTCATTTCGACCATAATGTCTTAAGAAGCCGCGGTCTTCATTAAATTGTGGAGCCGTTCAAAATAATCGGGATTCCATTTTTTAAGCTCGAACGGTAAACGAATACATAATATTTGGTTTATCCTAAAGAGTCGATAATTTTTCCTATCAAAAATACGATAGTAAATGTCAGAAATTAAAAACACCATCCATGCCCCGAATTCCAAAAGAAGGGACTTTTTAAAGAAAACCGCTCTTTCGGCAATGGCTGTTCCTTTTATGGGAACTATGCCCGTTTCCGCTTTCGACCATTCGATGAGAAAGAATCAATTATCTATCCATATCTTTTCGAAACACCTGCAGTTTTTGGATTGCAGGACCGCTGCCGAAAAAGCTGCCGAAATGGGATTTGATGGGCTCGACCTAACCGTCCGTCCGAAGGGCCATGTACTGCCGGAGCGGGTGGTCTCGGATTTGCCAAAAGCACTGGAAGACATCCAGAAAGGAGGTTCCGAGTGCAGGCTTATGACCACGGCCGTCAAGCGTGCCGACGATCCAACGGATATCGAAGTCTTGCAAACGGCGGCCGCGAACGACATTAGGTTCTATCGTTGCAGTTATTATAAATATCCGGAAGAAGGGAGTATGGAAGCGGCACTGGAAAATTATGGCGAAGACTTGAAAGGTCTCGGCCAAGTGAATAAAAGGCTCGGTCTTGTTGGCTGCTATCAGAACCATTCCGGCACCGGTATCGGCGCCTCCATTTGGGAAGTAAAGCGGATGCTCGCTTCTGTAGATCCGGAATATTTCGGTGCCCAATTCGATATTCGTCATGCTGTTGTCGAGGGTGGCATGTCTTGGGAGAACAGCGTTCGCCTTATCCAGCAAAACATAAAGACCATTGCCCTAAAGGACTTTATATGGAAAAATGAAAATGGACAATGGAAGGTCGTCAACGTCCCTATTGGAGAGGGCATGGTGGATTTCAAAAAGTATTTCGGGCTTTTGAAAAAATACGGTATTCATGTGCCTGCCAGCTTGCACGTGGAATACAATCTGGGAGGTGCCGAGCATGGAGACAGGGACATAAAGGTATCCCCGGAAACCGTTTACAAGGCCATGAAAAACGATTTTACCAAATTGCAACGACTATGGGCCGAGGCCTAAGAGACTGCTTTCAAAATTGTCTCTAGTTGATCAAAATTACAGTGCGTGACTTTTTTCGAGGGCTGTTGGCCCAGCCCACTGAACGTCTTTTGTTATACTACAGCACCGCATCTTTGCAGCCAATCACTTTGTACACTTTTCCGTTGCTCTTTGTGAAAATGTATAGCTCGCCAGAGCTGTCGGTGCCAAAGCGGAGATTGACACGTTCGTCCGGAGAGATTGATTGAAGGTTTGTTGGTTTCCCATTGATTTCCAGATTTAGCCGGTATATGGCTGCCTGTTTTCCCTCTAAAACTTCGGACATTTCGGAATAAAATAAGGTGCCGCGCGGAATATCTCCAAAAACATATTTATTTTTTAATTCTGGAACCTTGGATCCCGCATACACAAAACCGCCCGATACCGCATTGCCTTCATCGTGATCGTACTGAATGACCGGATACATATAGCCAGAATCATCGGGGGGGAGCGGATATACCAATTCCGTATTGGCATTCTTATCGAACAAAAAAGTGCCTTCCCTGAAGGGCCATCCATAGTCGGCTCCTGCTTTTCCAATATTAACTTCTTCAACACTGTGCTGACCGATATTCGAAATCAACATTTTTCCCGAACCTGTCTCGTCCCAAGAAATTCGATGCGCATTCCTGAATCCTCTGCACCAGATTTCTCCAAGTGCTTCCGGATCGTTCACGAACGGATTGTCTTTTGGTATGCCATAATTGCCATTAACACTATTGTTGCCAGCAGGATCGATACGTACGACACTCCCCCAAATATATCTGTTGCTATCACATAAAAAGGAATAGTCTCCCAGTCCTGTGCTACCATCGCCGATTCCCAAATACAACATTCCGTAATCAGGTGTTCCGAATTTTGCCAACGGATTGAACGTAATTTCTTGGAAACCATGGGCACTACCATGCATATCAGCACGTAGCAACTCTCGGGACTTTCCCGAGAAGGTATCTGATTTAGGAGTATCGGTCTTCCATTCCGTCAATACCCACTGCAACTTGGTTTCTATACTGTCGTTGATAGCAAAGTCAGCAGCAGCGGTTCTCGAGGGCTCGGTGTGCGTTGTATACAATAAACCGTTTTTTTCGAAATCAGGGTGAAATTCAAAACTCCCAAAACCCGTTCCCCATCCCGGACTATTTATAAAATGCGGTTTTTCAGCTTCCAAATCAAAATAAGTATGGATCTTGTTTTCTTTTATTTCATATAATTTTCCACGTAAATCAACGATGAACAATCGTTCTCCCTGCTGTGTTTCAATGGCAGACATTTTATTGATACGTGCCAATGGGGAGTTTTCCGAACTTGCCGGAACCGTTAGCCATTCTTCGATCACCAAGCTAAGGTCCGATAGGGGAATTTTTTCGGGAATAGGATTGAGCAGTCCTCCCGGACGATTGTTGACCGTTCTTTTTTCAGCATCGGAAAACTTGTGGATAAATCCTAAAAGACCTTCGATTTCTTTGTCTTCGAGCATGGGGAAAGCGGGCATGTATAGCTTGTACTTTTCAAAGGTTTTTACAGCCCTTTCATCCCCACTTTTTATTACCGCGGCAGGATCTTTAATGAAGGCTACCAACCAGGCTTTGTCTACCTCGGAGGTAATTCCCGCAAGGTTGGGCCCAATTTCATTTTCCTTGAAACTATGACAACTGGCGCAGTTTTCATTGAACAATCGCAAACCTAGCTGTATCGAGAGTTCATCGACGGAATACTCATTGGTAGCTTCTAGGACCTTTGCCGTTTCTTCCTTTTTATCAACGAAACCGCATCCCGATACAACCAAAAATGCCATAGCGGACACAAGGTAAAACAAACAGGTGTTTTTTTTCAAAGCAGCTTCGGTTTTAAATAGGCCAAGTCAATTTCTTAAAATTGGATGGACTTTTGAAATTATTGATCCTATATTCTATCCTTGAATATAAGCAAAAAGGTCACGTAATTCTTGATCTGACAAATTTTCCGTTAGCCTTTCGGGCATAATGGACGTTTTTTGGGCGACCATTTCTTCTACTTCGTTTGTCGAAAGGATGATTTCATCGCCTCCAATAGGGTTAACAGTAACCGTACCGCCGTCCCGATCGGTGAGAATTCCGGCAATGACCTGTCCATCCTTTTTCTTGATCCGGTACATGACATACCCTTCCCGGATATCGGCGTTCGGGTCGACAATGTTCAGCGCAAAGGTGTTCACGTCTCTCCTGTCGTATCCTGTTAGGTCCGGGCCAATGGATGCCCCTTCACCCTTCAACATATGACACGTACCACATAGGTTTTGGTAAATGGTCTTTCCGTTAGCGGAATTTCCTGACTCCGATATCAGGGCATCTTTGATAGCGGATAATGCCTTATTTTTTTCTTCGGAGGAGACCAACAAAACATCGGGCCATATTCTATCGACGATAGCATTAACATCGTTATCTTCAAGGAGCTTGAATTGACGGATAACGGCCAACGGCACCTCTCTTTTACTTACCTCTTTGGTCTCCTCTACTTTGCTTAAAAAATCCGCGGCCCAATTCGCCCGGCTTGAAAATAGTTGTAAAGCCGCACTGCGCATATCAAGATTTGACCGTAAGTTGAACTGGTAGCGCCCTGCCAAAAAACTGCCTATGGAATCGATGTCGTAACCACGCAGCGATTGTAAGGATGCCATTCGAACGCTAACGGCCTCATTGTCGTTCACTGCCGTATTCAACAGTACGGGTACGGCCTGCGGTCGATTGGTTTCGCCAAACGCTTGAACGTAGGCAAGGCGTTCAGAGCGATCAGAATCGCTATCCGCTATTATTCCCAGTGCTTTTTTAATGGCTTCAGGGCGATTTTGGCGTATGGCCAAGTTTAATTTTCCGCCTCCGAATTTGCCCTCGTATTTTTGCATTTCCGCGGTAAGTTCTTCCGGAAGCCCCGATATATCTCGTCCCCTCAGGCCTTCATGAAGTCCCTTCATGAGAATCTTGGCGTGTTCTTCGGAAGGTACATGGTCAAGGAGTGTTGCCCCAGCCAGATAATTTTGATTCCCCCCGGGCAGCATGTAACGTTGCATCAAGCGTTCTAAAATCACTCCTTTTACGATGGGTCTTTCCCACAGCGATTTGCTTTTAAAAAGTGCCAGTAGCATTTTTCTGTCGGTTTCCGCTTTGGCTTCCACGGCCCACCATATAAACATTTGGATTTCCGTATCCGTTCCTATGGCGTCGTTGTTCAGCAAGCTTTCTATGATCGGAAAGGCATGCTTACCGGGCAAGCGTTTTGCTGTCGAGGCCAGTTGCCCCAGAACTTCCAGATTTTTTTCGGAGGATGCAAGGGCAAAGAGTTTTTTTGAGATTTCAGGGGAAGCTTCGCGGTCGTCACCGATTAGTCGAACAGCCCACAACCGCACATAGGGATCCTGATTTTCCATGGCCCACGTTGCAACCGTATCGGTAAATCCGCCGCTCAGATTGATGGCCCAAAGCGCTTCCAGAGCGGTTTGACCATCACCGGATTTGAGTAATATTACCAATTCGGGAACTATAGAGGCATCCTTCCGATTACCGAATTGTACCAAAGCTTGTTGGCGAAACCATTTGTTCTTGTTTTTCAATACTTCGACCAGCTCTTGATTGCTGTATTCGCTTAGGTCAAAGGCGGGGAGTTTGGCCGATTTCTTGCCCCGCAACCGATAGATACGGCCGGTAGTTTTGTTCCAGGTGTCCATGGGGTCAACGTGCGATAAACGGCTGTCGTTCCAATCGGCAATATAGATTCCCCCATCTGGACCCGCTTTTATATCCACTGGCCGGAACCAACGGTCTTCGGTCTCGAGGATTTTTTCTTCATCGACATTCAAAAAAGTAGAGCCCGCTGCCTCTAATCGAGTAAGCTGTACATAATTGTGCAACGGATTGATGGCTACAATCTTTTCATTATACTTTTTCGGTAGACCGTCCCCTTCGTACTTGATCCATGCATGGGTAAACCGCATTTTTTCACCCTTGAGGGCCATCCCCGGTAAATATCCAAAGGCATACCGATTGGTCAATGCCCCGTGTTTGCCCCAGTTTTTCGAGTAATATCCTCCTTGCTTGTAGAAATAGCCTCGAGCATGTCCGTTATCTCCCGAATACACTCTTCCCTTGGCATCGATTTCCACATCGAAGGTATTTCCCCCGCCTTCCCCAAAAATCTCGAAAACCTTTGTTTCGGGGTGATAGCGCCAAATAGCCTGTCCCTTGAAATGTACATTTTTTGAAACCTCGGAATTAATGGTAGCGGTAGAGGTACTGCCCTGCGCGCCATAGAGCCATCCATCAGGGCCCCAACGGAGATTGTTAGCCACGGCATGTGTATCCTCAAGTCCGAAACCATCTAGATGCACTTCAGGGGTGCCATCCGGAAGTCCATCCCCATCATTATCCGGATAGGCCACAAGATAGGGCGGTGTCAGGACCCATATTTTTTTTCGCCCCAAAGTCACGCCCGTAGTAATGTTCAGTCCGGTAATGGCATCCGTAGATTTATCGTAGGTTCCGTCACTGTTGGTATCCTCGAAGATGGTAATCTTGTCCGCTCCTTTTACACCCTCGCCCGGAGGCTTCGGGACCTTGTCAAAAACCGCGCGGAGATGGTTGTCAATATCCACTATTTTTACCCCTTTCGGGTACGGATACTGATTGTACTGTACGACCCACATGCGTCCCCGATGATCAAAGCTGATATCCAATGGCTGATGGATACGTGGCTCGGAAAGAACCAGATCCATTTCAAGATCTTCGGAAAAGGTAAATTTTTCCAGGGCCTTTTCCGCCGATATCGTCACTGAGCTGTCGGATACAACGCCCCGACCTTCAAAGGCCACCATGTATTTTTTTACCTTTTCGTTACCCGCAATGTCATCGATGGAAACATTCGTCGGAACTTCTTCTTTTTCTTCTTGGCATCCGACCCCCAATACCAAAGTGAAAATGATCAAAATACCAAAAAGGTGGTAGCGTTTACTACGTGTAAACGTATATGAAAAGGCTGATATCATCCTAAGGGGTTTACCGATTTTTTTTGATGGCCAAAATAATTCAAAAGCAGGCTAATCAAGGTAAGTACGATAATCAGAAGTAAATCCATCCTAAGGCCTAGCATAGTATCGGGCACAACTTCCAACATCGAACCGATAAACAGCAACATCGCTATGGCGGTGCATATCGGAATGTACATTTTCAGTTTCCTATCCGAAAAAATGGCCGTGAATATCATGGGGGCCATTAATGCGGTACCTGCAAAACTGGTACGTGCGAGCATAACCAATTCGTCGGAGGTCAACAGGGAAAAAATAAATACTACGATGGCAAAAAATACAATGGCGATTCGGGTAACGTTCAGCATTTTTCGGTCCTCACCGGTCAGAAGGGATCGAAGCTCCCCGCCCAAGGCAAAAATCTGGGAATCGGAAGTGGAAATTGCCGCGGCAACAAGGCCCAATATCGCAAAAGCGGCCACAAGGTTTGATTGATCGGAAATTAACGCCTGGCTGATAAAATCAGCGGTACTCAAATCGGGATATTTTACCGCCCCGTACATGCCGATACACAAAGTGGCAAATATTATAATCAATGCGAAAACGCCCAGTCCGATGGCCATCCTGAACAGGGATCTATGATTTTTCATGATGATAATTCGGGTGACCACCTGCGGCTGGGTAAAGGGAATCATGACAATGGCGATAAAGGAGGCAATCAAAAATTGCGGTGTAAAAAGACCTTTAGGTCCCGGTACGGAAAGCAGTTTTTCGTTCACCTGTTCCACTTTGGCGAAGAGGTTGGCCAGGTTTCCAAATTCGGCCACACAATTGTAGGCGATAATACAGATGATGAGTAATAAGATCAGGCCTTGTAGCATATCGCTATAAATAATGGCCTTTAGGCCGCCCACCTCGCTATAGATCAGCATAATTAAAATGATGACCGTAGCCCAGCCCCAGATAGGTAAAGCTTCGGGGAATGTGGCCTTTAAAAAAATGGCGATGCCCCGGATCTGTATCGCGACGTATGGCACTAAAAAAATAAAGGCCCCGACAAAAGTGATGTAACCGGCGGATTTATTTTTATAGCACTGTACCATCAGGCCCGACAGCCCTTTAAAATTCTCCCTTTTCGCTTTTTTTCTAAGGTAATAGCCCACGGAGATGATGGCAAAGACCATTGCGGCATCCGAAAAAGCGAGAAACAGCCATGAGCCCACCCCGTGCGTACGAAAGAAATCGGGCATACCGATCATCGTAAACGTACTGAAAAGCGTGGCGGCCAAGGTGAAGATACCCAAGACGGAACCAAGCTTCGAACCTGCCAAAAAATAGGAGACGGAATCTTTGTTCTTCTGTCTCGTAATTAAGGAAAATGTAACCAATGCCCCCAAATATACTGCCGCGATCGTGATGAGTATCGGTATCATTCTTCTTCGGTTTGTCGGTTGCCCGGATGTACCAAAGTGCCCAATACGGTCAGTGTTACTAATAAAACGCTCAATAGCATGCTCATCCAAAGGGCATAGGGCAGACCGAAAAGTTGAGGCTCAAAGGTGTTCTCGGGAATGGCTAGGGGGGTGAAGCCTAATATGACGATCAGGGCCGCTGAAATGCAGCAAAGTAGCCACAAGGTTTTTGTATTGGTTTTCATAATTAATTGTTTTTACGAAATCCGTCCAGTGTTTTTCCTGAAACGAAAAAATATACTATCGGTGCCATTATCTTGGTCGGATGAAATGATACCTAATAAAGAGAAAATTACCTTCGAAATTAAAGACGTGGGATGGACAGACCACCGTCCACCAAAATCACCTGTCCAGTGGAGTAGGGGAAATCTCCTTTGGCCAACGAAGCCACGGCCTTGCCTACATCTTCGGAAAAGCCCCAGCGTTTTTGGACGGCGATGCCCTCGGCGAACAATCTATCATATTTTTCCTGTACCCCGGCCGTCATATCGGTCTTGATGATACCGGGACGCACCTCGTAAACGGGAATATCAAACTCTCCCAACCGTACCGCGAACAGTTGGGTCACCATGCCCAAACCAGCCTTTGAAATACAATACTCCCCGCGATTGATGGACACCGTTTCTGCAGATACGGATGAAATAGTAATAATACTTCCCTTAAATTTCGGGGAAGCCTGTTTTTGTTCGACCATCCAGTTGGCGGCACGTTGGGTCAGAAAAAATGAACCCTTTAAATTGATGTCCAATACCCTGTCAAAACTCTCTTCGGTCATTTCCAATACATCCTTTCGCTCTTTTGGGGCCACACCGGCATTGTTGACCAATAGATTCAAACGCCCAAAGTTACTGCTGACTTTCTCGATGATTTGTTTGCGATCGGAACTATCCCCAATATTTCCTTGACAGTACACCACTTGTACATCATTGGCACGCAATTGATCGAGCACGTCGGCCACATCGCTTTCAGGCCGCATGCCGTTGATGGCGAGGTCAAAACCGGCCTGTGCCAGTTGTTTTGCAATGCCCAATCCGATTCCCCGACTGCCGCCTGTAATCAATGCTACTCTTTTTTGGTCCATACGTACAGATTATTTTCGCCCTATCCTTATTTTAATTCCGGAATATCGATCCAGGCTCGTTTCGCCCAGCTTTCCAAGCCTTTTTCCGCCAATTGTACGCCTTTGGCCCCTTCCAACAGCGACCATGGAAAGGGAGTGTCTTTTACAATATGTTTTAGAAACAATTCCCACTGTACCTTAAAAGCATTATCGTGATTCTCTTGTTCGGGAACTTTGCCCCAATCCTCATAAAAATCAATGGGCTGTTTCACATCGGGATTCCAAACCGGTTTGGGCGTATTGCCGTAATGCTGGATATGGCAATCCCGTAGCCCCGCGACAGCAGAACCTTTGGTGCCATCTACCTGTAGGGTCAGCAAGTCGTCTCGGCGTACCCTGACCGTCCAAGAAGAATTGAAATGGGCGATTACACCGCCTTCGAGTTCAAAGGTTGCGTATGCGGAATCATCGGCGGTACATTTATAGGGATTTCCCTGTTCGTCTATACGCTGAGGAATATGTGTGGCCCCAAGGCAGGATACAGATTTGACATTTCCAAAGAGGTTGTCCAATACATAGCGCCAGTGGCAGAGCATATCGACGATGATACCGCCGTCTTTCTCCTTAACATAGTTCCAACTAGGGCGTTGTGCTGGAATGGAGTCGCCCTCGAATACCCAATACCCGAATTCGCCGCGAATGGAGAGGATTTCCCCGAAAAAACCTTGTTCGATCAATCTTTTTAGTTTGATCATGCCCGGAAGCCAAAGTTTATCCTGTACTACCCCATTTTTAAGGTTGTTCTCTTTGCAGAGCCGGTACATTTCCAGCACCTCTTCCGTGGATACGCCTGCCGGTTTTTCGCAATAAATGTGCTTTCCTGCCTTGATGGCTTTTTTTACGGCCGGTGCCCTTCTTCCAGTAGTCTGTGAATCAAAATAAATTTGATAGTGGGGATCGTTCATCACCTCATCGAGATCGGTCGTAGTCTTTTCGATTCCCGATATGGATTTCAGCTGTTCCAATTTCGCGGGATTTCTTCCGACCAAGACAGGATCGGGCATAATAACCTCGTCGTCACCGATTTTGACACCACCTTGTCTAATGATTTCAACGATGGACCGCATCAGATGCTGGTTGGTACCCATTCGGCCGGTTACGCCGTTCATAATAATACCTATTTTGTGTGTTTTCATCAATTACTTCTTTATTTTATCAACCCCGTGAAGTCGGGAATCTTTTATGTCTCTCCAACTATCAATGCCTCCAATATTCAGAATAGCTTTTAACAATCTTATCCAAAAAATCCTTTTGATTGGTTTTCCAGAATTTTTCGGAAAATATTTCCACTTCGTGATATCCTTTGAATCCCGAATCCATGACCCATTTTTTTATTCGGGCGAGGGGTATGCAACCTTCCCCCATCAAGCCCCTATCGAGCAACATATCGTTGGTAGGTACGTTCCAATCACAAATATGGAAGGCCGATAAATTACCGTTTTCTTGGCATCTGTATATCTGATTTTTCAAATCGGGATCCCACCATAAATGATACACATCAACAGCAACACCTACCCATTCCGAAGCTATGGCCTCCGCCATTTCATTCGCCTGTTGCAAAGTGTTTATAGCGGAACGGGTATCGGCATACATGGGATGCAAGGGCTCAATGGTCAGTTCGACCTTACGCTGCGAAGCATGTTCGATCAAAGATTCGATACCGCCCTGAATCTGCTTTCGGGATTCTTCCAAAACTTGGTCGGGCTCGGCCCCGCAGACCAATACCAACATCGGTGCGCCCAATTCCGCAGCCTCGTCGATCATTTTTTTGTTGTCCGTAATCGCTTTTTCCCTTTTTCCTTTTAGGGAATGGGGAAAAAATCCGCCCCGTACATAGGATACTACTTCCATTCCGTTTTCACGGATGAGGTTGCCGCTTTTCGCAGGCCCCAGTTCCAGGCCACTATCTTGCCAGACGGAAACTCCTTTCACCCCTACTTTTGCATATTGATCTACCGCCTCGGTCAGTTTCCAAGGCTTGGTGGTTATCGTATGGATGCAGAGTTTGGATAGATTGCTCATTCGTGGCAGTTCGGTGTTTGAAAAAGTTTAGGGGTTTATAGGTCTACAAAAAAAAATAACTTTTCAGTGCCAACGGCCACTATTCCGTGCAACCATAAAAGGTATAATATTTTTCTTCGTCTATCATACGTTGCAGATAAAGCCCAAGTTCCATAGCATGGTAGTCGCCCCACATGCTCGATTCGCCATTGGGAATTTTACTGCCTTCGGGAACATAGTCCCACCCATTGGGACGATGGTAAATGGAATGCAATATCAATCCTTGATGGTCTAGGTCGGTACTCAAATAAGGCTCGCTAAATACGGATTCGGCGGTCAACAGACCTGCCTGAAAGTATTTTTCACCGTCTTGGTCGCCTTTTTGTAATAGATACCTACCCAAACGAAGTAGGCCTTGTGCGCCGATTACCGCAGCAGAACTGTCGACGGGCTCAAAAGCGTTGTAGGGATCTGATGGGCGGTCGAGATAATCCTCCCCCATTTTATATAGTAGTGGCGCGGCCGTATCCCAATACGGAATACCGTCGGCAGCAGTCTTAGCTATAAAACAGTCGCAGGTCGCCTTTGCCGCTTTTATAAATATAGCCTCGATTTCCTTTCTTCCGCCAAAGGGTTCCAGTTCGCTGTCGGAAACATTTTGCAGAAACTCCAGTTCTTCGGGAAAGCCGACCATGGCCCATGATAAGCCCCTTGTCCACGTACTAAAACCCGTAAAACCCTGCTGTGAATTAGGACACCTGAAATGCCCGTCGTTCGTATTAAAGATACATTCGTGTACGGCCCGGTTCTCAAAATCGTAGTAGTCCCTTCCCTCGCCATAGTAGACCGAATATTTTGCGGTGGCCTTGGCATGTTCGATACCCCGGTGTAACAAGCTGACACTTTTGTCGTTTTCGCCCATCAACGAATGACCCAGTTTATGGGCGACCATCAAGGCCCGTACGGTCCGAATCGTATCGACGAACAGGGAATGTGGGCCGTTGAAAGAATACATGAATCCACCTCCATCGATTGGTGTCCACCGTTTCGCTTGAACCGCCCCGGAAATTTTTAGGGCCAGTTCGTAAAAATTACGCTCCCATTCATTTTCCGGTATTTTACCTTCGGTCATCAATCGGAGCAGATTGCCATAGGTACTCACATTGTTGAAACCATGGTCATGCACCCCGAAATGGCTCACGTGGGACGCCATTTTTTCGACCGTATGTTTTTTTGCCAAGTGAAGGAATTCTTCGTCGCCCGATACATCGAACTGCAAAATGGCGCATCCATATTGAAAACCTTGCGTCCATTCCGTCCATCCACGAGTTGTGTATTTTCCCGCTTCGGTAAAAACAGGAGAGCCTTTAGAGGCATCGTATTTGTTTTCTATGGATCGAATTTTGTGCTGGGAGAGTTCCCAAAAGCGATTGAGCTTATTCTTTAAATCGGTAACATTTCTTTTCTTCTGTAGTTTCATTAATGGAATTCAAGTCGGGTTATTGAAATCGTTTAGCGGTCATATCACAAATATAATGTTCGATATTGCAATCATCTATAACAATTCATTTAAAAACTGGTATCTTTTATTCTGTTCACCATCAAATTCACGAAGGCACCAGGTTTAGATTTCTTCAAACAAAGCTTCATAATGCGCCGAAGGAAGAAATATCCCGCCACTTTCGTCATAAAATGATCTACCGGTCGTGAAGACGCCATTTTTGGTCTGCGTCCATTCCGCGCCTGCCCTTGGGTGATAGGTCTCAAGGGTGTTCCAATTTTTATAGAACTGATGGCCGTTGGTTTCCATAAGCCCGATATCCATCATGGGAAGGGGTGCCAAACGGGCGGCGATGGATTTGTTCCAATCCACCAAAATGGGATTTACGGTAAGATCGGCACTAAAACAAGGTACTTTTCGCTCATGGCAGGCCTGTACGATTTTCATGGTCATACTCAGGGTTTTGGCAATGGCCTTTACGACAATGGTGCCATAGCCCTGTTCTATGCGGTCGATGGCATCCTGCACGGTATGCGCACTTTCATCGGCCGCGATCGTGACCCCAACATCGCCTACGTACGATTCGTCGTTTTCCCCCAGTGGTTCCTCTATGACCGCGATCTGGTCGATTGCGCGGATCTTTTTGGCATGGTCCAAAAACCGCAACAGGGTGTTCTTTGATTCATAACGACCGTTGGGGTCGATGTAATAGGGGATTTTGCCATCTTTGGTATGGGGCGTTTCATAATGTCCGATGGTTTTGTGTACGTTGGATAAAAATTCCATATCATGGGCCAACATTTCTTTTTGGGTGCCTTTGGAACCTGTCTTCAATTTCAAAATAAAATACCCTTCGTCGGCCGCCGCCTTTATTTTTTCGATCGCCGTCCCAACGGGAAAAGAAGGGATGCTCGCCACTTGATCGTGTCTGTAGGATAGCCCGGGCCGGTATTCCGCCGGAATCATCTCGTCGAAGGTCTTGATATTGTTCTCGTGTGCATATAATAGCCAAGCCGCATTATCGACACAGACCAGGGAGTTCAGCGCAAAGGTCTTTCTGAGGTCGGATTCGCCGGTGATTTTTTTCCCGTATGCATGCACTTCGGGTAGGATGTTATCAAGCAGTTCCACGGGATCGGTAAACGAGCTGTCCTTTATCAGTTGCAAAGCCCTTTCGCTCATGGCGAACATCAGCGCGTTGGCCCCGTTTTCAGAATGGGCGCGGGCCACACTGCCATCGGACCACAGGGGACTCTGCGTACCCAGCCCGATTTTCGAAACCCCCGAATCGCTTTGTAGCCAGGCGGCCGTCTGCCAAAGTTGGGTCACGGCACCACCCCCAAAACGATAGGGGGTAAGTGATTCCCTTTCAAAATTTGAGCTTACGCTACTGATATTGATTCTTTTCTGCATTTCTCTCTCTTTTCCGGATAGTTGAATGGGTAAGGGCAGCCCTAAGGAGCCTAGCGCCGTTGCCGCAGCGGTCTTGTTTATAAAATCCCTACGCTTCATAAATTTAAGCCGTTTTTAGTTAAAGTCACCGGTCACCGGTCACCGATCACTGTTCATTGGTAACGAGGCATCGGCCATTCGTCACCGCTCATCAGCCTCCTCCCCATTTATTATTCGGGAATATTATTCAAGGTATACCAAGCTTCCGAAGACCAAAGGTTTTGGCCGTTAGCACTTTTCAGATCATCGGGAATCCTTAAATATACGACATGTTCTTTTTTTAAGCGTGGAAGCTCTAAATAGAGTTTTGTGCGGTCTTGCGATAAGTTCGTTTCTGTAACCGTCAAGTGCTCTAAATCCATTTTTGGGCCGCCGTATTTTTCCGTAGGTTTGTACGACCACTGTGTTAAAAAGAAATCGCCGGCATAAATTTTGGCGTTCTGATCCAATGGCTGGGTAAACTCTATCTCGAAACCTTTGGGCTTTGCCCGCATGGCCAACATTTCAAAGGTCGGTTTTCCATTGTATTTTATGCGTTGCAGTCCGTATGTTGTTTCCTTCCAGGTCCAACCGCCTACCATTCCTAATTCCCCTATATAAAGCGCACCGTCGGGACCCCAACAGAGTCGGTTGACCCCTGCCGCAAGGCCTTGGGTAAAACGGAAGACCGCCCCTTGGTAACTTCCGTTCACTTTTTCGAGAAAATCACGTTTTATACCACCGTGGCTGACATCGCCATGCAGCATTTGTCCCTTGTAGGGACCATCATTCATGGCTATCGGCTCCGAGGGGGAATTTCCTATTTCGGTATCGGGCAACCAAAGGCTGGGCGATACCATTTTTGGGGGATCTGCCAACGAATCCAGAAGTCCCCATGCCATACCGTTGTACTGATCTTTTTTAACGTGGATGAGCTTATTGGCGGGTAGCCATTGGCCTTGGTTATCGGTCACAAAGAGTTCCCCGTCGACCCCTAACCCGATTCCGTTAGGCGTTCGTAGGCCGTAATTGACCCGTTCATAGCTTCCGTCAGGGGAGATTTTTAAGGTTCTGCCCCGGTCGGGTCTCTGTTTTTGGGTGGCCAACAGGCGCATGGCCATCGAGAGCGATACATAAAAATATCCCTTGTTGTAGACTAGACCGAATGCGAATTCGTGAAAATCTTCAGTAACCTGCCAGGTATTGCAAATCGCTTTGTACTCGTCGATGATATCGTCACCATCGTAGTCGATCAATTGGGTAAGTTCGTGCTTTTGGAGTACGAATATATCCCCGTTCACGACCTCGATACCTAGCGGCTCGTGCAAGCCGGCAGCAATTCTTTTTCTGGTTATTTTCGTACTATCGCCCTCTTGAAATCTGTCTAGAACGTAGACCCCGCCTTCGGTGTCCCATGTGGTAAATAGCAATCGCCCGTCGGGCAGAAACGCCAATCCGCCTACCTTTGGCTTAAAATCCCCGCCATGCAGGGTGGTCAGATCATAGCTCGGATGTACCGCTTCCAAAGGAGCACCATGGCCCGGTGAGACCTCGTGGTTTTCGCCCGTTACTGCAAAATCCCTAACATAGGGTTCGTTCGCTACTGTGTCTTCCTCCGTTTTTAGGCTCATTACATACTCCAGCATCGTTTCCAATTCATTTTCCTTAAGCTGTGGATGGGCGTTCATCACACTTTGCCCCCAAATACCCGAACCGCCCTTTTGTACTTTTTCAATCAGGTGTAGCATGGTGTTTTCATCGTTCGGATAACGTTGTGCGATTTGGGTGAAGGCGGGCCCAACATCAGCCTTGTCGACTTGATGGCAGGTAAAACAGTCGCTTTCTTCCATCCAGAGTTTTCCGAGATGATCATAGGATGTCTTCGGGTCCGGTGGAAACTGCTGTGGAAGGATATCAAAATAATCCGTTTTGACGCTAATCCCGTTCGGAGTCAGCATAAAGGATTCATTATCATGTTGCAATACGATGTTCGTTCCTTCGGGTACACCATCCGTTTTAAACCATCTTTCAAATCCCGGCCTTCCTGCCTTATCCTTTATAAATTCAGGGCGTTCCTCTACCAAAATAGAATCCCCTGTCGACAAAATCAGGGCATATTCAAGATATACTTGGTCATCTTTGAAAGAATATCCCTTATTAGTAATGGTTGAGGCCTCCTTTTTTCCGTTTCGTTTCACGACCCATTCCTGTTGCCATAGGCTATCGGAAATATAGGAGGTGCCCCAAGAGGTCGGCTGAATGTTCTTTTTCGAGGTATAGGGCGCCCCTTCCATGGAAACGCCGCCTTTCCAGGCTTTATAGAGGGTTGATTGGGAAAGGTCGTAGGCCACGTACAATTGGGAATCCAGTGCGACCGTCAGCATTCGTGGCTTCTTGTCCAATACGGACCTGAACGTCCATACATCTAATGGTCTTTCGTAATCGATATGCGGTTTCTCATGGCAGGCCAGAAAGAATCCGATTATGGAGCATATTAAAATTGAGTAGGTGCTATTTTTTAGGATATATCTACTATTTTCCATGAATAAATACAATACTTTTTAAATAGACAAAATTGTCCCTTTTGGCTTCTCATCATACATAAGTTAGGGAATCAATGCCGAATCCAAAGCTACCTGAAAATTATAGAATAAAATGTTATCATTGGAGTTTTGAGGTTTTTAAGTACTTTCGGAGGATGTTCTAAAGGACAAAATCGGAAGGTTTGAACTTGACGATCCCAACGTTAGAAAGTATATGCGAAACTCTAAATACTTAAGCGTCTTCATCGGATTTCTTTTGATAGTTTCCTGCAAGGAAACCCATATAAAGAAAGATACTGGAAGTTCCACGACGAAAACAGTCTACAAACCCAACATCATCTACATATTGGCCGATGATTTAGGCTACGGGGAACTTGGCGTCTACGGACAGCAAAAAATAGAAACCCCGAATATCGATGAGCTGGCCAAAAACGGCATGCTATTTACACAACACTATACCAGTGCCCCGGTATGTGCCCCGGCACGCTACATGTTTCTGACCGGAAAACATGCCGGCCACGCCTATATACGGGGCAATGACGAATGGGGCGACCGGGGCGCCGTTTGGGATTATAAGGCAATGATACAAGATTCGACCTTGGAAGGGCAGCGCCCTCTTCCGGCCAATACCATTCTATTGCCGCAAAAATTGAAAGAAGCGGGTTATGCAACCGGGGTAGTGGGTAAATGGGGGCTGGGTGCACCCCATACCGAAAGCATTCCTACAAAAATGGGCTTTGATTTTTTCTTCGGCTATAATTGTCAACGCCAGGCCCATACCTATTATCCAGTACATCTTTATAAAAATGAAAATAGGGTTCATTTAAACAACGATACTATTGCGCCCCACACCAAATTGGCCGAAGGGGCGAATCTGAATGACCCCGAAAGCTATTCCGATTTCACCCTGAACGACTACGCCCCGGATCTTATGTTCAAAGAACTGATGGGCTTTGTCTCCAAGAACGAAGGAAATCCCTTTTTTTTATATTGGGCCACGCCCATTCCCCATAACCCCATTCAGGCTCCCCAAAATTGGGTCGACTATTACATCAAAAAATTCGGCGATGAAGAACCCTATCTGGGCGACAACAACTATTTTCCGCATCAAAATCCCCGTGCGGGCTATGCCGCTATGATTTCCTATTTGGATGAGAACGTCGGCAAATTGGTTAAATATCTAAAGGATGAGGGCAAGTATGATAACACGCTTATCATTTTTACTTCGGATAATGGTGTAACGTATACCGGAGGTACCGACGGTACCTTTTTTAATAGTTCCGGTCCGTTCGGGGAGGAATATGGAAAAGCAAAAGGCTTTGTTTACGAGGGCGGTATCCGAGTGCCAATGATTGCTTCTTGGCCCGGCTATATCGAAGCCGGTAGCACTTCCGATTTGATATCGGTACACTATGATATGATGGCGACCCTTTCAGATTTGGTGGGATTCGATACTCCGGAGAATACGGATGGGATCAGCTTTTTACCTACACTTTTAGGAAAAGGAGGGCAAGAAGAACACGATTTTTTATATTGGGAATTCCCAGCAAATGGTGGACAAGTGGCCTTGCGAATGGGCGATTGGAAAGTAGTGCGACAACATTTGAATACTGATAAAAAGAATCCGACCCTCGAACTTTACAATTTGACCGATGATCCCGCCGAATCCAATAATTTGGCCGAAATGCATCCTGAAATCCTTCAAAAGGCAGCGACTATCTTTACAAACGAATATGAACATCCCGAAATCGCTAGATTTAGAATTCCCTTAATCGAAAGAGGACTGTTATCCGAAAAAGAATAGTATTTTTAAAGCTAACACCATCCCAAGAGAACCTGCTAGCCGCAACATTACCACAAACACCTTGACCCATCCTCAATTTCAATAGCTAAAGAATGAATTTTTATTTTAAATACCTACTTGTATCATCGTGTATTTTTATAGTGTCGTGTGGCGATTCCAAAAAAAAGGAGCGCAGAGATGCCATTGCAAATGAAACCCCCGACAGCATCGTCAAACCAAACATCATCTACATTTTAGCCGATGATCTGGGGTATGGTGACCTCAGCGTTTATGGCCAGAAAAAGTTTATCACCCCAAACATCGATAGGCTGGCAAAGCAAGGCATGCTTTTTACACAACACTATTCGGGAAGTACCGTATGTGCCCCATCCAGATCGGCCTTGATGACCGGCATGCATACAGGACATACCGTGGTCAGGGGTAATAAAGAAATCAAACCTGAAGGACAGCATCCGATTCCCGATGACACCTACACGATCGCCGAGGCCCTAAAAAAAGCAGGCTATATTACCGGGGCTTTCGGCAAATGGGGATTGGGATTTCCGGGTTCGGAAGGTGACCCCAACAATCAAGGCTTCGATACTTTCTTTGGATATAATTGTCAGCGTTTGGGCCATAATTACTATCCGTATCATTTATGGTCGAACAATGACTCCATCGTACTGCGGGAAAATACGGAAAAAGAGGAAGGAGCCTATGCCCCCGATCTCATCCACAAGCAGACCCTGAAGTTTATCGAAAGCAATAAGGACACGCCTTTTTTCTTATATGTACCCTCTATAATTCCACATGCAGAATTGGCCGCGCCGGAAGCCTACATGGAAAAGCATCGCGGCAAATATCCACCGGAAAAGGCTTACCAAGGGGTTGACGGCGGTCCTGAATTCAACTTAGGGCCCTACCGGTCACAAGAGGAAACACATGCCGCCTTTGCTGCCATGATCAATGTCTTGGACGATCAGGTGGGCGACATTATGGCCAAAGTGGAAGGCCTGGGAATTGCCGACAACACGATCATCATATTCACCTCAGATAATGGTCCCCACACCGAGGGAGGTGCTGATCCAGAATATTTTGACAGCAACGGACCCTTAAAAGGTACAAAAAGGGACTTGTACGAAGGGGGCATCCGGGTGCCCATGATCGCCAGTTGGCCGGGCAAGATAATGCCTGGTTCCAAATCCGATCTCGTTTCTGCTTTTTGGGATATCTTTCCTACTTTCTCCGAAATTGTTGGGATAGACCCACCGGATGATATTGACGGAGTTTCCCTGTTGCCCACGCTATTAGGGAAGGATGCCGATCAAAAGGATCACGATTATCTGTATTGGGAATTCCACGAAAAGGGAGGTCGGCAGGCGGTACGGAAAGGAAAATGGAAAGCGGTCAGATACGAGGTTTTCAAAAATCCGGACGGCCCTTTGGAACTTTATGATCTGGAGAAAGACCAAGGCGAGGAAAATAATATAGCTTCTGAACATGCAGATGTTATAGCGGATATAGAAAACATTTTGAAAGTGGCAAGAACACCTTCCGAAATCTTTACTTTTGGGCAGGGCACGTATTTGGAAGGTAAATAGGATAAAATCACCAAATCCGATGCTATTAATTATGAAGATGCCCAACGACCCTTGGAGGATGGCATTTATGCGATACCGAAACCGGGTGTGAGTGTACTTTAGAAAAAATCAAGTATTCCTGACCAACCTTTTAAAAACCTTGTAAATGAACCTATTGAAAAAAAGTATGGTGGCCATTTCGGCATTTTGGCTAATATTATCAAGTTGTGGTGGTCCCCAGCCCTATGCAAAAATATCGGTCTCCGAATCAAGCGGACTGCCGCGGGAATTGGAGTACGTGACCGCCGAAATACCATTGCCCGGCGAATGGGCTTCTTCCCAAATATTGGTGGCAACCGATAGTGAAACTGGAGAATCGGTATCCGTGCAAATGTTGGATACGGTGGGGGATACGGGAAAATCCTCCTTAAAAATTATGTTCCCTGTCAGTGTTAGTGCCAACGGTAAAAAAACCTTTGAACTGGTGGCCGCCGAAAAAATTCACAATCCGGGTCTTGACATTCGGATTTCCAACGATGGTTCTTCTGTAGAGAACCAAACTTACAAAGCTAAGTTCAGCATCGAAGATGATCCGCGCGGTGGACAGATAAACGGCATCTTTTTGAAGAATTTCGACAATAAAATGCTAAAACGCGGCCATATCGCCATGCATTGGGCGCCCAATTTTTCGAAAACCGACGGGGACGATTATTATAATATGGAAGATTTCCCCCCAAGCTCCGAGAACACTGTCGTGACCGGGCTTTATCAAATTAACAAAACCCGTTCTGGGCATACCGATACGATTCCAGAAATTCATGTAGCGGGGAAATATTCCTTTTTTGCCGGTCTACCTTATTTTATTTTTGAATCGACCATGACGATGGAAGAAGAAGTGTCGCTAAAACTCCTGCGAAATGACGAAATGACTATGGATAGCCTGTTTACGCATGTCGTCTACCAAAAAGCGGACGAAAACATATCCTCTTTAAAATTATACGACGCCGAGTTGGATACGTTGGCAAACAACCCTATTCCTGATAATTCAAGGTTCGTTGCCTTTTACAATACGAATTATGGATATGGATTGGCTTCCATCCGACTGGAGTATGACAATACGAATAGCGATGGAAACCCATCTCCACTTTTCAATCCCCATACCAAAATAAGCAAATCCAGCGGTAACGGCCGCTACTGGAACAGGGTGTTGATAGATTCCGCCACGACCGTATCAAAGGGAAGTCGATATCATGAAAAAAACGCCTATTTGATTTTCGAGGTGGATGAGGCTGAACCTGAGAAGCAGATTCTGCATTATACCGAGCGATTACAGCATCCGTTGAAGGTGACGGTTACTCATTTGGATTGAAATTTTTTGACTTTGAATATATTTATATAGCAACCTAGAGGGATTGAATTGTTGCAGAATTTAACCAAGGGATCTATAAATAGTATTAAATGCTTATAAAACCACGTACTGCTATTTTACTAATTCTGATACTTGGTGTGCTTGTTCAAGGGTGCCATTCAACGGAAAATAAAAACTTTGGCGCCAACATTTCTACCGATACTGGGAAAATCAATGAAGGAAGAAAATCATTCGAGCTTATGTGCAGTTCTTGCCATAATTTCCGGCAAGATGCGATAGGCCCCAACCTTAGCGGTCTTACCCGAACGGTAGAGACAACTTGGATAAGGGATTTTATCAGAAGTCCTGAAAAAATGATTGCTAAAAATGATGACCGGGCAAAGACCTTGATGAAGCAAAACAAAACGGTCATGCCCGCATTCCCTAACCTATCCGATACCGAGCTAGACGCCATTCTCGCTTATTTGCACAGGTTTGAAAAAATACCGGTCACACCATCGGATTCCCTGACTGCGATTCAAAATCCGATAAAGGATACCATTCCATTTTCCGGAGATACGGCCGACCTTGAATATATTGCCCAAGTACCCGCTTCTCAAAATAAAATACCCTTCACCCGAATCAACAAATTAGCTTGCGAAATTGGATCGGGCCGCCTTTTTATTAATGATTTAAGAGGATTCCTCTACGAGATGACCAGTGGAAAAGCTAATCTGTATTTGAATCTAAAGAAGTTTAAACCGAATTTCATTGATGAACCCGGATTGGGCACTGGTTTCGGGAGCTTTGCCTTTCATCCAGAGTTTACTAAAAACGGGTTTTTTTATACCACCCACGTTGAGACGGCAGGCACAGGATCTGCCGATTTTAAACTACCCGACAGTGTGGCCGTTAAATTTCAATGGGTTGTTACTGAATGGGCCTCCGAGCAACCCGATTCAAAAAAATTTTCGGGAACGACTAGGGAATTGATGCGGTTCGACTTTGTTGGCGCTTCGCATGGGGTTCAAGAGATAGCCTTTAATCCGAATACCAATATGGGCGGCATTGATTATGGAATGCTCTATATCGCTCTTGGGGATGGGGGCTTGATTTACAGTGGAAACCCGGAAATAGTCGATCATAAGGGCACCGATGTCTGGGGAAGTATTTTGAGGATAGACCCATTGGGGGAAAATAGCGCAAACAAGAACTATGGCATTCCCGCTGATAACCCATTCGCCGGTTCGAAGACCCTAAAAAATGAAATTTGGGCCTATGGCTTTAGAAACCCCAATAGAATTACGTGGGACGAATCGGGCAGGATGTTGGCCAGCGATATCGGGCAGGCGAATATCGAAGAATTGAACCTTGTGGAGGCCGGTAAATTTTATGGCTGGCCAATCAGGGAAGGTATTTTTTTATTCGAACCTAAAGGTGATTTGAATACTATTTATCCACTGCCTGAAAATGACTCCACTTTTTCGGTCACGTATCCTATACTTCAATACGACCATGATGACGGAGCTGCCATTAGCGGGGGCTTTGTTTCAAAAGGAAAATTGTTCCAAGACGAATATATTTTTGGGGACCTCGCCACCGGCAAGGTCTACCGTAGTGATTTGACCAGTTCAGAAACACCGAAAATCGAGCAGCTACAATTAAAATTCCAAAATAAAGAGACTTCGCTAAACGAAATGTCTGGAAGTAGCCGTGCAGATTTAAAATTCGGATCGGACTGTGACGGCGGCATATATATCTTTACGAAGGCGGACGGGAAACTCTATAAGCTTAGGGAAAAGTGAATTTCTGCTATTGATTTCGTAATTTTTTTTCAACCCCTTTAAACCTCCATAAAAAGTGAGTTTTGTTTATGTAATTTTTCATGGCCTAAAATTTCGCACCGGTATCCAATTGATCCGCCTTTTTGTCAACCCCCGGCATTTCACCCCGCATTTGAAAATTGGCTTCTACTTTTTCCCCACTATCCCTAGTGTACCAATCCTTGGTTAGTCTTTTTGGTACGGAATCCCCTGTTTCGGCCATCCATTTTGACAGAACGTTCTTAAGCGCTCTCTCTTTTCTTTGGTATTTGTGGTTTCCGATTACATTGTTCAATTGTAAGGGATCTTCTTTGACCGAAAACAGTTCTTCCGTTGGTCGTGGTGCCAGAAAGACATCAGATTGTGCCGTGGTCAAAGTATTGTTGGCATTGCCCTCTGCTAGCGATTTAAAAGACGTGCTGTTAACAGCGTCAAGCGGCCCTTGATTGGGAAATTGGGGGCGTGAATTGAGCACATATAAAAAATCGGTAGTCCTGACCATACGCTCGTGCGCCTCGTAATCGTGCCAGTTGTGCTCGGCGAAGGCATAGTTGCGGATACTGGTTTTCGGTTTGCGCAACACTTTTTTAAAGCTATGGCCCTGAAAACTATTCGGAACGTCAACATCACAAATATCCAGTAGGGTAGGGGCGATATCCACACTGCTGATCAAACTGCTGCTAACACTTTTCTTTGTGATTACCTTAGACCAATGTACAATAAAAGGCGTTTTCATACCCGAATCATAAACTCTGGTCTTGTCTCGTGGAAAAGGTCGGCCATTGTCCGCCATAACGATGATTATGGTATTGTCTAGAACTTGTTGCGCCTGAAGTTCCTGAACGACCAAGCCTATATAATAATCAAAGCGTTTGATCTCGTCATAATATTTGGCCAAATCGGAGCGGGTGCTATCGCTATCGACCAATGTTTCGGGAACATCTAATTTTTTAGGATCGTGGGTGTCTGAAAAGGCATTGGATCCCCAGATACGGTGTGCATCTAGCGCGGCAAACCAAAAAAAGAAAGGTTTGTCCCTATCGCGTTCCTTTACGGAGGGTAACCACATGTCTTCGCCACCATCGCCAATATCCGCTCCTTGGTCATAAATCGTATCAAAACCTTGGCGCAATAGATTGCCCATATGCCACTTTCCAGCTTGCCCGGTATAATAGCCTTCGTTTTTTAATGCGGATGCGATGGATTCAAAATCCCGTTTCGGTTCGGAGTGCAGTTCAGCGGCACCCGTATTGTGCGGATACCGTCCCGTCATGATGCTGATTCTACTGGGGCTGCACGAGCTGGCGGTCAATATCGCATTCGTAAACCGCATTCCGTTATTGGCTAACTTGTCGATATTCGGCGTTTGCACATCAGGATTTCCATAGCATCCGAAATCGTTCCAGCTTACGTCATCGGCGATGAAAATAACCACATTTGGTGTTTCGCTTTTTTGAGATTGACTTGTTAGTATGGGGCAACCCGCGATAAGCAAAAGAAGGAAAGTAGTCGATATACGCAAACAATTTGTTCGTTTTACGTCGGCAAAACGCCCAAAAAAATCTTGTTGTATTTTTGGCCCTTCAACATTCTGTGTGCAAATAGTTTTCACTATACCTATTATTTGGATTTATATTTTATCGGTTATATGCCATCCAAATTACACAAGTTAAAGGGAAAACAAAATCAACTCGTCTTGAGTTGTTCCTTCACTGCGTTTCCCCGCTCATATATTCTGACGGCGTCATCTCAAACTGTTTTTGGAAATTACGTCCAAAACTTGTGGGGGAGTTATAGCCTACAGTTTCGGCTACTTCAAATATTCTGTATTGGCCAGTCTTCAATAGTTCAGCGGATTTCTTCAATCGAGTGATGTTTATCAGTTCGTTGGGGCTGAGGTTCGAGATGTCTCTTATTTTTCGGTACAGGGTCGATCGGCTCATATGCATAATTTCCGCCAAGGTCTCTACGTTGAGGTTGTGGTCGGCCATATTTTCATAGATGACCCTATCTAGATTTTTAATAAAATTTTCATCGGTTTTTGTATTGGCTATACTTTTAATATGGGCCAGGGGCGAACTGGCATAATGCTGAAGTACATGCTTCCGGTTTTCAAGTAGATTGACAATGTGTATTTTAAGGTGCTTTACGGAAAATGGTTTTTCGATATAGGCGTCCGCACCCGACTCCAAACCTTCCATTTTGGCTTTTAGGGCGCTTTTCGAAGTAAGCAAGATAACCGGAATATGGCTAGTCTCTAGATTGGTCTTTATATTTTTACAAAGTGTGAACCCGTCCATACCCGGCATCACGATATCGCTGATGACCAATTGTATATTGTCCGTTTGCAAGACCTGTAATGCCTGTTCGCCTTTTGTCGTCTTGCGCACATTGTACTCCGACTGAAGCTCTTTTGCAACAAAATCGAGAAGTTCTTCACTATCTTCAACCAAGAGGATCGTGCTTTTACCATTGTCAATAGAGACGGTCAAGTGAATGTTCTTTTTCCTCAGGTTGAATTTTTTGGGATTCGGTTTCTTCGTTGGCTGTTTTATGAAGTTTGAATTCCTGTTGTCTGATGTATAGGAAGTTCCAGTATAAAACGATTGGTCTTTCCATTTTCCAAATCGAGCTGTAATTTCCCGTGATGCAATTCGGTAAGGGATCTTGCCAGGGCAAGGCCAATTCCCGTTCCGGTTTGGCTTTCGGATGCGGTCAATCGGTAAAAGGGTTCGAACACTTTTTCCTTTAGATTTTGGGGGATAAGCTTTCCATCGTTTTCAAAACAGAGTTTCACCGTATCCTCATCTGCGGTCAAAAATATATCCACTTCGTTCTTGGCATACTTTAGGGCGTTACCAAAAAGGTTGGCGGCTATTTTTCGAAAGGCCTCTGGGTCTATGGATGCATAAACAACCTCATCCCCAAGATGTAAATTAAAATCGATCTCTTTATCTTTTATGGCCTCGCAAAACCGCTCTAGCGTTTTACGGAGCAAATCGGCAATATTGGTTTCTATAAAGGTAAGGCTGATGCGCTCGGTCTCGGTCTTTCTAAAATCCAACAGTTGGTTGACCAAGTCTAAAAGGCGATCGGTATTTTGTTCTACGGTAATTAAATTTTCAATGATTTCAGGATTTCCGGATAACTTATCCATAGCTTTTTCCAATGGACTTTTAATCAAGGTTAACGGGGTACGGATTTCATGGGATATATTGGTAAAGAACTCGATTTTTGCCTGATAGACTTCCTTTTCCTTTCTATGGTTCAGCTGTTTTATTCTTTGGATGTTTTTCGATTTGATGCGTTGGTGATATTCCCGGAATCCTAAATAGAATAGTAGCCCCAAAAGCAAAGTGTACAAGGCATAGGCTAAGTTGCTCTTCCAGAAAACGGGATGTACTTGAATCTCTAAGGGAGTGGTTTCCATACCCCAGACCCCACTATTGTTCTTTGATTTTGCGATAAAGGTATACGTGCCTGCAGGTAATTCGGTGAACTGTACCCTATGGTCGTTCTCAAGGTATATCCAGTCCGTGTTGAGCCCCTCCATTGTATACCAGTATTCGGTATTTTCAGGTGCCGTATAGCCCAAGGCGGCAAAATTGAGGCCAAAGGAAGATTGGGTATGTGAGAGTTCAAGCTGGGTCGATAGCGCAATGGATTCCGCTAGTGGAGAATCATCCTGGCCTACCGATACTTTCTGATTGTTGACTTCAAGACCCGTAATATAAATGGGCGCCCTGAATGTATTTTTCTTAAAGTCATTAGGGTCGAAACTGACCATTCCGTTGACACTTCCAAAATACATTTTTCCATTATCATCCTTGTATGCGGAGTTATAGTTGAACTGGTCGCTGGTCAATCCATTTGCCTTAGTATAGATTTTTTTGGTATCCTTCGCCATATCAAAGGCTACCAATCCATTGGCTGTGCTTATCCAAAGAATTCCATCTTCATCTTCGAGCAGGGCAAAGAAGACATTGGAGGGGAACCCCTCTGCTACCGAATATTTGGTGAAGCCTTTAGTATCGCGATTGAACAAGTTCAGGCCATTTTCAGTAGTGACCCAAATATGCCCTTTTGAATCTTGAAAAATACCGTTGATATGGTTGTGTGCGATTCCGTTTTCATTGGAGGCGTCATAGGTATAAGAACCTTTCTCGTCGTTTTTTGGGTTATAGGAATAAAGTCCGTCGGAATAGGTGCCTGCCCAAAGCGTACCGCTACGGTCCTCAAAAAAACAGGTATAATGATGGTTTTCGGGAAATGCCTCGAACAGCTCGAAGCGGTCGTTTTTTGCGTCGTACCTCTGTATGCCCGAAGTCGTCGCCGCAATAACATCTTTGCCTCGGGTCTCATAAATGGCAAAAACGAAGTTGCTTCGTAGGGCACTTTTTTCACCGATATTATGGTGGGCAACAATCTGGTCGGTCTTAATATTTAAAATATCAAGTCCGTTGTCGAACATACTGATCCAAAGTTTATCGCCCCTTGGCAACAGGCCATGAATATTGTAATGGGTCAGAATACCATTTTTGTTCTTCTCCTTTGAGGTATAATTAGAAATTTCTCCCGACTTTGGATTGTATTTGTTCAGTCCGCCGTCTTCCGTACCGATCCATAAGTTGCCAAAGCTATCAGCGCGGATTTCCCTCACCGCATTGCCATTAATGGAATTTTCGGCCATCGGAAAGAACTTTTTAAAAGGGGAATATTGTCGCGGATGGTAATTTATACCCCCGAAATAGGTACCGGCCCAAACACCACCTTCTTTATCAATGGTTAGGGAGTACACTGCATTGTCGGAGAGGGCGTAGGGGTCATCATATTTTTTGGTAAGATTGGTATAGCCGCCTTTGGCCAAATCATAGATATGAAGTCCAGATTCGGTTGCCACCCATAGTTCATCTTTATTCCGCAAGGCAAAATCACGTACATAATAGCTTTGCCCACTTAAAACGGGTATGTCCTTAATTTTTTCATCGACCATATCAAAGGCGATAACCCCATGGTTTTGGGTGCCCAGCAAAAGCGTTCGGTCATCTAAATTGAATAACTTATCGATACGTAGGGGATGTTTGATATCGGCCGTTACATCTAAAGGATAGGCCTTGAATGTATCGGTCTTTTCACTATATCGATATAACGTATTGACCGAAGCTATCCATATTTCATTTCGTTGGGAGAGAATGATATCGGTAGCATTAAAAAAGTCTTCAGGGGAAAAGCTTTTTTGCTTGTCTTGGGCCAGATTGTATTTATACGAGGTGCTTTCGGCGATATACCACAAATTGCCTAACGAATCGCTTTCAATATCAAGAATTTGGGTATTGGCCGTATGGGCAACACTATCAAAATTTTCAAATTGGTCATTGTACCTGAATAATCCATTATCGGTACCTACCCAAACGCTGTTGTCGAATTCGTGAAGGCATTCGACATAGTTGCCCTTTAGACTTTTGGGATTCCCCGGATCGTTTTGAAAAAGTCGGAACGTATATCCGTCAAACCGGTTCAATCCGTTTTTGGTGCCGAACCATAAAAAGCCCTTTTGATCTTGCAACGAACTAAGAACGGTATTGTGAGATAACCCGTCCTCGACCTTGTAATGGTCAAAATAGAAATCCTGGCCTAACAGCGAGAAGGTACAGAGCAAAATGAAAAAGGAACCGGTCAGTAATTTCTTCAATGGTTCAAGGGCTATAGGGTGAATATCAGCAAACTTGCAACAATACGTGTCAAAAAAGAACAAATCGTTTCAAAATCTTTCTAAAGTAAGATAATTTTTCATTTTAAAGGGTTTGTACCCTAAATTGGTTCCGTAAAGGAAAGAATGCCTCTGAAGTGATTATCATGCCTACCTTCCCCAATCAAAAAAAATCATTGAACCGATTAAAAATTCTCCCTGATGAATACTAAAAAGTTTTTAATTGTACTGACAACCCTCCTAGTTTCCACACCCATATTGGGCCAATGGAAAGCCGCCGGGAAAAAGATAAAGACCGAATGGGCCGAAAAAATCGACCCCAATAACGTGTTGCCCGAGTACCCCCGCCCAATCATGGAACGGACAGACTGGAAGAACTTGAATGGACTTTGGGAGTATTCGATACAGGAGCGTGGTAAGGCCATCCCTGACAAGTTCGACGGAAAAATTTTGGTGCCCTTCGCAGCGGAATCCAGTTTATCAGGAGTTATGAAGGAAGTCGGCGCGGGCAATGAGCTTTGGTACCGTACCAATTTTGAGGTGCCCACCGATTGGGGCGATAAGAACATCCTTCTCCATTTTGGAGCGGTGGATTGGAAGACCGATATTTGGATCAACGACATAAAAGTGGGTTCGCACGAAGGCGGCTATACGCCCTTTACCTTTAATATCACCCCGTTCTTAACGGATGGGGAGCAAGATTTGATCGTAAAGGTCTGGGATCCTACCGACGAAGGCCCCCAGCCCAGGGGCAAGCAGGTCAAGGAACCAAAGGGTATTTGGTACACCCCCGTTACCGGAATCTGGCAGACCGTTTGGTTGGAGCCGGTGGGGCTAAAGCGTATTGCGAGCCTCAAGACTGTTCCCGATATCGATAACGGCAGCGTTACAATCGAACCCGAAATTATAGGGGGCACCTATGGCGATATCGTCGAAGTCACGGTTTCCGATGGCGGAACGCCCGTAGCGACCGGTAAATCTGCCGTTGGAGAATC
The DNA here is from genome assembly GCA_963832345.1 of uncultured Flavobacteriaceae bacterium. GTDB lineage: Bacteria > Bacteroidota > Bacteroidia > Flavobacteriales > Flavobacteriaceae > Pricia. Next base: position 168,456 of record CAWHTW010000002.1, on the reverse strand, counting down.
GGTGGTGCTGGGTATCGATAGCGCCAAGCTCTGGTCGCCGGAATCGCCGTTTTTATACGATATGGAGGTGAAACTGGTCAGCAACGGCAACACGGTCGACGAAGTACAAAGCTATTTTGGCATGCGAAAGATTTCGATGAAAAAGGATGATCATGGTATCGTGCGCATGCAGCTCAACAATGAAGACTACTTTCAGTTCGGCCCGTTGGACCAAGGCTGGTGGCCCGATGGCCTCTATACCGCCCCCAGCGACGAGGCCCTGAAATACGATATCGAAAAAACCAAGGAACTCGGCTTCAACCTCATCCGTAAACACGTCAAGGTCGAGCCCGCCCGCTGGTATTCCCACTGCGACCGCTTGGGTATTTTGGTCTGGCAAGATATGCCGAATGGCGATGATAGTCCCCAGTGGCAGAACCACAGTTATTTTGACGGTTCGGAATTTAAAAGGAGTGCCCGGTCGGAAGCGATCTACCGAAAAGAGTGGAAGGGAATCATGGATTATCTATTTTCCCACCCCAGTATTGTCTCCTGGGTTCCCTTCAACGAGGCCTGGGGCCAGTTCAAGACGGAGGAAATTTCCGAATGGACCAAGGCCTACGACCCCAGTCGATTGGTCAACGCGGCCAGCGGCGGCAACTTTTACCGTACCGGCGATATTGTCGACTTGCACAACTATCCCGGTCCCGCCATGTATCTTTACGATGCCCAGCGAACCAACGTTCTCGGTGAATACGGTGGAATTGGCCTCGCATTGGAAGACCACTTATGGCGGCCCGACGAAAATTGGGGCTACGTAAAATTCAAGAATTCCAAGGAAACCACCGATCAGTACGTCGAATACGCCAACGAACTGAAAAAAATGGTGAAGTCCGGATTCTCGGGCGCCATTTACACCCAAACTACCGATGTTGAGGGCGAGGTCAACGGCTTTATGACCTATGACCGCAAGGTGGATAAAATGGATTTTGCGAAGGTGAAAAAGGTTAACCAAGAAATTATCAATGAACTTCAGGAATAAACAGTTGTTGGGCGTTTTTGTCCTTTACCATTAGGGCATGTAAAGATGAAAAATAGAAGAGGTCTCTATCGAAAACGGCCGTCCCTATATCGTGTTGATCATGTCCGACAACATCGAGACCCCAAACCTGGACGCCTTGGCCGAAAACGGCCTAAAGTTCACCCAGTTTTACAATAAGGGCCAGTGCTGACCGACCTACAGTAATATGACTGAAAAAGAGGGAATAATAGCGCTATAAAGCGATTGGGCCAGCAAAAGCAATGTGTTGCCATGGGAAAAAATCCAACGGATGCGTGAAAAGTTGGATGGGAAACCTAGCGGGACAGAGAAAGCATAACTTTCGTAACGGTTATCTAAGTCAAAAAAGAATAAAATATGGCAATGAAGAACGTTTTTGTTTTACTATGGATCCTACTGGGTATCCTATCTGGAAAATCCCAGCAAAAACCGAACATCGTACTTTTTATTGCCGACGACCTTGGGGCGACCGATCTGTCGTTATATGGAGACCCGACAGGCAAGACTCCGAATATAGATGCCCTGGCAAAAGAATCACTTTTATTTACTAGGGCGTTCGCAACTTCCCCCACCTGTTCGCCTTCACGGGCCTCCTTTCTCACTGGTCTGATGCCCTTTCGTAACGGTGCACATGAAAACCATGCCGGTATAAATGAAGGTGTCAAGACCCTGCCGCAATATCTCAAAGAAATCGGATACCGTACTGCCATTGCGGGCAAGTACCATATCGGTCCAATGGATGCCTATCCTTTCGAAATGATCCATGGCACTAACGTTCCTGAACCTGGACATGAAGATGATGGCGTGTTGTGGACTGACCTGAAACTCGGGCCTGTTGATAAATGGTTATCCGAATTCAAGAAAAAAGATAGTGAACCGTTCCTGTTGGTGGTCAACGACCACAGTCCCCATGTCTTTTGGCCTGAAAGCCCGCAGTACAAACTATCGGAAGTCCGAATTCCTTCAAAGCATATCGACACCGATGAAACCCGGGAGGCACGGGCAAAATACTATACCGACATCACAAAAATGGATGCGAACTTGGGTCAGCTTATGGCCAGTCTAAGAATGCATAACCTGCTCGATAATACTATAGTCATCTTTACGGCGGACCAAGGTCCGCAGTGGCCCTTTGGGAAATGGAGCCTTTATGACTATGGAATAAGAGTCCCCCTACTAATAAAATGGCCAAAGGTTATCGAAGGCGGATCGGAAACGTCCGCCATGGTTTCCTTGGTGGATTTGGTTCCTACGGTACTAAATATTGCCGGGGCCGAAATTCCGCAGTATCCCTCTGCGATTGACGGTAAAACTTTTCTGCCCGTTCTGAAAAATTTGACTACGAAACATCGCGATAGAATATTTGCCACCCACACTGGGGATGGAAACATGAATCCTACACCGATGAGAATGGTGCGTAGCGGGCGATATAAGTACCTTTTGAACCTAGCTCCGGAAGTGAAATACACGACACATATGGATAAAACCGGCAACAAGGGCGAGGGCGGGGGCTATTGGCCATCATGGGTCGAAAAATCCTACGAGAACGAACATGCCGCATCTGTACTGTACCGCTACCATAACCATCCAAAAGAAGAACTTTATGATATTTTGTCCGATCCCCAAGAGGAGAAAAACCTTTCCTTCGACCCGCAATATAAAATGGTTTTGGAAGGTTTTCGGGCCGAAATGAACGCATGGAGAGAGCAGCAGGACGATTTTGAAACAGGACCTTACAAGCCTTCCGAGAAAAAGAAAAAGGGCATTCCCTATATTTTTAAATAAGAATCGGCTTGATAGCCATTATTGACACGACATTTTGTAATTTGAAAATTGAATCGAAAAACAATATAATGCAATACGTACCTTCGGCTTTAGCGCTACTTGTTTTTTGTGGAATTCATGCATTGTCCCCCCAAAGTAGTGACCTCCGAAAAGTAAAAAAGCCCAACATCATAATCATCTACACCGATGACATGGGTATTGGTGACCTTTCCTGTTACAATAGTGGGTGGGTACAGACACCCAACATCGATAAATTGGCCTTTGGCGGACTCAAATTCAACAATTACTATAGCGCATCGCCGGTCTGTTCGCCTTCCCGTGCGGCCATTACCACGGGAATATTCCCCACCGAACTCGGTATGAACACCTATTTGCATAGCAGGGAGGGCAACGCAAAGCACGAACAGTTCGATTATTTAGACCCGAGGGTTCCTTCTATGGCGCGAATCCTCAAGAAAAATGGATATAGAACGAGTCATATCGGAAAATGGCATTTGGGCGGTGGCCGCGATGTTGACGATGCACCCCAGATTACCGCATATGGCTTCGACGAATTTGTGACCACCTATGAGGGGCCGGATCCGGATCCTTTGATTACGGCATCGAATTGGATATGGAGCGAAAAGGATAGCATCAAACGCTGGGAACGAACAGCCTATTTTGTTGATAAGACTCTTGACTTTCTATCCCGCAACAAAAATGAACCCTGTTTTATCAACTTTTGGCCCGATGATATGCACGATCCGTGGATTCCCAATGCTGATTATTACGATAAAAAGGATAAATGGAAAAGCAAGGAAGCGTTCGTTGCCGTGCTTAAGGAATACGATAAACAGATAGGAAGATTGATGCAGGGTCTGAAAAAAATGGGAATGTTCGAGAACACCTTGGTTATTTTCACCAGTGATAATGGTGCTTTGCCCACCTTCGACCAAATACGTAACAACAGCAACCGGGGCTCAAAAATCAGTCTGTACGAAGCGGGCATCCGCATGCCGTTTATCGTACATTGGCCGGCAAAGGTCGCTCCGGGCGAAGTGAACGACGAAAGTGTAATTAGCGCGGTAGATATCCTCCCTTCCCTTTGTGAACTAACGGGGGCAAAACTTCCGAACGGATATAATGGTAATGGTGAGGAAATGACGGACGCTATTTTGGGAACATCCAAGGAAACAAGAAAAAAGGATTTGTTATGGGACTATGGGCGTTACGATTTTTTCAACAGGCCCCCGCAGTCCTATCATCAAAGTCCGCACTTGGCCATTCGAAGGGGAGATTGGAAATTATTGATAAATTCCGATGGGACCGAAATGGAATTATATAACATAAAGAAGGATCAGAACGAAACCACGAACATAGCCCACAAGCAGCCCGACCTGGCCTCGGAATTGTCTGGAAGGGTCATTGATTGGTACGAAACCAATCGAAAGATCAGAGACGACAGGGTCATTAAGGGTTGAGCTTGAAGAACACTTATAAGGTCAAATCCCGAACATTGAGTAAAATAGCACTAAAAATAGAATCATGAAAAATATGTACGTTTTTTTAATAATGCTAGTAGCCATAGGTGTCCATCAAAACTATGCGCAAGACAGACTAAAGGTGGCCGTAGTAGGACTCAATCATGACCATGCCCACGAAATCATGAACGCCTATCGGGATGACAGAATCCAGCTATTGGGCATCGCGGAAAACAATCCCGATTTGATTGCCCGTTATAAAAAGGACTATCAAGTGCCGGACAAGTTGTTCTATCCGGATACGAAAACCATGTTGAACAAGGTGAGTCCCCAAGTGGTCATGGCCTACAATCCCATCAACGAACATGTGGCCGTCGCCGAGATATGTCTGCCTATGAAGATACCCTTGATGGTCGAAAAACCTTTGGCCACGACCGTAGCCGATGCACAAAAAATGGCGAAGCTGGCCAAGGACAACGACACCCATCTGTTGGTCAATTTCGAGACCACTTGGTACGCAAGCAACCAAAAACTAAAATCGTTGGTTGGGGAGTCCGATTTTGGAAAAATCACCAAAATGATTGCCAAAGACGGCCACGAAGGCCCCAAGGAAATCGGTTGTAGCAAAGAATTTCTCTCTTGGTTGACCGATCCCGTAAAGAACGGCGGCGGCGCTGTGATGGATTTCGGCTGTTACGGCGCGAACCTGATGACCTGGCTGCAGAACGGCAAACGCCCCATCGCGGTCACGGCGGTTATGAAACAGCTAAAACCGGAAGTTTACCCGAAAGTCGATGACGATGCTACGATTACGGTGGAATATGAGGATGCGGTGGGAATCATAGAAGCTTCGTGGGATTGGTCGTACAGCATCAAAAGCCTTCAGGTCTATGGGGCCGAAAGTTCGTACCACGCCCCCAATGGAAAGACGCTGGTCAAAAATACGGATCCCGTCGAATCGGAAAACATAGCTTTAACAGAGGACTATTATCAAGACCATATTTCGTACTTAGAAGCTGTGCTTACGGGAAAAATAAAGCCCGAAAACGACCTGTCCTCGCTATCCAACAACCTAATAGTCGTCGAAATCTTGGAGGCTGCTAAAAAATCCGCGGAAACCGGTAAGCGGGTGGAGCTCTAGAATAGGTAGTAACCTCAAAGAAACCTTATATGCAACAAAGAACACTGTATCTCATTGTCTTGAGCGCCATCAGTTTTAGTGGGATTTCACAAGAAAAAAAACAGGAAAACAACAATCCCATATTCGAAGGCTGGTACGCCGATCCCGAAGGCGTGGTTTTTGAAGATACCTATTGGGTGTTTCCAACCTTTTCCGACGACTACGACAAACAATTGCATTTTGATGCCTTTTCCTCTACAAATCTAGTGGATTGGAAAAAGCACGAGCGTATACTGGACAACACGAAAATCACATGGTTACGACAGGCGTTATGGGCACCGTCCATTATTGAAAAAGAGAATCGATATTATCTATTTTTCGGGGCCAATGACATCCAAAGGCCAGGTAGGGATTCGTACAATCCCAATAATGATATCAATCATTACGGGGGAATAGGGATAGCGGTCGCCGATAAACCGGGCGGACCCTACGACGACTATTTGGGCAAACCCCTTATTTCAGATTTTTACAACGACGCCCAACCCATCGACCAATTAGTATTTAAGGATACGGATGGCACCTATTATTTTTTCTATGGCGGATGGAGCCACTGCAACCTGGGAATACTGAACGACGATTTCACGGGATTCATCCCTTGGGAAAACGGGGAAAATTTCAAGGAAATCACCCCCGAAGGCTACGTTGAAGGTCCATTTATGTTCTTAAGAAACGGTATCTATTATTTTATGTGGTCCGAAGGCGGTTGGACCAACGGTACCTACAAAGTGGCCTATGCTATGGCCGACAAGCCTACTGGGCCCTATAAACGGGTCGGTACCATATTGGAATCCCAGGAGGGCGATATCGCGACCGGTGCCGGGCATCATTCCGTCATCAAAAAACCAGGAACGGATGAATATATTATCGTTTACCACAGAAGGCCAATTCCTAACAAAGACCGGGACCACCGTGTCGTTTGCCTTGATAAAATGGAGTTCAATGACGACGGTACTATAAAACCGGTAAAGATGACCTTTGAAGGAGTTACGGCGGATACGTCTAAGTAACCACGCTGTCTTTCGAGATGCCAATTAAAACGAGGTAGTTGAGCCAACTTTATACACTAAATTCAATACAACCCCCAATAACGCATCCGATATATCGATGAATAGCAATAACATAAAAAGAACAGTTTCAATCTTAGCGACTTTATGTTTTTTCAACTCTGTGGGCTTCACCCAACAAATTGCCCCCGATACCGAAAATGAAAAAACCGCTTTCCAAACAAGCAGTCCGTGGATGCCAGAAATCGATGTACGCTCCGATATCGCCATTGTCTACGGGGTAAACGGGAACCCCACCGACGGACAGCAAGCCTTAACTTTTGAACAAAGGTTGAATTCGTGGCGGAATCGAGGCTACAACACGCATTTTATGACCGGCATCGCTTGGGGCTCTTACCAAGATTATTTTTTGGGCGAATGGGACGGTAAAAATCATCTGGACGAGGGCCAGGTCGAACAAGATGGGGATACCATTTGGCATGGCCACAACGTGCCTTACATTGTACCCACTGCAGCTTTTATCGAATACATAAAAGAAGAAGTTGTTCAACGCGTCATTGATGCGGGTGTAAGCTCGATATATTTAGAGGAACCTGAATTCTGGTCCCGGGCCGGATACAGCAGTGCGTTTAAGGAAGAGTGGCAAAAATTCTATGACTTCCCATGGCGTCCGCAGCACGAGTCCCCCGAAAATACCTACCTGGCAAACAAACTGAAGTACCAATTGTACTATGATGCTTTAAAAGAGGTTTCTTCATTTGCCAAGAAATATGGAAAAAGTAAGGGCATGGATGTTAAGATTTACATCCCGACCCACTCATTGGTGAATTACTCCGCATGGCACATTGTGAGTCCAGAAGCAAGTCTGGCCTCCCTACCAGGAATTGATGGTTATATTGCCCAAGTGTGGACAGGCACATCGCGGGAACAGGTCTTTTTCGACGGGAAGGAAAAGGAACGCGTGTTTGAAAATGCCTTTTTGGAATATGGTTCCATGGTATCCATGACCGCACCGACCCAGCGGAAACTTTTCTTTCTTACCGACCCGATTGAGGACCGGGCAAAGGATTGGTCAGATTACAAACGCAATTACGAAGCTACTTTTGCCGCACAATTGATGTACCCTATGGTTGCCAATTACGAGGTTATGCCGTGGCCCGAACGTATCTATACCAAACCTTACCGCCAAGCCGACAGCGATACGAAAGTATTGATTCCACAATTCTATTCGACCCAAATGCAGGTCATGGTCAATGCGTTGAACGCTATGCCCCTGTCCGAAAATCGAGTAAGCGGATCCCAAGGTATTGGGGTTTTGATGGGCAACTCACTCATGTTCCAACGATTTCCTACCCATAATGGTTTCGATGACCCCCGGTTCTCAAATTTTTACGGACAGACCCTGCCTTTGCTTAAACGCGGCGTACCTGTAGAGACGGTACATATGGAAAATCTATCCTACTCTAAAACACTCAGCGATATTAACGTATTGGTGATGAGCTATGCCAATATGAAACCCTCTTCAGCCGAGGTGCACCAGCAACTTGCGGATTGGGTAAAAAGTGGTGGGGTTTTGATCTATGTAGGTAAAGACGACGATCCCTACCAATCGGTCATGGAATGGTGGAATACCGGCGGGAATAATTTTAAAGCCCCGTCAGAACACTTATTCAAGCTGCTTGATATTGTTCCATCCCCGGAAAAACAAAAATTCAAGGTGGGCAAAGGCGCTGTGCATATCCTTAGGGAAAATCCTAAGAATTTTGTTATGCAGGCCGGTGGGGATGCTGAATTTATTAAAGTTATAAAGGAAGCTTACGAAACCGAAGCGGAGGCGGGGGAGATGATTTTCAAAAATAATTTGTACTTGGAACGTGGACCCTATGATATAATCGCAGTTTTGGATGAAGGCGTCGAAAGTACTGCTTATAAAGTCCAAGGGCCGGTCATCGATCTGTTCGATCACGACCCTACCTGTGTTGTCGGAGAAAAGTGTAAATCCAAACGAACAGGCCTTCCTCTATAACTTGACCCGTATCGAAAATACAAATACGCCCCAAGTGCTGGCTTCGGCTTCAAGGATATCGGATGAAAAAAGTTCTTCGGGTGCGTATTCCTTTGTTTGTAAGAGTCCTTTAAACACCATCAATAGCATGCGGGTATTTGTACCAAAGAAGCCTAATAAAGTAACGTTAACCGATGCGATGGGACAAGGTTTAACAGGAGTAACATCGGAATGGGACGAGGCTTCAAAAACACACTATCTTAGTTTTGATAACCACCCGGAAGGGGTTAGGGTAAAATTCAGTTGGTAACCTATAAAATATAGTATGATGGTAATCAAATACGCAAATCACATATCATTAATACTATTTCTGGTAACGGTCTTTACCTGCCAAAGTCAGAATAAGGAAAGAACATCAGATGAGTCCCCCACATTTATTGAAAATCCAGTGAAATACGTTAATCCATTTATCGGCACAGCACCATTGACCGACCCCGAATTTATTGGGTATGTACCGCCCGAAGGCTGGCGGGTATGGGCCGGTCTGACCTTCCCAGGTTCTTCATTGCCGAATGCCATGGTGCAGGTAAGCCCTATAACAGCATACGGTTCGGGCGCTGGCTATGAATATGAAGATACCGAAATATTGGGTTTTACCCATACGAACAAAGGCCATTGGAACTTGTGTAATATTCCTGTTCTGCCACTTTCCAGTGCCGCCCACCGTCCTTTTAAATCCACTTTTTCACACAAGAATGAAAAGGCCTCTCCTGCCTATTATGAAGTTTTCTTGGATGACTACGGGGTCAAGGCCAGACTGACCTCTACCCTGCGTGCCGCCATCCACGAATATACTTTTGATACCAATACCAATCGGAAAATCCTTTTTGACCTTGGGAAGGCGAATAACGATGTCCGTGGTTGGAAATTGGAATAAGCCGGCGTAAATACTATCAGCGGCTATCAAGATATGGGGCGCGACAAAATCCACTTTTTTGCCACTATAAATACCGAGATTGCCTCCGTGGAAAGGATTGATGAGGGCAAACCGGGGGGGCATGCTGTACTAATGTTGTCGGATTCCGACGGTCCTATTGTGTTGAAAATAGGATTGTCATTCGTAAGCGTAGCCAACGCAGCGGAAAACCTGAAAATTGAAATCGGTGATAAAACCTTTGAGGAAATCCATTCCGCGGGTAGAAATCTGTGGAACGGATTTTTATCGCAGGTACAAATAGCGGGGGGAACCCCAAAACAACAAGAACTTTTCTATTCCTCTCTGTACCGCTCTTTTTTATGGCCTGCATTGCGAAGTGATCACAACGGTGAATTTGCCGATGTTAAGGGAACCATCCGCAATGAAGACTTCCAATATTACACTATTCCCTCGTTATGGGATACCTACCGGAACAAATTGGTACTATTACAGCTCATGCAGCCTGAAGTAACCACCGATGTTATTAAAAGTCTAATGGATATCGGCGAACTTACCGGTTTTGTGCCCACCTTTTTCCACGGAGACCATGCATCCGCTTTTATTGCAGGTGCCTATGCTCGCGGAATTCGCAACTTTGATGCCCAAAAAGCCTACAAGCTCTTGCTGAACAATGCGTTTGTCGAAAGTGCCGATGGTCGCGACGGTAGACCCTTTCTCAAAGAATATATGGAAAATGGGTTTATACCCGACCCGGATATTAAAAATCCACATGTAGAGACCAAGGCCGCAGCAGGCGTATCAAAGACCTTGGAATATGCTTATGACGATTATGCGTTGGCGCAATTGGCCAAGGCGATGAAAGACGAAGAGAAGTATGGTATTTTGTTGAAGCGCTCGCAGAACTACAAAAATGTATTCGACAAAAAGACCCATTTTATGCGGGGGCGACTCGAAAATGGAGGCTGGATTATCGCCTTTCGATCCTCAATATCCATACTACGAATACATGTATCGCGAGGCCAATGCTTGGCAGGTTTCGTTTTATGTGCCGCACGATATGCCCGGATTGGTAGATTTATATGGCAAGGAAAAAGTTTGAGGAAAAGCTGGATTCGCTATTTACCCTGCCTTGGAATCCCGAACATATCGCTAGAAATATCTCAAGCTTCAAAGGGCAGTATTGTCAAGGCAATCAACCTGATCATGAGGTGCCATTTTCCTATTATTTTGTGAATAAGCCCGAAAAATCTCAGGAAGTCATTGACGATTTGCTTTTAAATTACTACGGGGTTGGCGAACAGAGCCTTGCCCTACCGGGAATGGACGATGCCGGGGAAATGTCATCTTGGTATGTATGTGCCGCATCCGGACTGTATCCGCTTTCCCCTGCGGACCCTGAATATTTGGTAAGTGTTCCTATTTTTGACAGGGTCAAATGGAACCTGAACAATGGGAACGGACTTCGTATTGAAAATCCGAATGGCGGGAGAAAACTTAAAAATATCCTAGTAAACGGAAAGCAACATAAAGGCTATTTCGTGCCCCATGGCCTTTTTACAAATGGGGGCAACATCGAAATTGAAACTGACAAACAATCCAACAAAATATGAAATCAAGATACTACCTCATTACCATTACCCTCCTCTTTCTCTTCGGATGTTCCGGGCAAAGGGATGCAATAAGTCAAGAAACCCAAAACAAGGAAAAGAACGGGGACCAATCCAGATTTTTTACCAATCCTCTTTTACCATCGGGTCCCGATCCCTATAGCACCTACCATAACGGATATTATCACTACACCAGCACCGAGGGCAACAAGCTGGTGCTGAAAAGGGTTAAAAACTTGGCAAATCTCAAAGACGCAGAGGTCAAAACTATTTGGACCCCACCCGAAGGCACCCTCTATTCACATGAAATTTGGGCCCCTGAAATTCATTATATCGACGGTAAATGGTATGTGTACTTTGCCGCTGATGATGGCGACAACAATAACCACCGAATGTACGTGGTTGAAAATTCCTCTGAAGATCCTTTTCAAGGCCAGTTTGAATTCAAGGGAAAAATAGCTGCCACAACGGATAAATGGGCTATCGACGGGAATGTTTTCAAGCATAACGGACAACTATACATGATCTGGTCCGGTTGGCAGGGGAATGAAAATGGACAGCAGGATATATTTATCGCCAAAATGAAAAATCCGCTTGAGATTGACGGAGAGCGCATAAAGATAGCTTCTCCAACTTTTGAATGGGAAAGACATTGGGATACGGGAACCTCCCTTGAAAATCCGCCAGAGGTTTTTGTAAACGAGGGTCCACAATTCCTTACGAATAACGATAGAATTTTCATTGTATTTTCAGCGAATGGTTGCTGGACGGACTATTATAGTTTGGGACTTTTGACGTTCACTGGCACTGATAATCTATTGGATGCAGATAGCTGGGTCAAATCCGAAGAACCGATATTTACCCAATCTCCTGAAAACGGGGTGTATGCCCCGGGTCATAATTCCTTTTTTAAATCGCCTGACGGTACCGAGGATTGGATATTGTACCATGCCAATTCTAAGCCCGGACAGGGCTGCGGACCTTCACGATCCCCCAGGATGCAAAAGATACAATGGGATAAAAAAGGTTATCCTGTTTTAGGAGAACCCAAATCAGAAAAAGAGCAACTACCCATCCCTTCGGAGTAGTATAGCTAAGAACCTACCCCAGAATCCATAATCCAATATTATCGAAACTTGGGATGTTTATGTGGATTTGGTAGTGCGAATTGCATTAAAAAAACAATTACGAAATAGTTTAGTTCTTTTAGGAGATTTCGTACTATTTCAGAGGGATAGGGGAAGCAAAAGAATATTCTATAAATTTACAGTCCATTTCAATAATCGGTAAAATCAAAATTTTGAGATATAGTGTATTAACCTGCTCCATGATGATGGTTTTGGTATCAGTCGGTACCGTTTCCGCACAACAAGGCAGCTCCCTTTTTAAACTTCGCTCGAGTTCGGATACAGGTATCGATTTCAATAATCGGCTCACTGAAAGCGATACCTTGAATATTCTGAACCAAGCCAACATTTACAATGGGGGCGGGGTAGGCATGGGTGATTTTAATAAGGATGGTCTAGTGGATATTTATTTTGCCGCGAACATGGTCTCCAATAAGCTCTACCTTAACAAAGGAAATTTTCGATTCGAGGATAGTACAGAGAAATCCAAAGTAGATGGACAAGGCCGCTGGTGTACGGGCGTATCGGTGGTCGATATCAACACCGATGGATGGCCTGATATTTATGTGTCCGCATCCTTCCGGAACGACCCAAAATTACGTTCCAATCTTTTATACATCAACCAAGGTCCCGATAAAGATGGTACTCCCATCTTTACGGAATCTTCGGAAAGTTATGGCCTTGCAGACGACGAATTCAGCACCCAAGCGTATTTTTTCGATTACGACAAAGACGGCGACCTTGATCTCTACCAAGTCACCAACGAAATCTATGACCCGCGTACGCCCATCCGCTACCGGACAAAATTGACCGACGGCAGCGCCAAAAATACGGACAGACTTTACCGGAATAATGGCGATGAAACCTTCACGGATGTTTCCAAGGAGGCTGGAGTAACATTCGAAGGTTGGGGTCATGCGGCTGCCATCTCGGATTTCAATGCCGACGGATGGCCCGATATCTATGTGGCCAATGATTTTATATCAAACGATCTGCTGTATATCAATAATAAAAACGGCACATTTACCAACCGCCTTGACGATTATTTCAAACATACCGGCTGGAACGCAATGGGTACTGATGTCGTCGATATCGATAATGATGGTCATGTCGATGTGATATCCCTAGAAATGCTGCCCGAAAATAACCTTAGAAAAAAACGGATGTTGAGCGGTAATGAATATTACAACTATATCAACAACGCCCAGTATAACTATAACCATCAATACGTGCGTAACGTAATGCAGATGAATAGCGGACCGGTACCCGATGGACATCCGGTATTCAGCGATCGGGGATTTATGATGGGGGTTTATGAAACCGACTGGAGCTGGTGTCCCTTGGCCGCGGATTTCGATAATGATGGCTTCCGCGACCTGATAATTACCAACGGGCTACCCCGCGATGTTACTGATCTTGACTACATTGCCTATGGTAGCGGACAGCGGGCGGGCGCGCAAGAATTTACCTTGGCTATGACTGACTCACTACCCGTCGTCAAACTGGCTAACTATGCCTTTAAAAATATAGAGGGGCGTAAATTTGATAACACTACTGAAAATTGGGGGATGAGCCAACCGTCATTTTCCAATGGCGGGGCCTACGCCGATCTCGATAATGATGGCGACCTTGATGTGGTCGTCAACAATATCAACGATACCGCTTTCGTTTACGAGAATACCCTTAAGGATGCCAACCGTTCTCTAAAAGTTTCCTTTAAAGGACCTAAATTGAATCCAGAGGGTATCGGGGCAACCTTGCGCCTACTTCATTCCAAAGTAGAACTGTATTATGAGCACTATCCGATACGAGGCTACTTATCGACCAACGATACCAAAGCACACTTTGGGCTGGGAAAAAATACCAGTATAGATTCCCTGATTGTCTCCTGGCCCGATGGAAAAAAACAGATACTTACCCATATCACAGATAAGGAATTGACTGTCGATTATCGTAATGCGGTCGAAATGGGGCGGATATATTACGATACTATTGAAAACCCCATTTATGAAAACGTCGCATCGGAATATGGAATCGATTTCAAACCGGTGGAAACTGACTTTTCAGATTATAACATACAGTCAACCCTGCCCCATAAGCTCAGCCAATACGGACCGGGCATTGCAGTCGGTGATATAGACAATAATGGATTTGAGGATTTCTATCTCGGAGGGTCTTCCGATAATCCAGGTGTATTTTTCATGCAGGATGCCGATGGTAAATTTACTGAGGATGCCTCGCGATTTACCGAAAAGGAGGATATCCTTTTTGAAGATATGGGAGTATTACTTTTTGATGCCGACGGCGATAAAGATCTAGACCTCTATCTGGTCAGCGGTAGCTACGAGATTCCCGCCGAACATGCCGTAAGCAACGACCGTTTCTTTTTGAACGATGGCAAGGGTATTTTCGCGAGGGCCGATGTTCTCCCTAAAGACCTTGCCAACGGCTCATGTGTAAAGGCAGCGGATTTCGATGCCGATGGCGACCTTGACCTGTTCGTGGGTGGCCGTGTAGTATCGGCCGCGTACCCTGCCCCACCGAAAAGTATGCTCCTACGTAACGATGGCGGAAAATTTGTAGATGTAACGGAACAGTATTATCCCGAATTGCAACGCATAGGTATGGTTACCGATGCCCTCTGGAGCGACTTTGATGCAGATGGAATACCGGATTTAATCTTGTCAGGTGAATGGATGCCGTTGACATTTCTAAAAAACACAGGGACTTCCTTTACCAAGATTCAAACAGGCCTTGAAGACAAAATAGGATGGTGGAATAGCTTGGTTTCCGGTGATTTTGACAACGATGGCGATTTGGATTATGTGGCCGGTAATCTAGGCCTGAATTCCAATTATACGGCTACCCCTAAAGAGCCCATGACCATCATTGCCAAGGATGTTGATCAAAATGGATCTATGGACGCCACGGTTTTTTGCTATATGGAGGGTGATGACGGAGAGCGAAAACCCTATCCCATAGCTTCGAGGGATGATATGGTCAGTCAGGTCATTAGCACACGGAAAAAATTCCCTTCTTACAAATCCTACGGTCTTGCCGATATCGAAAAGATTTGGAGCAAGACGGATCGACAGGGAGCCTTACTATTGGAGGCTACCGAAATGCGGTCCGCATACCTTGAAAATAAAGGCGACGGCTCATTCGAGATGAAGGCTTTACCGCTAGAGGCGCAGAAGGCACCTATTTTTGGAATGTCGGCCCATGATGCAAACGGCGACGGAAATCTTGATTTACTATTGGTGGGTAACGATTACGGTATGGATCCTTATAGTGGAAGGCACGATGCGTTCAACGGTTTGGTCTTACAAGGCGACGGTAACGGAAGTTTTGAGCCTATGCCATTGCATGCCTCCGGTTTTTATGTACCCGGCGATGCCAAGGGATTAGCAATATTGCACACCGCAAAAAAGGAAGATGTACTGATTGCAACCCAAAATCAGGATAGTCTAGCAGTGTTCCATAAAAGGGAAGCTTATGTCGAAACTGGGACCCAATGGATTGACTTGAACGCCGATGATTTTTCCGCGGATGTTGTATATAAGGATGGCAGTAAGAGAAGGGTAGAATTTTATTATGGCAATACGTATTTATCTCAGTCCTCCCGCAAATTCCTTATAAAAGGTACGGCAAAAAAGATTACGATCCGTAATTTTAAAGGTGATAAAAGAGAAGTAAATCTATGAAGCGGATTGTTTGGTTAATGATATGGTTATTATGCGCTGTCGCCTATGCGGGCAATGGTGTGGTTCCTGAAGATTGGAAATCAAAATCAGAAAAGGCTGATTACATTCATCGGGCTATGAAACAAGTCACCGATGTTATGGTGCACGACATCTATTCTCCGCCGGTCACCAGTCGTACCTATGCCTATGTTTCCGTTGCGGCCTATGAGACTATGATTCAAGGCAACCCCGCCTTTAGCAGTTTGGCAGGGCAGTTGCATGGTCTGCAACCTGTCCCCGGCATTGACGAACAAAAGCATCACAGTTTGACTTTGGCTGCCGTTCATGCCATACTTACCACCGCCAAAAATTTTGTCATTTCCGAGGAGAAAATCGATGCCTTTCAAAAAAAATTGCTCCAGGAATTTAAGGGTAGCGGTATACCTGAAGCTATTTTCAAGAACTCTCTCGTTTACGGGCAACAGGTGGCCGACCATATAATCGCATGGGCCAACAATGACCATTACAAACAGATTCAATCCATGCCCGATTACAGAGTCAAAAACGATATGGGATCGTGGAAGCCAACGCCCCCCGCATATATCAAGGCCATCGAGCCGAACTGGAACAAACTAAGGACTTTTATGATAGATTCGGCAGAGCAGTATAAGCCTGTGGCACCTCCCGCATTTTCCCTCGACACGGCCAGTGCGTTTTACAAAGATGTTGCAGCGGTATATGAACAAGTGAAATCGAACGATGCGGAGGAAAACGAGATTGCCAACTTTTGGGACTGCAACCCGTTTAAGATGAACGTACGCGGTCATGTCATGTTTGCAACAAAAAAAATATCACCCAATGGGCATTGGATGAACATCACCGCATTGGCTTGTAGAAAAACGGGTGCCTCGCCGGTGGAATCCGCCGATGCCTATGCCCGTCTAGCCGTAACCCTTGCCGATGCCTTTATCAGCTGTTGGGACGAAAAATACAGAAGTGTGGTTATTCGCCCAGAAACCTATATCAACCAACATATCGACCCCGATTGGCTACCCGTACTACAGACCCCGCCCTTTCCCGAATATACCAGCGGCCACAGCGTTATTTCTTCTGCGGCCGCCATAGTGCTGACTAGCTTGTTTGGGGAAAATTTCACCTTTGCAGATTCTACCGAAGAGGAATTCGGACTGCCCGTGCGCCATTTCGATTCCTTTAAAAAAGCTGCTGAAGAGGCTGCCATTAGCCGATTTTACGGAGGTATCCATTATATGCCTGCCATAACCAACGGGCAGGACGAGGGGTATGCCATAGGTGAGTTTTTTGCAAAAAATTTAAGAACCGCGCAGAAATAAAAATGCTCCACGCCAATTTTACTAATAGCTACCGATTTCTTGTTGTTTTGTACCGTTAGTGTAAGCACTGGTAAATTCAAAACAAATACAATCCATCCTTCAAACTGAAATTTCTTTCGGTAAATACTAGTTGAATACTAAGCTTCCATTTTAAATCTTCAACAATTGATTACTACAATACGTTTCACGAACATACAATTCGTGTCAAAACACCCCGTTTCTTAACGCTATCTTAAATTTTGACCGTTTTGTACGAGAAAATGAGACAAAATGTCGATGCGCCATTGCCAAAATGGTGTTATTTCGTTCTTGCGGGATCAAAGTTTTGTGGAGGTTAAATCAGTTATTGAGCTGAAGATTTCATCCGAAGTATTGTCGCGTAGTATGACATAATCACAAAAAACTCTGACCCTTGGAACTAATCTATTTCCCAAAATTACGAGCAATGAAAAGACCACTAGCTAACCGAATAAAACCAATTTTGCTTTCGGTATTCTTTGTATGTATATTTTTATCTGAAGGATATGGACAAGATGAGCCGAACCCGATTACGGGTAACGTGACATCTCTAGATGGAGAGCCGCTGCCGGGAGTATCCATTGTTGTAAAAAACACCACCACTGGCGTAACGACCGATTTTGACGGGAACTATAGTATTGAAGCTCCTGCTGATGCCATTTTGGTTTTCAGCTATATTGGTTTTAAGAAAAAGGAAATTCCTGTAGATGGTCAAGAAACTATTGATACACAAATGGAGGAAGACGTTGCAAATCTAGATGAGGTCGTGGTAACCGGATATGCTACTCAAGACAAGAAATCAATTACTGGGGCGATATCAACCGTTGGAGCCGAAGAACTCGAGAATGTACACGGGGGTTCTACGGTAAGTTCCGGTTTAGCGGGAAAATTATCCGGGGTGTCGTTCAGAATGCCAGACGGTAGGCCAGGTGCTACAGCTAACGTGCAGATACGTAATATGGGTAATCCCTTATATGTAATAGACGGTATCACTCAAGATGCCGGGGTTTTCAATAATTTATCCCCTAATGATATCGAGAGTATATCCGTTTTGAAAGATGCATCTGCTTCAGTTTATGGGGTAAGAGCGGCAAATGGAGTTGTGCTGGTCACTACGAAACGAGGTAGAAGAAACACCCCTAATGTAGTTAACATAGATGCATACTATGGCATACAAAACTGGTCACGTTTTCCTGATCCGGTTAACGACTCCTATCTATATCAAGTAGCTAAAGCAGAAGGTGAGGTCAATGAATTCGGGTCTACCGCATTGACCCCAGAAGAATTGGAACGCTATCGCATCGGAACGGAAAGGGGCTATCGGTCCTTTAATTGGAAGGATTTTATTATCGAAGGCGATGCGCCTCTGTATAACATCAATGTCAATACTACCGGGGGTTCTGAAAAAATTAACTACTATCTATCCGCTACCCATCTCGATCAACAAGCGGTTTTCGGCGATGAACACAGCTTTAGCCGGTCGAACGTGCAAAGTAACATTGACATTAATATCTCCGATCGACTCAAAGTTAGTGCCCAAATAAGCGGTAGAATCGAGGTGACCGATAATCCGGGTATCCCAGGTGGTGATGATTATTTTCTTCCCAGGTTCGCCATCCTTAGAAATTTACCTTTTGAGCGACCCTATGCCAATGATAATCCCGATTACGTAAATGATATCAGCAACAACGAAACCAACTGGGCTTGGCACAACAAAGAACTTGGTGGATATCTGTTGAACAAATGGAGATCAGGCCAGACTAATTTTACAGCGGAGTATAAGTTTGGTGGCTTTCTAGAAGGTCTTTCCGCAAAAGGTTTGTATTCCTATAATATTGCCGATCGTGTTGAAAATATCCATGAATACACGTATGATGCCTTTACCTATGACGCTGAGAACGATGAATATAACCGTACGGCAGGTAGTACCAATCCATGGAGAACCAGGGAAACCCAAAAGGTAATTAAGAATAACCTACAAGGTTCCCTTCAATATAAAAAAGCATTTTCGGAGGATCATAACGTAGAAGGACTCTTCGTAGTTGAAAGACAAGAGGAAATTAACGACAGACAATTTGTTCGAGCGGTGCCTGAAACCAATGTTTTGCCCCTTATCTACTTTCCGAACGTAGTAACCTACGATGACAGTGCTTCTGAACTGGCCCGTATTGGATATATCGGTAAAATAAACTACAACTACAAACTAAAATATTTCCTTGAGGTATCGGGTAGACAAGACAAATCATGGAAATTCGCACCGGATAAAAGAACTGGGTTTTTTCCGTCTGTTTCCGTAGGCTGGAGATTGACCGAAGAAGATTGGTATGATAAAATAGCTGGGGATGATGCTTGGGTCAATGAATTTAAGTTACGGGCTTCATACGGTATCGTGGGCGACGATGACATTGGTATCGGCCCCTATGATTATTTACCGGGCTATAACTATAACGTAGGTACGGTCATTTTGGATGGTAACGCCTATAATTGCCGCTAGAGACAAAGGGCAGATTGTAGATAATATCACCTGGTTCAAAAGTAAGATTACCGATATAGGCTTTGATTTTTCAATGTTCGATGGAAAGCTTTCGGGCTCCTACGACTGGTTCTATCGGTTACGAACGGACCTTCGCGGAAGAAAATACGATATTTTGGTTCCCAATGAACTCGGTTACGCATTGCCTGACGAAAATGTAAATACAGATTCCCAACAAGGTTTTGAAGGCATATTAACGTACAACAACAAGTGGAACGATTATGAACTGACCGTTTCGGCAAATGGCTCATATGCCAGAGGAAAATTCATTTCTTCGTACAAACCGATCTTCGACAACTCCTTGGACGAGTATTATAATTCGAGGGAAGGCCGATGGGATAATGTCGGTTTTGGCCTTAAAGAAATCGGTCAATTTCAAACCCAGGAAGAAATCAATAATTATCCCGTCGATATAGATGGTAGGGGTAACAGAACACTTTTACCGGGAGACCTTATTTACGAAGATGTCAATGGTGACGGTGATATCAATGATTTTGATAGGGTACCTACGAACTATCAATTCGGACGTCAACCCATGATCAACTTTGGGTTGAATATTAGAATGGCATACAAAGGTATCGATATTACAGCTGACTTTTCAGGAGGCTCGGGTTACTCTTGGGCACAAAATTTCGAAACACGAAGACCTTTTCAGAACGGAGGTGCCTTGAACTCGATATTTTTGGATAGCTGGAGAAGGGCAGATCCATTTGACTTGAACAGCCAATGGTCTTCCGGAAAATATCCCGCGCTTCGTTTCAATGCGAACCACAGCAGTTATGAGAACAGCGATTTTTGGACACACAATGTGACCTATCTGCGAGCTCGAACTCTGGAAATCGGATATTCGATTCCGAAAAGCCTTTTAGAGAAGGTAGGTTTCAGTAAATTCCGGGTGTATGCCAATGGCTATAACTTATTTTCCTTAGATAACTTGAAGAAGTTCGGTGTAGATCCAGAGGTTAACGATGAAAACGGATTGCAGTATCCACAAAATAAATTTATCAATGTTGGGGTTAACATATCTATTTAAATCAATAGTCACGATGAAAAAATTTACATATATACTATTACTAACCGCAATAGTAGCCTTTACCGGCTGCGATTCCGATGAAGAATTTTTAGATCGACCGCCTGCGGAAGTCTTGACGGAAGAACAACTGTTTAGTGATCAAGCGGCAATTCTTTCCGTTTTGGGAGATTTATATGATAGATACAATGATTTTGGAACGGTCCAGGATTGGTCGACATTGGCTAATTTCAATGTTTCCTTTTGGTCTGAAAACGGTCGTTATGGTGAATTTCAGAATGATGGATGGTCAAACTTTTTAGGTAGCACTTGGGATTACGGCTATATCCGTGAAATTAATCTCTTTTTGGAACGCGCCGAAGCTTCTACGACCCTTGACGAACAAACCAAGGCACGTTTTACGGCGGAAGCTAGATTCTTAAGGGTATCCTATTATTTTGAACTGGTCAAGCGCATGGGCGGTGTTCCCTTGATTCTGGAAACTTTGGAGTACGACTTTAGTGGAGACGCTTCCTATTTACAGCGACCTAGGGAGACCGAAGCTGCCATATATGACTTTATCATTTCGGAAACGGATGCCTTGGCAGATATTCTTCCAACCGATGCCACCACAAAATCAAGGGCGACTAGAGGTGCAGCATTGGCTCTTCAAACACGAGCAGCTATCTATGCTGCATCCATAGCGAAATACGGCACCACAACTCCGTTGGTATCATTGCCTGGAGATGAGGTGGGTATTCCTGCATCTAGGGCAGAAGGTTATTATCAGCGAGCATTGGCTTCGGCGCAATTAATCATTGATGGCACCGCAGGTGAATATTCTTTATACCAGAAAAAACCAGATCTATCCGATAATTTTGCAAGTATATTCTATGACAAGTCGGCCAATCCTGAAGCTATTTTTGTAGAGGACTTTCTATTGGCCAATAAAGCCCATTACTTTACGGGAGCCAATCAGCCCCGCTTTGGTGCTGAGGAAGAAGAAGGTGGTAGAATTAATCCGAGCCTACAGTTTGTACAGTCTTTCGAACTTTTGGATGGAACTTATGCTCCCTTACCGGTGGAAGATGAATCGGGAAACAAGATTTTCTATGAGGCACGGGATAGTATTTTTAACGGACGTGATGCGCGACTTAAGGGCACTGTCATGGTACCAGGGGCTTCGTTCAAAGGCCTGGAAAACGATATTTGGGCCGGGGTACAATTGGCCGATGGCACTATAATAAGTGGCGAGGTACGTGGTCAACAAAAAGAGGTGCCCGGTACATCGGGACAGCAACAGGTGGTAGGCTTTGATGGACCTATTAATGGTGTCGAACACACCGCCCAGACAGGTTTTTACATTCGAAAATATCAGGATCCCAAAATTGGATCTGGGAGAAGGGGAACACAAAGTGATGTCTGGTTTATTCGGTATCGTTTTGGCGAAGTGCTTTTGAATGCTGCCGAAGCTGCTTTTGAATTGGGGCAGCCCGAAGTGGCGGCAGGTTATCTGAACCGCGTTCGTGAAAGGGCAGGTATTACCGTGCCACTTACCGCCGCTGACATAGACTTTGATAGAATCGTACACGAGCGTTACGTAGAGCTTGCCTTCGAAGGTCTCTATTTCTTTGATTTGAAAAGATGGCGTTTGGGACATATAGTATTTGACGGCGTTGAAATTACCGAGGAGCAAGTAACTCAAAATATTGGGTCCGCCACAAAAAGACAGACCCAGCCATGGGGCGTATGGCCGTATAAGTATATAGAGCCAGGCAGTCCCAATGATGGTAAATGGATTTATGAAATCGTAAAACCGGATAGGGTTACAGGTGCAGATCGTTTTCGCTTTGGAAACTACTATTCTGAAATAGCACAGGATATTTTGACGAACAATCCTTTATTGGTAAGAAATCCGAATCACTGATTAACAGTTTTAAGCATATGATCATGAAAGTAAGATATTATTTAGGTTTGCTAGGTGTAATCATAGCACTCTCATCATGTGAAATCGACAACTATGAAGAGCCCGACGCATTTTTGACCGGCCGCATCGTTTATCAGGGCGAACCGATATTGGTTGGCCAAAACGAAGTGAATTTTGAATTATATCAATCCGGTTTTGGCAAAGACGGCCCAATAAACGTTTTGGTGGCACCAGACGGCACATTTAGTAGTAGACTTTTTGCTGGAGAATATAGATTGGCATTGCTGGACGGTCAAGGGCCTTTTCGAAAATTACAGGATTCTATTCCCATTAGTCTACCTGAATCCGGCACCTCGTTAGATGTTGAGGTAGCTCCCTACTATATGGTGCGCAATAGCCAATTCGCAAAAAACGGTGATGCCATGACGGCAACGGCCCAAATCGAAAAAATTCTGACCGGTGACCAGGGAACCGATGTCGAAAGGGTCACGCTATTTTTAAATAAAACACAGATTGTCTCCAACAATGGAGATCGGAATATTGCCCAAGGAGATGCAGATTTGACCGATTTATCCAATATTTCTATTTCCGTAGACATACCTGAGATTCAACCCGCACAGAATTATGTCTTTGCTCGTATAGGCGTCAAAATGGTCAATGTTGAAGATTGGATATTTTCACCTGTGGAAAGGATTGATTATTGAAGGATTCAAATAAATTTTTTGAGTTAGTTGAGTTGATTTTACCGGATTTTCTCGGAAAATCCGGTAATTTCTTTTAATAAACAGCCAGTGGGAATAATGCATAAAAATAATCTGTATCCTTCAGTGCTATGGACTATTCTTCTTTTTACGTTTCTATCCTGCAAATTCGATAAGCAAAAATCCGCCACGGATGATACATCCAAAGAAAAATCGGTAGAATATTCCAATCCTTTGAACGTGGCATTCGGCGACCCGTATATTCTAGACAACGGAAATGGCACCTTTTATATGTACGGTACGGGAGGTGGGGCCAAAGACGGTTTTGCCGCCTATTCTTCCGACGATCTGGTCAACTGGAAGAAAGAGGGACAGATATATTATGGGAATACTTCGGACACCTGGAACCTCAAAAACTTTTGGGCGCCGGAAGTCTATAAAATCGATAACGAATATTTCTTGTTCTATAGTGCCGATAAAAAGCACAATCCCAATAACGAACTTGAAACCTTTAGTATTGGCGTTGCCAAATCCGAAAGTCCCACCGGACCGTTTAATGACATAAAGAACGAACCGCTATTCGACCCTGGCTACCCGATTATAGATGCGAATGTTTTTCAAGATGATGACGAAACGTACTATCTGTATTATTCCCGGGCGTGTTATGAGCATTCCGTCGATAGCGAAATTGCGGACTGGGCCAAAATTGAAGGTATATATGATGACATTGAGGAAAGCTGGGTATACGGGATAGAACTCGCCCCGGATTTTAAAAGTGTAATCGGAGAGCCCATTCTATTATTACGTCCGCCAAAAACGATGGATGACAAAAATGCGGAGTGGGAAAGCCGTTCGGTTACCTCAAAAGAAATCAACCGTCGGTGGACGGAAGGATCTTTTACTTTTAAGCACGATAGCTTATATTACATCATGTATTCGGCAAACCATTATGCAGGCCCGAATTATGCCGTAGGTTATGCCACCGCGGAGCATCCTTTGGGGCCATATGCCAAGGCGGAATACAATCCTGTTTTACAGAAAAATATTGATAATGGCGGCAATGTGACAGGAACCGGGCACAACATGGTACTTTTTCTTGATGGCGGAAAAAAAATGTATGCCGTATACCACGGCCGCACCAAGCCAACGGGTGAAAACCGGGTAGTTTTTATGGATAGGATGGAAATTTTAGAAGATGGTAGATTGGTGGTCCATGGTCCGACTACTTCTCCGCAACCGCATCCCCTTGACGAAATAGAAGATTAATCGTACTTTACCGACAACTTAAATCTCACCGGCAAAATGAACACAAATAAAATGTATTCGATAGGTTTTTTAGCGGTAACCATGTTACTAGTCTCCTGCAAGGAATCCAAAGAGAAGGAGGATATGAAAGAAGAAACTAAGGCAGCGTCGGAAGCAACGTTCGAGATTCCTCTCAATGCATCCGACTTCGAGACTGAAATCGATGGAAAACCTGTCGAGCTGTATACTTTGAAAAGAGGGGAACTGCAGATGGCCATGACCAACTACGGCGGTCGAATTGTGGGGCTTTGGGCTCCGGACAAAAATGGCAAGATGACCGACGTCGTTATCGGCCGTGGAAGTCTTAGGGCCTATATCGACGGACCTGAATCTTATTTTGGTGCGACCATTGGCCGGGTGGGCAACCGGATTGCCAAAGGCAAGTTCAAGGTCCAGGGAAAGGAATATTCCATCAAGCCCAACAATAATGCTAACGCATTGCACGGCGGAGAAAATGGATTTCAGGACAAGGTCTGGGAGGCAAACATGCCCAACGATTACACCTTGGTGCTGCGATACACTTCACCCGATGGTGAAGAGGGTTTCCCGGGAGAACTGGACGCAAAAGTCACCTATTCCCTAGTCGACGACCATACCTTGAAAATGGAATATGAGGCCTCTACCGATAAGGCTACTGTAGTCAATCTGACCAACCATTCCTATTTTAACCTGAACGGCGAAGGCAGCGGCAGTATCCTTGACCATGAAATACAGATTTATGCTGATAAATTTACTCCTGTTGACGAGGGCCTCATTCCCACCGGCGAACTACGGGATGTCGAGGGTACCCCCTTCGATTTTACAAGTCCCCACACCATCGGTGAACGCATCGATTCGGACAACGAGCAGCTAAAATTCGGGGGTGGCTACGATCATAATTTTGTATTGGGCAGTAAGCGGGGAAACGGAATGAACCATGTCGCAAAAGTTATGGGTGACCAATCGGGAATCATAATGGACGTTTATACCGAAGAGCCCGGTGTACAGTTTTACACTGGTAATTTTATGGATTCGAAAAACGCTTTGAAATCCGGTGCAAAAGATGGTAAACGAACGGCTTTTTGTTTAGAGACGCAGCATTTTCCCGATGCGCCGAACCATCCCGATTTTCCATCAATCGAGCTCAAGCCTGGCGAGACCTATAATACGGTCACCGAGTATTCATTTTCAACGGAATAGCTTTGATAGGGATGGACGGAAAATGTGATTTTAACGAAGTGCCTAAGACCATACACCTTTAATTATATATGAAAGTAGGGAATACGGTAATCATAATCGGTTGTTTCGACACCAAGGCGGAAGATTTTGGGTACTTATTCGATTGCCTAAAGGATAAGAATGTGGAGGTGTTAACCCTTAATACTGGTGTTTTGGGAAGTACGGATCTGTTTCCGGTACATTTTGAAGCCGATGTGGTGGCCAAGGCAGGCGGTTCAGAACTTTCGGTGCTACGAAAAGGGAAGGATCGCGGAAAGGCCTTGGAAATTATGGGGCTTGGAGCCGGCAAAATTCTCAGTGACCTACTGTCGGAAAAAGGCGTAGACGGCGTAATCGGAATGGGCGGTGGCGGTGGCACCTATATTTTCTTGACCGCGATGCAGTCCGTTCCCTTCGGTATTCCGAAATTATGTTTGAGTACGCTGGCCACAAAGGATCTATCCGAAAAAATCGGGAACAAAGATGTTGTTTTGATGCCTTCGATTGTCGATGTAGCAGGTCTCAACGCCATCAGCAGGGTACTGATACGGCAATCGGCGGGGGCATTGGTAGGAATGATGGCCGCATCGGAATCGGATGAAAAAAAACCGGTGGGAAGTATCGCCATGAGCGTTTTTGGAAATACGAACCTTTGTGCGGAAAGATGCTCGCAGTTACTGCTAAGAAACAAAGACTATGACGTACTGGCCTTTCACGCCGTGGGAAGCGGTGGAAAGACCATGGAATCCCTGATCGGCGAAGGTTTTTTTGATGCGGTTTTAGACTTGACCACCACCGAACTGGCCGATCATCTTTGCGGTGGTATCTGCAGCGCAGGGCCTGATCGATTGACTGCTGCCTCGAAAATTGGAATTCCCCAGATAGTCGTCCCCGGCTGTTTGGATATGGTCAACTTCGGTGTTTTGGATTCGGTTCCTGAAGTATACAGAGACCGTCAATTGTACAGTTGGGCGCCAGATGTAACCCTCATGCGCACCAATGCGTCAGAAAATAAACAACTGGGCAAAATTTTGGCGGAAAAAATCAACGGTTCCAAAGGTAAAGTCAGCGTAGTGTTACCGCTGGGCGGCCTTTCGAAAATCGGTGCAAAAGGTGAGGTGTTTTACGACCCGGAAATCGATGGGGTGTTGTTCGACGCTCTGCGGAATCATATCCATAGAAATATTGAGATTATCGAAATAGATACTAATATCAATACGATAGCCTTTGCGGAAAGAGCGGTGAAGGCCTTGCTTGATCTTATCGAAAAAAATTAGTTATTGAGACCAAATCCCGAATTGAAGCATTTTAAGTTTATATTAAAATTGGGTACCAGGCACCGGACATACAAATAATACATAATCATTTCATAATTAAAAATACACTATGCCGAATAAATGGACAGGAAAGGGAAATCCCTATACGAAACAAGAAGTTAGAGATCGCTTGCAAAAAGTTGTAGATCAAAAGAAAGCGATTATCGCCGCCGGTGCAGGAACGGGTATCAGTGCCAAATTCATAGAGAAGGGCGGGGCCGATTTGATTATCATTTACAATTCGGGCCGCTTTCGAATGTCCGGTCACGGTTCTACCGCGGGCATGATGGCCTATGGCGATGCCAATGCGGTTGCCATGGAGATTGGGGAGTTCGAAGTGTTGCCGGTAGTAGAGGAAATTCCCGTAATCTGTGGTGTGCACGGTAGCGATCCCCGTCGTAGGATGTGGCATTTTTTGGGAAAGGTCAAGGATATGGGCTTTTCGGGGGTGAATAACTTCCCGACCCATTGCATTATCGACGGACATTTTAGGAACGTTCTCGAAGAGACGGGAATGCCCTTTAGCAAAGAAGTAGATATGGTAGCCTTGGCCACGCGGATGGATATGTTCTCCATAGTATATGTCGCCAAGCCCGAAGAAGCTGTGCAAATGGCCAATGCGGGTGCCGATGCCGTCATCGCCCATGTGGGCACCACTGTAGGTGGCTCCATCGGGGTGACTGATGCCACCGTAGGAATGGATGCCGCGCTCGAACGTACCCAAGAAATCGTGGATGCTGTCAAGAAAGCGAATCCCAATACTTTTTTCTTGGCCCACGGCGGTCCGATCAATACGCCCGAGGATGTGCGCTATGCGCTGGATAAGGTCGACGGACTTCATGGTTTTGTTGGGGCATCCTCGTTGGAAAGAATGGGCGTCGAAGCTTCCTTGACCAATTTGACCAGGGAGTTTAAAAAGTTGACGTTGTAAATTCTGAATGCCTATGGTTAAAGCTCCTCCCTTTTCCAAAGCGAGGTGTCAGCTTGCTGACGGAGGGATTATTCTTCGGGCAATAATTACTGAAGGTAGGACCAATACAATGACTGATGGCCCACGACTTAATCTCCCAGTCCGCCAAAGGCGCGCACCCCTCTATGCAAAAGAGTGGAGCTAAGACTAGGCATCGACGTAACCTAATCCTAAGATTATTGAGTAGTAATTTTTAAAGTAGTTTCATGTCCAAAAACTGGAAATTCGTTAAAGAGAAAGACCAAATGTTCGAAAGGGCCTTTGGCCGGGATCATTATTGGCATTATCATCCCGAGATTATCGAAGGGGCGGAATCTTATATGGTTAAGGTGGTGGTACCGGAAGGTGATGGGCATAATTTTCACAGACATCCGAAAATGCACGAGATCCTTTACATCGTCAAAGGAAAGGCGGAGCAGTGGATCGAAGACGAAATGCAACTTCTTGAAGTAGGCGATTCGGTTTATATCGATGCCGATGTGGTACATGCCACCTTCAATGCGGGTGAAGGTGAATTGGAATTTCTGGCCATTCTCTCCCCGCCCGAAGGCTGGGAATCCGGTACGTTGGATGTAAGCCAAGAAGAACCGTATTCAAATTATCGGTCCAAATAATCAATAACCGAAATACCATTGGAAACGATGGATTCGACCCAGTTATCGAAATAAAATAAAAATAATGAAAAAGTGCATTGAATCCTTTTTATTGTTATCATGTGGGATACTGATTTTTAACGCTTGTACCGGCGAAAAAGAACCGCCCCCTACGCTGGCCTATAGGGGAGAGGATCCGCGGGTTCAAGTCCCGCTCAGTCCCGAAGATTCCCAAAAACACATACAGCTTCCCGAAGGCTTTACCGCAGAACTCTTCGCTGCGGAGCCCAATATCATTAATCCCATTGCCTTTACCTGGGACGAAAAGGGAAGGCTTTGGGTGGTACAGTCGCAAGATTATCCCCATGATCTGGCCAATGATGTTGGAGGCGACCGGATTACCATTTGCGAAGATACCAACGGCGACGGGAAAGCGGATAAATTCACCGATTTTGCGACCGAACAGAGCCTATCTACAGGTATTACCTTGGTGAAAGGTGGTGCCATTGTTTCACAAGCCCCCGAAATGGTGTTTTTGGAGGATACCGATGGCGACGATAAAATGGACAAACGCACCGTTCTTTTTGAGGGGTTCGGCACCTTTGACACCCATGCGGGGCCCTCTAGTTTACGCTATGGCATCGATAATGCCCTCTGGGGCGCAGTGGGCTATTCGGGCTTCGAAAACAAGTTTCAGAAAGATTCGGTAATATTCGAAAGGGGCGTTTACCGCTTTGGTAAAGACGGTTCCTATTTGGAGCCGGTCGGGCAATTCGACAACAACACCTGGGGTATGGGCTATAATGAAAATTTTGAGATTTTCGGTTCAACGGCGAATAATAACCACGCCTGTTATGTGGGCATCCCCCTAAAGCATTATGAGTATTTGGACAAAATGCCGTCATGGGCGCTCAATGCCGATTTTATCCAAGGGCATTATGAAATTACGCCGGTCGATACCATTCCGTTGCAACAGGTAGATGTGCGCGGGGGATATACCGCAGCTGCAGGCGCGAATTTTTACACGGCCCGGAACTATCCCGAGAAATACCAAAACCAAATGTATGTCGCAGAACCTACCGGACATTTGGTACATATCGCCAATATAGAAAAAGATGGGGCAGGATATAAAGAGGTCGATGGCGGCAATATTTTCGCCAGCACCGACGCCTGGACGGCTCCAGTTTTTGCGGAGACCGGCCCGGACGGAAACTTATGGGTGGCCGATTGGTACAATCCTGTTATCCAACATAATCCCGATAAGCGTGGAATGGACAACCAGATATGGAACGCCGACAAGGGTGAGGGCAACGCCCACATCAACAAACTTAGGGATTATGGACATGGCAGAATCTACATTATTAGATACGGCGATAACCTCGAATCTGACATTACCCAACTGGATGCCGGCGACGATGCAGCACTATTGGAAGCCTTGCAAAGCGATAACCAATTTTGGCGTATAACTGCCCAGCGCTTGATTGTCGAGGGGAAGAAAACAGCTTTGATCCCCGACCTGATCCAATTGGCCGGAGACGAATCCAAAACGGATAAAAACGGACTGAACGCTGCCGCTTTGCACGCATTATGGACCTTGGATGGGCTTGGTGCAGTAAACAGAAATAATGCAGAGGTCGACGAAACGGTATCCAACGCATTGTCGAGTGGGAGTTACGCGGTCAAAAGGGCGGCAATGACCCTCTTGCCGGAAACTACGGAGGGTAGTGAAATACTGGCAAAATCGGGACTTTTGACCGATGCCGATGCACACATGCGACTTGCGACGGTTTTAAGGGCCAGCGAATTACCTGAATCCGCAACTTTATATGCGGAAATGGAAAAACTTGCCAAAGATGCCTCGAACACTTCCGACAAATGGTTGAACGCTGCGATCAAAGTTTATTTCAGGGAACTGAACAGTGAAGAAGTAGATGCCGCATCGGTAGAAATGCTAGTACCATCGGCCGAAGAAAAGTTGACCACCTGGAGCTATACGGAAGAAAAACCCGCAGACGATTGGATGGCAGCGGACTTTTCGGCGACCGCCTGGAAAAAGGGACAGGGAATGTTCGGCGGCCATGACGAAGAGCGTATAAAGACGAAATGGACAAGCGATGATATTTGGTTGCGCAAAGAAGTGACCCTCGGTCAAGAAATAGAGGAACCGGTCATCAAGATCGCTTATGACGACGATTACGAGATTTTTGTAAATGGTCAGCTCTTGCTAACAGAAACGGGCGCCAATCGTCAGTATAAATACATGAAAGTCGATAAGGAAAAAAGCAAACTGTTCAAAAAGGGAAAAAACCTAATTGCGGTCCATGGTAAAAATACCGGTGGCGGACAGCACCTCGATGTCGGGATTGGAAAAATCGCCGAGATCAAGGCAGATGTTACCTTCGATCTGAAAACGGTACCTCAAGAAATGGCCTTTGATAAAACGGAGCTACGGGCCAAGGCCGGGCAGACCGTTGAGATTAAATTGGAGAATGTGGACCAAATGCCCCACAATCTGGTCGTCATATCCGTTGGAAGCTTGGATACCTTTGGTCCGATGGTCGATGCGTTCGTAACGACCCCAGATGCCGAAAAAATGGGATACGTGCCCAATTCAAGATATGTTCTGGGGGCCACCGAGATGTTAGATCCGAACGAAAGCGGCTCCGTTATATTCACACTGCCAGACGAGCCGGGCACCTATCCGTTCGTCTGTACCTTTCCAGGGCACTGGCGGTTTATGCAGGGGGTAATCATCGTGACGGCAGCGGATAGCCCCGATGATACCGATGCATAATAGGGTCGGAAGGCAACAGGCATCTTTAAATAAAAATTGCGTTGAAGGCTCGTTCAAAATAAAAATGGGAGCCAAAAATAGTAGAACCTTAAATAAACCAAAAAATGAAAAAAGCAACGATTCTATTATCGGCAGTAGTCTTGGCCATAGGCTGTAAGACCCAAAAGCTTCCACAGAACTATACCACCGACACCTCAAAAGCACATTTTGTGTCCGATGACAATAACGCAACCAAAATTGCCATCACCGGCGGAGGCGGATCGCACGATTTTTTGAAATTCTTCGGCAAGGCCGATGGTCAAATACTGAGCGAAAACGGCGAAAATACCGTTATCTTTTCCGATAACGTTGCGGAGATCGGGGCCTTGGTGCCGGCCGTCGACGTGCTGATGCTGACCAACAACCAACCCTTGGACGCCACCGCCAAAAACGCTATTTTCAATCAAATAAACAGTGGAAAGCTTGATTTGCTCATCTACCACCCTAGCACCTGGTACAACTGGGAAGACTGGCCGGAATACAATAGGCAACTCGTGGGCGGCGGATCACGCTCGCACGAAGACCTACAAGAATTTGAGGTCACCGTGGTAAAACCAGACCATCCTATCATGAAGGGCGTACCAAAAACCTTCCGAATCGTTGACGAGCTCTACCGCTGGGAAAAGGATCCAGCTGCCGAAATCGAGGTACTCGCCATGAGCAAAGGGCTAGAGTCCGGTGAGGAATATCCTACCGTCTGGATCGTAAAACATCCCAAGGCAAAAATTGTCGGGAATACCTTAGGGCATGATGAACGGGCTCATGACCTTGAAGCCTACCGAACAATTTTAAAGAATAGTTTGGAGTGGGTGAAGTAGCAATAGTTACACCTACGTATTATCAAAAAACCATTGACATGAGCTTCAAAAGTACCGCCTGGCTCGTTTTACTTATAATGGTAGGCGCCTGTAGTGATAAAATCGAAACGAAATCGCAGGATAATGAAAGTCCGAATTTCGTTTTTCTGTTCGCCGACGATCAGACCTTCGAATCTATTGGAGCTTTGGATTTTGATGAAGTGCATACCCCCAACTTAGATCGCTTGGTGAACGGGGGCACTTCTTTTACACACGCCTACAATATGGGCGGTTGGAACGGTGCCATCTGTGTAGCATCACGGGCCATGATTATTTCGGGATCCTATATTTGGAACGCCAAAGAAAAAAGCGAATCTTGGAACAAGGGAGACTCAACGGCTTTGCATCAGACTTGGCCCAGGTTGCTCGAGAAAAAAGGATATGATACCTACATGACCGGCAAATGGCATGTGGAAGCACCGGCAGATAAGCTATTCTCCGTCGCCAGGCATGTTCGGCCGGGAATGCCGGGCGATCGTAGGAACGAATTGGGCACGGCCATAAAAAAGTGGGAGGAAGAATCGGGCGACATGAAAGATTGGAACGATTATATGCCCTTGGGCTACGGTCGGCCTACAGGTCCTAACGATACCGATTGGTCACCGACGGACACCCTACAAGGTGGCTTTTGGGAGGGTGGGAAGCATTGGAGCGAGGTTGTTCGTGATGATGCCTTGGCCTTTATTGAAACCGCCAAGAAAAAAGATGATCCTTTCTTCATGTACTTGGCATTTAACGCCACACACGACCCCAGGCAAGCTCCACAGCGATTTTTGGACATGTATCCGTTGGATAGCATTAAAGTTCCTGAAAACTTCCTGCCCGAATATCCGTATAAAGACGATATCGGCAATAATCCGGGCCTTCGTGACGAAGCTTTGGCGCCTTTCCCTAGAACCGAATATGCGGTCAAGGTACACAGAAGGGAATATTATGCGCTTTTAAGTCATATGGACCAGCAAATCGGACTCATATTGGATGCTTTGGAAGCGACCGGTAAAATGGACAACACCTATATCTTTTTCAGCGCGGACCATGGCCTATCGGTAGGCCACCATGGCCTTATTGGTAAACAGAGCATGTTCGACCACAGCATCCGTATTCCTATGATGGTCGTAGGGCCGGATATCCCAAAAGGGAAACGATTTGACCAAGACGTGTATTTACAGGATATTATGGCGACCAGCCTCGAATTGGCAGGTGTCCAAAAACCGGATTATGTTCAATTCAATAGCTTTTTGGATATCATAAAAGGTGAACGGCCGAAAAGCTATTATCCTGAAATATATGGTGCCTATATGGATTTACAGCGCATGATTAGAAAAGACGGGTTCAAGCTTTTGGTATATCCGAAAATAAATAAATTACTATTGTTCGATCTAAAAAACGATCCGAGAGAAACGATCGATTTGGCAGAGGACCCACAATATAAGAATAAGGTGCAAACACTTTTTGATGGCCTTACCGACCTTCAAAAAAAAATGGATGATACCTTGGATTTACAACCTATTTATGACATTAATTTTAACTTGAAAAACGGCTCATAATCCGGTTACTATATAGGTTTTACCGACTTCGGTATCGAATACCTTTACATTGCCTGTACTTTTTTTGATTTTGATTCGCTGTCCTTCGGAAAGCACCTGTATTTTACTTTCCGTTTTGAGACTACAGGGTTTACCTGCCTTGGACAGGATTTTCAGTGAATCCATTTGGCCATTTTTCCAGCTAAAATCAAGCTCGAATCCGCCCCGTGCACAAACGCCATCAAAATGACCCTCCGACCATTCCGAAGGCAATGCGGGCAAAAGCTCTATATATCCCTGATGGGATTGTATTAGCATTTCGGTGATTCCCGCTGCAACACCCAATGAACCGTCTACCTGGAACTGTTGGGCACAAATGGCGAAAAGCGATGGAAAACATTGTTCTTTAAAATAGCCCTTTAAGACTTTATTAGCCCGGTCACCCTCTTTTAGGCGTGCCCACAAGTTTGCTTTCCAGGCACGGGACCAGCCCGAAGCCCCATCTCCCCTCAACTCCAACGTCTTTTTTACGGGCTCGATCAACTCGGGAGTCTCTTCAATTGAAATAACATTACCTGGATAGAGACCGTACAAATGGGAAGCATGACGGTGATTTTTTTCAAGTTGACCGTAATCCTCGGTCCACTCTTGAAGGGTACCATCTTTTCCGATCTGGGAGGGTACCAAGCGTGCCCTTGCCGCCAAAACTTTCTTGGCAAATTCTTGGTCCAAATCCAATACTTCGGTAGCGGATGCATAATAGCTGAAGAGGTCTTTTAATATCTGCATGTCAATAGTGGAACCCACCGCGATAGTGGTGAAGTAGTACATGGCAGTCACCTCGTCGAAAAAGTATTTGTAGCCCTTGCCTTCCGGTGGGTTTTCGGGGGAATTTGACGGGTTGGTGACTAACCAGTCCTTACCGGGATATTCGACGAGAAAATCCATGAAAAACTCCACCGAGCCCTTCATCACGGGATAGATCTTTTGAAGATGTTCTTTGTCCTGAGTGAAAAGATAGTGTTCCCACAAATGTGTGGTCAACCACGCACCACCAACGGTAAAGGTACCCCAGGTTGGACCATCCATAGGCGCTGCGACACGCCATAGGTCGGTATTCTGGTGAAATACCCAGCCCTTGGCCCCGTAATGCTCCTTGGCAACTTCGCTGCCTTGATCCATTAGTTCCTCTATCATAGTGGTCAAAGGCTCTAAAAGTTCTGGGAGGTTACCGCTTTCGACGGCCCAATAGTTCATTTCGGTATTAATGTTGGTGGTGTATTTTGAATCCCACGGGGGGTTCATTTTATTGTTCCATATTCCCTGTAGATTGGCGGGTTGCGTACCCGGTCTTGAGGAAGCGATAAGGAGGTAGCGTCCAAAATTATAGGCCAAGCTTGCTAGTTGCGGATCCGGGGTATTGACAGCCTGATGCAATCGCTCGTCGGTGGGCAAAGCGGAGCTTGGGGTAGTAGGTAGCGTAATCGTTACCCTATCGAACAATTTGGCATGGTCGGCGAGGGCATCTTCCTTTATCTTTTCAAATGAACGCTTTTCGATTTTGGCCAGCATATTCTCGACGAGGCTTCGTTCATCGGCACTTACGTCCTTATAATTGACAAAGTTTGTAGCCGCTACAAAAAATAAGGTTACGGCATCTGCATTCTTGATATGCAACAGGGCATCGTCCCGTTCCATCGTCCCGCCTTCGGGTATGGCTTTGATGCGAGCCTCATAGCGCAGTTTGCCCTCCACACCTAGATAATCGGCCGACCGCCCTGTGAGCACGAGTTGATCTTTATCTAGGCCATCCATCCTGAAATAATCGGTGGCGTAGTTAGAATGGGCATCATTTCTTTCACCCCTAAGTTCGGCGTCGAACGAGATGCTTCCGGGTGTGTCGGCCGAAATACGAATGGCGATGGTCTGGTCGACGGCAGAAGCAAAGGTCTCTTTGGTATAGGTTACGCCATCATGTTGGTACTTGACCTTGACAATTCCGGTCTTTAAGTCCAGCGACCGCGTGTAGTTGGAAACTGTATCCTCATCCTTAAAAAATAGGTGTAAGTTGGCGAGGGATTGATATTTCATTTGCTCAACAGGATAGCCCATCAAGGCTCGGCCAAAAAGTTTATGGGCCTTCAGCGGCTCCTTTTCGAACAGGTATTTCTGGATTTGCGGAAGTTGTTTATAACCGCCTTTGACGACTGTGGAATAGGGGCCGCCGGTATAGTAGGTGTCATCATTGAATTGTATCTGTTCTTCCCCATACCTACCGTACACCATAGCTCCGAGACGTCCGTTACCAACCGGTAGGGCCGCTTCCCATTCTTCGGCGGGTTTGTCCATCCATAGTTCCGTAGCGGGATCGAATTTTTCCTGCTGCGGTTCGGTCTTAGATGGGGATTCAGTATTGGCCTGTCCGCAGCAGAAATATCCAGAGGAGGAAATAAAAAGGAGTAGAAAAACCCTAATTTTCATACGTATGGGTTGTGGTTTTAAGTTGAAATGGGTTGTCTTTTGGTGTGTTTCAATGCAACGTGCTACCTAACAATACTTAAAGGGGCCTATTTTTGAGGCGGACTTGTTTTTAGTAAGCGAAGCCTCTATTTTTTTAGCGGTTTTCGTAATGGCAAGCCCACCAAGACCCGTGCAGCGAAGGGTATGCGGAATGGCATCGCCCACCCGTTTCATGGTTTCGATTACTTCATCTAAGGGAATTACCTGGTCGTAGTCGGATAAGGCCATATTGGCAGATGAAATAGCTGTAGAGGCCGCCATCACATTTCGATTTAAACACGGCGCCTCGACCCGGTCCGCAATGGTATCACAGATAAGGCCGAGTGAACTTTGCAGGGCCATGGAAGCTGCGGCCAACGCCTGATTCAAGGTTCCGTCCTGCAATACGACCACGCCGGCCGCGGCCATACCGGATGCCGAGCCACATTCCCCCATGCATCCGCCTACTTCTGCCGAGAAAGTGGCATGTTCCGTAATGAAAACACCGATAAGGCCCGCAGCGAGTAGGGCACGTACGATGCTTTCCCTTGGCATTCCCAAGGTAGTGGCCGTTCCGATAAGGGTGCCCGGCAAGGCGCCACATGAGCCTGCCGTAGGTGCCGCGACTATAACGCCCATGGAGCTTTTGATTTCCATCATGGCCGAGGTAAAGAGTACCGAATTATTGAGTACATCCCCGGGTACGAGCTTTTTCTGTTCCATCTTTTTTTTGAACACTAGCGATTGACTGCCTAAGATACGGTCTTTGTAATGTGTCCCCTTAAGACCCGTTTCGATGGAATTTTGCATAATTTCAACAATCGCTTCCATTCGGCTGATCACCTCAGCTTCCGATATACTGCCTCGCTCGCTCTCGTAGGCAATCGCAAGTTCCGAGAGGTTTAAACCCTTCCCGCTATTGAATTCAAGCATTTCGGCTACGGTAATAAAGGGCACCTTGAGATTTTTTCGGGATTTAATGGGAAGTATGGGGGAGATATTCCTAACGTAATCGACTTCTTCCAAGCGATTAATTTTATCCAATAATTTTTGATGGTCCGCCTGATTGGATTGAATAGCGATGAACTGATAAGAACCTTTATGAAGGGATGCTTCGCCAAAGTCTAATTTTTTAATATACGTTAAGGTCTCGGCAGCGGAGGATTTAAAATAGACCAGGCTGACGTAGAAGTCGCCCTGCATGGAAACCGGGGCTCCATCAAGTTCGATAATTTCTATCATTCCGCCACCTGTCGACAAGCCAATGACCTGATGGGTTTCTTTTTCGTTTTTTAAGGTGATTTTGTAGGTGTTCGGGTGGGTCGCTCCTATTGGATGTATGTCTATTTTTATATCGATTCCCGCTTCCTCAATATGCCTTTCGTAATCTTTTAGGCGTTCATCATCGGCAGCCCATCCGAGGAGGCCGCCAAAAAGCCCCATGTCTGACCCTTGGCCTGAGTGCGTAGTGGCCAGTGACCCGTTGGGGTCAAATTCGATATAGACTTCAGTTATATCTTTGTTCATTAGATCTCTACAGAATCTTCCTATGCGAAGGGCAGCGGCACAATGTGAACTGGAGGGCCCCCGCATTACAGGACCGATGACATCGTTGAAAATACTAGGATAGGTCTTCATGGAAATGTGATGTTAGTCTTATTATTTTGATTTTCAGGATGTGATGGTTATCAAATTAAACGAGAGGGAATTGCTTCGAACTAAAGCTACTGCTTTTTTTGTAATTTGATGCTTTGATAAAAACCAGTTAAGTATCGCTATGAGTTCCAATATTTAGAATTCGAATCAAATTACAACGCCCACCCGTATTAATAACGACCAAAATAGTATGAGAAAAGAAATTTTAAGCAGTCTAACATTTTTGTTCTTGTTTATAACCTATGTTCAGGCACAAGAGCAATCGCCATTACAACTAAAGGATATTTATAAAGAGAATCTTTTCAAACAAAAAGGCTTCGGACCTGTTCGATGGATGAAAGACAATAATGGATATTCGACCTTGGAAAGTAATACAGAAATTGGCGGTAAGGACATCGTACGTTACGAAGCTAAATCGGGACATAGGTCTATCGTCGTATCGGCGTCGGATCTTGTGCCAAAAGGGGGAAGCGAGCCGCTGAATATCTCAGATTATGTGTGGTCCGACGATAATACAAAGCTGTTGGTTTTTACGAATTCCCGAAAAGTATGGCGGTATAATACCAGAGGCGATTATTGGGTATTGGATTTAAAAACAAAGATTTTATCTCAATTGGGAAAATCCTTGCCCGAAGCTAGCTTGATGTTCGCCAAGTTTTCTCCGGATGCCGCTAAAGTGGCCTTTGTAAGCGAGCTTAATATTTACGTTGAAGACCTCGGTACCCGAAAAATAAAACAGATTACTACCGATGGAGGCGATAATATCATAAATGGAACCTTCGACTGGGTCTATGAAGAGGAATTAAGCTGCAGGGATGGCTTTAGATGGAGTCCCGATGGAAATAACATCGCCTATTGGCAATCCGATACGAAAGCCGTGGGAACTTTCTATATGATCAATAATGTAGATTCGATATATTCAAAACCCATCCCGTTGCCCTATCCTAAGGTGGGTACGGAACTTTCCGCGGTTAAGGTAGGGGTGGTTCCCACAGAAGGCGGGGAAACCAAATGGTTTGACATTCCCGGTGACCCCCAGAACCATTATTTGGCCCGTATGGATTTTATCCCTAATTCAAATGAGGTAATGGTTCAACAGTTAAACCGCCGTCAGAATACCAATAAAATATGGATTGGGGATACTAAAACCATG
Organism: uncultured Flavobacteriaceae bacterium; assembly: GCA_963832345.1. Taxonomy (GTDB): domain Bacteria; phylum Bacteroidota; class Bacteroidia; order Flavobacteriales; family Flavobacteriaceae; genus Pricia. The sequence continues at coordinate 129,184 of CAWHTW010000002.1, read as the reverse complement.
TCCATCAACACTATCTTGACCGAAACGGACGAAGCGTTTTTAGATGTGCACGATGATATCCGTTGGTTAGAGAATGAGCAGTATTTTACATGGTCTAGCGAACGTGATGGCTGGTTTCACCTCTTTAAGGTTTCAAGGGACGGTAAAACTGTAGCGCCTATTACAAAAGGTGATTTTGATGTTGTCAATATCAACTGCATCGACCCCAAAGGCGGCTATGTTTACTATATAGCATCTCCGGAAAATTTCACGCAACGGTATCTGTATCGAAGTCCCATCGATGGCAAGGGTGAGGCAGAACGCATCACACCTTCCTCCCAATCCGGCCAGAGTTCGTATCAAATTTCCGCGGACGCGAAATGGGGCATTCAGATTTTTGAGAACGCGACCACTCCACCAAAATATAGCTTGGTCAGCTTGCCTAAACATAAGGAAATTCGAATTCTTGAAGATAATAAAGAGTTGAACGAAAAGTACAAAGCACTTGGTCTCTCCCCGAAGGAATTTCTCAAAGTAGATATCGGCGATACTGTTTTGGATGCGTGGATGATCAAACCACCGGATTTTGATGCTTCCCAAAAGTATCCACTTTTGTTCTATGTATACGGAGAACCTGCTGGATCTACCGTTCAAGATAATTGGGGCGGGGGAAGCCTATGGGACCACTATATGGCTCAACAGGGCTATGTGATTATGAGCGTTGACAACCGGGGCACCAAAACCCCACGTGGCAATGCCTGGCGCAAATCCATTTATGGTCAAATCGGCATACTTGCTTCTGAGGATCAGAGCAAAGCAGCGACTAAAACACTAAGTACCTATGATTTTTTGGATTCCGATAGGGTCGGTATCTGGGGATGGAGCGGTGGTGGCCAGATGACCCTGAACTGTATGTTCAGATACCCTGAAATTTATAAAACAGGATTGGCGGTTTCCTTTGTTTCTGATCAACGACTTTACGATGCCACCTACCAAGAGCGATATATGGGATTGTTGGAAGATAATGCCAAAGGATATCATGATGGTTCACCCATCAATTTTGCCCAGAATCTAGAAGGTAATTTGATGATTATACACGGCACGGCAGATGATAATGTGCATTATCAGAGTTACGAAATGTTGGTCAATAGGTTGATCGAGCACAATAAGCTGTTCAGTATGATGTCGTATCCCATGCGGGCACATGGAATTAATGAGCGTGAGAATACCTCGTATCACTTGCGTGAAACGATGGAGAAGTTCTGGAAGGAAAAATTGCCATCAGAAGAGCGTGTTCGTTAATAATCGTTTAGCAATTTTAGGACTCTTTATGTAAAAAGAAGGCGCAAGTTAATAGGTGGGTATCGAAGGACTACTGGGACTATCTTTTGCCTTGTTCAACAATATCGGTTTAACTTAAAGATAGCTATGTATGTAAATGAGACATATCTTTTCACTTCTTTTTAATCATCTGAATTGCACAAGTGGAATTGAATCCAATTTGGCAGATTCACTAGCTCTAAAATTCTATGGACTGACTATTTATTTGTTTTAAAAAACAAGAAAAATTAATGGGTATCAATCCGATACGTTTTCTTGGCTGTATAAATACCTTTTGCGGTTAGTGATTTACATGACCCACCCTTTAGACCGGACAGTTTGAATTAGAGAATAACGGGCGGATAAAGGTTTAACTTCAAACAGCTATTAGCCTATGAAACGTTCAAAATATTCGGAATCACAGATTGTGTTCGCGATCAAACAGCCGGAAACGGGGACGCGTCTCCAGGAGGTCTGGTGGAAAATGGGCATTAGCGAGGCCACGTTCTACAACTGAAATAAAAAGTACGGTGGGCTTGGGGTCTCAGAATTGCGGAGGCTCAAGAACCTCGAGGAGGAGAACTCACAGCTCAAGAAGCTTGTAGCCGACCTCAGTTTGGACAAACAGATCCTGCAGGACGTGCTCAAAAAATCGTTCTGAGGCCGTCCCGAAAGCGCGGGATGGTCGATAATATAAGGATGGATTACAACATCTCCGTCCAGCGTTGCTGCAAGCATATATTGCTGCAAAAGAGTTTTTCTATTACAAGGGGAAAGGGCGCAACGATGAGCTTCTGCGCATGTACACGAGATTACGGCCGTAAGGGTACGCTATGGGTTTTGGCGCATCCACCAAATAAAAAGACCAGTTGACGTTGAGAAATTCATACCTGAAAAAACCTTTGAACCTTTCGATGATCGGCTTAATGGTCGGCTTATCGTGCCTTTAAAATCGGCTCCGCCCTGTCTTCATATGCCCACTTGTGCTATAGTTTACTGTTGAGCCACGCTTGAAATCAACTTTGATAGCTTTTGGAGCACTTCGCCCCCGTGAATAATCATCTCCTTAACATGTAAGGTCAAAATACCATTAAGAAACCCAGAAACGAGTGGCCGAAGGGGTTCAACACACTCCGAAACCAAAAGGGACTGTTGTTCAAAATAGGGGTCCATATCCTCTGGAATAGTGGAGACCTACCCCAAGGTGGTCGTATTGCTCAGGAAAAAGTACTCCAAGGATTTCGCATAAGCTTAAGAACTGTTTTAAATTGGAATTTGGTATTTTTTTATCGGGGGTGCTAAGTTACCGACAGGAAGAGAATTTCGAGCTATGACTTATTGCAGCGCCGTGAGGGGGTCAGCTTACAGCGGTGTATCCGCTTAATAAAGTAAGCTTTAATAACAAAAGTAAATTATAAACCTTATTAATATCTTGTAAATAATAAGGAAAAGAAAATATTTTCATATTTTAGCATGCCTTAATGTTATTATAAACTAAATAGTAATCTTACATTTATACCAATGATTTGGGTACTTAATATTTAGAATTTATATTTCGTGTTTAGAGATAGGTTTCTTTTCAGACGACATTTCATAATTGCTATCGCCTCAATAAATTATACTACACGAGATTTTGAATGTTTTATAATACTAAAGTAGACTCCCGTAAAACAGAATTATGAAAAATAGAAGTAAAGATGGAAGACGGCGCTTTATCAAAAAAAGTTCTGCCGCCGCCTTCGGCAGTGTTCTTTTCAACACTTTCTCCCAAAATACATACTCACATGCTTTTGAAAAGAAAGTTATAAAAATTGGTCTAGTTGGCTGCGGCGGCCGCGGAACTGGTGCACTCTTTGAAGCCCTCAAAGCTTCAGCTTCTGTAAGGGTAGTAGCAATTGCAGATGTCTTTGAAGATAGAACAAAGAGTGTCTTTGCTCTTCTTAAACAAAATTTTGGTGACCAATGCGAGGTAAATGATACTTCGATCTTTGTTGGATTTGATGCTTATGAAAAAGTGATAGCCCTAAGCGATGCTGTTATTCTGGCCACGCCCCCACCTTTCAGGCCACAGCATTTTGAAAGTTCGATAAAAGCGGGTAAACACGTCTTTATGGAAAAGCCCTTAGCTGTTGACGTACCAGGTTTTAATAGGATAATGGAAATAGGAAAGTTAGCGGACGAAAAAAAAATAAGCGTAGTAGTGGGCCTTCAGTTCAGATATGATGTTGCCAATCAAGAAATGGTCGATAGAATAAATAGGGGTGAAATTGGAGAAATAACTTCTATTAGCACGTATTACAATGTTGGCGCCCCAAAGGTTCTACCTAGGGAAGCGCAACAAACTGAAATGGAATATCAGGTTCGAAATTGGCGCTACTTTACTTGGTTATGGGGGGGTCAATTAGCGGGGCAAGCAATTCATCAAATAGATATGATGAATTGGATTATGGACGATTTTCCTATCAAAGCTATGGGAAACGGTGGCAGGCTAGTTTATGAAGGGATAAATAATGGTGATGTATATGATCATTTTTTTATTGAGTTCGAGTACGCAAACGGTATAAAGATGAATTCTCAGAGTAGAAATATGAATAACTGCACAGATAAGATGGGCTGGTCTATACGGGGAACCAAAGGAATAGCAAACGAAAAGCAAGAATTTCAAGATTATGGCGGTAAAAGTTACTGGCGATATAGAGACCTTGGAGACTTAGGGTCTACGCAAATCGAACAGAATGTTTTCATTGATTCTATCCACAATGACACCCCCATAAATAATACAGAGTATGCGGCCAAGAGCACTTTAACAACAATAATGGGAAGACTAGCTGCCGAGACCGGTAGTGAAATAACTATGACCGATTTGCTCAAATCAAAAGAAAGTATTGTGCCGAAAGACATGAATTGGAATTCCAAGTCCATTAAATTTCCAAATGAAAATGGAAACTATAAAATTAAAAAGCCTGGAATTTTAGTATGATAATTTTTTCTTGCAATCGATAATTTGAAATTAATTAATCATGAATAGCGTCACGCTTGTATCGATTAACGTATCTCTGACATAAATAGTTACATGTTATATTTCGTTAGTACGGCAATGGTTTATTTGTGCCTTTTTAATCATTCTCATTTTCGTGTTAAAAATTCAATATGATATAAATTACGAATCACTACCCTTTGTCATTGGAATTGAAAGGACAATATCAGCCCATTGCCAAAATCCATATAAAGTAAATAATCAAAATGAATTTACATATAAAAAGCTTGGCTTCATGTTTTGAAACTACTATGATGAAAAAAGTTGTACTGGTCCTTATTGGATGGGTTTTCTTTGCACAAGATTGTTTAGCGCAAAGCATACTACTTCAGTCAAAGGAGCCTCCGATTATTCCTATCGGGGAACAGGCATATATAGACTGGCATAAACTTCCCTATCAACGAATAGGAGTAAGGGGCTATATGAGAAGTACATATGATCGCACTGGAAATAATGAATCTGCCGATGCCAGTCATTTTCTATATCAAGAATCGGAATCAATGAATACGGTTTTAGATGTTAAGGGCAAGGGCGTTTTATATTTTGTGCGAACAAATCATTGGCATGGAAGTCCGTGGAATTATGAAGTTGACGGCAATGGTTTTATAGTAAAGGAAACCGGAACGAGTGACCCTACTAATGCTTTAGTTAAATTTGAGGATACTGAGTTCATGCCTCGGTCACTTTTCCCTTTTCCCTTGACATGGACGTGGACCAAAACAAAGGGTGCGGATTTGATGTGGAGACCTATAACATTTGATAATTCTTTCCGATTATCCTACGGTCGAACATTTTATGGAACCGGGTATTTCATTTATCATCTTTTCCCGCAACATATAGACCATGTTCAGCCTAGAATATCTTCCTTAAGCGCACATGCTCCGAAAAAGGAGGTGCTCAACGTTATAAAGAAATCAGGAACTGATATAGCACCAAAGGGAAATGGGGTAGCTGAATATGCCGGGGAGTTGTCGCTTAAGCCTTTTGAATCCAATACTTTTTTCGAATCAAAGGATTCCCCTTCAATGATTAGAGCAATTAAATTTATAGTATCAAAAGACAAAGCCTTGGATTTCGGTAATTGTAGGCTAAAAGTCACGTGGGACAACCGCTGGCATCCTTCTATCGACGCTCCGATTGATTTGTTTTTTGGCACGGCTGAGTTATACAATAGTAAAGGAAAGGAATACCTTGTAAAGGGGTTTCCTCTGACCATACAATATAAAGGGGATTCGGTGCATTTATCATCTTATTGGCCCATGCCATATTTTCAAGATGCGAAGTTTGAAATTATAGAAGGAAATGGGCAGAGCATAGACGACATAAAATGGGAAATACGAACAGTTCCTTATACCGACCCTATTAACCATGTCTCTTATTTTCATGCCACCTACACCGACCATAAATTTCCTGTGGAGGGGAAGGATTTGACATTTCTTGACACACAACAAGTTGAAGGAGGAGGTGAATGGAGTGGTCATTTTGTAGGGATGAGTTGGATGTTTACCGAACAAGGGCGTTTGTCAACCTTGGAAGGCGACCCAAGATTTTATTTCGACGGTTCGCAAACTCCTCAAGCATGGGGAACAGGTACTGAAGAATGGGGAGGTGGAGGCGACTATTGGGGTGGTGAAAATATGACAATTCCATTTGCGGGTCACCCCATTGGTCAAGATAGTGAAAAAGCGAAAACTAATCTGGATAAAATAAATTCAGCCTATCGTTTTTTAGTAGCGGATTTTTTCCCGTTTGGCAACCGTGCAATTATAAATCTAGAACATGGTGGCCAAAATACCTACACCGAGCACTACAGTGGCGTAACATATTGGTACGGTATTGATGCTCCCACATTGCTATTAACAGACAAGTTAAATGTCTGCAATGTGAAAGATTCACAAAAGCATAATTATATATCGCCGACGGCTAGTATGCCTTATTCTCTAGTATCAAGATATGAATGGGGCCCAGATACTGATTTTCCGAACTTCGGAAATCCCCCCGAGAAGAAAGGGGACTATTACGGTTCACAATTATTTTTTCCTGCCCAGCAGGATAGTGTAAGAACCATGACAGGAGTTTCCCAGTTTACCGTTGACCTGAATCCTGATAATTTAGGTGTTTTATTACGGCGCAAATTTGACTACCAATATCCTAATCAGCAAGCAATGGTTTACGTAAAGGCTGAAAACGCCACTGATTGGAAACTGGCTGGGGAATGGTATACGGCGGGTAGTAATACTTGCGTATTTAGCTTCCCTGAAGGAGAACTGGACGAAGCACAGCATAAAATTGTAACCAGTAATAGAAGGTGGCGTGAGGAGGAGTTTTTACTTGGGCGTGAATTGACAGAGGGAATAGAGAAATTAGAAATTAAAATAGAGCACATACCCAACTCTACCCAACTATTTCCCGGTAAGGATTTTCCGGTGGAGTCTGGATGGAGCGAATCAAGGTATTGGGTTTATTGCTATTCAATGCCTAAGATTCACTCAAAAATTTCTCTGGGAGCTTTTAGTCCCGCAAGAAACTAGGACAGGCTTTTAATCTAGGAAAGGGTTTGAAATAAGGAGTTGCTTTAATGTTATTGCGCATTTTATATAAAAAGTGTCATATTTAATATTTGGTTTAGCCAATTGCTTTAAAAATTCAAAGGATAACAAATATTTTCTAATGTATATTTTGGTATGTCATTCAGGCTTTTTTTTCTCAGAGGCAATATTTTAATATGAGCTCTTGAAATGGGTTACCCTTCCGGATAATTAAGCAATGTTGTATTTCAAATAAGTCAATGTTTAAATTCATAAATCTAACTGTGGTAGAAAGTAAACCTCTTGGCGAAAATGACAAACAATTAATAAGATTATGAAACAAATCAACATCGCCATAGTAGGCCTCGGCTTCGGCGCCGAGTTCATCCCGATCTACCAAAAACATCCCAACGCCAATCTGGTAGCCATCTGCCAGCGAAACGAAAGCAAATTAAACGAAATTGGTGACGCCTTTGGCATCGAAAAACGCTACACCTCCTACGACGAACTCCTGAAAGACGCCGACATCGATGCGGTACATATCAACACGCCAATTCCGAATCACGGAGAGCAGTCTATAAAGGCCCTGAAAGCGGGAAAACACGTGGCCTGTACCGTACCCATGGCGACTAGCGTCGAAGAATGCGAGGAGATCGTGCGATTGACCGAGGAAACGGGGCTTACCTATATGATGATGGAGACCGTGGTCTACGCCCGGGAGTTTCTCTATATGAAGGAACTCTACGACAATGGCGAACTGGGCAAGATCCAGTTCCTGAAAGCGAGCCACCAACAGGATATGGACGGGTGGCCCAACTACTGGCCCGGCCTTCCGCCCATGCACTACGCGACCCACTGTGTCGGTCCTGTTTTGGCGTTGACCCGCGGGGAAGCGGAATATGTGTCCTGTTTCGGGTCCGGCACCATCCGTGAGGAACTGATCAAGGAATACAATTCGCCCTATGCCGTGGAGACCACCCATATCAAGTTCCGTAATTCCGACCTGAGCGCACAGGTATACCGCTCATTGTTCGACGTTGCCCGGCAATATCGGGAGAGTTTTGAGGTCTACGGTTCCAAAAAATCCGTGGAATGGCCCTTGATCGAGGGAAAACCTTTGGTCGTGCACACTGCCAAAAAACCCGAACCGGAGATTCCAGAAGAAGTCGAGAGTCCCGATTTCGCCAAACTGCTGCCCAAGGAAATCCAGCATTTTACCACCCAGGGCGTGTACGACGAAGACGAACACCAGCATCTGTCCTTTACCCAAGGGGCGGGCCACGGCGGGTCGCATCCGCATTTGGTGCACGAATTTCTCGATGCGTTGGTCAACGAACGGTCGCCCTATCCGAATGCCAGGCAGTCGGCCAATATTACTTGTGTTGGGATCTTGGCGCATGAATCGGCCTTGAAGGGCGGGGAGATTATCCGCTTGCCGGAGTTTAGTTTTGGGGTATAGAATAAAATAAGATTTTCAGATAAAAGTCCTTATTCCGAAAACGGATAATCATCTGATTGTAATGAAAGCCTAATTTGCATGTCAGCTGAAGTATTAACTTATTTTAATCATTCTAAGCCGTAAGATATAATTATCGGATTATTTAGACAATTGACATAATATGCGATTTGCTCATTTATATTTTTTATGTCCTCAATAACTAAGTAAGCATTTCGTTCATAATATCTACTTCCTTTGGGAACTAATGTCTCATTATCGTGAATTAATCTTCTGTTCCAATAACGACCATCATTGTTACCGGAAGAAATTTTTGTATGTGGTTGGTGAAGTGGAGATTCTTTACCGTCAATGTTACGATTATCGAATGCTAATCTGATGCTCAATAGGCCATGACCAAGTGTTTTATTTATAAATCGGACCCACGGTATATTGTCTTTAAGAGGTGATTTTGTTATTGAATCAAATTTTACAGTATCGTACAATGGAAGGTAATTGACTTGTCCAGTAGAATCGGGATAAATTAAATCCGTAAAAACTCTGTTCATTGTCATTTCATCATTACGGAGTAGTGTAAGATTAATATCTTTATTTATTTCCGTCGTCGACGAATAAATAAAGTAAGGTAAACCTGAAAAAAATTGATAGCGCCCAGTAAGATCAATCTCGTCGTAATCTTTAACGTTACCAGATTTGACCATTTCAAAAAAGTAGGCATTATTTTGTGTTATTAATGCATTGTTATTATTTAAATGACCAATTGTTTTATAATCCAAGTCATCCTTTTGGAAATTAGGAGACCAATGGATATTGTTTTCATCTCTTTCAAAGAGAATATTTTTGTTTTTTAGAAATAGTTTGGCCAATTGCCCAGGATATAAACCATCCTCTGCTTTTTCTTTTGTAGTATGGAAGTTGGCAATAAAATATTTGTTCTCAATCGAAATTTTAATACTACCCTAAAACTGGACCACCAGCTTGGTTAAAAAAGGAAAGTTTAAATTTAACCAAGATTATGAAAGGAAAACGCAGAAAATTCAACCCGACATTCAAGGCCAACGTGGCCGTCGAGGCGATACGGGAACGCCACACATTGGCGGAACTGTCAGAGAAGTTCGAGGTAAGCCCGGTAATGATATCGCGCTGGAAGAAGGAGTTTTTGGAGAACAGCTCCAAGGCCTTCGGCGAGGTCAAAAAACCCGTGGAAAAGGAGGTGGACACCGAAAAACTTTATGCCCAGATCGGGCAGCTCAAGGTGGAGAACGACTTTCTAAAAAAAAGCTTCAAGAGGACAGGTCTGACATGGAAAGGAGAAAACTGATCAACGGGCCGGCCAAGGGCCTGAGCGTCCGGAAACAGTGCAGGCTGCTGAAGGTCAACCGTTCGAGCCTCTACTACTGACCGCTGGGCGAATCCCCGGAGAACCTAAAGATCATGGAACTGATGGACAGGCACGCCACTACCTTCCCCGCCGAAGGGGTGCTGTCGATGGTGGGCATGCTGGCGGGGAAAGGATATACGGTGAACCACAAAAGGGTAAGGCGACTGTTGAGGAAGATGGGCCACCGGACGCTCTATCCGAGAAAGTACCTGAGCCAAGATGGTATGGCCGAGTACAAGAGACCCTACCTTCTCAGGAACCTTGACATTAAAAGGGCGAACCAGGTATGGAGCATCGACATCACCTACATCCCGATGGCCAAGGGATTCATGTACTGTACGGCCATCATCGACGTTTATTCCAGAAAGATCGTCGGCTGGGGCATCTCCAACAGTCTGGAGGCGCAGTGCTGCGTCGATGTGTTCGAGGAGGCCGTAAGGGTACACGGCAGGCCCGAGATCGTAAACTCCGACCAAGGGACACAATTCACCTCCCACAAATGGACAAAGACTGTGGAGGGCAGGGAGACAAAGGTCTCAATGGATGGCAAGGGAAGGGCGACCGACAATAGATGGATAGAGCGCTTCTGGAGGACGTTGAAATACCAGTACATCTACCTGAACCCCGCCGGGGACGGACTGGAACTATACGGGAACATAAGGTTCTACATCGGGTATTACAATGGGGAGAAAAGGCATCATACAAATCTTAGGATACCCAAAGAACTATATGAAGAATCTATAGAGGAACAAAAGGAAATATTAACTAAGGACCGAGCTGTTTTGGTCTAGATAATAGGTAGTATTACAAAATAGACATGCCTTTGCCTCTAATATCCAATTCAGGAGTAATTAATTCACGAGTTGAATTTTTTACACTAAATTTTTTTCTTTCATTGGCAGATAATGAAATGGGAAAGATATAGAAACCAGAATCCTTTTTCGAAGTTTCTACTTTCATCTTTTCCCCATAAATTAAATTTTCAGTGGTAACCTCTTTTAGAACCAAAAAATCTTCTGTATTCTGACTTTAACGTATTCCAAATCTCTCGATATACCAGCTTTTTCGTCAACTATTACGATATGATTTTTAGTACTGCAGCTTATTACAGCTAATAAGATAACTGAACAAAGAATGGTTGCAAAAAATTTCAGATTAGCAGTTTTTAAAGCATAACTCGGAAACATAGGATTATTGCAGCTTTGTTAATTGGTGAAAATGAGAAATCATAAGTGATGTTGAAAATGAAGCGAAGATGCAATTCTCTTCAAACAGAAAAAGGTATTGGCACGTAGTAATTTTTGTCCTAAAACGTATTTAGTTTACCCCGTTTACGATGGGAAAGATTAAATATTGTTGGCTTACATTTTTATTTATTCGGGTTTATCGTAAAATAAGGGCTATCATGCGATTATCACTCTAATTCCAGCATTCTCTAATGATACTCTTTGCTCGTCGCTGATACTATCATCCGTTATTAAAATATCAATCTTTGATATAGGACAAATGAAAGAAAGACTTCGTTTTCCAATTTTACTAGAGTCCGCAAGGACTATAATTTGTTTTGACATTTCAATCATAGTGCAATTGAGATGCGCCTCTTCCACATTAGGCGTGGATAAACCGTAATCAACATCAAGGCCATCAATACCTAAAAACAATTTGTCGCAAAAATAGTTTCTTATATTTTTTTCCGCAGGTATGCCAATCAGCGAAAATGATTTATTTCTTAGAAAACCACCTGGAATTATAACCTGTATGCTACTGTTCTGATGCAGTTGGTTTACAACATTTAAAGCATTGGTTATCACTGTTAACTCAACCCTTTTAGTAAGGTTTCTGACAAGTTGCATAACGGTTGTTCCCGAATCGATCATAATAGTGTCCCCCTCATTAACAAACTCCGCCGCTTTGGATCCGATCAACTGTTTTGCCTTAATATTGATTTTATCTTTCTCAGTGATATTATAATCAACACCAACGGGATCAGTTTTTAACGCTCCACCCCTAACACGTATTAAAACATTTTTTTTCTCCAATTGGGCAAGATCGTTCCTAATGGTAACTTCGCTAACGTTAAAGATTTTACCCAATTCGCTTATATCAACTTTACCTTTTTGGTCAAGTTCCTTTACTATTATGAATCTCCGATCAACAGTCGATCTTTTTTTTGACATAAGTTAAACTATTTAAAATGACTTTCGTACAAGTGAGTATATTAAGGATTTAAATGCAATTGTGGTCAATATTTCAACAAATTTAGTTTAATTTTTTTTCAAAACCTTTTTTTAGCTTTATACTCCATACGGATTCAGACATTTAGAGATTTATATTTTTTTCTATGTTCAAGAGATGATTTTGGAAAGAACTATACTCATTGCAAAGGGAATTTTTTAAGGCTTATCATTTGATATTAAAAACTTTTAACCCCCCCACTTATACTCAAGTTTTGTAATACGGGTTCACAATTGTGATCATTCGTCCCATTACCATTGGATGTTTTCTTGAACGTATTCGCTGCCATTTATAGTTGGGGAAATTATTGGAAATGAAATGGCGGATAAGACCGAACCCACAGTTTGAGATTCGCTTCAACTTTCAAAACTATTTTTTCATTCTACAAATAGACCAAATAGAAAAAAGGGTAACTAGATATTTGAACTCTAATCACCCTAATGAAAACTAACTCAAAAACGAACTATTGTATAGGTTTTTAAATATGATTATTATTTTAGTTTTACACATTCTATCTCGTTAAGACGGAATCTATCAGTTTTCGGTTCATCGCCGTTTGGTCATTTTTTTTATGGCTCAATCGTTTATTTGATGCCTCTAAAGATTTTTTGGCTTTTGGGGTATCAATTTCTCCCACCCTAAGGATTGTATAAGTCAATAAATTTGGTATTTCAGACTTTTCGGCCATTTGTAGGGCGCGATCGGCATCCAAGACAGCAAGGGGTTCGGCAGCGTACCATAACATCAGTGGGAGGTTATGGTCGGTGGCATCCTCGTTACGCTTATAAAGTGCCTCTAAAACTTTCCAACGATTTTTGGGTTCGAGGCGCATCAGGCTTGAGGTCAAATAAAGCCTTACCAAAGGAGACGTATCATTTTTTGCAATGGCTTCAAAACGTGTCAAGGTTTCGGGGGTTACCTTTTTATCATCGGCCAAAAGCTGAATGGCCCAACTTCTGAGATATTCATCTGAATGCTCTAACAGTCCGTGCAGTTCGTCTTCCGAGATTCCTTGAGTAGCATGTAGCGTCCAAAGCGCCCTGAGTTTTCGTTTTATATCCGGATTATCGTCCACTATTCTTTTCAACGCTTTGTGAACTTCCGGATTAGGGTTGCGTTCTTGAAGAATGGTTCGTGCCTGACGAACGTACCACTCGTTCTCATGTAGCTGATAATCCACTAAATCCATATCCGACGCTTGATAAAGATTTACTTGCACCCATTTATCATTTTTGTGCTTGATCTTAAAAATACGTCCCAAAGTTTTGTCGTGTACATCAGGATTATTACTATGGCATTGGTTCTGATCATACCAATCTATGGCGAATACCGAACCGCTGGGGTCATATTTAAAGTTCAGCCATTGTGACCAGGAATCGTTCATCACTAAGAAATCCTTTTTGTGCGAGGCAGTGTACCCAGATCCCGAACGGGTCAGCTCGTCATTGTTAAGCCTTGATCCATTGATATTGTTCATAAAAATAGTATTATGATATTCTTCTGGCCAGGTATTACCACCAAGGTAGATCATGGCTCCTGCATGGGCGTGTCCGCCCCCTGCTGCTGCAGATCGAAAATTACCGGCATGTGGCCCTCGGTCTCCTAAATAATGGACATGGTCACCAATGGTCTTGATGTCATCATACGTATAAGGATTAAAATGTTCCCCCCCTTGTCGCTGATACCTTGCTCCTTGAACGATATGGTACATATGGGGAATGACGCATACGGTAATAAAAGGATGTCCATAGTCGTTAAAATCTATTCCCCACGGGTTACTTGTACCTTCGGAATAAACCTCGAACTCATGTCGGGTCGGGTGATAACGCCATACCGACGCATTTAATTTGGTCCGCTCTTCATCGGGTGCGCCCGGTTTGCCAACATTAGAATGTGTGAATACTCCATGTACCCCATAAAGCCAACCGTCCGGGCCCCATCTTAAATTGTTGAGCACTTCATGGGTATCGTCCAAACCCCATCCGTCCAGTAGTATCTCCGGTGGCCCGGCAGGTTTGTCATTTTCCGCATCGATGGGAATAAATAAAAGATATGGTGCGGCACCCACCCAAACACCTCCCATGCCGACTTCGATGCCACTGGCCAAATTCAGTCCTTCGATAAACACTTTTCTTTTATCCAGTGTACCATCACCGTTGGTATCTTCAAAAATGAGAATGCGATCTCGACCTTTGCCTTCCTCCGCAGGAACAGGGTAAGTATGACCTTCCACGACCCAAAGCCTGCCACGCGCATCCAAGGCGAAACTGATAGGGCGCACTATATCAGGCTCCGAGGCGGCAAGAGTAATTTTGAAATCTTCGGGAAGAGTCATGGCTTCTGCCGCTTTTTGTCCTGACAGCCCTGAATTTAGAACAGGATCCAACGGCGGGAGAATAATAATGTCCTCCTGATTTAATTCGTTTGGGAAACTAGGACGACTGGGATAAAATAAAAAATCGTCAAAATTGATATGGGCCAAATTATTGTCATCAATGTATGGAATCGTTGAGATACCTGTTTCGTTGTCAACGATTCGAATGAAGATTTCCTTATTCAAATAATCTCCTAAATCAACTACTACTGGCTGCATGGTGGCTCGATCTTGCCCGGTTGTCTTAAAAACTACCTCGCCCGTTTCGGCCAATACGAGCTCGACCCGTGTATCTGCCAATGCTCCCCCTGAAACCCGAAAGGAGGCAAAAGGGTATTCGACTTCAAAGGGCACTGATGTCAGTGTACCCGTTAGTTTGTAATTCTTTGTTCCACCGCTACTTAGGAAGAAATCACCATCGAACCCTATCTCTGAATTTTCTTCATGGACCGGTGAAAGTCGGTTAAAAAGAGGATTTTTAAAAGCATTCCCTTCGGTCTTCCAATCACTAAGGTTGCCTCTTTCAAGACCAACGTTCAGTGGTTTTCCATTTTTCATCGGTACAATACCGGTAATCGTGGGTTTGGATATTTCACCCTCTATTATTTTGAATTGCCCTACCATTCCGGCTGCACGGTGTCCTGGGACCGTGCAATAGTAAGTGTCATCGCTTTCTGCCCAAAAGGTGATATTCGTTGTAGACCCCTCTTCGAGCAATGTGCCGCTTTTAACACCCAGTTTTTCCATTGCGATGTCATGGGTCATAGTTTCGCCGTTGGTAATGGTAATACGTACCCGATCACCTTTGTTTGCTTTTAAGGTTGGATTTCTCGTACCGTCTATTGCAAAATAGCCTAGCATGCTTGCTTTAAGTGCATAATCGCGGTCAATAATCGTAGAATCCCGCATATCATTTTCGGCCGATTCCTTTTTTTTATCGGAATTGCATCCAATAGAAAGGAAAACGAAGAAGAATAGGGAAGAAGAAATAGTAAGTAACCGGTATTTCATAAATCTCCAATTTGAGTGCAACAATAATTAGTCATCAGCGTAACTATGTTTATTCATTAAGTTCTTCAAGATAAATATCCTTAAGAGCCACTTTTGCCTTGCCATCCCCGTGAATTTGAAAACCAATAAGACCGGATTGTGGAATGCTAGGATCTTTTTCGGTGTAATCAACGGTTTGGTGGCCGTTGATATACAGTCGTATGCGTCGATTTTCGGCGTGTACTTTATAATCGTTCCATTC
Organism: uncultured Flavobacteriaceae bacterium; assembly: GCA_963832345.1. Lineage (GTDB taxonomy): Bacteria > Bacteroidota > Bacteroidia > Flavobacteriales > Flavobacteriaceae > Pricia. The sequence goes on along the minus strand of CAWHTW010000002.1, from coordinate 113,622 downwards.
ATCTTTCTTAATCCACTTAAGTATTTGGGTCGAATCTGGGGCTGCTATTGTTTTGTTCCTACGCGATTCATCATAGAGGCTGGCCCAATACCCTTCACCCCAATCAGCTTGATAACCGACCATTTCATAGGCGGGATTCGCTAAACGTTTGCTTCGAAATTGTATTCCAGAATTTATAAAACCTTCATTGCCCGTTCACTTAATTTTCAAGGTAAGAACGAAATCATCGTATGAACGTTCGGTGCATAAAAAATCGTTATGTGGTACCATACGATCTAGCGATCCACCGACGAGCATTCCATTCTCGATACGCCAGGTCCTTATGGTATCACCACTCCAACCTGCAAAAGTTTTTCCATCGAAAATCGGTTGTGATTGGTTTGAAGGACTTTTACATGCCAAAATAAAAAGAATCAGTAAAAATGAACAAGGGATAAAATGCTTCATCGGGTTTTGGTAAATGTTCAGGAAATTTCTCTTTTTTAAAACTTATATGTTCTTTCGAAAGAACGCATTTTGGTTTATTTGGAGAAGCTTTCTAACACAAAAAATTTACTTACAGTTTTGTTTGAAAGTACTCGAAGGTGTAATTAAAATGACTTGTTATATTTTCCTCATTCAAATGTACAATATTTTATTAAAATAAAACCTTTATAAATATAAAAATGGTTATAAATAAGAATACGAAAGAATAAAATATTTAAAATAAGAATTTATAGCAAATAAAAGTTATAAAGTGTATTCAAAGAAATGGTAAGTGTAAAGTATTTTTTGGACCGGTAAAATTTGCTTCCGTTTTCTGAAAAAGCGAACGGTACAATATCAATAAAATATTGAAGATGACAAATGCAAAATTTAATAGGGAAATAATTTTTGCAAGAATTTTATGTATCGGGAAGTGGAGTTTTTAATTATCAGATCAATATAGGGTATGAATAAAACAATTACACGGGCAATCCTTCATTCATTATTAGAACCTTCGGGTTCTAGGGCTAATAAAAAAGCTGCTGATATTGCCAGTACGATTCCTGCAATTTTAAAATTTCCTGGTATTATATCCAATATTATCATAGATATAATGGAAGTGATTAGAGGTGCCCCGGCATTGGTCATTGGCGAGACGACTATTGCCTTTCCATACCTAAAAGCGTATACTAGGCATAAAGCACCCAGGGCATTTAGGATCTGAATTACAGCGGCCAGATACGGCCCGTTCAACGTCCAATTTATTTCTTGGCTAAAATCTGTGATAAATAGGGCAATAGGAGTGAGGAGGAGTCCAGAGACCATCATATAGAAAAAAATACTTTCGACACTCATAATCTGGTTTGCGAATTTCATGAAATAGGCTTGAATTCCCCAGGCCAAAAGAACAAATATGGCCAGTACAAACCATAGAAAACCACTTTCTTGAGGAGCCTGTGATAGCCCACCGGAATACTCGAAAAGAGGCAGGGACAATATCGCCATGAGAATACCAATAAACCCAATTCTCCCGGTTCTTTCTTTCAAGAAAAAGAATGAAAGCGCTATAGTAATTACCGGAGATAAGGAAATTATCGGAAAAATGAGGTAGGTTGGACCAATTGACACTGCATAAAATAAAATCATCTGGCCTCCTGCTCCTAATATACCAATAGCTAAACCATTTGCAACTGATCTCTTGTCGGTTTGTAGCTGCCAATTGTTACGTTTTAAAATATAAATTGCCGGAGGAACCATAGTGAGGGCCCATACACAATAGATTAGGGTGTCCGGAAATCCATTTTTCGCCGGTAGAGCGGTGAAGGCCCCCCATACACCCCAAAAGATAGTCGTGGTTATGGCAAATATTAACCAAGGGTTTTTATTGTTCATCATGACAAATTTACATTCCTTTCAGATTATCAATGATTTAGAATCGGTTAATAAATCGACAACAGTTTTGTCATCATAGCCAAAACATAAGGATGTTCTTCATTTTAAATAGGATGGATAGCTTTTTATGAATTTGGATTTAGCGAATCAATCTTTATATTTTTTATTTAATAAGATTCAATGGTAACTATTACCTCCGATTATATCAATCAACGTTTAGGTCATATCTTTCTTGATTCTTTCTTTTTGCAGAGAATCTGATTACTTTTAAACTTATTTTTTGTTTTGTACAACTTCCAATTTATTTTTTACCAGACGAACAATCTGTTCGGTAGCTTTTGGGAAAACCCTCCTTAAATCAATCTCATTGGTTTCTTGAAGTTCATGCTTTAGTGTAAGCATGAAAACACTTTTAATCTCCGTTGCAAGATTTATCTTACAAATCCCCCTATCAATGGCCTGCTTAAGGCTTTCACTAGGGATTCCCGACCCTCCGTGTAAGACTAGGTTAGCCGCAGTAGCTTTTGCGATTTGAGAAAGTCTTTCCAAATCTAATATAGGTTCTAAATCATAAAAACCATGTGCAGATCCAATAGCTATGGCAAGGGAAGCTACCCCTGTACAGTCTACAAACTCCTTTGCTTCCTTTGCTGTCGTAAAACCATTTGTATTTTTATCTTGACCTAGTTTGGCAATATATCCCAACTCAGCCTCCACGTGAGCGCCATACCTATCCGCTAGTTTTACGACTTTACGGGTAAGTGCGATATTTTCTTCGAAGGACTTTTCACTTGCATCGATCATTACAGAATCAAATCCAATATCCAAACATTCGGCAACTAGCTCATAAGTATCTCCATGATCTAGGTGTATCCATCCTTCGACTTTGTGATAGTTCAACATTGATTTTGCTAGGTTAAAAGCAACGGGAAGCCCCATATAATTAATTGATTTTTTTGTCAATTGTAAAATTATGGGCTGTTGTAATGATTTTGCAGCGTCAGGACACCTTCTAGCGTTTCATAATTATAAAAATTGGTTGCCAAGATTCCACGTCGTTCACCTCTCAGCACGCTAAATTTTTCCTGTAACTTCATCTGCGAGTTGTATAATTAAATTTTTCTTTTGCAATTTCCATCACCTTTTCAAAATTTTCAAAGGCTTTAGTCCCACCGGATTGGGTAGTAGAAACGGCTCCTATCAGATTTGCGAATATTTGACATTCTTCGGGAGATTTTCCTTTTAAAAATTTTGTGATAAAACCGGAATTAAAACTATCGCCTGCTCCAATAGTATCAATAACATTAGTATTAAGAAAGGCTGCTTTTTCAACTATCTTGTTACCGTAGCAAAGTACAGAACCACGATTACCACACTTAACAATGGTAAACTTACTTTTATTCTTAACAGCTTTTAATGCGGATTCTAAATCAGGTTTTTTGGTAAGTTTCTGAAGCTCAATTTCGTTGGGTATAAATAAATCTACGTATGGCAATACGGTATTTAAATTTAAATCCCATTTTTCCAGAGGGTCCCACTGTACGTCAAGAGAAGTAGTTAGTCCCAAGTTTTTGGCCATATGAAATAAGATCTCCAAAGAATTTTTGAAACCTGGTTGAAAAAAATAGCAGGAGAAATGTAGATGATTGGCCAAACCTAAAATGGTTTTATCTACATCTTCTATTTGAAGGTGTGACATTGCCCCTTGGTACGTTATCATTGCTCTCTTCCTCATTATAACTTAGCGCAATCGTAGCACCTGTTTTAAGATTATCATCAATGACTATCAAAGAAGTATCAACCCCTTTTTCCTCCAGTTTCCGAAGAATGAATTTTCCGAAATCATCATTTCCTAGCTTTCCAAGAAATGCTACATTTAAACCTAAAGAACTCATATTGCTCGCACAAATAGCAGAAGAACCTCCTAAAGTGAATTCCATATTATCCGCTAGGATTTCCGTTCCAACTTTCGGAAACCCATCGATTTGATTGAGTATCAAATCAATGTTTAATTCTCCAACGACTATAACGTCAAATTTTTTTGTCATCTTTTAAGTTACCTTATCCAATCTCTTAAAGTTACTTTACAATGTTGCAATAAACGTTCTACATCCTTTCGCTGGAATATTCCAAGCTGCTTCCGAATTTATTTGGCGGCACCGGACTCTGCTACTAGTTTTGCGGTTGGCAACAAAATAAATATTCTTTTGTACGCAACGATGGTACCAGCCATTTAACTATATCCACTGCCCATTTGGTCCGTCCCAAAAATCTAAAAGCACAACTTCTTCTCGAGTTTCTTTACTCATAATCCTACATGAACGCCTACACTGTCAGGATATGAATACTCTATGTTCACACTGTTAACTCCTTTGTTGAAATTTTCTCTTATCATAGGTTTATCAATAGCGGGTTTGGACAACCACAAAAAATCATAAGGTAAGGTTTTGATCATCTAAAGTAAATGTTAACTCCTTGAACTACCCTATTAATCGATTTAGTAGCTGATGGGGAGTCAGGAGACAACCCTAAGTCAATCGATTTATATAATCCGAGTAATTGACTGGGAAGAACTGCACATACGGAGAAGAATTCTTCGGGAACAACATTGATTTTTGAAACTTGTATTAAAAGATTCAATTGAATTTCCTCTACACATTTTAGGGTCTCACCAATTCCTATTTCATAAAGTTTTTCTTCTTGTGCGTTTATCGAACGCACCAAGTCATATTCATATTTGTTTACAAATTCATCGTTGGAAAAAAGGTACACTACCAAGGTTGAATCATTAATGACGGCTTTAGGTCCGTGCCTTAACCCCAAAAATGAATCGTATTTACCTATTACTTGGCCATCTGTTAGTTCCATTACTTTCAATTGCGATTCGCGAGCAATTCCTTTAAGAGTACCTGAGCCAAGGAAAACAATCCGTTTGAAATCGAGTGCCGCAACTTTTTGGATGCTTCTCTTATAATTTGTCAATATAATATTTCCATAATCCGAAAGTTTGTCGACATACAACTTGCACTTATCAAGTTCGTTTAGATTGGAAATTAATAACCCAGCCAGCAACATGGTAGTGAATGATCCCGTCATAGCTAGACCCTTATCATTCGCTTCGGAAGGCATTAGTATTAAGAAGGAGTTCTTAGCGTCTATATTTTTAGCCAACCTTCCTTCGGGATTACAAGTTATTATTAAATGAAACAAGTTTTCACAATGACGTTCTGCCAAATTTACAGCCGCGAGACTTTCTGGACTATCCCCAGACCGGGCAAAAGAAATCATTAATGTTGAACGTCTTTTATAAAAGAAATCGTTCGAATGTGAAATAAGATCGGTTGAAGCTATAGCCTTGGTTTCTCGTCCTACGTTGCGTTGAAAGCTTTTTTCCAAAACTTCGCCAATATACGCAGAGCTTCCAGCGCCTGTTAAAATTATATTTAAATCTTTGAAAGAAAATATGTTATTTAAAAAGTTTTTTAACTCTGTACTTTTTGATTCTATAATAAGATAGGTCTCTCTCCATAGTCTAGGCTGCGCTTCAATCTCTTTTTCAGTGTAACTTGATTTCATACCTACTAATTTTAATACTTTACTTGTAAATATTTAAAATTTATCAAAAACAAATGTAAGTTAAAATTAAACCTTATGAAAGTTATTCGTTCGTAATTATTTATTAATGGTTACTTATTTATTAAAACATGTGCTTTTATCTTATTTTGCGAGATAATTATGGTTGTATTGATTCCCAGTAAACTTCAAATTTTAAAACCGAAAGGGATTTTCTGCTCCTATATGGATTATGCGTTTAAATAAGGTGCCAGTCATTTTAGTGCTGTGCTTTTTTACTTATAATTACTATCTATAAAAGCCCTGTAAAAGTGGAGTGGTATATGCAGAAAATTGTGAGGTCAATCTAAATTGGATATTTAGAATCTAAGGACAAGATATTAAGCTGATTTTTTGATATCTGTATTTAAATGAGAGCGGCAAACATACTAGGTGTAGCGCTTATGTTCAGATTTAATATGGCTAAGTTGTTATATTTTCTTAAAACAGTGTTTTGATGTCAAAATCCCAAACCATTGTTCACTCATGCAATGACGCTCTACTTTCGGAATCCCCATATAAAAATGTTGTAAATTTAGTCAAATTACTTTCGTAAAGTTAAAAAACTTTATTAGAACTTATGAAACCTTGTTTAAATTAATTTTTTATTTTAAAAATATGGCTTTTCCTTTTTTATTATACTATATTAGCAATTCGTAAGCTATTAGCGATTATATTATTTCCTTATAACGAAAGATACAACCAACTGAAAGAATCAAATTATGAAAAAAAGAACAATGTTAAAGAAGATTCCATTTAACTCTTTTAATCTGGTCCTTAAAATGAGGTTCACTTTTCTTTTTGTGTTCTTCATAATGTTTTTAGGTAGGGCAAGCTCTAGCGCTTATACGGAAATGACAGAGCAGCAACAAACTATTTCCGGTACTGTTGCGGATGAACTTGGCGAACCACTTCCAGGTGCTACTGTAGTTATAAAGGGAAGTACTACTGGTACCACTACCGATTTTGATGGAAATTTTAGCTTATCTATTACCGATAGAGCATCGATTCTTGTGGTATCTTATTTAGGGTTTCAGACTAAGGAAATTGAGGTTGGAAATCAAGTTAACTTTAGTATTCAACTAGAGCCGGGTGCATCAGGGCTGGATGAGGTTGTGGTAACCGCACTTGGGGTAAAAAGGCAGAAAAAATCCTTAACTTATTCCACTCAAAACGTTGAAGTAGAGGGAATGGATGAAGTAAGACCGGTCCAGAATCTTGTCAATAGCCTTGCTGGTAAGGTGGCGGGTCTCTCTATTGTCAGGACAGGTAGTGGCGTTTCTGGTGGCTCTCGGGTAAATCTACGAGGAAATAGATCTATTTCAGGTAGTAGTGAGCCGCTATATGTTGTCGATGGAGTTCCCCTTGGTGGTGATATTTCAGATATTAGTCCTGATGATATTGCTTCTATAAGCGTGCTCAAAGGTGGGAATGCAGCGGCGCTGTATGGTTCAAGAGCGAATAACGGAGCTATTGTAATTACAACTAAATCAGGTACTGGAGATCGTATGAGTATTGATTTTAATGTTACAAATACTTTGGAAACAGGCAAAATTCTATTTGACTATCAAAATGAGTATGGGCAAGGAGTACAGGGCTCATATTTCAATAGTGATGGAGCCCCTCTAACAAGCTCCTTAGAATCGTGGGGGCAGCGTTTGGATGGTTTTAGTACACCACATTGGTCTCAAGACCCTTCCAAGCAGGGAGTTACAATACCTTATGGTCCTAATTCTCGAAGATTCAAAGAATTTATGGATGCCGGTTCTACTCAGGCATATAGTCTGACAGCAAGTGGAGGCACTGAAAAATCGCGTACCTATTTTGGTTATACCTACGAAGTGAGAAAAGGAATTTTCCCGGGAAACGAACTTAAAAGACACAATGTAACTATAAAAAATAATCAGAAATTTCTCGAGGGGAAGTTGGTCTTGGATACTAAGATCAACTACATAAGATCGGACTTGGACAATAGTGTCAGCGTTAGTAATTGGGGGTTTGTTTATAACTTAGCAAGTAATCTTCGAAATCAAGATATTCGTGAATTTGAATATTTCGATGCCGCAGGAAATCTTAGACAGAACTCTTGGGCTCCAAATACATTTCTTGGCTTGAATCCATATTGGATAGCCAATCGAAATCCTTCAAATAGGGGTGATAATAGAATTTTAAGCTACGCCTCCCTGACCTACAATTTTAACGAAAACTTCAAAATTTTGGTGCGTACTGCTTTTGAGAATTCCGCGTCTTTTTTTGAAACAAAACAATTTAATGACACTTACATACTAGCGGATAATGGCAATTACGGCACACAAACTTTAAGTTCATATGATTGGAACAGTGACTTTTTAGTATCCTATGACAACGCAATTTCCGAAAATCTTAAATACAGCGTAAATTTTGGGGGTAATAATCGTCAATTGGATGGAAGGTCATTGACAACATTTAGCAATGGCTTAAGTATCCCAAATTTATTTGCCATAGCCAACACCCTTAATCCTCGTACCGAGGAGAGTATTAATAGAAAGGAGATTCAATCATTATATGGTTTTGCACAATTGGGTTATAAAGATGCGCTTTTCTTGGACCTGACATATCGTAATGATTGGAGTTCGACGCTGCCCGAACAAAATAGAAGTTTTGGCTACTATTCGGCGGGTTTAAGCGCAGTAATTTCAGACTTTTTTGAATTTGGGGATGGATTCAATTATTTGAAATTGCGTGGGTCATATGCCGAAGTCGGTAACGACACGGGAGCTTTCAATTTAGATCGTACTGGGCAGTTGAGAATCGGGGAACTCATTTTTTTATCAACCACTGAACCGAACGAAGATTTAAGGTCCGAAAACACCGTATCGAAAGAGTTCGGCTTTGATGCACGTTTTTTTAATAGTAGGTTGGGCTTGGACTTTACCTATTACCAAACAAATAGTACAGATCAAATATTCGCCCAAGATGTTCCACTTGGTTCCGGTGCAAGGTCTAGATTCATCAATGGCGCTGATATACAGAACAATGGATTTGAAGTGATTTTAACGGGAAATCCTGTAAGGACCAATGACTTTGATTGGAATATTACTGCGAATTTTTCCAAGAACGACAGTGAAGTTCTAGAATTGGCTGAGGGAATAGATAGACTTTCCATTGGCAACACAAATTTTGGTATACGAAATATGCAACTGACCGTGGGGTCTAAATTTGGGGACTTTTATTCAAGAGGATTCGAAAGGGACGGCCAAGGTAGAATAATTGTCGGGGAAGATGGTTTGCCATTGACCACAGATGGTAAAAGTATTTTAGTTTCAAACTTTAATCCGGATTGGTTGGGGGGTGTCAGAAATACATTTAGCTATAAAAATTTGAGTTTGAGTTTTCTAATCGATATAAGGCAAGGCGGAACAGTTCTTTCTCAGACCTTAGCCAATTTGGCTTCAAACGGTTTATTGCAAAGAACGGTTGCGGGAAGGGACGGCACATTGGTGGTTGGCCAGAATGTGCTAGGTACCAATGGGGCGGTAAAAGAAGATGGCTCCCCAAACGATATTCAAATAGCCTCAGAAAGCTTATGGAAGATGCTTGGAAATTCAGAACAGCCCATTGGTGAACCTTTCGTAGAGGATGCATCAAATATTAGACTAAGGGAATTTTCATTGGGATACTCATTTCCTTCAAAATTTTTATCTGGTACGGGGCTTAGACAAGCACAGTTTAGCATTGTTGGTAGTAATTTGTTTTTCATTTCTAGAAATTCATCTTTTGATCCTGAGGTATCGACTGGCACTGCAACAAATCAAGAGGGTTACGAATCTAATGCTCCCCCTCTAACCAGAAGTTTAGGTTTTAATCTTAAAGTGGGATTTTAAAAAAAAATAGATATGAAAAATATGAAATCAATACTACTTGCTTGTTCTACGATAATTTTTGGGTCTGTTTTTTTTAGTTGTACAGATGACTTTACAGAGCTAAATACGAATGAAAAAGTATTAACAATACCTGCAATTTCTGAAGATGAACTTCTTTTGGGGCAAGTTTTTGCACAAGCTCAGTATGGGAGTATGTTTGACAGCCCCTTTTATTTCCAATATGCCCAAAATTGGTCGGCAGATTTGTATGCTCAGTATTTTGCAATGAATGTGTCGTATGCAGAGGCGGATCGCAATGATTTTACCGATGGCTGGTCTAGTGAGACTTGGTTGTCATTTTACACGGAATGCGCCCCACATATAAAGGCAGTCGAAGATATTACTTTGGAAAATGGGAATTTAGTTGGCAATGCTATGGCTAAAATTTTAAAAGTATTGGCCTATTCCAGAATGACAGACCACTATGGGCCAATAATATACTCTCAATTCGGAAATGATGAATTGACAGTTGCGTTCGATACTCAAGAATCAATCTACATGGACTTTTTTGTGCAATTGGACGAGGCAGTCGCTGTATTGAAAACCAACCCCGGAGCGCAAATGTTTATTCAGAATGATCGTATATATGGTGGGGATACAGATAAGTGGCTGAAATTTGCAAATAGCTTACGATTGCGTTTGGCAATTCATATCAGATATGCCGACGCCGCAAAGGCAAAAGCCGAAGCCGAGAAAGCGATTGTAGATGGAGTGTTTACCGAAAGTTTTGATGAGGCCTACTTGCCACTAAATCGTATACGAAGACATACCTATGGTATTCTTACTGGTTGGGGTGAGTTTAGAATGAGTGCGGCCATGGAAAGTGTTTTGAAAGGATATGAAGATCCCCGTGCACCTATTTATTTTTCAGAAGCTGCTGCGGGAGACAATGATGGTGATGGATTCCCTTATGAGGGGTTGCTTAATGGTCAAAGTCAAGCGGATTTAAGTAGTGTAATTTCTAGGGATGACTATTCCGATATGGGTCCTGCTTTTCAGTCACTTGTTAATGGCGGAACCGAAGGCCCTTATGAAGTGATGGGTGCTTCGGAAATTTATTTTTTGAGGGCAGAGGGCGCATTGCAAGGTTGGAACATGGGTGGGTCGGCAAAAGATCTATATGAATCTGGGATACGGACCTCACTCAGCTTCAAATCAGGTTCCGACGAAGGTGTCATTACTGCATATATTAATAGTTCCAATACACCTTTGCCCTATGAGCCTGGTGTAAGCGCTATTAGCGATATTCCCGTAGTATTTTCTTCAGATCCTGAAATCCAATTTGAGCAAATAATGACCCAGAAATGGATTGCACTATACCCAAATGGTTGGGAAGCGTGGGTAGATTTGAGGAGAACAGGTTACCCAAAGTTGTATGATCGTCTTTTCTCTGATAATCCAGATGTAGGTGTATCGGAAATTATGCGAAGAATTAAATATCCTGATTTGGAGGCAGACACAAATCCAGAAGGCTACGCTGGAGCGCTTGCCTTACCAGAAATGGCGGAGGGAAATAAGAATAGTACAAAGGTATGGTGGGATAAAAAGTAGTGCCCGCAAATAATCCCCATAATAGATAAAAATAACCTTTTAACAGCTTGCCCATTTATAGTAGTGCATATACATGTATATGTACAGCTCAAAAAAATTGACCTGCTTCATTTAAGCTCATAACAAGTTTATAGGTCATTGGAAAAATGAATAGCATTGTTATAAAAAACTTCATTCAAATTAATTAAAAGTATCAATACGAACCCTATAGTTTTAGAACAAGATGAAAACCAAACTGAAATACCTTTTAATAATCACGATATCTATTTTTTTTGGAATAAATGCTCAATCAAAGAAGGTGCCAGTGCCAACTCTGGACGGGGAGTGGTGGCAAATATCTGGCAACCCCGACCTTGGGGAATATAATTCAGAAAAGCAACAACCAGTTGATTTTGGTATATGGAAGGCTGAGGACGGAACTTGGCAGCTTTGGTCGTGCATTAGAAATTCTAAATTTCCAGGAACACCTATTGCTCCAGGTTATAGTACAACTCGATTTTTATATGGTTGGGAGGGTAATTCTTTGACCTCAACCGACTGGGAGCCAAAAGGTATTAAATGGGTGGCGGATCCTACTTTAGGTGAAATGCCAGGAGGTATGCAAGCCCCGTACGTCTTTAAGGAAGATAATTTCTATTATCTTTTTTATGGTGATTGGCATAACATTAGTCTTGCAAAAAGTATGGATGGAAAAAATTTCGAACGTGTATTGGGCGGCAATGGACGGCCAGACCTATTTGCCGAATATGGTTATGGAGGCAGTACATATTTTACACAAGCCAGAGACCCTATGGTAATAAAAAGAGGAAATACGTATTATTGTTATTATACAACTCATGCGATGGAACCTATAAATGATGGTGCTGCATTTGCTAGGACATCGTTAAATATGAAGGATTGGAGTGAGTCTGTCATGATTTCACATACTCCTGTGTACAAAGACAGCGACCCGATGTTTTCAGATGAATGTCCGCAAGTAGTATATTTGAAGGAGCATGAACTATATTACCTTTTCATTACCCAACAGTATGGTAAAGATAGTCAGACTACAGTATATGCGTCTCCGAATCCCCTATATTTTGGAGTTGATGACAGTTCAAGAAAGGTGTGTACACTACCCATAGCCGCCCCAGAGATTATTTATGAAGACGGTCAGTATTACTTGGCCGCTTTAAACCCTAAACTTGATGGTATTCGGATGGTAAAGCTTAAGTGGGAATAGGACTTTTGGCCTAAAATATATCCTGCGTCGTACTATTTATGAATACAACTACACAAATATTAGTCATTTGAGGAAAATGAAAAACATATTGAAATACTTTGTAGTACTCCTTATCTCTGTTTCCTTTCAACTTAACTCTCAATCGAGGAAAATACCTAAACCAATCTTAGATGGGGAATGGTGGCAAATCGCAAGTACACCGGATATAGGGGAATATAGTACGGAAAACCAAGAACCTGTTGATTTCGGTATCTGGAAGGCTGAAGATGGTACTTGGCAACTGTGGTCCTGTATTAGGAATTCAGATTTCCCTGGGATGCTCGTTCAACCAAGTTATGGCACTTTTGAAACCACTAGGTTCTTGTACGGATGGGAGGGTGCCTCCATTATTTCTGAAAATTGGCAGTCGAAGGGAATTAGGTGGGTTGCAGAACCCTCCCTCGGCGAATTGCCGGGCGGTATACAAGCTCCATATGTGATTAAGGAAGATGGTTTCTTTTATCTTTTCTATGGTGATTGGCAAGATATATGCTTGGCAAAGAGTAATGATGGTAAAAATTTTGAAAGGGTACTCGGTAGTAATGGACAAGCCGATCTGTTTAGTGAGTTTTCGTATGGAGGCAAAAACTTTTTTTCCCATGCCAGAGATCCCATGGTGATTAAACAGGGGAATACCTATTATTGTTATTACACAAGTAGCGTAGGAAATCCGGTCAATGATGGTGCGGCGTTTGCTAGAACATCGCTAAACATGAGGGATTGGAGCGAATCGGTCATGGTCTCCCATTCCCCTACCTACAAAGAAAGTAATGCTAAGTATTCTGACGAGTGTCCGCAGGTCGTATACCTTCCTGAACATGGCCTTTACTACCTTTTCGTCACCCAGCTCTATGGCAAAGATAATCAGACAACTGTTTATGCGTCGCCTAACCCGCTTTATTTCGGTATTGATGATGATTCTAGAAAGGTGTGCACTTTACCGATAGCGGCCCCTGAAATCATTAAAGAGAACGGACAGTACTATCTAGCCGCTTTGAACACCACTCTTGATGGCATTCGGATGATAAAGCTGAAGTGGGAATAGAAGTTCTGGAAAATGAATAGCTGGAACAAGGATTAGCTATTCCTCTTCAACTATTAAGCTTCCGAATAAAACTTAAAATTTGGATGTATCCGTGACTGACAAAAAAGTTTTGGCTTTTGAAAAAGTATTAAAAGACTTCTCTTTTCGAGGTTTGGAACGTATTGTATGATAAAAAACATTTCAAATATAGTCCGGTAAATCGATGACTATTAAAAAAAGGATTAGATGGAAGAAAATTTTAAAGTAGCAATAATTACAGGGGCCAGTAGCGGTATTGGTGAAGGTGTTGCCTATGAGCTCGATGCCATGGGCATACGATTAGTGCTTACAGCTAGAAGGGAAGAGCGTTTAAGGGTTTTATGTAACAAATTGAAAAATGCCGTGTACATAGCTGGCGATATCAAAGAAAAAGCTTTACCCGATCAGCTAATAAGCAAGGCATTGGAGTCCTATGGCAGATTTGACATACTCTTTAACGGGGCCGGTACCATGTACGCCGGCTCCATTGATAAACTAGATATCGATCAAATGTGCGACATGGCACGTATCAATTTTGAAGCCTCCATAAGAATGGCATATACAGCCTTAAAACACTTCAAATTAACGGATAGTGGTTTCCTAATTAACGTATCCAGTATATTGGGTACCAAGGTGAGGCCTAGTACGGGTGTTTATGCCGGATCTAAATTTGCTATAGAGGCTTTTTCTCAAGCAATACGTATGGAAGTAGCTGGTACTAGAATAAGGGTTTCAGTATTAGAACCTGGCGTAACCGAATCTGAACTTCAAGATCATTTTGAAGTTCACCCTGCTAAATTACTGGGGATTGAAAAATCATTGATGCCCAAAGATATTGCCCGGGCGGTGCGTTTTATTATCGAACAACCCAATCATGTCCGTATTCCGGTACTGATGATTTTACCAGGAGAACAGGCCTTATGACCAATCAAATTCTCGACATACAAGTATTGGATTGGGCAGTACTGATCCTTTATTTTGCCGCCGTATTGTATTTGGGAGTTTACCTTGGGAACAAGAAAACCAACACTCTTGGAGATTTTTTCGTGGCTGGGGGCAATTGGGGCGGTCTTGTATCGTTTATTTTTGTATTTGCGTCTGCTGTTGCAGGGAATGAAGCGGTGGTTGTTTCCGGAAAGGCCTATACAGCAGGAATATCCGGGGTATGGTACTTTTGGGGTTTTTTGTTCGCTACGCCCATCTACTACCTATTCTCGACGTATTATAAGAGAGCTAGAATATATAATTTGGCTGAATTTTTAAGCATGCGTTTTGGGACCACAGTCGCTGCTTTATATGCCTTAAATGCCGGTGCCATATGCATACTTTTCATAGGCATGTTCATGTTGGCGATAGGGAAAATTTTGGCTGGAGTGACCGGTGTTGATTTATGGATGTGCATTTGGGCCACCTCTATTATAGTGAGTGCATATGTGTTTTCTGGAGGTATGATGTCAGCATTGTTGACTGATTTGATGCAAGGGGTGTTGTGCCTAGTGGTTTTAGGATTCGTTTTTCTTCCTTTTTTATGGAAAGCCGCTGGGGGTTATGAAGCACTAATGAGCGCTCCAAAAGAGACTTGGGACTTTACTTCTAAAGGAATGCCTTTAAGCAAAGTAGTGGCATTGAACTTCTCTGCCGTAGTTGGTGGGATATCAGCACCTTGGATTTTTAATTGGATTTCTATTTCCAAGAACGAGAAAGCAGCTACACAGACCGGATGGGGGCATCTATGGAAGCGTATAATTACTTTGGTTTTTGCCTTGTATGGAATTCTTTTCGCATTATATATTAACAAACATGGTATCGAACTGCCTCTCGATCCCGCATCGGGTAAACCTGATGGGGAGTTAGCTTGGGGTGTTGTTATGAAAAAAATATTACCTGCTGGAGTTGGTTTGATAGGACTCTTGATTGCAAGCTTTTTCGCAGCTGCCATGTCTTCCGCTGATACGTTTGCTACCACTTCCTCTGCCATGTTCGTAGATTTTTTTTACCGAAAAGTTCTTGTGGTGGGCAAAAAGTTCAGACATTATCTTACCCTAAGTAAGATATGGGCCGTAGTATCCATCTTAGTAGGTGCGGTTTCAACTCTTTTTATAACGTCAATTGCTGATTACATAACTATTTCAATGTCACTTTTAGCGTTTTGTGGGATTCCTATCTATTTTTCGCTTATCACAAAAAAATCCAATAAAACGGGAGTATGGCTTTCATTGTCGGCAGGCATAATTTCCTATCTGATTATTTTGTCAAGTCCGTACGGTGATGGCGAATTATTTTCTTCAAAAGACGTAGCATTCGTTTGGGGTATCTTTCTTCCTACCTTACTATCCATTTTAGGCATGTTGATGGGAATGCGTTTTGGTAAGGCGGATGATGAGATTAATACCAAACGTTTTCATTTCATACTAAACACACCTATCGGAAATGAAAAAAGATTAGTAGATACCGGTATTGTACTTCCGGCATTGATAGATAAAGGACTGATTCCTGAAGGGCAAGTCGAAAAAATGGACCTTCTCAAACTGGATTATTATTATAAAAAAGATAGTGAAGATAAGATATTTGACAATTTGGAAATTAGGAGAGAACCTACTTTACCCTGGTACTATCCCGGTTTTTTGAAAATAACCATATATTGTTTTGCACTTATCCTGCTAACTTATTTGTTACGTTTTTTATTTATTTAGGATGATTTTCCAGTAAATTATTGAAACTTGTTTACATTATTTAATAGTTTAAAACAGTCTTCAATACAGACAAAAATGATATTATATGAAAATAGGGGTTCTACTTACACCGATGTCCAATCATAATCTTAAATTGGTTAGTCAGGTAGGTGCAACGGATATCGTCATCAGCTACCCAGGTTTGGAATTAAATGATCTCTTGAAGAAGCAAAAACATGTGCAAAAATATGGAATGACCATATCCTGCATTGAGCGTTTGATTCCTACTTTAAAATTTGTACATAATCTTCAGGGTGCTGATGAACAAATGGAAGGGTTCAAAACCTTAATACGGAATATGGGAAAAGCCGGCATCAAGGCCTTGTGTTATAGTTGGATGCCCGATGATGATTGGCAACGTACGTCATTGGACTTAGTTGAAAGGGGCGGTGCGCTCACCACAGGGTTTGACTTAGATGACCTTCACAACGCAAAAGTGCCAACAAGTACCGGTTATTCCTTGCCTGAAGGATTTACTCCCACCACAGCGGAGGAACTATGGAATAACTTAGAGAATTTTTTAAAGGAAGTGGTACCCGTTGCCGAAGAATCAGGCGTAAACCTTGCCCTCCATCCCGATGACCCACCCATAGAAAATTTGAATGGACAAGACCGGATTATAACTTCCCCCGAAGCTATGCAACGTGCTGTAGAAATGGTACCATCGGAATTCAATGGGGTATGTTTTTGCCAGGGAACGTTTGCCTCCAAGGGAAATATTGACATTCCCAGCACAATCGAAAGATTGTCAGCGTACATCACCATGGCACATTTTAGAGACGTAAGGGGGCAGGTTCCTTCCTTCAGAGAAACGTTTATAGATAATGGTAAGACAGATATGGCATCTTGTATGGCTGCATATCTAAATTGTCCTAGGAGTTTTGTAATTCGCCCCGACCATGTACCTACACTTGATGGCGAGGGAGATGATGACCCAGGATATAAAACTTTGGGGAGAATTCATGCGATCGGCTATATGCGGGGTCTTTTAGATGCGCTGTGACGATGTTTGGTTCTAAAAACAAAGTACCAAGTTTTAAATATTTGAGAATCAAAGTGAAAAGATTAAACCAAAATAGCGGTAAAGTGATTAATCTAAATATCGGGATTTACTTTTAGCAATGGGTTCTGAGGGTTGTTCTGCAGTTTTTTTTACCAATGCCTCTAAAAAGTAATAGTCCGCATAATTCAAGGGAACGTCGATTTCGCTTTCGCCAGGAAGATGGCCCGTAGAATGTTTAAGTAAAAATCCTCCGTTTTTGCCCTCTGTGGCCAAGTATTCAGGAGAACTCAAGGTTTGCATTATTTCATTTGCCCAGAGCAAGTATTCCTTTGCTAAATCTTTCCCTACAAAATACCTCAGCTCGTATAGTGCGGATGCCGTAATGGCAGCAGCGGACGCATCTTTAGGTGTTCCGACTTCTACAGTGACATCAAAATCCCAATATGGAATTCTATCTTTAGGCAGTTTTGGGTGGTTTTTTAAAAACGAGGCAATTTTGACGGCAAGTTCTAGATACTTGGGATTTTTGGTTTCCCTATAGCACATTGTAAATCCATAAAGGCCCCAAGCCTGTCCTCTGGCCCAAGCAGATTCATCGTTAAGGCCTTGATGTGTGTTCCTTTGGGTGACCTCACCGGTATTGGGGTCATAATCTACAACGTGATATGAACTATTGTCGTATCTAAAATGATTTTTTAGGGTAACGTCGGCATGGGAGACGGCAGTTTTGTAAAATATGGAATCTCCCGAAATCCTGGAGGCATGAAAAAGCAGCTCCAAATTCATCATATTATCAATAATTACAGGATACTCCCACTTATCGCTCCAGTCCCAAGACTTTATCGCACCAACATTGGGATTAAACCTTTTGATCAAGCTTTTGGCGGATTGGAGAATTACATCTTCATATCCCTGCGATTTCTTGAATTTTAACGCAGTCCCATAGCTGCATTCAACAATAAAGCCCAAGTCATGTGTAACCGTGTAATTTTTTACGGTGTCAAGCCTTTCAGTATAGTAATCAGCTCTTTTTTTCCATTTCTCGTCTTTTGTCATTCCGTACATGTACCACAGCGTACCCGGATAAAAACCGCTACACCAATCATGTGTATCTATCAATTCTAGCTTCCCTTGATCAAAGGTACGCGGCATAAATACAGCATTATGTTTAAAAGGCTCTATATTTTGTTGCAAGAGATCTAATTGATTACTTATAACGGGCAACAAAGCTATTCCAGTGTCTTTATCGTTTCCATGTTGGCAACTAATGATCGAAAAAATTGTCAAGGTCGCCACGAAAAAACCGGTGTATTTCATAGTTCAAAATAAGTAAGGTTTAGTAAAAATCAAATTCAGAGTTAATATGGAAACTTATCACAGGTGGGGTATTATCTTACGTGTGTAAACATTTCATAGGGGCAAATATAGTAAAAACATAATTAAAAGCTTCATTTCCTTTCCTTTATAAAGGATAAGGTTTTAATTAGTTTTTTTTTGTGGTAAATATCAATTATTTCATTATTTTTAAGCATTATAATATCTAGATGATTTGTTATTTAGGGTTTAAACTTTTAGAAATCTTAGAAAGATGGGATTGAGATATGGTTTTGGAAAACGTTATCATTTGACAAATGAAGGAAGCCGACATAGGTGAGGCTATGCAATTGATAAGTGCCGAAAATTGGAACCATACGAAGGGAGACTGGAAAATGTTATTGGCTCTCGACCCAAGCTTATGTCTCGTGGCATCCTATAACAACACTATTGTGGGTACGGCCACGGCAATAAATTATAATGACAATGTCGCTTGGATAGGAATGATGTTGGTGTCCGAAGCTTTTCGGGGATTTGTAATAAGCAAATATTTGCTTAGAACAACTATCGAGAAACTGAATAAATGCAAATCTATAAAATTGGCTGCTACCCCTGAAGGGGTTCCGGTTTATCAAAAGTTAGGTTTTAAGGCCGAATTTGAAACTAATAGAATGGTAGCATTGAAAGTTGACTTGTCGTGTAGCGAAATCACTGACAGATTGGTGAGGCCAATATTGAAAGGCTTTATAAAGAAAGTATTGCAGAACGATTTGAAAATATTTGGTGCCGATAGGTCACAATTGATACATTTTTTAAATGAAAATTATGGAAACAGCCTGGTGTTTCAAAATCAATGGAACCGTAAGGGGTTCGGTGTTTTGAAGACCCGGAAGTAATTTTATGCAGTTGGGCCCACTAATGGCCGAAACAATCAATGATGCGCAAAAGCTTTTTAAGGTAACGCTTAGGCATTTTCATGGAATTGCTGTGGCAATGGATGTTTTGAGTGACAAAATTGTATTCAAGAATATGCTGACCTCATTTGAATTTGTTATGCAGCGCTCATTTTCAAGAATGTATTTAAAAAATAATACATTTCATGGATTGAAAAAAGGGCAATTTTTAATAGCTGGGCCTGAGATGGGCATAGCCTAGTTCTTTCAGTAAAGATGGATACAATGAAAAATTTCAAATCGCACCTACTGAACTTTCTCGATGAAAAGAAATGCCCTCTATCAATTGACAATCTTGGCCTTTGGCAAGCACCAATTTCAACACAATGCACAAAATCAAAAAAGTAGATGTACAAATCAAGAAACTTGCGTTGGACGATAGTTTGTATTTTATCAATCTGCTCGACTTATTCTTGCTCCGAAAATGAAATGCCCTATAAAGACCTAAGCTACTTTAGCACGGTTTTCAATCGAGAGAAACAGTATAGGATATATTTACCCGCGGGCTACGATTCTTCCGATAAAGCATATCCGGTCATTTATTATTTCCATGGTTGGGGAGGACGTCATTTTAAGGATAGTGCCAATCTTGAATATGGATTGATAGGAAAATTGGTAGATAAATATCAGAGTATTTTGGTCATGTGGGATGGTAATATGGAAGAATCTGAACCTAGGCCTTACAATATAGGATATCATGAACATATGAAGTATGGACAGCAAATGAAAGACTATTTTCTTGAATTCACAGCCCATATAGACAACACATATAGGACATTGAACGACAGAAATTCTAGAGGAATTGTCGGTTTTAGTATGGGCGGGATGATGTCTTTTTATCTATCTGGAAAGTACCCCGATAAAATAGGTGCTGCGGTAGATATGGTAGGTAGTACCGAATTCTATATTGGATTTCCGAATAATTACACCTTTTATCCTCTACGATATACGTTCACAAACCTAACTGATGTTCAAATACGTCTACGCAATAGTTCAAAAGGAGAGTTGTCGGATTTGAATAAGGAAACTCATAATGGTGTGCTATGGGAGGGCAATAAGAACTATGAATACTGGGAGTTTGAAGGGGGCCATGAAATTGACGATCCTGGCAGAACAGATGCCTTCGAAAAGGCTATGAAATTCATAGTAGATACATTCGATAATCCCGTCCCACCAAGTAGGAAATGGTCACACTATGACTTATATGACGATTTTGAAGTTTGGGGATACAAGGTAGAAAGCCTTAAACGGCGCCCAGGGTTTTTATTTCTCCAAGATGTGTCAGAGTACGGGTTTGGTTTTTACACCAAAGAGTGGCTTCCACATGGCCCATCCCTTCAGAACTTTAAGACCACCATTACCACCGACGCTAGGTACGAACCAGATTCCGAGTATCATATTCGAGACCATAATCAAAAATATGGAAAACTCAAGGAACGTACCCTAAAAAGTGATTCTGATGGAAGGTTGCAATTCGAGCTCGATTCTGATGGGCATGAGATAGGAATTTATAAAAAGGGAAAAGGTCCTAAATTGACTTTTATCGATTATAGCGTCGATGAAAAACATAAAATGCTTTGGGTCGGTAAAGAAAATAGGCTGACCTTAAAGGTGTTAAACCTGGGAGAGACGATTCAAAAAAATCAAAAAGTAAAGGTCGGTCTAAGTTCGAGGGATAGTACCATAACTTTTGAGCCGTCATCATTGGAAGGGCTCGTTGACAAAAATGGTAATGTTAATATACCTGCAGTTGCGGCAATCTGTTCAAAAATACCAACCAAAGACGCAAGTCCCCCCGAAGTGAAAATAAAATTGAATCTAACTTATGGGAATCTAACGTTCGAAAATGAATTTTCCGTCCCTGTATTTTTTGAAGTGCCACTATTTGACCAACTGGTTATCGATGACGGTTTATCGGTTATGGATACCATTCTTGGTGTAGGTAATGGCGATGGAGTAATTTCTGGTGGTGAAAAGATTATGATTTATACGAATGACCATAGAACGCAACTCTATTATGACGACCCCTATATTGTTGAAGAAAAACTTTTCGATGAAGCCCTTCCGGCCATATGGGAAACGGATGGAATCACGTTTAGTTCGATTATAAAAATTTCTGAAGACTGCCCGGATGGTCATGAATTGAACATACTTGCAAAATATGAAACAAAGGCTCATAATCCTATCAAGAGAAGTGTTCATTGGGGGCGGATAAGATTGAATGTAGTCAACAACAAGCGAAAAAAGGATTGAATAGAACATGACTATCCCAATGTTGCAGGACCATCTTTGTAATTAATATAGTAGATTTTCTGCATTACAGTAGTAAAAACCGATGCAAACCTTTATATAAATACAACTTAAATGAAAGAAAATAATAGACTTTATATTTGCAATTGCCATTATTTCACTATCGTGAAAATTATCCTTATAGTATTGTTTCCAATTCAAATCATTACATCTCAGCCATCAATTACTATAGAAGACCATTCAGGCTTTGATCGAGAAATGTGGCCCGTTACAGGTGGCATACCCTTTCCAAAGGGAGCTATTTTTAACGCGGACCAAATAGGTATAGCGGGAACTATTTCTCAGAAAAGAATCCTTTCCCGTTGGAGTGATGGATCTATTAAATGGGTATTATTGGACTATCAAACTGATATAGATGCCCATAAAAAGGCAATCAATCAAGTACTTCTTTCGGCCAAACCCGATAGTGATGCGGGTATGGTACGGGAAACTGAAGAAGCAATTATTGTGGATACCGGTATTTTAAAATTTTTTGTGAGTAAAACAAAGTTCAGTTTTCTAGACCAAGTCTGGTTAGACTTAAATGGAAATGGAAGTTATGAATCTGATGAACACGTAGTCAAAAGCGATAGTGGTCAAGACCACTTTCTAGATTTACAGGCAAACAATCCAGATAGGCCGACCATTCCTTATTCAATTCGAAATTTAAAGCTAGGTACCTCGATGCCAGTTACGAACGCTATTCCAACGGTTAAAAGTGGTTCGCGATGGATTCGTCCCGAAGGCAGAGGAAGAGAGACGAGAAAAAAGGCTATTGACGGAACCTATTCTGCCAACGTAATAGAAACCGGGCCTTTGAGAACAGTTGTTCAAATAAAAGGAAGGCTGGGCGCTTCGGATGCTGATAGTGATTATACGATTTGGATTCATGCCTACAAGGGAAAATCGTTCATACGGGTTCAACATAACTTTATGTTTAGGGGAGATGCTCAATCCACTAATATTAGAAGAATGGGTTTAAATCTTCCCTTGGATTTTGAATCACCTCCAACATTCAGCGCTTCCGGATTATTAAAAAGCGAAGTTGTAAAGAAGCAGGATACATCTTATTTATTTAACACGGGTCCCCATGATGTTTTTCACTTAGAACACAAGAGTTTTCCGTTGGATTGGGAAGTTGGGATTGGGGAAAAGCTAATCCATGGAACTGAAAAAACAGAGGGTTGGATCGATGTTAGCTCGAACAAATTTGGCGTTACCTTATCCATGAAGGATATGGCTTATATGTATCCCAAAGAGCTATCCTATGTCAGCAATGAAAAGACTTTGAATGCATGGATGTGGCCGGACCACGGCGAATTAGTGCTAGATTTAAGAGCATCCGGTTGGCCAAATGGAATGCAGGGAGTTAGTTTTACCCATGACATATTTTATTCATTTCATGGTCCTGAGGACCCTGAAAAAAATGAAAATTTCGCAGCAGTAATAGATGATACGCCACAACCCTATGTGAATCCCGAATGGTATAGTTATAAGGGAACCCAGGCCGCAGGAATGATTATGCCCAAAGATGATATTAAATTTCCAAAAACTGAAGCGTTCCTGGCGACGGGCACAACTTTCATTGATAGGTCTGCGATTGAATTTGGCTGGTTGGGAATGCTGAACTACGGAGATATGATGTTTATGTATGCCTACCAAATCGGAAATAAGGAACTCGGCACATGGGGAATTTCAAGTAGGGAAGATGATTATGATGGATGGCGAAGGGGCAATACAATGATCAGTTATCGGAAGTTTATGCAGTATCTGCGGACTGGCGAATATAAATATTGGAAATCCGCGTCGACTCATCTCAAATTTGTCCGCGACGTCTTAATCAAACACTATAATAGTGAAGACAGCCGTTATGTCGGTTTTGGCAGAAGGCATTCTGCGTACTGGGGCGTGACGCCCGAAGATGAAAATGATAGGTCCGGGGGTGTAGCATGGGACGGATATGGAACAAACTGGTTAGGACATTATATACATTGGAATCTCACCGGTGATTGGAGAACCTATGAAGTTATGGATGAAATAAGATCGGCATGGAACAATTGGGGAAATACTGACGTTGATCAGCTTTCAGGTGGTGCATACGTGGGATTAAAAACATTTGGCGGTGTCCCTGGATACGAAGATGCAAAATCAGAGGCCGATAAATTTTTAGCATCTGCAATCAATAGAACGTCGAATCCGGTTGATGAATGGAGAGATAACACTTGGTTTATGGGATATGGACTTTACCTACAGGATCAAGAAGACCCCATCATCTCCGAGGCAATATTAGACTGGTGGAAAGCCGGAAAGCATAATAAGGATATGTGGGGACTTTACTGGCACAGGGAATCTATGGCAGCGGCTTATTGGGCTGCTAAAAAAAACCCCACAATAAGGGATAGTATCTATAACGAACTTTCTATTTTTGGAAGCGTAGAAAATCAAAGTAGCCCACGGATAGAAGTGCAAAATGCCCTATACAAGGCCTATGGCACCTCTGGCTTGTTTGATTCTGATATACTGTACTTAGCAAATGCCGTTGCACCAAAATATTGGCGTGCTAAAGATGATATCATGCAACTTCAATGGGATGAGCCCTTAGGAATGGCAGTTATCGACCACTATCGTGAATTCCAGACAAATAATCCAAAAAATCCGACTAAAAATAATAATGGGTTTGACCTTAGTACGAAAGTAAATACAAATAGAACTTTGGACTTCATAGTGAATTTGGAAAGACCTTCCGATTTTACATTGGAAGTTTTGAACAAATCAGGGGAAATCCTTTGGGATTATATACAAAAAGAAAAAAAGAAGGGAAAAATACCTATTTCTTGGAATGGGCCAAAACAAGCAGTGAATGCTGACAATGAGAAGTCAAAGCTTTATTTTATTCGTCTTAAAGTTGGAAACGAAAATGTAATTAAAGAAGTCGCTTTAGATTAAGTCCTAACACGTTTTTAAAATTACCATGTATGAGAAATTTTCGAATGCCTTTTATTAACGGTATTAAAACGATTCCGATTATCTCCTTATTTGTTTTATCGTTTAATCTCTTTTCCCAAAAAATTCCTTTTTCCTATTGTCCAGAACAAGACCAGTCTAATAATATTCGACATTATTTGACCAAGTCTGCAAAGGATGTTACCGACAGTTTTTTTCAGGACATCAACACTATAGGCGATTGGAAAACGGTGCGTGAGACGCGTTACCAAGAACTCTTGGAGATGATGGGCTTGAACGATGTTCCCTTAAACGGGGTGCGTTCTCCTTTAAATATTCAAAAGGTCGGCACTATTCAAATGTCTGGATATCGAATAGAAAAGATTTATTACGAATCCCTTGAAGATTTATATGTCCCGGCAAATCTGTATATCCCCGATGGCATTGCGAAACCTGTACCTGCTATACTATATTTGTGTGGACATGCAGAGACCCAAAAAGCGTATTATCAAGGTTTGGCCCACAAATTTGCGAAACTCGGTTTTGTTTGTCTTATTATTGAAACCATTCAATGGGGAGAAGTGCGTGGAGAACATTGGGGGACTAATATGAATGGTTGGTTTCATTGGTATAGTCGCGGTTATAATCCGGGGGGAGTGGAATTATGGAACGGTATTCGTGGATTGGATTTGTTGAGCCAAATGCCTGAAGTCAATAATGAAGCTCTAGGCGTTACTGGAGCTTCTGGCGGTGGCTCTCAGAGCTGGTATTTAGCAGCTATAGATCCTAGAGTAAAAGCCGCTGCGCCGGCTGCCGGTGCTGAAACATTAGAAGCGGAAATTTTTCAGAAGACCATAGATCATCAATGCGACTGTATGAGGCCCCTGAATACCTATCAGCGGGATTTTGCTGATGTTGGGGCATTAATTGCTCCAAAACCATTACTGATTGCCGCTCCTAACCGTGATGCATTATTTGCAATAGAATCGGTTCGAAAGCTACACAAAGATGTACAAAAGGCATATGATCTTTATGATGCGTCCGAAAATCTAGGGCTAATCGAGGCCGATGGAGGCCATGGAGATCGCGAAACATTACGTCCAAAGATATTTTCATTTTTCATGAAGCATTTGATGGATAAAAGTGTTTCGCCAGAGGAGATTGGTGATATTGATACTTCTAAAAACGATCAATTGACTGTAGACCAATTAAGAGTATATGACAATGGTGCACCAAAGGATGATCGAACCAAAACGATTCAAGAGACGTTTTTCACTTTGGCAAAGCCTCCAAAAATTGAAAATTCGGAACAGTTAGCTAGTTATAAAAGTACGGTAATGGATTTTTTAAGGAAAAAAACTTTTGCAGCTTATCCTAAAAATCCGGTCCCACTTGACATTAGATGGGAGTATAGAACGGCCGAAGAGGCAAAATACGGCGTACAAAAATTTAGTTTTGTACCGGAAGAAGGATGGCGGTTGAATTTCACTATTTACTGGAACAAACCTCCTGAATCGGAACAATCAATTCTCCTGGTCTTAAAAAACCGTGATGAACCGTTCATGGATTTTGGGCAATTTGTTTCTGGTATAGACAAAAACCAAACTATTGTTTATCTGGAAACAAGGGGAATTGGCGAAACGGGTTGGTCGCCAAATATGCAATGGCATATAAGAAGATCCTCCGCTTGGACCGGACGAACAGTTGCCTCCATGCGCGTATACGATGTTCTCCGATGTTTAGAAGCTTTAAGCATAATTCCTGGCTTAAACATAGACAAAGAGGACATTAGTATTGCGGCCGAAGGAGAAATGTCCGTAGTGGCATTATACGCTTCTTTGTTTGCGAAAAATTTAAATTCAATACTTGTGAAAAATCCTCCCGAGAGTCAAAATTTACCCAGTGAAGCGGATGGAAGAGGTCAAGCTATTGAAATGTTAAATTGTTTGCGTATAACTGATTTGGCACAAGTAGCTGGATTGAATATGGATACTAAATTTATTGGAATTGGAAAATTACCCGCTACTTTTAATTGGACCAAATCCGTTTATGAAAAATTGAATCCAAAAAATTTCCAAACTATTGATGGTTTTTCCGAGTGGCACCCTGACATAAGTATGAAATAGTAAACAGTTGTACCCCAATTTAATTTAAGCAAACGAGAAATTAAATTAGAATTTAAGCACATAACTTTTACAACCTAATACCCTCTTTATCCTTTATATCAATTTATAGAACACATGAACTTAAGCATAGTTGTATTTTCCATTTTGACATCAATGATTTTTCTAGGCTGCAAAAGCGATCCAAAGGATATAGATTTGGGCCAGGCCAATTCAAGTGAATATCCAGAATTCGATAAAAAGACCCAATCGTCAAGAACGGAACTATATACACCTGATAAGGAGAGGGCCGGATTCAAGGTACCCGACGGATTTGTAGTAGAATTGGTAGCCAGTGAAAAAGACGGGGTGGTCAACCCGATAGATATGACCTTCGATGATGCCGGAAGACTATGGACCCAGACGGCCTCGATGTATCCACTTGACCCAGTCTCGGATATCCAATGGCAGGATCTCTTAGACCTCATGGATAATCCTCAAGCGCAGGAGAAAGACCCTAACTTTAAGCGTATTCTAGATTTGTACAGAGGTGTAACGAAGGGAGATGACAAGATATTGGTGCTTTCCGACCTGTATAAGGGTTCTACTGTAAAAACAAAGGTTTGGGCTGATGGACTTGCCATACCCCAGAGTATATTACCCTATAAGAACGGAGCGTACGTGGCCCAGGGATCGGAAATATTCATATTAAATGACACAGACGGAGATGGAATGGCCGATAAAAGAACTCCGTTGTTTTCCGGTTTCGGTTTTACCGATACCCATACACTGCCGCATGTTTTAGTCCGTGGACCGGGTGATTGGATTCATTTTAGCCAAGGTTTGCTGAACAAAGGGGAAGTATTTTCCCATGTTAGCAATGTGAAGACCCGTTTGGACTACAGTAAAATAGCTCGATTTTCCTTGGATGGAAAAAAAATGGAAGTAATTAATTCAGGCCTTCAGAACATTTGGGGTTTTCAGCTTAGGGGAAATGGCCAATGGTACGGAACGGAAGCGAACGATCTTGGCTATTCCGTGGTACCCATGGAGGTCGGTACCGGTTTTCCCGGAATAGGTAACGAGCGCCTTCGCCCTTATCAACCTTGGATGCCCGAACTGCACGAATTCCGCGTTGGCGGTACTGGTATTTCCGCTATGGCATTTGCCGATGATATTCAAGGATCGTTTCCCGACAAATGGAAAAATGTTGCTTTTCTGGCAAACCCAATTACCAGCACCATCAATGCGGTAAGGATAGAACGGAATCCCAATGGTTCCGTTTCGGCGGAGCACCTCCCGGATTTTCTGACCTCCGAAGACGATTGGTTTAGGCCGGTCAACATGGAATTCGGTCCTGACGGATGCCTGTATATTGCCGATTGGTACAATAAAATTGTATCACACAACGAAGTGGCGACTACGGACCCTTCCCGCGACAAATCCCATGGACGCATCTGGCGCATCCGACATACATCACAACGAAATCGGAAAATTCCGAATTTTTATGAGGTCAGTACCGATGAACTTGTCGGCTATTTAAAATCCCCTTCATTGTGGGCAAAACAAGCCGCATGGCACCAGATAAGCGATCGACCAATCGAAGCTACAAAGCCGCTCATAAAAGACTTATCGGTTCTTCTATCCGATGTATCCCAAGATGAAACTACACGTATACTGGCCTTATGGTCCCTAGAAAGCTTAAAACACTACGACAAAGACCTAATGGCAGCCTTACTTGGTTCCAATAGGGACAATCTGAGAAGGGAGGCCGTTCGCTCGTTAACCTCTTTCTCCTTGAAAGCCGATGATATGGCAAATGCACTGCGAAAACTTGCAGATGATAGCAACGCCTTGGTCAGGTCACAGGTGCTGAGAACCCTTGGCCAATCAGGAACTGCGAATGCCAAAACCATCGGGATTCTGGTAGGGGCTTGTAAACCTCCACTAGAAGGTAATTCCATGGGCGGCGCCTACGAGCGTAATTTCGAACGCTATTTGGCACGAAACGCACTGGAAAATTATCCAAAAGAACTATCGGAATTTATAAAATCACAGGAGGTTGCAAAGTACGATACCTCAAACCTGATTTGGGCCGGCCAAGCCTTACCTAAACCGGAACGAGAACGGGTTTTCATGGCCCTTTGGAAAAAAGCAGGCTATAAAGAACTGGACGAGCCGACTTTAATCATCGTTGCCGAAATGTTAGAAAATAAGAATGTTTACAATGTTGTTCGGCCCCTATTGGAACAAAATGACAAAGCGGAAAAATATGTCTCTCTAGCCCTGAAAAATCAGGCTCGGGTACAATCCGATGAACTGACCCTATTATTGTTGAAACCCATACGGTATTTATTGCGAAGCAAAGAAGGATCGCAACAACACTTAGGATTGGATGCTGTCGGAAAATTAAAAATCCACAGCTTACAAGATGATGTTATCCCATTAATAAATGAGGACAATTCCGAAGAGACCCTAAAACTGGCGATGGCCGCACTTCAAGATCGGCTGGCAGAAAATAAACAGGTTTTCACCCGAATAGCTAAAAACCAAACCTTGGGTTTTGAATTAAGGGCCTCCGCAATAAGGACCTTGGCGGATGCAGACCTGACGAGTGCAGAAAAAATCCTAAGCAAATGGATGCCAAAACTGCAGGAAACTGAACAAAGGTCGCTGGCCAAAATAATGTCGAATTCACAAAAAGGAACTACCCTACTAAAAAAATTGTTGGAGAAAAAACTCATTTCCTCGAAGGCGTTCGATATATCAAGTGCCGAAAAGGTGTTTCAAGCGGATGAAGAGGATATGAGGGGAAAAATTCTTTTCGACGAAGTGAAACAACGTAGTGAAGAGGAAAGGAGGGCTTTCGAATCGAAACTTAAAAGATTTATGGTCATCGCCGAAAGGGGAGGCGGAAATGCGGCCAATGGTGAAAAGCTGTTCCAAACCTGTATTCTCTGTCATAATGTGGGAGGAGAAGGGCAGTATATCGCTCCTGCTCTGGATGGTTCCGCCCTACGGGAGAACGAGGCCTTGTTGACCGCTATTTTAGATCCCGATGTAGCAATGGAAAGTAGCTATGCAGTATACAGGGTCACCAAAAAAGACGGCAGCAGTCTAGAAGGTTTTTTGCTAAAAAAGGATGACCGCGGTACGACGATCGCATTCATGGGAGGCAGCGAGCAGTTCGTTCAAAGGGCCGATATTACCTCACAAGGATTTATAGGAGGCCGTTCCTTTATGCCCAAAGGCCTTATAGATAATTATGACGACGAAAAGGTTTCAGATTTGCTCGCCTATATTGCAACCTTGAAATAAAAAATAACGCACCCATGATTTCTACAGAAGGTAAAATTTTCTTTCTATATGGTTTTCTGCTTCTCTCCACGGGATTGAGGGCCCAGTTAGAAACCCCTCCTCCCACAACGGTATCCTTTACTAAGATACAATTGTTGGAAAAATATATTTCTGAAGGTGCCTCGATTGGGGATATCGATGCAGATGGCCATCCCGATATTGTCGCTGGCCCAATCTGGTGGAAAGGGCCGACTTTTAAAGAGAGTTACGCTTATGCCCCTGTAAAGTATTATCCGATTACTGGCCAAGATCTAGAAGGATATGCCACTAATTTTTTCACTTTTCTTAGTAATTTCGATGGAGATGGGTGGATGGATATACTTCAGTTAGGATTGCCGGGCACCAATGGTAAATGGGTAAAAAATCCCGGAAAAATAAAATTATCGATTAGCGACGCGATACTTGAACCAAACTATTTAGAAGCTATTGGCAGTGTAGGTCACGAATCTCCCAGTTTAATCGATATTATTGGGGATGAAAAAAAGGAGCTTCTCGCATTCAGCGAAGGAAGGCTGGTTCTGGGAATTCCTAGATCTGGAAACAAAGAAGGTTGGCGTACCATTGCAATTAGCACTCATGACCCGGAGCGTTTTCCTGTCTTTTCACACGGATTGGGTGCAGGTGACATAAGTGGTGATGGCCTGATAGATATTTTGGAAAGGAGCGGATGGTGGGAGCAGCCCATAAATTGGGATCAATCAACTTTATGGAATTACCATCCTTATCCGTTCTCACCTGGAACTGGAGGTGCTCAGATGTTCGCCTTTGATGTGGACGGAGACGGTGATAACGACGTCGTTACCTCGATGAACGGCCACGGTTATGGCCTTTCTTGGCACGAACAAGTAAATGAGGGGGATGGTATAGGTTTTAAGGAGCATGTTGTGATGACCGATTTGAAAAGTGACAATGCCTATGGGGTAGCTTTTAGTCAGCTACACGCACTTTCATCTGCAGATATCGATGATGATGGTATTCCGGATATCGTAACCGGAAAATGCTATTTTGCCCACAATGGTCGCGATCCTGGGTCGGAAGACCCTGCCGTACTCTACTGGTTCAGAACGGTTAGATATGAAGATGGATCGGCAGAGTTAATTCCCTATCAGATAGATGACGATTCAGGAGTAGGAAGGCAGATATCTTCAGGTGACCTAAATAATGATGGGAAAATAGATATTGTAACCGCAAACAAAAAGGGAGTTTTTGTCTTCACACAAAAATAGGCGAATCTTTATTTATAAGGAAATAGATTGATTGAGCATTATAGAATGTTTTTTTTCAAAGAAGTTGTTAGTAACACCAAAATCGAAAATTACGGCTATGAACGTGATGGGTAAGCCATTTGGCATGTTGGAAATGAAATAGGGCCCTTATGTTAGTATAGAAGAGTTCACCGATTGATATGCCTAAAGCTTTATTATGACTTTGTTTTTGTCTGTTATCCATCAAAGCATATTTCTTATCCCCTCCATTCAACAGTGCGGGCTGTATTGGTACCTAGGCATGCCCAGGGTTTTGTAAGTGCGTCCTTCCGAGAGTGGGTTCTAGCCAAATTTTTGTAGACCAAACTTGATACAGGAACAATAGGTGTTCATTTTCTTGTTCAGTGAATATAGTTGCCCCAATGAACATGTCCTTGCCTTTCAAGGGATTCTATACCATCGGTGACGGTAATGTACGGAAAAGAAAATTGGCGGCGCTGAAGGTCTACAGGGCCTCGCTTTTACATCCCAATTTGCATCAAATAAAAAATCCAAAAAAAAATTACCAGAACAGTATATGATAAGTATTATTTGAGACTCTACGGCCATGCAGACGCTAATTTACTTCCACAGCAATTCTGCCACGGCCATGGCTGTTTTTATGATGCTGAATTTATTCGCCATTAATTCAAAATTTTGAAAGATACTTAATCAGGTTGGTAGGTTAAATCCGATTTTAATTTCAATATACGGGTCGAAATACTAATAAATGAAATACATATTGATAAACTAACATAAAAGCCGCTAAAAGAAACGGTGTTTCGTATAAGCGAATTTATATTCAAACATTTTTAATGTTATGCGGATAAAAATCAAAAAGGCCTCCGGTTCTTGGGAGGCCCTTTGTTTACTTGGTGATGGCACTAGGATTCGAACCTAGGACCGCCTGCTTAGAAGGCGACTTTTTTCAATTCATCTCTATTCATTTTTGTTTGTAAAGCATTGATGTATATAGCTTTAATTATTTTTAGTCCGATTTGATATCATTTGGTATCAAATAAAACTATGCACAAACTATGCACAATTTTATCCTATCTTTAGATAAATCTATAAGATATGGCAAGGGCAAGATTAATATTGGATGAACGTAAGCATTCAAAAAACGCTGATGATTTATACCCAGTCGCATTACGTATTTATCACAAAAAACAGAGGATTTTGAGACTGCCATACTTAACTTCCAAGTCGGGATGGGATGAAAAAAATATGCTTTTAAAGAAATCGGCTCTGGTTAACAGAGATCAAGATTGCGATGCCATAAATAGGGCCTTGAACGAAAAATTATATTCAGTCAAAAAAATTATTGACGATCTCGGCAAAACAATTAATGTTATATCCGTTGATGTCCTGATAGAAAACATCAAAGAATCCTGGGATAAAAAACTGGATTCATATTTAAAAAAGAACTTATCTAACGAAATATCTCTAAACGATTGGGGGCAAGTATTGATTGAGCGTAAATTGAAGGAGGGAAAGCCCAGTACTGCCAAATGGTACAAGGACTCAATTTCGGCATTTGTCAAATTTAATAACGGCCTATCGGTCAAATTGTACCATCTAGACGTAACATTTTTGAAGGAATTTGAAATGGAAAATAAGGCTAAGGGTAACTCAAATAATGGAATTAGCTCTTATATGCGCGCCATCCGGTCAATTTATAATAGTGCGATAATGGAAGACAAATATGTCCCGGTCAAAAATCCATTTCAGCATTACAATATCCCTACAACCCGACGGACCAAGAAGAAAGCCTTGACAAAGGAAGATATAGTTGCAATAAGAAATTTAAAATATGAGGAAGGGACTAATCTTTGGCATACCAAAAATTATCTTTTATGTATGTTCAATTGTCGTGGCATGAACTTAATCGATTTGGCCAAGTTGAGGATAAAGGATATAGGTAATAGTCGAATTTTCTATGGAAGAAGTAAAACCGGTGATCCGCTATCTGTGAGAATAACCGATGAATTCGGGAAAATTCTTAAATTCTATTTCAAAGATAAAAAACCGAACGATTTTATTTTTCCTATCGGTTATGATGGTTCCGTGGAAACTTTCAAAAAATATCGATCCGACAGGAGGTTAGTCAACAAACTGTTCAAGAGAATTGCAGAAGATGCTAATATCGAACAAAAGATAACATCCTACTATATACGCCATTCTTGGGCAACCATTGCGAAAAATATGGGTATTTCAACCGAGATTATTAGCGAAGGTTTGGGCCATCATTCTTTGAAAACGACCGAAATTTATTTAAAATGCTTCGATAATTCAGTATTGGATGATGCCAACCAAATGATAGTGTCCTAGACACTTTTGTTTGTATTTAATTATTTCCTAGCAACTGGGCAATTTTGCTGGGATGACTCAAAATTATCCTTTTTCAATAAGCATATTTTCCGATAGATTTCACTGATTTACCGGCTGATGTGTCCTTTACCTACTACATGCCTTGGTTGTGAGTTTTGCCATTCTGCACCCATCCCCTCAGCACATTGCCGCTCCATTCCGTTACTCTGCATTACGGGCAAAGAGCTTCGTGCCCAAATCTTGGACATTAGCCCGAATTTTAGCGTTCCCTCCTATTAATATATCCTTGAGTTAGAATCATAGGCATACCTTATATCCAAAGTACGAAATTACTTCTCCTAAAATCCGAACTTAAGTCCGCTTGAACTGAAATTCGCCTTTGCGTTTTGTTCCACTTCAAGAGGGTCGGATATTTCACAAATCGGGTTTTTCGAACTACTCCCGAGCCGCCAGCGTTATCATTTTTTGATGGCAAAAAAACAACACCCGTTCTTGGACGGCGGCATAAACCGTTGCACTGCGCCTCCACTGCGCTCCGGCTACGCTCCACTATTTATACGCCTTACCAAGCCCGGATGTTGTATCGAGTCAAGCAACAAAAAAGGTAACGCCACCGGCACTATGGGAAGTAAATCAAAAACAGGAACCATGAAATCATATCGAATCCTCAAAAATGAAGCGGAACAAAAGTTAAAGAACAAAAAGAAGGAAAACGCTCCGGATATAATAAGTAAATCAGTTTTCAATGCCCGTGCGATGGTCGTACGGGAACAATTCATAAATCCTTAAATATTTTAATCATGAGTACACTTAGAAACAAAGTTCAATTGATCGGCAACGTGGGGAACGATCCCGAAACGACCGTTTTGGAAAGCGGTAAAAAAGTGACCCGTTTTTCGCTGGCCACCAACGAAAATTACAGTAACGACAAAGGCGAAAAGGTACAGACCACCGATTGGCACAACCTCGTGGCATGGGGCAAGACGGCCGAGATCATCGAACGGTATGCCGGCAAGGGCAAACAGATCGCGGTCGAGGGCAAACTTACCTCCCGTAGCTACGAGACCAAGGAAGGCGAAAAACGCTATATCACCGAAGTGGTGGTCAACGAACTTGTGTTATTGGGTTCCAAGAGCGATAGCGACAAGGCCGCCTAATGTGAACCTAGACGGAGAGGGCAAGACCTTCTAAAGTCAGGCCCTCTCTTTATTAACCCTTAAATCAATAAAAATGGAAACACGGATAAGTCAAGCCGAACTTAGGAACAACCTTGCAACCTTTACGGGTACGGAAACGTTCTACAAAATACCGCTTTTGAACACACACTTTACGGACGGCATCAAATATTTAGCGGATACCGCAAATTGCTTTTGGCTGGTCACGGATACCTCGGTAATCGCCAAAAGTCTGTTGAACCGAAGCTCTTTTATAACGATCGATTTCAAGAAGCTATCTGAAGATGTACAGGATGCCTTGGGATACGAAGCGCTGATCGAATATAGCGATGGGAACGGGAACGTATTCGAGACCCACAATTACCGTTCGACCGATTTTCCGCTGGATGCCATTCGTCTCTTCTTTGTAGACGGTACCCTATTGTTACCTAGCGAATACTAAAAGCAAAGAGGGCGTTCCCGACAAAAGTAGCGCCCTCTTTTTCATCATTAACCTTAATAGAATAACAATGAAAAACGAAGTTAACGAAATTAAGATAAGCTACTGCGAAAAGCTGGGAACAATCGATTCCGAACCCTTGACCGCCCCCTATAAGGTAGCGGAACTGTTGTACCATAACTGGGACAAGGACACCATCGGTCTGCACGAGACCTTCAAGGTCCTGTTGTTCAATCAGGCAAATAAGGTAAAGGGAGTCTATCAGGCTTCCACAGGTGGCCTGACGGGCACTTTGGTAGATCTGAGATTGCTGTTCGCGGTTGTCCTGAAAAGCGTCTCTACCGCAATCGTTATCGCGCATAACCATCCCTCGGGAACCAATAGGGCAAGTGATGCGGACAAGAAATTGACACGTAGGATAAAGAAAGCGGCGGAGCTTTTCGATATAACCGTCCTTGATCATCTGATCATACTACCTAATGGTGACTATTTCAGCTTTTCGGAAAATGGAATACTTTAAATCCGGATAGATAGGGTACACCTAAAATTTCATGATCTAAGTTCGGAAAAGCAAGAGGAACTTTTGAGATTTCCAGAGAACACGTTACGAATATTTTCGGCGAATCCATCCGAAAATATGTTGGGGAAACGGGCGAGGATCTTAACCGTCTCATCGAGGAAGAATCGATCAAGAACCTGTACACCTACCAATTTATATTCACCATTTAAAATCAATTTTATCCACCAATTAGAAAGGGCTGCCATTTTGGTAGCCTTTTTACCTTTTGCGTTTTTCACAACGTTTTTTTGAAAACCATAAGAATCCCTCAAAATTCGATTTCAAAAACTCTTAAAGTTTTCCGGCCATAACGTATCCGCAGAAACACCAACTAAATTCATCGGAGACAATAAAATTTTTCCCTGCGGGGAAATATGGTATAGCAAGAGGACAACACGCGTTGCGATGTTGTGTGTTTAAATCCATTTTCAAACAGCTGATAAACAGTTACTTAATAAATTTTTGCTTGCCCTTTTGACCTTTAAACAATAACGATGTTAGGACAGTCACCTTGGGAAGTCCCGTAAACACTAAGGGGCTCTATCCTAACGAAACAAAAAAAACATGAAAACCCGATTTAGCCGCATCAATTTCAGGACGGATACCGTGGACCGGTTCCGGAGTTTTTCCAAAATGTACGGAAAGACCCATAGCGAAACGCTCGAAGGGATGCTGGATTTCTTCCAGAAATACCAGCTCTCACCCTTTCAAAATTTCGGGGCGACCATGCACGGGATGGAAACCAATATCAAAAAGCGTATCAACGGCATGATCGCCATTCTCAAGGATATCGAAAAGAGCCAGACCAAACCCACCAATGCGATGCTGCAGCTCCTGTTCGAGCAGACCGCCCCCAAGGAAAAACAGCCCGAACTGCTCCTGGAGGAGACCACGGACGTGGAAGATGAAGAAACAATGTTCGGTCCACCGGGGGCCATCCGGCTGCGGGAAGATAGGAACTCGCTCGAGCGGGACCTGGAGAGGACCAGGGAACGGTTCGAGAACAGTCTCTTTACGAGGATAAAAATCGTCAGGCCCGCTTTTGGAAAGGAAAAGCTGCACCTGGAAATGACCGTCGCCGAATACCGGAAACTCAGGGAACAACTCAAAAAACGATAGGGATGTACATTACCGTTACCAAGCAACATATGGATGCCACCTTCTCCCAGAGCGCTTCGGACTTCGTGAACTATCTGGAGAAGGAGAACGAGGGCAGGTCCGTGGAACTCCAGGAACATTTTTTCGACCAGTACAACGACAGGCTAGGGCCCGGTCAAGTAATAAAGGAGATCGATGGCAATACGGCCAAGCTGAAGAAAAAAGAGCCCAAGTTCTATTCCCTGACCATCAATCCGAGCCAAAGCGAGCTCAAGGCCATAAACAATGACCCCGCGCTGTTGCGCCTGTATGTCCGGGAGGCCATGAAGGACTATGCGGCCTCCTTCCATCGGGAAAACCAGATATCGGTGGACAGTATCAAGTACTATGCGAAGATCGAACACGAACGTACCTTTAAGGGATTTGACCGCCTGGTCAAGGAGAACCGGGCGTACAGGGCGCGGATCGCCAAACTGGAAAACGATATCCGGAAGGTAGAACGGGGCGAGCTAAATGGCAGCACCAAAAAACTACGGCGGGAGATAGAGACCCTGAAAGCGGAAATCCCCCATCGCATCGATGGCCAGATCGTGCAACAGGGCATGAAAAAGCCGGGGCTACAGACCCATGTGCATATCATAGTCAGCCGTAAGGATGCGGCCAATAGGTTCAGTCTGTCCCCGGGCAGCAAGTACATGGAATCGGAATCCACCCTTAACGGAAAAAAAGTGATGCGGGGATTCAAAAGGGACCAGTTCTTCGAAAAGGCCGAAAAGACCTTCGACAAGCTGTTCGGCCATGACCGGAACTATGTCCAGACCTATGCCGCCCGAAAGACCTACACCAAGGACCCCTACCTATATTTTGCCAAGTTGCTGAAACTCCCGACCAACGAAAAGAGCGTGGCCTTCAAAATACTGGGGAAGGCGGGGGCAAGTGTTCCCAATCTGAGTATCCCTAAGAACCAGGTTGAACTGGCCGTTAAGACCTTCCAACAGCTCAAAAAAGCCATGAAGGTCGCACAGAATGCCGGTTCAATTGGGATATAGATAACCCGACAAAAAAAATTAACTATGCTGGATTCCCTTAACTTTTCTCATGTGCATGTACCTTTTCGGGTCGGCACTATTTTATGCATCCCTTCGTTGGCTTAAACATGGGCTTTGGATCAATATGGGCTGTATCGGGTCGACAGCTTTCGTTCTCTATTTCTTTTTCGATCCGCTTTTCCCGTTGGTCGTATTTCATATCCTCTTGCCCTTGGCATTTATCGATCTCATCCTATATGGATGGTTATCGGAGGACGCCGATACTGCCAAGACCCATAAAAAATATAGGGTCCGGTTACCGACCCGATCCGGGACCTTGGAACTGGGGAACATCCGTAGGGGCGTTTCCATCATCGGTTCCGCGGGAAGCGGCAAGACCGAATCGTTGGTCTATAATTTTATGAAACATTTCGACCGCCATAAGTTCAGCGGGGCCATCTATGATT
The DNA here is from genome assembly GCA_963832345.1 of uncultured Flavobacteriaceae bacterium. GTDB lineage: Bacteria > Bacteroidota > Bacteroidia > Flavobacteriales > Flavobacteriaceae > Pricia. The sequence goes on along the minus strand of CAWHTW010000002.1, from coordinate 75,342 downwards.
ACAAGCATTTCGAGCTTACCGAAATGGCATATACCCTGTTTCAAAACAAGGATATTCCTTTCCATATCATCTCCTTCGACGATATCCATCAAAGGGTCAATCCCATCGCCCCTCGCTATTTGGTGGATGCCGAAAGTGTGAACGAGATCTCCCGTGTCCTTCTTGAAAACCTGCTCGAACAACGCGAGAGCATCGCCATGGGATCCTCCAAGTTCTTCAACGATGCGGTCGAGGGCCTGTTGGGCGGACTGATCTGGAAGTTCAGGACCAGCCATCCGGATCAATGTACCCTGCCCCATCTCATTGCCGCCTATCAATACCTGGATGCGGACAACCTGATCCGTTTCCTGAGTACCAATATCACTTCCAAGGGAATGGCCAACGCCTTTATTTCGGGCAAGGATTCGGAACGGCAGACGGCAGGGGTAATGTCCACCTTGGCCAATGCCCTGAAGAAGATTTCCACGGAACGCATTTTTATGGCCCTGTCCGCCGATGAAGTGCCCTTGGACATCAACAGCCCCGAGAACCCGGCCATCGTTTCCATCGTCAACAATCCCAAATACGAAACGGCCTATACCCCGGTCATAGCGACCATCCTCCACACGATTACCAAACAGATGGGCGTCCGGGGCCGGGAACCGGCCTTTATCCTGATGGAGGAGGCCCCGACGATCCGGTTGCTCAACATGCACCGTATCCCCGCCACCCTACGAAGCTATGATATTGCGACCGTTTATGTGCTGCAGGACAAGATACAGAACGATATGATGTACGGGGACAGGGCGAGCCGTGCCATCCTGAGCAACCTGTCCTACCAGTTCTTCGGCAAGGCCAACGACCCTGATACCGCCAAGTACTACGAACGCTTTTTTGAGATCGTCAAAAGACCGACCACCAGTATCAGCAAGAGCGGCAACTGGGATTTCGATTCCAGGATCACCAAAGGGGAGAAGGAGGTGAGCAAGATCCGCTCGGACGAGTTCTTCCGCTTGCGACAGGGGGAGTTCATTTCATTTGCAGATGGCAGGGACCGTAGGGTGAGGTTTCCCCTGCCCAAGATCATAAGGGAACTGCCGGAGCCGACCTTTGCCCATGATGACCCGAAGATCCGCTCCAACTATGAGGATATCCATCGGGAAATGCGAAATCTGTTAAGGTTGAAGCCCAAAGAGCGATCTGTTGATAACTAACGTATCCGGGACGAAACGGGCTTTGAAATGGCGGCAAGAACCCCTATTTTTAAGGGTCGTCCCAAACACAAAAAGCTATGTTTTTCAACAATGCCAGATGCGATGTCTATATCGGTACCGGGGCGGGGAAGAAATTGATGGACGAAATCGGGAAGGCCGAAAAATCGGTCAAGATTGTATCGCCGTTCCTTTCCACGTTCCTCGTCAAAAGGCTGATCGCCCTCCATTCCAAGGGAATCGATGTCCAGCTTATCACCACGGATACCATCGAGGACTTTTATGGAGATCGGGAACGCAACTTCCACAAACTGATCCGCCAGGAAACCCATATCGACAGTCAGGCTAGGCGGGCCAGGAAGAAATATAAAATAACTGCCAAGCTCTTAAAAGGCCTTACCATCGGTCTTTTCATCGGTTTTATACTTCTGAATTATTGGCTGAAGGATATTAGGTTACTGTGGCTCTTGATCCCTATAGGGATTTCCTGCACGGTCGCCCGGCATTTTAGATTAAAGGCCAAACGCATAAGGGCCTGTTCCTATACCTACGAACAGCTATTTCCGTTCAAGGTGGTCCTGTCCAAAAGCGGGAATGGCTTTGGGAATACCTATCTGCACAGTAAGATCTATATCATAGATGACGAGATCGCCTATCTGGGATCCCTGAACTTTACCGGTGGCGGCATCAGGAACAATTATGAGACGAGGGTGCGGTTGGGCGATACGCCGTCCGTACAAAAAATCGTCGAGGAGTTCGATTATCTGATGCACGGGGCGAGGATGCCCGAAGTCGATATTCAGTATTTGGGTAGAAAATTATATCGGGAGCCGATAAACTGACCGTTCATTGTGTTGTTGAAATCGGGGTGAAATATTTTATAGAATGACCATTTCTATATCCGAAATGTCCTCTTCTGCAAAAGTTTAAAAAAACGCAGGATTTTTTTCGCATCAAAAATTTTTATAAAGTGGTATTTGGAAGGAAATTATCATATTTTCACTACATCAGTAGGAAGTTTAGTCCTAGAACAAAATTTTAAGGACGATACCGAAGCGAATAATCGGATGGGCCGGAACAGCATGACGTTTTAAAAACACCCTAAACCTTTAAGCGTTCGCGACGAAATTCCCCGGGCGTTTTTCCCGTGGTTTTTTTGAATATCCTTGTAAAGTACGATGCGGTGCCCCAGCCTGTTTTCGACGCAACTTCTTTTATGGGATTTTTAGTGGTCAACAAAAGGATCTGTGCGCGTTCTATCCGTTTGGTCTGAATATAATTGCTCGGACGTACACCGAACGTTTGCTGGAACATTCTTGAAAAATGATCTGTACTCAAATGGCAAAAAGCGGCCAAGTTGGCTACGTTCAAGTCTTCATGCAGATGCTCACCGATATGGCCGAGTACATCGTAAAAATGGTTTTTAGGGTTCATTTTTGTAGGGTCCGCATTTTGGATAAACCGCGAAAACAAAAGCTGTAAAAGTGCCTGTGTCTCCAAATAGGCTTGAGCGGACAGTGATTCGTTCTTTTTCTCGAATTTCAACAACGAAGGCCGGTTATCATATATTTTGGGGTCTTCGTTCCTCAGATGCCTATCGGGGTTCAAGCGCAATAATTTTTCAAAATAATGTATATCCATTTCAGCGGCCTCCAGTTCGTAAATAAAAGATCTCAGGTTATAAACGGACAGGCCGTTACCCAATTCCTCCAAAAAGCCGATATAATACTGTTCGTGATAGGTGTCACATTGGTAGCGGCTATAGGTAAAGCTTGGTATAAGGTACAGGTGTCCGGCTTTTAACGCGAATTTCCGATTGTTGTGGTAAACGGTTGCTGTTCCCTTGGTCACCAGATAAAGGCGTGAAAATGGACTGATAACGTTATCGTAGTCCCAAGCGTTGTCCAGTCGGGCGTAGCCAATATTGAGCAGCGTCAGTTTAAGGGATTGTAGAATGTTATGCATCTTAAAATGAAATGGATTGTCGGATTTAAAACAGTACTAAAGTATCATTTTTTCAGCATGAAACCTGCTTAAATGCCTAAATAGGGAATAGTTCGAGCGGATTTTTTTATCCGTTCATAAGATGCGCACATTCTAAAAAGTCGGAAATCTACAATTCATAGCCTGATATGGATAAGAATTTCATGTTTCAAAAAAATATCTTTGAAGAGTGATAAATTTATAGTATTAGATGTTTGAATTTAAGCAAATAGTAAGTATCGTTGGGATGGGACTTCTCGTTTCCTGTGGCCCCGATTTGCCGGAGGATGTTGAAATTGCCTACGAAAATCTGCCTGAAGAGGTTGACTTCAACCAGCACATAAAGCCCATTTTGTCCGATAAATGCTTTATCTGTCATGGTCCCGATAAAGCGAAGGTAAAGGCGGGACTGCAGTTGCACCTTCCCGAATTGGCCTATGCGGAATCTCCGAACGTCCCGGGCCGGTTTTCCATCGTTCCCGGCGATGCGGGAAGCAGTGAATTGGTCGCCCGTATATTGACCGACGACCCCGAAGTCACCATGCCCGAACCATCGTCCCATTTAGACCTTTCGGCCTATGAAAAGGCGCTATTGGTCAAATGGATCGAGCATGGTGCCGAATATAAGGACCATTGGGCGTTTCTTCCCCCCAAAAAGCAGGAGCTCCCCAAAGTAAAGTTACGGGACAGGGTGGCCAACGGTATCGACAATTTTATTTTGGCGAAGCTGGAAAAGGAAAATATGGACCCGAGCCCCCCGGCCGAGAAAGAGATGGTATTACGAAGATTGAGCTTTGATCTGACAGGTCTTCCACCAACCCTTGAAGAAATCGACGCTTTTGTAAACGACGATTCTCGCGATGCCTACGAAAAACAGGTAGACCGCCTTTTGGCCAGCCCCCACTACGGCGAACAGATGACCTTGGATTGGATGGACCTTTCCCGATATGCCGACACGCATGGGTACACTGTAGACCGGTATAGAGACGTCTCCGTTTGGAGGGATTGGGTCATCAAGGCATTCAACGAAAACAAAGCCTACGACGAATTTTTAGAATGGCAACTGGCGGGCGATATGATGCCGAACGCTTCCAAGGAACAGATTTTGGCGACCACTTTTAACCGGCTGCATCCACAGAACTTGGAAGGGGGAATTATCGATGAGGAATTCCGTTCCGAATATGTATCTGACCGTACCAACGTGGTGAGCGAAGGCTTTATGGGGCTAACCATGGCCTGTGCCAAATGCCACGACCACAAATACGATCCCATTTCCCAAAAGAACTACTTCGAAATGTACAGTTTCTTTAATAACGTGAACGAATCGGGACAGATTCCCTGGGATCGGTCGATGCCCGTGCCCAATATGCTGCTTCCGACGGAGGAGGAGGAAAAATTCTTGGCCTATGTCAACGGCTTGATCAATGAAAACGAGGAGAAAGTTGACCTAGTAGCACAAACGGAAACCAAAGAGGCGGAGAGATGGATCGCATCCGAAGATTACAAAAAAATAAAGCCAGAAGCGCTGCCCGATCATTTGATCGCAAAAATCGATTTCGACAACGGAACCATCAATAATTCCGTCGCCCCATACCACAAAGGCGAAATGAAACAACAGTTCGCCAAAGACCAAAAAGCGGTCCTTGCGGAAGGCCGTTCGGGAAAAGGGATATCCTTTGATGGGGATACCTGGTTGGATATGGCAGAATTGGGCATCTTCCGCCGTAGTGAACCTTTTAGCATCGGCATACAGGTATTTATTCCAAAAGAGCTGGAAAATGGGCAGATCTTCCATAAGCACAACTCCACCCAACTGTACAGTTATCGCGGTTATCATCTGAGCTTGCACGAAAATAGGATCGAGCTTCTATTGGCACATACCTGGCCCGATAATGCCATAGTAGAGCGAACTTTAGAGGACATTCCGAAAGATCGATGGGTGCAATTGACCATGACCTACGACGGTTCGAGCAAAGCCGGCGGACTCAAGGTTTATGTGGATGGGACAGAGCGGAAAACCGAGGTCGTCAACGACAATCTATATAAGGACATCGTATTCGGGGACAAGGAAGAAGAAAATCCCGGGCTACAGATCGGTGCCATATGGCGGGGAAAAGGTATCGGCGGCGCCAAGGCCGACGATATTTTGGTGTTCGATACCGAACTGACTGCCGTAGAGGTCGCCCAAATGACACGGCCCGAAATTTTGGAACCTGTTTTGGCCAAATCGCCCGACGAACTGTCAAAGGATGAAAAGAAAAGTCTGGAACACTATTTCCTCGCGACCAGATCCAATGAATATCAGCGGTCCCTAGCGGAACTTGAAAAAGTAAGGAAGATTCAGGCGGACAGTATTGAACCTGTCCAATCCATTATGGTGATGAAGGAAATGGCAAAACCGCGGGAAACTTTTATTTTGGAACGCGGTCAATACGATAGCTACGGGGAGCAGGTGTATCCGAATACACCCGAAAAAATCTACGCCTATCCCGATAGCCTGCCCAAAAACAGATTGGGGCTGGCGAAATGGGTTACCAGCAAAAGAAACCCGTTAACGGCCCGGGTAGCGGTCAACCGGTATTGGCAGAATATGTTCGGTACGGGCATCGTCCGTACCGTCGAGGATTTTGGTAATCAGGGCGAGCTGCCCAGTCACCCTGCCTTATTGGACTGGTTGGCGGTAAAGTTCATGGAATCCGGTTGGGATGTCAAGGCCTTGCACAAATTGATGGCCATGTCGAATACGTACCGACAATCTTCAAAGGCCAGCGAAGAACTCTTGACGAAAGATAAAAAGAACCGATTGCTTGCCCGTGGCCCCGCAAAACGTTTAACAGGTGAAATGTTGCGCAACAATGCCCTGGTCGCCTCCGGACTGATGAACGACACGATCGGGGGACCCAGTGTAAAACCCTATCAGCCCGAAGGCTTGTGGAAAATTAACGGGGCCGCCTACGAAGAGGACAAGGGCGACAAACTCTATCGAAAAAGCATCTACACCATTTGGAAACGTACCGTTCCGCATCCGACCATTGCGACCTTCGATGCGCCCGAACGCTCTTTCTGCACGGTACGCCGGCAAGAAACCAATACGCCGCTACAGGCCTTGGTGTTGTTGAACGACCCCACCTACCTAGAGGCATCACGGGTGTTGGGTAATAGTATGCTGCGATACTCCGACCCCGAAAAAGGAATTGCCGAGGTTTTTCAAAAGCTTACGGGCCGAAAAATAAAGGCTGAAGAGTTGCGATTATTGGCGGAACTGCAACAAGGGGAATACAAAAAATTCAAGGAAAATAGGGCAAAGGCCGAAGGCTGGCTGAATACGGGCGAGTTTCGAATAGAAGATGATGAAGATGCCGCCTTGGTAGCCGCCAATGCCGTGGTAGCCAGTACCATCATGAATTCGGATGCGACTATAATGAAAAGATAAAGATGAACTTTACCAGAAACATGCTCACTACGTCGGGGTTGGGTCGGGGAGGGAATTTTCTAAATAAAAATTGGAACCATGTGCCACAATCATAAAATACTAAGGTCAACGAACAAGGACCTCCAGCAAGTGGAAAGGCAGATTGACCGTCGAAATTTTTTGACCAAATCATCTTTGGGCATCGGCGCACTTGCCCTAAGTTCTCTGCTGAACGCCGATACGGCCTGGGGCGCGGTAAAGAGTGGTAAAATGGACGCTTCAAATGCGGATGCCGTTTTGAAGGCTTATAACAAAAACCTGTTGGGCCTACCGCACCACTTGCCCAAGGCCAAACGTATCGTATACCTCTTTCAGAGCGGGGGGCCCTCACAGTTGGATATGTGGGACTACAAGCCCAAACTCAGGGATATGTTCGGCAAAGACCTTCCGCCCTCGGTACGACAGGGGCAGCGGCTGACCGGCATGAGTGCCAGCCAAACGGTTTTTCCCATCGCCCCTTCCATTATGGATTTCAAGCAATATGGGCAGGCGGGCGTCTGGGCCAGCGAACTGCTGCCCTATACCTCGAAAATGGTCGACGATATATGCTTTATCAAATCGATGCAGACCGATGCCATCAACCACGATCCCGCCATCACTTTTCTACAGACCGGAAACCAGTTGCCCGGCCGCCCGTCGATAGGGTCTTGGTTGAGTTATGGTCTCGGATCGGACAACGACAACCTGCCCACGTTCATAACCTTAATCACCAAAAACATGGGCGGCCAACCTTTGTATTCCCGCCTATGGGGCAACGGATTTCTGCCGACCGAACATCAGGGCGTGCAGTTCCGTTCCGGTAAGGACCCCGTACTTTATCTGAGCGATCCCGAAAATTACGATGGTAACGACCGCCGCCAGATGTTGGACTATCTTGGGAAGCTCAACGAGGTACAGCACGATGCCTACGGCGATCCCGAGATCAATGCCCGTATGACCCAATATGAAATGGCCTTTCGGATGCAGACCTCGGTTCCGGAAGTAACGGACATGTCCGACGAGCCCGATTATATTTTCGATATGTACGGCGAGGACAGTCGAGACCCAGGCACCTATGCCGCCAACTGTCTGATGGCCCGAAAACTTTTGGAAAAGGACGTGAAGTTCGTCCAGTTGTACCATCAGGGTTGGGACCAGCATATCGGATGCCCCGGCGGGGTCAGAAACCAGAACAAACTGACGGATCAGGCGAATGCCGCATTGATCAAAGATCTGAAACAGCGGGGAATGCTGGAGGATACGCTGGTCATCTGGGGCGGCGAGTTCGGCCGCACGGTATATTCACAGGGCCAACTGACCAAAACGGACTACGGGCGTGACCATCACCCGAAGGCCTTTACGATGTGGATGGCCGGCGCGGGCGTCAAGCCAGGATACGTGCATGGCGAGACCGATGATTTCAGTTATAACGTAACCAAAGATCCGGTACATGTACACGATTTTCACGCTACGCTCTTGCACCTATTCGGTGTAGACCACGAACGATTGACGTTCAAGCACCAAGGAAGGCGTTTTCGATTGACCGATGTACACGGGCATGTGGTAAAAGATCTGTTGACTTGAATGCGTTAACAGAAGGGATGTCTCGGGATGCAAACAGTCGATACAACTCTTAACCTTGAACTGCTAAAAAGCAGCAATTAGATCTTGAATCAAAGGATGGTGGGTTAAAACCTTAAACTTTATTCTTGACATCAACTGCGAACAACCATGAACAAAAGAAGAAATTTTCTCAAAAAAACGACACTCGGTGCGGTTGCATTAAGGGCTACCCCTTCCTTCGGATTCCATATCCTAAAAAAACCAGTTCTGGAAGACGAGATAATAGGTCATGGTGATTTCAAATATAAGGTTGTCAAAGACTGGGCGAAAATGACCGTTGCGCATAATCCGATACTGAATTGTCATGAAATGCAGATGGACCGTAAGGGAAAGCTGATTATGCTCGGCGACCATACCGACAATAACGTTTTGGTTTTTGACAAATCGGGAAAACTGTTAGACTATTGGGGCACCCGTTATCCTGGCGGACACGGACTCACATTACACGATGAAGGCGGGGAAGACATGCTTTACATTGTTGACTGTGGATGGTTTATAGACAAAACCGGCAAATGGGCAAAGCAAGCCGGCGTTGTAAGCAAGACTACCATTGACGGCCGATTGTTGTTCACATTGCCCGACCCGCATACGATTGGCGAGTACACGTCCGGACAAGAATATTTGCCCACCGAAACTGCCATAGGCCCCAAAGGGGATATTTATGTGGCCGACGGGTATGGTTCCGATTACATTCTTCAATTTTCACCCAAAGGCGAGTTCATTAGAAAATGGGGCGGACATGAAAATACCGATGGAAATTACAATCTGCAAAACGCCCATGGCGTGGCGGTCGACTATCGCGATAAGAACGATCCGGTGTTGGTAATTACTTCAAGGGCATCCACTAGTTTTAAGTTTTTTACGCTCGAGGGCATTTACATCAAAACGGTTGAATTACCGGGAGCTTTTGTCTGCCGACCCGTTTTGGACGATTCCAATATCTACTCGGGCGTTTGCTGGTCCCGTACACGAGGGGGGGAGGATTATGTTCGCGATACCGGTTTTGTAACGATTTTGGACGGCAAAAACAAGGTCGTTTCCAATCCCGGTGGTGAGCCGCCCGAATACAAGAACGGAAAACTGCAGCAGCTCTATCAGTCCGAAAAACCGACCTTCAATCACGGCCACGACGTTTTTGTCGATGGTGACAAGAATCTCTATGTCTGTCAATGGAATGCACATCATACACCTCCAATCAAATTGGAACGCGTGTAATCATCAAATCTATAATTGGTTTTTAAGCCGATGGGCATACTCTTATTAAATGTCCTATTTTTGTTATCAGTCCAAAGAAAAGGCCCTTTGCGCCGTAGAGTTGGACAAGGACGGAAAGGTACGGATGCTGTACTCGATGAAGATCGACAACTTATCGTGCAGAGGAATGGATCATTAGTGAACAACCTGAAATGTGTATGGTCAAGGCGGACAAAATATATAAGAAAGTAATTATAGGTTGCCAAATAGTGACGCCTCTAACCCTTATCCTATCATGATTGCAATGGAGTTCACAACTTTTTTAGGGCGTTTCCATCCCGTTTTGGTACACCTGCCCATCGGATTTCTGGTCTTGGCCATCGCCCTGGAAGGGTTCGAAAGCTTTCGTCGTATCGAAACAAAAAGCCGATTGATTCCGGTAGCTTGGCTTTTGGGAGCAATCAGCGCAGGGACCGCCGCACTATGCGGTTGGTATTTGGGGGAAACCGGACTTTATAAAGAGGATATACTTTTCGTGCACCGGTGGCTTGGCATTGCATTGGTAGTAATATCCTTTTTGGGATGGTGGCTAAAGCGAAATCCCGAAAACAATTCCCCATTGATACAGAACGGCTTTAATGTTCTGGTTTTGGGGATGCTTTTTTACGAAGGCCATCAGGGCGGGAACCTGACCCATGGAGAGGAATATCTTACCGAATATGCACCGGTACGGATACAGAATCTTTTGGGCGCTAAGAAGGATAAGGATTCACTGCCCGAATTCAGCAATCCCGATTCCGTTTTGGTATACGATGATTTAGTACGTCCCATTTTTGAGTCCAAATGCTTTGTCTGCCACAATAACGAGTTACAACGGGGCGGACTGAACATGTCATCGCCGGATTCCCTTTTAAAAGGAAGCCAGGGCGACCCCATTATCGTCGAAGGCATTGCCGAAGACAGTGAACTCTTCAGAAGGGTGACCTTGCCCCAGCCCAATATCAAGTTCATGCCGCCCACCCAAAACCCATTGACCTACGATGAGATCAAGATCGTGGAATGGTGGATAAACACAGGGGCTTCGTTCGAAGACAATGTATCGGCCGTGACCGTAAAAGAACCTATGAAACCCGTCCTTCTCCGCCGCTATGGATTGGACACGGAGCCCAAACCTTGGTACGAGACCGTACAATTGGTCCGATTGGACAGCGTCCGAATTTCGGAACTTCGGCAACACGGTTTCACCGTAAAATCGCTGGGGCCTGAAAATCCCCTACTCGATGTCAGCTATTCAGGCAACGATTTGACGAAGGTTCAACTTCAAAAGCTCGAACAGGTAAAGGAACATATCACATGGCTTTCATTGGCCGGTACCAATATACGGGATGAATGGTTAGCTATAATCGCGGAATTCCAGAACCTGACCAAGCTCGAACTGGAAAAAACTTCGGTTTCCGACAAAGGCGTAGCATTCCTTCCCAAACTGGGACATTTAGAATCCTTGAACCTATATGGCACCCAAGTAACCGATATGTGCATAAGGGATATCAAAAAAATATCTGGTCTTGAGCGCGTCTACTTTTGGGGAACCAAGGTCAGTCCACAAACCGCGAAAAGCGCAGGCATGGATGTTGAAACCCTTAAAATATTTGTAGGTGAAAGATAGTAAGGTTCAGTTGTGCGATACCTACTAAAATTTTGACTTTGGAATTGAAAGATGAATCGGATCTGAAATAAAATTTATATGGACTTTTCGTTTGAAACTTTTCTCAATATTTTAAAATGTTTTTAACTCTTGGTAAAAGTTCTCCAAAACCTTGAGTAATAACTACGGTGATTTATTTATTCTGGGCGCAGACTGGCACTCTCTAAATTGTTTCGGAGAACATCCATTCTGTTTTTTGAATTGGGTAGCAAAGTATTGGCTTGAAGTGAATCCACAATCATAGGCAACATCTTGAATACTCTTTTCGGGGTCATCTTTTAAAACTTCAGATGCTTTGACCAATCTCAAGAAATTGAGGTACTCAATAGGGGTCATATTAGTGTTTTTTTTACAAAAATGTACAAATCGTGTAGTACCAAGATTGCAATGTTTAGCCATTAAATCCAATGTCCAAGTTTTTTCCAGATGTGCAGGTAGCTCCGTAATGAACAAATCTACCGTCCGTTTACTCTCGATTAAAGTTCTATCCAAAAGCACGTCCCCTTTTCTAAAAATATTCAGAATATTCAGAAACAAAGTATTGACTAGAATAATCAACTCGGATTCAATATTGGACGAATCATCCTTGCCAAGCACCTTTCCAATTTCACGGAAACATGATCGTACCCTAGAGTCCGACTGCCATACTGCCTTCTCGTTTTGACGTAGTATTTTAGTAAGTTCCTTAAGATCCTCCCGGGACAGGACAATCCAATTTGGCCATTTCCACGGTTGATGCGGATTTCTTACCTGAACATCAAGTATGATCCAATACAGTTTACCTATTCCGATATTGGGGCTTCCCAACTTATGGAGTTGCCATGGTCGCATAATAGTTAGATGATTGGCCGTAAGTAAAACATCGGTATTTTTTTCCGTAGAAAAGTTCATAGACCCATTCTCAAGATAGGTGATTTCGATACCTTCATTTCTATGCCAGTCCAAGCCCCAATTTTGGGGTATATGCGCATCCCAATACCCAATGCTATTAACCCCCTTCAACATCTTACGGGGCATTGGTTTCCCGGGGTAATTTAAGCGTACCAGGGAGGTAAGTTTCAAATCGCCCCCATCCCATGCTTTTTTTAGTGGTATACACGTGTCGGCTAAATAATTTTCGTAATTCATACGTTCAAAATATCACACTTTCATATCTAATTAAACAGCTATTTTTTTAATTATCTATTGAAGAAAACAATCATTATAATATTATAACATTCAATCGTTTATAAATTATCGGCTTCAAAAAGTAGTTGTTAAAGCGTCTAATTTAGCCATTATTTGTTTAAAATTCATCACTGTTTAATATTTAACAAAGTATTCATAAAATTACATTACTCTTGTATATAGGTGAAATAATTTAGCATATCAACAAAAACACAATTGTTTATGAGACATATGAGGACCGTTATCGATGAAGCTTGCATTGTGACTCTTAAAGGATATGAATTTATTGTTAATCCAAAATTCATAATTTTAACCACTCTCTTCTTTACAATTTTAAACTCCAATCCCGCTTTCTCACAGGATTCGGAGCGACCAATTATATTGACCCCTCAAAACCGAACTATCGTTCAAAAGAGTTTTTTGTGGCTGGACGGTGAAAAAAAGACACTTTGTGCAGCTGTTGGGGAGCCTGACAGGGTACACTATGCGATAGACCTTTCAGACGGCGCAATTGTAAAAATCTGGAAAGGAGACTTTTTGGATGTTACGACAATGTGGACAGGGAGGGGCGAAGAGCAATTAGCTTATCCATTGGGAAAGAAAATATTGACGCTAAGGTCGTCGAAGCCGTATTTGTTCTCTGATAATGAAAACGAGGAGCATACAGGCAACGAGTTTTCTTATAAGGGATATACATTGGATAAACTGGGAAGTCCTTCATTCATTTATACAACGAAGAATTTAAAAGTAAAAGATCGTATCTGGTCCGAAAAAACCAATACCCAACGGTTAAATCGTAAACTAGTTTTCTCATACCAAGATGGCCCGTCTCCGGGTGAAAGGTTCAGATTAGCTCAGGGGGACTCCATAGAGAAGCTAAAAAAAAACAAATATAGTATTGATGGCAACAGCTATGTTATTGAAATAGGCTCTAAGCTAACGTCCGAGCCCACCATTCGTAGAACTGAATCCGGATATGACCTGATTATTTCCATTACGGACATAAAAGACAATACTGAATTGGACTACTCCATACTGTGGTAAAGTATAATATCGATTAATATAGGTGTTTAAACTTAAGAAAGAATTGTAGTAATGAGAAGCAGAACAAACCCAAAAAACCGCATAACACAAAAAGTAAAATATTTTATCCATTCAGTCCTTTATCTGGGCATATCATTCCCGGCCATGGGCCAAATGTACGATCATCAAAATAGCGGTACCAAAGGAGAAGAAGAGTTTTATTATATAGAAACAGTGGCCATCCCCGACAGTATCGAGCTGGAAGTCGGCGGTCTTGCCCAGTTGTCTGATCAAAGGCTCGCGGTAGCCACACGGATGGGAGAATTGTGGATCATAGAAAATGCCACCATGACAAACGGCTCCAACCCTATTTTTAAACTGTTCGCATCCGGGCTTCACACCCCACTTGGATTGACTTATAAGGACGATGCATTTTATGTGGCACAAAGGGCGGAGTTGACGAAGATTACCGACACCGATGGGGATGATATCGGCGATACCTTCCAAACGATCACTACATGGCCGTTGTCCGGCAATTATTGTGAATACAACCATGGCCCCATAATGCCTCCGGACGGAAATTTTTACATCAACTTCAATTTGGGCGATAATGGAATGGGAGCAAACAGCGAACCATTCTATGGCGAAATGGGTAGCCATGCCGCTTGGCGGGGCTGGATGGTCCAAGTCACCCCAGACGGCAAGTTAAAGCCCTATGCCGCCGGACTAAGATCGCCGGCCGGTATCGGCACGAATGCGGCTGGGGATGTTTTCTATACCGAAAATCAAGGCGGTTGGGTCGGTACGGGCTATCTATCACACGTCGACAAAGGCGATTTTTTCGGTCATCCCTCAAGTCTCAAATCCGCTGTACTAGCCGGTTCAACGGTAAAGATCGACACTTCCCAGATTCCCAGGGACAAACCCTTGTTGCATGTAATGGAAGACAGGCTACCAGGCTTTACGATGCCGTCCGTACGCTTCCCGCATGGAGTTTTGGGTACCTCGCTTGCTGGTTTTGTACCGGATACGACCCAAGGAAAGTTCGGTCCTTTTACCGATCAACTTTTTGTCGGCGATCAAGGGCAGGCAAAGGTTATGCGGGTATTTCTTGAAAAAGTGGACGGGAAGTATCAAGGCGCCGTATTTCCTTTTAAAGATGGGTTCGAATCGGGAATTCTACGGATGGACTGGGCGCAGGACAATTCTATATATGTTGGGATGTCAGACAGGGGGTGGCACTCTTCGGGCCCAAAAAGATTCGGTCTCCAAAGATTGGTCTGGAACGGAAAGGTTCCTTTTGAAATCAAGTCCATAAGTGCGCGTCCGGATGGATTTGAACTCCAATTTACCAAACCTATCGACAAACGGACCGCAGAAAATTTCTCGAATATTCAGGTGACCAGTTTTGATTACGCCTATCAGCAAAAATATGGGAGCGATGTGTATGAAAAAGAGGATGGTCAGATCCAAGCCATTAAACTCTCAGAAGATGGCAAAAATCTTCGCTTTGTTCTTGATAAGATTAGAAAAGGTTTTATTTATGAAGTAAAGTGCTCTGGTATAAATGACATCGATGGCAATCGGCTATTGCATGATTTCGGTTTTTACAGCTTGAACAACATTCCAACGGGCCCAGACTTGAGCATTGACGACACGGTCATAAGGATGGAAGACAAAGAAGCCGATAAGCCAAAATCAACTCAAATTACAAAATCCAAGATGTCGGCCAATATTAAAACCACTGGAAAGCAGGTGAACAATGCCACATTGGCGAAGAACCAGAATACGGTGCCGACCCTTTGGAAAAATGGTCCCGACATCACTATTACCTTGGGTGTAAAGCCAGGTCTGAAATATGACCGTTCAAGTTTTACGGTAAAACCGGGCGCCAAGGTCAAATTGGAACTGGTCAATTCTGACGACATGCAGCACAATCTCGTGGGTACCCTCCCTGAATCGGCCGATAAGGTCGGTAAGACCGCTTTGGAACTGGGCGTGGACGGAACATCCAAAAACTGGGTTCCAGAACTTAATGAGGTATTGTTCAACACTAAAATAGTACAGCCCGGTGCGACCGAGACCATTTATTTTGAAGCTCCTGCCAAAAAGGGAGATTATGAGTATGTGTGTACCTACCCCGGTCATTATGTAAGCATGAGAGGTATAATGAAAGTATCCAACTAGGACTATCGTTACAATAATCAAAGATACATGGACCAAAAGGAGGCATTCCACAAACCAAGACTGTTCTTAGCAGCAAGTGTGGCGTTGGTAATAACGGCAATGACATTTGCGATTTGGGCCAATCTCCTTGGGCATTTGGGTGATGCGTTCGGACTTTCACCGACCGAAATTGGGGAAATAGCATCAGCTGCCTTTTGGGGATTGGCCTGCAAAAATAAGACTATTAGTATCAAAAAAAAATATTAACTATTAAACTAAAATTTAGAATGGCCAAATTTAGACTCAGTTTGAACATGGAATACTGTCGGAGTGCGGACAAAAGCTTTAGGGAAGGCGTCAAAATAGCCGCCGACCTTGGATATAAATACATCGAGCCAATGGTTCATACGGGATGGGGGCTTTTAAGCGAGGTAGACTATTTTCATTCTTTCTCCATGGAAGAGGACACCTTGCTCATGAAAGAAATCTGTGATTCCCATGGCATCAAAGTAAGCAGTATAAGTGGCCATAGCCCTTTGATGAAACCGGAGGCCGCAGTAGCAAGGCTTACCCGTTCAATTATTTTGGCGGATGCTTGTGGAGCCAAGTTTGTCAATAGTGACGAAATGGTGAAAGATGATTGGATGGACGACAAGTTGGCCTATGAAGCGATGAAATATAGCTTGACTAAGGCAGAAATGGTGGCCAAAAGACATAAAGTTTACTTGTGTATAGAACCTCACGGAATTTATACAAAGACAGCGGAAGGTCTAATGAGTATCGTGAACCTCGTGAAATCCCCATGGATTCAAGTGAATTGGGATACGGGGAATTCGTATTTGGCGGGAGTTGAGGATCCTTACGACGGACTAATGCACGTTCGGGACTATGTTTACCATATCCATGCCAAGGATATTAGTACGGAACAAAGTGAAATCGATAGGGGCAGTGTTACTGGAACCCCGGTAGGCTGTGCATGTGGGGAAGGTATGGTCAACTGGGATAAAGTATTTGAAATTCTCGAGCCAATCGATCGTGAGATCTTTCTTAGCGTGGAGTGTGGAGAAATCGATGAGGCCGAAAGAAGTCTCAAATTCTTGAAAAATGCCTTGGGTAACAGATTAATTCAATAGAGACATGAAAACCTGTTACTATATAATGACGGTATGCTTATTCATTGTCCTTGGCTCATGTAAGTCAGGCAATTCCGATAATGAGGCAAAGCCTGCGCTCGTAAAGGTCATCTATCAGTGGAAACAGACCGAGAAATCCCTGGCATTACAAGATAGTTCAGGTAGGGCCATTTGGCAGCTAAACTTTGATAAGGCTCAGGACAAGCCCTATTTCCATCCTTTGAGAACCCCAAAAGGCCATAACCTCACATTGGAAAGACCGAAGGACCACCCATGGCATAGGGGCCTATGGTTTTCTTGGAAGGATATCAACGGGGTGAACTATTGGGAAGAGGATACCAAAAAAGGTCTTGCCGAGGGAAGAAGTATCATCAAGTCCATAAATGTTGAAAAACACGAAGACTTTTCCGCCAAAGTGATACTTGAAATATCTTATGAGGAAATCGGTGAGCCGATGATTACTGAAAAACGCATTTTAACTATTGGCTCACCCGTAAACGACGAAGAATACACTATAGCATGGCACCAAGACTTTACCTTTACAGAAGATGTTCGCCTTTACCTTGAAAAACCGGGCAAACATGGTGGAGAGGAATGGGGCGGTTATGCTGGTCTATCCTTCCGTGGGTCGGAAGAACTTTCCAGACCTCGCTTCATAGCATCTTCCGGCTGGCAAAATTCGGCCGACATTACTGGCTACGGCGAAAAGGAGCGGTGGATGGATATGACATCTCAAATTGCTGGAGCTGATGAATATGCGGGTTTGACTATATACGACTCACCTTCGAATCCTAGATATCCTTCACCCTATTACATATGGTTCGCCAAAGGCGAAAATACATTTTTCACCCCATCTTTATTGTTCGATGGACCAATGGATTTTAAAAAGCGCGATACTTTGACTCTAGATTATCTTGTATTAATACATGACGGAAAAAGATCAGTACAACAATTAGAATCATTTATAAAATAGAAGTTTTATGTGGGAAGGTATAAAATCCCCAACCTTCGGAAAATAGTGCTAGTCAAAAAATTGAAAAAACCTAATACTAATATTAAAACACCAATTATGAAACAATTTAACAAATGGAAATTATTGGGGATATTGCCACACAGCTGGTCCGTAAAATGGTTCTTTGCCCTAATTCTCACCCTTGGTTTAGGCATAAGTGCATATCCCAACTATACTGAGGTAGATAGAGAACCAAAAATCGTAAATAGAGAATCGCAAAGTATAGTGAGTGGCGGAACAATACTGCAAAATATTATTACCGGGACAGTAACGGATGCCGATGGATCTGTATTGTCTGGGGCCAGTATTGTTGAGAAGGGAACCACCAACGGAGTCCAGACCGATTTTGACGGCAACTTTTCCATAAGTGTAGCCGACGACAACGCAACCTTGGTAATTTCTTATATAGGGTTTACCACTCAAGAAGTGGCCCTTGCCGGCCAAAATCAAAACACTGTAAATGTCATTCTAGAACAAGATACTGCGGCACTGGATGAGGTTGTGGTTATTGGCTATGGAACCTCAAAAAAGAGCGAAATCACAGGGGCGGTAGGAGTAGTTTCAAGTGAAGAACTCTCAAGACAACCGAGTGTAAACGCATTGCAGAACCTTAGAGGCAAAGTAGCTGGTGTTTCGGTATTCTCAAACTCGGGTGAGCCTGGCGGAAATAATAATGTGGTAATCAGAGGAGTCGGAACGATCAATGCATCAACATCACCGCTTTATGTCGTGGATGGTATTCAGGCCGATAATATCGATTTTTTGAACCCCAGTGATATCGAGAGTATAGAAGTGCTGAAAGATGCATCTTCATCGGCGATATACGGCGCACGAGGTGCAAATGGCGTTATTTTGGTTACTACACAGTCTGGATTGAAATATGAAGGCACTGTTGTTGAATATACCTCCAATCTTAGTTTTGGTACTCTGGCAAAGAAGAAAAATTCACTTTATAACGCTATGAACTCTGCAGAATTTTTGGAAGTACAAAGGATTTCCTATGAAAACATAACTTATTTCAATCCAAGCGCATCCGCGCAAGAATTAGAACTGAACAATCCACTTCTCTTTAATCCTGATGGAAGCCCTATATACGATACGAATTGGGAAAAAGAGACTACTAGAACTGCCATCTCGCAGGATCATCATATAAGCATCAGGTCCGGTAGTGAAAAATCAAGTACGGGCTTATTTTTGAACTATACAGACCAAGAAGGGGTTTTCTTGAATTCATACTTGAGACGGGCCGACGCAAAATTTACTTACAATACAAAACTTAACGATTGGTTATCAGTTGGAACAATTCTACGCTTGAACCATGTATGGCAGAGTGATCCCTTAACCGAAGGAGGCGGTGTAGATGTAGCAGCGCGGACAATGATTGAATTTGCACCCATCTTTCCGGTAAGATTTCCGGATGGTTCATATTCAAATTCGACCTCGGGCAATCTTGCAGGTACAGGTCTTCTCCTTGAGCCAGGTCCCAACCCTGTATCGGTACTTGAAGATGTTGAGAATCTCACCAACCGTATAAATCTTGAAGGAAACTTTTTTGCCGACTTTAAAATTACGTCCGACCTGAACTTCCGATCTCAATTCGGTGTTACACATAGAACCCGAGAGAATAGGTTTTATGCGCCTACTTATATATTTGGCACAGGTGCTCCAGATGGAAGAGCCAGGGTAGAAAATGGGGCAAATACCTTTTGGCAGAACGAGAATTTCTTGACCTATGATAAAACTGTAAACGATAGTAATTTCAAAGGAGTTCTAGGAGCAAGTTGGTCCGGATTCAGCGAATATGGGGTTCAGACCGAGGTCAGAGGTTTTACGGATGACTTTTTTAAATATAATCGGTTGCAGGCCGGCTCGATAAATAATCCCGCCCAATCTAGTTACAACGATTGGTCGTTGAATTCATACTTCTTTAGGGGTAATTACACCTTCAAAGACAAATACAGTGCAACCCTTACCGGGCGTGTCGATGGATCTTCTCGATTCGGCGACGCCAGCAAATACGGATTCTTTCCGGCTGTAGGGTTTTCATGGTTTGTTTCCAAAGAAAATTTTCTTAAAGAATCTAAAACAATTAATAACCTGAGAATTCGGGCATCATACGGTGAAGTCGGTAATACCGATATAGGGTCATATGGATCATTGGCGACCGTAGGTTCTGGCACAACTCTAATAGGAGGCGAATTGCAATCGACCAGTCAATTGACTCGTCTGGCTAATCCCGATCTTAAATGGGAGAGAAGTGGCCAGCTTAATATAGGTTTTAATTTTGCTGCGTTTGACAACGTTTTGACCATAGAAGCAGACTACTATTACAAATTGACCACCGATTTGCTACTAGATCGTCCGATACCTTCTACAACCGGCTTTACCTCAATTGTAGATAATATCGGATCGATTTCGAACAGGGGAGTAGATCTTTTAATTTCAACTAGAAATATTGAAACGAATAATTTTTCATGGAACACCTCCTTGACGCTAAACTATAATAAGAATAGAGTTGAGGCATTAGGTGAGAACGATGAGGATATATTCCCCGGACCAAACTTTGTTGATGGTAGTCAAACAATTTTAAGGGTGGGCGAACCGGTCAGTTCATTTTGGGGATTGGAAAGATTGGGCATCTATGGTACCGATGAAATTGAAGAGGCTGCTGCCGTCGGCAAAATACCAGGTCAAATAAAACGTAGTGCAGAGCGAAAGATTATCGGTAATGCTTTACCCGATTATAGGGGTAGCTTTGTCAACAGATTAACTCTTGGCCGGTTCGATGCGATTATAGATATGCAGTTTTCACTGGGTGCCGATATTCTTCAGCAGTTTGTAACAACTGCTGAAGATCGTCAAGCTTTGACCAATGGCTTTAGAACACAGTTGTATGATGGATGGACACCGACCAATCAAGAGACAAATATTCCAAGAATAAGGAACACGACACTGTCGGGCCAAGATCTCGCCGTTGATAGTCATTGGGTGGCCAATGGATCCTATCTAAGGGGCAATTTGCTTTCACTGGGTTATACATTTAGTGATGATTTTCTTGATGCGATAGGATTGAATTATGTCAGGTTCAACCTAAGTCTTGAGAACGCTTTTATAGTCCAGTCCAAGGATTATAAAGGATATGACCCTGAGTCAAACGGTTTTAATGATGATAGCAACTTTGGTCAAAATATAGAATTTTATTCCTACCCCAAGGCAAGAACTTTTAGTTTGGGGTTAAATGTCAAATTTTAATAAAAATAATACCATGAAAAATATAGTAGCAATATTAGCAGTAACCGTAATTTCTTTTACGTTCTGCTCTTGTGAGGATTTTCTCGAGGAAACTCCCAGAGATGAAATTTCGGTAGGTCAATTCTTTAACGATCCGGATGATGTGCGATCTGCGGTAAACTCACTCTACGGATCAGGGGCACTGAACAGATACATAAGCGGAGAGTTTCAGATTAATCAGGGTTTGGGCGGTTATTTGTCTGGTCTTTTCTCTGATCAACGTACCGAACGTATAGGTCCTCTAGAGGCTAGAACATTGACTTTAAACGGCAGTAACTTGAATCAGTATTTATTTACCTATTGGAGCAGTGTTTATGACGCTATAGGCAGGGCAAATACCGCAATAAAGTTTATTCCTGAAGTAGAAAGCCTCTCGACAACAGAAGCAAATATGTTATTAGCGGAAGCTAGGTTTTATAGGGCATTCAACTACTTTGCGATAGTAAGGGATTTTGGTGATGTCCCACTTATATTGGAGCCTACTGAAAACCTTGATGGTATCTTTGTAGAACGTACGCCATCTGTGGAGGTATACGACTCCATCGTTTCGGATCTTGAGTGGGCATTGGAGAATGGCGGATTAGCAGATGTTACGCTTCCAAATAATGATTTTAGAATTACCAAGGGAGCGGTCGCAGGTTTGTTGGCAAACGTAGAACTTCAGAGAGCTGGGTTCCCTGTACAAGCTGGATTGGCAAGCTATGCAAGTGCAGCTACCGCCGCAAGAAGTATTATTAATAGTGGGCAGTATTCTCTTATTCCCAATGGACCTACACCCGAAACCAGTGCATATAGCGTATTGCGTACCTCCGAGAATGCGCCTGAGCACGTTTTTGTAATAGAATTAGATGGCCAATTTAGACCTTCTCCGTATGTAACATGGTCATCTCCTAGATCAGCTAATGTGCCAGGGACTAAAATAGATCCTTATTTGGCGTATCTACCGGATTCTCAATATATTGATTTTTATGATCCTATCGAGGATCTTAGGATACAAAATCGACAATTATGGTTTACCTCGATTAATCTTGATGGAGTGGAGTATCCGTTCGGTACCGGTGTTTATGGACCGTATACATGGTTCGATAAAGTAGGGCTGATAGAAACCGGAAGAGGGGGGGCAGACCTAAACGTTAGTCTTTATTCGGAAATATTACTTATTGCAGCCGAATCCATTGCAGAAACAGAGGGCGTGACCACTGAAGCTGTAGGTTATTTGGCAGATGTCAGAAGCAGAGCTTCATTGATGACCACAAGAGAGGAAATTGTTTCACAATTAACCGGAATTTCGAAAGATATTTTTGTACAGGAGGTATGGAAAGAAAGATTGCGAGAGTTGCCACTTCTATTTAAGATTTGGCCAGATATTCAAAGAACAAGAAAGTTTCCGGTATCACCTGCTCCAGGACAAATAGAATTCGTAGACGTCATTGGACATACAAGCCCTGCCAATGCTGCATTTCAAGAATTTCATTTGTTATTGCCCATAGCCCAAATTGTTAGGCAGAGAAACCCGGAGTTGACCGGTAATGGGTATTAGTAGGATTAAGAAATATATTTAGTCTTTAAAGAATCAGATCAAAATTAGAATTTTCCACACTAGGTAGTATGTCGCTTTAATAATCATGTATAATAATTGCGGCTATTATTAATTAAAATAGTTAGTTGTTGAGTTGTTGAGTTAGTTTTTAAAGAACCGGTGTTCAGGCATCGGTTCTTTATCATAATATACATCGGTTAAAGATGTAATGGTATTGATATCATCTAAAGGCGACCAAAATTTAGCCGGCCCTTGTTAACTTACCTTCCTGTATTCGGTATTTCCATATATTCCCATTGTCATCGCGGCTGTGAAGTACCTGAAATTCGACCAAAAACCGGTGAAAAGCGGGGCGGGGAAGATTGCTTTGGCAACAACACTTAAAAGTGTTCTTCAACACCTGTTCGGTCCTTCTATAAAGCCTCGAAAATTGACCTTCCAATCCTGAACGGATAAGAAAAAAGCCCCGTAAAAAGGGCTTATGAAGGTTTACGTAAACAATATTTAACGGCCGGTCATGTATGTTCCTTTTTTGGAAGGTAGTCCCCATACTGGTCGAATCCAGCTTACCGGTAACGTTATTTATGCCAATTTCAAAATATTACCGGGTGCCACGGGCGATTTGCCAGACGGACCCGGATACGACCATACGTCCAACGACCCCAATTATATAAGGAATTGGAGGGTGAGCAAACCGTTGGATTTTGATTATGGTCGCGATCTGCTGCTCCAATTGCCAACTATGTACGGGGAAGCCAAGATGTCGGACCTTCCGGATAGCACGGCCGTTTGGACTCACATTGCGGCCAAAAACAGATCACTGGTCAATTTAAGCCGAAAATTCGGTTTGAAAAGGGGAGGGGGAAGACGATTGGTATGGCTTAAGACGAACATTTCATCGGATACGGCCCAGGAACGTACATTAAAAATGGGCTTTAGTGATGAGATATGGGTGTTCTTGAACGGTGAACTGGTAAAGGTGATAAAAATTACTTCGGTACCCCCAGCCAGAAATTTCCGAAGGGGAGGTGCACCTTGGACAATACATCCATTGCCCTTCCGCTTAAAGAAG
This sequence comes from uncultured Flavobacteriaceae bacterium, assembly GCA_963832345.1. Lineage (GTDB taxonomy): Bacteria > Bacteroidota > Bacteroidia > Flavobacteriales > Flavobacteriaceae > Pricia. The sequence continues at coordinate 51,792 of CAWHTW010000002.1, read as the reverse complement.
GAGACAATGAATTGTTGGTAGCTGTTGGGAACTTCTTTTTTGGTTGGGGTATAATCGCACGTTTGGACAAAACGGAGGCTTTGGCCCTGGATTGATTCCTTTCTTACCCAAAATAAAAAAATGTTTGATAACAAGTAACAAGGCTCAAAAAATTGAAAGCAAGCGTATTGATTCTAAAATAGTTAATTTTCTGGGATTTTCCTTTTGAGGATGAAGAGATTTAATGCCAACTTTGGTATATAAGCCTCACTTTCAGACTGACTAACTATTAATTAAAATTCTGGAACATAATTTCCGAGATGCATTCTTTACATCACTAAGTTTTTCCCCTTTACAATTCGATCAGCAAAAAAAATTTGAACTTAAAACTGTCCGCTATACCCATTATTTCCGATCCTGTTGACTTTTGAAGTCCGTGATGGTCTTTCCATCATACCGATACACTCCACCTACAGATCCAAACCAAATACTTCCATCGTTAGCTTCTAAAAGTCCCAGAAAAGCTGGTGGTCCTGACATGATTTCGGTTACAGTTGGCATTTCATCGTACAGCGACTTTGTATCATAACGGGAAAGTGCCCAAACCTCCCCATAAGGAGGGTTCACACAACCGGTAGTCCAAATGTTTCCTTTTTTATCTTCAATTATAGCATAAACACCCCTTTCCGAAACCTTAGTAAAGGAACTGCCGTCATAGCGCCAAAGACCATCGGCTCCAAGCCAAATATTGCCTTTTCTATCTTCGATTATCGACCAAGCGTTGTGAAAGGCTTTACCGTCTTTATTTCTGAAAACGGTAAATGTTTTTCCATCATAGAAGAAGGCATCCCCCCTTGTACCAAACCATAATTTCCCAGTTTTGTCTTCCATCATAGTAGTAATATCATCATTAGGAAGTCCTTTTTTGGTTGTAAAATTTCGAAAAGATTCCCCATCGTAACGGCTTACGCCACCCCCAGTGCCGAACCAAATAACGCCCGCTTTATCTTCATAAATACACATAACCTGATTACTGACAAGTCCCTCCCTGGTTGTGAAATGTTGGAAGGTTTCGCCATTGTAATTATAAACTCCGGAATCAGTAGAGGCAAACCAAAGGTTTCCGCGTCGATCTTCCAGTACGTCCCAGTATCTGTGCGGATCTAGTTTACTATATGTGAGATTAGTAAACGATTTTCCATCATAGCGAAAAACACCACCCCATGTGTTAGCAATCAAAATGTCTCCGTTTCTGGCTTGCTTTACATTCCGAACCTGACTATTAGGCACCTTGGAGGTAGCCGCCTCTTTAAGTTGAGACTCGGAGTAGCCATTGTGTGCTTTACTGAAAGTATCTTGTGGAACGTTTGTTCGGTTTTGCCCACAGGAAGTGTGAAAAACAAGCATCAAGAACAAAGTATAGACGTGTGTGTACTTCATAATTAATATTTAATGACTCTCCTTACTCTTAAAGTCCGTGATGGTCTTTCCATCATAACGATACACGCCAGCACCGGAGCCAAACCATATACTTCCATCATCAGCTTCCAAAAGCCCCAAAAGCATTACTCGTTGTGACTTTATTTCGGTTACAGTGGGCTCTTTATTGTACAAGGACTTTTCATCATAACGGGAAAGTACCCAATCTCCAGTGTTTATTGCACCGGTAGTCCAGATGTTTCCTTTTTTATCTTGGATGATTGCATAAGCCCCCCTATGCGATACCTTGGTAAAGGTTCTGCCGTCATAGCGCCAAAGACCGTCAACGTCACCGAACCAAATGTTCCCTTTTTTATCTTCGACTATTGACCAAACGTTGTTGAAAGCCTTGCCATCTTTGTTTTTTGGAACGGTAAATGTTTTTACCTGCCCGACTTCGCCATTCAGGCGTGCATCGTAAACGAACATATTTTCTCCATGTCCACCAAACCAAAGCTTACCGGTTGAGTCTTCAAGGAGTAAACGAATATTGTTGCTGGAAAATCCATCTTTTGTGGTAAAGGTCCGAAAAGATTTCCCATCGTAACGGCTTAGTCCACCTCCGCCGAACCAAATATTACCGGCCCTATCTTCATAAATATGGAGCGCCATATTGCTGGCAAGCCCATCCTTTGTTGTAAAATGCTGAAAGCCTGTCCGCCCGGCAGGCAAGTGATAAACCCCTGAATCTTTGGAAGCGAACCAAAGATTTCCTGTTCGATCTTCCAGCACATCCCAGAAGCTGGCGAAGCGGGGCGAAATTATTTTACTTGTTAGATTGGTAAAGGATGTTCCATCGTATCGAAACACGCTTAGGTAAGAAGCGATCAAAATGTCTCCGTCCCTGGCCAGCTTTACATTGCGAACCATACTCATAGGCACCTCGGCGGTGGCCGCCTCTTTAAGTTGAGACTCGGAGTAGAGTCCCTTACTGACGTTATCCTGTGGTACGTTTGTTTGGTTTTGCCCATTACAAGTGCAAAAAATCAGCATCACGAATAGAGCCGATAATTTCAAGTGTGTTTTCATATCAACTAATTTTTTCAAAACTATGGGCGTAATTCTCAATTCCTGTCAAAAAAATGTCAAACAAGTGTAAAAAATTGTAACTTTTTACCGAATTGACTCCTAAAACAAGCGGTATGAAAAAAGAAAGGGTCTTAACCCAGATCGTTTTAATGGTATTGATCTCCTTTACCTTATTGGCGTATGTTGATTTTGAGGATAACGATAATTTTTCCGAAAGGGTGAAAATTGCGCTTAGGGATTCCGGCAATAAATTATTATTATCAGCGGGAGACTCCACTTCATTGATAATGCCCGTAATCGAATTGGAAGGGAATACCTTTGAACTGAATTTTCAAAACAAGCTTTGTATCGAGCCAGGTAGCGTGGTAAGCATCTTAGGGCAAAGTATGGCCGATTCCGACCTGCCCAATAGCTATATTGTGGAAGTGATCGACATGGGCAATGGGGAGGTTGCCCATAGCTATGAAATCAAAAGCGAGATAGGGGAGAGCATAATAGCGTGTATCGGCCGAAAATTACCGTTCGATAACTATAAAATAAAAATCCACTTTACCGGGGAGCGCCCCCTCGCAAAACTGGATAAGGATTATTCGTTGCTCTCACTAATGTTCATTGGATTTATAGGATGTGGGCTGCTCTATAGGAAAAACGCGAAACCAAATACTTCTGAGGTAGCAGTGTCCGGGTTCAAGAAAATCGGAGACTACCGATTTTACCAAGAGCAGAACAAATTGGTCCGGGGCAACAGTACCATTGGACTTACGTCAAAGGAGTGCGAATTGATTTCGATATTCAGTGATAGACCGAACGAGATCATAAAGCGGGACTTGCTCATTAAGGAAGTCTGGGAGGACAACGGAGTATTTGTTGGCCGCAGCCTGGACACTTTTATTTCAAAAATCAGAAAAAAGTTTCAGGATGACGATTCCGTTAATATTGTAACCGTTCACGGAGTGGGATATAAACTAGAAATTTCCTAATAATTAAATTTTTCTTGCGCCATAGTCCCCAAAACCGGCCTGCTTACCTAATACCTTTCCCAGAACTGAGAATCTTGGATGACAGTGTCCCATTTCTGGTCCTTTTTAGTATTCTAGTTGATTGCCTTTTTAGGGAACATTTAAATTTCTTTTAAACAGCCGGTATGGCTTAACAACTGAAATGCCGGAAAGTTTAATTAAATGTGGGAATAAGTAAACCAAGGCTCTGTAGACAGAAATAGGTTTATTTAAACTATGGGCAGTCAGATTTTAGTGCCGTAATCTTCGTTTTACGGTAGTGCAAAACTCTTAAAAGAAAGTGAATTGCATTTACTACAAAAGTGTAAAAATGCTAGACACTGTCTGTCCAATAATTTTACAGTAAGTCCATCATATTTATATAATAATTTATATAACATTTTGACAATTAGAACATTGCGATTTACGGCACGGATTTCGACCAAACTATTCGAAATAATCGCTACGGGAATAATTGATTTTAAGAGATGATTTCTCCCGATGGATAAAATTATCGGTCAATGATACTACACAATATTAAGCTGTTCTTCAGGAACATAAAAAAGAACAAAAGCAGTTTTTTTATAAACATCATTGGACTTTCGACCGGCATCGCGTGTGTGATGCTAATAGCCCTATGGGTCTTTGATGAGCTAAGTGTGGATAAATTCCATGAGAACGGAGCGCGGTTGTACCAAGTCGTGGAAACCCCTGAAATAGATGGTCGCAGAGTCCAGAATCCTTCTACGGCAGGGTTGATGGCGGAATCAATGGCCCGAGAGTTCCCCGAAATCGAGAGTAGCACAAGTGTTAGGGAGAGTGACGAGCTTTTGTTCTCGTATGAAGATAACAACCTTAAGGCGAAAGGATTTTTCGCCAGTCCCGAATTTTTCGATGTATTCTCATTCGGGCTTGTCCAGGGAAACAAAGGGAACATACTCTCAAATAAAAACTCGGTCGTAATATCCAGGGATTTGGCCGTTAGGCTTTTGGGAACCACGGACAATGCGATCGGCAAGACCGTGGAACTTTTTGACGAAAAACCGTTCACCGTTACGGGAATTTTGCAAAATATACCCAAAAATTCCTCCCTCCAGTTCGATTTTGTACTGCCATTTGAATTTTTCAAGGAAATCAGTCCGAATGCCCTGGATTGGGACTATAACACTACCAACGTTTACCTAGTCTTGAAAGAAGGGACCGACGTTGTGGGATTCAATTCCAAGATAAAGGGGTTCATGGGCACAAAGACCGAGGCCAATGGCAGGCTCCTCTCAACTCGGTTGTTCGCCGACAATTATCTGTACGATAAATTCAGGGACAGGGTGGAACAGTCCGGAAGGATAACCTACGTGCGGCTTTTTTCCCTTATCGCCTTTTTGATCCTGGTAATCGCCTGTATCAATTTCATGAACCTCTCGACGGCGAACGCATCACGCAGGCTAAAGGAAATAGGTATAAAGAAGGCCATGGGTTCAAAGCGGAACGTATTGGTTTCGCAATATCTGGTGGAATCCCTTTTGATGACTGCTATTTCCGCCGTCCTGGCCTTGTTGATGGTGGCCTTGTTATTGCCCCAGTTCAACGAGCTTGCCGCCAAGGAAATGGAACTTGGCTTTAAACTTGGATACATTGCCGTATTCGGCACCATCCTTCTGATTACCGGCCTTTTGGCGGGAAGCTATCCCGCCTTTTATCTTTCGGGACTTAACACTATTACCTCGTTGAAAGGGAAACTCAGTACCTCTTCCGGCGAAGTGCTTGCCCGCAGGAGCCTGGTCATCTTTCAATTTGTTCTCTCAACGATTTTGATCCTATCGGTCTTCATCGTTTACAGGCAATTGGAATTTACCCAAAACAAGAACTTGGGGTACGATAAGGACAACCTTGTCTATTTCGATATGGATGATAGGATACGGCAAAATCCGGATACGTTCCTATCGGCCCTGGAGCAGCTTGAGGGGGTAAAATCGGCCAGTAGCCTTTCCACGAATATAGTAGGGGGGAACAATACCACCAATCGCCTGCAATGGCCCGGGAAAACACCAGATGAGCAGGAAGTGTTCCAGATACGCCCCGTAAACTATAACATGATAGAGACCCTTGATATAGGTGTCCTCAACGGAAGGTCCTTTTCCAGGGAATACGGAGCGGAAGCGTCGAAGATTATCTTTAATCGCACGGCGATCGAAGCTATGGGACTAAAGGACCCCATAGGTAAAAAGGTCTCCTTGGAGAACACGGATTTTGAAATCGTAGGTGTTACGGAAGACTTCCACTTCGCGTCGCTCCACGAGGAGATCAAGCCCTTGTTCTTTATCCTGCGCCCGGAATGGACAAGCACGGTCATGGCCAAGATCCAAGCGGGCAAGGAAAAGATCGCTCTGGACAATATTCGGGATTTTTATGAAAGGTATAGTCCCGGGATGGATTTCGACTATAAATTCCTTGACCAGACCTATGCCTCACAATACGCCTCGGAAAGTCGGGTCTCGACGCTGTCCAAATATTTCGCCGGAATCGCCATACTGATTTCCTGTCTGGGCCTGTTCGGGCTGGCGGCCTTCAACGCCGCAAGGCGAAGAAAGGAAATCAGCGTACGAAAGGTCCTGGGTCAAAGTGCCGCACAGGTTACGATAATGCTTTCTACCGAGTTCGCCAGACTGGTCGTGATATCCATCGTCATCGCATTGCCGATCTCTTATCTATTGGTAGATAATTGGCTTTCGGATTTTGCCTATCGTATACCGTTGCATCTGTGGTATTTCCTTGGAGCAGGGCTCATCGCCCTGTCCATAGCCATGCTAACGGTGGGCGGCCAAGCTATCAAGGCCGCGAACATCAATCCTATTGACGGGTTAAGGGATGAGTGACCAGTTTTCGATTTTTATTCGCTTTCATAAAATGGCCGATTAATTACGCGAAAAAGGGTAAGGGAGAAGAGTGTTATAGTTTAGATTAAGGTGGGATTAAACAGGCAAACTTCATTTGAGTGAAAATACCTTTATTTGAACTTTAAGAGGATAAAAACAGTACTAAAACAGGTTGGTTTTTTGGCACTATTGAAATAATTCCTTTATATAACCAATGCTTTTAGGCTACTCAATATATAATTTATCAAATACTTTAAATAAAAAAATTGAGGTAAATATTAAAGACTGCCCGCAAGATTTTCCCTGACATTTGCAGGATAAATGATATTCTAGGGATTCCAGTCCTCATCCTCTAAGGAAAATATATTATCCACTTTTGCATTAAAGACAGATGCTATTTTTAATGATAGCAATGTTGAGGGAATGAATTTACCTCTTTCGATCGAATTGATCGTTTGCCGCGACACGCCTATTTTTTTTGCTAAATCTGCTTGGGTCATGTCCTTCTTGGCACGTTCTATTTTTATGGAATTTTTCATGAGAAAACTATTCCCTGACCTTTAGATAATGGAACCAAACAATTGCCGTTGCCAAGGTGATGGCGAGGTATTCGAACGCGGAAATTGAAAACCAGGAATCGGTCTCAATGGAATAACCATTATAATTATGAATATAGTTAATTACCATGACGACCACTGCTGCAACGGGAACGGCCGCTGCCAGTGATTTCAGTTTTAAATAGGCTATTCTCTCATCAAAGTCTTTTCCTTTAGAGAAAAAAATCAACATCAGTCCCATAGCTAAAGGAAAACTTGCGCCGGCCCAATCGACGATTTCATATCGCAATGCCCTGAGCAGAAAGATTATGGTGCCTGCCATAATTATTGTGAGACCTACTACCCTGCCCCAGTAAGGATACATGAAATTTGGTAAACCGAATTTTTTCATATTTACTTAATTAGTTGTTTACTAAAGCATAAATGTAAAACAAACTTTACAAAAAGACAAATATATACGATAAAATAGATAAGGAATGTGTCTGGCTGAAAAATTCAAAATAATACCTCATAATCATCTTCTGTATTTTCGTCTTCATCCTTTTTATCTACTTGTTCAATTTTATAACTTGGCAGATTATCCTTTTTGCTAAATTTTATTGGAAAAGGGACCATAGCGGCTACAAGTATGAAAATCAAAAGGATTAAAAAACGAATGGACTTCTTTATTCCCATTTGTTAATTGATTTTATACAATTAATTTTCCCGATTCCACCGTTTATTCCGTGTGGGAATCGAGTTATTTAATATTGACTGATTCGAAATCGGCTATATTAAATACAATGGGATTTTTGAACTGAAATTTCGTGATTAACGATTTGAAAGAGTATAGGTTTAAAATTGAAAAAAGTATATTCTTGAACACGAAGTATTTCTTTACCTAATAGATTCCGACTTTCAATTTGATATTGAAAAGTGAGCCTTTTTATATAGAACTGAACAAATTTTTCTATTGAAAAAGACTGCTGCGATTGGTCAAAGTTAACGATGTCATTTTCAAGATTTTTTTTCGATAATAATAGTTCTATTTTGCTGTTATTAGAGCTAAATTCCTGATAAACTATGAAGTCAAGAGAAGTATGGAAATTGATTATTAATAATAGAGAAAGAAGCAGCTTTTCCATATTTCTTAAATGGCCGTCATTTAAAGGTACTACAATTATTTATAAATGGTTATTGCCCATATTTTTTTGATAGCAACTCTATGTAGTTATTTTTTAAGAAAAGTGGACGGAGTCTCTTTAAATCTTCGTTTTATGGCAAAAAAAATAATGCAACGGTTTTATATACGGCTTGTAAGCTGTTGTCTATTCCGTTTTAAATTCAGGAATTCTAATTTGTCCAAAGCAATTAGGATTTGGTTTTGCATAAGGATTGTTAAAAAAATCATTTGCAGCTTGCATAGCACATTGGTTACTCCAATTGATAGTTGGGCCGTGTTTCCAGCCTTTAAAAATTAAATGATAATTCTTTTCAAAATTATAGGTCATTGAGGTTGCCCATTTTGTGGGTGTTTCATTATCATATTCTCCACTAATAAATAAAACAGGAATATTGCTTTTAACCGCTTTATTTTCATTTTCCGAAACTTTTTTTACACCCCAAATTTTGCATACTTCATTATCAAACACAGCAGGCGAAAGTCCTTTCACTTCAGGGTATTTGTTTGTTTCATTTTCAATTTTGTCAATAGAATTGAATGGGTTTTCTTCTGCGCACCATACTGAAAGACGCATTCCAATTCCAATTCCACCTCCAGGCTCTTCGAATAAGTATTGTAATTGTGTCTTTACTGAAGACAAATCATTCTTGAGTATTTTATTGATCTCGAAAGGAATATTGGGTACACTTCCTGTAGAAGCTGAAGTGAACACGTTTATTAAGTCTTTTCCTTTGAGATAAAAGGTTTCGGTATTTCCAGTATTCGGATTTTCCACTTCGACCATAAGCGGTTTTTCTGTTCTTGCTATTAAATACTCATTAAACCTCTTCTTGATGTTGGGATAAGCCGAATTACAATTTTTATTGTTTTCACAATCTGATAATAAGGTATTCATTGATTCCAACAAATTTTGTACGCTTTCTTCATCGTAATTTACTTCCAACGGAAGTGGTGAGTCCATTACAACACTTCTAATTTTGTTTGGATAATCTCGCATCAAGACTTGAGCTATTTTTGTACTGTACGAGATTGTAAGTAGATTGTATTGGTCAATTCCTAAAACATTTGCCAAGTCATTGATGTCTGATGCTATTTCGTTTGTATTGTATCCATTTAAGTCAATACCTTTTTGTTCTAGCCGTTCTTTGCAAGATTTAGCTGATTGTTGAAATAGTTCATCGTATTTGGTTAAGTCAAAATTAGGCTGATTCGAATCATAAATTGCCTGTGACCATTCGGGACAATCCAAATGTGGTTTTGCGTAGTAGTTTCCACGTTGCTCCACAAGAATAAAATCTCTGTCATCAAGATATTTATAGTAATTCATATATTGTGCTGATGGCATTGTGGATGACCCTGGACCACCAACTGTAAAAATGATTGGGTCTTTTTTTGGGTTTTTGCTCCTACTTTTGAAAATATAGACTGGAAACTTTATCGTTTTTCCGTTCGTGTTATTTCTGTTTTCAAGAACCTCTAGATAGCCAAAAGTATAGTCTTGTCCGTCAGGAATTTTATGAGTAGTTTTTTTAGAAACTGAAAAAGTCGGAACAAATTCTTTTGCTGTCTTTTGCGTCGATTTGCAACTCACTAAAATATAAATAAGCGCAATTAAGCATACACTATATCTCATAGCTTTTTAATTGTTTTTTGTGGCTGTCCAAACTGCTAAAAAATTTTTATCTATTGAGTGTGTCGTGCCTTGCAACATACCATCTTTGTAATAGAAAGTAGTATTATAAATACCTGAGTTATCACCTGAAACTAAAGCACCATATATAACCTCTAGTTGCGTGTTGATTTGAGCATTTCTGATTTTTACACCTTCACGATAAAACTCGCCTTTAAATGTGTTGCCTTCAATTGTAGTGATGTTCATCATAGCGAAATTTGTATCTGTTTTATCCTGTGGGCTCATATCGAGTTTCCATTTACCAACTAAAACATTTAAGTCAATATCTGTGGATTGGGCTCTCATATTACTAGGAATTGACAGTAATAAACTAAATAATAATACATAAATAATTTTCATTTTTATAGATTTTTTGATTTGACACAAACCTATACTTTTGATAATGAAAAATAGTTTCAAATGGCAAATTGAAACCCATTTAATGTATTAAAATAGGGTCATTATGAGAATTGACACCTTACTTTTTGATCTTTAATTCGCTTGGTAAAATACCGAGTTGCTTTTTAACGGCGCGGTTAAATGAAGACTTTGAATTAAAACCTGCGTCCATAGCTATACTGAGCAAAGTATATTTTGAATTATTGGAATTTTGCAAAAGCGATTGCACTTCATTTACTCTGTATTCATTTACAAAGTCATTAAATCGTTTGTTATTAACCTCACTTAGACTTTTTGAAATGAGGTACGGTTTAATATTTAACTGTTTTGAAATACTATGGAGTGAAAGCTCTTGGTCTTTAAATAACTTATCTTTTTCCATTGCGTTTTCGAGCTTTTTAGAAATGTCCTTAAGTCGTTCTAATTCGTCAGGATTTATAATTGTCTTAATAGTAAGCTCTGGGTCGTTTCGTCTAGAAAAACCTTCTAATCCTATCCAATATGTTATAATGGCAATCCCTATAAAGAAGGGATAGTAATAAAATCGCGTAAAGTAAAAATAGGAACCATTGTTTGCAGATTTATAAATCACTAAGTCAACCAAAAGAACAATTAAAACCAATGAAAAATAGACCAAAAATGATTTTATAATTCGTTTAATCCAAGCCGATTTAGTAGCATTAATTTCAATATTTTCATTTACTGAATTCAATAGTTTTTGAGATTTGTAGGCATACACAATAATTAAAATACTAGCCACTATATAAATGGTTGAATTGTTCATCCATACTACATAACCATAATATCCTAACCACGACAAACTTTCTTTTGTACCATCCCAATATAAATTCTGAAGTCTCACAAAAACACTACAGCATATTTGAATAAAAACAGGAAGAAAATGTATCCAATCTTTTTTTGAGAACTTATAATTAGACTGTGTTTGTGCTTTTGTGTAAAAGTAAATAAGCGCACCATAGAGCCAACTTATATCTATCATTATATAATACCAACTATCATAATAGCCCAAACCAAATAACCTCATTATTTGAACAGAAAGGCGGTATGAGAGTAAAAGTAGAATTGTTGCTAATATTCTATTAGCCAACGTATTATATTTATTCGATTTAATTAAGATAAATCCATAAATTAATCCTTGAATTGAGCCAATAGCCAGTAGAAGTATGATTACAATAGTTCCTATGTCCATTAGCCTTGAAATACTGAGTATTTAGTCATTTTGAAGTTACCTTTATGAAGGTCTGGTCTAGTTGCTTACAACTTTTTATATCATTATAAAAATAGTCCTTTATCCCATTAAATTTCCGGGTAAAAGCACATTTCTAATGTTCTATTAAGTGTAAGACAATGTTCGTTCAAAGTTGATATTTTCAGAAAGGTAGATTGCTATTGGAAATAGCAGTACTGAAAAATGGCCGTTTTAAGGGACACTTTTCCCAAAGCGGAAAATATTGGATGGGAGTGTCCCATTTCTGGTCCTTTTTAGTATTCTCGTAAATTATCCTTTTACGGGACACTTCGAGTTCATTTAAACGGCCCTTAATCCTATACTAAATAAAGATTTTGAAAAGTTTAAATTAAGGTGGGTTTATAGTAATCCCCTTCCCAATGTTTGTGATTAGTATACAGTCGGAAGATTTAACGGTTTTAATAAACGCTGGTCGGCTTCGTCCTAGGGTTTGTAAAAAAACGAAAGGTTTCTTTGTCAACCGTAAAGCCACTACCAGAGCAGGATTAAATCCGACTTGTGTTTATTTTTTGTTACCTGCCGTATTTTATTTTTAATCTGTATTCAAGTAGAGTTAAGATGTCTTGGTCATGAGAATATAATTTTCTCAGTTAAATCTTTTGGCATCTTCGAATTTTTGTCTGTCTTGTGGAATTGGGTACCGTCCAGCCCATTTCACAAATGTCTCTAGTCGTTCAAGTAAATCTTTTTCAGCTTTATAGACTTCAAAGTCGCAACTGGCTAGAATTTTTGAAAGTTCATGTCCATTGTTGCCTCCACATGCCTTATTTTTTAGTTCTTTTAAATTCTTGAATGATGTCGATGTGTTGTTCAATTGGTAGTTGATTATCACATAACCCTTTATCATGTTTTCAACCGAGAGACCGAGCAAAAGCATAAACGATTCGAACAGTGCTAGTTTCTCATTCATCTCCTTGGAAGGGTCTATTAATCTAATTTCAGATTTAGCAATCATTTTTTTCCTTTAAAAGGTCTGCGGAAAGTTTTAGTCTTTCTGAATTACCAAACCAATAAATTGGAACTTGAAAAATTTCGAAGTCTGTCTTTTTTATATGGCAGGTAACGTTTTCGGGCTTTGCGTTCGGGCGGGTTTCGGAGCACAAAACGGTCAATTAGAACTGAACTTTAATAAAAGCACAAAGCTTCAAGTTTACACATCACCCCGTCTTACGCAAAGCCATTGTGCCTGTTGCACAAGTTAGCGAAAAAAGTCGTTGACGATCATCGCCGATCCGGGGACCGATCGTAACTTTAGGTATGCAGGGAAAAAAGGACTACCAGGAAAAACTGTTCGCGAGCTTCCAGTTGAGCGAACGCATACCGAAGAACAATTTTTACAGGAGGTTGAAAGGTGCGGTCGACCTGGATTTCCTGTATCCCCTGACCAAGGGCCATTACGGGGAGAGCGGCCGGAAGAGCATCGACCCCGTTGTATTCTTCGGGCTATGTCTGGTAGGCTATCTGGAGAACCTGATCAGCGACCGTAAACTGATCGACCATTGCTCCATGCGCCTTGATATCCTTTATTTCATAGGCTACGACCTGGACGAGGAACTTCCCTGGCACAGTACGATAAGCCGTACGCGCCAACTTTTTCCCGGGTCGGTATTTGAAGAAGTGTTCACCAATGTTCTGGGCCTTTGCGTGGAGAAGGGCATGGTCAGCGGCCATACGCAGGCCATCGATTCCGCCCCCGTAAAGGCCAATGCCAGTATGGACACCCTGGAGCTGAAAGTGCCCCAGGAAGACCTTGACGAACATTTAAGAAAGGTGCGTGCGATAAGCAGCATGGACAGGGAAACGCCGCACCGTAAGAGCAAGGGCGACAGGTCGGATGAAGGCCAGCGCGGTATTACCGCAAGCAAGAAGGAACTTGACGCGATAAAGGGCCGTAACAGGAAATGGGCGAAGGACCAGGACAAAAGACCAGGGGCGGGCAATAAGGGCAGCAAGTACACCAGTAACAAGACCCATTACAGCCCCACCGACCCCGATGCCCGCATCAGCGTAAAGCCGGGCAAGGCCCGGAAGCTGAACTACCTCTCCCAACTGAGCGTGGACACGGCGCACCACGTGATAACCGATATCAGGGCGTACAATGCCGATGGAAAGGACAACCAACAGTTGCCCGATATCGTGAAGCGACTTCAGGCCCGATTGTGGAGACAGGGACTGATATGGGAGAATTGCGTTGCGGACACGGGCTATAGTAGCGGAGAGAACTACGCAATGCTGGAACAAAGGGGACTGAAGAGCTTCATACCGCCACATGGCACCTATAAATGTGGTCCCGAAGGGTTTACGTACATCAAGGAAGAAGACCATTATCTATGTCCCCGGGGCAAGGCAATACCGTTCCGGAAGGTGTTCCTGGACAGCCGCACCAGGACCAAGAAGAAAGCGTACCGTGCATCCAGCAAGATATGCAAGGGCTGCCCGCTTCGGGAAGGCTGTTTGGGCAAGGTCAACGAGAAACAGTTCTCGGTCACCTATCACAGGGATGAATATGAACGCAACATCCAAAGGGTGGAGAGCCCACAGGGCAGGTACATGAAGGGCAAGCGCCAGGGCACCATGGAACCCGTCTTCGGCACCCTGACCCAGTTCATGGGGCTGCGAAAGATAAACACGATAGGGCTGGCACAGGCCAACAAGGTGATGCACCTCTCCGCCATTGCTTACAACTTGAAGACGTACCTGAAATTCGAACAAGGAGGATCGAAAAGCGGGGCGGGGGTACTTGCTTTGGCGAAAAGAACCTTTCGATTGCTATTTAGCGCCTACATAAAGCATCTAAATTGGTCTACAACTTCTAGGCCGACAAGAAAAAAGCCCCGTAAAAGGGCTTATATTGATCCGTTATTTGGCCGATCAGGGGCTTGTGCAACGGTTACCCTTGTTAGCAAACGTTTTCCGTCTATAAGTTTCCTGCTAAAATATCTTTTAACTGGCTTTGGCTAATAGGCTTTATTAAGTAATTACTTGTCAAGCTATATTTTTTAGCTTTTTCAATATCAGCTTCATTATTTGAACTAGACAGAATGTATATTGTTAGAGGTTCTTCAATTGGTATTTTTGTGAACTCATCTAAAAACTGCCATCCATCCCAAATGGGCATATTTAAATCCAAAAAAATTATTTTTGGCAGTTTTTCTTTATCCGTAACTAATTTTTGAAGTGTGTCAAACGCATCTTTTCCGTTATTGCAAACGAGAATCTTTTGAACATGACCTGATAGCTCAATATATTTTTTTGTAATAAATACATGAGTTGGGTCATCGTCTACTATGCATACAAGATCTATTTTTTTCATAATTATTTTTTCATAATTATTTTGAATGTTGTACCAATGTTTACCTCGCTTTCTACTTTTATCCTACCACCCATGCTTTCTACTTGGTTCTTGGTAATGAATAATCCTATTCCTCTGGAATCATCATGGCGATGAAACGTCTTATACATGCCAAAGAGTTTATCTCCATGTTTGTTTAAGTCAATGCCAAGTCCATTATCTTGAAAAAACAAAGTTATGGTTGACTTATCTTCTTCATAATAAATTCTCAAAAATGACTCTCTAGCCTCACTTTTGTATTTAATGGCATTAGTTATCATATTTAAAACAATGCTATCAATATAGGCCGATATTCCTTGTATTTGAATAGCATCGGGAATATTATTAATTATTTTAATTCCTGCTCTACTAATTTGACTTGATAAACTTTTGATATTTTTTTCAATAACCTTTGATAGTTGAATGTGCTCAAGCTTTTCGTTAGTAAGATTTACTTTAACAATTTCTGTTAGGTCTTCTATAGTTTGTTTTAGGTTTTCTGCACTACTATTTAACAATGTTACTAGCTCGTCATTTGCTAGGTCGGGATGTTCTAACTGTAAGAATTCAATTAAACTAGAAATACCACCGCTATGCGACCTCAAATTATGAGATACTATATGAGCAAAGTTCTTTAATCGTTCATTCTGCTTTTCGGTTATACTTAGTAGGGATCTGATTTCATTTTCTACTTTTTTGCGTTCGGTAATGTCTGCTGCTATACCTAAAAATCCGGTTATTTCATTCTTATTGTTTTTAATTGCTGTAACTATTAACTGTACAGGAAATGTTGAGCCATCTTTTCGAACATAGGTCCATTCGCGTGACTCATATTGTCTTTCTTTGGCTAATTCAACAAGGACATCAAAGCCGCTAATCTCTTTACCTAATAATTTCGTAAGCTCTTGTCCTCTGGCCATTACCTCTTCTTTAACGTGTAACACCTTAGGAGTTTTAAGATTAATAATTTCATCTGCCGAATATTGAAGTAAAGTTTCAGCACCTGCGTTAAAATGGGTAATGAGGCCTTCTGTGTTTGTGCCAATGATGGATACATACCCTGAATTAAATATTGCTTTTAATTCCTCGTTTGCCGTGTTTAATTCCAACTCTGTCCGTTTGACTTTGTCAATGTCCTGAAACACGCCATAAAGTCTTTTACACTTACCTTGATGAAATTCTGACTGTCCGATAGCGCGAGCCCATATCACATTCCCTTTAGCAGTAACGAGTTCTACTTCTACATCATAAGGAGTACCCATATCAATAGCCTCTGTGACTACTTGTTGAATTTTAGACCGACTTTTGCCTTCCTTAAAAAAGTTAATTGCCCCTTCCAATTTCGGTTCATAATCCTGGGGTACTTCATGAATTTCTTTTGTTACTCTGCTCCAGAGTATCTTATCCGATATCAGGTCAACTTCCCACGTGCCTATTCTGGCTACTTCGTTAGTTCTGTCAAGGATTTCTTCTATTCTCCGTTTATCGGCATCTTTTTTCTTAATGTGAGTGATATCAGCTGTATACATAATCAAGCCGCCAATATTTCTGTCAGAAATATACCAAGGGCGGACATCCCAGGTGATCCATTGGTCAGTGCCGTCTGCACGTTCGAAATAAGCTTCGTCAACCTGATTGATAGCTCCCTGCAGGCATTCTTGATGAATTTTTTTCCAATCATCTCCAATTTCAGGAAAGATTTCATAATGTGATTGGCCAATAAGCTGCTTGCCCGAAAGGTTATAGTCTTTGACCCATTGCTGCGAAGCTGCCATGTAACACATGTTCTTGTCAAACATCGCTATTGCATGTGGGGCTTGTTCTACAAAAATCCGATTACGCTTATTGCTTTCATTACTCTCTGCTTCTGCCAGTTTTTGATTGGTAATATCCCAGTTTGTTCCAATAATGCGAAACGTATTGCCAGTTGCATCACGTTGAACATTCGCTCTTGCCTTTATGAAATGGATAGACTGATCTGGCCAAACAATACGGAATTCGGTATCAAATTCTTTTTCACCCGATATCGCCATTTGCAAGTCTTTTTCGGCCTGAGTTCTATCATTCGGATGAAGCCTGTTCTGCCATGAATCATAGGTACCAGAAAAAGAACCTTTTGCTACACCATATATCTGAAACATGATGTCATCCCATTCCAATACATTATTTACCACATCATAGTCCCAAATCCCTATACCTGAAGTATTTGTTGCTATAAATAATCTTTCAGATAACCGGTTGTGTTTTTCTTCTTTTAGTTTCCTTTGAGTAATATCTTGATGGGTGCCATACATCCACAAAGGTTTTCCGTCTTCTGTCCATTCAAAGACTTTTCCATGGTCATAGACCCACACCCAGTGTCCATTCTTATGCTTCATTCGAGCCTCGAACGCATAGAACTCTTGTTTCTTCTCAAAACATTCATTTAATCTTTTGCCAGACTCTTCCAAATCATCAGGATGTGCCAGTTTCATCCAGGTTTCAATACTAATTGGCGAAAGATCATCAAGAGTATAGCCTACTATTTCGGCCCATCTTTCATTAAAAACCGTTGCTCCTGTTTGTACATTCCACTCCCAAGTCCCTACGTTGGTACCCTCAATCAATGATTTATACCTAAACTCATTGTTCTTGAATGATGTGATTTCGTAATGAATCCCAAGCATGCGAATTGGTTTCCCATTTTCATCTTGTATGGCATTCCCTTTACATCTTATCCAAACAATGTGTCCATCTTTGTGTCTGTAGCGTACAATCTGATCGTAGGTATGATTTTCATCAGACAGATGTTTATTTAAATTATCTATGGCCAGCTTTAAATCGTCTTTGTTTATGATGTCTTGCCATGCAGTGGGGCTGTGAGGCATATCATCAGGATTATAACCTAGTGTTTTCCAAAACACGGGGTTCATCCATTCGTTTTCAGGCTCTTCTAAATCCCAAAACCATAAGCCATCTAGACAGACATTTTGAATAAAATCAAATATTTTATCGTCTGTTTTTAATAAACTATACAACTCTTTTTTTAAGTAATAATCTTTGTTAGTATTGGGCATGTTCTCTTTCATGTGTTCTTATTAAAATTCTGACTAACGTCAAATTAAGTTACTGATATCCAGTTTTTTCACAAACCCCAGATCCTCAGGTTTCAATTCAAATTTATCGATTTGCTTTTTAATGCGGTTCACCAGCCCAAGTTTTCTTTTTTGGTCCAGAAACAGGTATTGTTTCGGGGGTTGATATTCTATTTTTTTGGTGACCATGTTCCAGATGATCACTGCGAGTTTTCGAGCCGTCGCACTCACAGCCGAATGTCTTCCCTTTCGATAGGCGACCCTTCGGAAAAAATCGGAGAGATGGGTGTCTTTCAGGTTGCCTATGGCATTGGCCGCTTGGCGAAGGGCTATTTTCAGCCGGTTGCTTCCCTTTGGCACGCTGTTACTGAGTATTTTCCCTCCCGATATCTTATTATTGGGCGCGAGCCTGAGCCAAGAAGAAAACTGTTTTGATGACCCAAACCTATGGAAGCCCTCGGGACCTATCTCGCTCATGATCGTCAGTACCGTGGAATGGCTCAGTCCCTCGATGGCAAAGAGATCGACCCCGTCAAAATAGCGGAAGGCCATTTGGTTCAGGTCCTTGATCTGCGGTGCATTTTTGTTGATCCTCTTATGGGGTTTTTCGGTCGTTTTCATTTTCCTGCGCTCGGGATGCTCTTTGAGCTCTCGCTTTATAAAGTGCTCGATCTTTTTGTCGCAGTCCGTAATCTTTTTTTGAAAGAATTTATAGGCCTCGAACTCCTGTTGCAGCCCAAAAAGATAGTCGGTGCGGTTGTTGCCGTGGAGCGCCCTGGCAATTTCCTCTTTCGGCTTTCTGCAATTGTAGTGCCGGTGCTCGGCCAAACTTTGGGGGTCAAGGTTGCCCTTGCAGATGTCCCCTATGATCTTCATCCCTGTAAGTCCGCACACGTCCTTGACCACTACGTCCAATCTAAAGTTCAATAGTTTTAGGTACTTCTGCATTTTGTGCGTGGCCGATGCCGCCAGGTCTATCCAGTTTCCCCGTTGGCGGCAGAATGTCCGCAACTGTTCCGTTGTAAGGTCGGGCAGGAAGCTTCCGGTGAGCAGCCCCAGGGTGTGGAGCTTCTGTATCCATCGACAGTCCTTTACATCCGTTTTTTTGCCCTTGGCATTCTTGGTGAACTTTCCATTGGCAAGCACCACCTCAAAACCGAAGGAGATGAGCTCAACATACAGGTTTTGCCAATAATCGCCCGTGGACTCCATCGCCACTGTGGTCACGCCGGAGTCCGCGAGCCACTGGCAGAGTTCGGTGAGATCTTCGGCATAAACGCCGAACTCCCTGACGTCCTCTAGTTCTTGGCCAATTGCCACATAGTGTGAGCGGCTGCCCACGTCGATCCCGGAGGCATTGAAATTCACGATGTCCATTCCGAGTTTCATTTTTCTTTCCATGGTAAACAAGTTTATGGATTAGTAAAAAATGACCCTAAGGAAATGTAACTTTGATCTAGAAAATTATTCTGAACGGGGTTCCGCTGTTACGGACCGCCACTGAAATTATCAAGAAGCCCTTGGATTGCTACTTCGAGGGCTTTTACATTTCAACCAGAATGTGTACCGGGCTATGATGCACCAGTTTTAAAATCGGCCTTGCCTAGGATCGACATAAAGCTCGGGAGTTCTTACCGTTAGCCCAAGAAATTAAAAGAAATTTTTTGTGTGGGGAATGTTTGCCAACGTCTAGTGTATAGGTAGTGGCCCTTATACGTGACCTAGCTTCGGGCCATTACCTATAATACCTGTTAGCATCGGTTTTATTTTTGACTACCTTTTCCATAAAGTTAAAGATAAAAGTGTCCAGTTTTCGGTTCCGAACATATAGCCCCCAATATTTTCCCGGGCCGGGCCCAAGGCGATGTTTTTTGTAGATGGCAAGGAACGTCGCCGCAGGGAACCTATCCACGCGCCCTTATCCATAAACCCCGGGAAAATTTGTCCTTACGGAATCTGTAAATTGATGCTAACAATTGGCTAAACGTAATATGACGTTTAGCCTTTTTAAATGTACAATATATTAATAATCTCGTTTAAGGTGTTATCAAAGAGCCTAGCTTTAATCGAAAGGTATAGTATGCGTTTACAACATTTGTAAACTAGTGGCTGCTGAATTTGTGTTTTCAAGAGTATATTTAAGTGGCCCTTAATCCTATACTAAATAAAGATTTTGAAAAGTTTAAATTAAGGTGGGAATAAATATGATGGTTCAATTAATGGAAAACAGGTTTGTTTAAACTTCCAATTATACAATTGGATTTTTTAAGACTCAAGAAAGTTTCCTTTTACGGCACTCTAAATTTTAAAAATAAACCGAGTAACAACTTAAACCAAAGGATTCCATGAGCTATTATTCCGGTTGTGTGTCGGAAAGCTCCGGATAAGTCACCTTCCAAGTTCAATCATATAAAGACCTATAGGTCACAGTTACCGTGAAGTGTTTCAGCTCCCCGACAATGCCCTGCAGCAATTTTTCATCCGGCACGATCAGTAGCTCCATCCTTTCATTAATGTAACAACACGCTCAACCGAAAGATGAACCCTTATTCCCCATGTTCAATCCGGCGCCCATCCTATATATGATAATTATTTCCAAAAGCACTGCGGGCATCTGCAATAAGAGGCCTATCGGGTCGGCAAAGAGCAAAAGGCATCCCGCGACGATTTCCAAGCCTCCGGCGATTAGGCAAACAACACCCAATACGGACCGAAGCTTGACCAACGCGATACCGAATACGATTCCCAACATCCCCAGGGTAACCGCGATGCCCAGCTGTACAAATAAACTGTCCAACGGTTCGTACAACAGGGAAACGATATCGAATCCGATAATGAAGACCATGGTTCCGATCAGGACTTTGGGGATAATCTGCAAAAGGGAGTTCCCGGTCATGTTACCTACAAGAACGAATCCCCTAATGAAGAGAACATAGGTAAGCACTACTAAAAATTTGACTATAATATAGGACGTTGTCCCATAATCCATCACGGGAAGGAATTCGGAGACCGTTCCTTCCAATATTTGGGTACTCTTAATTAACCTGGTGTAATCCATGGCGGCTTCCAAAATTCCGAGAACGAAATATCCGATTCCGGCCACCCAAGCCAATTGCAACGATTTCCTAAAAACTTGGGGATAGGAACTCTCCGTTTGGAATTCCTTGATATCCGACCCGAGGGCCGAGAGAATGGTCTTCACGGTATAGCTTCTCGGGTTGACCTCCCCGGTCTCGATACGCTGTATGGTGCGGACGCTGATGTTGCATTTTTCCACCAGCTCCTCTTGGGTAAGTCCCTTGGCCTTGCGCAGTTCCGATATCCTATGTCCCAGTTCGGGCTGTTTCATTTTTTCGTAACGGTATTTTGTTGGTCATCTTCCGGTTTCTGGACGGTAAACGACCAAAGACCGTTTTCGTAAAGGCTCAGTTGTGGTCTGCCCGAATTTTTATCCGTTCCAAATTTAACATAAAGGTCGAAATCGGGAAGGGAAAAGTTGCCCTGTTTATCCAAATATAGAATTTCCCTTGTACCGTCGACAAAGGAGACCTCTATACCGTGTTCGAGGGCCAAGACTTCAACGGTACCAATATAGAAATGTTCGTAGATACCAATATAATCCTGTACCGAATTTTGGGAAAATTCGACCTTTTCAGGTGCTTGCCATCTACGTACCGGTCGATTTTCCTTGAGAGATCCAAGGTCGCTAAAGGTGTAGGATCTTGGCCCATTCGAGAGCATCTGGGCAATGTTGGTCCGTAAGATGATGCCCGGATCATGTTTGGAAAAGAACCAGATATCCCCCGTGGTCAGGTTTTGTATATTGGAGTACATGGTACCACCGGTCTTCTGTGCGGTCTCCCGGCATATGGATTCCATGGTCTTCAGACCGGCACCCAGGGTCGATAACCTGTCGACGGCGATCGGATATCTCCAGCAGGTGGAACCGTCCCCGTTCCCTGAGATGTCGAAATTCGTGGACACGAGGAATTCCCCTGCTTCTATCAGTTTTATCCCGGATGCGCTGATGATGGCGAACCTTCCGTTTTTGTCGGAAACGTGCATCTGTGCATCGTTGAACCCGTCGACGAACCAGTAGGTCTCGAAAAAGGCGATGACCTCTTGCACGGTCTCCATGTTACCTAGGATATGGGGCAGGATGGCATTGTTCCCCTGCGGATAAGGTTTTTTGCTGTTCCTGTCGGAACCTTCCACGAAGGGGATCGCATCGAAGTCGAAGCTCAGACCGGCCTCGTTCATCCCTCCCTGGATGGCACCGGTCAGCGCATATCGCGGCGAGATGTATGTCATGGTATAATATCCGTACCGATCCGTTCCCGAACGTGGGAAGACGTTTATGAAGTTGGCGACCCCGAAAGGCCCGTCCTCATTGTTTGCGGTCCAGACATGTCCGTTGTGTGCGATCCCACTGGCAGTCATACATGAACGTGCTTCATTGGGTGCGACAAGGCCGAAAAATAAAAACGATAAAGCTACAGTGGAAAGCTTTCCAAAATATAGTTTTGTGGATATCATAATGAAAGGGTTTTAGATTCGACCGCAATTTCCCCTATCATGGAAAATATGCCAAGACTTTGGGCCGGAGTTTACCCGTCATTTACCCGTCATTATAATACTTGTAGGTAATACGGGAGGTTTCAGAGAGAAGCGGAAAGTTTGGTTTGGCCTAAAAAAACCTTGCCAGCGGTCTGGCTACAAACAATCGGTATTGGAAAGCCATCCCAAAACAGGTTAATTCCCCTAAATTTATCTCGGATAATCAATGATTTCCACGTATAATACCTCATGCCTCAATCCGCTAGCGTTCTTTCTATATATGATCTTATATCAGATAGGTAATTTTCGGTCCTTTCGAGATTTACCCTCCTGACGTCGATGTTCCCGGAAAGCGCCAGTAGGATATTGTTGAACGTTGCACTTTCATAAAGATCTGGGTCCGACAGGGACCGCTTTCTGCTGTCGTAGTTGAAGAATATGGGGACCGCGTATTCGTAAAGTATAAGTTTAAGGTTTTCCTGCTGAATGTCGACGGCCCTATATTGCGAATGCAACCTGTTCAGCTTGATATTGATGGAATCGTTCAGAAGGGCAAGGCCCCCATTGGATTTCAGGCTCTCGAATACATACTCCTGCGCCTCGAAATTTCCCTTTCCGCTTCCTATCCGGGAAAAGAGTTCGGCAATTTCCAGCCCATCCTTTAAGTCGTCATTGTTGGTAAGTTCAAGAAGATTGTCGACCAATCGCTCCTCCAGGACAATACCTTCCCGAGCCTCCTTTAGGCCGTCGGCGTTTTTGGATAGGTCTATCAAAAGGCTTTTGAGATATTGTGAGCGTGTCCCCTCGTCTTGAAGGTTCCGGCTACATTTATCGACCCCGAAGGCGATCGAAATGCCGAGGATGACCACCATCAGGTCCACCAATTTCTCGGACCAAGCTATACTTGAGCGGAGGCCGCTCCATTTTTTCAATAATCCGGACACGATTCCATTGTTTTAAACTGTTGGTCCCTAAACCCTTGATACGGCCCGAAGATAAAAAAATAATGACCTAAAAAATCGATTTTACTATATGGTCGGACTTTTACTATATTTAAGCATTCGACGTAGAACATGTTGTAGGCTAAACCAATAACGGTCCATGAAGACATTCCCGATAAAGAAAATCTACTTGATAATCGTTTTTTTGGTCCAAACGGCAATGTTGCCGGTTGTAAACGCCCAACAGGGACGATCCACCAAAAAGCTTCCCCCGGATATCGGCCAGCTCATGGATTCGGTAAACAGGTATGTGGGGAAAGGTGACCTGAGAACGGCACTGGATTTTTTATCAAGGGGCAACGCCGAACTCCGTTCTTCCGAACTATACTGTTACGGTTCGTTCTTTGCCAGTAGGGCGGACCTGCCCGATCTGGCCGCGGAATTCCTGGACAGTGCCATCGATGCGGGAATGGACAATCCCAATATTCTGGGCAAGGACCCCGTTCTGGATACCCTCAGGAATTCGAAGGACTGGCCGCGACTGCGCAATAGATTGGAACGTATCGCGGCCGACCTGAAAAGACCCGAGAATTTCGCGGTGCACTCCGGTCCCGTGGACGAGTTCTGGAACGCATATGACAAGGCCAGATCCGACCGCCCTAACGCAAAAAAGATCTATGGGGACTATATATTGCACGGCTCCGACCCCGTAAGGGACTTCTATTCGATTTCCTATAAGGATGTGGATGCCATCGTTTCCGAAACCTTGGGCGTTTCGGACAGCGTTTACATTTCGGCAAGGGACGCCGTTACTGCCAGAAGCTTGGCGCCCATCGAGAAAGGGGCGACCGAGATGATGCTGCGCCTCCATAAAATATATCCCACAACGGTATTTCCGAAAGTCTATGTCATGATGGGCATCGGACGCTCCGGTGGGACATTGACGAACCTGGGACTATTTATAGGCGCAGAAAAATTTATCGACGGTTCTGGAAACCTCGATAAGGGGATGAAGAACACCATCCTGCACGAACTTGTCCATTTCCAGCAGAACTACCGGGATTCCGAAAACAGCGATACCGTTCTCGGAAGATCCGTTCAGGAGGGGGTCTGTGATTTCATCGTGGGCCTTTGTGGCGAAAGCTATACGGAGGGCAAAGTTGTGGCGGATTTCGATAGGGACTATGACAAAAAATATGTGCTCGGTGAATTTAAAAAGGATATGTTCACCAAGGACCTATCAAAATGGATGTACAACGGTGACAAAGGGGAAAATCCCAAAATGCCACCGGATATGGGGTATAAATTGGGAAAGGCGATCTGTGCGTCCTACTATGATAACAGTACCGATAAGGAGAAGGCCGTATTCGAGCTGTTGAACACGGACAATTTCGGGGCGATTCTTTCCGGGAGCGATTTCGGTTATCTTGCCGAATAAATTAGGCCCGTAAAACGGCCAATCAATTACTGAAAAAGGTAGAGGAGAAAAATTTCTTGAAGTTTAGATAAAGTGGGTTTTAATGCACCTTGTTTTCTAGGCCGATTAGACAAAACGTTCAATTTCAGGACTTCGAAAATAAGGCTATTTTTTGCCGCTACATTTTGATTCTAGGCGAATATTCAAGCGGCATTCCGGAAATCAATGAATACGATTACTAAAAATAATCATTCTTCCTTGAACAGGAAACTCAATCCACGCTGAAAGCTGACGCCGGGAGATGACATGTGTGTCCCGTCCTCTATTATATCGGCTTTCAGCTTCAGTCCCGGATAGTTTCTGCTTTTCAACCTACTTGTGAATTCGAGCATGTTCCTGACCATCCCGGAGTTGATTTCCTCTTCCAGTTCCCCTACGGATATGAACAGATCGACAGGCAGGTCCTTGTGGCCCCTGGCATATGATTCCTCCAATTTCATAATTGTTTTATCATCGTACCAAATGGAAGGGCTTCCCAATATATATCCTTTGAAAAGACGCGTGTTCTCCAACATGGAATAGAGACCGAAAAATCCCCCTAATGAAAAACCCATGTATGTCCTGTTCTCTTTTTCGGCGCGATAGTTTTCTTCGATAAACGGGAAGACATCTTTTTCAAGGAAATTCAGAAATGCTCCCCCTCCCCCTGATTTTATACCATCGGTCCCAAAATCCTTATCTATTCGGGGATTGCCGGTAGGCGTAAAATCCTGCGTCCGTCTGGCAAGCCATTTGCCCCATTTTTCATCGTTGGTCTTTTCGAGTTCCAATGGATACCCTATTCCCACGATTATGGATTCCGGTATCTCGTTTCCCCATTGCATTCCACGCGCAATGCCATCGATCATGCCGAAATATTGATTGGCGTCCGTAATATATATGACCTGATATTTTAAGGTGCTGGTATAATAGTCGTCCGGCAGCGATATATAAATGGAATATCCCCGGTCGTTCTCCGAGGATTTCAGTTCCCTTCTTTCCGTATCCATCAATTGGACAGGTCCGACTGTTCGTGATTTTGGTATATCGCCCGAAACTTGCGGATACATAAAAAAGTTTATGCATAAAAGTAGTAGCGATACGGTTATGGGTCTATTCATAATTGTTTTTCTTCAATAAGTTTATGGTCTGCATTATAGGTTCTCGGCCCCAAGGTTTCGGGGCTTCCTTTGTACGGGTAAATCCCAATATCGGAGGAACGGTTCGTCCGTCCCACCCACGGCCATAACCATATCGGGTCTGTGTAAAGATATTACCGTAAGTAGTTACAAAATTGTACAGGATTAACTTTTTAGGCGAAGCCTAAATTGGTGTGGGGATATTTTGTAGAGT
Organism: uncultured Flavobacteriaceae bacterium; assembly: GCA_963832345.1. Lineage (GTDB taxonomy): Bacteria > Bacteroidota > Bacteroidia > Flavobacteriales > Flavobacteriaceae > Pricia. The sequence goes on along the minus strand of CAWHTW010000002.1, from coordinate 25,662 downwards.
AACTTAAAGGAACGGATGAAATGGGCATCGTCGTAGAACCCGTTGGCAAAGGATATGCTCGAAATACTTTGCGACGTATTCAGGAGCAGCGAAACGGAATTCCTCAGTTTAGATGCGAGTTGGTATTCGCCTATTGTCAGGCCTTTTCTTTCCTTGAAGGCACGCGCCAGATAAACGGGGTGCACATGCAGCCGTTCGGCGATCTGTCCCAATGAATGGTATCGACATAGCTCGTTATCCAAAATGGCCGAGGCCTTTTCGACGCAGGGCAGACGGGAACACGGCAAGGTCCTTTGGTTGATCTTGAAGAGCCAATCATAAATATGTTCAGTGGCACTATCTCCTTCGGTACCGAGCTTAAACCCGATGATCGCCTTGTAGAGCGAGGGCATTGCTGTCGATTCGAACTTCCCGAACCGACGGGGCAATTTGAGGTTTACGCCCAGTTTCCGCTCCCAGCCGTCCGTGAACTCTACATTGAAACAGACACCTGCCGAAGCATTAAAAACATTTTGGTGACTGTACAAAGTTGGCCTGAACAATATGTCCCCTGCATTTACCCTTAAAGTATCCCGGTCATTTTTCTCGATATAGCTTCCGCAGGTAAGGATACTGAGATAATCGTTGGTATGATAATGATTATCTATAATAGTCTCTCCAAGATATTGTGTCAAACTAAGCCTAAAAATATCATCGGTACCCTTCTTTAAACTTTTGCCAAAGTATTGACCTTCGGTTAATATCTCCATTATATCTTAAGTCCTTATTTTTAATAAAGATAGGGCTTTGAACGGTTTGTTACAGTTTGCGAAATGATAATAACTATCTATAATGCTTAAAAAAATATCGTTCTATCAGACGGTCTTCAAATGCAGTCAATCGACTATTCTATGAAGTATAGATGAAGGTGGGAATTAGTAAACCAAAACTCTGTAGACAGAAATAGGGTTATTAAAACTATGGGAAGTCAGATTTCAGTGCCGAATCGTTGGTTTTACGTGACTAACGTATATCAACACATTTCTTTTTGTTCATTCCTTAGATCCTACACATCTGATTAGAGTAATACGGCCCAAACGGGCAATTTACATAGGAAGTGTTGAAAATTAGATTAAGCTTTGGAAAATAAGGCAATTGTTCACCATTATGGCTAGGGAATGGCCAACGGGCGTTCCTATTTGTGTAGCTCCTTTAGGCCGCGCTCCAAAACCACATCGCGACCAGCGATGAAATCCGCTGCGGTAGATTGTACCTCTATGTCGACCTGCACACCTCCTCCCACGTAATCACGCCCATCAGAATAGGTATTTCGCTTAGTGCAGATACGCGCCATTCCCCCACCCGGTAAATCGAGAAACAATGGTTGCCCTGTACTTCCGAAGCTTGGCTCCCCTACGAATGTAAAGTTATCCAACGGGTCGGCCACAACCAAAAAGTTTTCGGCAGAAGAAGCTGTTTGTGTACTCACGAGTACCACGACAGGAATATCATACACCGTATCCGCCGGCATAATGCTATCGGCAGCACTATGGTAATATCTTTTCCCAGCGTAGGCGATAATCGATTCCCGTACCATCCTTACTGTAGTATCGACTGTTGCTTGACCACTGTACCATTGCCCGAATGCCCGGTAGGCCGGCACATGTTCCGGCGATGACCAAATCGGGGTACGTAACGGCTGCCGGGTAAAATGGCGCAGGATTGTATAGCCATACTCACTATTACCGCCACCGTTCTCCCTTAGGTCGATGACCAGGCCCTTGCACCTGGAAATTTGTGGCCGATTCATCTCAAAGGTGTCAACGACAGAGCGGTCACTGAACGAGTTGAGCGCAAGGTAACCGATGTCCGGTTCGACCATCCGAAAACTAGCGGGGTGAAGGGGCCTGATCGGACGCACCCAGTTTCCCCCACTACCTAAAGACTGCCGCGACATTGTTCTGTTAACCGAATTTCCGTTCGGCAAGCGTAGTCCAACCTTTACTTGGCTGTCCTTGGGGCCTTCCAGTAGCTTTTCGCTACCGAGCAGTTGGCGGGTATGCGCACCGCCTGCCGCTACGTAAGGATAGATGCTGTCTTTTAGGTATTTTTCTACGGGGATGTCATCGACCCGCAGCACGATACTGCCAAGCGGTAACGAGTCGACCAAGTCCGCATCCACATTCGTTACCACGACATCCTTCCCGAGCGGTCGTAAAGATGCATTTGGCCGACCATATTGACTGGAAATTATGGAAGGCGGATAAACATTGGTGTGCCCGTCCTGGAGCGTTGCGGCCAGGCGTTCCAACAATCGGTAGTACTCTTTGTTGCTTTGGTCCTGTCCGACAAGCGGAAGATATTCCACGAGCTTTTCCTCCCAATCAAACCCCGATAGCTGATCAAAAAAAGCAAAGTTATACTTCGCCTCCGACCAAAATTTCATCAGCCCGTACGTCCGCTGGCTGGAGGTCAAGCGTACATCGGGCATTAGCCCCATAGCGAAAAATCGTGTCGGGATGAGTTCCTCCGCCAAGATGGTCAAAACACTGTCGGCCCGGCGAATATTTTCTTCATATCCGGCAATGTGAAGTTTCGGCGTAGGGGCATCATGGCTTGGAGCCGAATGGGTCAAGTCTATCTGGTATAACAAAATATGACGGTCCATAACAAGCGCAAACCTTATGGCATCCATTTTGGGGGTATCCTTAAAATGGAACGTATAGCCACTGTTTGCCATCCCCGAATACCTACCTATCCATCGGTTGTACAGTTCGTTGATAGAATCCCCCAATGTGGCCTTGTCATATATACTGAGCCATTCACTTCCCTTGGCGCGAATCAGACAAATAATAGGCTCAGTAAATTTTGCTAAACTATCGGCCGCAGGGGAAACTCCTTCCTCTAGGCCCATTTGTCGTAATCTCTGTCCTACATCCGATAGATGCTTCTGGGTAAGTTCAAGAGTATTCGCATACTGTTTGATCAATCCCAACTTATAGAATGGCAAGCGCTGGGTCGAGTAAGGGTCGTAAAGCTCTTGCGCATTTCCTGACAAGGTCAACAAGCAGAGACCTAAGAGGCCTAAAAAGAGGGCTCGAAACATGGAATAAGGCATTATATCCTATACTAAAACCTACTAACTATAGATAGATTTGTGATGTTAATTTTCAACATGTTCGTGATAAAGATAATTGTTTTTCTTAAGTGTTACAACCTCACAATATAGACTTGTAAAACGGCCGTTTTAAGGGGGCACTTTTGCCACAGCGGGGAATCTTGGACGGTATTGTCCCATTTCTGGTCCTTTTTAGTATTCCCGTTAATAACTCTTTCACGTGACCATTTTAAGTACAATTAAACTGCCCTTAAACGTAAACGAACTCCTGATCTGGGAAGTCTAAATAAAGGTGGGTTTTTATTGTTAAGCAAAAGTTACGTTGCCGTAAAGAAATACTCTTTGGTACTACAATCAGAAGAAAGCTTAATAAAAGCTTTAAACTATCGCAACACTTTTTACAACCTCAAACCATTTCTTTGCGCCCAGAACGCAACCCGTCGTATATATGAAGAAATTATTATCCCTTTTAACCCTTTTTTCAGGTCTCTGTTTCGCCCAGGCCCAGACCGGAAATATTCAGGGCACCATATCCGATGAGAACGGTCTCTACGTTCCCGGGGCCAACGTCATGATTCCTTCGTTGAACAAGGGGGCCATCTCCGATTTTGACGGCCGGTTCACCTTGGTCGATGTTCCCGAGGGAAACTACACCCTGAAAATTACATTTTTGGGCTATGCCGACCAAGAGCGGGAGGTAGCTGTAATTGCCAATGAAACTAACTCGCTTTCCATTTTTATAAATCCGAAAACCGTAGACCTTGAAGGCGTCGAGGTAACGGCTTATGGGGTGAGCGGCCAAGCGAAGGCCCTGAACACGCAGCGGACCAATATGAACATTACGAACGTGGTCTCTACGGATCAGATCGGTAAGTTTCCCGATGCCAATATCGGTGATGCGGTAAAACGTATTCCCGGTATTACCATGCAGGTCGATCAAGGCGAAGCGCGGAATATTATCGTGCGTGGATTGTCGCCACAGTTGAACTCGGTGACATTGAACGGAAGCCGAATTCCATCCGCCGAAGGCGATAACCGGAACATTCAAATGGATCTGATTCCCGCCGATATGATACAGACCATCGAGGTCAGCAAGGCGGTAACGCCCGATATGGATGCGGATGCCCTAGGCGGTTCGGTCAACTTGATTACTCGAACCTCGCCACAGGGGTTCCGACTTTCTGCCACTGCCGGGTCCGGCATCAACTTTATTACCGATAAACCTATATGGAACGGTTCTTTTCTTTTGGGAAATAGGAGCGACAACGGTAAATTCGGATGGATGCTTTCAGCCTCCTACAACAACAACGATTTTGGCTCGGACAACGTGGAGGCGGAATGGACCGATGAATTTGAATTCAATACCGGAGAGGAAGACGAAGTCGGCGAACCGATTTTAGAGGAAGTCGATGTTGATCCCTACACCAATGTTAGCGAGCAACGCACGTATCTTGTACAGCGCATCCGTCGCAGTTTTTCCGTAAATATGGATTATAAGTTCGACCCCGACAACACCATTTTTCTAAAGACCATGTACAACTGGCGCGACGACCGGGAAAACCGGTATGTGCTGGCCCAAGAACTCTTGGACGGCGAAGATATCGGAGCTGGGGATTTTACTATAACCAATGGGGTGCCGACACGTTTTCCCGCAGAAGTCGTACGGGAAACAAAAGCGGGACTTGATAACAATCGAAGTAAAAACAGAAGGCTTGAAGATCAACGGATGCAGAACTATAGCCTAGGCGGCGACCATCTGTTCGGCTCGGTTCAGCTAGATTGGATGGCCTCGTACGCCAAGGCATCCGAAGAACGATTGAACGAACGCTATGCCGTTTTTGCATCGGAATACTCTATAATTAATGACATTACCAATCCGAGATATCCTTTGTTTACCGCTGAAAATCCTGCGGATGCCAACGATTTGGAAAGCTTTGAATATGACGGGATCACAAATGAGAACCAATATACCGAAGAAGAGGATATGAATGTCTTCGTGAATTTCGAACTGCCGGCCGATTTCTTCGGAAAAGGCGATGGAACCATAAAATTCGGGGCTAGAGGCAGATTTAAAAGCAAGTTTCGTGATAACGAATTTTTTGAAGTAGATCTCGAGGATACTTTTCCGACCTTGGCGGAAGTCCCGGTCAAGGATTTTACGGATGCGGATTTTTTGGCGGGAAGCCAATACAGGGCAGGGCTCTATGCCGATGAGATATGGTTGGGAAGGTTGGACCTCTCCGGCGGCGAACTGGTGCAGGACGAGTTTTTGGCCGAGAATTATGAGGTGGAGGAAAATGTTTTCGCCGGCTATGCGATGTTCAACCAAAAAGTGTCCGGTAAACTGGCGGTACTGGCCGGATTACGGTTGGAAAGCACCAACATTTCCTCGAACGGCAATCTGGTGGTATTCGACGAAGAGGGCGATTTTGACCCCGATGCCAGCGGTCTGACGGAAGACGACAGCAACTACACGAATCTTTTGCCTGGCGTACATCTAAAATACGATGTGGCCGACAATACCATTTTGCGTTTTGCGTGGACAAATACGCTGGCGCGGCCCAATTACGTGGATCTGGTTTCCTTCGTGAGTGTCGTCAACGAGGATGAGGAAATCGTAATCGGTAATCCGGAACTGGACCCCGCCACCTCGACGAACTTCGACCTGATGGCCGAACATTACTTTGAAAGTGTCGGACTTATTTCCGGGGGATTGTTCTATAAGGATATCGACGATTTTACCTTTACTAGCATTTCCGAAGTCACGGACAATTCCTTCGGGGCGGATGCGGTCGGATACGATCTGTTCCAACCATTGAACGGGGACAGTGCCACCATTTTCGGAGCCGAGGTCGCCTTTCAGCGGCAGTTGGATTTCCTTCCCGGTTTCGCCAGAAATTTTAGCTTGTATCTCAACTACACCTACCTAACCTCTTCTGCGGACGGGATTACCAATGAAGACGGCGAAGTCCGCTCCGATATCGACCTGCCAAACACGGCTCCTAATATGTTCAACGGCTCTTTGGGCTATGCGGATAAAAGGTTTACCGCGCGGCTATCGGCCAATTTCTCGGATTCCTACATCGACGAAATCGGGGGCAACGCTTTTGAGGATAGATACTACGACACCCAGTTTTTTCTGGATTTCAGCGCCTCCTTCACCATTACCGATCAGTTGCGCCTCTATGCCGATCTGAACAACATTACCAATCAGCCCCTTCGCTATTTTCAGGGCATCAAGGAACGTACCCAGCAGATGGAGTTTTACGGCCAACGTTTGACGCTTGGCCTAAAATATGATCTGTTCAAAAAATAATATAAAGGCCGACCAGTAAACCGCGTCGTAAAGACCGTCCAAAATCTTGGGCGGTTTTTGTCTAAATTCACACCCATGAACCGATATTTACTATTTCTGTCCGCCGCCTTGTTCTTCAGTTCCTGCAACCGCAGCAAGCTTGCGCCAATAGCACCCGATGTGATTACCGAAACCACCTTGAACGACACCGATGACCCCGCCATTTGGATAAACCCGGATGACGCCTCCAAAAGCATCGTTTTCGGTACCGATAAAGAAACCAATGGTGCCATTTACGCCTTTGATTTGGATGGAAAGATCATCGAGGGAAAAACCATCCGAAACATCAAAAGACCGAACAACGTCGATGTGGAATACGGCTTTCGTCTGAACGACTCCATTACTACCGATATTTTGGCCTTCACCGAACGTGAGCGAAAGCAAGTACGCATCTTTTCCGTACCCGACATGAAACCTTTGGATGGCGGAGGATTTCCCGTTTTTGAAGATGAGACCGATCCAGAATATCAGTTTCCCATGGGCATATCCCTTTACAAATCACCCAAGAACGGTGCAATGTATGCCATTGTAGGCCGAAAATCCGGACCTCTTGAAAACTACCTGTACCAATACAAAATAGAAGCGCAGACCTCTCGGCCGGTCAAACTGGAAATGGTACGGAAATTCGGAAAATTCAGTGGTGAAAAAGAAATAGAGGCCCTTGCGGTCGACGATGAAAACGGATTTGTCTACTATTCCGATGAGGGGGTGTGCATCAGAAAATACCACGCAGAACCAGGTAAGGGAAACGCCGAAGTCTCCTGTTTTGGAGGAGATTATTTTATAGACGATATCGAAGGCATAGCCTTGGCCGCCTACCCAGACGGAGAAGGCTATTTGATTGTTTCGAACCAACAACTAGGCGAATTCAATATTTTTTCAAGAAAGGATAATACCTTTATCAAGGCCGTCAACCTGACCACCCTTGAAACCGATGGGTGCGAAGCAGTCACCGTGCCCCTAAATTCTACCTTCCCAAATGGACTTTTCGTAGCCATGAACGACGAAAAGAACTTTTACTTTTATGATTTGGGGAAAGTTATTTCAATAGATGAACAACCGTAAACCGATAACGGTTTGAAACCTCACTCAACGAACGTAAGCACCTTCTGCGGAATCAAAATCTTATCGATGCTATGTACCGTTCCTTTGTAGGCAATCCGGAATGTTCTTAGATTCTCCTAATTTTCATAGTTGCCCTTTTAAATTGACTTCTGTAAAAACTGAAAGACTAAATCCATTTTCAGTTTTATCCAATGACCATATAAAGTACTGTTGACCATCATATTCCCGTCACATTCCCTACTTCACTTTTATGAACTGAGAAACAAGTGCTTCGATGGCCTCCACAAAACCTTTTTCTGGGAATAGCATTCTGTAAACAAAACAAATCCCTTCTTTATTAAAATAATACTCTATGGTTATTTCACCATCTTTGAAATGCAGAACTTCGAAACCTTCCGATGTTCTGTTAATGGAATATTCCATGCTTGGTGAATTAAAGTGTTCTATTATCATATCCTTTGGTTCGGTTACGAAATTTTGACCGGAAATGGCTCCAGTGTAGAACACGATGGTATGAATTGTACCGAGTATAATTGAATAGTGTTTTTTCATCCTATCAAATTTCAAGCTTACTCTATTTTAAACATTGGGTAATATTAGGTCTGCCATTTTCGAGTCGTTCGATTTTCCATTGTTGATGCGTCGGTACGGAATGTATATTTTCATTATAATAATTTGGGTTTTATAGTATTTTTTCGCAACCAAAAAGCTACCCGAACAAACAATATAAGTGCCGGAAATTCTACCAAGGGACCTATCACGCCTATAATTGCCTGACAAGAATTTAAATAGCGCATAAAAATAAGGTCTGTTAATATTTCAACGGCTTAGCTATTTGTTTATTCTTCAACCCAAAATTCAAAATAAACATATCAATAAACTTCATTCTAAATCCTAAAAGACCACTCATCGGCACAGGTCCATGAGAGCGAAGAAAGGTTTCAAATCATTTGCGAGGTAGGCCACAGTGCATTGGTAGACGTTGTGGTGCTTTTTGAATTGCAAAATTCAAGAATATCTTTCCACTTTCACGGAAGGGAAAATAATTTAGCCCAGATTTTTCGGAAACACAGCCATCATCCTACGGAAGCCGGAAGACCCCGATGCCCTAGTACAGTCGGGCGGCCCCGCTTTACCCCCGTACCGTTCACAAGAGCAGAAACTTTTCGCACCTAGAAAATTTCTGCATTTTCCCCTGACTTAGCGCTCTTGTCAGTATACATTTAAACGGCCCTCGCACTAAACGAATGCCCATTTTATAAAGATCAGATAAACGTGGGTTTAAATGTAGCAAGAAGGATGTTGGGCAAGTTCCAAAAACGTTCATTTTATATGAATATCCTGTTTCTATCCCATGTCACAGCAAATTAAACTGTTTAAAATGATGTGTAAAGTGTTTACCATGCCATATCCGCCAATCCTCGAAATCCATAGGACCAAAGGCGGGGTGTATGGCGGTCGACCCATCTATTCTGAGAAAATCCTGAAAAACCTTGATTTCTTTTTTCAGAAATTCTATGGCGGTCTCCAAATCTTCGAACCTTCTGGATTTTGTAGTGTCAGAAAGTTGGATGGATTGCGTCCCTTGTGGTATCTCAAAATCGTTGTGTACGCAATACTGCTTTTGCATCTTTGCCGTTTCTTCGCTTACAACCATTATGGATGTTTTTTTTCCGCTTGAATGTTCCACCGACTCCAATAGGTGTTCGATCATATTCTGGGCATTCATTTTCCCCCATTTGCCCGGGGTTTCTTTGTCTAACGACCCTAATACAGATTGCATTTTTTCGTTATCCGTTATATCGATAAATTTCGTCATGATTCTAGTTTGTGTTGGGCAAGATAATTAAAGATATTAGCGGAAAATTGGATAATTGCGACATACCCCCCTATCAAAATAACAAAGTACTTCCTACTTGTTTACCTGTTAAAAGAGCTTTGGGGCTTTCCCCTGAGAAAGTCCTGAATTCCCGTATGAAGTGCGACTGATCGCAATAACCAAGTTGATATGCCAAATCCGTAAGATTTTGATAGCCGTGGGTTCTATTCAGTGAAGTACGAAATTTCAGCAGTCTCCAATAGAGGTAAGGGGGAAATCCTGTATATCTCAAGAACCGCCTTTCGAACTGTCTTCGGGAAAGGCCGCACTGTAGGGCCATCTGTTCAATATTGGCCTTGTCATCGAATACCCCGATAAATTTTGTGGATTTCGAAAACAGATCATCTCTTTCGTATTTTCGAATTCTTTCGTATAAAAACACACTCATGATGTCTAGCTGACAATCAATGGAAGTGCCGTTCACCAATCTATCCTTTAGCTCATTCCCGCTAGCTCCCAACAGATTGTCTATAGAATATTGGCTTTCCATAATTTCATCGGGCTCCAGACCAAAGATAGTATACAGGGCATGAGGATAAACCGTAACGCCCAATAGACTTAATGCCGCCTTAGAGCTAAAGGACTTGTGCGAACCGTGACCTCCGGCCAATTCCAATGTAGAAAATCCTTTTACAAGTACCAAACTTGGATATGCCTGGGCGCAAAGTCGGAAACTTAGGGGTCCTTTGGATAGATCGGGATTGGCGTCCAAAGACCAAAACTCGACTACATGATCCTTCAAAAACTCGGGGACCGGATAAGTTCTTTTACTGATTATGGGAAGGCCCATTTCACTTGGTGATTAGTGAGTAGTGAGTAGTGAGTAGTTAAATTAGTTATAAAATCTATAAGAAGGTTGGCTTTGGACTCTTTTTGATAAATTTAAAAGGATAATTTCACAAAACGGCCCCATTTCCAGTACGAGCTCTATAAGTGTTGAAAAGAAATAGTTCCAGTTCCATTTGTCGTTATTTTTGGTCGTTCCGGTAGTTCATGTTTTACGGAACTAAAAAAGTTCAATTAAACGTCAGTTGCCTGTAGGCTAGAGCTGCAGGTTTAATTTTTTGTTGAAGTTTATATTAACCTGGGTTTGTTTGCAAATACAATTGAATTGAAGATTTAAGCTAATTCTCCATTATTGGCACTTCTTCCTTCAAGAACCCGCTTTACGCGAGCTTGATTTATAAAGCGTTCTAATTTAGCGGAAAGTTTAACCGCGGCTAGTTGGCAAATCGTTAGAGCATTTTGATTTTCTTCTGAGAGAGCCTTTTCAGCGAACATTCTATTAAAGCACTTTTCGTTTATTAAATGTAAATATTGAGTTTTTACTAGTATTTCAGATAATTTTGATACGTAAAAATTCGAAAGATCATAGACATTTTCTTCGGAGTCATACGTAGAAGAATAATGATTGATAAGGTTGAAAACGCGTTGTAGATTACTAATGTTGCTTTCAATTAATGAAAGGACACGTTGAAATTTAAGGTTTAGATTTGTTGTAGCATTATTCTGTTTACCAGAATAGGGAAACTCTTTATCTTTATAAAATTCTTTTAATAATGCTCTAAGTGAATTGACGAACCCCCCTTCAATTGTTCCCTCCTTAACATAAATATCGTTTTCAACTTTTTCAATTAGATGGACAACTGTATTCAATGTTTGTTCCTGTCTAATTAATTTTATTTGGTCCTCATGGTCATTTCTTTGATTTTGGTTGGCCTGTATCTGTGCCACAAATGACTTATATACCAAAAACGCTGCAAGTAGATTTACGAAGGGCGAGGAAATGCCACCTATTGTGTCCCCAATCTGACCAGTGTTTAAAAATGATATATTGAACAATGATAATTTACTGAAGAGAAGGGGGCCGAATAAAGCGAAGAAGATTAACAGAATTATTGTTATCCATTCCCATTGACTAAATTTAATAATGGGTTTTTTCAGTTTCTTGCCTTCCATTATTTTGGTTATTTTTTTAAAGTTATTATAGACTTCAGTAATAGAGGTTTAAAAGTAAGTTATATATTTAAAAAGGCTGTTGGCGTTGATACGACTACATTGAAAATTTCGAAAAAGAGAATTCTATTTAAAGTACATATAAACGGCTCTTGAGAGTAAACGTGTTGCCATTATTGGGAAGTCTATTTTAAAGTGGGATTAAATACCCCATTAATAGATTTTAATTGCGAATGATGTTGTACAATACAAATTAAGCTAAACAGAAGGCCAATCTACCGGTTTAAACCCACTTTCCCTCAGTAAACATGACAAGTATTCAATTATTTCTCAACATGATATTATTCGCTAGCATGGTTTATGGATGTTTCCATTCGCTTTCGCATAGGTTCCTGTATAAAGGAGACTGCGGGGATGTCCTTGCATTTATATTCTTTTTACTGCTTGTCATGAGTTTGACCCGTTCGGCCATAAGGAGCATGTCCTCGATTTTATAGTTGGTGTAACCACGGTGACCATAGAGCGAAATCCCCTCGGGCGGGACACTCATCTTACACCTACTTTTTTTGGAAACTCGGGCAAATTAAATTTACTGCCCTAATTTTTGCGGTATTTAAACAATACCTCTCCGACAATATTTTTTTTGGGAATAGGACCATACAATCTTGAGTCCTGCGACTGGTTTCTATTGTCCCCCATCATAAAATAGTAGTCATTTTTAAAGGCGTAGGCCTCAATCGATGGATTGCCTTTGAAATGTTTATCTTCGTTTTTATCAATAGAGAAGTCTTCATAGGATTCGATAAGATCACCATATAATTTTTTGTTTATTGAATCAAGTTCAATTTTTAGTCTCTTTTGTGGTATAAGGAAAAGAAGGTAATTGTTTGAAAAGTATGAAAAACTGGACATAGAGTTTTTTATCACATTGCCCTCACTGAACACCGTTAAGGAATCAACAAAAATACTAGTAGACAGTGTTCGTTCTTCATTTTTGGCTAGATTGACAACTATGTAATTCGAATATTTTTGAAGAATATTCTTATTATCCACAATCTTCTCCATTTCAGTATAATTGTTGTGCCACAACTTTACATATCGGCGTGAGCTTTCAGGGCGGGGTAAAAGTTGTCCGTTGATATAAACATTTGATCCGCGTATTTTTATTTCCTCCCCAGGAAGACCCATGCACCTTTTTATGTACTGAGATGAGCTTTCGGAATTGGTAAACACCAAAATGTCGTTTCTATCCGGATTTTGCGTAAATCCCATTACCTTTAAGATATCAGATAGCGGAGAACCGTATAGTAACTTGTTGACGACAACGTAATCACCTTTAACCAATGTATTGGTCATAGAAGAACTTGGAATGTAAAACACATCAACAAAAAAGTATCTAGTAAATGCTATAATGAGTGCCGACCAAAATAGTCCGGTAAGTATCTTAATAAAAAGCTTTTTGGTTTTCATAAGACTATATGAGTTGGCTTTGTTATGCAAAGGCTTTAAGTTTCTTATTATTATTATAAATTTTATCTATACTTCTCTGAAGTAGTTTGAACTTTCTAATTTTTTTGATAATTTTTCTGAGTTAAGATCATTAAAGGGAACACTTGAGGCTTTTCCCACTCTCGATCAGGGTATCGAACCCGGTTGGTAGTTAACGATAGCTGGCAATCGGCGCGTTAGCTGTTTCTATGGTAAGCTTTGTCCAAAATTTTGAGCCGCCAACTATGGTCTTTTGCATATGGTGCTAGAAATTTATGTTAGCTGTTTGAAATCACTTGTCTGATACAACATAATACCTCTTCCCGTAACCGACGCGCCCGTCCCTTGAAATGGCCTCTACCACAATAGAATACTTGCCTGGGACATCACCATTGAAAAAACGTACCGACGCGCTTCCGGATCTGTCGGTGTCCAAATGGGGACACCAATGGATAAGTGCCCTAAGATCGGGTTTTTGTTCTTCGGGTGGAATCGGTCTGTCATATTTCGGGGCATAGAATTCCTTTACCGGGGAAAAGACCTCAAGTAAAGTGTCCAGGGTGCCCGGGGGTGGTAGTGTCGAACCATTTAGGCCTACACCGTTTTTGGTGGTTACTGAAATGATATGTCCTCTAGACGGTGCTTTTAGAGGGCTTACATCTCGAAAAACGTTCATGTAAAGTTCCCTAAAGGATTTGGCATACTGGATGATTTCCACCCGTTCTATAATATCGGGAAGCATATGTGCCACTTGCCCGAACTGGTATTTCTGGAGCGGTTTCCCGTCCACCACCAATAAGGTTCCCTCTTTTTTGGGATTTCCTGATATTACCCGGCTAGATTTAACGTCGTAGGTGACAGACCCATGGCTTCCCGCCCGTACATGGGCTAGCATAAACCCGTCCTCGAATTTTTCGATATACACCTGATTGCCATAATTAAAGAGTAGAATGCTGAATAGCCCGTAGGACCATTTTTTTTCTTTTGCCCGTATATCGTCTCCATAGAAGATGGCATCGGGGTCCCCGTACTTGTTATAGAATTTTTTACGTTCTGGGGTTAGGATGTAATCGGTGACGGTCACCTCGTCCAATTGGGTAACCCCATTGAGCGAATCCAATACGGCCTCCGTTCGGACACGTTCCTTTCCCGCCTCGACCACCCTCCTGATCAAGGTATCAATTTGACGAAAGACGCGTTTATGGTCATAGGCTACCTTCGGAGGCTTTGGGACATTCAAATTAATCGTATAATCTTTGCCCCCCTTCTTTCCCTTATCTGCACTAAGGAGAATCCGCATGGGGGGGCCATAGCTGTCCTCCATTAAGAACCTGAAGTTGCCCAGACTATCGGTAGTTTCCGAGTAAAGGAGCGGAGCCTTCGAAAAGGCTGACAATGTAAGATCTACACCTTCGTTCGGGAGCTTTCCGTTTCCGGATAGATGCACCGAACCCCTGGCCTCGAGACGGGACTGTGGCCAATAAAGCATATTCCCGACCCGTTTTGCCGGATACTTGTAACTACGCCAGCCCTGAGAGAGTAGTAGGTCGTCGAGATGATCGGCACGTTCCGTATTTTGGGGATCGAAGTAGTAATCCGGATCCTCAATAGTTCCCTTCAGTTCAGAACCTAAAAGAAAATATGACCTAATGTTCCCGAAGGGGTGTCCCTCTTGTATTGAATTGATGGCCAAAACGGACAGTTCTACCGGCTCCTGAACAGAATCCTGACCCGTGATATGGATATCCAATCGGGTAGGTTCACGCCGCCCATACGATTCCGCGTCCGTTGACAAGTGCACATTCAATCGCTCTTCGGGCCTTTCGAGGAAGAACAGCCTTTCCGCAACAGGCCTTTTGTGACTATCCCTTAGTGTAAATACGAGGATGCCCTCCGGCAATGCTTCCGAAAAAAGGCTCTTGGCCAGATAGCCGTCGCGCAGAGGCCCCTCTATCATAAAAAGGTCTTGCCCCCGGCAAGAGACTTTGATGGATATGTGGCCGGATAGGGCGTTTGAATAAACTTTAGCCCAAATTTTTTTCCCGGTCCGATTAACGGAGAGTATGCTTCCCTTGGAGGCTGGTTTGGGCAAAGGGAACGTAACTATGGTATTTAATCCGTCCTTCGAACGGATTTCGGCATGGTAGGTACGGGAACTATCTGCATACATTGCAAAATGGCCCATGCCCAAACGGTTTGACACAAAATCGTTAATGTGTTTACCCCTGTCGTCGAAAACGGCTCCTTGGACACTTATTCCATTACCGTCTATACCTGTAGCCTTAAAGCAAACCTTGTTCCTAAATCCCTGGACCAAAGCACCGCTTTCAGGAAAAAATTGCAGGTCGATATCGTTTTGATCAAGAATAACGGTTTCGGACAGGCCCGCGCACCTTATGGTCGCCCAGCTAAGGTCTTCTGGAACCTCGTATGCGAAGGTATAGGTTCCACCGTGATTTCTTTTTACATATAGGGTGTCGCTCCCCCTAGCCATGTCGATTATGACTTGTACCTGCTTGTTCCCGGTCTTTTCGATGGCAATCGGTCCGATTGTACCGCTCAAAAGAAAACGCCCGGCCCCTACCTCCCTCAGTTTTAAGGAATCCATTAAACTCGAGTTGTTCGCGAATACAGGGGCTACAATGTCCACATAGCGCTTATAGGTAAAATTATCGCCAAAGTTCCTGTTCCATTGACTATAGGCCTTAACTAGATAGCGGCCTTCGCGAGAGTTCTTGTCGAGTTTGAAGAATCCCTTCCCGATTCCTTGGGCCAACTTGACCAACTTGTGGGATATGATTTTCCCGTCAGGACCAATCAATTCCACATGGAGTACCCCGCTAATTTCGGTGGCCCGATGGGAAACGGCTTCGGTCACGATGGCCTTGAACCAGATCACTTGGTCGGTGGCGTACACTTTGGAGGTAAGCTGCAGATATATTTTTTCGGGCGACCACCTCACTTGTGAGGAAACAGTGCTCGAAGTAGACAACACCAATAGAATGAAAAACTTTTTTAGCATTTTTATTTCGACTTTTTCGAAAGGGGCTTTGGTAAGAATATTGCTCACAATTACAAAATCTTTTTTAGTATGGTTCTTTCAATTGGAAGAGCTGTGTTTATGAAAAATCTCATGTAGAGGAAATCTCAAATTAATTTCGCCAAAAATAAACCAAAACGAGACCTTTACTTTCTGAGTTCAAGAAATAAAAGCTATTCGTATTTCATTTCAAATTCAAACTATTAACCTTCATAGTAGCGGTTACGATAATTCCCCTTTCAGTTGATTGTATCTTGTCTATTGACCGAACCCATTAACAATGCCCAAGATATAATCAATCAACATAATTTACACCTTGACTATTTAGAATATTTTTTGCTCTATTTATAATTCCAAACGTTGACTCCGAAGGCACTTTTACCCTTCGCTTTAATATGCTTTTAGCAACGGTCAAGGCCTTTTCCATTTGATTGATGTCCAAATACATTTTAAGCAATAAGTAATGGCTTGAAAAACTTCCCGGAACCATATTAATGGAACGTCTATAACATATTTCAGCATTTTTGTAATCTTCTATTTCGCTATAACAATTCCCCAACACAGTCTCTATTACAGAATTATTAGAATATTTTTTGGCATTGCTCAAAATACCAATAGCAGCATTTACGTCTTTTGAACTATATAATGCTATACCGTAATCGGCAAGGAACGTCCCATCAGTATCGAACAACGGGTATATTAACCTATAACCCTTAATTGCCCGCTTATAGTCTTTATTCAAATAATTTTCGTGGGAATTATTCCATTCGCGATAGCCTTCTGCCAGCTCCAATGTTTTGTAAAATATTAAGGAACAAGTGGTTAAACTAATCAGTAGTATATAGACTGACCTTGGTTTTGATTTGTTTTTTGCTTCAAGGCATTTATTAATAGAATAGACCTGTTGTGTAAATATAATTGCAACGAAAAGAACAAGCATCAATTTGATCGGCAGAATTTCAGATGGATACGAGAACAGTGAGAAGATCACTACCGATAAAATTCCGGTTATTGCTATCTCATTTAATTGACTATTTCCCGCTAAGTTCCTACTTTTATCGATCAAGAGATATAGCACTACCAACAATACAGTGAACCCCAACAAGCCATTTTCTACCGAGAACTGAAGTGGCGCGTTCAAAGCGTAGGCTGTATTCCCTGCCCTTAACGCCATTGTTTTATCGGTGTGTTTTTCAAAGTATTCCGATTGATAAAGCATATAACTGCTACGGAACCTATCATGGCCAAAACCCAGAATAGGCCTTTCTGTTAACATTTCCACCGCAATTTTTAATATTAACAACCTCCCTTCAGAGGAGCTTTTTTTAAAATTATACAATAGAATTGTGGAGGCTGTCACGCAGCTTATTGCCCCCATAACCAATAAAAGCTTAAAAGTCTTTTTTCTTGTGTTTTTTTTAAAAAACCGCCATATCTCTTTGCGATATATATAAAAGGAGGTAAAGAAGATAGTAATAAAGGCGGCTCTCGATTTTAATGCAGGAATTATTGTGGCGCAGCCTATAATGTTTAAGACAACAAAAAAGTGAACGATAGTTTCTTGTGCGTTGATACTTTTTTTTCCACCTCCTATTAAGGCGTTGCTAATACCTAAGGACTTATAAACCTTTAAGAAAATAAAGGAAATTGGGAGAACGGCCACCAAGTATCCGCTGTAGGGACCACTGTTAAAAAAACCACCTGTTACCTTTAACACCGAACTGTTCGGCTCTACAAACCCGTACATTTGTAACCATCCAACAATGATTTGGATATCAGCACCAATAATGGCTGAAATAAGTAACCACACATGATATTTAGGTCTAAGCGATTTAATTACAAAATAAAGAGCCAACAGCCCAAGCAATTCGTAGAACCTTATCGAAAAACCGTAAATAGGTTGAAAAAAATATTTATTGAGTATTATATAAACTATGAGCAATAGAATCGAAATATCTAGCCGGTCTATTGAAAAAGGTTTATCGGATATTTTTAGATTGACCAAAAAGAAACAAACTATTATTAGGGTAGCCAGCAAGAATACAATAAATTTTCCTGTCACCGGGGAGCGTCGAAAAGGTAAAAAGTCAATTGTTGGCAAAAAAACATATAGGGATATTAACAATAATACTATCAATAAATTAATCCTATGTTCCAAGCTTAAGATTCTAATTTTGGTGAAATCTATTTTAATTGTCATTTCGATCTCATTTTATAAACCATATTTAGGTTTTGAGGGGCATAGCCGTTCCAACTATTGAGAAAGGAAGTTATACCAAAATTTGAACTTATCCACCTATCCATATCTTCAAATCGTTCTTGTAAAAATCAAAAAAAATCACAAACCCCGAAGCCCGTTGAACTGCCGTTCATTTGCGAATATTTGTTTGCCCTCTCTATAAAAGAAGGATAATTCCTCCTTACCGTGATCTTTGTTTTTTAACCAGTATATGGTATTCTCGGGTACGCTTTCAAATTTTAAAAAGTTATATTCCGCTATTTTGGAACCCATACTTTTCCATACGTTATCATAAAACAAAAGCTCGTAATTATCCCCGATCACTATCCCATTATTGGCGTTTCTTGGGGCGAACCGTACTTGCGAAATACGCTGAGGGCTTCCAAAATCGATACCTATAGAAAAGGTTGTAACGTATGTTTCAAGGTTGCCATCCAAGGCCCTTTCTACATCTTGGCTTGATGGGAGAAGGTTACCATTCAATTTAGTATAGAAACCAGAATTACGATTCCTTAAATTTTTCTCGGACAGGATAGAAGGTTGTGAACCTCTCACTAAATTTCCGTGTTGACTTACGGAAGAAAACACTTCAAAAATGGCAATATTAAGAGGTTTGCCATTACTAATACACCTCAAATACCTATATTTCTTATTCGTCTCAATAGGTAGGGCCTTCACGGAAAAGTCCATCATATCTAACGAGTCAATAGTATGGAGGTCCGTCGCATCCGCAAAGTCCTTGCTGTTGGCCCCTTGTATTTTTGCCCCACTCATATTTTTCATGAATTCGACTAAATGGTGTTTTAAAGGGAATTTACGAGTAAGTCTTAAGGTTGTCAGTTTGTCGTTAGGGGCTATCTTCGTAATCTTGCTGTTGAAATCGATATGGAATGGATCGCAGATTGGGGTAAAAACTTTGGAATCGTAGATGCCAACAACATAGGTCGCATTTACAGGCACCTTTTCAAATTCTATTGTCTTACTGTCGTAATCAATCTCTCCCCACCCAACTGGTTTCCAACCTCTCGGACTGAATATCGCCAAATAGCCTATATTTCGATTTGTACTATCCTTCTTTTCCTTGTAAGGAATTGACAAGTTGGTAACCTCGTGATATTCCTCGGTTACATCCTTCATATATGAGTTTTTGAATGTTTTCGGTACATATTCATTAATTCTCGCTAGTGTCCTCGGGCACCTTTGACTTACATACATGTTTCTATAGACTTTGGAAAACTCATTATGATGCCTATGATCACCTAACTGTTGCCATTTTGCTGTATAATGGTAATATGTCCCAGAAGTATCCCGTACCGATACCCCGTAATGTTGTTTGTCCCTGTTAAAAAAACCCGTAGTATAGTCCAGATAAGCTGGAACTCCACATGCGTTTAACACTCTGACCGTCCATTGGGCATGTCGGTCGCAATCGAATTTATAAAACTGTAAAATATCGTAAAACCCTAAATTTCCAAGTTTGTGGCCATTGTCCTCAAAAATATCCAGGCAATAGGTGGCAAAGTTTAAGCGCCTAACTGAGTTGGCAATGTTTATAACATCCTTAGAATGGACTATACTATAAAAACCATCATGAATAAAGCTCGAATTTGCGTCCACGGACTCATTCATGCTCCGATACGTTAACAAGGTGTTGGCAAACTCGTTAAAGCTCAAACCCCTTGCAAAAGGGGACTTTTGCCAGCTGGAAAACGCATTATCTATATGGTCGATTAACCAATTGCTGGAGATATTCTGCAAATCGGGATAAACCCCGTTCGTTTGATTATTCGTATGCACCTTGGATATCAAAACTTTGCCAATACTATCCACGAAGTGCTCGAAGTATTCAACATTTTTTCTGTCGGATTTCACGCCGATGGTATCAAGGTAGGTTCTTTTTATAAGGGAATCAACGAACCCCTTTGTAGGAACGAAATCTTTAGTGTCAAGAAGGTTGTGAAGATAATCGGCAAAGCGGAACAATGAGGTATCTTTGCTTTGAAAGAAAATTGTTTTGGTAAGCGAGTCAATCTTTTTAAAGGATTCTTTTATTAAATACGGAGAGGAGTCTATCCTTCGTAAGGAATAGTGCCCTTTCATATTCGATATAAGAAAGCAGACTGCCCTATACTTTAAACTGTCTTGTGGTAACCTTTTATAATAATCTAGTACTTTAATCAGTTCTTTTTTGTTTCCCCCCGCCTTTTCAATAGAGTAAAGTACATCTTTCGGATATGAATTTTTATTTAAGTCCACACAATTAATGAATAGGAGCGAAAGAAATGCCAATCTTAGAACAAACAATTTTTTACGCATTGGAATTAAAATTGAATTATTATGTCGAATAGCCCTCTTGCCAAATAAATCTTAAATGCCAAAATTTTTATAGACACTCTAAAGAACCTAAGGTTCAATCCACCCTGCCATATAATGTGAATAAAAATGGGGATAAGGGGGAATTGCTTCTAACGGTAATTACTTTGTTTATAAAACCTAGCATGTGCTCATCACTCACAAAGACGCCAGTTATGGAATCGATTTTTCCCTTAGGTAAGGGTTGATTATTAAAATAGGCTACCGTACAGCCGCAAGTGGCTTCTGCGCTATGGATTAAAAAAGGGGAATCTCCTATATTCTTATATTTAAAAACCCTTTTAATCGTGTCTCCCACCTTAACGTAACCTATATCGATGGTAGTATTTGAAATGAACTCTATCTTAACACTATCGTTTGGAGTGTTCTTATCATCCAAATTGTATTGGAAATTCCTCGTTTCGATGTTCTTGCCTTGATCTTTTTTTTTACATGTGATCAATCCGATAAAAAGCAATATTGGCCACAATGGTATTTTACATACATTTTTCATTTCTTGATAATTTTTGGTCAACAAATTACTACCGATTTAGTTTTGGGCATATACATATTTTATCAACTGGCGGGAGTCTGTCATACCATATAAATAGGAGGGCTTTTTTTTATTGACAGCTATTGAAACCACTTTTCTGTCCAATTTAATTTGATCAACAGGATTCCCGTCCCAATCATAAACCAAGACGATATCCGACATGTCGAAATTCTCTTCACTATCGTTTAATAAGGGCCCGGAGTATAGGGCGAATATATTTGTGCTACTGACCCCAATAGAGGGAAAGCCTTTTTTACTATCCTTACCGGCAACGATTTTTTTTCTTCCTGATGATTTTACAGTAAGATTGAAGGTAGGCAGATAGTATACTTTTTGATATTTTTTCTTTAAATGATAATTCTTGTCAACATTTATTATTTGAATTACCGCTCCTTTACCGGAAAAACAAGCGAATTCATAGAAGCTGCCTGGTCTATAAGCCATTCTATTATTCATTCTGATATTCAAATATTTGAAGTATAGAGAATCTTTTTCACTTTGGTGTTCATAGTTTTCATTTCCGGGAACTTCAATACCTGATATTAATTTGTTTGTGTATAGATTCAAAATACCACAGGTATTATTGTCAAATTTTGAAGTTAAAAATCTCCCGAATACAATTGAATCGTTTAAGAAATAAGCGTTCACGAAAGGAATTTGGGTTGAATTGTATATAGGTTTCGGCTTATATACAGGGATATTCAACAGACTGTCCCAATTATATCGAAAGATTTTATAAGGAGTATTTGCTTGGGTAATACTAAACACCGAATCATAGCTTGCAACACCATTATCCATAGAAATTGCATTGATATTCATTTCGGATTCTTCATTACCTGCAAATCCAAATGTCCTTAGAAGACGGCCATCGTTTAAATTAACCATAGATTTAGCACAGTTCAGTCTTCCCAATTAATCGGGAAATGATTGATAGGTCACAAACTATTCATTTGGGGTTAAAAGATTTTTTTCGGCATCATCACCATCATCACTAATTTTTTTTTCTAGAGAATTGGTATATTGATGCTATATAAACTTCAAATCAAGGATAAATGGAAAAATTTAACCTAGATGTATTTTCTTCAAAACTTGCAATTGGAACAATTTGGCTAGTCGCTATTTTCTTGTTCATCTGTGGCTTTTACAACATATTTCCTTTCATTGAGGAGCTGTCCAGTAGTCACACATGGGGAATCGTCGTTGCTATTCCAACCTTAGTATTTTCTTATACTTTAGGTGCTTTGGCTATGTTTTTTAGCAATACTTCATTTTCCAATCCCAAGAATCCTAATGGCGAAATTGAAAGTTTTATTATCGTAGCCGAAAGTGGTAACGAGATTTTTATAAAGCGGTACGAATCACTAAAAAACGAATATGAATTTTTTAAGGCCTGTATTCCAACTATAATATTTTTGGGAATTTCAGTAATGTGGGGTTCTTATGGAGTTTACAGAAATGGAAGTGAACTGGAAGTAATGTATATCGCTATCTTACTAGGGTTTCTTACCATT
This sequence comes from uncultured Flavobacteriaceae bacterium, assembly GCA_963832345.1. Taxonomy (GTDB): domain Bacteria; phylum Bacteroidota; class Bacteroidia; order Flavobacteriales; family Flavobacteriaceae; genus Pricia. The sequence continues at coordinate 3,127 of CAWHTW010000002.1, read as the reverse complement.
TTATCATCTCTTATTATTGTTAAAATAACTAGAAAACAATATAATACTCTTACCTATTTTATTGAAAATATTAAAAACTTATCAAACAATGGACCTCATTGAAAAAGTTCAAATAAATGATGCCTTTTAACCTCCAATATTGGCATAAAATCAAGCACTTCTACAATGGTTGGAATAAATCAATTTAACACAAAAAAGTATTAAATTTAAACCTTAACCATATGGATACAGGCGCAAATCCTTATATCCAGTAGTGGACATTAATTAAGAAACTGAAGTGAAAGTTAGAGAAGCGCATAGAAATGATTATACCATTTCAACTGATAAGGATAAATTAGATATTTTGAGCATTCACAAATTCCTTGCAAACGAAACTGATTGGGCCAGCGGAATTCCAATCAATACTTTGAAAACATCAATTGAAAACTCTTTGAATTTTGGGCTTTATTACGAAAACAAGCAAATTGGCTTTGCTAGAATAATTTCAGACTATTCGACTATTGCATATTTAGGAGATGTTTATGTTCTAAAGGAATATAGAGGAAAGGGATTAAGTAAATGGCTGATAAATGAAATAATGGAACACCCTAATCTTCAAGGATTAAGACGCTGGATTTTATTAACTGATACAGCTGAATGGCTTTATAAAAAGTTTGGATTTACGGAAATACATAATCCTGAATTTTATTTGGAGAAACATAACCCGAATGTATATAACGGAATAGATAAAACTAATACCAGCAATGTATCCTATGAAGAGCCCTAGTCCAGTTCTCTAAAGTTCAAATAAAGGATACAAATCCAGGGTAGTGTAATCCCGGAATGTCCGTTGGGCAAAAAGTATAGATAAATGATTGTCCAGTAACCAGTAGCCGACACACATTAGGGTGCATTAATCGCAAAAAACAAATTAAGTATAAAAGATAAATTAAATGATATCAGTAATTGTAACCTACAAGATCGAAAAGGAATTTGTTGACCGAAACAAAGTCAATATTGAGAGATTTATTAAGGATTTTCAAAAGCTGGACACTTCCGAATTTCAATATAATGTCTTTACTAAACAGGACGGATTGACTTTTGTGCACCACTCTTTGTATAAAAATGAACAAATCCAAAAGGAACTGCTAAACGTTCCTTCTTTTTTGGAATTTCAAAGACAAAGGGACGAAATTGGCCTGAATGGAAAACCCGAAATTGAATTTGTTGAACTTGTCGAATCTTCGGACAGTGAATGGAAAAATTAAAAAGGGTACTATAAGATAGTTCAAATAAACGATTAATTTATATGGGAATATTAGAGTAGGATCGGTCATTTTATATATCAATCTTCAATCCTAGGGATTGTGATATAAGAAACGGTAATATCAAATATTCTTTCTATCTCCGACACCATTATACTCGTCTTACTTTATTCAGTTTTCATATCTTAATAGATAATTGAACAAATGTGCTGTGAGTTATTATGGAACAATCTTTGTTGTAAATGACAAAACTTTTTTGATGGGATTAAAAAAAGTACTACTCACTTTAATTTTAACTTGCAACATTGGAGTTGTTAGCTTTTCACAAACGAGCAAGATTCTTGATTCTAATACGATTCAAAAACGCATAGAAAGTGTTGAAAATAGTCTCAGCCCTTTGGTTTCGAATAAAGGCGAATCACTTTGGAATATTGAAAAGCAAATGCAAAAATACAATGTTCCGGGACTTAGCATTGCAGTAATACATGACCATGAAGTTGAATGGGCCAAAGGGTACGGTTCAACTGGCGGTAAGGAAAGTCTAAACGTGACCGAACAAACTGTTTTCCAAGCTGCGTCGATGAGCAAATTTCTAAATGCGGTCGCTATGATGAAGTTGATGGATTCGAAAAAAGTAAGCTTAGATGAAGATATCAACAATTATTTGACCTCTTGGAGATTTCCTTATAATAAAAATTTTGACATCAACCCGATTACCATTCGTCAATTGTTAAGCCATACAGCTGGTCTATCCATACACGGATTTGATGGATATGAAATTTCGAAAAATCTTCCAACCATAGTTCAAACTTTAGAGGGAAGTAAACCTGCAAACTCGGACAAAGTAGAGCAAATTCTGCCACCAAATAAAGAATTTAAATATTCTGGCGGAGGAGTAACCATTTCTCAGCTTATAATAATGGACAATTCAAATTTGTCTTATGAGAATTTTTCGGATACAAACATTTTTACACCATTAGGAATGAATAATTCTTTTTACTCAATAGAGTTTGGTAAATATCCCAAGGATTTAGCATATGGTCATTCAGCAAATGGTAAGCCTATAAAGAATAATTACAATATCTATCCCGAATCTGCAGCAGCAGGATTATGGACGACACCTACAGATTTGGCAAAACTAATTATTGATGTTCAACTAAGCTTAAAAACTGACACAGGGAAAATCCTTTCCCGACGATCTACCGCAGAACTAGTAGAACCATCAAAAATCAGCAACTCGGCATTAGGCTTATTTACAGAGGATGAAAACGGAGAATTATATTTGCAGCATTCAGGTTCAAATAGAGGTTTTAGAGGTAAGTTCTACTTCAGTGCAGTGAACGGAAATGGTGTTGTTATTATGGTCAATAGTACTAACACAGAAATCATAGAAGAAATCATAAGAAGCGTGGTATTAGTATATAATTGGGCAGGATTTGAAAAGTTAGTAGTCTCACCAGAATCAAACCTTGATGATTTGGATTTAAGTGAATATATAGGAAATTATATTTTAGAAAACAGAGAAGTTAATGTTAACCTGAAGAAAGGACAACTTATTCTTTCTGAGAAAGGTAAATGGAGTTCTAAATTGACAGCTTTGAACAACTCTACTTTTGTAGTTGATATCGTAAAACCACAAGCTACAATAGAATTTGTTAGTAATAGTGATGGCTCAATTAACAGATGTATTATAAAACAAGGCGAATCGACGGAATGGATAAAAGAAATAAAATGACGAACACACAAAACCGAATATATGCTATGGCTTAGTCAGTGTACACTAGGAATATCCTGCAAGTTTGCCAACCCCGATTTTTATCGGGAAGGTTCATGCCGAGATACGCCACAGCTGATTTACAAACACCACTCTAAAGTTCAAAAAA
>CAWHTW010000001.1:0-183467 GCA_963832345.1 uncultured Flavobacteriaceae bacterium | reverse complement strand
TACAGGGTGTGAAAATCAATGACAAGCACTTTGAGGTGGTCGTACGCCAGATGATGCGTAAAGTACGGATTCAAGATCCGGGCGATACCATTTTCTTGGAGAACCAATTGGTGCATAAAGACGATTTCATTACCGAAAACGACGAAATCTACGGTAAGAAAGTAGTTGTTGATAAAGGCGAGTCGGAGAATTTAAAAGAAGGTCAGATTATTACGGCCAGAGAGCTTCGGGACGAGAATTCTATTTTGAAGCGTTCCGACAAGAACGCAGTGGAAGCCAAGGATGCCATTGCCGCTACGGCCACACCGATTCTTCAAGGAATCACACGTGCTTCGTTACAGACGAAATCGTTTATTTCGGCAGCATCGTTCCAAGAGACGACAAAAGTATTGAACGAAGCTGCGGTAAGCGGTAAGATTGATACCTTGGAAGGTTTGAAGGAAAACGTAATCGTCGGGCACAAGATTCCTGCAGGTACCGGTATGCGCGACTATGATAACATCATTGTAGGCTCTAAACAGGAATACGATGAGATTATGGCCCGCAAAGAGGCAATGAAGTTTTAAACCCATTCGTAATTGCGAGCGAAGCTCGGCAATCTGTTTCTACATTCTAGGGAGTTGAGAAGATTATTTCAACTAAGCCGAAAGTTAAACAGATTGTCGAGCTTCGCTCCAATTACCATTCAAGATTTAACGCTATAGTATGGCCGAAAAAGAAGACAAGCAAAAACAGATCAATATAGAACTGGATGAGAAAACGGCAGAGGGAATTTATTCCAATCTGGCGATTATCAACCACTCCGTATCCGAGTTTGTGGTCGATTTTATCAGTATGATGCCTGGGGCGCCAAAGGCAAAGGTAAAGAGCCGAATAGTGCTTACCCCGCAACATGCCAAGAAATTTCTAAAGGCATTGAATGATAATGTACATCGGTTTGAAAAAGCACATGGCACTATAAAGGATTATGAGCAACCGCCGATTCCAATAAATTTCGGGCCTACGGGAGAGGCATAAAGCATTGTTTTCAATGATGCTTATAAAACAAAAAGCCCCATGCGATTTTTCGTAAGGGGCTTTTTTTAAGCCTTTATGTAGAAAATTGGTATCTATGTCTACTTATCCCCCAGAATTTTGCTAGCTCCATTAGAAGGTTCCTTCATGCCTTGTTTTAACAAAGTCTTATGCGTTTATAGGAAAAGTGGGACATCTGGAACCTGTTGATTTATCGTAAATAGTATCAATGCCAATCAATTTAAAGCCAATCGAAGTAGAGCGTGTTTGTTATGTAAGAATGAATCATTTTTAATCGTAATATCGATAATTAATTATTGGTTTGTAATGTAACTTGCTGTAAAAGGTGTAAGAAAGTATTGAATGGAAAATGTCGTAATTGTTGGCGCTTCGGGACATGGTGGAATGTTACTGGACTGCATAGAAAAGGAAGGTTGTTATAACGTCGTGGGTTTCGTGGACTCCTTTAAGGAAAAGGGACACAAAATTAACGGATACGAAGTTTTAGGTAATGAATTGGCTCTCCCCCAACTCATGGACAAGTTCAATATTCAAGGCGTCATTTTGGCCCTAGGGAATAACTGGACTCGGAAGAATATGGCCGAGAAAATTAAGCACATCGTCCCTGACCTTAATTTTATAAGTACTATCCATCCCAGTGCCATTGTGGGCAAAGGAGTGAAAATCGGCAAAGGAAGTGCCATTTTGCCCGGCTCAATCGTGAACGCAAACGCAACTATAGGTGCTTTTTGTATTCTCAATACGAATTCATCGCTCGGACATGATGGTGTGATGAGTGACTTTTCGAGTATCTCGTCTGGAGTATGTACTGGTGGTGACCTCTTTTTGGGACGGTTCTCGGCCATATCCCTTGGAGCGAATATCATCGAAAAAGTAACTATTGGAGAGCACAGTATCATAGGCGCAGGTTCGTTAGTGGTTAAAAACGTTGCAAGCCGTTCAATCGTGTATGGCTCCCCGGCACGGTTTATACGAAGAAGAATTATCGGCGACCCTTACTTGAGTGGTGATAGGGTGGTAGCAGAAAGTGATTTTTTAGCCATTTGATTATATATAAACTATTGAGAGCTATCGAGGGGCATCCACGGTAAGTTCCATCTACTATATATGGTCGAAAATTCCTCTTTTAGGTTTGGTGTTGAGGCTCTAATCCAGAATTTTTTTATGGTAAATGGTTATGGATTTAGTTCATCTATACCGCAGTTGTTTCCCAGTACTTGCTACGTAATTTCTTTATCGACGTGTCCGACTTTTAAATTTACTTTGAACGAATTCCAAAAATATTCCTATTCGGGTATAATGGGATAAAGCCAAGATATTATTTTTTTGGACTAAGGAGTTTTTTCAAGAATTTGGTAATTGCGCATGGTAAATCCGTAAGCAATGAGATACTTAAAAAAATCACTATTATTCTTTTTAGCAGTTTTAGTAAGCCTTTTTATCTTTGTACTCCAAGATAACAACAAAACTCAACAGAGTTTAGGTTCCACCGAAACCGCGATAGATAAAATGGATGGGATAGATACTATTCAAAAGGAGTAGTAGTAGAACGGATAGACTAAAAACCGCTATTAAATTACCGTATTTTTGAAGTCCGCTGGACTTGTACATCTGGTGTTTCTGAGTTTTCCGCGTAGATAAACCATTCTATGATAACACATGACTTGGCTGTTGAGCGAGCACTTGTTGTTATTTAGTTAATTTTTAAATTCCCCCAGAATTGAAAAATATTGTGATTATAGGAGCGTCCGGCCATGGTTCGATGCTATTGGATTGTATAGAGAGGCAAGGTCAATATGCAATTTTAGGATTCGTAGATTCGTTTAAGAAAAAAGGAACGGTCCAGAACGGATTTAAAATTTTGGGATGCGAGAGCGATCTTCCCGAGTTGATACCAAAATATGACCTTCATGGTGTTATTCTTGCTATTGGGAACAACTGGACGAGGAAACGCATGGCGGATCGCATTATCGATATTGCCCCCACTCTTGATTTCGTTACGGTAATACATCCTAGCGCCTTAATTGGTAAGGACGCAACCATTGGTAGGGGCAGTGTGGTCATGCCCGGTGCCATAATCAATGCAAATTCAAGTATGGGCGAATTCTGTATCCTGAACACGAATGCATCTCTTGGCCATGATAGTGTTATGGAAGAATTTTCCAGTATCGCTTCTGGGGTATGTACCGGGGGCAATCTTGTTTTGGGTTCGTTTTCGGCTATATCGATAGGCGCCAATATTATTGAAAATATTACTGTCGGAGAGCATAGTATTGTCGGAGCCGGATCCCTAGTGTTGAACAATGTTGACAGCTATTCGGTAGTATACGGATCACCCGCACGGCTTGTAAGGAAAAGACAGGCTGCGGACCCCTATTTGAGTGGTGATTCTGATTCATGCGACCAACCTGTAGTAGGGCCAGGCAAAAAGTCGGGCTCATAATCTTTTTCCCAAAAACTTTCAAAAGCATCACTCGGATTTTTCTTTTTTCGTTACTTCCATTGTATTCAGCACCTTTTTCCTTTTTCCGGAGGATAAAAGAGGTACTTCGTTGACATACGTCACTTGTATCTTTGCATCATTCCCAAGATAACCTTTGAATTCTTCAATAAGTTCCCGCTCTCTTCGAAATCTTTCAAGGGCGTTCAGTTTAAACTTGTATTCTTTTTTGGAAATTTGGATAAATTGATACTGGGCAAGTTCCGGGTAGTTCCACATACTATTGGTTATCGTGAATGAGGAAACAACTTCGCCTTTGGTGTTATAGATGGCGTCCATTTTCCGGCCTTCGATTTTCTTGAACACCTGATGGATTTTCCCATTATTTTCCGATTTCCCCATTATACCAAGATCACCGGTATCATATCGCACCATGGGCATTGCCCTGTTGAACAGATCGGTCACCACTATTCGCCCCATTTCACCTTCCCTAACGGGCACGTTCTCTTGCATATCAAGAATCTCGATATGATAACTGGCCAAATTGACCAGAAAGTCGTTTCCAGACCGTGAGGTCTGCTGCGCGAACATCCCGTTCTCGAGATTGGCATATCGCGATACGACCGGACAGTGAAAATACGCGCCCAAAGTTTTTTTGGTAGGTCCGTCCAAAGATTCTGACATCGCGATTATCGAGACGACCTTAGCTTTAGACATATCGGTCGGATTTTGTTCCAGATATTTGACGATGCGATCCAATGCAGACGCATAACCCAAAATACTTTTTGGGGAAGTATCCGTTTTAATGCTATCTAGAAGCCCCTTAATTTTATCATCGTCTAGTTTAAATACATCTACGGGTATGATATTCTGCATCTTTTGGGCCAGCTTACTTTTGCTGTTCTTGGCATTCCATATTTTCAGATAAAAAAATCTGGTTCCCCAAGCGTGCCCGACCGATTCCCAGAAAAAATGCACGTCTGCCGTATGCCTTCTCTTCTTATCTACGTTGTGAAGAACGGTAAATGGGGTTCCCGTAGAACCGCTCGTGGTGGCTTTAAACGTTTTTTTATTCTTGTAAGTTTCCGAGAGAAATATTCCGGAATTCTTCTTGATCAAGTTTTTGTTTACCACGGGAAATTTATCCAATAGGGTCTCCGTAATTCCAAGTTTTCGGTAATAGGGAACGGTATCTATGCAATGCCGTAAGATTTCGGACAGATTTTTTTCACTTTCCCTAATGGAATAATCGGATCCATGATTTTCGTTGATATTCTTTATGGCCTCGTAGTGCTTTCGAACCTTAGATCCTTTAATCCGATCCTTAAGCCAAAAAATCGTTTTTCTAAGTGTCCGTGGCATGTAAAGTTATTTTTTTTGGACAAGTTCAATGCCCAGCTTGAGAGATAGTACTTGATATTTGGTACGGCTGATATACAAAAAAAGGTATTGTTAAGGCATTAATCTGTCTTATTTAGGATTATAACAATTTCTTCTTTAATATATAGCAATAAACTATAAATAAATAAGGCTATACCCAACATTTCAAGAAATTCTTCGATACTGTAACAAATAGCATTTATAACTTCGGAAAAGTTACTGGAGCTATAATTTTTGGCGCCGATCATTTCCACTCCAATGGCGCCAATTACATATATTGCGCCCGAGACTACAAACAACCGAACGAATTTTTTTGGAAGATGCGGGAGAAACTTGAAAAAATAAACTAACGAGAAAAGAATAAACATTATACCATAGGGAATAACCCATGCCCAATACAAATAACCCGTGAAGCTGAATCTCTTCTCAAACAAAACCCCTACTCTTTCATGAAGTTGAACGGCTTCGTCAATCGATAAATAAAAAAATATAATAGATAGAACCAGCCAAAGGATATAGCTTAAACCGTTGGTTTTTCGAAAAAATGAAATAAAACCGAGTAGGAAAGAAGCAATTAGAATAGTAACCGATGAATAATAAGCGGGAATGTTTCCTTCTGTTCTTATATTGAATAAATTAAAAAGCCACTTAATATTGGTATCATTGAAATAGTAAACCAAACCAACAATATTTGCAATTTCGAGGAATAAAATAATAATGAGCAGTAAGCCTAATATTTTTTTTGGTTTAATGAGTACATTCATAACAATGAGATATGATACTTGAAATGCAATGGGATTTCAATAAAACAGAAGGATTAGCGTATAAATTTAACGATTAAGAAAAGTAAAACTGCAGACTATGCTATCAAAAAGGAAAAAACAAATGTTGTTATTTTTTTTAAGGGATAAAAACAAAAAAAATTGGTCTCAAATCATCAAAGAATTTACCGCCCTATATATGGCCCAAAAAGAACTCCCTTTAAACTATATTTCTCATTTACTTTACCGAAAAAACATCGCCAAATATACTGATTATTTAAGCCTGAAAGAAAATAGGGGTTTACTTCAATGGTCGTATTCACATGCGAAAGATCAAATCACATGGGTAGAAAACAAATTATTATTTGAAGAGACTTTAACCAAAAGCAATATTCCTACACCACAAATTTTTTTTCATAATTTCAAGCACCAGTTTACCTATGATGGTGATGTATTTGAAATAGAAACCAAAAACGACTTTTTTTCCTTTTTAGAAAAAGTTTTTAATCAACAAAAAATCGAACATATCTTTTGCAAACCTATTGATGGAATAAGGGGTGAGAACATTTTTGTCATAGACAAAAATACGTATCGAAAAATAGCGGATAATTTAATTGACCTAATGTTTTCGAAAGCATTTATATTTCAAGAATTAATACTACAACATACTGATTTAAAAAAGATAAATTCTTCCAGTATAAATACGTTGAGAATCGTTACTTACAAAAACCAAAAAAACGAGATTGAAATATTATCCGGGTTTATTAGGGTCGGAAGAAAAGGGGCAATCATAGATAATGCGCATATCGGAGGGATTGTGATACCATTTCATAAAGAGACGGGAAAAATGTATGCTGAAGGCTTACAACTGATAGATAATGGTGGCGGGATTTTTCACAAACATCCTGATACAGGAGTGATTTTTGATAATTTGCAAATCCCCCATTACAAGCAAGTAAAAAAAATAGTTGCCGAAGCTTCTTTAGTATTCCAATTTCCTTTGTTGGGTTGGGATGTGGCTATAACGCCAAACGGACCTACGATTGTAGAAGCCAATCATGATTTTCATTTATTGTTATCTGACCTGACGGAGAAGGGGTTGAAAAGAAATCCTTCTATCAAGAAATTGCTTGAGCAAATACATTAAAAATAGTTTGTAACTAGATCAATTAACGGGATCCCTGGTTCTGCAACGACACCTTTTGCTTAAATTCGGACAATATATTTATCTTTAGGCCCTACTGCACTGGGAAAAGTTTCCCAACCGAGCATAAAATTTTAAGGGATGGAATTTGAAGATCCGGGAAGAATCAAGGTTTTTTGGAAAGATCCCAATAAAAAGAATTTTTTCAAAATCTGTAAAGAGGTACTTGTGCTCTGGGCAACCAAAAGGGAGATGCCCATGTACTATTTCAAGCATCTCTATAAAAGAGACATCAAGAACTACAGGGACTACCTGGCTCCGAAGGAAGTGCGAAGAATACACGCAAGCAAAAAATTACATAAATCAGAGTATACCTCCATCTTGAACAATAAACTGAATTTTGCCCTTTACTGTGAGCGCAATGCGCTGAGTTCTCCAGCCCTTATCGGACATAACTTCGGACATCGTTTTTTTGCTGGTAAAGGAATCCAAGAAATTTCAAGTTTAGATGAACTTATACATTTTTATGCAGAAATTTTCAAAGTTACTTCCACACGGGCTATTTTTTTCAGGCCATTAGCCCTTAACGGTGGTCAGGGATGTTTCAAATTGGACCGAGATGGATTTTCACAGCAACTTGAAGTTCAATACAAAAATCTGTTGAAAGGTGATTATACCCATACCGAGGCCATTGCCCAGCATCCTGATATCGATGATATTTATGAAAAGTCGATTAACACCCTTCGCATACTAACCTATATAGACGGGGAAAACGTTGATGTCGTATCTTCTTTTTTACGTATCGGGGCCGGGGGCAGTGTGGTCGACAACGGTTCTACTGGGGGGCTGTTCGTTGGTATTGATCAAGAATCCGGCACCCTAAAACGCACTGGATACCGGGATATGAAATTTGGGGGCGGGGAATTCCAAAGGCATCCCGATAGCGGTTTTAGGTTTGAGAATTTTCAGGTTCCTTTTTTTAAGGAGGCCTGTGACCTGGCAGTAGCTGGGGCAAAATACATCCCAGACGGTTTTATAGGATGGGACATAGCCCTGACCCCTTCCGGACCGACAATTATAGAAGGCAACGAAGATCCCCATGTTTTTATGTCAGATGTGGCCTATGGGGGTTTGTTAAAAAATCCGCATATGAGAAAATTAATGGCCAGGGTAAAGTGATGGAATTAGCACCTTTTACCAAACTTTTTATACGAAAGCTACGACATACCTGATAATCGAAGGATAATTCCCCTATTTTTATAACACCTCAAAATTTGTATCACGATTCAGCGAATTTTTGGATCAGTATTGATTTTGTCAGAATACGAATTGAATAAACAAATTCTAAGATGGAATACAGGAAACTAGGGAATACGGATTTAAAAATATCAGCAATCACATTCGGTGCATGGGCCGCAGGTGGCTGGATGTGGGGAGGCAGCGATAGCAACCAAGCCATTCAGGCCATCCGTGATGCCTACGATAAAGGAGTTACTTCAATCGATACAGCCCCCATTTACGGGATGGGTGCCAGTGAAAAAATCGTAGGGGAGGCTATTAAGGACATCCCAAGGGATAAAGTACAGCTATTGACCAAATTCGGTATGCGATGGGATTTGGACAAAGGAACATTTTATTTCAAGAGCAAGGACAACGACGGTAAGGAAGTGGATATCTATAAATATGCCGGCAAGGAAAGCGTAAAACTGGAAGTCGAGCAAAGCTTAAAACGATTAGGTACTGACTATATTGACCTGTACCAGATCCATTGGCCTGATGTCACCACACCAATCCAGGAAACCTTCGAAGCGGTAGCTGAACTTATTAAAGAAGGTAAGGTTCTCCATGCAGGGGTTTGCAACTACAACATTGCGCAAATGAAGGAAGCCGAAAAGTATGTCAGCGTGGTTTCCAACCAAGTGCCCTTTAGCATGGTCAATCGGGACATTGAAAAAGAACTAGTGCCCTTCTGCCGCGAAAGCGGAAAATCAATTTTGGCCTATAGTCCCATGGAAAGAGGTTTGTTAACCGGAAAGATGAAGCCCGATCAGCAATTCGAAAAGGGTGACCATAGGGCAGACAATCCATACTTTACAGCTGAGAGCATTACGAAGACCAACGCGTTTTTAGAGAAGATAAGACCCTTGGCCAAAGAAAAAGAAGCTACACTAGCACAACTGGTTTTAAAATGGACGATCGAGCGTTCAGGCATCACTATTGCATTGGCGGGCGCAAGAAACTCGGAGCAATCTATTCAGAATGCCGCTGCCTCAGGTCTAGAATTAAGCTCGGAAGAAATCGAATTTATCAATGTCGAATTAGAGAAGATGGCATAGAAATCATTTTTAAAAATTTCTTTTCATTCAAACTCCGAAACAAAATGTAACTTGACACTGGGGTATTTCTGTTGCGTCATTTGCAGTGAAAACTGTGAATCTGCCAAAAACACCAACTGCCCCTGTTTGTCTGTGGCCAGAAATTTTTGCTTCACCCTTTTAAAGTCTGCGAACTCAGCATTTTTAGGGTCTTTGGGGTCTACCCAGCACGCTTTATACACCGGAAAATTGTCGTAGGTACATTTCGCACCATATTCATGTTCCAAGCGATATTGAATGACTTCGAATTGCAGGGCCCCCACGGTACCGATTACTTTTCTACCGTTTATTTCTAAGGTGAACAATTGTGCCACACCCTCGTCCATTAACTGGTCGATGCCTTTATAGAGTTGCTTCGACTTCATGGGGTCGGCGTTGTTGATGTACCGAAAGTGTTCGGGCGAAAAATTGGGTATCCCCTTATAGTGTAGTTCCTCGCCTTCGGTCAGGGTATCACCGATTTTAAAATTGCCGGTGTCATGCAGACCGACAATATCCCCGGGATACGAAATATCAACAATCTCCTTCTTCTCGGCAAAGAAGGCATTCGGACTGGAAAATTTTAATTTCTTATCCTGCCGAACGTGCAGATAGGGTTTGTTTCTTTCAAAGGTGCCGGAGACTACTTTTACAAAAGCCAGTCGGTCGCGGTGCTTGGGGTCCATATTCGCATGGATCTTAAAGACGAAACCGGTCATTTCCTTTTCATTCGCATTCACCATGCGTTCCTCGGCTTTCTTGGGTCGGGGCGATGGTGCGATTTCTATAAAACAGTCCAACAGCTCGCGTACTCCGAAATTATTTAATGCAGAACCGAAAAATACGGGATGCTGCTTGCCCTCTAAGTAACGATTCTTTGTCGAAGTCGGGATAGACGCCCATAGCGAGTTCTAAATTTTCCCTAAGGTTTTGGGCGGCCTTGCTACCTATAATAGTTTCTAGTTCGGGATTGTGGATATCATCAAAGGCAATGGTCTCCTCAATATTTTTTTTACTATTGCCGCTAAAGAGATTGATATTCTTTTCGTAAATGTTATAAATACCTTTAAAGTCGTAGCCCATCCCGATAGGAAAGCTTAGGGGCGTAACCGAAAGTCCCAATTTCTGTTCCAGTTCGTCCAGTAGGTCAAAGGCATCTTTTCCCTCGCGATCCATTTTATTGATGAATACGATAATCGGTATGTTCCGCATGCGACAGACCTCGACCAGTTTTTCCGTCTGCGCCTCGACGCCTTTGGCTACGTCGATGACCACGATAACGCTGTCGACAGCGGTAAGGGTGCGGAAAGTATCCTCAGCAAAATCCTTATGCCCGGGCGTATCGAGAATATTGATTTTTTTATCCTTATACAAAAAGGCCAAGACCGAAGTAGCGACCGAAATACCCCGCTGGCGCTCAATTTCCATAAAGTCGCTCGTCGCCGATTTCTTGATTTTGTTGCTCTTCACGGCACCTGCTTCCTGAATGGCGCCCCCGAACAAAAGCAGCTTTTCGGTCAAGGTCGTCTTTCCGGCATCGGGATGCGATATGATACCGAAAGTACGGCGTTTTAGAATCTGCTCCTTAAATGATTTCATTAAAAAAATTTGTGCAAAAATAGCGTTAATATTGAACTCGTCTTGAGTTTTTGCCCGCAAGCAATGTTTTAACACCTTTATAGGCTAAATTCCTACAAATATAGTAGTCTTCCATCACAGATTGCTTACGGTCAAAATGACATTTTACTTCATTTATCTTTTCCTGTGGTTGAAGTCATCCATCCTAATACAGCTATAATTACGCATGTACCCATATAGAAATTGTTGAAAATATGCGCTTTATCGAAAAAAACTGTTTTTAAAGGATTTTCGTATTATATAGTTTTAAAACAATTTGGTGATCGCAATTTTAAATATATATTGCATTGTTATAACAGCCTGTTACCAAATCTTACGCCTTACAAAAAATTCCTGCTTGCCATGGTGATTAGTTTGTTAAAGCTAAACATATATGGATAAAATTACTTTGTCGGAATTTAAGAAAAAAGTGTTTTATGGCCTCTCTTGTGCGATGGCCCTTGCGCTTTTTAGTCTTACCACTTCTTTTGACCATAATGAACGTATTGTAGAATCGAATCCGTCGAACGATGATGTCGTCGACGCTGGCAGTGAAAATCCTATTCGAGGTAATAGGTTTATGATTGATATAGAGGGATGTGAATCGTTGGAACGAGTGGAGCTCAAGACCTCTGATTTCGGTTTTGCCGATGGTGTTCAAGACGGAAGTCTATCTGCCGAGAATGTTGATTTGAGCTCGAAATGGAATTTGCCCCCGGGAAGTATTATCGTCAGTGTAAGCGGGGCCAGTAGTAAAAGTACCCTTCAATTGTTCGAGGTCAATAGAAGCCTTCCTGCGACTTTTACCTTTTCGGGTACAATACCAGTAATGGTGGTTGCCGAACACTCCCCAAGGGTCGATGCGGGCCAAAGGGATGGTATCCGCTCTATGGACAATGTAGCCTATGTACTGACTAATTCATTACCGACCGGCATAATTTCGGGCAATCAAGGCACTGACGACTATTATGTCGAAAATACCACCTCCTCGGCCATAACCGGCCCGAATCGGTTCACTTGGGAATCGCAGGATTTTGCGACCGAAATCCTATTCTTCACTACTTCCAGTTTTCCGATCAACGGCATCCACATTAGTTTGATCCCGGTAATCTGCTCCGACACCGATGGTGATGGCATTCCCGATAGCGCAGACCTAGACGATGATAACGATGGCGTGCTAGATACCGTCGAAGATGCCAATACCGATGGTGACAATGACCCTTTGACCGACCCTACCGACAGGGATAATGACGGCTACCCCAACCATTTGGATATCGATGCCGATAACGATGGTATTCCCGATAATGTAGAGGCTCAGACCACAGAAGGGTATGTTCCCCCGAACGATGACGATGCCGCCACTTTACTGGAAAACAACGGAGTGAACTCGGCTTATCTAAACGGGCTTGACCCTGTAAATAGCGACGGAGCGACTACTCCAGACTATCTAGATAGCGATAGTGATAACGATTTGGTACCGGACAATAATGAGGGAAACGATTTCAATTTTGATGGAATCCCCGACTACACCTATACCGGAACCGATACCGATGGCGACGGCCTTGATGATGCCTACGAGGGCAGCGATGTCAACGACGGTTTCGATGTCAACGACGAGATTGACGATCCCGCCAATGATTTGCCCAATACCGATAACATTGATGATGTCAACTACCGTGATATAGATGACGACGGTGATGGCATCAACACGCCCGATGAAGATACCGGCGGTGACGGTGACCCTACCAATGACGATACCGACGATGACGACATCCCAGATTATTTAGACCCCACCACTGGCGGTCCCGATACCGACGGTGACGGCGTACCCGATTCCGCTGACCTTGACGATGATAACGATGGTATTTTGGATAGTATTGAAGACCCTAATTTCGATCAAGATAACAATCCTTCGACCGATTCGTATGATTTAGACGATGACGGTATCCCCAACTATTTGGATATCGATTCCGATGACGACGGTATTCCCGATAACGTAGAGGCGCAGACCACCGAGGCTTATGTGGCTCCCAATGAAGACGATTTCGACACCTATGAGGCTAACAATGGACTGAATTCCGCGTATCCCGAAGGACTAATACCGATAAATAGTGACGGGGAAGATGTCGAAGATTATCTCGATGCCGATAGCGACAACGATACAGTGCCCGATAACAACGAAGGAAACGATTTTAATTTTGACGGTGTACCCGACCAGACCTTTACCGGTTCCGATATCGATAGAGACGGCCTTGACGATGGCTATGAAGGTAGCGATGCCAATGACGGTTTCGATGTCAACGACGAGATTGATGACCCTGCGAACGACCTGCCAGATACTGACGGTAGAGAGGATGTAAACTATCGTGATATCGATGATGACGGAGATCGCATCAGCACAATCGACGAAGATGCTAATGGCGATGGTGACCCGACCGACGATGATACCGATGCGGATAATATACCTGACTATTTAGATCCCGATACGGATAATTTGGATACGGACGAAGATGGCGTTTTCGATTCCGTAGACTTAGACGACGATAACGACGGACTTTTAGATAGCACAGAGGATGCGAATCTTGATGGCGATGACAATCCGCTTACGAATGCTACGGATTCCGACGGCGATGGTTATCCCGACTATTTGGATTTGGATTCCGATAATGACGGTCTTCCCGATAACGTAGAGGCGCAAACCACTGACGGATATATCGCCCCTAGCGATGATGATGAGGAAACGTATGTGTCTAACGATGGTCTAAATTCCGCATATCCCGAAGGAATTACCCCCGTAAATACCGATGGGGAAGATACCCCCGATTATATTGATCTGGATAGTGACAACGATATGGTGCCCGACAACAACGAAGGCAATGATTTCAATTTTGACGGGATTCCAGATCAGACCCCTACAGGTACGGATACCGATGCCGACGGACTTGATGACGGCTATGAGCACGGTAGTATCAACGATGGTTTCAACTTCAACGACGGTATAGACGACCCTAAGAATGACTTGCCCGATACCGATGGCACCGAAGACGTAAACTACCGTGATATCGACGACGATGGCGACGGCCTAGATACTCCTGACGAAGATACAGATGGAGACGGTGATTCGACGAACGATGATACCGATGGTGACGGAACACCGGATTATCTGGATAATGACATCATTCCCGATCTGGATACCGATGGTGACGGCATACCGGACTCCGCCGACCTTGACGACGACAATGATGGTATTCTCGATACGGTCGAAGACCCCAATCTTGACGATGACAACAACCCTTTGACCAATCCTTTGGATAGCGATAATGACGGGTTTCCAAACCACTTGGATATCGATGCGGACAATGACGGTATTCCCGATAATGTTGAAGCGCAGACTACTGACGGCTATATTCCTCCTAGCGAGGACGATCAGGGAACCTATCAAGAAAACAACGGTTTGAACTCGGCATACCCAGAGGGTCTAAACCCCGTAAATACTGATGGCGCCGATACTTCGGATTATATCGATACGGATAGTGACAACGATAGTGTGCCCGACAGCAATGAAGGCAATGACTTCAATTTTGATGCTATTCCCGATCAGACTTTTGAAGGTACAGATACCGACGGTGACGGATTGGACGACGGTTATGAGGGGGGCGATGTAAATGATGGTTTCGACGTGAACGACGAAATCGACGATCCTGCGAACGACCTTCCGGATACCGATGGCACCGAAGACGTAAATTATCGGGACATCGATGACGACCGCGATGGTATCGAAACCATTGATGAAGACGGAAACAACAACGGCGACCCGACCGATGACGACGAAGATGGTGACGGCATTCCGAGCTACCTCGATCCGGAGGAAGTTACGGATACGGCTATAGTGGTCATGCAAATGGTTACTCCGAACGGAGACGGTAAAAATGAATTTTTGTGGATTGAAAATGTGGATCTCGCTCTGAACAACAGTTTACAGATTTTTAATAGATGGGGTATGCCGGTATATCAAGGTAAAGACTATAACAATCAGAACAAGGTCTTTGACGGACGGTCACAGGGAAGAACGACCATAAATGCCCAGGAGTATTTACCGGCGGGCGTATATTTTTATATATTTGAATATGACACGGTCAACGGGGATAACATAACCGATGGTGGCTATATTTATATCAGCAAATAATCCATAAAGCTACTTATGATCTTAAAGAATGGCCTTTTGGCGTCCCTATTTTTAACGGTTCTTTCTTTTGGAACCATGTATGCCCAACAGGATGCCCAGTACACCCAGTATATGTACAATACTATGAGCGTGAACCCTGCCTATGCCGGGTCTAGGGGGCAGTTGAGTATAGCGGGGCTTTATAGGTCACAATGGGTCGGCCTTGACGGTGCCCCGCAAACCTTTACGTTCAACCTGCACTCACCTATTAGAAATAGTAATGTTGGGTATGGCCTTTCGGTTGTCAACGACAAAATTGGTGAAGGTACGATTCAGGAGACCTATATCGATGGCCTTATTTCGTACACTGTAGACGTTTCCTTGCAGGGCAGGCTTTCTTTCGGTCTGAAATTGGGGGGTAATCTTTTGAACCTCGACTTTGAACAGCTGAGGCAACGACAGGGTTTCGAAGAGACCGTGGTTACCGATAATATTGAAAATCGATTTTCGCCAAACGTAGGTTTGGGGGTATACTATCATACGAATAAATTTTATGTAGGCCTTTCCGCGCCCAATCTATTAGAGACCGAGCATTTCGACAACTCGAACTCCGATGCCAACGAAATAGATTTTCTGGCTAAAGACCGGGTCAATTTTTATATGATAACAGGATATGTCTTTGACTTGAACGACAACCTAAAGTTAAAGCCCGCACTGCTTACCAAAATCGTTGGTGGCGCTCCCTTACAGGTTGATGTTTCCGCCAACTTTTTATTTGCTGAACAGTTCTCTTTCGGGGCCGCCTATCGGTGGGATGCTGCTGTTAGTGCCTTGGCCGGTTATCAGATTACCGACCAGATCATGGTAGGTCTGGCCTATGACAAGGAAACCACCGATTTTGGGGCTACCCAGTTCAGTAGCGGATCCTTTGAGATTTTTCTGCGGTGGGAGCTGCTGAGGTCTTTTGAAAAACTGGTTTCACCACGTTTCTTTTAAACGCGCTTGTATAGTTTTTTTAAAATAATTTGGGGCAAATGATAAAAAGGACTTACATATTCATATTTATAGCTTTTTTTTTGGGGGTAAAGGGTGTTGCACAAGAACAACTTCTTAATAAGGCAAACGAGAAATATGAAGCATATTCCTTTAGTCCCGCTATCGATATCTATAAAAAAGTTTTGGATAGGGGGTATGCCTCCGCAGATCTGTTGAAAAAGCTGGGCAATTCGTATTATTTCAATGCCGATTACAAAGAAGCCGCCGATACGTATAAGCGGTTGGTCGATAGCTATCCTGAAGATACGCCCCCCGAGTATTATTTTAGATATGCCCAAACCCTTAAGACCCTTGAAGATTACGAGACTTCGAAGACCGTAATGGCTCAATTTCTAGAGGCTACCAAAGACGATGAAAGCGCATCGGCCTACAAGAGCGAAAAAGATTATTTAACTGAAATCAAGAAAAATTCCGGACGGTTCAACGTGGCATCTTTTCAATACAATTCTCCCTATTCAGAATTCGCCCCTTCCTTTTATAAAGAGGGATTGATTTTTTCCTCGGACCGCGATACCGGTAATTTTGCACGCTACCGACATACGTGGACCTCCACAGACTTTTTGGATTTGTATAAAATAAATGCCGATAGCGTTTCTGCCGGGGCAGTAACAAAGCTAGGCGATGACGTCAACACAAGATTGCATGAGTCTACCTCGATTACGACCAAAGATGGGAATACGCTGTATTTTACGAGGAACAACTTGAAGGACAGAAAATCTACCAAAGATAAAAATGGAGTCATACGTCTCAAGATTTTTAAGGCGGTTTTGGTTGCGGGAATTTGGTCGAATATCGAAGAGCTTCCTTTTAATAGTGACGCCTATTCCGTAGCGAATCCGGCATTGAGTACCGATGAAAAAACCCTGTATTTTGTTTCCGATATGGAAGGGTCGCTTGGAGAGTCCGATATTTTCCAGGTCTCCATTAATAACGACGGCAGTTTTGGAATCCCCGAAAATTTGGGTAACGGCATCAATACCAAGGCCAGGGAAACCTTTCCCTTTGTAAGCACTAATGACGTTCTATATTTCTCTTCGGACGGTCATCCCGGTCTCGGCGGGCTAGACGTTTTCGCCGTT
The DNA here is from genome assembly GCA_963832345.1 of uncultured Flavobacteriaceae bacterium. Classification (GTDB taxonomy): domain Bacteria; phylum Bacteroidota; class Bacteroidia; order Flavobacteriales; family Flavobacteriaceae; genus Pricia. Next base: position 166,436 of record CAWHTW010000001.1, on the reverse strand, counting down.
CAATTAGATAATGGTAGGTCCGGTAAGGAGGTTACGAACCTTGGGGAACCTATCAACAGTAGCTTCGATGATTTTACATTTATAATCAATGAGGAGACCAAACGCGGCTATTTTGCCTCAAACCGTTCCGAGGGTCGTGGTAGCGATGATATCTACGAATTTTTAGAGGCCAGACCCTTATTGCTAGACTGCAATCAGATGGTCAGTGGTACGGTCATGGATGAAATATCGAAAGAACCATTGATTGGGGCTACCGTCAAGGTGATTGACGAGAACAACGAAGAAATTTCTTCGGTAGTTACCGATATCGAAGGTAGGTATACGGTGTCTTTAGACTGCAATCAAGGAAATTTTGTAAGGGCTATGATGGAAGGCTATATACCCTCTGAAGAATATCTGTCAAAATCGGATGGCGAGCCGGAGACCATCGATTTTGTACTAGAGCGAAATACGGTTTCGGCCGGTTTCGGTGACGATTTGTCCCAACTCCTTCAATTGCGTATAATTTACTTTGATTACAACAAATACAATATCCGTAAAGATTCGGAAATCGAGGTCGAAAAGGTCATTGCGGCCATGGAAAAATATCCCAGTCTTACCATACAAGTGAACTCACATACCGACAGTAGGGGCAAGGACTCCTACAACCTTTGGCTCTCCCAGAAACGGGCCGAGGCAACCGTCAATTATATGGTACAAAAGGGCATCGCCAAAAATCGATTGACCAGCGAAGGTTTTGGTGAGACCAAACTGATTAACGACTGTGCCAACGGTGTAGTTTGTTCGCCCGGAAAGCACGAGCTCAACCGCCGGTCGGAATTTATTATTATCGAGTAGGATGTAACGCATCCTCTTAAAATCATCAGCAGCCCGTTTGGCTGCTTTTTTGGTTATCATTGCGCACCCCCCCAATCAAAATGTTCTATTCTGTTTTGATCTAACCCTCATAATTTATCCATTCACTGGGCTTTGGGCTATATACACAACATTTATTTCGAACGCCGTTCGTTTGCCTTTACTTTTGTTTTTTCTTATAACCTATTGTATATAATCCGTTTAGGACTATGTAAATCATAAGGCTTTAAATAGGTTAAGTAAGAAGCATAATTGAACTACCTACGGTCCATGAAATTCTTTTTAGGGAATAAAATTCTTATTTTTCTTTTGTTATTGACCTCATTCGCATTCGGTCAACAAATTTACTTAGACCGTTTTGACAACGTTTCCTATTCCAATAATAACGGCTCGAATAATTTTTCATCGAATTGGATTGAAGTTGGCGAAACTACAAACCCCGCTAGCGGAAGAATCCGAGTAGTTTCGAATGCCCTCCGTTTCAGGGATTTAGACAACGTATACATCTATAGACTGGCCGATTTCTCCGGAGCTACCGCTGTTACCTTGACCTTTGACTACGACGCTAGTAGTATTGGTGACGAGGCACTAAATCTATGGCTTAGAGATACGTCAGGAACTTTTCAGTTTATCGGAAGCATCACTGGAGGTGCCAACTCCGTAAGTATCGATTTGCCTGTCAATTATATCTCGGCCAATAGTGGGTTGGCTTTCAACGGATCTTCGGATTGGTCGAGCGCTGAAGAGGTGTTTATTGATAATGTACGGTTTTCGGCAACTTATATTACCGATACTGACGGTGACGGCGTTGCCGATAGTTCCGATAATTGCCCTTCACTGGCTAACCCCGATCAATCCGATATTGACGGCGATGGCGTAGGTGACGTTTGTGATGTAGATGATGATAACGACGGTATTTTAGATTCTGTTGAATGCAGCACGCCGGTAACCGGAATAGAGACCAGCACCAATATCCGGTATTTTAGCGATGTAATCAATGCACAGGGTAATCCCGGTACTTCTTATGCTCGCAACCCAACTTCTTATCCCGGTGGTAGTTCCCTTTTACTTTTAAAATTTCCTGCTCCGGTACCGGTCGGAACGCAAATTGACGTATTTCTTGGTGCGGACCCTTCGACCACAACTTCCGACATGCAGATACAAAGATCGAGCGCGGCAGGGGGGAACGATGGATTCTTGGCCTCGGCAAATGGAACCCCCAGCGGTAGCATAACCAAGTATACGTTTACTGTATCCGGCAGTGCATTGGAATATATCAGGATTGAGGCCTATCAAATAGGAGCGAGGGTATATGGGGCTAGTTACGGTATGGGATGCATAGATACCGACTCCGATGGCATCGCTAACTATCACGATCTTGATAGCGATGGAGATGGGATTCCCGACAATGTGGAGACACAGACTACCTTGGGGTACGTCGCACCTTCCAATGCGGACACCAATAACGACGGTTTGGACAATGCCTATGGTACAAATGGATTGACCCCGATAGATACTGATACCGATTCTATCCCCGATTATTTAGATATCGATAGTGATGACGAAGGGGCGAACGATACCGGGGAAGCGGGAATCACCTTGTCAGGTTTGGATGCCGATGGTGATGGATTGGATAATGCAACCGATACCACTACAGGATATGCAGATCCGGGAGGAACTATCGATAATCCTTCGAATTCAAATGGGGGATCTATTGCCTTACCCGATGCCGATTCCGATGTCAATACCGTATCGGGAGATGTTGATTTTAGGGATTCCATAGACAATGTAGACGAGCCCCCGGTCGTCGATGCTACCGGAGCACAGAATTACTGTCCTGGATCTTCGGTGCCGATAGTCGAGACCATAGCAATTACCGACTCAGACGATACCAGCACCACAGCCGTCTACATTCAAATTTCAGTGGGGTATGTCGTTGGTGAAGACCTCTTGACGTTGACCGGATCGCACCCGAGCATTACTGCTACTTTCGACGCAACACAAGGCAGATTGGTACTCACCGGCCCCGCATCCTATACCGAATTCGAAGCTGCGATTGCCGCGGTAGAATATTCTAGTAGTGCGGCAGCACCAACAGGGTGGAGGCAGTTTTCTATCACGGTGGGAGAAGCCAATTTTCTGCCGAGTACCGGGCATTATTATTTATATGTAGATGATTTGGGAATCACGTGGACGGATGCCAACGCGGCCGCAAACGCCAGCACCTACTTTGGCCTTCAAGGCTATTTGGCTACGCTGACTTCGCAGGAAGAGGCCGATTTTTCAGGATCGCAAGCGGCCGGTACGGGATGGATAGGAGGTAGCGATGCCGCCACGGAAGGTGTTTGGAGATGGGTTACCGGACCCGAGGCAGGACTTAACTTTTGGAACGGCGCCATAGGGGGAAGTTCCCCGAACTTTGCATTTTGGAATACTAATGAACCCAATCAATCGGGCGACGAAGACTATGCACATATAACCCACCCGAATGTAAACCCCAATGGATCTTGGAACGACCTTACCAATGCCGGAGCGGGTTCCGGGGATTATCAGCCCCAAGGTTACGTTGTTGAATACGGGGGCATGTCGGGTGACCCTGCGCTTTCCATATCCGACGTGACCAGTGTTACGATGGTAGAACCGGCAACTATAATTACAGAACCACTTGATCAAACGCTAGAAGATGGGGTTAGTGCTACTTTCACGGTAACAGCTTCTGGAACAGATCTTTCATATCAATGGCAAGAAAGTACGGACTACGGTTCGACTTTTATGGATATTCCTGGCGCTACGAACCCTGACTATACCTTCAACGCAACACTAGCGGATAATGGTAATCGATATAGGGTGGTGATTAACGATGGGGAAAATGCTTGTGCAACGGCAATTTCAGCAGCGGCCACCTTGCAGGTATACCCAGATTCGGACGGAGATGGTATCCTTGATAATGCTGATCTTGATGACGATAACGATGGAATTTTCGATACCGATGAATGCACTGCATCGGTGCTTTGGGTTACCGACGGAATTCCATCTTCACCTGAGCAGAACACCATTGATAAATTGATGGCCTTCGGGTATAGCGTCAACGTTGTAGACGATGCTTTGGGCGGTGACGCCGATAATTATGACGTAACCTTTATCTACGAAGATGTTACGAGCGGCACGGCAGTGGCCAATGTGTCTAACTTCACGACCACTGTAAATGGGGTTATTACGAGCGAGTCGGCTTTACACGATGAACTTCTTGGAGGCGTTTCCGGTTCGGATAATGCCGGCACTTTTATAACCATTACAAACAACATGCATCCCATTACTTCCGGCTTGACCCTTGGAAATCTAGAGGTAGGCCAAGCGGCCCATCGTGCCGGTAATCTAACTTCAGGTACGGTGCTGGCGAACCATGCTACTGGCAACATTGGTATTGCGGTCTGGGAGATGGGGCAGCCCATGGAAACTGGAACGGCACCGGGTAGAAGAGCTATCGTACCCTTTTCGAACGACAATGCTCCGTTCAATACAGCAGCCGAAGACCTTTTGGTCAATGCCATAGTTTGGGCCGCGGCCAATTCTTTCTGCGATACCGATAACGATGGTATCCCAAACCGATTGGATACCGATAGTGACAACGATGGCTGTAGCGATGCGAACGAAGCGTATAGCAATATCGATGCTGATGGTGGCGATAATCGATTTTACGGAACTGGTAACCCACCTGTAACCAATGCCGACGGCACGGTGAGCGCAGCTTCCTATGCGGCACCTGCCGATGTAGACGGCAACGGTACGGCTGATTTCAGGGAGTTCGGCACTTTGCCTACAATTACATCCCAACCTCAAAACCAAAATGTGGCCATGGGCGGAGATGCCGTTTTTTCGGTTTCTGCCACGGGCGGCAACCTAACCTATCAATGGCAGTTGAGCGTCGATTCCGGAGCTACCTTTACCGATATTTCAGGGGCTGACGGCAGCAGTTATATTCTTACCAACGTATCTGCAGCGGACGATGGAAAGTTCTTCAGAGTCCAAGCGACCAGTGCAAAGTCGATTTGCGATTTTACCTATTCTTCTTCTGCAATGCTAACGGTTTCTCCCGATACCGACGGCGACGGTATTTTGGATAATGTGGACCTAGATGATGATAATGATGGTATCCCCGATGTGGAAGAGAGTCAGTGTCAGATAAATTTAAACTCCGGTACACCACCTGCATCCAATAGTGTCGCGAATGTAATGAACCGTTTGTATACGGATTATGACGGATTTTGGAGTTCTTCAACCAGTGCCATAAATTCGGTGCAACCGGATAGTGATTTTTATCTTTTGGCTTTCGAGATTGCCGGAAAAACCTATCCTACCGGAATCGCCAATCCTAGACTTACGGATACCGATACGAATGGCTTTTTCGATCGATTGGATTCGAATGGCGACGGAACGGGTGACATACTCCTTACCGAAACTACTTGGTCTGCCCTGAATCCCTTTAAAAACATCACCGCAGGTGTCCGCTTGGAAGGTTCGAACCTTGATGGAAATCTTGCTACTGCAAGTGGTCCGATTTTGACCTCGGCAGGGGCTCCCTTCAATCCCTACCTTTTTAACGGGGAAAGGGGTTTGAACATGGCCTACTCCTTAGCAAATATTGGAGATTTTTGGTACTTTGACCTTCAAGGCATCAACCCCTCGGCATATAATGATGGAGAAGTAGACATATTATTGACCCAAACGGCCCAACCTGGTGCAACGACTACCAATACGGTACATATTTTAGATGCAAATGGTAATTATTTAGGAAACGGTGTAATCGTTAACTGGAATATGGTAAACGCGATTGGGAATTGGCGCGTAGACCAATATGAAACTAACGACGCACAATCAGGAATCAATCAGTCGAAAGGTATACGTTTCGCCGGTGTTGAGCTATCGGAATTTAACTTAACACCCGCTGAAAGATTGATTGCGCGGGTCATGAGATTGGAAATTTCCGCCAATGCCGATCCTACTTTTTTTGCCATAAACGATAACAGTTTTCTTTCAAATTGTGAAGATGTAGATACGGATGGAGACGGAATAGTGAATTCATTAGATCTAGACAGTGACAACGATGGTATCTATGATGCAATCGAGGCAGGCCATGGCCAAGCCCATGTAAATGGGATGGTTTCCGGAGATGTGGGTAGTGATGGAATACCCGATAGTGTACAGAATTCAGGTCAAGCCAATAGTGGCACTGTAAATTATGGCACAGCCGATACCGATGGCGATGGCGTTGGTGATTCTTTGGATTTTGATAGCGATAATGACGGTTGCAACGATGTTAGGGAAGCGAGATATACCGAAAGTTCTTCAAACGTAGGTGAATTACAGGGTACAGGATACGATGCGGGTACCGGAAAGGTTACTGGCAACGTCAATGGATACACCGATCCGGCCGATAGCAACAGCAATGGTATTTATGATTATAAAGAAAGCACAAATCTCCCCCTGATTACTGTACTACTGGCCGATCAAAGTATCTGCCCGGGCTGTACAGGAAGTATCTCGGTTATAGCCCCTGAGGCGGACACCTACCAATGGCAATTGTTTAACGGCAGCACGTGGACGGATCTGAGCGATTCCGGAGAATATAGTGGAACAACTACCGATACCTTGACGATTTCGAACGCTACCTCTTCCCAAAATGGCAATCAGTATAGAGTGGTCGTATCAAGTTCAAATTATTCGTGTGCCATAGAAACTTCCAACACGGCTACTTTGACAATACGAGTAAACACCGTTATTACGAACCGAAGAATCACCCATCGGGTGAACAAGGATTGAACCTGTAATGCCGAATTGGTCGCATGGTTTTCTCGTCCGATTTTTCCTACCGTTTATCTTCTGAACACATTGATTTTAGGGCATTTATCGATGAACGAAAATAGATGAGACTTCATATTTTCGACTCTTTACACTACTTTCTGCTGTATACACAACATTTATTTTTAAGACGGTCACAGTACGGTTAATTTTATGACGTGTAAGTGTATCTTATATTTTAGATAATGTACTTGCACGACCCAAAGCACGAGTAACTTAACCGACCTTTACCTCAGTTTTCACCACGAAAACTGAATGGATTCAGGATGTTGTTTCATCCTCTTCACTACTGCCATACCCCTTCAAGGTTGATGGCTTCCGGAAAAGTATTCAGCTTGGAAATTCAAAAAATTAAATTGGTGTCATCGGATTTTCGATTCGTTGTATTCAAAAATTAAAGTAATACCGATACGGTGCAAAATAAAGTAATGGCCATGAGGAATTTGATTATAATTCTAGTGTTTTTGGTTTCCGGATTTGCTATGGCGCAGTCTACCACAGTGGTTTTAGAAGACCAGTGTAATTGCGAGGTCTTGAGCGGGACCGCAATTACTGCTAGTGGAGCTACCAGCCCCGTAGGAGCGGATCTTGGGGATATCTATGTCAACACCGATACAGGTACCATCTATTATTGGGATGGTGGTTCTTGGGAGTTGACCTCTTCGGATAGTCAGCAGTTGCAGAATTTCAGTTTTAATACAGGTACCAATCTGTTGACCCTAACGCTTGAAAATGGTGGGAGTGTTTCTGTTGATTTGAGTGCTTTAAATGTTATTGGAACTGACAACCAGGCGCTGACCCTGGAAACGGGCAACATACTTACGTTGGAGGATGGCGGCACGGTAGACCTGGCCCCGTTCCTCGACAACACCGACGACCAGCAGGTGACCGATTTCAGCCTTGACGGCACCACGAACGAGCTTACCCTGACCCTTGAGGACGGCGGTACGCAAACGGTGGACTTCAGCGCGGTATTGGCGGCGGCGGACAACCAGGCGCTGACCCTGGAAACGGGCAACATACTTACGTTGGAGGATGGCGGCACGGTAGACCTGGCCCCGTTCCTCGACAACACAGACAACCAACAGGTGACCGATTTCAGCCTTGACGGCACCACGAACGAGCTTACCCTGACCCTTGAGGACGGCGGTACGCAAACGGTGGACTTCAGCGCGGTATTGGCGGCGGCGGACAACCAGGCCTTGACCCTGGAAACGGGCAACATACTTACCTTGGAGGACGGCGGCACGGTAGACCTTGCCCCGTTCCTCGACAACACCGACGACCAGCAGGTGACCGATTTCAGCCTTGACGGCACCACGAACGAGCTTACCCTGACCCTCGAGGACGGGGGTACGCAAACGGTGGACTTCAGCGCGGTATTGGCGGCGGCGGACAACCAGGCCTTGACCCTGGAAACGGGCAACATACTTACGTTGGAGGACGGCGGCACGGTAGACCTGTCCCCGTTCCTGGACAATACCGACGACCAGCAGGTGACCGATTTCAGCCTTGACGGCACCACGAACGAGCTTACCCTGACCCTCGAGGACGGCGGTACGCAAACGGTGGACTTCAGCGCGGTATTGGCGGCGGCGGACAACCAGGCCTTGACCCTGGAAACGGGCAACATACTTACCTTGGAGGACGGCGGCACGGTAGACCTTGCCCCGTTCCTCGACAACACCGACGACCAACAGGTGACCGATTTCAGCCTTGACGGCACCACGAACGAGCTTACCCTGACCCTCGAGGACGGCGGTACGCAAACGGTGGACTTCAGCGCGGTATTGGCGGCGGCGGACAACCAGGCCTTGACCCTAGAAACGGGCAACATACTTACCTTGGAGGACGGCGGCACGGTAGACCTAACTCCATTCCTGGACAATACCGACGACCAACAGGTGACCGATTTCAGCCTTGACGGCACCACGAACGAGCTTACCCTGACCCTCGAGGACGGCGGTACGCAAACGGTGGACTTCAGCGCGGTATTGGCGGCGGCGGACAACCAGGCGCTGACCCTGGAAACGGGCAACATACTTACGTTGGAGGATGGCGGCACGGTAGACCTAACTCCATTCCTGGACAATACCGACGACCAGAATATAGAAAACCTTGACCTTACAGGAAATACCTTGACCGTGGGCATCGAGAACGGTGCAGCACAGACGGTAGACCTCTCCGCTTTGGTTGGTACCGACAACCAGAATATCGAAAACCTGGCGTTGGCAGGAAATACCCTAACAGTAGGTATCGAAGATGGTACGTCGCAAAATGTCGACCTTTCAAGTTTGGTTGGTACCGATGACCAGACAATAACCGCTTTTAGTCTGGATAATACTACGAACATTTTGACCATTTCTTTAGAGGATGGCAATAGCCAAACCGTCGACCTTTCCGTATTAAACAATATTGGAAGCGACGACCAAAATATCAGTGGTTCGGTCCTTACCGGAACTAACCTTACTATAGGTATCGAAAACGGCACCAATGAGATCGTTGATTTATCCAGTTTGGCTAATACTGATGAGCAAGATTTGAACAGCGCCGTAGTGATAGCCAATGAAAGTGTGGAACTTCAGATAACTAATGGTAACAATACAACCATTGATATTAGGGATGCGGATGCCGATGTAACCAACGAACTAGCCATTACTGGTGCAGGTACTCCGACAGCTACAGGTACCATAGGATCTAACAACGGAGAAACCTATGTTGATACCACAACAGGACAATTGTATGTTTTCGAGGGAGGTACTTGGCAGCAGGTCGGGGGCAGTGCAAGTCCCGATGCCGATCCAGATCCTACGAACGAGATAAATACCGCTTTCAATGTAACAGGTGGTAATCTGAATATTACGGACAGTGGCGGAACCCTTTCAGTTCCCTTGTCCTCCATTGATACCGATAACCAAGACCTGACACTTTCCGGAACCGATCTTAGTATCGAAGACGGCAACACGGTAGACCTTTCCGGTTTTGTTTCCACGGATGACCAGAACATAAGTGGCTCGGTCCTCTCCGGCACAGACCTTACTATAGGTATCGAAAACGGAACGAACGAGGTTATAGACCTTTCCAGTCTCGTAGGCACTGACGACCAGAACCTGACACTAGTAGGTAATATTCTTAGCCTTGAAGATGGTGGAACGGTAGATCTTACCACCTATCTCGACAATACGGATGACCAAACGATTACTGCTTTTAGCTTAGACAATACAACGAATGTGTTGACCATTACCTTAGAAGACGGTAATACGCAGACCGTCGACCTTTCCGTATTCAACAATGCCGGAACGGACGACCAAAATCTGACGTTAACCGGAAATAGTCTTGAAATAGAGGATGGTAACAATGTGGATTTAAGTGGATACCTCGACAACACCGACGACCAGAACATTGAAAACTTAGGACTCTCAGGAAACGTATTGACAGTAGGCATTGAGAACGGCACATCGCAGACCGTAGATCTCTCAACCTTGGTAGGTACCGACAATCAAAACATTGAGAATTTGGCATTGGTCGGAAACACCCTGACAGTAGGAATTGAGGACGGTACATCGCAAAACGTCGACCTGTCGAGTTTAATAGGGACCGACGACCAAACAATAACCGCTTTTAGTCTGGACAATATTACCAATATTTTGACAATTACTTTAGAGGATGGCAACACCCAAAACGTAGACCTTTCCGTACTGGATAATATCGGAACAGACGATCAGAACATCAGCGGATCTACACTAACAGGAACCGATTTGACTATAGGCATCGAAAACGGCACCAATGAAGTTGTCGACCTTTCAAGTCTCGTAGGCACCGACGACCAGGGCCTAAACTTGGTCGGCAACACACTTACCTTGGAGGATGGCGGAACGGTCGATCTCAGCGCATATCTGGATGATACCGACAATCAGACGATAACAAATTTTGATCTTGGGGCGGGCAATATCCTGACCATTACCCTTGAGGACGGCAACACCCAGACGGTAGACTTATCGGGCTTAAACGACGCAGGTACCGACGATCAGAACCTTTCTACCGATGGTACCGCAGGAAATATCAGCATAGAAGATGGCAATTCCATAAGCCTGAATGTAGACGATGCGGATTCAGATCCTGGCAACGAGTATAACACGGCCATCGGAACGAACACCGGAAATCTTGAAATCACCGATAATGGCAGTACGCTTTCGACGGCCCTGATTAGTGCCGATGCCAACAACGACTTATCTCCGGGTACCGATGGCGCCCTTTATTTGAATGTATCTTCGGTGACCATCAGCGAGACCATTACCGACCTGACCGATACAAACGATGGTTCCGTCACCTATGTTAATGAAAGCGGAGCTACCCAAAAAGTGGCCAAGGCCGATATTACCGACAATGGCGACGGTACATATACCTTTACCAACAACGACGGCACCGATGTGCTTTTGGACACCAGGGCCGCCAGCAGCCCATATAGCAATTCCGTTTCGGGCTTATCGGCTACCGATACACAGGCTGCGATAGACGAGCTATCGGCGGGTAGTACCGACGACCAGAACCTTACGCTGTCCGGAACGGATCTTAGTATTGAGGACGGCAACACGGTCGACCTTTCCGGATTCGTCTCTACCGACGACCAGAACCTGACCCTTGTCGGCAATACGCTTACCTTGGAGGACGGCGGAACGGTAGACCTCACGGCCTATCTCGACGATACCGACGACCAGACCGTCACGGCCTTCGCCATCGACAATGTAAGTAACGTGCTGACCATAACCCTGGAAAACGGCAACACGCGTACGGTCGACCTTTCCGGCTTGGACGATGCCGGCACCGACGACCAGAATATCGAGAGCCTTGGCCTTGCGGGAAACATATTGACCGTAGGCATCGAGAACGGCACTGCCCAGACGGTCGACCTTTCGGCCCTCGACAACACGGGCACGGACGACCAGCAGTTGGCCTTGGCCACGAACACCCTGACCTTGGAGGACGGCGGAACCGTAGACCTGTCCGGATATCTTGACAACACCGACGACCAGAATATCGAGAGCCTTGGCCTTGCGGGAAACATATTGACCGTAGGCATCGAGAACGGCACGGCCCAGACGGTCGACCTTTCGTCTTTGGACAACGCCGGAACCGATGACCAAAATCTGACCGGAGCTGCCCTCAGCGCAAGTAATATTTTACAGATCGATATCGAAAACGGAAGCTCTACTACGGTCGACCTTTCGGCCCTCGACAACACGGGCACGGACGACCAGCAGTTGACCTTGGCCGCGAACACCCTGACCTTGGAGGACGGCGGAACCGTAGACCTGTCCGGTTATCTTGACAACACCGACGAGCAGAACCTGACCTTGTCCGGAACCGACCTTAGCATCGACGATGGTAATACCGTGGACCTTTCCGGGTTTGTTTCCACCGACGACCAGAACATCAGCGGCTCGGGTCTTACGGGAACGGATCTGACCATTGGAATCGAGAACGGCACCAATGAAGTTGTCGACCTTTCCAGTCTGGTAGGCACCGACGACCAGAACCTGACCCTTGTCGGCAATACGCTTACCTTGGAGGACGGCGGAACGGTAGACCTCACGGCCTATCTCGACGATACCGACGACCAGACCGTCACGGCCTTCGCCATCGACAATGTAAGTAACGTGCTGACCATAACCCTGGAAAACGGCAACACGCGTACGGTCGACCTTTCCGGCTTGGACGATGCCGGCACCGACGACCAGAATATCGAGAGCCTTGGCCTTGCGGGAAACATATTGACCGTAGGCATCGAGAACGGCACGGCCCAGACGGTCGACCTTTCGGCCCTCGACAACGCGGGCACGGACGACCAGCAGTTGGCCTTGGCCACGAACACCCTGACCTTGGAGGACGGCGGAACCGTAGACCTGTCCGGTTATCTTGACAACACCGACGAGCAGAACCTGACCCTGTCCGGAACGGATCTTAGCATCGACGATGGTAATACCGTGGACCTTTCCGGGTTTGTTTCCACCGACGACCAGAACATCAGCGGCTCGGGTCTTACGGGAACGGATCTGACCATTGGTATCGAAAATGGTGCCTCTCAGGTTGTAGACCTTTCCAGCCTTTCAAATACTGACAATCAAACTATCGATAATTTGTCGCTCAATTCGGGAATTTTGAATCTTTCCCTGGAAGATGATGGGGTAGCAGCTGAAACCATCGGTCTGATAAGTACCGACGCCAATAATAATATCTCTGCCGGTACTGACGGCGCCCTGTACCTTAACGTTTCTTCGGTTACCATTTCCGAAACCAATACGGCCCTTGCCTTCAACGGAGCTACGAATGAACTTACCTATACCAATGAATTGGGCAATAATCCAGTAGTAGACCTTTCAATCTTGGCCAACACTGACGACCAGAACATTGAGAACCTCGGCCTTACCGGGAATATCCTAACGGTCGGCATCGAGAATGGCACTGCACAAACGGTTGATCTTTCCGCCCTGAACAATAGCGGAACCGACAACCAGAACCTGACTGGCGCCGTTTTGAACTCAAGTAATATCCTCCAGATAGACATCGAAGACGGAACATCGACAACTGTAGATCTTTCCGTCCTTGATAATGCCGGTACGGACGACCAGCAATTGACCTTGGCCGCGAACACCCTGACCTTGGAGGACGGCGGAACCGTAGACCTGTCCGGATATCTTGACAACACCGACGACCAGAATATCGAGAGCCTTGGCCTTGCAGGAAACATATTGACCGTAGGCATCGAGAACGGCACGGCCCAGACGGTCGACCTTTCGTCTTTGGACAACGCCGGAACCGACGACCAAAATCTGACCGGAGCTGCCCTCAGCGCAAGTAATATTTTACAGATCGATATCGAAAACGGAAGCTCTACTACGGTCGACCTTTCGGCCCTCGACAACACGGGCACGGACGACCAGCAGTTGACCTTGGCCGCGAACACCCTGACCTTGGAGGACGGCGGAACCGTAGACCTGTCCGGTTATCTTGACAACACCGACGAGCAGAACCTGACCTTGTCCGGAACCGACCTTAGCATCGACGATGGTAATACCGTGGACCTTTCCGGGTTTGTTTCCACCGACGACCAGAACATCAGCGGCTCGGGTCTTACGGGAACGGATCTGACCATCGGAATCGAGAACGGCACCAATGAAGTTGTCGACCTTTCCAGTCTTGTAGGCACCGACGACCAGAACCTGACCCTTGTCGGCAATACGCTTACCTTGGAGGACGGCGGAACGGTAGACCTCACGGCCTATCTCGACGATACCGACGACCAGACCGTCACGGCTATCGAGAGCCTTGGCCTTGCGGGAAACATATTGACCGTAGGCCTCGAGAACGGCACGGCCCAGACGGTCGACCTTTCGGCCCTCGACAACGCGGGCACGGACGACCAGCAGTTGGCCTTGGCCACGAACACCCTGACCTTGGAGGACGGCGGAACCGTAGACCTGTCCGGATATCTTGACAACACCGACGACCAGAATATCGAGAGCCTTGGCCTTGCGGGAAACATATTGACCGTAGGCATCGAGAACGGCACGGCCCAGACGGTCGACCTTTCGTCTTTGGACAACGCCGGAACCGATGACCAAAATCTGACCGGAGCTGCCCTCAGCGCAAGTAATATTTTACAGATCGATATCGAAAACGGAAGCTCTACTACGGTCGACCTTTCGGCCCTCGACAACACGGGCACGGACGACCAGCAGTTGACCTTGGCCACGAACACCCTGACCTTGGAGGACGGCGGAACCGTAGACCTGTCCGGTTATCTTGACAACACCGACGAGCAGAACCTGACCTGTCCGGAACGGATCTTAGCATCGACGATGGTAATACCGTGGACCTTTCCGGGTTTGTTTCCACCGACGACCAGAACATCAGCGGCTCGGGTCTTACGGGAACGGATCTGACCATTGGAATCGAGAACGGCACCAATGAAGTTGTCGACCTTTCCAGTCTGGTAGGCACCGACGACCAGAACCTGACCCTTGTCGGCAATACGCTTACCTTGGAGGACGGCGGAACGGTAGACCTCACGGCCTATCTCGACGATACCGACGACCAGACCGTCACGGCCTTCGCCATCGACAATGTAAGCAACGTGCTGACCATAACCCTGGAAAACGGCAACACGCGTACGGTCGACCTTTCGGCCCTCGACAACGCGGGCACGGACGACCAGCAGTTGACCTTGGCCACGAACACCCTGACCTTGGAGGACGGCGGAACCGTAGACCTGTCCGGATATCTTGACAACACCGACGACCAGAATATCGAGAGCCTTGGCCTTGCGGGAAACATATTGACCGTAGGCATCGAGAACGGCACGGCCCAGACGGTCGACCTTTCGGCCCTCGACAACACGGGCACGGACGACCAGCAGTTGACCTTGGCCGCGAACACCCTGACCTTGGAGGACGGCGGAACCGTAGACCTGTCCGGTTATCTTGACAACACCGACGAGCAGAACCTGACCCTGTCCGGAACGGATCTTAGCATCGACGATGGTAATACCGTGGACCTTTCCGGGTTTGTTTCCACCGACGACCAGAACATCAGCGGCTCGGGTCTTACGGGAACGGATCTGACCATTGGAATCGAGAACGGTACCAATGAAGTTGTCGACCTTTCCAGTCTGGTGGGCACCGACGACCAGAACCTGACCCTTGTCGGCAATACGCTTACCTTGGAGGACGGCGGAACGGTAGACCTCACGGCCTATCTCGACGATACCGACGACCAGACCGTCACGGCCTTCGCCATCGACAATGTAAGTAACGTGCTGGCCATAACCCTGGAAAACGGCAACACGCGTACGGTCGACCTTTCGGCCCTCGACAACGCGGGCACGGACGACCAGCAGTTGACCTTGGCCACGAACACCCTGACCTTGGAGGACGGCGGAACCGTAGACCTGTCCGGTTATCTTGACAACACCGACGAGCAGAACCTGACCCTGTCCGGAACGGATCTTAGCATCGACGATGGTAATACCGTGGACCTTTCCGGGTTTGTTTCCACCGACGACCAGAACATCAGCGGCTCGGGTCTTACGGGAACGGATCTGACCATCGGAATCGAGAACGGTACCAATGAAGTTGTCGACCTTTCCAGTCTGGTGGGCACCGACGACCAGAATATCGAGAGCCTTGGCCTTGCGGGAAATATATTGACCGTAGGCATCGAGAACGGCACGGCCCAGACGGTCGACCTTTCGGCCCTCGACAACGCGGGCACGGACGACCAGCAGTTGACCTTGGCCACGAACACCCTGACCTTGGAGGACGGCGGAACCGTAGACCTGTCCGGTTATCTTGACAACACCGACGAGCAGAACCTGACCGGAGCTGCCCTGAACGCAAGCAATATCCTCCAGATAGACATAGAAAACGGAACATCGACAACTGTAGATCTTTCCGTTCTTGACAATGCCGGAACTGACAATCAGAACATAGAGAGTTTGGCACTTACCGGAACTACCTTGACCGTTGGCATCGAGGACGGAACCGCACAGACGGTCGACTTGGCATCCATCGATACCGATACCGACGAACAAGACCTTACGGGGGCAACATTGACTGGGAACACCCTGCAAATCGACATAGAAAATGGTGCGTCGACGACCGTTGACCTTTCGGCTTTAAACAATAGTGGAACCGATAACCAAAACCTAACGGGCGCGACGTTGAACGGAAGCAATATCCTCCAAATAGATATTGAAGATGGTACCTCAACAACTGTAGACTTGTCGTCATTAAACAATACCGGCACCGATAATCAAAATATATCGGGTTCAGGCCTCAGTGGTACTGACTTGACCATTGGTATCGAAAACGGAACGAACCAGGTAGTAGATCTTTCCAGTTTGGCGAACACTGATAACCAAAACATCGAAAATCTTGGCCTTTCAGGTACCACGCTTACCGTCGGTATCGAAGACGGTAGCTCACAGACCGTAAATCTTGCAAGTTTGTTGGGTACCGATAACCAAAGAGCGGATGTCTTTTCCTATAATCCGGCCAGTAGGGTTCTGAGCCTTTCATTACAGCGTGATGGTGAAGCTACTAGAACCGTTGACTTATCGTCTTTGAACAATAGTGGCACTGACAATCAAAACCTATCCACGAACGGTAATCCGGGTCATGTTGCTATCTCAGGGGGAACGGCTACAACCATTAACGTAAACGATGGCGACTTCAACGCGACAAACGAGATACAGGATTTAAGTATCAGTGGCAATGTGTTAAGCCTAACGGGAGATGCTACAACCGTTACGTTGCCTACACCTGACGGAACGGAGACTGTTGTTGAAGCAGCTGTTGGTTCCGAGCTATCGGTTACTGGAGATGGTAGTTCGTCGACTCCCTATATTATCAATAACCTGAGGCCTAATATTTTCTATCCGCCTTCCATTGCAATAGATGTATCGGCATATTCCGGCACGACGATTACGAATGAGACTATAGACCTATATGCACAATATCAGGCACAATACGGAAGTCCAATGGTATCAAGTGCGGGTCCGGGACCGGGAAACACGGCTCCAGCCGCTATCCCGACCTACGCTTCAAATGAACTGTATTATTACGTAACCCTGTTCGATACTTCGGTATTTGACAACATTAGCATAGATGAAAACGGCCTAATGACCTACGATATCATCGGCTCCCCAGCAGACTACAACTCCCTAATCAATGTTGTATTCGTAGTAAAATAAGAAAACCGACTCCTAGCCAATTTGATACAAAATCCCATATATAAGAAGCTTGTCCTCGGTTTGGTCTTTACCTTGCTTGGGCTTGCCGTATCTAATGGCCAGTATTTATTGCAGGCACCGGCGGACACGCCAGGGGAGACCCGAACTAATTTTCGCTGGTACGAAGCTTCCGATACTAGTACGGTTTTAGGTACGGATTCGTTTTACGAGGCAACCGATAGGGGGGTCTACTTTGCGACCTATGATGGCACGTCGTGCGGACAGAACGCTACCGGATATTTTATCTTGACCAACTGTAATGCCCCCCATAACCAGGTGACCCTTGATATTTCGGCAAATACGGTTCCGCCAGGAGCGACCTTGAGTTGGAGTCCCGCTGTTACGGGCAATCAAAATAGTCCCACGGTCATAGCGACACAGACCGTCGTAAAATACACGGCTACCATCACCAAGGCAGGCAACAGCAAAAGCCTTCCCAATTTTACGGTGGTGTGTATGAACGAGTCCTCGATTTTGGTCGATGACGTTGTTACCCTAAATGAAGACGAATCAATTGTTGTGGATATATATGACAACGATTCCGATCTGTCTACCTCAGGTTCGCTGACGATTTCCGATACGCCCGATAATGGCACCGTGAACATCGACAACAGTGGTACGCCCAACGATCCGACCGATGATATCGTAACCTATATTCCGAATCCTGATTATAATGGTCCCGATACTTTCGATTATACCATTTGTAATACGTTCGGCGATTGTAGTACGGCAACTGTTTCGGTAGCGGTGCTTCCTATTGTCGACGCCACCGACGACTTTGTGGCGGCAAATGAAAATACTCGATTGGATATTGATATCTTGGCCAACGACAATGATATTCCATCCATCGGAACCTTGATAGCTACCGATTCATCCAACGGAAACATCCTGATAAATACTCAAGGTACGCCAAACGACCCTTCCGACGACAGCATAACCTATACGCCCTACAACCGCTTTACAGGTACCGATTCTTTTACCTATGAGCTTTGCGATACTGCCGGCCATTGTAGTACGGCGACCGTGACCGTTATCGTAAATGCTGCTGGGGTAGACCTTGACAGCGACGATGATGGTATCTTGGACAGTTTTGAGGACCTAAACTTGGACGCCGATAACGACCCATCGACCAATCCTACGGATACCGATGGCGATGGTAGTCCCGACTATTTGGATATCGATAGTGATAACGACGGTATTCCCGATAACGTCGAAGCGCAGTCCACCTTCGAGTACATCGCACCGAGCAGGGAAGACACGAATGCTAATGGCCTCGATGATGCCTACGAAGAGAATGGACTTATGGGTATCATTCCCGAGGATACAGATGGCGATGGCATACCGGATTATGTGGACGAGGACAGTGACAACGACGCTATTCCCGATAGGGTCGAAGGGCATGACCACGATCATGACGGCATAGCCGATATTACCCTAATTGGCTCGGATAAGGATGACGATGGTTTGGATGATGGTTACGAGCGCGACAGAACCATCGACCGCGATGTCAACGACGAAATCGATGATCCGCGCAATGATCTGCCCGATACCGACGGTGACGGCATTCCCGATTACCGGGATACCGATGACGATGGTGACGGTATCGCATCCAGAGACGAAGATATGAACAACGATGGCAACTATGCCAATGACGACAGTAATGACAATGGCATTCCCGATTATTTGGAGCCTAACGCCATGGAAGACGAAATCGAGGTTTTCAATGTTATAACTCCCAATGGTGATGGCATTCACGATGTACTGACCATCAGTGGGTTGGATAATTATCCGGATAACTCCATCAGTATTTACAACCGATGGGGCGTACTGGTCTATGGAACGCAGGCCTACAATACCCAGGGCAATGTGTTTAACGGTACATCCGAAGGAAGGGTTACCGTAGACACCGACCGAAAACTGCCCGTAGGTACGTATTTCTATATTTTGGATTACAACGACAGTCTGGGCAAGAAAAAAACGCTTACGGGTTACCTATATATTAATAGATAGCAAAAAATGAAATTCCCATATCCCATTAAACATGACTACCAATACCTGCTTGCCATGCTGGTCTTCAACTTTCTTTCCCTTGGGGAAGGACTTTATGCACAGCAAGACGCGCAGTACACTCAGTATATGTACAATACGGTAAGTGTAAACCCCGCTTATGCCGGTTCGCGCGGGCATCTCAGCGCAGCACTACTTTACCGTTCGCAGTGGGTTGGGCTCGACGGTGCCCCGCAAACGCAAACGCTGAACGTACATTCGCCGATAGGCTATCGCGGCATAGGCCTTGGTGCCTCCATTATAAGGGATAGGATTGGCCCGACGGCAGAGGATAATTTCGATATTGATTTTTCATACACCGTATATACCTCCAACGAGGGTCGTCTGAGTTTTGGCCTAAAGGCAGGTTTAAATCTTCTCGACATACGATTTTCTGAACTAAACCAGTTTTCCACCGACCCCATATTAGAAAATGATGTTGACAACCGGTTAGCGCCAAACTTTGGGGCAGGGATTTACTACCACAACCAAAAATTCTACGCAGGTCTATCCGTTCCCCGATTTTTGGAGACCTCACATTTTAAGGGCGAATCGCTATCTACTGCCAAAGAACAAATGAATTTTTATTTTATTACCGGATATGTTTGGGATTTGAACAGCTATCTAAAGTTCAAACCGACCTTGTTGACCAAGGTGACACAAGGCGCACCCGTACAGGTCGACCTTTCGGCAAATTTCATGTTGAGTGAAAAATTCATTTTGGGCGCCGCCTACCGATGGGATGCCGCCGTAAGTGGTATGCTCGGCTTCAATATATCAAACAAGCTTTTGATTGGCCTGGCCTATGACCGTGAAACCACTGAACTGGGCAGCGCAACTTTCAACAACGGTTCCTTTGAAGTCATATTCCGTTATGATTTTATTTCCACCGAAGGGAATTTAAAATCTCCGCGTTTCTTTTGAATACTTTTTATACGGACGTAACTTTCCAGAGTTACCGATATATCCTCTTTTTTAACCATTAAGATTCCCCGAGGCTCTGCCTCTAGTATAGCATCCAACTTATCGAAGAATCAAGAGTGTAGAACGTAGCGGCAGGACAAAATAAAGGGCTAGTCTATCATTATTTACTCTTGAAGCCCAATACAAGTTTTGAATGTTTACCTCGTGGGCTTTTTTAAAAGTTTCATTTTACTTCTTTGTGATCGGGGATTACGTTTCTTGGATTAAAAATCGTTTACCGGTAGTAAAACCTCGACCATTTTTTTCTGAAAATAAAGGAATGGTTTACTCTTTTTGGTATTATGTACAACCAACCGATCAAAAGCGTACAGATATCGTCAAACTTTTAGATTCCCACACCGCTAGTATAAATTTGTAGGAAAATAAGACCCCCAAGTCTTTACAGAAATCGATTTTTTAAATCATAGCGGCATTGCCACTTCTAGTTTTTCCGCAATCAAGATTATGAAACTAAGGAATTCGATTTTAAAAAACTCAACCTATGAAGAAATGCTACGCTTCGCTACCCAATGACATCATATGTGTTTTAATTATTGCAATTTGTAGCGGTACTCAAATGGTTTCTGCCCAGGCCAATTCCATCAGGACTCAAGTTGTCTTCAACTGGGCAGACGTCCAAACCACTGTAAACGACCCGGCAAACCTTCAGTCCATAACCATTGATGGTGTTGACTATTCTACTTTTGTCGTTCCTTCGGCCTATGAGATGACCCGTCTCGGCCCTGGCGGTGATAGTCAAAACAATATTTGGATGAATGGTGCACGTATTGTATCGGGAAGTAATAACCCCAATTGGGTAACCGGGGCAATGGCCTCCTATCAATCGCTAAACCTGAACCATTATTTTCAATCCCAAAATACGGGTGACAATATTTGTGGAAATTACGCGTCTATTGCGACGACCAATGCCCAAATACAGACCATAAGATATAACCCAGGCATACCCTCAAATCCGGACGGGGTTATAGCGGTTACCGAACGTGGAGGTAATAACTGTATGTACATCGAACTTTATGGTATTCCTGTTGGGGGAAGTACCGAACAATTGCTCGGCCGCACTTTTATTAGAAATCAAGGTAATTTGACCGGTGTAGGGCCTCAGGCCGCACCTACGGCAAACAGTGACTATTGGAGCAGTGGTCGAAACAACGAGAACAACCAGGTAATAGGTATTGCGCTCTACCAACTTTCCGAATTGGCGCCTGTGGGGTCGGTAATAACATCCATTAGATACATGGGGGCTACAAATGACCACGGTGATGGCAAGTTCTTTTTAATGCAAACCTATGCCGAAGATGATAGCTTAAGAATAAAACTAGATCGTGAGGGCAATGGCGATATTGCGGCCAACGACCTTGTGCCTTCCGGAAGCACTTATCAACTGAACGCTACAACTTCGAATGGAACTTTGATTTTTAATCCAGATGGTACTTTTAATTACGTTCCGAATCCCGGTTATACGGGTAACGATTCCTTTGAGTACGAGGTTTGTTTACCAGCTCCTAATACTGGGGTCTGTGATACCGGTACCGCAATTATTATCATCAAGCTTGAAGCTATTTTTGATACTAAAAATGTTGCCCAAAATTCGGTCAACACTATAATTAACGTTTTAGACAATGATAATTTTGGCAGCTCAGGCCCAAAACCCAATGGTGCGATAACCAATTTTACTTTACCTGCAAATGGAACCATTTCATTGAACGACAATAGTACGCCGGTCGATTCCAACGATGATTATTTCACGTATACCCCCAATACCGATTTTATAGGTACTGACTTTTTCAATTATGAGATAACCGATGCTGGAGGTAGCACAGATTTGGCCTCCGTATATATTACAACGGCTTTCGATTCCGATAATGACGGTATAAACGACAGAACTGATTTAGATGACGATAACGATGGCATTACGGATGCAAACGAAGGAATCGAGTGTATCGAGGATGACTATTTTGCTTGGGAATTTAATGCGCCCTTGGGAACAAGAACGAACGATTTTGTTCAAAATCAGGCAATTTCGAATTGGCTTATTTCCGGAACAGGTGATATAACAACGGGTACCGGGTTAATTGGTGATTCACCAGGTTCTGAGCTTCAGTTGTACGGTATCGACGCACAAACCTATGCTGAGGCGGTTCTTCAAAATGAATATGTCGAAACAAATTTTACGACGGCAACCGGTCTTATTCATCCTAGTATAGAACGTATCGGAATGAATTGGTACCAAAACTCCGGGGGCTCCGTTATCGGTAATTCCTACGATGCGGCCATGGCCATATCAAAGGATGGTTTTGCAACCTCGATGCTATTATATTCTGATATCAACGTGCACTATCCTACGAATGGTATTTCGGAATTTTTTGATTTGACGCCCGCGGGATTTAGTTTTAATTTGGAAGAGAATACTACCTATACTATCCGTGTATATGCCTATAATCAGCAAAATAATGGGAATGTTCCGTATTCGGTATTCGACGATTTCACGGTAAGAGTTTCTGCTTGTCAGGAACAAAACACAGATAGTGACGCACGGCCTGACCATTTAGACGGTGATAGTGATGATGACGGCTGTGTAGATGCGAGGGAAGCTGGGCATACCGATCCGGATAGCGATAGCTACCTAGGAATCGCGCCTATCGATGTTGACGCCAATGGACTGGTTAACGGACAATTAGGGTATACAGGAACGAATGCTAGGGTTACCACGCCTAATCAACTAGTGACACTTGTAACCTCACCCACTGATGTGGTTATCGATGCAGGTGAAGACACCAATTTTACGGCGATAATTAGCGGAACCGATCTTAGCTTTCAATGGGAAGTCAGCACAGATGGAGGTGCTAATTGGAACCCCATATTCGATGGTGGCATATATTCCGGTACGCATACAAGCTCTCTAGACCTAGCAAATGTTCTTTTTTCGGAGAACTCGAATGAATTCAGATTGGTTGCTACCGACGTCAATAACCTATGTAATCCCGATACTATTTCCGACAGTGCAAATTTATTCGTTAATCCCGATATGGAAATTGATTTGGACAGTGACAACGATGGCATTTTGGATAGTTTTGAGGATTTGGATGCTGATGGTGATAACAATCCAGCCACCGACCC
The DNA here is from genome assembly GCA_963832345.1 of uncultured Flavobacteriaceae bacterium. Taxonomy (GTDB): domain Bacteria; phylum Bacteroidota; class Bacteroidia; order Flavobacteriales; family Flavobacteriaceae; genus Pricia. Next base: position 142,786 of record CAWHTW010000001.1, on the reverse strand, counting down.
AACTAATTCCGATGAGGATGAATATCCCGATTATTTGGATATCGATAGTGACAACGACGGCATTCCCGATAACGTGGAAGCGCAGACCACAGCGGGATATATTCCGCCAAGCCTTCAAGATCTCAATGCCAATGGACTTGACGATGCCTACGAAATGGGAGTAAGAATGGGGCTAATTCCCGTCAATACCGACGGTACTGATTTTCCGGATTATTTAGATTCCGATAGCGATAACGATACTGTACCCGATGCAATTGAAGGGCATGATCGAAATCATAATGGTATTGCCGATGTAAGTTTTATGGGTTCTGATAAAGATAATGATGGACTTGACGATGGCTATGAAGGCGCGGTACAAATTGATTCGGATGTTAATGACGAGATTGATACTCCTTCCACCGACTTACCCGATACCGATGATGACGGCGATTTGGATTACCGTGATATCGATGATGATAACGATGATATCCCGACCAGGGAAGAAGATGCGAACTCCGATCGTAACTACGCCAACGACGATATTGACGGCGACGGTACGCCCGATTATTTAGAGGCCAACTTCCCAGAAGTTGAAGTATTTAACGTGGTCACCCCGAATAACGACGGCGTTCACGATTTCTTGATGATTTCAGGTCTTGATATACGCCCCGACAATAGTATCGAAATATTCAACAGATGGGGCGTACTGGTCTATCAAACAGAATCATACGACAGTGACGGAAACCATTTCGACGGTACCTCAAAAGCTCGCGCCGCGATGGGCAAAGAAGAAAAACTACCTGCAGGAACCTATTACTACAGGTTGAAGTATGAAGATTTAGAAGGTGGTTACAAAGTGCGTTCAGGTTATTTATATTTGAATTAAAGGCCCAATAACTGATTCAAAGTGGTAATCCTTCCCATAAAGAAAAAGAACAAAAAAAGTGGCTCAAAATAGCCTTTCTGGAATAAAATTTAATCGCCATAGACTAATCCATAAATGAAAACGTTAAAATATAAAGTTTCCGTTTCTAAGGAAAAATCAATTTATATTTTCCCATGTCGCCCATTTGGATACCCTTTAAAATCAGTATTTGCAGCATTATTTTAGTGCTTGCATCCTATGCGGTACATGCCCAGCAAGATGCCCAGTATACCCAGTACATGTACAATATGCCAAGCATTAATCCCAGTTATGCGGGATCTAAGGAGAGTTTGAGCGTAACGGCATTGTACCGCTCGCAATGGGCGGGCCTCGAAGGGGCACCGAAAACCCAGACGTTGAGCCTGCATTCTCCAATCGGCTATAGGGGAGTAGGCCTAGGTTTCGGCATTCTTAACGAACAGATTGGTCCCACCTCGGAAACATATTTTGATGTAGATTTTTCGTATACCCTTTTCACCTCGACGGAAGGCAGGCTTAGTTTCGGTCTGAAGGGAAGTGCACATCTTCTCGATATACGGTATTCAAAACTAAATCAGGATATTGGCAATCCAAACGGTCCGGACCCTCTGCTGCAGCAGGATATTGAGAATAAATTTTCCCCAAATATCGGTGCAGGCATATATTATTATAACGAACGGTTCTACGCAGGTATTTCGGTGCCAAGAATTTTGGAAACCACACATTTTGAATCCTCTAACATCTCCACGGCAAAAGAACAAATAAACCTGTACCTAACCACCGGTTATGTTTTCGAGCTCAACCAAGACCTGAAATTCAAACCGGCCCTTTTGACCAAGGTGGTAAGGGGCGCGCCATTACAGATAGACGTATCGGCCAATTTCATGTTCAATGAAAAGCTTATTTTAGGCGCCGCTTATCGTTGGAGTGCAGCGGTGAGCGGTATGTTGGGCTTTTATGTCGATGATGGCTTTTTACTGGGCCTCGCATATGATCGGGAAACTACGGATTTGGGAGGTACTTCGTTCAACTCCGGATCTTTCGAAGTACTCGTACGCTACGATTTTAAAAAAGGTACGGGCAGACAGATACGATCGCCCCGGTTTTTTTAGATATTCCTTAACCTTCCATCCGCAGAAACATCTTATTTTTGCACTATGAAGGAAGAAAATGTAATCCTGGTCGATGAAAACGACAAGCAGATAGGCACCATGCCGAAAATGGAAGCGCATGAAAAAGCATTGCTCCATCGGGCTTTTTCAGTATTTATCATGAACGATAAAGGCGAGACCATGCTGCAACAACGCGCCGCCGACAAATACCATTCCCCCTTACTATGGACGAATACCTGTTGCAGCCACCAGCGGGTCGGTGAATCGAATATTGAAGCGGGGAAACGCAGGCTAAAGGAAGAAATGGGATTTGTCACCGGCCTTGACGAACTGATTTCGTTCATCTATAAAGCCCCATTTGATAACGGTTTGACTGAACATGAATTCGACCACGTCATGATAGGCAGTTTTCATGGGGAACCAGATATCAACCCCGCGGAAGTGGCGGACTGGAAATGGATGAAGCCCGAAGCGGTGAGGAACGATATCAAATCCCATCCGGAGCGGTATACGGCTTGGTTCAAGATTATATTTGAAAGATTCTATAAGCATATTCATCAAAATAGCTTCGGCCGATGAAAGTAAAAGTCAGTAGAAAGGCCCATTTTAATGCCGCCCACCGCCTATACCGTAAAGACTGGAGTGACAAAAAGAACGATACCGTTTTTGGGAAATGCAACAACCCCAATTTTCATGGGCACAACTATGAATTGATTGTAAGTATTTTTGGCGAGATTGATCCTGAAACCGGGTTTGTTATGGATATGAAGGTGCTGAAAGACCTTATTGCACACGAGATTGAAGACGCCTTAGATCATAAAAACCTAAATCTGGAAGTTCCTGAATTTGCGACATTGAATCCCACTGCCGAGAATATTGCCGTCGTTATCTGGCATAAACTACGACCGCACATCGATGATAAAAATACGCTGGAAGTACAGCTTTATGAAACTCCCCGTAATTTTGTGACATTTAAAGGTTGATTATGGGACTTAAAGTGGGTGATAAAATCCCTGATTTTAGCTTAAGAGATCAAAACGGGGAAATATTTTCAAGTGCGGACCTGAGGGATGAAAAACCCTTGGTCATCTTTTTTTATCCCAAGGACAATACTTCTGAATGTACGAAGCAGGCCTGTAGTTTTCGCGATAGTTATGAGGATTTTATCGCATTGGGGGCCGAGGTAGTGGGTATCAGTTCCGACTCCGAAAGAAGCCACAGTAAATTTGCCGACAAATATCGGTTTCCGTTCAAGCTATTATCCGACACCGATAAAAGCGTACGGCGATTATTTAAAGTGAAAAATAGCCTTCTAGTGGTGCCGGGAAGGGAAACCTATGTCGTCGATAAAACGGGCACGATACTAATGGTGTTCAATAGCATGAAGGCCTCCGGTCATATGAAGCGGGCGATTAAGGCCTTAAAGTAAAATGGTTGAATTTAGCCGATTGAGCTATCTCTGTTTTAATTTTCACTCATAACTAATAACTTATACCTCCAAAAATGTATCCATTAAAATTTCATCCTATTTTAAAAGAACGCCTTTGGGGCGGTACGAAACTAAAAGAGGTCTTAGATAAACCAATTGAGAGCGATATCACTGGTGAAAGCTGGGAATTATCGGGAGTGAAGGGCGATATTTCAGTCGTCTCAAATGGTCAGTTTTCGGGTACTTCACTACAACAATTAATCAATATCGGAGCTGAAGAACTATTGGGAAAAAGTGTGGTAGAACGTTTCGGAAAGGAATTCCCTATCCTCATAAAATTCATCGATGCCAAACAAGATTTGTCGGTTCAATTGCACCCGAACGACAAGTTGGCCATAGAACGCCACGATTCTTTGGGAAAAACGGAGATGTGGTATGTGATGGATGCGGATGACGGGGCCAACCTTATTGTAGGTTTTAATCGAGACGTATCGAGGGAAGAGTACGCGGAAAGCTTAAAAAATGACACGCTGTTAGATCTTTTGAACTATGAAAAGGTCAGTAAGGGCGATACTTTTTTTATAAATACGGGCAAAGTACACGCCATCGGGGCAGGTGTGCTTCTGGCTGAAATACAACAGACCTCTGATGTTACTTATCGTATTTTCGACTTTAACCGAAAAGACAAAAATGGAAATTTGCGTGAGCTACATACCGAACAGGCCTTGGATGCCATTGATTTCAAAAGGAAGGATGATTTTAAGGTGAATTATGAAACGGAAGCGGACACCATTAATCGTATGGTAGATTGCCCCTATTTTAAGACCGATTATTTGCACCTGACCGAAAATTGGAAGCAGGATGTTTCAAAAAGGGATTCGTTTACCATTTTCATGTGCGTAAGCGGCTCGGCACATATTGCCAATGAAAATGGTACTTCGGATATAAAAAAAGGGGAAACCGTTTTGCTGCCCGCTGTTTCTAAATCCCTAACCATCAAAACGGATAATGTCGAACTTTTGGAGGTGACGATTTGATTCGTTTGAGCGACCTGCAGGGTGTCATCATTGTGACCTCCGTGTCGGTTTAAAGTGCGATTCGGCGCGACGGCCAGACCAGTTATGAACCTTTCCTGAGGCAGGAAATACCTTGCAGGTCAGCTTCATCAGGAAACCTGCCGGGCTATCACAAAAAAAAGCTATTTTTGCAAAAAATTATTTAACCATGGCAAGTATACGAGAATTAAAAAAAGACATCAATAATGTAATGGGCGATATTATCGAAGCCGTATACATTACGGATGCAGCTAATAACAAACAGGATTCTAAAGAAGGGGCCGCGGTCATCGATGAGGCCATTGCTACTTTTGACGGGTTGATAGCCAAAGTAAACAAAAAGGATGTTGACAATAGAAGTAAACATCTTAAGGGAGTTCGGCAAGAACTCGAAAAGAAAGCCGAGGGGCTTGTTGAGAAGGTGAACAAATTAGGCTAAGAATACCCCTTTTAAATTGTCAAAAATCCCGTTTTTACGGGATTTTTTTGGTTCGTGATATACTTTTCTTAAACCTTTAATATACTTATTATCAGGTTTTAACAGCTAAGAAGTGGCGATTGAACTCCTGTCCTGAAAGCGGTTAAAGGGTTCAGCCTAGACCCTAAACTCACAAACCCCTAAATTTTTTTGAACTTGAACCTGGATTCCATCTTTCTCTTACCTTTGTTACAATGCGAAGATTCCTTCCATGTCTGCAATGGTTGCCGACCTACAAAAAAGGCTGGTTCGCCAAAGATTTTTTGGCCGGCCTGACCGTTGGCATATTGCTGGTGCCCCAGGGCATGGCCTACGCCATGATTGCGGGCATGCCACCCGTCTACGGTCTTTATGCCGCCCTGGTACCCATTTTGATCTATGCTTTTCTGGGCACGTCGCGACAATTGGCCGTAGGACCGGTAGCTATGGATTCTTTGTTGGTCGCCGCCGGGCTGGGCACTTTGGCCCTGACCGGAGTGGAAAGTTATATTGCCATGGCGCTTTTGCTGGCCTTCATGGTAGGTGTAATACAGTTTACGCTAGGTTTATTTCGAATGGGTTTTTTGGCGAATTTTTTGTCGAGGCCCGTAATAAGTGGTTTTACCTCAGCGGCGGCAGTGATCATTATCTTCAGCCAGTTGAAGCACTTTTTCGGGGTAAATATTCCCCAGACCAACCAGTTCCATAAATCGGTGATCAACGTAGTACTTGCTGTACCGGAAACCAATGGCTATGCGCTTTTGCTAGGCGTAGCCGGTATTGTGTTGATCGTACTGTTAAAGCGGTGGAACGATAAGTTTCCCGCCATATTAACGGTGGTGGTTACCGGCATATTAGTTGTGCACTTTTTTGGATTGGAGCGCCAGGGGGTGCACATCGTTGGCAATGTACCGGAAGGCTTGCCCTTATTTTCGTTTCCCGAATTTAACTATCCTAAGATAAAGAGCCTTTTCTCGATAGCGGTCGCGATCGCCTTGATAGGGTATACCGAGGTCATCGGTATCGGCAAGGCCATCGAAGAAAAGAACAATAAAGAGACCATTGACGCCAATAAGGAATTACTTGCCCTCGGCACGGCCAATATTTTAGGTTCGTTTTTTCAGTCGTACCTTGCCTCGGCGAGTTTTTCAAGATCGGCCATCAATAATGCTACCGGGGCCAAGACCCCGGTAGCATCTTTGGTAAGTATGGCTTTGGTAGTATTTACCCTGTTGTTCTTCACCCATTTGTTCTATTATTTGCCCAATGCTGCCTTGGCCAGTATAATTATGGTATCGGTCGTCGGTCTTATCGATATCGCCTATCCAAAATCATTATGGAAATATCGTAAGGACGAGTTCGCAGTGTTACTGGTTACTTTTATATTCACTTTGTCCGTTGGCCTTCCCGAAGGTATTCTGTTAGGGATTCTGCTGTCTTTGTTACTAATGGTGTACAAAAGTTCGAAACCCCATTTTGTAGTGCTGGGACAAATCAAAGGTTCGGAATATTTTAAAAATGTCAATAGGTTCAGAAGCGATATCGAATTCAGGTCCGACCTGCTTATTTTGCGTTTCGATTCCCAACTGTATTTCGGGAACAAAGATTATTTTAAGAAGCAGCTCTATCGTTATATCAATGGTCAAGGAAGTAGTCTAAAGGGAATCATTCTCAACGCCGAGCCCATCAACTATATCGATTCGTCCGCTGCGGAGATGTTGGCGAAGGCCGTCCAAGACATTCAGCAACGCGGCATCAAATTCTATATCGCCAGTGCCATAGGGCCGACAAGGGATACCATTTTTAACAGTCGGATTATAGAAGTGCTACCAAGCGAACACCTTTTCGGGCGCACCAAAGAGGCCGTAGATTTTTTTGACAACCCAGATTCCCTTACTAAAGTCGGGGAAAGGGTTTCGCACCAAAGTCATTATATCAACAAATGATGGATGTCGCCGTTTAGCTGACTAATGACAATATCTCTTTCCAATTTCATATCCGATATCCCAAAAAAACCCCTATTCCACATCTTTTTTTTGCAAACACATCAGAAAAACAAACATTTTATTGCCAATTGTGAAAATGTTAAAAATAGCACATTAATTGTGCTCCAGACTTAGTTATTTTAACTATCTTTAACAAGAATCGCATTACGGCATTGTGATATAAAGTTTTGTAGGATTTTCTTTTTAGGAGTTTCATACGAAAAAGTTAAGAGATGCTCAATTGCTTTTTTAATAATTAAAAAACATATCTATTGTCAAAGGATTTTATCCCCAACGATTGCTTGACCTCTATTATTGATGATTATGGATTTTTTATGGATATATACAGGTTTGTTCACTGCCATTTTAATGGTATGGCTCTTCTTTGTAATCCGAATGTTTAAAGAGCTGAAAAAATAGCGTATCCTTTTCCTTTCAGAACATATTGAACCTAATCACGTCGATATTTTAGAATCTATTTTCTTCCACTAGCCTTTCATCCAATACCCTAATTTTTTTTCCGGAATTCCTGTTGAGGTATGATTTGATTATGCTCTCGGTTTCCACAGTGTTTTTTTGGGGAATGACGAATGCTTCCAAATCCGTATAGGAATTTAATTCAATTTCCTTTTCGATAAATCCATAGCCCGAATATACGCTGTTCCGCACTAGAACAAAGGCTTCTTCGTCGATGTGCCTTCCTTTTTCCTTGATAATAAAATCCTCCTTTTTCGAACTCATACTTTTGATGGCTAACGCTACTTTTGCATTGTAGGCCGAAATAGGTTCCGAATCCCTACAAATCCCGGCGCAACTGTCGATTCTAAAATGGGAACAGGTCTTGACATTTTCCTGTAAATGACAATATTTGGGGCAGAGGTCGAAGGTGGTACATAACTGCTCCAGAGCCAGCCGGCAGTCCGTCGGATTATAGAAGGTGGTAAGGGCATTGGGCGCCATTTTAAGTTGGTTGAAAGCCAAATGTAGTATGCCGCTTCGATCTTCGTAAGCGAATATGCCGTACGGTTGTATCCTCTTTTTTTGTGCTCGATTGTAGGTAGGGTAATGGTGTTTGATGGCGGCAGATTCCATCAAAAGAGCCAAAAGTTCACTGCCGGAAAGTTCGAAATTTATATCTGCCGTATCTGCGCAAAGGCGGACTTCCTTCGTTGATTTATCATAAAAGTGCCCTAGTACCCGCTTTTTCAGATTGATGGCCTTGCCGACATAAATGATTTTTCCCTTGGCATCCTTGAAATAGTAAACGCCTGGAGTTGCCGGTATTCTCTCAAAAGCTTCCCTGGGAAGTGAGGCCGGGAAGGTAGCTTCCTGTGAGCGGGCGTTCAAGAAGGCCTTGAATACCTTGTCGGCCCCTTCCGCCCGTAACAACTTACCAAAGAGTAGGGTAGTGGCATGGGCATCGCCACGGGCCCGATGTCGGTCGGTCAACGGAATACCTAAAGCGGAACAGAGTTTGCCCAAACTATAGGAATGATAACCGGGAATGAGTTTTCGGGACAAGCGTACCGTACAGAGTTTTTTTCGGCTAAAATCACGGCCAGTGTTCCGAAGTTCGTTCTTGATAATATTGTAGTCGAAATTTACGCTATGGGCGACAAAAATCGTACCCTCTGTAAATTTTAGGATGGTGTCAGCAATAGCATCGATGGTGGGCGCATTGCGCACCATGTCGTTATCGATACCTGTCAGCCGAGTGATAAAATAGGGAATCTTACATTCCGGATCGACCAATGAAGTAAACTCGTCGACAATTTCATGACCGTCATATTTAAAGATGGAAACCTCCGTAATTTTATTCCCCTTGATACCGTTTCCAGTGGTTTCTATGTCTACGATGCAGTACAAATGATTTCTTTTTGAAGTGGGATAAAGTTACAGGAAATTTGGATGATGAGTAAAAATAGCGAAGTTTCAAAGAATCTAAAATGATTATGTATTTTTAGCAACCGACTTAAAGCCACCTTCCACAATGTCAAATTCACACATTTCTTCACTGCCGTTTCTTCTGCTACTTTGTGTTTCTATTTCCTGTAAAGAGGAAACGGCCAAGGTCGAAAAAGAAAAAAAGCTGCCCAATATAATCTATATCCTAGCCGATGATCTGGGATATGGGGATATCGGTGCTTTTAATCCCGATGGAAAGATTGCGACGCCCTATATCGATAGCTTGGCGATGCAAGGCATGAAATTCACGGATGCCCATAGCCCCTCTTCAGTCTGTAGTCCTACGCGATATGGTATTCTTACCGGAAGGTACTCATGGCGCAGTGAACTGAAAAGTGGCGTTTTAACCGGAAAATCTCCTGCCCTTATACCCGAAGGGCGCAGCACGGTAGCTTCGTTGTTAAAGTCAAAAGGCTACCGCACCGCCTTTATCGGCAAATGGCATTTGGGCTGGGATTGGGCGATAAAGAATAGTACCGATTTTGGTGGTGAGGGATGGGATGCCGAAGATTTTGACAACCTCGATTTCAATGCACCGGTTATAAATACACCGGACAAACGAGGTTTTGATTACGCATACGGACATTCCGGTTCATTGGATATGGCGCCCTACGTCTACGTCGAAAATGGCAAGATTACGGCTGAAGTTGATACCATCACTGAAGACACCGGAAAATATACGTGGTGGCGAAAGGGGCCGACCGCTTCCGATTTTGTTCACGACGATGTTACTCCAAATTTCTTTCGAAAATCCATTGATTTTATAGCCGATGCGGCACAACAGGATGCTCCGTTTTTTTTATATCTCGCCTTGCCCTCTCCACATACGCCCATTTTGCCCGGCAAGGCATGGCAGGGTAAAAGCGGAATCAATCCGTATGCGGACTTTATGATGATGATCGACGATTATGTAGGGCAAGTGGTCAAGGCGGTCGAAACCCAAGGTCTTACAGAAAATACGATGATTGTTTTTACCAGCGACAACGGCTGCTCCCCACAGGCCGATTTTGAGCTACTTGCTGAGAACGGACACCACCCAAGTTATATCTATCGCGGTCACAAGGCCGATATTTACGAGGGCGGACACCGAATTCCGTTTATCGTAAAATGGCCTGCGCGGGTGCAAGCCGGAAGTGTTTCCGCAAAAACAATATGTCAAACGGACCTGATGGCCACCTGTGCCGAGATTATCGGTGCCGACTTGTCTAGCGATGAGGGGGAAGATAGTTTTTCGATGCTGCCACTTTTCTCGGATCCGAATGCTGCCGACTATCAAAGGAAAGCGACCGTACATCATTCCGTCAATGGCAGCTTTGCCATACGACAGGATAATTTTAAGTTGATCTTTTGTCCCGGTTCGGGCGGTTGGAGCGATCCCAAACCCGATTCGGAAGGTATTGAAAATCTACCAAAATTCCAGTTATACGATTTGGCCGAGGATCCGGGAGAAAAAGAGAACCTATATTTGGAATATCCTGAAAAAGCGGCAGCACTGAAAATAGTTATGGCATCCTACATCAACGACGGAAGAAGTACACCGGGTGCCACACAAGATAATGCAGCCTTGAATTTAAACGGGAAAGAATGGCGACAGGTCGAAACTATCCTATCCAAAGAAAAACCAAACGAATGAAAATTATAGGACTTTATGTAGCCGCCGCTTTGATGCTTACCTCCTGTGAATCCGAAGAAATTCGGGAACAGCCGCCGAATATCGTTTTATTTCTGGTCGATGATATGGGCTGGCAAGACACTTCTGTTCCTTTTTGGACCGAGCGTACCCCGTTCAACGACCGCTATCATACCCCTAACATGGAACGCCTAGCCAAACAAGGCATGAAATTTACCCAGGCGTATGCCACGCCTGTCTGCTCGCCCTCGCGAGTTAGTTTGCTGACGGGCATGAACGCTGCCCGGCATCGGGTCACGAACTGGACCTTGCGCAAAGATTCCCTACAACCTATGGAGAGAGACCATGACTCGCTCGCGTTCCCCATGTGGAACGTAAACGGAATGAGTCCCTTTGCCGGGGATTCCCTTGCGGTGCATGCGATGCCCTTGCCGCAAGCCCTGCACGATGTTGGGTACTATACCGTACATTCGGGCAAGGCCCACTTGGGGGCGATTGGTACACCCGGAGCCGACCCTTTGAACCTCGGATTCGATGTCAACATCGCAGGGCATGCTGCCGGGGCGCCCGCCAGCTATCTGGGCACGGAAAATTTCGGAAATGAACAGGCTGATAATGCATTTGCAGGCATTCCAGGATTGGAAAAATACTATGGAAAGGATGTTTTTTTGACAGAAGCAATCACCCTAGAGGCTTTGGCCGCATTGGATTCTGTCGTAACCACTGCACAACCTTTTTTTCTATATATGTCGCACTATGCCGTACATACGCCTATAATGGCCGACGAGCGTTTCGTGCAGAAATACTATGAGAAAGGTCTGGATTCCGTAGCTGCCAAATACGCTTCGCTGGTGGAGGGCATGGATAAAAGTCTCGGGGATATCATGGATTATATCGAGAAAAAAGATATCGCCGATAACACCATTATCCTCTTCATGTCCGATAACGGGGGCTTGAGCGCACATGGAAGGGGCGGAGAACCCAACACCCACAATAAGCCTTTGGCCAGTGGGAAGGGCTCGATGTACGAAGGCGGCATCCGTGAGCCGATGCTGGTCAAATGGCCAAACGAAACCGAACCGGGGTCCACCTCAAACTATCAACTGATTATTGAGGATTTTTATCCCACCATTTTAGAAATGGCCGGTATCGATAGCTTGCAGACCATCCAGAAGGTCGACGGACAGAGTTTTACGTCCGCACTAACGGGAGAGAAGGAATATGCCGGCGTTCGTTCCCTGTTTTGGCATTATCCCAACGAGTGGGGGGTCGAAGGCCCGGGTATCGGTGCCGCCAGTGCCGTGCGAAGCGGCGATTGGAAGCTTATCTATTTCCACGGCAGTCGTAAAATGGAACTTTATAACCTCGCAGCCGATATCGGAGAGACGACTAATCTTCTTGAAGAACATCCCGAAAAGGCAAAGGAATTGTCAAAGACCTTGTCCGATTATCTCAAGGATGTCGATGCACAGATGCCAATCGATAAGGCGACGGGTGAAAAAGTGGAGTATCCGATTGAAATTTTCAGTACCAAAGCTGAGTGAGGTATTTTTAGGATTAAAATGAACCCTTCCGACTTGAAGCAATCTCTTTCGTAATACAGCGCAGGTATAATTTTTCAAAATTTTAGTTTTACAAAAAATAAAATCATGGCCATCATAGGAAACATTATCAAAGGCTTTATTGAGGTTCGGGACAAGCTGACCGAAGATAAAAATCATGTAGAGGAACAACGGGAAGTCCTGAAGCGATTGTTGAAAACGGCAAAGGATACCGCCTTCGGAAAACATTACAAATTCACCGAAATTCTGGAATCCGAAGAGCTTCTAAAGACCTTCGCCGATGCAATTCCTTACTACGATTATAATAAAATAGATTCAGAATGGTGGCAAAGGCTGCACGATGGCGAAAAAGATGTCACTTGGCCAGGCGTTCCAGATTATTTTGCGCTGAGTTCGGGTACTACGGGAACAACCAGTAAGCGAATTCCGGTAACCGATGAAATGATTGCTTCTATTCGCGATGCGGGTATTCAACAAGTATATGCATTGAGCAATTTCGATTTGCCCTCCGATTTTTTTGAAAAAGGTATTTTGATGTTGGGCAGTTCCACCAATTTGGAGAAGGTGGAAGGCCATAAAGAGGGGGAGATCAGCGGTATCAGCGCAAGCAAAATTCCCACTTGGTTCAGAGGCTACTACAAACCCGGCCAGGACATATCGGCTATAGAGGATTGGGACGAAAAGGTACAGAAAATCGCCGAAGAAGCTTCTAGTTGGGATATCGGCGGCCTCAGCGGCATCCCCTCATGGATGGAACTGATGCTGCAAAAAGTCATCGAATTTAATGGGGTGGAGAACATCCACGAGATTTGGCCAAATCTGCAAGTGTATACTACGGGTGGCGTTGCTTTTGGACCTTATGAGAAAAGTTTCAACGCATTGTTGGGCAAGCCGATTACTATCATCGATACCTATTTGGCCTCTGAAGGTTTTATCGCCTTTCAGTCCCGTCCCGATACCGATGCGATGGGGCTGGTGACCGATGGTGGCATCTACTTTGAGTTCGTGCCTTTTAATCCTGAATATATCGAACAAGATGGTTCCATATCCGACGATGCTCCGTCCCTCACACTTTCCGAAGTGCAACTTGACCAAGATTATGTCTTAATTATCAGTACCGTATCCGGGGCGTGGCGCTACTTGATCGGCGACACCATTGCGTTTACCGATATTGAAAAGGCGGAAATCAAGATTACGGGTCGTACCAAGTTTTTCTTGAACACGGTAGGTTCGCAGTTATCCGTAAATAAGCTGGACGATGCGGTACAGCATTTGGAGGAGGAGTTTGCCGTTAAAATTCCCGAATATACCCTATGCGCCAAACGGATCGATGGCGAATTCTACCATTGTTGGTATATGGGTACGGAAGATAAAACAGCAGATACGAAACTGGCCAGTGCCTTGGACAAATATCTGAAAAGTGCCAATAAAAATTATAAGGTCGCGCGAACAAAAGCCCTAAAAGGCGTCAAGGTCACCACGGTCGCCCCTAAGGTCTTCAGTGATTGGAACGGCAGGAACAAAAAAAAAGGGGGTCAAGTGAAGATGGAGCGCGTGATGGAGGAGGAGAAGTTTCTGGAATGGGAGGCATTTGTTGAAAGTGCGCAGTAGGCAATGAGAAAGTTAGGAGTTGCGACTTGTTGGTTCTTGCAATTTTAGCATACAGCTTCTTGCCCCTATTCTTTTAGTGCGGACCGCGACTGCTAATGGCTACTCTGAGGAATCCGAATCATTTTCCCGTTTCTCGACCATCACCATAATCTCTGCTGGCGATAGATAAAACCTACGAATACGGGCTTTGTACTTTTCCTGAATTTCTGCATTGTCGAGTATGAAGTTTTTGGTGTCAACGATATAGGAACCCATCCCATGGGAAACGGCATAGGTGTCGGCTGCACGTTCGGCTTCCTTAAGATACGAACCGGAAAATGTGTATTTGGCACCGAACCAAATGAGGTTGAGGCTGCTTCGGTCTTGATAGTCCATGATATGGCCCAACTCGTGGCCCAGCCATCCGATCATAATATCTTTGGGGACATCCTTGGTTAAATATTCCTTTCCTGAAATCTTTATCTTTTCGCTGATCAAGACGACATATTCCCGATTTTTCCTGGATTTAAAAAGACTCCAGAATATCGGTTGCGCCTGCATGGTAGATTTTTTGATATTCTTTTTAAACTTAAAGGTTATCGGGGTATTCTCTAATTCCGGATAATGGGAAAGTGCGATGCGCGCTTCGTTTTCTATAGAATCCGGTACGATGTGTTGGGCGTTCAAAGCAATTTGGGTCATAAAAAAAAGCAGGGTTAAACGGAGCATTTTTACTGGATATGATGGTAAGATTAAAAATTTAATTGCAAAAATGATACCGTTGATTGTTGAAATAACGATTACCTTAAGGTATTGTAATAGTACATCCCTATGCGTGAATCAATATAAATAAAAGAAAATTAGTTGACCGCAATTTATGCGTATCGGTCAAACATTATTCGAAAAACGTCATATCTTTCACAACGGAACACCTTTCTTCATCTAAAATGGTGTTACTATTGTTAACGCCATTTACCGAAAATCCGTATAATGATGTCCGGAAATCTGACCAAAAATCCTGTAGTACGTGCCTTGTTTGCGCTTATACTGGTATTTATCGTTTTAGTGATTATCGCGCAGATTAGTGCCAAACGTGCTGTAGCCGATTTTTTGGAACGAAAACTGCCGCCTCATGTACAATTGAAATATGATCATATAGATGCCAATGTGTTGAGCGGCAGTATTGGTTTGCGTGATATCTCCCTTGATTTTTATGCTAGGAATTCAAAGCTATTGAATACATCGGTCAAGATGGACGCTTTTACGCTGGAAGGGCTGGGTTATTTCGATTTTCTATTCCATAATAAAATAGATGTCCAGCAATTACTTTTAAGTAATCCTCAAGTCCGGTATTATCCATATCGGCAAACGTCTAAGAACAATTTGGAGCCTGAGGGTTTGGTTAAGCTATTAAAGGGAATAGCGGTCGCCAAGTTATCTATTGAGAACGGTCGGCTGGATCTGTATCGGCAAGATGAGGATAGTGTCGCCTTATCGGTCAAAAATATTCATCTTTACGTAGAGGATGCCCGAACGGGACCCGAACTGATTACCAAAAAAATACCTATAGCGTATGAAAACTATGAGCTGAATGCTGACTCGCTCCATGTCAATCTCGGTGACTTTGAAAAACTCGATGCAACTACCATACTTTGGAATCGGAAACATGCAAAAATTACCGGCCTCCAACTCCAGTCTAAATACGATAGAAATGAACTTTCCGGACACTTAACCACAGAACGTGACCATATCGATTTAACTATTCCGGAAATGGATTTGGATTCCATCCGGTTCGGTTTTGAAAAGGATACCTTTTTTATTAAAACGGGAACGGGTACCATAAGAAAACCAAATTTGGAGATGTATCGTGACAAATTGATCGCCGACGATAACACGGAAAAAAAATTGTACAGTCGTAGCATTCGCGAATTACCCATCCATATTGATGTGCCGAAAATTGAAATTTTGGATGGTAACATAAAATATAGCGAGCGGGTGGTAGCTGTTGCTGATCCCGGTAATCTATATTTCGAACAATTGAATGCAACCCTATCGAACATTTCGAACACCTATCCTTCTGGCGGTAAGACTACCATAAATGCCGAAGCTAAATTTATGGGAAATGCTGACATGACCTTAGATTGGTCTTTTGATGTCAATCGCACTAATGATGCGTTTTTGGCGTCTGGTACGGTCTCCAACTTTAATACCGCAAGTATAAATCCTTTTCTGGTATCGAATCTTAGGGCCAAGGCGAGTGGCACAATCGACCAGTTGTATTTTACCGTCAGTGGGAATTCGGTTTCCTCTGCTGGCGATATGAGAATGAAATATGACGACTTTAGGTTTCAAGTACTTAAAAAGGATAGGTCGGGAATCAACAAGTTTCTCACCGCCGTAGGTAATCTCTTTGTGAACAGTGGATCGAATACCGATGCGGAAGGTTTTCGCTATGGGGGTATTTATGCCGAACGGGACGGCACCAAGTCTTTTTTCAATTATCTTTGGATGAACATTCGAGACGGAACGATAAGTGTTCTCACGGGTGACGGGGAGAAGGAGTAGCGGTAACGGTAATCGATATAGAACGAAACTATAATGCGTTCTTACCGAAATGGAATGCACGAAACGGAAAAGTAATAAATTTTGGTTTGCGGGCTTTGAAAGATACTTTTTAGGGTAGCTCTTCAATTAAAACACAGACACAAAGTTCTATTGACAAATCAGTAATTCATAAATAATAATCAATAATCTTCACCATAATGGGCATAATTGCAAAAGACGACAATCAGATTACCTTATATTATAATTCGGAAACCTCTATCGGGAAACAGACGCTAGGGTATGTCGAATCCTCGGAGCGGGATATTTTAACCGTTGACATCTCAAAAACCAAGGTTACGGGAACGCAGTGGACCGAGCTGGCCGCCGGGGTTAATATTCCTATCCGCGAGTTGGTCGACCAAGACCATCCCGAATTCAAAGAAGCCTATGGTTCCGAAAAGGTTGACCTTGATGAACACGACTGGTTAAGGATATTAGAAAAAACACCATCGGTACTGGCCTATCCAATCGCTATTCAGGGAAATCGTTTTTTGGCTATAAAAAATCCCTCCGATTTCGTCAAATTCATTGAAAGTGATAGTGCGGGGATTGATAAGCCTTATAAGAAGCCGAAATAACCGATATAAAAGGGAACCGTATTGTTGTATGCGTTGGTAAATATTTTTATACAGTTAAATACTCCAACCAAAATGGTTAACGAAGGCAAAAAAAGAAAATCCTACAAAAAAAAGCGGTATACGGTCCCCATAGTTTTTATCGTGGTTCTCGTTGTGTTTCGGCTTTGTTTGCCCTACATCGTCAAAAATTACGTAAACGGGGTCTTGGCCAATATCCCTGGCTATTACGGTCAGGTAAAGGATATCGATATATCACTGATCCGAGGGGCCTATGTGATTGATAGCCTCTACCTTAACACCGTCGACGGTAAGTCGGAAGTACCCTTTATCAATCTGGGCGTTACCGATATTTCGATAGAATGGAAATCGTTGTTCAAGGGAAAAATAGTCAGTGAGATAGTGATGACCAGACCACAGTTCATCTACGTTTTCGAAGACCAACAAACGGATAGTCTCGCCGAAGCCGATGTTGACGATTGGACCAAGGCCTTAACCGATATAGTGCCCATAGATATTAATAATTTGAAAATTATAGAGGGCAAAGCGGCTTTCGTGCAATTGACCGCAGACCCCAGTATCGATTTGTATCTGAACAATATCGAACTCACCGCCACCAACCTTCGGAATGTGATCCGTGATGGTCGTGAACTTCCTTCCGAGGTTCATGCGACCGCAAACTCCATAGGTAACGGACAGGTTAAATTAGACGGGGTTATGGATATCGTGAAGGAAATTCCTGATATGGATATTTCCTTTTCCCTTGAAAATGCTTCCGTTACCGCCCTAAACGATTTCACGAACTATTATGCCGGAATCGATTTTGCAGAGGGTAATTTTAACCTCTATAGTGAAATTGCGATAGCCGATGCATTTTTGACCGGCTATATCAAACCCCTTCTCAAAGACTCAAAGCTCATCGAAAAAGAGGATAAGTTCTTTGAAAAATTATGGGAAGGTTTTGTGGGCTTCTTCAAGTTTGTCCTCAAAAATCAGGGCAACAATACCTTGGCCACCAAAGTGCCGATCGAGGGTGACCTTAGCGCGGTAGAATCCAAAATCTGGCCAACGGTTTTCAATATATTCAAAAACGCCTGGATTAGCGCTTACAAAGGTATGGTTGACGATGAGGTTACTTTTGAAGATGCTGAGAACCAAGGGAAATCCGAAAAGGAGAAGTCCGACAGAAAGAATAATAAATAAAACGACCCAAATAACAAGCCGATTTTACATAAGAAAATCGGCTTTATCCCTTGTGCTGTAATTCTTCATTGAGGATTAAGCCATTACCGGTGCTGCCTTTTTGTTGTCTTGATACATTTTAGGGCTGACCTTGTAACGTCGCTTAAATATTTTTGAGAAATAGCTTCTACTTGACAGTCCTACGGTATAGACGATTTCGGAGATATTCATATCCGTGGTCGAAATCAGTCGTTCTGCCGTGTTCAATCGTTCGTTACGAATAAAATCGGAGACCGTAGTATTATGCAATAGTTTGAAACCCTCCTGCAGTTTGCTGGCCGAGATACCGCAATCTACACATATCGATTTGATCGAATATTGTACTTCGGGATGCTTTTCGATATCACGGGAAATATTCTTAATACTGTTCAACTCGTTTTTGGTCAGAGATCCGGTGGGATTTTGCTCATCTTCCAAATCAGATTGAAGATGCTGTATTTCCATGGCAAGGGTGAGGTTCAGTATACCTTCGACCAATAATTTTTTGACAATGCCTTTCTGATTGATTTTTCCGATTTGTGCCAGTTGCTCACCGATTCTTAAATTATAGGTACCAAAGTAGTTTAATTGCTCTTCTTGGCCTTTTGAGAACAAAGCGTACATCTGCTGTCTAAGCGTTTCGGCACTCTGGATTATAGCATCGTCGATGACCCTAATGACGCAAAGCTTTACCTTTTGCCCACTTGGAAAAATTAGCACGTTGGTATCGCCGGCACCGCCTAAAATGGCAGTCTGAAATTCGTCCAACATCTTTAAGCTCGTCGAACTGCCGAAACCCTGTTGTACGGTTCCCTTAAGGCAGTACATAAAATAGATGGGTTTCGAGGGACTTGGGTCGTCGACCATCTTGAACTCCTCGTTGAAAACGATCTCGTACTGCATAAACGAAAGTCCGCCTTCAAGTTGAATGCCGGTAATGGTGCCAGAACCGAAATCATTATCAAATTGCAACACCCTTTCGCTATCATAGCTAGAAACCGACCCGCCCAGAAAGACGTTGGTCGTATTAATGTTTTTATCAATGGCATTGGAAGTCAGTCGTAAGGTTTTCATTTTTGTATGTCTTTTTTAGATTTAGTAATTCTCTACCGGCGCGCTTATCGCAACACCTTCTTATAGGGTCCGCCTGTGTGGCCGTCTTACTTTAACCGATCTTCTTCGGATACTTTCTGTCGGTCTTCGGATACTTTCTGATTGGTGCTCCCGACAATAAAGTTTTCGGGAAGCTCGGTGTGCTTTTGCACTCTATTTTTTGGCTTCCTCCCTATGGCGAAAAATTTTCTGATTTTGGTCATGCCCCTAAATTGTTAATCTGTTGCAAAAGTCGGATGTAAGAGGAAGAATTCTGTTATACAATCTCTGAAATGCGTTATATAATTTTTGATAATCGGAATAAGTTACCGATTAAGTGCAGGATGGACAAGACGAACAACGGTTTACCGTGGTAAATATATGTTAAATAAAACTCAGACGAATGTACATCCGGACAGCGATTTTGCTCCGCTTGGAAAGGGAGTTTGAAGGGCGGGGTATTTATTTTCTAAACGGAAAATAAACCTGTACTTGTGTTCCTTTTCCCGGTTCGCTCCGGGCCAAAATATGACCTTCGTGGTTCTCTACGATTTTTTTGCAGATGGCTAGCCCGAGACCGGTACCCTCATAGGCGTTTTTTTTGTGCAGGCGTTGAAAGAGCCGGAATATATTTTCGCTTTGGTCGGGATCGAAGCCAACGCCCTCGTCCTCGACGGTTACCAGCACGTATTTTGAAGATGATAAATTTAGGGTGTCATCAATTTTATCGAACGGTAAAATTTCTGAGGTGATTCTTATATTCGGGGCTTCATCGTGTTTTTTGTATTTGAGGGCGTTCGAAAGGAGGTTGTTGAACAACTGCTCTAACTGAAACTCGGTACCAACAATGGAAGGCATTTCGGGTATACTTATTATGGCCTGGGTCTCCTCGATTTTTTCGCTGAGGTCGTCGAGTACCTTATCCAATATAAGGTTAAGGTCGACGTTATGCATTGATTCTACTTCATCGGTTAACTTGGCGTAGGATAGGAGATTGCGAATCAAGAGCTGCATCCTGTTCGCCGATGTATCAATTTTTTCAAGATAGGCATGGCCCCTTTGGGAGAGATTTTCTTTGTCCACGTCGGAAAATCGGCTGATGAACATTTGTATCTTTCGCAAGGGCTCCTGTAGATCATGGCTCACTACCCGGTTGAACGATTCGAGTTCCGCGTTCGTGCGTTCTAGCTCTCGGTTGTGTTTTTGCAGGGTGCGTTCGTTGGATATTTCCTTAGTGATGTCACGAAGGATACCCACCAAAAAGCTTTCCCCATTCTTTTCAAAAAAATGGCCTTCCATCATCATGTCCTTTAGGTCGCCCTTAAGGGTGCTTACACGGTAGACGTTCCGAATATTTTTTCTCTCCTGTAAAGCAAGGTCAATATTATGCTCGAAGAGATTTCTATCGTCATCGTGCACCATGGATGTGAGCAAGGCCAGTGATAGAGTGTTTTCATCCGGGTCCATCCCCAATAGGCGATAACAATTGTCGCTACAGGTCATGGTATCTGTGACAATATTATAGCTATAGCTGCCCAGACCGGCCACCGACTCGGCATCGTTGAGTACTGTATTCTGAAGGGCAAGACTTTGGTTAGCCGCATCCAATTCCTTTTCGGCCGTCTTACGCAGGGTAATATTCTGTGCGACGATGCTTATGCCGTCCCTTAATTTTAGGATTTCGTTACAGAAGTAAAAATGTCCGGTACTCAAATGGTACTCTTGTTCGTATTCCATCGGTTCTCCAGTGACGATTACTTTTTTGTAGTTCTCGAATTCGCCGTTCTGGAAAAGGTGTGGATATTCATCCGAAATAAGTTTATCCTGAATTTCACTGGCTTTACGGCCAGTCACCTCAAAGACTTGGTTATTGGTATAGACAATCTTAAAATCTATGATATTACCGTGTACATTACGCACGGCCTCAAAGTAACTGACGATATACTGAATAGAGCCGAGCATATTCTGCAAAAAAGAGCCGGTACGCTCAAGTTCAAGGTTTTGTTTTTCTAGTCTTTTGTTGAGTTTTTTTAAATTATCCTCCGCTTTTCGGTCGGACGTAACATCTCGAGTGGTAACCGTTATGCCGTCATCCATAGGGGCGAAGGTCGAATTGAACCATTTTTCGGTGCCGTTGATCTCACAGTTCATTTCGCGTGTCATGGTCTTGCCCGTACCGATAGATTTGGCCAAGAGCTGCAAAAGTTCTGTTTTGTGAGTGTCCGGATATACTTGTGATATTGGTCTATCCATCAGATCTACAATCGGCCTTCCGGTGAAATTTTTTGCCTGACCATTGACATAGGTTATCTTAAAATCGATTATACGGTCTTGGTCGTCTCGCAAGGGAACCAGATAATTGACCATGTTATCCGTATTTTCAAGTATGTTTTGAAGAAAGCTACGCGTGACCGCCATTTTTTTCCGATCCGAATTTATTTTTGAAAACGTGAACATTAAAATACCCAAGGCGAATAGTGACAAATACAGAATATTGATAGGGGCAAAGGTCATATCTGACCGGTAAGCCTCTCTGCGCTTTTCCAAGATTTGACGTTCCGTGGCGATCATTCGAGCCTGTATGGCCATAAGACTGTTGAGTTGGGTCTCGATGGCACGTAGTTTGTCGGAAAGGGCAGCCGATTGTACAATTTCATCCGTAATTTCGGGATTGAGCGACCGAAGCTCCGTAAAAAGTTTATTGCTGAAATCGGTGATGCGATCCAAAGATTCCTGTTGATCGGCGTTGTCCGCGGTCAAGGTAATCAATCGCTTGAACGAAAAATTGCTTTTGTTTTTAAAATTAACGATTTCCGACAGATAACTGCTATCGCGCGATACAAGGAATTTAATGCCTGCGGATTGCGAACCTGAATAGCTGCCGAACAGCATATTGATTTCGTTGATGATTTCTTGGGTATGAGTGACGAGTTCGGCCGACTGACGCTGGGCGCGATTCTGTTGGAAAGAGGCGTTTGAAATGAAGAATAGCACAATGATGGCCAATACCAAAAGTAAAACATAAGGCACAACGCCCGTTTTCTTTCTGCCCAGGTTATCGAACAACCCCATTCTTCAAGAATTAAATTCGGAAAAGGAAATTGGCCTTGTCCATCGCAGTTTCACGATATTGCCAATTACGCTTGACGACTTGGCCAATGGTTTTTTTAAGTTCTTCGAACTTGTTCGGCTTGTTTATGTAGATGTTTGCTCCGTTCACGAATGTTTCCTCGATATCCCTTTCCGAGGAAGAGGTGGAATAAATGGCCACTACCAAATCTTTTAGTTCGGGATTTTTACGTATTTCACGAAGGCACTGAAAACCGTCCATGACGGGCATGTTCAAATCCAAAAAAATCAGTTGCGGGCGTTCGGTGTTCGCATCCGACAGATAATCCAGCAGCTCTTGGCCATTGTGGAATTCCGCAAGTTCTGTTGAGATCTCAATTTCCTGCAAAGCATCGGCAAAGAACATTCTGTCGTCTTCGTCGTCGTCGACAAGTACAATTTTCATTGGGGACGTACTCATTATAGGTTACTCTGTATGGGTTGGGTTGTCAAGTTGTCTTTCTTTTTTCAATAATACGTAAAAAAGTGGTGGGAGTAAGCCCCGTCGTTTTTTTAAACTGCCTTGATAAATGCGCTACGCTACTGTAATCAAGCTTGTGGGCGATTTCGGTCAAGCTGATTCCACCATGCAATAGTAAGCTTTTAACATGTTCTATACGGCGCAAGATAATAAAATTCTCAATGGAAGTATAGGTTTCCTCAGAAAAACGCTTGGCTAGGGACGAATACGAATAGCCCAATTTTTCCGATAGGTAGGCCGATGTTTTTTCAGTTCGAACGGTAGGGCGAATCCAACAACTCTTCTATAGCGTATTTAATACCATCAACTATATTTTCGGACCCCTTTTCGATAAGGAAGATATCGTATCGGTTTTAGTGTCTTATCAATCTGTAGCCGCGTTTCATCGCTAAGTTGATCGTGAACCCTCAGTTCCCCTTGTGGGTTCAGGCTAAAGGATATTCCCAGCGCATTTAGCCGTTCGGAAATTACCGTTCGACATATTTCTAATGAATTGTACTGAATACGAAAATGTGCCATGCGCCCGTCAAAGAAATTGAATAGTAGTTTAGGGGGGCTAAATATAAGGCTTTTTTCAGTTAATTTTCCAGTGGAAAAAGCTACATACAATACAGGGTTTGATGTACTTTTCTGGATGAGTAACTTCCTGATTTATGGAGTAAATAGTTAAGCATGGATATACCTAGCGTAAAAAACGAAGCACAATACGAAGCCCTTCGCGACAAGGGATACAGCAAAGAAAAATCGGCGCGGATCGCTAATACGCCCGACGCCGGCAACAAAGGCGGAAAGGCCAAGCCGTACGAGCAATGGTCAAAGTCTGAACTCTATGACCAAGCCAAAAACGTAGGCATAAAAGGCCGGTCTAAAATGGACAAAAAGGCATTGATCAAGGCCTTGCGGAACAATTGAATGGCTTTCGGAAAAGAGTCAAGCTGATTGGGTGCAAGATGAGTGGACAACCCTGGCGGGAAATCACAATACCACTTTAGTATCAGGTTTTGGTAGCGGAATTGGTGGTGCTAAAGTGCTGATCGCAAGTCATTTCATAAGAATTTTTCATGGGTGTCAAAAGCGTCAAAAGCAGTATTGGTCACTTAAAGCTGCCAACAACAAATTCAATTCATTTTAAATTTTTCTTTCGGGACGGCCTTAAAAAATTCAGCAGTTTCGACATCGGCACTTGGCCCATAGGCCATTAGAAAAGTTCCTTTGCTACCATCCTGCATCTCTAGGGCGTATAAAATCGAAAGATCAGACGGATTGCTCATACCTTCATACCGATGTTCATTGATAATTTTAATATCTTCCGGGGTATAGGTCTTGTCCGATTCTGTATCTTTTAGTTTTCCCGAATCATGGCGAAAGTTGTGGGTAAAACCTTCGCTCTCATATTTCCGGATAAGATCTTTTTCATGTTTTGCAAACTCCTTCATGTGATTTTGATTTTGTGATTAACTCGATAAAGCATCGATTTTCGAATTTGAGAATCCAATTTTACAGTAGCATAAAAAAACGGATGCATTCCTAAGAAAACATCCGTTTCAAAAATATTTTTTAGATGCAGTTAAATTTTAGTTGTCATCAACGGCATCTTCCACTTCATCGCCGACATCGTCTGCGGCATCTTCGATATCGTCACCGGCGTCCTCCATAGAATCCTCAACTTTTTCGCTCGTAGTTTTTTCACGGCAGCTGTTTAAGGTGCTGACCGAAAAAGATAGGGCAAATAACATTAAAAATAAATATACTGACTTTTTCATGATAGTAAAATTATTAAGGGTTAAAATTATAATTAGGGTATTCTATATTTTTTTTCTTCCCGTAAAAAGGGTAATGACAAACAATACCAAGAAAATAAAAAAGAGAACCTTGGCAATGCTTGCGGCACCTTCCGCAACACCACCAAATCCGAAAACGGCGGCCACAATGGCTAAAATTACAAAAATTACTGTCCAACGTAACATAATATTATGGTTTAGGTTAATACTTACTTAATACACCCTTAAAGTGTCTTAATTATTAAAGTGTAAAGATGTACAATGAAAAGTATTGGATTTGACCCTATCCATTTTAAAATTGATGCATCTACAAGGCCTTTTTTGTAGGTGAAACCACCGATTTCTGTAATCGAATTACAGCTCGGATTCGCTGAATTTGAAGCAAAGTCCAATCCTTTGATGCCATAGTGTTATTCCTGTTTTCCGAATTACATTGAATACCGATAAGGCCCTGCGAAAGCATCTCAAATATACACAAAAAAAGGGACGGAAAAGTCCGTCCTTTTCTAACTGCAAGATTAAAATGCGTTATGCGATATCCTCTAAACTTTTTATGTTCATAAGTCCGGTATTAATCTTGTTTCGCTGTTGTTGCAACAAGGTTTCGGTACTGGTAGGCAGGTTGGTTTCATTCAACACATCGTCGTAAGCCTCTATGGCTTTTTTCTCACCGCTAATTGCCTCTTCCAACATCGCTTCCTCATCATCCGAAGAAAGCAGACTTTTAAGGTCCATCCAAGAACGGTGCGCCTTACTAGCGAAACTATCTCCTTTATCGACTTCTTGCCCAAACTGTTTAATCTCTGATTTCAGAGCATGGCCAAAATCATAACGTTCTTGGGCTTTTCCCTCGAAATAACGTTTTAAGTGGCCTTCATTTACGTTGTCCGCCGCATTTTTGAAACCTTTTTCCGCATCGTATGTACGTTCTAATAATTCATTTAATTTCTCTCCAACTTGTTCGGTATAAGTACTCATAAATATCAATTTTAGTTAATGGAACATTTTACATTTGGTAGGATGTGTTCCAATTTCACCCTATAACTAGTATTAAATTTATGGTTATCTTTCTACTATAATTGATGCTAAACCCTTTAAAATTGACGTTGTCGCCAATGATATCGAATGTGTTACAATTCGATGTAATACAGTGCGCGACGTATTTTGATTTAGGGCACATTCGAAAAAAAATAATAAACAAACATTAAATGTAAAACGATGATACGAAAGGGTACGCGTGTACAATGGAAATGGGGTAATGGCACCGGAGAGGGTGAAGTTGTGGAAAGCTACACTTCAAAAACGACAAAAACTATCAAAGGATCATCCGTAACCCGTAATGGCGAAGAAGATGATAAGGCGCTGTATATTAAACAAGATGACGGAGACTATGTACTGAAGAGCGAAAGTGAGGTAAAACGTGTCGATACATAGGAATAAAAATGGCCTCGATGCAAGTGCATCAAAGCCATTTTCTAACAACCAACCAAACTATTGTAAACTTGCGTTGTTACACAAGCGAATTTTTTTAAACCTCTACTAGTACCTGATGTTATAATACACTACAAAAATAATTGCAGCTGTCGTCTCTATGTTGCTGTATCGCTATTTAGTTTGACTGTAAAATAATTCGCAGGTCATTTTTTTATACTCAATTATGAAAGCTATTATCAAGTTTTTCAAGCGTACGTATTACAAGGTATTGCAAAGCATTGCCTTTTATCCGGTGCTGATCAGTATGTTATATGGGGTTGCTGCCGTGATTTCCTTAAAAATTGATAGCTCAGACTTTGTGGGGAAGCTTAAAGAACAAGTGTCCTATCTGTTTATTCAAGACTATGAGACCGTGCGCGCCATGCTTTCCACCTTTATAGGTGGCATCATTTCGCTAACTGTTTTTAGTTTTTCAATGGTGATGGTGGTCTTGGGGCAAGCTTCCAGCGACTTTTCGCCACGACTTTTGCCCGGACTTATCTCCAATAAAAGGCACCAGATCATTTTAGGAATCTATGTGGGTACGCTCCTCTACTGCACCTTAATTTTGCTCTCGTTGGGTGCCTATGGAAGTGACTCAAGTGCAGTGGGTCTGTCGGCCATGTTGGCGGCTTTGATGTCGGTGCTCTGCATCGTACTGTTCATCTATTTTATCAACAGTATATCGAGCGCGATTCAGATACACAACATTATAGACGAGATCTATCAACGTTGCAATACGTATTTGGAGGATGAGCTAGAGGACAACAATTCCACAAAAATTGCACTCCAATATATAGATACCGACGGATGGAAAACTATTGTTACCGATAAAACAGGTTATTTTAGGGGTTTCGATCGGGTATTAATGTCCAGTTCGGTAAAGGAGGATGACAATCAGATCGAAATCGTACCTTACCTGAACCAACATATCTGGAAAGGGGATGTCGCCCTTAGGGTAAAGAATGATATTTCAGAAGACGCCCATCAAAATCTTTTGTTTTGTATGGATATTTCTTCGGATAGGCACGAAGATGATAAAGGTATAGGAGGTATGATTAAGCTGATGGAAATTGCCGTAAAAGCCATGTCCCCTGGCATCAACGACCCCGGTACCGCCATTGGGGCCGTGACCAAATTGGGAAGTTTGCTCGCTACATTTTTACGTCTTCCGCATATGGTTTCGACGACTTTCGATAACGGATCGATGATTTTGATACGTAAAAATATACCGGCAGAAGAGCTAATGCGGATTCTTGTGCAGCCCATAAGGCTATATGCAAAACAAGACAGTAGCGTACTGTACGAGCTGATCAAGGCCTTACAATTTATGAGCCGCGCCCCGGGAATTTCGATCGATAACCGGCAGGCCGTGATGGCGGAGCTCGATGCTTTGCGAAGCGACCTTGGGAAAAATATTGAAAACAATCTCGATAGGGCACGTATTCTTGGGCTTTTCGAGGAAAAATAGTATACTAAATTATGGGTTTGCAGCGTTAGAGGTAAGACTTGAAACCAAACAAGCCTAATGAAAACCAACCGAAACATCGCCATTCTTTGCGCCCTAGTTTGGTGCGGCCAAATGTTCGCACTACAAGCACCGAAAATTCCCAACTCGGACAAAATCCCAGAAATCGTCATTGATCTGGATGACGAAAAAGGTATCGACGCGGTACAAATCGAGAAATATAATAGACTTAAAAAGGGACAATTCTTCCGTCTCAAAATCGATAATGTCAATACCTATTTGTACGACGTCAGCGTCGGTAATGAAGATATCGAAACCGCCGCCGAACTACCCGCAAGCTTGTTAAATCTTGTGAATTTCGGAGGTATTAAATCTTCCTTGGGCAATTTGAATTCCGTTAGTGAGGTCGTGAAAAAATTTGTGGCCGTTGATTCCGACGAAAACCTTTTTGCTTTCGATGCGGACAGGTTACGGTCGACCGAGGATTTAGAAACCTATTTTTCAAAATTAAAGAGTAACGCGAAGAGGGTCTTTGGTGCTATCGATACGCAGAGTACCGAAGTCGATGCGATTTTTGTCAAGGCCGAAAGTTTTCAAAATACGATGACAACTGTTCAGCGGAACGTATTTGGTGCCGTACCCTCGAAAAAGGATGTTAAGGCTACACTGACATCCTTTAACGAAGTAAGAACGGTTCTTCTTCAAATTAAGGAGAACCTGGTACGAGAAAATAGGCAGTTTTTGAAGGTCATCGCCACGAATGAAGCTGCTATCACTAATGAAGGGCATTTAAAAGCATCGGTTTCTGAAATCAAAACGGTGTACGAGGCCTTACTAAAAGTATCCAACGCCCTTATTGCCCAGTTATCCGCAGAAAACTATGGTACATTTTCAGCAGTACTTATTGGGGTGCTCAACAATCTGGATTTCAGTTATACCAGCTTACCTATTCAACGGTATAGCGATGTAAACGAATTGAATATCAGTCTCAAACCTCGGGATAAAAACGCAAAACTTTCCGGCTTTTCGACCGTACTCCGTATCCCAGATTACGAAAGATTCTTTTGGGGCGTCAGTACCGGCTTTTACGTAACCGGAAATCCTGAAAACAATTATTCCGTAGTCGAACGTGTCGAAAACGGACAGTCATTTTATGATTTTTTGGAAGAGGATACGGCAAGCGTAGAACTCGGCATTAACACCTTGGTACGCTATGGACGGCGCTTAGGCGAAGTTCTGGATACCCCAACCTTCTGGCACTTTGGTTTCGGCGCTGGACTCAGCATCGACCAAAAGTTCAAGCCTCGCCTCATGGCCGGCACCGGACTTGCCTTTGGCAGCAAGAACAAGCTGTTCATCGATTTCGGGGCGATTCACATGTACTACAATACCTTAAGCAAGGCGTACTCCATACAAGGAAATACCGTTTTACCGAAAGATTTTCTAGTGAATGCGACGCGCATCAACCCGTATCTTTCTTTAGGATACTTGATTAGCCTTTAGGATGGCATACAGTGGCTATTTCATGGTGGTAGAAAAGCCTTATTCGCAGTATCCCATGAATTGATTTGCTAGAGATAAAAAAGTGCATAGCAGCGATAGGCGTGGAAACTACTCCTCCAACAAATACCCTATATTTTCCATATTCGCGGTATGATAGGCCACCAGCCGGTTGAAAGACATCATATAACTCAGTTCCCTCACTTTTTTACCGACCCCTTTTTCGGTGGCGATCTGATGTAAATTCTCCGTAATCTCTGTAACGATCGAATCGATGGTATTGCCCGGGTTCACATGTAATTCGCGCAAATGTTGGGCAGTCTCTTCCTCGTTCGTACAACTGAACGACACATAAGCCATTAAAAGTTGCTGTTCCCGTTCCGAAAGAAAGCTGACATCACTATCATTGAAATAATGGTTCACTTGTTTGGCTATGGCGTAGAGGTTGCTGAGCTCTTTGCCCAATAGATTTTCCTTTGTCATTTTTGAATAGGATTAAATTGTTCTACCGAAATATACTGGTTTTGGGAAGTATCCAATAATGCATTCGGAAAAAATAGTAGTGCTGAAAGTTAAAGGGTATGGTGAACCGGAACCGGGTGTTACTTATCCGCCAACACAGGATTTTCCGATGGGGTAGTGTTGGAAACATCCACCTGTTTGACGGTTCTTCCTTTTTCAATGTATAGTCTTGCATCTTCCAAAGCCAAATACAAACAGGGTACGATGACCAAGATAATTGCGGTGGCGAATACAATACCAAATCCCAAAGAAATTGCCATAGGAATCAAATAGTACGCTTGGCTGGAGGTTTCCAGGATTATCGGGGCCAGACCGCCAAAAGTAGTCATAGTGGTCAAGATAATGGGACGAAACCTTCGAAGGCCAGCTTCATGAATGGATTCATAGATTGACATTCCCTCTTCTCTCCGCTTGTTGGCATAATCGATCATGATCAGGGAATCGTTAACTACGACCCCTGACAGTGCGATTACGCCCATTAAACTTACCAAAGAAAGGTCATAGCCCAGTAAGATATGCCCGATGACCGCGCCCACGATACCGAAGGGAATAGCGGTCATAACGATCAAGGGCTGTATGTAACTACTGAAAGCCACCGCCAGTAACACATATATCAATAAAATCGCCATGCCAAAACCTGTTTTTAAAGTATCGGTGCTTTCCCGCATATCGGCCTGACTGCCCTCAAAACTCCAAGTAATACCGGGGAAATCCGCCCGTAGTTGTGGTAGCGTTTCTTCCTGCACGGAGGCTATAACGCGGTTTACGGAATTGGCCGGTTCCACGTCCATCCCGACATTGACCACCCTCCGGCCGTCCCTACGGTTGATGCTGCTAAAGGCTTCCCGTTGTTCCACCTCGACCACGTCCATTAGCGGGACTTCGATGCCATCGGGCGTACGAATCAAGAAATTTTCCAGATTCTTAATATTCTTGCGTTCCTCCAAAGGAAGTTTGACCCGCACCTCGATTTCGTTCATGCCCCGCAATTGTCGCATGGCCAAGGCACCGAAAAAACCGTTCCGCACCTGTCGGCCCACTTCGTCGGAGGTCAGGCCGAGATTTCTGCCTTGTGGAAGCAGCTTGAAGTCATACTGCATTTTGCCCTTGTTGTAATTGTCGTTTACATCGCGGGTATTGGTAAAGGCATTCATACGTTCTACGAAAGCGTTGGTCGCCTTTTCCAGCATATCGATATTCGCATGGCTGAGGTCGATGCTGATATCCTGCCTTGCCCCGCCTGGGCCGCGTTCGGCTTCAAAAGTAATCTGGTCGACCCCTTCGATATCCCCGATATTGTCACGCCAAAGGGCAATGACTTCTGCGGCGGTGATATCCCTTTTATCCGGGGGCAACATCACGATCTCGACATCGATAAAATTCTGGCCGCGCACGTTGGTCTTTATACCTTCGGCAACTTCATAAAGATTGTGCTCCTCGAACATGCGCTGGGTGGAGGCCGATATATCATTAGCCACCTTGGCCGCTTTGTCAGGGGTCGTGCCTACGGGAAGCCTCACGCCCGCCTCGATTTCATCGGCAGCTACCTGGGGCATCTGGATCAGGCCCATGTGTCCGCTAAGGCCGTAACCGCCCACCATCAGTAAAAGGGCCACCGCTACGCTGAGGGTGATGTACCGATATTCTAGACAGCGGTCAAGGAAAGGGCGGTATCGGTTATCTATAAAACGATCAAAGCCGTCGGCGAAAGTCCGTTGCCATCCTTCAAGCTTCAGCACCAATTTGTTTTTACTTTTTTTCTTTTTGAGATGGCCTAAGTGGGAAGGCAAAATAAACAGGGCCTCCAAGAGGGAAACCGCTAAAATAACGATGACGACCGCAGGTAAGGGCTGCCAAAATTTTCCAGTTTCCCCGGGCATAAAGAGCAAGGGCACAAAGGCGATGATGGTCGTGACAATACTGAAAATAACAGGTAAGGATACATCTTTGGTGCCCGCGATGGCGGCTTCCATAGCAGACATACCTTTTTGGCGGTATTCATAAACGTTTTCCCCGACAACAATGGCGTCATCGACTACGATGCCCAACACCACCAAGAAACCGAACATAGAAATCATGTTCACACTTATGCCGATCAAGGGTAACAACATCATACCCCCGATAAAGGAAACTGTCATCCCCATCATAACCCAGAACGCCAATCGGTATTCTAGAAATAGCGTAAGAATAATCAAAACGATGATAATGGCGAGTACGCCGTTCTCGGTAAGCAGCGATAGGCGTTCCCGATAATCTGATGCGCGGTTGCTATCGGTGCGGTAGTTGACCCCGGGCGGTAACTGAAAGTTTTCTACTATGTTCAGGGCCGCTTCTTCAATTTCAAGGGGAGACTGATCACCAATCCGGAATATACGCAGTTCCACATAATTCTGTTGGTTGAACTGGCCGTAGAATCCGATTTCCTCGAAACCGTCGGTAACCTCGGCGATATCTTTCAGTAGAACGTTTGCGCCGGATTCGGAAGATACAATAGGGATATTACCGAATTCTCTGGCAAATTGTTTGCGCTCTTGCATGCGCAACAGAATTTCACCGCTTTGCGTTTGTACGGCCCCTGCGGGCACATCATTACTGCTTTGTCGTATAATCTCCGCCACGCGGCCCAAGGTCAGGTTGTATTTTTGAAGATTTTGGCTAGAAATTTCGACCCGGGTCTCGTATTCGGGTACGTTGCCAAGTTCTACCTGTGTTATGACCGGGTCACTTAATAGGATAGTGCGGAGGCGCTCGCCGAGCTGCCGCATTGTCCATACATCCGCCTCGCCGTAGAGACCGATTTGGATGACATCGCGTTGTCGGTTTTGGAGCCGGACTTCCGGCTGTTCGATATCATCGGGAAAGGTTCGGATACGGTTAATGGCCTGATCGATATCCTGAAAGGCTTTCATACGTTCGGTGCCGGCGACCAGTTCGATACTGACTTGGCCAGAGCCCTCGCTGGCCTCCGAGACCACTTCCTTGATGCCCTGAACGGCACGGACCGCTTCTTCGACGGGTTGCAGAATACCCTGTTCAACCTCGGCGGGCGATGCCCCGGGATAGGCTACGGAAACCTCCACAAAATCAAGCTGGAATTCGGGAAATACTTCTTTTTGTATGTTATACATCGTAAAGATTCCCCCGGCGAGCAGTACCAGCATCAGTAAATTGACGGCGATGGAGTTGCGAGCCATGTAGCCGATGACGCCTTCTTTTCTGGCTTTTTTCTCTTGCGTTTTCCTTTCCTCTTTCATAATCTCATTTCTTTTTCGGAGCGGCTTCCTCCGTTCGGAGACTAACCCCGTTGCTGACGGTACTCAAATCAGTAATGACTACTTTTTCCCCATCTTCGAGACCCTTTCTTATGTAGGCGTAAACGTCATCGGTCAAGACGATGTCAACTTCGCGGATTTCCAGTTTGTCACCCTTCATGACCCAGACCGTGTTGTTGCTTCGTACATAATCCCTATTGAGGCGAACCACATCAGTTACCGGGTCGGCCATTATATTCACTTCGACGAAAGTACCGATCATGAGTTTCGGTTTTCCTTTAGCATTCTCGCGATTGGCAAGGGGATCCGCCACTTTTACTAAAACCCTGGCAAGGCGTGTCTGATCTTCGAGCGCACCAATCTGTTTGTCCAAATAACCTTCCCGAAATCGATCTGCACCCCAAGCGGTGCGATTTGTGACCTTTACCATAGAACCTTTTCCGGAATCGCCATCGGGAAAACTAAGCCATTGTAGTTTGGAAACGGGAAGCGTTGCCGTAATCCAATAATACTCGGTACCTACAATACGACCCAAATCATCGCCTTGAGCAACTTGGGAACCCTTAGTCGCATTTTGACTTAAAATGTGGGCATCGAACGGGGCCCGTATGGTCGTTCGGTTCAGATTCAACTGGGCCTGTTCCATAGAGGCTTTGGCCCCGCCTATAGTTGCCTTGACCGCATTGAGCTGCGGTTTTCGGAGTACCAATTGTCGCTCCCCATCCGTAAGCGGATTGCCACCAAAGAGAGAATCGTCAGTAATAAGTTGAAGATCTTGTTCTGCGATTTGCTGCCGGCCCATTTCGGTATCCAAAGTGGTTTGGGACTGCATATATTCACTTTTCCGCATCTCAAGGGTATTGCGATAGTCGGAAGGATCTATTTGCAACAGCACCTGATTTTTCTTTACAAAGCCCCCCGGGGCAAAAGCAGGGTCACGGCGGATAATCTGTCCGGATACGAGAGGACTCAAATTCACGTCCTCGACAGGTCTTACCGTTCCCGTGGCGACGATTACGGGTTCAAAGGTACCTTGCTTTACCGGCACCACGTCGACAAGCATCGCCGTTTGAACGGTCGCCCCTTCCGATTGTGCCTCGGGTTCAGTAAGAAAAATGACGGCCGTAATGGCCGCACCTAGGATGAGGATGCCGATACAGATGCCGATAATTTTTTTAGTGCTCATTTCTTTTAGTGCTTAATGTGTGATTCTGGCGGCAAAAATCTTTAGTCTTCGGCTGTACATATTTGCTTTATTTGCCGTACGCTTTCCGCCAAGTGCTCCGGCCTGTATATAAAATTCGATATGCGCATAGTGCTAAGCACATAGGGGTTTAATTCTCCAGATCCCTTTCCGTTTCAAAGCCACCGGCCAATGCGCGATACAGTGAAATACGTATCAGAATCTGATCTGCCTGGGCCTCTACGTAGTCCCTACGCAATTGCTGTTCACCATCAAGGCCAATCAGCACATCCAAATACGGACTAAAGCCGTTCAGGAATTCTACCCTTAGTTGCTTGTTGCTATTTTCGGCATATTCCAATTGCCTGCCGAGATTCTCAAGTCTGTCTTTTTGCATCCGGTCCTGCACTAAGCTGTTTTCGACTTCTTCGAAAGCCTCAAGTGTAGTCTGTCCGTAGTTGTAAAGACGTTGTTCTTTAAGGGCTTCCGTTCGGTCCGCTTCCGCACTCAGTTGCCGGCCATAGAATAGGGGCGCCAAAATATTACCGGCTATGGAATAGGCCCAGTTCTCAAAAAGGTTGGCAAAATTGTTGGCGCGTAGCTGCCCCCTAGCGGTAAGGGAAATTCTAGGGTACTTGCTGCGAACCGCCGAAGCCATATCCCGATCGGCCGCCAGTAGAAGCGCATAGGATTGTTGAAGGTCAGGTCTGCGACGTAACAGTTCCAGCGGAAGGCCGGCTTCCGGAAGTTCCGGTAACTCGGGCAGGTCTGCCGTTTCCATTTCCAGCTCGTTTTGGGGTTGCCGTCCTAAAAGTACGGACAATCGGTTTTCCAAAAGATGTACATCGGTACGGAAAATAATACGCTGTTCTTTGGTGCTTTCCAGCAATTGCGCCTGCCTAAGAATATCGACCGCCCGGATTTGGCCCCCGACGAAGCGCGACCGTATCAGTTTGATAATATTTTCATTGGTGGCAATCTGGGTTTCGGTAATCTTCAACTGTTTTTTCGCGGCCAACAGCTGGTACCAAGTAGTTGCAATTTCAGCTGAAAGTGAAATGGCAGCAGTTTGATAGTCATACAAACTCGCTTCGGCCCGGAACTTTTCGGCCTGAACTGCCGTACGTACACGGCCCCATAAATCCAGTTCGTAAGAAGCTGAAAGTCCCAACTGCGTATTTTCCCCGCCCCTAAAATCGTTCAGTGGAAAATTCTGTGCAGTCTGTGCCGAGAATTCAATTTGTGGCCATTTGTTCCCGGCTTCACGAACGACAGTAGCCCTGGCTGCCAAAAATTGTTGCCAAGTGGCGGCGAGGTCAAAGTTCGACCGCATCGCGCTATCAATTAATACGTTGAGGCTTTCGTCATTGAATGCTGTCCACCATTTTTCCTCCAAAACTTCCGTTCCCGTATACGAGAACTCGTTCACATTTTCAATAGGCACGGCGACATTCGAGAATTTTGGCGAGCATCCAAAAAAGAGAAACACCAGTGCCGAGCCATAAAATAATACGTTCTTTATATCTCTTTTTGGTGTATGCTGCATTTTTCGGGAGGAGGGCTTTATTTTAATATTTTTTCAACAGATTCACTTCCACTTTTTCACTAAAATAAAGCTTTTTGTCGAGACGGGCAAGATGCAATTGCTGCATAATCCGGGACCTTTGTTCGCTTCGGTTGGCCATCTGCCAGACCTTCGTTTAGCACCATTCTATTGCTCCAATGGGCTATTATCAGCAAAGAAATTCCTGTCGATATATGTATTAGACTTGGCTGGAGGCAAAAGGTTTAACGGGGTACGTAAAAAATGTTCGTTGTTACGAAAAATCGAATAGGGGATAAACGGTACTATTTATACAGCGGATTTTTTGAAGGGATGCCGAAGAGTATGGCAGATTACACAATAGCCCCATGAACTTGGTTCAGTCCGCATTTTGCCATAAAAGGATTGTCGAATACGGCCAAAACCGGAATCTCGAGCAAGGTGTTTCGGGCATCGACCCAGCTTTTTACCGAGGTAGGTCCGTACATGCGCTTGATTCGATCAGCGTCAAGATTGAAGTTGATTTTTCCCCAGTGTAGGGTGTAGGCGATTTGCTCTTGCTCTAAGCGCAGCCATACCGCCTCGAAAAAATCCCGGGCCGCTTGGCCGTCCATCCCATCCATTTCGAGTACACAGGTCTTGGCAAATTTGGTGAACCCCAAAGTGGCTTGGGTGCCCTTTATGTACCGAAGGGAGAGTCCGCCGGGAAATGGATGCTGTGTATTGACCTCGACAATAAGGTCTACGGTGCGGGGCGAATCGACTATATCGATAGCTATGGCCGCACTGGCCACCTTTCCCCTGAACTTCGTATAATTGAACATTTCCCGGATGGTTCCCGTACGTGGCGGTTCGGGTTTGAAAGCCATTCCGAACATAAGGTTGACCATGGCGGGTATCAATTTACCTGATCCGGGGAGTTTGTCCAAAACAGTAGAAATAATGCCCAATAAGTCATCGCCGTAGGTAAACTCATTGTTACGCTGCAATGGCGGATAGGGCAAGGCAAAAGGTTTCTTGAACATGTATTTAAGGAATGCCCCCTTATCGGGATTGCCAGGTTCAAAATCATGGATGTTGAAGAGTACCTCAAAATGGTACATATCGTCATTTTGTCCCGTACCCGGCAGATTAAGACCTGAAAAATCCAGAGTGCGCATCGCATTTTTCAGTGTATCGTCATAGGCCACCTTGCCTAGGCGGTGTTCGGTAAGTAGAAATTGCGGTTCGGTTTCGATCATGACGCCATGGATAAAGCCAAAGCTGCCGAAACTCACCAAAGCCGCGTCGAAAAGGGCATCGTCTTGCACCAGCTCCGCATCCAGCCAGGTCACAAATTCTGGGGAAGCTACCGGGTAAGAAGCCCTTTCCAACCAAATGTGCCGATCGGATGCCGTGATGAGATGCAGCCCGACCGTGAAATCGGGAATCGCCCCGAACTTGATGGCGGCGCCATGGGTTCCCGTTGAAAGCGCACCCGCAACGGTTTGCCCGTTACTTGCCCCCGAAGCCTTGATAGATCGCTGCGGGTTCTTGGCCGCCAAACGCGTGTTTATTTCGTTGATGATGGTCCCGCACTGTACAAAATAGAGATCCTCGGCATTTTGCGCATACTGCGGACTCACATAATTCTGCTTTATCGGAAACGAGAAGTTCAAGCCCGCCGTGTCGATCAATCCGCCATCTGTAACGCCCACCTTGGTAAATGACCAGCCACTGCCGATAGCCCGCAGTTTAAGATTGTTCGTAACCGCATGATCGATCAGCCATTGAAAATTCTTGGTAGTGGCCAAATACCGGTCCCGATAGTTATCCGCTGGCGGGTTCCAAAGTTTAAACGAGGCATCTTGCACCAGTTGATGGGTGAAATTCTCATGCTTGTTTGTCCATTGCCGAATGGGTAGCGGGTCGATGCCTGTGGGTGTCATTGATTTCGGTTTTTTTAATTTTGCGTATGGTGCTTGGATTTTGGAATTTTAAATCTGCCTTAGTTGTCCATATCCCCTTCACCATTTTGGGGCCTTGCGCAGCCATAGGTTGCTGTTCTATGGTTGACAATGCCCAGGGTGACCGAACTTAATAGAAAATCGGTAAAGGAGGTTTTTACCACCACCCAAGAGAGCGCTCCTTCACGGCACGGGCATTCGTTGCCGGCGACTTCGGGATTGGCATCTATCCGTTTTTGCTTCAGTCCCCAATAATAGCTCCAACTCGATTCTTTACGGCATTCCAGATTTTCAACGCTATCTTGATATGGGCTCGCCTCTACCCGGGTGCTGACACAGGAAGCGGGGAGAGTTGCGAGCAACAGTAACAAGGCCATGAATTTTAAAGATTGGACATTCATTATTTCTTGAATTTTGGAAACCGGTTTTTTTTGACATCGGATGGTACTGCCCAGCGCAGACTTCATCAATTGACCTATCCTCCTACAAACAGTACCTAGAAAATCCAAGGTAAGGGAGCGTTTAAATCGAGGAGGTTAGTGCATAGTAAGGGGGAGCATTTAAATGTATGGATTTACATCCTCCGATACCCTAAAAACTGTATGAATGGATACGGGAGGCGTATATCTGGTATGAATTTGGATACTATTCTTGTCAGCTATACTTATTTTCATACCATTTATACAATTAGCTAATTCCTCTTACCTTCATCTATGTAACTTCCCACGTATACCCCCTTTTTAAATGTACATAGTCTCTGTATAGGATGCTCGTATAGCGAGCTGCTAACGCAACTATGATTGAAGCTAAGCCATTCATTTATTATTAAGCATTAGGTATGGAAGATACACTTAGGGAATTGGCCGAACAGGCGCATTCGAATTATTCAAGTGTCTTAAACGACATCGATCGGATAAAAACGGATATCACCCATGTCCGGCAAGGCAAAGTCGAACTATCTGACATTCAGACGGACAAGAAAAGACTATCCAACAGAATTTCACGCGAAGGTACCGCCAAATTACAGGCATTGGAACGTATTAATGGGGAAGCCAACTTCCAAGACATCCGTATCATTCAACGAATCGTGCAACTGTCGAAGGCCGTAGGTAGAATTACCACCAATTCAAGATTGGGCAACACAGGCTACGGTACTGGATTCCTGATTACTCCAAATCTAATTCTCACCAACAATCATGTACTTTCCGACCCGAATATAGCGAGCAATTCTACCATACAGTTCAACTATGAGCTAGACCAGCAAGGTAACCCTGGGGAATCGGAGAGCTTTAACTTGCTGCCCGATGAGTTTTTTATGACTTCAAGCTATAAAAAAGACCCTGACAATCCGCATAGTGGTCTTGATTTTACGGTAGTCGCCGTTGCGAAAACTTCCAGTACAGGTACCCCGATCACCGATTTTCCCGTAGCCCGGTTGGACAAAAAACTAGGGAAAATTATCGATGGTGAAAACTGCGTTATCGTGCAACATCCGAAAGGCGACTATAAAAAAATAGTCATGAAGGATATTCGCATGTTGGTGCTCAAGGATGATTTTCTCATCTACGAATCCGATACCTTGCCGGGCTCTTCGGGCAGTATGGTACTCGGGCTTGGCACGGGCGAAGTCGTGGCCTTACATCACAGTGGAGTGCCCAGAAAAAACAGACACGGGCAGTGGCTTCGAAAAGACGGTTCGGTGGTGCAGCCCGGCGACCCCGACAACGTCATAGATTGGATGGGCAATGAGGGTATTCGGGTCAGCAGCATCTTGAATATGATCCATAAAATTCCGGTGGCGAAAGCCATGGAAAAGAACAAGACCGATTTGATAGGCAATGCCCTGCACGCCGAAAATGCAACACCCGTTGCCGAAAAAACAATAGGCTCACCCAATTACTATGCTATGAACCGTTCAGAAAGTACAACTTCGGAAACCCAATTTTTTGAGATTCAGTTATCCGGTGTCAAAGAAATGCAAAACGACTGGAAGGAAAACGCAGCCAGTCTCGTTCCGGGTTTGATACTCAATGAACCTCTTTATCCCATGTCGACCGAGGCATCACACCGTAACTTTTACTACATCGAGGTGCAATCGGACAAAAGCCCTTGGGAAATCGCGGCCGATCTCGAAGGGCTTCCACAAATTGACACCTGTACCCCCGATCTTGAGATGTCAACCGATATCAGATCTGGCCACTATGGAAGATGGTCGAGCAATGAAAGTCTAGAATCTCTGGACGATGGTACGGCGAATTGGGCTCAAAGTGAACGGGATTTCAAAACTAAATGGGCCAATGCAAAACGGGTCAAGGAAGCTATTCAAAAACAGGACTTCGAGGAGTTCAGGGGATGGAACCGAAAGGTGGTAAATGCGGTGGGACTTGATGCCAAAATAAAGGACTTTGATCAGATAAAGAAGAATGGCGCTAAAATACGACTGGTACAACTAGATACCGGATATACAGACCATGCGAAGGTATCGAACGGCTATAACCTGTTACAGGACGAGGACTTTATAGACGGCGAGGATGCCCGTGACGAAATGAGCGTAGGTATACTGAGACAGCCGGGGCATGGTTCGCGCACTGCTAGTATTGTAGTAGGTAATTACCCCAATGGCAAAATCAGGAATGATGGAAATCAAGGTATTGCGGTAGGGGATACAGGTGAGCCCCTGGTAAAGGTTATTCCCTATCGCATTTCAAAATCGGTGATGTTGATCGGTAGGGGACGTAACCTGTTCAACGCTGTTTCCCAGGCCATAAACTCCCAGGCCGATGTTATCTTTATGTGTATGGGCAGTTACCCGCGTCCGATGATCTACAGTATTGCGAAAACCGCCTACGAACGCGGTATTATCTGGGTATGTGCCGCCGGCAACATGGTCGAGTCGGTCATTGCCCCCGCGGTCTACCCCGGCACCATTGCCGTAGCGGCCTCAAACCCGAACAACGACATTTGGGAACATTCATCCTATGGGTCGGCAGTCGATATCACGGCGCCTGGCGAGGACGTGTACGTGCCTTTCAAAAATAAAAAACAGGAAGATATTATGGTTTTTGGATCAGGAACCAGCTATGCCACCCCGCATGTGGCCTCTGCCGCCGCCTTATGGAAAGCCAAACACTTTGATTTTCTGAAAGAGTATGTTGAGGAACCTTGGCAGATTGTGGAGTTGTTCCGGAAACATCTGAAGGAATCCGCCAATGATTTTGAAGATGGGATGGGATGGGACAAAGAAAGATTCGGGGAGGGTATTCTGAATGTAGAAGCGCTTTTAAGTCTGGAAATGTTCGATAAGGATGCAGACGAGCTAAAACAAAGGGAACAAATAGATAAACTCTTGAACGATCTGGAGAATGCCTACGAAGGAAAAAAGGCACCCCAGCCATGGGATCTTGGGGTCAGGGAAACTATTCATTTTTTGTGGAATACCGCTAGAAAAAAGCTAACCCCAGGTTTCGAGAGCACCCACTTGCAGGATGCCCTGACCGAAAGGGCTCGCATCAGTGTGGCCGCTATGACGGGCAGACCGGTAAACAAGGTTTTCGAGAGCTACGCCGATTTTGATGAAGATCAAACCGAAAGACTCCTAAAAGTGTATTTTGAAAGTTTTAATCAATCTTAAGCATTATGGAAAATTACTTCGACCTTCACTTTCATCCCGTGGCCAAGAACCATTTGGGAAAGTATGATCAAAAAATACCCAGGGAAAACGGCATGGCAACCTTGACCGCAACCATAGAAATGTCCAAAGGTTTTATGGACTTTACCGACGAAGTTGTTCTGCGTATGCTAGAAAGCCAATGCAGTGTAGAACAATTAAAGAAAGGCAATCTCACTCTTGGGGTAGCTGCGATTTCGGCTCTCGAGTTCGGCATCGCCTCCAGCAAGGGCTTTTTTTCCGACCTAATGAAGAGCGGTTTGACAAAACCTTTCGATAAAGATTATTTTGATGCGGTCAAGGAAGGTAAAGTGTCCTATCTCAATTTATTTCTAAAAGAAATCGAACAATACCGAAAACTTCGCGTCTTGAACGAAAGCCGAGAACACACCGAAGAAAGTAGGGTAAACATCCTTGGCCGGTTTAACGATTCAAAGACACTTGAAAAAGAAATTCCCAACTTGGTTTTTGGAATAGAAGGGGGTCATAACCTATGTCCAAAAAAGATTGGTAACGCTCTGGAGTATGATACCTTCAAGAATTTTAGGGAAGACGAGTTTTTCGACCCAAAAATAAAATCCTTGAAAGATCCGGCCAAGGTGCTCGAATCAATGGTCGCGGCTTTATGGGATGCGCAGATGGATGTGCTTTACCTGACCCTAACCCATTTGACACATATTCCTGAACAACATCTCGCCACCCATGCCTTCGGAACAAAGCTTTTAAAACATCCCTCTTTTTATCCTTTTGGCAGTGGCCTTAGCGATTTAGGAAAAAAGCTTATCGATAAAGCCTATACACTCGAACATTCCACTGGTAAACACAGTCCCGTTCTGATCGATATCAAACATATGAGCTTGAAGTCACGTTTAGACCTGTATCAGCTTCGGGAAGAAACAAGGGGTGGCGAAGTGAAAAACAAAGGAGCACACAACAAAAAGGACACTAAATATCGGGATTATACAAAAATCCCCTT
Organism: uncultured Flavobacteriaceae bacterium; assembly: GCA_963832345.1. GTDB lineage: Bacteria > Bacteroidota > Bacteroidia > Flavobacteriales > Flavobacteriaceae > Pricia. The sequence goes on along the minus strand of CAWHTW010000001.1, from coordinate 100,706 downwards.
AATTGCTACTCACGTGGGGGTTACCGGGTATTCAATTAACGATTGGAGAAGTAATCTCGACCATAAAAAATGCGTTAACCACGTGGATCAAGGAATCAAGACCATAAAGATCCGTACGACACCAAAGGTCGCCGGGTATTGGGGCTCCGGGGTCAAGACCGGGTTTACCTATAACCCGTGCACCATAAACCTGATGGATGAAGACATCATAGCTGTTGTAGAAAGCGGGGGGCTTATCGGAGTAGGCCTCGACGTACGACTTTTGGGCAATGAGTCAAAACCCGAACAACCTATCGAAACTAGTGAATTTCTTACGACGGCCGACTATATGACCCATTTTCCATATAGCAGTATCCGATCGCTCGATTTTGCCGATGCCGAAGAGCTCCGATCGGAAGAGGCTTGGCTTATACCGACCGAAAGGAAAATGCACCCGTTGAGTTTCTGTTTCAATATCGTTCATATACTGGCCGTCATCGGGCTAAAGACCAACCCTGAAAAAAAGCCTGAAAAGTATATTTGTATCGGCAGTGATTTTGATGGATTTATAGAGCCCCTGAACATTTGTGGGGGCAGCGGGCAGATGAAAGAACTTGAATCCAATATGTTGAAATGGTTACCGGTAGCAGCGAAAAGGTATCAAAGAGAAAATGGAGGGACGGCCGATCTCTTTAAATTTACGAAGAAGAAGGATAAATTAAAAAAGGTGGTAACGGCCATTCTATACGAAAGTGGAAAGGATTTTTTGATAGAACGGGGATATTTCAATTTGCCTTCACAAAACGTGCAAAAAGAAAAGCCCGAAACTGCCGCGGCACAAAAGTAGCAATGATGGAGGAACAAACTACAGCGGATAAGAACCACACAGCCGAAAAAAACGCAGATAGCCTGGACTGGCTAGGGTCCATACCCTATATAATTGCCGTTGCTGCCCTCATTGCCTACGGCTTCTTTATTCATTTTTTACTCGGCAAGGTAGGTGCCGATGAACCTCAATGGAGCCGGTCGATCTTTCTGTTTTCAGGAGTGGAAGCGATTGTTTTTGCGGCGGCAGGCTTTTTATTCGGTCGGGAGGTAAACAGAAAGCGGGCCCAAAACGCGGAGGAAGAAAAGAAATTGGCCGAAAAACAAAGAGAGGCGGCGAAAGAGAAGGAGGTGGAAGAACGGAAAAAAGCCCTTATTCTTGGGGCGATGGCTATTCAAAGCGAAAAGATGTCGTCGCAGACAACCGATTCAAGAACTACTTTGGAAGGAATGGCCTCCCAGCAGAATAGCCTAGTGGGAATCGCCGAAACCGCAAGAAAAATGTATCCTGAACTGAAGGATAAATAAAATCTTTTAAACGCTCCATTGAAAATGGGGTAGCTATCCACTTCACAAATCTATTTTATTGGCTTACCGTCCTTTTGATCAAAGCGGTCAAAATAAAGCGTGTTCCTTCTACTGAAATGGGTAGATGCCCAGCCTGCACACCGGCTAGCAGTCTCAAAATTTACAACACTTCTTGTTGGATAATAGATATAGGCCCAGATTCTTAGTTCTTACAACGGGAGATTTGGGGGTTTTTATCAATTCTTCAGGGCTGATACGCCGTGCGCTTGGTCACGAGCTTGTTCGTATCGCTTCAATACCTATTTTTATTTAGTATCGGCCAAGTAGGATATCTCATTATTTCAGTGCACTTGAGGCTAGTAATTTACTAACCAAGGGAATGACAACCCCCAGTCCTCCCAATGCCCCTACAATAGCCTCAAAATCTTCCAGTATTTCAGGCTTGCCCATAGCGATAAAGGCAATGGTGGCCGCAATGATTAGGTAAAAAAGGATGCGTATGTTGCCCCAAGAACCACTCGCCTGATTTCTTTTTTCAAGACGTAGGGCCTCGTTCAAGCTGACGGATGTGTAGATAAAGTTCTTAAAGCTGTCGTTGAAAATCCTCGGCCGATTTCGCCACACGATTAATCCTTTTTTCATCAGTGAAAAGAGCGAATTTCTGTTTTTAATGTTTAGAAAGCCGTCTTTGGCCAAATCGTAAAGCATATAACGTTCGCGTGTGGGGAGGGCGTTCCAGATATCATTGTAGTAGCCGTGACTGAGGTTTTGTGTCTGCATGACCATACGTTGCCGGTCCAACCACTCTCTTTTATCCATGGGCTGTTTTGATTTATATACTGTTTTCTCAGCGATGATAGGGGCCAAAGTAGGCAAGAACTGGCTATATCCAAGTTCGTTGACCAAGGGCTCTAGGGTCTTTTTCTTTTCCCTATCCGCACTTCTGGGATCAAGGTTCAGCAGCTTGTTCACTTTGTCCTTATTTTCTGTGATACCTATCATTATCTGGGGAAAGGCACTTAGAATATTTCGCCAAGAGTTGAAGTCGTCCTCAAAACTGCCCCAAGGAAGGTCTGTATTTTGTGGAGGATTTTCATAGAGCGCGAAAATTTGGCTAGGGTACACCTCTGATATCAATATGATTTTCTTTTTCTCGGAAATTAGGAACGAAATAAGTTTTAGCTTGGCATGATTGGCTTCGAAAGACTTTATATTATGTTCTAGATGCTCAATGATAAAAACATCCTTATCCTCCCATGTTACTGCATGCCTGTTTTCGGGGTTGAAATCTGAGGTCAAAATTTTTAAAATTTCAGAAGCTTTTGCTTTGATATCGATGGAATCAAGCCTTAGCATCGATAGGGTAGCCACGTTTAAAACTCTTGCGGTGCTAATGACCTTTCTTGCAAATTTCAGTCTGCCAGAAAACGGAAGGCCAATCAACAACAGGCCATTGTTCGATGCTTCGTCCAGCAATAACTTGCTAAATTTCTTGATATAGTGGTGCTTCTCGTCCGCATCGAAATCGTTGGGCTGTAAATGCCTAAACCGAAAACCGAAAAACCGGTCGACAAAAAATAAGATCAACGAAAGAAGGATGGCCAGTAACAAGATGGTACCTAAAGCTTCCCAAAGTCTAAATCCCCTTGTTACTCCCATAAAATGATCACCGTTATAGCCCTGTACGATCACTCCGTTTTTTTGGTCCATGTACTGTAGGTTAAAGGAAGAATTGGTTGATGATTCCTTGCTCGTCCATGAACTATCCTGCGCAATTTCGTAGGCGAGTGCCTGATAATCGATCAGCCGTTTATCATATAGTGGTCTGGTTCTCCATATAAATTCCCTGAAATAGGAATTTGAGACTGTGTCCCTGATATGATTCTCCGTGTCTTTTGATATTTTGATTGAATTCGGATATATCGCATCCTTCAGATGTTCCTCATACAATAGTTTGAAACGACCTGTATAACCCGGATAGCTTGGTAAGTTAGTGGATAGTCTTTTTTCTTTTTGCATGAACTTTTTGGCCATAAAAATTTGGTCCGCCTTATACCACACCTGGTCGTTGATGTCATGTGCCTTTTCGAACATGAGGATGGCAGGGTAAACAGCCGCCAGTAATAGCCAACTAAATAAGAACAGCGTGTACCAATACTTGTACCCCATATGCACTTTGAAAGGATTATACCTACAAATACGCTTGACCTTGTAGGTCATGAGCGAAATCTGTCGTTGAAAACGGGTTCTTTTCGTTTTATCCCGAGGTACTTGTCCCAAGATAAAGTATCCAATTAAGCCCATTTGCAACACGATGGCCGGTATTGAAAATTGTGGTTCCATTGGATCTATGTTCATCAAGATTACATTTAGGAATATAATCACCGATACTAACAGAAAATCACGTAATCTAAATTTAACATCCCTTCGGTTGCGGTAAGGATGTAAGGTGTAGTAGACGATAAGATAGGCCCACATGGCCACAAGAAGACACATAACATATGCCTTTGCCGGCACTAAAGTAGTAAGGCAGCTTATAAGGATTCCTATCAGTAAAGTAGTGAAAAAGAGCACAGACAGTAAGATATAATTATCTCGTTTCTCTTTTTGTGGCGTCAGGAACTCGAATAGAAACCTATCGTATTTAAAGAGGCCTAATTTAGGATTTCTGATAACCAATGAAAGAACAATAAGAACCAACATCAATAGAAAGGCCAAGATAATGGCCATACTGGCCAGTGTCAGTACCTCCGAAACGCGCGCCCGTATCAGCCCAACGTCATACAGGGCGACCACACTTAAATTGGTGCCCGAAATGGGGGTAACGTTGAACAATTTGCTTTTTTCCCGATAATTCAACAACCCGCCTGCATTGATTCTGCCCTGTATCGCTGCCTTTAGACGTTCAGGCCTTCGACTTACTTTAAACAGGTTTTCTAAGGTAGCCCTTCCCTCTTCGGAGTGAAACCAGACCTCGCCCAGCTCATCAACGATGGCAAATTGATAGCCAAAGGGTAATATAGGATCGTATATGGATTTCAAATGGGACGAGCCTACACGAAAACCTGGAATTTTATCCGCCTCGTTTTTTAAGATATAGACCGCTTCCTCAGCTTGGTCTTCTACAGAAACTACAGGACGCATTACATAATTTAAGTTGGGATTCGTGTCCGAGACCCATCGATTTTTAGAGGCAATGTAATCCGTATAATAAGGCCTGCTGGCAAGACTTTTGGTGTTCTTGATTTCATGCTTATTGATAAGGGCTATGTGGTACAGGGCTTTGCCAGCGTCATTGATTTTCGAAATGAACTTGAAATGGCGCAATAGCTCGTTACGGTCTCCAAGAGTATCCACAAAGATGCAGCTGTCCTTTGTAAACCTTCTATCCTGTTCATTCTCCTGTTTATCTTTTCCCTCTATATCTAGAAGTGACATTTTCGAAAGCTGATATACGTTCTCCCTATTTTCCTTTTCGAAGCGCTTCCCGATATCCTTACTCAACACTTTTAACCGATCGGGAACAATTTCATAGTTTGTATGGTAGTGATCCATAAGTGATAGAAATATGACCACCATGATCGGGGTGCCGACCACTACCGAGATACCCGAAGCGATGACATCCATACCCGACAAACGTTCATCTTCGGCGATAAAGAGCATCTTAAAATAGGGCAGTCCAAAAAGGGAAAGCAATAAAAAGGTGGTCAACAGCGCGATGATCCACGGATCGAGTTTTTTGATACTTTCTTGATACTGGTCCGCCTCTATCAAACCAATGATTTTGATTTCATATTCTACAGTGGTATTCGTTACGGTTTCTAGGGTATCCGAATCTGGTTTCCCGAAGGAATCCGATCGGGATTCATAGCGATAGGTCTTTCCGAAGAGTTGGTATTCCGGTTTTTCCTTTGGGATGGCCATGGAGACACCGATGTTCAAAATATCAGATTGGAAAAGACTGTCAGGTGGTATTTGCGAGCCCTTTAAACAGCTTTGATAGATGACACTATTTCTAACCGCCTCGACACTATCTTTTTTCGTCTTGAAATCATCTTTATCCCATTGTAGATTTTTGATTATTAGGATGTAATGGTCAAACTCGCTCACATTAAGTGAAAAGTTCGTTGCTATTTTGCGGGCATCGGACCAGATTTTTTCTGAGAACGGTTCATTTAAATCAGTTGTGGAAGTAGACTGCGAACATATTTTCTCGGCGTCGTTCTTCTGTTTGGAATTGAATGTCTGAACCTTATTGTTTAGTTGCTTATCGATAAGATCGAAAAAGGAGTTTAGTCGTAGCAGTTTTACTTCACGGAAATTTTGTTCGTTGCTTTTAGTGTGGTAATAATATACTGTCAACAAACCGCCTATTACAATGATGAAAGCCATTAAAAGCCCCAATAATCTTTTATTAGCGGTAAAGGGTTTTCGAATACTATTGGTAGTGGAAGAAGTGGTAGGCATAGGTTCGAGAAATAAGGTTTAGACACTGATTTCTTTTTACGTGAGGGAACCTTCTGTATGCATCTATAAGCTACGTATAGAATGTATAGGAAAAAACTGAAAGTAATTCATTTGTAAGATTTCTATGGCAATTGTGTGCGGGTTGCAATGAATACTGTGTAGCTGGCAATTAACGCGCTTGTAGAAGGCAATCATTTCTTAAAGCAATGTGATGAAAATTGGATGGGCTCTAAACGGTATCCATCCTGTATCTTTTCGAATCACCTGAATGTATGCAGCTTGAACCTAAATGCAACTATTCATTAAAAAGCATCCAATCCGTTATAGGAAAGCGACGGTTTTTTCTATGGAGGTCATCAAAAAACCCGCAAGACTTGCATCCTGCGGGTTATATATACACTCCCTTACTCGGTCGGCCCACTGCCACCGTCATCGATCTCATCGGCGACGGTATTGTCGGATGCGTCATTGTTTTCGTCAGAAAGGCTAGCCATGGCCCCAACAAGCCATTCCGCAGGTCCTCCGATATCCAAATCTTCGGCTCCCGAAGCGGCCGAATCATCGGCTTGGTCGAAATTCTCCTCTGCCGATGTTTCCACATCGGTAGCAGGGGCTCCCGCATCTGGCGCGTAACCGGTCTCCTCGGCAGTACCTTCCGTTTTTAAATCCATGTCTCCGGATTTTTCATTAAAATTAATATGTATATCCATAATTAAAATTTTTAGTAATTCATTATAAAATCTACCGGTTCATAATGGCATATCTCGCATCGAACTGCAGGGTATTGCCCGTAAGGTTTTTGACCTCAATGAAGTACTTTATTTTCGTACTGGTCTGCCTACAGACCTTTATCTTCCACTCCAGTTGCGCCGGTCCGTCTTGAACGGGACTTTTCGGTACACAGTTCCAAACCACATGCCAAGCCTCTGGCCAACTGTGTGTAAACCATTTGCGCGTGCTATTTGCAGGAATACTGCCAGTAAATTGAACACCTACTCTCATAATATTAAAATTTTGTGGAAAGGCCATCTTTTTAGACCTTTCCGGATTAGTACCATTTTTTAACTTAAGAAGCTATTACGCAGTAACGGGCTTCAACATTTACCGGATAGTTTTTTAGGTTCTTTATCTCTATAAAATATTTGATAAGACCGAAGGCCTGTCTGGTAGTTTTTACCTTGAACTCTATTTGTTCGGATCCGTCAATGGCGGGCGCGGTGGGTACCACGGTCCAGATCACATGCCAATGGTCGGGCCAACTATGGGTAAACCATCTGCGTGTGGCTCCCTGTGGAAGGCTACCTGTAAACTGTACACCACACCAAGGTTGCCTAGAGGCGGTGGCCGCTACCAAGGCCCTGAGATTGGGTCGGTTTCCGATGCGCTGGCTTACGGGATTGGCCCCGGCCTGTTGCGGTGAGCCCGTAGTTCTTAGCAATTGGCGCATTCGACTAGGGGTAAGTAAGGCCCTGCCCGCTGCTTTTTGAATACCTTGCAAACAGGCTACCGTACTTGTAACAATCGGAGAGGCGCTACTTGTGCCGTTAAAGAGATGGGTGTACCACTCGTTTTTATTATCGGGGTTCGTGCCCGTAATCCTCCCATAGCCACAGGTGGTCACGCCCTGGCCCCAGCCTTGGGCATCTATGGAAGAACCATAATTGCTAAAGCCTAGGCGACTGCGATCTACCCCCCAATCACCGCCGTTGGTGCCCGGTGGAGGTGCACCGGCACCCACTAAGACACATCCGCTATCATGGCCGGCACTTCGGCGAAATGGATTCCGCCAACTCGATGGAAATCCGCTGGGTCTAGTATTGTACACGGCCGCATCTAGATTTTGGGAGCCGTTTCCGGCCGCTTCCACGACTATTATTCCCTTGTTGGTAGCATACTGCAAGGCCGCAAGGTCATCGGGCCACCATTCAATGGCGATAAAGCCCATTTGTGTGTCACCCCCCGGATAATTTGGACCAGGCCGATGTAACTCAATAAGCATTACATCACCTACAGAAAGGTTGTCTGCCGCACGTCGTATGGCGTTGGCACTACCCCCATTAAAAATTGAATAGGCCCTGACATTGGCGCTGGGTGAAATGCCCGTTACCCCAAAACTGTTACGGTCGCCCGTCATTTCACCAAAAACGGCGGTGCCATGCTCTCGCCAACGGGGGTCGGTACTGTTGATGCCCCCCAGAAGACCACCTACATTGGTACGCAAGTCTTCATGGCTAAAGTTCCAGCCCCCTTCAATATCGATAATACGTACCCCGGTACCACGGCCACCGGGCAAGGTCCAGGCATAGCGTGCATCAACCCCTTGGGGAGCCGCATTCAAATAGCCTTGGTTGTTGGTGAGGTTTTGGGTAATGGGCACATCGTCGCCATCTGGCATGTCGGCCGTTCCATCGTCCCCAAAATAGACAGGCGGCATGCAGCCGGGCTTCACATAAGCCCCTTCGACTTCGTCAAGTTTGTTCAACGAGGCCGCTAAATTTTCCAGATTTTCGCCCGATGCTGCCTCCACTTTGTAGAATTGCCGCATTTTCGACAGGTCGTTTTTGCCTTCCAAAGCACTGGACTTGGAAACGATATCCGCCACTTCGGCGTCTGTATCGCCAAATAACGGAACAAGCTGCAATTTTTGCCCCACTACAAAACCGGCCAAGGTGCTTTCTGGGGGTTTGGACTTCGATTTTGCCGCTTTCATTGCCTCCATTGCATGTGGGGCCTCAACGCTTTTTGAGACCACAATGAGCTCGGGCGGAGAGCCCGATGGTGAATCAATGACCTTTTTTGTACTCTTTTTTGTTGCCATAAGATTGAATTTATGGGTCAGACTGGCGGTCTGCCAGGTCAACCCGGTTACTAATTGATACTTACATTTTACAATACTAGGGGGGGAGGCACTACGGAATTTCCCAAAGCCGTCTTTTGAACTGTTGCTTACAATGGAAATCGTTACATGGGGGGGAAGTCGAGGGGCTTTTCGTAAACGGATTCGATACCATCTATTTGCATCAGGCTACTCATAATGTCCGCTAAGGGCGCGTTGTCATCCAGAGCTATATAATGGTAGCACTTGTCGTCAAGCACAAGCGGTTTTTTGCTGGGGGAAGGGTCGAAGGGGGCAAGAATAGCTTTTACCAAGGTATTTTCCAGAAGGCTTTTTTTCCGAGCCTCCGTTATAATGACCAATTCCATTGCTTTACCCCTTTTAGAATTTATGTATAATGTCTACAACCACTGGGGCTGTCCTGTTGATAAAGTCTGGCGGGGCAAGGAAGTTAGTTTTTCGAAGTGCTAGCCATCCAATTCATCCATCAACCCTACAAACGTAAATTAATTCTGACTTTTTGAAAGGATATGTTGTATGCTTGGATATCAATTCTGTGTAATTGGGATCGTTTGTGGGCCTGGGATACTTAAATAGGACGCATCTTAAAAGAAGTTGAGGGGCTCTTGTGCGGTTTTACAGCATCATCCTTATTCTAGCAGTAAGCCATCCAACCTATCTCTTACCTTCTCACTGTTCCAATCTGCGGCACCGGTTTCCTTGATGATGATGTTCCCTCGGGCATCTATGAGATAGTTGGTGGGAATACTTGTTTCTTGTAGTATTTCAGGGGCTTGCATTTGTGGACTATAAACGGGAAGGTCATATCCTTTTTTAATCATAAACCGCTGGACTACCTCTGGTTCCTCTTGGCTCAGCAATACAAAATTGACTTTATCGCCATAGTCCGTATACAACTGTTGAATTCCGGGAAGCTCCGCAATACAAGGTGCGCACCAAGTAGCCCAATAGCTTAAAAAAGTAAGCCTTCCTTGCCCAATGGGGATACTTTTTGGCATTCCCTTCAAATCTCGTACAGCATATTCAAACGGTCGTACCCGTTCTTGGTCCCCAAGGTTTTGCATGCTTGGAGACCAGACCGCTACCTTTACCCTATTGAGCGCAACTTGTATCGGATTTCGGGTCTGTGGGATGAGCAACAGGGCAATGAAAATTACGAAGATGAGGTCGCTAATTTTAAATTTCCGTTTTTTCATGGGACGTAAAAATAGTCTAAATCATTGACGCCTTCGTAAACTAAAGTACCAATTGATTTTCCGGGAACCCTTAGCACCATGTAAGTTTCGCCCAGCTTTACAGCAATGGTTTTAGCCGCAGTATTTTTATTCTGAAGAATGGTGACCAAGGCGCCCTTTGGGGTCTTAAAGGCAACGTTGGGTACATCGGTCAATGCAGTAGACCCGATCCGAAGTGACCCTTGGGGCACGAATTTAGATGCATGTGCGATCGTGTAATAGGCGGGATTGCGGATAACGCTATCACCCGTTATGGTCAGGGCTCCCAAACAGCGGTCACAACCCCCACGATCGGTATGTGGTTCTTGGTTTTCGTCTGCCGCCAAGTTCCATTCCAAGACGGTTTTACTCCAGTTTCTGGTAGCGCCGATAATCAGGTTTTCGTTATGCCAAGCCACATCGCCTTCAAAATTGCCCGGTGCACCTATCCATTGCTCCGTAAAATAAATGTTTTTTGAAGGATGTGCCTCATGTACGTCGGACAATGCTTCAATTTTACCACCATAAAGGTGAAAGGCCGAGCCATCTATATATTGGGCCGCTAAGCTATCGTTCAAAATGGAAATCGGATAATCGGGCCGGTCCGCATTATGGTCATAAATGATGATTTTTGTTTGGATGTCAAGTGCTTTAAAAGTAGGTCCCAAATTATCTTTGATAAAAGCCGCCTGTTGGTCGGCATGCATTAAAAGACTTGGATTGTTTCCCGGATGCAAGGGTTCGTTCTGTATGGTCAGGGCATCTATGGTAATTCCGTGCTTCCCCATTTCTTGGATGTACTTGGCCAGATAGTTTGCATAAACGGCATGGAATTCCGGCAATAGACTGCCGCCTCGGGTGTCTTTATTGTCTTTCATCCAAGTGGGCGGAGACCATGGGGAACCCATTATTTTGATATCCGGAGCAATTTGCAGGATTTCCTTGAGTACCGGAATCAGGTAAATGGTATCATACGCCATGGAAAATTGGGCAAGTTTGATATCGGTTTCACCGGCGGGTACATCGTTGTACGACCAAGGCCGTTCATCTAGGTCGGACGCGCCAACGCTCAACCGAATATAACTGACCCCAATGTCATCGGCCCCCGTACCGAACAATTCCTGTAATATGGCGGTCCGTGCCGTTGCCGACATGTTGCTCAAATGCAAGGCACTGCCGCCGGTAAGGGTATACCCGAAACCGTCTATTTCTTGAAAGGTGGTAGTTGGGTCTACCTGTATGGTAACTTCTCCTATAGTTGTGTCATTCACAGCTACCTCATGTTCTTGTAGAAGTTGGGATTTGTCCAGCGCCGTGATGTAGATTTTTGCGGCTGCCTTGGTATTTTCCTTCTCGTTTTTTTGTTTCGGGGAACAGCCGGACCCGATAACGAGGCCAGCGAATGCGAGTAAGAAGTAGGTGCGACCAGAAGGTGCTTTGTTTTTTTTCATAAGATAAAACTACGACCGATGCCTATACGTGCTTCCGCACAAAATTAAAGTTTGGTGCATTTGCAGTATCAATCCCTCATCTGGTAGGGGTGTTCAAAAAAAGTGTCGGTTTTTCTATCTTGCCAATGTGAGCAACCCAAGGAATTGATATAAATAAGGTTAGGATTATTTTAGAACATAAGTCAAATATCCTCTGAAATTATGAAATTTTTTCCATGCAACACGTGAATTACATTTACAGTTTTAATGCGTCTTGACGCCATACATGCACAGGTTCTCCCTGAATTTTATAAAACCCTACAAGAAGTTCACGTAGGATAATGGCCGAGAAGTCGTTCTTCAAGAAGACCATAGTGATCTAATAGTTGCGGTTGCCACTATGATGCCCGTAGGTTCGAACCGGGAGAAACCAGGCAAGACTAGGTTGTCGCGTTTTCTTGACCACATGAGCTTTAACGATTCGGAGAACCTGCCACTCGGGGCCAACCAGAAGATGATTTCCGAACGGGGCGGTAGCTGTAATGGGGGTACGTGTTGCGCTGGTACGGTGTATTACGAAGTGGTGTTGAAATGGATAGATTGATTTGTCGTTGCGTCAATAGATGGAATCACCTTGATACCCCATTTGCTTTACAGGTGATAATGTTCTGACGGCTATGCCTATTTAAAATCCCCATATCTTTGTATAAAATTTAAGGATTTAAAAGGTGGAAAGCGAAAATATAAACCTAACCCTACCCATAAAAATTCCGTACGAGGTCTTACAGCAGCTTACGGATAAAACCCTTATCGGGATGGAAATTGGTAGGGGCGAGCGCAAACAGGGCAGGATATTGGGTACAAGCTTGGGAGCAAGTCTTTTGCCCGAATACGATGTCGTATTGGGACTTAAAATGCGTATTCTCAGCAAAATTTTAGCGAACAAAGAAGTAGAAGTGTTTATACAGGTCTCCTTGGGCTACGATCCCGATCTCGGGGAGCTTTCGGTCGATACCTTTAAAATAGCTTCAAAAAGCAAGAATTTTCTGTTGGATAAAACCTTGCAGATCCTTGCCAATAGAATTTACTATCGTAGAGTTTTGGATACCGCCACGTACAATTTAAATAAACTGATCGATCCCCTCCTTCTTAACATAAACGAAAATTTGTCATCGGGTATTTCTGTTGTGCAAACTATGATTCTTCAGGGTAAACATGGAAAAAATAAACATACCCGAAATCGAAATCTTAACCGATCACGTATTGGTTCATGTCCATTTCAAGGGTGCCGCTGCCGTAAGCGTTCAGAACATTCCGGATACTAATTTCAAAATATAGCTATCGGAATAGGACCTAGGCCTTCGTGCAAATCACCCTTTACCAAGAGGAGGTTTCCCCGGAGGCACCACGCCTATTCCCCAATTAGCCTATTTCTCAAATTTTTAGAGACTACTTTTAACAAAAAATACCTACTTTAAGTCCGTCAATCACAAAAGCTACTTCGATGCACTACTCTAGAAGACAAATATTGCAATTGTATGGACTTTCGGGTCTAGCTCTGGCCATGACCCCCTCTTTATTTTCATTTAAGAAAAACGAAATCATGCGACAACGGGCGATTCCGAGTTCAGGCGAAAAATTGCCAGTTGTGGGCATTGGCACTTGGCAAACCTTTGATGCCAACGGTGACTCGGAATCCCTAGAAACCTTAAAACAAGTTTTGATCGAAACCTATAAATTGGGGGGAAGGGTTATCGACTCCTCCCCAATGTACGGTAGTTCTGAAGCAACCGTCGGCCAACTGACGGCGACCCTTCCAAGCCAAGATGATTTTTTCTATGCTACCAAGGTGTGGATATCAGGTAAAAAGTCGGGCATCGATCAAATGAACAGTTCGTTTCAAAAAATGAACCGCTCCACAATGGATCTGATGCAAATCCATAACCTGGTCGATTGGGAGACCCATGTAAAAACGATTAAAGAGTGGAAAGAAGAAGGCAAAATCACCTATTGGGGTCTTACCCATTATCTGGATTCGGCACACCCTACACTTGAGAAAATCATACAACAAGAAAAACCTGATTTTGTACAGTTTAACTATTCCATTCAATCTCGTCATGCCGAGCAATCCTTATTTGGCACCTGCCAAAAATACGGTACGGCGGTCGTCATCAACCAGCCTTTTGAGAGCGGTTCCCTGTTTCGAAAGGTAAAGGGCAAAGAATTGCCCGTTTGGGCCCGGGAGTATGGAATCAAAAGTTGGGGGCAGTATTTTCTAAAGTTTATCCTTTCCCATGAAACGGTGACCTGTGTAATTCCCGGTACGTCAAAACCAAATCACGCCATCGATAATATGGGGGCGGGCTATGGGGCATTGCCAGATACTAAGGGGCGGGAGAAAATGGCCGCTTATTTGAATTCTTTATAAGAACGCAATTCAATTTTTTTACCAGCGAATCAAAATCCAAAGATTTTCAATCGCCTTTTTTGGAAGGATGAACTTTTGCCATTACCGTCTCAAAATCTGCTTTTTTGACTTTTCTTTTTCATATTTAGAATTCTTGTACAATCACCCATACGCCTTGCAACCCGTTCGATCTATAAAAAATACTCCCAAATAGATATGCCGTAGTAGGCAAGAACTTCTTATCTTGTAGGATAATCGACTCTGAAAATGAAAGCCCTCCTATCTTTTGTCCTTTTACTTTTAAGTGTGGTAATGCATTCGGTTGTGGGACAAGATACGGGCGAAGACCACTTCTACCTGAATTCTGCCCAAGAAATCAAAACCATCCATTTTACGGAAATCAAGGATAGTATCGCACTTATCGAACGCAGGGTTCCTACCGAATCTTATATGGTCGCGGGCCTTGTGGGGATGGCCATAAGTGAGCTGGTACCGATAGTAATCGAAAAAGTAGGGCTCCTTGCCTATAATCCCAAAAAGTACATTTCGGAATACGGCGCAAGCTATCTTTTTGATATCAAAGCCATTCGTTCCATCAAAACACTACAAACAATCACCTACACCAGGACTGCCAAGGCCAACAATGCCACGCACCAACTGTCGAAGTTTACGTTCGAGGTCATCGACCTCCCGACTACAGTAACCGAGGATTTAAACGGGTACAGCGCCCTCGCTTTGGAAACCTATCAGAACGATTACACCGGGGTCAAATTAAAGAATAACAGCCAAAAGTTGAACATTGTCGCCGAAGTCGCCCTAACATATTTTGACGCCCAAGACCAAAAACAAGAGCTCAAATTGCAACCGTACAAATTGGCCGACATAAGTCCGAGAGGTCCCGAAGGTTCAGGTACTACCATAGCCAAGGAAAACAGAAACTATCAGATCGTTCCCCCCATGAAGTTTATCGAAACGATTACGATAAAAATCGTCGCGGTCAACGACCGAAAAAAAGATTGGGATACCTATTTGGAGCTTTTTAATCGCCAGAAAGAGAATTTAGGCGGTTTACTTATCGACCAGCTGAAATAGTTCTGTGATGAATTGACTTTTTGGCGAGGTTATACTTTGCTCCTAGGTTCGTGTACAAAGCTTCATGATTTTACCGACTTATCATAATGTGCTTAGCGGGTATTGCAACCTTTGGTCAAGGTGATTTTCGTAGTTCATTTAGGCTGTCCATCTCTTTTCTAAACCGTAGAATTACCAGGGTATCCAATTGTTTGGAGATACTGTCTTGCATGGCGCGCCAGTTACCGGCGTTCATTTGGTAGTTAAATTTTTCAATAGCTTTAAATCTTTCCACATTATGCCTGTTCGCTTCCCAATAGGTGGTCGTGCTTTCTCGGTGTTTCAGATCCTGTAGATAGATGCCAACACCAAATCCAACGATTATAAGCGTTACAATAATTAAAACATGACCTCTTTTTATCATACTTCGTTATTTCTGTTCACTAGTCTACCATAGGGCGTTTTCAAAATGCCTTATACCTTACCTAACCTATTTTGGTGACGGGGGCAGTTTGGCGCTTGCGTAAAATTCCTACAAGAATAACAAACTTAAGATTAAGATTAGGGAAATTATAGCAGCAAAAGTCCTACTTTAAACACTAGAAAGCAATTTAATTGGTTGTTGTAGAAGATTTAGACGTTCAAACTAAAGCAACAAAACCCTCTTTTTGAATTAGGGGGTTCTACCATTACTTCCGTGGGTACTAATTATGATTTTTTAAACCCGACCATGGACAAATGGGATGGAGTTAATCAAACTTGATGGCTAATGGGTGCGCGCTGGGGTGGCCTTCAGTAGGCAGAAGGGGATTACTGCATTTTGTATGGGTTTTGGTACGTTTCGCCGCTATCTATTGGTTTCATTATGACCTTTTCCCTGTTTATTAGCTTAAGGAAAGACATATTAAAAGGCATATACTTTTCATTCCCTCTTTGTATCAATCGTTTCCTTGGTTTCTTTTAGGTATCTCGATACTTCCCTCCGTTTCACCCTATTTTGAAAAACGGTATCGATGACTTCTTTTGTATTGAGATAATCGTCCAAAATTCGTTGTAGTGTATTTTGTACCGAGGCATGTTCGTTGATCATGGCTTCTTGATAGCGAACAGCAGGAGCACTTAATAATCGAGCCAAGGGTGGTTGTATCACACCCCACTTTTCCAAATCGTAGTTCTTATAATTCCGAAGGGCGGCATCAATGGAATCGTTGTGCAATTTTATTTTTTCCATCAATTTCAAGGGTTCCGATATTTCCCCTTTCAGCGATTGCTTGACTTTTTCATAGCTTAGTTTATGGGGCATCATAATCAATTCGACTGCATAGCCCCGTGCCCGAATCTTCTCTAAAACAAATCTGGGGAATTTATCGATGGAGGCCACCGTTCCGATAATGGAACCGATTTCACTCACATCACTGATGCTTTTGGGTTTTAGGCCATACTCTTTTATTTTTTGCGCAATATAAAAGTCCTCGGAATTTATAATATTGATAAACACAGGATTGATTTTCTTGGCAAAGGCTTTCGCCGTATCTCTGGTAACGGCGTCAAAGACCTCCAAGGGGCTCAACATTCCCGAATTATCAAAATAGCCCCCATCCAAATAACTACCCTTGGTGGGAATTTTTGCGGTAGGGCTAAAAAACGGAAAGCGGTTGGTAGTCGAGATGGCCCCGAAATACGTGAGGGTCTTGCTGCTTAGGGTATCGTTGAATTCGTTGATAATTTTGGCACCGGCAAAGGTGTTTTCCGGAAATTGAACCGACGTGGCCACGCCTTGTTGGCCGCCGACCGCGGTAGTATTGATAATCAAGGCCGGAAAAGTACCTCCCCGACTATCGTAAATTTGCTTCCAATAGGTTTCAAAGGCAATGGCATTGTATTCATCCATGCCGGTATTCTTGGCATGTTGCTGCATGCTCTTGTACGACCTGTCCTTTCCCCCGTGACTCATAAATGGAAAATATTCCCGAATCAAATCACGGCCGAGTAAATAGGTCAATTCGTTGGAAAGTACATTAGATCGTCCTATTTTCTCTATTCGCCTTGCAATTGAAGCGCTGTCCTTTTGCTCATAGAGCAGGGAGGCGAAATTGCCTATTCCCACGGCACCACCGGAAACCCCCGACATCACGAGCGTTCGGTTAAAGAATTCTTTTTTCGAGGCATTTTCGAGGCGGTGGAGTAACAACATGTTCCAAAGATTCGCCTTTAATCCGCCCCCATACGACCCGATCAAAAAATAGTTATCGGCTTTACCGTTGCTGTTATCTTTGGTCATCGAGTCCAGGAAGGGTTCATAGGAAAACGGTTCGGGCATATCGCGTTCGACCAAAGTCAACTGATGCAGGTCGTTCGGAAAGGAAGTGGTAAAAACCATCCATCCCAAAAGGAAAAAGAAAGCCAGGGGGATACCGTACTTAAAGAAGTTACGCCCTTTGAACGTGCTTTGAGGCCGCCTGTGATAGTAGAGCACATGTTTAAAGATGATTACGAAAACGGAGTAGAAAAAAATGATATACAGGAGTATGATGACCAATGGATTCAAAAAAGTCGCCACCTCGAAAATCGTATTGGCCAAAATCAAGGCCAGAAGCGAAAGTAAGCCACTTATTTGCATCAGTCGTAAATAGCGAACGTTATGGCTTAGCATACCGATAAACCGACCGATTAAACCAGCACCTCTTGTTGGGTTGGGATCGTACTCATCAAAAAGCGCTAAGGTCTTTTTGTTGTACATTTCCGGATAGTCCTCTTTCAAGGCTTCGGATCGGTATACATATTTGAAAAAGGTCCGTGCGATTTTGAACATGACGTAGAGGAACATTTGGCCGCCCAAGGCAAGCATAAAAAAAACTAGGGTCCATCGATTCCAGTTCAAGAAAAATGCAAAGACTGCGGTGAGGACAACAAGACTGGTGGCAATCAAAAAGTATCTTGGAAACCACGTGACATAAAAGACGATTTTTTCAATGGTCTGTTTTTTGATTTTCTCCGAAAAGTCCTTGGACGCCAATTTTTCTTTCCAAGCGTCATATTTCTTTCCCTCTACATAATATAGAAATAGCGTGGCCACCAAAATAAAAATGGTGAGCGTCAAAACATCGAACTGAACTTCGAAAAATTGCGAGATGACCCCGAACAGGATGTTGAACAAAGCGATATAGAGAATGATGCCGAGGCTTCGGCGCATGCTCTTGACCCGAATATTGTCAAAGGAGCGATTCTGTGCATTGGTAGCTCGAATACTTTTATAGTAGATGATCCCAAAACCTAAAAAACGGATTTTTTTATCCATCTCTAGATTTACGCAGGTGTTGTCACCGTTCATCCATATATCGGCATAAATGGGATAATGGGAAATCATAATGGCTAAAAAGGTCAATAGGAAGAACAATATCATAATGTTCATGGGATTATAGAACAAGTCCACGATGATGGTGCCTCCCTGGGGCATTACGGTAATCAAGAGATAGATAAGGGCCAGAAATAGGACACTGAAAAGCGATGTCCAAACAAAGCGTAGGAATGACTTGAAGTTGGGCAGGAGGTGTTTTTTAAGCAACCAATACACTAAAAAGGACAAACAAATGGAGTAAGCCAGCATCTTTCCGATGTAAATGATTTCGAGATAATTCCCCCAATAGAACAGATAGCAAATACCTTCCGTACAGTCTAAAAGGAAAGCGAGACTAGCAAAAAAGATATAAAATTTTGATGCGGAAGTACTGTATTCTTTATAATTCAATAGGCTTGTACCTTGGTCATCCCTTACGGAGTCTCCGATGATGATCAGTAGGTACAATCCCCAGAAAAAATCCAGTAAAAAATAAATGCGGTACGAGATTAGGCTTTCCGATTTTATAATGTCCGAGACCGCATTGAAATTGTCGAACAACCCGTGTTGCGGGGAGGAAATATAGTCGTTGATCCAAAAAAAGCCGTTGCAAACAAGTATTAGAAAAGTGATGAGAATCCAAATCGCGATAAGGAAATTTATCCCTTGGTTAAACCATTTGTTAAGCATGAGTGTGGTTTTTGGTCGGTTAAACGGTTGTGGGGGAGTGGTCGAAAGATACGTAAAAATTTGAATGGATGGGTAGGCTAAGGCGGGGAAATGGCCGACCCCAATCGAAATGTTGGATCAGGCTGGTAGTGACTCCCTCCTGATTTTCGGTATGGGGCATACCTAGAGCATTTGGTGCTACCGGGATTACTATTTTTGAAGGTACATCCGATGGTTTACCATCGATACGTAACATCGGAAAGTTTAATAATACACTTGATCTGGCGACCAAATGGGGTATGGGCGACGTAAATTCTTCTTCTACCCTGCCTGAGAAAAACGAATACAAATTGGATTAATATCGTACGGATTCATTTGCAAGCTTGTATCGCTTTAGATGCTTCGAAATACTCTGGAAGCACCCCGGGAACCCGTCACCTTCATCTACTAAAGATAAGCAAGGTCTTATCGCTACTTGTGATGAGATGGAAGCGGGACCATGCGATGCCGAATATCTTCATGGGGTAACTCTATTTGCTTTGAAATTAAAAATCGGGGAATGGCTGGTTGAAATTTTAATCATGCGATAAAAGGCTATAATATACATTTTTCTTTTTTTTTATTATTAGGGCATTCGCACTATTTTTTTGTTTACATTAGCATTAAATTAACAGTCTTATTGCAATTGTCTAACTTTTCATTGTAGTATTTATTTTTTTTGGTATTCATGAACCAATCGCCTTTTAACAAACTAAATGATATGAAAAATAAAGTGAACAGTACAAAAAAAACACCTTTTTTATGGACAGATTCATCAATTAAGGGGCTCCGCTTTTTCGGTTTACTGATTGTATTGATTGGCAATATGGGCTTTGTTATGGCGCAGCAAATGGTCAGTGGCTCGGTCACCGATTCCGAAGGTATACCGTTGCCGGGTGCCAGCATTGTTGAAAAAGGTACTACAAACGGGGCGCAATCCGATTTTGATGGCAATTTCTCCTTGGACGTGGCCGGGCAAAGCGCCGTATTGGTTGTTTCGTATGTGGGTTATTCGACCAGAGAGGTAAGCGTGGGCGACCAGACCCAGTTCTCCATTACATTGGAGGAGGATGCCGCGGCATTGGACGAAGTGGTGGTCGTTGGCTACGGCACACAGAAAAAATCAAACGTATCGGGATCGGTGAGTTCGATTAGTGGAGAAGATATTAACGAGGTAGTAACCGGAAACGCCACCCAGGCCTTGGTCGGTAAGGCAACGGGTGTAAGGGTAGAGGTAAATGGCGGCGCGCCCGGTGCCGGAACCAATGTGATTATCCGCGGCACCGGATCTTTAAGCAACCAGGACCCCTTATACGTTATCGACGGGGTTTTCTCCGACAATATGGATTTTTTGAATCCTAGCGATATCGAATCCATCGAGGTTCTAAAAGATGCTACTGCATCGATCTATGGGGCCCGGTCGGGGCAAGGGGTCATTCTGGTAACCACCAAAAAGGGTAAAAAGGGTCAGGCTTTAAAAATCGATCTTGACGCCAGTTGGGGCTTCGCCAATGTGGTCAGAACGTTGGATATGCTAAATGCGGACGATTATATAGCGAATAGGGAGCAGGCCTACGCGAATGATGGTAATCCCGTACCCAGTAACTTTTATGATTTTGATCCTTCGGTAGATTCCGACATTCAGTCCGCATCCCTCAGATCGGCATTGGTGCAAAACTACGGGTTGCGCTTTTCCGGAGGCGGGGAACAGAGTACTTACAGTATTTCCGCAAATAGATTGGAACAGGAAGGGGTCGTCGAGTCCTCTGAGTTCGAAAGGACTTCGGTCAGGATCAACACGACGACCTCGAAGGGGAAGTTCAGTGTCAACCAATCCTTGTTCCTGTCCTCAACGACGGACCGACCGAACACGGTCTTCGGCAGTGAATATGGCCATTTGCCAATCTCATCGATTTATAGCGACGTTAACGAAGGAGGATATGGGGCTGCCAATACCGGTGTTGCAGGCATTACCCGATCAACGAACTGGTTGGGCATTGCAAATCTCACGGACAGAAAAAATACGGATTACAATATTTTGGGCAATATCTCTGGCGAGTACGAAATAATCGAGGGTCTTAAATATAAACTTAACCTATCGGTCAACTACGAAAACGGTCGCGATTTTACGTTTGTCCCCACCTATTTTATAAGCAATTCCGATGTGGGCTTTAATCCGATAGCTGATCTGTCAGACAATAGGTCCACCTTTGTTTCAACGATTGTGGAGAACCTGCTTACCTATACCAAGAGTTTTGGGGAGCACAACATTGATCTCTTAGCGGGATATTCGGAACAAAAGGATAAGACAGAGACCTTAGGCGTATCCATACAGAGCTTTCTTAGCAATGACACCCGTACCGTAGATGCGGGAAGCGAAGTCGTAGGCAGACCTTCCGGGCGTTTGTTGCCCAGAAATATTCGCAGTGTTTTCGGACGGATAAATTATGATTATGCGGGCAGATATTTGCTATCCGGGACCTTAAGGAGGGATGGTTCGTCAAATTTCGGGGAGAAAAATAGGTTCGGGGTATTTCCCTCCGTTTCCTTGGGGTGGAACATTGCGGAAGAACCATTTTTCGATGTCGATTTCATAAACAATCTAAAGCTTAGGGGAAGTTGGGGAAAACTGGGATCTGACAACCTTAGCCCCTTTCAGTATGTTACGGCCTTGAACATTACGAGTGAATATACTTTGGGAACAGGGCAAGAAAGGGTTAGTGGGGTATCGCAGATACAATATTCGAATCCTGATTTAAAATGGGAGGAGACGACCACTACCGATGTCGGTATAGAAGGTAGTCTTTTCGATGGAAAAATAGTCTTTGCGGTTGATTATTTCAAGAAAACATCGGAAGATATCTTGGCAAATCTGCCTATTAATCCTACATCTGGAACCAATGTTTCCATACCCTTTAATTCGGCAACCGTCGAAAATGACGGTTTGGAATTTTCATTGACCTACAGAAACTCGGTCAACGACTTCAAGTATTCAGCAACGGGCAATTTCAGTACGCTTAATAATGAGGTTATCGCTTTGGGGGAAGGTGTAAACCCTATTACGGCAGGTGGATTTACCGATGAAAGTTTTAACAGTACGAGAACCGAGGCAGGTTTCCCTGTCGCCTATTTTTACGGGTACAAAACCAACGGGGTTTATCAGAACCAGGCCGAAATCGATGCGGATGGCTTGATTGGCAGAGCGGCAGTCCCCGGCGACTTCCGATTTGTCGATGTTAACAATGATGGTACTTTAGATGCTACCGATAGAACCTTTCTCGGCAGTTCGATTCCCGATTTCGAGTACAGTTTGAATTTGGATGCTGATTATAAAGGTTTGGATATTAGCCTGTTCTTCCAAGGATTGCAGGGAAATGAAATAGTCAACGGCAAACTTTTCGAAGGGGTATTTGCCCAAAATGGCGCAAAATTTGCCATTGCCAAGGATGCCTGGACGCCGAACAATCCTTCGAACATTCCCAGAGCATCCATTTCAGATGCCGCGGTAAATAGACAGACTTCCGATTTTTATGTAGAAGATGGGTCTTATTTTAGATTGCAGAATGTTGCCATAGGCTATACATTTCCGGCAAATATCATAGAAAGAATAGCATTGGAAAAACTGAGGGTATTCCTCAATGTGCAGAATGCTTTTATTATAGACAATTATTCCGGTTATTATCCTGAAATAGGGAGAAATATTAGTAGGGGGAATAATCTGTTCAACGCCGGTGTCGACGAAAATACCTATCCGGTACCAAGAACGTTTACCCTAGGCGTACAGGTTTCATTATAACTAGCAAAAAATTAAAAAAATGAGAAAATTTAAAAAACTATTTCTTGCGTTATGCTTGTCTATTCTGTGGGTCAGCGCATGTAATGAGGATTTATTGGTAGTGCAGGACGAAAACCGGCTTAATCCCGATGTATTTTGGCAATCGGGCGATGATGCCAGTAAGGCCATCATTGGAGCTTATAGTCCGCTGTCTGGTGTATTCAGCTGGGGTAGGATGATGATTTTGCATACGGTGTACCGATCTGACGCTATAAACCCAATCCCATTTCAAGGAGTTACTACCGATGCGGCCAATTTCTCGATCGAACCAACATTCGGACGTTTACAGGAGACATGGGGAGAATATTGGAAAACAATCCTTAGGGCGAACACGATATTGAACGAGGTGCCGCAAATCGAAGATGCATCCTTTTCGGACGAACAAAGAGGTCAAATTCTTGGTGAGGCCCATTATCTGAGGGCTTTCCAATACTTCTATTTGGTCACGATGTTCAGAAATGTTCCTTTGATAACGCAGCCCGCGGCCTCGATCGACGAAATAAAAAATGCGCCGGCGGAGCCTGAGGTTGTCTGGCAACAAATCATCGATGATTTAAAAATGGCCCAAACCTTATTGCCAGAAAATTGGGACGATGCCAATGTAGGAAGGGCTACTTGGGGTGCGGCTACTGGTTTGTTGGGTAAGACCTATTTATATCGTTCTGGAATTGAAAATGTTGACGAATATGCGCTGGCCGCTGTCGAGTTCCAAAAAATCATAGATAGGGAAGGGGATCTTTACAGTTTGATGCCGAACCATTCGGCTAACTTTGGAAGGGAGCAAGAGAACAATGCCGAATCTTTATTTGAAATACAGTTCGATAACAGTGGAGCAGCTTGGGGAGCTGATAACGCGGGAAGCAACCTGAACGCCGCCTTTGAGTCCGATTTGTCGCCACCAGGTTACACCAGCCAATCAGGTGTATTGGTCAACCCTTGGGTAAGGGAAGCCTTTTTGGCCGAAACTACCACGGTAGGTGCCATCGACCCCCGGGCCTTTAATACCATTCTTTGGAACGAAACTGGTATAATGGTTTATCTCGATCCCTTTCAACAGGCCTTTGCCGACAACTTGAATGCCGTTGCCATGCGCAAATATCTTGATTTTAGGGATGGTAAATCCCAACCTCAATTCGAAGGTCCAGACGCTTCCGATATCAATTGGCGTATTATGCGCTACGCCGATATTCTACTGATGTACGCCGAGGCCCAGAACGAAGCGGTGCCGAACAGTTCTTTGGCATTGGATGCGCTTAACAAAGTAAGGGCAAGGTCCGATATGGCCGGTAGAACCGCTTCGGACCAAGCAACGCTGCGGCAGCAGATCAGGGACGAGAGGGTCTTGGAACTGCTATTCGAAGGTGATCGCTATATGGATCTTTTACGCTGGGGAATGATACCAGAAGCCATTACCGACGAGCTAAAATCCAATATGGGCGGATCACAGTATCGGGAGGGTAGGGAATATTTGCCGATTCCGCAGATCGAGGTAGATACCAATCCCTTATATCCGCAGAACCCGGGGTATAATTAAAAAGTTCCGCGTAAAAGCAATCCCCAACTATATGCGGTCAGGTATTTTTTTGATAGTGATTTTTCTGCCTGTTCTATGGTCAAGCTGTAGTGATGATACGGTAAATGCCAAAGAACCCCCATTATTTCGTAGGGTCGAAACTTCGCAGAGCAATCTGTCCTTTGCGAATAAAATTATTGACTCCGATACGTTGAACTACTATAGCTTCCCATATATCTATATGGGGGGCGGTGTAGGTTTGGGTGACTTTAACAATGACGGTCTTTCCGATATGTTTGTTACCGGCAATATGGTCGAGAACAAGTTATATCTCAATAAGGGAAATATGGTTTTTGAGGATATTACCCAAAAGGCCGGGGTTCAGGGAGATAGTCGCTGGTACACGGGTGTGACCTTGGTGGATATCGATCATGATGGGTTTTTGGACATTTATCTTTCCGTGTCCGGGAAGAACGGTAATACCCGAAACCAACTTTTTAGGAACAAAGGGGATTTGACTTTTGAGGAAAAAGCGGCAGAGTATGGCATTAATGACCCGAGCCGCTCCATTCAATCCACCTTTTTCGATTATGATAAAGATGGCGACCTTGATTTGTTCGTCGCCAACTATGCCTTGGTGCCGCTATCCCAGGGAAATAGCTTTTATGCCGATAGGATGCGAAAGAATGACCCTACCGAATCCGGTCATTTATATAGAAACGACGGGGATACATTTACCGATGTTACAAGCACGGCCGGCGTACAAAATTTTGGATTAACCTTAGGCCTGTCCTGTGCGGATTTCAATGATGACGGATGGCAAGATTTATACCTTTCCAACGATTTTAACGTGCCCGACTATTTTTACCTGAACAACGGTGATGGCACCTTCAAAGAGGTACTAAAACAGGCATTGGGGCATACCTCCATGTTCGGTATGGGCATAGATGCGGCCGACTTTAACAATGATGGTCTGCCAGACCTGGTCCAGGCCGATATGACCCCAGAAGATTACCAAAGGGCCAAGATAAATATGGCCAGTATGAGTCCAGAGTCGTTCTGGGAAGCTGTAGATCTTGGTTTTCATTATCAATACATGCAAAACAGTTTGCAATTGAATAACGGAATACAAAATGACGGTATTCCGGTGATGGGTGAAATTTCAAGGATGGCGGGGGTGGCCACGACGGATTGGAGCTGGTCTTCGCTCTTTGCCGACCTCGACAACGATGGTTGGAAAGATCTATATTTTACCAATGGTATGAAGCGCGACGTAAATGACAACGATATAAACGACAGGAGCGATGCCGTCACTTTCAGGGAAGCCTTCGAAAGAGTCGATATCGATGCCTATCCCAGCGAACCGCTCGACAATTATGTATTCAGGAATAAAAGCGACTTTACTTTTGAGAAAGTAACTGATGAATGGGGCTTGGGTTATAAGGGTTTTTCCAACGGCATGGCCTACGGAGATCTGGACAATGACGGCGATCTTGACCTTGTTATCAACAACTTGGATCAGCATATGTCCCTATTTGAAAATGATAGTGACACTACCGGAAAACACTACCTCAGGGTACTATTGGAAGGACCGGAGAAAAACCCAAATGGATTTGGTGCTATTTTGACTTTGAAAAACAGGAATTCCGACAAGCAGCAAACTTTCGATTTGAACCCCACACGGGGATTCCAGTCCTTTATGGAACCCATTGCCCATTTCGGTCTAGGAGATTCCCCCGATGATTTAACGCTTTCGGTCGATTGGCCCGATGGTAAAAGTGAAACGATCGAAGTCGGCGATATTGACAGAACTAAAACCGTAAAATATGCCAATGCAACGGATGTCAAAAAAATCCCCGAAAATATCCAAAAAGTGAATTTTGTGGATAAGACAAAAGATGCGGGTATCGATTTCGTTCACAAGGAGGATTCCTTTGATGATTACAAAAACGAACCTTTACTTCCCCATAAATATTCCACGATAGGTCCGGGATTGGCCGTTGGCGACGTCAACGGAGATGGTCTCGAGGATTTTTATGTAGGCAATGCCACGAACCATAAAAGTGCGGTGTATGTACAAAGGCCCGACAATACCTTTGGCATTTTGGATGGGCCCTGGCAAGACGACTACGAAAATGAGGATACGGGTGCCCTTTTCTTTGATGCTGATTTCGACGGTGATATCGATTTGTATGTGGTCAGCGGGGGTAACGACCCGTTAAAGGATGAAGCGTATTTCCAAGATCGCCTTTATATGAATACCCCGACAGGTTTTGTAAAAGCCGACAATGCCCTGCCAATGATGAAAACGGCCGGCAAGGTGGTCACCGCTACAGATTTCGATAATGATGGTGACCTCGATCTTTTTGTAGGGGGAAGGAATGCACCGGGACAATATCCCTCCTCCCCGCAAAGCTATCTTTTAAAAAACACCGGGGGGACCGACCAAAAATTAGCGTTTGAAAATGTAACCGGTTCGCTGGCCCCGGGTTTAAAGGATACAGGTATGGTTACAAGTGCAACTTGGACCGATCTCAACGAAGACGGCTGGAAAGATTTGGTCGTAACCGGAGAATGGATGCCCATTAAAGTTTTCATAAATGACCAAGGAAATTTTGAAGAAAGAACGGAACAATTCGGGTTGAGCGGGAAAACAGGTTGGTGGTACGCTCTTTCCGCTTTTGATGTGGATAATGATGGCGACCAAGACCTGATTGCAGGTAATTTGGGCTTGAACTATAAGTACGGGGCCAGTGTGGAGAAACCCTTCGAGGTCTTTGCGGGCGATTTTGACAAAAACGGCCGTACCGATATCGTATTAGGGCAGCACAAAGAGGGCAAGCTGCTACCGCTCAGGGGCCGTGAGTGTTCTTCGGAACAGATACCTGCCATCAAGAAGAAATTCCCCAGTTACCGAGATTTCGCTTCGGCCGATATTTATGATATCTATGGCAAGGCCGAGCTCGAAAAATCGATGCATCTTACCGCCACTACCTTTGCCCATTACTGGTTGGAAAATGTGGGCGAGGAAGGTTTCAAATGGCACAAATTGCCGAACCGAAGTCAATTGTCCCCTATAAGTTCCATACTACCATTTGATTACGACGACGATGGGTTTACAGATCTACTTGTTTCGGGCAGTATTTATGATTCTGAAGTGGAGACACCTAGGGCCGATGCCGGCATAGGGTTGGTATTGAAAAATAATAAAGGAAAGGGATTCGAAGCGGTGCCTCCCACCAAAAACGGACTGATGATTTTGGGAAATACGCAAAGTCTGTGGCCGATAAACCTGGGTAGTAAAAGAGGCTTTTTGTTTGCGGGCAGCAACGAACCTATTACCTTGATACAATTTAACCAGGCTGAAAAAGACTTGACTACAAGTATTAACTAGAAACAAAAAAAACTCATGTTCAGTTCCTCAAAGGACACTAACTAAAATAGTGAAATATGCAAAATATTTCATTTTTTTATGTTTGATGGGCGTGATTTACGGATTCTAGGTGAAGTTATGGCCTTGAAGTGGCGTAAAGATGGGAATGCAACGGAAATCAGTTTCCCAAATGGTACTGAAGGAAAACTTGCCGTTACCTTAAAAATTTCTCAGTGACACTAAGGAACAAGAATTGCGTAATCCCAATTTGGCCATAAATTTTGAATATTTAAAATTCAGTTTCCATACATAAAATGGCACCCAGAAAAATTAGCACTAAGCAACGCATTATCAACCAGGCTATAGAGGCATATAATATCCACGGCCTTACGAATGTGAAGAGCAGGGATCTTGCCAAAATGCTTGATATGAGCCATGGTAACTTGGAATACCACTTTAAGAACAAGGAAGCATTGCTCATGGCCATTTACAGACAAATGAAAAAGGATATTTCAGGGATGTACGTAGACCAAGGCAAGCAGAAGGATCCCTTTCTCCACTTCAACGAGCTTTTACAACGTTTGGAGACCTTTCATGAAACGTACTCGTTCTTTAACCTTGATGTTTTGGTAATTTCGCGAAATTATCCAGAGGTTAGTGCCTTACTACAAACGACATTCCAAATCCGTAAGGAACAAATGTCACATTTTTATGAAAGGTTCAATGAAATGGGCTACTTCAAAAATGAACCTCTGCCGGGCATGTACGTTCGGTTGCTACATACCATACGTGTCCTTATTACTTTTTGGAATTCGCAAAAAGAGGTGCTGCCATACTTCAAATCGGCACAAGACGATTCTATGTCTGTATACATTTGGGAACTTCTGATACCAAACATGACCGAAAAAGGGCTGGAGGTTTACCGTAACTTAATAACCAATGAAACGGCAGTAAAATGAGCGCCATTTCATTCATAGACTTAGCGGTCATTGTCCTGTATATCTTGGCTATTATTTTTGTAGGGTTGTGGTATTCGAGAAAAAGAAAAAAAACCAGCAAGGGATATTTTCTGGCCGGAAAATCGTTGACATGGTCGGTGATTGGAGCCTCACTTTTTGCCTCCAACATCTCTACGGTACACTTGGTAGGTTTCGCCGAATCTGGCTTCCGGGAAGGTCTGGTTTGGGGAAATTTCGAATGGTTTTCCGCTTTTGAACTTATCATCCTTGCTTTTGTCTTTATTCCTTTTTACCTCCGTACCAAGATAACCACGCTGCCCGAGTTCCTTGAAAAGCGCTACGATAGCCGGTCGCGGGTGATTTTGGCCATTTTCAGCATTATGGCCGCCCTTTTTATGCATATCGGGGTCAGTTTTTATGCCGGGGCGGTGGTCTTTGAGGAGATTTTCGATATCAACATCGTGGCCTCTATCATCATCATCGGTATTGCCACGGGTATCTATACTATTATAGGCGGACTGTCGTCAGTAGTTATTACGGAGGCTATACAGACGGTCATCCTTATTCTAGGTTCGTTGGCCATTACGTTGTTGGCCTTGTTCAAACTTCCCGAAGTGGGTATACATTCTTACGATGCCCTAAAGGGAGCGGTCGATCCCGATCGGTTAAAGATGGTATCTTTTGACACGGCTAAAACACGCTTTACATTTTCCGACATCCTGTTCGGACATTTAGTAATCGGCATCTGGTACTGGTGTACCGATCAGACCATTGTGCAGCGGGTGTTGGGGGCAAAAAATGAAAAACAGGCCAAATTGGGCGCCCTCTTCGCGGCTTTTTTGAAAATTTTACCAGTGTTCTTGATGATTGTTCCTGGTATACTGGCCTTCGCCCTGTTCCGCGACCAAATTAAGGCGGACACTAAGAATACCCTGCTGGTCATGATTATGGAACTTTTACCGATCGGACTCCGGGGCCTTATGGTCGCTGCCCTACTGGCCGCGGTAATGAGCAGTGTAGCCGCAGCCTTGAACAGCTGCTCCACCTTAATCGTTTATGACGTTTTCGATAAGTTACAATCAGGATTGACCGACAAGGCGAAAATACGTATCGGCAGAATTTCAGGCGTTGCCGTCTTGGTGTTGGCAACAGCTTGGTCACCATTTTTGGGTGGCCTTGGAGCCATTTTTGAAGTAATCAATCAGCTATTTACCATTTTTGCTCCTTCCATCGTGGCCGTTTTTCTATGGGGGATTTTATCGAAAAGAGGTACGGCCAATGCTTCTTTTTGGACGCTTATTGGCGGTAGTGTTTTTGCCGGAGCCGTTTTCCTGACCGAAAAATATGCCGTGGTCAACGGCATGGAAAATTATATTTCGAATCCCGATGGACTCGGCATTCACTGGCTCAGACAGACCTACTTGTTCTTTATCGTATCCTCGGTGATATATCTGGCTGTTTCGTATTTCGACAAGTCCATTCAAGAAATTCCGGAAGGATTTTATTTGCGGGTCAAGAGGCCGACTAAAATAGTAAATGTGATTACCGTGGTGTTGGTCGTTACCATACTGACCCTTTATACAATTTTTTATTAAGATGGAAGATAACGGATATAGCAAAAGATTTTGTTTTGGAATATCCAATAAAGCCTTGTCCGGAAATATACAGCATTGGATATGAAAAAGGCATAGAGTAGAAATTCAATGGTGGATTTAGATATTGAAAATCTTGAAGTTTTTACCGACGACTGCTATACTTTCGCTATACTGAAGGTCGGGACGGATAAGAGCTTGTTTGATTTGAGGTCCATCATTGCCGAGCACAAATCCGACAAATGAGAAGCAACGGCGATTTCGAATTTGTTAGGTTCGGACCATGCGAATCCGTTGCACAGAATTTTTAAAAATAACGCTCGATAATTATTTGGTCCGGAGAATTAAAGACGATAAACGAATGGTGATGACCGTGAAAATAAAGAACGAGTTCGAATTACTAAAGGGATACCTTAACATCCATCGTCCGGAAAAGATGAATACCCAGGTTCTTCAAAATAGCGATAGTATGGGTACAAAGGATATGGAGCTATACCTTGTGGACTATCAAGCCTTTTTGATCTTGGATATCGACCCCGACTTCGATAGGGGTAGGGACGGTGCCCAATGGGCCACCCTGCCAAGGGAACAGGAATGGCAGCCATATGTCGCCAAATTCCAGAAAGTACATCCGGAAAGTAACACCACCGAAAAGTGGAAGCTAATGTCACCAATAGCATAATCTTATGAACCTATCGCAACAGGTAGCATTGCCCGAAAAGCCCATGCCTATAGTCATTATCGGTGCCGGGGGCATAATCAGGGATGCCCATTTGCCCGCCTATAAAAAAGCGGGATTCACGGTGTTGGGCGTATACGATAAAGACGAGGCCAAAGCTCATGCCCTCAAAAATGATTTCGGGGAGATAGAAAAAACGTATAGTTAGTTGGCCGAACTGGTCTCGGATGCCCGAAAGCACCATGCCGTTTACGATTTGGCCGTTCCCGCCAATTTCATCTGGGGTATTTTGGAAGAAATTCCCGTTGGGTCCCCCATCTTGATACAAAAACCGATGGGGGAGAACTTGGAAGAGGCCAAACGTATTTTGGCCGTCTGTGAGCGGAAAAAATTGGTCTCCGGCATCAACTTTCAATTGAGGTATGCGCCCTACATCATCGCGGCTAGGGAAATGATTGAAAAGGGACTCATTGGTGACCTGTACGATATGGAACTAATGGTCTGCGTCTACACCCCATGGCATCTGTGGGATTTTTTGTTCAAAGTGGCACGAATGGAAATTCTTTACCACAGCATCCATTATCTGGATCTCGTCCGTTCGTTCTTGGGCAACCCCGAAAAAGTGTATGCCAGTACCATAAAACACCCGAAAATGTTGGAGCTGGCACAAACGCGTTCGACCATAATCCTCGATTACCCATCGCATGTACAAGCAAGAATATCGACAAACCACGGCCACGAATTCGGATCGGATAAACAGCAATCGTATATAAAGTTCGAAGGAACCAAAGGGGCTATTAAGATTCAAATCGGTATATCAATGGATTATCCCCGAGGACTTCCACCGAAATTCGAATACATCCTATTAAATGAAGGGCCAAAACAATGGAAGGAGGTCAAGTTGCAGGGAGGATGGTTCCCCGATGCGTTTATTGGTCCCATGGCAGGTCTGCAACGGCATATTCAAGATAAAAATGTCCCGCTTCCCCATAGTACGGAAGATGCATTTGATACCATGAAATTGGTAGAAGCGGCCTATTTATCCAGTGAAAAGGGAGGGGTGATTTTTTCAAAAATTGGTTCATAAAACCCGACCTCGCTAACCTTCAAAAGGCCTGCGAGGTCTAATACCACATAACTATGGAAATTATAAAAAGAGTTCAAAGAAAATCAATTTTAGCAGTCGCCATTTTGCTAACCATGACTACAGTCGAAGCCCAGCTTTCAGGCGGTGGCGAAGCCAATCCTGAATTACATACCAATACCGAGGCCCTGAGGAAGTTCACGGATAACCGTTTCGGGATGTTTATACATTGGGGGCCCATAGCCTTACGGGGAACAGAAATCGGATGGTCACGAACCAGGGAGGTTTCTGCCGAGGATTACGACAATCTGTACAAAGAATTCAACCCTGTATTATTCAATGCCACCGAATGGGTCCGGACTGCGAAGCAGGCGGGCATGAAATATCTGGTACTTACCACAAGGCACCATGATGGCTTCAGTCTATGGGACTCCAAATATTCAGATTACGATATGGCCAGTACACCCTACGGTAAAGGTGTTGTGAAAGAACTTGCGGAGGAATGTAAAAAACAGGGACTGGACTTCGGCATGTATTATACCATACTCGATTGGTGGCATCCAGATTATCCGAAAACAAGAACGGCCACGTATTACGCTAGGGAATCAGCCGAAAAAGTTCCGATGGCCGATCGCGGTAATATGGATATTTATGTGCAGTACATGAAGAACCAACTTAAGGAACTCATAGAACTGGCCGATCCGAGCATGATATGGTTCGATGGCGGATGGGAATGGCCATGGACCCATGAAATGGGCATGGATATGTACGCCTACTTGCGGGGAATAAAAGACGGTCTTTTGATAAACAACCGGGTAGATAAGGGGCTGCAGGGTGTGCGTGTTGTCAAATTTGAAAAGCCCGAAGTATTTGCTGGGGACTATGCTACTCCCGAGCAGCGAATCGGTGCTTTTGACAATAAGACACCATGGGAAACCTGTATGACCATCGCCAAGCAATGGGCCTGGAAACCAAACGATACGATGAAGACAAAAAAAGAATGTATCCGCACGCTTCTTCGGACCGTCGGTGGTGACGGCAACCTTTTGTTCAACGTAGGGCCAATGCTCGACGGCAGGATCGAGCAGCGCCAAATCGACCGTCTAAAAGAAATGGGCGATTGGCTAGAAATCAATGGGAAATCCGTTTACGGCACCCGAGGTGGCCCGTACCTGCCTACGGAACGTTTGGTCAGCACCCATAAGGGAAACGAAATCTATCTGCACGTATTCGAGAAAGATGATCAGACCCTTACCTTGCCCTTTCCAAAAGGAGTGAAAATTAACAAGGCGCATTTTCTCGATGGAAAGACCCCCGTTAAGTTTGCACAGGGAAAAGAATCCGTTACTATTAATTTGCCTGATGAATTACCGGACGAAATTGCCTCGGTATTGGTATTGGAACTAAACAAGTCCGCATCCGAGATTGATGTGATTGAAAGGATGAACTATTAAATGAAAAGGCGTTGGTTACGTCAATTGAGTAAAGTGATACAGATTGAAAAGTAGTACCGTCCAACCTCTATTTAAATTAAAGCATGGTACAGGTTTTGATGCCCTTCACGGCTCCACCGCATGCGCGTATGCCGACTGAAAACCAATGATTCAATTGAGTGGGTTGTACTGGTATTTAGTCTGGGCCTAGGCACCGAATTGATATGTAGCGTCATAACACCCCTAAAATAGCATAGTAAGGAAAACAATGAGCTGATGGCCAATTTCGGAGAAACGTAGGTGGACTTTGCGACCTTGCTCGCCAGAGTGGTTTTCGAAAACAGGAAAAATACGGTCGCGAGCTGTACCTAGCTCTTAGTGATCTCAAACTTACCTACGACTAGGTGGCCGCAAATTACAAAAAGCGTTAGGGAGTACAGGAGTTCTATAAATCGATAAATAGCAATATAATCATCGCCAAGAGACCGAGCAAGAGCAACAGTGCCCAATGGGACCATTACGTACTTTCGATCGCTGCGTACGCAAAACTGGAATGGATGAAAATGGAATTTCGGGCAAAATAGGGATTAAAATATGAGGAAAACTTACTATTTGAAATGATAGTCCGACAAAGCTTACCCTATGCAATATATAAAATTTTAGAACTTACCATTATGAATATAAAATCTTTAAAACCTCTTATTTCAGTACTATTAATAGTATGTATTTCCTGCGGGGAAAAGGATATGGTACACCAATTGGATCCCGAACAAAAAAGCAATATAATTTTTTTGGGCAACACTTTTGCCGTTAAACTTCAGGACAATAATTACTTTGAGACGCTTCTATATAAAAGTTTTCCTGAGCGTGAGCTTAAGGTAAGGAACCTTGGATGGAGCGCGGATGAAGTGAACTTAAGGCCCCGGCCAGTAAATTTTGGTACACTTGATGAACACCTGCAGCAACACAACGCTGATATAATTTTTGCTTGTTTTGGACTGAACGAAGCTTTTGACGGACCGGATAGTCTCGGAGTTTTCAAGCAAGACTTAACTACATTCCTACATCATCTTCAGCAGAAAAAATTCAATGGTAAAACGCCCCCTAAAGTTGTTCTTGTTTCACCTATCGCCCATGAAGCCCTGGGAGGTTCTCTTCCGGATCCAGCAATTCATAACCGAAACCTTAAATTGTATACCGAAGGTATGGAGGAAGCAGCAACAGATTTAGGCATTCCTTTTATAGATTTATACAGTCCCACCTACCAGTTGATGACAAGTAGTACAGATTCACTAACTACCGACGGTATCCATTTAAACGAAGAAGGATATAGGCTAGTAAGCGAAATAATGGCAAAGTCCCTTGGATTTCCCGTTTCGTCATGGAGTCCAGATCCTCAATCAACGGCTCTAAAGGAAGCTATAGGAATCAAGAACCGGCATTTCTTCTACAAGTTCAATGCTGAAAACGGTGAATATATTTACGGAAGGCGTAGCGATTGGAAAGGCGGAGAGTCTCTACCGTCGGAATTATCAAAAATAGATGGTATGGTAGCGAGAATAGACAGTGCCATCTGGGAGGGAAGTACCAGCGTTTCCGGACCGGATGTGGAGTATATCGAGAGCATTATCATACATCCCAACGAAAGGAATTATGATGGTATTAAAAAGTCGTCGGGTGTAACCTCTTTTAAAGAGGATAAGTCGCAGTTTGTACTGCAGAAGGGATTTGAAATAAATCTGTTTGCTTCCGAAATGGATTTTCCCATTTCTAATCCTGTTTCCTTTGACTTTGATGCCCAAGGAAGGATGTGGGTAGGAACCATGCCGTCGTACCCTCATTATTACCCCGGTAGCCCCCCTAACGATAAGATTATCATTTTGGAGGATACAGATAATGATGGACGGGCCGATAAGCATAAAGTATTTGCAGATAGTCTGTATCTCCCCCTAGGATTTGCATTGGGCGATGGTGGCGCTTACGTAACACAGGCACCGGATTTAGTATTTTTAGAAGACACGGATGGAGACGACCGAGCGGACTCCCATAAAATTATCTTCAGCGGTTTTGGAACCGAAGATGCCCACCACGCAATAAGCAATTATACATGGGGCCCTGACGGTGCACTTTATTTTCACGAAGGCACTTTTCTACACTCCCAGGTAGAAACGCCCTATGGCCCTAGAAGAACGGTAAGCGGGGCGACTTGGCGGTATGAGCCCCGTACCATGAAACTGGATCCTTATATCTCTTATCCCTATGCCAATCCTTGGGGCAATGTTTTTACCGGAGATGGCACCCATTTAATAGCGGATGTGTCTACCGGATTGAATTATTTTGCACCCCCGCTTACCGTTGCGATCGATTATCCCAAAAAGCATAAAGAAATGAAGGATTTTCTTACGTTACCGATAAACCCAAAAACATGTGGTATGGAAATAATTTCCAGCAGGCAGTTTCCGGAGAGCGCCCAAGGGAATATCCTTTTCAATACATTTATAGGGTTTCAGGGCATAACACAACATAAGATGTCCGAGGATGGGAGTGGGGTGATAGCTCATGCAATAGAGCCCTTATTGCAATCGAAAGATCCGAATTTCAGGCCCGTTGACCTGAAGTTCGGGCCTGATGGGGCCCTATACGTACTGGACTGGTATAATCCAATTATACAACATGGGGAACAGGACTTCCGGGATTCCCTTAGGGACCATACCCGCGGCAGAATATGGAGGATCACCTACAAAAATAAAGAAGTTCTGAAAACGATCGATCTTACCGAACTTGAAATTGATCAGCTGCTGGACCAGCTAAAGGTTTATGAGGACAGAACAAGATATAGAGCAAGAACTCGGCTAAGAGCGTTTCCTGAAGAGCAGGCGATCACAGCGATTAAAGAATGGATTTTGGCATTAGACCGCGAAGATCCCAACTATGAACATCATAAATTGGAGGGGCTTTGGGTCTACCAACAGTTCGATCATCCAGATGACGGTTTACTTGAAGATCTTTTACAAAGCGAGGATTATCAGGTAAGGGCAGCTGCTACAAGAGTATTATTTTATTGGAGAAAACGAATAAATAACGCGGAGAAGAAGCTCATCACTATGTCGGAGGACGAAAGTGCAAGGGTGAGGGTGGAAGCAATAGCGGCACTGAGCCACTTCGAATCAGAAGCCGTAGTAGAAGCTTTGCTATCGACAACGGAGCTCCCTACGGACGATTATATAGATTATGCCCTAGAGGAATCATTGAAGCATTTGAAGCCGGTTTGGATGGAAATGTTTAAAAAAAATAACCAATTTTTGGCCAACGAGCCCGAAAAGACAAACCGCTTACTCCAGCCGCTTGCTTCTCAAGAGGCATTAGATTTACCTAGTTTTTTAGAAGGAGACCCACAATTCAGTTCATTTTCTTATAAGACTCTTTCAAAGGAAGACTATCGAGCCTTATCGGATGTTCCTGCTGCAGAAAGTTTCAGAAGGCGTTTTGAAGGTGAGACTACTGAATCTGAAAAAGTAGGCGATGCACAGAATATCACATCAGACCAAGAAAGAATTATTCGATTGTCCGCCCTACCGGGAAAGATGTTGTTCGACAAAAAATTAATTAGTATCCCTGCGGGAGAGCCCGTAACCCTTATTTTTGATAATCCTGACCAGATGCCCCATAATGTAGTGATCACTATGCCGGGTAGTATGGAGAAAGTCGGTAATGCGGCAGATAAAATGGCTAGCTTGGCAGATGGCTATGCGAAAAACTTCGTACCCGACATGCCCGAAGTATTATTTACTACGCCTCTCGTTGGTCCGGGAAAAAGTTTTAAATTAGAATTTAAGGCCCCTAATGAGCCGGGAGATTATCCGTTCATTTGTTCTTTCCCCGGTCATTGGAGAATGATGGAAGGAATACTAAGGTTGACTGCTGCTAATTGAACAAAAAAATAATTGGAGTTATAAAAGAGAATTCTCAAGGGATATTCAGAAGTAAGCCACATTGAACGAGTTTAGCACCGGAATACTGTCCAATGGAGGTCTCGCACTTTGATTTTAATTGAGATCGACCCGCTTCACCCAATAGTACTGTTGCTCCGACCCGTTCCGGGGTATTTTTGGCAGAACCGGCACACCTGTTTCATGAATGCCTGATACTGTTTTTTTAGGTCGCCCGTTCGGTAACGCCCGGCCATATGCCTTCCCATGTTGAGCGCATTGGCGGTGTGAATTCGTCTTAAATTCATAGATTTCGTATAATCAGTACTTTCTCAAATCACTACTCATTCCTGGTTCTTCCGGCACTTGGTAACGTGCGTCAATAATGCGAACCGGATGTTTAAAGTATTGCCTGAGGTGTGGAATATGCTCCAAAAAGAGTGCGGGATGGGCAACAGAAATATGATTGAACAGCACTAAATGTTGGTGTATCTGCCCCATGTCTCCCACGTGGGGCACTACAGGGACACCAAATTTTTTGGACAACAAGCTGATCAGAATAAATTCGGACACCCCACCCACCCTTACAGCATCTACTTGGTTAAAAGACATACACCCTGATTGTAAAAAATTCTTGAACATCACCTTATTCGGTAAATGCTCCCCGAGTGCCAGTTTTATGTTCACCTTTTTCACCAATTCCACGTGGGCAGTTATATCATCAGGATGGGTGGGTTCTTCTATCCAGAAAGGGTCGAGTTTCTGTAATTTTTCACAAAGGCTAATAGCCTCTGGCAAATTCCATTGTTGATTGGCATCGAACATTATAGTAGCTCTGTCGCCGGCGATTTTACGCAACAATCGGGCGCGGCGCATATCTCTTCCGGGCTCTTTGGAACCCACTTTTAACTTAAAAGCGCTAAACCCCTTGTCCATCGCCCTTTTGATGTTTTCAGCTACCTGTTCATCTGTGTAATTGAACCAACCTATGGATGTATCATATCCAGGATAGCCAAGTTTCAGGATTTTTTCTCGTTCTCCCTTTCCTTGTTCTTGTTTATTCAATATGGCGATAGCTTCCGTTTTGGTCAACACCTCTTCATAATAGGAAAAATCCAAAGTATTGGTGAGTTCTTCCGGGGTAAGTTCTATCAGCAATTTCCATAGCGGTACGTCATGAGTCTTTGCCCATAGATCAAAACAAGCATTTACCACGGCCGCCACCGCCAAGTGGGTTACTCCTTTGTGAGGGCCCAACCATCTGAAGTTAGGGTCATCCACCATCATTTTATAGGTTTCCCCAAAATTTGACATCAATTCATTAATTTCCTTACCTACAATATGCTTTACTAAATAATCAATCGCCTCACAGACTAAATTGTTTCCTGCGCCTAAGGTAAAGGCTAGCCCTATACCTTCAAGGGGGCTGTCCGTTTTCAAACGGCATACCGCATAGGCATAGATTGGGCTAGTGTGTACCGCATCTGAACCCACACCGTCCTTTAAGTTGAATCGAGTATCGTCGGAATAGGCACTGGTAATAGTTACGGTTCTGTTCATCTATAATCGATTCAAGTCAACTGGTTTTAATAATTGGTGCTTTGGATCACATTACTATCCTGGGTAGGTTTATTGAGTTCCGGAACCAAAACCGATACATTTCATCTGGCAAGGTACTGGGAACTTTTATCACTACGGAAGCCTTGTGCTGTGCCATATTCATCTCAGATTTCCCGTCCAAAAAATAGGCACGTTCAATGTACGCGTTTTTAGGAAATGGCAGAACTAGTTCTACCGAATGTTTTATACGTATATGCGAATATATCTTGTTCCTTTTAAGTATACTAACCATGTAATCTGTGGGGATATATGGGGCCGCCCAGGGCCACAAAAACCGCTTCCCCTTTACCCGTCAACCAATCTCGCATCTCGCAGAGCCGGTCTATCTAATGTTGTACTATACGGCCGACGACCATAGGACCCACAATGAAAAGTAAATTGCCGTATCCACCTACTTTCTGTACCGAGGTCGGTATGCACTCTTGAATAGAGTTCAATGAGTCGTTAGGTTTCCACGCCGATTGTTGGGTGACGGTCGTATAGGTTTCCCAAGCATCATTTATGTTAAAAGAACCTATGCGATGCCCAGGGGTAAGATAGTGGCCTGTATATTTCTTTGGATGCTCTATTTTTCTAGTCGTTTCGCCCTGCCATCCCTTATCAACTGGATTACTAATTAAAAGATTAGAGCTCAGTATTTAATTATCGAACTTATATTTCATTAAAAATAGGGAATATATGGATATTTACAAGGTCCGAACCTTGAAGAGTTCCATAGACCGGTCAGAGAACAAAGAGATCCTATTCAACAACCCGATAGCAGGAATGTTCAGGGCCGACATAATATATCAAATGAAAATTATAAGTAGTTCATTACAGAGCGCTATTAAGATATAACCGTTTTAATCTTTTTGTCTAACCGAGCCAGCTTTTCCTTCAAAACTGCCATAGCAAATTCCACTTTTTCATTAAGGATCTTGGCATAAGGCTGCGAAGCCCGCAGATTCTTACACCCCAACATTTTTCCAACCTTTCAACCGGTTAGCCATTGGTCATCGTAATCGTAGTAGCAACGTTATGGCAGTTAGATTAACAGTAAGATTTTTTTTAATGTCTCACCTGCCGGCAATTTCTTTAGGATAGGTAGTGGACTTCATGTCGTTGAGCTGAATCAAAATTCGCGGTTTATTAAAATTGATTTTTTCTTAAATCATTATTAAACGTTGTGATTATCTTTCTTGAACAAACCTAATTTTCTTGCAGTGAATTTAATTCTTGAACATCATACCTTATCCGGTCGCGAATACCGCCACTTTCGCGGTGAATGATAACATCCGCCTTGTATTTTTTAGCGAGACTTTTGGCCTTGTTGATGGCCGTACTCTGTTTGTGATGTTTGCTGGTGACGCGCTCGTTGCCTTCGCGACGTACGGCCCAACCTTCTTCGTAGGGCTCTACATGTTGGAGCCAAGTTCGGCCTCGTTTGCTTTTTTGCGAGCTGCTAAAAAAGACTTCCAAGAGGTCAATGAGGGTCCGTATCCAAGATTTGACAGTAATGAAATTAAATAGGGTCCGTTGAACGGTAGGTTACGCAATCGGTAAAAGCAATTCAAAGGCCATTCGTTTTCCCTTCGTCGCAATTCGCTGCCGCTGTATGGAAATTTCATGTTAAACCCTGAAATTGAAACTATTGGACTTCCAAATACTTGTCTTTTTCGATATTGAACGAGAAAGTAGATCCATTTGGGGGCTCTGATTCCACCCGGATGGTTCCGCCCATTTTACCGATTATCTTCTTCACTGTGGCCAGTCCTATACCATTGCCTTTTTTACCGTATTTATCAGTACTATCCAGCGTTTTAAATATTTCAAATATTCTAACCTGATGTTCCCTGCTTATTCCAGGTCCATTGTCCCTTACATAAAACTGATAAGAGTCCGGGTCCTCCCATACCCCAATTTCTATACACGTATGATTCTTGTCATTATATTTTACAGCATTGCTAACTAAATTGATAAAAATTTGGTCGATGGCGGTCCTATTAACGGTAATGCTCTTTAATTCAGATTTCAGTGAAATGGTTACGGACCCTTCAAAGGAAAAAAGACTATGGATTTCATTGCATAGCTGTTCTAGGCCAATGGTACATCTTTTTTCCCTTAATACGGTCTCACTTTTGCTGAATTCCAAAAGCCCCTCAATAAGACCTTTTAGTTTTTCGGAGGCACTCCGAACAAACGATAAAAGGCTCTTGCCTTCTTCATCCATCACGGCACCGTAACAGTCAGAAAGTAAAGTCGCGGAGCCTATAATATTATTCAGCGGCGATTTGAGGTCATGTGCCGCTATATATGCGAATTGTTCAAGCTCATCATTCTTCTCGTCCAATGCCTGAACGGATTTTTCTAATTGGGCATTGGCCTTTCTGAGTTGAAGAACATTCATGACCTGGTTGGAAAGTGCCTTTAAAGAACGGATTTGATTTTGACTCAGCACCTTCGGATGGTTGTCGATGACGCACAAGGTACCCAAGGGAAGCCCTTCATCACCGTAAAAGGGCACTCCAGCATAAAATACCACCCTAGGTTCCCCTGTTACTAGAGGGTTATCGGAAAAGCGATCGTCCAACCTAGAATCACGGACGGTAAATACATCATCCCCTTCATTAATGGCATGTGCGCAAAAGGCAAATTCCTTAGGTGTTTCGGAAACGTCCAGCCCATAACTGGATTTGAACCATTGTCGTTTGTTATCCAATAAGCTAACCAATGAAATGGGAGTACCGCAGATTTCCGCGGCTATCGTAGTTAGGTTATCAAAGTCCACTTCAGGAAGGGTATCCAGGATATTGTAGGAATCCAATGATTGTAAACGTTTTTTTTCATGAACATGGTCTTTTGGCGATATCATTGCAGCAAAGTTCTAAAAATTGTTTTATAGGGGTACGAACGGTTTTTTTTGATGGAAATTTTAAAGTTTATGTTAATGTTCACCACGAACGGTTAAAACTTGATACAGAGTACGATACTCCCGATCTTTAGGACAGGAAGTTAAGTTGTAATTTTAACCCTGTCACGTATGAAAAGAACAAGAAGAAAACCTGCCTGCCGGCAGGCAGGTTCAGTGCATCGTTCAAGGCCAAGGTGGCCATAGCGGCGATAAAGGAGCAGAGCAGCCTTCAACAGCTCGCGGCGAAATTCGAGCTCCACCCCAACCAGATATCAAGCTGGAAACGGGAATTTTTGGACAATGCCGACCTGGCGTTCAAATCTAAGACGGAGAAAGAAGACCCCGGTTCCGAGACCGGACCGCTCTTCAACAAAATCGGCCAGCTTCAAGTGGAGAACGATTTTTTAAAGAAAGCCTTGGGCAAATGAGCACCACCGAGAGAAGAAAGAAGGTGGTAAAATGCCATCCAAGGCCAGGTCTTGTACAGCAGTGCAAACTGCTTAAGATCCACCGTTCCGGGCTATATTACAAACCCAGGAGCGAGAGTCCGTACAATCTAAGGCTGATGAGGGAAATCGATACCCATTTTATGGGGCATCCGTATTATGGCGTGGAGCGCATGACGGACTACCTGAATCTTGACCTGGGCCAATGGGTAAACGTTAAAAGGGTTCGTAGGCTATACAGGCTCATGGGATTCCAGACCGTTTACAGAAAGCCAAGGGCCACTATCAAGGATCTTGCGAACTATAAATATCCCTATCTTCTGAAATACCTGAAGATCGATCGGCCCGGTCAGTTCTGGCAGACCGATATCACCTATATCCCGATGCTAAGGGGCTTTATGTACATGAACGCGATTTAGATGTTTACAGTAGAAAAATACTGAACTGGGGCATCTCGAACTCCATGGAAAAACAGTGGTGTATCGAACTATTGGAGTAAAAGGTCGTTATCTCTTTTAGACATAAATTAAATCTTCCTCTATGGATTGAAGGTATCATTTTTTTATTCCTTTTCTGGAAACAAGGTCAATTTTTAATTCAATCATTTTTTCCAGCTCATTGGCCAAATCAATAAATCGTACCCCAATCTTATCATTGAACTCAACCATAATATCTAAATCACTATTCTCTTCTCCCTCATTTCTAGCAAACGACCCAAAGATGGCCAAAGATTTAATAGGATAAGAATAGAATAACCTACTCTTTTTCCTTTTCAATGTTGATTTTATCTCACTTAGTGATTTCATATCGCTAATTTAATCAAAAATCTTTCCAACAGTTGAATCATCAAATCGGACCGCTAGTTAGAATCCATTTTTGAACTTTAGGAATTACACCCTGGTGTCCTAACTTATCGTTTATTTGAACTTAGAGTTTTGAATAGGCATCCTGTCGACCAATAATTGCCATTATTTCAACTATATCGCCATTAATTCTATAATAAATGCTGTCAACCCCAGAAACGCCACGTCGATAACCCTTTTTGATATAGTCTACAGCTGGGTAGATCAATGGGTCTTGTACAATTAAATCAAATTGAAGGAAAAACGCCTTGTAATACTTGTCGGCTTGAGCGACTCCGTACTTATGCGCGCCGTATAACCAAATACGATAAAGGTCGTCTTCAGCGTCGGGAGAAAGTTTATAGGTCGCCATTAAATTTGGCTTTTTCCTTAAAACCGGCTAAAATTTCATCAGATGATTTGTTGACATACCCCTTTCTATTC
The DNA here is from genome assembly GCA_963832345.1 of uncultured Flavobacteriaceae bacterium. Lineage (GTDB taxonomy): Bacteria > Bacteroidota > Bacteroidia > Flavobacteriales > Flavobacteriaceae > Pricia. Next base: position 57,244 of record CAWHTW010000001.1, on the reverse strand, counting down.
AGATTTTCTTCTGCCCTAATTAGTTTAGCGCGAATCCAATCTACTTCCTTTTGCTGTTCTCTTGCTTGGCGAATAAGGTCGTTTACCAATTCGCTTTTACTTGAATATTCCTCAGTTTCTACTTGGGTTTTAAGCCACTCATCATTGGGGCGGGTTAGGGATATGCTTTGCCTTGCCATAATATATATTTTGAAATGGTGTAAATATACACCTATAACGAACCATTTACAATTTTATTCATTGCAAAAAACAATCCTTTATTTGAACGTTGGCACGGTTAGGCTAGGCGTATTGGTTTCCGTCTGAGCACGCAACTAAAGCTTATTGCATGCCTGCCGGCAAGGCAGGTTTAGTTTTATTTTTTCTCGTCCAATGCTAAATCCATAAGCTTTGTCGTACGTAGGCTTTTACGTCCTGATAATCAATCCCAATGGGACTTTTCAAGCATTTTTTGAGCGTATCGCCTTTACTTTTTTTACAGTATCGTCATTCAAGAATTTTCGATAAGTATCGCTAAGAATACTAAATCTGTACCTTTTTGTCAGAGTAGATGCTTGTATCGATAAGAAATCAGATCAGTGGATAAATCCGGCAGAAAAGAGGTAAACACCGTGTATTAATTTTATCTGTCTCAGGTTATGTAATGATTTCAAAAGGTAACGGTATGGTAAAGTAGTTGTGGTAACAAAATACTATCTTCAACACATAATTTAAATCAAGGTATAAGTCCATCCATCTTATGCGTATCTTTTTCTCAACTACAGTCGTATCCCCCTTTGTTTCTTTATCGGTGATGTTGCTAACGCACGGATTTCAGCATTCAGTTTTGGCACAGGATAAAACCAACCGAATATGGCTGGCGGGAGATCATCATATTCATTCCAGGTATAGTGTAGGCTGGGATCGTGAAGTGGATCCTCCTACCCCCATTATTGGTGGCGATGCCATTTACCCAACGCCCATGAATGCCTTAATGGCTAAATATTATGGACTTTCGTGGATGGTAACCACCGATCATGGCGGTCCCAATCACAGTAAAGTAAATCTGGAAATGGCGTATCCCGAATTGGTATATTCTAGAAAAGCTGTACCCGAAGTGATTCAGTTTTATGGGATGGAATTCGATACGCCTGGTGCTGATCACTCCAGTTTAATTATCCCGCATTCCCATGATGAATCTGCCCACTTGCACAGCATAGAATCTCAATTCAATAAAAGAGAACCTTACCCATCTGATTCAAGTTGGGATACTGAACCCAGAATGCTTGAAGCATTGGCATTCATGAATACAATGGCCACAAAACCGGTGGTTATTGCGAATCACCCTTCCCGATCTGCATCAGCGTTGGGCGTATACGGAAAAGATAATCCTGCCGAACTTCGAGACTGGAACGATACAGCCCCTGAAATTGCCGTAGGTATGGCCGGAGCACCCGGTCACCAAGCTGCTACCCTAAATCGGGACAGTACTTTTAGTAAACGACCGCGGGGTGGATATGGACAATTTCCTACTATGGGAGGTTTTGATCAGATGACTGCCAAACTGGGCGGATTTTGGGATTCAATGTTGGGCGAAGGCCGCCGTTGGTGGATCACCGCAAACTCCGACTCACATGTTCACTGGCGGGAAGGTGGTAGCGATTTCTGGCCCGGCGAATACTCCAAAACCTATGTCCTTGCACAAAAAAATCACGACGATATCATAGACGGTATTCGAAATGGCCGCGTTTTTGTAACGCTGGGAGATTTAATCTCAGAACTTTATGTCCAGGTAGAAGGGGGCCATCATACTGCCGATATTGGAGGTAAAATTCATATTCCCCCTGGCGAAGATGTAAGGGTTACCATTCGCTTTAAAGACCCAGGAAACCTGAATTCATGGGGACAAAACCCTGAAGTTACCCGTGTTGATTTGATACGTGGGGAAGTAGGCAGGTCGGTTACCAATCGAAATAGCGACAACAATCCTACTACACAGGTTATTGCACGTTTTACCGATTCTGACTGGACAGTCAAAGATGCCTTTAGGGAGCTTACCTACACGATTGCGAAGGTGAAAAAAGAAAGTTATATCCGTATCAGAGGAACCAATAGTAATGAACTGGAACCTCAAAAAGATGAAATAGGCGAAAGTCCATGGGATGAATTATGGTTCTACTCCAATCCTATTTTTATTGATGTAGAATGATCGACACGGGATTATATAATTTTGCAGAGAAGATTTAAGAATTCCAGAATTGCACAATTACTTTGGTATGGGTTTAAAAACCAAGGGGCTTACAGATTTAGACATTAAATTAAGGAAGATTAGCCAGCTAAGATAAAAAGCTGCTGAATACCTTCCTTGATGTTATTTAGGGACGATAGATCAACTTAATTGAAGCCGTCAACCTATCATTTATTAATCCCATAAAACATTTGTTTATGGGACTTTTCAAATAGCGCTGGAATAAAGAAATATCCTTACTTGGACATTGGAACTTCCATAAGCAAAAGCTTGGTCTGTGGTTCAATCTCAAAATCGACATTTTCCGTTTTTTCGATACCCAATCCGTCCCTTCTTCCCAATCCGACATCGCCCACCTTACACTTCCCTTCCAGTACGAAAACATACAGCCCGTTGGAAGCGTTCTTAAAACGATATTGAACTGAAGTTTGCTTGTCGAAATTGCCCATATGGAACCAAGCGTTCTGATGTACCCAAACACCGACATCGTTTTTATCGGGCGATAGGATCTGATGGAACCGATTTTGCAGGTCGGAGGTCTCGATCGTAATCTGGTCGTATCTCGGTTCGACGTTTGCCTTGTTGGGCATCAACCATATCTGAAGGAACTTGACCTTCCGGTCGCTATTCTTGTTCTTTTCGCTGTGCTGGACCCCGGTACCGGCGCTCATCACTTGGATGTCCCCGGAGCGGATAACGGTCTTGTTGCCAATACTGTCCTCGTGCTCTAAATCGCCTTCCAAGGGAATGGAGATAATTTCCATATTGCTATGGCCGTGTTTCCCGAACCCCATACCTGCGGATACCTCGTCATCGTTCAGAACCCTAAGCACACCGAAATTTTGCCGTTCCGGGTCGTAGTAATCGGCAAAACTAAAGGTATGGTAGCTGTTCAGCCAACCATGGCCGGCATGTCCCCTTGTGGCCGCTTTATGTAACGTTGTTCTCATGTTAAGATTTTAATCGAGGTTGATTCCTTTTGGTTCCGGTTCCTTCCATTCCGGATACCTTTTGATGTACAGGGCCACGAAGATGGCTTACTATAATTTTTGCGTTTTGCGTAGTAACATTTTCCGAGTATGTCGTCTGATACCTAATCATGGTTTAATTAGACTTTAGTCATTAGAAAACAGTACCGTTTTCTTTAATTTTTCTAAAAGTTCACTTGTACTATTACACCATTTCTTTAGCGGTATTGGCTTAACGTTTATCTGTCGGAACACTGTCAAAACCTCTCAGGAACCGCGCGCAAAGCTTTCAGGTACGGATGTGGAATTTTCAGGGCGGAAGGTTTTTCTCTAGCTAGCACTTTGGATAAAACCCCTTAACCAAAATTATAGTTCGTTGAAAATTTGATGCATCAGGCGATTTTTGTCATTGAAACTTTCTTCTAATGAAATCATTGTCTCGGTTCGGTCTACTCCCTGAATATCATCTATTTGAAAAATTATCATTTTTGCATGAGATGTGTTCTTTGCTCTTAGTTTGCAGTAGAGATCAAACTTCCCAGCGCTAATATGGACATTAGTGATATTAGGCATTTCAACTAGCCGTTCGATAATAAAATTTCTCTGTTTTGTCTTGTTCAAAAAGATACCTATGTAAGCCACAAACGGATAATCTAACTTTTCATAGTCAAGTATTAGCGACGATCCCTTTAAAAGTCCCATATCTTCCATCTTTTTGAATCTCACATGAACGGTGCCAGCTGATATATTGAGTTTTTTGGCAATGTCTGTAAAAGGTGTCCTGGTATTCTCTATTAAGATGTCCAGAATTTTGTGGTCTATTTCATCCAAAATTCTTTTAGGCATATGAATATCTTTTTTGCTTGAATAATTAAAACAAATTAGGCCAATGCTACTGGAAATACAACCTACGCGGGCTATTTTAAAAGGAAATTTCGAAATAACTGTTTTTCGAAACTTTGACAGTTCATAATCGTTTTAATCATAGGGTCTAATTGCCAATTACATATTGAGGAATTATAAAAAAGTGTTGCCCATTACTTAAGGTTTAGAATTTTGAGCCAAAGAAAAACTAATAGGAGCAAACGAAACTTTCGCAGTAAATCCTATAAGACTCAAGTAGACTTGCCCAAGAAGGCTTTTATATGATCACTTCCGTCAATGGATTACCATTTTGAAAAAATCTGAAAAATCGTCAGCTTTTAGTTCAAAATTGAACTATCTTTTATGTAATTTTTTTCACGATTGTACTTAAGCTGCCTAAATTATTGAGCTATTCTATATCGGTCTCAAAACCATAGATTGTAGTTTGCATCCCAGCAATTTTCCACTCACCATCTACTTTTTCCATTAGTCTGGTTTCCCGCTTGAGGCCACGCAGGGAATCATTTTGTTGATAGGTTACCCATGCACCGTTTCCGTAAAGGCGAACATCTATGTCGTTCACTAGTTTTGGAACGGGCTCTGGTTCTGGGTGCTGCTCTATAAAGTCTTTTACGAAACCACTGATTTCGTCCCAACTCACAGATTCCGAAAAGGTGTTTTCCGGAAAATCGAGGTATACTTTTGAGATACCCGGGTCCTGTACCCAATGCTCTTTCCAAGCGCTGTAATCCCTATCGAAGACTGCCTTGGTCTCATTGTTCAATGTCTCTAGGATTGTCTTTTCTTGCAGTTCCAAATCTGTCTTCTGAATTTGTGTCTTTTTTTCTCCGACTTTTTTTACTTCTTCACAGCTCGATAAATTTATTACTAAAAATAAAATCAGAAATACTGGATATGGATTTGTCATGATTTTCAATCGTATTTCTGAACATTTGCCAGACACCATATTGAGCGATCCGCGGCCTAGACTTCTTTTTCTAGAGATTTCTTTTTTGGGGGTTGGCCAATCTTAAATTTCTTGGAATTCGTCTTGATAAGCAGATATGCAGTCCCAATGATAATAGAACCGAAAAAGGTGATGTTTTCGATTATGGAATAATCAAGCCACTCCGATAGGAAATATCCAAGTATCATTGCCAAGGCCATACCAAAAAATGTATTCCAGAAAACGGTTGCAATACCCTCGATATCATATTTAGCTTTTGCCTCTTTCGGCATAGTATTGTATCCGGCTATTAAAAAATATGCTTTCCCATACTTAACGCCGGCCCCAATGATTATGAACAATAAAGCAACTTGTATCATTTACGTCGTTTAGTTGAACTTTCATTGAAGATACTAAAATATGTTCAATTGCCATCGGTCAAAAGGGCGGTTACTTCGGTAAGACGTTTTTTAAGGATTATCCGTTCAACGATACTTTTTTGCCATTTGACCGAGTGTACGCGGATTACCGAAAATCATGTGCTGTTCAACGGTTTACCACCCTGTTCGATACCGATTATGGCGTTCTATTTATATAAAAACGCAAGTCATGAAAACTATCGCAACCTTAATCTTTGTTCTTTTTATCGGGTTAACCGCACAGGCTCAAACCGCTGACGGGACAGTAGGCCTAGATGCAGTAGAAATGACCGGCACCTTTGATAGTATTACCGAAGAAGATTTTTTAGAATCTACCACCGAGGTGGCCCGTTTATATAAGCGTGTCGACACGAGGGTCAAAAGGGAACTTACTTTTTCTACAAAGGCCAGCAGTGCCAAAACAGCGTAATGAACCCACTTTATTAAAATACGATAGATTTTATCCTTTATTTAAACTTTGTTTTCTACTGATTGAGCATCTCTTGACACTAATTCTGTTTCAGTCGTTCATCAAAAATTAATGGAATTGTATTTATCACTTTAATTTTGGAGGCATCCGGATGATTTGGATTGATTAGATAATTGAATTCGTTTGGAATAATGCTACTAGGCACCTTTAAAACTGCTTTATCACCGCTTTTAACAAAATCATCTCCAATATATTGGGTCGCAAGAATCGGGGGTTTTGCATTCCAATTTTTAGGTAAATCCTTCGCTGTCAATTCTAAAATCTCAAGTTTATCAGGAACATCAATTTCGACATAATACCTGTCTTTAGGCAGATCTTCACTCAAATCTAGATGCACAGAAATTTCCAAAGTCGCAAGAGCGCGCGATTCTGCCGTATAGACCAGGAATGTATTCAAACTGTTCCAACGGTAACCTTCGGTTAGAGAAGTTCCGATTCCCTGTAATGTCGTTTGTAGGTATTTTTTTCTTTCTATCCTATAGACCCTCATTATGCGAGATTGCCATATTCAAGCCTATTAAGGGAATTCCTAACTTCTTGGATTCCCGTCAAAGAATCAAAAAGGCTCTCTGGGGTGGTTCCGCCCAGAGATACGTTTGGCTTTTTGAGCCAACGTTGAAATTTTTCCTTTTCATTATTGAAGACTTCCAATCCATAGTCCAATAGTTCAGTGAGGACAAGTATAACCTCGCTGTCCCTTCGATTCAATAAATCTTTATTTTTCTTTTTTAAGTTGTAAGTGGTCTGTTTGAGACCTAGTGCGTGCAAAACGTCCTTTATTGAAGAATCGGCTCTTTTGCTTATTATCTCAATTGATTCGTATGGCAACCCCTTTCTTATAATCTCTACCCTATCCATTCTCGTAGTCCAGGTATACTTGTTTTTGTCAATAGAGAGACTCCATTCTACCGTTTTATTCTCTTTTCTGTGAGCTCGTTCAACGCTTTTTTTTGGGTCAAATCTCCTAGAACTTAAATCTACCTTAGTTTTCTTTATGGACATAACAACGTATTTGCTGCTAATATACAACATATTTGCTGTTTTTCTAATTCTTCAGCACTTTTTATACAATCGTTTATTTATACTTTTGCGAGCTAGACTATGGCTTTTCGTAGGATCAGCTGTTGTAGACAAAGACTCTTTTAGGAGTAGCATTCACTTTTTAGTATTAAAGAGAAAAGTTATTCAACTATTATGATTCAATCTACGCAACTCGTAAAATCTTTTCCATTTTACGTCCATTAGCTAATTCATCTACTATTTTGTCCAAATATCTTACTTGTCGCGTTAATGGGTTTTCAATTTCTTCTATCCTATAACCGCATATTACTCCTGTAATGAGGTGAGCATTTGGACTTAATTTTGCCTTCTGAAAGAATGTTTGAAATGTTACCTTTTCATTAATGAGTACTTGAAGTTTATTTTCATCAAAACTGGTCAACCATTTAATCACTTGATGCAATTCCTCTTTTGTTCTACCCTTCTTCTCGACTTTTGTGACATAGTGCGGATAGACTGAAGCGAATGTCAATTTTGCTATCCGTTCATCATGTTTGGGTGTTGTTTTCATATCTCATCCTTTATTTAAACTATTTAATGTTACCTTGACAACCGTTGCTACTCAAAGATAAACAAACGTCTGGGACAATAAACTGTCCGAAAACAAGGAAGGTTACAAAGGGTCAGGCTTCAGTCGTGCGCGGGCTTTTTCCGTTCTTCACAGAATCCTAATTCCTATAAACTGGTCGGACAGTATTATAATCGAACTGACCGCCATTATCGCTATTGTTGTCCAAAAGTTGAATTTCCAATTCAGTCCGTATTTTATCGAGGTTTTAAAGACAAGAAAAAATAGAAGTCCGCAAACAATTATTGATAGGGTAAAAAGTCCAATTCCAAGAAAATCACTTATTCTGCCTTCATCATTGGGATTGATTAAGTTCATTGCCCCTGCCAGTGACCTCATATATAATGGAGTAAATAAAATCGGATAAATGAATTTATTCCAGCCTTTCGTCTTGAGCACTATGAATGCAAATATTGCTTGAAGAATGGTAATTATTGGGCCGGATGCAGAAATGTACATTTTATGCCGATCCGTCCGTTGCTGTCCGTCCGCTGCCGATACGGAGTTTAGGCGCAGTATGGATTCATATCCCAGAGATTCACTTGTAATCCAATGGGTAAATTCATGCAGGATCCACGTAAAAATCACTGCACCTGTAATTGCCGTAATATAGTTGAAAGTTATCCTTTGGTCGGCCATTTTTTAATTTAGAATCAATCGTTTAAATATACTTCAGGAATACAGTTTTGATTTCGTACCAATTGTTCAATTATAAATTCTTTTAGATTTTTGAAGGTTTCATTTCATTACATTATAGATGGTCATGTAGGTAATTGCTTTGATTTTCGCAATGTCTCCGGTAAGAACTGAATTCAACTCGTGGAAGACCTTGATATAAATATCTTCAGGCCCGAAAAGTTTGAGAAGAAGCCGATAATTGTTCTTCGACGACAAAATCAAATGGGCAAGGTCGGACGTATATATTTCCAAGTCCACCGATTTTTTCACCACCTGTTCGGTTGCAATATTTTTCGAGTCCAGTCCGGAAAGATCTACTTTGTGATTATATTCGGATTTCTGCATTGCATAGCCTTCGGTCTTAAGCATACCTAATATATCGTCCAATAACAGTTCAAAGTCATATATAACTATTTTAGCGCCATTTTTACTTACCCTTATCACTTCATCCAGCATCTGCGCCGACTTGGCATAGTGAAGTGAGCCGGCAAACGTAACTATATCAAAGTATCCCCTTTCAAAGTCGAGATGTGTACAATCATAATGGGTATATTTTACACGGGGGTGTAGCATGGATCTGCTTAACATTTCCCTGCTAGGCTCCACCCCTACCACTTTTTTACAGTACTCCGCTAGGGCAATTGAAGAATGGCCGATACCCGAACCTACATCCAGTCCGATATTATAAATTGTATGCCCATCGAGGTGTTTCTTTAGAATCTGTGAATGTATAGCGGGACGGAAAGCTGAATAATGGAAGGCGGTAATGTGATCATACTCGTTTGTCATTCGGATTGTCTTATTAACTTGAGCATCCTTTATTTGAACTATTTTCGATTCAACTTCCTGATTTTGTTTGTGATTTTTTCAATGCCTTCCCGCTCGCCGGTTTCGATATAGCGAGCTGCAATAGTTTTACATGAACTGCAGCGACCTTTTAGAATGACATCATTTAGGTAGTTGATATAGCTTTTGTAGTCGATTAATTTTTTGTGCTCAGCACCACAATCACAGAAAATTGAATTTTCAGCAATCGTAATGTCCTCTTCCCAGGACGGGCCAAACATCGACCGGAGTTGTAACGGCCCTATTTCAACTTCGTCATCATGAATAATATGGTTGGTTCTTTTTTTTGGCATATTTCAATCCTTTATTTGAACTGAACTAATTCTTTCATTTTAGTGGCCTTTTCAAAATGGTCCAACTTATTTTCCATAATCCACCATTCCGCAGCTTCCATCAATAATTTTGGATTATCATTTTTGTTTGTGAAGAAGGCATAGTATGACAGACCTACATTTGGTCCTTTTGATACAGTTGCTTGAGCATTTTCTTGGCATTGCTATTTTCAGGATTCAGTTTTATAGATTTATTATAATTTTCAATTGCCAAATCAATTTCTCCTAATTTCATACAAGCTTCTGCATAACTATCATACACATTGAAACTATCAGGATGGAGCATCATGTTTATTTTAAAAATATTTTGCGCAATCTTCGTTTGATCATTGCTTAAGAAACGATACCCTAAGCCATTTAAATTCTCCTCATTAATGGCAGGGTCTTTTGCATCTTCGTTCATTAAACCTTGATATGCCTCAAGAGATTGATTGAAATCACCTTCAACAAGAAGCTCAATGGGCATTTTTTTATCGGTGTCCATCCTATCGAACGATGAAACAACTGTTCCATTATTAGCGTCAAGAATTGACATGTTCATCGTCTTGTTTTCTGAATCTGGTTTGAACTGAAAGAGTCTGTCGGTATCCCTTCTGACATACGTGCTATCGGAAATTTTGATTAGTTCCGTCGGTTCTTCCCCAAGTTCTTTGGTCATTAGTTGGCCGTTGTTTTGATACACTTCTATTCGTCTATTGCCATTTATAGGATACCTGCCGCTAATTTCGGCGATATAAGCTGAATCAATTTTCATTTTGTCATATACCGGAACATAGTCATCCCACTGATATGTTAGGGCAACGGAACGAATAAGTTCAGAAATAAAGTTGGGGTGATTGGAGTTGGTCAACACAACCACACCATGCCCTTTGTCTTTGTGAGCAAGCATCTCACTAGAAAATCCTTCGTTCCATCCTCCGTGCCCAATGTATACTTCATCCTTCTTTTTGTTTATGAAAATACCTATTCCTATAAAGTCTTCCACGGAAGGGGTAATCATTTTTGCGGTCATCTCTCTAGATAATCCTTTTTGACCTTTACCTTTCAGAGTCTCTTGTATGTTGATTGCAAAATTCGCGAGATCGGTTGCAGTTGTCCATAAACCTGCTGGGGCCATTTCTGGGTAAGTATGTCTTTTCCCTTTTACCATAGCACCATCTGGCAAATACCCCGTAGCTGCCATCGTCAGTTGTTCACCGGTAAGCGGCTGCTTATAGGTGCTATTGTTCATTTCTAAGGGCTGTAGCACTAATTCCTTCATGAGCTCCGGGAATGAAGTACCTTCAACATCCATCATCATTTGCTGTACGATATTATAGCCGCCACCGGAGTATCGAAAACTTTCTCCAGGTACTTTATCCACTACGCTAGCATCGGAATTGGCAGGAGGTGTGCCATTTAATACTTCAACAAGTGTTGGAACTGGCAAATCAGGACTGTACCCTAAAAAACCGTGAACGGTTATACCCGCAGAATGATTGAGTAGATTTTTTACGGTCACTTTCTTTTCTTTGGTAAATTCATTCTCCGGCAATTTCCAAGATTTTAGATAGGTATTAATGTCTTCATCCAAGGCTATCTTTTTTTGTTCGACAAGCGTTAGTGCACCATACGCAGTTACAGGTTTACTAATCGATGCTGCTTGGAAAAGTGTTTTTACGGTGACAGGGGATCTACTTTCTTTATCCATTACTCCGTAGGCTTTTGCCCATTCAATTTTGCCATTTTTGATTACGGCAATACTTACACCGGGCACACCGTAATGTGACATGCGTTCTTCTATTGACCATGTTGAGTCTCCTTCTATGTATATCGGTGTTGTAAGACCTGTTTCTACCTTTTTAACCCTATCATTTGTAGCATCAGCGGTAGGTGCCTCTGAACATGAATGAAGAAGCGTTATGGTCAGTAGAATAAAGAGATTATTTTTCATTTTGATGATTTTTTAAGTGGATGATCGATATTTATATTTTTCCGGATTTCCGGTTATTTTGTTCTCTTAGTCCGGCAACCATTGTGTACAGTGACCATAAATTATATTTCTATTTCAATTGTAGTTTGTTCAAATCTCTCTCAACAGGCATGTTAAGCGTGACCAATAGAATTTAAAAGATGTAATAAACATTTACAAAATGTTCGACATAATATAACCAATCCTTTATTTGAACTTTGTCTATTTGTAATCCTCAGGTGATAATAAATGAAGGAGTGACCAAATGGGACTATTAACATGGGTAATCCCAAATTCTCGTAGCGATGTTGGACCTTCATCACAAAGCCCTGGCTTCGATTTAAATGCTTCAATACCTGTGATTAGTTTCTTGAAAGAAATCGGAGTATCCTGACCCTGTTCGCGACCTACATATACTGCATTTTTAGTTTCTCGTAAGTATTTAAAACTGATGTATCCTTCAACTTTGCAGAGACGCAGATCTGAAAAGCGTTGTAAAATTTTACCAAGTAATATTTTTGAGTCCATCGTTTTATTGAACTTTCAAGTTATCCAGTCATTAGTAGGGTGAACCGTTTTCATGTCAATTTTGCCATTAATGGCCAAAAGCTCTTTACATAGATTAGATAATCTCCCAATACTACTAACTTCTAATTTTAGAAAATTATTTTTATCTATTTGAAAATAGGGTTGGACCGTTTTATTACCGTGGTCAAGAATAGTTCCTGTTTCTAAAGCTAATAGAAATTTAGTAATACCGGGTTTCCGATTTACCAGTAATTTGCCTCCAGCGTGGGCAAAACAATGTCATGTGCGTGAAATTGAGAAATTCCATTTTCCCATAATGCTTCTCAATACCGGGCCATGGTTTGCCTTGTTTCTTTCCCAATTCATGTTCCATTCTTGAAATATGAGTAACAACCGCACCGCCTAAAATTTGATTCTTGCCAATTTCCATATCTTCATCAAAGACTTCTTTTAAGTTCGATTCTGTAGATTTTAAAAATGTTGCTATAGAAATGGTCGTCCATGAAAAGTAGTGGTGCAAATCGTTATATGGAATAGGTCTTATCACTTTTTCTGTCCAATTTTCAATCGTTTATTTGAACTTTAGCAATTGGTTTATTTTTTCAGGATCATCAAAATTCCCCCAGAAGTATTCAATTTCGATTGAGTCGTCCAGTATCCTATAGAACATGGTAGTATGCTTCGTAATAAATGCTTCCCTACCAATGTTGTCATATCGAGAAACTTTGAACATTTCTGGATTCTCGACTATCAATTCAATGGTACGCTCTACTTCATCGACAAAATTAGTGGCAATCTCAACGGTCCAAATATCCAACAGGTGATCAACTATTCCGTTGAAGGACGTATCGGCTTTTCTAGTCCATGCGACCTTCATGCACGCAGCTTTTTACGTACATTTTCCATAACATCCTTATGGTTTTTTGTATTTCCATTCTTGCTGTCCTCACGGCTGGCCCTCAAAGCTTCCCTAATTTCGAAAGCCTTGGCTTCTTCAGGAAAAAGAATATTGCTAAGAATTACCATTTCGTCAATGGTAAAATTCTTCTTTTTGACCTTGTTGTAAAATGTTGCACGGGAGACACCAAGTTGTTCTATCAAATACTCTTTTTTGAATTTACTGTCATCGATATGGGCATCAATATTTTTAAGTAAATTCTGGTAACCATATACTATTTCTAACATTTCAGTATGTATTTTTACATATTATTGGACTAATTTACTAAATAAATTGGAATCAGTCCCGAATCGTGGTCGAAAAACAATCCTTTATTTGAACTTTTAGCAAGGTTTAATTACTAATGTTGGTTATTCCGATACATTTTATTCAGTTTGAGTGAAGTTCTACTTAAACTATTAACCCAAAGTCCATTTGTACTTTTATTCAAAATTAATGACAACAATTGTGTATGGTACTATTCTTTCCCTTTTGTATTTTTATCGGTACTGCCATTGTCATATAATCCTTGTAAGGCGCTTATTCCGTTCCCTTCGGCTAAGAAACGTATTCTAAACCAATCGAGACCCTTAAGTATAAACTCATTATTACTGTACGGAAGTAATTCATATTTTGTTCCACCGTCTCGCTGATAGAATAATTTGCCATTCTCGAATGTTATTTTGCGTGGTCCATAAATTCCGACAAAGGATTTTAAAGTTTTAGCATCCAAGGTTACGGGGTTGGTCTTTAGCTTTAGTTCGGCGAGCGGCCATTCGTAGAAAACCTGTAGCCCTTTGTCCGTGTTGTTTTTCGTGAGTAATGCCAAAGCTTCCATATAAGCTACATCCAATGCATCGGAGGCGGGAGTCTCAATATGGGGACTAACACCAGTACCTTCCCAATTGGTATTCGTAATCGGGTTAATGGCTCTACCAGTAGGAACCCAAACCATAAATCGCTCTGTCGCCACAACTGGGCCACCGGGATGCGCTCCGCCACCAGTAGTTTCTCCTACCAGAGTAGCCCGTTCTAGATTTTTTAAATTATAACTAAATTCTTCCGCTGCCGAAAAAGTTCCACTACTGGTTAGTACATAAACAGGAGTATCAGGGCTGCGTGTACCACTAACATGTGGTAAGGTCCAGGTTTGAGAATTTTGATTTGATGGACGCCAAAAGAAATTGTTCAAATGAACAGGTTCACTTCCAAAAAGATAACTCGTTATGAGTTGGATCATTGCTGGACTTCCACCTCCGTTATTGCGAAGATCAATAATAATCGCATCTGTATTACTCAAAAAGTTCATGGCTGACACGGCTGTCTCTCCTGCATATTCTACATCGGAGAAACTGCGAAGATCTAAATAACCAATGTTACCATCCATTATTTTCACTTCCTTAAAACCAAAGTTTTTTCGTTTCATATTGTTGACATGGCGATTCAAATAGGCAATACTATCTTCCGCAGTAACCGTTTGTTGTTGCTCCGCTATCTGGTCCGGGGCAAAAGTGACTCTTAAATGTTTATCGTTACTGATAGATTGAATATCAGCAGTCAGTTTGGCGGCAAATTCTTGAGGGTCTAAGATGGATTTATAATTGCCTTTGCCTAGTTTCGAGTCAATATTTGAGACCATCTTCTTGGCAATCTCTGGAAAAATATAGTTTGCGCTTAGTTTACTGCCTATGGAATCGACAACAGTTTTTTGTTCCTTATCTGTTAGTGGTTCTACATTTGGCTGTGAGTGCAATTGAGAGGTAAGTAGAATTAATAGTGAGGCTGTAACTAAATTAAATTTGCTTGTAGGTTTCATAATGCCTTGTTTAAATTGCAATTGGTTCTGATTTTACCCAAAATTATTTCTAATTGAACGAGTTCGTTTTTTGTGATTCCTTTTATTCTCTTCATCCGTTTTCAAACTTTGCTCCAAACACCTCCGATGCTGAGAATCGCAAAATTATAATGATAAAATATTTATCAAGCTTAAATATTTTTTTGTATTTTAAGGGTATGAATGTTGATGGAATTTTGGATATATCGTATGCGCTTTTATTCATTGGGATGGCACTTTTTGTAATTAAAGTAGTGGCGTTTATAGCCAGTCGCTTTTCTAAAAGTAGTAGTAATTTCAGAAGTAGAAGTAGACATAATAAGTGGAGGATGTGGTTATAATCTGCTAAATTCTACTTTTAAGTTTATTCTAGACTGTTATTGAACTTCTTCTGTTGATAAGTGCCTGTATAAGTTCCCATTCCATAAAACTGATAACTCCAACGTATTGGGTTTCAATTCTTCCTGAGTAAAAAATCCTATTGAGTTATTCATTTTCCTTTCGTCAAGATTTTCAATTCCGAATTAACTCTGTTTTCCGCTAAAAACAGCCTCTGCTGAATTTGAAGTTGACGGAATGATTTTTTACCATTAATGCCAACTTGTTTATATAAGTGCAAAATACATCTTTAGACACCCGAATTAGAGTATAATCGATGTATTTTGTTATCCTTTATTTGAACTTAGACCATTGGACTATGGCTTTTACCAGCTGTTTATCTCGGTGCAAAAAACTTATTTTTAAAGGGAACTTCATTGGCAAAATCTCCTATTGGAATTAATTCCCGTTTGGCCCAAAGATCCCAATTATCTTGCAAAGAACGTTCAGCATAGACCTCGGAATCGATTCATCTTGTTTAGATCTACATAAAGCGCTATGTTTTTTTCTGATTGAAATTGCAGATTCAATATCCTAAAACAAATCCGTAAAGGGCTATGTTTTTTTCTGATACCATACCAATTTGGTTCAGCAGGTTTTGCTAATCCTTCGAATAGCCATTTGCATGTCTATTTTGAAGGGGTGTATTCATCCAATAATCGTTAAAATTATCCGGTTTTATCATGGGTTGGTCCTTGAAAATAGGCCGTCGTTTTTTCATAAATAGACTATCCGCAGGGCTTTTTGCCTTCGGTTTAACTTCCTGCACAAAAAACTCCCGGAATTGATTGTAATCCATAGAAGTCCATTCATCGATTAAATTGCCGTCCACATCGTGTATATTATAAACGTTCGAGCTAAAAACTAATGTATCAAGGGATTCTTTATGGGCAAAAGCACGTATGGTCCGAAACATATCCTCAGCCTTATAAGCGTACATCTTGGGCTTCATCAATAATACAGTTCTTCTGCTTTGGTCGGTCGTATCAAGAACAATTTCATTGAATTCCAATTTTTTGCCTTTGTATTTCAAAGTATAGTTGTCCCCGTCCAAAGCGTCTTCTATATCCGGCGGGCGGTTAAATGACATCAGTATACGCCATGAACCGGTATCGATCGTTGTGGAGTCAAGAACGAACTTAGGGGGCTCCCAAATTTGAAAAGTGTTATGGAAAGAGATATAGTTGAGATACATCCTTTCCTTTTCAGGACGATATTCCGTTGTAACCTCAAAAATCAATTGATTATTCGTCCCATGCTTATTGACGATACCATCCGGCAATTTTTTTGTACGGTCATACAAGGTATACTCCATCTTATGAATGCTAAAATTTTCTTTTGAAACGTATATCCTACCGTACGCACTATAATTTTGGAATAGTTTGGTGAACGTAATGGTGTAAAAGGGTTCGTTACCTAAATAGGTATCGTACTGCTTTTTGAACGTATGTTTCGGAAGCAGGTCGGATTTAAGTCGACCTACAAAAGAATACGAATCGATTTCATAATTACGTATAGCATCATGAACCCTTAGAATGGTAAATTCGTTGCCGCCATAGGACGACAGAAAAGCCTTATCGATAACCTTGCGACCTTTTTCGAATTGATAGTTGTACGATTGCATTGCCAAGGTATCCCGCTTAAAATCAGTGTTCTCCAGATAATCGAAGATCTTGACTTTGGTCGTTACAGAATCCATGGTATCATAGCCCTCATCAAAGACCTGTAATATGGCCTCATTGAGGTTTACATACTGCAAACTGTCCAATTGGTAATCACGATAATACCCAATCAGGGAAAAAGGTTCCACCGGGTAGTTTTCTGGTATCGACCTGAGCGCCCTACGTACAATCTGTTTGGCCGAAAGTTTCCTTTTCTTTTCGGCCGTTACCACGGCTTCCTCCAACTCGAATGTCGCCGGTTGAAGTTTCACGGCGTTCGGCCCGTCAACCGAAAAATCTTGGATCATGATCTCCGTTGTCCGGTATCCCATAGAGGATACCTCGATAATATCACCGTACTCCATGAAACGTAAAGGAATTTTGAAACTTCCATCCGTATTAGAAATAATGCCTAGAGCCCTATCCTTTATCCGAATAGTGGCAAAAACAACAGGCTCCTGTGTGTTGGCGTCCGTTAGCCTTCCAGTGATGTACTCGGGCTGCTGAGATGAAACAGGGTTCGATACCAGAACTAGTAAAAGAAAAAACAAATGTTTTGTCAATCTATTTTGCACAATTTGAAAGCTTTTAGCTCCGATATATTTGTCCCTTTACAATCTATCCCGAACATCGGGGCCGGTTATAGTGCCATCCCATTACGATTTCTTCGGCCGTCTTCCTTGAAATTTGGATTCAAACCAATTTTCTACTCGTTTCGGCCTAGATGTGAACGGGATCCATCTTGCCGAATGACCATATAATCGTTCATGGCGTCAAGTGCCCTGAATAGGGAGTCATTCGATAATAAATAGCCATTGGTGATGGAATCGTTAGTATTGTTGCTGTCCATTCCTATCATTATTTTTTGATCCATCCCGTTCTTTAGATATTGAGTGGCCACATTCGCTGCGGCATTTCGGTGGTCTTCCGTTCGAAAGGTTAGCCATATTGTTCCAAGTGTTGCGAATCCGACGACCAACGATACGGCAGCTAACAGGACGCGCCTGCTATTCCTTCTTGAATCGATGAGGTGCACTCTATCTTTTCCGCCTTGCCTTGCCAATAGGGCTTTGCCCAATGCTTTATTTGGTTTCGGAATGGAATCGACGCCCGTTCCTTTTGGCGCCAGTGCCAATTTTGCACCTATCAGGAGGTCTCTGTATTGATCGTATTCATTCTTCGTCAACCGTTTTAGGGCATACTGGCGTTCTTCCGTACTGAGGGACGTAAAGCGCTTTTCGATAAGCAGTTTTTCCAAGCGTTGTTCCATCATCCTTTATTTCTTAAATCGAATGTATTCAGTCGACGTGCTAGTTCCTTGGTGCAATGGAAAAGCCTTGATTTAACCGTGCCAACCGGGCAGTCCATTATTTTCGCAATTGTTTTCAACGCCAAATCCTGTTCATAACGCAATAGAAAGGTATCGCTATATTTTTCATCCAGTCGACTGAGCTCGTATCTCAACATTTTTTCAAAATGCTTTAGGTCCATCGTCTCCGGACCGATTTTCGAGGTTGTCAATGTTTGGGAATGGTTCAACAGGTAGCGCTCCTTATAGGAATCCCGTACCTTTTTACTCCGATATTCGTTTTTGCACATATTACGTGCAATTGTGTAAATCCACACCTTGAAATTTTTAGATCGATCAAAACTTTCGGAATTTTCAATCAATTTTAGGAAAAGATCCTGAAGAAGGTCCTTCGCCCGCGGACCGTTACGGTTCATTTTGTGGAAAATAAATATATATAGCTTTTGGTAGTAACGAGTATAAAGTTCGTTGAATGCTTTTTCACTTCCATGCGAAATTAGGGCCATGAGGTGCTCATCACTCTTTGCGCTATAGTTCTGTTCTGCATTAAAGCTCAACTAGGGACATTTTAGTCTTGTGAACCCCCAAAGTCCGTATTGGTGGGTTTTGAGAGAACTGAACTACCGTTACCTGTAGTGTTCGAACCTTCATCGATTATCTCAAATTTAAAACCGTCGATCAGCATCTCTCCAGTACCTTCCAATAAGACTCCGTAGGAGATACCTGTCGCGCTATCGGGCACTTTTAGAACAATTTCGTAGTCGTCCCAATCCTGGGAGCCTTTGATACCGCGATCGTACATGTTATCAAAAGAGAGCGTTTTTCGTTTACCGCGTTTTTGCTCATCGACCCGCATCCACATACCGCCCCAATTTTCCACACTGATAGCTTTTAACCTACCCTTTAGACGCACGGTTTTTCCGAGAAAATCACCTGGTTCGAAACTTTGCATTATGGTGCCGAAACCCTCCTCCATAATGCCCGCCTTGCAGCGTAGGTAGGCCACTTTGTTTCCATTTGAACCCTCTGAAAATGTCCCGATTTCATAATACTGGGGATCGGAACCTGCAAGGAACCACCCCCTGGGGTTATTCTGCGATTGAATAGTGAAGCTGGTCGCGACGATAATTAGAAAACACAAGTGTGATTTGAATGGAAGTGATTTTTTCATGTTACCATTTTTATGGATTAATGATTGCTTATATATAACAGTACACCTAAACCGACGAAAAGTTCGATTAAAACGGATTTATTTCCAAGAAACCCGGAAATTTTAGGAATAATTGAGAATGCTTTTGTCCAAATGGAAGAATGAGCAGTGTGGATGATTCGATGTATGGGTTAAATCATTTTAAATGAAACGCATGGACGGATTTGCCTTTATCGGGTCCGAATCCGCCGCCTAGGTGTGGCCGGATACAGTCCCGCTGTCGATGCACAGGGCAAATATCTTGTTGAACAAGGGCACAAAAAGGGATGCCGTGGTCCTGCTGATAGTTGAATGCCATGGCAAATCATCATCCTGGTCATAGCCCAAAAAGTAGAGCACGTCCATTCGCATGCAGCAATATTCTACCAGTTTCCGGTCGGATGTACTTCCCGCCTGCCGGCAGGTTCTCAAGGTATCCCGTGATTAACAACTTAATAAAGACAACAGGGTCGATCGAGGGGTTGCCGGTCCTAGCATAGAGTTCCTTTGTATCCTCATAGATAAAACTCAGGTCAATGGTTTCGAGAAGTCCTCTGGAAAGATTTTCCTTTGAGAACCGGTCCGTTAAGCGGAAGCTAGGGAAGAGTTTTTCCGTATAGTTCTTTTTGCCTTGCATGCCCTTAATTTACCGATTTTTGAAGATTTATTAAAGCAAAAATCGATGTTTACCGAAGTTCTGCAACAGCCACGAACCTTTTTCGGGATGGCTTTTCAATACCGATTGTTTGTAGCCAGACCGTTGGCAAGGTTTTTTTAGGCCAAACCAAACTTTCCGCTTCTCTCTGAAACCTCCCGTATTCCCTACAAGTATTATAATGACGGGTAAATGACGGGTAAACTCCGGCCCAAAGTCTTGGCATATTTTCCATGATAGGGGAAATTGCGGTCGAATCTAAAACCCTTTCATTATGATATCCACAAAATTATATTTTGGAAAGCTTTCCACTATAGCTTTATCGTTTTTATTATTCGGCGTTGTCGCACCCAATGAAGCACGTTCATGTATGACTGCCAGTGGGATCGCACACAACGGGCATGTCTGGACCGCAAACAATGAGGACGGGCCTTTCGGGGTCGCGAACTTCATCAACGTCTTCCCACGATCTGGTACGGATCGTTACGGCTACTATACCATGACCTACATCTCGCCGCGCTATGGACTGACCGGTGCCATCCAGGGAGGGATGAACGAGGCCGGTCTAAGTTTCGACTTCGATGCGATCCCCTTCGTGGAAGGTTTTGACAGGAACAGCAAAAAACCTTATCCGCAGGGGAACAATGCCATCCTGCCCCATATCCTAGGTAACATGGAGACCGTGCAAGAGGTCATCGCCTTTTTCGAGACCTACTGGTTCGTCGACGGGTTCAACGCTGCACAGATGCACGTTGCCGACAAAAACGGAAGGTTCGCCATCATCAGCGCATCCGGGATAAAACTGATAGAAGCAGGGGAATCCCTCGTGTCCACGAATTTCGACATCTCCGGGAACGGGGACGGTTCCACCTGCTGGAGATATCCGATCGCCGTCGACAGGTTATCGACCCTGGGTGCCGGTCTGAAGACCATGGAATCCATATGCCGGGAGACCGCACAGAAGACCGGTGGTACCATGTACTCCAATATCCAGAACCTGACCACGGGGGATATCTGGTTCTTTTCCAAACATGATCCGGACATCATCTTACGGACCAACATTGCCCAGATGCTCTCGAATGGGCCAAGATCCTACACCTTTAGCGACCTTGGATCTCTCAAGGAAAATCGACCGGTACGTACATGGCAAGCACCTGAAAAGGTCGAATTTTCCCAAAATTCGGTACAGGATTATATTGGCATCTATGAACATTTCTATATTGGCACCGTTGAAGTTTTGGCCCTCGAACACGGTATAGAGGTCTCCTTTGTCGACGGTACAAGGGAAATCCTATATTTGGATAAACAGGGAAACTTTTCCCTTCCCGATTTCGACCTTTATGTTAAATTTGGAACGGATAAAAATTCGGGCAGACCACAACTGAGCCTGTACGAAAACGGTCTTTGGTCGTTTACCGTCCAGAAACCGGAAGATGACCAACATAATATCGTTACGAAAAAATGAAACAGCCCGAACTGGGACATAGGATATCGGAACTGCGCAAGGCCAAGGGACTTACCCAAGAGGAGCTGGTGGAAAAATGCAACATCAGCGTCCGCACCATACAGCGTATCGAGACCGGGGAGGTCAACCCGAGGAGCTATACCGTTAAGACCATTCTCTCGGCCCTCGGGTCGGATATCAAGGAAATCCAAACGGAGAGTTCCTATCCCCAAGTCAATAGAACATCGTTGCAATTGGCTTGGGTGGCCGGAATCGGATATTTCGTTCTCGGAATTTTGGAAGCCGCCATGGATTACACCAGGTTAATTAAGAGTACCCAAATATTGGAAGGAACGGTCTCCGAATTCCTTCCCGTGATGGATTATGGGACAACGTCCTATATTATAGTCAAATTTTTAGTAGTGCTTACCTATGTTCTCTTCATTAGGGGATTCGTTCTTGTAGGTAACATGACCGGGAACTCCCTTTTGCAGATTATCGCCAAAGTCCTGATCGGAACCATGGTCTTCATTATCGGATTCGATATCGTTTCCCTGTTGTACGAACCGTTGGACAGTTTATTTGTACAGCTCGGCATCGCGGTTACCTTGGGGATGTTGGGAATCGTATTCGGTATCGCGTTGGTCACGCTTCGGTCCGTATTGGGTGTTGTTTGCCTAATCGCCGGAGCCTTGGAAATCGTCGCGGGATGCCTTTTGCTCTTTGCCGACCCGATAGGCCTGTTATTGCAGATGCCCGCAGTGCTTTTACAAATATTTATCATATATAGGATGGGCGCCGGATTGAACATGGGGAATGAGGGTTCATCTTTCGGTTGAGCGTGTTGTTACATTAATGAAAGGATGGAGCTACTGATCGTGCCGGATGAAAAATTGCTGCAGGGCATTGTCGGGGAGCTGAAACACTTGACGGTAACTGTGACCTATAGGTCTTTATATGATTGAACTTGGAAGGTGACTTATCCGGAGCTTTCCGACACACAACCGGAATAATAGCTCATGGAATCCTTTGGTTTAAGTTGTTACCCGGTTTATTTTTAAAACTTACAGTGCCGTAAAAGGAACCTTTCTTGAGTCTTAATAAATCCAATTGTATATTATTGGAAGTTCAAATAAACCTGTTTTCCCATTAATTGAACCAGCATATTTAATCCCACGTTTTTCTAGACTTTCAAAACCGATTAATCAACGCCTAAAGATGTCGCTTGAAATCACGTATTTGACCTATAATACGAACAACGAAGATGCCCGTTCTGGTCGGTTCGTAGAAAATTGTGTGTGCCTTGTAGTTGTATCTTTTTAGTGGAGGCACAAATTCTGAAGCACTGCGACCAAGGTCGGGATTATCCGCAAGGGTCTGCAAAAATTGGTATAACTCGGTAACATAAATATGCGTCTGTGATTCGCCCCAAGTCTCCAAAGTATAATCCACAATATCATCGATATCGCCATCAGCTTTCGACGATAAATGATAGCTAGACATTCCCGTTGCTTTTAGTTCTGTTCTTTTTACGGATTTTAGCAGCTTCAAGAATTTCGTCAACGGACCTGATTTTAGAGCTCATACCGCTATCATAGCCTTCTTGTATGGCCGCTTTGGTAATTAAAAACTCCCTGTTGCGCTCCTCATCCAATCGTATTAGGTGTCGCATATATTCGCTATCGTTCGCGAAACCGCCATTTTCAATTTGCAGCTTTATCCATTCTTCTTGAGCGATGGTAATAGTCAATGATTTTCTGATTGTTGCCATAACCGTAAAATTTATATTGCATATAATATACGCAATATAACATATTATTAGCGCATAAAGTACTAAGCTTTTGTCAAACTACAAGTTTTGAGTTTTAACAAGGGAGTAATTAATCCCACGATTATTTGAACTTTCGCGGTTAGTCACTTTCCTGGTATATAGTGGGCCGCTCACTTATACGTATTCCCTTATTCGTGCGGTCAGTCGAACGGACTAAAATATATATTTCAGACTACGACTGTTGATAACTCCGTAATTTCCAGTTTAATCTTTTTTTTGCCACCGTTTATTTTGGTTGTATTTGACACCATATCGAACCAAATAAAATTACAGGTTCGCAATTGAGATAGTAATTAAACCCATTTGATATAATTTACTGTTTTACAGTTATTTGTGGATAACTATCCGGATTCATTCTTCCGTCCGTTCAACTTTTTCTATAATTTTATCCTGTCACTTTATTGAAGGAAAACAAAAGCGCTTTTGTTCATTTCGTAACCCTAAAAAAGAAACAAAATAGACAACTTTTTGATACTTGAACGACTGGACCGTCTAACAGGTGAATCGGGTAGCCCATTACAAGATGCTGATTAAGATAAGAACGACTTTACTAGCATGGGCAATATGTTCAAAAAGCGGAATACGAAATTGGCCAAACAAGTTTCCAAACCGGCAGAGTCCTAGTGGCTTTTGCGCTTAATCGTGGAGCCGGAGACGGCCGAGCGTAAAGAAAATGCCCAGTGGGCATTTTTAGCGAAGGAGCGAGCTGGCGCGCTGGCCTTCGAAGCCCGGAGGCGGAACGGAAAAAGCCACCCGAAGGTGGCGTTTGAGTGGAGCCGGAGGGATTAACTTCGTTGTTCCCTAGTGGCTCCCGTCCTGTAAATACCATCCCGATGCTTTTGCAAAGCATCTCGGTCTTTTTCATTGGTCCGCTTTTGAAAATTACATTTTCAACGCTCCCCAATAAAAAATCCCGGTGGCCTTCGGGCCATCGGGATGCTGCTTAATCGTGGAGCCGGAGGGATTCGAACCCTCGTCCAAACAAGCAATTACAATGCTTTCTACGTGCTTAGTTTCCGATTGGTTTTCGATGCACGCCTGACCGGAAACGGCCTAACGTACACTTAGCTTCTTTAAGTTTTGGTGGCAGCGCCAAAGCGAACGCTACCCTTGTGTTGACTTTTATGGTGCCCCGAAATGAACCGCCGTCAACAAGGGCTGTTCAGGGACATCTCGCTTTCCGACCTTGTCGGAACGAGGCATAATCCTACTATAATTCGGATTACGCGGCAAGAGCGTAATTAGATTCGCCAATTAAAAGTGTGAAGTATGATATTTACGAGCTGTACCCCAGCGCTCGGCATGCTTACATTGCCATTGGTCTCGCTGTCAAAACCAGTCGGCCCCATAAATGGATGGCAAAGATAATCAAATTCCCCCGTTCGGCATAAATTTATCGAATAGGTTACTTGTGCATACCTCTAATTCAGGTTACTTTTAACGAAAAATAGTCTTCTATGAAATTCGGAATCATCCGCGAACGCAAAAATCCGCCCGACAGACGGGTGGTACTCTCCCCAAAAGCCTGTCAAGAAATAACGGCCAAATACGATACCGCAGAAATCATTGTTGAACCGTCGCCTATCCGCACCTACACGAAAGAGGAATACAAGAAGGCGGGAATAACGGTAGCCGATAAAATGCACGAATGCGATGTGCTCCTGGGCGTGAAAGAAGTACCTATCGACGCATTGATCCCCAACAAAAAATACTTCTTCTTTTCGCATACCATCAAAAAACAGCCGTATAACAGGGATTTACTTCGAGCGATTCTTGAAAAAAACATTGAGCTTTACGACCACGAGGTCATTACCAATGCCAAAGAACAGCGACTGGTCGCTTTCGGAAGATACGCCGGTATCGTAGGTGCCTATAACGGATTTCGGGCATACGGACTCAAATATGATCTGTTCAAATTACCAAAAGCTGAAAAGCTTCCGAACCAAACCGCCCTGATCGATGCCCTAAAGAGAATACCCTTGCCAAACATCAAAGTATTGTTGACCGGAAGGGGCAGGGTTGGCAACGGCTCTCGGGAAATGCTCGACGGCATGGGCATGCGGCGCGTCAATGTCGCGGAATACCTTTCACAGAATTTCGATGAACCTGTCTACTGCCAAATCGATGCCGGGGAATACAATAAACGCAAAGACGGTGTGCGCGGCAACAAAGTGGACTTTTTCGAAAATCCTGGGGAATATAAGTCCGACTTCTATCGCTTCGCCAGGGTGACGGATTTTTATATTGCAGGCCACTTTTACGGGCAGGGCGCTCCTTACCTGTTTACCCGGGAAGAAGCCAAGCAGCCGGACTTCAAGATAAAGGTAGTGGCCGACGTAAGCTGCGATATCGACGGGCCCATCGCCAGTACGATTCGCCCTTCTACCATTGCCGACCCTATCTACGGATACGACCCAAAGAAGGAAACCGAAACTAATTTCAAGAACAAATCCGCCATTGCCGTTATGGCAGTTGATAATTTACCCTGTGAGCTGCCAAGGGACGCCAGCGAGGGCTTTGGTGAGGCTTTCCTGAAAAACGTCATTCCCGCATTTTTCAATGGGGATAAGGATGGTGTCCTGCACCGCGCCCGAATGACGCAAAACGGGAAGCTGACCGAGCGGTATTCGTATTTGCAAGATTATGTTGATGGGGTAGCCTAGTTGGCGGTGGCAGTATAAGTGGGCTTTAAATGCTTGGTAATGTAAACTACCCGCCTTTGTACGATTCAAGGTTCAGTCGTTACTTCGTAGCCGTTCAATGTTTAAGGTGCAACTGAAAAAACCTTAAACCTTGAACTTGCCCCAGACAACAGAATAGCTTAATGCTATTCGGGAGCTCGATCTATTTCACGGGTACGTCCCATTCAACCACCGGCTGTACCTTGGGCGCCGTAAAAGCACCCAACGCCTTCAACATAATCGTAATGGAAGACTTTTTCTCCAAGGTTTTGATTTGCAAGGTTTCGGTCGCTCCAGCGGGAATTTCGAATACGGGTGATTTGCTGTAGAAGGTATATTCCATCTGGTTTTCGAAAAGCAGGTCACTGCTTGAAATATTTTTTAGTTCTACTTTTAAGACTTGCGTCTCCTCGATATATTCCGCAGTAACCACTTCGATGCTCGCTTTTAGCAAGGGCTTTAAGAATTCTTCCTTGCCCACAAGCAGGTCGTTATAGACCGCTACCGTTCTTCCTGCAAAGAGCGCTTCGCGCAGGCTTTCGATACTCTTTTCTTTGGCAAATACCAGGGTAATGGGGCGATGGTTTCCTTTTTCCGTATAGTCCCAATCGATGAGGCCGTGAATGTCGCTGGTACCCATTATCGTCAGGTTTTGTTCCAACGCCAGGGTGAGTGCCTCAGCAGAATAGTCCCCGGTGTTGATGACCTCGATACCGTGCAGTTCCCCATTTTTGATACGGGCCTTTTGGAAGTCGCTTAGAATCGGAGTTCCTTTCGGACTTTGCCGGTGCCAGGCCGGATGATTCCAGAAAACGAAGGCATCCTGTTTTTTGGCGGCAGCAAAGGCGTTTTCGGGTTTGTCCTGCAACAAAGGGTTGGCATCGGTGATGAATATGGCATTGCTATGGCCCACGGGCTCGGAACGGGTGATTTCCGAGCCATGTACAATCAACAAATCATGTGCTGCCGCCTCTTCCATCGCCTTGACCAGTTCAAAGGAACGGTTGCGGTCGGGGTGGGGTATATCTTCTTTATGCGGCTGGTATTCCAAATGCTCGGTAAGGGAAATGGCATCCAAGTTTTCACGAAGGGCCTCCTGTACCCTGATTGTGGGCCATACATTACCATCCGAAAAAACGGTGTGTTGGTGAAGGTCGGTCTTTAGTGTTTTGTATCCCTCGATATCGGGATAGTCCAGGGGCTGGGCTCCAGTATGGGAATGGTTTTGGGCTTGAACGGCAAGTATCCCGAAAAAGATAGTTAAAAAGGACGGAAAGGTTTTCATGTAGATTGGTTTTATCCAAATATACTGGAATTTGTCCTCCAAAAATAAAACACCGGGGCAAATTCAGGTTATGAAAAAGTAAACTCCGTACTTCATATAGGATAAAATATAAATATAGAGCCCCGCAACGGGATAATTCAGCGATACGAGCAACATGGCCAACGCATGCTGCGCAATTTGCTTTTTATGTGCAGTACAATGAAAAAAGAGAGCCCAACTAGTTCACTAATGTATTAATTTTAGGAAATGAACCCTGCCGATGATTACATCTTGAACCAACCAGAACCCTACAGAAGTATATTACTTCATCTGCAATCTATTATCGAGCGGACCATACCCACCGTCGACCTAAAATACAAATACAAAATCCCATTTTACTATGTTGAAGGAAGGCCGTTTTGCTATATGAACCAAAGTAAGAATTATGTAGATCTCGGATTTTGGAACGCCGCCCATCTGACCGTTAACCGCGAACACTTAACCACGGCCGGACGTAAAATGATGCGCTCTCTGCGCTATACAAATCTGGAGGATATTGACGATGCTATTCTAGGGGAAGTGCTACAAGATGCATACCGTGTGAGGGACAAAAAGTTTTGGAAGTGAGCGACTGAATTTAGTCTAAAACCGTTGAAATATTTTGTTTAACCTTGGTGTTTATATGATTATTATTCAGAGAACTGTGGTTTTTATATAAATGGATTCTTTACATTTTCGCTTTTGCAAGGCGGACCAGAATTTCTTACGCAAACCCTAAATCCTAAACCCAAATCCCGACCATCATTCGATCAACCCCTTATCCTTATAGATATCAATGTACTGCTCGCTCAGCGTATCCGAATCTTTGTACTTTTCTCGGAGGGCAATCAGCTTTTCCTTCAGTTGGGCGGCCGTATCGGTGTAGGCGGGGTCGTCGTAAACGTTGTTCATTTCGGAAGGGTCTTTTTTGCGGTCGTACAGCTCCCATTCGTTTACATCGAAGTAGAAATGGATGAGCTTAAAATCCTTGGTCGCGATGCCGTAATGTCTTTTCACGGCATGTTCGGCGGGATATTCGTAGTAGTGATAATAGACCGCGTCCCTATCCCATTTTTCGGTTTCGCCTTTAAGCAAAGGCATTAGGCTTTCCCCTTGCATATCATCGGGTGGCAAAATCTCGGCGGCTTCCAAAAAGGTCTGGGCGAAATCGAGGTTCTGTACCATTTCGCTCTCGGTAGTCTTCGGTGTTATCACGTTTGGCCATCGAATTAGCAGTGGGGTTTTAAAAGATTCGTCGTACATAAAACGTTTGTCGAACCACCCGTGCTCGCCGAGATAGAATCCTTGGTCAGAAGTATAGATGACCAGTGTGTTTTCGGTCAATCCCTCTTCATCGAGATAGTCCAAAACCCTTCCAACATTCTCGTCCACAGCGGCGATAGTTCCGAGGTAATCCTGCATATACCGTTGATACTTCCAGACCGTTAGCGAAGAATCGTTCAGCTGCTTGTAGATCTCCATAAAATTTTCGGCTATGGGGCGGTATACCGAATCCCATTTTGCCTTTTGGGCCGGATTCAGCTGATTCACCCCGCCTGCGCCCAAACGTTCTTTGATATCCATGGTTTTTAGGACATCTTCCGGGATTTTGAGATCGTATTGAAAGAGCATATCCTCAAAAATACCCATCTCGGCAGTTTTGGCCGCTGTACCTCGGGTCTCATAATCGTCGAACAAGGTTTCGGGAAGGGGATAAGACTGTTGGGTGAAATGCTTGTAATGTCTTTCGGCGGGCATCCAAGTGCGGTGCGGGGCCTTGTGCAAGTACATCAGTAAGAAGGGTTTGGTAGTGTCCCTCCGTTTTTTCATCCAGTCTAAAGTAAGGTCCGTGGTTATATCCGTAACGTACCCCTCGATAATGGTATCCCCTTTTTGGGTAATGAATTTGGGATTGTAATAATCACCTTGTCCCGGCAATATCTTGAATTCATCGAATCCCTTGGGATTATTACCAAAATGCAGCTTGCCGAACATGGCCGTTTGATAACCCGCCTTTTGCAGTAGCTGCGGAAAAGTAACGTTGGTGGTGTCAAAGGGGGTCATGTTATCGATTTTTCCGTTGATATGGCTGTGCTTTCCAGTAAGAATGACCGCGCGTGACGGCGCACAGATGGAATTGGTAACACTGGCATTGGTGAACAGCATCCCTTCATTGGCGATTCGGTCGATATGGGGGGTTTGGATCAGCTTATCGCTGTACGCACTAATGGCCTGATAGGCATGGTCGTCGCTCATGATAAAGACGATGTTCGGGCGTTTTTTCTTTTTTTCTTTGGATGGTTTATCCGAACAGGAAACTATTAAAAGAGGTAAAAGAAGCAAAAGGCTGGCTAAACGGGCATTCATTTTTGTATGGTTTTTGGTCAACATCCAAAATACTGAAAAAAAGGGTATTGCCGGTAGAAGGGTCTTAAACTTTGGAAGTTATGAGTGCATAAAAGGGATGTGGTCAGAAACGTGATAAACCTGTCAAATCAGTTCGTTAACGGCATGTCGCAGCGCTGTCAAATTCGTCAACAGTCTTTCCAAATGGTCTAAATGAAGCATATTGGCACCATCGCTCTTGGCGTTGGCGGGGTCGAAGTGGGTTTCCATAAAAATACCGTCCACCCCAGCTGCGATACCCGCCCTTGCCATGGTATTGATAAGTTCGGGACGGCCACCCGTGACTCCGGAAGATTGATTGGGCTGCTGTAGCGAATGGGTGACATCCAAGACCACCGGCGCAAATTGTTTCATAGTGGGGATGCCCCTGAAATCCACAATCATATCCTGGTATCCGAACATGGTGCCGCGGTCGGTGATGCACACCTGTTCGTTGCCGGAATCGGTGACTTTGGTCACGGCGTGCTTCATGCTTTCGGGACTCATAAACTGTCCCTTTTTGAGGTTGACCACCTTTCCCGTTTCCGCTGCGGCTACCACAAGGTCCGTCTGACGTACCAAAAAAGCGGGAATCTGAAGAACATCCACATATTCAGCGGCCATGGCGGCATCGGAAGTTTCATGGATATCCGTTAGGGTAGGCACGTCAAATGTTTCGGAAACTTTTCGAAGAATCTTTAAGGCCTTTTCATCACCGATGCCCATAAAGGAATCCACACGGCTGCGATTGGCCTTTTTAAAACTTCCCTTAAAAACATAGGGTATTTTCAATGCGTCCGTTACTTTGACGAGATGTTCTGCAATGCGAAGAGCCATACCCTCACCTTCGATGGCACAGGGTCCGGAAAGAAGAAAAAAGTTGTTGCTGTCGGCGTTTTTGAGCTTGGGGATGAGCGATAGGTCCATATCTTAAATTTTCATCAAATATACTGGAAAACTGTGATTTAGTATTTAGTTTCGGAACGCGTTAAACCTTCCAAAATGAAAAAGATATCCCTTTTTCCGATTTTTTTTTTCCTCATGGCTGTCCACTCGATAACATTCGCACAAGCGGAGCAACGAACAAATACCTTCGATCTCATCCATTTGGAACGCCATCAGTTAAGGTTCGATCTGCTCTCCCCCGGATTGAGCTACGAATTGGGCATCTTCAAAAACCAAAGTGTATCGACCAGTTTGGGGCTAGGTCTTGCCACCTATCAAGAAGGCTACGCCTATGGCTTGGCCATGAACAACCGCTACCGCTACTACCACAATTTTAGCCGGCGAATCAATATGGGCAAGAATGTCTCTGGTAATTCCGGCAATTATATAGCCGCTGCACAGGCTATTTTCTTTTCCCAACTTCGGATTGCTACCAATATCGAGGGACCGAGTGATTTCAATTTGGGTTTTTACGGGATGGTGTACGGCATCCAAAGAACCTATCCGAAAGGCTTCAATTTTAATGTGGAATTAGGCGCTGGTTACTATCAGGGTGATGGGATACCCTCAGGTTACGGACCGCTTTTCAGTTTTAACTTTGGATGGGTGGCCACCAAGCGAAAATCACGGAAGCCGACCTTCCAATAAATAGGTTGGGTATGCGTTATTGGTACAGGATTTGTTAATAAATCCGGAATCAATAAACCAACAAACTTTATGAAGAAAAGGATGCTTTGCGCACTTTTCGTCAGTGCGTTTTTTAGTATTAATGCCCAATCCGCCCAAAACGTCGAGAAGGGACTTTTCAAGCTTAATGCCCTTCTTCCCGGGGCTTCCTACGAATTGGGAATCGCTAATAATGCCACCTTAAATTTTGATGCATTTCTTCTGCCAGCCGCTGACGAAGACTTTTTTGGGGACGTACGATTCGGTATCCTGCCAGGTCTTCAAGCGGAATTTAGGTATTACGTCAATTTTAATAGGAGACTATCAAAAGGTAAGAATATTGCCGGGAATAGTGGGAATTATGTCGGGGCGGTCAATCAATTTTATTTGGGGGATGCCCTTATTGGAGATTTTGAATTTACAAGTTCGTTTTTCAATAATGTCGGCATTGTTTACGGTATTCAACGTACACGACCCAAAAGTTTTTATTGGAACATTTCTTTTGGGCCTGGCCTAATAATTGATGAATTTGACGCGGACGCTGCCCTGTTCATCGATATAAAGTTGGGATGGGTAATGAGCAAACGCAAATAAAATAATCCCTTAAAAATCAGTAAAATAAAAATTTTTCGGCTTTGGTCGAATAAAGCAAAATTAGCGGTATCTTTGCGCGCCCGAAACAAAGACCTATTTCATGGTAGTTAAAAGGCAAAATTTAATTTAAAAGACAAATGTCAACAACAAAGAACATCGCCATTATTGCCCACGTAGACCACGGTAAAACTACCTTGGTCGATAAGATTATGTACCACTGCCATCTTTTTCGTGACAACGAAAATACAGGCGATTTAATTCTAGACAATAATGATCTTGAACGCGAGCGCGGTATAACCATTACGTCCAAAAACGTATCCGTCGTCTATAAGGATACGAAAATCAATATCATTGACACCCCTGGTCACGCCGATTTCGGTGGTGAGGTCGAGCGTGTTTTGAACATGGCCGATGGTGTGCTGCTTTTGGTAGATGCCTTTGAAGGCCCGATGCCGCAGACGCGGTTTGTGCTTCAAAAGGCAATTGATCTGGGATTGAAGCCCTGTGTGGTCATCAACAAAGTAGACAAGGAAAACTGTACGCCCGAAGAGGTGCATGAAAAAGTTTTCGATCTGATGTTCGAGCTGGGTGCTGAGGAGTGGCAATTGGATTTTCCGGTAGTCTATGGTTCCGCCAAAAATAATTGGATGAGCGACGACTGGAAAAACGAGACCGACAGTATCGAACCTTTGTTGGATATGGTCATCGAACATATTCCTACTTTCGAACCGGAAGAAGGCAACACCCAAATGTTGATTACGTCTTTGGATTTCTCATCCTTTACCGGCCGAATCGCGATCGGAAGATTGCAACGCGGTAGCTTAAAGGAAGGTCAGCAGATTTCTTTGGTCAAGCGCAACGGTAGCATCGTTAAGTCAAAAATCAAGGAATTGTTCACCTTCGAGGGATTGGGCCGTAAAAAAGTACAGGAAGTAGTCACAGGCGATATCTGTGCCATTGTTGGTCTTGAAGGTTTCGATATTGGCGATACCATCGCCGACCTAGAGAATCCTGAAGGTTTAAAGACCATCGCTATCGACGAACCTACGATGAGTATGTTGTTTACGATTAACGATAGTCCGTTTTTTGGACAGGACGGTAAATTCGTTACGTCCCGCCACATTAAGGAGCGGTTGGAGCGTGAACTTGAAAAAAACTTGGCCCTAAGGGTCAACCCAACCGATAGTGCCGATAAATTTTTGGTGTTCGGCCGGGGCGTGTTGCACTTATCCGTCTTGATCGAGACCATGCGTCGCGAAGGCTATGAGATGCAAATCGGTCAGCCACAGGTTATCATCAAAGAAATCGACGGGGTCAAATGCGAACCTATTGAAGCTTTGACCATCGACTTGCCGGAAACGGTTTCAGGGAAGGCCGTAGAAATGGTATCTATCCGCAAAGGTGAAATGACCAGTATGGAAGCCAAGGGCGAACGTATGGTCTGTGAATTTTTGATTCCATCTCGAGGCATTATCGGCCTTCGTAACCAATTATTGACCGCAACCGCAGGTGAAGCTATCATGGCCCACCGTTTTTTGGAGTACCAACCGATGAAAGGCGATATTCCGCAGCGTCAGAACGGTTCATTGGTCTCTATGGAAAAAGGAAAAGCGATTCCCTATTCCATTGACAAGCTACAGGATCGCGGTAAGTTTTTTGTCGATCCGGGCGAGGATATCTACGAGGGACAGGTCATCGGTGAGAATTCCCGTGGCGACGATATGACCATCAATATCACGAAAACTAAAAAACTGTCTAACGTACGTTCTTCGGGAGCAGATGATAAGGCAAAAATCGTTCCCGCTATCAAATTTTCTTTGGAAGAGGCGCTGGAATATATCCAAAAGGATGAATATGTCGAGGTGACGCCGAAACATTTACGACTTCGTAAGATTTACTTGACCGAGGTTGACAGGAAGCGGAATAAGATTGCCTAAATGGATGACTGACCTGCAGGGTGAAACCCAAAACTTTGCAGGTCGCACATTCAGTGCTCGGGAAGTGTATGGACAGCGGCAGCCGCTGCACCTATAATTCCGGCATGATTTTGAAGCTCGGCAGGAATCACCGGCGTATCGATTTTAATGTATTTTTTGAATTCGTCAAAATCCTTTGAAGTGCCACCCCCTAGAAGAATAAGGTCAGGCGCTATAATCAGGTCCACATATTTCAGGAATTTGTTGAACCGTTTGCCCCATTTCTTATAGGACAATTCTTCACGCTCCTTTGCGGAAGCAGCTGCCCACAATTCTATTTTTTTGTATTTTTTATAGGGGATTTGTCCCAATTCGAAATTGGGAATCAATTTTCCGTCGTAGAAAGCCCCGCTACCCAACCCGGTACCAATGGTAATCATAACGACCAAACCCTCAACTCCTTTTCCGACCCCGTATTCCATGGAGGCATAACCGGCGATGTCGGCGTCGTTGACGACCGTGAAATCGAGTCCCGTTTTTTCTTCGAACAGTTCTTCGATATTAACGCCCAACCAGCTCGCATCGAGATTTCCGGAGGATTTACAGACCCCTTTTTTAATAACGGTCGGAAATCCGCAACCTACCTTGCCCTTGTAGTCAAAGTGTTTGACAATTTCGGCAATGACTTCCGCCATTTCTTCGGGTTTCCTTGATTCGGGCGTCGGAATACGAAATCGATCTGAAATCATCTCACCGGTTTTAGTGTTTACCATACCGCCTTTCATGCCGGATCCGCCGACGTCAATACCTAGAACTTCCATTTATCTGAGTTAAAATATTAAGACGGAAATTTACGAAAACTTTTTATGGTTGTGGGAAATTTGACGCGCAAACCACCTAACGTTTTCTCACATCCCATAAGCGTATCCCATCATCCAAGACTTCTATCAAATGCCGTTGTAGCAGGTGCACGTGAGCTAGTTTACGGAATCCGCCCGCCAGCAGTGCTGCCACCTCCCTTTAAAATAAAGGGAGGAGCTTTTGATGGTCTCGTGTTATTTATCCTTTTTACCGGAATATAGGCCCGTATCCCCATCTTCCAAAACCGGCATCAACTTCTCCACAATTTCTGGCCGTTCACCCGCAATGTTCTTATCCTCCGAATCATCCTGGGAATGGTCATAAAGTTCGACTATAGGCTTTTCTTCCCTAAAATATTTCGTCAATCGGTACTCGGGCGTACGAAGCGTGATACCCTGTTTGAAATACCCATAGGCTTTTCCTTGACCTTTTGATTCGTTCGATATCATTAGGGGCACTAAACTTTCACCATCGATTTTATGGTTCAAGGTAATATCGCATAACGCCAAAAGAGTAGGGTAGAGGTCCACACTTTCTACGATGGCGTCTACTTTTTTATTCCGATATTCGGCGAAGGGCGTTTTGATGATTAAAGTACTTTTCAGCGCGTTTTCGAAAAGGGTATGTTTGCCCCAGACCCGTTGATCCCCTAGATGCCAACCGTGATCGCCCCAGATGACGACGATGGTGTTTTCATCCAGTTCCAATCTCTTGAGTTCCCGCAGCAGTTTCCCGATCTGGGCGTCGATATAGCTGATGGAAGCCAGATATCCGTGCCGTAATTTTTTGGCATAGGCGTCGGAAACCGATGCTTCCAAACCGGCTCTTTCGTCACCAAGTTCGTATGAATTGAATTCCCCGCTTTCTTGCAGGCTAGCCAAATTGATGTTTTCTGGTATTCCCGGATGGTCGGATACCGGAATTTCCTCCCGATTATACAGATCCCAGTATTTTTTCGGTGCGTTGAAGGGCAGATGGGGCTTAAAGAATCCGACGCCCATGAAAAAAGGTTTTTCCTTGTTCTGAAGTTCTTTTAATTTGGACACAGCGAGATTGGCGGTCAGTCCATCTGGATAGCCATCATCTTCGACCTCCCCGGCTTCATAGGGCTTGACCTGTTTGTTAAGGCTCTGGCGGTTCGCTCCGTCGGCATAACCAAAGAAAGCGTTCCAACCGGTGTCCCATTTTCCGGCATCGAAAAGCAGTTCGCTCCAGCTATGTGGCAATTCCCTTTTTTGGGATACCGTTTCCTCATAGCCGTAGACATAGCCATCTGCGGAATGGCTTATTTTTCCGATGCCTAGTGTATGGTATCCCGCTTGTTTGAATCGGTGGATGAAAGTTTCTGGAATGGAGTCTTCGGCCGTTTCCCGAAAGTTCTTCCACAATAGCATTATTTGATAAATGGATGGGTTCGGAAGGCCGGTATCCGGTTAGTAGCGCGTGCCTTGAAGCCCCGCAAGTAGGCACCTGAACATAGTGATGGGTAAAAAGGATGCCCTCTTCCGCCAAAGCGTCCATATTCGGCGATTTGGCGATGCTGCCATAGGCGCCCAATTCGTTGCGAAGGTCGTCAACGGCAATAAAAAGGATGTTGGGGCGGACGTTCTTTTTTGATGGTGTATTTTCTTCCTTGCATCCCACCACTATCAAAAACAGCCATATAAAGCGAAAAAGTTTTAGCATATTTCGTATTTTTTTCTCTGTGAATCTAGTTAACTCTTTGGAAATTTCGTGCAACTACTGAATGTGTAAGGCTTGTGACAAGAGATGCACATTGTTGGCACATCCCTGTGCGCCTACAGTTGCAGGATACGCAGAAATTCTTATTATTTTTGGTCTCGGTTCCATGAAATTTGGAATTTGGTGCTTGGATTTTTTACTTCAATTGCCCTTTTTCCTTGAAAAAATCAAAAATCAGCATATCGACTTCCGAGACCATGTGCTTATCCTTGTAGTTCAACCAAACCATTTCCACGATTTCGGACTTAGGTAGAAGTTCGCCTTTGTAGGATGCCGTGTAGCAGGTCATCCGAACTAAAACTCCGGGTTTATGGCCGTCTGCCTGTGCCTCGAAAATACCTATAAAGAAAAGGGATTTCACTTCGATAGCTACGCTCAGTTCCTCCTTGATGTTCCGAAATAGTGCCTTTGCATCACTTTCGCCAGGCTCTCGTTTACCACCCGGAATATAATACTTTTCCCGGCCCTCTGTGCGGGTCATCAGTATACGACCGTTCACGATATGAACCCAGGCCAATTTGTCGATGATCTGATCAGAGGGTTCTATATAATAATCGATGGAGTTCAACGAATGGTTGGGGTCAATAAGGTCAAGAAGCTTATCGATCCGGTTGCCAAAACCGGTTAACGTGCCCAGTTTTTTGTTCCGCCCGAGGGCGCTTGAAATGGTTTCGTCACGGTTTCCGAAATAATAGCGTCCTTTTTTGACCCAAAGCGTGTTCAACAGGTGCTGCATCATCACATTGCCCAATTGATCTACCGAAATGGCGATTTTAAGCAGATATTCACCAATGCCCTTGATTCCTTTGGTAAGAAGGCCGTGGAAAAATCCATAGATAAATCCTAGTGGAGCCGTAATTGCCAATAAGGCTATGGATATCAAAAACAGCAAAACCCCAATCAGCGGATTGACCTCTTTGTCGGCTTTGTAAACGCGGTTTTTGATAATCATAGGCATAGGAAATAAGGGAATGTGAGCGGGATACTCAAAGCTATACAATAATAATTCAAAAAATAAGAGCATAGGCTGCTGTTCGGCCCAGCTTCTAATAATAGTTGGTGTCATTCTTCCTTTTGCCGATGGCCTGCCCGATTACACGCGCAAAGCGGATGGACCCGAACGGTGAAGGGCTTCTATGCGTAGGCCGCGGTATCCCATTTTTCCTCGAGCAATTACTATACTAAGCAGGCAGCCTATCCGAATCGGGCAGTACTTTCAATAGCGACGCGTTGATGCTATACGGCGCGTATGGTATTACGGAACGGTTTAGGGGCATTCTCGATGTCCCGGACATCATGTTGCACAGTTTTAGTACTACCGAGACAGTCGGCGGCATTGGCAGTATAAAAATAGGGGACAAATATAGGTATTTCAAGAAATGGCCCATTGCCCTGAAGGCCGACTTCGAATTCCCTAACGATGACCGTAACCACTTGGCAAGTCAAATGAAGCCAATGCGTTAGGCACTTTTGATGAGATCAACCTACCGACTTCCGACGGGGAGCACAACATTTGGACCACCCGGGCCGCCTCAAATTCCTTTCCCAATGGAAAGACTTTGGTAGCCTATATACAGGAATCAATTTTAGAACCGAGTCGTTCAGTAACCTGGTAAAGGCAGGCGTGGACAGTAGGCCATCTGTTTTTCGAAAAGCTTTTTCATCGGAAAGCTTAGCCTTCAGGAGAAATTATCATCCGGGGAAGAAAATCAAGGCGCTTCGTTCTTATATGGGGAGGGCACTACCTTCCTTCCTTTGGACTTAATGCTATCTATAAATTGGGTGTGCACCTTAGGTTGGTCGCTGGCCACACCGATTACGCCGGTTTTTTGGTGTCGCGGAGGAATATTTACGATGGGGGCACCTTCTCGTTGGGGCTTTCGTTAGAATATTTAGCGAAGTGAAAAAAGACCATATCCAGTTGGTCGCCAACATGAAGGCCGCGAGTCTAGTGGAAACCTCTTAAGTTGAAGGGCCTTTTAACGTGGTCGCTCTTACCAATACAACATTCGACAGGCTTCCAAAGGGCACCGTAGAAACCCTTTTAAGACCAGAGAACAAGAACAAGGTTCAAGGAGTACTTACTTATCATGTTCTTGCGGGAAAATACAGTCCTAAAGGTACTATGAAAGCCACCCAAAGTCTGGCCCCGACAATGTCCCCAAGTTGAGAAAATGGCGACGGTAGGTGGATTTTTTTCAACAGCAACCCTACCGTTGTATACATTTTGGTATTAATCATCCGCGCCATCGTTTCGGGCTTCGGAAATCGCAATTTCACCAACGGCCACCCCGGAATTTCTTCCCTCTAGATTATCGAATTCGTAATGGATACCGCCATAGACCCTAGAATCGCCCGCCTCTATGAATTGGCGTTCGAGTTCTTCCCTTTGATCGGGAAAGAGATAGCCCAAAACCGTTCCAGCCGTTGAAGAGAAAGACGAATGGCCTGAGGTGTAGGAAGGAAAGTTGGGAATGCCCGTTCCCGTTTTGATATCGGGATCGATTTGTGAAGGTCGAGCAAAATAGTATTTATATTTGGCGTACCAACAGAGTATACCACTGTCCATTACCGCACGGTTCATCAACGAAAAAGTCCTTGCCGTCCTTACTTCGCTCCACTGCGCCTTGACCAATAGTTCTTCCGCAATCTCGTTCCAATGCCCGGGCGGGGTATACGTGCCGCCACCATCGGCCCAAAAATCGGATATACGCCATTGTTCCCGAGACCTATCTTCCGAAATACTTTTCACATAGGCGATATCGGCGTTGAAAGCATCGGAACCTACACTGGGGGGTGGTGGTGGCAAGGCCGAGAATACGGCCGTCGAATCGTGCCAGGTCTTGACGGTTCCGAACATGGGCAGAAGGGGGTAGACTTTCGGGCTTGCGATACTAATCCAGGCCACTGGAACCGTAGTCGGGTCTATCTTAAAAAAGTTGATATAGGTCTCATCGGGGTCGGCGGCCTTGCTCATCCTGTCCGTACTGGCGCGTTCCACAATTTTGGAGGCTACGAAATCGCCCAATTGCAAACCGTCCGCAATATCACTCTCGGTACCCGCTCCACCCCATCGGACGGTATTGACCTGCTCCTCCGCCAAACTGTTTAGGAAATCGGTTTCCAGAGGGAACAAAGTCTTTAGGATCTTAAGGGAAGTACCCGCAATGACCGCCTGTTCCGAAGGATAGGACGGAAGTTCTGAATTTGGGAATTGGGGATCAATACGATTGTCCGTTATGCTGGGAGCTGGACGTTCGATAGTATACTTGAGCTTCCAAGTTGCGATAAGGGCATCGTGCTGTGCTACGCTTAGCATGGCATAGGCTCTGGACGCAAACGGTGGGTTGGCGACCGGTTTCTTCGGGTCGATTGCTGACCCCGGCGGCGGGGCTACGTTGTACTTGGCGACCAATTCCCGCAAGATTTTGTTCCAGCGAAGCACACCACCTGCGGCCCAATAGCGCACTTTCCTTTCTTGTTCGGAAGTCCTTTTTTCCGTAATGGCGACCAATTCTTCCAACTCTGCCTTGTACGTATCGGAATCTACAGCGGCCGGCGCCGGAAGGGAAATTCCGGTCAGGTAATCCATTTTCATGACGTTTTCCCAATCGCCTGCATCGACATCCAAAGAAACGGAATTTGGAACGGGGAGTTCGGCCATTTCCGGAATATCCTCTTCACAGGAAATAATGGAGAAGGCAACGCAACTTATGGTAAGGATACTCGTATAATTGAATTTCATCAATACTAATTTTTAAGGTTGTGGATTGTAAACGGAAAAGTTATAGACCAAAGAGGCCGTAATTCGGTCGGATTTTCCGATGTTCTTTCCCGAAAGGGTAAAACCGGTGGAAAGTGACACGCCGAAGTTTTCCATTTTCGGGATTGGGTGGTACAATGTGAATCCTACCCGGCTAAAGTCGATCTCGTTGCTAGGGAACGGTACCCCAGGGCCAATAGTGGTTCCATTACGAGAATTTTGATGTTGGAACCAAGCATCTGCATACAGCTTCTTATAACTGCCGCCTGCCCTTACGATGTAGTCCCAGGCGTCTGGAACACTTACCTCCAATTCCCGATCAATATTTACATTGCCCCGTTTGCTATACCCCAATTGACCGGCGACAAAAATTCCAAGCGTCGTTCGGTATTGGGCAATAAAACGCCCTTCCAATTGCGTAGACTGGCTACCGATAGAAACCGGGGCATCGGCAATATAATCAGATAACGGCGTAACTACCCCGATCGCACCAATCAGCGAAAGCCTGCCCTTTTCTGAAAAATCCCTTTCGAAAAACCTTCCCTTTAGAAAAAGGCTGATATCCTGAAAGTCTTTTTGGTCTGACCAGAAACCTTGAGTGGCATGTGTTTCAATATAGGGCAACGAAACGACAACATCCAAATAGTCGGTAAGCCCGCCCGCAGCGAAGAAATTGACGGAATTGGTCTTTATTGATCCCAAATTTCCGTTTTGGGTCTTATTTACACCCACAAAATAGGTTTCGTAAGATTCATGGCTATAACTCAGAGCGGTAACTAGTTGCCCCTTTCCACGCATAAAACCATCTAGGAGGCCTTGTGCATAAGAATTACCTGTAGTGAATGTGATGAACAATAAGGTGATTAAAAAATGGTTTTTTTTGATCGGTTCCATGTAGTTGTTTCGGTTTTCGAATTCAATACTATGCATTTTCCCCATGTAAAAGCCAATTATTACATGAACGGTGTAGATAGGTTGACGAAAGGTAGTATTTGATGGATAAAATTTTTTTTCATCTTTTTGGTCGAAATCTCAATATCAGATTAGTGAAATAGCTTCAGGGTACGATACCAACTGGAATGGTTTCCATAGGCATAACAACTACATGGCTCAATTTTTGTGGCATTCTAATAACATCAAAAACCTGAAAGTTCAACAAGAATTTTTGGGCTACCAACACCTAAGAACATGTTCGAGAAATTAACCGACTACCTAAAACAAAAACCCCGTACCGTTTGTCTTTCAGAATTGGATCGGCTCTACAAGGAAACTAT
The DNA here is from genome assembly GCA_963832345.1 of uncultured Flavobacteriaceae bacterium. Classification (GTDB taxonomy): domain Bacteria; phylum Bacteroidota; class Bacteroidia; order Flavobacteriales; family Flavobacteriaceae; genus Pricia. The sequence continues at coordinate 15,999 of CAWHTW010000001.1, read as the reverse complement.
TTCTTGCTTGGCGATGGATGTCCGAACAGCCTATTGCCAGAGGCTCATTGAGCGTACGAGGTACGATCTTGGGAACATGGGGGTCAACGAAAAGAAGGAACCGTTGGAACAACTCCTATTGGCCGCGGAACGGGAAATCTGCAATTTATCCGCTCGCTAAATCGAGCGACTTTTTATGGACGTGGGGGTACCACGGTCCATGGCTTCTTTTTGCTTCCCATCTAAATAAAACATACTTTGGCTGTTCAAAATCCATTGCTCCCGCCCAATGAAATTTCGATATTCCATAGTAACCCGTTTTGCGCTTTTCTTTACGGGATTGCTTGTTTTGTGTATCCTTTTAACGGGATATCTGGTGTTCAGAAAAGCATCGGGGGTCATTGTAGCCTATTCTCAGGAGCGCATCACGCATACTTCGGAACTGGCGGAGCAGTCTTTTTTTGCCCTGTTGAACGAAGTGTCCAAAGATATCGCCGTTATCTCCGCGAGCCCGACCCTTCAAAATTATGTGAACAATCCTACGGCGAAAACGTTAGACGACCTAGAGCGATTATTCCGAATTACGCTCGAAAACAAAACGGCCTACTTTCAGATACGTTTGATAGGCATCGAAAACTATGGTACGGAAGTCGTCCGCTTCGATAAAAACAATGGGGAAATATTTGTACCCGATACGTTGCAGCAAAAAGGTGACCTAGACTATTTTCAGGAAACCATAACCTTAAGCGAGGGCGAGTTTTATTTCTCAAAGATAAATCTGAACGAGGAATTCGGCGTTATCAGTAATCCTCCGACACCGACGGTACGGGCGGCAAGCCCGATTTTCAATTCCGAGGGCAATATGAAGGGAATCTTGGTCATCAATATTGATCTTGGTGGACTGTACCATACCCTTGAACAAATATCGGGAAGAAAATCAAGGCTCTATCTTATAGACTCGGAAGGCCAATATCTGTATGCTCCCGAAGCACAAAAACAATTTGGTCTGCAGACCGAAAATGGCTATAATTATTTTAAGGATTTCAGGATAGCCCGCGATACCGTCATCTTACAAAAAAATCACTTTAGGGAACTGAAAGACGCCAATGATAATACCTATCTGAGCAATAGCAAAGAACTGTCCTATTTTCAGGGGAAGCGAAAAGTCTACCTGATTTCATCGATCGAGCAGAACGTGCTTTTACAAAGTGCCCGTGCCGTTCGATCGGAAAGCATAAAAATTTTATTGTGGGTCTGCGCGATTTCTATATTGATTTCCTTGCTGTTTGCCCGCTTTTTCTCAAGGAAGATCAATCAGGTGACGAAAGCCATTGCCAACTACGACAAAGGGATCACGGATGATATGGAACTGCCGACCGATCGAAAAGACGAAATTGGGGTCTTGGCAGAGACCTTTACCAAAATGAAGCTCAAGATCGACCGGAACGTACAAGATTTGAATACCGCGCTGAGAAAGGAACAGCACGCAAAAAAACAACGGGATGAATTTTTGCAGAACATGAGCCATGAAATGCGTACGCCCTTGAACACCATTTTGGGGCTGACCCAACTGCTGCACAAACGGTCGCCCAGGGTAGAGCAACTTCCTATTATCGACTCCCTCGAAAAGAGCGCGAACAACTTGGCAGGCCTAATGTACGATGTGCTGGACCATCAAAAGCTGGTGGAAGGAAAATTGCGAATTTCCCCAAAGCCTACGAACATAGCCGAGCTTCTGAAAGACATTCACTCCAGTTATGAATACGAAGCCCTGCAAAAGGGATTGGATTTCTATTTGGATCTTGATAAAAAACTTGAAACGAACGATTTTCTAACTGATCCGTTACGACTGTCACAAATAGTTACCAATCTTGTCGTTAACGCTTTGAAATACACCCCAATAGGAAAAGTCGGCCTTTCGGCAAAGATTGTTTCGGGCAAGACTGAAGTGCTGTATGTACAAGTAACCGATACCGGTATCGGCATCCTGCCGGAAAATTTGAATAAGATAAACGAACGCTTTTTTAGGGAAAAGGAAGATTTGACCGGAAGATATGGTGGCTATGGGCTTGGGCTATCCATCGTGCGACAATTGACCGAATTGTTCGGGGGCACCTTAAGAGCAGTGTCCAAGAAGGGCTCGGGCTCCGAATTCAATGTTATGATTCCCGTAAGGGTGTCCGAATCACCAAAAGCGCAAATCGATACTGCTACCAAAACCAATATCCTGCCACGGTTAGGGGGCCAATACCAGGTTCTGTATATCGAAGACGACCTTTCAACAATTGAACTAATGCGCCATATTTTCGATGACGGACACATTTTGTTGTATCAAACGGACAGTGTGGAAAAGGCATCGCAACGTACCAATACCCATTCGCCGGACTTGATTATAAGCGACCTAATGTTGGAAAATAAAAGCCTTGAACCTATACTCACGGATTGGATAGAGACTAAAAAAGTAAGCTGTCCGCTCATTTTGGTATCTGCCCTGGAACCGGAAGTCATGGGGCGAATCAGTGCATGGTTTTTTCAAAAACCGTTCAATACAGACGATTTGAAAGATACTGTTTACCGCTTGTTGGGTGCCCATGAGTTCAATGCCCCAGATTTTTCAACTATTTATACAAATTACGACAATGATTCGGCAAAGATTTCCAAGGTACTACAATTGCTACGGGAAGAGTTCGAAACGTATCTGAATAGGATTAAAAACGCAGAAAATACAAAAAGCCAAAAAGAATGGGACGGTATACTCCATAAGCTCATTGCCCACATCAATACCTTACAATTGACCGACCTTCAGAAAGTACTGCCACAAAAAGTGAAGGCATTAAAAAAGGAAAATGTATCCGACATATCGAATATTTTCGCCTATTACTTGTGTTGCATCCGTTGCGAGGCACGGCTCAATTCAAAAGATCGATCTTCTTGAGCAGGTCTTTTTCATACCGCTGGCTGACCGGAATATGGTCTTTCCCGATTTCGATGGCATTGTTATCGATGGAGTCTATTTTATTAAGGTTAACAACATACGAACGATGTACCTTTTGAAAGAAATCAGGGAGTTTGGGCACCAGATCTTTCAAGGTCATTAATGTTAATATTTTCCGTTCCTTTAAGATTACGGCGATATAATTGGCCTCTGATTTAAAGTACTTTACCTCCTCCAATTGTATTTTCACCAACTTTTTACCTTCCTTTATGAAAAGTCTCGATTCCCTTTCCCGGTGCTTGGCCAAAAAACTTTGGGCCTTTTGAAATCCCTTGAAAAATCGGGTAAAATCAACTGGCTTGACCAAATAATCAACAATCTGGTCATACGTATAGGCGTCGGAGGCAAAATCTTTGTGCGAAGTAACCATTATAACGGCTGTGGCGGTATCGATGATTTTTAAAATATCCTTGCCCGTAATATCAGGTAGATCGAAGTCTAGAAGAACAAGATTAAAATGGGTGCCATTGATAAAACTTAAAGCCTCAAAACCGGAGGTCGCCACGACAATATTGCTCACTTCGTCGATTTTACCGCAAAAATGCTCGAGCAGGTTGCATATTAAGGGGTCGTCATCAACGATAAGGCAGTTCATAAGCTCATCCAATAAAATAAAGGGTTCATCAATCCATTTCCCCAATTCATGTAATACATTTTTTTTCTACGGTATAAATGTATATCATTGAATAGTAAAAAACAGACGAAATGGGGTTAAAAGTTATTCTATTGTCCATATTTGGTGCGCTATCCCTTATGTCTACGAGCGGTTTGAACGCAAAAGAAATCCCTGTGCAAGTGGAAACTCAAGAGCCGAGGGGAAAGGAAAATGTGGCCTACCAGTGGGCCCATTTGGCTTTAGAAGGAACTGCTAACGATACCGATAGATTCCAGCCCAGGCCGACCATCACCTCGCGCTATCTCGGACTGATCTTTACTTCCATGTTCGACGCTTGGACGCGGTTCGATGAAAAGGCCAAACCGCTATATCTAAAGGATGTGGAACGGAGCCCTGAGAGCGAAAGAACATTAAGTAACAAGGAAATTGCCATCAGTTATGCTGCCTACCGCGCCCTGAACGAGTACTACTATTCCGATAGTACAATGTTCAGGAACAAAATGGTGCAACTGGGACTTGATCCCGATAATACGTCCACAGATTCCAAAACCCCACAGGGCATAGGTAACTTGGCGGCCGAAAGGGTCATCAAAATGAGAAAGAACGACGGTGCCAACCAGTACGGGGAAGTAGCGGGATCGAATGGGGAGCCGTACTTTGACTATTCCGGGTATATGCCTGTCAACGACATAGAAAACAATGTGGATATCAATAGATGGCAAGGCAAATATTTTATCGATAAGAATGGTAATCGCTATGATCCCGGTTGCCTAACGCCCTACTGGCAAGAAGTTAAACCCCTATTGTTGAAAAGCGCGGATCAGTTCCGGCCGGGCCCTCCCCCGATGATCGGTTCGGAGCAACTGGAAAAGGAAGTCAAAGAGGTTATCGACCTACAGGCCAACCTTACCCCTGAAAACAAGGCTTTAGTGGAATTTATGAGGGATGGGCCAAAATCCGTACAGCAGGCCGGACATTGGCTTAAATTTGCTCAGGATGTTTCGCAACGGGATCAACACACCCTGGACGAGGACGTTAAAATGTACTTTTTGGTGGAATCCGTGGCCATGGATGCTTTTATAGCCTGTTGGGATTCTAAAATGCATTACGATTTTGCCCGCCCCTACGCCCTCGTGCACGAATACTACCAAGATCAGGTGATAAGAGCATGGGGTGGTCCCGAAAAAGGGATGGTACAAATGAAGGGGCAGGAATGGCGCCCCTATTCCCCAGATTCGTTCCTCTGTCCCCCTTTCCCAAGTTATGTTTCCGGCCATAGCACCATCAGCGGCGGATGCGCGGAGGCGTTGAAACTGTTTACCGGCGAGGAGGCATTCGGCGTCGAGGTAAAACTGGTACCCGGTGCCCTAACGGAACCCGATAACTTGGGAGACCCGGTAGTTCTTGAATTTCCGACCTTTACCGAAGCAGCCGAAATGGCCGGTATGTCACGAGTTATGGGAGGTTACCACATTCAGGCCGATAATATCGAAGGTTTGGAATTGGGAAGGAAGATTGCGCACTATAACTATAAAGAATATTTAAAGCTTTTGGGAGAGGGCGATGCCGCAATGGCAAAGACTAACAAATAGGTCGTTTGGTCAAAGGAAAAATCCGAATCAAATCAACTATCACTCTTACTCCTTTTACTCTTTCTTAGGATTTCTGGGCAATACCTCTTCCGGGAACGGGAAAAGAATGGTAGAGTTTTTTTCGGCGGCAATGTTCGACAAGGTCTGGTAGAGCCTTAATTTTATAGCGGAAGGGGACTGGTCGATAAGTTTGCCCGCTTCCAGCAATTTCCCGGCGGCCTGTTCTTCGGCAAGGGCCAAAATAATCCTTGCCCTTCGGGAACGTTCGGCCTCTGCTTGGTTCGCCATCATCCGCTTCATGTTTTCCGGCAATTGGATGTCCTTTATCTTAACATCTATGATATCGATGCCCCATACCAAGGTTTCCTCCAAAACAATCTGCTTGATATTGTTGCCCATTTCTTCGCGTTTGCTTAAAATGGTATCCAATTCTACCTTTCCGCACACGTCCCTAAGTGCGGCTTGGGACAATTGGGTGATCGCAAATTTGAATTCCTCCACTTCCAGCACCGCTTTTTCCGGATCTAAAATTTTGAAGAATACCACCCCGTCGATACTGCAGGGCACGTTGTCTTCCGTCATTACCTCTTGTGATACAATGTTGATGGTAATCACTCGGATATCTACGGTCTGAACCGTTTCCACAAAGGGAATAATCCATCTAAAACCGGGCTGCAAGGTTTTGATATACTTTCCGAACCGAAACTTTAGCGCCCTTTTATATTCAAAAATGATACGGATCCCGGATAGCAGTAACAATCCGAAAAGAATGCAGAGAACTACGATTGGGTACATGCTAGATGGATTAGATGTTGTGATGTGTTGCACTATTATCAGTGCCGATAGGTAAGATACGGATTTTTAAGGTAGAAGCCAATAGTTAGGTGGGCAAAAAATACTGCCAGTTTAGTGGATTTCCTGAAGTTCTTTTATTGTTGTAACTCGCGCTCCTAATTCTAAATCGCCTGAATTATAAGAGAGATAGGTTTGCCTTGGTCATCTATAATTTCTCGCAAATCAATGACCTTCATGTCGCAATCCGCGAAAACGGAAAACCAATCTTCAAATGTTCGTGCGTACCAATGGTGCCCATTCTTAAAATTGCCAGGAAGACCTTTCCATGAATCAGTAATAACTTGACTTTTATAGGTCAGGCCATTGTTCAGTAGAAAGTAAGGATGCAAGGTTTGGACAACGATGCTGCCATTTCTGCAAAGTGCTTTTTTGGTAGTATCGAACAATTCGGTCAGCCCTTTATCTTGATAAAGACAAAAATTAAAAACAATGATATCATAGGGAGCTTCTGGAATCGTCTGGCCTGCTATGATATCTTCATAACTCATTTGATAAAAAGATTCAGGTCCTTTTTGCCTAGCATTCTCCAATAGTTGACCGATAGCGTCTAGACCGACCGCGTGTTTTCCCATTTCGGTTATGCTCCGTATCAACCATCCCTCTCCACAACCTATATCCAAAACTTTGTTCGACGGTTTATCCTTGATAATTTGGACTATGGCAGGGTTGGTAAATTTTCTTGAAGCTATTTGTTGTGCATCGATTACTTTGACCCATTCGGAGGCATTCTTTTCCCAAGATTTGATGATTTCATTAGCCATATCGAAAATCAATTTAGGGCCGCTCTTTCAACCAATGAAACACGCGGAAGAACAATGATTTACCTGTGTAAATACCTTTGAAGTAGTTGGCCTGATTATATATCTGGATTATCCGGTGTGTTCGAATTACTGTTTCGTTCGAGGTCGGGATATGGGTAAAAATTCCGGTTTCTCTCTTCGTCAAAATTCATGGCCGCACCGCTCGGTTCAGGTCTTGCAAACCTTCGGCTGTCCTCTAGACTGAGTCCGCTTAAAAAAAGTTCCGCTCTTCGGTTCTTGTAGATAGAACTCAAAAGCGCATCGACGGTCGACGGTCCGGAATAGGGCGCTACATCGGCATTGATTCCCAATAGATCATCGGTGTCAGTCAGCACTTCGTTGAGCGCGTTTTCGGCTGCGACAATATCAGGCGAACTCTTTCTTAGATTGGCCTCCGCGATGATAAGGTTCATTTCATCTGGAATATAAACGGGAATAGAACCTGTATTCACGGCGAAAAAACCTGCCAAATCTTCGATAGGTAGACCGTTTTGATTGGTTTCATCGAGCGGCACCAGATAAAAGTCCAACCGCCCGTCTTCAGCCTCAAAAATGAATTCAGGAGGTAAGCCAAAATTGTCCCTCGGCTTGAAATTCGAGACATCGTTCAAGAAGACTCTTTCCCAAATAGGATTTAGGTTTTGTATATCATAGGCAAAATTTGAAACAGATGATTGATCGACGCTATTTGCATTGGTGATCGCGGCATCATAATTTCCCGCGAAGAGATTGTATCTCGCCAAAAAGGCGTTTATAGTATTCGTAAGGTCTATATTCCCCAAAGTGACCGAATTGGTAAATTCGGCGGATACCGGGACAGTCGTAATTGTGGACTTCGCCTCGTTTAATGCAGAAAGTGCAAAATTAAATCCCTCTTGGCGGGTAACAAAGGCCGCGTCATTATTATTACTGGTCTGCACGATGACCTGCTCGAAATGCTGGGCCAAACTTCCAATGGCCATTGACTTGAACAGCTTGGCATGGGCCAGAAGACCACTTTCGGTTCCCGGTTCCAGCTCAATATTGGTAGCGTTCGCCTCAATATCCTCCGCTATTTTGATAATGCGGATCATAGTAGACCAAAGGCCTTGAATGTTCGAGTTGAAGTCGGGCAAAGCTGCACCACCGTCTTCAAGTTCGATGAGGTTTTGAAAGGTAGTGGTGATACCGGCCTCCCGTGTGGTTACTGCCGGTGTTTCGACCATCCAACGAATACCTGTGGTCGAATACAATTGCTGCATACCGACTGCTGCGGCCAAAATTCCTTCCCTAGAGGAAAATGTTTCTTCAAAGGTAGCTGCGTTAGGGTTGTTAAAATCAGTTTCGCAAGATATGGACAGCAGTAATACGCCCAATAGTAAGCTGACCTTTGTTCTATGTATATGTTTCATGAATCGTATGATTTAAAAATTGACACTAAGACCTAGTTGATATGTTCTTGGGATAGGCACCGCCGCAAAATCGAAACCACGCACCCCGTTACTCTGGCCTGCCGTATTCACTTCGGGATCCCAACCGCTGTAATCGTCCCATGATATCAGATTTCTTCCGATAAGGCTTATTTTAAGATTATCGATAGTTTCGAACGGTAGTTTAAGATTGTAGCTGAGCGATAATTCCCTTAATTTTACGAAGGACCCATCTTCGATAAATTCCTCGAAAATTCCGGCTTGCGCGCCGCCGAGTCCTTTGGGCCTATTTCCCAAAAGTTCTTCGCCCACGTTGGATCCGCCTCCAAAAATAACATTATCGAGCAATCTTCGGTTCCAGTTGAAGATGTCAAAACCTTGCACGGCATCGAGCTGAAACCGTAACGAAAAATCCTTATAAGTGAATTCGTTGATCAATGATCCGAACCATTCGGGGTTGGGGTCTCCAATTACCTTTGAAGATGCGCCGTCTTCGGTCGTTCCGGTAAACGGATATCCATTTTCATCTAAAGAAATACTTCCGTCGGCATCCCTGGCGTAGAATTGTCTGTAGAATACGCCCAAGGGTTCGTCCTCGATTACAAAGTTGGTCGAGAAACTACCTGCCAGCGCAAATTGTCCACCGCCTGCCACACTTGTCACGATATTTTCGTTTTTTGAGTAGGTGGCCGTAACGTCCCAAGAAAAATCATTGGTCTTGACGGGCGATCCCTTTAGCAAAAGCTCCAATCCCGTATTCTCCAAATTACCGACATTTTCTATTCTAGTGCCAAATCCTGTGGAAGGGGCAAGTTCGCGCGGTAGCAAAAGGTCCGTCACTTCTTGCTTGTAATACGTGAATTCGATGCCCAACCTATTATTGAAAAAACCGGCATCGAAGCCAAATTCAAGCTCTTCCTGTCTTTCCGGGGCAATGCCCAGGTCGCCTTGTGCCGTATCCGGTACCAAACCTGGCGAACCGTTTAAGGAAAGTGGCTCTAAAACGGTAAAACGTTGAAAGGCTGATAGGGCGGTCAAGTTTCCGGCTTGTCCCCAAGAGCCCCTGAGTTTAAAGGTGCTAAATGAATCGCCAAAAGTATCTTTCCAAAAATCCTCTTCGGATATGATATACGAGAGACTGGCTTTCGCGTACAATTGACTTCTTTCGTCTTCTCCAAAAGTCGAGGCACCATCACTACGTAGCGCTCCGTTGATATATAATTTGTTCTTGAAACTGAAGGATTGTTGGATAAATGCGCCCCAGTAGGATATTTGGGAACGGCCTTCGCCCTGTTCAACAATACTGCCGCTTGACGCCGTTTGTACGATTGGGGGAAGTCCATCGGCATTGATTCCTATGCGGTCAAATTCCTCATATTGCCATGATCCGCCAGCCGTAGTCGTAGAAGAAATGTTATTATTGATATCCGCCTTATAGGAAAGGTTCAGGTCGCTATTATATTGAAAGTTGTTGATATCTGATCTTCGGGCGAAACCATTTGCGTTCGGCGAGGTGTTATTTATTGGGATAAATGCCGTGGCGGATTGATTAAAATAATCCAGTCCCAAGGTATAATTCGCCGAAAGATTCTCGGTAATATTGGCATCTAGGGCCACGCTTGTAATGATGCGGTTGACTTTTTGGCCGAAATCGAACCGATTTATCGCTTCTAAAGGATTCGTTCTGGGCACGAGCAACGAGGTTACTGGATATACCCCGGATTCGTTGGGAGCGGGGTTGACGGAGTTATCGCTAAAATTAAAACCGGTAATCGCCCCATAGGCAGCGTTGATTCCCCCATTGGGCACCTCGTTGCTCTGACTTCGTACATAGTTCAACCCTGCATTTATGGTCAACCAATCGAAGGCTTTCTGCGTGAGGTTGGTCTTAAAGCCGATTCTTTGAAAATCGGTATTCCTAATAATACCTTCGTTGTCTAAATGTGAACCGGAAATAAAGTAAGAGGTTTTATCGCTACCGCCACTTACCGATAAATAATTTTCGACCCCGAAGCCCGAACCAAAAAATTCGTTTTGCAAGTCATATCTGGTGGCCGGAACGGTAGTGAGATTCTCCCTATCAAAGGGATCTTCCCAGGAAAGGGGCGCTGTATTGTAATCAATTTTTTTTCTGAGTTCATTGACCCTGACGTTGGTGGAAAAACTAAACCTTGGTTCTCCCGATTTCCCTTTTTTGGTGAAGATTTGAACAACGCCGTTACTAGCCCTAGAACCATAGATGGCAGCTGCCGCCGCTCCCTTTATAATCTCGATGCGATCAACGTCGTTGGGATTAAGGTCGGCCAATCTATTCTGGGCGTTTCCACCGGTATCGACAAGCTGATTGCTAGAGTTGCTGATGATGATTCCATCTACGATGTAAAGAGGGTCAGAGCTTCCGAGAACCGTGCTTGGTCCTCTAAGCCGGATGCTTATTCCGCCTGCAGGGTCACCGGAATTCTGCTGTACCAGCGCTCCCGTTATCTTTCCCGAAATCGCCTGATCTACCGCTGTGGCACCATTGTTTACCAAATCTTCGGATTTTACCGATGATATGGCGTTTCCCAAGGTTCGTTTATTGACACCTACCGTACTACCGGTCACCACTACCTCGTCAAGACTAAGTAAATCTTCCGTAAGCGCCAAATCTATATTTATCTCGGTATCCGAACCAGCGTTACCCTTCTGGCGTTTCGTAGAATACCCAAGATATCTAGCCACCAGGGTGTATTCCCCTGGTTCCATGGTCGCTTTGAAAACATAGTTGCCGTCGAAATCGGTAACGCCACCAAAAGACGTATTCTCCAGAAAAACGGAAACTCCGGGAATAGGATTGCTGTCACCACCGTCGATAACATTACCAGTGAACGTATATTCGGTTTGGCCGAAGACCCAACTACCGCAGACTATCAAAGAAATTAGTAGGGGCCAAATAGGTATTTTACATTTTGTTGAGGTTTTTCTTTTCATAGCGTTTTTGAGTTTATTAGAATAAAAAGTACCTGAAGGAGGTTTGTCCCAGCAATTGAATTTCGTTGTAAAAGTAATAAAGAACCGTATTTTAGGTAATTTTTAAACATACTAATTTTGATTCTGGATCTTTGCACATTATTCTCAGCGCATTTAGCTGTTCGATCGAGAAGTGTTTCCAATGCTATAAAATAGCGATCGTTGTTGTTTATCACAATGTGAAAACGGACGCTATGATCATAGAGCACGCCGACTCCAATAAATCAAGAGCATATCGTCAAACCGCCCGCTGCACCACCTCAAAAATCTTGTTCCCATCGCATTTCAAGGTTTTCGATGGATATTTTAGAATCAGTGCATAATCATGGGTCGCCATAAGAATGGTCCGCCCCGATTTGTGGATTTCCTGCAGTACTTTCATTACCTCTACGCTGGTCTGGGGATCTAGATTTCCGGTGGGCTCATCGGCCAAGATAAGTTCAGGGTCGTTGAGCAAAGCGCGGGCGATGGCGATACGCTGCTGCTCGCCGCCAGACAGTTCATGCGGAAATTTAAAGCCTTTGGTCTTCATACCTACCTTGCCCAGTACATCTTCGATTTGAAGGCCTATTTTATGGGAATCCTTCCATCCCGTAGCCTTCAAAACGAAGGCCATATTGTTGTTAATGTTCCTGTCGGGGAGTAGCTTAAAATCTTGAAAGACGATACCGAGTTTACGGCGTAGAAAGGGAATATCTTTTTCTCGAAGTTTAGACAGGTCGAAGTCCACAATACTTCCTGTGCCCTGCTGTAGCGGCAAGTCACCATAAAGTGTCTTCATAAAACTACTCTTCCCGCTGCCCGTTTTTCCGATCAGATATACGAATTCCCCTTTTCTTATATCGAGGTTGACCTCGTTCAATACCAAACTTTCCTTTTGGAAAATAGCGGCGTCTTTGAGTTCTAGAATGGTTTCGGACATATTTAATAATCAATTATCAATAATTTTTCTTTCAAAAGTAATAATCTTTTTTCCTTTGCAGCTTTAAAAGCGTTGCACTATTCGTTAAACGCCTTACCCTCTGCGAGAATTTACAGTAAATGGTGGCGAATGGCGTAGAGTGCAAAGGGAAAAGCGTACGGCGACATACTTAGATGCAATATTCGCCGTTATTAAAATTAATTAAGGGAATCCATATTCTTCGGCTTAACTTATCACTTGGACACTATGCTAAAAAAAATCACCGTATTTCTCCCTATTTTACTAGGGATGGTCGTTACAGGGGTATCCCAAGAGACCAAAATCTACACCCACCAGCAGAAAGAATATCAAGACGCCCTAGCACTCTATAACAATGAGCAGTATCAGGCGGCACAGTCCATCTTTTCGAAGGTGAAACAGAATACCGATAATCTCGAGACCAAGGCCAATAGTGCCTATTTCGAAGCGAATGCCGCCGTACGCCTAAACCAATTGGGCGCGGATCGTCTTATGGAAAGTTTTGTGGAAAACTATCCGACATCTACGAAGCGCAACTCCGCCTTTGTCGATGTGGCGGAATATTATTTTGAGACCGGAAAATATCCTTATGCCCTAAAATGGTACAATAAAGTGGACCAAAAGTCACTTTCGCGAGGGGAGATGGATAAGTTCAACTTTAATTACGGCTATTCCCTTTTTTCCTCTGGGAAGCAAAAGGAAGCTGAAAGCTATTTGCAAAAGGTCGAGAATTCCCAGAAATACGGTTCGCAATCTAAGTACTACCAAGGTTATATCGCTTATCAACAGGATGATTACGATACGGCCAACCAGCGTTTCGACGAGATAAAGGATCCTGAAATTCTCAAGGAAAAAATGGATTACTATCAGGCGGACATGAACTTCAAGCTCGGTAAGTTCGACGAAGCGATTGCCCTGGCCAAAAAGCAGATGGCCAAAAATGACCGGAAAGAAAAGTCCGAATTGAGTAAAATCATCGGCGAGAGCTATTTTAATATGGAACAGTATGCAAACGCCATTCCCTATCTCGAGGAGTATAAGGGCAAAAAAGGAAAGTTCAGCAATACGGATTATTATCTATTGGGATATTCCTTTTACAAGCAGGGCGATTATGCCAATGCCGTGCAGCAGTTCAACAAAATCATCGACGGTAAGAACAGTGTTTCCCAAAATGCCTATTACCACTTGGCAGAATGCTATTTGAAATTGGATAAAAAACAGGAAGCCCTCAATGCCTTTAGGAATGCATCCCAAATGGATTTTTCACCAGAAATAAAAAAGGACGCCGACCTGAACTATGCGCGTTTGAGCTATGATATTGGTAACCCCTATGAGCCAGTCCCTCAAGTGATTTCCGATTATTTGGCCAAATATCCTAATGGGAAAAACACGCAGGAGATGCAGGAATTGTTAGTTGATTCGTACATCACTTCAAAAAATTTCGAGGGTGCGATGGAACTTTTGGAAAAGAACCCAAAATATGCTAGCGCCGCCACGTATCAAAAAGTAGCGTACTATCGAGGCATCGAACTGTTTATGGATGGAGATTACGCCGCTGCGACAAACAATTTCAAAAAGTCGTTAGACAGTGCCGAAGATGTACTGTTCAAAGCCCGCGCCAATTATTGGAAAGCGGAATCCGAATATCTTCTCAACCGTTTCGATGATGCCCTGGTCGATTACATCCAATTTCAACAGAATCCGAAAGCAACATCGACCGATGAATATAAAGAACTCGATTATAACTTGGCCTACACCTATTTTAAGCTGAAGGACTACGACAACGCCGTATCCTATTTTAACAATTTTACCAAGGCAGGTACTGACGACACCCAGAAAATGTACGACGCCTACCTGCGTCTGGGCGACAGTTATTTTGTGACGAGCCAGTATTGGCCCGCCATTGAAACCTATAACAAGGCTTTGGCACTAGCGGGTACCGACAAGGCCTATGCCGCCTTTCAAAAGGCCATCAGTTACGGTTTCGTAGACCGCCGCGACACCAAAATCGACGAACTAGGCACTTTCGCATCGGCCTACCCGAATTCCAGCTTGCGCGACGATGCCCTTTTCGAACTGGCGAACACCTTGATTTCTGCTGGAAAAGAGCAGCAGGGGCTTCAGACCTATGATAACTTGAGGCGCGAGTATGGCACCAGTCCGTTAGTACCGCAAGCCATGATGCGTCAAGGGCTGGTGCATTACAATTCGAACCGCAGTGAGCAGGCATTGGGAGAATTTAAATCCGTTGTGCGTGACTTTCCCGATACACAGGAAGCGATTCAGGCCGTTTCCACGGCGAAACTGATCTATGTAGATTTAGGCCGGGTCGACGAGTACGCCGCTTGGGTCGAGAACCTCGATTTCGTGGAAGTCACCGATCGAGAACTCGACAATGCGACTTTCGAATCTGCCGACAAACAGAATATGGAGGGCAAAAATGACGCGGCCATAAAGGGCTATGAAAACTACATCAAGCAATTCCCGAACGGCGCCCATGCGGTGAAGTCACATTTCAACCTGGCGCAACTCTACTTTGGAAAAGACCAAAAGGAGAAAGCTTTGCCGCACTACAAATTTGTTGCGGATAAATCCGGTGGTGAATATGCGGAGCAGTCCCTGACCCGGGTTTGTGAAATCTACATCGGACAAGATAATTACGTGACGGCCATACCGTTTCTTGAACGCCTGGAGAATCAAGCGGACATTCAGCAGAACCGCGTTTTTGCACAGTCCAATCTGATGAAGGGCTACTACGAGCAAAAAAATTACGCAAAAACCTTGGCCTATGCCGATAAGGTACTGGCCGCACCGACCATTGACAATCGTATCAAGAGTGACGCCCAAATAATGATTGCGCGCGCCGCGATCGCTACCGGCGATGAGGCAAAGGCTGAAACGGCCTATAATGACGTATTGAAGATCGCTACCGGCGGCACTGCGGCCGAAGCCTTGTATTACGATGCCTATTTCAAGAACAAGGCGCAAGATTTCGAGGCGTCAAATGCCTCCGTACAAAAACTGGCAAAAGATTATTCCAGTTATAAGGAATGGGGCGGCAAAGGGCTGGTCATTATGGCCAAGAACTTCTATGCCTTGGGCGATGCCTATCAAGCCACCTATATTTTGGATAACGTAACGACCAATTTCAGCCAATATCCCGAGCTGGTCTCAGAAGCCAAAGCGGAGCTGGCTATTATCAAATCGAAGGAGGCGCAGAGCAACTCGTCGATCCGTACGGATGGGAATTGAGGAAAAGAGCAGGCAGTGTTCGGTAATCAGTAAAAGGTAAACAGTTGTCATTGGCAGTGGCTTGTTTGCTGGAATCAAGAACCAAGGCGAAAGATAATGGAATCTAGAAAAAAAAGGTTATAAAATTTGTGATCTGAAAAAAAGGTAGGCTAAGGCTCCCCTCTCTAGAACAAGAGGGGTAACGGAATAGCCAACGGAGAGATTGACACGCAAACAAGCAAACGTAACCGTGAGCGACTGCAAATACGTTTCATCTACCGCGAGCAAGTTAGCAGCTCAATCCCTCCGCCACGCCATTGGCGCGATATACTGCAATCCTCTCGGTCGTGCCTCCCTTGTCGGTTGCAGGGTCTAAAGCCAGGAGCCTTTGAAAATTTAGAAGTAAGGAATAAAAACAATTAAGCAGAACACCAATCAAATGCAAAAAAACATAAAACTGATTCTAATCCTGATGCTCGGATTTTCGCAGATAATCTTCGCGCAAGAAGACGAAAACGAAGAAGAAACCGACGACATAGGTACGGAATCCATAACGGTGACTAAAGCCTATAC